>NZ_ASWD01000013.1 GCF_000407485.1 Enterococcus pallens ATCC BAA-351 | reverse complement strand
GAGTTGTCAACGGTCGTGCCACTACTTTCATCGGATATTAAGAATAGTTATATTCAAGAATTTTCTATTCAACTTATACCGTCGTATCTTTTCTGTTAAGAGAAAGAACGTTACCCGCTTCCGACGTTCCTTATTGACTATCTTTAATAAAACTTAGGTGCTCACTATACTCCGTTGCCAGCTCCACGACCAGTTATCATGTGAGGAGATTACTTACTGCCTGATGTGTTCATTCCTCTGGCAAAGTGCCTTTTAAGCACGAGAGCTATTTCTAACCCTTGAGTGTTACGAAGCGTACATTCGCAAGTTCGTCAGATGTTTACATCATTCTCACCATATTTTATTGACTCCATACATTAATCGTCCAGTTCCATTAGATTTATTAATTCTTTTGGCTTTCGACAGCTAAATTGTTTCGGTTTACTTTCATGCATATGTTACCCAGCTATGGTTGCCTTTACCGTATACGTTACGATAAAAGGTTAGGGCATATTAGAGGATACGTTTCAGGGCGTTACTCCATCATTCCAGTATCTTATCAATAAAGTTCAGTTCTTGATTTGGCAAAGCCAACGAGTGAACTGCTAGTCTCCCTGATAACTTATTAGGCTATCTTTTGACTAGAACGTCTCGCACCAGACATCACCCCCTTTACGTACCACAAGGGCAGGGTGGAAAATCAATTTAGCGTTTTTTCTTTTTGCCTTTTTTCTTCTTTTTGTTGGCTTCGTGATAGGCTCGGATTCGATCTACTTGAGCTTTTCGCGAATTCACAGGCTTTTTGGCCGCGAGGCTATCCGATTTTGACGACTCAGAATCAGCAGTTAAAGCTTCTAACTGCTGGGATACTAAGCTTGGTGCGGCTGTGTTTGTCTTGGCTGCTTCAGCAATAATTGTCTGTGCAACAGGAGCCTTCAAAGAAGGAGAAGCTGCCACTGGTTTCTTTTCGATAGAGTTCATCGTTTCTGCTGCGGGAACAGCTGCTTTGACTGCTTTTGGTGCAATTGCTTCTTTCTTAACTGCAACTTCTTCCATTACAACTTTTTCTTGCTTTGTTTCTTCTTCTACAAGTGTTTCCGGCATTTCAGAGACTTGGGGTGCTTCTTCAGAAATAATATGTGCCGCAAAAATATTGTTAGGATCAGCGACATAAGCTTCTGGTGTTGGTTTTGACAAATCAAAAAGCGGTGTTTCAATGGTTTCAACGAATTTCGCTGAAACGACTTTGCAAAATTGACGAATGCCATCTTTTTCAAATAAGTGGATGGTTGTCATAGCATCCAAGGCTGACTTGATATCCTCTGGGCTTTTGTTTGGATCTGGATCATTAAAGCTCCAGCTGTGGTTCTTACCTGCGGCGTTTTCAAATACGGCTGCTAGTTTTAACATAATTTTTCTCTCCTTTAGTTGTTCTCTCAGGAACTTTCTAGTGTAGTAAATTCAGGTGCGACAACAGTTGACGGGACGACGGACATTAATTCAGTAGTGACATGTTCAGGTGGAAAACACCGAGCTGACAGGATCTTCCACTCTTTTTCATTGAAGTATTCTCTAAAGAAATAGAAGTAACGGCGCAATGCACGAGTGATTTTGTTGTTGGCGAATAGATGCTTCACCAAGTCCTGCAGGAACAATTCAAAATCGCTTTCGCCTAGCATATGGCGAACTTTCATGGCTAACAATAGTTGGATCGTTACAGAACTATCACGAGTTTCCTGGTAATAATGAGTGATTTGATCTTCAAGTGTTTTGCGTTTCAAATGAAACAGCTGGTATTGAGTGAAGGGCTGTTCAGTCATTGGTTGTTTCCTCCTTTAGCTCCCGCGACTTTTTAGCCGCGGGGCAATTTAGTGTTTAAAAGATTGGTGTTTCTTGGGTAGTGACAAACTCTGCACTTTCAACTGAGAAAAACTGGCGAATGCCGTCTTTCTTGAATAGGTTCAGAGTAGTTAGTTCTTCTAACGTTGCTTTGATTTCCGCTGGAGACTTGGTAGTATCTGGTTCGTTATACCTCCAGGTCTGGACTTTGTCGGCTTCGGTTTTGAAGCGGACAAGTAATTTTGTTTCTGGCATAGGTTCCTTCTTGATTAGTATTTAGTAACACGAGTTTGGTTAGTGACGATCACACTATCTAAGCTGCTGCCATCTCCAGCTAAGTCAGCCATGACTTCACCTAATTTAGTGATGTCAGCTTCTGCTGGGTTAGTGACGATGTTACTGAAGTTGACTTTCTTTTGTTTGTCTTTGCCTGCTTGTTCGATTTGTACCTGTAATTTTGTGCCTAGCTGTTGAATCATTCGTATATCCTCCTGTGGAATAATTTTTTGTTCCGGCCGGTGACTAAACAATAAACCAAAGAATTTAAAGAACAAAATGCCAATCTTCAATGAACCCCCCACAATGTTCAATGGTCTTTTCAGAAAAACCTTGATTTAATCGCATAGTATAATTTACCTTATTGAATATTCTAGGGGGGCCATTGAACATTGCAGATTTAACTGGAAAAGAACGTTGAGCGGTGACAAATCAAGGTTTATCTTGAATAAAGTAAGTAGAAGAGACATGAATACTGAACAAAAAATAACTAAAATCCTTCGAAATGAAACGAATAGTCCAGAGTATTCCATCTTTTTTAGACAATTATTGAAAAAAACAGTAAGAAAAAATTTTTTCCTTTCTTTTGCGTATATTTTCATGAATTGTTCGCTAAGAACCGTTCAAAAAAATATGATGATTTTGATCGCAAAAACTCACCATGCTATACTTAAGGTGACTCTTTCGCGATCAGCGAAAGGATGGAACACATGCAAAAATATACAGCTACCAACGATTTGCTATTCCGAAAAATGCTTACGTCAAAAGATTCTGGTGTTATCCTAAAAGCTTTTGTTAAGGATATGCTGGGCAAGGAATTCAAAACACTGACACCCCGAGAAACTTACCACATTGACAGTTACAAGAAGACCCATGACACGATGAAAATTATGCGAACCGAAGTAGATGTACTGGCGGTGGCTGAAGACGGCAGTCAAGTAACCATCGAAATGTTATGAAAAGTAAATAGTTATGTAAAGAACATCAAAATAGTGCCCGTAGATCAACTATCGTGATGCTCTTTACTTTACATAACTAAAGTGAAGTTTTCAACCATTCAACCAATTCTGATTTTTTTTCGTCCGTATACTTTGTATCAGAATGAACTTCTGAATAGTTTTTTTCCAATATCCTTCGCTTTATTTCTGGGTTTACCCTTGCATAAATTTCTGTCGTATTCACTGAGGCATGTCCTAATAAATCTCGGATATAAATCAAATTAACCCCAGCTTCCAACAAATGCATGGCTTTACTATGCCTCAAACTATGGTTGGAAATTTTTTTGAGAAATAAGTGTGGATTCTCCTGTCGAGCTTTTTGGATATTTTTATCCAATATATACTGGACGCCTGCTCGGGTCAATTTCTTATTTACATTATTTCGAAAGACGTATTGTTCTGAAGAAATATTCAGATTTTGATCTTTAAGGTATTCCCTCAGTAAGTCACGGACTTCTAATGAAAAAGGTATTTGACGATATTTAGCGCCTTTTCCAAGAACCTCCACTGAAGGTGGCGAAGAAAAGCGAATATTACATATTTGGGTCTCAATTATCTCTTGAACGCGACAGCCTGTAT
>NZ_ASWD01000012.1 GCF_000407485.1 Enterococcus pallens ATCC BAA-351 | reverse complement strand
CGGAGCTTGCTCCACCGGAAGAAAAGGAGTGGCGAACGGGTGAGTAACACGTGGGTAACCTACCCTCGAGCGGGGGATAACACTTGGAAACAGGTGCTAATACCGCATAACAAAGAAAACCGCATGGTTTTCTTTTGAAAGGCGCTTTTGCGTCACTCGAGGATGGACCCGCGGTGCATTAGCTAGTTGGTGAGGTAACGGCTCACCAAGGCAACGATGCATAGCCGACCTGAGAGGGTGATCGGCCACATTGGGACTGAGACACGGCCCAAACTCCTACGGGAGGCAGCAGTAGGGAATCTTCGGCAATGGACGAAAGTCTGACCGAGCAACGCCGCGTGAGTGAAGAAGGTTTTCGGATCGTAAAACTCTGTTGTTAGAGAAGAACAAGGGTGAGAGTAGAAAGTTCACCCCTTGACGGTATCTAACCAGAAAGCCACGGCTAACTACGTGCCAGCAGCCGCGGTAATACGTAGGTGGCAAGCGTTGTCCGGATTTATTGGGCGTAAAGCGAGCGCAGGCGGTTTCTTAAGTCTGATGTGAAAGCCCCCGGCTCAACCGGGGAGGGTCATTGGAAACTGGGAAACTTGAGTGCAGAAGAGGAGAGTGGAATTCCATGTGTAGCGGTGAAATGCGTAGATATATGGAGGAACACCAGTGGCGAAGGCGGCTCTCTGGTCTGTAACTGACGCTGAGGCTCGAAAGCGTGGGGAGCAAACAGGATTAGATACCCTGGTAGTCCACGCCGTAAACGATGAGTGCTAAGTGTTGGAGGGTTTCCGCCCTTCAGTGCTGCAGCTAACGCATTAAGCACTCCGCCTGGGGAGTACGACCGCAAGGTTGAAACTCAAAGGAATTGACGGGGGCCCGCACAAGCGGTGGAGCATGTGGTTTAATTCGAAGCAACGCGAAGAACCTTACCAGGTCTTGACATCCTTTGACCACTCTAGAGATAGAGCTTCCCCTTCGGGGGCAAAGTGACAGGTGGTGCATGGTTGTCGTCAGCTCGTGTCGTGAGATGTTGGGTTAAGTCCCGCAACGAGCGCAACCCTTATTGTTAGTTGCCATCATTTAGTTGGGCACTCTAGCGAGACTGCCGGTGACAAACCGGAGGAAGGTGGGGATGACGTCAAATCATCATGCCCCTTATGACCTGGGCTACACACGTGCTACAATGGGAAGTACAACGAGTCGCGAAGTCGCGAGGCTAAGCTAATCTCTTAAAGCTTCTCTCAGTTCGGATTGTAGGCTGCAACTCGCCTACATGAAGCCGGAATCGCTAGTAATCGCGGATCAGCACGCCGCGGTGAATACGTTCCCGGGCCTTGTACACACCGCCCGTCACACCACGAGAGTTTGTAACACCCGAAGTCGGTGAGGTAACCTTTTGGAGCCAGCCGCCTAAGGTGGGATAGATGATTGGGGTGAAGTCGTAACAAGGTAGCCGTATCGGAAGGTGCGGCTGGATCACCTCCTTTCTAAGGATAAGCTAGGTGACAGCAATGTTGCCTAGCGTTACGGAAGACTACACAGGCTTGCTTTTATTCGTTCAGTTTTGAGAGGTTTACTTTCAAAAAATACCCGGGGCCTTAGCTCAGCTGGGAGAGCGCCTGCTTTGCACGCAGGAGGTCAGCGGTTCGATCCCGCTAGGCTCCATTGATGACAATGGTCATCAATCGTTCATTGAAAACTGGATACAGAAAATAAACAAACAAACCGAGAAAAACACCGCGTTGAATGAGTTTTTTAATAGTTCAATTGCTTTTTTTATTGGTCGGACTTCTATCGCTAGAAGAGAAGATCAAGAACCAACCGTAAGGTTGATAAGGTTAAGTGAATAAGGGCGCACGGTGGATGCCTTGGCACTAGGAGCCGATGAAGGACGGGACTAACACCGATATGCTTCGGGGAGCTGTAAGTAAGCTTTGATCCGGAGATTTCCGAATGGGGAAACCCAGCATCTTTGATAGGATGTTACTTTTCAGTGAATACATAGCTGATTAGAGGTAGACGCAGAGAACTGAAACATCTAAGTACCTGCAGGAAGAGAAAGAAAATTCGATTCCCTGAGTAGCGGCGAGCGAAACGGGAAAAGCCCAAACCAAGATGCTTGCATCTTGGGGTTGTAGGACTCCGATATGGTAGTTTATTCAGATAATCGAAGGACTTGGAAAAGTCTGCTAGAGAGGGTAAAAGCCCCGTAGATGAAATTTGAATAGCACCTAGGAGGATCCTGAGTACGGCGGAACACGAGGAATTCCGTCGGAATCCGGGAGGACCATCTCCCAAGGCTAAATACTCCCTAGTGACCGATAGTGAACCAGTACCGTGAGGGAAAGGTGAAAAGCACCCCGGAAGGGGAGTGAAATAGATCCTGAAACCGTGTGCCTACAACAAGTCAAAGCCCGTTAATGGGTGATGGCGTGCCTTTTGTAGAATGAACCGGCGAGTTACGATTACTTGCGAGGTTAAGTCGAAAAGACGGAGCCGCAGCGAAAGCGAGTCTGAAATGGGCGAATGAGTAAGTGGTCGTAGACCCGAAACCATGTGATCTACCCATGTCCAGGTTGAAGGTGCGGTAAAACGCACTGGAGGACCGAACCCACGTACGTTGAAAAGTGCGGGGATGAGGTGTGGGTAGCGGAGAAATTCCAAACGAACTTGGAGATAGCTGGTTCTCTCCGAAATAGCTTTAGGGCTAGCCTCAGAGTGAGAATGATGGAGGTAGAGCACTGTTTGGACTAGGGGCCCATCTCGGGTTACCGAATTCAGATAAACTCCGAATGCCATTCATTCATCTCTGGGAGTCAGACTGTGAGTGATAAGATCCATAGTCGAAAGGGAAACAGCCCAGACCACCAGCTAAGGTCCCAAAATGTATGTTAAGTGGAAAAGGATGTGGGGTTGCACAGACAACTAGGATGTTGGCTTAGAAGCAGCCACCATTTAAAGAGTGCGTAATAGCTCACTAGTCGAGTGACCCTGCGCCGAAAATGTACCGGGGCTAAACATACTACCGAAGCTGTGGATCGTACCAATGGTACGATGGTAGGAGAGCGTTCTAAGGGCGTTGAAGGTAGATCGTGAGGACTGCTGGAGCGCTTAGAAGTGAGAATGCCGGTATGAGTAGCGAAAGACAGGTGAGAATCCTGTCCACCGTATGACTAAGGTTTCCTGGGGAAGGCTCGTCCGCCCAGGGTTAGTCGGGACCTAAGCCGAGGCCGAAAGGCGTAGGCGATGGATAACAGGTTGATATTCCTGTACCCGTTGTTTTTGTTTGAGCAATGGAGGGACGCAGTAGGCTAAGGAATCAGACGATCGGAAATGTCTGTCCAAGCAATGAGTCTTGAGGTGAGTCAAATGCTTACTTCTTTAAGGACAAGTTGTGATGGGGAGGGAAATAACAGTACCGAAGTTCCTGATGTCACACTGCCAAGAAAAGCTTCTAGTGAGAAAACAACGGCCCGTACCGTAAACCGACACAGGTAGTCGAGGAGAGCATCCTAAGGTGAGCGAGCGAACTCTCGTTAAGGAACTCGGCAAAATGACCCCGTAACTTCGGGAGAAGGGGTGCTGATCTAACGATCAGCCGCAGTGAATAGGCCCAAGCGACTGTTTATCAAAAACACAGGTCTCTGCAAAATCGAAAGATGACGTATAGGGGCTGACGCCTGCCCGGTGCTGGAAGGTTAAGAGGAGTGCTTAGCGTAAGCGAAGGTACGAATTGAAGCCCCAGTAAACGGCGGCCGTAACTATAACGGTCCTAAGGTAGCGAAATTCCTTGTCGGGTAAGTTCCGACCCGCACGAAAGGCGTAACGATTTGGGCACTGTCTCAACGAGAGACTCGGTGAAATTTTAGTACCTGTGAAGATGCAGGTTACCCGCGACAGGACGGAAAGACCCCATGGAGCTTTACTGCAGTTTGATATTGAGTGTCTGTACCACATGTACAGGATAGGTAGGAGCCTTAGAAGCCGGGACGCCAGTTTCGGCTGAGGCAATGGTGGGATACTACCCTTGTGTTATGGCCACTCTAACCC
>NZ_ASWD01000011.1 GCF_000407485.1 Enterococcus pallens ATCC BAA-351 | reverse complement strand
ACCGATGAACAAAATTTCTAAAGAAGCGGCAGAAGCCTTTCAGCTTCCTGTCCAATCGTATTGAGTGATCAGGAGAAAAGGAAGTGACTACATGCGGCTAATCTTGTTATTAACCAAAAATATATTAGTAGAACAACGACTACAGGACCAATTGCAGCAATTGAATTATGAAGTATTGTGTTCGGTTCAAGCGTTCCAACAGTTAAGAAAAGAAGGCCGGGTGATGGTGGATCATCAGGTCGTCATCTTCAGTGAAACCATTAGCAATAAAGAGATCGCAGAAATTTTACCTAAATTGGTCTCTGGAAACGTGGTAATCTTTCGCAAATTCAGTATGGCGCCCTCTGTAGAAGAACAGGAACAGCTGAGAGAACTAGGCTTATCTGAATGGCTGACCGACACTATTCCACTGGATCAGCTGCGGGAACGATTGGCGGATAAGATGGAAGAGGTCCAACAGACTGAAGAAGAGCAGTGGTTGTCTGCTTACCAGCACTCAGCGATGACAGAAAAGCTGCAGGAGCAGTTCATGAAGACTTTAACGAAAAGAGAGAAGCAGGTGTTTCTCTATTTACAGGAAGCCAACGGCGAGATTGTCTCGCGGGAGGAACTGTGTGAGTACTTGTGGCATGAACCGCTGGAACACTCTCGCATGTCGCAGCTGTCGGTGATCGTGAAAAAGATTAAGCAAAAGCTGGCTGAAGCAGGCTTTAGTAACGATCTGTTGCGAACGATTTGGGGCAGCGGGTATTGTCTGACACCGGAGTTTTCGTTGGAGTTGGTGGAGTGAGTAGCTTAAAAGAAAGTAATAGCTAGTCATGATTGAGGTAACGTTTAGGAGGATGAAGGGTGAAAAAGAAATTAATAGTATTTATCCTGTTGGGGTTGTTAGGTATTTCTTTAGGCGTTCAATCCGTTACACAGGCTGAAGATGTGGAGCAAGTTACTGAACCTGTTGTTGAGGAAGTTGTAGATGAATCAATTGATGGTGAAGCGTCTGATTCAATGGAAACGGGAAAACCAAAACGCAGCTTAGCACAAAGCAATGAGACTAGAACGATTGAGCTGCAAAAGTTCTATATTGAAACAACAGATGGTGCAGCTGATTCAGTTTCTGTTCCATTTCCGAATACAAATTATAAGCTCCATTATAGCAAGGACGGCAAGGAGACATTTCTTAGTGAAGGTGTAACAAACGAAAAAGGTGAGATTCTCAATTTTAAACTTGAAGGGATTCCTTCAGAGGGAGCAGCCTTAAGGGTTAGATACTATTTAGGTAATGAAAACCGTGGTTTTGTACAGAAATTCAATAAAAACCACTACGGTTTTGTCTTCACCTTAAGGTTGATTGATCACAAACAGACGATTAATTATATCAATACGAAAGCAAGGTTTGGGAATACAGTTGATCCGGATTCTTATTTTTATAATTTTCAAGCGGCTCGAATCAATTGCTATTTTGATCAGGCAGTTACTGAATATACAGAAGCAGTCAAACAGGCCAATCAGTTATTGCCTGAGAGTTCCCGTTTTGAACTGAAACCAATAAATATGAATTTTGAAAAAGGAAAACACATAGGTGGTAGTGCTTTTTGCAGAAGAGGGTATGACCAAAGTGGAGTATCAGATATCGTTATTGGAAACCACAGTACAGGAATATACACGGACTACTATTTGAAGCGTGTAGTTATGCATGAATGGACACACTGGAATATGTATCAGGCGACCGGTATGCCTGGAGGAGTTTATGAGGATCATTATAGTTTCAATCCTAATCCTCAGACTAGTTACAAAGAAGGCTGGGCAATTTTTGTCGCTGATATGTTTAGGAAAAACTATGAGAATGAGAAACACGACAAGGTAGTTCAAACTGTGGAATATAATCGGTTCTACGGTAAATCAGTGAATTTAACAGTTTACCATGTTTTATACGACCTGCTGGATACTGGAACAAATGATGAAAGCTTCAGTGTTTCCCAAAGGTACTTGGATGAAGAGTTATCGGATCAAGAAACCAGACAATTAAACTTAGGCATGCTTCATACAGCTATGGTGGAGTCTAAAGCGACAACTTTACAGGGTCTATTGAACTACCTAGAAAACAAGTATGTATTAACAGCTTCCGACAAGGAGAAATTCGCTCAGCTGCTTGAAGTAAATGGTCTATCCAGAGATGGTAACTTTACTTTGGATGGTGATGGAAATCCTTTAGCAGCACCCATGATGGTACCCGTAATAACTGAGGAAGTGGACGTCTGGGAGAATGAATCGGATGATTTTTAAGTGCCTGAACGTTATCACATAAGTATTTTTGAAACAAAATAGTGAGTATATTGAATGACAATCATAAGTAAAGGAGTGTGAGTGTATGAATAAAATACTACTTCTCACCAAAAATATATTAGCTGAACAGCAACTGCAAAAGCAGCTTCAGTTACTGAATTATGAAGTGTTTTGCTCCTCTGAAGGAGTGAGAAATACGCAGATGTTTCCCATTTTTCAATTTTTTCCCATCATTATGCTGAGCGAAACGATTAGTAACTTGGAAGCAAAAAAATTGATGGCTGCCATTGGGGAAGGCAAGAGCTTGGTGATTCGCTTAACCTCGGAAAGTGAACCCAATGAAGAAGAACGAGAAGATGGCATCGCTGGGTACTTGTCAAAGGCGTTGCCCTTTGATGCGATGCGAGAAAAATTAGTCATGCTGCAAGGAATGTTCTATGAAGAACGGGTAGAAAGTGACAGTCAGGAATGTCCGCCCATTCAAAGCATGGAAAATCGCTCGTTACAGACTTCTAGTGGTCGGATTTTCTTTTCCAAAAAAGAAGAACGATTGTTTAAATTGTTGCTGGAGGCAAAAGGCAGAATGTTATCCCGTAAAGAAATTTGCGACATCCTGTGGTCAGAAGGCGAAACAGATTCCAACCGCAGCCAGCTGTCTTGCATTGCCACCAAGATCAAAAGCAAATTTAAGAATATCGGCTATCAGGGAGATACCATTATTACCAAATGGGGGCAGGGTTATGCGTTGGCACCCAACTTTTATTTGTACCTGACAACGGGTCAGTTGGATACCGAGTATCTAAGAGAGTCGAAGCAAATGAGTTCAGTAACTGTTTGATTTGTGAATGGATAGGTAAAAGACTACGTAGAATCGAGGCAACTGATGAAAGCCATTGTAATGGATATCGATAATACCTTTTGCGAGAAAAAGGGAAATAAGGAATACGCTGATCTGGAACCAATCCAAGAAGTGGTGGATCAGATGAAAGCTTATAAAGAAAAAGGCTACAAGATCATTTTATATACAGCCCGGCAAATGCGAACGTACCAAGGAAATGTGGGCTTGATTACTGCCAACATGGTACCGGTGTTGACCGAATGGTTGGAGAATTGGGATATCCCTTATGACGAATTACATGTAGGGAAACCGTGGTGTGGTCAAGGCTTCTATGTTGATGATCGGGCCATCCGTCCCAGTGAATTTCTGGAATGGACGGAAGAAGAAATTTTAGAACGAATCGAGGATGACCGATGGAAGCAGTCATGATTTTAAATACGAAAAAGATTTCAGCCGATATGCAAAAGCGCTTTGGGGCGATTTATCCTCTCATGTTGCCTTTCGAGGAGGGCACGATTGAAGAGAGCTTGTTAGAGAAATATCGTGAGAAAGACTATGTATTTATTCTGTCAGATGAAAGTCAGGCAGACGATGGAGAATCCTTTAAGCAACGTTCGGAATCGGTGTATGAGCTGTACCTGACCAGTAAAGAAAGCCGGACGTTGTTACAGGTGGTTCGGAATGGATTGAAACGGATTCTGTCATTAGTGAATGAGGATTTTCATTTAACAGTCAATTTTGGAGATACGTATGTACAAGAAACTATTGTTTCCGCTGAAGACTACCTTGTAATTGGTGCACGAGACAATGCGGTGCCTTGGACGAGTGTGGTTCGCGAAGAGAATCGCTTGCGGTTTAGCAATAAAAATGAGCAGTCGCAAAACAAACCCAGCAGCCAGCTAGTAGCCGGAGTGTTTGGCTTCCAAAGTGGCAGGGAGTTTCTGCTTTCCTGTATGTCGGTCTTGCTGGAAGAGTATGAACAGGGAAAGAATGGTCGGGACGATAGCCGGTCTTTTTATGAAGCCATCAAAGATTATGATGAAAACTATCATTCGGTGGAATTGATTTCGACTGATACTTGGCTGGACTTGGGCCATGAGAAGGAATACTTGGAAACGAAGAAATTGGTTCAAGCACGCTTCTTTAATTCGATTACGATTGATGACCAACGTGGAATTCTCACTAAGAAAAGTGACGATACCAAAAAGCTGATTCATGAAATCGAATGGTATATCAAAATGCCAGAGGAATTACAATTCTTTACGCCAAGGATTTATAACTACTCATTAGATACGCAACAACCTTGTGTGGAAATGGAATATTATCCGTATGAGACTCTGCATAACTTGTACATCTACGGCAACTTGGAAATCAGCGCTTGGGAAAAAATCATGGACAAGCTGATGTTTGTGAGACAAGAGATGAAGCTGCATTCCGCGAATAAACAACTGGACCCGCAGGATTTGAAAGATATTTACTACCAGAAAACTGTGGATCGGGTAAAGCGATTGATGGAAGATCCGGCGTTTGAAGTGTTCTATGAAGCAGCACCAAGCATCAATGGTGTGACATATTTACCAGTGAAAGAAATCATGGAACGTTTACTTAGCTTGTTAGAAAACAATCAGCTGATTAGTGAAAAGTCGGCTTCAATTATTCATGGCGATTTCTGTCTAAGCAATATTTTATTTGAAGTAAGCAATCAACTAGTGAAGTTGATTGATCCACGCGGGAAGTTTGGTTCCTTTGATATTTATGGGGATGAATTTTACGATATCGCGAAGATCATGCACAGCTTTGAAGGTGCTTATGATCATATTATTACGGATCAATTTACATTGGAACAGGAAACCGCAACAGTCTATTCGTACACGATTCATAAGACGGAGCTGCAGAATGAGATTACGGAATTAGTGAACGAAAGTATTGCCCAACGATACCCGATTGAACAGGTTCGATTAATCGAAGGGTTGTTGTTCTTGTCCATGATTCCGTTACATGCGGATTATCCAGAACGGCAGAAGATTATGTTTGGGCAGGCGATGAAGTTGTTGGCGCCGTATTTGGGAGGCAGCTGATGAAAGTCATTATTACCATGGCTGGTCGAGGCAGCCGTTTTACTAAACAAGGGTATACACAGCCCAAACATGAAATCATGGCTGGGGATCGCAGCTTGTTCTCGTGGGCAATAGGCTCGTTAAAACAGTTTTTTGACGAAACCTTTCTTTTTATCGTCAGAAAAGGCAGCTATTCTCCGACGTATTTAATAGAAGAAATTGTGGGATTAGGAATTAAAACCTACGACATCATCGAGTTAGATGAAGTGACCAATGGACAAGCCGACACGGTTATGCAGGCAGCGGAACTTATAAATAAGGATGAAGATATTCTAATTTACAACATCGATACTACAATTCAGCCTGAGTATCTTTCCAAAGAAGCCATTCGCCAAGCGGATGGCAGTGTCCCCTTGTTTAAAGCAGAAGGGACTCATTGGTCCTTTGCCAAGCTTGATAGAACCCAGGAGCGGATTACAGAGATGGCAGAAAAGCGTCCGATTTCTTCTTGGGGATCGGTAGGCTTATATTATTTCCGCCAATGGCAGGATTTCTCTGAAGCCTTTGAAGCGATGTCCGCTCAATTATTGGCGGAATATGGCGAGATTTATATTGCTCCTTTGTATAACTATTTGATTGAACGAGGAAAAACGATTCATCCGGTATTTTTACCGGAGGATAGTTACGCGGCATTGGGAACGCCGGAGGAGTTAGAAACATTTATTCATCATCAACTAGAAAATTTTCAAACAGGAGAGAACATATGAACTATTCAATAGACACCTTAAACAATATTCAATTAGAAGAGCATGCCCAACCCTTTGGCGATGAAGGAGTAGGCAATTTACTGATTTTATTAGTGATTTTTCAACAGCTTGAGAAGGGCAATTTGTTGGTGGATGATGCGGTGGTCGTATCAGAAGCGATTGCCGGGGAAAAAAAGAATCTTAACTGTCTGGGCTTTGAGCAAGGAGAAGAGTGGCTGTTATCAGATTTGATTCAACTTCAAGTACTGACGGGTGCACCAGATTGCGCCTTATTATTAGCCAAATTGTTCCGAGAACAAGTGAAGAAAAGTGCACAAAAAGCGATGGATGCATTTGTTCTTGAAAATAAGCTGACAGAGAATTGCTGCAAAAATGTCTCTGGCAGAAGAAAAAAGAGTGCACCTCAAAGCTACACCATCAATGATATTAAACGGATTGGTCAAGCATTTTCTACCCTTCCTTCTGAGTACCACCATTA
>NZ_ASWD01000010.1 GCF_000407485.1 Enterococcus pallens ATCC BAA-351 | reverse complement strand
TGAATTAGAACTTTATCCCTGCCAGATTGCATATCATCAATCTTTCCAGCAGCAAGTATTGCCATTATTACAAAACCAAACCATGTCCCACACGCAAATGCCAAAAGAATTCCCATGATTAGTTTCCTCCGTTTTTCGTTGTTTTTATATTAATTGCGGTCAAATAAAGCATAACTAACGCATAAGTAATCACTCCAACTAAAAATACATCATCGTTAGAGATAACCTGGAACATACGAATACAACCACGTTGCAGCCAGCTATATCTTGTTCGATTAAGCGGCTGCTTAGACGACTGATTCAAATCCGCTGTTGTTGTGGTACTTGTTTCTTGTTCTTCTGAACCATTCTCTGCCGCTCGTTCTGTTGCAGCTGGTGTTACCTGATGGATTAGCCCTAAACCTTCTTGTACTGATTTGTCAGCATATTTAGCAGCATACATCCCGATAAATTCTCCTTGTACGGCTGCTCGCTTAGTCGTATTTAATCCGCCCTCGCAGCGTATAAGAGTGATCACTGGTTTGGGTGAATCTGTCGGCTCGTCAAGTAAATCTCCCCTTGTCTGATCGACCACTTGATTAAGAATCACCTTGTATTCGTAAATACGTGAAAAATCGGTCGCATAGATAGTAGAATCCATTGCTGCATTGGATAATCTTCCCAACGCTCCGCCACCCTGGACTAAGTTGTGTGCAAACACGGCATAATTTCCTACGCCTAACTTTTGATCCTCTCGATAGGTACCTACGCCTACCATTAAGTTCTGATTCGATAAACCTGCTAAAATCTTCGTTTTAAGCTCAGCACTAGGGATATAAATCGCTCCTACGCCATACTGATCAACAATCGTTTCATAATGCAGCTGTGCTTCTGCGTAATCACCTGGTGTCACGGGTGTAATAGCGTTAGGATCAAACGTTGCTTGCTTATTTTTTTTGTTGCGCTGTTCGTCTGTCTCTGCTGGCTCTAATATTCGGTGTGTCTGTTGTTGAGTGTCGCTTGGATCATTAAGCAACAGACGATACCCATAATAACCAGCTCCTGCCGTCAGCATTCCTAAAAGCAGCCATACCGCAGGCAATACCTTAACAATTTTTTTCACGACGACCTCCTTTGAAAACAACTAGACACATAAGAATTAAGCGCCCTGTTTAAAGGACGCTTAAATCAAAAAAGCTTATTGGCTTTCTTCCTTATTTTTATTTTTTGCGATAAAAACAAAAATAGCGCCTGTCACTAAGACAAGAGCTAAGAAGATCCAAGTTGCTGAGTTGCCTAGTGTTCCTCCTGTTTGCGGCAATGTTTTTACTGTCTTTGGTACTACTGGTGTTGCTGGTCTAATGATTCGGACCGTTTGACCAATGTCATTAATGTTTTTATGCTCAGTAATCACTTCACCGTCACGTTTAGTTGTTTCAAAAGCAACTAAATCAACCAAATCACCGTATTTTTCAAATAAATCATTTCCGTTAATTTCTACTTTAACGGTAACTTTGCCACTTTCATTTTCTGGTGTAAATTTGATTGTTCCGGTAACCTCTTTTTCTTTCAGTTTCAGAGCTTCACCGGTATTTTTAACCATCCATACAAGGTCTTGTTCGTATTCAACACCTGGGGTCAAATCAAAATATTCTACTTCATCTTCTAGGACAAGTTTACCTTCTTCGGTAATTTCTTTTTTACCATTCACAAGAGCTTTTGTGTTCAGCTTGGGATTCCGAATGTGACCCGTTTGGTCTTTGTTGTTAGGGTCTTTATGATCAGTAACTGGTGTATCATTCGTTGATAATACTTCATATGCGACAACTGCTTTCCCAGCCATTTCAGATAGATTAATTTCAAAAGGAACCTTCACAGATCCGTTAACTAAAGTAACTGGCTTGACGTCAGAAAAGTCAGTTTGAACCTCTTGCGGTTCTTGCCCTTCCTTATCTGTATCTTTTCCAGTGTCTTTGTCCGGTGTCTTATCTGCTTCTTTGTTGTCTTTCTGGTCAGTTTCTTTTGGTACTTCTTTGTCGGTGTCTTTCTCGCCTTCCTTGTCAGTGTCCTTATCCGCATCTTCTTTTGCTTTTTTGTTGTAGTATTCTTGTGCATCCATTGTTGATGTGATTTCTCCATCTACTCCAGCAACAATAACGATTTGACCTTTTACTTCTTTACCTAATGGATCAACAAATTTTTCACCACTTGGAACCATCATCGTTAAGTCAAAGGTGTATGTCTCCCCTGAAATTAGGTTTTCATACTCTACTAAATCATACCCTTTCACTTTAGAAAGTGGATCGGTCAATTTTACTTCGTTTTCTTTGTGATCGTAGAAGAAGAGTTTCGTTTTGACTTTCGGCTCTACAATTTGAATCGCTTCATTTTCGTCGTTTACATCATCTGCTCGTGCGACTTCTTCCCATTCGTTGGTAGAAGGATTGAAGTAGTCAAGAATTTGTGTATACACGCCTTTTTTACCATTTAAGTTAGTTGCATCAAATTCATTATTGATCGTATGAACAAACGTTGAATGTCCTTCTGGGATCTCAAATTCTTCAACCGTCTTCATATCCTGTTCAGATAGGGCTTTTCCTGTACCAAATTCAACAAAGTTAGACGTTAAGCGTAATTTTGCGCCAACTGGTGCACTTTTTGCTTCGATTTTTACTTCGTCCTTCAAAGGTTGTCCTTTAGCAGGATTCACAAATTTAGCACCATCTTTGTTGCTTGCCTGAGAAGAAATTGAGAAGTCCAGGCATGGGTTTTTCACTTTAATTGCATTATCTCCTGATTTGACAGTGATCGAGCCTTTAGAGGTTGCTGGATCAATATAATGACCTTTTAGTGTTGTAATTTCTTCATATGCCACAACCGTACCATTTTTGAATTCATTAATGAACGTGATGTTTCCTTTTTTATCGGTTTTCTTTTCGAATTCTTTATCTCCGGCTTTAAACTTGAAGACAACACCTTCCATATCTTCACCTTTGTCATTAACCTTGTGCAACGTTAGATTCGCATAGCGTGGGTTCGTTACATCAATCGTATTTTCACCGGATTTAACCGTAATAGACCCCTTAGAGGTTGCTGGATCAATATAGTGACCTTCGATAGTTGCTGTTTCTTCCCAATCTACTTTTGTCCCAGCTTTCAAACTTTTGACGACTATTTTTCCATCCTTGTCAGAATTTACTTCATGAACTTTACCGTCATAATTTAATTTGAATTTAACACCTTCCAAGTTCAAACCTTTATCATTTTTCTTGATAAGAGTTAAGTTAGCAAAACGAGGATTCGTAACTTTGATTGTATTTGTCCCCTCTTTGATGGTCACTGACCCTTTAGATGTTGCAGGATCAATGTAGTGTCCAGCTGGAGCTTTCGTTTCTTCAAATTGTACAACAGTTCCTACATTATAATTTGGTGTTGATAACTCACCATTGGTATTAGTTGTCGCTTTCGTTGTTTTCCCATCAGCAATTAAATTAAAATCAGCACCTGCAATAGCTTTTCCTGTATCATCGACTTTCTTTAGTAATAAATTCCCTTCTTTTTGGATTTTTATATTTAGTCTAGTAATGTTGGGATCACTGATTGAACAATGTAACAACTCTTGGGAATAAGGGTGGCGATAAACTAAAGTAGCACCTTTATAAGAATCGGGTACATTGTATTCCAGTTGAATTGATCCGTCTTTTACATCACCTGTCGCCTTTAATACAAGCGTATTTCCATCCGTTGAAACATTAAGATTTGCACTGTTGGTAGCAACTTTGTATGCCCATAAAGAACTGTTTGTATCATCAATTCTAAGAGTTTCCCCTTTTTTCATGGTATAGCTATTATTGTTAAAACTTGGTTTTGTTAAATAAGAATTGATTTTGCGATTTGTTTCTTGTACCCAGGCATTAAATCCTGCTTGACTGACTCTACCCGATGGGTCTTGAATATTACTTGACTCTACCCCAGCACCCATATTTTGAATATGACGTTCCGTATAAAAAGCATTCTCAACTGATGGCTGAGTTTCATATCCCCAATAGGCAATTAAACTAGCAATCACTAAATTTTGTTGATTCCGTTCTTCTGGTGTAAAACCATCGTTTGGTCCAAAATTCAACGGATTACCTGGTGCGACACACCATAAAATATTACCCGCTGCATCACGTTTTGCATAAAATCCCTGATCATGAATACCATTTGAATAGTCCCAAGATGCTGTTGGAATTGAATAATTTTGGTCTACGAAGATAGTTGTTCCAGCAAAAGGAACAATAGACAATGCTTGTCTAGCCATTCGATTTTCTGATTGTAATCCCTGAACTTTTGCTAAAAACTCAGTCCAGTTATCACGTACACTCTCTTTCGTTGATGACAGGAATCTACCATCAGTTGTCATGTAATAACCATATTCTTTCAAAACACTAGCTAGCTGTTCATTTACATCTTTTTGTTCTTCCATTTTTTCAACTTTTTCGGGTTCTTCTATCTTTGGACTATCGTTAGAATTTTGACTTTCACCTATTTCCGGCTTCTCACTATTTACGTCTTCATCTGTAGACACACTTTCAGTCGCTTCTTTAGTTGGAGACGTTTCTTTAATTGTTTTGGTTTCCTTCTCCTCTTTTTCAGCAATGCTACTGCTTGAAATCTCTGTTTTACTTGCTTCTTCCGCAAATACTTGGACGGTGGGTGCGATTTGCCCACTCAAAGTGAACAATAGCATAAGGGAAGCCGCAAGCTTTTTCAATTTATTCATAATTATTATCTCCTTATCTCTCAAAATAAAAAAAAGATGGAAAGACAGTTCCTTCCACCTGACAATTGTACCGATTTACATTACGGTGATCGTATACGAATTTTATCTCCCATGTATTTTTCTCCTAACAACAAAAAAGACCAAGAATCAATATTCTTGGTCTCCTATCATCAATCTTATTTAGTTTTATTCTTCGTAAAGAGATACTGAGTATTTTTCACTTCCATCAGAATATACGATAGTAATATTTACCCATCTAGAATATTGGCTTCCCTCTTTCAAACACTCTGCTCTACCGTATTGATTTGCTTCTGAATAAGTTTGGAATACTTTTCCGGTATTTCCTACCCAGCCACTAACAATCGTTGGGTCTTTTGGTTTTGATGGCTCCGTTGGTGTCGTAGAAGTGGTGGGTTGATCACTACCGCTGAACATTGCAACGCCTTCGTATTTCCAGCCTGCCTTAACTAAGGCATCTTTTTCATTTGCATCCATCGTGAAATGGTGGGTTCCTGTTTTTTCATTCGGGTTATACAGTCGGTGAACCGGAGTAGAACCGCCGCTTTGCCATGCTATGCCTTCATATTTCCAACCGGCATTTTGCAGATTAGTTACTTCGTTGTAGTTTAACGTGTAGTGGTGATCTCCACCATTGTTTGGGTTGAACACTCTATACACCGGAGTACCTTTGGATGGCACTTCCCATGCTGTCCCTTCATTTTTCCAACCGGCACTAACAACGAACGGAATCTCGTTCCCGTTTGCGGTGTACAAATGCTCTCCAGTATTCGGGTTGTAGGCACGATAAAGAGTTGCTGCATCTGCTCCCTCTGCGCTTACTAATGCTGCACCACTTACAACTGCTGTCGCTGCCAAACCAAAAATTATTTTACCTAATCTCAATTTTTTCATTTCATTTTCTCCTTTTCTATTTAATCCCGATCGCTCTTCCGTCCCACTCTTTTACAAAGTCTGTAATGGATACCCAAGCTGTCGCACCACGATCATATGCCATATTCTTTCCGCCTGTTCCAGCTCCAGAACCTGAGCTGTAGTACAAAGGATCAAGCACTAAAAATTTATTATCTTTATACCCAGCAATTACCTTACAATGGTTGCGTACAGTGTCTCCCTGCTTTTGATAAGAAGAATAACCATAGTAAAGCACTGGATTGCCACCTATAATTCGATCTACAATTGATTGAGTTGTTGATCCAGTAATATTAGATACATTGCCATACCATCGTTTAGCATAATTTGTTAATGATCCTGGCGTGATTACCCAGCCGAAACCTGCACCAGTATATACGTTTCCTTTTTGCCCGCCTTTATCACCTGGATACATTGGTAAATTATCCTGAACATATTTCAAATCAACATTGGCTCCTTTGTATCGTAGCAACATAGTCATTGCAGCACCTGCACAGCCCCAAGGACTGAACACTGGAGCATATTGACTGACATATGGAACGGATAAAATTCGTTCCACTGGAGCAATCGGTTGTGCCCCTCCTAGTGTATGCCAAGAAATACCTTCATAGCGCCAGCCAGCACGAGTTAAAGAATCTCGTTCATTAGCATCCATTGTGTAATGATGTGCGCCTGCACCTCTTGTATTAGGATTATACACTCGATACATTGGTAATCCCGACCAAGGTGTATGCCAGGCAATCCCCTCATAACGCCAGCCAACTGATTTGAGTTGATCTCGTTCAGCTCCATTTAATGTAAAGAAATGCTCACCAGAATTCGGATTATACACTCGGAACAATTCTCTACCAGATCCAAGGACACGCATACTAATACCTTCATAACGCCAGCCAAGTCTTACCAAAAAGTCTTTTTCGTTCCCATTCATCGTATGTAGATGTTCGCCAGAGTTCGGGTTGTACACTCGATAAATTGGAATTGTCGCTTCGGCTTTCGGAGTTGCCTTAGGTACCACTGATGCTTGAGCTGCCGCTTTTACTGCTGGAGTTGCTGCCGGCTTCGTGTTGCTTGTAGATGGGTTTACAGTCGTTTTATCAGAAATTTCTTTACTTTCTGATGGCTTATTCGCTGTATCACTTTTATCTTTCTCAACAGGAACTTCATTTTCTTCTACAGTAGTATCTGGAGCTTTTTCAGTCGATTCATCAACAGTAGTGGGATCGACCGTTTCTTCCTTCTTGTCCTCTGTCTGAGGAATCTCTTGTTCATTTTTTGGTACTTCCTCTGTAGTTTCCTCCGGAGCAGGTGTTTCTACAGTTGGTTGTTCTGTTACTGGTGTTTCTGGCAGAACTGTTTCCTTGGAGTCCTCTGTAACTATTTCGCCAGCACCTTCGTGCGAGCCTATAATTTCTGTTGCACCAGCGGGCGGTGTTTCTACAATTGGCTCTTCTACTGTTGCTTCTGCCGCATGAACTGTTTGTTCCTGAACCGCTAAACCGCCAACGCCTAGAAGCCCGAAAAATACAATAGGCGCTACTAACCAAGTCTTCCCTTTTTTGTACATTTTGTACCGTTTCTTTTCCATAAATTATCTCCTCCAAATTGAGAACATTACATAAAGTATATACTATTTCAATTAGCGATTCATACTGATTATGATTGAATAACGGTCGATTCTGACAATTTCATACTATTTGAACGCTTGCCGAATCGTATACTCGTTGTTGATTAATTCCTGAACAATTTTGCAAGGATAGACTTTTTTAGTTGTCTTCTTTTGACGCTCCTCAACCAACCAGTCTAATTTTTTTAGACAATCTTCTGACAATGCCAATTTGATTCTTGGTTTATTCGTAGGCAATTGGTGTGCCCCCTTTTAATAGTAGGTGTCCCCTCGTTACTCTAACTTTTCATCGGTGTGCATTCAGCACGTAGCCTTTACCCCACAACGATTGAATAGAATAACCAACCTTACATTCATCTGCTTTCTGTCGCAGACGTTTGCTCAGAGAAGAAAGTTGTGACAAACAAGAGTTTGTCGGCTCACACTCCCACAATACCCGACAACTTTCTTCTCGTGAAACAGGTACTCCTTTATTGGCTAAGAGCAATTGAAACAAGATACTTTCATTTTTACTTAAATGTTTCATGAATCGATCTTGAACTAATTCTGTTTGTTCTGCTGATTCATCTGCTTGACCAGCTTTTGCCTCTTTTTCGGCTAAATACAATTTTTCCCTTAGCTGATCCTTCGATAGTCCAATAGGCACTTGTTCCAGCTGTATCCCACCAATCAATTCTCCAAGCTTTTCTACTTCTAAATTGGTGATTGTGACTCCTGGTATCACTGTATCAAAGATGTATTCAATAGCCTTGATTTCCTGCCCGTTCATCAATTTGTAAAACAGGCTACTTGAACAAAAAACCTCGTGATCCAACTCTTGCAATTGCTGCTGTATTTCCTTTTCAGCAAGTACATTTTTTGTTAACACTAAAATCTTCACAGATCCATTCCTCCTTCTATACTTACAATTCATGCAGCAAAGAATATACTCCACTCACTGTTTAATAACTTCTCTTTTTTCGCTTACTAAAAAAGTAATCACCTTACCCGACTGGTTTATAGCGTCCGTAACCAGAAACTCTAATAGACAGCGGTAAATGCCGATTCGTTCCCGAAAAGGCAAGTGCCTATATGTATTGCAGCTCACGACATAGCATTACTGCTTATGCGCTTCCCCATTACGAAAAGCCAGCTTGGTCTTTCTCCAAGTGTGCGTCAAAACCTAGGAACCTTAGTAGCTGCTCTGATACCCCTAGGTGCTATTGATTGCTTCTTCAAACAATGCCCTTGATTGTTTACTGACTACTTTTAGTGCAGCCATTCATTTCATCAACTTTCACAATTAGTGTTCGCTTAGTGTGACCAATCTTTTCTGATACCACCTATCAAAAGCTGCCCAGGTTCTCGACTCATTCGCCAAGACTTTGACAACTTATAGCCTTACTAGCTGCTGCCGCTGACTCTTCAAGTTACTTGCTTGATCCACAACATTTTCAAGCAAGCGAAAAAAGAGAAGTATTGAATTATTTACTGTTCCATGACTAAAAATTTACTCATGCCTTTTGCTGTAACCAGTAGTGGTCGATTAGGCGCAATTCTTCGAGCAATCAGCACCCCATCCGCATCGTTAACATGTTTAATCCTTGGATAGATTTCTTTTATTGAGACTGTTTCAGTTACCACTACCTGCTTTTTTTTAGCAACATAATGTTCTTGCAGACGTTCTGCCTGCAACCCTTTGATCCGATAGTGTGCAGTAAACCAGCGTTTCTGTTTTCGATCACCTAAATCAATTGATTGTTTTAGCTCGTCAAAAACAGTAACTCGGCAGCCATAATAGCCAATATCTTCAATACTAATTTTCCGAGTGATCATTCTTTCCGCTCCCTTCAAATCCTTTTTAGTGATAAAGCTTTATGAAAAACACTTGTTATTAAGCGGTCATATATTGACCCAATCACGCTTTTAAAGTACCATTTTGCCTATAGTAGCGTTACTGATTGACAAGCTAATCAGTTTCACTACGTAGTTTCAACCTAGGTGAACTAGTTTCCAAAAAAAAACGAAAAGAGGGGGGACGTAGTTATATACCACGTCCCCCCTCTTTTCGAACAACTACGATTACAATCGCCACGCTTTTCTGCATTACATCCTACATTTAAGAGAAATTTAGCCATAAAAGGCACACTGAAAAAAGGTTCTTCTCACTATTTCACCTAAACTTTGGTATAATGACAATTGGCGTGGAGCAATCCATAGCCGCCGAAGGGTTAACGCAATACTGATACTATTGCGAACAGCATTTGTTTCATGGAGCTACCAACTCCATATTTGCTGTGCCTTTCGGTTTTTTATGTTTCACTTGCCCTATTTCCGCAAATGAAGCGGAAACTAATTCGCATCAAGCATACCGCCGAATCAAATAATCGTCAAGCATGTTTTCTACGAATATAAATGACATTACTTTTCTTTTATTAAAATCAAACTGACATTTTTAT
The DNA here is from genome assembly GCF_000407485.1 of Enterococcus pallens ATCC BAA-351. Lineage (GTDB taxonomy): Bacteria > Bacillota > Bacilli > Lactobacillales > Enterococcaceae > Enterococcus_A > Enterococcus_A pallens. The sequence goes on along the minus strand of NZ_ASWD01000010.1, from coordinate 26,218 downwards.
ATATCTTTCTGTTTTTTTTTAATTTTCACCCTCCTTGGCATATCTAAACTAACCGCGGTTTGTCCACTCATTTTATCATCAATTCTTAATGTGATCAAATAACAGCAAACAATATTGCGTTATTTATATTCATGTAAAATAAAGCGAAACTGCAAAGAATAACGTTTTTAAAAAAAGAATACATATTTATTTGTTATTAATCGAAAAGGTCGATTTTGATGAAAAAACGGTCGATTTTGACATCGTATTATTGATTGAAATAATATTACAGGAGATAGCGCTAATTTCCTTAAAAATAGTATAGCATCTTTCTAACGCTTTGCAAACACTTGTTCGCATATTTGTATACAAATATTCTACACCGCTTATCGAATGGTAGAGACTTATCCGGTAACTTTTGCATTCTTTATGCGGTCAATCACTTGTTCCAGGGCTGCAATCTGCTGATCATAGATTTCTAGGATTGCTGCGTTAGCTGGCATCGGGTCCGCCTTTGCGTTCATCCGGTTCACCTTGATTTTTTCAAGCTCCGTATTTAGCGCTCGTAACGATAACGTTTGTTCTAGTATTGTCATTTCCATTTGTTTAGCCCCCTAGTTTCTAGTCGCCTTCTAACCAGTTGTGCAGCGATACCTCAACCTCTGGTGCCGCCGGTGCTTCCTCGGTTGCTTTGATTTGCCGGATAATATCTTGAAACAAATCAGTGAGGTAACGGAAAATGAGGTTATCCATGTTCCGTATTTTTTCATCCTTTTCTTTGAATATCGCTTTCTTAGTTTTGAAATAGATCAAGTTATCAATGTCGATTCCATATTTTTCCTCTACATCCTCATACATGAAATGGTAATCCTCTAGCTTTTCAGCATTCGCTTTTGCATTATGAATCGCCTTCATGTAATTAGCTGCTGTCTCAAACTCTCCATGCGAAAATGAAGCGAGCAGTGTTAAAACTTTGCTTGGTAGAAACGTCTTATTTCCAGCGATCATGGATTCTGCAAAATCTTCTAACAGCAATTTATCCTGTAAGGATTTTTCCTCGTCTTTTGAGAGTCTTTTAGTGTCTTTATTGTTTAAGTTATTATTATATAGTTCTTGTCCGTTTTTCATACCATGCGGTAAATCAACGTTTGAGGTAGGTATGAAATTCATACCATCATGAGCCGCAAGGGTTTCAGCGTTTTTTTCTTCGTCTTCCCTAGGTATGAATTTCATACCATGCGGTAAATCAACGTTTTCTTGCTGCTCGTCCCCTGTCCGGTCGATCTCCTCAACTAAGTAAATGTCGTTTTCTGTTACTTCTAACTCGGCTAAGTAAAGGCGAGTAGGGTTTTTCTTTCCAGCAGCTTTGTTAAAACCGCCACTTTTCTTTTGAAGCAGATTTGCCTTTTCCAATTGGGCGTGGATATTTAGAACTTTTTGCTTTCCACGCTGCAACATCTTTTGCTGCTCAGCAAGTGTAAACGTAAAATAGACATTTCCTTCTTCGTCAACCTGCTTCTTTTTTGCGGCAAATTCTAGTCTGGATTTAAAAAGCATGTAGGCTATTTTTGCATCACTATCTAAATGTTTATAAGTCTCGCTTACTAAGAGAACTTTTGGGAATTGGTAGTACAACTCATTGTATACTCTATCTAACTTAAAATATTTAAACTCACTCATTAGGATATACCTCTTTCAAAAAAGATAATTGATCAGTCTAGGTTTTTCATTCTTAATTGCCGCAATTATTGCAGTAACTAATCAGCATCTTTCTATTATCAAAGATAGTTTACACGAATTGTAATAGTAAAGCAAACCGCATCATATCAAGGGTTACAAGACTTATTAGTGTATTACAATATTATTATATCACAATATCGTGATATTGCAACATTACGATATGATCAATTTGTTCGATTTATGCTTGATATAGCAACATTTGGCAAAAAAAATATCACGATATCGCAATATCGTGATATTTCGTCTATTAAATTTTATTTTGTCTCTTTGCTAAGTTGTATCCTTCTATCAGATATTCTTCTGGAATTGCTTTTAGCAAAGCTTCCTCAACGATATCCGGTTTGCTCTTTGAAGCGTCCCCGATCGTTGTCCAATAAATTAATGCTGATTGAAGAATAGGGTTTAAACGTATGCTATCGGCTTTCCTCATACTATTCCCTTGCTTCTTAATCAATGAAGAAATATTTTTTTTGTTAGGATCAAAACTCGGTTCCGGCGCTTCTTTGACAGTAGAAGCTTTTTCTTTAGTATTAGTACCTAATAATCGTGCAACAGTATCACGACTCCTAGTTTCCTGATTTTTAGCCATCTATCTCACCTATCTTTTCTAAGTATTCTTTAGCGAAAGCTTTATAGTCCTCCTCAGCTGTTGAAGCATCGTGATAGCTAAGTAAATCCACACCAGCTGCCTGGCTTTCATCGACTTTGACTGTTCTTCTTATTCTCGTATCAAAAATAGGTGCATTGATAACTTGCGAAATCTGTTCGGCTGAAGACACCATTTCTTTTGAAATATTATATTTCTCATTAAATTTAGTGAAAAGCACACCACGAACAATTAAATGGTTATTCGTAAACTCTTTAACGGTTTCGATTGTCTCATTTAATTTTACTAAGCCTTTTAGTGAGAAATAAGCAGCTTCAACAGGAACGATAATTTCGTCACTAACAGTAAAAGCATTAACAGTGAGAATCCCCAATGAAGGTGGTGTGTCAATGAGAATAAAATCGTAATCATCCATTACAGGTTGCAATGCTTTCTTAAGTCTGTGCTCGCTGCCGACCTGTGTAAATTCTCTTTCAGCAGAAGAAAGGGCAATATCCGCAGGAAGAACATCAATTCCTTTGTAGTCTAAAATTGCATCTTTAACATCGACCTCACCTTTTAATACTTCGTAGATAGTTGGTTGATCGGTGTCATCGATATCAAAGCCCAAGTGATCTGTTAAGTTTCCTTGTGGATCACTGTCGATTAATAAAATTTTCTTACCTAGAACAAAAGATAGGACTGCTGCAAAATTTACAGTTGTTGTAGTTTTTGATGCGCCACCCTTTTGATTCGCAATAGATATAGTTCTAGCCATTCTTAAACCTCCTACATTTGCAATATTGTTAAATCACGATATAAGTATATCACGATATCACGATATTGCAAGATGGAATTTGGATTTGCGAAAGGATTGGCATATTAATATTGCATACGAAATATATTCTAATCAAACTAAGAACTGGTTACTGAACCAAGAATAAGGCGATAACTATACCGAAAATTGAGTATATCACAGCATTGCAATATTGTGATATAACAATACAATGAAATATAGAATCAGCTAAAAGTATAGCGGATACGAAAGTCACAGTTGTGTATGACAAAGGTATACGAGTGAGATTGTCTCAGTGTTATATTGTAGTATCACGATATCGCAATATTACAATATACTAACAGCTTAAAAACTTGATCATGTGTTACGGTATTTATGTTCTAACTAATTAGCAGGGTAGGGGAGCTGACTAAATAAAAGATAAATATGATAATAGATATAAATAGCTTTTATCATATCGTGATATCACAATATTGTAGTATCGTGATATTTTAATACAGTGAAGGGAACCGCAGCTAAGGCTCGCTCTCGGGTATCACTAAGGTGAACCCTCACAGCCGTTTGCTAATGCAAACTCTCGACTGCTACTAATGCAGCAGTCTCACACGCTAATGCGGTTTTACTTAAGTTGTATTTAGCAAGGTAGGAGAGCTGATCACTTCTTATTGTTAGCAGCAATTGGTAAATGTTCGCCTTTATAGCCACCAGCACCAGCAAATGGATCTATTGCAGCTGATCATTTATATCAAAAACACGAACGAATGTCCGACCAGGATCACCGGATCTTGCAGCAAAAAACGAACTTTACTATAGGTTAGGCAGAAAATGTTACAGATAGTCACTTTATAAGTCTATGTCATGGGACACAGTTTCCGAGTAACAATTTGTTACGAAGTATGCTATAATAAATACGAAAAGGGAAGTTGCGCTAACAACCTCCCTTTGGGACAGCACCGCTAAAGACGGCGGCTAGGATAATTACTTATAAAGAAATAATCGTCTCCCTGCTAAAAGTGACGGTTATTTTTTTTTGTCGTTTTTGCTGATTGTCAGGATTCCGAAAATGATAGTTGCGATTAGAGAACCGAAACTGATCATTAATCCTAACGCTGCTTCCACAGACAAAAGGCATCTCCTTTCTACAGATTCTTGGGATACGCACATACGCATCACCTCACTTTCGAATGGATAGCCACCGTCATTAGAAAAAACTTTTACTGTCTTGCATTCATTATAGCATTCTTCGCTAAAATTTCTATTCTGATCCTGAAATATCGTCTTTAATACGATAAACTGTCTGCCTTGTTATATTGTACTCTTTAGCAATTTTTGCAATAGCTACACCTTTCTCTAATTCAGCGACAATTGCACGATAAATGACCCGTTTTTGCGGGTCTTTTGCATTGGGTGAGTAAAGGAGTGGTCTTCCTTTGTAAACGCCCTTGGACTTTGCTACGGCTATTCCTTGCGCTTGACGTCGCCGTGATTCTATCCTTTCATGCTCGGCTATCATAGCTAATAGCTGAATCAATAAATCTTTAACGAACCGATCAAGAAGAGGGTTGCCAATAGCTTCCTGCATGATAGGTAAGCTGGTAATGATAAAATTGACATCTTTTTCTTTTAGATAGTTTACTGTAGTGACAATCTCATCATAATTCCTGCCTAACCGGTCTAACGCTTCGACCATGAAAATATCTTTCTCCCTAAGAAAGTCTAAGGCTTCCTGCAAAACAGGTCGGTCTTTTAAATTCGCACCGGATTTCTTTTCAATAAATATTTTTTCGGCACCAAAGCTTTTAAGTGTTTCGATTTGTCTATCTAAATTCTGCTCAGTCGTTGAGACTCTAGCATAAGCAACTCGCATTAAATCCACCTCATCCTGAAATAATTAATATACACCCTAATCATACAGTTTGATTTCAGCAATAGCAACAAGTCCAAAGTGTTCGGTAAGGGGACACCCTAAAAATACAGTTTGGTTTAATAATTGACAAGAGCAGGTGAGACATGATTAAATTTATCCGAACGTATGTTCTAGGAGGTGTTTCATGTTTGAAATTTATAGACGTCGAATCAAAGAACCGCACGACCAGTTAATAGTAGATTTTCATAAGTACGTTGATACCGATATTCCTTTCTATGCAATCAAAGAGGACGTACTATTCTTAATGATAAAGCATAACCGGACACACTTTTCAATACCAGCAGCGCTAACTAAAAGGAAGCAGAACGACATTTACTTTTGCTTTGAAATAGAAGAATGCAAAATAAATATCAGTTTCAAAAAAGATCAAAAATACTATCTATACAAGTATAAAGGGGTACAATTTAATGAACCTAATAAGACAATATGAATTTCACTTAATTTCTCTCAATGACTTGATTGACTCGCTTTGGGATTTTGGACCCAACGCCGTTAACGAAGTAGGGGAAGACTGCTTTCAATTTTACATTGATTTAGCAATAGGGCATCAAGAAAAAAAATATTACATAGAACCTCAAAAAAAGAATAGGTTAGTTTGATTTTTGATAGCGTGTATGCTATCATAAGTATATGGAAAAACCAGAGTTTCGTTTTATAGAAAGACCGGACGGTACTAGTGAATTCGTTGAATTTCTTGAATCGCTACCAAGCAAAGATTCTAGTAAGCTGCTGGCGACAATTGAATCAACACAAGAGCTTGGATTGCTTGTTGCACAACGAATGGAGTGGGTTAAAAAATTAGATACTAACCTTTACGAGTTGCGTTCTAAGGTTGGAAATAACATTCAACGAGCTATTTATTTCCAAAAAGTAGGAAATAAGTACCTGATCACTCACGGATTTACTAAGAAGACGCAGAAGACACCTAGAAAAGAGATTGAACACGCTAAACGGATCAGAGAGCAATATGCGAAAGGGGAATTAAAATGACAAGCAGCATCAATGATTTAATTGCACGGAAAAAGGCAAGCAGCCCTCAGTTTGCGGCAGAGTTTGAAAAAGAAAAACAAAGACTTAATGTCGCTGTTGCTGTCGCTCAATTAAGAGACGAATTAGGCATGACACAACGTGAACTAGCTGAAAAGGTAGGAAAGCCGCAAAGTACGATAGCACGAATCGAGAATGGATCAATGAACGTCAGCTTTAACGTACTCTACGAGATTGCAACAAGTGTCGGCAAGGAAGTAACAATCGGATTCAAATAAGCAGCAGCTCCCCAGCATCCGATACCGCTGGGGAGCATTTTTGTTTATTGGGTCTAGTTTATAGCTGCTGGTTTTCCACTTATTTCATTTGCGATTTTTATATCCAATAAGTGTCTTTAAGCCGCGTTCGGTTTTTACTGCAAGATCCGGTGATCCTGGTCAGACGTTTGTTCGTGATTTACTGCCTACCGGCTTGTGCCAGGTCGCTATTTCGTTCGTGTTTATTGCTAAAGAAGCTGAAACCCATCAGCAACAACCTCGGTTACATAGACTCTTTGTCCTTCTTTGTTCTCATAGTTTCGTGTTTGAATCCTCCCAGTGATCCCGATCAACGTTCCTTTCTTGCATAAATCAGCAAAGTTTACTGCCTTATTACGCCAAATAATACAGTTAATAAAATCGGCGTCACGGTCTCCGCTTTGATTTTTAAAGTTACGGTTTACAGCAATTATAAACGTGGTTACAGGATCACCGTTAGGTAAATATTTCATATCCGGCTCTTTGGTTAGCCTACCGACAAGAACAACATTATTAATCATGATTTCCTCCTAACTAGATAAAACAGTAATCTTTTAATTTCAATGGTCGTGATAAAAGGATCACAGCCGCTGGTGTCAACGCAGCATACTCACACGCTAAGGCGTATCTATTATCTCTCTCGATCATTCCTTTTTTCTTGTACTTCTCTTTCGTCATTTTCCTGCTTTGCTTCGTTTTCTAATGTATCTAAGCGATCACTTAGCGATTCAATCTCTGAGTATTCATAAGCTGCTGCTTCTAACTGATCTCCAGTTACTTCTTCAAGAACTAATCTCGCATCTTCTAGTTTTTCAAGCTGCTGCTCATAGTATTTAAAGCTGTCGATCAGACGCTTTTTTTGCTGCTCTTGATTTTTAGCAAGCGCAATAATCTTTTCTTTCGGCATATCCATTCTCAAATTATTTGTAGCAGTGAGTTTTTTTTCTGCTAAATTAAATTGCCGCAGCTCCGACTCATATTGCTTTTCTAACTTTGTTTTTTGCAAAAATCCGGCACCGTCGATCTCTTTAACGATTGGTAAGTACTTTTCGTAAGTTACCAGCAGCTTGGCGACGTTGTTATAATTGGTGATCTTCTTTTCTATCTCATCGATCTTCGTTTGTGCAGCTGCCTTTTCTCTATGAACCGCTGCAAGCTTTTGAGCTAAATCAGACGGCTTCTCGATCTTTTCTTCTCTGAAAGTATTTAGTGTCTCTACTAAAGCCGACGTGTGCATTTTTTGCATTCTATGTCGTAGCATATTCATTTTTGGTTGAATAAGAACGTCCAAATATTTACTTTCTTTTTGAAGCTCGCTGATCACGTCTTGACCTTTAAAACGTACCGCTGCATTGTTCCTTATTTGCTCTTGTGTCGCATTCTCTTTTAAAGTCGGCTTGCCATAGTAATTCCAATTTTCACCGATCCTCACTGTGCAATTCTTGCTAATCTGATCATATTCCACATACTCTTTAGGAATGAAAAGCCGTTCGATCCCTTTGTCCGGCATTGATAGCGAAAGCCCACGTTCACTAATGCTTTTTATATACTTGCTATGCACGTAAATCGGCAGCGGTTCTATCCCTTTTGCCAACTCTAGCCCTCGAATAAGTCCCTCACCTTTTAAGGTGTAGTTTTCCGAAACCTCGCCGCTTTGATCCCTAACCGTGTAATCAAATTTGTCACCGATCCAAATAGTATAGTCTCCGGTGGTTTTGTCTACATCAACAAAGTTACTATTGATAAAGATATAACCGTTCGCATCGGGCGATTCTAAATTAATTAGTAGACCTTCTTTGGTTACTTTCTCGATTTGTTCATCAAGTAAAACGATAGGGGTTTCTTGATTCTCAATCTTACTTTTTTCTTGTTGTCGGTAACGTTCGCTAATCGGCTCTAGGCTGTTCTCTTGTGAAAAATCGTAATCAGTTCTAAAGTTGCCGTTCAGATTTTCAATATGATAACTATCGGGAAGTATTCGCTCTTTTAAACTCGAACGATTCACATCATCAAACTGGAACACTACTCCAAATTTTTTATGCTCTTTAAAAGTTATCCCGTGATCTTGTCGCAAATTAAACTGAAAATCTTCCAAATTATCGCTGGTGGAGAAAGATTCCTCGATTGCTTTTTCAAGTTGCGTGACAAGGATTTTATTTTCTTCAACCCGTTCTTGAATTCCTTTTTCCGTGTACGTTTCTAAATCATCAAGTTTGTTTCCTCGTGTCTTGCGCTTCTGACCTTCACCAGCTAAAAAATAAGTAATGTGTTTGCCGGAATCGTCAACGTCTATTTTTAGCTCAGCTGCTTTAGATTTGAATTCTTCCATAGAAACAGATTCATCAAGAATCATGTTTAATCGTTTTCTGATCTCAGCCCTAAACGTTGAATTCTTTTTGTATCTTGAATAGTTTTTATAGGAGTTGCGCAGCTGCTGCTTGCGTGGAGCGATAGACAAATCATTTTCCGCACATAGGCGATTGCTGATCTCTAAAATTTGATTTGCTGTCCTATAAGGCTGACTTCTAAATTTTTTCAAGTCGTAAAAGGATACGCTGTTAAAAATGATGTGATTGTGAATGTGATCTTTATCAACGTGTGTCGAAATCACATATTCGAATTTTCCTCCAAGCAGTTCATCTACAAGCTGCTTTCCGATCTCATGAGCCAGCTCCGGCGAAACATCATCCTCCGGTGAAAAGCTCTGAATGAGGTGGTGAGCTAATACTTCGCTGCCGCCTGTCTTTCGATAATCGCCTTTCACTTCTCTTGCGTATTGTCGTGTGATTTCCATTTCTACTTCGGCAAGCGTAGCTTCACAATTGTAACTGCTAACTAGCAATCCCTCGTCAGTTTTTTCAGGATTTTGTATATAGTCTAACGCTTTTTTCAGCGTACTTTTTATCTGATGAATTGTCGTGACTGCCACTAAACGTACCTCTGAAAATCTCTTGCACGTTTCAACTTGTACAATAACGCTTCACTAACCAATTTTGCCAGCTGATCATATTCATTTTTCAAAGATTGGAAATCGTCCTTTTCAATGTTATTGGTCATGTTTGCTTTGTGTGCCAGTTGGTTTATATTGTTCCCTATCCTACCTAATTCACTGGTTAACGCTCGTAAGTCTGAAAAATCTGTTGTAACGGTCATTCCAGAAAGACACATCCGGCAAGCATAATGTGTGAAATTTCTCGTGTTGGATAAGTTCATTTTATATTGAATCAGAAAGTTTTCTCGTTCCGAAACTCTAAATTTTTTTTGAATGCTGCGTATTGAATCATCATACGTATTCGCAATTTCTAAAACTTCATCGGACGTTTTTTGCATGATTAACTGATTGAATTCCGGTATATTTTCAACTTGATTCTCCAATGTATCACCTTCTAACGGATTAAACTATTTTCAAAAAGAAGTAATTACGACGTGCCGTCAATGGTAAATGTCTGACTGAACGTAGGGAAGGAATTTAAGGAATTGACGGCTAAAAACAAGCCCCCTCACGCTACCAGCTTGCTGAACGAATCTCCATTCGTTTGGCACGCCCCCACACGGCGAGTGTGAGAGTTCTTTTTTGTTACTTTTTTCTGCGAAAGAAAAAAGTAAGGTGTCTGCTCTTTTCTATTTTCAATAGTGATCAAACTTGCTGTGGACTTCCTGCCGTTTTTGGGCAGGAAGTCTTATAGCAAGATTTGCAAGATGGTACCATCTTACATAAAAAAAAAGAAGAGAGCGGTTTGGCTTCTCTTCTTTTTTATACTTGGGGCTTCGCCCCAAACCCCGTGATTTTTCTTTTTACCTCAGCATATCTGCTGACGAAAGATCAATCTTTTGGAATTCGTCTTCTGTTACTTCTGCTAATTTTTCAGCTGTCGATTTGTACTGATCAAGCGTATAGGCTCGCTGTTCATCATCTTCAATATACTGTTTGCCTTGTTCGCTTTGCAGCAGCGAAACCATGTTTTCGACTTCTTGCGCCACGCTTGCTTTTGTTTTTTCCTTTGCTAGTGATAGGTGGCTGCTAATAATTTCAACCTCGTGCTGTGTAAAACTCACTTTCATAATTGCCTTTCCTCCCTGTAATATTCTAGCAGCTTCTTTTCTTCGTAAGCAGCTGCTTCCTGAACGAATAGTTTTTTTCTATACTCATTTTCTTGCTGCTGTTGAATGACCATTATCTGGCACATAAATTCACCTAATAGTAGTGCCGGATTTAAAAATATTATTTTGGGTTTCTCGGAAATAGCAGCTAATTGTTCTTCTTCAAAATCGCCTATTTTGCTGCTTCTTTGTTCTTTTCTTTTTTCTCTGAATGGGAAATATGATTCTGAAGAACTTGGTCTTTTTTTCTTACTTGGTTTATCGAATCGGCTTTCTCTTGAAAGTAATTTAGCCGTTCACTTAAAGGCATTTTGCTAATATCCGGTACTTTAACATCTTTCAAATCCTGCTCTTTTTCCTGCGTCACTTCTAATTCTTTTTCTTTGAGGATTGATTCCAAATTGGTGTCAATTCTTTGAATTAGACTATCGGCTTGTTTTTGAATTTTTTCAAAACTAGCCTTCAATTCTTCAAGCTCTTTTGAGCTTGACCAAGCTGCTAGATAAGGGAAACTATAATCTTTCGTGTCGATTCCATAATGTTCGCAAACGACAAAAGCTGTACTCTCTGCTTCTACTTCTTTGGACTCTTTAGTCGTCCTTTCTACATCATTATTTTTGAATTCGTCAGCATGTAAATCAGCATGAGTGATCTCATGTATCAATGTCTTGATTGTCTGTGATTGACTCATACCTTTGTTGATTACAATTTGATTATCTAATGGACGACAGTAGCCTTTAGCGCCAGACTTTATATCATCAAAGGATACGTCAAAGTCGGTACTTTCCTTAATCGCATGATACAAATTCTTGTAGTCAGACACATCTTGCTGCAACTCATTGACCAACTTGGGTAGTGGATCACCGGTTGTTTGACTTACGTCAAATACTGAAACGGGAAAGAAGCTAATACCTTTAACTTCTTTTTCTACTTTCACACCATTTTCGATTTCTTCGACTTTTCGTTTATACTCTCTGCCGCCTATGATCTTGATAGATTTTTCGCCTTTATTAACTTGACGATTAAACTTTTTCTTCCAGGATTGATAGCCTGCAACATGACTAGCATCAGGCTTTTGCATAAAGATTAGTATCGTATTATTTACACTATACCGGTGAAATTGAGACATCGTTTTTAGAAAATCTTTGTACTTATCTGACTCTAAAAACTGTTTAATTCCCTCTTCTGCTTGCTGCAATAACTCTTTACTTTTATTCGATTTTTCAGCGTTCATGAACTTCTCCTTTCTGGATAATTCCTAAGTCACTCATTACTCAGAAACTTCCTTTCTCTGTTTCAAAATGAACGCAAATAAACTGACAATCATCATTCCCAACGTTGTTAATGCACCGCTAGTTTTCTCACCAGTTTTAGGTAAAACTTTCTCATTTCCTTCTTTGTCTTTGATCACGAGTGATCCATCTTTTTGAACCCTAGCTCCGATTGTCTCAGGCGTTACTGTTTTAGTTGATCCGTCGGCTTGCAGCACAATAGGATTCCCGTCTACGGTTGCAATTACTGTTTGATTTCCGCTTGTTAATACAGGTGCTTGGGGTGTCGGATTGGTATTTACAGGCGACGGTGTTGGATTGTTAGCTGTTTGATTTCCCTTGTTTCCATTTTGGTCACCTGGTGTCGGTGTTGGATCAGGTTTTGGATCTGGTTTTGGATCTGGCTTTGGTGTTGGTGTCGGATCAGGTTTAGGCGTCGGATCAGGATCGGGCGTTGGACTCGGATCAGGATCGGGATCAGGGTTTGGCGTTGGACCTGGATCAGGATCGGGATCAGGGTCTGGTGTTGGACCTGGATCAGGATCGGGATCAGGGTCCGGTGTTGGATTTGGATCAGGATCGGGATCAGGGTCCGGCGTAGGATTCGGATCAGGATTTGGATCAGGGTCTGGTGTTGGGTTTGGATCAGGATCGGGCGTTGGTGGAACAGAAGGATCAGTCGGATCAGTAATTTCAAATGGCACTATAGCTATCGGTTGATCCTGTTGTACTTCTGCTGCAAAACTTGTTACTCCCGACGTTCCTAGTATTAAAGTGCTAAACAAGGTTACGACTAAGATTTTTTTCATTGTATTCATCTTCCTTTTCTGAATAGATTTATGGATATTCGCTTTCTTTTGGTTCCGTAATAATCAAATATTTATACTTTGCGTCTTTGTCCTTTTTTACCGTATACGTGATCCGGACGTTTCTTTTTTGCTGATCATCTTGAACAAGCAGCACATAAGAAACCTGGTATTTGTCTCCCTTCTTTACTAACTTTTCTGCAAGAACTGATTGCACTTGCCCGTTTGTCACCTCAGACTTTTTGAACGTTTGGTTGTCTAAAAAGTTTCGGATATTTTCTTTGTTTCCCGAATAGTAGTTAGGTAAAAAAAAGCGGCTTAGTAAATCAATACCTTGCCGATCATTCTGATAATTCTCAACTTCTTCAATAGTCAATTCACTTTTACTGCTAGTAGTTTGAATGTTTGGTTTACTTGTGTCGTTAAACAAGAAAAGCAAAATCATTGCAGCAGCTGCAAACGTGTTTATCACGGTTAGCACGTTAAATAATTTCCCACGATTGGACAAAAAAGAAGCAGCGGAATTTTTTTTAAAATTCGTCTGCTTCTTCTGTGGTTGATTGGTTGTTTCTGCTGCATCAATTAAACGAGCAATTTCTTCCTCAATTTTATTGTTGATTGGCAAAGATAAAACTTGCCGCAATTGGATCTGTCTCTTTTTGTTATAGAGGGTGATCTGTACCGTACCTTGATTTCCGGAATCGAGTAATTTCTTGTTTTCCTGCTCAATTAAAGCAAGGGCTTCGTATAATTCTATTGCTTCTTGGGGAAAGGAAATCCCTTCTTGCAGCGTGAATGTCATGTACGACTTTTTTCTGTTGAACAATAGATTTTCACCTCCCTTATTAGTACCAGAATTTTTTGGGTAATCTGATTATCTCACCACTCAATTTGACTAAGACTATGCTTACACTGCCAGCTAAGATAACTGTAAAAATAACTGCCAGCATTATTACTAAAGAAATACCTATAGTTGAAAATATCGCATGCATATCATCAGTCGTATGAGGTGATAATAATTCATGAATTGAAAAACCAATCACACATATGACGCCGAGCGAGAACACTCCTAAAAAGCATGATCCTATTTTTTTGATAATTACTCCTGCAAGTGTAAAAATTAAGCCAACTAGCCAACACACAATCCCTATTAGTAAACAAGGGATTGCAATTAATACGGATATAGTACGTCTCAGACAGATCAATGAGCCAACTCCTCACTTTATTGTTGACTTGATTGTACCTGAGTATTAGCGTTTTTCAAGGCTGAATATGATTGTGTCCTTAAAAGACTTCTTAGTTCATCGGGAGACATTTTGAAGTCTTCAAGTATTGTCATCACTTGACTTGTCTCAAGAACTTCTAACTCTCCCTTTAGTTTTTTCAATTTTTGGTTATCAGCATCAATACGCTTTTGCAGCTGTTCAATTTCTGTTTTCTTTTTACTAATTCGTTCTTCAACTGTTTTTTTTGCCATACTTTCACCTACTCACTACTTAAAATTTTTTTCACTTGTTCCTGGTCGATTCCAACATACTGATTGTCACCTTTGGCAAACGTAGGGACAGACTTTAATTCGAATTTGCTTATATACTTTCGATTTGTAGGATTATTCATATTCACAAGAATAACGTTCTTGTTACTTATCCGATTAAAATAGACAATAGGAAAAACCTTCTTACAATCTGAACAATCATCACGGTAAAAGAAAATTGTCTTGTTGCTGTCAGCTGTAAGCTCAATAGAAATCGAACGATGGAATGTATAGCTCATATGAACAACTAAGCTGCTTGCTGCCGTTATAAGACTGCATACGACAATCAGGATATATTTACTTGATTTCTTCATCAAACACGCTCCTAGTTCAGCATATCGCCTGTGAAACCACTACCTAAACTTTGAATGTGGGTCAATTTCTTTTCTGCTGAATCATAAGTAATCTCGTAAAGCTCCATTCCTTTGAAAAACTCACCACTTGCATATTCACTGACATATCTACTTTCATAACGTGCAACAACGATCCCTTGGATCTGATTGTCTTTCATTTCATCATGGTAAACACTTGCTTTAGTCAATTTCGATTCATTATTCGCAGCGTCTCCGAACGTGCCCTTGTTACCAAAATAAGTCTTCATTAGATCATCAGACAAATAGTTTTTTACCTTGTCCTTGCGCTGCTCATATGTTTCAGGAGTATAGTTGTAAAGCTCTTGATACGTAGTGTTCACAATCTTCTCGAACTCTTCGTAGCCTGGTTCTTCCGACTCAATAGGATCAGCAGGCTGCAACGTTTCGTTTTCTTCCCCCTTTCTTTCCGCATTCTGTGTTACAAGCTTTGTGTATTTCCCTCGAACCTCTTTGTTTACTTGGTTTAACTCTTGATTAGATTCTGACAACTTACTGATCAGTTGCTTTTGTGAGTCAATTGTTTTTTGGAATTTGAATAATCCAAAAGCCATAGTTGCAACAAATAGAACTGCACCAAAAATAGTAATGATTTTTCGCTTGTCTAACATTTTACTACCACCTTTTTAATCTACTGGTGCCCCCTTTTTGATTGGACGTGCCAGCGTTACATCTCCACCATTCAATAGATAGCCAAATGACGTATTCACTTGTCCGTAGCTTACACTGTCCTTGCCGCCACCTTCTTCAATAATCTTTGTTTCCAATCCATGCCATTTTTCTACCAGAATAGCCGTATGACCATCGTCTGATAAGCCAGCCCCCAGGTTCACGATCACTATATCCCCTGCTTCTGCTTCACTCTCGCTAATTTGTTTCAAGTATTGCTTGCTGCCTTTCGCATCACTTGCCATCGATCCCGTGTACCACTGCATACCTGGCGGAACATTGTAACCAGCCTTATTTAGCACGAGCCATACAAAGCCAGAGCAATCCGTGCCACCGCTTTTATTAGGATTGTTTAAATCGCCTAAATCTGGCGAAGGGTGAGCTTGTACATAGTAGAACCAACCTAGCCAACCTTTCGCTACATCTAAAATTTCGCCGCCGTCGCCACCTTCACCGCAGAGAAGCGATCCTAGCTCGCCATCAGCTGCCGTTGACATAGCAGAGGACGACATAGGATCAGTATCTTTTAGTTTTGCATACCATTCGTTCGCAAATGCTAAGCGGTTCCCCATTGCTGGGACACCGGCTCTCTCGAAAAGAGTTTGCCAGGCTGCTGTCGCTTCTTCTACGTTCGTCATTTTTAAAGCTGCTACTGACGCTTTTTCAGATCCATTTAGTTCATACAGTAAGAAGTCTAACTGTAGACCTAAATCTGACCACTCTTTCCCTTTTTCCTTCGCAAAATTCTTTAGATTCGTTGTACGATCCCTCGTCCATTGAGCAATTCCGTGTCCGGATAAGGGTTTGCTACGATCTTCAATTGCTGCTGGGTCCATCTGTGATTCCTGATGAAAGTTTCCGATCATTCCGACAACGCCTTGCGGTGTAGCACCAGGAACATTAGTCATTACAAAGTCGTAAATAGCTTTTGCGTTTTCTTCCTGACTTTTTGAGGTGATATTAGTACTAGTGGCTTGCGTCTCACAATCACCTGTACCGAAACTTAAAAATGATGCTCCGGCAACAACAGTAGCAGCTAAGGCTAAGATCATCATAATTGCCGCAGCTGGTGCAGCTGCTTTAGCAACGATTAGCTTCACAGTTTGCTTAGAAGCGAGCGCTCTTGCATACGCTACTGTTCTTGTAGCTGACTGTTTGACAGTCCGTGACGTCTTCTTTAAACGAGTGATTCCCCACCTTGTTTTACGATACGCAGCAGCGCCTTTTTTAGCCCCTCGTCGTAGCTGCTTCGCTTCTCTAACACCGTTGCTATCTGACACACCCGCAGCGTCCATCATTTCATCTGTGAGAACGTCAAACGCAACGGTTGCTGTTCGATCAAGTATGCTTCTTCTACCGCTTAAACTGCTCTTTTTCCCTGCTGACCTGCTGTCGTGATCCGTTGTTTCCTTGTCTAAGTTACTTGAAGAATCATTGTCGCTTTCGGTACGCTCTCCTACGCTCTCCCTTGTTTTGTCTTTCCCTTCCTTATCTTTTTTATCCCTCTGCTGCTTCAAGCGCTCGTTTCTTTTTAACGCATCAATAGAGTTATATGTTTTCTCTCCTTTTGCCGAATCCTGATCTTGTTTCGTTCCAAGCCTTTTATCTTTTGCCCTTTTTTCGTCTTGTAACCTTCTTTGCTTATTTTTTAACGTTGTTCGGTCTTTTTCCTCACCTGTGATCAGATTGCGATTCTTGCCTTTTTTAATCCGTTTATCAGTTGAACCTTTGATCTGTTTGTTTGAATGATCTTTACTGACAATTCTTCCTTTATGTCGATCCGTTGCCTGGCTTAACAAGTAGGAGCTTTTACTCTTTTTATCCGGCGCACGTATAATTTTATCGGCATGATTTTTCACCATCTTCATCACCCCAAAATAAAAAGGAGGGAGCTAACCAGCTTCTTCCTCTTTTTGATATTTGTAGACATCATCAATTTTTGTGGACATCATTTTGTACAGCTTTGTATCTTTAGGAAAATCATCGTAGAAAGGAATTATCGCATTACCAGCGCAAAGTAAGCCTTCGCCCTCAGCTGCATTTGTAAGATATCTCTCTTGTCGAGCGGACAAATGTAACAAATCTGCTAGCCTTCTACGATCTGTTTTTGATTGATTCAACATCATGATAAAGTCACTGTTAGAAAGCATACGTTCCACATTGGCAGATAGAAGCATGGTAGCGACATTTTGTGTAATTCCCGTTGGAACAATTCCCCATTTACGGGCACGACTCCATAGTTCGAAGAAGTAGGCTTCTGCATATTCATTCGTTACGAGCAGTTGAATCTCATCAATGTATAGATAGGTTCTTTTTCCTAAACTTCTATTTCTCGTCGCCCTATTCCAAACCTGGTCTAGCACAGTCAACATACCCATCGTTTTAAGCTGCTTGCCTAAGTCCTTGATATCGAATACAACAAAACGATTATTGATGTCTACGTTTGTCTCATGAGAAAATACCGAAAGCGATCCGTCCGTGTATAATTCCAGTTGCAAAGCAAGCTGCTTCGCTTCTGGTTCCGGCTGCTCTTTCAACAAACCACTGAATACTTTAAAAGTAGGCATTTCCCCACCTCGCTCAAAGTATTCTTGATACATCAAGGAACAAACCCGATCAATTAACGATTTTTGTGTACCATTCAAGCCAAGTTTGCCACCAACTAGTAGATCACACAAGGTCAGAGCAAAATCGGTTTTCAACGACACCGGATCATCATCATCGGCATAGTTTTGATTAATATCAAACAAATTGATGTGATTTGGTGATCCTGCTGCAATACGGATAATTTCACCATTGAGTTCGTTAGCCAATATTGAGTATTCTCGCTCAGGATCAATAACAATAACTTCTGCATCCGGTTCGTTCAGCAAAATATTGACTATTTCTTTTTTTGACGCAAAGGATTTGCCACTTCCGGATTTTCCAAATATGAATCCGTTCGGGGCAGACAACATTCTACGATCCAGACTTATGATATTTTTAGTTACAGCATTGAGTCCGTAGTACTTTCCATGTTCTTGTGTCAATTCTTGAGCAGTGAAAGGAATAAAAACCGCTGTACTCGCTGTAGTTAGTGTTCGCTGAATTGGTACAAAATTTTCTCCCCAAGGCAAAATAGAATTTAAACCTTCTTCTTGCATGTAGTCCAGTTTGCCAAATTCACAGTTGTTTTTTCGTCCCGTTTGCATCACTTGCTCAATAAGATCATCAAGTACTTGCTCGTTTTCATTAGCCAACATAACCAAGAACGTGAAATTGAACAATTTTTCGTTATCTTCCTGCATCTGATCCAACAAATCCTCCGCTTCGTGTAAGCTGCGTTTAAGCTCCGGTGGAATCATTTCAGGATCATAACCCGATTTTAGTGCCTTCTTTTGTTCATCTACTTTTTGCGATTCCATATAGGTTAATTTTCTCTTGACTAATTCAAGAGCATCTAAATGATTGATTGGCTCAATGTGTACCGCAATTTCAAGACTAGAAGGGATATCAGTAATATCCGCTATCAGCTTATCAGACAATTCTGGTGGATAATTTCGCAAATAAAGAACTTGCGCATATTGATCCCCCATCATAAACCTATGCTTTTTATATTTCATATTAAAGCTGTTTGGGGCAATCGCTGAATGGGTTGTCAATTTGCTAAATAATAAATCTTCATAATCAAAATGTAATTTGGTATCTGGTCTCAGAATTTGGTTGGCTAATTCAAGACGATCAAGTCCAGTTAATTCTTTTGTTTCGCATCCCATACCTTCAAATTGACTGATCAATTCATCCTGCAACCGATTCAATGAAGCTTTAACTTGATCAAATTGATTTCCTGATTGAGTAACTGTAAAATATTTTTTCTTCTCTAAGCTGCTATTTCCAGCTGCAAGTTTATTTAGAAGAATCGTATTCATTTCTTCTCTATATTCATCATTTCCATCATTTTGAAGTTCGTACTTCATTTCTTGCTCAAATTCTTTGCGGTCTTTATTCTTATTGATGATATTAAGCTGTAGCTTAGTCTCACCATCGCAACTATTTAATAATTCACAATAAGAACTAAAGGTATTTTCCTGTTCTTCTTGTCCAGCTGTTGCATAATTTATATCTGTGAAATTAAACGTCTTGGAGTACACGCCTTCTCTAATTTCGCATAGTCCGTCTTCTAACATACGTCGATAGGCAAGTGTATGTTGACTCGTTTTGGGTGGGGCATTTCTTCGCTGCCGTATCCCTCGTTTTTTCTTTTGCTTACTAAGAACCTTTAGAACCTTCTTAGTATTTTTATCTTTTTTCAGTTTCTTTGATCCGTTCGAATCGTTTTTTGGTGTGAACATTCATACTTACCCTCTCATTCGTTTGAAAGCGTCGAATCGCTTCTTTTTTGTAATAGCGCAAAACGATTTTTGCATACTGTTCCAAATACATTCCTTTTACTTTTATGAAACCAAAAGCCATCGGCGGCATAGCAGTCAGAATAACCACATTACCTAGCGTATTAACTTCAATGCCTTTTTTGAAGTGACCAAAATATACCAAAACACCAGTTACGGAAAGAGAAACGGCGGTAGCTGCTAGTTGCCGCCACCCCATACCAGCGATAATACGCTCACGGTATTCTTTGATTTCTTTTGGTACTTTCACTTTTATTGCCATCTACTCTCCACCTCCTACATCGCATTGGTAATTGACTTCGCCCAGCGTCCGGTTGCCATTACTGCAAACACTAAAATGACACTATTTGCCAGTATGCCAATCAATGAGTTTAAAAATACCTCAGTGCCTGAACCGCCATTTGCAATATCTTTAAACACCGTAGCCAACAGGAACGGATACATTTGCATCGTTATGAATATGAGGGTTCCCTGCAAGGCACTCGCAGAAAACAGCTTTAAAAAGTTTTTCCCAATGTTCGAGAATTCATCACTCGGAAATGTTGCTATCGGAATAGGCGATACAGATAGATACGCATACATTTCAACAAACCTCATGCTGACAATTGCCTGCACAATGATGACCGATCCAATCGTGACTAGTAGCGCCATCACAAGCAAGATAAAAATTCCCATTTTTGTGGTTGTTCCTTCCTTTGCTAACGGCTTTAAAATTTCCTTCACATCAAGCGCCTTTTCAACCTGGGAACTGTCAAAATTAAGTGCTTCAATTTCTTTCGTCATATAGGTTGTGACTCCAACAATAGCCCCCATAATTACATTAATTTTGTCCATTGCAATCTTGCAAAAAGCTACTTTTATAATAGACTTCATCACCATTTCAAAACCTAAATGCGGCGATCCACCAGAAGAACTTTCAACTTTCAGTGCTATCCGTTGTAACTCATACACGATAAAAAGCGCTAAAATATTGTAACCGATGGGCTTCATGACACTATCTAATATTAAGTTTGCGTACTTATATAAAGCTGGACTAAAACCGCTTAAAGAAGCTGTTAAATGGCTATTATTGGTGCTGAAACTAATCACTTTTATAATCCAAGTGAGTAAAAATTCTAGTGCTGCATCCATTTATTTCCCTCCTGATTGGTTTTTGTATCTACAAACCAGAGATTGAAGAAAACAGTGCTGCTGCTCCCAAAATTAAGCCCCCGCCTGCAATCTGCCAAATACCTGACTGCATCTGAGGTCCGTTATGATCTTTCATACCTCCGCCAGCTACAACCGCTCCCCACAAAAGCCACAAACCGCCCCCAATCTTCGCAAACTGTGTAATTAATGCTATAATCTGATTAAATAAACCCATTCTTCTATTCCTCACTTTCGATTTCTGTAATCTCAATTGTTTCAAGTTCTTCATCAAGCAGCTGGTCGAATTCTTCGTATATTTCTAATGTTTCAACCGCTGTATTCGCTAAAAATTCATCTAGTTCTTTTTCCTGTTCGTCTGGTGAACGTAGTTGATCCTGTTCGGGGGATAAATGAGACGGATCTTCTGCCTTCGAATTTTGGTGTATACGCTCAAAAACAAATTTCCCTTTAGTATTTTCAAGTTCCTTGTATCGTCTATGTTTCGTTACATCTAATTTGTCTGAGAAAAAAGGGTTTGTCCCACGCAACATAAAAATACACTTTGAGTTGTCCAATCTTCCTACTTCATCAGGAGAAAGCAAGTCTCTACCAGTTTTTGAATGCTGCTTTGTCCACGATCCTGACTGCCCTCTTGTTTCGTTTGTATTGAGTAAGTCAATTGTTTCTTTACCTAAACGTTTAGAAATATATTCATTTGTCTTTTCCTCGTTTCCTCCTAAAAACAAAAAGGAATCGCAGTTTCCCACGATTGCTCCCCAAGTATCTTTATAAAGTTTTTTACTAATTTGAGTTAAGTCTTGCAGAATAGGTTCAATAGATATTCCCCGACTTCGAACAACTGATATCTCGGTATGAACATTAGGAATTTGACCAATATTTGCGAACTCGTCCATAATTGCCCGAACAGGCACAGGCAACATACCACCGTAGAAGTTGTCAGCTTTATTCTTCAAAATTTTAAACATCTGCTGATAAACCATGCTCACAATAAAATTGAATGGTGAGTCTGAATCCGGCAATACTAGATAAAGAATCGTTTTGGTATCTCCGAGTTTGTCTAATTCTAATGTATCAATCTTGGTTATCCGTTCTACACTTGGTACGTCAAATGGCATCATTCTTACACCTAAGCTGATCAAAATACTTTTAGCTGTTTTCCCTGCTGCTTGTTTGAAGTTTTCGTATTGTCGAACTGCAAAACAATCGCCGTGTCGTTCTTCTACATCTTTAAAGAGCAAATCAAGTCCTGACACATAGTCCTCATCATCATCTTTTACTTTGTTTCGTCTTCTCAATTCGTTAACCATCGTCATGTTTTGTTCTTCGGGACTTCCGTCCAGTAAAAGTAAATGAAAAATAGCACAAAGAAATAATCTTTGTGCGTCTTCCCAAAATTTGTCCCCACCTTTTTGATTAGGATCAGAGGTATTCGCCATTAAATTGGCTACCGTCTCAAGAATGTCATCTTCATCTTCAATATAATGAAAACAATTATACCCGTCGGTATTTATCCGATTGACTAAATCGTAGACCTTGATTTTATAACCGGCTTCTTTAAATAATTGGCCAGTGTCTCTTAAAATTGCCCCCTTAGAGTCTGTCACTACATAGCTGCTGTGCATCTGTAACAGATTAGGTATTACATAATTTCGTGTTTTACCTGATCCTGATCCACCAATCACTACCACATTATTATTACGTTCGTACTTTCTCTTTCTACCTTTCAGCTGCGTTTTTATCGTCTTGCTTTCAGTCGCGGTAAAAAGCATATTTCCATCTGCTTCTTTGTCAACGTATGGTTTAATCTCTGATTTATCCGCCCACTTAGCGCTGCCGTATTCTTCCCCGTGCCGGTAGTTTTTGTAATTCGTCAGCTGGTACATAAAGATCATGAATACCAGCAGCGCACAGGCACCGCCGAAGTAAAGAGATTGCTGCGTGAAATCGAAGTAGAAAGGTGTCGCTTTTAGACTTGGAAGCAGCTGGTTCATGGTTTCAGAAATAGCAGCAACAAAAGTATCACCATTTGTCGCTTTCAACACTCCATAGATCAGCGCTGAACGTGCAGCAATATAGAATGTTACTAATGTGACCAAGAGCGCTACAGCAAACGAAGAGAGCTTTATTTTCATCGTTCTTTACCTTTCGTTTTCGTTTTGTTTTTTGATAATTCTTTTTTGCGATCCTTATTGATTTTGTCCGCTTCTTCCTGAAACTTATCCAGCTTCTTTGTAAGTGACTCTTTTTTCTTTTCCACCTGTTGATCTTTCGGCTGCTGCGTCTCTCGTGTCCGATCAGCATCTGTTTTTTCCTTGGTAGGTGGCGTTTTTTCCTTTTCTTGATCCTGATTTTCTACTTGTTTTTGTTCCTGATTTTTATTCTTTTCTTGATCCTGATTCTTTTCTTGGTTCTGTTCCTGTGCAGCGTCTTTCGTTGGCTGCTCCTGCTCGATGGTTTTATCAGCGTTGAACTTGATCAAGACGTTTTCTAACGCAAGATTGATGATATCTCTATCCTGTGCTTTAAAGAAAACATGAGTTTTATCGGTTTCCTGATTGTGTTCGATAGCAAAATCTACCTTATACCGCTTCAATTCTGCTTTGATTGCCGCTAAATCCTCCTGATTGACATCGACGTGCTCCAGGGTTGCGTTTTGTTTCCTTAGATTTGTAAATCGTTGTTGTCCGGTGTTTTGTATTACTTTGATTCCTTTTAAGGTTGTATGAGTCGATTGTTTCGTTACAGCCATCATTGCTTTAGTGAGTAAGCGAAACATATCTTTTTCTGACCGCATGATCACTTCTACAACCTTTTCATCATTTACTGCCATATTGATCCTCCTATTATTTTTTGTTTAGACGAAGATTAGCGGTAACGTAAATCGGACGTATGAATTTTCACCCCCTTTTCTACTTCAAAGAAAAAGCCATTTTTTTGAAATACTTTATCTTTATGCCAGGTACCTCGGTTCCCATGGGCTTTAACCGGAATGCGTGTTTTATGATTGTTCATTGTTAATAAAACAATGTCTTTTACATGAAAAATTGAATCTTCTGTAACTGATTTATTTTCGGTTAGTTCAACAAATTTGTTTACGTTGATACCAATTTTTAACAGGTAGCCCTTGTTATCAAACAGCAAATTTACTGACTTCTTTTCTAATACTAAAAAAAGCGTTGTAGCTTGCTCTACCTCCATTTTTTGAATCATCTTTTCACCTCCTAACAAAAAAAAACACCCCATCAGCGCTTACTGATCGAGTGTCTTTCACATACGTATAATGATGCTTTTTATCGTTGTTTGATTCAATGTTAGTTACCGAATAGAACCTTGTGTGGGTCTAACAATTTACTTTGTGACAAACTAGTATCCTGGCACATTTCAAGGTGTAGGTGGCTGCCGGTACTATTACCGGTACTTCCAACATAACCAATTAATTGTCCTTGTTCTACTTGATCACCAGGTTTGACCAGGTATTCCGATTGGTGTGCATATAAGGTCGTCATACCGCCGTTGTGTTCAATCACAACATAATTTCCCCAGCTGTAATGATACTCTGCTTTTAAAACCGTACCGGATTTACTCGCATAAATAGGTTCGCCCTGGGCTGCTGCCATGTCTAAGCCCCTGTGGAATTCCCCACCTCTCAAACCAAAAGGACTACTAATAGCATAATTTTTTACGGGCACCGCAAAACCTGTAGCGCTGATCTCAACGCCTTCTACTGCCTTGTCGTACTCGGTTAGCTCATACGTTTCTATCAGCCCGTTTAGCTTTTGATTATATTGCGTATCTGTCGCATACCGCCCTGTTAAATAGTCGGTTGCTTCCTGATAAGTTTTTGCATTTTCCTTCCAAACACCCTGGTAAAAATGACTGTTTCCTGTCAATCCTTCTTTTAGCAAAGTAGCATAGTCATTAAAGCAATCCTCGTAGTTCTCATATACTCGGAATCCTGCTTGGGTAGCATATAGATTCCCGTTGCCTAAATCCTCCTGTGTCGCAAATGAGACGCTTTTTCCGTTGTGTGTGCCTTTAATTCCAAACAGGTTATAGTTTGGTGCCTGGGCTAATTCACTTGATCCCGAAGCAGACTCTAAAATCGCTTGTGCGATCATGACTGACGCATACAAATCTTTTTCCTGTCCTATTTTTCGTGCAGGTTCGCCAATTTTGCGAATAAAACTTTCCACCGATTCGTTTTTTTCAAAGTGAATCGAACCGTCTGCAATCACATGACTATCTGGTACCAAGCGTTCGATTGGAGCGGCGGCGGCTGCTGCTACCTCTGTTTTTGGCGCTGGTGTTTCTACCTGTGGTTCATTCGTTGGTTCTGTTGTCTGAGGGGCTGGATCATCTGCTTTAGGCTCTTCTGAACTAGCGATTGTTTGGCTGCTGCTGGTCGTTATCGTCTCACTGCTGCTTGTTGTACTTGTGCTAGTAGAGGATTCCTTAGTGGAGCTGCTAGAGCTGGTACTTGATTCACTGCTAGACATACTGCTTTCAGTGGTGCTGCTTGTTTCGCTAGTTCCCGTCGTCTTAGTGGCTTCGTTCTCTTCTGCGTGCTTTTCTACCTGTTCAATTGATTCTTTTTGTGGCTGTTCCTCTGCTAGAACATTTATAGGCAAGCTAGAGAACGCTTGGAAAGACAGCAACAAAGCGGTGATAAGCTTAGATATTTTTTTCAACTGCATTCGTCCTTTCTTGTTTTAACTAGCATGAGTGAAATCACTTATGCCTTTTATTCTTTATTGAATATTTTTTGATCACCTCGACGACTATTGTTAGAGTAATTGGTAAAATAATTATGGGCAAAAGTAGAATCAGCCAATTCTTGTGATTTAAAACTATCGGTAGCAACGTTAATCCTATTGCAAGTACTGCAAGTATTATCACTGGAATTAACCATTTTAAAAAACTATTATCCGCCAATGAATCATAAAAACTCATTGCTCCAAACAATATGATCTCAAAGATACCTAAACTGGCAACAAACAAGTAAATTATTTTTGGTTCCAGATAACCCATTAAATCCATTATTACCATTCCTTTAAGAAGATGTTTTCTTGTTAATTAATGTCACGATACTTCCTTCAACTGGCAGCTGCTGATCAATAATCTTAATTAGATTATGATCCCCCCGATAGAGATTTATTTAGCTGTAGCTAAACAAAAGATATTCACTTTCTGCTCCTATCACAATCGCTTCTAAATATTTCTTCATTTTTTGGTCAAACTCATTGTCACAACTTAAATTACTTGCTAATAGAGAAATATTTTCTTTTGACTGGAAACCGTCGTATAAATCTAAGCCTAAAGCCACCACATCTTTAGAGAATAATGCTTTATTTTTTTCCAAGTCTCTATTCAAGCTAATAAGACTAAAAAAATATTCTATCTCTTCAAAATGAGATGACGGAATCTCTATACTCGCAATATAATCTGTATGAACTTGTTCGCTATCATAGGCTGCTATAACCATACTCATATATTTTTTCCTTTCTAATTAGTGTTCTATACTTTAGTGTCCTTAAAGGCTCCTACAAAACTTCGCAAACAGACAATTTGATAGAATGAATTAGTCTATGCTCGTTTTTAACTCTTCATCGGCTGGT
>NZ_ASWD01000009.1 GCF_000407485.1 Enterococcus pallens ATCC BAA-351 | reverse complement strand
CCCTAGGTATCTAGTTTCGTTTTCAAAATGTCATCAATTGTTTTTAACGGCCCTTCGGTCGGTGTATTGCCTAACCACCAAGATTGTCGATAGGAATTCTCCGTACAATTGATGGTTTCTGCCTTCAAAGTTAAGGAAAACTCGGCATCATTGTATTGGTCGCTAAGATTATCGGACAGTTTGATTGAATCAAATAAAGCGGTCGTCGGTTTTTTGGGTTCAACTGCTTCTTTTACATAGTAATAGTAGCCGTCTCCGCCATCCTTCCAATCCGTTGTATTCAGCTGCTCCAATGTCAATTCAGAACCAATTGCAAGTGGCAGAATCTGTTTACTTCCTGGATCACCAATCACATCTGCTCGAACCTCTGGTAAGACCATGACCCGAACAAATTGTTTGATCGTCCCTGTATTTTTGATGCTTACCTTCATTTCCACGCTTTGATTCTTAGAAATTTCCTTGATGTTCCCATCGAAGACTTGGTCAAGCTTAGTCTCAACCTGTCCAATCTGAAAATCGTTCTCTTTTCTATCTGATGCAGTCATTGCTGCATACACCAAGTAACTGCCACCAACTAAAAGGAGAACGAGTCCCATCGAAACAATAAGATAAATCAGCCGATGAGACATTTTTTTTTTTTGTTTCATCTTTTCTCCTCCTTAATTCGACAATTTACTTTGATAGAGGCTATAAACGTAATCCGTTGACTGGATTCCCCAATCGGAGAGTAAGCCTTTAGTTATATCATGGGCATCCATGGCAGGCACTAATTTGTAGAAGGCTCCCTTGTAACGGTTCGCATAGGCTGCGTTTAAGGCAACACTATCTAATAAATTACTGGTTTCCTCATTGGGACGAAGAACTTCAGAGTAATAAAAGTAACCATTCTCGTAATACCAATAAGCTTTATCCGTCCCGGCAGGCTGTTCATTTTCATCAAACACTTTTCCATTAGGAAAATTTAGTTGAATGGCTGGCAATGGCTCTGTCCGTGGCCCCCGATAGGCATAGGGCTGATCCTTTAATGCATAATTTGCTTTATAATGCGTATTTGCATTCATTTCGTACGTCTTACCGACTATCCAAGTACTCGTATCCTTCACATTAACAACTGGCAAAACAGGTGTAGGATAAACAGTTAGATCCCCGTTCCCATTTCCGTCATCATGATTGTCTTGTGCATCGGTTTCAAAGCTAACGAAGGATTCCGTCAGAGACAGGCGAACAATCGCTGGAACCTCACCATTATTTTTCACCTTGATTTGTTTCGTTTTTACTGTCCCAGGGGCCCAGTGTAAAACTGGATCAAGATCTCCTGTGATTTTGGCGGAGAGCTTCTTTTGGTTCTCCTCCGCACGATTCACTCGCTCATCACTGGAGATAATCCACGCATAGGTACTTCCCATTATTAACAGTAAACTCAATAAGATGGAGAAGAAGGCGAAAAAGCCTTTACTGTGATAAAATACTCGGAACAAATGACGCCACTTTTCACGTTGGTTCACCCCTCCTCCTCCTCTCTTCTTTTTTTCCATAGACACAACGAAATCAATACTAACAGCAAGCCAGTTAAAAATTTATACACAAGCTTTTCACCAGTTTGTGGTAAGCGTTTATTGCTTGGCGCGGTTTTGGGTAGCGCTCCAGGCTCACTTGAAGGAATTGGTTCTTTCGACTCTGTCGGTTTTGTGGGTTCGACTGGCTGGTCTTTGGTTCCAACAAAGGTCCAGTAAAATTCAACCTGGCTTTGTTCCCGCAAGTCTTCGTTTGTCAACGCAGAATCCATTGTGAAGGTTGCGTTCAACACTTTATCGGTTCCATATTTGCAAACACCTAGTTCTAGTGGTGTTTTTGACCAATCAAAATTACCATTGCCTAACAGCGGTCCCTTATAGATTTCTTTCCCGTCTAACACTAAAGTCAACGTGATGTGTTCTTTCCATGAAATAGAGCCCTTCGAATTTACTTCTTCAACTAGCAGCCCCAATGAAAAAGGTTCTTCTAAATCCAAGCTGCGGATGGTAATGTCCTTTTTATAGGTTTCACCTGGCAGAATGTTTAACAAGTCAATATAGTATTCGCCATCTGACTCGGCATACACACCATCAGAATCTCCAATAACCATGCCGGGAGGAAGTGCTTTTGCTGCTTGCACCGTATGCGTACCGCAAAAGAGGAAACAGAAACACAGGATACTGCTTAATAGAATTGTAAGCTTTCTCAATATCTGCCACTTCTCCCTTCATTTCATGGTGTCCTTTTCAAT
Organism: Enterococcus pallens ATCC BAA-351; assembly: GCF_000407485.1. Classification (GTDB taxonomy): domain Bacteria; phylum Bacillota; class Bacilli; order Lactobacillales; family Enterococcaceae; genus Enterococcus_A; species Enterococcus_A pallens. The sequence goes on along the minus strand of NZ_ASWD01000009.1, from coordinate 74,066 downwards.
TAAATACCCGCTTTAAGCTTGGTAACAATTAGTGATGTATCACCAGTTGGTGCCGCACCGCCACCTAAGTTCCAACCTGCTGAATCAGTTAGTGCATCCGCATTGGCTTGAACGGCTTCCATTTTCACAACTAAATCATAAGAAGCATTGGTGTATTCCGTGCCCATTTTGCTTTCAAAGACTAATTTTTCCAATAGATTCTTCGTTGTTTGTCCTGATTTTACGGGTACTGTGTAATAGAACCAGCCATCATCTGCGTTGTAAACCCATTTATTGCTATCTAAAGCAGTCGTATTGGTCATATCTGCACTGTAGCCGATACGAATATTTGTCTTGCCTAAACCATTTTTATCTGCCTGAACGCCTTTATTACCTGCTGCTGTTGGGATTTGATCTGCATCTGTTGCAGGTGTTACTGCTGGAAGTTCTGTCGCACTAGAGAATCCTAATCCACCATATGTGTAGTCATAGTTTACGCTGTAACGAACACCAGATGTACCAAGCAAAGCTCGTCCTGTTACTGCTTTAGCTTGATCTGGTAGAGTAGATTTCGCCCAGTTAACTGTCGTATTCTTATAGCCATCTTCGTAATAACCGTACTTCACATTGGTCAAAGCAAAGTTCCAGTCTTTCGCATCAAGACTGCCATTTTCATTGCCGACCGTAATATTAAAGGTCATCGATTGATATTTATTTTTTTTGGCATCATAACCAACATCACCAGGATTTTTCCCAGAATTATCTGCATGGGTGAAGTATTCATGCATTAGTTTTGCTTCATAGCTGATTTTCTCAACGCCAGTAACGGCATCGACTGTTTTTCCACCTTTAACTAAAAGTTTCACGTTGTCATCTGCTGGTGTTGCTAAACCAGTAATTTGGCCCGCAGGTACTTGGACAAAACCATCTTTATACGCTTGATCTCCATTAAAATTAATTGGCATATTCTTGTTCAAACCTGAATCATTTGCGACATATTTGTATTTCGGATCTGCGTTGTCGCCAGTTCCAGTAGTTGATTCGTACTTTTCAGCACCCAATTTAGCCAAATGTTTCAAGACTTCTTCATAAGATACACGAACAAATACACTCGCTGTACCTGTGTTCGTTACGGCTACTTCTTTCGTTGCTTCCGTTCCTGGTACTAATGGCTTTGGTTCCCAAGTTTCTTTTACTGTTACGCTGTTATCGTTAACCGCTGCGGATTCTGCTCGGTTAATCCGTTGATCTTGCGCAGTAATCCAGGCAAACGTTCCTGATATTGCTGCAATTAAGGCTAGAGCTGCAGCTGCAGCTAATAGCTTTTTCTTCTTACTATTCTTCTTCATTTCTTTTCCTCCTGTTTTCCTTTTTCTTTTTATATAAACACCTGCAAAAGCAAGTAGTTATACCCCAGTGGGATATTCCTTTCTTCGATTTGTCTGTCTAGCTGGCGGTTCTGGTTGTAAAAAATAGGCTTTGAGTACCAGGAAAAAACCGAAAACTGACAGGATGCAAATCAGACATAACCATAGATTTTTTTGCACAAAGCTTAGGACGCTGCCCATTTTAGGAATGACAAAGGTCACTTTACCGTAAATCCGATTAGCTTCAATTGGTGGATCATTGGTGTTATTGGCATCTCCTTTAGTGATAATGTAATCACCCTTTTTGCCATTTAACTCATCTAAACGACCTACCATTCTGTGCGTCAAGTAGCGATCGCTATCCCCTACTTGGAAGGTAACAATATCTCCTTCTTTGATCTGATTGCTATCTACCAGCTTGACCAAAACAATGTCACCTGAATAGAATCCACCCTTAGGCGAGTCCGGCTGTGGGGCCATAGAATCAGTCAAAACTTGATAAAAACGATAGCCAAAAATCGCTGCATTGGATTTCTCACTAAAAGCAAACATTAATGAGCTGATCAAAATGCCAATGGTCAACGTGTAGAAAAATAAGTTGTAGAGAAACAAAAATATTTTTCGATTGGTTGATTGTTTGGCCTGCTGCAGCTGTTGTGCGCCCGATCCGGTTGCTTGCGGTTGCCTTGGCGGTCGCGGGCGTGGCGGCTCGCGAGTCCCATGACGATCATAGGCAGGACGGGGATTTCTATAGTGCTCCAGCGGTGGGCCCACTCTACTTTGTGGTCTCCTCGGTTCGCGTCGCGGGTCAACTGGACGCGGTGGTTGGTAGTACTCTCTTCGTGGTGCCTCTCGAACCGGCGGTCTGTCCTGATACCGCGGACGCTCACGCCGATCCTCGTAATACTCGTCTTCTTCATACCTTCTAACAGGTGGTCTATTGGAAGGGGGGCGCTCACGATACTGCGGCCGATCATCGAAATCATAGTCATAGTCTCGATCCCGGTAATCACGTTGTCTCGACATAGTTCCCCTTCTTTCATTGCGCCATTCGTTTGCCAGTAACCTGTTTAGCAGGACGCTGGGCAAGCGGCGGAATTATTTTTACTGGTTGCTTTGTTTCAGAAACTTGCAGATTCGACTTTCTAGTTTGTTCCGTTTCACTATTTTCACTGGCTTGATTGGATTCACTAGCTGCTGTTTCAGTTTCTTTTTGATTCACTGTTTCTTCAGAGGAATCCTCCTCTTCAGCATTTGGCTCTTTATCATAGGAAGTTAATTGATAGGTCTCAATTAATGCATTCAGCTTTTTGTCATAGGAAGTATCTGTGGCATAACTTCCTGTTAAGGCTTTTGTTGCCTCTTGATAGGTCGCTGCCTGCTTTTTCCAAACTGCTTGATAAAAGCTGCTGTTGCCAGAAAGACCGTTTTTCAGAAGAGAAGCATAATCTTCCAAGGATTCCTTATAGCTGGGATATTGGCGAAAAGAGGATTGAATCGTATACAGTTGACCATTTCCTTTATCCTCTTGCGTCGCAAAGCTGACTTTCTTCCCTTGATAACTGCCTTTAATTCCAAATAGGTTATGATGAGGCGGTCGCGCCAGTTGGCTATTGCCAGATCCTGTTTCCAAAATTGCTTGGGCAATCATGACGGAAGCATACAAGTCTTCCTTCCAGGCAATTTGTTGCGCATCCTTGCCAATAGTTTGGATAAACTCCTCCGTCGTCTGATTTTTGGTTACAGAAAACTGGTAGTTTTCCTCTACTTTTTCGACTGGCAAAGCTGGGGGAACCTCTTGGATCGGTTCGGATACTACAGCAGGTTCTGCAGAATCTGCTGTTGCTTCAGGTGCTTGACTGCTTGTTTGTATAGGCACTTCGGGTGCTTCACTACTAGATACTTCATTCGATTCCTCACTACTAGGAAGGGTACTTTGACTTCCATTCTTTTCTGCTGATACAGTAGATTCGGGCGTCGACGCCGACTCAGAGGATTCGTTTACTGTCTGTACTAATGCATTCTTCTCTTTGGAAGAGAGCACTGTCTTTTCCTGTAGCGTATTCTGTTGCTGGACAACCCCTTTAGTTTCTGCCGAAACGGTTTCCGTTTTTTGATCTTGACAGCCAGCTAACAACAGCGTACTTACCAGTAAAAAACTACCTAATAAAACCTTACCGTTCATCCAACCTCCGCCTCTCGCTATTGCGGGGCTGCTGAGGATTTCTTGGCCGTTTTGGCGGACGAGCAGCCATTCGCTTCAAGTTCAATAGAATCGAATGATAATGTAACGCAGTCATTCGTAAATAAATGGCTAATACCATCAGCAGCAGCAGTAGAAATAATTGGCTAACCGTAACGACATCTTGAAAATCAGTAAAATAGAAAAAGACGCCTAGGACAAACACACCCAGCAGCACTACCAAAGAGAAGAGCCAATAGACCCAATACCAAAAGGTGTACCATTCGATTTTTTCTTGTAGTGTCTTCATTTTCAGTTATTCTCCTCTTTGATGATTCCTAAAATTTGTTTTTTCGAAACGACTCCGAAGATTCGACTGTCTCTTGAAACAGTCCGGTTATCACCCATAACAAAGTAATAGCCTTCTGGAATTGGCTCCTTGTATAGGCTCTTCCAGTTGAAATCTTCCGTTCGATCAGCGAATTCATCAGCAACTGGTTTTTCGTTTACAAATAATTGTCCCTCTTTAAAATCAACTTGCTCACCAGGCAGTCCGACAATTCGTTTTAAATAAAGTTCTTCGGGATCATCAGGCGGGTGCAAAACGACCACATCAAAACGCTGCGGCTGGTGGTGGGACTTCACTTGGATCACTTCTTGTTCCCGATAGGTGGGATTCATAGATTCACCACTCACAAAATACTTGGGATACAACCAGTGATAGGTACGAAACAAACCAAAAAATAGGAAGTAGCACATAATAAAAGCAGTTCCCAGCAAAAGGGGCAATGAGCTACGATGAAGGGGACGTCTCCTTTGACCTCAGCCTGCCTCCTGCGCATCCTCAGTTGAAATATCCTTGTGCTCTCGAGCGATTCTTTCAAGCACCGAGCTTTCTCCTTGGAGTAAATCAAAATAGGCAGCTTTGCTGAGCAGATTGTCATAATCCATTTTCATTAATTTGACGTAAGGCTTTCTAAACCAAGGTCGCGCATGTACCTTTGCCCGGGATTCAATTACCTGGCATTCATAAAGAACAAAGTGAATATCTCTGGTGGAAAGGTTGGCCTTGATCTGCTTCACCTGATCCCTTTCGTAAACTAATTTGTTGCCGGTCACAGTCATCTTTTCAGTTTTATTGACTAACTCACCATTCAACTGCCACATTTGCTCTAAGAAACGCGCCTTCTGCAGCAGATAGGTATATTCTCGTAAGCTAATGGTCAAACGCTTGTCCCAGTCGCTTTCTTCTTTGTCCGACTGGTCAAAATACTTGATCCCGCTGTAGAACATGGAAAGCTCCAGCTTCTCAATCACCATCTCCAGCTTTTGGTTGACTGCGCGTAATCGTGCTTTACTCTGACTTTCCTGCCGGGAATTTTCTTTTTTGACTAAATCTAACGGAGTAGTCGTCTCCTGGTCCTGCTTGTCAGTTGGCTTTTCAGGCTCTTTGGATTCTTCAAAATCTTCTGAAATTTGTTGCTCCGCTAGCTCCAGCAGCAATTGTTCCGCGCGTTTCAACGCATCATTCGCCGGCAATGAATATTGCTGAGTCAAACTTCCTTCTAGACTTACTGAAAAGGGAAAATCTGTTTCATTGAACGATACAGGAACAAAATCGAACCGATAAACTTGACGACCATACTTCGGTTCTTCCGTTTGGCATCGTATCCAGGCAAATTGCGGAAAGAATTGCTGCAACGACTGCCAGAAGGTTGACCAATTAAATTTACCCGGCATAAGCAGCAGTTCCATATGATAGCTGCCATTCATTAGTTTGAATAGTTGATCAAAATGCTGATAAATTTTCTTCCGTTGATCACTGGTTAAGGTGCCATGAGGTGCGTACAAATATTCACAGGCACGCTCAATTTCTTCCAACAATGGTTGGGTGATCAGTTCCTCCTGCATCATAGGCGCAGGGGTTGGATATAGCGCGACTTGATTGCTGGTTTGTTTCACCGCAAGCCCATCCTTTCTACTACTCTTCATCTAACAGCGAATCACTGTTAGCCAGTAGACGAACGTAGAATTGTGTTGTTTCTTCTTGTGCTGAACGCAGTCGTTTGCGGTAATTCTTAATTTCTTGTTTCATTACTCGCAACTCTAGGGCTGCATCATGGATGACCTGTTCTGCTTCTTGTTCTGCTTGACTACGAATTCCTTTCGCTTCGTACTCAGCCCGCTCCAAGACAGATCGTTCTTTCTTTTTCGTCTCAACTAAAATCGTCGCTAACTCCGCCTTCATTTCTTCATTAGCAGTTTGATCTTTTTTCAAGTCTTCAATTTCCTGTTGTGCTTTGATAAGCGCTTCTGCTTGTTCCTTCATGTTGCTGTCAAGCTGAGCTTTTAAATGAGCGAGCCGCTGTTTCATCTGAACCAGCTCCTGCTCTTTTTCAGTTTGTTTCTCTTGAAATTGTTGTTCTTTTTCAGTTAGGGTTGTTGCCATGTTGGTCATTTCTGTTTGCTTGACCTCCAGCTGATGCTTTAATTGGGCAACGGTCTCTTCCAAGCGTTCAACTTCTTGTTGCATTGGCGATTCCTTAGCAGGCTCTTCGTCTACTTGTGGAGGAAGCCCCTCGCCTTCTTCCTCATAGCGAGAGTCATATCGATCTTCACGGGAATCGTACCGTTCCTCTGCTGAAGGAGCTGCTCTTCGTTGTGATCGTCGGTCGCCGCGTTCACTGCGATCATACTCAGAATAATTCTCGGCTGGCCGATCGTATCCTCCTTCTGAGTAATCTTCATACCCATAGTCTTCCTCATACCCTTCAGCATCGTATTCATCGTAATAGTAGTCTTCCTGATGTGGATCTTGATAAGCGTCCTTTTTCTGTTTGCCAAATCCAAACATGTTCCTCTTCCTCCTCGATTACTAACCTTGCATTCTAATTCTCAAACTATGAGAAAGCTTTAACCCACCTATCAAATACGTGATAATCCAATAATATAGTTGTACTACATGGTAAAATATACCTAGATAGATGCCTCCCGCTTCCTATCTTTGAACTAAGGAAAACAGGAAAAAAACTCAGCTTTAGATCACATAATTGATGCATAATCTTATCTTTATATTCTATTCTTTAGAGATTATAGAAGAAAACATAGGAAAATGCAATAGTAATATAAGATTTAATATTACTTTTGTTTAAGCTATGTGTTAGAAAAAGTCAGAGTGAGTGAGAATATGGAATAAGCTTAGAAATTTTTTTGCCTATTCTCGTCAAAATTCGTCGTCAAACTATTCGAAGGAGTTGGTTATTTTATGTCGCGTACTGGAGAAAACATTTATAAGCGAAAAGATGGTCGATGGGAAGGACGTTATCACATCGGACGTAAAACAAATGGACGATTACGCTATGGATATATCTACGGAAAAACCTATAGAGAAGTGAAAATGAAGCTGGAGCCCCTGAAAAAGAAGGTTGCTCTGTTGTCTCATTATCAAATAGTTGGTGGGGTAACCTACCAGCAATGGGTCGACCAGTGGATCCTCCAAATCAAGGATACTGTTAAAGACTCTACCTTTTGCAGCTATAGCTACAAAATCAAACGCTATTTGCTGCCTCATTTAAAAGAAACACCTTTACATGAAATCAACGATGAACAGTTGAAAAAGATGGTTCAAGCTTGGTTGGATGAAGGACTATCTGTCAGCAGCATTAAAATCATTGTCGGTTTATTGAGCAAATCACTAAAAAATGCGGAACAAGTAGGAAAAATTGAAAAAAATCCCTGCATTAATTTGCTGCTGCCAAAAGCTAAAAAGAAAAAGATTCGAGCACTTTCTAAACGGGAACAAAGAAAATTAGAACGATTAGCAGATAAGGCCAAAAGCTCGAAGGCCTTGTCTGTAGTACTGGCGATGCACACAGGAATGCGGATTGGGGAAATAGCTGCTTTGAAATGGGAGAATGTTTTGTTCGATCAGAATTTAATCATGGTTGAAAATACCTACCAGCGCTTAACCATGCCGAATGGACAAAAAACAAAGATGAGCTATAGCTCGGTAAAAAGTGTTTCATCACTTCGAGTAATTCCAATGTCGAAAAAAATTCGAGAATCCTTGATGGAACGCAAAAAACAAGCAACGGATGAGTATGTATTTTCAGTAAATGGCAAACCCTGTGAACCACGATTATTGACTTACCATTTTCACCAACTTCGTAAAAAAGCGAAGCTGGGGCAAATACATTTTCATCAGCTGCGTCATACGTTTGCGACGCGTTGCTTAGAAAGTGGTGCGGATATTCCATCAGTGAGTGCCCTATTAGGTCATGCCTCTTCACAAATGACATTGGATGTATATTCAGATTCGATGTTGACTCAGAGAGTAGTGGCTATTTCCAGCATGGAGAAAGCAATCGGCTAAACTGAATAATCTATAACGGCTGTTTTTTTAAAACGCAAAATAGACGATTCAGGGAAGAATTTTTTTGTCCTCTTCAAGAAAGCGCTTTCTGAATGATTTAAACAAATAAACCGTTGTCTTTATAAATTCTTTAGCGGAAAAATGACTTTTTCGTTATGGAATGTTTTTTTTGTAACCATATAAGCCGTCACCAATAATCGTCGTATAAAAAGAAGCCTGTCATTGAAGGCTTTAGATAGGTCATCCTGTTTTCCTTAGTTAAAAGATAATTTTTAACCTTTCTTATAGTATAAAAAAATCAACGTTCTGTAAAATACTTATTTGGTATATTGCTCGGTTCAGATCGAACTTGATTCACTCGACTAAAAAAACGAACAATTCAATTATAGAACTTAATTTAGTTGTACTTTCTTTTCACTATCTATGTACTCAGCGTTTTTGAGTAATTAAGCTCTCAAAATTTATGATTTTTTTCTTTGTATAACCCTCTGCAAGTTCAATTGAAACTCCATTATTTTTATTCGAAATTTCCTCTTCTTTTTAATTAATTATTTGCTACTTCCTATTACTTGCTTATACCCATTTACATTTATTTGAAAGATATCTATGTTTCCATGATTCTTTCCTGATCGTTAATGAACTGTATATTTATGTACTCTTATATTGATGCGACCAACTTCCTGTATGACTTCTTGATAAAATCTTTGCATGATTCATTTGAACTCGGATATTGTTCCAACGTATTTACGCAAATTTATGAGTGTCATTTTTATCAATTTTTCAGCTTCTTAAGATTTTGCTTTCTGGTAGCTCTTTGCTTAAAGTGGATTTAGTTCATAACAAGTCTGGTGATTTTCTGAAAAAAGTCACCACTGGACCAGAATAAACGACTGTAGCTCTGAAAATAAATTCGGGACAATCATAGAGTTGATGAATGATGTCAATCAGTTTTTTAAACCTCTTTTGTGTAAGTGAGCAGCACCTATCAAAATTTAGATTGACAGCTGGAAGCCTAAGAAGTATCATTCGCACTGTTTTCTATTCCTAATTTTGTACTAGGTAGGAAAGTTTCTAACAATATAGAGAGAAACACAAAATACTAAAAAATAGTTTACGTCTCTTTCCTTTAAGTAACAAAATCCGATATAAGTTACGTTCGATAAAATAGCTTATGAGGCTAAATATCTCTATTCCTTGCGGCTCTGAGAAAAATTTATTTTCCTGAGGGTAACTTTTTTTATTCGCACGTTTTGAACCCCACATAACCTATGCTGCGGCGTATTTTTTGTTACATTTACACAACTGTATTTACACCTACAGTCTGAGAGAATATGAACAAAAAAATAAAAGGCTCCCGCCTTCCCCATAACCATTTGGCTAATTTATTCAAATTCATTGCAGCAAACGTAAACATTGTATGAGGTTGACTTTTTCCAATACATGATACTTCGTCCACCGAATCCCATGCTTTTCTTTTGCATAGACAAAGACCCGTTCAATAGGTTCTTTCCGATGACGATATAATTTTCTGTTTAATTCTGTATGCTGGAGATGTTCAGCTTTTTCAACATACGCTACCCAAACATGCCGATTGTTTACTTTCTGATGTTTTTCACTTTGGGTGCAATGATTTAGTAACGGGCACAACATACACTTTTTCGGATCTGATTTGTACTTACGATACCCTTTGCGATTAACGGTAGAGAAGATCAATTCCTGGTTACCAGGACATAGATAACAATCATAATATTCATCATAGACATACATTTTTAAGGAGAGAAATTCCTTTTTTCCTGTCTGGTATAAGGTAATACAGGTCGTAAATGGATCTGTGAAAAAAAGCGGCAGCTTGGCTATCAGTATAACCATCACATCTAATACAAAGCCATGCTTATCACAAGCCGTATGTGCAGAGTAGGCAAATTGCTTTTCTCGTTCGCCTTTCACATAGTAGCCACTTTCCGGATCGGCTTTACTAATTTTTCTTTCTGTCAACTCACTTTCCTTGTCCAATATAAAAGGACGTTTGCCTTCTTTTTGGTGTTGCACATTAATCTCATAACTCATCTTGAAAAGCTTTCGTTTCTGTATAAGTCATTTCCTTGAACGAATACCAAAAAGGTATTGGATGAATATTAATTAGATCAGAATAATTGGGTCGATACTTGGATGACCTAAAGTAGAACTGGACAGAGATTAATAAGTATCACCTCTATATATTCTGTAATATATAGGGTACATTATAAAAATTGAAAGCGATACTTACTGTCTGCTAATTTTTTCAGGAACGGGGCATTATTTTTGATGTCACCAGATAAGTAGTAGTAGGATAGTAAAGTACAGATGCGAAACAAAATATTAATATCGCGAAAAAATAATATAAATTTAAAATATAAGCACTTAGGGATTGTTACATTTCTCGTAATTGCTCATTAGAGTATCCCCTATTGTGCATTTCGTTATCTTTGGTATACTAATATTTATGATTGCACAATAGAGTTGCACAAAATAGGAGGATAAAATGAGGAAAAAGAGATTGCTGCAAAAAAGAAAAATGAGGAAGAAAAAACGTTTGCTCAAAACCGCCTTATATTGTTTGTTTGGATTTGGGGCAATTTTAATAGTCGCTACTAGCTTACTGGAGTTATTTGGCTTTTCATTCGCTTATAAGACTTTAGATCGAGCAAGTAGTTATATCTATATGCCGCTAATTATTTCATTTGTTCTGGAACTGGTAAAAGAGGACAAGACAACTATAGCAGAAGGAGAATGATTTCATTGGCTAGGATAGGATACGCTCGTGTTAGCAGCAAAGATCAAAACTTAGATAGACAGCTGGAAGCACTCTCCCACTGTTCTAAAATTTTTAAAGATAAGCTGAGCGGTAAAGACACAAATAGACAAGGTCTCCAGGACATGATGGAGTTTATTCGCGAAGGCGACATTGTTGTCATTACTGAATTGAAACGCCTAGGGCGAAATAACAAAGAACTTACTGAAGTCATGAATACTATCCAAACAAAGGGAGCCACAATCGAGGTTCTAAATTTGCCAACACTAAATGGTATAGCTAACGAAAACTTACGTCGGCTACTTAACAATATGATCATTGAATTATATAAGTACCAGGCGCAGGAAGAACGTGAGTATATTCTTCAAACTCAGGCCCAAGGAATAAAAATTGCAAAAGCTAATGGAAAATATAAAGGTCGAAAACGACTTTATTCGGAAAATGATGAACGTTTGCAGCATGCCTTTGATTTGTATAGATCAGGTAAAAATGATTCAGACGTTTCACGAATGACTGGGATCAATCGTGAAACCTTCAGGAGATATCGGAAAAAATATGGTATCACCCGCCCTTCTCCTTCAAGTAGCAAACAAGAAAGCTCTTCTATATGAAAGCTGGAGAATTGTACAAAAAGTTAACAGCAAATCCTTTTCATGGGGAGTATAAAGGAATATACACTCAAATTAGCGGTTCGCTAGTACCATTAACAGCGGCAAAAGCAGACGATGAAGGAAACCTTATCTTTTTTTACCAGAGACGAAAATCTCCGATAATCATGAGGACCCTTTTTGCAATTTTGTTGTTGCATGAAAATAAGACGCTCTATTATTGGAACAGCAGCAAGATTGAAATATATGGATATCGAGTGGAACATGGAAAGATCATCGTCTGAGAAAGAGTCTCTATTTATAACCTTGACGGAAAATTGAGACGAAAGTTTAAGAATGGTATAATAAGCACAAGACAGTAAAAGCAACATTTTTAATGACGGTGGCTATCTTTTTTGAAAGTGAGGTGATGCGTATGTACGTATCCCAAAAATCTTTAGAAAGGAGATGCCTTTTGTCTGTTGAAGCAGCGTTAGGTTTGATGATTAGTTTCGGTTCTTTAATCGCGACGATCATTTTTGGAATCCTAACCATCAGCAAAAACGACAAAAAAAAATAACCGTCGCTTTTAGCCGAGAGACGATTATTTTCTTCTAATAATTATCCAGGTTGCCGTCTTAAACGGTACTGTCCTAAAAGGGAGGTTGTTCACGCAACTTCCCTTTTCGTGTATATTATAGCACATTATTCCATTTTATGTAAAAAGTGTATTGTGTAATTGATACATAATACAAAATTCGAACCGATAAGTCAACGCTGTTGAAACAAATCTTTTTACGACTATGCATTTTTTGTTACTTCAAGTTTCTTTATGTTTGATATAAAGGAGAAAAAGAGAATAACTCTCTTTTTCTCCTTTCTGTCTGTTAGTCATAGCGGTTCGCTAAAACTTTAATCAATAAATTACTAATATATTACTATTAAAATACTGCAAGTAATTCTATAAAAATACTTTCTATTACTAATCAACCGATAAAATAGTAAGCTCGGATAAATTTCCCAATTATATCGAGCTGCTTTGATTCTCATGAAACTAATTGAACGTTCTAATGGATGAACAATCGTATCCACTAGGAAGGAACAATTTAGTTACCACATCAGCAGTAACAGTTAGTACTTTCCAAACTGATAATTCCTCAATTGATTGCTATCAAGATCGCACACCATAAATTACTATTATATTACTATTAGTGTTTTAATAGCATTCTATTGGTAATTCTTTTCTATTACTAATACAACACTATTATGTTAGTGATTTTTTAGTGTTGTGTTAGTAATTTTTTTCAAGATTTCCGAATATTAACGTTACATTGAAAGGAGCTGATTTAATGGTTTTAGTGTATATCCCATTTGCGATATTTATATTATATCGTATTAGAAAACTAATCTATTACCAGTATATTACTAATAGAATACTTTTCTAATACCATTGTATTTTTCATTGTCACTCATTTGTACCTGTTAACTCTGAATGTTTACCAAGAAAAAAATAAAAGACTAAAAGTAATAGATTATATTACTTTTAGTCTTTTATTGGTCATTTAATGCTTTTGAAATTCTCTACATTTATTGGGTACTTGCTATAGTCTTTCATGTGCTCATTTGCTTCAGCTTCACTGATCAAACCTAGTTGTAAGAAATGCTGCCAAATTGCGTTTTCTAAAAAGTCAGATAGAAATCCTTTTGTTCCTGGAACCTTTTTGGTATTTTTTGAATCTTTATGAACTAGACTATCGAGCTTTTTAGCGGTAAAACTATTTAGTTTGTAGGTTTTATATACTGTTTCAACTGCTTCAGGATCGCCCACGTTAACTAGCCCAAACTTACCAGCTTGAGAGGTTGGGACTGGTTGTGATACATCTGTATCAATTGAGTCCGTTGTATCACTTTCAATGATAGTACCAGAACTCACACTTTCCAAAGAATCTTCAGGCGTTTGAATTGATTCAAGCTCATTATCAAAAGCGCTCTCGAAGTTTCCTGATGCTTTCTTTCTGGCCATTATACGTCACTCTCGCTTTCTTTAAGTAAGTTGTTTGGCATTTCAAGGGTTTGTCCATCTTTTGACAGCAATCCAAACCTATTCATTTCGTCCAGAAGTTTATAGAAGTGCTGAGCGAAGTCATTGTCTGGATAGCTCATAGTTATTGGCATACCATTTCTTAGCAATTTGTCAGCGAACTTTATAGAACGAGGAATCTCGGTATCAAAGTAATGATAGTTGTTTCTATTGGCGTACTTCATCATTGCGTTGATCATTTTTGCATGTAAATTTGTATTAAAAACCTTGTTACCTAGTATTCCGCCAATTCTCAGATCAGGATTGAACTTGTTTTTCAGTGTATTTACACGGGATATTAAGTGAGTTACTCCATCCACACTATTAATATCCGGCTCGTAAGGGATCATAACAACATCAGAAATAGTTAAGACTGATGAAGTTACTTGCTTTAATTCAGGAGGAGTATCGAAAATGATGAAATCGTATTTATCTTCGACAGCGTCAAAACTTCCCTCTAGCGCATTGAAGTAATTTAAACTAGGATCAATGGCTTTATTCAACATTTTTTTTAACCCAGGAACTGTTGATATTGCTTTAAGATTGTCCTTAGATTTTTTGATCAGTGAGACGAACCATTCAAGTATGTTATCTCTAAATTCTTCCATTTTATCGAACTCTAAATAGTTGTTGTCCGAATTTGCAGGTAATATGTCGATTTGTGTGTCGTATGTAGGTACGATTGCTTCCTCAACTTTTGCTTGACCCATAAACACATCATAGATGGTATTGTCGTCTTTCCCGACCTTTACCCGAAACGATTTAGTTAGATTTCCTTGTGCGTCAGTATCGACAGCAAGTATTTTAGCAGCCGGAAATGATTTCCTAATGGCTCCGATAGTATTAAGAGTGATAAGGGTTTTCCCAACTCCACCTTTGTTTGCTGCTACGCTCAGTTTCATAGCCATGTTATTCCTCCTAATAGTCGTTTAATATATTACTATCACATTACTAATTAAAATGTAGCAATAATATTTATCATGACTATAAGGTAACACAGTTTGTTGTCGATTGCAACAACAGTTATGTCTTTTGTCGGATCATTTTAATTACGAATAAAAAGGTAATAAATTACTACTAGTAACTTAATACATTACTAATAGTAATTTATTAAGTTGCTAGTCTGTATAAATACTGATATGCCAGTCTTTTTAGTCGAATCTGAAAAATTATTTTCTGAAATAAAAAGGATTGTTTTTACTAGATTTGAATGGTAAACTAGTGACGAAGAAACGTTGTTGATAGTGACAACACGTAGGAGGAACATGGGATGCAAGAAGGAACTAAAGAGTTTAGAAATGAATTTGATAGATATGTACTAAAATTACTTATACGTGAATATTATATCAGCAGACCTGAACTGTCAAAAGCTATTGGTCTCGCACAAAGCTTTGTAAGAGAGTTTGACAATGGAACCCGTTCATTCGGAAACAATGCTCTGGATCAGTTTGAAGAATTGGTATTTAGCAAATACGAACCGTTGCTAAATCTACATGAATATGAATTAGACCAAGTAAGAAAAAGATTAGAGTCAATTAACACCGAGGAAGAACTCGAACAATTTAGAATCAATTTCGATGGCTTGATATGATAAGCCCATCTAGTTAGAAGGAGAGCACCACATGTCCGATTTTAAATTCTTTAAAAAAGACCGCGTATATAACGAACTTTATTACCAATTTCCTAAAGTACTTTTGGTAAGTGATAAATACAAAAAAATGTCCGATTCCACAAAAATATCCTACATGCTTTTAAAAGCTAGACTTGAATTAGCAATCTACCGAAATCAGATTGATGAAGATGGAAATGTGTATTTTAGTTTTACTCAAAAAGAACTAGCAGCAACTCTTGGTTGCGAGACTCAGAAGGTTAAAGATATTTTGAAAGCACTCCAAAAATACGATTTACTAAAAGTGAAAAATATGGGGTATAACAAAAAACTCAGAAAAAGAAATCCTAACCGACTATATTTAGCTGAACTAGAAGTAACTGAAAACGACATTTACGAGCTGAAGGAACTAGATCTAAATAATGACAAAATGGATCAAAACGTTGATATACCGCATGAGGTGAAAATCACCCCTAGTAACGAAAATGAAAATAGCCCTGAAAACATTGATACACCGCATGGGGTGAAAATCACCCCTAGTCAAAACGTTGATATACCGCATAGGGTGAAAATCACCCAAGAACTTAATAATTCTAAAACACTAAACACTAAAGAAACTAAAAGAAACGAAGACGACTCCATTTTTAGACAAAAGGATTTCCTTCTGGAAGGCTTTGCAGATCACATGATAAATCAAAATAAAACGTATTTACCGTATAAGACACTGTTCTTCATCGAGTCATATAGTCATTCGATCGAGGAAGCTCATTCGCTTATGAAAAAAATACACGCAGCAAAAGCAAATGCTGAAAAATTAGAAAACGAGTCATTTAGTTATGAAGTAATCAAAGAGCAGTACGACATAGACATAGATACCAAGATCACTAACACAGTGAGAAATGTTTTTATGGAGCAAAAAACAAGCAATGTTAAGAGTTTAGATGGATTAATGTTCAGCTGGTCAACAAGATGTTTCAGAGAAGTGATCACACAGAAAAGGAATGCTGATGGAAGAAATAAGTTTCCAGAAGTGACCTTGAATAATTATCTTGAAGAACCACCGCAACAACCATGATCAAGCAAAATGATACGTCTGGTTTGTTAGTGAATGAAAAAATGTAGATAATTAGCCGAACGTACATTTACATTTGTTTGCTATTTTGATGCTTTTGTTTTTTTAGTTGATCTGTGTGGTGTCATGATTTTTTTGAGATTTTAGCAATTAGCTATAAAAAATCAAAATTTTAGCGAACATACGTTTGCACTTATTTTAAAATTTGGTATAATTTCAGTGAGATTAAGACGTCTATCTCATTTGCCAATTTTCTTTTGTGATTCGGATCGCATGAATGAAGTTGAAGGAGATCTGGTTACTTAACTGGAAATTTGTGGCTTTAGATAAAAAATTAATTAGTTGATTGATTATATAACGAGAAAAGCTCAATAAGAGAACAGAGAAAGACCGAATTGATAATGTTGTATTTGCTCTGTTGACTTGTTAAAATAATTGCAGAAACGTTTCTAGGAATCGAATGAGGAGGAGGATATGTTGCGGTAAGTTCCTTGGCTTTGATAATTCCGTGTGAATTTTTTATTAAAAAAGGCTTGTGATTTAAAAAAAATTGTGCTACCGTAAATTTGTATTTTGATAATGATTATTATATAGCCAGTAGTTGTTGCTTGCTATTGTGAAGCTTAATAAAAAAAGGAGATCGGAAGGATTTCTCGCCATTTCTGAGTTGGCGCTCAGGAACAGGTCATAGATTTCCAACCGTCCAATCAACGTAAACACCTTAAAACCACGCTGAAAGGGTATCTCCTTCTTTGTTACAGTTTTACCTGCAACAGGCTTATTCTAACACAGTATGTTCAAGAAATTAACTAGTTTATTTGTGCTGGGAAATTTTTTGTCAAGAGACCTTGAGGCAGAGCTATCCTTTAAATTTTTTAGGGTGGATTCTCTGAGAGGATCTCTGTACTTTGTTATTGCCTGGAAAGTCAGATTCGTAACTGTAGCAAAAGAGGGGCATTACACTTTAGAGTGTGATGCCCCTCTTTTTATTTGGCTTCGGAATGGTAAACAGCAACGGATTGGTAACTAATACAGGAGGAAAAATTTTGGGTAGAAGATTGGGAATTGAAGATATCGGTTATTATGCTGAAAAGGTTATGGTGTATGAAAAAATCTTAGTGGGAAGAGATCCTGATGGGATGCCAATCTTCAAGAAAGGCGTACAAGAGTATCGTGTAGAAGGATTAGCGGCTAGGAAAGTTCAACGGTATTTTGAAGATGGAAAGACCAAAGAAATATTGTCGGAATCAGTTCCGGTGAGAAGTTTGTATAAAAGAATTAAGCACGTCTATGATTTCAATAAAGTTCTAATAGCACGTAGAAATGCACCAAACCAACCACTTTTTGTTACAGGAAAAGGCATGAGTAAATTTCTAAGGTTAGGATAAAAAACAAGATTATTTCTCTTTTTTCGCACGCCTGAAAATATTGTGGATGGGATTAAGAACCTAGTGGAATCAGTGGAAACAATCATAAGGCCTTTAAGCGGTCGATGGCTCACTAAAATAACTTTTAGAAGGTACTTTCGGTATAAGAAATTTTATGGGAACGTCGGTAGTTTTTAAGAGTGATATCATAAAAAATTGGTCACTCAAGGCATACTGGCTTTGGGGAAACTGGTGGAATGAACAGCAACACTAAAAGTTGATGGTAAACAGCTAAGTGATTTATCTTTTGAAGCAATCCATAGCACCACACTTAATCAGAGCAGCTACTAAGGGAGTGTGGTTTTGACGGACGCTTATCCGTAAGGGATGGGTGGGTTCCTCGTAATGGGGGAGTCGCATAGTTAGTGCTAACGACACTAATTATGTCGTGTGCTGCAGTACATTTAGACACTTGTCATTCACAAGTATCCTGGTCTAATAGGGTTTCTAGTTTCGGTTGCCATAAACTAGTCGTATTTTATTTTTGTGTGTGCGAAAAAAGAGAAATAACGACTAGTAATTTTTGTTGAGGTGATTAGGATGGAAATGCTAACCAATCTACAAATACAAACAGATCTACCTGCATTTGTAGAAGAAAGAATTGCTTATTTTGCAAGATACGTTTCAAAAGGATTATGTTTGATAGATTTTTGCTTATTCGTGACAGCAGAATTAGACGAAAATCTACTCCAGCAAATGTTCGAAGATATGACTGGTGGAAGTTATCTGTTTTGTAGTTATGAATTTCTGAAATGGTACAGGGACTCTCTTCATTGGAAAGATCGACAAGTCTATTTGGTACAAGAATGTTTACGAGTGTATCTAGAGCAAGCATAAAGAATCAATTCAAACGATAAGAATTGTTAGTCTTAGTTAAGTAGAGAGCCATTCGCAACAACTCTTGACATAAAAAAACTTCGATTGATAAAATATTGTTACCAAAAATACCAAATATAGGAGAAATAGAGTTATGAAAAAGAAGTATTGGAAAGTATTAATCGTCGGGTTGTTAAC
Source organism: Enterococcus pallens ATCC BAA-351 (assembly GCF_000407485.1). Classification (GTDB taxonomy): domain Bacteria; phylum Bacillota; class Bacilli; order Lactobacillales; family Enterococcaceae; genus Enterococcus_A; species Enterococcus_A pallens. Next base: position 55,586 of record NZ_ASWD01000009.1, on the reverse strand, counting down.
TATCCCATTAGGAATGGGAAATGTTGTATTAGCGGAAGAGTCGGCCGAACAGCCTACTAAATCCGTTCAGACAGAAACTAGTCAATCAACCATTGAACAGACAGTAACCAGCCAAACTGTCGAAAGTCAGACCGCGAGTAGCCAAGAGCCAGAGGAACAAATTGCAAGCTCGGATGTGACGAACCTCTCACCTGCGGGGAGAGCAACACCAGAACAAGAGATAATGGTTCCTGATCCTGAAACGGATGAAATTGCAGCTGAAAATGCACGCAGCGCGTCATTGCCTGTGGAAGCCCGTGCAGCAAATAATTTACAACCAGTATATCGAGTGTACAATCCAAATTCGGGTGAACATTTACACACATTGAATGGGAATGAAAAAGATTCTCTAATGTCTCTTGGATGGGTGTACGAAGGAGTTAGCATGCAGATTGATGGGAATGGAATCAATTTGTATCGTGCCTACAATCCGAATTCTGGCGAGCACTTCTACACAAAAGATTACAATGAAATAGAAAATATCAAACGTGCAGGATGGAACTATGAAGGAGTTGCTTGGAAAGTCCCAAACAGTGGTAAAAATGTGTACCGCTTGTTCAATCCAAATGCTCGTGACGCAGGAAGCCATCACTACACATTGCTCGAAGCTGAAAAAGATGATCTTGTAAGACGCGGTTGGAGATATGAAGGTGTTTCATGGTCAGTAACCGGTGGATCGATTAATGTAAAATCTACCAACGTAATCAACAGTGTTCCATACATTAGTCAATACACACCTGTAAAAGCACCCTGGGGTTGTGCTTCAGCTTCCTTAGCAATGCTTTTAGGTTCGAAAAATATCAAACCTGATTTGCGAACAATGCAAGATAACTTGCCAATGTATCCTAGCAATCCAAATGGCCAAATGGGAAATGTCTATACAGGTGCTGGATTTGGTTGGGTTATAAAACCAAATGCGCTAGCTGCTTACGGTAAAACATACGGCGGAAATACAATAGATATTTCGGGATCAAATACGGTTCAAATTATTAATCGCGTCTTGAACGGTCAGCCTGTTCTTTATTATGGGTATTCTTCATACCAGAATAATGCAGATAAAAATAGAAACCATTGCAAAGTGATTGTCGGTTACAATCTTGGAAAATTCTTAGTCTATGATCCATTGTATTATTCAAGCAATGCTGGAGCAGGCAGTGGCGGTAAAAATATGTTGTATGATCATGGCGCGAGAGCTTGGATAACAATGGGGCAATACAATGCGGAAAAGGATGGCCGTGCAATTACCATTCAATAAGGTTTTATAGAAATATGATGTAGGTAAAAAATTGAGTTTAGTATAATTACGATAAAGGAGAAGATCAAAATGAACGGTAGTAGTATTTTAGGTAAAGTTGTTGTTGGTTTAGGAATTTTGTTGGGAGTTGGCAGTGTTGCTTTAGCAAATTCAACTGATGCAGATGCTTCGACTTTGTACCGTGCCTATAATCCTAATACTGGTGAACATCTTTATACACAGAATTACAATGAAATTCCTTTTGTTGTAAAAGCAGGTTGGCGTAATGAAGGGATAGCTTGGGAAGCGCCAAGTAAAGGTGTTCCAGTGTACCGCATGTTCAATCCGAATAATGGAGGAGATCATCATTATACCGTTAACACAAATGAAGTAGATATGTTGAAAGGTAAAGGATGGCGTTACGAAGGTGAATCATGGAAATCTGGTGGCAGCATACCGGTTTATCGTTTATATAACCCAAATGCGAAGTCAGGTACACACCACTATACGCAACTAGCTTTAGAAAAGGATCAGCTGGTAAAAGCAGGATGGCGTTATGAAGGAATTGCCTTTTATAGTGGGTCGGATGCCTCAACACAGCCAACACAGCCATCTAAACCACAAGAACCGGCGAAACCAACTTCTCCAACAATTGTGAGTGGTTGGGTAGGAAATACTGGAAAAATATTTGCTAGTAACTTAGAAGCATCTGAGTATGGTGAGAATGAATGTTTGAAAGAGGGATCAATATACAGCAGATATGTTGTGATTACTATTTTCTATTCGGATGGTAGTCAAAAATACTCAGTGTCATTGTATGAAAATTAAGCCAATATTAACTTAATAGAGTATAAAAAAGTCGATCATTGATCGGCTTTTTTTATTTCTTGGAGGTGATTATAGGATGTTTAGCATACGCTCCCCTTCATAAAAGTGAATTCTTTACCATAAGACAAGTTTTTATAAACTTGTTTTTTTTATTGAATTAAAGTCTAGGAGTGAACACTATGAACAAGTTTAAAAAGATTCTAATGTCTTTAATGCTGTTATTTTCATTGAGTGGTCAATTGGCTCCTTCCGTGCAAGTTTTAGCAGAAGTACAAAAAACAGAAGTCTCTAGTAGTTCGGAAGTGGTCGAAGAAGTTGAAACAAAAGAAGTTACGAAAAAAACAACTGACACAAAAGAATCTACTAAAACAAGCGAAACAGAAGAAGTACAGACTGAGAAACCAGAAATTGGAAAGAGTCAAAATTCAAATGATAGTCCGAAAGTAACGGTAGACGATCATCAAGTACCAACGAATCAATTAGCTGATATTTTAGACCAGTATGGCTATTATATGACCGAAGATGGAAAATTTCTATCTCGTACAAACGAAACGATTCGCGACAACTGGAATGAATTTTTAGAGAAAGTTCAGGAAGTTCAAGGAAATTCACAAGTAGGACGGTCATTGTCACCACTGACGAGAGCTGGTGTAACGATCTATGTAGATCAAAATTACTCTATTCCCACAGCATCATGGGATTACTCTAGTGGAATTCACGATTCAGGTTTCTATGCAAAACGTGATGCAAATGGTGGTATGTTATGGTGTGTTGCACCAGGAAATCCATTGAACTTTGGTGCTAATGGTGGTTTTACACCAGAAGAACGGGACCAATTAAACTTAGTAATTGCTAGTTTAATTGCGTATTGGGGGTACGAAACCCAACCATCTGTTGCGAATGCTTTCTATACAGAACGCCATATCCAACGGATGGCGTCGGCAGTTTCAACTTCCAATATCCAAGACCCATCAGGAACAGTGAGCCAAGCAGGTTATGAAGCTTGGGTAAAAGAAACTGATCGTAAAATCAATTCGTTTTTAACAAAACCAAGTTTTGATACTAAAAGTTTTACAATGAAAAAAGGGGATACCCTTCGGATTGATGATGTAAATAGCTCGTTATGGGCGTATAAAGTTGCTACAAATGACACGAATATGAATGTCTCTATTGATGGCAATACACTTGTAATAAAGGCAACTGGTGACGTAAAAGACGGTACAATCCAATTAAAATATAATATTCCAACCTCTTATCAAGGAGCGACACTAGTTTATCGCCACCCTTATTCTCAAGAATTACTTCAAGCTGCGATTAAAGACCCGAATATCACGAAAGTAAATATTAAAGTATTAAAAAATGGGAACGCCAAAATTAAGAAAGTAGACGCAGATACAGGGAAAGCTATTTCTGGTGCAAAGTTCAAACTTTCTTATGACGGAAAACAGGTAGAGGTTGTCACAAATGCAACTGGAGAAGCTGAACTGAAAGACATTACACATGGCACAAAAGTAACAATTCAAGAAATTCAAGCCGCAAATGGCTATGTCATTAACCAAACACCACAAACTGTAACAATCGAAGCAGACCAGACAGTAACCGCTATTTTTAAGAATAAAAAACAAGTCGGGCGCTTAGATCTAATCAAAGAAGATAAGGAAACAGGAAATCAACCACAAGGTTCTGCCAAATTAGATGGCGCTGTGTATGGGCTATTTGAAACAAACGGTCAAAAAGTAAAAGAAGTGACGTTGAAACAAACGGGAGATAAAGTCACTGGTTCTTTCGAAAATATTCAGATCATGCACGATTACTACGTGCAAGAAATCAAAGCACCCGAAGGGTATAACGTTGATGGAACAAAGTATCCGGTGAATATTGCTTATGCCGGTCAAGATCAAACAGTCGCAGTACAAAGCATGAGTTTAAAAGACCAAGTCATTAAAGGTGGCGTAGAAATCGTTAAAATTGGGAACAAGCCACTTGTTAACCAAGTACTGGATAAACTCACTGGAAAATCAGACAATGTTAAACCAAAATTAGAAGGAGCAGAATTTACAATCACTTCTAAAACGACAGGCAAGCCAGTCAAAGTAATTATAACCGATAAAGACGGTAAAGCGAGCACAGGTAAAACATTGCCGTATGATTCTTATATCATGACAGAAACAAAAACCCCAGAAGGTTATTTAACCATTGAACCGATTGAATTTACTGTTTCAGAAGAAGATCAAACATTCTTCTGGGTGTTGGAAGACAAAATCATCGAATCACAATTGCAGTTAATTAAAGTGGATGCGGAAACAGGGAAAAATATTCCGTTGAGAGATACAACGTTTAAAATTTGGGATCGCTTGGCCAATGATGGCGAAGGGGGCTACGTTTCTATGCGTGTACCTAATTCATTGGAAGTCAGTGACGAGTTTAAAACCAATGAAAAAGGCGAATTAGTCACCAATGATAGTTTACCTTTTGGAAAAGATCGTTATGAAATTCGTGAGCTGCGTGCGCCAGAGGGCTACTTATTGGCAACTGAACCCGTTGTATTCTCGGTAACTGAAGCAGATGCAGGTGGTGTGATCACGATTAAATTTAAAAACATGCCACAAAAAGGACAAGTAAAGATTCATAAAACAGGTGAAAAAGGGATTTCTGCTGTCGAAAAAGAAAGCGAATATGGAAAATATGCGGAAATCCAATATGATCAAGTGGATTTAGCAAATGTAAAATTCAAGATTCGTGCAGCAGAAGACATTACAACACCTGATGGTACCGTTCGCTTAGCGAAAGGTGACTATATACAGAAGGATGGAAAAGATCTTGAGCTAGTCACTGATGACTCAGGAATGACGTCATCTGATCCTAATTTGTATTTAGGAAAATACGAAGCAATCGAAATCGAAGCACCAAATGGTTTTGTGATGTTAGAAGAGCCAATACCTTTTGAAATCAACTATGAGGGACAATTGGTAGAATTAGCGTCAACTGATGTAAAAGTCGAAAATACATTACAAAAAATAGATGTGTATGGCTATAAGAAACAAGAAGTTGTCACTGGTTGGGAAGATGGCAAACCAACGATTGAGTTAGAAGATGCGAAAAATGACCAAGTGTTTGGTTTATATGTTGGTGAGGAGGGTATTCAGATTGGTTTTACTATTTTACCTCACGATACAGCGTTGGCTTTTGTGAAAGTAAAAGACGGTAAACTAGCATTTGAAGGGTTGACGCTGCCAAATGTAGAAAGTAATTTCTATATTAAAGAAATTGATGCCGGAAATGATCATGTTCTGGACGAGACCCACTATGGCTTCCAATATGTGCCTTCTACCAATCAAAAAGAGCATACGATCCATGTGTTTGCAGATGGCTATGCTGAAAACAAAGAAATCTTAACAAAAATGGCTCGCAAAGAAATTGAGAATAAATTAGCGTATACCGATGTAGAATTGGTTAAAACGGATAATTTAGGAAACAAACCACTGGAAGGAGTCGAATTCCAACTTATCCGTGAGGATGACAAAAAGGAAACAGTGGTGGACACGTACAAGACAGATAAAGATGGAAAAATCATCGTGGAGAAACTACCAACTGGAAACTATAGATTTAAAGAAACAAAACCATTGAGTTGGTACTATCCAAATGAAGATGATCTGAGCTTCGAAGTAACACCAGAAACGAATGGACAAGTTATTTCGCTGAAAGCAGTCAATAAACGGAAACCAATGGAAATCACTACGTTTTTAGCAACTGTAGACGGTAATAAAGAAGCTGATCCAACAGTCGATAATATATTACGTGATGAGGTAGAAATCAAAGGAGCAGAAGTTGGTCATACGTACTCTATCGTAACACCATACGTTGATCCAGAAACGAAAAAAGTAATTACAACCGTTGAATCAACGTATACAGCTGAAGCAGAGAACGAAACGATCCAGGTAGATATTCCGATTGAGAAAAATACCATGAAAGATGGGCAAAAAGGTGTTGCAACACACTATATTTACTACGACAAAGAAAAAACAAAGGAAATTGGTAAAGAGGATAATTTGGAGAATACCGATCAAATGGTGACTTTTAAAGAACGAAAGGTATTCCCAAAAACAACTACAGTATCAAAAACAAAGACATTACCAAAAACGAATGACTCACAGAATATCTTCATGAGTGTGATTGGTTTAATTCTTTTGGTTGGAGTAAGTGTCGTAGTTTTTGTTCGTCGTAAAACATGCAAATAATTTTTGAAAAAAGAGATAGTCAATAAATGGCTCTCTCTTTTTTATTTCAGGAAATTTTTTTGGAGGGGAAATCAGAGAATGACAAAACATATGAAAGAACAAGAGAACGTTCTTTTTTTGACAATTGGTAAGGAAGTCAAACTCAATTTCGATGAAAACGACTACTTATCAAGTATTCGCTTAACGGTCAACAAAGTAGCTGAGTTATTTGGAAATAAGTTGGTAAATGAGTCGAGTATATTTAACGTGGAAATAATTGGTCTGATCACTCAAAGCAACTATAGGACGTATATACGGGTTGTAGATGGTAGACAGTGTGTTAGAGGGAATGCCAAATATAAAGAAGTAGCAGTAGATCAGAAAAGAACACATGAAAAAGAGGGCAATCGAAAAGTTTATTCACAAGGACATTTTGAATTTTTCGTAAAAAAATCAGAAAAAATAAAGAAAAATGAGTTGATTCTCCCCTATAATCTTTTTAGATAAAAAAGAGGAGAGAGCAACAATGGTATTACACGTTTATTTTAGCAATGGACAATCGGATAGGAAAGTACGGAAATGGTTAGTGAGTCAGGGTATTCCGTATAAGGAACATAGAATAAAAAAAGATAGTCTTAGTAAAAAGGAACTAAAACTCTTGTTGAGACATACGGAGAATGGATTGGACGACTTAATCAAGCGCACAGTAGATTCTTCTCATTTTGATGATATGACACTAACTCAAGCCCTAGACTCATTAATCAAAGATCCAAGTCCATTAAGAACCCCCATTTTATTTGATGGCAAAAAGATGGAATTGGGATTTCATGAGGAAGAAATCCGTTGTTTCATTCCACATGAACTGAGAGTATTAGCAGGAAGTGTTTAGTGAAATAAGGAGGATATTGGTGAAGAAATTTTCAAGAATCGCTTCTGCATTGTTCTTATCTGTACAGGCATTTCTAGCAACACCTTTAAATGTATTTGCGGATGAAACCTCGCCACAAAGTACAGCAGAGCAGGTGCAGCAATCAAAAGAAGAGTCGGAAACAGCCACAACAACAGAAAGTAGTACGGCAACAAGTAGCGAATCGTCAACGGTGCCTTCAAGTGAAAGTAGTACGACTGCAAGCAGTGAATCGTCAACGGTACCATCTAGCGAAAGTACAAAACCGTCAGAATCAACAGTTCCAAGTCAATCGGAAGTACCGAAAGCAGAAGAACCCCAGAAGGAATCGGTACAGCAACCAGCGACGCCGGTGAATCCTGATCAACCAATAGCGGAACAACCTAAACAAGAAGTCGTTCAAAATCAGGAAGCAGCACAACAAAAACCAGCAATTGATCAGCAGGCAACAGCTGAATTAGCAGAATTTATTCCTTCAGCAAGCGTTACGGAGGATGGCACACTACATTTTGAAAAAGATGAGTCTGTCGATAGTTTCATTCGTAAAATTGGTGAACCGGCACGAAAAATCGGAAAAGAGTACGATCTGTATGCGTCAGTGATGATTGCTCAAGCAATTTTAGAATCAGCTAGCGGCCAAAGCCAGTTGGCACAAGCACCGAACTACAATCTGTTTGGTATTAAGGGAACTCACAATGGAAAATCCGTTTCTATGGTTACCCAAGAGGATTTCGGTAATGGAAATCTTTATGCGACTCAGGCAGGGTTTCGAGTCTATGAAAACTATGAAGACAGCTTGACAGATTATGCCAAACTAATTAAAGAAGGGATTTCAGGCAATTCAACTTTCTATTCAGGCGTTTGGAAATCGAATGCGAAAACTTATCAGGAAGCAACTAAATTCCTTACAGGGCGGTATGCGACGGATACGCAATATAATAAGAAATTGAACGGATTGATTGAAACGTATGACTTAACGGAGTATGACAAAGAAGTCCAGGGGCCAATGATCAGTTCAGAGGGTTATAAGGTACCGTTGAATAATTACACGATTTCAAGTCCTTTCGGAATGAGAGGTGGCGAATTTCACCGAGGGTTGGATATGGCTGCGGCACAAGGTGAACCCATTCATGCCATAAAAGCTGGAAAAGTGCTTAAAGCAGAGTACCACTACAGCTGGGGCAATTATGTCTTACTCCAGCATGACGACGGTTCAACTGCTCTATATGCCCACCAACAACAATATACAGTAAAATCTGGCGAGACAGTTTCCCAAGGCCAAACGATCGGCTATGTAGGAAGTACTGGAAACAGTACCGGAAGTCATTTACATTTGGAAGTGTGTCGGGACAGCAGCTTGTCTCAGAGTATGTTAATCGATCCGCAAAGTGTTCTGTTTGGCAACTAGGGTAGTTGAAAAATAGGTGGAAACATGCTAATCTTAACATGCAAAGATATAAAGTGTAGTACGCACTGAACCCCTAGAGAGGTCGGATTCTCTAGGGGTTCTTTTTTTGCTGATGTCGCCGTCTGTTGTTTTACTTCTTGCTTCGATTATTCAGCCAATAATCGAATAGGGTGACAATCACCCCAACAAGAAGGGAGCAAAGAAGATCATAAAGCATAGTACACACCTCCTTTAGTCGCGAAGACTATCGGATAGGCGACAATTTATTTTAACAGAATAGTTGAGATTCGGACACTTAACATAAAAATTGTTAAGTGTCTTTTTTACGTTAAGAAATAGAAAGGAAAATCGACATGTTTATACTAGCTGTTGGAGGGTGCTGTTTGCTTTCTGGTGGGGCTTTGGGAGTCTTTATCATGGCTCTTTGTATTTCAGCTAAGAATGCAGATATAGCAGCTGAAAAAGCTTTTTTAGTTCATAAGGAAAGTGTAAACACTGATAAGTGAGAACAAATAAAAAATAGAAATGTGAGAAAAGCGAAAGAATCAATTGGCAGATTGATTCTTTTTTTTCCTTTTTTCTTACAAAAGGTGCTAGGAGGTGAAGAAAATGAGTAAAGATGAGGCCTTAATTAAAGGAACGATTGATACGGTTCTACGCTACACTTATCCTGATACTTACAAAAAGTATTTGAGTTACTTTATCAGAATTCGGCCAAAAGAGCTGAAAACTAAGCATGCTCATTATATTCGAAAAGAGCGAATGATTGAGATTTTCAATTTATCCAGAGAATCTCGCTTTTTATTGATCACTTGCCTACATGAAATAGCACACCATGTAGAATATGAAGACTTGGGAGAGAGTGATCATGGGAAGCCTTTTTTTCAACGTTTGTATAAGTTGTATCTAACAGCTGTCGGCTTGAATCTTTTGGACTTGCTAGATGTTACTGAAGAAACAGATGCAATTGATTACCCTGGTTTAGTTCGACATTTTGGTGAAGTCTCGAATTGGGAAGTGCCGAGTATTCCTGATATGAAAAAAAGAATGGTCATAGTAAAAGATGGCCGTTCATTTAGGAATATCTTGAAAAATCGTGGCTTTTACTGGTTTACGATGAGTCAAACGTGGCAAAAAGAAACGAATACGTTAGAAGAAGCTGAACGTGAGGTTCAGTTTTTTTTAGATTATTCCTCACCAGAAAACCTGTTAATTCGACCAGTAATATCACCAACATTTTTATCTTATTACTATATCGGAATCGAAAATGGCTATGAGTATAGATACGGGTTGAAAGAGCTTGGCTATTTTTGGGAGGGATATGGCGTAAAAAAAATGTGGGTAAAAAAGGTAGATGCACAAAGTTATTACACTGAGCTCGAAAAACTAACGCAATTTGCGGGAATAGAATACAAAAAAGTAACACCAAAACAGACTCAAGAAAAAGTAGAAAAGGAAATCAAAGCACAAAAAAAGAAGCAAGAAGATGAAGGATATGTCATTGACTACTACGTGTAGTATCAATTTCGATGAAAGAATGTACTAGAAAGAGGGGACCCCCTATGGCAATAACGAATAAAGAACTGACAAAGAAGAAAGCAACCGCAAAATTGATCCTAGAAGCTAAAGGTTTAGATTTTGACGAGTGGCTTGCACAAAAATATGATGAAGTATTTAGTGAGAATGAAGAAATCATTCAAAAAGCATTGAAATCATTTAAAGAACAAACAAATAGATTTCCTTCCAGTGTATAGGAAGTATCAATCGATTAGGAGGAAAGTTTAATGGATTTCGTTACTCAAAAGCTCGAATTTATCTTAAGAGGGATACAAACAGTCGCTGGTAGCTATGCATCAGTTATGTTGGCAATCATGGGGTATCATTTTATGACCAAAAATCGCCAGAAATTAGATGAAGCGCAAGATGGTGTGAAAAATATTGTTATTGGTATTTTTGTTGTAATTGGTGCAGAAATGATTATTACCTGGCTGAAAAGCTAATACACCTGATTAATTCCGTTGGAGAAAGGAGGAGTATACTTGTATGTAATTTTTGGTACAAGCAAGAAAAAGTTAGGTAGGTTGTTACCAGGTAAAAAAAGGTATAGCCTCACCGAAGCAGACGAACAACTCAAGGAATTTGCAAGTACCTTATCGGTGAGGAAAAAGCCTAATTATGTGATCATTGAAATTTACGATGGTGAAGAAAGAATATTTAGAAGTGAATTTTTGGCTGGAACAGACGATTCAAGTAACTTGAGACTACTTCTGCTAAACCTTCTAGAAACAGAGTTTCCAGATGCTGACGAGGAAGAAAAATCCGAACTTCTCCAACGTATTAATCAAGCATATCTGGCTGAACAAAATGTAACCAACAGTCATGAAAAAGAATATAAGGAAGATCCTGTACCACCGTTAATTACGATTAGGGAGAAAACGTCACTGATTTCAAAGGCAACAGAAGACAAAGAAACGCGTGAACTTGCGCCAGAGGAACTAACTGGATCAGTACTATTCTCACCAGCAGTGGAAGAAAACCAAGTAAAACCTAAGACGAAAAAGAATCGATTACCGAAAAAGCCTGCCTGTCACTTTGCAGGCTTTTTTTCTAGAAAAAAGAAATGGCTTGTTCTTGCAGCTGTACTTTTCATTGTCGCTGGGGTAGGTATTCCTTTTTTTGTGACAGGTTCCATTGGCTTCAATCAAAAAGAAAGCTATTCCGAACTGGTGAAAGAGGGAAAATACAGTCAAGCACTGAAAGAATATCCTGAAGAGGAAATGAACTTAGTCGAACAACTATATAGTCAGAAAGAGTCGAAAGAATTAAAACGGTTGGCGGATAAATACCATTCCAAAATGGCTCTTTTTTATTGGGCATTTCTGAATCAAAAGTGGTCACAAGTCACTGAAATAAAGGGGATTACACAAGACACTACGATTCAAGCAATGAAAGGTTACGCCTATTTAGCGCAAGGTAAACTGGAAGAAGCTGAGTTAATCAATAAAGTGTTGGAAAATGACACACTGAGTGATCAAATCAAACAAGCAAAAAAAGCTGTAGCTTATGAGAAATTGCGAGATCAAGATATTGCTGCTGCTGAAGCAATTAACAAGGAGATCAAAGATTCTGAATTAACAGAGGATATTCAAGTAGCGAAAAGTATTGTTAATTTGCTGAAAAAGTATCAATCGGATAAAGAGAACACGAAACTATCTGAATCTGAACGTAAAGAAGCTCAAAGTAATTTTGAATTATGGTTGAGCAACCTTGAACAATTAGGAGGAAAAATAAATGACGGAAAATAAAGAAAATACTCCAGAAAAAAAAGAGTCACTGTCTCAAAAGAGGAAATGGCTACTAATTAGCCTTTGTTCAGTAGCTTTACTAGGAGGGGCTGTTGGTTATGGAATCTACAGTAATCAACCTGATGATCAGGAAAGTCTCAAAGTAGAACAGAAGGGGGCTTCATCCAGTAAGCAATCCAAACAATCATTAAATCCATGGGAAAAGCAAGTAGCACCTAAAAAAGAACAAAAAGCGAAAGAAAATAAATCTGCAGATGATGTATTAAGTGTTGTCATTGGTGATAAGAAAGAAAATAGTCTATTTGGTGTCGAGATTCCGTCGGGGTCAGAGAAAAAAGGGCTGATTGATAAATTAGCGATAGCGTTAGATGATCAAACCCAAAAAGAGGAAGCCCGTAAAGCGTCTGAAGTCGTTCATGCGGCCGAAGTTAATAAAGAATCTAATACTGATGCTGGTTTAATTAAGGATCAGATTCCGGATAAAGGAAAGGAAGAAGAGAGTGTGAAAGACCCAGATTTAAATAATGATTTCAACCCTCTTCCAAATCCATTACCGGACCCAGCGCCGGATCAAAATCCAACTCCTAACCCTAATCCGATACCAACGCCAGATCCCGATCCTAACCCTAATCCAACACCAGATCCGGCTCCTTCGATTGATGAGTTGATTACAGAATCAAAAGAAGAATTGTCTGATGCCACTCACAAAGCCAATCTAGTCAACGAAAAATTGGCTAAAGTTAAAGCGGAATTGGATAATATGCAAAACGTAGAGTCTAATACAGAGAATCAAGCAACCAAAGCGACCGATCAATGGGCTAAGGTTCAAAGTTTGATCATTGAATACAACCAACTTTCTACTCAACTAAAGCAGTTAATCGCTGTAGATGGAACAGTACCAGAAGTAAATTTGGATCTTTATAAAGAAACGTACGAAAAATTAAGTCAAAAAGTGATTGAAATCAAGAGCACACAAGAGTTAGCTAATAAGGCGACCAATGAAATGAATACGACTATTCTAAATGCTGAAGAAACATTAAGTCAGCTTGATCAAAAGAAAGCTGATTACCAAAAGGCCCAAGAGGATGTGACGAATGTCGCAAACCAAGTAGGAGCTGCAGTATCAAATGCCAATAAAAATGACCAAGTAGCTTCGGCAGTGCAACCAGAAATCACTCAAGCACAAGAAGCTAGCAATGTCATGGGTGAAACAAATAAAGAAGTAGGGAACCAACTAGATCAGGTAAATACTGAAGAAACACAACAAGCAATCGATTCGGCCAACCAAACCGCTCAAGTGGTTAATGAGCAAGCAACAAATCAAAATAATGCTGTGTCGAATGTGATCAATGATTTCGATAGTTTACCAAAACCAGAAGTTGAAAGTAATCCAGAACCCCCTACTCCATCAGAGAGTTCACAACAAGTACCCACTGATCCAGGTGTTGCACAAGTTCCAACGGCTTCAGCTGGACAAAGTTCCGAGGGGGCGGTTGAATGAGTGTAAAGAATAAATATTTCTACCTTCTTTTTAGGCACTATGGGCAAGGATTCTTATTCCTTGCCTTTTTGTTTTTCTTATTTTTCTTGGCACATCTGGGATTTAATCATTTCAACGACTTATTTTTCGTAGGCTTTAAGGGAGTAGATAAGGTGAATCAAATCAGTATTGCTTCTATAGTGGAGACTATCACAGTCTTCATTTTTATATTGGTTTGCGGTATTTACATGGTTACACAAAAAACAAAGTATATAAGAACAGGACTTCAAATTGTCATATACCTTTACGTGTGTATTGGTTTGCTTGGGGCGATTGATCTTCTTTCTAGCGAAAACAGTTCAATTGTATACGCTAAAAGTACCTTAGTAGCTGCGTTTACGTTTCTTCTTTATCGTAGATATGTTGCTATTGAGGATAAAAAGCTATTTACTGAGATTTTTCCGGCTTTGAAGAATATCAATGATGCAAATGCTGTTGAAGATCTGCCTAACATTTCTGAGGAATGGAAACCTTATTTGCGGAATATTAAAGGGCATAGAGAAAAAAGTGTGAATCAAGCACTCGTTTCTTATTTCTCTATGTGGGGCCTGAGCCACAAGTCAGATTCTTTCCAGATTTCATTTAGACTGAGGTATGCACCTTTTCAATTGAAGATTAGCGAAATAGTCAATTATACGCTTCCAGTAACTAGTAGTCTGGGAAAATCGTATAAGAAAGAGGTGGAGTAAGATGTCACTATTGTTTTTATTCATTCTTTGGCTGACTGCTTGCTGTGTATACGTCAGAAAGGACAGTGAAGCTCTTATCGTGCATGTTCTCTATTCCTTATTGTGTATAGGATTAATCATTAGTTGTTTCTACTCATTAATCGTTGAACGGGATCTTTCATACTTTAGTGTAATTTTAATGAGTGTGATTGTTCTTATCCAAGATGGGTCCCAAATGATTGTGGAACTGAAAGGAAGATATCATTCTTGGAGAAAAGAAAGTTAACAAGGGACGATTTACATGAATAAAGAGTACAAACAATGGAAAAAGCATTTAGCGAATCCTTACTTTCTTTCAGTCTTAGGCCTTTTATTCTGTCTTTTCGGTGTTCTTTTAATTAACTTTATATTTAATGGGATCATGTCTTTGCAAGGGATAATCCCCAAATTAAATAGTTTTGTGAATGAAGGTGGTCCTGTTCCTTTCCAACCAAGATTGTATTGGTTAGGAAAGCCCCTCATTACTTATACGCCCTTTTTACTGTTGTATTGGGGGTTAATTGGATTTAATGGTTTGATCGTTGGGAAAAAGATTTATAGCATGAGGATCGCTTACAAAGATATCAATCTATTAACTAAGGGGTCTGAGAAGTTTACGACTTTAAAAGAATTAAAAGAACAGTATAAAATGGTTCCCCTCAACGATGAAGAATATGAAGGGAAATCCGGGATACCAGTTGCAACCTTCACCAAAGTGATTGGTTTAGGTCCATGGAAAAAAGAAGAAAAGTACGTATTCATTGATACCAAAAATACAAACTCCTTAACAATAGGTGGTACACAATCAGGTAAAACGTCTCTTTTTTCTTATCCGTCTTTGGATTTGATCATGAGAGCCAAAGAAAAAGATTCGGTTATTGTGAACGATTTAAAAGGGGATATGCTCAAAAATACTAAATCAGAATTTGAGCGATTTGGTTATGACGTGTATTGCTTAAATTTAGTTGATCCAACCAATGGGATTCATTACAATCCGTTAGATTTAGTGAAACAAGCATATATGCGCGGCGATACGACCAAAGCACAAATGTTAGCCAATAGTCTTTCCTTCAGCTTATACCATAACCCTAACGCCAAAGAACCAATGTGGGAAGAGGCGAGTATCTCCCTTCTAAATGCGCTAATTTTAGCAATTTGTGAGATCGGGATTCAACAAGATAAAACCCAGGTTATCAATATGTATGCCGTCACTAGTATGTTAGAAGAGCTTGGTGCTTACCCTGATGAAAAAGGGAATACCGCACTAGATAAGTTTTTCGACCAATTACCAGTGACCAGCGTTGCTAGAAAACAATACGGAACGATCAAATTTTCGCAAGGAATCACACGAAGTGGGATTTTTACCGGAACAATGGCTAAATTAAAGAATTATACTTACGATGCTATCGCAAAACTTACGCTTGATAGTGATTTTAATTTAGAAGATTTAGGCTATGGGAAAAAGCCCATAGCCTTATTTATTGTGTATCCAGACTGGAATGATAGCAACTATAGTATCATTTCAACATTTCTATCGCAAATTAATGAAGTACTAGCAGAACGAGCAACGCTGACAGGTGAGGGAACGAAACGACGTGTTCGTTATTGGTTAGAGGAAGCGGCCAATATTCCTGCAATTGATGGATTAAGCCGAGCAATGAATGTTGGATTGCAAAGAAATTTAGTTTATCACCTGATCATTCAATCGTATTCGCAACTAGATGATAAGTACGGCGATAAACTCAGCAAAGCAATTACTGGTGCTTGTGGCAATCAAATTTATATTATGTCTGATGAATATGATGACGCTGAATATTTTTCAAAGAAAATTGGTGACAAAACTATCATTAAGACAGACCGTCATGGAGATCCTCTGAGTACAGATAAATCCTATGGAGAAAATGAGGAAGGTCGCAACTTATTAACAGCCAACGAATTACGTGATTTACGTGAAGGTGAATGGGTACTCGATCGAACGAAAATGCGTCGAGATCTGAATGGGAACAAGATAACACCTTACCCGATTTTTGCCAGTATTGATACAGGAACCAATATGACCTTTCACTATGAATACTTAATGCCTCGGTTTGATGGAAAGTTGAATTTGTCTGAATTGGAGCTTAGTAAGAAAGGACATAAGGAAATTAATCTTGTCGATTACATTGTAAAGTGGAAAAGAAAGTCTGCGGATCACAAAGATCAACCACAAAAAAATAGATATGAAGATGAGAATGAGGAGGAGAATCTTATGAAAACTGGTGTAGAGTCCATTGATAGTGTCTCCTTAGATACCAAGGATACAACTCGTTTAGAAGATAAATTAGGACCAAAGATATTTGGAAAGTTCCTACAAGCTGCTTATCTTGATCGTTTAACAGTGCAAGAAAAGGAACGATTGAGTCAGTTTACTTCGATTGAGCAGTTAAAAGTATTTTGTAATAGTGACAATCGTCCAAATCTAAAAAAGGCCTATTTAGCTTACGTCCAGTCGAGTGATTAACTCGAAAGTACTATGTAGGAAGGGAGGGACTTTGCTTGGTTGATCAACTATTAAAATTTCAGGATGTACTTCATGTCGCAGCATTTTGGTGGGATGTGTTACGAGGAATCGGTTTTGGATTGTTGAAAGCTTTTGCTTGGGTAGTTGATGCTCTTTCAGGAGCAGCTAAAGAGGTTTACAGTTTAATGAACTTTTATCAATATCCCGCTGTTCAGAACTTTGTCAGTCAATACCAACCGGTGATTTGGTCATTGGCAGTTGTGGCGGTCGCCTATTTTGGTTGGCAGCTAATCATTACTCGAAAACTTGATCGGGATAAACTGATCAATAATATCATGTTTGCGATCACGTTGTTTTTTGTTTTGCCTTGGGCCATACAGCAGGGAGCAGAATTGACGACAGCTGGAGTAAATGTTTTAAACGGAGAGCAATCAGCTAGTGTTCAGACATTCAAAAATAATATTACCGATTTGTATACAGTCGATAAAAATGGTTGGGAATCCACTGACACACAGAATGATATCGAAGATAAAAATGATCTCATTGTCTTAGATATTAGCGAACAAGTTGATACGAAAGGAAAACTTTTTGAGTCTTCTCCTTTATCAGAAGAAGGTCAACAGCTGTTGACGAAACGGTTAAATAAAGTTGATGGTAAATTCAAAGAAGCAAACATGAAGAGCTTTTGGGGGATCGGAGATCCTGCATACTATCGTTACTCATGGCATCCGTGGTTAATCGCATTCGAATTGATCACTAAAGGCATTGTATATGCGTTTGTGATCTTCAAATCAGCTAAATTAATCAATGAGATCGGCCTGCTGTATGTCATTACGAGTGGAATTGCTCTAACCGATTTAAAGGACGGCCAACGAAACAAGCAATTAGCCACAAAAATCAGAGATTCGTTTATCGTGTTGTATCTGATGATGTTTTTAATTAATTTCTTTGATATTTGGAGTGCCTTTGTTGCGGATTCTTCGCTTTCGACTTTAGTGAAGCCACTTGCTGTAGCTGGTGGTGCATGGCTAGTGATTGACGGACCAAACTTTATTGAACAGCTCTTTGGTATCGATGCCGGGCTATCTAGTGTGGGAAGAACAGTTATAGCCGCTGTACAAGGCGGTGCTGCGTTAAAAGGTGTTGGATCAGGGATTGGAAATGCCACGAAGTCTGCCGCTTCAAAAGTGGCTGGTGTAAGTCGGAAAGCTGCAAGAGGAGCTGCTTACACTGGAGCTGCCGCCAAAGGTGCATTGGATGGTTTTAAAGCTAATAAACAGGTATCTCCGGATTTGCCATCAGGTGGGACAACTATTGGTACTGGTTCACCCAAAGAAGGTCAGAAACCAGAAAATAGCACGACTGCTCCACTTTCAGAAAATAATTCCACAGGAAATGATCCAATGGGAAATCCCATTACTGGAAAAGAAGGAATTACTCCGATTCCAGGTTCAGGAAAAGAGGGTGTTTCAGCGAATAAACCACCAGCAGCACTTAAAAATATGTCAAAACCTGGTGCGCCATTGTCAAATAAAGCACTGGCAGCACAAACTCAAGCAAACAAAGAATCTTTTCAAAATATGGGAATTAGTCCAACTAAAAGTGCTAAGGATATCTCTGGTGCCTCAAAAGCTCGTCAGGCTTTAGATGGCCAACCAGCTATTCCATTGCCACCGAAAGTGTCAGGTGACCAATTACCACAACATGTACAAGAGGCAAAAGCTCAACTGCAGCGAGATATGCAGCCACGTCCGATTGATATGGAAACACTTGGTGAAAAAGTGGTGAACAAATATGCGGATACGGCTCGAAATATCTATAATGGGCCGACAATGGCGCGTTCTCGTAAAGTGTACGATGTTTCAAAAGCGACAAGTAAGCGTGTCAAAGATTCGTTTAAAGACTAATTTACTGATCAGAAGGAAGAGAGAAGATGCGGAAAGAAGTTTCTAGACCAAAGGAAGCTGTCACGAATATTAAGCAAGGAAAGTTTGATTTTAAGGACGTGCTGCTAATCGTTGGTAGCCCGCTCATTGGGATCATTTCAAGTTACCTGGTGCCTAGTATTTTGGAAATTCCTTATATCTTGGCATATCCTGCGATTTTATATTTACTTTTATCTCCTAGTGATATTCATGGCAAAAAGAATTATCAGGTCGCTATTCAGGTATTACTGAAGGATCGAAAAATCTATCATTCTGTAAATCCTCCAAGAGAGGAGGAGACGAATGAACTTTGATTCTGTTGAACGAAAAAAACAAGAGAAGAAAAAGCCAAGAAGTGTTCGTAAAGAAATTAATCGGCTAACTAAAGTTTATCCGGTAGCAGGCATTCATGAAAAGAATTACGTGAAATTAACTATTAGAGGCCAGCGTTGGTACGCGGCTTTTTTTGATACAAAAAAATACGATTTGGAGCTTTTAGATGAAGCAGAAGCTGATTTCGTGACCGACAACTACTGGTCGTTTCAAAAACAGTATGGTAATTCAGTAAAAGAACTATTCATGAATTTCCCTGAAGAGAACCAAAAACAACAAAGTTACGTGAAGTATAAACGTGATCGGTCGAAAGATATTCACCAAATGAGGATTCTTCAAACGGAGTTGGAAAAACTAAAGTATATCGAAAAGACGTATAAAAAACTTACTTCGTATGTGGTGATATTCGGTCGTACAGTCCACGAGCTAGAAGAAAATATATCTAACTTAAGACGTTTCGACAATCTTTTTCAATCAAAATTATTGGACAAGAATTACGTGAAAAAGATGTTGTATATCCTGAATAATACAGGAGGGATTCAGATTTATGACAATGAAAAAGAAAATAATTGATGAAGATGTTCAGTTTATTTATGATACGCAGCCGCAAGGCGGCGTATCATTCAAAGAAGATTTTTTCAATCGTTTTGGTGATGGTTATCGAGCAACAATCCACATTTTTGAGACACCAACCATCATGACGGAGTTCTGGTTAATGGATTTAACCAGTATAGATAATGTCATTGTCATGAAGGATTCTCGGACAGATAGCGAGATTAGCTATAAAAAAGGTGTTAGTGAATCGATTGAAGAATTGGAATCTCGAAAGAAAAAAGCAAAAACGACGGAGCGTGATGAATTAGAGCAGGAAATTGATATTTTAAGACGTTTAAGTCTAAGTATGGGGAGCCAAGGGGAACAGATTAAAAAAGTCGCATTCCGGATTTTTTGTAGCCAGCCGACCCTAGAAGCTTTAGAAAAACAGGTCAACGATATATTGAAAAGTCTCGACTCAAATGGTTATAAGGCCACCGTATTCTTGGGAGAACAAAAAGAAGAATGGCAATCGCTTTTCATTCCAATGTCAGAACAAAGGCGGTTGCGAAATCGTCGGGACGGCATGGATATTCAAGCCGAAGCGTTGGGCTTAGGATTTGCCCATAATCAAACTTTTTTAGATGACGAAACAGGATTTTATTATGGGTTCACCCGAACTGGCGGTACCGTTTATTGGGATATGTTCTATAAATCGCCTAAACGATTGTACTATAACTTATTTTTAGCCGGTGATATGGGTTCTGGAAAATCAACGGTATTAAAGAAATTGTTGCGAGACAATGCAGCAAAAGGCAATGTCATTCGTGGATTTGATAAATCGGGAGAATTTTTAGATGTAGTCAAGGAATATGGTGGGGTATCTATTCCATTAGATGGTACAGGTGGCGTTTTAAATATGTTCCAAGTTTACCCACTTGTATCAAAGAAAACTGAAGATGATTCCTATGTTGTCGATGTGAGAGGCTCATTTACTCAGCACATTTCAATGCTGGGCATTTTGTTTAAGATCAGAAATAAAAAAGCTTCAGACGAATTAGTGAGTGTCTTTGAAGATCAAGTGTGGGATTTCTTTATTGACTATGGTATTTGGAAAGAAGATGAGTCCATAGACATTACTAGTCTATCGAATGACGAGTACCCAACAGTGAGTGATTTTATTGCTTACTTAGATAAAATCGAGCCAACTGCTCCAGATGATACGAAAGGGCTAATCAGCTCAATACGAATAACTATGAAGCCTCTGACGAAACAATACAAACGAATTTTTGATGGAAAGACCTCTGTTCCAGATCTTGGTGAAAATCAAATCGTATTTTTCGATATAGAAGGAGTTTCTAAACTTGGTTCAGAAGTCTTTGACTGTCAACTATTTTTAGCTCTGAATAATATCATGGGAAATGTGACCCGTATCGGGAAAAAACAGAAAGATTTATTTGATCGCAATCAACAGAATTGGTGGGATATAATCCGTTGTTTAATCCTCGTGGATGAGTGTCACAATATTTTAAACATCGAGAAAGCCTATGCTGCAAAATGGTTCGTGACATTGATGTCTGAAGCACGCAAATTATTTATTGGTTTGGCCTTGGCAACGCAACGTGTTGAGCGAATGTTCCCAAATGCGGAAAATGCTCAGGACAAAGATACCGTTGAAGCAGCCAATAAACTAAAAGAAATTTTCGGTTTAACCCAATACAAAATATTACTGAAGCAAGACATTACGTCCTTGAATTTTTTGAAAAATATATTTGGAAATATCTTTACGGATACCGAGTACGCAATGATGGCACAATTCCAGACCAGCAAGGAGGTAGGAGGCTCTCAGGGGATCATGAGTATTGCCGGCGATCAAAATATTCAGATGACATTCCAGGTCACAGATGAAGAATTAGCGCTATTTAATGGAGGTGCTTAATGGGAAAAAGAGTAAAAAATTTAATTCTTAAAAAATATTTTATCCCGTTTCTCATTTCGAATTTCTTCGTATTTGGGACGTTGTTGGTTGTAATCATTTTTGTGTTTTCTATGATGTACATGAGTCAAAAGAATAATTGCGATCCCTCTGACACACCAAGTATTTCGGTTAATGGCGATTCTGGAGCAGTACCTGCTTCGATTGATGAGTTTGTTAAACAGCATAAAGATGCCTATATCCTCTCGTGGAAAGCGGGAGGTTTTTTACCGTCTGCAAGCATTGCTCAAACAATGGTAGAGAATGGTTTCAACTTTACAAATCCATCGGGAACGTCGTTATGGCAAGCACACAACATGGGAGGAGTTAAGACATCTAGTAAGTCTAATTTTCCGATTACGTTAGCAACTTTTGGTGAAGATTCTGTTGACATTACTGGAACAAAGCCCGGGACAAATGTTGGAGATGGGACAGGTGGAGCTTACACTTGGTTTAAAGACTATAATGCAGGAATAGTCGGAAAAGCTGAATTTATGGCCCACCAAACACTCTATACTGGAGCAATCAATAATACAGATGGTATCAGCGCATTGACGGCTATTTTTAAAGGTGGATGGGCAACTGATCCCAGTTATTTGACCAAACTTTTAAGTGCCTATAATTCATTAGGAAAAAACTACCAATGGTTAGATCAAGAGGCGATTACCAAGTACGGAACTTCACCTTACAAGTCTGGTGCAATTGGTGAGGACAGTTCAATTCCTGATAAAGATTCAGCTACTTCTACCGATAATACAATTGATTCTTCCAAGCGTTCTAAAATCATTGATTTTGCGAGAAGCAGACTTGGTGTTCCGTATATCTGGGGAGGTCGTGATTGGGATAAAGGGATGGATTGTAGCGGGCTTACTATGTTGGTCTATCAAAGGGTTGGAATCACCTTACCACCTACTTCCGAAACCCAATCAAATGCGGTCAAAAAAATCAGTAAAGAGGAAGCAAAAAAGGGGGATCTCGTTTTTTGGGGACCAGTCGGTAGTTCACACCATGTGGCAATTTATAGTGGTGACAATAAAGTGATTGAAGAGCCAGAACCAGGTAAAAGTTGTCAGGAAGTCCCTTTATATGGTGACTATTGGTTTGGAACGATTGATGGTCTTGGAAGTGATGATAGTGAAGACAGTGACAGCGATAATTGTGAGGTTGAAACAGATAATTCTGCTGGTGAAGTCGTCGGGCAAACTTCAGCACCAACGCTGGAAGTTCCACCGGAGTACAAAGGAAAATTAACATTGCCAGCACCTGACAATAATAATTATGCTGGTAATCAATACCCAATGGGTCAATGTACTTGGGGGGCTTATAATCGTATGGCTCAAATTGGAAAACCTATTGAATGGTTCTCTGGGGACGGAGGAAATGGCGGCTCATGGGCAGCTTCCGCACGAGCACGAGGATACACCGTTGTGAAAGGGAAACCACAGGTTGGTTGGGCTGCAAGTTTCTATGGAGGCTTAGCCGGATCAACACCACCTTATGGTCATGTCGCCGTTGTAGAGTACGTCAATTCAGACGGTAGTATGTTAGTTAGTGAAACCAATGTCGTTAGTCCTGGATCGGGTACCCGCTCTTGGCGTGTGATCGATAAAGAAACAACTTCGCAAGTTGAATTTATTCAAGGAAAGGGGAATTAAGATGGAATATATTCCCAATAGGATGAAGAAAATTGGAGCACTATTTCTTTCGATATTTTTACTCATTAGTGCATTTTCATGGGTAAATGATAGCCAAAAAAAAGTTCAAACTATCAAAGAATTGAAACAAGAAAATGCAAGTTTGAAAGCGAAAGATACAAAGCTATCAATCCAATATACTCAATTATCTGAACAGTATGATACGTTGAATAAAGAAAAAAATGGTTCAGCTAATGAGTCACTATTAACCACTACGAATGAATTGTTTAAGGCTGTTTATAACTATGATACGGAAAAGAAATCTGATAGTGTCGCAGCAAGAAAAGAAAAGGCAAAACCTTATGCGAATTCCTCGACACTAGATGCTCTTTTTTCAAAAGACCCCGAAAAACTAACAACAACAGTTACGACAGTTTCTAAATTAGAAGGCGATCCAGAAGTTTATCGAATGTCCTCTGATGAAATGAATCTTACGGCAATGGTGTTAGTAAAATATTCTCTTTCGATTGCAGGTAGTGAAAAGCAAGAAAGTGAATTTATGTATAAAATCGTTTTTGATCCTACATTAAAACAAGTGACAGAAGTTAAAAATATTGGGCAAGTAATGATTCCTTAAAGACAAAAATAGTGATGAGATAAGGTGTGTAAATGGTAAAAATAATTGGTGCAAAATGGAAGAAGATTCTCTTATTCATTGGGTTATCTATTAGCCTAATTGGAACGTCAATTGTTCAGATGAATAGCTTTGAAAAAGAAGCAAATCTGATAAAACTGAGTTCGCAAACTGAAAAAACAATCGTGTTTTATCGCGACGATTGCCCCAAATGCCACTCAGTTTTTCCATTGCTCTATTATCACAATTTAGTCCATAGAGACCTGATTTTTGTCAACATGAATCAGCCGTTAAACCGTCGCTATATTCAAATGTACAACTTAAAAAGTGTCCCAACAATTGTTAGAAAAGGAAACCAATATTCAGGATCAAATAAAGAAAAATTGCGTCAGTTTTTGGATAGAAATTTTTGAAAGAAGGAGGGGAAAAGTTAAGTGGCTGTAAAAATTTCGCTAAAAAAAAATGAACGAAAAAAATACCAACGTATGGTTTTAGCTATCGTCGGTATTTTTCTTTTTTTCTTTAGCAGTAGCTTTTTAGTTAAGCCAGAAGTGAATGCTAAATCTACTAAAATTGGGGAAGAAATTTCATCTAATTTGAGAAACATTACCTTAATTGAAAGACAATATTATCCAAAGGAGGAGACCTTAGTTTTCTCCTTCTTATCACCAGTCAACAGCTCAAATGTTCTTGATGAGTTAAAAGTATCTGCAAAAACAAATCGTACGGATAAGACAAAGTATAATACTTCAATCAAAAAAATTAATGAAGATTTGTATGTCGTTAAGATCAAACACTTACCCGATTCTTGGGAAAAACTAGCAGTAGCTATTTATGCTAAAAAGATGGATTTAGAGTCAATGGGTGACAATCAGAAACTTCATTTTGTAAAACAAGAAGTTTCTACCACTGATCCATATAATCCAAATCGTTCGAAAAATTCCTATGAACTAACCGCTGTAAAATTTGAGATTGATCAGATACAAAAAGAAATAAAATCTAATGATAAAAAGGAAACAAACCATCGTAAATCAATCAAGAAAATTGAAAAAACGAACGAAAATTTAGAAGCCTCACTAGAAGAAAGAACAGATAAAGAACAAAAAGAAGTACAGCAAACGATTGAACAAAATAAATCGCAAATCGATTCAACCGAAAAAGAAATAGAAACCCTAAAAGAAAGCAATAGTGAGTTGAATTTAAAGCTGAATAAATTGAATGATCGGAAGCAAACGTTACAAAATCCGTAAACGTGCTTGAAAAAAAGACCCGCTAGGGAACCTGGTATTTTAGAGATTTTTCCTTAAATTGGTCTGAAGAACTTCGTTCTCTTAATTTTTTGACCTGCTGCAGAGTCTGGTATGGACGAAATGACCCGCTAAGGAATCAGGTCAGTAGGTTGCAAGACCCGCTATGGAGCATGGTTCACAAAGTTTTCTGATATCACTCTAAAACCAAACCGCACTGCGGTTTCTATCATATTTGATAGCAGGTTTCCCTTATGCTCTTACAAAATCCCTTCCCATTGTTTCACAATGTCAGGGATTTGTAAGTTCTCCGAACACGTTCGGACACCTTATTTTGTATATTTTGATAAAGGATTTGATGATTTGAGTAGCATATTAATTAGAAATGTACCAGCAAAGACAGTCGCTGCTCTTGATGAGTTAGCGAAGCAAAATGCACAGTCCAGAGAAGAATATATCCGCCGACTATTGGAGCACCATGTCATGTATTCCGAGGTTGAAGGACTGAACAAAAAATACGAAATACTGGTACAAGAGATTTCCCAAAATATGATTCTTGCGCTTAACGAAAACACCAAAGTATTGAACGAATTTATTGAATTGCGGAAGGAGGATTTTTAGTGAAAAAATTGGAAGTTAATCTAAGGGAACCCGAAGAATCCGATTACGGTTGGGCATACCTTGCTCCCTATTTGGAAAAATCTGATGGGAAACGTCGACCAGCTTATCAAGCTCTGGAACAAATATTTCGTGAGCATGAAATGTATAAAACGATTGCTGAAAATATGGCCTCTATGCAAAAAGAAATAACTGGTCAATTAGACAAAATCCAAAAGGAAGTTCATTTCACTTTACTGCGAAGTGGTGACGCTGAGAAAAGTGCTAGAACCTTACTTCACTTATGGAACAGTTACAACTTTGATAACAATGTCACCAGTTACTTATCAATGGGTGAGTTGGTTACACCACCATTGGAAAAAGCAATGCACGAAGTCGGCCAGTATTACAAAGAGTTGTCTGCGAAAAAACGAAGTAGAAGTGAGTCGGTAACGACAGTTGCAAATGAAAAATCTATGGTGACTCAAGTTCAAAACCTACCGAAAAAAGAAGAATCTAGTGAGTTGGACTCGGACAATAATAGAGAAACGTTTGCAGATTGGACTGACTAATTATGGTGAAAGCAGCGCTCGTTATGAAGTGGAAATTTGTTATGTCAAACAATCAAAAATTCCAAAAGTATATCAATTACATTGATCGTGACGAGGCGACACGTACAAAGGAATTTCACCAATACAATATCCTGGAAAGTGATGGCTACAATCAGTATATGGAAGATCCAGAAAAGTCATCAGGGCTGTTTACGGCCAACAAGGATCATTTGACAATCAAAGAGCGACAGGCCGTAAAGAATTTATTTCGTAAAGCACAAAGTAATGATTCATTGATGTGGCAAGATGTTGTTAGTTTTGATACCGATTGGCTGACAGAAGTCGGTCTGTATGATCCTAAAAATGACCGATTAAATGAACCAAAAATCATGAACGCAATAAGAGTGGCTATGAATGAACAATTAAATGCCGAGAAGTTAAAAAATAGTGCTGTATGGACTGCGGCAATTCATTACAACGAGCTTCATCATATCCATGTCCATATTGCAATTGTAGAACCTGAACCAACTCGTGAATACGGCACATTTACCAGAAAAGACGGTACGACTTACAAAGCGAGAAAAGGATTTCGTTCAAAGAAAAATGTAGACCGTTTTAGAAGTCAGGTTATGAGTCAACTGCTAGATCGTGACCAGCCTTTAGCTCAAATATCTTCAATGATACGTACCCAATTAGGAAAGCATAAAGGAAGTATGCGGCAACTACCTGATAGTGAATTGACCTATTTATACGATAAAATTTATCGCTCTTTACCGCCAGATCGTAGCAAATGGAAGTACAACATGAATGCCATCAATTCCATACGTCCAGATATTGATCGTTTCATTACTACCTATCTTAATACCTATGAAAAAAGCGAGTTCACCGAGCTGCAGAGATTGTTGGATGAAAATTCTGCTTTCTATATGAACTTATATGGTGAAGGGACAAAAGAGTATCAACGAGCCAATGATTTTAAAATCAATAAGAATGCGGAACTGTATTCTCTTTTGGGAAATTCCCTACTCAAAGAAATGTCCAATCAGTACAAGGCGGAACATGCGATCCCGATTAAAGACGGTTCTGTTGATTGGAATAAGTTGCTTTCTAAGCAATCAAAAAGTGGGGGCGGTCATTCAGCAAAACCTGACTTATCTAAAGTAAAAAAGGCACTAAAAAAAGACTTTCAAAGTATAAAAAATCAACAAGTCTATTTAAAAAATATGCGAGAAAGAGAGCAGTATGACCAAGGTTTAGAACGTTAAATACCTTTGAAGCGTAAATTTTACGCTTTTTTTTTCAAAATAATTTAGAGGGTGAAAAAATGGTAAAAGAATCAATTCCCAAATCAACCTATTCAATGGGGGAATTAGTGGCTGCAGTAAATAAACAAGAGCAGGGATTATTTCAAATTCCGAATTCAGAGCTAACTGTCGCTGACGCTCGTTTTTTTGATCTACTTGACGTAGAACACCAAGCGAATGAAAAAGTGCTTGTTTTATCTTCTTTGGAACACGAACAGGATTATTTTATTGTTGGTTCAAATGTTGTGAAATGGACAGATAACTGGTCTGGAGAAGACGAACGGATCTATGAAGGAAATGTTCAAGATGATTTTGAAATTTCTTTCGAAGGAGAAGTCTTTAAAGTGAATTCGAAAAATCTTGAATTAGTTATTAAAAATAATCAGCTAAAAGCACCTGTTGTACAAATTGACATGGGAACTGTAAATGAACAAACGAACAAAGCTAATTCACAGGAATTAAACCAATAGATGGTAATAATTTAAGAAGGGGAAATATATATGCTTGATGAAAAGTTTTGGCAAGAATATGAACGAGCAAATTCAAATCCTGTTACTCGTTTTTTTTATAGTGGGAAGATCGAGCAAATGGATCAAATGATCTTAGACTCCTCAAACTTTGTTTCAACTGACAGTTCCGAATTTGAAAAATGGACTTCCAATAGAGATTCAGTTGGTATTAATTTAGAAGGAATAAATCTTAGAGTCGACTATTTAGAAAAGAAGTATGAAATTTTATCAAATGCTTCGTTTTATTCTAATGAAAAAATAGGTGAAGTAAGAGAGAGTTTAGAGCGTGTTTATTCTGAAAGGGAAGCTAATCTAAAAGAATTCGAGAAATTTGAAGAGTTAAATAGTGATAAACAGCCGTTAGATCAACCGAGTTTAGTGAATGATAGGATACATGGTAATGATCAAGCTTACGACCATGAAATAGCAACTATACTTCAAGCGGAATCTTTACCAACAGGATGGGAATGGCACGAATATTATGATATGAGTGGTCATTTAGAGTCACCTGATGGAAAAAGTATTGTTCAATACGATGCACTGGCCAGTGGATATATTGAATATAGAGTCAACGATACTAACTATTGGGAATTATTCACTGAAAGCTTTTCAGAATTCAAAAATCATATAGAATCTCAGGTAAGTTCACAGATTCTTAACCAGGTAACAAGCGAAAATATGCAGCAAGAAAATGATAAAAAATTCCCTGTAGTAGAAATTGAAATGGATGTAAATGCAGCAAATTCTACAATGACACAGTCTTATCAAATTGAACGTTAATTGACGTAAAAGAGGTGCTTTGAAATTTCAGAGTGCTTCTTTTTTATTTTGGAGGTGAAGATTATGGAAAAAAATGAGTATCAAAAACTACTAGCTGAAGCGAAAAAAATTACGATTACTTCAGTGATGGATGATCAAGGTATGGATTACATTGATATGAGGAATTTTGCACAAGGAATTGAACACGACAGTTTAATGATCGACAAAAGGAAAAATCATTTTTATTGGAACTCGCAAATTGAAAATGGAAAAGTAGTCAATGGTGATGTAGTAGATTTTGTTTCAAGGTTTTATGATATGAGCCATTTAGAAGCGTTAAATTATTTGACTCAAGAAAAACATGAACGCCTCAAAAAGACTGAAACTATTGCGAAACCAAAAGAGCCGTTCCAATACTATTTTGAACACAACACTGATTTTTCTCATGTAACTGATTACTTGGTAAATCAACGAAAGCTTTCTCCTATTTTGATTGCTGCATTGCATGAGAAAGGATTTATTCAAGAGGATAAATACAAGCAATGTATCTTCGTATGGTCGGATACGGGGAAAGCTGTCGGTGCGTCTGTGATTGGATCTGAATACAATCCTGAAAAATTCAAACGTGGACGTTTTAAGGGAATTGCTAAAAATAGTGAGGCAAACTTCGGTTTTAACTTAACTATTGGCACACCAAATAAGTTATATGTTTTTGAGTCACCGGTTGATCTCCTGAGTTATTGGTCAATGAACCCGCAATTAGAAAACTGTATGTTGGCGGAAATGGAAGGATTGAAAGAACAGACTATTTATAAATTTATCAATCAAATGTATCTTTCTAAAGGTTCTCTGCCTCATGAAGGGATCTATGTTGGGGTTGACAATGATCGAGCAGGGCACCGTTTTTATGACAATCTATCCAAACTTTCTTATGTGATTAATGAGACTGGCCAAGAGATTCGTTTCAAAAAAATGATTCCACATGATCTGGATATTCCTAAAGAAAATATTCCCGTTTATCAGGAGGCGGCCAAAGCTTTTAATGTTGACTGGCGTGCGGTTGCGGCCACTCACAAGGCACTTACGAATTTTGATGCTGAAGGGAAAACAGCAAACTCCTGGAATATAGATCAGTATTTTTCTGGTGATAACTTTGACCTTTTCTTGGAAAGTAAGAAGGTTGCAGAACAATTAAGCAGTACTGAAATGGCTTCCGAAGAGTATGATTTTCAAAAATTATTCCGGATCAATGAAGGTATAGATCCTATTGAGTTGCACGGTCTGCACCAAAAAGTAAGTAGTTACTATGAGGACTATCGCAATCTTGGTTATCGGCCAACAGACGCTCTCATTAAGGATTGGAATGATTCTCTCCGCTATAGGGTTTTTGTGCGACTAGAATCTCGATTACTTGAAACAGTGTATGAGCGAAATGGCAAGGAACAAATGAAGATCCACAAAGATGAGGAACGAAATAAGTATGTTGCGGTTTCTCAAGACTCACAATTTCATGAACCATTTTTTGAAGCGGACTCTCCTGAAGAGGCCGCTTTTTTAGTTAAAAACTATGGGTTCCAGGCAGTCGATAAGGAAGATCGTGTGAAATATCAGACGGATCATACATTGGAAGCGAAGAAACAAGACTCATGGATACTAAGTCGATAGGAGGGGAAAGGCGCATGGGACTATTAGACAGATGGAAAAAGCAACAAAATGTCACCAATGATTTGCACGAGAGTTTAGCGTCTATGTATAAGCAGATTTTAAAACAGGTAACTAAAAATGAACAAGAGATTTTGCAGTTTTTAGAGTTCAGTAGTCAACTGTATAAATATGATTTAGAAAGTGCTCTATTTGCATATGGCCAGAATCCGAATGCAAAGTTTTTAGCAGATTTTGATACATGGAAATCTATTGGCCGATCGGTAACACGAGGCTCAAAAGCAATCAAAGTTCTTCACCAAAAAGAGAATGGCTTATTCTATCATGTGAATTTATTTGATGTTGCACAAACAACCGGAAGAGAATTTCCTTTTCCGGTTTGGTTGATGAATGCAACACAATACAAAGCCGTCACAGATCACGCATTTCAAGTCTCCAATGATTCTATAGATGGTCTATGGGATGGAATTGTTACAGAGTATTCGGATAAACGAGCGACAAGTGATTTAACTGAGGATTCATTTCAATATCATGAAGAAGTTAGTGAGTTTATGTTGAAATACAAACTTGGGCAGTTTCCCCGCTGGAAAGACTACATTGATATTGTACAGCCTTTTGTTAGAAATCCAGAACTATTTATTGCTGCTGTTCCTAAAATTATTGAAGCCAATCGTTCGCTTCTAGCTCAGATAGATCAAGCCAAAAGAGAGTTACTTTCAAAGGAGAATGACAATGCCAAACAATTTAGATCAACTCAATCAATATCAAGAGAAAATGAACCAACAAAATCAAGCCTACAAACGACGAACAAAACCAATCGTAGCACTGGATTACCAGGAAGAGAACGGCCTACTGTATCCGAAAATAATGCTAATGGCCGGGAACCACGAACTGAACAAACGAGAAATGATGATTCAGGAATATCTGAAGGAGAATCAAGCAGCTCTGTATCACGAGTTGTATCTGAGCGGAGAATTGATGATTTATCTGAAGAACAAGGAAGAACAGCTGAAGATGAAAGAACAGAAGATCTTCCACGAGCTACTTCAACAGAGAGTGGACCAATTACCGACAGAACTATTACAACGAACCCGAATAATCAACCAGCTGAAGGAACAAGCACACGAAACGGCACTGAAGGATCTTCTTCCGCTTTAAAAAAGGGCGAACAATTTTCTTATAAGGAAATTGTTTCAGTGGATGATCTGCAGAAAGTCTCTGCGGATACGTCTCCTGATTTAGCTGAATGGACCGAATTACCTGAAACCTACCGCTTTCAGCGTTTGAATAATAAAGCGTATTTGATCAATGAAAAAGGTGAATTTGAAATTGAGCCTGTTGAAATCACCTACGATAATGGAAAGACGTACTATCGGCAATTTGTTAAAGCAGCTGCTGGAACAAGTAAGGTTGAACAATCGGCCGAAGGAGAAATTGATTTATTTGATTTTCAATATACTGAAGCACAACAAGATACCGTTAAAACTAAAGATTCTGATAAGCAACAAGCAGCACAGGAACTACTAGATTTTTCATTCAACCAAACTGATGATTTTCTTTATAGTAAAAAGCCGAAACAACGTCTAGCAGATAATCTAGCAGCTTTGCGACTATTGAAACAATTAGAAAAAGAGAATCGTTTAGCTACTGCCGACGAGCAAGCAATCTTAGCTAGGTACGTTGGCTGGGGTGGTTTATCCGAAATCTTTAATATGGATAATGATAACTATGCAAAAGAGCGAAGAGAACTAAAAGAGTTGGTGACCGCTGAAGAATACGAAAGTGCACGAGAAAGTGTTTTAACGGCTTATTATACGGATCCAATGATTATCGAACAAATTTATGAGACAGTGGAGCGGCTTGGTTTTAAAAATGGCCGGATTCTTGATCCGGCAATGGGAACAGGAAACTTCTTTTCAGCTATGCCTGCTAAAATGAAACAAAACTCCCAGCTATATGGTGTAGAGCTGGATCGTTTATCTGCAGCAATTTCTAAGCAGTTGCAGCAGTCGGTCCATATCCAAGAAAAAGGCTTTGAAGAAACACAATTTATTGATGGTAGTTTTGATTTAGTGGTTGCCAATGTTCCATTTTCGGATTTTAGAATCAAGGATAAAAAGACCTTAGACAGCTACTATGTTCATGATTACTTTATTAAACATTCGTTGGATCTTGTTCATGAGGGTGGGATTGTTGCCGTAATTACTTCTTCTGGTACCCTAGATAAAAAGGATTCTTACTTCCGAAAAGAGCTAGCAACACAAGCTGAATTATTAGGTGCTGTGAGATTACCAGAAACAGCATTCAAAGCGATTGCGGGGACAGAAGTTACTACAGATATTCTGTTCTTTAGAAAAGAAGCAGCAGAATTAAAGAGAGACTACGGAGAACGTTCTTGGGAAACTACGGTAGATATTGAGAACCACCAGCGTTTTGAGGATGGATCACTTTACCCACCAATTACAGTAAATAAATTTTATTCTGAAAGATGGTCTTCTATTTTAGGTGAGTTTAAATACAAGAATTTTCGTGGGGGAACGTATACTGTTGTTCCGCAGGAGAACAGCAATTTAAGTGAACAGTTACGAGATCGCTTGCGGCTTGTAAAAGGTGAGTACATTCCACCAGTAGAATTAAGTTACAAGGTACCCGAAGTATTGCCATTGATCGATGAAGAGACACCAAGTTTTGACCAAGAACAATTACCCTTATACAGCTACTTTGAAAAAGAAGGGGAGATTTACTATCATGGGAATGGTGATATTGAAAAAATAAGTCTAGGAGAAACTAGGAAAAAACGTATGCTGGGTATGATCGAAATACGTGATCGCTTGTCTGAAGTCATTTCCTATCAACAGCAGTACGATTTTAACCAGGCAGTCTTTTCAGATACACTCAGTGAATTGAATCGAGCTTATGATGAATTTTTAAAAAAATATGGTCCAATCAATTCACAGGTAAATAGTCGTTTATTTTATGAGGATGACCGCTACGCGCTGCTTTCTTCGATTGAGATCCCACAAAAGAATGGTTCATATACTAAAGGAGACGTTTTTAGAAAGGCAACCATTCGACAAATCGAACCTGTAACTAAAGTAAATAGTGCGATTGAAGCATTGAATCATAGCTTGTCAAAACTTGGCAGGGTTGATATTGGCTATATGTTGTCGATTTATCCAGTCGAGGAAGCCATTTTATTAGAACAACTGGATGGCCATATTTTTATTGATGCTGAAAGATATTTACAAGCGGATAAGCAAGCAGAAAATGCGTATGTTCCTAAAGAAGAATATTTATCCGGAGACGTTAAGCACAAATTGAGCTTAGCAAAAATGTTAGTTGGTTCAGATGGTCGCTTTGAAAAAAATATTGCAGCGTTGCAAGAGGTCATACCCAAAGATTTAACGATTAGCGAAATTGAATATGATATTGGAGCCAGCTGGATTCCAGTGGATACGTATCACGCTTTTATGAAGGACGTATTCGATACAGCACCATTCAAGTTTTCACGTAAAATAATCAAGGTAGAATACAACCAGTATACGGATACATACCACATCAACGGTAAAAAGTCAGATAATTCAGTGTTGGTAAACAATGAATATGGAACAAGTAGAATTAATGCTTATCAGATTCTGGAGAAATCATTGAATCTGAAAACTGTTCAGATTTTTGATAAGGAAGAAGTTTGGCTAGATGGTGAACGAGTAACTAAAGATGTTCTAAATATGAAAGAGACAATGTTAGCTCGGTCAAAACAAGAGCACATTCATCATGCCTTTAAAGGGTGGTTATTCCAGGATTCCCACCGTGCGGAAGAACTCTTGCGTATCTACAATGATAGATTCAACAGAATCCGTCCAAGACAATATGATGGTAGTTATCTTTCTTTTGAGGGTATGAATGAACAATTTGAGTTAAGACCCCACCAAAAAAATGTAGTTGCTAGAATTGTCGAAAACGGACGAGCATTAATGGCTCACGAAGTAGGTGCGGGTAAAACGGCTAGTATGATCAGTGCTGGTATGATGATGAAAGACCAAGGATTAATCAAAAAACCAATGTATGTCGTGCCAAATCATTTGACGGAACAATTCGGACAGGAACTACTTCGATTTTATCCATCAAAAAAAGTTCTAATTACTGGAAAAAAAGATTTTGAGAAAAAGAATCGACAAAAGTTTGTTTCAAGAATTGCCACTGGTGATTATGACGCAATTATCATTGGACATAGCCAGTTTGAAAAAGTTCCCTTGAGTAAGGAGAGAAGAACTGCATTGATTAAGCGAGAACTGAGTGAGCTTGAGGAAGGTATCAGACTAGAAAAGAGTGAAAATGGCCAGACCTGGAGTTTGAAACAGATGGTTAGTTTTGAAAAACGGTTGAAAGAACGGCTAAAGAATCTGCAAAATGAGGAGTACAAAGATCGATTACTAACTTTTGAAGAGTTGGGTGTCGATTTTTTATTTGTCGATGAAGCTCATAATTATAAGAATTTATACTCCTATACGAAAATGTCGAACGTTGCTGGTGTAAATACCTCGAACAGTCTACGTGCGACAGATATGTTCATGAAGTGCCAATATATGTTAGAAAAGTTTCAAAATAGAGGGGTCGTTTTTGCGACAGGTACGCCGATTTCTAACTCAATGAGTGAATTGTATACCATGCAGCGTTACCTTCAACCAGAGGAATTATCTCGCATGAATCTTCATACATTTGATCGTTGGGCTTCTACTTTTGGGGAAGTTGTCACAGCACCAGAGATCAATCCTGAAGGCAGTGGATTCCGTATGAAGAGCCGCTTTGCAAAATTCCATAATCTACCGGAATTAATGAGTTCATTCCATTTAACTGCAGATATTCAAACAAGTGATATGCTCAATTTACCAGTGCCTAAGATTGCAACTGGAAAACCGCAATTAGTGATTTCTGAACCTTCTACTTTTCAAGAAAAGAAAATGACTGAACTGGCCGAACGAGCAGATGCGGTACGTTTGGGTCAAGTAAATCCGCGAGAAGATAACATGTTAAAAATCACTAATGAAGCCAAATTAATGGCCATAGATCCTCGTTTGTTAGAGCCAGATGCTCCGATACACACGGATGGAAAACTATTCAAATGTGCAGAAAATGTACATGAGATCTGGCGAGGTACATCTGAAAAGAAATCAACTCAAATCATCTTTTCGGACTCTGGTACGCCTAACCCTAATAAATTCAATGTTTACGATGAAATGAAACGAGTTTTAATCGAAAAAGGAATACCAGAAAAAGAAATTGCCTTTATTCATTCGGCTAAAAATGATCGGCAGCGGGACGAATTATTTGAAAAAGTTAGGAATGGTGAGGTTCGAATTATTTTTGGAAGTACCGAAAAATTAGGAACAGGTACAAATATCCAGGATAAATTAATTGCTGTGCACCATTTAGATGTTCCTTGGCGCCCAAGTGATCTGACCCAACGTGATGGCCGTGGTGTGCGGCAAGGAAATGAAAATCCAGAAGTTCATATTTATCGTTATGTTGCTAGGGATTCGTTTGATGCTTATTTGTGGCAGACCCAGGAAAATAAATTGAAATTTATCAATCAGATCATGACTGGAAAAAGCATTGCCAGAAGTGCAGATGATATTGATCAATCAACATTAGATGCGGCTGAAGCCAAAGCCTTGGCCACGAATAATCCAATGCTTATAGAAAAGATGGCCGTGGATCGAGATGTTATGAATTTGCAGCTACTAAAAAGTAGCTGGCAATCCAGTCACTTAACATTAACTCACAATTTAGAAAACGTTTATCCAAAACAGCTGGAAGATGCTCAAATAAACTTGGAAAAAACGACTCAAGACAACGAGTGGGCAGCGAAGCAACTCAATGGAGAATTCTCTATGAAACTCTTAGACCAGGTCTATAATGATCGATCAGAAGCGTTAGAGGTGTTTAATTCGATTATAGAAACGGGACCAGAAATGGAAGGGAAGATAGTCGGTTCTATGTATGGTTTTGAACTTAAGATTGTCCCTTCTCGTTTTGGGCAAACGATTGTTTCGTTAGAGCGAGAACGAAGTTATACAGTTGCAGTAGAAAAAAACGGGAAAGGTTCTTTAACTCGAATGACCAACGTTTTACGTGCACTTCCAGAAAAGATTAATGACTTAAAAAATGAAATAGAGGAACTGGTAAAAAAAATGGATCAAGCCCAACAGCAAGTTAATAAACCTTTTGAGCAAGACAAAGAATTAAACCAGCTGCTGGAAAAACAAACAGCAATCAATCTTTCTTTAGAAATGGGTGAACAAGATCTATCAGCTCAGGAGCAACCAATAGTTGAAGTTGAAATTTCTGAATCAATAAGTCTAAAAAATAGAGGGAATACAGGAATGGAACAAGAAAGATAATTGAACTATCTATATCTTGCGCATACCACGTATACGTGGTATATTTTAGATGAGGATAATTTCTAACCTAATAAAATAAGAAAGATACTTGCTATTCCGCTCTGCAGTGTTGATGAGGGTAAAGATCAAGTTTCAATAAAAAAAGCTGAGGTGTCTCATGGACTACAAAACAAGTGAAGCAAAGCGTAAAGCAAACCGAGAATATCGTAAAAGAAATAAAGAGAGTGAGAGACTTGCGACTTACCGACGAACAACGAAAGGTTATTTGACAAAACATGCAACTTTTCCTGAATTGCTTGATTTTCAGCGATATATATTTAATCGAGTGGATCAATTAATTGATTCACCAGAATATAGCTCTGAAGATAAATTGGAATTAGAAAAAATGTTTAGAGAAGTATTGGACGAATTTCAAAGGAGTGAATAAAAATGAAACTAATCACATTGATATTTAGTGGTGCAAGTCTGGTAGTAGATACTGTAGGCTGGGGATTTGCTCAATTGATTAAGGTGTTGTTGCAGGGTATTTCTACTTTTTGTGGCTGGGGAGTTGGTAAGATTCAGTCACTACCTGAAAACATTCAAATACCGGTCGTTATAACGTTAGTCGTTATTTTTTTAGGTATCTTTTTAGCTGGTCTATGGGGATTTCCACATATAGTGATTTCAGCTTTTATTGTTGTTCCGTTGATAATTTTTATGCTAAAGCTGTTTATTGGATGGATTGTTTTGTTTAGTCTGATCTATATGATGTACCTGTGCATTAAACGATGGTGCATACGACTTTGGAGTTATGTAACTCCCAACGATATCTGATTGGAGGAAAATACAATGGCAGAAATAATTAGTTTTAGTAGGGCAAAGTCAAGGGCACAGTCAACTTACAATCCTTTAGAAGCTTGGAGATGTGCCTTTTTAGAAGAATTGATGGCTGCAGAGTATTCGACCTCTGTTCCAGATGAGTTGTTTCCAAACAGTAAGATTGATGACTCCAAAAATCTGTATGAACTTAATACTAAAGTTGAAACGTTGTTGCCAGGAGAAAAACTGGTCTTAGTGAGGAATCATCATTTTGAACTTTTTTTCTATTATTCCTATGAAAATGAGTTGACGCTCAGGATTGGGAGCTTAATATCCGGTATAGATGCGGTATTTTTACAGGATAAGTTTTCAAATGAAAAAAGGATTTTTAAAAAGTATTACCAGTTTATGTTAGGATACTTTGGGAAATAATATAGTCCGATAGTAGCTTAGAAGGGCTTTAACTACTTTTTTATTGTCTTCTTTGCCGTGTTGGCGAGTAAATAAAAAGAAAAGGAGTTTGACATGACGAAAGAACAGCAAGACATTTTAGACGAAATTGAGCGGACAGTAGAATTAGGAATATTCACACCTATGCAGGCAATCACCCGTTATGTGAGTTTTTATCGCGGTGGTTCTTATGAGGGAATTACTGAAGAAGAAGCTGGTCAACTCTTAAAAGAGTTGGTCAATAAGTATTTATAGATAGGACATTTGGAAATTTAGTGTTGTAGAGATCGATTCTAAGATCATTTTATCTCTTTTTGCTTGTCAATGGCCTGAACTTTGTTTCTGGTGAAGACCAGAAAACTAGCAGCAGCTGCAGACGCTCCTGCAATCGGAAATGTACACGCTAAATCCGAACGAACGTCTAACCAGGATCACCGGATCTTGTGGTAAAACACGAACGTATTTTTGCACATTTACTGGATATAAAAATCGCAAATGAAATAAGTGAGTAATAAAATACTATAAACTATACTCTATAGACAAACAAGCTCCCAACAGTACATTCTGTTGGGAGCTGCTACCTATTTAAATTCGATTTTTACTTCCTTGCCGACACTTGTTGCAATCTCGTAGAGGATGTTAAAACTGACATTCATTGTACCATTCTCGATTCGTGCTATCGTACTTTGCGGCTTCCCTACTTTCTCGGCTAGTTCCCGTTGTGTCATGCCTAATTCGTCTCTTAGTTGAGCGACAGCAACAGCGACATTGAGTCGCTGTTTTTCTTTTTCAAACTCTGCGGCAAACTGAGGACTGCTTGCCTTCTTTCGTGCAATTAATTCATTGATGCTGATTGTCATTCTACTTCCCCTTTCATGTACTGTTCTCTGATACGTTTAGCGTGTTCAATTTCACGTCTAGGTGTCTTTTGTGTTTTTTTAGTGAATCCATGAGTGATCAGATATTTATTCCCTACCTTCTGGAAATAGATAGCTCGTTGTATGTTATTTCCAACTTTAGAGCGTAGCTCATATAAGTTGGAGTCTAGTTTTTTTACCCACTCCAATCTTTGAGCAACAAGCAGACCTACGTCTTGAACATTTTCAATTGTTGCCAACAATTTAGCGGAATCTTTTACTGGCAGCGATTCAAGAAATTCAACAAATTCACTAGTACCGTCTTTTCTCTGTATGGCACGAAACTCTGGCTTTTCCATACTCTCATGATAGCATACACGCTATCTAAAATCAATTCATGTCACTCACCTATAAGAGGATCAACTCAAATGTTACTAGTAATATTAATCAGAGTATGATATGCTGATGATGGTTAATTTTACTAGTAACATAAAGTGAGGTGAATCGTTTGAATATTAACGACGCTATGAAGTTACTGGAAAAAAATAATGTCACTAATAGCAAGCAAATGCTGCGCCGTTGGATTAGGCAAAACAAAATTAAAGCAGTCCTTAAATCAAAGAAACAAGGGTATGAGATTGATGCTACAAGTTTAGAAGTATTTATTAAAGAAAAACTACGCAATGATCAAAAACCCGGTAATAGCGATTTTCAGAAAGGTTATAAAGCAGGTTACGATGCTGCTTTACAAGAAGTATCTGAACGCTACAAAAAAATGGCGGTTATGGGAATGTATGAGTCGAATTTTCCAATCTATCGTAATGAGTTTAGAGAACTTTGTTCAAGAAGGATTTCTAAACATAGACTAAATGATTTTTTGATCTTTGTTGATAAAGAATTCTTTGCAAAGCAAGTCAGCAAACCAAGAAACAAAATCTGGTGCAATTCCATAGGAAATTTTTTCTATTTTGAATTAACGCAATTACTGATTGATCAACATGACTACGAAGTCGATTCTGAGCTTTCGCTCGATGCTATCGCCTACGATTTGCTATTAAGAAGGTTGAATGAACAATTTATTGATGCAGATAGTAGTACTAGTAAAATTAATTGACGCTAGTAAAACATTAAGCATTCTTTTTGCATTCAGATTTTTCGGTAAGGATAAGCAACTTTCTAAAAAATGTATATTTTTCGGAAAGATGGGTAAATTAGTTTGTTGACACGAATGTAATGAATTTTCGTATAGGAGGTAATTATGAGAAAAGATAAATATTACTATTTAAATGGTGATTCGAATAGGAAGATAGAATTTGCTAATATAACAGATGAAGAACGTGAGTTATTTAGATACTATGTTGAACAAGTTCGACATTTTGAAGAGTTATTCAGCCTGTATAACATTTTTAAAAATAATCAAAATCTATTGCTCGAAAATTTCATATTGCAAACTGATGATACAATTACGTTTAATAAAAATATCGAACTTCCAGACAAGGATCTTCAGATGCAGATTAATACCTATACTATCAATTTTCTGTCTTCGGGAAATGCTTTGATGGAGTCAGTAGAAGTGTACGTAAAGGCTTGTATGGGGGAAGAAACGCATGAAGATTTCAGAAAAAAAGTTTCAGGAAAAATATATGATAATCATTTGCCATATAGGTGGTTACGTTACCTAAGAAATTATTCTCAGCATGGTCACCTACCAGTTGAAGTGACAGCGAAAAGAGCATGTTTCAATTTAGATGACATAGTTTTCAAAAAGCATACTAAAAAAATGAATAAGGCTGTGAGAAAGGAAATGCTAGATATACGGACGAATATTTTGAGTGAAACGGGAGGAAATCCTCTTATTTCATATACTATTACCATAGCTGAAATGACACTCTATATACTAAAAATGTATTTTGAATTTTTGATTTACATTAAGGAGGATATCAAAGATACTTATGAAAAAGTTCAAAGAGTGATCATTGATAAAGAAAAAATAGTCTTTGAAGGATCGGTTTTCTATGATGAAGATGAAACATTAACACATTGCTTCGATCCTGATGATAATAGGATTGCTCGTTTTAGTGAAGTAAAAAAAATCGTTAGACAACATTTGAGAAGTGAAGAAAACGAAGTGAGTAAGTTAAAAAGAAGTTTCACAAAAATCAATTAGCGATAAATAGATCAATAATAGTTAAAGCAGCATACATTTAATTGTATGATGCTGTTTCAGTTTTTTCATGATCCGCCAGGTTTCAACAAAAACGATCGGGAAAATACTTAGTATTTAAAAATAATTTGGTTCAGTTTGCGTACTTTATATTATAAAGCAACT
This sequence comes from Enterococcus pallens ATCC BAA-351, assembly GCF_000407485.1. Taxonomy (GTDB): domain Bacteria; phylum Bacillota; class Bacilli; order Lactobacillales; family Enterococcaceae; genus Enterococcus_A; species Enterococcus_A pallens. Next base: position 14,399 of record NZ_ASWD01000009.1, on the reverse strand, counting down.
CTTCAAAGACTAAAATGAAAGCTGGGATAGCATGAAAAAAGTAACCAGGACTATTACTAGAAGACAAGCAGCAGCCTTTGAGAATTACTATCTTCGTAAAAGGGAACTTACAATAAATCAAGGAATCAAGTCTTTTGGTATTGGATCTCTCTATTCATTTCTGTACTTCACTTTTGCTGATAAGTCGATTTCCCTTACCTGCAGCAGCAAATGGATAGCGCTACTATTTTTTATTTTCACAGTTAAGACGTTTGTGCATATCAAGGTGTTAAGTAACATAAATATCAAGATCAAACGAAATTTAGAATAGATTCTGTCCAAACAATAAGTAGGTGCAGCGGATACTCTATGAGACTTGTTCAGAAAGTAGCTCTGGCATGTCTGTATTGATTAGGTGGCGTGCAAAATCAATATCTAATATCCATTTATCAATATCTTTTCGATTAACGATTAGCGGCATTCTGTCATGGATATTTCGAACAGACCCATTAGGCCTTGTTGTCAGTATAATAGATTCAGCTCTGCGGCCTTCAGAAGAATTATGCAGGCGGTAAAAACCAGCTACAAAAATGGTTTGATCAGTTGAAAAATAAAACTTTCTCTTCTCTTGATCCCATTCATTGAAGCCGCTCATTGGAAAAATACAGCGGTTCTCCTGAAAAGGTTTCTTGAAGGTTTTCTTCTCTTCAACTGTTTCAGACCTGGCATTAATAATTAGCTGGCCTTTTTTGAATCCGTCAAATCCCCAGCGTGTTAAGCCTGGTAAAATTTGTTCTCTAGGTGTGCTGGCTAGTGTAACAACATAATTGGATGGATAAACTTCACCTGAAGCAATTCTTTCAGCAAGTTCTTTTTCTTGTTTATGGCGTTCTTGGATCTTCCGGCAAAGCTCTTGAAGTTCTTCAGAGTCTAGGTCGTAAAAGTATCGTCCACACATTTTTTTCGCCTCCAGTGGAAACTTAGTGTCTTACAGGTCAATTCTAAGGCCATTTTACCTCTACTTGTTGGGAAATGGCTCGAACTTTGTTTCTGATCGTACTTGAAAAACTAGCAGCAGATGCAGTCGGCCGAATTGTCGCTAATAAATGGAATGATGTAGTATTCATTCTTGTGATAATCACCGGCTGCTTCAATGTAGAAAATGAAACGGGTCAAACCTTCTTCATTGATCAGCTGCTGGCCGCTGCCGGCTAAATGATAGTAAAAAATTTGTTTATCAATGTAGCCTAGCTCAAATTCCTTGATTATCGTCATTTTCTAGTTCCTCCGGAAAAGGTTGATAGAATTCGTCCTTAATCGCGCTAATTTCTGTTTCATCAGATTCCTTTTTTGGCGCTGCACGAGCACGCGCGTCTTCAAAAATATCAATGTCTGACCACTTTTTAGCTTCAGTGAATTTAGCGTGACGGACGTCTTCCCAATCGATCTTACTATCATTAAAAACAAAGTAGTCCTCATACGCTTCACCTAGGAAAAAACCGACAAGACTATCTTGCAGGCGGCCGTATTCGTCGCGTAAATTTAATTGAACAAGGATCTCTTTAGTCTGAAGGAATGAATCGGAAAGAACGATATCTATATCTTCTCTACTCATTCTGGGAAGCGCAGCGTTACTTTTAAGCGCGTATTCTTCAGTAGCCCTCACCTGTTTCATTAGGTCATCCATGGCGTAAGCTGTAGCCCATTTTAAGCCAAAGGGTCGATCACGATAAACATTGTAATCTCTGAATTCCTTTTTAGTTCGTCGCATTGTGAGGATCAGCCTCAATCCCAGACATTCCTCCAGCATGGCCGCCGACTAAACTAGAACGATCAATTGCTCTTGCTCCAGGCATTAGGCTAGTTGCATGTACGATTGCTTTAAATCCGTACTTTTTACGAATATTATCGACAACAAAATCGATTTTTCTGTTGTCTAGTTGCTTCTCAGGCTCTTCAAATAGATTCATTTGAAACGCTACGTATAAGTGAGCTTTGAACAGTTTACGCCAATTGTTCGAATATCCTGCCTTTTATAATTCTTATCTAGGAGGATCAGCAACGCTTCAGCAATTTCCTTGCTGCTGTTTGTTTGAGGAATTTTAAGCTGCTGATGAAAGCTTGTCTTTCCCAGCTGGTCGAAATATCCAATAGAATAGCCACACCACAAGGAAACACATTCTGTTTTTGCTCCGCTTGCTAAGTATCCAGAAAAGTTTTTGGACGGCAGCGTGGACTGCATTGGAAATGGATCTAGGAGTACTTATGTTATTACCAGAGAAGGTATGGAATATTTAACTGGTCAGACTGAAAATCAAGCCAATGCTGGTACCTGGTTAGTTAGACATGAGAAAAATTGGATAGTTGACTTTGATAGACGCGTAGACTCCGAAAAAACTGCGCGAGAAATGATAGCTAAAGAAATAGCAAAAGAAATAGCAAAAGAATTAAACAGCAGCTGTATGCAGATAGAGTTTGAACAGCTGCAGGAAAAGCCTATTAAGTCCAGAGTGGTCATTAAAGGCAACAGTATTTACACTTATGAAAAAACTAATTTGTCTCTTTAATAATGGTATCCGGGAGTGATTAGGATGAACTTTAAAGCAGAAAAAGCTGAATTAGTATCAACGCTCCAGCGTCTATACTTGAGAAATGGTTTGAAAGATGGATTTACTAAAGTGGTGGAACCTATAGACATAACTGCAATTTCTTCGGTTTTTATCGCAAAGCGGCCAACTTCAGAGGTCCCATCAAAATTAAGATCCGTACCTATTGCCAAATTGATAAGCGGCGAGGAAATAATACTCTTATCCCCTAGTCTTCCCCTGCTCTTAAACAAAACTGAACAAGAGGAGAAGGCAGATGCTGAAGCCGTTGTATCTGCAGTTATACGATTGATCGAGATCAGCAAAGCTGCAGCTGCCGGGGATGCTTATCACCAGACGAATAATGGGAATAATAATATCGCAAAAGAAATATTTTGCAAAAAGGTTATTAGCAAATAGGGATTGCTACCTCTTACTGATATGAAAGTTGCCAACTGGTATTTCTTTATAAATCATGCTATAATAAATCTGCGAAACGACAGTATATGAACTGCATTGCAACACAAAAGCCAACCCTATTGCGAGTAGGGTTGGCTTTTTTTACACTCGTTGCGACTAAATGGTATCAGATGTGGACGGTTCAAAACAAATCAAACTAAAAGAGGACATCTTTTAGTGTTTGATTATAGGCTCTTGGCTGATTCACACCAGGATTAATGCCTGCGAGGGCAAGTAATCGCTTTTTTATGAGAGAAACGGCGTACGTCGCCAATTTATGCTATTAGCTGCGGACCTAAAAAAACACCTATCTCAAAGAATTATTGCTAAAAACCTTTATGAGTTTTGTCTTCACAGCTTTTAAGTCTTATTCGACTTTGGAAAGTTTAAGGATCAAATGTTTGATACCGCTTCGTGTATGAATTACTTCGAAAGGGCTATAGAAAATTTCTCCTAAGGGATGTAAAACAGTGACAACACTTTTATCATTGGAAATATTAATATTTACTACGTTCAATAAGATCAGGTCTTTGAATATTTAGTGTAATGGAAACCAGCAACACTCATTGTTTATTCAATCTGCTAGTGGTGACACGAACGTACTGACGACAATTCAATCTACATAAAATGAACGCTGTAATGAAAAGCTTGTAAGCAGTCTTTCGTTCGGACGTAGGAGTCCAAAATTTGAAATGGCTTGACCAATACTTTTTTATTTTAACAGCTCAAGCAATCATAAGAAAAGTCCAACTATGAAGGGGGGGTTCTGAAATAAATTCACCTGTAATTTTAATCAGATAGTCAACTAATGACCAAGAGTAAAGAGAGCTTGTATAGAATGATTCATTTTTGTGGTTTAATTCATCCAAAAAAGGAAACCTTTTTAAAGGTTTCCAAATAAGACACTAGTTTATCAAACTTAGTTTTCTATCGATTCTCTTTTTACTCATTCGGTAATTAACTTGTAGAATACCTGTGGCAACCATAACAACGATAAGAATAAGAAAATAATATGGATTATGTATTTCATATTTTTCAAATATCTCATGAGTTATATAAATACCATTGAGTAAACCTGCCAATGAAACAAAGAACCAAGCTGTAGCTTTATCGAAAAAATTCATGATCTGATACAATTTGTTTTTTTCTAATTGCAGATTCTTTAAAATAAAAATAGCTTGCTGTTTTTCCTTATAAATTTTGTATGGGGGAATTATCCAATAAAAGGGAGATATTTTTTCCACCTTCATTTTGGTTTCCACAATCTGATTTAGTTCTATAGTTGGTGTAGCTAATTCTAAACGTGCTTGATAGAAAGGAAAAGTAAAAAGAAGCCATACCCCCAGAAAACCGCACAGATTTACGAATAGTTCCATAGAATAACCTCCTTAATTCTTATGATATATCAGTTGAAACAAAAAGACAATTAATTCGATATACGATCATGATTAGAGAGAATGTACGATGATCTGCGTGAATAAATGGCCGATAAGGATGAACTATAGATTATGATTTCAGTAAAAAAACAATCTTTCTAAAAATAATATATCTTTTTTAGAAAGATGGATAGGTCTTTACAGGTTTACAATTTTTAAACGAATAGACTCCCTTGGATCACAGTTGAAACTCTAAATAAAACAAACAGCAGGACTCAATGAATGCTGTTTGTTTCTATTAAATTTCTTAAACATCTTATCATTTTACAGTATTACGGCTAGTTAACAGATTTTTATTTGATTCAACGTTAAAACATCTAAATAGTCTTGTGAATTTGAAACAACAGTCATAATGATTGGAACAAATCACAGTATACAAATGATGGTATTTTTGATTGTCTTCAAAACAAGCTAGATACTGCATGGCATAAAAATAGAAAAATCAATCAAGTAAGAAGCTTAGTTGATTCAGGCAAAATGAGGTCAATTTATTACTAAAAGTCTTCGAAAAGCGATATTAAGCATTTAACTTCCTTCTAATGGTTAAACATCTTTTACGTCTCAAAATATTTTATACGAGCCTCTTAATTCTTCGATTGAATTTTTAATAATGTATCCATAGATGTATAAGGTAAGTTTAGATCATTTGCAACAGCTTCAATGGTCAATTTACTCTCATAGGTACTCAAGCCGCGACGTAATGCCAATAGGATTTCATAAAGCTGAAATAGCACATATTCTACTGCTAAAAGATGCCAGTTAGTTATCTTTTGGCGGTTCAATGGAAAATCTAAGACTTTCCATTCTTTTTCTTGGCGATAAGCGGGAACCTTTTGATATACTTCTCTATCATTGTTTGAGTGACCAAGGTTGGAGTACCGAAGCTGTTGTTAATTAATGGTTTGGGGATAGGTGCTTTTACGATAGTCGTTGTTCCACTAAGTTTTTCGCAACTACAACATTTATAAGCGTGTTGTTTCAATGTGGGCAGGAATAAAGAAGGGTTCCTCACGAACAATAGTCGAACCAACTTCGGCCATGTGAGTGCCGCATGTCTCACAAAGACAGGCTTCTCCTTCTAATCGATAGTGTTTATGATTAGCTGGCAAATGTGCTAAAGAGACTGCCTTTTTACCTTTCGGCTTTGCTCGTCGAAATCCTTTGACTTTCACTATTTCCTGGCTTTCTTGTCCAGTGTGCTCTGGTTCATTAAAAGACTCGTGTTTATTATCGAACAAGTCGGTTTGACCATCGACAGAGGGGATATCTTCTTTCTTTCGTCCATACATCTGTCGCTGGATACTAAATAACTGTTCCTGCAAGTATTGAATTTGATCAAGAGCCATAACTAATTGATCAGATAACTCTTTTATTTCTTTGTTTTTCTTTTCTAATAACTTGTTATATTCTAGTGACTTATTTACCTTTTTAGCCAAGAGATTTCACCTCTTCCCCTTTATGTTCCTTGTTATTATTATACCATTTTTGACAAAGAAAAAACAGTAAAAACCGCATGAAATCAGCGTTTTTACTGTTAAAAATATGCACCTGGGGTGCTTCTGTGAATCGTCTTTTTTTCTTCAATGGCGAACCCTGAAAGCAATCGTTTTAACTGCTGAACATTTATTTTTTTCACTTCTGATTGGTCATTGGTCCATTTTCAAATCTTTTGTAAAGCAAAAGGAAGCCGTTTCCTTCCCAATAAATTGCCTTAAAGCGATCCGATCTTGTCCCACAAAAGAGAAAGAGTGCCTGATCAAAGACATCTAATTGATAGGTTTCTGTGACAAACGCAGCCAGACAATCAATTCCTTTACGCAAATCCGTCTTCCCACATACGATAAAAATATTAGGAATTTGATTGAAGTCGAGAAGCATGGAAACTCAGCTCCTTCAAGATCGTAGCTAGAATATATTTGTCCGTTCCATTGTAAATATAAGCATCAGCTTGTCCTATTTTGATTCGAGCGGCGACTTTGGGGTTGGCTGGAGAGGCGGAAGTGGTCGATTTTTTGGAATCAATTAATTGAATGGGTACGATATCATTTTTCTCCATGGAAAAAACCTCCTCGTTGTTTATACACCAATTCTAACAACAAGGGGTATCGTCTTCTAGCCGCCGCTCTACTATAGGACGCTTACACAGAATCTCTGCGACATCATTTAAATCATGCGAAAAAAAGGAAACGCCGAAGCGTTCCCTTAAGGTGATTTGGTTAAAACAACACTATTGACTTAGAGCCTGAAATGAACGGTTTTTCCGTCATTTCACTGGCATTTTTTTAAAGACTTATGTCACATCCTCTACTTTTCTTGACCATTTAGAGATTAGACTTTAAAGCCTAGCTCAGATAATTTATTAATAGTTATTTGAATCTTCTCTTCACATCTTTTCCCATCTCTTTGAAATCCTTAGCAATTGATTTACCTTTTTCTGCATACTCTTTTCCAACTTTTTTACCTTCTTCTGAATAAGCTTCACCTAATTCTTTACCTTCGTTCTTCAATTCCTCTGCTTTTTTCTTGACTTGATCTAATTTATCTTGGATAGACATAATAACTCATCCTTTCTATTCTTTAATCTCATTTTACTCTTAATTAAAAAAAATTTCTCACAACTAAATTTTTTTAACCCGTCTTCTTGTAAATCCAAATTTTGTAGTCCGGTAGAGACCCCAAAAAGATAGGCTTTCTCATGAAAGATCAGACTTCAATTCCTAGCTTTCGAATCAAACGTTAAACCTTCTTCTTGTTTATTTGAAATTCTCAATTTCACAATTATTTGTCATACGTAAGCAGCCATAATCCTTGTGCTTTTTTCTTATTTTGAGCATTTCATCTTCGATTTACTGATCTGGCTTCTCTCGATCGAACCGTTTTTGCTAATACATAAAGTTTGATTTAGGAAATTTTAAAGTTTCAAGAAGCTCAACTAATTTGAACGATTCTCAGAGACTGTCGATGATTCATACGATTTATTCTTTCGTCTTTGAGAGCCTAGTCCATTGGCAATTAACGATAGGACAGCTCACTTATCTGATATAATTCAATCGCACCCATCTTGAATTTAACAGAATAACTTTTTTTTTCGCTTTCGAAAAAATAATTCTTCACCGAGCTCTTAATAGACATTGATCCAATTTTTAAATATGCCTCAGTATCGTACACTTACCTTTGTAAGGTATCAATTTTACTAGACAAATATTTTACTAATATTACGCTATCTTTGTAAGAGAGTGCTGATCCAACAGAACCTCTGCGACATTGTTTAAATCATCTTAAAGTGATTTTATTGAAACAACACTATTTAATTTAGAGCCCTATATAATAGACACTTCCGATTCTTTATTTGGTTCTAATCATTTTTACTGTGGAATAATGGTATGAACTTTGTCAAATTTATTTCGTTCATAATCCCAACTATAAAGTTCTGGGGTCTTTCCATCTCTTTTAGTAGATCGTACATAGATGGTCAACCACTGCTCCTGATCGGTATAAAAGCTGTCGCGACTGATCTCTGGTATACCTGGTGTTATTGTTGTATTTGTCTGATGACTTGCGCCATTTGGATCCTGCTGCTGAGTCGTTAAGTGATAACCTTCATATTGGTAATAAGCTGGTACCATCACTTCAAATAATGATGCGTCCTGGCCATCTTTTTGATGTGCCGTCGAGAAAATTACATCAGTAAAGTTGGGATTATCTTCTTGTTTGCCAGACGAAAGAATACGATTGTTTTGATACGTAGTATCCATGGTTGGATTATTATTATTGAATCGCTGGTTTCTAATAGTTAAGTAACCTTCCTTAGGTACCGGAATATCGCCATTCGCATTCAAAATTGCTTGCCTAGCATGCAACCGAGCTCCTTGAGACGTATAAATTAGCTTCCCTTCCTGGTGCTGAGTTCCTATTATATAATTCAAATTTCTTGAAGCATCTGTCATATCTCGCAGCTCTACAAATTTATACAGGTCAATAGCTTTAGGTTCAGCAGTAATGGCTTTTCCTAAACGTAACTGTTGATCGTAAACCAAATCACCATATGGGAGGCGTGTTCCTCGTTCTTCATAGGCTTGGAGGGTAATTTTTTGCGGCATTTCTGCAGTCCAACCTATATCGGTTTCTTCGATTCCTTCTTTTTGTCCACCGTATTCAGAGAATTCTACGTAATATCCATGATTCCCAGCACTAAACTCTCGGACACCCGATAAGTCGTTCCAATATTTACTGTTCTCTTGAGCAAACTGCAGCGTATACTCATCATTATTTGAATTATTCGGTTCCGTAGAAACAAAACCATTGTATGCTCCAGTAGGCGTTTTGCCTTCACTATAATGCATTCCATTATAGAATACTTGTCCTGCTTCTGGCCCGTCCACCCAATACCAATCTTTTAAGGAGATGTTATACTCAGAGGCGTTCTGTGGCACAGTGGTTTCATCATTGATTTTACGATTACCAGTATTGATAACTGCTCGTGTCCCACCTAACCATCCGGGTTCCTTGGAAATATTATTAAAAATAAAATCGTGCTCCTCTGATGAGGTAATTGTTGCCAGATACCCAGTCAATTGCTTATACCTTAGTTGTTTGGCACTATTATAGGCTTGGAACCAGTTCTTACCCGGTGAAGACATTTCTGGCATAAAGACATAATAATGATTGGCTCCGTTTGGATCAACCCACGAAGTATAAATTTTCTCATGGAATATAATATTTATCCGTCCTGGATCATTGACACTATTTTTTATAGTAAAACGCAACGATTCCAAAAATGATTGTATAGTAGTCCGATCATTATGAGCTTCCATCGCGAAACTGAAAGAATAGTAGCTACTGGTTTCACTGTTTTCAAAAGAGTACCACTTGTCTGGTAACTGTAATGACTTAAAATTCTTGATCTCAGAATTTTTAGGAATCTGAATCTCAATTGATTTCATCCGATTGCTGATAGCTGCGTCATCCATCGTTAGATCAATGATTTTCGCTTCGTCCTCCGTTCGTTCCAATCCGAACCCCATCGGTCTAGTAATGTCTGGTACTCGCTGGCTGTCAATCTCTCCAATATTATTGGCACGATCGACGGCAACAACATGAAGATATTTGCCGATAACATTGTCTGCTGAGACAATCTTATTGCCAGAGGTGTTATAGTCCGTTGCATTACTATCTGGCGCTACGTACAAGTCAAACTTACTAGGATCAATTCGGCCAAAAGTATCCTTTAAGCTATTCACTCGGTCAATTAAGGTACTGTTCGGAGAATCAGATAACTCAAAGAAGTAGCCAGCAACATTACTAGTCACTGTCTCTTTTACTACGTCTGACTTTAATCCCCCCTGATTCTTTGTGTCCGCTTCAACATAGAACTGATAATCCTTACCTTTGTCAACAGCATTTACTTGTAAACTTAAATCCTTTCCGTTACTGTTTCTCACTGTAACTTTAGGCTTGGCTGGACCTTGATCATCAATTACCGAGTAGTCCGTCGCATTATTTTCAAAGGACACTTGAGCCAGATTGTACAAGACATTCGCAATAATTTTTTGTTCATCTTGAGTCGATTGACCTCCACTGTGACCTGTTTGAATCATCGCAACATTGTTATTGGTTTTTAAATACCAACCACCACGCCAAACTTCATCTTCATAAATTGGATTAGGAAACGCTCCTGATGGTTCAATTAATTCCGCCCAGACGGTTCCAACACTTTTCTTGCTTAGTTCAATATTATGCGTATATGGAATCGTCAATACAAGTCCATCCGCCATCTCAAAAGGATATTTCATCAAGTAACCATCATTTATAATTTTTACTTTTTGTGAACTAGTCCAATACTTAGTATCATTAAGCCCGACCGAACTTTCCATAACGCTCTCGTGACCGACACCTAAATAATCCTTCTGGTCATGAAAGTATTTCCACCAATTCTTTTTTACACTGTAATACTCGGCTTTGTAAACCGTATCATGACCAAATAATACACCTCGTCCTGAATCAATGAACTTGACCGTTGCCTGAGCAGCTGTTTCGGAAATGTCTTTCTCATTGTTACTGTCCCAGCTACCAAACATAATAACATCCTGTTGGTAGTCATCCGATTCGCCTTTCAAATATGCGTCGGGATTCACATTAAATGCAGCTTGTGAGACTGCAGTTACTTGAATTAAATTACTCCCGTCTTTGGACTTCAAATTTAGCCCATCCATCCAGCCCTTCAAGGTATTAGAGTCACTTCTATCTGGATAGACATTCAATACATTGATACTTTTCCCATACGACATCGAACGAGAGTTCCAATTGTTCCCTTGGTCCTCTGATTGATAGAGCTTGTACCCTGACTGGGTTAAGTTGTTGATTTTGTCCCATTTCAAATCAATATAACTTTTCTTGGCGGTATTGTCCCAGCTATTCTTCGCAGTTAAACGAAAATCTCCATTAGAAACCACAGATGAAGCCTGAACTTTATTCGGTGATTCTGTTTTTGTATACAAGATCAAGGCTGTCGCTATCACTGCAGCCCCTACCAGCAGAGCAAAAATATATTGAGGCTTCCTTCGCCCTCTTTTTACATTCTGATATTTAATCATCTTGTTATATTACCTCCTACTTGTTATTTAATACTTGAATCTTTATCAAATTGGAATTTTACTGGGCTTGGATAGCTGGTCCTTTATGTATTTTTTAAACAACTGATAGGCTCCGACCAAACTAACTATTATTTGTAATTCTTAATTACAAAAACTCCTGATACATTGTTTTGATTTTTACTAGCTTCACATAATCCAATCTACTTAAATCAATATTCATTGAGTTAAGTAATGTTTTACACAATAGGGCTCTATAATACTCGCCCAGCACTTTCGAAGGGATAATAACTAACGTGAGATACTTTTACTACATCCCCAGGCTGTAATGCCTGAATAAAGCAATCATCACCTATGTACAATCCTACATGGTATGCTGGTTTCCCCCAGAAAACTAAATCTCCTGGTTGAACTTCAGTCAAAGGGACTTCTTTGGCAGCTATCTGCTGAGATTGACTTGTGCGAGGCAAGCCAATGCCATTTTGCGCAAACACCCATTGAATAAAGCCGCTGCAGTCAAATCCGTTGGGCGTGGTGCCGCCCCAGACATAGGAAACACCTAGATATTGTTTAGCTGATAGAACAATGGCTTTTTTTTTTATTTCCTTCTTCAACGCTGTCCATTCTCTGATCTAAAACTACTTGCTCCCACAGTACTTCCTGTTCTGTCCGTATAACTAACTCCTGCTGCCGTTCTTCTTCTTGAATCCTACTTAATAGATCTTCATTTTTCTTTATCTCTCGCTCTAACTGCTTTTTGCTGGAGATTTGTTTATCAATGATTGCTTGTAATAGTTTTTGTTTCGCTGCATGTTCATTTTGTCTTTTGTCCAAATCTTTTTGTTGCTGCATAATCTTTTCGATTAGTTTAGTGTATTCTTTAGCTCGAACATCATCAGTTTTATATACACTTTCGATTTCTTTTACTGAACTTAGGGTTTTAAACCAACCGTCCAGTTGGAAAAAAATCTTTTTCTGATCTGCATCTCTTAATTGAATGATCCGTTTTTGAATTTCCTTTTCTAGCTGAGTCAACTTTTCTGCCATATTAGTCACTTTCTTCACTTTGTTGATTGAACCTTTAACTATTATGTTCTTGCTCTTGTTGTTATAAATAAGTTCCTTATTTTACTGGTTGACGTTTTTTATTTTGTTACTAAGCATTGGACTACATCTTCATCCTGTTGGTTGTTTTCCACCCAATATTCATAGAATTCATTACTTAATTTGTAGCCTCTTCCCCATAATGTAGTGATGGATTCACCAGAAATCCCGTGCAGCTCAAGTTTTCGCTTCAATTTATTAATCAAACAAGACAGCTGGCTCAGATTAGATGCGGTTTCACCGTCACACCATAACTGCTCACACAAATCTTTGCGAGAAAGCACATCATTGCCAGGATGTGCTTGAATTAAATTTTGCAAGACTCGTTTTTCCGTTTTTGATAAACTTTTTATCAAGGCTTCCAATCCGTTATTCCCAGGAGCGTTAGCTATAATTGGAAAGTTCAGGATTTGACTCCCTGTTACCATCCCTTTTTGTAGTTGCTTTTGCAAACAGCTTATCTTTTCACGAATTGCAGTAAAGGTCGCTTCACTTAATAGCCAGTCAGTCAGTCCATAATTTTTCCATTCTGTTTGTTCTTCCTCTGTCGGCTGACTCTCAGTTATCCGTAAAGTCAGTAAAGACTGGCCTTTTGTTTGACGCAGCAACTGTTCAACTTCCTCATCACATAGCGTTTCGCTAAAAATCACCCATTGAAAATAAGAAAGAAATGAACGAGCGGTTCTTTGCTGCAGATGATAAAGTAGATCAGTTGAACAAAAGGTTTCAAAATTCAACTGTTGTAATTTTCTGACCATATTTTCTTCTGATAAGGTATTTTTTGTTAGAATTAGTACATGTTGCATATTGATTCCTCTTCTCTTTAAGTTTTTGATACTTTCTTCTCTTTGACAGTCAGTTTTACTTCGTCATCATCGGTATCTACTAGCACATTCCACAAAATGACTAATGTAACAACGACACAAATGGCCACTTGTATCCATAACTGATCAAAATAGGACTCAGCCAATTTGATACTGAAAATAGCCAGCAAGAAACAAATGACCAAAATGATTGCAAGCTGAATTTGTTTTAGTTCTTGTTGAATCCGATATACTGTCTCCAAAGGGATCCGCTTTTGTTTTGCTACCTGACGAACTGATTTTTTCTCGACTAGCAGCCAAATCGTTTCTCGATACAACTTGCGCGCTTCTGGTTCTTTACTAAATAGCGAATAAGCATCTTTGCTACGATTTCGTTCCTTGCCAGCCTTGACCAAAAAGGGATGCAGCAATCGATCATTACGCAGCGACCACAGAAAGATTTGCCGCCATTCTTCAATCGAAAGCTGCGGGAGATTGAGTACATCTATGGTTAACTCGCGCTTCTCCAGTTGCTCCAAACAGCCTAGTAATTGTCGGTAATCTCTGGAGATCACTTCCCAGGAGACAATTACCACATGATCTCCGGGTTGAGCAAAGTTGAACAACGCTTGAAACTCACTAGTGGGAGAGTTCAGCTCTTCAATTTCTTGGTGCCCATCGGAAAAGAGTTCATCCACTGGATAGTCTTCCAGCATATCCAGTTGTTGGGTAATTTGATATCCCCGTGCATATCCCAGATTCATCGCGGCCTTCCTCTTTCTATCGTTTTTTTCGATGGGGCTTTTTTTGCTTCCGGTCGTCTTGATTGTATCGAGCGAGCCAAGTGGGCTACCTTTGCCTGCAATTCACGCTGATCCTTTATCAGTGAAACCAGCAAGTATCCTTGAAACAGCAGAACAAGTCCTAATACCAGTAATAAAATATAAACCATTGATTTTCGCCCCTTTCCTTTTATGGTGTCTTGATTTAAGTAAAATTATTTGCTTTCTATTCCCAACTAGTGGGCTGAATCATTTGTTTATTTTCCGGACTTGGTCGCAGGTACAGCATCAGTCAGATCATTTATTTCATATGGAGACTCCTGGTCGTATCTCCCTATCCAATTAATACGATCAATGGTAAGTATTCGTTCAAAGGCCAGATCTGTGTCTATTCGTTCCTATTTATCCTTCGAAGATTCTTCTTTTGAAGTCCTCACTTCCTTAATAGGATTTGATAACTGTTTAATGGATAAAAAAATATACCACTTAAAAAGAGACTCACAGGGGTCAGAGAATGATCCATTATGTTTTTTACACTTTTTCTTATGTACGTCCCTTTATTCATTTTTGAAAAGCTGATCAAATCAGTATTTTACTTAGTAAAACACTCACCTCATAAGCTTTGACATTTTTTAGAAGGGATACAGAGACGCGTCTGTAT
>NZ_ASWD01000008.1 GCF_000407485.1 Enterococcus pallens ATCC BAA-351 | reverse complement strand
CTGGTGCGAGACGTTCTAGTCAAAAGATAGCCTAATAAGTTATCAGGGAGACTAGCAGTTCACTCGTTGGCTTTGCCAAATCAAGAACTGAACTTTATTGATAAGATACTGGAATGATGGAGTAACGCCCTGAAACGTATCCTCTAATATGCCCTAACCTTTTATCGTAACGTATACGGTAAAGGCAACCATAGCTGGGTAACATATGCATGAAAGTAAACCGAAACAATTTAGCTGTCGAAAGCCAAAAGAATTAATAAATCTAATGGAACTGGACGATTAATGTATGGAGTCAATAAAATATGGTGAGAATGATGTAAACATCTGACGAACTTGCGAATGTACGCTTCGTAACACTCAAGGGTTAGAAATAGCTCTCGTGCTTAAAAGGCACTTTGCCAGAGGAATGAACACATCAGGCAGTAAGTAATCTCCTCACATGATAACTGGTCGTGGAGCTGGCAACGGAGTATAGTGAGCACCTAAGTTTTATTAAAGATAGTCAATAAGGAACGTCGGAAGCGGGTAACGTTCTTTCTCTTAACAGAAAAGATACGACGGTATAAGTTGAATAGAAAATTCTTGAATATAACTATTCTTAATATCCGATGAAAGTAGTGGCACGACCGTTGACAACTCTTGTAATGAGAGAATGAGGAACAGCCACAAGTGTTTAAGAAAATGAAAACAATTATTTTCATTCTATTTTATCAATGTTCGAGTATGACAAAAAGTCCACTCAAATCATACATTGTACGAAAGAGGTGGAGATATTGAAAATTGAGGAAACGGCTCTAAAAGATAAAAAGCTAAGAAATAATGAATATTATGGCGTTCAAAGTATTTATGATGACTTATACCAACGAGGGTTTAAAAACCAAAAATTTCATTCTTTGATGAAATTGATCATGAGTAAGGAAAATCTTCTACTCGCTTATCGGAACATTAAAAGAAATAAAGGAAGCTTTACTCCTTCTTGTGACTTTAAAACAATCCGAGACATTGGAAATCTTAGTGAACCCCAATATCTTGAAAAGATGAAAAGAAAGCTGGAAAACTACAACCCCTCTGTGGTAAAAAGAAAAGAAATCCCCAAACCCAACGGGAAAATGCGACCGTTGGGTATTCCAAGTATTTGGGACAGATTAATACAGCAGAGTATACTTCAGGTGTTAGAACCTATTGCGGAAGCCCATTTCTCTGAGCGCAGTTATGGTTTTAGACCGAATCGTAGCGCAGAAAATGCGATAGCAGAGTGTGCTACACAAGTCAACGTCGCTCAACGATTCTATGTCGTGGACATAGATATTAAAGGCTTTTTTGATGAGGTCAACCATTCAAAATTAATGAAACAACTATGGTCAATGGGAATACGTGATAAGTCGCTTTTAGTTATTATTAGGAAAATACTCAAAGCTCCATTAAAACTGGAAAATGGCGATATTATTCACCCTGACAAGGGCACTCCACAAGGCGGAATTCTATCACCTTTGCTTGCCAATATCAATTTAAATGAGTTCGACAAATGGATTGAAAGTCAGTGGGATGAATTTCCAAGTCATAAAGTATATTCTAGAAAATCAAGTAAACTATCTGCATTGAACAACACGAAGCTTAAGCGGATGCATCTTGTGAGGTACGCGGATGATTTCAAGATATTCACCAATAATCGTTCAAGCGCTGAGAAAATTTTCCAATCCACTCAAAAATGGTTAAAAACGAGGTTAAGACTTTCAATCTCAGAAGAAAAATCAAAAATAACGAATCTCAAACGAAACTCTTCCGAGTTTCTCGGCTTTGAAATAAAGGCGGTTAAAAAAAGGCGGAAACATATTGCCCGTACTCGAATGAGCCAAAAAGCGATTGAGAAGACTTATCGAGAGCTGAATCAACAAATTAAAAAAATACAAAAAAGCCCTCAATCCTCAAAAACATTACAGGAAATCTACCGATACAATTCGATAGTAATTGGGAAACATAACTATTATAGGATAGCCACTCAAGTCTTTCGTTGTCTAAGAGATATGCAATACCCACTTGTTACCAAAATGTATAACAGATTCCCAAAAGCAACCAATAGCGATGGAAAAATCATTAACACCAATGGATTCACAAGACATGGGAAATACTCAGGTAAAGACAAAGGGTTACGTCCTTATCTAAAGTCCAAAAATATTAACTATTTAATGAAATACCCGATAATCTCTATTTCATGTGTGAAGACAAAAAAAGCCATGGCGAAAGAAAAAGTCGTAAATAAATATACTTCTGAGGGTAGAAACAAAATTCATAAAAGCCTTCAAAACGTATCAGAAGTCGAGTTGCGCTGGTTGAGAAATCATCCTATTAAGGGAGAACGTGGAACCGTGGAACTCAATGACAACAGAATTGCTTTATATATTTCCCAAAAGGGAAAATGTAGTGTTACAGGTAACCTACTTAAAGATAATGAGTGGCATTGTCATCACAAAGTTCTCTGGAGCAGAACACGGGACGATTCATATAATAATTTGACGCTGGTTCTTAAAGAAGTACATCAGATCATTCATGCCAATCAGATTTTGACAATACAACGCCTAATAACAAAATTAAACTTAGACAAAACTCAGCTAGAAAAAGTCAATCAACTGAGAATTTTAGCAGAAAAAAAAGCTATTAAAATATAATAACTTTAAAAAATAATAATAATAATAACTCAATTTTAGAATGCTAATAATGATTAACTTAAACATGGAACGCCGTATGAGGTGAAAGTCTCACGTACGGTGTGGAGCGGGGGAAAGCCCAAAAGATAATCCTCTAATGGACACTTAGTAGGCTACCTATCGCAATACTTAGCAGTGTTTATTGCGGTGGCTGAGCTTCTTAGAAAGGAGTGATGCCCATGTTCATCCTAGGAAAGGGACTTCCGCCATGACTGTGTATCAGGCGTTGACATTGGCGATAGCCTTTGCCACCTTGATCATCACCATTGATCGACACCACAAGAAATAAGCACTACTCACAGTCACCGTCTTAAACGGTGCTTCATTGAGGTGTTATGCGCGCAGCACCTCTGCTTTGAGTAGAAGGGTTCTACATAATTGAGGGTGGTATTTAGCTTTTTCTGCCAATCTGTCGGCGACCTGCGATCTTTGATAATTGAATAAATGGGATTATTAGTCTCATTTTGTTGTAATTAGCCGAAACTAAAACTTTGAACTAGTCTTTCTACGTGGAGAGTAGGTAAATTTGTCATTATAGGATTTCTCTGTATCGTGCACTTGAAAAATACCGACTCTAGTGGAATTGACCTAATAAATTAGACAAAAAGTTAAGAAAATTTAGGAATGTTCCTTTTCAAAGACCTAGTGATTGATAATTCAATGCTGAATGCAGTCGATTGTTGTTGCAATAGGTTTCAGTATATTTGAACATCTCCAATTGAGCTTGATCAATGCAGGTAAAACTCGCTTCATTGATCATCTCTCTTTTTATTATTTTGTAAAAAATCCCGTCTAAGGTACAACTAAACCGCAAACATCAGCATCTATTGCAAAGCTTCTCCGGCTGATAAAAGACCTCGTGGTAGGTCGGGCTAAAAAACGGAACCTTTTAACACTTGTAATTTACGTCCAAAGATCACACTCTTACTAAACTGATTGTTCTATATTAACAACTCTAACCCTGCTCATTACGGTGCTAAAGAAAGATAATTGTATTCTTAGCACTTTTTTATTTGTTTTGAACAGAAATTTATTATTGCGTTTCATGAAACGGATTTTCACAAATTTGAAAAATCGACTACCTTTAGAAAAACATTTAAGATATACTGGATCTATCTGACATTAGAGGGGCTTGATTGAATGATCACATATGAGGATGCAATAAAAGACTTGAATAATAGTACATTCCGCATTGAAAAACATGAAAAAATCAGAAAAAAATTTCTTCAGTTAACACGATTATCAACCTTGATATTTATCTTGTTAGTCTCTATCTATAGCCTTTATTTAGTTAAAGTTAAGGGATTCTCTTTTTTTAATTATGGTTTAGCTTGGTGGATTGCGATCTTCCTTCTAGTATTGGGATGGGTTGGCGAACTAGTTTTGGTATTACGAGGAACAAGGATGTATAAAGAATATCTAGTGAAAATACAACATGTATCTGATGTGATCTATGAAACCTATGGTGAAACAAACCTTCACGAGATACCACCCTTTCTATCAACTCCTGAACAAACGAGAAATCCTGAATTTCTTCATTTGTTTGAATATTTATTCTGGGATTTTGCAAAGGAGATTCAAGAAGATTACTTAAACCGTATTTCTATCTATGGCTTTGACATTGATACGATTCACGGTTTATCAGATTTCTTAGATACCAAAGATATTTCTCAGCGAATTGGGGTAAAAGTAGCTCAAAAATACGATACTGTCTATTATGATAGTATTCATTTGGGACAGGATGAGGATGATTTCTTACAGGATTGCATTGTTATCTATACAACTGAAAAATGAACCTAATTAACTTAATTTTCTCTGTAATGAGAAAGTTTTCTGTCAGGAGAGTAAAAAGATGTATTTCTATATTTTAGTAATAATTTTAGTTGTCGGTTTACTTGTTATCAGCTTTGAATTAGTGAAACGCTCCAAACTAAAGGCTGCACAATTATTGGCAGTTCATGCTTTTCAGGATGATCATAACTTGAGTAATCGGGATCTAAAAATTTTTAAGGAAACATTGGGAGAAGCAAAATCACAAATCCTAACAGCCGAAAAAGCAGTGACAAAAGTAGAAAATAATCAGCAGTATTTAGACTCCGCTCTTACGGCGAGCAAAGAGATATTTAAATATTTAATGGATAAACCTAAAGATATTGTCTTATATGATAACTTCCTTTACCGAAGTTTACCTGCTTTTTCGAACACTTTAGAAAGAAGAGCAGCATTCGAACAGACCGCAATTGATAGCAGCCAACTTACAAATACGCAAAAAGAACTTGATAAGATACTTATTGAATTGAGTGAATCCATTGTCAACGATTATAATAGATACTTGAAAGACGAATTAGAAGAAACTGTAATAGAAAAAGAAGCAGTTAAGTAAGGAGACAACGCATCTGGGCAAAAAGAATAATTTTTCAGAAAAGTATGATCAACTTTTTGAAAAACCTAAATTAAAAATTTTACAAGAAAAAAAACTTAGAAAAATGGTTCTATTAGGAATTATCGCCATTGGGTTAGCTGCCGCAAGTCCCTTCCTGGCAGCTATGGTCGCTATGAAGGTGTCTGAAGGAATCGTAAATATTTCACAAAAAAAGCTTGATCAGATTGAAGCAGATCAACCCTTCACAGAAATTCCAATATTCAAACAAAACTTATCGATTCAATTCCCACCTGACTATCAAAAAGTAAAGAAATACGATCTTAGTTTCAATGGGGAAAATCTCAATTTTGGGAATGGTTATACCCTTCAAATAAACGATTTTTCAAGTATAGAAAATCACTTGAACGAAACCACTCTCATCGCAACTAAAAATTATGATCCAGTCAACAATTTATTGATGGTAAAAAATAGCATCACTCAATTTCCAATAGTCAATGACGGGAAAAAGCATATGTATGACAAAGCGAACGGATTTGAGTCAGATCGGGTTACCGCTGTGCGGGTTACAGGTAATTTACTAGAAAGCGTAACGATGCAGAAAATGAAAGAGAAGGGCTCTTTCCTAACTCTATACCAGCAACATAATATCGGCGATGTAAAAACTGGTATAGTTATTAGTTCTAGTCCTTCAAGTGGTTTGTCCGATGAATTAGGCGAAATTTCTCAAAGTTATGTGATTTTAACCAAATATTGGCTTTTTCCTGATGGTGTAGGCGTATTCGTCGATGTAAATGATCTATATTTAGGAAAGCTAGCTGATGAAGACGATTTTGATCACCTTACAGAAAAAAAGTTGGCAGAAATCGATCGATTTACTAATAATACGTATACTTGGTTGTCAGAGCATTTTGAGATGAAAATAACCGATTAGCGGTAGTAGATTGTATGCTCTAAAAGTCAATTTCTTACCTATAAAAGGTAGGTTAGAATGACATACTACTCATTAGCAGGACAAAGACAACAATCGATAGTGTAACTAGTCCGTTTAATCCACACATTTATGATTACAGTGAACAAAAAAAGCCAATCCTAGTCGCAATAGGGTTGGCTTTCGTATTGTAATGCGGTTTAACTATTTTCGCTTATCCTAACTAGACCAGCCAACACATTATTAAAGTTCATGGCTGATTTTGAGGACTTCTTCTTCCACTACGGCTTTAAGATATAATTCTTCCATCTCGTCTTGTAATTCGCAGGTGATCAATTCTTCAATCAAACTCTTTTTGCGCATTAATGACAGGTAATGAAGCTCTTGAATCCGCCAGATATATTTTTCGAGAAGCTGGAAGAGATCATTTTGAATGAAATAGAGCTGTTCTTCTCCCACTGCGATGACTTCGATTAGGTCATTGAGTTCACTTTCGGTTTTGCATTCCTGCAGGCGATAGAGATAGGCGTTTTTAGTCATTTCATTGGAAAAATCGAGGGCTTCGATTTTTGACTGAATGGCAGTTTTATCCAGCGTATTCTGAGCAGCAGTAATGGGTGATCGTTTCTTCAGCTTGCCGCCGCTCATGATGTAAACTTCTCCATCGGCCAGTTTGATTTCTAACGAAGACACGAAAAACATCCTTTCTGCATCAATATGTAAGAGAAGAAACGCACTAAAAGACCGGCTTTCAGTGCGTTTCTGGATTGCTTTACACGCGGTATTTCTTGCGCAGCATTGCGGCACCGGTAGCTGAAACTAAACCTAAGCCGATTAATGAAGCGGCTAGTGTTTCGGCAGAACCTGTTTGTGGGTATTGTTTTTCTGAAGTTCCACCAGCTGTTACTGGTACTGTTTTCGCAGCTGTTGTTTGAACCGTTCCAGTTGTTTTGTTTACTGCTTTATCAACAACTTTATCAGCTTCTTTTTCTGCTTTGTCTACATCGATAGTATCTGGTGCAACGATTGAAGCGTAACCGTCAGCGTAACCTAATTGATAGCTTTCGCTTTCCCCAGAGACGTCCGCTTTTTTGTTGCCAGCTTTGGCATCAGCGGCACCAGCACGTAAGCCTGCTAAACGATCTTCTGCAGCTTTGACAGCAGCTGTTTGTTCTTTGACTGCATTTTTAGCATCTGTAAGAGCAGCTGTCGTTGATTTTACTAAATCTTCGTAGGCTTGCTTCGCATCTTCAATTGCAGCTTTCAGCTCGTCAACGACTTTTTGTGCTTCAGCTTCGCTCGCTTGGGCAGCTGCCAATGCGTCTTTTTGAACTTGTAATTCTGCTTCTGCTTCTTTGATTGTTTCTTTGGCGAAATCAATGAATGGTTGTTGCTCAGCAGTAATCGCATCTACTTCTGCTTGGGCAGCTTCCAAAGCAAGGTTTGCTTCTTGTAGAGCTGTTTCGGCTTCGTCGATTGCTGGTTGTTTTGCATCAATGGCAGCTTGGGCTTCATCGATGATTGCTTGAGATTCTGCATTTACTTCTGCTTGTTCTGCCTCAGCAGCATTCATTTCAGCAAGTTTTTCTTCTTGGTTGATGTTTGCTTCTTGGACAGCCGTTTCTGCTTCAGTGATTAATGCTGGACCTTGGTCAATAATCGCTTGGGCTTCAGCAATCTTTTCGTCAGCCAATTGGTTGGTTTGTTCTTGAGCAACCAAAGCATTTTGCAGTTCAGCCTCAGTTGTGCCAATAGCAGCTTCAGCAGCAGCATAGGCAGCAGCTGTATTGTTTAATTGTGTTTGGGCAGCTGCTACAGCATTCGTAAGT
This sequence comes from Enterococcus pallens ATCC BAA-351, assembly GCF_000407485.1. Taxonomy (GTDB): domain Bacteria; phylum Bacillota; class Bacilli; order Lactobacillales; family Enterococcaceae; genus Enterococcus_A; species Enterococcus_A pallens. The sequence continues at coordinate 128,593 of NZ_ASWD01000008.1, read as the reverse complement.
GCATCTTTTTCTCCTTGAGAATAAGCTAAAAATGCTTGTAGATTAGCCAGTTCTGCTTGAGCAGCTGCAATCGCTGCAGCATTGGCTGGATCTGCTGGATCAAGACTTGCAAGAATACCTTCTTGAACAGCAATTGCTGCTTGGAAGGTTGCAATTTCATTGTCCAATGTTGGAGCCATAGATGCTAAGTCAGCTTGGGCTGCATCATAAGCGGCTTGCGCTGCTGGCAATTCTGCTGCCAAGATATTAAAGTTGTTTACTGCATCTGCTGCGTTCACTTGTGCTTGAACAACGGCTGCTTGAGCAGCGTCTTTTTCAGCATTTGCTTGATTAATTACGTTGTATTGGTCGTTGATCTTATTAATAACTTGTTCCAACGCAATATTTGCTTCTTGGATAGCTGTTTCTGATGCGTTAAACGCTTCTCTTGCTGCTTGAACCTTCGCTTCAGCATCAGCAATTGCTTGGTTTGCTTCATCAATTGCTGGTTGTTGTGCTTCTTGTTCAGCGTTCCATTCAGCAATTGCTTCATCCAAGTCGGCTTGAGCGGCTGCTACTGCTTCTTTAGCTTCGTCAGCGATGGCTTGCTTTTCGTCAATTAAGCCTTGAGCTGTGTCGATTTCGTTTTGCGCCATAGCGACGATTTCATCGTAATCTTTCTGAGCGGCTTCCATCTTTTCTTCTTCAGCTGCCACTGCTTCTTTGGCTGCCGCTAATGCTTCTTGAGCGGCTGGCATTTCAGCTTTTTTGTCTTCGATGGCTTGTTTGCCGGCTGCTAATTGCTCAGGTGTTTCTTTTTCCAATTTGGCTAAAGCTTCTTGGGCCTTGGCTAAGTCAGACTTAGCTTGTTCTACTCGGTCTTTCGCTGCTTGTTCCAGCTCGACAAATTTGGTTTCGTCAAAGTTTTTTTGTGTTGTTTCTGTGTTGTCGGTTGCTTCAGCTGCCTGGCTGACCACTGGAGCGGCTGCTACAGAACCCAAAGTAGCGGATACGACAAGTGAACTAATAAGTTTCGTCTTTTTCAATGATTTCTCTCCTTTTTTTGCAACAGTTTCGTGTAAAATCTTTAGCGAAATTCGCTAACTTCCCCATTTTGTTTGGCGCCTAAAGTGTCTTTTCATCAATCAGCCCCTTCACTTCATATTTAGATTTATAAACAATCCGCCAGCAGTGGCTCTGGTGAATGTTATCTAGCCGTTTTAGCTCTTCGTTTCTGCGAAATAATTAATCGCAAAACAAGAGAATCTTCCTACTGTTAAATAACGTTCATTTATAATAAAATAGTGAAATAAATCGGCAGATCTCCTTCATTCGCTTCCTAGTTTGAAAAAAACTAGGAGAAGAGAAAGAACGCCTGTCGTTATTGACTTTAGAGTGGCTTCTGACCATTTTAGACGGCTTATAAATTTTGGAAGGTGCTTTGAGGGAGAAAAACTGCTGGAAAAAAGAGGAAATGTGTTTCTAATCTAGTTTACATAATTTTGCAAGCGTTTACCTGGAGAAAGCAAAAAAAGGGGAGACTAATGAGGAATGAGGATTTTTTTGAAAACGTTTTATTAGGCTGCAGCCATTAGATGGATGGCTTGAATCCGCTGCTCCAGCATCGCATCGGCATAGATATCCAACGTCATTTTTGCGGATGAATGTCCCAATAAGGCACTTACTGAAGCAATGTCCGCCCTGGCTTCAATACACCGAGTAGCAAAGGTGTGGCGCAGCTGATGAAAGTGAATCTGATTCAAATTTGCTCGTTCTCGAAGCTGATGAAAATAGCGGGTTAACAGGCGCGGTTCACAGGGATGCCCGTTAATCGAGAATACAAAATGATGGTTGGCTTCTCTCTGCGCCTTCAACAAAAGCTTCTTCAGCTTATCCGTGATAGGAATCACCCGTTTAGATGATCGGGTCTTAGCCTCTCCATAAACGAGCTGACTCTTTTTTCCTTCAGCTGTAAGAGCGGCAACTCGTTGATAAGTATGCCCCACATGGATTAGGTTGCTGTCGAAATCAATATCCTTCCATTGTAAAGCGGCTATTTCGCCAATCCGCATGCCGGTCTGTAAGGCCAAGAGTACTGGTAAACCTTTTGCTGCTGGAACCTTTTGAGCTTCGCACTCTAGGCTTCTTTGCTCCTTTTTAGTTAGGGCGCGAACCTTATTTTGGGTCTTGCGCGGCAGTTGAACCTTTAGACAGGGGTTGCTGTGGAGCAATTCTCTTTGAACCGCCTGATTTAGGCAATTGCTCAAAATACGAAAGATCACTTCAATCGTCGATGGGCTCAACGGTTCCCGCTCCAGCTGATCCACCAGCTGCTGCAGGCTCTCTTGCGTTAATGTATTTAAAGGCTGATTGCCGATTTTCGTTAAAACGTATTTGGTTAATTTGTGGTGGTAATTGGCGTAGGTCGCTGGCTTCCATTTACTTTGAAACTCCGCTAACCAAACACCAACCCATTCTGACAGGGGAACACTGCCAACTCCTTGCAGTTGAATAATAGTCTGGTATTTTATTTTATAGGGATAAAGCTTTTCCTTGACCTCTTGATAAGTATCCCCGTATATGGATCCATACTGAATTCTGCCATCGATGGTTCGGCCTTTACGATAACGACCTTCCCAGCGTTTATCTTTGCGTTTATAAATATTTTCGCCTCGTTTGCTCACTGTTAACATCTTCCTTTCTGTTTGACGGCGGAAATGACGGGTGATAAACCAGCTTCGCCTCCTGTTAGGTCATCCATTTTGACTGATTTGTTTCAATATTTTAAAAAAAATATGCATTTTATGAATAAAACTGTTGACCTGACTAAAGAAACATACTACAATTTAGATGACTTTATTCAGCTCCACATAAAAAAACGACGGAAACAGACGATCCGCATCGTGGTTTTTTTCATACCAAGAAGTATACCACATCAGAAACCTTACAAAAACATTGATATATCAACGTTTTTCAATTTTAAAAAAATCACAAGAATATTAACATCGCTTTTAACAAATTGTCATTTTCATTAAAAAACAACAAGAAACGCCCTCTGTGGATATCGAAATCCAAAGAGAGCGTTTCTTTTCTAGTCAATTCAACTGTTGTTTTCTCTTATTTCTTGTGAACAAAATACCTTATCTATTATGATATTTTAATTACTTTTTCCACTCAGCGACTTGTTCAGGGTGAGCAGCAATCCAATCTTTAGCTGCATCGGTTGGGTCTTGCCCTTCGTTGATCATTCTCTAGACCTTGACGAGTAATTGAAACATGATCTTACTATAGAATAGATTATATTGGCCTCAAAACGTGTGATTAAAAAACGGTTTTAAGGCAAACAAATTTTTCTTAAATTTGCAAGGGATGCAACTGATTTTGCAAATGCAACAAAATAAGATCGTATTACATTCGCCAAGTTTCAAACTTTCCATTAATTAAAGACTATTCTTCGAACATTCCTTCATCTATTTTCTTATCATTGATATAAAGTCTTATTTTGATATTATCAGTTTTTATCTAGAATGATTAACGATTTAATTGCTTCTCGTCTGTCCATAGCTTCATAAGCTTTCTGTATATCTTCCAAGCAGAATTCTTTAGTAAATACTTTCCCAGGGTTGATTTTCCCGCTTAAAACTGCGTCAAGAAGAATTTCTTTATCATAAGTCGTGACAGATGCAACTCCTCCCCGAAGTCCTATATTTTTCCAGAAAAGAGAATTTGTATTCATTTCGGCTTGTTGTGGCACCCCGACACGTCCTACAATTGCTCCTGGACGACAAATTTTAACTGCTGTTTCAACCGATAACTCTGTTCCTACACATTCTAAAACTGCATCTGTTCCAGAACCATTTGTAAGCTCCAACACTTTTTTTACCGCTTCGTCTCCACGCTCAACTACAATATCTGTTGCGCCAAATTCACGCGCTAATTCTTGGCGATCTTTATGACGACTCATTGCAATAATCTTTTTGGCACCAAGTAATTTTGCACCAATAATGCCACATAAACCAACAGCTCCATCTCCCATAACTACTACAGTATCACCTTGTTTGACTTCTGCAGTCTTTGCTGCATGATAACCAGTAGCCATCACATCTGCAAGAGTTAAGAGTGAATTCAGTGTTTCTTCTGAATAATCTGAAGGTTGTCCAGGAATCTTGACTAATCCCCAATTGGCATTTGTATAGCGTAGATATTCGCCTTGGTAACCAGCATTTGTTCCCTGTTCTTGATTTGAACAATTCCCATCAAATCCGGCTTTACAAGCTGCACACTCGCCACAACCATGAGTAAAGGGGACAACCACAAAATCTCCTGGTTGAATGTTTAATACTTCTTCTCCCACTTCTTCTACAATTCCGATCGCTTCGTGTCCTGCATACGTATTAGGGTCTCTTTTCGATATTCCTCGAAACCACCATAAATCCGAGCCACAAACACAAGTACGTACAATTTTGATAAGCGCATCTGTTTTTTTCTCAATCTTAGGTTTAGTTGCTTCATGAATCTCCATCTTTCCTGGTTCAATAAACATTGCTACTTTCATAATCATTCTCCTATCTTATAATTAGTTAGTTTTTTCATTCAAAGGACCATAAAAATATGAAGCAGTTGCTCCTCCATCAACAAGAAAAGTGGAACCTGTAATAAATACGGCTCTTTCACTGAGCAAAAATTCTGCAACATTCGCAATTTCATCCGCTGTACCTGGTCTTCCAGAAGGAGACTGCTTGAACATGTTTTTATAAAAATCTCCACGTATTCCATTAAACTCATCTAAAGCGAGAGGAGTGACTACAATTCCTGGGGCAATATCATTGATACGAGCACCTCTTTTTCCCCAGCGAACCGCTTCATACATCGTACGTTTTTCATTTGCACGTTTTGCAAGTTGATAAGCGTGCAGTGTATCTTTGATTTGATCCACTTGTAAAAAATCAAGCGCTAGTAATTTTTCAGTGTCTGTCATTGCTAAAGCACGATCTTGATCTTCTGTTAATGCTGGCATACGATGACCAGATTGGCTAGAAATCACTATTGCACTACCACCACTTGTAATGACCTCACCAACTTCTTCTAAAAGCACAGCGGTTCCATAAAGGTCAACGTTCAAAATCGTTTCAATTGACGCCTGTGAAGGTGAGACACCTGCTCCATTTATTAAATACTTAATTTCTCCATATCTTTGACCTAGAATAATCATTTTTTTTATTGAGTCACGTGAAGATAGATCCATTTCGATTATTTCTACATCAAAACCTGCTTCAATCATTGTCTTAGCAATGTTCTGTGCATTATCAATCTTTTTATCACCTAAAATAATCTTCTTTCCATAACCAATTCGTCTGGCAATAGCCAATGAAATTTGACCTGCCCCGGTAACCAATACTACTTCTTTACTCATAAAAATACCTCCTATTTTCTAAATTGAAAAAGTAAACTACTCTAGAAAAAATAAACTGCTCTTCAATCACAATAAACTTTTCTCATTTTATTCTGGACGATTGATACCAATACTCTTTCTTAAATAAACTGTTGGATCATCAACTAGACGAAGAACTAAGTCAGCAATGCTTTTTCTTGAAACATTATGTCCACCAAAAGGTTCACCCTTTAAGGTGATTTCATATTCATCTGAACCATTATCAAACCAACCTGGGCGAATAATAGTGTAGTCTAATTCACTAGACTCAACTACATCTGCAGCATTTCGATACGTTTGTAAAAAAGGATTGAACGCTAAATTTCCAGAAGCTCCAATCGAATCAGGTATTTCATTATAGATTCCCATAGATGAAATAACTATCAAACGTTTTACGTTAAATTTCTTCATTGAATGAATTACCGCACTTGTCATTTTTTCAAGATTTCCACTTAATGCAACAAAAACTATTTCTTGTCCCTTCAACGCGTTGTCCAACTTTTCTTCATCAAATACATTGGCAGATATTACAGTTTCTCTTTTCGAATTTATTAAATTAAGTTGATTCGCTGTTCGAGAAAAAAGGGTAAGTTCAACACCTGCTCGTTTTAACAACTCTTCTCTAACTACTTGACCAATAGATCCTGTCGCACCAATAATCAAGATTTTTGTCACTGCACATTCCTTCTTTCAATTCAATAATTAAAGCATACACCTTGGAGTTAACTCCAAGTCAAGAGTAAAGCTATTCCTAATAAAAAAGTTGAAGTAGGAATCAATAAATTTTGTTCCTCTTATAGAATTTCATAGTAAGACTTGAAAATATCCATCTTTTACACCACGAATTAGCTCATTCGCTTATAGTAGCAACGAGCGTAAAAAAAACTGCCAATGTCGCAATTGGTTATTTTTGAAATAGAGAGAGTAAGACAGCGAAGCAGCACTTCTTATTTGCTACTAAGTATTCTTACTATACTTCTTTTGTGATAGTACTACTTCTATTTTCCCGCTACTACTTGCCATCGGTGCTATCCTTGCTTTCATTTTAGTCTCTGAAGGATTGTTTGATATTATTGGGGTTCATTTTAAGAAAAGAACGTGCTCAAAAACCTGACCTTACCCTACTTTCAATAGTCAAAAAAACTCTCTTTGAATATCAGAATTCAAAGAGAGTCTTTCTTTTTCAGTAAATCAATTACTGATTCTTCTTATTTCTTCCACTCAGCAACTTGCTCTGGGTGAGCAGCAATCCAATCTTTAGCTGCATCGGTTGGGTCTTGTCCTTCGTTGATCGCCAGCATGACACTTTCCATGTCATCCTTGGTCCAATGGAAGTTCTTTAATACGTTGTAGACTTCTGGTTGATCCTCCTTTAAACCTTGACGAGCAATCGTGTGAATGGATTCGGCTTGGCCCATTGAGCCCTTCGGATCTTCCAAATATTTCAAGCCGTATTTGGCAAACATCCAGTGGGGAGACCAGCCGGTAATCACGATTGGCTGCTTGTTCTTGATCGCTTGACCTAACGCTACAGTCATGGCTCCCGAAGAAGAAGTTGCTACCTTCCAGTCAGCTAGATTCGGATAGTCGGACACGGTTTTTTCAGCGGCATTTACTACGCCGGCTCCCGGTTCGATCCCTGTGATGGTTTTGTTGGCTTGGTCGGTTAAGTCTTCAATAGAATTAACATCCATATAATCTGGAACGACTAAGCCTAGTTTAGCTCCTTTAAGGTTCACACCTAGATCATCAATTTGATCCTTGTATTGAGCATATTGGGCTTTGTGGGTGTTTGGCAGCCAGGCAGATACCATTCCATCGGTTTCGCCTTTAGCAACGGATTCCCACATAATTGCATTGTCTAATGGGGTCAGGTTCACTTGGTAGCCCATGTCTTTCAAGACTTCACCGACTACGTGAGTGGAAGCAACCTCTGTATCCCATTCTACGTAGGATAAATTCACACTGCCTTTAGTTGCATCCTTTGTTCCGCCAAAAGCAACTGAACCGATGATTACAACTACGGCTGCAGCAGCTACTAAAATCCCTGCTTTTTTCTTGCTGCCAGCGGTTTGTTTGGCTTTTTGCTGCTTAGGTTTGTTGATGTTTTGGGTAAAGCGGTCAATGATGATCGCCAAAATAACCAGCGCTAAACCATTAACAAAGCCGTTACCAACTTGGGCACGTTGCAGCGCGGACAATACGCCGCGTCCTAGACCAGGTGCGCCGATCATCGAAGCAATTACTACCATTGATAAAGCAAGCATGGTGGTTTGGTTCACACCAGCCAGAATGGTGCTTTTCGCTAATGGCAATTCTAGCTTGAACAATTTTTGACTAGCTGTTCCACCAAATGAATCGGAGGCTTCCACCAGTTCTTTCGGAATTTGACGAATTCCTAAGTTCGTAAAACGAACGGTTGGCGGCAAAGCGAAAATCACTGAAGCGAATACCCCTGGTACCATGCCGATACCGAAGAAGGCAACCGCTGGAATCAAATAGACAAAACCAGGCATGGTCTGCATAAAGTCCAGAATCGGTGTAATAATCGTCTTAGCTGTTTCATTTTTAGCCATCAGAATTCCTAGCGGCACACCAATTACAATCGAAATGACACTAGACAGGATAACTAAAGTAACGGTACTCATTAGATCCGTCCACAAGCCCTGATTGTAAATAAACAACAGGCCTATCAAGGTAAAGGCAGTCAGTCCCCATTTTTTATTGGAGATAAAGAAAGCTGCCACGGTAATTACTGCAATTAAAAGCAAGGCTGGAATCGACGTTAAAATGCCAGTCATGCCATCCATAACGAACTGTCCACCATGCTGTAGGGCAGAAAATAGTCCGGCAAAGGTGCTGGTCAGCCAATCAGTAAAGGCTTCAACCCAGTCAGCAATCGGTAAGCTTTGTTGTAGGAAATTAGTCATTTGCAGTCACTCCTTCCAGTTCTTCTGTCTGCTCATCGGTAGTTGCTGCTAATGCTTCCAGCACACTGCCGCGGATAACTACGCCTTCTAAACGATTGTTCTCAACTACTGCTAATGGTGTAGGAGAATCGAAAATCAGGTTGAAGATGTCGGTTACCAGCATGTCTTTCGGAATGGTTCGAACGTTTTTATCAATGACATCCTTCAAGGATAAATTCTTTTGTCGTGCTTCCAACGCTTTATCAGCCGTTAAGCTGCCCTTCAGCATCCGTTTGCGGTCAACAGCTAGAAGCATGCTGACTTCTTCTTTACGCATCCGGTTCAAGGCTACGTTTGGTCCATCGATTTCGATGTTGGTAGTCAAGGCTGGCACCATGATATTGGCTGCTGTTAACACCTTAGAACGATCGACATCTTCCACGAAGTCACGAACATATTGGTTGGCTGGATTGGTCAGAATTTCTTCTCCAGTACCGATCTGCATAATTTCGCCATCCTTCATTAAAGCGATCCGATCACCGATGCGTAGCGCTTCATTCAAATCATGGGTGATGAAGATGATAGTCTTTTGGACGTTGGATTGCAGATCCAGCAGTTCATCCTGCATTTCCCGACGAATTAATGGGTCAAGGGCTGAGAAAGCTTCATCCATCAACAAAATCTCAGGATCATTGGCTAAAGCCCGCGCTAAGCCAACCCGCTGCTGCATCCCACCGGATAATTGATTTGGGTATTGATCTTTAAATGAAAGCAACCCAGAATTATCTAGGGCTTGCTCTGCTAACTTTTGGCGTTCTTCTTTGGGTACACCGCGAACCTCCAAGCCGTACTCCGCATTTTCTAAAATGGTTCGGTGTGGAAAGAGGCCAAAGTTTTGAAAAACCATATTGATTTTATGACGACGAACTTCTCGCAGCTCTTCCTTGTTCATCTTGGCAATGTCTTGTCCATCAATAAAAATTTCCCCAGATGTTGGATCGATTAAACGGTTTAACAAACGAATCATGGTGGACTTCCCGCTTCCGGAAAGACCCATGACTACGAATATTTCCCCTTCGTTGACCTCAAAGCTGGCATCATAAACCCCCACGGTTGCACCGGTTTTCTTTAAGATCTCTGTTTTGCTTTTATTTTCTTTCATCATGGCTAGGGCTTGCTGCTGCCGTTTGCCGAATATTTTGGTTAAATGTTCTACCTTAACTTTACTCAAACAAATTCCTCCTCAAAAAGTGACCATATTATAGTAACACCGTATGGTCACTTTTGTCAAAGGCTATGTGGAAGTTTTCAGAAAACCCGCAATAAAGCCCCTCAATCAAACGAACGCGATTGAGGGGCTGGTTGCATTATTTAGTTTCTGGTGACTGATCGGGATAAAAAAGATTCTGCATCCGCTGGAAGCCTAACTCGGTACTGACAAAGAATAAAGTACACCCATTAGTCAGCTTCGCATAGGGGCCTGGGGACAAGAGTAATTCATCCTCATCTTGAATAGCGATAATCGTTGCACCGGTCTCATGCCACAGGTTCAGTTCATTGACCGTCGCATTCAGGTGCTGAGCTTCGGCAGTCAGCTTCAGTTCGTAAGGAATAAACGGCGCAAAATTATGCACCCGTTTGGTTTGAGAAACCAGCTGATCCAAAAGATGGGAGAAGTTCTCCAGCTCTTGTTTTTGCTGCTCCACACTGTCCAGGATTTCCTTTTTGATTTCCTGAATGGATTGAACATCTTTGTATTTTTCTAAATAGGCTTGGGCTTTTTCACGGGAAAGAACATATGCACCACTGCCATGACGAACTTCCATGATTTCTAAATCTACTAATACATTGATCGCTTTGCGGGCTGTTTCTGGTGATACATTGAAGTTACTCGCCAAGGTAGAACGAGCATGAATTTTCTGCCCTACCGCATAGCGCTGATCGGCAATTCGTTCGGCAATCTCGACTGCGACCTGCTGATAACGGGGCAGCCGCACACGTTTCTTGTCTTTATCCATGGTGACCCTTCTTTTCATAGTTTGTTAAAAGCATATCATAGTTTACCCTATCCAATGATTTTTGCGCAAGAGAAACCTTAATTTGTTAGTGTTTTCTATATAATATCCTGCTAAAAAAATTGCTCGGCGGAAGAGTTTTTACTCGCTTTTCGTTATAAAAAGTCGTAACCTGTCACAGATTATATTTGTAGGAGGAGATTCTTTGTCATTTATCATAGGAATTATTGGCCTTTTGCTAGTGCTGGGCTTAAGCTACGGGATTAGCAGCAATCGCAAGGAAATTAAACTTTGGCCTTTGCTTGTGATGCTGGTTTTACAATTTTTATTAGGCTTTCTGCTGCTGCGGACAACCTTCGGAACTACCTTAGTTGGTGGGCTGGCGAATGTATTTGCCGCTTTATTGGAATTTGCGCAAGCAGGCGTAAGCTTTGTTTTTGGCGGCATTGCTAATAAAGGAGAAGCACCCTTTTTCCTGACGGTTTTAATGCCGATCGTTTTTATTTCAGCTATTATTGGTATTCTGCGTTATATCAAGATTTTGCCGCTCTTTATGAAATGGGTGGGCTTAGGTTTGAGCAAGATTAACGGCTTAGGCAAACTGGAATCCTATAACGGGATCGCCTCAGCTATTTTGGGTCAATCGGAAGTGTTTATCTCAATTAAAAAGGAGCTGCCTTTCTTATCAGAAAAACGGCTAACGACCATGAGCATTTCTGCCATGTCGACTGTTTCAATGTCCATCGTGGGCTCTTACATGGCACTACTGGAACCTCGTTATGTGATTACTGCGTTAGTGTTGAACCTTTTCGGCGGCTTCATTATTTCATCCTTGGTTAATCCTTACCAATTGGCGCAGCAAGAAGATGAGCTGCTAATTGAGGAATCTGACCAGCAAACCTTCTTCCAGATGCTGGGAGAATATATTTTAGATGGGTTCCATGTGGCCATTACCGTTGCGGCTATGCTGATTGGTTTCGTGGCGCTGATTGCGATGATCAATTTCATTTTCAGTAAAATTACGGGGCTGACCTTCCAGGAAATTCTAGGATACATTTTTGCACCCCTTGCTTTTATGACAGGAATTCCATGGGATGAAGCCGTTTCTGCCGGCAGCTTAATGGCCACTAAGCTAGTGACTAATGAGTTTGTGGCGATGACTGAACTGGCAAAGGGAACTTGGCATTTCAGCGGACGGACGACTGCGATTGTCTCGGTTTTCTTGGTTTCCTTTGCTAACTTTTCTTCCATCGGTATTATTTCCGGTGCGATGAAGGGCTTGAATGAGGAAAAAGGTAATTTGGTTGCTAAAAATGGCTTGAAGATTTTATTGAGTGCTACCTTGGTCAGCTTTCTGAGTGCCATAGTTACTGGGTTAATTTATTAAAGCAAAAAGCTTAAAGCCGCGGCTTTAAGCTTTTTTTGTTCCACCAGTACAACAATGCCGGCATAATGATGAAGCCCATTATCATCGCTCCAATTGCCAATAGATTGAGATGCCGTTCACCGTTAATCATTTGGGTAAATTGAGCAACCCAATCGAACTTAAGCAGTAAGAAAACGGTAATGATGAACCCTAGTAATGGCACAAGTACATCTGTCCACCAGTTATGATGCACCTGCTGCAAAACAGGCTGCTTTTCCCGTCCGTAATAAAAGCGAATAACCGCTAGCGGTACCACAATAAATTGCAGGAAGCGTGAAATCGAACTGATCACCATAATTTCCGTCATTTGGTAGTTAAACGCTACTGGAATCAAGATCGCCAGTACCACCGTAATGCTGTAGCTGATGACTGGCACATCATAACGATTCTTACGTGCCAAAAGCTGCGGTAATTGATGTTCCTCCACAATTGCGTCCAAAATACGGGGCACATTAAAGGATAATGCGATGTTAATCCCCACCATAGAAATCAAGGCACCGTATAACACAATTCGATGGACAATTGGATTACTGAAGGCATCTGCTAAAGCAACTGGTGAATGACTTAGCAAAACAGCCTCGGGATTAATCAGCATGATTACCGTCACCAGACTTACATACACCCCAATAATAATTAGAAACGCAATCGGCAAAGCCCGTGGTAAATTCCGCGCCGGATTCTCCATCTCCTCAGAGGCAGTAGCTACATTCTCAAAACCAGCTAATGCGTAAAAAGCGGTAACTACTGCACTGACAAATAAGGTGCTCGTCATTGGCGGAATTAAAGACGTTCCATCCTGAGCCGTCAGTTGATTAATCTCTGAAAAATGGTTGACTCCGGTTTGTTGAAAGACCCAAATTCCAGCGACAATCGCAGTTACTAAAGCCAACAGCTTACCAAGTGTGGACAGATTATTCACCCATTTCACCACTTGCGTTCCCCACAAATTCACTAAGAATAACCCGGCCATCAATAAAAAGAAGCCGATGGTTAAACGAGGATAGGTCACGCCGTTAGCTCCTGCAAACATGACCAGCACCAGCCGAACCACTGCTGTCGCCTGAACACCCCAAGCAATTGCCATAGCAAAATACCGTGTGATTCCAATGTAATAACCGATATGATTCCCATAACCAGCTTCCGCATACGCGTAGGAGGCACCGTTTTGACTAACATACTTGGCTGCCGAAGCAAAGGTTAATGCTAAGATTCCTGCAAATAATGCCGCAACAATATAGACCATTGGTGTGTAGGTCCCCGCCAGCTCCAGTACACTGCCTGGCGAAAGAAAAATTCCCGAGCCGACAATGGAGTTAATCGTCAGCAGAACAATAGACCAGAAACCGAATTTTTTCTTCATTTGAATCACCTCATCTCCTAGCCTATAAAAGTCCTTGTCATTTGTCTGCTAAAACGACTCAAAAAAACAGTCTCTGCTTTCACAGAAACTGTCGGATACTATGGTTGTTCGTCTTCTTGTAAATCAAATTCGTAAGGCGCACCTTCATAAAAGTAAAGAGTGTCCACCGTTGCTTCAGGGTCACGAGCAACTAACTCTTTTCTAAAGGGGAAGCTTGATGACTTGCCGCTTTTCGTTTTGCTGCCGGAAAGCGTGTAGCTTAGCTTGCCGTCATCAGCTGGCAAACTCAATTGCGCCATTACATCATCAATTACGGTTTGTTTATCGAAGTCTTCATCTTTTACTACTTTTTTGTAATCGTCAAAAAAATTTGCTTGTCCATCAAAATATTCTAATACCATCTTACTTACTTCCTTTCATTAGCCCTTTTCTTCATTGTAAAAGAAATTCCTAAAAACCGTTAATGAAAGGTATCAAGCCTCATTCAAACAAAAAGCAAAATGGCCGAATGAAAACTAGTTCAGTCACTTTGCTTTTTTGTTAGTCTTCCTCGTAGGACAAGTCCAGCAGGCCTTCTTCTGTTTGATACAGCGGCCAGCCGCCAGTCAGCTCCAGGCGAATCAGCTTAAGTTCATCGGCCGCTTCAAGCTTCCGTAATTCTTGAAGCAGAGCTTGTACCAGCAGCTGTTGCTGGAAAAGATGCTCATTATTTGAAAGCAGCAGATCCTGATCCAGTGCCTGCAAATATTCCCGATGATTCGTGCGCAGCAGCTTCAGAATTTTCTTTAAATCCCGTTCATCGTTACGCGCCAGCTTAGGCTGATTGTTCAAGTCAAAGGCCAGGCGTTTTTTGTCGATCAAGAAGGTGGCAAAAATCAGCGGTACTGGTGAAACAGGTTTATTGGGTTCTACTATGTTCCACTCATTTTCTAGAAGATCAATTGCTAAGGTAAGTTTCATATGTACATTCGTCCTTTCCAGAACAGATTGTAGCATGTTTTCCGTTACTAGCCTTAGTCTAAGTGTACTTAATTAGTTATTTTTTAACTATTTCTAACCAGCTCTTGCCTGTTTCCTCTAGCTAGTTCGTCTTTTAAATGCAGCTTTATTTATGAAACAGTTTGCTACACAACATAAAAACAGAGCCAGCAGTGCTAATCACTTCGTTGACTCTGTTTCTCATACTAATTGACAACAAACAATTTCCTCGGCAGCTTTTTCCTGAAAAAGTTGATTAAAGGTCCTGTGAAAAAGGCTAATAAAACTGTTCCGACATTAATTGGACCTCCTAATAGAAGCGCAGCGACAGCAACCGTCGTATCGATCGCCACTCGAAACGTAAAAGGATTTTTATTGATGCGCTCTCCAATAACAAAAGACAAACAGTCATAAGGAACCATCCCAACTTCACATTCCATATAAGTGGACATCCCGATGGAAATAATCATCATACCTACCAGAAATAGAGACAGATTGACTATCAAATTAGCGGATGCTTCAATTAGTTGTGGCATGAACCAATTGAAAAACTGTAAAAAATAGCCAAATAAAATCATTGGTACTAACGTGCCGATCCCTAGTTTTTTCCGATCAGAGATGAATACGAAAATACCAAGAAATGCCTGTAAAATCAGGACCATTGTTCCTAATTGAATCGTGAAAAGCTCTGAAAAAGCCACACATAATGCGTTGAAGGGATCGATTCCTAGCCCTGTTATATTGCAGATAGAGGTTCCCAATGCCATCATTGAGATACCTATCATTAAAACGATCAGTTTCTTCATCTTAAATCCTTTCAAGCTATCAGTCATTGAATAGTGGAAGCTGGGCTAGAGCGGCACGAAGATTCATCGCATCCCAGGGTAAATGCTCCGCAATACTTAAGCCAACAATGTCTGCTTGCTTAGAAATATCGGTGAGAATGCGGGTCACCTCTTTCAGCGTCAATTCTCCAATTGCTGCTCCAAATTCTTCCAAATAAGGTTCGGCTGGATAAATCGAACGAAAATCCTGCGGTGACAATACATCCAAATCAAAATGAACCGCAATGTGCTCAATTTGGTTTTCCTTTAGCCAATCTAAAATTGGCTGACTGTCTTTTTTCAACTGATCCGGTACTGCGTATCGCAAATTCAACCGATTCACGTCTTGATCTTTTGAACGCAGCTCATCATAGATCAAGCCTGCAAAAAAGACATTATCTGGTTTAATGATATTTTTTACCTTGTCAGAAAACTGCGGAGCACCATGCCCCAACAAATTTCCTAAAACCATTTCATGATCCCTCGTAGAATCCTCAATAGTCGCAACATCGGGATGAGCATCCAGCCAAAGGACACCCAGCTTCCCATCGTATTTTCCATTTAAATAATCAAAAGGCGCTTGGGAAATAGAACAATCCCCTCCTAGAACAATAATCTTGTCGGGACTTTCTTCTTCCAAAATTTTTGTTGTAGCTTCTAATTGAGCCAGCAGCTGCCCTTCCCCTTCAACACCATGCTCGATGGATAGTTCTTGGGCTAGGTCAGTGTTTACCGGCACACGAATCAATGCTGACTCTTTACTTTGTGGCACGATATGAGCTAACAGCTCAGCACCAAAATAATAATCTGAATTATTTCCACCTTGCCATTGCGGCAATAGCAATCGGATTGTTTTGTTTTTCATATTTTCCTCCATTGTCTATGTAATCGTAAAGGCTATCAGAAAAAATCCTAATAGCCTTATACTTTTTAACTGATTGTTATGAACGTGTTACGATAAATCTGCACCGTTGGATGCGATCACTTTTTTATACCATTCAAAACTGTCTTTTTTCCTGCGACTATAATCACCTGTACCATCATCGTGACGATCTACATAGATGAAGCCATACCGTTTATACATTTCGCCCGTACCGACACTGACAATATCAATGGGACCCCATTCAGTATAGCCGATCAATGGGACGCCATCGGCAATCGCGTTCCTCATTTCCTTGATATGATCTCTCAAATAATTGATTCGATCCGTATCATGGATAGTGCCATTTTCTTCTACCTCATCAATGCCGCCGTACCCGTTTTCTACAACCATTATCGGAATATTTGGGTAACGATCCGCAATCAAATTCAACGTGTACCGCAGGCCTTGCGGGTCAATGTGCCATCCCCAATCAGAAAGCTTAAGGTAAGGATTCCGGGCACCTCCGGTTATATTTCCGCCTACTTTTTCAACCGCTGGATCTGCGGACACACAATTGGTTAAATAATAAGAGAAAGTATACATATCCACTGTGCCTGCAGACAAGATGGCCTTGTCTTCTTCTGTGATGAATGATGGATCAATTCCGTTTTCTTTAAAGTAGGAGTACATATAGCTTGGATATTCCCCTCGAACCATGATGTCCCCAGCAAATTGATTAAATAGACGATCATGCTTTTGACAAGCAAGCACATCTTGGGGATTAGGCGTATGAGGATACCAAGTAATCCGATTAATCATGCAGCCGATCATAAAATCAGGATTGATTTTGTGCCCTACTTGAACTGCTAAAGCTGAAGCGACAAATTGATTGTGCAATGCTTCAAAGCGTTCTTGAGGATCATCCATCAACTCATCTAATGGAATAGGCTCTGTACGCGCCAAATCTTCGCTTTGAACCAGTCCTAACCCGTTTAATGCGCCTTCCGCAATCGCAGCGACATTAATCTCATTAAAAGTCAGCCAGTATTTTACTTTATCTTTGTAGCGCTCAAAGCAGGTTGTCGCATAACGAACAAATAAATTGATCGTTTCTTTAGAATAAAAGCCTTTGTACTTCGTGACAAGATTCCAGGGGATTTCATAATGGCTTAGTGTGACTAAGGGTTCAATTCCATGTTTTTTGCATTCATCAAAAACACTATCATAAAAAGCCAACCCTTTTTCATTGGGTTCTTGGTCATCGCCATTAGGGAAGATTCTAGTCCAATTAATCGACAAGCGGAAAACCTTAAACCCCATTTCTCCAAACAGTGCAATATCTTCCTTGTAGCGATGATAAAAATCAATTGCTTCATGACTTGGATAATAAGCCTCTTCCATAATTTTTGGCGCAAACATTCTCGGCGTATTCTTCGTCCCACCTGTCACCATATCGGCAGTTGACGGCTTCTTGCCATCTGCTAAATAAGCACCTTCACATTGATTTGCTGCAACAGCTCCCCCCCACAAAAATCCCTCAGGAAATTGCTTATCATCGAATTTTTCCATTATTGTCCCTGCTTTCTAAACATCTCATACCTTAATTCTTTGCGATCAGCTTCATCAGCTTGTCGCCAGTATTTTCTTGTTTACTGTTTGTTTTCTCAATTGATTCATACATTGCTGTGTTTGTAACAATGATTGGTGTAATCGTGTCATAACCAGCAGCTTGGATTTCTGTCCGATCAAATTCTATTAATAAATCCCCTTTAGATACAGAATCTCCTTTTTTAACATGCATCGTATAACCTGCGCCCTCTAATTCGACGGTGTCTAAGCCAACATGAATAAGCAGCTCACAGCCATCGTAACTCTTCAATCCGATGGCGTGCTTTGTTTCAAAAGCAGCTTCAATTACACCATCAAAAGGAGCGACTACTTTGCCATTACTAGGTTTAATTGCGACGCCATCTCCCATCATTCGTTGCGAGAAAACATTGTCCTTCACTTCCTCTAATGAAACAACTTCACCAGCTAATGGACTAAACACTTCTTGATCTAGGGCAACATCAATCATTTCACTTGTTTGGATAGGTGCAGCAACTTCTTCTACAGGAACATCTTCAAAACCGATAATATTCGTTAGAATGAAGGCAATAATAAAGGCTGTCATAAATGAAACAATGTACCAAATGAAGGTGTCGCCAATAAAAAGTGGAATTCCTATGATGGGACCTGTCGCCATACCTAGAGATGTCACTTTAAAGTAGGCAGCAATTGCACCGCCAATTGCGCCTCCAGCTACCACTGGTCCTAACGTTTTTTTCAATTTTAAATGAACCCCAAATAATGCGGGTTCCGTTATCCCTAAGGTAGCGCTAAAAGCCGCGGCTTGAACAAGCTGTTTGAACTCTTTATTTTTCGTTCTGAAAAATACAGCCCATGCTGAGCCTGCCTGAGCTGAATTAGAGGCTACCTGCAGCGCCAAAATATAGTCAACACCATATTTAGAAATAGTCTGAAGCCCAATCGGACCAAGACCATTGTGCATGCCGGTCATAACTAAGAAAGGCATTAATCCCCCTACTAAAGCACCAGCGATCACTCTTAATGGTGATAGGTATAGCCAAATAATCCCGTTACCAATTGCATCGCCAAGAATTTTTCCAGCCGGGCCAATGGTTGCTAAAACAATCGGTGCTGTAATCAAAATAGTTAATAATGGCACGAAAACCGTACGTAAAATAGCTGGAAGAAATTTTGTCACATAGCGTTCCACGTAAGACATGAAAAGGACGCCAAAAATGATTGGTATCACTGAGCTTCCATAACTCATACTGACAATTGGAATTCCTAAAAAGTGCAGCGATGAAGAGTCGCTCATCATGGAAACTAAGTCTGGATGCAGCATAATAGCAGCTAACATAGCAGCTAGATAAGGATTGCATTTAAACTTGATCCCGGCACTGTAGGCAAGAAAGATTGGTAAGAAATAAAAACCGGCATCGGAGAAGATGTTTAAAAAGCTAAATAACTGACTATCCGGTTGAACAACCTTTGCAAACATTAAAGTAAACAAAATACCCTTAACTAAACCAGCCCCGATAATTACCGGTAGAACCGGCGAGAAAATACCGGAAATCGTCTCAAGGAAACGGTTAAACAAATTGGCTTTTTGCTGCGGCTCTGAAGCATTGCCATTACCGCTTTGTGTGTCAACTAATGGAACGAAAGCTTCGTGAACACTTTTCACTTTTCCACCTAAAATGATTTGTAACTGATTACTTCCTACCGTATTTACACCTAGAACATTCGGCAGCTTTTCAAGCGCATCCGTCTTCACTACACCATTATCCTTAACGCTCAATCGTAGTCTGGTCATACAATGCGTAACCCCTGTGATGTTGGAATTTCCGCCGCTTAACTCAAGAATTTTTTCAGCGAGTTGTTTATCATTCATCTTAACTCCTCCAAATTTTTAGTTACTCATCATAAAAGCGCTTTTATTGATAAATTCAGAATAGCATGGTTCGCTACAAGAATCAGCAGAGTTTCATCACTTAGGTCTCTCAGTATCAGCTTTTCAAATAGATTTTAGCTTTTTTTGAGACTACAGTATCAAAATCAAAGGAAATAATGAGACTAAAAAAGCCTTCTATTTTGAAAATAGAAAGCTCAAGTTAATCCAGGAAATCAGCATAAAATGATTTATCCGGTGGATCGATGTATTTATTTTTTATGACGTCCACAGAGTATTTCAAATTTTTTTCATAATCTTCAATTAAAGTCGCTGCGAAGAGAATATCTAAAGCATACGTTAGCGAAGTAAATGGTGTTAAAATCTCCATGCTCATGACTAGCTCTCGATTGAAGATTTCTATATATTCATCACAAATATTTTTTAAGTCTGGAGACTCTGTCCCGCCAATCCCTATTACGAGTATGCCATTCTTTTTCAGGTACTCAGCAATACGAATCATCGTTGGATTTTGCCCTGTAAATGATAAAACCAAGGCAACAACATTTCTTTCACGATTTGCCATGATATAGTGCTCATTCACACCCGAATGCGCATTACAGTCCATTCCTATGGATAAAAACTTAAATCGAGCGGCACTCGCACAACTGTAAGTAATCCCACCACTATAAATATCTAACTTATCTGCTCGCTTCATATAACCAACGACACGACTAATCGCACTATAATCCAGCAGCATCTTGGTTTTACTGATAGCAGTGTCATAAACAGAAGGAATAATAGAAATCAGATCCTTTAATGACGTCTCTTTTCCAATCGGCTCCTGCTCTAAAAGCATATTTAGGCGCGATTTTTCATTGCTCTCATGTTCAACTCTTCTTCTAAGTTCATCATAGCCGCTGACCCCTAGCGTTTTACAAAAACGAAAAACGGATGCTTTACTTGTAAATGATCTCTTTCCTAGTTCATCAGCTGATATCTCACTTAGTTCGAAAGGTTTCTTTAAAATAAAATCAGCAATTTGCTTTTCTGTCTGTGTAAAGTTTTTCTTCTCTTCTAATAGTTCAATAATCATAGAAACACACTCCAATACTCCTAACCCACACTATTATGCCTGAAATAATTATATCATATTGGAATTCGCTACTTTGTTGACTCAATTCTGCTGTGTAAAAAAATAGATTACTCATTAGGAAATAATTTTATGGGCCGTCACTCACTGAAATCAACGTACGTTGTACAGTATTTTTGTTTCAACATAGCTCGTTTACAATCTTTCATCACTTATCCTTCTATTTAGAAAAAGCCCAGAAAACTATGTTACAATCTAAACTGCTTATATCAATACAAAAAATGTTACCCTATACTGTTTTAAAGCGTGTGCTTTTGGCAGTCCTTCGTATTCTCAAGTATAATTGACTCGTGGATACGCTAATGACTAAAAATTTTAGGTTCAATAGCCTGAATGAAAGAAAAGACAAGGAGCAGGTTTGTGAAAAAGAGTATGAAAATTTTGATTGGTGTCGTGGTTGTTTTGATCATCGGCTTGATCTTTGCCGGTAATTACTTTTACAACTATGCCGTTGTTCCTACTGAAAAAGATTTTTTAGGAGATGGCAGCTGGGAGAAATCCGAAGAGCAGATTCAAGCAGAAAACTGGTTTACCGATGAAAACAATCGAACAACCTGGCAGCTGACCTCAGCGGATGATTTAAAGCTCTCAGCGATTTATTTGCCCGCTGAAAAGGATGAAAAGAAGACGGCGATTGTGGCTCATGGGTACATGGGTAAAGCGGAGGATATGGCTGAGTATGCAGAGCTGTATCATAACTTAGGCTACAATGTACTGGTGCCCGATGCGCGGGGACATGGCTCCAGTGAAGGAGATTATATTGGCTTTGGCTGGGATGAGCGCAAGGATTATGTGAAGTGGATTCAGGAAGTATTGAAAAAAACGAACTCTGATGAATCGATCGTCTTACACGGTGTCAGCATGGGCGCTGCGACTGTTATGATGACCAGCGGCGAGAAATTACCGGACAATGTGAAAGCGATCATTGAGGACTGCGGTTATACTTCCGCTAAGGATGAACTAAGCTATCAGCTGAAGGAAATGTTTAATTTGCCTTCATTCCCGTTAATTCCAATGACTAGTCTGGTGACTAAGGTTCGAGCTGGCTACTTCTTTGGAGAAGCAGATGCGGTGAAGCAGTTAAAGAAAAATAAGACCCCGATGCTGTTTATTCATGGTGACAAGGACGATTTCGTGCCATTTTATATGCTGGATGAGGTCTATGCAGCCACCGATGCACCAAAGGAAAAATACGTAGTTGCCGGAGCTGGACATGCCCAAGCGATGTCGAAAGATCCTGCTAAATATAAAGAGACGGTTGAGAATTTTATCGCTGCACATCCATAAATAATAAGGACACTACCTCGGCAGTGTCCTTATTTTATTTTTGCTGTATCCGATTAATCAAATATTCTGCCAGCACATCCGTCACCGTCACACAATTAAAAACCTTAGACTTCATCGCTACATAAAGCGTTTCTTTCTTCGTATCCTCATAACAGATAGTGGCAACTTTAGGAATTTTCCGAATGCTGTCCAAGCTGACACCAATAACATTTTCGTTAATGGTACAGGCGACCTCTTGGCCTTCTGCATCAAAGAATTTTGAGTTAATGTCGCCAACAACTTCGGCTTCTGCCAGCATTTGGATATCTTCCTGGCTGATATAGCCGATTTCAGTCATGGTGTTGCTGTCGGAAAATGGTGATGCCAAGCCAACGATGGCCATATCAACACTTCTGCCAGCCTCCAACACATCCTTAATGGCAGCATTATTGATTAAGTTCTCCTTGATTTGTGGATTGTCTACTAAGGCAGGTGAATACAAAAATTTACATTTGGCCCGCAGCTTTCTGGCTAAGTCATACGCCAGCTGATTGGAGTGGATATCGACATAATCTGAGCCCATCCCGCCGATCAAAGGAATGATGCAAGCATCAGGATGATTTTCGTAAGGATACTCATCAACAAATCGACGTAAAATTTTCCCCCATGACAAGCCGATTTTTTCAGCTTTGGCAATATCTCTTTTATAGGCAGTAATTGCTGTTTGAATAATGATTTTTTCAATCTCATTTTCTCGCAGGGTACTGGTATCTAACACCACTGCTTTGGTTAATCCAAAAAGCTGTTCCAATTGAAGCTCCAGCTCAATAGAGTAAGCGCTTTCGCTTTTGATATAAATTTCCACGATCCCTTGATTCTTTGCATCGATAAGATACTTGGAAACCAATGATCGTGAAATACCCAACCGCTTCGCAATGTCTGACTGCTTCATATTTTCCTTATGGTACATGGTTGCTACTTTTACTAAGTCTCGATTATTGTTCTTGCCCTTTTCCATCCTAAACGCCCCTCACCGTAAAAGCTTCGCAATTCTTTAATTTTGTGAAGCTGAATATTAAAAAAATCCTCCCTTAGAGTGTAAGGGAGGTCGCGTTTAATTACAATACTTCAATTGTATCGCCAACTTCAAATTTTGGAAATCCGCCAGGGCTTACAATGATTGCTCCTGGTAGAACATCACCGACTTCGTTACGGAAGTAGATGGAAATATGACCTAATTCTTCAAAATTTGCGTTCGCTTGAGAGCCAACTTCATCAATTGTAAATTCTTGATCTCCAAATTTTATTTTGCCACCAACTTTTAAGGCATCCTTTGGTGTATCTTCAAATTCATGAATCAAACAGATATCTCTTAATTCAGCGGTTGCCTTTGGTCCAAAGAGAATAATCAACTGTTCTTCTTCAAAAGCTGGTACCATGCTGCCAATTTCTATAATCTTCGTTTTTACCATTTAGTTATTCGCTCCCATTCAAATTCTTTTTAATACATACCGAAACTTGCCAACCAAGCCAAAATTACGGCAGTGAATCCAGTTAACATCCGACCATACAGGATCGCCGGAACACCGATGGCTACGGTTTCAGGTTTCGCCTCTCCTAATGATAAACCAACCGGAATGAAGTCACAACCAGCATGTCCATTAATTGCAAACAAAGCAGGCAATGCGTATTGTACCGGAATTGATCCATTCGCAATCTGCGTACCAATTAGTACCCCGATTACCTGTGAAATTACTGCACCTGGTCCTAAGATTGGCGATAAAATCGGAATCGTACAAATTAGAGACAAAGCAATCATTCCTGGCAGTGACCCTGCTAATGGAGACAAAACATTGGCCAACCAGTCGCCGACACCAGTGTAGTTAATGATCCCCACCATCATACTGATAAAGGCCATAAATGGAATGATATTTTTCAATAGCATATCAACTGCGTCACGACCCGATTGATAGAAGGTTCCCATGACACTACCAATTCCACGAGAAAAACGAACTAGGAAGCTGTCTTTTTTTGCGACTTCTTGTGCATGTTCTTCTTTGATTTTCGAATATCTTTCCCGGAATTCTTCTTCTGATTCGCGTCCTTCGTCTTGCTTAGTGATCATTGCTTCGGTTGCTGCTGCAGACTCGGCACCAGTCGCATGCGCATGGTCAATGCCTGCCATTTGACGATCTTCTAGGTCTGCATTTTCTACTAAGGTTACATCTTCTGGACGTACGCCAGAAACGAAGATATCTTCAGTGATATGTTTTGCTAAAGGTCCAGATGGTGACGATGGTAAAATATCCACGGTTGGGATACGTTTCATCGGATAAACCCCAATCCGGGCTGTTCCCCCACAGTCAATAACTGCACAAAGTGTTTCATCTTCTGGAATTGAATTTTTGAAGCCGTCACAAGCCTCGCAGCCTGTTAAATTGGCAATTTGTTGGGCTACCGGATGGATGCCGCCGCCAGTAACTGAGACAACTTTATTCTTTTTATCTGAGGGTACTAAGGTTAAGCCAACTCCCCAACCTTTGTTTCCCGGTTTTACAAAAACTGTTTTATACATGCCGCTTCCTCCTTCTTATGCTCGCGCTTTTCTTGCTTCTTTGGCCATCATAAATTTGGTCAAACGCTCAGTAACAATGCCCCGCATCAAGATAACTACTACCCCAACTAGGAAGTAACGAACGGCTAAGCTTGACTGATTGTAGCCGGCTTCCATTACCCCATTGGCAATTCCTAGGTAAACAAACAATTCACCTGCATTGGCATAAGGGAACAAGCCGGTAACGGGATGGACAAAGGATACCGCTGCATCGTAAAAGGCTGGTTTTTCTTCTTCCTTAACAAACTTTCCAAAGGTATAAGCCATTGGGTTGGTTAACATCAAAACTGCTAAAATCGGCATTAATGAATAGCGCAAAATCATATATTTGGAACAATAGCGGATTGCTCGGTCAACTCGTTCTTCCCCGATAAATGCAATAACTGAATAAGTAAAGGTTAATAGTACAATTAATAATGGAACAATCCCGGTCATGTAGCCCATAAATTGTTCGCCGCCTGCTTCAAACAAACCAATAAAGTTTTTTCCTGCCCATTCGATATATTTCATAATAATGTCCTCCTTTTAGGTAACCGCTTCCAATTTCCGTGAGTAGATTTTTGACAATGCTTCTTCAATCTTCGATAATTGATTTTCTTGCAGCTTCTTGCTGTAAATTTCTTCTAAGTGCATGCCCTGATATGCTGGGTCCTCTTTAAATTTGGCAAAGATCGTTAACCCGCTGCAGCAATAGCACTGAACGACTTTTCCGTTTTTATCGATTACAACCGCCACGATGGTTCGCAGCAGGCGGCCTTTTACCACTTCGGTATAGAAATCATAGTCCGTGCCGGCCTGTTCAGTTGTAATCTTGCGGATAAAGCTTTGATAATATTTGACTTGGACAACACTAAAAACACTTTGCAGCATCATCAATATAGCTAAAAGTATAACAAATCCACCCATAAGGCTCTTCCTTTCCAAAAGCAGGCAGGGGGCGTCCCCCCAGCCGCTCTATTGTTTCTTAGTCACCAAATGTAGAATCTTGTAATTTCCGTAGACGATAAACAGTCGTTGTTTCATCGATTTCAATATCATCGTAGGTTAAGAAGGTGCCATCTTTAATGTCACGTTTAGCAACTGATGTTCCGCCGACTAACCCAATTGGCACATTGCCGTTTTTCGCCATATCGGCGTGAGTTTCCAGAACGCCGCGAACACAGTAGCCGCCGATGCCATCGATTTTTTCACCTTTTTTAATGTCTTTCTTCGCTACTGCCACTGTTTCAGAGATTGGTGCACCCATTGGAACAATCGCATGATCGTGATTTAAGACTGCTTTGGCAATTGTAATCGGTGTTTCTAAGCTGGCTAAATGGTATGGACGGTACAGGATGTGATGATCGCGATCGCCCTTCTTCATTAAGTAGCTTAACTCGTGCTGTACGCCTTCGTTTTGACCTTTAACAATGACGAATACACCTGGTGCTAGGCCGTCTACATATTCGACAACACCGTATTTATCTAAGATACCGCCATTTTCTTTAGTATCTAAATCTTTAATTACTGAATCAACATCCCCGCTGATTCCATGCATTCCAACTTTATCAGGAACAAAGCCGATCGCATTGGATAATAGGTTCATTTCCGCCATGGTCTTTGTACCATCCTGGAAGGCGGCCAACATATGGCTAGACATGTTTTTCGCATCCGCTTCCGCTTGGGCAGTATCTGGATTAGCGCCAACCTTTAACTTGTTGTTCTTTCCTTTACCAGCAACTAAGACTTCCATCCCCATGCTTTTCGCAAATTCGAACAGCTCAGTAGTTGCTGCTGGCTCATCGCCATCAGATCCGGTGTAAATTAAGTTTGCTGAATCATACATTTTCTTCATCAGAGGGCCAATGGTAATATCCACTTCTACATTCAAGAGAACTAAATGCTTTTTGGCTAACAATGTCTCTAAGGAAATTTGAGCGCCGACCTCTGGTACACCTGTTGCATCTACAATTACTTCTACTTTATCTGAATGATTAATTTCTTTAAAATCTGCACTAGTTAAGATGTCAACTTTCTTTTCCGCACTTGCATTATAGGCCTCAGCTGCTCGTTTGGCTCCGTCGATATTGATGTCGCTGACTCCAGTCACTGCCATCCCTGGAATGGTTGAAATTTGGGCGATCATCCCGAATCCCATTTGACCAGCGCCAATTACTCCGACTTTGATTGGGTCATTGTTTCTTTCTCTCTCCAAAAGCTTTCCGTAAAGTGTCATTGTGAATCCCTCCATAATATTGTCATATGACAACTAAACTGTCATATGCCTTAAGACACCCTTAGTATAACATGACCCAAAAACATGCCAACGCTTTCTTTTAACTTTCTGAACTTTATATATTGATTGGAACATATGTTACCATTGCTAAAAAGCCTATAGAAAAGGTGATAGTACCTGGTTTTATGCACTGGAACCCATTTGCTATTTGCTTTATTCATTATATAATGTAAAAATAGAGCTCTAAATTAAATAACATAAACTAAAGGTATTACTGACTATAAAGATCACTTTTTTTAATTTCTATAAAAAGATTGATCATTCATTCACTTGGATTACTTTGATACCTTTACTGTGGATAGTAGAAATGAATTGAAAATTTTCAAGTGGCTTGAATCCGATATTTGCCTTCATCATCTTCTTCATTGTGAGCGTTTACACATTAATTATTTATCGCGAATCTTTTGTTAAAAAACGATGAGTTAATTGAATAAATACGATGAGAATCGATTATTTTTGTCATTTTTATATAAAAAGAGCATCCCTGCTTTAGAAGCAGGAATGCTCTTTTAGAATATTTCTATTCGTCATTCAATAATTGTGAAGCAATCGCATCGGTAGTTACTAGTACGTTGACTAGCTGATTTTCTACGGCTACTTTAATTGCTTCTATCCGCTGGTCATCAGCAGCAATCGTTAATACTTGGGGAACCTGCTTAATAGCGGGCAAGTTCACTCCGATGATGCTTCGGTTGATTTTGCAGGCAGCTTCTTCTCCTCGCGCATTGTAAAAACGGGAATTGATATCACCAACGATTTGGCTGCTGCGGAGTTCTTCGATATCTTCTTGAGAAAGATAGCCGATTTCTTCCATTGTACTTCGCTTGTAAGGACTGCCGATTCCAACAACTGCGATATCTACATTTAGACCATCGTTTAATACTGATTCAATCGCTTGGTTGCTTTTTAGAGCATCTGCCAGCTGTTCGTTTGCTAGCAGCGCTGGTGCATAGAGATATTTGGACTTGCCGCGAACCTTTTTAGCCAAATCATGACTTAACTGATTAGAGTGGATGTTGACGAAATCATCTCCCATGCCGCCGATTAGCGGGACAACTGAAAGGGCGGAATGATTGCTGTAAGGAAAATAGTCTACCATTCTTCTAATTGCCTTGCCCCAAGAAATCCCGACACTTTTAGCCTGCTTCATTTGCTTATTTAAATAGTAAGCAGCAGCTTTTGCAGTCATTTTTTCGATTTCTTCAATCGTAAGATCCTTGGAATCGATGATAACAGCCGCTGCCAAACCATATTTCTTTTCCAGCTTTCGTTCCAGCATGGAAGTATAGGCATTTTTACTATTAATGGTGATTTCTACAATGCCTTCTTCGCGGGCATCCAGCAGTAATTTAGATACCAAAGAGCGAGAAACTCCTACCTGCTTGGCGATCTGAGCCTGGGTTAATCCCTCCTCATAATATAAGCAGGCCATTTTGACAATATTTTTTTCTTCTATTATATCCATCACTAGTTTCTCCTTATATGAGATTCAGGATTCCCCCCAGCAGCTAATTAAATGTAATGACGTCTCCCACCTGCAGCTTAGGAAATACTTTTGGTTCAACCAAAATGGCACCTGGTAGAATTTCATTGTTTGCGCCATCTCTAAAATAAATCGAAATATGTCCCAGTGCTTGGTAATTTGGATTGGCTTCGCTGCCCACCTCCAAAATGGTATATTCCTGTGAGCCAATGGTCAGTTTGCCGCCTTTTTTTAAGGCATCCGCCGGGCGCTGATCTGTCTCGTGAATGACACAAATGTCGCGCAATTCTGCTGTCGCTTCCGGTCCAAACAGCACTAGCAGAAACTCTTCGGCGAAATCTTCGACAATCGAACCAATTTCAGTAATTTTTGTTTGATGCATGCTTAAGCTCCTTTAAAGGTATCATCTTGCAGTTTGCGCAATTGCCATACTGAGGTGCTTTGATCCAATTCTACATCGTCTTCGGTAATGAAGGTTTCTGCCTGGATGTCGCGTTTAGCTACAACCTCACCCGAAATTAAACCAATTGGAATATGTCCTTGTGCATCCATGTCAGCATGTGTTTCTAAAACGCCTCGAACACAATAACCGCCGATACCGTCTAATTTTTCTCCAGCTTTGATAGCTTTTTTAGTAACGGCCACAGTTTCTGAAATCGGTGCCCCCATTGGAATGATGGCATGATCCTGCTGCAGAACGGCTTTAGCAATAGTAATTGGTGTTTCTAAGCTGGCTAAATGATATGGTCGGTACAGAATGTGATGATCGCGGTCGCCTTTTTTCATCAGATAGTTCAATTCACCAGTCACATCAGCATTTTGTCCTTTGACAATGACAAAGACACCAGGGGCTAGACCATCCACATATTCTACTACGCCGTATTGTGAAAGAACCCCGCCCTTTTCCTTCAAATCTAGATCCTTAATTACTGAGTCCACATCACCGGATAAGCCGTGCATTCCCACCTTATCTGGAATATAACCAATCGCATTAGAGAGCAGGTTCATTTCCGCCATTGTTTTTGTTCCATCCTGGAAGGCTGCCAGCATGTGAGCTGCCATATGCTTGCCGGCGGCTTCTTCAGCGGCTGTATCAGGATTGGCAGTTGTTTTCAGCTTATTGTTTTTGCCTTTTCCGGCAACTAAGACTTCCATTCCCATTGATTTTGCGAATTCAAATAATTCAGTTGTCGCTGCTGGTTCATCCCCATCAGAGCCGGTATAAACGAGACCAGCTGAGTCATATAATTTATGCATCAATGGTCCAATGGTAATATCGATTTCAACATTTAATAGGACTAAATGTTTTTTGGCAATTAAGGTTTCCAGCGCAATTTTGGCGCCCACCTCAGGAACACCGGTAGCATCAACAATTACTTCGTTTAAGTCAGAGTGAATAATCTCCTTAAAATCCGCCGATACCAGCAGATCATTTTTTACTTCTGAAGAGGCTAAATATGCTTCTTTGGCCTTCTCAGCATTTTCTACGAACAGATCGCTGACTCCAGTTACGATCATGCCAGGTATCGTCGCAATTTGGGCGATCATGCCGCGGCCCATTTGCCCAGCCCCGATTACTCCGACGCGAATTGGATTTCCTTCTTGTTGACGTTTTAACAGTTCTCCATACAGTGTCATGTTGTTCCCTCCGATTTTTTATTGTCCATTTCAATTTGGATTAGTTTGATGGCTTCTTCGATAGATGCTTTGTATTTACTCGTTTGAATTTCTGCTGACAGGTTTTGAATACTGCAGCCGGTTAATTCATGACAGGTTCTAAATTTGGCGAAAACGGTTAGACCTGACATCACTTGGCATTCAGTAATCACACCGTTTTTGTCTGCCAGCATCAAGGTAATCATGCGTGCCTTTAATTTGCTGTTGGCCATACCTACACCAAGAAAACCTTCTTCATTTCGTTCCATCATGCTTCGCAGTGTCTTCCGATAATAGCTGGCATGACTCATTGAGGTAGCGAGATTTAACAGTAGTAAAGCGATAATTATGAATACCAAGCGAAGATCGATCATTGTGTTCTCCTATTATGAATGATTTAGTTTACTGTCACAGCGGTTGGCAGGTACTCCTTCACCATACGGTTCGCTAAAATCTTCGGTGAATTAGCGAAATTGCCGATTGTTGATCCTGCGATATGTGGTGTGATGGTCACATTTTCCAGCGTTAAATAAGGATGGTCAGCTGGCAGCGGCTCTTGCTCAAAGACATCTACTGCTGCTCCAGTAATTTCTTTGTTTTGCAGGGCTTCAATTAAATCTTGTTCATTAATTAGTCCTGAACGAGCACTGTTAATAACTACAGCGGTAGACTTCATCTTTTTGAAGTGCTCACGATTCAACATATTCTTGGTTTCTGGTGTCAGTCGGTAATGCATGGAAATAATGTCGGCTTGAGTGACTAATTCTTCTAAGGAAACTTGAGTATCTGGTGTGTCTCCAGTGAAATAGTCGTCAAAGAAGATAATTTTGCCGCCAAAGGGTCGAACTAAATTAGCTACCTTCTGTCCGATTGCCCCATAACCAACTAAACCAACTACCGATTCTTTCAATTCTGGTGCCAATACACCATTAGGGTAGTATTTTTCCCACTCGCCATTGCGCAGCTTGCGGTCTGCTCGAGCAATATTACGGATTTCTGACAGCATCAATCCGACAGCGTATTCTGAAACGCTGGTTTCGCTGCGACCAGGTGTATTAAAGACTGTGATTCCTTTGGCTTCAGCATAGCTGCGGTTGACGTTTTCAATCCCTGCTCGCAAAACACCGATAAATTTCAGTTTTTTTGCTCGGTCGATAACTTTTTTGCCAATCGGAGCAAATTGCGTAATGATATAATCATATTCTTCAATATCCGCTAGTAATTCCTCTGGCAAATCAACAGCTTCACTGCCTTGTTTTTCCAGCGTAATATTGTCCTTTTGCAAAGCCTCCAAATCCTCATGCTGCCAATTCTTGACAACAACAGTAATTCCTTTTTCTTCTAACAGGGTGAGTCCCTTTTCCATCATTTCCTGATCGATGAAAAGGTCTGCGATTGCTAAACATTTTGCCATTTCTTTAACTCCTAT
This sequence comes from Enterococcus pallens ATCC BAA-351, assembly GCF_000407485.1. Taxonomy (GTDB): domain Bacteria; phylum Bacillota; class Bacilli; order Lactobacillales; family Enterococcaceae; genus Enterococcus_A; species Enterococcus_A pallens. Next base: position 97,476 of record NZ_ASWD01000008.1, on the reverse strand, counting down.
CTTCATTTAATGTGACTGACACTCGAAAGTTGCCTGGGGTACTTGCCGCCTCAAAGGCCGCTTGAATTTCCGCCAATGGAATGTGTGTTTCTACCAATTTGGAAACATTTACTCGACCTGTGTTCAGCATCTCAGCCGCGTCAGAAAAATCTTCCAAGGTTGATCCATAGGTTCCGATTAATTCTAAGCGCATGTAATGGATCTTGTTAGGATCAACATCCATCTCCGGTGCTGGATAGCCGGCGGCGTACATAGATATTTTGCCGTCCTTTGGCTTCACCATTTCCAAGGCCTGATTGTTTGCTGCAGTGGCACCTACCGCTACAACTACGATATCGGCTCCCTTGCCATTGGTTAATTCCTTTACCTTAGCAACTGCATCTACTTCTTTAGGGTTGATGGTTTCAAAGCCCATTGCTTGTGCTACCTGCAGCTTTTTCTCCATTAATTCAGAAACAATTACCCGAGCGCCAAACGCCCGTGCTGTTTCCGCATTTAGCAGTCCCATGGTTCCTGCACCGATGACAACTACGGTATCGGTACCGGATTTCACCCGCAGCTTCTTCATATTTTGAATCACCGATGATAAAGGCTCAACAAAGGCTGCTTCTGAAGCAGGCAAGTCTGGATTCATTTTCACAAAGCTTTTTGCCTTACGAATAAAGTAGTTGGCAAAGCCGAAGATCCCGTAATAGTCCTCTGAGTAATTTTTACCAAACTGCTTGATGTTTTCACAGCTGGTTACCTCGCCGTGTTTACATTCATCACAATAACCGCAATAGTCATAAACGACGCTGACTTTATCGCCAACTTCGTAAGTGTCGCCAACAGCAGCTCCTTTAGCAATCACTGTTCCTGAACATTCATGTCCACCTGCCATAGGATAGCCTTGATGCTCCCGCAGTCCCAACCATTGCTGATAATCGGTTGTACAGATGTTGCAGGCTTCCTGCTTCACAAGAAGCTCATCCTCCTTGAGCTCTGGCAATTTCATTTCTTTCACCTCGGCTACTCCCTTTTCGAGTAAGCAGCCAAACTTAATTTTTTCAGGAATCATTTACCCTTCACCTCTTAAATTATTTTTACAGTCCGAATGACATGAAGTAAGCAACCACAACTGCCAATGGGCCGGTTAACACCCGTGAGAAAAGAATCGATGGTACACCAGAGGAAATCGTTGCCGGATCAGCCTCACCAAGAGTCATCCCTACTGGTGCAAAGTCACAGCCAACCTGTGAATTGATAGCAAATAATGCTGGTAATGCATAATGGGCCGGAATGGTTCCGTTTGCAATTTCTGTACCGATTAATAACCCGATCACTGAAGCAATCACGGCTCCTGGTGCCAATAGCGGCGACAGAAATGGCAGGCTGGTAATTAAGCCTAAAATTACCAAGCCAATCAGACTTCCAGCTAACGGGGACAAGACTTTTGCGATCAAATCACCGATACCGGTATAATTGATGATCCCAATTAAGGTCGCGACAAAGGCCATAAACGGTAAAATATTGGTCATAACCGTTTCGATCGTTTCGCGTCCCGCCTGATACATAATATTGATAAAGCTCCCAGCTGCCCGGCCTATTTTATCAATCAGTCCAATGAACCCTTTTTTATTTTCGTAGCTTTCTTCCGACGCTGTCGCAGCTGCTTCCGGTGTCGGTTCTTCCATCTCCCTAACAATTGGTTCTTCTTTTATTTCTTGAACGACAGTTTCTTCCAATCGGCTGGAATTCCCATTGATTAATTCCAAATCATTTACTGTTGTTCCTGAAACAAAAATATCTTCAGTCATGAATTTCGCTAGTGGTCCAGAAGGTGCCTGCAGCTTTACATTGACTGTTGGAATACGCATCCGTGGATAGGTACCGCAACGAGCTGTTCCTCCGCAGTCGATCACTGCTGCTAAGGTTTCTTCTTTTTCTACCGGGTTCTTAAATGCATCCACTGCTGTTGTTCCGGTTAATTGAGCAATTTTTTCGGCTACGGGGTGGATACCACCGCCAGTTACACTAATGACGTATCGTTTTTTCGCATCTGGTACCAAGGTTAATGGACCACCCCAGCCACCTTTTCCTTTATGAACAATTACTGTTTTACTCATCCTTTTCCCTCCGTTCGTTAAGCATTTACTGCTTTCTTCTTGTCGCGACTAGCTAAAATAGCAGCAATCCGTTCCGTAACAATTCCCCGAATCAGGATGACGACAAAACCAGCTAAGAGATAACGAAGAGCCAATTCACTCTGGTTACCGACCTTTTCAAAACCAGCAGCAACCCCTAAATAAACAAATAATTCCGCGGCATTCGCATGAGGAAAAAGTCCAACAATTGGGTGAACCATTGATACGGTTGAGTCATAGTAAGCTGCCTTGTGCTCTTCCTTTAAGAATCGTCCAAAGGTATAACACATCGGATTGGTTAAAAAGAAACAAGCGAGAAACGGAATCAAGGTGTAACGCAAAACGATAAACTTGGTACAAACTTGCATAAAGCCGAAAACTCTTTCTTCACCGATAATCTTGATCAAAGCGTTTACAAACAAAATTAACGTAATAAGCAATGGGATAATCCCGGTTAGGAACCCCACAAATGTTTCAGCTCCTGCCTGAAACATTCCGATGAAACCGTCTGATAGTTTTACTAAAAAATCCATGACCTTCCTCCTAAAATTTGGAATATGACACTCGCGCGAGTTTTCGTATCATATGACACAAGTTGTGTCGAATGATACTTTCGAGAACAATATATCAAGTGACACAAAAAATGTCAAATGATATTTTCACTTTTTTTTTGCAGCAAAATGGTTTAAAATGGTACTGTCTTAACAGTACGCAAAACGAAATAGAATGTGCGTGGAGGAGGAGAGCTATGAGTACATCCGAGGAAAGAAATATGCTGAAGGTTGCCACACTTTACTACAAAGAGGGCTTAACACAGGTGCAGATAGCGAAAAAGCTAGGTGTTTCACGCTCTCTTATTTCTAAATGGCTGATTGCCGCCCGTAATAAGGGCTTTATAGAATTTTTTATTAATAGCGAGGACGTCTATTCTATTGATCTGGAAAATAAATTAGAAAAAGAGTTTGGGTTAAATTCTGCTGTGGTTATTGATACAAGTAACTTATCCTTTTCAGAGGTGGAGAAGGTCTTAGGTCAGACTGCAGCCATCTCAATTAAAAATAACATTGAAAAAACCGATACAATTGGCGTTTCTTGGGGGAAATCTATCAAAAGCCTGGTGACGCAGTTTCCTTTTGAGAATTATCCTGATAAGGTCTTTATTCCTTTGATCGGTGGGATGGGAACAGATCATTTTGATATTCACTCTAATCAGCTGTGTTATGAATTTGCTAGAAAAACACGCAGTACGTCAAAGTATTTGTATACACCAGCACTGGTTTCTAATCCTTTGATGCGAAAGGAATTTGAAAATAATATTTACATCAAGGGGATTTTAGAAGAGGCAAAAAATGTCTCTTTGGCCATCGTAAGTATCTCCTCGCCTTACCATGTAAATACGATGGAGGAGATTGGTTATATAACTAAGGAAGATATTCTTGAGTTAGAAAAACTGGGGGTAGTCGGCGATGTGAATTCCCGTTTCTTTGATCGCGAAGGCAAGGAAGTTAATCATGATATTAATAACAATGTCATTGGGGTGGGAATTGAAGATTTGAAAAAAATTCCTCAGGTAGTTGCCATCGCCCATCACGAAGACAAGTGGTCTGGGGTTTACTATGCCTGTAAGAACCATTTAATTACTGATTTGATTACAACTGACGTCATTGCCCATCGCATGCTTTCCGATAATCCAGACGAATAGAAACAGCAGCAGGTTCCCTTTTTTTAGGGATCCTGCTGCTGTTTTGCTTATTCCTTATCGATCTTCCTCAATCCGTTTCTTCAACGCTTGAATAAATGGTTGATAATCTACTTTTTCATAATCTGAAACATCAAACTCTACTAGCTCACCTAATTGAAATTCATGATAGCGCCGGTCGTTGATTATCTGGCGAAAGGCTTCTTCGGTAATCAAGGCATCTGCTTGAGTCCGATCAGCAAGCTGATCACCAAAATGATAGTGAGTCATAATATGGCTTAAATGCCGATCATTCGCCACATCTCTTACTTTTCGCCGCTGCCACAGAACATCAAAATCTGCAACTAAACGAATGGTAATGATGTGATAATCATATTTCTCTGCCAGCGCCTGCAAATTAGGTGCCTGCTTTTGGCTGAAGGGGTACTCTGAAAGAATCACCCGTTTACCTGCTTCCATATATAAATCCAGTACCCCATAGTAAAACTTCCAGACTTTTTGTTCTAAAGCGGCTTTTTCAGCTAAGCTGTTAAACCCAACTGAATCCGCTAGAATCTCTTTGCCTTCGTCTGGGGTGATGACAAACAGCTCCGGCAGTACCTTTTTTATTTCGTTGATTAAATACGTTTTGCCGGTTGCCGGACTCCCCGCCAGTAAAATCAAGTATTTTTTCATCTTATTTCTTCAAGGCTAGCGGGCTGTCTACGTTCATGAACAGGCCGATTTTGTGTTTAACAATTTCTTTTACTTTGATATTTGCTGGAATGACATTATGGCGCAGTGATTTATTGACTTCAGTTTCGGCAAAGGATTCTTTTGCGGTTTTGGTCCAATTTACCAGCAATTCGGTTCCGACATTAAACTTGCGGATACCGTTATTGATTAGTTCCGGATAATCCTCTTCTTTTACTCCGGTGCCGCCATGTACAACTAACGGGATATCAACAACTGCGTGAATTTCTTTTAATAAAGGAATATTGACTTCGGTTTTGGATTTGAACTGACCATGGTTTGTTCCAATGGCAATGGCTAGTGCATCTACACCGGTTTGTTGGACAAATTCTACTGCATCAGCCGGTTTAGTGTACACCTTGTCGTCTTCTGCAACGGAGATGCCTTCTTCGGTTCCGCCGATGGTTCCTAATTCCCCTTCTACTGAAGCACCATGGGCATGGGCATATTCAACAACTGCTTTAGTTTTGGCAATATTTTCTTTAAAGGGCAAATGGGATCCGTCGTACATGACGCTCGAGTAGCCGGCATCGATAGCTGCTTTGATTTCGTCAAAGTCGCGTGCATGATCCAGATGCAGGCAGACATCGACCATTTCATCCTCGGCAATTTCCTTGACTACAGCTACCATAACTTTGTAGCCAATATACTTGGCTGTATCAATACTGGTTTGAATGATAATCGGTGCGCCCATTTCTTTAGCCGCTCGAATCATTTCCGGCAGCATTTCTAAATTATGAGTGTTAAAGGCGCCAATGGTCATGTTTAATTCTGTGGCAGTTTGAGTGACTTCTTTAAGTGTTTTATACATGTATACAATACCTTCTTTTCTTTTTTATCCGCTGATAGTGACTTTTTTGGCAATCTGGCGCATGTCGTCCATTTTGCCCATATAATAATCAATCCCTGCATCGTCGCCGTTGCGGGCAGCTTCAGCCCGCTTGGCGTTGTAGAGACTCATTAACTTTTTGTAGCCGTCCTTGATGGTAAGTTTGTAATCGAGACTGGTTTCCAGTGCGTTGATGGCCTGCTCTGTCTCTTGTAATTCTGCATAAGTGAGACCCAGCTGCTCGTGTAATTGTGCCATTTTTTCTTTTTCGGCTGGATCAGCTGCTTCGATTTCAGCCGTTAATTCCTGAAGCTTACCTGTTAACGCTTGTTTATCTTCTGCGGTCAAGGTTGGTTCTACCACTTCAACAGCTTTCTTTTCTTTCTTTTTGAAAAAACCAAACATAAGAAATTCCTTTCCAGCCTAGAAGGCTTTTAAGATAGGGCTTAATATCCAGGCGTACAATAGAGCGACCGTAACTGTATCAACATCGGTTGCGGTAGCGTTGACGAAGCCCATTTGATTGAAAATAGTTACTAACAAGGCTGGCAGCAGCGTAATGAAGAATCCGTGAGCGATCCCGCCGATAATTGCGCCTCGTCGTCCGCCAACTGCATTACCGAAGATGCCGGCAGTCCCACCAGCAAAGAAGTTCGTTAACATTCCTGGCAGAATCATGGCTAAACCAAACATCGGTAAAACAAACATGGCGATAATCGTACCAATCGTTGTTGTAATGAAGCCTAAGATAACTGCGTTTGGTGAATAAGGGAAGAACACTGGGCAGTCTAGAGCTGGCACGGCATTCGGCACCAGCTTCATAGCAATTCCGCGGAAGGCTGGCACGATTTCTCCTAGCAACAAACGTACACCTGATAGCAGGACATAAACCCCAACGACAAACTGGATGGCTTGCAGGAAGGCATACATCAAGTAATGCTGGGACCCAGTATCGACAACGTCTGCTCCAGCAAAGGCAGCTGTGATAATATACAACGGCACCATGACTACCATCACTGATAGATACGTATCTTGCAGAAATTCAAAGGATTTTGGTAAATTAATGTCTTCGATTGATTTTTTGTTTTCGCCTTTTTCACCGAAAATGTAAGCAACTCCTGCTTCAAACATGTAACCAATCGTACAAAAGTGACCGAGGGCAATGTCGTTGGAACCTGTAATCTTACGAATAATCGGCTGAGCAATTGCTGGCATAGCCACCGCAAAGACGGCACCGACGAATCCACCAACTAGAATTAAGACAATTCCTCTTAAACCAGAGAAGTAACCAAAGACGGTTGTCATGGTTGCCATCCATAAAATTGCCTGACCCGTTAAGAAGATGTATTTCCATTTAGTAAAGCGAGCAATAATAATATTAAAAACAAAAATGGCTAAAAAGGTTAAGGCAATGTCGCGGCCTAAGCCTAGTTCATTCATCGCCTGTCCATTAATTGCTTCAATCGAAGGAATAATTCCCTGCATATTGAAGCCGGCTGTGAAGATTTCACCAAAGTAGGTTAAGCTGCCAACGATAATACTGGAGCCGGCACTTAATACCTGGAAGCCCAGTAAGGTTTTCAAGGTACCAGAAATTACTTGCCCCACCGATTTCTTTTGCAGGACCAAACCCAACATGGCAATCAACGCAATTGTGATTGAGGCCTGTGTCAAAATATTTTGAATAATAAAATTCACTACACCCATTGTTTTGTCTCCTTTATGCTAATTTTTTACAAAGCGCCCTTTTCTGCTAAAACTGGTAATAATTTTTCTTCAATTTCTGCCTTTGAGACGATATTCTTCAAGAAAACAATTGACGTTTTACTTTCATCAATCGAGAATTTTTCAAACTGCGACTGGAAATTTTGTGCGGTAATAATCACATCTGGTTGAACCGAAGCCGCCGTGGAAATATCTACATGATCCAATTTTGCATCGACGTTGTGTGCATTTAAGACATCCTCAGCGGCCATCTGAGCGGCAAAGCTGCTGCCTAAGCCTGCACCGCAAACAAATAAAATTTCTACTCTTTTTCCCATAATCATTTCGCTCCATTCTATTTTTAAAAAAATTATTCCTGCTTAACTGAACAATACTGCTTTGAATTCTTCTACATCGGTGAACTCGCTTAACTGGTCAATCTTTTCTTCGTCATTGATTAACTCCACCAAGCTTTTCATGATATTTAAGTGAGAGAAGGAATCCACGGCGGCCAGACAAAATACGATTTTCACTGGATCATTGCTGTCATTGCCAAATTCCACTGGCGTTTCCAAAGTGGCTACGCTAAGACCTAAGCGGTTCACGCCATCCTCTGGTCGGGCATGGGCTAACGCGATATGCTTACCGATCACAATATAAGGCCCAAACTCCTTGACCGATTGAATCATGGCCTCCACATAACTTTTTTCAATCACGGCTTCCTTTAATAATGGCTCCGCTACCTTCTCAATTGCTTCCTCCCAATCGTGAACAGGCTGCTTCAATAAAATCGCACTGTCCTTTAACACATCTTTCAACATCGGCTGAATCTCCTTTTTATTGATCACTAAATGGTTTTGATCAAAGACTAATTCTAATTCTTTATAAATTTCACCACTCACCTGTCCCTGACTTCGTTCGATGATGTCAATCAAGGTGTAAAACAAGTGTGTGGAATCGTTGCTGTTGTTAATCAACCGTTTGTATTTGCTGTTTTCGTTTAAAAATTGCTGAATCCGTTTTTTGCTTTCTTCCTTGATAATCGGGTCCAGCTCCAGCAACGGCTTCTTGTCATAGGAAACCTGGACGGTAGAAAAGACTAAATCGACATCTAGCTTGTCAATCAAGGCTATTTCCCGAGAGCTTAACACCGCCAATACTTCAATATTGAACAGCTCCTTTAAGTTTTCCGATAACAGCTTTCCTGTTGCCATCCCGTGGTTGCAAATTACTACCGCTTTATAGACGTAGTGAAGATCTTGATTAATCGCACTGACTGAGGTAGAAAAATGAATCGTTAGGAAAGCCATTTCATCTTCACTCAGTTTTTTGCCGGTCCACTTCTCGATTTCCGGGGTGAACTGCTGAATGGCGGTGTAAATATTGCCATAGTTCTTTTGAATATTTTCCTTTAGCGGATTCACAATTTGGATATCGCTCTTGACTCGATTGATCAATCCAGCAATATGCTTGTACAGCCCTTCCTGCAGTACCTCTTCCTTGCGGGAAAAAGGGATTTTGGTTTGCGTCTCTACAAATTGAATCAATTGAATCGATAACAGCTGCGCCTGAACCCATTCGATGGAATTATTCATATCCCGTGAGTTGAAGGTATTCAGCATGAAAACAATATATTTAATTTCAATTTCCGGCGGATGAATCGCAAATGTCTCACAGATCGCATTCACATAATCGCGAATTTCACTTTGCGGTGTGTCCACTACCTCCCAGGCAGTACTGGCAATCAAATCCTGCCGCAGATAACGACTGAGCCATACCGCGGTAAAAACAATTAATTGATTCCGATAAATATTGTCTTCCACTGATGAGATGGATTGGTCATACAGCTGATCCAGCTTCTGTAAAAGCGTCAGCGGAATGTAGCGATCAAGGATTGAACGATTTAACGAGGATAAATGTGCCTTCCCTGGATCAATGACCCCAACTGTTTCGTTGATAATGTCATAGATCATTGTCCGAATGGAACGCTCAGCTCCCCGCAGGACAATTCCCTGCTTGGCAATACTTAATACTTCAATTCCATAGGTTTGCAGAGTTGTCCGTACCCGCCGCATGTCTTCATCCAAGGTACTTTTAGAGATCAAGTATTCTTCTTCCTTTTGGTAAAGAAAAACTGGGCGTTTACCTAAAGAGAAGGCCAGAATCAAATCAAAAATCCGATTTTCTCTTTCTAGATAATCTGGGGTCTCCACCTTTTTGGTAAACTCATTCAATTGCTTGCGCTGATCTTCTGACAAAACCAGCTGGTATCCTTTTTTGCGAACGTTCTCAATTTCGGGAAAATGCTTGCGCATCAGAAATTCATTAATTTCCTTCAATTCATTGCGAATCGTGCGGGCACTGATACGAAATTTCTCTTCCAGTGCTGGCAGGTCTAAAGGATAGTCAGTAGTTATAAAAAGTTTTAGCATGTTAATCGTTCGATCTTTCATATTCTTATCCCCTCGTCTAAACAAAGTATATAGTTGGCAACAATTCTTGATAAGTAGAGATTGTTGCCAACTATTTGTGCAAAAATGTAAGCGTTATGATTGAACTGCTGTTTTTCCTATAAATAATCCAGCCTTAACAGACACCCTTTCAATGTTATTTTTTGTTGAAAAAATGTTAGAAAAAAGACCCTCATTAACAAAATACTCTGTTAATGAGAGTCCTGATTTTAAAAGCTGACTTTCCTATTGCTGACCGTATGTGCCGAATTTCTCCACGGCTTCTGCCAGCTGTTCATTGTTTAATAAAACAGGGGTGCCGATACAACGGGCCCGGTAATTTAATTTGGCGATAAATTCAATATCCTTAGCCACCTCAAAAGCAGCTGACAGGGTCTTGCCAATCGTTAAAACACCATGATTTCCTAGCAAAATTCCTTTATCTTTGCCAATTTTGTTGTAGGCTTCTTCGGCCAATTCATAGCTGCCAAAGGTACAATAATCGCAGCAGCGAACCTTTTCGCCAATCGAACCAATAATGTAATGCAACGGCTCAATCTCCTGCTGTAAACAAGCAAAGGTGGTAGCATATTCCGAGTGCGTATGAACCACACTGTTCACATCTGGACGATTGCGATAAAAAATCGCATGCAGATCGTATTCACTGGAAGGCTTGCGATCGCCTTCAACAACCTTTCCATCCAAATCCATCACGACAATATCTTCCATTTTGGTATCAAAGTAAGGAATCCCGCTGGGGCTGATCAGCATCACGCCTTGTTCTCTTAAATAAAGACTGATGTTGCCGCCGGTTCCGGTGGTTAACCCTTCCGTAATCAACTTTTTACCATAGTCAACAATTGCTTCCCGTTCTTTTAAATAGTTCATTTCTTCTCATCCTTAATAAAATGTATTTTCTGGATTGACTTCCATATAGCTGGCTAAATCATAGGGTGAAAAAATCCCGCGATCGGTGACAATTCCCCCAATTAATTCTGGCGGCGTCACGTCAAAGGAGGGATAAATCGCTATAACACCTGGTAAGGTATGCTTAATCCCATTCATTTCCAACACCTGCTCTGGATTGCGCATCTCAATTTTAATGCTTTCCTTGGTCTTTTTGTCGGTATCGGGAATTCCTGTCACAAAATAAGGAATGCCAAAGCGATTCGCCAACAGCGCAATCTGGTAAGTGCCCACCTTATTGGCTATGTAGCCGTCTTGAGCAATCGTATCAGCCGCTGAAGTGTAAATGTCAATTTTTTCATGGGTCATTAGATAGGCAATCATGTTGTCAGTGACCACCGTCGTCTCAAAGCCCATTTCAGCACAGCAGCTAGCTGTAAGACGGGCCCCCTGCAAGTAAGGTCGGGTTTCAGCACAGAAAAAGCGCAGCTGTTTGCCTTGCTGCTTGGCTTCCCGCAGCAGGGTTCCGATAATCGTTTCGCCAAAGCATTGTGTCAGCACTGTACCCTCGTCAGGAATTTTATCAATTAGATATTTGGCTACCTTGCTCATCGTAAAGTAACGACGATTCAAAGAATCAATCGTATTTTGCTTGATGGCTTCCGTGGGATCATGATCAATCGTTAAGGCTGCCTCCGCCACCCGCAAGCATTTTTCCGTGATTAAGCGCATGCGATTAGCCGTGGTGGGACGAGCTGTCGCAATGGTTTCTGAAGCCTCCTGCAAATAGGCAATCCGTTCTTCTGGGGCTAAGTCTTTACTCTGATCACTAGCTAGAGCCATGCCCATTCCCGCAGCTGTATAAGGTCCGGCGCTTTGCGTTACCATGTCGGTAATTGCCTGAGCAACCTCCTGATAAGTGGTACATTCCACAAATTCTAAACGGGTTGGGTAAATGCGACGGTCTAAAATCCGGACCTTGCCTGCTTCATACCACGCCACGTTTTCGTATTGCAGCAACGTGGGCATCTCTGTATCTTGTCGTTCCATTTGACTTATCGCTCCTTCAATTCATTAAAGTGCTGAATTATTTGCTGACCACTGGTGATTTTCCGGCGATCAATAATTAATTGAATGCCGATTTTGATCAATAAGCGCTCCATTTTCAGCTGGGACTCGGGATTTGTTAGCAGACTCAATTCTTTAACCTTTGAATCACCAACCACCCGGCGAATAATTTCCGTACCAGCATAGCCTAAAGCATCAGCAAAAATATCATCCAGCAGACTCTGTTCAAAGACCTCGTTTCGGTATAAGGAGCATTGAACCTGTTGATCGTACACCTGCTCGAATTTTTCTCGAGTCTTGTCATAAACCTCTTGAATGGCTGACTGGCTCCATTGAACAAAGGCTTCCTTCGGCTGATCTTCAAACATCATTTCCACCATGGGAAAATATAAATGAGCCAGTACATTGCCGATATCATAGCCAATCGGACCGTAAAAGGCAAACTCGGGATCAATAACCTTTAATCCCCGCTGATGAATGAAAATCGAACCTGTATGCAAATCCCCATGAATCAGGGCCTGGGCATTGTTCATAAAATTGTTCCGCAGCCAAGCCACCTCAGATTGCAGCGGCGTATTTTGGTACAAGTTTTCCGCCACAAAGTCCTGATTGCCAGGTGTGATGATGTTTCGCTGCTTGTAATCATTGTAAGGCTCGGTAAAAACCAAATCCTCACTAATATCTGACATCTCGATATTGATAAATTCCCGCACCTTTTGCTTCTTCACTCCTCGCGCCAATACTAGATCAGTCGTCGGCAGTAAAGTCTCTGCTAAATAATCAGAAATCGCTTCACTGAAATGAGGAAATATCTGGTGATCTATCAATTGGTAACGCATATTGTGATAAGCGGAGATATCTTCCATGGTTAGAGCATGCATTTGAGGATCAAAATAGTAAACCGTTGGCACATAATCTGGTGCCAGCTCATTTTGCCAAATCAATATTTCCGCTTCAATTCGGCTGCGATCAATCGACAAGGGTCGACCAGAAGAACGCAGCCGCTTATCCGCCTGTTTAATAACGATACTTTCCCCACTTGTCTGATTCACAATTCGAAAGACATAATTAATATTGCCATCACCAATCTCGGTTACTTCCAGCTCGTCAGTTGAAGAAAACAACTGCAGTTCATTGACTACATAATCAGCAATCGCTGCTTGGTCCATCAAAAAGTGTTCTTGGTAACGGGGATTATTTGCAAGTCGCACCTGCATGAATTTCGCCTACTTTCTATCGCTGCAACAACCCTAGTTTCAATGATTTCTTCCTATTTTTCAACTACTTTGTGATAAAAACTAGCTACACTTTCAGCCGTTCGCATCAGATTAGCTTCCGTATCGGCTAAAGCTGCCGCTAACTCCTCTGGCTGATGCAAAATAGGAAAGGCCGCCGTGATTCCAGCTGCTGCGGTATTGGTCAAATTCTTATCGACACTGCCACATAGAGCAATTACCGGGATTTCCTTTGGTACTCGCTGCGCAATGCCGACGGGTGCTTTCCCAGAAAGACTTTGCTGATCCATACGGCCTTCACCAACGATAACTAAATCAGCGTCCTTTACCGTCTCTTCAAACTCCATCAAATCCAAAACATAATCAATCCCAGAAACAATCTCACCCTGGGCAAAAGCTACTACACCCGCTGCGATTCCACCGCCAGCACCTGTACCGGCCAGCTCTAAGACTTCGGGCGCTGCTAATTGATAAAAGCTTTGCAATGCAGTATCTGTCGGCGGGATTTCTTCTTTGCGCAGCCCTTTTTGCGGTCCAAAAACCGCCGCTGCTCCCTGTTCACCGCAGAGAGGATTTTTAACATCATTAATGATTTTAACTGTTGCCTCACCAAGCTTAGGAAATACCGCCGCTTTCTCAATTTTGGCAACCTTAGCCAAATTTTCACCTATTGGCAACAGCTCTGCGCCCTCTTCATCTAAGAAACGATAGCCTAGCCCAGCCGCAAAGCCGATTCCGCCATCCACATTGGCACTGCCACCCACACCAATTCCGATTTCGGTAAAGCCCTGCTGGATTAAGTAAACCAGCAGCTCACCTAAGCCTTTAGTCTGTAAGCGCAAAGGTGCTCGCTGTTCAGCCGGGATCTGGGGCAATCCTACCAAATCAGCCATTTCAAAAAAGGCCTGCTGTCCCTTAAAGCCGTAGCGCATCGCCACCTGATCGCCAAATGGCCCCGTTACCTCAGCCGTCGCGGTCTCTAGCCCCAAACTGCTGATTAACGCATCCAAGGTTCCTTCTCCGCCATCGCCAACTGGCAATGTCAGATATTCCGCTTCTGACCAGACTCTAGATAATCCTTTTTGAACAGCTGCTGCAACTTCTGGTGCCGATAGACTCCCTTTAAAAGAATCGGGCATAATTAGTACCTTCATTGTGCACTTTCCTCCTCATAAAAAATACCTTCTTGGTTCAAGTCTTACATTTCTTAACCAAAAATGCAAAGCTTTTCCAAGAAGGTATTTATTTGATGTGTAAAGAAAGTATCCGTTTTCGTAAAAGCTCGACTAGTTGCAAGTTTCCGCAGCGGCTCTTACTGAATACTAATTTTAGTGCCAACTTGAATCGTCGGCATTTCTTTTGCTTCTACGTACAGGGTTCCCGGTAATTCGGCTTCTGTTGACCCGTCAAAGCGTAACGTAATATGGCCTAAATCATCTAAGTTTTTCTTCACAACATCCCCAACAGCAGTGATTTGGTACGCTTGATCATCAAATGAAAAAGTCATACCCGGAAGAATTTCCTCAGTTGAAGCCTTTAATTCAATGTTGTAGCAGTAATCTGCCAACGTATCTGGTGCTTCGTTGCCAAAGAATATCAGCATATTTTCGGCTTGGAACATTTCGGCTTCTGGTCCAATATTGGTCACTTGCGTTTCAAAAATCATTTTTATCATCTCTCCCAACAACTACTTTTACCTACTAGTTTAACTGTACATACCAAAACTTGCCAGCCAAGCTACCACAACCCGCGGCACACCATTCAAGAAACGAGAATACAGAACAGATGGTACCCCAACTTCAACGGTTTCCGCTTCAGCTTCCTCTAAACCTAAACCAACCGGAATAAAGTCAGCAGCATTTTGGGTATTAATGGCGAACAAGGCTGGTAACGCTAATTGTGGTGGAATGTTGCCTTTACCAATTTCTACCCCAATCAAGGTACCTAAAATCTGGCTGATAACTGCCCCTGGTCCTAACAATGGTGACAGGAATGGCAGTGAACAGATAAAGCCGATAATAATCAAGCCAATTACGTTACCTGCTAACGGCTTCATCATGTTGGCAAAAACCGTTCCGATTCCTGACCCTTGAATAATCCCAATTAATAGTGATACAAAGGCCATGAAAGGAATAACCGTGTTAATCATGGTTTGCACACCTTCACGAGCGGACTGGTTAAAGGTTGCTACAACCTTTCCGGCGCCCATCCCGATTTTAGCAATGAAGCTTTGCTGCTCAGCTCGTTGCTCGGTGATTTTTTTATCAGTAGAATATTTGTATTTCTTTTCTTCCTTCGGTGCTTCTGTTGGTGCAGCAGCTGCTTCACTTTCGTCGGCCAGCATAATTTGATCCGGTCCTACTGCCGAAACATAAATCTCTTCCGTAATATATTGTGCCAACGGACCACTTTTACCAGTGGGTACAATGTTGACCGTTGGAATGTGTTTCTTCGGATAAATTCCGCAGCGCAGGGTTCCGCCGCAGTCGATAATTGCCATCGCAATTTCATCATCTGGAATAGAGGTTTTGAAGCCATTGACTGGTTCCATTCCGCTTAATTCTGCAATTTTATCAACAATTGCTGGCTTTTCACCGCCGCCAGTTACGTAAATGAATTTATGTTTTTCTGCGGTTGGAGTAATGACTAATGGTCCACCAAATCCACCGTTGCCTTTTACGATTTTTATACTTTTGTAAGTCATTTTTCTTTCCTCCTACTCTACTGTTCGAACGTCTTTACTTAGTTCAACACCTTGTTGTTTACAAACAAAGGCTGTCGTAAAGTCCGTTACCCAACCGCCGATAAAGTTCATCACAATCCCTACCAGCATGTAGCGAATCGCCAGCTCCATTGAATTCAGACCTAGTGCAGTAATCCCTTGAGCAATCCCCATCCAAACAAACAATTCACCCGGA
Organism: Enterococcus pallens ATCC BAA-351; assembly: GCF_000407485.1. GTDB lineage: Bacteria > Bacillota > Bacilli > Lactobacillales > Enterococcaceae > Enterococcus_A > Enterococcus_A pallens. Next base: position 81,812 of record NZ_ASWD01000008.1, on the reverse strand, counting down.
TTAATATGGGGGAAAACACCGTTGCTGGTATGACAAAACTGCGCTTGAGATGCGTAGTAGCTTGGTTTGTAATACTCTGGCAAGAAACGAGCCATAGTAAATGACATCGGATTTCCTAACATAAAGGCTGAAACAAAAGGCAAGATCAAGTAACGAGTAAACGGATTTTTAGATGAAGCCCGAGCTACCTTAGTTACCCGTTCTTCCCCTAAGAAGGCAATCAGCGTATTCATTGCCACCATCAAAAGTAGTACAACTGGTACAATCCCAGTCATCCAGCTGATAAATGTTTCAGCACCTGTTTGGAAAAGGCCCATGAAGCCTTCCGCGAATTTAATTAGAAAATCCATTTTTAAACACTCCCTTTAGTAAATTTTGTTTGAATTGATTGTTTTAACATTGATAATTGCAGCCCCACATTCATCGCTGGCGAGACTGGCTGACGTTCTTGGTAGTTCCCTTTTTCAACTTCTAAATAGACCTTTTGTGCATTCAAGGCAGCTTGGCGAGTTAATTTGTTTTCCTTCAATAAAACAGGATGTTCTTCATTTAACTCGTGAATATCCAAGCCGACAAACTGCGGTCGCGCTTTAAAGCGAGCCAGTATGGACGTGCCCTGCATCATTTCCGCCTCACCAATTTTGCCTGCCGCATCTACTGAAAATAAAAGCAGAGTTCCGGAAGCAATTTTTCCTGGTCTTCGGCCGATAGCCACCTTGCCTTTGCGGCGCATGCGACCGTACACCGTGTTAAAATTTTTAATTTGCTTTAAGCCTAAAAGCGTTTGAATAATATAAGCAACAAGAGCAATAGCACCTAGAAAAAAGATATTCATCTTAGACTTCCCCTTTCGTTAATAGCTGTGTGTATTCTTCCTTGGAAGTCACTTCCTTCACCTTTTTACGCAGGTTAGGATTGGAAGAAATGGTAAAAATAGTATCGTAAAAACTTAACAGCTCGTCCTCTGCTTCCATCGTCAGGTTCACCGGAATGGCCACTAAAAAGACCAGCTCGATTTCCTCCAGCGACGGTTGTTCTGAATACGAACCAATAAAAGCCACAATTTGATCACTTTGATTGTTAATCCCATGGGGAAAAGCAATCCCATTTTCAATTACTGCCGATTCCTCCTGCGATTTTTGCAGGATATAGGTTTTGAAGGCTGTATCAATCCACTTTTCAGTTTCAAGCTGATTCAGCATCTTCAGCAAGTTTTCTTCATAGGATTTCTGACCATTCAAATCCGCAAAACTGAAATGGATATTTTCAAAGGAAGCTGCCTTGGAAGCTATGATTCGTTTCCACTCGCCTAAAAGCCAATTGTCATTAAACAGATCAGTCAGCTTAATTAAGGTGGTTGGAACCTTGGTTTCCTTTAACGGAATCGTTGTGAATATCGCAAAATAGCGATCCAAATCTTTGGTTTGATACTCTTCCTCTGAATAATGAGCAATTCGAATATTGGGCCCTAAAACATTGCCCAACTGACGCTTCAGCATCAGGGCTGTTCCTTTTCCCGTATTGCAGACAATCGCAATTTCTTTAAAATTCCCACTAGTATCTGCCTTTAGAGCCAGCTCAAAATAAATGGCCAGATAAGAAATTTCGGCTGTACGCTGCGGCTTGTTTAAAAAGTCTGCCAACGCTCGAATGCCAATATCGGCTAGTTCATAAGCAAAGGCATGCTTGTTGCGAAAATCATGCCCGAAAATGTCATAGGCCTGTACGCGAAAAATGATGCGGTTAAGCAAAAACATAAAATGAGCCCGCAGATTTTTGAACAGCTCCTCTTCATTGATCGTAATAATTACCGCTTCATGAATTGCCGCCATCATCGTCTCAAACAGCTGACTCACAATCGGATTTTCCGCTGCCTGCTCATCGACGACGTTGTTGTTAAAGATATTCAACGGAAAACACAGGAAATCAAACTCAAATTGACTCAAAGTGACACTGTAGCTTTCCTCAATCGTCATCCGCAGCTCTTCTATGCTCTCCTCTTCCGCGAAATAGTTTACGTAATATGGAACAGGAACTTGCAGTGTTTTTCCTGCTTGAATCCGATCCAAAGTTAAACTAATTACCTTTTTCCATAAACCAGCCGTACGAAAATCCAATTTCTTAGTTATTGCTATTTCTTCGATTAACAATAAAATCGTCTCACTTAAGCTGGTGTATTCCAAGTAATCATAAGCATGGTACAAATACAACATCCGTAAATTCTCTTCCTGCCCTTGCAGCAGCAAGCCCTTATTGGGGGTTCCAATCAAGGAGATATCAAAATCCTGCAGCAGCTGCTTCAAATTCCGCAAATCCTTGTTTACCGTCGAACGACTGACACCGACTATTTCAGATAAATCATCGATTACCACGTAATCCTGCCGTTTCATAAAACAGTCAATCAATACAGCCATGCGTTTACTGCTGGAATTGAAATCCATCTGCTGCTTCAGGCTGCCATTCATAACGCCTTCAAATTGCTTGGAATCAATCACCTTTAACTGATAAAAACCTGTAGCTTCAACGATTTTGGCCACATGCTCCATTTGTTCATTCAGCAGCTGAATGGTTTTTTTGACTGTTTGTGAAGTTGTATTGGTAATCAGCTCCAGCTCCTCTAGCGTCAACCGATCTTGAGTAATAAAATGCTGCAACACTTGATACCAACGATTCACCAACGCCATCTTATTACCCCGCTTTCACCTTAACCTCGTGTTTTACCACCTGCGACATTGGTTGTGACCCCAGTGATATAACTTGCCCGATCCGATAGGTAGTAGCACACCAAATCTGCTACTTCACTTAATTTGCCGCTGCGGCCTAAAGGAATCGTCGTGGTTTTACTATAGTTTTGGCGTAAATCATCAACTGTAATTCCGCGGGTGTAAGCTAGAGCTGTTTCGTACTCGATCGTCCGCAAGCCGGTTTCCTCCATGATTCCAGGAGCAATTCCAACCACTCGAATCCCTTGCTTGCCCAGCTCCTTCGCCCAAGAACGGGTATAGCTGTTAACGGCTGCCTTGGTTGCTGCATAGGCGCTTTGCCCTTCAGAACCCTCTAGTCCACTTTCAGAAGACATGTTGATGATGACACCTTGTTTATTCCCTACCATTATTCTAGCAACTGCCTGACTCATTAAGAAGAGACCTTTTTGATTAATTGCAAAAATCTTGTCAAAAACACCATCGGATAATTCAAATTCACCATGAGGTTCCTTGTCATCTACTAATAATCTTGGAACATTAATGCCAGCATTATTTACTAAACCATCAATCGTGCCAAATTCCGCGGCTGCCTTTGCTACATTTGCTTCCACCTGTTCTCTTGAAGAAATATCAGTGGCAAAGAAACGAAGATTCTCATGCTGCTGGCTGCCTTCTCTTAAGTCAAAGTTGGCAACCTGTACCCCAACCTCCAACAATTCTGCTACAATACTTGCACCGATTCCTGACGAACCGCCAGTCACAATCACTTTTTTTCCTGCAATGTTTAACCAATCTGTCATAGCCCGTTCCTCCTATTTCTAATACACCCAAAGTATAGAGCCCCTCGATCACAAAATTAATACGGTCTTTTTTTGCGCTGGATAAAAAAACGTGAACTAATTCGTGAATTTGTGAAAAATGAGCGGAAAAGAATTTCTGAAATGCGTTTAGGTAGTACGTTAATACCCAGGTTTTTAACATTCAAAAATGAAGAATTATTTATTACGTTGAAAGTTAGTCAATCAAACTAAACTAAATAAACAATGCTAAGCAAAAAAGCCCCTAATGTTTCTTACAAAGAACATAGGCGCTCGTATATAAAAATATTATTCTGGTCACTAAAAAGAAAAACATTGGTGATGGCTTGAAATCATTTGGTTTATACTGAAATAGCGATGAAGACTGGCGTTTATCTTCTGGAAATGCATAATTTTTAAACGCTGACTTGCAATGGCTTCCAGCCATAAAGAAAAAACTAGATATCATAAGCAAGAGCAACTACGTAAACTTCGTAGTTGCTTTTGCTTGTCTTTTTGACTAGGAATTTTTGTTAGGCTTCATTCTTCCATTGCTCGAGAGGTCGCTAGTCGAATATCGGCAATTTTAGAAGTGCTCACTATATGATCCATATTTGATTCAAAGTTTTTTGCGAATAGTGCCGAATAAAGGATATCCAACAAATGTGTGACTGAAGTGTTCGTCGAATAATGACCAACTTTAGAATACAGACGTTCACGAGTAGCCATAAATAGAATAGCGTTCGCATTTTTAGACAGAATATTATCTGAAAAGCTCGTAATAGCAATAATAGGAATTCTACGATCTTTTAGAATATCTGCAATCTCGAGCATTTTTACACTGCTTCCAGTATAGGAGATTAATATGGCACAAGATTCTTCTTCCATATTGAGTGCATCATATATGTGTTCACTTTCGAGGCTGCTAATTGTTACAGGGTATTTCAATCGTTTCATTTTAAATTGAAATTCTTCAGCCAATAAAAGATTTACACTGCTTGCAAAAATCGTGATCGATTTTCGCTGATTCAGATAGTCAACTGCCTTAGTCAGTTCTTTATAAGATAGGAGATCAACAATATCATCAAAGGTATTCTTTTTTAGTTCAGTTATTTTGTTAGCTATGCTTAAAACAGAATCATTTTTCGAGAATGGGATATTCAAATCGACAGTTGAAATGTCTCGCTCAAAGTAAGTCAATTCTTTAAGGAAGGTTGACTTCAGGTCATTCCATCCATCGAAGTTCAGCTTGTTTGCTACTCGGATGAAGGTTGAAGGAGAAGTGAAGCTTTCTTTTGCCGCTACCTTTAGTGTTTTGTTAGCAAGTTCATACTTTTGACTATGCATATAATCTACTACTAATTGCTCTGCACCAGTAAATTTTGTTTCTTTCATCAATTCAAGAATTGTCATGCGTATCACCTCCTATAGAAATTGGAATTTCATTTTAAAAAAAAACGGGGATTTTTAATAGAAATGAAAACGATTTTCCTAAATACCGATTCTCTCTTGGAAACCGCTTTAGAATAAACTATATTTTACATTGTAAGGCCAAACAAAACAAGTTGGGTTAAGGCGCCTAACCCACAAGAAAGTATGGGGTGAAATTGTTATGGACTACAACCTATTAGCAAAGCAAATTTTAAAAAATGTCGGAGATGCTGAAAATGTGAGTAAAGTTTGGCATTGTGCAACACGCTTAAGATTCAAATTAGTGAATGAGGAGAAGGCGGATACAACAGCGGTTGAAGCGTTAGATGGTGTTGTGACCGTAGTACAAAGTGCGGGGCAATATCAAGTGGTTATTGGGAACTCAGTTGGTAAAGTTTATGAAGAAATTATTCAACTTAATGATAAATTTGAGAATCAGTCAATGAATCGGTCGGTAAAAGAAAACGGGGAGAAACAACGCTTAATCAATAAATTATTGGCATTTGTGTCTAGTGTATTCACTCCATTTTTGGGAGCTCTGGCAGCATCAGGAATATTAAAAGGTCTATTAATTTTAGCAACGAATTTTAACGTTCTATCAGAAACAGATGGTGCCTATCAAATATGGAGTGCCTCCTCCGATGCAATTTTTTATTTCTTACCACTATTCATTGGATTTACTGCGGCTAAACAGCTTAGAGTCAATCAATTTGTGGCAGTAACGATTGCTGGAGCACTAGTTTATCCTAATCTGATTACGTTGATGTCAGAGGGTAAGGGAATTGAGTTCTTCGGCTTACCTATTCAATCAGCCACATATTCAGCTTCAGTAATTCCAATATTGTTAGCCATTTGGTTACTATCTTTTATTGAACCAGTACTTGATAAAATATTTCCAGAATCTGTACGGAATATTTTTACACCGTTATTATCAATAATGATTATGGTTCCTTTAACTTTGCTAGTAGTTGGCCCTATTGGAAATATCGTGAGTACAGGTCTTGCTACAGCATTGGGAGCTGTTTATAGTTTTTCACCAATGATTGCAGGATTAATTCTAGGAGCTATTCATCAGGTAATCGTTATCTTTGGTGTTCATTGGGCTTTAATTACATTAATGATAAACAATATTTCTGAATTTGGTCAGGATCCGTGGTTACCTATTGTTTGTATTGCGGTATTTGCCCAAGCAGGATCCGCATTAGGAGTATTTTTAAAAACAACAGATAAAAAAATGAAGTCCATCGCAGGATCAGCTTTTGTTACTGCAATTTTTAGTATCACAGAGCCTGCAATCTATGGAGTCAATTTAAAATTGAAAAAACCAATGTATTTTGCACTTTTAGCAAGTGGCATCGGTGGGGCAATCGCTGGTTTTGGTGAAGTAAAGGCTTCAACCTTCACTTTTCCGGGTATTTTAGCTATCCCAACTTATTTAGGTAATGGGTTTGGCTTTGAAGTGATCGGTCTAATTGTCGGTTTATGTGGAGCGACGCTGTTGACCTATCTTTTTGGAGTGACAAATCCTGCGAAAATAGAAACTATGATTTCTAATGATTTAGGGGAAGAAGTTCTGATCAGTGGTAAAAAGATTGAGTTACAAGAGGTTAATGATCCCGCCTTTTCTTCAGGAGCCATTGGAAAGGGCTTTGCGATTATTCCAATCGAAAATACAATTAAGTCACCCTTTAATGGAACGGTTTCGGCTATTTTTCCAACCAAACATGCGGTTGGTTTGACGACAGATTCTGGTGTTGAGCTTTTGATTCATGTGGGAATCGATACAGTTCAATTAGATGGAAAGTATTTTGATACGTATGTTTCTCAAGGGGACACGGTGCGTGCTGGGCAACCATTAATTCAGTTTGATAATGAAAAAATTAAGGCAGCTGGCTACGATACTACAGTGATTTACGTAGTAACGAATAGCTCAGATTTTGAGAATATAAAAATCGATATTTTAAAAGATAATCCTATTCAGTTAGCTTAATAGATTTTGAAATGAGGAAGATAATGATGAAATTAAGAAAAGATTTTTTATGGGGTGGTGCTACTGCCGCCAATCAATATGAAGGAGCCTATTTGGAAGACGACAAAGGGTTAACGATAAATGATGTTGAGATGGGATCAGAGCATGGCAAGGCGCGAGAAATCCACTCAGCAATTCAATCCGGAAGTTACTATCCCAGCCATGAAGCAGTTGATTTTTATCATCGTTATAAAGAGGATATTGCTTTATTCGCGGAGATGGGATTTAAAAGTTTGCGAATCTCTATCTCATGGGCAAGAATCTTTCCTAATGGAGACGATGCTGAGCCAAATGAAAAAGGATTAAATTTTTATGATCGTGTATTTGATGAATTATTAAAGCATGGAATTGAACCCGTTGTTACGCTGCATCATTTTGAGTTACCATTAAATTTAGTTAAACAATATGGCGCTTGGCGAAATCGAAAGCTAATTGACTTGGCTGTTAAGTATGCCCAAACGGTGATGGAAAGATATAAAGATAAAGTAAAATATTGGATCACGTTTAATGAGATCAACGCGCTTTTTATCTCATCTCAGCCGTGGCATATGGCAGGGATCATTTATCAAGAAAATGAAGATCGAGTGAAGACTATGCTTCAAGCAGCCCACCATCAATTACTAGCAAGTGCTTTGACAGTAATTGAAGGAAAAAAAATTAATCCAAATTTTCAATTTGGCTGTATGTTGCTTTATCCGTGTACTTACGCGGCTACCTGTCATCCTAATGATCAGATTAAAGCTAGAGAAAAGATGCTTGCGACTTATTACTTTGGGGATGTCCATATTCGTGGAAAATATACCAATAATTGCTTAGCGTATATTGATTCTTTGAATGGATCAATCGATTTCGAGCCAAATGATGAATCCATTTTGTCTCAAGGAACTGTAGATTATTTGTCATTCAGCTACTACTTTTCAGCTATTGAAGGGATTAGTGAAGAAATCGAAATGGCAGAGGGAAATTTGTCTAGTGGAGGCAGAAACCCATTTTTAGAAACAACAGAATGGGGATGGCAAATTGACCCAGTGGGTTTAAGAAATTCATTGAATAACCTTTACGACCGCTATCAAATTCCCTTATTTATCGTTGAAAATGGGATAGGCGCTCTTGATCTAGTCGAAGAGGATGGAACGATTCAAGATGATTATCGAATTGACTACTTGGCTCGTCATATTAAAGCCCTGAAGGACGCGGTAGAAAAAGATTACGTTGATCTTCTAGGATACACGGTTTGGGGTCCGATAGATATCGTTTCTGCTGGTACTGGTGAGATGAGAAAACGTTATGGTTTTATTTATGTTGATAAAGATGATGAAGGTAATGGTACCTTGAATAGATCAAAGAAAAAGTCATTTGATTGGTATAAAACGCTCATTAAGACAAATGGTGATTTACTCGACCTTGAACAGGTGACTGTTTAAATGGAAGATTATTCTTTGATTTTAAACGCAGGACAGAAAAAATTTGATTTTTTTCAGAAATCACCGCTGAAGTTCTTTGTTAAATCAATATTAGCTGGAATCTACTTAGGTGTGGCTATGAGTCTTTCTCTTGCTTTAGGAGGAATTGTCGCATCGGTTGATGCTAATTTGGCAAAGATTGCATTTTCCATGTTCTTTGGTCTGACATTTGTTCTGATTATTTATTTAAATGGAGAATTATTTACAGGGAACTGTTTGACAACTATTTTTCCGGTTTATGCAAAAAAACAGAAAAGCCATTGTTTGATAAAAATGTGGAGTAGCTGTTTAATAGGAAATAGCTTAGGAGTAAGTATTTATGGGATACTTTTTGTTAAAAGTCGAGCTCTAGAGACCATTGTTTTTCCGTACATTGCTAATTTAGTCGTTGCAAAACAGTCTTTTACGCTGGAATCTTTAGTTATCAAATCGATTTTATGCAATTTTATTGTCTGCATTGCGACTTATGTAGCATTGAAAATAGAAGATGATCTAGCAAAGACAACGATTATGCTACTTGTGATTATGACATTCGTATTGTGTGGGTTTGATCATTGTATTGCAAATATTGGTTTGTTCCTGATGCAAGGAATAATAGACCACTCTGCTCTTGACGTTATTCTAGTTACTCAAAGTATTTCTCTTTCGATTCTTGGAAATGTAATTGGCGGCTCAATAGTACTGGCAACACCCTTGTACTATGTCTTATCTTCAAGTAGAAATTGAACATAAAGATGGGAAGAGGTTGCGACAGAAGCATCTAGCTCTGAGAAATACGTCGATTGAGCTGAAAATAGCCGAGTATATTTTGGTGATTATCTGTCATTTATGCATAAGCTCTGTTGATACTCTTTAAAGAAGGTGTCTTTCAATGTTACTACTTTACATTGAAAGACACCTTCTAAGTTACTTATTTACTTTTATGTTTGATCAATAAATCGGAACTACCAGTTGTTAAGTAACGATTTAATTCCTGCTGCAATAATTCAGGAGAACGCTCAATGGCATCAATCGTATCCCCAGCAATGTGTGAAGTGATAATTAAATTATCTAAGTCGAGTAATGGATCTTCAACTTGAATCGGCTCCTCCCACACAACATCGATGCCGGCACCAGCGATTTTATTCGTTGCCAAGACCTCATAGAAATCCTGCTTGTTCAAAATATCTGGTCGAGCGGTATTGATCAAATAAGCGCTAGGCTTCATTAACTGCAGGAGCTGCTGATCGATCAGGTTGATCGTCTCTGGTACTACCCGCAAATGTAAGGAAACGATATCCGCTTGACGGAACACTGTTTCGATATCCGTCAGCTGAAGGTTGTATCCAGCAGCTTGCAGCAGCTGCTGGTCAGCGAAGGCATCATAAGCAATCACTGGAATACCTAAGCCATTAAGCTTCTTTACTACCAGCTTGCCAATGTGGCCCAAGCCAATCAGTCCAACGGTTAAATTAGACAGCGAGGTTTTGTAGGGATCATTGGGAAAATGCTGCGGCCAGTTACCTGCTTGAACTTCTTTGTAGGAATGGGCGATATTTCGCACCACACTGTACATCAACCCAATCGTAAAATCCGCCACTGGCTCAGCATTGCGAATAACGTGAATCAGCTGTACGTTAGGATGCTTTTCCCATTCAACCAGATCAATGTGTTCCAATCCACCACGACAGGTCCCGATCAATTGTAAATTGTCAGCTGCCTGCAGCATGGCTTGAGACACCGGAGCAATATGAACCAACAAAATTTCGGCCGTTTTCATTGCTGCTAACAATCCTTCCGGCAGCAGAAAGTCATTGGGTCCTTCCTGTTCAATCTGCTTAACTATCTGACGAAATGCTTCGCGAGAATACTCGGGATACCAGTCAAAGGCTCTAATTTCACTAGGCTGGTCAACCTTTAACTGTTGGGCAGCCTTTACCAAGCTCTCAGCGGGGACAAACGGATCTCCTACGACTACTATATTAGTCATGCCTTTTTCGCCTCCAACACACCAGCTTTAGGTACTACTTGAAAGGCCTCCGCTAAATCCCACAACTGTGCATCCGTGATTTTTTGCAAAATAGGCTGATTGGTCGAACAAATTTTCAAATAAATCTCCGCCGCTTTTTCAGCAGTTTCAATTAACCCAAAGGCATCATCCATTGATTGACCGGCACTCATTATGCCATGATGCGGCCAGACAACTATCCGACAATCCTTCATTTTGACTGCCGAGGCCTCTCCTAGTTCATTGGTTCCGGCAACCATCCAAGGTAAAACGGCCACTCCGTCTGGAAAAACCACTAGACATTCTGTGATCATCTGCCATAAGGTTTTGGTAAAAGCCTGATCCTCTAAAGGATGGACAAAGGTCATGGCTGAAATAGCCGAGGCATGCGTATGTAAAATGACTCGGTGCTGCGGATCTTGAGCTAGGCGAACCTGATGGCATTTTAAATGAGAAGCCAATTCGCTAGTAGGCACATCGCCATTTTCCAGTCCCCATAATAATTCATAGCTGGCACCATCTGCTGAAATCCGAATCAACGCCAAGCAGTCCGCCGGATTATGCTGCACATTTTTAAAATACTTGCCTGAGCCCGAAACCAAAAAGATCTCACCAGCTAGTTCAGGAATCTGAAAGGACAAGGGCAACACGGGAAACGTTCGATCCAAGGATAAATAATAGCGTACCTCCTCAGCCGGTATTCGATAGCTGATATTACCGCCATTGCGCTCAGCCCAGCCATAACGCCACAGCTGATTGGTGGCTTCGCACATTTCTTGAATAAAGGGTGCGCTTAAAATGTTATGAATGTTCACTTTTTTTCCTCCTATAAAACCAATAGCAGCAGACGACTAACAATAATGAAGGCAAAGCCTAAAATCCCATGAATAATATACGTCTTGTTTTTGACGATATCTCCATTGCTGCCGATAATAATTTTCTTGGCACCATCAAAAAAGATTTTGATAAAAAAGGCGAAGCCAATCAACGTAAACAGTTCACTTAACATCTGTAGTCCTCCTATTCATTGAACAAAGACGAATAACCAACTCCTTGAGCTGGTTATTCGCAGTTGCTTACTGACCGTAATAAGCATTCGCACCGTGTTTGCGTAAATAATGCTTATCTAAAACTCGTTGCGGCAAATTCTCCGCATAGGTATTCAATTGACGGGTAAACAAATTCAGCTTACATACCTCATCCAAAACTACCGCATTCATTACTGCACTGCTGGCATCTTTGCCCCAAGTAAACGGACCATGACCATGCAGCAAAACGCCAGGAATCTCCATCGGTTGAATGCCTCGCTGGCTGAAGGTTTCGACAATCACATTGCCGGTTTCATGCTCATATCCTTCGTCTATTTCCTCCTGGGTTAGCAGACGAGCACAGGGAACTGCACCATAAAAGGTATCTGCATGCGTGGTCCCCATCGCCGGACAATCCAGTCCAGATTGCGCCCAAATTGTGGCCCAAGTCGAATGGGTATGCACAATTCCACCAATTTCAGGGAAAGCTTTGTACAATACCGCATGCGTTGGGGTGTCTGATGAAGGGTTCAGTTTGCCTTCTATGACATTGTTTTCTAAATCCACAACTACCATATCGTCAGCCGTCATATTTTCGTAGCTGACTCCGCTGGGCTTAATCACAAAATATTCGGTTTCTTTATCAAAGGCACTCACATTGCCCCATGTATATTTGATCAGCCCGTGTTTAGGCAGCTCTAAATTGGCTTGAAAGACTTCTTCTTTTAATTGCTCTAACATCATCGATACTCCTTTTTATTCTGGATGAACAGCGACCACAATCTTGTTGTAGTTTAATTCTCGTTTGAACATCTTCGGCAGTATTTCCGGCAGCTCTTCTAAAGAAATTTCATGAGAGATCATTTCTTTAAATTTGATGCGCCCTTTAGACATTTCATCCAAGGTAGCTTCCCAAGCTCGGCCAGGATAAGGGGCCGTATAGGAATTCCATGAACCAGTAACGGTCAACTCTGCCCGCATAATCCGCTCCGCTTCTGCCTCAGACAAAGGCAAGTCCTGATGGGAAATGCCTACAAAGACAATGCGTCCATGCTTGCGGGTAATCAACAATGACTGCTTTTGTGTAATTTTGCTGCCGGCAGTCTCAATGACTACATCGACACCTAATCCGGTTAATTCCTTGATGGCCTGCTCCAAATCAACTTCTTTGCTGTTAATTGCAATGTCAGCGCCTAATTCCTTAGCCAAGGACAATTTATCATCAAAAATGTCCACCGCAATCACAGTCTTCGCCCCAAATATTTTAGCGATTTGAATAGCAAACTGGCCAATCGGTCCACAGCCCAAAACTGCTACAGTGTCTCCTACCTCAATTTGGGCGCGCCGCAAAGCATGCCAGCTGATTGTTGCCGGCTCCACGCCAGCTGCCGAGAGTAAATCTAGCTCCTCTGGCATAACGACAGCATGCTCCTCCGGTACTACCACATATTCACTAAATGCGCCATTACTCCCTGTACCAATTATGTTATAATTGTCACTAAGCCCGTAGTATCCTTCTTTTGTGTATTCAGAATTAGGATCTGGGATTAATGGTGCCACGGCTACCTTATCACCCGTCTTGAGTTTAGTTACGTTTGATCCCACTTTATCAACCGTACCGCTAAATTCGTGACCTAAGATGATCGGGTACATTCTTGCACCGTTTTCTAAGTTTGCGCGGGGCACATCTGACCCACAGATTCCCGCGTAAGCTACTTTAATTAAGACATCATTTGCGCCAATTTCTGGAATACCCACTTTTTTATATTCCAAAACACCCGGCGCCACTAAAACACTTGCCTCCATTTGCTTCGTCATGCTTTCATCTCCTACGCTACTTTTGTTTCACCTGAAGGTTGTTCTCCATTGTTTTTCGCTGCAGCCCGTTCAAGATAATCGTAAAATGCTTCTTTATTTTTACGGAACAGGAAGTAAATAACAAAGTATGCCACAATGGTTAACCCAATAAAAATTGGATTTTGACTTAAGAAGGCTAAGAAAATCAAGCCAAAAATCGGTTTTCCTAAAATATTAAAGCTGGTTACCATTAATGCACCGGCTGGCAAAGTAACTCCGACTGTCTGAGCAATTTCGGTAAACATCGGTGCTGTGTAGGTACACATATACAAACCTAAGCTAAACCAAATAGCTCCGTTTAATAAGGTCTTCGCAATATTTCCGTTTGTTAAACATACTAGCGCTTGAACCATATAAGGAATTGCCAATAAATCCACCACTGGCAAGGTTTGGTTGCCTGGTAAAATCATTGCCAAAGCGACCATGATTGGGATTAAAATAATTCCGGAAATCAAGGTTGCTGGTTCTCCATATCCCGTAGCATCATTTACCCCAAGATACCATTCACGTTCTTTGTTGTTGCCGCGAACGTTTTTGCTGGCAGCCTGTGAAATCGGGTTAAAGGCTTGAGCAAAGATTCCCGCCACTTTCGGGAAAATCGCCATTACGGCACTCGTTGCAATTCCTACCTGGGTAATTTGTCCCCAAGAGGCTAAACTGCCTAATTGACTGAAGTTTCCTAAAATCCCTAAGAATAGACCTAAAAACAAACCTAATGAAATAGGTTCTCCCAAGAAGCCGAGTTTCTTTTGCAGCCCTTGCGGATTCATCCGTACCTTGTGTAAACCAATCATGTTCCAAACCGGGTCCATGATTAAGGCGAATATACCTGGTTCAATATTGTGCATGGCAATGATGGTACAGTTGGGATAGTTATAGTAGGTTGACCATCTTCGTGCCAGCATTTCTGACAGCAGCAGGCTGTACATATTCAACAGACACATTAAAACAACAGCTAAAATCATGTTGCGGGTGGCCAAGTAAACCATTGAACCCCAAACCATGTAAGAATAGTTGTTCCACAAGTCTGATGGCTGGAACACGTTGGTCCATTTCACCAAGAATAGAACGGTTTGTAAAACTAAGGCAATCACTAAGTAAATCATGCCTGCTTCGGTTGAATAAGCCACTAGAGCAGTTGCCTGCCAGCCCACATCAAAGGCAGGTAAATTAATTCCTGTCTGGTCCACCATTTGCTGAACAACTTCTGAAATAATCGGTGTGTATGAGTTCAAAATCAAGGTAAAGCCCATCAATCCCACACCGGCATATAAACCAGAAAGGAAGGCTTTTTGTGTTTTAACCTTCAAAACCTTTGCGACAACAAAAATCATGACTGGTACAAATACCGCTGAGCCGAAAGTATCAAACACACTTTTTAACGTTTCTAACATCTCATTACTCCTTTACACTTTTTTATTTTTGTCCAGCTCTGCCAGAACCTCTGCTACTTCCTCCAAAAATTCATCGACAAAGCCAGTTAAAAATCCCATGGCATTGACTGTTGGCACTCCGTAGTCTCCTTCCGGCAGTGGACTGGTGTAGGTAATAAAATCAAACATTCCTCCTTGAGCCAATTGCAGCGCTTCGGTTGGCCGTGCTTCCATTGTCGTAATGAAAAATCCCATTTCCTCTGACGATTCCCGCAGCTTCTCTGCAACCATAGACGAAGTAACCGTCCCTGATCCGCATACCGACAAGACCTTGTAGTGCTTCATCTTTGTTTCCCCCTATATCTTTTACTGCTTGTCTAGCTCTGCTAACACACCATCAATCTCTTCCAAAAATTCCTCATCTCCAAAGCCGGTTAGAAAACCAATCGCATTAACTACCGGAACTCCATAATCGCCTTCTGGTAATGGACTGGTGTAAGTAATAAAATCGAAGGTTCCTCCCTGTGCTAGCTGCAAGGCTTCGGTTGGTCGGGCTTCAGTTGTTGTGATGCGATACCCTTTTTCCTCTAAGGCCTCTCTTAATTTTTCTGCCACCATGGATGAGGTCACTGTGCCTGATCCGCATACGGATAATACGTTGTACTGTTTCATTATTTTTTCCTCCTGACTGTTTTAAACAACTTCTAATTCTAATTTGGACAAGATTTGATACATTTCTTCACACGAGTTGGATTGCTCTAATTGCTTCAAGGTTTCCACATCCTGGAACAGCCCCATCAGCTTGCTCAGCATTTTGACCTGGCCATCAGGATCTTCCACTGCCATCAGGATGACCAATGACACTTCCACTTCTTTGGTGGGGTCGATCATAGAGTGCACATAGATCGGTTTTTTCAAGCTGGCAATCGCCAAAACAGACTGATTGACATGCTCCCGATCAGTGTGAGGAATGGCAATACCGTAGTCCCCCATACTCAATCCAGTGGGAAATCCTTTTTCTCTTTCTACCACTGCTGGTACATAGCTATTTTTTACATACCCCATTTCCTCCATTCGGCCCCCTAGAAAACGGACCAATGATTCGTAATCGTCCGGGGCCAGCTTATAAAATAAAAGTTCTTTTCTCAGCACGCTATCTCCTCCTTGCTTGTCTTGCTAATGAAAAGATAGCACGGAAACGGTTTCTTTTGAATTGGTTTTGGAATTACTTTTTACTCAATAAATTCAGCAACACTTGTATGACTTGCTGAAAACGTTGATTTCACAAAGTTTTTTTATCGGTCAAAGGCTTAAAAAACTCCTCTGATTTTGGTCCTCAGAGGAGCACATCTTTATTTTTTGACCGCTGCAATAAGCGCTAAAATTTCTTCTTTGCTGTCTGCTGCCGCCAATTTGTCCAGCATTTTACTGTCGCTGGCAATCTTCAACAGCTCCATCATCGGCTGAATATGCTGCTTTTTATCTACCGCTGAAATAGCCACCACATAGTAAAAGCGCTGTTCGCCGCTTTGAAAGCCCTGCTTAACCTTGGCAAAGCACATTCCTAAGTTTTTCGTGCCGTTTTCCGGAACTGTATGAGGAATCACGATGCTGTTCCCTAACAAAATATTGGGTTTAACCACCGGAAACTGTTCCTGCAAGCTTGTCAGGTAGCGAGGCTCCACAATGTCGCGCTCAATCAAATTCTGGGTCGTTTTTTGCAGCACGCTTCCCCAGCTCTCTTCTTCATCCAGCAAGATAATGCTTTCCGGCGTAATCACGTCACTAAGGTGCAGCTTGATTTCGTTAGTCAACACCTCCTGATCCTGAATTTGGAAGATGGAATTATAAGAGATCAACAGCTCTTTGCGAATTCGTTCCTCAATTTCCGGCGCCAGGTCTATATACTTTTTGACAATTGCCAAGGTATGATCAGGCTGAAGCTTGTAGCTGTCAATTTTGTAAATCAGTTGAATCACTTCGTTGACGATCAAGTTCTTATTCATGGTGGACAAATCATTTCCCACCACAATTACCGGCAGCTCGGTAGTCAAGGGGGTCGTAGAGAAGACCAGCTGAACATCCAGCTCACTTTCCCGCTGATAAAACTCCCGAATCGAGCACGCCGGCAGAAAATGGATCATTGGAAACCAGTTGTCCAGCGTATTTTCCAACAGCTTCGAGCTGATAATGCCGTTTGGACAAACAACTATCGCATTAACCGTCGTTTTGCTTTCGTTAATTGGTTTTTCCTTTTGCATATACGCCCCAACAAACATGGTGATCAAATAAATTTCATCGTTAGGAATCCGCTCCTGGAAGAATTCCTCCAGCGGCGCAATCGAGGTTTTCACCATGAAGAATAGCGGGTCCAGCTGCGTTTTTACAAAGTCGGTAATGGTATAATCGCTGGTTAAGCCATACTTAATTCGATAATAGGCCGGCGCCAGATGCAAGGCCAGATTTTCAATCAGCTGAGCCTTGTCATTTAACTGAATCACGATGTTCTTTTCCAATAATTCAATAAATGCCGTGATATGACTGCGCAGGGCATCCGTATTTAACGAAAATGTATTGCTCAAATCAGTAATCTTCAAGGATAAAATAAACAGACACAAATATAAATGCTCGCTATAGCTTTTCGGCAATTCATAGCGCCCTGCCAGTACCTTCACGATGGCGGCGTATTCCTTTGTGTCCATCACTTCCTTAGCGATGGAGCCAAAACGCTGATCCAATAAATGGCCATTTTGCACTCGCTTCGTCAGCAAGCTCAAAAAATACGGTGCCGTTTGAATCCGATTGTCGGTGTAATGTACCTGAAGCTCTAACTCGATCATGCGAATCAGCTTACGTTTCTCTTCAATTTCCTGTTCCGAAAGCAGCAGATACTTATGGAAAATGACCGTATTGTAAATCGACTCCATCACTTTGTCCGTAATGGAAAGAATTACTCCGCGGATAATCTCCTCATTGCCTTTGAAATAATAACCCTTTTTACGAGAGTACTCGATGGTAATTCGATGCTTGCTTAGAAATTCCTTCAGCTTTTTGATATCTGAGACAATCGTATTTTTGCTAACCTCCAACGTATCAGAAAAATGATACAGGGACAAATAATCCGATGAAAACGTCAGCAGCAAGATCACCAGCAGCCGATACTCCTCATCCAAAAAGCTGCTTTCAGTTGCCTTTAAGCGGCTCTCGCTGTTGGCTAAGCCGGAAAAGTCGTCCACTACCTTAGCATCTACCACAAAATGACCTTTGCGGGAACGAATAATCGGTTCATAATTATTGTCCTTCAAAAACTCATTAATCTTCTTAAGTGAATAGTCTAGTTGATTGCGGGTTAATTCATTTTTCTCCATCAGCTCCTTTGAAGTAATTTGCACACTAGAAGAAATCAGCTGCAAAAGCTGCACATTGCGATTATCTAATTCCACTTAAATTCACCTGCCTCAATCATTTTCCAACTAGTCTAACCTTAATTCGACATTTAGTAAACGGTATCATTTAATTTTGTTTCCACTCGCCGCCTGATTTATTTGCTGATTTCCGGCAAAAAAAGCTGATTCAACTTACCCATCGGCAGTTTGAATCAGCTTCATTTTTTAGTTTAAAATTCTCCTGGATTAGACTCGATCATTACCTTGATCTCGTTACCTTCCATGACTTTATCAAAGGCAGTACGCCATTCCTCCAGCGGATATTTTTTAGTAATCATTTCATCAATATGGATAGCTCCTTTGGCTAACAGATGAATCGCAATCGGCCAGTCGTAAGGATTTTGTGAGCGGCTGCCCACATACGCAATTTCGCGTTGAATAATCGTTTCCAAATCCAGTTCATTCATTTTATCTCTGAACAAACCAACCTGAACGAAAATTCCTTGTTTGCGCATCAGCGGCAGACTGGCATTCACTGCCGGCAAAGCACCGGAAGCATCATACACCTTATCGACACCATAGCCATCGGTTACTTCTTCAACCACCTTGGCTAAATCTTCCTTCATGGTATCGACAACCACATCAGCCCCTAATTTTTTCGCTAACTCAAGCCGATGTGCATCTTTGGTGATCCCCGTCATGATGACGAAGGCTCCGATATCTTTAGCGATTTGCAACAGGAATAGCCCGATTGGACCAGGGCCCATAATGATAATTTTATCCTGTAATTCCAGACGGCTCTTTTGATACATGGCATGGACACAGCAGGCCAGCGGTTCACTCATCGCTGCTCCTTCATAGCTCAAGCCATCCGGCAGCAGGTGAATACTTTCTTCTCTAGCTAACACATAATTGGCCATACTGCCGTTTTGCTGCGTGCCGATTCCTTTACGGTGAGGACACAGGTTGTATTGTTTTTCCTTACAATAGTCGCATTCATTACAAACAGTAAAGGTCGTTTCACTGGTTACGCGATCCCCCAGCTTCACTTTTTTTACTTGATCGCCAACTGCTACCACTTGACCGGAAAATTCGTGTCCTAGGACAACCGGCGTCGTTGGATTTTTGTATTCGCCTTTGAAGGTATGAATATCTGATCCGCAAATTCCCGTATAAGCAACTTTGATTAATACCTTGTCTCCGGTTGCTTCAGGTACTGCTAAGTCGATAAATTCCATTTGATCGTAACCAGGGGCCTGCTTTGAGACACCTTTCATCATTTTACTCATTGATATAAAAGCCTCCTACATGATTGAGTTAACTAACTGCGCTAATTTTAAGAAAATCCAGTTTAAGATATTTCCGCCAGTATCTAGATTACTGATTTGAGCAGCGCCTTCTGGGAATTCAACGATCCCTTCAGCCATGGTAGTTAGTGTTGGTGCATAGTCAGTCGCCATCAATAACGCCAAGGCAATTACGACAGTTAGAGATAAAACCGAGTGCAAAATATTCCCTTTACGACTAGGTACAACCAAGGCCGCAAAGAAAGGAATCGTTGCCAAGTCACCAAACGGTAATACGCGGTTTCCTGGTAAAATAACTGCTAAGAACAATGTGATTGGTACCATCAACAGTCCTGTTGACAAGGCTGCTGGAGAGCCTGTTGCTAAAGCCGCATCCATTCCTAAGTAAATTTCCCGATCGCCATAACGACTTTGCAGCATTTTTTGAGCACTTTCTTGAATTGGAATTAAACCTTCCATCAAGATTTTTACCATCCGCGGCATCAAGAACATGACACCACCCATGGTCATCCCAATTTGCAGAATCCCAGCAATATCATAGCCACCCAGCAATCCTAAAAATACCCCGATAATAATTCCCATAATCATTGGTTCGCCAAAAATACCAAAACGTTTTTGAATGGTTTCTGGCTTAACATCTAATTTGTTGATTCCTGGAATACGATCAATCAGCCAGCCGATAGGAATCGCCAAAACTGCATAACCCTGAGCTGAGCCAGTTGGTAAGCTGACACCTTCTAAGCCGTAGTATTCTTGCATTTTTGGTGCAGTTTTATCAGCAATAATTTGCACAAATACGGTATAAATAATGCCGCAGATGATGCCAAAAAGAAAATTATTTGTTACAATGTAACCGGTTGCTGCAGCCGCACTCATGTGCCAATAGTTCCAAATATCGATATTTAGTGTCTTTGTCCAGTTCATTGCTAACATGATCAGGTTCACTATCAAAATAATTGGAATCATCACAGCTGCGATTGGTTGCGCCCAAGTACCAGCTGCGACTGTTGGCCAGCCTGCGTCGATGATTGTTAAGTTTAGCCCAAACCGTTCAACCATTGCCTGTGCTGCAGGACCAACACTTGTTGTTAATAAATTAATGACTAAGTTAATCCCAATCATCCCAATACCAACCGTAAGACCTGAAATAATGGCTTTTTTCAGTGGAACCCGAAAGACAATCCCCACAATAAACATGATAATCGGCAGCACAACGCTTGAGCCCATGTTCAAAATACTTTGTACAATGTTTGCTAAGCTATCCATTCAATGAAATCCTCCTTAAATATATTAAGGAATAATTTTTCAGTAAAAAACTATTCCTATTTACCTTCAGTTATCCGCCTATTAATCTAATGAATTCACAGCTTCCAAAATCTCATTCTCAACTTTTTCCGTGTTAATGCCCGTTAAGAAGGCCATCGCTTTGATCGCTGGAATCTTGTATTCCGTTGGCAGCATCGTTGTTGAGATTAAAATATCCGCTTCATCCTGCTTAGCTGATGCTTCCGCGATTTTAATTTGCGTAATTTCTACCGGAATCTCATTGCGGGCAAATAAGTCCTCTACCTTCTTCATAACTACCGTAGATGTTGCAATCCCTGCTCCACATGCGACTAATACTTTTACTTTTCTTTTCATTTTATTTTCCCCTATCTTATAAGTTATTTTTTTTAATGACTTCCAAAAGCGACACTTCATTTGACGCCAGCAACATTTCTGACAACAGGGTTTCATTTTGCAAAAGCCCCATTAACGACTGCAGCATTTCCAATTGGGCATGAGGCTGATTCAATCCTAAGACAAACACAATGTCTGTCTTTACCTGGACATCTTTGTCCTCCATACTGTTAAAAACAACTGGGCGTTCATTCGTTACTACTGCCACGAACTCCTTTAAAACACATTCAGAGTCTGTGTGAGGAATCGCTGCCCCTAGATTCTGCAGCTGAATACCGGTCGGGAAATTTTCCTCCCGCTCTTTAATCCGTGACAGAAAGTCTTCTCGCACCCAACCAAGATTGAATGCCCGCTGATAAACCTGTTCCAACAGTTCATCCCGCGAATCGTAGACCTCCTGTACAAAAATCAGGGGTTCCTTCAGATACCCGCTTAGTTTCGTTTCTGCCGTCATTTCATTACCTCCAATAGTCTTCGTTGAAGCTTAGTAAAGCTTCCCGTGCTTCTTTTTCAGTTTTTGCTTGTTCCAATTGATCAATCTGCTTAGCACCTGCCAAGCTCATTAGTTCAAAAATCAAATCAATGTGTTCATCCTTGTCATTAGATCCTAACAGCACCACAGTCTTAATTCGGCTGCCATCATCAGCGATCAGTGCATGCTTCAAAATGCCCAAGCTGATTCCCACACCAATGGCTCCAGCCTCGGGAACCGTATGGGGTAAAACAATCCGATTACGTAAAACCGTATAAGCTGGCAAGGTAGGCATTTCCTTTTTTAAGGCTTCAATATAGTTGTTAGTAATTACTTTGTGTTTCTGCAACGGGACTGCCAGCTGATCCAAAACAGTCAGCCATTCCGTCGGTTCTTCAAAAATTTGAATTGTTTCGCCTTTTAACAAATCAATTAGATGCGGTTTCTTTTTCGTTAAAATTTTGGATTCCTTAGGCGTGAATAGATTTAGTAATTCACTATACAGCTGATCCTCATCGGCAATAGTTGCGTATTTTTTTACTACGGATAAAACCTTCTCTGGCGTAACTACTCCTGGCTGAATCGCAGCCGTTGAACGCAGCACCCGTTCCCGCAGCTGCTTTTTCTCCTGTTCGGTTAAAAAGCTGTTGACTACGAATACTTTTTTCTCGGTTTTTAATGGAACCGCTGAGAAAATAAAATCTGCTTCATAATCCTGCTGATAAAACTCCCGAGCAGACATCAAAGCTACAAAATCAATTTCTGGCAGTAAATTTCGCAGTGTATTTTCTAACAAAACTGCAATAGATACGCCATTGGGACAGACGATAATTCCTTTTTTTCGATTTTCAGGATGAATAATCTCGGTACTTTCAATAATGTGACTGCCGATAAACAATGAGATGAAGAACAGTTCTGCATCAGGAATTGCCTGACCGAAGAATTCCTCCAACGGGCCGCTCGCTTCCTTAACCAAATACACCAAGGAGAACAGGTTGGCATCTTTATTTTCCTGATAATACTTAGTTTGCAGATTCAAATGATACTTAATCCGGTAATAGGCCGGTCGCATATGAACTAGCAGACGGTCCAGTAATTTCTCCTTATCCTCTAAATTCACACCGGCAATTTTTTCAAAGTTGGCCATGACTCCCTCCAAGGCTTCCTTCATCTTGTTGATTTCCTTTAGAGAAAGTATGTCGCCTCGGGAAAGGTTAGTGGTTAAGAGCAGCATCGTCAGATAAACTCGTTCGTTCTCACTTAAGCCATCCACATCCCATACCACTCGATCAGCTGCCAGGTATTCCTTAGTATCCGCCAGCTCCCGATAATTAACCTTGAAGCTGTAGGAAATCAATCTGCCCTTTTGTGCCCGTCGAATCAGTAAAATGATCAGCAGCGGCAAAATCTTCAAGCGTTCATCCGTGAAACGAACCTCTAAATCCTGTTCAATTAATTCCACCCGCTTGCGGAAGGTTTCAATCATTTCCACCTCCAGGTTAGCAAACTGAATGATGAAATTAATGCCATTGTACATTTCCGCCAAGTGCCCCAGCACATCCGACAGCAGTTGCCGTTTGTTCCATTCATCTCCGTCAATGAAGTAGCCCTTTTGTCGGGTGTACTTCAAAATTAAATCATGCCGAGCAACATCCTGGTTGGTTTCTTTTAAATCTCGCAAAATCGTATTGCGGCTCACCTGTAAATCATCAATGAAATGATTCAGCGAGAGATAGTCTTCTTTACTTAACAGCATCAGTTCAATTAAATAAACGCGTTCTTTGCCGGAAAAAACATAATTTTCCTGATGCTCTCCCAGCGTTTCATCACCACCTTTAAAATAGGACAACGTTTCATTTGGAATAATAAAGCGGCCGTTTTTGGTTCGCTTAATTTCCCCCAGCTTTTCATCCTGCAGTGAATCATTAATTTTCTTCAATGCATAATTTAATTGTCCGCGGGAAAGATCAAACTTTTCACACAGCGCTTTACTAGTCAGCTGCGGATTGTTGATCAGTTCCATAAAAATTTGATTTGTTCGTTTTTCTAGGTTCATAGTCATCCCTCTCACAATTACAATTTATTATAAAATCGCTTACATTACCACCAGCGTTGTTCCCACAATATTCAGTGTTTTTTATGCAACATGAGATCGCTGCTGCACTGCTGATTCATTTGCCTTTTATGTTCTTGGGGATAAGCTGACTAAATCAAAGTTCCCACTCTCTTCAATATACTTTTTTAGCAACCCTTTATGCAACTTGGTACTTTGGATTCGCTTTTTATCTGTGAAATAGTCTCATTATTTAACTATGGCATGCTGTAACAAGAGACTGATTATTTTACATTTTTTTACGATCGCGCTATAGTGAGGGTGGCTATATTTATAGTAAAAAATACTAAAAAGGGGCTTTTACTTATGACAGTAAACGTAGATTCTAAAGAATATCTCGACCGACTCAACGCTTGGTGGCGTGCTGCCAATTACATCTCTGTCGCTCAAATTTATTTAAAGGACAATCCTTTATTAAAGCGCTCCATTCAAAAAGAAGACATTAAATCTCATCCAATCGGACATTGGGGCACTATTGCCGGTCAAAACTTTATTTATGCTCATTTAAATCGCGTCATTAATAAGTACGACTTAAACATGTTTTACATTGAAGGCCCTGGACACGGCGGCCAAGTAATGGTTTCCAACTCTTACTTAGATGGCAGCTACTCTGAAATTTATCCAGAGGTTACCCAAGATGAAGCTGGCTTGAAGCGCCTGTTTAAAATGTTCTCATTTCCTGGCGGGATCGCTTCTCATGCTGCACCAGAAACACCGGGCTCCATTCATGAAGGCGGCGAATTAGGCTATTCCATCTCTCACGCAACTGGAGCGATTTTGGATAATCCAGATGTCATTGCCGCAACTGTTGTTGGTGATGGCGAATCAGAAACAGGCCCACTCGCTGGCAGCTGGTTCTCTAATGTGTTCATTAATCCAGTAAACGATGGCGCTGTTTTACCGATCCTTTATTTAAATGGCGGAAAAATTTCCAATCCAACGATTCTTTCTCGTAAGAGCAATGAAGATTTGGTGAAATATTTTGAAGGGATGGGCTGGAAGCCTTACTTTGTTGAAGGGACTGATCCTGAGAAGGTTCACCCAATCATGGCAGAAACCTTGGACAAGGTAATTGAAGAAATTAAAGCGATTCAAACCAAAGCTCGTCAAGGCAAGGCTGAAGATGCGACAATGCCGCAATGGCCAGTCATCATTTTCCGTACACCAAAGGGCTGGACGGGTCCTGAAGCTTGGGATGGTGAAAAAATTGAAGGAACCTTCCGAGCACACCAAGTTCCTATTCCAGTGGATGCTGATCACATGGAACACGCAGATAAATTGGTTGATTGGTTGAAGTCTTATCACCCAGAGGAACTATTTGATGAAAATGGAACCTTGATAGAATCGATTCGCGAGCTTTCACCAAAGGGCAGCAAACGGATGTCCAGCAACCCGATTACCAATGGCGGGATTGATCCTAAACCATTGAATATGCCTGATTGGCGTGAACTGGCTGTTGATACTTCACATCCAGGTGCAGTTACGGCACAAGATATGATCGTTTTCGGCGGTCATGCCAGAGACATTATTAAAAATAATCCTGACAACTTCCGAATTTTTGGACCAGACGAAACCAAATCCAACCGCTTGAATAAAGTGTTTGAAGTAACCAATCGTCAATGGCTGGAGCCTAAGCTCAGCTCAGACGAATGGCAATCTTCTGTTGGTCGGGTCATTGATGGTCAATTATCCGAGCATCAAGCAGAAGGCTTCTTGGAGGGCTACGTCTTAACTGGCCGTCACGGATTCTTTGCCAGCTACGAATCCTTCCTGCGGGTGGTGGATTCCATGCTGACACAGCATTTCAAATGGATGCGCAAAGCCAGTGATCAACCTTGGCGTAAGCATTATCCATCCTTGAATCTGATTTCAACATCCACGGTCTTCCAGCAAGACCACAATGGCTACACTCACCAAGATCCAGGTATCTTATCTCACTTAGCTGAGAAGAAACCCGAATTTATCCGTGAGTATTTGCCAGCTGATGCCAATACTTTGATGGCTGTTATGGATAAAGCTTTGCAGGAAGAACAAGTGATTAACTTGATCGTTTCCAGCAAGCATCCCCGCCCTCAATTCTATTCGGTGGAAGAAGCTGAAGAATTAGTGGATAAAGGCTTGAAGGTTATTGACTGGGCCAGCACTGATGGCGACAATGAACCGGATATCGTGATCGCGGCTGCCGGAACTGAACCCAATTTAGAGGCGTTAGCTGCTGTCAGCATTTTACACAAGCACTATCCTGAAATGAAGATTCGCTTTATCAACGTAGTAGATATTTTGAAACTGCGCCATCCAGATAACGATCCACGGGGATTGAGCGATGAAGCATTTGATGATTTATTTACGAAAGACAAACCAATTGTCTTTGCTTTCCACGGCTATGAAAACATGATTCGCGACTTCTTCTTTGATCGTCACAATCATAACTTGTATATTCATGGCTACCGAGAAAATGGCGACATTACTACCCCATTTGATATGCGGGTTTACAGTGAAATGGACCGTTTCCACTTAGCACAAGCCGCAGCTAATGCAGCTTACGGTGAAAAAGCGGCCGACTTCTCTGAAGAAATGGACGAAATTTTGCAACGCCACCATGATTACATTCGAGCTGAAGGGAAAGATTTAGTCGATGTAACTGACTGGACTTGGGAAGATTTGAAAAAATAAAAAATAAGGCTGCAACCCTTGATTATTCGTCAAAGGTTGCGGCCTTTTCTATTTAACTGCTTCGAAAAATTCATAGGCTTCTAGTGAAAAAATGTCCTGCAGCACTTGGTTCACCTGTTGGAACCCTTCTTCCTTAACTGCCCCACACTTCGGAATCGTGCACTTGCGTCCTATGTTTTGATAGGTGATCATCGAGCCGGTCTCCTGAACAGCTACCTGCTGTCCTTCTTTTTTAAACACTAGGGCATCCTCACCAATTCCCACGGTTACATACTCCTGCCGCCAGCCATTTTCCAGAGCTAAGGCTGTAATCAATGAAGGATTGTCATACTCGTCTAATAAGACCATTTTTTCATTTTCTAACTGCAAGGTGTACGTAATGCAGCTTTGCAGTCCGCAAGCATTGCAGCCGCCCTCGGTAATAAATTCCTGCTGATTAATGATTGCCTGCATCTTTTTCCCCTTTTACTTCTTGATAAATTTTTTCCAAAGTGTCCCGATCCAGTCCCTCAAAGCTCTCGACAATTCGATCCGCTTTTTGCAAATCCTGCTTGGGATAGATGGGATTATGGAAACCTACACAAACCATTCCTGCCCGATGAACTGCGGTACTGCCATTTTTCGTATCTTCAATTCCTAGACAATTGGTTGGCTCTACCCCCATACGGCGAGCAACCTCCAAGTAAACGTCAGGAGCTGGTTTAGAATGAGGGACTTCTTCACTGCTCATGACAATCTGGAAACAGTCGGCAATTCCTAGAGCCTGCAGATTAGCTTTAATCTCCTTCAACGTTGATGAAGAAGCCACTCCCAGCGGCAAACCGGCTTCGTGAAGACGTTTCACTAAGGCTGGAGCTCCCTCAATTGCCCGCACGCCATCCGTTTCTACCATTTTTTCTCGCAGCTGAGTCATTTGCTCTGCATATTCAGCAACCGTTAAGGGCAAAGAGAATTCTTCCTTCATCTTTTGCCACATGTATTCACCCGTTGTTCCCATAAACTGATAATGATAGCTTTCTTCTACTGGATGTCCGGCTTCCTTTAAAATTGTCGATTTGCTTTCAAAATAGGTATATTCAGAATCTACTAATACCCCGTCCATATCAAAAATGATTGCCTCTAGCATACTTTCCCACCTCATCATTTATTCGTTCAATTAACACTCTAGCATATTTGTTTCTCCTAAGATAGCTTCCTTCCCATAAATTTCTCCTACTAATAGCCAATTGATAAATACGTCTTAGGTTGGACGTTTTCAATAAAAACCTTTGTTATACTTTGTACATAATCAAGAACACAAAGGAAGAAGGAAGAACTTATGAAAACTTATTCAACTCCTGTACGTATTTTAATGGTCATCGGCTTTTTTCTAGTCGCTAGCCTAGCCTTGCACATTATCGGCCCACTCATTTCCGGTGTCTTATCCCTTGTATTCCGCATTGGGATTCCTTTAGCAATTGCTTACTTTATTGTTAACTGGTTAACTAAGCGCAGCAATCAACGCAGATATTAACAGCTCGGTATCGACATATCCTTACAAATTAAGAAGCCCACTCACCTAAAAACAGGAACAGGTGCGTGGGCTTCCTTTCGTTATGATTCTAAATACGCTAATTGTTCGATAACCATTTCCATCCGATGCTTCTCGATCAATTCCTGCAGGGAGGTCAAATTCTTGGCCGAAGGGATATCTTCCACGATAAACAATTTTTCCTTCGGCACGCTCTTCGCTAAAAAATTGGTTACACAGAGATCAAAATTAATTTGCTGCCCCTCACTTGGATCACACTTTATCAATGTAGGATTGATATTTACCAGCACTTTATCGTTCAAGCTTCGTTCTACACAATACCTCAGCAAGTGGGCGTGATCCACACCGCGATTGCTGGCTACCTCTACTGAAACCGGCTGCCGTAATGCATACAGCTGCTGAGGGAGATTTTCCCAGGCAATAAACAATTCAAAAAGAATGGAAACAAAATAGGCAGAATACCAAGGAATATTGGTTGCCTTTTCCAGATCCTTAAGATTTTTTTCCAAGACTTTATTAAAAACCGCAAAACGATTGCGAATGGTTTTACTGGCACTCCAGCAGCGATTGTATATCAGGTAATTTTTGTAAGGGTACGTTTTATGCAGACAGTAAAAGCTTTTGAGTACATAAATACACTTCTGCAAATTTTCTGCTGAATTTTTTAAAGCTAAAACCTCTGCAATCAATTGAATGGAGGCCGTGCACAGCCGGTCAATCCTCCGCTCTTCTTCGCGGTTATCCCAAGAAAAATCCCGCCACAAAATCGTACTGGCAAAATCCAAATACAACTCTTTTTCAACCAACTCCGGAAGCAGCTCCTGCAAATTCAGCAGGAAAAAATGATAAACATCTAAGTGGTGATCCTTCTTTTTCATCTGCTCCTCAGAGACTACAAAGCCTTGGCGCTGCCTTAAAATAGTTGCCCCTACCAGAAATGGCAGACTCAGCTCCTGCGGATAAATAGACGTCATTTTCTCGACCAGCTGCTCTACCTGCCCGCGATCAATGGTCGGAAAAGGCCAGCTGTTGTAATCATAGGCTTCAGAAAAATAAAGAGCCAAAAAGATCCGGATTTGCACCTCATTTTTTCCTGACAGACAGACGTTTGTCCGATCAATGTAGACACCAAAGGCCGCCAAAATCTCATTCATTTTGATAATCTGACGATACAAATTGGCGGAACTGATAAACAGTTCCTTTTGCAGCTGGGAACGGCTTTTCCCAGGATAAAAAATGATTTGCTCCAGCAGCTGAAAAGCTACTGATTCCTGGATCATTTCGGAAAAAATTTCTGCTACTGAATGTCCTTTCTTTTCCGATAAATGTAGCGCAGAAGAACCATCTCTTTGAATACTAACAATATGTCCCCAGCGGTCTTCAATATCTTCACAATCTCTAATGATTGTTTTCGGAGTGGCATCAATGCTTTCTACGATACTCTTCACAGATACCCAGTCATCGGAATACTTAAGCTGCTCAATAATTAGAACCTGGCGATTTGCTGAATTTGACAATAATGTTTTCACGCACCCTTGCTCCCATCTATAGTAGAAGTAGTTTTGCCTTGCACAGATACAACAACTATCTG
Source organism: Enterococcus pallens ATCC BAA-351 (assembly GCF_000407485.1). Lineage (GTDB taxonomy): Bacteria > Bacillota > Bacilli > Lactobacillales > Enterococcaceae > Enterococcus_A > Enterococcus_A pallens. The sequence continues at coordinate 52,389 of NZ_ASWD01000008.1, read as the reverse complement.
AAGATTTATGTATAAAGTATCAGGAACCATTATATTGATTATGTATAGCAAATAATGTCGTATTTCTTTTAGAAAGAGAATTGTTTCCTGTCACATCTTATTATATAGATTATAACGCATCTCATTTATTATTCACATCTTCTAAATAAAGAAGCCGTTTTATTCCCTGCTGCCAGACCGTATTTGCAGACAAAAAAAGAGTATAAGCAATCTGCCTATACTCTCGAATGTTAAATGTAATTACGCTTTAACGATGTTAGTTGCTTGAGGTCCGCGTTGTCCTTCTTCTACGTCGAAAGAAACTGCTTGGCCTTCTTCTAAAGTTTTGAAGCCGTCGCCTTGGATAGCTGAAAAGTGAGCAAATACGTCATTTCCATCTTCACCAGTGATAAATCCAAAACCTTTGTCTGCGTTAAACCATTTTACTGTACCGTTATTCATATTAAGTACCTCCAAATACACATCAAGTGTGTTTATTTTGTAATAAAAAATGATGTGTAGAAAGAAGTGTTGTATCAAGAAATTATAGATAAACAAATAGTCACATATCAAAAGTATTACAAGCGTTAGCATAACACTTGTAGTCGGCAATTGCAAGAAAAGATGAACATTTTCAAGAAATTATCCGATAAACATTAAGAAACAGCCGATTTTCTTAAGAAGCGAATCCGATTTAAGCTTTGTTATTCTTCACAAATAGGAACATTTCTAAAGTAGATACTACGGCCATTTATCCTAAAGCTACATCCAAGATCATCATAATAATAAAACCAGACATTGCACCGAAGACTCCGAAATGATGCTTGCTGTCGGTGGTTGCTTGCGCCTCTGGAATCAGCTCTTCAATAACAACATAGATCATTGCTCCTGCCGCAAAAGCCAGCGCATAAGGCAGCAAAGGTTGAACCCGCATCACTAGGAGTGCGCCAATTACCGCAGCAATCGGTTCTACAATTCCAGAAGCCTGACCATAGACAAAGGACTTCCAACGGCTGAGCCCCTCCTGCCGCAGCGGGATAGAGACGGCCGCACCTTCTGGAAAGTTTTGAATCCCAATTCCTAAGGAAACCGAAATAGCAGCTAAAACTGCAGCAGTTGGATTCGCTGCCTCATTTGCAGCCCCAAAGGCAACCCCCACCGCTAATCCTTCTGGAATATTATGTAAGGTAATCGAAAATACTAATAGAATCGTCCGTTTCAAATGGCTAGGCAAGCCTTCTTTTTCTTTGTTCGGCCCAAAATGCATGTGTGGAATCGTTTTATCGGCAATGTATAAAAAAAGTCCGCCTAATCCAAAGCCGATACTCACCACAAGCCAAGGAATCGAACCATTCTCCTCTGCCGCTTCAATCGCCGGATCCAGCAAAGACCAAAAACTGGCGGCAATCATGACACCTGAAGCAAAGCCCAGCATCGTATTTAAGACGTTGCGATTAATATTTTTAAAGAAAAAAACCATGGCTGCTCCCAAAGCAGTCATTCCCCAAGTAAATAGTGTCCCAACAAGTGCCTGCTGCCAAGCAGCCAGCGACAACAACCATTCCGTCATAATAACCTCCTAAAGCGTTTTTACACACTTTCAGTTTATCACAAGATAAACAAGCCCTCAAATCCAGGCTTCTGCGAAACACATTCTTTGGTTGGTTTTGGTAAAAGCGTTATACTTGGGTTGTTAGTTATTATGAAAGCGAGTGAGAAACATGACAAAAATTAATGCTGCTATTGCAATGGTCAAAGTGTTCGAAGCTTGGGGCGTCGATCATATTTACGGAATCCCTGGAGGTTCCTTCAACTCAACGATGGATGCTTTATACAAAGAACGAGAAAGTGTTAAATATGTTCAAGTCCGCCACGAAGAAGTCGGTGCACTAGCGGCGGCAGCGGATGCAAAATTAACAGGTAAGGTTGGTGCCGTATTCGGTTCAGCTGGTCCCGGAGCAAGCCATTTAATCAATGGTTTATATGATGCTCAAATGGATCATGTGCCAGTTGTTGCTTTGTTGGGGCAAGTTGCTTCAACCGCCATGAACTACAATTCTTTCCAAGAATTAAATGAAAATCCAATGTTCGCTGATGTCAGCATCTACAACCGGACTGCTATGACACCAGAAAGCCTGCCCCATTTAGTGGATGAAGCGATTAAAGCGGCTTACGAGCATAAAGGGGTAGCCGTAGTAACTATTCCCGTTGATTTTGGCTTCGAGGATATTGAAGAACAAGAAATTGCAACAGCGAAGAATCATCGTAAAGGAGTAATTATGCCTGCTGAAGAAGATTTACAAGCAGCAATTCCTTTAATTGAAGCAGCTAAACAACCGGTTCTTTACGTAGGTCAAGGAACTCGTGGCGGTTTTGAAGAAATCAAAGCCTTTGCGGAACACTTCTCTATGCCAGTTGCTGCAGCTGTTTTAGCCAAAGGAATTATTCCTGATACCTACGAAAACTTCTTGGGATTTGCTGCACGGGTAGCAACCAAACCTGCCAATGAAGCTCTAGCTGTAGCCGATTTGATTGTTTTCGTCGGCAGCGATTTCCCATTTGCGGCTTACTTCTTCAACCCAGAAGCGAAGTTTATCCAAGTGGATATCGATATGAGCAAGTTGGGTCGTCGCCACCATACAGATGTTGCCATTTTAGGTGATGCTAATACAGCCTTGCGCCGAATGGTGGAATTAGGTCAAGCACGTCCAGCTGATCACTGGCTAAAAGCCAATCAAACCAATATTCAAAACTGGCATAACTGGCGTAAGAGCTTTTATGACGATAATCGCTCTCCATTACGTCCAGAACCAGTCTTTAAAGAAATCAACCGCATTGCTGAAGAAGATGCTATCTTCGTTACAGATGTCGGCAACACCACGATCCATGCCATCCGTCATTTAGAAATGAATGGCAAACAATTGCATACTACTTCAGGATGGTTTGCAACGATGGGAAATGGTGTACCAGGCGGGATTGCTGCTCAATTAAGCTATCCTGAACGCCAAGTCTTTACTTTTAGTGGCGATGGCGGCTTTGCTATGGTGATGCAAGACATTATGACTCAAGTAAAATATGAATTGCCAATCATTAACGTGGTCTTCTCCAATGAATCATTTGGTTTCATTGAAGCAGAGCAGGAAGACACTGAACAAAAGAAATTTGGCGTTTTCCTAGGTGGCGCTGACTTTGGTAAGGCTGCTGAAGCCATGGGAGCTGACGGCTTCACTATTACTGAATACAGTCAATTACAACCTGCCTTTGATGCTGCTAAAAACAGCAAACGTCCAGTAGTGATTGATGTAAAAATCGAGAATGCTCGTCCATTACCAGTAGAAGAATTACAGCTGGATCCTGAGAAATTCTCAACAGAAGAAATTCAAGCCTTTAAAGAAAAATACCAAGTTCACGACATGCCTGCTTTAGGTGAACTATTGCGTGAACAATAGAAATAATCCTACCCAGCTGGTTCATCCAGCTGGGTTTTTACGCAAAATTATAATTTTTTTAAATAAATCAAAGAACTTTTTTTATATTCGTCTTCCTCCCATAATTTTTCCCCATTTCCTAAAAAAAAATTGCTCATTTTTTTCCGCTAAAATAGAAAAAAAGGACTTTATATGAAACGATTTTTCATCGCAAAACTTCGCAATTACATTTTCTTAAATAACATATCACTTTATTAAAAGATTTTTCAATCTCTTGCGCTAGTAAGGTTTTAGCGAGTTAAAAGCTAGCATCTAATTGAGTAAAACAGTTTACTAAAGCTAAATACCTTTACATTTATTTCAAAATAAACCAATTATAAAACAAAAAATAAATCGTTGAAAAGTACGCCCTTTTACGGTATTCTTTAAACAAATTGATCGGTAAAACGCTTCCTTTCAAATACTTGAATGAATTATTCAATCAAACACCCAACAATTAGTAAAAAGAAAAATTAAACAACTACAAGGAGATGTAAAAAAATGACAGCGAAATCACTTATGGACAAATCAGCCCATCCCTTCGGAAAAAGACAGGTCTTCACCCTAAAAAAACGCGAGACTCTTTCCAGCCGCTTAGAAGCTTTTTTATCGGAAACCAAAAATACTGCGTTTTTCATTCAATTTTGTGTAGCCATCATGGTACGCAATGCATTTAGTCCTCTTGATCTATCCTTTGTCGCAAAAAAACAAGTGCGCGACTTATTCCTAACTGGCGAAGTTCCAGCCTCCGTTCGTCATTTATGCATCTACTTCCAAGATTATTTTACCACTGATAAAGAATGGCAAACTGTCATCAACCGCCTATACAAAAACCAACAAGAATTCAACGAGCTGACGCAACAAGCGCGTTTACAGATAGAACCCTTGCGCCCTGCACTAATTTCTGGGGAGCAACCCGTCGACAGCAGACAAAAATTGAAGGCCGGCTTCTTAGATGAAACCAACAAAATGCACACCTGGAGCTTAAGTAACGTAGTGTGTCTGCGTTCACCTGAAGAACATCGGACTCTTTTAGATATTTTAGGAAATTTAACCGTTTTCCAAAAGGATGGTCTTCGTCAATTCACCCAAGTGGTTTGGCTGGACTTCGCCCCTGATGAACGCACCCGCAACTTCGACATTCGCAATGAAGAAGACACGGCGGAAGAAGCAGGCGAACAATTAACCGAACAGCCAGCTAAAAAGGCCGTGCCAAACGATGGTGATAAAGCAGACGCAGATACTGAGGCTCAGTCAGCTCCGCCCGTTAATCAGTCAGAGCAGACACAAGCTTCGAATGATACGAAGAAGAAAAAAGCCGGCAAAGTCCCAACGGATCGGATGCCCAGCTGGAAAGACTTGACTGCAACTGGCAAAAAAAAGAAAAAAAAGCGGAATCTTGAGCTGGAAAAAGCGCTGCGCAAGAACACCAGCAAGAAAAAGAACCGGAAGCGGAATAGGCGGAAATAGCCTTAACTAAGAATCTGAGCACAAAGAAAGCCGGCAGATACGTATCTGCCGACTCAAGTAGTTTTTCCTATTTACGTAGGGACATTATATGAATTGCTTGAAGCGTTCTTTTCCTATATTTCTCTGTTCCCTGCTCATTGACAACTAAATACTAAGACTATAGGGAATTAACCACCAAGCCCAAGGCTGCCAAGATCGCACCACCAATAATTTGAATCACTAAAACTTTAGTTGGTGTATATTTTTTAACCTTTAACAGGTAGTAAGTTAATAGGGTTACACCTAACGGCAAAATCCCTTTTACTAAGCTGTCCAGTACGTCTGTTTGAATGGACAATGATTCTTTCCCACTTAAATGAACCTGCAGCGGCGTAGCAAGTTTGACAAAATTAGCTGCCAGTGAGCCGATGACTATTGCTCCCAAAGTTTGCGAAAGGGTCATAATATAAGACAGTCGGCCGCCAGCCATCAGTTTTTGAATCCCTTCTTTTCCTTGTTCATAGCCTTGGATCCATAAGAAGTAAGCCAATACCGTCATAATGATCCAATGTAGAGCAAAGAAAAGCACAGGTCCCATAATAATATTTCCTTGAGCACCAAATGGTAAAGTAAAGGAAAGCAAGATCGGGATTAAAGTTCCTTGCCATAAGGTATCGCCAATCCCAGCCAAAGGTCCCATCAGCCCAGTCTTCAAGCCGTTGATCGTTTGGTCATTGATTTCAGCACCGCTGGCCCGCTCTTCCTCCATCGCAATAACCATGGATAAAACTGGTCCGCCAAAGGAAGGCTCTGTATTGAAGAATTGCATGTGTCGGTCCAAGGCCGCCTTCATTTCATCTTCGTCTTTACCATATAATTTTTTCAAAATAGGGCTGAAGGCATGAACAACACCAGTTGCCTGCAGGCGCTCGTAATTGTAGTTAGCATGAGAGAAGAAGGTCCAACGCCAAAAGGCTTTGACCACATCTTTTTTAGATAGTAATTTTGGTTGTTCCACTGTGGTTTGTTCCATCAAGCCATACCTCCATTTTTATCCTTTAGATACAACTCAGTAAACACATAACCAATTACTATAGCAAAGATAGCAATCGGAACCGCTGGCAAGCCTGAGTAAACTGCCAACATGAAGCCAAGTATAAAGAACAACAGGGTTCCTTTACCGTTCATTGCCCGCAAGTTCATGGCAATCCCTAACGCAGGCAAGATTCCGCCAATCGCCGACAAGACAGCTAGTGGTTTACCACCCAAGGCATCGACAACACCTTCTACAGCATCCGCACCTAAGTATGCAGCGGCAGCGACAGGTACAACTGTAATCAATAATAAGAACAATTGCGGTGGAACAATATGCAGCCAGTTGATTCGATCAATATTTCCTTCTTCTGCTGCTTTATCTGCCATATGGACAAATGTAATATCCACGGTCATATGGGCTACCCATACCAACGTACCTAACAACCCTAACGGCACAGCAAGCGTCGTCGCAACAGAAGGTTCAACATTAGCAGCCATTGCCAAAGCCGTTCCTAAGGTTCCCGCCAAGGCTGGGTCCATTGCTACAGTTCCTCCAGCCGAGATAAATGCTAAATAAGGCAGGTTGATTGCCGCACCAATGATACACCCTTGAACTGGATCACCTAAAATAAGTCCTACTACCGTTCCATTGACTAAAGGCCGCATCCAGCCGTGTGTGCCGACAAGCGAAAGCCAAGGCGTTCCATTAATACCCAAATAATAAACAACACCGATTAAAATCGCTTGGATTAAGCTGATTTTCATTTTTCCACTTCCTTCTTATAATAGATTATCAATTGCTTGTGAGCCTTGATCAGGAATCACATGGATTTTCATTTTGACACCGTTTGCAATAATTTTTCTGAAGGTTTCTTTTTCTTCTTCCGTCGCTGAAATATTTTTGTAGAAGCTCTTGCGGTCTTTTCTAGCACCCATACCACCGATAATAACTTCATCCAGCTTTACACCATTTTCAATCAGCTGCAGATAAGTTTGCGGCTCTTTGGCTAAAATAATGACCTTTTCATTAGCGGGAATATCTTTTAACAAAGCAGAACCATCGGCAATCCCTAAAATAGAAAGCTTAATGCCGTTGGGAACCGCCATTGACATGATGGATTTGGTAAATTCATCCCCTGCTGTGGCATCATCTACAATCACGATATGATTGCCTCCAGTAAACTGCAGCCAGGCAGTCATTACCTGTCCATGAATTAAACGATCATCGATTCTTGCTAATACAATTTCTCCCATTTTTAAACGCTCCTCTGATTAATTTTTTCCATCTCTTCAAAAAACTCTTTAATTCCTTCTCGTCCAGTCTGCATAGCTGCCTGGTACATTGTTTCCAAATCGGAACCAATCAGTCGCTGATTAAAGGCTTCCACAACCATCGGCAGATTCACACCAGAAACCAAGCGATATTGATGAGCGCCTTGCAACTGACTAAAACACATAGCTGCCTGATTGTAAGGACTGGCAGAAAACAGATCCACTATTACCAGCACACCGTTGCCTCGATCTAATTGAACAATCCCCTTTTGAATTTGCTCATTAAATTCGCCGATGTCATCGCCATGCTTTAAGCCTAGTGTCAGATAATTTTCCTGCTCACCCATAATCAGACTTAAGCTGTCCATAATTCCGTTAGCCATTTCTCCATGTGTTACTAATAAAATTCCTGCCATCATTTCCCGCCTTTCTGTTTATGCCTGCCAATTAAAATGCATCACTGTTTTATTCCAGCCTGGATTTTCAACAAATTTTTCCATCATTCGGCTAAAATCTTCACCGTTTGAAATTTCCGTAATTTGCTGCGGTAAGATTTTTTTCAACGCTGCTCGATATTCCGCGTTTCTCATTCCTTCAACCACTGCTGCAAAATCAACTGTAGATGAGCGGCTGCTGCCGTGAACTGTAATCCCTTTTTCTAAAATATCACGGGTATTAATCGGTACTAAGTCCTCAGTTACTCCCATAAAAATGATGTCTGCTAATGAATCAGCAATCATAATCGCTTGGTTAATTGCACTTTCGCTGAAACGACCGCCGGTACACTCAATCACGACATCAAATTTCTCTGGTTCATTTTCAAAATCATAGCTTAAAACATTCGCAGTCCGTGCAAAATCAAAGTTTGCCAGCTTATCCTCCGCAGCACCAAATACCATGAAACGATCAGCCTTTACACCATATAAATATCTCAACATCACTGACGTAAAGTAGCCTACAGGTCCATCACCGAATAAAGCAACGCGGGTATCCTCTTTTACCAGCTTATCCTTCACATGACTAATTGCATGATGAGAAACAGAAGACAATTCAGACAATACCGCAATTTCTGCTGGAATTTCATCCGGTATTCGAACTAAGCACTCTGCCGGGTGAACTAAGACACTTTGTGCTAAACCATCGTAGCCGCTGCCTAAAAAGGCATTGCCCTTCGAATAGTTAGGCGGAACCTCTGCTTTTTGTTCTATCTCCGGGTGAAGGATCGTTCCCGGAATATTAGGTACCACTACCACACGGTCTCCTTTTGCAAAATCTGGAGAACCGGATGCTTTTACTACTCCAATTCCTTCATGCAATAAAGCCATCGGAAGTTTCTTAGCCAACGCTTCTGGTCGCCGCAAGCCTGCAAAATATCTTAAATCTGCATGGCAGATACTAGCATATGTAGGTTCGATGGCTACCCAACCCTCTTTAACTTCTCTTTCTTTAGTAACCTCTTGGATTACCTCAGGCTTCACTAAACTTAATACTCTTGACTCAAGTAACACAGTCATTCCTTAACCTCCTCATATTCGAGCACATTTTCTAACTCACTTCTACTCGTAAATGAGTATATCACGCAATAACGAGCTTGTAAACGCTATTTATTTTATTTTTTTCACTTAAATACTCTTTTGTGCTCGAATGAGGTGCATTTAATAATTGTAAATCCTTGGATTGCAGTGGACCAAATTCCTTTATCATCCCTATTTTTCCCACATAAAAAAACATGAATTTATTCTTCCTGCTAGCGGAAAAATAAATTCATGTTTGTAGTTTTTCATATCAGTAAAACTTGGCACGCTCCAAGACCTTTATATCCGCCGAATGGCTTCCTTACTTTCATCTTCTAGCTGCTTAGTTAACTTCTTAGCTGGCAAGTTACGGTTAGTCAATGCCTGCAGCAGCATGGGGAGATTCATACCGGTTACTAAATGCTGGTTTTCGTGGTTGACGACACATTGGCTTGCATAGCGAAATGGTGTCCCACCAAAAATATCGATCAGCCAAACAATTTCATCGACTTGCTCTAACATTTTTTGCGCTTTATGATTAAACACCTCTTGGAGATTCTCCGTTTGAGCCTCCACAGCGATGGTATCTACATATTGTTGTGGTCCCATAATTGCTTGTGCTGTCTCTACCAAGCCTTCTGCTAAATGATCATGCGCAACGACAATTATCCCAATCATTTCACCCTCACTCCTTCCCATCTAAGTCTAACGTATTTTAAAACACAAGTAAATTAACAGTTATTAACTTGAAACTTCCTTAACCCCTCGTTATAATGCAAAAGAGGCTTACGCCAATAAAGAAAAGTGAGGAATACTATTGATTACTGTAAGTGATGTTAGTTTACAATTTTCTGACCGTAAACTATTTGATGATGTAAATATCAAATTTACCCCTGGCAACTGTTACGGATTGATCGGTGCGAACGGTGCCGGCAAGTCGACCTTTTTGAAAATTTTGTCTGGTGAAATCCAACCGTCTACTGGTTCAATCATCTTAGGCCCTAATGAACGCTTAGCTGTGCTGAAGCAAAATCATTTTGACTATGAAGATTATCCAGTAATTGAAACCGTCATTATGGGCCATGAACGTTTGTATCAAGTGATGAAAGAAAAAGATGCCGTTTATATGAAGGAAGATTTTTCCGACGAGGATGGCATTCGAGCAGCTGAGCTGGAAGGCGAATTTGCTGAATTAGGCGGCTGGGAGGCTGAACCTGAAGCAGCTGTTTTACTGCAAGGCCTAAATATTCCAGAAGAATTGCATCAGCAAAAAATGAGTGAATTAACAGCCGGTCAAAAGATCAAAGTCCTGTTGGCACAATCACTCTTCGGCAAACCCGATGTCCTACTGCTAGATGAGCCTACCAATGGATTAGATATTCAATCAATTAACTGGCTGGAAGAGTTCCTGATTGATTTTGAAAACACAGTTATCGTTGTCTCCCATGACCGCCACTTCTTAAACAAAGTGTGTACCCACATGGCCGATCTTGATTTTGGTAAAATTCAATTGTATGTCGGCAACTACGATTTCTGGTTAGAATCCAGCCAATTGGCAGCAAAACTAAAATCTGATTCAAATGCTAAAAAAGAAGAAAAAATCAAAGAGCTGCAAGACTTTATTGCTCGCTTTAGTGCCAATGCATCAAAATCAAAGCAAGCAACTTCTCGGAAGAAAATGTTGGATAAAATCACTTTGGATGATATTCAGCCTTCTTCACGTCGTTACCCATTCGTGCAATTCAAACCGGATCGCGAAATCGGCAATGACTTGCTGCAGGTGGAAAACGTTAGTGTGACGATTGATGGCAAGAAAATTCTGGATGATATTTCCTTCATCTTGAATCGCGAAGACAAAACAGCCTTCATTGCTGAAAATGATATTGTTACTACAACATTGTTCCGCGTAATTATGGGCGATCTAAAACCAGATACTGGAACAGTTCGCTGGGGTGTCACTACTAGTCAAGCCTATTTGCCAAAAGACACCAGCAAAGAATTCGACAGCGAATTGCCAATTTTGGATTGGCTGCGTCAATATGCCAGCAAAGAAGAAGACGACAACACCTTCCTACGCAGCTTCTTAGGACGTATGCTGTTCTCAGGTGACGAAGTAATGAAACCTGTTAATGTACTTTCTGGTGGCGAGAAGGTCCGTTGCATGCTGTCTAAGCTGATGCTGTCAAAAGCGAACGTCTTAGTCTTGGATGATCCAACCAATCATTTGGACCTAGAATCTATTTCAGCTCTAAATGAAGGCTTGGTGGCTTATAAAGGCGCAATGCTGTTTGCCTCTCATGACCATCAATTCATTCAAACCATTGCTAACCGCATCATTGCTATTTCTGAGAACGGCGTAGTTGATCGCAGCGAAACAACATACGACGAATTCTTGGAAAACAAAGATGTACAAGAAAAACTAAAACACCTGTTTACAGGTAACTAAAAAGGAAAGCTCGCCTTGAGCTTTCCCTTTTTTTCTTATTAAATAAATTGTACAAGCTGCATCAAGATAGGTACAACAATCACGAATAGCAGCGTACTTGTTGTAACAAGGTTGGTTGCATATTTAACATCGCCATGTGCTTCATTAGCCAAGATAGGCAAAACAGCCAACATTGGAGTTGCTGATTGAACAACTAAGGTTTGTTGCAGCAAAGTATCTAGGTTAGCTCCAAAGACATTTTGACCAACAACTAATAAACCAATTAGAACTGCTGGTGCCAAAATGAATCGACCCAGCAAAGCAACTATAGTATCGCGGTCAAAGCGAATACTCTTAAGACCTGCATCGTACAAAACGATCCCAATGTAGATCAGTGACAATGGCGTAACAATGTTCCCAACATAAGTCAACGTAGAGTTAATAAAGGTTGGTACTGGAATACCGACTAGTAAGAAAACAATCGCTACAATAAAACCAAGTAATGGTGGTGGCAGCAATTTCTTCCAGTTTAGTTTGGCTTTGGTTTCCCCTTTCACCTTAGTTGGATCATCGTTAGAGATTAAGAATACACCAAAGGCCCAAGTTGAAACTGTATTGGTAACATAGTAAACCAAGAAGTAAGGCAACGCTTTTTCGCCAAACAATGCAATATTTAGTGGCAAGCCAATAAAGATCGTATTAGCATTTACTACTGCATTCATAAAAATTCCGCGACGGCCTGGGCGGATTTTCAATATCTTCACTAATAAATACGCAATGATATAAGAAATAATTACCCCGCCGACTGGATAAATCAAACTACCAGACAATTGAAACAGTGTTTCCTTTGTCAAATTTTTCAAAACTGAAACGAAAATCGAAGCTGGCAAAGCAACCTTCGTAATTAACGATGAAATACTGCCGCCAAATTTTTCGTCAAACCATCCCTGGCCTTTCAAGATATACCCCAAAGCAATCATCAAAATAATACTAATGACACTTTGAATCGATTGAAAGAAGATCATCTTTGGTTCCCCCTCTTATAATTATTCAGCATCTAGTGAGTGGTATTCTGGGTACCATTTCATGTCTTCGACTGCTTGTTTAATATCTTTGATTTCTTCTTTGTTTAATTTTTGATCCAATGCGCTTTGTCCCACTACTTCAGCAATAGTATGTGAGAACTCAGTCAACTTAGATACTGGCGGTAATACTGCAGCACCTGGTTTCGTTGTATCAACAATGCCGCCTAGTGCGTGACTAGCTTGTGACAACATTTCGCCATTTACGCGAGAAGCAGTTGAAGCAATAATACCAAGTCCTAATCCTGGATACATTAACGCATTATTTGCTTGGCCAATTTGGTAAGTTACACCATTATATTCCACATCTGCTGCTGGAATACCCGTACCAATTAAAGCTTTACCATCTGTCCATTTAATTAAATCTTCCGCAGTTGCTTCTGCCAGCTTAGTTGGGTTAGACAATGGGAAAATGATTGGACGTTCGGTATGAGCCGCAATTTCCTTCACGATTTCTTCAGTGAAAGCACCTGGTTGAGTCGATGTTCCAATGATAATCGTTGGGTGAATAGCTTTAACCGCTGCTGTTAAGTTGGTTAACTCATCCGCATTATCAAATTCACTGCGTTGACGAGTGAATGGTTTTTGTCCATTGGTTAACTCTTCGGTATCTTCAAACAAAACACCTTGTTTGTCTACCATATAAAAATGTTTACGTGCTTCTTCCTTTGACAAACCTTGGCGAGTCATTTCATCTAGCAATTGGTTGGCAATGCCGACACCGGCAGTCCCAGCACCAAAGGTCATTACGGTTTGTTTAGTTAAATCTTCACCTGAAATATTCAATGCACCCAATACACCAGCTAGTACCACAATTCCTGTTCCTTGAATGTCATCATTAAAGGTGGTGATTTTATCTTCGTATTTTTCCAAAATATTCGCTGCATTTGAACGGCCAAAGTCTTCCCAGTGAAGCAATACTTTAGGGAATAATTCTTGGGTTGCATTAACAAATTGATCGATGAAATCATAGTAGCGATCACCCGTTACACGTTCATGACGATTGCCTAAATACAATGGATCATTGATTAATTCTTGGTTATTCGTACCAGCATCAATCGATACAGGCAATACTTGAGATGGGTCAATCCCAGCAGCTGCTGTATAAACCATCAATTTACCAATCGCGATATCGACACCATTGACACCCCAGTCGCCAATACCTAAAATCCCTTCAGCATCTGTTGCAACGATCAAACGAATGTCGCGGCCAGCAGCTGCATTTTGCAAACTTGCTTTAATTGCTTCTGGATCATCAATTGACAAGAAAGCAGCATCTTGAGGTTGAACAAACAATTCATTGTATTGTTCGATAGAATCTGCCACTGTTGGATCATAGACAATTGGCATAAATTCTACTACGTGTTGTCCCATCAATTTGTAGAACAAAGTACGATTTGTATTGAAAATATTCATCAAGAAAATACGTTTTTCAAGATTTGAGGTTTTGCTTAAATATTGTCCATAAGCTTGGACAGCTTGTTGTTCTAAAGTTTGTACTTGTGAAGGCAGCATGCCTTCTAAGCCATATTGTTTTCTTTCCTCTTTTGTAAAGGCTGTTCCTTTATTCAAAAACGGATTGTTTAAAATTTCGATTCCTTTCATAATTAAATTCCTCCTTGTAGTTTGTATCCTATGTTGTTTCGACTTTTGACTTAACAATAACTGATTCGAAGCGGCATCCTTATTAATTACATTAACAAGGTACACCCTCTGACTTGTCATAGTCAAAAATTAGGATTATGATAAATAATACTTATATGACAAAAAGTTTAGGATTGACTAAAGGAGTTTATGATGAATCTTAAAGACTTAGAGTACTTTCAACGTTTAGTTCACGACAAGAGCTTCACTAAAGTTGCTAAAGCCTTCCATGTTAGCCAGCCAACAGTCACCTATGCCGTGAAGCGGTTAGAACAGGAGCTAGGTACGGAATTGATTCTGCGAGACCAGTCTCATCGCTCCGTGATTATCACCAAAGCTGGCATGATCTTGTCAAAACATATCAGCACGATGCTAAAAGAACTCTCTGTAGCCATTCGAGAAATTGATCGTTTGAAGGAAGAAACCTTAGAATTTGGTCTACCGCCAATTATTGGCAATTATTACTTCCCTAAGCTTTCCTCATTTTTATTCAAAAATAATTTGATGGAGCACGTGAATTTAATTGATGGTGGCTCGAAGGATTTATATATGCTGCTGAAACGAGGAAAAATTGATATGGCTTTGCTAGGCTCCACAGAACCAATTCGTGATCCTGAGCTTTACAGTGAGCTTTTGGTTAAAAAGAATTTTACTATTGTGGTTAGTCCTGAGCACCCGTTGGCTCAACGCAAAAGTATTTCCTTCAGTGAGCTGGAGCATGAGTCCTTTGTTTTGTTAAATGAGCACTACGTTCATCCGATTGCTTTTGAGAAATTTAGTCAGCAGGCTCATTTTGAACCAAAAATTATTTACCAAAGCAGTAATCTGAATATCTTAAAAGGAATGATCCGTGAACAAGTGGGCATCGGTTTTTTAGTTGAGTTGGCAATTAACGCTGAAGATCATCTAGTCAGCATTCCAATTGAAGACCAGCCGCAGCCGGATTTTTTAATTTCTTTGGTTCAACGAGACAATGTCCTGCAAACAGCCTATCGCAATCAACTCAGTCAAATTATTCGCGAGTTTTCAGACACAGAAAAAGCTTCACAAACACCTGAATAATCAAGTCATTTGTGAAGCTAACGTGAACTATTTTCGAATTGGACCTCTAGTGAACACCGCAATGCAACCCAGTCCCGTATGGCTGGAAATTGTTGGACCTAATGGGAAAATTTCAATCGCTTTGGGCTGAATTTGTTCCTCAATCAGGTGTTTCACTTCCTCGGCACTATCATAATCACCGCTAGTATTGATGAAAATAACCTGCTCGCTAGGAGTATCCGTATTCTCAACAATTTTATCAGCAATATGCTGCAAAGCTTTTTTACGTCCACGAATTTTTTCTAGCGTTCGCAGCTTTCCTTGTGGATCCACATCAATAATTGGTTTGATATTCATCAAGCCGCCAATTGCTGCACTCGTTTTGGAAATCCTTCCACCCCGCTGCAAATGATTCAAATCATTAACCGTTACCCAATGCTGGTACGTTAAACGATTTTCTTCTAGCCATGCCAGCAATTCTGATAGAGTCATGCCTGCTTGCTGCTTTTTGGCAGCTTCGTAGACCATCAGCCCTTCTCCACCACTAGCAGCCAAAGAATCAAACACATGAATTTCAGCCTCGGGAAAATCCTCTTTAACAATCTCCACGGCCTGTAGAGCACTTTGGTAAGAACCGCTTAATCCTGATGAAAAGCAGATGTACAGCACAGGAATATTTTGTTTCGCATACTGCTTAAAAAATTCAGTATACCGACCTACATTCACTTGAGAAGTTGTAGGCAATGCACCTTCTGCAATCTCTTGATAAAAGGCATTAATATCAAAGCTTTTCCCTAAGTCATCCGCGATTTCTTGTCCATTAATATCAATATACATCGAAATAAACTCAACATTTAAATCCTTTAACAGCTTATAAGGAACATCACAACAGGAATCGGTTAGAATCTGATACATCATTTATCCTCCTAACACCTTTAGTAAGCTTTATTATACTAAATAACTGATTGTTTGTTCCAATAGAACCCTTAAATTTGTGCCCAAACACTTTCCAGAATGTTAGTTTGTGTACGATCAGGTCCTACAGAGAAAGTAGAGATACGAACACCAACTAATTCTGAAACACGACGAACATAATTACGAGCATTTTCTGGCAAATCAGCTAAATCGCGGCAGCCGGTAATATCTTCGCTCCAGCCTGGCAGCTCTTCATAGACAGGCTTGCAGCGGTTCAATTCCTTCAAGCTTGCAGGATAATGATAAATTAGCTCACCATCCAGCTCATAAGCGGTACAAATTTTTACAGTATCTAGTCCGCTCAACACATCAATCGAATTCAAAGATAGATTGGTAATCCCTGACACTCGTTTAGAATGACGCATCACCACTGAATCAAACCAGCCAACACGTCTAGGCCGTCCGGTTGTTGTTCCGTATTCACGGCCAACCTCACGAATTTGATCACCAACTTCATCGAATAATTCAGTTGGGAATGGCCCATCACCAACACGAGAGGTATAAGCTTTACATACACCCACAACCTTGTCGATTTTCGCTGGTCCTACACCGCTTCCGATAGTTACCCCACCAGCCACTGGATTGGAGGACGTAACAAAAGGATACGTTCCTTGGTCGATATCCAGCATAACTCCTTGCGCGCCTTCGAAAAGAACACGTTTGCCTTGATCAAGTGCATCATTCAGGATGACTGAAGTATCTGTTACATATTGTTTGATTTGTTGACCATATTCATAGTACTCTTCAAAAATAGAATCGAAATCGATCGGCTCAGAATCAAACATCTTCACGAACTGACGGTTTTTCTCTTCTAAGTTAATGGTTAAACGATCCTCAAAAATCTCTTTGTCTAAAAGATCAGCAATTCGAATGCCCACACGAGCAGCCTTATCCATATAAGCTGGCCCGATTCCTTTAATTGTTGTACCAATTTTATTTTCGCCCTTAGCATCTTCTTGCAATTGATCCAATTGGATATGGTAAGGCAAAATCACATGAGCACGGTCAGAAATACGTAAATTTTCCGTAGTTACGCCTCGTTCATGTAAGTAAGCCAACTCCTCAACTAAAGATTTTGGATTGACTACCACACCATTACCGATTACGCTGATTTTTTCTTTATAGAAAATACCAGAAGGAATCAAGTGCAATTTGTATGTTTCATTATCAAATTTGATGGTATGTCCTGCGTTGTCTCCACCTTGATAGCGAGCAATGACTTCAGCATTTTCACTTAAGAAATCAGTAATCTTTCCTTTTCCTTCATCGCCCCATTGCGTTCCTACCACTACTACAGATGACATCTGAACACCTCGTTTTAATTTTTTTAATCCTGAACCATTGTACCAATAAACCAACTGTTTTTCAATCTAAATTCGAATATTCAAATTCTCATTTTGTTTTTTATTGTCAAATCACGAACATTAATCTTGATAAAGGGCTTTACTTGCCAATTTTTCTTAACCTTGTCACAATAACATGAGGAGGTAGAAGCAATGAAAATCATTCACAAATATACCCTTATACGCGCAGTAAAGATTGCTGTTTCTGTCGCATTATGTATTCTCATCTTTCATTTTAGCGATCGCGGCGCTCCCATAGCAGCCTCTTTATCTGCAGTAGCTCCTTTGATGACTAGCGACCTGCATACCACAATTAAAACTGGTAAAAACACTGTTGCCGGAAATATAATCGGCGGTACGATGGCACTTCTCTATTTTTTTATTACAAAAATCGATCATGCTAATTTTGACATCGAAATCTTTCTACTGCCGTTTTTCATTATTTTAGTGGTACTGGTCTGTGAACTGCTGCATGAACACAGCGGAATAGTTCCTGCCATCTCCGCTACTATTCTTATTTCTCTGAGTGTCTCTTATGGCGAGTCCTTTGGGTTTGCTCTCAGCCGAATCATCGACACCTTTATTGGAACCTTAATCGCAGTTGGAATCAATACTCTTTTCCAACCTACTAAATCTGAAATACGCGCCTTAATCCGCGAAGACCAGAAAATTCTTTCGCAAAAACAGACTGAATTGGATCATTTATCCCAAGAGTTGGAAGAACATAAAAAATAAAGCACCTGTCGCATAACAGGCGCTTTAAAATTCTTCTCTTGGCGAAAGTGAAGAAAACTTATTGTACTCTTTGATGAACAGCAGCTCTACGGTACCACGAGCCCCACTCCGGTTCTTTTCAATAATTACCTCAATCACGTTGCGGTTGGCACTCGTATCCGCTTCTTCGTCGCCCTCACGCTCGTAGTAGTCATCACGATATAAGAAAGCCACAATATCTGCATCCTGCTCAATCGAACCGGATTCACGAATATCACTTAGTACTGGACGTTTATCTTGACGCTGCTCCACACCCCGAGAAAGCTGTGATAAAGCAATAATAGGTACTTTTAATTCTTTAGCCAGCTTTTTCAATTGTCGGGAAATTTCCGAAACCTCTTGTTGGCGATTCTCACGCCCGGTTCCCTCAATCAGCTGCAGATAGTCAATTAGGATTAATCCTAAGTTGCCTTTTTCTTTTGCCAGCTTATGACATTTTGCCCGTATTTCCGATATTTTAATCCCCGGTGTATCATCAATAAAAATATTTGCTCTAGACAAGCTGCCCATCGCTACAATCAAATTTTGCCATTCTTCTTCTGATAACTGACCCGTTCTTAAATGACTGGCTTCAATAGATCCTTCTGCACAAAGCATCCGATTCACCAGCGATTCAGCCCCCATTTCCAAACTGAAAATAGCAACTGAACGATCTGTCTTCGTTCCAATATTTTGGGCAATATTCAAAGCAAATGCCGTCTTCCCTACCGCAGGACGAGCCGCTAATATAATTAACTCTTCTGCCTGCAATCCGGCAGTCATCTTATCCAAGGCGGCATAGCCTGTAGGAATACCAGTAATCTCTTCATCATTCCGAGCAAGCTGATCAATATTCTCGATTGCGGTATTTAATACTTCAGCAATCGACAAAAAGCCGCTCTTATTCCGCCGCTCTGAAACCTCCATAATGCTGCGCTCAGCTGCATCTAAAATGGTTTGAACATCGTCTCCTTGTTCAAAACCCTCAGTTACAATATTAGTCGCTGCTTGAATCAAATTGCGCAGCAAAGATTTCTCTTCCACAATCTTCGCATAATACCCGACGTTAGCCGCAGTTGGGACGCTTAAGGCCAGCTCAGATAAATAGCTTAAGCCGCCAGCATCTTCCAGCAGATGTTCCTGCTCTAACAGCTCCTTGACCGTCACAACGTCAATCGCCTCGTTACGGTCGTTTAACTTAATCATTGTTTGGAAAATTACTTGATGGCTGCGGCGATAGAAATCCTCCGGTTGGATAAATTCCATTGCCGTAATCAACGCATCTGTATCTAAAAATATCGAGCCTAATGTTGCTTGTTCTGCCTCAACACTTTGTGGCGGGATCCGATCTTGTAACATTTCACTCATGCTTTTCGCTCCTAAAATTCTTCGTCCACCTATTTTACAAAATAAACCTAAGAAATACAATAAAGGCTGAGACAAATTGTCTCAGCCTCGTGTTTATTCCTCACTTACATGAACTTTGATAATGCCGCTTACTTCAGTATGAAGCTTTACAGGAACTTTAGTGTAACCTAATGTTCGAATCGGATTATCTAATTCAATTTTACGTTTGTCTAATTTTAAATCATATTGCTTTTTCAAACCTTCAGCAATTTGTTTTGAAGGGATTGAGCCAAACAAGCGGCCGTCTTCACCAGCTTTAGCTTTCAATTCTACTACCGTATCTTCTTTTGCTAAAAATTCCTTCAACTTTTCTGCTTCAGCTAATACTTCAGCATCGTGTTTTGCTTGAGCTTTCTTTTGAGCAGACAATGCCGAGATACTGCTTTTGTTGGCTTCTTTAGCCAAATTATTCTTAAGCAGATAGTTTTGTGCATACCCTGTAGGGACTTCTTTCACTTCCCCTTTTTTGCCTTTTCCTTTTACATCTTCCAAGAAAATTACTTTCATTCGTCTTCTCCTCCCGACAATTGTTCATTAATAGTTGCTAACAGCTTTTCTCTAGCTTCAGCAACTGATGTATCCTCCAATTGAACTGCGGCATTCGTAAAATGACCACCGCCACCCATAGCCTCCATAATTCTTTGGACATTAATCGTCCCAGTGCTACGGGCGCTAATAGCTATTACATCATCTGTGCGTCTAATAATAACAAAGGAAGCATTTATGTTTACCATAGACAATAAGGTATCTGCAGTCTTTGCTGCAGTGACACTATCGTATTTTTTTGTCTCACTTCCTGCAGTTACAACAATATCTTCACGAACATACTCACTTTCTCCTACCAGCTGACTAATCTCAAGGTAAGACTGAATGTCCGTACTTAAAATATATTGTACTAAAGAAGCATCCGCTCCACAAGTCTTCAAATAGCTGGCAACATCAAAAGTGCGCGCTGTCGTGCGAATAGAAAAATTCTTCGTGTCTACCGTTATTCCTGCTAGTAATAAAGTTGCTTCCATTTTAGTCATTTGACGATCGTCTTTGCTTTCAAATTGAATTAATTCAGCAACTAGCTCAGAAGCCGATGAAGCTGATGATTCAATATACGTTAATAACGGCTTGCTAGGAAATTCTTCTCCTCGGCGATGATGATCAATAATTACCACATTATCAAATTGTTCATACAGATCTTGAGAAATCGAAAGAGAGGGACGGTGATAGTCCACCATCACCAGCAAATCTCCTGTCTTTCGCTGCTTCATCGCTTCCGACGGTGAAATCAACAAGTCCTCTAATTCCCCATCTTTATGAATCTCTTCCAAACAACGATCCACATCAGGAATAGTCTCTTGCTCATCAATAACTACACGAACTGATTTATTATGAAATCGAGCCAAACATGAAACTCCAAACGAAGCTCCAATAGCATCCATATCTGGGAAACGATGCCCCATCACATACACATTTCCCGTCTCATTGAAAACATTCCTCAAGGCAGTCGACATCGCCCGGGAACGTACGCGAGTCCGCTTCGCTGCACTAGTTGAATTTCCACCGTAGAATACGGGTTTAGCATTTTCCTCAGCGTCTTTCACTACTACCTGATCTCCACCTCGAACTAAGGCGATGTCTAGATTATTCTGTGCCGTATCTCCAATTACTTCCAACGACTGATTCCCGTAGCTGATTCCCATACTAACCGTAATTAGAATCCCCTCTTTTTCTGCCGCCGCACGTATCTTCTCCAGCAAATCAAAGTTATTGTCAATCATAGCTTCTAAATCTTCATACCGTGCTAAAAAGAAAAAACGTTCCGCATTGATTCGCTTATAAAAAATCTGATAAGAATCCATCCAATCGGAAATAACCGTGGTGATAAATGAATTCAAATAAGAGATTTCCTTGTCATCTCTTCGGTCAATTACATCATCATAGTTGTCAACGGATAAAAGACCTACAGCTGCTTGCAAGTTCTGTTCTTTCGTTTCTAATTCCACTTCTTTAGTAATATCAATCAAATAAACCAATTGCTTTTCTTTATTCAATTGGAAATGATACAAGGTATCTTTAATCTTATAAACGTTTTTTCCTCTTTCATCCCGTTGAATTAACTCATTAATCATGTCTTGCTGGTCAGCTAATGAAAGCTCCTTTACCTTATCCGTTATATAAGGATTCATCCAAATAAATTGATAATCCGTTCCCCAAGATATTACCCCCACTGGCATATCCTCAGATACATAATCCAGTGCTTTCTCGGCAACTCTAGAAGCCTGCATAATTTTCTGGTGGTTGCTGATTTGTAAACGTCGATGCTGTAGTACAATTTGTACCAATAGTAGCAAATCAATAAACACAACAATCGCAGCAGATACATAATTAAGGGGCAAGAAAAAGATTGCCATTAGTTGAATCAGCAACAATAAAAAAAAGAAAAAAAGAGACAACGTAAATTTCGTGTTCTTTTTCATCCATCTTCCTCCTGACAGACTTTATTCTATCACAATCACTGCCAGTGAGCGAATCCTTAGATGTTTCACGTGAAACAAAAAAAGACTTCACAAGGAAGTCTTTAAATAGTTTAGTCTTCTGAAACAAATGGTAATAATCCCATAATACGTGCACGTTTAACCGCTACAGTAATTTTGCGTTGGTTTTTAGCGCTTGTACCTGTTACACGACGAGGTAAAATTTTACCACGTTCACTGATGAATCGTTTCAGTAATTCGATATCTTTATAATCAATATATTCAATATGATTTGCTGCAATGTAATCTACTTTGCGACGTTTACGACCTCTTCTTTGTTGAGCCATTCCGTTTCCCTCCAATCAATTGTTAGAATGGTAAATCATCATCTGAAATGTCGATCGAAGACCCACTGAATGGATCTGAATCACGATCGAAGTCAGGCATCGTGTTTTTAGCTGACGGCGAAGATTGTTCAAAGTTGTTGTTAAAGCTATTATTGGATCCTTGCGTTCCACCGCCATCAAAGTTAGGACTCTGTTGACGCTGTTCACTTGCATTACGTGATTCAAGTAGTTGGAAGTTATCCGCTACTACTTCTGTAACATATACTCTTTGTCCTTGTTGGTTTTCATAATTACGTGTCTGAATGCGTCCAGTAACACCTAATAGAGTACCTTTTCGGGCATAGTTTGCTAGTGTTTCTGCTGATTTACGCCAAATCACACAATTGATAAAATCTGCCTCGCGATTTCCACTTTGGTTAGTAAAATTACGATTTACCGCCAAAGTAAAAGTAGCAACTGCAGTACCACTTGCAGTATAACGTAAATCTGGATCTTTTGTTAAGCGACCAACTAATACAACATTGTTAATCAAGTAAAGCCAGCTCCTTTCTCGTCAATTGTTTCACGTGAAACAATTACTCCTCAATCTTTACGATCATGTGACGAATGATATCGTCGTTGATTTTTGCTAGACGATCAAATTCGTTGATTGCGCCGGCTGATGCTGGAGCAGTAGCATTGACGATATGGTAGACACCTTCACGGAAACCGTTCATTTCATATGCGAAACGGCGTTTTTCCCAATCTTTTGAATCGATAATTTCTGCACCATTATCTTTCAAGATTGTATCGAAACGTTCTACTAAAGCAGATTTTGCTTCTTCATCAATGTTTGGACGAATGATGTATGTGATTTCATACTTCGTATTTTCCATTGATTTTTCACCTCCCTATGGACTATAAGGCTCTCAGTTTACTAAGAGCAAGGAGAGCGATCTAAAAAAATATAGACTACTCACAAATATTCATTATACATAATCGTCCAGCAAAAATCAAATGTTTCTTTAAGTCTCTTTGTTACTTACTATAAATTACGCAAAAAAGACTGAGAAAAATCTCAGTCTTTCAAAATTTATTCGCTTTTTTCTTCTGTATTCGTTTCTACATTTTCAGCTGCTTCTTCTTCGGCTTCTTCAGCTTCATTTTCAACAACCGCCATTGTCACGACCTTGGTATTTTCTTCCATCTTCATTAGACGAACACCTAAGGTAGCACGACCAGTTTGAGAAACACTTGCCACGTTAAAGCGGATAATGACACCCTTGTCAGTAATCAACAAGATATCTTCATCCCCATTAACCGTTGCTAAACCTGCAAGCTGACCATTTTTATCCGTAATGTTAGCTGTCTTGATTCCTTTACCACCGCGACCCTTCACCGGATAGTCAGCCGCTTTAGTGCGTTTGCCATAGCCTTTTTCGGTGATCACTAATACTTCTTGATCGTCCTTAAGCACTGCAGATCCAATGACGTAATCATCTTCTCGTAAACGTACACCACGTACACCACTAGCTGTACGTCCCATATCACGGACAGCCTCTTCAGCAAAAGTAACGGAATAACCGTTATGAGTTCCTAAGATAATCGTTTCTTCACCCTCAGTAAAGAGAACATTAACCAATTCGTCATTTTCCTTCAAACCGATAGCGATTAGGCCATTGCTGCGGATATTTGAAAATGCCGTTACAGTTGTCCGTTTAACAATTCCATTTTTCGTCACAAAGAATAAGAATTGTCCATCAGAGGCCTCACCAGTAACCGCAATAACCGCTTGAATAGTTTCACTGGAATCAATGCCTAACAGATTGATAATCGGAATTCCCTTAGCTGTTCGCCCATATTCGGGAATTTCATAGCCTTTCGCCCGATAAACTCGACCTGTGTTCGTAAAGAAAAGCAACGTATCATGCGTAGAACATGAAATAAGGTTCTTAACAAAGTCATCATCGTGGATACCCATCCCTTGAACTCCACGACCACCGCGACGTTGGGCTCTAAACTCACTAGAGACTACTCGCTTAATATAGCCGTTATTAGTTAAGGTAATAACAATATCCTCTTCCTCAATTAAATCTTCATCTTCTAGACTTAATACCTCTCCTACTAATAGTTCTGTACGACGAGGATCACCAAACTTAGCAGCTACTTCTTCTAATTCAGTTCGGATAATTTCGATCACCCGCTCAGGACGCGCTAGAATGTCTTCTAAGTCCTCGATATACTTCAGCAGCTCTTGGTATTCATTTTCGATTTTCTCGCGTTCTAAGCCGGTTAGACGGCGCAGACGCATATCTAAAATTGCTTGTGCCTGCCGATCAGACAATTCAAAGCGTTCGATCAACGTATTTTTCGCTACTTCATCTGATTCAGACCCACGAATGATTGCAATAATTTCATCAATATGATCCAGTGCAATCCGTAAACCTTCCAAAATATGCGCACGAGCTTCGGCTTTACGTTTTTCAAACTTAGTTCGTCTAGTGATGACAATTTTTTGGTGAGCTACGTAGTTTTCTAAAATTTGTTTCAAATTCAGAATCCGCGGAACTCCATTTTCGATTGCCAACATATTAAAGCTGAAAGAAGTTTGCAATGAGGTTAATTTATACAAATTATTCAAGATTACTGATGCACTAACATCTCGACGGACCTCAATTACTACACGCATTCCTTCACGAGAAGTTTCATCCCGCAAATCAGTGATCCCTTCAATTCGCTTGTCTCTATGCAGTTCGGAAATACGCTCAATTAATTTCGCCTTGTTCACCATATATGGCAACTCAGTTACAATAATGCGTTCTTTCCCATTTTTTTGTTCTTCTATTTCAATTTTAGCCCGAACAGTAATTGAGCCTTTTCCGGTTTCATACGCTCGCCGAATTCCTGATTTCCCCATGACCAAACCGCCTGTAGGAAAGTCTGGTCCAGGAAGAACCTCCATTAATTCTTGCGTTGTCACATCGGGATTTTCCATTAATAGACCAATTGCATCAATTACTTCTCTTAAGTTGTGAGGAGGGATATTGGTAGCCATCCCCACCGCAATACCTGTAGCACCGTTAACCAGCAGGTTGGGAAACCGAGCTGGTAAAACATCTGGTTCTTGCTCACTATCATCGTAGTTGCCATGGTAATCTACAGTGTCTTTATTAATATCCCGCAGCATTTCCATTGCAATTTTACTTAATCTCGCTTCAGTATAACGCATTGCCGCAGCACCATCGCCATCCACTGAACCAAAGTTTCCGTGGCCGTCTACCAGCATATTACGATAACTAAATGGCTGCGCCATCCGAACCATTGACTCATAAATCGCACTATCACCATGAGGATGGTATTTACCCATTACATCCCCTACGATACGAGCAGATTTCTTATGTGGTTTATCAGGAGTTACCCCCAGCTCATTCATTCCATATAAAATTCTTCGGTGAACAGGTTTCAAGCCATCACGAACGTCAGGCAAAGCCCGAGCCACGATAACACTCATGGCATAGTCAATGAAGGATTCTCGCATTTCACTGGTTAGATTGACATCATGGATATTTTCTCTTCGATCTTCCAAATCGATCCTCCTCACTAAATATCTAAGTTCTTAACGTAATGAGCGTTTTCTTCAATAAACGCGCGACGTGGTTCTACACGATCACCCATTAGCATTTCAAATACTTGGTCCGCTTCAATCGCATCATCAACACTGACACGCAGCATTAAACGATTGTCTGGGTCCATGGTGGTTTCCCACAATTGGTGATCATCCATTTCTCCTAACCCTTTGTAGCGTTGCACGTTTGGTTTTGGCGAAGCTGGTAATTCAGCCATTTTTTGCTGCAATTCTTCTTCAGCGTTTTTACCAGGTTGGATATATGTGATGTTCTTGCCTTGTTTAATCCCATATAAAGGGGGTTGAGCAATATAAACATATCCTGCTTCAACAATCGGACGCATGTAACGATAGAACAAGGTTAGCAGCAATGTACGGATATGGGCGCCATCCACATCAGCATCGGTCATTATCACTAATTTGTGATAACGAGCTTTTGCTACATCAAAGTCAGCGCCGAAGCCCGTTCCCATTGCGGTAAACAACGAACGAATTTCTTCGTTAGCTAAAATTTTATCCATCGAAGCTTTTTCAACGTTTAAGATTTTCCCCCGAATCGGCAAAATTGCTTGAAATTCACGATTTCGCCCCTGTTTTGCTGATCCTCCGGCAGAATCCCCCTCCACGATGAATAATTCGCAGCGTTCAGGATCATTACTAGAGCAATCGGCCAATTTCCCTGGCAGGTTGCTGATTTCTAAAGCACCTTTTCGCCGAGTAACTTCCCGGGCGCGTTTAGCCGCTAAGCGAGCCTTAGCCGCCAAAATTCCTTTTTCAACAATTTGACGTCCAACAGATGGATTTTCCATCAAGAACTTCGACAGACTCTCAGAAAACAGGCGGTCCGTTACTGTACGTACCTCAGAATTTCCAAGTTTTGTCTTTGTCTGTCCTTCGAACTGCGGCTCTGGATGTTTGATGGAGATAACTGCTGTCAATCCTTCACGAACATCCTCACCAGAAAGGTTTTCATCATTGTCTTTCATAATCTTTTGTTTGCGGGCATAATCATTAATTACCCGAGTCAAAGCTGTTTTAAAGCCAAACTCATGGGTTCCACCTTCATAGGTATGAATATTGTTTGCAAAGCTTAATATGTTGGTGTGATATCCGTCAGTGTATTGCATCGCAACTTCTACGGTAATATCTTGTTGTTCCCCTTCAACGAAAACTGGTTCATCAAATAGAACAGCTTTACTAGCATTCAAGTGCTCAACATAGCTCTTGATTCCACCCTCGTAAAGGTATTCGCGTAAAACTGGCTCTTCGGGGCGCATATCTTCAATCGAAATCTTCAATCCACGATTCAAAAAGGCTAATTCCCGTACACGTGTAGCTAACTTTTCAAAATTAAATTCCGTATCTTCGGTAAAGATTTCTGGATCTGGCACAAAGTGAACAGTCGTTCCATGCTTTTCGGTATCTCCAATGACCTTCAAATCATCTACCACAGCACCACGTCGGTATTCTTGGAAATAAATCTTTCCATTTTTAAAAACCCGTACGTCTAAACTGCTAGATAATGCATTTACTACGGAAGCTCCCACACCGTGCAAACCACCAGAGACTTTGTACCCGCCGCCGCCGAATTTTCCTCCCGCATGTAACACGGTATAAACAGTTTCAAGAGCCGGCCGGCCTGTTTTAGCTTGAATATCTACCGGAATCCCCCGGCCATCATCACTAACAGTAATACTATTGTCTTTTTCAACTATTACGTGAATACTTGTAGCAAAACCTGCTAAGGCTTCGTCAATTGAATTATCAACAATTTCCCAAACTAAGTGATGCAATCCTTCTGTACTAGTTGAGCCAATGTACATACCAGGACGCTTACGAACGGCTTCGAGACCTTCGAGTACCTGAATCTGACTAGCATCATATTCCTGAGCTCGCTCTCGTAAACTCTTTTCTTCTTCTGTCATTTAGGTTTCTTTCCTTTCTATCTGCCCTTGCTGGACATAAAAGATATCCGGATGAACGGTCATCTTTCCTTTTACATGTTCTAAGGTTGTAGTTGTCAAAAATGTTTGAACTTTATCTTCTATTGTTTCTAATAAATGCACTTGACGATTATCATCCAGCTCACTCATCACATCGTCTAACAGCAACAAAGGATATTCTCCCGTCTCTTCTTTCATCAAATCGATTTCCGCTAATTTGACACTCAACGCAGTGGTTCTTTGTTGCCCCTGTGAACCATATGTTTGAACATTTTGCTCGTTAACTAAAAAACGCAGGTCATCTCGATGAGGACCAATTAGTGTCGTTCCTCTAAACATTTCCCGCTTGCGGTTTTTTTGGAGCTCATTTTGGAACGTCTCTTGAATATCTTCAATTCTTTGGCTTTCCATTTCAAAGCTGCTTACATACTCAATCGCTAAGTGTTCTCTTTGATTGGTAATTCGTGTGTGCAGTTCATTGGACCAGTGCTCCAAACGCTTAATAAACTGCAAACGATTGATTAACACCTTGCTCCCGAATTCAACTAGTTGTTCAGTAAGGATGTCCAAATAGATCTCATCCGTCTGTTTCTTTTCGGCTAATTGTTTAAGATAGAGATTGCGCTGCTTTAACGTTTTCTGATACTGGGCTAAATCGTATAAATACAGCGGACTAATCTGACCTAATTCCATATCAATAAACCGCCGTCTCAGTTGGGGGCTCCCCTTCACTAATGAAAGGTCTTCAGGTGCAAATAAGATGACATTCAGTTGGCCTATGTAACTACTTAAACGTTTCTGTTCAATGTGATTGACTTTTGACTTCCTGCCTTTTTTTGTTAGCAGCAGCTCTAATTCCGTCTCGCTGGATCCTTTGGATATACGTCCTTTAATCTGCGCGAACTCTTCATGCCATCCAATTAACTCATGTTCATTATTGGTGCGATGACTTCTTGTTAAGGCCAGCACATAGATGCTTTCTAACAGGTTGGTTTTTCCCTGGGCATTTTCGCCTAGGAAAACATTCAGGCTATTGGGAAACTCTAAGAATAATTCTTGGTAATTCCGATAATTTTTCAGCTGAAGTTTATTCAGTTTCATCTTCGATAGTCCCATTTTTAGCCATAAAAAAAGTACCCATCTCAGGTATCTCAATCATCATACCTGGATAGAGCTTCCGTCCACGGCGATTCTCTGGTTCACCATCTACGAATACAGTTTGCTCAGCTAAATACCATTTAGCTTGTCCGCCGCTAGAAATTAAATTAATCTCTTTTAACAACTGGCCGAGCGTCATATATTCAGTTTCTAAAACTATTTGTTGTTTCACATTTCATCCCTCATTTTCATTTCAGAAACACCTCTATATTATACTCTTTTTTTAGTCAGAAAACAAATAAACTCGTTGTATTTTTCGTTTTAAGAAGTTTTATTCTATTTTCGAAGTTTCAGTCCAAAAAGAAAAAAAGGTCTTAAAATCGATTTTAAGACCTTTTACACTCATTTTAACTCTTTCTAAAATTTTCAAAAAGAATTGTGAAACTTTTCAGTTTAGTTTGTCCGCACTGGAGTAATTAATTGAATAAATGAAACTTCTCCTTCACTTGGCTCCAAAGTAAACGGACGAATTGGCGAAATAAAACGAATCGTCATGCTCATATCACCAAACGCTCTCAAAGCGTCCTTCATATAATCAGGATTGAATGAGATTTCTAATGGATCTCCAGTCACCTTTTCATAAGCAAGCTCTTCTTCTACTTTACCTATTTCTGGTGAATTTCCGTAAAGAATGACTGAATCAGATTCAATCGCTAAACGAACAATATTGTTTCTTCCCTCATGTGATAATAAAGAAGCACGTTCAATCGCAGCCAGCAAGGTTGGAACAGCAAATGTAATTTCCGTATTAAAGCTGTTAGGTATTAAACGATTTGTATCCGGGTAATTTCCTTCTAGCAGACGAGAATAGAAATACATTGTTGGTGTTTTGAACAACACTTGGTTTTCCATAATACTAATTTCTACTTCAGCTTCTTCATCTGTTAATGATTTAGAAAGCTCCACTAAACTTTTACCAGGAATAACAATATCAAAATCACTTGATGCATTTTCGACAGGTACGACACGTTGACTCATACGATGAGAATCAGTTGCTACAGCCAATAACTGATTATTAGCTAGCATAAAATGAACTCCAGTTAAGATTGGACGGCTTTCATGTTGAGAAACCGCAAAGACAGTTTCACCAATTAATTTTGTTAACATGTGGACAGGTAATTTTAACTGATTTTGTTCTTCGACAACAGGCAGATGTGGATAATTATCGGCATCCAAACCATTTACAGTAAATTCAGCTGCTCCTGAAGTAATAGCTACTTGATAATTATCCATTACTTCTAAAGTAAAAGTACTTTCAGGTAAACGACGGATGATTTCACTAAAGAAACGGGCTTGCAGAACAATCATCCCTGTTGATTCAATTTGCATCTGCGCTTTTTCATCATCTGCTGCTAAAAATGATTCAATAGAAATGTCTGCATTACTTCCTGTTAAATTTAGTCCTTCATCGGTTAAAACGATCTTTACACCGGTTAAGATGGGAATAGTCGTTTTGGTTGAAATAGCCCGTTGAACAGTTGCTAATTCTTGAATAAAGCGAGAGCGGTTAATAGTAAATTTCATAAGGAAACTCCTTTTTTATATATATTTATTTATAGTATTAAGTAATAAAAGTAGTAGGCACTGTGGATCCTGTGGAAAACAGCAGAAAAGCTTTCAATCATGAGTTTTCCACTTGTGGAAAAGGTGTGGAAAACTCCGGTTCTTTTTCATGTATTTTTCCACAGATCAGTTTAATAGTAAATTTTTGATTTCGGCAACTTCTTGCTGAGTACTCGTATCGGTTTTAATTAGTTGAGCAATTTTTTCATGAGCATGGATAACTGTCGTATGATCTTTGCCACCAAATTCAGCACCAATCTTAGGTAAAGAACTGTCTGTCATTTCTCTTGAAAGATACATAGCTATTTGTCTAGGCACTACGATGGTTTTTACTCGTTTTTTCCCTTTTAAATCTTTAACTTGAATATGATAATATTTGGCAACTTCTTCCTGAATTTGTGTAATAGACAGCTGTGTATTACCCGTGCTCTTTAAGCTTTTCAAAGCATCTGCTGCTATGCTGGTGGTAATGTCTGCGTTATTCATAGTTGCAAAAGCTTGTACTCGAACCAAAGCTCCTTCTAATTCACGAATATTAGAATCAATTTGTCCTGCAATATAGCTTAAGGTGTCATCAGGAATCTCCAGATTTTCTGCTTGTGCCTTTTTTCGTAAAATAGCAGTTCTAGTTTCAAGATCTGGCGGCGTAATATCTACAGATAATCCCCAAGCAAAGCGTGAAACTAAGCGTTCCTGCAGTTTTGGAATCTCATTTGGCAGCCGATCACTGGTTAAAACAATTTGTTTGTTATCATTATATAAGTTCTCAAATGTATGGAAGAACTCTTCTTGGGTAGCTTCTTTTTCTGCAAAGAATTGAATATCATCGACTAGCAGCAAATCAACATTACGATACTCCTGTCGAAATTCTTCTGAGATTTTGTTCTTGATTGAGTTGATAAAATCATTAGCGAAAGTCTCGCTTGAAACATACTTAACTTTTGCCTGCGGATTAATAGCTAGCATTTGATGACCTATCGCATGCATCAAGTGAGTTTTCCCCAAACCAACTCCCCCATAGAAAAACAAAGGATTATAAATGGATCCGGGTTCTTCAGCAACGACAAGTGCAGCAGCGTGTGCCATCTGGTTGCCTTTACCAATCACAAATGTGTCAAAAGTATACTTTGGATTAAGCATAGCTTTCTTTGTTACCTCAACCGTTGGTGTTATCGGTTTTGCCACAGGCGTAAAAACCGGTGCTTCGTCAGGTGTGACAAAGGCCGGCATAATCTCATCCCCTGTTAACTTAAAGCCAATTTCAACGATTTTTGCTGCTAGGTGCTTTTCCCAGTATTTTTTGTGCAAATCACTGGTGACTTCAATGGTTATTTGATTGTTGTTAAAAGACAAAGGCTTGGCTGTATCCACCCAAGCATCATAGCTGGCAGGATTTAATTCTTGCTTATAGCTTTCTTTTAATTCCTGCCAGATATCTTCTAATGAGGTCAAATAATTCGCCTCCTACTATAATAAAATTCAGTTAGTCCTACTTTATCATTTTTTTCGAAAGTTTTCCACAGGCAAAAGCTGAAGTTGTTTTTTTCTTATCGTTTTTCCACACAGTGAAAAACTAAGGAGTAAGATATCCTCTTTGTTGAAAAAAATTATCCACAAGGATGTGAATAAGGAAACTTTTTTATCGTTTTCCACGAGATTACCCACAAAAGAGGAAATAAATAGAGCTTGATGTGATAACGACCAGACAAGTTATGCACAATAGTTATCCACCATGTGCATAACTTATCCATGTTAAAATTTTTTGGGGAAAAAGTTGAGACAAGTTCTAGACGATTTTTTCTGTGGATAAATTATCCCCAATTAAAGAGAAGTTATCCCCAAAAAATGTGGATAAACTAAAAATTTTTTTATTT
The DNA here is from genome assembly GCF_000407485.1 of Enterococcus pallens ATCC BAA-351. Classification (GTDB taxonomy): domain Bacteria; phylum Bacillota; class Bacilli; order Lactobacillales; family Enterococcaceae; genus Enterococcus_A; species Enterococcus_A pallens. The sequence goes on along the minus strand of NZ_ASWD01000008.1, from coordinate 20,046 downwards.
TTTTTCGATTGACAAATAGTAGTGAAAGTCGTTATACTACTAAAGTATGTCTATGTATCGTTGGTAATGGAGGTGGAATAGATGAAAAGAACTTATCAACCTAATAAACGTAAACGTCAGAAAGTTCATGGTTTCCGCAAACGTATGAGCACAAAAAATGGTCGCCGTGTTTTAGCTAGCCGTCGCCGTAAAGGAAGAAAAGTACTTTCTGCTTAAACCACTGCCGGTCCAGTGGTTTTTTCTTTTTTATGAGAGGGACCGAATAAACTTCTAATTACATAGTAAGTTTAAAGATATCTGGCTTCACGAACTAGCTTTATCGATTTTTAAGCGAAAAAGCCGAATCTGTTCGTGAAGCCTTTTTTATGCATTGGGATTTCTATATTTTCTTTTAAAATAAGATGAATCCTCAAATTGAAGTATGGTATTATTGGTAAGTATAGATTTAAAGAAACGAAGGAAGCTGAATGAAAAAAGCATACCGCGTAAAGAAAGAAAAAGAATTTCAAAAAGTTTTTCAGGAGGGAACTTCCTTTGCCAACCGCAAATTTGTGGTTTATCGATTAGAGCCTTCTGATCAGACACATTTTAGAGTAGGACTTTCTGTAGGAAAAAAGGTAGGTAACGCAGTGACTCGAAACTATGTAAAACGACTCATTCGAGCAGTTTTACATGAGTTGTCTTCAGATATTGATCCTAGACTGGATTTCATTGTCATTGCACGACCGTCGATAAAGAACCTTTCCTATGAAGAAGTACGTTCTAATTTGATCCACGTGTTAAAGCTAGCAAAAATATTGAATGAGGAAGGGAACAGAACTAAGTGAAGAAATACAATCGAATACTTTTAATGGCAGGACTGCTTTCGTTAGTTGTTTTGCTGTCAGCCTGTGGTACAGGTGATGTAGACTCAAACAGTACGGGCATTTGGAGCCGCTACATCATTTATTATTTTGGTGAGGCAATTAAAGGACTCTCCTTTGGTAATGTCGGAATTGGGATTATTTTGTTCACGATTATTATCCGAGTTATTTTGATGCCTTTGATGCACTTCCAGACTAAAAGCATGCGTAAAACGCAAGATTTGCAGCCAAAAATCAAAGCGCTTCAACAAAAGTATGCTTCGCGTGATCAAGAGACACAAGCAAAACTCCAAGCTGAGACTAAAAAACTGTACGCCGAGCACAATGTAAATCCATATGCAGGATGTTTACCATTGTTAGTTCAGATGCCAGTAATGATTGCCTTGTATCAATCAATCTTACGTATCCCGGCATTAAGACAAGGACAGTTTATGTGGTTAGATTTAAGTCGTCCAGATCCGTATTTTATTTTACCTATCCTAGCGGCTATATTTACGTTTGCTAGTACTTACTTGTCGAGCATGAGTCAATTGGAATCTAATCCATCGACTAAAATTATGAATTTCTTTATGCCAGTAATGATTTTCGTTATGGGGATGAATTTAGCTAGTGGGTTATCACTCTATTGGGTAGTATCAAATGCATTCCAGACAGTTCAAACATTATTGTTAAACAACCCGTTTAAAATTCGTCAAGAAAGAGCAGAAGAAGCACGACGGATCAAACAGCGTGAACGAGCACTGGAAAAAGCTAGAAATCCTAAGAAAAAGCGCAAAAAATAAAACTATGTACTAAGAATTAGTTATGTAAAGAGATAGAACAAGGAGGTAATAAAAAATGCCTGTTTATGAAGGTGCAACGATTGATGAAGCAATCAAGCATGGATTAGATGTTCTAGGGTTAACAAAAGATGATGTGGAAATTGACATCTTGGATGAAGGTAAAAAAGGTTTTTTGGGAATTGGCAAGAAGAATGCACAGGTTTCAATGGAACCGACTGTTTCTGAAGAAATCAATGAAGCTGTTGAAGAAGCGGTCCAAGAAGTTGTAACCGAAGCTATCGTGGAAGAAAAGGCTGCTGAAGTTCAGCTGTCGGATGATGGAACAGAATTAGACAATGAGGAAGCCTTAAAACAACTAGCAATTTATTTGACTAACGTAACTAAAGAAATGGGTGTTCCAGCGTTAGTAAAGATTGATCGAGGAAGCAATGGGCTGACAACTCTAAATTTAGAAACAAATAAACAAGGAATGCTAATCGGAAAGCATGGAAAAATACTAAATGCCTTACAATATTTGGCACAAGTTTTTGTTCATCGGGTAGCAAAAAATAAACTTTCAGTTGTTGTAAATGTGGGAAATTATCGTCAAAAACGCGAAGAAGTACTTGTCCGTTTGGCCAAACGGACTGCTGAAAAGGTAAAAGACACTGGACGACCAGTATTTTTAGAGCCTATGCCTGCCTTTGAGCGTAAGATGATTCACTCAGCACTAAGTCACGATGAATACATTAAAACACACTCTGAAGGCGAAGAACCTTATCGTTACTTGGTAGTTGAGCCAGCAAAGAAATATTTTTAGTTTGTAGAAAGATCGACCGCATCTTAGCTGATGCGGTTTTTTTAGCTAAAAAGTGATTAATTCAGCAAGTTCTTGCTTAAATTCATCAGAACAGATTGACAAAGGCTGATAAAGCAAGTATATTGTGTTAGAAATCATTCTTATCAAAGTATACGACTGAGTTGTGCCTACTTTGATATGACCCTCGTCATGGCGGGGGTTTTTTCAACTTGAAAAAGGAAAAAAAATGTGCTAACCTAGCACAAGAATAAAGAGACAGCAGTCAAAGTGCTAAATCTACCTCTATTTTTAAGGGGTGGAGTGGGCGCTTTTTTTGTGCATATAAGGAGGATTTTTGTGCCAGATATTTTAGAATTTGACACGATAGCGGCAATCTCAACCCCTCCTGGTGAAGGGGCAATCAGCATTGTTCGTTTGAGTGGTGATCAAGCAATTGAGATTGCGGATAAAGTATTTCAAAGTGGCAAAAAGACACTAAAAAAAGTAGACAGCCATACTATTCACTATGGCCATATAGTGGATCCAGCGAATCAAGTACTGGTTGATGAAGTAATGGTTAGTGTTATGCGGAGACCCAAAACATTCACTAGAGAAGATGTTGTAGAAATTAATTGCCATGGAGGTATTGTCGTAGTCAACGAATTACTTCAGTTAATTTTACGTGAAGGTGCTCGCCTAGCAGAGCCAGGGGAATTTACTAAACGAGCATTTCTAAATGGACGAGTAGACTTATCTCAAGCTGAAGCAGTAATGGATTTAATTCGTGCCAAAACGGATAAAGCGATGAATGTAGCAATCAATCAGTTGGATGGCAATTTATCTAAATTAATCCGTCAGTTACGCCAAGAAATACTTGAAACATTAGCTCAAGTTGAAGTAAATATAGATTATCCTGAGTACGATGATGTGGAAGAATTAACTACTAAATTGTTATTAGAGAAGGCTGGCCAAGTAAGTCAACAAATTGATGCCTTATTAGTGAATGCTAAGCAAGGAAAAATTTTACGTGAGGGATTAAGTACAGCAATCATTGGTCGTCCGAATGTTGGTAAATCAAGCTTGCTAAATTATTTGCTCCATGAAGAAAAAGCAATCGTTACTGATATTGCAGGAACTACCCGCGATGTGATAGAAGAATATGTAAGTGTTCGAGGTGTACCGCTTAAATTAGTTGACACAGCAGGAATTCGTGAAACAGAAGATATCGTGGAACGTATTGGGGTAGAGCGCAGCCGTAAAGCACTAAGTGAAGCTGATTTAATTTTATTAGTATTAAATCAAGGCGAAGAACTGACTCAAGAAGATCGCAATCTGTTAGAGGCAACCAAAGAGTTAAAACGCATCATATTACTAAATAAAACAGACCTCCCAGTTAAATTAGATCGCAAAGAGCTTCAGAAATTAATCGGAAAAGATGAGTTATTGGCAATATCAGTATTACAGCAGGATGGCTTGAATCAATTAGAAGAAGCGATTGCTAATTTGTTCTTTGGGGGACAAACCGGTGAAAAAGATGCAACCTATGTTTCAAATACTAGGCACATTGCATTACTGGAAAACGCCTCACAGGCTCTAAAAGAGGTTCAAAATGGAATTGAGGCAGGAATGCCTGTTGATCTAGTTCAAATAGATATGACGCGTTGCTGGGACTATTTAGGAGAGATTGTCGGGGACAGTGTCCAAGATGAATTAATTACTCAATTATTTAGTCAGTTCTGTTTAGGAAAATAAAGGAGAGAGATATGGAGTATCAAGCAGAAGCATATGATGTAATTGTCGTAGGAGCCGGACATGCAGGTTCAGAGGCGGCATTAGCAGCAGCAAGAATGGGTTCCAAAACCCTGTTGATTACTATTAACTTGGAAATGGTGGCATTCATGCCATGTAATCCATCAATTGGTGGTCCCGCTAAAGGAGTAGTAGTAAGAGAAATTGACGCATTGGGTGGAGAAATGGGTAAAAACATTGATAAAACCTATATTCAAATGCGCATGTTAAATACTGGTAAGGGGCCTGCAGTACGTGCATTAAGAGCACAAGCTGATAAACATGCTTATGCTGAAGAGATGAAACACACCATTGAAAAAGAAAAAAACTTAACTTTGAAACAAGGTGTAGTGGATCGTTTAGTAGTAGAAGATGGGATTTGCAGAGGTGTCGTTACAGCTACTGGTGCAGTTTATACAGCTAAAGCAGTAATAATTACTGCTGGAACGGCTTTACGAGGCGAAATAATTATTGGAGAATTAAAATATTCTTCTGGACCAAATAATTCTCAACCCTCAATCAAATTATCGGATAATTTGAAGGATTTGGGTTTTGAAATTCATCGCTTTAAAACAGGTACTCCTCCTCGTGTGAAATCTGGATCGATTGATTATAGTAAGACAGAAATTCAACCAGGGGATAAAGCACCTAATCATTTTAGTTATCAAACGTCTGACGAAGACTACAATCAAGAGCAAGTACCTTGTTGGTTGACTTATACTAATCCCAAAAGCCATGAGATTATTCAAGCGAATCTTCACCGTGCCCCTATGTTTACAGGAATTGTAGAAGGAGTTGGTGCGCGTTATTGTCCTTCGATCGAGGATAAAATTGTTCGTTTTTCTGATAAAAATCGCCATCAACTATTTTTAGAGCCAGAAGGTTTACGCACAGAAGAAGTATATGTACAAGGACTATCGACTTCTTTGCCTGAAGATGTTCAAAACGAGGTATTACATTCGATTGAAGGCCTTGAAAATGCGGAAATGATGCGTACGGGTTATGCTATCGAATATGATATGGTGGCCCCTCATCAATTACGGCCAACGCTCGAAACAAAAGTTGTTGAAAATCTTTATACAGCAGGCCAAACTAATGGTACTAGTGGTTATGAAGAAGCAGCAGGCCAAGGATTGATCGCAGGAATTAATGCAGCCTTGAAAATCCAAGGAAAAGAACCGTTTATAATGAAACGAAGTGATGGATATATCGGAGTAATGATTGATGATTTAGTAACTAAAGGTACCAATGAACCTTATCGCTTATTAACTTCAAGAGCAGAATATCGTCTAATTTTACGACATGATAATGCGGATCTTCGCTTAACAGAATATGGGCACATGATTGGCCTAGTCAATGATGAACAGTATCAGCAATATTTAATTAAGAAAAACAATGTTGAAGAAGAAATCAAACGCCTACAAAAAATTCGTATCAAACCAACAGCTGAAGTACAAAGCTTTTTGAGAGAAAAAAACAGTGCTGAATTAAAAGATGGTGTTTTAGCTGCAGATTTTTTGAAGCGTCCAGAAATTGATTATAAAGAAGTTCTACAATTTATTCCCCATAATGAAGGACTAAGTACTAAGGAAATAGAACAAGTAGAAATTCAAATCAAATATGAAGGTTATATCAAAAAGGCTATGGAAAAGGTAGAAAAACTCAAACGTCTGGAAGCTAAACGGATTCCAGAACGAATTGATTATGAAGCAATTAATGGTTTAGCTACAGAGGCACGTCAAAAATTACAAAAAATCCAACCTGAGACAATAGCGCAAGCTAGTCGAATTAGCGGAGTAAATCCAGCAGATATTAGTATATTGATGGTTTATATCGAACAAGGAAAAATAGCGAAGGTAGAAGAAACGGCTTAATTAAAAGTCGTTTTTTTCTGTTAGCTAGAAATTTAGAGAGTCTAATTATGATGGTCAGAAATATCGAAAGTAAATATATAGCTGGCTAATATGAATTAATATTCATTCGGTGAATAAAATCAAACATACAGGATAGGTATTATTATCAATTCGTGGTGACCACAAACAAAGTCACTATGAAGGATAAACATAAAGAATTTGTATAATCAGCTTAATAAGAGAATGTTATCGTAAAGAGCTCTAATATAATTATATATCCAAGAGGACAAATAACTAGATAGCTAAAAATTTAGAATAAAAAAGCAAGTGACAAAATAATAACATAAGGCAGAAACATTTTGCTTTATGTTTTTTATTGATATGTAGTTATTTTTAGTGTGTAAATCTATGAAAATGTTTCACATGAAACATTTGTCTATATACATCTTTTTTTGATTAAAGAAGTGTAATGCAGATTTTATAGGTAAATGATAGAAAAAATCCATACTTTATGAGCAATCAAGTTCATAGATAATTTCTTGTCTAGAGACTATCTTTAATGCCTAACTATCGTTTTATTTCTACATTTATTATAGGTACTCTATTAATAATATGGAATAGATAAGATAACTAAAGAATCCGATCTAACATCAAGGGTAAGATAGTAAGAATTTACTATTTTATGATGTTTAAACAATTTCCCTTGATAAATAGCGCGTCATTATAATACGAGGATATTAACTGGAGGGCTTATTCGAAAATGCCTTATATTTCCTTTATATAATGAAAGAACTTATGGATATACATTTAAATCAATTTAGGAAATCCCAGTATAGTTTCAAAAGGAGTAAATGCTATATCTTATGATTCTATAGAGATTTTTATGGAGATATCTATTATCGTTTTGGCGATACATAATTTTTCTGAAATATAATCCTTTAGGGTAGACAATAAGAGAATATTTTTTCGTTTCCACGCCCTTGTTATTTAACGGAAAACTAAAATAACGAAAGAAAAGAAATCTGTATGATAAGACGAAAGAGAATTCACGTTATATAAAAAAGTGGAAGCTTATATATTGTTGAGGAAAATGAAAAAAATCGAATGTTCCACGTGAAACAATTCTATTGCTTTTTATGTGTTGTTAAGAACTGTTAGATACCATTTTTCTGTTTTGCAGTATAAATCTCCCAGATGTATTGTTGTATAACAGAAAACTTATTATTAAAATTTAAGAATATTTATGCAAAACGATACGCTGGTGAATATTAGGTTTTTCTAATCTTAAATGTGAAGAAAGGAGGCTATGACATAAAACATCACAGCCCCCTTTTCTTTATTCTTCGTTAAATAGTAATTCTTTGATATATGAAACAGGCATATCTTCATCTGTAAATAATTTGAAAGCAGCTGCACCTTGATAAAGCATCATACCTAAGCCATTGATGGCTTTTTTTGCACCTTGTTCTTTAGCGAATTTCAATAATTTCGTTTCTCTTGGAGAATAAACCACATCAAAAACTACTAAGTCAGAACGAATCATGGAAGGATCTTCAATCAAACTGACGTCTTCTAGTGGTTTCATTCCAGCACCAGTTGCATCAATATAAATAGAGCTTTCGGCAATTGATTTTTTGAATGCTTCTTGATCAGATAAGTCTGTGGCAGTGGCAACACAGGCTGTGTGTTCATTGATCTTCTTAGCAGTTTCCTTAGCATTTTCGAAAACGCCATCATTTATATTGAAAATACGAATTTCTTTTGCACCATCGAATGCTGCTTGCACCGCTACCGCCGTTCCTGCTCCACCAGCACCTGTTAAAGTAATAATAGCATCTTTCACTTCTACGCCTTCATCTTTCAATGCTTCCATAGCGCCAATACCATCAGTGTTGTATCCAACTAGATGTCCTTTAGCATCTTTATTAGTAACAGTATTTACTGCACCAATCAATTGTGCCTCTGGAGAAACTTCATCTAAATACTGAATAATTTCCTGTTTGTTGGGCATTGAAACATTTGAACCGCGCAAACCTAAAGCACGAATCGCTTGTACCGCATCTTTAAGTTGCTCGTTTTCTACTTCAAAAGCCAAGTATGCATAATCGAGCCCTAACTTTGCAAAAGCTTCATTGTGCATTGTAGGAGACATGCTGTGACGAATTGGATAGGCCATTAAACCAATCAGTAATGTGTGTCCGGTTAATCGTTCAGTCATAATTAATACCCTCACTTCTTTAAATTAGTTACATAGTCATTTTAAGGTAGCAAAGGCTTTAGTACTAATGCTTTATTTTGATAAATTAGATAAAGGATTTTTATATAAGTACAGGAAGATTCTCAAATGGATTTAAAACTTTCTTTAGTCAATCTGTGAAACACAGTTAAGGCATTGCATCAAATAGAAATTTGCGTTAAAGTAGAGGTTAGTCTGTGAAACATTTTATCTGTTTCACAATATGAGAGGATTTCCTATGAAACCAGAAGAATTTCAAGCTGAACTAGCTAAATATGGGTTGGAAATAAGCGCTAAACAAATGGAACAATTTTCCACTTATTATAGGCTCCTTGTTGAATGGAATCAAAAGATGAATTTAACAGCGATTACGGATGAGCAGGAAGTATACTTGAAACACTTTTATGACTCCATAACTTTGCTTTTTTCGAAAGAATTTCAGAAAGATGGGTCATTGTGCGATGTTGGAGCGGGAGCAGGTTTCCCGAGCATTCCATTGAAGATTATTTGTCCGCAACTGCAAGTAACTATTGTAGATTCCTTAAATAAAAGAATTACTTTTTTAACTAATTTAGTGGATGAGCTTGGCTTAGAAAATGTTTCTTTATATCATGATCGTGCAGAAACCTTTGCTCAAAAAAAGGGATTGCGAGAATCTTTTGATTTTGTCACGGCTCGCGCTGTAGCAAGACTAAATGTATTGGCTGAACTTTGCCTTCCTCTAGTTAAAAAGCAAGGATATTTTTTTGCTTTAAAAGCAGCGAAAAGTGAAGAAGAACTTGAGGAGGCTCGAAAAGCAATTGCTGTTTTAGGTGGGAAATTGATTAAGGAACAAGATGTTTCCTTACCTAAGGATGGTGGCAGTCGTTACATTTTAACTATTCAAAAGAAAAAAGAAACACCAAAAAAGTATCCACGAAAACCAGGGATGCCTAATAAACAACCATTGAAATAGGAGGAAAATACATGGCACGGATTATTTCTGTTGCAAATCAAAAAGGCGGTGTCGGTAAGACGACAACTACGGTCAATTTGGGTGCTTGTTTAGCCTTTATTGGAAAAAAAGTCTTATTAATTGATAGTGATGCACAAGGTAATGCGACTAGCGGCTTAGGGATTAGAAAACCAGACGTAAAAGAAGACATTTATGATGTTTTAGTTAATGAAGTCTCAATTAAAGAGACAATCATTCAAACAGAAAGAGAAAACTTGTCTATTGTTCCAGCAACTCTTCAATTAGCTGGTGCGGAGATTGAATTAACCTCCATGATGGCCAGAGAATCCCGTTTAAAAGGGGCACTAAAAGAAGTTAGTGACGAGTACGATTTTATTTTGATTGATTGTCCACCATCATTGGGACATTTAACTATTAACGCATTTACAGCTAGTGACGCTATTTTAATTCCAGTTCAATGTGAATATTATGCTTTAGAAGGACTCAGTCAGTTATTAAATACCGTTCGACTCGTTCAAAAGCATTTCAATCCTGAATTAGAAATTGAAGGCGTATTGTTGACCATGTATGATGCTCGAACCAATTTAGGGGCAGAAGTGGTAGAAGAAGTTCGTCGTTATTTCCAAGAAAAAGTTTATGACACGATTATCCCTCGTAATGTTCGATTATCTGAGGCGCCAAGTCACGGCAAACCTATTATCGATTATGACCCACGTTCAAAAGGGGCGGAAGTGTATCAGACGCTAGCAAAGGAAGTGTTAGATCGTGAGCAAAAATAAAGGTTTAGGTCGCGGAATCGATGCGTTATTTCAAGATCTATCAGAAATTGAAGAGGTTGACATGAAGAATGATCAAATAATCGAAATTCCCTTGAGTGAATTACGTCCCAACCCTTATCAGCCGCGAAAATCTTTCGACGAGACTTCGTTGCAAGAATTGGCAAATTCAATTGAACAGTCTGGTGTATTTCAACCAATTATTGTTAGAAAATCTGCGGTAAAGGGCTATGAATTGATTGCGGGCGAACGTCGTTTTCGTGCCTCAAAATTGGCTGGTAAAGAAAATATACCTGCTATTGTTCGTGAATTTGATGAAGAAGCGATGATGCAAATTGCTGTATTAGAAAATTTGCAACGGGAAGACTTAAATCCTTTAGAGGAAGCTGAAGCCTACCATATGCTGATGAAGAATCTAAAATTAACTCAAGCTGATGTTGCTGTACGGTTAGGCAAAAGCCGTCCATATATTGCGAACTATTTACGCTTGCTGACCTTACCAAAACTAGTAAAGGAAATGGTGCAAGACGAACGTCTTTCAATGGGACAGGCTCGGACGCTCTTGGGTTTAAAAAAGAAAGATCAAATCTTAAAATTAGCTAATCGTGCTGTGAAAGAAAGTCTAACTGTTCGCCAATTGGAACAAATAGTAATTGAGTATAATGAAGGAAAAACGAAAGAAAAGAAAAAAGGACCACGTTTAGCTAAAGAAAAACCGTACTATCTGAGAGAGAGTGAAGATCGTTTAATGGATAAGTTCGGCACAAGTGTGGAAATTGTTGAAAAAGATGGCAAAGGAAAAATTGAAATTGAGTACTTGTCACCAGATGATTTAACACGTATCTTGGATATTTTAAGTATTCATTTTGATGAAGCATAGGAGGAATAACTATGTATGATTTAGGCGATATTATTGAAATGAAAAAACCTCATGCTTGCCAAACCAATCGTTGGGAGATTGTGCGCATGGGAGCCGACATCAAAATTAAGTGTGTTAATTGCGGCCATGTTGTCATGATGACTCGTCGTGATTTTGAAAAGAAAATGAAAAAAATACTTGAAAAAAAAGAAAGCTAAAATTGAAAAAATATTATCTTATATAGAAAGAGATGAAATAAAATGGCCTTAACAGCCGGAATTGTCGGATTACCCAATGTAGGGAAATCGACCTTATTTAATGCAATTACAAAAGCTGGAGCTGAAGCGGCTAATTATCCTTTTGCGACAATCGATCCCAATGTAGGTATGGTGGAAGTACCAGATTGGCGTTTGGAACGTTTAACAGAGTTAGTGAAACCTAAGAAAACGGTTCCTACTACTTTTGAATTTACTGATATTGCCGGAATTGTAAAAGGAGCAAGTAAAGGAGAAGGCTTAGGAAATCAATTCTTAAGTCATATTCGCCAGGTAGATGCTATTTGTCATGTTGTTCGCTGTTTTGACAACGAGAATATTACTCATGTTGAAGGACGGGTAGATCCACTAGAAGATATTGAGACAATTAACTTAGAATTGGTACTCGCTGATCTAGATTCTATCAATAAACGCTATGCACGGGTAGCGAAGGTTGCTAAAACTAAAGAAAAAAATGCAGTAGCTGAATTAGCGGTACTGGATAAAATTAAACCTGTGCTGGAAGAAGGGCAATCAGCACGAACAATTGAATTTACTGATGAAGAACAAAAAATTGTTAAAGGGTTATTTTTATTAACTAGTAAGCCTGTTTTATATGTTGCCAATGTCGACGAAGAAACCGTTGCTGAGCCAGACAATAATCATTATGTTCAAGAAGTACGCAATTTTGCTGCAACTGAAAATTCTCAAGTAATTGTAATTAGTGCAGAAGCGGAAGAGCAAATTGCTGAATTAGATGATGAAGACAAAACGGAATTTTTAGAGGCAATGGGTGTAGAAGAATCAGGATTGGATCAGTTGATCAGAACTGCTTACGATTTACTGGGGTTAGCAACATATTTCACTGCTGGTGAGCAAGAAGTTCGAGCGTGGACTTTCCGTAAAGGGATGAAGGCTCCACAAGCTGCAGGAATTATTCATACTGATTTTGAGCGTGGATTCATCAGAGCTGAAACAGTATCCTTTGAAGATCTAGATAAATATGGCAGTATGCACGCCGCTAAAGAAGCAGGGCGTGTTCGATTGGAAGGAAAAGACTACGTCGTACAAGATGGCGATGTTATGTTATTCCGCTTCAACGTTTAAGCCGAAAGGGGAAAAAAGATGGAACCAGAAAAGTTGCAGGAGCTAGCGACAGAAAATCGTGAGCTAGAATCACAACTGACAAAACGAAATCAGCAATATATCTTTGACTTGAAAAAATCATTAGAAGCAGCTAATTTTTCATCGGAGCAACAAGAAGAAGCCTTGCATGACATGCTGCCTATCCTTGTCACTGAACAAAAAACTGGAAAAACAGCTCGACAGCTTTTTGGTACAGTGTCCGAAAGGTTAGAGGCAATTGTTAATAAACCAGTTAAAAATGAGTTGGCCACAAAGCCTATTCTAATGTGGTTAGACAACTTTATGTTCTTGTTTGGCTTGCTATCACTTATATCAGGAGCTATGGCGTTATTTGTTCCACGTGGAACACAAACGGCTACTTACGGCTTAACAGCGTTAGTTGTGGCATCAGCGACTGGAGGATTAGTCTTTTACTTCATGTATCTATTCGTATACCAATACGAACAACCAGGAGCAGACAGGTCCAAAAAACCTAAAACTTGGAAAACCATTTTGATCCTAGGATCGATGACGCTAGTCTGGTTTTTGATTTTTAATGGAGCAGTCTTTTTACCAGCATCTTTAAATCCAATCATCGATCCGTTTGTATTAGCAGTATTGGGCGGTGTTTCATTGGCTGCACGTTATTTCTTAAAGAAACGTTTTGGTATTGTCAGCAGTTTAGCTGGACCAAGACCGCAAAAATAATAAAAATAGAAGGTGATTTTCTGACTTGGAAGATCACCTTCTATTTTTATTGTTTGTATTCATCAACCAATTTCTTCATAACTTTTTTTGAAATTCAGCAGTAGCTTGCTGAGTAATCCTTTTTCTTGCTTCAGGAGGACGGTGATGATGGAACCGACAATACTCAAAAGCAATAGCATTATAAAATGCTGTTTGGTAACACGAATAGTTTGGCAGTTAACGCTTGTGTCTTATAGCGTAATATTTTTAGTAGTCCAGCTTTAGGAAGATTTCCTTTAGTGACACTACTTAAGATACTAATCAAGATAGCTGTGCCAATAGAACTGACAACTTAATGAAAAGTATTATTGACAGCGGTACCATGACTGATTAAATTAACAGATAGCGAATTCATTTGAGAAAAATTATCATTGCAGTCATAAATAATTTTTTTGAACTAAATTCGTTAATTAACCAAGCACTAATGGAGAACGTAATCCCAAAACCAGCAAAAAAACTCGTGGTTAGTCACTATACGTTTGAAGCGGAAATATCAAAAGCTTTCATCAAAGTGAGAAATGCAGTAGTTGATGATGTTTGATTTAAAACAGTACAAAAAGTTTCGATTAGTAGTACAACAACTAGCAGGGGAGCGACTATTGGAGGCCGCAAACATCGACCGATTATTTTACGATTTCACTACATTTTTATGAAAATTTCAGAAAATATCCAAATGATACTTGTGAACATATTTAGCACATATATTAGTAAAAGTATAATCGTAAATAGAAATGAGGTGTTTCGATGGATAAAGTAAAGCATTTGCCAGAAAGTAATGAATTAATAGTTGGTATTGTTAAACGAAGTAAGATGACAGAGGCTTCTCTGAGACAGTTTCGTATTGGGAAGAGTAGAGTTATATTTCTTCAATTTATTAAAAGGATATGGGAAAGCGAAAATATAAACTTCCTGCGTTAGATAGAGTAGAAACTATTAAAAACTATTTAGATGATGGGACATACACTAACAACGGCAGTTGCTAAAGCGACAAAATAACAAAAAAGAGCTCATGAAACAAAACGTTTATTAAAACATGTAGTTAATCTATCAAGTCGATAAATATTTCATCATTTTACACCTAGATGGTTTTTCCAACCAAGAACAACTTTATTTAAGCAAGGCCGCCAAAGGTAAGAATAGTTGGTTTAAATTATTGTCTCAGGAAACTATACTGACAGAACAACAATTGGATAAGTGGAGAAAAAGTGAAGGTTAGATGAGGATTTCTTTCTAGGTTATTGACTTACTTAAATCCATCTGTTAGTTTAATCAGTAAAAATAATTTAGAGGAGTGGTTACGAACAATGTCTAATTGGGAAACGAAATTTGCAAAAAAAGGTTTGACCTTTGATGATGTCTTGTTAATTCCAGCGGAAAGTCATGTATTGCCAAATGAAGTAGATATGAGTGTGCAATTAGCCAAAAATATCAAATTAAATATTCCTTTAATGAGTGCAAGTATGGATACGGTCACTGATAGTAAAATGGCAATTGCAATGGCGCGACAAGGTGGACTAGGTGTTGTACACAAAAATATGAGTATAGCTGCCCAAGCAGATGAAGTTCGTAAAGTAAAACGTTCAGAAAGCGGCGTAATTATTGATCCTTTTTTCCTAACTCCTGATCATAGAGTTCAGGATGCCGAAGATTTGATGAGTCGTTACCGAATTAGTGGTGTACCAGTAGTTGAAACTTTGGAAAATCGCAAATTAGTTGGAATCATTACAAATCGAGATATGCGGTTTGTTACTGATTTCCGGATGCCAATTGCCGAAGTAATGACCAAAGATAATTTGGTGACTGCACCAATTGGGACTTCTTTGAAAGACGCAGAAAAGATTTTACAAAAACATAAAATTGAAAAATTGCCTATTGTTGATAATGAAGGACGTTTAAGCGGATTAATTACTATCAAAGATATTGAGAAAGTGATTGAATTCCCCAATGCGGCTAAAGATGAACATGGACGTTTATTAGTAGCGGCAGCGGTTGGCGTAACCAGTGATACTTTTGAGCGCGCAGAGGCATTATTAGAAGCTGGAGTAGACGCGATTGTCATTGACACAGCACATGGTCATAGTGCGGGTGTCCTTCGTAAAATTGAGGAAATTCATGCTACTTTCCCAGAAGCAACATTAATTGCAGGAAATATTGCTACAGCGGAAGGTGCTAAAGCACTATATGATGCTGGCGTGGATGTAGTGAAAGTTGGTATTGGACCGGGGTCTATTTGTACTACACGAGTTGTAGCCGGTGTAGGTGTACCTCAGTTAACCGCTATTTATGATGCTGCTTCGGTTGCTCGTCAGTATGGTAAAGCAATTATTGCAGATGGTGGTATTAAATATTCAGGAGATATTGTTAAAGCTTTAGCTGCTGGAGGGCATGCTGTTATGCTGGGATCGATGCTGGCTGGAACAGATGAATCTCCAGGAGAATTTGAAATTTATCAAGGACGTCGATTTAAGACATATCGTGGAATGGGTTCATTAGGTGCTATGGAAAAAGGTTCAAGTGATCGTTATTTCCAAAGTGGTGTAAATGAAGCTAACAAGTTAGTTCCTGAAGGTATTGAAGGTCGTGTTGCATATAAAGGAAGCGTTGCGGATATCATTTTCCAAATGATTGGTGGATTAAAATCAGGAATGGGGTACGTGGGAGCTCCCAACTTGAAAGACTTAAGAGACAACGCACAGTTTGTTCAAATGAGTGGAAATGGGTTAAAGGAATCCCATCCTCATGATGTTCAAATTACTAAAGAAGCACCTAATTATTCTGTAGAACAATAAATAAGTAATAAAGAAAAGAGGAAAAAATCTCGCGATTCTTTCCTCTTTTTTTATAGATGAATTCAAATAGTCACGCTTAGCTTGAACTTTTCCTTTTAATTTTCTTTTTTAATAACTTTTAGATTACCCATGTATGGCACTAAAACCTCAGGAATTGTAACAGTCCCATCTTCATTTTGATAGTTTTCTAAGATTGCTGTGACAGTCCTTCCTACAGCTAAACCAGAGCCGTTTAGAGTATGAGCATATTGTACTTTTCCATCTTCATCACGGTATCGAATCATAGCTCGTCTTGCTTGAAAATCTCCACAATTTGAACACGAGCTGATTTCACGATAAGTATTTTGAGCAGGTACCCAAACCTCTAAATCATAAGTTTTTGCTGCAGAGAATCCCATATCACCTGTGGATAACGCAACCACGCGATAAGGTAGGTTCAGCTTTTGTAGAAGAATTTCAGCATCATTAGTCATTTTTTCTAGTTCATCATAAGAATGTTCTTTATCACTGAACTTCACCATTTCTACTTTATGAAATTGGTGTAACCGAATCAATCCGCGAGTATCTCTACCAGCGCTTCCAGCTTCCGAGCGGAATGAAGGTGATAAGGCAGTGAAATAGATTGGTAACTCTTTTCCATCTAAAATTTCATGGCTATAGTAGTTTGTTAGAGGCACTTCAGCAGTTGGTATCAAGGTAAGGTCACGGTCTTCAATTTGAAAAACATCTTCTTTAAATTTAGGAAATTGCCCGGTACCAAACATGGCTTCACTATTGACTAAATAAGGTGTAATCATTTCTGTATAGCCTTGCTCATAAACGTGCTCGTCTAGCATAAAATTATAAACAGCACGTTCTAATCTAGCGCCTAAGCCTTTATAATAGACAAATCGACTGCCTGAAACTTTTGCTCCTCGTTCAAAATCTAATATATCCAATTTTTCAGCAACTTCCCAATGTGGTTTTGGTTCAAATGCAAACTGACGTGGAGTACTCCAACGACGTACCTCTACGTTATCCTCTTCATCTTCTCCTATAGGCACTGAAGCATGTGGTAAATTTGGTAGTGTAGTTGCTATTTCAGTTAATTGAGCGTCAATTTCAGCAACTTCACCGTCAAGATCCTTTACTTTTATACCGACCTCTTTCATTTCAGCAATTTTATCATCAGCAGCAATTTTATCTCGTTTTAATTTGGCAATTTCTCCAGATACTTCGTTACGATATTTTTTTAATTCCTCTGTTTTTACTAATAATTCACGTCGCCGTTCATCTAAATCGACAAAACGTTCCAATACCTCACTTTTTACACCACGCGTGGCTAATTTTTCTTGAACTTCTTCAAAGTTGTGACGAATCATTTTTACATCTAACATGTGTTTTTCCCCCTTAAATAAAATAAAAAAACACCACTTCATCCCATAAAATCTTGGGACGAAATGATGTGTTATTTCGCGGTACCACCCGAGTTCAGCTGAGTTTAGCTGCTCTTTAGCATGACAAATATCGACTGTCCACCGGCTTTTCTTTCAAAAAGCGCAGATTTTGAAACTGGATTTCCTTAAGTTGACTGTTGGTTTACACCTACCACCAACTCTCTAAAAAGACAAACTTAAGTACTTGGTTTCCTGCATTTATATGATTATCCACAGTATAAGCAAAAAGAAAATTAAAGTCAAATAGTCGTAGTTTCTAAGTTATTTCGCCATATTGGCTTTTAAAGGAAGATGAATAATAAATGATGTCCATTGTTTGTTAGATTGAGCATAAATATATCCACCATGGAGATTAACAATATTTTGCGAAATAGCTAATCCTAAGCCAGTACCGCTGATCTCTTGCGAACGAGATTCATCCACACGATAAAAGCGATCGAATAATTGATCTAAAGATTCACGTGGGATAGGAGTACCATTATTTTTTACTGTAATAATAGCTTCAGTATTGGCTTTTTCCAGTTGCATAACAATTTGCGTGGCACCTCCACCATATTTTAGAGCATTGGTGATAAGATTATTAAACACTCGAACAAGTTTCTCAGTATCTCCATCCATAATTAAACTAGATTCAGAGGTTTCCACAGATATTTGTACATTCTTTTTATTAGCTTCCAACTCAAAATCAGCTGCTAACTGCTCCAATAATTGAACCATATCGAATGATATTGCATTAACTGGAACGGTTGGTTGTCGAACTTTAGTATACTCAAACAGATCATCTACGAGAGACTTCATTTGTTTCGCCTTAGTATAAGCGATGTGAGTATATTTAAGAACTTCTTCTTTGGATTGATATTGACCATCTTCAATAAGGCCAAGATAACCAATAATAGAAGTTAAAGGTGTTCGGATATCGTGACTAACATTAGTTATTAGCTCATCTTTTGACTTTTCAATTTCTCTTTCATCTTCAATTGCAGCTACAGTGCTATCTACTAAGCCGTTAATACTGGCAACAACTTTACTCAAATCTCCTCTTAATTCAAAGGGAATTCGATAATCGTAGTTTCCATTAGCAATATAATGTAGCTCATTAATGATATGCCGAAGCTGCATTTGGCGATAACGTCGAATTAAACGCCAGAACACAATTAAAGCATCTACTACAAAAAAGAATGGGAAAAGAAAATTTCGAGCACTCAGAAAAATATCTGTATTGAAATTCTGAGCAAAAATATTTCGTGAATTGTAGATGGCATCACTCAAATTAGGTGAGTTTTCAATCATCTGAGTCAAAACAACCATAATCGCCACATTCAATAGAAGTAAAATAATAATAGTGACGATACCTTCAGCAATTAACTCACTAATTTCTTTTGAAGTAAGAGTAACTCGCCGTTTCTTTTCAATCTTATTTTGCATCAATCTTGTATCCAACTCCCCAAACGGTTTGGATGACTTTCTCTCCATCAGTTGCTTCTTCGATCTTGTCACGTAAATGACTCACATGAACCATAACAGTTTTAGCAGAAACAATACTTTCTTGCTTCCAAACACGTTCGAAAATTTCATCCGCACTAAAGACACGATTTGGATGACTAGCCAGTAGGTAAAGTATTCCAAACTCTAATGCAGTCAATTGTATTTCTTTACCATCAACAGTTTTAACTTCATGCGAATCCTTATTAATGATTAATGATTGGATCTCTAGAATATCTGGTTGGTCTTCAGCAACTTGCATTTTTGTTCTGCGTAATAAAGATTTTACTCTAGCCATAACTTCTAAAGGATTGAACGGTTTAGTTACATAATCATCAGCTCCAGCCACTAAGCCTTTGATTTTATCCATGTCTGTTGTTTTGGCAGTTAGCATGATTATTGGAATTTGCGACTCTTTTCGCAGTTCTTTCACAACTTGCATACCATCCATAACCGGCATCATAATATCTAAAATCAATAATTCAATGTCTGATGAGGTACGTAGTTTGCTTAACGCATCTTTTCCATCGTAGGCTTTTACAACTTCATAGCCTTCATTGTGTAAATAAATACTTAACAGTTCTACAATTTCTTTATCATCATCGGCAACTAATACTTTCATATAATGACCTCCATAATTAAAAAATATATTCTTTCCCTCATTTTACCAGAGAAACGGAATGAAGGCGAAAATACGCTTTATGAGTTTAAGAAAAATCAAGAATACAAATGGCGTAAAAAAAAATCTTAAGGTAAGCTAGAGCAGCATATTTTGAACTAAAAACGAACAAAAAATAGTTATGAAACAAAAATAAATCGGATTTGAAAAAAACAGAAAAACCTTTAAGATTTTCGTTGACCAATCGTTGTAAAACTGCTATATTATTCATTGTTCGAAAGAGCTGAAAGTAATTTTGATTTAATAAAAAAAGTCGTTGACAGATAACCGCAAATCAGTTATTCTATCAAAGTCGCATTTGAATTACTCAAACAAATCGAAAAAACTTTTCGAAAAAAAGTTTAAAAAGTTGTTGACATTGAGTTGGCAACCTGATAAGATTTAAGAGTTGCTGGTGCAACACGAAACACACGATTTTATCAAGTAGACCTTTGAAAACTGAACGAATAAAACAAACCAAATGTGTAGGGCGCTTCTATATAGAAGCAAACAACATAGCAAGCAATTGCTAGCGAATCAATTTTTAAATTGAGCTGAACAGTCGCAAGACTGTTTCAAACACTTTTTATGAGAGTTTGATCCTGGCTCAGGACGAACGCTGGCGGCGTGCCTAATACATGCAAGTCGAACGCTTTTTCTTCCAC
>NZ_ASWD01000007.1 GCF_000407485.1 Enterococcus pallens ATCC BAA-351 | reverse complement strand
ACAGCCCTGATCGGGCTGGGAGACAGTGTCAGATGGGCAGTTTGACTGGGGCGGTCGCCTCCTAAAGAGTAACGGAGGCGCCCAAAGGTTCCCTCAGAATGGTTGGAAATCATTCGCAGAGTGTAAAGGCACAAGGGAGCTTGACTGCGAGAGCTACAACTCGAGCAGGGACGAAAGTCGGGCTTAGTGATCCGGTGGTTCCGCATGGAAGGGCCATCGCTCAACGGATAAAAGCTACCCTGGGGATAACAGGCTTATCTCCCCCAAGAGTCCACATCGACGGGGAGGTTTGGCACCTCGATGTCGGCTCGTCGCATCCTGGGGCTGTAGTCGGTCCCAAGGGTTGGGCTGTTCGCCCATTAAAGCGGCACGCGAGCTGGGTTCAGAACGTCGTGAGACAGTTCGGTCCCTATCCGTCGCGGGCGTTGGAAATTTGAGAGGATCTGTCCTTAGTACGAGAGGACCGGGATGGACTTACCGCTGGTGTACCAGTTGTCTCGCCAGAGGCATCGCTGGGTAGCTATGTAGGGAAGGGATAAACGCTGAAAGCATCTAAGTGTGAAGCCCACCTCAAGATGAGATTTCCCATTTCTTTAAGAAAGTAAGATCCCTGAGAGAAGATCAGGTAGATAGGTCAGGAGTGGAAGTGCAGTGATGTATGGAGCGGACTGATACTAATCGATCGAGGACTTAACCAAAAAACTCGGAAGAGTTTATTTTCTGATCCAGTTTTGAGTGAGCGAAACTTACTCAAGTAAATAGTGTGGTGGCGATGGCAAGAAGGATACACCTGTTCCCATGCCGAACACAGAAGTTAAGCTTCTTAGCGCCGATTGTAGTGAAGGGTTTCCCTTTGTGAGAGTAGGACGTCGCCACGCAAAGTAGATCATCCAATTGTGGATGATCTTTTTTTGTATAGATAATTAAAAAGGCAAGCACCAATAATTTGGACTTGCCTTTTGTACCTATTGCTTGAAAGTAATATTATAGCGCAGTGCTATGCATAAACTTGATTGTTTCAATGGATTTTTCCCATTTTTGCTTTTCAAGTTCGGTTAAGCTAAAGTGATAGTCCTCAATGATTCCTGTACTACCTACTTTTGCAGGATGTCCAGCATAGCATTGATCCTTTTCGCTATAGCTAGAGACGGGTAAAACCTTAAAATTGTTATTTAAGACAGCCTCAACAACTAATGCAGCTTGGTTTGCAATACCAAAAGAGGTATAGCCCTTGCCGCGCATAGTAATCCAGCCACCTGCCCGTGCGATTCCTTCTAATTCTTCTAACTCACTAGCTGAGAGCATTTCTGCTATAGGAATACCACCAATTCTAACACTAGACCAAGCAACAAATTGTGATTCACCGTGTTCACCTAGTACATAACCCTCTACCGAAGATGGATGTACATTAAATTTCTTACTGACAGCATGCTTCATTCTAGCACTGTCTAGAGTTGTTCCAGTTCCAAATACCCGCTCTTTAGGGAGTCCTGTTAATTCTTGAAGTCTTTGAGTTACTACGTCACATGGATTTGTAATATTAACGAGAATACCTTTAAAGCCGGACTCCTTAATTTTAGGCGCCCATTCTTCAACGATTTCTTTTGTTAAATATAATTCTGCAAAGCGATCAGAATTGCCCTCAAAGATAGTAATATCACCAGCTGAAAAAATCAGAACATCCGTATCGGCTAATTCTGATAAATTAGAATCAATCAGTTTTACATGATTGTAGCGGTCTACCTGTCCATCAAATAAGTCGTTGTATTCTGAAAGAAGTTGACCTTCCTTTTTGTCAAAGAGTACTAGTTCATCTACGATATTTCTAGTAATCAAGGTATAAGCCAATGTGCTTCCTACATGACCTACTCCAATAATTGCTGCTTTTTTCAATACATCTCACTCCTTCTGATAAAAAGAATGCCTTTATTATGAGAAAAAGTCAAGAACATTATGGGAAAATGATTAAACAGAAAGATCTTTCAAAACTTCGTAGATACGTTTTAGATCGGCATCCGTTCCGCGAAGTTCAAAATCTGCCAGCACAGGGATACCAAAAGCTTCACTATACTGTTTGGCAGTCAGGCAATATTGATAATTGAAATTTTTATTTCCACTGCCAATTACTCCTAAGCAATGCTTGTAATTTTCCTGATATTCCAAGTATTCTCGCATCACTTCAGTTAATATTTCTGTGTCTCCGTTATCAACGCCATTCCCACCTTCAAGATAAGTAGGTACAAAAGTGATAAAAGCTTCCTCCTCAGACTCAAAGGGGGAATTCTCCGAAATTTCCTTAGTTGTAAAAAGGGGAAGTGTATTATCTACCTCATGTTGTTTCTCAGCAAAGGCAGATAGACGCTCTACAAAAGATTTAGTATTACCCGAAATTGATATATATAATA
Source organism: Enterococcus pallens ATCC BAA-351 (assembly GCF_000407485.1). GTDB lineage: Bacteria > Bacillota > Bacilli > Lactobacillales > Enterococcaceae > Enterococcus_A > Enterococcus_A pallens. The sequence continues at coordinate 308,543 of NZ_ASWD01000007.1, read as the reverse complement.
GATTCATTGCTCATTCCTCCTAAAAAAGTATTATAGCATGAATCATCGAAATGCTAGACTAAAGGTCAAAAAAAGTCTTAAAAAATTATTGTAAACGCTTGCAAAAGGTGTGGTTTTATGGTATAAAATAAGTGTAAGGGGAAGTAATCCCTCAGTTGTAATTTATTACAGCAGGGAATGGATGGAGTTTCCACCATTTCAAATGGAATGCCGTATGGCAGAAAGGAAGTAGGGATTTTTGTTAACTCCTTACCAAATGCACCGAGTCTAGCAAGTAAGAGGAACGTAAAACATTACCTCAATTTAATGGTTGTATTTAGCGAAATCAAGCTAAGTCAAAAAGAGTGCGAATATTCCAGAGTAACAGAAGGAATGAAGAGAAAAGGCACAGCCGTTAAACTTGCTAGACTTTCTTTTTTTGTCTAAATTTCAAGGATATCAGAGAAGCGCTCGTTTGCTTCTCTTTTGTTGTACAACATTTGTACAACAAAGGAGGCCTCAAAAAATTGAGACCTCCTTTGTTTATTAGTGATTGTAATAGCGAATGCCATCCTTCAACTTATTGATTGCGAAAGGCGTCTTATCGTTAAACTCATGTTCACCATCATCCATTGGTAATTTGTCTTCAAACATTGTTTCATAAGCTTCGATGGATAGTGGTTTACGATTCTTCAATAAATCTTGGTTAGCAGTAGCTGTTAAACGATTTTGGTATTCAGGCATCAATTCTAAAGAGAAAAATTCACTGACTGCACCTGAACCATAACTGAACATACCAATTCGATCACCGGCTTTTAAGGCTTGACTATTGTCTAATAGAGAGATTAGTCCTAAATATAATGATCCAGTGTAAAGATTTCCTACCTCACGGCTGTAAATAACTGCTTCATCATATCTTGTTTCTAAGCGTACCTGTTCTTCTTCAGGCATGCTAGGAAAAATGGCTCTTAATGCCTTGCGTCCCATTTTTGTATAAGGCAAATGGAAGGTAATAGCAGCGTAATCGTTTGATGTTGTTTGATTTACCTTAAGGTTTTGTTCCCAAACACGTGTAAAAGAATTAATGTAAATTTCATTTGATAAGTGTCCGTCTACAAGTGGATACTCGTGATTGGATGGACGCCAAAAATCGTAGACATCCTCTGAATAAAAGACACTGTCATCATTTATAGCTAGGATTTTTGGATTAGCCGAAACCAGCATTGCCACTGCCCCACAACCTTGCGTTGGTTCACCGCCTGTATTTAAACCATATTTTGCGATGTCAGCAGCAATAACAAGCGCTTTTCGTGTTGGATGTGCTGCTACATAATCACGTGCTTGTTGCAAGGCCGCTGTCCCTGCGTAACAGGCGTGTTTTACTTCATAAGAACGGGCAAATGGTTGAATACCCAGTAGGCCGTGAATAATGACAGCCGCTGATTTTGAGAAATCATTGCTTGATTCGGTTCCAACAATTACGAGATCAATCATTTGTTTATCTTCTTCGGTAACTATTTTTTCTGCCGCAGCAGCACCGAGTGTAATAATGTCCTGTGTCTTGGGGATAATTGCCATTTTGTCTTGACCTAATCCAATGTGAAATTTATTTGGATCAGTGTTTCTGGCGACAGCCAAATCCGTCATATCAAGATAATCATTTGGTACGTGAAAACTGATTTTATCAATCCCTATTTTCATAGTGCCCCTCCTTTTCTTCCCTTTGTAATATATCATAGAAACGCCAGAAGTTGGGCAGATTCATTCTTAAGAAAAGTTAAAATATATGGAATTCTGATTCATAAATGGAAGCCTGCCAATGTTTCAACTATTTTTAAGAAATACGTCGCTAGCTTGAAAAGCTTACATGGATACGGTAAAGTCAGAGAAGCTAAATCTTTTGGCATAATAACTTTATATAAATAAAAATTTTTTGGAGGTGCACCTTGGAAGAAATAGTGATTTTAAGCGCTGTTCGAACACCGATCGGAAAATACAAAGGCAGCCTGGCAGCAATATCTGCTGTTGATTTAGGAGCCGCTGCGATCAAGGAAGCAGTCATACGCGCGCAGGTTTCAGAATCTGCTATTGGTCAGGTCTTTTTAGGAAACGTGTTGCAAGCAGGCAATGGTCAAAATGTTGCCCGTCAATCGGCTGTTAAAGCAGGAATCCCTTATGAAGTACCAGCGACGACGATTAATGAAGTTTGTGGTTCAGGAATCAAAGCAATTATTTTAGCGATGCAGCAAATTCAATTAGGTGAAGCCGAGGTTGTAGTAGCTGGTGGGACTGAAAATATGTCGCAAGCAGCTAAGCTGACTAAATATGACTTTATTCAAAATGACTGGCAAGAGCCTTTTTCAAGTATGATTTACGACGGCTTGACAGATGCTTTCAGCGGTCGCCACATGGGTTTGACGGCTGAAAAGGTTTCGGAAGTGTATCAAGTTTCTCGTCAGGAGCAAGATGAATTTGCCTATGCCTCTCAACAAAAGGCGGGCAAGGCACGTGAAAATGGCGACTTTGAGATGGAAATTGTGCCTGTTACATTGGCAGATGGTACCATTTTTAGTGTAGATGAAGGAATTCGTCAAGATACTACCTTAGAAAAAATTGCTGGCTTAAAAGCTGCTTTTAAAGAAGATGGTGTAGTAACTGCTGGAAATGCCTCAACGTTAAACGATGGTGCCTCCGCCCTTGTTTTAGCTTCTAAAACCTATGCCAAAATGAACAATTTACCATACTTAGCAACGATTGAAGGCTACAGTGAAGTTGGAATTGATCCTAGTATTATGGGGGTAGCTCCGGTTTCGGCAATTGAAAAATTATTGGAAAAGAAAAATATGACTCAAGATGCTGTGGACCTGTTTGAAATCAATGAAGCTTTTGCCGCTGCATCTGTGGCAGTACAAAGAGAATTGCAGCTGCCTGATGAGAAATTAAATATTCGTGGTGGTGGAATTGCTCTTGGTCATCCAATTGGAGCAAGTGGCGCGCGCATCGTAACCACTTTATTGCATGAATTAATTCAAGAAGATAAACAACGTGGAATTGCTAGTCTTTGTGTAGGTGGCGGAATTGGCTTGGCTTTAATGATTTGTAAAAATAATGAGGCCGCTGAGCAAAAAAAAAAGTTCTATCAGCTGACTAGAGCTGAACGTTTGGCTCTGTTAGCTGCAGAAGAAAAAATTACAGCTGAGGAAGCTGCACAATTGGCAGAAGAAACAGTATTACCGGAAAAAATTGCGAATAATTTAATCGAAAATCAAATTAGTGAGGTAGCTATTCCACTGGGACTGGCTCGCAATTTTATCATTAACGATGAGTCAAAAGACGTTCCCATGGCTACGGAAGAACCTTCAGTTATTGCGGCAGCTAGCAATGCGGCCAAGATTATAGGCCAGTTTGGCGGATTTGAAGCTCGGGTACTTGAACGAGCAATGGTAGGTCAAGTTGTTTTACAAGAGGTTAGTGATACAGCTTTTCTTCAGCAATGGGTGAAAGCGCATCGGGATGAGCTTTTTACTGCGGCTCAACTGGCGTATCCTTCTATTTATCAAAGAGGTGGCGGTTTGAAGGATATTCAATTTCGCGCATTTCCAGAACAAGGGTACGTTTCGATTGATTTAATTGTGGATGTCAGGGATGCTATGGGAGCGAACATTCTGAATACAATGCTAGAAGGTGTTGCTCAAAAGATTCGTAGCGAAATTCCTGAAGCAAATGTTTTATTTAGTATTTTAAGCAACTATGCCACTCACTCCTTAGTGGAGGCTACCTGTCGACTGCCGATTGCTTCAATTGGTGAAGAGCTGGCAGAAAAACTGGCATCAGCAGCAGCCTATGCCAAACTTGATCCTTATCGAGCGGCTACTCACAATAAGGGTATCATGAATGGAGTAGAAGCAGTTGTTTTGGCTACAGGTAATGATACTCGAGCTGTTTCGGCAGCAGTTCATGCCTATGCTGCTAGAAAAGGCAGCTACCAAGGATTGACTGACTGGATCGTTGAAGAAGATTATCTGATAGGTCGGATAGTTCTGCCGATGGCAATTGGAACTGTTGGCGGAGCTACTAAGGTCTTGCCAAAAGCCCAGCTGAATCTCAAGCTGCTGGGAGCAGAGTCAGCAGCAGCCTTATCTGAAATTATCGCAGCAGTCGGATTAGCCCAGAATTTTGCAGCATTAAGGGCTTTAGTAACAGAAGGAATCCAAAAAGGACATATGGCTTTGCAAAGTCGTTCCTTAGCGATAACTGTGGGCGCACAGGAAAACGAGATTCCACAAGTAGTTCAATTGTTGAAGCAAGCACCTCAAATGAATTTGGCAACAGCTGAGAAAATATTGACCCAGCTGCGTGCTACTTAGACAGTAAAAAAGTTCTGAAGCAGTCTTTCACTAGCAGACTGCCTCAGAACTTTTATTTGTTTAATTTGAAGTCTAAATAGACTGGCTGATGGTCAGAGTATTGGAATTCGTTATTCTCTACTTGAACTTTCTCAACAGAAACATTATCAGAAACGATAAATCCATCAATTAAGGTCACATCAGCAGTTTTTTTATCATAAGGTTCATTCAGCTTCCGAGAAGAGGGAACCTTCGCTTTCGCTAGCCCATCAACTGGGATTTCAAAGCCTTCCGGCAAGTCTTCCTTAGGGAAAGGCTGGTTCCAGCTTTCACGTTTTTTACTGCCGCCGAACACTTCTGGACTATTGCCCAAGACATCGTGATTAAAATCGCCGCCAACAATGACATAGTTTCCTTTTTTGTATTCATCTTCCATGTAGTTGAAGAGCTTGCTTAATTGCGCTTCCTGAACGGATTTATCCTTGGTGTAAGCTGAAAGATGAACATTGATCGCGATCAGATCATTGCCATTTTTCACCGAAATTTTAGTTGTAGTAAACGCACGGTCTAAATCTAGGAATTTGTTGAAATTTGTCTCAATGGGTAAGGAGTAGCGTTTCCCATCAGCCATTTCGGCTTTACTCATAGTAATCAAACCTGATTTAGCTTTTCCGATGGGTTGAGTAAAAGGATAAAACAGATATGGTGAATCATAATTCTGACCATAGAGACTGTTATAGCCTAATAAATAATTACGTAACCAATTTACTTGATTGACGTGCTGCGAACGATCCCCGTCTTCATCAACCTCTTGATAGAAAGCAAGAGTGGGATCGATTTTTTCAGTTGTTTCTACAATTCCACGCAGATTTTTCTCGACACTTTTTTTACTGTCTGCCCGTGATTTTTTTCCACCATCCATAAAAAAGCTGTAGCTGGGTGGATATGAGCCGTAGCCAATATTGTAAGTCATGGCACGGTAGGAAACGTCGGCCTGCAACTGTTCATCTGTTTCTTTTTCGATGGACAGTTTTTGATTATCTGGTAAGCGGTCATAAGCTAGATAAAGATACCCGACATAAGCTCCTAAAATTAAAAGTATAAGTAACAAAAGTGCCAGCAGCACTTTACCGATTTTTTTAACCATTAAAATTCCCTCCTTGACCCTATCATAACAGAAGTTGACTTATTAGAAAAAGGGTGCCTTCTTTTGTTTCTATTGAAGTCATGATACAATGGTAAAGTAATACTGTTATAAAAAAGGAGTTTTACTATGATAAGATTTGCTGAAAAACAAGACGGACCTGCTATTGCTGCTTTGATCCTGGTTATTTTAAAGGATATGGAGCTGCCTTTTGTTGATGATTTCGGAGAAGAGGCAACAAAAGAAGCCATCATCGCTGCTTATGACGATCCAACTTATCGCTTTGGTTATCAGCGTGGATTGGTAGCAGAGGTGGATGGAAAAATTGCAGGAGCTGCTTTTGGTTATCCAGCAAAGGACGAACCAATTATTGATCAGCCTTTGAAAAAATATTTAGCTTCTAAAGGATTATCTGAGGATATCGAGATGTTTCTTGATCCAGAAGCTTTTCCTAATGAATGGTATTTGGATTCTATTGCAGTGGATGAGAATTTTCGTGGACAAGGTATTGGTTCAAGTCTATTAGAAGCTGTTGATCTGCTGGCTATCCGTGATGGTGAAGATGTAGTGGGATTAAGTGTCGATCGTTTAAATCCTGGTGCGAAGAAATTGTATGTACGTGAAGGCTTTGAAGAGGTGGGTCAACACACAATCAACGGTCATTTATACGATCATATGCAACGCAAAATAAAAACAGCTGCTCGTGTAGAGGTCAGCTGTTAATCAATCGAGCAAAGGGCAGTTTTTGAAGCTGCTCTTTCTTTTTGTTTCGGTTTACTGCGGTTGTATAACCAGTAGTCCATAATAGCAGCTACACAAATAGCGACGGGAGCATTTTTAGACTGGTTGATATCCAATACATAGTAATCGCCAGTTAAGAAGCTAGCTTTATCCATTGTCATAATTCGACGATTGAAATGATTAATAGCGTAATGATGATTGTAAATATTTCCATAAACAGCCCAATTCAGCTGCTTGATATAGTAGAAATCTCCTGGCCAATTAAAAATCTTATGTAAGGTGCCAACCTTGGTAAAGTTTTGGTAGATTTCGAATTTACGACCAAAAACCACGCTGGCTTGTTTAATATACGCTACCATTTGTCCATTCATTGCATAGAGGGAAAGGACATTGCCCTTTCGCCCCCATTGGCCGACCATTAAGTAGACTGCTTTGCCATCTATGTCTTTGACAATGGTTCGTGTCACTGAACTTAGATGTTTTTCTTGAATAAGGTATTCCGTCATCTTTTTCACCACTTTTGGTAGTTGTTTATTCCAGGACCTGTTCAATTGCTTTTGCGACGCCATTTTCTACATTTGTGTCGGTTACGAATTTTGCATGAGCTTTTACCGCTGGTTCAGCATTGCCCATCGCAAAGCTGGTTCCGGCATATTTCAGCATGCTAACGTCATTGAAGTTATCGCCAATTGACATGACTTCATCAGCTGTAATGCCTTTTGCATCAGCATATTTTGCAAGAGCAATACCCTTTTGTGCATTCTCATGATTAATTTCAATGTTACTGGAATCTGAGGCTGCAATTGCCAATTCACCTAAAGTGTTCAACTGCTCAGTCATTGCTTGCAATTTGATTGGACCATTTTTGTCAAAAGCGATAACTTTTAAAATTTCTTCGTTATTGTCAATAACTGTTTGGCGCATGTCATCAACGTAAGTAATCGGTAGAATAGTTAAGCGCTCAGCAGTAGCTGCAATTGCCATTTTAGGCGAAAGCTCGGGCGCCATTTCGGCTAAGTGACTAGAGAAAAAGTCAATCCGATAAACCTTGTCTTCAGAATAAACGTGTTTCGCTGTAAAAATTTCAAAATAGATTCCAGCTTCTTCTAGCATATCCATAACTCGGAATGCTTTTTCGCGAGGAATCGGTACCGAAAATAAAATGTCGCGGTTGGCATCCAGCACTAAGGCGCCATTTAATAGAATCATAGGAACATGAATATTGGCTTCGTCTAATGAAGCAAGTGCGTGACCAATCCCGCGTCCAGTAGCAGCAATAAATTCTACTCCGGCTTTTTGGGCTTTGGTGATGGCTTTGATGTTTTCTTCCGGTACCTCCATGTTATTATTCAATAAAGTACCATCCATATCAGAAGCAATCAATTTGATCAAAATTATTCACCTGACTTTCTTATCATACGTAGATAGTGTAACATATTCCAAGAGAGGATAACCATCTGAATTAATATCTTTAACAGAATTTTGTAGGAAGAAGGGAATCTCATGAAAAAAATCATTCATAATTCTTGGCAAGACGTATTAGAGGAAGAATTTCAGAAGCCTTATTATTTAGAATTACGGGAGTTCTTAAAAGAAGAATATCGTACACAAAAAATCCATCCAGACATGTTTCATATTTTTGAAGCCTTGGAGTTAACACCTTACGAATCGGTTAAGGTAGTAATCCTAGGTCAGGATCCGTACCATGGAATTAACCAAGCTCATGGCTTGTCCTTCTCGGTTCAACCGGGAGTAGCCATTCCGCCTTCTTTGCGTAATATTTATAAAGAGATGCAAAGTGATTTAGGAATCCCTCCAGTTAATCATGGAAATTTAGTTGCCTGGGCTAAGCAAGGAGTTTTACTGTTGAATACTGTTTTAACTGTTAGAGAGGGCCAAGCCTATTCTCATCGTGGAAAGGGCTGGGAACAGCTGACCGATGCTGTTATTAAGAAACTTAATGAACGGCAAGAACCCATCGTATTTATTCTCTGGGGAAAATCAGCTCAGGAAAAGAGTGCGATGATTGATACAAGTCGTCACGCAATTATCAAATCCCCGCACCCATCGCCACTATCGGCTAGCCGTGGATTTTTTGGCTCGAAACCTTTTTCTCAAACCAATGAATTACTAAGCAGCTGGGGGGAAACACCGATTAACTGGCAGCTTCCTGAAACAGTGTAGTATGACAACGGTTGCTGTTATAGATACAATTAGAGTGAAATGGCCTTTTCTCAGTGTTTCCGAAGCTTTTTTTGTAATACAGCAAAATTTTTCTGTATTTTTTTTTGAAAATGGTGTATCATGTGAAAGTAAATAATAAGTGGAGGGTTTTATAAGTGGAACTATTTGATAGCTTAAAATTTAAGATTGTTCGTCGTCAGATTAAAATTGTTTTTCCTGAGGCTACGGATTCCCGTATCTTAGGCGCAGCAGCTCGTTTGAAAGCAGAAGAGTTGTTGGAACCAGTATTGGTTGGAAATCGTGATGAGATTGCAAAAGCAGCCAAGGCTCGTGGATTGCAAGCAGATAACTTTGAAGTGATTGATCCTGCATCTTTTGATCGCTGGGATGAAATGGTTGAGGCCTTCGTCGAACGTCGTAAAGGAAAGGTATCAAAAGAAGATGCTGAAAAAATCCTTAAAGATGAAAACTATTTTGGTACTATGTTGACTTACATGGGGATTACTGAAGGAATGGTTTCTGGTGCGATTCATTCTACTGGGGATACAGTTCGTCCAGCCCTGCAAATTATTAAAACACGCCCAGGCGTTAGCCGTACTAGCGGAGCGATGATTATGCTGCGCGGTCGTGACCAAGAAAAATACTTGTTCTCAGATTGTGCTATTAATGTAAATCCAAATGCACAGGAATTAGCAGAAATTGCAGTAGAATCTGCTAGAACAGCTGAATTATTTGATATCGAACCAAAAGTCGCTATGATGAGCTTCTCTACCAAAGGTTCTGCCAAAGCACCTGAAGTAGACAAAGTCGTTGAAGCAACTAAAATTGCACAAGAATTAGCACCTGATTATGTGATTGATGGTGAATTACAATTTGACGCATCTTATGTTTCAAGTGTTGCTCAATTAAAAGCACCTGATTCAAATGTTGCGGGTCAAGCTACAGTCTTTGTTTTCCCTGAACTACAATCTGGAAACATTGGCTACAAGATTGCTCAACGTCTAGGAAACTTTGAAGCAATTGGTCCAATTCTGCAAGGCTTAAACAAACCTGTTTCTGACCTTTCTCGTGGAGCAAATGAAGAAGATGTTTATAAGCTGTCAATCATTACTGCAGCTCAGACATTAATGAAATAACACTGATAAGACAGCTGCCAAAGGATCCTTTGGCAGCTGTTTTTTGGTGCAAGTGGTCAATTTTTGCAAACAGTTGTTCACAATAGTTTATTTTATCTAGCTTAGAAGTATTTTAAAAACTGCATATATATCACTGAAAGTCCACCGAAAAAGTTATTCTTCGGGGACTTTTTTGTTTTCATGAGTGAAGAGTGAGATTCAAGCACCAGAGTGTTAAAAGAACATAAGAAGCACAAAGGCTGTGATAATTCTGACCAGCATAAAATCTTCATTAAGTAAAAGCAAGGCTGGAAGCGAAGAACTAGTTTTCTTGTTTTAGGGAAATTTCCCGCTTCGATGACACTTATACCAAGAAAAATGATCGTTTCCCAGAAAGGCAGTAAGCTATTGTTTCAGACACTTTTTGATCCTATACTACAACTTGTAAACGATCACAAAAAAAGAATATTGCCTAAACAGTAACAGGCAAATTTCAAAAAAAGGGAGATACATAATATGGGATTAGTATTAGCAAGAATCGATCAGCGTTTAATTCATGGAATCGTAGTGACACAATGGGCGGGAGCAACGAAAGCCAAACGCTTAATGGTAGTTGATGATGAAGTCAGCAAAGATGAAGTTCAAAAGGCAGCGATGCGAATGAGCAAACCAGCGGGTACAGGGATGTCGATCATTGATGTTGAGACAGCAATTACTAATTTTAACAATGGTAAATATGACAGTCATAATGTTTTCATGATCGTACGTGAGCCGGAAACACTTATTCGCTTAGTTGAAGGCGGTGTCAAAATACCTAAGGTTAATATTGGCATTATTTTTGACGGTGAAGGTAAGGAAACTGTTAAAAAGATGGTTTCAGTTGATCAAAAAGAAAGAGCTGATCTGAAAAAACTGGAGGCAATGGGTGTTCCAGTAACCTTTCACTTTGTCCCAGGCGATCAAGAAGAAAGCTTAGCAACATACATTAAATAGTAAGGTGGCAATCTCATGGAAATTATTCAAGGAATATTAATTATCGCACTATCCGTTTGGATGGTTTGGGATCAGCAGGGATTAGTTGTGACAACCTGGTTTCCGATTATGGTCGCACTTTTTGCTGGAATTATTATGGGGGATATGGCAACAGCAATGGTTATTGGCGGAACCTTTCAGTTAATGGCGTTAGGAGTAGCTAACATCGGAGGTTCTTCTGTACCTAACTGGGGACTGGCCGCTTTAGTCGGCATCTATGTCGCCATTCGTACAACAAATAATATTGAAGAAGCCAAAGCGGTTGCTTTAGCAGTCGGTGTGCCAGTTGGCATGTTGGGAATTCAACTAGATGTGTTGGCAAAGATTTTAAACACGTATGTCACCCATGCTGCACAAAATGCAGCAAATAAGATGAATTTTAAAAAGATGAATCGTATTTTATGGATCGGGCCAGCTATTTTTGGTTTATCAACAGCAGTACCAACGGCTTTGTGCGTAATTTTCGGTGATCGGATTGTTCATTTGATTTTGAATTTTGTACCGACGTGGTTTACTGACGGGTTATCCATCGCGGGGAGTATGTTGCCAGTAGTCGGGATTGCCTTATTGCTGCAAGTAATGCCAGTTAAAAAATATTTGACTATGCTTTTAATCGGTTTTGTCTTAGCGGCCTATCTCAATTTACCAATATTGGGAGTTTCAATTGTCGGCTTTGCCTTAGCATATTACTTCTTTACAACTGAAATGAAAAAGAATGCACCAGAGGCAGCAGCTGCGACAGGCACTGTGGATGAAGGAGATGATTTTGATGAATAATCCAGAGACGAAATTGACTAAAAAAGATATCAATCAAGCAGCATTCCGCTATATGTTTATGGCCTGCAATATTTTTAACTATGAAAATCAGCAGGGGCCGGCAGTGGTCTATGGGTTAGAAAAAGCGTTACGTAAGATCCATCCGAACGATGAAGATTATCTAGCTTCTTTAAACAATCAATTCAAATATTTTAACACGACAACTTGGATGGCAAACTTATTGCTAGGTGCTAGCTTGGCAATGGAAGAAAAGGATGGAGTAGATTCTTTAGAAGCGGTTCAAAACTTCAAGACCGGGATGATGGGACCTTTAGCCGGAGTGGGAGATACTTTAGTTTGGGTATTGTACCCAACAATTATGGGATCAATTGCAGCATATATGGGACTTGAAGGAAATCCTACAGGCGCTATTATCTGGCTGCTGCTGAATATTTTCTTTCTGTTTTTCCGATTCAAACTATTTTCAATTGGTTATACCTCAGGAATTAAGCTAGTAACGGCTTTGGGCGCAAAGATTTCTGTTTTTACTGAAGCAGCTTCTATCATGGGGCTGACAGTTGTGGGGGCATTAATTCCTTCTGTCGTTAAAATCAATGTCGGTTTAGTTTTTCAATCTGGAAAAGTCAAATTACCTATTCAGACACAAATCTTGGATAGTATCATGCCAGCACTACTTCCAGCATTACTGACATTAGCAGTTTATAAGTTGATCGCAGCTAAAAAAATGAGTGTTATTCAAATTATTTTCGGAGTAATTATCTTAGCGCTAGCTCTGTCATTCTTTGGTGTATTGACAGTTTAATAAAAATTACCAGATGTTGTCTGTATTCAATTTGATTAAAAAGGAGCGCCTTATGCGAAAAATTATTTTAGCCAGCCATCACAATTTAGCGCTTGGCATGAAAGATACTTTAGAATATATCATACCAACTGTTGGCGATATTACAGCAGTTGCTGCCTATACAACTAATGTGCCGGTGAATGAAGAAATTGATGCGGCTTTAGCAGATGTAACAGAAGAAGACGAAGCGATCATTTTCACAGATTTATTGGGTGGTTCGGTCAATCAAAACTTTACCAAATATTTGTCTCAGCCCAATATCCATTTAGTTGCTGGGATGAATCTACCTGTAATTATGTCGTGCTTGCTGCCACTAGGCGATGCGGCCATTGAACCTGAGCAACTTCGAGCGGCTATTCAAGAAGGGCAACAACAGATCGTTTATGTGAATGATTATTTAGCTCAACAAACAATCGATGAGGATGATGAATAATGACAGCCGAGTGGTGGAAAAACAGCGTCGTTTATCAAGTGTACCCCCAAAGCTTTAAAGACAGTAATAATGATGGTATTGGTGATTTCCAAGGAATCATTGAAAAATTGCCTTATCTAGCTAAATTAGGTATTGATGTCATTTGGCTTAATCCAATTTTTGATTCACCGCTAATAGATAATGGATATGACATTGCAGATTATGAGAAAATTTTGCCTCAATATGGAACTATGGAGGATTTTCAAGAGTTATTGGCGAAAGCTCATCAATTAGATATTCGGATTATTTTAGACTTGGTTGTTAACCATACAAGTGATCTGCATAAGTGGTTTGAGGCTTCTAAAAAGGATCGGGAAAATCAATATGCTGATTACTATATCTGGAAAGATCCCAAGCCTGACGGATCTGCACCGAATAACTGGGGATCGACCTTTGGTGGTCCTGCCTGGGAATATGTCGAGAGTCGAGATCAATATTATCTGCATTGTTTTGCGAAGGAACAACCAGATTTGAATTGGGAGAATGAAACCCTTCGTCATGAAATCTATCAAATGATGCGCAAATGGTTCGATTTGGGGATTGATGGTTTTCGAATGGATGTCATCAGCTTAATTAGTAAAGATCCTAATTACCCAGAGGCACCAGAAACCTTGACTTATACGAAATCCTATTATGCCGGAGCTTCGAATGGCCCTCGGGTTCATGAGTTTCTTCAAGAAATGAATCGGGAAGTTCTGTGTCATTATGATGTGATGACAGTAGGGGAAACACCTAATACTAACAGTACTCAGGCTCAGCTGTATACTTTTCCGGAACGAAAAGAACTAAATATGCTCTTTCATTTTGATCATATGCACTTAGATTATGGTAAATACGGAAAATTCTCAGACATTCGTTTTAAACTCAGTGATTTGCGTAGTACATTAACCGAATGGCAAAATAAATTAGCTCGGGGATGGAATTCGTTGTATTGGAGCAACCATGACCAGCCTAGGGCAGTCACTCGGTTTGGCGACGATGGAGAATATCGCGAAGTTTCTGCCAAAATGTTGGCAACTCTCTTGCATATGATGAAGGGGACACCGTTCATTTTTCAAGGGGAAGAATTGGGAATGAAGAATGTACCTTTTACAGACATTACCGACTATCAAGACATTGAAACCAAGTATTTTTATCAGGAAATGACCGAAGCGGGAGAAAAACCGGAGGATATAAAGAAAGCAGTTTATTTAAAATCTCGAGATAATGCTCGTACACCAATGCCGTGGAACGGTGAGGATAATAGTGGCTTTTCTGATGCAAAGCCATGGATTGCCTATTCGCCAGATAATCGGGTAATCAATGTAGAGGCGGCATTAGCTGATCCAGACTCAACTTTTTATTATTATCAAAAATTGATTGCATTGCGAAAAGACTATCCGATCATTCAACTAGGAGAGTATCAACTGATCAATGAAGAGGATTCAGCTGTTTATAGTTATTTACGAACGTACCAAGACGAAACGTTATTAGTTATTTGTTCCTTCAGCAGGGAGAAGGTAAATGTCAATGTGCCGCAAGATTTGCTGGAAAAGGAAGCAAGTTTGCTATTAAGTAACTATACAGAAGCTGCTGCCAAGCCGAGTGCTACAATGCCGTTGCGACCGTATGAGGCAATCGTTTATCACTTACGTTAATTCTTAGAAGCCTGCGAGAATCTACTTGATTTCTCGCAGGTTTTTTCCTAGTATAAGGATGAGAGGAGCCTACGTGCTGATGAATTTCGACCAACATATTAAAGTGAATTATGAGTCTTTATCTGAGAATGAACAGGAAATGATTTACTATATTCGCAACCATCGACAGGAGGTAGTCAAGCTTTCGATTATTGAGTTGGGTGATAAGCTGCTGTCTTCCAAAAGCTCTGTTCTGCGTTTAGCCAAGAAATTAGGCTTCCGAGGATTTTCCGATATGAAGTATGCAATTGAACAATCTCTTCTAGAAAGAGCCATTGCGCCAACTGATTTAGTCGCAGCTTTAAAAAAAGAGATTGAGCAGACCTTTCAATACGCTGAACAAACCAATTTTCAACCACTATTAGATAAAATAAAACAAGCCAATCAGCTGCATCTTTATGCCACAGGCTTTACGCAAAATAATTACACCAAGGATTTTGCCAATGATCTATTTTTATCTAACCGTCCCAATTTTTTGATTTCAGGTGAAACTAATTTTGAAATGATTAGCCACACGTTATCTAAAGAGGATTTAGTGATTGTGACTTCATTAAGTGGTGAAACACCGGCGATTAAGGATACTATTCGAAATCTGGAGCTAAACAAAGTTCCAATTTGCAGTATCACTTCGTTTGGCAAGAGCTTTCTTAGTGAGGCAGCTGATTTTCAGCTATACTATGAAACCTCAGATCTGCCAAGTCCAGTAGTTGGCGGAGGAAGTTCGATGATAGGATTGAATATTATTTTGGCTATTCTAGCTCGAAAATACCGAGAATTTGTTCTCTTTGATGAGTAGTCCCATGAAGTAAATTTGCAGCGACAGCCTAAATAAGTTTATATCTTTCTCTTTTTACTTTCTCACAGTAAATCGGTATACTATCTGGGAGAGATTAATGGAAAAAGGAGCTAAGCAGAGTGATTACTTTAAGGGATACGCAAGCAACTGAACGCTTAGGCATCAT
The DNA here is from genome assembly GCF_000407485.1 of Enterococcus pallens ATCC BAA-351. Taxonomy (GTDB): domain Bacteria; phylum Bacillota; class Bacilli; order Lactobacillales; family Enterococcaceae; genus Enterococcus_A; species Enterococcus_A pallens. The sequence goes on along the minus strand of NZ_ASWD01000007.1, from coordinate 293,274 downwards.
AATTGGTGAAGTTGCTGAGCCAGGAGATAATTTAGTTTTAACGGGTGATCTTGGTGCAGGGAAGACTACTTTAACCAAGGGAATCGCTAAAGGATTAACTATTGAGCAAATGATTAAAAGTCCCACCTACACAATTATCCGTGAATATCAGCAAGGAAGAATGCCCTTATACCATATGGATGTTTATCGAATTGAAAGTGGCGCGGATGACTTAGGCTTAGATGAATATTTTGAAGGTGAGGGCTTTTCAGTTGTCGAGTGGGGGCGTCAGCTAGGAGAATATGTACCAGAGGATTATTTAGAGCTGATTTTACATAAAGACTCTGAAAATGACGAAAAACGTCAAGTAGAATTGACTGCTTATGGGAATCAAGGCAGTGCTTTAAAGGAGCGAATTTTGAAAGCCTGGGGGTTAGAAAATGAGTGAGGCTTTAGATGTTGTAATTCGTGAGGCAATTCCTGACGATGCAGAGGCCTTGCTGCAGCTGAGCCAGCAGGTAGCGCAAGAGACCGAATATCTAGTCATGGATGAAACAGGCATGGCTTTGTCGTCAGAAATGTTGGCAATTCATTTGGAAAGCTTGTATGAAAGCCCTAATAATTTGCTGCTGGTGGTTTTTGTAAATGATCGGCTAGTAGGAAATGCTTCAGTGAAAGCTTCAACTGAATATCGAGTTGCTCACATCGGAGAAATTGGGATCAGTATTTTGCAGGAATTCTGGGGAATTGGTATCGGATCGATGCTGATGGAAGAAATCTTATTTTGGGCTCAGGAAGGCCAAATAATTCGCCGGCTTGAATTAACTGTTCAAGCTCAAAATAAGCGAGCGATTCAGCTATATCAGAAATTTGGTTTTGAGCGGGAAGCAACGATGGTACGCGGTGCTCGAAGTGATCAGGGTGAGTTTTTGGATGTTCATCTAATGAGCTTACTAATTGATTAGCAATAAATAGAAAATCGGAACGGCAGTCATTGTCGTTCCGATTTTTTGCTATGTTCTTATTATAAGGCTCTGACTAATTTTTTTAACGGTGCAGTGCCAAAATGTTCTTCCTGGTAGAGCAGTATCTTTGCACAGGCTCGGCTGTCCTCTAGGGCATCGTGGTGATTTTCTAGTGGAATCGCTAGTTCGCTGCACACCGTATTCAGGCGATGGTTGTGCATCTCAGGGAAAAGCTTGCGGCTTGTTTGTACGGTGCACAAGGAGAGATAATTCGGCTGAGCAATCTGATAATAATCTAGGCAGCCTGCCAATACCTTAGTGTCAAATCCAGCATTGTGAGCGACAATTAATCGATTCTCTTGATAGTACTTTTGGATTTCCTGCCAAACCTCTGGGAATTTAGGTGCCTTAGCTACGTCTTCAGGATGAATACCATGGATTTGAATGTTTTTCCAGAAAAAATCTGTTTCCGGTTGAATCAACGAATAGTACTCGCCTACAATTTGACTGTTTTTTACCATAACTAAAGCTAGAGAACAGGCGCTATGGGTCTGATAACTCGCTGTTTCAAAATCCATTGCAATAAAATTCATCAAAAAACCTCCTACTCAGTTGTACCACAAAAGGCAGCAATTGAGTAGCAGGCACTTAGTTTTTCAAAAAAATCTTAAAGGCTAATGTCCAGCTCTACAGGGCAATGATCGCTGCCAGTAATTTCAGTCCAAATTTTAGCATCTGTTAGTTTTTCTTTTAAATCATCAGAAACAACAAAATAGTCAATTCGCCATCCTGCATTATTTTTACGAGCATTAAACCGGTAACTCCACCAGGAATAGACACCAGTTACCTCAGGATAAAAGTACCGGAAAGTATCGATATAGCCGTTTTCCAGCAGAAGTGTAAATTTTTCTCGTTCTTGTGGTGTGAAGCCAGCATTTTTCTGGTTCGTTTTCCAATTTTTCAAGTCGATATTTTGATGAGCAACGTTCAAATCACCACAGAAAATGACGGATTTTTTAGCTTTCAACTCATTAAGGTAAGCTAAAAAGCTCTCTTCCCACTCCATTCGGTAATCCAATCGCTTTAATTCATTTTGGGAATTCGGCGTATAGCAGGTGATGACGTAATAATCTGCATATTCTAATGTAATCAGTCGGCCTTCAGTATCATGGGCTTCTTGATTCATACCATAGGTTACCGCTATTGGTTCATGCTTAGTAAAGATGGCCGTGCCAGAATACCCTTTTTTTTCAGCATAATTCCAGTATTGATAATATCCAGGCAAATCCATTTCAATTTGCCCCTCCTGCAGCTTAGTTTCCTGCAAACAGAAAAAATCAGCATCCAACTCGTTGAACACATCCATAAAGTTCTTCTTCATTACGGCTCGCAGTCCGTTAACATTCCATGAGATCAGTTTCAAGATGATTCCTCCCTTTTCTTTATTCTAACGAAAAAGCTGGTGGGAAACAATTATTAAAGAGGCAATGGTTGTGAAACCTGTCTTCAATGGTAAAATAAAGATGCACGAAAAATACATGAGGAGGCACTAACATGAGAATTGGTGTGATTGGATTAGGAGGCATTGCCCAAAAGGCTTATCTTCCTACTTATGCTAAATTGAGTGATCAAGCAACATTCATCTTTTCCACAAGACAGGCAGCGGTACGGGAAAAAGTTTCACAAAAATATCGCTTTCAGGAAACGGTCGAGAATATAGATGAATTATTAGCAAAAAAAATCGACGCGTGCTTTATTCACGCGGCTACAAGCGCTCACTATTCTTTAGCTAAGCAATGTTTGGCAGAAAATGTAGCCGTTTTTATCGATAAACCAGTTAGTGAAAACTACGAAGAAGTGAAACAATTGAAAGCTTTAGCGGAAGAAAAAGGTTTGCTTTTCATGGTAGGCTTTAATCGCCGGTTTGCCCCGATGGTGAATCATTTATACAATTTACCGCAAAAAAGAACGATCCGGTTGGAGAAAAATGAGGTGGATCATCCTTTAGAGACAGCTTATGGGATTTACGATTTATTTATTCATTTAGTTGATACAGGTGTTTATTTATTAGATGGAGATGTGGGAGAAGTTCACACTAAAATTTACGAAGAAGCAGGCAAAATGACCTACGCACGAATGCTGATGACGAATGCCACTACTGAAGCATATCTAACTATGGATTTAAGAAGCGGAGCAAAGACTGAGCGTTATCAAGTGACCAGTCCAGAGAAAACGTTGATTTTAGATCAATTAACAGATCTATCGAGTAAAGAAAATACCATCGAGACTATACAGCGCTTTGGAGATTGGACAAGCACTTTGGAAAAGCGCGGCTTTGAACAAATGGTAATGGCCTTCCTGTCAGCGTTAAACGGTGAGGAAGCTCCGGATTTGAAACAGCAGCATGTTTTGCTAAGCCACCGCTTGTGTCAAGAAATGATTAATCAGCATATTCGCCATGAATTATAAGGGACTGGTAAGATTGCTACCCACATGCTAAAATAGCAAGGATGTCACAAGAAAGGAACATATAATGTGGATAGAGAGAAATTAATAGAGGCAATGCCGACAATCAATGTTTTATTGAATAAACCTTTAATGGACTATACGTATACTAAAACAGGTGGCCCTGCAGATGTCTTGGCATTTCCTAAAAACAAAGTAGAGGTAAAGCAATTAGTAGACTACTGTCGCGAGAATGACATTCCCTGGCTGGTTTTAGGCAATGCCAGCAATTTAATTGTGAAGGATGGCGGAATCCGTGGTGTAGTTATCATGCTTACCGATATGACTAAGGTCACTGTCGAGAAAGAGACGATTACTGCAGAAGCAGGAGCTAAGCTGATCGATACAACTTATGTGGCTCTAGAGCATTCTCTAACTGGCTTTGAATTTGCTTGTGGGATTCCCGGAAGTATTGGTGGAGCAGTCTTCATGAATGCGGGGGCTTATGATGGACAGCTGCAGGATGTCTTTGAATCTGTGGATGTGTTGTTAGCCGATGGAACCTTTGAAACTTGGGGATCGGAACAAATGAACTTCAGCTACCGTCATTCAGCAATCCAAGATCAACCTGCTATTGTTTTAAGTGCACAGTTTAAGCTGACGCAGGGAGATCATGATATGATCCAAAAACGTATGACTGAATTGACAGAGCTTCGCCAATTAAAGCAGCCGTTAGAATATCCATCCTGCGGCAGTGTATTCAAACGTCCAGTGGGGCATTTTACTGGCAAATTAATTCAAGACGCGGGCCTGCAGGGATTGAAATGGGGCGGTGCACAAATCTCGATGAAGCATGCCGGTTTTATTGTGAATATTGATCAGGCGACAGCCACCGATTATATCGAGTTGATTGCTCATATTCAACAAGTGATTAAAGAGAAATTTGATGTGACTTTAGAAACAGAAGTACGGATTATTGGAGAAGATCCAAAATTAAAATAAGATGAGATTTTCCAAAAAGTAACGTAACGATAGTTTACGTTACTTTTTTTTTGTCTAGAAATAAGGGGATATATTTTTCTTTAAGTAGTTCAAGATTAGGAACGTTGATGTTTTTTCGATAACATTGGATAATCGAATGGAAGACGAAACGAATGAATAATTTTATTTAAAAATAATAAATTATTTGAATAAAATATCAAGCAGCTATTTGTTGAGAAGAGGTTGATGTAAGGTAATTTGACATATGATATTTTATTGTGATACATTATAAAATGATTAAGGAGGTTAACAAATGAAAAGAATAGTATGTGAAGCGACTAATTTACAGGCGGAATTAGTAGAGATGCGAAGAACCCTTCATCGTCAACCGGAAGTTGGTATGGATTTGCCTAAGACTCTTGCATTTATACGAGAAGAATTGGAAAAATTAGGACTAGAACCGCAAATAATGGGACAATCAGGTTTAGTAGTTACAATTGGTCAAGGGGAGCCATGCTTTCTAATCCGCGGCGACATGGATGCGTTACCAATTAAGGAAGAATCAGGCGAGCCATTTTCGTCAGTGAATGACAATATGCACGCCTGCGGCCATGATTTTCACACGACGATGCTCTATGGTGCAGCAAAGCTGTTAAAGCAGCACGAAGCTGAGTTGAAGGGAACAGTTAAGCTGATGTTTCAACCTGGGGAGGAATTGCTAAAAGGGGCTAAGGCTATGGTAAAGGACGGTGTTCTCAAGAACCCTAAGGTTGATGCGGCAGCCATGCTGCATGTTTTTCCGGGATTGCCGGTTAAAAGTGGAACGGTATTAGTACCTGAAGCTGGGCCTTTCGCCTCTACTTCAGATTGGTTTGAGATAAATATTCAAGGCAAGGGCGGTCATGCCGCAACACCAGAACTGTCAATTAATCCGCTGACGGTAATGAGTCATATCCATCTTGCTTTGCATGCGTTAGAGGCTCGCGAAATTTCAATGTATGACAGCGCGGTTATCTCTACCACAATTATGAAAGGTGGAGTAGTAGATAATGCGATTCCTGACACTGCCTATATGCGTGGCTCTATTCGGACCTTTGATCAAACCGTCCGTCAGTTTATTTTCAAACGTATTCCAGAGATTGCTGAAGGTGTAGCTCAAACTTTTGGAGCATCTGTCGATGTACAGATGATCGAAGGCTGTCCGACTGTAGAGGTGGATCATAAGGTGACTGAGACGATTCGTGCCAGTTTATCTGCGGCCTTTCCTGATGAGGTTACTTCACCGAAAGATGCAGGAATGCACAAGCTAGGCGGTTCTGAGGATTTTTCTTATGTGACACAGGAAGTCCCATCAAGTATGCTGCTGTTAACTTCAGGGCATTCGGATGACTATCCTTATTTTGTGCATCACCCTAAAGTAATTTTTGATGAGGCTGTCTTAAGCAAAGGAGCCGCTGTCTATACCATTATGGCGATGGATTGGCTGGCTAAAAACAACTAGTAGGAGGAGTAAAATGGAATTCTTAAAAGTAGCAAACGGATTGCCAATGCTGATAATATGCGCATTAATTGTTATTATCGTTATTGCGCAGCCGATTATAATGAGTCTGATGGCTCGCAAGCGTGCACTGCAAATTGGGATGACCAACGGAGATGTAAAAAAAGTAATCAAGAGTACTGCACTGTTTTCTATCATTCCTTCAGTGCCAATTTTAGCTAGCTATTTAATTTTAGTTCCGGCCTTAGGCAAGTATTTTCCTTGGATGCGCCTGAGTGTAGTAGGCTCAGTGACCTACGAAACAATGGTTGCCAACATGGCAGCAGAATCTTTTGATTATGCGAATATCTATAACACAGACTTCCCAGTCGGGGTCTTTTTATCGATTTTACTGATTTTGACTTTAGGGATTTTAGGCGGCAATATTTTCAATCTAATCTTCTTGAAGAGCTATGAAAAAGGTGTTCGTAAATTGATGGAGCGCAATGCGGTTTTGATTCCAGTAATCACCAGCGCTGTTTTTGTGGCTTTGTATGGGACTTTATCGGCACCGACTTTAACCAATATCGGCAATCCGGTGGCGATTTTGACCTTTTTGGTAGCTGGAGGAGTAGCTGTTTTAGTCAATCATATTGCTAAAACACATCCAAAAATGAAGGAGCATGCGTTCACCATCAGTTTATTGGCGGGCATGATTTTTGCTTGTCTCATCAATCCATTATTCTAAAAAGGTAGGAGGGAATCATGTATGAATAAAGCTAGTTTTAATAATCGTATCCATTTAGTTGGCCGCTTAACAGTGTTTATCTGTTTATTATCATTTATCTCATTACCGATCATTCTATCTGGTATTTACAATGCTCATATTGATTATGCTTTAGTATTTCAAAATGCTTTACCGCTGCTGGCAACTTTTACGGTGGCAGGAGTTAGTGAAAATTTATCTTATGCACCTATTATTGGAGCAGGGGCTCTTTATACCTCTTGTGTCACAGGAGATTTATCTAATATGAAGGTACCAGCTTCCAAAAACGCGATGGATTTGCTTGGAGTAGAGGCTGGGACCGAAAAAGGTGACTTAGTTTCTATTTTTGCGGCTTCCACGTGTACCCTTGTGACAACGACGATTGCTTTGGCAGGTATGCTGTTTTTAGCACCGATCATTGAACCAATTTATAACAATCCGGTGATTAATCCAGCCTTTGCTAATTTACTGCCAGCCTTGTTTGGTGCGTTAATTGTGCCAACGATTATCAGCAATTTAAAAATCAATATTCCGATTTTCGTCATTCCGAGTATTGTTTTGTTAGTCTTTGGGGCAGATTTTTTCCAAAGCAATCAAGGATTCATTTTACTGTTTACAGCATTATTGGCAGTTGCGTATACTTATTTTATGTCTAAAAAACTTATTCAAGCAGCAAAGGAAGATGTTCTTCCAGAAGAATAAGCGAAAATGGGGGAATGACGTGTTTACGTCATTCCCCCTAAAAAATAAGTCGACTGTTACAAACTCGTTTTTCATTCTTTGTTAAATTCTTTAGGCAATTATCGTTTCATCAACTTCAATAAAACTGCACAAACCCCTGCTGTAGCGATTCCAGCTACAATTGCTTCGACTAATCCGCTGCCGAAAATAATGCCTAAAATTACTCCATAAACCGCGTTTGCTGCCACTTGTAAAACGTTGGCATAGCTGTCTCTGAAAAAGATGAAAATTAAGTTCATTACCAAAATTGTATTGGTCATTGAACCAGCTAAGCCAGCAATAAACAGACTTACTGGACGTGCTTTCGTTTTTAGTAGACGATTAATTCCAATGTAGACAAAATAAGGAACGACGCCAATCAAGATTCGCGGAATAATTGCTACAATAAGTGCTCGCCAGTCGCCTTGCCCGGTCAACGGATTGGCAATAAAGGGCGAGAAAACAAAGGACATTGGCGTAATAATTATCGTTGAACGCACGAGGCTGAGAATACCGAAAATTCCACCAAGTCCTGCTCCAATTTTGGGTCCTAAAATAATTGACGCAATAATAACTGGAATGTGCATAGTCGTGGCATTGATCGGCCCGATAGGTATGAAACCTAACGGGGTAATCGCCAAAATAATCATAATCGCTAAAAACATAGCGGTTAACGTAAAGCTTTTGATATTTGTGTTTTTCACAGTGTTACTCCTTCAATAAGTTCATCGTTCGTTCAACGATTTCTGAAACATTCGCTAAAGCACCACGACCGTAGTCACCACAGGCTAGTAATGCTTCCCGCGGTTGAATTTCTTCATAGCCGACTTCTTGCAAGGTAGCTAAATTTCTTTGAACGATTGGATTTTGATACATATAGGTATTCATTGCCGGAGCAATCAGTTTCTTTGTTTCTGGCAGCAAAGCTAAAGCTACGGTAGATAAAAGATCATCAGCAATACCGTTGGCCATTTTGCCAATGATATTCGCAGAAGCTGGAGCGACTAAGAATAAATCAGCCCGTTTTGCTAATTCAATGTGGTTGATTTTGGCAGGCTCAGGTTCGTCCATTACATCTGTATGCACCAAACGATGAGACAACGATTGGATCGCTAATGGTGTAATGAATTCCTGACTGCTTTTCGTCATAACAACATCGACTTGATACCCCAGCTTTGTCAGTTGGTTGGTTAGGTCAGCTGCTTTGTAGGCGGAGATACTGCCGCTGACTCCTAATAAGATAGTTTTCATTAGGCATTTTTCCTTTCTAAAACAGCTTCTTTAATTAGTTGAGCAATTTCCGATTTGGTATGAGCCTCTTTTACTTTATGTTGTCGATTAATTAAATAACCATGATGCGTCTCGCCACTAATTTCAGTCAAATCATTGGCTAAAATAAAATCAGCCTGATTTTTCTCTAAGCTCTTTTTTGCTACGTCCAACAGCTGAATCATAGGGACATCCACTAACAGTTTAAAGCCAACTAAAGTCGTTTCCGGTTGGAGCTCTTTAATTTGTTGAATGACCTTAGGATTCTTTTTCAAAATAATTACTAAATGGTCAGTATCAGAAGAAATCTTTTTCTCTGTACGTTCTTGATCTTTCGCTTTTAATGCGGCAGCTAAATCAACAGGATTTGTGGAAACGGTTTGCTGCAGATCTTCCAAAGTGATAGAGCTCTCGGGCGTGAAATCACTAACAGCCATACTGTGAATGACGGCAGTATACTTATTAGCTGTCATCAATTCTTTCAATTTAGCGGCTAAACCAGCAGTAGATTCTATCAAGTGCAAAGAAATCCGCGAATCATCAGGCTTTACGGCCGGTTTGATTGTAATGTAGTCAATTGTAGCATCCTCTGATAAAAAAGCTTCAGCGATGGCTTTGCCTAAGCGACCACTAGAATGGTTTGTAATGGCCCGGACGTCATCAATTTTCTCGGTAGTTCCACCAGCAGTGATTAAAATTCTCATGATTTTAATCCCCCAGGACGAACCAAGGTACGACCAACATGTTTCCCAGCTAGAATTGCTTCAGCAGTTTCTGGAACTTGTTCCAAGGAGATTTCTTGTACTTGAATTCCGTCAGTCACTAACCATTCGTTGGCCATTTTGTGCCAGATCGCGGCTCGTTTTTCCATCGGTGTTTCTACTGAATCGATCCCTAGCAGGTTAACACCTCGTAAAATAAATGGCAGGACGGTCATGTTCAGCTTAATCCCACCAGCATTTCCGCACAGCGCCATGCTGCCGCCATAGCTGATAAAAGGGATTAATTTGCCTAATTGCTCGCCGCCAACTGTATCCACTACAAAATCAATCACTTGCTTATTCAATGGTTTATTTTTTTCAGGGAAGAATTCATCAGGTGTGACCACCTTAGTAGCACCTAACTGAGCCAAGTATTCTTGCTGCTCGGCTTTTCTAGACAACGCGATAATTTCTTTACAGCCAATTTTTTGCAAAAATTGCAATGCGAAGCCCCCTACACCACCGGTTGCACCAGTCACTAAAACGCGGCTATCGGCAGTTAAGCCATGCTTAACCAAGGCATCAACTGCTAAAGCTGCAGTAAACCCAGCAGTTCCATAGGTCATAGCTTGTTTTTCATTCATTCCTTTTGGCAGCTTAACCACCCAATCACCAGGAACGGCTTGTACTTCACTCAATCCACCATTTTGACTGACACCAATTCCATAACTGGTTGCTAAAACAGTCTCACCAACGGCGAAACGTGCATCGTTAGTTGCTGCAATAGTTCCCGCCATGTCGATTCCAGGAGTTAAGGGATAACTTCTTAATACTCCAGTGTTTGGCTGTGTAGCAAGAGCATCTTTGTAATTCATACCTGAATAACTGACAGCAATTAGTACCTCGCCAGCTTGTAATTCAGGAGTGTCGAACTGCTCAATTTCAGTCGTAACAGTTTCTTCATTTATTACTCGTAAACGTCGATAAGTGGTCATATGCTTACTCCTTTACATAAGAAAAGTTTGTTACTTCCATCTTAGCGGAAACCACGGAAAAAGCAACTTTCTGTGATCTATTTTCGACAAATTTTTCAGGTTAAAGAATGCTAAGAAAACCGTGCGCTTATCTTGCAATTTATCAAAAAGTTCGTATACTATAATGGTGCTATTAAACAGGAAGTTTACTTTTACCAAACAAGGGGGCGAGGCTTAATGGAAATTGGCGAGAAGCTGAAAAATTTACGCATTCAAAAAAATCTAACGCAAGAAGAGCTGGGGGAACGGACAGATTTGTCCAAGGGGTATATTTCCCAGCTGGAGCGAGACTTAAGCTCGCCCTCAATGGAAACCTTTTTCGATATTTTAGAAGTTTTAGGCGTAACACCGGAGCAATTTTTTAGTCAAAAAACCGGTGAGCAAAAAATCCTTTATAAAGAAGAGGATACCACTTCATACAGTGACGAAACCAACGGGTATCACATCAAATGGCTGATCCCGGAGTCCAATGAAAAAGAAATGGAACCTATCCTGCTAACATTAGAGAAAAAGGGACAATACAAACAATTTTCTCCTTCCTTGTCAGAAACCTTCATTTACGTTCTAGAAGGAACCCTCGGACTGCAGTTTGGAGATGACTATTTTGTCGCGCGCGCTGGGGAAAGTATTTACTATGAGGCCAGTAAACCTCATCGGCTGCAGAACCACGGCAGTAAGCCAGCCAAGGTGTTAGTCGTGGCGACAGAGTCTTACTTATAAAATAAAGAACGAACAGTCTTCTGAAATAAGAATCGTTCGTCGATGTGAAGGAGCGAATCATGGCAAACACAATTATTTCTTTTAACAATGTCATAAAAGAGTACGATGATGAACCAGTATTAAAAAATGTTAGTTTTGATATAGAAGAAGGACGTTTCTACACTTTATTAGGGCCGTCTGGCTGTGGGAAAACCACCATTTTGCGGATTATTGCTGGGTTCACAGATGCAAGTGCAGGCGACATTTATTTAGAAGGCAAACGAATGAATGATGTCCCAGCTAATAAACGTCAAGTAAATACTGTGTTTCAAGATTACGCATTGTTTCCTCATATGAATGTTTTTGATAATGTCGCTTTTGGCTTGAAAATCAAAAAGCTGCCAAAGAGCGAAATCGAAAAAAAGGTGAAGGATGCATTGCGTGTTGTACAGCTGCCAGGCTATGAAAATCGAGAGATCACAGAAATGTCTGGTGGTCAGCGTCAACGAGTGGCGATTGCCCGAGCAATTGTCAACGAACCGAAAATTCTTTTACTAGATGAGCCTTTGTCTGCCCTAGATTTAAAGCTGCGTACGGATATGCAATATGAATTGCGGGAGCTGCAAAAACGACTAGGCATTACCTTTATTTTCGTTACCCATGATCAGGAAGAAGCTTTGGCTATGAGTGATGAAATCTTTGTTATGAACAAGGGTGAAATTGTTCAAAGTGGGACGCCGGTGGATATCTATGATGAGCCTATCAATCACTTTGTTGCTGATTTCGTAGGTGAAAGCAATATTGTCTCAGGTGAAATGATCGAAGACAACTTGGTAAAATTTGTTGGTAAGGAATTTGAGTGTGTCGATAGTGGGATGCGTCCAAATGAACCTGTGGAGGTGGTGTTGCGTCCAGAAGATTTGACGATCACTTCACCAGAAAAAGGTAAACTGGTAGTTACAGTTAATACCCAGTTGTTCCGCGGTGTTCACTACGAAATTGTCGGTATTGACCAGGATGGCAACGAATGGATGGTGCATTCAACTCGTAAGGCCAAAGAAGGTACTAAGGTTGGTTTAGCCTTTGAACCTGAGGATATTCATGTCATGCGTTTCAACGAGACTGAAGAAGAATTTGATGCTCGTTTAGAAAGCTACGAAGAGTAGGGGGGATTTGTGATGAGAAGTATGCGACGAATTTATTCGATCCCGTACTATTTTTGGCTGCTGTTCTTTGTAATTGCGCCGGTGATTTTAATCATCTATCAATCCTTTTTTGATATGAACGGCAACTTTACCTTGAACAACTATCATACGTATTTAACTTCAAAGACCTATCTAGGTATGACTTTGAATTCTGTTTTATTTGCCTTTTTAATTACTTTAATGACCTTGCTTATCAGCTACCCAACTGCTTATTTTCTTTCGAAGCTGAAGCATCGGCAGTTATTATTGTTGCTGGTGGTTTTGCCGACATGGATTAATTTGCTGCTGAAGGCCTATGCATTTATTGGTATTTTCAGCACTAATGGATCAATCAATGAGTTTCTCTCCTTTATTGGTATTGGACCAAAGCAGCTGCTGTTTACGGATTTCAGCTTTATGTTTGTGGCTGCTTATATTGAGCTGCCTTTTATGATTATGCCGATTTTTAATGCGCTAGAGGAAATCAACCCTTCATTAATTAGTGCTAGTCGTGACCTAGGAGCCAACAGCTTCGATACGTTTCGTCGGGTTATTTTACCGTTGTCGATGAATGGAGTAAAAAGTGGTGTACAAGCGGTTTTTATTCCGTCACTTTCTCTATTCATGCTAACTCGTTTAATAGGTGGAAACCGGGTAATTACGTTAGGGACCGCTATCGAGGAGCATTTTCTGGTTACTCAAAACTGGGGCATGGGTTCGACAATTGGGGTTATCCTGATTTTCGCCATGTTTATTGTCATGATGCTAACTGGCGAGCGTAGAAAAGGAGGGCGGGTTTAATGAAAAAAAGACGCTTTTCATGGTCGAATCTTTATTTGATTCTCGTGTTTGTTCTGCTATACGTGCCGATTTTCTATTTGATTTTCTATTCTTTTAATGCGGGTGGAACGATGACCAGCTTTACGGGATTTACTTGGGAGCATTACGAAACCTTGTTTTCTGATACCCGTTTGATTAGTATTGTGCTGCAAACTTTTGTTTTAGCCTTTCTCTCAGCGCTGATTGCCACGGCGATTGGAACCTTTGGCGCAATGTCGATTTACTATACGCGTAAGCGGGGTTCCCGCAATGCATTATTAGGTTTAAATAATATTCTGATGGTTTCGCCAGATGTTATTATTGGTGCCAGCTTTTTGATTTTATTTACAATGCTAGGCGGTTATCTGCGCAGTTTCCAATTAGGATTTGTTAGTGTGCTGCTGTCTCACGTAGCTTTTAGTATTCCGATTGTTGTGTTGATGGTCCTGCCTAAGCTGCAGGAGATGAACGATTCGATGATTGATGCGGCTCGTGACTTAGGTGCAAATAATCTTCAGGTATTGAGTAATATCGTGCTGCCTTTTTTGACACCAGGGATTATTGCTGGTTACTTTATGGCCTTTACTTATTCACTGGATGACTTTGCGGTTACCTTTTTCGTTACTGGGAATGGATTTTCTACTTTATCTGTTGAAATTTATTCAAGAGCACGACAAGGCATTAGTCTAGAAATTAATGCGCTATCGACCTTAGTCTTTATCTTCTCGTTAATTTTGGTGATCGGTTACTACTTTATCAGCCGTGACAATACTAAAAAGGCCAAAAAACGTAAACGAGAATTTGAGGAGGTGGCAGTCTTAAAATGAGAAAGCTGCAATCACTTTTCATTGGCGTTATTGCCATCATTTTGCTGCTGACCTTTTTCGATTTTCGTTTAAATCAAGCCAGCAATGCCAGTTCCAATGTGCTGAATATTTACAATTGGGGCGATTATATTGATCCCGATTTGATCAAACAGTTTGAGAAGGAATATGGCTACAAAGTAAATTATGAAACCTTTGACTCCAATGAAGCAATGGAAGCCAAGATTAAGCAGGGCGGAACCTCTTATGACATCACGATTCCTAGTGAATACATGATTCAAAAGATGAAAAAAGAAAATCTTTTACTACCATTAGACCATAGCAAAATCAAAGGATTAGAAAATATTGATCCGCGCTTTTTGGATTTGGATTTTGACAAGAACAATCAATATTCGATTCCTTATTTCTGGGGAACCTTGGGGATTGTTTATAATGATAAGTTTATTGATGGGGACAAAATCAAGCATTGGGAAGATTTGTGGCGACCTGAGCTGCAAAACAATATCATGTTAATTGATGGAGCGCGGGAAGTAATGGGGTTGTCTTTGACTACCTTTGGTCATTCAATTAACAGTAAAAATATGGAGCAATTACGGCAGGCAACTAATAAGCTAAACGAATTGACTCCCAATGTGAAGGCAATTGTTGCCGATGAAATCAAAATGTATATGGCTAACGAAGAAAGTGCTGTTGCGGTAACCTTTTCTGGTGAAGCAGCAGATATGATGGGGCAAAATGAGCACCTGCACTATGTAATTCCCCCTGAAGGCTCGAATTTATGGTTTGATAATATTGTCATTCCTAAGACATCGAAGAATCAACAGGGAGCTTATGATTTCATTAACTTCATGCTGCGTCCTGAAAATGCTAAAATCAATGCGGAATATATTGGTTACTCCACACCCAATAAAGTAGCAATGGCTATGCTGCCTAAAGAAATTTCTGAAGACAAGCAATTCTATCCTGATGATGAAACCATCAGCCACCTAGAGGTCTATAAAGACTTAGGACCAGAATACTTGCAGATTTATAATGATTTGTATTTGGAATTTAAGATGTACCGAAAGTAGTGGCAATAGTAGTTATTGAAGTAAGCCACAACCAATTAAACTATAGAATGCCAACTAGTGAGCGGTAATGCTTTATCCATACTGTTTATGCATGTTTAAGGGCCTGTGATTTTTTGTCACAGGCCCTTCTAAGTGGTTATTGAATTTTATCTAAAATCAATTTTGCACAGTCAATTTGGTTAGGAATGTTGCCATTCTCATCTTTAACACGCCAAATATCAGGGGTAATTTCATCAACGACATACATTTTCCCTTGATCATCGTAACCAATTTCAATTTTGAAATCAATCAATGTCAAGTTCATGTCGGCTAAAGTATTTCGAAGAACTGCACCAACTTTTGTCAAAATATCGAGACCTTCATCGAATTGGCCAGGTTTTAAAATGCCTTTCATTTGGCACAAACGATCTGTAATCAGGGGATCTCCTTGATCGTCATCTTTTAATGTAACCTCTAAATAAGGAGGATCGAAAGGTAAGCCTTCTGGCAAGGTGAAACGGCGACACATACTTCCAGCTGTGAAATAGCGTAAAACAAATTCTAAATTCGGTACAGTTAACTGACGAACCTTCATTAAACCTTTTTCAATATCTGCACCAAGGTAATGAGTCGGAATCCCATTTTTTTCCATTAATTCAAAAAAGTATTGGGAAATAGCTAAGCCAATTTTCCCTTTACCAGCAACACTGCCGCCAACCGTGTTAGAGCCTGGATCAAAGACGCCATCCTCGCCAGTTGCACTATCCTTAAACAGTAAGTGAACTTCTTTGTTTTCCTCATCAAGTAAAACTGTCTTTGTTTTGCCATCGTACAATTCCTTCATATTTTTCCCGCCTTCTCTAAAATATCACGTATCTTCACAAATAATAACACCCAATATTTTTACTGTCGATGATTTTTCGGTTTTTAGCTAAAATAATCTAGGTAAAGTTCGGATTTAACACATGGTGAGTGCAAAAACCGTTTTAAATATATTTCAATTATGTATTTCGTTCGTATTTTGTTTTGACGTAACGAACTTTTATTTCAGGAGGATTTCAATTAACTAGGCAACCTGAAAGTCAGATAATGAAATATCAGAGACTAACAGTTGAGATAGATTGTGAGCATCAATAATGGATCAGCACCTGATTATTTTGCCATATCGATAAACTCTATTTTAATAAGCGAAGCTCCAAACCAATTTCTTTAGACGCTAAAACAAATATAGAATCTGTGAAAAAAAGCTGCTAAGTCTTTAATAAGACAAAACAGCTCTCTTTCTATTTTTCATTAGTTATTGAATCAGACTTTCGACTAGTTCCTTGCGTGGATTTGGCAAGACCACTTTATTAATCATTAGTGCCTTTTCTTTAGCACCATTAGCGCCAGCTTTAGCATATCTCCATTTTTAAAATTTTCAATTTGCTGAGTATTCAAGGTTTTACGGGCCTCATAACGAGCGGCTTCATCCCATTGCATCAAGGTATCCCTGAGCATTCACACGAGTCATATCGTACATAGTTGAAGTGATAGTTGCTTTAGTTCACGGATCAACAGCTGCGGCATTTAGAGCCATTTCTCCCCAGCCACAGAATTCTCAGAATAGCTCCTAAACCTAGCTTTAGGGCAAGGGCTAAAATAGGAAAAATTAGCAAAAAAGATTTCGCCCCCATCTTTTCTACTAAAAGCAGTCTAAGCAGGCAGCTTTTTCATGCTATAATGGCGGGGATACGATACTGGTAACTAATTGGCGCAGAGGGAGGAATTTTTTTGGCTAAGAAATACTTTTTTTTCGATATTGATGGAACATTAACTGACCGCAAGACTCATCAGGCAGTTCCTAGTGCTGTGGAAGCATTGATGCAGCTGCAAGAAAACGGGCATTTTGTCGCAATAGCAACGGGCCGTGCTCATTACAAAGCCATTTCATTTATGGAAGAAATTGGCTTAAAGAACATGGTGTGTGCTGGAGGAGGGGCGTTAGTTTACAATAACGAGCTGCTGCACAATCGACCATTGGATACAGAAAAAGCTCGGGCAATTATTAATCAGGCAGATGAGTTAGGCTATGGCGTATTGGTTATGCTGGATGATTCAATTAAGGTATGGGCAAAGGACAATCGGTTTGTAGAGCAGGTTGGCGAGCGCCAGGAGCCGACTGAATATGTGATAGACCCGGAACTGGATTTCAGCAGCTTAGATACGATTTATAAAATTTATCTTTCGATTTCCAAAGAAGAGGAAGAGAAGCTGACCTTGAAGGATACGTTAGGTAATTTGCGCTTTGTTCCAGAATACCTGATGTTTCAGTATGACGATAAATATGCGGGTATTGTCGATATGATGGAGAAGTTAAACGGTGATTTAGCGGATGTGGTCGTGTTTGGCGATGATACGAATGACTTAGTAATGTTTCATCCGCAGTGGACCAATATTGCGATGGGTAACGCCACGGAGGAGTTAAAAGCAAAGGCTGATTATGTAACCGAGGCGAATGTAGACGATGGGATTTTTAATGCCTGCAAGAAGTTTGGTTGGATATAATCGCCAAAGTGTGACTTTAGAATAAAACAGGAAACCAGATGAGGGTAAAAACTTATCTGGTTTTTTAATGGTTACAAGCATTAAATACACATAATTACTTATAAATACATATAAAATAGCGTAAATGCTTAAGGTGTGGTAAGCTATAAGAGAGGTGAAGGCTATGTATCAGGAAGAGCGATTACGTGAACTCCAACAGCTGTTAAAAGCAAAGGAAGCTTTATCTGCTAAGGAAATGATGGATTATTTTGACGTATCAAGAGATACCATTCGCAGAGATTTTAGTATTTTGGCAAGTGAAGGGAAGGCATTGCGGACCCATGGCGGTATTATTGCGATCGCTGAAGAGAATGAGGTGCTTTCGTTAAGTACCAGACTGAAGGAATCAGAACTTGAGAAGAGGGAAATTGCTCAAAAAGCTGCAGCACTGATCCAAACAGGGGGGACGTATTTTTTAGACGTATCCAGTATTACTTTGATGCTGGCCCAACTCATTGAGAAAGAAACAACGATTTATACCCATTCGTTAGATGTTGCAAACAGTTTAAGCAGTAAATCTAAGGTAACCTATTATCTTTTAGGTGGAAAATTTTTCCCAAAGAATCGCTTCTTCTATTCTTTAGCTGAAACGGAAGCCTTAGCTGATGTCCATTTTGATGCAGTATTTTTGGGAGCAGCAGGTTTGAAGGATGGCTACGTTCGTTTTGAAAATGAAGAGGATGCTTTGGTAAAACGACAAATAATGCATATTGCTGAAAAAAAAGTCCTTTTGGCTGAGCGGGCAAAGTTTAGAAAAATCTCTACTTATGCCATTGGTAAAATTACAGATTTTGACTATTTTGTTACTGACAAAATGCCCGACGAGAACCAGTTAGCAGCATTTAAAAATGAAGTGGAAATAATTATCTAGGGTAGGAGGAAAGTACGATGAGCTACAAGGAAATAAAGTTAGTAATCAGCGATATTGACGGAACCATTCTGGATGATACTCATCAACTAGATAGTGAATTAAGTAGTCAGATTAAGGGATTGAAAAACAGAGAAACTCCCTTTGTACTGGCGTCTGCGCGATCACCCAAAGGAATCATTCCTTTGGCAGAGCAAGTAGGAATAACCCGAGATCCAATTGCCAGCTATAATGGAGCTTTAGTGCTGAAAAATGATCCCGAAAAAGGCTATGTTCCCATCTTTAGTCATAGCTTAGACAAAAATGAAGTGGAAGTATTGCTAGAAGCAATCCAGCAGCATTTTCCACAAATATCAATTAACCTGTATTCTAATCAGAACTGGTATGTCGAGAAATTAGATAAATGGTCGGAAAGTGAAGCAGCAATCACTAATGAGGAGCCGATTTTAGAAAATTTTAGTTCGTTGGTTCGTGACAAGAAGACACCAGTACACAAGTTTTTATTAATGGGAGAAACAACTGAAGTTCAACAGTTGCAGCAATTTTGCCAAGGGCTAGGTTTAAAAAATAGTGCCTTTTACTTATCAAAAGAAAATTATCTAGAGGTCACTCATCAAGCAGTTTCAAAGGAACGAGCATTGATCGAGATAGCTGAATATTTCAACATTTCTTTAGACAATACCATGGCGATCGGCGACAACTATAACGACATGCCAATGCTGACATTAGCTGGTTTGGGTGTGGCAATGGGAAATGCGCCGCAGGAAGTTAAACGCAGTGCAACTATCGTAACGGCTGCGAATAATCAAAATGGTGCGTCAAAGGCTATCGCGCAATACATTTTTCAAGAAACAACGGAAAGTTTCAGCTAAAAGGACGTACTGTTTGTAGAATGCGAACAGGGTGCTTGTACTTGTGACTTTAGACGTGAGGAAGTACTCACCGAAACAATAATATTCAAAATATTTATCAAAAACAAATAGAGAATAAAATTAGACTTAGCAGCTGCTAGGTCTTTTACATATAGGAAAAAGAACCCAAGGATTTTCCTTAGGTCCGTGTACGATAATTAAATTGGATTTTATAGTCTCCGATTCTGAGTAAACAATTGCTCAGGATCATATCTTCTGTTCAGAGCTCTTAACCGATCAGCAGCTTCACTATTCCAAACGTGACTGGTTTCTATTGTGCTTGCATCACTAGAATAAGCACCGTATACGCCATCGCCATATTCAAGGAAAGGTTGGAATAGTCTATTGGCTTCTTCTACATAGTCCTTATTTACCCAGTAAGCAATCATAACCTCTTCTTGACGATAAGGCCAGGCGTTAAAAGAGGAGGTGGGTTGATTAACAGCACCACCAAGAGAACGAAGCTCTACGCCATAACCAAATGGTTTATCAAGTAAATACTGAATTTCCTTAGCAATAGTTTCCGAGATGTGCGCAACTAAAACATTTTTTCCATAGGCAGTATTTTTCCCTTCGAGTGGGGTATGCTGAGCCTTGACAAAATCTGAGTATTCCATAGATTGCTGATTTTCTTTCAGCACTTTACCTAGATTATTGGCTTTTTCGAAGACCTCTCTGGATTGTGCGGAGTCATCTCCATACCAAAAATTTCTTCCCTGCACAACAATGGTGTCATCATCACCAGCGTTTAGCAGTAAAATACTAGTTAGTTTTGTTGATGAAGAATCAAACCATTGATGCCAGGCTTCAATGAACGCTGGTAAATGCTTGATCGAGTAATCAACCGTTTGCACGACGATCGGAACTGAGAAACCTGATATTGTTGGAACCGCTTTATCTGCTTGGAACAAAAATTCGGTGACTACTCCGAATTGGCCGCCACCACCCCGAATACCCCAAAAAAGTTCAGGTTCGTTTTCGTGATCTACCCAATGTTTTTTTCCATCGGCCGTAATAATTGTGGCACCAACAACTTTATCAATCGTGAGTCCATAGGAACGCAAAAGGATGCCCATTCCGCCAGATACAGCTAATCCGCCCACACCAGTATCGCCGTGGTCACCACTAGAAATGGCTAAATGGTGAGGATTAAGCTGTTGAGCTACCTCTCCCCAGAGAGCCCCTGCCTGTATTTTAACTAATCCCTTTTCTTCATCGACAATAGTAATCTGATTCAGGCGCGAGAGATCTAAAATCATTCCATCGTCGTTCACTGAGGTTGCGGACAATCCATGACCACCACTTTTTATCGAAAGGGGAAACTTTATTTGCTGTTCTTGATTCATTCTAGCGGCAAAGTTTATTGCTTCAGATACGTGTTCTTCCGTTTCTGCCAAGATCACCATTTTTGGATGACCAACCTTATAATCATTTGCCCGTACTTTGTCATAACGATTGTCTTCAGGGAACACTGCAACATTTTTCAGAGAAGCTGGTAGTTCTGGAATTGCTTTTTCCATGTTAAACCCTCCATCTCGATGTATTTGTTGCTTAATTAGAGAATTATCTCATGGATGGTTGAAATTGTAAAAAATAATCGCTTTCCTTGTAAGCAGAGTGGAATGGGTCGTTTTGCGATGAAGAGTAAGTCAGAATATTTCTCTTTCTTTCTATAGGTCATCGTTAAAATCCTAACTTTTTCATCATATCATCGTAAGAAATAGCTTCAGCTTTTTCATTGTGCTGAGCTAACAAAGTTTGGTAAGTAGTGAAATCTAGCAGTGCTTCAGTTCTGAAAAATATATGCCAGATAGCTTAAAATTAGTATCTCTACTGAGGTCTAAATAATCGAATCCACAGGAGTAAGCAGCTCCTTTGATCAATTAAAAAGAAGAAATAAAACCAGTTGACACATGAATAATCATTCATGTATAATGTAATCAACATATGAGTAACCGTTCATGTAAACGCATGTCAGAAGGGGTGTTAAAAAATGGAGAAACTAACAATGAATCACCGCAAACACGAAACAGATCATGACCATAACCACGAACATGACCACAGTCATGGTGGGAAATTTACTATCATTATGTTTTTTGTTGGGGTAGCAGCATTTATCGGAGGATTTCTTTTAGAAGGCAGCAATGAGCAATTTGCTAACATTGCTTTCCTGGTGGCCGTAATTACTGCAGGCTACCATATTATTTTAGAGGGTGTTGGGGACACGTTTCGAAATTCAGCGGCAGCTAAGAAATTCCAGCCGAATGTCCATTTCTTAATGGCATTGGCAACAGCAGGCGCAATTGCGATTGGTAATTTTGAAGAAGCAGCAATGTTGATTGTGATTTTTGCTGGTGCTCATTTTCTCGAAGAATATGTGGACGGTAAGAGCAAACGGGAAATTACTAATCTGCTTAATTTGAATCCAACTGAAGCACGTGTTCTTTATTCCGATGGTTCTACCAAAGTCGTTCCAGTAGATCAAGTAAAAGTAGGGGACACGCTGCAGGTTTTAAACGGCGCACAGGTTCCGACTGACGGGATTATTCTTAGCGGAACAACTGCCATCGATGAAGCTTCGATTAATGGTGAAAGTATGCCAAAAGAAAAAAACGTTGGTGACGAAGTATATGGCAGTACCATCAATGGTTCAGGAACCTTTACGATGAAGGTAACCAAGGACAGCTCGGAGACAGTTTTCGCCAAGATATTACAAATGGTTAACCAATCACAAAAAAGTTTGACTAAAACAGCAACCTTGATCCAACGACTGGAGCCTAAATATGTAACGATCGTTTTGCTCCTGTTTCCATTAGTATTGTTAGCAGGTCCCTATGTATTTGGCTGGACCTGGCAAATGAGTCTTTACCGCAGCATGGTGTACCTGATCTCTGTGTCACCCTGTGCATTAGCTGCTAGTGCCGTACCAACGACCTTAGCAACAATTTCCAATCTTTCAAAAAAAGGTGTGCTGGTTAAGGGTGGAGCGTACCTTTCTAAATTACAAGAGCTTAAAGCCATTTCCTTTGATAAAACAGGGACCTTAACCGATGGCAAACCAGTAGTGACTGATTATGTGATCGCAAATACGTTGAAGGAAGACGAAATAATCAATCTAGTTGTTGCGATGGAAAAGCAGTCCAATCATCCATTGGCTGCAGCGATTATCAATAAATTTCCAAGTCGTCAGGAGTTAGAAGTAACCGTCGAAAACGAAGTAGGCCGCGGATTGTCAACCAATTACCAAAATAGCAATTACCGTATTGGTAAACCCTCATCCTTTATCAATGCTTCGTTAGATTACAGAAAGCAGCAGCAAGAATTATCCTCTCAAGGAAAAACAGTCGTCTTTATCGGCAAGGATGAACAGGTAATCGGCTTAATTGCTTTAATGGATGTTCCCAATCAATATGCGAAAGATGCCGTTAGCTATTTCAAGGAAGCTGGGCTGCACACTACCATGATCACTGGCGATGCCAAATTGACCGGTGAAGCCGTTGGAAAGCAAATCGGGGTGGATGAAGTGATTGCCAACGTAATGCCTGAAGACAAAGCCAGCATTGTACAGGAGCAGCAGCAAAAATATGGCTCAACCGGAATGCTAGGGGACGGTATTAATGATGCGCCAGCATTGGTTACAGCGGATGTCGGTGTAGCGATGGGGGATGGAACCGATGTAGCGATGGATGTTGCAGACTTGGTATTAATGAAAAATGATTTGTCGAAGTTAGTCTATGCGCATCAATTGAGTAAAAAAATGAACCGCATCACTTGGCAAAATATTTTGTTCTCCATGTTTGTCGTTCTGTTTCTCGTAACCTTGAACTTTCTAGGTAAAATGGATATTACAATTGGTGTCATCCTGCACGAAGGAAGTACCATTGCCGTTATCCTGAATGCTTTGAGAATGTTGAGAACACCGAAGAACTATTTGTAAAAGGGAATCTTTCTACCATAAAAAAGGGAAGACCACATCTTCAAATTTTCTTTAAAAACATCTCACAAAAACTCTGAAAATGATCAATAAATTTTCATGACTGTGGACTATAGTAAAGACATCCCTAGATCAAATCTTTTTCCCCCTTTAAAAAATCCTTCTCGCAAAAAAAGCGAGAGGGATTTTTTTGTGTGCCACGCAGGGTACTTGGCTAGCTGTCTACGTAACGTATCTAAAACTGAAAGAATCGATACAATTTGAAACCAGCAGGAGGAAGTTTTTAGGTATAATAGAGTAAACGTTATCAAAAGGAGCGACAGATGAATATAGCTATATGCGATGATGATCGATTGATGAGCGGTCAAATTGAAGAATTAGTCGATCAGGTCTTTCATGGAGAGACAAATAAATATAGTACAGAGGTATTTTTTTCTGGTGATGCTTTGTTAGCTTATTTAAAGCAGCAGCCAAACTTTTTTCATATGTACTTATTGGATATTGAGATGGAAGGAACAGATGGTTTAGCGACGGCGGCTCAGATTCGGAAAGCCGATCCCGATGCTGTAATCATTTTTATGACTAGCCATGCTGAGTTGATGTCTGAAGCCTTTGAGGTTTTGGCGTTTCAATTTATCGTTAAGTCCGTTAATAAAGAAAAGGTTTTGGGAATCATAACCTCTGCAGTGAATTATTTGCAAAAGCGCAAAGGCATTTTCCAATTTGTATCACAGAAGAAAATCTATACATTTTTCTTATCCCAGATCAGCTATATTGAAAGTTCAGGTAGAAAGATCTTTCTTCATACGACTGATGGAGAGACGTATGAATATTACGGAACGCTGAAGGATGCCCGGGAACAGGTTAAAGGTGTCTTATTCGCTCAAATTCACAATTCCATTATCATCAATCTAGAAAGCCTGAATACGGTGGAAAGTAATGCCGTCTATCTAAAGGATGGAGAGAAATTACCCATCAGCAAGAAGTTTCACGGATCTTTCCATGAGCAGTTCCAGCAGTTTGTTCTATCACGTTAGGGAGGTGAAGAAGTGGAGATTTTAGGGGATTTTTTTCCAGTTACGATATTGCTTACCTTATGTACAGGTTTATTATTTCTTAGTTTTTTCCCTGTGAAGTCAAAAGTACCTAAAAGGAGTCTTTTTTTGTGGTTGTATCTTTTGGCGATTCCTTATTACTATTTGAGTATAGTTGTAAATGACCCAGATTTTGGACAATTGCGCTTTTTTTTGAACTTTTTATGCATTTTGTGCTTTTTGTTCTGTACGCAGTTTTTCTTTATTGGAAAGATCTATCAGAAGGGGCTTGTTGCTATACTTTATCTCGTTTTCACTATTATTAGTGAAACGGTTGTAGCTATGTTCTCAAGAATGATTCTGCCAGAGAAGGAGCTTTATATTTTCTTTACCAATGGTTTAGGGAATAAAGTAGCGATGATCATCAATCTTTTATTGGTTTTTTCTTTATGGTCTTCACGAAAGAAAAGAGACATATCGATTCAAAGAAATTTTTCGATCATTCAATTATTGATCGCACTGACTTGTACCGCATCATTAGGTATCTTGATCATCAGCGTAATGGGTACAAACACTTTTTTAATCAGAGACTATTTTTTGATGGGAGCAATTGGTTTACTGTTGCTTTTGTTTTATATCGCCTTTGAAATGTCTGACAGTCTGACCAAGAAAAATCAAGAGTATCAATTACAAGAACAACGCCACGAGCTTTTGGAAGAATATTATCAGCAAGTTGAAAAGCATCAGCAGGAAGTTCGTAAAATTAAGCACGATTTGAAGAATCAATTGTATTCAGTTGCCGGTTACTTAGAAACAAATAAAGAAGCTAAAGCGAATCAGCAAATCAACGAACTGATCCAACAACTGGATTCAAATGAACTGCCCTCATTTACGCAGCATACGGGATTAAATGCTCTATTAAGATTGCATTATCAAAAAATCAAGCAGGCTGGAATCACTTGTGATTTTGACATTAAATGTCCAGAAGCCATTGGTTTTTCTGATACAGACTTGTCTTCGTTGATTGGGAATATTTTGGATAATGCTCGTGAAGCCTGTGAGCTTTGCGATAGTCGGAAATATATTCAATTAAAAATGATGTATTTCAATCATTCATTGACAGTTTCCTGTGAGAACAGTACCGATGGAAAGGTTACATCATTACTCACACGGAAAATAGACAAAAACAATCATGGCTTAGGACTAAAATCAATTCGCCAAATTGTTGAAAAATATCACGGAAACTTGAATCCAGTGATTGATGACTATTCCTTCAAGCTTTCTTTTAGTTTATTTTCAACAAAGGATGAATAAATATTTCTAAACATTATTGTCAATGTTAAGCTTCATGGATTAGCTTGTTGTATAAAAGCTAATCCATGAAGCATTTTATGTGTAAGCATGACGAGAAACCTAGCCAAACATGACAACTAGTCTAAAAAGTCTTCTTGGGATGATAAATTATAGGTGTAGCAAAGATAAAACACACATAAATGGAGGAAATGACAATGGAATACAGAATCGTAGAATTAGGAAATTTCAAATTAGCAGGTGTGAAAATGAGTTCAACCAATGACAAGCAGCAGGGCATGAAGGATTGCGAAGCTTTCTGGAATCAGTTTATCTCAGCAAATAAACAGGAAGTAGTTGCACCTTTAATTGATCGTGAACCATTCGGCGTGATCGGAGCAAGCTTTTACAACGTTGACCCAGAGGATAGTAAGAAATTCGATTATTACATTGCCGCGGCAACGACTGCTGAAACACCTGAAGGACTAGAAGAAGTCGAAGTTCCAGCTAATACGTGGGCTGTTTTCCCTTGTACTGGCAAAACAGCAGGGACAACTCAGCTTGAGATTGTTACAAAATGGGGACCTGAATCAGAAGAATATGAGTTGCTGAACACTGGTTACATGACAGGGGAAATGTCTTCTAATGGACCAGATATGGAGGTCTATTCACAAGGTGAAGATATGGAAATTTGGGTGCCAGTGAGAAGAAAATAAGCATACTTATAGAAGGAATATATTAAAACTATTAGCTGAAAAGCATAAGTAGAAGAGGAGAACAACATGAAAACTGGAACATGTTTATGTGGCAAAGTATCGATCGAAGTGAAAGACTTTCATTCTGAAGTAGGTGCGTGTCATTGTTCGATGTGTCGGAAATGGAGCTCAGGACCTTTAATGACTGTTGAAGGTGGAACATCAGAGAACATTACAATCAAGAATGAACATTTAGTGACAAAGTACAAATCATCTGAATGGGCGGAAAGAGGGTTTTGTTCTTGCTGCGGCTCGAATCTTTTTTATCACCTGCTGGCAATGGATACCTATAATATTCCGATTGGTCTATTTGAAGATAAAGAAGGTACCGAATTGTCTCTTGAAGTATATTATGATCAAAAGCCTAATTATTACAGCTTTAAAAATGACACTAAAAAACTGACGGAAGCAGATATCATGAGAATGATACAAGAAAATTTCCATGAATAGAACTTCAATTTGGAATGTTTAAGAATAGTTGGTGCTGTCTCTTTCTCGGAGCAATAGTACCAGCTTTTTTGTTGAAAAAATGCTCTTGATTGTTTCAATAAAAAAAGGACAGACCAGGAGAGGTCAATCCTTCAAAATACTATCTAAGACAGTCGTAATCAATGCGGGCTGCCGTACATGTAATCTGTATGTCTGGTGCAAATTGAGAGCCGTGTTCAAAACTTCCTTATAGAGGTGCAAAAGCCCAGGCATTCGCACTTTGACTCAAAATATAATCAAGCCCATAGCTGTTTTGATAGTGATGCTTTTCCGGTGAGTCGTTAGGATCAAATACCACAATTTGATCACTGGCGACATCCTTTTTTATGACCATAATATGACCGACGCCAGTAAATTCGCCGGGTTTAACCGAAAGGACAACGGGTTGATTTTGCTGTAAACGTTCTTGAATTCGTCCAGCATCCAAACCTAGCTCTTCATACGACAGGTGATAATTTGTGGCAAAGTCTGGAAAAATCGACCAAGCAGTTCCCTGTCCACTCACATAGTACCGATCCTGTGACCAGCTTAGAATTTCAGTAGGGGCCACGAATCGTTTTTGGTAATAGGATAAGACCATTGCCAACGAGGTAATGGCACAACCATTGGTAGCCAGGTCATTTCGATCCGATCCGCTGCCATAAGGAGTTGCGGCCCACTGCGGATCAGTTTGCAGCATCAAAGTCATATCTTGTCCCTGTTCGCTTAAATGACGATTCGCGTCATCCGCAAAAGCAGGGGGAACTGTGATCGCTGGTTCGCTTAATACCCGAATGGCAAAAATACAGGCACTGGCAATAATTAAAAAGCTCCCCAATAATACAGGGAGCACACTCTTCTTTTTCTTCACGAGGTACACCTCCGTTAACCCTATTAAACCCTAACAGGCTACCGGTGTCATCCGACTTAAGATGTAGCTTCGTCCATTTCCTCTAACTCCAAACTCAATTCTTCCCAGGCGGCCATTTGCTCCTCTTGGTCAGCCTTATGCTGCTCCAATTCCTGGGTCAATTCCATCAAGCGAACATGATCGTTCAAGACATCTGGCTGAACCATTGCCTGTTCCAGCTGTGCGATGGTAGTATCCAAAGCAGCTAAGGCTTCTTCAGTTGCTTCAACCTTTCGCCGTAGACTGCGAATCATTTTTTGAGTTTCTTTATCCTGATAGAATTTATTCTTAGGCGGCGGTGCAGCTTCAGCAGTTTCCTCTGCTAACAGCTCAGCGATTTCCTCTTCTTCCCGTTTCTTCTCCAAATAATAATCGTAATCCCCTAAGTAAAGCTTGCTGCCTTCTGGCGACAGCTCAATGACTTTGGTGGCAATCCGATTAATGAAGTAACGGTCATGAGAAACAAAGAGCAAGGTACCCTCATAATCAATCAAGGCATTTTCCAAAACTTCTTTGTTATCAATATCCAGGTGGTTAGTCGGCTCATCTAGAATCAAAAAGTTTTCTCGATCCATCGACAGCTTCGCTAGAGCAACCCGGGCTTTTTCGCCACCACTTAATAAAGGAATCGTCTTCTCAACATCCTCACCGCTAAACAAGAAACCGCCTAATACCGTACGAATATCCTTCTCAGGTGTCGTTGGATGCTCATCCCACAGCTCAGCCAAAATCGTTTTATTTCCACTCAGCTCAGCTTGCGTTTGATCATAGTACCCAATTGAGACATTGGTTCCAAAATGAGCTTCACCCTTAATAAAAGGAATCTGGCCGATTAAGGATTTCAACAGGGTAGACTTGCCGATCCCGTTTGGTCCAACCAAGGCAATCGCATCTTGACGACGAACGTCTAAATTGACTGGCTCAGAAAGAATGTCTTCATAGCCGATTGCTGCATCCTCCAGTTGTAAAACCACATTGCCGGAAGCTTTTTCAATCGCAAACATAAAACGGGCCGATTTTTCCTTGCCGTCAGGTCGGTCCAACCGATCCATTTTCTCTAAGGTTTTCCGACGACTTTGCGCTCGTTTAGTAGTAGAGGCGCGCACTAAGTTGCGTGCCACAAAATCCTCCAGCTTATCAATCTCAGCCTGTTGTTTTTCATAGGCCTTCCAATCACTAGCCAGCTGAGCGGCTTTTTGATCAAGATATTTAGAATAATTTCCATTGTAATGAGTCATCTTGCGTCGAGAAATCTCATAAATCTCGTTTACCACTCGATCCAAGAAGTACCGGTCATGGGAAACAATTAGTAACGCACCAGTATAGCCCTGCAGGTAATCCTCTAGCCAGGCTAAGGTCTCAATATCCAAGTGGTTGGTGGGCTCATCCAGAATCAAAATATCTGGCCGAACCAGCAGCATTCTAGCCAAAGCTAGACGCGTCTTTTGACCACCGGATAAGGTATCAATCGGCTTTTCATAGAAGCTCTCATCGAATTTGAAACCGTGCAGCACGCTGCGAATTTCATTTTCGTAGCCATAGCCGTTGGACTCATTAAAGTCATGCTGCAGCTGATCGTATTCCTTCATTAAGGAGTCGTAGTTATTGTCTGATTCGCTTGCTTGGCTGATAGCCAATTCTACTTCACGCATTCGCTTTTCCATTGCAATGACTGGAGCGAAGGCTTTTAACATTTCATTCCAAACAGTTTCACAAGAGGCTAGACCAGTATCCTGTGCTAAATAGCCCAAAGTGGCCTGCTTATTTTTGGTAATTTGGCCGGCATCTGGTGGGTCGATTCCAGCGATGATTTTCAATAATGTTGATTTTCCAGCACCGTTGCGTCCGACTAAACCAATGCGGGCGCGACTGTCAATTTCTAGGTGAATGTTTTCAAATAATGTCTCGGCACCAAAGTAACGAGCAATTTGATTGGCTTGTAATAATAGCATAAAATCTTCCTTATTAGTTATTCTTCGAGTGCTTTTAGTCTACCATATTTTTGCCATTCTGGTGAGGTCTGTACCCCCTTTCTTAAAGATTCGTGATTATTTCACAATTATTTGAGCAGAGGCGTTGCATTTACTAGCTAATTATTGATATGATAGGGTCTGGAAAGAGTAATAATTTCAATGTAAAGGGGAGATATTGTGAAAGAACAAGCAATACCAAAAGCGACGGTTAAACGATTGCCCTTATACTATCGTTATCTGCGTATTCTAAATACTGCTGGAAAAACGAAAGTTTCCTCAACAGAATTAAGTGAAGCAATTCAAGTCGATAGCGCAACTATTCGCCGCGACTTTTCATATTTTGGAGAATTAGGGAAACGTGGGTATGGCTACGATGTTGAAGATCTGATGAATTTCTTCGGAAAGATCCTAAATGACGATCAATTGACAAATGTTGCTTTAGTCGGAGTCGGTAATTTAGGAAGTGCTTTGTTGAAATTCAAGTTCCATCAAAGCAACAGTATCCGTGTCAGCTGCGCCTTTGATATCAAAGAAGATATTGTGGGACGCATTGTAGACGGTATCCCAGTTTATCCAATGGACAGCATGGTAGAACAAATCAAATTGCAGCATATCGAAATTGCTATTTTAACTATTCCGGCACAAGAAGCACAACCGGTAGTGGATAAATTAGTTGATGCTGGAATCAAAGGCATTCTGAACTTTACCGCTGCTCGCTTGTCTGCACCGGATAATGTCATTATTCAAAGTGTTGATTTAACCAACGAGCTGCAAACCTTGATCTATTTCTTACATCACAATTACGAGGACAATAAGTAAGTCTTTTGACTTGCTTATTTTCTTTGTCCTTGTGCATCAATGAGCGCCAAGATAAGCTGATTTTCACAAACTATCAGAATCAATTAGCAGCAAAATTTCCGCTAATTGAGAATCCCATAGAAAAAACACGCCGCAGCGTGTTAGTTAAAAAGCTTATCATAATCAGTCGGACCATCGTCCTGCGGCAGCATTTCCAATAATTCCTTGATCTGACGGTGTCCAATAAAGCGCGCCTGCCGCAACGCTTCCTGTCCATGGTGATAAACAATAACCGCTGGTACAGTCAAAACCTCAAAGTAACTAGCCAATTCAGGTTCATCCATAAGATCCAAATGATAAAACGGAATCTGTTGTTTCTCTGCAATCCCTCGCACGCGAGGTTCGTCTACCCGACAGATCCCTCAATCCTTAGTGGAAATGAATACCACAGCAATAGGCTCCGTTTGAATCGCCTTCAGAACTGTTTTAAGCGTATCCATGTCAATCACCCCTTTATTCAAAGGTAAGGGGAAAGTGCTGATAAGTCAACGGTTCTGTTTGCAACAGCATTTTTACTTGCGAGATTAAATAATCAGCGTTATAATTCTTAGTGTTATGCGGGTGTAGTTTAGTGGTAAAACAGAAGCTTCCCAAGCTTCCGTCGCGAGTTCGATTCTCGTCACCCGCTTAGTTAGATTAAATTTTGGACCAGACTACTATCTACATTATAGTGGTACTGGTCTTTTTTTCTGGTACTAAATTAAGTTTACTTCACCATTTTTCCCACCCTAAAACCCAAAAAATTGAACATTCCCCAAATCGCTATTTCTACCTCTGAAATCTTTCCTGAAAAAATGTAATTAAGTTTCAATATTTAGTTCAATAAACTAGATTTTTTTAGTATACTTAAATTTGGTATAAATAACGAAATATAAAATCTCTTATTAAGGAAACTATATCAAATCTAAAAGTAAATTTTATAAGCATTATAAGAAGAACCAAATTTATACCAACCCAACTGTTACATAATTACACAACAAGATTACCCAAGTAATAAAGCAAAAATATTGAAGAAACAGGTGAACATATGAGAAGTGCAATTGTAGCTGATGGAAATTTTGAAATATTTGAAGATGGAACGATTTTCAGAATTCAGAAGGATGGATCTAAGAAGGTTCCTCATATCTATTATAACAAAGCAATGAAGAAAGAAATCCCTATAGTTAGGTATCGGACAGAAGAGGGCAAGTATGTTGATTTATCCGTTTACCGTCTAATGGCGGAGGCCTTTCTGCCGAACCCTGATCAGAAACGATTTCTACTATTTAAAAATGACAATCCTCGAGATTTTGGAGTGGACAATCTGATCTGGGATGACGGCACCCTTGTCTGGGAAAGAAAAAAAGCAGAAAAGGAGCGAAACACGATCAAATGCCCTAACTGTGGTGAAGATATGGATAGGAGAGTCGGCTGTATTATTTGCAAAAAGAAGCAGCAAGAAGAACAAAGAATCTTAGCGAACAAACAGAAAAGGTTGAATAGAATCATCAACGAGTTAGCTACTATTAACATAGATACCTTAAATAATGAGCACAAAAAGATCATTCTAATGCGTAGAGCAGGGAAGACCTATGAACAAATTGGAAAAGAGATAAATAAAAGCGTTACTCAAGTAAGTCGAATAATTGAACGCGCCAAAAGGAACGCGCAAAAGATGAATAGTAATCCAAAATCTATTATTAGCCAAATAGATCCTATAGCTGATCAGGAAAACTCTTCAAAGGAAAAAAGCAAAGAAACCGATAAACTCAGACGAATGTTTCTCTTTGGCGAAGGTGGCAGTTCTCGCTACTTTTACAAAGGGTAATGTGTTGCAGTAGGGCTCATAGCTTAAAGGACTCAGTGAATCACTAACGAGAATCACCCCGTAATTAGTTGTAGGAAGTGCCATCAGATAGTTAGATTTCACATTCACCATCTGATGAAAAAACAAGCACAAGGATAAGAATTAAGAGCCGATAAAAAAGTAAATCCTAACTGTGGTCAGTTAGATTATAAGAATTTTGAATGCACTATTGACGAAAAATAGCTGGATGAAGAGAAATTACAAGAAATAGTAAATGAGGCAGAACAGAAGCAAGAAAGACAAATAATTTCCGAAGCGGGCGAGAGCGCCTAGATATTCTCGGTAAAGTAAATCTTGCGTAATGATCTGCCTCGTCAGTTATCTAAATGACGATTAATTAGGTATAAAAATATTAGCTAACAGTTACCTTGATCGCCGTACATTTGCCGTTATTACAGGAACTTTCTGAAACACTACAAGCAGCTACACCCAGTATCACGTCTTCCAATGCTTCAAGAACGATTTTATCGTTTGCTTTAGATAAGGGAGCACAAACCTCGATACTGCTGTCAGCGTTGACTTTCGTATACATGAAAAGATTGATAGGTCGAATAATCGGATAATCAGTTCCCAAAGCCTGGTTAATGTTATCAAAGCAACTCGGATGATTCTCACCGTTTTGATAAAAGAATTCGTACATTTCAGGACGGCAACAGGGATGTAATAAATCATGCTCACGAACATCATCAAATAAAACTTTGAACATCGATTTGTATTTATTGGAATAAATCAAGCTGCCAATTGATAGTTTTAGAGATTCGTTACAATCAATCGTAACCCCTGGAGATACAAATTCGCTGGAATCTCCCTTCATGTGGGCGAAGAAATCAACAACCTGTCCTCCATCAATATCGATAACTTCAATTTGCTGTCCCTTAGATACTGCAATTTGTTCGCCACTACAGGGCTCAATGATATATTCTTTCATAGAAACGTCCACCTCAATCCTTAATTTACTAAAGTATATCATGAGAGATAAGGGAAGTGGATAGTTGCTTTAGTAGACAATTTTGTCTGTAACTAACCGACCATTCTACAATTTAAAAAGGCTACAAGACTTCATCCCTGAAAAAAACAGCAGGATTAATAGCAAAAATGACTCCAGTCTTTTCCATCAATAGAACTCAATTTTCAAAATCTCAAGCTACCAAAACAATAAATTCTCTAGGCAACGAACCACGGTCTTCTGATATACTTCTACTTGGAGGTATATCATGAAAGAAGAATACGTAGTTTATCAAAGCAAAGTCAAACAAATCGGACTATCTTTATTGGGCTTGTTAATGGTGGCAGTTTGCTTATTCGTTTTACTGGCTGGAGTGATGGAACCACGGTATCTAATGATCGGTATTGGTATCATTGGCAGTTTGTTCTTTGGAGCCTGTGAGATATTTATTCTAAAGCAAGTTTTCGTAGGGAAAAAGCTGGTTGTTTTAACCAAGCAAGGCTTCTACGATTATAGTAGTGCTCTTGCAACAAAGGATCGTTTGATTCCTTGGGATAACATCAAACAGATCGAAAATAAAAGCATGACAGGTCAGACGTTTGTCTCTGTTTATCTGAAGAAACCAGATTCTGTATTATCTCAATTATCCACCCTTCAGAAAAAAGCAATCAATGCGAATGCCGCCATGGGCTTTGGCGAAATCAACATTAACTTGCAAAGTGCAAAGAATTGTACCTGTGACGATCTGCTAAGCAGAATGAATCAGTATTTAGACCCTTCAACAACAGGGGAACTTTCAGCAAATAATCAAGCATCTTCAAATCAGCTTTTATAAATAGTTAAACAAGATCAAATGAAGCAGCCAAGCTCTTACCATAAAAGAAGCTTGGCTGTTTCTATATATAAAATTCCAGATTTCCTGATAAAGAAATCGGAATGAAGTAAGTAAATTCTCGAATGTTTCCTTCATAAATAGGCTTCTAACTAAAAATATGTAATTGTCAAAGGACAAAGCATCGTAGTGAAAGACGAGACAACCTGCGAACGGGCCCGCTTCGCAAGTGTCAGTTTTCTTTCAATCGTCATGGATCATGATCATCTAGCCAATGGTTAACCAAAGCGATAACCAATCCGACAAAAAGCGGGGCAAGAATGTACTGCACGAGAGATTGCAAGTTCATCACCTCCTCTCAGGTGCATCCCCATGATCCAGACAAAGGTCTTGTCTTACCTACGCTGGTAAATGATCAAACGATCAAGAGGGAGCTTCAGGAGGAACCTTTCGTTTCTGTCGTTCCTGTTCTTTGGCTTTCCTCCGTTTTCTGCGTCTTACTAACTCCTTGACTACATCATAAGGGCTGCCAGCAGCAGGGGAGTCCTCTTTCTTATCTTCTTTATTAGAAGGAGAGCTGGTTGCGATGACTTCAGTAGCTGTTGGTTGCTCAGTTACTGAACGTAACGTATCATGCACCTCACTTCTGATTGGTGAACTCAAGGTTGCAGCAGGAAGCTGAGGCATTTCCTGTCAAGTGCAGCGAAGCGTCGTTAGTTGTTCCGTATCCGTATTCTCTTCAATCACTTCTGATTCAGGATCACCGAACAGCTCATCACCTTCAAATATTGGCCGCTCAATTGTTTCAACATATTTGGCTTTAACAACTTTCTGGAATAGAGTAACACCATCTTTTTCAAACAGTTCTAAGCTGCTTAATAGCTTCAATAATTCTTTGGTTTCTTCTGGACTCTTTGTCGTATCCGGATTTTTAACCGTAAAATTATGCGGCTTGCCTTCACTGTTCAAGAAGGTAGACACTAGCTTGATCATTTACTTGACTCCTTTCTTTCATTTATTTGCGTAGGTGAGACAGACAATAACATCATTATCAGGTGGCTTCAGGGTCAGATTCTAAATGGAATAACTTGGCAATTTGTGACTTGATAAGAGACTTGGTGGCTTCGATAAAATTACGAATAGGATCTAGCTTTAAAGCTAAGATACGCAATTCACTGGTTTCAAAATAATCCGCAAAGTACCAGAAAAAGCGCTTCATGGTTTTAGTTGCTTTCGTATTCTTAAATAGGTAATGAACCAAATCCTGCAATACCAGAGCGAACTCCTTCGCACCAAGCTGGTAGCGTACACGTAAAGCAAGTAACAGTTTAATGGTCATGGTGCCATTCTGCGTTTCCTGATAGTATTCCATGAGTCTTTGTTCGATAGTTTCAAGTTTAAGATTAAACAATTGTTGGTGGGTGAAGGGCTGCTCTGACATCATACATTCCTACTTTCTTTTTTAGTGGATAAACAGCTAAGTATTACTCGAGCCAGCTCCTAGGAAGTCTAGCTCGAACAAATAAGATAAGAGAAGCAGGGCACGTCTGCCGCTTCTCAATAAAAATTAGCGTGTAACAGGGACTTCCTCAAAAATTGGTGTTTCAATTGTTTCGACATACTTCGCACTTACGACGGATTCATATTGGCGAATCCCATCTTTTTGAAATAAATTCAATTTAGTCATTTCTTCTAATAGCCCCTTGATCTGTGAAGGCGTCTTGGTAGTATCAGGATTGCTCAAGCTCCAGGTCTGATTTTTCCCCATACCATTTCTAAAAATAGAGACTAGCTTAACCACTCGATTCATCTTTATTCAACCTCCTTCGTGATGCGCGATTGCACCGTCATAATGACACTATCCAACGAACTTCCTGGCTGAGATAACTCTGCCATGATTTCTCCTAATTTAACGACATCCGCTTCGGGTGGATTATCAATCACATTTTGGAAATTCACTTTCTTCTGCTTGTCTTCGCCTGCTTGCTCGATTTGTACTTGTAGTTTTGTACCTAATTTCTGTATCACTTTTTCTTCCTCCGTTTTCTGTTGTGTTTTATTTTTCGTTATTTTGTTTTTGTCCCGGCCGGTGACTAAAAGATATAGAATTTTTCAAAAAAAAGCTAGAGCAATTATAGACAAAAAAAGTGAGTTATACGCCGATTTAAAAAATAGAAACCTTGATATAAAAGGATTCTATTTTTTCGAGAAGTAAAAAAAGCTCAAAAATCTACGTATAACTCACAAAAAAATTTTTTAACTCACTTTAGCTTTTTTTGATCGGAAATGGCGATAAAGATTGATATGGCGGCGTTTTTCTCAAAGGAGGAATACAAAAATATGTTTCGACTCACTAAAAAAGAACAAAAAGATGAACAAAATGACATCAAAAAGAAGTCCGCTTCACCTGAAATTAGGTGGAACGGACTCCTGAAACTTGTTATTTATATAGACTCATCAATCGGAAAAAGCTAAAACGAAAGATCATCAAAATCAATAAACGGATTCTGTTCTAAAAGTCGAGCCAAAGCAAATTGAAGTGAATAGTGCTGGAAAAATTCACCATATGAGATGGGAAAGTCCTGCAGCATTTTTTGATGGCGATGACTTAGGTGATTAATAAAGGGTGTATCTGGCAACTCAAGATAATCTAAAGGGTGCATGTTTGAGGAAACATTAGTCACCCATGACATATCCCGTTTAGAGCAGGACAAGCCTAATAGTGCATTAGCAGCATATTTGTCAATCGATTGTTTGCTGGCAGAAACTGCTAGTCCCGGACCAGTGGCCATCTTGATAAAGGTACGTTCAGGTTCTTCCCAAACTTTATGAATGGATAGAGGGTTGAGCCAAACAGATTTTTTGGGTGAAGACAATGGAAATAAAACAAAATTGGCATGAATCATTGGTATTAGTCGTTTTTGAAACACTTTAATTTGTTTTAAAACATTAGAAGTTAAATAGTAGTTATAGAAGGATGCAGATTCCTGTTTTCGAAGTAAGGTAGTCAAAGTGTGAAACGTTGAATGATAGCATTGATCATTGTCATAGAAGACAAGGGTACCTTTTTGCCCGGGAATCGGCAAGACCATGTGAATGGTTTGAATCCCTAAGCGAGGATAGTTAGGATAGGCTTCTTCAAGCAGCTCTGCCCACTCAGATGACCATTTCATACAATCTAAGTATTTAACGCTTTCATTTTTCTCTGGATCTTTTCCGTTTTTCATTTTCATTTGTACACTCCTGTTCACTTAAAAAATTTAGTAATGACTACTCTTTGCTAATTCTTAACAACAAACTGTAGTCACATAATAAGCATACTATAAATTTTAATTTTTGGAATAGGTGTCAAAATGAAGTTATTAGGACATATTCAATCAATATGCATAAAATAATTGATGTAATTTTAACTTTTTGTTTGCTTCTTATAATATAATGATTTCAGATGAATAATTAAGAATGTTTAATCATTTAATCATTGGGGGTATCGAAATGATCATAAGTGTTTATTTAGAGGGGATGCTTTGTAAAATTTATGTCCTAGTCTTCTCAAGACTACGATCTTGTAAAATTTTGAAAGAGGTTCTTTTCAAAAGATTATTGTTAACTGAATTAATTATAGAATAAGCAGTTTAAATACGCAATATCTTTTAAAAAAATAATTATTATGATTTGTTTTATTTATTCCTAATAATGAGAGTGTAAAAAACTGCGGTATAAAAGACTTTTTCTATTTACCGTCAAAAATACCGTCGTTTAATGAAAGGAAAATTGACTATGCGCAGAGGCGAAAATATATATAAACGAAAAGATAAACGTTGGGAGGGCAGATATGCGGTTGGCAAAAACGCTGACGGGAAAACTAAATACCGATCCGTGTATTCTAAAACCCTTCAAGGAGTTCGTAAGAAGTTATATCCATTAAAAATGAAGTATCAACTGCTTCAAGAAAGACAAGGGCGGGCTTGTTTCTCCTTTCAAGAGTGGGGAATGCAATGGTTACAGCAGGTTAAGCAAGAGGTAAAGGAATCGACTTATGCGAATTATGAACACAAATTATGTCATTATGTTCTCTCCGTCATTGGAGAGTATAGCCTTAATGAACTAGACAAGGAGACAGGATTAGAGCTATTACGATCTTTGCAACAACGCAATCTCAAGCCTTCAACTATCCAAGTAGTTTTCCGTATTGTAAAGCAGTGTATGAACCAGGCTGTTGATCAGGATCTGCTAAAAGCGAATCCTTTTGCAGCAGTAAAACTACCTAAAGTAGAAAAACGGCAGCAACAAGCACTTACCAAATTTGAACAAAAAAACTTGGAAGAGGTTGCTATTGAAGAGGAAACAAGTAATGGTTTGCCAACTTTATTAGCCTTACATGCTGGTTTACGAATTGGTGAGATAGCCGCTTTATCCTGGGAAGACATTAACTTTAAGACAAACTCCATTCATGTTCGGGCAACCTACCAACGAATATTTTCTTTGTTGGAAGAGCAAAAAACCAAGCTGATTTATACAAGTTCGAAAACAGTTTCCTCTGTTCGGTCTATCCCGATGAGCAAGTTGCTGAAAAAAGTACTTCTAAAACACAAAGAACAATCTAAGGGGAAATTCGTCTTTTCAACTGCAGAAAATCCGTCAGAACCACGGTTACTGACCTATCATTTTCATAAAATTCGTAAGAAGGCGAACCTTGAGCATGTTCATTTCCATCAGCTACGGCACACTTTTGCAACTCGCTGTATCGAAAGCAAAGGCGATATCAAGAGTGTTAGTCAGATGATGGGGCACAGCTCTACTCAATTAACGCTAGATACTTACACGTCTTCCTTTATGGAACAAAAAGTTCAAGTAGTTAGACAAATGGAAAAAGCCATTAGTTAAAATCACCACTAATTAATAATTATTATTGAAAAGTGCTGATTTGATAGCTAGGGTGGCTTTTTTTGCATTTTTCTGTAAAAGCGCTTACATTTATTAGTCCATAAATATCTTCGAAAATTCAATTTACTGCTTCCAAAAATCCTCAAAATCTATCCATATGAGCTTTAGAAAAATTTAATAAATAGATGTGTAAAATTTTTTTTAACTCTCTTAAACCGTCAAAAACCGTCATATGATGGTCTTTTTTGTTGAATTTGTGGGGGTTTCAGCAGGTGTCTTAGTCTTGAGAAGACCAAGATACAAATTATCCCATTTTATTGAAGGTAAAACGGGAATATATCGCATTTTTTAATAATAAATAGATGAACAAATACTAAGTTTATCGCATAGAAATTAGCCATCAGGAGGGAATGCCATGGATATCCACAGACGAAACCCACTAGTGGAATCATTTCATTACGATCGAATACAAGATACTACAGAGCAACAACTACTCAATTTAAGTATCCTTCCATTGGATACAGAACAGCCAGAATCTTTAGAACACCAAACATGTACGATTGGGACTCGACTAGATTTTTCATTAACGGTTAAGAAATTTAAGGTTTCTGGAGGTATCAGCCAAATTAACCATATCAAAAATAAATTAGTCGAAACAAAAGATGATCTCACAGAGTCTGAAATTGCAGAATTAGTCACCCCCCTATTAGAGATTGTACAACGATTGACCTATGAGACAAGTGAAATTGCTCTTAATGAGCCAGGAACCTTTTTAGATTTTAATCAAGTGAACGGTTCCAATACCTTGTGAGTAATTAAAGTATATGCAACTACATGTGTTGTTCAAAGAACGACCTGATTTGATTATAGCAAAAAGCAAAGGGATAGGAGAGAAATAATTTGAAGAAAAAGTACCAGCGAGTGTGGAACCAAGAAGTATTTCGTTCCCGAAGTAAACATCCAAAATTAAAGAAGGGAATCATCGGGACTACGACACTGTTAGGTTCTGCCTCGATTGCGCTAAATAGTACCTCTGTTTTAGCCCATGCAGCAGAAGAAGTTATCGCCTCTGAAAATAAAATCAGTAGTGAAGCACCACCAACAAGTGGGTCAATTTCATTTGGAGCTGCAACAGCTGACAAAACGGCAACGACTTCTATGGTTGATCAGACCAAGGCAACTGCCTCAGCTGAGACGAAAGAAGAAGCGAAGACTGTTGTTCAGGAAACTGCAAAAGCAGAGACGGTAGAACAACCAGCTGCATCTGATGAGAAGAGTGAACAGTCCGTTTTACCTAATCAAAACAGTACAGCAGCTGAAAATCAATCTGGAGAAGAAACCACAAATTTGGAATCGGATAAGGAAGAACTTCCAACGCCTAATCCAAATGGGGAAGAGGAAGCACCTACACCAGATCCTGGCGATACGGAGGGAGAGACACCCGATCCTACTCCTACGCCAGAGGAACCGAAACCAATTCCTGAACCAGAGAAACCAGAGCCAGAGAAACCAAAACCAGAACCTGAGCCTGAAAAGGAAACGCCGGCACCCGAACAGCCGAAACCAGCTGAACCGGAAAAAGAGACTCCGGCAACTGAATCAGAATATGAAGTCATTTACGTGCAACAGCCGGTGGAACAACCCGTTCAAGAACCAGTGTCTGAACCGATTGTTGTTCACTCACCGGAAAATGTGGTACCGGTTGGGCCCCAACAAACAACAGTGAGTCATGGTTCTATCAAGTTTGATCGGAATCTAACCACGACGGAGTTCATTGAAGAAATCGGAGAAGCGGCAAGAGAAGTTGGGCAAGAACATGATTTATATGCCTCAGTCATGATTGCCCAAGCCATTCTAGAATCAGGGTCTGGCGGCAGTCAATTGGCGCAAGCTCCAAACTACAATTTGTTTGGGATTAAGGGTGAGCATGAAGGTAAAAGTGTCAGCTTTGCCACTCAAGAAGATACTGGTGGCGGTAATATGACAACTATTCAAGCCAGCTTCAGAGCCTACGACGATTACGAAGATTGCTTTGAAGACTATGCAAAACTGTTGAAAGAAGGGATTTCCGGTAACTCTGATTTCTATAAAGGAGCCTGGAAAACCACTACGGAGAATTATGAAGAAGCGACGGCTTTCTTAACAGGCAAGTATGCCACCGACACTTCTTACAACAAGAAGCTGAATGGCTTGATCGAAACCTACAACTTAACACAATACGATCATCCGAAAGAAGAGGGGACAGCAACTAATCAAGTCGCTTCATCGGGGTATTTACTACCATTAAATGATTTTGTCGTGTCTAGTTCCTTTGGGATGCGCGGCAGTGAATTCCATCGCGGGATTGACTTAGCTGCAGGAGAAGGCATGCCTATTTTCGCTAGTAAAGCGGGCACGGTCTTAATTGCAGAATATCACTACTCATGGGGCAATTATGTCGTGATCCAGCATGAGAATGGTGAAACGACCTTGTATGCTCACCAACGCAACTTCGCAGTTAATGCAGGTGAACGAGTGGAGCAAGGACAAACGATCGGCTTTGTTGGTTCAACCGGGAATAGCACCGGCAGCCATTTGCACTTTGAATTGTGCTTAGATTCAACCTTAGCAGTGGAGCGACTGGTTGATCCAGCAACAGTATTGTTTTAGGAGGGGGAATTGAATGAAATTTGATGCAGAAAAGATTAAGAAAACCACGTTTCCCGTGGCATCTTTTTCGGGCTATCGGAAATACGACGTGGATGACTTCTTGTATTACGTCGCCAAAGATTATCGGCGATTTGAACAAGACAAGGAAGATCTAAAGGAAGAGATCGAGATGTTGACCACGCATCAGAAGAAACAAGCCGAAGAGATGAGCAAGGAACGTTCGGAATATGTGGTCACCATTCATGAACAGAAGAAGCAAATTGAAGACCTGGAACGCCAGCTGCGAGACCTGCAATTCAAGCAAAAGCAAGAGCCGGTTAAGCCAACCGGCAGCACCTTCCAGGAAGCCATCCTGATTTCTCAGGAAGCTGCCTTGGAAATCGAGCGCAGTGCCGAAATAGAAGGCGCCAAGATTATTGAAGAAGCCCATGTGGAACGGGGACGCATCATTAAAGAAGCCAAAGAAGAACAAGCACAGCTGATGCGAGAAGCCCAAGCGAAACGGGAAGGGCTGCAGCAGGAAATGGCGCGCCTGATTGAACAAATGGAAGCCAAGAAGCAAGAAATGGAAAGCACCCGCCAACAAGAGCTGATGAAGCTGGAAC
Source organism: Enterococcus pallens ATCC BAA-351 (assembly GCF_000407485.1). GTDB lineage: Bacteria > Bacillota > Bacilli > Lactobacillales > Enterococcaceae > Enterococcus_A > Enterococcus_A pallens. The sequence goes on along the minus strand of NZ_ASWD01000007.1, from coordinate 251,013 downwards.
AGGAAAAAGCTGTCATGTTGGAGGAGGCCAAAAATGAATTGGCACAATTGGCCGAACAAATGGCCCACACCAAGCAGGAGCTGGAACTGGCTAAGCGAGAAGAAATCAACTTCCGCGACACGCTGATTTATGACTATAAAGCCGCCCTGGCTCGGGTCAATGATGAGAAGTGGGAACACTGGGCCACGGCCTATCAGGAAGAATTGCAAAAAATCCAAGCGTAAGAAAGGAACTATGCCAATGAATTTTGAAGCCATTGAGATCAGGAAGCTGACCTTTAAGAAAAATGTTTTAGGCGGCTTTCGTCAGCTGGACGTCAATGATTTTCTGCGAAATGTGGCGGATGACTATGAGACCTACGACGAACGTATTCGCCGCTTAGTCGAAGAAAAGGATCGCTTGGACGCCGAGCTTGCCAAACATCAATCAGGACAACACACAGCGGTGACGCGATTGGAGCAGGAAAAAAATGAGTTACTGAAGAAAATCCAGCAGCTGGAACAGGAAAAGAAACAGCTGGAGCTTCAAAAAGAACCGCTGGAACGCTTCCAGGAGCTGCAGATTGAGTACGAGGATCTCAATAAGATGAAGCGCATCGCGCAAAAGACCCTGCAGGCCGCGGAAAAAGCAGCCAACCGACTGTTAGAGGAAGCCGAGAAAAAGAAAGCTACTTTGCTTTCTGAGGCGGAGCAACAAAAGACCAGTTTGCTAAATGCGGCAGAAGAAGAGCGCCTGCAATACCTCTTCGATGCCAAGTTAGAAATCAGCTCCCTGCAGAAGGAACAGGATCAACAGGCCCATGAACTCTTAGCCGAAAAAGCCAATCTGGAACAAAAACGGCAAGAGCTGCTGCAGCTGAGAACGCAAATTTGTGAGGAAGTCCAAACCTTCGCCGGCATGATGGCAGCAACTCGACAAGAAATCAGTCAAGAATACGTGAACAGCATCGAGACCTTAACGAAGCAGAACGAAGCCGTTCGTCAAAAGACACAAACCAGCAGCACACCACAAGAACCACCAACCCTGGTACTGACACAGGAGAAAGAGGTCATGTAAGTGGGGAAGAAAGCAGAGACGGCGTCGATCTATGATCCCTTTGTCCTGCGGTATTTAACGTTGGAAAAGAAGTTCAGTCAAAAGGTGATCTTTCTCTATGACTTCAAGGAATACAAGACGTTGAAGGAGATCTTAGTGTTGGCGGAAAAGGTGAAGGAGCTGAGGAAATGAACTTATTTCTGTTGCAGAATAATCTGGTTGGATTCATTAAGTCTGGTAGATCTCTGTAAACATTAGTTTTTACCGTAGTTTGATTGATTTCATCTTGATAGGTCACCGCGTAGGAAGAGAATATACGATCGAAGCGCAGTATGAAAAGGACGAGAACGGACTTTACCCTTGGGAGGCAGATACCGATGACAGTCCGAATCGCGTCACACCAGAAAGTAAACCCATGATTAACTCATGGGGCCCAAAACGCGGCAGGTGGCGATAACTACCTGAAAAGGAAATGAGCAGATTGTTGGAGAAGGAGCACGACAGGTAGTGGAAGTAGAAAAGTTGGAACGATTGCTTAAAAAGGTTCCGATTGATACGGCAGAGAAGCATTTATTTCTATCCGTATCTAATGGAAGTGATCGAGCAAAGGTCAAAAATATTCGAACGGCAACCTTAGAGGAGGGCTTGGATTGGCTGAAAAAGGAACTAGCCAAGGCTAAAGGCCCCATGATTCGCGTGGACATTGTTCGCACGGTGGAGGAATGTACCTACCTCGAACTCATGCGAAAGCTGGCAAATGTTCCGAGAAATAATTATTTTCGACGAGGAATTGCCTTTGATAAGAAATTCAATGTCGCTTTTTTAGCTGAAGAGCTGATGGGCAATGCGTTATTGAAGCCTTCAGAGAAGCATAAGGTCGGCTTCAATTCACCAGAATTGTCCTTTGATCAAAAAAACGTAGACGGGTATATGATGCGCAAGTACGGTGAATCATTGAAAAACAAGATTCCCCAGCGGAAATTTTACGTTTTTGATACCCAAGGCTTCTATTTTGAGAAGGAGTGGTTGCCTTTATCCATCCAGCCCCAACAAGAAGGCATGCGAGCAACTGATTTGCATCGGTTACCCCAGCAGGTGGATGAAGCCATTACCAATGGCGAAGCCTTTTTACAGCGACAGATTCAGGCATCGGGTCAGTTCATTTATGGCTATTACCCGACCTATGATTATCAGATCAAAGGCTACAATTCGGTGCGGCATTTTTCCAGTGTCTATGCCTTACTGGAAGCCCAAGAATATTTAGGTTTAACGGAAGAACTCAAGGATTCAGAACGTGCCTTGGATTGGGGATTAGATCACCTAACCTTAGAAAAAGATGGGGCTCTATTCATCCAGGAGCAGACAGCTTCGGGGACGTCATTAAAGCTGGGTGCACAGGGCTTGGCGATTTTAGCTCTGGCTAAATTCCAGACGATTACTGGCAATGACAAATACGAAGCAGCGATTAATCGAATCATTAAAGGAATCGAAACCAAGTTTGTTTCTTCAACAGGTGAGACCACACACATATTGGATGAACAGCTGGAGACGAAGAAGAAATTCGAGATTATCTATTACGATGGGGAAGCAGTTTTCAGTGTGCTGCGAGGGTATGCGATTACGAAGAACCCCGCACATTTAGCCTTAGCGCAAAAATTATTTGACCGATTTGTGGCGAAAAACTACGAACGGTACCACGATCATTGGTTGAGCTATGCCACCAATGAATTATTGCTTTATTTAGACGAGAAGAAATACTACGAATTCGGCTTAAAAAATGCGTTTGAAAATTTGCGCTTTATCGAACAGCGGGACACCGCTTACCCAACCTTGTTGGAGCTGCTTATGGCAGCGATCAAGATGACAGACAAGGTGAAGGCGACAGAGTATTACAAAACCAAGGCCTTCGATCGTTTTGTGTCTAAGGAAGACTTTTGGCGACTAAGGGAAGTGGCTAGAAAACGAGCGGAAGTCGAAATCGAAAAAGGTGTCATGTATCCAGAAATGGCCATGTTTTTAAAACGGCCTGAGAAAGTGGTTCGCGGCTTCTATACGCGCCACGACAAATTCCGGATGCGGATTGATGACCAGGAACATTTCTTAAGTGGGTTGATTCATTTTTACGAGTATTTTTATCGCGATTAGGTTGAAGAGAACAAAAGGATTATTAGGAGAAAAGGGGTTATAACAGCATGAGAAACAACCGAAAGATTGTTTATCGACAGGAAGCCATCAAGAAATACAAGATGCACAAGGTGAAGAAGAACTGGGTAGTCAAGGGCGGTATTGCTGGGGCAATGCTGGTCAGCACGGTTGGTACACCACTAGCAAATCAAGTCAGCTATGCAGCTGAGAATGAAGTGGTGGATGGGAGTGAAGCCGAGAAGCAGAAAATCAATCAGAATACCTCTTCTTTGGCAGCAAATAATCTAAAGCCGAGAGCTGGTGAAGTTAGGGACAGTGGTGTAACTTGGATAGCAAATGAGACTGAAGAGTCAATTGTGCAAGTATCTGAGGTCAGACGTACAGCTTCAGAAGGTGCTACGGCCCCATCTGTTTATGACGGTGGAACCATTCATAATGGTATAGGCTTTAAAATAAGAATTAGTAATGACGAAAAACAGAAGGTTAATATTGGGGATAAAATAATTATTCCAATTACTAGTAATATAAATAGCATAACGCCTTACCGTACAGGACTTTTCGAAGGAATAAGCGGAACAATTCCTGATATAGGAACAATAAAATTCATTTCTGATGATGTTGGATTTGAACTGGAAGTAACTGAAAATATGGATGCGGCAGTGGAAGCACAAGTAAATCTTTCAGGATCCAATCCACCCAATGTGCGTTTTTCTGCCCAGTATAATACAGAATTAAATCAAATAGAATATACTCCAGTCTACATGTATTTTAATGGAGAAACGGTTGAAACAATTACAAGTACGGTAGTGTATACTCAAACGCCAGGTGCGACACATTACTCTGGCTGGGGAGTGTATGCACATGCGGGATCTTTCGATCTTGATTCAATTTATACCAACACAAGTATTTTTGATAGCATTGCTACTGGCGTATCACCCGAGTTATTAGATGACGATCTCATTCAGTTTACAAATATAGAAGTGGAGTCCGAAGCAGATGTCGCAAACATCGGATTTGGACCTAATCCATCGTGGTCGCATGTTTTTTTCCCAAGCCCTGATGGTTCTGGAGAGGTTATTTTTGGGGAATATGTTTTAACCAATACTACAAACAGACTTGTTGATGTTCCAGATGATACTTCTGAAGAGGACCTCATTGCAATTTTGAGGAATGAAGGACCAAATACCTGTGCAGTAGTGAAAAATTCTGATGGCACCTATACAGTTGCTCGAAATGTCGGTAACGGACAAAATGGTTTAAAATTGAAGGATTTTGAGGAATATAAACAGAGTGGAGCAAGTACACCAGCGGAGTTTTTAGAAATAGCATTAGGTATTCAATATGATAGTGAAGAACTCATTAATCAAGTAAATGATTTATATGAAAACTATGTTTTTGATACTAGACATAAGATTGCTTTTGATATGACAGACTCTTCAGTCACACATACAGTGAAATATACATCACATGATACTAACGGTGTAGAAGTTCCTGAAAGAATTGCTATCAGCGATCCTAATCAGATTGTTATTCAGGGGCAAAGTTATGTGCAATTAAACTTATACGACGAAAATGGGCCAATCGGAACAAAAACAATTAATGGCTGGCCAGATGAAACAGGGCGAATTACCGCACAGGACTTGGAATTTACTGGATATGAATTGAATTTAAGTAGACTACCTATTGGTGCTGATGCTTTAACAGGTGAAATGGATGTTACTTTCCCAACACAAGGGGAAACAACTTCTCTTGATTACTATTACACAGCAAAAGATTCATCTGTAACGGTTAAGTACATGCTAGATACAGATGGTGATGGTATCGGTGATATTTCAATCAATGGTGGGGATGATGATCAGACATTACCTGGAAAATACAATGAAGACTATTTTGCTCCAATAAGAAACTATAGAAGTATAAACTATGTGCTCCATGAAATACCGGCTAATAGATCCGGGAAATATGGAGACCCTACGCCAGATGTGGTTTTCGTTTATCAAAAAGTAGGTAACCTAATTATTGACACTACTGCTTATGATAACAATGCAACTGGTTCTTCTACGCCATACGCAATCCTTTCTGACAATTTGAGTCTCAGAGATTTGGAAGTTCCAGAACCAGTACCAGGATACTATTTTATAAATGAAGCTGGAGAAAGATTAGAACCTGGGACTATGATGCAGCCAGCAACTAAAATGGGAGATACGACTTGGCGTTTAGTACCTGAGGAAGCAACCGTGACTTACCATTATGTGAATCAAGCTGGAGAAACAATTGCAACAGATATTACGGAAAATACTACCGTAGGTGCATCCATCCAAGACAAGATAAATGTTATTGAAGGATATCTATATGTAGAAGCTGATGCAGGCAATCCTACCTCAGTTGGTCCAAATGGAGCCAGTGTAACCTATGTCTATAAACCAATGGGTGGGTTTATATGGACGAATCCAGATACTGGAGAAACCATTACCGTTAAATATCCAAATGACTCAACCGATCCAAGTAAAGCAATGGATCCAGATGATCCAGAATATCCAATAGTGATTCCTCATGTTCCAGGATATACCCCAACTGATGAAGGTGGGAATAAATTGGAGCTAGTTGATCCAGATGATCCAGAAAAAGGTTATAAACCACCGGCAGTTGCTGACCCAGGCGAAGATACAACTGTAATATACGGTGAAGATGACGAAAGTGATTCAGATTCTGATAGCGATTCGGACTCAGACAGTGACTCAGATTCTGATAGTGATTCGGACTCAGACAGTGACTCAGATTCGGATAGTGATTCAGATTCCGATAGCGACTCAGACAGCGATTCAGATTCTGATAGTGATTCAGACTCCGATAGCGATTCAGATTCTGATAGTGATTCAGACTCCGATAGCGATTCAGATTCAGACAGTGATTCGGACTCGGATAGTGACTCAGATTCCGATAGCGATTCGGATTCAGACAGTGATTCAGATTCAGACAGTGATTCGGACTCCGATAGCGATTCAGATTCAGACAGTGATTCGGACTCAGACAGTGACTCAGATTCGGATAGTGATTCGGATTCAGACAGTGACTCGGACTCCGATAGCGATTCAGACTCAGACAGTGATTCAGATTCCGATAGCGACTCAGATTCGGACAGTGATTCAGATTCCGATAGCGACTCAGATTCGGACAGCGACTCAGATTCGGATAGTGATTCGGATTCCGATAATGACTCAGATTCGGACAGCGACTCAGATTCGGATAGCGATTCAGACTCAGACAGTGATTCGGACTCGGACAGCGACTCGGACTCAGACAGCGATTCAGATTCTGATAGTGATTCAGACTCCGATAGCGATTCAGATTCCGATAGTGATTCAGACTCAGACAGTGATTCAGACTCAGACAGTGATTCGGACTCGGACAGCGACTCGGACTCAGACAGCGATTCAGATTCTGATAGTGATTCAGACTCCGATAGCGATTCAGATTCCGATAGCGATTCAGACTCCGATAGCGATTCAGATTCCGACAGTGACTCAGACTCCGATAGCGATTCAGATTCAGACAGTGACTCAGACTCAGACAGCGACTCAGACTCAGACAGCGATTCAGATTCGGATAGTGATTCGGACTCCGATAGCGACTCAGATTCAGACAGTGATTCAGATTCGGATAGCGATTCAGATTCGGATAGTGACTCAGACTCGGATAGCGATTCAGACTCGGATAGTGATTCAGACTCGGATAGTGATTCGGACTCAGACAGCGATTCAGATTCGGATAGTGATTCGGACTCCGATAGTGACTCAGATTCGGACAGCGATTCAGATTCGGATAGTGACTCAGATTCAGACAGCGATTCAGATTCCGATAGTGATTCGGATTCCGATAGCGACTCAGACTCGGACAGTGACTCAGATTCGGATAGTGATTCGGACTCAGATAGCGATTCAGATTCCGATAGCGATTCAGACTCGGACAGCGACTCAGACTCCGATAGCGACTCAGATTCAGACAGTGATTCGGATTCCGATAGTGATTCAGACTCAGACAGCGATTCAGATTCCGATAGCGACTCAGACTCGGACAGCGACTCAGACTCAGACAGTGACTCAGATTCCGATAGTGATTCAGACTCAGACAGCGACTCAGACTCAGACAGTGACTCAGATTCCGATAGTGATTCAGACTCAGACAGCGATTCAGATTCCGATAGTGATTCAGACTCCGATAGCGATTCAGATTCAGACAGTGACTCAGATTCGGACAGTGATTCGGACTCAGACAGCGATTCAGATTCCGATAGTGATTCGGACTCGGACAGCGACTCAGATTCCGATAGCGATTCGGACTCAGATAGTGACTCAGATTCGGACAGCGATTCAGATTCTGATAGTGACTCAGATTCCGATAGTGATTCAGACTCAGACAGTGACTCAGATTCCGATAGCGATTCAGACTCGGACAGCGACTCAGACTCGGATAGCGACTCAGATTCCGATAGTGACTCAGATTCGGACAGTGACTCAGACTCGGATAGCGACTCGGATTCTGATAGCGACTCAGATTCCGATAGCGATTCAGACTCGGACAGCGACTCAGACTCGGATAGCGACTCAGATTCCGATAGTGACTCAGATTCTGATAGTGATTCAGACTCCGATAGCGATTCAGACTCAGACAGTGATTCGGACTCGGACAGCGACTCGGACTCAGACAGCGATTCAGATTCTGATAGTGATTCAGACTCCGATAGCGATTCAGATTCTGATAGTGATTCAGACTCCGATAGCGATTCAGACTCAGACAGTGATTCGGACTCGGACTCAGACAGCGATTCAGATTCTGATAGTGATTCAGACTCGGATAGCGATTCAGATTCCGACAGTGACTCAGACTCGGATAGCGATTCAGATTCCGACAGTGACTCAGACAGCGACTCAGACTCAGACAGCGATTCAGATTCCGATAGTGATTCGGACTCCGATAGCGACTCAGATTCTGATAGTGATTCAGATTCCGATAGCGATTCAGATTCTGATAGTGACTCAGACTCGGATAGCGATTCAGACTCCGATAGTGATTCGGACTCAGACAGCGATTCAGATTCCGATAGTGATTCGGACTCCGATAGTGACTCAGATTCGGACAGCGATTCAGATTCTGATAGTGACTCAGATTCAGACAGCGATTCAGATTCCGATAGTGATTCGGATTCCGATAGCGACTCAGACTCGGACAGTGACTCAGATTCCGATAGTGATTCGGACTCCGATAGCGATTCAGACTCGGACAGCGACTCAGACTCAGATAGCGACTCAGACTCAGATAGCGACTCAGATTCGGACAGTGATTCGGATTCCGATAGTGATTCAGACTCAGACAGTGACTCAGATTCCGATAGTGATTCGGATTCAGACAGTGATTCAGACTCAGACAGTGACTCGGATTCCGATAGTGATTCGGATTCAGACAGTGACTCAGATTCGGACAGCGATTCAGATTCCGATAGTGATTCGGATTCAGACTCGGATAGCGATTCAGACTCCGATAGTGATTCGGACTCAGACAGCGATTCAGATTCCGATAGCGATTCGGACTCGGATAGTGACTCAGATTCGGACAGTGATTCGGACTCAGACAGCGATTCAGATTCGGATAGTGACTCAGATTCAGACAGCGATTCAGATTCGGATAGTGACTCAGATTCGGACAGTGATTCGGACTCAGACAGCGATTCAGATTCGGATAGTGACTCAGATTCAGACAGCGATTCAGATTCGGATAGTGATTCGGATTCCGATAGCGACTCAGACTCAGACAGTGACTCAGATTCCGATAGTGATTCGGACTCCGATAGCGATTCAGATTCAGACAGTGATTCGGACTCAGACAGCGACTCAGATTCCGATAGTGATTCAGACTCAGACAGCGATTCAGATTCCGATAGTGATTCAGACTCGGACAGTGACTCAGATTCCGATAGTGACTCGGACTCGGATAGTGATTCAGATTCAGACAGCGACTCAGATTCAGACAGTGATTCAGATTCCGATAGTGACTCGGACTCGGATAGTGATTCAGATTCCGATAGTGATTCGGACTCCGATAGCGATTCAGATTCAGACAGTGACTCAGACTCAGACAGTGACTCAGACTCCGATAGTGATTCGGATTCAGACAGTGACTCAGACTCCGATAGTGACTCGGATTCCGATAGTGATTCAGACTCGGATAGCGATTCAGATTCCGATAGCGACTCAGACTCAGACAGCGATTCAGATTCCGATAGTGATTCGGATTCAGACAGTGACTCAGATTCCGATAGTGATTCGGATTCGGATAGTGACTCAGATTCGGACAGCGATTCAGATTCTGATAGCGACTCAGACTCGGATAGCGATTCAGATTCAGACAGTGACTCAGATTCCGATAGCGATTCGGATTCCGATAGCGATTCAGACTCCGACAGTGATTCGGACTCGGATAGCGATTCAGATTCCGATAGTGACTCAGATTCGGATAGTGACTCAGATTCGGACAGTGATTCGGACTCCGACAGCGATTCAGACTCCGATAGTGACTCGGATTCAGACAGCGATTCAGATTCCGATAGCGACTCGGATTCAGACAGTGACTCAGACTCGGACAGTGATTCGGACTCCGACAGCGACTCAGATTCCGATAGCGATTCAGACTCGGATAGCGATTCAGATTCAGACAGCGATTCCGATAGCGATTCAGATTCCGATAGTGACTCGGACTCTGATAGTGATTCAGATTCAGACAGCGACTCAGATTCCGATAGTGATTCAGATTCCGATAGCGATTCAGACTCAGACAGCGATTCAGATTCCGATAGTGACTCAGATTCGGACAGTGATTCGGACTCCGATAGTGACTCAGATTCGGACAGTGATTCAGATTCTGATAGCGATGCAGATGCTGATTATGACAATTGGTTTGTTAATCCGCCGACCTTAAATCCTAACACGGCTGGTGATACAGTTATTTCTGGAAGAGTTCCTAGTCAAAATATGGATCATGATAGAACCTATACAGTGGATCTTTATGTGAATGGTCAACTGATTGTTAGCGGAATAGAAGTTGAACCAGGTGGCACTTTCCAATATGACTTAGCCGAAATTGCCAATGAATATGCAAGACTTACCGGAAGAGTGCTTGAAGAAGGCGATGTTATTACTGCCTTAGTCAAAGGACATCAAGAGGGTAAAGAGGACAAAGTAAGTCAAAGTGTAAGTACTGTTGTTCAAGGTGACAATGATTCAGACTCAGATTCCGATAGTGATTCAGATTCGGACAGTGACTCAGATTCCGATAGCGACTCGGATTCAGACAGCGACTCAGATTCTGATAGTGATTCAGATTCGGACAGTGATTCGGACTCGGACAGCGACTCAGATTCTGATAGTGATTCAGATTCGGACAGTGATTCGGACTCGGACAGCGACTCAGATTCTGATAGTGATTCAGATTCGGACAGTGATTCGGACTCGGATAGCGACTCAGATTCAGACAGTGACTCAGATTCGGACAGCGATTCAGACTCGGATAGTGATTCAGATTCTGATAGTGATTCGGACTCAGACAGTGATTCAGATTCTGATAGTGACTCAGATTCGGACAGCGATTCAGATTCTGATAGTGACTCGGATTCGGACAGCGATTCAGATTCAGACACTAATAAACGTACCGGACTTCCTAATACAACTAGCAATAACAGCTCTGGTACTTCTGCAACTAAAAAATCACTGCCTAGCACCGGAACAGAGGATGAGCAAATTCTCTATTCTGTAGCTGGTTTAGGACTTGTTTCGATGGGAATTGCTTTTTACGGCACCTCAAAGAAAAGAAAAAAAGGTGACAATAGAATCTAAGAAGTAGCTGAACTTGAAAAGGCTGTACGTATCATTATTAGTGCAGCCTTTTTCTAAAGAGGAGGTCTAGGGTTGAAGGGAAATGTGTATGTTGTAAAGAAAAATCAGAATGTTCACAAAAGATATCGATTACACAAAGTTAAAAAACATTGGGTAGTCAAAAGTGGGATTGTTGGTGCGATGTTCTTGGGACCTAGTGTCGCAGGAGCAGAAGATGTGGTAACCACAGTGGAGGTAGCGGAATCCAGTTTAGATACAATAAGGACCAATCCAATTGACGACGGAATAACGAATCCTACTTCTGACGGATTGACAAGAGAAACACCTCTAGAAGAACAAGTAAGGGTACAAATCGTTGAACCAGCTATACGAATGGCTCAACAGGTTCAAAATGAACCAGAGATTGCTCAATTAATTGAAGCATTATTGCAGGCGCAACGAGACGATACTACGAATTACTATGGAGGCGTTCAAGTAGCCGCAGATGCGTTAAAGGCAGCCACCACACCAGCAATTACAGCGAGAACAGGAGCAGTCAATCAAGCAATAACTATCCGGAATCAAAAGGATTATCGAAATGGTATTTCCGGCTTATTTGGCATAACTTACCATAACCGATTGGATGAGCCCTATAGTCGATTACAAGCAGGGATTAGTGGTGCCGCTTCATCACCAGGAACGGTTACGACAGCAGAAGTTACGGCACTGGCTGCAGAGTATGAACAATTAGCGGATGAAGTTCGTAATGAAGCCTATGCGCTGCAAGGAGTTCCAGGACCATTATCCGATCAATACATGCAATCCAGCTATACTGCCAGATACGTCAATGAAGCTGGACAGTCTATCATTCTGGAAGAAACAATAGCCGCTTCATTTAACGAGGATATACCCATCACTCCCGCGAGAAATGAACCAATAGAAGGGTATGACTTTTTAAAGATAAATTGGAGTCTGTCAGATGACGTGGTGGCAGAAGATAACACGTCTGTTGTTACGTATGTTTATCGAGCGAAAGATGCAACAGTTACTTACAATTATGTATTTATCGATGAGGACGGGAATCAACAATTAATAACATCTGATGTGGTATCAACAAAAGTTGATGCAACAATTGACGAAAAGGTTATTGAAATAGAAGGGTATGAATTTGTAGACAAGGATGAAAGTACCTCAGATTCAGATATGACCGTGGACCGTAGTGGTCAATCGGTTGTGACGTATATTTACCAAGCGAACAAAGCAACTGTCACGCATCGCTTCGTTAATCAAAATGGTGTGGAAATCGCGGATGAACAACAGGAGCAATTAGCCGTGGGTTCAACGATTGCTAGTAAGAACGTTGAGATAGAAGGCTATGAATTTGTCGAACTTGGTCAAGAATCCGATGAAGACATGAAGGTCAATGCGGACGGCAGTTCAGTCATTTATTATGTCTATGAGGCGAAGGATGCACAAGTTATTTACCACTATGTGTATATTGATCCAGAAACAGAGGCCGTGATGAACCATTCTGTGACGGTTGATACAAAAGTGGATGCTGAGATTCAAGATAAAATCGAAGTAATTCGAGGAAACTACTATGTAAGGAGAGATGAAAGCTCAGATTCTGACATGATTGTTAACAGAAATGGCTTATCTGAAGTGACTTATATTTATCACTCCATGGGGGCTTATGTTTGGGAGTTTTCGAATGATGATGAGATTGATATTGATCCCGATCGTTCTGCACAACTTTATTGGAATGATCCAGATGATCCTACAAAGGCGCTTGCCCCTGATGATCCAAGAAATGGGCAAGTAGTTCCTTATTTTGATGGTTATATAGCAACTGATGCAGAGGGGAATCCTTTAGAATTAGTTGATCCAGATAACCCTAAAGAAGGATATAAACCGCCTGGCTATAAGGATCAAGCAGAAAATACAGTTATAAAATATGTAAAAGACGATGATGAATCTGATAGCGACGCAGATTCAGACTCGGACAGCGATTCAGATTCCGATAGTGACGCAGATTCCGATAGCGACTCGGATTCGGACAGTGACTCAGACTCCGACAGTGACTCGGATTCAGATAGTGACGCAGATTCTGATAGCGATTCGGATTCGGACAGCGATTCAGATTCCGATAGTGATTCAGACTCGGACAGCGATTCAGATTCAGATAGTGATTCGGACTCCGATAGTGACTCAGATTCGGACAGCGATTCAGATTCTGATAGCGACTCAGATTCCGACAGTGATTCGGACTCAGATTCAGACAGTGACTCAGACTCGGATAGCGACTCAGATTCCGATAGTGACTCAGACTCGGATAGTGACTCAGACTCGGATAGCGACTCAGATTCAGATAGTGATTCGGACTCCGATAGTGACTCAGATTCTGATAGTGATTCAGATTCGGACAGCGATTCAGATTCAGACAGTGATTCGGACTCAGATAGCGATTCAGATTCCGATAGTGATTCAGACTCAGATAGCGATTCAGATTCAGACAGCGACGCAGATTCAGATAGTGATTCAGACTCAGATAGCGATTCAGATTCAGACAGTGATTCGGACTCGGATAGTGACTCAGATTCCGATAGTGACTCAGATTCCGATAGCGACGCAGATTCAGATAGTGATTCAGACTCAGATAGCGATTCAGATTCGGACAGTGACTCAGACTCCGATAGTGATTCAGATTCGGACAGCGATTCAGATTCAGACAGTGATTCGGACTCGGATAGTGACTCAGATTCCGATAGCGACGCAGATTCAGATAGTGATTCAGACTCAGATAGCGATTCAGATTCGGACAGTGACTCAGACTCCGATAGTGATTCAGATTCGGACAGCGATTCAGATTCAGACAGTGATTCGGACTCGGATAGTGACTCAGATTCCGATAGTGATTCAGATTCGGACAGCGATTCAGATTCAGACAGTGATTCGGACTCGGATAGTGACTCAGATTCCGATAGTGACTCAGATTCCGATAGCGACTCAGACTCAGATAGCGATTCAGATTCAGATAGTGATTCGGATTCAGACAGTGACTCAGACTCAGATAGCGATTCAGATTCGGACAGCGACTCAGATTCAGACAGCGATTCGGACTCGGACAGTGACTCAGACAGTGACTCAGATTCCGATAGTGATTCGGACTCAGACAGCGATTCAGATTCGGACAGTGATTCAGATTCCGATAGCGATTCGGACTCAGACAGTGACTCAGATTCCGATAGTGACTCGGATTCCGATAGTGATTCAGACTCGGATAGTGATTCAGATTCCGATAGTGACTCGGATTCCGATAGCGATTCAGATTCCGATAGTGATTCGGATTCGGACAGCGATTCAGATTCCGATAGTGACTCGGATAGCGATTCAGATTCCGATAGCGATTCAGATTCCGATAGTGACTCGGATTCCGATAGTGATTCGGACTCAGATAGCGATTCAGATTCCGATAGTGATTCAGACTCGGACAGCGACTCAGATTCCGATAGTGATTCAGACTCAGACAGCGATTCAGATTCGGACAGCGATTCAGATTCCGATAGTGACTCGGATTCGGACAGTGACTCAGATTCCGATAGTGATTCGGACTCAGATAGCGATTCAGATTCCGATAGTGATTCAGACTCGGACAGCGACTCAGATTCCGATAGCGATTCGGACTCGGACAGTGACTCAGACTCGGATAGCGACTCAGATTCAGACAGCGATTCGGATTCAGACAGTGATTCGGACTCAGATAGCGATTCAGACTCAGACAGTGACTCAGATTCCGATAGTGATTCAGATTCAGACAGTGATTCAGATTCTGATAGTGATTCGGACTCAGACAGCGACTCCGATTCGGATAGTGACTCCGATTCCGATAGCGATTCGGACTCGGACAGTGATTCAGACTCAGACAGCGATTCAGATTCCGATAGTGACTCGGACTCAGATAGTGATTCAGATTCCGATAGTGATTCAGATTCAGACAGTGACTCAGACTCGGATAGCGACTCGGATTCTGATAGCGACTCAGATTCCGATAGCGATTCAGATTCAGACAGTGACTCAGATTCCGATAGTGATTCGGATTCGGACAGCGACTCCGATTCCGATAGTGACTCGGATTCGGACAGCGACTCAGACTCAGATAGCGATTCAGATTCAGATAGTGATTCGGATTCAGACAGTGACTCAGACTCAGATAGCGATTCAGATTCGGACAGCGACTCAGATTCAGACAGCGATTCGGACTCGGACAGTGACTCAGACAGTGACTCAGATTCCGATAGTGATTCGGACTCAGACAGCGATTCAGATTCGGACAGTGATTCAGATTCCGATAGTGACTCAGACTCAGACAGTGATTCAGACTCGGACAGTGACTCGGATTCGGACAGTGATTCAGACTCGGATAGCGACTCAGATTCAGACAGTGATTCGGACTCAGACAGCGATTCAGATTCCGATAGTGATTCGGACTCGGACAGTGACTCAGATTCCGATAGTGACTCGGATTCGGACAGTGATTCAGACTCCGATAGCGATTCGGACTCAGACAGTGACTCGGATTCAGACAGCGATTCGGACTCGGACAGTGACTCAGATTCCGATAGTGATTCGGATTCAGACAGTGATTCGGACTCAGACTCGGATAGCGATTCAGATTCAGACAGTGATTCGGACTCGGATAGTGACTCAGATTCCGATAGCGATTCAGACTCCGACAGTGATTCGGACTCGGATAGTGATTCAGATTCCGATAGTGATTCAGACAGCGACAGTGACTCAGATTCCGATAGTGATTCAGACTCGGATAGTGACTCAGATTCTGATAGCGATTCAGATTCGGACAGTGATTCGGACTCAGACAGCGACTCAGATTCAGATAGTGATTCGGACTCGGATAGCGATTCAGATACCGATAGCGATTCAGACTCGGACAGTGATTCGGACTCGGATAGTGATTCAGATACCGATAGCGATTCGGACTCGGACAGTGATTCGGACTCGGACAGCGATTCAGACTCGGACAGCGATTCGGATTCAGATAGTGATTCGGATTCGGACAGCGACGCAGACTCGGATAGCGATTCAGATTCAGACAGTGATTCAGACTCGGACAGCGACGCAGACTCGGATAGCGATTCAGATTCAGACAGTGATTCAGACTCGGACAGCGATTCAGATTCAGACAGTGATTCAGACTCGGATAGTGATTCGGACTCGGATAGCGATTCAGATTCAGACAGTGATTCAGACTCGGATAGTGACTCAGATTCTGATAGTGATTCGGACTCGGATAGTGACTCAGATTCAGACAGTGATTCAGACTCGGATAGTGATTCAGACTCGGACAGCGATTCAGATTCCGATAGCGACTCAGATTCTGATAGTGACTCGGATTCGGACAGTGATTCAGACTCAGACAGCGATTCAGACTCGGATAGCGACTCAGATTCGGACAGTGATTCGGACTCGGATAGTGACTCGGATTCGGACAGTGATTCAGACTCAGACAGCGATTCAGACTCGGATAGCGACTCAGATTCGGACAGCGATTCAGATTCCGATAGCGACTCAGATTCGGACAGCGATTCAGATTCCGATAGCGACTCAGATTCGGACAGTGATTCAGACTCAGATAGCGACTCAGATTCCGATAGTGATTCAGACAGCGACAGTGACTCAGATTCCGATAGCGATTCAGACTCGGACAGCGATTCAGACTCGGATAGTGACTCAGATTCGGACAGCGACTCAGATTCTGATAGTGATTCAGACTCGGATAGCGATTCAGATTCTGATAGTGACTCAGATTCAGACAGTGATTCTGATGGGGATGTTGACTATGAAGACTGGGTGGTTACTCCACCAACACTTGATCCAAACTATGTGGGTGGCTCAGTCATTACTGGCTTTGTGCCAGAGCAAGATACTGATTTTGACCGGTACTACACGATGGATCTGTATATTAACGGCCAATTGTTTATTGCAGATGTTCCAGTGACTCCTGGAAGCAGCTTCTCGATTGACTTAAATGACTATCTTGCTCGTATGGCAGGTATTACCTTGGAAGAAGGCGACGTAGTTGAAATTGTTCTGAAGGGGCATCAGCCTGGAGAAGAACAAAAAGAGAGCGAAAAGGTGAAGGACATCGTAAAAGCCGATAATGACTCGGATAGCGATTCGGACAGTGATTCAGACTCAGACAGTGACTCAGATTCGGATAGCGATTCGGACTCGGACAGTGATTCGGACTCAGACAGTGACTCAGATTCGGATAGCGATTCGGATTCAGATAGCGATTCGGATTCAGACAGTGATTCGGACTCAGACAGCGATTCAGATTCGGATAGTGATTCAGATTCGGACAGCGATTCAGACTCAGACAGTGATTCGGACTCGGATA
Source organism: Enterococcus pallens ATCC BAA-351 (assembly GCF_000407485.1). GTDB lineage: Bacteria > Bacillota > Bacilli > Lactobacillales > Enterococcaceae > Enterococcus_A > Enterococcus_A pallens. Next base: position 233,550 of record NZ_ASWD01000007.1, on the reverse strand, counting down.
GCGACTCAGATTCGGATAGTGATTCAGACTCAGATAGTGATTCAGACTCAGATAGTGATTCAGATTCGGATAGTGACTCAGACTCAGACAGTGATTCGGACTCGGATAGTGACTCAGATTCGGACAGTGATTCGGATTCAGATAGCGATTCGGATTCGGATTCCGATGGAAAACCTACAGTAAGTTCAAACCTGAAAAAGACAACCGGTCGAACCACGAAGACCGGGGCATTGCCTAAGACCGGAGCCGATGTGAAGGAATCTGCTTATCCAGCAGCTGGGCTCGGTTTGCTAGGTCTTGGATTATTGGGACTAAAAGATAAGCTTAAACGGAAAAAACACAGAACCAAAGAAACGATTGATGAGTTTTTCGATAAAGAGGAGTAGAAAGCAATAAGGAAACGAACGATCTCTCTAGAACAAAGAATTAATCTTTTTAGACGGATCGTTCGTTTTTTTAGCCTTATACGCTTTTTTTTAACAGAAAGGGAAGATATGAAGAAAAAAGTTTTGCGATTTTGTTCTTTTTTGCTGATCATTGTTGGTCTTTTTCTTCTATTTAATAAACCGCTAATCAATTTCTTCATAACTAACACAGGTGCTGTTTATGAGATCAGTCGGCTATCGAAGCAGGACTTAGAAAAGAATAAGCAAAAAGACGCCCCCTTTGATTTTGACCAAGTGAAGTCGCTCACTTCAGAAGCGGTGGTGAAATCGCAGTTAGCTGGACAGAAAAAAGAACTGCCAGTAATTGCCAGTATTGCGATTCCTAGTGTGAAAATTCGGTTGCCGATTTTCAAAGGATTATCGAATGAGGCGTTGCTTTATGGAGCAGGGACACTTTCACCGGATCAGGAAATGGGCGAAGGAAATTATGGTTTAGCCAGTCATCGGTCGGATCAACCAGATTTATTATTCACCCCATTAGAGAATATCGTGTTGGGAGACATTGTTTATTTAACTGACCTTTCCCATGTGTATACATATGAAGTGATAAATAAGGAAAAGGTCGTGCCAACTAAAACAGAGGTATTGGATGTTGTACCAGAGAAAAAGCTGTTAACACTGATTACTTGCGGTGACTTGTATGCAACGAATCGCTTAGTGGTTCAAGCAGAATTAATTGAAGTGAAACCGATGAAGCAATTGTCAGAAGAAGCTGCTCAAGCCTTTCAGCTTCCAATTCAATCGTATTGAGAGACCAGCAGATTATTTATGTGGACGAGAGGAAGTGCATGGGATGCGGCTAATCTTACTATTAACCAAGAATATTTTAGTAGAACAACGTTTACAGGAACAATTGCAGCAGCTGGATTATGAAGTGCTGTGTTCGGTTCAAGCCTTTCATCAATTGAGAAATAAAGGGCATGTGAGGGTTGATCACCAAGTGGTTATCTTTAGTGAAACCATCACTAATCGAGAAATTGCGGAGATCTTACCAAAGATGATGTTAGGCAACCTTGTGATCCTTCGCAAATTCAGTGTGGCGCCCTCTTTAGAGGAACAGGAACAACTGAGGAAGCTAGGAATAACAGAATGGATTTCAGATGATATACCAAGTGACCAGCTGAGAGAGCGCTTGGCTGAGAAAATGGAGCTCCTGCAGCAAACAGCCGAGGAAGAACAGGTCTCTATAACCCAGTATTCTGTTATGGCGGAAAAGCTGATGGAACAGTTTCTGAAGACGTTAACGAAGAAGGAAAAGAAAGTATTCCTTTACCTGCAGGAAGCCAATGGGGAAATCGTTTCTCGTGAGGAGCTGTGTGACTATCTATGGGGGGAAGAGTTAAATCATTCTCGCATGTCACAGCTGTCTGTATTAGTGAAAAGAATTAAGCAGAAACTGAAGGAAACAAGATTTAGTGAAGACTTGTTGCGGACGATTTGGGGCAGCGGGTATTGTTTGACACCGGAGTTTTCACTGGAGCTTGTGGAGTAAGCAGCACGTTTATGTGTGAGTGATTATAGAAAAGAAGTAAGGTGATGATGTGAGAAAAGAGTTAGCAGCAGCTAAAAAAGAATTGTTTGTTCCAGCAAAAGATGGGAAGGTTCATTTCTTTGTAACCACCTGTTCAGGAAATAATCGTGGGAAGGTTTGGCAGACTAGCGGTGATAATTTTGAACAGGGCTGGCTGAAGGTAGAACAGTATTTAGAAACTTTTCCGCTTTTTCCAAAATGGGTGAAGATTGAACGAATAGATACAGCGAATAAAATGAGCGCGGAAGACGGACAACAGGCGTTCTATCAGACGCAGCGGGACAATTATTTTCCTTATGGCGTAGCCTTCAATGAGGACAATGATTTGACGTTTTTACCGGAAGAAATTACTGGAAATGCGCTGCTGGTTCCTCATCCAGAGCATCGGATCGCTAGAAGAGATGCGCGCCTAATGATTAGTGAAGCGCATGTCCAAGCCTACAGCCAATACCGGGATCAATGTGACTTGAGTTCTCCGCTTCATTTTGGTAAAGAGTGGACGTTCTTTACAAAGAAAGGGGTCTTCATTGAAGAAGGAAAAATGTATTCAATGGAAACGGAAGGGTATGGACAGGGCGTACGGGAAATTAATGACGACAATCAATGGACTATGCTGGAACAGGGCATTCGACGAGGGGCTCACTACCTGATTGATCAGATTACCGAAACGGGCAAGTTTATCTATGGCTATTTTCCGATAGGTGGTAGAAAGATTAACAGCTACAACAGTGTCCGACACTATTCCAGTTTGTATGCGTTGCTGGAAGCCTACGATTATTTGCGAGAACAAGAATTGGTGGAAGCTGATTTTTTAGAAAAGATTGAACAAGGTCTGCAATGGGGACTCATGCATCTGACTAAAGTGACAGAAGATGCCTATTATGTGGTTGACGGCGAGGAATTAAAGCTGGGGGCTCAGGCGATGGTTATTTTGGCCTTGACCAAGTATCAGACAGTCACTGGGAATCAACAGTTTCTACCTTCGATTGAAAAGTTCTTAAATGGGATGAAGTCGTTTATTGCAGAAGACGGGTCAACCACTCATGTGCTGAATGAAGAGTTAACAGAGAGCGAAGCCTTTCGGATTATTTATTACGATGGAGAAGCGTTGTTTGCGATTATGCGGGCCTACCCATTAGTCGGTAAAAAAGAATGGCTGGACTTAGCAGAGCTGTTAATGAATCACTTTATTCAAAAAAGGTATGAACGATACCACGACCATTGGCTGAGTTATTCAGTCAATGAATTGACGACTTACTTACCAAAACGCAAGTATTTTGAGTTTGGTGTTCGGAATGCCTTGGAGAATTTGGCTTTTATTGAGAAAAGAGACACGGCTTATCCAACCATGCTGGAGCTGGTAGTGGCGGCAGTGAAGATGTTCGATCGGATTCAAGAAATTGATTTCGAAGAGCCGCTCTTTAGCGCTGAAGAATTCACTTGGCTGAAGCGTGTGATGGAGAAACGCGCCCTTCATGAATTGAGAACAGGAACCATGTGGCCAGAGCTGGCGATGTTCTTTGCCCAGCCGGAAACCATTGCTGGCGGATTCTATGTGCGGCATGATCGTTGCCGAATGCGAATTGATGATGCGGAACATTTCTTATCGGGGTTGATTAATTACCAGCTGTACCATTCGCCAGAAGTCGTTAGTGAGACGTTAACCAACGAAAAGGATGAGAATCCAGAGGAAGACTCGCTGGCAATTTCTGTCATTATTCCGGTTTACAATCGGGAAAAGGAAATTGCGAAGTGTTTGACGCAATTGGCACAGGCAACCTTCGATCACTCACAGTTTGAAGTGATTGTGGCGGATGATGCCTCGACGGATCAGACGATTGAGGTGGTTGAGAAATTCCAAAAAGACTTTGAGCATTTGCGAGTGCTTCGGTTACCAAAAAACTCTGGCGGTGCGTCTGTTCCTAGAAATGAAGGATTGAAGCAGGCAAAAGGGCGCTGGGTAGTCTTCGTGGATTCGGATGATTATCTGACCCCTCATGCCTTGGAAGATGCGTATCAATTAGCAATCGAGGAGGAAGAAACGGACTTAGTTTGCATGCCCTATTTCCGAGCAGCAGGTAGCCGTCGAGCGCTTAGCCGTTCGTGCTTCCAATCGTCGACAGCTGTCACAGGGATGGATTTTCTTGAGACCAAGCTTTACAACAGCTTGAACATCGTTGGCAAGCTGATGCGCAAAGAAGTGGTCGATCGGTATCAGTTAGAGTTTCCAACCAAGATTCGAGTACGTGAAGATAATTGGTTTTCTATGAAGCTTTATGCGGTGGTTCGCAAGATTGCGTTTCTAGGAAACAAGAAGGACTACTATTTCTGCGGCGAGTGGGATACGGTCTCGCTTTCAAAAATCGGGACACCACCACGGGACGCCATGAAAATTTACGCCGAAGTCTTTCGCTTCATTTTTAGTCTGGAGGAAGTACCGCAAAAGCGTAAAGCAGATCTATTAGCCATCTACCTGAATCGTTATGCGGCCATGATCAAACGGGGAAAATACGCGCCAACTCGCTTATTCCAGCAGATTGGCCATTCTCTTTATTTAATAAAAGGAAGTACTTATCTTGATCAAGAAGCCAAGCAGTTTATTAATGATTTATACAGTGGAAGATACGAAGTTCAATAGTAGACGGATGAAAGACAGGCCTTGAAAAGAGGGATTGAAATGGCAGAGCTTGGACAATTTGTCCTTGAGGTAATTAAAAATTTAGGGATGCGAAAACTGATTCTCATTCTCTTCATCACCGTGACCTTTATTGCTTTTTTGAAGCAACGACTGAAAAAACATCGTTCCTATGATGGACTAGATCCAGTGGAAGAGAGTTACCAAAAGGATGAAAATGGTCTTTATCCTTGGGAGGCGGATACTGATGATTCTCCTCAACGAATTCCCAAGGATGCGAAGAAATATATCCACAATGCCGGACCAAAACGGGGAAGATGGTCCTGAAAGTAAGGAGGTTGTTGTGATAAAGAAACCGCAGAGAACCCACAAATTCATTTTTTCCGAAGGGTTGGATCGGCTCTTGGTGGAACGAGACATTTTTACCAAACTAACCACACGAGAAAATCGCTTTGTACTTGGGAAGGATCCGTTATTTGTAACGAGTACCGTGGAGATTGAACCTTTTTCAATCTTTGTCAGGGGGACTCATATGCACACCATGGGCGCATTTAGCTACAGCCGCAGTAATCTGCCAGTGGACACAATCGTTGGCCGTTATACTTCGATTGCCCCTGGAGTAAGTCGAATGGGGCCAAACCATCCCCTGGATCGCTTCACTACCTCTCAGGTTACGTATGAAACCAAGAATATTTCCCTGAATACCTACAAGGAAAAATGGGGGAATCAATTTGAAACGGCACCAAATCAGCTGCGGCGCCAGCCAATTGTTATCGGCAATGATGTCTGGGTTGGGGAACAGGTGACGTTTAGTTCAAAAGGTATTACGGTTCATGATGGCGCAGTGATTGCCGCGCATGCGATTGTGACTAAGGATGTTCCTCCGTATGCCATCGTGGCCGGATGTCCGGCAAAAATCATCAACTTCCGTTTTCCCCCTGAATGTATTCAGCGGCTGCTTCAATTAAAGTGGTGGTGTTATGATTTCGGCCAGTTTTCGACGATTCGTGGAGATGAACCAATCGATGATTTTATCACTAAGGTGGAACAACTAATTGATCAGCAGAAAATAAAACCCTTTGTACCAATCGTAACGACAATTGATGATTTTCTGAAGGCTGCTGAAAAATAGGTAGGAGGTTCATGTGAAAAAGAAGGAAATAACCATCCTACTGCTACTTGCTTTTCTTTTTACCTTTCAACTGATGACTCAAGCAAACGACACCGATCGACTAGACCCAGTAGACGTAACGGGCGAAGCCTCAGCCAATTATCAAGAGGAAAGTGGTAATAAAAGAAAAAAGAGCCCAAAAAACCGAACAGTTCAGCTTAAACAATTTTATCTAAAAGTGACGGATGGTGCAGAAGACTCGGTGCCAGTTCCCTTACCGAATACTAGATTCACGATTCGACTCGTCACAAAGGAGCAAGAAACGTTCCTGCACGAAGGGATTACCAATGAGCAGGGAGAAATACAGGATGTAGCACTTCATAAGATTCCCTTACAGGGAGCTTCGTTGAAAATAAGCTATATCTTGGGCAATGCTCAAAGAGGATACGTACAAAAATATAATAAGAAGCCCTACAGCTTTGTTTTTACACTGCGATTAGGCAATGAGAATACTATCGACTTCACGGATCATCAGGTGTTGTTTGGTCAAGCAAAAAAGGAGGAGACATTTTTCTATAATTTTCAAGCTGCCCGGATCAATTATTATTTTGATCAAGCTGTTCAGGCGCAGGCGGATGCTATAAAGCAGGCCCGCAAATTATTTCCTGATACTGCAAATGTCTCAATAAAACCGATTAATATAAATTTTGAGCAAGGGAAATACCTTGACAGAAGCAATGCTTTCTCTCGAAATGGGCATGATAATAGTGCAATTCCTGATATTGTGGTTGGTGACCGCAGTGATAAGAGCTTTGAGACCAAGAATCTGATGCACAATATTATGCATGAGTGGACCCACTGGAATATGTATGCCGCCTTCGCAATGCCCAGTGGCAAATACGATAGTCATTATGGGGTCAATTCTGATCCGAAGATTAGTTATAAGGAAGGCTGGGCATTATTTGCAGGAGAAGTTTTTGCAGATCCTGAGAGTCTGGTAGAAACGGATACGCTAGTTCAAGAAAATGATGATCAGGGAGTGAATCGATTATTTGGACAGTCAACCAATCTCACTGTTCAGCAGGTTCTCTATGACTTGTTGGACACCGGATCGCAGGACGAAGCCTTTCATATTTCTGAACGCTACTTAAACGAAGAATTATCAGAACAGGAAATAAAGCAATTAAACTTTGGTATTCTTTATACCCTGATGATGGAATCAGAGGCGACTACCTTACAAGGATATTTGATCGATTTAGAAGACAAGTATATCGTGACAGCTTCAGACAAGGAGAAGTTTAACGAGGTACTTAAAATAAATGGACTGGCGAGGGATGGGAGCTTTAGTAAGGCGCGTGCCGAAAAAGCAGACTAACCCCTTTGTACAGTCAGAGACTAACAAGGAGTGTGAGCATGTGAATAAAGTATTGATTCTCACGAAAAATATATTAGCCGAGCAACAGCTTCAAAAGCAGCTTCAGCTGTTGGATTATGAAGTATTTTGTTCAAGAGAAAGCTTCATCAATCAAAAAATGGCTTCGATCCTTCCATTTTTCCCCATTATTCTATTAAGTGAAACGATTAGTAATTTGGAGATTGGAAAGTTTTTAGCTTATAAAACGCGAACAACAAATCTAGTGGTTCGCTTAGTGATGAACGAACCGGACGAAGAAGAAGTAAGAAGCTGGCAGGAGTTAGGAATTACTTGGGGACTGTTCAAATCGCTATCCTTTGATGGTCTCCGGGAAGAACTGGTGAAGCTGCAAAATGAGTTTTATGATGAGCTGTTAGAAAATAGCAGCGAGGAATGTCCAGCGATTGATAAAATTGAGAATCGAACCATGGAAACTTCGGCGGGGCGCATCTATTTTTCCAAGAAGGAAGAACAGCTGTTTAAGATGCTGCTGGAGTCTAAAGATACATTGATTTCTCGTAGTGATATTTGTGAAGTCCTGTGGCCTGAAGGAGAAACTGATTCAAATCGCAGTCAGCTTTCCTGCATTACCACCAAGATCAAGAATAAGTTCAAGGCTGCCGGCTACCAAGGGGATACAATCATCACTAAGTGGGGACGAGGGTACGGCCTGCATCCTGACTTTTATTACTATTTAAGTACGGATCAAGCAGGAGACAATTATCCTGAATTTATTCGGGATCACCGCAAGCTGGATCGTGTGTTGATCTGATGAGAAAAGAGTAGTCGATCTTGCGCTTTGAGATCGGCTATTTAGGTTGCCCAATGGTAAAAGACAAAAACATGCTGCCGAATCGGCAACATGTCCTTGTTTTATATATAAACTAAAACCAGAGCGGCATCATCAACGCACTTATGGCAACTGCATCGTATTTCACAGCTTCGCCCTTCACTTGATTATAAAGAATGCCGATAGCTTTAGGAAAATCTTGTTGGTAGGTTAGATAATACCAAGAAATAGCTTTGCAAAGCTTAGTAGCAACCAGCTGGTATTCGCCGTTTTTTTCCAGCAATGCTGCATGTTCTAATAGGATCTCTTGCAGTTCAGGTCGCTGTTTTACTGCTTCATCCGAATAAGCAGTACTGATCTGATCCATCATTTGCGTTACTTTTTTTTCTTGCTTCATGCTCTAACACTCCTAAGATTTTACTTGTATCAAATGATGTTACTAATCATATCAGCACTCTAAAATAAAAGACATTCATTTGCTTCTATGTGACAAAAATGTTCGTTTTAGGTTCAAACGTTAAAGAAGTTCACGATATGTTGCAGTTGAATATGAAAAAGCAGAATCCCCAGCCCTTTCAATTGATGAAAATCGGCTGGGGATTTTATAAAGCTAAGTAAGAATAGTGAGTATTTCATTGTTAATGGCATTCATGATATGAAGAAATTGTACTGGATCGAATACGTTGTTGACTAATACGATGCGACATGACCCATTAAGATACTCGGGATTATCTGTAATGATGATATCTGCCTCTTCATAATCATCGATAAAATTTAACAGGTTCGATTGGTAAATCAGGAGTAACTTTTCCTTGAGAAATTTCTTCGTAATATAGTTCTTAATAAAATGCAGATAAATTGATACTTGAGAAGTATCAAGCATGCTTAACTGGATGTAAGTCAGACTGATAAAGTACTTAATATTGCTGTTATCCAATAAAAGGTCACGAATTTCAGCAAAACGTGAATCATTGATTAGCTTCGTGTAAAGCTCTTCTATTTCTCTTTGTTTCTCGTGGTTCTCCTCTAGCAGCTGAACAGGTTCGTTAACGTGGGGCAATTGTTCGAAGTCCACTGTATTTAGATTCCAAATATCTAACAGATGTACACGAGTAGCTGAGATCGAAAAGGTGAAAAATAAATAATAATAATAGACAATTTGTCGGTATTGTTGCTGGGTAAGATTAATGTTCAGGTCTGCAGAATAATCTCGAATAAACTGCATAATGAATTGATAAATAATAGAATTCTCAGTGATGATCCCTTCAGCTACCTTATAAACTTCTGTAGGTGAAACAATATCATTTAGCAGAATTTGGACAAAAAAACTAAAAGCTAACTCTTCATTTGTTATTTTTACACGATTGCTGCAATAAGTAGAAAAACAGCCTGTGCAATCAAAGGCCTCCAAACGGAACAACTCTAAATGCTTTCTCAAATTTTCGAATTCTCGATCATCTAAAAAGCAGCCACTGGAAAAACGACAGTGTAAAATCCCATATAAAATTAATAAGTTGTTTAAGGAGTATTCGGATAGGTTTCGCTTATCGACAATTTTTTCGACTTGTTCCCGAATCGCTTCCTTGTCAACAGGAAAAAGCCAAATAGAATTAGGGACACAGGTGGTGAAAAAGTTGTATATGTACAGCCGGATGTTGACTTCGCTGCCTTCAAAAACTAGTTTCTTCTTGTTTCCTTGTGTGATTGCTATGTCGAATTTGTTCAGGGCTTTATTTAGATTTCGGATAACCTTATAGGCGTAGGATTTACTAACTGCTAAATTCTCACATAGCTCGTCGATGCTTAAGTGACCTTCAAGAGCGAGCTGTAAGCAAGCTTGAAAGGGAATCGACTCTTTAAAATAGCAATATTTAATGTTATTAAACACTGTACAGGAATCTTTAAGAAAAGCTGGATTGATGCGATATGTTTGAGGCGCTGCTTTGTAAATGAAGCAATCAATGCCCATTAAATGATTAATTTCGTCATTTAATTCCTGAATATATCGGAGAGTCGTTTTGGTTGTGATCCCTAAATAGACACCTAAGTTTTCTTGGATGTCGGTTATGATATGTAATTCGTCACTTTTTTGATAAAAATGATAAAGGATGCATAGTTTTACAAATTTGTTTTCCGACAATAAAGTGTTGATCATAATTGTTCTCCTTTTTCTCCTCTTTTCTTCAAAAACAGGATACACATTTTTTAAAAAAAAGAATTATACTAATTTTGATCGGAGAGATTGAAAGGAAAATAATGATTCAAGTTTGAAAAACCAATAGATCGTTCATTCTAATGAAAAGCCAATTTCATTTAACTAATTTCTTCTTAAATAATAAATTAGCAAAAAACCTACTTAATTTCAAACCTATTTTGTTGTTTTTCTTTCTTTCCGTGAACTATTTTTTTAGACGAAGAGTAGTAGCATTGCCAGCTCGTTATGAGCGTTGTGAGAACACTTGCAGCTAAAAAAAATTCAGTTTGTTGATAAAGCAACAGTGATAAGCAAACGACTGAAAAGGTACTAAGAGTAGAGCAGAAGTCTCTATTTGTTTGTGAATCACATCATAATTACTAAGGGGGAACTGCCATGCGCTCGATTTTAGTTTTGACTAAAAATGTATTGGTTGAGCAGCGGTTGCAGGAGCAGCTGCAACGATTAAACTATGAAGTATATTGCTCTGCTGATTTTTTAAATCAGTTATTAATGGGAATTGAAGTTGATCCCATCTTTGACATTCATCAAACCATTATTCTAAGTGAAACAGTAGCCAATCAGGAGATTCAGCAAATTTTGGATACGCTGCTGAAACAGGATCGAGTTGTCTTGCGTAAATTCGGCGGTGATCCTACCGACAAAGAAAAAGAGCAGCTACGCTCATTGGGGATCCACGACTATCTGATTGATGGCGATTCATTGGACCAGCTTCGTGAACAGCTTGCAGAAAAATTAGCTAAATTTGAAAATAATCAGCCAAGAACCGTGCTCATTCATCAAATGCCAGGGAAGAAAGACTTAAAGGATTTAAGAATCAAATTTTCTAAGATGGAAAAGAAAACCTTGCAGCGTCTGATTGAGGCACAGGGCGAATCCGTCTCTCGTCAGGATATGTGTACAGCGTTATGGGACGATGAGCCTAATAACTCTCATTTGTCGCAGCTTTCGCTGCTAATTAAGCGTGTGAAGCACAAGCTGGAGCTGGAGGGCTTCGAAGATGAGGCAATTGAAACAATCTGGGGCTATGGCTATCGACTGTCACCCAAGGTTGCCCAAAAAATCAAGAATAGTGAAATGAAAAATTTAGTGGAATTACCAAAAGTTGCAGTAGAAGAATGTTGATTTGAATAGTAAATAGCCCCCTTCCTTGAATTGTTAAAGTGCATTCAAGGAAGGGGGCTATTTGTTTAGCAGCAACTATCTATACGCCAAAAAAGCTTAAGATAAACAGTAGCAATGCTGGAAAGATTGAATTCATCGAGTTAAACATCCAGTGAACCATAATTGATCCCCAAATGTTGTTGAATGCCAGATAAATCACACCAAAGTAAATCCCAATTACCATATACGGAATCGTTGCAAAAACATTGCCGTTAAAATTGTTGATATGGATCAGACCAAAGAGAATGCCTTGTACGATCAGCATAACAGCTCTTACCGCTCGGCTAGTGAACTTTCCTAACAAGAGATAGCGGAAGGTTAGTTCTTCGGCAAAAGGGGCAATAAAGGGTACTACAGCTGCTAACAGTGCCCAGCCAGCTGATAGTTGAGCGCTAGAATCTGAAGCACTGCTTCTAATAGTAAGCAGATGAGCAGGAATGATCTCGCGAACTAGATGCAAAATCAGAAAAGCCCCAGCAACTAAGAAAATACTGATTAACAGCTTCCAAAATAATTTGTGGCGGTAAAGCCGCCATTGTGCTTTCAAAAAGTCCTTAAAAATATAAATCATTACCGCAAAGCCGGTACCAAAAAGCAAGACAGAAAGTATTAGAGAAACGAGTGGCTTGTCGTCAAACGGCAAAAGCGGAAAGATGTATTGTCCTATAATAAATTCTATGGGAATGACTAGTAAGGCCCACCATTGTTTTTTTGATTGTTCCATATTGCGCCTCCTTATTTTCCTTCATGGTAGGAAATTTTCTGAAATATGTAAAGCTATACGCAACTTTTCAAAAAAAGAAACTTTTTCATGAAACTTCTTTGGTATACTAGATAAAAGGAGTCGATGAGTAGTGGCAGATTATCAAATGCAAAAAGCAATAGGTGCCCTTTTTCGCAGTAAAAGCAATGGTCTAACTGGTGTCATTCGGATATTAGGCAGCTTGTACGATTACAAGGTAGTTGATGGTGTACCGGAAATTGGCAGTATGTTAGAAGTGATTGATTTTACCAGTCGGGAACTATTAGTCGTCGTTAATAACGAAAAAACAGAAAGTGAAGTGAACTACATTGATAATTTTTAATATCATCCTGTTCTTATTGTTGGTTGTTGTGGTGTTATTTGTGATTTCCAGAATGGTGGTTATTGTGCACCAGGGGGAAGTAAAGGTTGTTGAGAGCTTCGGGAAGTATGTGCGTTCTTTAGATCCGGGCTTGCATTTCTTAATCCCGATATTGTATCATGTACGTCGCCGTGTTTCTTTGAAGCAGACACCGATCCAGATTGAACCTCAAAGTGTGATTACAAGAGATAATGTAATCGTTGAGATCGACGAAGCGATAAAATATCATGTAACGGATGCACGGGCATTTGTTTATGATAATGAGGATGCAGTTACTTCTATGATCCAGGATTGTCAGTCTAACCTGCGGGGGATCATTGGGAAAATGGAATTAAACGAAGTGCTGAATGGAACAGAAGAAATCAATATGAGCTTGTACGAAAGCGTGAAGGATATCACTGCTGGCTATGGCTTATCGATTGACCGGATTAACATCGGTGAAATCTCGGTTTCCAATGAAATTATCACTTCCATGAACAAACTAATCACTGCTAGTCGTGACAAGGAATCCTTGATTACGATTTCAGAAGGTAAAAAGCAGTCGGTAATTTTAGAATCTGAAGCGAAAGCCTCTGAAATGCAGATTGATGCTGAAGCACGGGCGAAGCAAACCAAAATTGATGCTCAGGCTAGAGCAGAGCGGACTAAAATGGATGCTATTGCCGAAGCTGAAAAGATTAAGCTGATCACGGAAGCAGAAAAAATGCGGATCAGAGAAATCAACCAAGCGATTTCGGAGAGTGGCTTAACTGAAGAAATGATTGCCTATTTGGGAATTGAAGCCTTCAAGCATGTTGTTGAAAACAATAGCAATACTGTAATTATGCCTAGCAACTTAACTGAATTGGGAAATGTGCCGGCGATCAAAGAAATTTGGCAAAAAACCAAATAGGAGTTGAAGCGTCATCGCAAAAAAACGTAAAAAGCAGACCCCAGTAACGATTCTAACTAGTGTTGTCTTATTACTAGCTGCTTTATATGGCTTATATACACAGGAACACACCGAAGATACTACGGTGAAAAATGTTGAAGTCACACAATTGACTGAGATCCCTGCCTATGATGGTGAGCATCAGATTATTCAGCTGAATCATAATCAACCAAATTTTACCGCCGATGATCTGAAAATGCCGCTGGGCACTCATTTTTCCGATCTGGACAGCTTGAACCGGGTCGGTCGTGCTGATGGGATGCTGCATAAGAGTCTGTTTCCTAAAGAAGAGCGGGAACGATTGTATGTGAAACCAACAGGCTGGCAGCAGAAGTTTTATCAGGATAAGCCCTTGTACAATCGTGCGCATTTGATTGCTTTTCGATTGACTGGAGAGAACAATAACCTGAAAAATCTAATGACTGCTACTAGCAGCCTGAATTCGCCAGGAATGACCGTGTACGAGAATGAGGTGGCTGATTACCTGAAGGAGACAGGAAACCATGTGCGCTATCGGGTAACGCCTTATTTCGAGGGAGATGAGCTTGTGGCTCGTGGTGTTCAAATGGAAGCACAGAGCATTGAGGATGATGGTGTTTCCTATAATGTCTTCATCTATAATATTCAAGAAGGCGTAACGATTGATTATCAAACGGGGCGCTCACAGAAAAGCGAGTAGACTGACTACTTGCTTTTTTTGTGCAAAACAAAAAGCCGAGACGTGTTGTCCCGACTTTCATTCCATTAGCCCTTTAAAGAACCTTTGTTTTCCATAACTTCGTCAATCAAGCCGTAAGCCTTCGCTTCTTCAGCTGTCATGAAGTTGTCGCGATCGGTGTCTTTTTCGATGACTTCGATCGGTTGGCCAGTACGTTCAGCCAGGATGTTGTTTAAACGTTCACGGGTATTCAAGATGTGACGAGCCGCAATCTCGATTTCAGTTGCTTGTCCTTGAGCACCGCCAAGTGGTTGGTGAATCATAATCTCAGCGTTTGGCAAGGCAAAGCGTTTACCCTTGGTACCAGCAGTCAATAAGAAGCTTCCCATTGATGCAGCCATTCCTAATACGATGGTTTGAACATCGGCTTTAACGAAGTTCATAGTATCAAAGATCGCTAAACCAGCAGATACGCTTCCTCCTGGAGAGTTGATGTAAAGGTAAATATCTTTTTCAGAGTCTTGAGCATCCAAGAAAAGCAGCTGAGCGATAATTGAGTTCGCCATATCGTCGTTTACTTGTCCGCTTAGCATGATAATGCGGTCTTTTAATAGACGTGAGTAAATGTCATATGCCCGTTCGCCACGGGATGATTGTTCGATAACTGTAGGGACTAAATTCATAGTGAATCCTCCTTGTAAAATGTAGTCATATAGTAGTTTAGCACATTAAAAGGCTAAATCCTAAAAAAAAGTATACACCAAAGGTCAGTTTTGGTCAAATACTTTAGTTTTGTTTTTTGACGTTGGAATGCTATCCCAGATAGTGGAAAATATGTTACTATTAATAACGCATAAACAATGAGGAGGAACAAAATGAAAACAGCGTTGATCGGCTTATTGGGCGTATTGGTGGGAGCAGCCATTGTCGGAATTGCTGCCGTTATTTTTTTCAAATATATGGAAAGAAAAGAAATCCGCACGCGTGACTTGGAGCATCGGGTGAAGGAAATTGAAACCTTGAACCTTCTAAATAAAAAAGTGAATGAAGTGTTGGGGAAGCGGAACGTTCTGATGGAGGACTATGCGCGTTATAATGCTTTCGATGATTGTTATATTACTATCGATGATTATATCTATTTGCATTCTTTTGCAGCGCAAAATAATTTTTATTTACCGAACTATTTAATCGAAGAATTCTTTAAGAATATTTCACAGCGGAAGTCTATTTTATCCCCAGAAGAAACGGTAAAGATGGGCGGCTATACTTACAAGGGTGGTCGTGTGGTAATGGAATCTTTTTCCGACGAGCTGGTAGAAATTATCAATGAGAAGAAAAATCAGCTAAGCAAGCTGACAAAAAAACCGCTCCACTATTTTGATGTAAAGTAAGAGGTGAGACTACGTGACCTTAATTATGGCCCACCGCGGAAGTAGCGGAACTCATCCAGAAAATACCTTGCCAGCATTTGCGGAAGCTGTTCGGGCAGGGGCAGATTGTATTGAACTGGATGTTCATTTGACAAAAGACAAGCACTTAGTTGTGATCCACGATGAAAGTGTGGAGCGAACAACCAATGGCAAAGGGCTGGTTCGGGAACTGACTTTGGAGGAAATTAAAAAGTTAGATGCGGGCAGCTGGTTTGCTAAAGAATTTCAGGCTACCAAAATTTCGACTCTGCAGGAGGTCTTGAATTTGCTCCTGCAAATGCAATATCGCGGTATTTTGAATGTTGAGATCAAGACAGATAACTACCATTATCCTGGTATTGAAGCGGCACTGTCGGAAGTCATGCAGAGTCGTGACTGGCCGTTCACTTACTGGTATTCCAGCTTCAATTTGGAATCTTTGCGTATCATGCATGAAATTGAACCGGAAGCGCAGCTGGATTTGATTCTTAAGAAATCTCGGGCAATGGTTCAGGCTGCTTTGGAGTTTGATTTTATTGAAGGCATTCATCCTAGCTATGCATGGCTGCAGGAGAACACGGCCATAGCCGGAAGCTATCCAAAGCCGATTCGCCCCTGGGCAGTCAATTTGTATCAGTCGATGATGGAATGTATGGAATTAAAGGTAGATGGATTGTTTACCGACTTTCCTGAAAAGGCCCATCGTGTAAGAAGCAGGATCAAACGATGAAGAAAGTAATTGCTATTGTTGGACCGACAGCCGTAGGTAAGACTAGTCTAAGTATTCAGCTTGCTAAGCGCTTCAACGGAGAAGTTATCAGCGGTGATTCGATGCAGGTTTATCGTACTTTGGATATAGGTACAGCTAAGGTAACGCCAGAAGAAATGGAAGGGGTCCCGCATTATCTAATTGATGTCCGGGACATCACCGAAGGCTATTCTGCAGCTGATTTTCAAGCTGCTGCGAGGCAGAAAATCACTGAGATTTACCAACGAGGGAAGCTGCCGATTATAGTAGGCGGCACAGGCTTGTATATTCAGTCTTTACTTTGGGACTATAAGCTAGGGAATGAGAATCAGCAGGAAGACCCTACATTACGGGAAAAGTATGCGGCTTTTGCTGAAAAGCATGGCAAACAAGCTCTGTGGGAGAAGCTAGCAGCAATGGACCCATTGGCAGCGGAAAAAATTCACTTTAACAACGTGAAAAAGATTATTCGGGCTATAGAGGTGTATCAGCTGACCGGCCGTTCAATTTTGACGCCTAAAGAAACACCAGAACTATTGTACGACGCTTATTTGATTGGTCTTGATACGGATCGAGCACTTTTGTATCAGCGAATTAATCAACGAGTAGATTTGATGATGCAGCAGGGTGTCTTGGAAGAGGCCGAGAAGCTGTTTGCGTTTAAGGATCAACAGGCTGCTCAAGGGATCGGGTATAAGGAATTCTTCCCTTATTTTGAAGGAAATCTTTCGTTAGAGCAAGCGATTGAGGACGTGAAGCAGCAATCTAGACGCTATGCCAAACGCCAGCTGACTTGGTTCCGGAACCGGATGCCGGTTCACTGGTTTGATTTGGTTCAACATCCAGAAGAGACCGCCAAAATAGAATCAGCCATCACAGAATGGCTTGAGGAGGGATAAGTTTTGTCAGAAAAAGTCATTCTTGTCGGAGTAGAAACAGAAGAAAATAAACAGAACTATCTGGAATCTATGCATGAATTAGCTGGGTTGACCAAGACCGCTCATGGAGAGATTGTTTTTTCGATGACACAAAAACGCCCCAAAGTAGATCGTCAAACGATTATTGGCAAAGGTAAGGTAGAAGAGCTGGCTCAGCTAGTCGATGCCCACGAAGCAGAGCTGGTTATTTTTAATCATGCCATGACGCCAAGACAAAGCCAAACAGTGGAAGAGATTATCGGGGTGCCGGTAATTGACCGGATTCAATTGATTTTAGATATTTTTGCTCAGCGAGCACGTTCTAAGGAAGGCAAGCTTCAAGTAGAGTTGGCTCAGTTGAATTATTTATTGCCTCGTTTGATGGGACAAGGCCATAGCCTGTCGCGTCTTGGTGGGGGAATCGGAACAAGAGGGCCCGGGGAGACCAAGCTGGAAACGGACCGTCGTCATATCCGTAACCGAATTTCTGCAATCAAAAAAGAGTTGAAGAACGTGGAAGCCCATCGTGAGCGCAGCCGTCAAAAACGCCAGCAATCCAATATTTTCCAAATGGGTCTGATTGGCTATACGAATGCCGGTAAGTCGACAATCCTCAATTTGTTGACCAATGCGGAAACCTACTCTAAAGATCAGCTGTTTGCTACGTTAGACCCCTTGACTAAAAGATGGCAGCTGCCGCAAGGAATGCAGGCAACTATTACTGATACGGTTGGATTTATTCAAGATTTGCCAACTCAGCTGATTGATGCTTTTCATTCAACTTTGGAGGAAAGCAAAGGAATGGATCTGCTGCTGCATGTAGTGGATGCCAGCTCCGAGGATCGTCTGCAGCAGGAGCAAACAGTCATGAATTTGCTGAAGGAATTGGAAATGGATGATATTCCCATTTTAACGATTTACAACAAGGCGGACCGGATTGATCCGTTTGCCTTTACTCCAACGTTGTTCCCGAATACCCTGATATCTGCCAAGTCTAGTAAAGGCAAAGAAATTTTGGCCGAGGCGATTAAAAAGGAAATCATGGAACTGTTGGAGCCGTATTTGTTAACGATTAAGGCTGAAGATGGACAATCCTTGCATGCAATCCGTCGAGAAAGCTTAGTATTGAGTGAAACATTTGAAGAAGAAAAAGAGGTCTATCAAATTCGCGGTTTTGCGAAGAAAAGTTCTGTGTGGATAAGGAGAATGGATGATGAGTTGGACAGCTAGTCTTGCCCCTGAGTTAGTAAAAACAATTGATAAAGTTGATCAGAAAATTGAGCCCGCCTTAAAAAGAGTCCGGGAAACGGCTCTTTCTAATCAAGCGAAGGTTTTAGCGGCTTTTCGTGAACAGCACGTGTCAGAAAGTCATTTTTTGCCTTCTACAGGCTATGGCAACGACGACATGGGTCGTGATGCTTTAGAGGCAGTGTATGCCCAAACCTTTGGTGCTGAAGCAGCTTTGGTACGTCCGCAGCTGGTTTCTGGAACTCATGCTATTTCGACTGCTTTATTTGGTATTTTGCGTCCAGGAGACGATTTGCTGTACATTACCGGGACACCCTATGATACGTTGCTGGAGGTTATTGGGATTCAAGGCAACGGGATCGGCTCAATGAAGGAATACCAAATCGGCTATGACGAGGTGGACCTTTTAGAGGATGGCTCAGTGGATTTTGAAGGTGTAAAGCAGAAGCTGACCGACAAGACTAAGGTTGTAGCTATTCAACGTTCTCGCGGCTATGCTGCGCGTCCGTCTTTTACGATTGAAAAGATCAAGGAAATGTGCGACTTTGTCAAAACGGTAGCTCCTGAAGCAGTCATATTTGTTGATAATTGCTACGGTGAGTTTGCCGAGCTTTTAGAGCCGACTCAAGTTGGAGCGGATTTAATGGCGGGGTCATTAATTAAGAATCCTGGTGGCGGAATTGCGAAAACAGGTGGTTATCTTGCTGGGAAGCAAGAGCTTGTTGAACGCTGCGCTTATCGCTTAACTACACCTGGCGTTGGTGCGGAAGGTGGGGCAATGCTGGGGAATGTTTACGATATGCTGCAGGGTTTCTTCTTAGCACCTCACGTCGTTGGTCAAGCAATTCAAGGGGCCATTTTCTCATCAGCATTGTTAGAGGAATACCAAATTGAATCAACCCCTAAATGGAATGACCCTCGTACAGATTTGATTCAACTTGTGGAATTGAAGGATCGTGATGCAATGATTCGTTTCTGTCAGTCGATTCAAAAATTCTCGCCAATTGATGCGTATGTAGCACCAGTGCCTTCTTATATGGCTGGTTATGAAGATGATATCATTATGGCAGCAGGAACCTTCGTTCAAGGCGCCAGCATCGAATTAAGTGCAGATGGTCCATTACGGGAACCTTATTCGTTATATTTGCAGGGTGGATTAACTTTTGAGCACGTAAAAGTGGCAGTTGCCAATGCAGTGAATGATGTTTATCATCAAACAAAAGCTGAATAAAGAAAATAAATTGAGCATCGAGGCTGTGACATTAGTCTTTTTAACAGATGGAATTCCGAACTATATTGTATTTGCGACTACGATCCAGTAGGTCCTCGTCGCAAATCCACAATATTTAGTGTTTCTTACTAGATATCGTTCGTGAAATTCAGGTCTGTTTTTACTAATGTCACAGCCTTTTTTTTGTAGCTGAATGGATCAGCTTTATGCAATGGTTTTCCTTGATGCATAAGTATTTGCAGCCTCTTTTAAGCAAAAGCGAAAAAGTCATGTTAGAAATTTTTTACTCCTATGTAAGAAAATCTCACATTTGCTGTTGACAAGTGGTCTAATGCTTGGTATCCTATTTTCAACATTAAGAAACAGGGAGGATATTTGATGCGGGAAAAAGAATTGCGTCGTTCATTAGCTGTTTTTCCAATTGGTACAGTCATGAAACTAACAGATTTAACTGCCAGACAGATTCGTTACTATGAAGAACAAGAATTAATCCATCCAGAGCGGAGCGAAGGCAACCGTAGAATGTATTCTCTGAATGACATTGATGTGCTTCTGGAGATCAAGGATTATCTATCAGACGGTTTGAACATGGCAGGAATCAAACGAGTGTATCAAATGCGTCAGGACGAAGAAAAAGCGGCCAGAGAAAAGCCGCCATTGACCGACAAAGATGTCCGTCGAATCTTCTATGACGAAATGCTGACCCAAAGCGGGTTAAGTCAACAACATCCATATCAATCGCAAGGGCCAAAGCTTTAGTGGTTGTGGAATAATAAAAAAATGAAGCGTAAGGAAGGGATACTATGCCAAAGAGAGATTTAACAGTTGAAGACATTAAAAGAATCGTTGAGGAAGAGAACGTCCGCTTTTTACGTTTAATGTTCACCGATATTTTAGGAACAATTAAGAACGTTGAAGTACCAGTCAGCCAGTTAGACAAAGTATTAAGCAACAAAATGATGTTTGACGGATCTTCTATTGAAGGATTTGTTCGAATCGAAGAAAGTGATATGTACCTATATCCTGATTTGACTACTTGGATGATCTTCCCATGGGAAAGCGAACATGGCAAGGTTGGACGTTTGATCTGTGATATCTACAATCCAGATGGTTCACCATTTGCAGGGGACCCTCGTGGAAACTTAAAACGTGTACTAGCTGGCATGAAAGAATTTGGTTTTACCTCTTTCAACTTAGGACCAGAGCCTGAATTCTTCTTATTTAAACTAGATGAATGTGGCGATCCTACATTAGACTTGAACGATAAAGGCGGATACTTCGATTTTGCACCGACTGACCTTGGTGAAAACTGCCGTCGCGACATCGTGTTGGAATTAGAAAGCTTAGGCTTTGAAGTAGAAGCATCTCACCATGAGGTAGCTCCTGGACAACACGAAATCGACTTTAAATATGCTGATGCAATTGAAGCTTGTGACAACATCCAAACCTTCAAGCTAGTGGTTAAAACAATCGCTCGCAAACATGGTTTACATGCAACCTTCATGCCGAAACCTTTATACGGAATCAATGGTTCAGGTATGCACTGCAACATGTCATTGTTTAACGATGAAGGCAATGTTTTCTATGATGAAGATGGTCCAATGCAACTAAGCGAAACAGCTTACCAGTTCTTGGCTGGCTTGTTGAAACACGCTCGTGCATATACAGCAGTATGTAACCCAATTGTTAACTCTTACAAACGTTTAGTACCAGGATTTGAAGCACCTGTATACGTAGCGTGGAGCGGACGCAACCGTTCACCACTAATCCGTGTACCTGAGTCTCGCGGACTTTCTACTCGTTTAGAATTACGTTCAGTTGACCCAGCAGCAAACCCATATTTAACAATGGCTGTATTATTGGAAGCGGGCTTAGATGGTATCCGCAACAAATTAACACCGCCAGCAGCTGTTGACCGCAACATTTATGTAATGACTGAAGAAGAACGCAAAGAAGCACAAATCCTTGATTTACCTTCAACTATCCACAATGCAATTAAAGCGTTGCGTGAGGATCAAGAAATGATCGATGCTTTAGGTTCACACATTTACAATAACTTCTCGGAAGCGAAGAAGATTGAATGGGCAGCGTTCCGTCAAACGGTGTCTGAGTGGGAACGTGAGCAGTATCTAGAGTTATATTAATCCCTAACTTAACTAATCAACCTAGTGAGAAATTTTTCTTCACTAGGTTTTTTTTGTTTTTAAAAAAAGTATAATTTTTCATAAGTGATATTCTTCTTACACCATGATTAATGATGTCCGGCTTCACAAACTCGCTTTGTCAGCAAGCAGCTAAGCGAGTTTGCGAAGCCTTTTTGTATCTAACTTTTTGTCTCCTGGTTAGTGACAAAAGCTAGACAACCGTAATTATTTGTCCATCACTCGATGACAAAGTAATGATTTTTGACTGTCTAAGAAAAGGGTAAGATAGGTTCATAAGAAAATATACCATCATATGAAGGAGCTCACTATGGATAAATTAACTGAAAAAGATGCAAATTTTCAATTGAAAGCGAATACGCAAAAGGAGGTTTTACAGCAGTTAGCCCAGCTGGCATTTGAACGGGGAAAAGTAGCGGATGCTCAAACTTTCTATCAAGAATTATGCAAGCGGGAAGAAGAAAGTACCACTGGGTTTGGCAATGGCGTAGCCATTCCTCATGCACGTCACAGCATTGTTAAGGAAGCGGGTGTCTTAGTTGCGCGTACAGATAATGATATTGAATGGAACGCATTAGATGATGAGCCAGTCAATGTATTTATTTGTCTAATCGCACCAGATGATCAGAATGACTTCCATTTAAAGACTTTATCAAAAATTTCACGACGTTTGATTCATGATGACTTTATCGATACGTTGAAACATGCTTCGCAGCCAGAAGTATTAGAAGAAATAAATCAAATCATCGTATAGGAGGAATTGAAAATGGAAAAGTATAAAATAGTCGCAATCACCAACTGTCCAGCTGGCATTGCACACACGTACATGGTCGCAGAGGCCTTTGAAAAACGGGCACGAGAATTAGGGCACGAAATCCATGTGGAAACGCAAGGAGCTAGTGGTGTCGAAAATCATTTGACTGACGAGCAAATCGCAGAAGCAGATTATGTCATTTTGGCTATGGGTAAGTCATTGACTGATTCTGATCGAGCACGCTTTAACGGCAAGAAAGTGATTAATTTAAAGGTAAGCGATGCGTTGAAAGAAGCCAAAACGATTTTCGATCATTTGGAGGAACGTTCCGAGCTATTTGAAGGTGAAAAGCCGAATGTGAAGCTTGGCAAGCAAAATACCCCGCAAGGCTCAATTATGTCTCATCTAATGGCTGGAATCTCAGCAGCCTTACCGTTTGTCATTGGTGGTGGGGTGCTGGTAGCACTGGCCAATGTATTGATGCGTTTTGGGTTGCCTTACACTGGTTTTGAAGATGGCGGAGCATCATTTGCCTGGATCATGGAACAGGTTGGGTATCTAGGCTTCAAGTTTATGATTCCGATTATGGGTGCGTATATTGCTAATAGTATCGGAGACAAGCCGGCTTTAGCTCCAGCATTTATTATTACTTACTTTGCCAATGACAATACAATGTTGGGCACTGAGTCCGGCTGTGGGTTCTTTGGGGCGATCTTCTTTGGTTTGGCGATTGGCTACTTTGTTAAATGGATTAAAGGCTTTAACTATCCACAAGCGGTTAAATCCTTGATGAACCTGACCATTATTCCATTCTTGACTATATTGATTTTTGGTACCTTAACCTTCTATTTAGTAGGTCCGCTATTAGGTGGTTTGATGAGCGGGATGCTGAATTTCCTAAATGGTGTTCCTGCTGAGTTCAAGCTTCCATTAGCATTCCTGATTGGTGCGATGTTAGCCTTTGATATGGGTGGTCCCATCAATAAAATTGCATGGTTCTTCTGCTTCTCGCTAGTAGCGGAAAAAGTTTATATCTGGTATGCAATTGTTGGGGTAGTAGCTTCTGTCCCACCAGTTGCGGCAGGGCTTGCTTCGATGATTTGGCCAAATATGTTTTCAAAAGAAGAACGCGATACGGCTGTTTCAGCAATTGTAGTAGGGGCTACAGTAGCGACGGAGCCAGCAATTCCGTTCGCTATGGCTGATCCAATTCCTATGATTACTGCTAATACCTTGTCAGGTGGTTTGACGGGTGTAGTAACTATTTTATTGGGCATTGAGCGACTAGCACCAGGAATTGGTGTATTTGATCCATTGCTTGGTTTGATGACTCCAGGTTGGGCGTTTTATCTAGCTTATGCTTTCGGTGTAGCAACGAATATTCTGTTCATCGTAGTCTTCAAAAAAATGCGTATTAAACATACGGCGAAGAAACTGGCTGAAAAGCAGCAGCAGGAGATCCTTCAAGGTAAAGTTATCGAAGAAAAATAATCCAAGAGAGCGTGAGAGAAGGGACAATCTTTTCTCACGCTTATCCTACTTAGGTGGAGGTAAGACAAATGAGTGATAATTTTGATCGAATAATTGAACGGAAAAACACCTACAGTACGCAGTGGGATTTTATTGAAGATCGCTTTGGTCGTGCGGATTTGTTGCCCTTTTCTATTTCCGATACGGATTTCCAGGCGCCTGCGGCTATTCTTGAAGAGTTGAGGAAGCTAGTGGATCATGGGATTTTTGGTTACAGTCGTTGGAACCACGACGCCTTCAAACACGCCATCAGCAGCTACTATCACAGGACTCATCAAACACCAGTAGAAAGTGACTGGGTGGTTTACAGTCCAAGTGTCTTATACAGTATTTCTGTATTATTACGGCAGCTTACGCAAGAGCAGGACACTATTTTAGTGTTTGATCCGATGTATGATGCTTTCATTAATGTGATTGAGAAAAATGACCGCAGGATGGCGACTGTTCCGTTAGATCGAGAAACGAATTACGAAATTGATTTTGCTTTGTTTGAAGAAAAGGCTGCACTGAGTCAAGTATTTTTGCTGTGTTCTCCGCATAATCCGACCGGAAAGGTTTTTTCGCAGCAGGAAATGACTGAAATGATCAAAATTTGCCAAAAACATCAGGTAACCATTATCAGTGATGAAATTCATAGTGATGTGATTTTGTTCAAAAATACCCACTACCCGTTGTTGAATTGGTACAATAGCTGTGAGAATTTAATCATTGTCAACTCAGCCTCTAAAACCTTTAATATTCCTGGATTGGGGGGATCTTATGCGTTGATCCCATCCAAAAAAGTAAGAGATCTGTTTCTCCTTCAAACGAAAGAACGAGATTTTGTTAATTCGCCGAGTATTATGGGGATGGTTGCGACAATGACAGCCTATAACCAATGCCAGGATTATACAGCTTCTTTAGTAGAGTATATTGAAGGGAATATGAGTTACTTAGCTAACTATCTTAAAGAAGAATTACCGGAGATTGCTTTCCGACTGCCGCAGTCCACTTACTTGGCTTGGTTGGATGTACGAGGCTTAGGCTATTCTTCTGAGACGCTGCAGAAGGCATTGGTAAATGTTGGTAAAGTGGGGATTATGCGTGGTGAGGTCTATGGTGAAAACGGTCAAGGCTTCCTGCGAATGAATCTTGGTTGTCCTCGAGCAAAAATGATTGAAGGCTTAGAACGTATGAAGCAGTCGCTGGACTACTTAAAGGATGAAAGCTATGTTAAATGAAAGACAATACATCATTATCGAGTTGCTGACGAAAGCTCCTTCGCCAATTCGAGCTGATGAAATTGCCAAAATTGTTGTTAAGTCAAAACGGACGATTATGCGGGATCTTTCCAGTATCAAACTATTCCTAGAAACCAATAATGTGGGAGAGCTGATTGTACGTCCAGAACAACAAGGCTATACTATTACGATTACCGACTATGATCGATATGAAGAATTAATGATGAAAAACATTAACGACGAGCAAATCATTTTGTATCAGCTGATTATGAATGAATTTGTGACGATTGAATATTTAGCCGATTTGTTGTTTGTTTCCCGAATTACCGCTTCTGAAAAAATGGGGGTAATTAAGGAGATGTATTCCTCGGTTTTAACTATTGGAGTGTCGCATAAAGGCCATCATTTAGCAGAATCAGACGTAACTAAATGCTTTTTACTGAGTAATTTGGTAGGAACGAATCTGAAATATTATTTAGAGCTGGCTCAGGTAACTCCGGAAAAGTATGAGCTATTGTTATCTCAACTAAAGCATTCTAAACGAATTAATGATTATTTCCCTAATGTGATGGATAGCCAACTGGCCAATCTGTTTATTGCTTGCATGTTGTTCCCGAATTCAGCAGCGGAAGAGAACGAGGATTTTGAGCATCTCTATGAAGCCTGCGGGCTAAATTATACACCGCAAACCATTCGCAGTTTAAGCATGCTCTCTGATTATTGTGTTGAAACCAACTTGAATTTAACAATTGATCAAATTCAGCGGGTACTACAAGTGATTGAGCAGGAAAATAATATTACCTTCTCAAATTCAGACTTGCCCAAACAGCTGTATCATCATTTGAAGCGGATTTTGTGTTATCCGACTTTTTTGAAGAATAAGGAAATTCATAATATTTCTAATATTAAAGCCCTGTATCCTTTTGCCTTTGATTTGGGGATTGTCTTCATCAACTACATGAAGAAATTCTATGAATACCGAATTACAAATGGTGATTTGGTCGGCTTGTATTTCACGGTAGGAATGGAAGAAATGATGAAGAAAAATCATCAAATTCTGATCTATTCGCTGGTGAATTCGATCGCCAATATTAATCGTCAACTGATTGAATCGACAATCTCCAATTGTCAGGTTGAAATTGTTGATTCTTTGCAGGAAGTCAATCTTAAGGATTATTCATTAATTATTAACAGCTCAGGTACGACTATCGATGTTCAATTGCCGGTATTTAACACGGAGTATATTCTTAGTGAAAATGATCTGGCCGATTTAAAAGCGATTGCTGAAAACATTAGTATTGGGTATAATCTGCAAACGATTTTTCCAAAGGAGTACAGCTTCACTTACCATGTGCAAAAGAATGAAAGCTGGTTTGAGATTTTGGAACGAATTTGCTCTCGTTTGGAAGAGTCTTTAGTTATTTCACGGGAGGAAGCAACGAAAATTATTGAGCGGGAAAAATCAGGCAATCCACTATTGATTAATAATTACTCGGTCCCTCATTGTATCAGCAAGCGCGAAAATTTTGTCATTTGTATCTATATCCATTTGGACAAGCCTGTAATGGTGGAAACGACCATGGTTTCCCATGTTTTACTGACGATGATGAACCCAAATGTGAATAAGTCGATCAATATTTTTAAATTTCTGTATCGCTATTTGCAGGAGCACGAAGAGCAGCTGGCGACAATCGAAACCTATGACGAATTTATTCGTTTTGTAGAAAAGTAAAGGATGAATATCATGAAGGATGTCACTGAGTTATTTCTAGACTTAGTCAAAATTTCTTCTCCATCAAAGCAGGAACGAGCGGTTGCTGATTATATTAAGGACTACCTGTCGCACTACTCTCAGCTGAATATTATAGAAGATAATACTGGTGAGAAAATTGGAGGTACTACTGGTAATTTGATTGTTCAGCTTCCTGGAAAGGGATCTAAACTGCTATTCGATGCGCATATGGATACGGTCAGACCTTGTGAGCAGGTGAAGCCGCAAATCACGGAGGGGATCATTCGAAGTAATGGATCAACTATTTTGGGTGCTGATGACAAAAGTGGAATTGCGTTAATGCTTTCCATGATCGATCATTTAGTGCGGAGGGATTTACATCCGGCCATTACTTTCTTGTTTACGGTTTGTGAGGAACAAAGTTTGCAGGGGGCTAAACAACTTGATCCTAGCTATTTGCAGGAGATTGACTTTGCGTATGTGCTGGATGGAGAAGGTCCTCTAGGTACAGCAGTAGTGCAAACCCCTCATGGCTGTAAAGGGACTTTGCGAATTATCGGAAAAGAAGCCCATGCTGGTGTTTGTCCTGAAAAAGGAGTTAATGCTTTAGTTGTTGCTGCAGAAGCAATTAATCATATTCCGATGGGGCGAGTGGATCAAGAAACAACCTGTAATATTGGAGTAGTCCATGGAGGCAGCGCTACAAATGTAGTGATGGGTAAGGTAGAAATGCAGTTTGAAGCTAGAAGCTTCGATCAGGACAAGCTAGAAGCCTTAATTGATTATGTAAAAGACGAGTTCCAAAGAGTATGTAAAATAAATGAGGCTATTTTTGAAGAAAATCTAAGTTATGGAACTCCAGGTTACAAAATTAATGATCAAGATGACTTGATCGTACCTTTCAAGAAAGCCTGCGAAAAACAAAGTGTCCGTTATCAGGGAGCAGCCTGTGGTGGAGGAAGCAATGCCAATGTCTATCGAATGCGGGGAATCAACGCGGTAAACCTATCAACGAATATGCAAAATATTCATTCAGTAGATGAAACTATTGCCATAACTGATTTGCATCAAATGCTGGAAATATTGCTTTCACTAGTCGAAGAATTTACCAATTAAAGAACAGGCAAAAAGCAGTGGCACGAGTCCGCTGCTTTTTGTTGTTGAAGAAGTTTAATCATATAAGTAACGCGGATTATTATTCAGCTTGGCGGGCATTCTCAGCATCGATCGAAGCATTCTGGGCATCTACTTCGGCTTGCATCCGTAAACGTTCTGCCTCCTCTTCAGCTGCGTAACGCGCGTTTTCAGCATCAACTGAAGCCTGTTGTTCCGCCTCTCGACGCCGAGACTCTACCTCCCAACTAGCATTGTCAGCATCAATTGAGGCTTTAGCTTCAGCGTATTCTCGTGAAGCTTCCGCTTCTTGAGAGGCTTGCTGTTCACTAAGGAAGGCTTCTAAGGAAGCGTTTTGTTCATCAATTGACTGTTGGTTGGCATTTTCAGTAGAAGACGACCTTGAACTGTTGGAAGAAGTCGAACTGGAAGTTTTAGTCGTTGTTGTAGTAGTGTCAGTTGTCTTCGAGCTGCTTTTAGTTTTTTTATAAGGTTTCAAAATAAGTTTTTCCCCCTTTTTTTCAGGAGTCAGCACTAAATTTTTATTGTCCTTTTTGATGGTATAATCATTATCTAGGTCAAGGTCCTTGTTTTTAAGGTGGATGCTGTTACCTTTCAAGGAGTATTGAACTTTAAATTTCATGTTTTCTAACAACTGCTTACCGAAATCTTCTCCCATTTTTTCCCACTCGTTGGAGGATTCAGACTTCATATCCGAAGTATCAAAAGATAGTGTCATTACCTCGTCGCTGAAAGTAGCCAAGTAATTGATGGACTCATCATTCTTTTTGATATCCAATTGCCAGTCATGAGCCTTTAAATCTTTTACAGTCACTTTACTGCTGCAGCCTGCGAGCAAAAAAGTAATCACTAATACGAAACAAACGCTCCCCAGCTTTTTCATCATTTTTCCTTCTTTCTGTTGATTATGAGTAAATTTTATCATCAATTTTGCTAACTGAATAGACTTATGTGAACCTTCTCATAGCAGAAAAGAATGGATAAAGACCGGAAAATCTTTTCCCAAAATAGTTGTTAAAAAATTATTTATTCAGTATGTTCGAGTAAAAACCTAATCTTATCCGACTACTTCTAATCGAATACTGAGGAAAAACGCGGAAAGTCTAGGATAAATGAATTCAATATTTGTAAGTTGGTGCTTCTTTTAGTAAAATGGTAAGTGTGAAAACTTTGAGAAAGAGGTGTAGCTTTATGGGATATACAGATGAAACAGTTCGTTTTGATTTTGATGACAATCGCAAGAAAGAAATCAGCGAAACTTTAACGATCGTCTATAATGCTTTAGCAGAAAAAGGATACAACCCAATCAACCAAATCGTTGGGTATTTATTGTCAGGAGATCCAGCGTATATTCCACGTTACCAAGATGCGCGAAACTTAATTCGTCGCCACGAACGTGATGAAGTGATGGAAGTGTTAGTGAAATATTATCTATCTAACCACGGTATTGATCTTCCATGAGAGTCATGGGATTAGATGTTGGTTCTAAAACAGTGGGTGTGGCAGTAAGCGACCCATTTGGATGGACTGCACAGGGAATTGAAATCATCCGAATTAACGAACACAAAGGCGAATTCGGTTTTGAACGATTGAAGGAATTAGTCAAAGAATACAAGGTGGACCGTTTCGTAGTAGGCCTGCCCAAAAACATGAATAATTCCATTGGTCCTCGTGCCGAGGCCTCGATGGAATACGGTGAAAAGATCAAAGAGCTTTTTGATCTGCCTGTTGAGTATCAAGATGAACGCTTAACCACCGTTCAGGCTGAACGCATGTTGGTTGAACAAGCTGATACGTCGCGTTCTAAACGAAAAAAAGTAATTGATAAAGTTGCTGCAGTGATGATTTTGCAAAATTATCTCGACCGAACCAGCAATAAATTTTAGAAAAGAGGAATGCAAATGGCACACGAACACACTCACGATCATGACCATGATCACGAACATGAAATGATTACCTTGGTAGATGACGAAGGAAATGAAACCCTGTATGAAATTTTACTAACAATTGACGGACAAGAAGAATTTAACCGCAATTATGTTTTACTTTATCCAGCTGGTGCTCCCGAGGATGAAGATGTAGAATTACAAGCTTACGCGTATGTAGAAAACGAAGATGGCAGCGAAGGTGAATTGCTGCAAATCGAAACAGACGCTGAATGGGATATGATCGAAGAAGTTTTCAACACATTCATGAGTGAAGAAGAATAGAAATGAGAATTTAGGCTAAATCCTTAAAACAGGATTTAGTCTTTTTTTGTTTGGTCACTAAAGAAGGGTGGCGTCTTTTATTCAAAGGGGTTCAACTATTCAAGGTTCGTTCAAGGTATCTCTCGTATAGTAAAGCCAAGCAATAACTGAAGGGTGGATACTTGAATGTCAAAAACAAAAAAATCTTTACTTACATTTCTCGTTTTATGTTTTTCTATAAGCTTAATTTTTTACTATTTAATAATCGCTAAGCAGATGCTGGAATTTAGCTATCTTCTGATGTGGTGCCCAGGAATTGCCGCTATCATTACAAGCTTGATTTACCACCGCAAAGAAAATGCACTGCTTATTAGACGAACACCTCTGAAATATATAGGCATCACATTTTTGCTGACTTTTGTGTGGTGGGGAATTTCTTATGGTGTTTATTTCTTGATGTATGGAAGAGATGTCATTATAGGGAATATGCCGCTTGAGCTAGCTAAACAACCGGCTATGCTGCTTATGATGCTGGCAATTTATTTTGTTACAGCTTTAGGCGAGGAGCTTGGTTGGCGAGGATATATGGGACCCAAGCTAAACGAATTGTTTGGCTTTTATAAGGGAGGGCTAATCTGTGGTCTTATTTGGGCCTTATGGCATGCACCATTATTTCTTACTGGGTATGTATCAACGATTCCTCTTTGGTATCAAGCACCAATTTATGTGTTACAAATGGTGGTGGTATCTTATACAATGTCCTATCTGACTCTAAAATCGAAAAGTGTTTGGCCAGCAGTATTTTCCCACTTTTTAGACAATTTTGTTTGTCAGGTTCTTTTAGATCAGTCTATTGGTGGCCCTTTAAGACCGTATTTAGTAGGTGAGACTGGCATAATTTCGCTATTGATGATGGTTATTGTTGCAACAATTGTTATTAAGCTATACAACAATCAATCGAAAGTAAAAAACTTCGATTTGGTATAAAAAGAATGTCTAAGTAAGAGGCTTCCTAAGATTCTGACTTAGCTATTTGCACCTGACTTTTTGAATGAAGAGTCAGGTTTTTTCGTTTTTTCTTAGATATTTTTCAGTCTTGACTTTTTTATACTAGTGTACTATTATTCTAGTACACTAGTAATGGAGGTGCAGGATGAACTTTGTGGAAGATCGACCAATTTATTTACAAATTATGGATGAAATCATCCAACAGATTATCGCTGGTAAGCTTAAACCAGGGGAAAAAATATTAGCAGTCCGAGAAATGGCTGTTCAGCTATCAACTAATCCCAATACTGTTCAACGTTCTTTACAGGAACTGGAACGGATGAACATCCTTTACTCAGAACGAGGCAAAGGACGATTTGTAACTTCAGATCAAACTATTTTAACAAATTTGAATCAAGAAAAAGTTACTCAAGTGATGAACGATTATTTGATTAAGATGAAGCAGCTGGGCTTTTCTGCACCAGAAGCCTTGGAAAAACTGCAGGATTTTGTTGAGGAGGATCAGAAATGAGTTTTGTAGAAGTAAAGAATTTACAATATAAGAAAAGTGGTCATGAAATTTTTTCTGATTTGAATTTTTCTTTAGGTAAGGGGCGGATCGTAGCCTTATTAGGTGAGAATGGATCAGGAAAAACAACTATTATGCGACTTCTCTCAGGTATGGCGCTGAATTGGAAAGGCCAACTGATGATTGACGGAACAACCATCGGAGAGGAAACAAAATCCAAGGTATCCTACATTGTTAACCTAAATGATTTTCCTAAAGATTATACGATTAGCAAGGTTTTAAATTTTTATCGTCGTTTTTATAAGGATTATTCTTCCGAACGGGCAGAAGAATTAATGCATTTTATGGGATTAAATCATCGCTCCAAATTAAAAACGCTATCCCGTGGTCAGTTGGAAAAAACTGCTTTAGTTGCTACCTTAGCGAGAAAGGCTGAAATCTATCTTTTAGATGAACCATTAAGTGGAATTGATTTGTTAACAAGGGAGAAAATCATCCAATCCTTAATTCGTTGGTTTGACGAAGACAGTTTGATTTTAATTAGCACACATCAAATCGCTGAAATTGAAAATGTCGTAGACGAAGTGATGATTTTGAAAAACCGCCAGATTGTCCTGCAGCAGGATATGGAGCTGCTTCGAGAAACTAAAGGAATCGGATTGGAAAATCTTTATCGGGAGGCGTTGACACAATGAAATGGCTAGAGCTTTTAAATGATAACCATACGAAAAAACTTTATTTAGTAAGCACAGTACTGAGTCTCTTCTACACGTGCTTAAGCATCTACTTTTACTTAGCAAAAGGGATTAATACACCTGGTGTGTTTCCTCTAGTGGCCGGATTACTGACGTGGGGATTCGTTATTAGCGATACGACCCGCTTTGCCAACTTTTTTTCGGAAAGCAAAGTTCGTTTGCTGCCTTTAAGAACAAGTCAATTATATTTGATGAATGTTCTATTATCTATCTGTAATGTCGTGTTTTTTACTTTAATCAACGGCCTAATTTGTAGTGTAGCTCATTTAGTTATTTACCACAGTCTAAATGTGCCTTATTTTGATTTTCTGCATATAGGAAATTTATGGCATGGTTTGAGTTTATTAGGTTTTTATCTTCTTTTGCAATTTTTTACTCTAGCAGCTCAAGCAATTTGGCAACGCTGGTCTTCTAAGATTTCTAAAGCGTGGGTGCCGCTGTTATTCGTTGCTTTAGTACCGGCTTTCTTCTATATTCAAGAGTTAATTCAAGGGATTTTGCCAAGGATTCCATTTTCCCTGTATCTAACTGTTTTAGTTGCAGCGGCAATTGCAGCATCACTAGTAATTATCGACAAATATATCGAGGAAACAGATTGATTAATGAGTAGATGACTGTCATACAAGAAGGAGGAACTGTGATGAAAGTTTTGCTCTATTTTGAAGGCAAAAATATTTTAGCAAAATCCGGTATTGGTCGTGCTTTAGAGCATCAGAAAAGAGCTCTTTCTGCTGTGGGTATTGAATATACACTAGATTCTGGCAGTACGGATTATGACATCCTCCATATCAATACCTATGGTCTCAACAGCCGACGCATGATTGCCAAAGCTCGGCGAATAGGGAAAAAAGTAATTTATCATGCCCATTCTACGGAAGAGGATTTTCGGAATTCGTTTGTTGGTTCAAATCAATTGGCACCGTTGTTTAAAAATTATCTGATGCGTCTTTATTCAAAGGCCGATTGTCTAATTACACCGACAGCTTATTCCAAAGAGCTCCTGGAAAATTATGGACTCAAAATGCCAATCAAGGTGGTTTCTAATGGAATTAAGATAGAAAATTATCAGCCAAATAGTGAAAAGGAACAAAAATTTCGTCAGTATTTCAACTTAAAACCAGACGAAAAAGTGATTATTTGTGTGGGATTGTTTTTCAAGCGAAAGGGAATCTATGATTTTGTAGAAATTGCTGAACAAATGCCAGAATATAAATTTATTTGGTTCGGTTATGTCCCATTGTATAGTGTCCCTAGAAAAGTTCGGAAAATAGTGAAAACGAATCATCCCGATAATGTAATTTTTCCTGGATACATCAAAGGAGATATTATCCAGGGCGCTTATTCATCCGCTGACTTGTTCTTTTTCCCTTCCTATGAAGAAACTGAGGGAATTGTGGTGCTGGAAGCTTTGGCGAGTAGGCAGAATGTTTTGGTTCGAGATATCCCTGTATATAAAGATTGGTTGGTCAAAGGCAAGAATTGTTTTATGGAGTTAGATAATAAAAATTTTCAAAGGCAAATTAAGCAAATCGTTGAAAATCAGGCACCAGATTTAACTATGGAGGGCTATCAGGTAGCTCAAAACAGAAGTATCGAAGCCATTGGCAAGGAATTAATGGCTGTTTATCAGCAGGTATTAAATTATTCAAGTGATCTAGCTACAAATGAAAATTGATAAGCGTAGTAAGACTGCACCCAACTGTAGGGGGCAGTCTTATTTTATTTGCCTATTTTAAATCATTTCATGCTTACCCATTCATCTGAATAAAATTTCATGTTATTTTTCCTTGACACAGTTTCTCTCTAGTGGTAAATTCATTCTATCAAATCGTAAACGTTACGTTTTGTCTGCCGTAAATAGTAATATTGAAAGGAAGATCAAATGGCTAAAAAATCAAAAATTGTAAAAGCTCGTAAACAGCGGGAATTGATCAACCAGTACGCGGAGATCCGCCGAGAATTAAAAGCTGCTGGTGATTACCAAGCTTTGGCAAAGCTGCCAAAGGATTCTAACCCTAACCGCTATAAAAATCGTGATTTAATCGATGGCAGACCTAGAGCCTATATGCGCAAATTCGGCATGTCACGGATCAATTTTAGAAAGCTGGCACATCAGGGAAAGATTCCTGGTGTTAAGAAAGCTAGTTGGTAATATAGGAGGGATAGAAATGGCAGTACCTGCACGAAAAACATCTAAAATGAAAAAAAAGCTAAGACGGACCCACCAAAAGGTTTCGCGACCTGAAATAGCTTTTGATGAGTCTACTGGTGATTATCGCCGCAGTCATCATGTTTCGTTTAAGGGTTATTACAAAGGCAAGAAAGTAATCGATTAGGAGTTGATGGTGATGGAAATCATCTACCCACCGCTAGTTGAAGAAGGGCTCAGCTATTTACTGGGGCAAAAACAGGAAGTCGGCAGTAAGGCTGAGCTGTACCGGTCAATGGTGGAGAAGGAAATGATTTCAGAAACCGGCGAGCCGACTGAACATGCGCTTGAGCAAGGCTGGATAAAGGCTTTTGATGAAAAAGAAGGGCTTAGTTTTACCAGTTTTTTAGAACTTTATCCAGTATTTCAACGCTACGATCTTAATCAGTTTCAGAAAATTGATGGTTTTTGGGAAATTCCTCTCAG
The DNA here is from genome assembly GCF_000407485.1 of Enterococcus pallens ATCC BAA-351. Classification (GTDB taxonomy): domain Bacteria; phylum Bacillota; class Bacilli; order Lactobacillales; family Enterococcaceae; genus Enterococcus_A; species Enterococcus_A pallens. Next base: position 198,351 of record NZ_ASWD01000007.1, on the reverse strand, counting down.
TATGAAGGAACAGCTTTTACAAGACTTGTCAGAAGAAGTCTTTCCTTATGATGAAAAAATTCAGCTTGAAGAATATTTAGCAGATCGATAAAAAGAGGAGAGAATCGATATGAGACAATCAATTATTTTGGAATGTGTAGAGACAGGTGAACGCTTGTATCTAACTAGTAAAAACAAGCGCAATACCCCAGATCGCCTTGAGCTAAAAAAATACTCGCCTAAATTACGACGCAAGGCGATTTTTCGAGAAACGAAATAGTTCAGATTGGGAGGGAGTAAAATGGGAATTCCAATCACCGTTGTTTCTGGCTTTTTAGGCTCAGGGAAGACTACCTTGATTAATCAGGTATTAAAGGGGAGCAATTTAGCGCCTGAAGAAATTGTAATTATCGAAAATGAATTTGGAGAGATTGGGATCGATCATGAACTGCTGCTGCATTCCCAGGAACGAATTTTCCAAATGAATGGTGGTTGTATCTGCTGCAGTCTGCGGACGGATTTAATCAATGCGTTATCAGCTGTTCTGGAAGTATTTGTTGACCATGGCTATCCCATCAAACAGGTAATTATTGAAACTAGTGGAATCTCTGATCCTCAGCCAATTATGCAAACGATTGTAACAACGCCTAGGATTCGTTCGTGTTTCTATTTGGACAGCGTAGTTACAGTGGTAGATAGTGATCACTTTGAGCGAAACTTCCTCTATCCAGAAGCAGTTAAGCAGCTGGCAATCGCTGACCGTGTCTTTATTTCAGAAAAGTCAAAAGCTGGTGCTGCAAAGATTCCCAAGATCGTTCAAGAGATCAAAACAATAAATCCGTTGGCCGATTTTCATACTTTCTCTTTTTCAACGAAGCAGGCGCTGCTTGCCGACCACGTTTTAGGAATTGCTCGTTTCAATCAACCGTTACAGTTAATTAGGGATGTTGGGCACCATAGTCATGAGGAAGAGCATCACCAGTTGAAGCATAAGTTTGGCGCGTTGAACTTACAAGCCCCGAAGGCAATTCCTGAAAAGCTTTTATTGAGGTGGCTTGATTGGCTGTTAATAAATAATCCTGACAATATTTTTCGCATGAAAGGTTTCATTCAATTGGCTGAGCAAGAATTTTTGACAGAGCTTCAAGGGGTAAATCAGATTATTCAGTTCACTCCGACAACCCGTGAAGCTGAAGGAAATACTCTAGAATTAGTTGTAATTGGACAAAATCTGGATCAGACAGCTATTCATCAAGCCTTTGATAAAATACAACGTTAAGAGGATTGGAGGCACAGTCGTATGGAAAAATCAGATGTATCTAGTGCATACCGTCGTTTAAAAAGTCCTAACATTAAGACACGTAAACGGGCACTAAAAATTATTAAAGAAACGAAACGTAATCAAATTAAAAAATAAAAGTACAGGAGATTGAAATGTTGTTGGACATTCCAATCTCCTGTTTTATCAATTAAAACAATTCCAACGCTTTAGCTGCAAATCGTTGACCAAAAATCTCAAATAACTCCTTGGATTCTTCAAAATGGTTGCCAACAGCATCTAATGCAACTGGTCCATGATGGATAAATGGTTTGCCCAATGCTGAACCACCTGAGTAGACCAGCATCCCTTTAGTCATCAAAATTCCTACTAACGACATGATAGCAGAATCACTGCCCCCCTGAGCATAATGGGCTGTGGCAAAACAGCCGCCTAATTTTCCACCTAACTTAATAGAACGATCTTTAGTTAGCCATTCCACCACACGCCAATGAGAAGTTGCCATGTATGTTGGCGTACCGAAAATAATACCTGCGCATTCATTCAAATATTCAGTATCCAGCTGTTCGCTAAGTGAGAATAAACGAACCTCCACCTCTTTAGAGTGAATGCCTTTAGCAATACATTCAGCTATTTCATGGGTATGCCCCCCATGTGTATAGTAAATAATGCCTATCTTCATTTTTTTAACCCCTTGCAATCGTTTTCTTTTACTATAGATTTATTTTACAGAATTAACAAGTCCATTTTTCAGATAGGAACTGATCGGTAAAGAAAAACACAAAAAACCGCATGAGTATTCACTACTCTCATGCGGTTCGCTATAGGGGAGTTACTTCCAAAAAAGTAAGCATAGCGGCAATAGTTAAATTATTTTGCTTCTTTTTCTACCATTTTATAAAGGTCTTCTCTGTGGCCCATAGTAGCTAAAGCAGAAAGTTCTTTAGAAGCAGTATGGTCAAAACCTTTACCTTTAGTATCGGTCACTTCCCATACACCAGAAGAGAATGGTGTTTCATGGTCACCAGATGACATGTTTTCGATAGTTACTACATACATATCATTTTCCATCATAACAGTTGCTTTCATAAATTCACTAATATCTACATATTTCAAATCGCCATCATCGGCAGTCACTGCTTCGCTAGTTGTTGCATTTGGTGCAGCGAACAAGCCCATTTTGTCAGTGATGTCTACAGAACTGTTGCCATCAAACATTGATTTAGAAAGAGCAATACCATCTTCAGATTCAGGTGCAAAGTACCATCCTTTGTCACCAGAAGCAGCATGCATGAAGGCTAAATGAAGATATTCTTCGCCGTCCCTAGCAGGAACTTCGAATTTTACTTGTTCACCAGGTTTAGTAGCGCCCATTACTTTACCATCAGAGCTGTCATAGCTGCCGACGATTTGTCCGACACTTGACATCCCCATACTTTCATTGCCGCTGTTCATTGAACCACTCGTTGATTCAGAGCTGCTCATACTCGAACTAGACATGCTTGAGCTGCTCATGCTAGAACTATTTTGACTATTATCTGTGTTTCCTGAACCACAAGCACCTAGTATTAAAGTTAATGTAGCTACTGTAAATCCTCCAATTAATGCTTTTTTCAACATAATTATTCATCTCCTTGACGTTTTTTCATTACACCATTGATGATATTCTCAATGGTTAGGATAGACAATTAATTTGATTATGAAATAATCTGTTATTTCTAAGTGAAAAAAGCCTTGATTCTCATTTTTTGTTTTTGAAAGATCAGGATAATCTCCTAAGTTATCTAGTTTAGCTTTGCCTGATTTATGAGAAAAATTAATATGCATTTGAAAAGACTGATTGCTTCATTAATTAGTCGATTTAACTGTCTTAAGAATTTCTTAAACTTAAAGGATTTTACACGTGGTTCCGCTTACTTTTTGTCAGGAATCTCAGAAACAGATTAGTTGTTTGGTGGCATAAGAAAGAGTAGGATACTTGTGTAAGCGTTATAGTGAAAGGGTGAGTAATATGACAATTGATTATCAAACAAGTAATGCAGAAGGTCCAATCGATTTCATTAATACCTATGATTTAGAAGAAATGGCAAAAGAAGTGATTCCTAAAGGTGGTTATGGTTATATCAGCAGTGGAGCAGGAGATATTTTTACCTATCGAGAAAATGAAAAGGCTTTTGAGCACCAGCTGATTATTCCTCATGTGCTGAAAGACGTTGAGCTACCAACAACGGAAGTTACATTTATGGATGAGAAATTGCGGGCACCTATCATTATGGCACCAATTGCTGCTCATGGCTTGGCTAATATGCAAGGTGAGGAGGCCACTGCGAGAGGGGTAGCGAACTATGGTTCAATCTTCTCAATCAGTTCTTATGCTTCCCGTACGATCGAACAAATTCGTCAAGCTGCTGGACCAGAAGCCTGTCAGTGGTTTCAATTGTATATGAGTAAGGATGATGGTATTAATATTGATATACTATCACAGGCAAAAGCGAGTGGAGCAAAAGCGATTATTCTGACAGCTGATGCAACAGTAGGTGGAAATCGGGAAACGGATAAACGAAATGGCTTTACTTTCCCGTTACCAATGCCAATTGTACAAGCCTATCAATCGGGTGTGGGTCAAACAATGGATGCCGTCTATGGTTCATCTAAGCAAAAGCTTAGTCCTAAAGATGTAGCTTTTATTGCCAAGAACTCCTCGCTGCCAGTTTTTGTAAAAGGAATTCAGTCTGAAGAGGATGTTGAGCGAGCATTAGATGCGGGTGCCAACGGCATTTGGGTATCCAACCATGGCGGCCGACAATTAGACGGCGGGCCAGCAACCTTTGATTCTTTGCAGTATGTGGCAAAAGCCGTGGATAAACGAGTACCAATTGTTTTCGACAGCGGCGTTCGTCGCGGACAGCATGTATTTAAAGCGATTGCCTCTGGTGCAGATCTAGTCGCAATTGGCCGCCCAGCAATATATGGCTTGGCTTTAGGCGGTGCAACCGGGGTTCAACAAGTGTTTGAATTTTTCCAAAGAGAACTAGAAATGGTGATGCAGTTGGCAGGAACTCAAACTATTTCAGATATTACTCAAACAAAATTAAGACGAAATTACTACATGTAAGCAAATAAAAAGGAGCTTCAAGAATGCCATCTGGTGTCTTGAAGCTCTTTTTCTTCTATATATTAATGAGTAGTGTCTCGTTTAAGTGGCTGTTATCAGGTGGAACCTGCTAGAAATGTGTTCGAAGAAAGCTAACTCAGCTTATAATGAGGGCAATTGCTACAATGGCAAAGTGCTGTTCAGCCTTGATTATGAATAAAAACCTGCATATATTCTTGCGTGTTTTACTCTTTATAGTCAGTAGATGGAATAAATCGATCAATTAAAGTGCTTTACAGATTTTGAGGGAAATAACAAGGGGATTTTCTGACTATACAGGGGTGATTTCTCTTCGAAATTTGTTTTTTTTAATTTAACTCTATTGTATTTTTTAAATGTTAATTCCAAGGCGTTATCAAGACTTAAGTTCTTACGTATCACAAACAGCTGACATGCTGAGGGTTCTTTTAGCATCGTGAAATCTATTCCGTCGATTTTCCTTATTTTGTTTGTCACAGTTGATTCTTTTACTGTGAAAAATCGCTATTTAAGCAAAGTCTCTAGATAATGGAATAGTCGAAGAAATTAGAGGTTTTACCTTAGTATTTTTAGTGAGCCCCTCGGTTTCCACAGCTCTCACTATTTCTTCTTTACAAAAGCAGCTAATTAAAAGTATATAAAGTAAGATCATCTTTGTTTTTTTAATCTGTGAAAAAACATAGCAAATGTTCTTTTTAATGATTTCTCACACGGTGGCATTTTGAGTGTTCAGAAGCTTTTTTTCGCTAAAATCCATCCGTTTGAATGCAAAAGTTTTTCTCTTTTCTTTAATTTCACGGACTTTTCTTTGATGAAAGTTGTAAAAACGCCTACTTTTAGCATATAATAAACTAGTGTTTTTTCGACAATATTGCGAGGAGGGAAAAATCCGCATGGCTCAAAATAGATACAAAGCAACCGTAGCTGGACAGACATATACGATCATTGGTCAGGAATCCAAGCAACATATGGATATGGTTTTGGCATTGGTAAATGAACAGTTGAATGAAATCAAAAACTTGTCACCGGAGATTACAGCGGAAAAAGCTGCGATCTTATTAGCAATCAATGCGGTTTCCGATCAAGTCAAAAAGCAAGAAGAGCTGCTGCAGCTAAAGAAGCATCAGGCTGATTTGAAGCGTCGAGCTGCTCGATCAGTGGAGCTTGAAAATAAAATCAAAAAAATTGAAGCGATTGAAGCTGAAGCAAAATCAATTATGCAAAAAAACGGACAGAATAATGCGCAAATCCGCAATCATGTAGAAGCGCAACAAGTTGTAAACGAAAATCGCAAACGTGAAATTCAAAAACGTGCTGCTAATAAGTGAGGAAACCCATGCTAACGCTATTTATCTTAATTGTCTTTATTCTTTCTTTTTATACTGGCTATCGTAGAGGAACGGCCTATCAGCTATTTTTTACAGTAGGTTATGTCATTTCCTTCATTGCAGCTTTAGTATTTTATAAAGGATTGGGAGAGAAACTGGAGCTGTTTGTTCCTTATCCTTCAGTTACAAGCGATTCTAATATGGTGTACTATTCGATTGAACAGGGCTTTAATTTGGATCAGGCCTTTTATGCTGGCTTCGCCTTCGTAATGATACTTTTTATTGGCTGGCTGATTACACATTTTCTAGCCATCTTTTGTCGGAACTTGTTGTACCAGGTGCTGATGCCCCAGTATGATGGAATAGTCGCTGGAGTGGTTTCGCTTTTGTTAGCTTACGTAGCTACCTTCCTTTTATTGAAGCTGGCAAGCTTTGTGCCGATGGCGTTAGTCCAGAATGCTATTTCGGGAAGTTTTCTTGCTCGCTTTATCATTGATTATTCGCTATTTTTAAGTGGTGCCTTTGATAACTTGTGGGTAACGAGAATTATTGGACAAATTTAAAAGCCGAGACTTTAGGGTTTCGGTTTATTTCTTATTGTAGAAGGTGAACGCAATGAATGAACGAATTCTAACAACCTTAGGATTTGATGATGTAAAAACAAAGGTTGCTCAATATTTGGCAACCGCTCAAGGAAACGATGAATTAAATCAGTTAGCGCCTTCTAGTGATAGTGATACCGTTCGTGCTTGGTTGGAAGAATCAGAGGATGGAATGAAGGTATTACGTCTGCGTGGCGGACTGCCGGTGCCCAAGCTGATGAACATTAATCCCCACATGAAACGAATTGAAATTGGCGCAAACTTAAATGGCTTGGAATTGGCTGAAGTGGCTCGAGTACTGTCAACAACTAGTGAGATTACACGCTTTATTGAAGACTTACAAGACAGTGAGATCGAATTTTCTCGTTTGTATTTTTGGGCCGATCAACTGGTAACTCTGCCAGAATTAAGCGGACGTCTACGGCGTTCTGTTGAAGAGGATGGACGTATTAAGGATGACGCCTCACAAGAATTACGGGTCATTCGTAGTCAAATCCGCCGTAGCGAGCAAAATATTCGAGAACAATTGGATGGACTTGTTCGTGGAAAGAATGCTAAGTATCTAAGTGACGCGATTATCACGATGCGTAATGATCGTTATGTTATTCCGGTAAAACAGGAATATCGCGGAACCTTTGGCGGAGTAGTCCATGACCAAAGTGCTTCAGGTCAAACGTTATTTATCGAGCCAAAACAGGTAGTTGAGCTGAACAATCGGCTACGTCAGCAACAAATTTCTGAACGAACGGAAATTGAACGTATTCTTGCCGAACTATCTGCTGAACTAGTTCCATATCGACGTGAGATTATTCATAATGCCTATGTTTTAGGCCGATTTGACTTGATGAACGCTAAAGCTCGGCTGGCTAAAGAGTTAAAGGCAGTCGTTCCAGAGTTGAGTGAAGAAAACCATGTCTTCTTTAAACAGGCTAGACATCCGTTACTAGATCAAAATACAGCAGTCGCAAATGATATCACTATCGGTGAAAACTACCAGGCAATCGTGATTACTGGTCCTAATACGGGTGGTAAGACGGTTACGTTAAAAACGCTAGGACTTTTGCAGCTTATGGGACAAGCCGGGCTGCCATTGCCAGTTGGCGAAGAGAGTCGCATGGGTATTTTTGAAGAAGTTTTTGCGGATATTGGCGATGAGCAGTCAATTGAACAAAGCTTGTCGACCTTTTCTTCTCATATGACAACGATTGTTTCAATATTAGAGAAAATCAATGAACGCAGCTTGGTCCTGTTTGATGAACTGGGAGCCGGAACTGATCCACAAGAAGGAGCAGCTTTAGCCATTGCGATTTTGGATGCAGTTGGTGCTAAGTCTTCTTATGTAATGGCCACCACTCATTATCCTGAATTGAAAATTTATGGCTATAATCGTCCAAATACGATTAACGCTAGTATGGAATTCGATGTAGATACTTTGAGTCCAACTTATCGTTTATTGATTGGTGTTCCAGGACGTAGTAATGCTTTTGAGATTTCTCGCCGTTTAGGTTTAGATGCCAGCATTATTGAAAGTGCTAAGCAAATTATCGATGACGAAAGTCAAGATTTAAATGATATGATCGCTGACTTGGAAAATCAACGCAAGATGACCGAAACAGAATACCATGAGGTTCGTCATTATGTAGATGAATCGGAAGCTCTATACCGTGATTTGAAAAATGCCTACAGCTATTTCTTTGACGAACGAGAAAAGGAAATGGAGAAGGCTCGCAAGCAGGCTAATCAGCTGGTACAGCAGGCTCAAGAAGAGGCTGAGAAGGTTATCAAGGATATTCGGCAGCTGCAGCTATCAGGTCAAGGCAATGTGAAGGAGCATCAGTTGATTGATGCCCGCACCCAGCTGGAGGATTTGAAACAAGAAGAGCAGCTGAAGAAAAACAAAGTTTTACAAAAAGCCAAGGCTAAGAAACAGTTTAAAGAGGGGGACGAAGTGCTGGTAGAAACTTACGGCCAGCGGGGAACCCTATTGAAGAAAATGAGCAACAATGACTGGCAAGTACAGATTGGCATCTTGAAGATGACGATTTCTGAAGATGATATGACGTTAACTACACCCCTTGAGGAACCCAAGCAACGCGTGATAACAGGTGTACAACGTGGAGCCGGTTCACGGGTGAAAACTGAGTTGGATGTACGAGGCAAACGCTACGAAGCCGCATTGGCGGAAGTGGATCAATATATCGACGCAGCTTTGTTAGCTAATTACTCACAAGTACGAATTATTCATGGTAAAGGCACCGGTGCTTTACGAAAAGGCATCACTGATTACCTGAAGAATCATCGCAATGTTAAAAGCTTTGAATTTGCACCAGCTAGTGAAGGCGGCGACGGAGCAACCGTGGTAACCTTTAAGTAATGTTTACAACTGTAAGCAGAACAATAGCATAGGGACAAATTGCATGCTATAATGTGGGTACAAATTTGAGGAGGGATATCATGTCACAAGTAGTAACGGATACAACATTTAATGAAGAAACTGACAACGGCCTAGTCCTAATTGATTTTTGGGCAACTTGGTGTGGTCCTTGTCGGATGCAAGCACCAATTTTAGAACAATTAAGTGAAGAATATGACGAAGACGAATTAAAAATTGTAAAAATGGATGTAGACGAAAATCCAGAAACACCTGCATCATTTGGTATCATGAGCATCCCAACACTTGTCTTGAAAAAAGATGGTCAAGTGGTAGATAAAGTGATCGGTGTTCATACGAAAGACCAATTACAAGAATTAATTAGCGCTCATATGTAAGCTAGGAGCTGGGCATTTTTGTCCAGCTTTTTGTCTGTTTTGAAATTAATTTGAAGGGAAACTTGGAATGAACGAACGAATAAAAAATAAGTTAGCCTTGCTTCCTGATCAACCAGGCTGTTACTTAATGAAGGATAAAAATGGAACGATTATTTATGTCGGCAAGGCCAAGATTTTAAAAAATCGTGTCCGTTCTTACTTTACCGGAAGTCACGATACTAAGACTGAACGGCTAGTTAGTGAGATCGAAGACTTTGAATATATTGTAACGGAATCCAACATTGAAGCTTTGCTGTTGGAAATCAACTTGATTAAGAAAAACGATCCGAAGTACAATATTATGCTGAAGGATGACAAAACCTATCCTTTTATAAAAATCACCAATGAGGAATACCCACGCTTATTGATCACTCGAAAGGTTTTGAAGGACAAAGCCTTGTATTTTGGACCCTATCCAGATGTTCGGGCTGCCAATGAAACGAAACGCTTATTAGATCGACTATTTCCTTTGCGAAAATGCAAAGTCCTACCTAAGGAAGTTTGTTTGTATTACCATATGGGACAATGTCTCGCACCTTGTGTATTCGATATTCCTCAAGTTCGTTACAAAATCATGGTGAATGAAATCAAACGATTTTTAAATGGTGGTCATACAGAGGTTCAGGAAGTTTTAGAAAAGAAGATGGCCGATGCTGCGGAGAATATGGAGTTTGAAAAGGCTGCTGAATACCGGGATCAGATTAGAGCTATTGAAACGGTTATGACTAAACAAAAAATGACCAATGCCGATTTGGTTGACCGTGATGTATTTGGCTATGCTACGGACAAGGGTTGGATGTGTGTTCAAGTTTTCTTTGTACGACAAGGAAAGCTGATAGAACGGGATGTCTCGATGTTTCCATTTTACAATGAAGCAGAGGATGATTTCTTAACCTATGTCGGACAATTTTATCAAGAAAATGAACATTTTGTTCCAAAAGAAGTGTTGATTCCTGATGATATTGACAAATCAAGTGTTGAGGCCATGCTGGAAACCAAGGTTTTGCAGCCGCAGCGAGGTGAGAAGAAAAAGCTGGTCAAACTGGCTGGTAAGAATGCACATGTAGCGTTAAATGAGAAGTTTGATTTAATTGAGCGCAACGAAGCTCGAACAATTGGTGCTGTGGAACGATTAGGTAATGCTATGAACATTCCTGAACCAATTCGGATTGAGGCTTTCGATAATTCTAATATTATGGGAACGGATCCGGTTTCTGCTATGGTTGTTTTTATTGACGGCAAGCCTGCCAAGAAAGAGTATCGGAAATATAAAATCAAAACTGTTAAGGGTCCGGATGATTACGCATCTATGCGAGAGGTAATTTATCGACGTTATTCGCGAGTTTTGAAGGAAAATCTACCATTTCCTGATCTAATTGTTATTGATGGTGGGAAAGGACAGGTTGATGCAGCCAAGGATGTATTGGACAATCAGCTAGGATTAGATATTCCAATTGCTGGTCTGGCGAAGGACGATCGGCATAAGACCAGTGAGCTGTTATTTGGACCAGATTTATCACGTATTCCATTAGAGCGGAATTCTCAGGAGTTCTTCTTGCTGCAACGGATTCAAGACGAGGTCCATCGTTTTGCGATTACCTTCCATCGTCAGCTGCGCAGCAAAAATAGTTTTGCATCAAAATTAGATAAAATTGAAGGGTTAGGCCCTAAACGCAAGAAATTGTTGTTAAAGGAATTCAAATCACTGAAAAACATTCAGGCTGCTTCAGTGGAAGAGCTGCAAGGGATCGGCTTACCGAAAAATGTAGCTGAAAATGTTTATCAGCAATTGCATGAAGAAAAAAATGTATAGCACGCTTTACACGTGATGTAAAGCGTGCTATACTTTTGTCAACAAATGTAAAGGGGACTATACATTGGAGGGGATCATTTGCAAAATCGAATTCAACAATTGCGCAAAGAGCGAAAAATGACCCAAAGTGAACTAGCCGATCATTTAGAGGTAACTCGTCAAACAATTATTTCGCTAGAAAATGGCCGATACAACGCTTCTTTAATTTTGGCCCATAAGATCGCCCAATTTTTTGGATCAACAATTGAGGAAATTTTCATTTTTGATGAGGAGGATGAAGAATGAGAAAGCCATCGAAGGTAAATCCACAGAATTTGAAACATCTACGTCGTAAAAATAGTCGTTGTTTATGGATTATTCTTTTTATGATCGCCTGTTTGATGTTTTTTTACACTGCTTCTAACTGGTTAGGAATAACGATAAATCGCAATTTTTTCGATTTCATTTCTGGTATGTTTAGTTCATTATCATTGATTTTAGCAGTTTGCATTGTTAGAAATTATCGTGTCTTAAGACAACAATCGACTACTAATAGACAAGGAGAATAATCAGATGGAGACTTTATCTAAAGCAGATCAGCAATATAGGAATCGTTTGCGCCGAAAAAATCTCTGGTATGGAGCAGGTATTGTTTTTGTGGTTCTCTGTACACTATTTTTATATGTTGGTACCAATTGGCTGGAAATCAAAGTAAGCAGCCATACCGTTGATTTTTTGACTGGTATGTTTAGTTCGCTGTCAGTTATTCTTATTCTCTACATTGTCAAAAATCGTCGAGTAATGAATAATCCTAAGCTTTTACGCAAGCAGCGAATAGTCATGACAGACGAACGGAATCAGGAAATTATTAATCGGGCCTATCGACTAGGCGCCCATACACTAATCATATGTATTATCGTTTTAAGTGTAGTCGGCAGCTTTGTGCATCCACTTATGACGCAGCTCGCAGTGGGATTGCTGTTTCTTTTCTTTGCAGCATATCTAATCGGGTATTTGTATTATCGGAAGAAAAGCTAACTAAGGAAGTGAAAAAATGTTAACAGTAAATAATTTAAGTAAGAGCTTCGGTGATTTTAAAGCATTGGATAATCTATCTTTTACAATTGAAGATGGAAAGATTCTAGGTCTAATTGGTCAAAATGGTGCGGGGAAAACCACGACCTTTCGTCTGATTTTAGATTTTTTAACAAATGATACCGGAACTGTCTTATGGAATGATCAACCAATTAAGGAAAAAGACTATGACATTATTGGCTATTTGCCAGAGGAGCGCGGGCTTTATCCAAAAGTCACGATCGAAGAACAATTATTGTTCTTTGCTTCGCTGCGTGGCAAAAGTCGGAAAGAAATTGCGCCAAAAATCGATGAATGGATGGAGAAATTTCAAGTAAAAGGAAAAAAGACGGACAAGGTAAAATCTTTGTCAAAAGGAAATCAGCAAAAGGTCCAGTTAATCGCAACTTTAATCCACGAACCCAAATTGGTTATTTTAGACGAACCTTTCAGCGGCTTAGATCCAGTCAATGCTGAGCTATTAAAAAACGGTATTCTGGAATTGAAGAAAAAAGGTTCCTGTGTCATTTTCTCCAGTCACAATATGGATAATGTCGAGAAAATTTGTGACCACTTAATCATGCTGCGGGATGGCAAAACAGTATTAAACGGCCGAGTGAGCGATATTCGATCGTCATTTGGACGGACAAAACTTTATTTGTCATCGCCGTTAACAGAAGAACAAGTACGCAGCTTTGATGGTATTGTGGATATCTATCAACGAGAAGATGGCAGCTTTGATATAACTTTAGCCGATCCAACTGTGGGTGAGAAAATATTCGCGGCTGCTACCAAGGACGGCTATATCCCGATGTTTAATCAGCAGCCGCCAACACTAGAGGAGATTTTCAAATGGAAAGCAGGTGAGCCAAATGAGTAAATTAGGAATTATCGTTAAAGATGTGTATAAGAAAAATGTGAAATCCGCTGCTTTCGTGATTATGATTTTAGCGCCGTTTCTAGTCATGGGAATCTTTTTTCTAGCCCAATATTTCTTTGGTGATATGACAGATATTAACAAAATTGGTGTGGTAGCCGATCAGCCGTCAGTAGCACAGCAGTTTGAGCAGGTAAAGTCTGGGGAATACACCTTTACTTCAATAGATAGTGAAAAAAAAGCGGAAAAACAATTAGAAGATGAGAAAATTGATGCGTACCTGCATCTAGATTCAAAAAACGGAAATGTTTCTGGTAAGCTGTATAGTACATCTTCATTGGGAACTTCCACTGAGCTAGGAATTCAACAAATATTGAACCAAATGCAGTCAGGTGTACGAGCAGCCAACCTTTCCCTGACCACTGAGCAAGTGCAGGAAGTTATGGAGCCTGCCAGCTTTGAATCTTCTAAAGTGAGCTTTGAAAATGGCAAGATGAAGAGCGATGAGGGAGATACTGGAGTTCAAATGATTTTAAGCTTCCTGACGACAATTATCATGTTCGTGTTTATTATGACCTATTCATCCATTATTTCGCAGGAAATTGCTTCTGAAAAAGGAACCCGTATTATGGAAGTCTTGCTTTCCAGTATGAAAGCGAAAACCCATTATTATGGCAAACTGCTAGGTATTTTGTTGGTTGCATTTACTCAATTAGCCATTTATGGAATCGCGTTAATTATTGCGTATCAACAGTTCAGGAATACGCCAATTGTAAAATCCTTTTTAAGCAACGTTTCTATCAAGAGTCTATTAGGAAAAAATATTTTAGTAATTGTTGGCTTCATGTTAGTGGGCATCTTTATTTATGCTGTGTTATCAGCACTATGTGGTTCTCTTGTAAATAAAGCGGAGGATACGGCGAAAGCCATTCAACCAGTAATGTATTTATCCATGATAGGATATATGCTGGGACTAATTTTAGGCGCAGCCAATCCAACCAACGTGATTATCAAAGTTGCATCCTATATTCCATTTGTCTCATCTTATTGTATGCCGTTGCGACTGGCCACTAACACTGTTCAATTTTCGGGAGCCATCGTGTCACTAGGTATCTTGTTGGTAACCACTGTGGTATTGACCTTATTCTCAGCTCAACTATATAAATCAAATGTTTTGGTTTACAGCGAAGGCGGTACGTTTAGCGCCTTGAAACAATCTTTATCAATTATGCGCAATGAACGACGAAAAAAATAGACAAAATAGTTGACCTATCGGCAAAACAGCTTCAAAATAATACGTGAAAGAGGAGGAATGAACATGGAAAAAACGAAAAAACTTGCTAATGGCATTGAGATGCCTCGTTTAGGTTTAGGTGTGTGGCGTGTAGAAGACAATGTAGCAACCGATGCTATAAAATGGGCTATCGAAGCTGGGTACCATTTGATTGATACTGCTGCTATTTACAAAAATGAAGCAGGTGTTGGTAAAGGAATCAAAGAATCTGGCGTTGATCGTAAAGATTTGTTCATTACTACTAAGCTGTGGAACAGCGACCAAGGTTACGAAACTGCCCATCAAGCTTTTAATGACAGCTTAGAACGATTGGGCTTAGATTATGTTGATTTATATTTGATTCATTGGCCAGTTGAAGGTAAATTCAATGATTCATGGCGAGCAATGGAAGAAATTTACGAAAGTGGTCGAGCAAAAGCCATTGGAGTTTCCAATTTCCATCAGCATCATATTGAAGAGCTGATGAAAACGGCTAAAATTAAACCAATGGTTAACCAAATTGAATTGCATCCAACATTAACCCAAGTTCCTCTTCGTGAATACTTAGCACAGGAAGAAATTGCAGTGGAGGCATGGTCGCCACTTGGACAAGGAAAAATTCTGGAAAACAAAACACTGGTGTCCATTGGTGAAAAACATGGGAAAACAGCGGCACAAGTGATTATTCGTTGGCACTTGCAAAGTGATATCATCGTCATTCCAAAATCTGTCCATGAAGAACGTATTCAACAAAACTTTGATGTGTTTGATTTTGAATTGACCGATGAAGAAATGAAGCAAATCGATGAAATGAACATCAATGAACGTCTTGGTGCCGATCCAGACAATTTTGATTTTTAAACAATAAATAAGGCTGTCAGCAACTCTCGCTGGCAGCCTATTTTTTATTCGTAACGTAAAGCGTTAATCGGATCTAAACGTGCAGCACGGTTTGCCGGGAAAGTTCCCGCTAAAAAGGCGATTAGCATGATTACTAAAATGATAATTGCCATACTTGGTACAGAGAATTGGATCAAGGTAAAGCCTGTTAAGCCATCAAGGAAGGTGCTAACCGCTAGATCATTTAGGAAGTGTCCAGCAAGAACAGCGCCACCAATTCCCAGCAAGCCTCCCCAAAATCCAATCAGCAAAGCTTCAATACTAAAGGTCAGGAAGACTTTGAATCCACTCATCCCCATAGCTTTCATTAAGCCAATTTCTCTAGTGCGATCTTGAACTGACATGTACAGCGTATTAATAATCCCAAAACTGGCAGCCAGTAATGCAATTGCTCCAAACATGGTTAAAACGCCTGTAATGGCATTAACAACTTGACGAATCATTCCGATTTCATCTTCAACCGTCATAGAACCATAACCCTTGTCCTCTAGCTGGTTTTTCAAAGAAGTAATTTGCTTTTCAGACAAATTCTTTTTCATAGTTGCAAAGGACATGGTGTAGTTGTTTTTCATGGAATCTGGTAAACCATCTTCGTTTGTTTTTACGATTTTATCAGATAAAGCCTTACTAGTAATAGACTGACCTTGCTGAACTAGACTGACATTTCGCACACCTACAATTGTTGCTTCAATCAGTTCCTGTTGACCAGTCGCTTGGCTGCTGACAGCAATCGTTACTTTCTGATTCAATGCGTCCTTAGCCGAAGAAAAGCCCAGCGCCTTTACATATTCAGGCGCTAAATTGATTTCATAATCACTGGCGTTGGCACTGACCTGACGACCTGCTTCTAAATCAATATGAATATCCGATTGACTAGCAGCAGAGAACACCATTTTTTTATCATTAGGGCCCTGCACATAATCAGTCGCTAGAAAATGAAAGGGTTCGACTTTGTTGATATTTTTCATATGACGGATTGTCGATAGGTCTTTATCCGTCATATAATCTCCTTCACTATTACTGGTACCTTCAGGATCATATTCTTGTGGTTCATCGTTAGACATACCCATTGATTGAAGGCTAGGTGAAACCATCAGCTGGTCTTCACCGCCCACTCCGTTGATTTGCTTATCGATGTAATCATTGACACCTGCGTTGACACCGCTAGTTAATGAGATCGTAAAAGCACCGATGAAAATAGCTATGATTGTAAGAATCGTACGTCCTTTGTTTCGCCACAAGTTTGAGCTTGCTGATTGGATAATATCAAATAATTTCATATTATGAGGCCTCCCCAACGACTAAGCCGTCTTTAATATGAATTTGTCGATCGCATCTGGCTGCCAACTCAGGATCATGAGTAACAATAATCAGCGTAATGTTTTTATCTCGATTGAGATTGAATAATAATTCTTCGATCTTTTCACCTGTTGTGGAATCCAAATTTCCAGTAGGTTCATCAGCAAAAATAATTTCTGGTTGGTTAACTAAGGCTCTAGCAATACACACCCGCTGCTTTTGACCACCAGACAAATCATTGGCCTTATTGTTACATTTGTCAGCCAAATCAACAGCTGCCAAGGCCTCCATAGCTAACTCCTTTCGCTGTCGCTTACTGATCCCAGCGATTTTTAGAGGTAACAAAACATTTGATAATACTGTATCTTTGGGATTCATAAAAAATTGTTGGAATACAAATCCATAGGTCTGGTTCCGCATCATATTAAGAGCAGATTTTTTCATTTTGGTAGGGTCTTGATTGACTAGAAAGATATCTCCAGAAGAAGGCCGATCCAATAAAGCCAAAATATGCATTAGGGTTGATTTTCCAGACCCGCTTTTACCGATAATCGCAACTGACTCTCCTTTTTCAATACTGAAACTAACTCCTTTTAATGCATGGAACGCAGATTCTCCCGTACCATATGTTTTCTTTACATCTACTGCTTCAATAACCTTCAAACAATTTCCTCCTTCATTTTCATAACAACAGTTATAAAAAAGATTTTCCCATAGCGAGGAAGAAATAGAATGGGACAAAAGTTGTATCTTTCTCTCAGTCTTAAAAAGGAAGACGCCAGCTGATTAATCAACTGGCGCAGATTGCTTATTCAAAAGATTGAACAAAATAATCAAACAAAGCTTGTTCTTTAGGATCAGTAGTATGAGTCAATTCAGGGTGCCATTGGACTCCTAAAATTTTAGTGTTTGCGTCGCGGCTCTCCACTGCTTCGATTATCCGATCTTCTGACCAAGCGATGGGAACTAGACTTTCGGCCAACTGTTCGATTGCTTGGTGGTGATAAGAATTTACTTGCGCTTTTTCTCCAAAAAGGTGAGCTAAACAAGAATCGCCTTTTACGGTAATAGAGTGCAAGGCAAAAGCAGGAGGAGTAGGGTACATATCATGCTTCACTTGCCAGCCGCTGTATTCTGAAAGATCCTGATAAAGAGTACCGCCTAACGTAACATTTAATAATTGGAACCCACGGCAAATTGCAAAAATAGGTTTTCCTTGTTTGATGGCTTCTTTAATCAAGGCAGTTTCGAAGCTGTCTCGTTCAATGCTGGTAACGCCAAGCTTTGGACGAGGTTCCTGATTATATAAACAAGGACTTACATCTTGGCCTCCCGGAAGCAGTAACTTATCAATTTTCTCAATATAGTCAGCAGCGAATTCAGGACTTCCAATCGGCAATAAAAGAGGCAGTCCTCCTGCCTGATGAATCCCGTCAACGAACCCCTGTGGGCTATATGTAAAGGGCTGATTAAAAAAATCCTGATTACTTAAATAATGTTGATTGGCAGCAATACCAATAATTGGTTTGGTCATATATACAACTCCTTTTTTATGATAATTAATTCTTAACATACCCCCGGTAGGAAAGCAAGAAATCAACATTCTTTTCCGAACAGTCTTTTACTAAATCCGACTTTCTGGTATACTTGACATTGTATATTTTTTTAAACGGTTGGGCGCAAGCTTCAAGGATCTGTTCTTCAAGGGGTGAGAAGAACTCTTGAATGCTTGCGCCCATTTTTATTTTGAATTAAAGGAGGGGCTTGAATGTTAGAGGCTTTGCAGCGAATTAAAGAAGCTGAGACAAAGAACGAACAATTAAAACAAGAATTGCAAGAAAAGCTGCAGCGTGCAGAAAGTGAGCGACGCCAAATTGTTCAAGAAAAGAAAAAGCAGCTTCAAGAAGAATCTGCCAGAATCATTGCTGAACGTGAAGACTCTTTACGTATACAGCTGGAGCAAGAAAATGCGGCCTTGAAAAAGGATGCGGCTGCAGCAAAAGAGCAGATGCAGGCAAATTATGAGCGCTTGAAAGAAACCGCCGTACAGAAAATTATCGAGAGGGTGATTGTACAGTATGGCAGTCAGTAAAATGAAGAAATTGACCTTGATTGCTGAGGTCAGTCGAAGCGATGAA
The DNA here is from genome assembly GCF_000407485.1 of Enterococcus pallens ATCC BAA-351. Classification (GTDB taxonomy): domain Bacteria; phylum Bacillota; class Bacilli; order Lactobacillales; family Enterococcaceae; genus Enterococcus_A; species Enterococcus_A pallens. Next base: position 179,869 of record NZ_ASWD01000007.1, on the reverse strand, counting down.
ATTTTGAAGGCTGTTCAAGGATTTCAAGAAGTGGAAGTCCGTGATGTCTTTCAAGCAACGGAAAACAATCAATGGGTTGAGGCTTTTTTTGGCGAGTATCAGCCTGAGAGTCATCAGGACAAGATCCAAGCAATTAACTTTAGAATTGATGAATTGACCAATGCTATCCGATTTATTGATCACCATGGCAGCAGTAAGGATAAAGGATTTCATTTAAAGCGTAAAGTTTTAACCTTACAGCAGCTAGAAGAAAAATTCGATGAAGTCGAATTGGATAAGGAACTAAGAGAAGTTCAGGCCTTGGAGGATCGCTTTAATCGTAATTTAGAAAAAATCCGTGAAATCTCCGAGGAAGAAAGCAAGCTTTCTCGCTGGCAATATTTAGATGTAATTCCTAATGACTACAAATCCAGTTTGACGAATGTTTTACTAGGAGCAATTGATGAAGTTGTTTGGGATGAATTTAAAGCAGCAATACATCAGCAGGAAGCAATTTATTTAGAAGAGCTGTATCGGGGACAAACTGAAATTTGTTTTAGTTTGGTATATCTGAATACCGATCAAGCCATTATTAATGAACAGGTACACCGTTATGGAGTGGTTCGCTACCAGTATCCTTACAAAGAGTTGCCTAAAGTGCGATTGCAGGCAATCTCTAAAGAATTACGCAGCTTATACGAGGATCAAAAGAAAATGGCTGTACGAATTGGCCAGAAGCGAGTAAATATAGAGCAGCTGGAATGGGCCGAAGAAACCTTGCTGGCTCGAAAGAATCGACTAATGGTTCAGGATTCCTATATTCAAACACATCAGTTGTTTGTATTGCAAGGTTGGGTTGCTGAAGATGCTAGCGAGAAGTTTCAGCAGTTTCTCTCTGAATTAGTAGGCAAGGAAAATGTTTATCTGGAGTTGGAAGAACCCACAGCAGATGAAATTGCCACGGAAATTCCTACCAAACTGAAAAATAATAAGTTGGTTCAACCTTTTGAAATGCTGACAGAAATGTATAGCTTGCCAGCTTATCATGAAATTGATCCAACACCATGGTTTGTTCCGTTTTATTTTGTTTTCTTTGGCATGATGGTTGCTGATGCAGGATATGGGGCGCTAATGCTATTAGCCACAACCATTGTATTAAAAACCAAAGTATTGCCAAGGGGTATGTCCCGTTTTATGAAATTCTTTCAGATTTTGTCGATTCCGACTATTTTGTGGGGGCTCATCTACGACTCCTACTTTGGCTTTGCATTGCCTTATCAGCCAATCTTATCAACCAGCGACGATGTAATTGCCATTTTGATTTTATCGATTGTCTTTGGGATAATCCAAATATTTGTTGGTTTAGGTTTAGCTGCAGCTGAGAATATCAAAGCTAAAGATTATCTTAGTGCCATATCTGACGGCTTTGCTTGGCAAGGAATTTTTATTGGAATTATTCTGGCAGCTGGAGGGCAAATGCTCTTAGGAAGTCAGGGATTAATGATTGCAGGTGTAGTAATCGCTGTTTTAAGCTCATTAGCAATTGTTTTCGTACCAATGCTGCAATCAGCTTCAAAGGTAAAAGGATTAGCTAGAGGTGCCTATAATCTTTATGGCATAACCGGCTACATCGGTGATTTAGTGAGCTATACTCGTCTAATGGCATTGGGGATCTCTGGTGGGAGTATTGCAGCTGCTTTTAATATGCTGGTGAGCTTCATGCCGCCCATGGCACGATTTTCAGTCGGGATTTTATTAATGGTAGCTCTGCATGGGCTGAATATTTTCTTATCATTATTGTCTGCCTACGTGCATGGTGCACGTTTGCAATATGTCGAATTCTTCGGCAAGTTTTATCAAGGTGGCGGACGTCCGTTTGCACCTTTGAAAACAGAAGAAAAGTATGTAAATATTGAACAAAAAGAAAAATAATTGGAGGACTTTTTACAATGATCGATTACTTAATCAACAACAATGGTGGTATTATTTTTGCAATCCTGGGAATGGCTACAGCAACAATTTTCTCAGGAATTGGCTCTTCAAAAGGTGTGGGGATGACCGGGGAAGCTGCGGCGGCTTTAACAACTAGTCAACCTGACAAATTTGGACAAGCACTGATTCTACAATTGCTTCCTGGTACACAAGGGTTGTATGGGTTCGTTATTGCTTTCTTGATCTTTACCAACATGTCTTCAGGCGATTTGAGTATGATTGATGGCTTAGGATATTTTGGTGCATCATTACCAATTGCCTTCACAGGTTTATTCTCAGGGATTGCCCAAGGTAAAGTAGCAGCTGCAGGTATTCAGATTCTAGCGAAAAAACCTGAACATGCTACAAAAGGGATTATTTTTGCTGCGATGGTTGAAACCTATGCCATTTTAGGCTTCGTAATTTCATTCTTACTTGTAGGTCAAGTATAAGGAGTCGTTAACTATGGAAGCAATTGAAAAAATCATTCAGCAACTGAATGAGCAAGCTGCGGCTGAACGACAAACGCTAGAAGCAAATGAACAGCAACGAATAGAACAAGAGCATCAGGCAAGTTTGACAGAAATAGAATTAGAACATAAGAAGCGTCTGGATAAAAGTCTGAAGGCGTTAGATCAGAAATATAAACAGCAAGCAAACCGTCAACAGGTTGAAACAAAGCAGGCAGTTTTGAATCAAAAGCAAACCTTTCTGGAGCTTTTGTTTGAAGATGCAGTTGAAGCAATGGAGCAATGGGACGTAGAAAAGCAACGGGCCTTTGGTAACCAGGCTTTAATGAATGTAACGGGAATTAATGGAGAAGTAGTATTTGTTTGTGGTGAGAAATCACGGGCTGCTTTTTCTAATGAGTGGATTGCTGAGCAGAATAAGGTATTGCCTTTTCAGCTTGTTGCAAGTGAGGATTTATTGAAAAATCAGGCGGGATTTGTAATTAATGATCGCGGTGTGCAATACAACTTCTTGTTCCGTACATTGGTGCAAGATATTCAATCTGAAATGAGCTATGAATTGGCACAGGAATTTTTTGCATAGGGGGATTTAAATGAAACCATATAGTTATCATGAGTTAAATCCGCTAATTCGTTTAAAAGAATTAGAATTGATTCCTGCTGAGTTAATGGAGCGCATGATTCAAGCCAAAGATATTCAAGAAGTAGGCGAGTTGTTAAAGACCACTGTCTATGCTGAATATGTGAATGATGATTTCGAAGACAACTTTGAAGAAGGCTTAGCCCTTGAACAGCGTAAGCTTATTGAGGAATTAGCTGCTATCGCTCCCAAACCAAAAATTGTTTGGGCATATACGATGCGATTTACATTTCACAATTTGAAAGCCATGACTAAAGCTGAACTGCTGGAGGAAAATTTTGATGATCTGTACATTTACGATGGCTTCTATTCTTTAGATCAGATCAAAAGTGCGGTGAAAACTGGAGCAGCCAGTGATTTGCCAGAAGCTATTTTAGCTAGTGTGCAGGAGGTCAAGCAGCATTTTGCTGAGTCCAACAGTTTACAGGGAATTGATATCATTTTTGATCGAGATTATTTACGATGTATGCGTTCGTTAGGGGAAGAATTGGATTCGCCGGAATTATTGGACGAAATTATCAGCTTCATCGATTTTACTAATATTGTTATGACAGGGCGCGGAATCAAACAAAAGCGTAGTAAAGGATTTATGTCTACGGTTCTTTCAAGTCAAGGGAGTATCCCTAAAGAGGACTTGTTGAATGTAGTTGAAGAATCCATGGGACGTTTTACAGAATTTCTCCTTACAACGGATTATGCAGATGTTATTGCACCATTGATTCAAGATGGAACAATCGATTTGGCTCAATTAGAGAAAATTCGTGATAATTATCTGACAGGACGTTTTGATCTAGCTCAGGTACAGGCCTTTGGACCACTTCCTCTGTTAGCATTATTAAATGCCAAAGAAGTCGAGATTAAGAATTTACGACTGCTTATAGTTGGTAAACGTGTAGGGATTACTGAAGAACACCTGAGAGAAAGGATGAGAGAAACCTATGGCGCATAAAATTGGTGCGATTGGCGACAAAGACTCTGTCCTTCCTTTTAAACTCTTTAACTTTGATGTTCGAGTAACTAAGCAGGCGAATGAAATTCGCCGGATTATTGATGAAATGGCTCGTGAAAAGTACGGAGTTATCTACATTACTGAACAATATGCACAGCTTGTTCCAGACACAATCAAACGCTATGAAGAGGAATTGATTCCAGCAATTGTTTTAATTCCTAATCATCAAGGAACATTAGGCATTGGCAAGCAGATGATTCAAGATCAAGTAGAACGAGCAGTTGGACAGAATATTTTATAAAGGAGCAATCAATTTGCAAGAAGGAAAAATTATCAAAGTTTCCGGACCCTTAGTTATGGCTGAAAACATGGCTGAAGCTGCCATACAAGATATTTGTTATGTTGGTGATTTAGGGGTTATCGGTGAAATTATTGAGATGCGCGGCGATGTTGCTTCGATTCAAGTATACGAAGAAACCGCTGGAATTGGTCCTGGTGAACCGGTGAAAACAACAGGCGAAGCCTTATCTGTTGAGTTGGCACCAGGGATTGTATCACAAATGTTTGACGGAATCCAACGACCATTGGACACATTTAAAGAATTGACTAAAAGCAACTTCTTAGCTCGCGGTGTACAGTTGCCGGCATTGGATCACGAAAAAAAATGGTGGTTTGAGGCAATTGTTGAAGTAGGCAAAGAAGTGACTGCTGGCGATATCATCGGAACTGTTCAAGAGACTAAATTAATCAGTCATAAGATTATGGTGCCTTTTGGTGTTAGCGGCAAGGTTAAAAAAGTTGCTTCCGGTGAGTTTACAATTGACGATACTGTTTATGTATTAGAAACAGTAGATGGAGATAAAGAGTTTAGCATGTTGCAAAAATGGCCAGTTCGTCGTGGCCGTCCAGTAAAAGAAAAATTGAATCCAGAGGCACCAATGATCACTGGTCAACGGGTTATTGACACGTTTTTCCCAGTGGTAAAGGGCGGAGCCGCTGCAGTTCCTGGACCATTTGGGGCTGGTAAGACAGTAGTACAGCACCAAATTGCTAAATGGGCGGATGTCGATTTAGTCGTTTACGTAGGCTGTGGCGAACGCGGTAACGAAATGACAGATGTGTTGAATGAATTTCCAGAATTGATTGATCCAAAAACCGGAGAATCATTGATGGAACGGACCATTTTAATTGCAAATACCTCAAATATGCCGGTGGCCGCTCGGGAAGCCTCTATTTATACTGGCATTACGATTGCGGAGTACTTCCGTGATATGGGCTACAACATTGCGATTATGGCTGACTCTACTTCACGTTGGGCAGAAGCTTTACGAGAAATGAGTGGACGTCTAGAAGAGATGCCAGGGGATGAAGGGTATCCCGCATACTTAGGTAGTCGATTGGCAGAGTATTACGAACGTGCCGGACGTGTGCTAACGTTAGGTGAAGGTAGCCGAGAAGGATCAATTACAGCGATCAGTGCGGTATCGCCGTCTGGTGGGGATACTTCTGAACCAGTAACCCAGAATACCTTACGTGTAGTGAAAGTATATTGGGGATTGAGTGCTACATTGGCCCAACAACGCCATTTCCCATCAATTGACTGGATTGCCAGTTATTCGCTTTATTCTTCTGAAGTAGGTAAATTTTTGGATAATGCAATGCAGAGTGATTGGTCGGCCATGGTAGCGGATGGCATGCGTATTTTGCAGGAAGAATCGCAATTAAGTGAAATTGTGCGGCTAGTCGGGATCGATTCATTGTCTGAAAAAGATCGCCTGACCTTAGAGGTAGCAAAACAAATACGGGAAGATTATTTACAACAAAATGCTTTTGATGATGTAGATACCTTTACTTCACGGGAAAAACAATTCAAAATGTTGAACAATATTTTGACCTTTAACAAGGAAGGCCAACGAGCTTTAGAGCTTGGCGCTTATTTGAAAGAAATTATTGATGGAACAATTACTTTGCGGGATCGAATTGCTCGCAGTAAGTACATTGCAGAAACAGAGTTAGACATCTTGGATCAAATTAATCAAGATATCACGCTTGAGATTCAAGCAATCATTGCTGAAGGGGGAATGACCAATGATTAAAGAATATCGTACAATTAGTGAAGTGGTCGGACCTTTGATGGCGGTGGATAAAGTACAAGGCATCAAGTACGAAGAGTTACTGGAAGTTCGTATGAGTAATGGCGAGATTCGTCGAGGACAGGTCTTGGAAGTAAATGAAGACAAAGCATTGGTACAGATCTTTGAAGGAACCAGCGGAATCAATCTGAGAGATTCTACAGCACGTTTCTTAGGACATCCTTTGGAGCTTGGTGTATCTGAAGACATGATTGGTCGTGTATTTGATGGCTTAGGTCGTCCTAAAGATAATGGACCAGAAATTTTAGCCGAGAAAAAGGTTGATATTAATGGCGAAGTAATCAATCCGGTTTCTCGTGATTATCCTGATGAATTTATCCAAACTGGGATCTCAGCGATTGATCACCTGAATACGCTAGTTCGTGGACAAAAACTGCCGGTATTTTCTGGCTCTGGGTTACCCCATAAAGAACTAGCAGCTCAAATTGCTCGTCAAGCTAACGTACTAAATTCCGATGATGACTTTGCGGTAGTTTTTGCTGGAATTGGGATCACATTTGAGGAAGCAGAATTTTTCATGGAAGATTTCCGTCAAACTGGAGCAATTGACCGCTCAGTCGTCTTCATGAACTTGGCGAATGACCCTGCGATTGAACGGATCGCAACGCCGCGAATGGCATTAACAGCTGCAGAATATTTAGCTTATGAAAAAGGGATGCACGTGCTAGTTATTATGACCGATATGACCAACTATTGCGAAGCTTTGCGTGAAATCTCAGCTGCGCGTCGTGAGGTTCCAGGTCGTCGAGGCTATCCTGGGTATTTATACACTAACTTAGCAACTCTTTATGAGCGTGCTGGAAGAATTCGTGGATTGAAAGGATCGGTAACTCAAATTCCGATTTTGACTATGCCGGAGGGGGATATCACTCATCCGATTCCCGATTTAACTGGATATATCACTGAAGGACAGATAATCCTGTCACGCAGCTTGGATAAGAGCGGAATTCAACCACCGATTGATGTATTGCCTTCATTATCTCGCTTGAAGGATAAAGGAACCGGTGAAGGAAAAACCCGGAATGACCATGCTCCAACAATGAACCAGCTTTTCTCTGCATATGCACAAGGAAAACAGGCGAAGGAGCTTGCGGTTGTTTTAGGGGACTCTGCCTTGTCGGATGTGGATAAAATTTATGCTAAATTTGCAGATCGTTTTGAAAATGAATACGTCAATCAAGGTTTTTACACCAATCGGACGATTTTCGAAACTTTAGATTTAGGCTGGGAATTATTGTCAATGCTGCCACGAACAGAGCTAAAACGAATCAAAGATGATATGCTGGATGAACATTTATCAAAAGGAGTCTGATCTGATTCATGGCAAAATTAAATGTAAATCCAACTCGGATGGAGCTTACTCGCTTAAAAAAGCAGTTGACAACTGCTGCCAGAGGACATAAACTTTTAAAGGATAAACAAGATGAATTGATGCGTCGCTTTATTTTGCTGATCAAGAAGAATAATGTTCTGCGCTCGGAAGTTGAAGAGGAGCTGCAATCAGCAATGGGGGCTTTTGTTTTAGCAGATGCTATGCTCAATGATAAATACATTGATGAATTATTGGCTGTTCCAAAAGAAAAAGTTGACTTAGATGTGATTGAAAAAGATGTTATGAGTGTAAAGGTTCCAGTGATGAATTTTCAACACGATACTAACCTTTCTGAGGATCCATTAGAATATGGATTTTTGAATTCTAATGAAGAGCTTGATCAGTCAATCGATCGTTTTACAGGGATTTTACCTAAGCTTTTGGAGCTGACAGAAATTGAAAAGACTTGTCAGTTAATGGCAAAAGAAATCGAGAAAACGCGTCGGCGGGTAAATGCGTTAGAGTATATGACGATTCCTCAGTTGGAAGAAACCATTTACTTTATTAAGATGAAGTTGGAAGAAAATGAACGTGCGGAAGTTACCCGCATGATTAAGGTAAAAAATATGGGTGCCACATAGTGGTACCCTTTTTTAGGAAGAGATCATGGATATAAAAGACAAATTGACTAAATTTAGGCTGCATCCGTTACAATTTTTAGCATTAGGGTTCATGTTGGTCATTCTAACAGGAGCTTTGCTGTTGTCGTTGCCCATTAGCAGTAATTCTGGGGAGGCGACTAATTTTATTGATGCGTTGTTTACCGCCACCTCAGCGACTTGTGTAACTGGACTTACGACATTAACGACAATTGAACATTGGAATTTTTTTGGTCAGGCTGTCATTTTGACTATGATTGAGTTGGGTGGACTTGGTTTTATGATGATGCCTATCCTTTTCTTCACCGTTTTTCGTAAAAAGGTGGGGTTAAAGACTAGAATTGTTCTTCAAGAAGCATTGAATTTGGAAGCGATGTCTGGGGTTATGGATTTAATGGTATACATATTACGTCTGGCTACGATTATTCAATGCATTGGTGCAGTATTATTAGCTATTCATTTTATTCCTGAATACGGTTGGCGATTGGGAGCTTGGTATGCGGTGTTCCATTCAGTATCGGCTTTTTGTAATGCAGGCTTTGATTTGTTTGGAGATAGTTTAGTTAGTTTTCAATCGAACCCTTATGTTCTGTTAGTTATTTCTAGCTTGATTGTTGCTGGAGGATTGGGCTTTTATGTTTGGAAAGACATAATTAGTTTTCCTAAGCGGAGAAAGTTAAGCTTACACAGCAAAATTGCATTAGGCATGACCTTTATCTTGCTGGTTGGTGGAACGTTGCTGTTTTATATAACTGAACACAATGCCTATTCTTTAGCAGCTGGCAGTAATGGGATGGAACGTTTTGCAAATACGATTTTTATGGCAGTAACACCACGTACTGCAGGCTATTTTTCGATCGATTATTTGCGAATGAGCCAAGCGGGGATTTTGCTAACGATCATTCTGATGTTCATTGGTGGAACTTCGGGTTCAACTGCAGGTGGATTGAAAACAACTACTTTAGCAGTGTTGATTATTCAAACAATCTCCATGTTAAAAGGACGTCAGCATGCTGAACTGAAGGGCAGAACTATTCGCTCTGCAACTGTTTTTCGAGCGATGTCTTTGTTTTTCATCACACTATCCTTATGTGTTGCTTCAACAATGATTTTGTCAATCACTGAAGCTATTCCTGAAACCTCAGGGATTGAGTATATTGCTTTTGAGGTGGTTTCGGCATTTGCTACAGTTGGCTTGACAATGGGGTTAACGCCTGACTTAACGCTGTTCGGTAAATTACTGATTATCCTTTTAATGTATGTTGGTCGGGTCGGGATTTTGACTGTTGGATTTTCTATTTCCATGAGGTTGGCTCAGGATAAGTCACATGGCACTTACAAATATCCAGAGGAAACAGTTATTGTAGGATAAAAAAAGGAAGTGATCCACTTAAGGTCACTTCCTTTTTTCTACGCCCGAATCACTTCGATTTTGTAACCGTCTGGATCAGTGATGAAATAATAAGAAGGATCTGTCCCAGGTAGGCCCTTCATATCTGTAACATTGAAACCAGCAGCTTGATGTTTTTCATGCAAAGCTTGAATGTCATCAGAGCTGATAGCAATATGTCCATATCCGTTGCCAAGGTCGTAAGCTTCGTGGTTGTAGTTGTAAGTTAACTCCAACTCATAACTATCTCCTGGCAAGGTTAAATATACTAGAGTAAATTCAGCTTCTGGGAAGTCACGGCGGCGACTTTCCTCGAAACCAAAAGCATCTTGATAAAATTTGACAGATGCTTCTAAGTCTTTCACGCGAACACAAGTGTGTGCCATTTTCATAAACCAATACACCCTTTCTTAATAAGTTAAATTTATCATAACATAAATTAGCGAAGATGCCCTGTTTTTGCTTAGGTGTTGTTTATGAGAAATTTTTAATGTAAACTAATGCTAAATCAATCTAAGGAGCGAAAACAATGAAGCCAATTTTCGGTGTGAAGGAAGCTGAAAAGGAGTATCAGGCTCGCTATGCAGCCTATGTTATTATCTCTAATGATAAAAATGAAATCGCCCTCGTCCAGGCTCCAAATGGTGCATACTTTTTACCTGGTGGGGAAATTGAAGGTAATGAGACTAAGGAAGAGGCTATAGACCGTGAGATGTTAGAGGAACTCGGTTTTCGGATTACCTTGGCAGATTATTTAGGTGAGGCTTGTGAATACTTTTATTCCAGACACCGAGATACCTACTTTTATAATCCAGGCTACTTTTTTGTGGCTGGTGATTGGCAAAAAGTGGGAGAACCATTAGAAGTAGGAAGCCGTAGTATTTGGGTAGTTCCTGAAAAAGGAATTGAACTTTTGAAGCGAGGCAGTCATCAATGGGCAGTAAAAGAATGGCTAACTAAATAAAAAAAACGTTAAGTGATCAAAAAATTCACTTAACGTTTTTTTATTTTCATTATATAGTAGGAAAGTTTAGAATCTCAATTTTTTTTTAGTTCATATTAAACTTAAAAAAAAGTGAGACTTAAATAAAATAATACTTGTTATCCTAATAGTATATCAAGGAAATATATAAACGGAGGAGGATGAATATGTGAAAAGAATGTTAGCAAGTACATGCGTTGGTGTCTTGCTAATTGGAAACTTTGGTGTAAGTCTTGGATATGCTGAAATACAATCCATTAGTGAGACAACTGGTCATTTGGAATTGGTAGAGAACACAAGAGCAATCGAACCTAAAGATCCAAATGATCCAAATCGCCCGTTATATCCGTCTGATTTTGAGGAAGACCACATAGTAACTGGTAATGTAGGACCTTTGTCGCTTGATGTTGCTCCAAGAACCTTTGACTTTGGCCAACAGGAAATGTATCAAACTACTCACACATATCATGGTGTGAACGCGGAATCTCCGGATCAATATATCCAAGTAACCGATAACCGGGATGCTGATGTAGATGGTTGGGTAGTCAGTGTCCGTCAAGTAAACTATCTGACAAGTGATGATAATGTTTTGGAAGGCTCTCTGATACACATTCCAACTGGTGAAGCACGAAACACACTGAACCATGATACAACAAAGATCGATCCGACACTGACAGGAAAGGCCGTGGAGGTGGGGTTAGAAGAAGAGAAAATCTTTTATCCCAACACTTCGGGTGCTGGGAAAGGTACATCTACATTAAAGTGGCGACCTAATGATGTTGCCTTAACAATACCAGCTAAACAGACCAAACAAGGAAATTACAAAAATACAATACTTTGGACACTAACTGCAGATGCAGTTTATTAATGGAGGAGAATAAACATGAAAAAAACAAAATTATTGATCAGTACAACATTATTAGGCAGCTTGCTATTGGCTGGCAGCCTGCCGGTTTTTGCCGAAGAGGTAAACACAGAGAGTGGAACAGCATCCATTCAATTTACGGAAAACAATGAGAAGCCTGAAATTGTGGATCCGGTAGATCCAGAAAAACCACTTGATCCACAAGTTCCAGTAGACGACCCAGATAATGAAGACACAGAAAATTTAGGTCCATTGTCACTAGATGTATATCCAGCACGTTTTGATTTCGGAACTCACAATGTTGATATGATGGGTGGAGAATACGATTCAACATTAACCGGTATTCATTACTTACAAATTACTGATAATCGTAGTGATAACCACGGATGGAATGTAAGCGTAAGCCGAACCGAGTTTGAGGATACTTCAGCATCAGAAAAACGAACACTTGCTGCAACCTTAAAATTACCGGTTGGTACAGCACGTAACAGTATGATTGGAGCAGAGGCTACGGATACGCTGACACATAGTGATGCGGAGTTTGAAATTCCTGTTGTAGCTGAAGATGGAAGTGGCGCAGCGACGATTTTAAGTGCAGAGGAAAGCAATGGTAAAGCTACATCTACCTACGTTTGGGATGCTAGTCAAGAAAAACTAACAATTGGTAAAGGCGCAGCAAAAACGGGGACTTTCACATCAACTGTGAATTGGACACTTTCTGCTATGCCAGAACAATAAGATAAGGGGATGTGATAACGATGGGAAAGAAAAATAGTGTGGGAATTGTTGCTTTGCTGATTGCCTTGATAGGAGCTGTCTTTTTGCCGACAAATGTACAGGCAGAAGAAAATCCTAATAAAGGTGTAGGCTACAGTGTCCAAAAAGTGAGTCCAGGAAACGAGGTAGATAGTTCCAGCTCATTTTATGATTTGGCTGTAACGCCAGGTGAACAACGAACAATCGAAGCAAAATTAGTAAATCCAACTAACGAGCCCATCGTTGTCGTATCCAAGATATTTACAGCCTCTACCAATAGTAACGGGGAAATTAATTACACGATGCAACCGGTAGAATTTGATCGCAGTTTAAAGCACCCTGTTTCAGAATTAGTTGAAGTTGCCGCTTCAGACACTAAAACAGAGATCGCACCACAATCAGAGAAACTAGTACATGCTACTATCAATATTCCACAAGATGTGGAACCTGGTGTGCTGTTAGGATCATGGTATTTTGAAAAGGAAGGTCAAAATACTGATGGTGATGAAGAGGGAATTGTCATCAATAATAAATATAGTTATGCACTGGCTATCAAAATGACCGTTCAGCAGGAAATTGAAGAACCAAATATGAACTTATTGACTGTGACTACGGGATTAAATAATTATCGTAAAGTAATTAATGCTAACTTGCAAAATGATCGTCCTGCTATTTTAGGAAATTTATCTGTCACAGCAAAGATTACTGAAAAAGGAAAATATGATGTGCTGTATGAAAATCAGTCAGATGGGATGATTATGGCACCTAACTCAAATTTTGCCTATCCTGTTTTTCTCAATGAACAGCCTTTAAAGCCAGGCGATTATACCATGCGGCTAACGGCCACAAGTGATGATCCTAAATGGAGTAGTCAAACTTGGGAATGGGATGAAGATTTTACAATAACTGCAGACGACGCTCGTAGATTAAATGAGGAAGCACTTAATGATCCTGAGCAGCCAACTAACTGGCTTTTATATGTAATTGTTGCTTTAGGGATTCTAATTTTGATCTTACTTATTTTATTGATTCGTAAACGCAACCGTGTCGCTTAGTAAAGAATTAAGCAAAAAAGGAGGGTGCAAGCAATGAAAAAAATAGGAATTTTAATGCTTTGTCTCTTTGCTTGCTTCTTTTCTGTGAGTGTTTCTCAGACATTTGCGGCAGAGACTGAAGGAGCTATACGGCTAGAAGGTTGGGCCGATATTGAACCGCCGCAGCCTAATCAGCCAGCAGGACCGCAAGGCGAATCAAGCTTAAGGGAGCAGGAAATGGCGTTTCAGCAAAGACCACAAGTACAAAGTCAAAAAAGTAATAAGTCTGCTTCTTCATATCCGCGAACAAATTTTATTCGAAATTATTGGCACTGGGCAGGACTTTTGATTCTACTTATCTTATTGCTGCTATTGAAGAGGAAAAAAGGGGGAGAGGCAATTGAAAAATAAAATTACCTTATTTTTAGCGTTTATTCTGCTATTACCTTCTTTCCTTTTTTTACCGGTAAAAGCAGTTGGCGAAACGGTTGATACATTAAGTGTTGCCTTAAGGGCAGAAGAAGAGTCACAAGTGAGTGACGATTTCTCTTTAATCGTCAGTGATCAATCTATAGAAGCGATACCGGAAGAAAGTACTTATCGCTTAATGATATCTGAAGGAATTGTATATCAAGGAGCTTCTCCAGAACTTGAAGTAATTCAACAGGATCAGATGCTTGTATTCACTGGATTAAGCGAAGAACATGCTTCAGGTGAATTGCAATTTCGCCTGCATCCCGAAGTAGAGGAAGGCACATCTTTTGAGTTACAACTAGAAAAAAGTGGTGAGATGCCATTATTTTCACATCCTTTAACTATTACAAAAAGAACAGAGGATGCTTTAGTTGGCGAGAAACCCGCAGTAAGTGAAGATGAAAAAGTAGTGAATGAATCAGAAGTAAGTCCATTAGAAGAAGCAGAGTTAAGTGAACCAGCAGTTGGATCAGTTGAAGCAGACAATTCAATAATGGAAATGAATCAAGCTGATGCTATGGATGAATATTTTGCTACTTATCAATATCCAAGCGCTTCTACTAAGTCAGAGCTGCCAAACTTCCAAACTGGTGAGAAAGATTTAAGAAATTATCCCCGCGAACAAATTAAGCTGATTTACAACAAAGAGGATTTTCAAGCCGCTTGGGACGATCCAAATATTGTTGTCTTTAATATAATGAATGATTTTGTGGTGGATTTTAGTACTAGTAACAATCACAATCCTTTACAAAACTCTAATAACGGAAATCGCGAAGTTGTAATTGAAGGAAATGGGCACACAGTTGATTTTCGAGGAACATCCTTTAGACTTGGCGGAGGTATTTGGCACATGGCTGTTCAGAATTTAACCGCTTACTCGAGGAATTATTATGGTCCATTGACCGCTCGAAGTGCTGACAGTGGTTCAACTCAAGTTTTTCACAATTATTCTAACATCGGTAGTCAAATGCTTTATGCGACAAGTACTGACGTCAAATTCTCAGGCGATATAATTAACGACATAGTACTATCCTATGTCTCTCCTGTCGATAATGAAGAGCACACTGTGAATTACAGCGGACAAGCAAATTTACAAATCCAAAATTTTGAAATGTTAAATGGTTCTACTTTTTTGGGAAGTACTCAAAATTCAGGAAATATCGCTGTTTCAAATGGTGGAAATGTTGTTATTGGGGAATCTGCAGATGTTACTTTAGAGGCGAAGCATGAATCAAGCTCATCAACTGGCGAAGCAAGTGGTTACGGTATTGATTTAAACGGGAATTTTCATATGAAGAAGCATTCCACTGTTACTTATTCTTATCGCTATCACCCTGATAGAAACGAGCGAGATGATTACGGTATTTTAAACATGTCAAGTAATAATGAGTTTATTATGGATGAAGAAAGTAAAATGACCGTGTCTAAGGATAGCAATTCTGGTACTAGAGATATTATTAGTATTGGAAATTCCAGTACCTTTAACTTAGGAGAAAAAGCAGAAATTAATTTTGATATCAAAAACATCCGAGGAGCAAATTCCGCTATTTCTATGGGATATGATAGTCTTTTTGATTTGAAACCACAATCTAAAATAAACATGAATTTGCAGGGTACTGCAGCAGCAAAGGCAATAAATGCAGGTGCTCGAAGTCAGTTCTTAGTAGGTGCAGCGGCAGAATTATCAGTTCAGGCAAATGGAATAACTGGATCTATGGTGGACTTGAGCAGCGGGCGTTCATCTAATCCAGTAACCTTTGAAGTAAAAGAGGAGGACCCAGAGCTTGGTTTAGAAGGTGGAATAGTTGATATTGTTTCGACTAATCGAGGTTCTTCTACTGCTGATATTTTCAGTACGGGGAATTATGCCAAATTCAAAGTAGGACGGCTGGGTACATTCAATTTAAGAGCCGATAGCACTGGTACCGGGACATACTATTTATTAAACTTAGGTACAAATTCAGAATTTGTGTTTAGTGACGCGAAAAGTGTTGATTTAGAGTTTATGTCTACACCTGCTAGCAATCAAGCGCTTATTTATATGTCTGGCAGCAATGGTGTGTTTGAGGTTGATGTGCAGCGAGTTAAGGCTTGGGAGCGAGGAAATACAGAGGCTCCAAGATATGATTGGTTCCCGATGTTTGAAATGAAAATCCCTTATCGAACAAATAGCGTAGATCGGAATAACCTTCAAGGTCGTTCGGTAAATTCTAAAATCCGTCAGGAATTTTTAGAGAAATTTGACACGGGACAAAGCACAGGTTTTCAACGTCTATTATTCGAGTTTATTCCTGATGTAGATGTCACGATTTCTAACCAGCCGGTTGATAATCCTGACGATGAAAATTCAAAAGTTGTCAAGGGACAAACCAACCCAGATGCTTATGTTCGAATAAGTGAAACAATTGTGCCAAATGGGCAAGCAAGCTTTCCAGCGGAAGAAAATTTAGTAGAGAGTCCTGTGGAAGTCGAAACGGGTGAGACTCCAGATGAGAAGTCTCTTCCATACACGATTCAAGCAGATGATGCTGGAAACTTTGAATTCACGATCTCTGAGGAATTGCCTACTTTTACCGCAGGGAATGACATAGAAGCTTATGCTTTTAAAGATGGAAAGTCAGATACTGCCAAGGTAACAGTACTAGATACAACTGCTCCAAAAGGAGAGGCAGTAGAAATTCATGCTGTGGTGGGAGACGAACTGCCAGCTGTTGAATCTTTTACTGCAAATCGAAGTGATTCAAATCCAAATGCTAGTGTCTATAGTCAGTTTGTTGAATCTGCTGATCAGTTGCAACAATACATGCAGCAGCCGGGAGAGCATGTAGTTTCAGTCATATTGAAAGATGACGCTGGAAATGAGACAACAATTGAAAGTCAATTAATCATTCACACTGCTAGCCACATTTTAACAGGTAATGATGTAGAACTTTCCTATTATAAGATCGAAGAATTTAGCCAAGAAGAATTTGAACAGTTAATAAAGGATTCTATTCAGGCTATTAGCTATCGGCTGCAGGATTTTGAACAAATATATCTGACAGAGCACATTGAATATGACTTTTCAAAAATAGAAAATAAGCCAGGAATCTATACAGTATTACTAACTGTTTCGCCTGATTATGCGCAAACTGAATCAGGATTATCATACGAAGTTGGGGTTCGTATTGACGCGAATAGACCTCCAGAAGTTGTTAATCCAGACGATCCAAAACCAGGATCGCGTCCAGAGAATGGGCAAGAAAATGAAGGCACGAAAAAAACAGGAGAGCTGCGCATAGACTATATTCCTAATAATTTCAATTTTGGCAGGGTACCACTACAATTTGATACTAAGACGTATCATGCATTGCCTGCACCTTCTACTACTGGAAGCTTATTGGATAAGCAATGGGTACAAGTTTCAGATGCTCGCCTTGAGGAAAATGGTTGGCAACTAAAGGTTCAGCAAACACAACCATTTCAGTCAGTAAATGGACATGAAATCAAGGGAGCAGAACTGACAATTCCAAGAGGCATTGCTAGAAATAGCAAAATGACTCCAGAAGTAGCTGAGAATTCGATGTTTGCCAAAGAAATCGTCCTTTCTGGAGAAACACAAGCACAAACGATTTTTGGAGCTGATAATACGACTGAATCTGGTAAAGAAATTTCTACTTTACAGTGGGCATCAGAAGATGTGGAGTTAACAATACCAAAAGGTCAGGTGAAGGCTGAAGAGTCCTATCAGACTGAAATTCAATGGACTTTGGTTAGTGAACCGACGCAATAAAAGGAAACTCGATGCATAGAAGCGTGCATCGAGTTTTTTTGTTATATATGTGATTATCGGGAAATGTTTCTTCATAAAAACATTATTACTTTTTGTTTTTCGTTCGTTATCAACAAAATGTATGAAATTTGGATAAAATAATTTTGTCTAAGTTGTAATTTTTCCTTTTCTCATTTATTCTTAAATTAGGAGGTGAAGATAATGAACATCCATCATTTACTTGATCGGTCTTCTGATTTACAAATACGAATTATTCGTAAACTTTATCGCAGTGGAGGCACAGCCACAAAAGAAGAGTTGATGCGGGAATTTCAAGTCTCTTTGCCAACTCTGCATAAGTACTTAGACGAAATTAACGCCTCTCTTGAAGCACAAAATGGAAAATTAAGAGTTGTTTTTTCAGGCTCTGGATTATTTTTGAAACTTGCACCAGAATTTACTATTCATGAGTTAATGATTGATCGCTTGAAAGATTCAGTGAAATATCAATTACTCGTGGAGCATCTAGACGGTCTAAGAAAAGAAATTTCTTACTTTACCCAGAAATTTCAAATTAGCCGTGCTTCTTTTTTTAGAAAGATCAAAGAATTGAATGAAGCGTTGAAAGAGTTCAAGTTAACTTTAGAGAATGGAGAAGTACAAGGAGATGAACTGCAAATTCGGTATTTCTATTTTCAGTTATTGTGGTACACAGAATCCCGCGTAACCTCTGAGATTGAGCTTTCTATGCGGCAAATGGTGATTGATCATCTAGAAGCTACTTTCCAAAAGAATTTTCCGGAAGATACTCGTCAAAAAATTGCTTTGTATTTAGAAATTTTTGGTAAAAGACGTAAAAAACAAGAACAGTTCCAAATCCATATTACTAAAGAAGAAGAGGCAACAATTTCTCAAGAGGTTTTGAAATTAGTAAAAGAAGCCTTGTCTATTTACTCAGAGCGCTACGCAATTACGATAGAAACTTTTGAATTGAAAAGTTTTTATTTCTTCCTATGTAACATCAATATTTTTTCTGCGACTGATGACGTAAGCTATTATATTTATGAAAAGAACTTTCAAGAGCGGACGCCGGTAATTCAAATGAATGACATTATTTTTGATTATTTAAATGAGCATCAGTTTTTTAGTCAAAAGAAAAATCCAGGATTGTGGTTGGAGATTACCATGTTTCTTTTTAGGATTCACTTTAACGTCTTCAAATTTTCTGGATGGTTTGAGGAGTATTATGAGCATGCAGCTTCAGCTGGTGAAGGAATTCCGGAAATGGATTCCTATCAGCTTCATGTAGAAGAAATGGTGCGGAGAGTACAAAAGTTTGCCAAAAAATATCGCAAAATTTTAATTCCTGAATACGTCCTATTTGGTGTATATCTAGATATATTGTTATTGATTTCTCGTAGAAATGTTCGAGAGATTATTGTAGGTTTATCTTTTTCTTTTAATCGTATAAGCAACCGAGCCAATAAATTACTACTTATTGAAGCGTTAACCAGTAATTATCCAGTTGAATTTGAAGATTACATTCCAGGAAAATACTACCACTTGGTTATCAGTGACCATAAAATGGCAAAAGACGAAAAGGTAGAGAACTATTATACAATCTCTGAAATAGGTAATGAATACGATATCCATCTCTTAAAAGAAATTCTGAATGAATTAGCAAACGAGACAGGAGACTATAAGCTATGATTATAATTATTGGGGGCTCCTTCGCAGGGGTACAGGCAGCTATAGAGCTCCGTAAATTAAACAAACAACTTAAGATAGCTATTTATGAAAAAGAGAAGTATCTAGGCTACGTTCCAAATGGCTTAAACCAATTATTAAGCGGACAAATAAACTCGTTAGAGGAAGCCGTTTTGTATGATGTAGAGGCTTTGAGAATGCAACGAATCGATGTCCATTTGGAAAGTGAATGCATAGAAATCAACCCAGAAACAAAAGAAGTGATTATCCAACAGCATGAGCGTACTAAGCCGATTTCCTATGATCGCCTGATTATTGCGATTGGCTCTATCCAACGTCCATTAGCAATTGAGCAAGGGACAAACCTAGTTTATCAAACTAAAATGCTACGAGATGCACAACGTACGCTTGAAAAGCTTCAAGAAGAAAATGTTTCTTCAATTGCTGTTTTAGGTGGCGGAATTATAGGTGTTGAACTAGCTTCAGCTTTGAAGCAATATAAACCGGAGCTTCAAGTTACTATTTTAGAGAAATTTGATCGTTTGCTGGAATTAGCCGTTGACGAAGTAATTTCAGAAGCGATTGTGGAGAAATTAAAGGAGAAGAATGTCCAACTTTATACGGGAATTGATTTTGAATCGATACAAGAGGGCCAAAATAGTGCTTGTATTCATACGAATCAAGGAGAATTTGAATTTGATATGATTATTAAAGCACCTAATTTAGAGCCAAACCATAAACTACTTGAAGAGATAATTTCATTGGATATCGACGGCAGCAGTATAGTGAGCAGTCAGTTTCAGGCGGAAGACTCCATTTATGTATTGGGAGATATGCTGCGATTACCATTGATGCCAATAAGTGAGAAATTTTATATGCCGTTAATCAATAACTCGGTTCGAACAGCTTTAGTAGCAGCTCATCACATCAGCGGAAATAAAGAACTAAAATTCGAAAGTACAAAGACAAATGTGTTTGCGGCTGTTGGACTAACTATTGTACGTAGTGGTGCCCAAAAACGTAATGAACGATTCACCCCATACAGTATTGAAAAAAGTAATGGCATTTATTCATTGCATGGAGAAGGCTCTCCAGAAATTTATGTTGTTTTATTTGTACATGAAAATACGAATGAAATACTAGGAATACAAGCAGCCTCAGAAGCGGATATTAGTTCGTATGCCAATCTCTTTTCAGTAGTTGTTCGTGGGAAAATGACAGTAAGAGAATTAGCTACCCATGATTTTTTCTTTCATGCAGCCTATCCATCCCATGTCACACACTTTTTGAATGAAATCGCCTTAGACTATTTAGCTAAATAAACAAACGCTGGTACAAAAAATAGTACTAGCGTTTGTTCATATTTGTTAACTTGCCATTACGTATATAGCTGGCAAACTCAGTATAATCATCATCAAAAAGGTTAGCATTGTTAGGGTTGGCTTGAGTCATTTCCTTTGGATAATAAAAACGAGCGTCACCTTGACCCTGACCAGCTAAGGCTGCCACAAGCTGGCTCGCTTGAGACAATTCTACTAATGTACCATCTGACTGCATTATTTCTATTTGTGTACGATGGCGTCCCTGCTCTGGGCGGTAAAAATCATACGGTAAGTCATAGCTTGAATTAATAGCTGTGTAGTACTTAGGGTTGAATCCTACTTTTTCAACAAGTTCACGCATTTTATTTAATAGTGGATTATCCGATGAATCGATAGCCACCGATTTTAACGGTTTCCGATTAAGAAAACGCTGAGCTAAGTCGCTTAAAATGACATCCTTTTCATCACTCCACTGGGCAAAGTAAGTATTCAAAACGCCATCATCCAGCTTCAAATAATCCTCTAAAGTAAAGGATTGGTTTAGAAACGGCAGCAATAGTTGAGAATGATAAGCGAAAATCTCAGGATCCACTTGACTTAATTCATGAGCTCGATCCAACAAGTGTTCTAAAATGACTTCCATACCACGAGAAACACTATGAAAATAAACTTGTACATACATTTGATACCGACTCACAATGTAATCTTCAACCGCATGCATTCCATTCATAGCAAATGCAATCCCTCCTTCATAAGGACGAATCACCCGCAAAATACGTGTTAAATCAAATGTTCCGTATTCTGTACCTGTGTAGTAAGCATCTCTCAATAAGTAATCCATTCTATCCGCGTCAATCTGACTAGAAATCATCTGAACTACTTGAGGATTACTATAGGTTTTTGTGATTACACTTGCAACTTTCTCTGGAAAACCTTCTTCCACGTTATTTAGAATCTGGAAAACCTCTGTTTCTGGAGAAGTAATGATAGCAACCGTCAACGCCTCGTGATCTGTATGAAAAATATGTTCGAAAGTATGAGAGTAGGGGCCATGACCAACATCGTGAAGTAGCGCTGCGCATAAGGCAACTATCCGATGTGAATCATCCCAGCCGTCTTTTCCTAGTTTTTCAATAGGATAATTCCGCTTAAAAATATCACAAATTCGGCGTGTAATTTCGTAAACACCTAATGAATGAGAAAAGCGACTATGTTCGGCTCCATGAAAAGTATAAGAAGAGGTTCCTAACTGTTTAATCCGACGCAATCTTTGTACTTCACGTGAATTGATTAAATCTAAAATAACTTGATGCTGAACATGAATGTAGTTATGAACAGGATCTCGGAAAACTTTTTCCATTGGCAATAATTGATTTTTATAGTTAGTCATGCAAGTCCTCCTGAATGCTAAGGTTTCTTTGATTCATATTTTTTAAACGTTGCTGAAATTCCTCAGTTTGATAAAAATCAACTAGGTGAGAAGTGTGATCACTAAAATCAATACCTTCAAGAAGATTTCTTTTAACCTCGTCAATTGATAATTGATCAGCAAATACATCGGAAAGAGTAGTCATACTGTCTGGATTAACAGACGGATAGCCTTGGGTTCCAACTTCGTCTAACCCAGCCCTATAAAAAGACCGAACTAATTCTCCTCGTTGTTGTTGATTACCAGAAACACTTAAATACATCATAATCGCTACACCTTCTTTTACTCGGCGCTGTGCAATACCCGCGATTTTTCTATTGTCAATCGAAAGATCAAATTTTCCAGGACAATAGGAGTCAGGGACTTCTCCAGCCTTAATACTAACGGATGTTCCATAAACAGTACGGTTTAACCAATCGAGCATTGCTTGATAACCATCATCAATAGACAAATTATTAATTGCCTGTTTTGGTAAAATTAAAGAAATATTTAAAACACCTGAATCACTGACAACACCCAATCCACCAGAGTTTCGTAATAAAGGATAGTAACCAGCTTCTTGAATGGTCTTTAATCCTTCACTAAGATGAGGAACACGACTGTCCTTCATTCCTAAAATGAGTGTTTGGGAAAGCTGCCAAAAATGAATAATTGGTTGATTATTATCGCCAGTATAAGTAGTTAAAACATCAGTTAAAGCAAAAGGGCTAAAATGGTGTTCATGGGAGATCATCCCTTGATCAAACAGCAAGGCAGTCTTCATTAAATCTTCCTCTCAAACAATATCTAGTACAAGTATAAACAAAAAAATGCGTTTCGCGTAGTACAAGCTCCCAAAATAAAGCAAGTAGTTGACAAAAAATTTAAAACCATGAAAAATAGAAGGGAAAGGGGCGAGACTCAGTGAATAACAATGGCGGAATTCCAGCTAAGATAAAATTGCAAACAAAGGTAGTACAAAACAACGAGGTCGAAGAATTTGTTTTTGATGTATTTGGACAAGTCGTTCAAATGGGAAGCACACTGTACATACGTTACAAAGAGGAACAGCCTGATGGCAGTGAAGTGCCTGTCACAATGAAGATTACACCTGATTCTCATGTGCAATTAATTCGTTCGGGGGATATGCGGTTGCGGATGAAATTTGGGTATCGAGAGGAAATAGAAACTAGTTACAAGACGCCTTATGGGATGTTTGTAATTACAACTAACACGCATAAACTTCATGTCAGTTTGAAAGATCGGCCGTTTTCAGGAATCATAACAATTGATTATTCTCTTTCGATGCACAATGAAAAAGTTGGCGATTACAATTTAGTTTTAGAATTTACTACTTAAGATAAAGAAAGGTTTGCTTTTTAGTCAGTGATTTTGTATGATAAGGAGTAGACTTTGAAAGGACGTGTCATACTTGGAACTTAGTGTTTTTGATGGTTTAATTAAAGATGAATTATCAATGATTGAAGTGGCACACGCAATCCTGGAAGAACGCGGCGAGGTAATGGATTTTTCAGATTTAGTGAATCAAATCCAAACATACCTTGGCAAGTCAGACAGCGAGATTCGTGATGCATTAGCCCAATTTTATACCGACTTAAATATTGATGGAAGCTTCATTTCTCTTGGAGATAATCGTTGGGGATTGCGTTCATGGTACGCTATCGATTCAATTGATGAAGAAGTAAATCATGGGTTAGATGAAGAAGATGAAGAAACACCACGTCGCAAAAAGCGCAAGAGGGTCAATGCCTTCATCAATGGAGATGACGATGCAATTGACTACAACGACGACGATCCTGAAGATACTGATTTGATCGACGACGATGATGAAGATATCGACATTGTTGATGATGATGACGACGACGATGATGAAATTGCAGCATACAACTCTGATTTACAAGAAATTGGTGCTGATGAAAACACCGACGACGAAGAAGTTGTTCCTGGTGGAATCGAAGATGATTTAAGCGTTATTGATGACGATGATGATGATTTTGATGATGACGAAGAAGATGAAGAGTAGGCTCAGGCCTGCTCTTTTTTTTCAAAAAAAAGAGAGCTTCTCAGCTCCCTTGAAACCAATATTCAGATGTTTAGTTGAGAGTTCACAAAAGCATTTTGTCAAAACCTGTAAATTCATGTATACTTAAAACTGCTTATAAGACGCGCCCTGAGGGAATCGAACCCCCGTCTCAAGAACCGGAATCTTACGTGATATCCACTACACTAAGGGCGCAGCAACGATTATTAGTTTAGCACATTATCTAAAAAAAACAAGGGGAAATTACAATGAAGTTTCAACAAGGTTATTCGCAAGCGCAACAACAAACACAAAAGCTGGCCATGACGCAAAAGCTGCAACAAGCCATTCAAATGCTGCAATTTAATACTGAAGAGCTGCGGGACTATGTTGAAACTGTTTCTTTGGAAAATCCATTAATCGAAGTAGTTGCGCCAAAAATCCGCAGTGATCTTACTATGATGGGAAACCGCTCAGAAAAATCAGATTTTATCGGACAAATTCCCGATCAGCATGAATCTCTTTTTGAATACTTAATTAATCAAATTCATTTAAACTATCGTGATACTTTTTTAAGAAAAATCATGCTGGTATTGGTTGAATATGTCGATATAAACGGCTACTTGAAGGTTGATGAAGAAGAAATTAAACAAGAGATGGGTGCAACTGATATTCAATTTCTGGATGCACTGACACTGCTTCAACAATTAGACCCACCAGGTGTAGGAGCTAGAAATTTACAAGAATGCTTGATGCTTCAAACTGAGCGAGATGATTATGCACCTGATTTGGCATACTTACTATTAGAGGAAGCTTTTGAAAAAATAGCCAATCATCGATTTGAACAATTAGGTAAAGAATACAATTTAACGATGGTGCAGGTTCAAGAAATCATTGACTACATCCGTTCTTTGAATCCATTTCCTGGAGCGGGTTTTGGAGAAAGTGTTCCTGACTTCATTATTCCAGATCTTACTTTGATTCGTAAAGAAGGAAAATTAGCCGTTCTTTCCAATAAAAGAGGACAATTAAGACTAAATTTTAATGAGAATTACTTTACTCGTTTAGAAAAACAGGCAGATTCTGAAACTAAAGAATACTTAAAAGAGAAACTGCAACAATATGAGTGGTTAAAACGAACTATTGGACAGCGCAAAGATACAATCTTGGAAGTGGGTCGTTTGATTGTAAAATATCAAGAGCCGTTCTTTCTGGAAAAGAAGGGCGCTTTAAAGCCTTTGATGCTAAAGGACATAGCTAAAGAGTTAGAAGTACATGAATCAACCATCAGCCGTGCTGTAAACGGTAAGTATATCGAAACAGATTTTGGAGTATTCGAGCTAAGAAGCTTTTTTGTTAATAAAATTAGTGATGAGGACACTTCTGCTGATGAAGTTAAACAGTTAATAAAACAATTTATTGACGATGAGAACAAAAACAAGCCGCTATCTGATCAAAAAATTGCAGATATGCTAAAAACAAATGGGCAAAAAGTGTCCCGAAGAACAGTGGCTAAGTACCGAGAAGCAATGGGAATTGCTAGTTCTTCTAAAAGAAAACGATTTGATTAAGCCAAGAGAAAAAATCTTGGCTTTTCCCTTGCTTGTTAGGCACAAAACTGGTAAAATTTGCAATGTAAGGTTTTGAGATTGAAAAAAATCAAGTTTGGAACTTACTTTTTTTTACTATTCATGGGTCGCTAAAAGTCTATGAGGGACTTAAGGAGTCCAATGGAGGGAATCCTTTGTTATCAGAAATCAGAGTTCTTGAAGCAATTGCCCCTGATGTGTTAAATACGGTGAAAAGAAGATATCGTGTATTGCAGAATATTTTCTGGATGCAGCCAATTGGCCGAAGGAACCTTGCTGAATCGTTAAATCTTACAGAACGTGTATTACGTGGTGAGACTGATTACTTAAGAGATCAGCGCTTGATTGAAACCACTAAGAGCGGGATGTCCTTAACAGAACGAGGAAAAGAAATCCTACAGCAATTAGATCTTCTAATGGATCAATTTACTGGGATGGACCAATTGGAAAAGCAGCTTGCCTTAATGTTTAACATTGACCGATGTCTTATCGTATCTGGTGACAGTGATGAGCAGCCGAAAGTAATTGGAGATTTCGGGGAACTCGTTAATGAAGCCTTACATCGTCTATTACCCGATGGCAGAAATGTTATTGCGGTTATGGGTGGTACAACAATGGCTGAGATTGCTAGGCATATTACGCCGCTTGAAACAAACAATCGAAAGAATTTGTTTGTGCCTGCTCGAGGTGGCATTGGGGAATCTGTTTCCATTCAAGCTAACTCAGTTAGTGCAGTTATGGCAGCAAATGCTAAAGGAAATCATCGAGTATTGTATGTACCAGAACAGCTAAGCCAGGAAGCCTATCATACCTTGCTGAAAGAACCATCTATTATGGATGTGTTAGCAACAATTAAGCAAGCGAATTGTGTCGTTCATAGTATTGGACGAGCATTGCATATGGCAGCTAGGCGGAAAATGCTGGAAGAAGAGATTGTTTCTCTGAGACAACGCAAAGCAGTAGCAGAATCATTTGGTTACTTTTTTGATGAAAGTGGACAGATCGTTTATCGTGCTTCCCGGGTCGGGTTGACATTAGAGGACGTTCAAAAGATTCCGATTGTTCTAGCCGTTGCCGGAGGGAAATCTAAAGCCAAAGCAATTATGGCTTATATGAAAAACGCACCAAAGCAAACGTGGTTCATCACTGATGAAGCTGCGGCGAATGAGATTTTAAAAGGGGTAACCCTTTAAAATAAATATTTTTCTAATTCCATAAGGAGGAATTTTTAAATGACAGTAAAAGTTGGAATTAACGGATTTGGACGTATTGGACGCTTGGCTTTCCGTCGTATTCAAAATGTAGAAGGACTAGAAGTAGTTGCTATCAACGACTTAACAGATGCTAAAATGTTAGCTCATTTGTTAAAATATGATACAACTCAAGGCCGTTTCGATGGAACAGTTGAAGTTCACGAAGGATCTTTCGACGTTAACGGAAAAGAAGTTAAAGTTACTTCTCATCGTAACCCAGAAGAAATCCCTTGGGGCGATCTAGGTGTAGATATCGTTCTTGAAAGTACTGGATTCTTCACTTCTAAAGAAAAAGCTGAATTACACTTAAAAGGTGGCGCTAAACGCGTTATCATCACTGCTCCTGGTGGAAACGACGTTCCAACAATCGTTTACAACACAAACCATGACATCTTAACTGGTAAAGAAACAGTTATCTCAGGTGCTTCATGTACAACTAACTGTTTAGCTCCTATGGCTAAAACTTTAAATGACAAATTTGGCGTTATCGAAGGTATCATGACTACTATTCATGCTTACACTGGCGACCAAATGACTCTTGATGGACCTCATCCTAAAGGTGACTTCCGTCGTGCACGCGCAGCTGCTGCAAACATCGTTCCTAACTCAACTGGTGCTGCTAAAGCAATCGGCTTAGTAATTCCTGAGTTAAACGGTAAATTAGATGGTGCTGCTCAACGTGTTCCAGTTGCAACTGGTTCATTAACTGAATTAGTAACTGTTCTTGAAAAAGAAGTTACTGCTGATGAAATCAATGCAGCTATGGAAGCAGCAGCTAACGAATCTTATGGTTACAACACAGACGAAATCGTTTCTTCTGATATTGTTGGTATGACTTACGGTTCATTATTTGATGCTACACAAACTAAAGTTATGACTGTTGGCGACAAACAATTAGTGAAAACTGTTGCTTGGTACGACAATGAAATGTCATACACTGCACAATTAGTACGTACTTTAGCATACTTTGCTAACTTATAAGATTTAAACATTGTCTGAAAAAGGCGGGGAAGCAACGCGCTTCTCCGTTTTTTTAATAGGTTATCGTTACCTTTTTTCATAGAAGAGGTATATAATATACAAAGTGTCAAAAAAATTTAGGAGGTCTTCTTTCATGGCAAAAATGACTGTCAAAGATATCGATTTAAAAGATAAAAAAGTCTTAGTACGTGTAGACTTTAATGTTCCTTTAAAAGACGGCGTAATTGGTGATGATACTCGTATCAAAGCAGCGCTGCCAACTATTAACTATGTAATTGACAACGGCGGGAAAGCAATCTTATTCTCTCACTTAGGTCGTGTGAAAACTGAAGAAGATAAAGCAGGCAAATCTTTAGCACCTGTTGCTAAACGTTTGGGCGAACTTTTAGGTAAAGAAGTAACTTTTGTACCCGAAACTCGCGGAGCTGACTTAGAAGCTGCTATCAGCAACATGAAAGATGGCGATGTAGTTGTTTTTGAAAACACTCGTTTTGAAGACATCGATGGCAAAAAGGAAAGCGGAAATGATGCTGAACTTGGTAAATACTGGGCTTCTTTAGGCGATGTATTTGTGAATGATGCATTTGGTACTGCTCACCGTGCACATGCTTCAAATGTTGGAATTGCTTCAACGGGCATTCCTACTGTTGCAGGCTTCTTGATGGAAAAAGAAATAAAATTCATTGGTGAAGCGGTTGAAGAACCAAAACGTCCAATGATCGCAATTTTAGGTGGAGCAAAAGTTTCTGATAAAATTGGCGTAATCAAAAATTTAATTCCAAAAGCTGACAAAATTTTAATCGGCGGCGGAATGACTTATACTTTCTACAAAGCTAAAGGTATGGAAATTGGTAATTCTTTAGTTGAAGCAGACAAGGTAGAATTAGCAAAAGAATTGATTGAAGCAGCTGGTGACAAGTTAGTATTACCAGTAGACTCAATTACAGCAGCTGAATTCTCAAATGACGTACCAACTGAAGAGCATGCTGGTGATGTTCCTGAAGGACAAATGGGTCTTGACATTGGACCTGAATCAATTGCTTTATTCGCTGAAACATTAAAAGGCGCTAAAACAGTTGTATGGAATGGACCAATGGGTGTATTTGAAATGAGTAATTTTGCTCGCGGAACTATCGGTGTTTGCGAAGCTATTGCTAATTTAGAAGATGCTACAACAATCATCGGTGGAGGAGACTCTGCAGCTGCAGCTGAACAGTTAGGTTTTGCTGACAAGTTTACGCATATCTCAACTGGTGGTGGTGCAAGTCTTGAATTATTAGAAGGTAAAGAACTACCTGGACTTGCTGCAATCAATGATAAATAATTATTTTGGTAGGTAATTAGGCGATAAAATTGCTTAATTATTTGCAAAAAACAAATATAAAAGGAGTGCTACTACATGCGTAAACCAATCATCGCTGGAAACTGGAAAATGAATTTGACTGCTTCTGAAGCAAAAGATTTCGCTGAAGCAGTGAAAAATAAAATTCCTGCAAACGATCAAGTGGATTCAGTAATTGGATCACCAGCTTTATTCTTGCAAGAACTAGTTGAAGCTGCTAAGGGAACTGAATTGAAAATTTCAGCTCAAAACTGTTACTGGGAAAATGCTGGAGCGTTCACTGGTGAAACTTCGCCAGCTGCTTTGGCTGATCTTGGTGTGGAATATGTAATCATCGGTCATTCAGAACGTCGTGAATACTTCCATGAAACAGATGAAGAAATCAATAAAAAGGCTAAGGCAATTTTCGCTAACGGCATGACACCGATCCTTTGTTGTGGGGAATCTTTAGAAACCTACGAAGCAAACAAAACAGCTGAATGGATTGAAGGACAAATCAAAGCTGGTTTGGACGGCTTAACTGCTGAGCAAGTATCAAGCATGGTTATTGCTTATGAACCAATCTGGGCAATCGGTACTGGTAAATCTGCCGATGCACAAATTGCTGACGAAATTTGTGGTGTTGTTCGTTCTACTGTTGAAGGCATTTATGGCAAAGAAGTTTCAGAAGCTGTTCGTATTCAATACGGCGGTTCTGTAAAACCTGAAAACATTGCTGAATACATGGCTAAAGAAAATGTTGATGGAGCTTTAGTTGGCGGAGCTAGCTTACAACCTGATTCATTCTTAGCTTTACTTGAAGGTGCAAAATAAATTTGTCAATTAAGACATTTTTGATTGCAACTATAGTCATTTTTGACTAATATTGGTTATGAGGGTTTTTACCCTATTAATAAAACAAAACTCAAAGGAGAGACAAAACATGTCAATTATTTCAGATGTTTACGCTCGCGAAGTCCTAGACTCACGTGGTAACCCAACAATCGAAGTAGAAGTTTACACAGAAAGCGGCGCATTCGGCCGTGGTATGGTTCCTTCAGGAGCTTCAACTGGTGAATATGAAGCAGTTGAATTGCGTGATGGCGACAAAGCTCGTTACGGCGGCAAAGGCGTTACTAAAGCTGTTGACAACGTAAACAACATCATTGCTGAAGCAATCATTGGTTACGATGTACGCGACCAAGCAGCTATCGACCATGCAATGATCGAATTAGACGGTACACCTAACAAAGGTAAACTAGGTGCGAATGCTATCCTTGGTGTTTCTATCGCTGTTGCTCGTGCAGCTGCTGATTATCTAGAAGTACCATTGTATAACTACCTTGGCGGCTTCAACACAAAAGTTTTGCCTACTCCTATGATGAATATCATCAACGGTGGTTCACATGCTGATAACTCTATCGATTTCCAAGAGTTCATGATTATGCCTGTAGGAGCACCTACATTCAAAGAAGCTCTACGTTATGGTGCAGAAGTATTCCACGCTTTAGCTTCAATCTTGAAAGCAAAAGGCTTGGCTACATCTGTTGGTGACGAAGGTGGATTTGCTCCAAACCTTGGTTCTAACGAAGAAGGTTTCGAAGTAATTATCGAAGCAATTGAAAAAGCTGGTTATGTACCTGGTAAAGATATCGTTCTTGCTATGGATGCTGCTTCTTCAGAATTTTACGATAAAGAAAAAGGTGTTTACGTTTTAGCTGATTCTGGCGAAGGCGAAAAAACAACTGATGAAATGATCGCATTCTACGAAGAATTAGTTTCTAAATACCCAATTATCTCAATCGAAGATGGATTAGACGAAAACGATTGGGAAGGTACTAAGAAATTAACTGAAGCTTTAGGCGATAAAGTTCAATTAGTTGGTGACGACTTGTTCGTTACAAATACTGAAAAATTAGCTCAAGGTATTGAAAAAGGCGTGGCTAACTCAATCCTAATCAAAGTTAACCAAATTGGTACTTTGACTGAAACCTTCGATGCAATTGAAATGGCTAAAAAAGCTAGCTACACTGCAGTTGTTTCTCACCGTTCTGGTGAAACAGAAGATTCAACAATCTCTGATATTGCTGTGGCAACAAACGCTGGCCAAATCAAAACTGGTTCTCTTTCACGTACTGACCGCATTGCTAAATACAATCAATTACTACGTATTGAAGATCAATTAGGCGATATCGCTGAATACCAAGGAATCAAATCTTTCTACAACTTAAAAAATAACCCATTTATCGGTAAATAATTTTTATTGATAATTCGTAAACGAAACCTCTTTATCTTTAATTAGATAAAGGGGTTTTTTTGTTTGCATAATAGTAGTTACATGATAGAGAAGATATTTTTTCAACAAGATTCCTAGATTAACTTTTAGTACTGGTAAATTATTCTGATGATATAACTGAAATAGTAAATTTAGTATGTGAAATTTTGAATAAAAGAAAAGACGCTTCTTGGTTTTTTAGCAGAATATCAAGTAGTGTTTTTTTTGTGACCGTCTAAATTCTAGTTTCTTCAGAGCTGATAAAGGATTCACTTATTTTAAAAATTGTCTATTAAAAAAATCGAATCAAAGAATGTGATTATATCAGTCTTCCATGATTGTTTTTAGCTTGAGAAAAATATGTTGTTCCCTTTTTTACAATTTAATGTAAAACACCATTGATACAATCAAGTTGTAGAAAACGCTTACTTTTTTCGTGGATAGGAGGATAGTGGATGGTTTGTGCAAATCTAATTTTATTAAATGGCAAAATAGCGACAGTTGATGAGCAATTTGCATTTGTTGAAGCAGTTGCTGTGGTTGATGGTTGGATTATCGATGTAGGAACTACGAAGGAAATGAATAAGTATATAGGGCCTCAATCAAAAGTAATTGATTTGAATGGAAAATTAATGTTACCAGGTGTACACGATGCACATATGCACGGTGTACATACTGGATTAGCATTAAGTACTCATTTTTTGGATGTAAGTTTTCCAAAAGTAAAAAGTATTTCTGATCTACAAGCTGTGATCGAAACAGCGGTTAAAAATGTTCCAAATGGGACATGGATAATGGGAATGGGTTGGAATGAAATGTTGATTAAGGAATGTATGGAGGAGGGGCGTACTCCTAAAAAATGGGATTTAGATCCGGTTTCTCCAGATCATCCTGTGGTAATTAACGATTATGGCGCTCATCGTATGGTAGTAAACAGCAAAGCTCTAGAAATATGTGGCATCTCATCCGAAATCCCTGACTTGAAACCAGAGGAAGGACTTATCGAAAGGATAGGAGATACCAAAGAGCCTAATGGATATTTGAATGAATGGGGCGCTCAAGTATTGGTTTGGAGTTACGTTCCAGTATTGACAGAGGATGAAATTGAATCCTGTATTCTGCGAATGAACAAAGAACTTAATAAGTATGGGATCACCAGCCATGTTGATATTTTAGGAATTGGCGGCAATCAATTGATTTGTGGTACATGGGGTGAAAAGAGTATTGCGATTTATGAAAGGCTTTCTAGAGAGAAAAAACTAACAGCTCGAGTAAGTGTTAATCTATTGGCTGGTCTGGATGGTATTCAAAGCTATCAAACAATTATTGAAGGATTGCGACGAACTAAATTACCAAAATTTAGAGATAGAAACTGGGTGAAAGCAGAAACAGTTAAAATATTTGGTGATGGTGGTGGTTGGCTTCGAGCTGACAATAAGATTGTTGAGGATCACAGTCGATCAACTTTTCCCGGAACAACCAATGAAGAACAAGAAGCAGAAATTATTAAGACAATTATCGAAGTGCACAGACAAGGTTGGCAATTAGGAATTCATGCAATTGGGGGGCGAACAATCGATACGATAATAAAAGGATATATTCAAGCATTACAATACTATCCAAGAGAGAAGCCACGACATTTTATTATTCATGGGGACGATATGACATTGGAAAATGCAGTAGATGCTGGCAAATTTGGAATTGGTATGTCTGTTCAATCAATCGCTGCTCATACAATTATGGATTTTATGAAAATGCGTTTTGAACAATCTCGCGGAGAAGAGTTATTTTCTTGGAGAGAATATCAAGAAAAAGGAGTCAATATTGCAAATGGTTCTGATTCAAATATATTTTCATTGAATTGGCTGCAAGGTGTCCAATTTGCTGTCACAAGAAAAACAATAAATGGATATAGTTATCGGTCAGATTTGGCAAGTTCATTAGAAGACGCTATTCGCATGTACACACTCAATGGAGCGAAACAAGAACATTTAGAAACTGTACGAGGATCAATTGAGATTGGGAAGGTAGCAGATTTTCAAATTTTAGATCAGGATATTTTTTTAGTAAAGCCAGAAAACATAGCTGAAGCCAAAGTTTTAATGACAATTGTAGACGGAAAGATTGTTTATGAAAAATAATAGAGAGAAGGAAATATAATGAGAGACTACCCACATTTATTTAGTCCAAAAAAAATTAAGAACATTACTTTTCGTAATCGTATCTTCGCTTCGCCCACGTCACTGGTTTGGCCAGACTATTATACTGGGATGCCTGATGAGAGTACTGTTTTTTACTATGAAGATAAAGCTCGAGGTGGAGCAGCAAGTGTAACGTTAAGTGAAACAGCTGTTAATCGCTACGATTCTAGTCGTCGACCAAACGATGATATTTTAGTACCTGATTTTGAACGGGCAATTTTTCCAACTTCAGGGTGGTTGAAGGTAACCGATGCGATTAAGCGACATGGGGCAGTACCATCAATCCAAATTTTTCATGGTGGTGATACAAGTGAGCCGATTTTTACTAGAGGTCATCAACCGATTGGACCAAATGGTTTTACAAAAGAAAATGGAACGGTTGTTCGTCAAATGAACGAAGAGGATATGCGAAGGGTTGCAAATGAGTTTGCGGAAACTGCTTGGTACGCAAAATATAGCGGCTTCCAAAAGGTGATGATTCATGGCGCACATGGTTGGTTATTGGCTCAGTTTTTATCTCCGGCAACCAATCATCGAACAGATGAGTATGGAGGAAGTTTAGAGAATCGGGCTCGGTTTCCTTTGATGGTAGTGGATGCTATTCGTGAAAGAGTTGGAGAGGATTTTCTTTTAGAATATCGAATTAGTGGCAAGGAATACCTAGAAGGCGGTTTGGAAATCGACGAAGCTGTTGAATTTGCTAAAATGCTGGATGGGAAAATTGATCTACTGCATGTTTCAGCAGGTTCATATTATGCTACAAAACAATACACCTTCCCATCGGTATATCTACCTCACGGCTGCAATTTACCATTGGCTGAAGCAATGAAAAATGGAGGGGTGAAAACACCGATCGTAACAGTAGGTGCACACTATAATCCAATCGAAATGGAAAAAATTATTGCAGAAGGAAAGGCAGACTTTATTGCAATCGGACGTGCGATTGTTGCTGATCCACAATTACCAAATAAACTATTTGCTGGTAAACCATTAGACGTGACCCCTTGCCTAAGATGTACTAATTGTCTGGGTGGAAAATACGATGGACACAATGAATGTGACGTCAATCCATTAGCAGGTAATGAATTATATACGCTGCGCACTCCAAATGTAATAGATCATAAGCGTGTTTTAGTTATTGGAGGAGGGCCTGGTGGAATGAAAGCAGCAATTACAGCAGCTCAAAGAGGCCACACTGTGACGTTGGTTGAAAAAGAAGCAACGTTAGGTGGAAATCTTAAATTTACAGACATCGACGCACACAAAGATGATTTGCGTAGATTTAAAGATTACTTGATTTATCAGTTGGAGAAAAGTGCTGTAGATATTCAGCTGAATACAGTAGCTGATATAAATTTAGTTCAAAAAATAAATCCTCAGTCAATCATTGTTGCATCAGGAGCGAATCCATTGGAACTTAAATTAAAAGGCAGTGATAAACACCCAATGATTCATGCTACAGAAGTGTACACAACCCCTGAAAAAGTTGGAAAAAAAGCTGTGATGATTGGTGGAGGCTTAATGGGATGTGAGGTTGCTCTACATTTAGCAGAGGCGGGAGTTGATGTGACTATCCTTGAACTTCAAGAAGGACTAGCTGTTGATTCAAATCGGATTCATCAAGCTGCATTATTTGAAATGATGGAGAAAATGAGGGATTTAGTCCACACGAAAACATTAGTAAAAGTTACTGAAGCGACTGAAGGAGGAGTTAGATATCTTGATTCTAATGGTGCTGAGCACATGATAGAGGCTGATACAGTCATTTATGCAGTGGGAATGAAACCAAATGAAGATATTGTTGAAGAAGTACGAAAATGGGATGGTTGGGAAACTTTTATGCCAATAGGTGATTGTACTGGTGCTTCCGTGGTTAGAAAAGCGGTGCATACAGGATATCACGCCGCAATGGATATCATTTAAGTAAATGTGAGGAATTACTTAGACTGCAGCTGAGTTTTTTCTTATCCATTTATAGTATTTCGATGTGTTATTAATCAAAAAGCAGGCTTCCTCGAATAGTTAGAGGGATAGAGAGCTATCTTCTATGTATAGAAGAGTGGTCAAATGAAAAAGAACAAATCTGGAAGGAATCCTGTGCATTTGAAAAAACTATCCCTCGCTAAAAAAAGAGGATTATCTGTAATTCTTAATGACACGAGGAGGAAGAACGGTGAAAAACTTTAAAGTAAAGGCCGCAGTTTTGTCACAATCATTTATAGTCATGGCGATTATGATAGTTTCGACTGTATTAGCAAATATTGCTCAAAGCTTTCCAACTGCCAGTTTGACTGCAATTCAAATGGTGATGACTTTTGGAATGGTCGCTTCTTTTCCAGCTACACTTGTAGCGGGCATTCTAGGCAACAAACTTAACAAAAAATATATTGTGTTAGTGGCACTAGCATTAATGCTTGTTGGAGGGTTGCTTCCAGCATTTTTACATGACAAGCTAGGATATATCTATGCTTCCAGTTTACTAATCGGAGCAGGTCAAGGAACGCTTATGACCACAATTAGTAATATCTCGACTGAATTATTTGAGGGGGATGAGCGAAGCCAAATGTATGGAATGCAAACTGCATTTCAGAATGGTGGTTCTGTTGTGATGATGTTAGTCGCAGGTATGCTGGCAAGAGTTCGATGGACACAAGCGTATCTTGCTTTTGGAATTATCTTGATTACGATTATTATCGTTACTTTGTGGCTTCCGGCTGAGCAGGTGACTCCAAAAAAAGAAGCCGGCGGAGGAAAATATGCACCAAAAGCTAAAGTTCCAGGTTCTGTTTACTTTATTGGTGTGCTGATTTGCCTGTTTTGCATTGGCTATTCAACTTTTTCATTGAATGCATCACTTTATATTGCTTCAATGGGATTAGGAGATCCATCAACTGTTGCTTTAGCAATGTCATTGAGTACGGGCGCCGGTGTAGTTGGCGGCTTTGCTTTTCCTAAGATATTTAAAGTACTAAATCGCTATGTACTTACTTTAGCATGTATTGTTACAGCAGTTGGCTATCTGCTATTGGTACTTTTTCCAAGTATTGCCATTGTATTTTTAGCGGCAATCACTGCAGGAATAGGTTTCTCTTTGTCGATTCCTTTAGGGATTCAAGCAATATCTGAGACTGCAACACCTGAACAAATGTCTAGTTCTATGGGAAGTTATATGGCCTTTACCTCTGTTGGCGCTGCCGCATCGCCTTTAATTATCAATGCGTTGGCGGGCTTTATCCCTAACGGAAATGAAGGAACAGTATTTTTAACTAGTGTCGTATTTTTGGTAATTTTAACAGTGATTACGATCTTTTGGAGTATGAAAACTAGCGCAACAAAAAAAACTAGCGAACCACCTGTACCTGAATAACAAAAAATATCTTATAAAAATGATGGAGGAGGAAAAATCATGGTAAAAATTTTAGACATTCACACTCACGTAGGAGATATTTTTCATGAAAACCGGAGTATTACTTTTAAAACAAATATCAAGAAGGGAGATTATGAAGATCCATTTATTGAAGTGGAACGCTCAGGCTATACGAAACCATTGATTGTAAAAGATCAAAAGGATCACCAACGATTAATTGATGCAGGTCAATACAGAGTTTGGGAATGTACGATGGAAAACTTTGGGAAGGATATGACGGAAGATGAGGTGGATTACGCTTGTTTGTTGCCGGTTCTACCAAATACTAGTTTTGAAGAATATCTAGCAGTCTCAAAATTAGATTCTCGTTTTATTCCATTTACTTGTCCAGATTTTAGTTTGGAGATTCCGGAACTAGAGAGAAAACTTGAGCTGGATATTAAACGAGGGGCTAAAGGATTAAAAATTCATCCAATTTTACAAAATGTTAGTTTAGAGGATCCAAAAGTTGAAGCTGCAGTAGAGGTATTTGGAAAAGCCAATATTCCAACAATTTTCCATGTGGGAATTACCTCTTATTATGGACCAGATAAAGATTACCCATCTAATCCTGAGTTTGGCGATCCACAATACTTTTATGATTTTGCTCCACGGTTCAGTAAGTATCCACTCATTGCTGCGCATTGTTGTTTATTAGCGGAAGATTTTGCTGAAAATACAAAAGGGTTAGACAATGTATATACAGATACAACTATGTGTTCAGCTGAATTAATGCAATTAGGTGTACAGCATATTGGTGAGGATAAAGTCTTATTTGGTACAGATTATCCATTTGGAACTTTTAAATATTCGATTCAAGAAGTCAAACGAGCATTTGCTAATGATGAGCGCATCATGAAAAAAGTATTTTATGAAAATGCAGCAAAAATTTTGCATCTAGAAGATTAATCGGAGGTAGTAACAATGAAAATTATTGATTTTCATACCCATGTGGGAGACATTTTTCACGAGAATCGAAGTATTACATTTAAAACGAACTATCATAAAGGAAAATATGTAGATCCCTTCATTCCTTTTGAAGAATCAGGATATAACATGCCTTTTTTTCCTGAAAGTCCTGAAGCATTACAGCAGTTGATTGATGCAGGTCAATACAGAGTTTGGGAATGCACAATGGAAAATTTTGCCAGAGACATGACAGAAAATAAAATTGCTTATGCTTGTTTATTACCTGTGTTGCCAAACACTAGCTTTGAAGAATATTTAGCAGTTTCGAAACTAGATTCTCGTTTTATTCCTTTCAGCTGTGCTAATTTTGATTTGGAAATTCCAGAAATGGAACAGAAGTTGAGATCAGACATTCAAAAGGGGGCCAAGGCTTTAAAAGTCCATCCCATCTTGCAAAATATCAGTTTAGAGAATGCTAAAGTAGAAGCAGCAGTAGATCTTTTCGGAAAGATGGGACTGCCGATCATTTTTCATGTAGGGATTGGACAATATTATGGGTCAGATACAAACTATCCACAAAACCCTGAGTTTGGAGACCCACAGTATTTTTATGATTTTGCCCCACGTTTCAAAGATTATTCGTTAATTGCTGCCCATTGTTGTGGTTGGCCAGAAGCATTTGCTGAAAATACGAAGGGATTAGAAAATGTTTACACTGATACGACTTTCTGTAATGCTAAATTAATCAAAAAAGGGGTCGAACTTTTAGGGGAAGATCGGGTTCTTTTCGGAACAGACTATCCATTTGGCAGCTTCAAATATTCTATTGTAGAAGTTAAGAAAGCACTGGCAGATAATCCACAGGCAATGGAAAAAGTGTTTTATCATAATGCAGCAAAACTCTTAAAATTAGAGGATTGAGTATCAATATGATATTTCCTAAATAAAAAGTAGAAAGAAGGCGCGATAATGAGCGAACAAGCAGTAAAACAAGTGGTTGAGAATTATATTGGGGGAACTTTTACAGCAGATACGGAATTACTGAAAAGCGTATTTCATCCCGCTGCAATTATGACAGGCTACATGGGGTCAGATTTAATGATTGCGAAGCCAACGTCGTTTATTGAAGATGTAGGATCGCATCCGGCAATGAAGGAAAGTGGTGCTCCGTACAAAGCTGAAATAACTAACTTGAAAGTAACCGGCAATATTGCAGAGGCAACAGTTTATGAAACTGGATTCTTTGGAGATGGCACACTGGAAGATCATTTTCATTTATTAAAAGATGAAAAAGGAGATTGGAAAATCATTTCTAAGTGTTTTACAACACTATAATCCTAGTAGTGGGGAAAGGGCCTATCGAATAGGCCCTTTTTCTAAAATATTGATCAAAGGAAAAGGCTTTGCCACACTTCTTTGGATTGATTTTTTTGCATTGTCAGATAATAAAATCATTTTTTTTAAGTTAAAAATAGATTTAGGGGAAACGGAGAAAACTACTGATTTAAATAGATTGACCTGATAAGATAGGGGTATATGGAAGAACTACTTAAATTCATCCAATCAACAATAATAACTTTTAACTAGCTAATTGAGTAGATACTTGTTATCGAAGGTCCATTTTTTACAACTCTTCTTTGTTTTTTTGTGTTAGGGTTAATTATAGAGATTTCCAATAAGTCGTTGAGAAAAAGATTATTGCCACATTTAGTGATGTAAAAGAAGTTACTGGGAAGTTCTTTTTCAAATGATTACTGTTGATTGAATCAAAAAGAAAGCGTGATCGATATGAAAGTTTTGGAAACGAAGAACAGAATTATTGATGCTAAGCCTTTTCAATTATTTACTCATGATGAGCGTGTGTCAAACTATCAAGAGAATTTAGTTATTTGGTCAAAGGAGCATTTGAAAACAGAAGCATTAATCTATCAATTTCAGACATTAGAAACAATTGAGACTGAATATCTGCCAGATGCTTGTGTCAATTTACTTTTTGAAATTCGTAAAACGAATGTGATTGGAAAATTTTTTGGGATTTTTACTGAAGCAAAAAAAATGGTGTTTGAGCCCAATATTCTTTATTTTGGGATTAAACCATATACAAATGTTGGATTATGCTGCAAAGAGCAGAATCAAAATAAGTTTGTTAATCAAGTTGTTGACTTGACTAATCAATTCACAAATACAGAGAACTTCTTACAGGAACTTGGACATAAATCGACTTTTCAAGAGCGGAGAGATTTGCTCTATAAACATCGTTCGCTTTTCCTTGATGAAAATCGTCGTTCTGTTTTAGCAGAATACCTTTCAGTGTTACTTTGCACGGAAACTACCGCATTTTCTATGGAAAAGATTGCAAGAGAAACCGGCTATTCAAAGCGGTACGCACAGCGAGTATTCCAAAAGAAGATTGGCGTCTCTCCAAAACTTTACAGCCGAATAATTCGCTTTCAGAACGCTATTAAAGCAGTCTATTTTGAGTATGATTCGACACTTGCTAAAGTAGCCTGTCAATTAGGTTATTATGATCAAGCGCATTTAATCCATGAATTTCAGCTATTTACTCAGACTTCTCCTACTAAATTATTACAAACAATCCAGAGGGAAAAAGCGGTCGTTTAAAGGAGGACAATCAATGAATGTAGGAAATTGCTTTCCCATTAACGGAAAAATTGAAACAGAGTGTTTAAGCGTAGCACTATTTCAAATGAAACTTGCTGTGGTTCCAAAAACGCGTGAAGAAGTTATGCAGAATGTAGATAAAATTATCGAATGGATTGATAGAGCAATTACTGGCTTTCCAGGAATTGATATGATTGTTACTCCAGAAGCATCTTTGAATGGTGTTGGACCACATGCATCACTATGTTGTATCACCCTAGATGGTCCGGAACTGGCTAAGTTAAAAGCTGTCTGTAAAGAATATCAACTTTGGCTCGCAGTAGGTGCCTGTGTAGATGAGCAAGATGGTAACTTTTACAAAAATTGTGCGATTACAATTGATAATAAAGGAGAAATTGTTGATATCTATCGAAAAGTAACGCCTTGGAATCCCGTAGAGCCTTCTAGTCCAGGTGATGAAATTCGAGTGTTTGAAGGTCCAAAGGGTTCGCGTATTGCCTCGATTATTTGTTCAGATGGTGATTATCAGGATAATTGGCGAGAGGCTGCATCTAAGGGGGCCAATGTTGTTTTACGACTAACTACCTATATGACACCATTTGAAAATCAATATGAAATTACTAATCGTGCTGGAGCTTATTTCAATAAGGTATATGTGATTGCAGCAAACAACTCTGAAATGGATGAATGCTATTCCTTATTTGGTCGCAGTATGGTAGTTAACCCAGAAGGGGATATCATAGCTGAAGCACCAGTAGGAATTCCATATATCTTCAAAGCAGACCTGTACCCAGGCCTGTGTGATGCGATTCAAAAGCAAGCACTAATGGGTGATCTTCTCTGGTTAAGAAATCACCGAGGAGCTGCTTCGCCAGATACTTGTGGAACAGGTCGGGACTCGACAATGTACAGCTATTTAGAGGATAAATAAGGGGGTGAAGAAATGGGATTTCCAAATGTCGGCATGCATTATTTCGTGAAGACCTTTAATCAGCTTGATGTACGTTTTCCTATAACCAAAAGAGAGTTAATAGAAAAAGCGGGAGATATTCAAGTGAAAACTTGGGAAAATCAATATACGCTATTAAAAGACATCTTTGAATCAATGGTACCCGAAGAATACCCTAATGGCACTGCTTTTATGTGCGCATATACTTCGGCTAATTTACAAACGCCAAAGAAAATTTTTATAGGAAAATAAATATAAATGAGATCGAAGGTGTTGGAGAACTTCGATCTTTTAGTATTTTAAGTGAAAATTAATTGCAAAAAAGCCGTTATTTTTTATTTAAAATAAATGGATAGAATATAAATTAGTGGTAATAGGTCAATATGATCCAGTTTATAAAGTACTAAAATAGCAACTATTAAAGCAAAAAGTAGTTGTTGAGAAACCACTAGTCCGAAAACTTCACGGCAGTAATCTAAGTGTTGAGGGAGATAATCGTGTGTGAATCAGCATATATTTTCTTACAGAAGTGAAATATAGCCAGATTTTTAACGAAGAGATTTTTTTGATATACTTAGTGTAAGTAAGTATATTTTGAGGAAGTGAAAAAATGGCAGAAGATAACTTGCAGAAGCATCTTGATGCGGGAAGATATGGAACACCTAAGATTAATCCTGATGAGCAGAAGGAGTATCTAGGAACATTTAGAGAACGCTGTTTATTAAGTATGACAATCAAGGAAATGCAGGATAGAGAGAATGAAGTAGGTTTGTTAAAGGAAATAGAAAAAGAGCCTTCAGCACGAATATTGATTAATGGTGCGGTTTCTACTTCTCTTCAGCAGCAATACATAAATGTTGCTGTGAAAAAGGGAATCGATTTTACGGTTGTTAGTGATGCGATAGCAGATGACGACTCAAAAATAGGGCTGCTGTTAGTAGCAGACTATGCGGTTAATATACCTGTTATCGATGTTGAAAAAAAATATCCGGAGCTGCATGAGGCTGTCGAAGATGAAAAGCCTAAAGAGAAATCAAGCTTTTGGAACCGTTTGTTTAAATAAGAAATTCTTTAGCAAGCCTTTTAAGGTGTTGACTTTTTGAGCCAGAGTAGGTATTATACTGCTTGGGCACCCTTTTAAGAGGGTCAGAAGTTTAGCAAAATTCCGCTCCCTATTCATTTGGATAGGGAGTTTTTCTTATTTTCTAGACTTTTCCTGCAAACTACAATGAGGGAGTTTTTTCATTTATGACAAAGTATATTTTTGTAACTGGCGGCGTTGTATCTTCTATTGGAAAAGGGATCGTGGCAGCTTCACTTGGTCGCTTGTTGAAGAATCGCGGATTGAAGGTAACAATTCAAAAATTTGATCCTTACATCAACGTAGATCCAGGTACGATGAGTCCATACCAACACGGAGAGGTTTTCGTCACAGATGATGGTGCTGAAACTGACTTGGACCTAGGACACTATGAGCGATTTATCGATATTAATTTGAATCAATACTCCAATGTGACAACAGGAAAAATCTATTCTGAAGTTATTCGCAAAGAAAGAAAAGGTGAATACTTGGGAGCAACTGTTCAGGTAATCCCTCATATCACCAATGAAATCAAATCTAAAATTATGCGGGCTGCAAAAATGACAGATTCAGACATTATCATTACTGAGGTTGGCGGAACAGTTGGGGATATTGAATCACTGCCTTTCCTAGAAGCTTTACGTCAAATGAAAGCAGATGTTGGTTCTGATAATGTTATGTACATTCATACTACGCTGATTCCTTACTTGAAAGCTGCTGGCGAAATGAAAACCAAGCCAACTCAGCATAGCGTAAAAGAATTACGTGGATTAGGTATTCAACCCAATATTTTAGTCGTTCGGACAGAATTACCAGTTTCTCAAGGAACGAAAAATAAATTGGCTCAGTTCTGTGACGTGGCACCAGAAGCAGTTATTGAGTCTCGTGATGTAGAAACTCTTTACTCAATCCCACTGGCATTGCAAGCGCAAGGCATGGACCAATTCGTATTGGATCACTTGAAATTAGAAGCGCCAGAAGCAGACATGTCCGAATGGCGTGCATTGGAAGAAAAAGTGCTTAACCTGAAGAAGAAAACTAAAATTGCTTTGGTTGGGAAATATGTTGAACTTCCTGATGCGTATATCTCAGTAGTCGAAGCATTGAAACATTCTGGTTTTGCATTTGATTCTGATATTGAGATTAAGTGGATTAAATCTCAAGAATTGACGAAAGAAAATGTGGAAAAAGAGTTAAGCGATGCAGATGGAATTTTAGTTCCCGGTGGTTTTGGTGATCGTGGAATTGAAGGTAAAATTGAAGCGATTCGTTATGCACGTGAAAATGATATTCCATTCTTAGGTATTTGCTTAGGTATGCAAATGGCCTGTGTTGAGTTCGCACGTAATGTAGCAGATTTAAAAGATGCTAATTCAGCAGAGACAGTTCCTGATACCCCAAATAATATTATTGATTTGATGGCGGATCAAGAAAACGTGGAAAACCTTGGTGGGACATTGCGCTTAGGACTGTATCCATGTAAATTGAAAAAGGGAACTAAAACTGCTGCAGCTTATGACAATGCGGAAGTGATTCAAGAACGTCACCGTCATCGTTATGAATTTAACAATGGTTATCGTGAGTTGTTTGAAGATCAAGGAATGGTATTTTCTGGGGTTTCTCCAGATAATCGACTGGTTGAAATTGTAGAACTACCAGAGAAAAAATTCTTTGTTGGATGCCAATTCCATCCAGAACTGATTTCTCGTCCAAATCGTCCACAACCATTAATTAAAGCTTTTGTGGGAGCTTCATTAAAAAACAAAGAAGAGAAATAAGATTTTGACTGAAATAGCGAGGGCTGTTTCAGTCTTTTTTACTAAAAAAAGGCAAAGTCATAAGTTTTATCGAATGTAAAGGCTTTTAAGAAAGGATTGTAGTAGCAATGTTAGGCAATCTTTGTTAAAATTAGATCGTTAGTTAAGACGATGTCTTAGCCAAAAAGATTACTTAGGAGGAATTTTTTATGCCAGTAGTATCAGGAGCTGAATTTTTAAAAGCTGCACGTCAAGGTGGATACGCAGTCGGTGGATTTAACACAAACAACTTAGAATGGACGCAAGCAATCTTGCGCGCAGCTGAAGCTAAAAAAGCACCAGTTCTTATCCAAACTTCTATGGGCGCTGCTAAATACATGGGCGGCTATAAAGTTGCTAAAGATATCATCTGTGATTTAGTTGAATCTATGGACATTACTGTTCCAGTTGCTATTCACTTAGACCATGGATCATACGAAGCTGCT
Source organism: Enterococcus pallens ATCC BAA-351 (assembly GCF_000407485.1). GTDB lineage: Bacteria > Bacillota > Bacilli > Lactobacillales > Enterococcaceae > Enterococcus_A > Enterococcus_A pallens. The sequence continues at coordinate 135,177 of NZ_ASWD01000007.1, read as the reverse complement.
TTAGAATGTATCGAAGTTGGCTACACTTCAGTTATGTTTGATGGTTCTCATTTACCATTCGAAGAAAACTTGAAATTGGCTAAAGACGTTGTAGAAAAAGCTCACGCTAAAGGCGTTTCAGTTGAATGTGAAGTTGGTTCAATTGGTGGAGAAGAAGACGGAATTATCGGTGCTGGCGAATTAGCTGACATTGACGAATGTGTACAAATGGTTGGTACTGGTATCGACTACCTAGCATGTGGTATTGGTAACATTCACGGTGTATACCCTGAAAACTGGAAAGGCCTAGCATTTGATCATTTACAAGCAATTGCTGATGCTGTAGGTTCTGAAGTGCCATTAGTATTACACGGCGGTTCTGGTATTCCTCAAGAACAAATCCAAAAAGCTATTTCAATGGGTGTTTCTAAAGTAAATGTTAACACTGAATTCCAATTGTCATTTGCTAAAGCTACTCGTGAATACATCGAAGCTGGCAAAGATAAAGAAGGAAAAGGCTTTGACCCTCGTAAATTATTGGCACCAGGTGTTGCTGCAATTGTCAAAGATGCTGAAGAACACATTGACTGGTTCGGTTCTGCAAACAAAGCTTAATACTGATTTAGTCTTTAACCTCGGATAAATTTATCTGAGGTTTTTTCTTTTGCTTCAAAAGAGCTTTCTTTGTCTTGATTTTACAAAAATGAAAAATAATTTTACTCCGTCTCAGAAAAAATATCTGCCCAGTTTAAAATGTATTTGGCTTTTTAAGAAACCTTTTATAATTCATCGATTAATTTAGTCAGTACTATCTTTTTTACTGAACCATTATGTGCTAAAATGAAAGATGGTCTACATGTAAAATGTAAATAACTTAATAGGTGAATATAGATGAAAAAAATTGTGATTCAAGGCGGAAAGCCATTAAAAGGTGAAGTAACTATCAGCGGCGCAAAAAATAGTGCCGTTGCTTTAATACCAGCAGCAATTATGGCGGATTCTCCCGTTGTATTAGAAGGTGTACCAGATATTCAAGATGTTCATTCATTAATTGAGATCTTAGAGATTATGGGTGCTACAGTAAAATTTGCAGATAATCGAATGGAAATTGATCCTAGTAAGATCGTATCAATTCCAATGCCTAGCGGTAAAATTAATTCTTTACGAGCTTCTTACTATTTTATGGGCGCATTGCTAGGCAAATTTGGTGAGGCTGTCGTTGGTTTGCCCGGCGGCTGTTTTTTAGGCCCTCGTCCAATTGATTTGCATATAAAAGGATTTGAAAGTTTAGGCGCAGATGTATCCAATGAACATGGGGTTATTTATTTGCGTACAGATGAAGAAGGCCTTACTGGAGATCGAATCTTTATGGATGTGGTATCGATTGGTGCTACAATAAATGTCATGTTGGCAGCTGTAAAGGCTAAAGGCAGAACGATTATTGAAAATGCTGCTCGTGAACCTGAAATTATTGATGTAGCAACTTTATTGAACAATATGGGTGCGAAGATTCGTGGAGCAGGTACAGATGAAATTCGAATCGAAGGCGTTGAAGAACTACACGGATGTATTCATTCAATTATTCCTGATCGAATTGAAGCGGGGACTTATTTGTCATTGGCTGCGACTATTGGCAAGGGAATAAAGATTAATAATGTCATTTACGAGCATATTGAAAGCTTTATTGCTAAACTAGAAGAAATGGGCGTTAAAATGAATATTTCTGAGGATAGCATTGATGTGTTGCCTTCAGAAAGTTTAAGAGCTGTCGATATTACTACGTCACCCTATCCAGGTTTTGCAACCGATTTGCAGCAGCCCATTACACCATTGCTTTTAACAGCTGGAGGAACTGCTGAAATTATTGATACTATTTATTCGAAACGGATCAATCACATTCCAGAACTAGTCAGAATGGGTGCTGATGCTACTGTAGAAGGCAATATGATCGTCTTAAACGGACCAAGTAAGCTTCATGGGGCAGAGGTAGTTGCTTCTGATTTACGGGCTGGTGCTTGTTTAGTAATTGCGGGATTAATGGCAGAAGGCACTACTACTATTTACAATGTCGAGTATATTTTGCGTGGGTATGATCATATTATTGAAAAATTAACTGCGCTTGGAGCTACAATTGAAATGATTGAGGAAGAGGAAAAAGAATGAGCGATTACTTAACAATGGCTGAGCTTGAAAACAAAACGCTGAAAGAAATTTATACTTATGCGCGTGACTTCAAGATTCCTTACTACAGCCAAATGAATAAAAAGGAATTGGCGCTTGCGGTGATTCGTGCGCAAGCGGAAAAACAAGGCTTCTTTATTATGGAAGGAGTCTTGGATATCGTCGGTCAAGATGGCTACGGCTTTTTACGTCCGATTAATTATGGATCGAGTGCTGAAGATATTTATATTTCAGCTTCTCAGATTCGTCGTTTCGGATTGCGTAACGGCGATAAGGTGGCAGGTAAGGCGCGACCACCAAAAGAATCTGAGCGATATTATGGATTAATGCATGTTGAGAGCGTTAATGGCAAGGATCCGGAAGATGCCAAGGAACGCCCACATTTTCCTGCTTTAACAGCTTTATACCCTGATAGACAGATGATCTTAGAAACTACCCCTGGACGTCTGTCAACACGAATGATCGACATTTTTTCTCCTGTCGGTTTTGGCCAACGTGGACTAATTGTTGCACCTCCGAAGGCCGGTAAAACTTCCATTATCAAAGAAATTGCAAACGGAATTACAGATAATTACCCTGATGTAGAATTAATTGTTCTTTTGGTAGATGAGCGCCCAGAAGAAGTAACAGATCTTGAGCGCAGTGTAAAAGGGGATGTTGTATATTCAACTTTTGATCAACAACCACAAAATCATACACGCGTATCTGAATTAGTTTTGGAACGTGCGATGCGTTTGGTTGAAGACAAACGTGATGTGGTTATTTTAATGGATAGTATCACACGTCTGGCACGGGCTTATAATTTAGTTGTTCCACCAAGTGGACGTACTTTGAGTGGTGGTATTGATCCAGCTGCTTTGTACAAACCGAAGAAATTCTTTGGTGCTGCGAGGAATATTGAAGAAGGCGGTAGTTTGACGATTTTGGCAACTGCTCTAGTCGATACCGGTAGCCGAATGGATGATGTAATTTACGAGGAATTCAAGGGAACTGGGAATCTAGAACTGCAACTTTCTCGAGAATTATCTGAACGTCGTATTTTCCCTGCTATTGATATCAAGAAATCAGGAACACGCAAAGAAGAATTATTAATGGCACCGGAAAAGCTGGAAGAGATTTGGAAAATTCGCAAAAATATGGTAGGAGATTCTTTAGAATACACCAACCAGTTTATTACTTTCTTGAAAAAGTCTAAAAGTAATCAGGCATTTTTTGATGCCTTTAGAGATGTTTCGTTTGGAAATCGAACACCGAGAAAAAATCTGAAAAGATAATTGCATTCGTGAATCTTTCATGATAGTATATATCTGTTGCGTATTGCAAACAAACTCTGATTCAGCAAATGTTTCAGGGCAAAGGAGCGAAAAAAACTATGAAACAAGAAATTCATCCAAATTACCATCCGGTAGTATTTATGGATTCAACAACTGGTTTCAAATTCTTGTCAGGTTCTACTAAGAATTCTCAAGAAACAGTTGAATGGGAAGACGGAAACACTTATCCATTGATTCGTGTCGAAGTTACTTCTGACTCTCATCCATTCTATACTGGACGTCAAAAATTCACTCAAGCAGATGGACGTGTCGATCGTTTCAACAAGAAATACGGTCTCAAAGACGCAAACGCTGGAGAATAAGACAAAAACCAAAAGTATTGTTAAGCCAATACTTAAAAGGCCTTCCTATTTTAGGAAGGTCTTTTTTTGACTTGAATTTACAATTTCTAGTAAGACGTTCAATGCCTTACAGAAAATAATCCGCCCCAAAAAATTCCGATTCCTTGTGCTAATAAAAAGAGCAGCAAGAGCAACGTTATTGTTAGGTATGGTGAATGAAGCATGTGAGGCGTATGAAATAAGCCTTTGATCTTTGTTAAAGCATATGAAACAGAAAAATTGAAAAAATTAGAGATTAGAAGGACAGAAAGTTGATTAGTTTTCCTTGCATAAAATCCTAAAAAAGCTGTAATCAAGATTGATACAATGATACCAGTTAAAGAGTGTAAATAATAATCTACTATTAATGATAGATGAGCGTAAGGTAGCAATAAGTAGATAAAAGGAATTTTTTGCCAAAAGCTTTTGTTCATAATTTTTCTCCTTGTGTGAACTGCTCAGTTATTTTATATTTTTTCTAACGTAATTTCAATGCCATTTATCTCTTTTTGTACTATAATGAAAAATAATTTAGCTGGTTATCAAGAAAACGTAAGTAATTTGTGAGAAAATTCAAACAGTACCACAATTCTTTAATTAGAAGGAAGTATGTCCCCATGAATAAAAACTTATCGCGTCTTTACCTAGTATTTTGGTTAGTGCCTGCAATTGTTTCTCCGTTTCAATGGTTTAGTTCTGTTGTTCAAGATGTCGAAATATTCAGGCCAATCGATGGCTCAGGTATTCTTGTAGCAAGAAATTTTGGAACATTGACAATTTTATATTTTCTTTTATTGGCAGGTATGTTAGTCTCAGAATTTTTCAAAAAGAATTACATTCTTCAAGTTGTTATTATTGCTTTTCAAATCATGTTTTCAACGATTTTTTCAATGCTCCCTCGCATTATAATTGGCCCCACTGGACTCTCCCAGTCGGGAATGAGCGATGTGGATTTTTATTTGCGTGCATTGCTTTTATCCATTGAACCAGGTTACATGATCGCTTTGCTTTCTTTAGTGATTTCTGTAGGTTGGTATTTTGCCTTTAACATTTGTCTGAAAAATAAATCGATTTAGGACTTTACTATATTTCTAATTATGATAATATGATTAGAAATGGAGGGGTAGTATGAACAAATTAGACAAACGATTTAATCCAAATGTATACAAGATTGCGGTCTCATTAATCCGCCAATTCGATGAGCAGGTTTCAGGCATTCCTAACATGTTAAAATTGACATTGGGAGAGCCAGACTTCAATACACCTGAACATGTAAAAACGGCTGGTGAGCAAGCAATTAAAGAAAATTACAGTCATTATACTGGGATGTCAGGACTATTAGATGTTCGGGAAGCAGCTAGTCAATTTGTTGCTAAAAAGTATGATGTAAAATATGATAGTCAGTCGGAAGTATTAGTAACGGTTGGAGCAACCGAAGCTATTTCTGCAAGTTTGTTAGCAATTTTGGAGCCAGGAGATAAAGTTTTACTGCCAGCACCTACTTATCCTGGTTACGAGCCGCTCATTCTATTGGCTGACGCTGAACCAGTATATATTGATACTCGTGACAGTGATTTTGTTTTAACACCGGAGCAGGTTGATCAGGCAATGCAGGAGCATGGCGATGCTGTTAAGGCAGTTATTATTACCTCACCATCAAATCCTACAGGTGTGGCTTACAATGAAGCTGAGGTCAAAGCATTGGCAGAAACACTAGCTAAGTACGATGTGTTTGTTATTAGTGATGAAATCTATAGTGAATTGAATTATGAAGCGAAACATGTATCATTTGCCAAATATTTACGGGAGCAAACGATCTTAATCAATGGCTTGTCAAAATCTCACGCGATGACTGGTTGGAGAATTGGCTTCATCTTTGCACCGGAAAGCTTAACTGCGCAAATTATCAAAGTTCACCAATATTTAGTTACAGCAGCCTCAACTATTTCACAAAAAGCTGCAGTTCGTGCTTTAATTCAAGGAATAACTGACGGAGAAGTGATGCGAGAAGAATATCGCAAACGTCGGGATTATTTATACAAAGAAATGACTGATATGGGCTTTGAGGTTGCTCGACCATCAGGAGCTTTTTATCTTTTTGCTAAAATCCCAGAACAATTTGGTTCGGATTCAATGGCTTTCTGTTTAGATTTAGCGAAGAAAAATCAGTTAGCGGTGATTCCTGGTATCGCTTTTGGCGAAGAAGGAGAGGGTTATATTCGGCTAAGTTATGCTGCGTCTCTGGAGAATTTGGAAGAAGCTGCGAAACGATTAAGAGCATATGTAGAAGGTAAGTAGAAGCGGGATCTTCCTGCTTCTTTTTTTAAATTGAAGGAGGGGAAATAATGGATAGTCAAATAATTTTAGATTTTTGGTTTGTAGAGTCTACACCAGAACAATGGTTCAAAAAAGATAATCAGTTTGATCAACGGATTCGAGAACGTTTCGAAGCCGTACATCAGCAAGTGATTCAAGGAGAAAAAGCCTCTTGGCGGGAAACAATTCAAGGGAGACTGGCTGAGATTTTAGTTTTAGATCAGTTTTCACGAAATTTATTTCGCGGAGATCCACGGTCATTTGCTTATGATGGGATGGCTTTAGTACTTGCACAAGAAGCTATTGCTAAAAAAGAGTTGAATGAATTGACAGTTGAAGAACGCTCATTTGTTTATATGCCTTTTATGCATTCAGAATCTTTAGTCATCCATCAGCAAGCATTAGAACTTTTCTCAGAGCCGGGAATGGAGAATAATTTAGACTTTGAAAAGCGGCATTATGAAATTATTAAACGCTTTGGTCGCTATCCTCATCGAAATGCTATTCTGAATCGTTCTTCAACTCAAGAAGAGTTAATGTTTCTAAAAGAACCCAATTCATCCTTTTAAAAAAGAGGTTTCTGTAGAAGAAATTGTCTACAGAAACCTCTTTTTTATTGTGCTAAATAATTATACAGGCCAGCAATGGTTGAATCAGTTAGTGAAAGCTTTTGATCGTCCAACCAAGCTTCATCTACGTGGTAGTAGTCTGGTAAATCGGGAACTTCTCTTAATTGCGCTGCCAGAAAGTCTTTAGCATTTTGGTAAGTTTTTTGATTTGTTTGATCGTTGTTACGATAATGGATAGTTAACATTTTTCTCACCTCGCTGGTATTGTACGTCAAAACCGGGAAAATAGAAATCAATTCGCTTTACTTAAAATTTACAGACCTTAACAATTCATTTACATGAACTCCATCTTGTCTTAACGTTGGCTTGTTAAAGTCGAAATGTACCAAAAACAAAGGAGCGTGTGGAATGAAAAAATTATTAGCAGCTTTATTCGTATCGAGTATTTTATTAGCCGGTTGTGGCTCAGGCGGCAATACTAGCGAATCTTCAGGAAGTAGTTCTAATACTTCCAATGGAGCAAAAATTACAGCAGTCGGTTCTACTGCTTTGCAGCCGTTAGTGGATGCAGCCCAAGAAAGTTTTACTCAAGAAAATCCTACCGTTCAGATTTCTGTCCAAGGTGGCGGCAGTGGAACTGGTTTAAGTCAAGTGTCAGAAGGAGCTGTTGAAATCGGAAATTCTGATGTTTTTGCGGAAGAGAAAGATGGAATTGATGCTGAGAAATTAGTTGATCATCGGGTGGCCGTTGTCGGCTTTGCACCAGTTGTTAACAAAGATGTAGGAGTAGAGGATATAACTAAACAACAATTGGTTGATATTTTTACAGGAAAGATTACTAACTGGAAAGATGTTGGTGGAAAAGACCAAGAAATTGCGGTAGTGAATCGGGCTAGTGGTAGTGGAACCCGAGCAACTTTTGAAAAATGGGGCTTGGATGGCGCTGAACCTATTCAGTCTCAAGAGCAAGACTCTTCTGGCACAGTTAAAAAAATTGTTGCAGACACGCCAGGAGCAATTAGTTATTTAGCACTATCTTATTTAGATGACAGTCTACAAGCGTTGAAATTAGATGGGGTAGAGGCAAATGAAAAAACGATTGCAAATAATGACTGGCCAATCTGGTCTTATGAACATATGTATACCAATGGTGAGCCTGAGGGAGAGTTAGCGAAATTCTTGGAATACATGACTTCTGAAGAGATTCAATCAGGTCCAGTTAAAGAATTAGGCTACCTGCCAATCACTTCTATGAAGATCGAACGAGATGTAGATGGAAATGTAAAATAAAAGAAAGCATTCGTATCAGTTTTTCGATACGAATGCTTTCTTTCGCTTTATTGCAGTGGCAGTTTAACTGTGAAGGTGGAGCCTAATTGAGGATGGCTCTCTACAGTGACATCGCCACCCAAGATTTGACTATATTCACGAACGATTGCCAAGCCGAGTCCGGTGCCTCCAGAATGGCGACTGCGGGCACGATCCACTCGATAAAAGCGTTCGAAAATTCTATCTTGATCATCTTTGGCAATACCAATTCCGACATCCGTTACGGAAAGAATAAGATTCTGCTTATCCATTCGGTAATCAATTGTAATGATCCCTTTTTCAGGCGAATATTGAATCGCATTTTCCAGCAGGTTTTTAATAATTGGTTGGAAAAAAACCACTCGAGTTAGGAAGAAGCTGTTCTCCGGTCCGTGAATTCGAACCTCAATTTGCTTTTTATCAAGTAAATGCTGGTACATTTCAATTTGCTGATGAATAAAATCAGATAATTCAATGGTTTGGAGTTCTTCTGGAACATGTTCACTGTCCTTGGAGAGTTCAATAATATCCTGGATCAAACGCTGTAAGCGCAAGGCATCTTTTTGCATAATTGTTAGAAATTCGGTCGTCAGGTCAGGGTCCTCTTTTGCACCGTCTAATAGGGTTTCTGTAAATCCGATTAAAGAGGTGACTGGTGTTTTTAACTCGTGAGAAACATTTCCGACAAAATCTCGTTGAATTTTTTCAAGGTGACGAACATGGGTCAAATCGTACACCGTTCCCATAACTTGATCACCAGTAGCGGTATTTTCCAAATAGCGCAAACGCACATCTAAATCTCGCTTCTCTGGCTGCTTCAAGCCAATTTCCTGATGAACTTGATTTTTCTCCAGCATAATCTGTTGAATCAGCTGAATTAGTTTGTGGTCCTCGATTACTTCCCAGTAGTAATGCTGGCTAGCCGCTCCAACTTGCAGAATTTCCTCCATAGTAGGATTAATCATGAAAAACTTTCCTTGTTCATCAATGATGAAGACACCAATCATTAATTCATGAAAGAGCGTTTTAAATTGCTCTTCAGTAGCAGTAAAAGCAGCATAGGTTTCATTTAACTGCTCACTTAATTTATTAATTGTTACATAAAGCTCCTGCCAGCTGCTGGAATTTTGAACGACGTAATTGCTTTTCTCTGGTTCAGCTACCATCCGCTTTAACACTGGCAAAACCGTTTCTAATGGCCGATTTCTTTGATAAATAAGATAAGCAATGCTGCCATACAATACTAAATAGAAAAGAAGCAGGACGATGAACATAGAGCGTCGAAAACTTAGGGTTTGCTGGGCAAAGGCGGTGGTACTTTTGGCAATACGCAGCACCCCGATTAGCTGAGTCTCTTGCTGGATCGGTTGTGCGGTATAAAGTAATTCTTCTTTTAAGGTGTCACTGTAGCGAACCGCGGTACCAATTGTATTACTGCTTAACACAGTTTTAACTTCAGGCCGATTATCACGGTTACCAGTTAAATGAGGGTAAGCAGAATCGTAAAGAATGGCACCTTCGTTATCCATTAGGGTAATCCGCTCATCTAATTCATCTCCATAGTGCCGCATCGTTTCCAAATTCTTGTCTGCTCCTAAGTCACTTAGATCAAGTTGACTTAAAAGCAGTTTACCATTATCAGTAAGAAATTCTTCCTGTTGGTTAATTAACTCCTTATTATAGAAGTAATTTGTTAAACGCCAGGTTCCGAAAAATAATCCCGCAATAACGATGAACAGCAGAAAATAATCGAATTTCGGCTTTCTCATTGATTTGGCACCTGGAACTTATAACCGAATCCACGCACGGTTAACAAATACTTTGGATGTTTTGGATCCACTTCGATTTTTTCACGTAAATGGGATACGTGGACATCAACGATTCGACTTTGAACAGAAAAATCGTAATGCCAAATCCGATCCAGTAAAGTATCACGGTCGATCACTCGGTCTTTGCGTTTCATGAAATAGACGAGTAGTTCAAATTCCTTCGGCGTTAGTTCGATAGCTTTACCGCGAACAGAAACCTGATAATTGGTTAAATCAGCTACAATTTCTCCAGTAGTCAAGATTTCATGTACAGTTTCTTCCTTGCGGGGTTCAATCCGCCGGAAAATGGCTTTCATCCGAGCCAGTACCTCTCTAGGAGAGAACGGTTTTGTTAAATAATCATCTGCACCAATTTCCAATCCTAGAATCCGGTCAATCGCATCATCCTTGGCAGTTAGCATTAGGATGGGGGTATCTACTTTCTCTTGGCGTAGTTTTTTTGCGATGTCCAGCCCATCCATAGATGGCAGCATAACATCCAAAATAATAAAATCGTAAGAATCGCTTAAGGCCAATTCGTAACCGTCTTTACCGTCTACTGCTGAGGTAACGGCATAGCCCTCCTTTTCCAAATTGAAGGTTAATAATGTAACAATTGATGGTTCATCATCTACAACGAGCACTCGCTTCATAAGCTTCTCCTTTTATTCGTAATTAACTAGATAGTTGGACTATTTCCAACTATAAATAAATGGTATAATGGGAAAGCAGTTTTGTCACTTGTTTTTTACAAAGAAACGGAGATTGTTACATGCTGGGGATCAGTGCTTGCTTAGCTGGCGTCTGCTGTCGTTATGATGGTAACCATAATCAAATTGATTCATTGAAGCAATTAGTAGAAGAAAAGAAGGCAATCATTGTTTGTCCAGAAGTCTTAGGTGGACTGTCAACGCCTCGTACACCAGCAGAAATTGTTGGTGGTGATGGATTTGATGTTTGGAAAGGACAAGCGAAGGTAATTGATCGAACAGGAAAAGATGTAACTGCTGCCTTTAAAGCAGGTGCAATAAAAGCTTACCAAGAATTTCAAAAATTAGATGTGACCCGATTAATTTTGAAAGAGCGCAGTCCTTCCTGCGGCAGTCAACTAATTTACGATGGCAGCTTTTCAGGAATCCGAATAACGGGAGTAGGAGTAGCGACTGCCTATTTCATCAATCGAGGAATCAAGGTGTTTTCTGAAGAGAACTGGCAAAAAGAGGAGGCAATGTATGGAAATTGAAAAAACGAACCGTATGAACGCATTGTTTGAATTTTATGCGACACTCTTGACTGAAAAGCAAATGAACTATATGGAACTTTACTATGCAGATGATTTTTCCCTAGGAGAAATTGCGGAAGAATATAATGTGAGTCGTCAGGCAGTTTATGATAATATAAAGCGAACCGAAAAAATTTTGGAAGAGTATGAACGTAAACTGCACTTAGTTTCCGATTATATTGTCCGAGAAGAACAATTGGAAAAATTAGAGCACTATGTCAAGGAACACTATCCAAAAGATGAAACCCTTGCATCAGGAATTAAAGAGCTGCAAGACTTAGATGAATAAGAAAGGAACGAATAAATAAACATGGCATTTGAAAGTTTAACAGAACGCCTCCAGGCGGCAATGAGCAAATTACGTAGAAAAGGAAAAATTACCGAAGCTGATGTTACCGAAATGATGCGGGAGATTCGACTGGCCCTGTTAGAAGCCGACGTTAACCTGCAGGTAGTTAAGCAATTCACCAAACAGGTTAGAGAACGTGCTTTAGGAGCAGAGGTTTTAGATAGCCTGTCACCAGCACAGCAAATTGTTAAAATCGTTGACGAAGAGCTGACAAAAACCTTGGGCTCTGAAACAGTCGGCATCGAGAAATCACCAAAAATTCCTACAGTCATTATGATGGTCGGTTTGCAAGGGGCTGGTAAGACCACTTTTGCTGGTAAATTAGCCAATCATTTAATCAAAACAGAAAAAGCACGTCCAATGATGATCGCAGGAGACGTTTATCGGCCAGCTGCGATTGATCAATTAAAAGTATTAGGTCAGCAATTGAATGTTCCTGTTTTTGATATGGGCACAGATGTCAGTCCAGTAGAGATCGTACGTCAAGGGATGGAAGTGGCTCGTGAGAAGAAGAATGACTATGTTCTAATCGATACGGCAGGTCGTTTACACATTGACGAAGGTCTGATGGAGGAACTATCTCAGATTAAAGAAGTTGCTCAGCCAAATGAAATCCTTTTGGTTGTAGATGCTATGACTGGTCAGGATGCTGTCAATGTTGCGCAAAGCTTCAATGAACAGTTGGGAATTACTGGGGTCATCATTACTAAACTTGATGGAGATACCCGTGGTGGTGCGGCCCTGTCCATTCGTCAAGTTACTGGTGCACCAATTAAGTTTACCGGTACCGGAGAAAAATTAACGGATTTAGAAGTCTTTCATCCAGATCGGATGTCCAGCCGAATTTTAGGTATGGGGGACATGCTGACGCTGATTGAAAAAGCACAGCAGGATTATGATGAGCAGAAGGCTGAAGAGCTGGCTCGCAAGATGAAGGAAAATTCTTTTGACTTCAATGACTTTATCGAGCAGTTGGATCAGGTTATGGGGATGGGACCACTTGAAGATTTATTGAAGATGATTCCAGGGATGAGTCAGGTTCCAGGCATTGAAAATGTTAAGGTTGATCCTAAAGATGTGGAACGCAAAAAGGCAATGGTGTATTCAATGACGCCCGCTGAACGGGAAGATCCAGACTTGTTGAACCCAAGTCGCCGTCGTCGTATTGCGGCTGGTTCGGGTAACTCAGTGGTTGAAGTGAACCGTATGATCAAACAGTTCAAAGAGTCTCGCAAAATGATGCAGCAAATGAGCAAAGGCTCAATGCCAGCCGGAATGGACCAAATGTTCGGCAGTGGCATCAAAGGAAAAATGGGTAAGATGGCCATGAATCGAATGGTGAAGAAAAACAAAAACCGTAAGAAAAAGAGACGCAAATAGATATAAAAAAGATCGCAGCATCCTTTTACAGGTGCTGTGATCTTTTTATAAATTGTAAATTAGCAGAAACACTACAAAACCTATACAAACGGTGAACAGAACCCCTCCTAGAAGAACCAAAAATCTATCTAGTTTTGTTTCAGAAAAAAGCTGACGCAAGAGTTGATAGATTAGCAAACCTGCGACTCCGCCAGTGGTGTTCGTTAACAAGTCAGTAACGTCTGAAGCACCCACACCTAAAATAAATTGCAAAATTTCAATTCCTAAACTAAAACCGGCTATCCATAAGACTTTTGTCAAGAATGATTTTTCTTTATTGACAATTCCCAACAAACCGCCAAAAGGGACAAAAATCAGAAAGTTATAAGTGATTTCTAATAGACCAATTTTCCCATTAATGATTGTAGAGGCTTGAAAAGGAATAAGATTAATACTTCTGCTTCGATTTAACGAATGAATCAGATCACCTAACGAGATAGTTACTTTAAACAGCAAAATCCAAATCAGTACCAATAAATAGATTATCAACAATAATCGTGCGCTTTTTTGTGTTTTCATAAGCTGCTCCTTTTATAAAAATCTCAGGAAAAATCGCCAATTGTGTAAAAAGAAAGTTCCAGCTAGACTAAGCATAATATAGATAACTGCTTCATTTTTTTCTAAAGTATGAATTTCCATGCTCTCTTTTTTTGAAAATAGCTGCCAAAATCGCCAGAGCACAAAGCCTAAAAAAGCTCCCAGTGTGTTCATCATTAGATCGTCGATATCACTTATACGCCGATTAAACAGCTGCAACAGCTCGATCATAAAAGAAAACCCAGTTCCCAAAAGTACAGTCGGCAGAATACGCCGGTATTTTTCCCAAATAAAGGGCAATAGAAAGCCTAATGGCATAAACATAAAAGTATTTAGCAGACTTGTAAGGAGTCCACCTGGCTGAAAAGGAAGTACATTTATTTCTTCCAGCCGAATAATTTCTGGATAACTGAGAATATCCCAAAGTGTCCCAATACCAGTCGTGTTGATGACTAAATAAAGATATAAAATAAACAGGTAGCGCCAAACTAAGTTAGACAAGGGGATATGTTCAGTTTTTCTTCTCAAATAAAACCACTGATAAATTAGGCAAGGAAGAAAAACGCAAAGCATTTGGTATAAAGTAAAACAGATTTGTATGATCATAAACAGCCTCTATATGTTAAGAGATTTAGTATGCATACGTCTTTGCTCTAACTTTTTCTTGATTACTGGGAAAAAGATTAATAGGTAACAGATAATTCCGACAGAGACCAAAATAAGTAAGCTTCCACTAATTGGTTCCCAGATTGAAGTTGCTTCACCAATAGAACGGTTCATGTAATAGCTATACCAAGGACTAAAAAAGCTTGTACCTATTATTAATGAGCAAAAACTAGTCATTAATAGCCATATTGGCCAGCGCGATTCCTTGTTAAACAAGTAGTTGCCATCATTCTCTAAACTAATAGTTTGATATTTAGTATATGCCCAGAATAAGAAGCCAACACTGAGTAAGAGAAAGAGCAGACTCATCCACCAGTAGCCTCCGGTTTTTCCAACGGCAATAATGAATAGGTTATGAGGAATACTAGGCATTACTTTTTCTCGTAAGCCGACAATTTCTAAAATCGTATAAATTGAATTAGGAACAAATAGCATAAAAATCCAAAAAACAAACCAAGTTAAAGGACCAAAAACTAGATTGCCAACCATTGAGCCGACAAAGGCACTTGCACTAAACATTAAGAACAGTAAAAAGAAGTAATTGATAACAGAAACAAATAACTGACCTAATGTTGCATTCATATAAGGTGCTGGAATTAGCTGATGGAAAAGTACTGCATACAGGGCTTGACCAATTAATATCGTAAGGAAAATGGGTCCTCCTACATATAAAAGCTTTTTAACAAATAACTCTTTCCTAGTTGTCGGTAGAGAAAAGAGCAGCTGGTTGAAGCCGGTTTTAGCATCTATGAAAAAAAGTAAAAAACCAGCCAAAGGAATTAAAAAGAGCAACACAAATGAATAGTCCGAACTTGATGAAATATAGGTTTCGTGTTGATCGTAGTCAGCTGCTTTGGGAATTTCAGTAGGATTATAATATTTAGATGAGGGTTGATACACGTATAAATTGGTATCAGCATACTCTTGGAAATTTTTATAGGGTATATTGTCCTGTTTAGTTTCATCCCAATAGGAGTAATCCTCTTTATTTTTTTCAAAATTTTGTTTTGCTAATTCATCTTCTTGATAGTAAGAAGCAGTTTGGTGCCAAAAGTCGCTTTGCAATTTAGCGTTTATCAGCAGGATTCCGATAATCAGCAGACAAAACGCAATCAGTGGTTTTTTGTAACGTTCAAGATAAATGGCTTTAATCATGTGTTTCACTCCTTACTATAATTGTTTCCGTTTTTGTTTTAAATTTGCTTCGAAGAGATCTTCTAAAGATAAAGGAAGTTCTTCAAAAACAAGAGGCTCATGCTCTTGAATGTTAGCTGCCAGCTCAGGGGTAAAGTTTTCAAAGACGGCAGTGATTACCCGACCTTGAAAATCGATCAGTTTGGAATTCTCTTTAACAATTGCCGGAATTTTTTTAGTTTTAAACACAAGCTGAATTTTCTTAGCGTTTTCACGCATATGTTCTAAGCGATAATCCTTGCTGATTTTGTTGTCTTTTAATAGAAGGGCGCGATCTACTAAGCTTTCTAATTCATTCAGATTATGAGAAGCAATCAGCGCTGTCCGATTATTTTCGCTTAAATGCTCTAACAACAACCCAATAACTTGTTTACGAACAATCACATCTAATCCATCAAAGGGTTCATCCAGCAATAAATAGGAAGCATTTGAAGAAATAGCTAAGATCATTTGAAACAACCCTTGCATTCCCTTCGATAGCTGCCGATAACTTGCTTGCAGGGATAATTCATGCTGCTGCATTAATTGTAAAAATAAATCCTGATCAAAGGCTGGGTAACTCAACTGATAAAAAACGTTAATTTTTTTTAAGGAGTAACTCTTTAGAAAATTTTCCTTTTCATCAATAAAGAAAATTTGTTCCTTAACCGTACTGTTATCATAAATTGACTGGTCTTCGATTAAAATATCGCCTGCATCCGGCAGGTAGTGCCCAGCTATTAATCGAAACAGACTGGTTTTTCCCGAACCATTTCGTCCAATAAGTCCGACAATTTCGTTGCCAGCCAATTCAAAAGTAATATTTTCTAAAACAGATTTTTGATTAATATTCTTGGTTAATCCTTGTACGATCATCTCTCGTGACCTCCTAGCTTTTCTTCTGCGGCTTGAACCCAGCCGATTAATTCCTCTGAAGTAACCTGTAAATGTCTAGCTTCTACTACTAGATCATTTAGCTGTTCTCTTAGCTGCTGAATCCTCAGTTCATTACGAGGGAGCTCACCGCTCTCACGAACAAAAGTACCTTTCCCTTTGACGGTCACTAAGACTTGCTCGGCCTCCAGCACTTTATAGGCTTTACTTACAGTATTAGGGTTCATTAATAATTGCTTTGCCATTTCCCGAACGGACGGGATGCGATCGCCAGGCTGCAGTATTCCCTGTAGAATGTCTTCTTTGATACTCAAAACAAGCTGTTCATAGTAGGCTTTATTCCCATTCTTGTTAATCGTAACCATATGGAGCCTCCTTTATCATCTCTGTGTGTACTAGTATACATAGTACACCAGGAAGATGCAATCTTTTTTTATATTTTCTGGTACACTAAACTAAACGAGGTGAGAAAATGGAACGTTGCGTATGGGCACAATCAAATGAACGGATGCAGGTATATCATGATACTGTATGGGGAGTACCAGAATATGATGATCAGCGTTTATTTCGCAAACTAATGCTGGATATCAACCAAGCAGGGCTTAGCTGGCAAACTATTTTGAATAAATCAGAGGCCTTTGATCGGGCTTACGAAAATTTTGATATTCAAAAGGTTGCTGCTTTTGATCAGGAGAAAATCGAAACTTTAGTGCAAGATGCCGGAATTATACGCAATCGTCGTAAAATTGAAGCGGCGGTTGTAAACGCGCAGCAGGTGCTAAAGATTCAAGCAGAAGAGGGAAGCTTTTCGGAATATCTTTGGCGGTTTGTTAATGGCAAACCAATTGATGGTCAGCGAGAGTCAGCTGCAGATATTCCTGCAAATGACGAGTTGTCTGAGGCGGTAGCTAAAGATTTGAAAAAACGCGGGTTCAAGTTTGTGGGAAGTACAACTATTTATGCTTTTATGCAGGCAGTGGGAATGATCAACGATCATCAAATGAGTTGCTTTCGGTATGAAGAGGTAAAAAAAGGGCATTGATCAAGGGATCAATGCCTAAAATTGTTTATAGATACGTGGATCATGAAAATCATCAATTACTCCAGCCAAGACACCGCTTTGCAGCAGCATTTGATTGTTGCCATCGGTTGAGACACCCCAAATGGCTCCAGCTTTGGCATTGAATGCTGAACGAATACCAGACACTGAATCTTCGAAAACAATCACTTCAGCAGCCGGACATTGAATTTTTTCAGCGGCCTTTAAGTAAAAATCAGGAGCAGGTTTACTAGGAATATTGCCATCATTATAGACAACTTTATCATAATCAAACCAGCGATCCAATTGAAAGAAGTCAAAATAGAAATCCACATTGTTTTTCATTGAAGCTGTAGCAATGGTTCGAGGAATGTTGCGTTCCACTAAAAAGTCTAAATACTCCTCAACGCCATCCACCAATTGATTCCCGTTGTCTAAAGCTAGAATCATGTCACGATAAATTTTTTCTTTGCGTTCAGCCAATTCATCTGCCATATCTTTACTTAGTTTTTTTTCAAAAATATATTCTAAGGCTTCATGATTGTTTACGCCATGAACATGGTGTTCAAATTCCTCTTTCGTAACCACGCGATCAGTTTCTTGGGCAATAAAGGTATGCCAAGCTGTCTCATGGTAGGCAGAATCCCGAAATAATGTTCCATTAAAATCAAATACAACGCCGTTCATAGAATCCCTCCTAGTTATCTTCTATTATACAAGAAAAAAACCAGAATACGATAATTTATCGCAATCTGGTTTGTTAAAAAAAATTATTTAACTAATTTTTCAAAGAATTCAATATATTTGTCAGTGATCATTTGGAAGAACTTCACTGTGTCGTCAACCACGTTGCCGTCGTTGTCAACTAAGTTCATTACACCGCCAATATAAGCTTCTGGTTGTTGTAAAGTAGGTACATCCAAGAAGACTAAGGATTGACGCAAGTGATGGTTAGCACCGAATCCACCAGGGCCACCAGGAGATGCTGTCACGACTAGACCAGGCTTGCCGCCCCATACACTGCTGCCCATTGGACGTGAACCGACATCTAATGCATTCTTCAATGCAGCTGGTACTGAGCGATTGTATTCAGGAGTAAAGAAATAAACACCATCGACTTCTTTCATTTCATTACGGAAACGAGTCCATTCACTAGGGATTTGACCTTCAACGTCTAAGTCTTCATTGTACAATGGCAGATCACCGATTTTGATAAAGACTGCTTCATAGCCTTCAGGTAATAATTCCGCAAATTTTTCTGCGATCATTTTGTTGTAAGAGTCTTTTCGCAAGCTACCCACTAAAATACCGATTTTTTTTGTCATAAAATAAATCCTCCTTTATTTGGTTACAAGATTATCTTACAAAAAATAAGTAAAACTAGCAAATAATATGATTCGGATTTTTTTAAGAGGTATGTTCACAAAGCAAAATACCTTGATAGCAATGGTAAAGAAAGATGTATTCACAAATGGACTTTTTCAACAATCGGTTGAGTTGTACGAGAAAATTTTCTAAACAGCGCTTGTAACAAAGCTTTTTTAGTCTGTAAAGAAAAAACTCTTTACAGGCAGTCAAAAGCGTGATAAACTACGTCTTGTGATTAATTATATGGAGGTGTAACAAATACATGGCAGTTAAAATTCGCTTGAAACGTATGGGTTCTAAAAAGAAACCTTTTTACCGTATCGTTGTTGCTGATTCTCGTTCTCCTCGTGATGGACGTTTTATCGAAACTGTAGGTACTTACAATCCGTTGAAAGACCCTGCAGAAGTCGTTTTAAAAGAAGAAGATGTTTTAAACTGGTTACAAAAAGGTGCACAACCTTCTGATACAGTTCGCAACATTCTTTCTAAAGAAGGAATCATGCAAAAACATCACGAAGCTAAATTCACTAAGAAATAAGGTGGACAATTATGCAAGATTTGTCAAAACTTGTGTTAACCATTGTTCGTCCTTTGGTTACCAAACCAGATGAAGTGAAATTAGAAATCAACGAGTCGAAAGATTTCTTTGAGTACAACTTAACCGTTGCTCCTGAAGATATCGGTCGCATTATTGGGAAACAGGGCCGGGTAGCTAAAGCGATTCGAACAATCGTTTACAGCGTTCGGACTGAAGGACCCAAAAAAGTTCGTCTCAATATTGTAGATGGCAAATAATTTACACAACACTCGTGTCTTAGGATTCGAGTGTTTTTTCTTTTTGTAGTACGATAGAAGAAATCAAAGGAGGAAACCAGCATGAAAAAATATTTAGTGTTAGTTAGTACTTTGTTGCTTTTGGCGGCCTGCGGAGGCAGTCCAGCTGTTGATGATTCATCGTCATCACAGGAAAGCAGTACTAGTGTTTCAAGCAGCTCCAGTCAAACTAAAGAATCTTCTAAGCAATCAGAGACAACCAAACAGTCAACCAGCAGTTCTACAACTACTGCTTCTCAAGAACCTGCAGGCGATAACGAATTGCAACAAGCGTATCCGAATGAGCAAATGCCATCTGCTTCAGTCGTAGGAAATGCTCAAACAATTTCGATGGCGGCCAGCGAAGCGAATAACACATTAACGGTGTCTTACTATAATACTGAAAGTAAATTGCCATTAAATGATCCGCAACTACAAAACCAAACACCTATTGCACAATTTCAGCGAACAACCTATGCATCATCTGCAGAGGCTCGGAATGCAGTAGCGCCTACCTTTGACGAAGGAGGACAAGCAGTTGATCTGGGATATAATATTACTGGATATCAACAATCTGGAGCTGGATCGAGCTATTTAAGCTGGCAAGAGGGCAATTGGAACCTAACCGTTCAAGCAATTAATATAAACGGGGAAGATCCGCTACCTTTAGCTCAAAAAGTGGTGGAATACTTAGAAACTGCCTTTTTACCAGTCCCTAAAGATGCTGGTCAGATTACTTTATCAGTAACCGGTGGCGGTTATGAAAGTAATGTGGTGGCCTGGCAAGTTGATACAACTGTCTATAAAACGATGCATACAGACGCATTGAGCAGCCTGCAAATGGCTGTTTCTATGAAAGATTAAGAAAGATGAGGAACTGAAGTGACAAATTATTATAAAGTAGGCAAAATTGTAAATACTCACGGGATTCAAGGGGAGGTGCGTGTAATTTCTCAAACTGATTTCCCCGATGAACGCTATCAAGTTGGAGCGACGTTGTATTTATTTCAAGAGGGCAAGTCACCAGTGAAGCTAACGGTAGCTAGTCATCGTAAGCACAAAAATTTTGATTTGCTAACCTTTGAAGGCTATTACAATATCAATATGGTTGAGCCTTTCCGTGATGGAACCTTGAAAGTATCTGAGTACCAAATGGGTGAGCTGGATGAAGACGAGTATTACTATCATGAAATCATTGGTCTGACTGTGATTGATGAAAATGATCATGTGTTAGGAGAAGTCACAGAAATTCTTGCTACAGGTGCCAATGATGTGTGGGTAGTTAAGCGCAAAGGGAAAAAGGATGCCTTGATTCCTTACATTGAATCCGTGGTCAAAGAAATTAATCTAGAAGAAGACAAAGTATATGTGGAAATTCCGGAAGGGCTGTTAGATGATGCGAATTGATATATTAACACTTTTTCCTCGCATGTTTGAAGGTCCTCTGGGTGAATCGATTATTGGAAAAGCTGTAGAGAAGGATTTGCTGGAAATCAATGTCCATAATTTCCGGGATTATTCAGCGAATAAGCATCAGCAAGTCGACGACTATCCTTATGGTGGTGGAGCAGGTATGCTTTTAAAGGTTCAACCGATTTACGATAATTTGAAAGCCATTGAGGAAGCAACTGGAAATCAAACGAAACGGGTAATTCTATTGGATCCGGCCGGCAAGCCTTTTAACCAAAAAATGGCGGAAGAATTTGCTAACGAAGAACAGTTGGTCTTTATTTGCGGTCACTATGAAGGGTACGATGAGCGAATTCGTTCGATGGTAACCGATGAGGTCTCGTTGGGAGATTATGTTCTAACCGGTGGGGAACTAGGAGCTATGGTAATGATTGATGCGACGGTTCGTTTACTGCCGGAAGTTTTAGGTAACCAGTCTTCGGCAAAAACGGATTCTCATTCAACTGGTTTATTGGAGCATCCACAATATACACGACCAGCAGAGTTTAACGGAATGAAAGTACCGGAAGTTTTGATGAATGGCAATCATCGTTTAATCGAGGAGTGGCAGCTGAAAGAATCCTTGCGGCGTACTTACACGAGACGGCCTGATATGCTGGGAACATTGGAAATGACCGATGAAATGAAGAAGCTGCTAGCTGAGATCAAGTTAGAAGAATAAAAAGGAGATCAAATGACGATAGCTGTAATTAGTCATTTGATCTTTTTTTCTACAAAAAATTACCGCAGAAATTTACCGGTTTATATTACAGCTTCTATCATGGCAGTTCCTGACAAATTAGTTAGCTGGTCCTCTCCGCTAATCACTTCGCCTAAATCATAAAGACTACCAGAGGGGGAAAAGGCGCCATAAAAAATGACTACATCACCCCAAGGTTCATAGTAAGCTAAGCATCCAATCTTATTTTCAGCTCTAGGTGTGTTGGCAGTACTCAGTTTTTCGGGTGGATAGAAGATTTTCTCGTTGTTGCTGAAATTTTCTAATTCTACCGTAAGGGGTAATTGCTGATACAATTCTGTTGCGGCGGTGCTATTATTTAGTTCAAAAATAATTTCGCTTTTTGCTGTTTGAAGTCGGATTTTCCGAAGCGTTTGCGATGGTTGCATAGTGTTGCCCTCCTGTTCTTCTAAAGATCTAGTTTGTTCCTTTTCAGCGAGAGTTGTAGAATTACTGCAGCTAGTAAAAAGAAAAAGTAGCATAAGCAAGAATAAGTATTTTAGGCCAGGCTTCATGACGGCCTCCTTTTCTGATTGGATTATTATCTGTTATCAACTTTATCAGTTAATGTTAAGGTGAAGTCAAGCCTATTTTTTTCTGTTTGAGTTAAAAGGATTGAGTGGAGCACAAGCTAAAATGAAAATAAATTAGGATGACAAGAAAATTGTCTTTACAGATAGATTTTATTTGTGCTACAATGACTTGGTGAGTGTAAAGCTCTCAACTATTACGATGTTCCGCTGGGGCAAGGCCTTAAGAATGTTTGGGAATAAGGAGAATGATAAAAATGAATCCATTGATTCAAGAACTAACACAAGATCAATTACGTCAGGATATTCCTGCATTTCGTCCTGGGGACACTGTACGTGTTCACGCGAAAGTTGTCGAAGGTACTCGCGAACGTATCCAGTTATTCGAAGGCGTAGTAATCAAACGTCGTGGAGCTGGAATCAGCGAAACTTACACAGTACGTAAAATCTCTAACGGTGTCGGTGTGGAACGTACTTTCCCATTACACACACCACGTGTTGCTAAAATCGAAGTAGTTCGTTACGGTAAAGTACGTCGTGCAAAATTGTACTACCTACGTGCATTACACGGAAAAGCAGCTCGTATCAAAGAAATCCGTCGTTAATCCTTTATTATCGAATGGTATCAAAGCCCTTGTTTTCAAGGGCTTTTTCTTTTGTGTTGATTTAATCATCGCTAGCTTCTTCTGGCTGTTTATCAAGCTTCGCATCATCTATAATAAAGACGTTTTTTAAAATACGCAGCACAGGCCGAATGGTTAAAAAGATTGCACCTACCAAATAAAAAATGGTACCATATCGATCCGGGATTGGTGTTAAAGAAGCAATACTGCCAATAATATAGAAGACTCCGGTTAAAAAATCGACAATCAAGGAAATCAGAGTATAGCGATTTTGAAAGTAAAGACGGAAACGATTTCCTCTAATTTCAATGTCCTCTTCCATAGCTTCTTCGACCTTGTGGGACTTACGATTTATTTTAGGCAAACTAAAATCATCCTTTCGTGTGAATCCTATAAGTTTGGTAATCTCATAGACTATCAAATTGAAACTTTTTAAACCAACAATGTGCAAATAAACTTAAGTTTTTGCCAAAATGGTAAGTCGTTGGGATACAGGTAATGGAACGATTCCTGCTATACTAAAATTAAGAAGCAGCAGGAAAGGAAGACCAATAAATGAAAAAAGCGATATTGATTGTAAACCCCAGCTCTGGTAACGAAGAGGCGCAAGAATACGAGAAATTAGCCAAGGAAAAATTAGCCAACATCTTTGACGAAGTAGAAGTGCTTCATACAGAAGAGGGCGGAGATGCTACAACGTTTGCACGCCAAGCAGTTGAAGAAAAGGTAGACAGCGTGTTTGCCATGGGGGGAGACGGTACAGTAAATGAAGTAATCAGTGGATTAGCAGAACAGGAATATCGGCCGAAGTTTGGCTTCTTTCCATTAGGCACGGTCAATGATTTAGCTCGATCTTTAAACATTTCGATGGACCCCGTAGAAGCAATTGCTGAATTGGATTTAGATCGTCGAATGTCTTTGGATATCGGCAAGGTCAATGACGATTATTTCATGAATATTGTTGCTGTAGGTGGTATCCCCGAAGCCATCAGTGATGTGGATGTTGAAGAAAAAACTAAGTTTGGCAAATTGGCTTATTTTACCTCGGGCTTTAAGCAAGTGATAAAGGACGAAAGCTATCATTTTGATCTGGATATCGAAGGAGAGAAGCGAACAGTTGAAAGTAGTGCAGTTGTGGTTGTCTTAACTCAAACCATTGGCGGGTATAGCCATATTGTGCCGGATGCTAAGCCTGATGATGGCAAGATGTATTTGCTGTATTTAAAGAATCAGAATATTGCAGATATGCTTAAAAGCGTACCTGATATTTTAAAGGGCATTGATCATTCGACAGATTATATCGGTTATGAATCATTTACTGAAGGAAGTTTAGAAGTACAGGAAGATGTAGATCTACATCCAAGTGTGGATGGAGATGAGGGACCGGGCTTACCTTTACAATTCAACATTTTGCCTCAACATTTAGAAGTCTACAATGGACCAGAAGATAAATAAGAATAAAAAGTTAAACGCTCTTACATCCCCAAGCTGGGCAATGTAAGAGCTTTTTATTAAGGGATGATATTACCAATTCCATTACTAATAAAACAACCTTTAGACAGTATGATCAGGGAGTATTTTCAGTATCATCCAAGACAAACTCATTTTGACAGAACTCCCAGAAATCACGAACTAATGCAGTATGCAGATGGTTTCGTTTGATTGCCAAGTAGAGATTGCGATCAGGCAATCGGTCTAAAATTTTGATCTTTTTAACTGGATACGAAGAGATAGATGGAATATTCGGCATTAGAGCCAATCCAAAGCCGTTTCCAACAAAACCCAGAACGCTGTGATCTTCATCTAATTCTAAGGCGATTCGCGGATGGATGGCTAAGTCTGCCATAATTTCATCCAAGTATGGACGCAAACCGCTTTGTTTCCGATAATAAACAACTGGATAGCGAATGATTTTTTCTAAATAGATGGCATCCTCCTCAGCTAACGGATGATTCTCGGGCACAACGACAACCATCTCTTCACGAGCCAGAACAGAAAATTGAATTTCAGGCACATTTTTTACCTTCGAACAAATACCTACATCAATCTTATCCTCTTTTAAAAGTTCAACAATCCGATTAGAATTTCCCTGGTGGAAATCAAAGTGGACGTTGCGATGTTCCTTTTTACTAATAAATTGTTGGGTAATTTTTGGAGCAATCACCGATCCCACTGTATAAATAAATCCGAAACGAATTTCGCCGGAAACTGGATTAGCCATATCACTTAAAATTTTCTGCCCCTTGTAAATTTCTTTTAAGGAGGGAGAAATATAACTGTAGAATAATCGTCCATACCTAGTTAAACTAATGTTCCTACCGCTCTTTTTAAATAATGGAACACCTAATTCTTGTTCTAGGGTTGACATGGCGTGACTGACATTTGGTTGGGAAGTTTGGAGCTGTTTGGCTGCTTTAGTCATATGTTCCGTTTCAGCCAGCGCGAGAAAAAATTCAAGTTGACGCAGATTCATTGCTTTCACCTCATCTATAAAATTATTTTATCAATAAGATCAAAAGAATGCATCTTTTTTTTGCATAAATCAGAAAAATCATTCCAACAACTCAATGATTGATAACCCTAAAGTTATGGATAATAGTAAAGAGGGTTATTGAATGTACCTTAGAAAATACCGTAAAATAAGGGACATATAGATTAGAACATTGAATTTACGTGTAAAAAAATAAATGATTACCTAAATTGACTGAATAAGAAGATCCAGATTTTATTCAAATAAAAAATATAGGAGGAAGACAATGGAATACTGCCAGATTAAAGGGTTGGATGCAAAGGTTGCTCGAATTGCTTTAGGAACAGGTTGGTTTGGCCCGGAAAATGAAAAGGTTATCTTTGAATTGTTGGATGCTTATGTAGCCAGCGGAGGAAATGTGATTGACACTGGACGTTTCTATAACGGCGGCAAAGCTGAAATTGTCATTACTAAATGGCTGAAGGAACGAAGCAATCGAGATGATTTGCTGCTTGTAAACAAAGCTTGCCATCATTATGTGGATGAAAACAATGTACAGTATCCAGATAAAAGCCGGGTTGGGGCGGATTACATCACTGAAGATTTAGAATACAGTTTGAAAAATATGGGTGTGGATCATTTTGATATGTACATTATGCACCGAGATAACGAAGAGGTACCGGTTGAGGAATTAATGGATCGTTTCGAACAGCATCGTTTGGAAGGGAAGATTACGACATATGGAGTAAGCAACTGGTCGGTTGAACGGATCAAAGCAGCTAACGATTACTGTATCCAAAAGGACTATCTTGGTATCAGTATTAACAGTCCATCCTTCACCTTAGCGAATGTGAAAAAACCGCGCTGGTATCGAGCGGTTTATGTAGATGCAGATTATGTGAAGAAGAACAATGAAATGGGCATCACTGTGATGAGCTGGGGGGCACAGGGAGCGGGATTCTTCGTGCCGCTGTGGAAAGACATGAATGCAGAGGCACCGGATGACATAAAAGGTGCGTTCTTTACCGAAGAAAACTTTAAGAAGTTGGCCCGAGTAGAAGAAGTAGCAAAAAAACGTGGAGTGGAACCAATTAACGTAGCCTTAGCCTATGTACTGAATGACCGCTTTGATGTGTTTGCTTCTATTGGACCACGAAATAAAACCGAATTGCTTTCAAGTTTGAAAGCACAAGATGTCCACTTAAAGCCAGAAGAGATTGCTTATCTAGAATTAAAATCAGAAAACCTGTAAATCAAAAATGTTGTGGCCGAAGCGTTCACTCCGAGAAACAAGCCTGCTAATCCAAAAAATTACTGAGAGACACAACGAACATAGGAATTGATGTCGAACAATACCTACCTAAAGCTTTTCATATTTTTGTGATTATTCGACTTATTTCCGAAAGAGCAGCTTCAGTCACAAACTCACTATAATCCTAAAAAGAAATTAGAGGGAATAAGTAGTCAGTGCTACTTGTTCCCTCTAATTTTAGTATGTTTAAAATAGTTTCAGCTGTTGTTCTCTCTGCTCGAACTTTTTTAGATAGCCAAAAATATCATCGGTTCGCCACATAATTTGGTGCTTTTGACAAAAGGTAATGAACTGCTTCATGAGTTGACTGTTGTTAGGGCTGTTGCAGACATATTGATTCCCGAAGGCTTGCTGGTATTTTTCTTTCATGCCGGGAAGATGTCGATCCAGCTTTTGATAAAAATATTCGCGATTTCCCTCGCGCAAAGTCATGCCAAAACCGAAGCACATAATTCCTTTTACTCCTGCTTTTAAACAATAGTCCAGTATGCCGGCCAAGTTTTCCTCACTGTCGTTGATGAAAGGCAAAATGGGGGATAGCCAAACGATTGTCGGTATCTGCTCTTGCTGGAAGATTTTTAGTGTTTGGTATCGTTCATAAGTAGTCGAAACATAAGGTTCCAAAATTTTACATAATTCTTCATCATAGGTGGTTAAGGTCATTTGTATGACAGCCTTTGTTTTTTGGTTAATCTGTTTTAAAAGATCCAAGTCTCTCAATATACGATTGGACTTTGTTTGAATAGAAACACCAAACCCGTATTTTTCAATTAAGGCTAGTGAATGACGTGTGATGTTTAAACGTTCTTCTAATTGAATATAGGGATCAGTCATGGCACCAGTAGTAATCATACAAGGCTTCCGTTTTCGCAGCAGCTGCCCCTCTAAAATTTCTAGTGCATTGTCTTTTACCTCAATATCTTCGAAAGGATGATTGATCTGGTAGCACTCACTGCGACTGTCACAATAGATGCAGCCATGTGTACAGCCGCGAAACAGGTTCATATTATTATTAGGTGAAAGAATCGTTTTATAGCTGGCGTAGTGCATACAAATCCTCCTCTTTAGGGAACGTTTGTTCTATTTGATTATCCCACAAAATCCTTCTGACAACAAGGAAAAATACCAGTATAATGAAAAAGATGGAGGGAGGCTGCTATGCTAAAGATTGGAGAATTTTCTCAATTGGGTCATGTGTCTATTCGGATGCTGCGGCATTACGATGACATTGGATTATTGCGACCTAAAAAAATTGATCAGGAATCCGGATATCGATATTATTCCGTCAGACAGCTTGAACAATTGCACACGATTCTATTATTAAAGGAATTAAAATTTTCTTTACAGGAAATTAAAGAGCTGTTGTCAGCTGATTCGAATAGTTTAAAAAAGCAGCTGTTAAATAAAGAGCAAAGAATTATAGAAGAAATTGCCCGCGATCAGTTGCGAATTGAAGCCATTCAACGGAAAGTTCAACAAATAGATAATCCAGTTTCCTACGATATCAGATTATGTGCCATTCCTAGTTTTCCGGCAATTTGTTTGCGAAAGGTCATTCCAAGCTTCTATCATGAGGGCATGCTTTGGCAGCAATTCTATGATGAGATGGCTAAGCAAAATCTTACCGTAGCTTTACAGGATATTGGAAATGCGACGATTTTTTATGATCAGGAATATAAAGAGCAAAATGTTGATATTGAATTAGTTTGGCGAACTAAGAAGCTTGAAACGGTCTCAGCACCGTTAGTAAGCCTCATGATGCCGGAAGTACCTTTAGCTGCTAGTATCATTGTACAGGGAAGTTACCATCAATTACCAACCGTTTACCAGGAGTTTGCTTGTTGGCTCGATCAGCATCCTGAATATCAAATGGTTAAGCTAACTCGCCAGGTTTGTCATATTGGTCCAGATGAAACAGACAATTCTGAGGACTATATTACTGAAATACAAATTCCGCTAATTGCTCTTGACTCTCACATTATGTGAGGGATTATCCTCGTATTACAGGAGGGATGTCAACATGAAATTACAAGCAATTGGCAGGGTAGCACAGCAGGATGGAAAGACAGTACTAGTAGTGGATGAAGGAATGCGGGCTGGTTTAACAGGACTTGGCGAGTTTAGCCACGTAATGGTCCTTTATTGGTTTGATCAGTTAGATATTCCAGAGTTAAGAGAAGAGCGGGTAATGTCAAAACCGTATGTTCATGGTCCAGAAACGTTAGGAATCTTTGCTACAAGAGGGCCTGTTAGACCCAATCCGATCGCGGTCTCAGTTGCGGGGATTACCGCATTTGATCAGGAGAATGGCATCGTGGAATTGGATTTTTTAGATGCAGAGGATGGCAGTCCACTACTAGATATTAAGCCTTACACACCAAGCTCTGAGATTATCAAGAATTATCGCAGCCCTGAGTGGTGTGCTCATTGGCCGCAAAGCTATGAAGAATCCGGTGAATTTGATTGGTCACAGGAATTTAATTTTGAAGAATAGCAATGTAGAAGCTCGAGTGGAGAACGTTTGCCACTCGAGTTTTTTATGTCCAAGGTATTTTTCGATGTGTTATGCGACTTCAAAAAAATGGCTTTATCTGCATCTAATAATGAAATTATTATGATACACATATTCGTAGTGTTTCTTGTTTGATAAGTTTATCTTTTGGTGCTATATTACTATTTGTTGGTAATACAGAATAATAGAAGGTGTATAACAGTGAGTAAAAAAGGCTCAGAAGTTATTGTAGAAAGTTTAATCAATCATCAAGTACCATTTGTTTTTGGAATTCCTGGGGCTAAAATAGATGGTGTATTTGATGCCTTAGAAGATAAAGGACCAGAACTAATTATTGCACGACATGAACAAAATGCGGCGTTTATGGCTCAAGCAATCGGTCGCTTAACTGGCGAACCAGGTGTGGTAATCGCCACCAGTGGTCCAGGTGCAAGCAACCTTGCCACTGGATTGGTAACTGCTACTGCCGAAAGTGATCCTGTGTTAGCAATAGCTGGCCAAGTGAAACGATCTGATTTGTCTAAACTAACCCATCAAAGTATGAAAAATGCGGCTTTGTTTAGTCCTATTACTAAATATAGTACGGAGATTCAAGATCCTGAAACTATTTCGGAAAATATCGCAAATGCGTATCGAATTGCTAAAACTGCTAAAAAGGGTGCAAGCTTTTTGTCAATACCACAAGACGTGACGGATAGTCAGGTAACTGGCGAAGTCATTAAACCGTTATCTGTTCCGAAATTAGGTGGAGCTGCTCGTGAGGATATTCAAGCCTTAGCAAATAAGATTCAACAAGCTAAATTGCCAGTACTTTTGGTTGGGATGAGAGCTTCAGCTGAAGAACCCACTGCAGCGATTCGGGAGTTAATTGAGGTTACTGGCTTGCCGGTTGTAGAAACTTTTCAAGCTGCGGGGATTATTTCACGGAAGTTGGAAAAGCATTTCTTTGGTCGAGTGGGCTTGTTCCGGAATCAACCAGGGGATATGCTGTTGAAACGTAGTGACTTAGTTATTGCTGTGGGTTATGATCCGATTGAATACGAAGCACGCAATTGGAATGCAGAAAAGGATGCTCGGATTACCGTGTTGGATGAAGTTGCAGCAGAAATTGATCCTTATTTACAGCCTGAAGTGGAACTGATTGGCGATATTGCCATGAATATTCGCTCTTTGAAAGAAATGATTGCTGGATATCAGCTTCCAGAAGATGCAGTGAAGTATTTAGAAACGTTACAGGAAAAATTACAAGAATCCAATGATCGGGTAACTGTTGAAGCTAGCGGCCGTATTCATCCGCTAGATGTCATTCATACACTGCAGAAAAAAGTGACTGATGAGATGACAGTAACGGTGGATGTAGGCAGCCATTATATTTGGATGGCCCGCCATTTCAGAAGCTATGAGCCTCGACATTTATTGTTTAGTAATGGCATGCAAACATTAGGGGTCGCACTACCATGGGCAATTGCCTCAGCTTTGGTTCGACCAAATACGCAAATCATTTCCGTTTCAGGGGATGGTGGATTCCTATTCTCAGGACAAGAACTGGAAACTGCAGTTCGGTTGAAACAAAAAATTATTCATTTAATTTGGAATGATGGGACCTATAACATGGTTGGTTTCCAAGAAGAAATGAAATACAATCGTTCAGCAGGTGTGAACTTCGGTCCAGTTGATTTTGTAAAATATGCTGAAGCTTTCGGAGCAAAAGGGCTCCGAGCAACCACTCAAAAAGAATTAGAGGCTGCATTAGCTGAAGGCATGCAAACAGATGGTCCAGTGATTATCGATATTCCAATTGACTATCGTGACAATAAAGAACTAGGTAAGACGGTATTGCCTGATCAATTTTATTAAGAGGTGGAGACAATGAGCTACTTATATCAGCATGGTACTTTAGGCGCCCTCATGAGCGATCTAATGGACGGGACAGAAAAGATTGGGGAATTAGGCAAGTATGGCGATTTTGGAATAGGCACCTTGTCAGGATCAAATGGAGAAGTTATTATTTTGGATCATGTAATGTACCATGTCAATGAAGCTGGAGAAGTTTCCATCTTAACTGGAAAAGAGAGAACACCGTATGCAGCTGTTACGGAATTTAAAGCTGCACAAAAAACAGTTATCGAAAAACCTGCGAATGCAGAAGAAATAACTAATCAGCTATTGTCTAAAATTAGTCCCAATCTTTTTGCAGCCGTGAAAATTTCAGGAACCTTCTCTGCTATGCATGTACGAGTTTCACCAAAACAAGAAAAACCTTATCCCAAATTTGTTGAAGCTGCCCGCAATCAACCAGAGTTTTCTGAAGAAAAGGTTAACGGAACAATTGTTGGCTTTTATACACCAGAGTTGTTCCAAGGAGCAGCAAAAGCTGGTTTCCATTTACATTTCATTAGTAAGGACCGAACCTTTGGTGGCCATGTAATGGACTATACTTTGGGACATGGAACCGTTAAATGGATGGAACTTGAAGAATTCCGTCAACATTTTCCAATTCACGACAAAGAGTTTTTGGAGCACAAAATTGATAGTGAAGAAATTATGAAGGATATCGCTGAAGCAGAATAAAGAAAAAAGCCATCCGTGATTGGATGGCTTTTGGATTATATACCTAGTAATGGAGCTGGATTAACAAATCCAGACCAAACTGCTGTTGATACACCGAAGTGCAAGTGAACGCCAGTTGAGTTACCAGTAGTTCCCATGCCGCCAAGTACTTGGCCTTGGCTTACTTGCTGACCAACACTACAATTTGGAGCAGAGATCATGTGCATGTAGTAAGAATAGTAACCATCAGAATGCTGAATGATTACATAGTTTCCAGCTGACCAGTGGAAGCCAGCTTCAACAACTGTTCCAGCTTTTGCTGCATGAATGGAAGTACCAGCCGCACCAGCAAAGTCAATGCCGTCATGTTGTGTTCCAGATAAACCAGTAGGATCAACCCGTGGACCAAACGGACTAGTGACAACTAAACCGATGGAAAGTGGGGAAGCCCAGCCGCTGCTGTTAGTAGCAGGGCTACTTGTTCCAGTGCTTGGAGCTGAAGGAACTTGAACCGCTTCGGGATTTGTAACTGTTTGAGCTTGTTGAGCCTGTTGTTTTGCTTGCTCTTCTTGTTGTTTTGCTTCTAGAGCTGCGATTTCAGCTTGTGCTTTTTGTTGAGCACTTTCAGCTGCTGCTTGTTCAGCTGCCGCTTCTTCTAAAGCTTTTTGAGCTTGCTCAGCAGCGATTTTCGCTTGTTTTTCAGCTTCAGCTTGAGCTTTTTCACGGGCTTCAGCTTCTTTTTTCTTTTGTTCTTCCAATGCTTTTAACGCTTCTTGACGTTTCTTTTCAGCATCTTCTTTTTGTTGCTGGAATTTATCCTTTTGAGCAGTTTCAGTCGCAATGCTCGCTTGAATTTCATTTACTTTTACTTGTTGATCTAGTTTAGCTTTTACTAATTGCTCTTGTTTCGCTTTTAGCTCTTCAGTTTTATTAGTGATAACTGCTAAACGTTGCTCTGCTTCTTGTTGCAGCTTTTCAAGCTCAGCTTTATCGCGAGTTTGTTGCTGCATAGCTTCTTTATTAGCAGACAGGATAGTGGAGACAGCCATTGTTTTTTCAACAGCTTCACTAATAGATTTAGCTTCCATTACAGTATTCACTAAAGTTACAGCACTGTTGTTGGTTTGAACGTTTCTTGCTTGTTCTTTTAATTGCAATTCACGTTTTTGAATTTTCGTTTGAAGATCTTGAATCTTCGCAGTTAATTCACTTAGTTTTTGTTCTTCCTGTGTTTTTTGCTTCAACACATCATTAACTTCTTTTTCAACGGCAGCAACTTCTTGCTCCAAGGCTGCTTTTTGTGATTCAGCAGATTGAGCTGTTTGCTGCAAGCCTTCGATTTTTTTATCTTGATCGGCGATTTTTTGGTCAAATTCATCAGCACTCGCACTCAATGGTACACCCAGAGTGACAGCACATAAAGCTAGTGCAGTATATTTTTTTAACTTGATCATTTCGGTCCTCACTTATGTGTATAGATTCTAATTTTTATCAACGTTTTGATTATATAAGAAAATGTGAAGAAAAAGTTGAGAAAGGCTAAACTTTTATGTAACCGTATAGTTTGTAAAGGAATTGAAATATAGATTTCTATAAAAAGCTCAAAAAGGCTATTGACTTTGCTGTTTTTTGATGATAGTCACATTAGAAATTGGTGGTATCTGACTGATTGTTAAAAATAGCATTATAGCTATTCTTGCGGTAAAATTTATTCAAGTATAAAGGAGGAATGCATTTATGAGTTGGAATAGTCAAGAGGAAAAAGAAGCTGCCTACCAATTAATGTTGGAGCAGCAAAAAGCATTGCTGGAGGGTGAAACGGATTTAATTGCTAATTTAGCCAATTCATCGGCATTATTGAACCTGACTTTAAAGGATACCGTGTTCGCAGGGTATTACCTTTTTAAAGAAGGAGAGCTGATTTTAGGTCCATTTCAAGGAGGCGTTTCTTGTGTACATATTCCGTTAGGCAAGGGAGTATGCGGCGAAGCAGCTGAAAAAAATCAGACGTTGATTGTTGAAGATGTTACGAAGCATCCGAATTATATCGCCTGTGACTCGAAAGCTAAATCAGAAATTGTTGTACCAATGAAAAAAGGAGATCAGCTGATTGGCGTACTGGATTTAGATAGTTCGGAAATTGGTATGTATGATCAGATTGACCAATTCTATTTGGAACAATATGTTGCATTATTGCTGCAAAACGTTGATTAATGTTCAGGTATAATTGCTTATTCAAGAAAAAAGAGGATTAATGTAGTCTTTTAATCCGATTAATGGTACTATTAATGTGTAGTAAATACGTCCATTGAGGTGATTAAATGAATAAAGAAGCGATTATTGTTGGAGAAAATTATGAGTGCCGTAAGGAAGATTTTGCTCGGCCGATTATAGGTGAGGTTTTACAAAAGACCGATGAAGGCTGTATCGTGAATGTGGAGCGATTCTATGGATTAGATGCGGATAAGATTGACGAAGTCGACGGCAAAGTCTTGATTAAATACAACGAAGTAGCAGGAATTGTTTCCTCTAAGTGCTTTTTCAGTTAAATAAATAATGTAAAACGAGTATTTCTGCTCTGGATTATCAAGCAGAAACACTCGTTTTTTTTAGATCGACAATTCTTTTAAGAGATCTAATGCAGGTTTTTCTTTGATTATTTGATTTTCCCGCTCTTTTGGTTTAGCTTCATCTGGGGTAGTTTTGTAACGATAGTCAGTAACCGTTCCTTTTTCATCGTAATAAACCCAAATACTTTCATTGCCAATTTCCTCTAAGTCGCCTCTTAAATCTAATAGCAAATCACTAATTGAATCATAATAGTTCATGTTTTCCCCTCCTAGTCTATTGTAAAAAAAATTGATGGATTCGGCAAGTTGCTTCAAAAAGAAAAGGCGGGTATGATCGATAAAGGAGGCTTTTATGACGAAATCAGCAAATAGTTTTTTTATTGATGCACCGGGCGCTTATCAGCTGCTTAATCAGGGATACAACATACTGGAGGTTGGCAATCAACCTAAAAAGGAACAGGTTGATCATTTACCTAGGGCTCAATTTTTAAATACCAATGAAATTGAATCGGAAGAAAATAGCTGGAATATATTTTCACCCGAGACTTGCAAACAAGCGTTTATGGCGAAAGGAATTAGCAAGGATAGTAAACTATTAATTTATTCAGTTAGTTTAAGTGCAGCTTGTCGAGCAGCTTTTGTTGCTTATTGGTTAGGGATTTCAGAAATAAAAATCTTAGAGGATGGGCTAACTTCGTGGCGGGCTTTAGACTATCCCTTAGAGAAAACTTGGTCATCTGCCGAAAAAGTGAGTTCCTTTGGTAGACATGTTCCTGGAAGGTCAGCAATATTGATTTCAACATCTGAGGATTTGCTGTCAGCTAAACAAAATAATCCTGAACTTGTTTTAGCCAGCGTACGAAGTTTGGAAGAATATCAAGGAACAACCAGCAATTATATGTATATTCCACAGGCTGGAGAGCCTTTTGGAGCAGTTTGGGCCAAGGCTAGCTGCGGAAAGGATGACGTGGCGGACTTATTGACATTGGAACAAAAAATCAAGCCTTTAGCTGAAATTGAACAAGCCTGGAAAACTAACGGAATTACTGATGGAAAAGAAGTGGTTTTTTATTGTGGAACTGGTTGGCGAGCCTCAGTGGCCTTTTTTATTGCCAAAGAGCTTGGCTGGCAGAAAGTTCGTTTATTTGATGGCGGCTGGTATGATTGGAGCCAAAAGCATGCAGCAAATCCCGAAAAGTTCCCACTGAAAAAGACTCTTTAGGCACACCACACGTTGCCTAAAGAGTCTTTTGGTTTAATTCATTAGTTTAATTAAATCTTGGGCAAAATCACTAGTTGAAACCTCTGGAATATCCAGTGCTTGAGCAAAATCTTTCGTAACAATTTTTTGTTCGATTGCGGCTTCAATGGCGCCAGTAATTTTCTGACTAGCCTCATACCAGCCTAAATGATCCAACAGCATGGTTGCCGACAATAATAGTGAGCAAGGGTTAGCATAGCCTTTGCCAGCAATATCTGGGGCCGTACCATGAGTGGCTTCAAAGATTGCATGACCAGATTGGTAATTGATGTTTGCTCCTGGTGAAATCCCGATTCCACCAACTTGGGCAGCCAGGGCATCTGAGATGTAATCTCCATTTAAATTCGTTGTAGCAATTACTTGGAATTTCTCTGGATATAACAGAATTTGCTGCAATAAATTATCAGCAATCACATCGTCAACAATTACTTTTTTCGCTTCTTTGGCTGCAGCCATTGCCTGATCAGCGGCTTGTGCACCATCTTCAGCCGCAATTTTCTTATATTGATTCATAGTAAAGGCTTGTGGATAATCTTTTTCCAGCAGATCATATCCCCAGGCTTTAAATCCGCCTTCAGTAAATTTCATTATGTTACCTTTGTGTACCAAAGTCAGCCTGGTTAATTGATGCTGCAATGCATAATCCATCGCAGAACGAACGAGGCGTTCACTGCCTTCTTTTGA
Source organism: Enterococcus pallens ATCC BAA-351 (assembly GCF_000407485.1). Classification (GTDB taxonomy): domain Bacteria; phylum Bacillota; class Bacilli; order Lactobacillales; family Enterococcaceae; genus Enterococcus_A; species Enterococcus_A pallens. The sequence goes on along the minus strand of NZ_ASWD01000007.1, from coordinate 99,122 downwards.
AATCGGCTTAATACCTAATGCACTGGTTTCAGGAAAGCGGATTTTGTTGACAGACAAAGTATCTCTTAGAAAATCCAATAACTTTTTCGCTTCGTCGGAGTCAGCCGCAAATTCAATACCTGCATAAACATCTTCAGTATTTTCGCGAAAGATAGTCATGTCGGTCTTTTCAGGTTCTTTCAAAGGAGAAGGAACACCTTTAAAGTAGCGAACAGGGCGGACACAAGCGTATAAATCCAGCGTTTGTCTCAATGCTACGTTTAGCGAGCGAATACCGCCGCCAATAGGAGTCGTTAATGGACCCTTAATAGCTAATTTGTGCTCTTGGATCGCCGCAACCGTTGCATCAGGCAGCCACTCACCAGTCTGGTTGAACGCTTTCTCACCGGCTAATACTTCTAGCCATTGAATTTTTTTGTCGTTGCCATAGCAAAGTTTTAAAGAAGCATCAACAACAGTTTGCGTTGCTGCCCAAATTTCTGGTCCAATGCCGTCACCTTCAATGTAAGGTACAATTGGGGTATTTGTCATTTAGTTTGTCTCCTCGCTCATTTTTTTGCGGATAACCAATGGCAAAATGCCTTGGTTTTTCCAATAATCTACATCTGCCTGTGAATCAAAGCGTAATTTCGCCTGGAAGGTAATTGGCGAATCCTTTTCAGCAGTTACCGTTACTAATTGGTTGATAACTGGTTCCTCTGGCATATCAATGGTAAAGGTTTCTGTGCCATCTAAACCTAATGTTTCCGCCGTTTCACCATCAAGATATTCTAGAGGTACAATGCCCATCATTACTAGATTGCTGCGGTGGATTCTTTCATAACTTTCAGCGATAACAGCTTTAACGCCAAGTAGAGAGGTTCCTTTGGCTGCCCAGTCACGAGATGATCCCATACCGTAGTCTTTTCCAGTTAAAATAACTGTGCTGATACCATTTTTTTGGTAACTCATAGCTGCATCATAAATACTCATTTCTTCACCAGTTAAGGCTGAACGAGTGTATCCGCCAGTCACATCTGGTGTTAATTGGTTTTGAATCCGAATGTTGCCAAAGGTTCCCCGCATCATAACTTCGTGATTTCCACGGCGTGAGCCAAAGGAATTATAGTCTTTGTAAGCTAAGCCACGTTCTTTCAAGTATTGCCCAGCTGGAGAATTAAGGGAAATATTTCCAGCAGGAGAGATGTGGTCAGTCGTAACTGAATCACCAAATTTTGCTAAAACCTTTAGTCCAGTCAGTGATGGAGGGGTATCTAAGGTTTTGCCTAGTGTATCAAAGAATGGCGGATTTGCAATGTACGTCGAAGCTTCATCCCATTCGTAAGTTGCCCCTTCAGAAGTTTTAATTTGATTCCAACGTTCGTTGGATTGATAAACGTCTTCGTAAGCAGACTGATAATCTTCAGGATCTAAGTGAGCATCAATGTAGGCGTCAATCTCTTCTTTGCTTGGCCATAGGTCTTCCAAGTAAACTGGACCAGCTTCCGTTTCAGCAATTGGTTCAGAGGTCAAATCTTTGGTTACTGTACCTGCTAAAGCGTATGCTATCACCAATGGCGGTGAAGCCAGATAATTCGCTTTAATCAGCGGATGAATTCGACCTTCGAAGTTACGGTTTCCAGAAAGAACAGCTGAGACAACTAAATCATTTTCTTTCAAGGTTTGTTCCACTTCATCAGAAAGTGGACCCGAGTTTCCTATACAGGTAGTACAGCCGTATCCGACAATATCAAAGCCTAATTCAGCTAGTGGTTCCAATAATTGTCCCTTTTCTAGATAAGCGGTTACGATTTTTGAGCCAGGCGCTAAGGAAGTTTTGATTGTTTCAGGTACTTTTAAGCCTTTTTCGACAGCTTTTTTAGCTAATAAGCCGGCTGCAACCATTACATTAGGGTTACTGGTGTTTGTACAACTGGTAATAGCAGCCAAAGCTAAATCACCGGTTTGTATTTCAGTGTCTTTATTAGCTACTGGAACTTTTTTGTTGATCTCTTCTTCAGGTAAACCGAAGCCTTGAGGACCGCTTGGGTTGGTCAATGAAGCACTAAAGTTATCTGCAACTTGATCTAATGGAATCCGGTCTTGTGGTCGTTTTGGTCCTGCTAATGAAGAGTTGATTTCACTTAAGTCCAGCTGAATCACTCGTGTATAATTAGGTGTCTCTTGTCCATCATAAAATAGGTGATTCTCTTTAGCATAAACTTCTACTAGTTTAATTTGTTCTGGTGTACGTCCAGTCATTCGCAAATAATTCAAGGTTTCTTGATCAATAGGGCAGTAGCCGCAAGTCGCACCATATTCTGGCGCCATATTAGCAATTGTTGCCCGGTCAGATAGACTTAGTTTTTGATAGCCTTCACCGAAGTATTCAACAAATTTACCAACAACTTTTTCGTTCCGTAACAGCTGTGTTAAATGTAAAGCCAAATCAGTCGCAGTAGCTGTTGGTGATAAAGTACCTGTTAATTCAACTCCGATAACTTCTGGTGTTGGGAAGAAAGATGCTTCGCCTAAGATGGCTGCTTCGGCTTCAATACCGCCGACACCCCAGCCTAAAACACCCAGTCCGTTAATCATGGTTGTATGCGAATCGGTTCCTTCTAATGAATCAGGGAATAACCAGTTTTGTTCATCTTTTGTTTGTTTTAAGATGACGTCTGACAGAAATTCCAAATTGACTTGATGAATAATTCCAGTTTCAGGAGGAACAACATCAAAGTTATCAAAGGCCTGTTGTGCCCATTTCAAAAACTGGTAGCGTTCATGGTTTCGTTCGAATTCTTTCTCCGTGTTGTAAGCAAGGCTGTCTTGCGTTCCGGCACAGTCTACCTGTACGGAATGATCGACAACTAAAGTTACCGGAATCTCAGGATTGATATACTCAGCTTTTCCGCCCAGTTTCACCACAGCGTCACGCATAGCGGCCAAGTCAACAACTGCTGGAACACCAGTGAAATCCTGGAGTATAACTCGTGACGGTCGGAAAGGAATAACCCCCTCAGGATTTTGTGCATCATACTCAATCAGTTCTTCCAGTGCCTCTTGTTCCTTGTGCCGAGCTAAACTCTCCAGCAAAACGCGAATGCTGAAGGGGTAACTTGCCAGCTCCTTATTATAGGAGGAAGCGACCGATAAAAGATCAAGATAGGTGTATTGTTCGTTGTTAATGGTTAGTTGCTTTGTCCAATTCATATTGATAATCCTTCCCTTCTGTTATTGATACATGTCTGTTGGTATATTATACGAAGAAAGAAAAAGAAAGTAAATGTCTTTATTAAAACTATTTCATTTTAAAATAATGGTGTTATAATGTTTCTTGAATGCAAAACACAGAAAACGGGAAGTTAGGAGGACATCAACATGTTAGATTTAGAATTAATGGCGGAGGTATGCCGCCAAAAGGATTATTTAGATGCTTCCTTATTCACGAAACATAATGTGAAAAAGGGATTGCGTGACTTAGATGGCAAGGGAGTATTGGCTGGTTTGACCAATATATCCACGATACATCCACAAAAAATGGTCGGTGATGAAGTAATTTCTAATCGTGGAGAACTACGCTATCGCGGAATTGACGTGAATGACTTGGTGAAGGGTTTTGTTTCTGAAGCACGTTTAGGGTTTGAGGAAGTTAGTTACTTGTTATTATTTGGCGAACTGCCAACTAAGAAACAATTAGATGACTTTACTGAGACAATCGCTAAAAGACGAACACTCCCAACAAACTTTGTTCGGGATGTTATTATGAAAGCTCCGTCTCACAATATTATGAATATGATGTCCCGCAGTATTCTTACATTGGGATGTTATGACAAAAAAACCGATGATATCAGTATCGAAAATGTTTTGGACCAAAGCTTGTCCTTGATCAGTATATTCCCGATGATTGCAGTGTACTCGTATCATGCATACAATCACTATGCAAAAGGGGAAAGTATGTACATTCACCGCCCAGATGCTTCGTTGAGTACAGCTGAAGCTATTTTAACAATGCTTCGTCCAGATAAGAAGTATACCTTCCAAGAAGCGCAGACTTTAGATATGGCGCTTGTTCTACATATGGAACACGGTGGCGGTAACAATTCAACCTTTACGACACGAGTGGTCACCTCAAGTGGAACGGATACATATTCAACCATTGCAGCTGCTTTAGGTTCATTAAAAGGGCCTAAACATGGTGGGGCGAATATTAAAGTAACGCAAATGATGGATGATTTGAAGAATAACCTTAAAGATCCAGAGGATGATGAGGAAATTGCAGCTTACTTAGAAAAGATTTTAAGTAAGGAAGTATTCGACAAACAGGGATTGATTTATGGTATGGGACATGCAATTTATGCCGAATCTGATCCTCGAGCAGAGGTATTCAAGCGTTACGTTGAGAAGCTAGCAAGTGAAAAAGGAGCTTGTGCCGAGGCAGATTTCAATCTTTATCGCAGGGTAGAGCGTATTGCTCCAGAGGTTATCTCTAAACGACGTAAGGTTTATAAAGGTGTTAGTGCTAATATCGATTTCTTCAGTGGATTTGTGTACCACATGTTAGATTTACCACAAGAACTCTATACACCGATGTTTGCGATTGCCAGAATTGTCGGGTGGTCTGCTCACCGAATCGAGGAGCTGGTAAATGCCCAAAAAATTATTCGTCCAGCTTATATGGAAGTTTCATCAGAATTAGATTATACGCCAATTAGCGATCGATAAAGGGTTATGATAGGTTAAAATAATAAAAAAGAGCGGTCCGTTCGTTTTTGAACAGATCGCTCTTTTGTTTACTTTACTAATTATTCAGCGCTTAATGCTGCCATAGTAATGTAGTTGTAAGGTTGATTGAAGTGAGGCAGGAAGAAAATATCTAGTAATTTCATCTTATCAATCGTTACGCCTTCTTCAATTGCCAATGAGAACATATGGATACCCATAGCAATTTCAGCAGTAGTAGAGGCTAATTGCGCACCAACTACACGACGAGAGTCCTCTTCATAAACAATTCGAATCTTAACGTCGTCATTTTCTTTCATGAAACCAGGTTTTTGAGAATCTTGGAAATCAGTATATTTCACCTTCATGCCATTTTTCTCAGCAGCTTCCACTGAGACCCCAGTTGAAACCATGTTGTAGCCAAAGATTGAAATACCGTTTGAACCTTGAACACCAGTAGATTCTAAAGGAGTGCCACCGATATTGTGAGCTGCTACAATTCCAGAACGAACAGCATTCGTTGCTAAAGCAATATACGTTGTTTTCTTTAATGCATTAGAGTAAATAGTTGCACAATCACCCACAGCGTAAACAGAATCATCGCTAGTTTTTTGATGAAGATCAACTAAATAAGCGCCATTGGCAAATAATTCCAAATGGTCTTTACCAAGTTCGTTGTTTGGCAGGAATCCGATAGCGTTGATTACTAAGTCAACTGGGTATTCACCTTTGTCAGTGACAATCGCTTCAACCTTATCTGTACCTTTATATTCACGAGCAAGCTCATTAAAGTGTAATTCAATCCCGTGATCAGCCAATACTTTATCCATATCATCAGTAAACCATTTATCGTAGTAGTTTGGCAGGGAACGTCCAGCAGCATCGAATAATAGTACGTTTTTACCGCGACGTTTTGCAGCTTCAGCAATTTCTACACCAATGTAGCCAGCGCCAATTACGGCAACTGTTTCAATCTCATCTTTAGAAAGAATTTCGTCTACAGCTTGTCCATCTTGGAATCGTTTCAGGAAGTGAATATTGTTCAAGTCACGACCTGGTACGTTTGGTGAAATTGGAACAGAACCAGTAGCAAGAATTAGTTTGTCGTAAGATTCAACATAGCTTTCGCCATCTTTTTTTACAGCGTGAACTTCTTTTTTAGCAAAATCAATGTGGTCAACGGTTGTTTCCATGGAAATCTTAGCACCTTTTGCTTCGAAATCCTCTTTCTTAGTGTAGAATAACCCTTCGTAAGAATCGATTTGACGCCCTACCCAAAGTGCGGTTCCACAACCTAGGTAGCTTAAGTTAGTGTTGCGATCGATCATTACAACTTCTTGATCTTTGTAGGTATCCAACAATGTGTTTGCTGCAGCGATTCCTGCATGGTTAGCTCCAATAATTACTGTTTTAGACATCAAAAAACCTCTCCTTCAAATAATAGATAAAATTTTTGCTCGTTTCTTCACAATAGTAGTGATAAGAAACAAATGCAGCTGTTTAAAACTGCGTAATACCTTTTTTCTGAGCACGATGAACTCTTATCAACCTTCCTTCTTTCAAATCAGTGGATAAATGTGACCGTTCTCAAGAAGATTATACCAGAAAACTCAGTCCTAATTAAGAATAATTATCAAAAAATCTGATTTTTTTTGATTTCTTCGAAAAAGGGTGGAGAAAACCTGCTTTGTGATCGCTTTTCAAGCCTTATTTTTTCTATTGAGAGCAAATAGGTAATACCGGAAATTTCTGTATAGGTTGAGAAAGAATCGGTTTCTAATGAGAATAGAAAGCTATAAATTCATTTTTATTAGAAAAAACAAACACTTTTACAGCTGAAATTTGAACCTTATTTGATAAAAACATTAGTACGTGATTAAGCGCACGTAAATAAGCGCAACAATAGTTAATTTATTGTTGCGATTATCACTAAACAGATTCACGAATAATCAGTTCAGTTTTCAATTCAGGTTTTTCAACAGAAGACAGCACTCTTTTTTCTATCTTAGCGATTAAAAGCTTAGTTGTGTATTCCCCCATTTTTTTAATAGGCTGGCGAATGGTAGTGATTTCTGGTGAAGTCAACAGTGCCATTGGTTGATCGTCAAATCCTAAAACTGCTAAATCTTCAGGAACCTTAACTTGATATTTTCGAGCCTCGCTAATAATTCCAGCTGCAACTTCATCTCCGTTAGAGAAAACAGCAGTTATTTTGGCTTTTGGGTGTTCCACCAGCCATCTCAGAAATTTTTTTCCGCCTTCAATGCCTAAAATATCATCGAAGAACCAGCTTTCATCAAATGTTACGTTGTTGTCTCGCAATGCTTGCAGATATCCTTTGAAGCGATGATCATGTGGGTTCATCACATTACCAGTACAAAAAGCAATTTTACTGTGACCTTGTTTAATTAAATAATCCGTTCCTTTGTAGCTTGCTTCTGCTTCATCAATGTGAATAACGGGTAATTTTTCGTCGCCGATGTAACGATTGCACAGGACAATTTTCCCTTCTTCAATTAAAGCAGTTACCTCTTTAGTAGCAGTTTCTAGATTAGTCATAATTATGCCATCTAACTGCTTTTTTTGGACCATTTCGATATAGAACTTTTCCATGGCAGGATTGCCTCGAGTTTGCATGACCACTAAATGATAGCCTAACTCTAAAGCAGTTGTTTCGATCGCATCGACCAGATAAGCAAAAAAAGGATTCGTGATGTAGGAGATAATCACACCAATCATTTTAGAACCTTTTCCTCTTAACTGTTGAGCAACGTTATTTGGATAGTAGTTTAACTCTTCCATAGCCTTGTAAATTTTCTTTTTAGTTTTTTCTGACACATAGGGATGATCGTTGAGAGCCCGGGAAACAGTAGTAACTGAAACTCTGGCTTTTTTAGCTACATCTTCGATACTTGCCATCTAATGTACTCCTTATTTTTTATGGATTCTTAACCTCATTATAGACTAAAATGCTTATATAGCAACAAAAAAATATTATGAAAACGATTGACATATGAAAACGATTGACATATACTCGATTTATAAAGAAAACGCCTTCTGATATTTAGTGTTAAAAGTTGAGGTATCGTTTTCATGTTTTATCAAAATCAAAGGAGAATAGCCATGAAGAAAAAAGTAGGTTTAAGTATTGTTACAGTTTTTGCTGCGTTACTGTTGGCAGGTTGCGGTGGAGGAAATGACAGCTCTAGCAGCCAAACAGATTCTGGCGATGTGAACTTGAAGGTTTGGGTTGATCCTGGTACGGGTGACTTTTATAAGGATGTTGTAAAAGAATATAGAGAAAGTAACGGGATTGATTATCCCATTGAAGTAGTAGAATCTGATACTGGAAAAGCTCAGGAGTTTGTCAAAAAAGATCCAGATGCAGCTGCAGATGTTTTCAGCATGCCTCACGATCAGCTTGGACAGTTAGTAGAAGCTGGAGTTGTCTATGAGAATACGAAATACGCAGAAGAGGTAAAAGAAAACAATACCGAACAAGCTGTCAATGGTGCCACTTACCAAGATAAATTATATGGCTATCCTTACGGTGTAGAGAGCATGATGCTTTATTACGATAAATCTAAATTAACCGAAGAAGATGTTAAAACCTATGAAGGAATTGTCGCTAAAGAAAAAATTGGATTAAATTTTGAAGAGGCGGGTGCGGATTACTTCGCAGTTCCATTTTTTGTATCAAACGGTTCGAAATTGTACGGTGAAGACGGAGAAGATGCTTCGGGAACCACTTTCAATGATGCGAAAGGTGTAAACACCTTAAAATGGATTGCTGCTCAAGGCAAAAATCCGAATGTTGTTCAAGCTAATGCGGACTTGATGAGTCAACTGGAAAACGGCTCAATTGCTGCTTTAGTGAGTGGGCCATGGGGACGTGAAAATATCGAAGAAATTTTAGGGGATAACATGGGAATTGCACCTTATCCAACAAATGATTTCGGAGATGGAACGGTCCAGATGAAGGCTTTCTTGGGAGTGAAACTTTATAGTGTGAATGCGAATACGAAGCATCCACTAGAAGCAATGGAGTTGGCAAGTTATCTATCCAGTAAAGCTGCACAGGAGCAAGCCTTCGAAAAAATGAATACAATTCCTTCCAATAAAGAATTGCAGCAGTCTGAAAAAGTTGCCAATGATCCTTTAGCAAGTACGGTTGTAAAAATGGCTCAACCAGGATTTACTGAATTGATGCCTAAAATTCCTGAAATGGTCAGCTTTTGGCCAGGTGCTTTATCAGTTATAAGTGACAGCTACAAAGGTAAAATTCCCGAGGATCAAATGGAAAAGAAATTGACACAATTAGTCGATGACACATCAGCAACTAAAGATTAAGCACTTCGCAGGATGCTTTTGTGGGTATCCTGCGATCATTAAAACGAGGTGGAAAAATGGAAGAAAATAAAGGAGTGCAGCAAACCTCTTATAAGCAAATTCTTTCTAATGGCAATCTGGGAGAGAAGGCTGCCTTTGTGGTTATGGGGGCTGGAAATCTTGCTAATAAACAAATTATTAAAGGATTGCTGTTTTTAATTAGTGAGATCGGCTTTCTGGTCTGGTTTTTTATGAGGGGGATTAATAATCTTCGCGGCTTGGTTACTTTGGGGACAAATCAGCAAGGCTGGGTATTTGATGAAACGCTTGGTATCAATGTACAAGTGACTGGTGACAATTCAATGCTGCTGTTGATTTATGGAATTGCTACTATTATTGCACTTATCATTTTTATCCTACTGTATAAAACCAATTTGAAAAGTACGAAACAGCTTTACTACTTAAGAAGTCATGATTTAGCAATTCCTACATTTATGCAGGATGTTCGTTCGTTGCTGGATGAACGTTTCCATCTTACATTAATGTCTATCCCAATGGTAGGCGTAATTGTTTTTACCGTATTGCCATTGATGTATATGATTTCGTTAGCTTTCACCAGCTATGATCACAATCATTTGCCGCCCAAAAGCTTATTTGACTGGGTTGGCTTAGCAAATTTTGGTAATGTCCTAAGTGGTCGTATTTCTGGGACGTTCTTCCCACTTCTGGGATGGACATTAATTTGGGCCTTGTGCGCCACAGCAACTAGTTTCTTTTTTGGAGTGCTGTTGGCTTTGCTGATAAATTCAAAAGGAATTAAAGGGAAAAAAGTTTTTCGAACCCTGTTTGTGCTAACAATGGCAGTGCCACAGTTTATTTCGCTATTGATCATGCAGAATATGCTGCATGCTTCAGGTCCGATTAACGCTTTTTTACAAGAGCTTCAGTTGATTAATGCTCCGATTCCTTTTCTAACTAACGGATTAATGGCAAAAATCTCAGTCATTGTAGTAAATATGTGGATTGGTATTCCGGTATCCATGCTTGTAACTACTGGTATCATCATGAATTTGCCAGAGGATCAAATTGAGGCAGCTCGCATGGATGGGGCAAATAAACTTCAGGTTTTTCGTTATATAACCTTTCCGCAAATTTTATTTGTTATGGCACCAAGTCTAATTCAACAGTTTATCGGCAACATTAATAATTTCAATGTGATTTATCTGCTGACAGGTGGCGGTCCATTAAACAGTGATTTCTATAATGCTGGAGAAACTGATTTATTGGTTACTTGGTTATACAAGCTGACAGTTGAGGTGGCGGACTACAACATTGCTTCTGTTATCGGAATTATCACGTTTGTGCTTAGTGCAGTCTTTTCACTATTTGCGTATACTCGGTCAGGATCATACAAAAAAGAAGGGGCGTTATAAATGGAAAAAAATCGCAAAAGCTCAAAGATAGTGATTTATGCAGCGCTGATTTTTTTGGCAGCGATCTGGGTCTTCCCGATTCTCTGGATCTTTTTGACCTCGTTTCGAGCAGAGGGTGGTCAATTTGTTTCGTATATTATTCCAAAGCAATTCCAGAAACAAATAAATCAGTAGTTTTATTCCAGTGTCTTACGAAAGATGCTGGTTTTTTGTTATCTTAATTTTTTTTTGGAGAATATTAAGCTTTTAGTATCAGGTAAAAAAGCGCAAAATTCGGGAACTTTTGGTTAGGAATAAAGGAAGAAATCCTGGGATAGTTTCACTATACTATAGATAAATAAAGAGTATGGAGGGACTTATGAAGCTAAAAATTGGAATTATTGGGTGTGGCGGAATTGCTAAAGGGAAGCATCTTCCGGCTTTAGAGCAGATTAAGGAAGTCGAGTTAGTAGCTTTCTGCGATGTTATTTTGGAACGTGCAGTTAATGCACAGGTAATCTTTGGAACCGAGGATGCTAAGGTATTTACTAATTACAAGGAAATGCTGGCAGAAATGTCATTGGATGTAGTACATGTATGCACCCCTAACTCTTCTCATGCAGAATTAACGATTGCCGCTTTAGAGGCAGATTGTCATGTAATGTGCGAGAAACCCATGGCAAAAACCTCGGCTGAGGCGAAGCAGATGATCGAAGCAGCCGAAAGAACCGGCAAAAAATTGACTATTGGCTACCAAAACCGTTTCCGGACAGATTCACGATATTTGCAAGAGGTTTGTCAAGAAGGCGCATTAGGAGATATCTATTTTGGTAAAGCGCATGCGATTCGTCGTCGAGCAGTTCCTACATGGGGTGTTTTCCTTGATGAAGAAGCGCAGGGCGGTGGGCCGCTAATTGATATTGGTACACATGCCTTGGATTTGACTTTGTGGATGATGAATAATTATCAGCCAAAATATGTAGTCGGTAAAGCGTACCATAAGCTAGCTGATACGGAGAATGCGGCTAATGCCTGGGGATCATGGAACCCAGAAAAGTTCAAGGTGGAGGATTCAGCTTTTGGTTTTATTGTGATGGAGAATGGAGCCAGTATCTTCTTAGAATCTAGCTGGGCTTTAAACAGCTTAGATGTAAAGGAAGCTAAGACGACACTTTGTGGAACTAAAGGTGGAGCAGATATGAATGCCGGATTGACCTTAAATGGTGAAGATCACAGTTTATTGTTTGAAAAGAAAATCGAATTAGAAACAGGCGGCGTGGATTTTTACGATGGTGAAGGAGACGACCCGGCGTTGACAGAGGCTCAGTCTTGGATTACTGCAATTTTAGAAGATCAAGAGCCGGTAGTGAAGCCGAAGCAGGCGCTAGTCGTAACAGAAATATTAGAGGCCATTTACGAATCATCAACCACTGGTCAGCCAGTCTTTTTATAGGAGGAACAAGCGATGAAATTAGGTGTATTTACCCCACTATTTAACAATTTAAGCTTTGAGGAAATGATTGATGCGGTAGCAAAACAAGGTTTACAGACTGTTGAGATTGGAACAGGCGGATCGCCAGGAAATGCTCATTTGGATATTGACAAGCTGTTAAACAGCAAGGAAGCGCGTCAGGAATATTTGGCAAAATTAGCTGATAAAGGATTGAGTATTTCTGCTTTGAGCTGTCACCATAATCCGATATCACCGGTTAAAGAAACTGCTCAGGAGGCCGATGAACTGTTACAGAAAACGATTAAGCTAGCAAGCTTAATGAATGTTTCTGTAGTCAATGGTTTCTCAGGTGTTTCCGGCGGCAATCCATCTGACACGCAGGTAAACTGGCCGGTATTGCCGTGGCCGACTGCTTATGATGACAATTATAATTATCAATGGGAACAAAAGCTAATTCCTTACTGGCAAGAAATCAATACGATTGCTGAAGCTGCAGGTGTAAAAATAGGGATCGAATTGCATGGTGGTTTCTTATGTCATACGCCTTATACGATGTTGAAGCTGCGGGAAGCAACGGGAAAAGCAATCGGTTGTAATTTAGATCCAAGTCACTTGTGGTGGCAGGGGATTGATCCAGTAGCCGCGGTCAAAATTCTGGGTAAAGAAGGCGCCATCCATCATTTCCATGCCAAAGATACCTACTTGGATCAAGACAATATCAATATGTACGGTTTAACAGATATGCAGCCATATAACAATGTACAAACTAGAGCATGGACTTTCCGGACCGTTGGCTGTGGCCACGACTTGAAGGTTTGGTCAGATATTATTTCGGCATTGCGTTTGTATGGCTACGATTATGTATTAAGTATCGAGCATGAAGACCCAATTATGTCGATCGACGAAGGTCTAACGCGAGCAGTTACAAACTTAAAAAGCATTATAATCAAGGATCAGCCGGCCGATATGTGGTGGGCATAAGGAGGAAATAAATGAAACCAATCAATTTTGCGGTTATCGGGTATGGCGGTATGGGCAGCTATCATGTGCATACTATCATGCCAAAAGATCAAGAACGCGTTCAAGTGATCGGAACCTATGATGTGTCTGAGGAACGCCAAGCTGTTTCCGCAGAAAATGGACATATACTTTATCCTAGTTATGAAGCGGTATTATTAGATAGGCAAGTTGAAGCGGTACTAATTGCCACTCCTAACGATGTGCACAAAGAATTAGCAATTCAGGCTTTACAAGCTGGGAAACATGTGGTTTGTGAAAAACCGGTGACGTTGACAACAGAAGAATTTGATGAAATACTGGCGGTTGCTCAAGAGACCGATTGCATCTTTATGGTGCATCAAAATCGTCGCTGGGACCCGGATTTTCTCATTATTCGTGAACTGTACAAAAATCGGAAAATGGGTGACATCTTTCAAATTGAATCGCGGGTACAGGGGGCCAATGGAATTCCTGGTGATTGGCGTCACTTGAAGGCTCATGGCGGTGGAATGGTGTTGGACTGGGGGGTTCATCTTTTTGACCAATTATTATTTTTAGTAGATCATCCAATCCAAAAAGTATCCGCTGATTTGAGCTATATTTTAGGTGATGAAGTGGATGATGGCTTTAGCTGTGTCCTTACTTTTGAAAATGGGTTACGGGCTGTAGTGGAGGTAGGCACTACTAACTACACGAAATTACCGCGTTGGTATGTGAAAGGAACTGAAGGCACGGCCAAAATTGAGGATTGGGATTTGTCTGGCGAAATGGTCGTTGCTTCAAAAAATGAGAACTTGTCCGCACCGCAGCCGATCCAAGCTGGTGTCGGGTTAACGAAGACCATGGCACCACCTTCTGAGGATTCAACTGTTAAGCTACCGTTTACAAAGCCTAAAGCTGAATATGTGTCCTTCTATCGTAATTTTTATGAAGTAGTTCGTCATCAAGCAGAGCCGATTGTGAAAAATCATGAGGTACACAGGGTGATGGAGCTGATTGATTGTATTTTGCTGGCGGAGACCAAGGCGGCAAAAGAATTACAGGTAGTCTAATGCAACAGAAACAGGGAGATAAGCCAACTGGTTTATCTCCCTGTAATGATTATTCTGGTATTTCGCTGTAGGTAGAAGATAATACAAAATCGCCGTTTCCTTTTTGATTTTGTAAAGCATCTAAGGCATCAAGATCGTTGAAATGCCACCATTCCGAAGCCAATGGCGTTAATCCGCCGATAGTGATTAGGTAGTGCTGGAGTAAGGCAACATTGCCGCTGTTATTAGGATTTACAACGGCACTTTGCCATGCGGTACGATCATTGGAGGCCACTGGCTGAGTGTAAATCGCTGATTGCGCACTCAATTCGTGCATAGCTGTGTGCATCGGATACTCAGTGGAGGTTTCTACCTCCGTGATTAAATACTTGCCAACTTTTTTCTGCTTGGACGTGTCAATTTTGGCAACCGTTACATCAATTGCATAGCCTACTTGGTGGTTAGAAACTTTAGTAGAAATGAACCAATCAATTTGCCAGGGCTGTGAAGCGATGCCTGCCATGACTTCTGGTGTCGCTTGAGCCAGTTGCATCAGCTGATTGGCAACATTTAATTGTACCGGTAATGGGCGGAAACCTTCATAAATGACTAAGGTGTTGCCCTCCGACAAGGCCGCTGTTTGAGCTTGCATAATTTTTCCAGCCATATTGTATAAGACGGGTACAATGTATTCTTCCTTACCCAACCGGTCATTTAAATCTCGGCTTTCATACAACATCTGTCCAGTAACATTAGGGATAGTGTGTCCAGAGGAAGTGAATAATGACTTAGTATTATTCGTGATATTGTATTGGATCGAAGGAATCAAATCCGGCAAATTCACCATACAATAATTACTATCCAGCCACCCCGTTTGGCCCTCAACTTTTACCTGCAGCCAGCCGTTATCTTCCTTTAAAATGGTAAAACCAGTTCCTGGCTCTAAACGTCTCAGCTCAGTGCCTTGAATAGTATTGGCTTCTCTCAACGGCAGGGTGATAGAGACATAACCAGTTGCCCCCTGCAGTGGCAATTCGTATTGTCCCTGGTAAACTTCACCCGTAAGCTCTGGAGTTTCCTCGGTTGAAGCAGAGGAGGAAGCAGTCTCCTGACTAATCGAAGATGACTCTTTAGAGGGAACAGCTGTTTCAGTTGTTGGACTACTACCGGATTCAGAAGTTTCGTTGTTTTGCTGACAACCGGCCATTGTCAATAATAGAACGCCAGTAGTAACTAGTAATGCAATTGATTTCATGTTGCCTCCTATCTGATCATTATTTTTAGCAGCTCAAGCAGGAGTAAATGTCCTGGGTAAAATAAGTAAAAGCCCCATTTCATCCATTTGCCGCCGCGTCCTTTTCTTCCATGATACAAGGCCAACACCGGAATAGCCAGCACGATTCCGATTTGATATAAATCAGCTGTTCCGTAATCCCGCAACAGTGGATATAAATGAAAGACGAGTCCTATCAGCAGAAAACTAAGCATTTGTTTTTTGAAGCGGCCGCGAAATAGTCCAAAACCAAGAATCCAAAGTACAGAAACGAAATTCCAATCTGCCCAAATAGCTAGCAAGCAGCATAATCCTACAAAAGCAATCTTTATCCCGAGATTAGCAGGGGAGTGTTTGACGAAAATTAAGGCCATTAATCCAAGCGCTAGTCCCCATAGGACGCTAGTGGCGCCAAACAGCGGTAGATTAAAATAAATGACATAGGGAAAATGTGCCAGCAAAGCAAAAAGGACTAAGCGTTGTAAATATTTTTTTCGATTCGAGGTAAAAAACTCACCTTCAGCCACGAAGTAACACATAATCGGCGCACATAAACGACCGAAAAGCCGCAGAACGAACCAAATTGGTTGGTCGCTAGGAATAAAGACACTGGCGAAATGATCTAAAAACATTGCAGCGATTGCCAAATACTTAAGAAAGTTGGCGGATAAATCAAATTTATGGGATACAGCATGTTCCATCGGTCAATACTCCTTCATTAGTTATTGGCACCTCTGAATCTTGAGCATTTGGCCACTCAAAAAATAGTATTTGTCATAGTAGCGGCCAAATGTTTTGAAAACAATAGAACAATTACCGTATTTTGCTTAAACAATGATTAAAGGAAATGATATAGAATGCGCCAAAAAAAAGAAAGAATCCTGCTTTAAAGCACTGATTCTTTCTTTTTTTCTAATGTTTTGATGTTATTTAGTAAGATTTCTTCGTTCATAAGCCAGTTGAAACTCCTGCAAGGTTTTAACCCGCTGCAGCAAGTAATTTGCAGCCATACCAATAAAAATGCCAGATAAAACACCTAAAAACGAGAGGACTGGCAGGTAGAGCATGACTGACCAGGATTGTGCAATCATAGCCGCAACAATCAGCTGTCCAATATTGTGCAAAAAGCCGCCGGCAGCGCTAATCCCAATAATGCTGACTCGTTGAGGCCCTAGCTTTTTCACTCCTAGCATTCCGGCGTAGCTGAGCATGGCTCCGCTGGCACTGTAAAGAAACGTTGAAACGGTTCCCCCCAGCAAGGTGGTCAGCAGCAGCCGCAGCCAAACCAAGAAAAAGCTGTCTCGGTTGCGCATGGTGAATAAGGAGATGACTGTGATCAGATTGGCTAATCCCAGCTTAGCTCCCGGTGCAAAAGCAAAGGGATACGGAAGCATATTTTCCAGCAGCCCTAAAACAACTCCTTGGGCTACCAGTAATGAAATAAAGAGCGTTTTTTTAGTTTTTGCCATGCTGAGCTCCTTTCTGCTAGACAATTTCAATCACTAGTTTATGGGGCAGGCAGACAATTGTGTCTCCCTTTTTTTCAATCCATCCGCGGCGGACACAGACTTGATCGCGGCAGCTGGCCTCCCTTACCCGGATTTTCTGGTCGGTTATTTCAATGATATTGTAATCACCATCTGTGTCCTCGTATCGATAGGTAAACGTCTTTTGATCCACAACCAGATTAAAGCGGCGAATCTCTTCACCATCAATGCGCAGAACAGCTTCCAGACTGTTGGCTGCGGTTTGTTTTTGATAAATAGAAAAAAACAATAAAGGAAGCAAAGAACCGACTAGCAGCAGTCCGATGATAATGCCATCCCAGGGCCGCCATAAACTTTTATCAAAAAAATGGTTTCGCTTGATGGCTGTCGCCTCCTTTTCTAAGTAAAAAGCTGCTTTTTCTTCTCAGAGTAAGTTATACTTTTACTGTATCATAAGTAAAACGAGAATAGAAAACAAAAGGTGAAGGAAATGAAAAGAAGGAGCAGTTTGCTCAGCCTATTGCTATGCATGTTTTTTTTAGCTGGCTGCAGTCGACAGGACGGTTTACGGGAAGAGCCTTATTCAAAGGAAAGTTTTTCGCTAGGCACGTATATTCGGATTCGGGTTTATGATGAAGGCAAAGAGGGCGCACTGAAGCCAGCCTTTCGACGGATTAATCAATTAGAAAAGAAGCTGACTACTGACTCAGAAGAGCATACCTCAGAAATAGAACACATCAATGAGCTGGCTGGAATTCATCCGGTCAAGGTCTCCTCAGAGGTCTATCAACTGATTAAAAAGGCTGCTGATTATAGTGAAGAATCGGTGGGAGGTTTCAATTATACGATTGGTGCTATTACCCAATTGTGGCGTATTGGCCGTGAAGATGCCCGCAAGCCAGAGCAGTCAGAAATTGATGCTGCTGTAAAGAAAGTCGATTATCGCAAGGTCATCTTTTCAGATGAAGCACGGACTATCTTTTTTAAGGAAGCCGGTATGCAAATTGATTTAGGAGCAATTGCCAAAGGGTATATTACTGATGAGGTGGTGAAAACCTTAAAGCAAGAAGGCGTGACCTCGGCTATCCTGGATTTAGGTGGCAATATTTATGTGCTGGGGAAGAATCCTAATCAGGAGGATGGACTTTGGTCAGTGGGGGTTCAGGACCCTAATTTGGCACGGGGCGTAACAATTGGAACCCTTCGTACCACTGATCAAACTATTGTGACATCAGGGATTTATGAACGCAAGCTGGAGGTAGACGATCAAGTATATCACCATATTTTTGATTCCACTACCGGCTATCCCTACGATAATGACCTAGCCAGTGTATCGATTATCACCAACCAATCGATTGATGGAGATGCTCTGTCAACCTTAGTTTATAGCAAAGGTATCAAGGCGGGACTGAACTATGTCGAAAAAGAAACCGATGAGAATACGGATGCCATTTTTGTTAGCAAGGACAATCAGGTTTATGTAACAAAGGGGCTGGAAGGAAACTTTCAGCTGGCAAAGGATGTTGATTATACAATGGGGGATCGACAAAAACTGGAATAGAGGAGGAAGTGTCGCAAGGCACCTCTTCCTCTATTTTGGTTGGTTTTCTAAGGATGAAAAGCTCCTGTCGAAAAAGCTTTTTCTATTAACTTTACTTTAAGGCTAAGTGGAAAGATGATAAGACAAGTAAATAAATTGATCTTGCTGTTCAGCGGATGCAGAAATATGTAGGAAAACAATCAATAAAATAACGTTGACAGTATGAAAAAAGGGGTAGCCAGATGAACTTTCTTTCAGTGCCGAAACAGCGATGACTAGTCAAGTAATCGAAAATAAGAAACGAACAGCTATAAACCATTTAGTAATTACTGTTGGTAAGCAAATTTTTCGTGTAATGTTAGTTAATATGGAAACTGCGAAAGCATTCAAAACAGTCCTTACCTTAATATTTAATAGGAATGATTTGATTGACTTAGCACAGGCTTTGGAGCAGTGTAACGGGAAATCTCGGTTGAGTTAACAGAATAATAACGAAGAGTTTAAGTAGGGAAAATGCTGATACTAATCATTTAAAAATTTCAAGGATAGTCTAAAGTAAATGGAATAGACTATACTTTTGAAATATTGAAAACAAATTGGAAACACTTGGAAAAATAACGATGTATAATTAGTATGGTGATCCTACAGGTAAAGGCGAAAATACTAGGTATAAGATTAAATGAGAGAAATAGCCTTGTACTTAACAATTTTTGGTATTTTCGTCTTTCAAGGAGTTAAACTCTATCGGAACTTGAAAAAAATATCCTTCTCCAAAAAACTAATCTGGCGCTCTTTTTCACAGGTGGCTTCTTTTTTTGAAAATAACCTATTGACAGCCTTTTCATGTTTCGATACTCTATAGGCGTCGATACATGAAAATCAGAATCCAAAAGATCCAGATGTCATTTTTGACTTTTGCAAGATTCTGATGAATGAAACCGTAATTATAAAGCTAAGTGAAAGAGAGAAAAGAGATATGTTAAGTTTAGTAGCAACTTTTGAAAATAGTGATGGCAGTCGTCAGAACTGGACCTTTAAAAATCCTGATCCCAATAAACCAGCAGCAGAAATCCGGGCTGCTTTAGAAGCGATGGCAAATTTGTATTTATTTGAAAAAGACGGTGTTCGTCTGTTCACTAAAGTTATCAGCGAGAAATTCGTTGAAACCATTGAACGTCCACTGTTTGATTTTAGCAAAGGCAAAGCTGGACTTAAAGCAACGCAAACGAAGCAGTTTGTTTCGTCAAGAACGGCCACCAAATCCCTTGAATCTGCGGAATCTTCAATAGGGGAAGCTGCTCAAAGGGTGATAGCTCCGGTTAAGTCCGCAATGAAAACCATCAAAGAAACAGTTACTACAGCTAAACCAGCAGTAGAGACTGTCCAAACCAATAAAGCAACAATCAAATCGCCGCAATCTGTGATTGATCCGGTTCAAGTACCTAAAAAGTCCTTTGAAGCGATGATTGATCAAGTACAATCCTCTTCTTCGGCAATGACCCCAGCTGATCAAAAGCTAAAAACTGTGGTGAATCCAGTTGTCACAGCTAAATCTGCCATAAAAGTACCAAAGACTGTTGGCAAATCAGCTGTCCAGCAAGCGCCTAACATACTTTTAAATCCGGCAGTCCAAGCGATGCAATTAAGTGAAGTCTTAGCCGCCGCAAAACCTAAAAATAGCCAATCACAAATCACTTTAAAACAGCATACATCTATGAATCGACCCGTGATCACACCACCAAAAAGCGCGCATGACCAAGGGTTGATGGAAATCTTGCTGCCAGAAGAAGCGGTAGCAGCGATGAGCGATCAGGAGCTGAGGGCTTTTGTCACCGCGCAACTGCCAAAGGGAACGGTCTTGACGAATTTAAACATCGAAGATTTGCGTGCGTCTTCTAAGGAAAGCAGTTCTCAACTGGAATGTCTGAAAAGCCAGCAGGGAAATACCGGATCACGCAAGAAAAAACGGAGCAAAAAGAATCGGTAGTTTGCTGCGTCCAAAAAGGGTGCTTTCTTTAAGCTGATGAAGAACAGAACAAAGGCGATGCTCTGAAGCTTAACAGGTTTGCAAAAGTTTCCCTAAACCTAGCAATTCCTGCAGTTAATCGGCTGGAGAAGCTCAGCTAACATGGATCATTTGCTCATGTAAACCACTTTCTCGACATGTTACGGCTTAGAAATATGCTGGGATAGCGATTGATCGATGAAAAATTCTTTTTAGGCGTGTAAGTTGCTGTGTGGGCAATTTTTACTAGCTGAAATCCGTATCCATAGTTTCAACACTTTACAACCGTCTTGCTAAAAAGGCAGAGGGTTGTTTTTGGCGCGCATTAAATAGAAATACCAAGAGCTTTCTGCTAAATGAGTTGTTTGTCTGAAAATGATAAACAGCTTTTTTATTTTCCCTTGACTTAAAGTTAAGGTTAAGGTCTATACTTGATCTGAAATCACGGAGAACAAGGAGGCTTTCTATGGCAACTTTTGATCAGGCAATTGATCGCTTTGATACCCATTCGTATAAGTGGGATATTGCAAAAGATGAACTGCCGATGTGGGTGGCAGACATGGATTTTCAAACAGCACCGGCAATAATTGCTGCGATTAATCAGCGAGCAGCCCATGGTGTATTTGGTTACAACACGGTACCGCCGACGTTTAACCGAGCGATTGCCAATTGGTGGAAGCGGCGGCACGGTGTTACGCTTCAAGAAGACTGGATTATGTATTGTACAGGTGTAGTTCCAGCGATTTCTTCTATTGTACGTAAGTTGACCAAGGTCGGTGATCAGGTACTGATTTTTTCACCAGTGTACAATATTTTTTATCATTCAATTGTGAATAATCACCGTATAGTTTTATCCAGTGATCTCCAATATGAAGCTGGTCGGTATGTTATTGATTTTGCTGACTTGGAGAATAAGCTGGCCCACGAGAATACATCGTTACTGATTTTCTGCAACCCTCATAATCCGATTGGGAAAATTTGGGCACCAGCCGTTTTAGAAAAGGTGGGGCAATTGTGCTTGAAGCATGGAGTGGTGGTTATTAGTGATGAAATCCATTGTGATTTGACCTTTCCAGGAAAACAGTATCATCCCTTTTATGCGGCTTCCACTGAGGTAACAGAAAATGTGATTATGTGCTGTGCTCCCACCAAGGCGTTTAATATCGCGGGGCTGCAGACAGCGGCAATTGTCGTGAAAAATGAAAAATTACGCAAGCTGGTTAATCGAGGAATCAATACAGATGAAGTAGCGGAACCGAACAGCTTTGCGATTCAGGCTGCAATCGCGGCGTTCAATGAAGGGGAGACTTGGCTGACTGAGCTGAATCACTATCTTTATGAAAACCGTCAGTTAGTCGAAGCTTTTGTTACTGAACAGTTGCCAGAAATTAAAGTGATTTCCAGCGAAGCCACGTATCTGGCATGGTTAGATTGTTCACAGTTGACCGAGAATACCGAGGAATTATGTCAGTTTATTCGGGAAAAAACCGGATTATATGTAACGACTGGGGCCGTTTTTGGATCGAATAGTCAGGCCTTTATCCGATTAAATTATGCTACAACTAAAGGAAAAGTGGAGGATGGTCTGAACCGCCTTTTTCAGGGAGTGCAGGGATTTAAAAGTCAGTGAAGCTTTTGAGAAAGTCGTTAGAAGTTAAAATACATGCTATAGTATAAGTAGAAAGAGCTTGAGGTGAAGCAGATGAACATATCAGAAGCTGCAAAATTAATGGGTGTTA
The DNA here is from genome assembly GCF_000407485.1 of Enterococcus pallens ATCC BAA-351. GTDB lineage: Bacteria > Bacillota > Bacilli > Lactobacillales > Enterococcaceae > Enterococcus_A > Enterococcus_A pallens. The sequence continues at coordinate 77,153 of NZ_ASWD01000007.1, read as the reverse complement.
CAGCGGTCACGTTACGTTACTATGAACGAGTGGGGCTGATTCCTCCGGTCACTAGAAAAAACGGTGGGGTCAGAGATTTTCAGCAGGAAGATTTAAACTGGATTGAATTTATCAAGTGCATGCGCAGCTCAGGACTCTCGGTAGAATCATTAATTGAATATACAACGTTGTATCAGCAGGGGGATGCTACCTTGGAAGAACGCAAACGCCTGCTGCAGGAAGAGCGAAATCAGCTGGTAGCTAAGTACGAAGAAATTGGTGCGACGATTCAACGCCTAAATGGTAAAATTGAAGATTATGAAAATGGTAAGTTCCAGGAAGCAGAAAAACGACTGCCCGATTGGACGACAAAAGAAGCGATGAGCTAAATCAATAAGTAACGAAGATTAGTTTAACAATCATTAAACAGCCGAATGACTAGACCTCTATTGATTAAGAGAGAGGCTCAGTCATTCGGCTTTATTTTGCTACTTGTTATTTAATCGCCTCTAGTACCTTTGCTGCAATTACTTCTGGACTCAACTGATAACGATCCACTAATTCCTCCATCGCTACATTATCTGTAAACTCCTTTAAGGCGCCAAAATTTAAAACCTTCATGGAAGAATCACCATAATAAGCGGCTACTTTTTCTCCAAAACCACCGGTTAAACTGCCATCTTCTAAAGTGATAACAATTGAATGATTTGCTTTTAGCTGCGCCAAACAATCCTGGTCCAGCTCTGTAATCGTCAGCGGATTGATCAAAGTAGGGGAGACTCCCAGGAGCTTTTCTAGTTGTTGGCGTACCGACTCGCCTAAGGAAATGAAATTCCCTAAGGCCAGAATGGCAGCTGCCTGTCCTTGATGACGGACTTCATAGTGAGGCTGCGAATAATCCTGATAGGCTGCTGGTCGAGAAACGACTGGCCCAGCCGGTAAGCGAATAGCTACGGGTCCTTCTGTTTGAAGCAAAGCCCAATCGAGCATCGACAACACTTCTTCTTTACTGCTTGGTGCCAAGTATTTAAGATTAGGTATGCTGTTAATCATGGGAATATCAAAAATACCTTGATGAGTAATGTCACTTTCTGTTAGGTGTCCGTTTCCTACAATAATTACTGCTGGCAGCTGGTTAATCGCTAAGTCATGGGACAGCTGATCGTAAGCCCGCGGCAGGAAATAACTAGAATGGAACAATACGGGTCGAATACCATTTTTCGCTAATCCAGCTGCAAAACTAATTGAATGCCCTTCTGCAATCCCCACATCAAAATAATGCGTTGGCTGTTGTGCTTTAAGAGGTGCCAGATCAAACATCCCTGGAATTGCTGCATTAATTGCGACTAAATCCTTAGTTCCGCTGGCTATTTTTTTCAATAGTTCTTCAACGATTAGTCCACTATAGGTTGGCTGACTGTTAGGAGACAGACTTTCGCCGGTTGTTAAATCGAAGGGAGGACGCCAGTGGAACAGGCCTTTCTCTTCAACAGCTGGTGAATAACCATGTCCTTTTTCTGTATGAACGTGCAGTACAATCGGGTGGTCAATATCTTTAACGGCTTCAAAGGCTTTGATCATCGCAGCTACATTATTACCTTGTTCTACATATTGGTAATCAAAGCCCATACTTTTAAATAAATTATTGGGAGATTTGCCATTGGTTTTCCGCAGCTCAGTTAAATTACAGTACAGTCCGCCGAAATTCTCATCAATCGACATTTCATTATCATTTAACACAACAATGAGGTTAGAGTTCAATTCTGCTCCGTTGTTGAGTCCTTCAAAGGCTAAACCGCCGCTGAGAGAACCATCTCCGATTAAAGCAACCACATTCCCTTTTTCTTGTTTCAAGTCACGCGCCTTGGCTAATCCAACTGCTAAGCTGATGGATGTTGAAGTGTGGCCGATTTTAAAGAAATCATGAGCACTTTCATCCTGCGACGTATACCCAGAGATGTCATCAAACGCATCTTCCTCTAAATAAGCGTTTTTACGCCCAGTGAGAATTTTATGAGGATAGGATTGGTGGGAGACATCCCAAATTATTTTATCTACCGGTGATTGAAAAACGTAATGAAAGGCGATAGTCAGTTCAGTAATGCCGAGGTTGGGACCAACATGGCCACCAACTTTACTGACTCGATTCAAGACGGCTGCGCGAAGCTCGTCAGCTAAAGCTACAAGCTCCTGTGGGTTTAAGTTTTTCAATTCTTGGGGACCATTAATTCGTGACAAAATGTTCATTCGGTTGTTTGCGCTCCTTTATTTTGCATCTATCGGATTGGTGCAGCCAATGCTGGTACTTTTGTACAGGCATCGGTCAGACAAATTCGAGTTTTTTCCGGATCGATTTCACTGGCTTCCATAATTAATTCGCCGATATTTTTGGCTTGGATATGACCGGAAATCGGATTTTTTACACTGTCAATAGTAGTGGAAACCTTAACATCGATTGTCGAATACTCCAATGCTAAATCAGTATTGACGATTTTTCCATGTTCAATCACTAGATTTTTCACGTAGCATAGGCCTTGTTCACTCTCAATATAGCAGTTAATAAAACGCAGGTTAGTGGAATTCCAGCCTAAATATTCGCCAATGATCACGGAATCATAAACAGTCACATCCTGACAATTCCAAAAGGCATCCTTTGAAATTAATTTGGAATGATGGATTTCAAGGTTGGATGCTCCGTCAAAGGCATAGTTTCCACTGAGAGAAAAATCGTGAGCAGTGATGTTTTTGCTGTTCATAGCAAAGTAATTTCCTTCCGCTTGTACCTTGTTTAAGGTAATGTTTTCGCAGTTCCAGAAGGTTTCTTCCGCTTTAGGCAGATGGACATTGGTTAAACGGATGTCCTTACCCCGACGAAAGGTTTTTGGTGCTTGGATTATGCTGTCTTTAATTGCAATATTGTTGGTGTACCAGATTCCTGAGCGAGCCGTTTCTAAAAGGGTGGTGTCTGTAACGTCAACATTTTCACAATACCATAAAGGGTATTTCCAGCGGAAAATGCTGTCGCTAATATCAAGATTACGACTTTCTTTTAACGGTGATTCACCATTTTCAAAGACAGAATTTTTAATGGTCAGGCCATTACTTCCAAATAATGCCCGTTCTCCAGTTAGATGTTGTTGATCAATAGTAGTTTTCATAATTCTCCTCATTTTCTTTTTCTAATTATTGGGATTTTTTCAGCTTCTGCACTAATGCGTATGCAACTGTCGCCACTCTTGATGGATAGAGCCGGGTTGCAATAATACAGCTTGTTGGAATTATTCTTTCTGGGCAAAGTGCTTCAGCTCCAAAATAGACCGAACCATGCCCTTCAGTAGCAAGTGAAATGCTAATCCTCAACAGTGAAATTTTCAGCGATTAGCGGCAAAATACCGATAATTCCCATCTCGGTATTCATAATCCCGAGTACACCAATCGTCAAAATTGAAATTAATAAGCTGCTATTTTTCTTCAAACAGATCGCTCCTTTAAAAGCTGTATCCAAAGCATAGACCTTCACCCTGAGGTCAAGTCAAGACTTAGAAGTAAAAAAGTTTAACGGCTATTTTCAGATACTGTAAAAAGAGTAGCATTTATCGAAGTTACTGTTTTTTAATAAAAAGCTAAAAAAATGCGGAGAGAAGTGAGGAACTAGTGAATACACGTTTCGGAGGGGTGATTTTTGAGCAAACAAAAAAGCAAAACCCAAAAGGATTTTGCTTTTAAAGTGATGGAGACGGCGGGAGTCGATTAAATCGCTCTATATCAATAATATATGAGAATTGAATGCCATCTTGAATGCCATGTGATCAAAAATCTACGAATTTATTGAAGTCCTCAGCAAGTTTTTCTTTTGCTAATTTTGAAACATGAGCGTATATATTCATAGTAGTTTGAATATCCTCATGGCCTAATCTATATTGAACCTCTTTTAATGAAGCTCCCATTTCTAAGAGCAAACTAGCTTGTGTGTGTCTGAAGCCATGAACACTGATACGTGGAAATGAAGTCTCCTTTTTCTTATCCATTTCATCTTGAACACTTAATAACCATTTTCGTGAGGTGTCTAAACTCATAATGTCGTGGGGATTATTCGCCTCAGAATGTCCAAAAATAAGCCAGTCATCAGAGGGAGGATTAATTACTTCTTTCCACTCTATTAGTTTATCTAAGGTTCCTTGATCGATTGAAATGATCCTTCTTGAACCCGCATTCTTTGTATCATCGATTTCAAGTCCAGCCTCAGTACGAGTTACCGCTTTATTGATATTAACTGTCTTTGCTTCAAAGTCAACATCCTTCCATTCTAGCGCTCCTATTTCTTGTTTACGCATACCGGTCATTGCTAGAAGTCGAAAGAAAGCTTGCGCTTTTAAGTTAGGTTGCTTGTATAGAACTTTAAGAAATTCCTTCAACTGATTTTTATCGTAAAATGCTTCTTCGTCTTTAGCTTTTCGTCTATTCTTAGGTTTCCGAATTGACTCAACAGGATTAGTTTCAATCATTCCGAAACGAATAGCATATTTGAAGACTAGTCCAGTGTAGTTCATCATTTTTGATGAGGTAGAATACTTTTTTGACCATTTATCCATTAATTCTTGAAGACGAATAGGGGTGATTTCAGTAATGAAAATATCTCCAAGTTCCTTCAGTACATGGTTCTTGAATATTCTTTTAGTCTTTAAGAGTGTGGAACCTCGTACCGTCTTTTCATATTCAGTTATCCATAAATCATATACATCATGATAAGTTTTTGGTTTATCTTTTTTGTGAAGGTTCTGTTCATATTCAGTTTGTAAGCGTGCCAATGCCAGCTTAGCTTCTCGTTCTGTTTTAAAATTCCTTCGTGTTGTTTTATCTGGTTTTCCGGTCTCAGGATTAATACCTAGATAAGCCTGAAACTTCCATCTTTTCTGACCGTTTTTTAGTTTGTATTGCTCAAATTTAGCCATGATTGAATCAACCTGCCTTCTTTGATACAATAGGCAATGTAATAAGCCTACTGGTTTATGCACAGCACGATCAGACTCTTCCCGGGGTAGGATCGTGTTTATTTATCTTATTTTACTTAATCATTTTTATATCATGGTAAAGTTGCATATCACTATCTATTTTACTTACCGCCTCTTCATACGAAAGCATATGATAATATGAAGAATCTCCTAATGAGTTGGCGAAATCATTTAACCCTGAGGATATAATTTCATCACTCCATTCAACCTCACCATTGGCTTTCCATGTGTTTACCTGATCCCTTTTTCTAGCAATAGCATTTTGTTTTGCCGTTGCAAAATAAGTATCTATATTCTGGATTTTTTGTTCAGACTCGTTGATTGAAGGTTGTTCTGGAGTTTGTTGTTCAACATAGTTTTCCGCTTGCTTCGATGGTTCTGGTGCCGACGGAGAACCGTTTTGATTTCTAGGTGGTGCACTTTCTACTTGTGGTGCGATATCTGATTCACTAGGAACCTCATTTTTCTGAGATACATTATTTCTAGATTGAGTATCTACCTCTAAGGATTCGATGGTATCGGAAGTAGAATATTTTTTACTTTTTGACGCCTTCGTTTCACTTCTTTTCGATTTCTTAGTTTTACTCTCAGTATGGAGTGATTTTTGACTATCTGTGGAATCGGCAATACGTTTGCTTTTCCCAGAAGTACAACCACTAAGCGCTAATAGTACTGTAAAACATAGCAACAAGGTAAAAATTCTTTTCATTTAGATTCCTCTTTTCTAATATGTTAAATTGCGTTCTCATAATCAAAGATTATTTGTTTTTCTTTATTAACATGACTTCCAGTCAAATAGAATCTGAAGCCATTTCTTGAACCTTGATAACGTAATTCTTTAGTAGAGGTTAGAGCGGCTCTTTGAGACATACCACACGAATATATCCCGAAATCAATTAAGCGATTGTGTAAAGCTGAATGACTAATTGAACATTCATCAGAAATAAGGGCAAACGATTTATTAGTATTCAAGTAGTCCAAAATCTTGATGTCAGGCACCATTATTGCTCCAGCACCAGAATCAGCAAGTTTTTCCATTATTATTTCTTCTTCAGAGTAGAATTCTTTCCTGTTTTCAACATTAAAGAAAGTTTGACTAGGCTCAGTTTGGTTCATATCAAAAAGACAGTGAATCAACTCATGACAAGCACTAAAGTTCAAACGTCGTTTATAAACCCGTTTGTTCAAGAAAATAGCAGTGCTGTATCTACTTCTAGCAGTTAAGCCTAGAAAAAAATTCTCATCGATTAAAGGTATATCGAAATCCACCTTGATATTATTCATGACGGTATAACTATCAAAAAAATCACTAAAGATATATTTAGCGGGTTGAATTTCATTTTTTAATAAAAATTGGTTCAGTATTAAATTCGTCAGGGACAATCGAGTGGCTTTAAGGTCATCCATATTATTCTTCTCCGGCTATTTTGGCTTATTTTGTTCGTCTAATTCTCTCATGGTTTTACTAATATAATCGAAAACATCCATAGCTTGTTTTTCGTATAAGTCTTTCTTGTCTTCAGGAACCCCTTGTGAACCACGTCTAAATCTCAAGAGTAGCTGCTGTTCTTCTTGGGTCAGACTTTCACCACTAGGGTTCTCAGTATCAGTTCTTCCAAGTAGATAGTCGGTAGAAACGTTGAAAAAGTCAGCAACGTCTTTAAGTTTATCTATACCAGGAGTACGCTTGTTCCATTGATAAATAGTATTCCTTCCAAAGCCTAAAGCTTCTTCCAATTGATAGACATTCATGTCATGTTGCTTGCAGAGTTTTTTTATGCGATCTAAAATGTTCATTTCAAACCCTTTCTGCTCATCGAATAGTTATTTATAACTTAAGTTAGAAAAACTGTTTGACATTTGGTGTATAAGTTAGTAAACTATTTTCGAGGGCTAGTTATTGAGCTTAAAACAAAACTAAAGAGAACCTAATAAAATATGATAGTTTCAGCGTCGGCAAACATTGAAATTCAATTTATTGGTTTCTAAAGTCTTATTTAGCTATGCTTAGATTTTATGACATCAGTTAGAAAAAGTCAATATATAGCTATAAAAAAAGCTCAATAATTAGTCTGGTTTTGAATAAGAAGGAGGTTTGACACCCTAGATCAGTCTGTAATAAAAAAAAGATGCTTTTCAGTTACGAACTTCATCTTGAAGAGTTGTTTTGGAAGTGCGTCAAATGAAAGGGAGTGGTGTAATTGTTAATTACGGAATTTAGAGAAATGGTTTTGATTCAAATGGATCGTCAAGGAAAAAACTGGAAATATTTAGCAAGTCTTATAGAAAAATCTGATACGTATACCAAGCAAGTTGTTTCTAAAGTTCAAAATGGACCGAAAGCGGAAGAATATAGAAAAATAATTGCTGAAAATCTTGGAATCGTATATGAAAGTGAGGGTCTTTCAAGTGGAAGAATCAATTAGAAGATCAGAGTTGGATTCTTTTTTAATTAATTATGTACCAAGGCGCTTATTAACTCAAAAAGAAGCTGTTCAATATACAGGTACTTCTCCTGGAACAATAAATGAATGGGTCAAACAAGGGATGAAAGTAACTATATTCCATGAGAACAGCAGACCCAAATATGACATTCGAGACCTTGATAAATGGATTGATCTCCACAAGGTGTAATAGGAGGAAGCAGAATGGACCAACTTATAAAAGTCACTACCAACGAAAACGATGAACAGCTAATAAATGGTCGAGAGCTGTATGAATTTTTAGAAGTTAAAGATAATTACACTGATTGGTTCAAACGGATGATCAAGTATGGATTTGAAGAAAATATTGATTTCATGAGTTTCTCGGAAAAATCCGATAAACCTTTTGGCGGCCGACCACAGATCAATCATTACATGAAGTTAAATATGGCAAAAGAAGTATCTATGATTCAGCGTACTCCAAAAGGGAAACAAGCAAGGAAGTATTTTATCCAAGTGGAAGAATCGTGGAATAACCCTGACATGGTAGTTAAACGAGCTATGGAGATTCAACAGAAGAAAATAGAGGTATTGCTGTTAGAAAATGAATCAATGAAACCTAAAGCATTGTTTGCCGATTCTGTAAGTGCAAGCCGCACAAGTATTCTCGTTGGAGAATTAGCAAAGTTGATCAAACAGAATGGAGTGGACGTGGGCGCTAATCGGCTTTTCGTCTGGTTGAGGGATAACGGCTATCTTATTAAACGAAAAGGAACAGATTGGAACATGCCTACACAGCTTTCTATGGAAATGGGTCTCTTTGAAATAAAAGAAACTGTGGTGTCGCATTCTGATGGTCACACATCTATTAGTAAAACACCTAAGGTCACAGGTAAAGGACAAATTTATTTCGTTAACAAATTTTTAAATGATCAAGAAGCACGACTGGAGGAATTAATTTGAGGTACACAACAAGATGTTTTCTATTGATAGTAAGCTTAATCATTCTAATAGGTGGCTTATCAATTCAAGACTTCCAAGTTTTAGTAAGGATTGGGGTGCCGATTTGGTTAGGGTGGGTCATCGGCGAGTTGTTGTTAATTGAACAGCGGCAGGGGTGGCAGTATCGAGTGAGAAAATATAAAGATGATGGAGAAACGAATCATGCTCAAAAAACAATGCTTAACCATAAACGTTGAAAGAAAATTTATGAAGTCATCAATATCAAAAGTAAAAAATATTCTTTGGGATCGATTCGAAACGAATGCAGAAATTGAAGATGATTCCTTCTCTAGTGATGAAGACAGAGAGCTATCCTTTTTCTTCATAGCGACCGATGAACAGTATAAAAAGTTAGTATCGATCATAGAATCAAACTTCAGTTTGATTTTTGATATAAAAAAAGTCTGACCACCGCCAAGTAATCAGACTAACATTAATACCTTTTCAAAGTATACCACGAAAGGAGGAAGGAGAAACAGATGGAAAACATTGATTTGAATTTATCTACGCTAAACGGAGGCGCTTTACAAGAAAAATTTGAATATGAGATGAAAAACGTCATGGAAAACATCTTAGACAAAAACACTGATCCTACCAAGAAGAGATCAGTAACATTGAAAATAGACATGATACCTGACAAGGAAAGAGAGTTAATGGTACTTAGTTGCTCCAGTCAATCAAAAATCGTTCCACGTGAAGAAACTACTACGAAAGTTCTATTTGGAAGGAACGACCATACAGGCTATTTGGAAGCTGCAGAATTAAAGTCAGGTGCCAAGGGACAAATGTTTATTGATCCTGATGATATGACTATCAAAACAGACACTGGACAATCAGTTGAAGAATTAGAGAAGTCCGATAAAACAGAAATTGTTGACTTCAAACAAAGAAAAAGTAATTAGGAGGAAATAATATGTCAGAAAACATTAAAGACGCAATTCAGTATGGAGTCAAGTTAAGCGAAGGTCAGAGGGTTATCTATAAAGAAGATGACCAAACCTTTTATGACCGCAACAAAGCCGATCTTAAAGAACTATTTCCCATACGCTATGCATCTACCTTAGTAGTTACCTCGCTAACAGGTTTGATTCAATATCTAGTATCTAAGTTCGATCAGGAAATAATTGACGAGCCTGATGAATTACTGGTGCATGTAGAAAGTCCGACTAAGGTAAAAGTATACGGACGACTAAATGGTGATCGAAAACGGGAAAGTTTGATTGAAACTTGCGCGGAATTAAATGAGTTTCCTTATGGCCGCTTTTTGGACCAAGAGAGATTCAAAATTAACATGATGTCTTTGTTTGATAGAACTCCTGATGCGGAAGCAATCATGGAATTCGCTAGTGCAATTAGATTAGAGGACAGTTCTGATTTAAGAGATAACGGAGTCTCGCAAGTAGCTACTGTTCGCACAGGAGCAGCAAGTGTTGGAGACGGGAAAGTCCCTAGTCCGGCAGACTTAAGACCTTATCGAACATTCCTAGAAGTGGAACAGCCAATCAGCCAGTTTATCTTCCGTATTAATGAAGATGGCGAATGTGCCTTGTTCGAATCAGACGGAGGCTTGTGGAGATACCATGCTAAAGATTCTATCAAAGAATATCTGGAAGCTGGCTTGAAGGCTCTTATTGATGAAAACAAGCTAACAGTGATTGCTTAAAACTTAATAAAGCAGTGTGTGTTCATGCTGCTTTTTCTTTTGTACATTTTTAGAAAAAAAGAAGCCCATCAAGAAAATGATGAACTCCAAAAGTGATAATTAATCCGATAACTAATTATACCACTTTTGGAGCTAATTTACAAAGTAAACGTTGGTTTATCAACGTTTTGTCGTCCTTGTAAATAGTCCTAACTTAACCCGTATAAAGATTATTAAGAAGAGTGGTAGTTATATGAGTAAAACTTTTGTCAGGGAGAAGCGAGTAGAAGCTGGACCTTATAAGCATGTGTCAATATATATGAGAACTATTAATCAGGAATTGAGGAGTAAGGAGAAAAGAAAGGCCAGAAAGCAACAACTTCCCCGGCCAGCCCAGGTCACATGGAATAATAAAAAAAGTCGAAAGTATGCAGGTTGGCTGATCTATGAGAATTTTGGTAAAGGTGATTATTACCTAACGTTCACCTATTCAAATGAGTACTTGCCAGCAACACCTGCAGATGCAATGAAACATCAAAGGAATACTCTGGATAAATTAAGCAGGCTGTACAAGAAGCATGGTTATGAATTGAAATATATATGGTTCACCTCGTATCAATTTAGTGATGAAACGGGATATATAAAAAGGATTCATCACCATGCCATTATCAGTTCAGGGCCTAGTCGTGATGATGTAGAATCTTGCTGGTCAGTTGGTAGAAAAAGAATTCCACTAGGACGTACTCAAGCAAGGTTAGTTCAGCCCAACTCTAATGGATTGCAAGAGTTAACTAACTATTTGACCAATCAAGAACAATGGGAAAACCGTCAGTGGAAGAAATCTAAGAAAAGATGGTCAGCAAGTAGGAATCTAAAGAAACCAACCCAATCCATTAACGATCATAAATGGTCTATTAGAAAACTAGAAAGAGTTGCTTTATCTAACGATGATGGTGAGGAAGAGCTGTTAGCAAAGTTTCCCCAACACCGTTTGTTATCGCAACCACGTATCAAACATATTAAGGAATCCGGTTGGTATATAGAATTTGAGTTGATGCAATACGAATCGGGATGATGAAGGAGAAATTATGGCATATTCGAGAAATTTTAGAAACAGAATGAGTAATGATCAAGGACAATTATTTGAACGCCTAATTGATCAAGCGTGTTGGTATTACCGAAATAAAGGATTAGCAATGATAGAAAAAACACCAGAACCTTTCCGTGTAAAGAGGATAAATAAAGATAATACTTTCACTGGCTGGTTTACTGGGAATGCTCAACCAGATTACAAAGGAACCGTTCATGGAGGGCGTGCGTTAGTCTTTGAAGCAAAGTTCACATCAAAAGACCGAATTAAGAAATCAGTAGTTACTGGCAATCAAGCCGCCTGCCTAGATATTTATGAGGAGATGGGAGCATTAGTGGGAGTTTGCTGCATGATAGGAAAGACCGCAGCATTTATTCCTTGGGGTGATTGGAAACAGATGAAAGAGCTTTTCGGCCGTCAGTATTTACTAGAATCTGAACTAGTAGAAGAGTATCAAGTTCCAACGCCTGGTTATATTGATTTTCTTCATTTCATAAAACAAGAGGAGCGAAATGTATGAGTAATCCTGTATTAGATTACGCAACTAAGAAGAAAGCTTTTGAACTTCTGTGCGATAGAAAAGGATGGTCCTTCTGCCACTTTACTCATAATAATAAAAATCGAGCACAATGCTTGGGAAGTTGTATTGACGAAGGTGGGGAACAAATTAATGTATTAGTCACTGATCAGGGCCACATTGTGAGGTTGCTTGGAGACAAAAAGTATGAGGAAATTGTCTAAATTTCTTGCTTTATAAATTTTGAGGGTCATCAAGGAAGAAAGTATGGACTGGAGGTAATTGTATGAAAATTGTACTGAATAAATGTTATGGCGGTTTTGGGCTATCTCATGCAGCTATGATGAAGATTTTTGAGTTAAAAGGAATCACTGTTTTTCCTTATGTTTGTAAAATTAACTATGATTCTGATGGTGAGACTATTTATACCTATTCACGAATGAAGGGTGATTTTGAGCCAATTGGATTGATGGAACATGTTAGTTATTTTCAAATAGATCCGGAGGTAGATAGTTACACTGTTACTTCTGAACAATATTATTCAAGTGATGATAAGTATGATGAGAAGGACTTGGACTATAGTTATGACGATAAAAAGAGAACTGAGCCCGAGTTAGTTAAAGCAGTAGAAACGCTTGGAGCTTTGGCGAGTGGAAAATACTCGAACCTAAAAGTAGTGGAAATACCTGATAACTTCGAATATAGAATTGATGATTATGATGGGATTGAAAAAGTATACTTTGGCTTACAAATGGGGTCAGCGTAGTTCCAGTAATGACCGAAAGAAAGGAGTAAACCAATGAAACATGTTTGGGCCTATGATACAACGCCTAATGATGATTTAGCTTATCCAGATTTGTATAGCTCGGAAAAAAAGGCAATGAGCCAATTCAATTCTGATTATGAAGCAGCAAGAGCAAGAGGCCTTGAAGTGACTGTAACCTATGAGAACGGTGCATCTGCTTCTTGGGAAGATAATGGGTGTCAATACTCTATAAGAGTCGAAAAACTACCAGTTAGTTAAACAAGGAAAGTAGGGAAAGAAGGCAGGTGAGATTAACTGTTAGCAAGACCAATTGAACTAAAAGAAGCCAATGCTTTTGTAGAGTCACTACACAGACATCATCCACCTGTGTATAGAGATAAATTTAGATTAGCAGCAGTCAAAGATGGCAAGACCATTGGAGTAGTCCAAGCTGCGCGTCCAAAAGCGAGAGGCATCGATGATGGTGAAACGATTGAGGTTGTGCGCTGCTGCACCGATGGGACCTATAATGCCTGCAGTTTTCTTTATAGCAGAATTGCCCGCATTGCTAAGGAGATGGGCTACAAAAGAGCAATCACTTATATATTGGATGAAGAGACCGGAGCTAGTTTAAAGGCTGCTGGGTGGCAGTATGATGCAGAGGTAAAGGGTAGAAGTTGGAATTGTCCCAGTCGACCTCGACAAGATAAGCACCCGACAACTGATAAACAGAGGTGGGTCCGTTGGCTTTAGATGATTAACTGTCAAAGGAGATAAGCATGAAAAATAAAAAAGTAAAAATTGAGATAATTAAGGACGTTTACTGGGAAGATTGGGGAACCATGCGCAAAGTCTTTAAAAAAGGCTGGATTGGCTGGGTGGACGCTCATTATGAAGGCGATAATTTGGAATCAGTAAGTGGTGAAAGCCCAATTTTTAAAGGCGTTTCTGATGTGATTTGGGATGATTGTTACAAGGTTCTAGGCAACTAACCACCAGTTTAACAGAATGGAGAGGTAAAGATGAAAATCAAAGGATATAAGTTGTATTACGAAGGAATAGTTCCTGGAACGCCAGATGTGACATATCCAATCTATGTTGCTGAAAAACCTGATATTGATGAATTAGTTAAGTACACAGAAGATATGTATGATAGCGATCTGTACGAAACAACTGAAGACATCGATGCTGCTTACGTTTTCGCAGAAGAGGAAATGGAAGAGTATTCAAAGTATGCTCCACTTGACCAGTACCAATACAAAGAAATATTTGAAAGCGAGGAAGCCGAATAAATGGATTACTCAGATTGGATAGATATGAAAGTTACTGGTAATCATTGGGCATTGAAAGGCAAAAAAACAGTTAAAGCTATTTATATAACCGAATTTAATGTTTCTGAGGTGGAAGAGCTTACTCAAGCATTTACTAGATTTGATGTGAGTGGAACAACTCTTCTAACTGGCTTTATGTCATTTCAAAACTTTCCTGTATGGATGATCAACATCAATCCGAGAAGCAAACAAAAGAAGTTCATTTTTGAACATAGCATTCAGAATTATTTAGAAGTAGTTGTTTAACTCAGCATTTGAAGGAAAGGAATGATTGAATGAATAAACAGGGATTACTTAACTGGATTGAATCCAATAGAAAAATGATAAGAAAACTTGATTTTACGGATGTCAGCGATGATGATCGAGCGGATTATCTTCAGACTCTAATGTATAAGTTTTTTGGAGAAGTTGAAAAAATGGTTGGTGATTTGACTGAACCAGGGAAAGTAAAAGTACCGCCTTACATGAAGGAATTCTTGGATTTCTGTAATAAAGAAGAACAAAGTGGCGTGGATGCCTATCATGGATTGTTCCATATTTGTTCATCTTGGCCTAAAGAACAAATTCTAGAATGGTCCTTTGAGAATCCATACCGATTCATTAACGCTTTTCAGTATGGCTATGATGTTGAATCTAAGTACCGAGTGAAAGTAGGCAATGGCTATTTTATTGAATTTCATGGTAGAGGTTGTTTGATATCGCCTCATGAAAAAGATGGAATTATGAAATTTGATGCAAAGAGTGAAGCTGATCGGATAGCAAGTATCACAGGCGGCACAGTCGAACCAGTGGAGGTGGCGGAATGAAACTTTTTATCGTTGTACTAATTTTCATAGTGAGTTTCATTGTTTACACAGCCATTGTTGGCGGCAAGATCGATGATATAAGGAATGAAAGGGAATGAGGCGGAATGAGTGAGGTAAAAGTAGAAATATTGAATGAAGCATCAGCCAAAGAACTTCAGTCAATTATTTCTGAGTATCTGAACAAGGGCTTCAGTATACAAGACAGCCAAGTCCAGTGGTATCAAGGACGGATCGAGGGTGTTTATGTATTTGTAAAATATACTGCTGAAGAGCGACCGAAGGGAAAGCAAGATTGGATATATTGCTAGTCCACTAACCGACGCTTGAAAGGAGAAAAAAGTATGAATCTATTAATAATGCTAATAAATACAATTGTTTTAATAAATTTAGTAAAGACTGAGCGAACCATCAAGAAAAATAAAAAGCGTTCAACCATTACGTTGAACGCTGAGGAGTAAGATATCACTTCAAGAAATCTGAAAGAGCATCACTAGGATTATCTAAATCTCCAGAGGATACAGGAGAATTAAGATTCGGGTAAATATTTTCGTTGTTCAACTCAATAAGTTTCCTTAAGGCATATAAATCTGGAGAATTATCATCAATTCTTTCTTCAAGGTTTTCGTTACCAGATTTGAAGAACAAAAGTGCGATTTCTTCGGCAATTCCATCGGGCATAACCATGGCGCGAAAAGAAGCAAGAAAGAAAATGCCTTGTGAAGCATTTAGGACATAAGACAGTGTTGGCATGAAATGCTGAGAATTTTCAAAAAAGGTATGTTTAAACTCATATTCGTTGTTTAAATAGGGTTGCCACGTGTAGTCTTTTGAAGCAGTTTCGTTTATCAATTTTTCAATAATCATTTTCTTATTCATGATGTCATATCCTTTCAATGTATGCTATCAAGTTTGAGATACCACGTTTTATAGAGTACCAATCATCTTTTTCTAAAGATTCGTACAAGCTCTTGAACACTTTTTTCTTTTTTCTTTTTAAAAATGGGTATGTTTCTTCAAGTTCGATAAGAAAACTTTTAAGTGCATGTTTGTTAATGAGTTCGACATTGTTTTTATCAATATAAATCGAGTATCCTTGCAAGTCTCCAATTATCTTAGGCTTGCGGAAAGTAAGAGTTTGTTCATCTCTAGCATTCTCGACATTGTTCTTAATCCTAATTGAGAAAAACAAGGTAACGCCAGAAATAATGAAGGATACCAAGCCGGTTACAGCGTTAATTTTGTCAAGAATATCAAATATAGGTTCCCAATCCATCGTTTAATCACTCCTCAAAGTGATTATAGCAGATTATTGAAAGATATTTAAAAAAATCAAGGCAAAGAAATTATTGGTATTACACTAACAAACTACGTGTGTTCGTAATGGTTCATTGAAATCCCTAAGAGGACACTAATTAAAATATTCCGAACAGTAGCTTGTAGTAAATAAAGGTTTGGAGGAAAACAAATGAATACAATGATTGAAGCACACAATGCCGTTCATGGCTTTGAAATTATAGATGGAAAGATTCAACCACCTAAATACGATTTACCTGATTTCATTAATGAGAGAGTCGAGTATTTTGGTAAGTATTCAGAAGAAGGCATGTCATTTTACGGCTGCTTAAGTGCCATTCTAGCTTATGACGAGGAAGAGTGTAAAAAACAATTTCAGTTAGGAGCTAGTGGCGATTGGATGCCGATTTCAGCCGAAGTAAGGGAATGGTTTGATCATATGGGTACTCCTGGCGAAATGTTGATTACAGTCAAATTGTTGTACGGTTTAAGGCCTACCGAATGAATGGAGATGAAGCAATGAGAACCGAAATTGAAATACAAAAAGAAAATGTCACCCTAGGAGGTACAGCTATGAGTAAAAAAGAAGGGTTTGTAGCTGATAATGTGCGTTTCGTCAGTAAGCACATTGGCGGCGAAGATGTCTTGTATTTTGAAGCAAAGAAAGAAGTGGTCTGCATTCAGACAGTTAGAGAACCGGAAAATACTCAACACGACATAGTGATGACGAAAGACGAGTGGGAAGTTCTGAAGCGGCTTATTGATATTCAATTAGTCCACTAACGTCGGCTTGTAAGTAGCAATATACTTTTATTGGAGGTAGTAGTTTGGAGATTAACGT
This sequence comes from Enterococcus pallens ATCC BAA-351, assembly GCF_000407485.1. Lineage (GTDB taxonomy): Bacteria > Bacillota > Bacilli > Lactobacillales > Enterococcaceae > Enterococcus_A > Enterococcus_A pallens. The sequence continues at coordinate 60,472 of NZ_ASWD01000007.1, read as the reverse complement.
GCATGAATTGTCAGATAAACAACTTGATCAGTTGGCATATAAAATAAGAGTAGGCATAAGAAAAGACCGTGAAGCAGAAAAAAAGAAATTTAAGGAACGAGCATTGCATAATACTCGTTTATTACTTAAGCAATATCACAAGCTTAAGGTTCATAGTAAAGTTGTAGAAGAACAAGTAGAAATTAACCAGGGAAGTTTCTGGGAACACAAATGGCTTAACTTAGATATGTTGATGCAAAATAAAGCCAAGACAGTAAAATTAATGAAGCATGTAGATTTAGCTTTAGAAGTTTATAAACAGAGTTGCCAAGTAAGTAACAAAGTAGAGGAACAGAGAAGATGGAGAGTAATTAATAAAAGATATATTGAGTATCCTTTGTTGAGTGAAGAAAAACTCGCTGAACAGATGCACATGGATCGCTCCACAGTAAATAGAACATGCAGAGATGCGGTAGAAGACTTATCAATAATACTATTCGGCATTGACATGATAAATGAATGGTAGCCATGCACAAAACTTGCACACAACACCTACAAACTAAGATATATACTAGTACTATGATAACTGTAGCTAGTCAGCCAACACAACACAAAAAAGCTACTCGGCGCGCGAGAGAAAATGCTAATCATTAACAAAAACGACTGTGCTAGCTATTTTTATAAAGGGGACATCTTTATTATAGATTACTCACATAAACTATAAAAAAAGAATTGTTTCACTGAAACAACCCTCAATCTTATCAAGGCAGCAAAATTCAATTAAGGAGTTGAGACACTCCTTTTATCTAATTTCGACATGTTGCCTTGTCGTGGACCTTTAGCTCAGTAGGTTAGAGCTGGTGGCTCATAACCGCTTGGTCGCAGGTTCGAGTCCTGCAAGGTCCATAGATTCATTAATTAAGGAGGCTATAAATGGAGAATAGAACTAAAGCGTTAGAAGAATTGGTAAATGAAACTATTCGCTCAATAGCTGAAAAAAATTTATCGAATGAAGATTCTGCTGCAGTGTTAACTGTTGTTATGCAGAATTTAATAGCTCAGAAACATAACCAAACTAAGTTGTTGGAACTGGGAATTAATATAGAGAATTTATCCATTGATGCCGTTTGTGAAATTCAAAAGATTTGGACGAAAGAATACTATAAGAAATTGAAAGGAAAAAAATGAATAACGAAACTTTAAATTGGTTGATGAAGCTTATCCGTGAGGATAAGCTTATTTATTTTTATAAAGGTGCTAAGTGGAGAAGGTTGCGGATTCAGGCTCTTGAGCGAGATAACTACGAATGTCAGCGATGCAAACAGTTAGGTAAGTATTCACCTGCAAAGAATGTCCATCATAAGATTGAAGTCAAACATAGGCCTGACTTAGCTTTAGACTTGAATAATACCGAGTCTGTTTGTATTAGATGTCATAACAAAGAACACGACAGATACCAAGGGAAGAATAGATTCAAGCGAAAACCATTTCAAAACTTTAATCCTGAAGAGAGGTGGTAAAGAGTGATTATAGTAGACGGTAGTGATAGCTATGAGACTGAACAGATGATAGATATTGCTGAGACACCTAAAGACCAACGCGATAGTATTCAAAGAGATTTGATCAATTATTTTTCGCGTCTAGCTTATCTAAGATATGTAAACATCAGAACGCTAACCAGTATAAATAAATGTGAGAAGATGACACCAGATGAAGTCAGAGAAAGATTGAATATTGACAGAATAAAGAAGTACTACTCTTATTCTGCTGATGAAATTCATTTCTATATCGATTTCGCAAAAAAATATATTAGAATCGTTTCTTGATAGACCCCCCGGTCGAAAACTTTCAATGATTTCGGAGGGGTACGGTAAACGAGGGGGTGGTGGTCGGAAAATATATTTTCTTCACGCGCATGTGAGAGGGGGGGTATCATGCCAAAAATGAGCCGTGATTCCCGTAAACAAAAGCTAAAGACGGCATTGCTAGAAAAATTGAAACGTGAAAAAAAGACCGATATCTATTGGCATGACTTAGTTTTAGACTATTTAGCTTTTTGGGAAATCAAAGAAAAATTGAAAACTGAAATCGAACGTAAGGGCGCTATGATCACAATAAAAAATGGGAGCCAGGTCTTTAGAAAAAGAAGCGATGCAGTAGTTGAACTTCCTAAAATCCACAAGCGTATGACTGATATATTGGACATTTTAGCAGTAGACGAAGAAGAAGTACCTGACGACGAGGAGGATGATGTTTAATGCCGTGTACGCATCCTTATGTTGAATATTATTTTGATCTCATTGATTCTGGCAGGTTGATCGTTTGTAAAGAGCAGCACTTACTGAAGAAGTTTTTACAAGAAAAAGTATTGTGTCGCGATGATATATACATGGATAAAGAAATGGTAGACAATTCAGTTAAAATTCCAGAACGATATTTTCCCTATAAGCTCTTTCCTTGGGAAAAATTCCTAAACTGTTTTATTTTCGGTTTGCGTTGGAAAGACACAAATGATTTGGTGTTTAACCGTTACTTTATTTTTATGGGACGTGGTGGGGGGAAAAACGGTTTTCTATCATGGAATTCTTTTTTCATGATGACAAAGCAGCACGGTATTGAGCATTACAACATAGAAATTGTTGCCACAAGCGAAGATCAGGCTAAGCAATCGTTCACTGATGTAAAAGACGTTTTAGAATCAGACAAAAATAAAAAGAAACTAAAAAATGCTTTCTATCGCTCTGAAAAACTTATTAAGAGCAATAGCACGAAAAGTAAAATGAGGTACAACACTTCAAATGCTCGGACAAAGGATGGAAAGCGCCCTGGGTGTGTCATTTTCGATGAAGAACACGAATATGATAACTACAAATCAATTAAAGTGTTCACTTCAGCCGGAGGGAAAATTCAGGATTATCGGGAGTTTCATACAAGTACGGATGGAAATGTTCGTGGAGGTCCCTTAGATGATTTGAAAGAACAGTCTAGGATGATACTTAATGGTGAGATACCATTAGAAGATGTCACCTTGTTTCCATTTGTTTGCAAAATAGATTCTCCGGAGGAAGCTGATGAGCCAACAAATTGGCAAAAAGCAAACCCCTCGTTACCATACAATCATACCCTTATGAGAAAAATGAAGCAGGAATACCAACAGGGGAAAGTGAGCGCACCAATTCGAGTTGAGTTCATGACAAAAAGAATGAATTCTCCTGTAGAAGATACTAGATTTGAAGTTGCAAGTTATGAAGACCGCCTGGCAACTAAACAGGATATTCCCGAAGAATTTAACAGTGCTGAGGTAATAGGTGGTGTGGATTTTGCAGACGTTCGAGACTTTTGTTCTGTAGGATGTTTAGGTAAAAATAATGGAAAAACAGTCTGGCTACAGCATACATTTATTCATTATTCGGCTTTGGAATTACAAGATATCAATCCAGACATAATTAATCTAGCGATGGAAAAGGGGAATGCTGAGATCGTCTATGGAAAATCGATTGATCCAGACAAGGTAGTCAAGTGGTTCTTAGAGCAAGCCCAACATTATTATATTAAAAAGATTGCAATGGACACCTATAGAGCAACCATACTGAAACCCAAACTAGAAGAAGCTGGGTTTGAGGTAGAAGTTGTTCGAACTGGGAATTTCACCCATAGCAAGCTATCGCCGCTGGTAGATGATTTGTTTATCAACCAGAATATAGTTTTCGGAGATGATCCATTGATGCGGTGGTATGTCGGCAATGTCTATGTTGAGTTTCTTTCCAATGGCAACAAAGAATATAGAAAAATAGATAAAGAAAAGCGGAAAACAGATGGGTTTTTCGCTTTTTTACATGCGCTTAATTTTTACGACGAGATTGAAGATTCTGGAGAATTTGATTTAGGGGACTTTAACTTCAATCCTATCGTTGTCTAAAAAGACTATAAGGGAGGTGAGAAATTGGGATTTTTTGACTGGATTGGTTCTATTGGAAAAAAGAAGTTCGATGTTCACGATATGGTAATTGTAGAAAAACTTACCGCAGAAATTCTTTACAAAAAATTAGCTATAGAATCGTGTATTGATATTATTGCAAATTCAATTTTACGAGCGGAATTCTTTACGTATGAAAAGGGTAAAAAGAAACGCTCCAAATTGTATTACTTGTTAAATGTTCAACCCAATAAGAATCAAAATCAAAAAGAATTCTTAAAAGGAATTATCCGGCGTTTAATTTATCAGAACGAATGTCTGGTAGTGCAATGGAAGGATCAGTTCTGGATAGCTGATACTTTTGTGAGAGAAGAACGAATGCTTATTGATACCTACTATACAGGGGTAACAGTTGGAGATTTTGTTTTCAATAAGAACTTTGCTGAGCAAGATGTTTTCTATTTCAAATACAACGAAAAGAACATTCGAAAAATCATTGATGGAGTTTACGAGAGTTACGGCAAACTGTTAACAGCTTCTATGAATATCTACAAAAGGTCAAACGCTAAGAGATACGTCTTAGAGGGAGATTTCGTACGAAGTCAATCAAACGAGAGCCAAAAAAGAGTTGATGAAATGATGAACAATCAAATCAAACCGTGGCTGGAGGCGGATAATGCAGGCGCTCTATACAATCTCCAAAAAAATTATGAATTAAAAGGTGATCCAAACACAAATAGCAAATCTGCTGCAGGTTCTTCTTCAGAAGACATACGGAAAATGGTTGATAGCATTTTTTATTTGGTGGGGAGTACATTTCATGTGCCAACAGGTTTGATTAAAGGAGAAACAGTGGAGCTTTCAGGTCAGACGGATTCGATGCTAATGTTTATGTCATTTCCGCTTCTGGAAATTATAGAGGCTGAGATGAATAGAAAATTATATACGGAAACTGAGTATCTTGAACGGACGTATATGAAGGTCGACAAAAATAAAATCAGATCGTTATCTATCAAGGACCTTGCACCAGCTTTAGATAAATTCTTTCAAATTGGTGCTTTTAGTATAGACGATGTGATGGAATTTATCGGAATGGAACCTTTTGAGGAAGAGTGGTCTCAACGAAGATATGTTACGAAGAATTATGCTGATGCGAAAAGTGAATTCTTGAAGGGAGGTGAAGCGAATGGAGAAAGTACGAATTCAACCTAGGGTAGAAATCGCAAACACTAATAATGATGCAACAAAAATGTATCTTTATGGTTCAATCGGGAACGGGTGGTTCTCAGACATTACTTCAAAGGGAGTAAAACACATGCTTTCACAGGTGAAAACTAAAAAGATTGAATTACACCTTCACTCGAATGGTGGTGATGTATTCGAGAGCGTGGCAATCTATAATTTACTAAATAATCATGATGCAGAAATCGAGATTTATATTGATGGGATTGCTGCTAGTGGTGCCTCATTAATAGCAATGGCTGGCAATAAGGTAATTATGCCGCGAAATACAATGATGATGATCCATAAAGCTTGGACTGTTGCAATGGGTAATTCAGACGAACTACGCAAGACAGCAGATGATATGGATAAAATCAACAACAGTGTAACAGAAACCTATCTGCAAAGGTTTAATCAATCGCGAGAAAAATTAGAAGGACTTCTTAGCAATGAAGAATATCTAACTGCGCAGGAATGTGTCGATTATGGATTAGCCGATGAGTTAGCTGATTCTGTAGAAACAAATGAACCAGAAGAACTAGACGAGATCGTTGAAAATCGTATTGAATACAACAACCAAAAGTTAAACAAATTTGTTGCTGCTATAAAGGCAGTGAACTTCAATAATTAGGAGGAAATTAAATGAAAAATCCAGACACAACAAAAACAAACGCTGAGTTGGAGCAAACCTTACTAGACGCCTTTAATTCGGATGATGAAAAAGTATTAGCTCAAGCAATGTCTGCTTTTGCTGATGGAATTCAGCAAAATATCATCAATGAGGCAACAACCAAAGCAAGAAACGAGTTTGGTGATCAAGAAGTCATGGTGAAGCGTGGGTTTAATCCATTAAACACTCAAGAAAAGAAATACTACAATGCAGTTATTGCAAATCAAGGTTTTGCAGGAGTAGAAGAACTGGTTCCAAAAACAGTTTTTGAGCGTGTCTTTGAGGACCTGGTTCAAACTCACCCACTATTAGCGCAAATTGAATTCGTCAACACGACTGCTACAACTGAATGGGTTTATTCTAAAGGGGTGAATCCAGCATGGTGGGGCAAACTTTGCGATGAAATTAAAGAATTACTAGATAATGGCTTTGAAACAGTCACCACAAATCTTTACAAACTGTCTGCTTACTTACCAGTATGCAAAGCTATGCTTGATTTGGGACCAGAGTGGTTAGATAAATATGTACGTACCGTTCTAGCAGAATCAATGTATATTGCATTGGAGCAGGCTATTGTAGCTGGAACAGGTAAAGATCAACCAATCGGCATTATCAAAGATTTGGAAACTGTATCTGGTGGCATTCATGCCGACAAAGTAGCTGTAGAGTTAGAAGACTTGAGTCCCGAAACATTTGGGACAAAGATCATGTCTCCACTGACGACTGTAGTTTACAAAAAGGATTCAAGTGGTGAACCAATTGCTACAGGGGAACGGGTAGTAAATCCTGAGGAAGTATTGATGATTGTCAGCCCTAAAGACTATTGGGGGAAAATTTATCCAGCTACCACATTTCTTAATGGGAATGGGGCTTATGTTCGAGATGTATTGCCGGTACCAGTGAAGGTAGTACAGTCTGTTGCAATGCCTAAAGGAAAAATGGCCGTTGGATTAGGAAAAGATTATTTCATGGGAGTGGGGTCTGCACAAAAGATTGAAGTGTCGGATGAGTATCGTTTCGTAGAAGACGAACGAACTTACTTAGCTAAACAATATGCAAATGGTCGACCAAAGAACAATGAATCGTTCTTATACTTCGATATTTCTAAAGTTCCAGCTGCTTTGGTTTTCCAAGTGAATCAAGTAGCTTCAGCAGGATCAAGCCCTAGTGCCGGGTAAATGGATAAGATAAAAAAACAAGAGTTTCTCGCAAGAGTCAAGAGGAATTTGACGATTACTTGGGATGAAGAAGATACCAACAACTCGTTAAGTGATTACATTGATAGTTCATATACTTACTTAAATGGATTAGCAGGGTACAAATTATCTTTCGAAGCGAGTAGCCAAGAAGCAGAGTTGTTGTGTGAGCGTGTACGCTATAGCTATAACAATGCTCTTGATGATTTTGAAGAGAACTTTAGCAAGCAACTTTCAGCGTTTATCTTAAATAGTGCTTTACAAACTTCAATTCAAAAAGAAGGTGAAGTTGATGGACAGGATTAGAGAAACCTTTAATGATGGCGTGATGTATTACGGACGCAACAAAGATATTTTAAGCGATAAAAAGAAAATAATCGGAAAAGAGTTTGCTAAAGAAGGCAAGCTCTTTTTTCGTGAGTTGAGCATACGTGATCAAGATTATCGTGTCGCTGATGGTATAGGAAAAGTAGTAGATATGAAGATTAAAACAGTGTATCCACCTTCGTTTAAAAAAGTAGCCAAGCATAATTTGGTCGGGAAAATTGACGGAAGCATTTATGAAGTGTTCAAAGTGGATCATGATTCGAACTATTTATATTTTTATCTGACAAAAGTGGGTGAATGTAGTGGGGAATAAAGAACGTCTGAAAAAGATGAACGATTATCTGATTGATAATATCGAAACTCTGACTAGTTTAGAAGTCTTTGAGGATTCTATAGGAGAAAGCACCTTAAAGAGAATAGAAGATGAAACAGATGGGAAAAACTACTTTATCTATGAAACAGGCGGTTTTTCCAGGAGTCCTAATAAAAACGAACTTAGACAAGTAGTTTTGTTGCGGTTTTATTCTGAAAGAAGAGATGATCTTGACGAAATCTCTTTAGATATCATTGATGAGTTAGAGGGGAGCCTTTACGAGTTTCAGTATTCTAACAAGAATTCCATCCAATTGGGTAAAGAAGATAAATACGTAGATGAGATAGAATTTTTTTTCTTAAGGAAGTTGATGCGTAATGGGTGCTGAATTTAATGCTGCTACCAGCTGGAGTGTTGACTTTGTAGAGCTTGATAAATTGATCAAAAACATGCAGCAAATTCCAGACGAATCGGAAACAGTAATAAACAATACATTGAAAAATACCAGCGGGAAGCGAACCGTAAAAACAATAATTCAAGGGATGCCTTTATCTGGTGTCATAAACAGGATCACTACGAAGAGACATGCAGCACAAAGCCAATCGTTGAATATTACACATGAAAACTTAGGGTTCATAATCAGACCTAAAAAGAACTTCGAGTATTTAAAGTATCCGGATCTAGGTATCGGAACGTCAATCAAAAAATCACCACAAGAGTTTATGAGAAAAGGTATGGAACAAGAAGTTCCTGAGATAACTGATGATCTAAATCAAGAATTACTTAAGATGATTAATAAAAAGCTAGGAGGAAAATAGATGCCAACAAAAATTGAAACATTCTATCCTGTAGATATTAATAACGTGGCAGCAAAATTCAAAAATGGCGCGCAAGCTATTGCTTTTGGATGTACAGGTGTTTTATCAGGTGAAACAGAAATGAGAGTTATTGCTGCCAAATGTGGAGGAGTGACGTTAGAGGAAGTAAGCAAGCCAGTTAGGATGACAGTCACTATTACTGCGTATGTAAAAATGGAAGTCTATCGCCGCTTTTTTGGTCTGTCTAATGATGGTCTGAAGCCAGGAGTATATTCATATGGCTTAGGAAGTAAGGGAGAAGAATTCACACTAACCGCTGATGTTATTGATGAATTCAAAGATTTAACCAAGGTGGTCGCATTTCCTAAGACTATTTCAGCAACCGGCTTAACTTTTACCATTGATAAATCACAAGATGAAGTAGCAATGATGGAATTACAGTGTACCGCGATGCCGGATTCAGCTGCTCAATTTTATTATGAAGGGTTTGCTGATGAAATTGACGATGAAGAGATTTTAAAGGATTGGCGAACAAACTTCAATTATGATTTGGTGAAAAAAGAAGAAACTCCCTGATAGCGCCCAGATGGGCAAAGTGGGGTATATCGTTGCAAATTAAGGAGGATAATCATGGCTGCAAAAAAGAAAAATGAAGTTGAAGAAATCGAAGAAACGAAAAGTGATGTCATCGAAGCAGAACCAGCTCAGTTGAAAGAACAATTGCAACTTATCCCATTATGGGAAAAAGGTGATGCTATTACTGCAGAAAAACTGAATGAAACTGTTACTGCTTTAAACAAACTGATTGAAGAGTACAACTCACGAGTGGAAGCTTAGGCTTGCGCTTTTTTTGTATGGAGGGTAAACAATGAGAACAATTACGTTAAATGATGGAGAAGAAGTAACAGTTAATCCTAAAGTAAATGCTTTATTGCTGAAAAACCTTCGCGACAAAGAAGGATTCAAGACAAAATTGTTAATAAACTCCTTTGTAAAGAAAGAGGATATCGACGAGTTTGTTTTAATTGATAGTGTTTTTATTGCCTATAGACAAGCAAATCCCAAGGGTTTGGCTTATGAGGATTTCTTAGAAAAATACGAATTCGATTTTGAAGAAGCGGCAGAAATATTTTCAGCTGTTATAAGCAAAAAGGGGAAGCAAGAATTTGCAAAAGCTTTTAAGGCGAAAACAAATAAAAAAAAGCGTTAGGATTTTCGGCGCCAGATATCAAGATTGAGGACATAGAGGACTTGTATAGTCTCTATGTCTTTATTTTTGAGATTCCTGAACAAGACTTTTGGGAATTGCCCTTAAGTTCTGTACATGAAATAGCACTTAATAAACTGGCGTACGAGGCTTGGAAAATTTCTGAGGAGGAAAGGAGGAATAAACAGAGTGGGTAAGAATCAAAATGAAACTTCAGTTACTTTTAAGGTCTTCAATAAACAGTTTAAAGATGGACTGAAAGAAAATGAAGAAGCCGGAAAAAAACTGAGGCAGGAGTTTAAGCTTGAGCAAGAACAAATGAAGCTAACTGGTTCTCAAAGCCAAAAATATGCAGGTGAGTTATCCAACTTACAAAAACAATATGACTTGGCTAGTCAGAAGACGGAAGCAACAAGAAAAGCCTTGGATGAAGCTAAAGGCTTGTACGGTGAGAATTCTCAAGCTGTTGCAACTATGGAGAAAAGTCTTCGCTCGGCTCAAATTAGCGAGCAACAAATTGCGAATAAGATAGAAATAACCAGTCAGAAGCTTGAAGCCGCAAAGAAGGCAGAATCTGATAGAGCAAAACAATTGGATAGCCTAAAGTCTGAGCAAGACAAGCTTCAGTCCTCCTCAGAAAAGCTCACTAAAGAATATGAACTACAAAAAGCTGAATTAGGAGAGAATGCTAAAGCAACAGATAAAGCGAAATTGCACAATCAGTACCTAGCTGATCAAATGAAAAATAGCGCACAACAGGTTGAAAATCTAGAACAACAACTTGCTTTAGCGAAGAATCAATTTGGCGAAAATTCTTCAGAAGTGGATAAACTTGAGAAAGAACTGCTAGATGCAAAAATTGCTACTACAGAATTCACTAACGAATACAAGAAGGCCACCGATAGTTTTCAAAATTTTAGTGATAAGGCAAAAAATATAGGAAATGGTCTTCAGGATGTCGGTAAAAAATGGACTATGGGAGTTACGGCCCCGATTGTTGCTGGGGCCGGTTTGTCTGTCAAGGCAGCTAGTGACTTTGAAACTGCGTTTGCTGGCGTTAAAAAAACAGTAGATGAACAAGTGGATTCAAACGGCAAAGTGATTGTTTCCTATGCTGATCTTGAGAAAGGCATACGAAATATGGCTAAGGAAATCCCAGCTAGTGCTGCTGAGATTTCTGCAGTAGCTGAATCAGCAGGGCAATTAGGAATCAAGACTCAAAACGTTCTGTCTTTTACTGAAACAATGATAGCAATGGGTGAAGCGACTAACCTTTCTTCTGAGGATGCAGCAGCTGCCCTAGCTCGTTTAGCTAATATCACACAAATGCCACAAGAGAATTTTGACCGCTTAGGTAGTTCTATTGTCGCTTTGGGGAACAACATGGCCACAACCGAAAGTGATATTGTTGAAATGTCCTTGAGGCTTGCTGGTAGTGCGAAACAGGCAAATATGACAGAGGATCAAATTCTTGCTATGGCAGCCGCAATGTCTTCAGTAGGGATAAACGCTGAAGCTGGGGGCGGTTCAATGTCTCGTGTCATGCAGAAAATCCAGACACAAGTCATGTCTAGCGGTGAAGAACTATCGAAATTTGCTCAGATATCTGGCATGTCTTCTGAAGAATTTCAAAAAGCCTGGCGTGATGATGCTTCTGCTGCATTAGTTGAATTTGTCAAAGGTCTTGGCAGGGCAAAAGAATCCGGTGAAGATGTAACCAGTATCTTGAAAGATATGGGTATATCCTCTACTCAAGAGGTCGATACGATGCTACGGTTGAGTGGGGCAGGAGAACTATTAGGTGAAGCTTTAGAAATTTCCGCTGATGGGTGGAAAGAAAATTCTGCACTATCTGAGGAAGCGTCTAAGCGATATGAAACTTTTGAATCTAAAGTACAAATGCTTAAAAATAAGGTCACTGATTTAGGAATAGAATTAGGTGGTCCTCTTCTGGACGCACTTATGGATATGATTGAAGCATTGGACCCAGTATTCAAAATTTTAACCAAAATAGCTGAATCGTTTAGTAATGCGAGTCCAGCAACACAAAAACTAATCATGTCTTTTGTTGCTATTGTTGCTGCGGTTGGTCCCTTGCTTATATTGTTTGGAAAGCTGGCTTTAGCAATAAGTTCGATAGCGGGTTTGTTTGGAGCAGGAGGAGCACTAGCTGGGGCAGGAGCCTTTATTACCGGTACATTAGTTCCAGCACTTGCCGCGTTTGTTTCTGCTATTGTCGGATGGCCTTTAGTGATTGGGGCAGCTGTAACTGCAACAGCAGTTCTGATTTATAAAAACTGGGATAAGATAAAAGTATTCTTTTCAGACCTTGGTACTTGGTTTGGAGAGTTTTTTTCTACTCTTGGATCGACTATAAGTCAAAAATGGTATGAAATCACGACTGGGATATCAAACACAGTATCAAGATGGAAAGATATTGTCTTTGAAAAGGCAAGCGAAGTTTATAGCAGTATTGTTGAAACGTTGACACCCATTAAAGAATGGTTTGTTGAGACATTCAATACTATTAAAGAAATAGTTGCTGAAAAGTTTAATAGCATGGTTTCTGTAGTATCGGAGATTGGTCAATTCTTACTTGATGCGATTATGGTGCCTATCTCGTTTATTCAAACTTTGCTGCAAGCTGCTTGGTTGTTAATACTTGCTGGTGTACAAATCGCTTGGGCAGCATTTCTACAGTTTATTGTTACTCCAGTAAGTGAGGCCTTCACTTTTGTATCTGGCAAATTCCAAGAGCTAGGAGCTTGGCTATCTTCTAAATGGGATGAAATAACTGTTTTTGCTTCAGTCAAATGGAATCTATTCAAAGAGACTGTGATTGCACCTATAGTACAAACCAAAGATGCAGCAATTCAAAAAGTTTCTGAGATGTGGTCAGGGTTAACATCATGGTTTGACAAAACGAAGACAGCAGCAAGCGAAAAATTCAATGAAATAAAGAACTCAGTGTTTGAGAGCATGAGTTCTGCAAAAGATTCAGCAGTAAATACAGCGAGTGAAATTTGGCAAGGAATCAGTGATAAGTTCAGCAATGCTTACTCTGCTACGAAAGAGAAGTTTAACCAGATTAAAGATGCAATTGTAACACCAATCGAAGGTGCACGAGACAGAATAAAGGAAGCCATAGATAATATTGTTTCGTTTTTTAGAAATATCAAGTTTCCCAGATTTAGTTTGAAGACTTCTAGTAAAACCATTATGGGAAAAGAAATCTCTTTTCCTTCTGGAATAGACGTTAAGTGGAATGCCAAGGGGGGTATTTTCAAGAAACCAACAATAATTGGGTCTTATGATGGTGTCTTGCAAGGTGTAGGTGAAGCAGGTGCAGAAGCTGCCGTTCCTCTGAACAATCAGGTTTTAGGCAAGATAGGAGAATCTATTGTTCAGTCGTTATCGCAGTCCCAAATTACAACCCCTTTGCTAGATGGAATTGTAGAGGCGGCACAAACAAAGATGGTAACAAAAAATGAAACAAAAGCTGATCCAATGATGCTGAAGTTTTTAGAAATGATGAATCAATTTATGGATATGATGGCGAGTAGCAAAGATAATTCGCCGCAAATTATCAATCACATTGGGAAGCTTAATACGAATAGCATTTCGGAATATGATCAATTTAATCGAGACATGCAACGTTCTTTTGAGATTGCAGATTCAGGATTTAGGGGGTGATTAATTGAATAGAATAAGTTCTACAGAAGAATGGATGACTATGGAACCGTCATTATACACATTTGATGAAAACATACCTTCATTCACCTATAGAGGAGAGAATTCGTTCAAGAATCACTCATGTTTCATTGATGCCGAACTGGGAGAGGTTCAAGCAGTAAAAGAGGTCGAATCAATTAAACTAGCTGGTAGAAGTGGAAGACTCCACCGAACATTTGGTGATTATGACTCTTTCGAATATCCAATAGAAATCCAGTTAACAGACTTTGACCACTTGGAAGAGGTCAAAAGATGGCTTACTGGATCGGGCAAACTTATTTTATCAATTGATCAAGATAAGTATCGATATGCAACGGTATTAGACAAGGGACAACCGAGGCCTTACTTTAACGAGATGAATAGCTTTTGGAAGTTCACAGTAACTTTTGAATGCGAGCCTTTTAAACGTACATTGAGAAATGAAATAAGAACAATAAACGAGGGCAGTTATTCGATTTATGATCCGGGAATGGTGCCATCATTTCCATATTTCGAATTACAATCTAAAGGGGGCGACATTCGAATTGAGGTGAATGGCCGTTCTTTTGTGTTAAATGGAACTCAAAAAGGAATGGTTATTTTGGATTGCCAAAAGAAAATAGCAATACAAAACAATCAATTTGTCAGAACCGAAGGGATATTTCCATACTCTGAGAATGTGGATACCTATGTTAACCAAACTGGAGTAAACTTGTGGAAATTTTCAGGCATTGAATCATCTTTAATGGAAGCGAGGTGTTTGTGGTTATGAGCTTAAGAGACGTGAGCATTTACGATGAAAATGAGACAGACTTTTCTCATAACGGAATCATACTCCAAGATTTTGAAGATGAGCCGCTTATAAATAGAGTGTTAAATGGTCGATTCATGTTGAGTGGTGTCTATTCAATTGATGGTGACCACGCAAAGCTAATTAAGTCTAAAGCCATTCTAAAAGCTTACTGCCCAGATGGTACTTGGCAACTATTTCGAATTAATCAGATTCCAACCAAGACCCTAACCACTATATCGTTTGTAGCAAACCATATAGGATTTGATGCGAATCGAAACTTTGTAGAGAATATGTTTGTCTCACAAGGAACTGTTGACGAAATCATGAAAAAAATTCAAAGCTCTTTAGTTTTTAAGCAGCGGTTCACATACAGTGGTGTTATGGAAGGCAAGCACCAATTTACTATTAAACAGAACTATCCAGTAGATGCCTTGATCGGATCGAATAATAATGCTCAAAACTTTGCTAGTGTGTCCGGAGGAGAGCTGGATATGGATAATTTTAATTTAGTAATGAGAGAAAGACTTGGAACTGATAAAGGTTACACCATTGATATGGGATTAAATCTAGATTCAATTGAAGAAACCATAAGTGATGCTATTTGTCCGAATTGTCTGTATCTAATAGGTGCTACAGAAGAAGGTGATTACGATGCCGATAGAGATGAAGTTATAGCTGCTTACATTGAGACAACAGAGTATAAGGTGACTGATGAAAATCGAGTTATCGGAAAATATACGAATTCTCAATGCCAAACGAAACAAGAATTAATTGATTGGGCAAAAAATGATTTATTTGGCAAGCAACAGGTCCATATTCCTAAAGTCAGTCATAAAGTGAGTATAGTTGATTTAGCTTCAACCGAGGAGTATTCCATGTATAAGGATTTGTTTACTCTCCAACTAGGTGATTCGCTGCATGGCAAGCTTCAAAAGCAAGATATCACTATTGAAGAACGAATGATCGAATACAATTATTACCCGAGGTTGGGAATGTATAAGGACCTTATCTTAGGGAATGATCCTGGCATGTATACCAGAACAATTAAAGAAGTAGTCCAGGAGACGAGAGATAAAATCGAGGAAACACATAGTGAACTTCATGATGATCTGCTAAATGCTTCAAAAGTTATTACAGGAAATGATGGCGGACACGTTGTCCATTGGCCAAAGAATAGACCTTCAGATATCTTGATTATGGATAACGAAGATGTAGAAAAGGCCAAGCATGTTCTGAGAATGAATAAGTCGGGAATTGGTTTTTCAAAAAGTGGTTGGAAAGGCCCTTTTACAACAGCATGGACAATTGATAGTACATTTTATGCTGATTTTATACGTGCTGGAATCCTTCGTGCGATAGATATTATCGGTGTCAATATAACTGGATCAACTATTAAGGGGACGGACATCTACGGTTCAACGTTCGAGACAATAAATCCGAATGGAACCAAAATTAAGATAGAAAATGGAACAGTTAGATTTCTTTCCGCCGATGACAAGCAGCTTGCTACCATCAATTTATTAACTAACGGTGGCAATCCAATTCTGCATTTCCAATTTAACAATAATGGAACTGCCGAAACGTTTCATATTAACAAAGATAGTATCATGCTAAAGCATAGTAAGAAAATACAGTTAATCGCACCAGACATTGAACTAGATGGCAATGTGAACGTTACTCAGGATTTGAAAATTAAGAATGAGCAGGTATTCCCAGGACAGGGTGGAGGAGGTAGCGGTTCATGGAATGGCGAATTTCCTCCAGAAGTAACAGATGAAAGAGATAAAAGATATTGGATAATCTGGGCGAGCGCGATTGCTGCAGGGTGTACTCAAGAAGCGGCTGCAGCCTTATGCGGAAATGCACAGGGAGAGTCAGATGCACGACCGACTGCTGATGAAAGTGGAGGGACACCGGGCTTCGGATATGGCCTTTTCCAATGGACTTTAAAAGGTACTGTTGGACGAGATTATATGATTTCACTTATGCAAAAAGCAGGAATTACAGATGATCCAGATACCAGTGTGGCTCAAATGAAATTATTATTCTGGCACGGTCCAAACGGACAATGGATAGCAAGCTCTGCTTATCCATATTCTTGGGCTGAATTTCTTAAAATGACAGATATTGCTACGGCAACTACTGCATTTGAAAAGAACTTTGAACGTCCATTGAATTCACATCCAGAAAGAATTGATTACGCTAATCATTGGTATAACAAGTTTAAAAATTTAAAAATCCCTTCTGGTGGTGGAGATGTCCTGGATACAGCTAAAAGCTTGCTGGACTATTTCAATTATTCAATGCCATTAAGAACACAATTTGGCTCAGTAGAGAATCCAGATCGCAATGGATATGCTGACTGCTCTTCTTTTGTATGGTTAGTTTTAACAAAAGCCGGCTATCGTACGCCACCAGGTGTTGGATGGTATACCGGATCAATGACTAGTGATGCAAGAGGTCCTAAAAATTGGCTCACAGAAATAGCACAAAGTGAAGCAAAAGCCGGTGATGTTCTGATAGTGAATCAAGGAGGTGGTGCCGGTGCAAATGGACACACAGCAATACTTGCTGAAGACTGGCATGGGTATACCACTTCCATTATAGAAATGGGTGGTTCTCAAGTTGGCGGTGTTGGTATTGGTCGAGTGGATCAATCATTCGGCTGGCTATTAAATGGAGGCGATGTCTGTCTGGCTAGAGCATTAAAATAGGTGGTGATTATTTGATTGATAAAAAAGGAATAAATCGTATGAAACAGCTTTTAAATCAAACCGTCGGCAATAGACAGTGTTACGCTTTGGCAGCAGAGTACGCTGGAGTAATGATTGGTCCCGATTTAGGAGCTGGAACAAAGTATGAGATAAAAGTACGCAATGGAAATGTCTTTTCCGCGGCTGACATTGGGACTGCATATAATTGGAACTTGTATTTATGGGAAGTTATTGAGAATCCCCTTTATGATCAGTTAAAGGTTGGGGCTATAATTAACTGGCGGCGAGGAGCCAAAGTAAGTGAATTTTTAAGAGCTCATAAGAACTTCGGTCATACTGGAGTGATTAGCGGGTTAGAAAACGGAAAAATACAAACGTACGAACAAAATGGTGAATCCGGTGAAATAGTCTCGCAATATGAGCGTGAATTCTATGGTTCTGAACACATTGCTTCTATTTGTATTCCTCCAGATTTTGAAAAGGATGTGATGCTATAATGGCAAAATGGAACGTTACTTTGAGCACGACTGAGCCTTTTAACCATATTGGAATTATCCAGGTCCGTCAGGGAAACCGAAATAGTGAAATTATGGAAGCGACAATAGTAGAGAACGGGAAGCCTTATGACCTTACTCAATGCGATGCATATATTGAATCAATTATTGGTGGCTATGCTGTACAACGTTCCTGCGAAATCGTTGATGCTGGGAACGGAAAAATTCGCTATACGTTCGATGAATATACAATGCAAAAATTACACAAGCAGACAGCTAACATAATTATTATCAAAGGAGAAGACTTGGTTGCAACTACACAAGACTTCTCCTATTTTGTTGTCAAAGCCGTTTCAAAGACGGAAGCCGAGATGGGCTCGTATTGGCAGACAATTGAGGATTTAATTGCTGATATGACAGCTTTCATTAATGCTGGAAAAGGTGATTTCAATGATTGGATGGCGGCAAGGAAAGAAGAATTCGAATCTTGGCGAAAAAATCAACAAGATACATTCGAGTCTTGGCGTGATGGTCAAGAATCAGAATACTTAGCGTGGTTTGAATCAATCAAATCTGTACTAGCCGAGATCGATCCAGGTGGCACCCTTTTGCTGGAATTGATGGATGCGCGTGTTGACATTCAAGGTGTTCGGCACAATTCCATTGGCGATCGGCTTTTAGCTGATTTTGAGTATTTGTACCAAAGGCTGCAAGCTAGGCTGTTCACCATTGATTATGGTGAAGTAGAATTTCTGAGTATTTTACAAGACGATAACTTTTCTTCAAATCATGAGGTTGAGAAGGTCGGAACTGTGGATAATTTAAACGAAGAGGGTGCTTTAATTATAGCAACGGTGGATGATGCTAAACAAAACACTTTCACCATAGAAAAGGTAGGTGTGATCGATGGTTAAAATCAAACGGATGATGGAAACGGATGATAACGGTGTCCAATGGCAATTTATGCCGATCACACATGTAAGTGCCATTCTAGGTTTAGATAAACTAATTTCTGGTGAAACAAAGGTTCTTTCTGTCAATGGGAAAATTGGAGCTGTTGTTATCACCAAATCGGATTTGGGTTTAGAAAATGCAATAACTGAGTTGCCTTACGCATCTGAGACTACTGACGGTATTTTAACAGCGGAATTGTATCAAAAACTACTGAATTCAGGAGAGTGTGATTATATTTTGCCAATCGCCACGGTAGACAAGCTTGGGGGCATAAGGATTGGCGAACTGTTGACTATTGACGCTACTGGAAAAGTATCAGCTTTAAAACAGACTGATTTCAATTTCACTCAGGAACTAAAAAGTAAATTAGAGTCGCTTAAGAATTTGACGGCAGGCACCAATATTTCAATAAGTGATGAAGGTGTAATTAGTGCCTTGGTCGAAAGTAGTACGGACTATCAATTGCCAACGGCATCTGCTGAGACAAAAGGCGGAGTGAAGGTTGGCCGTGGATTAACGATAACTGATGAAACATTATCCGCAGACCCTCAGCTTAATTACACCGCAGGCGTTGGGATCTCAATTTCAAACACTGGTGTTATAAGTGCTACAGGAGGCGGCAGCAGTGGTGGAGTAAGTGAGGATTATCTAAATGAAAAATTGGTAGAAATCATTGAAGATGCAAGAGAATATACAGATTCAAAAATTTCGAGTGTATCATTTGAGAAAGTAGGGGAAGTGTAAAATGACAGATATTGTAAAAGTAAAACAGGAAGGTATACAGGTCTTTCCACAAACACATTGGGAAGCATTAGAGGGGAAACCCACACTCTTAAAAGGAGATAAGGGTGATGCAGCGACGATAACCGTCGGTACTGTGACCAGTGGTACAACTGCTGCAGTAACCAATGCGGGAACTTCTAGTGCGGCCAGATTCAATTTTATTTTACCTAAAGGAGATAAAGGTGATCCAGGACAAAATGCTACGACTACAACGCCAGCAACTACAACTGCGAATGGTTTAATGGCCGCAGCTGATAAAGTTAAACTGAATGCGATTGAAAGCGGAGCTCAAAAAAATCCATCTGCCGCAACTCAAACCACTGCAGGATTAATGTCAGCAGCCGATAAAAAGAAACTGGATGGATTATCAAATTCAGGTATTACTTTTGAAAAGGTAGGTGAAGTGTAATGGTAGACGTGTATCAACTTAAAGAAAAAGGCGAACCTAAATATATGAAAACTCATGCCGATGCAATTGACGGTATTACTGGGAAACTAGTTAAGGCTACTGGAAATGAAACAGTCAAAGGTGTTAAGAACTTCGAAGATGGAATACAAGTCAAAGGTAAAACCATCAGTGAAAAATCATTAAGAGCGAAAGTTAGCAAACGAATTAGTACAGAAAACAGCGATATTCAATCCGGATCAATGGATTTTTATCGTGAGGGGACTGGTGTTACATTTTCATGTTCATTTCAGCTAAAGAAAGTATGGTATAAAGACACTCGCTTGATTACAAATATTGGTACTGAATATCAACCAGACATAACTATGCGTGTCCTGGTAGTTAGCACCAAAGGAGAAATGATTTATTTTACCCCTGCTGGAGAAATGACGGCAGGTTCTGATTTTCAGGCAGGTACTTGGATCACTGCGTCATGCCATTGGCCAGCCAAAAATGCTTAGGAGGAATAAGAAATGAAAACAATTTATAAGGTACTTTATCCATTAGGCTTTGAAATCCATGAGGTAGCAAATGACTTCCCAACAGTTTTACCGTTTGTTGAAGTTGAACCATTGACCGGACTAGTCAATGACCAATCACAATTTTTCAACTTTGAAGCTGGAAAGTGGGAAGAAGCAGTAACGCAAGATTATTCTAAAAAACTTGCGTTACTTGAGAATCTAGCAGTTGGTTTAGAGGTAGACAATAAACAACTTAAAGAATCAAATGAAGCATTGACAAGTAAGACTGATTCGATGGCGAAATTAAACGGTAAATTGATGCTGAATGACGTGGCTATCAATAAAGAAATCGAAGAGCTTAAAACTCAAATCGGAGGTGCTGCATAATGTTTACCTACACTGATGTAAAGATGATGTTTGATTGGGGCTGCTTTAATGTGAAGCAGGTGAGAGAATTCGTTCCAGAATGTATTACTGAAACACAGTTTGAAAAGATTACCGGAGAGCCATTTTAGGCTCTCTTTTATTTTGGAAAGGAGTTAATGATTTTGGAAAAATATTTGAATAGTATCTCAATTGTTTTCGGGCTAGTAGGAGGATTTGCGGTTAGTTGGTTGGGGGGCATGGATACAATTTTGCACACGTTGATGGTTGTAGTAGTTGTTGACTATATCACTGGATTAATGAAGGGCTGGAAGCTGCAGCAAATCAGCAGCCGAGTAGGATTTAATGGATTATTGAAAAAAATTCTAATTTTTATTGTTGTAGGTGTTGCAGTAGAACTTGAAAAAATATTAGGGAATGCTATTCCACTACGAGAAGTGGTAATTATGTTCTATTTGGCAAATGAAGGAATTTCTTTTTTGGAAAATGTGTCAGTATTTATTCCATTACCAGAAAAACTACGTACAGTATTTTTACAAATTAGAGATAAGGGGGAGGAAAAATAATGGACATGAAAAAGGCCAAAGAGCTTTATGAAAAATCAAATGATAAAAATGTTGGATTACAACCTCAGCCTGAACATCCTGAGAAAAAGGAGGAAAAGTAGATGGCTTTGAATATTGAAGCTGGGTTATCAGCAGTTCAAAAATACGTGAACAATAGTTCATATAGCATGTATGGTTCTCGCTACTATACGGATGGTACCTGTGACTGTTCGGGATCGGTTTATTATACTTTGCGTCAAGCTGGTGGGTTTAACTATGGATACATTCCTAGCACAGAAACCCTACATGATTACTTATTAAAGCTTGGTTTTGAATTGATTGCAGAAAATAGCGATTTTCCAATGCAGCGTGGAGATGTGATTATTTGGGGGCGAAAAGGATACTCAGCCGGAGCAGGAGGCCATACAGGAACCGCCTTAGATAATCAAAACTGGATTGAATGCACTGGATGGAAAAATACGACCATTATTGCTAATCATGATCAAAGGTGGGTAATGGCTGGCTGCCCGTACTTTTACGCTTACCGTTTAAAAGGCGCTCAGCCTAGTAATACTAAACCAACACAAAACAATACAAAAAAAGGAGAGATTGAGATGAAATGTTTCTACAAATTAACTGATAAAGGTGACACAATTTACTACTTTGACGGGCAAGCAATTCGACCACTAAACCATCCTGATGAAAAACACATTTTGAATGAGATTTACAAAGCTAATAATGGGAAAGAAATGCCTTACTTTGAATGGCAAGAGAAAAAAGGCCCTTGGAATGTTCGCTTAGCTGAAGCTATTAAACGTAAACCTATTTAAGATAAGTTAAGCCCTAGCCTTGATCGGCTGGGGCTTTTTTTGCTGCTCTAATAGATGCATTGTCTTTGTAAAAGTTTATGCCTTCTTCACTAATGATATTTTCGCGTCCAATGTGCATTATGGTATCTGGGTGAAACCAATCTGGATGGAGTTTAAACATCTGGTTTAGGTAGTTTGGCTTTTTACCTAGCTTTATACTTGCATCCTTAAACGTATACAGTTCTTTACGAAGTACAGTAAGATTGTATTTCATTAGGTTTTATTCTCCTTTCTATCTATTGTGAGCACATAAAGTGTATTTACGATAATGGAGAACGTCCCCCAACTACTTGATGCCACATCAGTTATTAAAGCAATAACCGTCACAACGTTGAATAGTAAAAGGAAAATCAAAGGTAATTTCTTTTTCATAATAAGCATGATAAAATGTAGATGAAAGGGGAGGTAACCTCCCCTTAAAGGTTAGTCGTTTTTGTCTTTTTCTAAGAGTTTCTTCAATAGGTGAGCGCCTGTTAAAACTCCTACGACAATTTCGACTGCCTTTTTTAAATCATCTAATTTCATCATTTCCACCTCCCTTGCCTTTCTATATTTATATTATATACTCTAGGATATATAAAGTCAATAGGATTTTGCTGTTACATCAAGCTTTTTACAAAAAAAAGCCCTCACTATTGAGGGCAAGCAATTAAAGACTTCGATTATCATTGCGTAAATAATCTACTTTCGCTTGTTCTATTGGGATGACAAAAAAATCATACATTCTTAATGCAAGCTCTTCATCACAACAAGAGATTTCCAATAGTAATTTCTTTTCATTAAATACTTGCACAATTTTTGGTAAGGGCATGACTACGTTCATTACATATCCTCCTTTCAATAAGAAGATACGCAAAAATCAGATAATTATTTTTCTGTTTTCCATTCTAAAGCCATAAATGTTCTGAGATTCAGCTCCGCTTAAATACATTAGTGCTAATTTTTTATTTTTCATCAAGGTCGTAAGAAATTCTTTCATTGTCAGGTTTGGTTTCTTATTTTCACGATACAAAACTAAGTTGTTAGTAGAATCAATGCGAATCCCTGTAAAAGCGAGTAGCTGGGAATTATGCATATAGAAAATTCCTTCCGGATCGTTATCAGATGCGTTTGTTGATAAGGCGGTGAGCATATCAGCTGATTTCATGCAAAAACCTTCTCTCGATTTTGAATAGTTTCTACATCAATCATAAGCTGGGTTTGTCCGTTAATGCAATATCTTTGCACGATGAACTGATTTCTTTTGTTGTAATAGCCTGCAATCGTAACCTTCATTCCTTCTGAGGCATCAGCAAAAAAGTTGAGTGAGTTTCTAGCAATCAAGCAGTTAACATTATCTAACTTAAAGAAAATCAGCGAAGGGGTCATGTTGACTATTTTGATTTTCGTTACAGTTCCTGTTAATGATTTCATATGTGAACAACTCCTCAATATAGTATTTTTTATCGTGATATCCTAGTGCTTTTGATATGTAAAACTTAAAGCAATTTTCACCGATTGTATAAATCGAATTAGGTCCGAAATTCCACAGTTCTTCCTTTAGCTCTTCAAAAGAAATCAATCCGAATTCATACATTCTGACAAAATTCATGACAAATTACTCCACTTTGAAAACGGAACAATTTGTATATTCCTTATTTCATCGTAATTAATCTTATGTCCGGAGATAAATAGACCCAGTTCATCGCCACCTTCAATGATTCCAATTATGTCATCTGGGAATCTACCCTGCAGGTCCCGCTCCTCTTTTTGAATTGAAACAATTTGCTGCCTGATAATAGCTTGATTTATTATTTCTTTGATTTCATGACTTTCCATTGATGGCTTGGATGGATTAAATTTAGCAGCTATAGTCTTTTCTTTGTTAATTAATTCAGTATGATCGGATAAATAAAAACCAAGCCATTTCAGCAAACCTCTGTCTTGATAATCAGGTTCATTCATAATTCATCATACCTCCATTGCCTCCAGCATGGCCTCCAACCAAGGTGGATCTTTTTATACTTCTAGCACCTTCCACAAGTGAAGAAGCACGCACGATAGAAGTAAAGCCATACTTTTCTCTTATTTTATCAATGATCAAATCTAGGTTTTCTTGTTCAATTTGTTTCTCTTGGTCTGTGAACAAATCAAGCTGCAACGCATCAGTGTATACTAGTTTTGAGTAAGAAACGCCAACATGACGAACTTCCTGGCCTTCGTAGTATTTTCTAAATAAATGTAAGCAATAATGCTGTAGAGTTCGTGTATCATTTGAAGCTGGTATCTTCATCTGGTGTGAGAAGCCATTTCTTGTTTCAGCAATTGATGTTCCTATAGAGAGATGTACGCATTCTGTTTTACAGGATTGCTGCCGAATACGAGAGGCGACTTGTTCAGCCATTTCTTTAACAACTATTTCGATTTCTGTGACATCTGTATAATCCTTTGGTAATACTTGAGAGTTCCCGTAAGATTTCTCTTTGGTTTTTGGAGGGGGTTCTGATATATCTGTTCGATCTATTCCATTTGCGTGGTACCAGAGTTGCAGCCCAATTACTCCCATACTTTCCTTAAGCAAATAAGGATTGTAATGAGCCAAGTCACCAATGGTTCTCAGCCCACGTCTTTTGAACTTTTCTGCAGTCTTTCTACCGATGCCCCAAAAATCCGTAAAATTATCGATACTCCAAACTTTAGTTTGAACATCTTTATACGTCCACTCAGCGATGAAATTATAATTGTGCTTTGATTCAATATCTAAAGCTAATTTAGCTAAAAGCGGATTATCCCCGATGCCGATGGTACAAAATAAACCAGTTTCCCTGAATATGCGTTCTTGAATAAGTGAGGCGAATTCATGTCTTCGATCACTCCTGGATTCAGAGGTAGTAAAAAGACTCAGAGACTTCGTGACTTTTAAAATAGATTCATCAATAGAATAGATTAGCAAATCTTCGTCAGCTACAAATTCTTTGAAAATGTTGTTAATCTTGATATTTTCTTTGATGTACAAATTCATGCGTGGTGGCGCAATAATAAGACTATCGGGATACGGATGGGGCAAATCTCTCGGCCTTGAAACATTCGTTATTCCATATTTCTTTTTTGCAGCCGGACTTGAGGCCAGTATTAACCCATGACCAGTATTATCAGCCCTAGACATCACTACCAATTCAGTTGTTAATGGATCAAGGCCTCTAGCCACACATTCCACAGAAGCGTAAAATGATTTCATGTCAATTAGAAAATAGTCATTTAAGGGCTCCTTTGTATAATCAATCATAATGATCAACCTCCCCAGGTTACCATCATTATACAAACATACGTTCCCTTTTGTAAAGAGTGAACTCCCAATTGGTGGTATAAAGTTTATGACGTGATATTTAACTAGCATTCTGAATGCCAAATTGAATGCCATATGATTCGTATTAGCGAAAAGTAGAGAAAATAAAAAAGGAGTAAAAACCCTATATAACAAGGTTTTTGCTCCTTACGAAAACTACCGAAAACTATTAATGGAGACGGCGGGAGTCGAACCCGCGTCCAAACATATTGACTACTCAAAAATCTACGCTCATAGTCATACTATTTAAAATTCGCGTTGCCTTCTGCCGCATGACAGGCCGCAGACATTGCTAGTCTGATGCTCTCTTTTTTAACTTACAGACGGAAAGTTAAAACGTATCCCACTAATTTTGAGACCCTTACCCGAGCACATGGGCGATACCGGGAGGATCTACGCTAACTGTTTTTAGGCAGCTAAAGCGTAAGAGTTGTTATTGTTTTTAGCAGTTATATTTAACTGTAACGTTTTTACGTAGACGTAACCTACGAAGCGCAATTCGGGCTCAAACTATGCCTGTCGAATCCGTAACGTCCCCTTTATTGAATTTTACTGCAAAAATGAGTATACCATTTTTACAGTAAAAAAGCAAAAAGGGATCCTCAAGTTTAGATCAAATCATAATGCTTTAAAGCTTTGACAATCCCACCATTGGTATTTTTGTCAGTAATATAGTCAGCTCGTTCCATGACTTCTGGTAAGGCATTTCCCATTGCAATTTTATGATCACAAGCGTCTAATAAATCCAAATCATTGATACCATCACCAAACGCAAAGGTCGGAATTTCCTGAAGCTGCAAATAATTCTTAATCGATTGGACCCCCGTTCCTTTTGAAATGCCTTTATTCACCACATCAATACAAAACGGTCCATTCCGGTAAAACGTATATTTTGGAAAAGCTTCCTGATAAATTGAATCGTTACCTTCAGATAAGACCAGAATCATATGCGTAATATATTCATGATAAGCAGTCGGATGAATCGGCGGTAAATCTAAATGGAAATAGTCATAGGATTTTCTCACATAGTCATTTACCCCAGAAATAAACAGCTGATCGGTTGAGTGAAAGGCCAGCTCGTCCTTTAATTCACGTGCAAAATCCAACATAGTTTTACAATCGCTAGGATCAATTTCATTGGCTTCGACAATGGCTCCCTCTACCTTAACCAGCATACCATTCATGGTGACACATGAAGAAATATTAGCCGCCTGCTTAATCTTTTGGATTTCTCGCTCGTTGCGGCCAGTGGCGATAATTGGCAAAATATTGTTTTTCTTTAATTGAGTCACCGCTTCACTAATTTCAGGAGTGATTTGCGACTTGCTATCTAATAATGTTCCATCTAAATCAAAAAATGCAATTCCTTTGTACATGAATACTCCCCTTTAACCCTTTTTCTTTATCTTAGCAATAATTGAAGAAAAAACAAATACTTATTGAATATACTGGTAAGGTAATGGTTGAAAAGACCGATTTAGAGTATACTATTTATGAGAAAGACCGATATTGGAGGAAATGACATGAATATACTAATGATTGAAGATAATGAATCTGTATCAGAAATGATGCAAATGTTCTTTTTAAACGAAGGCTGGGAGGCTACATTCAAATACGACGGGAAAGAAGGACTAGATGCTTTTAAAGAAGCGCCAGAAAAATGGGACATGATTACCTTGGACTTGAATTTGCCTAGTATGGATGGTATGGAGGTTGGTAGGGAAATTAGGAAAATTTCCAGTACGGTCCCAATTATTATGCTAACTGCCAGAGATTCGGAAAGTGACCAGGTTATTGGTTTGGAAATGGGGGCCGACGACTATGTGACTAAGCCGTTTTCACCATTAACACTGATTGCTCGAATCAAAGCCTTGCACCGCCGCAGCGAGTTAGCAAATGAGCAACAAAACGGTGGCGCCGCTGAAGGAACCTTTGATATTCAAACACAGCACTTCAAAATGAACTTGAAAACACGGGAAGCTTATTTGGAAAATCAACCAATTGATGGTTTAACTCCTAAAGAGTTCGATTTGCTGTACACAATGGCCAAAAAACCACGCCAAGTCTTTACTCGTGAGCAATTGTTAGAATTGGTTTGGGATTATCAATATTTTGGTGATGAACGAACGGTTGATGCCCATATCAAAAAGTTGCGCCAAAAAATTGAAAAGGTCGGTCCTCAGGTGATTCAAACCGTTTGGGGTGTCGGCTACAAATTTGATGACTCTGGAGTCGACAAATGAAATACCTCTACCAGCAGCTTTTAGCTTTTGGCGGATTGATTTTGTTAATATTGCTGACTTTAGGCGTTACCTTTACCCAATTTACTAGGCATTCGATGGAAGAGAGCAATTATAATCAGTTGATTGGTTATACCCGATCGATTGAAAAAACAGCTAGAGAGTTATCGGATCAATATCCATATGTAAACGAAGATGAAGCCTTTTTAAGAGCGGTTGGTCTGACTGAAAATATGCTAGAGCCTCAGAATGTCCGATTTGTATTTATAAGCAGTGATCAGATCATTCGATATCCTGGCAATACGAAAGTTGCTGAGCAAAGTCTAATTACAAAAAGTCAATGGAAAGAGTTAAGTCAAGGGCAGGAACAAAAAATAACCCGTGCAACAGACATATACGGTAACAAGAGCTCGACTTCCTATGCCATGGCACCTTTTTTTAAAAGTGAAGTTTTCTATGGCGTGTTAATTGTGACACAGCCAGCAGGCAATGTTAGTGATAGTGTGGCTTCGGTAACCAGCGATTTATTCAAAGGCTTCATTGTGGCTTCCGTGGTCGCTATCTTTGTTAGTTACTTTTTTGCAACTCGCCAAGTGAAACGAATCAATCGGATGCGTTCAGCAACGAAAAAAATTGCGAGTGGTGATTTTGATGTAACGATTCCTAATAAAGGCAAGGATGAGTTTGATGATTTAGCCGATGATTTCAACAGCATGACTGTCTCTTTAAAAGAATCGCAAGAGGAAATTGAACGACAGGAAGAGCGGCGACGACAGTTTATGGCAGATGCAGCACATGAGATGCGAACGCCTTTGACCACAATTAATGGATTACTGGAAGGGCTCCAATACAATGCTATTCCAGAAAATCAGCGGAGCAAAGCAATCAGCTTAATGCAAAACGAGACTGCACGACTCATTCGTTTAGTCAACGAAAATCTGGATTATGAAAAAATTCGAACCAATCAGATTAGCATGATCGTTAAGAAGTTTGATGCTACAAAAGCCCTGCGCGGGTTGCTTACTCAACTGGATGCCAAAGCACAAGCTTCTGGAGATCAACTAATTCTGACTACCAATGAATCCATTGATGTTTATGCAGACTATGATCGCTTTATTCAAATTATGGTGAACATCATTCAAAATGCCATTCAATTTACAACTGACGGTACGATTACAATCGGTGTCCATAAAGAAGAGAAGAAGACGATCGTACAAATATCAGATACTGGAATTGGAATGAGTGAGGATCAGGTAAAAAATATTTGGGACCGTTACTATAAGGTCGATCCTTCTCGCAAAAATACGAAATACGGGGAATCAGGTTTGGGCTTGTCGATTGTCCAAGAGCTGGTTCGGCTGCATAAAGGAACCATTCAAGTTGAAAGTGAGCTTGAAAAAGGCACCACCTTTACGATTAGCTTTCCCGATGAAGAAGTAGAAGAACAAACAGAAACGGAGCGCCCATAAGGGTTGCTCCGTTTTTTTCTTATAAGATTGCTAAAATAATAAAGTTCAAAATAAAGAGCAGGTTCACTACCCATAAAACAGGAGAAACTTCGTTGGCCTTGCCTTTGACAACCTTCACAATTGCGTAGAAGATAAACCCAGCTGCGATCCCGTAAGAAATGCTGTAGCACAATCCCATGAAAATACTTGCGAAGAAGGCTGGCACAGCATCCTCTAAATCTAACCAATTGATATCCGCAAAAGAAGCCATCATCATTACCCCAACCAAAATCAAAGCTGGTGCAGTTGCTTGTGCTGGAACAATTGCAATCAGTGGAGAGAATAAACTGCTTAAGGCAAACAAGGCCGCCACAACTACTGAGGTTAAACCTGTCCGTCCACCAGCACCGATGCCAGCAGCCGATTCCACATAAGTTGTGGTATTAGAAGTACCGAAAATGGCACCAATAGAAGTAGCAATCGCATCGGCAAATAATGCGCGATCCATTTTGGTTTTAAAGCCCTTTGTGTTAGCTGCTTCTAAAGCAATTTCATCTTCTTTAGAGAAAATGCCAGTTCGACGACCTGTTCCAATAAACGTACCGATAGTATCAAAAGTGTCCGACAAACTGAAGGCTAAAATCGTCATTAACACCTGTGGTAATTTTGAAGAATCAGAGAATAAAGATCCCATGCCTTCTGAACCAAAGGCTGCACCAAAGGTTGTACCAAGCTCTTGAATGGAGCTGCCTAATGAGTTGCTTTGGAAATCAATAGCGCCCAATTGTACAACACCCATCGGAATACCAATTAAGGTTGTTGCTACGATACCAATCAAAATAGCGCCCCGGACATTTTTTACTACTAAAATGGTTGTTAATACCAAGCCAATCACCGCTAATAAAATCGGTGCATTGTTAAAGTTAGCCAAAGCAGGGACCACACCGCTATTCATAGCTACGCTTGTTGCTTTTCCATTTTCCACTACACTACTAGTAATTGTTGCCGAATCTGCTGAGAAAGCCAGTAAATTAGCATTTTTAATTCCTACATAAGCCACAAAAATCCCAATTCCGCCGCCAATAGCGTGTTGCATACTCTCAGGAATCGCATGAATAATCAGCTTACGAATTTTGGTTACAGTAATTAGAATATTTATAATCCCACAAAGGAAAACCATAGCTAACGCCTGCTGCCAAGAATAGCCCAAACCAAATACTACTGTATAAGTAAAGAAGGCATTTAGTCCCATCCCAGGTGCTTGTGCATAAGGAACGTTGGCGAACAAACCCATTACTAAAGTACCAATTACCGAAGCAATAATTGTCGCCAAAAAGACCGCTTGAAACGGCATGCCCGCAGCAGACAAGATTGTCGGGTTAACAAATAAAATGTAACTCATGGCAAAGAAGGTAGTAACTCCTGCCATTATTTCAGTTGAAACAGTTGTTCCTTGTTCCTTCAACTTGAAAAACTTTTCCATCAGAATAAACGCTCCTTAAATAAATTAGTAATAATGAATACTTTCCGATTATATGTAATCTGGCTCAGTATTTCAACCAAAAGTAGAATGAAATGAACAAAAAAAATAAGAATGTTCGTGTTTTAGTCACGAACACTCCTAAGTTGGCGTTTTTTGATCAATAATCGGAAGAAAAGACTGACAGGGAGCACTAAGATGGTTAGCAGACCCGCTGCTTTTACTAAAGAACTCATAAACAGCTGAAAAAAGGTTCTGGAAGAAATATCCAATGAAAGAGGCCATCTAACAGAAAAGGCAAAGCCGCTGTCGCCGTTGCTTAAGACAAAATTCGGCAAGTCATTAAATTTATCCAAGCTGTATTGATAAAAGCGCTGTAAAATTTGTTGGTAGCTAGATTCAAAGATTACGAACAAGGCCATTAAAAAGACAAAGGCCAACAATAAAATAAACAATACACGAAGAGTAAATACAAGGGGATTTAACGTCAAATAACTGATCACATTCCCACGCTTGATAAAAAGGAACACAAAACTGAAAAACAAAACAATTAATATTCCAAGACAACTATACATAAACCAGTTCACGTAAAAGGATTGAATTTCCTGCACTTCGCCGGAAGTAAACAACTGGATATCATAGGTTATCAAACTAGAATGCAATTGTGAAATCATTGAATATAGTAAAAGTAATGTTGTTAATGCAAATAAAGCGATGCTGGCAAAAGCAAAAGATAAATAGAAAACAAGTTTGCTTTTTGAAAGACCACTCAAAGCTGTTTGTATGGAACTCATGCATCTCACCTCACACTACTAGTATAAAAAGTGAATTTGAAAGAAGTATGAAGTCTCTAAGAAAATGCGACACTTTTTTTGTTTGCAAAAGACATAATAAGTTCTAGATAAAAAAACCATCTAGTGAAATCACTAGATGGTTTGGAATTACTCTTGTACCGGTGTTGCTGATTCCTCTGTACTATGATACTGCTTGTATGTTTGAGTATTGTACAGATTTTCAGTTGAGGTTCCCAGCTTGCTGTAAACACTGGTTGATTTATCCCCCAGTTTACTTTCAGTTTTCTGAAGCTGCTGCAACCCATTTTTGTAGTCATAATCACTTGGATCGATGGTTTCCATGCCGCTTCCGGTATAGAATCGCAAAAGATCACCATTGTTTATATCATCTGAGGTACTCAATTGATCACTTACTGCTTGCTTCCAACCGTCAGCTTTAGCTTGCAGGTTTTCATCTGGTGCAGTCACCATAAAGCCAGTGTGGTTATCATAAAGACTACCGCCGTAGTAAGTGTAATCAGGTGTTACATAATCACCGCTGCGGAAAGCAACGAGCTGATCATTTTCTGGTGACAACAAATCTTGTCCTAATTGAATATATTTACTTGAATCAATTCCCAGTAAATGCAATAGCGTAGGCAGGGCATCGACTTCACCACCATACGTATGGTTAATACCGCCGTTTTCTTGACCTGGAATATGAATCATGTAAGGAACTCGCTGCATTTGAGCATTGTCAAAATTCGTCCAAGACTCTTTGGTTTTTCCAAGCAATGGTGCCAATTCAGAATTTCGAGAAGTAGAGATACCATAGTGGTCACCATACATTACGATCACTGAGTTTTCGTACAAGCCGCTTGCTTTTAAGTAGTTAAAGAATTCTTCAACCGCTTTGTCTAAATAGTTGGCAGTAGCAAAATAACCGTTAATGGTTTCATCATCAGTGTTAGCCATTGGGAAACCAGCTTCATCATTTTGAAACTCACTATATGGATAGTGGTTTGACACTGCAATAAACTTAGAGTAGAAAGGCTGCTGCAAACGTTCCAGATACTTCACAGATTGCTGGAAGAAAGGTTTGTCATGCAGACCATATTGGAATGAGTTATCTTCATTGACATCATAATAAGAAGAATCAAAGAAGTAGTCATAACCAAAACGTTTGTAAGTTTCAGTACGGTTCCAGAAGTTACCAGAGTTTCCGTGGAAGGCAGCACTAGTATAACCAGCTTCCTGTTTCAAAATATCAGGAGCTGCCTGGAAGGTGTTCTTGCCACCTAGTTGGGTGAACAAGGAACCTTGGTTCAATCCAAACAATGAGTTCTCCAGCAAAGTTTCAGCATCGGAGGTCTTGCCAGCTTTTACCTGATGGAAAAAGTTGTCGAAACTGAAGGTGCTGTTTTGATGGAAGATACTATTAATAAATGGTGTTACTTCATGTTCTTGACCATTTTCGTCAGTCAACTTGTAATCAATTAAGAATTGTTGGAAGCTTTCCAAGTGAATGTAGATAACATTTTTATCCTTGGCAATACCATAAAGCTCATCGTTAGGCGCAGCATAATGATTCTTCACGTAAGATTCTACTTCCGTTAAATCATTAGGACTAGCTTCTGCACGAACCTGATTGGTTTTATACGTTTGAATTCCATCGTAGGCTGTAAAGGCGTTAACCCCTAAGTACTTAATCAAGTAATCCCGTGAGAAAGTCCGAGTTAACAATTCGGGACGATCTGCTTCTGCTAAAAATAGGTTAGCTGAGAAAACCATCACAGACAAGGCTGTCATAGCAAAGGCCATCCGAGCTCGAACCGGACGTTCCTCCCGCTTGATCACTTTTTTCCAAAGTAAAATCGGAAGAACCACTAAGTCTAAGACAAACAGCAGGTCATATGGACGGAACAAACGAATTGCGCTTTCTCCCAAACCGCTGGCAACTTTTCCAGCACCTAATAAGGTATTAACGGTGATGAAGTCAGTAAATTCTCGGTAGTATACTACGTTAGAGAACAACAGAATAGTTGCTAAAGCATAGATGAACAGCATGGTTCGATAGGCTGCTTTAGGTCTTCTTACATATAACGCAATCGACAATAAGAACATTGTCGTAGCAATTGGGTTCAGAAATAAAATGAAGTATTGACGAAGACTTTCAATCCCTAAGTTAAATTCGAATAAGTAAGCAAAGATGCTTTTCGCCCACAGTAGAAATGTTAATAAAGCGTAAAAGCCTAAACGCTTATTTAAAAAAGTGGGTGATTTTAAGTTTTTCAATGAATGACTTCCTTTCTATAGAAGAAGTGTCAGAATGTGAATTATGTTCACTCCTTGTCATTCTACCTGCTCAGAGGGGGTACGTCAATCTTTCCTAAAGCTGAAGAAATGATATTTAAAAAAACTTTATAAGCACAATAAGAGCGATTTCTTTGCTATACTATTAAGTAAGAAAGCAGGGATTAAATGTGCGTGTAGAAATAAAAGATCAAGCAGCGAAGAAAATTCGTCGCGGAATTCCATTAATTCAAAAAGAAGACTTAAAGAAAAACGATAAAGACTTACCAAAAGAATGGGTCGAATTTGTCGATAAACAAGGGAAATATATAGCAACTGGCTACTTAGGCAAACAAAACAAAGGCATTGGTTGGGTGGTTGATTATTCACAAGCAGCAATGGAGCCGGCCTTTTTTGAGCAGCTATTCCAACAAGCGGTTGATCGTCGTCAATTTTTCTTTTCCGATGAAACGACCACTGCTTTCCGCCTGTTTAATGGCGAAGGAGATGGCTTAGGCGGAATAACGGTTGATTATTACGATGGTTATTTAGTTGTTTCCTGGTATAACGAGACAATTTATCATTTTCGCCGAATGCTGACAGACTGTTTGCAGAAGATTCTTCATCCCAAGGGAATGGTGGAAAAGATTCGCTTTTCTAGTGAACGGCCTGAAAGTCATTGGGTATCAGGTGAAAAACCTCACGAGCCATTATTGGTTTTGGAAAATGGAGTTAAATATGCTACCTATTTAGATGAAGGCTATATGACGGGGATTTTCTTGGACCAAAAAGAGGTTAGAGGACGCTTGGTCGAGGGAGAGGCTATAGGCAAAAGGGTTTTGAACATGTTTAGTTATACTGGCGCATTTTCAGTAGCTGCAGCTTACGGTGGTGCTGTAGAAACAACTAGTGTTGATTTAGCGCAACGCAGCTTTCCGAAAACTAAAGAACAATTTGAAGTTAATGGACTCTCACTGGATCAAAACAGAATTGTTGTGATGGATACCTTTGAGTATTTCCGTTATGCTGCCAGAAAAGAATTGCAGTACGATCTGATTGTTTTAGATCCGCCCAGCTTTGCCAGAAATAAAAAGAAAACTTTTTCCGTTTTAAAGGATTACGGACGACTAATTGAAGGCAGTTTAGATATTTTAGCTTCAAAAGGCACAATTATTGCTTCTACAAATGCTTCAAATTATGCCATTGAAAAATTTCAATTGGCCATTGAACAAGTGTTTAAGGAACGAAAAGTCAGTTATCATTTAAAGGAAAGCTATCGCTTGCCGGCGGATTTTCCAGTAATTGAACAATTGGCTGAAAGCAATTATTTAAAAGTCTTATTATATGAAATTCAAAAACGGTGATGGAGACGATGACGATGATGGATGTACAAGTGAGAAATGTCCGCTTTGATGCGGGAAAACCGAAAATATGTGTCCCGTTAATTGGCACTACCTTTGATGAGATTATTGAGCAGGCTAGTCAGGCCAAAAAGCATGCTGATGTGATTGAGTGGCGGGCTGATTATTACAAGGATATTTTAGATGATGAAGAATTATTGATCACTTTACTGGCTTTACGAGATGAGCTGCGGGAAATTCCGTTAATTTTTAATCTCCGTACCAAACCAGAAGGCGGTCAAGTTGAGTTGACTTTGCGGGAATATCGTCGTATTAACGAGTTTGCAGTTTCTTCTAGGGCGATTGATATTGCTGATATTGAATTAAGCCACGTAGATAAGTTAGGTTCGACTTTCATAAAATGGATGCAGGCATTGGATACTAAAGTAATTTTAAGTGATCACAATTATCAAGGAACGCCAGAAAACGCTGTGCTGCTTTTCCGCCTAAACATGATGGAGCATTGGGGCGCAGATATAGCAAAAATTGTGGTTGTCCCTGATAATGAGGGGGATGTTATTCGCTTAATGGAAATGACTATGAAGGCGCAAACCTTTGTTACACTTCCGACGATTACCGTATCGATTGGTAAACTGGGCAAGCTTTC
This sequence comes from Enterococcus pallens ATCC BAA-351, assembly GCF_000407485.1. Taxonomy (GTDB): domain Bacteria; phylum Bacillota; class Bacilli; order Lactobacillales; family Enterococcaceae; genus Enterococcus_A; species Enterococcus_A pallens. The sequence continues at coordinate 25,107 of NZ_ASWD01000007.1, read as the reverse complement.
CCGAGTTGCTGGGTATTTAGACGGCTCTTGCATGACTTATGGCTGTCTGCCGGGGCATTCTTCTGCTGAGGGTCAGATTGAAGTAGAAAAGCTGGCTGCTATCTTGGCAGAATTCAGCTGAAGTTAAGGAACGTTTTGACGATAAGTGCAAGACGTTCTTTTTTGAATTGTCTAACCTGCAGTTCTTTGATATGCTTTTAAGGAGGTGGGAGAAATGGCAAAGAAAAAAATCACGAAGACCAATGCAATCCGCTTAGTGGAACAAAGAAAGTTTGACTACATTGAACACGAATATCAATGGAGTGAAGATGATTTAGGTGCTGGGCATGTGGCGGAACAGGTAGGCATGGAGCCAGCACGCATTTTTAAAACGCTGGTGGCGGTGGGAAATAAAACAGGTCCAGTTGTGGCGGTGATTCCCAGCAATCATGAGCTGGATTTGAAAAAGATTGCCAAGGTAAGCGGCAATAAAAAGGTTGAGATGCTGCATTTGCGAGATTTAGAAGAGACAACCGGCTATATTCGTGGTGGTTGCTCACCGGTAGGAATGAAAAAGCTGTTTCCAACCTTTTTAGATGAATCAGCTGATAAGTTTGAAAAGATCGCGGTTTCTGCTGGTCGTCGCGGATTGCAGATGGAGCTGGCCCCTTCAGCCATTTTAACATTGACCAAAGGGCAGCTTGTTCCGCTGGTAAAAGATTAGGCAAAAGCCTGATAAGCTGCATGGGTTCCGGCAACATAGCCAGTACAAAAGGCGCTAGTAATATTGAACCCGCCAGTGTATCCATTAATATCCAGTAATTCACCGGCAAAAAACAGGCCGGTGATTTTTTTGCTTTCCATTGTTTTTGGAGAAATTTCCTTCAACTCAATTCCACCTCCTGTAACAAAGGACTTCTCCAAGCCAAAGGTTCCTTTAGCAGTTAATCTCCAGTTCTTGCATAAATCCGCTAAAGCTTCTATTTTTGTTTTTACTAATTGGTTAGCTGGCAATTCACTAATACCCAACTCTTTTAAGAAGTAGTTCAACAGCCGCTCTGGCAAAATTCCGTTAAGCGCATTTTTGACTTGCTTTGTTGAATGCAGCAGCTGATTCTCCAACTGCTGAATCAATTCTTCTTTACTAGCGTTTGGTAAGCAATCTAGCATTAAGGTAACTTTTTTCTGATGCTTTAGCAGTTGATTAATAAAACTAGAACAACGCAACGCCGCTGGTCCAGATACGCCGAAATGGGTAAACAATAAATCCATTTCATGAGCAGTAACTACTTTTCCTTCTTCATTTAAAACACTCAAACGAACATCCCGTAAGGAAAGACCTTGTAATTCTTTGTCTTGAATGAAATCCTCATCTAGCAAAACCGGCGATTCTGTAGGGTATAAAGGAGTTACATGATGCCCAACTTGTTTAGCTAAGCGATACCCATCCCCAGTCGCTCCAGTTGAAGGGTAAGTTAATCCGCCAGTGGCTAAAACAACGCTTTTGGCTGAGTAGTCGCCTTCAGAAGTTCGAACACCAGTGACTTTTTTCTGGTCGTGAATGATTTTATCAACGGTTGTCTGGTATGCAATCGTCACATTCAGCTGCTCCAACTCATTTCTAAGACCATCCACGATTGTTTTCGATTTATTAGTCGTGGGAAAAATTCGTCCATGATCTTCTTCCTTTAGAGCAATACCTCGTTCAGCAAAAAAACGCATAATATCTTCATTATTAAATTGCGAAAAGGTGCTATAAAGAAAACGCCCATTGCCAGGTATATGTTGAATTAAATCCTCGACAGGTCGGTTATTGGTCACATTGCAGCGTCCTCCCCCAGTCATAAGTAATTTTTTTCCCAAACGTTTATTTTTATCAAATAGTATGACTCTTGAGCCGTTGGATGCTGCTGCTATAGCTGCCATCATGCCTGCATTTCCTCCGCCTACCACGATCACATCTGCTTGTTTTTCCATTTTTTTCACCTCGTTGCAAAGTTTATCATGAATTTTCCAACACTTCTATGAGAAAATGATGTAAAATATGAGTATTAAATGTGAGGAGGAGTTTTATGGAAGCAAAGCAATACGTCGAACAGATCCAACAGTACTTAGAGGAAAAAGACCCCAATCAACCCGAATTTCTACAGGCTGTAGAAGAATTTTTACCCACCATCGTCCCATTTTTAGAAGAGCATCCCGAATACATTAAACACAACATCTTAGGAATCATCACAGAACCAGAGCGAATGATTCAATTTCGTGTCCCTTGGCAGGATGATCAAGGAAACTGGCGTGTTAACCGTGGTTACCGCGTACAATTCAATTCTGCTATTGGACCATATAAAGGCGGCTTACGTTTCCACCCAAGCGTAAATTTAAGTATCTTGAAGTTTTTAGGCTTCGAGCAAATTTTCAAAAATAGCTTAACTGGTTTGCCTATCGGCGGCGGTAAAGGCGGTTCGGACTTTGATCCAAAAGAAAAATCAGATGCTGAAATTATGCGCTTTTGTCAAAGCTTCATGACTGAATTATCTAAGCATATCGGACCTAATTTGGACGTTCCTGCTGGCGACATTGGTGTAGGTGGTCGTGAAATTGGCTACTTGTTTGGCCAATACAAACGGTTACGTGAATATGACGCAGGTGTGTTAACCGGGAAACCACTAGGGTTTAACGGCAGCTTGGGACGTACTGAGGCAACTGGATACGGCGCTGTTTACTTTGTTAAGCATTTGCTGGAAGACAGAAACGATTCCTTTGAAGATAAAACAGTGTTAGTTTCCGGCAGCGGAAATGTTGCGATTTATGCAATTGAAAAGGTTCATGAGCTTGGAGGCAAAGCAATTACTTGTTCAGACTCAAATGGTTACGTTTATGACAAAGATGGCATTGATTTAGATCTGTTAAAAGACATCAAGGAAGTTCGTCGTGCGCGCTTAACTGAATATGTGAAAGAACGCAGCAATGCTGAATACTATGAAGGTTCTGTCTGGGACTTTGAGCAAGCAGCAGACATTGCTTTACCATGTGCAACACAAAATGAAATCGATGAAGCTAAAGCTGAACGCTTAGCTGCCAATGGAGTTAAAGTGGTTGCTGAGGGTGCTAACATGCCAAGTACTATGGGGGCTGTGAAGGTTTACCATGGAAAAGGTGTTCTTTACGGACCGGGTAAAGCAGCTAATGCTGGCGGTGTAGCGGTCTCTGCTTTAGAAATGAGCCAAAACTCACAACGCTTAGCGTGGACAAAAGAAGAAGTAGATCAAAAATTAGACGAAATCATGAAAAACATCTACGAAACTTGTCGTGATACAGCTGAAAAATACGCTGAAAAAGATAATTACGCTGCAGGTGCAAATATTGCCGGCTTTGCCAAAGTAGCAGATGCAATGATTGCTCAAGGTTTGGTCTAGTCCTAAAATATTTAAAGGTTCAGACTTGAAAAAAAACCAAAAGAAACGTAAAGTATTACCTGTACGAAGTGATTTTCAAGGAGGAAAAAAAGCATGTCACACATTCGTTTCGATTATTCGAAAGTCGCTCCATTTGTCAATGAACACGAAATGGAGTACATCAAAGGTCAAGTTGCCTTGGCCCACAAAGAATTACGTGAAGGAACTGGTGCTGGTAACGACTACCTAGGTTGGATCGATTTGCCAGTTAACTACGATAAAGATGAATTTGCTCGCATCAAAAAAGCAGCAGAAAAAATTCAATCTGATTCTGAAGTATTAGTAGTTATTGGTATTGGCGGATCATACTTAGGAGCTCGTGCCGCGATTGAATTCTTGCATCAAACATTTTTCAATGTATTGGACAAAGAAGATCGCAAAGCACCGCAAGTATTTTTCGCAGGAAACTCAATCAGCTCAACCTACATTGCTGATTTAATTGAAGTGATTGGTGACCGTGATTTCTCAGTCAATGTCATTTCTAAATCTGGTACTACAACCGAGCCAGCAATTGCTTTCCGTGTCTTTAAAGAATTGTTAGTGAAGAAATACGGTGAAGAAGAAGCAAACAAACGTATCTATGCTACAACTGATAAAGCGCGTGGGGCTGTAAAAACCGAAGCAGACGCAGCTGGTTGGGAAACATTTGTTATTCCTGATGATGTTGGCGGACGTTTCTCTGTTTTAACAGCTGTTGGATTATTACCAATCGCTGCTAGCGGAGCAGACATTGATGCCTTAATGCAAGGTGCAGCAGATGCTCGTGATGCTTACTCAAGTGACAACTTGGATGAAAATGAAGCTTACCAATATGCAGCAATGCGTAATTTGCTATATCGTAAAGGCAAAGTAACTGAAATTTTAGTAAACTACGAACCAGGTATGCAATACTTCAATGAATGGTGGAAACAATTATACGGCGAATCTGAAGGAAAAGACTTGAAAGGCATTTATCCTTCAAGTGCTAACTTCTCAACTGACTTGCACTCATTTGGTCAGTACATTCAAGAAGGCCGCCGCAATATTTTCGAAACCATCGTGAAGGTTGAAAAACCTCGCAAATCAGTTTCAATCCCTAGTCAAGAATCTGATCTTGATGGATTAGGCTACTTAGAAGGAAAAGACGTTGATTTCGTTAACACGAAAGCATACGAAGGAACGCTTCTAGCACATACAGATGGCGGAGTTCCAAACCTAGTATTAAACATCCCAACAATGGATGAATATACTTTAGGCTATGCAATGTACTTTTTTGAAATCGCTGTGGGGATTTCTGGCTACTTATTGGGTGTTAACCCATTTGATCAACCAGGTGTAGAAGCCTACAAAAAGAATATGTTTGCGCTACTTGGCAAACCGGGCTTTGAAGATTTAGCTAAAGAATTGAACGAACGTCTGTAATTAACATTAAGTAAAGTACATTGAGTTATCTGGTTTTTACCAGATGACTCAATGTACTTTTTTTATAATGAGAAATTATCTGATAATAAATAGAATGATATAAATGGAAGTTATTGATTAAATATTTCATACATAAATGGCAACCAAGATATCGATGAAATATAGCGTTTAGACGAAATATAACGAGTGTAATCGAATTTTTAGTTTGTTATATATCAAGTGTTCTTTATCTATCATCGATATTTTTAGAAAAAAACCACTTAAAAACCGTTTTCATTAGAAAGTTCTTATGTTATTATAAAAACATGAGAAAGAAGGAGGATGGAAATGGAAAATATTGAGATTGGTGGTACTTATTTATGCAAAGCTATTGGCTTGGAAAAAGAAGTAGTAGGAGTAGTAGAACAGCTATATACCAATACTGCTTTAATTAATGTACTTACTTATGATCCAATTGATCGTACAAAAGTGATTGAATTGCAAAATAGACTATTAGTAAAGTATGAGGACATTTCTAATCAAATGGAGCTGGAGTATCCAGCGTAAAAGAACAAATAGATGTACTTGTGCTTGATACTTAAAGGAGAAAGGAAGCGTCATTTTGCTTCCTTTTTTCTTTTGGATAGAAAAACACTTTTTTGAAACTGTAAAAACTATTTGATAACAGGTTAATCTTGTTGGGTGGTTTGTTAATATTTATTATTTTCCGAGGCAATAAAAAAGACTCACCAATCTAGTGAGTCAACAATCCTGTAAGCCAGCTTCCACCGTGAAGCAAGGCCAAACTATATAAGAAAATAGATGCTGGTTTAGCGAGTAAAATAATCGCTGTATATTTTTTCAAAGACATATTCGTTACACTAGCCATGAGACACAGAGCGTCATCAGGTGCTACTGGTAAAAAGATCGCCAAAGCAAATAGTTTTTCAAAGCGCTGATCATTTTCCAGCCAATGACTATACTTTTGGTAAACCTTATCACTTACTAAATGACTGATTAAGGGTCTGCCGTAATGTCTACCTAACAGGAAAAGTACAATTGAACCAGCACAGATCCCAATATAATTATATACAAAGCCCCAAAACGGACCGAAAATCAATACACCTGCAGCTAAGCTAATTCCACCTGGCAAGATTGGAATAATTACTTGAATCATCTGAATTAAGATGAAAAGGAGCGGTCCGACGACTACCGATTGACCAACTAAGCTTTGCAAGGAATCCATATCCTTGAAAATACCCAAGTGGTAAAAATAGATAGCTAAACCAACAGAAAAGGCCAATCCTGCAAAAGAAATTGCATTAAGCAATCTTCGTGACTGTGCAATACTCATTTTCTCATCTCCTTGATTTGTAATCATCTTACATGGAGTATATGATAGATTTCCGCTTTCTGCATAGGTCTTGCGTCGGATTTTTGACAAAAAGATAGAAACTTTAAAATATTTTACACTTTTTTTATTATAGGCTATCCTAATTGATAAGAACGACTATCGTAATGGAAATGAGGAATTCTTTGTGAGCAAGGAAAAGAGTCTGATTCATGAAACAGATGGAGTAAGCCTTGAAGAAATAAATGGTACAGTAAAGATTCCTAAAGGAGCAAGCTTCTGGAAAAAAATGGCTTTATACAGTGGTCCAGGAGCATTGGTTGCGGTTGGTTATATGGATCCGGGAAACTGGATTACCTCAATTGCTGGGGGAGCAGAATACAAATATAGTTTGTTAACAGTTGTTTTGCTGTCCAGTTTAATTGCGATGCTCTTGCAAAGTATGGCGGCTAAGCTAGGAATTGTAACCGGAAAAGATTTAGCCCAGATGACTCGTTCAAAAACTAGTAAAGGGTTGGGCTTTTTATTGTGGGTAGTCAACGAAATGGCAATTATGGCTACCGACATTGCTGAAGTAATCGGAGGAGCAGTGGCCTTGCAGCTTTTGTTTGGATTGCCTTTGCTGGTTGGTGTTTTGATCACTACTTTTGATGTGTTGCTGTTGCTTTTGCTAACGAAATTAGGCTTTCGTAAAATCGAGGCGATAGTTGCAGTACTGATCACGGTAATCTTTTGTGTTTTTGGTTACGAGGTTGCTTTGGCTGATCCTCACTGGGGAGAGGTTATTCGCGGTTTTGTTCCCACGGTGGAGATTGCTACTGATCGTTCGATGCTTTTATTAGCATTAGGGATTGTCGGAGCAACAGTCATGCCCCACAATTTGTACCTACATTCATCAATTGCCCAATCTAGAGATTTTGATCGCGGCAATGAGAAAGAAATAGCTGAAGCAGTTCGCTTCACTACTTGGGATTCTAATATTCAATTAAGTGTCGCATTTATTGTTAACTGTCTGCTGCTGATTTTAGGCGGAGCCTTATTTTACGGATCCAATAGCGATTTAGGCAAATTTGTTGATCTTTATGATGCATTACAAAACCCGTCGATTGTCGGAAATATTGCAAGTCCGATACTGAGTACACTTTTTGCGGTTGCTTTACTGGCCTCAGGACAAAATTCGACGATTACTGGAACACTTTCTGGACAGATAGTTATGGAAGGATTTATTCGCTTAAAAATGCCTTTGTGGATGCGCCGTGTAATCACTCGTCTATTAGCAATTGTACCAGTGATTATTTGTGTCATCTTATATGGCGGAAATGAAAATGCCGTCGAGGATTTGCTGCTATACACGCAGGTATTTCTTAGTATAGCATTGCCGATTTCCATTATTCCATTAACTCTATTTACCAGTGATAAACAATTGATGGGAAAATTTGTCAATCCGCGCTGGGAAAAGTATTTAGCTTGGTTGATTACAATTATATTGACTATTTTAAATATATTTTTGATCTATAGTACATTAACAGGTGCCAATTAAGGAGGTAACTAAATGGACTTCCAAAAAATTTTAGTTGCTGTCGATGATTCTCCATCGTCGGTTGCTGCTTTCAATTACGCAGTTGAGTTTGCTCAGTTAGTGAATGCTCAATTAGCAGTGGCAACAATTTTTGAAATTGATCAGCTAAATGTCTATGAATACTTGAGTCCAGACGTATTAAGAAAGCAAAAGGACAAAACTATCAATCTTGCCGAAGAATATGTTAGGAAAGCGAAAGAAAAAGGCTTGCCAGCACCAGAAGCCTTCGTTTATGAAGGAGGACCTGCAGAGGTGATTATTAAGCAGATTCTTCCCGCTTATCAACCTGATCTATTAATTTGCGGCTCGTCTGTCAGAAAAAAGCATAAAAATTTATTGGGTGAACAAGCGGACTACATGGTTCGTAATGCGATCTGCTCAGTGTTCATCGTAAAAAATGATCCATCAGTAAAACCCTAAAAGCTGAAAACTGCCATTTTTCAGCTTTTAGGGTTTTTATACTACTATTGTTTTCTTTCACGTTTTAATGTAGCTTTTGTCCGTTTTAAAAAGCGTTCAATTACATTTGTAAACATAAAACCTAATGCAATAGCTCCAGAGGTAATTAATACGATTGCGATATACTGCATTGAGGCATCAAAATTTTGATCCATCATTTCTCTTACCGCTAGATAGGCTGGTCCTCCTGGAACAAGAGGGACCAGACTTGGTACGTTAAAAACAATTACCGGCATCAATTTTCTACGAGAAAAAAAGATACTCATCAAACCAATTACCAAGGCTGCTAAGAAATTAGAAAAACCAATATTCTGATCAAGGTATGTTTGACAAATCCAAAAGGTCATCCAGCCCATAGCACCAGTCAATCCGCAAGAAAGAAATGCTTTGCGAGGAATATTAGTTATGATTCCAAAGGTAATTGTACTTAACATGCTAAAGACAAAGTTAATTATAAAGACCAAATCATGTTCCTCCCTAAAAGAAATTAAACGCAACAATTATCCCACCGCCGATTGCTCCAGCAACAAACAGAGCCTCTGTAGCGCGAGCGACTCCGCTAATAAGATGACCAGCCATAATATCCCGAAAAGAATTAGTAATAGCTAATCCGGGGACAAGGGGCATAATGGAACCGATAATGATATTATTGATTTCTTTTGCTAGGGATAAACGAACCGATATGATTGCTAAGCCGCCAATCAATAAAGCCGCCAAAAAATCGTTAAGAAACTTCATCTCAAGTTTTTTTCCGAAAAAGGTGTGAACTGAAAAGCCCAGCATACCAATAATAAAAGTAGCAATAAAATCTTGCCAATCACCCCGCAGGATGATCATTAAGGTGCTGCTCACGACACCAGAAGCTAAAATTTTCCAAGTATAAGGGAAGTCTGGTGTAACATGATCGATCTCATTTAAATGATTGTAAAAGTCTGGAAGTGGCAATTGACCTTCTGCAAAAAGGCGAGAGGCACGGTTTACGGCCGCAACCTTTTCTAAATTGATGGATTGCTGTGTAATTTGAATAACCTGACTATTTTCTTCCGAGGGCGAACCGACAATTAAACCTGTGGCTGTCACATAAGTTTGGATATCCTCTAAACCAGCATTCACTGCGATACGCTTCATCGTATCTTCAACCCGATAGACCTCAGAACCAGACTCCATCATTATTTTCCCAGCTTTCAAGCAAGTATTTAGAACTAGCTGTGCATAACTTTGTTGAGTCAAATAATCACCACCTTTTTGTATTAACTCTCTTATCTTAGAAAAAAGAAATCAAATAGGCAAGAAAAAGCTAGGGTTTCCTGCTATAATATGAGATAAAGTAACAGATTAACAAAAAAATCATTTCTTTAAAAAAAATTCTCTTGCATTTTTTTTCTTTTAAGTATAACGTATTTTTGTGTTAGAAGAACAAGTGTTATCAAAACATGGAATACTAAAACGATTTCAGATGTTAGTATATGGAATTGCGGTATAAAGACACAATTTTTTCAAGAATTTCTACTTTAATTTAGATAACGTAACATATTAGGGTTGCAAAACGGCTCACTTTTTGATTAAAATGAATTAACAAGAAAAATAATAACATCTTGGGAGGAAAAAAGTATGAGAAGAAAAGTGTACACGAAGGATCAAATTCTAAAGGCTGCTTATGAAGTTGTGGAAAATGAGGGATTTTCCGGTTTCACTGCTCGGAACATTGCCAAAAAGATGGGAATCAGTACACAACCAATTTATTTAGAATTCAAAAATATGCAAGATTTGAAGGATACATTGTTGGATGAAATTTGTAATCACTTGTATTATGATATTTTCCCGGAAGTACGCACTGGAGATACAATTATCGATTTAGGGTTAAATTACGTCTATTTCGCTAAAGAAAGAAGCAACCTTTACAATGCCTTATATGTGCAAGAATATGGCGGCGGGAAAAAAATGCACGATTTCTCTTACAAGTACTTCTATGAATTAATCAAAAAACATCCAAAGTATGAGAACTTAGGAGATGATCATATCAATGCATTGCACGTAGGTACATGGATTACAGTAACTGGGATTGCTACCCTGATGTCTTCAGGAATCATCGCGCCTACTGAAGAGGATATTGTACATTTGATTAATCGTGCAATCGATAGCATCTTAAGCACTGATGATACAGCAGTCTTAGATAAATTATAAAAAAACTTGACTTTTAAATGGAAAAAGGTAAGATAAATTTTGTGGAAGGTTGGCAGAGTGGTAATGCACCGGACTCGAAATCCGGCGAGCCGCAGTAATGTGGTGCACGGGTTCAAATCCCGTACCTTCCTTATATCTTATCTTCTGAAGAGCTGGAAACACGTATACAGACCAAGTCTTAATACGCGTTTTTAGCTGTTTTTTTGCTATAAATGATTAAAAAACAGTTTTCGAAAGAAATAGTTGCATAAAAATGTCATGACACTTATAATAATTGACGAGCACTGTAGCTCCTGTTGACTAAAAAGGATGAATGTAAACAAGTACTTGGGGAAGTGTCTTGTTGTTGATGCATTAATTCTTGATAAAACAAATTGGTGAAGGAAGGACGCACAATTTCTGTTAGGGAGATTGTACGTCCTTCTTTTCTAAATACGAAAAAACTGATGGGATTTCCCATCAGCTTATAAGTCCAAATATTTTTCTAAATAAGCAGCTAGTCCATCTTCAGAATTTGGTTTTGAAGTAATATCATTAGCGACTTCTTTCACCTGGTCCGTTCCGTTTGCCATTGCGACACCCCAACCAGCATACGCCAACATATCAACGTCGTTGTGTTCGTCACCAAAAGCGATAATATCTTCTTTATTCATGTCAAAAACTTTAACAATATGAGCTAATCCATGCGCCTTTTGAATACCTTTGGCAACAATCTCTAAGATCGAATTTGGTCCGCCCCAAGTATTTACTTCAACAGATGATCCATATTGCTGTTTCAGCTCTTCGGCAACGCTTTTTAAGTTTTGTGGCTGGCTGCGTACAATCACTGAAGTAGGATCTTTTGTTAATGAATCAGTGGTCAATAAATTATCAATCGTTGCCTCACTAGCAAACATGTGCTTATCGAAGAAATTTAGATCGTCAATAAAGAACGTATCACGATCTTCGGCAGCGATGAAATCTAGCTTTAAGTTTTTCTTTTCTTGCATAATATCAAAGACGATATTTCGGTTAAAAGAAGTTTCAAGCTCATTTTCCCAATGTTTTTCAGGTAAGTGAACTAAGGCTCCGTTGAAATTAACCATAGGTGTAGTTAACTGCAGCTGGCGATAAAATTCACTGCTCATTCGGTAGGGTCTGCCAGTGGCAATAACCACAGAATGTCCGTCCTCCATTGCGCGTTTCAAAGTGTGTGCTGTTCGCTCAGATATTCTTGATTCTTCGTTTAATGTTGTTCCATCTAAATCGATGGCAATCATCTTTTTCATAATAATCATCCTTGTCTCAATTTGTTTCAGTCTAGCATATCCTATAAAAAACGCAACCAACTAGCAATAAATTTAGTAAATGATAAAATTGTTTATGCATACAAAGCTTGACAATCTTTGTTATAGTAGTAGTTGAATAAAAATGTAAAAAGAGAGCTGAAAAAAATGAAAATCAATTGGCGAAGAAACCTGTTCATTTCGTGGATTGGCTGTTTCTTCACAGGAGCAAGTTTTAGTTTGGTTATGCCTTTTCTACCCGTTTATATTGAGCAAATGGGAACACCTCAATCTCAAGTAGAAATGTTTGCCGGATTAGCAATTTCTGTTACAGCCTTTGCTGCGGCAATCGTCTCACCTATTTGGGGAAATTTAGCTGACCGCAAAGGAAGAAAATTAATGATGGTTCGTGCTGCTGCAGGGATGACCATCACAATGGGGTCTTTAGCGTTTGTTCCAAATGTCTATTGGCTGTTAGGTATGCGATTTATGACAGGTGTTCTTTCTGGATATATTCCCAATGCTACGGCAATGATTGCTTCTCAGGCGCCGCGTGAGAAAAGCGGCTGGGCACTGGGGACTTTATCCACTGGAGCAGTTGCTGGTAATCTAATCGGGCCTTCTATTGGTGGAATGCTTGCCCAGTGGTTCGGCTTAGAAAATGTATTTATTATTACGGGCATCATTTTGCTGATTTGCACAATTTTAACTATCTTTATGGTCAAGGAGAATTTTCAGCCTATCGAAAAACAAGATATGATTAGCATGCGTGGGCTTACTAAGAAAATAGATCATTTATCCATCCTGGTAGGATTGTTTGTAAGTACGCTGATTTTACAGTTGGGGGCCACTAGTATTAGTCCAATTTTAACTTTATATATTCGTCAATTAAGTGGAAACAGCAGTAATGCGTTGCTAATTAGTGGATTCATTATTTCAGCAGCAGGTGTTTCGGCAGTCATGTCTTCTCCTACACTAGGAAAAATTGGGGATAAAATTGGAAATCATAAAATTCTTTTGTTTGGTCTGTTTTTATCCTTTATCTGTTTTATTCCGATGGCATTTGTTAAAACGCCCTTTCAATTAGGTGTTTTGCGGTTTTTCCTAGGTTTTTCAACCGGAGCATTAATGCCTTCCATTAATACTTTAATTGGTAAAATTAGTCCACCAGAAGGGGTTAGCAGGATATATAGCTATAACCAAATGTTCAATAACTTTGGGCAAGTCTTAGGCCCAATGGTGGGGTCTACCGTGGCGCATTCATTAGGTTATTCAGCGGTCTTTTTAGTGACAAGTGCGTGTGTGTTTGGAAATATTTTGTTGAGCTTATTTAATTTTAAAGACCTACTGTTGAATAAAACGAAAATATAATTTGAGGGAAGTTTTTATTCCCATTGCTTCACAGATAGAAAAAACCAGTTACAATAAAGTAACTGGTCTGTTTTCTAATGATTAGTGGATTGACGAGCCGGTTTCATTGCAACAGAAAGCAATACTGTAATAACACCGACAATTAACGAAACGATTGTTGAAAGCTGGAAGTTATAAGTGGCGCTTTGTAAAGCTCCGCCTAGGTAACAAACGGCCTGCCCGATGGCGAAAGCCCAGAAGAAAGTAACGAGATATTTCATTAATAACACCTCTTTTCTTGTCGATTTCTAGCACTAGTTTAGCATTTTTTCAGAAAAAGTAAAGAAAAGTCTTTATGAAAAGATTTTAAATAGGAGGACCTATGAATTTTCCACAATTATATACTAAAACTTCCTATTCGCTGCTGCAAAGTACCTTGACGATTAACGCCTACGTTAAAAAGGCAAAAGAGAAGGGCTATAGAACACTTGCCTTGACTGATGAGCATGTACTTTATGGAGCCGTTGAATTCTATCGAGCTTGCAAACAGCAGCAAATAAAACCGATTATCGGGATGGAACTAGATGTTTTAACGCAAACTGACGAAGCATTCACTTTACTTTTGTATGCGAAAAATTTAGCCGGTTATCAAGAATTAATGCGAATTTCTTCTCTCAGAATGATTGAAGAGAAAGCTTTGCATTTAACTGAATATGAAGTCGACCATCAAAACTTAATGCTAGTCTTACCTCTAAACAAACTATTTTCAGAAGAAAACGTTGCGGAAATGTTGGGGGAAGTAACGGAGCATTTTGTGAATCAAGTCTATTTAGGGTGTTCTCTGACTAGTACAGCTATAGCTGATTCGATAAGTCAATCTTATCAGATGCCTTTACTAGCTTTACATGAAGTAAAGTATCTAGAGCCGGAAGAAGCGTTTGCAATTGATGTTATGCAGAATATCCAATCAGGAACCCAAATAAGCAAGGATGCTCTTATAGAAAAAAAAGGCGGTAACTACTTGTTGTCGGAGGAGCAAATCCGGCAGTATTTTGAAAGGGAGCGGCAAGAGGAAGCCATTCAAAATGCTATCTTTCTGGCTGAAAGCTGTCAAGTAGACCTGCCTTTACATCAGAAGCTGCTACCTCACTATCCATTGCCTGCTGAACAGACTGCAAAAAATTATTTGGAAAAGCTTTGTTGGGAACGGCTTTCATCGCGAGTAAAGGAAGTTTCAAAAGTTTACGAGGATCGTTTAATAAAAGAGCTATCTATTATTCATACGATGGGATTTGATGACTATTTTTTAATTGTCTGGGATGTAATGGATTATGCCCATCGAAATAAAATTGTGACAGGCGCAGGACGAGGGTCTGCTGCAGGTTCCTTAGTAGCCTATGTTCTTTCAATTACTGATGTAGATCCTATTCAATATGATTTACTCTTTGAGCGTTTTTTAAATCCTGAACGAAACAGCATGCCGGACATCGATTTGGACATTCCTGATAATCGGCGAAATGAAATTTTGCACTATGTAAAAGAAAAGTACGGACGTTTTCACGTAGCGCAAATTGCTACTTTTGGAACGATGGCAGCCAAAATGGTTTTACGAGATGTTGGCCGAGTATTCGGTTTATCTCAAAGTGAAGCCAATCGCTGGTCGAAAGCCATCCCAAATCAATTGAAGATCACATTAAAAGAGGCTTACAATCAATCGGAAACCTTAAAACGTTTAGTAAATACCAACCCCAGAAGCCAATTAATGTTTCAAACAGCTCTTAGTCTTGAGGGATTACCTAGACATGTATCCACTCATGCGGCTGGAGTAGTCATTAGCGACCAAGAATTAATCTCGATTGTTCCCTTACAAAATGGTTCAGAAGATATCTTACTAACCCAATTTACTATGAGTGATGTGGAAACCATTGGACTTTTAAAGATGGACTTTTTAGGTTTGCGTAACTTATCAATTATTGATACAGCTCTAAGAAATATCAAGAAGATTTATCAACAAGAGATTAATCTTAAGCAGATTCCGTTGAATGATCCCAAAACATTAGAACTTTTTCAGAGAGGAGAAACTAGCGGTGTTTTCCAATTTGAGTCAGCGGGTATTCGCAATGTTTTGCGCCGATTAGGTCCTACATCTATAGAAGATATTGCTGCCGTTAACGCGTTATATCGACCAGGTCCAATGCAAAATATCGATCATTTTATTGCTCGAAAAAAAGGCAAAGAAACAATCCGATATCCGGAAGAATCCTTGAAGCCTATTTTAGAAAATACTTATGGCATCATCGTCTATCAAGAACAAATCATGCAGGTAGCTGCAAAAATGGCCGGTTTCAGTTTGGGTCAAGCGGATATCCTGCGTAGGGCTGTCAGCAAAAAGAAAAAAGATCTGTTGGATGAAGAAAGACGGCACTTTGTAGCTGGAGCAATCCAACAAGGGTATACGGAAAAAAGTGCCGAAGAAGTATATGACTACATCGAGCGTTTTGCTAATTATGGCTTTAATCGTTCCCATGCCTTTGCTTATTCTTTTGTCGGTTACCAAATGGCTTACTTGAAAGTTCATTATCCAGGTCCCTTTTATACCGCGCTGCTTCAATCAGTTCGTAACGACTCGAAAAAAATGCGAGAATATATTGCAGAAGCAAATCATGCAGGGATCAGACTACTGGCACCAGACATCAATAAAAGTTTGTACAGCTTTACTTTAGTTGAAAAAAATACAATCCGTTTTGGTCTTGACGCAATTAAAGGAATTCGACGGGATTATGTAGCCAATATTATTGCTGAGCGTAAAGAGCGGGGCGCCTATAAGTCGCTAGACAATTTTTTATTGAGAGTAGAAGAACGTTGGCTGAAAGAAGAATACGTTGAGCCATTGATTGTTGTAGGAGCATTTGATGAATTGCATGAAAACCGCCGTCAATTACAGGTAGAGCTGGAAGGCAAAATCCAGAATGTTTTGTACAGCGGAGGCAGCGATATGCTATTAGATGTTATGAGCCTCAAGGAACAGGAGGTTCCAGAATATACTCTGGCAGAAAAGCTTGACTATGAAGAAAAATATTTAGGACTTTACGTTTCTGGACATCCGACTGAAAATTATCCGAAGATCAAACGTCAGAGAAATATTCGCTTAGCTAGCGATATTTTACCAGGTCAAAATGCAACAATGCTGATTTACTTAAAAGAGTTACGAGAAATCAGGACAAAAAAAGGTGAGCAGATGGCCTTTCTTAATGGAAATGACCAAAGTGGAGAAGTTTCCCTAACTGTTTTTCCAATCCTTTATCGCAAAATTCGGAATGAAGTCCAACTAGATCAAGTCTATCTTGTATATGGAAAAATTGAAAAAAGTCGTTATGATCAATCTCTACAAATGCTAGTAGAAGAATTTGAATCAGCAGATGCAGTAGAAAATAATTTGGCAGAAGAAATTCTCTACCTACGTGTGCCCAAAGATCAAGACAGTCACAGGCTTCATAAGGAAATTGCAGCAAAGTTGCAAACAGCTCCCGGTAATATTCCGGTAATCCTTTACTTTGAAAAGGATCAAAGAAAGATTGTGTTAGGAAAGGAATATTGGATAGGACATAATGGGGACTTATTGACTGATTTACGTGACATATTAGGTGATAAAAACGTCGTATTAAGGTGATTTCTTGTAACTTTCAAAACTTTTTTCAGGTATATCGAACTTTCCTAGTAACTTTCCAAGACTTTTAGTGGCTTTGATGGTAGAATGTACCATGAATTAAGAACAATGCTTGATGAATAATTTTTTGAGGTGAGAAAATGAAACGCATTGGAATTTTAACAAGTGGAGGAGACGCTCCAGGAATGAACGCAGCTGTCCGTTCTGTTGTTCGTAAAGGGATCTATGAAGGTCTTGAAGTTTACGGAATCAACTACGGTTTTGCCGGACTAGTTGCAGGTGATATTCGTCGTTTGGATGTTGCTGATGTTGGAGATAAGATTCAACGTGGAGGAACCTTTTTATATTCTGCTCGCTACCCTGAATTTGCGACTGAAGAAGGTCAGCTAAAAGGGATCGAACAATTGAAAAAATTCGGAATTGAAGGACTCGTTGTTATAGGTGGAGATGGCTCGTACCATGGCGCGATGGCTTTGACTAAGCATGGCTTCCCAGCCGTGGGGATTCCAGGAACAATTGATAATGATATTCCAGGAACAGATTTCACTATTGGTTTTGATACGGCTATTAATACAGTGTTGGAATCAATTGATAGAATTCGTGATACAGCGACTTCTCATGTCCGTACGTTTGTTATCGAGGTAATGGGACGTGGCGCTGGCGACATTGCTTTATGGTCTGGTGTTGCTGGTGGAGCAGACGAAATCGTCATCCCAGAACATGAGTTTAATATGGCAGAAATTGCTGAGAAAATTAAAGCTGGGCGCGACCGGGGCAAAAAACATTGCCTGATTGTCCTTGCTGAAGGTGTAATGGGCGGAAATGAATTTGCAGAAAAATTATCTGAATACGGTGATTTCCATACTCGTGTCAGCGTTCTAGGTCACGTAGTTCGTGGAGGCTCTCCAAGTGCTCGCGACCGTGTTTTGGCAAGTAAATTTGGTTCATACGCAGTAGAGTTATTGCAACAAGGAAAAGGCGGATTATGTATTGGTATGTTAGAAAACAAAGTTGTGGCTGCTGACATTATTGATACTTTGGAAAATAATAAACATAAACCTGACCTATCCCTTTATGAATTGAATCAAACAATCTCATTTTAATCCCGTTAACTAGGTAGCCTAAAGCTATTTAATTATAAAAGTAAGACAACAAGAATAGGAGCGTTTATATAATGAAAAAAACAAAAATCGTTAGTACATTAGGCCCAGCAAGTAATACACTTGAAATTATCTCGCAATTGATCGAAGCTGGTGCAAATGTCTTTCGTTTCAACTTTTCTCACGGTGACCACGAAGAACAGTTAAGTCGTATGACACTTGTTCGTGAAGCTGTTAAAAAGACTGGAAAAGACGTCGGTATTCTTTTAGATACAAAAGGTGCAGAAATTCGTACAACTGTTCAAGACACTACAGAAGCAGATTATGGTCGTGCTGGCTATATTCAATTCGAAGTTGGAGATAAAACTCGTATTTCAATGAATCCTGAACACAAAGGAACAAAAGAAAAAATCGCTGTCACTTACCCAGGATTGTTCGATGACGTTCATGTTGGTGGACACATTTTGTTCGATGATGGCTTAATTGACATGGAAATTCTTGAAAAAGATGAAGCAAACCGCGAATTGGTTGTTGTTGTTAAAAACGCTGGTATGTTAGGCTCACGTAAGGGTGTTAACGCTCCTGGTGTTTCAATCAGCCTACCTGGTATCACTGAAAAAGACGCAGAAGATATTCGCTTCGGTCTAGATAATGACATTGATTTTATCGCTGCCAGCTTTGTTCGTAAAGCACAAGACGTTCTAGAAATTCGTGAAATTTTAGAAGAAAAAGACATGATGCATGTTCAAATTTTCTCTAAAATCGAATCTCAAGAGGGAATTGATAATATCGACGAAATCATTAAAGTTTCTGATGGTATTATGGTAGCCCGTGGAGATATGGGTGTTGAAATTCCAGCGGAAGAAGTTCCAATGGTTCAAAAATCAATCATTAAAAAATGTAATGCTGCTGGTAAATCAGTTATTACAGCTACACAAATGCTGGAATCTATGCAAAGTAATCCACGTCCTACACGTGCTGAAGCTTCTGACGTTGCCAATGCAGTGTTTGATGGAACAGATGCTACGATGCTTTCAGGTGAATCAGCAAATGGTGATTACCCAGTAGAAGCTGTTGCAACAATGGCTCGTATTGATCAAGAAGCAGAAAAAGCTCTTGAAGAAATGGGCACTTTCCAAATCAATGAATTTGATAAAACAGATGTAACTGAAACTGTCAGCTTGTCTGTAGCACGTGCTGCACACAATTTAGGCGTTAAAACAATTGTCGCTGCAACAGAATCAGGTTATACAGCTAAAATGATTTCTAAATATCGTCCAGATGCAGATATTTTGGCTGTAACTTTCGACGAACGCACAAAACGTGGTTTGATGTTAAACTGGGGTGTTTATCCAACTGTTGCTGAAAAGCCAACAACAACTGACGAAATGTTTGAATTGGCTACTAAAAAAGCAGTTGATTTAGGTTTTGCAAAAGAAGGCGACCTAATCTTGATTACTGCGGGTGTTCCAGTCGGTGAACGTGGAACAACAAACGTTATGAAAATTCAATTAATCGGCTCTAAACTATTAGAAGCTCAAGGTGTTGGTGAAAAAGCGGTTGTCGCGAACGTAGTCGTTGCTTCTTCTGCTGAGGAAGCTGTAAAAAATGCAAAAGAAGGTATGGTATTAGTTGTACCAACAACCGATAAAGAATATATGCCTGCAATTGAAAAAGCAGCTGCTTTGATTGTTGAAGATGGTGGTTTAACTTCTCATGCTGCAGTTGTCGGTATTGCACAAGATATTCCTGTAATTGTCGGTGCAAAAGATGCAACTTCAATTATTATTGATGGGGAATTGGTTACTGTAGATCCTCGTCGTGGAATTGTTTACCGTGGAGAAACAACTGCGATTTAAAGTTGTCTTTCTAAGGGTGAGCCAATTAAGTTTGGTTCGCCCTTTTCTCTTGTTTTTATAAAATAACTGTTTACAAGCGCTGTAATATCAGTTTTTTTTAAGGTGTCAAGAAAATTTCATTGACAAAGAATTTTTCCACCTGTATAATATCGATTGTTGCTTAGAGGTGATGAATAATGAAATGGTCCATAATAGAATTGCGACGTTACCAAGAAGAACCACTAAATTTTTCAGAAACAATGAATGTTAGCGACTCTTTAAAACAACGTGATTCAGAAATTTTGGCAGTAGCACCTGTAAAGGTTACAGGAATCTTGTCTGTTGGGAAAAAAGAATACATTTTACATTATCGGTTAACGACGACTGTAACTGTTCCGTCTTCCCGTTCGCTTGAGCCAGTAGACTTGCCGCTTGATCTTTCTGTGGATGAAATTTTCATGACAAAAGAGCAATGGTCGGCGCAGGAGGATGACCGTGAGGAAGAAATCATTGTATTAGAAAGTGATACAATTGATTTAACGGATTCTGTCGAAGACAACATACTGCTAGCAATCCCGTTGCAAGTATTATCTGATGAAGAAAAAAATGCTAAGGAATTACCTAAGGGAAATGACTGGCAGGTAGTTTCTGAAGAAGAGTACTTTGCACAAAAGGAGCAAGCAGAAGCAATTGATCCTCGTCTTGCAAAATTATCTGAACTTTTTAGTGAAGAAGATAATGAGTAAGATTGGAATAATATGTATCTAATTAAGATACTTCATTTTACAAGGAGGTGTTACACCAATGGCAGTACCAGCTAGAAGAACTTCAAAAGCGAAAAAAGCAAAACGTCGTACTCATTACAAATTAACCATCAAAGGTTTGAACGAATGTCCAAACTGCGGTGAAATGAAGAAGAGTCATCACGTATGCGCCAACTGCGGCTACTACGATGGAAAAGATGTTATGTCTAAAGAAGCATAATAGCTTTTTTAATGATAGAAAAGCAAAAACCTCAAGACTAACCATGGAGTCTTGAGGTTTTTTATTTATATCGCACAATTCCTTTTTCATTTTTTACACCTTAGGCTATAATGTAAAGGATAGCGGAATAATTAGGAGGTATATTATGTCAAAAGCACAATTTGGTGTCGTCGGAATGGCAGTTATGGGAAAAAATTTAGCCTTAAATATTGAAAGTCGAGGATATACTGTAGCATTGTATAACCGTACAGGCTCAAAAACACAAGTAGTTGTAGATGAACATCCAGATCGCAACTTTGAAGCAACATTTTCTATTGAAGAATTCGTTCAAGCGATTGAGAAACCTCGTCGCATTATGCTTATGGTCAAAGCCGGATCGGCAACTGATGCAACTATTCAAGAATTATTGCCTCATTTAGATAAAGGTGATGTGCTTATCGATGGAGGGAATACATTCTTTAAAGATACTATGCGTAGAAATGAAGAATTAGCTAACTCAGGAATTAACTTTATCGGTACTGGAGTTTCTGGTGGAGAAAAAGGCGCTTTAGAAGGACCTTCTATGATGCCTGGTGGTCAAAAGGAAGCTTATGATCTTGTGGCGCCTATTTTCGAACAAATCGCCGCTAAGGCTGAAGATGGGGAACCATGTGTTACTTACATTGGCGCAAACGGTGCTGGACATTACGTTAAGATGGTTCACAATGGTATTGAGTACGGAGATATGCAGCTGATTGCTGAATCTTATGACTTGATGAAACAATTGCTAGGCTTATCTGTTGATGAAATGGCTGAAGTATTTGCTGAATGGAACAAAGGTGAATTGGACAGCTACCTAATTGAGATTACAGCAGACATTTTAACAAGAAAAGATGATGAAGGTACTGAGAAGCCAGTAGTTGATGTAATCTTAGATGCTGCCGGAAATAAGGGAACAGGGAAATGGACATCACAAAGTGCTTTAGATTTAGGTGTGCCGCTTCCATTAATTACTGAGTCTGTTTTTGCTCGTTTTATTTCTGCTTATAAAGAAGAACGGGTTATTGCAAGTGAAGTACTAGCTGGCCCAGAGGCATATAAATATGATGGTGACAAAAAAGAATTAATTGAAAAAATCCGAGAAGCACTTTATTTCAGTAAACTAATGAGTTATGCGCAAGGGTTTGCACAGCTACGTGCTGCTTCAAAGGAATACGATTGGGAATTGCCATTTGGTGATATTGCTAAAATTTGGCGTGCTGGTTGTATCATCCGCGCTCGCTTCTTGCAAAAGATTACTGATGCCTATGAGAAGGATGCTGATTTAGCTAATTTAATGTTAGACAGCTATTTCCAAGAGATTGCAAGTAAATATCAAGCAGCTGTTCGTGAAGTAGTGGCCATTGCTGTTCAAGCAGGCATTCCGGTGCCAACATTCTCTTCCGCTATTTCCTATTATGATTCTTATCGCGCTGAACGTTTGCCAGCAAACTTAATTCAAGCACAACGTGATTATTTTGGGGCACATACCTACGAACGTACTGACAAAGAAGGTATATATCATTATAGTTGGTATGATGAAGAATAATTAGACTAAAACTAGGGATTTTTAACTGTTTAATGGTCCCTAGTTTTTTTATTAGGAATTTCATGATAAAATGGCAATAGCTTTTAAAGGGCTTATTCCGTTGAAATAGAGGGATTAAGCAAGAACGATTTGGAAAGGAATAATGAGAATGAGTAATATTTTAATCATTGAAGATGAAAAAAACTTAGCTCGTTTTGTAGAATTAGAGCTGAAACATGAAGGCTATGATACAGATGTTCACTATAATGGACGTACCGGACTTGAAGCAGCACTAGAAAACGATTGGGATGCTATTTTATTGGACTTAATGCTTCCTGAATTAAACGGGTTAGAAGTATGCCGACGGGTAAGACAAGTTAAAAACACACCAATAATTATGATGACTGCGAGAGATTCAGTCATTGACCGAGTTTCTGGCTTGGACCATGGTGCGGACGATTATATTGTTAAGCCATTTGCGATTGAAGAATTGTT
The DNA here is from genome assembly GCF_000407485.1 of Enterococcus pallens ATCC BAA-351. Classification (GTDB taxonomy): domain Bacteria; phylum Bacillota; class Bacilli; order Lactobacillales; family Enterococcaceae; genus Enterococcus_A; species Enterococcus_A pallens. Next base: position 2,475 of record NZ_ASWD01000007.1, on the reverse strand, counting down.
GGCTCGCTTAAGAGCATTGCTTCGCCGTATCGATATCGAAGGTGACAAAAATGTGGCTAAACAAACTACTATTACCTATCGTGATTTGACGATTGAAAAAGAAAATCGTGTAGTTCGACGCGGAAATGACATTATTGAGTTGACAAAGCGTGAGTACGAACTTTTATTGACCCTTATGGAAAATGTCAATGTTGTTTTGGCACGTGATGTTTTACTGAATAAGGTTTGGGGCTATGAAACCGAAGTGGAAACAAATGTAGTGGACGTTTACATCCGTTATTTGCGCAATAAAATTGATGTTAATGGAGAAGACAGCTACATTCAAACTGTTCGCGGAACAGGATATGTAATGCGATCATGAGAAAGCTTTTCAAAAAGCATGGAGAACTGAAGGGGCCTTCACTTACTATCAAGTGGGCCTTTACAAGTTCTTTCTTTATATTCGTTGTCTTTACGATCTTTGCTGTGATTACGTATAAATCCTCGGTTAATTTGATTGTTGCTAAAGAAAGAAACAATGTTGAGAAGACCATCTCAGATGTGTCGTCACGTTTAGCAAATTCGGATGAAGAATTAACTTTAGTAAATACATACCGTACGTTAACCGAGTCCTCTAATCTTGACAATGCACTTTATGATCGAAATATGACGTTGGAAGGAAACATGCTGCGTATTGACAGCTTCGTAGCTGAACTAGGTCAGCCTCAACTTTCACTAGATATTTATAATCTAGATAAGAAACTAATTTTTAAGACGCAAGAGGTCTATCATCCGCTAGTGCAAACGGAGCATAAAAGTCCGACCATTGTTACTTTGGATGACAAGAATGGTTTTTTATCCATTGAACCAATTTATTCAAAAGAAACACGCGAACGTATCGGTTATGCACAAATTTTTTATGAACTTTCTGATTTCTATGAGATGCGTAGTAAGTTGTTGTTGACGTTGATTGTATTAGAAATTGTTTCTTTAGTATTGAGCAGCTTTTTAGGTTTTTTACTTTCCTCATACTTCTTGAAGCCTGTTAAGATATTGAGAGATACAATGGAAATTATCCGTCAAGATCCGCAAGCAGATGTTCACGTACCAGAGATAACCACAAATGATGAATTGGCAGATCTAGCAATGATTTTTAATGATGTAATTGATCGAATACGTATGTATATTAAGCAACAGGAGCAATTTGTTGAGGATGTTTCCCATGAATTACGGACACCTGTAGCAGTGATTGAAGGTCACCTCAGCCTACTTAATCGATGGGGAAAAGATGATCCTGAAATTCTTGAAGAATCTATTCAAGCGAGTCTTCAAGAAATTGAACGAATGAAGAGTTTAGTTCAAGAAATGTTGGACCTGTCTCGTGCCGAGCAAGTAGATGTTTATTATGGCAATGAAACCTCTAATGCAAAGGAAGTAACTTATCAGGTATTTAACAATTTCAAGTTGCTTTATCCTGAATTTACATTTACTTTAGATGATGATTTAGAGAATGAGCGACAGTTAAAAATCTATCGAAACCATTTAGAACAAATTATGATTATTATTATGGATAACGCCGTTAAATATTCTACAGAGCGAAAAGAAGTTCATATCTCAATTTCTTCGACTTTGAATGAATTTGAAATTGCAATCCAAGATTTCGGTGAGGGAATACCGAATGAAGATATTGACAAAGTATTTAATCGTTTTTATCGTGTGGACAAAGCGCGTGCTCGAACTAAGGGTGGAAATGGTTTAGGTTTATCGATTGCTCATAAACTAATCGAAAGCTATAAGGGGCATATCAGTGTAGAAAGTTCTCTCGGTCAAGGAACAATTTTTAGAATTTTTATACCGATGGTAGAAGAAGAATCAGCCGAACAATAATCGGCTGATTTTTTTTATGCAAAACTATTAGTTAATATGCTTTGTTCTGCTGTTATTTTTGCTTTAAAATCGAACGTTAATTTGATACAAGGACATTTTGTTCGCGTTAGAAAAAAAGTCAGAAAAAATTGCATTTTGTAGTTGCATTAAGCGGCGAAGATTGCTATATTATTATTTGTTCCAACGAGATGAAATCTCCCGAAAAAAATCTTAAAAAGTTATTGACGGATGATTTCACTTATGGTATTTTTATAAAGTCGCTGATAACGAGATGCAACTGATGTGTTTTTTTAAAACAAAAAAACAAAAAAATGTTGACATCCTGGCGGCGAAGTGGTAAGATTTAAGAGTTGCTGATGCAACACGAAACACACGTTTTTATCAAGTAGACCTTTGAAAACTGAACGAATAAAACAAACCAAATGTGTAGGGCGCTTCTATATAATAGAAGCAAACAACATAGCAAGCAATTGCTAGCGAATCAATTTTTAAATTGAGCTGAACAGTCGCAAGACTGTTTCAAACACTTTTTATGAGAGTTTGATCCTGGCTCAGGACGAACGCTGGCGGCGTGCCTAATACATGCAAGTCGAACGCTTTTTCTTTCAT
>NZ_ASWD01000006.1:310000-314148 GCF_000407485.1 Enterococcus pallens ATCC BAA-351 | reverse complement strand
ACAGCCCTGATCGGGCTGGGAGACAGTGTCAGATGGGCAGTTTGACTGGGGCGGTCGCCTCCTAAAGAGTAACGGAGGCGCCCAAAGGTTCCCTCAGAATGGTTGGAAATCATTCGCAGAGTGTAAAGGCACAAGGGAGCTTGACTGCGAGAGCTACAACTCGAGCAGGGACGAAAGTCGGGCTTAGTGATCCGGTGGTTCCGCATGGAAGGGCCATCGCTCAACGGATAAAAGCTACCCTGGGGATAACAGGCTTATCTCCCCCAAGAGTCCACATCGACGGGGAGGTTTGGCACCTCGATGTCGGCTCGTCGCATCCTGGGGCTGTAGTCGGTCCCAAGGGTTGGGCTGTTCGCCCATTAAAGCGGCACGCGAGCTGGGTTCAGAACGTCGTGAGACAGTTCGGTCCCTATCCGTCGCGGGCGTTGGAAATTTGAGAGGATCTGTCCTTAGTACGAGAGGACCGGGATGGACTTACCGCTGGTGTACCAGTTGTCTCGCCAGAGGCATCGCTGGGTAGCTATGTAGGGAAGGGATAAACGCTGAAAGCATCTAAGTGTGAAGCCCACCTCAAGATGAGATTTCCCATTTCTTTAAGAAAGTAAGATCCCTGAGAGAAGATCAGGTAGATAGGTCAGGAGTGGAAGTGCAGTGATGTATGGAGCGGACTGATACTAATCGATCGAGGACTTAACCAAAAAAACTCGGAAGAGTTTATTTTCTGATCCAGTTTTGAGTGAGCGAAACTTACTCAAGTAAATAGTGTGGTGGCGATGGCAAGAAGGATACACCTGTTCCCATGCCGAACACAGAAGTTAAGCTTCTTAGCGCCGATTGTAGTGAAGGGTTTCCCTTTGTGAGAGTAGGACGCCGCCACGCGAAGTAGATCATCCAATTGCGGATGATCTTTTTTTGTTAAAATAATACTTAAAAAAAAGTTTGATTTAGTTGTTGACTTTAACCTCATTAATTGGTATGATACAAAGCGTTGATAAATCTTGTTCTGACAACAAAAAAAGGATAAAATTATTTTTTATTTTATTCGAAATTCCAGTTGACAGTTCATGTGGTTTAGGTTATTATAACTAAGTTGCTGATTTGAGACGCAAAACTTTCCAACGAAAGAAATAAAAAACTTTCAAGAAAGTTATTGACAAACAGCCGGCAACCTGATAAGATTTAAGAGTTGCTGATGCAACACGAAACACACGATTTTATCAAGTAGACCTTTGAAAACTGAACGAATAAAACAAACCAAATGTGTAGGGCGCTTCTATATAATAGAAGCAAACAACATAGCAAGCAATTGCTAGCGAATCAATTTTTAAATTGAGCTGAACAGTCGCAAGACTGTTTCAAACACTTTTTATGAGAGTTTGATCCTGGCTCAGGACGAACGCTGGCGGCGTGCCTAATACATGCAAGTCGAACGCTTTTTCTTCCACCGGAGCTTGCTCCACCGGAAGAAAAGGAGTGGCGAACGGGTGAGTAACACGTGGGTAACCTACCCTCGAGCGGGGGATAACACTTGGAAACAGGTGCTAATACCGCATAACAAAGAAAACCGCATGGTTTTCTTTTGAAAGGCGCTTTTGCGTCACTCGAGGATGGACCCGCGGTGCATTAGCTAGTTGGTGAGGTAACGGCTCACCAAGGCAACGATGCATAGCCGACCTGAGAGGGTGATCGGCCACATTGGGACTGAGACACGGCCCAAACTCCTACGGGAGGCAGCAGTAGGGAATCTTCGGCAATGGACGAAAGTCTGACCGAGCAACGCCGCGTGAGTGAAGAAGGTTTTCGGATCGTAAAACTCTGTTGTTAGAGAAGAACAAGGGTGAGAGTAGAAAGTTCACCCCTTGACGGTATCTAACCAGAAAGCCACGGCTAACTACGTGCCAGCAGCCGCGGTAATACGTAGGTGGCAAGCGTTGTCCGGATTTATTGGGCGTAAAGCGAGCGCAGGCGGTTTCTTAAGTCTGATGTGAAAGCCCCCGGCTCAACCGGGGAGGGTCATTGGAAACTGGGAAACTTGAGTGCAGAAGAGGAGAGTGGAATTCCATGTGTAGCGGTGAAATGCGTAGATATATGGAGGAACACCAGTGGCGAAGGCGGCTCTCTGGTCTGTAACTGACGCTGAGGCTCGAAAGCGTGGGGAGCAAACAGGATTAGATACCCTGGTAGTCCACGCCGTAAACGATGAGTGCTAAGTGTTGGAGGGTTTCCGCCCTTCAGTGCTGCAGCTAACGCATTAAGCACTCCGCCTGGGGAGTACGACCGCAAGGTTGAAACTCAAAGGAATTGACGGGGGCCCGCACAAGCGGTGGAGCATGTGGTTTAATTCGAAGCAACGCGAAGAACCTTACCAGGTCTTGACATCCTTTGACCACTCTAGAGATAGAGCTTCCCCTTCGGGGGCAAAGTGACAGGTGGTGCATGGTTGTCGTCAGCTCGTGTCGTGAGATGTTGGGTTAAGTCCCGCAACGAGCGCAACCCTTATTGTTAGTTGCCATCATTTAGTTGGGCACTCTAGCGAGACTGCCGGTGACAAACCGGAGGAAGGTGGGGATGACGTCAAATCATCATGCCCCTTATGACCTGGGCTACACACGTGCTACAATGGGAAGTACAACGAGTCGCGAAGTCGCGAGGCTAAGCTAATCTCTTAAAGCTTCTCTCAGTTCGGATTGTAGGCTGCAACTCGCCTACATGAAGCCGGAATCGCTAGTAATCGCGGATCAGCACGCCGCGGTGAATACGTTCCCGGGCCTTGTACACACCGCCCGTCACACCACGAGAGTTTGTAACACCCGAAGTCGGTGAGGTAACCTTTTGGAGCCAGCCGCCTAAGGTGGGATAGATGATTGGGGTGAAGTCGTAACAAGGTAGCCGTATCGGAAGGTGCGGCTGGATCACCTCCTTTCTAAGGATAAGCTAGGTGACAGCAATGTTGCCTAGCGTTACGGAAGACTACACAGGCTTGCTTTTATTCGTTCAGTTTTGAGAGGTTTACTCTCAAAACATTTCGTTCATTGAAAACTGGATACAGAAAATAAACAAACAAACCGAGAAAAACACCGCGTTGAATGAGTTTTTTAATAGTTCAATTGCTTTTTTTATTGGTCGGACTTCTATCGCTAGAAGAGAAGATCAAGAACCAACCGTAAGGTTGATAAGGTTAAGTGAATAAGGGCGCACGGTGGATGCCTTGGCACTAGGAGCCGATGAAGGACGGGACTAACACCGATATGCTTCGGGGAGCTGTAAGTAAGCTTTGATCCGGAGATTTCCGAATGGGGAAACCCAGCATCTTTGATAGGATGTTACTTTTCAGTGAATACATAGCTGATTAGAGGTAGACGCAGAGAACTGAAACATCTAAGTACCTGCAGGAAGAGAAAGAAAATTCGATTCCCTGAGTAGCGGCGAGCGAAACGGGAAAAGCCCAAACCAAGATGCTTGCATCTTGGGGTTGTAGGACTCCGATATGGTAGTTTATTCAGATAATCGAAGGACTTGGAAAAGTCTGCTAGAGAGGGTAAAAGCCCCGTAGATGAAATTTGGATAGCACCTAGGAGGATCCTGAGTACGGCGGAACACGAGGAATTCCGTCGGAATCCGGGAGGACCATCTCCCAAGGCTAAATACTCCCTAGTGACCGATAGTGAACCAGTACCGTGAGGGAAAGGTGAAAAGCACCCCGGAAGGGGAGTGAAATAGATCCTGAAACCGTGTGCCTACAACAAGTCAAAGCCCGTTAATGGGTGATGGCGTGCCTTTTGTAGAATGAACCGGCGAGTTACGATTACTTGCGAGGTTAAGTCGAAAAGACGGAGCCGCAGCGAAAGCGAGTCTGAAATGGGCGAATGAGTAAGTGGTCGTAGACCCGAAACCATGTGATCTACCCATGTCCAGGTTGAAGGTGCGGTAAAACGCACTGGAGGACCGAACCCACGTACGTTGAAAAGTGCGGGGATGAGGTGTGGGTAGCGGAGAAATTCCAAACGAACTTGGAGATAGCTGGTTCTCTCCGAAATAGCTTTAGGGCTAGCCTCAGAGTGAGAATGATGGAGGTAGAGCACTGTTTGGACTAGGGGCCCATCTCGGGTTACCGAATTCAGATAAACTCCGAATGCCATTCATTCATC
>NZ_ASWD01000006.1:0-307500 GCF_000407485.1 Enterococcus pallens ATCC BAA-351 | reverse complement strand
TCGCGGGTTCGAACCCCGTTTTCCGCTTTCCTGAAGACCAGGGGAAAGACGCCGGGGTGGCGGAACTGGCAGACGCACAGGACTTAAAATCCTGCGGTAAGTGATTACCGTACCGGTTCGATTCCGGTCCTCGGCATTAACTAAATTTTGCGCCCATAGCTCAACTGGATAGAGTGTTTGACTACGGATCAAAAGGTTAGGGGTTCGACTCCTCTTGGGCGCGTTATACGGGAAGTAGCTCAGCTTGGTAGAGCACTTGGTTTGGGACCAAGGGGTCGCAGGTTCGAATCCTGTCTTCCCGATTAATTGATGGGGCCTTAGCTCAGCTGGGAGAGCGCCTGCTTTGCACGCAGGAGGTCAGCGGTTCGATCCCGCTAGGCTCCATTTCAATTTTATATTATTATTTTCGCGGTGTAGCTCAGCTGGCTAGAGCGTCCGGTTCATACCCGGGAGGTCGGGGGTTCGATCCCCTCCGCCGCGATTTTATCGAGCCTGGACCTTTAGCTCAGTTGGTTAGAGCAGACGGCTCATAACCGTCCGGTCGTAGGTTCGAGTCCTACAAGGTCCATTGCGGCTTTCTTATGGAGGATTACCCAAGTCCGGCTGAAGGGAACGGTCTTGAAAACCGTCAGGCGGGTAAAACCGTGCAAGGGTTCGAATCCCTTATCCTCCTTTTTAATATTATCGCGGGGTGGAGCAGTCTGGTAGCTCGTCGGGCTCATAACCCGAAGGTCGTAGGTTCAAATCCTGCCCCCGCAATTATAAAAATTAAAAAACTGGTTCCGTGGTGTAGGGGTTAACATGCCTGCCTGTCACGCAGGAGATCGCGGGTTCAAATCCCGTCGGGACCGTTTGGCTCGGTAGCTCAGTTGGTAGAGCAATGGATTGAAGCTCCATGTGTCGGCAGTTCGATTCTGTCCCGCGCCATAAGATTGCGGGTGTAGTTTAGTGGTAAAACCACAGCCTTCCAAGCTGTTGTCGCGAGTTCGATTCTCGTCACCCGCTTTAGTTTTTATAAGGGGCCTATAGCTCAGCTGGTTAGAGCGCACGCCTGATAAGCGTGAGGTCGATGGTTCGAGTCCATTTAGGCCCATTCCCTTAAATAAGTATGTTGGCCCGTTGGTCAAGCGGTTAAGACACCGCCCTTTCACGGCGGTAACACGGGTTCGATTCCCGTACGGGTCATTTTAATCATTGGAGGATTACCCAAGTCCGGCTGAAGGGAACGGTCTTGAAAACCGTCAGGCGGGTAAAACCGTGCAAGGGTTCGAATCCCTTATCCTCCTTTTTAATATTATCGCGGGGTGGAGCAGTCTGGTAGCTCGTCGGGCTCATAACCCGAAGGTCGTAGGTTCAAATCCTGCCCCCGCAATTTATAAAAACTAAAAACTGGTTCCGTGGTGTAGGGGTTAACATGCCTGCCTGTCACGCAGGAGATCGCGGGTTCAAATCCCGTCGGGACCGCCATGCGGGTGTAGTTTAGTGGTAAAACCACAGCCTTCCAAGCTGTTGTCGCGAGTTCGATTCTCGTCACCCGCTTTAGTTTTTATGAAGGGCCTATAGCTCAGCTGGTTAGAGCGCACGCCTGATAAGCGTGAGGTCGATGGTTCGAGTCCATTTAGGCCCATTAAAAAATCAACTTTTTGGTTTTTGGGGAAGTACTCAAGTGGCTGAAGAGGCGCCCCTGCTAAGGGTGTAGGTCGGGAAACCGGCGCGAGGGTTCAAATCCCTCCTTCTCCGTTCTTTATAGTGGCCCGTTGGTCAAGCGGTTAAGACACCGCCCTTTCACGGCGGTAACACGGGTTCGATTCCCGTACGGGTCATGAGATGCTGAAAAGCATCTTTTTTTTGTGCCTTTTAAAGGAAGATCTATTTTTCTTTGAATTGTTGAATATTTTTAGAGAATTACCAAAAAAGTAGTGTAATTTGGTGTTTTTCTGTTATAATCAGGTCGTTGCAAGTTCCCGATAGGCTCTAGTAATTGCTAGAGGTGCCTTGTAACCGAATAATAATTAGGGGGAATAGAAAAATGAAAGAACGTCGTTTATTTACTTCTGAATCTGTTTCAGAAGGACATCCAGATAAGGTTGCTGATCAAATCAGTGATGCGATTCTCGATGCCATTTTAACAAAGGATCCAAAGGCTCGTGTAGCTTGCGAAACATCTGTTACTACGGGCTTAGTATTAGTTTTTGGGGAAATATCAACTACTGCCTATGTTGATATCCAAAAGGTTGTTCGTGAAACGATCAAGCGGATTGGATACACCCAATCTAAGTATGGTTTTGATGGAGATACAGTAGCTGTATTGGTAGCAATTGATGAGCAGTCACCAGATATTGCTCAAGGTGTCGATGAAGCGCTGGAAGTTCGTGGGAAAGATCAGGCATTGGATGAGATCGGTGCTGGAGACCAAGGTTTGATGTTTGGTTTTGCAGTGGATGAAACTCCTGAATTAATGCCATTACCTATTTCATTGAGTCATCATCTAGTGAAGCGCTTGGCTGACTTGCGTAAGTCAGAGGAAGTGGCTTATTTAGGTCCAGATGCTAAATCTCAAGTAACGGTTGAATACGATGAAGAAGGAAAGCCATTACGAGTAGATACAGTTGTAATTAGTACGCAGCATACAGAAGAAATTGATAATGAAACCATTCAAAAGGATGTCATGGAGAAAGTGATTCAGCATGTCATTCCAGCTGGTTTATTGGATGAAAAAACACGTTACTTCATTAACCCAACAGGCCGTTTTGTGATTGGCGGACCTCAAGGAGATGCTGGTTTAACCGGTCGGAAGATTATCGTTGATACGTATGGCGGCTATTCTCGTCATGGCGGCGGTGCTTTTTCTGGGAAAGATGCGACGAAGGTTGACCGTTCGGCTTCTTACGCTGCACGTTACATTGCTAAAAATATTGTTGCGGCTGGTTTAGCTGAAAAAGTAGAGGTTCAGCTGGCTTATGCAATTGGTGTGGCTCAGCCTGTATCGATTTCGGTAAATACCTTTGATACCGCTTCGGTTTCGGAAGAGAAGCTGATTGAAGCGATTCGTGAAAACTTTGATTTACGTCCAGCAGGGATTATTGAAATGCTAGATTTGCAACGTCCTATTTATAGTCAAACAGCTGCTTACGGTCATTTTGGTCGGACAGATGTAGAGCTTCCTTGGGAGAAGACAGATAAAGTTGAGGCGTTGAAGCAAAGCTTAAACATAAAGTAAAATCGTACAGACGTAGAAAATAAATCTATGGAGTGAAGAGGCGGTTTCTGTTGATCTTTTTGATCAGTAGAAGCGCCTCTTTTTTTATTAGCAGGAGGGAAAAAATGGAAAGGACAACCAATAAGAAATTAGTAACTGCAGGGATTTTTATCGCAACGTTTATGACTGCAATCGAGGGAACGATTGTCACTACCGCTATGCCGACAATTGTTGGCTTGCTTCATGGTATGGAGATTATGAACTGGGTATTTTCTATTTATTTGTTAACCAATGCCATGATGACACCTATTTATGGGAAGCTGGCTGATAAAATTGGCCGCAAGCCAGTTTTTATTGCGGGAATTGTAATTTTTGTTTTGGGCTCAGCTTTGTGCGGGTTTTCTAACAGTATGATGACGTTAATTATTTCTCGAGGGATTCAAGGGATTGGTGCGGGAGCGATTATGCCGGTGGCCTTAACAATTATTGCCGATATGTATGATTTTGAGCAGCGGACTAAGATTTTGGGCTTGAACAATGCGGCTTGGGGTATCTCTAGTGTGCTGGGTCCCTTGGCTGGTGGTTTTATTGTAGACACGATTGGCTGGCATTGGATTTTCTTTATTAATGTGCCAATTGGACTGGGGCTAATTTTCTTGATGCAGTATTTTTTAGTAGAAGAAAAACGGGAAAAGAGCAGCAAAAAAATGGATTACTTGGGCAGTATTTCGTTGATGTTGACTTTGGTAAGTTTGTTGTTGGGCTTTCAGTTTTTAGGTGATGATGGGATAAGCTTGCAGGTAGTCATATTGTTTGTGCTGACGGTAGTTTTTGCGGGCGTGTTTGCTATGGCAGAGAGACGGGCAGAAGATCCAGTCATTGATTTGAGTTTGTTTAGAAATGTAGCTTTTATGTTGGTGAATGGCGTAGCTTTTTTGATTAGCGGCTTTTTGATGGGGCTGGATGTCTATATCCCAATGTGGATGCAAGGGGTGCTGGGCAAATCTGCTGCAATTGGCGGACTAGTTATGGCCCCGTTATCGATTATTTGGATGGTGGGCTCTTTTCTGTCGGGACGCTTGTTAATGCGGATGGCTGCAAAAAAAGTATTAGCCATTGGTTTGCTGGTGATTATGCTGGGCGCCGCAGCTTTGTTGATTTTGCCGATTCATAGTCCTTTTTGGCTGTTCTTTATTATTTCGGGTGTACTGGGACTGGGATATGGGCTGTCGATTACTACGACGACTGTGGAGGCACAAAACAGTGTGCCAAAGGATGAGGTTGGAGTAGCCACCTCCTTTAATACTTTGTCACGGACTATCGGTCAAACAGTGATGGTTTCAATTTTTGGGATTGTTATGAATATTCAAATTGCCCACAAGCTGCCAACTGTCGGTGTGATTGGTGATCCGGATATTATGAATAAATTGATTAATCCTCATACGGCTGTACAAATTGCACCAGTGCTTCGGGAAAAATTACGAGGGATTTTGTTTAATGGCTTGCACCTTGTGTATTTAGTGGGGCTGATTTTGATTGTTTTAGCGTTTGTTTTTACATTATCGGTTGGCAAAAGACGAGAAAGTGATACACTGTAAAAAAGCTCTATTCGAAGGAAGCGTGAGCTGAACAAGGAGGAAATTGAATGGCTTTTTTACAGGTGAATGCCTATTCCAATGTTTTAGAAATGGAATTTTCGATGAATGTATTGCTGCCGCAAAGTACCCGTAAGAAAATTGGAACGGAAACTCAAGGATTAAGCGAGGATGTGCCCGTTCTGTATTTGCTGCATGGAATGGGGGGCAACCATAGCGTTTGGGAGCGTCGGACGGCCATTGAACGCTATGCGTCTGCTTATCAGCTAGCTGTGGTAATGCCGTCGACTGACCTAGGCTTTTATACAGATACAACTTATGATATGAATTACTGGACCTTTTTATCAGAAGAGCTGCCAAAAATTGTACATGAACTCTTTCCTCAAATTACCCACAAGCGGGAAAAAACTTTTGCTGCAGGGTTATCCATGGGAGGCTATGGCGCTTTGAAGTTAGGCTTGCGAAAGCCGGAAATGTTTGCTGCAGTGGCTTCTTTATCTGGAGCGTTGATTTTGAATAATGTAGATGCGCTGTTAACAACTCGTAAGGCTGCGTATTGGGAAGGGATTTTTGGTCCGTTAGATCAGATTAAAGGTTCGGCCAATGATCCCCTGACAATGGTGGAGGAATTGATGGTGGACCGGGCAGAGGCACCACGCTTCTTTTTAGCTTGCGGTACGGAGGACTTCTTGTATCCAGCGAGTCAATATATGGCTGCCAAGCTGACAGAAAAGGACTGGGATGTTACCTTTGAAGAGGGGCCAGGAGAGCATAACTGGGAATTTTGGGATCAGTGGATTCAACGAGTATTAGAGTGGATGTTAAAAGGCAACTAGGAATTGCTCCTAGCTGCCTTTTTTTTCGACACATACTAAAATCGGGGGATTGTTTTTCTGATTAATAAATTGATAGGTTAGCACGCTGTAGTTTTCTTGCGGTAAATTTCCACAATAATCAAGAACGGCATTCTTTTCGTCGACGCCGCCTTCATGGCCGTAATAAATCACCAAAATCATTCGGCCACCAATCGTCAAGCGTTTCAAAATGGCTTCCATCGCTTGTTGAGTGGTGGCTGGCAGGGTGATAATTGTTTTGTCGCTGCTGGGTAAATAGCCTAAATTAAAAATAGCCGCTTTGATTGGCTGATACGCAGAAATGGTTGCTTCAATGGTTTCGTGACCAGCTAAAAAAAGAGAAGAGCGAGTTATCAAGCTGCCCAGCTTTTCTTTGGTTTTTGTCAGGGCCTGTTCCTGGATGTCAAAGGCGTAAACTTGCCCATTGTCTCCTACCAGCTCCGCCAAAAAGAGGGTGTCATTGCCGTTGCCCATGGTGGCATCAATGACCTGATCTCCTGGCTGGATAATTTCCTTTAGCAAGGTGTGGCTATAACGTAAGGCTGTTTGCAGCATGGTTATTCTCCTGTCTAACATTAAATTTGCCCTGGTAGGAATCCCGGCGCAGCATTTCCTGATCAATGGCGTTCAGGACCTCCCATTTTTTGAGACTCCACATGGGTCCCACTAAAGCATCCCATGGCGCATCGCCGGTTAAGCGGTGAATGATAATCTCTTCGGGGATCATTTCCAGCTGATCGCAAATCACTGAAACGTAATCCTCTCGTGTCATCAGCTGCAGCTTGCCCTCGGCATAATCCCGCAGCATGCGGGTGTTGCGCATCAGATGCAGCAGGTGCAGCTTAATCCCTTGAATATCAGAATCTAAGATGGTTCGTCGCACGTTTTCCCGCATCATTTCCAGCGACTCGCCTGGCAAGCCGTTGATCAAATGGGTACAAACATTAATATTGTGTTGGCGTAACCGAGCAACGGCATCAGTATAAGTAGCATAATCGTGAGCCCGATTGATGGCATTGCTGGTTTCTTCGTAGGTAGTCTGCAAGCCCAGCTCCACCCATAAATACATCCGCTGATTCAATTCCGCTAAATAGTCCACTACATCTTCAGGCAGACAATCTGGACGAGTCCCCACGGAAAGTCCCACAACACCAGGCAGGTTAACCACCTGCTCAAAACGTTCTCGAATCACCTCGACTGGGGCATGAGTATTGGTAAAGTTTTGGAAATAAACAATGTATTGCTGCACAGTGGGCCATTTCATATGCATCATGTCGATTTCTTTTTGAAACTGCAGCGGCAGCGGATCAGTGGGGGCAACAATCATGTCGCCAGAGCCGGAAACACTGCAGAAGGTACAACCGCCATGGGCTGCTGTGCCGTCACGGTTAGGGCAGTCAAAGCCGCCATCTACCGGAACCTTAAAAATTTTCCCGCCAAATTCTTGGCGCAAGGCATAGTTCCAGGAGTGATACCGTTTGGTTGGATCATCAGTATAAGCAAACACAGCTATTTCCTCCCAATTGTTTTAAGATCGTAAACTAATTTTTGCTGGCGATAATAAGGATAGGTAAACAGCAGCCAGCTGATTCCCAATAGATAGCCGCCTAAAACATCTGTTGGAAAATGCACACCTAAATAAATGCGGCTTAATCCGACACCAAAGATCAACAGACCTAATAGAATCTGCAGAGCATATTGCCAAAATTTATTTTTGATAAACAGACCGACAGTAAAAATCAGTGTTCCATACAAAATCATACTGGTAACGGAATGTCCGCTAGGGAAGCTGTAGCTATGTTCGGTAACCATATGAGTTAATATGGTTGGCCGGGCCCGTTGAAAGAACATTTTTAACAGCTGATTAACGACACCGCTGATAATAACTAAGTTGGCGGCTAACCAAAGCGCAGTGATTTTTTCTTTGTTAAACCAAAAAAGTCCTAAAAAGACTACTGCCAAAATGACAATTGTTAAAGGGTTGGCGAATTTAGTCACCCACAGGAAAAAGGTATCCATGGCAGGAGACAAACGGTGAACACCTTGGATGATGGCCGTGTCAAAGCCTGATAAAGTAGTTGGATAAAAACGCACAATGTAGCAAAGGGCCGCAAACAGCAGCAGGGTAAAGCTGCCAGCTAAGTGATAATAAGGTTTATTTTTCATAGCAATTCCTTTCTAGTACTAAACGCCATTTATTATACCACGAGGCAGGAGGGGCTCCTGTAATTTTTTCCGATTCTTAAAAAGGAATTAAATTGAATTTATCAAAGGAATCTGCTAAGATGAAACTACTTGAATACAGATGCGTTGACAAGGAGTAGTAGAAGTTTTGGCATTTTAAGAGAGTACACGGTTGCTGCGAGTGTATATGCGAGCCTTTGAACTTACCTTTAAGCATGATCATCATGATCCGGTGAAGTGACCGTTATCTCTTTGAGGTCTGGCGAAAGCCAGATAAAGATAGGTGGTACCACGTTTTTAACGTCCTATAGAAGATTGGCTTCTATAGGACTTTTTTTAATACAAATTAGGAGGAAGAGCAGTGAGTTACAATCATAAAGAGATTGAAAAGAAGTGGCAGAAATATTGGGCTAAACACAATGTCTTTAATACCCATGACAATCCAGAAAGTCCCAATTTTTATGCGTTAGACATGTTTCCTTATCCATCCGGTCAAGGTCTGCATGTTGGGCACCCAGAAGGCTATACGGCGACGGATATTATTTCCCGTATGAAACGGGCCCAAGGCTTTAACGTACTTCATCCCATGGGGTGGGATGCCTTTGGTTTGCCAGCGGAACAATACGCGCTGGATACCGGCAATGATCCGGCTGAATTTACTAAGAAAAATATCGAAACCTTCAAACGTCAAATTAACTCATTAGGCTTTAGTTATGACTGGAACCGTGAAATTAATACGACAGATCCAGAATACTATAAATGGACACAATGGATTTTTGAGCAAATGTATGAAAAGGGCTTGGCTTATGAAGCGGAAGTTCCTGTTAACTGGGTACCTGAATTAGGTACCGTGATTTCCAATGAAGAAGTTATCGATGGCAAAAGCGAACGCGGCGGCTACGATGTTGTTCGTAAACCGATGCGTCAATGGATGCTGAAGATTACTGCCTATGCAGATCGCCTGTTGGATGATTTGGATTTGGTGGACTGGCCGGAAAATATCAAAGAAATGCAGCGCAACTGGATTGGCCGTTCGATTGGTGCCAATGTAACCTTTAAAGTTGCCAACTCTGATGAAGAATTCACGGTCTTCACCACTCGTCCAGACACTTTGTTTGGGGCAACTTATGCTGTATTGGCTCCTGAGCTGGAGCTTGTTGAGAAAATTACCACGCCTGAGCATAAGGAAGCTGTAGAAGCTTACAAGGTAGAGGCTGCGAAAAAATCTGAGCTGAATCGGACAGATTTGGCCAAGGAAAAAACCGGGGTCTTCACAGGGGCATATGCTGTTAATCCTGTGAATGGCAAAGAAATTCCAATTTGGATTGCGGATTATGTGCTGTCTTCTTATGGAACCGGTGCGATCATGGCCGTTCCGGCGCACGATGAGCGAGATTATGAATTTGCGAAAACCTTTGGCTTGGAAATTGTTCCCGTTCTAGCGGGCGGCAATATTGAGGAAGCAGCTTATACTGGAGACGGAGAGCATATTAATTCTGATTTCTTGAACGGCTTGGATAAACAAACCGCGATTGATAAGATGGTTGCCTGGCTGGAGGAAAACGGCTGTGGTAAAAAAGAAATCAGTTATCGTTTACGAGACTGGTTGTTCTCTCGCCAACGTTATTGGGGAGAACCAATTCCCGTCATCCATTGGGAAGATGGAACAACTGGTTTGGTTCCAGATTATGAATTGCCGTTGATTTTGCCGAAAACCGATAATATTCAACCAAGCGGTACTGGCGAGTCACCATTAGCGAATATCGAGGAATGGGTCAATGTAGTAGATCCAGAAACCGGTATGAAAGGTCGCCGCGAAACCAATACCATGCCGCAATGGGCCGGCAGCTCTTGGTATTTCTTGCGTTTTATCGATCCTCATAACAAAGAAACCTTGGCGGATTTTGAAAAACTGGAACGCTGGATGCCGGTGGATCTTTATATTGGCGGAGCTGAGCACGCAGTATTGCATTTGTTGTATGCTCGTTTCTGGCATAAATTCTTGTATGATATCGGTGTAGTACCAACTAAAGAACCATTCCAAAAATTATACAACCAAGGTATGATTCTAGGCCAAAGCTTCCGTGATGAACGTGGGGCATTGGTTCCGACCAATCTAGTTGAAAAGCGTGATGGCGGCTGGTTCAACGTCGAAACTGGCGAAGAATTGGAAGAATCACCAGCGAAAATGAGTAAATCACTGAAAAACGTGGTGAATCCAGATGACGTTATCCAAAAATATGGTGCCGACACTCTGCGGACCTATGAAATGTTCATGGGACCATTGGATGCTGCGATTCCTTGGAGTGAAAATGGTCTGGAAGGCAGCCGCAAATTCTTGGATCGGGTATGGCGCTTGCTCGTCGATGACCAAGGCAAAATGCGCGATCATATTACGAAGATCAATGATGGCAGCTTGATGAAGGTTTATCATCAAACGGTGAAAAAGGTAACGGAAGACATTGAGAACCTGCATTTCAATACAGCAATTTCGCAATTGATGGTTTTCGTTAATGAAGCCTACAAAGTAGATGCCTTGACCTATGAATACGTGGAAGGCTTTGTTCAACTGTTGGCACCATTTGCTCCTCACATTGGAGAAGAGCTGTGGCGAATTCTAGGACATGACGAAACTATTTCGTATGTTCCATGGCCAACCTATGATGAAGAAGCCTTGGTGGAAAATGAAATTGAAGTGATTCTGCAGGTTAACGGCAAGGTTCGTGCCAAAGTAACTGTGCCAGTTGATTTGGCAAAAGAAGAGCTGGAAAAAATCGCCATGGCTGACGAAAATATTTTACGCAACCTTGAAGACAAGACTGTTCGTAAAGTGATCGTGGTGCCGAATAAATTAGTCAATATTGTAGCTAACTAAAATTAAAAAAGATGGAGCAGCCTCAAGGTGAGACAGCTTCATCTTTTTTTTGTAGAAATTCTTATTTTGGATGATACATGGTGACATAAGCATCGACTGCTTTTAAAGCAGCCGCAACGTCTTCAGGTGTGACGTGCATCGGCATGTTGTGAATGGTTTCTTCTTCAATTGTGGCCTGTTCACCAATCTTAATTAAATCTTCGTAGGAAGCATCGTCTAAGTACATATCCTCTAAGGTGGTTGGTAAATCTAAGGTTTGATACAAATCAATATATTTATCTAATTCTTCCTGTGGTGCATTTTCTAAAATCATTTGCGTCAAGGTACCGTACGCTACTTTTTCACCATGAGACAACTCGTGAATCTTGCCGTCTAACACGGTAAAGCCGTTATGAATGGCATGGGCAGCCGCTAACCCGGCACTTTCAAAGCCTAGTCCGCTTAATAATGTATTGGCTTCAACGATTTGTTCAAAGGCTTCAGTAACCACCTGGGCCCGATTAGCCTCCATTGCTTTAAAGGCATTCTCGAAAATGATTTCTTCACATTTTTCTGCGATGGCCATCGCGGCAGCGGTTTGTGCACCGCTAACCATATTTTCACTATGGCTTTGAGAAACGGCACGAGCCTCTACTAAGGTAGCCAAGGCATCTGCAATCCCTGCTGCCAGTAACTCAGCTGGAGCGTTAGCCACAACTTCGGTATCAATAAGAATCAAATCAGGATTCTTATCATAAAAGCGATACCCCTCAAACTTACCCTCATCAGAATAAATTACCGACAGCGATGAGGTAGGAGCATCGGTTGAGGCAACAGTTGGTAAAACGGCAATCGGCAGTTTAAAATCATCCGCCACGGCTTTACCGGTATCGATCGCTTTGCCGCCACCTAGGGCTACAATAACTTCTACGTCTTCTTCTTTCGCTTTTTTTCCAATACGTTCAATTTCATCCTCTGAGGCTTCGCCGCCAAAAATTTCTTTAACCGGCTTCATGTCTTCGTTTTTCATTGTTTCAAACAGCTCTTCGCCGACAATTTCCCAAACATCTTCATCAGTGATAATTAATACATTTGATCCCAAGGCTTTGATGTACTTCATACCGTTTTTCAGCATCCCTTTACCTTGGACATAGCGGGACGGACTTGCAAAAATTTTTTCCATCGTTCTTCCCTCCATTTAAATGAATACATCTAGTTTGTCATAGAATGAAACAGACAGCAAAAAAAATGCTTTCATTCTGTCCATTGAAAAAGAGCAATGAAATTTTTCAGAAAAGTATAGATGAGCAGAAAAATAATATTAGAGTTGACTTACATAAAGTTTTAGGTTAACCTAAAACTTGTAAATGAGAAGGATTATCAAATCATACGAGGTGAGCAAAAATGATTATCTGTGAAAATATCAATGTCAGCTACAATAATCAAGGCACGGCTCTGCAGGACATTAATCTTGCGTTAGAGGGGCCAACCATTACTGGAATTATTGGGCCAAATGGCGCTGGAAAGTCAACGTTACTAAAGGCTATTTTAAATATAGTTCCTCATAGTGGGAACACGGTAATAGATGGAGAAGCAGCTGAGAAGCGGTTAAGCTCGATTGCTTATGTGGAACAAAAAAGTGCGATTGACTTTACTTTTCCTATTACGGTGAAGGAATGTGTTTCTTTAGGAACTTTTCCAGCGGTGGGCTTGTTTAAACGTCTTGGCGCTAAACAGTGGCAGGATGTCCAAGCTGCTTTAGCAGAAGTAGGAATGGAAAAATATGCGGATCGTCAAATCAGTGAGTTATCTGGCGGACAGTTTCAGCGAGTATTGGTCGCTCGTTGCCTAGTTCAGCAGGCAGATTATATTTTTCTAGATGAACCTTTTGTGGGAATCGATTCAGTCAGTGAAGGGATTATCATGCAAACTCTGCAGCAATTAAAACAGCAGGGCAAAACGATTTTGATTGTCCATCATGACTTAGGAAAAGTTGAAACCTACTTTGATCAGGTGATTTTGCTGAATAAAGAATTAATTGCGGCGGGGAAAACCAAAGAAACTTTCCGTAAAGCCAATCTAGTTCGTGCCTATGGGGATACGATTTTCATTGGGGAGGAAGTTCGCCATGCTAGCTAATTTTATTGAAGGCCTGCAGGAATTTCATTTTCTGCAAAATGCTTTAATTACTGCCCTGGTGATTGGCGTCGTTTCAGGGGTAGTGGGCTGTTTTATTATTTTGCGAGGAATGTCTTTGATGGGGGATGCTATTTCTCATGCAGTCCTGCCGGGAGTAGCGATTTCTTATATTCTAGGGATCAATTTTTTCATCGGTGCGATTACATTTGGGATTCTGGCATCGGTGATTATCACCTTCATTAAGAGCAATAGTGTGGTGAAGGGGGATACGGCCATTGGGATTACCTTCAGTTCCTTTCTGGCCTTGGGGGTCATTCTAATTGGTGTGGCTAACAGCTCCACCGATTTGTTCCACATTCTTTTTGGGAACATTTTAGCTGTTCAAGACATCGACAAATGGATCACGATTGGTGTGGCAGTCATCGTATTGGCAGTCATTGTTTTATTTTTCAAGGAGCTGTTGATTACTTCCTTTGATCCGCTAATGGCAAAAGCACTGGGGATGAAGGTGAATTTTTATCATTATCTGCTGATGATTCTGTTGACTTTAGTGGCAGTGACGGCGATGCAAAGTGTTGGGACCATTTTAATTGTGGCAATGCTGATTACTCCGGCTGCAACAGCCTATCTGTATTCCAATAGTTTAAAAACGATGATGGTGATTTCAGCTAGCTTGGGTGCTTTGTCATCCTTGCTAGGGCTGTTTATCGGTTATACCTTTAATATTGCAGTGGGGTCTTGTATTGTTTTGACAGCAACTAGTTTCTTTATCATCAGTTTCTTCGTGTCACCAAAACAAAATTTTTTACGAAAGAGGGTTGTTAGTGAATGAAAAAAATCTTAAAAAGCAGTGTCTTCGCCATTTTAGGCTTATTGATATTTGCCGCCTGTTCCTCTGATTCTGCTTCCACTAGTGAAGAGGAAAATGGGAAGTTGAAGGTGGTGGTAACCAATTCCATCTTAGCGGATATGGCGCAAACGATTGGACAGGATCGGATTGACCTGCATAGCATTGTACCGGTAGGAAAAGACCCGCATGAGTATGAGCCTTTGCCAGAGGATGTTCAAAAGACAAGCAAAGCCGATGTCATTTTCTATAATGGGATTAATTTGGAGACTGGCGGCAATGCCTGGTTTACCAAGTTAGTCGATAACGCCAATAAAAAGAAGGATCAGGATTACTTTGCTGTCAGCGATGGTGTCGAAGTCATTTATTTGGAAGGGCAAAATGAAAAAGGGAAAGAAGATCCCCATGCCTGGTTAAATTTGGAAAATGGGATTATCTACGCTAAGAATATTGAGAAGCAGCTTTCAGCAAAGGACCCGGACAATCAGGCGTTTTATCAGGAGAATCTTACAAAGTATGTAGAGAAATTACGTGCTTTGGATCAGGAAGCCAAGGAAAAATTTGCCGCAATTCCTGCAGACAAGAAAATGATTGTTACTAGTGAAGGCTGTTTTAAATATTTTTCGAAAGCCTATGATATTCCAAGCAACTACATTTGGGAGATTAATACGGAGGAAGAAGGAACTCCGGATCAAATTAAGCAGTTGGTTCAAACCCTGCGTGCCAGCAAGGTACCAGCCTTATTCGTCGAGAGCAGTGTCAATGAAAAACCGATGAAGACTGTCTCAAAGGATACCGACATTCCAATTTATGCCAAAATTTTTACCGATTCAGTCGCTGAAAAGGGAGAAGAGGGCGACAGCTACTACGCTATGATGAAATGGAACTTGGATAAAATTGCTGAGGGCTTGTCACAATAAAGAAAGGAAAGTACTTTGTCTTTGTACCGAAGATAGAGTACTTTTCTTATTTACGAGGGGGAGTAAAAATGAATGATGGCTGGTTAGGGTTTTGTGGAGTACTTGGCGGCTGTTTACGTATGGGAATTAGCGCTAGCTAAAAAGAAGAGGCTCCCGTGAGAGGCCTCTTCTTGCAATCGGTTATTGGTTCAGATAATTTTCTACGATGACATAATCGCCTTCGTAAGTGTCATCTTTGCCATTTAAGGTCATGTATTTATCGGTTCCCTTGCCAGCTAGAATGACAGCATCGTTGGGACCAGCAGCTTCCAATGCCTGCAGAATGGCCTGCTTGCGGTTTTCAATATAGGAAACGGCAACGTGATCATTTTGAATGGCTGCTTGAATTTCAGCGGCAATTTTTTCTGGTGCTTCAAAGTTGGGGTCATCCATCGTAAGAATCGCTGCATCGGCAAATTCACCGATGGCTTGCCCGATCCCTTCGCGGCGAGATTCGGCTTTGTTGCCGGTAGATCCGGTAACCACGGTAATCGTGCCCTCGGGATGATTTTCCTTGGCAAAAGCTAAAATGGTTTTCATGCTTAAATAGTTGTGGGCATAATCCACATAAATATGGGCACCATTTTCTTTAAGTAAAAGATTCATACGACCAGGGACTAGTGCTTCAGCTAGTCCTTTTTTTGCACTGGTTGGATCTGCGCCCACCAAACGGCTAGCAATTAGGGCGGCGGCGGCATTTTCCTTATTAAAGTCTCCAGCCAATCGTAAATCATATTCGCCATTGAGTTCTAAGTCATCTGCTTCAGCTTGTAAGGCGAAAGACAATGGATGCTTCAACGGTTCTACGTGATAGTCGGCTCCCATGTCTCCATAAGTAATCACAGGAATAGCTTGCTGCTGCGCCATTTCCAGCAGCAGATCACTGTGATCCGTTTCATTTTGCAAAACAACCTGTTTGGCGTTGGCAATCAGCTGACGTTTGCAGTAGAAATAATCTTCAAAGGTGGGATGCTCAATCGGTCCAATATGATCCGGTGAAATATTCAAGAAAATTCCTACGTCAAAGGTCAATCCGTAGACACGAGCAACTTTGTAAGCCTGTGAAGAAACCTCCATTACTAAGTGGGTCATACCGTTAGCAACGGCCTGACGCATCATCTTGTACAGCTCTAAAGATTCTGGTGTTGTTAATTGTGACTTGAAGAAGGTAACACCATCTAAGGTAGTGCTTAAGGTGGACAACAAGGCCGTTTTTTCTCCGTTTGAACGGTCCAGAATTTTTTTGGCGAAATAAGCAGTCGTTGTTTTGCCCTTTGTTCCGGTAATGCCGATAATTTTTAATTCTTCCTGCGGGTAGTCATAAAAAGCCATGCTTAAGACGGCCAGCGCTTTTCTGATGTCATGGACAATAATGGCCAGTTCTGCATCTACTTCAAAAGGTTGTTCAGCAATGTAAACAGCTAAGCCTTGGCTTAATGCTTGTTCTAAATAAGCCTGCTTGAAGTTATTGCCTTTACAGAAAAACAGCGTGTCTTCATTTACTTGGCTAGAATCGTAGGACAACTGCTGAAAGTTTTTTTCAAAAGGAGCACTCAGGCACCATTTAGCTGGTGTAATGAACTCCCGTAATAGGTTTTCTTTTTCTAAAATTGCTTGGATCTGCGTTAATGTTAAAGTCATGCAGCAACCTCCGTTACATTTTGTCTAAGCTATTATAGCACAGCGCTTCTTTAGCAGTGCAAAAAAAAAGCCAAAGTTCATGAAGGGTTTATGAGAAAAAACGCAAACTTCAGCTTTTGCTAGTTGACCACATATTTTCTTATTATTATAATCAATTTATGGTTAAAATGAGTGCTTGCAGATTCCGGATTATTAGTATCAATTTTAAATTGAGGGAATCTCGTTAAATTCAATTTTCAAATATCAAATTTAATTTTTGGAAAAGCGTTATTGTTGGGATCAACGCTTTATTTTGGCTAAAGAATGGCTGGTGCAGATCAGTCGTAAAAAAGAAAGCAGGGTATTATGGATAAGCGCAAAGCGGCCTACCGACCGGTTTATCATCCTAAGGAAAAAGTGATTCAACAGGCCTCGTGGCTAACAAGCGGTATTTTTTATTCCTGCTTGCTAGGCGCGTTAGTAACGATTCCTTGGTATGCTTGGATGAAGGAGCAGGGAAATATCGCCAACAGCTACTACGATATGAGCCTTACGTGGTTTGGCATTTTGGGCTTGGCAGCGACCGCTGGGCTTCCCAGTGTGGTGGCTCAACAGGTGGAAAAATACAATGCCATGAGTGAGTATCGAGTCGGCCAGCGATTGTTTATTCGCTGCTTGCAGATTAGCTTAGGCCTGGGAATCTTGGCAGCAGGAGCAATGTTTCTTTTGGCTCCTCTATTGTCGAATATTTCAGGCGGCGGCAATGATTTAACGGCAATTTATCGTTCTATGAGCCTAGCTTTGGTTGTTTTTCCAGTCATGCGGGTTTTGCAGGGGTATTTTCAAGGGATGCAGGATATGTTTTCCATTGGCTTGTCGCAATTGGTTTATCAAGGATTGCGGGCACTTTATGTACTGCTTAGCAGCTTTTTCCTGCTGCAGGTTGTTCAGAGTAATTTTCGGACGGCCGTGATTCAAAGTGTTTTTGCTGCTGCAGTGGGGGCCATTGGCAGTTTAGTGCTATTGCTCCTGTGCTGGCAGAAGGATCAGGAGCGCTGGGAAATTCAGGGAATGCGCAGCTTGGACAAGGTAGAGACGTCGATTCAAATCATTCTTTGGGAAGCCTTTTTAGAGGTTTTGCCATATGTTCTCTTAGGCGGTGGGCTGATTGTCTACAAGCTGATTGACCAGCTGACCTTTATTCCTACCATGACTGCGCATACCAATTACAGCGGCGACCAGCTGTTGAATCTTTACGGACTTCTGCGGGCAAACCCCGATCGGATTGCGGTCATCGTCATTGCAGCAGCAGGAACGTTGCTTTTACGCTATCTTCCTTCGTTGTTGGAGCGGGCAGCTAAACAGCAAAAGCAAGAGGTTGTACGCTTCATCAGTATTCATTTGCAGCGGTTTGTTTATGTGATTTTGCCGGTAGTAGTTTGGCTGATCATAAATGTTCGACCGGTTTATACTTTGTTTTATGGCGCGAATCTGTTAGGTAGTCGTATTTTAGGGATAGTCCTGCTGGTCAGCTTTATTGCAGCGTTTGGCATGATTACTGCTTTGTTGCTGCAAAGCTTGGACTTGGTGAAGCCAGCTTTGTACTATTGGATTGCGGGTTTGGTGCTGAAGGGGATCTTACAACTGCCGCTGATTGAATTATTGGAGGTTTACGGACCACAGGTAGCAACCTGTTTAGGCTTGCTTTTAACTAGTGCCTTATCTCTTAGAAAAATTAAGCGGGCAACAAAAAGTAATTATCAGCTGGCGTTTCGCCGAGTATTGCTGATTGCTTTGTTAGTAGTGTTTTGTGGGCTCATTACGTTGGGGATTAAACAGCTTAGTTATTTCTGGTTGTCTCCTGACAAACGATTGCAGGCCTTGTTGATTTGTTTGCTTACAGGCGTAATGAATACCGGCTTGTATCTTTACCTTACCTTGAAAATTCGTTTAGCTGACAAACTATTGGGAGCAAGAGCAAAGCGCTGGCGTAAAAATTTGAGAATTAAATAGAAGAAAAACCCGAGCGCGCGCTCGGGTTTTATTTATGTTATGAAGATTTGTGAGTAACCAGAATTGGCTTGCCGCTTCGGCGGTTGCGCCATTTGTCAAATTCTGTAATGAGTAAAATCAACATCCCGGCTAAAATCGAAACGCCCCACTCTACTAAACTCATGGGAGCGGTGTGGAAGGCTTGCTGCATGAAGGGTACATAGGTTAAAATCAGCTGCAATCCAATCATAATCCCAATGATGACGAACGCCTTCTTATTAGAAAAGAATTCCTTCGAAAAAGCATACTGTGAGGTACGAATATTAAATAGGTAGAAAATTTTACTGATGACAATAATATTGACCATCATGGTGCTGGCTGTCGTTCCGTCAACGCCCCGATCTAAAATCCAATCGTAGGCCATCAAAGCAATCAGAGCCATTAAAATTGAAACATATGCCATCTGAACAATATCATGGCGACTCATTAAGCGGCTGCCGGTTTTCTGAGGTGGTCGATCCATAATGCCCTCTTCAGCCGGCTCGAAAATGAAGGCAAACTGAATGGTAATTGCCGAAACCATGTTGATCCACAGCAGCTGAGTCGCCTGCAGCGGCATGTCAATCTGCATCAAAATCGTAAAGGCAATAATCAGACCTTCCGCAAAGGAGGTGGGCAGCAAGAACAGAATACTCTTTTTGATATTGTCGTAAATGCGGCGGCCTTCGCGGATAGCAACCGACATTGTAGCAAAGTTGTCGTTGGCTAAAATCATGTCCGCCGAATCTTTGGCTACGTCGGTCCCTTTAATCCCCATGGCAACACCAATATCGGCCCGCTTCAAAGCTGGGGCATCGTTGACACCGTCACCAGTCATAGCAGTAACTTTGTGATTGGCCTGCAGGGCTTCGATGATCTCCAATTTGTTTTTCGGCGTCGTTCGAGCAAATACTTGGTGACTAATTGCCGCTTCTTCCTTTTCAGCTTGTGACAGGCGATCCCATTCTGGACCGGTGATGGCTTTGATTTCTGAGGCCAACCCCAGCTGTTCACCAATTGTTTTGGCCGTTACCGGATGGTCGCCGGTGATCATTTTAACTTCGACGCCGGCTTGGCGCATGTCCTTCAAGGAACCGATGACTTCTTCACGAGGCGGGTCAATAATACCAGCTAAGCCTAAGAAGTGAATCCCTTCAGCTAACAGTTCGTGGGTAACTTCGGTGGTTTCAGGCGAGACGGTTTTGTAGCCGACTGCAACCACGCGTTTGCCTTCTTCTGAAAGGGCTAAAACCTGTTTACTCCAGTAGTCATGCTGAAAAGCGGCCTCTTGGGTTTTCGCCATTGGAAACAATTTGTCAGGGGAGCCTTTAATGTAAACTAAGCGTTGGCCGTTTGGTTGTTGAACCAGCTTCGCCATATAGCGATATTCTGAGTCAAAGGGCAGCATGTCAATCTCTTCAACAGCCGGTTCGGCTTCGTTCAGCTTTTGATACAAGGTTAAGAAAGACCCGTCCGTTGGTTCACCGTTAATTTGCCAGCGATTGTCTTCTTCAAAAAGCATCGTATCGTTGGCTTCATAACCAGCCTCTAAAAAGCGCTGCATTTTTGCATCCGGGACCACCGGTTGACCGTCCTTCAGTAATTTGCCATCGGGTTTATAGCCGTAGCCGCTGACAGTATAATGCTGTTGGTCAATCAATACATCGGTTACGGTCATTTCATTTTTGGTCAGGGTTCCGGTTTTATCGGTGGCAATTACGTCCACTGAGCCTAACGTTTCAACTGCTGGCAAAGATTTAACAATGGTATGTTTGTTTTTTGCCATGTCGCTGACACCCATTGCTAAGATAACCGAGGTGGTTGCCGGCAAGCCTTCAGGAATAGAGCCGACAATCATGGTAACAACTGCCAATGAAAGAACCGAAAGCGAGTAGGTATCAAAAAATACGCCTAGTAAAAAGAGCAGGACAGCTGCACCGATAACTACATAGGAGACACCTTTTCCTAAGCTGTCAATTTGCTGCATTAATGGAGATTTCCGTGGTTTCACCTGGCTGACTTCTGTCGAGATTTTCCCGATTTCTGTGTCGGCAGCCGTAGCGATTACCACCCCTAAACCGCTCCCGTTCGTAACAGAAGTCGAAGCAAAGGCCTTATTGATCTGCTCGGCTAAAGGCACTTCTTCCTGTGGTAAATCCTCGGCAGTTTTTTCAATTGAATCGGCTTCACCTGTTAAGCTGGCTTCTTGAATACGTAAATTGTCCGCATCGACAATACGCAGGTCGGCCGGCACACTGTCACCAGCTTCCAAAAAGACTACATCGCCAGCGACTAATTCCTCAGTGGGAATGTCCATCCGGGTACCATCACGATAAACGGTGGCTTCGGTTGCCAGCATTTCTTTGATTTTTTCTAAGGCATCTGAAGCATTCGCTTCTTGGTAATAGCCGATAAAGGCATTAATGACTACAACCAGCCCGATAATGATGGCATCAGAAGAATGCCCCATCACTAAGGTCAAAAGCATTGCAGCGATTAAAATGTAAATAATCATGTTGTTGAATTGACGCAAAAAGAGCTTCCATTTGGGCGTTTTCTTAGTTTCCAGCTTGTTCGGTCCGAATTTGGCCAAGCGAGCTTGCGCTTCCTGCTGGCTTAGACCTTGTTCAAAGTCTTGTAAGGGATAGCTTTCCTGTAATTGTTCCAGTTTCTGGTGATAATCTTCCTTCATGTGTGTAAAACACTCCTTAATTTAAATTAGAATATGCGAAAAAAGCACCTTGTCTTATGACAACGCACGCAAATAGGCCTATTCTTTTTGAAAATAAGGAATTTTATAATAGTAATAGTAAGACGTCTGCTTGGCGTCTGGGTCCATTTTTATACCACCTCCGATAGATTAAATTTATCAAATAAAAGCAAAATAGTCAAAAAAACGAGAAATGTTTAAATGATTTTGAATAAATGAGAGGTTTTGAAAGCCAAAAGAAATGTTTCAGACTTTTACAGAAAGATTGCAATGTTTCAGTCGGATAAGTAAATATTTATACATTTGTGTGAAGAAAGCTTGAAGATAAGCCAATTAGGCCGAATAAGTGATGATAAGCAACTATTTCAAAAAAACGTAAATTGCCTGTTTTGTTACATTTTTACACAGGATTGTAACCAAATGTCATAGGATTATCACCCATGAAATACGAAAGGATGGTAAAGTTACTCTCGTAGTCAAGAAGACGTAGAAACCTATTTGGAGGAACTTAACATAATGAAACTTGGAAAAACATTCTTATTTGGATCTTTATTAGCAGCAGGAACTGGTATGGCTTTTGGTGGACAAGATGCCCACGCAGCAGAAAAGTATACCGTTGAATCTGGCGATACGTTATCAAAAATTTCACACAAATTTGCTGGCGACAACAGCTTAGTTGAAACAATTGCAAAAGCAAACAAAATTTCTAACGTTAATATGATCTTTGCTGGTCAAGAATTAACCATCGACAAAGAAGGTAAAGCAGAAGCAACAGCTGCACCTGCTGAACAAGCAGCAGCACCGGTTCAAGAAGCTCCAGCACCAGTGGAACAAGCAGCAGCACCAGTTCAAGAAGCTCCAGCACCAGTGGAACAAGCAGCAGCACCGGTTCAAGAAGCTCCAGCACCGGTAGAACAGGCAGCAGCTCCTGTAACTGAAACAGTACCTGCAACAACTTCTTCAGCGAAAGAATGGATTGCCCAAAAAGAATCAGGCGGTTCTTACTCAGCAACGAACGGTCAATACATTGGACGTTACCAATTAAGCGCATCTTACTTAAATGGCGACTATTCAGCAGAAAACCAAGAACGTGTAGCTGATCAATACGTGACTTCACGTTATGGCTCATGGGAAGGCGCTCAATCTTTCTGGTTAGCAAACGGCTGGTACTAAAATAAAGCAAATAATCCGAGATTCCTTTTTTAAGGGGTCTCTTTTTTTTGACTAATTTTTAAGCAGCGTTTGGTTGGCTTAGTATGGAGAAGAATGCAACCAGGAGCTAATTAAGCCCCTGATTATTTTTCGGTGAAGTACTGGTCGATTTGTTCCTTGATAGCAGCGGTATCATTTGTAATAAAAAGCATTCCTGGAAGCAGCAGTGTTTTTTCTGCTGAATAGGAGACAAGTACCTTGAATGGTTCGGGAACAATGTATAGATCGGGTTCTTCTTCAAGAGTGCTAGGATCAAAATGTACATCGTAATACGGCGACAGCTCCTTCTTCAAAGCATTGATTAGCCGAATTTGACTAAAATGACCATAAGGTGTGATGTGGTGATAATTAATTCCTAGACTAACATAGACAACAAAACAGATCGTTTTCATGCTTTTCCGCTCCTTAGAGGAAGGCTCATAGATCCCTTCCGGATTGGTTTGGAATATGAAATCAAGAATTGAACGTTTTTGTTTTTCTGTCGCGTGTTGGATGCCCAATAGCTGGTCGACACTTACTTCAAACAGCTGACTCATTTGAACGAGCAGCTCCAAATCGGGATAGCTTTTATCCAGCTCCCATTTGGAAATGGTTTGCCGCGAGATTTTCAGGTAATCGGCTAGATCCTGCTGGCTCAACTTCTTCTTTATTCGTTCTTCCTTGATGTTCTTTCCTAACTCAATTTTCACTTTACAGCTTCCTCTCCAAATAGCTAGTGTTTTAGGCGCACCAATTCGTTGCTGCGGCAAAAAAGTTGATGCAACGCAACGTTGCATCAAGGTTCTACCACAAACCAGGCAGTGCCGTCACCGCAATTTTCTTTTTCGTAAAAGGCTGGATAAGATGCAGCTCATAGGCATGCAGCATTAACCGGCCGTTTTTATCTTTACTATATAATGGGTCTCCTACCAGCGGGTGCCCGAGACTGGCTAAATGGACTCTAATTTGATGCGTACGACCAGTATCTAAGCGGCAATAAATGGCTGTATTTTTTTTAATTGAGTGAGCAACAGTCACGTGGGTAATGGCTGCTTTCCCATTTTTCGGATCGACTCGGCGTTTGCGGCGATCATGGCGATCGCGGCCGATTTTTTGATTAATTGTCAGGTCTTTAGCTATGTGACCGTGAACAATCGCTTGGTAACGCCGATAGATCGCTTTCTTTTCCAGCATCCGGCCTAAAATCGGCAAAACGAATTGATTTTTAGCAAAAAGAATGGCCCCGCTGGTTTCTTTATCCAAGCGGTGAACAACATGAGGCTGACTTTCTGGTGCTAAATAAGCTGCTAAATGATTCAGCAGCGTGTCCGATTCGTCAGGCTGATTCGGATGGGTTTTCATTCCTGCAGGTTTATTGACAATTATCAGGTGCTCATCTTCATAAAGAATGGTCACCAGCCGTTTATCGCCTAAGGGAATGGTTCGGGTTGGGTAGTCACTGTCTTCTATTAATAAAGTGATCACATCATTTCCTTGAACCTGCTCTTGAAAATGACAGCTTTTTCCGTTAACTAAAATACCTTTGCGGGTACGAATAAAATGTCGGACTTTTCTTGGAACCAGCCAGTCTTCCTCCAACAGCTCTTTAACTGTTTTGGCAGGTGAATCAGGCGGTAAAGTAATTGTAAATTCCATGGGTTTCACTCCTCGAGCTTCATTGTAACAATCTTTGCCGTGAAAAGAAACTTGATCCATTAGCTGGCAGAAGAGACCGATAAAGAGCTTAGAATGGCAAGTTTTCAGCAAATTAACAGATATTTAAGAAAAAAATCAGCTTTTCCTTGAGTTCTCATGCTAGAATAATGCCAATGTGTATCCGTCTGTAGACGCACGCGCAAAGCCGCAAATTGTGTTACACTAGGTCTGATTTTGAAGGATTGGAGATCGACAAATGGATTTTCAGAAAATTTGGCAAAAAGTCAAAAGCGCGTTAAAAACATTTTGGATATGGATCAAGCCGTATTTGATTCGCTTCCACCATGCGCGCAAACGTATTTGGAAAAAATATCATGTGAATAAAATATTGCTTCTATTGACGTTGGTTGCGATTTTAGTTACCAGCATTTATTTATTCTTTTTAGCAAAATCAGTCAATGTTGAAACGCTGCAATCTAGCTTGAAGCAATCTACCGAAGTGTATGATCAAAAAAATGAACAGGCCGGTACCTTATACGGTCAAAAGGGTACGTACGTGGAGGGGGAACAGATCTCTCCATATATTAAGGATGCGGTGGTTTCTACTGAGGACCGCAGCTTTTATGAGCACCACGGGTTTGATATTAAGGGGATCGCCCGAGCAGCGATTGGTTCATTGACGCGCGGACGAATCACCGGTGGTGGGAGTACCATTACCCAGCAGTTAGCGAAAAATGCTTATTTAAGCTTGGATCAAACCTTTGAACGGAAGGCCAAAGAGCTGTTCATGGCGATTGAAATTGAAAAGAAATACAGCAAAGATGAAATTTTAACGATGTATTTAAACAATGCTTACTTCGGTAATGGTGTGTGGGGTGTGCAGGATGCTGCTCGTAAATACTTTGGTGTAGATGCCAGTCAAGTAAGTATTGGTGAAGCAGCTACTATTGCCGGTATGCTGAAGGGGCCAAGTATTTACAACCCGATTGATAACTTGGAAAATGCGACCAACCGCCGCAATACCGTATTGAATGTTATGGTCGATAACGGCAAGCTGGACCCGGCTCAGGAACAGCAGGAAGCTCAAGTGGATTTAGGCTCATTGCTGAATGATACGTACACAGCTGGCGATGCTGGCTATAAATATCCGTTCTATTTTGATGCGGTGATTGATGAAGCGGTGGATCGTTATGGACTAAATGAGAAGGATTTGCTGAACAAAGGCTATAAGATCTACACTGCCTTGGATCAAAATTATCAGCAGCAAATGGAAGCTGTTTATGCCAACAGCTACAATTTCCCAGCTAACGCAGCTGATGGGGCAATGCCTCAATCTGCTTCAGTGGCACTAGATCCAACAACCGGGGGCGTAGAAGCATTAGTTGGCCGTCGCGGGGAGCATGTCTTCCGAGGCTACAATTTTGCGACTCAAATGAAACGTTCTCCTGGTTCGACTATGAAGCCGTTAAGTGTCTATGCACCAGCTTTGGAAGCAGGTTACAAACCAGACAGTATTTTACAGGATGTTCCACAGGATTATTACGACGCGAAAAACTATAGCGGCACCTATCAAGGGGAAGTGCCAATGTATCAAGCAGTTGCGCAAAGCTTGAACTTGCCGGCGGTTTGGACCTTGCATGAAATTGGTTTGGATAAGGGCTACAACAAAGCGAAGGAATTTGGCATTCCGTTAGAAAAATCAGATAAATATTATGGGTTGGCTCTTGGTGGATTAGAGAACGGAACTTCCCCCATGCAAATGGCAGCTGCTTATGGTGCCTTTGCCAACCAAGGAAGAGTGTATCAACCCCATTTAATTACTAAAATCATTGATTCTACTGGTGCCGTGATTGAAGACAATAGCGATCCTAAGTATGAACAAGTTATTTCAAAGGAAGTAGCAGACAGTATGACCAGCATGCTGCTGGGGACTTTCTCTAACGGGACAGCAGTGCAAGCCGCACCTGCAGGCTACACGATGGCAGGTAAAACCGGTACGACTGAAACCAATTTTGATGCCTCAAAAGTAAACGATCAATGGATCATCGGATATACGCCAAATATTGTCATTTCTACTTGGTTAGGTTTTGAGAAAACCAGTGAGACCCATTACTTAAGTGGGACCAGCGGTGATGAAGTAGGAATGGTCTTTAAAGCCGAAGCAGAAGCAATCTTGCCTTATGCAAAGCAATCTTCCTTTAATGTGGCGGATGCTTATGCAACAGGCGGACAGGTAGTACCAGCCGATCAAGTGGGTCAAAATACTGAAGACAATCAATGGCAGGAAGACTTAAAAAATATTGGTGAGAAGGCAACGGAAGGCTTAAATGGTTTTGGCGAAAAAGCCAAGGAAGGATTGCAGCAGTTCGGGGAAAAGGCCAAAGAAGGAATTAACCAATTAAAGGATAAAGGAATTCAATGGTTTCAAGAACAGGGAAATTAGGCTTTGAACCCGTTTCCATTCATGTTATAATATGAAAGTAACTTTAATATAGAAAATGAGGGAAAATAATGACAAACATTTATGACACTGCCAATGGATTAGAAAGCGAAATCCGCCAATTACCAGAATTTAAAGCGTTAGAGGAAGCTTTTGCGAAGCTAAAGGAAAATCCTGAAGCTTACAGCGCATTTAAAGAATTCCAAGCTTTCCAACAAGAATTACAAGAAAAGCAAATGACTGGTGAAGATTTTTCTGATGAAGATGCAGAAAAAGCACAAGCATTAGCAACAAAGGTTCAACAAGAAGAAACAATCAACGAGTTGATGACTAAAGAGCAAGCCTTCAGCGTAATCATCAACGATTTAAATCGTATCATCATGACACCAATTCGTGACTTGTACGAAGGATAAACCATTGTTCCCAGCAGGTATAGATCTGCTGGGATTTTTTTGATTCCATGCGATTTGTCTTGCATTCCTCTGGCAGAGATGATAAAAACAAGCTAAGAATGTTGGGGGAGAAAGAATATGAGAATTGATAATGTCTACAAAAATTTGGTGCAGTTTCATCATCAGTATCCCGTCACCGCTGAACAGCTGACTGGTTGTACCGTTAAGGATATTTGTGCAGCGACGGGCTATGCTCGAACCGCTGTCAGTGAGGATTTAACTAAATTGGCTAACCAGCAGCTGGTTATTAAGGTGAAATCACGCCCCGTTCTCTTTTTTGCTCGGGAGGTGCTGGAAAAGCAGCTGAAGTTTGCGCCGCAAAAAGAAGTTTATGCATCTATGGAGGAATTAAGAGCAGAAATTTCCCAAAGACTGGAACGGCAAAAAATAGTCAAACAGGAACGGGCCAACAATCCTTTTTCCAAAGTGATTGGCTATGACGGAAGCCTGAGTGACATTATCAAGAAGCTGAAGGCGGCAGTGTTGTATCCCCCAAAAGGCTTAAATATTATGCTGACTGGCGAATCGGGTGTCGGCAAGACCTTGCTGGCGGAGCATTTGCATCAATTTTTTGAAGCAAAAACAGGACAACAGGTACCGTTTATTTATTTCAATTGTGCGGAATATTTCAACAATCCGGAGCTGCTGACTTCTCATTTGTTCGGTTATAAAAAGGGCAGCTTTACCGGAGCAGACAGTGATCATCAAGGCTTAGTGGAGTTGGCGGATCAGGGCTTTTTCTTCTTGGATGAGGTGCATCGATTGACCAATGAAGGCCAGGAAAAGCTGTTCACCTTATTGGACAAGGGCTACTTTACCCGCATGGGAGAGGCCGAGAAGCAGCGGCATGTAGCTATCAAGTTCATTTTTGCCACGACCGAGGAGCTGGAAAAGACTTTTTTGAAGACGTTTTTACGGAGAATTCCGGTCACCTTGCATGTCCCTAGCTTAAATGAGCGCTCCATCAAGGAGAAAATTCAACTGATTTTAGCCTTTTTCTTAGAGGAGAGCCAGGGGATTCAAAAGGATTTGTACATTTCCTATAACACGTTAAAGTATTTGGCGTTCTCGGAGTACAATGCCAATGTCGGCGAATTGAAATCAGAGATCCAGTTTATTTGTGCTCAAGCCTATCTGGATGCGATTGATTATGAAACCGATGAGCTGATGATTGATGTTCCCATGGAGCTGTTTGATGAAAACTCCTTGGATACTAAAGAGATTGTCGTTTTAAATGAATACGTTCCCAGTAAGGGAATCAAAATTAGTTATGACACATTTTACCCACATATTGATCAGCTGCTGCAAAGCACTCAGCAGCAAAATGACCGCTTCTACAACTTTTTGCTGAAGGAGTATGCAGATTTAAAGAAGGTCAATATTTCGCCGCGGGATGCAGTGGCGATGATGCAAAATAAAGTCGATCAGCTGTATGACATGGATTTGTTTAGCCAGAAGCTTTCGCAGGAGGGGAAAATTGATGAGCAGTTTTATGCTCAGGTGCAGCATATTCTGCAATTGATTGAAGACAAGATGCAGTGCTTTTTGCCTGAACAGCTGAAGGATGTGTTGATGGCGCATATTTATTCCAGCGTGTTCTACTCAGCCCAAATTAATGAGGACTTTTTTGACCTGACGAAGAATATTTTTTCGGGAAAAATTGAGAACTATCAGCTGGCGGAGCAGATTGTTCAAAGTATTGAAGCGAGCTTTTCCTTGAAGCTGCCGGATACGGAGATCATTTTTTATGACCTGTTTATCCGCAAACTAAAGGCTCACGATCGCAGGTATGAGCTGGACGAAAAATGCGGCATTGTGGTGGTGGCTCACGGCAGTGCGACGGCTTCCAGTATGGTGGAATATACCAATGTGTTGTTTTCCACTAGTTTAATGAACTCGGTGAATATGCCCATCAATCAGTCGGTGGAGGAAACCTTGGATAAGGTTCGGAAAATTGTCCGTGACAACCAGTACAGCAAGCTGATTTTAATGGTAGATATTGGATCGCTGGTGTATTTCGGCAACGTCATCAGCAAGGAATTCCAAATTGAGGTTCTGCTGATCAGCAATATTAATCTGCTGACGCTGCTAGAGGTTGCCCGAGAGGTCATTTATGAATCAACGAACTTTGACTATTTATTGCCAGTATTAAAGGAAAAGGATCATAAGGCATTAATCTGTCGCAAAGGAAACTTTGAGAATTCGAAGGTGCTGATTATTTCCTGCCTGACTGGACTGGGCACGGCGTTGAAAATCGAACGGCTGCTGCTGAATACCTTCCCGCAGGAATTACTGACCAATGTGCGGATGCTGACACTGGAAAAACGCGAGCTGGAGGACATTAAGCGTCTCCACTCCTTTATTCATGACGATGAGAAGCTGGTGGGAATTATCGGAACGGTGCAAACGGAAATCCCAGATATTCCCTTTATTTCCTTGGACAAGCTTTTGTCGGATCAAGGCATCAAGCTGGTTTTTCAAATGCTGGGCTTTGATCTGTCCGTAGAAAAAAACAACGAGGTCTTTAAACGCGTCTCGGCTAAATATGTTCAAGGACTATCAGTCGAGGCGATTACCGGCTTATTGACGATCTTGAATCCGAAAAGTATTTCGATTGAGCTGTCGAAAATTTATTCGGATATTTGTATACAGACCAAGAAGAAAAGCGATGAGAAACGCCTGCTGCGCTTTATCATTCACTGTGCCTGCCTGATTGAACGCCAGATTCAACATCCGGAGTATGACCATACCTCTTATGAACTGTCATACAACGAGCTGCCGGAAATGGCATCTGTCATCAAAATGGCCTTTCGACCGATTGAAGTGTCATACAATATAATCATTCCACCACTGGAAGTGAAATATATTTATGAGCTGTTGTTTGAGGTGAACGTCTAAACAGCATGAAATAGCCCCTTTTTCAAAGGGCTATTTTTTTGGCACGCCTCTTGCTTTATATAAAAGTGAACAGAACAAATGAGGAGGGAGCTTATGGAGAAGGAACCGATCTTGATTTTGACTCACAATGGTTGGGGGCAGGCATTAATTAAAAGTGTCCGCATGATTGTCGGCGAAATCAAGGATGTGTATGAGGTACCACTTCAGGCAGAGGATTCGTTAGCGGATTACATTGCCCGAGTGAAGGAACAAATTGATCAGCTGCAGTGGTCAAAGAACTTATTGATTTTAACTGATATTAAAGGAGGGACCCCCAGCAATGTAGCTTTACGGATCTCCAAGGATTATCAGGTAATTACTATTTCCGGATTATGTGCGTCGATGCTGCTGGAAGCCGTAATGAAACAAGAAGAGGGCGGCTTTACTCGCGAGCTGGCACAGGAAATTCAGACAGCGGTGGTTGAAAGCTGTCAGGTATTGGAGCTACCACAAATTCAAAAATAAAGGGACGTGGAAAAAGATGTCAACAATCGTATTAACTAGAGTCGATAGTCGACTAATTCATGGTCAGGTGGTCACTAAATGGCTGCAGCAATCAGGAGCCAATGAAATTTTAGTAGTCAGTGATGAGCTGGAGCAGGATGAATTTTTACAAAGTATTTATTTAATGGCGGCCCCTCCTGGTGTCGAAGTAATTATTAAAGGTATGGAATCAGTGAAAAGCTATTGGGCTGAGGAAGCTGCGGCTAAAAATAGTAAAGTCTTGTTCTTAGTGCCAGATTTAACCACCTTGAAATCAGCAGTGGATGAAGGCATCGTAACCGAAGCTATTCAAGTTGGTGGATTAGGCGGTGGTCCTAACCGGAAAAATGTGATCAAAAATATTAATCTGTCAGAAGAGGATGTAGCGATTTTAGAAGGCTTGTTAAGCAAAGAGATGGATGTCTATTTCCAAGCCATTCCAGAAGAAACACCAGTACCTATGCAAAAATTGATCGAAAAATATAAATCATTATAAAGGGGTGTAAGAAATATGGGCGTTTTAGGTATTTCAATTGTGATGGGGTTGTACTATTGGTTTGCCCGCTTGCGTTTTGGCTATACCTTTTCCGGGATGCTTTCCCAGCCGCTTTCAGCTGCATTGATTGCAGGAGCGGTGACTGGCAAGCTAGGAGAAGCAATGATTATCGGTGCCGGAATTCAGCTGGTGTACTTAGGCGTAACGTCTACACCTGGGGGCAATGTTCCTAGTGATCCGGCATTGGCTTCAGCGATTGCGATTCCAATTGCTTTAGGTGTTGGGATGAATGCAGAGGCAGCGATTGCTTTGGCAGTACCATTTGGGGTGCTGGGTGTATTTATGGATCAAATTCGTCGAACGATTAATGCAACCTGGGTGCATATGGCTGACAAGTATGCAGAGGACTTAAATTATTCTGGAATTTATCGTGCCGCCTTTTTATATCCTGCTATGGCTGGCTTTGTTATTCGTTTTCCTCTCGTATTTGCAGCGAACTACTTTGGTCAATCGATTGTTAATCAGATTTTGGAAGTCATTCCGGAATGGCTGATGCACGGTTTTGAAGTCATGGGCGGCATTTTACCGGCTTTAGGCTTTGCCTTGACGATTATGGTAATCGGGAAAAAGACCTTGATTCCTTATTTCCTGATTGGCTTTGTGGCAGTGGTTTATTTTGGTGCTGAAGTTATGGCAGTGGCAGTTATTGGTGTTTGTGTGGCATTTTTAGTTAGAAACAAAGCGCTAGAAGAGGAGGCGGGTGCGTAATGGAACAGATGACAAAGCAAAACGAAGAGCAATTGGAGCAAAAGAAAATCACTAAAAAGGAATTATCTCAGGCCTTTTGGATTTATCAGCTGGGCTGTGAGCTGTCTAACTCTTATGAACGGCTGCAAAGCTTAGTCTTTTGTGCCTCGATGATTCCAGCCATTAAGAAGCTGTATGCCGATAATGAGGAGGAACAGCGGGAAGCCTTGAAGCGCCACTTGAACTTTTTTAATACCGAAGGAACAATTGGGTCATCGATTCAAGGGATCGTGATTGCCATGGAGGAAGAAAAATCCAATGGGGCTGCGATTACCGATACGTCGATTACTTCGATTAAAACAGGCTTGATGGGACCTCTGGCTGGGATTGGCGATTCAATTATTTGGGCAGCCGTAATGCCCCTGATTATCTCGATCTTTATCCCAATGGCGTCTAATGGCAATGCGATCGGCGGAATTGGACCGATCGTCATTTACACGGTGATTACAATGTATATCAGTTGGGCCCTAATCAATAAATCCTATACGTTGGGTCGTAATTCGATCTTGAGC
Source organism: Enterococcus pallens ATCC BAA-351 (assembly GCF_000407485.1). Lineage (GTDB taxonomy): Bacteria > Bacillota > Bacilli > Lactobacillales > Enterococcaceae > Enterococcus_A > Enterococcus_A pallens. The sequence goes on along the minus strand of NZ_ASWD01000006.1, from coordinate 275,534 downwards.
TTGCTGAAGGACGGCAAAATTAAACAGGTCATTTATGCGGCAAACGTATTGGGAATGATGATGATGGGAGCCTTGAGTGCCAGCTATGTAAATATCACAAGTCCAATGAAATTCGTGGTTCCTGGTGGTGCGACAATTGTGCTGCAGGAAATTTTGGATCAAATTATGCGAGGCCTGCTGCCGTTAACCGCTGTTTTTGCGATTTATTTCTTCATGGTGAAAAAAGGCCCACGATACGGCATCATTATCGGTACGATCGTGGCTGTTAGTATCGTGGCGGCCTTCTTCGGACTTTTATAGAAAACAGGTGAATGCATGATCAGTTATCAAAAATTTGGATTAAAGGAAGTTATTAATGCCTCTGGTCGGATGACTATTTTAGGCGTATCCAAGGTTTCTGAAGGCGTGTTGGCGGCTCAGCGCTTTGGTGGAGAACACTTTTTCGAGATGAGCGAGCTAAGCATTCAAACCGGTGCGTATTTAGCGAAGCTGCTGCAGGTAGAGGATACCCAAATTGTGTCCTCGGCCTCGGCCGGTATTGCTCAAAGTGTGGCGGCTGTCATCGGCCAAGGGGATATGTACCATACGTATCATCCCTATTCCGAGCGTTTTAGCCAGCGGGAAATTGTGGTGCCGAAAGGGCATAATGTTGATTATGGCACACCAGTGGAGGTAATGGTGGCTCTCGGCGGCGGTCAAGTTGTTGAAGCCGGCTATGCCAATATGTGTTCAGGGGAGCATTTGGAGCAGGTGATTACCGAAAAAACGGCGGCCATCTTATACATTAAAAGTCATCATACTGTGCAAAAGAGTATGCTAAATGTAGAAGAAGCAGCCAAGGTTGCCCAAGCGCACCAGCTGCCGCTAATTGTCGATGCTGCTGCTGAAGAGGATTTGTTCAAGTATGCAAAAGCTGGAGCTGATCTGGTCATTTATTCCGGTGCCAAGGCAATTGAAGGACCCAGTGCCGGCTTAGTGATTGGTAAAAAGCGATTGGTTGAATGGGTGCGGCTGCAGAGTAAAGGCATTGGCCGAGCGATGAAGATTGGTAAGGACAACATCCTCGGCTTCACCCAAGCAGTGGAAGACTATTTGCAGCAGGGCAGCGAAAGCGGCGAAGCAATGAAGACGCGTTTGGCACCTTTTGTCGCGGCGGTGAATCAGATACCCGGGCTTTCAGCCGCAATTGTTCAGGATAGTGCCGGTCGCGACATTTACCGAGGCAGTGTGAAGGTGCAAGGGGAGAAAACCGCTAGGCAAGTGATTGAGGAATTAAAAGCTGAGAATCCGGCCGTTTATACTCGCGAATATCAGGCCAACGTGGGCATTATCGAATTTGATATTCGCTCGGTGAATCAAGCAGAGATGGAAAAAATTATTCAGCGCCTAGAAGCAATCATGGCGTAAAGGAGAGACCAAGATGTCGTTGACACCCAATTATTTAAACGAGCGCATTTGCTTAAATGTATTAGCCAATTCAGTGGAAAATGCCAAGGACTGTTACGAAGCAGCTGAAGGGCACGTGGTTTTAGGCGTACTGTCTAAAAAATACGCTACCGACGAAGCGGCGATTGAAGACATGAAACAGTATCAGTCTGCTACTAACAATGCCTTATCCGTGGGGCTAGGTGCTGGTGATCCCAATCAAAGCCAAATGGTCTCACGTATCTCAGCTGTTCTGCAGCCGCAGCATGTGAATCAGGTCTTTACTGGGGTGGGAACTTCGCGGGCGTTATTAGGGCAAACCGATACAGTGGTTAATGGCTTAGTTTCGCCAACTGGAAAAGCCGGCTATGTCAATATTGCTACGGGACCTTTAAGTTCTCAGGCACCAGCGGGAATCGTTCCGATTGAAACGGCCATTCGCTTGCTTCAGGATATGGGGGGCAGCTCGATTAAGTATTTTCCAATGAAAGGCTTAGCCCATCGCGAAGAATATATCGCGGTAGCCAAAGCTTGTGCGGAGGCGGATTTCTATTTGGAGCCGACTGGCGGCATTGATTTGGACAATTTTGAAGAGATTGTTCAGCTGGCGGTGGATGCCGGCGTGAAAAAAATCATCCCTCATGTGTATAGTTCAATCATCGATTCAACAACAGGGGACACCCGGGTTGAAGATGTTCAAGCGTTGTTAGCGATTATGAAAAGAATTGTTTAAGCTAAGGTCAAAAAAGGACAGTTTATTCGTGTATTTAACTTAACTATGGTAAATTTCAAGTGTATTTCCAACAATAAAACTATGACGTTTTTGTTAAAGGAGATCCTAATATGAAATTCACTCAAGAAGATACCATAACTGAAATTTACAACCTTATTTTAAATCCTAAAACGCGAGACTGGGAACGTCAACGGCTGATCGAAGCTAGAGATGCTTTGGAAAAGAACAGCAGCTATCCGGAGACCATTGCCAAGCTGGAGGCGGCTTTACGCCCGTTGGCTAGCAGAAATAATTTGACACCGGATATGACGGACTTTTACCAAAAGCTGACTGGCGAGTACAATTCAGAGCTGGATTATGACCGCAGCAAGCATAAAATTGACGATCCTCAGAACCAAAGCCGCGCCGTTTTTGCTGGCGGGTGCTTTTGGTGCATGGTGGAGCCTTTCGAAACCCGGCCAGGTATTATTTCGGTATTATCTGGATATACTGGCGGCGATTTGGAAAATCCCAGCTACGATCAAGTGCTGGTGGGCAATACCGGACACGTAGAAGCAGTGGAGATTATCTTTGATACGCGAAAAATCAGTTATCAGGAATTGGTAGATTTGTATTGGCAGATCATTGATCCTACTAATGATACGGGGCAATTTCAAGATAATGGCCTTCAGTATCGTCCGATTATCTTTGTTCAGGACGAAGAGCAAAAGCAAATTGCGGAAGCTTCTAAACAGCAGGTGATTGATTCAGGAAGATACAGCAAGCCAATTGTCGTTGAAATTCGCTGGGCCAGTACCTTTTGGCCGGCCGAAAATTATCATCAAGAGTTTTATAAGAAACAGCCGAAAAGATACAAAGCCATTAAACGAAGTCGCCAGCAGTTTTTGACCTATCAGCACCTAAAAGGAAATCTGCGGAGGACGTTTGCTAAAAAATAAAAAGGAGCAGCAGCGAAATCATCGAAAATTCGCTGCTGCTCTTTTTGTAGCTATTTATCGGTTGCCCTACGGAATACCGGAATATCACTATGGTCGCCGTAATCCACGCGGCCGATATTTTTCAAGGTAGTCATGTCTTCCGCTGAAATGACAAAGTCGACATCGGCATTGTTTTTCATGTGATCGATGTTTTCTGTTTTAGGCAATGGCAGCAGATCCAATTGCAGGCAATAGCGAATCGCTAATTGCGGAATGGAAACGCCGTATTTGTCCGCCATTGAAGTGATGTCTTCGTTTTGCATCATGGCACCATGAGCAATCGGCGAGTAAGCCTCCACGATCATGTTGTTTTGCTGCGAAAATTCAATCACCTCTACTGGCGTATGACCGATGTGGGCCAAAATCTGATTCACCATTGGTTTAACCTGGGCATTGGTTAATAAGTTTTCCAAATCGACTTGTTCAAAGTTAGAAACCCCAATTGCCCTCAGCTTGCCAGCTTCGTAGGCTTCTTCCAAAGCCCGCCACGCTTCCAAGTTGCCCTCAAAGAAATGATCGTCATCGTTTTGGAATTCTGCCCAAGGCTTGGGACTGTGAATAATCATCAAATCAATGTAATCCAAATCCAGTTTCGCCAGTGATTCGTCAATGGCCGCAACCGCTTCTTCATAGTTTTTGATTTCAGCCGCTAATTTGGTTGTTAGAAAAATATCCTTGCGATCAACACCGGATGTCCGGATACCTTCACCGACGCCAACTTCATTAGCATAGGCTTGAGCAGTATCGATGTGACGATAACCGACACTAATCGCATCGCGGACATGTTGAGCTACCTTGGCATCGTCAATCATCCAAGTACCAAAACCGATTTTAGGGATACTTACACCATTGGATAAAGTAAAGCTTTCATTTAACATGCAGGTTCCTTCTTTCTTTATGATATCTCCATCATAAACCTTAACCCTAACTTTAAGGCAAGCAATTTGCTGCAAGTTTTTTATTTAATGGATTTTCACTTGTTTTGCCAGTTTACTATTGAATAAAATCAACCCGCCCAAAACAAACACACCGCCAATCACAGTGGACCAGCCAGGAGCCTCGTCAATCAGCAGAAAGCCTAAAATCGAGGTAAAAAAAGGCGTCAAATACATATAATTACTCACCGACGCTACATTTTCTGCCCGCTCAAAGGCCTTAGCCCAGCAAACATAGGCCACTGCACTAGAAAAGACCCCCATCAAAATAATGCACAAAATTGCCAGCCAGGAAGCCTGCTGAACTTGGCGAAAGGAACTCACCGAAAAGATAGAAAGCAGCAATGTTCCCGCAAAGATACTATAAGTCGTCACCTGAATCGCCGCATATTTTTTAACCATTCGTTTAGAAAGCAAATTGTAGAAGCTCATGCAAAAAGCCGCTCCAAAAAACCAAATCAAGCCGTAATTAATCGTGAAGCCGCCAGGCAGCAGAGTAATTAGCAACACACCTAGAAAAGACAAGGCGCTGGCCAGCCATTGCAGTCGGGTGAGCTTTTCCTGGTAAATAAAACTGGATAAAATGGAAGAAATCATAGGAACAGCCGCAATAATGACACTGCCAGTTGCAGCGTTGACGGTCTCCAGGCCTTTATTAAAGGCAATCATATAAATGAAAAAGCCAACTGCTCCGGTTAAGAAAATCCAGCCAATATCTTGTTTCTCAATTTTTTTAAGCTTAATGATAGGCGCCAGCAAAAGTAAGGCAATCGAAGCCACAATATAGCGCAGAAAAGAAATCGAGTAGGCAGAAAATTCCCCCATAATGAAACGGGATAAAACATAGGAAATCGACCAGCACAAAATACTTGCCATAGCGTAGAAATGATAGCTCTTTTTATTCACGAATTCACGGCTCCTCTCAGTCTCTTTACTTTATCATGAAACCGCGAGGAAGAGGAGAGGTGTTTTTGAAATTGCGAGGGGGATTTGTTTGGGGTGGTAGATAGCTCACATTAAAGGGATTCTATTCACGTACGCTTACCATCCAACTAAACAGCACGAGCGGAAAATATCAGGAGGCTTTTTATTTCTTTCACACTAAACGAATTGCGAAAAGTTGGACTGGCAGCTAACTCTCAGTAAGGAATTCATTTTTCCAAGTGCGCGAAAAATGAGTCTGATTCTCGTGCGCTTACCATCCAACTAAACGCTTCTATTTGTCTATTAATCTAATTACAAAATTAGTTTTCTGAATAAATAGAACTGCGAAAAGTTGGACTGGCAGCTAGCTCTCAGTAAGGAATTCATTTTTCCAAGTGCACGAAAAATGAATCTGATTCTCGTGCGCCTACCATCCAACTAAACAGCACGAATGGGAAATATCAGGAGGTCTTTTATTTCTTTCGCACTGGAAAAAACTGCAAAAAGTTGGACTGGCAAAAAGCCCACTGAGAGATTTCTCTTTCAGTGGGCTCGGTATTTTTTATAATGAATGGTGGTCAGTTCTTGAGATTACGTCGCGACGTTGTTCTGGTGTTAAGTCACGGAATTTAACAGCGTAACCTGATACACGGATGGTGAAGTTCGCGTATTTAGGATTGTCGATGTCTTTATCCATTTCTTCCAACAGTTCACGGCCGAAGACGTTGACGTTCAAGTGGTAACCGCCGCGGTCAAAGTAACCATCTAGGACATTGCGCAGGTTGTCGATTTGCATTTCTTCATCATCTGTTCGGCCAAGAGCACCTGGGTTGATGGTTTGAGTGTCAGAAATACCATCTTGCGCACAAGCATAGTTCAATTTAGCTGTTGAGTTCAATGAAGCCAACAGACCATTTTTCTCACCTAGGAATTTACCATCTTGATAACTTGGGTTCGCACCTGGTGCCAATGGTTTACCTGCCCGACGTCCATCTGGTGTATTCCCAGTGTTTTTACCGTAAACAACATTTGACGTAATTGTCAATAATGACAAGGTTGGTGTTGAGTTGCGGTAAGTGTGCTGACGTTTGATTTGAGCCATGAAGTATTCTAAGATCCAGTTTGCTTCTGCATCGGCTTCATCATTGTCGTTTCCGTAAGTTGGGAACTCATTTTGTGGAACATAGTCCACAGCTAGTCCGTTTTCATCACGGATAACTTTAACATTTCCGTGTTTAATTGCCATTAATGAGTCAGCAGCGTGAGAAATACCAGCAATACCAGTTGCAAAGGTACGTTTCAAGTCAGTATCCATCAAGGCCAATTGTGGTGCTTCATACGCATATTTATCATGCATGTAATGAATCACGTTTAGTGTGTTTACATATAATTCAGCTAACCAATCCATGATATCTTTGTAGTTTTGGATGAAAGTATCGTAATCCAACGTGTCGCCATCCATTGGACGCATTCTTGGTCCAACCTGCATGTGTGTCATCTCGTCCACACCGCCGTTGATTGCGTACAAGACAGCTTTTGCCAAGTTAGCACGAGCACCAAAGAATTGCATGTCTTTACCGATAACAGTTGCTGAAACACAGCAAGCAATCGCTGCATCATCAGAACCCCAGTATTGACGCAATAGATCGTCGTTTTCCAATTGGATAGAAGAGCTTTGTTTTGCTACTTTTGCTGCATACGTACGGAAGCCTTCAGGTAATTTTGAAGAATACAAGACAGTCAAGTTTGGCTCTGGTGAAGGACCCATGTTTGTCAAAGTGTGCAAAATACGGAAGTCATTCTTCGTTACTAATGAAGAACCGTCCATGTTCATCCCAGCAATTGACAGAGTCGCCCAGATTGGGTAACCAGAGAACAATTGGTTGTATTCAGGCGTACGGGCAAATTTCACCATACGTAGTTTCATGATCAAGTGGTCGATTAATTCTTGTGCTTCAAATTCAGTAATCAAGCCACGGTCTAAATCGCGTTGGATGTAGATATCCAAGAAAGCAGAGATACGTCCGATAGACATTGCTGCTCCGTTTTGAGATTTGATTGCTGCCAGGTAACCGAAGTACAACCATTGGATTGCTTCTTTTGCGTTAGCCGCTGGTGCTGAAATATCATAGCCGTATGAAGCAGCCATGTCCTTCATGTCTTTCAAAGCACGGTATTGTTCAGCCACTTCTTCACGCAATTGGATAATGTCGTTAGTCATGGTTTTATTGCCGATTAGTTTGTGATCCTTCATTTTTTGTTCCATTAAGAAGTCGATCCCATACAAAGCCACACGACGGTAGTCACCAATGATACGGCCGCGGCCATAAGCATCTGGTAAACCAGTGATGATTTTGTTTTTACGAGCTAAACGCATTTCGTCAGTGTAAGCATCAAAAACACCTTGGTTATGTGTTTTACGCCATTTGCTGAAAATGAATGACATTTGATCATCCACCTCATAGCCATTTGATTCCAACGCTTTGTTGGCCATATTGATACCACCAAAAGGCATGAACGCTTGCTTCAACGGCACATCTGTTTGTAAACCAACGATTTTTTCTTCTTCTTTGATCAGGTAGCCTGGTTCATGAGAAGTGATAGTTGCTGGAATGTTTGTATCCATGTCGTAAACGCCATTATTTTTGTGCTGTACTTCAAATAGTTCTTGTAGTTTGTCCCATAGTTTGTTGGTGCTTGGTGCAGCTTCTTCTAAAAAGCTGTCATCGCCAGTGTACTCAGTGTAGTTGCGTTTAATGAAGTCTAATGTGTTTACCTCATTTTGCCATTTACCAGGTGTGAAACCTTCCCATTGTTCAAAGTGTAATTTGTTTTTCATTGAAATTCTCCTTATTATTGGTTGTGAGACTAATTATTTTTTACAAATATTAGTCAGGGTCCATGCGGAATACTAATCTGCTAAACAACAATTGACAATTATTCTAATTATCAATTAGAGTGGAAAAATTGCAGAATAGGTATCCTTATTGAGATTGAAAGAAAGCGCTTCTTGATACCGAGAGTATAACAGATAATGGTACTGTTTTGCTACTGTTTTTTCGAAATTAGTGAAAAAAAGTCGGTTTTTCGCTAATTTTATATAACAGATAGCTATGCTGTATAACAGTTTATGATAGATTTTTAATGATAACTTTTGTCATTTAAACATGATTTAATAAAAGCTGGATTAGGAAGTCTGTGAATAAAAAAGCAAAAAACAGGTTCGTTTTTTTATGCTGCTGGTTTATAGTGAAGGAGGAGGGGATCAAGATGGATACAGCCTTACAGCTTCGAAAAGCGTATGACCAAAAGCAGTTGTTAACGGTTCAAGAAATTGAACAGTTGCTTAGCGCGTCGTCGATCGTCAAAAAACTGACAAAGGATTGGATGGAGAACCCGTTTTTTGCTATTTTTCGTTTACTTTGCCTTGCGGAGATACCTTATGCTGAACGGCTTCCTTATACGCAACAGTTGTTGAACTATGTAACAGAGGTGATTGCTACGGAGGAAGGTTTTTCTTATACCGGAAAGCTTGAGGGAATTGTTCCATGCTACAATGTGATGTTGCTGGAGGCGTATACTCGTTTGGGGCAAGCGAAGTCACCAGAAGTTCAAGCAGCCTTAAATTGGATTAAAAGATACCAAGTGTTTGAACGGAATCAAACAACCAGCTGGCCTCACAAAGGGATTTGTAAGCATGGTGGCTGTATGCGCAAAACGCCTTGTTATATCGGGATTGGAAAAACGGTGCGGGGACTGCTTACTTACGCAGAATATACGAATCATCAAGATGAAGAGGTGGAAGCATTAATACAACAAGGAACCGACTATATGCTGAAGCATCAGCTTTTTCAACGACTTTCTAATCAACAGCCGATTAGTGCTCATATTACCGATATCATGTTTCCGCAGGCGTATATGCTTTCACTGACCGATTTAGTTTTTATCGCTAATAAGGCGCATGTATGGGCGGACGAACGAACCCAGCCTTTAAAGAAGTTGCTGCTGGAAAAAGAAACAGCTCCCCAACAATGGAAGCTGGATTACATCTATGGTCATAAGGGCTACAAGGCATTTGAAACACGGCGCAAAGCCTCTGAATGGATCAGCTATTTATTCACGGAAGGCTGGAAGGAATAAACTGTAAAAGAGACGAATCAGGGAATTCGTCTCTGGAAGCTAATGGGTTTCATCCGGCAGATGCGGTGTTTCTTCTTTAGGAAGCTGTTCTTTAGAGTGATACAGCCAAATTCCCAACAACAGTGTAATAATCGTTCCTACGACATAGGTTCCAATCACAAAACTGGATTCGGCCGTAATAAACATCAAAATGATGCTGAGAATCAAGCAAGCCTCACCTAAAACCGAGCAAACAACTAACCCAGTCATGCCCCCTGGCACTTGATAAATCCGCTGCATGGTGGCGTCTTTTTTGCGTAAAAGAATCGCAGCTGGAAACATAAACAAATAGGGAATCATTAGGATAATCACACTAAAGGAGAAGATCGTCCAAAATATAGCGTTGGCATCACCGGTCGTTGCATAATTGACAATAATCAGGAAGGTAGCCACAATCCCCATAAAATAATACAGACCATCAGGAGTGCCGTATTTCGCGCTGCGATGCTTCAAGAAGCGATTCCGCTGATCCAATTTGGCTGCAATAAAGACCTCGTTGGCGCCCAAGGTCCAGGAAACCATATTGGAAATGAGGGTACTCATAGCAACTAAAATAATGACATAAAAGACAGGCATTTGGAAACTGCCGAAGACCTTGCATAGTTCCAGTAAGGCATAATAAAAGCCGTCAACGGTATCAATTTGATTAGCAGGAATGGCGACTAAGACTCCGTAGGTTCCAAAAATATAGAGAGCCGAAATGATTACACCGGCAACAACCGTCATTTTAGGAATTGTTTTGCCGGGATTATCAATTTGATTGCCAATTGAGCCAATTAATTCAAAGCCTAGCAGATTATAGATGATCACCGAGATGTAACGAACAGTATTTCCCGGTGTCGGCATGAACGAAGCTACAGAGAAATCATTGGCTGATCCATGCTGCAAAGCATAAGCGATTCCCATAAATCCAAAAATCAATAAGACCGCCACTTTAAAGATAGCCGCAATGTTAGTCACGGTTACTGATAAATCCACCCCGCGAATTCCGATGTACACAATCAGCCAGCACATCACCAAAGCCAAACCAGCTAGAAAAATCGGACTAGCCTCAGGCATGAAGGCATAAGAAAACCAGCTGGAGAAGGCGACAAACACCGCAGGCATCCAAAAGGCCACATTCACCCAATAAAACCAGCCATTCAGCACGCCGATCTTATCGCCAAAGGCCCGTTTAATCCATAAATAAATCCCACCATCACCGGGATAATTGCTCCCCAGCTCAGCTGTTACTAAGCCATAAGGTAAAAAGAAAAGCACCGTTGTAATCAACCAAATCGTAATTGAAGAAACCCCAATTGCTGAAGAGGCGACAAAGGAATCCAATACTAAAACACTACAAATTGTAAATAGTATACTTTTTACCAAGCTTACTTTTTTCTCTTCCATAGGTCATTCATTCCTTTCCTATACCAAGGTGTTGCCATTAAGTAAAACAAGACCTTCGTATTTTTTTGTGACATTCAGAAGAACAGGCAAATATTGTGTCCGCAGAGTGTTATAATCAAGAAAAACACTTGGAGGTTATAAAATGATATCGCTTCCTAATGAGGTGTGGCACAGACTCAACACCTTTATTTATTCCATTAATCAATCAGATTCCATTGATGCCTTACGTTTGACGACGTTGAAGAAGCTTCCTGAATTAGTCGTATCAGACTGCTCCTTTTTTGATATGGCTCGAATTGAAAAAGGTCAAACGCACTATTTCAATCCACTATCTTTAACAATCAGCCAGGAAAAGCTGGATGAATATTTTAATTCTTTTATTTATGGCGATTATGTTTCTTGGATGTTTTCTCTTCATGAAAATTCTGTTGTATACTGCGATTCTCAAATTGTTACTGAAGAAGTTCGGGAACATTCGCCATTGTACAAGCAATGGTTAAAGCCGATGGATTTGTATTACAGCTGCGGAATAAATTTCGTGCAGGGCAGTATTCCTTATGGGTCACTTAATTTATTTAATTCCCGAAAACGAGGCGATTTTACGCAACAGGATTTAGCGGTTTTAACCATTTTAGAGCCGCATTTTACTCTGAAGCTGACTCAGTTGTATCCTCATGGTTTGCCTATTTTATCTGACCAAACCGTTGAGCAGCCATTAGACAAATTTCATTTAACCGAGCGAGAACAAGAGATGGTTCGCTGGCTGTGTTCCGAGGCCAGTATCGAAGAAATCAGCCAACAAATGTACATTAGCATCCATACGGTTCGTAAACATGCTGCCAATATTTATCGTAAAACCGGTTGTAAAAATCGCAATCAGCTGATGGCTTTAATGACCAGGACCCAGCTGACATAAGAAGGTCGCTGAGAAGCAGACCGCACTCTCAGCGTCCCAAGATTGTTAAGGTTTTGGTTTTTGCAGCGTCATGCAGTGGATGTTGCCGCCGCACAAGGACCATTCGCGACTCCAAATACGGACAATCTCGCGATCAGGCATTAATTCCTTAAACATGTTGCAAGCTACCTCATCCATCGGATCGTTAAATTGCGGCACCACTAATGCCCCGTTGATCATGTAGCTGTTAATATAAGTAACCGCTAGTGGCAAGCCGCTCTCACGAGTCGCTGCAGTATCGCTGATATCAATGCCGGCATTTTCTTCTTCACTAATGTAAAGAATTTCAGGAATAGGCACCTTGTGGATTTCCAGTTTACGGCCCTTGGCATCGGTGGCTTGACTCAAAATGTCATAGGCTTCCTTCAAAGGTTTGTACTGTGGATTTTCTTCATCATCGGTCCAAGAAAGAGCAATTACACCAGGCTTGATAAAGAAGCAAACGTCATCAATATGCCCATCAGTTTCGTCAAAGGCCATGCCGTCCTTCAGCCAAATGACCTTTTCTAGATTCATGTATTCTTTTAACAATTCCTCGATTTCATCGCGAGTCATGCCAGGATTGCGATTGTCATTGAAGACACTATTTTCTGTAATGATCAACGTGCCTTCCCCATCGACTTGAGTTGCGCCGCCTTCCAGAATTAATTTTGCTGTGGCATCATAGCGATCAATATTTTCCAGTTCCAATAATTTTTGAGCAAACTGGGAATCCAGCTTCCAAGGGAAATACAACCCTTCATCTAAGCCGCCATAAGCATTAAAGCCCCAATCAACTCCGCGAATCTCGCCTTTGTCATTGATTACATAAAAAGGACCTTTATCCTGTGCCCAAGAATCATCCGTAGACATTTCGATGACACGAACCTCCTCAGGTAAGCGAGCTCGAGCATTCTCATACTGTGCTGCTGAACAAATTACGCGTACCTCTTCGTAAGGAATCATCTTCTCAACTACATCCACAAAAACCTTTTGCGCTGGTTTACCGCCGTCACGCCAAGTATCGGTCCGTTCGGGCCAAATAATCCAAGAACATTCATGTTCTTCAAATTCTCCCGGCATCCGGAAGCCGTCCTTTTTTGGTGTACTGTCTTTGATTGATCGTGCCATTTTTCTCCACTCCTTTATCTTTGTTGGGTTTAGTGTAGGCCTAATCACCTAATTGAATAAATTAGCGAAGACAAGTATTTATTCAAATTACTTAAATGAAGTAGCAATGAAGTAGGCTACTAAAACGAAAAAAGGTAAAAGTATCTTTACATTTTTCGAGAATGATGTACAATTATGTAAAGATATCTTTACAAAGGGGAAGCAAATGAAAGTCATTAATCATATTAAAGAAATTCGGGAAGCCAAAGGAATTCCGCAATATGCGATGGCTGATGCTGTGGGGGTGTCGCGTCAGACCATGACAGCAATTGAAAAGGGAAAGTACAATCCTAGCTTGGAGCTCTCCTTGAAGATTGCGGAATATTTTGAACTGCCGTTTGAGGAAATATTTTATTTGGAAGGGAAGAAGAAATGATGGAAAGAACGGGGTATGCTTTTTTTCGAGGAACTTTTGAGGGGAATGCTTTTTGGCTTATTTTTTTTATGATCTTATTCTTTTTAGAGATCTATGCATTGGGAGCAAGTTTTCTTTTTATTCTTCGAGCGCAAGATAAAACCAATTATGAAGTGGAAAACAGGGGATTTATTAATGCGTTGGCCAAGAGCTTTGTACTTATTCTGCTTCTTCATTTCGTGCAAATGGTGGTTCGAGTGGTTCACTATGAGAGAACTGGGACAGATATCAATTTGGTGGTTAAACCTGGGTTGTTGATTTATGGTTTAGACGGCCCGCCTAGAAACCATTTTGAATCTTTCGGAGTAGACTTAGCTGTATTGGGTATTTGTCTAGTAACCAGTCGTTGGCGCTATCGGACTTGGAGTTTGAGGGAAAGCTTCGCAGCGCGAGCTGCTGCTTTTAAAAAGCAGCGACAGTTGAAGAAGAAATAGTTGTTATTAGGCGGAGTATTTTAAGCTGCCTTTTGAGAAAATAGTTTATTTGGAAGGGAAGAAAAAGTGATAGGGTTAGGGATAATTAGTTTTTTACATCGTTGGTTTAGGGACAGGTGCAAGAATTGTTATATGGATAGTTAGTTTTCTGGCGATCTATGGTTTCTTTTCTTCGCTTGTTTACCTCATCAAAGAAGTACGTCGAAAGAATGACGAGCTGGTGAGAAGAATTTTAGTTGATGCGGTGGCGATGAGCTTTGTGGTTATTCTGTTACTGCACTTTGGTCAGATGATTACTCGATTGCTGGTTTTTATCAACACCGGTAATGACTATCATTTTTTAGTCTCGTCTGGGTTGTACATAAGTAACTTGGATGTAGAAAGAGCTCATTTGGAATCCTTTGAGGTAGATCTTGGAATATTTGCAATTTGTCTGCTAATAAGTCGTTGGCGCTACCGTGCATGGACGTTAAAAGACAGTCTTACAACTTGGATAACTGTTACTGGGGAAGAAAGACAGTCAAAGAAATAATATTTTTCCGCCTAAAGTAGGAGGTCAGCATCACGGAGTTGTGTCATACTTTTATTTAGGAGGTGATGCTATGACTAGCTCAATAGATGGCTTTAAATTAAAATTAATTGCAATTATTGCGATGGCACTAAACCATATTGGGAGCGGGTTTAGTTTGGGGGACTATTCTCCACCAGTATATTTCTTCACTGAGTTTATTGGCAAGCTAACGTTCCCAATTATGGCATACCTGCTGGTTGAAGGGTTCTATTATACGAAGAACCGAAAGAAATATGCAGAGCGCTTGGCGATTTTTTGCCTGCTGTCTGCCTATCCGTTTCATTTATTGTTTTATCCCAACCATTCCTTTAGCGCTATAGAACTGGTTAACAACATTTTCTTTACACTCTTGATGGGGCTGCTGTTGCTGATGGCCTGTGAAAAGGTCAAAAGTACAGGAGTTCAGGTGGCTCTGGCTTTTCTGTTCTCGTTTACGACCATTTTGTCAGACTGGACCTTAATCGGCGTACTGATGATATTTGGCTTTTACAAATTACGGGGTCGTAAAATTGGTATTATTCTTCCCGCTGTTTATGGGGCAGTATTTTTGATCGCAATTATGACCTTGATGCATGTCAGTGATCCAGCATTAGTCCCACTTTATGAGGTTTTTACGGGATTGGGAATTTTATTAGTTATTCCAATTTTATTTGCCTATAACGGAGAACGTGGATATTCGCCTGCCTGGGTAAAATGGGGCTTTTATGGCTTTTATCCACTGCACCTATTGGTTCTTGTGGGCATTCGCTTCTTAATTCAATAAGTAACTAGTCGATAACAGAAATTCATTGCAATTTTTGCTATCGGCTTTTTGTTGGTAAAAAATTTCGCAGTTAATAAAGCTGTTACAACAAGGGGCAGGCTTCACAAATTAGCTTTGTCGACGATAAGCAAACTGGTCTATCAAAAATTTAGTCTTATTCTATAGATCAGTGAGTTTG
Organism: Enterococcus pallens ATCC BAA-351; assembly: GCF_000407485.1. Taxonomy (GTDB): domain Bacteria; phylum Bacillota; class Bacilli; order Lactobacillales; family Enterococcaceae; genus Enterococcus_A; species Enterococcus_A pallens. The sequence continues at coordinate 260,507 of NZ_ASWD01000006.1, read as the reverse complement.
CGAAGCCATGCTCTTTCATTCAGGTGAAAAGCCCAACTTATTTCCGTTTTTTCTTATTTCGCTTACTCTTGCCCATTTTTTTGTCCAGGCGTCTTTTTAATCGCTTTTGTTCCCACTGCTCTTTTTTCTTGCGAATTTCTTCCGGACTCTCATAAGAGTTCTGCTTCTTATTCTTTTTGGATTTCTTCTTATTAGGGAGCTTTTCTGTTTTCGCTTTTTTGTCGGAATCAGGATCAGGCGTGTTCTCTGGTTCATCATTCAAGACGAATTCAGCTTGGGCATCCTTCAGCTTAATTCCTCGTGCAAGGGCAGTCAACAGCCTGCTGAGCAATTCTGTTTCATCTGTTCCCGGAGGCAGCGTAAAACCATCCAATAAGAATTCAGTGGTTTCTTCGAGGGATTTGCCTGCATAGACATTATTTTTCAAATAGTCGCTAGACTCAAGAAACGGAACAGTCTCTGCTGAATCACCTTCAAGTTGAGCGTCCATGTGAGCCAAGATATTCATTGCTTTAGAGATTTGTGGCAGCAAAATACTCAGCATGTCACCAGCTGGTTCTGCTTCAACTTCCCGTTCACTGTCGTAAACTGGCTTAGTCGGTAAATAGATGTAGCGAACCAATTCAGTGAAGCGTCTAACGCCATCTTTTTCAAGGATGGTTAGTGAGCTTAAAATGGATAAAAGGGCAGTGGTTTCTTCAATGGAGTAGCAAGGATCAGCATCCTTTAGAGTAAAGCGATGCTTTCTTCCGTTGGCATCTTTATAGACAGTGGAAATATTCATGAGTTCTTTGGCTTCGCGGCTGCCAGAATGCAGCATCTTGTGAAGATGATTAGTTTTCTCGCGGGTAGCTTGGGTAACAGCTAAATACTCTTCATGGTTTTCAAATAAACGGGAAAGGACCTTTTCCCAATGTTCTGGAGTGAAATATTCTTTAAAGTAGACACAAAAATGACGGACGGAGGCTAATTCCTGCACATTACCTTCCAAAAAAATACGGCAAATCAACTCTTGACCCAAGAAAGAAAAGTTATCAGGTGAAAAAGCATTGCGAACAAGTACAAAAACAGCACTTTCCACTATGTGTTGGATGGTGCGATGCTCTGCGAAGTGCTCGGAAAATCTACGTTCGAGTCCTTTTCTCTTCATGGTGGTCAGTTGGGTTAGCTGCAGTTTTTTTGTGGTCATGGCGGTATCTCCTCATCTATAGTTGTAAGTTTGAATGAATTATTTCATGTTGTTTTAGTATTCGCTTCCATTGTAATGTATTTTAATAAAAAATCAAGTAATTTTTTAAAAAGAAACAAAGTGACTAACAAATAGACTAGTTTTTAGTCACTTTGTTTTTGTATTTAAACACAACTATAATAATTATAGTTTAACAAAATGTTATCCGAAATATAATGATTTTGTGATGTTATAGCGGATTCATAACGAATATAGAACGAAATGCCGATTAAAAATATAAGAGATGTTTAAGAGTTTTTTGTGTGAAATCCCACGTTACGTGCGACTCTATACTATTAAGCAAGCTAGTGAAAACGAAATAAAGTGTAACTATAATGATTACTGCAAAAGAATACCGGCTATGATCACCAATGATATCGCAAAGGCAGCACAACAGAATGAACTATTTTGTTTAGCTAATTCGGGTTAAAAAAGAAACTGAAGATTTTATTTCTCAAGCTGTGGTGATGTTCAGCGCAGGCATAAGTGAGTCCTTTTAAATAGTTCATGCTTAGGGCGGAATACAAAGAGGCGTTAATTTGGTAAGCTTGTCTTGCGGGAACTTAATAAATCTTGGAGGTAAGGGATGACTGACTACCAAATAATCAAATTTTCAGAAGTAACTAATTTACAAAAGGAGCAGGCCGTTGACGTTTTTCTTGAGGGCTTTGGTCACATGATGACTTTTACTAAAGAAAATGAAAAATTAGAGGCGCTATTTCTGGACTCCTTTAATCCAAGCTACATCTTACTTTATAAGGAAGCAGAGCAAATACTGGGAATTGTCGGGATTGCCACAAACAAAGTTCGACCGATCAAATTTAACAAAAGTGAGTGTCAAAAGTTATTTGGGAATGTAAAGGGTAGTATAATTTGTGGACAAATGAACGCTATTTTTCAAAGCAAAGCGGTAGAGGAAGAAACCGATTTGTACATTGATGTACTTGCTACAGCTAAAGCAGCCCGTGGCAAAGGCGTGGCGAGTAAGCTTATTCAATATTGCTTAGAATTACCGGACTTTCAAACGTGCCACCTTGAGGTTCTATCAAAGAATGCAAATGCCAAACGCCTTTATGAACACCTAGGTTTTGCAGCTTATAAACATCAGCGTCTTTCCCCAACGCTCTTACAAGGGTGGGGTACCCCATCAAAATGAAAAAAGCGATGAATCATTGCTAACAGAAAACTTTTTTGGTCCTTGATCAAAAAAGTTTTTTATTTTGTGTTGACTCCCACGTTACGTGTGACTCTATACTGTAAGTAAGCTAGCGAGGACGAAATAAAACATAATCATAAGGAGTTAACAAACATGTTTAAAATTGGAGAATTCTCAAAACTATCTAATACCACTGTTCGAACATTGGATCACTATGCCGTACTAGGCTTGTTAATACCAGAAAAAATTGATACGCAATCTAACTATCGGTATTATTCAGCAGGTCAGCTTGGGTTGTTGAATCAAATCAAAATGCTGCAGCAAACCGGTCTGCCATTGAAAACCATCAAAGAAATCATTGAAACCAATGATCTAGAATTTTTAGAACGACATTACACTTTGCAAGAGCAGAAGCTGCAGGAGGATCTTGATGAGGTGATGAAAAAGCAGCGGATGATCTCCTTGCTCCAACAAACGATGAAAGAAGGAATTGAAATGACTAAATATAACGTAGTAGTAAAAGAAGTAGCAGAAAGAAATGTGTTAAGCGTGCGAGAAAGAATTGCCGATTATACTTTGGAGGGCGAACTTTGGATGAAACTCCAACAAGGTATGCAGGAAACCAAGGCTAAAATGACTCAGCCAGCGATGAATATGACCGTTTTTCATGACAAGGAATTTGTCGAAAAAAATCCAGATGTAGAAGTCCAAACAACTGTAATTGGCGAATATCCAGAAGCACAATCTGTTCAATTTAAAAAAGCGCCAAGCTTCATTATGGCTTCTGTCACCTTCAGCGGCCCCTTCGAGCAAATGCCGCAGGTCACTCAGGCATTAGGGGAGTGGATTGAAGCAAATGATTACAAGGTAGTAGGACCAATGATTAATATCGGCCATGTTTCACCAGCTGAAGACCCTAATCCGGAAAACTGGGTAACCGAAGCAGGATTTGTTGTCAGTAAATAAGCAACAGAGACGTTCTCTAAATCTAGGGGACGCTTTTTGATGGTAGGAGGAATACTCATGACTTGTCCAGAATGTTACAGTGAGCAGTCCCGCATCACTCCGTTATTGAACCCAAAGGATTGCTTAGAAAATCATCAGCAATACATTTGTGGTACCTGCGGTCGCTGCATTTGTATTCAAGCAGACGAAAAACGCGGGTTACGTCGTTGGAACTTCCCATTTAAGACAGCAGAAATTGCCCAGTTGTATTTACGTGCCGCAGATGTGACGACTCAGAATAATTGCGGCATTTATGAAATTATCAGCAACAATGGCCGCAAAGCTTATAAAATTTTTCCTCAACAAGTGGATTTTGAAACCTATTTGAAGCAACATAATAAATCAGCGACTCAAATGACGCCCGTTTATCAGAAGGCTCATTTTGAAGAATTTCCGGAAAGCGACATTCGTTATCTGACAGCAGATGAACTAGCTGCCTACCTCCAAGAGCGAGAATAGCTAGTTTTTGAATATCGCATAAATACACCATGGTCCATTAATTAAACTAGCAGAATTGGGCAAAAATTAAGAGTCTTTTTTTCCAGGAACCTGCTAGAATAAAATAAAAAGGAGGTAAGTTATGAAGTTTAAAGGACCGATGCTGGTTGTAAAAGATATGGAGAAATCTAAAGAGTTTTATACTAAAGTAATTGGTGTACGTGTGATCGCTGATTTGGACGAAAATGTAACCCTGACTGGAGGGTTATCGCTTCAAACGGAAAGCTCCTGGGCAGAGTTCACCAATTGTACCCCTGATTTTTTTCAGTATCAAGGCAATGATGCTGAAATGTATTTTGAGGAAGAGGATTTTGAGGGCTTTCTCGAAAAGCTGGCTAAGTTGAAGGTTGAACAGATTGGTGAAGAAATGGAAATGCCATGGGGACAAAAAGTTATTCGTCTGTATGATCCAGATAAGCACATTGTGGAAGTCGGCGAAGACTTGTCAGTGATGATGAAACGTCTTGCAGCAACTGGTATGACCATTGACGAGCTAGCTGAAAAAACTTTTTTGAAGCCCAAAATGATTGAGCGAATGTTGAAGTAATCTTATGCATTCTAACCAGCGGATAGAAAACTATTCGCTGTTTTTTTGTTGTTTTGAAAAAAATATAACGGATTTTTTACAGGTGAACTAGCTTGTTAGAGAAGCTGATGATATGCTTGAAAAAAAGGGGGATGACCTATGTGTGGAGGAGCAGCTGATTAGGCAGAATAATAATCAGGAGGATCAACAAAGATGAAAGTAACTATTCGAACAATGCAGCCAGCAGAATATCCACTGCTGGAAGAGTTTTTGTATCAAGCGATTTTTCAACGAGATCTAAACAATTTGATTCCACGATCGGAAATCTGCAAACCAGAGATACAGGTATACATCAAAGATTTTGGTCAACAGGCGGAAGACTATTGCTTATGTGCCGAAGCAGCAGGAAAAATTGTTGGTGCAGTTTGGGTGAGAAATATAGAAGGCTTTGGTTCAATTGATGATCAGACACCAGAATTTTCAATTTCTCTTTTACCAGAATATCGAGGCCAGGGAATCGGAACTGCCTTGATGAGAGAAATGCTGGCATACCTCAAACAAACCGGATATACGAAAACGTCTTTAGCCGTTCAAAAGAATAATTATGCGTTTAAAATGTACCAAGATGTTGGCTTTACAATTGTTGATGAGAATGAACAGGAATATATCATGGTTTGTTTTCTGTAGAGGTTTTCTGGCTAAAAAATCCGTCCAAAGTCTCTTTTTTGCAAAAAAAAGTTTGCGTATAATAGATGAAAAGATGAAAAAGTAGGGAATAAAAATGAAAAAAGATACTGAAGATGCAAAGCAGCAACGGAACTTTGACAGGCTGAACAAGCGAGCGCAGGAGACTTTTCAAAGGTTAAACAGAAAAAGTAGAATTCAGCAGCTTTGTTTATCACTGATGCTGATCATTTGTTTAGGTCTGTTAGTACTAAGGCTTTTACCTGGCAACAATCAAAGCTATGCTGAAAACAATCAAAAATATGCTGCTCAGATTGAACAGCTGGAGTCGGAAAAAGCAGCGATTCTTTCAGGAGATAAGGAAGTAGCAACGGGGAATTTTGAGGAAACCTTGGATGAAAATTTGGCTAATTTAAAAGATTATCCAGAGCAGAATGATCTTTATACAGTGAACATAAAAGGTACGAATGCATCCATTCGCTTAAATCGGAATAATCTTTTTATCTCGGACAATGCCAATATGCTGAATAAAGAGACTAAAAAGAAAATATATGATTTAAACAAACAATTAGCAGCCAGTACCAATGGGGCACAGCTGCAGGTGGTTACCGTACCAGAACTGCCTTCAGGGGAGAGTATTGAATCTTACGCAGAAAAGATTTTTAATCAACTGGGAATTGGTAATAAGGATGAGAACAACGGTGTTTTGTATTTGATTGCCTTGGAAGATCGGGAGTTTCGTCTAGAAGTTGGTTATGGTCTAGAAGGACTAATTACAGATTCGACTGCGGATGACATTATTAATGACGATGATGTAGTGGAAGATTTTGGAGACGAGAAGTACGATGCGGCGGTCAGCCAAGTAGTAGACGAAGTATTTGAGATTATGAATTCCAAGACGGCTTTAGTAGATTCGCAAATTGCTGCTATCACGAGGACGAAACGCAATGGTCAATTGCTTTTTTGGCTGCAGATAGTCATTTTATCAATAGGAATCCTCTTATTTGCAGGATTTTTGATCAGCAGTCTTCGAGGCAGGAGCTTAATGAAGCAGCACTATCAGGCATTTCAAACCGACTTGGAAACTTTCCAGCGAGGCAGAAGTGCGCAGGAGAAAACTGCTCGCATCACTAAAATAAAAAGAACGCCATTTTATTATTTGATGATGGCTGGGATTGGAACTATCTGGTCAGCTGGACAAGTTAGAAATGCAATAAAGCGTGGGAAAATCTTAGCGAAATATCCCAAGGCTAAAAAGCAGTCTATGGGTCGTATTCTGGTAGGAGATACATTGTATGGCTATAATGGCGATGTAATCACTACTGCTTACCTAGCTTCCCATTACAATCCGTCCAATCATTCAGATAGCGGGTCAGGCGGCAGCGGTGGTGGCGGCTCTTGGGGTTCCTTTGGCGGAGGATCTTCTGGTGGCGGCGGTGCTTCTGGCGGCTGGTAAATATGAATAAGTAAAAAATGAGCCCCGCTTTATAGCGGTGGCTCATTTTTAGTCTCGTTGCTAGTCTCGTTGCTAGTCTCGTTGCTAGTCTCGTTGCTAGTCTCGTTGCTAGTCTCGTTGCTAGTCTCGTTGCTAGTCTCGTTGCTAGTCTCGTTGCTAGTCTCGTTGCTAGTCTCGTTGCTAGTCTCATTGCTAGAAGAATCTGCAGGTTCGCTTTTTAGCTCTTCAATGATCTCTTCCACTGAGGTTTCTGAAGTTTCTTGTGGAGGAATCGCTGTTGAAGGTTGTACAATCGGCAGTTCTTTTTCTCTAAAGAAGAAACGTAAAAAGCTGTTGTTGCTGCGGATCGTTATCTCATTTGTCGGCATCAAGGTAAAGACAAACAGTTCAATAGAGATAATCAGATTGAAAAATAAACACAGCATAGATGCTACATAGTAGCCAGGTGACCAAGTACTAGCAATTTGGAAAGTAAATTGGAGCATGCTCAAAAGAAAGAGTGCAATATAGTGTACCAGCAGGCCGCGTCCTCGAAGCCCTGCATCTCGCATTCTACGAGTCATTAACGACAAGCTTGGCAGTAAAATGGCCAACCAAAAAATAAAATAGAAAACCAACATTGGCAAAATACGAAAGAATGCACTGAATACTTCCCAAGCAATTTCATCATCAGACATGTAATAATCATAATATCCATACATCATACCGGTATTCATAATTGCCGAAAACAAAGTTGTAAACAAAATTAGTCCAAATATAAAACGAATCGACATTAAAATAAGCTGAACCCACCAATATCCCGCTCGGGTTGTCCGTCCTTTAAACTCCACATAGCCGACAAAAAAATCCTTAATGGCTTGTTTAAAGCTTACTTCTCCTGGAACCTGATTAATAACCTTCATTCATTTTAACTCCTTTATTGTAACGCAAAATAGTTGATAGCTCATTATTAAGAAATAATGGTTATCGTTCCTCCTATTGTACACATAACTCAAACTAAATAGCTACGAAATTTTAAAAAAATAAAAAGAGAATATGGCTAATTCACTGTACAGAAACGGTCAGGTAACGAAAACGAACATTTTTGGTTAACGATGGTTGGTGTTTATTTCCTCAGTAGTTGCTTATGATAATAACAAGAGGTGGGGAAAGATGAGTCGGATAAAGAGCAATATTTCAGCTAATTTGAATTACTTAAGGATACAAAATCGCATGTCTCAAGAAGAAATCGCTGAAAGACTAGGTGTCACTCGCCAGGCCGTCGCCAAATGGGAAAAGGGAGTCTCCTTGCCTGATGTGGTCAATTGTACACTGTTGGCAGAATTATTTAATGTTTCACTCAATGATTTTGTTAATTACGATTCAAAACAAACTGGAGTGCCCATTCCGCCAAAGGGCAAGCATTTTTTTGGTACAGTGAAAATCAATGACCGGGGTCAAATTGTTCTGCCGAAGAAGGCTCAGGAAACCTTAGCATATCAAACGGGAGACACATTGGTTGTGTTAGGGGAAAGCAATCCGCTAACTGCTGGCATTGCTTTATTAAGCAGCGAAGTTTTTTTTCGCCTGGCGGAACAATCAACTGTTCGTTTGTTTGATGAAAAACAGCTTTTGACTGAGTCAAAAAAGAAAGTTGAGGAAGAAAAATGAATTTATTGAACATTGAAGGATTAACGAAGCATTATCCCAGCTTTACATTAGAGAATATTTCTTTGGCCCTGCCTAAAGGACAAATCATGGGGCTGATTGGGAAAAATGGGGCTGGCAAAAGCACGACATTAAAGGCACTATTGAATCTGGTGCATCCGGATTCTGGTAGGATTGAAATGTTTGGAGAGAATTTCTTAGCTAACGAAGAAGACTGCAAACAGCAAATGGGGATTGTATTAGGAGGGATCGATTTTTACGAACAAAAGAAGGTGTCTTTAATTACCAAGGTGACAAAACGGTTTTATCCGGCGTGGGATGAAGCAGCGTATGAAAAGTACCTTTCAGCATTTTCCTTGGATCCCCAGAAAAAGGTGAAGGACTTATCGGCTGGAATGAAGGTGAAATACATGGTTGCTCTGGCTTTGTCCCATGATGCTAAATTGTTGATTCTAGATGAACCTACTAGTGGCCTGGATCCGGTCTCTAGAGATGATTTGCTGGAGTTGTTTCAGCAGTTGGTTCAAGGCGGCGAACGCAGCATTCTTTTCTCCACTCATATTACCTCTGATTTAGAGAAATGTGCGGATTCGATTACGTATATCAAAGAAGGGAAAATGGTTGCCAGCGCACCTAAAGAGACCTTCTTACACTCCTTTGATTATTTGAAGAAGCCAGAGGAACAAGCACTCTCGCTTGAAGAAATTATGATTCGTACAGAAAGGAAGAGCTACGATGTTTAATTTATTGTATAAGGAAATCCGTTTAGCGGCCCACCCAAATTTATTCGTTTTTACCTGCATGGGGATACTGGTTTTAATCCCAGCCTATCCATACGGAATCATTTTCTTGTTTAGCGGGCTAGGTATATATATCAGTTTTATGTATGGTCGTGAGACGAATGACATTTACTATACCGCTTTATTGCCAGTTCGCAAGCGGGACACGGTAAAAGCCAAATGTTTACTGGTCGTTTTAGCACAGCTGGTTCAGATGCTGATATCTTTGCCTTTTGCTTTTTTACGATTGATTATTTTATCAAATGGAAATCCAGTTGGAATTGAAGCGAATATAGCCTTTTATGGTATGGGATTTCTCATTTATGCTGTATTCAATCTGATTTTTTTGACCGTCTTTTTCAATACAGCTTATAAAGCAGGAAAAGCATTTATATTAGCGATGCTCCCAACAACCATCATCATGACAGTAATGGAGATCTTTGTTCATTTTCCTGCCTTTAGTTGGTTGGATAGTGTGAAGTTGCCAGAAATGCTTCGACAAGTACCGATTCTCATTATTGGCTTTTTAGTCTATGTTTTAGCGACATTTCTGGCTTATCAGGTATCGGTAAAGCGATTTGAACAAGTAGATTTGTAAGGTAGATTTTTTGTTACCTAGCAAATTTTGCTCCTAAAATAAGAGGTTTCAGTTCTGAAGCGGTGCTATTCTTTAAACAAGAAGAAGGGTATCGCTTTTTTTGCTTAGAAAAGGGTACATGGATTCAGGTTAGCTTTTGTTATAGTGGAAAAAACAAGGAGGAACGAACAATGGACTATCGAATTGTAGAATTAGATGGATTTAAGGTAGTGGGCTACAAAAAGGAGTCAACCAATGAAAAGCAGCAGGGAATGCAAGATTGTCCAGCATTTTGGGGTGAGATTCTATCTACGAGGAAACAGGAAGCATTGCTGCCGTTGATCAATCGGCAGCCATTCGGTTTGATTGGTGCCAGCTTTTACAACGTTGATCCTGATGATGGGAAACGCTTCGACTACTATATTAGTGCAGCTACTACCCTGGAAACACCAGCTGGATTGGAAGAAAGAGAAGTGCCAGCCAATACTTGGGCAGTTTTTCCAACGACTAAGGAAGCCTCTGGACAGACACAATTTGAAATTGTCTCAGCCTGGGGACCGCAATCAAAGGACTATGAATTATTGAACACTGGCTATCTGACAGGAGAAATGGCTTCAGGAGGACCAGACATGGAGGTTTATGGAAGAGGCGACGACATTGAAATCTGGGTGCCTGTAAAGAAAAAATAGCTGAAGAAAACTCTGTTTTAGTGTGCTATGCTTAATAGGAGACTAAAACAGGAGTTAAACAAGATGACTACAGATATTCAACGATTTACAGCGACCCTCGCTTATATAGAGGAGCATTTATTTGAAGAGATTTCATTGAAGAAGCTGGCGAAACAGGCATTGCTGTCAGAATATACCTTTCACCGCTTCTTTACTTATCTAACAGGCTATTCTTTTTCTAATTATGTTCGCAATCGTCGCTTATCTGAAGCGGTTGAAGGCTTGCGGCAAGGAAAATCGGTTGATACGATTGCCGAGCAGTGCGGCTATGCCAATCGTTCGGCTTTTCATCGGGCTTTTGTGAAATTCCATGGCTTAACACCTGCTCAAGCCAAAGAAGAAGCTGCAGCTGTCAATTTTTTCCCGCCGATGAGATTAACGGTTCAAATTGATGGCGGGAAAACGTTAAATTATCGGATTGAGCAGCTGCCAGCCTTTCAAATTGTTGGTAAAATGGCCAGCTATTTGCTGGATGAGCAGTTGTTTCAGCATACAGGTCAGCAATGGGAGCAGTTTTTCACAGATCAAAGCCTGCGTGTCTTTGCGGGAACTGAGGCTATCAATAAACGTTTCTTTGGGGTAAATCGTGCCCCTTATTTTGCAGTAGCAAATCCAGAAATACCCAACAGTGGGCAGCTAAACTACTTTACGGGCTTTGTCTTGGCAGAGGGACAAACGAGTAAATACCCAACCTTTTCAATACCCGCACAAAGTTATGCGGTTTTTACTAGCGAACGATATGATTATCGACTAACTGCGAATGTGTCCAATACCTATAATCACCTGCAGCAGCAGATATTTAATACTTGGCTGCCGCAAACCCACTATCAAAAAATGGAGGGGCCAGAGCTGGAAACGTACGTCACGTTAGGTGAACAGGCGTGTTTAGAAATTTGGCTGCCTATCCAAAAATAAAGGAGTGTCCAGTATGACTGTCAGTAAATGGTATCAAAAAAGAGCAGGCCAAGCCGAGCATCTGGTCTATTTGAATAAAGAAGGCAAGGAACTTGAAAAACTGTTGAACAAAGAAAAAACAATGATTATTCGTGGAGCTGCCGGCAAAAAACTGCCTCTAGGCGGACGAGTAAAGGTTGGCGATCTGGCCTACTTTGTTGAAACAGGCGGGAGCTTGTTGGTTACTCATCGCGGAGTAATTACTCAGGTTAGCGAAAGCGAGAAAATGACTAAAGAAGAATCTGTTGCTTTTGTCCAACGCTATGAAAAGGAATTAAACCTATCGAAGAAGCAATACGATCGCTGGGCAGGTAAGAAATATCTCGCTGTTTTTGAGATTGATCACATCGAAGAGCTTAAGCCCTTTACTTATCAGCGCGGTAAAAATATGGATGATTGGGTCATTACGGATTCAATTGAAGAAATCAAAGCTTAGCAATCGTCGGAAATCTTCCAATTTGACCAGGGAGATCTTCGACTTTTTTTGTATAATGGAGATAATGCCTCTTGACCTTCCTCTATACAGGAAGGTTTATAGTTGGAGTAGGAGGGAAGACATGTATACAATTGGTGAATTTTCCAAAATTTCTAAGCTGACAGCTAAAGCGCTGCGCTATTATGATCAAGAAGGACTGCTGAAGCCTTCTGCTCGCGGCTCTAACGGGTACCGCTATTATTCGCTTGCTGATTTGGAAAAGGCTGAACTGATTCTTTTGTTAAAGCAATTCGATTTCACGATTGCCGAAATGAAGGAAGTGTTGGCCTATGATTTGGAAGAAGAGGATTTGGCTGGTTATTTATCTGAAAAGCGCCAAATGCTGAAGCAAAAGGTAGCCCGGCAAAAGGAATTGATTCGCCAACTGGATGACCTCCTGACAACAGCTAAATTAAGGGAGCGAAGACAAATGAACTATGAAATGACGGTGGAACAACTACCAGCTGAACAAGTTGCTTTATGGTATTTCGAGGGAACCTTTCGCGAGATCGGCAGCTACACGGGCAAGCTGTTTCAGGAGGTCAAAGGTCGAGCAAACGGAGCCCCATTTTGCTTATATTTTGATGAGGAAGTCAATGAAGTTGGGAAAATGGCGCTAGGTGTTCCGATTAAGAAGACTTTTGCTTCTGACAAAGTAACGATTACTACTTTCCCAGCCAGTAAAGTGCTGTGCACGATGCATATTGGTGAGTATGATCGTCTGCATGAAGCCTATAAAGCGTTGATCGACTATGCGAAGGAACATCAGTTGACGCTGGACACGCCCTGGCGAGAGCTTTATCTAAAGGGACCAGGCAAGCTGTTTAAGGGAAATCCTGAAAGCTATCAGACCAAGATTCTTGTGCCGATAAAAGAGTAGAAACTGATTTAAGCTAATGAAACGTAAAGCCAAGCTGAGTAGTAACTTCAGCTTGGCTTTACTTTATTTATGTCGTCTAATAAAACAATATTCGTCAAACGGAACATTAGGACTGTGATGAGTTTCCACCAGTTCAAAGCCGAAATGCTGATAAATAGGAACATTACTTTCAGTCATGGTCTCTAAAACGATATCTTGCTCCTTGGCTTGACATTCGGTAAAAATGGGTGTCAGCATTTTCCGCAAGGCACCCGTTCCTTTGGCTTCTTTCGCAACAGCAATTTGACAGAGGTAGTAAGCATTCTGGGTATGTTTTTTATACCAACGAGTATGAATTTCAGTGATTAATTTATTCTTTTCCAGAAGCAGCTTCTGTTCCTGCTTGGGCATTTTTCTAAATGGGCTCGGGGTAGTTAAGCTATAAAAAAGTTGATAGGGCAGTGAAAATTTTTTTAAAGGAATGCCGGCTATTGCTCCAAGTAAAGGATCTTGATAAAGATAAATATCGCCATATTTTAAAAATATCGCTGTTTGAGCAGCCACTAAAGCAGTCAATGTTTCTTTGGGGTCAGCTAAATCTTGTGACAAAAAATTAAAGTGTTCAAGTCCCCAGAAACGCTCCACCATAAAATCAGTGATGATTGGTAAATCCTTCATTTGGGCTCTTCTCATAAGTCATCTCCTCGTTTCTCAGCTTGTTCTTTAATCTTATATGACCTAAACTGGAGGGGAGAGATAATTCTACTATAGTAGAAATAGTAGAATTATCAAGAGTATAGAAAGAGGTGATTAAATGGAGGGAAAGCTTTTTCGCCAGCTGCGTAAAGAGCGGGGGTTAAGTATGCAGCAGCTTGCCAATGAATGGAACAGTGTCGCTTTTATCAGTAAATTTGAAAAAGGCAACACGAATATCAGCTTTAAGCGTTTTGAACAGCTGCTCAATGGCATTAATGTGACGATGGAAGAATTTTTGTATTTGCGTTCTCAAGCGGAAGGACAGCCAGTGTACAATTATCTGTCTGATCATCCCTTTTATTTATCTGGAAAGTTTGTTGCCTATCTGGATCAGATTTTTCACTGCAATCATCTAGCGAATAAATCTGGGGATTTTGCCAAAGGTCAAGAAGAGATGAGACAGCTGGAGCAGGCGATTACCCAGGATACCAGCTGGGGCAAATTTTTAGGAATTCTCTGTCAACTGCTGGTATTGAACTATCAAGTGAATGAAGAGGGAAAAGCGGGAAAAACAGTTGATTTGGATCGTTTGTTTAAGCAATCCCACACGCTTTCAGCGCCAATTGTCAGTTATTTGTACAAGGTAGACAATTGGGGTGTTTTTGAAGTGATGCTGTTTCGTTTTTTTCAATTCAGCTTTCCAGTAGAAACGACTAGGCATTTGCTGCGAACGGCAGTTGCCCGGACGAGAAAGCAAGAGGGATTGCAGGCGATGCAAGGTATGCGTTTTGAACTGCTTTTCGGAACCTGTACCACCTTTATTAATTTCCAAAAGTTTACTTGGGCACAGGAAGTACTGAAGGCGGCTGAAGAATTGTTGTATGATCAGGGGGATTTGCTGAATAGCAGCAAGCTGCTGTTTTATCAAGGCTGGTTGAAAATTACTTCTGGCTCTGTTGAGATGGGCAAGCAAAAATGTGACCAGGCACTTTCTATTTTTCGAATTTTGCAGCAGCCAGAGCTGCAGCAGGAATACAGTGACCTTCTTTCGACGATTTTGAGAAATCGGGAGAAACTCAATCATTGTCTGGTATTTGCTTAATAAAAGGCTGTCATTAAGCAAGCTCTTAACAACAGCTATTTCAGGTCTAGTCGGTCAACGCATTTTCGCAGGCTTTGAGAATGGCTTGGCTGCTCATGGTTGCTCCGCTGATGGCATCTATCTGTAAAGATTGCTTATCGATGATTTCAGCGGCAATCGCTTCGGCTTTTTTGCCTAAGCCAGTTTGATGTTCCGTAATTTGCACGCCGGAAATTTTTCCATCTGCAATGGTTACGTTAACTTTAGCAATGACTGGTTTTAGGGTTGCTTCACCAAGATAGGTGCCGTCAGGTAATTCACGCGGATTAACTTTAGCAATTGATACATTCTTCAACATATTTTTTGCATATATGTTTGTTCCTAAGAAAATTAGGCATGCAACAGCCAGAACAGTAACTAGTCCGGTAATTAATTTAGCCATCCGCTTCAAGCTCCTTTTTTACATAGTCAATCAGTGGGGCAATCGTTTCTCGGGACGTGAAGTCAACCTGTTGATTATAAGTAGCCAAAAATTCACGGTCTTCTTCATTAGGAGCGGTGCTCATTTTTTTCTCGACCTCTTTCTTCTTGAACGCCATCATCAGTCGATGCGTTTTTGATAGTCGTCCATAATCTATTCCACCTCGCAAATGGAAAATTTTAGTATGTTGTAATTGCTCGCTGCTTAAGTTGTGAGACAATATAGAACTATAATCTGTGACTTTGGGATCAGCTAAACCTACTGTGAACAAAATCAATTTTTCTCCCGAATGCTCCTTCAACAGCTTAAATCCTTTAATCCCACTGGCATATAAGCCGCCACCAAAAATCAGCCATTCATAGTCTTGCAGCTGCTCCTGCTTCGTTTTAGCAGCTTCCAACAAAGGAGCCTGCAAGCTTTCGGCAATCCATTGGGCATATTTCTGCGTAGTTCCGTATTGCGAACCATAAATTACTGCGACTTTTTCCATGTAACTTCCACCTCTCTTTATTCAAATGCTAGTTGTTCTAATTCTTCGACTCCCTCATACAGCTTCATAAAAATAGTAAAAAATTGTTTCAGCTCTTCATCCGAATATCCTTCAAACAATCGACCTAAAGCTGTCCGGTGAAGGTCTGCTACCTTAGCAAAATAGGCTAAGCCTTCAGGAGTAATCGATAAAAGTGTCTTCCGTTTGTCGTGGGTGCTTTGCTGAATCTTTACTAGCTGCTTCTTTTCTAAGGCTAGTGCAAGTTTTTTGGCAGTTTGGCGGGAGCTGCCTAATAGCTCCCCGATTTGAGTCAAGGTCAAGCCTTCTTCCGGGGCATTTTTCACCATGGTCAGCAGCATAAACTGCTTTAAGGTAACTGCTGGATCAAGTTTGTCAAAGGAAGTCTGCAGACGATTGCCTAAGATAAACAGACTGGAAAAAATGGCTCGTTGCTGTGAATCGCGATTTTTACTAAAGGTTTCGATTAAATGCTGAATATTCATAATAGTCTCCTTTTTAAGTAACTAGTTACCTTTTTAGTATAGCATGATTGAAAGCGGAGAAACATCCGTCGCAGGTCCTAATTAGAAAAAGGGGCGCTGTTTTTTAATAAAATTAAAAAGAAACACCAGTCCCATTGATTATACGAACAAACTTTCGCTTTGTTGTGGTAAAATAGGTAGGATTGGAGGCGACAGCAATGAAATTTTTACACGCGGCGGATTTGCACTTGGATCGTTCTTTTGAGGGACTAATCGATGTAGCAGACAGCTTTCAACCTTATTTATTGCAAGCAAATCAGCAGATGCTGACAAATTTAGTCGATACAGCAATTCAGGAGACGGTTGATTTTGTTTTACTGGCCGGTGATACCTTTCATCAGAATCGGCCAACCTTGAAAACGCAGCGCTATTTCTTTTCGGAGATGGAACGGCTGCATCAAGCGGGTATTCCGGTTTTTATGAATTTTGGCAATCATGATTATTATCAAGCGGAACGTTACTGGTTTACCTTTCCCGACAACGTTGTTTTATTTACTAAAGAAACCGTTGAAACTAAACGCTTTACTACCCGAACAGGAGAGGCTGTAGCTATCAGCAGCTTCAGCTTTCAGCATCCAACGATTGAACAGGAGCTGCTTCCGCAGTTTCCAGTGAAAAGCAGCGAGGCCTTTCATATCGGGATGTATCATGGCGGACAAATGCCCTATGCACCTTTTACGGTGGCTAAGCTGATTGAAAAGGGCTATGACTATTGGGCTTTAGGACATATTCATGTACCTCAGATCTTATCGGAGCAGCCGTGGATTGTTTATCCAGGAACACCCCAGGGCCATACGCAGAAGGAAACTCAGTTGTCCGGGGTTCAACTAGTGGAGAAAAGGGATGGACTGGTAAAGGTACGCTCAATTCCTATTGCAGAGGTTCAATGGAAGAAGCAGCAGGTCTCTTTGGCTCGTGTCCGCAATAATCCTCAGCTTTTTCAGGCGGTGAGGGAGCAGGTTCAGTTTTCACAGCCTACCTTATTGCAAATTGAGCTAACTGATGGTGAAGCGCTGGGATCAGAATTGAGGTATCAGGTGACTTCTGGTGAGCTGCGAATGGTTTTGCAGGAAGAATTGCCTGAACAGATTTTTTTGTGGCAGTTAACGCTGACCGACACCTTAGAGGAGCAGCCGTATTTAGCAGTGGATGAAGCATTAGTGAAGCAGCTTCTGACCACGTATGAAGAGCCGCAGGTATTTCAAGAGCTGCTGCAGGAATTGGATCAAAATCCGATCATTCATCCATTGTTAACCCAGCAGTTTAAACAAGAGGTTATTGAAGAATTAGGTCAAACACTGAAGGAGTCGTATCGTTTTAGAAAGTCTGTCCCTTCAGATGAGACGAATAATTAAGGAGGAGGGATGCGCATGTGGATAAAAAAGGCGGAGATTACCGGCTTTGGCAAGTGGCGGCAGCAGACATTTTTGTTTGAGCCGAAGAATCAGCTTGTTTATGGGTTAAATGAAGCGGGCAAATCAACCCTCTATCAATTTATTCAGGCCATGCTGTTTGGCTTTCCCAACAAGCGGAAAAAAGGACAGGATTATACCCCAGAGGACGGCAGCGGTTATGGGGGACGGTTAACGATCGCCACCGCTAAATATGGTCAGGTCACGATCGAACGCTATAAAAATAAGAACAAAGGAAAAGCGATTGTTCAGCTGGAGGATGGTCAGCAGGGAAGCGAAGAGCTGCTGGAAACCATGCTGTACCCTTTAAATCAGGACCTTTTTCAGCAGGTGTTTACCTTTCAACAGGAGCAGCTGCAGCAGCTGGAATATTTACAGGAGGATGCACTGCATGATGCTTTAGTGTCCTTAGGATTATCAGGCAGCAACCAGCTATTTGAGCGAAAGGGCAGCTTGCAAAAACGCTACGAAGCCATCTATAAACCTCGCGGGCGTAAGCAAACCTTAAATCAGGCCTTGCAAAGCTGGCAGGCGTTACAACAGAAAATCCGGCAAAAGGAAGCGCAGGAGGCTGATTTTCAATCCTTAGTGCGTCAGGCGGATGAGTTGCAAATGCAGGTAAGTCAGCAGGAAAGCATGCATCAAAAAGCCCAACAGGAACAATTGCAGCTAGAGCAGCAGCGTTTAAATTGGAATAACTACGCAGAATATGTGGCTTTACAGGAGCTGGATTTGACCCCGCGAGGCAGTGAAGAAGCGCAACAGCAGCTGCAGGATTTTTATCAAGAGTATCAGCAGCTAAACAAAGAGCTGGAGAAGCTGCAGCAGGCATTGCAGCGACACAGCGGCATGGATCAGCACTCGGCGAAGTATTATTTTTATTTAGAGCATGAAGAAAAAATTCAACAGCTGCTGGAGCAAAAGGTAGCGGTTCTTCGCCTATTGGATGAAGAGCAGCGTTTAGCCGTTCAATTGGCCCAGCAGCAGTCAGCAGGTTTTGATTGGACGATGGAAGAGCCGCCAGTGCCTTTTCCGGACAATCAAGGGATCAGCAAATTATTTAGTCCCATCCAGCAAAGTCAAAAGCAAGTCGAAGAGCAGTCGATTCGTTTGCAAATTGTTAAAGAGCAGCGGGATCAGGCAGAAGCTGTTTTGAATCAATATGAGAAACAACATCCGGAACTATTTAACCAGCCAAAACGCAAACCTTGGGGCTGGCTACTAGCAGGAGCGGCGCTTATTGCAGCCTTTCTATTGCCGGCGCCTTGGCGTTATGGCTTAGTGGTTCTCGCAGTAGCAGGTATCCTGTGGGGATTGCGCAAACCTAATTTGACCGTCAGCAAAGAAACCTGGCAGGAAAAGCTGGGACAGCTGGATATTTACGAAGGCCAGCTGGCAGAGCTGGAGGGCAAGCTGTCGCAACAGCAGCAACAGCAGCAAAGGCTTTATCAGCAAGTACAGCAAGAGCTGCACCGCCGTCGACTACCGCTGCGGGAGTCGGAGCTGGAAATCCAGCAGGTAAATCAAGCTGCCCAACAGTTTTTAGCCCAGCAGGAGCAGCAGACGGACTGGCGAAAAGCGCAGCAAGCCATTCATCAAGAACTGCTGAAGCAGGAACAGGAATTTACTTTCTTACAGGAATGGCTGCCGCTGCAGGAAAAGAACATCAGCGAAAAATTTGCCGCCTTAGAGCAGTATGCAAAAGAGATGGAGCAGATTCGTTTTGCCCAGACCTATCAGGAGAATACGATGCTGCAGCAGCGGATGAACGAGACGAAAAAGCAGCAGCAGGTGTTAATTAGTCAACATCAACCCCTATTGCAGCAGCTAGGCTTGCATTACCCTGCCGAAGTTCCAGCCTTTTTGCAGCAGCAGCAGGAGTTGAAACAGCAACAGCAGCGTTTGCAGGATTTAACCAAAACGGTGGCACCTTTATTTCCAAAATCAATTTCGTTAGAAACAATTGAGGATAATTTGCGTATCTTAAGAGGACAGCAGCAAACGAACCAAGAACGCTTGCGCCAATTGCAGGAACAAGAACAGCGTCTACGTTTGCAGATTGATCAGCTGCAGGCCGATGGAACGTTGGATGCCTGGTACCAGCAGGCCAGTCAACAAAAGGCGGTCGTTACCCAGCTGTTAAAGGAATACACTGCAGCTAAGCTGGAAAGTCAGTTGCTGCAGGATATTGCCACAGAATTATCAGAGCAGCAGTTGCCAGAATTAATGAAGCAGGCGAGTCGTTACTTCCAAGTTTTAACGGACTATCAGCAGGCTCGGTTAGACTTTCTAGATGGCACCGTGACGGTGAATCAACGGCCGGTATACAGCCTGTCTACTGGAACCAAGGATCAGGTCATTATGGCGATCCGCTTTGCCTATTTGGCAATCCAGAAGAGCAATCCGTGGTGTCCCATCATTATTGACGATGGCTGGCTGCATTATGATCATCAGCGAAAACGGCAATTGGCTAAGCTATTTGCGGAATTTAGTAAAGATTATCAAATCATCTGTTTGTCATCTGACCAAGAAATGGTAAGCTATTATCAAGAGCTTCACCAACCTGTTTGGGAATTGAAGGGAGTTTCACGATGAAGAAAATTAAAGAATTGACGGTTGACGAGCAATTTGAAATGTATGTACTGATTAAAAATGCCGATGTACGCTTGGCGAAAAACGGCAAGAAATTTATCGCCTTTACCTTCCAGGATACTTCTGGCACCGTAGACGGCAAGTTTTGGGATGCTTCAGAAGAAGAAATCAAGAAATTTAAAGCAGGTCAGGTAGTTTCCCTAAATGGCAAACGGGAAGTTTACCAAGGCAATCCTCAGGTGAAAATTCTGCATCTGCGCTTAACCAAGCCTGAAGAACCTAGTGATCCAAGTCTGTACATGGAGCGGGCGCCGATTCGTCGGGAGGAAATGGAAGAAGAAATCAATCAAACCTTGTTTGAGATTACCAATGCCCATTGGAACCGGATTGTTCGTTTCCTATTAAACAAATATCAAAAAGAGTTCTTTGAATACCCAGCTGCTAAGCGGAATCATCATGCCTTTGCGGGAGGATTGGCGTATCACACGCTGACTATGCTGCGCATCGGAAAAGCGCTAGTTAAAGAATACCCGCAATTGAATGCCTCTTTATTGTATGCGGGGATTATTCTGCACGATTTAGGCAAGGTACTAGAATTATCAGGACCTTCCTCAACTGAATACACCGTTGTAGGCAATTTAGTCGGACACCTAGTTTTGGTGGATGAAGAGATCAATAAAGCTTGTGCGGCCTTGAAGATCAGTGATGCGGATGAGGATGTAGTCGTACTGCGCCACATGGTTTTATCTCACCACGGCTTGCTGGAATACGGTTCTCCTGTGCGCCCACGTATTATGGAAGCCGAAATTTTACATCAAATTGACAATATTGATGCGTCGATGCAAATGCTGTCCAGTGCAGTGAAAAACACGGAGCCGGGCACCTATACTGAACGTATTTTTGGTATGGATAACCGCAGCTTCTATGTACCAAAGGATATTTAATCGAAAATAGGCGAGAATTCTCTTAGGAGATGCATCGCCTTTCTTTTTACCAAAAAATAAGGAGGAATACGGAATGGATAATTTTGTCGCAGAAGATTTTGATTACTATAAACGGACAATCGAAATTATGTATCAAAAATACTACAACAAACGAATCATCATGGTTGTGGCAGCGCTAGTGATTATTGGTGCTTATACGGCTTTCTTTCAAGAGTTTATGCTGCTGAATGGCTTAATGATTTTAGTCTTGATTGGCGTATTAGTTTTTCTGATGGGACAGCGAGGGAAATTTTCGGAGATTTACGAGGAATTTCTGCAGGCCAATCAGCCAGCTGCCAAGATTGACCAAATTGAGGAAGATGAATACAGCTATAATATTCTGGATGACCAAGGTGAGAAGGTCAGCATTAATAAAAATGGGGTACGTAATTTGCCTTCCAAGAATAAACAATACACCATGATGGTTGGATTTGAAAAGACCTTCTTCGCCAAACAGCCGTTACAAATTATTTACTACGATATGCTGGATATTACATATGAAGAAAAGTTTCGCCTTAAACGCAATGGCTACAATAGCATGCCCCGGTTTTTACGCCGCTTCAGCTTAGGTAATATTAAAGCGAGTATCGGGAATCTTTTCAGTTTCATTTTTGGAAATATTTTTATTCTCTTTATCGTGTTTCGCCTTTTGCGCTACATCATTTCGATGCTTCGTTCATTTATGTAAAAAGCAGCATTCGCTGCTTTTTTAGTTTAACAGAAAAATATCCGAATCAAAGTATTGCTCGATAAAAGCAATCTGATCTGCGATTTCCTGCTTTGAAAGAACGGTTCCTCTTTTTGCTACCACCCATTTATCCTCTACATCATCTTTGCGAACTACCACAGCAATTACCTCACCAACAAAGGAAGAAAGTTTTTCTGTTTCTAATAAAACATAGGCATCTTGGGCTTCGCCGTCACCAGCAATAATTCCTTCCACGAATCCATAATTAATCGGATACGTATTGTTATAAGAATCAACATATCCTAAAGGTCGATCGATAGTAACAGTGACTGTAAATCGTTCCATAACATCCACTCCTTTGGGGCATTTTCCTTATTTTAGCAGAAATTCAAAACTTTTTTTAGAAACAAGTTGACAAACTGGTAGACAGACAGTATAGTATAACTATAAACAGACCGGTGGTCGGTCTAGAAGGAAGAGCCTATGAGAATTGTAAAGGAACATGAGACGCGGCGAACGGAAATTATCGATACTGCTGAACAGCTTTTTCTAACCAAAGGCTACGAAAAAGCGACGATCAATGATATCTTGAAGCAAATTGGAATTGCTAAGGGAACTTTTTATCATTACTTCAAATCGAAGGAAGAGGTTATGGATGCGGTGATTATGCGAGTCGTAGAGAATGATCGTCTAATCGCCCAAGAGGTTTTGAAGACAGAAGGCAGCAGCTTAGACAAGCTGTTACTCTTTCTGCAAAAGCAGTCAGCTGCAGGCAATGAACAAAAAAGCGATTTGCTGGAACAATTTCAGCACACCGAAAATGCGTTAATGAAGCAGCGAGCACTAGAAGGAACCTTGCACTATGTTTGTCCGGTTCTAGCAGAGATTTTGGAGGAAGGCAATCAACGTGGCGAGTTATCAGTCGTTTATCCGCTAGAAAGTATTCAATTTTTAATTGCGGGTATCCAATCTTTATCTGACGAACGAGTCATCGGTGAAGACTCAGAAGCCATCCAACGTAAGCTGTTTTCCTTCGTGGAGTTCATTTTTCGTATCTTAGGGATTGATGAAGCCAAAAGCGACAAGGAAACAGTCACGCAGCAATTTCTACAAATTTTTGCCAGTTAAACTCAATCATACCGGTTGAGTTTAAAAAATAAAACAAAATAGACTGACGGTCGGTCTATAGAGGAGGAACTAAAAATGAATCATCAACAAACAATCGAAGAATTAGCTTATCGCAGCGGTGAACAAGTAGAAACATGTGAAGCAGTTATGAAAGCCTACGAATTATACGCGGAGAATCATTTGAAAAAAGCTCGTCGCAACAATTTAGAGGAGGCTGCTCAAGCGGTTGCTGAAGAAACCGGATTAGCAGCCCGAATCTGTGAAAATATTTTAACCCAGTTTTTTGACCTATTAGCTGAAAGAATCCCTTTCATGAAGCGGCAAGGGGGAAAATAAAATGATGCCATTCATTATAGTAATCGCAGCATTAGGAATACTGTCTCAAATAGTTGAATCCATGATAAATAAGCAAGCAGTAAAAGAATTTGTAATTAAGCACTTAGGCGAAATCCCAGCAGACGAAAAATAGGAGGAGAACAAAATGAAAAAAATTATCATTGCAATCGTAGCAGTAGTAAGTATTGGATTGGTATCACAAATAGTCGAGTATTCAATCAATGAAGAGGCAGTAAAAGAAGCAGTAACGACCCACTTAGGCGAAATCCCAGCAGACGAAAAATAGGAGGAGAACAAAATGAAAAAAATCATCATTGCAATCGTAGCAGTAGTAAGTATTGGACTAGTGTCTCAGGTAGTGGAACGAACAATCGATGAAGAAGCAGTAAAGACGACGGTTCAAACTTACCTGAAAGAAACACCCGATAAAGAAGATGAAGAAACCATCAGCTTTGAAGAAACCAGTTTTAGTGAGTGGGTGGGATTTTAAAATAAAAGTAATGGCCCAAGTCAGGTTTACTTGGGCTATTTATCTGTTTGTTTTCACACAAGGATAACAAAAATATTTTATTCGTTATATAACAAAGAGTATTTTCGGGAAAACAAAAGAAAATATAGTTTAGATTTTGATTATTTGTTATAATAATTAGAGCGGTGGTTGAGTTTATTTAAGGTTTAGGTTTTACTTTGTAGTCCACTAACTAATGGGTAAATGAAGTCAATCACTAGGTTAATTGAGGATATTATAATAGATAGGAGTTAAAATGATGAAAAAACGTATTCTTGTTAAAAAATGTTTATCAGTTGGGGTTGTTTTGATAGCGGTTGTAGGGCTGGCGGCTTGTTCGTCAGATGATTCAGCTACTTCTACTTCCAGTAGCACAATAGAAAGTACCAGCGAATCGGAAGCTCCACCGAAGCGATTGACCAAGCAAGAGGTAATTGATGAACTAGGCTTGGAAAAAACAGAAGATAGAAATTCCGATATTTTTGCTAGTAATATAGAAAAATTAGAGCAAGCTGGTTATATTATCATCAATAGTAACGATGTTTATGGTGGGATTTATGAGAGTGAAAAAGCAGTTTTAGAGGCAAAAAATCTGAAGGTTAAGGGCATTAAGTCACCTGCTAAAGATACTATTACTGCAGGCAGAATTTTTGAAACGAATTACCCACAAGAAATAGGCTTGAGCACAGAATACATCGGGCCATCATACAAGATTCTTTCTAAAGGTGATCAAGTAATTTTGAATTATTATGATGCGGAAGAAATGGATGAATCTGAGAGTTCCCAAACGGATGATTCTGAAACAGAAGATTCTTCAGAGAAAACGGCGACTAAAAAAGCAGGCTCCTCTTCAAGTCAGAAATTAATAAAGGAATTAGACTTGGAAGAAACAGAAGACCATGATTCTTCGATTTATGTTGAGAATAGGGAAAAACTTGAGGATGCTGGCTATATTGTAATTAATAACAGTGAAGTTTTCAACAAGGACTTTGATACGGTAAAAGCAACCTTAGAAGCTCAAGGCTTAAAAGTTAAGGGAACTGAAGGAAAAGCAGCAGAAGGAGATAAGGCAGCTGGAAGTATCTATGAAACCAACTATCCGCAACAAATCAAGTTTAGTACGAACTACCTAGGGACTGCCTTGAGAGTTTTAACCGAAGGTGATCAAGTAATCGTTACTTACTATAAATAGTTTCTTATCTACCAATCGTGAGTGGTTGGGATTTTAAACACAAGCAATGAGGGCCTGAGACAATCTGTCTTAGGTCCTTTTTTTTACTAAATGACAAATGTCATAAATAGTCATGACGAATACGTCTTAATTACTAGCCCATACTTCGATAAACTAGGTCTATAAACAAGCAGAGAGGGAGTTACTTAAATGACTAAACTAGTGGATGTAAAAAATATGAGTATCACATTTAAACGAAAACAAGCGCTGGAAATGGTAAATTGTCATTTAGCGCAAGGAGAGGTAGTTGGCTTGGTTGGTCCAAACGGTGCCGGAAAGACGACGTTAATGAAGGCCATGGTCGGGTTTATTCCAATCAGCAAGGGAGAGATTCGGAAAGCTAAAGGAGCTACTATTGAGGCGTTGATTGAACAGCCGGGACTTTATCCTTTTTTATCAGGCTGGGATCATTTGAAGCTGTTTGCTAAGGATCGATACAAGAAAGTAGAGATTGATCGTTTAATTTCGTTATTAGACATGAATGAGTTTATTGGTAAGAAGACGAAGGATTATTCGTTAGGGATGAAGCAGCGGCTGGGGATTGCACTCGCTTTATTGAATCGGCCGCAGGTAGTTATTTTGGATGAGCCGATGAATGGCTTAGATCCTTATTCAGTCAAGCTGCTAAAGAAAGCTATTTTGACTTATAAAGAAGCCGGAACAACCTTCCTAATTTCCAGCCATATCCTGAGTGAGTTGGAGCAATTGGTGGATCGTGTCTTGCTGCTAAAAGCCGGAAAATTAGTGGAAAATGTGGAACATCCTGAGTTGTTAGAAAATTTTGAGGATGATCTATTAACCAAATTAGCCTAAGGAGAATGATGAAAATGAAACATGCAGTGAAACAGGAAGTATTTAAACTAATGAAGCAACATGTGATTTTGAAACAAACGCTAAAAGTGAGCGGACTCATCCTGCTCGTTGCATTGGTAACCAAATTTGGAAATTTTGAGATGCTATCGCCAAATAAATTAGTAAGAACCTGCTTTAACAGCGGCTGGCTGATTGTTTTCTTCATGGTCTACTTGGCTAGTCAAACCTTCTCAATGGAATTTCGCTTTGGAACGATTAAAAATCTGTTGCAAAAAAATCAGCAGCGCCGGACAATTTTCTTTAGTAAACTCATTACTTTAGTGGGCTATTCCATTTATTTGAATGTCGTAGCAGTAGTTGTAACGATCAGTCTCAGTATGATTTTGTTTCCAGAAGTTTCACTGGAGCAAACAGAAATAATCCGTACATTGTTTGCTAATTTGCTGGGGAATTTTGTTGGAATGTGGCTGTTTGCTAGTTTGGCATTGATGATTTCCTTAATCGTAACCAATGAATCGCTGGCAAGTATGTTGGGAATTGCGACTTACTTCTTGTCTTCAATGCTGGCAGGTATGCAATTTATACTGTTGGATAAGTTCAGCTGGCTGCGTTGGAATCCGTTAAACATGTTGAATCTGAGCAATCAGTTAATCAACAGCGGTATGGAAAAGCTGACTCAGCTAGCAACAAATCAATTGTTGATTGGCAATATCGTGTACATTTTAGGTTTTCTCCTAATTGCTGATGTCGTATTTAGTCGGAAAAAGATCTAATTCATATGGTATCATCGTAGGTAACATACGCAGGAGCATAGAAAGGACTATTCATGAGAAAATTTCACTTATTTCCCAAGGGAGAGGCACTTAGCTCGATTATCTGGATGCTTTTTCTGTTGATTCCTATTTTATCCTTGGTTCCTTTTGATACGTTTGAGAAAATTTTCTTAGGAATACTGATGCTGCTGTTCTGCTGGTTTTATCGGAATGCTCTTTTTCAAAAGAGATATTTTACCTACTGGCTGATAGTTCAATATGTCATTGCTGCCTTTTATGGGTTAAAGCTGGGATATATTTATCTATTCATGTTTCCCGCTTGGCAGATGGGCTTTGGCTTTTCCAAAATGAAAAATTCTACCTTTTGGCTGTTATTCTTCGGACAGGTAGGAATGATTGTACTAAGCTTTATTTTTGGACCAATGGAAAATCCAACTTTTGGTGGGAATCAACTGCTAGTGTCAATTCCTTTTGGCTTGTTTACTATGATTGCGCCTTTGCCTGGTAGAGAGGTACACAAATTGATTGAGCAGCGGAAACAATTGTATCAAGCTAATCAACGATTGGAGGCTGAGATTAAGGGAGAGGAACGCAATCGGATTGCGAGAGAATTGCATGATTCTTTAGGGCAATCCTTATCAGTAATGACACTCAAGCTTGACTTAGCCCAAAAGATTTTAACGAAAAATCCGCAAATGGTATCAACTGAGCTGCAGGAAATCGAACAGCTTTCCCGCTCTACCTTAAAAACGGTTCGGGAAATTGTTTCGGATATGCGCAAGCGTTCGGTTCGGGAAGAGTTGATTGAAATAAATCAGGCCTTAACTGCAGGAAAAATCATTTTAAAGACTGAAAACGAGGAACTGGCGAACGATTTGTCAGACACTCAGCAAAATGAAATCAGCAATGTCCTGCGAGAA
This sequence comes from Enterococcus pallens ATCC BAA-351, assembly GCF_000407485.1. GTDB lineage: Bacteria > Bacillota > Bacilli > Lactobacillales > Enterococcaceae > Enterococcus_A > Enterococcus_A pallens. The sequence goes on along the minus strand of NZ_ASWD01000006.1, from coordinate 233,261 downwards.
GCCGTAACCAACATTATTCGTCATAGCAAAGCGACCTTTTGTACGATTGCTTTTTCACTTGAGTCAGGCTGGTTAAGACTTTCGATTAGGGACAATGGGATTGGAGCAAAGGAACTGATTGCTGGAAACGGGATTACTGGGATGACCGAACGAATTGAGAAGATAAAGGGTACGATCGTGATACAGGATGATCGAGGAACGTTGATTCGAATTGCGGTTCCTTTGGAGGAGATATTGAATGATTAGATTACTGATTGCTGAGGATCAAGGTCTGCTGTCATCGGCTTTAGCGATGATTTTGAATTTGGAGGATGATCTAGAGGTTGTTGGCACAGCCAAGGATGGGGCAGAAGCGGCAGCCATGCTGAAGCAGCTAACGCCGGATATTTTATTAACCGACATTGAAATGCCTCATAAATCGGGATTGGAGCTGGCAGAAGAATTGAAGGAGAGCCCAATCAAGGTAATTATATTAACTACTTTCGCACGGGACGGCTATTTCGAAAAGGCAGTGAATGCTAAAGTATCCGCTTATTTGCTGAAGGACACGCCTAGCGAGGAGTTAATCGAGCATATTCGCTCAGCGATGCAAGGAAAAGTGTACTATGAGCCTTCCTTGATTACCGGCTACATGAACAATCAACGAAATCCGTTGACGCCCAAAGAGCAGGAGATTTTAACCTTGATCGCTAAAGGCGCCACCTCGAAGGATATTTCAGCTCAGCTATACTTAACAGATGGAACGATTCGCAATTATATCTCGGAAATTATCAGCAAGTTAGGCGCTAAAAATCGCATCGATGCCGCAGCAAAGGCAAAGGAAAACGGCTGGCTATAAACGAAAAGTCTGGAAGATCATCGGCAAAATGATCTTCCAGACTTTTATTCGTAGTTAAGGGGAAATAGTCGCTGCTTGACCCAGTCTTTGCAGCGGGTCAGCTGAAGCAGCAGCTTTTGTTCACTTATCATCAGTTTCTGATAAGCGGTACTGCAGGTTTGTTTAAGCCAAGGCTGCCGAAAGAGAAGGTAGCGCAGGAAATCCAGTAAAAGAACGGTGACACCACCTGAAAATCCGCAGTTGTAGAGATTAACACCGGCAGTCAACACATGGGCATGGCGAGAAATCATCGCAAACACGGCACCAGACAAAATACCTGTCAACAGCCCATACTTTCTAGTGAAAGGGGCTAAGGTAGCGGCAAAGAACAGGATAACAATCGTAGTGGTCGACGTTACATCCTGAAAGACAAACCAAGACGCCAACAGCACACCGCAAGCCGGAAAGAAATAATAACGGAAGTGAAAGCTGTACATACTAAAGCCGGCAAAGGTTAAAATTGTCCCTACTAACAGACCATTTAAGGGAACCTGCAAAATTAAAGGGACGCTTAAGCCAATGAAGCCATAAGTTGAAAAACGCACCAGCTTCAACAGACTTAGATGGACCCCCTTATGAAGAGAGGACTCAAATTTTAAGCGAATCAGAGAATAGACCATTGGCGTTAGGAAAAGCAGCACCAAAAAGAGCAAGAGTGTCAAACTATGAGCAGCATTCAAACGATGGGGAAGGATCTGGATATTCAACAGCTTACGCGTGGCAAAATTCCCAACCAATCCAATACAGCCAGCAGAAAAGCCCATGTTGTAAAGATTCATTTCTTTGGTATGATCCTTTAAATAGTGAAAAACAGGAATACTGATATAGCCAATAGTAACCCCAACAATCAGGGCAATCAGCTTATTTTGCAGGCTAAATGGGCTAGGGGCCAGATAAATAATACTGACCATTGGAGACAAACAGGTGCTTAAGAGACCCATGACCAACGATTCCTGACGGGCTTCAGGCTTGTGATGCAGATACAGCAGGCTCCCTAAAAGGATAGGGGCTGAGTTGGCTAAATTTTTCCCAAAAAAAGAAAAACCGGAAAGCATCATGATAACAGGAATCGTTAAGGGGCAAAAGCTGTGACGATATTTCCTCAAGATAAACAAGCTTAATAAAGTCAGCAGCCCGCTATTGGTCACGGCTGCCCCCACCCCGGCAATCTCCACATAATCACTGATTAGATTACTGGGGGAGTGAACAATCTTGATCATGCCTGTTACAATAGCATCAGGCGAGTAAATCACTAGCGGCAGACAGGTAAGCAGCAAACCGTATAGGAGTAAAAAGTTGAAAATTACTTGCTGCGACAGAGCAAATTCGTTTTTTTTCAGGCGTCATCTTCCTTTCTATTAATCAATCTGAATAACCTTCACACCCATTTTTTGAATTTCCTTCAAGGTCTCTGGTGAACTAAATTGATCGGTGATCAAATAGTCGAAAACAGAAATATCCGCAATTTTAAATTGTGAAGTTAGGCCAATTTTACGATGGTCAGCAACGAGAATCTTTCGTTTAATCGTTCGGTTAATCATCAGCTCGTTAATCTTTGCTTCATTGATAATCTTGGTGGTCACACCGCTTTCCAGGCTGACTCCGCTGCAGCCGATAATACAGACATCCGCATTCATGGATGAGATGGTATTCATGGCAATATCCCCCACTAATGCTTCTTTCGGAAATCGCATTTCTCCACCAGTCAATATGTAATTGTAGTTAGCATTATGCGGCGAATAGTTGATCTTCAAATTATTCGTAACAATCGTTAGATGCTCTGAATTCAAATAATCAATGGTCTTTAAGGCCGTCGAGCTGGAGTTAATAAAGATCGTGTCGTAATCATGGACACACTTGCTGGCCTCGCGAGCGATGGCCTGCTTAATCCGCTCAGGACCGGACTGATCGAAATCACGCTTGTTGTCGTAATTATAAATGCAGTAGCCATATTTGCGGATGATGTCATTCTTTTCTTCTAACAGATTTAGATCCCGGCGAATCGTACTTAAGGAAACGTCCAATGCTTCTGCTAGCTCCTGGGTTGTCATCTGGTGATTGGCTTCTAAAATCTCCAAAATATCAGCATGGCGTTTGTCGATCGCAACTATCGAATTTTTCATACATGTCCCACCTTTTTCCTGCAAAATTATCTCTATAGAAGAAAACGTTTTATTTGATTCTATTATACAAGAAAATCGGCGCTTGCGTGAAGAAAATCATATAAAATTCAAAAAATCATATAAAAGGGTTTTCATCACAAGTTTTACGATTTATGATTTAAACATAGATCATAACAAAATCACGACAGGAGAGATTTACAGATGAGCAAGCATGTTAACGAAGTTACAAAAGAAAATTGGATTCTTTCAACGTTTCCCGAATGGGGGACCTATTTAAATGAAGAAATTGAAAATGAGGTCGTTGAAGCAGGAACTTTCTCCATGTGGTGGCTAGGCTGTACCGGAATCTGGCTGAAGAGTCATGAAGGCACGAATATCTTATGCGACTTATGGTGCGGAACTGGCAAACGCAGTCACGGGAACGGCATGATGAAAAAGGGCCATCAAATGATGCGCATGAGTGGCGTTCAAAAAATGCAGCCGAATTTGCGGACCCAGCCGTTTGTGATTGATCCTTTCGCCGTCAAAAATGTGGATGCTTTAGTAGTGACGCATATTCATTCTGATCACTTAGATATTAACACAGCTGCAGCCGTACATCAAAATTGTCCAGAGGCTAAATTTGTAGGACCAAAGGAAGTTGTCGCAACTTGGCTAGGCTGGGGCATTCCTGAGGAAAAAACGATTGTTGTGAAGCCAGGTGATGAGGTGAAAATTAAGGACATTAATGTAGTTGCCTTAGAAGCCTTTGACCGGACTGCCTTAGTTACCTGCGAAGATCCAGAAGTTACTTTAAAAGGAAAAATGCCGCAGGATATGGATCAGATCGCGGTGAACTACCTGTTTGAAACCTCTGGCGGTAATTTGTATCATGCCGGTGATTCTCATTATTCTAATATGTTTGCCAAGCATGGCAATGAGCACAAGATTGATGTCTGCTTAGGTGCCTATGGCGAAAACCCCCGAGGAATTACTGATAAAGTCACGTCAGTTGATATGCTGCGCATGGCAGAGTCGTTAAATACGAAGGTTGTTATTCCGGTCCATTATGATATTTGGGCGAATTTCATGGCGGATCCGAAAGAAATTACCGAAATTTGGAAATTCAAAAAGGATCGTTTGCGTTATGAATTCAAGCCGTATATTTGGCAGGTTGGCGGCAAGTTTACTTATCCAACCAACAAGGATGATTTAGAGTTTAATTTCTATCGCGGCTTTGAGGATGCCTTCAGCGTTGAAAATGACACACCGTTCCCATCATTCCTATAGAAAAGAGGTAGAACCATGTTAACGTACTTTTACGACAATGAACTGATTCGTTACTCTGATAAAGAAATTACTGACTGGAAAGAAGCAATTGCTGAAAGCTGCCAGCTGCTGCTGGACAAGGAAATTATTAATCAGCACTATGTAGATGAAATTATTCGCTGTGTGGAGGAGCACGGTCCGTATATCGTGATTGTTCCTCAGGTTGCCATGCCTCACTCTTCTGAAAAGAGTGAGGGGGTGTTTGGAACCGCCATTTCCTTTACCAAAATGAAACGACCGGTTGCCTTTGAAAGCACCGATGGAGAAGAAAAGGATGCCATTCTCTTCTTTACCTTGGCGGCTAAAAATGCGGAGGAGCACATGCAGAATATCCAAAATCTGTCGGAAATGCTAATGACTGACGGCTTGATTGACAGTCTGGTGGCTACTAACTCGCTTGAAGACTATCAAACCGTCATGAAACAATACCAGCTATAGGAGGAGAAATAATGGGGGAATTTTTGTTAAGTATTTGGACGTATTTTGCTGAGAACGTGTTGACGCAGCCAGCCTACTTGATCGGATTTATTGTATTACTGGGCTATTTGCTGCTGAAGCGGCCAATTTATGAATGTATTGCTGGTTTTTTGAAGGCGACAGTTGGGTATTTTATTTTGACAGTTGGTTCAGGCGGATTGGTTGGCAACTTCCGACCGATTCTAGTTGGTTTGAAGGAACGGTTTAATCTAGACGCCATGGTAACAGACCCTTATTTTGGTCAAAATGCGGTAGATGCAGGCTTAATGGAAACCTTTGGTCGAACCTTTGGCGACGTAATGATTTTGCTATTAATTGCTTTTATCATGAATATTTTATTGGTTCGTTTCCAAAAATATACCAAATTACGTTCAGTCTTTACCACCGGGAATGTGCAGATTCAACAAGCGGCTACGGCCTTCTGGATTCTATTGTTCTGTTTCCCAAACCTGGGGAGAGTAGAAGTATTGATTTTCATGGGACTAGTTTTAGGCTGCTACTGGGCAGTTGCTTCCAATTTAACAGTTGGTGTAACACAGGAATTGACAGAAGGTGCCGGCTTTGGGATTGCTCACCAGCAGATGTTTGGTATTTTTATCTTTGCAAAGCTGGCTGAATGGCTGCGCAAACGGGATCAAAAGAAAAACAAAGCTGAAAATGTGGATAAAAAATTGGAAGACATCGAGCTGCCAGGCTTCCTATCTATTTTCAACGAAAACATGGTAGCGACTTCATTATTGATGCTGTTCTTCTTTGGGATTATTTTAGTGGTACTTGGTCAGGATTACTTGGTTGAAGCGGAATTTATGGCAGAAGGCCAAAGCTTCTTGTTCTATATTATGACTACTTCTCTGAATTTCGCGGTTTATCTGGCGATTTTACAATTGGGCGTACGGACCTTCGTTGATGAGTTGACTCAGTCCTTCCAAGGGATTTCCAATACGATTTTACCAGGTGCGGTTCCAGGGATCGACGTGGCCGCAACATTTGGCTTCGGTTCACCAAATGCGGTAACCATTGGCTTCTTGTTCGGTGCGTTAGGTCAGTTCTTAATGATTGGACTATTGATTTTGTTCAAGTCACCAACAATCGTAATTGCCGGCTTCGTTCCATTGTTCTTTGATAATGCTGTAATTGCCGTTTTTGCTAACAACCGTGGCGGCTTTAAAGCAGCCTGTATCTTCCCGTTCATTTCCGGGATTATTCAAATTGGCGGCTCCGCTTTGTTTGCTACCTGGATTGGCTTATCTCAATACGGCGGATACCTGGGCATGTTTGACTGGGCAACCGCTTGGCCATTGTTTGCAGTGATCATGAAGTTCTTAGGGTATATCGGTGTCGCTGTAGTCGTAATTGGGCTGTTGATTATTCCGCAGCTGCAATACCGGAAAAATCCAGAAGGCTACTTCATGATCGTTGAAGACTATGATCAATATGCCGAAAAATTTTTGAATGACTAATTAAGGAAACTTGTCGGCTCAGCTTTGTCTGAGCCGCCTAAAATAAAAACTAACCTAGGGGGATTTTAAAATGAGAATCTTAGTATCTTGTGCCAACGGATCAGGAACCAGCTTAATGATGATGAAGAGTGTGGAAAAAGCAATGAAGGAATTAAGTGTGCCAATTACCAAAATTCACCATTGTGCACTTTCAGAAGGTAAAAGTTCAGCGACACAATACGATGTAGTCTTTACACCAGTCAACTTCTTAAACATGTTCGATCAAGCGGTGAAAAAAGGTGTTACCGTAATTGGCATTAAAAATGTTATGTCGCCAAAAGAAATTAGCGAGAAGTTCGCTGAATCAGAATTGTATCAAAAAATGGATAAATAAGAGGAGTTTAGAATGAGTAAACCAAAGTTGCAAATTGCATTGGACCATAATGATTTAGAACATGCCTTAGCCGATATCATGAAGGTAGGAGAAATTGTCGATATTATTGAAGTAGGGACGATTCTTTGCCTGCAGGAAGGGCACAAAGCAATCAGCTGTATTCGCAGCATGTTTCCTGAGAAAACAGTAGTAGCCGATACAAAATGTGCAGATGCTGGCGGAACCGTGGCTAAAAATGTGGCGGATGCCGGTGCTGATTTTATGACGGTTATCTGCTGTGCTACGATTCCGACGATGCAGGCCGCGCAAAAAGAAGTCAAGGAATTGCAGGTTGAGCTGTATGGCGATTGGACTTATGAACAAGCGGCTGCTTGGCGAGAAATTGGTATAAAGCAAGCTATTTATCATCAGAGCCGCGATGCCCTTTTATCTGGAGAAACTTGGGGCGAAAAGGACTTATCCAAAGTGCAAAAGCTAATTGAAATGGGCTTCAATGTTTCGGTGACTGGTGGCTTAGATGTTGACACCTTGAAGCTGTTTGAAGGGATGCCGGTGTATACCTTCATTACAGGTCGCGGAATCACGGCGGCGCCAGATCCCGTGAAGGCAGCACAAGACTTTAAGGATGAAATTACTCGTATTTGGGGGCAGTAAGCATGGCTCAAATCGGAATTTATGAAAAAGCTTTGCCAAAAGGAATCACCTGGCAGGAACGGTTTGCCTTGGCGAAAGAATTAGGCTTTGATTTTATCGAAATGTCGATTGACGAAACCGATGAACGCCTGGCACGGCTAGACTGGTCAGATGAACAGCTTGCACAGCTGCGAGAGGACATGTTTCAATCTGGTGTGAGAATCAATTCAATTTGCTTAAGCGGTCATCGCCGTTTTCCCTTTGGCTCCTCAGATCATGAGAAGCAGCAAAAAGCCAAGGAAATAATGGATAAAGCTGTTCGTTTTGCTCATAAGCTGAGTATCAAGGTTATTCAGGTAGCTGGCTATGATGTTTATTATGAGGAAAAATCCATGACCAGCCGGGAAGCGTTTATTGAAGGCATGAAGGAAAGTGTCAAGCAGGCCGCTAATTATGGCGTCATTCTTTCGATTGAGATTATGGACGATCCTTTTATGAATTCGATTGGGAAATTTTTGGAAATCAAACGGCAGATTCGTTCGCCGTATTTGCAGGTCTATCCCGATTTAGGCAATCTCTCTGCTTGGCCGGAAAACAATCCCGCAGTTGAATTGGAGGAAGGCATTGACTGCATCACTTCCATTCATTTAAAAGATACCTATCCAGTAACCGAGGATTCGGCGGGCCAGTTCCGAGATGTACCTTTCGGCGAGGGCTGTGTAGATTTTCTCGGCCTGTTGAAAAACTTAAAACGTTTGGAGTATGATGGCACCTTCCTGATTGAAATGTGGAGCGAAAAAAGCGCGAATTTTAAAGAGGAAATTGAAGCAGCCAAAAACTATCTTTACCCTAAATTAAGAGAGGCGGGATACGATGTCGCGTGAAGAAATCATTCAGGGAATGAAGCAGCGAGTATTTGAAGCGAATCTGGAACTGCCTCAATACGGCTTAGTGAAGCTGACCTGGGGAAATGTCAGTGAAATTAATCGAGATCTTGGCGTAATTGTCATTAAACCAAGCGGTGTGAAGTACGAAAAGATGCAGGCAGATCAAATGGTAGTGACTGACTTAGCTGGAAACAGTCTGGAAGCAGACAGTATGAATCCTTCTTCTGACCTGCCCACCCACGTGGTGCTGTATCAGGCTTTTGAAGACGTAAATGCGATTGTTCATACTCATTCTACTCATTCGGTGATGTGGGCCCAGGCAGGAAGAGACCTGCCTGCTTACGGAACAACCCACGCGGATGCCTTTTATGGAACAATTCCTTGTACTCGGCAGTTAACAGAACAAGAAGTCAAGGAAGCCTATGAGATCAATACAGGTCATGTAATCGTAGAAACCTTTGAGGAACGCGATTTGAAGGCCCAAGAAGTTCCGGGAGTCCTAGTTTATGGTCATGGGCCATTTACTTGGGGCGATTCACCCATGAAGGCAGTGGAGAACAGCTTGATTTTGGATGAAATTTGTTTAATGGCAAAAGAAAATGAGCAGATCAATCCTAGAATCCAAGCAATTCCACAATACTTGCTGGATAAGCATTATTTTAGAAAACACGGGGAAAAGGCCTATTATGGTCAAGGTTAAGCGATAGGAAAACCACTTAAGCGAAGCGGCTTAGGTGGTTTTTTTGACGAAAAAACTGCCTGCCGAAACCGGCAGACAGTTGAGTGAATTAACTAAATTGCTTTTTATCCAAAAAATCACGGACGATCCGCATCTTTTTTCGCGAAACCGCACAGCGCTGACCATTGTTCATGGTGACCTCCAGCATTTCTTTATCCAGGGAGCGGACATTATCCAAATTAACGACATAAGACTTGTGAATACGTTCGAAATTTTTGCCTAGATCGACCATATCTTTGATTGCACCATAGAAATGAATTCGACCATTCTTTGTATGAATATAAAGAACATGTGGTTTATGTGTAGTTTCGAAAAACAATACATCTTTATAATTAACGTACCGTTCACTTTTGCCGTTTCGAATCAAAATTTGTTCCCGTTTCTCCGGCTGGACTTGCTGCTTAAGGAAAATAGAATCCAAGCAATCAGTGATGGATTTCATTAGCTGCTCAGGATCGTCTTTAATAATGAAATCCAGGGCTTCAACCTTGTACTTAAAGATTAAGGGAACCGTTTCATCATGCGTGGTAATGAAAACAATTTTTCCTAACGTGTCGTATTCTCGAATTTTCTTAGCTAAGGTAATACCATCCATTTCATTTTTACCAAAATCGATGTCCAGAAAATAAATCCCAGTAGTATCGGGATTTTCCTTCAGATAAGCTAAAACATCAGTTGGTTTGTCTGTCGTAAGGGCAATGTGTGCATCCAACTCTTTAATCATGATCTGCTTATCGATATATTCGTGATAAAATTCTCTTAATGGTGCTTCGTCTTCGCAAATGAAAACCTTCATCATAGTAACGCCCCCCTTAAAAAACAATTTTTTGAATAAAGTAATGATCAACAATTTCAGTTTCCAACAAGAAGTCGGATTCCTCCATGATCTCCTGCAAGTTGCTTAACCCGATCCCCCGATTTGGCCCCTTCGTTGAGTAGCCTTTTTCCTCAAGCTGGTACAACGGCGGCAAATCTTCAGGGCAGCTATTCTTAACGATAACCACATTACTGCCATCATTCTCAAATACTGCAATTTGTAATTCACCATGGTCAAGCTCGCCAAGTGCATCAACGGCATTATCTAAAATGATTCCCAAAGCACGAACCAACGGAATCTCATCCTTTTCTTCTACATAGAAATTCTTGTCGACCTCTAGGATCAGATTTACTTTTTCACTTTCAATTATACTCAATTTTACATAAAAAATACTACGCAATGCCATATTCTGAATTTTTGTCAGCTTGCTAAGCTGTGTATTGGTGCTATTAAGACTTTCCGAACTATTCTTAATTTGAGTATAATAATAGTTTTTCAGCTCATCAAACTTATCCTCTTGGAAATAGGTATCCATACTCAACAGAATGTTTTGATAATCGTGCTTGAACTTACGAACCTCTTCCGCATTCTTTTCAATGGTCTTCAGATAAGCAAGCTGATTTTCAAAGATCGCTTTTTTACTTTCCGCTTCCAGCCGCATCGATTCGCTGCGTTGGGCCATTATTACAACAACAGCTAAGAAGAGGAACAGGGCCAATATAACATCTGAGAGCAATTCAAATACAATACTTTGATTATTATCTGGTATAGACATTTCTACTAAGTACTTATCTTTAATTACATGAAAAAAAGAGAAAAGACTGATCAATAATGCAACAATACTAAAAATAAAAGACTTTTGTTGTACAATTTGTAGTAGCTTCTTTTCAGCTACAGATAATCCACCCGCAATTATGATGGAAATAATGAAATTCATAGACATTGTAAATATTAATGAGGTTGGATCAATAGGATAAAATTGATTCAAGAGAAATACAGTTACTGTCTCATTTACAAATAGTAAAGAACTATATATTCCGGAAAGTAATGGTTTTCGTTCAGAATAATAAAATGAAAAAAATAGTATAAAGAACAACAAAACAACTTTTAGAGTCTCACTAGAAAAGGGTGGAAAGATTCGTATAAGAACAATTAGAACTAATGTAACTAAAAGGTCAATACTTATCCGTGATTCTTTTGATTTAAAAATATACGTAGAAATTATTAGGGGTAAAGATCCTAACAGTAGTATTAAATGTCCAATCAACGAAAAACATCCTTTCTTGAGGTCGATTATGATTGATTTTTGGTCGATTATGATGAATCGGTGTGTTATAGTTGCATTATTCAATAAAATAGTATCTAGGAGGCGATAGAATGAAAAAAATGGTATTCGTATTAATAGGTTTAATCACCTTAACAGTTTTTCCAGCAATGAGTGAAGCTGCTAGTCAAAGTTCTTATGATGATATTCCAGTTGTCCAAAATAACCAGATATCTCCAAGAGCTGTATACACTTATAGATTTTCCTATGTACCACCTCAAAAATTTAATGGTATGACTAGAGTATACTATGAGTACATTGCAAAAGATAAAGTATATATTGGTTACTATATGTGATAATTGCTAATCTGTAAATACGGATATAGCTTTTAGCTGAGTATTTATCTAGTAATTGAATGAACTTAAAAAAGACTAGAGATTGTTTTTCTCTAGTCTTTTTTGTATTACTCAGATTTTCTTTCACTCCTCCTCCACAAACTCCAAAATATCCCCAGGCTGGCACTCAAGTACCGTACAGATTTTCTCCAATGTATTAAAACGAATTCCTTTGGCTTTGCCGGTTTTCAGAATAGACAGGTTTGCTGGGGCGATGCCGATTTTTTTGGCTAATTCATTGGAAGACATTTTTCGATCGAGCATCACTCGGTCTAAATTTATTTTTATCACTGGCAATCTCCCCCTTTCGTTTATACAAAAGCATCGCTTTCTTTTTTTAGACGGATCCCCTGTTTGAATACCATATAAATTACATAAATTCCTAGCACCATTAAGGCACCTTTAGGTAGATAAAAGATATTGTTTGACGGCCCTTGGTTAAGCAGATTTATATGGTAGAGATTGTTGATTATGGATCCCGAGATATCTAACAAGGTTGCTGCGCCATAGTAAATGAAGGTCTTTTTGATGAGGTTAAGATTGCGTTCTTCAAAATAGATATCTTCGTTGATGTTTTGCAGCAGGTTGCGAATGCAATTTAGGTAACTAATCATTAGAATGACACTAACAACACTAAAGACTACTACGTAGAAAATGATGAAGGTAGAAGACAACGGGCTATGAGTGATTTCCATAGAGGATAGTAAGACTTGAGATAACTCTTGACGGGAACCGGAGAACAAGGCGTTAATAAACATAATTGCCAAACTGATTCCAAAAGTAACCTGCAGGATTAAGCAGACAAAGGCCAATAAGCCTAAAATGAATCGTTCATATTTTTTCATGTTCCATTCCTCCTCGCCATGCCGACTTAAATTATCGATTGATTCTCTCTTTTCAGCAGGATGCCTTGCTTGAACACAGTATAGATGACATAGATTCCCATAATAGTTATTAAGCTATCGACTATTTGCAACCAGTTAAGAGACTCTAAATAATAAGCGCGGGGGATCTGAACAACCTGAAATAATTGATCGACAAAGACTCCACTGGAATTCGTTAGAGTATACAGGGTGAAAAAGATCAATGTATGTTTAACCAGCTTAAGATTCTTCTCTTCAAAATAGAACTTTTCGTTGATGTTTTGCAGTAGGTGACGAATGCAGTTAAGGTAAAGGAACATGAATAGGCCGCTTATTGATCCCAAAATGATTACGGCAGCAGTATAAGTACTCCCGTTTAATGAGCTATGGCTGAGGTCAACGGATTTTAAAACAATCTGAATAAATTCTTGACGGTTATCTGCAAAAGAAACTAGTGCCAAAAGAAGGATCAAGAAACATAAAATGAGAGTTGCTTGAACCATCAACGTAAAAAGACTTAACAAACCAACAACAGCTGTAGAATTCTTGTTCATTTTTAAACATCCCCTTTACCATATTATAAAACATAAAACTTTTTATGTAAAACGATATTTCTATAATGCAAAACGATAAATTGTTAAACTTTTCTATAGAATAAACTTTCCGTTAACATTCCAGTTTAAAAACGAAAGATATATCCCGCTTTTGTAGGTTAATAACTTTGAAAACTATAGAAAAGCGATGATTCTGATTAAAAACGGGTCAATTCTGACAAAATTGTTAATTTTCTATAAAAATAGTATAAAATAAATTGTACTTAGGAGACAAGAGAAGTGGCGTCTATTAATGGGTATAGTCAGTGTTTGGCGCTCTCATTATAAAGAACAACTTCCCCAGATTCGTATAATGACATTCAAACTATTCAAACGAACAAAATTATCCCCAGGAGTGTTTGACGTGTAGCTTTCTCCTCTGTCTCCTAAATATTTTTAAACCAAGAATTAGACTACAAATCTTTCTAACCAAGAGTGTTCAAGCTGAAAATGCTTGAACGCTTTTTTATTAGCCCAGCTTTTTGCAGTTCATTCAGTTATGAAAATGAGTCCTTCGATATAGGTTCATGTATTTTAGCTAGCGGCTGCAGGTACAAATGTTCATGCTATGCTGAAAAATTCACCTCGTGGTAAGATAGAAACAGAGGTGAGTCGCATGAAAAAAACAAAGCAAACAGCACCTGACCAAGTAAAAGTTGTTGAATCAGTGAATATTCCGGAGGGACTTCATGGACTGGACGAAAACGAAGTCCGGGAGCGGATCGAAAAGGGTCAGGTGAATCAAAGTGAAGAAAATTTGTTAAAAACGGATGGCCAGATTATCAAGGAAAATACGGTCAATGTTTTTAACCTGTTGAATTTAGGGTTGGCACTTTTTGTTTTGTTGGTTGGTTCACCGAAAAATACGTTGTTCTTTGGTGTTGTCATAATTAATACGTTAATCGGAGTGTTCCAAGAGCTGCGGGCGAAGCATACCATCGATAAGCTTTCAGTTTTGGCAAAGGGTCAGGTAACCGTTCTGCGCAATGGGAAGCTGGAGCGGATTGATCAGGAGGCTGTAGTCTTAGGAGATACACTTTTTTTGAAAAATGGGGACCAAGTACCTGTGGATGGTCAAATTCTCACTGGTGAAGGCATGGAAGTGGATGAATCGCTGCTTACAGGTGAGGCAGATCGGATTTTGAAGCAGCCGGAGGATCGCTTATATAGTGGCAGCTTTGTGACGGCTGGACAGGGATTTTATCAGGCAACCGCAGTGGGGGATGACAATTTCGCTCAGCGTTTATCTAGTGAGGCCAAGAGTGAAACGGGAAATAGTTCTCAGCTGACCAAGGTGTTAAGCCGGATGATTACTGTATTGACAGTGATCATTGTGCCAGTGGGTTTGGCGATGCTTTATTCTCAGTATCAGGCTTCTTCTTCGATTCGTCAGGCCGTTTTGGGGACTGTGGCGGCGTTGGTGAGCATGATTCCGGAAGGGTTAATGCTTTTAACAAGTGTGGCTTTTGCGGTGGGTGCTGCTAATTTGGCACGGAAAAAAGTGCTGGTACAGGCTTTGCCTTCAATAGAAACCTTGGCTCGGGTGGATGTCATTTGTTTAGACAAAACAGGCACAATCACTGATGGAACGTTGCGTTTTGAAGAAAGCTTATTAGGGCAAGTAACGGAAGAACGATTCAAGGTCATCATGGCAGCTTTAATGAAGAATTTGACGGATGATAATGCGACGGCTCAAGCATTGCGGCGAGCATTTCAAGCCGAGAATGACTGGCAGGTTGAGAAGCTGATCCCGTTTTCTTCAGCTCGCAAATGGAGCGGGGTAACCTTTAAGCAGGAAGGTAGTTATGTGGTGGGAGCACCGGAATTTATTTTCTCAACGGTTCCAGAGGAATATCAGCGGGAAATGGAACCCTACATGGCACAAGGTCATCGGGTCTTGGTCTTGGCTTCATACCCAGATGTTTTGGAGGAAACCTTTGCAAGAGAACCCCAGTGGCTGGCAACCTTGATTATTTCTGACAACCTGCGGGAAAATGCCCAAGCAACCTTTGGCTATTTCGAAAAGCAAGATGTCCAGTTAAAAGTAATTTCTGGCGATCATCCCTTAACGGTGTCGAAAATTGCTCAAAAGGCTGGGATTCAGCATGCTGAACACTATGTAGATATGTCTGAAATAGATGATTGGACCAATTACCGAGTACTGGTGAAGTCTAATACTGTTTTTGGCCGAGTCTCGCCTTATCAGAAGCAGCGTTTGATTCAGGCGTTACAAGATGAGGAGCATACGGTTTGTATGACAGGGGATGGTGTGAATGATGTATTAGCGCTGCGCCAGGCAGATATTGGAGTTGCGATGGCTAATGGAAGCAGCGCTGCACGGGCGGCAGCGGATGTGATCCTGTTGGAATCGGATTTTAAACGGATGCAGGATGTATTGAATGAAGGGCGACGCGTGATCAACAATATTGAGCGGGTAGCCTCTATGTATTTAGTGAAGACAATTTATTCGCTGATCTTGGCGATAATCTTTATGTTCTTAGCTAGTCCGTATCCTTTTGCGCCGATTCAGCTGACACCGATTAATGCATTAACAGTGGGAATTCCTTCCTTCTTCCTAGCATTGAAGCCTAGCTATGAACGAATCAAAGGCGACTTTTTGAATAATATTTTGCGGGTGTCCGTTCCAGGTGCAGTAACCGTGGTTTCGGCTGTGATGCTGATTCAACTAGCCGGATATTTGTTCCAGCTACCCTTTAGTGCCACCTCCACGATGTCGGTATTTTTAACCGGCTGTGTGGGATTGCTGGTCCTGTATTTGGTTTCGTTCCCATTAGATAAGAAAAAAATTGCGCTGATTGTGGTTTTAGCGGCCGCTTATTTCAGCTGCTTTATCGTTTTCCGTCCGTTCTTTGATTTTGATGTCTTGTATAATCGCAACTTATTCTTTGTGCTGCCATTGACATTCGGTATTTATTGGCTGTTTAGAGGCTTAGCTGCGGCAATGAACAAGCTAGTGGAGCTGCGAATTCGTTGGCAGGCCTATCGTCGAAAGAAAAAACGGTCACGAGTAATATAAGGAGGAATCGGATGTGTTGGAGAAATTAAAAGGTCAGGTGATTGTTTCCTGTCAGGCGCTGGAGCAGGAACCGCTGCATAGCTCATTTATCATGAGTAAAATGGCGCTGGCTGCAAAAGAAGGTGGGGCAGCTGGTATTCGTGCCAATTCGGTGGCGGACATCCAGGCCATTAAGCAGGAAGTGGATCTGCCGGTGATTGGCATAATCAAACGGGATTATCCAGGCTCGGCGGTGTATATCACACCCACCATGCAGGAGGTAGAAGAATTGTTGACTACCTCAGCCGAAATTATTGCATTGGATGCCACTAAGCAAGAACGGCCTCATCAGGAGCGGCTATCAGATTTAGTGGCCCGAATTCATCAGACTGGACGTTTGGCGATGGCGGATATTTCAACCTTGGAAGAAGCTGTTGCTGCCGAACAAATGGGCTTTGACTTGATTTCAACTACTTTAGCCGGCTATACAGAATATTCTCGCAAGACTGATACACCGGATTTTGAGCTGCTGCAGGAAATCCTTCAACAGGTAAAAACACCGGTAATCATGGAGGGACACACAGATCGTCCTGAGCAGGTAACGCAGGCGCTGGAGCTGGGAAGCTTCGCGGTAGTAGTGGGTTCTATCATTACCCGCCCTCAGATTATTACCCAGAAATATGTAGCGGCAGCCAAGAAATTTCAAACAGAATAAAGAAAAAACACAGAAAAGGCTTTCTTTTCTGTGTTTTTTGGTATAATAGACTAAAAGTAATTGAAGGAGGCTTTTCTATGGCATTAACAGCATTACAAAATGGTTCAGATATTCGCGGTATCGCTATCTCCGCAGAAGGTAAAACAAAAAATCTAGGCACAGAAGAAGTTGTACAGATTGCAAACGGTATCATGAATTGGTTGGAAAACAAAGGGGTCGAAAAACCATTTACTATTGGTTTAGGCTATGACAGCCGTTTGACTGGTCCAGAATTGAAGCAAGCGATGATGGAAACGTTCCAGGCTGCTGGAGTTCATGTATTGGATTTTGAATTGGCAACAACACCGGCTTTATTTATGGCGACGCAATTTGATGAGTTTGATTGTGATGCCGGAATTATGCTGACGGCGAGCCATTTGCCTTATTACTTCAACGGAATTAAAATCTTCAGCAAATCTGGCGGTGCTGAAAAAGCGGACATTGCTTACATCTTGGAGCATACAGAAGCACAACCAGCCGCAGAAGGCAGCCTTAAAAAGGCCGATTTGATTTCAGCTTATGCAGCAGACATGGTAGCTAAGATTCGCAAAGGGATCGGTTCTGACGATGAAAAGCCATTAGCTGGAATGAAGATTGTCGTGGATGCTGGTAACGGTGCAGGAGGTTATTTTGCTAGTAAAGTCCTGGATGTATTAGGGGCTGACACAACAGGCTCGCAGTTTTTAGAGCCAGACGGCAGCTTCCCGAACCATATCCCGAATCCAGATAATAAAGAAGCTATGGCTAGTATCAAAAAAGCGGTACTGGATAATCAGGCTGACTTAGGGGTAATTTTTGATACGGATGTGGACCGTTCAGCGATTGTTTCTAAAGATGGCCAAATCATCAACCGCAACAATTTAATTGCGGTCTTGGCAGCGATTGTTCTTGCCGAGCAGCCAGGCAGTACCATTGTAACTAATTCACCAACCTCAGATCATCTGAAGCGGTTCATTGAAGAAAAAGGCGGGAAACAATACCGCTACATTTCTGGTTACCGGAATGTCATTAATAAAGCCATTGAGTTGAATGAAGAGGGGATTGATTGCCCATTAGCAATTGAAACCAGCAGTCATGCAGCCTTTAAAGAAAACTATTTCTTGGATGATGGCGCTTATGTGATTGCCAAAGTTTTGATGCTGCTGCCGAAGCTGCAGCAGGAAGGCCGCAAGTTAACCGACTTAATGGCTGAATTAGAGCAGCCGGTGGAAACCTTGGAAATTCGCTATGAAATTGCTGGCGACGACTACAAAGAAACCGGCCGCAAGATGATCGAAACCTTCCGCCAACAGCTACCGGAAAAAGACGGCTTTGCGGAAAACCCAGAAAATGATGAAGGGGTTCGTTTCTCTATTACTGACCCTCATGGTAAAGGCTGGATGCTGCTGCGTCTAAGCCTGCATGAGCCATTATTAGTAATGCAGATTGAAAATGATCTGCCAGATCAAATTCAAAAACAATTGCCAATTTATCGTGAGCTGCTGGCTCAAAGCGAGCAAATCAACTTAACCAAATTGGATCAACAAATGCAATAAGCGTTTTGGCTTGCATTTTTCCCTCCTTCGGCCGATGATGGTGCCAGAAGGAGGTTTTTTTGATGAAAATTACCTTGAGTGAAGAAGCAAAAGAACGAATTGCCCAGCATTTGGATGAACACAAATTGGTGCTGTTAACCTTTGAAGATGGCGTAGGACCCTATTCGCAGCATGCGATGATTCATATGCAGACGCAATTCTCGCTTAATATTATCAGCGACACGATGCCTAAAGAGGATTACGATGAAACCATCCCCACCAACTTAGTTGATTTTTGGATTAAGGGCTATTCAAAGGAAGATTTGCAGGAAAATATGCGGATTACGCTAAATCCTCGGTTAAGCACCTTTGCTTTGACTGGTGATGGCGGTACAATTGATGATAATTTAGGCTTTATTGATTTTACGAAAAAGATGTCTTAGCCGACGTCTTTTTTCTTTTTTTAAGATTTGTTTGTTAGTATAAGAGAAAGAAAGGTGGCGGTAGGAATGGCGAAAATCATGATTGTGGAGGATGAAGCAGTCATTCGTCAGCTAATTGGCGAAGAATTAACCAAATGGAAGTTTGACGTGTTTGCATCAACCGACTTTAATGAGGTGTTTGCGGATTTTGAACGGGAGGTACCTCAGCTGGTGCTGCTAGATATTAATCTGCCGGTTTTTGACGGCTATTATTGGTGTCAAAAAATTCGTGAGGTTTCCAAGGTGCCGATTATCTTTATTTCTTCTCGCAATACCAATATGGATCAGATTATGGCGATGAATATGGGGGCCGATGATTATATTACCAAGCCCTTTGAAGTGGATGTGTTAGTGGCGAAAATTAATGCGTTGCTGCGCCGTTCCTACAACTACGCAGAAGGCGGCGAAACCATGACCCATAACGGGATCACGCTAAATCTGGATAACAGCAGTATGGAAATTGGCGATGAAGTGATTGATTTAAGTAAAAACGAATACCGTCTGCTGTATATCTTGATGAAGCAGCATGGCAAAATTCTAAGCCGAGAGAAGCTGCTGCGTGCATTGTGGGATGACGAACGTTTTGTGGATGACAATACCCTAACGGTGAATATTAATCGCCTGCGCCGCAAAATTGAACAGGCGGGCATTCATGAGTACATTCAAACAAAAGTTGGCCAAGGCTATATTGTGCCGTAAAGGAGCAGCAAATGACATTTTTACGTTTTTTAAAAGATAAACTACCGATTTTTTTAGTCTGGGTAGTTTTAAGTGCCTTGATGGTATTTATGGTTTGGCTGACACCGGATTTGCATGGGTTTATGGACAATGTCGGGTATTTGCTGCTGCTTCAGCTGTTTTTTCTGCTGCTGTTTTTTGTGGTTGATTACTATCGCAAGAAGGATTGGTTTCAGCAGTTGGATAAAAAAGAGGCCGCTTTACAGCAGTTTCTTGATGAAGCCGATACCGAAGAGGAAAAGCTGGTGCAGGAATACATCAACCAGCAAGTTCGAGATCATCATCAATTAATGCAGCAGGTTATCAGCAATCAAAAGGACCAAAAGGATTATGTGGATTCTTGGATTCATGAGATCAAGGTGCCGCTGGCGGCGGTGGGATTGATTTTACAATCAATTGAGTATGATATCGCTGACGACAAATACACCCTGCTGCAAAATGAAGTGCAGAAAATTGATGAATACGTGGAGCAGGTATTGTATTATTCACGCTTGGATGAGTTTATCAATGATTATTTAATTCAGGAATATTCCTTGAAGAAAATCATTCAGCCAGTCATTCGCAGCCAAGCCAATTATTTTATTCAGAAAAATTTGCAGCTGGTTATGCCGGAAGAGGATGTTCAGGTACTGACTGATGGGAAATGGATTGCTTTTATTTTCCGCCAATTGTTGAGTAACGCCATCAAATATACGCCAGAAAATGGGAAGATCGAAGTGCTGATTTCTCAGAAAAATGAAGGGACCTATTTGCAGCTGAGGGATACAGGGATCGGCATTCAGTCGGAGGATTTGGGCCGGATTTTCGATAAAGGCTTTACCGGAGAAAATGGCCGCAGTGCCGAGCAGCATTCGACTGGCTTAGGTCTTTATTTGGCTAAGAAATTGGCTGAGAAATTAGGGGTGGAACTAACGGCAGAATCGGAATGGGGCAAAGGCACGACTATGACCCTGTTTTTCCCGCGATTGAATTACTATCAGGAAAGTCGCTAATAGACTTGTCAAACCTTGGTGATTTCTGATAAGCTGTCACAGGAATAGCGGATGCTAGGGCCGTTTTGGATCTATCAGAAAATGAGATAGAAGGGGAACGTGTACTTAGAAAGCAGCCGTGGTGACGACTATTTACAATGAACTAGGAGAAGATATGACAATTTTATTTGCGCTTGTTCCGATGTTTGCTTGGGGAAGTATTGCCCTGGTTAGCGGAAAATTAGGCGGCGATGCCAATCAGCAAACGTTAGGAATGACCATGGGAGCATTTGTATTTGCCTTGGTAACATTTCTGATTGTACGGCCAGCCTTTGAGTTGGAAATCTTGTTGGTCGGCTTTTTATCAGGCGTGTTCTGGTCGGTAGGCCAAAACAAACAATTTCATGGCATGAAATCATTAGGTGTTTCTGTGGGTCTGCCGCTTTCGACGGGATTTCAGCTGATTTTAAACACGATTGCAGGAGCGGTCTTTTTCCATGAATGGACGAAATCAAGAGATTTTATTTTAGGCTTTATTGCTTTAGTTTTATTGGTTTTCGGTGCATATCTAACTGCTCGACAGGATACTGAGGAAGGCGTTAAGACTGACCACATGGTGTTGGATTTTGGCAAGGGGCTGCGGGCGTTGCTGCTGTCAGCTATCGGTTATGGAGCTTATACCATCATCATTACTTGGGCGGGGTTAGACCCGTTGGCGATAATTTTCCCGCAAAGCGTCGGCATGCTTCTAGGTGCCAGCCTCTTCGCATTTAAGCAAACAAGCTTCGACAAATATGTTTGGCGCAATATGCTGTCAGGATTATTGTGGGGGCTAGGGAATGTCTGTATGCTGCTGACGGTACAGTCGGTTGGTTTGGCAATCGGCTTCTCCCTCTCACAAATGGGAATTATCATTTCTACATTAGGGGGAATTTTCCTTTTAGGTGAGTATAAGACCAAAAAGGAAATGGTTTATGTAGTCATCGGCTGTTTGCTGATTATTACTGGTGGCTTGGTACTAGGTTATATGAAAGCATAAGTAAAACCTGCTGCAAGGTTCCAAAATGGAAGGCTTGCAGCAGGTTTTTTATTTTCTACGAACCGGAATTTGAATTTCTGTTAACCATTCCTCCGGCGATTCCTTGTTCCACATACCGTCGATATAAGATTCTCGAGGAAGATCAGCAAGCTCGTAATCATTTTGATCAATGAAGGAAAGAATTGCTTGATAACTCAAAGGAAGTTGTTCATAGGAGCCCTTGTGCAATGTACAGACAGCATTCTCAACTTTAGGAATGATAGAAAACTCAAGAAAGGTTTCCCCCGATTTCATTGCAGTTACCGCCTCACAAATTTCTACTCGGACATCCTCTTCTTTGTACTCGCCATCCAAATAGCGGTTAAAGCAGTATTGAGGATTCGTATAGCTGCAGCCTAAGCGTTCCAGCTCTTGATCCATTTGCGGCATGTAACGAATCAACTCGCCATAGTTATCAATCGTTAAGGTCATGGAGGCGATGGTAATTTCCGGCAAAGCTTTTTCAATAATGTCGTATTCTACCAGCTCCTCTTCATCTGACAGGTAGCTTTCAATCACCGACAGCTCCCGAGTACGTTCGGCTATCTCTTCCAGGATGCGCTTCTTTTTCATTCGCAGCAGCTTGTTTTTGCCCACACCCTGCTGGACTTTACGAATTTCCTCCAGCGAAAAACCGATTTTTCGCAGAGCCATAATTTGATGCAGGTCCGGCAGCTGACTAGCGCTGTAATAGCGATAGCCATTTTCAGGATCAACATAACGCGGCACCAGCAGTCCTTTTTCGTCATAGTGGCGCAGCGCCTTGATGGTCACTTGATTCATTTGGGAAAAAATTCCGACACGATACAGATTTTCTTTCGATTCATCTATCATTTCTTTACTCCCATCTGAAGGTTTTCACTGATACTAGTATACCAAGGATTCCGAAGATTAGCAGATAAAGCAGGGCAAACAGCGGCAGGCTGGAAATTCCTTCCAAGGAAACCAGCTTCAACAATCGAATCCCCTGCGTCAGCGGCAGAACACTAGCGATTTTTTGCATACCTTCTGGAAAAATTTCAAAAGGAATCACGGCACCTGACAAAAAGAGCATCGGAAAATACACCAGATTGCAAACTAAATTCGCTTGCTTAATTGTTTGGCATAAACTAGCCATCATCATCCCAATACTGTACATCGCCAGCATCACTAAAAAGTAGCTGCCAATGAAGCCCAGCCATGAACCTGGCATGCGGTAATCCAACACTAGCATAGCGACCAAGGTGACACCCAAAGCAGAAGCAAGAGCCGTCAGCACGCAAACAGTCACATGTACACCCAAAAGCAGGAATGGACTAGTTGGAGTAGTGAAAAAGTGCTTGAGAATCTTTTTATCACGGTAATCGGAGATGGTTAGCGGCAGACCCATAAAAGCTGTGGCACAAATCCCAACTGTAGCCAATGCTGGATAACTGCTCTGCATAAAAGTATAGCCGCCGTCGCCTGCCGGCTGGTTGCCAGCCAGCATACTGATAAGCAGCAGGACCGCCATTGGCATGCCGATACCAAAGAAGAGCCCATCTGGTGTTCGCAGCGATAATTTTCCTTCTATTCGTAAAACGGTCAAGTATTTGCTCATGCACTTTCCTCCATCTTCTGTAAGTAGTAATCTTCCAACGTCAGGTAGTTTTTCTGCTGCTGCAGCTGTGACAAATTCTGTTGTTCAATGATTTGTCCCTTCTTCAAAAAGACCAGCTCATCGCAGAGCTGTTCCGCTTCTTCTAAATAGTGGGTAGTCAGGAAGATCGTTAAGCCCTGCTTCTTCAAGCTCCGCAGAATGCGCCAAACCTCCCGACGCGCTTCAGTGTCTAATCCAGTGGTCAATTCATCCAAGAAAACCAGCTCAGGCTTCGGCAACAGAGCTAACACTAAGGAGAGTCGCTGTTTTTGTCCCCCAGATAAACTACCAGCTGGCTGCTTCTGAAATTCTTCCAAATCAAACTGTTTCAATAAGTCCAAATAATCCTGCGGCTCATGATAGAGGGCAGACATTTCCTGACAAAGCTCCTCTACCTTGATATTGTTTTGAAAATTTGATGCCTGCAGCTGAACACCGACCTTTTCAAAAACTGTTTTTCGATGCTGTCTGGCCGATTGTCCTAAGATCAACGCTTCACCGTTTTCTGGTTGCTTCAAACCTAATATGCATTCGATCAAGGTCGTTTTACCGGCACCGTTTGGACCAAGCAGACCAAGGACCGTTCCTTTCTTAACCTCCAGACTAACGTCCTTTAGTATTTGTTTGTTTCCAAAGTATTTGGATAAGTGAGTTACTGTGATAATACTCATTTCTTCGCCTCGTTGAAACAAGCATAATGTCTGCTCCAAGGGGAGAGTCAAGAGGTGGATAGTAAGGAGGGAGGGTTAGATGGAAAATTAGGGGATATTTTCTGCAGGTAAATAAACTAAGAAAAACAAAAAAACTCCCATTTTTAGGTGGGAGTGGTGAAACAGGCTAAGTTTTGTATTGGTTATACTTCTCAATTAACCCAAGAATATCTTTTTCAGCAAGACGTCCTAGAGGGATTGGTTCGGCTAAATTCTTTATTTTAGCGAGTGAAAGAATAATCTCAGATGAGACATCAATGTAAGAATCGAACTTAGTATCTAACTGAGCCGATTTTTTATCTTGAATTTTGTACATTCGCTTGAGAAAGTATTCTCTCTCAAACTTTTCTTTATAAGAATATACTTCGAGAAAGCGAACGTAACCAAATTTTTCTGAAACAAGGCCTATATAAGCAGAAGGTCTTCTTTTATTAGGAGTAGGGTCTCCAAAAATTTTAGAGTTTACGATATATAGTTGAAACTCATCCATGACGAATCCAATCTTTCATATGCTCTGGTGCATCTTCGGGAATCACCAACGTACCGTCATCATCAACATCAGCAAGTATAGTTTGAACATTTGGATTTTTCATTTCAGGATATTTTGAAGACATTTCTTTTTCTAACCTAAGATAGATTAAACTCATAAATGCTTCTTCGGGCGTCTGTCCGTCCTTTGCGAGAGTTTCTTTCGCAAGTTTTTCTTCTTCAGGAGTTAAATTTAGCTGCATGGTCATAATTATCAACTCTCTTTCGGCACTAGTAACTTTCAAAAGTTACGTGATCAGAAGCAAAAGGAAACAAAACGATAGATCCAATTCCTATAAGCGCTAAATAAGACTTTAGCATCCTACAGAATTAATTAAGCAGGTGACTGATTAACTAAGAGTGAGGTTCTTTCATCCATAAAAAAATAAAAAGTGAAAATACAATCATCAATTTTTTACATTCAAATTCTTATTGGTATTTCTTTAGTTATTATAGCATCCGAACATTTCTGCATCAATGATTCAACTAGTTGAACTGGCAACTAACTCACAAGTAAGGAATCATTTTTTCAAAGAACGAAAAAATGATTTGATTTTCGCACGCCTACCATCCAGCTAAACATCACGAAGCGATAATTAGTTGAGTCATGAAGAATTATTTTTATAACTATATTACTGAGAAAAGCTGGACTGGCAGCTAACTCACAGGTAAGGAATTATTTTTTTCAAAGGGCGAAAAAAATGACTTAATTTTCGTACGCTTACCATCCAGCTAAACAGTTCTAAAGGTTATTTGGAACAAAATTCCTTTTTCAGTTTCTGAACTATTATTATTGCGAAAAGCTGGACTGGCAGCTAACTCACAGGTAAGGAATTATTTTTTTCAAAGGACGAAAAAAATGATTTAATTTTCGTACGCTTACCATCCAGCTAAACATCATGAAGCGTTAATTGGTTGAAGTATAAAGGGCTAGTTTTTATACCTGATTAAACTGAGAAAAGCTGGACTGGCAAAAAAACTAGCAGAATGTGTTTTCTGCTAGTTCAAAGGTTATTCGGGTTTATTAGTGGTTAATTCCAATAATTTGTTTTTCAGTTCGTTTTCCATGTGGTTGATTTCCAACTCAGCGGCTTGGCGACGTTCTTTGCCTTCTTTTTGGATACGAAGGGTTTCTTCAAGGGTTTCTACCAAGTCGTTTTGGGTTTGCTGCAGGGTTTCGATATCGACGATTCCGCGCTCATTTTCTTTGGCGGTTTCAATAGTAGAAATTTTCAGCATTTCTGAGTTTTTCTTCAGTAAGTCATTAGTTGTTTCTGATACTTGACGTTGCGCCATGGAAGCATCTTTTTGACGTAATAAAGTCAAAGCGATTGCCACTTGGTTTTTCCATAAAGGAATGGCTGTATTGATTGAAGCTTGAATTTTTTCAGCTAACGCTTGGTTGGTGTTTTGAATCAAACGAATCTGTGGTGCTTGTTGGATCGTAATTTGACGAGCCAGTTTCAAGTCATAGGTCCGCTTGTCTAAACGATCCAAGAACTGCGTATAGTCGTTCACGATTTGGACATCCATTTGGTCGCCGCTGGCTTGCGCCTTTTGGCTGGCTTCAGGAATGGTTTCGTGTTTTAATTCTTCCATCTTCAATTCAGCTGCTGCAATATAAATATTCAAGGCATCAAAATAATCTTTGTTTTTCGTATAAAGCTGCTCCAACATTTGATTGTCTTTTAATAGACCATCTTTTTCGGTGTTCAGCTTCATAGCGATCTTATCAATTTGTGCCCCGATTTTTTGGTATTTAGTGGTGATTTCATAAATAGACTGTTTGACTTTTCCGAAAACGCGTTGGAAAAGGTTGCCTTCACCGACACGCAATTCATCAGGGTTTGCTTCTTGCAAACGATACATCAATTGGTTTAAAGAATCTCCAATTGGTCCGATGTCTTGAGCAGATACAGTGTTTAACATTGATTGAGAAAATTCACTCAATTTTGTTTGGGCAGTTGCGCCATACGTGATGACGGCTTGAGAATCATTTACATCAATTTTCTTGGCTAGTTCGCGAGCTTGGGCTTGGCGTTCCTCTGGCAGCTTATCGACTAAGCGATCGGCCTGCTGTTGCTCCTGCAGACTGGAAATTTCTTGCTGCTGGACAGGTGTTAAGCTGTCTGTACCAAAAGGGTTGCTTAACAAATCATCTAAGGTATCATTTACTGCTGGTTTGTTTTCCGGTTCCACCGTGGTTCCTCCTGTTCGAAAAAAATCTAGCTAGGCTAGATTTTTTATTCGCTAAATTGTTTTGACAGATCAGGATCTTTTTCGATGTTTTGTTTGGCAATGGAGATTTCGACATCCATGTCTTCTAAATCATTGGCAACGAATTGTTGATAATCTTTCACTACCAAAGCAGCCATCTGATCAATGATCTTTGCGCTTTCTTCTAGTTTACCATAAACTTCTTTCGACTTGACCTCATGATTGTTAATTTCGATATAATTATCGGTCAAATCACAAATGTTTGGCAAATGAGTGTAAAGAAATTGGCTGGCTTCGGGTAAACGGGTAGGTTCCTTAACCAATTCCTTAAACAAAGCCTTGGCAGCCTTCAGCATATCATGGCGCAAATCAATCGCTTTTAACTTCGCGTTGTTTTTAATGTTGTTTTGCAGACGAACGATTTGGTTTTTAGATTGGTTCATGGTTTCACGGAAAAGGTCAATTTCACTGTCCGTCATACGAGCTTCCCGGTAATACTCTTCCTTTTCAGGACTAAGTATCGGCATTTCTTCTTTTTTCTGAACGTTTCGACCTTTAATTCCTCGGTAAATCAAACGAATACCTGTGATAAGTAGTACTAATGTGATGAAATCGCCAAGATCACCTTCTAAAAAGCAGATGACACCAATGATTATCACAATTATCGGGAATATTTTCTTTCGCATAATGATCCTCCTAATCTAGTAAGTAAAGCGGGTATCTAATGCATTAATTTTTCACGTATTACCTTACACGGACATCATAGCACGAAATTCTATAGAATTAGTATCGGACCAAAGATGGATTTTTTAGATTTAGAAAAAACATAATAATTTTCTGTGATACAATAAGTCCAAAGTCCGTTGTATCATTCAAACCAACGAAGTATCCTTAAAGAAGAAAGGTGAAGAGATGTTAGAATATAAAGATTTTGAAGAAAAGACCATCCAACGCAAAGAAATTTTTAAAGGTAAGATTATTGAGGTTGTCTTGGATGATGTTGCTTTACCTATGGGCGGCGAAGCCAAACGGGAATTAGTCTTTCATCATGGCGGAGTGGGAATTATTCCAATTACAAAAGAAAACAAAATAATCATGGTGAAACAATTCCGCAAGCCTTTAGAAAAAGTAGTCCTAGAAATTCCAGCAGGTAAAATCGATCCGGGTGAAGGACAGCATCCAGAAAAAACTGCGCGTCGTGAATTAGAAGAAGAAACTGGCTACAAGGCTGAAAAGCTGGACTATGTAGCAGAAATGTATTTGTCCCCTGGTTTTTCCAACGAGAAGCTTTACATATACTTGGGACAGCAGTTGGAAAAGGTTGAAAACCCTCGTCCCCAAGATGATGACGAAGTATTGGAACTTTACGAACTGACTTTAGCAGAAGCCCATCAAGCCATTACCGACGGACTAATTTGCGATGCCAAAACCATCTACGCCGTTCAGTATTGGGAATTACTGCAAATTAAACAAGGAGAGGATTAGACATGAGCCAATCGCCTCTGGTAACGCGAACCGAATTGCGAAAACGCAAAGAAGCGCAAGAGCGCTTAGCAGAGCAGCAAAAAGCCGAAGCTGAAAAGGCCTATGCGAAAAAGCAAAAAGAAATCAGCAGCGTTTATCGCAAAGAACTAAAGAAGAATAAACCATTAGAAAAAACTCGCAGCGGCGAAAAAGAACGCCAACGCGAACGCAGCACCTTTTTGAATAAAGCTATTTTGATAGTTGTGGTATTATTAGTAATTGTAATGCTAGCAGTGTTCTTTATATAGAATACATGCAGAGGTCTTAGGTGTTTCTCAAAGAAAATATCTACCTTAATAACGAAATAGCAGGAGGAATTACACATGAAAATTGGTATCATTGGTGCCATGGATCAAGAAGTTAAAATTTTGCGTGAGCAGCTGGAAGCTCCGCTATCTTGGGAGCGAGCAGGTGCCCTGTTTATTTCCGGTACAATTGGCAAGCATGAAGTGATTGTGGTTCGTTCAGGAATCGGTAAAGTCGCTGCATCCTTGACAACTAGCCTGTTGATTCAACAATATGGCGTTAATATGGTCATCAATACAGGTTCCGCTGGCGGAATTGGCACAGGACTACAAGTTGGCGATTTAGTCATTTCGGAAAAATTAGCCTACTTTGACGTAGATGCTACAGGCTTTGGCTATAAACCAGGCCAATTACCTGGCGGGATGCCTTTGTATTTCGAAGCTAGCCGCTATTTAGTCGACAACATGACGAAAGCAGCCGAAAATACTGCACATCATGTGAAGAAGGGCTTGATTGTCACTGGCGATACGTTTGTGGATAGTTCAGCAAAAATCAATGCGATCTTAGCTAACTTCCCCGATGCTTTAGCTTGTGAGATGGAAGGGGCGGCTATCGCTCAAACTGCTCAACAATTTGAAATTCCTTTCTTAGTCGTTCGGGCGATTAGCGACACTGCTGATCATCAAGCGACTCAAAGCTTTGATGAATTTATTGATGAAGCCGGCAAACGTTCTGCCGAAATGGTTGTTGAATTTGTCCGTATTTTAAAATAAGGAGGCTCTTTTATGCGTGCACTGCTTTCGATTGATTATACCTATGATTTTGTTGCAACAGACGGAAAATTAACCACTGGTGAAGCGGGTCAAGCGATTGAACCAGAATTGGTGTCCTTAACCAAAAACTATTTTGACCGGGGTGATTTTGTCGTTTTTGCCATTGATGGACATGATCCAAGTGATCAGTACCATCCAGAAAACAAATTATTCCCACCTCATAATGTCATCGGCACAGAAGGTCGTGCTTTGTATGGTTCCTTGGCTGATTTTTATCAGGCCAATCAAGCAGCGAAGAATGTTTACTGGATCGACAAACGTCATTATTCTGCCTTTAGCGGAACAGATCTGGATATCCGTTTGCGGGAAAGAGGAATCACGGAAATTTGTTTGACCGGAGTATGTACCGACATTTGTGTATTGCATACTGCAGTAGATGCCTACAATTTAGGCTACAAGCTGATCGTTCCTGAAGAAGCAGTTGCCAGCTTTGATCCTGTGGGACATGACTGGGCATTAGGCCACTTCAAAAACACCTTGGGAGCAACCATTATTTAAACAGAAAATAGGGGTCAAAAGAGTGATATCAGACTCTTTTGGCCGCTTTTTTGCTTTTTTTAGCAGCAACCAACATTCGATTGTCAAGGAACGTAGATAGCTTAGTCTCACGACGGATCAGGTGGTGCTTCACGACCTTTAGCTTTAATTTTACGATTTATTCGGTAAAAGAGCTTTTCTTTGGTTCGAGTATAAAAACTGCCTGCTGGTGCTGGTAATTTTTGCTTAGTTTCAATTGTTAGTGCTGCCGGAAGCTCGGTCTGGATTTCTGGCGCCTCCTCCTTAGGCTGCAGATGCTGATTAAGAGCCTTCTGGGATTGGCTGCGGAAAAACAGGGGAGCTGGTTCTGGCAGCTGGATTGCCGTAGCTGGTTCTTGGGCTGCTATTGGCTCACCAAATAATTTTGTTCCTTCAAAAATAGGTCGTTCGATTTTCTCTACGTATTTAGCTTTGACGACTGTTTGGAATAAGCCAACCCCGTCTTTTTCAAACAGGTCCAAGCTGGCTAACAATCCTAGTGATTCTTTGATTTCATCAGCTGATTTAGTCGCATCAGGATTTTTGAACGTAAAAGTGTGTTGGTTTCCTTCACTATTCAGGAAGGTGCCGACTAAACTAATCATCGATTTTCTCCTCTCATTTTTTTCGACTACAGGGACAACAACCGTTCTTCTCAAGGGATAGCTTCTTCCGTTGGGCGAAATTTAGCAATTTGTGAACCAAGTAAGGTCTTGGCTTTTTCAATAAAATTTCTAACCGGAAATAGCTTAAGCTTCAGTTTGTTTAGCTCGCTAGCTTCGAAATAATCCTTGAAGTAGAAAAAGAAATGCTTCATGGTGCGGGTAGCCTTCGTCCGTAAAAATAAGTGACGTACCAAGTCTTTTAGTACTAAGGCAAATTCTTTTGCACCTAGTTGATAGCGTACACGTAAAGCAAGGATCAGTTTTACAGTCATCGTGCTGTCTTGATTTTCCTGATAATGATCTAAAATGCGCGTTTCTAAGGTTTCAAGCTTTAAATTAAAGAGTTGATAAGGTGTAAAGGGTTGTTCTGTCATAGTGATTTCCTCCATTTTCAGTTTAGTAGTATTTAAAGTGTCCAGCCTCTCCAAGACGGTGGGGGCTGAGTTTTTTATTCGCTTCGGCCGATGCTTAGAAGATAAATGAATAACAAAAAAATGTAAAGTGAAGTTATAGGCCACTTTGGGTAGTTATAGACCAGCTTGAATTTTTAGAAATCCCGTTTTAATAGGGTTTTGATTTTTTTCGGGTCTTTTTGGTGCCCTATAAGTGATATAAAATTTTTTTTGAAAAATAGCCTAAAAATTGCCTGTTATTGTGAAATAATATTCTCGTAAATGCTATATTAAAGGTTTTTAACTTGTGAAAAAGTAATCGCTTCTGTTTGGGGAAAATGTTGCTTTCCTAGTTTTTTCACTTTAAAATAACGAGAAATCTAGCATAGATTTCTTTTTTGCCGGCTAAAAGAAATCAGCACTTCTGCGCCTTTCCCACTAGTTGCTTCCCTGGATGACTAAAGCATAGAAGAATAACAAAAAGAATGCAAAAATGCTACTTTGCAAATCCCCCTGCTACTTTGCACACCTGTGAATAGAGAATGCTATAAAAGCAAGCTTCGCAAAAATAGCTTTGCAAAGTAGCGGGGGAGAAAAAAATTTGACTTTGCGGTATTTTATGAGAATGTGGTTTAAGAGAACAGACAAAACCTTGATTTTATAGGTTTTAGGATATCCTATAAAATGAGAAAATTTCAGGTAGTAAAAGTAAGGATAACAAGCGCTTCTGATTAACTAAAGTAAGGCCTAGAGGATTTTGTTTGCTTCATTTGCATAATTTTGATGCAAGGCTTATAGTGAAAAAGACTTTATTATGGAGATGAACGAGCGATGTTGGATTATTTAGTGATTGCGGCGTTTGCCTTTTTTGGGGGCTCACTGCGGTATTGGATTGGACTTATTTTGCCCAAGGTAGACGGTTTTCCGCTGGGAACTTTAGTGGCTAATTTGATTGGTTGCTTCATATTTAGCTGGCTGGTGAAGCATATTTTAGATGATATGGATGTTTCCGGTCGCCTGATTTTAGGCTTGGGCGTTGGATTCTGTGGTGCCTTAACCACCTTTTCTTCTTTTGCTTTAGATACGATGCAGCTAATACAGGCTGGCCGCTGGGGCTTAGCTTTCTTGTATTTAGTACTGTCCTTTATTGGCGGGATTGCCATGACCTATATAGGCGAAGCGATTTATCGTAAAGGAGGGGCGGCAGAGCTATGATCAATACGTTATTAGTTGGCAGTGGCGCAGCTGTTGGAGCGATGCTGCGCTTTACCTTAAATAATTATTTTGAGCCGCAGACAAAGCGGCTGCCTCGCTCTACCTTCTTTATCAATTTAACCGGCAGTTTTTTACTGGGTATCTTTTTCGGCATGCATTTGTCATCCTCCTGGTATCTTTTTTTAGGGACTGGAGTGATGGGGGGCTATACTACTTTTTCCACCTTTAACTTTGAAGTGTTGGTTCTGTGGAAAAATGATCGGCCGATGTTTTATCGCTATTTGATCGGTTCCTATGGCTTAGGATTGCTGTGCAGCTTTCTTGGTTTAATGGTTGGCAGTTTGATCTAGGGAGGAAAGCGATGATTATTTTAATTACTGGAGCTTCTCATACGGGAAAAACGCTTTTGGCCCAACAATTAATGGAAAAATACCAGTATCCCTATTTGTCACTGGATTTATTGAAGATGGGCTTGATCCGCAGTGGACAGACGGAACTGACACCAGAGGATGATCAGGAGTTGAAGGAGTATCTTTGGCCGATTGCGCGAGAAATGATTAAAACGGCAATCGAAAATCAGCAGCATCTAATCGTGGAAGGCTTGTACATTCCCTTTGATTGGAAAAAGGATTTTGCTGAAGAGTATTTAGCTGAGATAAGGTTTTATTGTTTGATTCTGAGTGAAGCGTATATTGAGCAGCATTTTGATGCCATAAAACAGTATGCTAATGCTATTGAACAGCGATTGGATGATTCTGGATTGACGAAGGCTGCTGTTTTAGCGGATAATGCTTATCATTTAGCCATGTGTCAGAAATACGATTGTGAGTATTTACTAGTAGAAGACGGCTACCAATGGAACATTGAATGACAAAAAGGACAGAAGGTGATGTACAGATGTACACGGCTTCTGTCCTTTTTTCAAATGTAAAGAAAGTCTTGTTTAGTACAAGCCAAAGCTCAAAAGCCAACCAACGACTACGGCAATTGGTCCGGTAATTAAGCGCGAGAAGAGCATTGCAGGTACGCCGGATTCAACGGTTAGCTCATCGGCCTCAGCCAAGGTCAAGGCAACTGGAGCGAAGTCACAGCCGACCTGAGAGTTAATGGCGAATAAAGCGGGCAGAGCATAGGAGGCTGGGATGGTTCCTTTACCGATTTCCACCCCGATTAATACTCCGACAACTTGAGCGATAACGGCACCTGGGCCTAGAATTGGTGAAAGAACCGGCAACGCGCAAATAATGGATAAGATGACTAAACCAGCCAAGTTACCAGCCAATGGTTTTACCGCAGTTGCTAGAACATTGCCGATACCAGTATAGTTGATAATCCCTACCATGATACTAATAAAGGTCATAAACGGCAGAATATTTTTTAATACAATGTCGATTGACTCACGTCCGCCTTGGTAAAAGATGTTCACGATTTTCCCGATAGCTTTTCCTAAATTGGTAATCAGATCCATTGGTGAGCTGCTTTTCTGTGGTTCGGCAGCTACAGCTTCCACAACTGGTTTAGCAGCTTTTGGTTCTTCACTAACGGTTTGAGTCAACTCAGGAGCTGTCTGGGCTCCATCCTCCAACAAAACAATATTCTCTTCAGTGATCCCTGAAATGAAGTTGGATTCATTAATAAACTTAGCCAACGGTCCAGAAGGTGAGATAGGGTGCAGGTCAATGGTTTTAACCCCCATTTTCGGATAAACACCGCAGCGCAAGGTTCCACCGCAATCCACTACCGCAATAATCATTTCCTCGGGCGCAATTTTTTCTTTGAATCCATCGCGAGCAGGGACTTCTAGTAGATCAGCAATTTTTTGTGCTACCGGATGAATACCGCCGCCAGTGATTGAGACAACATATTTTTTCTCTTCAGTAGGAGTTACTTCTAAAAAGGTACCCCAGCCGTTGCTTCCTTTGGTAATTCTAACCACTTTTCCCATTTATACCACTTCCTTTTTCGTTTCACTTTTAGCCATAATCATACGTGTTAAGAATTCAGTAACCATGCCGCGGATAAAAATGATGATAATTCCTGCCAAGAAATAGCGAATGGCTAACGGCGAAACTGAATAGCCTAAAGCAGTTATGCCTGAAGAAATTCCGGTCCAGACAAACAGTTCCCCGGCATTGCCGTGAGGGAAAATCCCGGTAATCGGATGAGCAAAGGAGAAACAAGCATCAATAAACGCTGGCTTTTCTTTCTCATCTAAAAAGCGCCCCATCGTGTAACACATTGGATTAGTTAAAAAGAAAAGTGACATGACTGGCAACAGTGTGTAGCGTAAAATCCGAAACTTCGTCATCTTTTGTGAGAAGTGCGTCACGCGATCCTCACCGATAATAGCGATTAAGGCGTTAACAAAGGTTAAAAGTACTAATAAAGTAGGTAAAATCCCGGTGACTAACCCCATTAAGTTTTCGCCGCCAGCTTGGAAAATTCCAGTGAAGCCTTCTGCTAATTTTACTGCTAAATCCATTTGATTCCCTCCTGTTTCTGTTCTTGACTCGAAAAGTTGCTTAAGGCGAGGTTGATTGCCTTTTGCTGTTCGGCAGTGCTTTGGTTCAACAGCTCCTCAATTGTCAGCCCAATCAATGCTTTTGATTGTTTGAATTTGCTGAAGACGGTACGACCAGACAGTTCACGAAAATCGACAACCTGATCATCAGCTGCTGCCAAAATAATGATGCGTCCTTTCTTAAGACTTCGTAGTGAACGAAAGGTTCCCATACCCACTTGAGCCTGTCCATTCACCTGACGCTTCACCGCCAGATATTCTTGCGTGATGTGCTTTGACTGTCTGACTACTAGCAGCATTTGGAGAATTAAAATAACTAAAAATAATAAATAGAACCCCATGAACCATCAAATCCCCTTTCTATCTTGTTCGTTTAACAAAGTGGTGTTCGTACTTAAAATCTAATTGAAAACGCTGACAATAGCAATGCTATCTAGAGCATTTGAACAAATTTTCTGAGAAATTCTATTTATCAGCTGTACAAAATTCACAAAGGAACAATTGTTCAAAGTTATTCGATAACGTTGACAATTGTTTTTAACGGCTCTAGGATAAACGTGTACTTATTAAGATTTAGGAGGAAATGATATGAAAACAAAAGCCGTTCGACTTCATGGAGTTAACGATTTACGAGTTGACGAGTTCGAATTACCTGGACTTAAAGAAGATGAGATTTTAGTCAAGATTATTTCAGATTCCGTGTGTATGTCCACCCATAAGCTGGCCAAACAAGGAGAAGCTCATGCCCGAGTAATGGGTTCGTTGACAGAAGAGCCTGTTATTATCGGACACGAAATTGCTGGCTTAATTGTTGAGGTAGGCAGCAAATGGCAGGAGCGTTTTCAAAAAGGACAAAAATTTACTATTCAGCCATCGTTGAATTACAAAGGATCCATGATTACTCCAGGTTATTCCTATCCTTATTTTGGTGGAGACTGCACCTATGCGATTGTGCCAAAGGAAGTAATTGAACTAGATTGTTTGATTCCTTATGAAGGCGATGCGTTTTTCAGTGCCTCCTTATCCGAACCAGTTTCCTGTGTGATTGCTGGCTTTAATCGTAATTTCCATACCAACAGCTTGAATCATGACTTCGATATGGGCGTTAAAAAGGGCGGAAACTTAGCCATTCTGGGTGCTTGTGGACCGATGGGCTTAGAGGCAATTGATTATGCGATTCAATTGGAGGATGGTCCACAGCTGATTGTGGCAGTGGATGCTTCAGCGGAACGAATTGCTCGAGCGAAACGAGTTCTGCCTCCTGAAAAGGCAGAGGCTTTAAACAAGAAGCTGGTCTACTTAAACCCTGCGGAGGTTGAGGATGTAGTAGCAGAGTTATTGCAGCTGACGGACCAGGCTGGGTATGATGATGTTTTTGTTTATGCGCCGATTCAGGTGTTGATTGAACAAGCTGATCAGATTTTAGGTAAAGACGGCTGTTTGAATTTCTTTGCCGGACCAGTAGACAAGGAATTATCTGCCAATTTGAATATGTATAACCTTCACTATAAATACACCCACATGATCGGCTTCACCGGCAGTACCATGACCGATATGCATGAAGCGATTGATTTAAGCTCCCGCAAAAAAATTGATCCAGCAATTATGATCACGCATATTGGAGGATTAGAAGCAGCAGTCGAAACGACCCTGCAGCTGCCTAGTATCCCTGGTGGTAAAAAATTGATCTATACTCAAATTGACCTGCCGTTAACCGCTATTGAAGACTTCCAGCAATTAGGCCAAACAGAGCCGCTTTTCCAAAAGCTTCATGAAGCCTGCGAGAATCATGCTGGCTGCTGGAACAAGGAAGCCGAGGACATTTTGCTGGCGCATTTTGAAGTAGACATCGTGCTGACAGAAACAGGAGGGAAAATGCATGCTTGAAAATCTTAGTGGATTATTAGCAGAAGCAAAGCAAAAGAAATATGCGATCGGAGCCTTTAATACTACCACCTTTGAAAGTCTGCGAGCAGTCATCAGCGCAGCAGAAGAATGCCAAACGCCAGTGATTATCCAGCACGCGCAAAGTCATGATGGCATCATTGCCTTGGAAGAAATCGGACCACTGATGCTGGAGCATGCCAAAAAAGCCAAAGTACCCGTGGCAGTTCATTTGGACCACGGCGCTACCTTTGAACGTTGTGTTCAAGCCATTCGCTTAGGTTTTACTTCCGTCATGTATGATGCTTCTGGAAAGGATTTTGAAACCAATGTCCGCGAAACTCAAGAAATTGTCAAAATTGCTCATGCGGCAGGCGTGACGGTTGAGGCTGAATTAGGCAGCATTTTTTCTTCTGAAGTTGGCAATAGCGAAGGTGATTGCTTAACCATTACGGAGGATGAAGCTCAACTGGCCGATATTTATACAGATCCGCAGGCGGCGAAGGAATTTGTGGAACGGACGGGGGTGGATTGCTTAGCGATTGCCTTTGGTACAGTTCACGGTATTTACGTGAAGGAGCCGCGGCTGGATCTAGACCGGATTACCAAAATTAAGCAAGCAATTGATATTCCTTTTGTGATGCACGGCGGTTCTGGCGTTTCAGCGGCCGACTACCATCAGGCGATCCAAAACGGCATCTGCAAAATCAATTATTATACCTACATGAATCAGGCTGGCGGCGAAGAAATCCGCCGTTTTGTTCAGGAAACGCCTGCAAATGAGCCAATGTTCTATGATACAATAACTAAAAGAGCTCAAGCAGCAACCAAGGCTGATGTGCTGCAGGCCATGCGCATCTTCAAGGGAGGCAGCGTATGATTCGTTCAACTGTTTTATCAGTGGGAGAGATGGCTTACTTTGAGGATTATCCCATGCTGATTTTGTTTAATGAGACGGCTCCTGACGAGTTAAAGGATGTTTGTATTGTGCATCAGTTTGATGATCCAATTCAAGACACAGACACAATGCTGGTAGAAAACGGCCGGATAATTTTTGGCCAAAAGGAGCTGCATATTGTAGAAGTCGGCAATGTAGCTAATCAGAATTTTGCTCAGCTGGGACATATCACGCTGCAGTTTCCAACTGAGGAGCAAGCAGAGGTATTGCCCGGTGCGGTATTAGTTAAGGAGCCTGAGATTCCACGTATCTCGGCAGGAGAACAGATTGTCATTTTGACTGAATAAGTAAAGGGGGAACGGCTGATGGTGTCTGAAAATGAATTAACTTTACTGGTAGAGATTGCCAAAATGTACCACTACCGCAATGCTTCTCAGGAAGAGGTTTCTAAGCAGTTCAACATGAGCCGTTCGCAGATTTCCAAGTACTTATCCAAAGCCAAACGATTGGGTCTAGTAGAGGTAATTGTTCATGACTCCCTAAAAACCACCCAAAAGCTGCTGGAGGAAGAGGTCAAAAAGAAATATCAGCTGAAGGATGTGGTTTGCTGTGAATCCAAGGACACAATTGTTTTGAAAAGCAATTTAGCCAAAACCACGCTGGAATATCTACTGCGGGAAATGAAATCCAACACAACCATCGCAGTAACAGCGGGGACAACGGTTCACGAAATTGCCAATAATTATCCGTATACTTATCCTATGACCAACTTAACGTTTGTTCCTTTATCAGGTGGTTTAGGCAAAAATCATATGGATATTCAAGCCAATATTATCGCTGAATTGTTTGCTCGTCATAGCGGCGGGAAATATTTGCAGCTGCATGCACCGGTGTTAATGGATACGAAGGAAGCCAAGGAAGTCCTAATGCAGCAAAGCTTTATCAAGAAGGTCTTTGAGACGGCGGAAACGGCGCAGGTCGCACTGATGGGGATTGGCAATGCCCCCATTTACAAGGAAATGAGCCAGACGTATCTG
This sequence comes from Enterococcus pallens ATCC BAA-351, assembly GCF_000407485.1. Lineage (GTDB taxonomy): Bacteria > Bacillota > Bacilli > Lactobacillales > Enterococcaceae > Enterococcus_A > Enterococcus_A pallens. The sequence goes on along the minus strand of NZ_ASWD01000006.1, from coordinate 195,095 downwards.
GAGTTTGAAAATACCGATCTCTTTATTGAGGCCAAAAATATCACTGGCGATGTGTCCTACATCTTTTTTGATGACCAAGGAAAAGAAGTGGACTGTTCCTGGAATGATCGGGTAATCACCTTGCCTACTGAAAAAATCCGCCAGATTCCCACTCGAATTGGGGTAGCTGGCGGAGCCAATAAAGCAGCGGCAATTAAAGCGGCTTTATCAGGGAAAATCATCAATACCTTGATTACTGATACGTTAACCGCACAGTTATTGCTCTAAAAAAAGCTCTTGAACTTTTACAGGTTCAAGAGCTTACTTTTTTAATCCTTATCATCATCAGGCAGCTGATTATTTAGGTCCGTACGTACAATTAAGACATCACAGCTGGCGTTGCGGATAACATATTCAGAAACTGAACCGATAAACAAACGTTCCACAGCATTCAGCCCGGTAGCACCCAGCATAATCAAATCAATATCATTTTCCTCGGGAATTTGAGTTGCGATCATTAATTTTGGTGCACCATACTCGATTACTTTAGAAACCTTTTCACAGCCAGCATTCTTGGCATATTTCTCATAATCGTTTAAGGTTTGTTTCGCCATTTCAGTTGCTTGTTCTGCTAAAACATTGTCAAAGGAAGAAACCGTTTGGAAAGCGCGGGTGTCAATGACATGAGCCAGTAAAAGCTCCGCATTATTTCTTTTGGCAACATTGACAGCTTTTTTGAAGGCAAGCTCTGCTTCAGATGAGCCATCGACAGCGGTCATAATTTTTGTATATTGTTGTTCCATTTTCCTCAGCTCCTTTTCTACTTATATTTTAAAACATTTTCGCGTAAAATCCTATCCTTAAGATGATTTCGTTTTTTGAGCCAGCTGAATACTGAAGACAGCGGCAAATAAAATGACCACAATTAGATAAATCATGGAAGGAGTGGAGTGATCAATAATAGCAATAAAAAAACCAATAATTCCTAAAGCAGCGTAAAGAAGTCCATAGTGACGCAAAAACTGTTTGTTGGCCTCTTTTTTTGACAAGAGCATCAGCAGGCCGTCGGATTTTTGAATTAAATAATAGCTGCAAATCAGTAACAAAATCGCCATCGCTACCATCAGCAAACGAATCATCATTTTTTCCTCCTAAATACAATAAAAAGCAATTTGCATATGCAAATTGCTTTCATCCAAAAGAATGGAAAACTCCGTCGATGCCGTTATTTACCCGATAGTATTGATCCCGCAAATTCAAGCAGGTGGGTTCCATGGTCTAAGCCTCGAACTACCAAATGATAAGGCTTGTTACCAGCTTTGACACAAGACAGATCCCAATATATCAATAAAAATGTTCGGTCAACACTGAAATGGGCAACGCGCACATCACAGAATTTTCAACTCAATCATAGCATAGTCATTCGTAAGACGCAATCAAACGAATCAAGAAATTAAATTCTACATGTTTTTCAATACGTCCTTCTTTATGCTCTTATTGTAGTCGATAACTAATAGAATTGTCAAAGTAATTGTTCTATTTTTTCTTTTTCCATTCTTGAATTCGCTGGTATTGCTGACCTAGGGCTTGTTCGTATTTGCCGGTGGCTTTAGGCTCGTAATAATGTGCATTTTTCAGCTTGTCTGGCAAATACTGCTGGTCCACCCAAGCATTCTCGAAGCTGTGAGGGTATTGATAGTCAATTCCTCGACCTAAGTCTTTGGCACCCTTGTAATGACTGTCCCGCAAGTGATCAGGAACATCGCCGGCTTTACCTGCTCGGATATCAGTAATCGCGGCATCCAGCGCTACGTAGGCGGAGTTGGATTTCGGCGATAAGCAGAGATCAACGACTGCATTGGCTAACGGAATCCGGGCTTCCGGAAAGCCCAGCTTTTCTGCCGCTTGAACTGCCTGAACTGTTCGAGCAGCTGCAGGCGGATTAGCCAAGCCAATATCTTCATACCCCATCACCATCAAGCGGCGGCAAATAATCGGCAAGTCACCCGCTTCGACTAATCGCCCTAAATAATGTAAGGCCGCATCTACATCGCTTCCGCGAACTGATTTTTGAAAGGCAGAAATCACATCATAGTGAGCATCGCCATCCTTGTCATGCGTCAGAGCTTTGCGCTGCACACATTCTTCAATAATCGGCAAGGTTAAATGGATTTGGCCCTCGTCGTTTTCCGGTGTTGATTTGGTAGCCAATTCTAAGCCGTTCAAGGCACTTCGTAAATCCCCGTTGGTAGCCTGGGATAAAAAGCGCAAGGCTTCTTCATCTAATTCTACTGGGTAAGAGCCTAGTCCACGTTCATCATCCTTTAAAGCAGAGTTGACGGCCAGTTGAATGTCTTCCTCTGACAAAGGCTTTACTTCAAAAATTTGCGTCCGGCTGCGAATTGCCGGGTTGATAGTAATGTAAGGATTTTCGGTGGTAGCCCCGATCATAATAATGCGGCCGCTTTCTAAATGAGGCAGTAAAAAATCCTGCTTGGTTTTATCTAAACGATGGACTTCATCTAATAGTAGAATGACGGTGCCGCTCATTTTGGCTTCTTCAGCGACAATCTGCAAATCCTTTTTCGTATCGGTTGCGGCATTCAGCATGCGAAAGGCATAATTGGTGGAGCCGGCAATCGCACTGGCAATACTGGTCTTTCCAGTACCCGGCGGTCCATATAGAATCATGGAGGAAAGCATTCGCGCTTCCACCATGCGGCGAATAATTTTTCCTGGTCCCACCAGCTGCTGCTGGCCGACGACTTCGTCTAGGTTGCGGGGGCGCATGCGATAAGCTAATGGTTGCTGCATGTTTTCCCTCCTTTTTTAAGAATCAATTCAGGATTGCTCCTGGATTGGGAATGTATGTTCTATTATACCATTTTTTTCTGATAAATTATAGGAATCTGAAAGGGTGAACGTGGTATCTAGGCTTATTATTGTGTATGATGGAAGAGGTGAATTAGATGAAGAAAACAATCGATTTTTTTAACACACATACAACAGAAGAAGTGGCTGAATTTTTACTGGGCATGTACGTAGAGCATGAGACACCGCAGGGGAAATTAGGCGGCTATATTGTCGATTGCGAAGCTTATCTAGGTCCTGATGATGAGGCGGCTCACAGCTACGGCATGCGGGATACCCCAAGAGTCCGGGCGATGTATCAAGAGCCGGGAACGATTTATCTCTATACAATGCACACGCATTTAATTTTGAATATGATCACTCAACCGAAGGGGATGCCTCAGGGAGTCATGATTCGGGGAATTGAACCGGTGGAAGGTCTAGCACTCATGAGTCAAAACCGCGGCGGACAAACCGGAGCAACTATTAGTGATGGACCAGGGAAATTGGTGCAGGCCATGGGGATTGGCCGAGAGCTGTACGGAGAATCAATTTTTAGCAGCACCCTGCATTTGGTTCCAGAAAAGCGTCGTTATCCGCGCGAGGTGGAACGCTTGCCGCGAATTGGTATTCCTAATAAGGGGATCTGGACGGATTTACCGCTGCGTTTTACTGTCAAAGGCAATCCTTATCTATCTAAACAACGAAAAAGCCAGATCACAAAGGATCATGGCTGGCGTTAGCACATAAATAAATCAAGAACGAATGGAGACGTAAACATGGCAAAAGAAACAATTATCAGCTATTTAGATACTTACTTAGGTAAGAAAATTCCTGATTATGAATTAAATTTGGATTGGGATACTCGCAATCGAACCTTTGAGGTGGCTTTCCGTTTATATGCTGAGAACAAGCAGCAGCTGGAATTAGACGATGTCGATGGGGTTGCTTCTGAGGAAGAAATTATTGAGTTTGAGGATGCTGTAATTTTGGTCGATCCTGAAAAATCCAAGGTTGATCCAGAGGACTATTTGGCAGTAATTCCTTATGAAGGAAAAAAAGGCATGAAAAAGGCTGAATTGACTGCGGTTGTTGATTATTTAAGAGAAGTTATGGAAGAAGGTCAAAGTGATTTGCTGGACTTTTTAGCGGATGACAGTGAAGAGGCCGTTTTTGAATTAACCTGGTCCGATGAAGCCTTTCGTAGACATATTAAGGGCAGCGACGATGTATACCTGCCTTATCCTAAATACTAAAAAACAAGGAGACTGAACATGAAGTGGAATGAAGTAAAAGTCACAACAGCCAGTGAAGCAGTAGAAGCTGTGTCCAACATTTTAATGGAAGCAGGGGCAAGCGGCGTAGCGATTGAAGATGCCTTGGATATCGTCAATTACAAGGAGGATCAATACGGGGAGTTGCTGGATCGTGATACCTTTACGAACTTAGAAGAAGGTGCTGCCGTCAGTGCTTATTTTCCGGAAACGATCTTTTTGCCAGAAATCATGCCCTTCATTAAGGATCGGATTAATCTATTGCCAGAGTTTGGCTTAGCGATTGGTAAAAATGAAATTACAGTCAGCGAAGTAGAGGAAAGCGATTGGGCAACTGCCTGGAAGAAATACTATCACCCAGTGCGTGTGACTCGTTACCTAACGATTGTACCAAGCTGGGAATCCTACGAAGCAGCATCCTCCGAGGAAAAGATTATTACCCTTGATCCGGGCATGGCCTTTGGAACGGGGACTCACCCAACGACTAACCTAACTTTGCAGGCGCTGGAGACGGTGGTTCGCGGCGGCGAAACGGTCTTGGACGTCGGGACTGGATCAGGCGTGTTAAGTATTGCCTGCTCATTGATGGGCGCTAAAGAAATTTACGCTTATGACCTAGATGAAGTAGCAGTACGTTCTGCGCAAGAAAATGTGGACATGAATGCTGGCACGGAAAATATCAAGGTAGCGGCCAACGATTTGCTGAAGGGTGTGGAACATTCAGCCGATATTATTGTTGCCAACATTTTAGCGGATATTATCAAATTGATGATTCCCGATGCGTGGCGCTTGCTGAAAAGTGATGGAACCTTTATTATTTCAGGAATCATTGAGGATAAGAAAGATATGATTTTAGAAGAAATTTACAGCCAAGGCTTTGAAGTGGATCGGATTTTCCAACAAAAAGATTGGTATGCGATGATTTTGAAGAAACCAGAGGAAGAGTAACATGCAGCGCTATTTTATTGATGAAGCTTATCAACCAAACATTCAACTAACTGGCGAACCCCACCATCATATGCTGCGGGTGATGCGAATGACCGCTGGCGATCAGGTTTTCTTAGTATTCAAGGATCAAACATCGGTTAAGGCGGAGATCACTGGGATTGATGCTGACAGCGTTCAGCTAAAGGAAATCGAAAAAGAAACCTTTTCCCGGGAATTGCCGATTGAGGTTACTTTGGCCAGTGGATTACCAAAAGGCGAAAAGCTGGAGCTGATTGCCCAAAAAGCCACTGAATTGGGCGCCCATAGATTTTTGGCTTTCCCGGCGGTTACCTCGGTAGTCAAATGGGACAACAAAAAGCTGCAAAAGAAACAGCAGCGTTTAAACAAAATCATTCAAGAAGCCGCAGAGCAGTCCCATCGCCAATTTTTACCGCAATTGGCCTTTTTAGCCAGTGGAAAAGAGCTGGTTTCAGCATTCAAGGACTATGATGCAGTGTTAATTGCCTATGAAGAATCGGCCAAGCAGGGAGAACAGGCGCAGCTAGTGCAGGCTTTGCAAAAATTAACGCCCGGCAGCAAGCTTTTAGTAATTTTTGGTCCAGAGGGTGGTTTTTCACCGAGAGAGGTAGAAACCTTCCAACAAGCTGGCGCAAAACTTTGCGGGCTGGGACCTAGAATTTTACGCACTGAAACCGCGCCGTTGTACGTGATGAGTGCGGTAGGTTTTTATTACGATTTACTTAACGATTGATTGAAATGACTGAGACAAGTCTGTATAATGAAAACAATTATTTGAAAATAACTATATGAATCACATTAAAGATTCTCAGCACAAAAAGTGGCCTTTGCCAGAACCATCGACAAAGGAAATCAGTTTCTTTAATGGGATTCATATAACGCCAGACACGTAGAAAAAATACGTCCCGTTTAAGGAGGATGTCTAGTGGCAAAAGATGTAGAATTAACTGGGCCAGACGTGATTGAGCTGGTCGCAGGCTATATGAGCGATGAGCATGTGGCATTTGTCAAAAAGGCCTATGAATATGCCTTTGAAGCTCATAAAAAACAAATCAGAAAATCTGGAGAACCGTACATTATTCATCCGATTCAAGTAGCCGGAATTCTAGCGGATTTACATATGGATCCTCATACTGTGGCAACAGGCTTTTTGCATGATGTGGTGGAGGATACCGAGGTTACCTTAGATGATTTAAAAGAAGAATTTGGTTCAGACGTCGCTTCTTTAGTAGACGGTGTGACCAAATTAGGGAAGATTAAATACAAATCCCACGAAGAGCAATTAGCAGAAAATCACCGGAAGATGCTGCTGGCAATGGCTCAGGATTTGCGGGTTATCATGGTGAAGCTGGCGGATAGATTGCATAATATGCGCACGTTACGTTACCTGCGAGATGACAAGCAACGACGAATTGCTCGCGAAACCTTGGAAATCTATGCACCATTGGCAGATCGTTTAGGGATGAGTCGGATCAAGTGGGAGCTGGAAGATACTGCACTGCGCTATTTGAATCCAAAGCAATACTACCGGATCGTCCATTTGATGCAAAGCAAACGGGAAGAACGGGAAAGCTACGTTAAAGAAACCGTTGAAGAAATCAAAGAGGCAACCTTAGAATTAGAAATTGAAGGCGAAATTTATGGCCGTCCGAAGCATATTTATTCGATCTATCGCAAGATGCGAGATCAAAAGAAGCAGTTTGATGAAATTTATGACCTGCTGGCGATTCGCGTAATTGTTGATTCTATCAAGGATTGTTACGCCGTATTAGGTGCCATTCATACCAAATGGAAGCCCATGCCAGGTCGTTTCAAGGATTACATTGCGATGCCTAAGGCCAATATGTATCAGTCTTTGCATACTACAATTATTGGTCCCAGCGGCAACCCGGTCGAAGTCCAAATTCGAACCCACGAAATGCACCAAATTGCTGAGTTCGGGGTCGCGGCTCACTGGGCTTATAAAGAAGGCAAGACCGATAAGCTGGATGAAAACACCGACAGCAAGCAGCTGGACTGGTTCCGGGAAATTTTGGAGCTGCAGGATGAAAGCTATGATGCTTCCGAATTTATGGAAAGTGTTAAAGGTGACATTTTCAGCGACAAAGTGTACGTTTTTACCCCTAAAGGTGATGTAACGGAGCTGCCAAAAGGTTCAGGACCATTGGACTTTGCCTTTAGTATCCATACCGATATCGGAAATAAAACAACCGGTGCTAAAGTAAACGGCAAGATGGTACAGCTAGATTACAAGCTGAAAAACGGCGACATTATAGAAATCATGACCTCACCGAATTCCTTTGGTCCTAGTCGTGACTGGCTAAGCATGGTGAAAACCAGTAAAGCCCGCAACAAGATCAAGCGTTTCTTTAAAACTCAGGACCGGGAAGAAAATATTACTAAAGGCCACGAAGCAGTAATCAAGTGTCTGAACGATATGGGCTTTGTTCCTAAAGAAGTGTTAACCAAGGATAAGCTGCAAAAGGCGATGGACAAGTTCAATTTCCACAGTGAAGACGACTTGTATGCGTCGATTGGTTTTGGTGAACTCAGTGCCTTGACCTTCTCTAACCGTTTAACGGAAAAAGAACGGCGAGAACAAATGAAGCAGAAGAAGCAAGAAGCTGTTGATGAGCTGGTGAATCATCCACCGAAGAAAGAACCAGAAAGAATCAAGGTTCGTCATGAAGGCGGCATTGTGATTCAAGGAATCGATAATCTGCTGATTCGCATCAGTCATTGCTGTAATCCCGTACCTGGTGATGATATTGTTGGCTACATTACCAAAGGCCGCGGGATTTCGATTCACCGTTCGGATTGTCCAAACATTACGAAGCAAAAGGATATTCAAGAACGTTTGATTGAGGTTGAATGGGAAGATACGTCCAACATCAAGCAGGACTACAATGCGGATTTGGAAATTTATGGCTTCAATCGAGATGGCTTATTAAACGATGTATTGAATATTGTCAGCGGGATGACTAAGCAGCTGGTTAGCGTCGAAGCCAAGCCTTCAAAGGACAAGATGGCAATGATCCGCTTAACCATTAAGATTCAAAACTTGAATCATCTCTATTCTATAGTAGATAAAATTAAAACAGTTCCCGATGTATATAGTGTGAAACGTACAAAAGGATAAGGAGGCCCCTGATGCGAGCAGTAATTCAACGAGTAAGTCAGGCGTCAGTTGCCATTGACGAACAAATAATCGGTAAGATCGACAAAGGTTTTATGATTCTATTAGGCATTCATGAAGAGGATACCCAAGAGGATGCAGATTATTTAATTCGAAAGATTCCTTTACTGCGGGTTTTTGAAGATGCAGAAGGAAAAATGAATCAGAATATTCAAGACGTAGCAGGCAGTATTTTGAGTGTTTCTCAATTCACCCTGTATGCTGATACGAAAAAAGGCAACCGCCCTAGCTTTATTAAGGCGGCTCGACCAGAAACGGCGATTCCTCTTTATGAATATTTCAATGAGGGGTTGCGTCAGCAAGGGTTGATTGTAGAAACTGGCGAATTTGGCGGCGACATGGATGTGGCACTGGTTAATGATGGTCCGGTGACAATCATTTTCGATACCAGAGATAAATAGAAGTCTTGAGAAACTCAGAAATGGGTTTCTCAAGGCTTTTTATTATGTTCAAAATCTGCTGAATAAAAAAACGCAGAGGCCATTATTCGAAGAAGCCAATAATTAATAGGCCTGCCTGTAGCTAAATCTAATCCCAAAAGAACCTTTTCTTAATGAATACTTTCTTTTGAATTGGAATAATGTTCAATTTAACGTTAAGAAATGATTTTAAGGTAAGTGAGTTAGTTTCTTGAAGTTAAATCAAAGCATAAAAATGAGTTTTTGCTAAGAAAATCAACAAAAAAACTAGTGCTGTTCCTCATCAACTGATAAACTGAAAGTACATTTCTTTAAAGGAGGAAAAAGATGAAAGAACAAAAATGGAAGCGGTTTATGAAGGTGTGGCATATTACCTTAGTGATGGGGTTGTTGATGGGAACAGCAGCACCAGTGTTGGGCTTAGCGGAAGAAATGTCTTCGCAGGCTTCGTCTCAAATAGAGGAAACGGCAACCAGCTCTACTAGTGAAACGAAAGCAAGTCAAACAGCAAAAGCTACAACAGAGACTACCACTGCTGCGGATGAAAAAAAGACCGCACCCAAAGCAGCAGCTGATGATACAGGAACTAAAAAAATAACCATTTTAGGTACCAGTGACGTTCATGGACAGCTGTGGAACTATTCTTATGAGGACAAGAAAGAAACCCCGGTTGGCTTGGCTCAAGTCAGCAGTGCTGTTCAAGCCGCTCGCAGCCAAAATCAAAACGGAACAGTTCTGATTGATAATGGGGACATGGTTCAAGGAACGATTTTGACGGATGATCTTTATAACACCAAGGAAGGCTACAAAGACAAAGCACATCCGATGATTAAGGCCATGAATTACATGAAATACGATGCAATGGTCTTAGGAAATCACGAGTTCAACTTTGGCTTGCCTCTAATTGAAAAAATTAAGTCGGAAGCAAGCTTCCCGATTTTGTCAGCGAACACTTATAAGAAGGCTGATGGCAGCAATTTTGTCGGCAGTACAACGATTAAGGAATTAGATTTTGATGGCGATAGTACTACCGATTTAAAGGTAGGCGTTATTGGATTAACAATGCCTGTTACCTAATATTGTCAAAATATCTAAAGTGTAAAAGTCCAATGAATATCTATTCGATCAGGGAATAACGTAATTCGTTGGATTAGTTTTCTTACTAATTTTTTTTGTTCCTCATAATCCAAATCGAAAACACTTAACCTTATTTTTCCTAACTCATCAATTATTTCATTCACGTTTTTATCCGGCTTTTTATCGCTTTCTTCACGAATCTTTTTAGTAATCGCATTTTTCTCAGATATGATCTTCTCCTTTTTAGATTCAATTATGTCCCTTGGAAAGTCTTCATCAACGTAAAGAGAAACCAATTTTTTAAGTTGTGAATTAAGTTCATTTATTCTGTTCTCTAAAGAGCTAACATCGATATCACTTGAATCGTCAACGAAAGAGGTTGCGATATCGGGATTAAGCCGAAGTTTCTCTACTTCATTCAAAATGTATTCTTCAATCTCAGGCAAATAGTATTTCGGAGCAGTACATCCGTCTGGATTTTTTTTCATGGTGGTGCAGTGTTTGGACGAGGATTGAGAGTAACATTTATAGTATCGTATTCTACTTCCGTCCGGTCTCGGTTTATACTGAATCAGTTCAAAACGCATACCACATATACCACATTTAAGTAAACCAGAAAGTAAATATTTTGCTTGAAAAGGACGTGGATTGTTAAAAAGAGAATAAGCTTTTTTCTGTCGCTTTTCCATTTCCTTCTGTGTTCGTTCGAATATATCTTTAGAAATAATTGCCTCGTGCTGCCCTTCATAAACTTCTCCTCGGTATCTATTGTATCCCGCGTAAACTGGGTAGTCTAAGATTCGTCGGACAACATGGATAGTCCAAGGTTTCTCTTTTCCAATGTGTCCCTCAGCGTTCAATTCATCTTTTATTTGAGTGATACCTTTCCCGTTTAAGTAATCTCTATAAATTCTTCTAACAATTTCAGCTTGTATTTCTACAATTTCGTATTTTTCCCGTTTCCCTCCTTTTGGAAGTGTATAACCGTATGGAAAATTGGACCAAGCCATCGCTTTCCCTGATTTCGCTCGTCCTACTTTTCCCATCATCAACCTTTCTCGAATCTGTTCCCGTTCCAATTGTGCAAAGACAGCTAATATTCCAACTATTGCCTTACCAAAAGCTGTATTAGTATCAAAGTTTTCACTTAAACTAACGAAAGTTACGCCATATTTACTGAAGACATCTTCAATTAGATATAAAGTATCTTTTTGAGAACGAGACAATCGATCAAGTCGGTAAACTATCACAGTATCAAATTTTCTTTGTTTAGCATCGTCTATCATGTTCAATAAAGCAGGACGTTCGATATTTGATCCACTAAACCCTCCATCTTTGTATACTTTTGCGATTGTCCATTCTTTAATCTCACAATACTTTTTCAGTTTGTCGATCTGTTCATCGATTGAATAACCTTCCTCTGCCTGTTCCATCGTGGATACTCTAACATAAATTGCTGCTTTCATGGCAATTCCTCCTATTTTTTATGTTAAAATAGGGTACAGAAAAGAAGCCTATACCCTAGGTTTCAAAATTTCGATGCATCCTTCTTAGTTTGGCGACCGGGACGGATGCGTTTTTTGTTCTATAAATCATAACTCACTTTCACTGCTTTTCCTATGATCCTCGCTGGCACATCAGGAGTAATTAAGATAGGTGAATATTTTGTATTGTCAGCAATTAACATCACGATACCATTCTGCCTTTTCACTCTTTTTAAGGTAGCTTCCTCGTCACCATTTACTATGACTGCTGCAACCTCACCATCTTCTACATTCGGCTGCTTTTGAATCATCACATAGCTGCCTTCTGGAATACGCGGAGACATAGAATCCCCCTTAGCCCTGAGATAAAAAAGATTATCAGCAGGTGAAGGAAGTGTTTCTGCTATTTCCTCTCTATAGCCATCGAAATTCTGTTCCGCTAAGATAGGCTCCCCACAACTTATAGCTCCCAAAATTGGAATTTTTACGAGCTTTAACTTTTTATTGAGGGCATGATAAGGAGCATTGTCTTCTTCGACCATGTTATAAACATTAAGTTTAGTTTGAGCAGTCTTATCAATCAATAGATCAGTCTTTTGTACTCCGAAGAAATCAGCAATTTTTTGAATAGATCCACTACGGGGCATTTTTTTAGCATTCTCCCAGTCAGAAATTGTTGATTGCGATACCTGAATCTCATGAGCCAATTCAGTAGTGCTAATGTTTTTTAATGTTCGCAACCTTCGCAAATTTTCCCCGAAAATGTCCTTCAAATCATCAACCATCTTCAAAAACTCCTTCTTATTTAAATTTCATAAAACGAGTATATCATCTAAGGTTACTTTTGCATAGCTTAAAGCGATAAAAAAACGTCTTGAGGTGCGTTCTTTATCGCTTTTAGTGTTGACTTATCGCTAATAGCGATATAAGATTAGATTATCAAATCGAAAGGAGGTCACCACAATATGCCTGAACAACAATTACATTTGATGACTCTTAGAGCTCTGAGAAATCGTATGCGAATGACTCAAACCGAGGTCGCTCAAGAATTAGGAGTTACTAAAGAAACAGTGATGAGATGGGAAAAAGATTCTTCGGATATGCCTGCAAGGTTTATGTTTGATTTTGCTGCGATTTACAAATACCCGCTAGATGAAATTTTTTTTGGCGACTCTATCGCTTTTAGCGATAGTTTGAAAAATAACGAAGTAGTGGAGGGGAAGTAATGGAAGTAGTAAATTACGATGCAAAAGGAAACCGCATTGAGGATATTTCTAAAATTACCCTTCCGATAGAAGAAAGTGCATTTGTTCTTCAAATGTTATTAGATTCTAAGAATATTGAGTCTAGTAAATCAAGAGAGGTTGGGATGCAATGAAAATACCTGAAAGAAAAATAGAACAGTTTACAGAATTGTTAGAAGGCTTAACAAGTATGCAGTTCGAGATGCTCATTCAAAAAGCAAATATTTTCTATTCTCGTCAACAGCATAAGGTGCAACTTACAAATGATGATATTAAGAAAATAGAAGATAATTGTCGGCGTGATTTTACTTAATAACTACTTGAATAAAAATTGGATTTATTCGATAGTCTACTGATTTGTAATGAATGTGAACATAGTCGAGTTGGTAAAAGGAATCATACGTTTCTCTATTTTGAGGACTATGGATTATTGCTGACTCTTCCCACCATTGACTAGGTGAGACCCTATTTTCTCCAATATAACAATTTTCATCATCATTCAAGCAACACCAAGTACCAATCAAATTGGCATAAATTTTAGTCAATATATTTTCACCACCTTAAGTCATTTCAGCGAACCAGCCGCTGATAAAGAGATTATAACAGAGAAAGGAGTCCAGCTATGAAAATAATTGTACAACTGATCACTGGAGGTATCGCTATTTATGAGAATAACGAACCAATTACACACGGTAAAACTTTAATACGATGCATTAATCAAGGAGCTAAAAAGATTATGGTGAAAAACTAATGCCTGAGTATGTCTTTGCCTTCATGGTATGGATCGCAGCTTTAGTCTCAATCGGTATAAATGCTCATTACAAAGATCATTTGCGGAGAATATTGATTATGGTGTCTTTTCTCCTAGTTATCATTGTTTCTATTGGAGTGTATCTAGTAATAAAGGGAGTGATTAAGTGAATAAAATGTGTCTTGCCGCATTAGCGAATAGTCCTCGCTTCCGCATTAGACGAGTCCAGGCAGTGTGTTACATGAGTCTAATGTTAAACGGTGTTCTAATCATAAGTATGATTGCGTTGATGATTTTTGGGAGGTGATAAAACTGGAGCTACATGAATGTTTGTTAAAAAAGCCTGCATCGGCGGCAACCGAAGCAAGCAAGAAAAAAATGATTTGTCTAAAAGGAGTATAGAACATGGATGAAAATATTTCAAACAAAATTGAGGAATTAAGAGATTTATGCACCCAAGAAGGCGTGTCGTTAGCACTAGCAGCTGTAAAACCAGGAGTGATTGAACAGACAGTTTTAGCCGGAAGAGGCGCGACGCTAATTCTCGGAATTTTCTCCATAAATGATGCTTTAGAAGAGATGATGGAATCTAGTAGTTGTTCTTGTCCAGTTTGCAAAGCTGCTAAAAATGTTTTCAAAACAAAAAGACGGCCTCCAATTGAAGATGATGATGAGCTTGAAGTGTTTCTAAAATCAATATTTGGAGGTACGACTGATGACTAAAATTCTGATTAACAAAATCGTCTATAAGAATTTCAAAGGAATCGAAAGCTTCGAGTTAGACCTAAATGGCTCAGGTGCTGTTGTCTCAGGACGCAATGGAGCTGGGAAAACGACGTTAGCCGACGGGCTGCAATGGCTCCTGTTTGGCAAGGATTCCGCCGGAGCAAAAATCAATCCCAAGCCGCTGGATAAAAACAACAACGAGCTGCTGGGGTTAGAGCCGACCGTTGAGGCTGAACTGTCAATCAATGGTGAACCACTCGTATTTAAAAGGGTGCAACAAGAACGCTGGACAACAAAGAAAGGCGACCTAGAAAAAAAGAGAGGTAGTGATACAACCAAGTATTTCATTGACACGGTTCCAGTTAAAGAAAAAGAGTGGAAAGATCATATCGATGGTTTGGGTGGAGAAGCTACCTTGCAAATGCTCTCCAATTCTTCTTTCTTTATGTCTCTTAACTGGAAAGATCGTCGTGAAGTATTAATCGGAATGACCGGTTTGACTGACGAGGAAATCATCGCCAGTGATCCAACACTGAAAGAATTACCGCTAGTCTTAAAAAATCACACCATTGACGAAATGAAGAAAATCCTTGCTGGACAAAAAAAAGAAGTCAAAAAAAGCATCGAAGGGATGCCTGCAAGGATTCAAGAAGTCACTGATTTGAAGGCTCAACTAGTTCTACCAGATAGCAAAGAGAGCTTAGAAAAAAACATCGATGAAATGACCCTCCTAATCAAAGAGAAAGAATCGTGGTTAGTTGACACTAAGGCCGGCAATGTCAATAAGGAGCTGAACGATTTAACACAGAAGCAAGCGGATCTACGAGCAAAACTTATTGATGAAAAAACAAAGTTTCAAACGACCGTCTTTGCTGCAACGTCTTCATTGCAGGAAGACTTCAACAAGCAGCATGAAACTGTTAGCTTGTTGCGCACTGAAATTTCTAAGCTAGAAAGTGAAGAGTTCCGGCAGCAGGAAGCATTAAAGGAGAAAAAGGAGTTCCTCAATAAGCACCTTGAAAAATACAAGAGTATCAAGGCTGAAACGTTCGACGATGACCAGACTGTTTGCCCGACGTGTGGTCAAAACTTACCAGTCGAGGACGTTGAGAAAATCAAGTCAGAATTTAAACAGCAGCGATCCGAAAAGTTAGAAAAAAATGTAGCTGTAGGAAAAGCGACTAGGGAGGACGCAGATAAGCTTGAGGTCGAGATCAAAGAGCTTCAGACGAATCTCAGCGAAAAGCGAACAGCGTTTAAGGCAGCAGAATCTCAGCTCGATAAAATCAATAACGATCTGATCTACGAAAAGAACAAGCAAGGCAAATTTGAGGAGTCTCAGGTTTATAAAGACATCATCGCAGAGAATACGCAGTTGGAAGTTGAAATGGAGAAGGCCCAGCAGAAAGATTCCAACTCGGAAGCGGAAAAACTGGAAGCTGACATCGAATCCGACAAATCAATTTTAGCCGGCTTGCAAAAAGACATGCAGAAGTTTGAAACGGCCGAATCGTATGACAAGCGCTTGTCTGAGCTGAAATACATGGATAAGTCGTTCAAAGAACAGAACCAGCAAATTGAGAAGGACCTCTGGCTTTTAGAAGAGTTCACTCGCAAGAAAGTTGAACGAATCGAGGAGTCAATTAATGCCAAGTTTGAGATCGTCAAATGGAAATTGTTCGACATTCAAAAAAACGAGGGCATCAAGGAAATGTGTGAGGCGACATATAACGGGATCGAGTATAGCGGCGGCTTGAACAACGGGGCACGCATCAACTGCTCACTGGATATCGTTAACACGCTTTCCAGTGAGCTTGGTATCACCATGCCACTATTTATTGATAATGCTGAGTCAGTCAATACGCTGATTCCGATTCAATCACAGATGATCGAACTACAAGTAACAGCAGATGAAAAATTAAAAGTAGAGGTGTAGACATGGAAATGCTTAAAAACTTACAAAAAAAATCAACTCGATTAGAAAGACTATGCGCTGAATTAACTGACATTCAGAAAGCCGAAAAGGAATTTGAATATGCTCTTGAGAATATCGATACTGACAACCCATGTTATTTCTTTGGTTTTAAATTTGGTTCAGGGATATGTACTACTTCGTTTGCGCTGAACGGAATAACAAAATACACCGATTTAACAAGAAATATCATCGCACTCACAAAAGTAGAACTAGATCGCCGTAAGTTGGAAATCATGGATGAATTGGAACGAGATTTTGGAGGGATCGAATAATGAAAGCATTTGTTTATGTCGTGGTAAAACACGAAAAGGTATTTATTGGGCTTTTTGAATCATTAGAAACAATTTACGAAGACGTTGAATCGAGGCTGTCTGAACTAGGGCATACCGATTGGACTGATAAGCATCCAATCTATATGGTTGGTGCCCAGAAAGAACCATACAGACTACTTTGGAAGGATGAAGTTTAATGACAAATCAAACACCAGCTTTGTTACAAAAAGATATTACTGATCAAGTTAATGGCAAATTGTCTGCGCTGAAAAATGAAGGGCTGCATTTACCACCAGGCTATGCATCAGCTAATGCTTTAAAAAGTGCTTTCTTTGAACTGCAGGAAGTCCAAGATAGAAATAAAAAACCAGCTCTTGATGTTTGTACAAAGGAATCAATCGCAAATACTTTACTCGATATGGTTGTTCAAGGTCTGAGTCCTGCAAAAAAACAATGCTATTTCATCGTTTATGGTAATAAGTTGCAGTTGAATCGTTCTTACTTTGGAACACAAGCAGTTCTCAAACGACTTTCCAATGTAAAAGATATTTGGGCAAATGTGATCTATGAAGGAGATACCTTCGATATCGAAATTGTTAACGGTAGAGAAACACTAAAGGAACATAAGACAGCTTTTACTAATCGAGATAATAAAATTATCGGAGCCTATTGCATCATTGAGAAAACAGATGGTGAACGAGTACTTACGACTATGACAAAAAAAGAGATTGATAAATCTTGGAGCAAAGCAAAAACAAAAAATGTACAAAATGATTTTCCTCAGGAAATGGCCAAACGTACGGTAATTAATCGAGCGGCGAAAGCATTCGTCAACACCAGCGATGACAGCGACCTGCTTATTGAAGCAATTAACAACACAACAGCTAACGAGTATCAGGACGACGGTGAGCGGAAAGAGGCTGAGATCATCGACGAAATTGACCAAAACGCTAATAGCGAAGTTTTTGATCCAAAGCCTGCTGAGGTAATTGAGCCACCGATTGATCCTGAGCAACAAGATCTGATCCCTGACGAACAGCCGGAAGATGTTGATCCTTATGCTTAAAATTAAATCTTTTGGTTCTGGCAGCAACGGGAATGGTTATCTAATCGACGACGGCCATTCTCAGCTGATGATTGAAGCCGGTATTCAGTTCAAGAAAGTCCAACAAGCAATGCGGTTTGATTTTTCCCGAGTAGTCGGCTGCCTCATCAGTCACGAACACCGAGATCACTGTAAATACGTGCCGCAACTGATTGATATGACATCGGTAGATTTTTACAGCACGCAGGGAACTTTCAAAGGGATGTCTGCCGATCCAGTATTGCATTTAGAAGCCAATGATTACTATCGCTTCAACTTCTTGAAGTACAAAGAGACGATCAAGATCGGCAGCTGGTACGTGACGCCGTTCAAAACAGAACATGATGCTGAAGAGCCATCTGGATTTGTGATTGATAACACAGCAGGTGAGCGGCTTGTGTTTATCACTGACTCTTACTATGTGAAATATAAATTTCCAAGAGTCACTCATATGATGATTGAGGCCAATTACTCCAAAGATGTGATCAACGAGAAGATGATATCTGGCTTTGACCTGAAGCGTAAAACGCGGCTGCTGGAAAGTCACTTCGATTTCAGTGAGACATTAGCTTTTATTCAAACAAACAAATCGGAACGGTTGCAGGAAGTCTGGCTTCTACATCTTTCCGAATCAAACAGCATCGAAAAAAAGTTCAAAGAGGATACTCAAAAGCTTGTGGGTGTTCCTGTTTATATAGCGTAGGAGGGGATAGTAATGGCGAGGCCAACTAAGCAAGGATTAGACTACTACCCTAAAGACGTGAAAGCAAAATATGACACGAAATTTAAGTACGTAGAATCTAAAAATTCTGTTATTGCAAGGTTGGTAATCTACGAACTTTGGGACCTTATTTATGGAGAAGAAGGCTACTTCACAAAATTCGATAGCATTCAAAAAGTTCTTTTCCTGGGTGACTTGCCAATAGATGAAAATCAACTAGATGCAATACTAGAAAGTTGCTTCGAAATAAAGATGTTTAACCGGTCACTTTTTGACAAATATTCGGTACTCACATCAGCCAGTATTCAGACAAGATATCTCGAAGCAACAGCAAGAAGAGCTAAAATTCCTATCATTTCAGAGTACTTTTTATTGGACCAAAATAGTTATCGTAACATTTTTCTAGTTAATGCCAACAATAACCGAGTTAATGATGACATTAACTTAGTAAATGATAGCGAAAAACCCCCAAAGAAAAGGAAAGAAAAGGAAAGTAAAGGAAAGGAAAGTAGAGTAAAGAGCAAAAACCCCACTCAGAAAAAAATCTACCACTACTATGAGTCAAATGGATTTGGAACCATCTCTTCAAAAACTAAACAAGATTTCGATTATTGGGTAGAAGATTTCGTCAAAATTGGTGCAACTGAGGAGAATGCAATTGCTTTGATTATCCATGCACTCGGAATAGCAATTGATCGAAACAAGCGAAGCTATGGATACACAAACGGGATTTTGAAGGATTGGGAACAGAAACGATTTCTGACTGTGGAAGATGTCCTGACTAATGACAAGAAAATAAAGTTTGATAAGAATATAGTTTCTTCAGATCGAGAGTGGAAAGAAACGGGGGATGACTTCTGATAGAGGGAATTACTAAAAGATTTGGTCCATTGGTTGAAGCCGGTCCGTGCCCTAAATGTGGAGGTTCAATGCTCAAGTGGGCAAATAAGAAACAAGATGGCTCAGAACGTTGTGGTCCCGTCTGCACTGCTCCTGGTTGTGGTCACAGAGAAATGCTACAACGTAATTCTGAAAAAGCACAGGTGATCGTTGATAAGGCCGTCCGTGATGCTGCTTATCTGAAGATGGTTAATAATTCGATAGTTACAGATCAAAGCGTGTGGACTTGCAATTTTGACAATTATAAGATCGTTGATCACGAAACCAAGGACGCCAAGTTCAAAGCTCAAAACTGGGCGAATAAAATTCTGAATAAAGAGAACGTTCACGCAATTTTCACAGGAACACCAGGAGCGGGCAAGACTCATCTGGCTGTCGCAATCATGCTGGAAGTTCTTGAGAAGTCCGGTTATCAAAGAACTTGCGGCATTGTTAATTTTCGCGAACTGCTTGAGCAGCTGCGAAACGCAATTGATGATGCAGAGATTCGACGTGAGATCCGCCGGACATTAGTGTCTGAATTAAAAAAAATGGATTTGGTTGTGATTGATGACCTTGGAGCTGAGTTAGGCCGGATGGAAAAACCTAGCGAACCAACAACATTTGTGCTGGAGACATTGCAATCATTAGCTGAATCTCGGCAAGAGAAGTCAACTATATTCACGAGTAATTTAAACTCAAGTCAAATTTATACCTTGTATGGTGAGCGAATATATTCTCGAATGCTGAATGGTGCAACTGTAGATGATCGTTTAAATGCATTTCGCTTCAAAGAAACAACTGATAAAAGGAGGAGTCCTATTTGAGTTATGTAGTGAAAAAAATGTGTTACTTGGATGAATCTGGAAATGGCATGCCATCTTTGAAACATGCAAAAAAGCACGAAAATAAGGAAATGGCTGAACTGGTTGCAGAAACCTGCGGCGGCCGAGTAGTTGAATTGATTGATCAAAAGGATGCAGTGAAGGTCCGAAAGAAAATGCAGTCTAAGAAAGCTCCAACTAAACTGAATCAGTCTTGGATGCGTCAGAAAGGATGATTTGATGGGAAATAGCCCAACAGCAATGAATAAACGAGGATCCAAGGTAAAAATCGATGGTTACACCTTCGATTCGCAAAAAGAAGCATTGTTTTATCAGCGTTTTGTAAGAGATTGTGGCTTACCTTTTGAGGTGCACCCGCGGTTTCAATTGTCCAAGCTCACTGAATTACCTGGTGGTGGGAAGATTTCCGCCATTGCTTATTCACCAGACTTCATCATCTCAGATAATAAAGGGAATTGGCTACACGTCATTGATGTCAAGAATTCCTTCGGTATGTACGGGATTGATCAGTCAAACAAGTTGCGCTTCCGATTATTCGCTAACGAATATGGTCACCCCGTAGAAGCGGTAGTGGTGAGGACTAGAGACTTCAAAGTAATCACACAGGGGGTAACCAAGCCTTTGAATGAAAAGGAGCCTTTTGTTACCGACAATTTCAATTACCACTGGCGGGATGCCACTAACTATTAGGAGGAAATGATGAAAGATTTATTTCATTTGACTGGCGGGTGTCTGATGGTAGCTGCCTATCTCGCAGTAGTCGGAACAATCTTCATGGCACTAATCAAACTGCTAGTAATCATTTGGAGAATTATTTTTTAAGTGAGGAGACTTGTATTGGATAAAAAAATGAGAAATTGGGATGTTCAGGTTTTAGACGAAAAAGGGAATGTGAAATATCAGTCAAATACGACTGGTACTGAAAAGCATGCTAAATCGCTGTTAGAGACGTTTGAAAAGAAGTGGGCACAAGATATCGAGAGAAGTAAAAACGCTGGTTCTACGACAAAAGGGTCTAGGAGCAAGCGAGGTTTTTACTGATTTCATGCAGAAAGAAGACTATGTCGTGTTTTCTTTCCAACTCCAAGTTTTTTCTTACGACAAACTACCATTTGAGGAGGACAAATAGATGTCAATTGAATTTGAAGCAGTATTAAGAGATAAGGGAACTACGAAGGGAACTAAGAAAATATTACTTGAAGTATCGGCACGGGATCTGAAAGGCCACGTCGAAGATTTGCAAAATATGTTTGATCACGACATTACCGTGATTATTCATCCAGGCACATATGTGTATGAGGCTGAGGTTGAAAAAGAGTCTGGAAAGCATGCCGTGAAGTACTGGACTAATCCTGATGGAACTGTTGAAGTAATCCGCGAAGAGCAAACTGCCCTTGATCTTGGCGATGGAGAGAAAAATACTGTAGTCAAACAGATTCCAGTTGATAAAAGTGTTGTTGACACTTACATCAAAACTGCAACAAGCCTGCAGTATCCAGAAACACTTCTTATCAATCCGCGAGATGTTTTAATTCGTTTGGACAACGGTGAGACAGCAGATAAAATCGCTGCTGATTATGAAATGTCTTCATATACACTTTTGAATAACCTAGAGAACGCCCGACAACATTTTGCACCATTTGCAGATACTTGGAATAAGAACAGTAGTGAGATGAACATTGACGGTTCTTCCTCAGATGATATTGACAGAGAAGATGATGCCGATTCTGACGAAAAAGTGGTCGATTCAGATGAATCAGCAACAAAAACCGAAAATCCGGGAACGGAAAAGTCAGATTCAGATGAAAACACTAAAGAAACTGAAACATCCAGCGATGACACTGACGGAGAAGTTGATCCGTATTGATTGTCTTAATGAATGGAAAGTTTGATTGGTCTGATGAGGAAATAGAGCGTGCAATTTCGCTCTTTTCCTTGGGGCTCAAACCTTCACAGGTAGCGGAAATCATGAATCAAAAAGTAATTGACATAGGGATTCTTTACTTGCACTTGCTGGATAAGAAAAAGATTAATTTCCAAAAATAGAAAAGAGGGTCATCAATGAAGTTTAAAAATGATGAAGCAGAAAAAGGGTGGCAAACATTTGTAACCAATAATCAAGATCCATACGGCAACGGTGTTGTTAAGTATTGCGAAAGATGGGCAAGTTTGATGGAAGAAAAGATTGCAAATGGTTTAAGTGTAGCTGTTGCTGCTGACAAGACTCAATATGAAGCCGATAAAGAAGGTATTACGGGTTTTATGTATGGTTGTGCTGTAAATACTCTATCGCATTGTTGGGCTCACGGTGATGCATTAAAAGATTGGCACAATGGCAAGTATAGCTATGGAGGCAAAGGAGTAGTTAACCCGGCAATATTTACTGTTGGATCAGAAGGCGATTAGTAGCTCGATATGAACTATTCGCTTTACTTTAGGTCAACTTCTAAAAGATTTGTAGGATAAACATAACAATGATTTTTAGCGAAAGGAACTGAATGATGGGTAAATATCGCTGGCACGTCAGCCGAGTTAACGAGGAGCCAGAGGTTGTTCGGCATTATAACTGGATCACAAAACTTTATCTTTTCGTTTTGAGAAACCCTACAATGTTTGCCAATAAAGAGCTGACTATTTACGATCACGATCGGCCAGTAATTAACATGCATTTTGATCAAATAAAACGAAGGTACGATTTAAAGAACAAGGAAACAATTGAACGTAAGCAAATTTTAGCTTTAGCGCAGGAGGAACAAAAGAAATAGACATTAAAGAAAAATTTATTAATAAAGTTGTATCAGACCTGGAGTCGGAATTTAACGGCGATCAATTGAGAAAGCTAAAGATAAATATGACCTTCAACCTATCAAAATTACAGTTGGAGGAAGCTAAGAACGAGGTCATCATCTACGATGAAACTTCAGACATAGCAGCATACAAAGCTTTTTTCGTTAGCCTAAAACTGCGCGGATTATCCGACAGATCAATCGAACTCTATATGTACAATATTGACAAGTTTAATCGATTCATACACAAACAGTTCAAGGAAATCTCAACTCACGATATTCGAACGTATCTTGCTCACAGAACTTTGGTGGATCAACTAGCAAACTCAACCCTGAATCACGAATTGGGAGTTATCAAAAGATTTTTCAAATGGCTTTTTGAAGAAGACTATCTCGATAGTGATCCAGGTCGAAAAATCGAAAATATAAAAGTCGAGCAGCGGCTAAAGAAGGCGTACACGCAAACAGAGTTGGAACTCATGAGAGAAGCCTGCACTGGTTCTAAACAGAAAATGGTACTTGAGTTATTGTTCAGCACGGCTTGTCGGGTTTCTGAATTAGTCACTCTTATGATGGAGAACTATGACCGAAACGCTGGCGAAATTGCCGTAGTGGGGAAAGGAAACAAAGAGCGTTTGGTTTTCGTGAACACAAAAACTAAAATCTATATTGATGCATATTTACAAGAATTTCCTCACACTGCTGGACCTATTATTTGCGGAGGTGCTGGCATTGGATCACAAATGTCAACAAGTGGTATCCAAAAGATGATTAAGAAAATCGCTAAAGCTGCAGGTGTAGAGGAAGCCTATCCACATAAATATCGCCGAACATCCGCAACTGATGCCAGTAATAAAGGGATGATGTTAAATGACGTTCGAGATTTTCTAGGCCACGCTAGTGCCGAAACTACTTTGCTTTATATTGACTCAAGTAAGAATGACCTGAAGGCAAAACATGCCAAATACGTGTATTGAATACCTTGTATTAGGACTGAGCGCAAAACTACGCTTAGTTTGATCAAGGAAGAAAGTATGGACTGGAGGTAATTGTATGAAAATTGTACTGAATAAATGTTATGGCGGTTTTGGGCTATCTCATGCAGCTATGATGAAGATTTTTGAGTTAAAAGGAATCACTGTTTTTCCTTATGTTTGTAAAATTAACTATGATTCTGATGGTGAGACTATTTATACCTATTCACGAATGAAGGGTGATTTTGAGCCAATTGGATTGATGGAACATGTTAGTTATTTTCAAATAGATCCGGAGGTAGATAGTTACACTGTTACTTCTGAACAATATTATTCAAGTGATGATAAGTATGATGAGAAGGACTTGGACTATAGTTATGACGATAAAAAGAGAACTGAGCCCGAGTTAGTTAAAGCAGTAGAAACGCTTGGAGCTTTGGCGAGTGGAAAATACTCGAACCTAAAAGTAGTGGAAATACCTGATAACTTCGAATATAGAATTGATGATTATGATGGGATTGAAAAAGTATACTTTGGCTTACAAATGGGGTCAGCGTAGTTCCAGTAATGACCGAAAGAAAGGAGTAAACCAATGAAACATGTTTGGGCCTATGATACAACGCCTAATGATGATTTAGCTTATCCAGATTTGTATAGCTCGGAAAAAAAGGCAATGAGCCAATTCAATTCTGATTATGAAGCAGCAAGAGCAAGAGGCCTTGAAGTGACTGTAACCTATGAGAACGGTGCATCTGCTTCTTGGGAAGATAATGGGTGTCAATACTCTATAAGAGTCGAAAAACTACCAGTTAGTTAAACAAGGATAGTAAGGAGAAAGTTGAATGATTAATAAAACACCTATTTATGTAAATGGAGAGCTAAAAGGCGAATGTTCTTGCGTTAAGCTTTCTCAAGATCAAAATGGGATCGATACGATTTACACCTATCATGTTGATGGCTTTGAAAAAAAGGGAAATGAACTGAGCGTGGAACAACAACATTTTCTAGAGGACATTGAACAGATGTGGTCAGAACTAGACAAGAAAAATCTGTCGTGCAAAACTTCAGCAATATTTGAAGTTTTGGACTCTGGCTTTGACTATGAAGTATATGGTGAGGACATTGACGATGTAGTCAGAATCTTTATGGACAAATGATGCTATTAACCACCAGTCTAATGGAAAACCTCAACCAAAAAATTTGATTGAGGTGCAAATAACTTAGACTCTTTTTTTTATTGCTATTTTGTTGAGTGTTCTACATCCTGGTTTTGTTATGATTCTAAGTTCCTTACTCCATTGCCCTTTTAATGAAATGAACAAATCATAATCGTCATCAGTAAAATTTGAAAAGAATTCTGGAGCTGAGACTGAGTTAAGTTTATTAGTTTCGAGTTTCTCCATTGTTTTGAGAATAAAATCTTTCAAAGTAGCTACATCCATATTAATCCCCTCCTTATCGTATTTTTCAGCAGTCTTGCACTGATAAGGAAATTATACAATATAGAAGTAGCTTAAAACGAGCATAATTACGTCCACTAACTCAGCATTTGAAGGAAAGGAATGATTGAATGAATAAACAGGGATTACTTAACTGGATTGAATCCAATAGAAAAATGATAAGAAAACTTGATTTTACGGATGTCAGCGATGATGATCGAGCGGATTATCTTCAGACTCTAATGTATAAGTTTTTTGGAGAAGTTGAAAAAATGGTTGGTGATTTGACTGAACCAGGGAAAGTAAAAGTACCGCCTTACATGAAGGAATTCTTGGATTTCTGTAATAAAGAAGAACAAAGTGGCGTGGATGCCTATCATGGATTGTTCCATATTTGTTCATCTTGGCCTAAAGAACAAATTCTAGAATGGTCCTTTGAGAATCCATACCGATTCATTAACGCTTTTCAGTATGGCTATGATGTTGAATCTAAGTACCGAGTGAAAGTAGGCAATGGCTATTTTATTGAATTTCATGGTAGAGGTTGTTTGATATCGCCTCATGAAAAAGATGGAATTATGAAATTTGATGCAAAGAGTGAAGCTGATCGGATAGCAAGTATCACAGGCGGCACAGTCGAACCAGTGGAGGTGGCGGAATGAAACTTTTTATCGTTGTACTAATTTTCATAGTGAGTTTCATTGTTTACACAGCCATTGTTGGCGGCAAGATCGATGATATAAGGAATGAAAGGGAATGAGGCGGAATGAGTGAGGTAAAAGTAGAAATATTGAATGAAGCATCAGCCAAAGAACTTCAGTCAATTATTTCTGAGTATCTGAACAAGGGCTTCAGTATACAAGACAGCCAAGTCCAGTGGTATCAAGGACGGATCGAGGGTGTTTATGTATTTGTAAAATATACTGCTGAAGAGCGACCGAAGGGAAAGCAAGATTGGATATATTGCTAGTCCACTAACCGACGCTTGAAAGGAGAAAAAAGTATGAATCTATTAATAATGCTAATAAATACAATTGTTTTAATAAATTTAGTAAAGACTGAGCGAACCATCAAGAAAAATAAAAAGCGTTCAACCATTACGTTGAACGCTGAGGAGTAAGATATCACTTCAAGAAATCTGAAAGAGCATCACTAGGATTATCTAAATCTCCAGAGGATACAGGAGAATTAAGATTCGGGTAAATATTTTCGTTGTTCAACTCAATAAGTTTCCTTAAGGCATATAAATCTGGAGAATTATCATCAATTCTTTCTTCAAGGTTTTCGTTACCAGATTTGAAGAACAAAAGTGCGATTTCTTCGGCAATTCCATCGGGCATAACCATGGCGCGAAAAGAAGCAAGAAAGAAAATGCCTTGTGAAGCATTTAGGACATAAGACAGTGTTGGCATGAAATGCTGAGAATTTTCAAAAAAGGTATGTTTAAACTCATATTCGTTGTTTAAATAGGGTTGCCACGTGTAGTCTTTTGAAGCAGTTTCGTTTATCAATTTTTCAATAATCATTTTCTTATTCATGATGTCATATCCTTTCAATGTATGCTATCAAGTTTGAGATACCACGTTTTATAGAGTACCAATCATCTTTTTCTAAAGATTCGTACAAGCTCTTGAACACTTTTTTCTTTTTTCTTTTTAAAAATGGGTATGTTTCTTCAAGTTCGATAAGAAAACTTTTAAGTGCATGTTTGTTAATGAGTTCGACATTGTTTTTATCAATATAAATCGAGTATCCTTGCAAGTCTCCAATTATCTTAGGCTTGCGGAAAGTAAGAGTTTGTTCATCTCTAGCATTCTCGACATTGTTCTTAATCCTAATTGAGAAAAACAAGGTAACGCCAGAAATAATGAAGGATACCAAGCCGGTTACAGCGTTAATTTTGTCAAGAATATCAAATATAGGTTCCCAATCCATCGTTTAATCACTCCTCAAAGTGATTATAGCAGATTATTGAAAGATATTTAAAAAAATCAAGGCAAAGAAATTATTGGTATTACACTAACAAACTACGTGTGTTCGTAATGGTTCATTGAAATCCCTAAGAGGACACTAATTAAAATATTCCGAACAGTAGCTTGTAGTAAATAAAGGTTTGGAGGAAAACAAATGAATACAATGATTGAAGCACACAATGCCGTTCATGGCTTTGAAATTATAGATGGAAAGATTCAACCACCTAAATACGATTTACCTGATTTCATTAATGAGAGAGTCGAGTATTTTGGTAAGTATTCAGAAGAAGGCATGTCATTTTACGGCTGCTTAAGTGCCATTCTAGCTTATGACGAGGAAGAGTGTAAAAAACAATTTCAGTTAGGAGCTAGTGGCGATTGGATGCCGATTTCAGCCGAAGTAAGGGAATGGTTTGATCATATGGGTACTCCTGGCGAAATGTTGATTACAGTCAAATTGTTGTACGGTTTAAGGCCTACCGAATGAATGGAGATGAAGCAATGAGAACCGAAATTGAAATACAAAAAGAAAATGTCACCCTAGGAGGTACAGCTATGAGTAAAAAAGAAGGGTTTGTAGCTGATAATGTGCGTTTCGTCAGTAAGCACATTGGCGGCGAAGATGTCTTGTATTTTGAAGCAAAGAAAGAAGTGGTCTGCATTCAGACAGTTAGAGAACCGGAAAATACTCAACACGACATAGTGATGACGAAAGACGAGTGGGAAGTTCTGAAGCGGCTTATTGATATTCAATTAGTCCACTAACGTCGGCTTGAAAGGAGGTATTTCATGAATGATCAAGATCTACACGACATTTTGGAAGCAATTAGCGAAAAGAGTAAATATTTACAAGCCTTGGAAGATTTGGGCAATAGCTTGGGAATGCTAAAAGATTCATTACTCAAAAATGGTTTTTCAAGAGAAGAAATGCTATTTCTATCAGCTACCTATATGAATACAATGTTTCAGAATAAACAGGGAGGATAAATTAATGGGAAAGACTAAATCGAAGATAAAGAAAAAGAAGCGGCGCTTGAAGCAAAAGGCTGAAAAAAATGGGACCGCTAAGAAAAAGTAAAAAAGCCGGATTCCTCCGACTTGATTAATGTTTCCGACAATTCATTATATCATAGGAGGAATCGAGCGTATGGCGCTTTTTGATGTTAGTAAGTACCAAGTACCAACGGGTGCTGATGTAGATATGAAATTAACAGAGAAAAATTTTGATATCTTTATCACTCAGTATGAATCAGCAAGAGAGAAAGTTGGTCATTCAAGAGTTCCTAAAATGACTCAATCGTTCAGCCAGATTCCTTCATCAACCACTAAAGAGTTCAGCGGGGATGCGGAAAGATTCTTAATTGAACGAGAAGAGTTTCTGCCAGAGTATAGAGAACTCCATAGTATATTTATCACAGGCTATTATGCCATTTCTCATCCCAAGAAGCCGGATATAACTGACCGACGACGAAATATGTTCATGATGAGATATTTAAATGGAATGTCTGTCACGGACATAAGTAACCGACTTTTCTTTAGCAGAGATGTAGTAATTGAAGAGTCCAGAATCGCTTTCATCCAGTTTTGCCATGCAATAGGACTACTTGTCCAAAATAGCGAAACTAAGCCTTTGGTACCCATAGATGATTGAAAGTCGACTATAAGGCGACGGTTGATCGACTAATTGTCGACCCATCGTCGACGAAAAATGAGTTAATATGATATTATCAAATGATTAGGAGTCAGCCCTGATAGCGTTCTAAAAAAGATACTCACAAAATCTAAAACTTGAAAGGGAGGAACAGCTCCTTTTGTCAATTGAATCACGTGGGATAAGACAGCTTAATTGCTGTCTTTTTTTGACATGAGAACCACACAATAATCTTATCGAACGTACCAGAAAAATTTGCCATCCAGAGTTAATATACTTACAACGAAAGATGAGTAAGGAGAATGAAAATGAGTGATAAGTTGTTGAATGGTTTGGATTTGAATGAGTTAAGGCAGCATATCTTGGGTAGAGATCACCTAGACATTGTTGCTGACTTCACCATCCAGCATATTGATGAGTGGAATTTCTTCAAAGAAAGTTTTGATAGTTTTACAGATCGAATGGAAGAAGAAGTAGTTTTATTGAGTAGAGTTGAATACTAACGGGACCTATTATGGTCCTTTTTTTTGTGGAGGAAGTTATGGAAAATGATTTGAAACAAGGAGATATTGTATCAGTTATTGTAGAGTCAGATTTCTGCGGATTGCCGGCGGGAGTCTTTCAAGGAATTGTAGTTGATTTAAAAGAGTACGGGAAATCAATTGCATTCACAGATACTAGTTTAGCATTAAGGGCAAAGGGACTTGGAGTAGCTCAATTCTTGGATGAAGCTACTTGGGGGAACTTCGACATAGTAAGACTGGTTAGAGGTGAAGCTCATGAAATTTAAAAAAATGAAATTGAATGAATTAACGCCAGCTGACTATAACCCGCGAGTGGAGCTTAAGCCAGGCATGGAGGAGTATGACAAACTTAAGAAATCTATTGAAGAATTCGGCTTTGTCGATCCGCCAATTTTTAACATTCAAACTGGTAACTTAGTCGGCGGCCATCAACGTGTCACAGTAGCCAAGAGTTTGGGCTTTCTGGAAGAAATAGAGGTCTCCATTGTAGATTTACCCTTAGAAAAAGAGAAAGCTCTTAACGTGGCTCTTAATAAGATTTCCGGCAAGTGGGATGAAGAGAAACTGGGAGCTTTATTAAAAGAGTTATCAGAACAAAGTGAGGGAATTGATCTTACAGGTTTTGCTGAAAGCGAGATTGACGATATCATCACTGCCTTTGACTACCAGGAGGATACTGAGAAACCAATTGTTGAAGACGATTTCGATGTGAATCATTTCGTGGAGAACCATCAAGAGCCAACAACAAAACTTGGACAATTATGGCAGTTAGGCGAACACTATCTTATGTGTGGCGATTCGACTAGTGAAGACGATGTGCTTCATCTTATGCAGAGAAACAAAGCTAACCTGATTGTAACCGATCCACCGTACAACGTGGCAGTTCAGTCTGGAAATGAGGAGCTACAGTCCTCAGGTCGCGGTGAGATTATGAATGACAATATGTCCTATGATGATTTTGTTGAATTTCTGTCTAAAGTGTTCGAGAATTACTCAAGTATCATGCATGACGACGCTGGCATTTATGTATTCCATGGATCATCATATCAACGAGAGTTTGAGAATGCAATGAACGCTGCTGGCATCGAAGTACGGGCCCAGTGCATTTGGGTAAAGAATAATGCAACATTCGGGTGGAGTCAGTATCGTTGGCAGCATGAACCAGTTTTTTACGCTCACAAGTCTGGTAAGGCACCACAATGGTATGGTAATCGGAAGCAGACTTCTATTTGGAAAGACGATCTTGTCAATGATTTGCCAGATGTAACTATTTGGCAGATTCCGAAAGATGATGCGAATAAATATTATCATCCAACTCAAAAACCGTTATCTCTAATTGCCATTCCGGTTCGCAATAGTTCTAAACGTGGCGATGTAGTAGCTGACTATTTCGGCGGTTCAGGTAGCACTCTGATGCTGTGTGAAGAGCTTGGCCGTATCTGCTACACGATGGAACTTAATCCCATCTTTTGTGATGTAATCATTGCTCGTTGGGAGAAAGCAACTGGCGGCAAAGCTAAGTTGATCCAATAAAAAGAGGCTGGCGCACCAACGCCAGCCCTTTCTACAGAGCACAAGCTCCGAAGACACAGAAACCACACGCGCGTGCTTTTACCTCAGTTCTGTGCCTTTTAGCATTTTAGCAGATGCGGAGTGTGCAAACAATTGGAAAATGAAAATTTTGACTTAGAGTATGAAATCGAAAAAGCTTTGGAGAGAGCGGAATCGGTTGAGGAATATAAAAAAATCATCAGAGTAGCGCTTGGGAAGTGGCTTAACAACCTGCAAGCCGGAGAAATAAAGCTGAATTCGGTCAGCGATCTTAAGACACTGATTGAAGCTGATTTGATGTTGAAGGATATTGAAAAATAAAAAACAAACTTAACTCAAGAATCGATTGCGAGGTGGTGCAAGTGGATGGCTAGAAAAAGAGACCCTAAACGTGATAAAGCATTTGAGATGTTTAAAAATTCCGATGGAACAATTACTAATCGTGAAATTGCAAAAAAATTATCTGTTCCAGAAAAGACTATTTCCGCTTGGAAGTCACGCGACAAATGGAACGCAGTACTACACCCAGAGATTCGTAGTACTGCAAGTGCCAACTGTAGTACTACGAACAAAGGTGGTGCTCCGAAAGGAAGTAAAAATGCTAAAGGTAACAAAGGAGGAAAAGCTCCTCCAGGAAATAAGAACGCCTTGAAAACTGGTGAGTACGAATCAATATTCGCTGATACATTAACTAAAGAAGAGAGGGAAATCTACTCAAGTTTGAGTGATGACCCTCTTTTTGTTTTGTCTGAAGAAATCCGTCTGCTTAAGATTCGTCAGCACAGGATGATGAACCGGATCAAGGCAGCCGAGGATGGACTTGATCAAAAAGAGATTGAACAACTTCATGAATTACGCGGACGAAAGCAATTCGTTGACTCGGAAAAAGGTGGAAGAAAGGTTTCTGTCGAGGTTCCTACAATGGTGATCACTGAGAAGCGAGAGAAGATTTTTCGCAAGATTGAAGACATCCTTGCTATCGAGGAAGCGTTGACCAGGATCAGTGCCCAGCTCACTAGAGCCGTTAAGCAGCTGAACGACCTCAATTTAACAGAGAAGCGAATGGCCTTAATGGATCGACAGATCACTAGAAACGAAGCTCAGACGGATTACACGAAAGCTCAGACAACTCGGGCACTCATTAATAAAGACAGCGATGAGAGTGATGGCGGCACAGTCATTAATATCATCGACGATATTAGGTGATTGCCATGCCAGCTAAGATGATTACACAAAAGAACGTTAATCTGACCGATGTTTTAGCTCCTTCTTTTTACCCGTTTCATAAAGCTGTGCGGGAAGGATTAAACTCCTCGTATTGGTTGAAAGGTGGGCGGGGCTCTACCAAGTCCTCAGCAATCTCAGTTGAGATTATCTTAGGTATGGAGAAAGACCCGAATGCTAATGCTGTAGTCCTCCGGAAAGTTGCTGAAACGCTACGAGAATCAGTTTATGAGCAGATGCTGTGGGCCATCGATATTCTTGGATTGACTGACGAATATCATGCATCAGTCAAACCGTTACGCATTACTAAAATCAAGACTGGACAGCGGATTATCTTCAAAGG
This sequence comes from Enterococcus pallens ATCC BAA-351, assembly GCF_000407485.1. Lineage (GTDB taxonomy): Bacteria > Bacillota > Bacilli > Lactobacillales > Enterococcaceae > Enterococcus_A > Enterococcus_A pallens. Next base: position 162,888 of record NZ_ASWD01000006.1, on the reverse strand, counting down.
TGCCGAGAAACCTAAAAAGGTGAAGGCGTCTAAATTCCGCCGTGGTTATGCCAAGTTTATCTGGTATGAAGAGGTTGATGAATTTAATTCGATGGCCGAGCTTCGAACGATCACGCAATTCCTTGGTCGTGGTGGTTCAGGTATCACGTTGTTCTATTCTTACAACCCACCAGAAAGTAACACTAACTGGGTAAATATCGAAGTCGAGCAGCAAAAGCTTCGTGATGAGGTTTTCGTCCACCACAGTGATTACCTAACGGTACCGCAGGAGTGGCTAGGGGAATTGTTCATCCAAGAAGCGGAACATCTTAAAAAGGTTAACAAGGACAAATACGATCACGAGTATATGGGCTTAATCACTGGTACTGGCGCAGAAGTCTTCAAGAATATTACTGTGCGTGTTATTACCGATGAAGAGATCGCTTCTTTCGACAAGATTCACCGAGGGATGGACCATGGTTATGCCGGCGACCCAATGCATTTTACAAAAAATTACTTCGATTCTACTCGAAGAAAACTTTATATCTTTGCTGAAGTTCATAAAACAGCTTTGTCTAACTTGCGTATTGTCGAAGAGATTAGGAAAGTTGATCCAGAGAACGGAATCATTACTGCTGATAGCGCCGAGCCAAGAACCAATAATGAATTGAGAGATTTGGGATTAAGGATAACTGGCGCTAAGAAAGGTCCTGGCAGTATCGAGCATGGGATGAAGTTCCTTCAAGATTTGGAAGAAATCATAATCGATCCCTACCGTTGCCCTAATACGAAGCGTGAGTTCACTACTTATGAACTTGAGCGAGATAATAACGGCAATCTGAAAGGAAATTACCCAGATCACAACAATCACTCCATTGATGCATCACGCTACTCGCTAGAAGACGTGTTCACCAATAGAGTCGCTAAAGTTAAAAAGAAACCAAAATATTTAAGAAGATAGAGGTGAGAAAGTGGCTATTGCAATTGACCGTGAGCTTGCTGGTGATATTAATAATCCCAGCTTTGACGTCATCAACTATTGTATTGAAGAGCATGAGAAAGAGATTCCGCGGCTTCAGATGTTGTTTGATTACTATGAAGGGAACCCGCACAAAATCAATGAAACACCAAGAGACCTACCGCATGACCGCGACGAAGTGTTTGTAAACAACGCTAAGTACGTGACGGACATGATGGTAGGTTTTACTGTTGGTGCTCCTGTTTCTTATACGGCTGCTAAGGACAAAGACATTGCGCCGGTGCTGGAAGCTTTGGATGCGATGCGTATTAAGAAGCATGATAAGGAATTGGAAAAAGGTTTGTCATCGATGGGCGTTGGGTACGAATTACATTACCTATCCATCATCCCTGGAACAAAAAATGAGACCATCCCAAAAGCAGCGTGGATCGATCCCAGGGGAATGATTCTGGTTGTCGATGATACTATTGATAGAAATAAATTATTTGCAGTTCGACCAATTGAAAAGCAAGATTTAACACGAACAAAATTTTGGGAAGTCCAAGTTTATACCTCTAAAGGGGTATTTACTTACAAGTCAAAATCGAAAAAACTGGACGACTCTAACATGTTGGCCAAGCCGAAATTCAAGGAACATTTTTATCAAGAAGTTCCTGTCGTCGAGTTTCGCAATAACGAAGAGAAACAAGGCGACTACGAGCAGCAGCTGTCGCAGATTGATAAGTACAATGTATTGCAGACGGACCGGATTAAGGATAAAGAGAACTTCATCAAAGCTATTTTTGTTCTTTACGGTTTCTCATTACCAGAAGACGGAGAGAAAAGTGTAAACGGGAATATCGTTGTTGAGGCACCTTCACAAGATCTGGGAGCTAAAGCAGAATACGTGAGCAATACTTTTCAGGAAGCCGAGGTTCAAACTTTAGCCGATTCGTTACTGAACGACTTTCACAAAACAACTTATGTACCGAATCTTAACGATGAGCAGTTTGCCGGGAATATCAGCGGTGAAGCAATGAAGTATAAACTATTCGGATTGCTACTGATTCTCTCGATTAAGATTGGCTACTTGGAGGACGGAATTATTGAGCGGCTGCGGCTCCTGCAAAACATCTTGAATGTGAAGGGCCACAACGTTGATGTTGAAGGCACGACGATTAAGTTTAAACCCAACCTGCCTATTGATCGTAGCAATATCATTCAGCAAATCCGTGACTCTCAAGAGTTTATACCGCTGCTAATTTCACTCGGTTGGTTGGATGACATTGATGATCCGGAGAGCGTTCTTGATATGCTAGAAGAGCAGAAAGAAAAGAATCTGACTATGCAGGCAAAAGCGCTAGGCATCCAATCAGATGACAGTCATTCGGATTTAGATGAACCTCCGGAAGGAGACGAAGATGACGATGGATAAAAAGATGATTACAGTAATCTTAATTTGGTTGGCTTATAAACTATTTGGATTTGAATCAGCGATAATCTATTTCCTGTTAAGCACTTTTTTATTAACAGACTTTGATTGAGGAGGATGGCAATGATTCAAGCGACATTCAACAAAGAAAACGGCCGATTCGTTGATTATGAGATTACCGGCCATGCCTACTTTGCGGATTTAGGTAACGACATCGTGTGTGCAGCAACATCATCTCTTTTTGTAACTATCACTAATCAGTTGCTGCTAAAAGCTGATGTGAATGTTGAGGCTGAAAAAGCTTATAAAGTTGTTCTGAATAGTCAGGGTATTATCGAAGACATTCTAGTTAACACTTTACTTACAGGACTGAGAGATATCGAATCAGCACATCCGGAAAATATTAAGGTGAAGGTGATCGGATGAAGGTGCAAATTGAAGGAACGCCAGAAGAAATAGCAGAATTGCTCCAAGCTATTAGAAGTAGCGAGGAGCGATCAAAGTGTATAGAAGTAAGTCTTTCAAATAATAGTATTTCTGAATTGATAAAGGTAGTACATGATCCTAAAAGAGTTAATTATCAATCGATACAACCTTTAAATCTATGAGTGTTTGTATGAGAGTTTTCCTCAATCAAAAAAAGGAGGTAACTGAATGAAGAGAATAAAGTTGACCAGACTTGTTGACATGATTCTGAGCGATAGTGATATTTATCTGACCATAATAATTATTTTATTGCTTCTTTTATTACCTATACTTCTTTCATTACTTTTGAAAAATACACTGATCATTCTTGTGACGACTCTGATTCTTGCTCTGACGAATGTGATTGAAGGACTTTAATTTCTTCTTTATCTAGTTTAATTACGACCGATTTCCATTTGGAAAATCTATTAGTTTTACTAAAAAAATTAGGTATAGGGAAAAACTTTGCAAATTTAATGTTTATACGAATTTTATCAGAAATCGGATAAACGATGGTTTCTTTATTTACACATGAATTTGAGGGTATTACCCCATAGTTTGAATACATTGTATTGAGGTGAGCGACTTCGTCTTTATAGGTAATTCCTAGGAGTTCTTCTTTTGCTATATCTGGACGTAATGAGTAGGTGAGAAAGCAAGGCAACAACTCATTCGAATATCCATCTCTAAATACTAGGTCAAAGAATCCCATTGAGTATTTAGAAGTATTAAGGAAACGAAGTGCTATGCCAACACCAAGGCTTTGGTTTGGGAAAGCAGGAACGGCATCGAAACTTTCTACTCTTTTTATTATATCTTTTTTTGAAATGTTAACTGTGATTCTTTTCCAATCCCGTATCCAATTACTTACTGATATAAGTAGCGCTAGTATAGATAACGTTAAGGTTAGTATCTCTTTTGGTTCCATATCCTTAAACATGTGTTGACTCCTTTTTTTGAGTCTATTCTATCAGATAATAACCTAAAAAGTTAGGAGGAGTTTGAATTTGAAAGAGAAACAGCCCGAGGAGAACTCCTACTGGATCAACCGAGGTATCAAACAAGAAAAAAAGATCAATGATGCTGCTCAGCAAGTCGAGCAGAAAGTTATTCAAGCTTACCGCCAGGCACAGGCTTACTTAACTCGGAAAGCTAGGAAACTATTTGATCGAACGAAACAACGCACAGGAATGGACGCTGAGGAAACTAAGCGAGTCCTAAATGAGTTTGTCCCCGTCGATGAACTAGTAGAACTGCGAAAGTTGGCAGCCGATATTACAGATCCTGATTTACAAGAATCAGCCAAGAAGCGACTCACTGCCTTAGCATTTAAAGATAGAATAACCCGTGCCGAAGACTTAAAAGCCAAGTCTTTTTTAGTTTCTAAACAAATAGCTAACGTGCAGCTGGATAAATCGACCGAGTTTTATATTGATGTCATTCATGACTCATACAGAGAAGCGACTGTAGAAGCGGTTGTGCAGCAGATTGAGCAAGCAAAATCTGATTCAATCATCAACGTTTGGGATGGTCAGAAGTACGACTCTAAAATTGAGAACTTTAAGCAGGCAAAAGAACGTGGTGTTCCGATAGAAGTATGGAACGATAAAAATTACCGCGACACTAATTACGAGTTCAAAGAGCTTTCGACTAAGTACACTAAGAATATCTTAGATTCTCATTGGCACGGGTCAAACTATTCTAAGCGGATCTGGAAAGATACTGAGACTTTAGCAAAACGTCTTGAAGAACTATTTACTGTCGAGTCTATGACGGGCATGTCCGAATTTGAGATGGCCAAGACAATCGCTAAGGAATTTGACCGCTCCATCGGCGTTGCACAGCGTTTAATTCGCACCGAGGCCAATTACATGGCTAACCAAGCAAAGCTCAAAGCGTGGCGTGACAGGGGCGTAGAGAAGTACATTCTTGTTGCTGTCTTGGATTTGCGAACTTCAAAGATATGCCAGACTAAAGATGGCAAGATATATCTTGTTGCCGATGCAGTCGTAAATGGCGCTGAGGGCACGTATCCGCCGTTTCATCCATGGTGCCGCACAATTGCCGTTGCATTCCTTGGCAAGCGCTCCTTGCGTGGGAAACGCACAGCAAACGACCCGATTAGCGGAAAAACAATGACTATCCAGCAGCGTGAAACCTACAATGACTGGATGAACAAACTTAAGGAGAAATACTCCGATGACGAGATAGAGAAACAAAAAAAGAGAATACTCAATCTAAAAAAAGATACTCAGCTATTAAAAAGATATCGAAAAGATTACGGAGCTGACGCAACGCCTAACTCTGTGGAAGCTTTTCAAGATTTGAAGTATAATAGACCTAACGAATGGGCTATAGTCCGTAAGAATTTAAGGAAGCAGTCTGGGGCATTAACTGATGCGAACGATCCTTTTGAAATAAAAAGGAATTTACACGCGGAACAGTATTATTCTCAGGTAAAGAAAAGGGATAAGGAAATAGAAATAGCTACCATTGCTAAGAATACTAATTTTAGTAAAAAGGCTATTAGAAATGTTTATGAGCATATGTTTGAAAATGAGTATGAATTGTATGCTGGCCGAAAATCATTCGATCCTGATTTTGATATGAGCCTCAGTTGGCAAAGGCTTAGAGAAGGCAAAAGCATCAAACCGCATGATTTGCTTATGCTTGAGCATGAAATGTATGAAAGTATGTTAATGCAGAATGAAAAATTGGATTATACAGAAGCTCATAAGAGAACTACTGAAATTTATGATTATAAAGCGGCTATTGATAAATATACTATGGAGTTGATGAAAGATGAACGGAATATTTAAACTGAAGGCGAATGAAGGCTCTGTTTATGAGTATTATTTTGCTACTCTTGATTATTCTAATCAGGCTCCAGATAACAATTGGGGAATATTGAAAATTGATTTCTCCAACGAAAAAAAACCAAAAACAATACTAAAAGATTTCCAATCAAAAGAGTGTACTGATGAATTTGGAATAATACACTTTGGTTTCGGTAAATTAGTATCGAAAATTATTGAAGAAGGACCAGTAGCGGATTTCGGTTTTGCAGTCGGTTAACATGATTTATGAGAAAGAAGGAGACCAGCTGCTCAAGAATGGCTAAAGGAGTACAGAGGAGGGGAAAAGAATGGATCTTAAAAAATATGCATTGATGGTATTAAAAGGAAATGATGTAAAAGATGTAGATTATTTTGGGTTTCAATATCTAAGGACCACTCCGAATCGTGTAGCTCTGGTTGTATGGGACGATTTAAAAAAAGAAAAGGCTAGTATACCGATCGTTTCAAAAGAAAAAAGAACACAGGAAAAGCCTTGGGAGAATATTCACCCCAATTATACTTGGGTTCCAATATTAGATATAAAGTAAACGTCTGACTATAAATTGGTTAGGCGTTTTTTGTTGTGGAGGAGGAGATTTCATGTGTATGTATTCAAGGTGACGTTGAAGCAAGTGTGGGGAAGGTGGCATGATTTTACTTTTGTCACTGCGGCAACTACAGAAGAAGCAATCATCAAGGCGTTGAAAGAAATAAGTGTGCCGGATCAACTCAATGACAAAGTGACCATTACTGTCGCTGTTGAAGGACAGGCTTTCAAGAATAAAAAGAAAAGATCGAAATAGCCCATCCGCTACTTGGGGCTCTACAAATTAAGTGAGCAACAAATCGTATGTGGGTTTAAAATGAATAGCAGATTTTGCGGCACTGTGTCTGGGTTAAAGCGTGGATGGGGTGCTTTTTGTTATGCCAATTTTATACGTGCATGGGAGAAGGAGATAATAAACCATGAAAGAATTTATTGCAAAGAAATGTGAACAAAAATTGTTAGAACTTAACCTGCAGATGTTTGCTGGAGAAGGTGGTGGTGATGGTGGATCAGGTGAACCAGGTGGTGCCGGAAATCTTGGAGGTACTCCACCAGTGTGTGCTGAACCTATCTCTTTTGCCAGTCAGTCGGAATTAGACTCCTTTGTGGATAAACGCCTAGCAAAGTCGTTAGAGACAGCACAGGCCAAATGGAAAGCCGAGCAAGAGGAAGCACTCGAAGCCGCTAAAAGCGAAGCTGCTCGCTTGGCTCAAATGACAGCTGAAGAACGCGCGCAGATGGAAGAAAAGAAACGGCAAGAAGCAGAAGCAGAACGCTTAGCTGATATCACCCGTCGCGAACTCCGACTAGAAGCTTTTGAGGAATTGACTGAGCGTAACCTTCCCAAAGAGTTAATCGACGCGGTTGTTCTTACTGATGCTGATGCATGCAAGAAGTCAGTTGACAGTATTGAAAAAGCATTTCGAGCTGCTGTCGAGGAAGGCGTAAAAGATCGTTTAGCCAATTCAGCACAACCACCAGTGTTTGGTGGTGGGTCTGGTGGCGCTCCAGAAGCAGGTTCTATTGGTTCTCGTTTAGGGAAACAAAGCCAACAAAAGCAAGAAAGTAAATTCTTTAAAAATTAGGAGGAACAGACTATGGCCAAAATGGGCACAGTAGTAACAAAAGGTAAAAATACCAAACAGATTTTAGCTAATGCAACTTTATATCAAGCGTTCGGTGCACAAATCAAAGCAGACGGTGTGACAGCTGATTCTAATGGGCGGAAGATCATTCCTGCAGGTACGCCTGTCGGAGGAACTGCAAGCTTCTTAGAAGATGAAATGGCAGAACTAGTGGTGACCAATGCAGATGGCGATGCGGCGAACACTCAAGGGGTTTTACTTTATGAAATTGATGTGACTGCAGGAACTCAGAACGGAACAGTTTTAGTTTTTGGTTTCGTTAACGAGAACCGATTGGATTCTGCCTTAACAGTCAATGCTGCAGCTAAAACTGCTTTAGAAAACAAAGTCACTTTTGTTAAACGAAACGCGTAGGAGGATAATCAAATGAAAATGAAATTACCAATGAATCTTCAGCTTTTTGCTGAGCAATCAATTTATTCTATGGTTACAGCACCAGAAGTAGCTGCGTACTGGACAGAAAAGCAACAAACGTTGCCTCCATTTCTTGGAGAAGAACTTTTCCCAGCCGATAAGCAATTAGGAACCGAAATCAAATGGTTAAAAGGTGAAACGGGTGCTCCTAAGATGTTGAAACCTTCAGCATTCGGTGCTCGTGCAATTGCACGCGGACGTAAAGAGTTCGACCAAGTTCTGACCACCCTTGGTTTCTTCAAAGAGTCGAAATATATCGACGAAAACTTACGTCAACAATTAAACATGGTCATGGCTTCAGGTAACCAGTTGATGATTGACACAATCTTGAAAAAGATTTTTGACGATATTACTGACTTAGTTTATGGAGCTGCTGTAACTCGTGAAGTAGCCCGTATGCAATTGCTAATGACTGGTAAAGCTGAACTGTCTGGTAACGGTCAAAAGTATGAGTTGGATTATGAGTTCAATCCAGACCACATGGGCAACGCCAAGGTTTCTTGGTCCGATGCTGATACCTCAGATCCTTTCTATGACATTCAAAAAGGTATCGAGAAAATTCAATTGGACACTGGCGAAACACCAACACGGGCTGTTACTAACCTTACAACCTTGAATAAAATTGTAGCCAACCGCAAGTTGAACAAGACTATCTCTATTTTCGGCGGTGGCGACATTATTCTAGGTCGTCAAAAGGTAGTTGAATACTTCCGCAATGAGTTGGGGATCGACATTGTTCTTTATGATAAGATGTACGAAAACGAAGCGGGTGTAGCAACCAAATTTATTTCTGATGATAAGTTTGCTTTGTTACCAGGTACTGCTTTAGGGACTACTGCTTTCGCTACGACTCCGGAAGAATCCGACTTGATGACCAGTGGGAAATCAAATGTATCTATCGTTGACACTGGCGTGGCGATCACTACAATGACTGAAGAAGACCCTGTCACAGTCGAAACGAAAGTCTCTATGCTTTCGTTGCCGACATTCGAGAATATGGAAAAAGTATTTATTCTTGATGCAGTAGCTCAACCGTAGGAGGACGTTCGAATGTACAAAGTATTATCTGAATTTATCGAGGGTAATCATCATTACAAGAAAAATGATGATTACCCTTTTTCCGATGAAGTTGAAGTCGATCAAGAACGGGCTGAGTATTTAGCTGATGCTAAAGCTAATGGCAGAGTAGCATTTATTGAGAAGGTAGCCGCCGCAGCTGCTGAGCAATCAGAAGAGCCGGTGATTGCTGAACCGGATGAAGAACCCACAGGTGACTTGAGGGATATTGATTCGTTCAAAGTTGAGGAGTTAAGGGAATTTCTCGACAAAGAGGAGGTCTCCTATGATCCGAAAGCCAAAAAACCTGAGTTGCTGGCTTTAGCAAAAGAAAAGATCGGTCTACCTGAATAGGAGTGATCAAATGAATGAAGCTAACCAAAAATGCTTGGATCAGCTCAAAGAGGAACTCGCTAGAAAGTTTTCTATCACAGATGAAATTAAACTAACTGTCTTGGCTGATGATTTGAAAGATGCTCTGATGGACGCTCTCGATTACTGCAATCGAGAGGTCGTCACTGGGCATATGTCTTCAGCAATTAAGGACCTTTACCATTTTCGAATGAACACAGAAGGCAATGAAGGCGAAATCTCTCGTACTGAAGGCGGCGTTTCTCAGTCCTTTGAGGTTGGAGTTCCTAAAAAGATCCAGGCAAAGCTTAACCGTTACCGCGTAGCAAAAATAAAGAAATTAAGTTAAGGAAGTGATCAAATGGCTTATAAAGTAATCCGTACATTTGCCGATGCAGAAGATGACGGGCGTGTCTATAAAAAAGGGCAAGAGTATCCACACAAAGATTTGAAACCGAAGCCTACTGCAGATCGTATCAAGCAGTTAGCAAGTGCTGATAACAACTCTGGCGCTGCATGCATTGAGAAGATTCAAACTAAATCAGAAGCCCTAGAAGAACTGGCCGCCGATTCTAAAAAATAGAAAGGCGGTCTTTTTATGCGATTAAGGGAGCAAGATTTACAAACCTGCTATCTCAGAAAGCGAATCAATACAACTGATGAGGAAGGTAACTCTATCACTACTTACTCTGAAGAATCTATTGAGCTTAGGATGAACATCCAGTCAGCTGGGGGGAAAGTCGCTGCAGAAATATACGGCGAGCGGCTGCCATACATGAAAGCTTGTAAGTACCAGGGTGATCAGCTCATCGAAGGTGAAAACGAAGGCGACGGGATTTGCGTTAACGTTTCTAAAGATGCAGATCCTGACTACAAGATACTTGCTATCCAGTCTTTTTCTCAGCACCTTAATATTACTTTAGAAAGGCTGGGGTAACTATGGGAGTTGAGATAAAAGGCTGGGATAGTCTTAAGAGAAAGATCAAGGTAACACCGCAAATTATGTCCAATGCCGTTTGGGATGCCACATTCGATATTGTCGAAGAGGTTGATGCAAGAGGAGTCAGCAAAATCCAGTCGTCAACCAAACATAGCTCTGGTGAATTAGCAGGGTCTACAAAACATGAAGTCGTTGTGGATGGTTCTGGTAATATTGTTGGCCGAGTATGGTCTGATAAAGCCCAAGCAATTTTTAGAGAGTTCGGAACCGGGCCTGTCGGCGAAGCATCGAAAAAAGATTTGCCGCCAGGAGTCAATCCAGTTTACTCGCAAGAAAAATGGTTTATCCCGGTTAATCTGGTTGCTGTCGATCTTCAAGCTGTTTATGGAATTCCTAAGATCAAGATTCAAGAGCAAGAGTTCTATATGACGAGCGGTCAACCTGCGCGTCCGTGGCTTTATCCTTCAGTGAAAGAGATCATAGAAGATATACCGGGAATTTATCGGGACCATGTACGAAAGGGGCTGAGGGAGCTTGGCAACTAGGTACAACATTAAACCGGAGATAGTAACTGTGTTGAAGGAAATAGAGGGCTTAAAAAAAATACGCTCAACCATTCCTGCTGAATGGAAAGAGTTTCCTTGTGCAATTTACTCAACGAAAGCTAAAGCGGCTAATCAAGATTTGTCGATGGAAGAAACCTTTACTAAATGGACTGTTAGCATTGATGTTTATGATAATCGTAACCCTGTTACTAACTTAGCTGAGGAAGTAATAAAGCGAATGAACAAATTAGGATTTAAAAACGAAGAGGCTGGTGATAACAATGTCACTGGTCTTTTTCGCGTGCAATTGAAATTTACCGGCACTGTCAATAATAAGACACTGTTGGTCACACATTAGAAATGAGGGATTATACAAATGAAGGATATTAAATTATTCTCTATGGATTTGCAGCTGTTTGCTGGTGAGCGTGGGTTGTTGTCGAAAGGAACCAAGTTAGGTTATAAATCTGGCGGTGGTGCTACTTATACCGATGTTAAGGGACTTCAAACTACACCCGAGCTCGGCGGAGATCCTGAGCAAGTCGAAGTCACTGACTTATCTGATAGTAAGAAGCGTTACATTTCGGGGTTACAAGATGTTGATACGTTAGAATTTACCGTACTGTATGATTCTGCCGTTTTCGGTGCGTTAGAGGCGTTGCAATCAAATGATACGACCGCCGATTGGGAGTTGGCTTTTCCTGACGGCTCCAAGTTTACCTTCAAAGGTCAACTAACAATTAAAATGGGCGGTGCGGAAGTCAATGGAGCTCTGGCCTTCACACTTTCGATCGTCGTTTCTGATGGCCCGGATTTTGTACCATCTGCTTAAAGATCAATCTGAAAGGCTGAGGAGACTCGGTCTTTCTTTTTTTTAATTATGCATTAGAAATAGGAGGAATTATAAATGGCAAAAAGCAATGTTACACAATTACCTACTACAACAGAATTTCAATTTGGAGATTTAACTTTACAGTTGCGGATGGATGGGAAATCTATCCTAACTATTGAAAAACGATTAGATGAAAGCATTATGGGTTTATTCATTAAGAAACAAGGGGAATTCAAACTACCACCGACTAACTCCTTATTGATTATTCTGCAAGGTGCAAATAAAAAGAGCGGTGTCACTGACAAGATGTTGATTTCTGCTTTCGAAAAATATTTAGAGTCGGGCAAGACAACTATGGACTTATTCGAGCAGATTCAAGAGTTTCTGGCTGAAACTGGTTTTTTCGGCAGTACGGAGAAAGAAGTAGAGAAGGAAGACAGCGAGATTTATCTGGATCAGGAGACAACGGCGGAAGAGGACAATCTTCTGTAAAAAAATACGAAACAATGAGCGAGCTGCTGCGTGATATGTATCCTCTTGCAGTAGAAAGCGGCATACCTGCAACAGAGTATTGGGCAATGACCTTTGAGGAGATCATGGTGCAGGTACAAGCGAATAAGAAGGTCCGTGAGCGAGATATGCGAGACAAAGCAATAATGGACTACAAGCTCGCTCAACTAAATGCATACTCTTTCAACGATCCTAAAAAGATGCCGAAGCTTGATGAATTTTATGGATTAGAAAATGATCAAGTTAATGAATCATTGGATGGTAGTGAGAAACCACAATCGGAGTTATCAGCAGAGGAACGCAAGTGGCTTAAACAGAAAGCTGACATGATGCAAGTTGCTGCTGCTATTAAAAGAACTAATGCTAGGAAGCGGGAGGGAGGATAGGCGATGGAATTAGAAACTCTTGAAATAATTTTCGATGCGAATATTGAACGGATCGAGGAGAAGATGGCTCCATTTCTTTCTAAGATGGAAAACACGATGAACAAATTGTCCTCAATAACTGGTAAGGGAACTGGCGCGGTTGAAAAAGATCTATCCTCCACTGCTGGCATGGAAAAGTTCAATAAGAACGTCGAGAAAATGACTGCGATCATGGAGAAGAATCTTTCACGCATGGAGCGGTCTGCGGAAGATTCAGGTAAGAAAACTGGAGTTGCCCTTGTGAAAGGTATGAATAAGGGGACTGTGAAAATGTCGCAAGACGTTCAGACAGCAGTTGATAAAGTTAATCTGAAAATGCAGCAAGCTCGTGCAGCTCAGAAAAAGATTTCTAACCTATCTGGTGACCGAAGAGGAGCTGCAATAAGCGGTGATGGGAAAGCAGTTAGTAAATATGATGAGAAAATAGCTAATGCGCAAATTCAGATGAATCGAGCACAAAGTGATGCGCAGGCTATTGTGCGAAAACTGAAAGCTGAATATGATGCTATTCCTCAATCGATTAAACGCGGAGAGACTCAAATGCAACAGAATGAGGCTCAAATTGAACGTATGCGACAGAAGGTCAAATCATTAAACGACTTAATGAAGCAGCAACAGATTGAAAAAGGAAGCTTCGGCAAAAGTGGTTGGCAGACTAAGGGCTATGAAGATACTAAGTCTTCAGCCAAGACGTCAGGAGAGATCGCCAAGCTGGAAGTCAAGATGCAAAAGCTCATTGATGAAAACGATCGACTCATGCAACAACTAGGAACAATGGATGATAGAGCAGGGATGCTGAAAGGCGCCTTATCCGGATTGAACACAGAGCTTGGCGAAACAGGAACTAAGTCGGCTATGGCCACAAATGGGATGCGGAATCTTGCAGGCTTGAGCAAGAACACTCAGGGGATATTCTCCCGGCTAAAAGGAGTCTTCACTAGCGCGGGAAACTCATTCAAGAATGGTGTAGGTCGAATGGGGTCGATATTCAGTAGGCAATCGAATCAAGTTTCTAGCGGGGCGAATCGTATGTCGAGTTCAATAGGCGGATTTGGTCGTACGATGAAAATGCTTTGGTCCCAGTTATTCATCTTTTCATTCTTGTATCAGGGAATCATGAAACTTGCTGGCGGTCTTTGGTCAGCAATGAAGACAAATGACCAGTTTGCTAGTTCTTTAAATCAGATCAAGGTTAACTTACTTACAGCCTTCTATCCGATTTACACTGCTGTAATGCCAGCTATCAACACACTAATGGCCGGTATTGCAAAGGTTACTGGCTACATTGCAAGCTTTATCGCTACTATGTTTGGCACTACGTATGCTGCGGCCAAACAAGGCGCTGAAGGTCTTCAAGCCAATATGGATGCATTAAAAGATACTGGCAAGGCTTCTGATAAAACGAAGGAGAAAGTCAAAAAGCTTCAACAAGTCTTAATGGGATTTGATGAAATTAACACTCTTAAGTTCGATACGGATGATGACAGTGATGATTCATTAGAAGAGCCATCAACTCCTGGAGGTCTCGATTGGTCAGGTGCTGAGCCGCAAACGCCTGCTTGGCTAGAAAACTTTGCTAACAAGTTCAAAGAAATCATGTCAAAACTATTCGACCCGATTAAGGCGGCTTGGGATGCTCAAGGCCAGAAAGTCATTGATGCATGGAAGTATGCTTTACGTGAGGTTATCGGATTAATTCAAGCTATTGGCCGTTCCTTCATGGAAGTTTGGACTAATGGTACAGGACAGAGGTTTGTTGAGAACCTGCTGATACTACTTGCTGATGTTCTCAGTATCATAGGTGATATTGCTGGAGCCTTTAGGAGAGCCTGGGAAGACGGCGGTCGCGGAACAGCTCTCATTCAATCCATATTCGATATGTTCAATGCTGTCTTGGAATTGTTGCACGAGATCGCGGTAGCTTTCCGGAATGCTTGGAATGATGATGGGCTAGGTCAGCGGATTGCTGCTCACCTGCTAGAAATCTTTACGAACATCAATAACACTGTTGCTAATTTGGCTAATAGATTTACGGAAGCTTGGACACAAGGGGCTGTTGGAGAGTCTATCTTCAAAACGATTCTGCGAATCATTGAAGGTGTTCTTGGCAATATTAACAATATCACTAGAGCCACGGCAGAGTGGGCTAAAACACTCGATTTTACTCCGCTATTGCAATCGATCGATAATTTACTAAAATCTATTGAACCCCTCACTAAAAATATCGGCGCAGGACTTGAATGGTTTTACAAGAATGTACTATTACCGCTAGCTTCTTACACGATACAGGAACTGATTCCTGCATTCTTAAAATTATTAGCCGGCGCTATTGATTTACTAAATGGTGTGATTGAGGGTTTGAAACCAGCTTTCAAATGGTTATGGGATAATTTTCTACAACCAATCGCGAAATGGACCGGCGGGGTTATCGTATCAGTCCTAGAAAAAATAGGAAAAGTTCTTTCTGCCTTGGGTAAATGGATATCAGAGCACAGCGAAGGGTTTTCCAATTTTGTATTACTTATAGGAACCTTTGCTGGAGTGCTTAAAGGTATTAGTATTTTGTCTGGTGTAGTTAGCGTTCTCGGCTCTGTTTTTAAACTCTTGTCTGGAATAACAAGTATCGGGAAATTACTTGGGACAGTTGCTACAGCTATTGGTTCTTTGGTTAGTTTTCTTGGGGGACCATTGACAGTTGCGATCGCTGCAGTTATAGCAATTGGTGTTCTACTTTATAAGAATTGGGACACTATTAAAGAAAAGGCAAGCGAGTTAGTGTCATGGATAGGAGAAAAATGGGAACAACTTAAAACTTTTACATCGGAGACTTGGGAGAATATCAAGACAGCGGTATCCGAGAAGTGGAATGAAATGAAAGAAGCTGTTGTCGAAACAGTTACAAACTTGTGGAACGGAATCACTGAAACGTTCTCTAACATTGCAAACTCAGTAAGCGAAAAGGCCGGACAAGCAAAAGACTGGGTTGGTGAGAAATGGGACGGTATGAAAACAACCGTCTCTGAAACTGCTTCTTCTATTGCTCAGACTACAAGTGAAAAGTTCAGTGAGATTGCCAATACTGTTAGTGAAAAAGCAGGTAATGTCAAAGATTGGGCTTCTGAAAAATTTACATCGATGAAGGACACTTTTGTAGAAGTAAACAAGAAAATGTATGAAGTCACTAAAGAGAAGTTCGAACAAATCGCAAGCACTGCTAGGGATAAGGCAGGTAATGCGAAAGACTGGGCGTCTGGAAAATGGACTGAGTTGAAAAACAATACGTCTACAAAGTTTGAAGAGATTAAATCTGCTGCTTCCACCAAGATGTCTAGTACAGCTGAAGCTGTAAGAAACGGGGCCAACAATGCTCGATCTAGGGCTGTCGAAGCATTCACTTCTCTGAAAGATGGTGTTTCGAATAGATTACAATCTGTTAAGGATGTTGCATCAGATGTATTCGGCAAAATTGGAAATTGGGCTTCAGAATTACCAGGGAAAATCGCTTCAGGACTCCGAAATGGGATTGATGCAATAGGCAATACGATTAAAAGTATTGCCAATACAATTGCACGTCCAATCGCCCACGCAGTAAATAATGTAATAGGGGCAATTAATTGGGTTTTGGGAGCTGTAAATTCAGGTTGGAGTATAAATAAATGGGAAGTGCCTAATTATGCAAAAGGCACGAATTACCATCCGGGAGGTTTGGCTTTAGTAAATGATGGTTCCGGATCTCGTTGGCAAGAGATGTTTAGGCTACCAACTGGCGAGCTAGGTATGTTCCCTAGGAGGAAAAATATGCTTGTTGATCTGCCGCGGGGGACTCAAGTTTTACCTGGAAACGCGGTTCCAGAATATGCTGGCGGGATATTTAGCACATTTAAAAAGTTCTTCAGTGGAGGATTTGATAAAGAAGACTTAGGAGGAATATGGGGAGTTATCTCTAAGCCATCTACATTAGTCAATGAAGCAATGTCGAAATTTGTTAATTTATCAGTAATGGATAATCCAATGTATTCAATCGCTAATGGATTTTTAAAATCAGCTAAAAGTGCTGTGACTAATATGGTCGTTGAGATGATCAATCGATTCACAGGTTTCGAAAACGGAGGCTTGATCACGAAACATGGATTTTTTGAGGGTGCCGAAGGTGATAAACCTGAAATGATCCTACCTCTGACTAACCCTGCACGAGCGTTAGAGTTAATCAATGATTCGTTTGATTTTATGGGTATGGATGGTATTCCAGAGCTAACTATGCCTGAAGTGTTCCGATCAGCCGAACCAACAACTTCTTCAAGCATTGGCGGAAGCAGTAGAAGCGGATCGCTGACAAGCTTTAGAGGAAATGACCTACCAGAGTTAGGTAATCAAATGGCTGCCACAATCGGTAACAAAGTCACTGAAGCAATTATGCAGTTAGTCGGCGTGTTAGGTGTTACTAATACCGGTAACAATACTGAAGACACTTCACTGGAAGTTATTCTTCAAGTCGATAGCACACGACTTGGTGAAGTGGCTGTAAAAGGGATCAACAAGTATCATAAGAAAACTGGAAGAATCGAGTTAATTTATTAGAGGAGTGAGTGAATGAGTTATTTACAATTAAACGGAGTGACTGTCACCGCTCCGAAGTCCTTTCAGTGGGATTTGATGGACGTCGATGGAGAATCAACTCGTACAGCAAGCGGAGAAATGGCGCGAGATAAAATCACAGAGAAAAGAAAGCTGGAACTTGAGTGGGGACCACTAAGCAATGGGCAGATATCTTCAATCCTTGATCCAATCTCTCAAACATTTTTCCAGTGTACTTACCCGGATGCACGATCGGGGATCATGGAAACGAGAACTTTCTATGCTGGGGATAGGACAGCTCCTGCATTTTCTTGGCATCGTGATTTTGCAAAGCAAGAATGGAATGGCCTAAAGGTCAATTTCATTGAAAAGTAGGTGAACGCATGCTAAAAACAACGAAAGAATTCACAGCAGCAATGCGATCTGACACCCGAAGGATACATGCAAAAGTTGAAATTGATGGAGTTAAGTACCCTGAAGATAGAATTAAAACAATGAGCGGCGACTTGGGCATTTTGTCCGGGTCGTCTTTTTTGATTGGTTCCACTTATAGTAACTCAGTGAAAATTGTATTTGACAGCATCATTGAATCAATCGATCACGATCAAGAGGTGAGAGTATATCTCGGTATTGAGGTTGATCACTGGGAAGAACCTGAAACTCCTATTCAATACGTTTCTATGGGCAAATATTATGTTGAAGACTTTTACAGGAATCGAAATAGTTTAGAAACGACTGTCGAGTTGTCCGATGGATTTCTGTATATGGAGAAACCATATATTTCTAAGCTCGGATATCCTGCCGAGATTCGAAAAGTTGCTTTAGAGATATGTAATCAAGCAGGCATTGAAGTAGATGAAGCTAATTTTTCCCGATTATCTAATCAAAGAATCGGTAAAATTGAAGGGGCTACTTGCCGGGAAGCTATTGGGTATATCGCGCAGTTCCATTCTGGCTTTGCTCATTTTAATCGTGATGGGAAATTCGAAATCAGAAATCTATTAACTACTAATTATGAAATTTCAGATTCTGACTATTTGCTTAAAGGATTAGAAGTGAAAGAGAAACCTTATAGCACAGATGGTATTCAGGTTAAGTTAAGACAGAAGGATAACACTGAGGAAAAGATTCTGATTGCTGGCGCTACGGTCGGTAATATTGTGGAACTTGATAATCCAGTAATGACTCAATCTTTATTAGACGAGATTTGGAGACAAATAAGCTCTATCAGTTTCATTCCTTTTGAAATGGAATGGAGAGGCAACCCTCAACTAGAAGCTGGCGATTGGATTACCATAGTTGATACTGAAGGCCGACGTTTTCATGTACCTCAGTTGCTACAGTCCTTTGATTTCAATGGTGGGCTAAAGATGAAGTCCTCAGCTCAAACGACTTCCGGGTCATCTTCTATCTACAAGTACCGTGGGAGTATCAATCAAGTTATCCAATTTCTAGAAGATCAGATCGCTGCTAATGGAGTTAATAGAATTTTTCATGGATCAGCTACTCCTACTGATCCACGTGAAGGAGATATATGGTTTAAACCTAATGGCCCATATACAGAAATGTGGATCTATGAAGAAGATGCAAGCGGTGTTCTAAGATGGGATTTAAAGGTATCTACTGAGCCTAGCAAAGAACTCTTGACTCTAATCGACAATGCTCAAAAAGAAGCTGAGAAAGCTATTACAGATGCAAATAATGCAAGGTCAATTGCTGAGGATGCTGTAGCTAGGGCTGATAATTCAGCACAAGCAGCTGCGGATGCAAAAAAAGTTGGCGAACAAGCCGTGGAGAATGCTCGGGAAGCTCAGTCAACTGCTGATACAGCAGTGAGTAACGCAAATCAAGCACTAGATAATATTGAGGGTGTTGACAGCAAATTAACAACTGAAATTAGCCGTCTTGATGGTTCACTTTCAACAAAAATAGAACAAACCACATTCGATAAATTAAAGGGATTAGTAGATACTCAGGGTACTCAGATCAGTCAGAACACGACAGAGATAGCCACAAAAGCTAGTCATCAAGAGGTTAATACTATTAGTGGGAGAGTTGACACTCACGAAACTAGGCTGACTCAGAATGAAAAAAGCATAGCGTTAAAAGCTAGTCAATCTACTGTTGACACACTCACTGGAAAAGTATCTGTAGTAGAGACTGAAATCTCTACAATTGCGGGTAAGTTTTCTGCGTTAAGCTCCAAAGTTGAAGGAAATACAACTAAACTCGGCACTTTGGAAAGTAGCTACGATGGGTTGAACAGCACGGTTGCCGTCCTACAGGAGGATGTCTTGGGTAAAGTGGATACTATACAGTTTTCTAATTTGAGTCAAAAGGTTGATACGCTGCAGCTCACTGTTGCTGATAAGGCTGATAAATCACAAATTACAGTATTGACCAATCAAATTTCTTCTGTAGTTCAAGATGTCGAAGGGAATAAATCCTCGATCAATATCCTTAAGGAAGACATTAATCTGGCAGTAAAGAAAGGTGATGTGATCAATCAGATCAATATCAGTCCAGAGTCTATCCTAATCTCTGGTAATAAAATCAGAATTACAGGACAAACGTATATTGAGAATGCTGCGATCAAGAGTGCGGCTATAGCTAGTTTGGATGCTGATAGACTAACAGTTGGTTCTACGTTGAATGCTGCTTTTATTAATGTGATCAATTTGAATGCCTCGAATATCTCAACTGGTTATCTTAGTGCTAACAGGATTGCTTCAAAATCTATAAATGCGGATAAAATCAATGTTACAAGTTTATCTGCAATCTCATCAAACATTGGAACTATAACAGCAGGAAGTATAAAATCAGTAAATATCAGTTCCGCAACAATTGAGGGTGGGACGATTATTTCACCTTTATTTAAAGTACCTGAGATGGAAACAGTTGTGGAATCAACTTGGGATAAAGATAACTACCGAACTCAGATGAAATTTACTAAACGTGGAATATTCATGGTTACCTATGTTTGGGAGTACTTTCCATATGTTGGAACAAGTATGCAATATAACATTTTTCAAATTGAACTGGTTGTTATACGATCTCAGGAACTATATAAAGAAAAGTGGACTGGATCTGGGCGAGGAAGTTCTGTCGAAAATGCTAAACCTTCTGGCGGAACAACCAAACGGCAAAATATCGGATATACGGGCACTTCAGATTATAGTGGGCCTCCTCGAGAATGGGAGTATGTGCGAAACATAAATAAAAATTAGTAGAAATGGTGATATATTTATGGAGTTAAGACTAAAAAACATTGAATTAGGACCAGCGATTAACTTTTTACAGAACTTGTCACTTATAGGGAGAGATAGCCGCAGTCGATCAAAATTGGTAAAACTTATTGCAAAAGCATTCGAGGAGTATTCGGCAGATGAAAAATCACTAATGAAAGAATACAACCTTCTTGATGAAAATGGTTATGTTTTAGATGAACAAAAAAGAAATCCTAGAGATGCTGTGATGTTTAAAAAAGAACAAGAGATTCTCTCTAACGATATTGTAGTAATTGAAGGAGGTATGTTTGCTGATAACTTGAAAGAAATTCCGCGCATCCTTAATGAGTACGAGTCAGAGTTATCTGGCCAAGATGCTGAAATCTATGATCGGCTTTTGGATGAATTTGAAGAAAATATGCAAGACGAGGCCGAAGAATAGGTCTTTCATTTTTTAGAAATGGAGTGAAATAGATGTTAAAAATTAGTAAGTCTATTACTGGTGAATCAATGATCGGTGAGGAACGAGTGATTTATATGAATGCAACCGTTAGCGAAGACCATGAAGGTCCAGCCAGTATTTCTCAGCAAATCAATAATCGTCAATTGTACAACGAAAATAAAGAAGAATGCCGAAGAGATATTGATGACTTCCCAAAGCTAGTTAGAGAAACTGAGGATTCATTAATCAATTAAATGGAGGTGCTTTAATGGCAGAGGTAAATTATCAAAGCTTCTCTTTAGACATTGACAAGGCTGCTTCTAAAAATCTGAATCAAGTTATCACTGGCCGGTTAGGGGATAACCTCTTAACTGGCGTTATTGTGTCAACTTTAGAAAATGATAAAAAATTTGATCTGACTGGATACTCAATCCGTTTTGAAGGTACTACCCATGACGGAACGATTGTCGTGGATGCCGACAATGTTGAGATTGTTAGTTTGAAGGAGGGAACTTTTAAATATACTTTCTCAAATAAAGTTTTTTCTGTACTGGATCAATACCAAACTGCGTATTTTGCTTTTGAAAAGGCAGATCGAAGAGCAACAACCGAGAATTTCATTATCAGTGTTATAGAGGACGTGGACGTTACATGGGAAGAAGCGCAGTCATATATTTCAATTCTCAACGCTCTCATTCGTAAATTCAACACTGAGTGGGATGAGTTCAAGGCAGATAAGACAAAAACGTTCGACGACTTTATCAAAACTAAAGAAACGCAGTATCAACAACTTAGCGATACTGCTAAACAGTTAGGAATTGATTTTGCAGAGCTTCAGTCTTTAGTGACCCAATTGCAGAAAGATGTTTCGGCTATGGAGACAAAAGCAACTCAACTTAGTAAAGACCTTACTGCATTAGACAGTAAGAGCAAAGCGGTAAGTACAGCATTTGATACCACTAAGAAAAATGTTGATACATTAGACGTTACCGTTGCGGACTTGGCGAAGCGTTCGACTGATTTGAAAACTGAAACAACTAATCTAGAAAGTAGAGTTTCCACTCTAAAGACTGACACGACTTCTTTAGAGCAACGAACTGAAGATATCCAACAAGTCCAATCAGAATTGGCAGCCGATGTTACAGAAGTAAGCAAGGCAATTGAGGAGAATGATGTCTATCGGAAAGCAGAAACATTCAATCAGCAGCAAGATGGTGTAAACGTCCTTGACACCATCACAGGAACCAAGCCGACACTTTACAGTGAGACGCTTCTAGCTGACGGCGAGCAGGGGACGGGTAGCATTTTTGTGAAGGATTTGCCGTATGGTGCTAACTATGCAATTGGTACTGGTACATCTAAAACTTTGACGGGTGATGGTAGTAAACAGGCAACAAACAATAACCTATACACTTTATCTGACAAACTTCTAGGGAAGAAAGTTACTGTCTCGGTAGAAGTTGAAAAGAGCGCTGGTGCGACAGGTGAAGGCGTGATTATTGCTATCAAGAATACGTGGCAACAGCTGTTTTCGTTCAAAGTTGCGGATATACCTGCTGGTAGTAAAAAGAAGCTGACTACGACAACTACTATTAGGACAGACGACAATATACAAGCTTTGTACATGCAATCCCAACCCAATAACTCTACTAATCACCTGAACGGAACAATCACTGTCTCTAATTTCAAAATTGAATTAGGTGATACTGCTACCCCTTGGTGCCCTGCGAGCGAAGACTACGGCATTGTACACGGGCAGCCGAATATTTTTACAGGCGCAGCTTCAAGTTCAGAATGGCGGACTCTTACTTTTGGCGGATATTATCATAATGATCTCGCTCAAAGATACATTGTCGGTAAAGATATAAATGTTGGCGATACTATTAGTTCTTCAATAGAGATTGATAACTCTTTAGAGAATTCAGTGACTTATCTAACTAGTCAAGCAACGGTGATCAAGAATGACTCTTCAGCGCCTACGTATCCGGAATCGGGGACATATGTAAATGTGGGTGAAAGTAAGACCATCACATTAAGTTACAAAGTTCAAAGTAATGACGCTGAAATAAACATGAAATTAGCAATGAAGAACCCACAGGAATCGACAACTTTTCGCTACAGGAATGCTCAGATAATTAAAGGTGATGTGAGTCTTTTAGCTGAAGGTTGGAAGCCCGCTCAGCAGAATTCAGGTTTAACTCCTCATAACCCTAAAATATTATCTGAATCAAGAAATCTTTTCTCAGCAGAAAATGCTACACTTGGATACTTTCAAGGGTGGAGCTACAAAAGTGATTTAGAAGCTAATGCTAACCGAGCTTGTTCTGTAAAAATTCCTGTAACGGCGAGTAAAGTATATTCCGTGTATTCACCAATTTTAACTGGTAAAGCGAACTTTATTGTACTAGCTTGTTATGATAGCCAAGACAACAAGACACATATGTACAGAACTGATAAATGGATAGTTCCTGACGCAACTCATACTTCTAGTGCTTCATACAGACCAATAGTTGTGACAATTCCTGCAGGTACTGCTTATGTACGTCTAGCTGTTGATTCGAATGGTGGCGCAATGACAAGAGATAAGTTAGTTGGTTACAATTTAAAGCTTATTGAAGGTGATTTCACTAAGAATGCAGGCATGGTTCCTTTTAGTTCTGATCAATACGCTGCGCTTGCTGATCCATTGAAGTATGTACGGGCTGAGACTTTGCAGGTTGGGCGTGGGGCTGAACTTCAGTTTGATTTTCCTGTTATTGCAGAACTAGAAAAGCGGCATCCGCATCTGTTTGAGAATACTAACTCCGCTGAAAAGACTGATAAATATCTGTCAATCTTAAAATCTGTTAAGTTAGTTGCTTCTTCTCGTGGGGGAGGGCTAAATAGTACGAATACTGCTAACTCAATGAGGTATTATCTGTTACATTTAGAAACAGTCTATGCTAATACATGGTTGTTATCGACAGGAGCACCTGATGCCACTCAATTTCAAACTAAAACTGTCACTTTTACTGGTACGTACCCGAGACAGATTGTTGAAGGAGGGTACAAAATATATGTATCTTCTCGGAAAAACGGGAACCCTGATGTTGGCGCAATAACTGACGGGATTATACCTGCATGGGTGGAAGTCAGAGACATTGCATTAACAGTTGAACTTGAAATTAATGGTAAAACAGTAGTCGAAGAAATTGCTGCGGAAGCTGCAAAAAGCCCTATTGCGGATTTTGCGGGAAGTGGCATTACTCAAACAAACACTTTGGACTTTCAAGGGAAGGTTTCAGGGAGTCATGTTGTTAAACCTCATTGGATAGGAGTTCAATATGCTAATGATCTTCAAGTGCCGAGTCTTTTTAAAACTGAAGTAGTGCAATCACGTTATAACGCTGTGAGTAAATTGGATAATGACACGTTATCTTCTTATTCTTCAGCAGGGACAGCTGATCAGTTTCCCGCTGCATTGATTAGATGGAATATTATTGAGGACTTTAAAAGGCGTTATACTAGTGTATTTGAAGCCTATGGCGCTGTTGATCTAGCTAGTCAAATTGCAGTGATGAAGAAAATTATTGCAGGGTGTAAGTATAGTGTTTGGGGGCGTGGTGTGACACCAGCTGGTAATAAGTTGAACACTGCTTATTGGTTGGATGATACAGTTTATTCTACTCAGAAACCATTCAATGCGACAAACGAGATAAGAGAGATAACTTATCCACTTGATCAAGCGAATGCTATAAGAACAATTGATAAAGACGGATTTGTGAATATACTGGTCTATCCTGATAAGTCAACGGCTGTTGTTAGCTCAGCTCTTTACATTGATTATGCGTGTTTGGAATACACAATCAACCTGAAACTATCAGATATCATTGATGCCCGCATTGCCAAGCAGACAGCGTTGCTGAATCAAGCAATTGCCCGCATTGAGCAACTAGAAGGAGGAAACTGATGAAAACAGTTTATAGAGTAGAAAATGCAGTTATCAAAGAATGGGCTGCACCAGATGATGAAGTAATTGTACGCCCGTTTACTGAGGTTGCTCCACCAGTAGCAGATAACCTAATCATAAAAGGGTTTGACTGGAATAACAGTGAATACATTGTTGAACAAGTTGTTCCTGTCGCTCTTTACGAGGCACAACAAGCGGGCTTTGAAGAATTGGCTATGATTGTCGGAGAACTGTGTGAAGAAGTATTTCCTGCAGAGGAGGAACTGCCTGAAGAGGAAGAACCAGATCTTCCAGTGGAGGAGACAGAAGTTCCAGTTGACGAGACTGCAGATAAAAGCGAGGAGGCTGAGTAATGGTTAACTACTACTTGACGATCATACAGCGAGAAGAACTGACAGAGGTTGAAGCTGAAAAGTATATCAAGTCAAAGGTTCCAGCGATTTGGCGAAAAAAGGTTCAGGAAGAATGGAAGAAACTGTAAAATTAAAAAGTAACATTCGAGGATCACTCTTAATAGGGTGATCTATTTTTATGTAGAAGTTGGTGAGGTATGAATTTCCTAGGATATCCAATTGCTGAGTGGTCCATTTTAGTAGGCCTGATTTTGACTTTAGGAGGATTAATTATTCGACATCTAGGGAAAAGAATGAAGAAATTCGTATCAGATATACTAGCTGATTTCGAAAAAAAAACAATATATCCTCTAATAAAGAGTATTAACGGCTTATCAAATTCCTTTGATAAAGAGACTACATGGGTTCATGATCAGCACAAGGAAGTTATCAAACAGTTAGAAGACCATGACAAACAGTTAGACAATCATGATGAAAAATTGACGGCACACGAAGAAAGAATAAAAACACTGTTCAGAAATCAAGGGAGGAAGTAAGAATGAAACAGAGAGTAAATAACCAAACTATTGCTAGAACGGTGATTTTAGCTTTAGCACTTATAAACCAAATTTTAGCTATCGCAGGCAAGGGAACAATTGATATTGCAGAAAGTGATATCTATCAAATTGCTTCACTTGGAGCTACAGTGATCACCACTCTGATTGCATGGTGGAAAAACAATAGTTTCAGTAAGGACGCTATTGAAGCAGATGATTATTTAAATGAGCTGCGTAAGTATCCTGTAAAAGATGACCATGAAAACAATGTGAGATAGGAGGAATCATTATGGCTAGCATAGATGGAGTAATGGATTTTATGTTCAGTAAGCAAGGAAAAGTCAGATACTCTATGGCTGCTCGTATGGGTCCATATTCGTACGACTGTTCCAGTGCAGTTTTCTTTGCTTTGATTGCTGGAGGCTTCTTGAAGCAAGGAACTGGTATTGGCAACACGGAAAGCCTGTATCGCTTAGAAGGCACGCTTTTAACTCCGATTAGTCGATCGCAGGTTCGTCGAGGTGATATATTTGTCGCAGGCAAAAAGGGCGGATCAAGCGGTTCTGCAGGTCACACAGGTATTTTTATCGATAACGACCGTATTATCCATTGCACATATTCAAAAGCGAACGCAAACTTTGCTGTAACGCCCGCAAAGGGATGGATGGGTGACTATAGTGGTCTGCCAGTTTATTACTACAGACTGAAAGGTTCTGGAGTAACGGGACCGACCGAAAGTGTTACACAACAACGTATCTTGGCTATTGATGGCTCCTGGGGGCCTGCTACAACGCGGCGGCTACAGGAAGTATTAGCTTGTAGTATCAGAGATGGTGTGATTAGTGGACAGATTCGGAATAGAGCGAATGCTAACATTCCTTCAGTGCAGTTTGGTTCCGGGGGGTCCGCGGTAATTCGCGCTCTTCAAATTAGGCTTGGGGTTACAGCTGATGGCAACTTCGGACCTGATACCTGCAGAGCATTGCAAGCTAGAATGGGTACTATCCAAGATGGAGAGATCAGCCCGATTTCCGATTGCGTCAAAGAGATGCAGCGTAAGTTGAACGAGAACAAAATTTAATAAAAATAGCCCTCACTATGTGGGGGCTTAAGTTAGATCAACAAAGACATTTGAGCGAAGAGCAACAAGAAGTCAATCATCACTTTTGCGTCATGTTCAGTTAGGTAAGTTACTTCAAAAATACTTCCGCAAATTTCCTCGTGGAATAGTGAAATAGTGCAGCGTGATTCGTCATGAACTATGATCATTGCGTATCCTCCTTTCAATAAGAAGATACGCAATTTATCAACTTCTATTTCACAAAACTAAAACCTTGATAAAAGAATTTCTTATTAGCCTTTTTGAAACTAAAACGCATATCTTTATTGAATGAATTGTTGATCGCAGGATATATGAAATATTCAATTTTTTGGCTCTCCATTAAAAAGATAATATCTTCAATTATGGAGAAAGCTGGCAACAGTCCTTCGTTTAAAATATTGTACTTTTCAAAATCTTCACAGAATTTTTTTCCGGTCTCAAAGTCTAATTCATTATTTATTTGTAACATATGGACACCCCTGATACTAGTTCATTACATTCTGCTTGGGAATTTCAAGATATTCAAATTCCATCATTATTTTGGTTTTTCCAATGACACCGTATTTTCTAATTACAAATTGTTTCTTGCTATTATATTCACCCAGCACAGAAATTCTCATACCATCCTCTACGTCAGCTAAAAAGTTAAGAGAATGACTGGCAATTAAGCAGTTGATACTATCTATTTTGAAATATACTAGCGGTCGTTCTGACATCTTGAGAATTTTAATTCTGCTGACGATTCCTGTTTTCGATTCCATTTGAGCACTCCTAAAATGTCCTAATTAATTTCTTCATCATTGCCTAAAGAATTCATTCTATCGTAGGCAAAAGAGACCAACTTATCTAAACTAAGTTGAAAATCCAAAATTTCATTGAATTGAATATCATTAATCCTTTTATTCGGGTTTTCCTTTAAAAAAGAAGCTTTTGTGATACCATATTTCTCAATCAGATGTTCATGCAACTCTCCATAGGTTCTTGTTTTTGCCATAGAGTCATATTTAGCTTTTGCCTGTTTGTTTGTAATTTTTAGGTCTTGGCCGAAGCCGCTCATCACAAGGATAATTTCAAAAGTGTATTCAGGATACATTTCATTTAATTCATTCTCAATATCTATCTTTTCTTGTTTTCCAAAAATCGGATGTTCATCTAAGCAGATATGACTAGTCCTGTTAGTTTTCGCTTTTTCAAGGTGATCTAATAGTTCTAAATCTTCAATCAGTTTTTTAACAGTTAATTTATCATTCATAGAAACGCTCCTCATCTTTTTTTAATATTATACGAACAAACGTTCTCTGTTGTAAAGCGAACACTTTTTTAAGAATTCTGATATAATCGGTGTCGAGGTGAAGAAAATGGAATCTTATGAAGAACAAATCGTTAAATTAAGAGTAGGAGAAATTAAGGAAATAGAGGTAAGTAAAGATAATTTCTTTTTGTGGAGAGAAACTTGGTTGAAGCAGGAAGATAAAAAATTTTTCAGGGGAATCGCTGCACACAAGGGTAACGTTACTTATGTTTACGATGAAAGTGTAATATAAAAAGCGACGCTCTAACTGAGGTCGCTTTTCGCAATATTCATTAATTATTAGTCTAGATAATTTAGCATAGTTGTTTTATAGCGTTAATATAGCAACAATTTTAAGTAATAGCATGTTTGTAAAATAAAAAATCTAAGAAATACTATTTGTATTTTGGTCTTGCTTGTGGAGCACCATATCTTTTTGCCTCTTTAAGCAACTGTCTCTCATGGTCACGTTTACCAACATCTAACAAACGTTTCCAAACAGGTATCATAACGCCCTCATGTTCATCTAAGTCCAAATACTTGCCAATAGCTACACTTGAAATCGCAAGTTGCAATGGATTCTCTAACTCTTGTACTTTAAAAGCCTGATAAGTTTTGTATAGTTCTTGATAGAAAGACAGTTGCCTTTCTTCCAAACTATTACTGCTATTACGTTGACCTATCCCAATATCGTTTATTGTTACTCCTAATCCATCAGCAAGCTTTGCGAGATTGCCTAGTGTAGGATCTGTATTTTCGATTCCCCATCGTTTAATTTGGCCTGGACTAAAATTTAACTTTCGTTCTAATGAGCCTAGACTTTCTCCGCGTTGTCGGCAAAGAACACCTACTTTGTCCAATGAAACTTGAACCATCTTAATCCTCCTTAATCATTAATCCTTACAAAGTAATTATACAAACGTACGTTCTTGTTTGTAAAGGGATATTTTCAACGTATTTAATACTAAAATGCTCAATTACAATATTAGGTAATAAGCATCACCACTCCCCATATACCGAAGTGGGATGGAGATAAGGTCGCTAGTCTAGAATTTACCGCGTTAAAGGATGGCGCTGAGAAGGCGGTTCAAGAGTTAAAAGGAAAAGGAGCCGATGTTATCGTAGCTTCGATCCACGCGGGAAGACAGGATGCTGATCCAGCTGCAGCTGCAGATACAGTCATCAACAACGTTCAAGGAATCGATGCCTATTTGTTGGGACACGATCATCGGTCATTTGCTGAAACAGTAACAGGAGTAGACGGCAAACAGATTCCAATTGCCGGACCTAAAGATACTGGCACGCAAATGATGCAAATTGATTTAGATGTCGCAAAAGAAGAGGAGCAATGGGTAGTTAAAAACTCGGCTGCTCAAATTGTTGATACCACCAAGTATCCGGCCGATAGTCAATTAAAAGCTGAAACGGAAGAATATCACAACAAGACCAAAGACTTTATTGATGCTGTAATCGGCAAAGCTAGCGGCGATTTCTTGCCAAAAGAAGAAATCAAAGGGATTCCGGAAGCTCAGCTGCAGCCAACGGCAATGATTTCGTTAATCAACAATGTTCAGCGTTCAGTTACAGGTGCTGATCTATCCGCTTCAGCTTTATTTAAAGCAGACAGCAAACTACCAGCAGGAGATCTTACCTATTCCAATGTCTTTGATATTTACAAATATCCTAATACATTAGTAAAAGCTAAAATCACTGGTGAAAATCTGTTGAAGTATATGGAGAATCAGGCTGCTTATTACAATACTCCAAAACCGTCAGATGTTACCTTGAGTTTTAACCCAGAAATTCGGGTATACAATTACGATATGTTCTCAGGTGTTGATTATACAATTGATGTGTCTAAACCAGTAGGTGAACGAGTTACGGCAACTATCGGTGGGCAACCAGTTGATCCAGCCAAAGAATTTACGATTGCGATTAACAATTATCGTTACGAAGGTTTAGTTGAGTCAGGTATTTTGGCACCAGATAGTTTGGTCATGAATACAGATCCGCAAACCTTACGAGGGTTAATTGTCGAATATATCACTAAAAAAGGAACCATTGATCCAGCCAAGGAATTAGAAGACAACTGGGAAGTTGTAGGTACAAACTTTGATCAAAAATGGCGTGATTTAGCGAAACGATTGGTCGATGAAGGCAAACTTACCATTAAGCCATCTGCTGACGGACGTACACCAAATGTCGTACCAATTACTAAAGCAGATATTCGTGCAGCACTGGAAGCAGAGGGTTCTTCTCAACCAGTGACAATCATGCACACCAATGATGTACATGGTCGTCTGGAGGAAAATGCTGGAAACAATACTCTAGGAATGGCGAAGTTGAAAACAGTTAAAGAGGCGCTGGCTCCAACCTTAACGATTGATGTCGGTGACGTGTTCCAAGGGCTGCCGATTTCTAATTATTCGGAAGGTCGTCAGATGGCGAAGGTTCTGAATGAGGTCGGCTATGATGCGATGGTAGTCGGAAACCATGAATTTGATTTTGGTTATGATGTAGCAATGGAATACAAGGATTTGTTGAATTTTCCAATCCTTTCAGCGAACACTTTTAAAGATGGCAAGCCTGCTTTCGAAGCTTCAACAGTGGTTGAAAGAAATGGTCAAAAATTTGCGATTATCGGGTTAACCACTCCAGAGACCGCGGTGAAAACTCA
Organism: Enterococcus pallens ATCC BAA-351; assembly: GCF_000407485.1. GTDB lineage: Bacteria > Bacillota > Bacilli > Lactobacillales > Enterococcaceae > Enterococcus_A > Enterococcus_A pallens. Next base: position 132,300 of record NZ_ASWD01000006.1, on the reverse strand, counting down.
CCCGAAAAATGTTGAAGGGGTAACCTTTGAAGATCCGTTAAAAACAGTTAAAGCAGAAATCGAGCGTTTGAAGGATCAACAAATCGATGTTTATGTAGTAGCAGGACATTTAGGGATCGATGAAACTACTCCAACCGAATGGCGGGGCGATTATGTCGCAAAAGAGTTGGACAAGGCCTATACAGATAAAAACATTGTCTTTTTAGACGGCCACTCCCACACCGAAAGTGAGCAACGCTTTGGCAAGGTGCTTTATGCGCAAACTGGGAATTATTTGAACAATGTAGGGGAAGTAACAGTCGATGTAGCAGATCCTGAAGAAAGCACTGCTGTTTTGCATCCTTATGCCAGCTTAAGTGCTTATGAACCAAATGCTGCTATTGCGGCATTAGTCCAAGCAGCTAAAGATGAATTCGATGTCGCAAATAGCGAAGTGTTGATTCCAAATAATACTATTTTCTTTAATGGACAACGGGAAAATGTTCGTACCCGTGAAACCAACTTAGGGAATTTAATTGGTGATGCAATGTGGGCTTACGGCCAAGAAGGCTTTAGCGAACCGACTGATTTTGCCATGATGAACGGCGGCGGAATCCGCGAGAATATTGAAGCCGGTCCAATTACTCGAGGACATATTATTGCCGTTCTACCTTTTGGCAACAGTATTTCTCAAATTAAAGTAAAAGGCTCGCAAATTAAAGAAATGTTTGAATACTCTGTTCGTTCGGAAGCACAAAAGGATGCGGATGGAAATGTTCTCACGGATGAAGAAGGTCAACCATTACTAGGTGCGAATGGCGGCTTCCTGCATATCTCAAAATCAGTGAAGTTCTACTACGATTCCAATAAGCGCGGTTCAACTGAAGATAAAGTTGGTGAACGTGTCTTACAAATTGAAATCTACAACCGCAAAACGCAAGAGTTTGAGAAGCTTGATGCTAATAAGACTTACAATCTGGCAACCAATGATTTCCTTGCGGCAGGTGGGGATGGCTATGACATGTTAGGCGGCTCCCGAGAAGAAGGACCTTCTTTAGATAGTGTCCTAATTGATTATCTGCAAAGTGCAACGAAATTAAGAGCACTGGATGCCAACAATGTTGATCTAAACGATTATCAGGTTGAATTGTCCCAAGACCGGATTATTCCGATGTCTGAAGCCAAATTTAATGAAATGAACAAGCCAGCACCAGAGCCAGGCAAAGACGGTGAAGATGGCAAAGATGGTGAAAACGGCAAGGACGGTCAAAAAGGTGATAAAGGCGACCAGGGAGACAAAGGAAAAGATGGAACCGGGACGGATGGAAAAACCGGAACAGACGGCAAAGGGAATCAAACCGGTGTGATCACTCACACTGCTCAACCAGTCAGCACTAAGAAGCAATACCCAAGTACGGGTGAAAAGGTGGCTACGTATGGATTTGCTGGCCTATTGCTTGTGGCTGGATCAGCAGGTACATGGGTTTGGTACAACCGGAGAAAAGCATCGTAGAAACAAAGTAAAGAGAGAAGATCAATTTTTGGATAAACATGAAGTATTTCTAGCAAAGTAATTCAAAAATATTTTTAAGCAGTCTAGACCCGAACTTTCCCAAAGGTTTCGGGTCTTTTTTTTAAGGAAAACTACCAAAAAGGCCCAAAATAGGTGATAATTGAAAAAAAGTCAAAGGAGCAATGCTATGCAGACGAGAATAGAACGAGACTCGATGGGAGAAATTGAAGTACCAATAGATGCCTTATGGGGAGCTCAAACTGAGCGCAGCCGTCAAAATTTTAAAATTGGGGGCGAAAAGATGCCGCCGGAATTACTAGAGGCGCTGGTATTAGTCAAAAAAACTGCGGCAGCAGCCAACCAAGTAACAGGTAAATTATCCAATGAAAAAGCTGAAGCGATTAAGTCAGCCGCTGATCAGCTATTAAAAGAACAGCGCTGGGATGCTTTTCCGTTAGTTGTTTGGCAGACCGGCAGCGGCACACAAAGCAATATGAATGCCAACGAAGTAATTGCCCATCTAGCTAGTGACAGTACGTTGAAGGTCCATCCTAATGACGATGTCAATATGTCACAAAGCTCCAACGATGTCTTTCCTACCGCAATTCATGTGGCAGGTACCTTAGCGATAGAGAAAAAATTGCTGCCAATGATTGAAAAAACCGTAGCGGCGCTAAAAGAACTAGAAGAAGCCAATCGCGAGGTGATCAAAATAGGCCGCACCCATTTGCAGGATGCGACACCAGTTACCTTTGCCCAGGAAATCAGCGGCTGGCGGGTAGGCTTAGAACGTAACCGCAAGATGCTGATTGAAAGTCTAGCTGAATTAAAGCAGCTGGCGATTGGCGGAACCGCCGTCGGAACTGGGTTAAATGCTTCATCAGCTTATGAAGAAGCTTTTTTAGAAGCATTGCATGGAGAAACGGGGATTCATTTTATCGGTGAAGAAAATAAATTCCATGCTTTAGCGAATCGGGATGCGGTCGTATTTGTCAGTGGTGCATTGAAGGCACTGGCAGCAAATTGCCTGAAGATGGCTAACGATGTTCGCTGGTTGGCTAGCGGTCCTCGCAGCGGGTTAGGTGAGATTTCCATTCCTGCCAACGAACCCGGAAGCTCCATTATGCCAGGTAAAGTAAACCCAACCCAGTGTGAAGCATTGTCAATGGTTGCGGTACAGGTTATGGGCAATGATGCGGCAATTGGGATCGCAGCTTCGCAGGGAAACTTCGAATTAAATGTTTATCTGCCAGTGATTGTTTTTGATCTGCTGCAAAGTATTCGTTTATTAGGAGATGCCCTGGAATCTTTCACCGAGCACTGCTTAGTGGGAATCACCGTCAATAAGGAACGAATGGCTGAATTATTGTCCCGTTCACTTATGCTGGTAACAGCTTTGAACAGTCACATTGGTTACGATAAAGGAGCAGAGATTGCTAAAAAGGCCTTTAACGAAGGAACAACTTTAAAAGAGGCCGCTCTGACTCTTGGTTACGTGACAGAGGAAGAATACGATCAGTGGGTACGCCCGGAAAAAATGATAGGAGAAAACAGATGAACATTTATGAAGAAGCCTTAGAAGTCCATAAAAAATGGCGAGGAAAAATTGGTGTGGCTGCCAAGGCCAAAGTAGTGGATCGTCACGACTTATCTCTAGCGTATACACCTGGTGTGGCTGAGCCTTGTCGGGAGATACAAAAGGATGTCAGTAAAGCCTACGATTATACTTGGAAAGGTAATACAGTCGCAGTAGTTACTGATGGGACAGCTGTTTTAGGCTTAGGAGATATTGGACCAGAGGCCGCCTTGCCAGTAATGGAAGGCAAAGCTTTACTATTTAAGGAATTCGCAGATATTGATGCAGTGCCCATTTGTTTGGACACCAAAGATCCGCAAGAGATTATTCAAATTGTTAAAGCATTGGCACCAACCTTTGGGGGCATTAATTTGGAAGATATTAGCGCACCCCGCTGTGTCGAAATTGAACGGGCACTAATCGAAGCCTTGGATATCCCTGTTTTCCACGATGATCAGCATGGAACAGCAGTAACTGTAACGGCAGCGCTAATTAATGCATTGAAGCTAGTTAAGAAACAACCCGAAAATTTAAAGGTAGTGGTTTCAGGGACTGGGGCTGCGGGCAGTGCAATTATCCATATGCTGGTACACTTCGGGATCAAACACATTACCGCCTTCAATAAATTTGGTGCCTTACATGAAGGAATGACCGATGCCACCTTTGTAGAAGAAGAGATTTTAGCATTGATTCAGCCAAAGAATTTCACCGGAACGATGGCTGAAGCGTTTGAGGGAGCGGATGTTTTTATCGGAGTTTCTGCCCCTAACTTAGTTACGAAAGAAATGGTGGCTTCCATGAATCAAGGCAGCATCATCTTTTCAATGGCTAATCCTGATCCAGAGATTACCTATGATGAGGCCTTAGCTGGCGGAGCAGCCATAGTCGGGACTGGCCGTTCTGATTTTCCAAATCAAATCAACAATGTCCTAGCCTTTCCAGGAATTTTCCGGGGAGCCTTTACAGCCGAGGCGAAAAAGATTACGCCAAACATGCAGTTAGCTGCAGCTCATGCCATTGCTGACTCGATTGATGAGAGTCGTTTAACCAGTGATTTCATCATTCCATCGGTTTTTGACAAACAAGTAGTAGAAGCGATCACGCTTAAGGTAGCAGAGGCGGCTGTTAAAGATGGTGTAATACGGTAAATACAACCACAAGACTCCTAGCTATCAAAATAGCAGGAGTATAAAAATAGTTAATAAATACTAATATGATACTCCTTTTGCGGTATGATAAAGACAATAAAAGGAGTGGATAAAGATCGCTAAGTTACAAATTTCCATTGATGATGATTTGAAGCATGATGCTGAGAAGTTGATTGATGAGTTAGGGTTAACACCTAAAACGGCAATAACGGTATTTTATAAACAGATAGTAGAGCAAGGAAAGATTCCATTTTCGATTGAGCTATCCGAGCGCAATAAACGTGCGCTAAGCGTTCAAAGATTATCTGAAGATTTGCCAGTTAGACGGTTAGATACTGACGAAAAAATCACTGAGTGGTTCAATGAAGATGAATAAAAGTGACATTGCTACCGTTTATGTCGCCTTCACCAATGATGTAAATGGAAAACGGAGACCCGTATACATTATTCAAGAGGATGATCAGACGGTTCACTTTTTCTCAATAGCATCAAAATACCAGACGAAGTCAGAAAAGATAAAGCAACAGTATGTTGAAATCAGAGATTGGGAACAAGCTGGACTTAGAAAGAAATCATGGATCGATATTGACACTGTCAATGAAATTCCTAAAGATAAGAAAGGAATTATTGGGAAGAAAATTGGTGTGTTGAGCGACGATGATTTATGTCGGTTAGAATCAATGCTATTTAGCAGAGGATAAAGGGCAAACGAAATTTTCCTGATATTAGTGAACAAAAACTGTCTTCTCTATATCCGAGATGGGAAGATAGTTTCTTTGTTATTCTGAATGTTCCTTCTTTATACTAGTTTAACGAGTATTTTTCATTTTGTTTAAAATGAATGAGGAAAAGCTGGAATAAGTTCCGAAAATCTTAAGTCCGATTCTATAGCTAATCAAGAGCTTGACAATTTTAAGCCTCAAAGTCTTCCAAAGGTCCATTTTGTAACAGTAAAAACCTCCTACTGTAAATAGAAATTGTGGTATACTAGCAAGGAACGATTTGTGATCAAAGGAGGAGCCTCATGGCAGAAAAAGAAACATTTTATATCACAACGCCGATCTATTATCCAAGCGGCAAGCTGCACATTGGAAATTCGTATACGACGATTGCCTGTGACGCAGTAGCTCGGTACAAGCGTTTGATGGGCTACGACGTATTCTATTTGACGGGTGTAGATGAGCACGGTCAAAAAATCGAGAAGAAAGCCGAAGAATTAGGCGTTGAACCAAAAGAGTACGTAGATAAAATGGCCGGAGATATTACTAAACTATGGAAAACCCTAGATATTAGTTACGATAAATTTATTCGTACCACTGATGAGTATCATCAAGCAGGGGTTAAAAAGATTTTTGACCAGCTGTTAGAGCAAGGAGACATCTATCTTGGTGAGTATGAAGGCTGGTATTCGGTTTCTGATGAAGAGTACTTCACAGAGACTCAGCTGGACGAAGTTTATCGTGATGAAGAAGGCAACGTAATCGGCGGAAAAGCACCAAGCGGACACGAAGTTGAATTGGTTCGTGAGGAGTCTTATTTCTTCCGCATGAGTAAATATGCCGATCGCCTGTTGAAATATTACGAAGACCATCCTGAATTTATTCAGCCGGAATCTCGTAAAAACGAAATGATCAACAATTTCATCAAGCCAGGTTTAGAGGACTTAGCGGTTTCCCGGACAACCTTCTCTTGGGGAATTCCGGTAAATGCGAACCCTGAACACGTGGTTTATGTATGGATTGATGCGTTATCTAACTATATTACTGCATTAGGCTATGGTTCAGATGATGACAGCCTATTCCAAAAATACTGGCCGGCAGATGTTCACATGGTGGGCAAGGAAATCGTGCGTTTCCATACGATTTACTGGCCAATTATGCTGATGGCACTAGATTTGCCGCTTCCTAAGAAAATCTTCGGTCACGGCTGGTTAATGATGAAAGACGGTAAAATGTCTAAATCTAAGGGCAACGTTGTCTATCCAGAAATGTTAGTTGAACGCTATGGCTTAGATGCTTTGCGTTATTATTTGCTGCGAGCAGTACCGTTCGGTTCAGATGGCGTCTTTACTCCAGAAGACTTTGTCTCACGGGTAAATTATGATTTAGCTAACGATCTAGGGAACCTGTTAAACCGGACTGTTGCTATGATTAATAAGTATTGTGATGGTGTTGTGCCGAAGTATAAATCTTTAGTGACGCCATTTGATAGTGAGCTGTCAACAACCGCTGCGAATGTCGTTAGTCGTTATCGTGAAGCCATGGAAAAAATGGAATTCAATACGGCTTTAGCGGAGGTTTGGGTACTGGTTTCTCGTGCCAATAAATACATTGACGAAACAGAGCCTTGGATTTTAGCTAAGGACGAAGAGAAAAAAGAAGAGCTGGACAGCGTAATGGTTCATTTGGCTGAGAGCCTGCGAATCGTGGCCATTCTTTTACAACCAGTTATGACACAAACACCGAAGAAAATTTTCGAGCAGTTAGGTCTAAACCCTGACGGCATGCAATTAGAGAAAATTCACTTTGGCGAATTCCCGGAAGATACCAAAGTTATTCCAAAGGGTAAACCAATCTTCCCACGTTTAGACATGGAAGAAGAAGTGGCTTATATTAAACAAAAAATGTCTGAAGGCAGTCAGCCGGAGGAAGAAGCCATTAAATGGAACCCTGAAGAAACTGAATTGGTGTCAGTCAAAGACAAGGAAATTAAATTTGAGGTGTTTGACAAGGTAGAGCTGAAGGTTGCGGAAGTCATTGACTGTAAAAAAGTCGAAGGAGCAGACAAGCTGCTGCAATTCCGTTTAGATGCCGGCGACAAGCAAGACCGCCAAATTCTTTCAGGCATTGCCGAATTTTATGCCGACCCTGCTTCATTAATTGGTAAAAAACTAATTATTGTTGCGAATCTGAAGCCTCGTAAAATGCGCGGCGAAATCAGTCAAGGCATGATTCTGTCAGCAGAAGCCCCAGATGGCAGCTTAAAAGTAGTGGAAGCACCAAAGGACATGCCAAACGGTTCGATTGTTGGATAATAGAAATCAAGAAGGCTTGAAATCTCTACGATTTTAAGCCTTTTTTCTCTATCTGAAAGGGTTTGAGCGGTATCATTGTTCTTCGTTAGCAAAACATCAGAAAAAAATTTTTTCAAAAAGTTGTTGACAGCGTTTTCTTCCTTTGCTAAGATAAATATGAATTAAATAGACCACTGATGGATAGTGATTGTTTAAATACAAGCTAAACCTGATGACGTAAGACAAAGTTTATTTGTCGTACGCTCATTGGGTTTTTTTGTTGTTCTCCAGGAGGTGAAAAAAGAACACTGGTTATCGGAAATCAGATTGACAGCAATTACTTAAAACTCTATCATTTTAGTGAGAGAAAAATTTAGAAGCTGCTAAATTTCTCTGCAACGTACAGCGTAGAACGGGGGAAGCTTTACATGCAGATCCAGAAGATCTTGAATAACAACGTTGTAATTGCCACAGATTCTAAAAATAACGAAATTGTGGTAATGGGCCGGGGTCTAGCCTTTCAAAAAAAAGTGGGGGATGAGATTTCAGAGGAATGTATTGATAAGAAATATCGTTTAGCGAACAATGAATTATCTCAAAAGCTGCAAGAATTATTGGAAGACGTTCCGGTAACTTATTTAGAATTGGCCAATGACATTATTGAAGATGCAAAAAAGGTTTTAAAAGATCCATTGAGCGATTTACTTTATATTTCGATTACTGATCACTTGTATTCAGCAATTCAACGGGTAAAATCAGGCGTTCGCCTGCGCAACTTGCTGTTGTGGGATATTAAGCGTTTTTTCCCAGAAGAGTTTGCAATTGGTAAGAAAGCGGTTGCTAAGATTGAAAAGAAATATCGGATTGATTTAGGTGAAGACGAAGCCGGCAACATTGCCTTGCACCTAGTGAATGCTCAAACCGAAGCGGACAATGAAAATGTTTATGAACTAACCGAACTGATGCAAGAGATTATCCAAATTACCAGCTATTATTTTAAGGTTCAGTTTGAAGAAGACTCGGTCTACTTTTATCGTTTCACGACGCATTTACGATTCTTTGCTTCGCGAATCATGAGCAACAATCAGTTAAGTGATGAGACCGATGATGAATTGCTGCTGATCATTCAAAAGAAATATAAAAATGCCTACCAATGTGTAGAAAAAATCGCTGAATTCATTCAGAAGAAATACCATTATCCAATGTCAAATGATGAGAAATTGTATCTAACTATTCACATTGCTCGACTAGTTCAGAAGGTCGACACAACATAAGGGAGGAATATCTCATGGGAAAATACCATGATTTAGCAGAAAAAATCGTCGCAAATGTCGGCGGAAAAGAAAACATTAACAGTTTAACCCATTGTATTACAAGATTACGATTTAAATTGAAGGATGAAAGCAAAGCCAACGACGACAACTTAAAAAATATGGACGGCGTAGTGACTGTCATGAAAAGCGGTGGTCAATATCAGGTAGTTATTGGGAACCATGTGCCGCATGTATACGAAGATGTTGTAGAGGTTGCTGGTATTAGCGGTGGAAGCTCTTCAGAGGAAGACGAAGGCTCAACTAATATCTTCAATAAATTAATTGACGTTATCAGCGGCTGTTTCCAACCATTCCTAGGCGCATTGTCTGCCTGCGGTATGCTGAAAGGGTTCAATGCCTTATTCCTATATTTGAAGTTGTATGAAGCTGGATCAGGAACCGATGTTTTCTTAACCGCAGTTGGTGACAGTATTTTCTACTTTATGCCGATCTTAATTGGTTTAACGGCTGCCCGTAAATTTAAAGTTAGTGAATTTACCGGAATTGCTATCGGAGCTGCCCTGGTTTACCCAACCATCCAAGCGAGTGCTTTAGGAACAGGGGAACCACTGATGACCTTATTCCAAGGAACCATCATCGAAAGTCCAGTCTTCATTCGCATATTGGGCTTGCCAATCATTGCTAACAACTATACCAGCAGTGTGGTTCGAGTTATCTTAGTTGTTTGGTTTGCTAAATACATTCAGAAATTTGCTAAGAAAATTATTCCTGAAATTGTTCAAACCTTCTTGGTACCATTCTTTACAATTGTCATTTCAATGTTCTTTGGCTTCTTGTTAATTGGTCCAATCATTACCTTTGCAACAAACATCTTGGGTGCTGGATTTACAGCGTTGTATGACTTCTCACCAGCTTTAATGAGTGTCGTGGTAGGCTTCTTTTGGCAGCCGCTGGTTATCTTCGGCTTGCACTGGAGCTTGATTCCATTGGCAATGATCAATCTGTCTACATTAGGCTTTGATACAATTTTGGCTGCGTCATTCTCTGCCAGCTTCGCTCAAACAGCTGTAGTTATTGCAATGTACTTCAAGCTAAAAGACAAGAAATTAAAAGAACTATGTATTCCAGCCGTTATTTCTGGCTTCTTCGGAGTAACTGAACCGGCTATTTACGGGTTAACTTTACCGAAAAAGAAACCATTTGTGATTTCAATGATTGGTGCAGCTATCGGTGGTTTAATCACTGCATTATTTGGTGCTAAAAGCTATGTTATGGGTGGTTTAGGCGTATTTGGCTTCGTTAACCACATTAATACTGAAACTAATGATGTTAGCCACATGATCGGTCAATTTGTCGCAGTTGGTGTAGCCATGGTATTCAGTTTTGTCGTAACCATGTTCTTCTGGAAAGATGACACTGTAGTTGAAGAAACACCAGAATTGCCAACTGATGGTGTCAACGTTCGTAAGGAAACCATTCAATCTCCAATTGAAGGCCAAATAATGCCTTTATCAACTGCGAAAGATCAAGCATTTGCAGAAGGTATTTTAGGTAAAGGTGTGTTGATTCATCCAACAAAAGGGGAAGTTATTGCACCATTTGATGGAACTGTTATGACCTTGTTCCCATCGAAGCATGCGATTGGGTTAGTATCAGACAACGGATTAGAACTATTGATTCATATTGGATTAGATACGGTTCAGCTAAACGGCGAGGATTTCACCGCTCACGTTAAGCAAGGGGACAAAATTAAACGAGGACAAAAATTAGTTAGCTTTGACAAGGAAGCTATCGAAGCTGCTGGCTACAGTGTGGAAACACCAGTGATTGTCACTAATTCAGCAGATTACCTAGACATCATCGATAGTGACAAAAAGGACGTTTGCAATGACGACGATTTGCTTACCGTTTTAGTTTAGCCATAAAGGAGGGGATTCCCCTCCTTTAATTCGGTCGAAAAGATTCTGTGAAATGCACGCGGGTCTCTGAGGATTCCTCCATAATGGTAGAGCTGGATTTGCGAGTATCGAAGTGTTCACCGATTTTAATCAGGTGATTCAGGTTTAAGGAATAATCTTCGGCAAAGCAGCAGCTATACAGGATATCCAACAGGTAGCAGATGGAGGTATTAATCGTGTAATTGCCAATTTTAGAATACAGACGTTCACGAGTAGTGATTCGCAGGGCAACATCGCTCAGTTTAGCCAATGAGTTGTCACCGATACTAGTTAAGCCGATAATCGGAATCTTCAGTTTCTTCAAAATCTCGGCAGTTTGGATAATCATTGAATTCTCACCAGTATAGGAAATCAGGATACAGCAGTCATTGGATTGACAATTGTATGCTTCATAGGCATTTTCGCCCATGGTTTGAGAAATGATGACATTGCGTTTAATCCGACGCATTTTTAACGAAAAATCCTGAGCAATCAGGGTGTTGGCGTTACTGCCGAAAATCTTGATTTGATTGGCGGATAGTAGGAGCTGCTTGGCTTTCTGCAGGTTATCATGATTTAAAAGACTGAGAGTATCGTCAATGGTCGTCCGCTCTAAAGTCGCAATTTTATTGGCAATGGTCATTACACCATCGTTTGGATCAAAAGGCAGATTGGCATCAACAGTATCAAAATAGGTTTGCATATAGGTTAGTTCTTCTAAAAAGGCGGCTTTCAGCTCCATCCAGCCAGCAAAGCCCAACTTTTTGGAAACGCGGATTAAGGTTGAGGGATGGACAAAGGTTGCCTGAGCAATTGCCTTGATGGTCATTTCTTCAATAGCAATTCCTTGATCTAAAATATAGCTGACTAAGGCGGATTCAGCCGCTGAAAAATCAGTTTGCTTCATTTTTTCACTAATTAACACAGGTTCCACCTCTTTTTACAATGTGATTGGATTTATTGTAAACGAAAAAAGCTTGTTTGAATAGGCTTTTCGCTTTTTACAGTCGGAAAGATAAACGATATTCACAAATTGGCACCTTTTTTCGTGAATGTTTGTAAATGAAGGTGCAATCGAAGCGTTTACTATTGAATGGTGCGTTTACATATCTGATAATGATATTGTAAATAAAAACAAAGGAGACGATTCAATGACTCAAGGTGTGAAAATTGCGACAATCGGTGGAGGAAGCAGCTATACTCCAGAATTAATGGAAGGATTTATTAAACGTTACGACGAATTACCAATCCGTGAGATTTGGTTAGTTGATATTGAAGCTGGAAAAGAAAAATTGGACATTGTTGGTAAAATGGCGCAGCGAATGTGGGATGCTTCCCCCTACGATGTAAAAGTTCACATGACCTTGGATCGTGAAGAAGCGTTGAAGGATGCTGACTTTGTAACCACTCAATTCCGGGTTGGTTTACTAGAAGCGCGCATTAAAGATGAACGTATTCCTGCATACTATGGCATGTTGGGGCAAGAAACCAACGGAGCTGGCGGGATGTTTAAAGCCTTCCGAACAGTACCAATCATCTTAGAAATTGTTGAAGATATGAAACGCTTATGTCCAGATGCCTGGTTGATTAACTTCGCTAACCCAAGCGGCATGGTGACTGAAGCCGTGGTTCGTTATGGAAAATGGGATAAAGTGATTGGTTTATGTAATGTTCCAGTAATGGCACAGATGGTTGAACCGGAAATGTTAGGCAAACAACCGGATGAATTGATTTACAAATTCGCTGGCTTGAATCATTTCCATTGGCATAAGGTGACAGATGCTCACGGAAAAGATGTGACTCAGGATATTATCAATAAAATGTATGAAGGCGACGAAACAGGGATGCCGAAAAACATTCATGATATTCCATTCCCAAGAGAGATTCTAGAACAAATGCAAATGATTCCTTGTGGTTACCATCATTATTATTATCAAGAAGAAGAAACCCTTGCTCATGCATTAGAAGAGTACCAAACGATCGGGACACGTGCCCAACAGGTTAAGAAAACAGAAACCGAATTGTTTGAATTATACAAAGATCCAAACTTAGATTACAAACCAGAGCAATTAAGTCAACGCGGCGGTGCTTACTATTCTGATGCTGCTTGTGAATCCATCGCTTCGATTTATGCGAACAAAAATACCCAGTTGGTTGTTTCAACGAAAAATGATGGTGCAGTGCCAGATCTTCCGGCAGACTGCGTAGTTGAAGTTTCAGCGTATATTGGTGGACAAGGTGCCCGTAATGTTGCCTTTGGCGAATTACCAACCGCCGAACGCGGCTGGCTGCAGGTTATGAAAGCAATGGAGCTGTTAACTATCGAAGCAGCGGTAACGGGTGATTACAACACAGCATTACAAGCATTTACTATCAATCCAATGGTTCGCTCGGGTAAAACAGCTCAACGCATCATGGATGAATTATTTATTGCACACAAAGATCATCTGCCAAACTTCAAGGAAACCATCGAACGACTAGAAAAAGAAGGCATCGAGGTTCAGGATGAAGTGGCACGTGAATTAGACTTAGAAAAAGTATAGAAAGCAGGAATTGATTAATGGGATTTAGAAAAGACTTTTTATGGGGCGGCGCAACAGCTGCCAATCAATGTGAAGGCGGCTATGATAAAGGCGGACGCGGTTTAGCCAATGTTGACGTTGTGCCAATCGGCAAGGATCGTTTTCCAGTCATCTCCGGTCAAAAGAAAATGTTTGATTTTGATGATGAGCATTTTTATCCAGCTAAAGAAGCGATTGACATGTATACTCACTACAAAGAAGACATCGCATTATTTGCGGAAATGGGCTTTAAAACGTATCGTCTATCGATTGCTTGGAGCCGGATCTTCCCTCAAGGCGACGAAGCTGAGCCAAATGAAGAAGGTCTAAAATTCTACGAAGACATGTTCAAGGAATGCAAAAAACATGGGATCGAACCATTGGTAACGATCACTCACTTTGACTGCCCAATGCATTTAGTTGAAAAATATGGCGCATGGCGCAGCCGTGAGCTAGTTGGTTTCTATGAAAACTTATGTAAGGTCATCTTCAATCGTTACAAAGGCTTAGTAAAATATTGGCTAACCTTCAATGAAATCAATATGATTTTGCATGCACCATTTATGGGAGCGGGTCTGTATTTTGAAGAAGGCGACGATGTGGAACAAATCAAGTTCCAAGCAGCTCATCATGAATTGGTAGCTTCAGCAATCGCTACGAAAATCGCCCATGAAGTGGATCCAGAAAACCAGGTTGGCTGTATGCTAGCAGCTGGTGCTTATTATCCATATTCACCAAAACCAGAAGACGTTTGGGCTTCTCGTTCAGATGATCGTGAAAACTACTTCTTTATCGACGTACAATCACGAGGAGAATACCCAGCTTACGCCTTAAAAGAAATGGAACGTAAAGGCATTGAGATCAAAATGGAGGAAGGCGACAAAGAACTACTGAAGGCGCACACCGTGGACTTCATTTCGTTCTCTTACTATTCTTCTCGTGTCTCCACTACAGACCCAGAATTGCTGGAACAAACTGAAGGCAACATCTTTGCCTCAGTGAAAAATCCGTACTTGGAAGCAAGTGAATGGGGCTGGCAAATTGATCCGTTAGGTTTGCGTATTACAATGAACGACATTTATGATCGTTACCAAAAACCATTATTCATTGTAGAAAACGGCTTAGGTGCGGTGGATACACCAGATGAAAATGGTTATGTAGAAGATGATTATCGGATTGAGTATTTAGCAGCACACGTTCAAGCGATGCGTGACGCAGTAGACGAAGACGGTGTAGATTTGTTAGGCTACACTACTTGGGGCTGTATTGACCTAGTTTCTGCTGGAACTGGCGAAATGAAAAAACGCTACGGCTTCATCTATGTTGACCGCGACAATGAAGGCAACGGAACCTTGAAACGCAGCAAGAAAAAATCCTTCGATTGGTATAAAAAAGTCATTGCAACCAATGGCGAAGATTTAAGCAACTAGTTTACCCGAATAGTCTGAGTGCGGCAGCCCCCGTTGTCGTACTCAGGCTATTTTTTGCGGGTTAAATAATGGCGGGCCAGTGCCAGCTGAGCTTCTCGCTGCTGACGAACCTGCAGCAAATCGTTAGGGAAAAGCTCGTTGATCACCTTGATGCCATAATCAGCCGAAACCAAAGCATGCCCCCGCATATGACCGCTGGCAATTGCTTGAGCAAATACCCGAGCAGCGTATTTGCTGAGAAGCGAGGAAGACTCCTGTGCCAATTCATTTGCCATAAAGCCGGCTTGTCTTAGCTCATGAGCAGAACACGCTTCCTTCACTCGCTGCTTGAGTACGTTTATACTTTGAGCGATTCGCTTATCCTTTTGCAATGGGGGATCTAGGTATCGCAAATAAACAAGCGACTGTTCAAGGGCCCATTCAGCCAGTAAAGCATGAGGCAGCTCCTCCAAGGTCAATTCTAGCTGTGCGCGTAATTGTTGGTCATCTACCAGCTTGATCTTTGGTTTAGTTGGCAATTGTCTTTTGGTTTTCAATTCATGTTCATTCCAAGAATACACCTGCTTCATGTCAGCCTCCAAAAAAATCTTTTACAGGCTATTATAGCAAAAAAGACCGGCTAAGCCAGTCTTAAAAAAATTATTTATTCATCCGTCTTCTTTTTCGCAGGGCACTGACAATTAACATTGCTCCCACTGCTACTGCTGCTACTATTGCTTGATCCATTTTTAACCCGCTCCTTTTTTTGTTCTCATTTGTTGTATTTATCATACCAAGGAAAGTACGGGGGAACTACTTACAAAGCAGCTCTGCAAACTTACAATAGTGAAAGTTAGCGGTCAGAGGTAATCCTTTCAAAGCGATTATCATCTATTTGAAAGTATAATTCGAGATTTTTTGCATTTAAATAAGCTGCTGCAATTTGAAGATCTTGCTTTGTCCACATTGTGGCAGGTGTACCGTACATGTATTCAGCTATGTAAAATAAGGAACCATTTGTATTTTGATAGGAAGTAATTAAATGGGTACTCACCATGGTTGAGGCACAATAAAACGATAATTCTTCGGGCTCTTTATAGGGGATGATCGTCTTGAAAAAAGGGGTCCTGGTTGCCATCATCTTGTTTCACTTCCTTTCTATAATCGTTATAAATTAGCTCTTCTTCAGCACTATAGTAACAAATAGTCAATTTTACGACAAAATTAATGCTTGCATGAACAAAAATATAGTTGACAACTCAACTAAATATTTCTAGTATGAAGAGGGAGGGAAATGATGGTACAGAGTTTAGGACGATTAATTTCTATTTTATATCGCAAAAATCAAAGCTATTTAAATGAAGCCTTGGCTCCCTATGGTTTAACAGCCAGTGAGCAGGCTGTATTGATGTATTTGTACAAGCACAATGAAGTTCCGCAAGAAGAGATTGCCCAGTATCTGCAATTAGACAAGGCCGCTGTTACCCGGACACTTCGTACCTTAATTACCAAGGAGTTTGTCACCAAGCAAAAAGATACGGTGGATAAACGTTGTAATTTAGTCTCTATCACCGCGAAGGGCGGAGAGATTAGACAAATCATTATTGAGAAGCTGGAGGAATGGAATCAATTTTTGTTGGAGGATTTCGACGAAGAACAGCAGCAGTTTATTTACGACAGTCTGCTGGAAATTGTTGAAAAAGTAGAAGAATATGAGGGTGAAAAAAATGGACGAAAGTAAAAATCCGTTAGGGACAGAGAAGGTGTCAAGATTAATCATTCAATTTTCTATTCCCGCGATTATTGGGATGATCGTTAATGCGTTGTACAATGTCGTTGATCGCATTTATATTGGTAATGCGCCCAGCTTAGGTCAAAACGGGTTGGCTGGAATTACAATTGGTTTTCCGATTATGATTATTTTGATTGCGATTGGTTTGTTGTTTGGTGTAGGCGGAGCAACCTTGTTCTCCATTCGCTTAGGTGAAAAGAAGGTACAAGAAGCAGAGGAGGCACTGGGAAATGCTTTTAGCCTGTTAATTATCAGCGGGCTGCTGTTTATGCTGCTGGGGCAGCTGTTTTTAACTCGTGTACTAACACTATTTGGTGCTAGCCCTACTGTCTTGCCTTATTCGATTGAGTATATGCGCATCATTTTCTTTGGTGCGATTTTCCAAATTGTCAGTTTGGGCATGAATAACTTTATGCGAGCGGATGGCCAGCCTAAATTGGCCATGATCACGATGTTCATGGGGGCTGGTGTTAATATTGTTTTGGACCCTGTGTTTATTTACGTTTTTGATATGGGGATGGCTGGGGCAGCCTTAGCGACAATTTTGTCTCAGTTTATTTCAATGGTTTGGATTTTAGCTTACTTTTTAGGCAAACGCAGTCATCACAAAATTCATGTTAGAAATATGCGCCTAAAATGGCAGACATCCACTCGACTAACTGCACTTGGCTTGCCATCATTTTTTATTCAGTTAGCTAACAGCCTGCTGAATGTTGTTTTAAATGTTAACCTTACTACTTATGGCGGTGATATTGCTGTTTCTGGTATGGGAATTGTTAATAGCATCCAAACGATTCTTTTAATGCCGATTACTGGTCTGGTGCAGGGAACGCAGCCAATCATCAGCTTTAACCATGGTGCGAAGAAATTTCAACGAGTCTGGCAAGCACAAAAGATTGCAATTACTTCGGCTACAGCGATTGTAGTCCTTGGCTGGATTATTACGCGCATAGCACCAGAACTGCTAGTTTCAATGTTTAACCGTGATCCTGAGCTGATGTCCTTTAGTGCCTTTGCCCTGCAGGCTTGGTTCTTCTGCCTGCCTGTTATCGGCTTTCAAATTGTTGCATCAAATTACTTTCAGGCAACTGGAAAAACCACTGTCGCGATTATTTTGACCTTAACTCGTCAGTTTTTAATGCTGTTGCCGGCAATCTTTATTTTTTCCAATATTTGGGGATTAGAAGGAATTCTGTATGCTGCACCGTTTTCTGATGCGGCTTCTGTTATACTAACAGGCAGCTTATACTTAATAGCAATGAAAAAGTTAAGACAGGAAATTCGACTGAATAACCAGCTGGATTTTGAATAATGCAAAAACATCCGTAAGCAAAAGGCCTGCGGATGTTTTTGTGTGGGTTAATAGCGAGTGGTTTTATTGATAGTCGGTCTTTTCTGATAGTCTGGTCCCTTAAAACGATTTTTGAAACGTTTAGGCAGCAGCAAGGACAGCAGCTCAAATGGTGTTGCCAGAATAGTCCAGGCAACTTGTCGAGCATTTGGGTGATAGCTGTAGACCTTTGTAAGACTGAAATGCAAAATGACTAAACCTGGAACCAGCAGTAAAGCGGTTTGCCAATGCTCGGTCCAGCCGGTAAAGTGCTGCAAAATACTCAGACCTAACGGATACAGGTAAAAAAGAGTGGTAATCATATTTACGCGCCAGCTTCTAGTCAACAACCGGATGTTTAACAGAAAAAAGATCGCGGACAACACGATTCCTAATGGCGGAAAGAGACTAACTAGAAAAGAATAAGCAATGCCCCAAATAAGCAATCCGGGACCTTTGATTAAAGCTGTTACTACTATCAATAAACCGATTGTCCATAATTGATTCGGAATTGTTGCGACACTTAAGAAACTAAAAAGCGCCAAAACCACCCAATGCCAGATACTGCTTAAGGGCGCCTTTTCAGGAAATTTTTGCTTCAAAGCTTTGGCCGCATTTGGATAGTCACGCTGAAAATTATGCATAAAAAGCCTCCAATTCAGATAGTTTAACTAAACTGCCAGTTTCTAAACAAACAGACTGGCAGGCTACCCCATTATAGAAGCTTTTCCTCCAATGTACATCCGTCTAAAGATGTACGACTGATATTTTTCTCAGGGATAAAGAGTCCTGAATAAAGAAAACAACCGAGCGCTCTTCATTTCTAATTCAGACGTTTAATCTCGCCATAAATTAAAACTACCTATAGAAATCGGCCATTTCTGCATTTACTAGAAGATTGTAGTAAAATGGTAGTTGGACAAGAATGACCTGGAGAATTAGATAAAGGTAAGGAGCGAATAAATCATGCTTTTTGATTCACATACCCATTTAAACGCTGAACAATTTAAAGATGAAATACCTGAGACCGTTGAACGAGCAAAAGAGCTTGGAGTCACTGAGATGGCGGTGGTGGGCTTTGAAACACCAACAATTGAAAAAAGCTTGGAGCTGAGCCAAACCTATCAAGGAATTTACTCGATTATCGGCTGGCATCCTACTGAAGCCGGCAGCTACACAAAAGCTGTAGAGGAAAAGCTGATCCAGCAATTAACCTTGCCCAAGGTCGTTGCTTTAGGTGAAATCGGTTTGGATTATCACTGGATGGAGGACCCGAAAGACGTACAGGACATAGTTTTCCGCCGTCAGATTGCTATCGCTAAGGAGATGAAGCTGCCAATCAGTATTCATACTCGTGAGGCCTTGGAAGACACCTATAAAGTGTTAAAGGAAGAAGATATCCGCTCTATCGGGGGGATCATGCACAGCTTCAGCGGTGATGATGAGTGGGCGAAGCGTTTCTTAGATTTAGGGATGCACGTATCGTTTTCTGGTGTGGTCACCTTTAAAAATGCACCGGAAGTTCAAGCGGCAGCCAAGGTAGTGCCTTTGGATAAGCTGTTGGTCGAAACAGATGCGCCGTATTTGGCACCGATGCCTTACCGCGGCAAACGCAACGAACCTGGCTACACTCGCTACGTGGCAGAGAAGATAGCCGAGCTGCGAGAAATGCCGTTCACAGAAATTGCTCAGCAGACAACCGAAAATGCTCATCGTCTATTTAGGATTGGTGCCTATGACTGAGCCGGTATTTGAAGAAATTATTGTAGTAGAAGGCAAAGATGATACCAAACGATTAAAAGAAGTCTTTGGAGACGTGGATACCATCGAAACCCGGGGATCAGCAATCAACCAAGATATTCTGGAACAAATCGAGCACGCGCAGGAAACCCGCGGAGTCATTGTCTTCACCGATCCAGATTTCTCAGGAGAAAAAATTCGTAAAACGATTATGGCGGAAATTCCAGATGCTAAGCATGCCTTTTTGTCACGACGAATGGCCGCACCTGCTAAACGGGGCGCAAGCTTAGGGGTTGAACATGCCAGCGATGAGGCTATTATTGAAGCTTTGCGACAGGTTGTTACTCCTACAGAAACAAAAGGGACAAATATCCCTAGACAAACCTTGATGGAGTATGGTTTAATAGCGGGAGCTCAAGCCCGCGAAAAACGGGAACGTCTAGGCGAGGAGCTGCGCATCGGCTATACCAACGCGAAGCAATTAGAAAAGCGATTAGCCATGTTTCGGATTACAGAAGAAGAATTGCACACGGCGATGAAGAAAGTCGAGGAAACCTTGTGAACAAAGATATTGCAACACCCTCACGTACGAGAGAAATTTTAAAAAAGCACGGCTTTTCATTTAAAAAAAGCTTAGGCCAGAACTTTTTAACTGAGCCAAATATTTTACAAAAGATTGTGGAAACAGCTGGGATTGATGCTCACACCAACGTAATTGAGGTGGGACCAGGTATTGGAGCTTTGACTGAACACTTGGCTAGAGCAGCTCATCAAGTATTAGCCTTTGAAATTGATGACCGACTGATTCCTGTACTAGCGGACACCCTGAGCCCCTATGATAATGTTAAAGTGGTTCACCAGGATGTTTTGAAAGCAAATCTAGTACAAGAAGCTGAATACTTTGATCAAGCGGGTCCGCTTAAAGTAGTGGCGAATCTGCCTTATTACATTACGACACCAATTATGATGCATTTGCTGGATTCCGCATTGCCGATTGATGAAATGGTCGTGATGATGCAGCGAGAGGTTGCTGATCGTATTTCGGCTGAACCAGGAACAAAGGCATATGGTTCCTTAACAATTGCGGTGCAATATTATATGGAAGCAACTACTGCTTTTATTGTGCCTAAAACTGTCTTTATTCCACAGCCAAATGTGGATTCGGCAATTCTGCGCCTAGTCCGCCGGGAACAGCCAGCAGTTACGGTAACCAATGAAAAAGAGTTTTTCCGTTTAACAAAGGCAGCCTTTGCGTTGCGTCGGAAAACCCTTTGGAATAATTTACTGCACAGCTATGGTAAGGATGAAGTGACACGTGCTTGGTTAGAGCAGAGCCTGGAGCAAGCCGGAATTGATCCGAAGCGACGAGGTGAAACGTTATCTTTAGAAGAGTTTGCGAAGCTTTCTAATGCGATAGAAACCAATAAACCGATACGAGAAGAATAATTCTTTTCGTATTTTTTATTAAAAAGCAGCCGCAGCTCTGCTATCTTACGCAGAAATTATTTATACTGTGTGCAAGGAGGCAACACATCACATGAAAAAATTAATTTACGGCTCCATGGTTGGGCTATTGGCATTAGGTTTGCTGTCAGCTTGCAGTCAAAAAGACAAGAAAGAAGACACCAAACAATCAGCAGCAGTAGAAACGCCAGCTAAAAAAGGAGATACCATTGAAGCATCTGATTACCACGATGTGGATAATTGGTTGGCAAAGACAACCGATCCTACTGAACCAGCTGATGTATTTATTTTATATCCAACGGCTTACCAAAAACAGGGAAATCAATCACCTGTTTCGAAAATTGACAACTTAAGCATGCGGGCAGGAGCACAGGTTTTCCTAGCTAATCAAGGGTCCGCCTTTGAAAGCAGCGGAAATGTTTTTGCGCCATATTATCGTCAATTGGATGCAAACTGGTTGTTAAGTCAATCGAAGGAAAAACAAGAAGAATACGTTAACGGTGTACCTAAAGCCGATGTTCTAGCAGCATTCCATTACTATATCGAAAATTACAATAATGGCCGTCCGTTTATTTTAGTCGGACATTCTCAAGGAGCAGCCATGGTCAAAGAAATCCTATTTGACTATTTGAAAAAGAATCCTGAGGTCAATGAACGTATGGTAGCGGCCTATGTTTTAGGTCAATCCGTTACACAAGCAGAACTAGAAGCCAATCCGCAAGCAAAATTCGCCAGCGGACCAGACGATACCGGGGTAATTATTTCTTACAATACAGTTTCGGCTAACTTTAGCGGAGAGCTGTCTACCAGTGCTCCTGGGGCGATTGCGATTAATCCTATCACCTGGACCAGAGATGATACTCCAGCGCCAGTAGAGGCCAATTTAGGCTCTTATGTGCGTAATGATGAAGGGAACTATGAAAAAGCGATGGGCATAGCTGATGCTCGGGTAGACACATCTCGTGGGTTAGTTATTTGTTCAACCGCTGATGTCTCTCGCTATGGCATGCCTGAAAGTGCCAGAAAGATTTTCCCTGAAGGCTCCTTCCACAACAATGATATTAGTTTCTATTATTACAATTTGCAGCAAAATGCTGAAAACCGGGTGGCTCAATATTTGGCAGCCCATCCGCAAACGCCAGAAGCACCTGCACCAGCAGAAGCAACAGAAACGACTGGCGAACCAGTCCAATAATTTAAAGAACCAATCGAAAGCCGCTTAATCGCCGCTTAGATTGGTTCTTTTTTTTTACTGCGCTTGTACATCAATAAACAAGCAAAGGAGTCGTCAATTTTCTGAACTTTTCGTATAGTAAATAAAGAAAGTGGGGAATTAGGATGGATTACCGTGTTTTACTTTATTACCAATACACACCAATTACCGATCCGAAGCAGTTTGCTAAGGAACATTTGGCATTTTGCCGCTCCTTAGATTTAAAGGGACGTATTCTGGTGGCTGAAGAAGGGATCAACGGAACCTTATCAGGAACCAAAGAAGCGACAGATCAATATATGGACTTTATGCACCAAGACGAACGCTTTAAGGATACCTTTTTTAAGGTGGACGAGAGTGAAGAGCATGCGTTCAAAAAGATGTTTGTTCGTCCTCGTAAAGAATTAGTTTCTTTGAATTTAGAAGATGATATAGATCCTACGACGTTAACGGGAAATTACTTAGAGCCTGAAGAATTTAAAGCTGCTCTATTAGATGAAAATACTGTCGTCATTGATGCCAGAAATGATTACGAATACGATTTAGGGCATTTTCGTGGAGCCGTTCGCCCAGATATCCGAGCGTTTCGCGAATTACCAGAATGGATTCGTGCCAATAAAGAGAAATTTATGGATAAAAAGGTTGTAACTTATTGTACCGGTGGCATTCGCTGTGAAAAGTTTTCTGGCTGGATGCTGCGAGAAGGCTTTGAGGATGTCGCGCAGCTTCATGGAGGCATTGCTAATTACGGCAAAAATCCAGCCACCAAAGGAGAGCTTTGGGATGGAAAAATGTATGTCTTTGACGAGCGAATCAGTGTCGAAATCAATCAAGTAGACAAACAGGTAGTGGGAAAAGAATGGTTTGACGGAACGCCCTGTGAACGCTATATCAACTGCAGCAATCCGGAATGCAACCGCCAAATTCTAGTTTCAGAGGAAAATGAAGCTCGCTATTTAGGTGCATGCTCATACGATTGTGCCTGTCACGAACACAATCGCTATGCAGCTGAACATGGATTAACACAGGCTGAAAGACAACGTCGTTTAGCAAAAATAGTACAGATGTAGAAGCATGAAATTCATGCTTCTGTTTTTATGTCTTGACACATCGGATAGTTTGGACTAAACTGGAAAACAGTTACTTATGTCAAGACACATAAACAGGAGGAAATAATGAAAAATAATTCTGTGAAACATTTAACGATTTCAGCTTTATTAATTGGGTTAGGGGTATTGATCCCGATGGTCATGCCCAAAGTGGTAATTCCACCAGCATCCTTTACACTAGCTAGCCATGTACCCGTCTTTATCGCTATGTTTTTCTCGCCGGGGATGGCAGTAGCCGTTGTATTAGGAACTGCTTTTGGCTTTTTCATTTCTACCTCGCCAATTATTGCTTTACGGGCATTGTCTCATTTAGTTTTTGCTATATTAGGCGCTCGCTATTTACAAAAGCATCCAGAGCTGGTTTTCAAAAATGGGCAATTCACTTTGGCTAACGGCAAATTTCAACTATTCAATCTGATTATCGGTATTATTCATTCGGCAGTTGAAATGGTAGTTGTCAGTGTCTTTTACTTCATGGGGAACATGCCGGATACTTATTACTCACAAGGATATATATATACAGTCTTTATCCTGATGGGAATCGGCGGGGTAATTCACAGCTTGGTGGATTACAATATTGCCTACTTTATTGCTGGCACATTATACAAACACTTTAACTTACCAATTTTCGACAAGGCACTTAAACAAGAAAAGAAATTGAAAAAGATCATCGCCTAAATCGCAGTTTTTACTGCGATTTTTCTTTTCCTATTATTTGCAAAAAAACAAATTTTTTATGATTCTGTAAAAAATGTGGGAAAAGAAGGTATAAAGCTTATACTTAAAGGGATTCTGTCTCTTTAACAACAGCAATTGAACAAAAAAGAATTTTCTAAAAACACGAGACTATAATATTATTTTATTGTATAGTAATAGAAAGTTTAATTTTTACAAAATTAATAATCAAAAGAGGGGAAACATGATTAGAATACTATTACTAACCAAGAACGTGTTGTCTGAACAAGAATTGTTGCAAAAATTACAACGTTTGAACTTTGAGGTGTTCGCATCTTCAAGCACATTAGAGTTACTGTTAGCAGGAGATGAAGGTGCCGAATTGGCTGAATACTTTTCGGTCATAATTTTGAGTGAAACTATTTCCTGTCACGAAGTAGAAAGCATATTGCCGCGCCTTGTAAATGATGGACGTTTAATTTTCCGGAAAGCTGATCGTTCCTTTGTGGAGGAAGAAAAATCGATACTGAACCAAGAGCAGATTACAGGCTGGCTGCATTCTGATGCCTCAACTGAAGAAATCCGTGAATTAATTTCCCTGCCTTATTACAATTTGGGTGTAGAAAATCAAGGAAATCATTCATTTGCTTCAGGTCAGTTCTCAAAACTCGACAGCAAGCACATGGAAAATGTCTTGGCCTCCTTCTCCGCAAGTGAGTTCAAAGTCTTCCAAAAGCTTAAACAAGAACGAGGTCATACGGTATCAAGAGAAGAATTGTGCCAATTGTTATGGACAGAGTCCACGCAATCAAGAATGGTTCAACTATCTTCCCTGATCAAAAATATGCGTATGAAGTTTGAATCCAACGATATCGATGGAGAAATCATCCAAACTGTTTGGCGTAAAGGGTATATTTTAAAGCAATAAGCAACCAGGTCCGGCTTTAGCAGCTGGACTTTTTTTATTCCAATTATAGAGGAGCCTTTTTTTCGGAAAAGATAAAACGTTCATGGTAAAATGAAACGATTGAAGGAGGCACTCATGGGAAAAAAAGGATTTTATTTATTCGTCGTTGTGTTACTTGGAATGATCTTAAGTGCATGCAGCGCAGATTCTGAGACAGATACTACTAAAGAAAAGCAACAATCATCATCTGCATCTACAGCTGAAGAACCCAAAGCAGGTGAAAAAGGACAGGTGAAGAGGATGCTGGAGCAAATGACGATAGAAGAAAAAGTCGGTCAGCTCTTTTTGGTTCGCGTTCCATTGGAAAATCAACTAGACGATATCCAAACCTATCATTTAGGAGGCTATTTACTATTTGATCGTGACATGGAAGGAGAATCACCAGACTCTCTGAAGCAGAAAATCGCTAGCTATCAAGCAGTAAGCAAATACCCGATGTTAATCGGCTCTGATGAAGAAGGGGGAGTGGTTAGTCGACTAAGCCGTAATCAACTAGTGAACCCACCGTTTCTTAGTCCTCAAGAGTTGTATCAAAGGGACGGTTGGCAGGGAATAGTAGATGACATCGCCCGTAAAGGAACTATTTTTCATGAATTAGGGATACAGGTAGGAATGGCACCTGATGCGGATGTTTCCACGGATCCAGAATCATTTATCTACAATCGTACGATAGGGATGGATGCGGCTAGCACCAGTGAATATGTCACTAAAAGTGTAGAGGCAATGAAGCAAGCAAAAATCGGTTCTACCTTAAAGCATTTTCCTGGGTATGGCAATAACCGAGATTCTCACGTTGAAATCGTAACCGACGATCGTCCAATCGAGGAATTACGAAACAATGATTTTCTGCCTTTCCAAGCAGGCATTCAAGCAGGGGCAGACAGTCTGATGGTTTCGCATAATATTAGTAATGCTATTGACCCTGATCGTCCCGCATCAATCTCACCTAAGGTTCATGAGGTGATTCGTCAAGAATTGGGCTTTAATGGTGTTGTAATGACTGATGACATGGACATGGCTGGCTTGGCTGCCTTCACTTCTCAAGAAGAGGCTGGACTGCAAGCATTACAAGCAGGCAATGATCTTATCCTATCGTCTAGCTATGGCAGTCAAATCCCTTATATTTTGCAGGCCATTCAAGAGGGAAAATATAGCGAAGATCAGCTGAATCAATCTGTTGAACGAGTGCTGAACTGGAAGGCTGAACTTGGGTTGTTGAAATAAAAAATCTGCTCCTTTGCAAATAAGCTTGCAAACAGGAGCAGATTTTTTATATCCCTTGATTCGAAAATTGTGCTTCATACAGACGTTTGTAATAACCGCCCTTTTGCAGCAATTCATCATGCGTTCCGACTTCTACGATTTGTCCTTGATCCAGCACTAAGATCTGATCAGCATTTTGAATCGTTGATAAACGGTGGGCGATGACGAAGCTGGTGTGTCCAGTCATCATTTTTAAGAAAGCATTTTGAATATTTTTCTCAGTTAAAGTATCGACGGAGCTGGTAGCTTCATCTAAAATCAGCATAGGTGGCCGACTAATCATCGTTCGAGCAATCGTCAATAACTGTCGTTGCCCATCTGAAAGCTTCAAACCAGCTTCGCCGATTACGGTATCCAGTTTTTTCGGTAGCCGCATGACAAATTCATACATGTACGCATCCTTTAATGCTGCATAAATTTCTTCGTCTGTTGCTTCCTTGCGACCATAACGTAAATTAGCTCGCAAACTGCTGTCCATCAGCCAAGTTTCCTGCAACACCATACCAAAATGTTTTCGCAGACTTTCTCGTTGAATGTTACGAATATCAGTCCCATCAATGTTAATACTACCTTGATCCACTTCGTAAAAACGCATCAACAAGTTTACTAAGGTCGATTTTCCGGCACCGGTTTTACCAACAATCGCAATTGTTTCCCCAGGATTTACCTTCAAGTTAAAATCTTCAATTAGCTTTTGACCAGGTCGATAACTGAAGTACACATGATCAAATTCCACTTCGCCTTTTACCTGATCCAGGGCAATAGAATCAGCGGAGTCCGGTTTTTCAACGGGTTGATTTAATAGATCAAAGGAACGATCCAAACCAGCAACCGCTGTTTGCAGCTGAATCGTAATTCCTGACAATTCGATAAATGGTTTGGTGAATTGACTGGAATAAATGGTGAAGCTGGAAATCATCCCAATCGTAATTCCATGAGAACTTTGCAAGGCCAACAAGCCACCGACTAACCCTACCATTAAATAGCCTAGATGATCCACAAAGCGAGAAGATGGATTAGTCAAAGAAGAGGCGAACTGTGCCTTTTGTCCCCGGACATACAACTCTTGATTAATGGTTTCGAAATTTTGCTGGTTCACGTCTTCTCGTTGAAAAGCCTTCACGATTTTTTGATTGCCGACCATTTCAGTAATAAAACCTGAAATTTGTCCAACGATCCGTTGCTGACTAGTAAAGTATTTTTGTGAAGTTCGGGCTACGATATAAGTGATCAAGAAGATGATTGGCGTTGCCACTAATACAACCAGCGTCAGCAATGGACTAAGATAAAGCATGAAAATCAATGCAACCAATACAACTGACATGCCGGAAAACACTTGATTAAACACTGCCGAGACAGCTGTAGAAATGTTGTCCATATCATTGGTAAAACGACTGACGATATCTCCTTGCGAGGATTGATCGTAATAGCTTAAGGGCAGCTTGTTTAAATGCCGAAAGGTTTTATCCCGCAGGCTGGCGACTGAATCAAAGGCTACTTTGTTTCCGAGCCGTTGAATCAAGTATTGACTGACAACTGTTACTAAAAACAATCCAATAAAGAGCGACAAAATGTGGAAAAGACGACTAAAGTCAACCTGTCCAGCCGCTACCATTTGGTCCACACCAACACCAATATAATAAGTCATCATGACGGAGGTAACGCCGCTAGCAATACCTAAGACAACTGCAGCAGTCAATTCTTTTGGATAGGCAGCTAAGTAAGGGCCAAATAATTTAAGCGAACGAAAGAAATTCTTCTTTTTATTCATGCGCTGCACCTCCCTCTGCTTGTGACGCAGCCAGCTCCTGATACATTTCAGAATCTCGCATCAGCTGTTCATGGCTGCCCTTAGCTACTAATTTTCCATTGTCTAAAAGCAGAATTGTGGGTGCATCCTGGATTGAACGCAAACGTTGGGAAATAATAATGACCGAAGCATTCAAATCCTTCTTCAGAGCAGTTCGTAAATCCAAATCGGTTTGATAGTCCAAGGCAGAAAGCGAATCATCCAAAATTAATAGCTTAGGCTTGCGAATTAACGCTCTGGCAATGGTTAAACGTTGTCGCTGTCCACCAGAGAAGTTTTTCCCATTTTCGAAAATCGCTGTATCCAAGCCCTCAGGCAAACCTTTTACAAACTCTGTTGCTTGAGCAGTATCCAATGCCTGCCAGCAGTCTTCATCGGTGGCATCCGGTTTTCCCCACTGCAAGTTTTCCCGAATTGTACCAGTGAACAAAACAGCCGTTTGAGGAACCATCGCGATTTCATAGCGCAATTGCCTTAAAGGCCAAACTGTTACATCATTGCCTTCAACCAATACATGACCATCTGAAGCGTCATAAAATCGGGGAATTAACTGAATCAAGGTCGATTTTCCACTACCGGTTGCTCCAGTGATTCCTAAGATTTCATTTTCCGGCAAATCAAAGGTAATATCCTCTAAAGCCAAGCCGGAATCTTCTGTGTAACGGAAGTCAACATGGTCAAAGCGAACCAAAGGAGCTTTGACATCAGGCAGCACATCTTTTGACTCTTCAACTAATGAAGGTTTCGTGTCAAAAACTTCATTGATTCGATTGGCTGAGGCAGCAGCTCGTGTAAATAGAACAACTAAGTTAGAAACCACGATCAAAGCCAACAGCATCTGATTCATGTAATTAATTAAAGCCAATACCTGACCTTGCTCTAAATGACCAACATTTACCTTAAATCCGCCAAAATATAGCAATGCCACGACACCAATGTTCATAATCAAGGTTGTGCTAGGCGACAGCAAAGCAGAAATATTCGCAACTTTTTGGTTTAAGTCCGACAGCTCCACCGTCTTTTCGCCAAAATGATCTGTTTCTGTTTTGGTTCGAGCAAAGGCCCGAATAACTCTGACTCCGCTTAAGTTTTGCGTAACCAGCTGATTCAATTGATCCAGCTGATGCTGCACCTTGCGATACAAAGGAACCGAATAATGAATGATTAAATACAAAATCAAACAGAAAAAAGGCAGCAAAATCAAAAAGATCAAGCCCATCTGCCAATCGATGTAGAAGGCCATAATGACTGATCCGATACTTAAGAAAGGTGCTCGTACGACTAAGCGAATCAGCATGGCCAAGGCCTGCTGCATTTGATTAATATCATTGGTCATTCGTGTAATCAACGTATCTGTCCCAAAACGATTCAACTCTTTATGAGCAAAGCTGTTGATATGTTTCATCATTTGATTTCTTAATACGGTTCCAAAGCCTTGAGAGGCGATAGAGGCATAATATTGGCACACCAAAGCACAAAGCAACCCAAGGATGGATAAGCCGAACATCCACAAAGCCATTTCAATAACCTTCTCCGGATTATTCTTAGCGATCCCTTCATCCACTAGCCGCGCCATAAATAAGGGCAGAACTAGTTCAAAAACAGCTTCTAAAAATTTAAAAAATGGCCCAAGAATAACCTGTTTTCGGTATTCTTTGGCATAACGTAATAGCCGAACCATAGAAAAACTCCCTCCTTAAAAAATAGGGTTCCCTCCCATTGTAGCTCATTTTGTTAGAAAACGAACGAATTTTGATACGTGATTTGAAAGAAATCTGGTAGAATCAAACAAAAGGAGGGGGACGATGGAACGAGAATTTACAATTGTTGTGCTTTTATTTTTTTGTTATTCCTTGATTGGCTGGATATGGGAAACTATTTACTGTTCGATTAAAGCTAAGAAATTTGTGTATCGTGGTTTTCTATTGGGACCAATTACGCCTATTTACGGTTTTGGCGTGCTGGGGGTTTTATACTTTATAGCGCCGTATCAGAACAATGAACTGGTGGTTTTCTGTTTAGCATTTATTTTAGTAACCACATTAGAATATATTACCAGCCTTTTATTAGAGAAATTATTTCATGCCAGTCTTTGGGATTACAAAACTGTTCCCCTTAATATTAATGGAAGAGTAGCCGTTCCGGTTTCGATTTTTTGGGGACTTTGCTGCTTAGTGATTGTTGAAGTATTAAATCCGCGGCTAATGCTGCTGGTAGCAAGCTGGGGTGATCGCTTCGGTATTTTTCTACCAATTGGTTTATTAATGTTAATTAGCTTTGACTTAGGTTTTACCCTAAGCAGCGTTCCATCCTTCCGTCGTGGAATTAATGAATTGAATGCAGCAATTCAAGAGAAGAAGGACCAGCTGCAGCAAACAGTGGAGGAAAACAAGGATCTTTCCAGTCAGCGACTGTCAGAAATCAAACAACAGGTTTCCGATCGCTATGATTGGCTGACTGAGCTTCGCCAAAAAGACGAGGGAAGACGCTTGCCCCGTTTGAATTTGCAGGAACGCCGTTTCTTGTCAGGATTCCCTAATATGCAATCCAAAGAATTCACTACTTCAATAGAAGAAATCCGCAAGTTAGTAAAAGAACTGCGTAAAGACAAAAACGACTAGAAAGGTTAGTTACCGCTAATTTTTTATGAAATTTCATCTTTTTGTAACAAACTGTAACCTGCATGCAACATCACTGTTCCTTTCTTTGCGTATAATGACCAAAGGGAAGATAGAAAGGTGGAAATGCAGTGAAGGGGAAGACATTTGGTATCTTTGCGACAGTTTTGTTAAGCGCAAGTATGCTG
This sequence comes from Enterococcus pallens ATCC BAA-351, assembly GCF_000407485.1. Taxonomy (GTDB): domain Bacteria; phylum Bacillota; class Bacilli; order Lactobacillales; family Enterococcaceae; genus Enterococcus_A; species Enterococcus_A pallens. The sequence continues at coordinate 101,721 of NZ_ASWD01000006.1, read as the reverse complement.
ACGCCAATATTCGCACAAGCCGAATCATTGGATAAGCTAGATGAAAAAGCCACAACTATCGCACGCCAAAGTGACAAAATCAGTGCAGAACTACAGTTGGCATTAAATGATGTAAACGAAACCTATCAAGAGGTAAACGGAATCCGCAGCGAGATTGAAGCCAATCAGCAAACAATCGAACAGACTAAGTCAGAGATTGCGGAAACGGAAAAGAATATAGAGCAGCGTAAAGAAGTTATCGCAGAACGAATGAAGGAAGTGCAGCTAAACAGCACGACCGATCGTACCATTACCGCTCTGCTTGAAGCAAAAGACTTCAATGACTTTTTGAATCGTGCGTATGCTATGTCGGTTATTCAAAAGGCTGAAAAAGAAAAAGTCATCAGTCTAAATGAAGCAAAAGCTAAGCTAGACGAATTGAAGGCAACACAAGAAGCAGCTCAGGCTAAACTGGTAGCTAACGAAAAAAGCTTGAAAACAGAATCTTCTCAGCTAGATAATAAAATGGCGAACCTGAAGACTGAACTGGCAGATAAGAAGTCCAGCCTAGAAGAAATTAGCCAGGCCAAAGAAGTAGAGCAAGCGCGTCTAACGGCAGAAAAGGCCCAAAAAGAAAAAGCTGAAAAAGAAGCGAAAGAAGCTGCTGAGAAAGCCGAAGCCCAAAAAACGGCCGAGACCAAAGCGCAGCAAGAACAAGCCGCTGCTTCACAAGCACAGCAAAGTTCTGCAGCATCCAGCACAACTTCAGAAACACAAACACAAGAATCAACGCAGCAATCTGCTGCTCCAGAGCAACCAGCTGCACCTGCTCCAGCACCAAGTACACCGACAACATCTGGGCGCACTATTCAGATGCAGTCAACAGCCTACTCTTGTGCTGAGTCAGTTAATACCTTCTACACTGCTTTAGGAATTGACCTTCGTCAAAATCCGCAGGTAGTTGCAGTTGATCCTTCAGTGGTTCCACTAGGGTCAATGGTAGAAGTTTCCGGCTACGGAATTGCGATTGCTGGTGATACCGGCGGAGCAATCAAAGGAAATATCGTGGACGTCCACTTCCCAACCGTCGAGCAATGTATTCAATGGGGACGTCGATCAGTAACACTAACTATCATCAGCTAAATACTAGAAGACTGAAAAGAAAACTCTTTTCGGTCTTTTTTTTATTGTTTAGAAATTGGAAACGAAAGAACATAAATGAGTTAAGCTGTCTAAGTTTCAAATGGCGTAGCGAATACGTTAGTTAAAAAATCAAGGAGCGAGTGTTAAGTAAATAAGTCTTCACTCGCTTGTTTCGAAATAATCTTGTAAATAGCAGAAAAAGTACTTCATGGTCCTCATAACTTTCGTTCTGGTAAACAAATTCTTTACCAAATCCTGTAAATGTAAAAGCAAACTCCTGCGTGCCAAGCTGATAACGTACACGTAAGTAAGTAATTTATTAAAAAGCCTAAGTATTGCCGTGAAAAGAAATTTTTTTATGATGCGTTAAAAAAAGTAATCTATTAGTTTAGTTTCTATGTAGTTTGTTTGATGAAATGAACCAAATTCCTTCATTTTGAGTGTTGACAAGCTTTTAGCAGCATAAATGTAAGGCAAATATGAGAGGCAGATTAGATGACAGATATTACAAAACACTTCACGAAAGAGAATTCTCTTTCGTTTTTTTGTTTTTTTATGAAAGGGCGCCTGAATTTTCAGAAAAAATAAAAAAGTTACTCAATTGAAATTGTTGTTATTTTCCAGGATTTCAAGGGGTAAAAGAAATATTTTTTCTTATTAGAATACATTTATCGCTTAAAAACCAGTAAACAAAGATAAACAATGTATAAAATAATAGATACAATGAAATTAACCAAATCGACTTACGATTATACAGCGTTTTTTAATCTGAAAGTTATAATAGTGTTGTTGTATTTTGAGCTAGATGAAAGTATAATGTGAACAGTGATTAATTAAAATGGCATAGTTTGGCCTGTGTACAATTTGGTCAGGGGGTTATTTTTACTTAATTGCGCATTAAATCACGGGATTCAGAGTCTAACTCTTTTCCAAATAAAACTAAAAAAGGAGGTCTGTCGAATGAAAAAACTTGTTAGTGTTGTTTTAGCAGTAATGGCAGTGTTCTTATTAGCTGCTCCTTCTGCACACGCGGATGGCGCGATCACAGCAGACGAGCAACGTATTTTAACAGAGATGGACAAAGGCGTTACTGTAAGTGGCAAGAATTTTGCTTTTGCAAGTTCAGATCGTGCACAAGCAGAAAACTACTTGAAGCAACACGATGTCTCTACTGCACAGGTTGATGCGGTTGTTGGTTACATTCAACAAGCACGCGCAATTGCAGCTGCTCAAAACGTGAATGTTTCAAATGTTAACTCATTACCTGAGTTAATCAAATTGTTCCCACGTAATGTGATCAATGATTTGAAGAACATTGTTTCTTCAGCAGCGAATGCGTTGGGTCTAACTGCAACTTTTGCTCCAGGTTCAGTAACTATTTCTGAAAGAACTGGAAACAACGGTGCAGCTAATGTTAAAACTGTAACTCCAGGCAAAAACACTGTTTATGCTTCTGGTGGCGCAGTGAAACAAACTGGCGCTAATTACGCGGTTAGTTTTGCATCATTCGGAAGTTTATTGGTACTCGCAGCAGGTGCGTTTGTCGTAGCTAAAAAGCGTGTTGCCTAAGAAAACTTCTTGGCTAAAGAGACTTGGGGCGGCAATCGTTGCCCCAGTTGTTTTTTTAGTAATCGGATACTCTCTCATGTACGTAATCGGAAAACCTGTCATTCAATTTGTGACATCAACCATACAATTATTCTTGCTAACAGATGCACCGACATTTGACGCTCAAGCTGCTGAAGATTTTACAGTTGTTAAAGAAGAAGAAGTTCAAGCAAAGGTTAATGAAAACAACGAACTTCCATCTAGTGAACTGACTTATCCAGTTGGCGGACAGCAGTATGGTAAGGTAGTTGTTTCACCCATCGATTTGAATGTTCCGTTGTATTTTGGAGATACTGATGAAATTTTACGTTTAGGTGCCGGACAATTTATGGGCTCGGTTTATCCTGGTGAACAGGGAACTAGCTTAATTGGCGGCCACAATGTTGATGGCTTTGGAAAATTAGCGATGATTAACGTCGGTGATGAGATCCAGATCCAGACAACCTATGGCAATTATGTATTTACTGTTTCCAATAAAGAAGTCGCAAATAAAGACGATAAAGCAATCAACGATTTGATCTATCAACGAGACAAACGGGTTGCACTTTTATATACCTGCTATCCAATTGATAGCTTAGGGATGACTGATGAGCGGTTGTTTATCACTGCAGACTACACATCAGGACCAATGATTAATGAGAATGAATAGGAGAGAAGCATGAGCACATCGAAAAAATTTGCCCGTTGGCTGTTAGCCTTCATCAGTTCTCTGTTACTATTCTCGTTGCTGGCCCTGACCTGTGTTAAGTCCACATTGTTCAACCAAGAGTTCATGGTTGATCAAATTCATCAAGCAGATTATGTAACACGAGTACAAAAAGACGTTACCCAACGCATTCAAGACTATGGACGAGGAAGTAATATTCCTCCAGATGAATTAGCTGAAGTGGTTCCCAGAGAAGTTGTCGAAGAGAATGTGGATAACTATATTCGCGGAATTTACACAGGTGTTCCATTTAACATAGTTGGTAAAGATAAGCTTAGTAAGAACATTCAAACAGCTGTTGATCGTTACGCAGCAGAAAAAGGAATCGATATTGACGAAGCAACCCAAGCGAATATTGATCAATTGAACGATACCGCTGCCGGAGCTTTCGAATCCTACGTCGCAATTCCTTACCTATTAGAATACGGACAAAAAGTGATGGCCTACAATCAAACATTGACGCTGTTAATGATCATTGTTGGGGTGGCCTTTTTACTTGTCTTTATAGGCTTAATGATTACGACTAAATGGCTGCATCGTCGTCTCCGTTTTGCCGGAGCTGTTATCGGTGGTGCGGGCTTAATGTTAACAGCTTTACCACTGTACATTTACTTTAGTGGGGTCATTGATCGTTTAGGGATCACATCTGAAGGAATGTATCATTTTATCACTAATTACTTGAAGGCTTTTGATCTCACTTTTGTTAAAGCTGGAATCATTAGTTTAGTCTTAGCAGTGATCTTAGTGCTGGTTAGTGAAGTTTTACGTCGCAAAAATGTTAGTCGGGTAAAGGGAGAATAAAATGGAAGAAACAATTAGCTTAGGGGAAATCTTTGACATCTTAAAGAAACGCATCGGCATGATACTTGTTAGTACGCTAGCAGGTATCTTAATCGCAGGTGCCGTTACTTTTTTCATTATTACCCCTAAATACAGTGCCTCAACACAGATGATTGTGCAATCGAGTGCCGCTGAAAATCCAAATACTAATCTACAAAATGATATCAATGGTAATGTTCTGCTGATTAATACATATAAAGATATGATTACCGGTGATTTAGTCATTGACACTGCTCGGGATCAACTCCAGGCAGAGAACAATTATAGCCTAACCAGTGAAGATCTAAGAGACATGATTGCTGTAGAGCAATCTCAAAACTCGCAAATGTTCCAAGTAATTGCGACTGCTCAACATCCACAAGAAGCAGCTGTTATTGCTAACAAAGTTTCACAAATTTTCCAAGATAAAGCTCAGGAAGTATTGGGTGTTAGTAAAGTAACAATTACGTCAAACGCTCAGACACCTACTAAGCCCGTTTCGCCCAACAATAAGCTGAATCTAGTAATTGGAGCTGCTTTAGGTATTATGTTAGGCATCGGTATTGCTTTCTTATTGGAGCTATTGGACAAAACAGTTAAAGACGAACGCTTTGTAATTGAAACATTGGACTTACCAATTTTAGGTCAAGTAACTGAAATGAACAAAAAAGAATTAAGTTACAGTCGAAATGCTCAAGGACCGCAAACAACGCACAAAGCACCAGCAAAAGCAGCCACAGCAGCTGGCAGACGACAATCAAGGAAACGTGTGTAGGAGGAAGTCATGGCAAAGAAAAAAACTGAAATATTACCGGTTGCCTTAGTAGCAGCCACCGATAACTTCTCAACTACCACCGAACAATATCGGACTATTCGAACCAATATCAGCTTTTCATCAGCGGATAAAGAAATTAAAACCCTAGTGGTTACTTCTTCTGGACCATCAGAAGGAAAATCAACTACTTCTGCAAATTTGGCAATCGTTTTTGCGAATGCTGGTAGTAAAGTTTTGTTAGTTGATGCCGACTTAAGAAAACCGAGTGTGGCGATTAGTTTCCGCTTACCGAATGCAACGGGGCTAAGCAACTTATTGACCAATCGAGAGGCTTCAATTGATCGTTATTATCAAGCAAGCTCAGTGGATAATTTATACGTAATGACCAGTGGGCCAAAGCCACCAAATCCATCTGAACTATTAGGATCACAAAGAATGCTGGACATTATGAATGTAATGAGCGAAGAGTTTGATGTAATTATTTTCGATATGCCGCCAGTAGCGACAGTAACAGATGCACAGATCTTAGCAGCTCACACGGATGGAACACTGTTGGTCGTTCGTGAGCGCAAGACAAAGAAACAAGATGTTATTAAAGCAAAAGAATTATTAACCAGAGCAAAAGCCAATATTCTAGGTGTAATTTACAACGGTAAGAAAAAAGGCGATTCAGCTGGTTATTATTATTACGGCTAGGAGGAACAAGGATGTTGGATTTACATTGTCATATATTACCGGGAGTCGATGACGGCGCTCAGACAATTGACGATAGTATAAAAATGGCGAAAAAAGCCGTTAAGCAAGGAATTACCCACATCCTTTGTACTCCACACCACAATAGACATTATCAAAATCCAAAGGACGAAGTGATTCCTGCAGTTGAGGAATTGCAAGCAGTTTTTGATGATAAGGGAATTCCAATAACTTTGTTTGAAGGACAAGAAGTACGTATACATGATCAACTCGTTCGAGAGATAGAAGAAGATCGTATCCTTTTCGCGGATGTATACGATCAATACGTATTAATCGAGTTTCCCACAGCAGAGATTCCACATTATGCAGAAACGGTGCTTTATGATTTACGACAAATGGATAAGATACCGATTATTGTGCACCCAGAGAGAAATCTTGGTTTTCAAGAAGAACCCAATCAATTATTGAACTTTTTAAATATGGGGTGTTTGGCTCAACTAACTGCGCCAAGTATTGTGGGTATTTTTGGAAAACCAGTTCAAAAGCTGAGTCACCGATTAGTCGAAAATGGGTTAGTACAAATGGTAGCATCGGATGCTCATCGCTTGAAGCAGCGGGACTTCTACTTGAAGGAAGCTTCGGAGTACATAGTAAAACATTTTGGGGAAAAACGTTGGGAACAAATGGATCAAATGTGCCGTGATATTATCAACGGCGATCCAGTAGCACCTTTTAATTACCAGGAGTTAATGTGAAGGAGCGGGGAAGATGGACAAGCATGTAGTTAAAGACGAAGTTCCGCCTGTTGAGAAGGTAGAAACAGTTTGGTTGGACGCAGATGAAATTAGTAGCCGCATTGGATTCCAATGTGTGAAACGAATAATAGATATTGTATTAAGTGCAGTGGGACTAGTTTGTCTAATACCTGTCTTCATTGTTGTTGCTATCTTGATGAAGAAGGAAGAGCCTAAGGGACCAATCTTTTTTAAACAGACACGGGTTGGGAGAAATGGTAAAGAATTTACTATGTACAAATTCCGTTCAATGTGTGTGGATGCAGAAGAAAAATTGGCCGAGCTATTAGCTGAAAATGAGATAAAGGGTGCCATGTTCAAGATGAAAGATGACCCTCGAGTAACGAAAATTGGGAAAGCTATTCGCCGTAATAGTATTGATGAGCTGCCACAATTACTTAATGTGCTTAAGGGAGATATGAGTCTGATTGGACCACGTCCGCCTTTACCAAGAGAGGTTAAGGAATACAGTCGGTATGATCTGCAAAGATTGTTAGTTAAACCAGGTTGCTCTGGACCTTGGCAAATTAGTGGTCGAAATGAAGTTAACTTTGCGGAAATGGTTGAACTGGATATTCAATATATTAGAGAGCAGAGTTTGATGAATGATATTAAGATTATTTGGAAGACTGTAAGGATTATGATTATTCCAAATGGAGCTTATTGATTACCAATTTTTTATAGATATGAAGAGGTAGCAGATGAAGATTGCAATGATTGGTCACAAACAAGTCCCTAACAGGAGTGGTGGAGTAGAGGTTGTCGTTGAAGAATTATCTCGAGAAATAAGTTCAATGGGGCACCAAGTTGTCATCTATAATAGAGGGAAACTTAATAAAATTATAGTGAATAATTTTTGTATTGAGAATAATATTAGAATAGTTGCCATCCCGACTCCTAAAAGAAGTAGTCTGAACGCATTAATTTATTCTATACTTGCAACTTTCCATGCAATCACTCAAAATTATGATGTTATTCATTATCATGCAGAAGGACCATCCGCAATGTGTTGGTTACCCAAGCTTTTTGGGATAAGAGTAATTGTAACAAATCATGGATTAGATTGGCAACGATCCAAATGGGGGGGACTTGCTAGGAAGTATCTTTTATTTGGTGAAAAAATTTCTGCACAGTTTTCGGATGAATTAATAGTGCTTTCGAAAAAAATTGCTGAATATTTTTTTGAGGAATATGAAAAAAAAACTATATTTATTCCTAACGGAGTCCGAGAAACGGAATATATGAAAGCAAGTTTAATTAAAAATGAATGGGGCTTAGAAAAAGATGAGTATATACTATTTCTAGCAAGACTAGTACCTGAAAAGGGGCTCCATTATTTGATTAATGCTTATAAAAATTTAAAAACTAAAAAAAAACTTGTGATTGCTGGTGAAGGAATAAAGAATGATGGCTATAGTGATTCTCTAAAAGATAGATATAAACATGACCCTCAAATAATATTTGTGGGTCATGTTAGTGGACAATTATATAATGAACTTTTTAGTAACTCGTATCTTTATGTTTTACCTAGTGAAGTTGAGGGAATGCCATTGAGCTTGTTAGAAGCTATGAGTTTTGGTAATGCAGTTCTCGTTAGTGACATTGCTGAAAATTTGGATGTTGTAAGAGATAGTGGATTAAGTTTCAAATGTGGGGACATAGAGGATTTGAACGATAAGCTAGAACATCTTATAGAAAATAGAAGTTTAGTAAATGAAATGAAGAAGAAAAGCAGAGACTCTGTTAAAAAAAGATATAACTGGAAAAAAATAGCGACTAAAACTTTGCAAGTTTATAAAGGAGAAACTTTAGTTGAAAAAAATTGAGTATCTATTTAAAAAGCCTGGTGGTCTATGGTTCATACCAGCAAGGGTTGGTTTACTAAATTTTATGACTGATAAAAGATATTTGGCATTCATGTACAAAAAAATATTCAAAAGAAAACTGGATTTGGATAATCCTAGGGCCTTTACCGAGAAACTTGCATGGTTGAAAATCTTTTGGAAAGATGAATTAGCAAAAAAATGTGCTGACAAAATAGATGTTCGAGATTATGTCATCCATAAAATTGGGATCGATTATTTAATTCCTGAAGTTGGTGAATGGAACTCAATAGATGAAGTCAACTTTGACACTCTGCCATCTAGTTTTGTTTTAAAACCAAGCAATGGTTCAGGGGATGTGGTAATCTGTAAAGACAAAAAGAATTTGGATGTAAACTGCATTATTAAAAGAATTAGGAATAGTCATGCTCAAAGTTATTTTCGATTTACCAAGGAATGGGTGTACTATGATATGCCTAAGCGTATCTTAGTTGAGGAGTTAATCATGGGAGAAGATGGAGGAGTTCCTAATGATTACAAATTATTCTGTTTTAATGGAAGTGTAAAAATTATTTTAGTTGTATCTGAAAGGGGTACTGAAACAAAGGAAAACTGGTATTCAGTTAAATGGGAAGAACTAGATATTTATAATGGTAAAACAAGAGGTAAAGAAATTTCCAAACCTTTTAATTTACGGAAGTTAATTGAAGTAGCTGAGAAATTAGCTGAGGATTTTCCATTTGTGAGAGTAGATCTTTTTACAGAGAATGAAAAGATATATTTTGGGGAACTTACTTTTTTTCCGAATGGAGGTTTCGTTCCGTTTAATCCAGAAGAAGTTGATTATGAATTGGGAAAATGGTTAATCCTCCCAAACAAGGAGGAAAATTAACGTGAAAAGTTTAGTATTAGTAATCCCAGCTATGAGGTATGGTGGAGCTGAAAGGGTTATGGCCAATTTGGCTAATTCCTTCTCCCGGAAAGGATATAAGGTTTCCTTAATATCTTTACAAAAGTCGGTTTCTCCATACGCACTAGATGATAAGGTGAACTATATATGTAGTGATTTACAAATTAATAGATCCAATAAATTTTTCAAGTCGATATCTTTAATTTTGATGGGTATCAGAAGTTTTTTCTTTTACTCTAAATTGATTAAAAAATTGAATCCTGACGTAGTTTTGTCTTTTCTGGATAATGCAACTTTTATTACATCTCTTTACAAAAAAATGCACCCAAAATTATTTACAGTTGTTTCTGAAAGAAATGATGTAACAAGAAATCCAAGAATTTTATTAGTGTTAAAAAAATTTTTTTATAGAGATGTAGATAAATTAATCTGCCAATCACGTGTCATTGCAAGTTATTATAATAAAGAATTGAAAATCCCCCTTAAAAAATTAGCAGTAATAGAAAATCCGTTGAGTTTGGATTCTTACGAGGAAGAGGTAACCCCACTAACTCAAAGAAAAAGTGAGATTATTTCAGTTGGAAGATTGGCCCCACAAAAAAACTTTGACCTTCTTATAGACTGTTTCAAGAAAGTTCACGATGTTTTACCCTATTATAATCTGAAAATTATTGGAGAAGGTGAACTTAGAAATTCACTACAAAAAAAAATTGATGATCTAGAATTGAAGGATTATATTTCTATGGTAGGTCATGAGGAATACCCTCTCAAAAAAAATAGAAAAGCAAAATTATTTGTGATGACGTCTAGATATGAAGGTTTTCCCAATGTATTAATTGAAGCTATGGCAAATGCATTCCCTATAGTCACAACCAATTTTTCTCCGGGAGTAGCAAAAGAGATTATAAAAGACGAAAAGTATGGGAGCATAGTAAATTCCTTCGATCCTGAAGAAATGTCAAATAAAATAATTAATACTTTGACCGATGATAAAATTTTGGAGCATCAGATCAGTAATAATATATATGTAAGAGATAGATTCGATGAATCTCTAATAACAAAAAAATGGGAGCAAGTCTTGTTTAGAAAGGATGAATAATTCCATGCTTGAACACTGTGAGTATGACCTTACAATATTTACAGCTACTTATAATCGAGATCACTTATTATCTAGGGTATACCAAAGTATTATAGATCAAGAATTTACAAATATTGAATGGCTTATAATAGATGACGGATCTTCTGACAATACTGCTCAATTGGTAAAACAATGGAAAGCTCAAAAAAAAATCCCCATTAATTATTATTACCAAAAAAACGGTGGAAAATCTAGAGCATATAATTTAGGAATTGAAAAAGCTAAAGGTAAATTCTTTTTGACTTTAGACTCTGATGACTATCTTCTTGATAATTCTAAGGAAAAAATATATAGACAAATATCCCTGATAAGAGATAAGAAAAATGTGATAGGAGCTTTCTCAACAAGAGATTTTGGTTATGATAGATCTGTTCGAGATAGAGTTCCTAATATGAAATTACTAAATATTATGGATTTGAAGTTTCAATATGGACTGAATGTTGAAAATACAGCATTACAGAAAACAGACATTCTAAAACAATATAGATTTCCTACATTTGAGGGTGAAAAATTTTCTAGTCCAGAGATGCACATGCATGAAGTAGCACAAAAATACACATTTATTTATACAAATGAAGTTATAGTCGGTGGGACTTATCAAGCTGATGGTGAAACATCTTCTGTTTTTAAAAGCTGGATTGATAATCCTCGTGGGACATATTGTTTATTAAATAGTCGATACTCATACCTAACTAAAGTGAAGTATATTCAAAAATACAAAGAATTGTTGAAATGTTTGATGAACTTAGGGGCATACAACATTAAATTGAACAAGGTAATTACATATCGTTCTCCAAACAAATTAATGTCTTTAATACTAATTTTCCCTAGTTATTTATGGTATTTAAAAAGATTTAAAAAAATATGATAGGTTGTGTATATTTTGTATAACTTTTTGAATAGAAAAGTTACTTTAAAAAGTATAGTGGCTGTTTTGATATTAGTGATGTTTATCTTTTATCCCTTCTTAAATCAATACTTTGATGAAGTAATTGCAATGATTGCAACATTGTATCTTGTAATTCAATTACTTTTTTCAATCAAAAAATTTGATAAGTTTGATTTTAGGATAATCGGTTTATTGTTAGCTTATTTTGTGATTGGGTTTATCTCAAACATATTTAGTAGTATAGATAGAAGTCTTTTTATGGTACTAACCGATTATTTTCTATTCTCTAAGGTTTTTATCTTGCTTTTAGGTTCTAAAATTTTTCTATCAAGCATTGGATACTTAGAAGTTATTGAAATTCTTAGGGTACCAGCTAAACTGTTTACTGTACTCGTAGCTATTTCAGGAATTGCTGAACAATTTATTGATTTGGGGATGTCTAACGGCCAACGATACGGTATCAAAAGTTTTGCATTTATATATGGATACGGTGGAGCATTAGGTTTGATTTTATTTTTTGTCTTCGGAATATTATTACTAGATAAAAAGAGTACCAATACATTTTTTTTGTCCCTGAATATACTATCTATTCTATTAACAACAAAAATTTCTGTTATAATATTGCCGGTATCTTTCATAGGCTTATATGTTATTTTGACGTGGTCACAAAAGTTTAAGTTATGGCAACTCATCCCTTTAGCTATAATAGCTTACCCATTTGCTGATTGGAGTATTAAAGCCTATCTTTTGAATGAAAATTATAGTGCAAGATCAGTTCTATACAAAGGTTCCTTTCAGATTTTTAATCAATTTTTTCCGTTAGGTAGCGGTTTTGGAACATATGGAGGGGAAATGGCAGCAAGGTATTACAGTCCAATATATTTAAAACTACAGTTTTATAACTATGATGGGCTAGAGATGCTTGGCTTGAAAGACTATAACTATTTAAATGATAATTATTTATCGATGATCATAGCACAAACGGGATTTCTAGGTATTGGTGTATTTTTATCCATAGTCTTGGTGTTGATTCAGTCCGCAAACGATGCGAAATATAGCTTTTTGGAAAGAGTATTTACTATTTCGACAATTATAGGTCTATTTGCTAGCTCAGTAGGATCGTCAATGCTTAAAACTAGCCCAGGTTGTTTACTATTTATCTTTTTAGGAATAGTATTGGCCAATAAGAAAAAAGGTATAGAGTAGGAGAAATAATATGGATTTTTTTCCAGTTAAAAGTCGTTTAACCCTGTATGGGCACAGAATAAAATATTTTAAAGAAGTAATGAAAGCTAAGAAAATGTTAGATAATGAGATTGAGCATTTCAAAATAGACGATGCTTCAAGAGATAAATTATACCGAAGTTTGGTAACTTACATCACGTATAAACCTAAATCGTCTTTAGAGTATATATCTGCTTTTTTCAAAAGTGATATTACAAAAGTTAAAGATGGTAAAGTCAAATTGAACGAGGTTATAACTATTGTGCCTGTTAAGGATGATCTTGTTAAAATAAAAGAATTTATTAAATACCATAATAGAATAGGCTTAACTAATTTTGTATTTATTGATAATAATTCAAGTGATGGGACCTTTGAATACCTTATCTCACTTGAAAATGTTGAAGTCTTTCGTGTAACTGAAATGTTCTCTTCTGTAAAATGTCAAGCGTGGTTTAATCGCGTTATTCTCGATTATGGGTATGATAAATGGTATCTTTGTTTAGATTCTGATGAATTTTTCTCGTCCAAGTATGATTTTTGTGACATACATAAGTTAGTTGAGTTTTTAGAATCAAGAAAACAATATAGGTTTAGAACTATGCTACTAGACATGTATGCTTCAAATGAATGGTATAAAAATGGAAATCCACAAGATTTTATGAAAGAGTGTATCTATTATGATTACAAAGGGTATTCTATTTATAAAACGTATCAAGGATATGATGTCCTAGGTGGTGTACGTAAAAGAATTTTTGACATTAATCCTACTTTAACAAAATACCCCCTGTTCAAATTTCAAGATGGTGATGTTTTTTTACAGCATCTTCCTTTAATATATGAAAAGAACGATATCGCTAGCTTAGACGGCGTAATATTGCATTATAAGTTTTTACCAAATGATATAATTAAATATGAACAATATGCACTTTCAGAAATACATGCAAATAATAGTTATGAATATAAAAAATACGTTGATAAGATGAACACGAATTTTATTGGATTTTATGACGAAAATTCTTCAGCAAAATTTATAAGAGCTGATGAAGCAATACGATTGATTGAAAAAGGCATAAGGAAGAAAGAAAAAAATAATGATTAAAAAAATAATATCTAATCTCTTTTATCAGGCTTCTTACCAGGTTTTGTTGATCTTACTTCCAATAGTAACAGTTCCCATTGTATCTAATGCCTTAGGCTCTCAAGGAATTGGCATATACAATTTTATAAACTCTATTACAAATTATTTTGTATTGTTTGCGGGGCTAGGGATTGCTAATTATGGGGTAAGAGAAATATCATTAGCTAAAGATGATCCTAATAAACTTAGTAAAACATTTTGGGAAATTGAAATTTTGAATGCCGGAATAGCCTTTATAGTTTTTCTGTTTTATTTATTTTTTGCTTTTTTTCAGGACATGTCATTGTATTACTATTTTCAGTCTTTGGTTATACTAGGTACTTTGTTAGATATTTCTTGGTACTATCAGGGAATTGAAGATTTTAAGCATATTACTATGGCTAACTTTATTGTGAAAATAGTTAGCTTTATGTTGATTTTGTTTTTTGTGAATTCTTATAGTGACTTATGGATATATATATTGATTCAGTCGGCTAATATATTAGTTTCACAAATTATATTATGGTTGTTTGTTTTTAAAAAGATATTTTTCGTAAATATTGACTTTAAAGGGGTTTTTTCACATCTGTATCCTGCGTGCAATTATTTTATAAGTAAAATCGCTACTACAATATATTTAAATGTAAATAAAACAACTCTTGGATTAATGGTTTCTTCTTCAGCAGTAGGGATATTTACTAATACAACTGTTATTCCTGTTATGGTGAATTCTATAATTGGTGCAGCGGACATGGTATTACTACCTAGAATGACAGATATCTTCAAAACTAACGAGGATAAAGGAATCAGATTGTTAGATCTTTCATTACATATTCAACTTTTTTTGACTATTCCTATTTACTTCGGATTTTTAACGATTAATGAAAAATTTATCAACTGGTTCTTGGGACCTAGCTTTTCAGATGTAAGTAAGTATCTACCTCTGGCAAGCACAATTGTTATAATAATACCTCTAGGTGCTTCTATAGTTAGGCAATATTTAGTACCAAAGAATGAAATACGATTCGTGAATGTTACATCGATTTTGGCAGCTATCATCAATGTAATTACAGGTTTTGCTCTAATTTATAAATTTAGTGTTTTAGGTGCGGTTGTTTCGAATGTCATCACAGAATTTTTTGTAACTATATCAAGAATAAGTTTTCTTAGAAAAAAAACAAGTTTTAAATTTAATTTGAGTGAGATAGTGAAATTTTCTGTATCAGGATTTATTATGTTTTTTTCTGTAAGCCTTATTACTTCAAGCTTAGAAGCTAACATGCTCACTACATTTATTCAAATAATATTAGGAGTTGTTATCTATTTGATATTTTGTTATGTACTAAAAAGTAAAACAATTATACAGTTGGTGAGTACTTTGAAAAAATAGCTACTAATTATAATTAAAATGATCTAAACATTACTGAATAGAGGTATAGAATATGAAGATGCTAGTAACTGGTGCTGCTGGGTTTATAGGTTCGAGACTAATTGAACTATACGATGAAGATTGTGAAATTTTGGGAATCGATAATCTAAATGATTACTATGATGTCAATTTGAAACTCTCCCGCTTGAAGCGGCTAGAGAAAAAAGGTAACTTTAATTTTCTTAAAGTGGATTTAGCGGATAAATTAACTGTAATGAATCTTTTTAAAGATAAAGGTTTTGATATTGTCATTAACTTAGGTGCTCAAGCAGGTGTTAGATATTCAATTGAAAATCCTTATGCATATATTGACTCAAACATTATGGGAATGATGAACATTCTTGAAGGGTGTAGAAATTACCCGGTTAAACACTTGTTATATGCTTCATCAAGTTCAGTATATGGGGGAAATAAAAAGATACCCTTCTCAACTAATGACAATGTAGACCATCCCGTTTCTTTATATGCTGCCACTAAGAAATCTAATGAATTGATGGCACACACTTACTCCAGTTTATATGGAATTCCAACAACGGGTCTTCGTTTTTTTACAGTATATGGACCTATGGGAAGACCGGACATGGCTTATTTTAGTTTTACCGATAAAATAATCAAAGGCGAACCTATCGAAATTTTTAACAACGGAGACATGATGAGAGATTTTACTTTTGTAGATGATATTGTTGAGGGAATAATTCGATTGATAGAAAAGGTCCCTGAGGAAAATAGTAGATGGTCAGAAGAAAAAATATCTGAAAGTTGGGCTCCATATAAGATATACAATATTGGTAACAATCAGCCAGTAAAATTACTAGAATTTATTGAAACAATAGAAAAGCATCTAGGAATTAGGGCTAAAAAAATTTTTAAACCGATGCAATTGGGAGATGTTCAATCAACTTATGCTGACACTGCAGATCTAGAAAAAACTATAGATTTCAAACCAAATACTACCTTGGACGAAGGATTAAAAAAATTTGTAATTTGGTACAAAGATTACTACGGAATTAATATGAAATAAGAATAATATAGTTGCTTTCTAACGGTTTTGTTGACGTAATAAGTTAAATTGGGAAAGGAGCAGTGATGTCATGAATATATCTATTTTAGGATTGGGCTACGTAGGTCTAGCAAATGCACTACTATTATCACAAAACGAAAGAATAAAAGCTTACGATATAGTATCGGAAAAGATAGATATGCTGCAAAAAAGACAATCTCCTCTTGAAGACAAAGAGATTCATGAATTTTTGGAACGTAGTGATCTGAAAGTTGAGTTTACTAGAAGTTTTGAAGAAACAGTTCTTTTTGGTGATTATCTAATAATCGCAACACCAACTGATTATGATGAGAAGAAAAACTATTTCAATACATCTACTGTCGAAGAAGTGATCGAAAAAGCGTTGGCTATTCGTCCTGATGCAACATTTATCATCAAATCCACTGTTCCAGTAGGATATACAGAAGAGCTGAAGATCAAATATCAAACCGAAAATATTATCTTTTCTCCTGAGTTTTTACGTGAAGGTCGTGCACTATATGACAACCTGCACCCATCTCGCATTATTGTTGGTGAATGTTCTGATCGAGGTCAAGAAATCGCAGACATGTTCAAACGTAACGCAGAGGATGAAGATACTCCAGTTTTACTGACTCATTCTACCGAAGCTGAAGCAATTAAACTATTTTCCAACACTTACCTAGCTCTACGTGTGGCGTACTTTAATGAACTTGATACTTATGCTGAATCACGTGGACTTAATACGAAACAAATTATTGAAGGTGTGGGACTTGATCCACGAATAGGTTCTCACTACAATAATCCTTCATTTGGATACGGTGGTTATTGTCTGCCTAAAGACACTAAGCAACTAAGAGCAAACTATGACGAAGTTCCAAGTAATATCATTGGTGCCATTGTTGATGCGAATACAACCAGAAAAGACTTTATCGCGAATCAAATTTTAGAAAGAGAACCTAAAATTGTGGGTGTGTATCGTTTAACAATGAAAGCTCATTCTGATAACTTTAGATACTCTTCTATTCAAGGTGTAATGAAGCGCATTAAGGCTAAGGGAATCGAAGTAGTTGTTTATGAGCCGACTTTAGAAGACAATACTTTTTATAATTCTCGTGTAGTTAAAGACTTGGATGAGTTTAAGAAAATTTCCGATGTTATTGTTTCAAATCGTTATGAAGAAGAATTGCAAGATGTGGAAGAGAAAGTCTACACTCGAGATATCTTCGGAAGAGATTAATTTTTATATGAGTTATAAGAAAGCTTTGTTTCCAATGGATTTTCTACTGAAGGCAAAGTTTTTCTGCTATAATAACCAAAAACCAGAAAGGCTTCACTTCCATCATGAAAAAAATCATCGCAGGAATTTTATCATTGATTGCCAGCTATGGCATTATATATTATTTGGTTATGCCGACATTGATGCATTATCCGCGTTTGGCGGGGATGATGCATCGTTTTGTTTATACAGATGAGGCGTTGTGGGCGTTTTTGTTTTTGAGTTTGTGGTTGTTCTATGTTCAGTGGGAGCGGCGGCAGCTGTGGACGGTTTATTTGTATTTGTTTTATAGTGTGTATGCGTTGTTGATGTTTATTGTGTTATTTACGAAGGCGGAGCATTATCATGCGTTGAATTTGGATATTCGGCAGGTGCCGTTGGAGTCGGGGGCGGCTGTGATTGAGTTTGTGTTGAATATTGGGTACTTTATTCCGTTGGGGATTTTGTATGGGATGCGGGCGCGGTTGGTTGAGGCGGTTGTTTTGTCTTTGGTGACGATTCTTGGTATTGAGACGTTGCAGTATGTTTTTTATTTGGGGACGTTTGATATTTGGGATGTGTTGACGAATTTTGCTGGTTGTATGATTGGGTATGGCTTATGTAATCAATTGAAGAAGCAGTTTAGAAAAGGTTAAGTCCGTGTGGCTTAACCTTTTCTTTTTAATGGACGCGATAGCGTAAGCGGAATTTATGGGGTGAGTAGCCTTTGTATTTGCTGAAGATTTTGGAGAAGTGGGAGTAGCTGGAGAAGCCGGTGAGTTGGGCGACTTCTTCGATGGAATAATTGGTTTTGCGGAGTAGCTCGCTGGCTTTGTTTAGGCGAAATTGGATCAGGTACTGCTGCGGGCTGGTGGTGACGTAACGTTTGAATAGCTTGTAAAGATAGCTGCGTTCGATTTTGATTTGGTCGCAGATGTTGGTAATTTGTAGTTCGTTATTGGCGTAATGTTGCTTGATAATGTCCAAAGCGGCGAGGACATATTGTTCGCCTTCGCTGGTGGAAAAGCGTAGAAGTTCTTCGTTTTGGACTATCAGGCAATTGAAAAATTCATAGATTTTGGCGATGGAGCCGTAGAGTTGACCGCTTTCGGCATAGTCATAAATGGCTTTAAACAACGTGTCGATGGTTTCTAATTTTTTGTATTTGTAGATGAAGGTGCCATCTAGCAGTCCGGCTTTTTTTAGAATGGCTTCGCATTGGCTGCCGCGGATGCCGATCCAGCGGTAGCTCCAGGGATTGCCGGATAGTGGGTAGTAATTATTTTTGGTGTCTGGTGGAATGACGAAGCCTTCGCCAGCAGAAAGTCGATGGACTTCGTCGTTAATAAAAAACAGGCCTTCGCCTTCTAAAATATAGTGAATCAGGTAATAATCGATTTTTTCGTATTGATAGGGTTCGCGTGGTTTGACGTCTTCAAAGCCGCATTCGAAGAGGGTCAGCTCTTGGCTGAGCACTTCTTGGGTTTGAAAGGTTCCGACAGAGTTAAACATTTTTTCTCCCTTCATTCAACATAATGACATATAGTAGCAACAAAATCCCCTTGGAAGTAGTTCCATTATAATTTAAGATGAAAGCGTAATCAATGGGTCCGGATCCCGATTATCGAATCATAGTTAGGAGAATGAATATGGAGACACGGAAGAAAATAAGTCCGGCTGCGTTGCTGTTAATGACGTTTACGGCAGTCTTTGCTTTCAACAATATTATTAACAACAGCATCAGCATTGGATTGGCATCAATTCCAGCATATATCTTTGCGACCCTGTGCTATTTCTTTCCTTTTGGATTGATGATCGGGGAGTTCGCTTCAGCTAACAGTGAGTCTGAGTCGGGTGTGCATAGCTGGATTAAGTCATCATTAGGTGAGAAGTGGGCGTTTTTAGGAGCGTGGTCATACTTTTTTGTTAATTTGTTTTACTTTACTTCTTTATTGCCGCAGATTTTGATTTATGCTTCGTATACGTTTTTGGGGCGTAATGTATTTGCGGGCAATCAGGCAACATTAGTGATTTCGTTAGTATCGATCGTGCTTTTTTGGCTGGCGACCTATGTCTCGATTAAAGGGGTTAGCTGGATTTCGATCATTACTAGTGTGTCGGGTGTGGCGCGGCTATTATTGGGAATTGGTTTTATTGTCTTAGCCTTTATTGTGGTGACCTTTTTAGGGGAGCCGGCTGCCCAGACTTTTACTGCTCAGTCAGTGACACCGAAGTTTAACTGGACCTTCTTTATGACGATGGCTTGGATTCTGCAGGCGGTCGGTGGCGCGGAAAGTGTGGGTGTCTACATTAAGGATGTTCGTGGCGGCAACAAAGTATTTGTGCGGACGATGCTGATTACTACTTTGTCGATTGGTTTGATCTATTGTTTAGGCTGTGTGGCAGTGGGGTTGGTTGTGCCGCAGGAAACATTAGCTAATAACTATTCGAATGGGTTGTTTGAGGCGTTCACGATTTTAGGGAATCATTTTGGGGTTGGCAACATTGTGACTAATATTGTTGGCTTAATTATGTTGTTTAGTGCGTTAGGTTCGTTGGTGTTATGGACGGCTGCGCCGGTAAAAGTGTTGTTCTCAGAAATTCCTGAGGGGATCTTTGGTAAATGGATGACTAAAACCAATGAGGAAGGAAATCCGACAAATGCGTTGCTGGTTCAAGCGATTGTGGTGACGATTCTGTTGATTATTCCGGCATTGGGCATTGGTTCGGTGGATACGCTGCTGCAAACATTGATTAATATGACGGCGGCGACTTCTTTGATTCCGGTATTGTTCTTGTTGATTGCGTACATTGTGCTGCGCTTGAAAAAAGAAGACATGCCCCGTAGTTTTAAGATGGGTAGTCGTAAGCTGGGGATTGTGGTGGGAACGTTGATTTTGGGCTTTTTCTTAGTGGCGTTCTTTATTTCGACTTTCCCATCACCTTTTGAAATTATGGCCTATTTGCAAACGGGGGTAGTGGCTGAGGGAGCAGCGAATCCGTTGTTTGTTTTAGCCTACAATGTTTTGGGAATTGTTATCTTCCTTGGATTTGCCTGGATTTGTTACCAACGCTATGAGAAAAAGAATAAAGCCTTAGAGGGGGGCAATGGACATGCATAAATTAAAACGCTGGGAAAATCATCAAATGAATCATATCAATCGTTTGCCGGAACGGGCACATTATTATAGTTACTTTAGCCAAGAGGATGGGCAGCAGGGGCAAATCCAAGCGCGCAATTTTCAGAGCTTAAATGGGGAATGGCGTTTCTTGTTTTTAGCAGCGCCGGAATATTCGCCAGAGGATTTTTATCAGGTGGATTGTCAGGAGGAGCAGTGGGATACGATTCCAGTACCGAGTAATTGGCAGCTGCAAGGCTATGGCAAGATGCACTATTCGGATTTGTGGTACAATTTCCCGATTATTCCGCCGAAAGTACCGACCGAGAATCCAACAGGAATTTATCGTCGAACGTTTGAGTTGGCAGAGGTGGATGCGAATGAACGCTATTTGCTGAAATTTAATGGCGTGGATTCAGCTTTTGAGATTTATGTAAATGGGGAGTTTGTTGGGTACAGTAAAGGGGCGCGTTTGCAAAGTGAATTTGATCTTTCGGACTTTGTGCAGGCTGGCAGTAATCAGTTAACGGTTCGGGTATTTCAGTGGTCAGATGGAACCTATTTGGAAGATCAGGACATGTGGTGGCTGAGCGGGATTTTTCGTGATGTGGAATTTTATTCGATTCCTCGTGCTGGTTTGTATGATGTAACAGTTGTAGCGACGACGGATGACAGCTATCAAACGGGTCAGCTAATGGTTACCCCTCAGCTATCGGCTTGGGCAGAACAAACGATTCGTTATCGGTTAAGCTTAGCTGGTGAAGTGGTAATGGAGAAGACGCTGGCGGCTGATGAAGTGCTGCAGGAAGAAGTTATGGATGTGCAGCTGTGGTCGGCTGAGTCGCCAACCTTGTATTTGCTGGAAATGGAAGTGTGGCAGGAGGAATTGGTTGAATATATTCCAGTGAGCATTGGTTTCCGCCGAGTTGAAGTTCAGGGCAAGCAGTTCTTGTTCAACGGCCAGCCGATTGTTTTAAAAGGGGTCAATCGCCACGATTATAGTCCTAAGAACGGTCGGGTTGTCACTCGTGAAAGTATTGAAAGTGATATCCAATTGATGAAGCAGCACAACATTAATGCGATTCGCACGTCTCATTATCCAAATGCGCCTTATTTTTATGAGTTGTGTGATGAATACGGCATGTATGTGATTGATGAAACGGACTTGGAATGTCACGGTTTTGAGTTGACCAATGACTACAACTGGATTTCTGATAATCCTCAATGGGAAGCAGCGTATGTCAATCGTTTGTCCCGCATGATTCACCGGGATAAAAATCATCCGTCGATTATTATGTGGTCGCTGGGCAATGAATCTGGTTTTGGCAACAATTTTCGGGCGATGGCGGCCTTTGCTAAGAAAACTGATCCAACCCGTTTGGTTCATTACGAAGGAGACTTTGAAGCTGAAGTTACCGATGTGTATTCCACAATGTACACTTGGCTGGAGCATGATGAAAAATTAACGATGACCGAAGTGATTGAAAAGACCCAAAAGCCGCATATTCTTTGCGAGTATGGGCATGCGATGGGGAATGGTCCAGGGAACTTGAAGGAATATCAGGAGCTGTTTTATGGTCATGACCAATTGCAGGGGGGCTTTATTTGGGAATGGTTTGATCAAGGGATTCAGGCAGTGGATGATCAGGGCCAGACCTATTATAAATACGGCGGCGACTTTGGCGATGTACCGAACAACAGCAACTTCTGTATTGATGGTTTGCTGCAGCCGGATCGGACGGTTTCTACCAGCTTAACGGAGTTGAAGAAAATTTTTGAGCCTTTTGAATTGCAGATGGTTAATCGTCAGGCTGGTGTGTACCAGCTGGTGAATCATTTGGAATTTACCACCACCGATGCCTATGATTTCCGTTATGAGGTGCAGGTTGAAGGGAAGGTGGTTGACAAAGGGTCTGTAACGATACCGACCATTCAGCCCCAGCAACAGGGAACCTTTATTTGCTCAGCTAAAGCAGCCGAAAAACCAGATCAGCTGGTTACCTTGCATTTAATTACGCAAGCTAAAGAAACGACTAATTGGTGTGAAGCTGGGTTTGAATTGAGTCGCGCGGTTGTTACTCTGCAGGAACCACAGCTTTCAATTACACACGGTGAGGTACCGATAAAAGTAGAGAATCAACGGACAGAGCTGAAGGTGTCCACTGAAAATGGCATTTTCACCTTTGATAAAGTTTTCGGTGAGTTGACGATTCAAAAGGGTGAGCAGCAGCTGATCGGGCCGAAGATGAATTTCTGGCGGGCGCCGATTGATAACGATATGTATCTGATCGAGGATTACTACAATAAATACTTCATGAATTTGTGGCATGAAACGCTGGTGGGCTTTGCCTATGAAGAGCAGCCAACTCAGTGTGTCGTCACGATTCAAAAATATTTGGGCACCACTAACAGCTCGTGGTATTTTGATATCAGTCAAACCTATACGATTTCTGGTGATGGCAAAATGACGGTGGCAATCGCTGGCCTGGCGACTGGCCGCAAAGATCAGGCACCGGCGATGCTTCCACGGATTGGGGTTAAGCTGGTTCTGCCAAAATCCTATGAAGCGGTAACCTATCGCGGCTTAGGCCCACATGAAAACTATTGCGATTCTCGTGAATCGGTGTATCCGGGAGTTTTCGAGGACACGGTGGCTGGAATGTATGTGCCTTACGTATATCCGCAGGAACATGGCAACCGCATGGAGGTAGATTATTTGGCATTGAGCAATGGGGATCATCGTGTAACGATTCAAGCACCAGATAAATTGAATTTTAGTGTCTCTCATTTTGCTGATGAAACCTTGGAAAAAGCCAAGCATACGAATGAATTAGTGGAAGACGAGGCAACTTACCTGTATCTGGATTACAAACAAAATGGTCTTGGCAGTAATGCCTGCGGGCAGGATCAGCTGCAGAAATATCGGTGCACCTTCGACGATTTCTCATTTGCTTTTACCTTAGAATAAACACTCAAACCTCCGTCAACTGTGATAAAATAAAACTGGAAGCATGTGATAGGGGGAGTACAGATGGCGGAGGGATTTTCCTTTCGAGAGTTGGAGTTGTTACCGGTGAGTGTGACCTTGAGTCCTGAAGAATTAAGGTCAAGGATGACATTTGATGGTGCGATTAGTCATGAACGATTGAAGGATTCAGATTTTGTCTACTTTATGATGACAAAGCACGATTTGGAAGAATTGCTGGAGAAGCTGGGTCCGCTTGATCCGGAGAAGCCGGCATTGTATCAGATCAAGGGTTCATTGATTTCCAGCCGGTTAAAGAATGAAGCGGTGGATGGTTATTATTTGCCAACGCAATGGGGCTTTATGCGAGTAAATTTATTTAATGAAGAGGAGACGTCGGAATAGACGCTCCTCTTTTTGTTGTATGCTTTGAAAACCACCTGCTATGCAGGTGGTTCCGGAGAGCTTCCAGCGTGGTAGTGAAAAAACCTCCTAGAATGTTAAACTGATGCTGGTTTCCCGACCGCATCGCAAACAAATTAGGAGGTACCCTTATGAAAAAGGACAAAGAAAGTTTATCACATACCAGTTGGAGATGTAAGTACCACGTTGTATTTGCCCCAAAGTATAGAAGGCAGATTATCTATGGAAAATACAAACAAAGCATCGGCGAGATTATTCGAGAATTATGCGAACGAAAAGGAGTAGAAATTCTCGAAGCAAATGCCTGTAAAGACCACATTCACCTACTTGTTAGCGTCCCGCCCAAAATAAGTATTTCTCAATTCATGGGTTACTTGAAAGGAAAAAGTAGTTTGATGATATTCGATCGTCATTCCAATCTAAAATATCGTTATGGGAATCGAAAATTTTGGTGTCGTGGCTATTACGTGGATACAGTCGGACGAAACAAGGAGAAGATAGCAGAATATATTCGTAATCAATTACAAGATGATTATGCAGCAGATCAGTTAACATTATTTGAAGAATATGATCCGTTTACAGGAGAAAAAAACAAAAAGAAATAACCCGAGATTCTTTTAGAATCAGTGGGTAATAGTGGTGCGGGAGGAAGCTCCTTCAGAAGGCCTTTTAGGCCAAGGCCGGTAAAAGAGGCTTTCAGCCGAAGAGCAAACCACCCGTTACCACGGGTGGTTTTGATTTGTTAACGAAAAGTCCCCCAGGCTGTGCCGGTTCTTACCGTACCATTTGATGGTCCTGTCGCTAAATAGGCGACGGTGCCGTCTCCTCGGGGTTGACGAATCCAGACATACCCATTTTGATGAGCAAAGGCATTGTAATGGACCTCGGAACCTGCGGGCAGCACAGCTAAGCTTTGAGCACTGGCAGAAGGCTCAGTTCGTAAATGAATGGCTGTGTTTAAAGTGAAAATGCCTTTCTCAGCAGTTCCCCAGCTCGGTGTCGGTGAGGGGGCGGCTGTGGAAGCACCATCGGTAAAATAGCTAAGAGGTTTTGTCCCTGCTAAACGATTCAAATCCAATGCGCCGGCATAACCGGCCAGCCGTCCGACAGAGGTATACTGATGCAAATCATACTGGTTGGAAGCAGTTGGGTTAGCTCCTTGGTAGCTGCCGGTATTCGCACCATAGGTTGGCAGCCAAATCGCATCGAAATTTTCGGTAACCAGATTGAAGGTGCTATAAAGATGGTTGGCGATATAAGCACCGACTTTTTTGCCAGAAAGTTCCTTGAGCTTGCGGCGGTAGCATTCTACACCGCCCCGCATGTCAGCCATCGATTGTTCTTCAACGTCCAGCCAGTAAAAGGTGGGGTTGTATTGTTTAGCTCGTTCGTAAAAGCTGCGAGCTTCTTCTTCCATATCGTGATGATTGACACCGCGAACCCAAGCATAGACGGCGACAGGTACGCCTAGCGCCTGGAAGTTTTCAATATGGGTTCGGTAATGTTTGTCTTCATAGGCAGAACCGTATTGTACGCGGACAATTACGTGAGCCACCTGTTGAGCCAGTTGCTGGTAATTAATTTGCGAAGGCACCTGCCATTCGCTGATATCTAAAATAATTGGTTGGGTCATGTTATCCCTTCTTTTCTTCAGGTATTTGGCAAGCTTGCTACCCTTATCATGCCTGAAGGAACTGGTAGAAAACAATGGCCGAAATTATACTTTAAGGGTAAAACATTTCTTAAAAATATAAGGTAAAATACGTTCATCATGTATCGGCTGACACAAGCTTATCCATCAGTTTAGGGTTGAACATTGGGGAGCGGATTGGTCAACGCATGCTTCAAGCCATTTTCAAACTTTTTTCGAATTGCAAAATCAGCGAGTTCATTTAAATATTTAATGTCAGAAATGGTTGGATAGATATCAGTGACAATACAGTTGTCCAGCTTCAAGGTGGTCAAACTAGTCATAATAAAGTCATAGCCTGCCAGCTCCGCCTCACTATACTGAGCATTGCAGTAATCCTCGTAGTCAATCACTTCAAACGCCAAATTATTGGTAAAGGAATTGTTCAATTGATAAGCAAACAGCTCACTATGCTCCTTATCATAGGTATACAAAACCCCCACCCGTTTTTTCACTTGGTGCTCCTTGATTAATCTAGTCAAGGTAGTTTCATTAATCAACAGAGAATACATTATTTCAAAAAACAGCCCATCTGCACCAATTATGGTTCTCAAATGTAGAATTTCGTGATAGAGCTTTTCGGAGATTTCCTTTGAAAAGCAGCTGTTTTGTTCAAAGAAGTTTAAAACAAAGCGATGTCTTCTCTTATTTAAAATATAGTTAGGTCCGATGTAAAGCAAAAGAGCTACATCGATAAGACGCTTGTCATCAAAGGTTTCGGTACAGTTAAACAGGGAATACAACGTTTGGAAAAAGGAAACAAACGACTCCTTTTTTCTTACCAGTTCAGGAACGGTAATTTTTTCCTCCAAAAATAAGTACAGCTGGGAGAAAACATGGTTGATATGACCAGAGAAACTTACAGAGAAGGTTTCCTCGAAATCCTGATAGCTGAAGACGGATTTGAACGTTTCTACGTTGTCGAATTCTTGATTCAAGTGTTCAGGGAAATGCTTGCTTAATTTGATGATGACCCATAACCAAGTCTTAATGCGATGTCTATTTTGCAGACCACCTACCAGTGGAAGATTCGCAAAGCTAGGGATTAATTGATCCAGCAATTGGTTTTCTTTTGGAGATATGTATTCGTCAGCAAAGTCATATTTTTCGAACATATAAGCAATAAAGAAAGCACAAATTTTGTAATCGTCTCCTTGAAATCTAAAGGGTGAATCGCTTAGGGAAAAGCCATAGGATTCGCAAACCTTTTTTAACGTATGCCGCAGCTGGTTGCACTGGGAACGGCTGATACCAAATCGTTGAACAATCTCCTTCGTCTGGATAAAAGGATTCAGGAAAATAATCTCCAATAGCTGCAGCTGAATCGAATGCTGATAAAAGTAACGATAAATCGTGCTGTAGGTTGTGCGATTATTCCGCTTAAGAAAATAAGTTCCTTTTCCCTTTTGGATATGGAAGAAGTCGGTGGACTGCTTCACTTCATCAATATAGGTGCGAATTGTCTGTTTTGAAGCACCAGTTAATGTCTCCAGCTCCTCAATTGTAATCTCATTCTTTTCTAAAAAAGCCTCCATGATAATCAGCTGAGTTTGATGTTTTGTGGATAATAGTTGCTTCATAGGCCCACTTCCTTCAATAATATGTGTATTAGATGAATATTCGTTTAAAACAAGGATATAAGAATCGGTCATAATTTTAATCTCTATTATAACAAAAAAATAACGGAATCCAATAGATAGAATATTCTTTTTGATTTTCACTAGTATGTGGTTGAAAAATTATTTCTATACAATAGAAAAAAAATCAGTAAATTAGAATAAGGTAATAAAAGGTTCGTTAGCATATGAAAAACTAGTTTTTGCTGTTAAAAATAAAATAATGAAGAAAATTGAGTTGAATAGAACTAATTTTATATTGCTAGATGTTGTTTGTCTTGACAATCCATCACTTATTAACAGAAAGTTATAATTAATGTTTTCCAGTTTTTAATGCTCTTAGAATAAACCCACATTATGCCTTCGAGCAAAAAGTGAGCACAACACTTGATGTTTTTTTAAAATAAGTATGGAAAAGTTAAGAGAGTCAGCAGCTAGATATTCAAAGAAATGGGGATTTTTTAATGCAAAAAATTTTAGTGTTGACCAGAAATATTTTAAACGAGAAAAGTCTGCAGGAGAATATTCAACGACTGAGTCATGAAGTATATTGTACTTTCTGTGATTTTGACCAATTAAACAATAAAGTTTTCTTGATGAATGTCATCAATTTTTTCCCAATTGTGATCATTAGTGAAACAATTTCCGATCATCAGATGGTTGAAATCTTGAAGGTTTTAAATACGAAAGATATCAAAGTCTTTAGAAAGGTTGAAAGTCTGCCAGATAAACAGGATCGCGAGAAATACGCAGATCTAGAAATAGATGGCTGGATCGAAGCAGCTGATACATTTGAAATCTTGCGTGAAAAGTTAGAACGTACCAACACAAGCAGCGCGACACAAGCGGAAGCGATGAACAGTTCATCAACGATCAATACTCCTAATCAATTTTTCTTGGCGGAAGGGGATCAATTCCTACGGGCGTTACGCAAGCTTTCCAGCAACGAAAGAAAAGTGTTCTACTATTTAGTTTCGGTAGATAATCAAACCATTTCGCGTAAAGCGATTTGCGAACATATTTGGTCAGAGGAATTAACCAACTCTCAGCTTTCTTCATTATCAAACATTGTGAAAAAAATCCGTGGAAAATTCCAGGATGTGGGCATTCATGACGAAATTATTAAGAATCACTGGAAAAAAGGCTATGCCTTTACTGACAAGTTCTGGCAATTAATCCAACTGGCTAAATCAGAAGGCCAATTGGCTGGATAAAAAATAGTGAATAAGAAGCAGCGCAGGGGAGAATGATATACATACCTGCGCTGCTTTTCTGTAAGAAGTGGGAAAGCTTGGTGAGGAGTTATTGATTAGTGGCAAAAGCCATGGCTAAAAAGTAGACAGCTGAATTGAAATAGTTAATCAAGCTATGCGAAAAAATCCGCTCATAGCCAAGTGTTTTCCAGAGAAAAGAAGATAAGTTGAATTAAATAGATTGCGTGCATTTCAACGATCAGCTATTTTAGATGACAGCAAAGAACAGAAGAATATCCGTCTGGTTTTCAGAGATCAGAAGCTCTTGTCTAAATTCTAGAAACTACTATACTTATAACTAATGAGACAATTAATTAACTAGAGTTGAAGGAGCGAAAACCATGAAATTAGCGATTATTTTAGAAACGAAGGAACACGAAAAAGCCTGGAATGCTTTTCGTTTTGGCGTAGCCAGTTTGAAAAAGCAGCACGAGGTTAAATTCTTTTTGATGGGAGAAGCGGTTGAAGTGGAAGCCATCGTGGATGAAGAATACGACGTCCCAGCCCAAATGAAAAAGCTGGAGGAAAATGGTGGGGAGCTGTTGGCTTGCGGTACTTGTCTGAAGTCTCGGCAATTAGAAGACAAAACCAGCTGTCCGGTTTCTACCATGTTTGATTGTGTAGAAATGGTGGAATGGGCGGATAAAGTGGTCACTTTCTAATCAAGTCGCAAACAGATTCTTTGCTATCTATTGTCGAACATGCTACCTTTAACTTATAAAAAGTAAGTAACGGAGGATGAGCGATGAAAACTTTATACGATGCTGGGCAAGCGGGCGGCAAGAATTTATTGCTGCTGCATGGAACTGGCGGCGACGAAACCTCACTCGTAGATATTGCCCGTTTTTTAGATGGCAGCTGCCGGATTCTGTCTTTTCGAGGGGAAATTCAAGAAGAGGGCATGAATCGCTTTTTTAAACGGAATGGGTTGAATCAATTTGACGTTGAAAGCTTGGAAGAGGAAACGGATAAGCTGTTAGCGGCGATCGAAAAAGAAAGCAAGGAGAAAGGCGTAGCGATGGAGGATTGGGTACTGGTTGGCTATTCTAACGGTGCGAACATTGCTGCTCACTTATTGCTGGAACGAGAAACGCCTTTGCGTAAGGGCTTGTTTTTCCATCCTATGTCGTTAGAAGTTCATACGAAAACCTTTGATTTGTCGGATAAGAAGGTATGGTTGTCTTATGGCGGCGATCGTGATCCGATTGTTAGCCAAGAATCCTTTGATGAATTAGTCACCGCCTTCCAAAAGCGCAACGGGAACGTATTTGTTGAAGAGACAAGCACGGGTCATCAGATTAATATGGAAGAGCTGCAGTCTGCCCGTAATTGGCTGGAAGGCTTGTAAGCAGATTAGTTGCAAAAAGCGCTGACAATGCCTACTCTTAAGGAAAGAGGAGGTCATGATTATGACAGACACAAGCAAAGAATTAAAAGATGCGAAGGACAAAACAAAAGGCAAAGCTAATGAAGCTGCTGGTAAAGTCAAAGGCGACAAAAGCCAAGAGCTAAAAGGCAAAGGCCAATCACTTGGTGCAGACCTTAAGAATGATGCTCGTCATTTAGGTGATGAGATTAAAGAAGAAGGCCACAAGCTGAAAGAAAAATTCAGTAAGAAAAAAGAAGACTAACAATACTGACTGACGATCCTGATGGGTTGTCAGTTTTTTGCGGGTAAATAAAAATGCTGCAGCTAACGACTTCTTCAGGAGAAGTTGCTATCTGCAGCTTACTGGTCTGGTTAGGCGAGACCATTTTAGGTTATTCAGTTAGAAATTTCTCAACTGCTTCAGCGTTTTGCTGAGCATCTAATTCAATGACACTGCCGCTTTCTGTATAATCATTGAATTGCCAAGAGCCGTCCACTGGTACTGCTAAGGTTTCGATTTTTTCCGTTTCGCCTAGAGCGAAATCTTTTCCGACACTTAACATCGTACTTTCTGGAACGTTGGTTTCGACATATCCCAGCAGCTTACCGGTTGTTTTAGGTAGCTTGGTTAAGCTGGTTACATTAGTAATTTGGCTGGCGATTGCCCCCATCACTTGCTGCTGGCGTCGCACGCGGCCAAAGTCGCCTTCTTCGTCTTCACGGAAGCGCGAGTATTGCAGTAGGGTATTTCCATCCATTTTTTGTTTGCCCTTTTTAATAAAAACACCGTCTAAGTCTAAATCCTTTTCAGCGTTAATCGTTACGCCTTTAGGAAATAAGGTGTCCACAGCATCTTTGAAATGATCGAAATCAATTACTACATAGTATTGAATAGGCAGGTTGAAGTTTTCCTCTAAGGTTTTTCGCACCAGTTCAATGCCGCCATAAGAATAAGCAGCGTTGATTTTGTCCATCCCATATCCTGGAATATCTACGTAGCTGTCTCGCATGATCGATACCAGCTTAGGAACTTTCTTGGATTGGTCGTAATGAGCCACCATCAGTGAATCGGAGCGTCCCCGGTCCTCGCCGCGGGAATCTGAACCGATAATCAGTACATTCAAGTCGTTCACATCAGGGGCTTCAGTTCCATTAAACTCAATGGATGCCTCAGTCGTTTTATTCTTAGATGATTCATAGCCGTTAATAAAAGAAAAAGCGAAGTAACCTTCAACAAGCACAATAACGCCTAGCAGGATCAACAGTCCGCGTTTGACAGCTTTCATAAATAGACCTCATTTCTAATCTTGTACGTGCTTATTATGAACTTTTTTCACCAGATGGGTAGTCTAATCAGTAAGAGAATGCGAAAACTTAGAAAAAAATAAAAAAATGTTCGCTAATGTTCGGAAAACAATGGTTGTCTTTTAGGCAGTATATGATAGAATGATAAAAATACTATGAAGTGAAAGAGTGATTGAAATGAGAAAAGTCAATGTGGCTGTCGTAGGTGCCTCTGGTGCTGTTGGTACACAAATGATCAAAATGTTAGAAGAAACATCCATGTCTTTAGGGGAAGTGAAGTTCCTTGCTTCCATCCGTTCAGCAGGTAAAGAATTAACCTTTAATGGAGAAACCAAGATCATTGAAGAATTAGTGCCTGAATCCTTTGAAGGCGTTGATTTGGCTTTGTTCTCAGCAGGCGGCGGTATTTCTGCTAAATTCGCTCCTGAAGCAGTAAAACGTGGAGCAGTCGTGGTAGACAACACTAGTCACTTCCGGATGGATAAAGAAGTTCCTTTAGTTGTGCCTGAAGTAAATCCTGAAGCATTACGAGATCATAAAGGAATTATTGCCAACCCTAACTGCTCAACCATTCAAATGATGGTGGCTTTAGAACCTGTTCGTAAAGCGTTCGGACTGAAACGAATCATTGTTTCAACCTATCAAGCTGTATCAGGTGCTGGCAATCAAGCAATGGAAGAATTAAAGACCCAAACGCAAGCTTTCTTAAACGATGAACCCATGACAGCTGAAATCCTGCCATGTGGGGGAGATAAGAAGCATTATCCATTGGCCTTCAATGCCTTGCCGCAAATCGATGTATTCGCCAAAGAAGGCTATACCTACGAAGAGTGGAAAATGGTAAACGAAACTAAGAAAATTATGTCAGACGATAGCATCCAGGTCTCAGCAACCTGCGTGCGAATTCCAGTCCTGTCGGGTCATTCTGAATCTATTTATATCGAAACAGAAAAACCAGCAACCGTGAAAGAAATCCAAGACGTGATAGCTAATTTCCCTGGAGCTGTTTTAGAAGATGATCCAAGTCAACAAATTTATCCACAAGCTTTAAACAGCGTTGGCAAAAAGGAAACCTTCGTAGGACGGATTCGTAAAGACTTAGATGTAGATACTGGCGTGCACATGTGGGTAGTCTCAGACAACCTATTAAAAGGTGCCGCTTGGAACTCTGTTCAAATCGCAGAGAAAATGGTAGAAATGGATTTACTGTAAACAGAATCGAAAAAAGGCATTCTCTATTCAGAGGATGCTTTTTTGTTATTTAAAATTGTAAAAAAGGAACTTAAAAAAACGATAGTTGTTTTTTGGATAAATAGTAAGATTAGTAGTTTAATCAGTGGATTCAAGGTAAATAAAGGGCTTAGATAGATTGAAATGAGTGAAAGGTGAGAATAAATAGCAAAAAGTTACATCTATTGGTAGTCGAAGCTAGTTATAATTCCTGTTATACTTAAAAACTTTAAAAAATATAAATTAAAAGAATATATGACTTAAAATAATAGCATTTACTGCTTGCTAAATGTCTATTAGCGAAAAAAAGACCTTTCTAAACTAGAAGAGATTGGTATTTGTCATAAGGATATTCAAAATAGATTTTTATAATAACCTAATGATGCCTTCTTATTATAGAAATGGAATATTCAAATGTTTTAAAATTCGATAAACATCTTGTTTTTTAAAAATTGTTATATTATTATTATTATTGTATAAGAATAAGTAGTCAATTAGATCTTTACTGGGGAAGTTGAGACAGATAATACTTATTAGATAAGGTACTTTTGTTTTGTAAGAAGGGGGTGCTCGCTTTTGTTGGAGGAAGGTGAAATGGAAATTCACAAAGAGAACAACGTCGAGGTAACGGAAAGTAAAGAAAAGCGAAAGAAATCACAAAAATCGCTGCCACAAAGGATTACAGGATGGATAGCCATTGTTATATGCCTGTTGTTGTTACCGATTTTGATTGCGAACTTAGTGATTATCGTAAAAGGAAGCTTGAATCCAGATGAAATTCCAACGGTGATGGGCTATGCACCGATGGCGGTTGTGACGAATTCCATGAATACTGGGGAGCCAGATGCTATTCGAGCAGGTGATATGGTAATTACCAAGCAAACCAATCCAGACACTTTAGAGGTTGGCGATGTGATCATGTTTAAGAATAATCAAACAGCGGTCATTCACCGAATCGTTGGCTACAACGAGGAAACCGATACATTCACCACTAAAGGAGATGCCAATGATACTGAGGATTTAGATCCGGTTCAAAAGAAAAATATCATTGGTAAGTTTATGCAGCGTGTGCCCAAGGTTGGAGATTTCATTTTATTCTCACGAACACCATTAGGCATGCTGATATGTATTGGAATTCCAATACTATTATTTTGGGGGTATGACTTTGTCGCGAAGCGTCTCACGCGCCGCAAGGAAGTCAGATCATAAATTAAAGGGGAAGTAAGGAAAGGAAGAAAAGAAATGAGTAAGGAAAAAGAAACAACTACACAGCGTAAAAGCAACAAGTCTGTGAAAACCGCTGTTTTATTGTTTGGGGCAGTTTTGCTGACAACGAGTCTTTTGGGCGGCACGTTGGCGAAGTATACTGGGACGATTGGTGAGGCTAGTGATAGTGCACGCGTAGCGAGATGGGGATTAACAGAAGAAACACAGGAATTGGATATGTTTGATACAGCGTACTTAAATGATGAACAACAGACTACAGTCAAAAATGTTACAGATCCTTCTGATGGTCAAAATGTAATTGCACCTGGTACTAAAGGGGAGGTTCTAGTTTTACCAAGTATTTCAGAAGCCAAGTTAAAAAATGTTGAAGCTGCTTTTGAGGTAAGTTATGCTTACGGAGAATATGCTGGTGATAATGTTTTTGGTAAATATCTTGGAAACTGGAACGACGCAGAGGATGGTACTTCTGGAGACAATTGGTTACCTCTACGTTTTTCTGTGTACAAATACAACGCTGCTGAAGCTGGTGCTGATAAATATACAACCAAAATTTATGATGGTGTTGTTGAGAAAGGAAGTTCGGCTTCAACTGAATCGGCTGTAGATAATGGAATTGCTCAACTTAATGGTCTGAATGATGCAATAAAAAATGCAGCCAGCTCTGAGACTATTTATCCAGGAGATTCTTTGACCACTAAACAAGATAAGTTAGCTAGAATGGGGTTAAAAATTGTATGGGAATGGCCTTTTGAACGTGCGAATGTAACCTTAATTCCAGTGGATAAAAACGATACGGTTGTTGGAAATAGAGCAGCTAGTATCGCAACTGATCATGTTGATATGCCACGTTTCAAAATGAGTATGAAATATACGGTAGTCCAAGTCGACTAACCCACACTCTATCTTGAGAAGCTGCTTTCAGCTTCTCAAAAGGTTGTCTAAACTAGACAGCCTTTTGAGAGATTGAAAGGAGGGGAGAAATGATGGGAAAGCCAATCAATTATCCCTTAGCTAAGTTTCAGTTGCTTATCTTCTTTTTCACAGCATTTGTCCTCTGTTTGATTGTTCAATCATCCTATAGCTATGCGGCAGTTGAAGACTTTGTTTATGTGGAAGACCAATATGGTGAACGTTGGCGGCCTGGGGAAATGACCAACACCAATATTTTCGCTACTATTATAGAAGATACGGTTGCCAGTCCAGCATTAGATGGTGAGAAATTGATTGCTCCGGGCACTAGCGGCAAGTATTCTTTTACGATTCATAATACATATGAGCATCCGATTGAATACACGGTTATTGGACAGGATCAGAATATTGATGCGCTGCCCTTGGACTTTAAGCTGCGAGTAGCTAATGGTCCTTGGATTACTCAAGGGAATGACCACTGGAATTTATGGTCTAGTACATTTCCTTTAAGCTATACCAGAAAACTGGAGTCTGGGATGAGCGAGACCATTAACTTGCAATGGCAATGGCCCTTTGAACGCAATCGGGATCCTGATGATACGGATTATGGAGAAATAGCAGAAACCAGAGCGTTAATTTACAAACTAACGTTAAATGTAATTGTAGAAACTGATGAAGGCCAGGGGAAACTTGCAGATGCCAATCCAAATGATAAAAAAGTCTCAGGTTTCTTTTCGGATAAGAAATGGCGGGCTTATCCGCAAACGGGTGAATCCTTAGCGAAAGCCAGCATTGTCATCGGATTTTTGATTCTATTTTTTGTCTTTATCATTTGGCGGTTGCGTAAAGGACAGCAAAATGAAAATAATCATTAATGGACTGAAAAACCTCGTGATTGTTTTGTTAGTCCTGATTTTAGGCTTTAATCTGTACAGCTTATACCAAAGAAATATAAACGACAGCCGTTTTCCGATGGTTCTGGGATACGGTTATGCTGTTGTGGCCTCTGGAAGCATGGAGCCGACTTTGTCACGAGGAGATTTAGTGATTGTCCATGCAGAGTCTACTTATGAGAAGAACGATATTCTTACTTTTATTCAAGCAGGAGACAACCGAACAACCACGCACCGTCTGATTGCACACGAAAATAACCAATTTATTACTCAAGGAGATGCCAACAATACGGCTGACCCGCCGATTACCGATGAACAAATCTTTGGAAAAGTGGTGTTTACATTACCTCTGATCGGATACATGATTCAAGTTGCGAGTACACCATTGGGATTATTAGTGATCATTAGTTTGTTTTTACTCATGCTTTATTTGGATAGTCACCGTAAACGATAAAGCAAAAAATACCCTTGCAAGAGATCAGAAAAGCTCAATCGCTTTTTGGTCTCTTTTTTTATAAACCTTGTAGCAGCAACACCGGAAAGACCTTTCTACCTGAAATATCTAGACAAATCCTTCATTTATCCTTACGATAAAAGCAGTAAATGAATGGAGAAAAAACATGAAGATCGGTGAACAACTAAAACAGAAACGTTTGGAAAAGGAATGGACACAGGCAGAGGTGGCAGAAGAGCTATTTGTTTCAGCACGTTCCATTTCCAATTGGGAGAATGGACGAAATATGCCAGACATCGAAAGCTTGATTCGTTTGGCGAAGCTCTATCAGCTATCACTGGATGAATTACTAATGGAGGGGTCGGATATGGTGGAAGATTTAAAGAAAAAGGAACAAGCAGCTCAATTGAGCCGGCTTCAATTTTTTGGACCAATAATGACTAGTGGGCTGTTACTGATTCTGCTGTTTATGTTGCCAAACAGTACGGATCGAAGCTTTAAATTTCTAATTCTGGCAGCAGCAGCCACTAATCTTGTTCCAATGATTTATTTTCAAACAAAAATTGATCGCTTAAAGGGACGTACCTATGATTGGGAAAAACAAGTCAAATACGGCAAAATTGTCTCTTTGGCAATGTTAATCCTTATTTTGCTGTTTATTGCTTACCTGTATATCCTGTAATTTTTAAAAAAGTACTTGTCAAAATCTAAAAAAGAGAGAGAATTATACCTTTTTCACAATTTACTCTATATTTTTTATACACTTTACATTAAAATTATGTATGAAAGTTCTTTGTTGGAGGATTATGATGAAAAAAGGTCAAATGATTGTTGTTTGTGGGTTGGTCCTAGCAATCCTGTTGGCTACAGGAGTTAGTATAAAAATAGGGTTAAGCAATCGCAGTGAAGGGCAAAGCCAAGAGCCAAAGCAAGCTACTGTTAATCCTTTAACTGAAAAGGAAGAGGAACAGTTGAAGCAGGCGGATACGTTGGCGATGCAGTATGACTATGATGGAGCGATTAGGCTGCTTCAGGGGAAAGAGTTTAAAGAAGCAGAAGAACGGGTACTTGATTATAAGCTGCGAAAGAGTGAAACGATTATGTGGTCTGATCCTGCATTGTTTTCACACTTGTCGTTTCAGCCGTTAGTTGCTTTACCAGAAAAAGCCTTTAGTTCAGCTGCTTTAATGAATTATCAGGCGAATCATTTAACGACGGAGGAGTTTACTCGTCTATTGAATGAATTATATGAAAGAAATTATGTATTGGTGCGTTTGTCTGATATTGTCAAAAAAAAGGAAGACGGGACCTGGCAATTTGTCGGGGTGGCTTTGCCTGAAGGAAAAAAACCGTTGATTCTGTCACAGGAAAATATTTCTTACAATGATGAGATGGCGGAAGCAGGGCTGTCCACCAAATTAGTGGTAGACCGAGACAAGCGAGTGAAAAGCTGTTACCGCGTAGGGGATAATGAGCTCGCTGGGAATTATGACCTGGTACCGATCGTGGATCAATTTGTCTGGAAGCACCCGGATTTTTCTTATCAGGGATCAAAAGGTGCCCTAGCGGTAACCGGAGCAGAAGGTGTCTTTGGCTATGATGTTTCGTCAAAGAAAACCACTAAGGAAAAGGAGCGGGCAAAAGCCGTTGCCGATCGCTTAAAGGAAACGGGCTGGACGTTGGCCTCTTATTCATGGGCACCCATCAATTTTAACCATTCTACTTTAGCGATGATTCAAGCAGACACGATAAAGTACCAAGAAGAAGTGGAGCCGATTATCGGCGAGACACCCCTGCTTATGTTTCCGGAGGGCTCGGATATCGGTACATGGCAACCCTACGATGAAACCAACCAATCCTATCTATATGTGCAGGAGGCAGGTTTTTCGGTCTTTAGTCAGCAGGATGCTGCGCAGGAATCCTGGGGCGAATTCACCCCAGACTATTATCGCAATTCGCGTATTATGGTGACCGGTGCCGCCTTGGAGGCTGGAAATGCTAGCTTAACACCTTTCATGGATGTCGCAGACGTGATTGACAAAGAAGCGCGAGGATTACCGTAGAAAAGAAGGCCTAGTGCCTTCTTTTTTTGAGCAACAGTCAGGGGAAAGGATACTTAAACTATAATAGTAGACAAATCCTATTTTCCTTCGATAAGCTGATATAAAATAAGAGGTGCAAGATAAGGAGGCTGGAGCATGGGCACGAATATAGTAAATACTCCCACACTAGAAACAAAGCGATTGATCCTTCGCCGATTTAAGGAAAGTGATATTGAAGCCTTACTGGCGATTTACAGCGACGAGGAAGTCAATGCTTATTTACCTTGGTTTCCTTTGCAAACATTGGATGAGGCAGCAGCACTTTATCAGGAAAAATACGCCAAAGCCTATGAGAAACCACAAGGATATAACTATGCGATTTGTTTGAAATCCGATAATGTCCCGATTGGCTATGTCCATGTTGGTGACAGCGATAGTTATGACTTTGGTTACGGATTAAGAAAGGAATACTGGCACCAGGGCATTGTGACAGGGGCAGGTAAAGCGGTCATTGAACAGCTGCGAATAGATGGTATCCCTTATATTACGGCTACGCATGACCGCAACAATCCGAGAAGCGGTGGTGTAATGGTTAATCTGGGGATGTCTTACTGCTATTCCTATGAAGAACAATGGCAGCCCAAGGACTTTTTAGTGGTTTTTCGTATGTACCAGTTGAACCTGGATGGGCAAAAGGACCGGATGTATAAAAAGTATTGGGAGAATTCACAGGTGCATTTTGTCGAAGCAGGGGTATAAAAGAGGGATAGATTTTTTCTAGGATATGAAAATCTTCATTTTGAGGGCCAATAAATTTTTGCAAAATAGCTCGGCTGACTTTTTCAGCGGTTAAATCTTTTAAGGCTTCCTTGCTTTATAACTCCTTCCATGGTTTTTCAGTAAAAATCATGTATAATAGCTAATGAGTGTATAAGCACAGACCGAACTGTTACGGGGTCTGAGGAAGCTGAAACCAATAGATAAAAAAATATAAGAGGTGGCTATTTTTGAGTACAATCAAAATGATCCCCTTCAGCGGAGTACGTGAAAATGGTAAAAACATGTACGTGGTTGAAGTGGATAACGATATTTTTGTCCTAGATTGCGGACTGAAGTATCCAGAAAACGAACTGTTGGGAATTGATATTGTCATTCCCGATTTTACCTATTTAATTGAAAATGCTGATCGAGTGGCCGGGGTATTCTTGACCCACGGACATGCCGATGCGATCGGTGCTTTGCCTTATTTAGTATCTGAAGTGAATGTTCCAGTCTTTGGGACTGAGCTGACGATCGAATTGGCGAAGCTGAATGTAAAAGAAAATGAAGACAGCAAGAAGTTCAAGGATTTCCATGTGATTGATGAGCACACGGAAATTGACTTTGGGACTGCCAGCGTCAGCTTCTTCCGGACAACGCACACAATTCCTGATTCCGTTGGGATAAGCTTGAAAACCGATGAAGGAAGCATTGTTTATACTGGCGACTTCAAGTTCGATCCAACTGCTATTCCAATGTATGCAACGGATTATCGTCGCTTGGCAGAGATTGGTTCTGAAGGTGTGTTGGCCTTGTTAAGCTCTTCTTCCAATGCAGAAAATGCCATCCAAGTGGCTTCCGAACGCGAAATTTCAGCCGAAGTTTTCGATACCATCAAATACTGGGAAGGCCGAATTATTGTCGCTTGTGTTGCCAGCAACCTGCAACGCGTTCAGCAAGTCTTAAATGCAGTTGAAAAAGCGCACCGTAAAGTGGTTCTAACGGGTCAAGATTTTGAACGGATTATCCGTACCGCCATGCGCTTAGGAAAATTGGAAGTTCCTGAGGATTTGTTTATCACCTTGAAGGAAATGAAAAAGTACAAGCCTGAAGAGTTGATCATCTTAGAAACCGGCCGCATGGGGGAACCGATTAAGTCATTGCAAAAGATGGCTAATGGCTCTCACCGCAACCTGCGTATTGAAGCTGGGGACTTGGTATACATTACGACGACACCAACTACCGCAATGGAAACCACCGTTGCGAAAACCGAAGACATGATTTATCGTGCCGGTGGAATCGTGAAGAACATTTCAGAAGACCTGCGCGTTTCCGGTCATGCCAATCCTCGTGATTTGCAGCTGATGTTAAACTTCATGTCGCCGAAATACTTTATTCCTGTTCAAGGGGAGTATCGTCAATTGGCCGCTCATGCCGATTTGGCTCATGAATTAGGGATGGCCTATAAGCATATCTTCATCACCGGTCGAGGCGATGTACTAGAATACAAGAACAAACAATTAAGCTCAGCCGGCAGTGTTCCAGCTGATAATGTCATGATTGACGGAATCGGCGTCGGTGATATCGGCAATATTGTGCTGCGGGATCGTAAGGTTCTGTCAGAGGACGGTATTTTTGTTATCGTGGTAACGATTGATCGTAAAGGTCAAAAGATTGTTTCCTCTCCGCAAATTACGTCACGAGGCTTTGTTTATGTAAAAGCCAGCCGCGACCTAATTAAAGAAAGCGGCGAGATAACGGAAGAAATCGTGATGAAGCATTTGCATTCCGATGATTTTGAATGGGCTAAACTAAAACAAGATATTCGCGACAAGCTAAGCCGCTACCTGTTTGAACAAACCAAACGCCGTCCGGTAATTCTTCCGGTTATTATGGAAGCTAACCAACGCCGTGGTCGTCGCAAATAGACAATTCAATTAAGAGGCAGACACAGTCGAACGTCAAAAGCGTTCGACTGTGTCTTTTTTTATTAACCAAACTGAACAGGTCAAAAACCAAACTGAAAGGTCAGGAAGTGTTCAGTTTTGCTCAGGCTGTCAAATAATATGATACCGCTTTCTTAAGTTTAGTAGGCTTCGACCAAGTTGAATAGAAGTTGGCACAGGACTTGCTTTATAAAAAGTGAAAGCAAATAAAGAGATGAGGATGTGATCCAATGAAAGCAGAAGTTTTGTATGGACCAGATGATGTACGCTACGAAGAGGTAGAAGAGCCCGTTTGTCCTGCAGATGGTATAAAAGTAAAGGTGATTGCCTGTGGTATTTGCGGCTCAGACTTGCGCACATATGGCGGAGGATCGAAAAATTCGATTCTACCAGCGATTTCCGGTCATGAGATTGCCGCTGAGGTAGTGGAGAGCAATTACGAAAGATTTCCGGTAGGGACCAACTTATCAATTGCTCCGGTAATCGTTTGTGGTGAATGCTGGTATTGTCAAAATGGGATTCAAAATCTTTGTGACAATATTCGGATGATTGGCACGGCAGAGGGCATCAATGGCGGCTTTGCTGAATACATTGCCTTTCCGAAAGAAACGATTGATCATGGCTGCTTCAATACAATTCCTGATGACATTGATCCAGTGGACACGGTAATCGCTGAAACAGCATCTTCCGTGTTGTGTGCCCAAATCAATACCAACATTGTCATGGATGATTTGGTGGTAGTAATTGGTGCAGGAACCATCGGCTGCTTGCACAGTGAAATTGCTAAAATTCGCGGTGTAAAAGAAGTCCTAATCGTGGAAATGAATGAAGAGAAAGCTAATCTTGCCCGTAAGCAAGGCTTTGACAATGTCGTGAACATGAGCAGTTCTGATCCGCGCTTAATGGAAATGGTCTTAGAGAAAAGCAACGGTCGCGGCGCAGATGTGGTGATTAGTGCCTGTCCAGCTGGTCAAGCCCAAGCGGATGCAGTGGATTTAGCCCGAAAACGCGGCAAGGTCATCTTATTCGGCGGGATTCATCCATCCAGCGCAAAGCTGTTAGATACCAATGCTATTCATTATAAGGAAATTATGGTTTATGGTGCTTCCGCGTATTCACCAGAAGTGAATCGCAAGGCCTTGAATTTAGTGTTAAACCGTCAGCTGGATGCCCGTAAGTTCATTACTCATAAATATGAGCTAAAGGACTTGGCACAGGGCTTTGCGGATATGCGAGCTGGCAAAATGATTAAAGGTGTCATCATTCCATGAGAATGTAAAAAGTGAAGGAGGTGACTCATTTGGATAAATCATTCATTGAGGACCAGATGTTAAGCAAGAATGAAATCCATGCCATTATCACGGAGGAAACCGACCGTGATCAACTGATTTATCAGCTAGCCGGTGAAATGGCCGCTCATGGGATGGTAGAAGAATGTTACGGAAAGTCTGTTTTAGAAAGAGAGCTGGAGTTTCCTACGGGAGTTCCTACACCAGTCCCGATAGCGATCCCTCACAGTGAGCGTTCGCAGGTATTCAAAGCAGGGATTGGTGTTGCCGTACTGAAAAATAGTGCAAAGTTTGCCAGTATGGAAGATCCCAATTTATACCTTGATGTCAAAGTAGTCTTTATGCTGGCAGCCAGCTTGAACGATGAGCACTTGTACATGATTAAGGACATCATGGAAATTATTCAGGATACACAAGTAGTCACACAATTGTTAGCGGCAAAATCAACAGAAGAAGTAGAGAGCATTATGCATTATGAATTCTCTAAAAGAGAAAATGAACGGTAATTAAAGAAAGGGGAGAATAAAAATGGCAGAAGAAAAAATCGTGGTTGTTGTTTGTGGAGCGGGGTTTGCTACCTCCACTGCTGGGGAAAATGAGGTTAAAAAAGTAGCCAAAGAGCTAGGCATTAAAGTCAAATTGAACAAGCGCCGGGCAACAGAATTGAAAACGGTATTGAGCACGATGCAGCCGGACATGTATTTGTTAATGACACCAGTAACAACCGAACTAAATGCACCTAAGGTTAATGGAGTACCGTTTATTTCAGGAATCGGTAAAGAAGAAGCGATGGAAGAGATGCGTCAGATTCTAAAGGGGTAAAAGGATAAAAAAAAGAATGGGGGTAAATCCATGTTTGAAGCAGTAAACAAAGGGTTCCAGTGGTTTACGGGATTAGGTAGTAATGGGATTTTATGTGTTGCCTTGCTGATTATTGGACTGGTTCTAGGGCTAAAGGTTGGAGATGCTGTCCGCTCGGCATTAACTGCAACAGTTGGTTTCATTGGACTGAACTTAACCGTAGATATGCTGATTGCGCAAATGTCGCCGGCAACCATGTCAATGGTTGAACGGATGAACTGGAACTTGGATATTGTGGATGTTGGCTGGGGCCTGATGGGGATGGCCTGGGGACAGCCAGGATCAGGAATGGTTATTATTGCACTAATTGCGACGAATATTGCACTGATTTTCTTAAACTTTACAAAGACACTGATGGTAGACTTTTGGAATTACTGGTCCTTTGCCGCAAGTGCTGCCTTGATTTATGGGGCAACCGGCAATATGATTTTCACCGTTTTAGCCGCTTGTATTTACATGGCCGTTTCCTTGAAATGGGCAGACAAAATGGCACCAACTTATCAAGAATTCTACGGGATCCCTGGCTGTACTTGGCCAACAGGTGCTATTATTGCGCCAGCCATGATTGGGATTCCAGTGGTAAAATTGATTCAAAAAATTCCTGGAATCAAAAATGTTAAGGCCGATCCAGAAACGATGCAGGAAAAAATGGGGATCTTTGGAGAACCGATTGTTATCGGAGCTATTTTAGGGATGCTGATTGGTTTTATTGCCGGCTATGATATTCGTCAAATCTTGTTACTTGGTTTCAACATGGCAGCGGTGATGATCTTGCTGCCACGGATGATTCAGATCATGATGGAAGGCTTAATCTCAATTTCTGACCAAGCCAAAATCTTTACAGCGAAATACATGAAAGGCCGCGAAGTTTGGATTGGAATTGATGCGTCAACGATCATGGGGAATCCAGCAACGATGTCTGCGATCTTGATTATGACACCAATCGTGACCTTTATGTCAATTATTCCTGGAAATAGAATGCTGGCGACTGCTTCATTAGTAGCCGTTCCATGGTTCATTATTGGGATTACCGCCTTTGCTAAGGAAAATATTTTGCACATTTGTATGTCGGTATTTGTCGTCTTTGCCATTTATTTCTGGTGTGCCACTGCGATGGCCGGCGCGCATACCCACATTGCTGAAATTGTTGGCTTTGAATTTCCAGAGGGCACTAATTTGATTAGTAGTTTGTCAGAAGGAGGTAACCCGATTACCTTCATAATGTATAAAATTCTTGATCTCCTAGGCTTTGTCAGTTATTAGCGAA
This sequence comes from Enterococcus pallens ATCC BAA-351, assembly GCF_000407485.1. Lineage (GTDB taxonomy): Bacteria > Bacillota > Bacilli > Lactobacillales > Enterococcaceae > Enterococcus_A > Enterococcus_A pallens. The sequence goes on along the minus strand of NZ_ASWD01000006.1, from coordinate 57,781 downwards.
CGTCTAGACGCAAGAATACACATGTTCAGTTAAGCCAGTTTTTATAGTAGGATAATAAGTGAATAGATATGTCATTTATGATCAACACTAAAATCTGTTGAGGAGGTAAAACACTATGAAATCATCCGATTATACACGCATGCTCCAGATGATTGATGCTGAAGATGCAAAAAATCCCTATACAGATCAAGAATTGGCTGAACAATTAAAACTTTCCCGCAGCAGTGTCACCACGATGCGGAAAAAAGCAGGTATTGAAAATTCCCGAGAACGGCGAGAGGCCGTTTTACTGAAGGCTGTACTTACCATTTTGGAAGCGGAACCAACGATTAGTATGAATCAACTGACAAAACGGTTGGTTGATTCAGGCTATCGGATTACGTTAAACAGTATTATCCATTTTATTGAGCAGCAAAATATTTCGGTGGGGACTGAAAAAGAAAATGCACCACCAGAGCTAGCCAAAAATGAAGCCTTCGCCGGTATCATTGGCGCGCAGCGAAGCTTAAGTATTCAGGTAGAGCAGGCCAAGGCAGCAGTGATGTATCCGCCGATTGGCCTGCACACCCTGATTGTCGGTGAGACCGGGGTAGGAAAAAGTGTTTTGGCAGAAGCCATGTACAAATTTGCTTTATTCAGTAAGCAATTGGAAGCCAAGGAGATGCCTTTCGTTGAGCTGAACTGTGCGGATTATGCCGAGAATCCTCAATTGCTAAATGCTCAGCTGTTCGGCTATCAGCGGGGAGCCTTTACCGGAGCTGATGAGGATCGTGAAGGATTAATTAGTCATGCCAATGGCGGTATTTTGTTTCTAGATGAGGTTCATCGGATGCCGCCAGATGGTCAGGAAATGCTGTTTCAGTTAATTGATAAAGGCATTTACCGCCGGCTGGGGGATCAGAAAACGCGAAATGCCCAAGTAATGATTATCGCAGCAACCACCGAAGACATTGAAACCAACTTATTGGATACCTTCCGCCGCCGGATTCCGATGGTGATTGCTATTCCAGCCTTGTCCATGCGGGGAATAGATGAGAAGTACGACATTATTATGACCTTCTTTCACCAAGAAGCATTGCGGGTAAATCGCGAAGTCGTAATTACCTCGGAAGCAATGAGACGTTTGTTAACTCTGCACTATCCTGGAAATGTTGGGGAGCTACGGAGCAAAATCCAAGTAGCCTGTGCCAAGGGCTATCTGGCTTGTATGCATAAAGCTGACAACAGCTCGCGTATTTTGATTGATCGTGAGATGTTGGTGATTTCTCATCAGCAATTACAGGAAACAGAAGCACCTTCTAAGGAAATTGATTACTTTACTGCTAAGGATCTGATTGTGTCTCCAACGGACGAGGCCGTGGTTCCTGAATTGAAAATCAAAGATCCCTATGAATTCTCTGACGGCTTGTACCGCATCATTGAGACAGAATACGAGAAGCTGCAGGACAATGATTTTTCAGAAAAAGACATTAACTCCATCATTTGGAAGCTGATGGAAAAGAAAATTTCCCGTTATATCAGCAACATTCAAACCGACAAAAATGTGAATCAAATCACGGACAATATCCAAACAATTGTTGAGGAAGATTTGCTGAGAATGGTGGAAGAGATGCTGAAGATTGCTAAGGAAGAATTAGGAGAAATCGATAAATCCTTGCTCTTTTGTTTAGCTACTCACTTCAATGCTTCGATTGAACGAATTCGTCGCGGCGAACGCATTTTAAACCCGAACTTATCCAACGTAAAAAAACACTATCCTAAAGAATTCCAGCTGGCCTGCAAAATGGCGGGCCTTTCTAAGCAATATATCGGAATGGAGCTGCCTGATGAGGAAATTGGCTTTATCGCCATGTATTTGTCAGCTACCAACAGTGGAAATGTTCGTTACGGGGAAGCAATTGGAGTGATTGTCGTTACCCATGGTCGGGTGGCGGCTGAAATGGTGGCGGTGGCCAATGAGCTGATGGGCAAGTCTCATTTGACATCCCTTTGTATCAGCTTAGATGAAAGTCCTCGCTCCATTTACAATCGTTTGCTGGAGCAAGTGAAAAAGAACAACCAAGGACGAGGTGTATTAATCCTTGTAGATATGGGGTCGCCGGAAACCTTTGGCAGCGAAATTGGGGAAGAGCTGGGGATTGAGGTTCGCACTGTGACGCGGGTAGATACCTTGATGGTGCTGGATGCGATCCGCAAAACTCAACTGGTAGACATGAACATCGATGAGGTAGCGGAATCTTTAATCAAGAACCAGCAAAATGTTGTCTTGAAGAAGCAAACCTCTTCTGAGCCAAAACGGCTTGCGTTTGTTTTTTTCTGTCTAACCGGTGAGGGCTGTGCCCAATACCTAGCCAAGCAGCTTAAAGACAAACTCATTGAGTTAGCACCATCTGTGGAATTTATTTTTCTAAATTTATTAAGCGAACAGCCGATGGACAGCCAAATTGCTGAAGTGAAAAAGGACTACCATATTTTAGGAATGGCAGGTTCCCTGGATGTAGAAACCGGAGATATTCCACTGCTTCTCATGCAGGAAATCCATCAAGAAGGAGCATTAGATCGCTTCTTAGTACGACTAAAAAAACGACAAGTACTGTTACCAACCCAGCAGTCTGACACGAAGCCGCTTATTAGTGACTCGCTAATTTTTATGGATCAGGATATTCAAACCAAAGCAGCCGCGATCCAATTTTTAGCCGATCAGCTGGTGGCGCAAGGCTATGTAAAACCCAAATTTAGCGAAACGGTGTTTGAAAGAGAAGACATGGTGCCCACATGCTTGGAAACCGGAGCCGCAATTCCCCACGGTTATTTTTCAGAGGTTAATGTGCCGCAAATTGCAGTTTTGTTTCCTCGCAAGCCTATTGCTTGGGGAAATCAGCTGGCAGCCAAGGTGGTTCTATTGTTAGCTTTCACTGAAGACACAAGTCCAGTGTTCAGTCAGATTTACTCGGTAATCTCCGACAAGCAAGCAGTTGAAGCCTTAACCAATTTACAAAGCAAAGAGGATGTTCAAGCCTGTTTGGACCCGTTTTATCAAGAGTCACAAATGTTGGTGAAACAGTCTGTCGATGACTAATAGGAATTAACTAAAATTTTGAAAAGAGATGAATGACGACATGAAATTTGAAACGTTGAAAATGGCAGAAGGCTTAGGCAACGATTTTGTTGTAGCAACCTATTACATGCGTTCAGAAAAAGAACCGGACCTTTATGACTGGGTCAAATTAGTAGCAGCCGATCAAAGTGCCGGCACCTGGACCCATGTGGAAGGGGAAACACCAGAAGTAATTGAAAAATATGGCGCGAAGGTAGTTGGCGTATACCCAATGTCAGACGGAATTTCTTGTGTGGCTCGAGTCGCTTATCCTACTGCCAATTTTCCAGCATATATGGCCATGGTCATCAGTACCGTAGCCGGAAATGTTTTAGCTCAGGATGGTATTCGCCTAGTAGACATTGAATTTCCTGATGCTATGCTGGAAGAATTTACAGGACCATTAATGGGAGTCAGCGGCATCCGCAATTTATTAGGCATTCAAGATCGTCCACTAGTAGGCGCAATCTTGAAGCCGTGTATCGGTGTTCCACCAGAAGCTAGTGCAGCCGGTGCAGCCAAAGCAGCTTTAGGCGGTGCAGATGTAATTAAGGACGATGAATTGTTAAGTGATCCAGCGTATTCACCAATGGTCGATCGGGTAAAAACAGTTATGGCTCATTTGAAGGAAGTCGGCAAAGATCAATCGACCTTGTACGCAGTAAATATCACAGGCTTGAATGTTGTTGATCGTGCCAAAGCAGCCATTGATGCCGGAGCCAACTCCATCATGGTGAACTACAACGCTCTAGGCTGGGCAGCAACCGAAGACCTGGTTCGCTTCCTGAAAAAAGAAAACATCAAGATCCCAATCTTTGGTCACTGCGCTGGGGCAGGCGCTTATTACCGTTCGCAAAACAATGGAATGTCAGCAGCGTTAAGCTGTGGCAAATTACCACGAATCATGGGGATGGATATGCCGCTGGTTTATCCAGATAGCGGTCGGTTTGGGACAACCACAGATGAATTAGTGGAAACCCACAGTGCTTTATCAACCCCAATGAAAAATATTGAACCAGCCTTTACTACTGTCGCTGGCGGGGTTCACCCAGGCAGCATTGAGTATTTGATGAACCTATTAGGCAACGAAACAATCCTAATGGCCGGCGGCGGAATCTACGGACACCCAGCCGGAGCAGTCTCAGGAGCAAAAGCTTTGCTGCAGGCAATCGAAGCCGTTATGGCAGAAGTACCGGTCACCGAAGCAGCAAACACCCACGAAGAATTAGACCAAGCCCTAAAATTCTGGAGTTAAGAAAATAAAACACGTGGACAAGGGGCCAGCCTTTGTCCACACTCCAAATAGCTGATGGATGAATTAAAAATGATTACCTTAAAATGAACTAGGATGTCAGTCCAACTTTTCGCAGCATCAAAAATCAGAAAGAAGTATCCAAAGTATCTACTCAAACAAGAAGCGAAAAGTTTAGTTGGATGATACACGTGATGACAATCAGACTCATTTTTCCACAAGAAAAATGAATACTACAATACGAATTAGGGTGTCAGTCCAACTTTTCGCAGGATCAAAAATCACAAACGTATATTAAAAGTTACCACCCAATCAAGACCTAAAAAGTTTAATTGGATGATATACGTGGTGACAATAAAACTCATTTTTCCTAAGAAAAATGAATACCTTAAAATGAACTAGGAGGAATTTCGTTGGAAAGCATAATCTCGAAAGAAACGATGTTAGAACTCTATCGGGTGATGGTGCGTATTCGCGCTTTTGAAAATGAAGCGATTGAATTAGCGAAGGCCAATATCACTCGGGCAGCTGTCCACACCTACAACGGAGAAGAAGCCATTGCAGTCGGCGTGTGTGCCCATTTAAGTAATAAAGACTATATCACCTCTACCCACCGAGGCCATGGGCATTGTATTGCCAAAGGTGCAGATCTGCGCCGCATGTTCGCCGAGCTGATGGGGCGGGAAACCGGCTACTGTAAAGGCAAAGGCGGCTCCATGCATATTGCCGATTTAGCAACTGGAAATCTGGGGGCTAACGGAATCGTCGGCGGCGGAATTCCCATGGCTATGGGCGCAGGGCTAGGACAACAGATTGGTCACGAACCACACCTGACTGTTTCCTTCTTTGGCGACGGCGCTTCGAATGAAGGCTCCTTCCATGAAGCATTGAATATGGCCTCCATCTGGAATCTGCCAGTGGTCTTCATCTGTGAAAACAATAAATTTGGTATTTCCACCTCTACCGAAAAATCCATGAACATTGAACGAATTTCTGACCGGGCGAAGGCTTATGGCATCAAAGGACTAACCGTTGATGGCAATGATTTAGTCGAAGTGTATCAAACCTTTGCGGAGATAAAAGAAGAAGTGTTGGCAGGAAAAGGACCGGTGCTGTTGGAAATGGATACCTACCGCATGTCTGGACATTATTTTGGCGACAGCGAAAATTACCGCAACCGTGAAGACGTAGAAAAATGGAAAGAAAAAGATCCAATTTTACGCTGTGAGCAACGTTTAATCAAGGTACATGGTGTAAGCGAGGATGAGTTAAAAGCCATTCAAAAAGAGGAAGAAACACTAGTATTAGCCGCTTCTGAACAGGCTAAGCAAGACCCTGAGCCAGCGGTTGAGGATATCATGAATGACTTATATGATCCAACCTTTGAAAAAATCGAATGGAAAGTCTTTTCCAAAGGATAGGAAGGAGATAATTATGCGGAAACTTTCAATGCGTCAGGCGGTCAATGAAGCACTGCACATTGCCTTTAACAGTGATGAAAATGTCTTTACCATCGGGGAGGATATTGCCGTTTACGGTGGTCAGCTGCGATGCAGTTATGATTTATTAGATAATTTTGGTGGCGAACGAGTGAGAGATACACCCATATCTGAGGTAGCAATTGTTGGGGCCGGTATCGGCTCAGCGATGATTGGGCGCCGACCAATTGTGGAATTGTCTTACATGGATTTTATCGGTGTTTGTTTCGATCAAATTCTTAACCAGGCAGCTAAAATGCGGTATATGTACGGCGGACGAGTGAGTATTCCTTTAGTCATTCGCACACAATGTGGTGCTGGTTTAGGAAATGGTGCCCAGCATTCCCAATCATTAGAGAACATTTTATCTCATGTACCAGGGATTCGGGTAGTAATGCCATCAAATGCTTATGATGCCAAGGGGCTGCTGCTGCGGGCGATTCGCGACAACAATCCAGTGGTTTTTGTAGAACACAAAGCACTGTACAAACGTAAATGTGAAGTACCAGAGGAACCTTATGAAGTTAGCTACGAAAGTGAAGTCAAGGAAGCTGGCGACGACATTACCTTGATTGCTTATTCAGCCATGGTGGACGTTGCATTAAAAGCAGCCAAAAAGCTGAAGGAAGAAGGCATCAGTGCCGAAGTCATTGATGTGAAAAGTATTGAACCGTTGGATATGCAGCCGATTCTAAAATCAGTTGAAAAAACCGGTCATGCAGTGATCGTCCATGAAGCCGTTAAAAAATCTGGCTTTGGCGGGGAAATAGCTACTCAGATTCAAGAGTTTGCCTTCGAGCATTTAAAGAAACCCGTCTTGCGAGTAACTGCCCCTGATGTGCCAGTACCATTTGCTCGTAATTTAGAAGTTGCTTATGTGCCAGACGAAGAACAAGTGATGGCCGCTGTTAGAACCACATTGAAGTAGAGGAGAGACTGTCGATGAAAAAAGAAGTTATTATGCCAAAAATTGGCTTAGATATGGATGAAGGAACGATTCTTACTTGGTACAAAAAAGTCGGTGATCCGGTAAAAAAAGGCGAAGTCTTGTTAGAAATCGAAACCGATAAAGCGACAACCGATGTGGAATCAGCCGTTGATGGCACCTTAGTGGAAATTGTCGAGGAAGAAGACGAAACGGTCGATATCGGTGAAACGATTGCGTGGATTGAAGTCGATGAGTAGTGAAGGAAAGAAGCTGACTGGTTTAAAAAAAGCCATGGCTAAGCAAATGATTCGCAGCTGGACCGATGTCCCTCAGTTTCAGCTGAGTACTACGGTCCGCTGTGATCAGCTGATCGCCTATCGTAAGGGTTTAACGACAAAGGTATCTTTTACAGCGATCATTGCTAAAGCAGTTGCAATTGCCCTGACCGAGTTTCCAGAAATCAATCAACGTTTTGTGGATGGTTTAGTGGAAAGTGTAGCGGAAGTCAACGTCGGTATTGCCAGCGATACCAAACGAGGCTTGCTAGTTCCCGTGATCAACCAGGTGGATACCAAGTCATTGGTAGACATCCAAAATGATTTGAATCAAATCAAGGAACAAAGCAAAACGGGCAAATTCTCAATGGAAGAGCTGACTGGCGGAACCTTCACGATTAGTAATCTTGGCATGTTCAATATCGAAACATTTTCTTCGATTGTCAATACGCCCGAATTAGGCATTTTAGCCATCGGAAAAATAGCTAAAAAACCTTATGTAGATGAAAATGATCAGCTAATCGTGGCTTCGGTGCTGCAGCCAGTTTTAACCTTGGATCATCGTGTAGCTGATGGGGCAACTGGCGCTCGCTTCTTAACCCGTTTAGCTGAAATCTTAGAAAATCCCAACGAACAGTTGCCAAAAGAATAGGGAGGTCAGTCAGTGAGTAAAACTGTAGCGATTATCGGCGGAGGTCCCGGCGGATATGTAGCCGCGATCCGAGCCGCTCAATTAGGAGCCAAAGTCACCCTGATTGAAAAAAATCAACTTGGCGGAACGTGTCTAAATGTAGGCTGTATCCCGACTAAGGCATTACTGCAATCAGCTGAAGCCTTAGAGCAGGTGAAGCAAGCCAAAAAATTCGGTGTTCAAGCTGAGGCACAAGGTTTTGATTGGGCAGCCGTAATGAAGCGCAAGGACCGGGTAGTCAAGCAGCTGGTTAAAGGTGTACAAGGCTTGATGAAAACCAATCAAATTGAAATCTTGCCAGGTACTGCCGCTTTTGTAGATGATCAAACCTTAGAAGTGACTGCCGCAGATGGTGAAAAAATTCAGCTGCAGCCAGATCGGATTGTGATTGCTACCGGTTCGCAGCCGTTTATTCCACCAATTAAGGGATTAGATACCTACACCAATTGGTTGGATTCCAGCAAAGCTCTAGCTTTAGAAACCTTGCCCGAATCATTAACCGTCATTGGCGGTGGCGTAATTGGGATCGAATTTGCTTCTATTTTTAATAGCTTTGGTGTAGAAGTGACCATTGTAGAAGAACAGCCAGAAATTTTGCCTTCGATGGATCAAGAACTAGCTGGACTGCTTAGAAAGAAATTAGCGAAGACAGGCATTCGTTTCCTATTAGGCCAACGAGTCGAAGCAGTTGCCGGTGATGAAAAGCAGGTCGAGCTTTCTTTAGGCGAAGAAACGATTCAGGCAGATCAGCTGTTAGTAGCAGTTGGTCGCAGAAGCTATATTGAAGGCTTAGGACTTGAAAATACCAGTATTCAAACCGAGGGGCAACGAATTCTGGTGAATGAATACCTTCAAACCAATGTAGCAAATGTATACGCAATTGGGGATTGTACTGGACAGATCATGTTAGCTCATTATGCTTCGGCTCAAGGAGAATGTGCCGTGGAAAACGCACTAGGAGCATCAGAACAATTCAGGGGTGAAGCTACTCCAGGCTGTGTTTACTCCGATCCAGAATTCGCCGGTGTTGGTTTGACGGAAGAACGAGCAGCACAAAAAGGCCTTGCCTACCGCGTTGGCAAGTTCCCGTTAAAAGCTAGCGGAAAAGCTCTGGCAATGGACAAAACCTATGGCTTCGCCAAGGTTCTAGTCGAAGAGCAAACTCAAAAACTGCTGGGTGTTCATTTACTCTGTGAACGAGCAACCGATTTGATTACCGAAACAGCAGTCGTATTGCAAAAAGGCGGAACCGTCGATGATATTCTGACAACAATCCATCCACATCCAACCCTCAGCGAAGTAGTCCGGGAAGCTGCCTTAGCTGCAGATCAACGAGCCATTCACATTCCAAACTAAGCCCATAAACTTCAGAATTTTGCGGTGTTTATCAAATAATGATAAGCAGACAAAAAATTCTGAAGTTTATTTTGTTGGTAGAACGAAAAGACAAAAGAAAGTAACCATCTAGCTGTATGTACGGTTAAGTAATTGAAAATATAGGTGCCATTCTTGAAACAGTGTTCAAGTTAGCATGAAGGGCATGTTAGTGCATGCTCTGTTTACACTCCCGCAATAGCATTTTCCGCGAATCAACGTCGAGGATAAACACAACACAGTCAATTTTTACTAAGAAAATAAAGCTAAAAATAGTTAGAAATCAACCTGCACAAGCGACCCCAAAAAGCGCAATTAAAGCCACCTGCTATAAGAAATTAACACTCAGTTATTCTATTATCAAAGATCGCCGGTCAGAAAAGATAAATACCACCATCAATTATGTAGCCCCCTTCTACTCAAAGCAGAGGTGCTGCGCGCATAACACCTCAATGAAGCACCGTTTAAGACGGTGACTGTGAGTAGAGCTTATTTCTTATGGTGTCGATCAATGGTGATGATCAAGGTGGCAAAGGCAATTGCCAATGTCAACGCCTGATACACAGTCATGGCGGATATTCCTTTCCTAGGATGAACATAAAGCATCACTCCTTTCTGAGAAGCTCAGCCACCACCATAAACACTGCTAAGTCAGCATCACCTCCTTTACGTACCACAAGGACAGGGGGGGAAATCAAGCTAGCGTTTTTTCTTTTTACCCTTTTTCTTCTTCTTGTTGGCTTCGTGATAGGCTCGGACCCGATCTACCTGGGCCTTCCTTGAACTAATTGGCTTCTGAAGGGGAAGGCTATCCGATTTCGACGACTCAGACTCAGCTGCTACAGCTTCTAATTGTTGAGCGGATGTGCTTGGAATAATAGAACTATTTTTGGCTTGCTCAACAACAGCTGCTAACGATTCAGAATTTGCTAGAGGAGCTTTCAAGGAAGATGGAGCTACCATAGGTTTCTTTTCGATAGAGTTCATTGTTTCTGTTGCTGGAACAGCTGATTTAACTGTTGTTGGTACAATTTCTTCTTTCTTAACTGCAACTTCTTCTGTTACAACTTCCTCCTGTTTTGATACTTCTACTACTGGTCTTTCCGGCATTTTAGAGACTTGGGGTGCATCTTCAGAAACAATATGTGCCGCAAAGATATTGTTGGGATCAGCGACATAAGCTTCTGGTGTTGGTTTCGATAGATCAAAAAGCGGTGTTTCAATAGTTTCTACGAATTTCGCTGAAACGACTTTGCAAAATTGACGGATACCATCCTTCTCAAATAAGTGTATCGTGGTCATAGCATCCAAGGCTGACTTGATATCCTCTGGGCTTTTGTTTGGATCTGGATCATTAAAGCTCCAGCTGTGGTTCTTTCCTGCGGCGTTTTCAAATACGGCTGCTAGTTTTAACATAATTTTTCTCTCCTTTATTCGTTCTCTCAGGAACTTTCTAGTGTAGTAATTTCAGGTGTTATAACAGTTGACGGGACGACGGACAGTAATTCAGTAGTGACATGTTCAGGTGGAAAACACCGATATGACAGGATCTTCCACTCTCTGTCATTGAAATATTCCCTAAAGAAATAGAAGTAACGGCGCAGCGCACGAGTGATTTTGTTGTTGGCGAATAGATGCTTCACCAAGTCCTGCAGGAACAATTCAAAATCGGTTTCGCCTAGCATATGGCGAACTTTCATAACTAACAATAGTTGGATCGTTACAGAGCTATCACGGGTTTCCTGGTAGTAATGGGTGATTTGTTTTTCAAGTGTTTTTCTTTTTAAATGAAACAGATGATATTGAGTGAAAGGATGTTCAGTCATTGGTGGTTTCCTCCTTTGATTATTTGGTAACGCGAGTTTGGTTAGTAACGATCACGCTGTCTAGGCTGCTTTCGTCTCCGGCTAAGTCAGCCATGACTTCACCTAATTTAGTAATGTCGGCTTCTGCTGGGTTAGTAATGATGTTGCTGAAGTTCACTTTCTTTTGTTTGTCTTTGCCTGCTTGTTCGATTTGTATTTGTAATTTTGTGCCTAACTGTTGGATCAATTTGTGTTCCTCCTGTGAAATATTTTTTTGTTCCGGCCGGTGACTAAACAATAAACCAAAGAAATTAAAGAACAAAATGCCAATCTTCAATGAACCCCCCACAATGTTCAATGGTCTTTTCAGAAAAACCTTGATTTAATCGTATAGTAAAATTTACCTTATTGAATATTCTAGGGGTCCATTGAACATTGCAGATTTAACTGGAAAAGAACGTTGAGCCTTGACAAATCAATGTTTATCTTGAATAAAGCAAGTAGAAGAAACATGAATACTGAACAAAAAATAACTACAATCCTTCGAAATGAAACGAATAATCCAGAGTATTCCATCTTTTTTAGACAATTATTGAAAAAGACAGTAAGAAAAAAATTTTTTCCCTTCTTTTGCGTATCTTTTCATGAGCAGTTCGCTAAGAACCGTTCAAAAAAATCTAATGATTTTGATCGCAAAAACTCACCGTGCTATACTTAAGGTGACTCTTTCGCGATCAGCGAAAGGATGGAACACATGCAAAAATATACACCTACGAACGATCTACTTTTCCGCAAAATGCTTACGTCAAAAGATTCTGGTATTATCCTAAAGGCTTTTGTTAAGGATATGCTGGGCAAGGAATTCAAAACACTGACACCCCGAGAAACTTACCACATTGACAGTTACAAGAAGACTCATGACACGATGAAAATTATGCGGACCGAAGTGGATGTATTGGCGGTGGCTGAAGATGGCAGCCAGGTAACCATCGAAATGTTATGAAAAGTAAATAGTTATGTAAAGAACATCAAAATAGTGCCCGTAGATCAACTATCGTGATGCTCTTTACTTTACATAACTAAAGTGAAGTTTTCAACCATTCAACCAATTCTGATTTTTTTTCGTCCGTATACTTTGTATCAGAATGAACTTCTGAATAGTTTTTTTCCAATATCCTTCGCTTTATTTCTGGGTTTACCCTTGCATAAATTTCTGTCGTATTCACTGAGGCATGTCCTAATAAATCTCGGATATAAATCAAATTAACCCCAGCTTCCAACAAATGCATGGCTTTACTATGCCTCAAACTATGGTTGGAAATTTTTTTGAGAAATAAGTGTGGATTCTCCTGTCGAGCTTTTTGGATATTTTTATCCAATATATACTGGACGCCTGCTCGGGTCAATTTCTTATTTACATTATTTCGAAAGACGTATTGTTCTGAAGAAATATTCAGATTTTGATCTTTAAGGTATTCCCTCAGTAAGTCACGGACTTCTAATGAAAAAGGTATTTGACGATATTTAGCGCCTTTTCCAAGAACCTCCACTGAAGGTGGCGAAGAAAAGCGAATATTACATATTTGGGTCTCAATTATCTCTTGAACGCGACAGCCTGTATCATACATAAAGGATAATAACGCCTTTTCTCTGCGCCCCTTTTTAGTAGTATTATCAGGCATAGATAAAAGTATTTTTAACTCTTTTATTGTTAAATATGCTATTTGTTGAGTGATCTTTTTTTTGCTAGGAATGTCTGTTATTCTTTCCCATTGACTCAAAAAGGCAAACTCTTTTCGTTTTAAATAATTCGCAAAACTTTTTAAGCAACCTAAGCGTTGATTTCTTGTATTGATACTATTTCCACGATTTTCTTCTAAATAGTTGAGGAACCTTTCAACGATTGCTTCATTAAAATCTTCTAGCTTTATGTTGTCAGAAGTAATTCTTTCGTGCGTTGCTAAATAGTCAAAAAAGAGCACGAAAGTGTCTCGATAAGATTCAATAGTCTTTTTTGAGCAACCTAAGAATTTAGTTAAATAACTTGAAAAATAATTCATCACATAAAATGAAAAGCCATGCATGTCAATCTTCCTCTCCTTGATAGAACAAGTTACCGATATACTTTTTCACTTTTGTGCTCACATTTTTATGTTGCTGAACGGTTAGTCGTAAATAGTTTTCAGTTTGAGTCAGGTGTTCATGTCCTAAATAAACAGACAATAAAGGAAGTGCGGCATAAAGATCAATTCCTTCTTTTTCTGCCTTTTCAAGCGCATGAATGGCAAACGTATGACGTAAGTCATGAATTCGAGGTAAATTACCGCCCTGTCGATATGGAATGTAAGAGTCTACTAGTAGTTTCCTATATCTACGATATAGAGACCCTATAGAATAATGTTCGTCATAAGAATTCGGGTGATGAAAAATGAATTGGTTAGGTTCTAAGTGGGAACTGTAAGAGGTCATATAGCTTTGTAATTGTGCATGCACACTATCAGATAATGGAATGATTCGACTTATATGATTTTTAGAATCAATGATTTCAATAATCCCTTGATCCACTTTACAATGTTTTTTCCGTAAATGCAGTCCTTCGGAGCGACGCAGACCACAAGAGTAGTACAAAATGAATAATAAGGTAAACGCATCATTTGAATAATCCTTTTGATTGACGATCTTTTTTAGATTATCAAATAGACGGATAATCTCCTCGTGAGTAAAAATGTAAGGGACAAAAGAGCTTTTCAGGTATCTCGGTTCAAATGGATCAATATAAATATTTGGATAACCCATGTCAGTTAATATATGACAAATATCACAGAGTACTTTGATTCGCATGTTATGGTAGACTTTTCCTTCATTGTCAGTTTGTTCGCACCATTTCTCATACATTTCCTGTGTAATAATTGGTTTCGTTGGTTTAAACTGACTGAGAAATTTTGCAATTCGTCTATAAAAACCAACATAGCAGTCGCCATAATCATAACCTATTCCTCGTTTGTATTGAATAACACGCTCAAATGGTTCGTTGTAAGGTTCGGCGAACTTATAATTATAAAAAGACATAAGGCACCTCCAAAGAAAATTCTCTTAATTTGGTTTCGTCAATGGTCAGATATTTCTCTGTCGATCTTATTTGCTTGTGTCCTAGAACATTAGAAATTGCGCTAATTGGAACTGACTCCTGCATCAAATTTGTCGCAAGTGAATGTCTCATGGCATGGGCCCCCGCATGCTTACCAGTAATATCAATTTCTGCTCTTAGAAAGACTCGTTTAACGATAGAAGAAATTCCACCAATAGAAAATTTGTGATAGGGAGCACAGCTAATTAAAAAAATATGATCCAAGTCCTCATTGACCGCTTTTCTGCTGTTCTTAATGTAATCTAACAAGGCAAATTTCATTTCGGGCAATAATGGAAGTGTCAGAGGTTCGCCGCTTTTCTTTTGCCTGATAAAGAAAACATCGTTTTCCCAATCAAGTTGCGCAAACGTCATCTCTAATAAATCAGATGCACGTATTCCAGTATAATAAAGAGTTGTAATAACTGCCATTTCAAGTTTACCTTGAACAGAGTTTATATCGATAACATCAAATGCTTTTCTCATATCTTCTTTACTATAATAAGATAATATAGATAATCTCTGACTAGAATGGATAACTGGAAAGATAGAATACCCAGAAAACGGGCAAATTTGTTTATCAAACATCCAATCAATTGCTTGTCTAAGATTTCCACGATGTAAATCCTTAGTATTTGGAGAGCTTTCTAAACTATTGATGAATTGATGGACAAGTGTAGTAGATAGTTCTCTAAATGAATAGACCCGGTTTTTATCTAAAAAAAGAAGGAATTTTCCCATTGTCCATAACTTATTTTTTTTTGCTTGCTTCTGACAAGTGATTAAATTATCTACGAAATCTTTGTATTCTAAATAAAAATCTAAAAATGCAGTAGGGATATTTGTATAAGCCGTGTTGTGATGTCTTAATAAGTAATTTCCAGTGTGATAAAATTCAAACAGTAAAAGTACGGGGCGGCGAAGAGTAAATTGTAATTGGCAGTTAGGGGCATCTAAATCAAAGTCGAAGGATTCTTTAAAAAAATTTCGAGCTTCATTAGAGTTCACCTTCTGAATATTTCTCTTAACACAGAAAGTTTCAAAAGTATGACCAATCCATAAAAAATGATCCAGTGTATTGTCGGAATATCCATCGCCTTTCATTTTTTTGATAAGTTGATTCATAGTAGGAACAATCTGATCGGTATCCATGTAAAAACCTCCTTTTCTTTTATTTGGATACAAATCAACTGTACCACCATCTTTCATTATGTGAAGAAAAAAAGTGAATAGACATTGACAAATCAACGTCTGTTCACTCAACTTTACATAACTATTTACTTTTCATAACATCTCTTATGTAAAGCTTTGCATAAGAGATGCAGGTACAGCCCCACCAGTTTTTTGAAGAACGTGCCCTGTTTTATTTAGTGAAAGCCTACATTTCTCCATATGGCGATGAGGAAGCCGAAGACTATATCGAAAACAACAACTTTTCTGGATTATGTCCTACCTACGACATTAATATAGTAGATTTTCACTTATTTGATCCAGACGAAGAAGCACTTCAAAGCTTTAGTCTTCGCAATGACAAGAACGCTCGTCTCTATTTAGGAAGGAAGCAGCAACCCTTACTGTCCCTCTGCTTTTTTAGTCTAAAGAACAAAAATGTTGAACCGAACAGTCCCTTGGCTCATTGGCAATATTTTTTCAAAACAGGCGAAGTAACCGAGAATGCACCAGAGTATATCAAAGCAGCAAAGAAACGAATAGATTTTTACCAACTCGATGAGGAGGAAAAGAAAATGATTATGCGAATTGATAAGGCCAAAGCAATAAAGAAAGCCGAAATAGATTATGCACGTAAGGAAGGAAAGATGGAAGAAAAGCTGAAAGTTGCAGCGAACTGCTTAAAATTGGACATGGCACCAGAACAAATTGTTCAAATAACCGGATTAAGTATTGAACAGATTAACGAGTTGAAGGAGAACAAAGCTGACTGATCTTAATCATTGTTGGTGCAAGTTTTTCCGGGTAGATTTACCGAAGGAAAAGCCCAGGAGAGGGATCGGTGTTAAGACCTCTCGTATTTATTAGGCAAGGAACCAGCAAACTTCACTAGTCCTCTATTTTTAGTCTGGAGAACAAGATCATTGCGCAACATCATTCTCTGTTTATACACAAAACAACTTAAGTCTATCTTGAGGCTTAGGTTATTTTGTGTGCTGTTCTCTAATGGTAACTTTATGAATAACCGAGGCCGTCATTAAAATGTTTTCGGGTAATAAAAAATTACATAAAAAAAGAAAAGCAGTGTATTTTTTTGTTTAATCTAACGAATCAATGAAGTATAATTGCTAACGTATCCTTTTTTTAAATAAGTAACGGGGTTTAGAATATATGCAATGGATTTGATGATTCTATACAAAGAAAACCAATTTTTTAATGACTAGAATGAGTTACATACACTTTGAAAAAAAGCAAATGAGCTAAGCCAAGCAACAATTACATATCACTTCAATTCTAGTTCATCGACAACAAGGAGATTGATAAATGGCCACGGATTTAAATAAACGAAAACTAAGCAACGAAGAGCTGATTGCATTAGTAAAGGAACAGGCTGCTAAATTAGGCCGAGCGCCGTTTAAAAAAGAGTTTCCCTATGGAGAGGCAGTACGGTGGAGATTTGGCACGTGGCAGGCTTTTTTGCAAGAGGCTGGTATGGAGCCGCCTTCCCGCAAAGTAGAGTTTAGCGATGAGGAGCTAATCCAAAAGGTTCAGGAACAAGCTGCTGAGTTAGGGCGTGCCCCTTTTAGAAAAGAGTTTGAACTGAGCCATTTCGCTAATCGGCAATTTGGCACCTGGAGAAATTTCATAAAAAGTGCGGGACTGGAGCTGGCGGAAAATCCAAGGAGCAGAAGTACTATTACCAATGAAGAGCTGATTGAATCCATTCACCAGGAGACAGCCAAATTGGGGCGAGTTCCTCTAAGTACTGAGTTCCAGCATGGCCCTTTAGCTAGGCACCGCTTTGGCTCTTGGAAAGAATTTCTGGATCAGGCTGGATTAGAGATGAGTAAGCTCAAAAAGGGTGTAACCAATGAAGAGCTGATTGCGTTAATCCAAAAGGAGGCCGCTGAAAAGGGACGAACCCCTTTAAAGAAAGAATTCCAGTATGGTGGACTAATCACTACTAGATTTGGCAATTGGGGAAACTTTTTGCAGCAGGCTGGTCTGGAAGCAGGCACACTAGCTATGCGCAGAAAAGAGATAAGCAATGAACAGCTTATCGAAATCATCCATGAAAAGGCAAAGGAGCTAGGCCGCACCCCCTATGAGGGCGAATTTGAGTATAAATCGTTGGTAGTAGGCAGATTTGGGACCTGGGGTAATTTCCTATCGGCTGCAAAACTTGAACCATCAAAGCCTAGGTGGCGTAGAATCGATGTAACCAATGAGGAGCTCATTAAATTAGTTCAAGAAAAAGCAGCCGAGTTAGGCCGATCCCCCAAAGCAGCTGGATTTCATTATGGTCATTTAGCCAAAAGCCGCTTTGGCGGTTGGAAAAACTTCTTAAAAAATGCGGGTTTAACCCCTGAAACAACGCGTGCCTATAAGAATGCCATAACGAATGAAGAGTTAATCCAATTGGTTCAGCAGCAAGCCCAAAAGTTAGGTCGAACCCCTGCAAGGACTGAGTTCGAGTATGGGAATCTAGCTAAAAAACGATTTGGTAAGTGGACGACCTTCCAAAAAAGCGCTGGCTTAGAACCGATAAAGCCTGGAAAGCCCGGGCATCCTATAGGAGATGTCAGGAAAATCACCAATGAACAGTTGATGGAATGGGTTAGAGAAGCAGCCGACGAATTGGGCCGGACGCCGCTCATGAGAGAGTTCAAGTATCATGGCTTAGTGGCAAAGCGGTTTGACGGCTGGAAGAATTTCTTGCAGCTTGCTGGACTGGAGCTGTATAAACCGATTCATAACCTCACCAACAGTGAGCTGATCAAGCTTGTCCAGCAACAGGAGATTGACGCGGACCAAGTACCAACAGCCGAAGAATTTAAGTATAGTTCAACGGCTATCCATCGCTTTGGCAGTTGGGAGGAATTTTTAGAAAGCGCGGGTCTCGGACAGCAGAGATACAAGCGAAGCAGAAAAATGATAACCAATAACCAGCTGATTGAAAGAGTGCAAAAGCAAGCTGAGGGGTTAGGGCGAGCTCCGACGGTTAAAGAATTTAAGCATGTCGGAATAGCGGTGAGGCGCTATGGCAGCTGGGGGAACTTTTTGCAAAGAGCGAATCTAAAACCGCAGAGAAGAGGAAATGAGAGAAAGCTTATTAGCAATGAGCAGCTGATTGAAAGGGTGCAAAAACAAGCCAAAGAATTGGGAAGAGCACCAAGGCGTACAGAGTTTAAGCACATTGGGATTGTGCTGATAAGATATGACAGCTGGAATAGCTTTTTGGAAAACGCCGGCCTAACAGTTGTGCGAGACAAGAGACCATTAAGTAATGAAGAGTTGATCCAGCTGGTACAAAAAGAGGCGAAAGAACGGGGAGAAACGCCTTTACGCGGAGAATTTGAATACGCACGTGTTGCAGTAAAAAGATACGGCAATTGGAACAACTTCTTAAAAAGTGCCGGCTTGACCAAACAAAAGCCCAAACCCTATAAAAAAGATATGAGCAATGAAAGACTGATCAGGTTGGTACAACAACGGGCGAAGGAACTAGGAGGAACACCGACACTTAATCAGTTTGAATATAGTAGACTAGCTATAAGTAGGTATCACAGCTGGAGTAATTTTTTGAGAAATGCTGGCTTAATGCCACGGCATTCTAAAGAGTACAAGGAGGCACGTAAGAAAGAGCTAATCGAATTGGTACGAAAACAAGCGAGGGAATTAGGGAAAACGCCAACCCAAAGTGAGTTTAAATATGGAAACAAAGTAAACGGCAGTTTTGGTAGCTGGCGAAGCTTTTTGGCTAGTGCTGGTCTGAAGCCGCGAACAACGAAGAATCCTCAAAGTAATATGAGTAATGAAACGCTGATGGAACTAGTCCAAAAACAGGCAAAGGTGTTCGGTGAGACGCCAACCTATGATGAATTTGAGCATAAACGCCTTGCGATTGAAAGATACGGCGACTGGAAGAGCTTTTTGGCAAGCGCCGGTCTAGAGTATCGAAGCTCCCAAGCTGATGGCAGAAGTAAAAGTAATGAGCGCCTGATTGAGTTAGTCCAAAAACAAGCAGAAGAGTTAGGGAAAAGACCGACCTATAAAGAGTTTGAATATAGATACCTAGCAAAAAAACGCTATGGCAGCTGGAAGAAGTTTTTGGCAAGCGCCGGTTTAGAGTATCGAACCTCCCAAGGATATGTAAGTGGCAAAAGCAATGAGCAGCTGATTGAGTTAGTGCAAAAACAAGCAGAAGAGTTAGGGCGAACGCCGAGGGGTAAAGAGTTTGAATATACCTACCTAGTATCAAAGCGCTACGGCAGCTGGGAAAAATTTTTGACAAGCGCCGGTCTAGAGTATCGTTCCTCCCGAGGATACAGGAGTGGCAAAAGCAACGAACAGCTGATTGAGTTAGTGCAAAAACAAGCAGAAGAATTAGGAAGAACGCCGACGAATAAAGAGTTTGAATATAGCTACCTAGTGACAAAACGCTTTGGCGGCTGGAAGAACTTTTTGGCAAGCGCCGGTCTAGAGTATCAAAAACCTCAAGCTCATAGGAATACCAAAAGTAATGAGCAGCTGATTGAGTTAGTCCAAAAACGAGCAGAAGAGTTAGGGAAAGTGCCGATGTATAAGGAGTTTGAATATAGCTACCTAGCGACAAAACGCTATGGCGGCTGGAAGAGATTTTTGGCAAGCGCTGGTCTAGAGTACCAAAGACCTCAAAAATACACGGAGGGCAAAAGTAACGAGCAGCTGATTGAGTTAGTGCAAAAACAAGCGAAGGAATTAAGGAAAGTCCCAACGTTTGTTGAATTTGAACATAGCTACCTAGCGTCAAAACGCTATGGTAGTTGGAGCAACTTTTTGTCTGCAGCCGGTTTGAGTAGAAAAGATTTTTCATTTAGCAGCTGGCTGAGTAAAGAGTTGAGGTGGTAAGGGCCACGGGATAGTCTATTGATACCGATCGGACTATCTATACCTTTTTAAATCGAATCTTTTATCTCATCTAACGGCTGATCGGCCATGAGATAAAAGATTTTTTTCTTTTTCATTCGTACCTCGCAGAAAGCCTTTCTTTTTTTAAATAGGAAACAGACAGCAGCTTCAATTAGCAGCTGTGGTGACATATTGCTGCTATTTTTTGAGAAAACTTGTTATAATCACAATGATTAGAAAGAAGGATGTTTATATGAGGACTTATCAAGATGATCCATTGGTACAAAAAAATCGCTGGTGGATTCTAGTCTCGGTAGCCTTGTTTGCTTTCATGTCCACGTTGGATTCTAGTATTGTGAACATTGCTTTACCAACTATTTCAAAAGATTTAAATGTACCAATGAATCAGGCGGAATGGGTAGTTTCTATCTATTTAATCGTAGTGTGTGCCTGTCTGCTGTTGTTTGGCAAGATTGGTGACAGCTTCGGCAAGATCAAAGTGTATCGGATCGGTACGATTGTTTTTACAGTCGGTTCATTGCTTTGTGGTTTCAATCATTCGTTGGAATTTCTGTTGTTTGGCCGAGTGGTTCAAGGTATCGGTGCCAGTATGACGATGGCAACCAATTCAGGGATTGCGACAGAAGTATTTCCGATGCAGGAACGTGGTCGAGCGCTGGGTTCCATCGGTGCGTTTGTTTCGCTAGGGTCAATTGCCGGACCAGGAATCGGCGGACTGATCTTGTCGCAGTTTTCTTGGTCATATATTTTCTGGATTAATGTGCCTGTGGGAATCGCCACTATTTTAATCGGCGAAAAATTCCTGCCAAAGGATTTAACTATGTCGAAACGCAAGATCGACTTCTTAGGCTTTGGTGCTTTCGCAGTAACGATTATGAGCTTCTTCGGCAGTATCTTCATCGGTCAGGAAATCGGATATCTGAATGCTTTACCATTAGGGTTGTTTGGCTTAGCATTGATTGCCTTTCTTTATTTCATCTATGTGGAAAAACGGAAAACCGATCCGTTGATTGTTTTCAGTATTTTCAAGAATAAAATGTTTACCATGAGCTTAATCACAGCCGTATTGATTTTTGCCTCGAACTTTTTCGTTAACGTGGTGATGCCTTTTTATTTGCAAAATGCCCGAGGACTTTCGGCTAGCTACTCTGGTCTTTTATTAATGGTATTTCCGTTATTGATGGTCATTGGTTCGCCTATTAGCGGCTATCTGACTGACAAGATTGGTTCACCAATCCTGGTTATTACAGGATTAGGCTTACTTTCGTTAACTCAGATTTTGTATATTTTTATGAATGAAGCTACACCGATTTGGTATTTTGTCATTGCAACGGCCATCATGGGCTTTGGGAACGCACTGTTTCAATCACCCAACAACACAATGGTTATGAGTAGTGTTACCAAAGAAAATTTAGGGGTAGCCGGCAGTATGAATTCCTTTGCTCGTAATTTAGGGATGGTGATCGGGATTGCCTTGGCAACGACGATTCTGTACGGTGGAATGAGTGCCGCCTATGGGCAACGAGTAACCACTTACATTGCTAATCGACCAGATATTTTTGTTTTTGGAATGCGTGTGACCTTTATTGCTTCTTTTGCGTTGTGTTTTGTTGCATTGGTTATTTCCGCGGTTCGATTTAGAAAAAAGAAGAGTAAGTAAGCTTCAGTCAGCTAAGAAAAGGAATGGAGAAAACTATGGGAAATACAGTAAGGGACATCCAAGGCAAATGGTTGATTCAAGCGTCGAATTTTCCCATGTGGCTTTCGGGAAAGCGGCTAAATCCATCCATCACCTATCAAGCGATTCCTAATGAACCTGAGAAACTACTGGACTTGGTTGAATACCAAAAACAAAATGGCAAACAGAAATCCATTGTTGGGATAGATACGATTGTTTCAAAGGGATTTGAATGGCGCGGCAAGGGGCTTTTAAAAGTATTGCGCAGCCATTGGTCGGTGGCTGGTATGAACGAGAAACTACTGGTAATTCGTTTTGAAGCTTCTTTAGTAACACCCGCTGGCGTGGATGTGCTGGTCAGGTCAGGTGAACAGAAAAATACGGATTTAAAGGAAATCCTTGCAAACTCCTTGGAAGAGTTGGGAATAACCGCAGCAGAATTCGATAGTTTGACTTGGCTTTAGAGAGGAGACTCATCCTCAGTCGTTTATTCTTGTAGTATAGAGAACAATATAATCTAAGTTACTTGGAAGGAGGAAGTAAAATGGCGAATCAAGTAGAAGAATACCTAACAGAAAAAGGCATCCCGTTTACTGTCCACGAACTGCCTGTTGAGCAAGCAGATGGAACGGCGGTCTTAGCTGAAGAACCAGTCGACCATGATAAAATTTTCAAAACATTAGTAATGAAGGGAAACAAGACAGGGGTAGTTATCGCAGTGGTGCCGTTAGATGCTCGATTGGATTATAAGAAGGCAGCGAAAGCAACGGGCAACCGCAAGATCGGTTTACCGCCGATGGAATTTGTATTGGAGCATACTGGATATGAGCATGGTGCGAATACACCCATTGGTATTCGGCTGAATCATCCGGATTACTTACTTGTGTTTGATGAGAGTATCCAGGACTATGACAAGGTAATTGTTTCTAGTGGTGAACTTGGCAAGGCTGTTGAACTAGCAGCCAGTGATTTAGTGGAACTGTTACACCCAGAAATTGAAAATTTATTGAAATAAATAATGGGAGTCAGCAGATTAGTTGAAAAACTTGCAGCTGACTTCTTTTTTTTAAAACCTTCTGTTATACTAAAAAAGATAAAACTGTACTAATGAAAAAGGAAAAATAGGAGGGGTAGTTGTGGCAACTAAACATGATTTAATTCTGGAGCACATTGAGAGCTTGCCAGTGGGCGAACGTATCTCAGTACGGAGTATTGCTAAGAATTTGAGCGTTAGTGAAGGGACAGCTTATCGGGCAATCAAGGATGCAGAGAATATCGGCTTGGTTTCGACGATCCAGCGGGTGGGTACCATTCGGATCGAACGCAAACTAAAGAAAAATATTGAACGTTTAACCTTTGGCGAAGTTGTTCGGATTATCGAAGGCGATGTGCTAGGTGGTGCCAACGGATTAGATAAAGATCTAAACAAATTTGTGATTGGTGCGATGACCGAAGAGGCTATGCAGCGCTATATTACACCTGGATCACTATTGATTGTCGGAAATCGTTTAGGTGCTCAACGTCTAGCGTTGAAGGACGGCGCGGCTGTCTTGATTACTGGGGGATTCGATACAGATCCGGAAATTTCTCAATTGGCGGACGAATTAGAATTGCCGGTTTTACGCACAACCTATGACTCCTTTACTGTGGCAACTATGATTAACCGGGCGTTAAGCGACCAATTAATCAAAAAGGATATTATGCAGGTTAGCGACATTTATATGCCGTTGGAAAAAACACAATATTTACAGGCAGGCGAACCGATTTCAACCTACCAAGCATTATCCGAGAAAACGGGACATTCTCGTTTTCCAGTTGTTAATAAAAATATGCGGGTAGTTGGGATTGTGACGGCCAAGGATATTTTAGGCAAAGCAGACAATCAGTTGTTGGATCGAGTGATGACTAGAGACCCCATTGTAGTTAAAACCAATATGAGTGTCGCTTCTGTCAGCCATCGGATGATCTGGGACGGGTTGGAAATGATGCCAGTGGTTAAAGATGATTTAACCCTATTAGGTATGGTTAGCCGTCAAGATGTCATGAAGGCCATGCAGCTGGTTCAGCGTCAGCCCCAGATGTCTAATACGATTTCTGATCAAATCGTTGGTGATATTGTAATGATTGATACGGATCGAGAGGGCAATCCATTAGACTTGCCTAACTTTAAGTTTGAAGTTAGTCCGCAAATGGTGAATAGTGTCGGAACGATTTCTTTTGGCGTATTGAGTGAGCTGTTGGCGAATGTAGCGCAGCGGACCTTGATGATTGACCAACGCCGTAATACCTTAATTGAACAGATGAACCTGCATTATTTACGTTTGATTCAATTAGAAAGTGAAATTGAAATTCGAACTAAGATTTTAGAATTTGGTCGTCGCTCGGCGAAGCTAGATTTGGAAGTCTTTATTGATAATGTCATTGTGGCAAAGGCCTTAGTGGTCTGCCAGGTGATGGAGCGTTCATAGAAAGAGGCATAACATGACAACAATGGAAGAAATTATTGCAGCAATTAAAGAATATGACCGAATCATTATTCATCGGCATAAGCGTCCTGATCCAGATGCGATCGGTTCCCAGGTGGGATTAGCAGAAATCCTGCGTAACAATTTCCCTGAAAAGGAAATTTATCAAGTAGGTGGTTCAGTTGAGGGCTTGGAATTTTTAGCCAGCATGGAGACGATTGAGGATAGTCTGTATCAAGGGGCTTTGGTTATTGTGACAGACACAGCTAATTCCCCTAGAGTCAGTGATGATCGTTTTTCTCTAGGGGATAAATTGATTAAAATTGACCACCATCCCAATGATGATCCCTATGGCGATATCGTTTGGGTCAATACGAATGCCAGCAGCTGTAGTGAGATGATTGCAGATTTAGCTTTTGATCAGAAGCTAAAATTAAATGAAAATGCGGCGCGTCTTTTGTATGGTGGGATTGTCGGAGATACTGGACGTTTCTTGTATCCGGCAACCACTTCTCATACTTTGCGAGTTGCAGCTAAATTGCTTGACCATCACTTTGATGCAACCAAGCTGAATCGCGAAATTGAACAAATTTCCTTGAAGGTGGCCAAACTTTCCGGTTACCTCTATCAGAACCTGGAAGTAGATGAAAATGGTGCGGGACAAGTGGTGCTGAGTCAAGAAATTATGAAAAAATACGATATCGTTGATTCGGAAACTTCTTCGTTAGTTCCTTTACCTGGAGTAATTGATAATGTGATGGCTTGGGGACTATTTGTGGAACAACCTGAAGGCTACTATCGTGTGCGATTGCGTTCAAAAGGACCAGTAATCAATGAATTAGCCAAAAAGCACCACGGCGGAGGACATCCATTAGCCAGCGGGGCAAATGCGTATGATGAGAAAGAGCGTGCAGAAATTTATCGAGAATTACAGCTTTTGTGTGCAGAATTTAAGCGCTAAATTTTTTTAAGAAAGCGGTTGACAAACTGGCCATTGGTCTATACAATTAAATTGTTAACAAATACTGTTTCATGTGACTAGATCATACTAGGCATGGAAGGAATTCACAAGGAAGCGACCTTGTGTTTCTTTCCATGTCTTTTTCTCTGGCCAAGAACTAGTCAAGACAGTAAAAAATTCTGCAGAATGAGGAAGAGTTATGAAAATTAAAAAGATTTTGAATCAAAATGCAGTGTTGGTAGATGATCATGGGGAAGAGAAGGTAGCAATCGGCAAAGGGGTAGGCTTCAGCAAGCAAAAGAACGATTTGATTTTTGCAAAAGACATTGAGCATTTGTTCGTGATGGAACCGGAAGGACAGCAAAAGCTACAGAACTTATTAAACCAAATTGATGAAAAATATTTTTTTGCGGCAGAGCACATTATTGATCACGCAGAAACCGTTCTAATGGAAAAGCTGAATGAACATATTTTTGTTGCTTTGACTGATCATATTGCTTTTGCGGCGCAAAATATCACCAACGGCATTGTCATTCGCAACAAGCTGTTAAGTGAGATTGAAGTCCTGTATAATGAAGAATTTGCTATCGCCCAGTGGGCAGTCGATTATCTGAATCGTACGCTAAATATTCCTTACGGTTATGACGAAGCCGGTTATATCGCTATCCATATTCACAGCGCTCGTATGGGGAAAAGTAATAATTACTCTAGTATTCGCGAAGTAACGATTATTTCAGAGGTTATCAACATCATTGCCCAAGAGGTGGGTGTTGATATCTATTCAAAAGAGATGGCTTTGGACTATTCTCGTTTAGCAAATCATTTGCGCTTATTGCTGCAGCGGTACCAGAATCAGCGGTATGCTTCTTTAGACTTAGATATTATCGAGATGGTTCGCAGCAAGTATACGGAGAGCTACCAAGTTGCTAAAAAGATTCGCGTCTTTTTAATGAAAAATTATCAGCTGGCAATCACTACAGAGGAGCTAGGGTATTTAGCGATACACGTAGAACGATTGCGGGGAGCAAAAAATCAACGTAAAGGGGAAGATTAAAGAATGAAAGCTTATATGCAGCGAATGGGTCGTTCATTGATGTTACCGGTGGCTACCTTACCAGTAGCAGCACTATTTATGGGAGTTGGGTATTGGATTGATCCTAGCGGTTGGGGCGGCAATAACTTATTGGCAGCCTTCTTAATTAAAGCCGGTGGTACAATTTTAGATAATTTGGGTATTTTGTTCGCAGTTGGGTTAGCCTTGGGGATGTCTAAGGATAAGGATGGTGCTTCAGCTTTAGCTGGATTAGTGGCATTCTTGACACCAATGACATTAGTAAATAGTGATGCAGTTGCTATGTTTAAGAAAATTGCAGTAGAAGACGTAGACATTGCCTTTGGTGCAATTAACTTTAAAAATGTCTTTGTTGGAATTTTAGCTGGTCTGATTGCTGCGGCTATGTACAATCGCTTTAGCAGTGTGAAGTTGCCAATGGCACTCTCCTTCTTTAGTGGGAAACGACTGGTTCCGATCGTTACAGCAGGAATGATGGCGGTTGTTTCAGCTGCTCTAATTTTTGTTTGGCCACCGGTTTATACCACATTGGTAACCTTTGGTGAGTTCATTTCTGGTTTAGGGCCGATAGGTGCAGGATTATATGGACTATTTAACCGTTTACTGATTCCGACAGGCTTGCACCATGCCTTAAACAATGTATTTTGGTTTAACTTGGCGGGAATTGATGACATTGGTAAGTTCTGGGCTAGTGAAGGTGTCAAGGGTGTTACAGGTATGTACCAAGCCGGCTTCTTCCCAGTAATGATGTTTGGATTGCCAGCTGGTGCGTTAGCTATTTACCAATGTGCACGTCCAGAAAAGAAAAAGGTTACTGCTTCTTTAATGGTGGCAGCTGCATTCGCTTCTTTCTTTACAGGGGTAACTGAACCTTTAGAGTTCTCATTCATGTTTGTTGCGTGGCCTTTATACGTGGTACATGCAATTTTAACAGGGATTTCAATGTTTATTGCGGCTACTTTCCAATGGACAGCCGGCTTCAATTTTAGTGCTGGTTTGATTGACTTCGTTTTAAGCTTGCGTGTGCCAATTGCTAATAAACCTTACATGTTGATCCTATTAGGATTAGTAATGGCTGTTGTTTACTATGTGACTTTCCGTTTCGTAATTACTAAATTCAACTTAATGACTCCAGGACGTGAAGAGGGCGATGGCGAAGAAACACCAGATATTGATACTACTGGAGACAGCAAGCATGCAGTGATGGCGCAAAGAATTTATGATGCGTTAGGTGGAGCTGCTAACGTGATGACAATTGATAACTGTACCACTCGTCTTCGTTTACAATTGCAGGATACTGGTGCCGCTGATCAAAGCAAAATTAAAGCAACTGGTGTTCCTGGCTTGAAGGTCATTGATGATAAAAATATTCAAGTTATTGTTGGAACAGAAGTACAATTTGTAGCTGATGAAATGAATCGTCTGCATCATGGTGCTGCTGGAACAGCAAATGCCGCTGTCGAGACAGCAGCTGTAGAACCCGTGTCGAAGAATCAAGAATTATTTGCAGTAGCGAATGGTAAGCTAGTACCGATTACTGAAGTTTCTGATGATGTCTTCTCAGAAAAAATGATGGGTGACGGCTATGCGATTTTACCAGTATCTGGCGAAATCTTTTCTCCAGTGGCTGGAACGATCTCTAGTGTCTTCCCGACAAAACACGCGGTAGGAATTACTACACCTACAGGAGTGGAAGTATTGCTTCATATGGGACTAGACACTGTAGATCTTGGTGGAGCACCATTTACTGTTTATGTGACGGCTGGTCAACAGGTGGGCCGGGGTCAAATGATTGCTCAGGCAGATTTAGCAGCGATCAAAGCGGCTGGAAAGAAAACCGACATGATTGTTGCCTTTACCAATGGCGATAAAGTAGAGCAGTTAACGGTTGAGACATCTAAAGAAGTAAGTGCTAACGATATTATTGGCGAATTAGTTAGTAAATAGATAAGAGACAGCTTCCTTTCGGGGAGGCTGTCTTTTTCATTGAATAGGAAGAAAATAAGAGAGCCCCTTTTCAAAGGGCGCTTTTTTCGCTAAAATAAGGCATCAAACAAAAAAGGAGACAAGACATGTCATTACCAAATTGCCCAATGTGCCAATCAGAATATACTTACGAGGACCGCAGCATGTTTGTGTGCCCGGAATGTGGACATGAATGGAATGAAGACGCATCAGCTGAAGAAGGATTAGTTGTGAAGGACAGCAACGGCAATCTTCTTCAAGATGGCGACAGTGTAACTGTAATCAAGGATTTGAAGGTTAAAGGGGCTTCTAACCCGATCAAGCAAGGAACCAAGGTTAAAAATATTCGTTTAGTTGAAGGCGATCATGATATCGACTGCAAAGTCGACGGCTTTGGTCCGATGAAGCTGAAATCAGAATTTGTTAAAAAGCTCTAGAGAGTTTCTTAGGGCGGGCTTCACACTTTTTTCAAGGCTTTCTGTTACACTTATAATAGAAAGATTAAGATAGGGGAAATGTATATGTACGGCTATGGATTTGGATTTTTCGATCCGACCTTCTTTTTAGTTATCCTCGGATTGGTAATTAGTGGTGCCGCTTCAGCCTATGTCAACTCCACATTTCGTAAATATGATGAAATGCGCAGTCGCGATGGATTGACGGGAACTCGAGCTGCCCAGTATATTTTACAGAGTCAAGGAATCAACAATGTAGGTGTACAACAAATCGCAGGGAATCTAACGGATAATTACAATAGTGGAGATAAGATGCTAAGCTTGTCGGAAGCTACTGCACAATCTACTTCTGTTGCCGCAATTGGTGTTGCTGCCCATGAATGTGGTCACGCAGTGCAAGATGCGAAGGGGTACGCACCATTGAGAATTCGGCATGCGATTGTGCCAGTTGCCAATTTTGGTTCAACTATTGCGTTTCCGCTTATTATGATTGGTGTATTCATGAGTTGGAATTCTACACTGATTAATATCGGAATAGCAGCCTTCTCACTAGCGTTGGTTTTCCAGCTGGTTACTTTGCCAGTGGAATTTGATGCTTCTCGTCGAGCACTAGCAATTCTGCGAGATGGCAACATGCTGGAGCCAGATGAATTGCAAGCCGCTCGTAAAGTACTGACGGCCGCAGCGTTGACTTACGTGGCAGCTGCCTTAGCAACCTTCTTACAATTGTTGCGATTGATCCTCCTGTTTGGCGGCAATCGGAACCGAAATTAAGCAAAAGCTGTAAGCATTCAATTAGGATGTTTACAGCTTTTTTGCGGCTTTCATTAATAAAAAGGCTTTGAAATTGCTAAAGTTATTGTGTTGTGGAGCCTGGTAGACACCGATAGTGTGGAATCCTCTGTGAGCATAGAATTTTTTTGCTGAAGTGTTCCGATCACTTACGTAGAGATACAGGGTCTCTCCCAGCTGCTCCACGGAGGCAAGAAGTGCTTGAGCGATACCTTGTCTTCGGAAATTTGGATCAACAAACAGCTGTTGGATCAAAAGACCTTTCAATGGTTGTGGTTCGAATAAATTGTTTGTTGCTAGTTTTTCCAGCAGCCCATCCTCAGCAATTAACAGAAAGCCGATAATTTGATCGTTTAAACTAGCGAGGTAGACTTTTTTTGAAAGGTCGAAGGCTTCGTGATCGATAATTCCTTCTCCATCAGCTGTTGATAAGTGTTTTAATCCATATTGCTTAGCTTGTTGGAATTTTGGATGAGACGCAGAGTATTCATTAATGATCATCATAACTGTTCCTTTTTCTACTCAGTATAGCAAGCTGAAAAGGAATTAACTACTCGTGTAATCAAAATAAAAAGAGAGAGTTCTTATTATTGTTCATCTTTAGAGTGTGGTATGATTAATGTAGCAAATAAAGGAGCTGATACCCATGAAAAGAGCAACGAAAATTAAGATCGGTGTAAGTGTCATTGCGGTAGCTAGCGTTGCCACAGCAGTGATTGCCTCTGGCAAAATTTTGGACAAGGCCCGTCATGTATCGAATCGCCATAAAGTGAAAAAATTTGTGAGTGATAAGTTTGACGGTAATGAGAAAGTAATGGACATCGTCGACAAATTGTCTGATGATGACTTAGACAACCTGATGAACATTCTTGGTAAGATCAAAGATGGCAAGAAACGTGTTTCTGTATACGGTGATTCCATCAAAGAAACCACGGATGATTTAAAAGATAAGATTATGGGCTTTGTTGAGAACGTAATGGATTAATAGAAAAATGCCTGTTACCAGCGAAAAATCTGGCAACAGGCGTTTTTTACGTTTGGATTTATCTTAACTGCTCACGAGCCTTTGCTGGAACTTGAGCGGGCAACACTTCGCGCCAGCTTTGAACATTTTGACCTTTGGTGACAACTTCCAGGTAGCGACCAGAAGTCATGTGTTTATCAAATTCATGGCAGCTTATCTTTCGAGCTTGCCCGTGATTATCATAGCTGGTTGTAATATAGACCGTTTTTTCTTTAGCGGTACTTAGAAGAATCGCCTCAGAGCTGTTGGCAGTTCTAATATAGACCGTCTCCTCTTTAACTAAAGGATTGAGCCGATCGGCAACAGCAGCCCAGCGATGAATGCAGTCCTTGCTTAGGTAGGGTTCAACCAGTAGGAAGCCCATAAGAAATAAAGCCAAAACAATTACATATTTATATTTTCTCATGATACCCTCCTTGTTGAACGAATCTACTATTATCATACAACCAAGGAGAATTTTTAAAATCAGTCATAAGTCTGAATATCCTAAAATTTTTACTGACTTTTGTCTAAAATATGCTAAAGTTAAACACGAGGTGAAGTACGTGGAACGAATCAGTTCATTTACTGAAGAAGAAAAAAATTATTATATGCAGGAAGCGATCAAAGAAGCGAAGAAGGCGGAGGCAGTTGCTGAAGTGCCAATTGGAGCAATCATTGTCCACAATAAGGAAATTATTGGTCGGGGGCATAATTTACGGGAGCACAGCCAAGATGCCACTAGTCACGCTGAAATGTTCGCGATCCGTAAGGCCTGTAAAGGTTTGGATAGCTGGCGCTTAGAGGAATGCCAACTGTTTGTCACGCTGGAGCCTTGTCCGATGTGCAGTGGAGCGATGATCTTATCTCGGGTAGAGGAAGTTTATTTTGGCGCGTATGATCCCAAGGGGGGAACGGCAGGCACCTTAATGAATTTGCTGACTGATGAGAGGTTTAATCATCGCGCTTATGTAGAGGGCGGTATTTTAGAGGAAACCTGTGGGAACTTACTCACTAATTTCTTCCAGCAATTAAGAGAAAAGAAAAAACAAATGAAAAAGACTAGCCAAGACGACTAGAATTTGTTATACTATTTTTTGCCGAAAGGCTAGGACAATGTCGGGCTTGTGAATTGTGTCAGGTCTGGAAGGAAGCAGCACTAAGCAGGATCCGGCATGTGTCTGAAATTAAATAGACAACCATTCAACAGGCTGAGGCCTGTTTTTTTTTTCGAAAAAGATTGCTTTCCCTACTTTCCTTATACTATTATGAAATTAAGAGTAATAGCAGCAAAAAATGAAGGGGCGACGGATATGATGAAAAAAGCAACGCCTAAAAAGAAAACTTGGTCGGGAAGACATCCGCGTTTAAGTATAGCAGCAGGGATCGCATTGATAATTTTAGGGATCGCAGTTTCTGACAGTGACTTGCTAAATTCCTCTAACTCAATAGCTTCGAATGATTATGCCGATGAAGCATATCTTGAAGAAGAGGAAGCATTAGACTATATTTATGAAGTGAAGAACTGGGACCGCAGTATCTATGAAGACATTCAAGTAGCAACTACCAACGTAGAGTATGATGAGGAAGAGGATATCTCAACTGAAACGTATTCTCATGGCGGCTCTTATGAAGAGCTGGTGGACATTGTTGGACCACCGACAAGGACCTATACTCACAAGGGCGACGAAACCAGACCAACGGTTGTTGATGCGGACTGGGAAAAGGATTTAGAGGATGGCGGCTATATTTCCGTTACTATTCGTTATGAAAAAGATTCTGGACAAATTATTTCAAAAGACTGTTATGGCAGTTTCTAAATACAGAAAACCCATGAAATCTAATTGGATTTCATGGGCTTTTTGTTTATTGTAACGTATTCGAAGAACTCGTATCGTCTTTTAAGAGTTGACTTTCCCGACGAATGTGGTAAATCTTATGAATATTAATAATTAAGGTTTTGATTACCGCATAGACTGGAATGCAAATCAGCATGCCAATGATTCCAGCGACACTTCCGGCACCAATTAATACTAAGATGATGGTCAGTGGGTGAATATTCAAGGATTTACCAAACAGCAATGGTTTGATTAAGTTCCCATCTAGCTGCTGAATGACTAGAATAGAAAGCCCCATGTACAACGCCTGCAAAGGTGAGATAAAAAATCCTACAATCACCGCTGGCACAGCCCCGATAAATGGTCCAACATAAGGAATAATATTGGTGACTCCACAGAAAATCGCCAGCAATAAGCTATACGGCTGTTTAAAAATAGTCATGGCAATAAAGCTCAAAATTCCGATAATAAACGCATCCAACACGGTACTGCTGATGTAAGCAGACAGTGTTTCGTTTAGCTCCCGTACAGTTTGACGCAGTTCTTTGCGAATCGTTAACGGGAAAAATTGTGAGATTGCATCAAGAAATTTGTGTCCATCCTTAAACATAAAGATCAAAATGAAGGGAACCGTAAACAGCAGCACGAAAAATTGCATAGCGACACTGACAATTCGCGACAGACTGGAGGTCACGCTAACGATTGCCAAATTAATCAGATTGTTAATGGTGAGATTAGCCGAAGCCAGCTGCTCTTCCAAATTAAAGTTTCTAAATTCGTCTCTCTGAGCCAGCTCAGTTAACCATTTTCCAGTTTCTTCAGCGTACAACGGCAAGTTCTGTGTTAACTGAACCGTTTGCTCAATTAATTGGGGAATCACGTTCATTGCTGTTAAAACAATAATAATCGCAATGATCACAAAAGAAATTAGAAAGCCGAAGACCCGGGGAACACCGCGTTTTTCCAGAAATACGACGATGGGATCAAACATGTAATAAAGAAATCCGGCAACCAGCAAGGGCAATACCACTGCTGAAAGCATGCCTAAAATGGGTTCAAAAATATTAGGCATTTGCAAAATAAAGTAAATTCCGATAATCGTTAAGACGATTTCGGCTGTCCAGAAGAACAACTTCGACTGTTTGAAACGTGAGAGCATAGTAGCCTCCTTCTATATGATGGCTTCATCTTATCATTTATTCTGCAATGAAAAAATCTTTTTTTAAGAAATTAAAGAAAAAGTTTGGGAAGCTTTCCACATTCTTTTCAAAAAATAAGCTACTGGTTATTTTATTGAATCTGCTTAATCATAGGAGTACACTGTAGGAAATAAGTTGGAGGTGTTGGCAGTGAAAGAGAAAAAGGCCTTCCATGTAAACGGATATGCCGCTTTATTGGTGTTAGTTTTAATTATGATTGCAGGTGTTTGGTTTGTTTATCAAGGAAGTACAACTAATCGAGTGGGATTAATTATTTTAGCCGTAATTTTATGGGGGATTTCCTTCTTGTTCATTAGTTCGTTGACTATTGTTAGTCCCAATCAGGCTAAAGCGGTTTTGTTTTTTGGAAAATATGTTGGAACGATCAAGGAAAATGGTCTGTTTGTGACAACTCCTTTGACACAAAAAATCAAAGTGTCTATGAAGGTACGCAACTTTAACAGCTCGCTGTTGAAAGTGAATGATTCAGACGGGAATCCGATTGAAATTTCGGCAGTTGTGGTATACAAGGTTGTTGATACTGCCAAAGCACTGTTTGATGTGGATTACTATTTAGATTTTGTCGAGATTCAAAGTGAGACAGCGATTCGTCACATTGCTTCACAGTATCCTTATGATACCTTTAATGAGGATGACCTGACTTTACGGGGGAATACTACCAAGGTTTCTGAGGAATTAGCCAAGGAATTACAGGAACGTTTGGCAATTGCTGGTGTCGAAGTGATTGAAACCCGATTGAACCATTTGGCTTATGCAACAGAAATTGCCAATGCAATGCTGCAGCGTCAACAGGCTCGTGCGATTCTTTCAGCTCGCCAAACGATTGTTGAAGGAGCCGTGACTATGACTCAAATGGCTCTTGAACAAATTGAGGATGGGCAGGATATCCAATTTACCGATGATCGAAAGGTTCAATTAATCAATAATCTGCTGGTTTCAATTATTACCGACAAAGGTACTCAGCCAGTTATTAATACTGGTGACATGAGTGACAATTCCAAGACAGGAGGCAGCAAATCATGAAAAAGCTTTATATTAAGCAAAAGGTATTCAGTATTGGTGAAAAGTTTACAGTGATGGATGAACAGGAGAACCCGCGCTACTATGTGGAAGGAAGCTTTCTGAAAATTCCTAAAACCTTTCGAATTGAGGATGAACAAGGACGAGAAATCAGCAAAATCACAAAAAAGACGATTAACTTACTGCCAAAATTCTTTGTAGAAATTGACGGTCAGGAAATGATCGAAATTGCTAAACATCTGACTTTTTTGAAGGCACATTATTCGATTGAAGCAGAAGGAATGTCGGTACAGGGCAACTGGTGGGACATGGATTTCATTGTGGAAAAAGATGGACGACGAATTGCTGATATTAATAAGCGCTGGATTTCCTGGGGCGATACCTATGAGGTTACCATTTTGGATGAGGCTTACGAGCATTTAATTATTTCACTAGTGATTGCCATTGATCGTGTGAAAGAGGATGAACGTTCGGCTAATAACAACTAAAGGTCTGCTACAGGCCTTTTTTTTGTGGGATAGTGATTGTTTCGTTACAATAAAAGAAAAAGGATTTGATAAAAAATGGAACGACCTTCGACAAAGACGACCCGCTGGATCCAATTTATCGGTGGCCGCAACTTGATTTTTACTTTAATTGCCGGTGTACTGGTAGGAGCATTAATCTTTATTTTCTACTTGGTGCGCTTCATTTTTGAACCAATAGGAATTATTTTGGGAACCTTATTTGCGCCGGTGTTACTTGCTTTGATCTTTTACTACTTATTAGACCCCATTGTTAATTACTTTGAGGGAAAAGGGGTTAAGCGAATTTATACGATTGTTGGAATTGGCCTAGTGCTGATTCTACTGATGATTGCTTTTGGGATTTGGGCTGTTCCTAAGCTCTATAGCCAGACCTTTAGCTTAATTACTGATTTTCCGCAGCATGTCGATAACTTCAACAATACTGTTCAAAACTTTGTTGCTGGAACGATTGTTGAAGAGCCGGTTCAAGATGTTTTTGGCTCTTTAGAGGATGTAGTTGGACAGGTTATTAATGTCTTATCGGATTCATTAGGAGATATTCAACAATTTGTGGGCAATATTTTTTCTACAGTTAGCGGTTTTTTTGTGATCTTGCTGACGGCCCCAATTATTGCGTTTTTCTTATTAAAGGATGTTAAAAAGTTCAAGCACTACTTTTTGAAGCTGCTGCCACCAAAATTTAGGGACGATGCCAACGAGCTTGGAGGAATTCTGGATATTCAAGTCGGCAACTATTTAAAAGGACAGTTTATTGTCGCTCTGGCAAATGGTGTGATTGTCTTTGTTGGTTTCCTAATTATTGGTATGCCTTATGCCTTGCCCTTGTCATTGTTAGTGACGATTACGTCGTTCATCCCTTACATTGGACCGTTCATCGCCTTTATTCCTTGTGCGGTGATTGCCTTGTTGGAGTCCTTCCAAATGCTGCTGGCTTTAATTGTTGTCTGGATTGTGGAGCAAGTGCTAAATGGGAATGTCATTGAACCAAAAGTATTAGGGGAACAGCTGCGGGTTCATCCGGTGACGATTGTATTGGTCTTATTAGTTATGGGGAATCTGTTTGGGCTGTTCGGATTAGTTTTTGGAGTACCGACATATGCAGTCATCAAAGCTTTCGGCGTCTTCCTGTTTCGCAAGTTCAAACAACGCTATAATCGCTATTATGGCAAGGACGATGGCGAATATGAAGATACTGAATTTTCGCAGGAGGAATATATTAACGACTAATTTTGATATTTAGAATAAAAATCATTGCAAAATTCCAAGCTTTGTTTTACTCTAGATTCATGCGGTCGTGGCGGAATTGGCAGACGCGCTAGCTTCAGGCGCTAGTGGTAGCAATATCGTGGAAGTTCGAGTCTTCTCGGCCGCATTACGCAGTATCCAGAAAAAACGAATTACGATTAGCATCAGCTCTATTCATCCTAGCTTGGATGAGGGCTATACTAATGTAATTCGTTTTTTATTTTAATTTAGTTCGATTGTCAATAGCTGCTGCTTAATCGCCAAGCCTTCTGCACTTGAGCCGGAATAGCCAGTAAGCTGACCGCTTTTACCAATCACTCGATGACAAGGAATAATAATGGGCAAGGGATTTTTTCGATTGGCCTGTCCAATTGCCCGAACCGCTTTTGGTCGCTGGATTTGTTCCGCAATGTCTTGGTAACAGCAGGTCTTGCCGTACGGAATTTGTGCAAGGGCTTGCCAAACTTCTTGTTGGAATGCAGTGCCATAAGTAAATTCATAAGGTACAGTGAAGATTGTCAGCTGGCCCTCGAGAAACAGCAAGATTTCTTCTTTTGCTTGTTTAAGTATATCTTGATTTGCGATCTTTGATTCAGAAATCTCGGTGTAGGAAACAGCAGTCAATGCCTGTTCATTAGCATCCAACCACAAAGTGCCTAAAGAAGTTTCAAATTTCATGGATTTAATGCCTCCCATTCAATAAATAGATTACGGTTATGGTACTATAGAACCAACAAAAACCGGTAAGAGAGAAGCGAAATTATGGAAAAAATTATCCTTTTACATACGAACGATCTACATTCTCATCTTGAAAATTGGCCGAAGATTCGCCGCTTTTTGCACACGCGCCAACAGGAGGATCGACGGAACAATCAAGCGGTGATTACAGTGGATCTTGGAGACTTTGTCGATCGTTGGCACCCGCTGACTGAAGCAACTAACGGGCAAGCCAATGTAGAACTGATGAATCAAATTGGTTATGATGCAGCAACAATCGGTAACAATGAGGGGGTGGGAAACTCAAAGGACGACTTAAACCACTTATACGATGAGGCTAATTTTGATGTGATCTTAGACAATTTGTTTGATAAGCCCACGTTACAGGCGCCTGATTGGTCGCAGGTATATAAGATTATCACTACAGAAAGCGGAACAAAGGTAGGCTTACTGGCTCTGACTGCGCCCTTCCCATTAACTTATAATCCTAATGGCTGGGATATTCGCCAAGTGGAGGATATGCTGCCGGATTTAATTGCGAGCTTACGGCCACAAGTGGATGTTTTGGTGTTAATGAGTCATTTAGGAATAAGTGAAGATCGCTACATCGCTCGAACACATCCTGAGATTGACATCATCTTAGGTTCCCATACCCATCATTTATTTGAACGGGGCGAACAGATTGGTAAGGTACAGGTAGCGGCAGCAGGCAAATATGGTTATTATGTGGGGGAAGTGCACATTTATCTGGATGAAGAGCATCAGATTATCCGAACCTCTGCCCATACGTACGCGACAGATAAAATGCTGGAGTTACCTGAAGATCAAGCGGAAATTGCTGGGTATTTAAGTGAAGGCCATCGGTTGTTGTCAGAGAAGGTTGTAGCTGACCTGCCGTTTGCTATGAGTGCCGACATTCATGCTGAGCATCCTATGATTGAATATACGTTGAAAGCAGTCAAAGAAAAGGCTGGGACAGATGTAGCTATTTTGAATTCTGGTCTTTTTTTGAGTGATCTTCCAGCTGGAATCGTTAATCAGGATCAGCTGCATACCGCTTTACCTCATCCAATGCATCTAATCCGAGTGACCTTTTCTGGCAAGGAGTTGATTCGCTTAATTTTAGAGATGGAGAAAAACCGTCATTTTTTAATCAACTTTCCAGTCATCGGCATGGGCTTTCGCGGCAAGGTCTTCGGCCATTTGGTTTATGAAGGCTTATCTTATGACTCGGTAAATCGTCAAGTTTGCTGGCTGGGCGAGCCCATTGATCCTACGGCACGCTATACTATTGCTACAGTGGATCATTATATGTTCTTGCCGTTCTTTCCAACGATTGAAATTGCTGGTGAGTATGAGTTTTTATTCCCTGAGTTTATTCGCAGTGTCTTAGGGGACTATCTAAAAGCTCACTACCCAATCCAATGAAAACAAGGTATAATAGCAGA
This sequence comes from Enterococcus pallens ATCC BAA-351, assembly GCF_000407485.1. GTDB lineage: Bacteria > Bacillota > Bacilli > Lactobacillales > Enterococcaceae > Enterococcus_A > Enterococcus_A pallens. The sequence goes on along the minus strand of NZ_ASWD01000006.1, from coordinate 19,267 downwards.
CAGGTGGTGAAACGATGACAACTAAAGAAAAGAAAACTGTGACTGATGAAGTGGCAGAAGCGTTGGAGGAAATCGTCGAGGCCCCCGCTGAAGAAAAGAAAAAAGGGGAGCTTGTCACACGTGTAGACGAGACGAACTTATTGATTGGTGAACGTCAATACCGAATAGTGGTAGATTATCGCGAAGGCTTTGATGCAGAACGGTTAGGCGAACGCTTTAGCGAGGTGCTCTCTCGTTATGATTATATTGTCGGTGATTGGGGCTACGATCAATTGCGCTTAAAGGGCTTTTTCCGAGCAGATGATCGCAAAAGCAATCCAGAACAACGTATTGATACATTAGAAGATTATTTATATGAATATTGCAACTTTGGCTGTGCGTATTTTGTCATTGAACGAGTAGGCGGCAAACGGCAAAACAGCAACCGTAAAAAGCGTAAAAAACGCCGGAATACTAACCAGGCCCATATTGAAGAAAAGAAGGCGCCAGTTAAGGAAACTCCGAAGAAAAAACCGGTGATCAAAAATCGCAAGCCTAAAAAAGAAACTGCAATGAAGACTAAAGAAAACGATGGACGTTTTGTCATTCGTCAAAGAGAAGAGTAAGACGATGAAATACAAAGGCTATTTGATTGATTTAGATGGTACGATTTATCGCGGGAAGGAACCGATACCTGCTGGTCGCCGGTTTGTTGAACAGCTGCAGCAGCGTCAGATTCCTTTCCGTTTTTTGACAAATAATACAACCAAATCTCCTGAAACCGTTGCTGCTCGTTTAGCAAATGAATTTGATATTCATGTAACGGCTGACACGGTCTACACAGCAACCTTGGCTACTATTGATTTTATGCAGGCTGCCGGTAAAGGAAACAAGGTTTATATTATTGGCGAGCCGGGCTTGCGGGAACCGATTCTAGCCGCGGGCTTTGAATGGGAAGAAGCAGCACCTGATTATGTGGTAGTGGGCTTGGATAATGAAGTGACCTATGAAAAATTTGTTACTGCTACTTTAGCGATTCAAAAGGGCGCGATGTTTATTGGAACCAATCCTGATAAGAATATTCCCACTGAACGGGGACTACTTCCTGGAGCAGGCGCAGTGATCGCCTTCTTGGAAACCTCGACCCAACAAAAGGCAATCTATATTGGAAAGCCGGAAGCGATTATCATGGATAAGGCTGTGGAGCTTTTAGGGCTGGATAAGTCAGAGGTAGTGATGGTTGGGGATAATTACCTGACGGACATTCGAGCAGGAATTGATAACGGAATCGATTCGTTACTGGTTCTTTCAGGCTTCACTCAGAAGGAAGATGTTCCGAACTTGCCTGTTCCGCCTACCTATATTGTCGATTCATTGGATGAGTGGGATTTTGATGCGTAGCTGGCAGCGTTGGGAAAAAGTCGGCCTGGTCTTTTGGCTGTTAACTTTGTTGACCTTGGCGATTACGTTAACGATTAATGCTCGCTGGTTGTATCAGTGGGATATTCAGCATTTGAAGCTGTTAAACTATACCAGCTTATCTGAGAAAGAATTGCTGACTAACTTTGATCAGCTGATGCGCTATTTGAATCTGCCGTGGATCGCTGAGTTGCAACTGCCGGACTTTCCAGTTTCCGCCAGTGGTGCGTTGCATTTTTATGAGGTTAAACGTTTGTTTCTATTGAATTACGGCGTATTCTTAGTTAGCCTGATTCCCAGTATTCTCTATATACGCCATTTGATTAGGAATAAACGGTTGTGGACGTTGATTCAGCCTTTTAAAATTGCTGTAGGTGTGCCATTAATTATTGCAGTCGTGATGGCAATGGGCTTTGATCGCTTCTTTGTTGCTTTCCATGGTATCTTTTTTAACAATGATGCCTGGATTTTTAATCCAGCAACAGATCCAATTATCAATGTATTACCAGAAGAATTTTTCTTGCATAGCTTTATTCTGTTTTTTGTGTTATTAGAAATATTCTTCATTTTGCAAATTGTGATTGGGAAATATGCCTTAAAAAAGCTTAATCCCTGAAAAAATATTGAATAAATTTTTGAACGATCTACTTAACTTCTCAAGTTAAGCAGGTCGTTTTTTTTATTTATGCTCCTTTTTAATGACTGTACTCTTTGTTAGTTGCTTTAAAAGGAGTAACAGGATTTGTTTAATTTTTTTGTTGGAGGTAAGAAGCGTGAAGCTGTTCTTTTTTACCGAAGAACTTGCCTGTAATTAGCGGAGGGGAGCGTTTGATTAAGAACGATTCTCACTGGAATTGATTGAGAAAACGCTTTACAAAAGGGTATAATAATAACAAATACAAATCGTGATTTGCTTCTTTCAACGAGGATTATTGAGAATGATTTCACAAGCGGATTTATTAATTTGTCAACAATAGTGGTGTCTAGTTTCACGAGTTGAATAAGAGCTCGATAGGTTCTTCTTATTACAGGGAGGTTGGTCTATGAATACATTAGTAAAAGCAATTGCAAAGTTCAAAGGGGGTGTCAGGGTCCCTCACAACAAAAATACAGCTGAATTTGAAAGCGTTATAATTGATCCGCCAAAGATGGTAGTCATTCCCTTGCAGCAGCATATCGGAGGGCCGTGTAAGCCGACGATCAAAGCTCGTGAAATCCTTTCTGTCGGTCAGGTAATTGGGGATTCGGAGGCTTTTGTGTCAGCGCCGATTCATGCTTCCGTATCTGGTAAGGTGAAAGGGATTAAGCCAATTTTATTATCAAATGGACAGACCTGTGATGCCATCCATATCGAAAATGATGGGCTATATACTAAGTTAGAGGAGCAAATGCCGGTTCAAGTCAACTCGAAAGAAGAGTTGTTGAAAGCTGCTAGAGACAGTGGCTTAGTTGGAATTGGCGGGGCAGGCTTTCCGCTACATGTAAAGCTGGCTGTTAAAGAAGATAGTCCTATTGATACTTTAGTCATTAATGGAGCGGAATGCGAACCTTTCATTACCTCTGATTATCGTGAAAGCCTAGAATATCCAGAACGTATTATAGCCGGCATGCAAGTAGTTATGAAGTATTTGAATATCCCACACGGTGTAGTGGGAATTGAAAGCAATAAACCAAAAGGCTTGCAGATTTTGCGTGATCGCTTAAACGAACTGGCTGATCTTGATCCAGCAATTGACGTGATGGAGATTCCCTCGCTATATCCTCAAGGGGCAGAGAAAATGCTTGTCTATGCTACAACTGGTCGCAAAATTCCACCAGGTAAATTGCCTTCTGAAGTAGGCTGCCTGATCATGAACATTTCAACAATTTCTCGGTTACAGGAATACTTAGAGACAGGCCTACCATTGATTCAAAAAAGAGTAACTGTCGATGGAAATGTTGTCACCCCCAAAAATGTACTGGCGCCAATTGGTACGCCGATCAGTGAAATTGTAAAGTTTTGCGATGGGTTTATTGATGAGCCTAGTAAAGTGATTTTAGGTGGTCCCATGATGGGCATTGCACAATATTCTCTGGAACTACCGATTACCAAACAAACCAATGCAATTACCATTTTGTCGGAGACGCAAGCACTGCCAGATGAGTCCCCGTGTATTCGTTGTGGGCGTTGTGTGACTGCTTGTCCGATGTCGTTACTGCCAGTTCAGATCGAACGTTGTGCACGGAACAACGATGTAGAAACATTGAAGAAATTAAACGTGTCGGCCTGTATGGAATGCGGCTGTTGTGCCTATGTTTGTCCTGCTGGACGAAAATTGGTTCAATCCATGAAACAAGCCAAACAATTAGAAAGAGAGGCGGCCAAATGAATAAATTACCTGTAACGATTTCACCTCATCTGCATTGCGGACGCAGCAGCCGTAGTATCATGCTAGACGTCATTATCGCTTTAACTCCGGCTATTATTGCCTCAACCATTATTTTTGGCTTTCGTGCACTTATGTTGATTTTAGTGACAGTGGCTGCTTGCGTTATGAGTGAATATGTTACTAGAAAAATTTTGAAACGACCAGATACTATTTATAATCTCACCGCGGTGGTTACCGGTATCCTTTTAGCCTTGAATCTGCCGGTTACATTGCCTTTTTGGATGGCCGCTCTAGGTGGCGCGATTGCAATCGTTATTGTGAAAGAGTTTTTCGGCGGGGTAGGTCAAAATTTTGTCAACCCAGCGATTACTGCTCGAATCATCCTATTGATGTCCTTCGCCTCTCAAATGAGTACATGGCAGCCGCCGTTTAATTACCGCATGGCCGCGGGAGTAGATGTGATTTCCTCGGCTACTTATTTTTCTGCTAGTCAATCCGGGCAGGAAATTCCTTCCTTATTGGATATGTTTTTAGGAATCCGGGCAGGAAGTTTAGGGGAGACTTGTGCGTTGGCTTTGCTGATTGGCGGAGTATATTTAATTGCACGTAAAGTGATCTCGCCCATTATTCCTCTTTGCTTTATTGGAACAGTAGCCGTTCTATCAACGCTTTTGGGTGGAGATTTACTCTATCAAGTGATGTCAGGCGGACTGTTATTAGGGGCTTTCTTTATGGCTACGGATTATACGACCTCTCCTGTTACTAGAAACGGTAAAATTATTTTCGGTATAGGCTGTGGGATAGTTACTGTTTTAATTCGCTTCTTTGCAGCACTGCCAGAAGGCGTCTCTTACGCGATTCTATTAATGAATATTTTGGTCCCTCACATTGAGAATTTAACTATTCCAAAGGTCTTTGGTGAGGAGGCGAAAGCAAAATGAAACATTCAAAAGTAATCTTTTCTGACACGCTTTGCCTGTTTATTATTTGCTTAGTAGTAACCTTCGCTGTTGCCGGAACCCGGGCAGCATTCAAAGATCGTATTGCCAAGCAGGAATGGACTCAAACGCAAAGTGTGATGAGCGAATTAATTGAAGCCGATGAATTTGAAGAAGTAAAGGTTCCAGGTGAAAATCAAGCTTTCAAGGCTTTGGATACAGCGGGAGATACTTTAGGTTACCTCTTTGTTACCAAGGCATACGGTTATGGCAGTGATGTCAGTGTGATGAGTGCGATTTCAGAAGGAGAAGTTGTAGGAATCGATATCCTAGACGCATCCAACGAAACGCCGGGCTTGGGACAGAATGTGACAAAAAAAGAGTTTGCTGATCAGTTTGCGGGACTCGTTGGTGCACCAGAGGTTGTGAAAAATACCCCTTCTGGCGAAAACCAGGTGGAGGCTGTTACGGGGGCAACAAAGTCCTCAAATGCGGTAGCAAAATCGGTTGAAGAAGCACTTGCTCTTTTTGAACAAGTCACAGCTTCAGAAAATTAGAGGAGGGGAGATTCTATGGAAAAAGAAAAAGTATCCGCTATTTTTACAAAAGGACTTATTATCGAAAATCCGGTTCTGCGTCTCATGCTAGGTACTTGTCCAACTCTGGCAGTAACTACCTCTGCCATGAACGGATTAGGGATGGGAATTGCAGCAACAGTTGTACTTTTTGGCTCCAATGTCGTGATCTCCCTGCTGCGCAAGGTTATCCCAGATCGTGTGAGAATTCCTGCTTTTATCACAATTATTGCCGGTTTTGTAACGGTGGTTCAATTAGTGGTTAAAGCACTGGCACCTGCACTAGATGCCACGCTGGGAATATACTTACCGCTGATTGTGGTAAATTGTATCATTCTTGGACGAGCAGAGGCCTATGCTAAAAATCATCCGGTCCTTCATTCGGCTTTGGATGGACTAGGGATGGGTGTGGGCTTTACGATGGCACTGCTTTGCATGGGAGGTATTCGTGAATTGATCGGAAGCGGCACCTTGTTGGGCTTTCCGATTACGGCTGGATTCGTTCCGCCAATGACGATTATGCTGTTGCCGCCAGGTGGTTTTTTCGTATTCGGTATTTTAGTAATGGTAGCCAATAAACTGGGCGATCGAACCAAAAAAGAATTGGACTGCGGAGCATGTCCAATTGCGGAAGCCTGCACGACGATTTGTGAAGAAAAGGAGGGTAACAGCTGATGCAGACCTTTGTGACTATTTTAGTAGCCGGCATTTTAACTGATAATTTTGTGCTGTCCCAATTTCTAGGCATTTGTCCTTTTCTAGGTGTATCTAAGAAATTAGATACGGCGGTTGGAATGTCTCTGGCCGTTACCTTTGTCATGGTGTTGGCAACCTTAGTGACGTATCCACTCTACAGCTTTCTGCTGGTTCCATTAGGATTGGACTACCTGCAAACAATCGTCTTCATACTGACTATCGCAGCTTTGGTTCAATTAGTTGAAGTAATTATGAAACGCTACATGACCCCCTTATATAATGCATTGGGGATTTACTTACCATTGATTACTACCAACTGTGCTGTGTTAGGTGTAACCATTTTAAATTTCTCGAAAAACTATACGTACATTCAGTCGATGGTTAATGCCTTTGCTGCAGGCGTCGGATTTTTAGTTGCAATGGTAATTTTCGCTGGAGTTCGTAGCCGTTTAGAGGGAAATGATATACCGGACTCCTTACAAGGATTGCCAATCACACTAATTGCTGCAGCCATTGTTGCGTTATCGTTTCTTGGTTTCGCTGGTTTGGCAGAAGGATTATTCCAATAGGAGGGATTAAAAATGGCTGAAATCATAATACCTATTGGCATTGTCAGTGGGATGGGGTTGATCGCAGGAGTTATCCTTTCATTGGCGACAATCATTTTTCATAAACCAGTCGATGAAAAGGAAGAGGCACTAAGAGAAGCACTGCCTGGAATAAATTGTGGTGCTTGTGGCTTTTCCGGCTGTGACGGATATGCTAAAGCGATGGCAGAAGGCAAAGCAGAGGCAACGAATTGTACTCCTGGGGGACAAGCGACACGACAGGTTTTGTCAGAGATAGTGGGTGTAGAAGTTGGAGAGGTACAGAAGATCGCAGCATTCGTACGTTGTAACGGTACATGCGAGTTTACAAATAAGAAAATGGACTATGCAGGGACCGAAACATGCTATGGAGCTAATCAGATATTTGGTGGACCACAGGCATGCCGTTTTGGTTGTATGGGCTTTGGTGATTGTAAAGTTGTCTGTGAGTACGATGCGATTCAGATAGTTGATGATGTTGCCAAAATCGACCCTGATAAATGTGTTGGCTGTTTGAAATGCATTAGCGCTTGTCCGAAAAATTTGATCAAAATGCTGCCAGCTGAAGATACATCAATTGTTGCTTGCTCAAATCAAGAAAAGGGTGGCGGTGTTCGTAAAATTTGCAGCGTGGGTTGTATCACCTGCAACCGCTGCGTGAAGGCCTGTCCTCAAGAAGCAATCCGGATGGAAAATAATGTAGCAGTGATTGATCCAGAACTATGCACCAACTGTGGGGAGTGTCGTGAAGTTTGTCCGCAAAATTGTATTCAGGAGATGCCTGTGAAGGAAAAAGTGGGCAGCTGATCTTTCTTTAATAGAGTCATAACAAAAAAGATTCTTGGAGTGATTTGGCTCCAAGAATCTTTTTTGTGAATAAATGTATCAAACAGACAGGAAGAACTTGTTCGTCTAGTTGGATTTATTTTGGTTGCTAAATGGAGTAAAAAAATCTTGTTATATAACAAATTAATTATCTTTAATCTGATATATAACAGAAGCTTTATCCGGTGGAAATATGGAAGAATAATTAGAACAATTCTTATGTGTAATTCAATAAAAAAAGGCACTATATCTGATAAAACCAAGGTTTATCAACATTATAGAATGATGATAAAATGAAAAAACTTCTTTGAGAACAGTTCTCATTATCATTTGTTTGTTTTGCCACAATCCTTCTGTTTTTTTGTTATAATTATCTTGATACGAATTATTGACTGTCTGCGTGATATTCTCTACTCCAAAGCTGTTTTACCACTTGAAGTGGCTAACAGATATTGGAAAGTGTAATGTTCATTCAGGCGGGATAATAAGCTATCTGGCTTTTTTAATAAAGCGCTTTTAAAACTTGTCAATATTCAATAATAGATTATTGATATAAATCATACAAAAAAGGAAGGATGACAGACATGGCATTAGCAAAAATCGTTTACGCAAGCAACACAGGCAACACAGAAGGAATCTCAGAAATCTTGGAGGATGCTTTGAAAGAAGCTGGAGTAGAAGTAGAACGTGTTGAGGCAGACGATGCAGAAGCAGATTTCTATGAAGATGCAGATATTTGTGTATTAGCTACTTATACTGATGGAGATGGCGAACGACCTTTCGATTTGGAAGATTTCTATGAAGAATTACCGGATCAAGACTTATCGGGCAAAGTATACGCAGTTGTTGGAAGTGGCGACAGTGAGTTATACCCTGATTATTTCTGTCAAGCTGCGATTGATTTTGACGAAGCGTTTGCTAAAACAGGTGCCAAGAAAATTGGTGAAACTGTAATGATCGAAAATGACGCAGATGATGAAGATGAGGAAGTTTTGCGAGCGCTTGTTAAGTCTTTAGCTGAAGCTTAGAGATTCAGGAAAAGGTTGAGGTGATAATTTGTTTAAAGTAGTAAAACGAAAAGAATTGGCACCGATCGAATTTGAGATTTTTGTCGAGGCACCAAGAATCGCTAACAAGGCAAAACCAGGACAATTCGTCATTTTACGGATTGACGATCACGGCGAACGTATTCCTTTAACAATCGTGGATACTGATCCAGAAACAGGATTAGTTCGTTTAATTTTCCAAGTGATTGGAAAATCAACAGCGCAGCTGGCGACAGTGATGGAAGGCGAATCACTTGCAGACGTTGTTGGTCCTTTAGGAAAACCAACTGATATCGAAAATTATGGAACAGTTCTCTTAGTTGGCGGTGGAGTAGGTATTGCTGCTCTATTCCCGATTGTAAAGGGGTTGAAAGAGGCAGGCAACCGCGTAATCACTGTTCTAGGAGCGAAGAATAAAGAGCTTTTAATTTTAACTGAAGAGTGTGAGAAATACTCTGATGAATTGATTTTAATGACAGATGATGGTTCTGTGGGACAAAAAGGTTTAGTTACTCAAGCAATGGAAGAAGTTTTCGCAAGAGAGACCGTCAACAATGCTTGGGCAATTGGTCCAAGTATCATGATGAAATTCTGTACCATTACAGCGCAAAAGCATCAGGTGCCAATCTATGTTTCACTAAATCCAATTATGATTGATGGAACTGGCATGTGTGGTGGTTGCCGAGTAACGGTCGCTGACAGCATCAAGTTTGCCTGTGTCGATGGGCCAGAGTTTCTTGGTGAAGAGGTAGACTGGGATGAATTTATCAGTCGGATGCAGCAATATCGTCCAGAAGAGCTTCGTGCCAATGAAATTTACGAAAAGCAGGTGAGTCAAAATGGCTAAAGCTAAAAGAAGTTATACAAAAACACCGATGAAAGAGCAAGCACCTGAGATTCGTTGTCATAATTTCGAAGAGGTTGCTTTAGGCTACACCCTTGAAGAAGGTCAATTGGAAGCAAGCCGCTGTTTACAATGTAAAAATGCACCTTGTATTGAAAACTGTCCGGTAATGATTGACATTCCAGGGTTTATTAAAGCAATTGAAGAAGGCGATATGCCAAAGGCTTATGAAGTTTTGGGTCGGTATACCAACCTGCCAGCCATCTGTGGACGTGTTTGTCCGCAAGAAAAGCAATGTGAAATGGTTTGTCGGTTAGGCCGTTCGAAAAAATTTGAACCAGTTGCAATCGGTAAGCTTGAACGTTTAGTTGCTGATTGGGCTTTAGAACAACCAATTGAGTATAAAGAAGTTGCTGGAGATAAGGGGAAAGTTGCCGTTATCGGTTCAGGACCTTCTGGCTTAACTGCAGCTGGGGACTTAGCGAAATTGGGTTATGAAGTTATTGTGTATGAAGCATTGCATGCTCCTGGTGGGGTGTTGACTTACGGCATTCCTGAGTTTCGTTTGCCTAAAAAGATTGTGAACAAGGAAATCGAGCGGATCAAAGCACAAGGAGTCACAATCGAAACCAACGTTGTTGTAGGAAAAACAATTACGATGGATGAAATTATGGAAGAATTTGATGCTTGTTACTTATCCGTTGGAGCGGGTGCACCGAATTTCCAAGGTATTAAAGGGACTTCCTTGAAGGGTGTTTATTCGTCTAGTGAATACTTAACACGAATCAACTTGATGCATGGGTATCAATTCCCTAAATATGATACACCTGTTCAAGAATCTAAAAATGTAGTAGTTATCGGCGGCGGAAACGTTGCGATGGATGCTGCACGTTCTGCCAAACGTTTGGGAGCAGAAAATGTGTCGATTGTTTATCGACGTTCATTGGCAGAATTGCCAGCTAGAGAAGAAGAATACCATCATTCGGTTGAAGAAGGGATTAACTATCATTGGTTAACCAATCCTGTTGAATACGTGGGTGATGAGAACGGTAATTTAGTAGCAGTGAAATGTGTACAAATGGAGCTTGGAGAACCAGATGATTCTGGCCGGAGACGTCCAGTGGTTATTCCTGGCAGTGAGTTCATTATTGAAGCAGATACTGCAATTGAAGCCATTGGCCAAGGAGCTAATAAAGTCTTATTGGATACTTTCCCTGAGCTTTCATTAAACAAATGGGGTTATATCGATGCGAGTGAAGAAACGTGTGCCACTTCTATTCCAGGTGTTTATGCTGGCGGTGATATCGTAACCGGAGCTGCGACCGTTATTTTGGCAATGGGTGCTGGTAAAATTGCAGCAAACGAAATTGATAACTATGTTCAAAATAAAAAGTTGCAGGAGCAACCGGTCTGAGCGGAGGACAAATTGATGAAAACAATGAAAACGATGGATGGAAATACAGCAGCTGCTCATATTTCTTATGCGTTTACCGAAGTTGCAGGAATCTATCCGATCACACCAAGTTCAACCATGGCGGAAATCGTCGATGAATGGGCAGAACAAGGCCGCAAGAATATCTTTAACGAGCCAGTTAAGGTAGTTGAGATGCAGTCAGAAGCAGGTGCTGCAGGTACGGTGCATGGTTCTTTGAAAACGGGAGTTTTAACTACAACCTACACAGCTTCTCAAGGGCTGCTTTTAATGATTCCTAATATGTTCAAAATTGCTGGTGAATTATTGCCGACAGTTTTTCATGTGGCAGCGCGCGCTGTTTCTACGAATGCACTAAGTATTTTCGGTGATCACAGCGATGTAATGGCGGCACGACAAACCGGATTTTGTATGCTGGCTGAAGGCAGTGTACAAGAGGTAATGGATCTTTCAGCTGTTGCCCATTTAGCAAGTCTTGAAGGTAAATTGCCTTTCATGAACTTTTTTGATGGGTTCAGAACTAGTCATGAGCTTCAAAAAATTGAAGTAATCGACTATGAAGATTTGAAAAATATGGTGAACTGGGAAGCGTTAGATGAGTTTCGGGCATTAGGCATGAATCCAAATCGCCCAAATGTTTCTGGAACAGCGCAAAATCCAGATATCCATTTCCAACAAAGAGAAACAGTGAATCGCTATTATGATGAAATGCCAGCGATTGTTCAAAAATATATGCAGAAGATCAATGAGCTGCGTGGAACGAATTATGACTTAACCAATTATTATGGACATCCTGAAGCAACAGAAGTAATTGTGGCTATGGGATCAGCTTCACCAGCAATCCAGCAGACAGTAGATTACTTGAATGCACAAGGTCGCAAAGTCGGCTTTATCGATATGCATTTGTATCGTCCATTCCCGGCAGAAAACCTGTTGGAAAAAATGCCGTCAACGGTAGAAAAAGTAGCTGTACTGGACCGTACGAAAGAACCAGGTTCAGATGGCGAGCCGCTATTATTGGATGTACAAAGTGTCCTTTATCGTCATTCTAATCGTCCGGTTGTTATTGGTGGACGCTATGGAATTGCCTCAAAAGATGTGACACCAGATCAAATCGTAGCAGTATACGATCACCTGTTATTACCAGTTGAGACGATGAAACAGCGCTTTACAATTGGAATCAATGATGATGTTACTCATTTGTCCTTACCTCAGGGAGAGGTGTTGGACTTAACGCCAAAAACTACCTTCCAAGCGAAATTCTGGGGACTTGGTTCAGATGGAACAGTAGGTGCCAACAAACAAGCAATCAAAATAATTGGAAACAATACCGATTATTATGCGCAGGCTTATTTCTCCTATGATTCGAAAAAATCTGGTGGGGTAACAATTTCCCACTTGCGCTTTGGGAAAGATCCAATTCTTTCAACCTACAATGTAGAAGCTGCTGATTTCATTGGTTGTCATAACAATGCTTATATTCACCAATACGACTTACTGCGTGGCTTGAAAGATGGTGGAACATTCTTGCTTAATACAGTTTGGGATGAAGCAAAGGTTAAGCAAGCATTACCAAATCGAATTAAGCGTTACCTAGCAGAGCATCAAATCAATTTTTATATCATCAATGCGATGGATATTGCACAAAAAATTGGTTTGGGCGGCCGAATTAATACCGTGATGTCGACATCGTTCTTTGAGCTAACAGATATCATGGATCGTGAAACCTTCCTGCCTCTATTAAAAGGAGAAGTGGAAGCTGCTTACGGAAAGAAATCAAAAGTAGTCGTAGAACGAAACTGGCAAGCCATTGATGAAACATTTGCAGCTTTGAAAAAGGTTGAAATTCCAGTTGAATGGGCTGAGCTAGAGGTTCGTCCGGCACTACAAACTGATCAAAGCAAGCCAGCATACGTTCGCAACATTTTAGAACCAATCAATCGTCAAGAAGGAAACCAGCTTTCAGTTAATGATTTAATTGAAAATGGAATGCTGGGTGGCGTTATGCCATCGGGGACTGCAGCGTACGAAAAACGTGGAATCGCGTTGGAAGTGCCTGAGTGGATTCCAGAAGCTTGTACGATGTGTAATGAATGTGCGTTTATCTGTCCGCATGCTGCGATTCGTCCATTCTTAGCGAATGAAGAAGAGATGGAGCAGGCACCAGAAGGGTTTATCACTCGAGACATGCGCGGAAAAGATGGCTACAAATACCGTATTCAAGTCTCTTTAGAGGATTGTACTGGCTGTGGACTTTGTGTAGAAGTATGTCCAGCTAAAGAAAAAGCATTAGTAATGAAATCTTACGAAGAGCAAAAAGAAGAAGCGGTTAATTGGGCATTTGCTATGACACTTCGCCAAAAAGAAAATCCAGCAAAGAAATTCTCCGTGAAAGGTTCTCAATTCGAACAGCCATTACTTGAATTCTCAGGGGCTTGTGCCGGCTGTGGAGAAACACCGTACATTAAGCTATTGACTCAATTGTATGGAGATCGCATGATGATCGCTAATACAACAGGCTGTTCGTCAATCTGGGGTGGTTCATCTCCGGCAACGCCATATACAGTCAATGCAGATGGCCGAGGACCAGCATGGAGCAACTCGTTATTCGAAGACAACGCTGAGTATGGATTAGGTATGCACATTGCGAATGAAACGAAGCGCAATCGCTTAGCGAATAAGATGCGTGAAGCTTTGGCTCAAGGTGTAGGATCTGAAGATACAAGAGCATTGATGCAAAATTGGTTGGATCACATGCTTGAAGGGGAAGGAACACAACAACGTGCGGCTAAATTAGCAGCAGTTCTTTCTGAAGAAACAGATCCAGCATTAAAAGCAATTTTACAGGACAAAGATATGTTTGCTAAACCAAGCCAATGGATCATTGGTGGCGATGGTTGGGCATACGATATCGGCTTTAGCGGGATTGATCATGTCTTAGCTTCTGGAGAAGATGTGAATATCTTTGTTATGGATAATGAGCTGTATGCCAATACAGGCGGACAAATGTCGAAAGCAACACCAACTGCGGCAATCGCAAAATTTGCTGCAGGTGGTAAGAAGACTAAGAAAAAAGATTTGGGTATGATTGCCATGACTTATCGGGATGTTTATGTGGCACAAGTGGCGATTGAAGCAAATGCTGCTCAAACTATAAAGGCAATCCGAGAAGCTGAAAGCTATCCAGGTCCGTCAATCATTATCGGCTATACACCTTGTATCAACCACGGAATTCGTGGCGGTATGAGCAAGTCAATCGAGGAATCGATCGAAGCGGTTGAATCAGGTTATTGGCAATTGTATCGTTTTGATCCTCGCCAAGCTGAAAAAGGAAAAGATCCGTTGCGTATGGACTTCAAGAAAGCTGATTTCAGTAAAATGAATGATTTCCTAGAAGGTCAAACACGCTTCTCCGCTCTGCATAATATTAAAAAAGATTCAGCGGAAGTAGAAGAATTACTGAATCAAACAGTGGAAGATGCAGAAAAACGCTTGGACAACTATAGCGAATTAATGAAGTCTAAAGACTAAATAGTTTTTACAAAATAAAGCTCCAACACAAGACACTTTTCATTCAAAGTGTCCATGTGTTGGAGCTTTTTGTTTTCTGATCATCAGATAGCGATAAAAAAGACTAGCCGCCGTTTTATAATAAGCGATCTAGTCTTACTATCATTTAATTAAATCATCTAAGGTTTCAGGGTCTTCATGAGCCAAGCGACTAGCAGCGGATGCGGCAATTGCACCTACTAAATCGTCTAAAAAGGTGTGTACGGATTTGCCGTCATGGGAATTTAGTTCTTTCAAGATACCTGGTTTTACTTTATCAATGTAACCATAGTTAGTGAAGCCGATTGAACCGTAAACATTTACAATCGATAACGCCATGATTTCATCTACGCCATACAATCCTTCATCTTCTTCAAGAATTTCCTGAAGTGGTGAATCCAGTAATTTTTTTTCTGCCAATTTATCCAGCTGAATGCCAGTGATGATAGCATTGTGGACTTCTCGTTTTGTTAATACTCGATCTACACTATGGATACACATATCCATTGTCAGCTTATCAATGTAATCCTTTTGCAGGAAAAAAACAAGCTCTGCAATGTCCTTAATAGTTACGCCACGTTCAATTAACAGTGCGCGTGCGGTCTCTTCTAAAGCTGTTGTCTCAAAAACCATAATGTTCCTCCGTTATCCTTGGATTTTCGGAAATACACTGGTACTGTGACCAGGCTGTCTCCGAGCTTCTGGATCAATGTAATGTAGCGCATTATTCACCGCAGTAGGGGCTTCTCCTGATCCTGTGGCAATCAGTTTTACTTTTCCATCATAAGTGGTGATATCTCCACAAGCATAAACCCCAGGAATAGAGGTGCTCATATCAGAATTCACAAGCACTGCTTGTCGTGTGCACTCTAGTCCCCAACTTTTCAAGTGCTCTAGAGAAGAAGTGAAGCCGTAATTTACAATTAGATGATCCACCTTTAATTCCATTGTCTCATCTGATCGAACTTTTTGCAAAGTCACGGTGTCAAGTTCTCGCTCTCCAGATACGCCTGTCACGATGTAAGGCGTTAAGATATCAATCGTTGACTCCTTTAACTTTTCTACACTGTGCTCGTGGCCGCGAAACTGATCTCTTCGATGAATAACTGATACCTTCTCTGCAATCGGCTCTAACATTAAAGCCCAATCAAGTGCGGAATCTCCTCCACCAGCAATGGCAACTTTTTTTCCGGCGTATTTCATCAAGTCGTTGACATAGTAATCAATCCCTCTGTTTTCAAAGTCCTCACTATTTTCAACCTGCAAACGTCTTGGCTGAAATGAGCCGTTTCCGATAGCTAAGACAACAGCTTTTGTATAATGAACACCTTTAGTAGTGATTAGTTCCAGATATCCTTCATGCTGCTTTAGATCAGTAACTTCTTCTTCCAAGCAATAAGTATGAGGAAATGTCTGTAATTGCTTCTCTAAATTGCCAATTAAATCAGCAGCTTTGACTACTGGGAATCCGGGAATATCGTAAATATTTTTTTCAGGGTAGAGTGTCGTCAGTTGTCCGCCTAACTGTGGCAAGCTATCAATTAGTTTCGTCTTTTTTTGACGAATACCCGCGTAGAAAGCAGCAAACATTCCTACCGGCCCTGCTCCTACAATCGTTATATCAAAAATCTCCATGACATTCTTCCTTTCTTTGCTATTGATTGTATCAGACTTTTCCCAAACCTTCCAAAAGGTAAGCGTTTGGAAAATGCGGGAATGTTATAATGTTGTCGTTGAAGACACACGGTTTCTGTGCATGAATAAAGTTAAAAAAGAGGTTAACCAATCGAATTTACGTGGAAAAAGCTGCAAAGTTTGTTATGATAGAACGAGACAATTAAAGGAGGCTATATCTGTGACTCAATTTCCACAATTAAATTTAGCGGATCAGAAAGGTCCAAAGGCTACAATTAAAACTAATATGGGAGATATCGTGGTTCAATTATTTCCTGAAGAAGCACCGAAAACAGTAAAAAACTTTGTTGAATTAGCTAAAAAAGGTTATTACGATGGTGTAATTTTCCATCGTGTCATTCCAGACTTCATGATTCAAGGGGGCGACCCAACCGGTACTGGTATGGGTGGAGAAAGTATCTACGGTGACAAATTCGAGGATGAATTTTCTCGCAATGTCTACAATTTACGTGGTGCTTTATCAATGGCTAATGCTGGACCTAATACAAACGGCAGTCAATTTTTCATCGTTAACAACCAAAATGTCCCTGCAAACATGATGACTCAGTTAGAAGAGGCTGGATTCCCAGGTGAAATCATTGAGACGTACAAACAGGGGGGGACTCCTTGGTTAGACTTCCGCCATACTGTTTTTGGTCACGTAGTAGAAGGCATGGATGTTGTTGATGCAATTGGTGATGCGCAACGTGGACCTCAAGATCGTCCCGTTCATGATATCGTAATTGAAACAATTGAAGTAAGTGAATAAAAAAATCGGCCCGAGAGCCGATTTTTTTAATTTATTGCTTGAGCAATTCGTTTGAGTCCCTCCAATAAAGTTGCATTGGGACAAGCTACATTCAGTCGCATATGTTGTTTTCCGCCAGGGCCGTAGCTTATTCCCGCGTTCAGTACCACTTTTCCTTCATGAACGAGTTGATTCTCAAGCTGCTCATCAGTTAATCCGTACTCAGAAAAATCAATCCAAAGCAGGTAAGTGCCTTCGGGCCGCATTATTTTTGCTTTAGGCAAGTGTTCGCTGAAAAACTTAAAGGTGTCTTCAATATTTTTTTGTAAATAAACAAGTAATTCTTCAAGCCACTCTTCTCCGGTACGATAAGCTGCTTCCATTCCTACCAAACCAAAAGTATTAATCTCCTGTTGGAAATTTTCTGTTTGTTTGTGTTCCAATTGTTTATGCAATTTAGGATTTTTTACAAAAGCAACCGAATTTTTTATCCCAGCCAGATTAAAGGTTTTTGTCATTGAAGTAAATTGCACAGTGAAGTCTGCAAAATTATCACCAGCATTAAAGAAGCTGGTCATTTGATGCGGAGCAAAAACCAAATCCTGATGAATTTCATCACTTAACACTATCACTTGATATTTCCGACACAATTCGCCAAAACGATTCAATTCTTTCTTGGTCCAGACACGTCCTCCAGGATTATGAGGATTACACAAAATAGCCAGTTTAATCTGATTTTGTTTTATCTTCTCTTCCATATCTGCGTAGTCCATCACAAAACGGCCGTCTTTTTCAAGCAATCTGCTGCGGACGATTTTTCGTTTGTTCTCAGTGAGAATACCAGAGAATGGAGGGTAAACTGGATCATGAATTAAGACTGCGTCATTTGGTTCTGTGAATGCTTGGATCGCAGTAGCGAGTCCAGCCAATACCCCGCTAAAAAAGAAAATTTCTTCTTTAGCTACTGATAGGTGATGATGATTCTTTTCCCAATCGATAATCGCTTCGTAGAGCGAGTCCGGGGTTGTATTATAACCGAAAATGCCCTGCTGAATCATTTTTTGATAAGCTTGGATAACACCATCGGGAGCTTTAAAATCCATATCGGCTACCCATAAAGGCAACAATTCTTCTTCTTGATACGTCTCGCAAATCTGATCCCACTTAACACTGTTTGTACCTTTTCGATTGAACTGTTCATCAAAATTGACCATTGTATCCCTCCTAATTTTCCAAACTTCTTTTTTTGTTGTAAATACAGTATAATAAAACTTGCGAAAAGAGGGAACTAAATGGGATATAAAATTGGACAAATTATTAAAGGAGATATCACAGGGATTCAACCTTATGGTGCATTTGTTTCTCTAGACAGTCACACGCAAGGCTTAGTTCATGTTTCTGAGATTCAAGCGGGATACACAAAGAACATTCATCAATACTTAGAAATTGGGCAGAAGGTCCGGGTGCAAATCATCGATATTGATGAATATACAAAAAAAATTAGTCTATCCTTACGTACGTTGGCAGATCATCCTCCAGCGTCACCGTATCAACGAAAGCGATATTTCACTAATCGCAACAAGAATATTGGATTTCGTTCTATTCAGGAACAGATGCCGAATTGGATTGAGGATACCTTGCGATATTTAAGTGATTTAAAGTGTGAAAATTGATCAACTATTTTCATGAGCCGATATCTTTGTTTCTGAAAATGTGATATGATAGTATTCAGTTAAGACTAAGTAGCTACCTAGGGGTGAAGCAGTTTGACAAAAGAAGTATCTGGAACGGTTATGTTGAATTTAGCAGATGGATCAAAACGCTTTTTAGTACATCAAGAGGGAATTATGAATGAATTTGCTCGTACCGAAATTAAAGAGGAAAATACTGTTCTAGCAAGCTTTTTAAATTTTTTGAAGAGCGTAGTTCAAATTGACATTAATGAGATAAGTTTAGTTGAACTAACTAACACGCAAGCAAACGGCATTAGCTTACCGCTATACGTCTTTGAGATGAACGAAGAGAAGGTAACGGAGCTTCCAGAAGGGTTTGTATGGGAAACGCCAGATAGCGTACGAGAAATTTTGGATACCTTTGAAATAGAAGGTGTACCACTTTTTTAACGAAATACATACAAGGGAACACAGTGGACGAAAAAGTTCACTGTGTTTTTTTGAGAAAATGAAAATAAGTAGTTGACGTGTGATCTGAGAAATGGTAAATTATTGGAGTTGCCGATTCGTCTTACAAAAACAAATAAAACTTTTTCGAAAAAACTTTCAAGAAAGTTATTGACAAACAGCCGGTAACCTGATAAGATTTAAGAGTTGCTGATGCAGCACGAAACACACGATTTTATCAAGTAGACCTTTGAAAACTGAACGAATAAAACAAACCAAATGTGTAGGGCGCTTCTATATAATAGAAGCAAACAACATAGCAAGCAATTGCTAGCGAATCAATTTTTAAATTGAGCTGAACAGTCGCAAGACTGTTTCAAACACTTTTTATGAGAGTTTGATCCTGGCTCAGGACGAACGCTGGCGGCGTGCCTAATACATGCAAGTCGAACGCTTTTTCTTCCAT
>NZ_ASWD01000005.1:370000-373335 GCF_000407485.1 Enterococcus pallens ATCC BAA-351 | reverse complement strand
ACAGCCCTGATCGGGCTGGGAGACAGTGTCAGATGGGCAGTTTGACTGGGGCGGTCGCCTCCTAAAGAGTAACGGAGGCGCCCAAAGGTTCCCTCAGAATGGTTGGAAATCATTCGCAGAGTGTAAAGGCACAAGGGAGCTTGACTGCGAGAGCTACAACTCGAGCAGGGACGAAAGTCGGGCTTAGTGATCCGGTGGTTCCGCATGGAAGGGCCATCGCTCAACGGATAAAAGCTACCCTGGGGATAACAGGCTTATCTCCCCCAAGAGTCCACATCGACGGGGAGGTTTGGCACCTCGATGTCGGCTCGTCGCATCCTGGGGCTGTAGTCGGTCCCAAGGGTTGGGCTGTTCGCCCATTAAAGCGGCACGCGAGCTGGGTTCAGAACGTCGTGAGACAGTTCGGTCCCTATCCGTCGCGGGCGTTGGAAATTTGAGAGGATCTGTCCTTAGTACGAGAGGACCGGGATGGACTTACCGCTGGTGTACCAGTTGTCTCGCCAGAGGCATCGCTGGGTAGCTATGTAGGGAAGGGATAAACGCTGAAAGCATCTAAGTGTGAAGCCCACCTCAAGATGAGATTTCCCATTTCTTTAAGAAAGTAAGATCCCTGAGAGAAGATCAGGTAGATAGGTCAGGAGTGGAAGTGCAGTGATGTATGGAGCGGACTGATACTAATCGATCGAGGACTTAACCAAAAAAACTCGGAAGAGTTTATTTTCTGATCCAGTTTTGAGTGAGCGAAACTTACTCAAGTAAATAGTGTGGTGGCGATGGCAAGAAGGATACACCTGTTCCCATGCCGAACACAGAAGTTAAGCTTCTTAGCGCCGATTGTAGTGAAGGGTTTCCCTTTGTGAGAGTAGGACGCCGCCACGCGAAGTAGATCATCCAATTGCGGATGATCTTTTTTTGTTAAAATAATACTTAAAAAAAAGTTTGATTTAGTTGTTGACTTTAACCTCATTAATTGGTATGATACAAAGCGTTGATAAATCTTGTTCTGACAACAAAAAAAGGATAAAATTATTTTTTATTTTATTCGAAATTCCAGTTGACAGTTCATGTGGTTTAGGTTATTATAACTAAGTTGCTGATTTGAGACGCAAAACTTTCCAACGAAAGAAATAAAAAACTTTCAAGAAAGTTATTGACAAACAGCCGGCAACCTGATAAGATTTAAGAGTTGCTGATGCAACACGAAACACACGATTTTATCAAGTAGACCTTTGAAAACTGAACGAATAAAACAAACCAAATGTGTAGGGCGCTTCTATATAATAGAAGCAAACAACATAGCAAGCAATTGCTAGCGAATCAATTTTTAAATTGAGCTGAACAGTCGCAAGACTGTTTCAAACACTTTTTATGAGAGTTTGATCCTGGCTCAGGACGAACGCTGGCGGCGTGCCTAATACATGCAAGTCGAACGCTTTTTCTTCCACCGGAGCTTGCTCCACCGGAAGAAAAGGAGTGGCGAACGGGTGAGTAACACGTGGGTAACCTACCCTCGAGCGGGGGATAACACTTGGAAACAGGTGCTAATACCGCATAACAAAGAAAACCGCATGGTTTTCTTTTGAAAGGCGCTTTTGCGTCACTCGAGGATGGACCCGCGGTGCATTAGCTAGTTGGTGAGGTAACGGCTCACCAAGGCAACGATGCATAGCCGACCTGAGAGGGTGATCGGCCACATTGGGACTGAGACACGGCCCAAACTCCTACGGGAGGCAGCAGTAGGGAATCTTCGGCAATGGACGAAAGTCTGACCGAGCAACGCCGCGTGAGTGAAGAAGGTTTTCGGATCGTAAAACTCTGTTGTTAGAGAAGAACAAGGGTGAGAGTAGAAAGTTCACCCCTTGACGGTATCTAACCAGAAAGCCACGGCTAACTACGTGCCAGCAGCCGCGGTAATACGTAGGTGGCAAGCGTTGTCCGGATTTATTGGGCGTAAAGCGAGCGCAGGCGGTTTCTTAAGTCTGATGTGAAAGCCCCCGGCTCAACCGGGGAGGGTCATTGGAAACTGGGAAACTTGAGTGCAGAAGAGGAGAGTGGAATTCCATGTGTAGCGGTGAAATGCGTAGATATATGGAGGAACACCAGTGGCGAAGGCGGCTCTCTGGTCTGTAACTGACGCTGAGGCTCGAAAGCGTGGGGAGCAAACAGGATTAGATACCCTGGTAGTCCACGCCGTAAACGATGAGTGCTAAGTGTTGGAGGGTTTCCGCCCTTCAGTGCTGCAGCTAACGCATTAAGCACTCCGCCTGGGGAGTACGACCGCAAGGTTGAAACTCAAAGGAATTGACGGGGGCCCGCACAAGCGGTGGAGCATGTGGTTTAATTCGAAGCAACGCGAAGAACCTTACCAGGTCTTGACATCCTTTGACCACTCTAGAGATAGAGCTTCCCCTTCGGGGGCAAAGTGACAGGTGGTGCATGGTTGTCGTCAGCTCGTGTCGTGAGATGTTGGGTTAAGTCCCGCAACGAGCGCAACCCTTATTGTTAGTTGCCATCATTTAGTTGGGCACTCTAGCGAGACTGCCGGTGACAAACCGGAGGAAGGTGGGGATGACGTCAAATCATCATGCCCCTTATGACCTGGGCTACACACGTGCTACAATGGGAAGTACAACGAGTCGCGAAGTCGCGAGGCTAAGCTAATCTCTTAAAGCTTCTCTCAGTTCGGATTGTAGGCTGCAACTCGCCTACATGAAGCCGGAATCGCTAGTAATCGCGGATCAGCACGCCGCGGTGAATACGTTCCCGGGCCTTGTACACACCGCCCGTCACACCACGAGAGTTTGTAACACCCGAAGTCGGTGAGGTAACCTTTTGGAGCCAGCCGCCTAAGGTGGGATAGATGATTGGGGTGAAGTCGTAACAAGGTAGCCGTATCGGAAGGTGCGGCTGGATCACCTCCTTTCTAAGGATAAGCTAAGTGACAGCAATGTTGCCTAGCGTTACGGAAGACTACACAGGCTTGCTTTTATTCGTTCAGTTTTGAGAGGTTTACTCTCAAAACATTTCGTTCATTGAAAACTGGATACAGAAAATAAACAAACAAA
Organism: Enterococcus pallens ATCC BAA-351; assembly: GCF_000407485.1. GTDB lineage: Bacteria > Bacillota > Bacilli > Lactobacillales > Enterococcaceae > Enterococcus_A > Enterococcus_A pallens. The sequence goes on along the minus strand of NZ_ASWD01000005.1, from coordinate 370,270 downwards.
CCGAGAAAAACACCGCGTTGAATGAGTTTTTTAATAGTTCAATTGCTTTTTTTATTGGTCGGACTTCTATCGCTAGAAGAGAAGATCAAGAACCAACCGTAAGGTTGATAAGGTTAAGTGAATAAGGGCGCACGGTGGATGCCTTGGCACTAGGAGCCGATGAAGGACGGGACTAACACCGATATGCTTCGGGGAGCTGTAAGTAAGCTTTGATCCGGAGATTTCCGAATGGGGAAACCCAGCATCTTTGATAGGATGTTACTTTTCAGT
>NZ_ASWD01000005.1:0-367500 GCF_000407485.1 Enterococcus pallens ATCC BAA-351 | reverse complement strand
GTCCTTAGTACGAGAGGACCGGGATGGACTTACCGCTGGTGTACCAGTTGTCTCGCCAGAGGCATCGCTGGGTAGCTATGTAGGGAAGGGATAAACGCTGAAAGCATCTAAGTGTGAAGCCCACCTCAAGATGAGATTTCCCATTTCTTTAAGAAAGTAAGATCCCTGAGAGAAGATCAGGTAGATAGGTCAGGAGTGGAAGTGCAGTGATGTATGGAGCGGACTGATACTAATCGATCGAGGACTTAACCAAAAAACTCGGAAGAGTTTATTTTCTGATCCAGTTTTGAGTGAGCGAAACTTACTCAAGTAAATAGTGTGGTGGCGATGGCAAGAAGGATACACCTGTTCCCATGCCGAACACAGAAGTTAAGCTTCTTAGCGCCGATTGTAGTGAAGGGTTTCCCTTTGTGAGAGTAGGACGTCGCCACGCGTATATTATTCCGGCATAGCTCAGTTGGTAGTAGCGCATGACTGTTAATCATGATGTCGTAGGTTCGAGTCCTACTGCCGGAGTTCTCGTAAGAGGAATTTTAGGGTATTGGGCTTTTATGCTCCAGTCTTGGAGAGTTGTCCGAGCGGCCGAAGGAGCATGATTGGAAATCATGTAGGCGGGTAATCCTGTCTCAAGGGTTCGAATCCCTTACTCTCCGTTTTAAACTTATTTCTGGCCCGTTGGTCAAGCGGTTAAGACACCGCCCTTTCACGGCGGTAACACGGGTTCGATTCCCGTACGGGTCATTTAATTAAATATGGAGGTTTAGCTCAGCTGGGAGAGCATCTGCCTTACAAGCAGAGGGTCAGCGGTTCGATCCCGTTAACCTCCATTCGGTTCCGTGGTGTAGGGGTTAACATGCCTGCCTGTCACGCAGGAGATCGCGGGTTCAAATCCCGTCGGGACCGCCATTTAATTAAATTAATTTAAACTATTCATTATGGCGCGGTAGCTCAGTTGGTAGAGCAACGGATTGAAGCTCCGTGTGTCGGCAGTTCGATTCTGTCCCGCGCCACCATGGAGGAGTAGCGAAGTGGCTAAACGCGACGGACTGTAAATCCGTTCCTTAGGGTTCAGTGGTTCGAATCCACTCTCCTCCATTCATTTTAGGGGCATAGTTTAAAGGTAGAACAGCGGTCTCCAAAACCGTTAGTGTGGGTTCAATTCCTGCTGCCCCTGTTTTTATTATGGCGATCGTGGCGAAGTGGTTAACGCACCGGATTGTGGCTCCGGCATTCGTGGGTTCGATTCCCATCGTTCGCCCTTTTTTATTGGGGTATAGCCAAGCGGTAAGGCAACGGACTTTGACTCCGTCATGCGTTGGTTCGAATCCAGCTACCCCAGTTACTTAATTTTTATTATTAGGTAAAAAGGAAACTTAATATGGCGGTATAGCCAAGTGGTAAGGCAGAGGTCTGCAAAACCTTCATCACCGGTTCAAATCCGGTTACCGCCTTAGTACTCGTTTACTAGCATGCCGGCGTGGCGGAATTGGCAGACGCGCTGGACTCAAAATCCAGTGCCCTCACGGGCGTGCCGGTTCGACCCCGGCCGCCGGTATAAACTAAGATGCGTAACTTCATCTTAGTTTTTTATTTGAATAATGTTATGGCGATCGTGGCGAAGTGGTTAACGCACCGGATTGTGGCTCCGGCATTCGTGGGTTCGATTCCCATCGTTCGCCCTTTTTTATTGGGGTATAGCCAAGCGGTAAGGCAACGGACTTTGACTCCGTCATGCGTTGGTTCGAATCCAGCTACCCCAGTTATTATTTCCTTGAGATTTGAAATAATAAATAGTATAATGATTTAGTATTTGGTTAATGTAGCATTTAAATATGTATTAGCATGCCGGCGTGGCGGAATTGGCAGACGCGCTGGACTCAAAATCCAGTTCCTTCACGGGAGTGCCGGTTCGACCCCGGCCGCCGGTATTAGACCTATCATTTTGTGATAGGTTTTTTTCTACTTTAAAACCCTTTTTTTAATAGTCTTTCTATGAGATACCTTGTTTCTTTTTGAACAAAAAAAGATAGTAGGGATCGTTGAACGATTTGGCTACGCAAACTATCTTTTGTTAAATGTTTATCTTATACGATAAAAGACTTATGCATTCTGTTGTGTGTTTCTTTGTATTTTAGGAACTGTTGCAATCACTGCAGTTTTTCTGCAATATGAGAAACTCCAGCTAATTTTAAACGTGACAGATTTTTGTTGAAATTGGAATCCAATCCTTACCCATGCTTAATAAGATACGGAAAAATCATATAAGACAAAGGTCATTTCTTTGGGTTTGTCATAGCATTGTTGCTCGATTAAGGATAAAAGAGCATCCAAACCGTTGTAGACAAAATTTGGAATTATTTCAGCATATAAACCATAGACTTTACTTTGAGCCAATGGATATTGCTTAAAAGCATTCTGTTCTAACAATTGACTGAGATTAGCAGCATTTTACTTAATCGGGTAGTTAATACTGCTAGTTCAATCTGATGAGCCTTAAAAACATGGAGGAAGCGGGTAAAGTATAGCATGTAAAGTACAATAAAAATATGAAGTGGTATGATTGTAGGATTTTCTAAATTATCAAGTGGTTTGTTTAAGTTGATTTCTAAATTTGATTATTGAATTTTAGATGGTGCAGCGTTTTACAAGAAAGTTTGACTTTACTAAGTATGAAGATTTAACGGAAAAAAGATCTGTCAGCTATTGACGGATCTTTTTTCTGTGTTTATGAGGCTGTTTTCACGGGAATCAGTACTTCGAAAATTTGATCTTCTGGATGTTCAGAAGTGGCTTCATCTTGCCAAAGCAGCTCCCAAATATCGCCATCCAAAACCAAATTATGTTCCTTTAAATAGTTTTTAAATCGATTGTTGAAGATATTGATGTAGTGAATTTCATCTCGAATAAATCCAGAAACGTAATAGCCAGCCGGTCGAGTGACAATTTTTTGCGACTGATATAGGGATAGGCGCTCATCAGGAATTTTTACCAATGCACGGTAGGGGGCTGCATGAAAATTTTCCTCGTAAAAAGCAGCACCATCTACTAGAAAACCAATGGGGTAACCGCTGAATAAGTCTTTGCTGTCAACAGATGAATAAAATCGTCCATAAATTTCTACCGAGTCCATGCCATCCACGCTGTCAATAATATCGGAAATGACAAATGACTCTGCTTCACGATAGCTGAGGGTGATTGATTCCAAGTCAAAATTCTTCAAGGTCTCGTAGCGTTCAATATAGCTGTCCAAAGAAGAGCGTATATGCTTTAATTCGTCAATTTGCTGGTCAACCTTGGTCCGTTGTCGATAAAATTCTTGAACAGCATAGTCTACATTGCGGTTTTTCAAGAAAGCGTGTATTTCTTCTAAAGGCATCCCAATATTTTTGAGAAGCAAAATGACATCTAGCTCGAAATATTGACCGATTCCATAATAACGATAACCATTTTCACCAACTTTAATAGGTTTAAACAAATCAATCTGGTCATAATAGATAAGTGTTCGTCGGCTAATTCCGGCGTATTTAGCCATTTCACTGACGGAAAGGTATTTTTTCATAAGAAATTCCTCTTTTTACTTGACTGTAACGTTACGTTACAGTTTATTCTACCATTTGAGAAGGAGGAATAGAAGATGAAATTATTTAAAATCTTTTTCAAGGATTATCGCAAGATGTTCTTGGCGACCTTCATTTTAATGATCTTGCAAGCTGTGGGAACACTAATGATTCCGTATTATGTTGCTGAAATCATTGATGAAGGGATATTAACCCATGATCAAGGAGCTATTTGGCGTAATGGTGGTTTAATGCTAGCAGTAGCTGTTCTTACTGGAATTGTTTCCATTATTGCTAGTTATTATTCTGCTATTTTAGCTGGTCGTTTCGGCTATTTTTTACGTAAGCATTTAGTGGAAAAAACGCAAAGCTTATCGTTAGCAGAAATGGAAGAATTTGGGACACCAACCCTTTTGGCACGGACTACCAGCGATATTAGTAATATTCAACAAATTTTAATGATGGTGTTTCAAATGATCATTCCGGCTCCGTTAATTTGTATTGCTTCTATCGTATTAACTGGAGCCATTTCTTGGCGCTTTGTGTGGATTCCGACTGCGTCGATAGTACTATTTTCAGTTGTGTCTTTAGTGGTAATTAAAAAGGCAATTCCTTTGGCAGATGTCATGCAGCAAAGGATGGACAAAATGATGCAGGTGCTTCGCGAATTTTATACTGGGGTGCGTGTTATCCGAGCTTTTGATAAGACTAGATTTGAGAAGGAAAGAACAGACAAAACCTTTAGCAACTATGCTGAAGTAATGATTCGTGTAAATAAATTGTTTGCTGTGCTGAATCCTACGGTTAATTTGGTTATGGGCTTAGGAATGACAGCAGTCTTGGCTTTTGGCGGAGTCTTGGTTTTGCAGGGGAACGTACCAATTGGAAGTTTGACAGCTATCAGCGAATATACCATTTTAAGTTTATGGTTTTTGACGATGGCGGCGATGGTGATTGTGATGATTCCTAAAGCATTGGCTTCGTTAGAACGGATTGGAGAAGTTCTAGGAAAAGAAGAAGAAATTATAGATGGATCAAAAGAAAATCTCTCATCAGTGATAGAAGGACCGATTGCTGTGTTCGATCATGTCGATTTTGCTTATAGTGGTGCAGAGGAGGCCGTGCTATCAGACATCACTTTTGATATTCCTAAAGGAACAACAGCAATTGTTGGTGGAACCGGATCTGGTAAAAGCACGATTGCCAAGGCATTGCTGCGTTTTAGAGATACTTCAAAAGGGGAGATTCGTTTTTTAGGTGAGTCGATTAAAGATGTTTCGCAGCATGCGTTAAGAGATCGAATCAGTTATGTGCCGCAAAAAGCTTTTTTATTTAGTGGGACAATTGAGGAAAACTTTCTTTTTGGCAATCCCGAAGCAACAAAGGAAGAAATGCAGCAGGTAGCCAAAATTGCTCAGGCAGAAGAATTTATTAATGGGCTAGAAGGACAATATCAAGCCTTTGTCGCTCAAAAGGGCAACAATTTTTCTGGTGGTCAAAAGCAGCGTCTAAGTATTGCACGTGCTTTGATTAAACCAGCCGACTTGTATTTCTTTGACGACAGCTTTTCAGCATTGGATTATCAGACGGATGCCAAATTACGGTATGCACTGAAGACATATTTAAAGGATGCTGCGGTGGTAATTGTTGCACAACGTCTTTCTACTATTAAAGATGCTGATCAAATTATTGTATTAGAAGAAGGAAAAATTGTAGGAAAAGGAACACATCAGGAATTATTGAGCAGCTGCCAGGTTTATCTGGAGTTCGCAAAATCTCAAGGAATGGAGGAGAAAAAGCATGAGCATGAAGCAAGTTGATGAAACTGTCGATACAGAAATGCCAAAAGATATGAAAAAGACCGGGCTACGCTTGTTTAAACTATTGGCACTTCAAAAAGGACGTTTTTTGATTATTATTACTTCCGCGATTTGTTTTGCAGCTTTAATGGCGATAACTCCTTTGATCCTAGGTTGGGGTTTAGATGCGATTATCGCTTTATTCCAGAACGACCAGTTTTCTTTAAACAGTTTAATGGCAGCCTTGACCCATCCTGTTTTATTTTTATTTTCAACCTGGATCGGTGTTTCATTGTTTTCCTTGTTGCAAGAATATACGATGGCCAGTGTGGCAGAAACCTTAACTTTGCGTCTAAGAAGAGCCCTAACTGAAAAACTGAATCGACTGCCAATGAACTTTTTTGATCAATATAAGACTGGTGATATCCTAACTAGAGCTACTCTGGATTTAGATAAAGTATCTGAAGTGCTGCAAGTGGGCTTGATGCAGTTGATCTCTGCGGTTCTTTCTATCATCATCGGTATAGGTTTAATGGTTTATTTGAGTCCATTGCTGACCGTTGGAATTGTGATCATTTTACTGATTAGTATGTGCTTGACTAATTATCTAGCCAACAAAAACCAGGAATATTTTTCGCAAAATCAGGTTGCTTTAGGTGCAGTTGGTACTAAAGCAGAAGAGAATTATTCAGGTAATCTAGTCATTAAAGCATACAATCGGCAAAAAGAAACGCTTAAGGAGTTGGATGAATTAAACGAGGCACAATTCCAAGCCTTCAAAAAGGCCCAGTTTGTCAGCTTCGCTATTAATCCGCTGATCCGACTGGTAAATCAATTGGGATTTGTTACTAGTGCCGTTGTGGGTGGGATTATGGTAATCAATGGTCAGCTATCTATTGGTTTGATTCAGGCCTATCTGCAGTATGTAAATCAAGTTTCTGAACCGATTACTCAAGTTTCTTATGTAATTAACAGCTTGCAAAGTGCTTTTGCTGCCTTAGAGCGAATTTTTGAGATTTTGGATCAGGAGGAGGAAAGTGAAGAGCCTTTGTCTTTGTCTGTGCCTGAAAAAGTTCGTGGTGAAGTAGCCTTTAAACACGTTGCTTTTGGCTATCAGTCAGATCATTTACTGATGGAAGATGTCAATTTTAAAGTGAAACCGAAGCAAATGGTAGCGATTGTTGGACCAACGGGTGCTGGAAAAACGACAATGATTAATTTGTTGATGCGGTTCTATGACTTAAATGGTGGAAAAATTGAAATTGATGGCAAAAACGTTAAGCATCTCTCACGTGCTGCGATTCGCCGCAAGTTCGGGATGGTTTTACAGGATACGTGGATGTTTGAAGGATCTGTTGCGGATAACATTGCTTATGGCAAACCTGATGCTACGCGCCAAGAAGTGATTCAGGCGGCAAAGGCTGCTCAGTGTCACCACTTTATTCGCACGCTACCGAATGGTTATGACACCATTATCTCCTCTGAGGATGGACAAATTTCTCAAGGACAGCAGCAACTGTTGACAATTGCTCGCGCAATTTTAGCGGATCCACAGATTCTTATTTTGGATGAGGCTACTTCCAGTGTGGATACCCGGACAGAGGAAATGATCCAGCAAGCAATGGATCGTTTGACTAGTGAGCGGACTAGTTTTGTGATCGCTCACCGTTTATCTACCATTAAAAATGCAGATTTGATCTTGGTCATGAAAAACGGCTCTATCATTGAGCAGGGCAGCCACCGAAGCTTGATGGAAAAGGGTGACTTTTACGCTAACCTTTATAATAGCCAATTTGCACCAGCTTAAGAAAACAGTTCGACAATTTTGTCGGACTTTTTCTTTTGTACAAAGGAATAAAATAGCTCCAATAAAAGAAGCAGTATTGCTGGCTAAATGAAAGAAGGCAAACGATTTTACGCAAGTATAAAAAATATTCTGAAAACTCATTGACTTTTAATTTTGTTCGCGTTATAGTTAATGAAATTAATGAGAAAACCATTAGACTAAAATGAAGACAAGGAGCCGTTCACATGCGTAAATACACTCAAATGAACCAAATCGTCTTATTAATTATTGAGTACAGGACTTAGAACACCGGAGGAATGTTTATCCGAATGTTTGAGTCCTATTTGCGTTAAGGAATGGGATTCTTGCAAAAGCATCCCACTTTGTTGTTGGGATGCTTTTTTAAATGGAATAGGGAGATGAAACGAATGAGAAGCGATCAGATTAAAAAAGGAATTGATGCAGCACCCGCCCGTAGTTTGCTTTATGCAACCGGACAAGTAAAAAATATTGAGGACATGAACAAACCTTTTATTGCAATTTGTAATTCATATATTGATATTGTCCCAGGACATGTTCATTTAAGAGAATTAGCGGATGTTGCCAAAGAGGCCATTCGTGAAGCTGGAGGTATCCCTTTTGAGTTTAATACGATCGGTGTTGACGATGGTATTGCTATGGGCCATATAGGAATGCGTTACTCACTACCGAGTCGCGAATTGATCGCTGATGCAGCAGAAACGGTTATCAATGCTCATTGGTTTGATGGGGTATTTTATATTCCAAATTGTGACAAAATCACGCCAGGAATGATTATGGCCGCTATGCGTACCAATGTTCCTGCAATCTTCTGCTCAGGCGGACCAATGAAAGCAGGGATTGATCCTACTGGTCACCAAACGACATTATCTTCCATGTTCGAAGCTGTTGGAGCTTTTAAAGAAGGGCAAATGTCTGAAGCCGATTTTAACTTTATGGAACAAAATGCTTGTCCTACCTGTGGATCTTGCGCTGGAATGTTTACTGCTAACTCAATGAACTGTTTATTGGAAATGCTTGGTTTGGCTCTTCCAGGGAATGGAACGATTTTAGCTGTATCTGATGAGCGTCGAGAATTAGTGAAGAAATCAGCAGTTCAACTAATGGACTTAGTGAAGAAGCAGATTAAGCCGCGGGACATCGTAACGAAGGAAGCAATTGACGATGCCTTCGCTTTAGATATGGCAATGGGGGGCTCAACAAACACAGTCTTGCATACATTAGCCATTGCAAATGAGGCAGAAATTGATTACAACCAAGAAGAGATCAACGAAATTGCTAAACGAGTACCTTATTTATCAAAAATTGCCCCATCTTCAGCGTATTCGATGCACGATGTACATGAAGCCGGTGGTGTTCCAGCAATTATCAATGAGCTAGTATCAATTGACGGAGCTATTCATCCAGATCGAATTACTGTGACCGGCAAGACCCTAAGAGAAAGCGTTAAGGATTGGACCATTAAAAATGAAGAAGTGATCCATCCCAAGGAGAATCCTTACAGCCCAGTTGGTGGTTTGTCGATTCTTTATGGAAATATTGCTCCTGAGGGAAGTGTCATTAAAGTTGGTGGTGTAGACCCAAGTATCAAGGTCTTCAAAGGTAAAGCTATTTGCTTCAGCTCACATGATGAAGCAGTCGAAGCTATTGATAATCATACCGTAGGCAAAGGTCATGTGGTGGTTATTCGTTATGAAGGGCCAAAAGGTGGACCGGGAATGCCGGAAATGTTGGCCCCAACCTCTAGTATTGTTGGACGCGGCTTAGGAAAAGACGTTGCTTTAATCACGGATGGGCGTTTCTCAGGAGCAACTCGGGGAATTGCTGTGGGACATGTTTCTCCAGAAGCGGCAGCAGGTGGTCCTTTAGCCTTGGTACAAGATGGTGATACTATTACGATTGATTTAACTAATCGGACTTTAAATGCTGATATTTCTGAAGAAGAAATGATGAAACGCAAAGATCAGCTACCAAAATTTACACCGAAAGTGAAGAAAGGTTGGCTAGCTCGATACTCAGCACTTGTCACTTCAGCACATACCGGTGGAATTATGAAGCTGCCAGAAGAATAGGAGGAATCGCTATGGAAAAAGTAAAGACTCAAGCACAAAAACGGCAAAAAATGTCAGGGGCTCATTTGCTCTTAGATTGCTTGCATAAACAGGGCGTAGAAATCATTTTTGGTTACCCTGGAGGCTCAGTTCTGCCTTTATATGATGCTCTTTATGATGAAACAACGATCCCGAATATTTTGACCCGTCATGAGCAAGGGGCTGTCCATGCTGCTGAAGGCTATGCTAAAGCTACAGGAAAACCAGGAGTTGTTATTGTAACTAGCGGGCCGGGAGCTACAAATGCGGTGACTGGGATTGCAGATGCGATGAGCGATTCTGTCCCTTTAGTAGTAATTACCGGTCAAGTAACCACACCTGGGATTGGGAAAGATGCTTTTCAGGAAGCGGATGTTCTAGGAATTACCTTACCGATAACAAAAAACAATTACCAGGTTCGCGACATTGAAGAGCTGCCTAAAATTGTTCACGAGGCTTTTCATATAGCTACCACTGGCAGAAAGGGACCTGTTGTAATTGATTTGCCAAAGGACATGACTGTACTAGAAGCTTATGCTGAATGTGACAACGTAGTTCATTTAGAAAGTTATCAGCCAAATACCATTCCATCAAAAATACAGATTGATCGGTTAATGAAACAGCTCTCAAAGGCTCATAAACCAGTTATACTGGTAGGTGGGGGTGTTGCAGCAGCTGGAGGTAGTGAAGAGCTGCGCGAACTGATTAAACGTTATGAAGTACCAGTGGTGTCTACCTTGCTAGGCTTAGGTGTTTTCCCAGACAACCACGAACTATTTTTGGGAATGGGCGGGATGCACGGAACCTATGGAGCCAATATGGCTATGATGGAAGCAGACTTCTTACTAAGCATTGGCTGTCGTTTCGATGATCGTTTAGCCTGTAATCCTGATGCCTTTGCGAAAGATGCTGTGATTGCTCATATCGATATTGATCCAGTAGAAATTGGCAAAATTATTCCTACTGATATTCCAATTGTTGCTGATGCGAAAATTGCCCTGCAGCAAATGCTGGAAAAGCAAGTAGAAAAACCAGAATGCAGTGAGTGGTTGAAGCTTTGTCAGGAGCGTAAAGAAAATTATCCATTCCAATATAAAGATAGCGATGAGGTGATTAAGCCGCAAAAAGTAATTGAAATTGTGGCGGATATCACTGAAGGAAATTCCTACGTGGTAACGGATGTTGGACAGCATCAGATGTGGGCTGCGCAATTTTATCCCTTTAGTTTCCCTAACCAGCTAATTACTAGTGGTGGATTAGGAACGATGGGATATGGGATTCCAGCTGGGATTGGTGCAAAATTTGGTGAAAAAGACCGTTCTGTAGTTGTTTTTGTAGGAGATGGCGGTTTCCAGATGACCAATCAGGAATTGGCAATTTTAAATATTTACAATCTGGATATCAAATTTGTTTTAATGAACAATCACTCATTGGGCATGGTTCGTCAGTGGCAGGAGCGTTTCTTTAATGAACGCCGCTCACAGTCTGTGTTAGATGTACAGCCGGACTTTATGAAGTTGGCGGAAGCTTATGGCATTAAAGGCGTTAAAATTACAGATCCTGCAAGTTTGGATCAGCAGCTGCGGGAGGCATTTGCAGCTAAAGGTCCTATGCTGATAGAAGTTGTGGTAGATAATCGGGAGCATGTACTGCCGATGATTCCTGCCGGACAACCAAATGATAAGATGCTGGGGGTGGATTAGGATGCGACGAATGATAACAGCGAAGGTCCATAACCAATCAGGAACACTTAGTCGAATTACAAGTATCTTAAATCGCAGACAGGTAAATATTGAAAATATTTCTGTTGGAACAACCGAAGTCGAGGGGATTTCTCGGCTGACAATGATTATCCAAGCCGATACGCTGGCCGAGGTGGAACAAGTAACGAAGCAGTTAAACAAACAAATTGCGGTAATCAAGGTTTCGGATATTACCGATGAGCCTCATTTAGAACGAGAGCTGGCGCTAGTGAAGGTAAACGCGCCTGCGCCGATTCGTTCAGAGATTCAAGCAATGATTGACCCTTTTCGGGCGGATATCGTTGATGTTTCACTAAAATCAATTGTTGTGCAGGTTGCCGGATCAACGGATAAAGTTAATGCCTGTATTGATGTGCTAAAGCCATATGGAATCAAACAAATGGCTCGTACCGGTGTTACCGGATTTACCAGAGGTTAATCGCAAATTTTGCTTTTAATAGATAGTTGAAAAACGGAGGAGAATAAATTTATGGTTAAAGTTTATTATGATGATGCAGTAGAAAAAGATGTACTAGAAGGAAAAACAATTACAATTATTGGTTATGGATCTCAAGGCCATGCCCATGCTCAAAATTTACGTGATACAGGCCATGAAGTTATCATTGGTGCTCGTGAAGGGAAATCTGCCGATGCTGCCCGTGAAGATGGTTTTGAAGTATTACCAGTGGGTGAAGCAACTAAAAAAGCTGAATTAGTCATGATTTTGGCACCGGATGAAATCCAAGGTGCTTTGTACGAAAATGAAATCAAATCGAACTTAGAAGCGGGCAATGCCTTAGCTTTCGCTCATGGATTTAATATCCATTTTGATGTAATTGAACCACCAAAAGACGTAGACGTATTCTTAGTAGCACCTAAAGGACCGGGACATTTAGTTCGTCGTACCTTTACTGAAGGTTTCGCTGTTCCAGCATTGTTTGCTGTTTACCAAGATGCAACAGGAACTGCTCGTGAAGTTGCTTTGTCTTATGCTAAAGGCATCGGTGCAACAAGAGTAGGTGTTTTGGAAACAACCTTCAAAGAAGAAACTGAAACTGATTTGTTCGGTGAACAAGCAGTTCTATGCGGTGGTTTGACAAGCATGATCGAAGCAGGCTTTGAGACATTAGTTGAAGCTGGCTACCAGCCAGAATTGGCTTACTTTGAAGTGTGTCATGAAATGAAGCTGATCATCGATTTGATTTATGAAGGTGGCTTTGGTAAAATGCGCGATTCAATTTCTAATACAGCTGAATACGGCGATTATGTATCAGGACCTCGCGTAATCACTGAGCAAGCAAAAGCAAACATGAAGGAAGTCTTAACTGATATTCAAAACGGCAACTTCGCTAACGGATTTATTGAAGACAACAAAAAAGGCTTCCCTGAATTCAAGAAAATGCGTGAAGAAAGTGCTGGACATCAAATTGAACAAGTGGGCGCTGAATTACGTAAGATGATGCCATTCGTGTCTCGCAAAGACTAATTAAATGAGGAGTGTGGAAGATGCAAATCGTCAAAGATAGTGATGTGCGGACTGCTTATCAATTATTAAAGAACTCAGTCACACACACCCCGCTCCAATATGATCGTTATTTGTCGGAAAAGTATCAAGCCAATGTGTTGTTTAAACGAGAAGACTTGCAAAAGGTTCGCTCGTTTAAACTTCGAGGGGCTTACTATGCAATAAAAAAACTATCAAAGGCTCAATTACAAAAAGGCGTAGTCTGTGCCAGTGCAGGCAATCATGCACAAGGAGTCGCTTATACTTGCCAGGAGTTGAATACACAGGCAGCTATTTTTATGCCGAGTACAACCCCGCAGCAAAAAGTGTCCCAGGTCCAGTTTTTTGGCGGCAATAATGCTGAGATATTCTTAGTTGGTGATACGTTTGATGCTTCTGCGGCAGCTGCGCGCAAGTACTGTGAAGAAAATGGAATGACCTTTATTGATCCTTTCAATGATCCCAATATCATTGCTGGTCAAGGAACCTTGGCGTTGGAAATGATGACCGATGCTGAGCGGGAAGGATTCAAGCCAGATTATGTCCTAGCTGCAATTGGTGGTGGGGGATTAATCAGTGGAGTCTCTTCTTATGTAAAAAATACATCACCAACTACTAAAGTTATTGGTGTAGAGCCGGCAGGTGCACCCTCTATGCAAGCGGCCTTTGATAATGAAGGACCAATTGAACTAGACGAAATTGATAAATTCGTCGATGGTGCAGCAGTTAAAAAAGTCGGGGAAATAACTTATTCCCATGCTAGCCAGTACGTAGATGGATTAATCACTGTTGAAGAAGGATTAGTGTGTTCGACAATTTTAGAAATGTATGGTAAGCAGGCAATTGTTGCTGAACCGGCGGGTGCTTTAAGTGTGGCTGCCTTGGAACCATTGAAAGATGAAATCAAGGGGAAAACAGTTATTTGCATTATTAGCGGCGGCAATAACGACATAAATCGGATGGCCGAAATTGAAGAACGTTCATTGATGTATGAAGGATTGAAGCATTATTTTGTAGTGAGCTTTCCACAGCGTCCAGGTGCATTGAAGGAATTTGTGACTGAGGTATTAGGCCCGGATGATGACATTACTCGGTTTGAATACACGAAAAAAATTAATCGTGGATCTGGACCGGTTATGTTAGGGATTTTACTAAAGCGCAAAGAGGATTTGCCAGCATTGTTGGAAAACCTCAAGCAATTTGATCCGAATTATATTGATTTAAGTGAGAATCAAACATTGTATGGTTTATTAGTTTAAAAAAAAAGGGTGCGATCGTAAAAAAATGATCGTAACCCTTTTTTTGTCTTGGCCATTTTATCTAGTTCTAGAATTTGTTAATCGACTAACTGGTGATGTTCGTTAAAATAGTTTTTATAAGCATTGTATCCGCCAATGATAGAACCTAAGCTGGTAGCAGAAAGCAGCATAAAAGTAACCATGATTTGATATTTGATAGCATGGACTGGGTCCAATCCAGCAAATATCAAACCCGACATCATGCCGGGTAAACTTACTAGTCCGACAGTCTTAGCAGAATCAACTGTTGGCTGCATTGCTGTTTTGATACTGTATTGAAGAATGGGTTTGGCTGCCAGTTTAACGGAAGCACCTAAAGCCAGCTTTTCTAAAACCTGTTGACGCTGATCGTGAAATTGAGTATTCAAATTACGGTAACACAAACCGATGGCTACCATTGAATTGCTGGCGATCATACCAGTGATGGGCACAATTTGTGAAGGAATAAATTGAATCGCTCCAGATAAAACTAAAACACCTAATGTAACATAGGTACTGATTAAAATCGCCAGTAACGAATGAATATATTTCTTGTATTGACTTGGATTACGTTTATGCGCGTTCCAAGCAGCATTAAAGACAATAAACAGACTCATAGCAGTAGTTAAAAAATTGTTGTTTACTTGAAAAATGTATTTTAAGACATAACCGACAATTACTAATTGAATAACTGCTCGAAAAATACTGTAGAAAATATCTTTTGACAAATCTAGCTTTTCTTTATAGCTGATCGCTACAGCAATCAGCACTAGACCAAAAGAAAGCACTAAAGACAAATTATTGACCGATAGATTCATTGCTTAAGCGTCCTCCTTTGATCCATTTAATAGAACTGGCTGACTTTATTTCAGCCTCATCATGCGTAACCTGAAGAATTGTTACCTGTTTTTGATGAATGTGCGTAATCAGTTGCTGGATAATCTCTTTGTTCTTTTCATCTAATCCGACAGTTACTTCATCTAATAATAAAATTTTTGGCAAAAATAGAATGTTGCGAATAAGGGCGACGCGTTGACGCTCACCACCTGATAATTGGGTGATGGGTTTATCAAGGTAAACACTTGGCAAATCAACCATTCGTAAATGCTCAAGAATTACTTTTTCGTCGGGTTTCTGTTCCCTTAATTGATAAGGAAAGACAAGATTATCACGGACACTATTACCAAAGAGGGTGGGTTGTTGGAAGCAATAAGAAACTTCTCTTCGATACTCCGTATAGGAATACTCCGTTTGGTTTTTGCCATTAAAAACAATTTCCCCAGAAGTAGGCGTAGCCAAAGAAGCAATCAACCGCAAGAGAGTGCTTTTTCCTCCACCGGACGGTCCGGATATGGTCAAAAAATCATTGGCTGCTACATCTAAACTAAGGTGATTGATAATCAATTGCTGATTGTTCTCATAACTAATGTTCTTTAATTCTAACAAAGGCATAAAAAGATTCCTCTCTGCTTATAATGGAACGATGACAAGTAATTCTGGATGGTCTACTACAATTAGCTGCTTTACCCGATGATTCAGATGAGTAACAAAGTGGCTTTCCGATTGGTAGCGATTTAAAAAGTATTCCTTAATTTGTTCATCTGACCATTGTCTTGCCGGAAAATGCCAGAATTTATCGCTATCCTTAACGAAGACAAAGCTGGAACTCCAAGCTTGTTTTATTTCAGCTGGAATTTGTTGAAATTCTTTCTCAAAAGAGTTCATTGTATTTTCCTCCTATTAAAACTCTGCTGATTGCGTGGTTTGTTTACCCATTTTTGATTTGTTAGAAATTAATCGAGAACGGCCTTCTGCTTTGACTAAGGTTTCTAATTCTTTCAAGGCGTCCTTAGCTATCCATTGTTTAGCTTTTGAATCCTCAGCCAATAAATCCCTAGCCGTTTCAATTGCCAGCTCTTTACTTGTTAGATCTTTTTTTCCTAGTTCCCGTAAGGACCAGGAAACGGCCTTCTTCACTAATAAACGATCATCTTCTGCATAAAGTTTAATCAGCTGCAGGTAGTTTTCGGTCTCACTTAAAGATAAATCAGCATGGGTTGAGGTACTAGCAATCAAGGTAAAGGCAGCTCGTTTTTTAAAAAGCTCCTCCGAAGTAATCCATTCACGAATAAATGCATCATAGTTTAGTTTGATAAGAATTGATTTACATAGAAGATCACAAAGATCCCAGGACTGTACCCCACCTATTAAAGCAATAATGTCTTTTTTTGTACAATCTTTTGGTTTCAAAGAAAGAACAGTTAATATTTTGCATTCGTGATAGCCAGTTTCCCACAATTGTAAAAGAAACTCCTTCTCTTTAGGCAACTGTCGTGCAAATTTCCTTAGCTCTGGAGTTGCTACACCAATTGTGTTGGCAGCTGGTATGCCTAATTTGATGATATTCTTTTTGTATTTATCCGATGAATGGTCATTTAAGTATTGAATAATTTCATTAATGCTCATAGTACACCTCTATTTTATTTACTATTATCCCTTAGTCTCGCATATTCGTCTATTGAAAATGCGAGACAAATTATTTTGACTTTGACCAATTTTGATGTATGATATGTTCACGGTTACTTACAATTAGTAAAAAGTGTAAATCTTTTCAATTTTTTGCGAAAAGCTTTATAATGGAGCCGTGAGTTCATAAGAGCTCAATTCATCTAGGAGGTTTGTATTATTATGGGAAAAGAACATTATGATAGAAGTAAACCACACGTTAATATTGGTACCATTGGACACGTTGACCATGGGAAAACAACATTAACGGCAGCAATCACAACGGTACTAGGCAAAAAAGGTCTTGCAAACCCTCAGGACTATGCAAGTATCGATGCTGCACCTGAAGAACGTGAACGTGGGATTACAATTAATACCGCTCACGTAGAATATGAAACTGAAAAACGCCACTATGCTCACATTGATGCGCCAGGACACGCGGATTATGTTAAAAATATGATCACCGGTGCTGCCCAAATGGATGGTGCAATTCTAGTTGTTTCTGCAACTGATGGTCCTATGCCACAAACACGTGAACATATTTTGTTATCACGTCAAGTTGGTGTCAAACACTTAATCGTCTTTTTGAATAAAGTTGATTTGGTTGATGATGAAGAATTGATTGATCTAGTTGAAATGGAAGTACGCGAATTATTATCTGAATATGGTTTTCCAGGCGATGATATTCCTGTCTTGAAAGGATCTGCTTTGAAAGCTTTAGAAGGCGATGCTGAACAAGAACAAGTAATCATGGACTTAATGGACACTGTGGATGAATACATTCCAACTCCAGAGCGTGACACAGATAAACCATTGTTACTGCCTGTGGAAGATGTCTTCTCAATTACTGGTCGTGGTACTGTTGCTTCTGGACGTATCGACCGTGGGAAAGTAAATGTCGGTGATGAAATTGAAATCGTGGGAATCAAACCTGAAACTCAAAAAGCCGTTGTTACTGGACTAGAAATGTTCCGTAAAACTTTGGATTATGGCGAAGCTGGAGACAACGTAGGAGTCTTACTACGTGGGATTACCCGTGACCAAATCGAGCGTGGACAAGTAATTGCTAAACCTGCATCAATTACACCACATACAAAATTCAAGGCTGAAGTATATGTTTTGACGAAAGAAGAAGGTGGCCGTCATACGCCATTCTTTAACAACTATCGTCCACAATTCTACTTCCGTACAACTGATGTGACAGGTAACATCGTTTTACCAGCTGATACTGAAATGGTAATGCCTGGTGATAATGTAACAATTGATGTTGACTTGATTCATCCAATTGCGGTAGAAAAAGGAACTACTTTCTCTATTCGTGAAGGTGGGCGTACAGTAGGTTCAGGTATCGTAACTGAAATTGCTCAATAATTTTAGAAAAGTGTCGCTTAGGCGGCACTTTTTTTCTTTTCTTCCTTGAAAAACTAAGCTATGATTAAATTAAAAAGTGAGGGGAAGAAATGGAAAGAATTTTTGTTAGCCCAGGAATGTATCTTCAAGGAGAAAGTATTTTAGATTCACATTTTGATAAGCTGTTGCAGTATGGCAAGCAAGGGATGATTGTTACAGATATGTTTGTTTATCAATTGATCGGTGAAGATCTGATTTATCGTATGTCTGAAAATGGCTATCATTTAACTGTTTGGTTAGTAGATGTGGGGGACCAGCCAGCTGTACCTGAAGAGATTGAATTTGTTTTAGCGCTGGGTGGTGGACGCGCAATTGATTTAGGTAAGTCAATTGCATTACATGAAAAGAAAGCCTGTATCGTTGTGCCAACTTCTGCAGCAACAGATGCACCAGCTTCTCGAATTTCAGTTGCCTATGATAAAAATGGTTATTTCCAAAAATATAACTATTTTTCAAAAGGACCAGATCTCATTTTTGTTGATACTGCTATTTTAGTCAATAGTCCAGTTCACTTTTTAGCTGCTGGAATCGCAGATGGTTTATCAACTTTTGTAGAGGCTCGAACTGTTTGGGAAAATCAAGGACTCAATACTTTAGGTAGTCATCCTACTTTAGCAGCACAAGTTTTGGCGGAAAAATGTCGAGAGGTGTTACTAGCTAATGGTGTGGCTGCCTTTGAGGCGAATAGAGAAAAACGTGTGACTCCAGAGTTTGAATCAGTGGTGGAAGCTAATACTTTACTAAGCGGTATTGGTTTTGAATCGGGAGGGTTAAGCATTGCCCATGCTTTACACAATGCTTTGACTAGCCGTTTTGGTAATGAGATCAAGGCTAGTCACGGGCAAATTATTGCTGTAACTACACTTATCCATTTGATGTCTGAAAATCGACCTGAGCTAAATGAATATCAAAGATTTTTCCAACAACTTTCTTTACCAGTGACTATTAAAAATTTAGGTATACAGCTAAATGATGCTGAAATTGAACATATTGTAGAGTTAGCTTTTGACAAAAATGATGGAATTGCTCGTAGCAAAGCGACTGTTACTAAATCTCAATTAATTGAAGCGATAAAAGCGTATAGATAAAAATGAAGTTGCCTCAGCATGCGAGGCAACTTCATTTTTAATATCAGATATTCAATACTTTATTTAAGAAGTCTTGTGTTCGCGGATTATGCGGATTGTTAAAGATTTGTTCTGGAGTACCATCTTCCAAAATCTTTCCACCATCAGTAAACATTACCCGATCGGCCACTTCTTTGGCAAAGCCCATCTCGTGGGTAACAATAACCATAGTCATTCCTTGATGTGCTAAATCTTTCATAACGTTCAATACATCCCCAACCATCTCAGGATCGAGCGCAGAGGTTGGTTCATCGAACAACATGATGTCAGGATTCATTGCTAAAGCTCGAGCAATGGCAACCCGTTGTTTCTGTCCGCCAGAAAGGCTATCAGGATAAACATCTTTCTTCTCAGCAAGTCCAACCCGTTCTAACAATTCAATTGCCCGTTCATTTGCTTTTTCTTTAGCTTCTCCTTTTAAATCTAAAGGGGCTAAAGTAATATTTTCCAATACAGTTAAATGAGGGAACAGATTAAAGTGTTGGAACACCATTCCAATATGCTGACGAACTAAATTGATATCTGTGTTCTTGTCAGTTAAATCTTGCCCATCAATAATGATTTGACCTTCAGTGGGTTCTTCTAATCGATTCATACAACGTAAAAAAGTAGATTTACCAGAACCTGAAGGACCGATGATGCAAACAACTTCACCTTCTTTTATAGTCACGTTAATGTCGTTCAAAACGGTGTTGTCGCCGAATTTTTTTACTAAATGATTAACAACAATTTTTTCACTCATCTTAATTCACCTTCTTATCTAAGCGATTTGCTAATTTAGTCAACAGCGTGATCAAGATTAAATACATGATTGCAATAATCAAGTAGACATAGGAGCTTTGAGTAGTACGGGCCACAATAATCTTTCCAGTTTGCAACAATTCGACCACGCCGATTGCTGAAATAATGGTAGTATCCTTCAAGCTGATAACAAACTGGTTGATGAAGGATGGAATCATTATCTTGATTGCTTGCGGTAAAATGATTTTTTGCATTGTTTTATTGTAAGATAAACCTAAACTGCGTGATGCCTCCATTTGTCCAATTGGTACAGCGTTGATTCCGCCGCGGACAATTTCAGCAATATAAGCACTTGCGTTTAAGGTTAAGGTGATGATACCAGCAAGAAAGTCAGGGATAGTAATTCCGGTCATACCTGGAAGGCCAAAGAAAATAAAGAAGGCCAATACCATCATAGGAATTCCACGAATTACATCAATGTAAATACCTGCAAACAAACGCAGTCCCTTAACTGGAGATACTCTGAATAGACCAAAGATTACACCTAAAACTAAGGCAAGAGCAAAGGAAACTAAAGCAAGAACGATAGTTTTCCATAGGCCTTCTAATAAAGCAGGATAGTTATTTTTTAACAGTCCACCAATTGTTGATTCATCAACACTATCGGTATTTTCAGAGGTGCTGCCATCGCCAATGTGTGTGCTAAGAATCTGGTCATATTCACCGGTACGTTGCATCTCTGCCAGCGCTTCATTAAACATTTCCAGTAACTCTGGATTCTGGCCCTTTTTAACAGCAAAACCGTATTCTCCACCAGATTCCCGCTCTATTGGGGTTTTCAAGTCCTGTCCTTGTTGCACTGCATAACCAATAACGGGATAATCATCCATCATTGCATCAATAGAACCCACTTTTAAAGCATCATATAATTGATCAGCTGCATCAAAGTTCTTAATGGTATACCCGTACTCGTCTTGGTGAGCTTTTAGAAAATCAGCACTTTCAGTACCAACCTTAGCACCCACTGTTTTTCCATCAAGATCTTTATACGCCTTAATATCATTGTTATCTTTTGCAACCGCTAATTGAATACCACTCTTGAAATATGGTTTAGAAAAATCGTAATTTTCTTTCCGCTCATCCGTGATAGTCATACCGGCGATCATACCGTCAGCCTGACCAGACTCTAACGCCTGCATAGCAGAAGAGAAGCCAATAAATTTGAATTGAAGGTTAAATCCCTGCATTTCCGCTGCTCGAGTTAACAAATCCACGTCAATACCTTTATACTTACCGTCACTGTCTTGGTATTCAAAAGGAGCGAAGGCAGAATCACTGGAAATAACATAAGTATCTTTTTTTGGTTCAATTTTTTTCATTTCTCCAGAAGGAGCAATAGTACCTGAGCCAGTAGAAATATATTTGCTGACAATTTCATCATAAGTACCATCAGCTTTTAAGTCCTTTAGCCCTTTATTAAATTTGTCCAGTAATTCTTTGTTCTGACCTTTTTTAACGGCAAAACCATAAGAACTACCAACCTCATAATCACCTATCATTTTGAAAGGCTGCCCATTATTTACGGCATAACCTAAAACTGGATAATCATCAAAGATAGCTTGAACGTTATTGTTGCTCAATGCATTATATAACGCATCAGCTGCTTCGTACTGCTTAATGCTATAACCATATTTGTCTTTATTTTCTTCTAAAAAAGTAGCACTTTCTGTCCCAATTTTAGCAGCAACTGTTTTTCCTTTTAAATCATCATAGCTTGTGATGTCGCTGTTATCTTTGTGAACAGCCATTTGAATTCCGCTGTCAAAGTATGGATCAGAAAAATCAAATGTTTTTTTTCGTTCATCTGTGATACTCATTCCAGCAATCATTCCGTCTAATTGATCAGACTGAACACCTTGTATCGAACTGTCAAAACCTAAAGGACGCAAATCAACTTTAAAACCTTGATCTTCCGCTATTTTATTGATTAAATCAACATCAATTCCGATGTAATTACCGTCCGAATCTTGAAATTCAAAGGGAGCGAAAGTTAGGTCAGTTCCTATCTTGTAGGTCGTCTCGGCATGACTTTTCTCACTGAAACCCAGCGTTATAATACTTGCCACCAACAGTATTAAGAATGATAAAAGTCTTCGTTTTTTCATAACAAACCTCCTATAGTTTTATCATTGATCTATTATATGTTAGACAGGCTAAAGAAAACAAGTGCTTCAAGCATTTGAATCAAAAAAAATAAAAAAATCCTAACATGAGATGTCACAAAAGTTAACACGACTTATTTTAAGGAAACTGTAAGAACACTATAAAATAAAGAAGAAAAAATGGCGAAAATATGTTCGGTGTGCTATAATTTGTGACTGAGAAATTCTTCTATGTATTGAAGAAAAAGGAGGACGTTTGTGTGATAGAAAGAGAAACGGGTAATACTTTTGACCTTCATTCCAATTATAAACCAGCTGGTGATCAGCCAACGGCTATTAGTCAATTATCAGAAGGAGTAGTAAATGGAAAAAAAGCACAAATTCTCTTGGGGGCGACGGGTACAGGTAAGACGTATACCATTTCTAACGTAATTAAGGAAGTAAACAAACCTACGTTAATTATCGCCCACAACAAAACATTGGCAGGACAATTGTATGGTGAGTTTAAAGAGTTTTTCCCCAACAATGCTGTTGAATATTTCGTAAGTTACTATGATTATTATCAACCTGAAGCCTATGTGCCATCTAGCGACACTTATATAGAAAAAGATTCCAGTATTAACGATGAGATAGACAAACTTCGTCACTCGGCAACAAGCGCTTTGCTTGAGCGAAATGACGTTATAGTTGTAGCATCTGTATCTTGTATTTTTGGCTTAGGATCTCCTAAGGAATATCAAGAACAGGTGGTTTCTTTGCGAGTTGGCATGGAGATGGACCGCAACCAATTGCTGCGCAATTTAATTGATATACAGTTTGAACGCAATGACATTGACTTTCAGCGAGGACGCTTTCGTGTTCGCGGAGATGTAGTTGAAATTTTTCCAGCTTCCCGTGATGAACGAGCTTTAAGGGTAGAATTTTTTGGCGATGAAATTGATCGTATTCGCGAAGTAGATGCCTTGACTGGCGAAGTTGTTGGAGAAACAGAGCATGTTGCTATTTTTCCAGCTACTCACTTTTTAACTAACGAACACAATTTAGAAATAGCTATTAGCGGCATCCAAAAAGAATTAGAGGATCGATTAGCAGTTTTGCGTAGTGAAAACAAGCTTTTGGAGGCACAACGCTTAGAGCAGCGTACAAACTATGATATTGAAATGTTGCGAGAAATGGGGTATACCTCAGGGATTGAAAACTATTCGCGACACATGGATGGTCGTAAAGAGGGTGAACCACCATTTACACTGATCGATTTCTTTCCAGATGATTTCTTGATGGTCATTGATGAATCTCATGTTACAATGCCGCAAGTTCGTGGAATGTACAATGGTGACCGTGCTAGAAAACAAATGCTGGTTGATTATGGGTTCCGTTTACCTTCAGCTTTAGACAACCGCCCTTTGCGACTAGAGGAATTTGAAGAGCGTGTTAATCAAATAGTTTATGTATCAGCTACTCCTGGTCCTTATGAAGATACTCAAACAGATACTATAGTTGAACAAATTATTCGACCAACAGGATTATTGGATCCAGTGATTGAAGTTCGTCCAATTATGGGGCAGATCGATGATCTAGTTGGTGAAATTAACGAACGTTCTGAAAGAAACGAGCGGGTGTTTGTCACAACCTTAACTAAGAAAATGTCTGAAGATTTGACAGATTACTTCAAAGAATTGGGCATAAAGGTCAAATACCTTCACAGTGATATCAAAACTCTAGAACGTACTGAAATCATTCGTGATTTACGTTTAGGCAAGTTTGATGTTTTAGTGGGGATTAATCTACTTCGAGAAGGCTTGGATGTTCCAGAAGTCTCCCTTGTAGCAATTTTAGATGCAGATAAAGAAGGATTCTTGCGAAGCGAACGTTCATTGGTACAGACAATCGGTCGGGCAGCGCGAAATTCTGAAGGTAAAGTAATTATGTATGCCGATAAGATTACTGATTCAATGCAGCGAGCAATGGATGAGACAGCTCGTCGTCGTGATATCCAACAGAAATATAATGAGGATCATGGCATTGTTCCAAAAACAATTATTAAAGAAATTCGCGATTTGATTGCTATCAGCAAAGTTGCCGAAGAAGTCGGAGCATATGATATTAGTTCTTATGATGAGATGTCTAAAGAAGAACGTAATTTGATGATTGAAAAATTAGAGGATGAAATGCGAGAAGCTGCAAAAACACTTGACTTCGAAACAGCTGCCACTTTGCGAGATACGATCCTAGAATTAAAAGCAGCAGAATAAAAAATGATATTTCATTTGTAAAGGAGAGAATTATGGCAAACGATAAAATAGTGATTCATGGTGCTAGAGCCCATAATTTGAAAGATATTGATGTCACGATCCCCCGTGACAAAATGGTTGTTGTCACGGGACTATCAGGTTCAGGAAAAAGTTCATTGGCATTCGATACGTTGTATGCGGAAGGACAACGTCGTTACGTAGAGAGTCTTTCTGCTTATGCTCGTCAATTTTTAGGACAGATGGATAAGCCGGATGTAGATAGTATTGATGGTCTTAGTCCAGCGATTTCAATTGATCAAAAAACAACTAGTAAAAATCCGCGATCAACTGTGGGGACGGTAACTGAAATCAATGATTACCTACGGTTACTTTATGCTCGCGTGGGACACCCTATTTGTCCTAACGATCATATCGAAATTACTTCACAGTCTGTAGAGCAAATGGTTGATAAGGTTTTAGAACTTCCAGAACGAACGAAAATTCAAATATTAGCTCCTGTTGTGGTTAAGAAAAAAGGTCAGCATAAAAAAATCTTTGAAATGATTCAGCGTGAAGGTTATGTAAGAATACGAGTTGATGACGAGGTATATGATGTATCCGAAGCACCTGAGTTAGAAAAAAATAAAAAGCATGATATTGCGATTATTATTGACCGGATCGTTGTGAAAGAGGGAATTCGGTCTCGTTTGTTTGATTCTTTTGAAGCTGCTTTACGTTTAGCAGATGGCTATGCTTTAGTTGATGTAATCGGCCAAGAAGAGATGCTATTTAGCGAACACTATGCTTGCCCATATTGCGGTTTTACAGTTGGCGAACTAGAACCTCGACTTTTTTCTTTTAATGCGCCATTTGGAGCCTGTCCAGAATGCGATGGATTAGGTGTGAAATTGGAGGTTGATCCAGAGCTAGTAATTCCTGATCAGACTAAGACGCTTAGAGAAGGAGCGCTCATACCTTGGAATCCAATTAGTTCTCAATACTATCCACAGATGCTGGAGCAAGCTTGTACAAGCTTTGGCATTGATATGGATACTCCCTTTGAGGATTTACCGAAGGAGCACCAAGATATTATTTTACACGGATCAAACGGTGAACATTTCCATTTTCACTATGAAAATGATTTTGGCGGAGTCCGTGATGTAGAAGTTCCTTTTGAAGGAATTTTGCCTAATATTGATCGTCGTTACCGAGAAACCAACAGTGATTTTACCCGTGAACAAATGCGCTTATATATGACTGAATTGACATGTCAGGCTTGTCATGGATTACGATTGAATCCTCAAGCGTTATCGGTGCAGGTCAATGGAACCAACATTGGTCAAGTTAGTGAAGATTCGATTAATCAAGCGTTGGAATTTTTTGATGGATTGAATCTAAGTGAGCAAGAAACGATGATTGCTCGTCCAATCCTAAAAGAGATTGGTGACCGTTTAACCTTTTTACAAAATGTTGGATTGGAATATTTAACCCTAAGTCGTGCTGCTGGAACGTTATCAGGTGGTGAAGCGCAACGAATTCGGTTGGCAACGCAGATTGGCTCTAACTTGTCAGGAGTACTGTATATTCTAGATGAACCTTCGATCGGTTTGCATCAGCGAGACAACGATCGCCTAATTCGGTCCTTGCAAAAAATGCGTGATTTAGGAAATACGTTAATTGTGGTTGAGCATGATGAAGATACTATGCGAGCAGCCGACTACCTAATTGATGTTGGCCCCGGAGCTGGTGATCAAGGTGGAGAGATTGTTGCAGCAGGAACACCTGATGAAGTTGCTGAAAATGAAAAGTCTTTAACTGGTCAATACCTGTCTGGTAAACGACAAATTCCAGTACCTAAAGAACGTCGTAAGGGCAATGGGAAGAATATAAAGGTTACTGGAGCAGCTGAGAACAACCTGAAGAATTTGGATGTTGAGTTTCCCTTAGGAAAATTTGTAGCTGTAACTGGAGTTTCTGGTTCTGGAAAATCAACTTTAGTTAATCAAATATTGAAAAAAGCGCTGGCTCAAAAGTTGAATCGAAATTCTAACAAACCAGGGAAATATAAGAAGATTACCGGTTATAAGAGTATCGAAAAACTGGTTGATATTGATCAGAGTCCAATTGGCCGAACACCAAGAAGTAACCCAGCAACTTATACTAGCGTATTTGATGATATTCGTGATTTGTTTGCTAAAACTAATGAAGCAAAGATTCGAGGGTATAAAAAGGGTCGCTTTAGCTTTAACGTTAAAGGTGGGCGTTGCGAAGCCTGTCGTGGAGATGGAATTATAAAAATTGAAATGCACTTCTTACCAGACGTTTATGTGCCTTGTGAAGTTTGTCATGGTAAGCGATACAATTCTGAAACCTTAGAAGTTCATTACAAAGGAAAAAATATCGCGGATATTTTGGAGATGACTGTTGAAGATGCAGTCGAATTCTTTAAGCATATTCCAAAAATCCATCGTAAGCTTCAAACAATTGTGGATGTTGGTTTAGGATATGTAACAATGGGACAACCAGCAACGACTTTATCTGGTGGGGAAGCTCAGCGGATGAAGCTGGCGAGTGAGCTGCACAAAAATTCAAATGGTAAGAATTTTTATATTTTGGATGAACCGACCACTGGTTTGCACACAGACGATATCGCTCGTTTATTGAAAGTTTTAGAGCGTTTTGTTGATGCAGGCAATACAGTGTTGGTAATTGAACATAATTTGGATGTAATTAAGTCTGCCGATTATGTTATTGATTTAGGTCCTGAAGGCGGCGACGGTGGTGGGACAATTCTAGCAACTGGAACACCAGAAGAAATTGCTGAAGTCCCTGAGAGCTACACTGGTCATTACTTGAAAAAAGCACTAGAAAGTGCCAAATAGTTATAAAGAAAAATGCAATTCAAAGACTTAGCTTTGCTTGCATTTTTCTTTATGGTATGATAATCAAGGATTAAGACGAGAAGGTGTAGTGTAGATGAATAAACAGCAAAAATTTGTACCGATTTTATTAGGCAGTGACATTAATGTGTATGGGATGGCTCGTTCTTTTCATGAGGCGTACGGGTTAGTTAGCGAGGCTTATGCTGGATTACAGCTGGCTCCTACTAAATATACAAAAATAGTAAATGTCCATACCATATCAGGATTTGACAAAGATCCCGTTTTTATTGAAGAAATGCGGAAATTAGGAAGAGAAAGATTTAATGATCCTAATACAAAATACTTGTTGATTGCTTGTGGTGATGGCTATGCTGAATTAGTTTCTTTGCATAAAAAAGAATTATCAGAATGGTTTATTTGCCCTTATGTTGATTTTGCTCTACTCGAGCGTTTAATTAGCAAGGTCAGCTTTTATGACATCTGTGAAGAGTATCAATTGCCATATCCTAAAACGTTGATTATTAGAGAAAACATGTTGGAAAATGGACAGCTGAATCAGGAATTGCCTTTTTCATTTCCTGTAGCCCTGAAACCTGCAAATAGTGTAGAATGGCTGTCTGTAGATTTTGAAGGACGTAAAAAAGCGTTTATTCTTGATACGCGGGAAGAATTCGATACAATTTTGGCTCGTATTTATCAAGCAGGCTATACTAGTGAGATGATTGCACAAGACTTTATTCCAGGTGACGATAGTAATATGCGTGTTTTGAATGCGTACGTTGATCAGCAGCATCAGGTTCGAATGATGTGTCTAGGTCATCCGCTTTTAGAAGATCCTTCCCCTGAAGCTATTGGCAACTACGTAGCAATCATGCCTGAATACAACGAAAAGATCTATCAAACGATAAAAGCATTTTTAGAAAAAATTTCTTATACCGGATTTGCCAATTTCGACATGAAGTATGATCCTCGTGATGGGGAGTATAAGTTGTTTGAAATTAATCTTCGTCAAGGTCGCAGCAGTTTCTTTGTTACTTTGAACGGATTGAATCTGGCTAAATTTGTTACAGAAGATCGTGTTTTTGAAATACCTTTTGCTGAAACAGTTTATGGAAAAGCTCAAGAAGATACTGCCATGCTTTGGATGGGAGTACCAAAGGAAGTCTTCGTCAAATTTGCTCGAGAAAATGAAGATAAACAGCGGGCACTTCAACTTATTGAAAAAGATAAGTGGGGAACGACAGTTTTTTATAATAAAGATATGTCTCCGCTGCGCTGGATATTGATGAAATACATGTTCAGTAAATACAAAGGACGGTTCGAGATGTTCTTTAAAGAGAAAGAAGGGTAAAGTTTGGAAAACTTCTTTAGCATTTTAGGTGGGATGGGCACTATGGCAACAGAAAGCTTTGTCCGATTGATTAATCATCGAATTATAGCACATAAGGATCAGGATTATTTAAATTATATTTTGTTCAATCATGCTACCGTTCCCGATAGGACAGATTACATCTTAGATCATAATGCTGAAAATCCACTGCCATTTCTGCTGGATGATATTGAAAAACAAAATTTGCTAAAGCCCAATTTTATTGTATTGACTTGCAATACTGCTCATTACTTTTTTGATATCATTCAGGGAGCTACCGAAATCCCAGTTTTGCACATGCCGCGAGAGGCTGCAAAAAAATTAAAGCAGACAAATCCTAATGGAGGAAAAGTCGCTTTTTTGGGAACCGAAGGAAGTGTAAAAGCAGGTATTTATCAAGCTGAAATTGAAAAGCAGGGATTTGAGGCTGTAATTCCGAACAAAGAACTACAAACGAAAGTGAATAATCTAATCTATCGAGATGTAAAGGAAAATGACTACATCAATACAGAGCTTTATTTGGAAATTTTAACTGATGCTTATAATGGATTAGAGTGCCAAAATGTAGTTTTAGGCTGTACGGAGTTATCCTTAGTGCAGGAAAATATTGTAGAAAATCCCTATCCTGTGATTGATGCTCAATCAATTTTAGCTGATCGAACAATTGAATTAGCTTTGAAAAGCAGATCTTCTGAATAAAGGAGATCTGTTTTTTCGTTTTTACTTTTTAAAGTAATTTAATAGTTAAATGTGTAGTAAAGACACGCCCGGAATGATACAATGTACAGGATGGAAAGGAGTGACACCAAATGACAGATAGTTTACATTTAGTGGTCATTACTGGAATGAGTGGTGCAGGCAAGACTGTGGCTATTCAAAGTTTTGAAGATATGGGGTATTTTTGTGTAGATAATATGCCTCCAGGATTAATCCCTAAATTTTGGGAGCTGATTCGCGAATCAGGAAAAGTAACAAAAATTGCATTAGTAGTGGATTTGCGTTCACGAGCATTTTTTGAAGAAATTCAAAATATGTTGGTTGAAATTGATAATACTGGTTTCATAGATACTAGTTTGCTGTTTTTAGACGCCTCTGATGAGGAATTGGTTTCTCGATACAAGGAAACCAGACGGACTCATCCGATGGCGATGGATGGATTGGTAACTGAGGGGATTCGCAAAGAGCGGGCAATCTTAGAAGATTTGAAAACACGAGCGACATTAGTGATCGATACAACCAATTTGACACCGCGTCAGTTGAGAGAAAAAATTAATTATGAATTCAAGCAGACGGATGACCTAGGCTTTCATGTTGAAATGCTTTCCTTTGGTTTTAAATATGGTCTGCCAATTGATGCTGATATTGTTATGGATGTGCGTTTTTTACCTAACCCACATTATATTCCAGAATTACGACCTAAAACCGGTTTAGACAAAGAAGTTTACGATTATGTGATGTCCTTCCCTGAGACAGATGAGTTTTACAATGATTTCGTAACCTTGCTTAAAAATATTTTGCCAGGATATGTTAAGGAAGGAAAAAGTTCGCTTACAATTGCCATTGGATGTACTGGAGGGCAACATCGTTCCGTAGCTTTAAGTGAAAGGGTTGGAAAAGCCTTAAAAGAGTTAGAATACCGAGTAAATATTACACACCGTGATAAAGATAAACGGAAAGAGACGGTGAATCGTTCATGAGAATGAAGACTTACCGGATACGTAAACCTAAAATTGTCGTTATCGGCGGAGGGACAGGTTTACCAGTTATCTTGAAGAGTTTACGTAATCAAAGTGCTGATATTACAGCTGTGGTTACGGTAGCTGATGATGGTGGAAGCAGTGGGGAACTAAGAAATTCGGTTGATATGGCTCCACCGGGGGATTTAAGAAATGTTTTGGCTGCGTTATCGGATATGCCGAGATTATATGAGGATCTTTTTCAGTATCGATTTAAAAAGGAAGATAAATTTCTTGCAAATCACACAATCGGTAATTTAATCATTGCGGCACTCTCTGAAATGCGCGGAAGTACTTATGAAGCAATTCAGTTGTTGTCGCACATGATGCATGTAGATGGACACATATTTCCATCATCTGAAAAACCTTTAGTTTTACATGCGGAATTTGAGGATGGTACGACTGTTGCAGGTGAATCGAAAATCGCATTGGATCGTAAGATTATTAAAAGGGTTTATGTAACAGGGCATGACAATGATCAGGATGTTCATGCTGCTCGAAAGGTAGTTCAAACTATAAAAAATGCAGATATGGTAGTTTTAGGTCCTGGATCTTTATTTACTAGCATTTTGCCTAACTTGGTTATCAGCGAGATTGGTGAGGCTGTTCGGACAACAAGCGCAGAAGTTGTTTATATTTGTAATATCATGACACAAAAGGGTGAAACTGAACATTTTAGTGACGCTGATCATGTAAGAGTTCTTCATCAACATTTGAACGACAAATTTGTTGATACTGTTCTGGTAAATACCGAAAAGGTGCCGGAAGATTATATGGATCCGGAAATTTATGATGAATACTTAGTTCAAGTAACCCACGATTTCAATGGGTTAAGAGAAGAAGGCTGCCGCGTAGTTTCTACGGACTTTTTAAAATTACGCGATGGTGGTGTATTTCATGATGGAGATAAAGTAGTAGACGAGTTATTTCGAATTGTTTTCGGTGCAA
Organism: Enterococcus pallens ATCC BAA-351; assembly: GCF_000407485.1. GTDB lineage: Bacteria > Bacillota > Bacilli > Lactobacillales > Enterococcaceae > Enterococcus_A > Enterococcus_A pallens. Next base: position 336,595 of record NZ_ASWD01000005.1, on the reverse strand, counting down.
AAATTTAGTAGGGGGCTTGAATGATGTCATTTGCGGCAGAAGTAAAAAAAGAGCTCACTGGATTAGCCGTACAAAAAGAATTAGCCAAAGCTGAGTTAGCCGCTTTAATTCGTATGAATGGTTCACTTAGTCTGAGTAATCACCAGTTTGTATTAAATGTGCAAACGGAAAATGCTGCTATTGCACGCAGGCTCTTTACTTTATTGAAGGAGCATTACGGTGTACGCAGCGAATTGCTGGTTCGTCGAAAAATGAAGCTAAAGAAAAATAATGTGTACATTGTGCGTCTAAAACAAGAAACTCAAAGTATCTTGTTGGACTTGAATATTATGGATGGAATGATGTTTCAATCGCACATCTCGGAGGAGCTAAAATCTGAAGATGGGAAAGTGCGAGCTTATCTGAGAGGAGCTTTTCTCGCTTCTGGCTCAGTTAATAATCCTGAAACAAGTCGTTATCATTTAGAAATATCTTCCATTTATGAAGAGCATAACCAAGATATTTGTGATCTCTTGAATCAATTTGATTTAAACGCAAGAACCTTAGCGCGTAGAAATGGATACATTACTTATTTAAAAGGTGCGGAAAAAATTGCAGATTTTTTGATTTTAATTGGTGCAACTAATTCAATGTTAAAATTTGAAGATGTTCGTATTGTTCGGGACATGCGAAATTCTGTAAATCGTTTAGTTAATTGCGAGACAGCCAATATGAATAAGACAATTGACGCTGCTTCAAAACAAATTGAAAATATCCGTTTTATTGAATCGACTGTCGGCCTGCAATCCCTGCCAGAAAAATTACAGGAAATAGCTGAGTTACGAATGCAGCATCCAGAGGTTAGTTTAAAGGAATTAGGTGAGATGATTCCATCAGGAGCAATTTCAAAGTCAGGTATTAATCATCGTATTCGTAAAATCAATGATTTTGCTGAAGAATTAAAGCGAAAAAGCGTGTAAAAGCGTTAGTGGCAAAGAGCACAGCTCTCAGCCACCAACGCTTTTTTATTAAGTATTGTTGGTTTGCGCCTGACTTACAAAGATAAGTATTCTTTTAACTCATCTTGTGTTACAGATTCATTGAAAATAAAATCATCGACTAAAATCGTCGGAACAAACTTGATGTTTGCTTGATCTGCTTCATTCCGTATTTCTTGTTGCAGATTTTGATTAGGTTGTTGTTCTAACTGTAAAGTCTTTTCAGCATAATTGGCAACTTGTTCCAAGCTAAGCTCTTTCCAATTCTCTTGAGAGGCATAAACTTGTTGAATTTGTTGAAGTGCCTTTTCAGAATCATCGCTAATGTATTCATGCATGATATTGCCTCTTTGCAAGCTCTCTTTATCCTTATCTAACAATTTAATAATCCGTTGAACTTTACCTTCAATCACTGCTTTGGTTAGCAATTCTTGAGAGTCTTCAAACCACTGTTTACAAAAGGGGCAGCGAAGGTTCATGAATTCAATGATTTTTTTAGGCGCTTGGTTAGATCCAATTTTAATTCCATTCAAATCATTGACAAATTCAGGCTTAATTACTGAGATATCCATGGGGTAATCCCTCCTTTTTATCTAGTGTACAAGAAAAATCCAAGAATACAAAATAAATAAATTCTTTTTTACTTAATTTGACGAAAAGCAGCATTTAAAAAGAATGTGACTTAGTTTATAATAGTACCATTGTGAAAGTTACACTTAGGAGGAAGACTATGCGAAAAACGAAAACAATGGATGGAAATACAGCTGCAGCTTACATATCTTATGCATTTACTGAACTAGCAGCTATTTATCCAATCACGCCAAGTTCAACGATGGCTGAGCTTGTAGATCAATGGGCATCCCAAGGAAAGAAAAATATCTTTGGACAACCTGTTAATATAACTGAAATGCAATCCGAGGCTGGAGCAGCAGGGGTTGTTCATGGAGCTTTAAAAACAGGAGCCTTAACGACCACGTATACTGCATCACAAGGCTTGCTCTTAATGATTCCAAATATGTATAAAATTGCAGCAGAATTACTGCCAACAGTTTTTCATGTGGCTAGTAGGGCAATTACCACAAATGCTTTAAATATTTTTGGGGACCACGGCGATGTTATGGCTGCACGTCAAACTGGATTTGCTATGCTTCAAGAAAGCAGCGTGCAAGAAGTAATGGACCTTTCAGCAGTAGCCCATTTAGCTACAATCGAAGCAAGTGTTCCATTTATAAACTTCTTTGACGGGTTTAGAACCAGTCACGAAATTCAAAAAATTGAAGTACTTGAGTACGAAGAGCTCAAACCATTGATTAATCAAAGCAAATTGGCGGAATTTCGCAAGCGAAGTATGAATCCAAATCATCCGACAATCAGTGGTACCAATCAGAATTCTGATATTCATTTTCAACAAAGGGAAACAGTCAATTCTTACTATCAAGTTTTACCAGCAATTGTTCAAAAGTACATGCGTGCAGTCAACGAATTGCGAGGAACAGACTATGATTTGGTAAATTATTATGGTGATGAGAATGCAGAGGAAGTTATTATCACGATGGGATCTGTAGCTCAGACGATTGAACAAACGGTCGATTATTTAAACAAACAGGGACGTAAGGTTGGCTTTTTAAATATTCACTTATATCGTCCGTTTCCAGTTGAGAATCTGCTGGAGAAATTACCAAAGTCGGTTAAGAGTATTGCAGTACTTGATCGTTCAAAAGAGCCTGGAGCCGATGGGGAACCATTGCTATTAGATGTACAAAGTGCGATGTATGATACAGACAACCGACCAATGATCATTGGTGGTCGTTATGGATTAGGCTCAAAAGATGTGACTCCAGATCAAATTATAGCTGTTTATAATGAGTTGTTGAAACCGAAGTCTATTGCTAAATCCCGTTTTACAATTGGTATTGTTGACGATGTTACTCACTTATCATTAGATACATCCGAGGTCATCGATTTAACCAATCCGGCTACTTTTCAAGCAAAATTCTGGGGATTTGGATCAGACGGGACCGTGGGAGCTAATAAATCAGCGATTAAAATAATCGGTGACAATACGGATAAATATGTTCAAGGCTATTTTTATTACGATTCGAAAAAATCCGGGGGCTTGACTGTGTCCCACTTGCGTTTTGGGGATACGCCAATTCGCTCTACCTATTTAGTAGAAAGTGCTGATTTTGTTGCCTGCCACACCCCAGCCTATATTCACAATTATAATTTGTTGAAGGGGCTGAAACCTGGTGGAACTTTCTTATTAAATACAACTTGGAATGATCAACAAATTAATCAATTGCTTCCCGCACGTTTGAAACGTTACATTGCTGAAAATGATATTAAGTTTTATACCATCAACGCGGCAAAATTAGCTATGGAAGTTGGCTTGGGGCAGCGAATTAATACAGTTATGCAAACCGCCTTTTTTAAGTTGACAGGGATCATTCCGTTTGATGAAGTTTTAGGAATTTTAAAAGAAGAGGCTGATCGTAGTTATCGCCGTAAATCTGTTGAAATTGTTGAAAAAAATATTGCAGCAATGGATCGTACAGTTGAACTATTGCATCGCTTTGAGGTGCCAACAGAATGGCGTCTTGCGGAACCTCCTGTCAAGGCTCGACTAAAGGATGTCCCTCGGTATGTAGAAGAAATTTTAGAACCAGTAAATGCTTTAGAAGGTGACGGGCTTTCTGTGGGAACGCTGATAAGAAACGGAATGACCACAGGTACAATTCCTGTAGGCACAACGACTTATGAGAAACGAGGAGTAGCTTTAGAAGTTCCTGAATGGATTAACGATCGTTGTACAATGTGTAATGAATGTTCCTTTGTTTGCCCTCATGCGGCGATTCGTCCTTTCTTAGCTGATGATGATGAGATGCAAGAGGCACCTGAAGGATATATTGTACGCGAGATGCGTGGCGCTGACGGGTTAAAATATCGAATTCAAGTATCTATTGAGGATTGTACTGGGTGTGGCTTGTGTGTAGAAGCTTGTCCTGCTAAAGGCAAGGCGCTGGTTATGAAACCTTACCAGGAACAAAAAGAACAAGCTGTAAATTGGGCTTTTGCTATGACTTTAAAGCAAAAAGAAAATCCTGCTAAACCAAATACTGTATTAGGTAGTCAGTTTAATCAACCGTTGATGGAATTTTCTAGTGCTTGCGCTGGATGTGGGGAAACACCTTATGTTAAGCTGCTAACACAAATGTATGGGGATCGCATGATGATTGCTAACGCTACTGGATGTTCTTCTATCTGGGGAGCGGCAGCACCAGTAAGTCCTTATACTACAAATTCACAAGGGCAGGGGCCTGCTTGGTCTAATTCGCTGTTTGAAGACAACGCTGAATTTGGTTATGGCATGTTACTAGCTAATCAGACACGTCGTCAAGAACTGGCTTTCAGAATGACGCAAGTTCTTGAAGAGGTTTCGACTGAATTGAAAGCTTTAATGGAAGACTGGATGAATCATTTACACAATTCTGAAGGAACTCAACAACGGGCAGCAAAATTAAAAGCTGCCTTGGAAGCTGAGAAGGCTGATAATGCACGCTTGGAAAATATTTATGCGGATCACGATTTATTTGTTAAAACCAGCCAATGGATTTTTGGCGGTGATGGTTGGGCCTATGATATCGGCTTTGGCGGGATTGATCATGTATTAGCCAGTGGTGCTGACGTAAATATTTTAGTAATGGATAATGAAGTTTATTCAAATACTGGTGGACAAACTTCTAAAGCAACGCCTGCTTCAGCAATTGCTAAATTCTCAGCTAACGGTAAATATGTATCGAAAAAAGACCTAGGCATGATTGCTATGACCTATGGAAATGTATATGTTGCTCAGATCGCTTCTGGGGCAAATCAAAAGCAAACAATTAAGGCTTTAGAGGAGGCAGAAAAATTCCCGGGACCTTCTTTGATCATTGCTTACACACCTTGTATCAATCACGGTCTACGTGGTGGTATGGGTAAGAGTCTTCAGGAAGCAAAGGATGCTGTAAATTCAGGTTATTGGTCACTCTATCGCTACAATCCCTTAGCAAAAGAAGTAGGTAAAAACCCGATGTCTTTAGATTTTAAGCGACCAAACTTCAATCAAATGATTGATTTTATGAAAAATCAAGTGCGTTTTTCCGCGCTTCAGTCTATTCAACCAGAATTTGCTGAACGTTTATACGCTAAGACAGTAGAAGATGCGAAAACACGTTTCTTTAATTATGCGAGAATTGCTGGTCAAGAAGAAAAATTGCGAGCAAGAATTGAGGGAATTAAGGATGATAATCCAGAAAAACTAAAGCGTGAACGTTCAGAAAGAAAAGCAGATCCAGAGGCAGAGGCACGTCGAGTTGCTAGAAGGGCTGCAAGGGCAGAAAAACGCCAAAATAAAGAGTGATTTTTTGAATCCTCAGAACAGCTCTTGTTCTGAGGATTCTTTTGTATTTGCAAGTGTAGGGTGATGTAAGCGAGAAATTAGCCAATTATTGAACATTAATGTCTATTAGGATGTTGTGCGAGCAATAAACAATCTCTTTTTTTAGGTATTTAAAATGAATTCACAAAAAGAAGGTATAATTATCTTCTTAATGAAACAGTTAAGCTATATCTGTTTTTTGTTTTCTTATGGTATACTTGTAGAGAAACTGTATAGAAAGAGAGGTTGCCTATGCCTAGTCGTTTAAGTGAATTATTTAATTCTGATTATTGGCTGAGCTTCTTTTCTGAGAATCTTTCAACTTGGGACATTATCGCGAATCTTCTAGATATTGTTGTTGTCTGGTTTCTAATCTATAAGTTGTTTCAGTTAGTTCGAGGGACCAAAGCGGTACAGCTAATTAAGGGTGTCGCAGTATTTATTGGAATTCGTATTTTAGCTGAATACACGGGTCTGCATACTTTGTCTTGGTTGATGAATCAAGTAATTACCTACGGTGTAATTGCTGGTGTAGTCATCTTTCAACCAGAGGTTCGCAGAGGATTGGAACACTTGGGAAGAAGCTCATTTTTTAAACCCACTAAAAAAGAAGAGCATGAAGATGAGAAGATGATTTTGGCGTTCGACAAGGCGATCCAATACATGTCTAGACGGAAAATAGGTGCTTTAATTACTATTCAACGCAACACGGGTTTAGATGAATACATCGAAACTGGTATTCCGTTGGACGCTGATATCACTGGGGAATTACTAATCAATATTTTCATCCCTAACACACCGTTGCATGACGGAGCGGTGATTGTAAAAAATGGTAAATTAGCAGTAGCCTCAGCCTATCTTCCTTTGTCTGACAGTATGCTGATACCAAAAGAGTTTGGAACTCGCCATCGAGCAGCTGTTGGTATTAGCGAGGTTAGTGATGCGCTGACTATCATCGTTTCTGAAGAAACTGGTGGGGTTAGTCTAACTTTTAACACTGATTTCTTACATGATTTGAATCAGGAGGAATACTTGGCAATCATGCGCAGAGAATTGATTTCAGATGAAAAAGATCGTGGCAAAAAGAATCTATTGCAAGCCTTTATTGATGGCGTCAGTAAAGGAGGCAAATAATAGATGATGATAAAGTTTAAAAAATCTAATTTGCCTTATTTATTGATTTCTCTGTTATTTAGTTTGATGCTGTTTTTTAACGTTAACAGTCAAAATGTCAGTCAGTTTTTTTCAACAAATTCAACTTATCAAGAGGCTTTACAAAATGTGCCTGTAACTTTGGAATATGACTCAGATGAATATTTTGTTCATGGATTTGATACAACAGTTTCTGTACGATTGAGTAGTGCTAATCGAATACAGCTAGATCGAGAAGCAGATGAAGATACTCGAACATTCAGCGTCGTAGCAGATCTTAATGGATTAAGCACAGGTACGCATGAGGTGAAATTACAAACTCGTAATTTACAAAGTTCTATTTATCCCTCTATAGAACCCCAAACCATTTCTGTTACGATTGAGAAAAAGCAAACAAAAACTTTTGATGTCACACCTGTCATTAATAATGGGACTGAAGAGGATGGTTTAGAGGTGGATAGTTTAATCTCTGATCCTGGTACGGTTGAAATTACTACTGGTGAAGAAACGATGAAACAAGTTAGTCAAGTGATTGCAAGTGTAGATGCTTCACAACTAGTTGGTGAGGAAGATACTGTAAGAACGCAGGTTCAAGCACTTAACGCTAATGGAGAAGCCTTGCCAATTCAAGCAAATCCACAAACAGTAACGGTATCTTTTCAAATAGAACGTTTAAGTAAGCAAGTATCATTAATACCTAAACAGGAGGGAACGGTACCGTCAAACATTCAACGATATAATATTGAACTTGATCAAACAAATGCTACCATTCGCGGTACCAGCGCGGCAATTAGTGGAATTGATACGATTGAAGTGCCTATAAATATTTCAAACATTACTGAACCGGTTAGCCGGCAAGTTGATATCCCTGTTGATACAGGAATAGAGGTTAATCCAGTAGCTACTACTGCCAGAATTACGCCTGTTTTACGTGGTTCTGATTCTAGTAGTACTGAAGAATCCAGCACAACGACAAGTCAGACCACTTCAAGCAGTACAAATAATAAGAATACTTCAACTACTACTGAAGGAACATCTGAGAGTAGTGAATCGACAATCGCTTCAACAAATTAGAAGATGAAGAAGGGAAATTTTGAATCATGGGTAAATATTTTGGAACAGATGGCGTCCGCGGGATTGCTAACAAAGAATTAACACCAGAATTAGCTTTTAAGTTAGGAAGATATGGTGGGTATGTTTTAAGTCAACACGAAGAACGTGAAACACGTCCAAGAGTTTTAGTAGGGCGTGATACACGTATTTCTGGCGAGATGCTGGAGTCTGCATTAATTGCGGGATTACTTTCAGTGGGAATTGAGGTATTTCAGTTAGGGGTTATTTCAACGCCAGGCGTAGCTTACTTAACGAAATTACAAAAGGCCTCAGCAGGTGTAATGATTTCTGCTTCTCACAATCCTGCAGAAGATAACGGTATTAAATTTTTTGGATGCGACGGGTTCAAATTAGTGGATGACCAAGAGGCGGAAATTGAAGCGTTATTGGAAGCTGATGAAGATACATTACCTCGGCCATCTGCAGAAGGGTTAGGAACCTTAGACGAATTCCACGAGGGACTTTTGAAATACTCACAATTCTTAGTTCAAACAATTCCTGGTGATTTATCAGGGATAACGGTGTGTATTGATGCTGCAAATGGTGCTACTTCTACTAGTGTAAACCGTTTGTTTGCGGATTTAGAAACGGACTTTTATACTATGGGAACCTCACCAAATGGCTTGAATATTAACGATGGTGTGGGCTCCACCCATCCTGAGAAACTGGCTGAGCTTGTTGTTGAGAAAAAAGCCGACGCAGGGCTAGCTTTTGATGGTGACGGAGATCGAGTGATTGCGGTGGATGAATTAGGCAATATTATTGATGGTGACCAAATTATGTTTATTTGTGCTAAGTATTTAGCAGAACGTAAACGATTGAAAAAGGATACAGTAGTAACGACTGTGATGAGTAATCTTGGATTCCATAAAGCAATTGAGGATATTGGTCTCAAAGATGTTATTACTCAGGTTGGTGACCGATATGTTGTAGAGGAGATGCGTAAAAATGACTATAATCTCGGTGGTGAACAATCTGGACATGTCCTGTTCTTAGATTACAACACTACAGGTGATGGCATGTTAACGGGTATCCAGCTATTAAATATTATGAAGCAAACTGGTAAAAAATTATCTGAATTAGCTGGAGAAGTGACTATCTATCCGCAAAAGTTAGTCAATATTCGAGTAAGTAATAAGTATGGAGCAATGGAAGTACCTGCTATTAAAGCAGTTATTGATGAAGCTGAGGCTGAAATGGGGGGAGAAGGGCGTATTTTAGTACGACCTTCTGGAACAGAACCTTTATTACGCATTATGGCTGAAGCTCCTACGCATGAGAAAGTTGAATATTACGTTGAAAAAATTGCTGCTGTCGTTCGTCAAGAAATCGGATTAGATTAATTAAAAAAAGCTGCGTCCCGCTTTTTGATGGGATGCAGCTTTTTTTATATGGGCTAAAAAAGAAAAGACCAGCAAACTGATCTTTTCACAATAACTATTATTATTCTACTGTAACTGATTTTGCCAAGTTGCGTGGTTTGTCAACGTCATATCCACGTTCCAAGGTAGCAAAATAGGCAATCAATTGTCCTGGGATAACCGAAACTAAAGGACGTAAGAATTGATGCACGATTGGTAAAATAATCTGATCTCCATCTTTACTTAACTCTTCAGAAACGATAACAAATGTGTGTGCACCGCGACTCTCTACTTCACGCAAATTGCCACGTGTATGAGCTGCAGTTGTTTCATCTGTAATTATGCCGATAACCGGAGTACCTTCTTCTACTAAAGCGATTGTACCGTGTTTCAACTCACCTGCTGCAAATCCTTCAGCCTGAATATATGAAATCTCTTTAAGTTTCAAAGCGACTTCCATTGCTACATAGTAATCTTCGCTACGTCCAATGTAAAAGGCATTACGAGTGGTACTTAGGTAATCAATAGCTAATTGGCTGATTAAATCCTTTTCGCTGATCATCGCATCCATTGCATTCGCCGCAATTCCTAATTCTTTTACTAAATCAAATTCTTGAGCAGCGGTAATTTGTTTAGCTTCTCCTACGGCTTTGGCTAGTACAGTCAAAGCTGCAATCTGTGCCGTGTAGGCTTTAGTAGAGGCCACTGCAATTTCTGGGCCTGCATGTAGTAACATGGTGTAGCTTGCTTCACGTGAAAGTGTTGAGCCAGCTACATTAGTGATAGTTAGTGAAGGATAATCCATCTCGTTTGTTTTAACTAATACTTGACGGCTATCTGCTGTTTCGCCACTTTGAGTTAGGAAAATGAAAAATGGCTTTTCCGAAAGTAACGGCATATTATACCCAAATTCGCTTGATAAGTGAGCTTCAACTGGAATATGGGCAAGATTTTCAAGTACTTGCTTACTTGCTAAGCCAGCGTGATAGCTGGTACCACAAGCAATAATATAGATTCTATCACTATCCAGTAAGTTTTCTAGCAAATCATTTTCAATAACAACATTTCCATTTTCATCAGTGTATTCACTGATGATCCGACGCATTGTAGCAGGTTGCTCATCAATTTCTTTTAGCATGTAGTAAGGATACGTTCCTTTTTCCATATCAGATAAATCGATTTTCGCTTCATAAGGAGCACGCTCAATTTGTTCACCAGCATAATTTTCAATCTGTACAGAATCTTTAGCTACAATTACCATTTCACCATCATTAATTTCAACAAATTGGTTTGTTTGCTCCAACATGGCCATTGCATCACTGCAAATCACATTAAAGCCCTCACCTAAACCAACCAGTAGGGGACTTTTGTTTTTAGCCACATAAATTAAATCGCGATTTTCTTTGTCAATCAACCCAAAAGCATAAGAGCCATGAATTTCTTGCAGAGCTTTTCTAAACGCTTCTTTTGTCTCTAAGCCATGTTCTACAAAGTATTCCACTAGATGAACAGCAATCTCAGTATCGGTCTCACCGTAAAATTTGTCGCCAGACAGATAACTTTCTTTCAATTCATCGTAGTTTTCAATGACCCCGTTGTGTACTAAAACAAATCGTCCTGTTTCAGAAGTATGAGGATGGGCATTTTGTTCACTAGGCTCTCCGTGAGTAGCCCATCGTGTATGACCAATTCCGATCGACCCATGAACATCATCAGTAATTTTGTCTGCTAACTTTTTAATCCGCCCTTGAGACTTCACTAAATAATCATTTTGATCATCCGCAACAAAAATACCAGCAGAGTCATAGCCTCGATACTCCAATTTTTCCAACCCGCTTAATAAAATACTTGCTGCCTGCTCATTTCCTACAATTCCTACAATTCCACACATAATGACTTTTCCTACTTTCTTTTCATTATCTGTTTCCGTACCACATGATAGTTTCTTTGTTTTTTCTTCTCAGAAATGCTTTAAAACTACCTGTAGAGTGTGGTTGCCCTGAAGCCATCCGCCGAACATTTCGATGAGCTTCTTCCTCGTCATCTCATAGAGATCTGGCGCTATCATTATTGGTCTATCCAATGTTGATTTTTGGTATTACTAACGGAAACACTGATTAATATAATATAAAACAAAGTATAAGTCAACCTCTCGATGAAAAAATGAAAATTGGTATAATCGAAAAGTGGTAAATGGTCCAGTTATTATATCGATTAACCAATACAAAGTTTTCATATTTTTAGTGAATAAGGTAAAATATAGAAAAAAAGGAGGCTGATTATGCAGCAAGTAGAGATTTTAACTGTTGGGCAATTACGAGAGTTTTTAGCTGATATCGAAAAGCAGAAAACGGTGACAGATGATACAAAGGTATTTTTAGATACGGGATGGGATAGTATTCAAGAAATTACTTCAGATGCGTTGAGTATCGAGGAAGCAAAAAAATTTCAAATTGAAGATCCTTTAAATCATGAAGTTTTTCAAGGTTATTCATTACTTGAGAAGGCTGAAAAAATGAAGGCATCTGGCCCAACAGAAAAAGTATTAATTATTCGTAATTTATATTGATAAGAAAAAAAGAAGGTAGGGGAATAAATGAATAAACGTCGTTGGGCAGCTGTTGGAATTGCATTTTTTTTACTGATATTTTCTGCGATTACGTCAAGTATAACTAAAATCAGAGAAACTAAAGACAGTATGAGCCAAATAAATGAGCTTCTTTATGGGAATGGTGAACCTCAAGAGGTAGTTCTTGAATCTGGCAATAGTAATCAAAAAATTGCTAAGTTAACTATTGAAGGAACAATTCTAAATACAGATTCTGGAGGACTTTTTTCAAGTTCAGGATACAACCACGAAGCTTTTATGAAGCAGCTTGAAGTGGTAAAAAATGATCCAAGTATTCAAGGAGTGCTTCTAGTAGTAAATACTCCTGGTGGAGCTGTGTATGAAACTGCTGAAATCACCAAAGAATTAAAAAAAATCGAAGAAGAAATACCTGTGTATGTTTCTATGGAAAACCAGGCAGCTAGTGGAGGTTATTATGTCTCAGCAAATGCTGAAAAAATCTTTGCTAGTGAAGATACAGTAACAGGATCCATTGGTGTAATCATGTCTAATACCAATTACTCAGGATTAATGGAAAAACTGGGAATCACAGATGCTACTGTAAAAAGTGGCGATTTGAAGGATATCGGCTCAAGTTCAAGACCTCAAACGGAAGAGGACCGAGAAGTGTTACAAGCCTATATCGATAGCAGCTATAATCGTTTTGTGAAAGTAGTATCTGAAGGCAGAAATATGAAAGAAGACCAAGTAAGAGAACTAGCCGATGGACGAATCTATGATGGTGCTCAGGCACTTGAAAAGGGATTAATTGATGCGATAGGTTATCCAGAGGATGCTTTAGAGGCGTTAAAGGAGGACAATGATCTTCTTGAGGCACAAGTAATTGAGTATACTGATGGTAATACTGATTTCATCAATAGCTGGCTTGGAAATCAGTTAGCTGAGATTCAGAACCTAAAACCGAGTTCAGAGCAGCAGATTACTAGTATTATTGAACAAGTTGGAACACCACAATCGCCTAAAGCTATGTATCTCTATGGAGGTGAATAATGGTGTCAAATAAAGAATTAGGACGTCCAGCAGTAACGCCACTGGTTGGCAGTGAAAAAGAGAATATGGAAATGCAAAACGATTCACCAGAAATAAACAAGCATCGCTATCCAGACTATTTCTATGCAGGCTTTTGGATTCGTTTTTTTGCTTATTTAGTGGATAGTCTCTGTATTTCAGCACTAACTGCTATAATAATTGGCGGACCATTCAACCTGCTAGGCTTAGAAAAAGGCAGGCAGCTATTTTCAGTCTACGGAATACTTTCGTTAGCTGTGTATTTAACTTATTTTATTTTAATGACTAAGCTAAATAGCGGGCAAACACTTGGTAAAATGATTTTTGGAATTCGAGTGATTTGTTTTAGTGAAGAAAACCTAAGCTGGTCGACTGTGTTGGTACGTGAGGGTGCTTGTCGGTTTATTTTGAAAAATACAGTCTTTTCTCTTGGATACTTAATAGCTGTTTTTACTCCGAATAAACAACATTTAGGTGATTTGTTTTCTGAAACTAGTGTTGTGACATTGAATATGCTGAAGGCAGCAGAACAAAAAGGGGTACTAAGTTATTATGAGTAATATTGAGTTTCCTAAGAACTATGAGTATTACTTGAAGAAAGGACAAGAAGCGTTAGAAGGGCATCGACTCGCAGAAGGAGTAGTGCAATTGGAAAAAGCTTATCAGCTGGAACAGGATCCCGTTGTTAATTGGCTGATAGCTACCACCACATTTGAAATAGCTGATTATTCAAAAAGCTTATCTTATATAGAAGAGTTACCTGATTTTTATGTAGAAGAAGAAAGTCGGGCAGAATTATATCTGCAAAATCTTTTAATGGAAAAGGATTTTTTGAATGCGAGAAAATTGCTTTGGGAGATCAAAAAGCAGGGTAAATTGAATAAATACAAAATACAAAATCTAACTAATTTGTTGGAAATGCAAGAAAAGTTTTATCGTCAAACACAGCAAAGTTTAATACAGGAAATAAAACAAGAATTAGTTGAATTATCAAAGTATTCTGCAGCTTATCAATTGCAAAAAGTCCAAAAGATTAAAGATTTACCTCAAGCTGATTTGTTGGATGTATCAAAAAAATTACTAATTGATCCGAGAATTTCTCTACTAGTACGAAATTTTTTGTTTGAAGAGCTGGTGAAAGTTGGTACGCAAGAACGAGTATCAATTTTAACTATTGATGGAAAAATCAATCATTTATATCCTAACGAAATAGGAGCATCTGACACCATGGTATTAACAAGTAATATTATGGATAAACTAGAAATAACCCTTGAAAATCAAGATCCGATATTGCTAGAAAATTTACGGGAAGAAGTAAAAGTTGAAATGGCCATTTTGTACCCCCTGCATCAGCTTTATGAAGATAGCAAATTTTGGGTGAACAGTTATCTTTCAGAGTACCTTCACAAAGACTATCCACTAGATCAGGAAATTGAATTGGTTAGAGGAAAAATAAAGAGGGAACTGAATAGATTTTATGAGTGATGTTGCGGATAGAATCATAGCTTTATATTTACAATTGACAAACAGTAGTGTACTATTTAGTAGTATGCAAATAGCAAGTAATTTTAATATTCGGAGGGAACAAACTTGACAGCAACTTTTGAAAAAACAAGCACCAATGAAGGTGTATTAACATTCTCAATCGAGCAAGAGATTATCCAAAAAGGATTGACGAGTGCATTTAACAAAGTGAAGAAAGATTTAACAGTACCAGGCTTCCGTAAAGGTAAAATTTCTCGCCAAGTATTCAACCGTATGTATGGTGAAGAAGCTTTGTATGAAGATGCTTTAAATATTGTATTACCAGAAGCTTATGAAGCAGCTGTTAAAGAAGCTGCCATTGAGCCTGTATCTCAACCAAAAATTGATGTTGATACAATGGAAAAAGGAAAAGATTGGGTAATTAAAGCAGAAGTTACAGTAAAACCTGAAGTTAAATTAGGTGAGTATAAAAATTTAGAAGTGCCTAAACAAACTGTAGAAGTTACAGATGAAGATATTGAAAATCGCTTAAAACGCGATCAAGAAACTCAAGCAGAGTTAGTTATCAAAGAAGAGGAAGCTGCTGAAACTGGCGATACTGCTGTAATCGATTTTGAAGGCTTTATCAATGATGAAGCGTTTGAAGGCGGAAAAGGCGAAAATTATTCTCTTGAGTTAGGTTCAGGTTCATTCATTCCTGGTTTCGAAGACCAAGTAGCAGGGCACAAAGCTGGAGACGAATTTGATGTAACAGTTACTTTCCCTGAAGAATATCAAGCAGATGGTTTAGCTGGAAAAGAAGCAGTTTTCAAAGTGAAAGTTCATGAAGTGAAGGCCAAAGAATTGCCAGAGCTAGATGACGAATTTGCTAAAGACATCGACGACGAAGTTGAATCGCTAGATGAATTAAAAGAAAAATATCGTAAAGAATTACTTGAACAACGTGAACAAGCAGCAAAAGAAGCAAAAGATGAAGCAGCGATCAAACAAGCAGTAGAGAATGCTGAAATCACTGATCTACCTCACGTAATGGTTCATGACGAAGTACACCGTTCAATGGATGAATTCTTAAACAACATGCAACGCCAAGGAATTTCACCAGAAATGTACTATCAACTAACAGGCTCTAGTGAAGCTGATCTGCATACACAATTTGAAGGTGAAGCGGAAGGCCGTGTGAAGACTAATCTTGTAATGGAAGCAATTGTTGAAGCTGAAAATATCGAAGTTACAGATGAAGATGTGGAAAACGAAGTAAAACAATTGGCTGAAATGTACCAAATGCCAGAAGATCAAATTCGTCGTGTTCTTACAGAAGACATGCTAGAACATGATATTAAAATGAAACAAGCTGTAGAGCTAGTTACTGGAACAGCTGTTGAAAAATAATTTTTCTTAAGAACTTCGCCGCTCCTAAGCGGTGAAGTTTTTTTTGTATGCTTTGAAAACCACCTGCTATGCAGGTGGTTCCGGAGAGCTTCCAGCGTGGTAGTGAAAAAACCTCCTAGAATGTTAAACTGATGCTGGTTTCCCGACCGCATCGCAAACAAATTAGGAGGTACCCTTATGAAAAAGGACAAAGAAAGTTTATCACATACCAGTTGGAGATGTAAGTACCACGTTGTATTTGCCCCAAAGTATAGAAGGCAGATTATCTATGGAAAATACAAACAAAGCATCGGCGAGATTATTCGAGAATTATGCGAACGAAAAGGAGTAGAAATTCTCGAAGCAAATGCCTGTAAAGACCACATTCACCTACTTGTTAGCGTCCCGCCCAAAATAAGTATTTCTCAATTCATGGGTTACTTGAAAGGAAAAAGTAGTTTGATGATATTCGATCGTCATTCCAATCTAAAATATCGTTATGGGAATCGAAAATTTTGGTGTCGTGGCTATTACGTGGATACAGTCGGACGAAACAAGGAGAAGATAGCAGAATATATTCGTAATCAATTACAAGATGATTATGCAGCAGATCAGTTAACATTATTTGAAGAATATGATCCGTTTACAGGAGAAAAAAACAAAAAGAAATAATCCGAGATTCTTTTAGAATCAGTGGGTAATAGTGGTGCGGGAGGAAGCCCCTTCAGAAGGCCTTTTAGGCCAAGGCCGGTAAAAGAGGCTTTCAGCCGAAGAGCAAACCACCCGTTACCACGGGTGGTTTTGATTAATATAATTGCCTACTTTTCGCTGAGAAATAAAAAAACAAAATTCAATAATATAACTTCAAATTCTTCTTCGGATTTGATAAAATGAAGAAGAGAAAAAATTAGTAAAAAAGGAGAGAAAGAATGAAAAAGCGATTATTAGGGATGAGTTTTTTAGCTGTCCTTTGTCTAAATATAACGTCTAATGTTTTTGCTGAAGAAGTAGTAAAAACTATTTCTAGTGAACAAACGGTAACTAGTACTAGTGAAAATTTAGAAGATGCGTCAACAATTGAAGCTACTGAAGCAACAACAGAAGAAGGTTCAGTTGTAACTGAGAACTCTGATACAATGACATCCTCAGAACAAGAAATTTCTCAAGACAATAATAACCAGGTAGCAGAAGATGTGAATCCGTCAGAAATTACAACAGAAGAAGGAACATTTTATTTACCAAGCGGTCGTTCTGATGCCCCTTCGCTATTTAGATCAGCAAAAGCTTCAATTCCGGTCGTACAAGCAACTGATAACAATACGCCAACTAAAAGTTTTATTGATGTTTCTTCGCATAATGGTACTATTTCTGTTGAAGCTTATCAAAGTATGAAAAAGTATGGTGTAACAGGAGTCGTAGTTAAATTAACTCAAGGTACTTGGTATACCAATCCATTTGCAGCGTCACAGATTAATAATGCACGGGCTGCTGGACTAAAGGTTTCGGCTTATCATTATAGTGAGTTCATCACAGATGCCCAAGCGATTGCGGAAGCAAGTTTTTTTGCAACCTCAGCTAATGCTCTGGGCTTAGCCAAAGGAACAGTAATGGTCAATGATATCGAAGAACCAAAGATTGCAGGTAAAGGTGATCATACTGCTAATTCAAGGGCTTTTGCTGCACGACTGAATCAATTAGGTTTTGGAAATGTTCGCCACTATGTTGGACTTAACTGGATCACTAGCGGACGAATTAATGCAGGTTCTCTAGGAAACAAGAATATATGGGTTGCTGCCTATCCTTATAATCTGTCACAAAATAATTTGTATACACAATATGGAGCGTGGCAATGGAATTCCCAATTACGGTTTCCAAATATAAATGTCAATTTTGACATTTCTGCTGATTATACAGGTGCCTTTATTAATCCGCCGCAATCTGATTCAGTAGCCATGCATAGGCTATACAACCCTAATAGCTCTGAGCACTTTTATACGCAAAATGGAATCGAGAAAGATATATTGGTATCGAAAGGCTGGCGTTATGAGGGAATCGGATGGAATGCACCAACGTCAGGTGCTCCAGTTTATAGACTATATAATCCAAATGCTGGCGATCATCATTATACATTGAATTTCTTTGAAAAAGAGAATTTAGTTAAATTGGGTTGGCGCTACGAAGGTATTTCGTGGTACTCAGGTGGAAACATTACACTGTTAAGACTGTACAATCCAAATGCTAAGGCAGGCGCTCATCACTATACGATGAATGTCAATGAAAAGAACAATTTAGTTAGGCTTGGCTGGCGTTACGAAGGACTTGCATGGTACGGTAAGTAAAGCTAACAAGAAGTTCTCCCTTGAGAGCTTCTTTTTTCTTTAAAAAACACCTAAATTCGCCTGCTATCTTTGTGTTTTTCAATGAATATGGTATTATAGATAAAGACTGCAATCGTGAAAACACTTGTAGGAAATGAATCAAGAGGTGAAAGCCATGTATGAGAGCACTGGCGCAGGGGATACAGTTCGCTGTTCTTTTTGCGGAAAAACCCAAGAAGAAGTTAAAAAGATAGTTGCGGGACCGGGAGTATACATTTGTAATGAATGTATCGATCTTTGCAAAGAGATTATTGACGAAGAATTTCACGAAGAAGCAATACGTGAATTCATTGATGTTCCAAAGCCCAAAGAAATCCTAGATGTATTGAATGAATATGTAATTGGTCAAGACCGTGCTAAGCGTGCATTGTCTGTAGCAGTATACAATCATTACAAGCGTGTCAATACTGAAGCTGAAGAAGCAGACGAAATTGAATTGCAGAAGAGTAACATTTGTCTAATTGGACCTACTGGATCTGGTAAGACATTCTTAGCTCAAACCTTAGCACGTACGTTAAATGTACCATTTGCAATTGCTGATGCAACTAGCTTAACAGAAGCAGGGTACGTTGGGGAAGACGTTGAAAATATTCTGTTGAAGTTGTTACAGGCAGCAGATTATAATGTTGAACGAGCTGAAAAGGGTATTATCTATATTGATGAAATCGATAAAATTACTCGTAAAAGCGAAAATGTTTCAATCACTAGAGACGTTTCTGGTGAAGGTGTACAGCAAGCATTGCTTAAAATTTTAGAAGGTACTGTTGCTAGCGTTCCTCCTCAAGGCGGACGTAAGCACCCACATCAAGAGTTTATACAAATTGATACAACGAATATTCTCTTTATTGTTGGTGGAGCTTTCGATGGTATTGAGACTATTGTTAAAAATCGCTTAGGTGAAAAGACAATTGGTTTTGGAACTAATAATAAGAAGATTGACGATAATGCCAGTGTTATGCAGCAAATTATCCCAGAAGATTTATTGAAATTTGGGTTAATCCCTGAGTTTATTGGTCGATTACCTGTAACTACTGCGTTAGAAAAATTAACCACTGAAGATTTAGTTCGTATTTTAACAGAACCAAAGAATGCGCTGGTTAAACAATATCAAAAACTTCTTTCTTATGATGAAACTGAATTAGAATTTGAAGAAGGGGCGCTTAAGGCAATTGCCAATAAAGCCATCTCTCGTAACACGGGAGCTCGCGGGTTGCGTTCAATTATCGAAGACATTATGATGGATGTTATGTTCGATATTCCTTCTGATGAAACAATTCAAAAAGTTATCGTGACAGAGGATTCAGTCGAAGGAACTGGTAAACCAGTTATTGTATACTTGGACGAGAAAAAAGCTGGATAATGAAGAGTAGTGAGCCGCAAATTATTGTGGCTCTTTTTTGAAGGAGGGAAAAAGAGTGAAAGTTAATCAGGCGGAGATTGTTATTAGTGCGGTTTCTCCTAAACAGTATCCAGAGACAGATTTTCCAGAAATCGCTTTAGCTGGCCGTTCAAATGTAGGGAAATCCTCGTTTATAAATACGCTAATCAATCGAAAAAATTTGGCCAGAACGTCAGGTAAGCCAGGAAAAACGCAAACGCTGAATTTCTATTTAATCGAAAATAGTTTACACTTTGTCGATGTCCCAGGGTATGGATATGCAAAGGTATCTAAAACGGAACGTGCGAAGTGGGGAGAGATGATTGAGACTTATATTACCTCTCGAAAACAACTAAAGGCAGTTGTTTCATTGGTAGATATGCGTCATGAGCCTAGCAAAGAAGATATTCAAATGTATGAATTTTTAAAGTATTATCAAATCCCGGTTATTCTTGTTGCGACTAAAGCAGATAAAATTCCCCGTGGGAAATGGAACAAACACGTGAGTGTAATCAAAAAGGCATTAGATTTTGATCCGAACGACGATTTTATTATGTTCTCTTCAGAAACAAAGATGGGGAAAGAAGAAGCCTGGCAAGCAATTGAAGACAAAATAAGAGACGAGCATAATTAAGATTGCTCGTCTTTCTTTTTGTCTTTTGGTTTAAGAAATTTTTCAAGATCTTTATTTTCCTGGATATCCTTCTTTTTATCAGGGTCAACTGCAAATTCTTCAAATAGTTTATCTAAATCATCGGAACGTTCAAACTTTAGCCCCATCATACTCACCTCCACCCTAACAGTTTAGCACGATTTTAGAAATTTATAAAAGGGATAAACAATTTTTTATGTATTTTTACATTAGTACGGTATAATTAAATTATGGATGGGAGTGAGAGCAATGGGGGAACGACAACTATATAGTGTAAGTCAATTGCACAAAATAGATGCTGCTGTGGTAAAAGAAATTGTTACGGATTGGTTAGTAATGGCGCGCCTGTTGCTTCAACCTGATGAAATGTCAATCAATGGTGAAAAACAGAAGTTTCAATTATCAACTATGAAGCAAGTAATTGATAATCTAACTTCGAATGATGATAAATGGCTGCAGGTAAAAAAAGGTGATGAAGAGTCTACGATTCATCTGCTTGGAAGCACCGCATTTGAAAAAAGTTTGATGAACGAATCCACTTACCAAAATTGGCAACCTGTTTATTGTGATTATTTAAAAAATCGCTTAGAAAGCTATGGTTTTTTCGCTTATATCCGATCATATGATGAGTACTTATATCATAACACTAGCGAGATTGAAAAACGAAGAAGCTTTGAAAGTGCAGAGAAAACGCAAGCGCTTCCTAAAATGAGAGGGATTAACGGTGAGACTGTGGTGGATTGCAATAGTTTTCCCGGATATGATGTCTTTCATACAGGTCATTGCTTGACTTCTTGTTGGCAAATGTTTTTCGGCGAACCATATAAACAATTATTTCCAAAGCAGTTACTGTTAGAAATTCAACAAGTGGAACGAGTAGTAGAATTAGGTGATGGTGTAGCAATTGAGCTCTATAAAAATCCTTTTCAATGGGAGGAACCGGCGAATTTAAAATTCCAACGTTTGTTTAGAGATCAATTAGGAGTCCCTCAGCTTTCTTTTACGAATGGTGTTGGCTTGTTGAAACAGCCATATATTGAGTTTGCTTTTGAAGACACGGTGATCCAAACGGTTCAATATCAAAATGAACAGTTCCAACCTGCAGAAAAAAATGAAGCATCATATTTTGTTACTCGAACTTACGATTTTATTAATGATCAATATAGAGTTCATCGTATGAAAGGGGCACTTAATGCGTTAGCTTACTTTCCTTGGATAGATGATGAAGAAGAGAAGATGATGAATTATCATATTCTCTACCCTGAAAGGACATTGGATCAAGGGTTAGCTGCGTATGATTATTATATAAGGGATGCAATCGAGTTGGATTTATCGGATGTTCGATATCGTGAATACACTGCGATTTTACAATTTTTTATTCCAGAAGATGCGCTTGAGGATTTCCCTGTGGATGGATTAAAAGAAAGATTGAAAGATATGACCGTTAGACAGCTTACTCAGGAAAATAATACAATTAAGCTTTCATTGGAAAAAGGAAAAAATCAATTGACAGTTGTTTTTGCAGATCAAAGAAAGATTGCTGGAAATAGTCAAATTAATATGCTTCAAACCTGATAGGAGGGGAACACTATGGATCAAATAATGAAGAAGTTAGTTACGTTATTTACAGAAATACTTAGTTACTTTACAGTTCAACCAAAAATGCAGCCGGTTAGAGTAAGAAAAAATGAACGTAGGTAATAGAATATGATGTATACAAAAAGGAACCAGAAAAAAATCTGATTCCTTTTTTTGTACTAATTATTGTTCAACTGGCTTTTTCAGTAAGCCGTAGATCACACCAGAAATAATTGCTCCGATAATGATAAAGGCTAGATACATAATTGGATTACTTACTAATAAAGCAACGAAAATACCGCCATGAGGAGCTAATAGCTTAATGCTAAATGCGCCAACTAGTCCACCTGCTACTGCGGAACCTACTACAAAGCTTGGGATTACACGAATAGGGTCGGCTGCCGCAAAAGGAATGGCCCCTTCAGTCACGAAAGATAGCCCCATGACAATGTTCGTTAAACCTGCATCAACTTGACTCTTTTCAAATTTATTTTTGAAAAGACGTGTTGCAACAAAGATAGCCAATGGTGGAACCATACCACCTGCCATAACAGCTGCCATAACGATGGAACCGCCAGTAGCAACAGTAGTAGCCAGGGTTGCTGTACCAAAAACATAAGCCGCTTTGTTAATAGGTCCTCCTAAATCAATGGCCATCATACCACCAAGTAACGCCCCTAAAAGAATGGCATTTGAACCACCTAAGCCAGTCAAGAAACCATTTAAGCCATCATTAATAGCTTTCATAGGAATGTTAATCAACAACATTAAGAAACCAGTAATCATCAATCCAAAGAATGGGTAGAATAAAATTGATTTAATTCCATCCAATGATTTTGGCAAACCACTAAATACTTTGCGTAATAAGACAATTACATACCCGGCTAAGAAACCACCAATTAATGCTCCTAAGAATCCTGCTCCTCCAGTATTTGCTAAAGCACCTGCCGCGAAGCCTGCGATTAAACCAGGTCGATCTGAGATACTCGAAGCAATAAACCCGGCTAATACGGGAAGCATAAAACCGAATGCAGCTCCACCAATTTGGTTGAACATGCTAGCAGCTTGATTGTAATTACCTAAATTAGCTAACTCTGAATTTGGTACACCCATAAATTGATCGATCATGAAGGATAATGCGATCATAATTCCGCCACCGATTACAAAAGGCAGCATATGAGAAACACCATTCATTAAGTCCTTATAGATACGTTGACCGACTGTTCCATTATCACTAGTT
Source organism: Enterococcus pallens ATCC BAA-351 (assembly GCF_000407485.1). GTDB lineage: Bacteria > Bacillota > Bacilli > Lactobacillales > Enterococcaceae > Enterococcus_A > Enterococcus_A pallens. The sequence goes on along the minus strand of NZ_ASWD01000005.1, from coordinate 313,856 downwards.
TCTTCTGCACTATCACTTGAACCATCGCCATGATAAACAGGCGCTTTTCCGCTTAAAGCCATTTCAATTAGTTCTTCTGGTTTTCTAATACCATCACTAACTGGACGATTAATTAATTTTTTACCATCAAAACGATTCATTTCTACTTTTTTGTCAGCTGCTACGATAACACCAGCTGCTCGTTCAATATCTTCAGCAGTTAATCGGTGCTTAATTCCTTCAGAACCGTTTGTTTCAACCTTAATATCCACACCTAATTCTTTTGCTTTTTTCTTTAAAGCATCTTCCGCCATGTAAGTGTGTGCAATGCCAGTAGGGCAAGCAGTAACAGCTACAATGTATTTACGATTGAAGTCTTTTACTTCTTCTTCAGCAGCTTCTTGCTTCTCTTCTTCCTCTTTTGCTTTTTCAGCTGAATCAAACAATTGTTGTACTTGGTCAGGAGTGGCTGCTTGTTTTAGCTGAGCAACAAAATCAGGGTTCACTAGTAAACGTGATAGGGCAGCTAAAGCTTGTAGATGAGTGTCGTTTGCGCCTTCTGGAGCTGCAATCATGAAAAATAGATAGGTAGGTTGTCCATCCAAGGATTCGTAATCGACACCTTTATTGCTCTTAGCAAATAGGACCGTCGCTTCTTTTACAGCACTGTTTTTTGCATGTGGCATCGCAATACCATCACCTAGTCCAGTTGATGTCTGAGCTTCACGAGCTAAAATACCTTCTTTGTAGGTTGCGATGTCAGTAATTCGTCCAGCATCATACATTTTTTGAACCATTTCATCAATGGCACCCTTTTTTTCGGTAGCTTGCAGGTCCATTATCATTGCTTCTTTGATCAATAGATCTTTGATATCCATATATAATTCCTCCTAATTAATCTTTGTAATTTTGACTTCAGGCAACAGCTCATCAATAAACTCTTTTGTAGCCAAATCGTCAGAAAAGGTGGTTGCACTACCGCAAGCGACACCCCATTTGAAAGCTTCTACTGGATCTTGAGTTTTAGTATAATTACCAACGAATCCAGCAATCATTGAATCGCCTGCACCAACAGAGTTTTTAACAGTGCGTTTCAAAACATTTGATTGGTAGATACCATCTTTAGTGAACAACAACGCTCCATCACCTGCCATAGAGACTAAAGCATATTGAGCGCCTTCTTGTAATAATCTGCGACCATAAGGAAAGATATCTTCAATAGATTGGAAAGCAGTATTATATAAATCAGCCAATTCATGATTATTGGGTTTTACCAATAGAGGTTCTTGAGGTAAAGCAGTCATTAAATCATCACCTGTTGTATCAATTACGAAAGTAGCTCCCTTACCTCGAATAATTTCAATTAATTTTTGATAAAATCCGGTAGGGACACTGGCTGGTTTGCTGCCTGATAAAACAACAACATCTTCTGATGAGATTTTAGCTAAGCTTTGTTCCAAATTACACATTTCGTCTGCAGAGATAGTAGGCCCCAATCCATTAATTTCAGTTTCTTCGGCCGCTTTTAGTTTGATGTTGATTCGAGTGTCATCTTTAACCGCTGTGAAGTCAGTGTTAATTTCTTCTTTTTGCAACCAATCTTTAATGAATTGCCCAGTAAAGCCGCCTACAAAACCTAAAGCAGTAGAAGTACTATCTATTCTTTTTAAAATGCGTGAGACATTTATTCCTTTACCGCCAGGTAGTTTTAAATCACTATTCATTCGATTAATATCTCCAATTGCTAATTGATTCACGTGAACAATGTAATCAATTGAAGGGTTCAATGTAACTGTATAAATCATACAGTAGCCTCCTTAATAGTTGTCAGCTCTTTAATTTTGTCATAAACATTTAACGGACATTTGTCAGTGAGGATTGTTGCCGCATCCAAACTTGCAACGCGAGTAAAACTAACTTGGTTAAATTTGCTGTAATCAACTAAAATGAATACTTCATGCGCATGTTCCATCGCTAAACGCTTTAGTGAGGCCTCTTCAGTATCTGGAGTGGTAAAACCATGTTCAACGTGAACACCGTTCATCCCCATAAAGGCTTTATTAAACCTATAATTAGTCAGCTGTTCCATCGCTTGAGTCCCGATTACTGCATCCGTTGTCAATTTGATTCGTCCACCTAAAACTATGGTATTAATCTCGTGTTCAACTAAACGAGCAGCCAAGCCAACAGAATTTGTAACAGCAGTTATTGCTTTTCCTTTAAGTAGAGGAATCATTTCCAGTGTAGTAGTTCCAGCATCCAAATAAATGACATCACCATCTGTAACGTATTTTGCTGCTAATTTAGCGATAGCTTTTTTTTGTTGAACGTTTTTGAATGATTTTTCCGTCATAGCTTGTTCCTGTTCCAGGTATTGAGGGCGTCTAGCACCACCATGTACTCGTTCTAGTAAGCCGGCATTTTCTAAGTCTTGCAAATCTCTACGTATTGTTGATTCGGAAGCATCCAACATAGTAATGAGATCCTGAGATTTAACAATGGAATATTGATCTAACAGCTCAATGATTTTCTTACGTCGTTCGTCTGTAAGCATTTTCAACCCTCCTTCATCAAATATATTACCATAATAGATTCTATGTTTCAACCATAAACGGTCAAAAACATTCAAAAACGTTTGAAGTCAATAAGAGAGGCCTTTTAATTCGTATTTTAGTCATTATCTAGTAAAATAAAAATAGAAAATGAGGTGTATGTATGAAGAACGAAACAATTTTACAAGGTTTTGAATGGTATTTGCCTGCTGATAGTCAACATTGGAATCGTTTGTCGAAGAAAGCTGAGGAATTAAGTAATTTAGGAATCACTGCCGTATGGATGCCGCCTGCTTATAAAGGATCAGCGGGAGTTAATGATGTAGGGTATGGCACTTACGATCTATACGATTTAGGAGAATTTGATCAAAAAAATACAATTCCTACTAAGTATGGAACAAAAGAAGAATACTTACAAAGTATTCAAGCGTTGAAGAAATTTAACATGAAGGTTTATGCGGATATTGTTTTTGATCATTTCATGGGCGCCGATGAAGAAGAAACGGTTCAGGCTATTGCCTACAGTTTTGATGATCGGACGAAGCCGATTTCAGATGAGAAAGAAATTAAAGCCTGGACTAAGTTTACTTTTCCTGGACGTGAAGGGAAATACAATCAATATCAATGGAATTGGCAAAACTTTTCAGGAGTTGATTACGATGCCCGCAACAAAGATCATGCCATTTTCAACTTTGCAAATAAGGGGTGGGAACCAGCCGTAGATGATGAGAACGGCAATTTTGACTATTTAATGGGCTGCAATCTAGATATGGAAAATCCAGAAACAGTTGAACAGTTAGACCAGTGGGGAAAATGGTATCAATCACTGACAGATGTAGATGGCTATCGCTTGGACGCTGTGAAACATATTCGTTTTGACTTGTTTATTAATTGGCTATTGCATAGAAGAGAAGAAAAGCAGGAGGAACTTTTTGTTGTAGGAGAGTATTGGAGTGATGAATTAGATAAACTGCATGAATACTTAGATTCGTCAGGTAATTTAATATCTTTATTTGATGTTCCTCTACACTTTAATCTGTATCAAGCTGCTAATTCTATGGGGAATTTTGATATGCGAGAAATATTCACTGGTACATTAATTGAGACCCGTCCAGACTGGTCGGTGACCTTTGTAGACAACCATGATACTCAAAAGGGACAAAGCTTGGAATCTTGGGTAGATGGCTGGTTTAAAGGACATGCATATGCCCTGACACTCCTACGCAATGAAGGAACTCCTGTTGTTTTTTGGGGCGATTTGTATGGTTCGGAAAATGTCGAGCCTGTGGGAAATATTATAACAACTATGATGAGTCTTAGAAAACAAATGACTTTTGGTAATCAAGCTGATTATTTCGACGATGCAAACATTATCGGTTGGACTTGTACAGGAGATTTTGAAGAAGATTTTTCAGGCATGGCTGTTATTATGACTAATGCTGGTGGTGGAGAAAAAGAAATGACAATCAGTGCTATACATCAAGGTGAAACATTTGTTGATGTGTTAGGGAATAATGAAGCCAAGGTAGTCTTGGATGAGAGTGGTCAAGGGATTTTTCCAGTGAATGACGGACAGGTTTCGGTCTACATTAATGAAAAGCTAGCACAACAATTGAAGTAATAACAAAATATAGTGCTTATTAAGAATCTTCTTAATAAGCACTATATTTTTAAGTCCAAATAAGTTGAGAAGTTTTGCGAATCATTCGTTTAACATATCGTGCACGATTTGCATCGGTTAAAATAATTAGCTGATCTCCCGCTTTCATGACAGTGTCTCCATGAGTCAGCATTTCTGAAGATCCCCTGCGAATGGATACCAAAAGCATATCCTTAGGCCATTGGAAATCGCGAATCATGATACCATCCAGTTTGCTTTCAATGGTTACGGGATATTCAATAATCGTCTTAATCCCACTAATAGAGGTAAATGATTGCTTAAGTAATTTTTCTAACAAAGACTCATAAATGGGATGACCACCTAGTAAATCATTCATAATATAGGCAGTTAATGAACATACTGCTAGGGGCATTAAATGTGTAATATTACCTACCATTTCAGTTACTAGGATAATTGCCGTTAGTGGTGCTTTTCCAATTGCGGTAAAATAGGCAGCCATTGCGAAAACAACAAAACACTTGATATAGACACTATCCATACTAAAATAATTATTTAAGAAGGTTCCGTAAAGGCCTCCTAGTATTGCTCCTAACGTTAAGATCGGCAAAAAGATTCCGCCCGGCAGGTTTCCACCATAAGAAATCATGGAAAAGCCATAACGCAATAAAAAAAGGCCGACTAAAAATATAATTGAAAAGTGTTCATTGTTAAAAGCTAAAATCAACTGATTTCCACCGCCCAAATAGTGTGGAAAGAAAAAACCAATCGGAACAATCAATAAAAATGGAATTAGTCCATAAAGATATTCAGGCAAATGAGTTATTTGGTAAAACTTGGGCAATAAAAGCAATGTCTTTTGATATAGATAGCCGAAGAGTCCTAATAAAATACCTAAAAGAATCAGATGACCATAATATCGCAATGGGAGCTGTGGAATATTTTTAAGGTATAGAACTGGTTTTAGTCCGAAAAAATTAAGAGAAACAAAGTTGGCAGTCAAAGCAGCAGTTAAGGAAGTCAACCAAATTAAGGGCGAAAAGGTGTGGTGGATTTCTTCAATGACAAAGAGTAAACCAGCAACTGGTGCGTTAAAGGCAGCCGCTAGTCCAGCAGCAGCACCGCTGGATATGAAAATTTTCTTCTCAGAAGTACTAGCGCCGGTTTTTACACCAAATCCTTTGCCAATCATTGCTCCTAACTGAATCGAAGGGCCTTCACGTCCTAAAAAAAGACCGGCTCCCACTGAAAGAGTACCGCCTAAGAATTTTTTCCATAGTACTGAAAACCAGTCTTGTTGCAATTCGCCCTGCAGTTCTCCTTCGACTTGAGGAATACCACTCCCTTTGATATGTTTCTCTGAACAAATTAGCTTAGAAACAATCCAGGATAAAAAAAGCATTAATAATGTCCAGGGGATAAGAGAAAGCGGCTGTACTCGCGCATACATATAAAAGTTTCCAACCAAATGTACAGCTTCTTCAATCAATAATCGGAAAATGCTGACGTAAAAGCCTACTAGTAATCCTATCAGAATGCCTTTGCTGATAAACACCAACTTTGTGTTATCGAGTCGCTTAATTTCATGTGTGTTATCCATAATAAAACCTCCATTACTCATACTTAAATAATGTAGCGCTGATTTGAAAAGAAGACAAGGAAAATAACAAAAAAATTTACCATTTTTTTAAAGGCTGCTAGTATCACGAATGTTTAAGAAATGCTATAATTGATAGGATTGAAAACAGAAAGGAAGTTTTGCATGCAGAAACGAGAGTTGTTAGCAGGGCTAAATCCTAAGCAAAAAGAAGCAGTTTTACATACAGAAGGACCTCTTTTGATAATGGCTGGTGCAGGTAGTGGAAAGACAAGAGTGTTAACTCACCGGATTGCCTATTTAATAGAAGAAAAAGAAATCAACCCTTGGAATATTTTAGCAATCACCTTTACTAATAAGGCTGCTCGTGAGATGAAAGAGCGGGTTGACGGAATTTTAGAACACGGTGGGCAGGATGTTTGGGTATCTACCTTTCATTCCATGTGTGTCCGCATTCTTCGAAGAGATGTTGATAAGATCGGATATGATCGAAATTTTACAATTTTGGACGGTTCAGATCAGTTAACTTTGATGAAACGTATTTTGAAAGAACTGAATATCGATCCTAAGAAGTATGATCCTCGTTCAATTTTAGGGATGATCAGTAATGCAAAAAATGAATTATTAACGCCTGAAAAATATGCGCAATTGCAGGGTTCTTTTTTTGAAGAAATCGTTTCTCGTTGTTATGACGCATATCAAAGAGCCCTACGTAATAATCAAAGTATGGATTTTGATGATTTGATCATGAATACAATTCGATTATTTGAAGACGAACCGGATGTTTTGACGTATTATCAACACAAATTTCGTTATTTACATGTAGATGAGTATCAAGATACGAATCATGCTCAATATACCCTAGTAAACCTGCTGGCTGCTCGCTTTCGTAACCTATGTGTAGTGGGGGATGCAGATCAAAGTATCTATGGATGGCGTGGAGCAGACATGCAGAATATTTTGGATTTTGAAAAAGATTATCCAGATGCTTCAGTTATTCTTTTAGAACAGAATTATCGTTCAACCAAAAAGATTTTAGAAGCAGCTAATCAAGTAATTCAAAATAATAGTAATCGACGAAAAAAAGATCTTTGGACGGATAATCAAGAGGGAGAAAAAATAACATACTATCGAGCAGATAGTGAACGAGATGAAGCACAATTTGTGGTTAGTCAGATCAAAACAGAAGTCCTAGACAATAAACGAAGCTATAACGATTTTGCCGTTTTATATCGGACTAATGCTCAATCTCGTACAATTGAAGATATTCTAGTAAAATCCAACATTCCTTATACTATGGTTGGTGGACATAAATTCTATGATCGAAAAGAGATCAAAGACATAATTGCCTATTTAAATGTTATTAATAATCCAAGAGATGGCGTAAGCTTTGAACGAATTATCAATACGCCTAAACGTGGTATTGGGGCAGCTTCAGTGGATAAATTACGTGCATTTGCTCAAATGCATGACTGGTCAATGTTGGAAGCTGCTCAAAATGTAGAGTTAGCTAATATTTCTGGAAAAGCTGGACGCATGATTGCAGAATTTGGTGTGATGATGGACCAGTTTCGTGAGATGGTTCCTTATTTGCCGGTAACAGAGCTTGTAGATCAAGTACTTGAAAGAAGTGGCTATATAGAAGATCTCAAGAATCAGCGTACGTTGGAGGCAGAGTCGCGCTTAGAAAATTTAGAAGAATTCCGAACAGTAACCCAAGAATTTGATAAACGTTATGAAGCACAAACTGAGGAAGATGGCGAATCCCCTGAAGAAAAATTGGCAATCTTTTTAAATGATTTGGCTTTAGTATCCGATCTGGATGATTACCAAGAAGAGAGTGCTCAAGTCACCTTGATGACATTGCATGCGGCTAAAGGATTAGAATTCCCAATTGTTTTTCTGATCGGTATGGAAGAAAATCTTTTTCCGCTTTCTCGTTCTTTAATGGAAGAATCTGAATTAGAGGAAGAGCGCCGTTTAGCATACGTAGGGATTACACGTGCTGAGGAAAACTTGTACTTAACCAATGCATTTTCTCGTACCCTTTATGGAAAAACACAATATAATCAGCCTTCGCGTTTTGTTGCTGAAATTGATGATTCGTTAGTAAAACCTGAAGGAATACAGCCACAAAAAATGACAGCATCTTCAAGTCCATTCTCAACGAATAGATCTTTCAAGCAGGTGAAGTATCAACAAGCAACTCGTGAGCCCGTCAGCAGTAAAACAGCATCTGGCGGTGAAAAAGAAAATTGGAATACTGGTGACAAAGTGAAACACAAAAAATGGGGAACTGGAACTGTTGTAAAGGTTTCAGGCAATGCAAATGATGTCGAATTAGATATTGCATTTCCACAGCAAGGAGTAAAACGCCTATTAGCTGCATTTGCTCCAATTGAAAAAGTTTAGGAGGAATGGGATTGGAACAACTTTCTTTTCAAGATGCTCAACAACGTGCGGAGACGTTGCGAAACGAATTAAACCGATATGCCTATGAATATTATGTAAAAGACAACCCTTCAGTAGAAGATTATGTTTATGATAAACAGTACCAAGAATTAGTAAACTTGGAAACTGACTATCCAGATCTGATTACCGCAGATTCCCCAACTCAGCGGGTCGGCGGAAAAGTACTGGACGGCTTTGAGAAAGTCGTTCATGATACGCCCCTATACAGTCTAAATGATGTTTTTAGTAAAGACGAACTGATTGCATTTGATGAGCGAGTAAAAAAAGCAATCGGACATTCCGTTTCATACTGCTGCGAGTTGAAAATTGATGGCTTATCAATTTCTCTAAAATATGAAAACGGCCTGTTTATCCAAGGAGCCACTCGTGGAGATGGCAGTGTCGGTGAAAATATCACAGAAAACTTAAAGACAGTCAAGTCCATTCCTCTGCGCTTAACTGAGCCTTTGTCAATTGAGGTCCGGGGAGAATGTTATATGCCGAAATCTTCTTTCGTCAAATTAAATAAGCAACGGGAAGAAGACGGCAAAGAAATTTTTGCTAATCCACGAAATGCTGCAGCAGGCAGTTTGCGTCAACTAGACTCAAAAGTAACTGCTCATCGCAATTTAAGCACTTTTTTGTATACCTTGGCAGATTTTGGTCCACTAGAAGCAACCACACAAGATCAGGCATTGAATGAATTAGCTAGATTAGGCTTCCGGACAAATGATGAACGAAAATTGTGCAATACAATCGATGAAGTATGGGAATACATCGAAGCATTTCATGAAAAAAGAAGCCAGCTTCCTTATGATATCGATGGAATTGTAGTAAAGGTAAATGATTTTGATTTGCAAGATCAACTAGGGTTCACTGTAAAGGCACCACGTTGGGCAGCTGCCTATAAGTTTCCGCCTGAAGAAGCCGAAACAATTATCGAAGACATTGAATGGACAGTAGGGCGTACAGGTGTGATTACACCAACAGCTATCATGAGTCCAGTACGCTTAGCTGGTACAACTGTTAGTCGAGCAAGCCTGCATAACAGTGATTACATTGAAAAAAAGGATATACGTCTGAAAGATACGGTTTTAGTTTATAAAGCTGGTGATATCATTCCAGAAGTGGCTCAAGTAATCGAAGAAAAACGTCCAGCTGAAAGTGAACCGTATGAAATACCGACACATTGCCCTATTTGTGATAGTGAATTGGTCCATTTAGATGAGGAGGTAGCTTTACGCTGCATTAACCCTAAATGTCCTGCACAAATCAAAGAGGGATTAAATCATTTTGTCTCTCGCAATGCCATGAATATTGATGGTTTAGGACCAAGAGTTTTAGCTCAAATGTATGACAAACATTTGGTTGGCGATGTAGCTGACTTATATGGTTTGGAAAAAGAGCAATTACTGACATTAGATAAAATCAAAGACAAATCTGCTGAAAATATTTTACAAGCCATTGATGCTAGCCGGGACAATTCAGTTGAGCGATTAATTTTTGGCCTAGGTATTCGCCATGTTGGGTCTAAAGCGGCAAGAATATTAGCTGAACATTTTGGTAGCTTAGAGGCGTTGAGTCGAGCAGAGAAGGATGAAATTGTTGAATTAAATACGATGGGCGAAACGATTGCAGACAGTGTTGTTACCTACTTTGAAAACGAAGAAGTTCACGATCTGATGAAGGAACTAGCTGATCGTGGCGTTAATCTCGTTTACAAAGGTTTACGTACCAGCCAGCTTGAAGAAGTTGAATCTCCCTTTAAAGGAAAGACGGTTGTATTAACCGGAAAATTGCTGGAATATACTCGCGAAGATGCTAAAGAAAAAATTGAAAATTTAGGCGGAAAAGTGACAGGAAGTGTTTCCAAGAAGACGGATATTGTTGTCGCTGGGGAAGACGCTGGAAGTAAATTGACTAAAGCCGAATCTCTAGGAATTGATGTTTGGAACGAAGCACAAATGATTCAAGCAATTGAAGCTAGTCATATAGAGGAATAATAAAGATAAATCTGCTGTTGACGGAATTCATAGAAAACGAGTATTATAAAAAAGCATACGTCTCTAAAAACTACTCAGTTCAAAAAGCATACTGATTCGAATTTTTTTTTGAAAACGAGTGATTTCTGAAAGAGATATGATAAAATGATGAAAATTGACGAAATCGTCGATAGAAAGTAGGGATAATATGGCAATCAGTGAAGAACAAGTCAAGCACGTTGCGAAACTTGCAAAACTTTCTTTTTCTGATGACGAATTGACCGGGTTTACCGATCAACTTGGAAAAATCATCGATATGGTAGAGCAATTAAGTGAAGCAGATACAGAAGGAGTACCTTTTACTTCTAATGTAATTGATACTGTGAATGTAATGCGTGAAGATGTAGCAACTGAAGGATGGTCACGGGATGAATTAATGAAGAATGTACCTGAAAGTGAAGATGGCTTCATTAAAGTTCCTGCAATTATTGATAACGGAGAGGCTGGTGCATAATGGAAAAATTATACGATAAAACTATTGAAGAACTACACAGCCTGCTTGTATCTAAAGAAATCACAGCGACCGATTTAGCTAAAGACACTTTCAAAAGAATCAGTGAAACTGAAGCACAAATGGAAGCTTTTATTACTTTAAATGAAGAAAATGCGTTGACTACAGCTAAAGCAATTGATGAAAAAGGCATTACTGAATCAAATCCTTTAGCAGGTATTCCAATTGGAATCAAAGACAACATTGTGACAAAGGGTTTGCTAACAACTGCAGCTTCAAAAATTTTATCTAACTTCAATCCGATTTATGATGCTTCGGTAATGGAAAAAGTTTATAGCTCAGATATGGTTACTGTTGGCAAGCTAAACATGGATGAATTTGCAATGGGGGGCTCAACAGAGACTTCTTATTTTAAGAAAACCAAGAACGCTTGGGATCAAACAAAAGTTCCTGGAGGTTCTTCTGGTGGTTCGGCTGCAGCCGTTGCAGCTGGGCAAGTTCCCGTCTCTTTGGGAAGTGATACTGGCGGAAGTATTCGACAACCAGCAGCCTTCAATGGCGTTGTAGGAATGAAACCGACTTACGGCCGTGTATCACGTTTTGGCCTAATCGCTTTTGCATCATCACTGGATCAAATTGGGCCATTTACCCGTACTGTGACAGACAACGCTTTGGCACTAAATGCTATCAGTGGTTACGATGAAAAAGATGGAACTTCTGCTGGTGTAAAAGTTCCAGATTTCGCAGCAGACTTAACTGGCGACATTAAGGGTATGAAAATCGCTTTACCAAAAGAGTATTTAGGGGAAGGCGTTGATGCTGGTGTTAAACAAGCTATTCTCAAAGCCGTTGATACATTTAAAGAATTAGGAGCAACAGTAGAAGAAGTCAGCTTGCCACATTCAAAATATGGGGTGCAAGTTTATTACATCATCGCCTCTTCAGAAGCAAGTTCGAACCTGCAACGCTTCGATGGTATTCGTTATGGCTTCCGTTCTGAAAACGTTCAAAGTCTAGAAGATGTTTACGTGAATACTCGTACTGAAGGCTTCGGTGATGAAGTGAAACTTCGAATCATGCTAGGTACCTTCTCACTTTCGGCAGGGTACTACGATGCGTATTTCAAAAAGGCTGGACAAGTTCGAACATTAATCATGCAAGATTTCCAAAAAGTTTTTGCAGATTACGATTTGATCATTGGACCAACATCACCAACTGTTGCCTACGGGATTGGTGAAAATATCAATGATCCTATCACGATGTATCAAAGCGATATTTTAACAATACCAGTAAACTTAGCTGGTTTGCCAGGAATGTCTATACCTGCCGGATTATCTGAGGGATTGCCAGTCGGTTTGCAGTTAATTGGTAATCATTTTGATGAATCAACTATGTACAAAGCAGCGTATGCCTTTGAACAAGCGACCGATCATCACAAGCTAAAACCAGTGATTTTAGGGGGGAACAAGTAATGAATTTAGAAACTGTCATCGGACTTGAGGTCCACGTTGAGCTGAAAACCAACTCTAAAATCTTTTCACCAGCACCAGCTCATTTCGGTGCTGATCCGAATACAAACACTAATATTATTGACTGGGGATATCCTGGTGTACTGCCTGTAATGAATAAGGCAGCTGTTGAGTTTGGAATGAAAGCAGCTTTGGCATTAAACTGTCAAATCTCAAAAAATATGCATTTTGACCGCAAAAATTACTTCTATCCAGATAATCCGAAAGCCTATCAAATTTCTCAATTTGATGAACCAATTGGACATGATGGTTGGATCGAAATTGAGGTAAATGGGAAAAAGAAAACTATTCGCATTGAACGTGTCCATTTAGAAGAGGATGCTGGAAAAAACATGCACGGTATTGGCGGCTATTCATATGTTGATTTAAACCGCCAAGGAACACCATTAATTGAAATTGTTTCAGAAGCAGATATGCGCTCACCAGATGAAGCATATGCTTATTTAGAAGCGCTGCGTTCAATTATTCAATTTACTGATGTAAGTGACGTGAAACTTGAAGAAGGTTCCATGCGTTGTGACGCTAACATTTCTCTTCGTCCATATGGCCAAGAAGAATTTGGAACAAAAACAGAATTGAAAAATTTAAACTCAATGAGCTTTGTTCGTAAGGGCTTAGTTTACGAAGTTCAGCGTCAAACGAAAGTTCTTCTTTCTGGAGGTACAATCCAACAAGAAACTCGTCGCTATGATGAATCTACCAATAAAACAATCTTAATGCGGGTGAAAGAAGGCTCTAGTGATTATCGCTACTTCCCTGAGCCAGATATTCCACGCTTTGTAATTGACGATGAGTGGATTGAAAAAGTTCGAGCAGAATTACCAGAGTTGCCTGCCTCAAGAAGAGAGCGGTACGTTAACGAGCTAGGCTTGCCTGAGTATGATTCAATGGTTTTAACCTTGAGCCGTGAAATGTCCGACTTCTTTGAAAACACATTAAATGAAGGTGCAGATGCAAAACAAGCATCTAACTGGTTGATGGGTGAAGTATCCGCTTATTTGAATAGTGAAAAACTGGAATTAGCTGAAACAAAATTAACACCATCAAACTTAGCTGGCATGATCAAATTGATTAACGATGGAACTATCAGTTCAAAAATCGCTAAAAAAGTATTTCGCGAACTTATTGAAAACGGCGGAAGCGCCAAAGAAGTAGTTGAAGCGAAAGGCTTGGTTCAACTATCTGATCCTGCTCAATTGCTGCCAATGATCAACGAAGTGTTGGACAACAACCAGCAATCAGTAGAGGATTTCAAAAATGGTAAAGATCGTGCAGTCGGATTCTTAGTTGGACAGATTATGAAAGCAACTAAGGGTAAGGCCAATCCAGGAGTGGTCAATAAGTTATTGCAAGAGGAATTAGCGAAACGCTAGAAGGAGTCCTATTGTGAAAAAAGCACGATTAATCTACAATCCGGTATCCGGTAAAGAAATTATGCGCAATAATTTAGCAGATATTTTGGATGCTATTGAAAAAGCGGGCTATGAAACCAGTGCTTTTGCGACGACACCTGAACCGGATTGTGCTAAAAATGAAGCTAAGCGAGCAGCCGAAGCTGGCTTTGACCTGATTGTAGCAGCTGGAGGAGACGGAACAATTAATGAAGTGGTAAATGGGATTGCTCCTTTAGAAAATCGACCCAAAATGGCGATTATTCCTGCTGGTACTACAAATGATTATGCCCGGGCTTTAAAAATACCTAGAAGTAATGTAAAAGCAGCTGCTGAAGTAATTCAAAAACATCAAACAGTGAAAATGGATATCGGTAAAGCACGTGAGAATTACTTTATTAATATTGCTGCGGGCGGCTATTTGACTGAGCTAACTTATGAGGTACCTTCTGAGCTTAAAAGCATCTTCGGCTATTTAGCTTACCTTGCTAAAGGGGCTGAAATGCTGCCAAGAATCAAGCCTATTAAGATGCGGTTAAAATATGAAGGTGGAGAGTACGAGGGCAATGCCTCCATGTTCTTTTTAGGTTTGACCAATTCTATTGGCGGCTTTGAAACAATTGCTCCAGATGCAATGCTGGATGATGGCAAATTTTCACTGATCGTTGTTAAAACGGCTAATCTATTTGAAATTGTTCGGCTAATTACTTTGGTGTTAAATGGTGGTAAACATGTTAACGATCCGAAAGTTTTATATGTTAAAACTAATTTTTTGGAAGCCTCTACCTTGGACACCAATAAGCGAATGATGATTAATTTAGATGGCGAATACGGTGGAGATGCCCCAATGCGTTTTGAAAATTTGCATCAACATATTGAGTTTTATGCCAATACCGATGAAATTTCAGATGATGCGATTCAAGGAATTGAATTGGAAGAAAAAGAAGCCGGTGAAGAGCTCGTTAAAGAGTACAAAAAGCTGGAAGAACACGAGGAAGAAGAATAGTAAAAGGGTATTTCTGCTTTTAAAGTGGAAATACCTTTTTAAGTTGTCGCTAGAACTGTTGCTTTTTCACGTTTTATTCATTAAACTAAGCAAAGCACTTCCTTAAGGAGGAAATAATGAAAACTATTGAAAAGAACCAAACCTACACTGTCACGATTGATGATCTAACCCATGAGGGACTAGGGGTAGCTCATATTGACCGTTTCCCAATATTTATTGAAAATGCCTTGCCCAATGAAGAAGTAGAAATTTTAATTGTAAAAACGGGTAAAAAATTTGCTTATGGAAAAGTGTTACAGCGCTTAAATGAAAGTATTGACCGTGTTCCTGTGAAGGACATGGATTTGTTAAGAAGTGGCATTGCACCGCTTAGTCATATGAAGTATGAATATCAATTAGCTTTCAAAGAAGAACAAGTGAAGCGTGTGATGAACAAAATTGCTCATATGCCAGAGATTCCAGTATTTGCAACAATTGGCATGGAAGAACCTTATGCTTACCGCAATAAAGCGCAAATTCCGGTTAGAAAAATGAATGATCAATTGGCTACAGGATTTTATCGCAAAAATTCGCACGAACTGCTGCCGATTGAAGATTATTTCATTCAAGATCCTGAAATCGACAAAGCGATTTTAATTGTACGTGATATTTTGCAACGCTTTAAAATCAAACCTTATAATGAAGAAGAAAATACAGGTTTTTTGCGCCATATCATTATTCGCCGTGGACATTACTCTCATGAAATGATGGTGATACTAGTCACTAGAACAGCAAAATTCTTCCAAGGGAATCGAATAGCTGAGGCGATTCAGTCTGAGTTGCCAGAAGTTGTTTCGGTTATACAAAATGTTAATAGTGAAAAAACCAACGTGATCATGGGGAAAGAAGACATTCTATTAGCCGGCAAAGAAACAATCGAAGATCAGCTGCTAGGAAAAACCTATCGTATTTCACCTCAATCGTTTTATCAGGTGAATACAAAACAAGCTGAAAAGCTTTATCAAACGGCGATTGATTTTGCACAACTAAAAGCTGACGATGTAGTGATTGATGCATATTGTGGAATTGGAACAATCGGTTTGTCATTTGCAGAAAATGTTAAGCATGTTTATGGAGTAGAAGTTGTTCCTCAAGCCATTGAGGATGCACAATACAATGCGAAAATTAATGGAGCTGAGAATGTTACCTACCAAATTGGAAAAGCTGAAAAAGTCATGAAGCAATGGGAACAATTAGGGATTCAACCAGATGTGGTTTTTGTTGATCCGCCTAGAAAAGGTTTGGCAGAAGAATTTATTCAAGCATCTGCTGAGCTAAGTCCTGATCGAATTATTTACATTTCATGCAACCCAGCTACTCTGGCCCGTGATTTAGAGCGATACGGAGAACTTGGTTACCAAGCACAAAAGGTCCAACCCGTAGATTTATTTCCACAAACTTACCATATTGAAGCAGTAGTACTATTATCAAAGGCGGTGTAAAAATGAATACAAAAGAGAAAATGATGGAATTAATTAAAAAGAAACAAGCGGGCGGTGGTAGATCCAAACAAATGGGTGCGCCAAAAAATGATCGAAAAAATATGCGTAAAGGACCTAAGATTTACAATAAGTAAGGAGGATGTATGTGCAAGGAATTTGGATGCAGCGATTACTGAAGTTTTACCAAAAATATGCGCAATTTATGCGCGGACGTTATGGCCGTTTTGATACTTTGAACAAAACACTTTTGATTATTGCTGTAGTGTTCTCTCTACTTGGTCGGTGGCTACCTTATTCAATTGGCACCTTACTGAGTTGGATTGCGTTAGGGATAAGTTTCTATCGTTTATTCTCTAAACGAATTTATCCTAGAAGTAACGAAAATCAAAAGTACGTGCGATTTTTAGAAAAAATCAAGAAACGAGAGTTTAAAATTGATCGTACGTACCGCTACTTCAATTGCCCTTCCTGTAAGCAAAAAATGCGTGCTCCAAGAGGAAAAGGCAAGATTAAGGTCACTTGTAAAAATTGTCATACCCAATTTATAAAGAAGGTCTAGTTTTAGATACTAGGCCTTTTCTGCTATTCTAAATGAGGAGGTGATCCAATGAAATTATTATTGATTAGGCATGGTGAAAGTGAAGCGAATTTTGCTAATTATTGGACTGGCTGGCTAGATGTCAATTTAACGAATAAAGGCACTCAGCAGGCACGAGAAGCTGGCATACGGATAAAAAAAGCTGGTGTGAGTATCGATGTTGCCTTCGAATCTGTCTTGAAGCGCTCAATTAAGACGGCGCAATTAGTTTTAGAAGAAGCTGATGCCAGCTTTGTCCCTGAAATAAAGACATGGCGTCTAAATGAACGACACTATGGTGCTTTAGTCGGAAGAAATAAAACAAAAATGACACAACAATTTGGCGAGGAACAGGTGAAAAAATGGCGGCGTGGATTCAATGAAGTTCCACCGCTAGTGAAAATCAACCAATTTGATCGCAGATACGATAGCTTAGATTCACGTTTGATACCCAAGGGAGAAAGTTTAAACATGACTTCAAGAAGGGTAATGATCTTGTGGCAAGATCAAATTGTTCCTTTTTTAAAAGAAGGTAAAACCGTTTTAGTATGCGGTCATGGTAATAGTTTGAGAGCGCTGATTCAATATTTGGAGGCAGTTCCTGAAGAACAGGTAGATCGAATTAAGGTACCAAACGCAACACCAATTTTGTATTGCTTTGGCTCAGATTTTACAATCAAATCAAAAACTGAATTATAATTACATTATGTAAAGTAAAGAAAGAGAAAAACTTATGAAAAATTTTATTTGGGACTTTGATGGAACCCTTTACGATACATATCCAGTTATGATGGATGCTCTAATGAAAGCCTTAGAACATTTTCAAGTTCACCTTGATCGTTCTGAAGTTTACAAGACGATTAAGGAGGAATCAATCCGCTATTTAATTCACGAACAAAAGTTGGAGGAAACTCCATTTAATCAAGTTTTCCACTACTATGAAAAACGAATTCTAACGGAATCTTATCCTTTTAATGATACAAAGGAAACATTAAAAAGTTTAAAGTTAAGAGGGGGAAGTCATTTTATTCTTACTCATCGCACAGTCGACGCAACATGTCAGCTGCTTAAACGGGACTCATTAAACACATTAATTACCGATATTATTGGCAGTGATTCCGGCTACCCGCGTAAACCAGATCCGACTTCTTTAAATGTATTCATTAAAAAGTATGGAATGGATCGAAGAGAAACACTAATGATTGGCGATCGAAAGTTAGATATAAATGCTGGGAAAAACGCTCAAGTCGCAACTTGCTTTTATGATCAAGACCATCTAGACATAACGGTTGACGCAACATATGTAATTACTCATTTAAGGGAAATCCCTTCTCTTTTTCATATGTAGTCTGTGGTATACTTTTAAAGGGGGTGCGATATGGAACTAATACGTGATCAAGAGCTTGTAGAAGCTTTCAATTATGGTTTGCCGCCACGGGATCAAGAAGTTAAACAAAAAATTCAAATTAATTTCAGTCCTTTGGAGTCAACCGATCCAAATTATCCGAAAGAAAACAGTATCATGGGGGTTCGCTTTGAGTTTGTTTTGCCATTCGATGCATTTATTGTTAGTGGAACAGTTTCTCAAGTAAACCATGTAATCAATCGACAAATCAGAAATCAATCTGATATGAATGAAGCGGAAGCAAATGAAATGGTGAAGCCGCTTTTCCGCTTAGTTGAACGAATGATTTATGAGATGACTGAAATTGCCTTAGATCAACCAGGCATTAAAATTAATTTTGCTTCACCAACAGCCCAGTAGAACTTTCCCTCAGCGGAAGGTTCTTTTTTGTAAGCTTTTTGAAAAGACAGAACGGTGGATGTAGGTTATAATGATACAGTCACTAAAAATTTCAAGCGTCGCGCACTTATTTTTAGGGTGGAGTATTGAAGAATTCTCCCCGGGAACCTTTACTTCCTTTGACAGACTTGTCATTCTAAAATGTTTTTTTAAGGAGGAATACAATGACAACTCTGCTCACTGTATTAGTGGTTGCGATCTTTGTTGCCATGCTTGTAGGCTTCTATCAAATGCAAAGAAAACATGTGAAGTTTTCAACACGTGTTTTCACAGGTTTAGGACTAGGTATCGTTTTTGGTGGTCTTTTACAATTGCTTTTGGGAAATGGAAGTACGGTCATTACACAAGCCATGGACTGGATCGGAATCGTTGGTAATGGTTATGTTTCATTATTACAAATGTTAGTCATGCCATTGGTATTTATTTCAATTGTTGGTGCCTTTACTAAAATGAAATCTAGCAGCAAATTAGGGGAAATCAGTGCAAATGTTTTATTTGTATTATTAGCTACAACAGCTATTGCTGCATTAATCGGGATTGCGGCTGTCATGATCTTCGGATTAGATGGTGCAACCTTTACTAGAGGTGCTGCTGAGTCTGCCCGTATCAGCGAATTAACTGAGCGTCAAGAAATGGTTCAGAACTTCTCGATTCCGCAACAAATTTTAGCATTTATTCCGACGAACGTCTTTGCTGATTTTGCTGGAACTCGACCAACAAGTACAATTGGTGTAGTAATCTTTGCTGCTTTTGTTGGGGTTGCTTATCTTGGTGTTAAGAGAAAAGCGCCTAAAGAAGCGGAATTTTTTGCTAACTTGATTGAGAGCTTATACAAAGTAATTATGCGAATTGTTACGTTAGTTTTACGCTTGACTCCTTATGGGGTATTAGCATTGATGACGAATGTCCTAGCAACTAGCGACTTTGAAGCTATCGTTAACTTAGGTAAGTTTATTGTCGCATCTTACGCTGCATTGATTGCTGTTTTGCTAGTTCACTCTTTACTGTTGATTTTAGTCAAAGTCAGCCCAGTGAACTTCTTCAAAAAAGCTTTCCCTGCACTAAGCTTTGCTTTTACTTCACGTTCTAGCGCGGGAACATTGCCAATGAATATTGAAACGCAAACTAAAGCTCTAGGTGTTGATGAAGCAACAGCCAACTTTGCTGGCAGTTTTGGGATATCCATTGGTCAAAACGGCTGTGCAGGTGTTTATCCTGCAATGTTGGCAACTATCGTCGCACCGACCGTGGGTGTGAATGTGTTTGATTTGCAGTTCATTATTATGTTGGTGGCAATTGTGACGATTAGTTCATTTGGTGTAGCTGGTGTCGGTGGTGGAGCAACCTTTGCTTCATTAATTGTATTAGGCGCCATGAACTTACCAGTCGCTATTGTTGGACTAGTTATCTCTGTTGAACCATTAATTGATATGGCTCGTACTGCTGTTAATGTAAGCGGCAGTATGGTAGCTGGTGTTGTAACCAGTGAACGTATTCATGAATTGGATCGAGAGGTTTTAAACGACAAAGAAGCTTCTATTGAAGCAAATTCATAAAAGTATCTGAAGGCTTGGCTAGCGCGACCAAGCCTTTTTTGGTACACTTTTTTAGAGGTGAGAAAATATGTTTAATGATCAATTGAAAGTGATTTTGTATGCTCAAGATGTAAAAAAAGCTAGTGAATTTTGGCAGTCATTAGGTTTTGTCGAAATCAGTCTGGATGAAATAGATGGGTCTGTAGTTGCAGAATTAGCGGTCACTAAAACCAGTGGAACGCATTTAGTAATTTATGACCGTCAGTTTGTTGAAACGAATTCCGGTGAGACAGTAGAATCGTCACCTGCACTAATTTTCAGCAGCGATGATGTGTTGGCTTTGTATAAAAAGTTAAAGGCTTCAAATATTCAGGTGGGCGATGTTGCTCAAATTGGCGAAGAATATGTGTTCAATTTTGTCGATGTAGATGGAAATTATTTTGTTGTTTCTGGGAAATAGCCACTTTTTTAAGAAAGAGATGAGAAAAATGGAGCAGGCTTTTGTGATCGGTGATGTACATGGAGAGTATGATTTGTTTGCAAAGATGCTGGAATTTTTCGATCCGCGGACACAGCAATTAGTATTAATCGGCGATTTGAATGATCGCGGTCCTAAAAGTAAAGATTGCTGGCTGTTAGGAAAACAGCTGGTGGACAAACATCAAGCTGTTTATCTCAGGGGAAACCATGAAGAATACTTTTTGCAATTTTTGAAAAAGCCTGAGGATTGGTTTGAAAGCTATCTTTACAATGGTGGAAAAGAAACGATTGAAAGTTTGCTTCACACGGGAGCAACGGAAGAATACTCTCCAACTGAAATTGCAATGTTTATTAAAACACGATACAAGGAATTGGTTGAATTTTTAATTCAACGGCCCTTTTATTATGAATGGAAGCAATATGTATTCGTCCATGCAGGAGTTGATTTGACCAAAGGCGATTGGCGAAATACAGATTTACATGATTTCCTGTGGATTCGCGAACCCTTTCACACAGGGGACAATCAAACTGGAAAAGTAATCGTGTTTGGTCATACCATTTCACCTATGCTGTATGGTGACATGCAGACTACTGCGTTATGGCAATCGGATAATAAAATTGGTATTGATGGTGGAGCAGTCTTTGGTGGTTCACTTCATGGGGTTTTGCTCGATGAAACAGGCATCGTAAAAGATCATGAATTGCCGAATATGAATGGTCCCTGGCAGCCTTCTTTTTAAATAATTAATGAATCTGGCATCTAGGTGTCAGATTTTTTTGTAAAAAAACTAGTGATTTTAATTTTTTTGTGGCATAGTTAGGAGTTGAGTAAAGCAAGAGAGAAGGAAGAAGATGGAAAATGATGTAAAGGGCCATATAGCTGCTATAATCACAGTAATTATTTGGGCATCAACGTTTATTTCAACTAAAGTTTTGTTGGGGGACTTTTTACCAATTGAAATTTTGTTTATACGGTTTTTACTAGGCTTAGTAGTTCTTTTGCTGGTATCACCCAAAATACTTCCGTTTTCTAGTTGGAAGCAAGAAGGATATTTTGCTTTAGCTGGGCTATTTGGTGTTTTTCTTTACTATTATTTAGAAAATGTTGCTTTAACCTATACCTTAGCTATGAATGTAGGTATTATTGGATCAATAAGTCCTTTTGTAACAGCTTTGTTCAGCCGATTTCTATTAAAAGAGGGCAAGTTGAAACCTTTATTTATTCTGGGTTTTATCTTTTCAATTGTGGGAATCTGTTTTATCAGCTTAACGGGCACTCTTAATGTAAATCCTGTTGGAGATGGACTAGCCTTTTTAGCGACTTTTTTCTGGGCAGGTTATTCGTTGGTTGTTAAGAAAGTCAGTCAGTTTGGCTACTCAACCATTGCTGTAACACAACGTATTTTCATTTATGGACTAGCCATTATGGCACCAGTCTTTTTGTATTCAATTGATGGTTTTGATTGGACGCGCTTATCAGAGGTGAAAAACGTGGGGAATTTGTTATTTTTAGGAATTGGTGCCTCTGCACTATGTTTTGTGACTTGGAATTTCTCAGTGAGACAATTGGGAGCGGTTCGAGCAGCCATTTATATTTATTCAATTCCTATGTTGACAACAATTGCATCCGTCATTTTGTTAGGAGAAGAGCTGACAGTGCAAGCCGGTATTGGAATATTATTAACGCTATTTGGTCTGTTTTTGTCAGAATGGCCCAATATTATTGCTCAAAAACGAATAAAGAATAAATCTCGTTAAGGGAAAGAAGTCACGAGAATCTTCCCATAGAAGTTCAACAAATGCTGCTGGTGTGGTAAAATAGATAAGATTTTGTAGAAACGAGGAATAAGTATGAGTATCAATCAGGAAATCATTCAATTATTGAACAAGGAGTTGACGGGTTATCGTCCCCAGCAAACTCAAATTGTTTTAGAATTATTAGATGAAGGCAATACAGTGCCGTTTATTGCTCGTTACCGAAAAGAACGTACAGGGAGTTTAGATGAAGTTCAAATTCGAGAAATTGAAGAACGATATCATTATCTTGAAGGCCTAGAAAAACGTAAACATGAAGTTTTACGTTTGATTGAAGAGCAAGGCAAGTTGACTGAAGAATTGACTCAAGCCATTCAATCGGCAGTGAAAATGCAAAAAGTGGAAGATCTATATCGACCTTATAAACAAAAACGTCGGACAAAGGCCACGATTGCTAAAGAGAATGGCTTAGAACCATTAGCTCAGTACCTGTTAAGTTTCCCTTCTAGCGGAGATGTCTACGCTGAGGCCGCAAAATATATCAATGACGAAGTAGCAAATCCTGAGGAAGCGTTGCAGGGGGCGCATGAGATCGTTGCTGAACAGATAAGTGACCATCCTGATTATCGAACTTGGATTCGAGACTACACAAAAAATTATGGTACGTATCAAAGTAAAGTGAAAGATGCTGATAAGGACGAAAAAGAAGTCTATGAAATGTACTATGATTTCACTGAGCCAATCAGCAAAATGGTTTCCCATCGTGTCTTGGCTTCGAATCGCGGTGAAAAAGAAGAAGTTTTAAAAGTAGAGATCGTAGTGGACGAAGAAAAGATTTTCAATTACTTTGACCGCAAAATAATTGAGAATAGTCAATCAGTCACCGCAGAATACGTCCGGGAAGCATACAAAGATAGCTATAAAAGGTTTATCGGACCGGCAATTGAGCGAGAAATTCGTAATGAATTAACTGAGCAAGCTGATGAACAAGCGATTGCTATTTTTGGTGAAAACTTGCGTAACCTATTGTTGCAGCCACCGTTGAAGGGCAAGGTTGTATTAGGCTTTGACCCCGCGTATCGTACAGGCTGTAAACTGGCAGTTGTCGATGAGACCGGGAAGGTGTTGGCTATAGAAGTTATATATCCGCATAAACCGGCTTCTCAAGTAAAACGTCAAGCTGCTGGCCCAGCATTTCGCCAGTTGATTGAAAAATATCAAGTGGAAATGATTGCTATTGGTAATGGAACTGCCAGCCGTGAATCTGAACTATTTGTCGCAGATCAGTTGAAGCAAGTAAAGAACGAAGCATTTTATGTAATAGTTAATGAAGCTGGAGCTTCTGTTTATTCGGCCAGCAAGATTGCCAGAACAGAATTTCCTGATCTGCAAGTTGAAGAACGGAGTGCTGTTAGTATCGCTCGTCGTCTGCAGGATCCTTTGGCTGAGTTAGTTAAAATAGATCCCAAAGCCGTAGGTGTAGGGCAATACCAACATGACGTTTCTCAAAAACGTCTGTCTGAACAGCTTGATTTTGTAGTGGAAACTGCCGTAAACCAAGTTGGGGTCAATGTGAATACAGCCAGTCCACAATTGTTGCAATATGTATCTGGACTGAATAAAACAACTGCACAGAATATCGTCACTTATCGTGATGAAAATGGAGGATTCACTTCCCGCCCACAATTAAAGAAAGTGCCACGGTTAGGACCGAAGGCATACGAACAAGCAATTGGGTTTTTACGGATTCCAAACGGGAAGAATGTATTGGACAATACTTCTATCCACCCGGAAAGCTATAACAGTGCAAAAGAAATTTTGGCTCAAGCTGCCATTTCATTAAATGATCTTGGCACAGAAGAGGCGATTAAGCAGTTGAAGGCTTTGAATAGTAATTCATTGAGCCAAAGCTTAGAAATAGGGAAAGAAACTATTCAAGATATAGTGGAGTCCTTATTGCAGCCGGGTCGTGATATGCGTGATGAAATGCCAGCTCCTTTATTGCGGAAAGATGTTCTAAGTATGGAAGACTTGAAACCGGGAATGGAACTGCAAGGAACAATTCGAAATGTTATTGATTTTGGAGCTTTTGTTGATATTGGTGTAAAACAAGATGGTTTGGTTCATATTTCTAAGCTTAGCCAAAGATTTGTGAAGCATCCGACTGATGTAGTTTCTGTAGGTGATGTAGTTACCGTTTGGGTTGAAGCAGTGGACGTGAAGAAAGGTCGAATCAGTTTGACAATGATTCCGATGTCAGTCAATGACTAAAGAAGAATTACAATTTTTGGTAGAAAAGGTTTCGCTGGAATTCTTCCAGCAACCTTTTTTACATCAAGCCAGCTTTAACCGTCGGCTTAAGTCGACAGGCGGACGTTACCATTTAAAAAGTCATGATTTGGATTTTAATCCACTGGTTTATGAACGTTATGGAAAAGATGAGTTAATCAAAGTAATTAAGCATGAGCTTTGCCATTATCACCTCCATTTGTCAGGCCGAGGCTATCAACACAAGGACAAAGACTTTAAACAGCTTCTTAAACAAACTGGCGGTTCACGATTCGCACCACCGCTAGCAGCTGCAACATTTCAGTTGTATCGTTGTCGGGATTGCGGAACAAGCGTTCAAAGGCGTCGGAAAATTGATACTAAACGATATGTTTGTGGAAATTGTCATGGAAAGCTTGTTTTTGAGAGTACTATAAAGGTCTCATCGTAGATTTTTAATTATAGTTGATGTTTTACATAAGAGAAGAAAAAATTGCTATTTTATTGATTTTATATGATAATGTGAAACGAATAAAACGTACCAAAGAAGAGGATAGAGGGATAAGATGAATAACAAGAATACGCTTTATCATTTTGTTGGAATTAAAGGCTCAGGAATGAGCTCATTGGCATTGGTCTTGTTTGAAAAAGGCTATCATGTACAAGGATCAGACGTTGAAAAGTATTTTTTCACCCAACGAGATTTGGAAAAGGCTGGCATTGATATCTTGCCTTTTGACAAAAAGAATATTCGTGAGGGAATGACAGTTATTGCGGGTAATGCCTTTCCAGACACCCATGAGGAGATCGTTCGGGCAAAAGAGTTAGGTTTAGAAATCATTCGTTACCATGACTTTATTGGTCAATTTATTCAGCCATATACGAGTATTGCTGTAACTGGCTCTCACGGAAAGACAAGCACAACGGGTTTGCTTTCTCATGTGCTCAGCGGTATCGCACCAACTAGCTATTTGATCGGTGATGGTACTGGACACGGCGTTCCTGATGCGAAATTCTTTTCTTTTGAAGCTTG
Source organism: Enterococcus pallens ATCC BAA-351 (assembly GCF_000407485.1). Classification (GTDB taxonomy): domain Bacteria; phylum Bacillota; class Bacilli; order Lactobacillales; family Enterococcaceae; genus Enterococcus_A; species Enterococcus_A pallens. The sequence goes on along the minus strand of NZ_ASWD01000005.1, from coordinate 288,307 downwards.
TGAATATCAACGCCATTTTCTAGCGTATTCTCCTGATTATGCCATCATGACAAATATTGATTTTGATCATCCTGACTATTTTAAGAGCATTGATGATGTTTTTGAAGCTTTTCAAACTTTAGCTTCTCAAGTAAAAAAAGGTATTTTTGCCTATGGTGACGATGAATACTTGCGCAAATTAGAATCGGATGTCCCAATTTATTTTTATGGATTATCCGCTGATGACGATATTCAAGCCCGCAATATTGTAAGAACTACGAATGGTTCGGCTTTTGATGTCTACCATAAAGAAAGCTTTATTGGACGTTTTTCTGTGCCATCATTTGGAAAACACAACATTTTGAATGCTTTGTCCGTAATAGCTGTGGCCTATTTTGAAAAATTAGATATGGAAAAAGTTAAAGAGGAAATGCTGACTTTTTCTGGCGTCAAGCGTCGATTCAGTGAGAAGCAGGTGGCTGATATGGTGATTGTCGATGATTATGCCCACCATCCAGCGGAAATCACTGCCACTATTGATGCTGCTCGGCAAAAATATCCTGAAAAGGAATTGATCGCGGTTTTCCAACCACATACGTTTAGTCGTACAATTGCCTTGATTGATGAATTTGCGGAAGCCTTAGACAAGGCAGATCGTGTCTACTTGTTAGATATTTTTTCTTCAGCACGGGAAACTAGTGGAGAGGTAAAAATTGAAGACTTGGGAAACAAGGTACAAAAAGGCGGTTCGGTAATGCAAGAAGACAATATGTCTCCATTGCTTGATCATGAAAATGCAGTCGTCATTTTCATGGGTGCTGGTGATGTGCAACGTTTCGAACGAGCTTACGAAAACTTGTTAAGCAACACAACAAGAAACGTATTATAGAAACTTTAACTGATCTAATCAATCAAGGTTAGATCAGTTTTTCATTACTTAGAATAGATTGTTCAATTGAGAGTGCCTTGTGTTTTTATACCATTCTGCTAAAATATGTAATAGATTAACCAATGGAGGGAAATGATTTGTATAATATGAAGGCGAGAAAAATTGGAAAAACGATTGATGAAATCGAAGAAGGTGACTCGTTATCCTTAACCGAATCAATCGAAGATAACCAGCTGCTCTTATATTTAGGCTTAACCAATGATGCAAATCCATTGTATATCCAACATGATTTTGTCAAGGATACTGAGTATGAACGGCCTGTAGTTCCATCTATTATGTTGATGGGGATTATTACGAGTGCCATTTCAAAACATCTTCCTGGACCAGGTTCCCACGTCGTGAATTTTTCAATTAATTTTATTGATCCAGTGTACCATTATGAAACGTTAACCTTTGAATTTGAAGTGATCAAGGTGGACAAAATGAAGGACGTTGTAACCATTTCAGTTGAAGCGGAAAATAGTGAAGAAAAACGAATTTTAGATGCAGTTGTAATGGTAAAACCACCTGCATTCAAATTAGAGGAGGAAGCAAATGAATAACCAACAAGCAGTTACAGGTTTAAATCGATTTTATGGAAAAATTTATGGCTATCTAGCTTTGGGAATTGGAATCAGTGCTTTTGTTTCATATCTAGCATTGGGACCGTTAGCTTATCAGGTTGCAGCTTTCATTAACGGATTTCCATTAGGGTTCTTTGGTCTATGGATTGCTGAAATTATTTTAGTAATAATGCTAGGAGCTAAAGCGCAATCAAATCCTAGCTTAGCTATTGGCGGTTTTATTGCCTATTCTATGTTAAATGGATTAACTATAGCTGTCACTCTAGCAATGTACGATATCGGTACTGTTACACAAGCTTTTGTTACCGCATCAGTCACCTTTATAGCAATGTCTTTAATCGGAACATTTACTAAACGTGATTTGTCTGGTATAGGTCGAGCAGCACTTAGCTGTTTAATTGGTATTATCATAGCAATGTTTTTAAATATCTTCATCCTACACAGTGGTGTGGTAGATTTATTCATTTCTATTTTAATGGTAGTTATTATGTCAGCAATTACAGCTTACGACAATCAAATGATTCGCAGAATTTACCAACAAACCAATGGTCAAGCCGGATCAGGTGTTGCAGTCTTTATGGCTTTGCAACTGTATCTTGACTTTATCAACTTATTTATCTCATTCTTGAGGATTTTCGGGAATAACAACTAAAAGGCGAGCAATCGCCTTTTTTTCATGGTTTGCAGCCTCTTAAACTGCTTTTTAATTAGGTGAGTTTAAGAAGTTTTTTGAGGCTTGGATGCTTTCCAATTTAGGGAATACTTTGTTAAAATGAACATATGAAGGAGTCGAGAAGATGGCTAAAAACAAATTATTATTAGTAGATGGAAATAGTGTGGCTTTTCGTGCATTTTTTGCTTTGCACAATTCATTAGAAAAGTTTAAGAATAAGAATGGCTTGCACACCAATGCAATCTACGCGTTTAACAATATGTTCGAGAATGTAATGGACCGCGAAAAACCAACACATGTTTTAGTAGCTTTTGATGCAGGAAGGACTACTTTTAGAACGGAAATGTATGCAGAATATAAAGGGGGACGTTCAAAAACACCGAGTGAATTTCGGGAACAGCTTCCTTATATTCGCGAATTATTGCAAGGTTTAGGTGTTAAGCATTATGAACTAGATAATTATGAGGCTGATGACATCATCGGTACCTTAGCAAAACAGGCAGCTGAAGCTGATTTTGATGTAGTGGTTCTTTCTGGAGATCGTGATTTGACTCAATTAGCCAGTGAAAAGGTAACTGTTGACATAACAGTTAAAGGAGTTAGCGATATTGAGTCTTATACACCTGAACATGTAGCCGATAAATATGATGGGTTGACTCCAAATCAAATCATTGATATGAAGGGCTTGGCGGGTGATACCTCTGACAATTATCCTGGAGTAACCAAAGTAGGTGAAAAGACAGCCATTAAACTGCTGAAGGAATACGGTAGTGTTGAAGGTGTTTATGAGCATATTGATGAATTGAAACAAAGTAAAATGAAAGAAAATTTGATCAATGATAAAGAGCAGGCTTTTTTGTCTAAAGAGCTAGCAACTATTATAACGGATGCACCAGTAACTATATCTTTAGAAGAATTAGCTTACTTCGGTAAAGATCTGGATAAACTTGCAGCCTTCTATAAGGACATGGATTTTAAACAATTTTTAAGTAAGTTAAACATTGAAGAAGAACCTACTGAAATGGAAGATATCATGTATCAGGTAGTCAATGAATATGATGCCTCGATGTTTTCGCCTGACTCTGCATTATACGTAGAAATGCTGGAAGATAATTATCATACAGCTGACATAACAGGTATCGCTTGGGGAACTAAGAAAAAAGTTTACGTCACTGATGATTTAGCTATTTTTGATCATCCAGATTTCAAGACTTGGTTAAATACTTCAAATGGCAAAAAGGTTTATGATGCTAAACGTACCTATGTTGCTTTGAATCGTTACGTTGGAAAAACTGAAGGAATTGACTTTGATGTTTTGCTAGCAGCATATCTTTTAGATACAAATGATAATAGTAATGATATAGCTGGTGTAGCTCAGCACTATGGCTATACAGAAATACAATCAGATGAACAGATTTACGGAAAAGGTGCAAAAAAAGGATTACCAGAAGATGAAGAAGTCTTTTATAATCATTTAGCACGTAAGGTTAAAGCAATCAACTTTTTGAGTGATCATCTTGGAAAAGAACTTGCTGAAAAGAAACAGGATGAGCTTTTTTATAAGATGGAGTTGCCTCTATCACGTATTTTAGGCGAAATGGAGATTACCGGAATCACAGTAGATGCTCAACGTTTGCAAAGTATGCGTGGGGAATTTTCTAAACGGCTTCAAGAGATTGAACAAAGAATTTATGAAGAGGCCGGTGAAGAATTTAATATTAACTCACCAAAACAATTAGGAGTTATTTTGTTCGAAAAGATGCATCTTCCTGTAATCAAAAAGACGAAAACGGGTTATTCAACTGCAGTTGATGTTTTGGAACAATTAAGGGAACAGGCTCCTGTCGTAAATGATATTTTGAACTACCGTCAAATTGCCAAAATTCAATCAACCTATGTTGAAGGATTATTGAAGGTTATTCAATCGGATAATAAAGTGCATACCCGCTATTTACAAACGTTAACTCAAACTGGTCGTTTAAGCTCAGTGGATCCTAACTTGCAAAATATCCCTATTCGTTTGGAAGAAGGACGAAAAATTCGGGAAGCTTTTGTTCCTAGTGAAGATAACTGGTTAATCTACTCTTCCGACTATTCTCAAATTGAATTGCGAGTGTTGGCTCACATTTCTGGAGACAAGCATCTGATTGAAGCTTTTAAAGAAGGAATGGATATTCATGCCAGCACTGCCATGCGTATTTTTGGTGTCGAAGAGGATCAAGTCACGCCTAATATGCGTCGTGATGCTAAGGCCGTAAACTTTGGCATCGTTTATGGTATTTCTGATTACGGACTGTCTCAAAATTTAGGAATATCTCGCAAAGCGGCCCAAGACTATATTGATACGTATTTCGAGAATTATCCAGATGTTAAGCGATATATGGAAGAAAGTGTTCGAGAAGCAAAGGATTTAGGCTATTCAGCTACTTTATATAATCGTCGTCGTTACCTACCAGATATTAATTCTCGTAACTTCAATGTACGTTCGTTTGCGGAACGAACAGCTATTAATACACCCATTCAAGGAAGCGCAGCAGATATATTGAAATTAGCAATGATTGAACTAGCTAAACGATTAAAAGAAGAAAAATTGCAAGCGAACATGCTTTTACAGGTACATGATGAATTAGTTTTTGAAGTGCCTGAAACCGAATTAGGAACATTAGATAAACTAGTTAAAGAAGTCATGGAAAATACAGTACAATTGGATGTTCCACTGATTACTGATAGTAGCTGGGGAAAAACTTGGTATGAAGCAAAATAGATAAAAGCTGGAACTTTTTCCAGCTTTTCCTTTAGGAGTGAAGAGTAGTGCCAGAATTACCAGAAGTTGAAACCGTCCGTCGAGGATTGGTTTCTTTAGTGATAGGAAAAACCATTCGTGAAGTAGATGTCCTGTGGCCTAAAATTATCGAAGCCCCTGAGGTAGATGAATTTCGAAATAACCTTGTAGGGGAGACCATTGAAGGAGTGGGCCGTAGAGGCAAGTATTTGCTCTTTCATTTTACACATTATGATATGGTATCTCATTTGAGAATGGAAGGGAAATACGAGTTCTTTCATGAAGCTACACCGCTAGATAAGCATAGCCATGTTCGGTTTGTTTTTACCGATGGATCCGAATTAATTTATAATGATGTACGGAAATTTGGACGGATGAGTTTAGTGGAAAAGAATGCTGGCCTACTTTATAAAGGGATTCAGCAGTTAGGACCAGAGCCAACTAATGAGGCCTTTGACCTGCCTGAGTTTGAAGCGCGCTTAAAGAAGGCACACACAATGATTAAACCGTTGCTGTTAAATCAAAAAATTGTTGCAGGTCTAGGAAACATCTATGTAGATGAAGTGTTATGGCTGTCAAAAATACATCCAGAGCAACCAGCCAACACGTTGACGAGTAAAGAAGTTAAGGATTTACATCAAGCAATTATTACAGTTATCACTAAGGCTAAAGAAGCAGGTGGGACAACTATCAGAACTTACCTAAATGCTCTAGGTGAAGCTGGTCATTTTCAGCAAGAACTGAATGTATATGGACAAACCGGTAAGCCTTGTCCGCGCTGTGGAACGCCTATTGCTAAAATGAAAGTTGCTCAACGTGGAACTCATTATTGTCCGCACTGTCAACAATTGAAGAGGTGAGAAAATGAGTTATGTGTTAGGGATCACTGGTGGTATTGCTAGTGGAAAGTCAACAGTAGTTAATGTATTTCGATCAGCTGGATATCCTATTGTAGACGGGGATGTTGTAGCTCGCATGGTTGTCGAGCCTGGAACTCCCGGTCTTTTGGCGCTTAAAAAAGTGTTTGGTGAGGGCATTATTACCTCTGAGGGGACCCTAGATCGAAAGAAGCTGGGAAATCTTGTTTTTCAGGATGAAACTGAACGTGAAAAACTAAATCGAGCTTTGGAACCTTTTATTCGTAGTGAAATTGATCAACAGATAGAAACTGCTAAAAAAACTAGTCCGTTAGTTATTGCAGATATCCCATTACTTTATGAAGGAAATTATGAAAAACAGATGGACGCAGTTGCTGTGGTCTATGTTGATCAAAAAACACAGCTAAAACGTTTAATGGCAAGAAATCAACTGTCAGAAATTGAAGCAATGAATCGAATCAATAGCCAAATGTCACTTGAGAGAAAAAAAGACTGTGCTGATATTGTTTTTGATAATTGTGGCAGTTTAGAGGAGACAACTGAACAGGTGTTAGAATGGATAAAAAAACATGCGTTTATTGAGTAAAGATTCAAAAAATAGCGTAACAAAGCTTTTTTTAGCCATAGGGATATGATAAACTCGTGTTACAATAAAATAATATCATCTGAGAGGTGAAAAATATGCGTTGCCCAAGATGTAATCATAATAACTCAAGAGTCATTGATAGTCGTCAAACTGATGATGGACGTGCCATCCGAAGACGCAGAGAATGTGAAAATTGTGGTTTTCGTTTTACAACTTTTGAAAGAATTGAAGCTGCTCCATTATTGGTCATTAAACGAAACGGTGACCGAGAAGAATTCAATCGTGATAAGATTTTACGAGGGCTCATTCGTTCAGCAGAAAAGCGCCCTGTTGCAATGGAGCAAATGGAGCAAATTGTGGACCATGTAGAAAATCGTGTACGTGGATTAGGAGAAAATGAAATATCCACCAGCTTAATTGGTGAATATGTTATGGAAGATTTAATGAATGTGGATGAAATTGCTTATATTCGTTTTGCTAGCGTTTATCGTCAGTTTAAGGATATGTCTGTTTTCTTAAAAGAATTGCAGGAAATCGTAGATAAGGCTAAAGCAACTGATGGAAAAGAGCAAAGCTAGTCATAGTTTTTGATACAAATGAACTATTAATAGATAGAATCATATTGAATTTTTAGGGGGCTAGTTTGTGACATTTGATTTAAAGCCAACGACTATTTATACGGTCTATGGCAGTCCTCAGCTGGATGAAAGCCGCCAGCAATCTTTATTGTACTTGTACCAGCCTATTATTGGTGCAGAAGCTTTGAGTCTGTATTTAAATCTGTCAGCGGATATTACCGTTGAAGGAACAAGTCCTGAATTAATGCATGCTGATTTATTAGCTGCTATCGATAATGGCTTAGCAGCAATGCTAAAAGCTCGTGAAAAATTAGAAGGTATTGGTTTGATGAATACCTTTCAGAAAGAAGATAATGAATTAGGCCTACTATTGTTTTATCAATTGATTAATCCATTAATGCCGAGTGATTTTTTTCAGGATGCATTAATGTGCTATTTGTTGATGGAAAAAATTGGTCAACGCCGTTTTAATCGGTTAGTAGAAAGATTCCGACCTAAGCAAATCTCAACTGAAGGGTTAACCGATGTTACTAAGCGATTTCGTGATATTTATCGGTTTGAAGAAACGCGATTCGCAGCGAACACGGAGTTGTTTGATGAAACACATGACAAGTTTATAGAACAAGAGATTTCAACTAACACTTTTGATTGGGTATTCTTTAAGCAGCAATTGAAAAAATTTAATTTAAGCTTAGCAGAAGAAGACCAAGGAAAAATTGAAGCTTTGCACCAAATGTATGGAATTGATGAGATGGAAATGTTGGATTTTGCTGTGAAATCTAGTGAACGCAATCAAATACAGCTGTCTTTTTTACGTAATTTAATCATAAAAAGTAAAAAAGCAAAATCCGTAGATACAGAAATAGAGGTATCGGTACCGACTGACCGAAACTTTACTGGAGATTTTTCTAAAGCAGAACAAGAAATTATTCGACAAAGTGAAACCATTCCGCCAATTAAATATTTACAAGCTATTAAAAATCAAAAAGGCGGCTATGAAACCAATCAAGAAATTCGCTTAGTTGAAGATCTGATTAGTCGACATTTATTTCCTAACAGTGTAGTGAATATACTAATTAATTACATATTGGTAATTCAAAATCAGGCTGTGATTAATCAGAATTATTTGAATGCAATTGCGAATGATTGGGCGCAACGAAAAATCCAACGACCGGAAGAAGCAATTGTACATGTTCGTCAGGCAGATCAGAAACTGGTGAAGAAGAAAACGACCGGTCGACGTAGTAACACCAGTGGACGCAAGATACAGGGCAGAAAAGAGACGTTGCCCTCACATATCAAAGAACCACCGAAAGAAAAGAAGATTACTCCAGAAAAAGAGGCTGAACTAAACCGTAAGCTGGCAGAATATCTGAACAAAGAGGGTGAAAGCTGATGGAAGATGTAGGAAAAGAGTTAAACCGAATCATAAAATCACGTGGTGTAGATGGCCGCTATCAGCAAATGATGCAAGAAGTGCTGGAAGATGTAGATGTTCGTGATTTTATTGAGCAGTATAAAGCAAAGTTGACACAAGCGGATATCGAAAAGTCTTTTGCCAAGCTATATGAATTTGTTCAAGAAAAGAAAAAGTTTTTGGCTAACGATCCTACTATGATCGCTCCTGGCTATGAACCTAAACTTGCACTTAATTTTCATTTTATTGATGTAACATATGTTCCTACGGATGAATTGCTAAAGCGTAAACGTGAAGAAGAAATTCGTAATCGAATTAATTCTGTGGATATGCCTAAAGATATTCGACAAGCCTCTATTCGTACTTTTGAAGTAACCTCAGGACGAAGTGAAGCGTTAGAGGCAGCATTAGATTTTATAAATCAATATAGTGCTGCACCGAAGGATTTCCATAAGGCCTTGTATTTAGTTGGTGATTTTGGAGTGGGGAAAACTTATCTGCTGGGAGCCATGGCTCATGAATTAGCCGTAAAGGGATATGAAACTACCTTGGTGCACTTTCCAACTTTTGCTGGTGAAATGAAACAAGCTATTTCAACTGACAAAGTCGGACCAAAACTTGATAATGTAAAAAGAGCACCGATTTTAATGATTGATGACATTGGAGCAGACTCTATGAGTGCCTGGATTCGGGATGATATTTTAGGTGTAATCTTACAATATCGAATGCAAGAACAGTTGCCGACATTCTTCTCATCGAATTTCGACATGATTCAGCTTGAAGAGCATCTATCGGTTACACAACGTGGGGATGAAGAACCACTAAAAGCTAAGAGAATTATGGAGCGGATACGCTATTTAAGCAGAGAGATCTGGATGATTGGCGAAAATCGTCGAAATGGCTAAAAAAAGAGAATTTACTGAGAAAAAACAAAATGCCTCATTAAAAAGCGAAGATGATTCGCCTTTTTTTGAGGTGCTTTTTTTGATGAGTGCTATAATAAAAGACAGGAAGTGACAAAATGAATGCTAATGAATTGTCGCCACGTTTGCAAGTTGTGGCTGATTATGTACCAGCAAATGCGCGTTTAGCGGATATTGGATCGGATCATGCTTATTTACCAGTGGCTCTATTGTTGAATAAAAAAATTCAGTGGGCACTTGCAGGCGAGGTAGTTCAAGGGCCTTATGAGGCGGCTAAAAGACAAGTGGCTAAAAATAATTTGGAAAAATTGATTGAAGTTCGATTAGCTGATGGAATGGAAGCTGTTTTACTAGAGGATCAAATTGATACTATCACTATTTGCGGCATGGGTGGTGTGCTGATAAAAGATATTTTGGAACGCGGAAAAAAATTACAACGACTTTCTGGTAAGGAACGATTAGTTCTGCAACCTAATGTGGGGGAAAGGCAATTACGGGAGTGGTTAACTACCGAAGGATACACCATTATAGCTGAAACTATTCTGGAGGATCATCGTAAAATATATGAAGTACTGGTTGCTGAAAAGCTGAAAACAACGGCTCAATATACTGAGCAAGAACTACTTTTTGGCCCATTTTTAATGGAAGAATGTTCAACTATTTTCGTAAAAAAATGGCAACGTCAGCTTGAAAAACTAGAAAAAGTGCGTGCGAATTTAGCTAGAAGTGATCAACAATTAGACGAGAAAATTTCACAAGTTGAGTTGGAAATTCAATGGATTCAGGAGGTATTACATGAAAGCGAATAGATTTATTGAACGTTTTACTGAATATTGTCCAGAGTGGTTGGTCGAAACGGGAGATCCAGTTGGATTGCACATTGGTACTTTGAACAAAGACATTCAGCGGGTAATGATGAGCCTAGATGTTCGCCCGGCAGTAGTAGCCGAAGCAATTGAAAAAAAGATTGATTTGCTGATAGTTAAGCATCCTCCTATTTTCCGTCCGATTGATCGTTTAACCACGGATGATTTTCAAACAAAAATGTATGCAGATTTATTGAAAAATGATATTGCAGTTTATGCTGCACATACGAATATGGATATTGTTCCAAACGGTTTAAATGATTGGTTTTGTGAATTATTAGGGGTTGAAAACACTACCTACTTAGTAGAAAGTCATTCAATATCTATGAAAAAGCTGGCGGTTTATGTACCAATGGATTATAGCAAAATGATGCGTGCGGCTTTAGCTAATGCTGGAGCTGGTAAGCAGGGAAATTATGAAGCTACTTCTTATACTCTTTCAGGAACTGGGCGATTTACTCCTGTAGGTGATGCAAATCCAACGATCGGTGACCTAAATCAGCCAGAACAGGTTCAAGAGAGTAAAATCGAAGTCATTTTTCCTGCTACTATAGAAAAAAAAGTTGTTACAGCAATGTTGGAAGCTCATCCTTACGAAGAGCCGGCATATGATGTTTATCAACTAGATAATTCACCTATCAAATATGGTATAGGACGTGTTGGTGATTTGGCTAAACCGCTAACAACAGAAGAATTCATTCAACATGTGAAGCAGGCGTTTAATTTAGAAGGTTTACGGGTAGTTTATCCGAAGCGGGCCAAAGATATGATTCGGCGAGTAGCCATTTGCGGAGGAAGTGCGGAAAAATTTTATAAAGATGCCCTTCGTCAGCAAGCGGATGTTTACATTACCGGAGATGTTTATTATCACACTGCGCATGATATGCAGGAAACAGGCATGCTAGTTCTTGATCCAGGTCATTATATTGAAGCGTTGTGTAAGGAAAAAATGGTCGAATTATTTAATCAGTGGAAAGATGAAGAGGATTGGGACGTTTCATTCTTTATTTCAGAAGTCTCAACTAATCCTTTTTCTTTTAAATAATATACAAAGAGGAGAGAAAGCAGTATGTACGAAAATTTGTTACCCCGGTTTTTACGCTATGTAAAAACAGAAACTCGTTCTGATGCGACAAGTACCACCACTCCAACTACCCAAACTCAAGTGGCTTTTGCTCATGAGCTGATGAAGGAACTAGAAGAAATTGGGATGCAAGATATTACCTATAATGAAACTAACGGTTATGTCATTGCAACTTTACCTAGTAATCTTGATAAAAAAGTGCGTACAATTGGCTTTATTGCTCATATGGATACAGCTGATTTTAATGCTGAAGGTGTGAATCCACAAATCATTGAAAATTATGATGGCGAGTCGACAATCAAACTAGACAAGGATGGGAAATACACGTTAAATGCGAAAGATTTTCCTAACTTGAAAAACTACAAAGATCAAACGTTAATCACTACTGATGGAACAACTTTGCTAGGTGCTGACGATAAATCTGGAATTGCTGAAATTATGACAGCAATGGAATACTTAATTAAGCATCCTGAAGTTAAGCATGGTGAAATTCGTATCGGTTTTGGTCCAGATGAAGAAATTGGAATTGGTGCAGATAAATTTGATGTAAAACAATTCAATACAGATTTCGCTTATACAATGGATGGTGGACCTTTGGGTGAACTTCAGTACGAAACATTTAGCGCAGCTCAAGCGACAATTACTCTTGTAGGAAAAAATGTTCATCCTGGTACTGCTAAAAATACAATGATTAATGCTTTACAATTAGCTATTGATTTCCACAATCAATTACCAGAAGATGAACGTCCAGAAAATACAGAAGGCCGTGAAGGATTTTATCATTTGTTGGCTTTAGATGGAAATGTAGAGGAAGCGAAAATGACGTACATTATTCGTGACCATGATCGTGAAAAATTTGAAGCTCGTAAAGCGCAAATTTTGTCTATTCAAAAAACTATGAATCAACAATTTGATACTGAACGGGTCATCGTTGATATGTATGATCAATACTACAATATGGGTGAAATTATCGAAAAAGATATGACAGTTATTGATTTAGCCAAAAGTGCTATGGAGGAAGTAGGAATTACTCCTGTGATTGAACCGATTCGTGGAGGAACAGACGGATCTAAAATTTCTTTCCTAGGAATTCCAACACCAAATATTTTCGCAGGTGGTGAAAATATGCATGGTCGCTTTGAATTTGTCTCCTTGCAAACAATGGAAAAAGCAGTAGATGTCATCATTAAAATCGCTGAGAACAATGGAAAATAATGAAATATAGTTAGTAATTTTTAGGCAGAATCTCAAAATTATTTTGTAGATTTTGCCTAAAAATTTTTCTGTTTTAAGGTTGCTTTTTTGCTCCAGGGTAGATAGTGTGATAGGCTATAACAAAACAAACAAATGAGGGTCAAAAATGAATCTTTCTGTTAATCGAAAGCTGTTCTTGAACATCCTCTTATTTTTAGTAGTTATTGGATTAATTTTTTTCGTAATTCGTGACTCTTTAGGTGAGATTTTTGAAGAACTAACGACGACATCCTGGCCGATTTTGCTAGGTGTTACTGCCTTAGGAGCAGTAAGTCAATTAATTGAAGGTTACACAATAAAAAATATAGCTGCAGAATATAATCCATCTTTTACGATTATGGATGGCTTCTTTGCATCAGCTTATGCAACTTTTTATCGTGTGGTAACCTTTGGAACGGGATCAATTGTTGCTGAAGTTATTTACTACCGCAAGAAGGAGTTAAAGCTTTCTCAAGGCACTGGGGTTACGGCTTTGCGAATGGTAACTTATAAAATTGCGGTAATGATTTGGGCATTGGTGTTTTTATTGTTGGAATCAGACGTTTTGCGGCAGGAGGTACCCAATGGAATCATGCTGGTTCTAATTGGTATGTCTGTAACTTTAGCAATTGTTGCGGTATTGCTAATATTCAGTCTAAATGTTAGTGCACAGGTAATTTTCGTAAAGATTTCTAATCGCATCTTTAAAAGACAACGTTGGCGTGACTTAGTTGATCGGGCCAATTTGCAGTTTTACTCTTTACGAGAAACAATTCAAACCTTTATTCAAAATAAACAGGTTGTAATTAAGGTGTTTGCTTCAAATATGGCTAAACTAGCTGTGTGGTATGTTATCCCTTATTTCATTTTGAGTCAGAGCTATTCTGATTTATCATTCACTTTATCTATTGCACTTATTAGTTTCACTGTTACCCTGGGTGGGGTTTTACCAGCCCCAGGTGGAATTGGTGGATTCGAGTTTGTCTATGTATTATTGTTTAAGCACATCGTGGATAATGTCGATGCTGTGTCCTCTTTATTGCTCTATCGTTATGCGACATATTTGATGCCATTTTTGATCGGAATGATTTATGTTCTAGTGACAAAACAAAAAGAAATTAAAACAGAATTCGATGAAGCGAAGGAAATTAAAAAGGAAGCCGACAATCAGTCATAGGCTTCCTTTTTTGATACTTTAATAACGTATAACTAACTTGCCAATCATTTGATTCGATTCGATTTTTTGATGAGCTTGATAAAATACTTCAGGCGATAAGCCGTCTAGAGTTTCTGTTAGAGTGGATTGAATTTTCTCAGTAGATAGAAGATTGGACAATAAGCTTAGTGCTTTTCCTTGAGATTCAATTTGATAATTATAGTCGGTTTTGGCAAACATATACTCCCATACAAAGCTTCCTGACTTCTCTTTTAGCTTGGCTAAATTGTGATCTTTACCGGTTGTTACAGTTGATCCAAGATAACCAAAAGGACTCAACAGACCAGTCATTTCATCGTAATAGTGATCGGAGGAATGTAAGATTGCAATGTATGGGAGAGTTTCATAGCCTAATTTATTTACTTGTCGAGTAAGATTTTTTTGATGGCTTATAACATGATTGGCACCAAGTTTCTCACACCATGCAATTGTTTCAGGGCGTGAGGCGGTAGCGATCACGTTCAAACCAGCCCACTTTGCTAATTGAATCATGATAGAGCCGACGCCGCCAGCGCCATTTATAATTAAGATAGTCTCGTTATTTCCGTTTTCTTTAGGGATCAAATCCATTTTTTCAAAAAGCAATTCATAAGCAGTTAGGAAAGTTAAGGGAAGTGCAGCGGCTTTTTCTGACGATATATTTTCAGGTAATTTAGCCACGATTCGTGAATCTACAATTTGTTTCTCGCTATAACTACCATAACGATTAGTTGTTCCAGCAAAAATGATACGGTCACCAGCAACCAAATCAGGAACTTGTTCTCCTACTTGGGTGACGATACCAACACTATCGAAGCCTAAAATGTGCGGCGCTTTTGTTCCTTTTCCAGTTTGGCGCAACTTGGTATCGATAGGATTTATTGAAATCGCGATGTTTTGAACCATCACGTCATATTCTGTTAATTGAGGCAGCATAATTTCAAAAGTTTCAAAAAAATTACCATCTGCTAAGTCAAAACCTTTTTCAAAGCCAATTGCTCTAGAAATCATCTACTCATCTCCTTTAGTGAAATTGTAGCATTTTCCTTAAAAGTCTACGAAAATTATGCTTTTCAAACATAAAAATTTTGACCAATTTTGACCAAAGGAGTATAATTTATTTGTGAGGGAAACCTCGAACGGGTCAGAGGAGGTAATCAAATGAATATTGAAAAAATGACCACTACCTTGCAAGAAGCGATTGCTGAGGCACAGCAAATTGCCGTGACACGCCAACATCAGGAAATTGATATTGCTCATCTATGGAAAATATTATTGCAGCCAAATCACTTTGGACGTAACTTTTATGTAGATGCTGGGTTAGATGTAGATGCATTTGAAGCGGAAGTTGATCGATCCTTAGAGGATTATCCGACAGTAGCTGGAGGTAATGTAAAGTATGGACAAAATCTTAGTCAGAATTTATTCTCACTTTTAAGTGAAGCGGATAAATTGCGAGAAAAGTATCAGGATGAGTATCTGTCTACGGAGATCGTCATACTTGCATTGATGAATTTGAAAAATTATCGCTTGACGAAATATTTGAATCAGGCTGGATTAAACAAAAAAGAAGTACAAAAAAATATTGAGGATATACGAGGAGGGGATCGTGTGACTTCTCAAAATCAGGAAGAAACTTATAAGGCTTTGGAAAAATACGGAGTTGACTTAGTTCAACAAGTAAAAAATGGAAAACAAGATCCAATTATTGGTCGGGACGAAGAAATACGTGATGTGATTCGAATCCTTTCGCGTAAAACTAAAAACAATCCAGTTCTAATTGGTGAACCTGGCGTAGGTAAAACGGCTATTGTAGAAGGATTAGCGCAGCGGATTGTTCGTAAAGACGTACCAGAAAATCTAAAAGATAAAACCATTTTTTCATTAGATATGGGTTCACTTATTGCTGGTGCAAAATTCCGGGGAGAATTTGAAGAACGATTAAAGTCTGTTTTGAAAGAAGTTAAAAAATCTGACGGTCAAATTTTACTTTTCATTGATGAAATTCACAATATTGTAGGAGCCGGTAAAACAGAAGGCAGCATGGATGCCGGAAACTTATTGAAGCCAATGCTTGCCCGTGGTGAGCTGCATTTAATTGGTGCCACTACGTTAGATGAGTATCGTCAGTACATGGAAAAGGATAAAGCGTTAGAACGACGCTTCCAAAAAGTATTGGTAAAAGAGCCAACAGTTCAAGACACAATTAGTATTTTAAGAGGACTGAAGGAACGCTTTGAAATTCACCATAGCGTTAATATTCATGACAATGCTTTGGTGGCCGCTGCTACACTATCTGATCGCTATATTACAGATCGCTTTTTACCAGATAAAGCAATTGATCTTGTAGATGAGGCAAGTGCTAGTATTCGTGTGGAAATGAACTCAATGCCGACAGAGTTAGATCAGGTTACCCGCCGTTTAATGCAGCTAGAAATTGAAGAAGCTGCTTTGAAAAAGGAAACGGATGATGCCAGCAAGAAACGTTTAAGCAACTTGCAGGAGGAGCTAGCGGATTTACGTGAAGAAGCAAACACAATGCGGCTGCAATGGGAGACAGAAAAAGAAGAAGTTAACGCTGTTTCAAATAAAAGAGCCGAAATTGATCAGGCTAAGCATGAATTGGAAGATGCAGAAAATAATTACGATTTAGAACGAGCTGCTGTTTTACGCCATGGAACAATTCCACAATTGGAAAAAGAATTGGCTGATCTAGAAGCTAAGAATGAAAGTAATGACATTCGCATGGTCCAAGAATCAGTGACAGAAAATGAAATTGCTCAAGTGGTTGCTCGTTTAACAGGTATTCCAGTGACGAAGCTAGTGGAAGGTGAAAGAGAAAAACTGTTAAATCTTAACAATACATTGCATCAACGAGTAATTGGTCAAGACGAGGCAGTGGATGCGGTAAGTGATGCAGTTCTTCGTTCTCGTGCCGGGTTACAAGATCCCAATCGGCCATTAGGCTCTTTCTTATTCTTGGGTCCAACCGGTGTTGGTAAAACAGAGCTGGCAAAAGCTTTGGCTGAAAATTTGTTTGACTCGGAAGATCATATGGTTCGAATCGATATGAGTGAATATATGGAAAAGCACTCTGTGTCACGACTAGTTGGAGCACCTCCAGGATATGTCGGCTATGAAGAAGGAGGCCAGTTAACAGAAGCAGTTCGTCGTAATCCATATACCATTATATTGTTAGATGAAATTGAAAAAGCTCATCCAGATGTTTTCAATATATTGCTGCAGGTGTTGGATGATGGACGTTTAACCGATTCTAAGGGGCGAGTGGTCGATTTCAAGAATACGGTGTTAATTATGACAAGCAATATTGGATCACAGCTGCTGCTTGACGGAGTGACTGGTGAGGGCGAAATTCCTGAAGCTGTTCAAGAACAAGTCATGAATATGCTGAGGGGACATTTTAAACCGGAATTTTTGAACCGTATTGATGATACAATTTTATTTACGCCGTTAAGTTTAGAAAATGTAAAAGGAATTGTAGAGAAATTAGTTGCTCAGCTTTCTCTTCGTTTAGAAGATCAGGAGATTAAGTTAGTTATTACAGATCAAGCGAAAGCTTGGATTGCTGAGAATGCTTATGAACCTCAATATGGAGCACGACCTTTGAAACGATTCATTACTCGTGAAGTGGAAACACCATTGGCTAAAGAAATTATAGCCGGTCGAGTACTGCCTAAAACACGAGTTACGATTGAATTGTTAGGTGATCAGTTGGTTTTTCAAAATGAACCGATCGAAGAATAATGCTTCCGTTTAATTAATGAAGCAAGTGAGAATGATGAATTTGTGATGAAAATTTTCATGAATCATCATTTTTACTTGCTTTTTCTTTTCAAAATGTGGATAATGCTACTATATTTTAAAGCTTATATATCGTCATGATAGGGATGACAGTTTCTACCTTGTGCCGTAAACGCAAGACTATAAGCAAAAATCGTACGTTTGGCGTACCTTTTTTGCTTTTTGCAGAATTGGTGCGTCTTTTGTTTAAACAAAAGACCACAGAGAGGGAGAGAATTATGAAAGAATTGACAGAGCGTATTAAGAAAAATGGACGTGTGTTGGGTGATGGAGTACTTAAGGTGGATGAGTTTGTTACTCACCAAGTGGATCCTGTATTAATGGAAGCTACTGGTCAACGCTTTGCAGAAGTCTTTGCTGACCAAAACATTACGAAGGTAGTTACTATTGAATCTTCTGGGATTGCTCCAGCCTTGTATGCTGCTCAAGCATTAGGCGTGCCAATGATCTTTGCTCGCAAATCCAAAAGTTTAACAATGGATGAAGAGCTATTAACTTCTTCCGTCTATTCTTTTACTAAACAAGTAACCAGTACTATTTCGATTTCTCGAAAATTTTTATCAAATGAAGACCGCGTATTATTAATAGATGATTTTTTAGCGAATGGTCAAGCTGCTAAAGGATTAATCGAATTGTGTCGCCAAGCTGGAGCAGAGGTAGCTGGTATTGGTATTCTAATTGAAAAATCTTTCCAAGATGGTCGCCAATTATTAGAAGATATGGATATTCCGGTTGTTTCCCTAGCACGAATTGCTTCCCTGCATGATGGTAAAGTAGCATTTTTAGAGGAGGATGCATGACTTTGTCAAATCAGAATGGAAATGGAAAAGCTGCTGTTTTGGGGTTGCAGCACTTATTAGCGATGTATGCAGGAGCAGTAGCTGTTCCTTTATTAATTGGAACAGGTTTAGGATTTAACGAATCACAAATGACGTATTTAATTTCCATTGATATTTTTATGTGTGGAATTGCTACCTTATTGCAATTAACAGTAAATAAGTTTTTCGGAATTGGCTTACCAGTTGTTTTAGGTTGTGCGATTCAAGCTGTAGCTCCTTTAATTCTGATTGGTCAAACGAAAGGGATTGGTGCAATTTATGGTTCAATTATTGCGGCAGGTGTATTTATTGTTTTAATTGCTGGCTTCTTTTCAAAAGTAGAAAAATTGTTTCCACCTGTAGTTACAGGTACAGTAATTACTACTATTGGCCTAACCTTAATTCCAGTAGCTATCACGAAAATGGGCGGTGGTGACGCGACTGCTCCAAACTTCGGCGAGCCAACAACTTTATTGTTGGCATTTGTGACTATCCTACTTATCTTAATCATTCAGATTTTTGGTAAAGGATTTGTTCGTTCAATTGCAGTATTAGTCGGTTTGGTTGGAGGAACGCTGCTAGCAATGGTTTTAAATCAAGTAGATTTTGCAGCAATCGGTCATGCGCCTTTGTTTCATGTACCGCAACCATTTTACTTTGGAACACCAACTTTTGATGTATCATCAATCCTATTGATGATAATTATTTCGATTGTCAGCATGGTTGAATCAACTGGTGTTTACTTTGCTTTAGGTGATATTACCGGTAAGAGAGTTCAAGAAGATGATTTGAAGCGCGGGTATCGTGCAGAAGGATTAGCAGTTGTTTTGGGAGGGATTTTCAATACTTTTCCTTATACTGGATTTTCCCAAAATGTCGGTTTAGTTCAACTATCTGGGATTAAAACTCGGCGTCCAATTTACTTTTCAGCAGTCTTTCTAGTTATCTTAGGCTTGTTCCCAAAGATTGGTGCCTTGGCACAAATCATCCCTGAACCAGTTTTAGGAGGCGGTATGCTGGTAATGTTCGGCATGGTAGCTGTACAAGGAATGAAAATGCTGTCTAGTGTTGATTTCCAAAATGAGAAGAATTTGTTGATTATTGCCATTTCAATTGGGTTTGGCTTAGGATTCAATGCAATGCCGACGCTATTTAATCAACTACCTGCAACTGTTCAAATGTTTACTGGTAATGGAATTGTTATGAGTAGTTTATCAGCGATTGTATTGAATTTAATTTTTAATGGGTATCCTCGCAAAGCGACAGCTTCAATTGAGACAACTCATTCACACATGTAAAGAAAAAATTCCAGATGCTTTTGTGCATTTGGATTTTTTTTTGCAAATAGAGAACTATAATTATTTCTTTAAAAGGGATACCTGCATTCTCCAAAATGAAAAAGCTCCTATAATAAAAAGTGAATAAAAACGTTAAAACACGAACGATAGGGTTTAAATTATTTTTATCATTCGAATATTGTTTTGACTTCAATTTAATTGCTTGATAGAATGTGAATGACGAATGAAAGGAGCAACTTATGAAGCCAGAAGTAGCGATTATTATGGGAAGTACCTCTGATTGGGAAACAATGAAACATGCTTGCGAAAGTTTAGACGAGTTAGAAATAGCTTATGAAAAGCAGGTAGTTTCTGCGCATCGTACGCCAGACTTAATGTTCGACTTTGCTGAAAAAGCCAGAGGTAGAGGAATTAAAGTCATTATTGCTGGTGCGGGTGGGGCAGCTCATTTACCAGGGATGGTAGCAGCAAAAACCACTTTGCCAGTTATTGGTGTACCAGTTCAATCAAAAGCACTAAATGGTTTAGATTCTCTATTGTCGATTGTTCAAATGCCAGGTGGAGTTCCAGTAGCAACCACTGCTATCGGAAAAGCAGGAGCAACTAACGCAGGACTACTTGCGGCACAGATGCTTTCAATGTATGATGAAAACATAGCTGATCGTTTAGAAGCTAAACGTCAGAAAATGAAAGATTCTGTATTGGAAAGTAGTGAACAACTTGGTTAAACCTTTACAACCGGGCGCAACAATTGGAATTGTAGGCGGTGGACAGTTAGGCCGTATGATGGCGATCAGTGCCAAAGAAATGGGCTTTCGTATTGGGATTATTGATCCGACAGAAGACTGTCCTGCTTCACAAGTTTCTGATTGGCATATTATTGCCCCTTATGATGATCAGGCGGCGCTTGAAGAGATGGCTCGCTGTACACAAGTGATTACCTATGAGTTTGAAAATGTGGATGTCGATACACTAAATCAAATTATTGACCGAGCGAACATCCCTCAAGGAACGGACTTGCTGGCAATTACACAAGATCGCCTGATGGAAAAAGCTTTTTTAGAAGGAAATAATATCGTGATTGCTCCATATGCTACTATTATTAGTCCCACAGATATTCAAGATGCTATTGAAGGTATCGGCTATCCTTGTGTACTAAAAACTACACGTGGAGGATATGATGGTCATGGTCAATATGTATTAAAAGGAACTTCTGATTTAGCTCCTTCCATGAATCTATTGCGCTCTGGCACATGTGTTTTAGAAGCTTGGATTCCCTTTGAGAAGGAATTATCTGTGTTGGTCGCTGGAAATGGATATGGAGAATATGTGACTTTCCCTGTCGTTGAGAATATTCATCGCAATAATATTTTGCATGAGACTATTGCCCCTGCTCAAATTGATCCGGCGGTGGCTGAGGAAGCTAAACGAATTGCGGAAGTGATTGCAGAAGGTGTTGACTTAGTTGGTACCTTATGTGTTGAACTGTTTTTGACTAAAGCTGGTGCTTTATATGTTAATGAAATGGCTCCTCGTCCGCACAATTCTGGTCACTATACAATTGAAGCTTGTTCCATGAGCCAGTTCGATGCTCATATACGTGGTGTTTGCGGATGGCCATTGGCTCAACCTAAATTGCTGTCAGAAGCAGTTATGGTAAACGTGTTAGGAGAAAATCTGCTAGGGACCTTCGAACTTATTGATGAGAAGCCTGATTGGCATTTTCATTATTATGGGAAGGCTATGGCTAAAAAGGGCAGAAAGATGGGACACATTACACTGCTGACAGAAGATATTGGACAAACATTAAAAGAAATTAAAAATACTGAAATCTGGGACTAAAAGGAGAACAACATGATACCTCGTTATACACGACCTGAAATGGGTGAAATTTGGAGCGATGAAAATCGTTACCGTGCTTGGTTAGAAGTGGAAATTTTAGCTGATGAAGCTTGGGCAGAGTTGGGTGAAATTCCTAAAGAGGATGTAAAAAAAATCCGTGAAAAAGCTGATTTTGATATCGATCGGATTTTAGAAATTGAACAATCAACAAAACACGATGTAGTAGCTTTCACACGTGCAGTCTCTGAAACCTTAGGCGAAGAGCGCAAGTGGGTTCATTATGGTTTGACTAGTACAGATGTAGTAGATACAGCTTATGGCTATTTGTATAAACAAGCCAATGATATTTTGCGCAAAGATTTAGCTGACTTTTTGACAATTATTGGTGAAAAAGCTAAAGAACATAAATACACGGTGATGATGGGACGTACCCATGGTGTACATGCGGAACCAACAACATTTGGTTTAAAACTGGCAACTTGGTATTCAGAAATGAAACGAAATATTGAAAGATTTGATCGCGCAGCCAAAGGTGTTGAAGCTGGTAAAATTTCCGGAGCAGTTGGGACATTTGCCAATATTCCGCCTTTTGTAGAAAAATATGTTTGCGAGCACTTAGGTATTCGACCACAGGAAATTTCTACTCAAGTATTGCCAAGAGACTTACATGCTGAATATTTCTCAGCTTTAGCTTTAATTGCGACATCAATTGAACGATTTGCTACTGAAATTCGTGGATTGCAAAAATCAGAGACACGTGAAGTAGAAGAATACTTTGCAAAAGGACAAAAGGGTTCTTCTGCAATGCCCCATAAACGCAATCCAATCGGCTCTGAAAATATGACCGGATTAGCTCGTGTAGTTCGTGGACACATGGTAACAGCTTATGAAGACGTGGCATTATGGCATGAACGAGATATTTCTCATTCTTCAGCAGAGCGGATTATCGTACCAGATACGACGATTTTAGTAGATTATATGTTGAATCGCTTTGGTAACATCGTTAAGAATTTGACGGTCTTTCCAGAGAATATGAAACGTAATATGGATGCTACATTCGGCTTAATTTACAGCCAGCGTGTGATGTTAAAACTGATTGATAATGGTATGACTCGTGAGGAAGCTTACGATTTAGTTCAACCAAAAACTGCGTATGCCTGGGATAATCAAACGGCTTTCCGTCCATTGCTAGAAGCTGATGAAAAAATTACCAGTGTATTGTCTGAAAGTGAATTAGACGATGCGTTTGATTACAATTACCACTTGAAGAACGTTGATGAAGTGTTTAAACGCATAGGTATAAATTAAAGTACAAATAAACCCGCACATTCGTTTAGAACGTGCGGGTTTTGCTATGCGTAAGATTCCATTTCCATAAAATAAGTCTGCTTTAAATCCTCCAATAACGAAGAAATTAGCGAGTAGTCATAGGAGTGATCATTGTACATGATTTCAATACGATAGGAATTTTTTAAGAAGGAGTGATCCTTCAACTGAGTAATCGTTAATTCATCTTGCCGATTGTTTTTAAAGTACAAGGTTTGCATACGTTCGGAACGTTTAGGTTTTAATATTTTTTTTAAGTTACGATACGAATAAAAGCTGACGTTACGGTTGCAAGTATGAGTTTCATCTAATCCTAATAGTGAGTTTAGCAATAATTGTTTATCATATTCAGATAGTGTAGCAATGAACTCCTGAGCAGCTGACTGTGGATCCAACATAATCATTCCCCCGATATTATTCTCTCAAGTAAAATATATCACCCTTAGATTAAAATGTAAACGTTATCTATAAGAAGCAATTTCCTTTAAAATTCCGTCATCAGCAAAACACGAACGATAATAGGTAAAATATTTATAATATACGATAAAATGTTGACCCACATTTTTTAGCTTGTTACACTATAGATGATAAAGAAACGAACAATCGATGTAAGGTGTAATTAGATTGTTCACAATAAAGGAGCGTTTACCTGTGAAAAAAGAAGCATTGCTTTATGAAGGCAAAGCGAAACAATTGTTTAGTACTGATGATTCAGATGTTGTATGGGTAGAATATTTGAATCAGGCAACTGCTCTAAATGGAGCAAAAAAAGATCAAATTGCCGGTAAAGGCGAACTTAACAATCAGATTACAAGTTTAATTTTTTCTTATCTTCACGAAGTCGGCATCGACAATCATTTCATTAAACAGCTTTCAAAAACTGAACAAATTATTCGTTCGGTAGAGATTATTCCTCTTGAAGTGGTAGTTCGAAATGTAGCTGCAGGCAGCTTTTCAAAACGCTTAGCAATTACCGAGGGAACCCCACTTAAATTTCCTATTGTTGAATTCTATTTCAAAAACGATGACCTAGACGATCCGATGGTCACTGAAGATCATATTAAAGTATTAGAAATTGCCTCAGAAGCAGAAATAGCTGCCTTGCGAAAAATGGCGCTGGAAGTCAATGAGGCGCTTAAAAAATTATTTACCGAAATCAATATTCAATTAATTGACTTTAAATTAGAGTTTGGACGCACAGCTAATGGTGATATTCTGCTAGCTGATGAAGTATCGCCAGACACCTGTCGTTTGTGGGATTTGGCTACAAATGACCATTTAGACAAAGATATATATCGCCGTGATTTAGGGGATATCATTCCCGTTTATCAAGAAGTATTCAACCGATTAAACCAACGAAAAGGAGCTTAACCATGTATTTTGTAAAAGTTTATGTCACGTATAAAGAATCCGTATTAGATCCTCAGGGAGAAGCCGTAAAAGGAGCCGTTCATCGTTTAGGCTATGAAGAAATTGAAGAAATCCGTATTGGTAAATACTTCGAGATGAAGGTAGCCAAAAGTGATCGTCCTGTTGAGGAAATGATTGAAGAAGTTTGTGACAAGTTATTAGCAAATGTCAACATGGAAACCTATCGTTTTGAAATCCTTGAGATGGAGGAAGTCTAGCATGAAGTTTGCTGTCATTGTTTTTCCTGGTTCAAATTGTGACATGGATATGTACTGGGCAATGAAAGAGATTATGGGTGCAGATTGCGAATACGTTCGTTATGATGCAGACAGTTTAGCCGGGTTTGATGGCGTGCTGCTGCCTGGCGGATTTTCTTACGGCGACTATTTACGCTGTGGAGCAATTGCTCGTTTTGCCAACATTATGGATGAAGTTGTGCGAATGGCTAAAGAAGGCAAGCCTGTTTTTGGGACTTGCAATGGATTTCAAATTTTAACGGAAGCTGGTTTGCTGCCAGGTGCTTTGCGCCGCAATGATTCCTTGAAATTTATCAGCAAAATTACTCCGTTAAAGGTTGTCAACAATCAAACGAAATTTACTAGCGAATATGAAGAAGATGAAGTCATTCAAATTCCTGTTGCTCATGGTGAAGGAAATTATTATTGCGACGAGGAAACTTTAGCAGCGTTAAAAGCGAATAATCAAATTGTTTTTACTTATGAAGGTGACAACATCAACGGTAGTGTTAAAAATATTGCAGGAATCATTAACAAAGAGGGCAATGTCTTAGGCATGATGCCCCATCCAGAACGGGCTGTTGAAGCGCTGCTGGGTTCAGAAGACGGCAAAAAATTCTTTGCGTCGATTTTAAACAACTTCGGAAAGGTGAACGCATAATGATGAATGTAGAACCGACACCACAACAGATTAAAGAACAGCGTATTTATGCTGAATGGGGCTTGACAGATGAAGAATATCGCCTGATTTCTGAGGATATTCTTGGTCGGATGCCTAACTACACTGAGACTGGCCTATTTTCCGTTATGTGGAGTGAACACTGCTCCTATAAAAATTCGAAGCCTGTTTTACGCAAATTTCCAACGGATGGGGAACAAGTTTTACAAGGACCTGGTGAAGGTGCTGGAATTGTAGATATTGGTGATGGACAAGCAGTGGTATTTAAAGCAGAAAGTCACAATCACCCATCGGCTGTTGAACCTTATGAAGGAGCTGCGACTGGGGTGGGTGGAATTATCCGCGATATCTTCAGTATGGGTGCCCGTCCGATTGCGTGTCTGGATTCCCTGCGTTTTGGGGAGCTGGATAATGCGCGTACGAAATATTTATTAGAAGAAGTGGTGGCTGGAATTAGCGGTTACGGCAACTGTATCGGCATTCCGACAGTTGGCGGAGAGGTTGCTTTTGATCCTTGCTACGAAGGGAATCCTTTGGTCAATGCAATGTGCGTGGGCTTAATTGATCACAAGGATATTCAAAAAGGGCAGGCAAAAGGCGTCGGCAACTCTATTATGTATGTTGGGGCAAAAACTGGACGTGATGGCATTCACGGAGCCACCTTTGCTTCTGAAGAGTTTGTTGAAGGCGAAGAACAACAGCGTTCAGCTGTTCAAGTTGGCGATCCGTTTATGGAAAAACTACTTTTGGAAGCTTGTTTGGAATTAATCTTGGATCACTCGGATATTTTAGTCGGTATTCAAGATATGGGGGCGGCTGGACTGGTATCTTCTAGTGCAGAAATGGCTTCAAAGGCCGGCTCTGGTTTGAAATTATACTTAGACGATGTACCACAGCGGGAAACTAACATGACACCGTATGAAATGATGCTGTCAGAATCACAAGAGCGGATGCTGATTTGTGTTGAGCAAGGTCATGAAGATGAAGTTGTTAGCTTGTTTAAGAAATATGAATTAGACGCTGTAACTATCGGAGAAGTAACCAGCGACGGCTTGTACCGGTTATATCATCATGGTGAAGAAGTTGCGAATTTGCCAGTCGATGCACTGGCTGAGGATGCACCAGTTTATGAAAATGAACGGACAGAACCAGCTCGTATCCAAGAATTTGCGGCAATGGCTGACTTTGTACCAGAAGTAACCGATGCAGGTGAAACATTATTAGAATTACTGAAGCAGCCAACTATCGCTTCAAAACGTTCGATTTATGAAACCTATGATTCACAAGTTCGTACCAATACGGTTGTCCGACCAGGAAGTGATGCGGCTGTTTTACGTGTTCGTGGGACTAATAAAGCATTGGCGATGTCAACTGACTGTAATGCACGCTACTTGTATTTGAACCCAGAAGTTGGCGGACAAATTGCAGTGGCTGAAGCAGCGCGTAATATCGTCGCTTCTGGCGGCCAGCCATTGGCGATCACTGATTGCTTAAATTACGGTTCACCAGAAAAACCAGAAGTATTCTGGGAGTTATGGACCTCAGCGGATGGGATTTCCGAAGCTTGCCGGACCTTGAACACACCAGTCATTTCCGGAAATGTTTCTTTATACAATGAAACCAATGGGAAAGCCATCTATCCAACTCCAATGATTGGAATGGTCGGTCTAATTGAAGACTTGGCTCATATTACGACCCAAGAATTTAAACAAGCTGGCGACTTAATCTATGTTGTTGGTGAAACGAACGCAGACTTCAACGGCTCGGAAATTCAGAAGATGCAATTAGGGCGGATTGAAGGAAAACTGATGAACTTTGATTTAACAACTGAAAAAGCTAACCAAGATGCTATGCTGCAAGCCATTAAGGCAGGGTATGTTGCAAGTAGTCATGATTGTGCGGAAGGCGGCATAGCTGTAGCTATCGCTGAAGCAGCATTTGGTAATGGATTAGGGGTTAATGTGACCTTGGCAATGCCTAAAGAGAACTTGTTTGCTGAAACACAATCACGTTTTGTAGTCTCTATTCCTGCAAACCAACAAGCTGACTTTGAAGAGCTAATGGGGCAAAAAGCTCAGCTGATTGGTGAAGTAACCGACAGCGAGGAGTTAGTGATTCAAGCAGAGGACGCACGGATTCAAGTTGCAACTAAGACGGCCGCACAATTATGGGAGGAAGCTATTCCATGTCTTATGAAGTAAGAAGCTTAAATGAAGAATGTGGCGTATTCGGCATCTGGGGTCACCCAGATGCTTCTCGCGTCACTTATTTTGGTTTACACAGTTTGCAGCACCGGGGGCAAGAGGGTGCCGGAATTGTGGCAAATAACAATGGCAAGCTGACCGGCTATCGTGGTCTCGGGCTGCTTTCTGAAGTGTTTAAGGATGAGCGCCAATTAGAAAAATTATCCGGACAGGCAGCTATTGGTCATGTTCGCTATGCGACAGCAGGCAATGGTAGTGTCGACAACATTCAACCGTTTTTATTCAAATTTTATGATGGTGACATGGCGTTGGCTCATAACGGTAATTTAACCAATGCGAAAAGCCTGCGCAAAGAGCTGGAAAAAGATGGTGCAATTTTTCATTCAAATTCTGATACAGAAATTTTGATGCATTTGCTTCGCCGCAGTCAAAAGGAAACTTTTCTAGATCGTTTAAAAGAATCCTTGAATGCGGTAAAAGGCGGGTTTGCTTATCTGATCGCAACAGAAGATTCAATGGTTGCGGCGCTAGATGCCAATGGCTTCCGTCCTTTGTCTATTGGTCGCATGGTAAATGGAGCCTATGTAGTAGCTTCTGAAACCTGTGCGTTGGAAGTCGTCGGAGCTGAATTTATTCAGGATGTCAATCCTGGTGAAATCATTATTATTAATGATGAGGGCTTGACAGTAGATCGTTTTACCGAAGATACACAGCATGCTATTTGTTCAATGGAGTATATTTATTTTGCTCGACCGGATTCAAATATTGCTGGCGTGAATGTCCATAGTGCTCGGAAAAATATGGGGAAAATCTTAGCCGAAGAAGCACCAGTGGATGCTGACATGGTAGTGGGTGTTCCCAATTCTTCTTTGTCAGCTGCTAGTGGTTATGCTGAAGCATCGGGTATTCCTTATGAAATGGGCTTGGTAAAAAACCAGTATGTGGCTCGTACCTTTATTCAGCCAACTCAGGAATTGCGGGAGCAAGGGGTTCGGATGAAGCTTTCAGCTGTGAGTGGTGTCGTAGAAGGAAAAAAAGTGATTATGGTGGATGATTCCATCGTTCGTGGGACCACTAGTCGCAGAATTGTTAATCTGCTTAAGGAAGCTGGGGCTAAAGAGGTTCATGTACGAATTGCTTCGCCTCCTTTGCGTTATCCTTGTTTTTACGGCATTGATATCCAAACGCGTAAAGAGTTAATTGCAGCCAATCATACTGTGGATGAGATTCGCGAGTGTATTGAAGCAGACTCCCTGTCCTTTTTAAGTGAAGAAGGGCTGATCCAATCAATTGGTTTAAAATTTGATGCACCGTATTCAGGGTTGTGTATGGCCTATTTCAACGGAGATTTTCCAACGCCGTTGTACGATTACGAAGAGCAGTACCAAGCATCATTAAAAGAAAAAACATCTTTCTTCTAAAACAATCAATGTAAAAACAAAGGGGCGAATGTAGTGGGAAACGCGTATGCAAAGGCCGGCGTCGATGTAGAAGCTGGTTATGAAGTAGTCGAGCGAATTAAAAAGCATGTGAAAAGAACCGAACGTAAAGGTGTTATGGGTGCGATTGGTGGATTTGGCGGTTGTTTTGATTTAAGTCAATTTGATGTTAAGGAACCAGTGCTGGTTTCAGGTACTGACGGAGTAGGCACCAAATTAATGGTCGCAATTCAAGCAGACCAACACGATCAAATCGGGATTGATTGCGTTGCTATGTGTGTCAATGATATTGTTGCCCAAGGCGCAGAGCCGTTATACTTTTTAGATTATATTGCTACTGGTAAAAATGTTCCGGCACGTTTGGAGCAAGTAGTTGCAGGAGTTGCTGAAGGCTGTGTACAGGCTGGTGCGGCATTAATTGGTGGAGAAACGGCTGAAATGCCTGGTATGTACGGAGAAGATGATTATGATTTAGCTGGTTTTACTGTCGGAATTGCCGAAAAGAGTCAAATGATTACTGGCGAAAAAATTCAGGCTGGTGATGTCTTAATTGGGTTGCCATCTTCTGGTATTCACTCCAATGGCTATTCTTTAGTGCGTAAAATCTTTTTTGAACAGAAAAAGTTAACGGTTGATGCAAAAATTCCTGAGCTGCAAGATAAAAAATTAGCTGACGAACTATTAACACCGACCAAAATTTATGTTTCGTCAGTGTTACCATTAGTTAAAAAAGAATTAGTCAACGGTATCGCCCATGTAACGGGTGGCGGTTTTGTCGAAAATATCCCACGGATGCTGCCAGATAATTTATCCTGCGAAATCAATTTAGGTTCTTGGCCAATATTGCCAATTTTTGAGGTCATGAAAAAATACGGCGAAATTCCAGCAATGGAAATGTACGAAATTTTTAATATGGGTATTGGCATGGTCTTAGCAGTTTCGCCAGATAAAGTTGAGCAAGTGGAAGCAGTCTTAAAAGAATTAAAGGAAGACTATTATCCGATTGGTCAAATAGTTGATCAAAAAGATACACCCATCAGCTTTAAAGGAGCACAGCAATGAAATTAGCCGTTTTAGCCTCAGGTAATGGGTCGAACTTTGAGGCCATTGTTCAGGCAGTGGAAGCTGGTCAAATTCCAGCTGAAATCGTCTTGTTGTTTGCAGACCATCATGATGCATATGTAATGGAACGAGCAAAGAAACATCGCATTCCTTGTGCCTCTTTTGAACTAAAAGAATTTGAAAATAAACAGGCTTATGAAAAAGCTTTATTGGAGCTATTGGCAGAACATCAAGTTGAGCTGATTATTTTAGCTGGTTATATGCGAATTATTGGTCCGGGATTGCTGGAGGCTTACCCGAATCGTATCGTGAACATTCACCCAGCGCTTTTACCTAGTTTTCCTGGTCTGCACGGAATTCGCGATGCTTTTGAAGCGAAGGTTAGTGAAACAGGTGTAACTGTTCATTATATTGATAGTGGCGTTGATACTGGCCCAATTATCGCTCAGGAAGCTGTTGCAGTTGACCCGGCGGATACGTTGGAACAACTAGAAGAAAAAATTCATCAAGTCGAGCATCAACTCTATCCACGAGTAATCGCTGAAATTGTAAAGGAGATTCAAGCATGAAACGAGCACTCATCAGTGTATCAGATAAAACGGGAATTATAGCATTTACTAAAGGCTTAGTTGAACAAGGCATTGAAATTATTTCAACTGGCGGTACTAAGAAAGCTTTGGATGAAGCAGGGATTGCTACATTAGCAATCGATGAAGTTACTGGTTTTCCAGAAATGATGGATGGCCGGGTAAAAACCTTGCATCCCAAAATCCATGGCGGACTTTTAGGTCGTCGCGATGTGGTTGAGCATATGGATGCCATGAAAGAGCATGACATTCAGCCGATCGATTTTGTTTGTGTTAATTTGTATCCTTTTAAAGAAACGATTAGCAAGACGGGTGTCTCCGAAGAAGAAGCCATTGAAAACATTGACATCGGCGGGCCGAGCATGCTGCGTTCAGCTGCTAAAAACTTTAATGCTGTTACAGTAGTCGTTGATCCGAAAGATTACGAAGTTGTATTAAGTGAATTGAAAGAAAATAAGGAAACTACGTTAGCAACCCGTAAGCGTTTGGCTGCGAAAGTTTTCCGGCACACAGCTGCTTACGATGCGTTGATTGCAGAGTATCTGACGAATGCTGTGGGAGAAGCTGAACCTGAGAAGCTGACTTTAACTTATGATTTAAAACAATCGCTGCGTTATGGTGAAAATAGCCACCAACAAGCTGCCTTTTATCAGTCTGCCTTACCCGTGCCTTTTTCTATTGCTAGTGCTAAACAACTGCATGGCAAGGAATTGTCCTACAATAATATTAAGGATGCGGATGCAGCTTTACGAATTATTAGAGAGTTTGATGAGCCGACTATTGTTGCCTTGAAGCATATGAATCCTTGCGGGATCGGTAGTGGTAAGACCATTGCAGAGGCATATCAATTTGCTTATGAAGCCGATCCAAAATCAATTTTTGGCGGAATTCTGATTGCTAACCGTCCTATTGATTTAAAAACAGCTGAAGAAATGCACAAGCTATTTTTGGAAATTATTGTGGCGCCTGCATTTGATCAGGAAGCCTTTGATTTGCTAGCATCTAAGAAAAATCTGCGTCTAATGCAACTGGATTTTGACCAGATGAGAGAAGATCATTCACCAGAAGTCGTCTCTGTCTTGGGTGGTTTATTGCAACAAGATCAAGACCTAATAACTGAAGCTTCCGACACTTGGGAAGTCGTAACAGACCGTCAGCCAACTGATGAAGAGCTGGAGGCTTTAAGCTTCGCTTGGAAAGCAGTGAAGCATGTCAAATCTAATGCGATTGTGGTAGCCAATGCGCATCAAACCGTTGGCGTCGGTGCAGGCCAAATGAATCGCGTCGGCTCTGTTGAAATCGCACTTGAGCAAGCCAAAGATAAAATGGATGGAGCTGTTTTAGCCAGCGATGCCTATTTCCCAATGGATGACAGTGTGGAATATGCAGCACAGCATGGTATCAAAGCAATTGTTCAACCAGGTGGGAGTATCCGTGACAAGGACTCCATTGCTATGGCAAATAAATATGGCGTCGCTATGGTTTTCACTGGCGGACGTCACTTTAGACATTAAGAGGGAGGAAACAAATGAAGGTATTAATTATCGGCAGCGGCGGACGGGAACACGCTATTGCAAAAAAGATTCTCTCCAGTCCTAAAGTATCAGCTGTTTATTGTGCGATGGGAAATCCTGGCATGGAAAAGGATGGAATCCAAACTGTTGCTATTCAAGAAGATAATCATCCTGAGTTAATTGAGTTTGCTCAGGAGCAAGAGATTACTTGGACCTTTGTGGGCCCGGAGGTTCCTTTATTAAATGGTCTCGTGGACGATTTTCAAGCAGCAGGCCTAATGGTTTTTGGACCTAATAAGCAGGCGGCAATGATTGAAGGCTCGAAGGAATTCGCCAAAGAAATTATGGTAAATAATCAGATTCCAACAGCCGCTTATAAATCCTTTACTGACTATGAAGAGGCTGTTGCCTACGTAAAAGAACAAGGAGCACCGATTGTCATTAAAGCCGATGGATTGGCAGCCGGTAAAGGTGTTACAGTGGCTATGACTTTAGATGAAGCTTTGGCTGCTTTAAAGGAAATGATGACGGATCTGAAATTTGGTGCTAGTGGGTCAAAAGTGGTGGTAGAAGAATTTCTTGAAGGAGAAGAGTTCTCACTGTTAGCTTTTGTTCGCAACGAAGAAGTGTACCCAATGGTGATTTCTCAAGATCACAAACGAGCTTACGATCAGGATAAGGGACCTAATACTGGTGGCATGGGTGCCTATTCACCAGTACCACAAATTTCAGAGACCACTGTTCAGGAAGCAATCGACAAGGTACTTCATCCAGCAGCCAGCGGCATGGTGGAGAATGGGACGCCATTTACTGGTATTTTATATGCCGGACTAATTTCCACCAAGGAAGGTCCCAAAGTGATTGAATTCAATGCCCGCTTCGGTGATCCTGAAACACAAGTCGTTTTACCGCGAATGGCAAGTGACCTGGCAGTAATTATTGACGATTTATTGGAAGGCAAACAGCCTGAGCTGAAGTGGAAAGAAAACGCAGCTGTCGGTGTAGTTGTCGCAGCCGAAGGATATCCGGCTTCTTATAAAAAAGGTATGGCTATCCCAGATGTTGCTGGTGAAATTAACGTTTATTACGCAGGAGTAACTGGTGAAAGTGAACAGTTGACCGCTTCTGGTGGACGGGTATTCTTAGTAGAAGCTGAAGCAGACACTATTGAAGCGGCTCAAGCAAAGGTCTATCAAGCGTTGGAAAGTGTAGATACAACTGACTTCTTTTACCGCAATGATATTGGTGATAAAAGCAAACGATAATGAAATATGCATGCAACAGCTGTCTCGTTTTTTGAGGCGGCTGTTTTTTCGTAAATAATGAGAATTTCACAATTATTTGCTTGTCTATGACTACTTTTTAGAGTTTTATTCACGTGGCAATTTACTGAGAGAAAAATTTAAGAAATGAACGTTTGCTACTTTACAGATAGTAAAAGAAAAGCGATAATAGAAAAGGCGTTTTTTGAAAACTCATTATTTAAAGTTTTGGTGGATGTTTGATGGCAGTATACTAAAACGATTCTTATAGTGATGGAAGCGCTATTTACCATTTACTTGTAATTTTTGAAGAATATTGCATATAAAATGACAGAACGGAATTAAAATGGTAAACTTATTATGAAAAAACGATTAGAAAACCTAAAAGGGGATTGTTCAATGAAGAAGATTAAATTTGGTTCAACCGATTTAGAAGTTTCAGCGGTTATTTTAGGCTGTATGCGAATGAATAAAGCAGCAGATCCTGTTCGCGTGATTGAAACAGCGGTGGAACAGGGCATTAATTTCTTTGATCATGCAGATATATACAGCAAAGGGGAATGTGAAGAAGTATTTCGCGATGCTCTGAAACAAACGAATATCAAACGGGAGGATTTAGTGATCCAAAGCAAATGTGGGATTGTACCAGGTGTAATGTTCGATTTTTCTAAAGAACATATCATTGAAGCTGTTGAAGGCAGCTTGAAACGTTTAGGTACTGACTACTTGGATGCTTTATTACTACACCGCCCGGATGCTTTAGTGGAACCAGATGAAGTAGCCGAAGCCTTTAATCAATTGGAAAAAGAAGGTAAAGTTCGTCATTTTGGTGTAAGTAATCAAAATCCAAGTCAAATCGAACTATTGAAAACAGCAGTGAAGCAGCCGTTGATTGCCAATCAGTTACAATTTGGTATTATGCATACTGGTATGATTGACCAAGGTATTCACGTGAATATGAAGGATGACCGCAGTGTGGATCATGATGGTGGATTGATCGAATATTCTCGGATTAATCAAATGACGATCCAAGCTTGGTCGCCTTACCAATATGGTTTCTTTGAAGGAGTCTTCATTGACAGTCCAAAATTCCCTGAATTGAATAAAAAACTAAAAGAGCTGGCACAGCGTTACAAAACGACCCCAACCGGGTTAGCAAGCGCTTGGATTTTACGTCATCCAGCTAACATGCAAGTCATTGCCGGAACAATGAACGAACAACGAATTAAGGAGATTGCGGAGGCAGCAGACGTGGTCTTGACGAGAGAAGACTGGTACAGTATTTATCTAGCTGCAGGGAATGACTTACCTTAATGAAAGAGGCGAGTGATATGGAAAACAAGTGGCAAATATCGCAAATGGAAGCTGCTAAACCGGACTTAAACCAGTTTATGGACTTTTTACCTAACGCTCATTACTTGAAAATTTTACTTGCTCAGCTAAATCGGCATTATGAGCCTGAAATCAAAATTATGTTTCAAAAACGATTTGGCTGGTACATTGAAGTAATACAATATGGTGGTGTCCTGTGCCGCATTATTATCCATGACGATTATTTTTCAGTTGTGACACCCTTCCCCGAGTTTGGTCGAAAATACTTGGAGCCAATGCTTCAGGTGATGTCTGAAGAGTTTAAAGAGGAGTATCAACAGGTAACCAAAGATACTAAGCAATTCGAAATGAATGTGACTACTGAAGCTGAAATGGAGGATGTCATCTATCTAGTCAGCCTTCAAGCCAAAAATTTGAGAGAAATGCAAAAAGTTTGATTTAATGTTCGTGTTTTGCGGAAGTTCTGCAAAAAAAGCTTGCTTTTTGTTCTGAATTGTTGTAAATTACATAGGGCCGATAACGGCTCTATGTTTTTTTACGTCACTCAAATTACGGAGGAAATTCATGAAAGTATTTGATTATGAAGATATTCAACTAATTCCTAACAAATGTATCGTTAACAGCCGTTCCGAATGCGACACTAGCGTTACCTTAGGCAAACATACCTTTAAAATGCCAGTAGTTCCTGCCAATATGCAGACTATTATCGATGAAAAAATTGCTGAATTTTTAGCAGAAAACGGCTATTTTTATATTATGCATCGTTTTTATGAAGAAGAACGAATCCCTTTCATTAAAAAGATGCGCAAACGCGGCTTCATTACCTCTATCAGTGTGGGGGTCAAAGCGAACGAATACGACTTCGTAAAAGAATTGGCTGATAAGAACTTAGCTCCAGATTATATCACAATTGATATTGCCCACGGACACTCTGAACCCGTGATTAAGATGATTAAGCATATTAAGGAATTTTTGCCGCAAACCTTTGTAATTGCTGGAAATGTTGGAACGCCAGAAGCAGTTAGAGAGTTGGAAAATGCGGGGGCTGATGCAACTAAAGTTGGAATTGGACCTGGTAAAGTGTGTATTACTAAAATTAAAACAGGTTTTGGTACTGGCGGCTGGCAACTAGCTGCTCTTGCTTGGTGTGCTAAAGCAGCCCGCAAGCCCATCATTGCAGATGGTGGTATCAGAACCCATGGCGATATCGCAAAATCCGTACGTTTCGGTGCCTCGATGGTGATGATTGGCTCGCTATTTGCCGGTCATGAAGAATCTCCAGGAGAAACCATGGTACAAGATGGTGTGGTGTACAAAGAATATTTCGGTAGTGCTTCAGAATTCCAAAAAGGCGAAAAGAAAAACGTAGAAGGTAAGAAAATTTGGATTCCTTACAAGGGTCCATTACAAGATACCTTGATTGAAATGCAGCAAGACCTGCAATCTTCAATTTCATATGCTGGCGGAAACGATCTGGAAGCAATTCGCACAGTAGACTATGTCGTAGTGAAGAACTCTATTTTCAATGGAGATACTATTTAATAATAAAGTCCAAAAAATCCCGTTGCAGTGTTTTGCAGCGGGATTTTCTATTAAATTTTGATTTCAATTCCGAAATCACTAAAGTACTCTTTTAATGCAATAAGGTCTTTACGAAAGACAAAGCTTTCCATACCAATTGCACGAGCTCCAGCCACATTTACCGGGAGATCATCCAAAAAGATACATTGTGCAGGAACTAGCTGAAAATGGTGACAAAATGTATAGTATACTTCAGCTTCTGGTTTAATTACTTTCCAATCAGCAGTTACAAAAACACCGTCCATATGTTTTAATACGGGGATATTTTTTTCGTATTGATAAAAATCAACAGGGGCATTTGAAAGAACGTAAAGCTTATATCCCAGTTCTTTCAGTTGCACAACAACTGCTTCCATCTCTGGAATTGGTATAATTTCTTGGTACCAAGTATCTAAAATATGGTGAATAGCTTCTTCTAATTCTGCAGGTGCCTTTTTAAGAGCACGGCGGGCAATCTCTTCTTTGGTAATAGTTCCTCGGTCGAAATCAATCCATTCCGCAGTTAAAAAAATGTTCTCCAGTAGATATTTTTGATATTGAGGATTCTCCGTAAATTTGCTAATAAATTTTGCTGGTTCATAGTCGACCAAAACATTGCCTAGATCAAAAACGATATTTTTAATCATTTTTCTCCCTCATTTCTACTAATCTTGTCTATTCATTGTAACAAAAATTATGCAGAGAAATAGAATCCACATAACGGTTTAAGCAAAATAGAAATTTTCAACATCTGTATATGAAAAATGGAGCTATTGATTATTGACAGCCCATTGAAATTGGTTTAGCTTTAAATCATCCAATAAAAAGTTGAGGTTATACTATGTGGGAATTAGACACGACCAAAAAAATACCTGTTTACCAACAAATCATGGAACAAATTATCGAATACATTCAAACAGGACAATTAAATCCTGGTGATCGTTTGCCTTCTGAACGCAAGCTGGCTGATAGATACGGGGTCAATCGTTCGACTGTAGTCCATGCTCTAGAAGAATTGGTGAGTTTAGGTTGGATTATTCGTAAACAGGGTAGTGGAACCTTGGTTAATGAAGGAAAATGGGGTAGAAGTGCGACACCTCGCATGAACTGGCGACAACTGTTAAGCCGAGAGATACCACGAATAGAGACGTATTTGTTAGAATTGCATGAACTTCAAAAGGACCCTCAAGCTTTGGATCTGTATACAGGAGAATTACCTTTAGACTTAATACCTGATTTTCAATTACCTGCTTACACATGGGAAGAGCTTTTAATTGAAGAAAAGAAACAGAGAGAACTTGGGTACCCTCCTTTACAAAAAGTGATATGTGAACGATTAGCTAGAGAACAAGGGTTGAAAGTAGGGACGAATCAAGTATTAATCACTTCTGGTGCTCAACAAGCTTTGTTTCTATTACTGCAAATTATGCTGGAAGCTGGAGACAGCGTGGCAATTGAAGATCCTTCGTTTTTGTATTCTTTACCAATTTTCGATACAGCAGGCGTCCGATTGTATGGCGTGCCTATGGATGAAGAAGGAATGCAAATTGAAGCCTTGGAGCAATTAATACTAGCTAAAAAAGTTAAGCTGATCATTGTGAATCCAACCTTCCAAAATCCTACCGGGAATACTATGACATTAAAGCGGCGCAAGCAATTAATTGCCTTAAGTGAAAAGTACCAATTGCCAATTGTAGAGGATGATGTTTTTAGTGAACTAAATTTTGAACAACTACCATCATCACTGAAGGCATTAGCGCCTCATCAAGTGATTCATCTAGGATCATTGTCAAAGGTTTTTGGTTCTTCTATTAAGATTGGTTGGATTATTGCAGATCAGAATTTAATCCAGCGCTTGGCTGAAGCAAAACAAATGATGGACTTTTCCATCAGTGTTTTCCCTCAGGTTGTGGCTTATACCGCTTTGACGGATAGAGCCTTCGAGGAAAATCGACATTCCTTGATCGCTACCTTGGAAAGTAAGCGAAATTATTTTTACCAATATGCTCAAAGTGTTGCTGATGATTGGGAATTTAAGTCAATAAATGGTGGGCTTTATGTTTGGCTGAAGTGGCGGCACCAGAGATTAACTCGCAAAGACTGGGCTCATTTTTTACAAGAAAAATTACTGGTAGCCCCCTCATTTCTCTTTAGTAATGATACAATGGCTATGCGGGTAAATTATACTCGAATGACAGAAGAGGAGTGTCGCGCCTTTTTTGTGAAATTAAAAAAAATATCGGGAATTATAGGAGGACGTAAGGTTGAATGAAACAATTGAAGTATTGAAAAATCATCGTACTTATCGTGACTTTGATGAAAATTATCAGCTGACAGATGAAGAACTACAGCAAATTTTAGATGCTAGCCGTCAAGCACCCAGTTGGATGAATGGTCAAATGTACAGCATTATTGTCATCAAGAATCCAGACATTCGCCAAAAGTTTGTTGAAATGAATCCAGGTAATCCTCATATGTTAAAGAGTTCTGTATTCTTATTGTTTGCTGCCGATCTGAAACGCACACAAAAAGTTTCAGAGCATTATCAGGTAGATTATCCAATTTCTGAAGGAATTGATCCCTTAATTACGGCAGTAACAGATACTGCGCTAGCTTTACAAAATGCGGTTATAGCCACTGAATCATTAGGCTTAGGTAGTGTGGTAGTCGGCAGCATCCGAAAAGACATAAAAAAAATCAGTGAACTACTGAATTTGCCAGATTATGTCCTACCAATCGCTGGCTTAAGCATTGGAAAACCAACTGTGGAAATGCAGGTAAAACCTCGTTTACCAGAAAAAGTAGTTGTCCATTACGATGGGTATCAAGATTATGACTATCAAGAAATTGAAGAGTACGATCAAACGATGGAAATTTTTGCTGAAGCTCGGGAAACTAAATTATGGAGTAAAAAGTTTGCGGATTATTTTAGTAATAAGCCCAATTCTGCTGTGGATGAATTTGCAAAAGAGCAGCACTTGATAAAAGAATAACTATTTAGACCTTTCTTGATGAATGATAGATTCAAGGAAGGTTTTTTTAGAATTAGTAATTTTATTACATAGTTTTAAAAATCATGGGTTTACTATTGTAGACTACTACATCAAAGTCTTATTTTTGATGAATAATAGTAAAATACTGCTGATAGTTGTTCTTCAGGCTAGACAGGTATTGTCAATCTATTGTTTAATTTCTATTTGATTTTTCACAGATAGCATTCTAATAGTTGACACTGTTATCTATGTCTACTATAGTAAAGATGGAAATTATATTAATTGTTAGGTGAGGCTCCTATATGGACACAAGCTGCTGCCGCGAAAGAATCGAGAGACTCTTAGTTGGTTGAACAGGAATCATCGTGAAGGTGATTCATAACGCAGCTGACAGATTTATCTGTCTACGCCCTATAGTGCTAAAGCTCGACGATGACGACCGTGATTGCTTTTGCGCGTACTCATTATCGAGTACGCGCTTTTTGCTTTGCCTGAAAGAAAGGGAGGTGAGGATCTATGGATCATCCAGATGAAAGTCGACCGAAAATAGAAAAAGTAGGGAAGACAGTGACTTTCTCTACTGGTAGGAGGAAATACTATGATGAACAAAAAGAACCTCATCACACGCAAAATAAGTAAAGATCAAGAATTAATGAAACTAGCACTATTATCAGATCGTGATTTATTCCTGAATTTACGCACATCTTTGAAAGGATTATCTGAAGAGGATGCTCAAGCAAGATTAGAAGAGTATGGTCCCAATGAAGTATCAGCTCAAAAGCCTACTCCAGCAATTATTTTATTCATTCAAGCATTCAATGACTTGTTTGTATATGTGTTGGCACTATTGATGATCGTATCTTTTTTAACTTCTGATTACGAAGCAGCTATTGTTATGGGAATAATGATCTTAGCTAGTGTCCTGATTACTTTCATTCAAGAATATCGTTCGCAAAAAGCAAGTATTGAATTGCGGGAAATGATTGAAAATACGGCGGCAATTACTAGGGAAGGTCAGACAAAAGAAATTCCCATGGATGAAGTAGTACCAGGAGATATTTTAACTTTAGCGACTGGCGATATGATTCCTGCAGATGCAGTTTTAATTTGGACGAAGGATTTATTTGTGAATCAATCTTCTTTGACTGGTGAATCAATGCCAGTAGAGAAATCCGCTTCCATAGATTCTGATGATGAAAATAATGCATTAGATATGTCAAATTTAGTTTTTATGGGGACGGATGTATTAAGCGGTCAGGGACGAGCAATTATTTTGAAAACTGGCCAACAGACTTTCTTTGGCGATATTGCGAAAAATGCCACAACCAAACGCGGCAAAACTTCCTTTGACGTTGGTTTAGCTCGTGTCAGTAAAGTATTGTTGCGCTTGATTATGGTGCTTTTCCCATTAGTTTTCTTAATTAATGGACTCACAAAGGGTGATTGGAGCAATGCCTTTTTCTTCGCTATTGCTGTTGCAGTCGGTTTAACACCAGAAATGCTGCCAATGATTGTCAGCTCTAACTTAGCAAAAGGAGCATTAACCTTATCAAAGCATAAAGTAATCGTGAAGGAACTTCCTTCAATTCAAAACTTAGGGAGTATGGATGTATTATGTACAGATAAGACAGGCACGATTACTGAGGATCGAGTAGTTTTAGTTCAGCACCTTGATCCATTAGGCAAAGAAAATACTCAGGTCTTGGATTTGGCCTTTTTGAATTCAAATTATCAAACAGGCTGGAAAAACCTAATGGACATTGCTGTCATTAATTACTACGAGGAGGAAAGTCGAAAATTACCTTTTGATTCGGTGCAAAAAATTGATGAAATACCGTTTGATTTTTCTCGACGTCGTTTAACTGTCGTGGTAAAGGCGGACGAACACCAATGGATGATTACTAAAGGTGCGGTTGAAGAGATGGCGTCAATCTGTAAATATGTTGAAATTGATGGTGAAGTACTTGAATTCACTGAGGAACTGCATCAACAGTTGAAAAGTGTTAACGAGCGAATGAATCGTCAGGGGATGCGTGTAATTACAGTGGCAATTAAACGAGACGCGCATGACGAAGCTGTTTATAGTACAGAGGACGAAAAGGACATGACCTTGATTGGTTTTATGGGCTTTTTAGATCCGGCGAAAGAATCAGCAATTACTGCGATCGCTTCTTTGCATGAACACGGGGTAGATGTAAAAGTTCTAACAGGCGACAATGCAATTGTAGCGCAAAAGGTTTGCCAAGATGTAGGTATTGACGCAAATAGATTTGTTTTAGGCAACCAGGTCGATCAAATGAGTGATGAAGAGCTGCAGCAGGCAGCAAATCAAACTCATTTATTCGCTAAATTGAATCCCATGCAAAAAGCACGAATTATTGAAGCTTTACAAACAACGGGTCACACAGTTGGTTTTATGGGTGATGGAATAAACGATGCGCCTGCTTTGCGTAAAGCAGATGTAGGAATTTCAGTGGATACAGCAGCGGATATTACTAAAGATGCAAGTTCAATTATACTTTTAGAAAAAAGTTTGAATGTATTGGAAAGTGGAGTAATTGAAGGCCGCAGAGTGTTTAGTAATATGATGAAATACATCAAGATTACCATTAGTTCAAACTTCGGAAATGTGTTTTCCATTTTGATTGCCAGTGCTTTCTTGCCTTTCTTGCCAATGCTGTCATTGCAACTTTTGCTGCAAAACCTAATTTATGATATTGCTCAACTAACTATTCCTTGGGATAACGTTGATGAAGAGGAGCTGCTAAAGCCAACTAAATGGGAAACCAATGGGCTTATGAAATTTACTGTTTGTATTGGACCAGTCAGTTCAATTTTCGATGTGATTACTTTCTTAGTGATGTGGTTCGTATTTGGAGCAAATACTGTTGGAAACCAAAGCTTATTTCAAACAGGCTGGTTCATGGTGGGATTAGCAACTCAGGCTTTAGTCGTTTTAATGGTAAGAACACGAAAAATTCCATTTATTCAAAGCCGACCTTCTCTGCCAGTATTTGCTAGCATAATGTCAGCGGTTATCATTGGTATGATTATTGTTTTGTCGCCATTCCGAGAACAATTTGAATTTGTCCAATTACCTGTCAATTACTGGGTTTGGTTTGTAGGTATTGTCGCAGCGTATATGGCGGCAGTCCAATTTGCTAAGTTCCTTTATATAAAAATTGCAAAAGAATGGATTTGATTGTAACAGAGTAACGATTTTCGTTACTCTGTTTCTTTTTTTGCATTTTCAAGAACAAGTACTAATTTAGATTGTTTCTAATTTCACATGTGATTTTTAAATGAATGTATAATGAAAGAAGAGCGATTTGGTAATCCTTTAGGCCCAGTATTGTGTAGAACGTTTTCAAAAATACACTGAATAAAAAGCTAAAATGAGAAGAGTTTGTTTTTGTTGTCACAATTCACTCAGGAAAATCGCTTCATTTTCTTCAAAATACCACAGCATATTGGTTGTCTTTCACTAATAAAAATGTTACTTTAGATATGTAAGCAACAGAACAATGATACAGATTGAAGCTCTGTATCACTTTCTAAAGACTTAAAGAGAGGATTGTGTTACAACATGGCAGAAAAAAAGAATGCAATTGATTTTGAAGCCTTACTGGAAAATATCAATGCAGATTTCCCAGTCTATCAGGCACTTGATCAAGAGGGGAAAGTCGTAAACGAGGAGTTAATTCCTGAATTAACTGACGAAGAATTAGTAGAATTGATGACAAGAATGGTTTGGTCGCGCGTATTGGATCAACGTTCAACTGCATTAAACCGTCAAGGACGCTTAGGATTTTATGCACCAACCGCAGGACAAGAAGCCAGTCAGCTTGCCAGCCATTTTGCTTTTGAAAAAGAAGATGTTTTACTTCCAGGTTATCGTGATGTGCCTCAATTGGTTCAACACGGACTTCCATTGTCTGAAGCTTTCCTATGGTCTCGTGGTCATGTTGCTGGGAACTTGTATGCTGATGATTTACAAGCATTGCCACCGCAAATCATTATCGGTGCACAGTATGTACAAGCAGCTGGTGTGGCATTAGCCATGAAGAAACGCAAGAAAAAGAATGTAGTCTTCACCTATACTGGTGACGGCGGATCTTCTCAAGGCGATTTTTATGAAGCAATTAACTTTGCAGGAGCTTATCACGCGAATGCAGTTTTCTATATTCAAAATAACGGTTTTGCGATTTCGACTCCACGTGAAAAACAAACCGCGGCAGCAACCTTAGCTCAAAAGGCAGTTGCAGCTGGTATTCCAGGTATCCAAGTAGACGGAATGGACCCATTAGCAATGTACACCGTTTCTAAAATGGCTCGTGAATGGGCAGCTAATGGAAATGGACCTGTTTTAATCGAAGCCTTAACCTATCGTTATGGTCCACATACATTATCTGGAGATGATCCAACTCGTTATCGTACGAAGGACATGGATGATGAATGGCAACAAAAAGATCCATTAATCCGTTTCCGCAATTACTTAACGGAAAAAGGCTTGTGGTCTGAAGAAAAAGAAGAACAAATCATTGAACAAACTAAAGAAGAAATCAAACAAGCAATCGCTGATGCTGATCGTGCACCAAAACAAAAAGTATCTGATTTCTTGAAAAACATGTATGAAGTTCAACCACAAAATATTAAAGAACAAATTGAAATCTACGAAGCGAAGGAGTCGAAATAAAAATGGCACAAAAAACAATGATCCAAGCAATTACAGATGCCTTAGCTCTGATGCTTGAAAAAGATGAAGATGTCTTGGTTTTCGGTGAAGACGTTGGTAAAAACGGTGGGGTCTTCCGAGCAACAGAAGGACTGCAAGATAAATTTGGTGAAGAACGAGTATTTGATACCCCCCTTGCTGAATCAGGAATTGGTGGTTTAGCTTTCGGATTAGCACTAGAAGGCTTTCGTCCCGTTCCCGAAATTCAATTCTTCGGCTTTGTATTTGAAACAATGGACGAGATTGTTGGGCAAATGGCTCGTACTCGCTACCGTATGGGCAATACTCGTAATTTGGCAGTGACTGTCCGTTCACCATTTGGTGGCGGCGTGCATACACCAGAGCTTCACTCAGATAACTTAGAAGGATTAATGGCTCAATCACCTGGTTTGCGTGTGGTTATTCCATCAAATCCTTACGATGCTAAAGGTCTATTGATTGCGTCTATTCGTAACAACGATCCAGTTATTTTCTTGGAACACATGAAACTATACCGTTCGTTCCGTGAGGAAGTGCCAGATGGTATTTATGAAGTACCATTAGATAAAGCAGCTGTAACTAAAGAAGGTTCTGATGTATCCATCATCACATATGGTGCAATGGTTCGTGAAGCGATTAAAGCTGCCGATAATTTGGCAAAAGAAAACATCAATGCTGAAATCATTGATTTGCGTACAGTAGCACCGCTAGATGTGGAAACGATCATAAAATCAGTTGAAAAAACTGGTCGTGTTGTGGTAGTTCAAGAAGCACAAAAACAAGCGGGGGTTTCTGCTCAAGTCATTTCTGAAATTTCCGAGCGGGCTATTCTTTCATTAGAAGCACCAATTGGACGTGTTTCTGCTCCAGATACGATTTTCCCATTTGGACAAGCAGAAGGCATCTGGCTTCCTAATGCAGCAGATATCGAAGCAAAAGTGAAAGAAATCGTAGAGTTTTAAGAAAAGGAGCGAATACAAACATGGCTTTCCAATTTAAGCTGC
Source organism: Enterococcus pallens ATCC BAA-351 (assembly GCF_000407485.1). GTDB lineage: Bacteria > Bacillota > Bacilli > Lactobacillales > Enterococcaceae > Enterococcus_A > Enterococcus_A pallens. Next base: position 243,499 of record NZ_ASWD01000005.1, on the reverse strand, counting down.
CAGACATTGGCGAAGGTATCGCAGAGGGTGAAATCGTTAAGTGGTTTGTTAAAGCTGGCGACACCATCGAAGAAGACGATACATTATTAGAAGTACAAAATGATAAATCAGTGGAAGAAATTCCATCACCAGTTAGCGGAACTATCAAAAAAATTGTAGTAGAAGAGGGCACAGTCGCAAACGTTGGCGATGTCTTAGTTGAAATCGATGCTCCAGGGCATGAAGACGACAGCGAAGCATCTTCTCCAGCACCAGCGGAAGCTCAAACACCAGCACATCCAGCGGCTGAACCTACTGAAGCTGTCAGCAATGATGGCGGCGGTGTTTTCCAATTCAAATTACCAGATATCGGTGAAGGAATTGCTGAAGGCGAAATCGTTAAATGGTTCGTCAAAGATGGTGACACTATTGAAGAAGATGATACTTTATTAGAAGTTCAAAACGATAAATCAGTGGAAGAAATTCCATCTCCAGTTACTGGAACGATCAAGAAGATCGTAGTTTCTGAAGGAACTGTCGCAAATGTAGGTGACGTGTTGGTGGAAATCGACGCACCAGGTCATAATAGCGATACAGCAACTGCTGCACCAGAAGCAAGCAAATCCAATCAAACAACCGAGGCAGTTGAAACATCAGCTGAAGCAGGACCGGTTGTCACAGCAGCAGATCCAAATAAACGTGTACTGGCTATGCCTTCAGTTCGCCAATACGCTCGTGAAAAAGATGTGGACATTACTCAAGTGAACGCAACGGGTAAAGGCGGCCGAGTAACAAAAGAAGACATCGATGCTTTTGCATCTGGTGGACAACAAGCTAGTGCATCAGCAGAAAGCAGCTCAGAAGTACAACAAGAAGCAGCGCCACAAGCTTCAGCAACTGAGTCAGCAAAACCAGCTACACCAGCGAAGCCATTCACTTCCAACATGGGTGAAATGGAAACGCGTGAAAAATTAACACCAATGCGCAAAGCAATTTCTAAAGCAATGGTGAACAGCAAGCACACAGCACCACATGTAACCTTGCATGATGAAGTCGAAGTATCAAAACTTTGGGATCATCGCAAGAAATTCAAACAAGTTGCTGCTGACAACGGTACGAAATTAACCTTCTTACCATATGTTGTTAAAGCACTGACAGCAACTGTTAAGAAATACCCAGTCTTGAATGCATCAATCGATGACGCAGCACAAGAAATTGTTTACAAAAATTACTACAACATTGGTATCGCAACAGATACGGATGCAGGTTTATATGTACCAAACATTAAAAATGCCAATATGAAAGGTATGTTTGCTATCGCTGATGAAATCAACGAAAAAGCTGCCTTGGCTCATGACGGCAAACTTTCCGCTGACGATATGCGTAACGGAACAATTACAATTTCAAATATCGGTTCAGTAGGCGGCGGCTTCTTTACTCCAGTAATTAACTATCCTGAAGTAGCGATTTTAGGTGTAGGTACGATTGCTCAACAACCAATTGTAAATGCAGAAGGCGAATTAGCTGTTGGACGCGTAATGAAACTTTCTCTAAGCTTTGACCACCGGATCGTTGATGGTGCAACTGCTCAACAAGCCATGAACAACATCAAACGTCTATTGGCTGAACCAGAATTATTACTAATGGAAGGATGATAGAAACATGGTAGTTGGAGATTTTGCTATTGAATTAGATACAGTCGTGATCGGTTCCGGGCCTGGCGGATATGTTGCCGCCATCCGGGCTGCTGAAATGGGACAAACCGTTGCCATTATTGAAAGAGAATTCATCGGAGGCGTTTGTTTGAACGTTGGATGTATTCCTTCCAAGGCCTTAATTTCTGCAGGCCATCACTACCAAGAAGCGTTGGATTCTTCAACCTTTGGTGTAACTGCCGAAAACGTTAAATTAGACTTTGAAAAAACCCAAGAATGGAAAGAGAACGGTGTAGTAAACAAATTAACCTCCGGCGTAAAATTTCTATTGAAGAAACACAAAGTCGAAATCATTGAAGGAGAAGCCTTCTTTGTGGATGATAAAACCTTGCGTGTGATCCATCCAGATTCTGCGCAAACCTATTCATTTAACAATGCCATCGTCGCAACCGGTTCTCGCCCAATTGAAATTCCTGGATTTAAATTCGGCGGACGGGTATTAGACTCTACTGGCGGGTTGTCATTGAAGGAAGTACCGAAGAAATTCGTTATCATTGGTGGCGGTGTAATTGGTGCGGAATTAGGCGCAGCTTATGCCAACTTAGGCTCGGAAGTAACTATTATTGAAGGAACTCCACAAATTTTACCTACCTATGAAAAAGACATGGTAAAAATCGTGGAAGAAGACTTCAAGAAAAAAGGCGTTAAAATTGTCACTTCTGCTATGGCCCGTGAAGCAGTGGATAACGGTGACAGCGTAAGTGTTCGCTACGAAGTTGACGGCAAAGAAGAAACAATCGAAGCTGATTATGTTATGGTAACAGTTGGTCGTCGTCCGAATACAAACGATATGGGATTAGAACAAGCCGGTGTTGAAATGAACGAACGCGGCTTGATCCAAGTAGATAATCAAGGACGTACCAATATTCCAAATATTTACGCAATCGGCGACATAGTTCCAGGTGCTGCTTTGGCTCACAAAGCCAGTTATGAAGCCAAAATTGCTGCTGAAGCCATTTCTGGTAAGAAGGTAGCTGTGGATTACAAAGCAATGCCAGCTGTTGCCTTTACTGATCCAGAATTAGCATCGGTTGGTATGACGATCAAAGAAGCCAAAGAAGCTGGGCTTGAAGCAAAAGCCTTTAAATTCCCATTCTCTGGTAACGGTCGTGCTTTGTCATTAGCTAAAACAGAAGGATTCATCCGTTTGGTGACAACTGTTGAGGACAATGTAATTATTGGTGCTCAAATCGCTGGGGTTGGGGCCAGTGATATGGTTTCTGAATTAGCATTGGCAATTGAATCAGGCATGAATGCAGAAGATATTGCATTAACGATCCACCCACACCCATCATTAGGGGAAATCGTGATGGATGCTTCTGAGCTAGCTCTTGGAATGCCGATCCATATTTAATATAAATTAAAAATTCAAGAGGCTGACTCGCACCAATCGTATTGGTGTAAGTCAGTCTCTTATTGATATACAATTTTTTTCATACTAATCTTTAAATAGTTGGGTGTTCTTCAAAATAATTTTTAGTGTACTCAACAAACTTTACAACTGCCGGCGTTACAATGTCCTTTGGTATTAGCATGCCTAATTCAATGAATGCTGGTGGGTTTAATTTTTTCTTAACTAAGGTAACATTTCTTCCTTTAGTGATTAATTCATTCATCACACTCATGCCTAAACCTTCTTCGATCATCGCTAAAGCTGAGTAGTTTTCGAAGGTTTGATAACTAATATTTGGAGTAAGTGAATATTTTCTCAATAAATTAGACACATCCTCATCATTTCCTCCAGCTGTAACAATAAAATCATCATGTTCAACATCTCTCAAATCATAGTATTCATCCTCTGCTTTAGGGTGATCCAACGGTAAAACGGCAATCATTGGATCTGTCCCGAGAGGAATCCATTTGTAATTTCCGATATTTTGACTACTGGCAAATCCAAAATCAACTCTTTTTTCATCTAGTAATTTTAAGATTTCCTGATTAACTCCTTCAGTTATCTTTATTCTTATTTTAGGGTATTGTCGATTAAATTGCTTGATAATTTTTGGCAGCCAGTGGTTGGCAACACTGGGATAGCTTCCTATATGAATACTTCCTTGGTTCAAGTCATGCATCTCACTCAATGTTTGCTCGTATTTCTCCTCCAATTTGATAATAGAACGTAAAATTGGCAAGAGCTCAGCACCATCATGAGATAATGTTACCCCTTTTTTGGAACGAAATAGGATTTTAAAACCGATTTCTTCTTCTAAAGAATTCATCATATGAGAAATACCTGAGACCGTATACCCCAGCTCATCTGCTGCTTTAGTAAAGCTTCCTAAATCCACTACTGTCAATAATACTTTGTATTTTCTAGTATCCATTCCTAGTCCACCTTTATCAGTATTTCTTATTAATTTGCCGATTAATCGCGTATTGTTGAATGATCTTCAAGGATAAGTTTAAAAAATAGCGATTTACTTAATGATACTGCTAAATTATATTATTCACAAGGAGCTCTTTCTGTTCAACTGATTCGTGATGTTTTTTACAAAGTTTATAGAATTGTGGAGCATCCAGAAGACATTAAACAAAAATGGAAGTTGAACGGAAATCCACTAGTCCAGTAAAAATGCATGGGGTACTTAAACACTAAGCTGGCTAATGACTAAATGTACTAGGCGCAGTTTCATCATTTGCTAGTACATCTTAATTTGAAACGATTAGCGAACGCAATCGTGAGCTATTAAATTTTACTAATATAGCGGCAGTATAAATACAGGAGGTGAAATAAATTGACACAAATTCTTATACCATTAAAGCAACATGTTGGCGCTCCTTGTAAAGGGATTGTCCAAGCTGGAGAAAAGGTTAAACGAGGTCAGTTGGTTGCGGAGCCAAATGGTCTTGGAGCCAATATTCACAGCAGTTTTTCTGGCAAAGTAGTAGATGTTAGTGACGAAAGTGTTGTTCTGATGATTGATGAGGAACAGGACTTTTCCAGCTATGTACCGATTCCAGAAACAGATTCCATGATTAAAGCGGTAGAAGAAGCCGGAGTTGTTGGTGCTGGCGGAGCTGGTTTCCCAACATTTCTAAAACTGTCCTGTGAAATTTCTGAGGGCGTATTTATTGCCAATGGAGCGGAGTGTGAAGCGCTGCTTGCTCATAACGTGAAACAAATGAGTGAGCATATTGATCAGTTGATCCGTGGAACGAAGTATTGTATGGAGATGGTGAAGGCACCTAAAGGTGTCATTGCGGTGAAAGGTAAACATCGCCAATTAGTGCTGCGCTTAATCAAAGCAGTGGAGGCCGAAGCGAATATTGAGGTGTATCAACTGCCGGATATTTATCCAGCAGGCGATGAACGTATGATTGTTCGTGAGGTGATGGATGTTGTCTTGGAACCAGGCCAGCTTCCAACGGAAGTCGGTGCAGTCATTGATAATGTCGAAACGATCAAACGGATTGCAGAGGCCATTGAAGATCGCAAGCCATTCATCGACAAGGATGTCACGGTTTCTGGACGGGTGAAACAAAAGGAAACGGTCTTTGTAGATGTTCCGATGGGAACACCTGTCAAAACATTAATTAATAATGTAGGCGGCTATGTAGAGCCTCATGGCGAAATCGTTATCGGCGGACCGATGACTGGACGCAGCGGGGAAGAAACAACGCCAATTACGAAAACAAGTGGAGGCGTGCTAGTAGCTATGCCATTTCCACAGGAACACCGCAAAGTCGGCTTGCTGATTTGCGAATGCGGAGGTTCCGCAGAACGGATGACCGAAATCGTGAATAACATGGGCGCTGAAGTTGTCGCTGCAGAACGCTGTAAGCGAATGGTAGAAGTAAATGGAAGATATAGGTGTGCCTTACCAGGTATATGTCCAGGTCAAGCGAAGGCGGTAATGTCCTTGAAAAAACAAGGCGCCGAAGTCGTAATGACTGGCTCCTGTTCTGATTGAACGAACACCGTCATGGGTGTAGCTCCTAGGTTAGGAGTTCCGGTTTATCATCATACAGATCACGTACTGCGGGCTGATGGGCACAGACTATATCGTAAATTACCGACAAATTAAGAAAAAATCTTAGGAGGAATTAACGAATGTCTATTACAGCAGAAACTGCGAAAGAACATGCAAAAGATCCTGCAGTATTATGTTGCCGTGCAGAAGCAGGGAAAGTGATCGCACCAGATGATTTAGAAGATCCAGCGATCTTTGAAGATTTGGAGGATTCAGGGTTACTAGAAATCCCTGAAAACGCGTTAACAATCGAACAAGTACTTGGAACAACGTTAAAGGAAACCACAGATGCCTTGATTCCTTTAACAAGAGAGATTCTTGATGGTGTGAAGGAAGTGGAAGCTGCCGAACCAGAAGTGGCAGAAGAACCAATGCCCGCAGTGTCAGAAGCACCTGTTCACCCCGTACCGCCTGCAGCATCAGCAGTACCATTTGCAGGAGGAACCATCAAGATTCACATTGCAGAAGGAAAAGGTATTGACTTAGAAGTCCCTATGTCCGTTGCTGGATCAATGGGCGTGGCAGCACCTGCTGCACCAGCGCCAATTGCGCCAGAACAAGCAGCCGCTCCTGCACCGCAGGCACCAGCTGCGGAGGCAGAAGTAGAAGAGAAAGTGATTCGCTCGGTTCGTCGTGACTACTTAACGATCGACAAAGTAAAATTTGGCGAAGAGACGAAAATTGAAGGAACAACCTTAATCTTACGTAAGATGGAAGAAATGTGTGCTGAAGCAGTTGAACTAGAAGAACTAGTGGAAAGCATGACCTTTGAAATCATTACGCCAGACCGTTACAACGAATACAGCGAAACCATCATGGACGTTCAACCAATTGCTGCAAAAGCAGAAGGCGATATCGGCCATGGCGTAACACGCGTATTGGACGGTGTGGTCTTGGTAGTAACAGGAACAGACGCAAATGGTGTTCAAATCGGCGAATTCGGTTCATCGGAAGGTGAATTGGACCGCAACATCATGTGGGGACGTCCTGGAGCACCAGAAAAAGGCGAAATTTTCATTAAAACGCAAGTAACAATTAAAGAAGGGGCGAATATGGAACGCCCAGGTCCATTGGCAGCCCATAAAGCGTCCGATTATATTACCCAAGAGATTCGTGAAGCGATTAAAAAAGCAGACGAAGCATTGGTAAGTGCGTCAGAAGAAATCGTGCAAAAACGCCGTTTTGGTAACAAACGTGTCTTGATTGTTAAAGAAATCATGGGACAAGGGGCGATGCACGATAACTTGATTATGCCTGTTGAGCCAGTCGGCACCCTTGGTGCAAAACCCAACGTTGACCTTGGCAACCTGCCAATCATGTTAGCACCGACCGAAGTATTAGATGGTGGTATTCATGCATTGACTTGTATTGGACCTGCATCAAAAGAAACGTCGCGTCATTACTGGAGAGAACCATTGGTGATGGAAGCGATGGAAGATCCAGAAATTGATTTGGTAGGCGTGATGTTTGTCGGTTCACCTCAGGCAAATACTGAAAAATACTATGTGTCAAAACGTCTAGGTATGACGATTGAAGCGATGGATATTGACGGAGCGATTGTAACGACAGAAGGATTCGGAAATAACCACATTGACTTTGCTTCTCATATCGAAGAAATCGGTAAACGAGGCGTCAAGGTTGTAGGGGATTCCTACTCTGCCGTTCAAGGGGCTCTAGTTGTCGGAAACCCAGAAATGGGCGCAATGGTGGATAACAACAAATCAAAACAAGGGATCGAAAATGAAATCTTGTCTAACAATACGTTGTGTAAAGAAGACGCCATTCGCGACTTGGCAATGTTGAAAACACTGATGGGCGGCGGCGAAATTAAAGCAGCTGAACGCAAGTGGAATCCAAATGTGAAGTTAAACAATATCGAAATCATTGAAAAGACGACGGGCAAGAAAGTTGACCTGGTTGACAATGAACAAATTTTACCTAAGAGCAAAAAACGTCAAGAGATTTACGAAAAAGACTAGATTTAGGTGACGAAAAAATTATGGACAGACTCAAATACATTTCAACGGAACAAATGTTTGAGGGAATTATTGTTGAGCTTCACGATGCAAGCGTAACAATCGATATCAAAGGACGTTTAGGTCAATTAAAAATTCCTCGACGCATGATCATTTCTGAATATGATTTAGCAATTGGTCAGGAAGTTGGATTTTTAATGACGTATCCAGAGGTTTTGGAAGAGGAGCCAAACGATCATTATGTTCATGCCATTAAAGAGCACGAACGACGTCGGTTGGAAAATCAGAAAAAACGCGAACAGACACACAGAGAGGAGAATTAACACATGGGCTTAACAGTCTTTGAAGGGTTGCAGTCAGAAATTTTCGTGCCAATCACGCCGAAATCTGTCTTCACACCGGTCAAAAAAGAGCTGAAAGAAATGCGTGTTGCACTAGCTACTGCAGCAGGTGTTCATTTAAAGAGTGACAAACGATTCAATTTAGCAGGGGATACGACGTACCGCGAAGTGCCAGATGGTACACCAAGCGACGAATTAATGGTATCGCACGGTGGGTACGACAATGCCGATGTCAACCGCGACGTGAACGCAATGTTTCCGATAGACCGTTTGCATGAATTAGTCAAAGAAGGCTTTATTAAAGAAGCAGCACCCGTTCATTATGCATTTATGGGCGGCGGGGGCGACCAAGAAGCCTTTCACGATGTGACTGGACCTGAGATCGCACAAAAATTAGTAGACGAAGAAGTCGACGCTGTCGTAATGACCGCTGGCTGAGGAACCTGTCATAGAACTGCCGTGATCGTGCAGAGAGCTATTGAGGAAGCGGGAATTCCTACTATTTTAATTGCAGCATTACCACCAGTAGTACGTCAAAATGGATCACCACGTGCGGTAGCACCGATGGTTCCAATGGGCGCTAACTCTGGAGAACCACACAACATTGAGATGCAAACAGGTATCTTAAAGGATACGTTAACCAACTTAGTAACCATCGAGACACCAGGTAAGATCGTTCCATTACCTTACGAATACATTGCGCATGTGTAGGGTAATTTAAGAACGAAGGAATAATTCCCATTACTTGTGCAGAGATTACTTTGCCAGAGTAAGGATGTTGGCTGATTCATCCTTGCTCTGAAGTATTGGGAATTTTTCTTCTTATGATAGGGTGTTATTTTTTTGCGCCCAAAAACAGAAAAAATCTATTTTGGATGAAGGAGCAGAATAAAAATGGTACAAGTTGTACTAGCTATTTTAGCAATTTTTACAGTGATGCAAGCTGTTTTGATGGGAAGAGACCTTCTCGCAAATAAGGGCAATCTAGGTGGCGGAAGCTGGATTGTTTCTGGGTTAATTGGATTTGTAACAGATTTTTTAGATACATTAGGAATTGGTTGTTTTGCCCCAACAGCTATGCTGCTGGATTTAACAAAACAACTAGATCATGATCGCTTATTGCCTGGAACCTTGAATGTCGGTCATGCAATTCCTGTTTTAGTGGAAGCAATGATTTTTATTACCGTGGTGGATGTAGCACCAGTAACATTGTTTGCCCTAATTGCAGCAGCGACTGTCGGGTCCTTCGTGGGTTCCCGTACAGTAACCAAACTGCCTGAAAAGACGGTTCAATTTTGGATGGGTTGGGCTTTGATTGCTACGGCAGTCTTAATGGCACTTCGTCAAACTGGTATGATTAATTTGTTAGGTGCAGGAAATACAGCAACGGCTCTAACGGGTGGTCGATTACTAATTGGTGTAGTTGGTAATTTCATTTTTGGTGCTTTGATGACGATCGGTGTAGGATTATATGCGCCGTGTATGGCTATGGTTTATATGTTGGGCCTGAATCCTTTGGTAGCTTTTCCCATTATGATGGGTTCTTGTGCCGGATTGATGCCAGTGGCCAGCATTAACTTTATCAAGTCAGGAAACTATGCACGAAAAGTAAGTTTGGCTATCACTATCTTAGGTGTGTTTGGTGTAGTTATTGCTGCTAAATTTGTAACTGGTTTGAATTTAGATATTTTAACTTGGATTATTATTGTAGTAATTGTTTACACTGGGATCACATATATTCGGAAAAGTCGTAGTAAAGCAGTCATGGTATAATTTATAAAATCGTCACTCTCTAAATAAAGAGGTGGCGATTTTTTTGAACAAATTTCTATTGTAATAACAGCCTACTTAATTCGATTTTGAGATTATCATAGTGATAACTTGATTTTTGCTCAGGAGGAGAATTTCCTTTTGTAAGCTAGTAGAACAAATTATTTACAAACAGACTTTTTCGTCATTCTAAAAGTGCTATAATTAGCTTAGAAAGTGTGGTGATAGTGCTTTGAAACAGATCATAATTGATGCTTTAAACAATGGGAAGGAAGTTGCTTTTCGGTATGGTCGAGGAAATAATTTCCATGCTAATACCCTTGTCAATGAACTTTCCGAAGAACCGAACTGGATTCATGTCCGACACACACAATCAAGTAATTCTCGTTTGATCAATTTGGCAGTCGTTCAGCGTATTGTAATTGAAGATTAGATTTTATCAGTGCTCTGGAGATGAATGTAAGCATAGTCCGGGGCATTTTCTAGTGAACTTATTCTTTGTTGAGAGTTGAAATATGAAGGCGGTCTTTCTGTAATTGGTAATTTGGCAGATGCATTAGTGAAGATTGGAAATTTGACCAAAGCAATCTGCTAAATAATAAAATTCGCTTCAAGCAGCTTGTTAAATAGGTTGTCCTTTATTAGATAGTACGAGTAAGGAGTAAAAATGAAAAAGGTAATTGTATGGAATTGGGCTTATGTAGTATCTATTGGCTTATTTTTGATTTTTTTAATTTATTGGTGCCAATTCGCTTACACGCACGGATACGGTGAACAAACAAGTTTCTGGATCTTTTTTCCATTGATGTTTTTGTTATCTTGCTTAGCTCTTTGGGGACAATTTACGACCTTTCAAATTAGGAATAAACAGCTGGAAGTTCTGTCCTTCGGTAGTTTGCGAAAAAAATCTTTTGACTTAAAAAAGGTTACAGTAACCTTCGACAAAAAGGTAATAATATCAGGGAAATCTCCCAATATGTATCCGATTGATATTCGAGATAAGCAAACCAATAAGTTAACAAGAATAAATTGCGGAAAAAGAAGGACTGAAGCTTTTAAAGTGTTTTGGAAAACTCGATAAGTTGGAATGTGTATCAAAACATGAGATATGGGAAGGAGTCAATAAAGTGATTAACTTTCGAGCACCATTGATTACAGATATTGATAAAATTATTGCAATTGAAATTAGCGGATTCTCACCAGATGAAGCTGCTACACAAGAAGCAATGATACAAAGAATTCGACTGATTGGTGACAGCTTTATTGTAGCTGCAGACGAAGAGAATCAACCAATCGGTTATGTAGTTGGTCCAGTTATTCAAGAAAGATATTTATATGACGAATTATTTGAGACAATTGCAGTCAATCCTAAAGCAGGTGGTTACCAAAGCATACTTAGTTTAGTTGTGGCACCAGAGTACCAAGGTAAAGGGATTGCTGGTGAGCTGCTGAAAGAACTAAGGCAGATAGCAATTAGTCGTGGACGAAAAGGAATCACGTTAACCTGCTTGGCTATGCTTATTCCATTTTACGAAAGAAATGGCTACAAGGTGGAAGGGGTATCCGCTTCCCAGCATGCAGGAGAAACTTGGTACGACATGGTATTGGATCTTTGAAGCTGTCTGCGAGGTAGTAAGTAATATGATAATTAAGAAAAGCAGTCGCAACTAAATGAACTAATAATGGAATACGAAAGCGTCAGATAAAAGTAAAAGGAGAATTTGAACAATGAGCTCAATCCATGAGGTACAAAAGATGATTCATGAAAATGCTGTTGAACATGGGTGGTGGGAATCCGAAAGAGAATTTGGCACCTTAATTGCTCTTTGTCATTCTGAATTGTCAGAAGCACTGGAAGAACTTCGCAAAGGTCACGAAATTAACGAAACCTACTATACCGATTCGGGCAAAATGGAAGGTGTTCCTTCTGAATTAGCGGATGTAGTGATTAGAGTCATGGATATTTGTGAACATTATGGGATTAATCTTGAATCGACCATTTTAGAAAAACATGAATACAATAAAAGACGCCAATTTAAACATGGAAACAAGCAATTTTAGTATACTCAAAAGTAACTTAAGTGTAATAGTTAAGAGCTATCAATAAACGTATCCACCAAGAGTAAGTTTTTTGCAACTTTTCAAGGATAGCAGAAATTAATCCATTTCTGACTATTTATAGGCGACATATTCTAAGCAGATAACTTAATAGTAAGCAAAAGTCTGATTAAGTTCAGGCTCTTTTTTTATTTTAAGGAGATGGGAATATGGAGCGAGCTTCTTCTACAAAATTCGTCACAACTTTAGATTGCTCGTTAACCCTCCAAGTCAGAAACAGCTTGTATCGAGTTTGAATAACTCCGTTTAGCGGAATATAGCAGAGATCCTTCCGAATATTTTTAGCAGATTCATGAATTAATGCAACGCCAATTCCACCAGCAACAAAGGCTAACAGGGGCTGCATTTTGTCAGCTGTTAAAACGATAGTTGGACTGAAGCCGTTATCCATGCAGGTTTGAATAAACTGGTCAAAATAAAACGCGCCAGATTCTCTGCGGATAGCAACAAATCGTTCATTAGCTAAATCCTTAATAGCCACCTGCTTTTTATTTGCAAGCGGGTGCCAAGAAGGGACCGCTAACACACATTCTTCCTCGCGGATTAGGTGATAATCAAAATCAAGAAGTGGAACCTTCGAGCCAACAATTCCAATCTGAAGTTTGTGACGCTTTAAAGCTTCTATTTGTGTAAGTGTATTCATTTGATAAGGAACAAATTCAACCTGGGGATATTTTTGAATGAAAGAGCGAATTAAATGAGGGGCAATATCCCAAAGCGCAGCTTCCACGAAACCCATAGTTAATTTGCCGGAATAGCCATGCTCGGCTTGTGACACAGCCGTTTCAGCTTGCCGAACCTCGTCTAGAATACTTCTAGCACGTTTTAAAAATACGAATCCTGTTTCAGTCAATTCAACTTTATGCGTATTTCGAGTAAAAAGGCTGCTGCCTAATTCATCTTCCAACTTTTGAATTTGTTGGCTGAGGGCAGATTGTGCAATGCAAATCCGTTTGGCTGCTCGTCCAAAATGCAATTCCTCTGCCAGAATGACAAAATATCGAATTTGTCTCAATTCCATTATTTTTTCTCCCTTCATTGTTTATCTGATTTCAAGATAACTGTAAGACTTTTTTTCTATTTCTCTTATTATCAACTCCATTTTATAATGAACTTAAGGATGAAACAATGGTCAATTTAGCAGAAATGGGGACTCGATATGAAAAAAAACGCGATGATTTGTTTCTTCTATCTAACGGTATTAACTGTACTTTCCGCATGTGCTACCAATGATCCTTCTACTGAAACAATCCAGAATTCCGCTGAAAGTGAATTGGAGGAACCGAAAATGGCGGATCAATTAGATGCAATAGATTCCCCTCACTTAGGTACACTGCTTGTTGTTCCGGCGGGCAGCTTCCAGCGAGACGAGCAAACAGATAATATCAGTCGTGTCGCCTCTTTCTCAATCAGCCGTACAGAAATCACTCGTCAACAATTCAGCGAAGTTACAGAAATAGATGATCCTAGCAGCTCCTTTGAGAATAATCCAAATGATCCAGTACAGAATATTCTTTGGTATCACACACTTGTTTTTTGCAATTACTTGAGCCTAAAAGAGCAGTTGGATCCTGTTTATTATATTGCTGGAAGCTCAAATCCGGCTGATTGGGGAGATATTCCTAGTGAAAATGACAAAGAATGGAACAATGTCACAGCCAATTGGGAAGCCAACGGTTATCGGTTACCGACAGAGATGGAATGGCTATGGGCTGCCATGGGAGCTGATCATGCAGCAATAGGAGAAATAAATACGACTGGCTTCAACAAACGATTTGCTGGAGATACCGGTACAGAGAATATGGAGGATTACGTCTGGTATCAAACGAATTCTGGTGCAAGAACGCATCCTGCAGCTGAGAAAGAACCCAACGAACTTGGCCTATATGATATGACAGGAAATGTGTGGGAATGGTGTTGGGATAGTTATGATGTGTTACCAGAGGGCATTTTGGATTCTTTTCGCGGCTCAGGTGAAGGTGAAGAACGCGTTCTCCATGGCGGCAGCTGGCACAATCCAGCTTATCGTTGTGCTATGGCATTTCGTTTGAATCATACTCCTGACTTTCAATGGAGCAATATAGGGTTCCGAGTGGTCAGAAATTGTACTGAGTGAGGAGGATTGATTGGAGTGATAAAAATGAACTTTGAGAACCAAGTTGCTATTATTACTGGAAGTGGCAGAGGTCTAGGAGCAGCCTATGCAGAAGAGCTTGCTAAAAGAGGTGCTAAGGTAGTGATTCACGATGGCGGAGTCAGTTTAGACGGCACAGGAAATGATCCCTCAATCGCAGAAAACCAAGCCCAAAAAATTATTCAACAAGGCGGTCAGGCAGTCGCTTCAACAACCAATATCAATAATCGTAGTGGTTGTCAGGCACTAATTAAGGAAACGATTGAAGCATTTGGACGAGTAGACATTCTAATCCATAATGCTGGTTGGGTTGGCTATCAAACCATTACTGAACTAACACCTGAGTTTCTTCATCGTGCGATAGCTGTTCAAATGGAAGCCCCTACTTGGCTGGCTCAAGCAGTATGGCCTCACATGCAAAAGCAGAACTATGGAAGAATTGTGTTAACCACCTCTTGTCGGGCTATTTATACAGAGTATGCTTCAGCAGGACTAAGTGCTTATGCGGCGACGAAGATTAGCCAAATCGGTCTTATGAATGTATTAGCGACTGAAAGCAACGGTTTAGGAATCGAAATTAACGCGGTCTCCCCAGTAGCTCGTACCAGAATGTGGGGAGTAAATCGTGAACCGCTGGATCTGAAACCGGCAAGTATTGTACCCGGTGTGATCTATCTTGCTTCTTCAGAATGTAGGGATTCTGCCTGGGTGTTACGTGCAAGTAATGGACAATTTCATGGGATTCGCTGGCAGGAAGCCTTAGGAGTAGATTATCCCATGAATATTCTAGGTCAGTCTTGTAAGACCGCGGAAGAAGTGGCTGAAAAGTGGGAAAAGATTGCAGTCCCAGTGGGAGAGTTTCGTTGAACCGCTGATCATTTAGCAGAAGGCAGTTAAGTTCCGGTTATTCTATTCAAATTCAATTAAGACATCAAATTCAGACAGGAATGTTTGAGTTAGATGTCTTTTTTTAACTTTAATATTCAGTTAATACTTCCTGTACATTCAAGCAACCTTAGCTAGCTATAGTGTATATAAATCCTGACAAATGGTTTGCAGTAATAATCAATAATTTAAAGGGATTTGTATAGGTAGTGTTATTACGAAGGAGTTAGGAGTGATAAAAATGTATTTCAGAATTTTACGCAATGATGTTTTGCAAAGTAAATTAATCACGGTGACTACAACGATATTTGTTGCTGTAGCAGCTTTATTAGTTGCTTTGGCAACAATTTTGAGCATTAATTTGTTAGGTTCGATTGATACCCTGTTGGAAAAATCCGAAGTTGCTCATTACATGCAAATGCATACGGGGAATCTTGATGAGGAAAGAATGAAGCGATTCATCGAAACGAACGAGAATATTGCTCGTTACGAAGATTCGATCTTTTTGAATATCGAAGGGTCAAAAATTCAAATTGGTGAGTACAATTTTTCCGACAGTATTGTTGACAATGGTTTAGCCACTCAAAACAAGCATTTGGATTACTTGTTGGATATGAATAATCAGCCGATTAAACCAAAACCTGGAGAGCTGTACGTTCCCATATCGTTAAAGAGGAGCGGTATCGCAACTATTGGTGATAAAGTAATTATTGCAGGTAGAAAATTCAAAGTAAACGGTTTTGTCAGAGATGGAGAGATGAATTCGCCAATGACTGGGTCCAAACGTTTTTTGGTCCATCAGCAGGACTTTGATGCATTAGTATCTTCGGGAACACCAGAGCATTTGATTCAGTTTCGTTTAAAGGATTTATCAAAGCTAAATGATTTCCAATCAGCCTATGAAAAAGCAGGATTAGAAATGAATGGTCCCACGGTTACTCATCAATTGTTTCGCTTGGCAAGTGCAATCTCGGATGGAATGCTGATAGCAATCTTGTTACTAGTTAGTCTCTTGGTAGTTCTCATGACCTTTATGTGTATTCGCTTTACTCTTTTAGCGAAGATTGAGTCAGACTATCAAGAAATTGGTGTGATGAAAGCTATCGGGATGCAAGTAAAAGAAATAAAAAAGATTTATGTTGCTAAATATTTTGCCATTTCCGTTGTTGGCAGCTTATTAGGTTATGGAATTTCATTGCCAATTAGTACAAGGCTGCTAGAGAATATTAAACTGAATTTCGGCGAAAGTGGCAAGGAACAAATGAGTAAGCTCTTAGCAATCATGGGTGTTTTGATTGTAGCAGCTGTGCTAATAATATATGTCTTATTACTACTGAATCGGTTCAAAAAGATTTCAGCTGTCGAAGCGATCCGGCACAGCGGTGCTAACGAGAAAATCTCTAGCAGTTCTAAAATGAATTTAAGAAGAATGACCTTTTTACCAATGAATATGCGAATGGCAATGATCGATATTTTCAATCGAAAAAAAATGTATCTGACAATGCTGTTGGTTTTTATTCTCTCTTCTTTTATCATGATTGTGCCATGGATGGCTTATCAAACAATAGAAGATGACTCCTTTGTTAAATTTATTGGGTATAGTGAGAAAGTAAATATTCTAGCTAGTCTTTATGACTCACCTGATAGTTTAAAACAGGAAAAAGCAATTGAAGAAGTGTTAAAGGCTGATCCTGAGGTTGAGGATTACAATAAAATTGTCGCAAAAAGCTTTAATGTAAAAGAAAAAAATGTGGACGGAGTGCTGCGAATTGAATTAGGTGACCATCAAAAATTTCCCGTAGACTACACAGCTGGTAGAGCTCCAAA
This sequence comes from Enterococcus pallens ATCC BAA-351, assembly GCF_000407485.1. GTDB lineage: Bacteria > Bacillota > Bacilli > Lactobacillales > Enterococcaceae > Enterococcus_A > Enterococcus_A pallens. The sequence goes on along the minus strand of NZ_ASWD01000005.1, from coordinate 226,783 downwards.
AGCAGAAGACGAAATTGCACTATCAACCATCAATGCGGAAGATTATGGAAAAAATGTAGGAGACTCATTAACTATCCTGCAGAATGGTAAAGAAAAGAAGTTGACGGTTTGTGGAATCTATACCAATGCTTTTAACGGAGGAAAGACAGCTAAGGCCTCCTTTAAGGATGAGGACACTGAAAAAATGTGGACGACTATCTTCATTCATCTGAAGCCATCAGCTTTGATTGAAGAAAAAGCTGATCAATACAAGCAGAAGCTGCCTTTTGCTAAAGTCAACAGTATAACTGCCTTTAGAGAACAAACTCTTGGACCCAGCATACGTTCAATTTTTATTGCAGCAATCGGTTCAACCATTACAGCGGTAATAATTACTGCACTGATCACGTCACTCTTCTTGAAGCTGCTGATGACCAAAGACAGAAGAGAAATTGCCACCTTAAAAGCACTGGGTTTTACGAACCAAGAATTAGCTCAGCAATATCTGTCACGCAGTATAGTGGTTTTATTCCTCGGCTTAATCACCGGAACTTTGCTGGCGATGACCATTGGTAAAGCGTTAGCGGCAGTGATGGTTTCCTTCATGGGCTTAACGTCAATCCGATTTAGCGGCAATTTGCTGATTTATCTAGGTTGTCCAGTATTAATGATAATCACTACTGCATTAGCGACAAGATTAGTTACAAGTCGAACCGGTGACATTGAAGTTGCTGAAAACTTGAAAGAATAAGGTGAGAAAAATGAAAACAATCATCGCAGGAAAAAACATTGTAAAAAGTTTTGGCAAAGGCCAAGAAAGCGTACAAGTGCTCAACAATTTAGACATTCACGTTGAAGAAGGACAGTTTGTTGCTATTATGGGTCCTTCTGGTTCTGGTAAATCGACGTTGATGTATGCGATCAGTGGGATGGATACAATCGACTCAGGAACGGTCACTTTTGACCAACAATCTATCGATACAATGGACGAGGCTGCTTTGACAGATTTACGTAGGGAAAAGATGGGTTTCATCTTTCAGCAGCCCACTTTTTTGAAAAATTTATCCATTCTCGATAACATCATTCTTCCTAGTCTGAAAGAAAAGAAGGTAACAATGAACGAGTTAGTGGAGCACGCTGAAGGTTTAATGAAAAAGGTCGGAATTAGTGAGTTGAAGAATCGAAAAATCAATCAGGTTTCTGGAGGACAACTGCAACGAGCAGGTATTTGCCGCGCACTAATGGGTCAACCAAAAATTATTTTTGGAGATGAGCCCACAGGTGCATTAAACTCAAAAGCAGCGCAAGAAATTTTAACTATTTTACTGGAAATCAATGCAGAAGGAACAACAATCATTGTAGTTACACACGATGCAAAAGTCGCAGCTCAAAGTGAACGGATTTTATTTGTTGGCGATGGTCAGCTGGTTGATGAGCTCTATCTAGGTAAATTCACAAATAAAGAATTGGATCGGCGAATGGAGCTAGTAAATGAAACAGTTATAAAAACGGAGATGTAAAAAAAGGCTGTAAATCCTCGTCACCCCTGTGATAAACTTTAAAAAAGGACTAGGCAAGGATGAGTTGGAAAGATGAAGTATACGATTTTACATGTTGATGATGAAAAAGAGATTGTTAAGCTAGTGAAGATGTATTTAAACAGTGAGGAATGGGAGCTTCTTGCAGCTTATGATGGTCAGGAAGCCTTAGAGATATTTAGGCAGCATCCAATTGATTTAATGATCGTTGATGTAATGATGCCGAAGATTGATGGTTTTGAACTGATTCGTACAATCAGAAAAGAGAGCAACATTCCAATTTTGGTTATTTCTGCTAGAGTGGAGGCATCAGACCGAATTTTTGGCCTAGAATTAGGGGCGGATGACTATTTGATCAAGCCATTCGATCCCCATGAGGCGATTGCGCGAGTGAAGGCCTTGTTGAGACGGTATCATGAGTTGGGAGTATCCAAGGAAAGGCAGCCAGCTTTATTAACAGTTGGAGATTTGGAGTTAGATACTCATTCCTGTATAGCTACCGTGTTAGAAAAAACAATTGAACTGACAGCCGTTGAATTCAGAGTGCTCAAGCTTATGATGGAACAACCTGGTCGGGTATTTACTAAAGAACAAATTTACGAGCACGGCTGGCGAGATTCTCTCACTGGCTATAATAATGTTCGGGTCATGATGAGTAAGCTGAGAGAAAAAATTGGCAATGAACGAATTCGAACAATTCGCGGCTTAGGTTATCGACTGGAGGTAGTCAATGAAAGATCTTAAGCGATCGATATTGAAAGCTTTTGTCCTATATTTCTTTGGTCTTTCTATTACAGTTTCATTATTGGAAGAATTGTTCAGTGGAGGTGTCACAAAGGTGTTTCCTCCTGAATATGAGCTGCCACTTATGGCTGTCTGTGTCTGTCTGCAGTTTTCAGCAGTTGCAATTTTTTCTTTCTTATTTTATCGCAGCTTGGATCAAAAAATTACTCAAAAAAGTCAGCAGCTGGCAAAAGAGCAAAGTATTCTTTTTGCTAATATAGCCCATGATTTAAAAACGCCTTTGACTAGCATTACTGGATTTTCAAAGGCCTTAAGTGAGGACATTGTAGATTCGGAAGAAAAGAAGGAAGTCTCAGCAATTATTTATCAGAAATCGGTTGCGGCCAATGAATTATTGGATTTAATGTTTCATTACACAAAGTTGAAATCGGCTGATTATGAATTGAAAAAGCAGCGAGAAGACATTAGCTATCTTTTAAAGCAGACCACTGCAGATAACTATGATCTAATTGAACATCAGGAGATAGACTTGAATTTAGAATTGCCAGAGGAGCCTTTGTATTATGAAATTGATAAGACGGAAATGAAGAGAGTTTTTTCTAATTTAATCATTAACGCTTGTAAACACAATCCACCTAGGACTATGCTGAACATTTCTATTCAGCAAAAACATGACGAAGCAGTTATTGTTTTTGCTGATAATGGAATGCCTATTCCTAATACCAAACGGGAGCGATTGTTTGAGCCTTTTGTGAGTGAAAATGAAACGGAACGAAATTTCACTGGCAGCGGCCTTGGATTAGCGATCACAAAGACGATTGTCGAAAAACATGGCTTCTCTATCCAGCTAGTTCAAGACGAGGATGAGCACCAGAAAAGATTTGTTATTGCGCTTTCTAAATAACGAAAAAAATGAGTATCAAAAGTAGCTGAGATAATTTTCTATCTCAGCTACTTTTGTGTTTAGTTTTGGTCATATAAAAAAGCACCGAGCCAATCGAGCGCTCGATGCCGTAGCAATATGAATTGCCCCTGCCAAGGTATTAGTAGTATAGCATAAAGGAATTGCTTAGGGCTAAATCATTAAAGATTTTTTGAATTTTCGTGTTTTTTTCAGGGCCCATTCGTAATGACTGGAGGTGTTCGAAACAAAATAGCTGCCTAAAGTACTTCCGCCAACCCATGCAAAAACGCCTTTTGAGAACAATTCATCAGTTGAAAATTGTTCTGCCAGCTTGATTACTGAAACATGACTATCTTTTAATAAAGACAGTGCCTCTTCATAAGAAGTATCTTGATGTTTTTCCCAAAATTCATCATTCATAGCTTCATAAGTCTTCCAATTATACCCTTCCTTTAAGAACGTTTTTTTCTCACCTTCAAGATTAGAATTTACCCAATTAATGATCAATTGGTGCCACTCGTATAAATGGACTAAGACATCGCGAAGATTTTTGTCCCTTTCCCAATGTGCCCCTTTTTCATTAGCGGTATCGAAAGTAAATGCAGCAGTTACTTGACTAGTCGGTATCGAATCCAAAAGATCGATAAACTTAGTGAAGCTTTCATTTCCTGTTTGAATTAAGTCTATTTTTGTTTTTGGCCTAGCCATGAATAATTCCTCCTCTAATTTTTAATAAGACAATTGACTGTTGTCAGGCAATTCCGTCTAGAGTCACCTGACTTCTATCTTTACTATAGACCAACACGCAACGTGCTGGTCAAGAAAAAATATGATTTTTCGTGGGTAATCTTCAGTGATACTTTTTATGGAAAACTCACACTTAAACACTATACTCTAGTCATTCACCATACGATTTGCTCAATTTTTCTGCCACTTACCAAAATAATGAGCAAATCAGGCAATCTTTTTTCCGTATTCTAATACCTAGGGCAGTTTAGCTTCTAAGACCTGAAAAAATTTACTAAGGGTCTTTATCTATAGTGTTAAGTCCTGATTAATAAGTTTTGACGAACGATGGTTCTAGATCAAAGATGATTGTAACTTTATTTAGAATAAAAAATTAAGTTGAATAGCCAGTGATTTAATTAGATTAAACGATATTTTTCTAATCTTAAGAAAATATCGTAAAAAAATCATCTGTTCTATTTTGTATGATAGAAGCAGTAGTTTATTTAGAGAAGAAGCAAGCTTATAGTAATTAGAAGGAGGTAAAAATAATAATTAACAATTTAATGGATATTCGTTATTTAAGACGATTTTTATTAATTGAACACCTACATAGTAACCAGAATAGTTCTATTGAATTGATAAAAATAGTTAAGCTCTTAAACGTTTCTTATCCCACCGTTAAAAAAATTATTAATGAAATAAAATTTGATATTGAAGAACTCGACTATCAATCTTACGTAGAGTTAACAGATGTTTTCGAGCACAATCGAGTCATTTGGAACGTTAAAAAAAATTTTTCGCTATCTGTCTTTCGATTGTATTATTTGGAGCAATCTTATCGGTTCAGAGTGTTTTCCCTTTTTCTTGAACCTAAGAAATGGACAGTATCTGATATCACAAAAAAACTAAATATTACCTATGCTATGGCAAAAAAAGAGATTTCATTTCTAAGCACATATTTTCAGCTATATGCTAAAAACATCAAGTTAAATCACGAACGTAAAATCTTTTTGCAAGGGGATGAGATTACAATCAGACTCTTGTACACTGGAGTATTTCAAAATGTATATGGAGGATACAAATGGCCGTTTCTTTTTATAAGCACTCATGAGGTGTCAGAGGTATTAAGTGTGTTAGCTGGAAAAGTCTACCAGGAATTCACGCCACGATTCTTAAGTATCCGCTTTGGATTAGCTGTTTCCTTGTTAAGAGCAAAGAAACAACCCATTCCAAATAATCCTTATTATTGGTCACCTGCGAATGATCGCGAAAAAAATATGTATGAGGCGTTTATTAACTTGTTAAAAAGGAAAGGAACAATGATAAATACCAACGCTTTAGAAAGGGAAGCAAAGTTTCTGATCAGCTGCCTTATCGCAAATGATGTTGGAAATAATACTGGATATACCTCTGATTTTTTTATGAATAATCCCAAGTTGGAGGAAATAAATTTTTCCTCGTGGGTAGGAGAAAAACTAGAAGTTGTCGAACAGTATGCTTTAAGGACCATGACTAAGGAAGAACGAATGATGGCAAAAGCTAGATTAAATGGCATTTTTTATCAAATTCTTCTATATAAAGAAGCGTTGCAACAGTCAATCCTAGATCTTTTTGTTCACTATCCTTTTGAGTTTCCGGAAAACAAAGAACGTGAGCGAACCTTTTACCGTATTTTTATGAAAAAAGCCTATGATAAATCTGAGAGTATTGAATCAGACTACGTAGAGTATTTGTGCGTAGCCTATTATAAATTTCTGTTCTTTGAATTGGATCGCTATCTATTTCACCCTAAAATACGCATCTTTATTATGGGTTGTCGAACTCCTGAAATGTTGCTTAGTACAAAAATGCAAACGGTTGGTAATTATTTTCTTGTGGAAGTAGTTAAAAACTTTAGCGAGGATGTTGATCTGATTATTTCGGATATCGCGCTATCAACTGTAAACAATGTGATCTTACCGAAAAGAACCCCCATCGTTTATTTAAATAGTACGTATTGTGCAAAAGATAGTGAACTTCTTCAAGAGACCTTAACTAAGATTGCAGACGAAAAATATAAACAACAAAAAATACCGTTGGAGAAAACGAATATATGACGAACTACAAATCTCAAGTTTCACATTAATATTTTAAGAATAAATGACAGTGAAGGAATGTTCATAGGAGCATTCCTTTATCATTTTTTGTAGTTGGTAATTTACATTTCAGTTTAAGGAAATGGCTTCTGGAGTGAGCGTTAATGAGATAAAGAACTCTTGGAATTTATTTGTAAGAGCTTTTTTGAACATAAACAATCTTATTGTAAGCATAGAGTGCTGAAAGTAACTCAAAAATAGTTGAGGATCAATTTTTACTTCATTACAATAAGGCACTTAAAAAAATATCAAAATCAAGAAATCGTTTTAATGAATCAGTGCCGTTATGAAAGCAATGTTCATCTCTCTATCGATTATGAGAAAAAAATCGAAAATCATCTTGTGTAATATTATGATATAAATAATAAAAGAAGGTTTGTCTATTTGCTTTTATAAAGTTTAAGTAACATCAAAGCTATATGTAAGCAGAATAACTAATAATTAATTACCGTTAAACTTTGGAACCTTAGTTATTTAGCTCAAGTGTTATCCAAAAAAATAATGTAATTTTTAGGAGGAAAAAATGGAACGTGTATTGATATTAAGTAAAGATCCGTTTGGAGAAAAGAAATTGCAGGAATTATTTCAGCGATTAAATATGGAAGTGTACTGTTCTTCGAGTTTATTATCTCGCGATCAATCTTGTGCTGATATTATTAGCTATTTCTCATTGATTATCATTAGCGAAACAATCTCGACGATTGAGCTGCAACATTATTTACCTCGTTTGAAAAAGTACAATGTCCCTATATTTAGAAGAGGCAACCCAGCTAAAATTAGACAGTCAGAGCTTGCATGGATTGAAAATGAAGTAGATGGTTGGATTGATGAGGATGCTCCTATTTCAGAGATGATTGAAAATGTTGCTGAACATATTTTTTCTTATCTTATTGACAGTGACACTAATGAAGCCGGATTAACGGATAGTGCAGTAACTATTCCATCAAAAGAAATTTATGCTATGTTTATGAGGAGTTTGTCAAAAAATGAGAAAGAACTATTGATCAATCTTTATAATGCAAAAGGAAGAGTAGTTCCTAGAGAAACATTGTGTCAATTGATTTGGGAAGCTCCTTCTACTCCGTCCAACTTGAGTCAATTATCCTCATTGATTGTCAAACTGAAGGCAAAAATTTCTTCTATTGGCTTTGATGACAATGAGCTGCAAACTCTTTGGGGAAAAGGATATCGAATTGAAGAAGAATTGTACTCTTTCCTAAAAAAACACGGATTTCCGAGTATGCAAAAAGAATTAATTCAAAATCTGAGCTTTTAGTCAAACGATCTAAGAATATCCCAAAAACGGCCCTACAATAGTTTGATGTAGGAGGCCGTTTTTGGTGTATATTTGAACATCAATCATGTTCTGCCGTCTAAGATGAGCTTAGAATTTTTATTAGCGATAGCAGCTAGTGCCTCGGTCAATTTCTCATAATCGGAATCCACTAGCTTCTGATGACAATAGAGAATGGGCGGGTGAAGTCTCAAGACCGAAACGACCTCAGCTGAAATAGTCACTTCACTAATAATCAAATCAATCTCACGGGACAGACTGTCAGCGATTGTCAGGTTGAAATAGGATGAAAAATACTGTGTGATATCCTTTTGCATCGTATGATTCGAGATGATAGAAACGAAGGCCACAGTAATCGGCGCATTGTGTTTTTCGAATTCTGTACATTTATCATAGATGAGACAATATTGAAAGAGCATGTAGTCATAAAAAGGATCTGCTGGACTTAAATCCATTGAGTGTAAGACCTGTTCAATTAATGATTGAGTAGCGGCCATTTTGTATTGCTTACGTAAGTCAGTAGCTTCATGAAAGTAATAAGGCAGTAAGTTTCTGAGTTTTTCCAACGGTTTACCAATGTAGGCAATTCGATAATGCAAGCACAAGATCAAATACAGCATTCGGTTTTTTTCATCTGCAGTCAATGGTTGGTATAGATAATTATCAATTTGAGCAATGATGGCGGCAGCCTTTTGAGTAAAATCTTGCTGAAATAACTCATTATCAGCAAAGAAAAAATCAGGCACCGCATCGACCGAAGCATATCCGCCGAGAGCGACTATGCTGCTGCAGATAATTTGCGCGTTTTCGATCAATTTTGCTTCAGAGTATTGGGGTAAATATGTTCTAAGCGAATGACAAAATGCCCTAAATTCATCTTTACTTGAATCGGAATAAGGTTGATAAAGAGAAATTGTAAGGTCTTTTTTACCCACAGGGAAGCCTTGACGTTCTCTTAAAAGGTGAACTGCTAAATAAAAATGAGTAAAGGCTAGCTTGTCCAATGACTTCGAATGGAAAACTTCTTTCGGACAGTTATCCAAAAGGGCAGAGATTTCATGATAGCGAAAGGAAGGAAAAGGCCAGAATGTTATCCCATCGGTTGATACAAAAAGCACAGTATAGAAAAAGCGCAGCGTGATTTCGTCTCCGGCTAAAAAAACAGTTCGCCTTGAATGGATGGTTAAGTTAATTGATTCCAAAAACACATTTAAATCTGCAATAACCCTTCTAATCTGTATATAAGAGACATTTAACCTGTCTGCTGCTTCCTGCAATGTTCCGAAAGTTGTAGTTAACAATGAATAGAGCAGGCGATATTTAATCGATCGTTTCACGTAAAGATTAATAAGCGTCTGGATATTGAAAGCTTCTGCAATACTCATCCTAAATAAATAATTGGTAGAAAAATAATCTATCGTAATCAATTCTGAAAAATTGGCTAACCGAATATCTTCAAGAATAGACTGCCAGAGAGAAAAAATTGTTTGGCGATTAACCTTAACAGCATCTTCCAGTGTATCTAATGCGCATGTGTGTTGATCAGAATCAAAAATAGTCTGGATGAAAACAATCTTTTTTTTATCAGGGGTATCGACAAATAGTTCCATATAGACCTCCTTAGCAAATTATCAATCAACAAATTGACCTATTGTATAAGTTATAACATATCACGTCTAACCTAATACTTTACAACATATGCTTGCTTTTAAACGAAATATTTCAAATAGGAAGAATAGTATATTTTAAAACAGATGAACGCCTTCTGTAATAATCACATTTATTGACAGCATTAGAACTTTACAGTTTATAATTTGAGGAGATTAACGAAACGTAAAGTGATTAGACTGGAGGAACTAAGGGATTATGGTAGATTTACAAAATAATTTGGTGAACTTTTTAGTGATCAGTGGATTTATCATTATCCATATAGGTTCGAGATTCTTTTTGTTCGAGAAGCTTAATGTAGAATTTATGATGTCGTTTGCGGCTGGAGTTGGCGTATCGTATGCAATTATACACTTATTACCGCAACTAGCTTATTCACAAGGAGTGTTGGTGGATGAATTTGGGTGGGATTCAGGAATTCGATACACGCATGCTATCTATGCCATTGTATTGCTGGGACTAGTCGTTTCCTACATTATGTATAAGTTGGATGAACGAAACTTCAATATCGTGGAGAAACGGGATGTGACTAGTGCTGAGATGGCCTATTTTTGGTCGGACATATCGTTCTACTCGGTTTACAATATCATGATTGGCTATTTAGTGATTGCCAATACGTTCTCGGAGCATTTTTATATGTTGATGTATTTTGTGGCCTTTGGATTACATTTTTTGATGAATGATTGGTCATTGAGTCATCATCATGGAAAAATATATCACAAAAAGGGACGTTATGTACTTTCGCTGAGTATTTTAGTCGGGGCTCTTTTATCTATTGTCCTTTCTTTGCCTTATTACGTAGTAGTCTCAATTGAAGCTTTTATTACTGGAGCGATGTTGATGAATATCATTAAATTTGAGCTGCCTGATGGGAATCAAGGTAGTATCAAGGCTTTCTTGGTAGGAACAGTTTGTTCAAGCATTTTGTTTATTTTCATTTAGTGGTATATTCTCAATTTTTTTCAGAGGAACAACTTAGAATCCTTAAGAGTAGTTCCTTTTTTATTCACAATCCAGTTACAAGAAACCGGAAACAATAAGGCTTCTCAGTGATTAGACTAAGAATGTTCACAAAATCTTCTAATGTGATGCAAAATTTTCGATATATTGAACATTCATCTATATAATAACATTTATAAAAACATAGAGAGCGATGATGAGATGAAAAGTGAAAATAAGAACAAACTAATTTACGGATTTATGACAATCCTTATTTTTTTACAATATTTAGCACCAGTCATTGGATTGGCAGAAACGATCCCAGTCCCGTCGCCAATCAATCTGACTAAAACAACTGTAAGTGCGGAAAATGACCAGGCATTCCTAACGGTGGAAGGACAGATTCAAACACCAGAAAAAGCGGTGACTGAGGATGTTGTGCTCTCTGAGGGTGTTTCGTTTATCCCGCAAGGTCAACAAACTTTGTCAAATGTTCCAGATAGCGCCTATTCGGTAGAAGCGAGTAAAATAACTTTTTCTCTTAATCCTGAAAGTGAGGGAGATTTTTCAATTAAGATTCCCTTACTTACTCACTCTCTTTTAGAAAAAGAAAGTTTCCAATTGGTGTACAACAATCAGTCTACTACAGTTCAAATACCTCAAGAGTTGAGCAAAGCACCTGTTCAGACACAAGAAACAAATTCTTCATCTGAAAATTCAAGTGAGGAACTAAGCAATAAAACATCACCCTCACAATCAACAGATGCAACAAAAAAGGAACAAGCACAAGAAAGTCAAGTAGAAAAGCAGCCAACTGTTAAGGCTAAGGAACCTGAAGCTGCCAATGATATTCGAACCTATTTTCCAAATGGGACAGGTACAATCATTACCAACGCCGAAGCAAATTATTTCGATAAAAATGGGGTAGCATTAACCCCGCCAGTTCCCGCGGATACCACCGTTCGTTTACATTATGATTGGTCTATCCCTGAAGATGTGCGAGCTCAAATCAAGGCAGGCGATTATTTTACCTTTCAGCTTCCTGAAGGAGTATTGATTACTGGCCAACAAGAAGGGGATTTACTGAATGATGACGGAGAGGTTTATGCTCATTATACAGTAGATGAAAATGGGCAAGTAAAAATTGTTTTTAATGAACGGGTAGCTCAGGAATCTGATATTAACGGAACCTTCAATTTCGATACTGAATTTGACACTACTCATATTGATGGACCAGGCGATATTACGATTACCTTTCCAGAAGAGGATAATTTGCCGCCCATTACTGTACCTATTCGACCAGCAACAGATACATCAATTGCCAAAAAAGGATCTTTTGATCGGACGCCTAATCCTACCGAAGTGAAATGGGAAGTAGATTTCAACCAAGGAATGGAAAACTTATCTAATCCGACTATCACTGAACAATGGCCTAAGGGTTTAACCTATGAATCAGTAGTCGTTTACAAATTGGTCATGAATCTAGATGGAACAGTAGCATCTGTAGGAGAGACATTAAGTCCGGATCAGTACAAAGTAGACGAAAATGGAAATGTAACGATTCTTGGAGACGTTTCTGATGCATATCGTGTCGAATACCATACCAGTATTGATGATTCAGTTATTCCTGAAGAAGGTGGAAAAGTCAGCTTTACCAACACCGCTACACTGACAGACGATAATGATCAGGATGGTATTGATGCTAAAGCTAGTGTAACCAATACGTATGGAAAATTATTGGAAAAAAATGAAACTGGCTATGATCCTAACAAACAAGAATTTTCTTGGGAGATTAAATACAATTATGGCGAGAAAAGCATTCCGAAAAAAGATGCGGTAATTACCGATACTTTAAGCAACAACATGGATTTGATTACCGATTCTGTAGAGCTTCATGCCATTGATTTTGATCAAAATGGCAATGAGATTGTTGGGAGAAAACTAAGTGACCCGGAAGACTATACGTTAGTTCCTACGGAGGATGGCAAAGGCTTTGTCATTCAATTTACAAATGATGTGAATGAAGCAATCAAAGTAACCTATAAAACCAGTGTTAACGGTCTAGTTACTGACCCAACTCAAGTTAATAACAAGGTAGAAATTGGAACGGGGCAACAGGACGAAGGCAATGGCACTGCTCAGCAGCAAAACGTGATTAAGAATTACAGCAATGTTGATTATGCTGACGGTAAAGTGGATTGGACCATCAAAGTAAATCAAAATAAATACTACATGGAAAATTTAGTATTAACAGATACCTTTAGTCCAGTTCCAGGCTTGTCTTTAAGTCGCACACCTGATCAAGGATACCAAATGACGGTTACTAGTTCGACTGGAGCAGTACTAGCTGCTGGAACTGACTACCGTTTGACGCAAACATATGATAGTAAAGGGAACGAAACAGGATTCAAAATTGAATTTTTAGGACAGTATAACCCAACGGAAGAAAGCTTTACGATTCGGTATACGACGGATTTTGATATCACTCTGTTAGATCCAGACACACCTGAGCTGGACCACTTTAACAACGACATACGAGCAGATTGGCAGGATAAAAATGGTGACAATCACCATTCGGAGGACAATTCAAGCTTTAAACCGAGACCGAACTATTCATTAAATGCTCAAAAAAGCGGCAGCTATAATGCTCAGAATAAGCATATTACTTGGACGATTGCGGTTAATTTAAGCAGAAACTTGCTGAAGGATGCCTTTTTAAAAGACCAGATCAAAGATAATCAAGATTATGTAGCTGGTTCGTTGAAGGTTTATGAAGCAACGACCTCGGCTGATGGAACTGTGGTAAAGGATAGCGATACACCAGTTAATGATAAGATGTCGATCGAGGAGCCCTCAGCAGCCAACGATCAGACCTTTGAGATTCGCTTCCCTAATGAAAGTCAACACACGTATCTGATTGAGTTTGAGACTTCAGTAGAAGGTAAAGTTGTTGAAGCTTCGAAGAATTACGAAAACGTGGCGGATTACAGCAATAATAACGATGATCGAGAAGTCACTGGCGAAGTATCTGTTAAAAACGGTGGCTCACATATTCAAAAAACTGGCGAGCAGGATCCTTCTGCACCAGACTTTGTAAATTGGCATTTAGTGATAAATCCAGCACAATCAGAGTTGGACCATGTGAAGGTGACCGACCATCCATCTAACAATCAAATTATTGATCAGAACTCCGTGGTATTGTATGAAACGACAATTGCTGAAGATGGAACGGTTACACCCGATCGGACTAAACCGTTAATCGAAGGAACCGATTATCAGCTTTCCATCACAACAGATAATGTTACTGGCGAGCAGGTGCTGACAGTTGAATTCTTGCATAAGATATCTACTGCTTATTACATGGACTATCGTGCACTTATTAGTTCTTCAGCAACCGGAAGCAGTGACGTAGTTTCCAATCAGGTTGACATCACAGGTGACGGCTCTTATGTCATTAAAGATGATGGCGGAAAAGATGTCACTGTCGGTCTTAATCACAGCGGAGGTTCTGCTCATGGAACTAAAGGGAAAATTACTATTAAGAAAACAACAGAAGACGGCACTACCAGTTTGACCGGTGCTCATTTCCAGTTATGGGATACCACGAAGACAGTCCTTCTCAGAGAAGGAGATGTTGATGGAAATGGTGAAATCACCTTTGGAAATCTCATTTTAGGGGACTATCTTTTGGTTGAAACCAAGGCACCGGATGGCTATACGATCCCAGACGAATTGGTTCATGGACGCCGTATTGAAATCACCGCCGAGACATCTGTCGAAGGAGCAGTTCCTACTGCGATTACCAACTCACCTAACAGAGTGTTGCTGACTAAAACTGGTGAAAATCAGGAACGTTTGGCCGGCGCCGAATTTATGCTGCAAAAAAGAAACATTCTAGGTATTTGGCAAACACAGGCTGGCGGTCCTTATGTGACAAACAGTCAAGGGATTTTAGAAATTGAAAGCTTGGCTCCAGGGCATTACCGCTTAACGGAAACTAAAGCACCAGCTAATTACGTGATTGATACAAAACCAATTGAATTCTATGTTGTCCGTAATGGGAATAATCAAATTCCTACTGTGAATCTTAATATGACAGATTACCAAGGCTCAGCTCAATTACAGAAACAAGATGAAAATCAGGATGTACTGGCCGGTGCAATATTTAAAGTAGTGGACAGTTCAGGGAATACAGTGAAGGATAATCTTACTTCAGATAGTACCGGATTGATTTCCGTAAATGGATTGGCCCCCGGAGATTATCGATTTGTTGAAACACAGGCACCAGATGGTTATGTTTTAAATCAAAAAGAATATCCGTTCACCATTATTGATCGTGCTGTCGGAAAGCCAGCGACTGTCAAGGTTGGTTCTGCAACCAATTATCAAGGTTCAGCCGAATTGATCAAACAAGATGAAGACGGCAATGCATTATCTGGTGCAGTGTTCCAAGTGAAGGATTCGGCAGGCAATATTGTGAAGGATAATTTAACCTCGGATCAAGAAGGTAAGGTAGCTATCAACAATCTAGCGCCAGGAAACTATACAATTGTAGAAACTAAAGCGCCTGATGGGTATCTAATGAATACAAGTAAAAAAGAATTTACCATTACTAATTCAGCGATGGATAAGCCAGTTAAAGTTGAGGTTGGAGAATTCCAAAACTATCAAGGAAGTGTCAAGATTCGTAAAGTGAATACGTCAGAAGAACCATTATCTGGCAGTGAATTTACTTTATATGATAGTAATCAAGAAAGTCTCAACATCACGAAAACCAGTAACTCGGATGGCTGGATTCAATTTGACGATTTGGCTCCAGGTGTTTATTATCTTCAGGAAACTAAAGCACCACTGCTGCCGGATGGTTCATCCTATGTGATTAATCCATACATGATACGAGTGGAAATTCCTGAAAAAGCAAACGGAAAACCTGAAATCATTAATCTAGGCGATTTCCAGAATTTCAAAGGAAAAGCGCAAATTACTAAAGAAGGTAACGGAGCACCAATTGCCAACGCTCATTTTGATTTGTATCTATCTGATCCAGCTACTGGAGAGGAACATCGAATTGGCGAAATAATCTCAGATCAAGACGGCAATATTCCGTTAGAAGGATTAGGAGCTGGAAGCTATAAACTGATCGAAACTAAGCCAGCACCTGGCTATATTCTAAACACACAGCCGATTTACTTTGTTGTCAGTCCAGACTTGGAATCCGGTCCGATTGATGCCTTCTCCTTTACTAATTATCAATCAACCGTTGCTGGAACAAAAGTTGATGGCGATAAATTATCAGAGCAATCTAATCAATTGTTAGCCGGAGCTGAGTTTCAGGTTTACAAACAAAATGCCGACGGTTCACGTGGCGAAGGGCCTGTTTCGTTCTTTGATGAAGACGATCAATCGACAGATACGGTTGTTACTGGCGAGAACGGAAAATTCCTAATTAAGGGATTGGAAGAAGGCAGGTATCTTTTAGTTGAGACCAAAGCACCTGAGAATTTTGCCCTAGGTACCAAAGAGATTCCTTTTGAAATCAGCTCATCACTAGGAGAACCAGAAGCAATTAATTTAGGAGAAATCGATAATTACAGAGGAAAAATCGATATCAAAAAAACTGACGAAGACAATCAACTGTTAAATGGTGGAACCTTTGTCTTATCAACAACTGAAGATGGGAAAAATCCTATAACAGTCTTTGATATTGATGGTAAGGAAAACACGGAATTTCATGCTAAGGATGGGCATATACAAGCTCAAGGTATAGCGCCAGGCACCTATTATTTAGTTGAAATCAAAGCACCTTCAGGCTTCATCTTAAATACCGAACCGATCAAAATAACAATCCCTGCAAATAGTAATTCTTCGCAAGAATTGTTAGTTACTGATACCTTAATCAACTATCAAGGAATCGCTCAATTAGTTAAGAAGAATGCCGCGGGCAAAAAATTATCAGGAGCAGAATTTAAAATAGTCGATACGAATGGCAAAACAATCCAGCAAGGATTAAGGTCTAATGATGAAGGACTAGTAAGTGCTGAAGGATTAGCTCCAGGGGACTACCAATTCATTGAAACCAAGTCACCAGATGGTTATCTGTTGAATACAACACCAATTGATTTTACGATTACCGATGAAGCAGCTGGGAAACCAGCGATTGAAGTAGCTAGTAACAACTTTATTAATTATCAAGGCTCTGCCGAATTGACAAAGGTTGATGCCAAGGGAGATCCTCTCCAAGGAGCAGAATTTAAGGTAGTCAATCAAGAAGGTGTCACTGTCGCAGAGAAGCTAGTCTCTAACGATCAAGGGAAGATTCAGCTGGATAATCTACAGCCAGGAACCTATTCTTTTGTTGAAACCAAAGCACCAGCAGGCTATATTCTAAACACGCAGCAGTTGGAATTTACGATTGATTCCTCAGCGAAAGCTGCTCCAGCGAGAGTAAATGCTGGGAATTTCGTCAATGCGAAGGAAGGGACCACAGTACCACCAGCACCAGATACGCCAGGTTCTGCTCATTCTCAGTCAACCAAAGGAACTCTCTCACGATTGATTCCACAATTGAATGATCCAACGAATCAATTGCTGATAGTGATGGGGATCGGGATTGTTGCTGTCAGTGTCGTCTTATGGAAGAGACAAAGAAAAGTTAAATAAGTGAAACACACCCACTTGCTAGTTGTTTTAGCAAGTGGGTGTATTTGGTATGGTTGAAGTATGAAACTTTTGAGAAAAATGCTTAGAAGATTATTTACATGTTTATCAATCTATTTAAAATGAGAAAAAACAGATCCCAGTATAAATAGCTGTTATCAATTATCTAAAAAAAGCAAGAGTGTATCAAAATTACCTACCTTTATCTTTCAATACAGCAACCTTAGAAATAAGATTATTTTGAACATTCAGAGATACATTCTTAAAAAAGACACAAAGACTCATCAAGGATTTTTCCTCAAGATAGCGTATAATAAAATGAAACCATCAAAAAGGATGAGCACAATGAGCCCAAAAGTAGTTATCTCAGGAAGTATGGATTTTCAGAAAGAGTATAAAGAGCTAGTTCAAAGTTTTGAATCTAAAGGTTGTGTAGTTATCGACTATCCCAAGTTAAGCAATAACTTGGCAGAGGAGTATCCGATCATCCTTTCCAATTATTTTAGAAATATTGAAGCAGCAGATATATTTTATTTGTTTAACAAAGAAAAAAACGAAATGCCCGGTTATATCGGTGCGGCTAGCTTCTCGGAGCTTGCTTATGCAGTGAGTCAGAATTTGATTCATGATAAGCAGATTGAGATAATTTTAGCGGAAAGACCTGCTGAAAATGTTCCATGTTCTCCCGAAGTGAAACTATGGTTGCAATATGAATGGCTAAAAATTGACAATGAAACAGATAGATTTTAACTATCAGCTCTCTTGCTAGTAGCAAAACCTATGGGAGAAGTCTATTAATTTGAGTATAAAGCAGACTTACTGCAGGTAATCAAAAACGAGTGCAGGCTTCCGAATTTGCCAATTATTTATAATCTAAACTTCGGACATAACACCACGATAATTAGTTTGCCAATTGGCTGTAAGGTGGAAATTGACTGTTGGCCCGAAGAAGTAACCTTAATTGAAAATCCTGTTATTTAGCAGCACCTTAGCCATCTGTGATACAAAAGATGATTGAGGTGCTGCTAAATAATGGAAAACAATCTTTTTAGGGCATAGATTCTGGTAGGTAGACCATAATTTAGAAATATAAGCTTCTGATAGCAACTAGAAGTTTTTAACAAAAAGAGGCGTTCATCTTACAAAAAAAATTTCTCATCTTTGAAATGTAAATAACTTAAATAAGTATCTATTCTTATTTTTTAGTTTCACTTGATAATCAGATTTTCGGATACTATACTTGGTAAAAGTACATACTAAAAACGATTTGGGGAAGTCGTAAAATGAGAATGAGGCGGGGAAGTTAATGAAAAGAATTGATTTAGTGCATCAAAAATTAATAGATACTTCTCGTGAGCAGCTGGCTTTGTATGGAACCGAAATTAAAGGAAGTACTTCAACGGAGATTGCAGATGAGCTTGGTTTGGATCGAGCAAATGTCAGCAAGGATTTGAATCGCTTAGTGGGTGAACAAAAGGCTATCAAAATAAATAGAAGACCGGTACTATTTATTGATAAGCAAACGATTGAAGATGGCTTTCATTTTACTATAAAAGAGGCTTCTTTTTCATCTCTGGAACAGCTGCAGAAAATGTTAGCGAAAGAGCAACGAACGCAAGATTCAGGCTTCTTCGATTTAGTTGGTGAAGCAGGTTCACTGAAAGAAGCGGTAAAGAAAGCACAAGCGGCAATTTTATATCCAGTCAATGGATTGACGACGTTGATAACTGGAGAAACCGGCGTAGGAAAATCGTTATTTGCTGAAAGAATGTACCTGTATGCTTTAAATGAGGGAAAGGTGCCAGAGAAAGCTCCCTTCATTACTTTTAATTGTGCTGACTTTGCTGATAATCAACAATTGCTGCTGTCTCATCTTTTTGGTCACAAAAAAGGATCCTTCACTGGTGCAACAGAAGACAGCAAAGGTCTCGTTGAGGCAGCAAACAATGGCTTTTTATTTCTTGATGAAGTGCATCGTTTGAGTGCCAAAGGACAAGAAATGCTGTTTTATTTGATGGATAAAGGAATTTATCGGAAATTAGGTGACGTTGAACACGACTATGTAACAAATGTTCGTTTGATTATGGCTACTACTGAGCAGCCCTCTGAGGTGATGTTGAATACTTTCTTGAGACGTATACCTGTTCATATCCATTTGCCACCTTTATATCAGAGAAGCTGGGAAGAAAAAATGGCCTTTATTAGTCGTTTTGCCAGAGAAGAAAGCCGCAGGATCAGCCGAGATATTCGAATGAACCAAGAAGTGCTGAGCCTCTTGTTGAATTATCATTTTGAAGGAAATATTGGACAATTAAAAAGCGATCTTCAGTTTTCCTGTGCCAATGCCTTTGTCGATACAATAAAAAATGGATCTCATGAAGTATCAATAGAAATTCGGCATCTACCTGTAAGTATTGCTCAACATTTGGATGGTATCGAAGATCAGCGAAGACTTGCTCATAACTTACCGGAGAGTTTGCTTTTTAAACATGAAAAAAGTGTACAGATGTTTTCCTTTGAAAAAAATGAGCAGGAAGTTTATCAACGAATTAAAGAGAATTTCTTATTAATGAAAAATGCGGGTAATACTGCTGTTTATGAAGACGAAGCACAGGTAGTTATTTCCGAATATACAGGGAAAATGATGCAAAAAGTTAACCAAGAAGCCATTAGTAAAGATGCTGTTGTGAAGAACATGTTTATTGACGGCAATATTTTGGCAGCTGTTAAGCAGCCTTTAGCCAGCTTTGTCGATAAGGAGAATTTGGAACTTTATAGTAAAATCATTGCCTATCACCTCACTATTGTTTGGAAAAATGCAGCAACAACTTTTGAAGAGAATGACCTAGACAATCTGCTGGGTGAATCTGGAGAAATTTCCATGGCGACCAAACAAATCGTTTACCAAACGAAAAACAATTTAGGCCTTTCTTTATCCGAATTGGATATCAAAATTGTTGATCGCATGTTGAATCAGTTGATTCAATATACGGATCGTCCACATGTTTCTTTATTGGTTGTTATGCATGGGGAAAACACGGCTTCCAGTATTGCTGACACGGTAAATTCACTTTTAGGTATCACTAGTGTAAAAGCGATTAATATGAGTTTGGAAGAAAAAGTTCAGGAGGTCTACGAAAGAACCAAGAAAAAGGTTCGTGAATTAGACAATGGGCTCGGTGTATTAATAATGGCTGATATGGGTTCAATTAAATCTTTTGAACAGAAATTAAAAGACGACCTAGGAATTACCGTTCGTGTGATAGACATGGCAAGTACCCCATTAATTCTAGAAGCAGCTAAGTTATCCTTAAGCCGCAAGCTGTCTTTAGAAGAGCTTGTTCAGTCACTTCTTTCTGTAATGTCGCGTCATTGGCAGTCTACGCAAGAGAGTTTTGATCCTAGTGATGATTTTCGTCATTTCGAGACTATGATGATTCAGCGCATGAAGAAAATTTTGGTCTTCCTGGATAGTAAAAAAGTATTTTTGCTTTTCAAATCAGTTTTAAAGGCAATTGCTGCAGATCTTAAAATTGACGTTACCGATGAGTTTCTATTAAAGTTTATTTTCCACAATGGCTGCATGATTGAAAAAGTTTTAGTTGATTCCTCAGAACAAGAAGAGATTCCTGTTAATTATCAATCATCGTCTCATTTAATTGAGTTGCTGGAAAAGCACTATTTGATTGTAGATGAATTCTTTGGTATTGAGGTTCCAAAAAAGGAATTAATGAATGTGGCCGATATCTTTGTTTACGAATTTCCAGAACAATTATTTTTATATGACCCAGTAGGTTAATCGGGCCGGTAAGAGAACTAAGATTCAACCCACAAGACAACCCACTAAACTTTCAGGAAGTGAACTGGAGGTTTAGTGGGTTGTTTGTGTTGTACAAAGCGCATGAAAACACGGAAAAGAAAAGTTGGCATGCAACTTGCTATTAAAGGAGTGAGAGGAGGGGATGACATGATAGGGATTCTCTTAGTGACACATGGAGAATTTGGAGAAGAAATAAAGCGCAGTGCCGAATTGATTATTGGTCCTATTTCCAATTGCCAGACGATTTCGTTAAACAGAGATGATAGTATTTCAAATCTGAAGGACGAGGTAGAAGCGGCATTGGACAGTCTAAATCAAGGAGAAGGGGTTATCGTTTTGGTGGATTTGGTTGGTGGCTCACCATTTAACGTCTGTTCGGTAACCTTAAAACAAAGACGAAACTTCAAACTGTTATCCGGCTTAAATTTATCCATGATCGTGGAAGGTGCAATGATGCGGGAAACGATGAGACTCGACGACTTAACGAAGCATTGCAAACAAACAGGAATCAATAGTGTAATTGAAGTCAATCCATAGGAAAGAGTGGACAAAATGCTATTTATTCGTTGTGATGACCGATTGGTTCACGGACAAGTCCTTTTTAAATGGACAAATAAAAAGAACATCAAAAAAATTGTTGTCGTAGATACAGCCACAGCATCCGATTTGATCGAAAAACAAATGATTTTAATGTCAAAGCCCAAAGATTGTGAGATTGAAATTTTACGTAGTACAGAAATGGATCGTATTTCTCAGGAAACGCAGGAAGCATTAATGATTCTCTTTAAGGATATTCAAACGGCATGCTCCTTTGTAATAAATCGTCATATCGACTGTTTGAATATTGGTAGAATGGCTTCTGGTATTGGAAGAATCAAATTGTTTAATAATTTATTTTTAACTAGAGAAGAAATTGCTAATCTCCAACAACTAATAGATAAAAAAGTCTACGTATATTATCAAATGGTACCCGATGAAAAAGCGGTCGATTTGAAAAAAATAATTGAGGAGCTCAGTTTATGAAGACAATCGTATTGCTAACACATGGCACTTGGGGGAGCAGTTTGATTGAGGATGTCAAAGTACATTTTGGAACAAGAGATGAACTGCTGCATTATTCATTAAATGCTGATATGGACCATGAACAGCTCTTGAAGCAAATGAAACAAGAGCTTGTTGAAAAAAAAGAATTGATTATCGTTAGTGATTTGCATGGTAGTACTACGTACAAAATCTCCATCCGTTTAGGTCTAGACTTAGGCGCTAAAGTATACACTGACTTATCATTGCGTCTATTACTTGATTTAATGAGTAATTGCAGCGAGTACTATGAAGATGTCATCGAAACATTTAATCAATTTAAAATGGAGGAATCAACTATGGAAGAAATTAAATTTGCTCGTGTAGATCATCGCTTAATTCATGGACAGGTAATTACCAAATGGATGAAATTAGTCAATGCTAACAAGATTGTGATTGTTGATGACACGTTGGGAAAAGATCCCTTTATGGCTGATGTATATGCTATGGCCGCTCCAGAAGGTGTAAAGGTTGAAATTATTGATACACAAGAAATTGTTGAACGACTAACTAACGGGATATATGCAAATGATCAGCTTTTCTTATTGTTCAAAAATATTTCTTCCGTAAAGAATGCTGTCAACAATGGATTAAAACTGAAACAGCTCCAATTAGGCGGTGTCCCTTACGAACAAGGACGGACAAAGGTTATCTCAGCTGTATCATTACTAAAAGAAGAAGTGGATTTCTTAGAAGAATTGACCAGCAGTGGAACAGAGGTTGTTGCACAAATTGTGCCAGAGGAATCGGCGATGGGGTTTGACGAAATTAAAAATAAATTTTAGGGGGAGATTTCTATGCAATCTACAGTAATGTTAGCTCTTTTCACAGCTTTATGGTATTGGATAGCAGCCAGTATCGCTGGCTATACACTTTATCCAATTCTTAAATCACCAACGTTTATTGGTTTTGCACTAGGACTTTTTTGGGGAGATGTTACCACAGGGTTAATAACCGGAGCTGGAATTGAAGTAATCTACTTAGGAATGGTGGCTGCGGGTGGAAACATTCCGTCAGATAAATCACTGGCTGCGTTAATTGCTATCCCAATTGTACTTCAAACTGGAGTTTCTACCGAGGTTGCCGTAAGTATCGCTGTACCGATGGGGATCATAGGTGTTTTCATTAATAACATTCGCCGTACAGGGAATGCTTTTCTGGTTCATAAAGCTGATGACTATGCAGAAGCTGGCAATATTAAGGGAGTTTGGCGATGTGCTACTACTTACTCACTTATTTTTGGTTTTTTCCTAAGGTTTCCAATCATTTTTTTAGTGAATTATTATGGGTCAGATTTAGTCGATAAAATCCTCAAGGTTATCCCAGAATGGGTAATGAATGGGTTAACGGTAATGGGTGGCGTGTTGCCAGCGTTAGGATTTGCGACAACAATCTTTATGATCGGTAAAAAGCAGTACATTCCATTGTTCATTGCAGGTTTCTTCCTAGTTAAGTATTTTGAACTTCCGATTATGGGGGCCGCAATATTTGGAACCTGTTTAGCATTAATGATGACTATCGGCAGTAGTGTTGGAACGGAGGGTGCATAAAATGGAAAATACAGAAGAAAGAAAAGGCCTGCTAACCAAGAAGGATGTAACGAAAACGTATTTAAGATGGTGGTGGACAGCAGAATTGTCCAATAGCTTTGAACGAATGCAAGCTTTGGCTGTAGGAGCTTCTTTTGCCCCTGTCTTGAAGAAGCTCTATCCAGAAGAAAAGGACCTGAAAGCAGCAATGAAAAGGCACCTTGGATTCTTCAACACTCAAGCCATTTGGGGAGGATTAATTCACGGAAGTGTGTTAGCGATGGAAGAGCAAAAAGCGCAAGGAGAACCTATTCCTGATGAAGTAATTACGGATTTTAAAACAGGATTGATGGGGCCAATGGCTGGTATCGGCGACGCAATTGATGCAGGAACATTTTTAGCAATTTTTTCAGCACTGGGGGCTTCATTTGCAGCAGAAGGAAACGTTATTGGCGCATTCTTTATTGTTATCTGGTGCATTATTAATTTCTTTGAAGGATACTTTTTCTTTCATTATGGCTACAAGCTTGGAAGAGGCTCGATTGTCAAAGTTCTCCAAGGTGGGTTAGTCAACAGCATTATAAAAGGCGGCAGTATCTTAGGCATGTTTATGATGGGGGCTCTATCAGCCGCAATGGTTTCACTTTCCACGACGGTTTCGCTAAATATTTCCGGCAAAGAGATCAGTCTGCAAGAAACGTTAGACAAGATTGCTCCAGGACTGCTGCCATTAATTCTCGTATTCTTTGTTTACTGGGGGATGACCGCTAAAAAATGGAATGCTTCGAAGCTTTTGTGGATTCTAATAATCTTCAGTCTGGTGGGGTCGCTTATTCGTCTATTCTAGAAGGGGGGAGTCTAATAGTGACGTTACTACAGGAAACGATTGCTCTTTTGAAAAAAATGATCTCTTATCATTCTTATCCTACCAGTAATACGACTGACCAAGAGGATATTTTGGATTTTACTTTAGACTATTGCTCTGAGCTTGGATTCATAGTCAAAAAAGTAACCAGCACATTAGGTTGGGTTCAACTAGGCACAGAAGGTCCTCTTGTTGCATTTCCTGTTCACCTAGATGTTGTTCCTCCAGGAAATGGTTGGGACACCGATCCATTTACCTTAGTCGAGCAGGCTCAGACGCTTTACGGTAGAGGTGTATATGATAACAAGGGACCAGCAGCAGTGATGATTGTCCTTTTAAATGAACTCAGACAGAAAATTGAAGAAAAAGGTGTACGTGCAAGAATTATCCTGGGTGCCCAAGAAGAAACTGGAATGGCTTGTATCCAGCACTATACTTTACGGGAAGAAAAACCGATTTCCGGGTTTGTCCCTGATGCTATGTTTCCAATTGTTGTTAGCGAAAAAGGCCGGATGCATATTCTCCTAGAATCAACGGAGGAGATTGCCTGGCTTGATGAAATCCTTGCCGGTGAGCAAGTAAATTCAGTACCGGATCGCGCAACGATGAAAGTGAAAAGTAAAAAAGTATTAGACAGGATGGTTCTCACTGGTGCAAGCAACCATGAAAATGAAATGGTTGTTTATCAAGGTGTTTCCGCCCATGCTGCGAAACCAGAGGCGGGTAAAAATGCTTTCTACCTGCTGATGAATGCGATGGCTCCTGCGATTCGATCTAAAAAAATGAATAATTTACTACAAATTTCTGACTTGAACGGTGAAAGTATTGGATTAAGCTGTCCCGAAAGTCGTTTTGGAAATACCACAATTAACGCTGGCATAATCAATTTTAAAGAGAATAAATGGCAGGTTGAACTAGACATTCGTTTTAATAATAACCTGACTCAAGAAACGATTTTGCACAAGCTTCGGCAGTTTTTCCCTGATTGGACGCTGAAGGTTCTAAACACTAAAGATGTGCATTTAGTAGAAAACAGGCACTTAGCAGATCAATTAGTTGGTCTTTATCGTCAGTATTATCCGACAGATCAAACAGAGCCAATTTATATGGGTGGAAGTACCTATGCCAGCTACTTCGATAATTTTACAGCTTTTGGTCCGAGGTTTCCTGATACTCGAACCTATGCCCACGGGAAAAATGAACGCATGAAGCTGTCTGATTTAGAAAAGCTACTACAAATTTACAAAGAC
Organism: Enterococcus pallens ATCC BAA-351; assembly: GCF_000407485.1. GTDB lineage: Bacteria > Bacillota > Bacilli > Lactobacillales > Enterococcaceae > Enterococcus_A > Enterococcus_A pallens. The sequence goes on along the minus strand of NZ_ASWD01000005.1, from coordinate 201,652 downwards.
GCGATTCAAATAGTCATAGAAGAGGCGATAAAAACATGAACGTTGATACTAAAGTACTCCACAGCTACCCAGTGATTGATTCAGAGACTGGAGCAGCAGCTATTCCTAAATATCAAGCTTCAACCTTTCATCAAAAAAACTTTCCTGACAGTCAGGAGTACACCTATACCCGTTTTGGTAATCCTACGGTGAAGGCTGCCGAAAAAGCTGTAGCAGCTTTAGAAGATGCTAAATACGGCATTGCTTTTTCTTCTGGTATGGCCGCAATAACAGCGTCATTGCTAGTCTTAAATTCAGGAGATCATCTTGTCCTAGGAGGGAATATTTATGGTGGTACCTTCCAATTGCTGACAGAGCTGTTGAATAGATTTAACGTTACTTATACCTTTGTCGATGAACGAAATCCTTTAGCTTGGGAGGAGGCTATACGTTCTAATACTAAGATGTTCTATTTGGAGACTCCTTCCAATCCTTTGCTGACAGTTACAGATATTCAAGCAGTTTGTAGAATTGCCAAAACGCATGGGCTCATAACTATTTGTGATAATACCTTTATGACACCCTATTTTCAACAACCATTGATCCTCGGTGTAGACATCGTTATACACAGTGCCACGAAGTTTCTGGGTGGGCACAGCGATATAGTTATGGGGGTTGCAGTAACGAATAGCGAAGAGCTCAAAGAAAAGCTGCGTAAAAATCAAAAAATTATCGGATCAATTCCCGGCATTGAGGAAGCGTGGCTCTTGTTAAGAGGCATAAAAACCTTAGCAGTGAGAATGAAACAAGCCAGCTGTAATGCACTAATTTTAGCCAACAGGCTGCAATCACTAGTCAACGTACAGGCTGTTCATTATCCGGGACTGGAGAATCACCCAGATCATTTGCAGCATTTTAAACAAGCAACCAATGGAGGAGCAGTCTTATCCTTTGAGCTGAATACGGAAAGGCAAGTTCATCAATTATTTCAGCGAATAAAACTTCCGATCGTAGCGGTAAGTTTAGGTGGTGTGGAGAGTATTTTATCCTATCCATGGACAATGTCCCATGCCTGTATGGCTGAATCTGACCGTTTAAAAGCTGGCGTAACGCCCAAACTAGTAAGGCTGTCTTGCGGTATAGAAGATGTTGACGATTTATGGCTAGACATTCAGCAAGCACTTGAAGGAGAAGAAAATGAAGAAAATTGAACGAGTAAACTGCGTGCTAAAAGGAGAAATACCCGACCAGATTCCTATGGGATTTTGGTTGCATTTTCCTAAAGACATTATTTCTAAAGGCGTAGAGGCACAAGTTGCTGCTCATCTTGATTTTAAAGACAAAACTCAAACAGATATTTTGAAAATCATGAACGAAAATGAGATGCGCGGTAATCATAAAATTGAACAGCTTCACGAATGGAAAAATATCCCGAAGCTCTCCAAGACTTCTAAGTTGATTACCGATCAAGCGGATATTCTGCAAAGAATTGTAGAAGCTAACCAAGAAGATTGTTACTTGTTGGGAACGGTTCATGGCTTAATTGCTTCCCTGTCCCATGCTTCAGGTCATAGTTATTCTGTTTCTCCTGCTTTAATTAATGACCATTATCAGCGAGATCCTGAGGCTGTGATGGATGGGCTAAAGATTATTGAAGAAAATACACAACATGTTTTAGAGATGACGATGAATTCAGGTGTACAAGGCATCTATTATGCCGCTTTAGGGGGAGAGAAACATAAGTTCAACGAAACATTTATCCAAGAGCTACTAAAGCCAGCAGAAAGTGGCTTACTAAAACATGCTGAGGAAAGAGAAACCATCTCCATTTTTCTTCATATTTGTAAAGAAGACACTATTTTAAGGAATTACCAAGATTATCCTTGCGATGTTGTCAATTGGGCGATGCATGAAAGCAGCTATTCCTTTGACGAGGCACGTCAAATTTTTGGTAACAAAGTCTATTTAGGTGGATTCGATGATCGATCCGGGGCATTGGTTGACGGAAGCGAACAGGAGATACAAGAGAAACTAAATAAAATTCACCAAGAATTTAAAGGCAATCGCTATATTATCGGTGCGGATTGTACCTTACCAACAGATATTCCATTGGCTAAGCTTCGTCACATTCACGAATATCTTCAACAATAAGAAAGAAAAGTCTCTAAATGCGTGTATTTCGGTACTTAGAGACTTTTTTGTAAGTGAAACGCAGCGAATCATGAATCTATTGATTGTTGGAAAAGATATAAACTGTTGAAGGCCCATTCAAATCAATTTGATCAATTTTTGACAGATGAACAGCTTCAAAAATTTGAAGCAGCTGCTTATCTGTGAAGGAGCTTCCGGTACCAACAAGTGAAAAGAACGAATCAAACATTGACTCTAAACTATCAGAAGGATTTGTTAGCAAAAATTCGTTCACGAGAATTAACCCATTAGGCTTCAAGTAACGTCTAGCATTTTTTATCAACTCAATATTTTCTTCTTGATTATAGCCATGCATGACATTACTTAAAATAATAATATCGACTTTAGAAACATCCGGCAGTTCTTCGAAAATATTTCCTGCTTGAAACTGAAGACGCCCTTGAGCAACCAGATCTTTATTCTTATCTTCTGCAATCTTAGTGACTGTTTCGGTGTTCAATCCCAATCCCTTGCCAGGTCACGTTTTCTTTAAGTAAAGAAGCGGTATAGAAGCCGGTTCCACAGCCTAAGTCTAATATCGTCAAATGATCCTTTTCTAAAAGACTATCTTTGAAGTGGTTCACAATAGCTTCGGCGCTTATTTTAGCCAAGGAATTAAGAAAAGGCATTGCACTATCCCAAACCTTGGTGTTATTACTCGCAAAGACATTGATCCCACTCTCTCCAGTTCTAGCCATTTCTGTCAAATGTCCAAATAATTCTCGATTTAGCTGCTGATGAAGTAACCAAATCTCTCCATTATACCAAGGGCTGCTCTTCAATACATAGGCAGAATACTTTTCACTAATCGAGTAGTTTCCAGACTCTTCTATTAGGAAATCAGAGTTCTCAAGCAAAGTGAGAATTCGCTCAATGGTAGGTAAATGATAATTTCCTTCTTTACTCAAGTCTTCGGCCGTATCAAAGCCTTGATCAATCTTATCGAAAAGTTCTAATTCTAAGGCTGTTAGAATGGCTTCGGTTTCAGCTGGCTTCCAAGTAGCCAACAGAAAATCATGATAGTTATCTTTTACCATTTTTTTACCCTCATTTCTTTCACGTATTTACAAAAAAGAAAATATATAATATCCAGTAAAACACTAATATTGATTCGATTCACAAATAGACAAAAATTTGTGAATTCGTTTAGTCACCAGAGAGGTAAAAAATCACTATGACTATAGATTCAATTTTAACTTATTATAGAAAGAATTAGCTTTATCCGTAGTTAATACAGAAATAAATGGTTCTTTTATCTACAGTATTAAATTCTCGTATAGATTCACCGGCTTATTCACGTCTTCTTTTTTGTTTAGAGAATGATCATAAGCTTATCCAACATGTCCTTCAACTTATTAGCTTGTTGAAGCACTAACAAATCGCTTAAAGAAATAAATTAGACGTTTTTACAGAGATGCAAAATAAAGAAAACCATACTACTTTGTTCTATACCTGTCTTCTATTTAGTTTTTAACGTAAGAAGAGAGAGGCAATTACTAAAGTTTTATCTTTTAATTTGAAAATGCTTTTCAATCAAGCAATAGTCAAAATAACTCATTATGTATATTTTTAACAGTCTTTCAATTCAAGTAAATATATAAAAATTAATAGTCATCAAATGACCACCTGCAAAGGGCGCCATCTTTACAGGTGGTTTCGCTTTTATTCAGATTTCAATGAACGTGTAGCTATTACAACTGTCTCATTTTGCAATAGCTTGTTGTATCGTCAGGGATCATGATCATCTAACCAGTGATTAACCAATGCGATAACCAGTCCGACAAAAATCGGGGCTAAAATATACTGTACAAGAGATTGCAAATTCATCACCCCCCTTCAGTGCAGCTCATGATCCAGACGAATCTATTTTACCTACGCTGGTAAATGATCAGACATCATGAAGGTGTTTCAGGTGGGTTCTTTTGTTTTCTTTTCTCCTGCTCCTTGGCTTTCCTTCTTTTTCTTCGCTTCACCATTTCTTTGACAACATCGTAGAAATTATCAGAAATAGGAGCGGCTTCCTCCGTAGTATTGATTGATTTAATTGTTAAAGGGTTCGATATAGTTACTCCAGTCTGGTCTGCAGAAGCTTCATTAGTTAGTGAAGCAGACAGAACCTCGTGAGCTTTACTTCTAATAGGTGATAAATTAAAAGATACCTCTGGAACTTTCGGTGTTTCCTCCCGTAAACAGCGAAGTGCAGTCGATTGTTCAGCAGTATTATTTTCAGTTACCTCCGGTTCTTTGGGAGCAGAGGCTCCAAACAGTTCATCGCCTTCAAAAATTGGTGTGACAATTGTTTCTACATATTTCGCTTTCACGACTTTCTTAAACAATCCTACGCCATCTTTTTCGAAGAGTTCCAATCTGGTTAGCAAAGCCAGTGTTTCTTTGATCTCTTCAGAACTTTTGGTGATATCAGGATTATTAAAAGAAAAATTATGTTTCTTGCCTTCACTATTCAGGAAGGTAGACACTAGTCTGATCATTGGTTTGGCTCCTTTCATCATTTATTCGCGTAGGTGAGACAGACGATAAGTATCATTTTCAGGTGGCTTCAGTGTCAGCTTCTGTATGGAATAATTTGGCAACTTGTGACTTGATCAGAGACTTGGCTTTTTCGATAAAATTGCGAACAGGGTTCAGCTTTAAATTCAGGATGCGCAATTCACTGGTTTCAAAATAATCTACAAAATACCAGAAAAACTGCTTCATGGTTCTCGTCGCCTTGGTATTCATAAATAAGTGACGAACTAAGTCTTGCAATACCAGAGCAAACTCCTTCGCACCAAGCTGGTATCGGACACGTAAAGCAAGTAATAGCTTGATGGTCATGGTGCCATTCTGAGTTTCCTGGTAATATTCCATGAGTCTTTGTTCAATAGTTTCGAGTTTTAAGTTAAACAGTTGTTGGTGGGTGAAGGGTTGCTCTGACATCATAATGGATTCCTCATTTCTTTTCTTTATAGATAAGTATTCATTCAACCAACTACCTAGGAAAGCTGGTTCAATCATAAAGTAATGCAAGAGAAGCATGACACGTCTGTCGCTGCTTCTCAATTAATAATTAGCGTGTAACAGGAACTTCTTCAAAGATCGGTGTTTCAATCGTTTCGACATACTTGGCACTTACGACGGATTCATATTGGCGAATCCCGTCTTTATGAAAGAGGTTCAATTTCGCCATTTCTTCCAAAAGAGCTTTAATTTGTGAAGGTGTCTTGGTGGTATCAGGATTGCTCAAGCTCCAGGTCTGATTTTTTCCCATACCATTTCTAAAAATAGAGACTAACTTAACGACTTTTTTCATGCTTATTCAACCTCCATGGTAATTCGTGACTGCACAGTCATAATCACACTATCCAATGAGCTACCTTGTTGAGACAAATCTGCCATAATTTCCCCCAACTTTACTACATCTTCTTCAGGTGGATTGTCGATCACGTTTGAAAAATTCACTTTCTTTTGTTTATCTTCGCCTGCTTGTTCAATTTGTACTTGTAATTTTGTGCCCAATTTTTGTATCATTTCGGTTCCTCCGTTTCTGTAATGTTTTTTTATTTTGGATTATGGTGCTTGTTTTGTTTCCCGGCCGGTGACTAAAAGATAACGGATTTCTCGAAAAAAAGAAAGAGTCGTTATAGGCAGGTTTGGGTAGTTATAGACCCCCTCCAATTTTTGAAAAGGTTGATTTAATAGGATTCTTAAAAAAAAGAGCGAAAAAAGGCCCCCTATAACTACCCAAAATATTTTTTTGCTTTTTTGGTTAAAAAAAGAGGAGAAATACGCTAGAAACATTGTTAAATCAAGGAATATGAGGTGTAAATATTTTTCGAGATTTTTTTCTTAAAGGGTAGTTTTAGAACCATGAAAGCAAAAAAATAGAAAAAAGCAGCCGATCTGTCGTTTCTTCGACAAATCGACTGCTGATTAAGTGTTATTTGTACTTACTTAATTAAGGTATCCCTATACAAAAGATGCCTAATAGCATAAAATCAAATTAGAGCAATCATTACTAATTAAGAATTGGAGACACCTGATGAATTACAAAAAAATACAGCAAAAAAATATTCCAGGACTAACTTTTTTCGGTGATGTTCTTCCTGCAGCTATTGATAATTTTCAGCTATCTATAGGTGATTTGTTTGAATCAGTAGAGGACAAGCCGTTAGAAGAATTTGAGCGTCAAATGACAGAGGATGGGAATAAACGTACTTATCTGGTTAAGATGCCTGAAAAATATGTAGAAAAAAGTTTTAAATCAGATTTCTACAAAGCAGCACTTCAAGAAGAAATCGATTCCGATTGTTTAGGTAAAATTCATTCGATCCGTTATTACAAAGATTTTGAAGGGAAGTATCTAGTGCAGTTCATTTTCGATATTAAGTAGTTGAACTTTTTTATGTTTGAAAAAACACTCCTTAGAGCTGACACTTTGTTCTAAGGAGTGTTTCATAGTAATTAAATTTTAGTAAGCACCATCTCGTACGTTATTTGTAATATCAAATGACGTTTGTTTGAACGGTACTTGTCCCTTCGTAGTAACATCTGCACCATTTTTGTATACTTTCAAATTGCGCACTTTTGCGGTTGCGTTTGTGCTGTTCACGTGTAAGATATAAGCATTTCCACCGGGAACTAATTTAGTTTTGTACTGACCAACTAAGGTATTGTTCACGTAGGCTTGCATATAACCGGAGTCATAATATCTTACTTTCAGATTTACTGATTGGTTACTAGCAATTCTAGGCGCGTTTGTATTTACCGAGTAATACTGTTGACCAGTATTTCCTGCACCAGCAGGGAAGTTAATATTAGTCGTATTGATTCGCCCTTGTGCAAAGTTTCCATCGTTACCAGCTTGATAGTGCAACCCAACACCAATTTGGCCACTAGCATTACCATTTCCAGCAATTACAAATTGTGTTTCGTAATCACTTCCTGATCCTACCATTGCAACATCTGCGACAAACTCGATAGTCGCTGTTCCTAATGATGCATTATCAAAGGCTTTATTTGAATAAAGCAAACGATAGGAGCCCGGATTATTTTGCTCTGTACCACCTGTACCAGTAATGTTTACGTCAACCTTTTTCGGTGTTACTCCAGGATTTGGTGCGGGATTAGGATTTCCTTGACCAACCGCTGAAGCGTAAAACGCAGTTCCTTCAGATCGCCAGCCTAGACCAACTAGATGGTTTCTTTCATTCCCATCCGTAGTATAGTGGTGAGTACCAGATTTTGCATTTGGGTTGTATAAGCGATAGACAGGAATTGCGCCACCTGAGTGCCATGAAATACCCTCATAACGCCAACCAACTCTTGTTAAATGATCACGTTCGTTTGTATCTAGCGTGTAGAAGTGGTCGCCTCCGTTATTGGGATTAAACAGACGGTGTACCTGAACACCTTTGTCTGGAGCTGTCCACGCAGTTCCTTCATCCTGCCAACCTGCGTTAACTACAAATGGAATTTCATTGTAATACTGCGTATACAGATGTTCACCTGTATTAGGATTATATGCGCGGTACAAAGTAGACGCATCAGCAGAATCCGCTTGAACGACCGCAGCACCCAACATTAGCATCGCTGCCCCAACAAAAGCATAAGAAAACCCTTTCTTCATGTTCATCTCCTCCAAAATTTACGCTTTAAAAGCGCTTTATTTTTGTACTCCTTTATTTTACCTTTCATATTTGATTAATGCAATAGCATTACTATTCTTATTTTTTACAAATGATAACACTTATTTTTACGTATAAATTAGTTATTTACGTTTAACAAAATAGGGTTGGATTTTAAAAAATGTATCAGATAAAGTTTTTAAAAGTCTAAAAATTAATTGAATGGAAGGGATAGGATTTTATTGAGTGTTATCAGAGAAAGGATGTTTAGCTGATCGTAGGTTAAGAATGTCTAGATTTTATGTTCTAAAAATTAAAATAATAGTTTTCATATGACAAAAAACGATAATGAATAAGAAGTGACCATCCCGGAAAGCGATCAAGTGACTGATATACTTTCCATAAAAAAGTACAGCTCAACAACACAGATAGAATGCTGACAATCTGAGCATTAGAAAACCAAAAACACCCTCTTTTCAAACTATTTTCTAAAGGAAATTCCACACTGATAATCGACTTCATTCGATAAAATATAAAAAGAAAAAAAATCACCCCATGTAATAGGTTATAATCATTAATAATCACACAAGTTAAAAAATATGTTTAAAGAGTAGGAGTAGAAGCTTTACTTAGATAGAGTATGACGTCTATCGATAAGAAAATCTAGTTTAGTAGTTTAATCCAAATAGCTTTTAGAGCTGATTATGAATTGCCCTATTTGAATAGGATAAAGGAGAAAAATAGTTGAGGAAATATAGGAAACTTTTGCTGGTTTTCGTTTTAATAATTGGTTTTTTCTTTACCTGTAAAGGATTGTTTAGAAACCTGCGATATGAAACAACATTTGATCAAAGTTTTATATCACCCAATCGGAATACTAAAATTTTTGTGCGCTATGACTATGTAAGTCGGCCAAGTGTATTCTTAAAAGATGGAAGAGAGATTTATAGTTATGAAGGTCCAGGTTTTATGGAGACCCTCCAGTTTGATGTAGAGTGGGTGGATAATGATACGTTTATTCTCTACAATAAGCAAGTAAATGAGAGCTATACAGTAGAAATACCTCGTTGATTTCTTTTTGCTTTGTTACGCAGCCTCAGTTTTTGTCTATTTCCTCAGTTATTTAATTCAAGTGCCTGTTGCTTGTTTTCAATATTCCAATGACGTGCTAAGAAGAGGCATGCTATAATCTAACTACTAATCAGTAGGAAAGATGTCTGTGAATCGCATACACAGATCAACTGCAAAACAATGTTTAATGATGGGGGAAGCATTATGAATGAAGAGCATGCTGATCAGGTTAATTTTTTCTCAGAAATTTCCGAATATCAAATTGCTGCCCGCGAATTTTTTAGTACTGTTTTATTGGATTATTTAGCTAAGAATTTTGGCTGGAAGAAGGTACTCATTTCTTATTACGATACGCAGGGAGATTTTCTATCTTGGACTAGCTGGCAAGGGATCTCAATGGATCATAGTGAGCATCCGTACCGAATTTTTTTCGCCAATGATGTTATTCGACATGTGATCTACCAGGAGGCTTTGCGAGATCAATTGACCTATTTCAACGTTGAACCGCGCGTATACAAGTCCACTGATATCATTGCGCAAAGAGATTATGAGCCCTCTGCTTATGTCCGTTTCATTGAAGAAAATTTTCAGCAGCATTATAGTACAACCTTAGCCTTTGGAATGAATGGCTACATCCAGGTAACTTTTTTCAAAACTTGGGATCAAGGAGATTTTACCGTAGAGGAGCTTGCCCAGCTTAATGAGATTTACGTTTATCTGGCAAATTCCTACAAGAACTTTAAGAAGTTCGAGCAGGCCAAGATTGTTCAAAATATTCAAAATGAAATTATTGCTTCCGGTGAGAAAGCCTATCTGGTTACCGATGATTTTATGCATATTATGAGTTATAGTCAAACTGCGGTTAAGTGCTTGACTGATATTTTAGGTCCTGTGATTGCTGACCAGATAAGCAGCACCACACCTTGCAGCTGGCTGCCATTCCTTTTAGGAGGAGAAGAAGGCACTAGCTCAGAACGTGTTCAGAAAAAAATCATTAAAAACTATATCTTCAAAATTTATACCTATGATCAAACCTATTCCAATGGTATCATTGATCGTTACCATTGGATTACGATTGCTAAAAAGGATGAAGAAAAAGTCCCCGCTTTTTCGTTGAACAATTTACCACTAACAGCAACTGAACAACGCGTGGCCGAGTTGATGTATCAAGGACTAACCTATAAGGCAATTGCTGATAAGATGGTAGTCAGCTATCATACCATCAAAAAGCATGTCCAAAATATTTATATTAAATGTGAAGTGAATAGTCGATTTGAACTGTACAAATTAATGGAGAGTCAAGAAAACTAAAACTTGAACAAAATATACGTAGAGCCTAGACAAATGTCTAAGGCTCTTTTTCGTGGTCTATTTTTGAGATCGTTTTCGATAAATTGTAGAAAGAATAGGGAACATTCCCTATATGAAATAACCCTGATGCCCACTTATGTTAAAACTTCAATTTTGTTAAACTTTGAGCAAGTTAAAGATTCTTAGAACGGATGGAGAGAAGGGAAGCTATGTCTCAGCAAGGAGTCGTTTTTGACATTCAGAGATTTACCCTCCACGATGGGCCAGGACTCCGAACAGAACTGTTTTTAAAGGGTTGTCCAATGCGCTGTGAATGGTGTGGAAATCCCGAAAGCTGGTCAACAAAAATCGAGCTGGGCGTTTACAAATCAAAATGTATTTCCCAGAAAAAATGTGGACTTTGTGAAGGTGTAAGCGATCAGAAAGCTGATCTTCAGTTTCATCGGGGTAAATTGGTAGAAATAGAAAACAGGCAATGTTCTGATTGTTCAATCTATGCTGAAGTTTGTCCAGCCGATGCCATTAAGCAGTGGGGAAAAGAGATGTCTGTGGAAGAATGCATGGAAATCATTCGCAAAGATCGAGAATATTATGAACAATCCGGGGGAGGAGTGACAGTTTCAGGTGGAGAGGCATTATTGCAGAGTGATTTTGTAGCTGAGCTGTTTGCAGCTTGTAAGACAGAAGGCATTCAAACCTGTTTTGAGACGACTTTTTACGGGAATTGGCGAGAGGTGGAAAAGCTTTTACCTTATACAGATATTTGGATTTCAGACATTAAGCATATGGACAGCAGGCTTCATCAAAAGCATACTGGTGTCCGCAACAATCGAATTTTAGAAAATTTAAAAAAACTGACTGATTTAGAACGGGAATTGATTCTTCGTATTCCGGTTATTCCAGAGGTCAATGATGATCAGGAAAACATTGAAGCAACCGCAGATTTTATTTTAAATGAATTAGGCGGTCGTGTTCGAACACTGCAGCTCTTGAGCTTTATGCGACTAGGAGAGGAAAAATATCAAGCATTAGGGATTCCCTATGGTATGAAGGGGGTCAAGATTAGACGAAAGTCTTTCCAGAAAAAAGTGAGTAAAATTGCTGATTACTTTAATACCCGTGGCATTCATTGTTTAGTCGGAACTAAGGAGCAGGAATAAATCTGTTTATTTATTGAAGGAGGATTTTATAAATGAGTATCAAGCAAACCACAGCAGTTGGAACGGAGCCCTATAATAAAACCTATAGTATCGGATATCAGGTTCACCACGAGGATTGGTCACCGTTTCCTCGCGTAAATCAGTTAAGAGAAACTTTTTTGGATCGACCTTATGAGGTGGATGTAGAGCGGCTAAGATTAGTTACAGAAGCTTATCAAACACATGAGACATGCTCACGCAAATTAAAATGCGCGTATGCCTTTGAAAATGTTTTACTAAATTCCACCTTGTACATTTATGATGAAGATTTGATACTGGGAGAAATTGCGGCACCAGCCAAAGCTTCGCCCATTTATCCAGAATTTTCTGTTAACTGGATCATTGACGAGATTCTGCATTCGCCTTTTGAAGAGCGGCCCAATGATCAATTCTATATTCGCAACGAGGAAGAACGAAATGAAATTCTCGAGCTTTGCGCTTGGTGGAAGGGAAAAACTGTTGATGATTTGGTCAATGTTAAATTGGATGAGGACCAAACAAAAGGCTCCGAGGTTGGAGAAAAGATTTTCCAAACCAATCTTTATCATTATGCAGGAGCTGGACATTTGGCAATTGACTACGCGAAGCTGATGCGTGTTGGCTATATCGGCTTAATTGAAGAAGCCAAAGCTCGTTTGGCTAAGCTAAGCAAACGTGACCCCGAATATGGCGAAAAACGTGATTTCTATAAGGCTATGATTATTATGCATGAGGCTGCCAGAAAATACATTAAACGTTATGCCGTACTAGCAGAAGACCAAGCGAAAACCACAGAGGATCCGACGCGTAAGCTGGAGCTTAAGGAGATGGCAGTGAACTGTTATCAAATCGCGGACGGAGCTCCGCAAACTTTTTGGCAGGCACTGCAGCTGTTTAATATTGCGACTACTTTGATTCAAGTGGAAAGTAATGGACACTCAATTTCATACGGCCGCATGGATCAATGGTTGAAGCCTTACTATGAAGCGGATATGAAAAAAGGCACTGTCTCTAAAGAATTTATTTTAGAATTGCTTGAGGTTGTTTATGTAAAAATGAACAATCCTACGAAACTAAAAGATAAAGGGAGTATGGCTCTACGTAATGGCCGAGGCTTCGGTGGAGAGAGTCTGACTATTGGTGGAGTAGACCGGAACGGAAATGATGCCACTAATGATTTGACTATGCTGATGCTGGAAGCTTCTGCTCATACTCGTATGATGAACCCATGGGTTTGTGTGAGGATGCATGAACACACGCCTTACGAGCTAAAAGTAAAAACCATCGAATGCATTCGAGCAGGCTATGGTCATCCGAAATTGTTTAACGATACACCAACAATTAAAGGAATGATGCGCAAAGGAATGACTCTGGAAGAAGCAAGAGATTACTGTGTGGTCGGCTGCGTTGAAATAAGCTTGCCTGGCAAAGAGTATGGCTGGCATGATGCAGCATATGTGAATACACCAAAAATGATGGAAATGGTAGTAAATGGCGGTCGTAGTTTAAACACAGGGAAGCAACTGGGACCGGATACCGGCAGTTTAGATACTTATCAAAGCTTTGATGAAGTGTTAGAGAGTGTTGACCAGCAATTTGAGTATTGGACCGATCAAATGTGCAGCAGCTTGAATATTATTGATACAGTTCATAGAGAACTTAAACCGCTTCCTTATGTTTCAGCCTTTTTTGAGGATTGCTTAGAGTCAGGGAAGGATTTGACTGAAGGAGGAGCAAAATATAATGGTACAGGACCGCAAGCAAGCGGTATGGCTACCTGTGCAGATTCGTTATCAGCAATTAAGCAGTTAGTATTTGAGGAAAAACGGTACACTGGATCTGAGCTTTTACAGGCAGTTAAGGACAACTGGAAAGGTCATGAAGTTCTTTATGCCTTAGTCAATAGTTCAAAAGTACATCATTACGGAAATGATGATGATTACGCTGACGAATTATTTAAATTTATGTTCGAGTGTTATTGCCGACATATTAGTGGTCGTAAAAATCCACGAGGTGGAGAATTTAGCCCAGGTGTTTATTCAGTAAATGCCAATGTGGCGATGGGAATGAACACGAATGCTTCCGTTGATGGTCGTAAAAAAGGTGAAGCGATCTCGGATAATATGGGTCCGGTCCATACAGATGCTGGGTCGCACGATATTGCAGGACCCACGGCGCTAGTGAACTCTTTGGCGAAGGTTGATCATAGCTTAGCTACCAACGGAACATTAATGAATCTGCGTTTTCCTGAAGAAGCAGTGGCTGGAGTCGAAGGTAGGAATAATCTAATCAGCTTTGTGGATGCTTATATGGTCAAGCAGCTGATGCATGTTCAATTTAATATCATGAGCTCCGCGACAATGCGAGCAGCGCAAAAGAAACCGGAGGATTATAGAGACATGCTGGTACGTGTTGCCGGATACAGTGCCTACTTCGTTGAACTTGGCAAACCATTACAAAAGGATTTGATCCAACGAACAGAATTGAGTTTCTAATAAAATGGGAGTAGGTGGGAATGTTGAGCTTCGAAATTAACTTTATCTTGGTTGCGTTGATGCAGGTAATTGGATTTTTCGTACAGGGGTGTACTGGTTTCGGCTGTACCGTGATTGCGGCAGCCGTTACCAATGGGTTATTGGGAACTGAAGTAGGAGTGCCTTATGGAACGTTGATTACCTTGCCGTTTCTTTACTATTTAGGTATTCGGGCTTTTAAAGATGTTTCTTGGAAAGATTTGGCTAAGATCTTAGCTTTATGTTTACCAGGGATTCTAGTCGGAAATTATTTGTTTTATGCTATTAGTCCGACCACAGCGAAAATCGGAATCGGTCTAATGGTAACGTTAATTGCTTTAATGAATGTTTACAAATATATTGTAAAGCCACGGATATCAAAAGAAACCGTAGTAGCAGAAGCAGTAGACACGCCAGCTAAAAAAATTTTCCGATACGGCTGTCTGATCCTTGGCGGCATCGTTCATGGTGCTTTTACAATCGGCGGCCCCTTAATCACTGTTTACACGATTGAAGCCGTTCAAGACAAAGAAAAATTCCGCAATACGATGAACATGGTCTGGGTGATTTTAAATACATGGAATGCCTTTACTCAATACAGAAATGGCGCATTTACCCCATATATGTGGAGCGCTTTGGCAATCGGTCTCCCAATGGCTGCAATCGGCTTTTTCTTGGGAATGGGCTTTCTAAAACGAATCAATCGCGAACAATTTTTACAAATTGTCTATGTTGTATTGCTATTTGTCGGCGGAAATATGCTGGTTACTAGCTTGTTATCCGTAATCTAGAGATGGAGAGGGACACAGAATATGAAAGATTTTACATTTAAAATACCTCAAAGTATTGAATTTGGCATGGGAAGCTTGAAGAAGCTGCCGGACATATTAAAGGAAAATCAGTCACAGGATGTATTTCTGATTTCTGATCGGGGCTTAGAGAGTTTAGGTGTAGTTAAAAAGATTCAGAAAATCATTGAGGCTGGTGGAATTAAGTGCACTACTTATCTAGGCACAGTACCAAACCCAACTGTTGAGGTCGTAAATGAATCAACCAAGCTGTATAAGGAATGCGGAGCTACCAGCATTGTTGCTTTAGGGGGCGGCAGCTCAATGGATGTGGCAAAAGCAACAGGTGTTTTAGCTAAGTATGGTGGTGAAATCACTGATTACGAGGGGCTGCATAAGGTTCCGGGACCGGTTGTACCGATTGTCGCTATTCCGACAACTGCCGGCTCCGGCAGCGAAGTAACAGCTTCTGCTGTGATTACTGATGAATCAAGAAATTACAAAATGTCAGTTATCAGCTATGAAATGCTGCCGAAATATGCCGTGTTAGATCCGGAGATGATTATGACTGCACCAGCATCGATTGCAGCTTCTTGTGGTATTGATGCACTGATTCATGCGATGGAAGCTTATATTTCGAAGAATGCTTCGCCATTTACTGATGCCATGGCAGAAAAGGCAATGAGCTTAATCGGGGGCAATCTACGTCAGTTTGTTGCGAATCGACAAGACGAGGAAGCCGCCTGTGCAATGATGTCAGGTTCAACCTTTGCTGGTATTGCCTTTGCCTGGGCTAAATTAGGAAATGTTCATGCGATGAGTCACCCATTAAGTGCGCATTTCCACATTGCACACGGGGTGGCGAATGCGATTCTTTTACCAACGGTGATGGAATACAATGCTCTGGCGGATCGTGGGCGTTACGAAAAAATCTATAATTTTATTAATAGAAAAGCCGAACCAGCACAAAATTTTGATCCTCACATGCTGGTAGAAGAACTCCAAAGACTAAATGAAGAAATTGGTATTCCTAAAACCCTTTCGGAAATGGGGGTTACGGAAGATAAAATTGAAGAGATGGCAGAGGATGCTATGAAGAGCCCTAATGTTGCAGTAAACCCAAGAGCTACAACTGTAAAGGACATCATTGAGTTGTACAAAAAAGCTTTATAGAAGGTCGCTGATAGATTGATTAGTGATTGAGGGAAAAGAGAATGGATATTAGTGTAATTAACGTAAATAAAAAGAGTTTAATGGGATGGATCGTCTGCTTGGCGATCCCGGCGCTGATCGCCTTTATTCCAATTTCAGATGCCTTTACACCAAGCCTGAAAGAGTTTCTTGTAATTACGATTTTTGTCATTCTAATCATAGCTATGGAGCTTTTGCCCAGACTAATTTCAGCTATACTTCTTCCGTCACTATACTTAATTAGTGGGCTGGTTCCAGCTGAAATAGCATTTGGGTCTTGGACTAGTACGACGGTTTGGATGGTATTAGGCGGTTTAATTTTTAGTAATATTCTGGATGAAACCGGCTTGCTTACTCGAATTGCTTACTATGTGATTCGCTTGTGTGGCGGTACGTATGCAGGAGCTGTTTTCGGCTGCTTCTTTATTGGAATTATCTTGAATCTGATCACCTTTTGTAATGGTTGGTTAGTTGCCAGTGCTTTAGTTTTTGGCGTGTGTAAAGCCATGGATATGAAACCGTCAAAAGAGGCCTCGCTGGTCTGTTTTGCTGGCACTATCGGGGCGACTGGCTGCACCGTTTGTCTTTATTATCCAGGCTATTTTTCTATGCTGGAGGTAGCGATTCGTGAGCTGATCCCTAATTATACGATGTCAATGTTTACTTCATTGAAGTATAATGGCTTTTTTATTGTAGTGTGTGTAGCCAGTATTTTGATTTTGATGAAGGTTTACGATACAAAGAATTTAAAAATCAACGCCAACAAGGAACTATTTGACGAAAAATATCGTATGCTGGGGGACATGTCGATAAAGGAAAAGAAAGCGGTTGTCATGATCGTTCTTTTGCTGGCTTACTTGTGTGCTTCAAGCTTTATCGGCCTGCCGGCAGCTTATGGTTTTATGGCTATTCCTTTCTTGATGTTTCTTCCTCGAATTGGAATTGGCGAGCCAGAGTCTTTGAGCAGATTAAACTATTCCATGGTGTTCTTTGTATCGGCTTGTCTCGGTATTGGCATCGTAGGAGCGGAAGTTGGCTTCGGTAATTTTTTAACAGCTATTGCTGTCCCCGTACTGGCAGGAAAAAGTACGCTGTTTGTATGTGTAGCCTTTATTCTGATGGGAACTATCGCCAATTTCTTTATGACACCTTATGCCATGTTGGGTGGACTGGCACTTCCCTTTGTTCAGATTGCAGCTACTTTGGGGATTAATCCGATTGCAGCTTGTATGTGTCTATTGTATTCTTGCGAGCTTCTCTTTTTACCTTATGAGTCAGCAGGGAATCTAATCATGTATGGATATGGAATGATGCCTATGAAAGAATTCGTCAAGCAAATGACATTGAAGGCGGTACTGATGCTTCTGGGTTTTATTCTGGTCATGTATCCATTATGGAATCTATTCGGATTAATTTAACCATCTATTTTTAAAAGTTAATAGAATAGCGTTGCTGCGGAACCTTAAAGGAGATCAGGGAATCTCCTTTTTTGTTGTGAAAGTAACGGTTCACATATCAACATAAAAAAACACTGCTTTTATTATCTACAGTGTTAAATGGTATAACTTATTCTATTTATTCGCAAACTTGAAAAATCATTAAATAAAAAGGTAAATTAAAATCGTTGTTACTGATACAGTGTTAAAATAACGATAATTATTTTTCGTATTTCGCCAATGTATAATTTTTTGTTTGTAAGATTAGAGTTTTTTAGATATACGTAATTCCTTTAGATTTATATCTAGAAATCCTATGTCGTTATTTATGTCAAAAATACTTTTTTATTCTTATCGTTTTCATGGGCTGTTTTAATCTGATTGTAAAAAAAATAAAATAAAGTATACTTTAGATTTTTACTCGATGGAGTAAGAACATTTTATTTGACATTTAAGGACAATAAGGAGCGTGAATGTGTGAACAAGATCTTGATTCTCACAAAAAACATTTTAGCTGAACAAAAATTCCAAACACAATTGCAATTATTAAACTATGAAGTATTTTGTTCCAGCGACATTTATCAAAGTAATCGGAATCATAATATCTTTTCCTACTTTCCAACGATCTTGCTAAGTGAGACAATTACAGATTCAGAAGCTGCTGATGTAGTAGCTTTGGTGAATACGGACAACAATCTAGTTATTCGATTAACTGATAATGCTTATTCTTCGGAGGACCAAGTTTCCTTAAAGGAAGCAGCTATTGGCGGTTGGTTGAACAAATCTCTTTCTAATACAATGATCCGGGAAAAATTGGTGCTGCTACAAAATAATTTCTTTAGAAATGCGCAACGTTCTAATCGACCTATTCGCTTGGCAGAAGAAGGACCATTCCAGCATGTACTAAACAATGTACGATTCTCTAAAAATGAAAAGAAAGTTTTTGCTCTTTTGTTGCAAGCACAAGGAAAAACTCTATCAAGAACTGAAATTTGCCAATTTTTATGGCGTGATGGTGAAACAAGTTCAAATCGTTCACAGTTGTCTTGTATTGCTGCGAGGATTAAAACAAAGCTTCAACATGCCGGGTATGAGGATGAAACCTTGGTTACTAAATGGGGACAAGGCTACTCTTTAGATCCTGTCTTCTGTAAATTTATGCAGACTGAGCGAGCGGCTAAAGTTTTTGAATCTATTTCGCAGGAAATTCCAACTCTTGACAGTGTTGTTTCTTTCTAACCAGTAAAATAGGTATATAAACTGACTAGTGAAACTTTTTTTATAACTTGAATCAAAAGACCTTAACCATCATTTGGTTAAGGTCTTTTTGCCTGTTTAAATAAGGGATTAGTTAATCAATTTATGGTAAACTAAAAAAGAATGGAGTGAAGAAATTGGATAATTATAGTTACCCAATCGATCCTGAGTGGAGTCGTGAAGAAATGATTACGGTGATCAATTTTCTTAATTTGGTAGAACAAGCCAATGAGAGTGGTGTAGAAACACAGGTTTTTTTAGAGGGCTATCAAAAGTTTAAGCAGGTGATTCGCAGCATTGGCGAGGAAAAACGTATTGGTCGTGAATTCGAAGCTGCCAGCGGGTATTCATTGTATCGAACCGTCCAGGCAGCAAAAAAAGAAGCGAAAAAAAGATTGAAAATGAACTAGATATGCAGCTTGTTCAGTGAAATTTATTGAACGAAGAGGCATTTGGCTGAAGAAAACGTGAGAAAAGCGCAATAATCGCAATAATAAGGAGGATAAATATGGAAAAAGAAATTATCGACTGGATTTATGAAGCAGGAGCTAAAATCAAAGCTGCGTTGAAGCAGGATGCTCTACAAGTGGTTCATAAATCAGGTAGAACAGATATTGTTACCAATGTTGATAAAGAAATTCAAGATTTTTTAGTCAGTAAGATTAAAGCCTTTGATCCTAGTGCAAAAATTTTAGGTGAAGAAAATGGTCAGGATACGACACCAATTGATCAAGGCAGGGTATTTGTGATTGATCCAATTGACGGAACATTGAATTTTGTCTATCAAAAGGAAAATTTCTGCATTATGATTGCTGTCTATGAGGATGGGGTAGGGCAATTAGGCTTCATCTATGACGTGATGCGGGATGATCTTTATTGGGGCGGTCCCAAAGTCAATGCTGTCTATCACAACAAGCAGCAGCTGCAGCCACCGAAAAACAAGCAGCTGGAAGAAGGGTTATTAGGAGTAGGTATGCCAGTCTATACGAATAACTACCATTACACTAAAGATATAGGTGTACGTACAATGGGAGTGCGAGTATTGGGTTGTGCCGGCTTAGATTTTATTGCGATATTGAAGGGCACGCAAATCGGTTATCTCAGCAGCTTGAGTCCATGGGATTACGCCGCTGGTAAAGTGATGATGGATCAGTTTGGTATGCCGACCTGTGGCGTTGATTTTCAGCCATTAAGTTTTTCTGGTCGAGAGTACTTTATGGGACTCACACCGGCTGCTATGGAGCAGGCAAAAGCATACAAAGATTAAGAAATATTAGTTTTCTGAAAAAATGAAAATGTTTTACTAACAATTCACATGATTATCTGCTATAATGGCTTGTCGAGTGACTTGTTACAAGAAAAGGAGCAATTATAGTGAAATACAGAGATGATATTCGTAACGTTGCCATTATCGCCCACGTTGACCATGGGAAAACAACGTTAGTGGATGAAATGTTGAAACAATCAGATACCTTAGATAGCCATGTAAGCTTACAAGAACGGGCGATGGACTCTAATGCGTTGGAAAAAGAACGCGGCATTACCATTCTTGCTAAAAATACAGCAGTAAACTACAAAGACTATAAGATTAACATCATGGATACACCTGGACACGCGGACTTCGGTGGTGAAGTTGAACGGATCATGAAAATGGTTGATGGTGTGTTATTGGTTGTGGATGCTTACGAAGGAACGATGCCTCAAACACGTTTTGTTTTGAAAAAAGCATTGGAACAGCATTTGATTCCAATCGTAGTCGTAAACAAAATTGACAAACCTTCAGCTCGTCCTGAAGCAGTTGTTGATGAGGTATTAGAATTATTTATCGAATTAGGCGCTGATGATGATCAATTGGATTTCCCAGTGATTTATGCTTCAGCTTTAAACGGAACATCTAGCCTATCCGATGATCCTGCTGATCAGGAAGCAACAATGGTTCCAGTATTTGATACCATTATTGAAAAAATTCCTGCACCAGTTGACAACAGCGAAGATCCATTGCAATTCCAAGTATCTTTACTGGATTACAATGACTACGTAGGACGTATCGGAATTGGCCGTATCTTCCGTGGTAAGATTAAAGTTGGTGACCAAGTGTCACTACTGAAATTAGACGGTTCAGTTAAGAACTTCCGAGTAACTAAGATCTTTGGTTTCTTCGGTTTGAAACGTTTGGAAGTTCAAGAAGCCAAAGCAGGGGACCTGATTGCCTTATCTGGGATGGAAGATATCTTCGTTGGAGAAACAGTTACACCAGTTGATCATCAAGATGCTTTGCCAATTCTGCACATTGATGAACCTACTTTACAGATGACCTTCTTGACGAACAACTCACCATTTGCCGGTCGCGAGGGTAAATACGTTACTTCACGTAAAATTGAAGAACGTTTGATGTCTGAATTGCATACTGATGTATCCCTACGAGTTGAACCAACAGACTCTCCAGATGCTTGGGTTGTTTCTGGTCGTGGTGAATTACATCTGTCAATCATGATCGAAAACATGCGTCGTGAAGGATACGAATTGCAAGTATCTCGTCCAGAAGTTATTGAACGGATGGTTGATGGTGTACGTTGCGAACCTTTTGAGTTGGTTCAAATTGATACACCTGAAGAATATATGGGCAGTGTAATTGAAGCATTAGGTCAACGTAAAGCTGAAATGCAAGACATGATCCATTCTGGTAATGGTCAAGTTCGTTTAGTTTTCTTGGCACCTGCACGTTGCTTGATCGGATTCACAACTGAATTCTTATCAATGACTCGCGGCTACGGTATTATGAACCATACCTTCGATCAATACTTGCCAAAAATTCAAGGAAACTTGGGTGGCCGTCGTAATGGTGCCTTGGTTTCAGTTGATAATGGTAAAGCTACTACTTACTCAATCATGAGTGTAGAAGAACGGGGAACAGTGTTTGTTGAACCTGGTACAGAAGTTTATGAAGGTATGATCGTCGGCGAAAACAGCCGTGACAAAGACCTAGGCGTAAACATCACGAAGGCAAAACAAATGACTAACGTTCGTTCTGCGAATAAAGACCAAACTTCAGTAATTAAGAAACCACGTATTCTTTCATTGGAAGAGTCATTGGAATTCTTAAATGATGATGAATACTGCGAAATTACGCCTGAAAGCATTCGTTTGCGTAAACAAATTTTGAACAAATCAGAACGCGAAAAAGCAGCGAAGAAGAACAAGGTTTTAGAAGCATAAACTGATTACTTTGAAGCATCTTGAGAGTTATACGACTCTTTAGATGCTTTTTTTGACGTTAAGCCAAAGAGCAAGTGTAATTGTATTTCGACTCAATCGCTGAAAAATGTTTTATAAACAGATATACATTAGTTGTCCAGTCTAATATTATGTAAACTAAACGCTCAGAAAAAGATCCTAGAATTTTCTCTAAGACCTTTATTCGCTTAATAATTCATATTTAACTAATTGTTTTAACAAGTCATCGTAGCTTAAGTGAGAAAGGCTACATAGAATAGTAAAAACTTTTAAAGGCAATTCCTTCACTGAGACATCATTTTCTACCCACGCTGTATATTCAGCAGTATTGATAGCTGGATAGGTAAGAAGAGTGTTGCTTTCTTTTCCAAGCTGGTTTAAAAATCGTTCAATTGCATACATAATTATCCCTCTAAATAATAAATTAAGTCTTCAGGTGCCGCTAACTGATGGACTTGAGCGAATTTTTCATGATTTTTCGCTCCCCAACCAGCTAGAGCAAAGGCAACTTGACTGTTTTGAGCACTTTGTAAATCGTAGATAGAGTCGCCAATGTAAATTGTCTCTTGTGGGTCAGCGTCAATAAGCTCTAGGGCCTTTAGAATAGGTTCTGGATTTGGTTTATATTTTTCGGTATCTGAAGCTGTGATGACTACAGTAAAAAGATTACTTAATCCAAAAGCTTCTAAAGTATTCGCCATATCTGTTCGCAGCTTTGAAGTTACAATACCTAACTGATACTCTCGAACTTGCAGCTGTTCCAACAAGGGGAATATACCAGGAAATAACTGAACGTCTTTTCCATAACTGCCTAGCTTGTCTACCCAAAGCTCTAAAAGCTTTTGAATTTCTTCACGCGAATCACTGTAACGTTCTAACACCTTAACTCCTGGAATACCCAAGATGAAGTGCAGTTCTTCGTCAGAAACTGATGGATCAATTCCCATAGTATCTCTAAATGATTGGATAACCGCTTGTTCTGTATCAATTAGAGTACCATCTACATCGAATAAAACTGTTTTAATCATTGGGTTTTCCTCCTGAGTAAAATACCTCAACTTTTTGTTTTTCCAAAATCTTCGACAATTCTTTTGGCAAGGCCTCATTTGTTATAAGGATATCGACTTGATCCCAGCTATACGCTTTAAAGTAGTGAGCTTGATTGATCTTTCGATGGTCCGCCAGCAAGACTAATTTAGCAGTTTGTTCACGTAATTTGTTTTTCATGTCGAGATCTTCTTCATAAGCATAATAGACACCACTAGAATCAATCCCTACCACGCTAAGAAACGCAATGTCGAATGTGTATTGCTCCAGCTCCATGAGCGGCCGTGTTCCATTGACACATCGTTTCTCGCGATCTAAATTACCTCCAAGCATTCGGGTTTTACTTGTACTGTTGCGAAGTAACCGATCTGCAATGTCAATAGAATTCGTTACTGCAAGAATGTTTTCCGAGTCAGTTAGATACTGGGGAATGTAACTAATTGTCGTGGACACATCCAAATAAATAGTTTGCGAATCATAAACCATTTCACCAGCAACTTTTGCCAGCTGCTGTTTTTCAACATGACCTTCAACGCTGCGTTGCAGATAATCATCCAACCGTTTAAAGGATTGAGGCAAAGAAATTCCGCCATAAGTGCGCTGGACCAAGTTATTTTCAGCAAGTTTAACGATATCTCGCCGAGCCGTATCGCGTGAGACTCCTGTCAGCTGAATAATTTCTTTTAAACTTAATGCCTGTTTTTTCTCTAAAGTCTGCATAATCATCTGCAGTCGTTCCTTTTGAAAAATAGTAACCCCTCCCTTTAAGTTAGTTTAATTCATATTTTAATATTAACTTAAAGTAGCTTAAAAGGAAAGAGGAAAAGCAAGTTTACTCTTCTGATAGTTGTTAAAATGGTTCGTTGCAAAACGCATGTTTCACATTTTGCATTTGTTTCACAGGACGTTTTAAATTTTTGCCGGTGTTAAGAGTTTTCATTCTATTTTTCGTGTTTGTCATCTGCCTGTAATATTTTCAGCCTGTGTAAAACTCAAAATCCGAACAAAGAATTTAATTAAAGCTTAGATGCTCCTTTTTTTCTCCTTTTTGTATTTTTTCTGTGCTATAATATTGAAACTAAGGATAGGAGGGAAGCAAAATGGAACCTATTTCTTCTGATTTTGCCATAAAAATATTGAATGATGATGCAAAGCGCATCAAGCTGCTGATTCAAAACCAACACAATAGCTTGTGTATTTCTCAGTGCAAGGCTTTCGAAGAAGTTGTCGATACACAGATGTATGGCTTCTCACGTCAAGTATTCTTTGCCGAACGGATTGGTATCCTCAAAAAAGGAGAAGGCCAACAAATGTTGAGTGACTTAGAAGCTGACTTAAATCGCTTGTACACTGAGTTGTACGAGAACCGTCAAGAAACTAATGAAACTAGCAAGGAGGCATAATCCTTGCCGAAGTCCAAAATAAGGAAACGTCACTTTTTAGATTATAGTATTTTAATTCCCTATTTAATCTTATCGGTTGTAGGATTGATTTTTGTTTATAGTTCCACTTCTTATATCCAGATTGTTCGCGGAGCAGACCCTACATATTTTGTAACTAATCAGGCGATATTTTGGGTGTTAAGTTTAATTGTTATTACACTGATGTATAAAATGAAGACCGATGTTTTGAAGAGTCAGCAGTTAATTGTATTTTCAACCTTGATTATTTTTCTTCTGCTAATCCTTACTCCTTTTATCGGTGAAGAGATCAACGGAGCCAAGGGCTGGCTAAATTTCTTTGGATTTAGTCTACAGCCAGCGGAATATTTGAAGATCATGGTGGTTTGGTATTTGTCTTATATCTTGTCCAAGCGTCAGGATACAATTCAAGATAACTTTTGGGGAGATATGAAGCGCCCACTGCTTTTGGTTTTCTTTATGGTTCTTCTAGTTGTCATTCAACCCGATATGGGGAATGCTGCAATTATCACTTTATTGGCTTTAGTTTTACTTTTAGCTAGTGGGGTCAACTGGTTTTACACAGTGATTATTGGTGGTGCAGGTGTAGGCTTAAGCTTTATAGCTATTGAATTTTTGATTCATTTTGGTCAATACATTATTCCATCACGTTTTCAATATATTGTTAGCCGTTTTGAGGTCTTCAAAAATCCTTTCATGGATGAATTGAATCAAGGACATCAGCTGGTTAATGGTTACTATGCCATGTTTAATGGTGGCTGGTTCGGTCGCGGACTAGGTAACAGTATTGAAAAGAAGGGCTTTTTAAGTGAAGCCCATACTGACTTTATCTTTGCAATTGTTGCTGAAGAGGTCGGGTTAATTGGTGCCTTGGTCATTTTAGGTCTTTTGATCTTCATGATTATACGAATTTTTCTCGTGGGTATCCGGTCGAAGAAACCATTCAATTCATTGATTTGTATTGGTATCGGAAGCCTATTTTTATTACAGGTTTTTATTAATCTTGGTGGTTTGCTAGGTTTGATTCCGTTGACTGGGATTACCTTCCCGTTTTTAAGTCAAGGCGGAAACAGCCTATTAGTTTTGTCTGTTGGTGTTGCTTTTGCGCTGAATATCAGTGCAGACGAGAAACGGACAAAGCTCGCAATAGAATATGAATATTTGAAAAGTCAGGAGTGAAGTTAATGAAAAAAGTTTTGGTGGCCAATCGTGGTGAAATCGCAACAAGAATTTTCCGTGCTTGCAGCGAATTAAATATTAAAACAGTCGGAATCTTTGCTGAAGAGGATACTTATTCAGTCCATCGCTTTAAAGCAGATGAAGCTTATCTGGTGGGTGAAGGGAAAAAGCCGATTGATGCGTATTTAGACATCGAAGACATTATTCGGGTCGCAAAAGAGGCTGGGGCAGATGCAATCCATCCGGGATATGGATTTTTATCTGAAAATCTTGAATTCGCGAAACGTTGTGAAGAAGAGGGCATTGTTTTTGTTGGGCCTTCTTTGCATCACTTAGATATCTTTGGAGATAAAATTAAAGCGAAAACGGCAGCTTTAGAAGCGGGCATATCTTCGATTCCTGGTTCAGACGGTCCAGTCGCATCAATCGAAGATATTCTAGCTTTTGGTGAATCTCATGGCTATCCAATTATGATTAAAGCAGCTCTAGGCGGCGGCGGCCGTGGAATGCGAGTTGCTCATGATGAAAAAGAAGCTCGTGAAGGCTATGAACGAGCGAAAAGTGAAGCGAAAGCAGCATTCGGCAGTGACGAAGTATATGTTGAAAAATACATCGGAAATCCAAAACATATTGAAGTTCAAATATTAGGCGACAGCCATGGAAATGTATTGCATTTATTTGAGCGTGATTGTTCTGTGCAACGCCGTCACCAAAAGGTTGTCGAAGTTGCCCCTTGTCTTTCGTTGAGCGATCAACAACGGGAAGAAATCTGTGATGCAGCAGTTCAATTAATGAAGCATGTTGGTTATATTAATGCTGGAACAGTTGAATTTTTAGTTGAAGATGATGGATTCTATTTCATTGAAGTAAATCCGCGCGTCCAAGTAGAACATACAATTACTGAAATGATTACAGGTGTTGATATTGTTACGACGCAATTATTGATTGCTCAAGGTCAAGATCTGCACGCTGATATCGGATTGCCTAAGCAAGAAGATGTGAAAATGAATGGTTCAGCGATTCAATGTCGTATAACTACTGAGGATCCTTTAAACGGGTTTATGCCTGATACTGGTAAGATTGATACGTATCGCTCTCCAGGTGGCTTTGGCGTACGGCTGGACGTAGGGAATGCCTATGCTGGAGCAGTGGTTACACCACACTTTGACTCATTATTAGTTAAAGTATGTACGCATGCTTTGACCTTTGATCAAACAATTCAAAAGATGCAGCGCTGTCTGCGTGAATTCCGTATTCGCGGTGTGAAAACTAACGTACCGTTCATGCATAACGTAATCAGCCATCCTGTGTTCCAAAGCGGGGATGCAAAAACAACGTTTATTGACAACACACCAGAATTATTTGAATTTCCAAGAGTAAGAGACCGTGGGAATAAAACCATGCGTTATATCTCTGAAATTACAGTAAACGGCTTCCCAGGAATTGAAAAACAAGAAAAACGGTTCTTCGAAGCTCCTCGTATGCCGAAGAATCTTGAAATTAAGAACATCGAAACTGCCAAACAGATTCTTGATTCTAAAGGTCCAGAGGCAGTCGCTGAATGGGTGAAGCAGCAGGAAAATGTTTTGCTTACTGATACTACATTCCGTGATGCACATCAAAGCTTGCTGGCAACCCGAGTTCGTACAAATGATTTCGTGAAAATTGCTGAAGCAACCGGAGAAGCATTACCAGAATTGTTCTCCAGCGAAATGTGGGGTGGAGCAACCTTTGATGTAGCTTATCGCTTCCTAAGCGAAGATCCGTGGAAACGATTGAAATTATTGCGTAAAGCGATGCCAAATACTTTGCTGCAAATGTTGTTCCGCGGCTCAAACGCGGTTGGCTACTCAAATTATCCTGATAATGTTATCGAAGAGTTTATTAAGGAAGCCGCAAATAATGGTATTGATGTTTTCCGTATTTTCGACAGCTTGAACTGGCTTCCGCAAATGGAAAAGAGTATTCAAGTCGTTCGTGATGCAGGAAAGATTGCTGAAGCGGCAATTTGTTATACTGGGGATATTTTGGATCCAAGTCGTCCTAAATACAATGTTCAATATTATAAAGATATGGCAAAATCGTTAGAAAGTGCTGGAGCACATATTATTGCGATTAAAGATATGGCTGGACTCCTGAAACCACAGGCTGCTTATCGCCTAATTAGTGAATTAAAAGAAGCAACGGATCTGCCAATTCATTTGCATACCCATGATACTGCTGGTAACGGGATCATTACTTGTTCAGCAGCTGTTAAAGCTGGTGTGGATATCGTCGATGTAGCCATAAGTGCTATGAGTGGTGCAACTAGCCAACCAAGTATGAGTAGTTTATACTATGCTTTACAAAATGGTGGTCGTACACCGGATATTGACTTAGGGAATGTCCGTCAGTTAAATCATTATTGGGAAGATGTTCGTCCATATTATAGCGGCTTTGAAAATGGTATTGTAGCTGCTCAAACAGAAGTGTACCAGCATGAAATGCCTGGGGGACAATATTCTAATCTACAACAGCAAGCTAAAGCAGTTGGCCTAGGTGATCGTTGGGATGAAATTAAAGAAGTGTATCATATGGTTAATATGATGTTTGGTGACATTGTTAAGGTGACACCGTCCTCTAAAGTTGTTGGCGATATGGCCTTGTTCATGGTTCAAAATGACCTAACAGAACAAGATATATATGATCGTGGCGACGAATTGAGCTACCCAGATTCTGTTATTAGCTTCTTCCAAGGGGATCTAGGACAACCAGTTGGTGGTTTCCCAGAGAAATTGCAGAAGATTATCCTGCAAGGACGCCCAGCATTGACTGAACGTCCAGGGGCTTCAGCAGCACCTGTTGATTTTGAAAAGGTAAAAGCTGAATTAGCTGAGTTGATAGGATTTGAACCAAGCAAGAAGGATGTGTTAAGCTACTTGATGTATCCACAAGTATTCTTGGACTATCAAAAATCTTATGCCCAGTTTGGTGACGTAACTTTATTAGATACACCAACCTTCTTTGCTGGTATGCGTCTTGGTGAAACAATCAATGTTCAAATTGAAAAAGGAAAAATATTGATTATTCGTCTAGATGAAATTGGTGAAGCGGACATTGAAGGAAACCGCACGTTGTTCTTCAACTTAAATGGACAACGTCGTGAAATCAATGTAAAGGATTCTTCAATTAAGAGCGCTGTACAAACGAAACGTAAAGCTGAACCGACCAATCGCGAGCAAATTGGTGCCACTATGTCTGGATCTGTTCTAAAAGTCTTAGTGAAAAAAGGCGATCATGTTGAGAAGGGGCAACCACTGATGGTGACTGAAGCTATGAAGATGGAAACCTCAATTGATGCTCGCTTTGACGGGGAAGTTGAGCACATTTATGTGGAAGAAGGCGAAAGTATTTCTTCTGGCGATTTATTAATTGAAGTAAAAGAAAAATAGGAGTGTTTAGACGTGAAAAGAGTTTTAGGTTTCATTAGTATCTTAATCATTGTTTTGATCGGGTATTATGTGCAGCCAATACTCTTTCCGCCTAATACCACGAATACGCCGGTCGAATCTACCAATCGACCGGCTAAACGTAATTCCCTCAAACATGAGACAATATCCACAGCAGGGTGTGCTCAATATATCGGCTTACCTGTTAGTGAGATTGAGCCGGATTTAGGATCCCCCTCAAAGGTGGAATCTAGCGGCTTCTTATTTGAAGTTCGGACATATCAAACTGATGGGGGGTTATTACAGGTTAATGTAGTTGATGGAACGATTGCTGCTATCAAAGTTATCGGCAAGGAAACTACAGAAGCCCCTTTTACTTTTGGTATGTCTAATAGTGATTTAGCTGAACGAATGACTCTATCATCCAATTTTGCAGTCAATTACAATGATGAGCCAATTGACATTGAATTGACTGAGGACGATATGCGTTTCCGACCTTTAATTGCTTTTGACAATGGAACCTTTGCAATTCCTTTTTTTGATGGTAGCAACGAAGAGCTCTTTGCAGTAGCCTATCTAAATATCGAAACCTTGCTGCGGGTTATGCCCTACCAGATTCACAGCGGTAACCCGTTATCGTTTCAAGCGCAAGAAAATAATTTCGACTGGGAACAGGTAAATCATCAAAAGGAACAACAAATGCTTGAAGCGGTAAATTTTTATCGTTCGCTTAAAGACCTAACGCCATTTACTAGCAGTGACGCGAGTGCAGAAGATAGTAAAAAAATGCTAGACAGCTTTTTAAATCAGCCTCAAAGTGTGTTGTCTAGGGATCGTCAGGATGAATGGTCCACTTCGGCAGAAGCCCGAGCTGGAAATTTCTCCTTCATGTTAAGTGATAAGGAATTTCAAAAATTGGCCAAGAATCAGCTGGTCAGTCAGGAAGCCGGATTGTTCTATTCTCCCGTCATTGATTCATGGTTTAGTTTGTTTGAATGGATGAGCCAGGATCGCTGGGCTGATCGCTTTTCTGAAGAGACTGATTATCAGTTAAGCGTTGCATTTAACCAGCAAAATGTGCTAGTCTTGTTACAGGAACCAGTACAAACGGAGGAAAGTGAATAACATTGATTATAGATGAAGCATTATTTTCCTTGGAGGATCAAGCATTCCACCTGATTGATTGTATTAAAAATAGTCAGGTGTTTACACATTATGTAGCAACAAAAAAGCAGATGGATAATTGTCCAGAAGTGAAACAGTTAAAGCAAACGTTTTTGCGAGAAAAGGAACGTTTTGAGCGGGTGGCTGATTATGGTAAGTTCGCCCCTGATTATTTGGAAAAGCAAAGAACTGCTCGCCGCGCCAAACGTGCGTTGGATTTCAACGAAAAGGTTGCCCAATTTCGCCTAGCTGAAACGGATTTACAGACACTGCTGGATGAGATTAGTCAAAGACTCGCTCAAACAGTTTCACCAGAGATAAAGGTCGATGCCGGGAATCCTTTTTTTGAAACAGGCAATCATCATTGTAAGGGGAATTGTCATGGATAATATAGAGTTTACAGTACAAAAAAGACGCGGAATCGTTGTGTGGGTCTACTCCCTTAAACAGTTAAAAACGTTGAAGCGTTATGGCTTGATTCACTATGTATCACGTAAAATGAAATATGTGGTTTTATATGTGAACGAGGAAGTTTTAGAAGAATCAGAAGAGAAACTGCAGGCACTTCACTTTGTCCGTCAGGTTGAACGCTCCTATCGTCCTGATGTTGAGATGAATTTTGCGGATCGCATTGGAACGAAAGCTGCGTACCAGGTGAAGGAAGAAGAAGAATTAGACGTAGTAGAAGCAAATACAAAAATTCGATTAGCTGAGACAGTCTAAAAAAGATGAAAAATGTCTGATTTGATCAAACATTTTTCATCTTTTTCTTTTATAATGAATAACAGCTTTGCAAATTAGTAGAAATCAGCAGCTTTATTTAGTATGATGAACGAGGATTCTTACATGAAAAGAGAAAGGACAACCAACTATGCGAGTGGTATCAGGAGAATTTGGTGGTCGAAAATTGAAGACCTTACCAGGAAAAACAACTCGACCTACAACCGATAAAGTAAAAGGTGCCATGTTTAATATGATTGGGCCTTATTTTTCTGGCGGAATGGTGTTGGACCTTTTTGCTGGAAGCGGCTCATTGGCAATCGAGGCCGTTTCTCGCGGAATGGATCAGGCCTTTTTAGTTGAGAAAAACTTTCGTGCTATGGCCGTTATCAAGGAGAATGTCGCGATGACTAAGGAAACGGAACGATTTCATCTTATGCAGATGCCGGCCAATAAAGCCATCCAGCAGCTAGCGGAGCAAAAGGTTACCTTTGATTTAATTTTACTTGATCCTCCTTATGCAGAACAAGAAATTGTCAAACAATTGACTGCTTTAGCCCAAGCTGATTTAATAGCTCCTGGAGCTGTAGTGGTTTGCGAGACAGATAAGACCATTGAGCTGCCGGAAAACATTGATCAATTCCTTCAGCGAAAACGTCAGGTTTATGGCTTGAGTGCCGTTACAATTTATGATTGGGAGGCAGAATAGATGAAGCGAATTGCTCTTTTTCCTGGAAGTTTTGATCCGTTAACGATGGGCCATTTGGATACGATTGAGCGAGGCGCTCAACTGTTTGATGAGCTAATCGTTGGTGTATTTGTTAATACGAGCAAAAAAAGTCTATTTAGCGGTGAAGAAAGACTCGCTCTAGTCAAGGAATCCGTTGCTCATATTGAAAATGTTCGAGTAATTACACAAGCACGCAAGTTGACGGTTGAGGTTGCTGAAGATCTAGGTGCTAAGTTTTTACTTAGAGGTATTCGCAGTATAAAAGATTACGAATACGAAAAAGAAATTGCTCTCATGAATAAACATTTGGATTCGCAGCTGGAAAGTGTCTTCTTACTTGCTTCACCAAAATATAGCCATGTTAGCTCTAGTATATTAAAGGAAATCATAATATTTGATGGGGATGTGAAGGACTATCTTCCTAAACCTGTTTATGAAGCCTTAGAAAAGAAGCGTGAACAAATTGAAAAATAAAAAAGCCCCTATAAAAAAGCTGTTAATTCTCTTTGGAATTTTAGTCTTTGCTGCTTGTATGATTGTACCAATTCCTTATTATGTAGAACAACCTGGTGAGACGATTGACTTAAAACAGTTGATTACTGTAAATGATCAAAAGGACAAACAGGATGGCTCCTTCAGCTTGACTTCAGTTGGCATTCGACGAGCAACAGCCTTTCGCGCATTAGTTGCTAACTTTAAACCTTTCGAGGAAGTGGTTTCTGCTGAAGAATTAACCGGCGGATCTACCAATGAAGAATATGAGCAAATGCAGCAGTTTTATATGGAATCTTCTCAAAATGCAGCGATTGAACAAGCCTTGAAGTTAGCTGACAAGCCATATGAATTGGAATATAAAGGGGTTTACGTTTTAGGCGTTGAAAAGACCTCTAATTTTGCTGATAAAATTAGTGTAGGGGATACGGTAACGAAGGTTGATGGTCAAAGCTTTACCAGCAGTGAAAAATTCATGGAATATGTTAAAGGTCAAAAGGTTGGTCAGAAAGTTACTATAACCTACACCCATAACGGTGAAACCAAAGAGGCTACTGAAAAACTGATTGAATTGCCAAGCGATAAAAAGCCAGGAATCGGTATTACTTTAACCGATCATACGGAAATAAAATCGGATGAAACAATCGATATTAACGCTGGAAATATCGGCGGACCTTCAGCTGGTTTAATGTTTACACTGGAAATTTATGAACAGCTTATTGGAAAAGATATCCGTCATGGTGAGAAAATTGCCGGAACAGGAACAATTAGTTCAGACGGCACGGTGGGCCGTATTGGCGGCATTGACAAAAAAGTAGCTAGTGCCGTCGAAAGCGGCACAAAGGTTTTCTTTGCTCCTGATGATGAAATTACTGATGAAATGAAGAAAGTTCAGCCAGATATTAAAACCAATTACCAGGAAGCCAAAGCAGCTGCCAAAAAAATTGGCACCGACATGAAAATTGTCCCTGTAAAAAATGTCCAAGATGCTTTAGATTATTTGGAAAATATGAAATAAAATGATTGCAGCTATGGCAAAGTGCCATAGCTGCTTTTTTATTCCTTTGTTACAATAAGAGAGAGGAAAGGGAAGGGATAACTATGAGAAGATTGTTGTTAGTGTCAATGTTTCAGAATGTTGCTAAGCTGCTAAATATTGTCGAACCTCATTTAGCTAACCAAACTGTTACTTACATTCCTACCGCCAGTAAAGTCGAACGTCTCGGATTTTTCACTAAAATTGGCAAACGACGATTGAAAAAACTTGGATTAACGGTGGAAGAAGTAGATGTTACCATAACTCCATATGCTTCTATTAAAGCAGCTCTTGAAAAAAATGAAATCATTTATGTCGCTGGTGGAAACACCTTCTTCTTGCTGCAGGAATTAAAAAAATCGGGAGCTGACCAACTCATTATTAATGAAGTAAACAAGGGCAAGCTTTATATTGGTGAATCAGCTGGGGCAATTGCTGCTGCTCCTGATATTAGGTACTCTGCTGCTATGGATAATGTTGAAAAAGCTCCAGAATTACAAGACTATGCGGGATTAAATCTGCTTGATTTCTACGTTGTTCCCCATTATCAAAATTGGGAAATGGGAAAGGCAGCCGAAGCAATTATTGAAACGTATGGCACTATTTTGAATTTGAAGCCAATTACAGATCATCAGGCTATTTGGGTTAAAGGAGTACAAACAACGATTTTACACAAAAAGCAAGCAAACAATCACTAGAAGCTAATGCTTTTTAGTGATTGTTTATTTACTTTGAATAGTCTTTTTTACTTAAATGAATCCCTGCTAGAATGGACAGGAGTATCGCTAATCCTAAAACTGCAAAAAAGGCAAGCTTGGAACCTTCACCTGGAATTCCCCCAGTATTCATTCCCCAAATACCAGTAACTAGTGCTGGTATAGAAATGATCAATGCGGCAGAATCTAGGTACTTCATCAAATGGTTTAAATTATTATCCATCATGTCAGAGAATAATCCGCCGACTGTTTCTAACAGATCACGATAAATAGCTATCAGCTGTTCTGCTCGCTGCTGCCTGAAAGCAATATCGTAAACCAGCTTAGAATCATTTAGGTTTTCAACAAAATCTGTATTTTCCCATAGGGCCTTCAAAGTTTTTGTTTGACCTTGTAAGGTATGATCAATATAAACCACATCTCGTTCCGTATCTGCTAATAGAAATAGCTCATCGTTACGCGTCGTTTCTCTCGCTGACTCGTCTAAATGATCGATGGTCTCCTTAAGTCGCAGCAGCTCGGCAATATAATGAGAGTAGACCATCAATATTACATATGCACATAACTTTTCCAGACTAGTTGTTTTGTCGCTATATTTTTCAAGCAAACGCTCAAGAAATGCTGACTTCTTTTTGACATGAGTAATCAGTAAAGTATCTGAAATAATAAAAATCAACGGTTCTAAGCGTTTTTCAATTCTTGCATCTGTTTCTGCGGATAAATTGGTAATTACCAATATGTAGGCATCTTTTAGTTTTGTTCCATCAAGTCTTTCTAAACGTGAGACTTCCTCTGCTTGATCTACGCCTAGAAAGATATCATTAGGCAGGTGATATTTTTCAATAATATCCTGCTGCTCATTGTCTGATAAATCTTGTAAAGACATCCAGTTTCCAGTTGCTTCGTCACTCTGTTTGATTCCTTTATCTGGAGTGATTTGGTAATAATTGATCATTCCGCCTTCATCCTCTTCTTTTACTAAAATAAATTACACTTACTATTTCTAAGAGAAAACAACTAACCATAATTTATTCAAGGGGTTGTCATCGATTAGAGAATACGAGGTTGCTGTAATCGATTATCATGAAAATCACCCCAGACTGTCAATAAATCTGTTTGTTGAATAAATTTGTAATTCAAAAAATTTTTCTCATTTTTTGCGTATTTTAAAGTAGAAAGGAGGAATTATGTGAAATTTGATCAGCAACAGAAGAAACTGGTTCTTTTGGCAACGGCCGGCGTACTGCTGTTTGTTTTGCTATGGCTTGTCTTTCGTCCGTCAGAGGAAGCTGTCCAAGAGGAAATACTTTTTTCGACAGAGGAATCCAGCACCGTTGCCAGCAGCAGCCAGGTGGAAACAGAATGGTTTGTTGATTTAAAAGGAGCCGTTGCACATCCTGGAATGTATCGTATCAATGAAGGAATGCGTCTGATGGATGTAATTGAACAAGCTGGAGGCTTCACTGAAGAGGCAGATCGAAACCAAGTGAACTTGGCCAAACTTTTATCTGATCAGGAGATCGTTTACGTGCCAAAAAGTGGGGAGGAAGTTCCGGCTATGCAGCAAGCAGCAGCTGCGCCAACAGATTCACCTCAGCTAACTAACAGCAGCGCAGAAACAGAAAAAATCAACATTAACACAGCAGATGCGACACAATTACAACAATTATCTGGAATCGGTGAGAAACGAGCCCAAGATATCATTAATTATCGAGAAGAAAACGGCAGCTTTCAATCGGTGGAGGATTTAATGAAGGTTTCGGGGATCGGTCAAAAGACGCTTGAAAAATTACGCAACTCGATTACAATATAAGAAAGAAGCAGGAGAGGAAGAAGAAGTTGACCATTGAAAGAATTCCTTGGGATCAGTATTTTATGGCACAGGCTGTTTTGCTATCCTTACGCAGCACGTGCACTCGTTTAGAGGTAGGGGCTACCATTGTTCGCGATAAGCGAATCATTGCTGGAGGCTACAATGGTTCTGTCAGCGGTGATGTTCATTGTATCGATGAAGATTGCTACGTTGTAGACGGCCATTGTATTCGTACCATCCACGCTGAAATGAATGCTCTTTTGCAATGTGCCAAGCTAGGGATTGCAACTGATCAGGCAGAAGTGTATGTCACACATTTTCCATGTCTGCATTGCACCAAAGCATTGCTGCAAGCAGGAATCAAAAAAATCCATTATCTAAAGGATTATCGTAATGATCCTTACGCAGTTGAATTAATTAGTCAGGTGGGTGCGAGTGCGCATCAAGTTCACCTTGAGAGTAAATATTTTGCTAAACTTCAATTAGGAGAAGATGCTGCCGTCTTACCTGAAGAGTAAGGATGAAAAATTACTTCATTTTGCCGATTTTAACGGCTGCCTTAGTGGGGAGTCTGTTCTACCAGGTACACTGGTTATTTGTCTTATTGTTAGTCGTATTGTTGATTCGAATTTGCTGCATGAACAGTCATAGGCTGATAGCTGTGACTGCTTTGTGCAGTTTTTTTGTGGGAATCAGGACTTTTGTTTATGTACAAAGTTTTCAAACATTACCTGAAAAAGTAGACACAAAAATAGTTGAGATTTTAGCCGATACTGTTAAGGTAGAGGGAAACTCGCTGCGCTTTCTCAGTCGAAATGAAACTGGAACCTATCGTGTCTATTATCGATTGAAAACGCAGGAGGAACAAAAGGTTTGGCTGCAAGAACAGCTGCCAGATCACATTTTAATTAGCGGTCGTTTTTCTGAAGCAGAAACAGCGCGCAATTTGCACGGTTATAATGGTTGGCAAAATGATCGTAGCTTAGGAATTACAGGTACTATTCAAGCGGAAACATTAGTTAGTAAGCGGGTAGGTGGGGTTTCTTTATCTAAGCTGCGCTACTATTTGATTTTTCATACAAGGAAGGTTTTTCCCCAGCGATTAGCCAGCTATTTGAATGCCTTAGTGATAGGGCATAAGGATGAAAATTTTGAAGAGTTTACGGTTGGCTATCAGCTAAGCGGACTGCTGCATTTGTTCAGCCTGTCAGGGCTCCATATTCAATTCTATTTGGGTGGTTTGCATCTTTTGCTGATTTGTTGCAAATTGGTAAGAGAATCTCGGCTTATTATTCTAACTTTGGCTGGCCTATTTCTCATTTTCTTATGCGGAGGGGGAGCCAGTGTTTTACGTGCTGTCCTTAGCTATTTGATCGCTCAGTTTTGCTTGACCTTTGATTTGAAGCTGTCAGGTTTAGACCGCTGGGCAATTATGTTGCTGTTGTTATTGCTATGGCGTCCGCTAGTATTTTACTCGGTCGGTGGCCGCTTAAGTCTATTTTTCTCCTTTCTATTGTTGTATCTCTCCTATTTATCTGATAATCGTTGGCTGCAAAGTGTACTTTTCCCATTTCTGGCATTTCCGTTACTGATTTATGAATTTTCGGATTGGTCACTAGTAGCCGGAATATTTACACTGCTCCTGATGCCGATTTTTAGTTGGGTTATTTTACCTGGTTGTTTAATATTATTTTTCTGCAGCTTTTTAGTACCATTACCCGCTTTTCTTTTAAAGTTGTTCGAGGGTATTTTTATTTTGCTGGAAAAAGCTTTACTCTTAGGAACCATTCCAGCCTTTGTCATTGGCAAACCAAGTTTTCTGTTGCTAATCGGTTTGATTTTCTTGATTATGTTGATCATTCATCGCCGAAAAAAGAAACAAGTGGTTTGGCAGTTAATTGTTCTAATGATGGGTCTAGTGCTTTCGATTCCATTCTCCAGTCGTGGTTTGGTGGCTTTCATTGATGTAGGACAGGGAGATAGTATTTTTATTAAACTGCCTTTTCATGGTGAAACATTCTTGATTGATACAGGTGGTCGTTTGGCTTTTAAGCAGGAAGCTTGGCAGAAACGTAAAAGCAAGCCGCCCTCTGACTATAATATTTTGCCTTTTATAAAAGGAGAAGGCTATCAATCAATCGATCATTTGATTATCACCCACAACGATGCTGACCATATGGGAGAATTACTCAATATAACGAAAAATCTAAGAGTAAAGAATCTTTATCTAGGCAAAGGCTCCGAACAAGATATCCTATCTCTGCTTAATCAAATGGAGAATCGCCCTAAAATCCATTTAGTTAAAAAAGGGGATGTTATCGGAAAAAAACTGAAATTGGCTATTCTTTCTCCTGAAAAGAGTGATGGCAGCAACAATAACTCTCTCGTCACATACTTCTCTGTTGCTGGGAAAAGTTTTCTATTAACTGGCGATTTAGAAAAGGAAGGGGAGGCGGATCTGATAAAACAATATCCTCAGCTTCAGGCAGATGTCCTAAAAATAGGTCATCACGGCAGTAATACCTCCACCAGCCCAGAATTGCTTCATCAGCTGCAGCCAGAAGCGGCAGTCATTTCTGTCGGAAAAAATAATCGCTATGGACATCCTGTGCCTGAAACTTTAGCTGCCTTATCGGAGTCTGAAACCGTTGTTTATCGTACCGATCAGCAAGGGATGGTCTACTATGAATGGCAGCCTTTTGCGAAATCAGGGAAATTAAAAACCATGATAGCTTTTCTGGAATAATCGTGGTAGCATAAAACAGCAGGAGGAAAGACATGAATACACACGAAGCACTTCAAGCCATTCGCAGTCAAGCACTGCAGCCGGTTTATTTAATTACAGGAACAGAAGACTATTTACAGCAGGAATTACGTCAGGCTTTCATGGAGCGGATGAAAGCCGATGATTTGGAAGAGCTGAATTTTATGTCCTTTGATATGGAAGAAAGCACCTTAGATCAAGTTGTTGGAGAAGCGGAATCCATGCCATTTTTCGGTGACTACCGCATGGTTTTCGTTGAGAAGCCGTATTTTTTAACCGGAGAGAAAAAAAGCTCAGCTCCCGAACAGGATGTTGACGCCTTACTGAATTATTTAAAAACACCACTAGATTCGACAGTCTTAGTGATTTGGGCCAGCTACCCTAAGCTGGACGCCCGGAAAAAAATTACCAAAGCGTTGAAAAAGCAAGCTGTCGTAATCGATGCTGCACCCTTGCAGGAAGGCGATTTACGAAATTTCTTACAGCGCTATATCAGTAATGAAGGGGCCAAGATTTCTCGAGAAGCTTTTGATTTGTTCTTGCGTTTGACGGATTTTGATTTATCAAAAGCAATGAATGAATTAAATAAGCTATTATTATTTGCAGGTGAAGGTGGAACAATCACATTGCAGCAGGTAGAGGATTTAGTTCCCAAAACGCTGGAGCACAACGTTTTTGAATTAACTGAACAAGTATTGAAGGGAAATGCTGCTAAGGCTTACCAGACCTACGAGGAATTGCATATCCAAGGAGAAGAAACAATTAAGCTGAATGCTATTTTAATCAGCCAAGTTCGTTTGCTGCTGCAGACGAAAATCCTGCAAAAGATCGGCTATCAACAGGCGAATATCGCTGAAACGTTAGGAATACATCCTTATCGAATTAAATTGGCTATGCAGCAGGTAGCGAAGTTTCCATTAAATGTTTTATCCGATATGTACGATCAATTGGTAGAAAATGATTACCAAGTGAAAATTGGCCAGTTAGATAAAGAGCTGGCCTTCCAGTTATTTATCCTCAAAACAACTGCTAAGATTAAATAAAAAAACCGATCATATGATCGGTTTTTATTATTTAGCTAATTCACGTGCTAAGCGTGCTTTGTCACGGTTTGCTTTGTTTTTATGGATTAATCCTTTTGATTCAGCCATATCAATTGCTTTTACCGCTGCTTTGTGAAGCTCGTTAGTATTTTCAGCTCCTGCTGCCACAGCTTCTTCAAATTTCTTGATAGTTGTGCGCATTGCGCTCATTTGTGAAGAGTTTTTTGCACTTGCGTTTTCGCTTGTGCGAACACGTTTAATTGCAGATTCAATGTTTGGCATGGGTTTCACCTCCGAATTCAGTCTTATACGGAATTTCCGTACAATTCAACATTACTCATTATACATAAAGGCTTGTCGCAATGCAATAAAATCGTGACAAGTTTTTTCCCTTAACAGAAAAACTCAATGAGATTGACTAGACTGATACAGTGGACAGTCATTACAGTTTTGTGAGCGACCAGAATGAACTTCTTCTTTTAACGGCAACAGTAGACGCAAACCGTTAAATATGACCAGAATTGTACTACCTTCATGTCCAACTACTCCTAATGGTAAACTTAAGAATTGTGTAAAGTTGCTGATGATCAGCAAGGCAATCACCGTTAAGGAAAAGGTAATGTTTTGTTTAACTACCCGCTTTAACTTTTTAGCTAATCGATGACTGTATGCTAATTTTTCTAGGTCATTCTTAATCAATACAATATCAGAAACATCCATAGCTACATCGGTTCCTTGGCCCATAGCGACACCTATAGCCGCTGTTGCCAGCGCAGGAGCATCATTGATCCCATCACCAACCATTGCATTTACGCCATATTCGTCTTTCTGCTTTTGAATAAATGCTGTTTTCTCAGCAGGCAAACAATTGGCGTGATAGTCATCAATTCCAGTTGCTTCTGCTACATAGGCAGCAGAACCTTCGTTATCACCAGTCAGCATAGTAGTATGAATATGCTGCTCTTTAAAGTAGCGAATCACATCTTCAGTACCTGCTTTCGGCAGATCAATTAATCCTAAAAGAGCCACCAGCTGATCGTCCTTTGAAAGGAAAATAATTGTTTTACCAGTCTCTCTTAAATGTTTAATAGTAGTTTCAGCAATAGAGCCTTCTTGATAGGCATGTTTACCCAGCTTCCAGGTAGAGCCATTATAAACAGTTTCCAAACCGGTTCCAGCTTTTTCCTCAACCCGCAAGTCAGTAAAGCGTTCTTCGTCGTGGAAAAACTGAAGAATGGCCAAAGCCAAAGGGTGTGTTGAATAAGCTTCCATCGAAACTAGCATTTTAGGAATCACGGGATCATCTACTAGCTGTTTAAAATCAGTCACTCGTGGTTTACCTCGAGTTAAAGTCCCCGTTTTATCAAAAGAAATGGCTCGCAGATCTGCTAAACGCTCCAGTTCTTTTCCAGATTTAAAGAGTACTCCTTTTTTAGCTCCATTAGAAATGGCTGAAAGAGTAGCTGGGGTAGCAGATGCCACCAATGCACAAGGTGAGGCAACCACTAACAAGACCATCCCACGATAAAAGCTTTCTTGAAAGCTCCAACCAATTACAAAGTGAGTAAGCAAAATCATTAGAGGCACAGCAGCCAGTACGATTTTTACATACACATTTTCAATTTTTTCGATAAAGCTGGCTGTCTCACTTTGTTCGTTTTGAGCATGCTCGACAAGCTTGATGATCTGAGCAAACAAGGTTTCGTCGCTGGTCTTAGTAACCTTCATTTTAAAGGCATTGCCTGTATTAATTGTACCGCCAAATACCTCGTCATTAGGTTCTTTTTCCACTGGTACCGATTCACCAGAGATGGCTGCTTCATCGATTGATGTACTGTGATCCAACAAAATTCCGTCAATAGGAATCGCACTTCCTTTTGCTACAAAGACAAAATCATCCACCTGCAGCTCACTAACATCTACTTCAACTTGTTCACCTGTTTCAGAAATACGAACAGCTTTCGTTGGTGAAAGATTCATTAAAGCAGTAATCTCCTTGGTGCTCTTGTTGGTTGCGTATTCTTCTAATGCTCCGCTTAAACAAAAGATGAAAGTCAGCATAGCACCTTCAAACCAATTGCCGATTAAACAGGCCCCAATGGCAGCTAATGCCATAAGTAAGTCTACGTTTAAGGTTCGGTCATTCCATAATTCTTGTAGTCCTTCAGTTGTTTGTTTCCATCCGCCAAAAACAATAGCAGCCACATATAAGATTGGATAATAAGTGAAAGTAGTTATTTCGGCCACCTTGCCGGAAACTAGTAAAATAAGACAGAAAAGGGTAGAGAGAAACGCTTGTTTTTCTTCTTTACTCATTTTTCTTCCTCCTCTCACATCTATCGTAGCATATTCAAGAGTTAATTGATAATGAAATATCGTAATTGAGAATGAAAGTAATTATCAATTAGAAAAACCAAGATAAATTAGTGTTTCTAAACGGATTATAGATATAATAATTATAAATTGAACCTTTAAAAGGAAAGCAAAAAAAAAAACTGCAAGCATCTACAGCTTGCAGCAATTTTTACATAGCGATTAGCCAGTAACCGATTAGGATAATCCCTAAGATAATTCGATACCAACCAAAAACGGTGAAGTCATTCCGTTTAATATAGTCCAATAAGAATTTGATAGCGACAATTGAAACAACAAAAGCAGTCGCCATACCAACAAGTAAAATAGTAATTTGGGCGAAATCAAAAGAATTACCATTCATCAGGAACTTAACAATTTTTAAGCCGCTAGCTCCAAACATCACTGGAATTCCTAAGAAGAAGGAAAACTCTGTTGCTACAAAACGAGAGGAGCCAATTAAAATCGCTCCTAAAATAGTCGCGCCAGAACGAGAAGTACCTGGAACCAAAGACAAGACTTGGAAGAAGCCGACAATTAAAGCTGCCTTATAAGTAAAGTCATTCAAGCTGGTACATTTAGGTGTTTTTGTTTTGTTGTGCCGTTCCACCACAATAAAAGCAATCCCGTAAACAATTAACATGATTGCTACAGGCAAAAATTTGTGGAAATGAGCATCAAGAAAATCATCCAGCAGCAAACCTAATACGGCAGCAGGAATACAAGCAACAACAACCTTTGACCAAAGAGTCCAGGTTTCACTTTTTTCAACTTGATTTTTCTTTCCAGAGAACGGATTAAGCTTGTCGAAGTACAAAACAACGACGGCTAAAATCGCTCCTAGTTGAATCACGACATTGAACATTTCAGTAAAAGCAGGGCTGACATCCATCTTGATAAATTCATCCACCAAAATCAAATGTCCTGTTGAGGAAATCGGCAACCATTCCGTGATACCTTCGACAATACCGAGAATAATTGCTTTGAAAATATTAATAAGCATGAATTTGTTCCTTTCTGATTAATGACATAGACAAGTATACCGTTTCGTTGTATGAAAAACCATTGAAATAAGAGAAAGGTTTTTTTAAGATTTCCTTCATAAAATAAGAATATTCTTATTCAAATAAAAAAGCAGGAACCAGTTTGGCTCCTGCTGCAAGATATAAACTAATCATTGGCTTTGTCAGCAATGGTTTTACCACGTTCAAGATAGCTAATATCATTGATCGCACGAATAGTAAATTTACCATCTTGGTATTTCACACGGTTAATACTGCCATTTAATAAGTTGGCACGTACTGGTTGTTTGCTGTCAATTAAACTTAACAGAAAGGCGATTGTTAAACCATGGGAAACAATTAAAACATTTCCGCCGCCATCTTTTTCTCGACGTTGAGCGATATCCTC
The DNA here is from genome assembly GCF_000407485.1 of Enterococcus pallens ATCC BAA-351. Lineage (GTDB taxonomy): Bacteria > Bacillota > Bacilli > Lactobacillales > Enterococcaceae > Enterococcus_A > Enterococcus_A pallens. The sequence goes on along the minus strand of NZ_ASWD01000005.1, from coordinate 158,565 downwards.
AAAACCGTTCCAAACCCGTTCTCTTAATTTTTCGTAAGGCTCTGCCCAGCTCGCAGTATCGGCACCGACAATTGCATCAGCGATTTCCTTAAAGGTAACTTCAGTAGCGAATAGATCATCTTCTGTCTTGAAGTTTAAAACACGAGGTAATACACCCCACATTTCAGCATCATAAGCACCTTCCAGTGAACCAAAACACCACTCGCGAATTCGTGGATCTACATGGTAGGGCAGATCTTTGCCATCTGGATGCTCGCCCAACAGGATACGCATTGTTTCAATTGCACGACCAGAATCACTTGAATAAGCTTCTTCAAACTTAGTATCTTGTAAGCCAAGTCCAACGTATTGAATTCCTTCGCGCCCTTTTGTTGTTAATGGTGTATCACACCAGCCTTGTACACGCTCTAAAGTATTAAACATTGTTTTCCCATGACGTACAATATAAAGATTTGTCTCTTTCATTTCATTACCTCCATTTTTTAGTTAAAGAAAGGATTAGTATCGATTTCGTGCCCAATTGTCGTCGCTTCACCGTGTCCTGGATAAGCTGGCAATTCTCTAGGTAAAGTAAACAAATAGGTCTTGATACTGTAAAGCAGCTGTTGCAGATCTCCCGTGTAAAGATCCGTGCGGCCGATACTTCCTCTAAATAGCGCGTCACCGACTACAACAAAATCATCAAAAATAAAGCTGACGCTGCCAATTGAATGCCCAGGAGTCGGTACTACCTCAAAAGACATTCCACCTATTTCGTATTTTTTTAAGTCAAACTCGTATTCAGCCGGTTGTACAATCAAATCGGGCATATTGCGATGACTGCTTAAGCCTGAAAGGTTATAGATTGGATTACCCAACCATTCTTGCTCCAAAGCGCTCACGTAAACTGGCACCCCATATAAATTGCGTAATTGTTCCACTGCACCAATATGATCATAGTGTGTGTGGGTTAACAAAATCGCTACTGGCTTGCGGCCGGTTCGTTTAATTTCACTTGCAATACGATCACCTTCTGATCCTGGATCAACAATCAGCAAGTTTTCTTCGTTATAAATCAGGTAGCAGTTTTCTTGAGCTGCTCCTGTCACAAGTCCTTCAATATGGATCATGTTTTCCCTCCTAACATTCTTTTTCATTATACATGAAAACAGCAAAAAAGTGGGGATAGACTGTTTTTATTCTAATAATTTCCACCCTTCAGATACACAAGTAAAAATCTAGTTAATTTCAAAAAAACTACAACAAATAAATTCTATTAAAGTATTTCCCACGGAATAAAGAGCACTTGACGACAGGCTAAAAATCTTCTATTGTGAAAAGGCACGAAGAGAGGTGAGGACGTGTCAATTAAAAAAATCGCTGTAAGAAGCTTAGTAGAATTAATTTTGCGCAGCGGCAGTATTGATGAAGGTAAAAACAGCAACCATACAGCACAAGAGGGTGCGCGTATTCATCGTAAGCTGCAAAAAGCAGCGGGAGAAGACTACCAAAAGGAAGTATGGCTAAAGAAGCAATTGTCAATTGCCGGCATCGATGTACAAATCGAAGGCCGAGCAGATGGCATCTATATAGAAGATGATCTAACCATTATCGATGAAATCAAGACTTCGGAAACGCCCTTTGAAGAGCTTGAAGAAGGCATTGTTAATTTATATTTCTACCAGGCAATGGTGTATGCCTACATTTATGCTGAGCAGGAAGAATTAGAGCGAATCGGGACTCGCCTAACTTATTTCCAAACAGTAGAGGAACAGATTACAGCCCGTGTACGAACCTTTACCTTTGAAGAGCTTCGTACATTTTTCAACAATTTAGTCCAAAAATATGAAGATTGGCTGGTTTTTCAAACTGAATGGCGAGAAACACGTAATCAATCGTTACAAGCAATGAGCTTTCCGTTTCCAAAGTATCGGGCTGGACAGCGGGAGTTGGCGGGAGCCGTCTATAAAACAATTGCAGCTCAGCAAAAATTATTTGTTGAAGCCCCTACCGGTATTGGAAAAACTATGTCTACCTTATTTCCAGCTTTTAAGGGAATGGGTGAGGAACTAGGGGAACGAATTTTCTATCTAACTGCAAAGACGATTACTCGTCAAGTAGCGGAAGAAACGGTAGGGAAACTTGCTAAGCAAGAAGCACGGGTTAAAAGTGTTACCTTAACAGCCAAAGACAAAATTTGTTTCCTGACGGAACGCAATTGTACTCCTGAACACTGTCCCTTTGCCAAAGGTTATTATGATCGAGTAAATGATGGATTATGGGATATGCTGCATCAGGAGGATCAATATACTCGCCCAGTAATTGAAGAGTATGCTCGCAAGCATGAGCTTTGTCCTTTTGAGTTATCACTGGACGTTAGTCGTTTTAGTGATTTAGTAATCGGAGACTACAACTATTTATTCGATCCGACAGTTTATTTGCGGCGCTTTTTCGAAGAAGAGGATAAAAACAATTTAGTGTTGGTCGATGAGGCTCATAATCTGGTCAGCCGTTCAAAAGACATGTACTCAGCTGAAATTTCCCGGCAGCGAATTCACGACGTTGGTCAGCAATTAAACAAAAAGCAGAAAAAATTACGAAATGCTTTTAATCGAGTAGATAATGAATTTGAGTTGATCAATCAAGTTTTGGAAGAAAAGAAGGTCTCTTACTTTCATCAGCCGGCAGCAGCCGAGGGATTGCTGAACCGATTGTTTCAGCTGCAAGAATTAATGAAGGAATGGTTAGCTGAAAATGCTGAGGACCCTTTACAAGAGAAGCTGCTGACTGTCTACTTTGATATTGTTCGTTATACTCGAATGGGAGAGTTATACGATGATCATTACGAAACTACGATAGAAGCAAAAAATTATGACTTGATTGTCAAAGAGTACTGTATTGATCCTTCTTGGTTTTTACAGCAAACGATGGCAAAGGTTGGAAGTACGACTCTTTTTTCAGCTAGCTTTTCACCCTTAGATTATTATAAAGACGTTTTGGGTGGGGAAGAAGACAGCTTAACTTATCGTTTACCAAGTCCTTTTCCACCTGAAAATCAGCTGGTTATTGTCGATGCTCACGTACAAACTACCTATCGAATGCGTGAGCAAAGTTTGCCACAGATTGTTGAGGCAATTCACGCACTAATTAAAACTAAAACAGGGAATTATATGGTATTTTTTCCTTCTTTTAAGTATTTAGACGATGTCGCCGATGAATTCCGAGAAGCTTATCCTGAATATCGAATAAGTATTCAGGGCTCAAAGCTGGATGAAGCAGAAAGAGAAGCCTTTTTGGCAAATTTCCAAGCATCACCATCAGAAACTATGGTTGCCTTTTGTGTACTTGGCGGTATTTTCTCAGAGGGAATCGACTTAGTAGGTGAACGGTTAAGTGGTGCAATTATAGTAGGAGTAGGGTTGCCGCAGGTTAACCATGAGCAAGAGCTTATCAAAGAGTATTATGATGAAAAAAAGAATGCAGGGTTTAGTTATGCTTATCAGCTGCCCGGAATGAACAAAGTAATTCAGGCAGCTGGCCGGGTCATTAGAACCATGACTGATCGAGGAATTGTATTACTGTTGGATCAGCGTTACACCAATCCTCATTACAGTCAATTACTGCCGCCAAACTGGCAAGATCGAAAAATTGTCCGCTCAACTCAAGCAATCACACAATTAGCTGAAGCGTTTTGGGAAAATGGATGCAAATAACCTGCATCCATTTTTTATGCCAAAAAGCTATTTTGTAAAGTTCATCGCATCCTGTATTTCATCTAAAATCTGTTTTATCCGAAACCTCTCCAATTTAGGCAAAAAATGGAGAGGTTTTTCGGTATAATTAAAGTAAACTAAAGATAAGGAGTGTGAAGATAATGACCTTATCAACAATTGAAGTTATGATTGATGCTAAAATCGAGGACGTTTGGCAGGTGGTAACTCAACTTGAGAATGTGACTTGGCGCAGTGATATTAGTCGAATTGAAGTATTAAACGAAGGCACGGAATTCGTGGAATACATTATGGACGGTTATCCTACTCATTTCACTATTACAGAATTTCACCCACCGACTGATTATGCTTTTACGATGAATAATGACAATATGAGTGGGAAATGGCGAGGGACATTAACAAAGAGAGGGGAGCAAACACAGGCTGTATTTACTGAAGAAGTATACGCTAAAAAACTATTTTTAAAACCTTTTGTAAAACGGTATTTGGCCAAACAGCAAAAACAATATATGCAAGACCTGAAAAAACACTTAGAAAAATAAGAGAGGATGAGCGGAAATCAAACGCCGTTCATCCTCTCTTGTTAGCGGTAATTTGTAAATTGAACATCAATTGGTAAATCCAGCTCTTTTACCAAGGCAATGACCTTTTGCAGATCATCACGGTTTTTCCCTGTGATACGCAATTGATCTTCCTGGATTTGTGCTTTGACTTTCAGCTTGCTGTTTTTAATCGCGGTAGTAATTTTCTTGGCATTGTCTTTATCAATTCCACTGATTAAATCAGCTTTTTGGCGAGCGGTTCCTCCAAGCGCATGTTCAGAAGTTGAAAAATGGATGTTTTTCAACGGAACATTGCGTTTAATTAGTTTGCTGAACAGGACATCCTTAACCTGTTCAATTTTGTAGTCATCCTCAGCACTAACCACCAGCTGATTTCCCTCTAATGTAATATCAAAGGTTGATCCTTTAAAGTCAAAACGATTCTTTAATTCCTTCAAAGCAATTTGAATCCCATTTTTCACTTCTTCCTTATTCATTTCTGAAACAATGTCAAAACTTGCATCTTTTGCCATAGTCATCCTCCTTTAATTTTAGTTTATCAAAAAACGTTAAGAAAGCCATGATTATTCTCTTATCTTTCTAAGAAAAGATTGGAGCTTTTTCATCTTCCCTGTTAATCTATAGATGATGTTGAAACGGGAGGTTAATGAAATGCACAAAGTGATCGATTACAATAGAAAAGACTTAGTTAAAAAAATCCTCGTCATCCTATTAACTGGGATAACTGGCGCTGTTGGTTTGAACTTTTTTTTAATCCCAGCAAATGTTTTTTCGGCCGGAATGACAGGGATTGCACAAATAGTAGGCGCTTTTTTTCAACAATTATTTGGTATGTCTATTGATACGGGTATCCTAATTTTCCTGTTAAATGTGCCAGTTTTCATTTTAGGCTTCTTAAAATTAGGGAAGTCAGCAATGCTCTTAAGCTTTCTTAATGTCTTGTCCATTTCCTTTTTTACGACACTAGTTCCTGTTGGAGAAATTACGGACAATGTTCTAATGAATGCAATTACAGGTGGCGTATTGCTTGGTTTAGGCGGTGGATTCTCATTAAAATACGGTTTCACTACGGGTGGATTAGATATTGTTTCATTATTACTTTCCAGAACGACTGGTCGGACTGTAGGTAATTATATTATGCTGCTGAACGGTGTTATTGTTGTAATTGCAGGATTCTTCTTTAATTGGGAAAGTGCTTTATATACAATCATTACCATTTTCACGATGGGGAGCGTGGTAGATATGATTCATACTAGCCATCAGAAAATGACCGCTTTTATTACTACTAATAAGAGTAAAGAGCTTCGAGATGCTCTTTACAATAGCCTAGTTCGGGGAATGACCGTGATTCCAGCAAAGGGAGGATTCAGTTCAACCGATCGTGAAGTATTAATGATCGTTCTAACCCGCTATGAATTGTATGAGTTAAAACAAATTGTTCAAACGGTTGATCCAATGGCCTTTACTAATATAGTTGCTACAGAATCAGTTGTAGGCAGTTTTCTCAATGAGGACGAACAAAAGAAGATTAAGAAAAGTAGTAACCAACAAATTATGTAAGTATTTATTGTTAGGAGCATTAGTACTCCTGCCAAGAGTACTAATGACAAGCTCTTTGTTTAAGAAAAAGCTTTATTTTCATGAGATCAGGAAAAACCTGCCAGTTCTCATTTACAAAACCTTATTGATAGAGTAAAATAAATGCGAAACTCGAAAAAGGGGTGGCAACGAATGGAAGAAAATAAACAGAATTGGTCTGAGTCAGAAATCGAAGAGATTAAAGAACGCATTTTAACAGCTTTGGAATCTGTCATTGACCCAGAATTAGGGATAGATATCGTAAATCTTGGCTTGATTTATGAAGTGGATTTTGAACAAAGTGGAAATGCAGTAATTAAAATGACTTTAACTACAATGGGCTGTCCTTTAGCTGATGTATTGACTGATCAAATTCAATCTGCATTACACGAAATTCCAGAAGTCAACAATGTAGAAGTGAAACTAGTATGGTACCCAGCGTGGACCACTGACAAAATGAGCCGTTATGCTCGGATTGCATTAGGAATTAGATAATACTGTAATGTCAGTGTTTTAAATGTATTTTATCAGGTATACCAATTCAGATTTCATTCTTGGTGAGTATAACTAGTAGGGAATCCAGTTAGCATGTTTTTTATAACTGTGGGAATATTCTTCTATATGGACAACTGATAATTTGTTTTTAAGATATTTAAGAATAAAGCTCTCTCTGTAGCTCTTAATTGAGATATGGGGAGGGCTTTCTTGTTATGGTAATAAACATAGATTTTCAAAGTTCGCTAATTGAAATGGAGCTTACTGACAGAGCAAGAGGATTAACAGAAAAATCAATAAAGAAAAATAATAAGGTATTGAACATGTTTTTTAGGTATTTGGAAGATCAGTTTCAAATATCATCCCTTGATCAACTAAAACTTGCACATATTAAAATGTTTAAGGCTTATAAAAAAGGTGAGGAGAATGCTGAGTCCTATGTAAATGTCTTTTTGAGATCAATAAGAGCAATGTGTATTTATGCAGAAAATGAAGATTATATGACTCAACAGGAGAATTCAACCCTAAGAGTTAAATGGATGAAAAGAGCAAAAGAAAATAGTTAGGTCTTGGTCTGATGAGGATATTGAAAAAATGCTTAGATACACAGAAATGGAGGTTAAGGAGACCAGAAAGAGAATTAAAAGTAGTAGAGGACAATCTTCTTGGTTTATTGCTGAGAGAAATAGATTAATGATTATGTTGCTGACTGATACAGGATTAAGAATAAGTGAGTTAGAAAATTTACACTCTGATGATTTCACTGAAAGAGACATTTTTATAAGTAGAGGCAAAGGTAAAGAGGACAGGGTTGTATACACATCAGAAACAGAAATTGAAGTATGAAATGGCTAAAGAACAATATTTTAAATCAAGAGATTTAATCCCAGACCCATATTTATTTGTCTCAAGGCTAGGTGAGAAATTGACAAATGATGCTACTGAAATTGCTATAAGAAAAATAGGTATTGAATCAGGTTGTGATCCCACTGTAAGAATGAGTCCCCATACTTTTAGACATTACTTTACTCAAAAACAACTAGATTTAGGGACTAGTATTTATGACATCCAAAGGCTGTTAGGGCATTCATCAATACAAACAACTGAAACTTACCTAAGATCAATATCTTCTGACAAGGTATTGAAAAAAGGATTAACAAACAGTCCATTAATGAATTTGAAAAGGTAAGAACCAAAAAGAGCCTCCTGCTGACGACAGGAGACTCAGAAGCTCTGACAAAGCTTCACAACTGATCTACTTAGGTTCATTGAGCATTAATACTTCATAAACCAGTTACTCCTCATTATACAAAGAGGTATCCATATTTTCAACTAGAGGAGTTCTGGTCAGCCTTATTGAAAGTTTTTCTTAGGCTGAAAGAGTTAAAAGGTCAGTCAGAGAGCTGACACTCAAAGAAAAAGAGTCTGCTGTAGGACTGCCACAAAAAAATTACAGACAACAGTTGGGGCATTTTGTCTCTATAATGGTGAGAAGCTGTTGAAAATATCTGGGGTGTTACTACCAGACCATTAAAAAGGTGTAGGAGGGAGTCCTTATGTAGGCTAATTTCCCTTATCAAGCATTTGCAGAGTTTATTTGAGTTCTCTGCCTGAAAAAACAGCTCTTTTTAAATAATTGAGAAGAAAAAAGACTCTTGCTTGAAAGGTTACTCAAGGGCCAGGTGAGAGTGTATTGCATAACTCAATGATCACAAATTTTGAAGCAACAAAATTACTATTGTTCATACTAATTATAAGGAATAAATATATATTGATATTTCCATTTACTGACATCAAACATTTTGGTAAACTTTGCATAGATAGTCAATAAGGGGTGTTTTTTTGAATAAAAGTGATGAAGAATTATTTAGTAAATATTCTATGTATAGTAAACCAAATGTCACCAATGTGAAAAATTTAAAGGACATATATGATAAGTTTCTTAGTGGCGAAACTGGAAACAGCCTTTACTCTGGTGACAATAGTGTTCTTCTAAGAGGAGAGGCTGGAGTTTACTCAGATCCAATTGCATCAGTGAACAGATTGCGAGACCCAAATTTTCTGAAAATTATCCAAGAGTATCATGGAGAAATTGGTGCTGATATTTCTACTTTAGAAGAGAATAATTTCTTGTTTTATTCTCAGCATCATGGATTACCAACTCCATTACTTGATACCACAGAAATACTGAATACTGCATTATATTTTGCTACTAATGAAGATGGGCAGGGGGAGCAAGGTCAACTGCATGTTTTTGATAAGAGGTTGTGCATTGACATTAGCAGCATCCCACATAAAGGATTTTGGGATATTGACATTGAAAAAGAATACCTGTCTATGCTTGCAAATAAAGGGAGTGAGCTATTTTCTTTAATGTTCAATGGACTTGAAAGGGCTAGGCAGCAAGATAAAAGCATTAACTCTATACTTAATGTCTGGAATAATGATTTGATAAAGTACATTAGTGATTTTCCTGTTATTGATATGATGGATGATGCTCCAAAACATATGAAAAATGATGTTGTCTATCAAAATTATATGGAAGTAGCTAAACTGTTAAATACCAAATACATTGAAGGAGACTATCTAAAAGAAACCCAATCAATTGAGGATTTCATACATGAAGGTCTATCTGATGTATACACACATGTGTGGGATGAAGAAGACCCTAGTTATGACTATGATGACCAATTCCCTAAGCTTTTACATTATGAAACAGAACAAACACTTGTGGATGTTCTGTTTGCAAAGTATTTATCTTTGAATAATTCTTACATTTCTTTTTATGAAATGGGTGGTGAAGTTCAAAAACAGATCAAGCAAGATAGTGTATTTAAGTATTTCTGTCTTCTAGATATTGCTCTATTTGTTCTAGGTAGAAGCATATATGTAAATAGGACATCAGAGTATCTTCCACATTTACCATATCTTTTGGTTAATCCTAGTGTCAAGTTTGGCAGAATAAAAGCACAACAAGGTAATTTTTTGTATCAAATTTCAGCTAAATACAATTACATTAATAATGACAAAAATACAAAATATACTGCGAGAGTAATTCAGAAAATTGTTAGTAATGAAAGGATTCTAATTGAGAATAAAGAAACTGTATTAAAAGAATTAGACTACATGGGAATTAACAGAGGGACAATTTATCTTGATCCCGATAACATTGCAAAGCATATAACTAGTAAATACAAATAATAAGAAAAAGGGTTGCAGTAATGCACCCTTTTTCTATGCCATCTTTTTTTGTCAGTCTGGTTTAAAGAAATCCTCAACCATATACTCAACTGGTTTTCCTGAAAGATGAATTTCCATTGGTGATAATTCAAAAAATAGAGCCTTATGATATGGAAAGTCTATATAATAGTTTTTGATTGTAGTGATGACAAACATTGTTTTACCATCTTTGTGGTATCTATAAGAAGAATCATAGCTTCTACCATTTGCCTTTATAGCAGTGCTGAGGGGCACAGAGTAGGGCTGTCCCTTTTTTGCAAACCAGTAAGGCATATCATCTATGTATTTTTTTGATTGCAACTTATGGAACAGTTTCATGACTAATCACCTACCTTTCATCTTTAAATTGGCTTAGAATTGATCTCTGAAACATAGTTATTAAGAACATCAGCCCATTCTGTATAAAACTCTGAATCAGGCTGAACAAACTGGATGTCTTTCCACCAAATATATGAAGTTGTCAAACTGAAACCATCTTGATCAAAAATCAGAAGATAAAAACAAGAATATTGTTTGCCATTTGTTTGAGTTATTGTGACTTGTTGTTTAGCTGCAAAAGCTGCAAGGATGATTGTGTCAATCTGATGATCAGTCATCTGCCTAGTTTCTTTATATGCTTCCATTTCTGATCTCCCCAATGTTATTCACTTATGCAAACATATATTCTCGTATTGTTAATATTTTTGTAAAGTAGGAGATATAGAAATTTTATTGGACTACTGATAAGTAATTTTAAATAAGTAATGTTGTCTTATAGGTAGTCCAAATTTTTTTCTTTTATTTTAATTGATATACTAAGCACTAAGAGATACCTAAAGAGAAGCATTTTCTTAATTAAATAACTTAAAACTATCATTTAGGTGTTTGGTACCCAGCGTGGACCACTGACAAAATGAGCCGTTATGCTCGGATTGCATTAGGAATTAGATAAAGACAGGTTTTATTAAAAGTCTTCTCTGTTAAGGGGAAGCCTTTTTTTATTTTCTTAAATATAGGGAAATGCCCTAATCTTAATAGGAGCAAGTTCCGTGGGGAAGCGGAACTTACATAGGTGAAACTGGGAATACTTGACTAATAAATTTTTAGAAGGAAATAGCTAATTAATCATAAACCATGGGCTTTACAAGAATGGCAAAGCCCACGGTATTTAGATTTATAATCTTTAAGTCGGTCAATTCAACTGTTCTGGCTTGTCTTTAATCATGTAGCTTTCAGTAGTAATGCTGATTAATTTACCTGTATTAGGATTATCATTACTAAATTGAGCTGCTTTTATTTGATGCATGCCAGTTTGAAGATAGGATGGTCGACTTGCTTTTTCGTCAGATATCACAAATTTTCCTAGATTAATATAATAGTATTTGGTGCCATCAAAGATCGCATAAGATAAGTAATCATCAACAAAAATAAATACTTTATGCGCTCTTTCTTGAGGAACTACAACCATAGTTAACCCTATTTTTGCTTCATTTTCCTCAGAGTAATAGAGGACAATTTGTTGATCATCGTATAAAGTAGACTGATTGTTGCTTTTCAAATAGCTTAATATATTTCCCTTTTTGTATTCACTAAACTGATATTTTCTAGTCAAATTCCTTCACCTCTTCAAAAATGTTCTCTCTTTGATAAAAGAGGCGATCATGTATCTCTAATGTAAAAGAGAGAAAACGACCAAACAAAGAATAACGTTCCCTGCATTTTTCTTCCTCCTCCTCTCCGGAAATACACAGGAATTTTAACACTTATAAAGTTTCAAAAAGGAAATAACACAATAACTCATTAAAGTTTTAGCAGTTAATCAACTAGATGAGCAATTTGCTCAGATAAAGGCTTTACATATTAAAGAAAATCCATCTGATTTCAAGAAATAGTTGACACTTTTTGAAAGTTAAAAATACTTTTGTCATCGGTGAGTTTTTTATTCTCAATAGAACTTTTTTTGCAATCAAACGTCTCTGAGAACGCTTCAAAAAGATTATGGTATAATTTTTATAAAGGAGGAATGTTTATATGACAGATTTTAAAGCTAAATTTGAGGAGTCAGCACAAAACAGTGCGGTATTAAAGAAGAATAGCCCTGAAGTGATGGAAAAATTCATGGGCGTAGCGAAAGAAGTCCTGACACCTAAGAATTTGGATGCGAAAACAAAAGAATTGATTGCTGTAGGGATTGCCGTTTCGGTACGCTGTGAGGATTGTATTATGGCGCATGTGCGTAATGCCATTCAAGCTGGGGCGACTATGGAAGAGCTATCTGAAACAATTGAGGTGGCTATTTTAATGGGCGGCGGACCTTCCACTGCTTATGGTGCTAAAGCTTTGGCAATCGCTGAATACTTATTCAGTCAAGCATAAAATAAACAAAAAGAGCCACGGATGAAATTCTTGCTGATAGAATCTCATCTGTAGCTCTTTTTATATATTCCTGCCAATACTTGGATCATTTAGGGAACCTTTATTGTTACTGGCTAAGGAGTAGGCGTCCTCCAACAAGAAAAGTAATTTTGTTGTTCGGTCTTGGGCACGTTGATTCAGCTTAGACAGTTGTTCATTTCGTTCTTCTTTAGATAGAGGATAAATCATTAACAGCCGATAAATCATCTTTAAATCTTGTTTCCGTACAAGAGGAAAATGTTGGATCAACACTTGGTTTAAATCCGCATTCATTTGATTAATTCCGTGAAGGTCATTTTTCTGAATCGTGTAACGGGTTAAATAATTCTGTAATGTTATTGCTGGCTGCTCAGTAGATAGACCGCCGCTCCAGCTGGCTGTCAAAAGAACGAAAGTGTCCAAAGGCTCAAGCTGTTTTAAAAAGGCAACGACACCGGCAAATAACAGTCGCTGTTGGATTCTTTCATAGAGTTCAGGAGCGTTTTTGTTCAAACGAACAAATTCATTTGTAAAATTATTGCTTTGCATTAAATTAGCCTGCAACGTTTTGAACCAGTTATAGTAATAAGAATTTGTGTAGGTTAAGATTTGATCGTTGATAGTTAAATGAATAGTTGGTAAGTCTTTTTCAAGCATTTTTTTATCTCCTTTTTGTTTTTTATAAAGCTTTTTTGAAGTAACGATTGAGCGAATCTTTTTGACGACCCTTCTTCTTCCGTTATACTTAATTTAATACAGAAGGGAAAGGTACAGGCTATGAACGATATTATACAAACATTTATGGAGCGAAAGGATGATTTGCTGGATGCAATTTTTGAACATTTGGCGATCTCACTAAGCGCTCTTTTGATTGCCATTTTAATTGCAATACCTCTGGCGATTCTTCTCAGCCAAAGAAAAAGATTAGCGGAGATTGTGTTGCAGCTAACAAGTATTTTGCAAACAATTCCGTCACTTGCTTTATTGGGGCTGTTGATTCCCTTTGTGGGGATCGGAACAGTGCCAGCTTTGATTGCACTAGTAGTATACGCTCTTTTACCAATTTTCCAAAATACTTATATTGGATTATCTGAAATTGATCCTTCCATAGAAGAAGCGGCTGATGCTTTTGGTATGTCTCGCATGCGCAAGCTTTTTAAAGTGGAACTACCAATGGCGATGCCTGTGATTATTTCTGGTATTCGTACCGCGCTGGTCCTAATCATAGGTACAGCGACTTTAGCAGCCTTAATTGGTGCTGGTGGACTAGGTACATTTATTTTGCTTGGTATTGATCGTAATGATCCAACCTTAACATTAATTGGAGCAATTAGTTCGGCTTTATTGGCAATTATCTTTAGCGGCTTGATTCGCTTCTTGCAGCATCGCAGTATGAGAACTACTTTAATCACACTTGGTGTTGTATTCTTAGGTATTGGCGGTATTTTCTTTGCCCAACACAACCCATTAGCGGATCAGACTGTTACTATTGCTGGCAAACTAGGCTCAGAGCCTGATATTTTAATCAATATGTACAAAGAAGTTATCCAGGATGAAGACCCATCCATTCAGGTGGATTTGAAGCCAAACTTTGGTAAGACTAGTTTCTTGTTTAGTGCCTTAGAGAACGATCAGGTAGATATTTATCCTGAGTTTACCGGAACAGTCCTAGAAAGCTTAGTTAAAGTCCCCGAAGGAACTGAAACAAATGGTTCGAAGGAGAAAACCTATACTGAAGCCAATAAATTATTAAATGAACAATTTAATATGAAGCTTTTAGAACCGATGGCTTATGAAAACACCTATGCTTTAGCAATGAAACGAGAAGTAGCTGAAGAACGTGGCTATAAAAAGATTTCGGATTTAGTTGCTGATGAAGGCAATCTTCGTGCCGGTTTTACTTTGGAATTTATAGATCGTCAAGACGGCTATCGAGGAATTCAAGAATTATATGGCCTGAATTTTGGCTCTGTGCAGAGTATGGAACCAGCGTTACGCTATCAAGCCATTGAAAATGGGGATGTAGATGTCATTGATGGCTATTCTACAGACAGTGAGATTAAGCAGTATGATTTAGTTACTCTAGAAGATGATATGAATCTATTCCCACCATATCAGGGTGCTGCTTTGATGCGAAATGACTTTGCTAAAGACCATCCAACCGTTGTTAAGGCAATGAATCGTTTGGCTGGTAAGATTACTGAAGATCAAATGATCGACATGAATTATCAAGTGAATGTTGAAGGCAAACAGCCTGCAGCAGTTGCCCGTGACTTTTTAACGAAAGAAAAGATCATTGGGGGGGAGAAGTAGATGGAATCAATTATTGAATTTAAAAATGTAGGCAAAGAATTCGAAGGTCAAGTGGTGTTAAAAGACTTAAATCTCTCCGTTAAACAGGGCGAAATCTTCGTACTGGTTGGACCTTCTGGCAGTGGTAAGACCACTTCTCTTAAGATGATTAATGGCTTAGTTGAACCAAGTGAAGGGGATGTCTATTATAAAAATCAGCGTATCAAGGAATATGACATCCACAAGCTGCGTTGGCAGATTGGCTATGTTTTACAACAAATTGCTCTTTTCCCAACAATGACAGTTAAAGAAAATATTGATGTCATTCCTGAGATGTTAGGCTGGGATAAAAAACGACGAAATCAGCGTGCAGATGAATTGTTAAAAGAAGTTGATTTAGATCCTCAAACCTTCCGCACACGTATGCCGGCTGAATTATCCGGTGGGCAAAGCCAACGTATTGGAATTTTACGAGCATTAGCTGCAGAGCCTGATGTCATTTTGATGGATGAGCCTTTTAGTGCTCTAGATCCTATTTCAAGAACAAGTTTGCAGGATTTGGTTTTAGAGCTTCATAAGAAGTTAGGGAATACGATTGTTTTTGTTACCCATAACATGAAGGAAGCTTTGAAATTAGGTGATCGAATTGCAGTGATGCATGAAGGTAAATTAATTCAATGCGACACTCCTGAAATGATTCAGAGCCAACCCAAAGATGCATTTGTTAAAGCATTCTTTGATGAAGCTACTGATGAACTTCATGAACAAACCTTGGAAACTGTTTTTAAGGCTGGTTACCATCAAGCAGTGATAACTCCAGAAGAAGACATTCCAGTCTTAGGGCTTAAAACGAATATTAGCCAAGCCTTTGAAGCATTTGCTGATCACGAAAAAATTTATATCGAAGATGAACAACAGAAAGTAATTGCTGAAGTTACTCGAGCTGATATTTTCCGTTTCTTAAGCTGATTGAAGGCTATCTAACGATTTTTAAAGTAAGACAGTATAAAAAATAGAGCTGATTTTTCTTTGGAAAACCAACTCGTTAATATTAGAGGAGGATGTAAAATGAAAAATTATGATGCCATCGTTATCGGCGGCGGACCTGGCGGAATCGCAGCGGCCTATGATTTAAAAGAACAAAACAAATCCGTTGCAGTGATTGAAGCAGATCTTTGGGGCGGAACGTGTCCCAACCGCGGCTGCGACCCTAAAAAGATCTTGATGAGTGCTGTTGAAGCAAAAGCTCGTGTTGAAAAATTGAATGGTAAAGGGTTTAATACTTCTCCGGAGATTCACTGGGAAGAACTGATGAAGTTCAAACGTTCTTATACCGAATCTGTACCTAGCAACACCAAAAAGGGCTTTGAAGATGCAGAAATCGACACCTTTGAAGGACAGGCGGAATTTATTGATGCCCACACGATTGAAGTGGCAGATGAACGATTATCAGCAAAACAATTCCTAATTGCTACGGGTCAACGTCCGGCTATTTTACCAATTGAAGGACAGGAATACTTGCAAACAAGTACGGACTTCCTAAATCTAGATAATTTACCAGAACGTATTGCATTCATTGGAGCTGGCTACATTGCCTTTGAATTGGCTACAATTGCCAACGCTGCTGGAGCGGAGGTTCATGTAATTCAACACAATGATCAACCGTTAAAAGGCTTCGATAAAGAATTAGCAATGAACTTAACTGATCATTTAAAAAATAAGGGAATTACCTTTCATTTCAATGTTGATGTTGCTAAAGTAGAACCTCTTGATCCTGGCTATCGTTTATCTGCAGACAATTTTGAATTAATTACGGATATGGTAGTAGCTGCTGCTGGAAGAGTTCCAAATATTGAAACATTAAAACTGGATAAAGCAGGAGTGACTTATTCAAAAAGAGGGATTCCTGTTGACGAGCATTTACGAACAAATCAATCGCACATTTTTGCTTGTGGCGATGTATTGGAAAAAGCGTATCCTAAGTTGACTCCAGTTTCAGGATTTGAAGCTTCTTATGTAGTAAATGCGATGAATGGAGAAACAGAGCCGATTCATTATCCATTGATCCCTTCACTTGTTTTTGGTGATCAGAAATTAGCAAGAATTGGTTTAAGTGAAAAAGAATTAAGTGAACATCCTGAAAAATACCATAGTGAAACCATGGAACTAGGCAGTTGGTTTACTTACTTCCGTATTAATGATCAAGAAGCTAAGATTAAACTTGTGTATGATGATCAGAAAAAAATAGTAGCTATTACTTGCTTTAGTGAATTGGCGGATGAGTTAATTAACTATTTTAACCTGATTTTAGAGAAAAAGGTTAGCCATGAAGAGTTGGCTGATTTTATCTTTGCTTATCCGACGCCCGCTAGTGATTTAGAATATTTCATTTAAAACAGAGGGATTCCTCTGTTTTTTTTATGCTGATTGTGCTAAAGTATACGAAAATACGTTCCCATGGTGATGAAATGAAAACAGAATTAACGCAAGATATCGAGAAAGCCTTATATTATTATTGTATGGACTTGGGAGCTCTAGTGGTAGAAGAAGTATCTATGCCCGAAGAGCAAGGGATTGTAGACACTTTAGCCTGTTTTTTTAAAGAAGAGAGCTTCGAATGGCGCTGCTATGAGCTAAAGGTAACGAAAGCTGATTTTAGATCAAAGGCAAAGTTGTCTTTTATTGGTCATTACAATTATTTTGTGCTGCCCCAAGCTTTATATGATGCAGTGAAGGAGGAAATCCCAGCAGAAATTGGGGTATTGGTTTATCGGCCTTATGATAATCTAGAAGAAGAAATGTGGGCGAAAGGAACCTTTATTATTGTCAAAAGGCCTGTGAGACAGGAGCTGAAGGTGGCAGAATTAGCCTTAACTCAGCGCTTTATGTCCTCCATGTTCCGAGAGGTTCAAAAGGCCAAACGCATGGATTATGGCACATCATTTTTCTCAACAAGTCAATTGTACAAGGAATTACGTAAGCGAAGTTTAGAAAAAGATCATCTAAGTGAAGGAAATTATTACCAACGATTTGTTGACGATGTTCAAAACGAACGGGTTGCCAGCTTAGAAGAGGAGTTAGCAGCGTTGCAGCAGGATTACGATTTTTTAAAACGGCAGCGGCAGGTTCGTCGGCCAACTGAACCTTTGGAGTGAGTATATGTATTATCCATATTTAAGAGGAAAACAATTTGATTTATTAGCTTTGACCACATTAATTAAGGAAAAACGCTGGTCTCCATCGATTATCCCGATTATTGAACCCGTTAGAGATTCTGCTACCCTAAAAAAAACAGTGGAAGCCTTTGATCGAACGAATCTCCCACTTTACATAGTTGAAAATCCACAGGTTGGAACCTTCAAACTGTTCAATGATAAAAAGCATTTATGGACGTTGTCAGAGGACTCTTCAGTTAAAACAGCTCGAATTGTGACAACTGATGATAAAATAGAAAGCGCTGATCTACTCTTATTCAATGAACGTTCTCCACGCTCTTTGCAGCATCTTCACTATCTAATGGAAAAGAATGCCCAAATGGTCATCCCTGATCAAGGGCGTTTTCGAATTTTGCCAGCTGAAGAACGTATTCTGTTACAGGAAGCTTTCCAGCCTCGTAGACATATTGTCGATTATGCCGTAAAAGAAGATGACTTTTTCACTGATAATCATTTATACTATTTAGAGGATGGCTTTGCCGGCTACAGTGACTATACAATTGAAGGCAGCCACTACTTTGATAAAGGTGGTCCAAGTCGCGCAATTGCGATTCACATTACTTATTTTGATGCGTATTTAAACTTACGGGTGAAACACTTTGTTTCAGAAACAAATGATTCAGCAAAGGATCAAGGGTTGAAGTTCTGTGAGGCATTAGATAAGCTAAGCAGTTGGTATCATAGAAATCAAGATCAATTGCTTTTGACATTGGGACTTCAGCAGTTGTTAAGTTATGAAAAAAATGGTAAATTTCCGGGCTTAGGGACAATTAAGAAATGGTCATTGGCTCATCATTTAGAGCTGCTAAGCAGTTATTTTGAACATGGAGACCATTGGATGAAGGGGATGGCGTAAATATGGGGTATGAAGATAAGGATTATATTACCCGGATGGCTAAGCAGGCTGGAGAAGTAATAGGTGGATTACTAGGGAAAAAGGATGCAGAAGAAATTCTTTCCTTTGGCGAAGAACAAAGAGCTGGCGACAAACTGGAAGAGACTATTACGCTGCGAAAAACAGTTAAAGCAGACATTCCGGAAATGCTGCTGATCTTTGAAGAGGCTAGAAACTATTTAAAGGAGCAGGGATCTCCTCAATGGCAGGATGGTCATGGTCCAGATGAGGCCGCTATCCTAAAAGACATGGCTAAAGATTATAGCTATGTTTTGGTTCAAAATGAAGCAGTGATAGGAACCGTGGCTTTAGTGGGCGGCGTAGATCCTGTTTATGAAGCAATTGATGGGCAATGGCAAGGTGATCAAGACTATGTTTCAATTCATCGAGTTGCTGTAAGCCAGAAAACACGAAGCAAGGGTTTAGGTAAAATTTTGTTAGAAAAAGCCATTGAGCAATCGAAAAGTTTGGGCTATCGTGATATTCGAATTGATACATATCCTGCGAATCAACCAATGCTGCGTCTAATTGATAAGCTAGGATTCACATATTGTGGCATGATCCATTTTCCTTTCAAAAATGGCGAGCGAAAAGCTTTCCAATTATTAGTTAGTAAATAAAAAGCCATGATTCGGCTAGCGAAGGTTCGCTTTCAGCTGCTGAATCATGGCTTTTAAAGGTTGTTCGCCATCTATTTTTATTAAATCAGGCAATTTTTCTAATTCGGGATATTGTTCTTGCTCTTTTGAAAATAATTTTAAGCGTCGAGTGATTTCCTCTGAGGAAGCTTGGCGTTTTTTTAATCGTTGATGAATCGTTTCCTTTGAAACATCAATTAGCACTGGAACGACAGTTGAACCAAAAGTTTTCCGTAAATTCCAAAAGCCCGGCATAGTAATTGGGTCATAGCAATCTCCTTTTTCCAAGGCCTGTTTAATACTAGCCATAGCAATACCATAATATTGATGATCATAATAATCATATTCGGCAAAAGCGTTCTGTTGAATCATTTCTTCGAAAACAGCTCTTGGTACAAAGTGATAATCTACATTATCTTTTTCGCCGCTACGTTTAGGACGAGTAGTATAGGAAATAATTTTTTGTTCAGGTTTAAAGCTGCTGGCAGCTAAAGTTGTTTTCCCTGAGCCACTAGGACCGATAAATAGGTAACAATGGTTCATCCTTTCTCCTCCTTCTTTTTTCTTTAAGTATAAAGAAAAACAGCTAATTCAGCTAGAAACAAGTAATAAAGTAAATCAAGTATTGCCAATCCAAGAAAAATACAGGAGAATAAAAGAAAAGAAGAAAAGAGGACGAAAAAAATGCAGGAAGTTCGTCAGCATTATTATAAAACAGCTGGAGAAACATTAAGTAAGAAATTGAAACGCAGAAATTTTCAAGTTATTCTATGTGATTCGTTGGAAGATGCTAAGAAAAAGGCAATAAAGCGTATTGATCCTAAGGCGACCGTTTCTTTTGGAGGTTCAAATACACTAGTTGAATCGGGCATTATCGAGGATCTATATGCTCGAGGACAATCGATTATTGATCGGGAAAAAGCAGAGAGCCTTTCTGAAAGACATCAATTGATGAAGCGAGCTTTAACAGCAGATGTTTTTTTGACCAGTATAAATGGTATTTCTGAAGATGGACAGTTGGTTAACGTGGATAATGTAGGTAATCGAGTAGCCGCTATTACCTACGGACCGGATAAGGTTTTTGCTTTTGTAGGGATTAATAAAGTTTATGGAGATCTAGATACTACCATTTCTATGGTTAGGAAGAAGACAGCACCATTAAATGCTCATCGAATTGGTTTGGAGCATACTCCATGCATAAAAAAAGGAATTTGCGGTGATTGCTTAAACGAAGAATGTATTTGCAATACTATTGCTGTGACCCGAAGATCGTGGGACGCTGAAAGAATTACGATCTTTTTGATTTTGGAACCAGTGGGCTTCTAAACTATTTTAGGTGAAGAAAAACAAACAATGATGAAAAGTTTACTAATTGTAGATGATGAAAAAGAGCTGTTAGACACGCTAAAGGATTTTTTTGAGTTGTCTGAGTACTTGGTATACACGGCAGAAAATGCTCAACAAGCAGAAGCTAGTCTTTCAGTTAAGCCTGATCTAATTTTGCTGGATGTTTCGATGCCTGGTATGGATGGCATTACCTTATGCAGCAAAATTCGCTCTGCTGTCGGCTGTCCTATTATCTTTCTTTCTAGTTATCTGCTTACCTTTTTAACAGTATGCTGTTAACTACTCTTCAAAGAACCAGCGTATAGCTTGATAAGCCTCTGTTTTTAGCTTTTACTTAAGACAGAGGCTTATTTTTTAATTTGTTTTGACAGGCTCAGCAAACTCATTTAAACTACAAGTGTAGTTTAAACGGAGGAAGACGATGAAAGAAGAAATTAATATTACTGAATCCGAGCTGAAGGTTATGGAAGTAGTTTGGGGCCGGGATACCATAAGTTCCAAAGAGATTAATCAACAATTGGAACAGTCTGAAGGCTGGAATCCTAATACCATTCGGACATTACTGACTCGCTTAGAGCAAAAAGAGATCATTACTCACATAAAATGCGGACGCATGTATATTTACAGTGCGCAAGTTCCAAGAGAACGTTTTGTAAAACAGGAGAGTAAGAAATTTATCCAAAAGTTCTTTGATGGCAGGGTAAGTGATTTGGTGATGAATTTTGTGAAAGAGGAAGCTGTAGACCCAAAAGAAATCGAGAGGCTGCAAGCTTTACTCATGGAAAGGAATAATCAAGATGGCTCTACCGACAATTGAGCAATTTTTGTTTAATAATGTATCAGTGATTCTTTATTTCGTGTCTTTGTTGTTGCTGAGAAAAACAATCGGAAACCGCTTGAACCCGAAACTAAGAGGTATTTTCTGGTATCTGCCATTTCTAAGCGTCTTCTTCTTTATTCCTCATCAGCCTTTAGCTAATTTAAAGACCTATTTGCATTATAATTTGCCTATGGTTCGTCTTTTTCAAAATGAGTGGGTAGATGAAATAAAACCTGAATTGATTGGCACCTTGACACCATCGAACAGCCATTGGCTTAATGATTATTCGTTAAGTGCAGGAGCATCTGTAGAAAATTATGCTAAAGGAATACTGATGATCTGGATTGCTGGAATTATCATTAGAGGATTGATTCTCTTATTTTCTTTATACAAATTACACTCCTGGATAAAGGAAGGACAGGTGTTAGAAAGCCTTAAAGTCCAACGCAGTTTAGCCAGAGCGCAAACAAGGTTAAATACTCAGATAAAAGTTACAGTGATAGAATCAAAAAAAATTAAAACGCCTGCTACCAGCGGTTTGCTTCATCCAATTATTTTACTTCCTGACTGTTACAGTGAAACTATCACTGAGGATCACCTAAGCCTAATTTTTATGCATGAGCTAGGACATCACAAAAATAAAGACCTATATCAACAAACGCTACTTTTAATGTTTACAGTACTTTTTTGGTACAATCCTCTCGTATACTGGCTGGCAAGTCTGGCTGAGAAGGATCGTGAGGTTGCCTGTGATTCTCTTGTGCTGTCTCATTTAGAAGAATCAGAAATTATGAATTATGGTCAAGTGTTACTCAGCAGTATTATTCATAGAACGAATAACCAGTTAGCAGGTTTTTCTACGAATAAAAAATCCTTAGCTGAGCGAATTCGATTAATTGCAAGCTACCAACCGAAAAAAGGCCATTTGCACCTTCAATTTCTAACAATTTTGCTAATCATTAGCGGTTTTTTAGTAGCTATTCCGCAAAGTGAAGGTAGTCAAAATGCACCTCCTTTGCCAGCATCCGACATTCTTGAAAGTGTATCTGATGCAACCTTCACAGCAAATAGTCAAAATTCCTTCGTGTTATACGATGAAGCAGTGAATCAGTATTCCATTTACAATGAGTCCGCTGCTTATCAAAGATTTTCACCTGACAGTACCTATAAATTATGGAGTGGATTGTTCGGATTAAAAAAAGGTATAATCAGGCCAGAGCAAAACCAACTAACCTGGGATGGAACGGTGTATCCTTTTCAGGCTTGGAATACCAGCCAAGGCCTAAAAGCTGCCTTGACCAACTCGACTAATTGGTATTTTCAACAGTTAGATGCTCAATTAGGTAAAGCCGAATTAACCAAAAATTTTTCGACTATTCATTATGGCAACGCAAATTTATTAGGCTCAGTTGACAATTACTGGCTGGAATCCTCCTTAAAAATAGCAGCAGTTGAACAAGTGCAGCTCCTTAACAAGCTGTTTAATGATGAGTTGGAATTTTCAACTTCCGATGTTCAGTTCATGAAAGAAGCATTAAAATTGGAATCAGGCACTAATTACACTCTCTATGGGAAAACCGGAACGGGAAAAAAACAGAACCAAGAAAATCGCGGCTGGTTTGTCGGATGGATTGAAACAAGCGAAAATACATATTATTTTGCTTGCCATTTGCAGGGAGAAAAAGTTTCTGGAAAAACTGCCGCCAGTGAGACTTTGCGAATTTTGAAAGAAAAAGCGATTTACGAATAAACTATTATTGTTAACGGAAAGGACTAATTGTCTATGCAAAGAAGTCAAAAAAATAAAAAGAGCAGCAAGCTGCCTTTGATTATTATTGGAGCAGTCGTTTTGCTAGCTGTTGCAGGATTTGGCGGCTACACTGTTTATCATGCCAATCAGCAAAAAAAAGCAGGAGAACAAACAGTTAAAAATTTTATTGCCGCAATTTCAAAAGGTAAATACAACGAGATTCCCAACTATTTGACCGATGCGTCGATTAAAGAAAACGGGTTTACTAAAGACAGCGTGCAGGAGAAATACCAGAACATTTTCACAGGTATTAATGCTTCAAATATCAAAGCTAGCGATATTCAAGTAGAGAAAGCAGACAATGGGTATAAATTCAGCTACAAATTGGCTTTAACCACTGGTTTAGGTAAATTGGACAACCAAAAATATGAAGGAACATTAGCTGAAGGAAATCAGAAAATAAATTGGCAGCCTAATCTGATTTTTCCTGAAATGAGTGCAACTGATAAAATCAGTTATCAAGCTTCATCAGCTATTCGTGGAGAAATTCTAGATCGTAATGAACAAGGATTAGCGGTTAACGGAACCGTTTATCAAATTGGGGTAATCCCTAACCAGTTAGGAACTGGCGATGAACGATCTCAAAAAATTGCAGCTATTGCTGAGGCAACTGGTTCTACCTCTGATGCAATCAACAGTGCTTTAGAACAAGGCTGGGTTCAAGATGACTTTTTTGTCCCATTAAAAACGGTAAGCGAAATGCCAGAGAATGTCCCAGCAGGAGCAGAGGTTCATCAAGCTACTGGGCGAACATATCCTTTAGGTGAAGCCGCTGCACAATTAATTGGTTATGTCGGCAAGGTAACGGCCGAGGATTTGGAAAAAAATGATCAGCTGGCTGCTGAAAGCTTAATTGGTCGAACCGGACTAGAACGCGCTTTAGACAAACAATTGCGGGGACAGGATGGCGGACTGCTAGCTATCGTTGATAAAGATGATTCTCAGAAAAAAGTGCTGCAGGAAGTTAAAAAAACTGACGGTGAAAATATCAAGTTAACAATTGATGCTAAAGCACAACAAATTGCTTACGATTCTTTACAAGGGCAACCTGGGTCCAGTGTAGCCACGGCACCTAAAACCGGTGATTTATTGGCTGTAGTCAGCTCACCTAGCTTTGATCCAAATAAAATGACCAATGGAATTAGTCAAGCCGATTATGATGCCTACAATAATGATAAAAACTTACCGTTTATGAGCCGTTTTGCTACTGGATACGCACCAGGCTCTACATTTAAAATGGTCACTGCTGCAGTCGGTTTAGACTCCGGTACACTTGATCCCAATGAAGAGTTAGCAATTAACGGATTAAAATGGCAAAAAGACAGCTCTTGGGGTGGTTATCAAGTTACTCGAGTAAGTGATGTATCACCAGTCAATTTACGAACGGCATTAGTATATTCAGACAACATTTATATGGCTCAGGAAACCTTGCAAATGGGTGAGAAGACCTTCAGAGAGGGTTTGAATAAATTTATCTTTGGTGAAAAATTAGACTTACCAATTGCGATGGATCCAGCACAAATTTCTAATAAGGATTCCTTTGGTTCTGAAGTATTATTAGCAGATACTGGTTATGGTCAAGGACAATTACTATTAAATCCTATTCAGCAAATTGCGACATATTCAGTATTTCCTAATAACGGTACTTTAGTTTATCCTAAATTGTTGGCCAGTGCTGAAACCAAAACAAAAACGGATGTCGTTTCAGCTGCTACGGTTGAAACACTTAATCAAGATTTACAAGCGGTCGTAAGTGATCCAAATGGAACGGCTAACAGTCTGCAAAGTTTGAATATTCCATTAGCAGCAAAAACTGGAACAGCCGAAATCAAAGAAAAGCAAGATGAAAAGGGTCAGGAGAACAGCTTCTTGTATGCCTTTGATGCCCAGAATCAAGGCTACTCGGTATTAGAATTTCTAGAAAACCGAGCAGATGGTCAATCAGCTACTGAGCTTTCTAAAGAATTATTGACTTATCTTCAGTCGACTTATCAATAAGCACTTGTTCCAACTAGCAAAGATTGGTAATATATTTCAGAAGGACGGTGCAAGAACTTGAACAAGCGACAAAAAAAGAAAAAAGCCTATAAGCAGTATATGCACGACATTTTTGAAGGATATGAAAAAATGTTGGAAGACCCAAAGCTTCCTGAATTAACCTTTCCTTACTTGAAAGAAATAACGATTTTATCAAGAGACAGCGATGGGAAAATTCATTTCACAACAAAAGAGTTGTAATCATAAGGCTAGGACGTAATGTTCTAGCCTTATTTTTGTGTTTTGAAAGAAGCTGTGAAAAAAGGCTTTTTATTCATTTCATGGTAAACTAAGCAATGAGGTGACATCCATGAAGAGGTGGAAAAAAGTGCTTGTCTTTTTTTTAGCAATCATAATTAGTTTAATCAGTATTTTTTTTATCTGGTTTCGACAAAGAGAACAACTATTGAATGAAGTAAAAGTAGAACCACATGCAAAAACCGTTACTTTATTTGTGCCGGGATATGGTGGAAATCGTACTTCATTTGGAGGAGTAGTCTCGCGACTGGATCGTTACAATTTAGGCACTTTCAGTGAGCGTACTTATATCAAAGCAGATGGAAAATTCATGCAGCAAAAGCAGCACGGCTTTGGCGATAATTCCATGGTGCAGCTATTATTTGAAGATAGTCGTAAACCAAAAAAAGAGGTAGAACAGATTTATCCGTATCTACAATATCTAAAGACACAGGGCTTTGATAGAATGAATTTAGTTGGCCATTCGACAGGAGGACCTATGAGTGTAGCGATTTTAACAGCATATCCTAATGATCCTACGATTCCTAAACCAGAAAAATTAATTAGTATTGGCGGAGATTTTCCGCTGCATCCCAGTTCAAGCTATTTAGCTTCGGGAGAAAAATTGCCCAGAGATTTACAGGTTTTAGCAATAGCTGGAAATATTTGGGGGCATCCCACTGATGGACTGGTGAAGGAAACCGAGGTTAAAGCCATTGAACCCGTTGTAAAATCCTATGTTGAAAGTTACCAATTTAGAATTATTGATGGGTCACCATTAACAGCTTTTCATTTTATGCTACATGAAAATCCCGAAATAGATAAAATGATTGCTGAATTTTTGTGGATTTGAGGAAAACTAAAGAAAAACATCCAACCTTGGTCCGATTTTTTTGTTAAATTACTTTTAGGTTGGTAAATAATTACTTAAATCCCAGCGCTATTTTAGCTAGAAAAACAGGAATCAGCTAAAATAAAGCCAGAGAAGCAATAGGAGGACTAAACAAATGAAATTACACAAATATATAATTTTAGCCAGCTTAACATTGTCATTGGGAGTGGGTAGTTTTCAAGCAGCTGCAACAGCTCATGCTACTAGTTCAAACTCTGAAACAGTAATTAATGAACGTTGGGGCAAACCAACTTTTGTCGCGGGGGCTGGATTAAGTCAGCAGCAACTGAATGAAACTATGAATGTATTAGGTATTAATCAGGATAGCGTTAAAACTGAACAAGCAACAGGAGCGGATTTAGTTAAATACTTAGGCTATGGCAGTGGCGATGACAGTGTCATGCTGAGTTCCGTTGTAGTTAATCGAGAAGATCCGGGCAAAGGAATAAATGTAAAAATTTTAACGCCAGAAAATATTACTCAAATTACTGCTGATCAATACAAAAATCCTTTGGTTACTGCTGGTATTTCTGATGCTACAATAAAGGTAGCCAGTGTTGTTAAAGTAACAGGTGAAAGTGCACTGACGGGTGTCTATAAAGCTTTTGAGTCAAATGGCGAAAAGGTTGACCCAGCTCGTGCCCAGTTAGCTCAAACAGAATTGGATACTACTAATGAAGTTTCTCAATCGATTGTAAACAGTGCGAATGAGAACAAACAGCAGCAAGATCTTTCAGCCAGCGATAAAGAAAAAGCTGACGAAGCCTATAAAGCTCAATTGAATCAAACCTTAGTTGATATCAAAAAGGATTTAGCAGATCTTAAAGAAAAACAAGGTGAATTAGCTACTAAAGAGGATGTTCAAAAAATTGTTAATGAAGCCTTGGAAAAAAATAATCTCTCTCAATATATTAGCCAAGATGACATCAATAAATTGGTTTCTTTAGCTGAACAATACCAAACTACTGATGGTGTATTAGATAAAGAGTCTATTGAGCAGTTGGATAAAATCAGTAGTGATTTTAAAGACACTGTTAATAGTCTGTCGGATCAGTTAGGAAAATTTGGTGATTCTTTGAAGGGAACATTGGAGGATAATCAAGGCTTTTTTGCTAACCTATGGCAATCGATCAAAGATTTCTTTGGCAACCTTGGGAATTAATTGATTAATTGTTTGCATTTTATTAATATAATTTAGTGACAGCAAAGATAGAAGCGTTGATCGTCAGGTCAACGCTCTTTTTGGGCCTTTTAAGTCATGAAATCACTTTTTTGCATAAAAAAATGGTACTATGAGATTATAAACCTGCATAAGGAGGCGATCAAATGGAGACGCCAGAAAATCAGCCTGAAACATCCTTTGATTCAGTCAAGGAATCAGCTTCAGTTGTACTAGGAGACTTAATGTCACAGCTGCAACGTCTCGAAGAAGCCATGGAAAGAGAAGACATGGGAAGCGTTTATCAAATTTACTGGAATGAATTACCGGTATCAATTCAACAGTCTAGTAACAAAAATCATGAGATGGACAATTACTTTATCAGTAAGCTGGACAGAGAGTTTATACGGACGTATCCTTTCATGCAATTACGGGAACAAGTAACTCCAGTATTGCTAAACTATCAATTAGGCAGCTATTATCGAGACCGTGCGGTGATCCAGCTGGATGCGACACAACCTTCTGTAATGATTTTGCCTGAGGTGAAAGAACAGTGGAAAAAAGCTGAAGAGGGAACTTACCGGGACGAAATTGTCGCATTACAGGAGCAGGAAAATGATTTTGATGCCAAAATAATTGCTGCTCGTTCAGAGATTGATGAACTGGAGCTGCAAATCCAACAACAAGAACACCAAAAGGCTGAGTTGGAGGAATCCAAGGGTCTGTTAAACCGTAAGAAAATTGATGATGAAATCGATCAATTGAATCGCAAAATTTTAGGACTTCAAGAGGAACACCGCAAATGGCTTCCTTTTGTCAGCAGCGAAGTATCTCGTGAGTCGCAAAAGATTGAGCTAGCTCAGAGAAAAAAAGCTCTTGCCTTGGAGCAAGCAATTGCCTTAAAGGAATTACGGATAATTAACAAACGCTTTGGTTCATTGGAAGAGATGGAAAAACAGCTGCAGCAATTTGTCCAAGTGTTTTTAAACAAGGAGGACAAGTAAATGACAGATGAAAAGAAAACACGGGTAAGTGAACTATATGACACCTTGGTGGAACCTGAAGAAAATGAAGAGTTAACGATTAAAGAAAAAGAGATTTTGCACACAGATGAAGCAGATTTTAATTCCGAGTCTGCTGAAGAACTGCCTGTCCAAGAAAAACCGCTTAGTCGTTCGGTACTTTCCTATTACGATAATCGGGAGAATAATTATCAAGACCTGTTAAATTTGATCCAAGATGCTGAGAAGGAATTAGCTGACTTAAAATTCCGCAAGAAATTAATGGAATCCGATTTTCCAACTTTGCTGAATGATTTTCGGGATGTGTTCTTAAACCGAGAATATGAAGTGTCTGCTATTGCTAAAAGCGCTCTGTTAGAATATTTTACTTTTGAATTGCTGAAGCCTTTGGAAACTCACGAGCTGCAGCTTTCCAGTAATGATTTTTCTACTTGGGAAACCAAGCATTTCACACTTTCTTACCGGCTAATCAATGACAAAGAAATCACTTTTAATTTAATGATGCCTACTTCTGATGGGAAAATCCGCACAGAGAAGATTCATTTAATGACCGTTTATCCTGAAACAATGAAAGTGGTTGTATTAAATGATGCTGTTTTGACATTATTGGCAGATTGCTACCAGCATCATATTTATACAAGTGGACAAAACTCATTATTAAGTTATGAGATGAACATTGTATTCGCTCATATGAAGAGCTTAGGGTTTACATTGGATGACAATTTGTTAGACAATAGCCGACCATTAGACTTGTCCTTTAACTTACCGCATTTAGTGAGTGCTGATACCTTAGATGATATATTTATTACTACCATGAATAATCCTAAATATGATTTTAAGAAAATTGAAGATGATCACTATTTAGTTAAGTTGGAAAATGAACACAAGGTTGAGCTGATTCAGAATGAAGAACAAAATACCACACGGCTAACTTTAAATACAGCTAACAGTAATAAATCCTTAATAGAATTTTTCGGTGCCTATCCATTTTTGGTATCATTAGCTCTAAAATAAAATTCGCTTATCTGCTCGAAGAACAACTAATTATTCCAGCCTAGTAGGATGGTTTAGTTAAATGTTCTTCGGGTATTTTTTTGCAAATAGTTAAATGAATTTTTTATTGCTCATAACAAGGTCAAAAAAAGCATATAAGTTAGTGGCTTTGATAAAGCATTCCGCAAATAATATGGCTTTGATCAATAAATTAGGTATCGGTAAATAATCACACTATGAGACAGTCAAAGAAAATGTGCCTACCAGTTACTTTTCACCCTTTGTAAAAAATTAAGATTTTTTGATAAAATTCCGGGAAAAACTGCGCAAGTCGTGAAAGTCGCGATATCCTATGATATACTTTGAAAGTTGATACCTATGTGTATCTGAGGTTATTTGAAAGAGGGTAGACAGTGTGTGCGGAATTGTAGGATTCGTTGATCGTTCAAATACAACACAAAAAGAGCAAGTCATCAAAGAAATGATGGATACCATTGTTCACCGTGGGCCAAACAGCTCTGGTCAATTTATTGATGAAGGAGTGGCATTGGGCTTTCGTCGGTTAAGTATCATTGACTTAGAAGGCGGCTCACAGCCGATCTATAACGAAGATGAAACAAAAATCATCACATTTAATGGTGAAATTTATAACTACCAATCCATTCGTGAAGATCTAATTGCAAAGGGTCATATTTTCAGAACTCATGCTGATACTGAAGTGTTGCTGCATGGGTATGAAGAGTATGGTGTTGAACTGCTGCAAAAAATTCGCGGGATGTTTGCATTTGTTATTTGGGATACGGAAAAGCAAGAATTGTTTGGTGCACGAGATCATTTTGGGATTAAGCCATTGTACTATGCACAAATGAACGGTACTTTTATGTACGGTTCAGAAATCAAGAGCTTTTTGAAGCATCCAAATTTCGTGAAGGAATTGAATAAAGAAGCTTTGAAGCCTTACATGACTTTCCAATATTCGGCCTTGGACGAAACCTTCTTTAAAAACGTGTACCGCATCAAAGAGGGACACTATTTTACTTATAAAGATGGCGAGCTGAAGATTGAGCAATATTGGGATGTGGATGAAAAGGAAACTGATTTAACCTTAGACGAAACGGTTGATTTAATTGATAAAACGGTGGTTTCTTCAGTGGAAGCTCACCGAATCGCTGATGTTGAAGTCGGCTCTTTCCTTTCCTCTGGAGTGGATTCTAGTTACGTAACTGCTGTGCTGCGTCCGGAACATTCTTATTCCATCGGATTTGGGGATAAGACCTATAATGAATCGGTTGAGGCGAAGAAATTGGCAGAATTAATCAACCTGAACAATACATCACGGGTGGTTACAGGCGATGAAGCCTTTGATTATTTCCCATTGATTCAATATCATTTAGATGAACCAGATTCTAATCCTTCCTGTGTACCATTATATTTCTTGGCTGAATTAGCTAGTCGTGATGTACGAGTAGCATTAAGCGGGGAAGGGGCCGATGAACTATTTGCCGGCTACCAAGCATATGGAATGAATACAAATTCTAAAATGGTAAAAGTAGTGGCAGAAGGCCTGAAAAAACTACCTAAGGGCATGCGTTACAAAATTGGTCGCGGTCTAAAAGGAAAAACTTTCCGTGGTGCCTTGCATCTGTATACTTCTTTAGCACCTGCTGAAGATTTCTTTATTGGCCAAGCCAAAGTATTTGAAGAAGAAGAAGCTGTGGAGTATCTACAACCAACTTATCAGTCGAGTCCAAGCGTTAAGGACATTGTTCAGGTACATTATGATCAAGTGCAAGACATGTCTGAAATTAAAAAAATGCAGTATTTAGATATGCACCAATGGATGCCAAAAGATATTTTGCTAAAAGCGGACAAGCTTTCAATGGCTAGTTCATTGGAGGTCCGAGTTCCATTGTTAGATAAAGAACTAATGAAGGTTTCTGAGCAAGTACCTACCAAATATCTGATTAATGCAGAAAATACGAAATACGCATTTCGTCAAGCAGCCGCTCGTCACTTGCCTGAAGAATGGTACAATCGTGAAAAATTAGGTTTTCCAGTACCAATCAAGGATTGGCTGAGGGAAGAAAAATATTACAAGATTATTCGCAATCTGTTCGAACAGGAATTTGTCAAAGAATTCTTTGATCAAGAAAAAATCTTGAAGCTGTTGGATGATAATTTCGAAGGGAAAGCCGATGGTCGTCGTAAAATTTGGACGATCTATACTTTCTTAACCTGGTATCAAGTATACTTCATCAACGATGGTGAAAAACCTGTACCAGCTCCAATTAGTGTAGCATAGAGAAAAAGCTGCTCCGGTATTTTAGAGACCGGAGCAGCTTTTTTAGTCATTTTTTTATGGTAAAGGGATCTCCATGATAAAAATCGCCGTAATGATAGCCTCGTTCGAACAAGCAATTCCACCGTCTACAGCTAATCTGCTATGAGTTTTCCCACTACGATCATCTACATTTGTGATTTTACGTCCGCCTTAAAAGTGTACGATTTTTATTTATTATAAAGCTCGTGCGTGTAATAGGCTTAAGATGAATAATCAGCTGGTAAGGAACAACGAGCTTCAAACAAAGGAGAATGAGCATTAAATTGGCTTGTTAAAATATCCAATTTAAAAACAACCTTGTCATAATCTTTGTCAGAGAGCTCGGGAAATAGTCTCTCAACTAAATCAGAAGTATTTGTTTCTGTCAGCTTTGAAACATAAGTAGTCTTAGGCATTGTAAAAGTACGATCATAAGAATAGTTTCGCTGATTTTTTTCTAAAGTCAGAAAAAGAAATGACTGATAGTGTTCTCCTGAATATCTTAACATTGTGCCCATTTCATAGACGGGTCGCAGCCCTAAAGATAACACTTCAACATAAGTTTCATTTAACAGTTGATGATACTCATAGCTGTCACTATCAAAGGTTTCTCTAAAGGGGACTAACCAATAGTCTGTTTCAGGAATAGTAATTGTTTGGGCTTCATCAGCTTCAAATAAGCGATCGGAGCGCTGGATTTCTAGCTTTATTTTCTCTAAAAATGCTAAATTATCCTGAAACTGGCGCATTTTTTGATTAGCTAGCTGAATTCCAATCTCAATGATATCGGGCATAGAAATAACGAAGCTCTCTTCAGAAATATATTTTTTCAATTCCTTTAAAGGAATACTCAATTCGGCACAAAGACGAATCGTTTCAACTAAATAAATATGAACTTGAGAATAATAACGATAACCATTTTCTGGATTAACATAGGTTGGCGGCAATATTCCAATGCTTTCATAATAACGTAAGGCTTTCACATGTACCCCAGATATTTTGGCTAATTTACCGATCGTTAACAAATTTTTATAATCCACCTGTTTCCTCCTTGACCTTCCCTTTAAGGGATAGTTTATAACTATGGTATAGCATTTCAAAATAACCTTCAAGTAAAGGACAAAAGGAGCTAAACAGGATGAACAGGATTTTGAGTTATCTTTTAGAAAGGCAAAATAAATCAAATGAGGTAGTAGAAGAAAAGCACATCTTATTAGGCTGTACACCTAATAAGATTTCCGAGTTCATTACATACAAGGATTTTCATATGAACCCTCGGAAAGCGATGGAGAAGTTAACCAGCTTATTAAATAAATCAAGAAAGAAACTAATCATTAATGGAAATCTGCAGGAAGGAACCATTGCTAGACTAATCGCTTTAGCAATAAAAACGAAACGAGAATTTTCGGTAGTGGTTTACGATGGCTATGTATCTTCTGACCATCCTAAACTAGAAAAGTCAGAGGATTTAGCTGTAATTGTAGTGGAAGAGTAGGGCAATAAAAATTTTAGCTTAATTTATCTTGATGTAAATAAAAAATAGTGGGAGTCTGTCCCACTATTTTTGGTATTCAGTATAGGTTTCCGTCCGATAAAGCGGAACGGTTGTTTGTTCGTTGTTTTGACTATAAAGACTAGTTGAATTTTTACCTTTGTCTGACTCAATTTGCAAAAGGCGTTCCAGCTGGTTGTGATAGTCAAAATCTTGTGGATTAATAGATTTCAAGCCGCTTCCTTGATAAAATCGCAGCAAATCGCCGTTATTGATTTTATCAGAGGTCATCAATTGCTCATCGACTGCTTGATTTAGTTTTGTAAACAGCTTTTGCTGCTCGAGATTCGGCTCATCAACTGGCAATCCAGTTTGATTGTCATAAATCTTTCCACCGTAAAAAGTATATTCTGGCGTTACAAAGTCACCATCTCTAAAGGCCACAACTTGCTGGTGCTCTGAAGAAAAAAGATCTTGTCCCAGCATTAAGTAGTCATCAGTAGGAATCCCTAGTAAATGCAGTAACGTTGGCAAAGCATCTACTTGTCCGCCATACGTGTGATTAATTCCCCCGTTCGTTTGTCCGGGAATATGAATCATGAATGGGACACGCTGCATTTGAGCATTGTCAAAATCTCCCCATTCCTCAGAGGACTTGCCTAATAAAGGAGCCAGTTCACTATTACGAGTATTTGAAATGCCGTAGTGATCTCCGTAAAGAACAAAAATGGAATTATCGTACAAACCACTGGCTTTCATATAATCGAAGAATTCCTGCAAAGCTGTATCCAAATAGTTTGCTGTAGCAAAGTAACCATTAATCGTAGAATCACTAGTATTAGCTAAGGGAAATCCATCTTCCTCATTATTAAAACTGGAATAAGGATAATGGTTCGATACAGTAATCATTTTTGCATAAAAAGGCTGCTGTAAGTGTTCTAAATACTGAACCGACTGATTCAAAAACGGCTTGTCGTGCATCCCATATTGGAAAGAATTATCTTCATTAATATCATAGTAGCTGGAATCAAAGAAATAGTCGTAACCTAGATGCTTATAGGTAGCATCCCGATTCCAAAAGCTGGCTGAGTGTCCATGAAAAACGGCCGAAGTATAACCAGCTGTCTGCTGAAGTATATTAGGTGCAGCTTCAAACGTATTCTTATCACCCATTTGGGTAAACAAGGCACCTTGATTTAAACCAAATAAAGAATTCTCCAGCAGAGTTTCTGCATCAGAAGTTTTACCGGCCTTTACCTGATGGAAAAAGTTATCAAAGCTGTAAGTACTTTGATCATGAAACAAGCTATTTAAAAATGGGGTTACAGTATGAGCTTCGCCATTTTCATCAGTCAATTGATAATCGATTAAAAATTGCTGGAAGCTTTCCAAATGAATGTAGACGACGTTTTTACCTTTAGCAATCCCATACATTTGATCATTTGGTGCTGCCTGATGATCGGCCACATAGTCTTCAACTTCTTTTAAATCAGTTGGACTAGCTTCAGCTCGGACCTGGTTATTTTGATAAGTTTGATAGCCATCATAAAAGGTAAAGGCATTAATCCCCAGATATTTCACTAAATGTTCACGAGAAAACTGACGACTCAGCAAGCCAGAACGGTCAATTTCAGCTAAGAAGAGATTCCCGCTGCCAATCAGCAAAGAAACCATTGCTAAGGCCGTGGCTTGGCGTAATCGTGGAACTCGATTATCCATTTTAATCTTTTTCTTCCATAATAAAAGTGGAAGGATAAATAGATCAATAATGTAAAAGACATCATAAATTCTGAACAAACGAACCGCGCTTTCCCCCAGTCCGGTTGAAACCTGCCCAGCTCCTAACAAAGTATTGATAGTGATAAAATCAGTGAACTCTCGATAATAAACGGCATTGGAAAACAGCCAAATGGATAATAAGAAATAAATACCAAATAAGACTGTATAGGCAACCCGAGTACGTTTAATAAATAGCCCGATACTTATCAGCAGCATAGACACACTGATTGGATTAATTAGCAATATGAAGAACTGCAATGGACTTTGCAAAGTAAGATGGAAATCCATTACATAACCGAACATATTTTTTATCCACAGCAATAATAGCAATAAGCTGAAAAAACCAAATCTAGTATTTATAAAGTGTTTGTATTGTTTAATGTGAGACATAGAACGCTCCTTATCTCTGAAAGTGCAATCATTATTTATTCTATAGGTTTTACTAAAATGCGTCAAACTAAATAGAAAGTTTGTGACGATTACTTAATAAATACCCGCGAAAATTAGTTTCTTTGCGTTCTTTGCTAGGATGTCCTAGACTATATATGACCCATTTATCATAGCAAAGAACAAGGAGGTTCAATCATGGAACAGCAATGGATTACGATCAAGAATGCAAGACAAAATAATCTAAAGAATGTTTCGACTGCGATACCCAAAAAACAATTAACGGTTGTCACTGGATTATCAGGTTCAGGAAAATCATCCTTAGTATTTGATACCTTGGCAGCAGAGTCACGACGGGAATTAAATGAAACCTTTCCGAGCTTTTTACAGCAATATTTACCTAAATATGGCCGGCCGGAAGTTGCGTCGATTGAACAGCTGCCAGTGGGAATTGTGATTGACCAAAAAAAACTGTCAGCAAATGCCCGCTCAACCGTAGGAACTTACACAGATATTTACACTTTTCTGCGGCTGCTCTTTTCACGCGTGGGGGAACCTTTTATTGGGTATTCCGATACCTTTTCATTTAATCATCCTGAGGGAAAATGTCCACAATGTGATGGTTTAGGTACGACGACTACTATTGATATTCATAAATTGGTAGATTTTAATCAATCCCTTAATCAGGATGCTATCGACTTTCCGACCTTTCACCATGGCTTTTGGCGTTGGAGGAGATATGCTGACAGCGGGCTGTTCGATTTAGATAAAAAAATTAAAGATTATTCACCAGAAGAACTGGAGCTATTTTTGTACTCACCGCAAGTTAAGCTAAAGAATCCTCCTAAAGAATGGCCTCATACCGCTTTATTCGAAGGTCTGATTCCGCGAATGCAGCGCAGTATATTAAATAAAGATGAAGGGAAAAGACATCAAAAGCAATTAAACCGTTTTGTAACAGTGGAAACCTGTCCAGCTTGTCATGGTACACGAGTAAATGATCGGGTAAGGACTTGTTTAATTGATGGAAAGAATATTTCTGATCTAGTCTTAATGTCTTTGGATGAGTTAGCGGAGTTTGTTCAGAAAATTGATGCTCCTTTAGCGGTAGATATTCAACGAGAATTACAAAAACGACTGGTTGCTTTGTTAGATATTGGGTTAAGCTACTTAACCTTAGCTCGCTCAACAGGAACATTGTCTGGTGGGGAAGCACAGCGAATAAAAATTTCCAAATATATTAATAGCTCCTTAACGGATATTATGTATGTGTTGGACGAACCAAGTGCTGGATTACACCCGAAAGACATCGATCGTTTCAAACAAGCTTTAACTATGTTAAGAGATAAAGGAAATACCGTTATCCTAGTTGAACATCATCCTCAGCTTATTGAAGCTGCTGATTATATTATCGATATGGGTCCTGGTGCTGGTGAAGCGGGTGGTGAAATTCAATTTGCCGGCAGTTATCAGGATTTTCTTAAAAGCGGAACGATTACCAGCCAGCTCTTGCAAAGCCGATTTCCTGTAAAGAAACAAGTACGAAAACCCACTGGCACTATAACGCTAAAAGATACAACAATCCATAATTTAAAGAATGTTTCAGTCGAAGTGCCATTGGGAGTGCTAACGGTGCTATGCGGTGTAGCTGGTTCGGGCAAGAGCTCCTTAGGCGAAGCAGTACGTCAAACCGCACTGGAACAAGGACGTGATATTGTTGCAATTTCACAGAAAAATATTGGAATTAATTTACGTTCGACTCCCTTAACCTATTTAAATGTTTTTAATGACATCCGCCAGCTGTTCGCTAAAGCAAATAATATCTCAGCTGCCTATTTTAGTTATAACTCAAAAGGGGCTTGCCCACGTTGTCACGGAAAAGGAGTTATTGTGACAGATATGTCCTTTATGGAAGACATTGTAACGGTTTGTGAGGTTTGTCATGGAGAGCGATATGCACCAGAAATTTTAACTTATCAGTATCGTGAAAAAAATATTGTGGATGTTTTGCATTTTACGGTTACTGAAGCGTATCACTTTTTTGAAAAAGAAAAATTTAATAACCAATTAAAGGCCTTAGTAGATGTAGGTTTAGGCTATTTGCGCTTGAATCAATCCTTGACTACCTTATCTGGTGGCGAGCTGCAGCGCTTAAAATTGGCTGGGCAATTGCACAAGAAAGGTTCTATTTACTTATTAGATGAGCCAACAGATGGCTTACATTTGGCTGATATCCAGGAGCTGCTCCACTTATTCAATCAAATGGTAGATCAAGGAAATAGTTTAATTTTATTGGAGCACCACTTAGCTATTATGAAACAAGCCGATTGGTTAATTGAAGTAGGACCAGAGGGAGGAGCTAAGGGAGGAAAAATTATGTTCAGCGGTACACCGCAGGAATTGCTGGACAGTAACGATTCAATTACCAAACCTTATTTAAAAGCTTCCCTATAAAATAAAAAAGAAACCTGTCGCGCAGTGTGGCAGGTTTCTTTTATGCAATGGGTAAGGGTGCTACCCATATTTCTATAACTGCGATTGCTTCTTGGGGAGCTGACAAATATTTTTCAATAGAATAAGGTTTAGTAATCAATTGTTTGCTCGGCAACCAGGTTCCCAATAAATAGTTAAGAGCTTTAGCAAGAGCAGCGTTTTTCATCTCAACTGTGTTGGCTACTTCAAACCGGCATACAATATACTCTCCTGGAGTAATTGTCCATGTTTCCCAATTTGTATGGCTTGGTTGAGTAACCTTTCCGCCAGCAAAATAATCAAAGGTCTCTGTTGGTTCTAGAGCAAGTGGATCAAGTGCTGGATCCTGTAAAAAAGAAGCCCCTAATTCAATGTTTCCCACAAAATACGTTGCAAATTCTTTTTTCATCAGGTGAAATTGTTCCCAAACAGCATCCGCTTGATTAATACCAGTAGTCCCGCCAATTGGAATATTGTTGGCAATAATCAGTTGACCAATAATCCCTTGATAATACTCTGGCTCAGTCATTCTACGGTACTCGATATTCAGTACCATATCTTCAGCAATATAAGAATCATTTTCTGCTAAGACGGTTTGTGTCATTGTCAAATCAGGCTGAAGCATTTGATTCAAAGCAGGTTGTTCAATCCGGTAGTTCTCAGGTGTCATTCCATATGCTGCTTTAAAGACTTTCGTATAATAAGCATGACTATTGAACCCCACAGCTAAAGCAATTTCAAGGATTCTTTTCTGAGTAGTAACGAGTAAGTGGCAAGAAAGCGCCAGACGCCGGAGCTTTACATATTCCATGACTGGCCGTCCGACTAATCTTTTAAACAAACGCTGGAAATAAAACGGTGAGAGATGTGCCACTGCAGCTAATTCTGTTAAGGCTAGCTCTTGATCAAGATGTTCCTCGATATAATCAATGGTCTGTTGGATACTTTCCCAGGTTTTCATAATAGACTCTCTTTCTGATAGGTATCATCATCATACCATTTATTGAAAAAGTCGAAAACAGTAATTGACAGAACTAAGTCTAATAAATAGAATGAGTGTATACTCAGTTAAAGGAGGCTAAAAGGATGAAAGAAACCTTGCGGGATAAGAAGAAACGGCAAACAAGAACGCGTCTGATTGATTCAGCTAGTCGTTTATTTGCTGAAGAAGGATTTCAAATTCCCACCAGTAAAATTGCTCAAGCTGCTGGTGTAGCCCACGGATCACTATTTTTACATTTTCCTACTCGAGAAGATTTGATTGATGCAGTTATTGATACCTTCTTCAAAAAAATGAATACTCGTATCCATCAGGTTGTTGCTGATAGTGGAACTATCGAGGAATTTTTAGCACAGCATTTGGCTTTATTACAAAAGAAGGAAGCATTTTATACTCAAATAATTTCTAAT
This sequence comes from Enterococcus pallens ATCC BAA-351, assembly GCF_000407485.1. Taxonomy (GTDB): domain Bacteria; phylum Bacillota; class Bacilli; order Lactobacillales; family Enterococcaceae; genus Enterococcus_A; species Enterococcus_A pallens. The sequence goes on along the minus strand of NZ_ASWD01000005.1, from coordinate 119,389 downwards.
ATGTCGCTTTTACCTAAAATCACCCAAGAAAAACTGTTCGCTCACCAATCAACTTTATCGGCTCATTTACTACTTTTATTAGAGCAAGAAGATCATCTTCCCACTGTACCGCCGCATTTACTTTTTAATACCTGGCTTGGAATAATTCATTACTATTTACAAAACAAAGCAATGTTTGCACCGAATTGCTCAGTGATTCAGCGTTATCAGGAAGAATGGATTGAAGGATATTTACACTTAATTCGGAAAGGTTGATGAAAATGAAACAATGTATTGCCTGTGGAATGCCGATGGAAAGACCGGAGGATCATGCACAAGGAGATATCAATAAAAGCTATTGTCTCTATTGTGCAGCACCGGATGGTCGGATGCAAACCTACGAAGAAAAACGAAAAGATTTGATCGAGTTTGTTATTCGAACCCAAGGAATTGATGAAGGGGCAGCAGTTGGCGTTGTCGAGACCATGATGAAGGATTTACCAGCTTGGAGAGAAGGTGCAACAATGACAGATTTACAACATTTACCTAATGTTGGGAAGGTATTAGCTGAACATTTAAATGCAATCGGTATCAAATCTTATGAGGATTTAATTAATATGGGCACCGAGTCAGTTTTTTTAAAGATTCGGATTCAGCGAGATGCCGGAGCCTGTTTGAATATGCTTTATGGTATTGAAGGAGCAATTCAAGGAATACCTAAAAAACAATTAGCCGCCGAACGAAAAAAACAGCTAGTAGATTTTTATCAAAATTTGGAGCATTAAAAGATCGCATGATTGGACAAAACTGATGCTGATTCTTCCTTTATAATGAATGATTGATGTGACTAAAAGGAGTGACTGGATCATGAATAGAATTGAAAAGGAAGAACAGCAGAATTGGCAGCAAATTAAACAACAGATGTTGTCACAGCAAAGATTTTGGACGGATTCATTAACATCAGCCTCTAAGGAATTACAGCAATTTCAAGCATATCTCGTTAATTATAAAGGAGAGATTGATCCTCATGAGATGTTTGCCAATATTTGTTTGCAGGAACAACAGGTAGCAGCTGGTTCTATCACGTTTCATCAATTAGAAAAACTGCAAAAGCAATTAATTAATCCATATTTTACTCGGGTAGATTTTCTTTTTGATGGCGAAGTGGAAACAGAGCCTATATATATTGGTCGCTTTTCCTTTTCTAATGAGCAGAATCAACTATTAATTTATGATTGGCGAGCTCCGATAGCCAGTCTTTTCTATGACTTTGATTTTGGTTCAGCCAATTATGAAGCGCCAAACGGTTCGGTAAGTGGAGCAATCACCGGAAAAAGACAAATAAAATTTAAAAACGGCAAGCTTGACTACGTATTGGATACTCAAACAACCATTTTTGATGACATTTTGCAAAAAGAGTTGAGTACGCAACAAAGTGGACGAATGTCTACTATCATCGGTACTATTCAAAAAGAGCAGAATCAAATTATCCGATCTAAGAACCACAGGGATTTAATTGTTCATGGCGTAGCAGGGTCTGGAAAAACGTCAATCGCCTTGCATCGCATTGCTTTTCTTTTATATCAGGAGCGAGAACGACTTTCTTCGGAACAAATTACAATTGTTTCTCCCAATCGAGTTTTTGGCACTTATATTTCTGAAGTACTGCCAGAACTTGGGGAGGAGCCAGTGAATGAATGGAGTATTGATTTGCTGATGGAACAGGTGACTCAACAAACTGCAGTGATCTCTCGGTTAGAGGAAATGGAACAAGCAATAGCAGGGAAGCTGCCTGAAAGAGTCGATTATCTAGCTTTGACAAACAGCTTTAAAGAATTGAAAGACTTTTTGACTGAGGTTGAGCAATGTATTTTTCAGACAGAATCATTAGAAATTGCCGGTTATGAATTTTCTCCTACTTATTTAAATAGACGTTTTCTAGCCTACCATCGTCAACCAATTATTGTTCGGCTTGAGCTAATTGCCAATGATATAATAGAAGATATAAAGAGTAAGCCATTCCGACCAAAACGAGTGCCTACAAAAGGACAGCTTAATAAGAAATTGATGAAATTACTGGCTTATCGTTCTAGCAATGCTCTTTATGATGCCTTTCTAATCAAACAAGGGATTCAACCAACGAAAAGGTTTAGCTTTTCTGATCTATTTCCATTGGCTTATATTCACTCTTTTTTTGATAAGAAACTAGTTTTTAAGGAGAATAAGTATGTCGTTATTGATGAAATTCAAGATTATACGTATTTGCAGCTGCAGGTAATTCAGGAGTTATTCCCCTGTCAAAAATTGTTAGTTGGTGATTACAGTCAGCAATTAACAGTCGCGAATTCTATGAATCTTGAGCAACTTCAAAAGGTTTTCTCAAAGGCTGACTTAGTACAACTTAACAAAAGTTATCGTTCCACCTATGAAATTATGACTTTTGCTAAGCGTTTAATCTTTGATCAGCAGATTGAACCAGTTGTTCGTCACGGAACTACTCCAGAAGTGCTGCAAGTTAAATACGACGAAGCAGTCGACACGATTCAAAGAAAAATGTTCTCATTAAAAGCTTGTTTTAAAACAATTGCTTTAATTACAAAAAACAGACAGCAGGCACAAAAATGGTATGAGGAATTGAAAAACTTGTTTGCAGTTACTTTGCTGCTAGACAACAATCAAACACTGGAAAAGACGGGAACTTATCTATGTGGTGTTAGTACAGCCAAGGGATTAGAATTTGATGCAGTAATGATCTTAGATAGTCAATCGGAGAACTTTTCAGGCCAAGCTGGACGACAACAATTGTTTGTTGCGGCCACACGCGCAATCCATCATTTAGTATTAATAGAAAGAGGTGCCTCTTGAGTAAGCTGGTTACAATTATTGAACAGTATGTTGATGAGCATCTAAATCAACCTATTTCTTTAGATAAGTTAGCTCAACAGCTGCATTATTCAAAATATCATTTGCAGCATGAGTTTTCAGCGGCAACTAATTGGAGGCTTTATGACTATATTAAAAAGCGGCGATTACACGAAGCCGCTTTAAGTTTATTAAACAATGATCAACCGATTATGAATGTAGCGTTAGCAAGTGGTTATCAAAATCAGCAGTCCTTTAGCAAAGCCTTTAGAGAAATTTACAAGGTCAGTCCCAGCCAGTTTCGTCAGCAAAAAAGACCCTTTGGATTGGTAGGTGCAACCAAGCGAATACTTTATCGTTCCCCTCATCAAAGTATTATTCGTTTAGCACAAATGGAAGACCTCCATCAATTAGCTATCTATATGGAACATATTCAATGGGCGTTTCCTTATTATGAAGAGCATAGTTTTTATTACACTGTTAAACAGCGGCTGCAAAAAAAGCATGTATGGATAGCTACCTCTGAAGATGTAGTTATCGGTTTATTGATTTATGACCAGTCTAATAATCGAATAGATGGTTTATCCTCCTTACCGTTTTTATGGAACCAGGAGATTGAAGTACGGCTATTACGCGAACTATTTAAATTGAAAAGTTTAGATCGAGAAACTCTGTCGACAACTACCTTTAGAGAAAAAGACAAACTGGATATTGGGGAAAGACAGCGGCTAATTGCCAGCGGTTTTAGACCATACAAAAAAATAGTCGAAATGGGTTATCCAACTGAATTAATGCTGTATAAAAGCCGCTGAACTCCAGTTAGGAATTCAGCGGCTTGCGCTTAGTCTTTATCAAAACCTGGAGCTTCTTTAGCAAATTCTCGACTGCCTTCATAAGCAGATAGCGCTTTGCGACGTGCTTCTTTATGATTAACCATAGGCGCCGGATAGTCTTCACCTAAAAAAACACCATAGTCTGACTGCTGTTCGTCAGACATTTTTTCCGGCTGATGAATCAGTTTATCTGGCAAATTCTTTAATTCTGGAACGTATTTGCGAATAAATTCCCCCGAAGGATCAAATCTTTCCGACTGAATGGTTGGATTAAAGATACGAAAATAAGGTACAGCATCCGTTCCGGTAGAAGCAGCCCATTGCCAGCCACCAATATTACTTGCAGGATCATAGTCAATCAAACTTTTTTGGAAGTATTTTTCTCCCTTTCGCCAATCAATCAGCAAGTCCTTCGTCAGAAAAGAAGCCACAATCATTCTTAAACGGTTGTGCATCCAACCTGTTTGATTTAACTGACGCATGGCCGCATCAACAATCGGATAACCGGTTTGTCCTTGCTGCCATTTCTTAAGAGAATCGGCATCGTCATTCCATTGAACAAACTGAAAATTTGCTTGAATTGGCTGCTGCTTTTGTTTGGGATTAGCAGCATAAATCATATTATAAAAGTCACGCCAGCATAGCTCTTTTTCAAAGGTTCGCTTTCCTTCACTATCTTCAGTTTCCTGCAGTTTTTGCCAAACCGTTCGAATCGAAAGTTCTCCAGTTCGTAAATAAGGGGAGAGGCGACTCGTTCGATCTTGTGCAGGAATATCCCGCGCTTTCGTATAATCCATGACATCTTCTAAAATAAAATGCTCTAATTGCTCTTTCGCAGCGCTTGTTCCCAATTTATAAAGAGGTTCGTCTGGGAGAGCCTCGCATAATTCAGCAAATTTTTCCTCATCTTCTGGAAACAATGGATCTTTTAATACCTTTTCAGCTTTTAAATTCACTTTTATAGGTGTTGGTTTAGACAATTGCTTCCATTGATTATAGTAAGGGGTAAATACTTTGTAGGAATCACCACTTTGATTTCTAATTTCTTTAGCGCCATGTAGGTGATGGTCTAAATAATCATGTACGATAATCTTATTTTCTTTAAAAAACGCGCGCATCTTATGGTCACGCTCTGCGCCAAAGCCACGCTCATCATAATTAAAATAAATCCGATCCCAGTCTTTCAAAGTCTTCTTAAGTTTATTAAAGCTTTCTGCTAGATCACCATATAAAATTTGCAAATGCAGCTGTTTATTTACCGATAGCTGAAAATGAGCAACACTAGCAAAAAAAGCTTGATGATTTGTGCTATCTTTTAAAAACTGCTGGGGATTCACTTGAAAAAGCAAGACAACCTCATCCGAATCTTCGAAAGCATGATACAACGCAGTGTTATCCTCTAAACGTAAATCGCGACGAAACCACATTACAGAAGTCATCTGATCACCTCTTTCTTTTCTTTAGTATGACATACAATCTAAAATCGCGATAAACAAATGCTTATCCACCGATATGTTTATCTATTTGTAAACAAAATAATAATATGTTAGTCTATAGATAGATGAATTAGAATGGAGCCAGGAATAATGGATGAAACTATCGAGGATTACCAAAACGGTTATCGTTATCAAGCCGGAATATTCAGTTGTTTATATTGCAAGCAGCAATACGAGGAGGGGTACATCTATCCGATTGATGATAAACAAGCAGTAGCACAACGAGCTATGATTCATCATTTAAATACTGAGCATGCTGGAGCATTAGGCTCGTTAATCGCTCAACGCAAAGAAATCAGCGGACTAAGTGAGATTCAACAAGAGATTTTAGAGCTTTTCGCTCGTAAGCTAAGCGATTCAGTAATCGCGCAACGAATGGGCATTTCGACTTCTACGGTCAGAAATCATCGTTTTAAATTACGGGAAAAAGAAAAGCAAGCCAAAGTTTTTCTTAGTATTATGAGCTTGCTTAACGAAGAGCCGTTTATCCCGCCTCATCGGGGAGCACGAATGATTGATGAACGTTACCACATTACTCCAGAAGAACGCAATAAGGTCTTGGCTACTTATTTTACCGAAGAAGGCCGTTTAACGTCGTTACCTAGTAAGGAAAAACGCAAGGTGATCGTCTTAACAAAAATTGTCGAACGATTCGATACAAGTAAAAATTATTCAGAAGCAGCGGTGAATGAAATATTGCAGCTGGTTAACGAGGACTTTGTCACTTTAAGACGCTATTTAATTGAATATGGTTTTATGAATCGAACCAAGGATGGCCAAAGTTATTGGGTAGTTGATTAAGAAAGGGGAGTTGGCGATGACCTATCGTTTTCATCATTTACATATTACAGTTGAAGACATAGCAGTATCTGAAAGGTTTTATGATCAACTGTTTACAATTCTTGGATGGGATATTACTCACAAATACAAAGGTGATTTACCGCATATGGACATGTCAGTGGTTGAGTATATGCATGAAGATTTGGATTTCGCAATTTGCTCTCCGAAAACGGAGTTGAAAAATCAGCACATCGATGTGAGAACACCAAAAGCTATTCAACATTTTGCTTTCGCTGCTGAATCAAAACAAGCAATTGATGATTTTTATGAAGAGCTCAGCCAGCTTGACGTAACAATATTGCATAATGAAGCGCGCTATTATGACAAAATTGCTCCCAATTATTACGCTGTCTTTTTCGAAGATCCTAATGGCATTCGTTTAGAAGTTTTCTATTATGAAGAAGGCTAATGAAAGGAGTAAGCAGTCCTAGTGTGTTAGATGAATGTTAGGCAAATAATTGAAGGCGACTTGTTTGCGACAATTTATACTGAAGTAAATCACGAAATAGTTAGTCAGAAAGATACTGCTAATGCATTGATTATATAGAAAAAGATTTTAGCGAATAACTGGAACTGATATACTAATCACGAGCATGTAAAAAAATTGAGTGAAGCTAAAACGGCAACTGGAGAAGTCGGATTTTGAATGAAAGTGTTCAAGCACTAACAAAGGATCGTTCTATCAAACCTCCTGACACTTGTTCTAGCAGCTCAGGTTCACTCAGATTAATAAAAGGAGAGCTTGCATGAAAAAGAACCGACCGGCACACCCTATTTTACCTAACCATTTTACAAATGATTTCTATTTAGAAGATGAAGCTACCTTTGAAGGAATCGATATTAATGAAATGGACTACAGCTATTTGACTGCCCGAAACTTGATGATTCGTGGTTCAAAGCTAAAGAAGATTACTATGCAACGTACTCGGTTAGAGCGTGTTGAATGCAACAACGTCATCTTTGAAAAATGTGACTTGTCTAATCTTGACTGGATTGGAGGCAGCTTCCATCAAGTAGTCTTTGATCAATGTAAGCTGACGGGAACCAATTTCGCTGAAAGTTATTTGAGAGATTGTCGCTTCAGCAATTGCATTGCCAATTTTGCTTCATTTAGTGGGACTAATCTAAAAAATGTTCAGTTTGATCATTGTCAGCTAAACGATAGTGAGTTTTTCGAGATTACTTGGAAGCATTTGTTTATTGAACATAATGAGTTAACTAACAGCAACTGGATGAATGTCAGAATGACTGGCTTAGATTTTTCTAGCAACGAATTTGAACGAATCATGCTCTCGCAGGATCGATTGAAGGATTTAATTGTCAATCAAGAACAGGCGTTGATCATTGCAGCCGGATTAGGGATCAAAATTGTTGACTAGCCATCTCATCTTATTCAAAAAAACGTTCCTAAAACATTTTTGTTTAGTGAGCGTTTTTTTCATGCTGTCTGAGGAATTTCACATATTTCGGTTGTATTGTTAGTGAAAGGGAGGGTAGCTATGACAGATGAGGAAGTGAAAACTAAATTACTTGCTGGCGATGAACAGTTTTTTGATCAGCTTATTGATCAATACAGCAAATTGTTATGGGCGGTGGCAGCAACCATATTAACTGTTAAAAATTCCAATCAGCAAATGGATATAGAAGAAGTGATTAGTGATGTATTTTTACGTCTTTGGCAGCAGCCAGAAAAATACAAACCTAAAAAAGGCAGTTTAAAAAGTTATCTAGTTATTATGACAAAGAGTTTAGCCCTCAACAAATTGAAAGGAAAAAGCCGGCATCAGCACGAAGATATTGGTGAAGTTAACGAACTCTATTTATCAGAAACAGCACAAAAGGACGAAGATATTGCGTGGCAGGATTTGTATGATGCAGTGATGAAGCTGGAAGAACCGACCCGTAGAATTTTAATTATGCGCTTTTTTTATGAAATGAAGCCTAGCGAGATTCAAAAGCAGTTAGGTTTATCCAGCAAAGAAGTAGACAATCGCTTGTATCGAGGAAAGAAAAAACTGCATGAATTTCTGGAATATCAAGATTTCATTAACGAGGTGAATAGTTGTGAATAAGAAAAAACATCCTTTCGAATACTTAACTGATGAACAGCTGGATCTATTTTTAGAGTATTCAGAACTACCATTAACAGAAAAAAATACCGAAACTATCAAAAAACAATTTCATACTAAAAAACTAGCAAAACCAACAAAAAAACTTTCTTATAGAAAAATGGCGATAATTGCTGTGGCAGCTGCTAGTATCCTATTGTTGACGGCCTTTACATTCCGTGATGAATTGCGCCTGATTTACCAAAAACATTTCGGGTCTGAAATTGAGGTGCTGCTGGCTAACTCAGACCGATTGGATCAAGAAGTGGAGGATCAAGGAATCCGTTTGAAAGCAGTTGGTTCTTTTAAAGACGGAAATACGACTTATTTTGTTGCACAGCTGACCGATTTGACTGGCGATCGACTAGCTGAAGATACTCAAATTGAAAGCTGGAGAATGCTCAACGGAGGAAACAGCCGTGTTGTTGACTACGATAACACAACTAAAACCGCTACACTTATTACTCAAGCAGTTGAATGGGAGAAGAAAATAAAGCCCGGTTATGTATTAGAAAGTTTTACTAGCCATAGAAAAGATTTTCAAGAAACTTATTCTGTTCCCTGGCAGGAAATTCCTCTGTCTAATAAATGGGAGAATCGTTCTGCCACTGAAGGTTATGGTGGAGGTGCAGACCCAAAAGAATTAGAACGTTTATCCTTAGACTTTGAAAAACTATCAAAAACTTATCTAACACCTTCAAAAGATCCTTTAAAACTAGGAAAATATGCAGAAATAACTGCGATAGGTGTCAAAGATGGGTTGCTGCATTTACAAATAAAAGAAATCAATACAGTCGGTTCAGCAACCTTTATTAACTTAAAAAATCGAAATACAGGAAATACCCTAAAAGAAATCGCTTCCTATAGCGTTGATGCAGGAACTCATAGCAATGAAACTGGACGTTCTGATTATTACGAACGTATATTCGAAATAAGTGAAAAAGAATTGGCTGACTATGATTTATATGTTGAAGGATTTGTATCAGATACGTATCAAAAAGGAAACTGGCCAATTCAGCTGCAGGAACCAAAAGAACTGCCGGCAAAGAATTTACCAAATCAGACTGTAACTGTTAACGAACAAAAAATTCAATTAAAAAATATTCGATTATCACCAATTTCCATTAGTTTTGAACATACGGGATCATTAAACGGTGCACCAATTGAAATTGTGTTAAAGGATGGTACAACCAAGAAACTAACTGTAGAATATCAGGAAAAAGACGATTCCTATGAATGGCAATTTGGTTTGATTAATGTAGATACTTTGGAAGCTGTTAAGATTAATGATCAGCAGTTGAAGTTAGACTAAGAGAAGAATCTAAAGAGCTTATTTTACTTAAAAGCTCTTTAGATTTTTTGAAAATCATCATAATTTGGTAGCTTTAGAGAATATAACGATGCGAATGCTGATGATACAGGGATTTTGCTAAGGATACGTAAGTTTGTACAAATTTTTATTTTAGTTTACATAATATACATTAAACAAAGTTATATAAGAGATTTTGGTGTTTAGATATCTATGGACGAATCATCAAAAACTCATTATTCATGATTTCTATTCAATTTCATAGTTTTATATCATCAGTCTTTTTACTGTAACTTTGTCCAAAAAAACTACTTTTATCGAGAATCTTTTGCCTATTTGTTTTATCGACTTCAATTCGAATTTCTTATAACTTTTTTATCAGCCATGATTAGTTGTTAAACAGAACGTAAAACAAACTGCATTGAAACTTAAAAGCAATCATAACTTTGAGTAAATCACTAATGCAGGAAATTTTACTATCAATTAGCCGGATAAACTAAAATTTTCATTATGATTGTGAAAGAAATCACTTTAGGTTACTATTGAACGATTAAATGTCTTTTAGTCAATTCAGTATCCACCCTTATTACTGAATGATTCTGGTTTCATTACCTAGTTACGTAATCTAAAAGATTAGTTTAAACAGAGGCTTCCCTCTTCCCTTAGACATTTAACTTTTTTACTAAAAAAAACAGCCTAGACAATTTGTCTTAGGCTATCAATCTAATCTCCATATGAACAATGTGTTCTAGCTTTAATGGGAACACAACCTCTTGTTCTGCTTCACATTTGTTAAAGGCTAAAGGGTGTTCATACTTATTGGCCCAATTTTTTATTCCTGCTAAGTCAATCCCTATTTCAGGAAATTCGGCCTTCCCTTCAATAAACAATATTTCTTTCCCTTTTTCAAGCCAAGAATACTCAGCGAACTTTTTTTGCTTAGTCCAAGAAACAAAGGAAGCTGACTCTACTATACCAAAAGGATGCTCAGGTTCAAATTGGTGATGAACTCGATAAAGAGGTCCTGAATACTGAGCCATTCGAGCAAAATCCGCTTCATAGTCCATTGGAGCTTCGCACCCTTCGATTCGCTGAATCTCAAGGATTAAGTCTTGCCAAAGTTGATCATAATAAGCTAACTGTTTGCTGTTTCTTTTTTGGGCTGCAGAATGTTCCAGCCATTGCATGATATCTGTTGCTAAATCTGACATACTTCCACCACACTTATTAAATTTATCAGTTATCTCGCTGACTCAAAAGTCGTTGGATTTCATCTTGTCCTTGACGAATTTCCTCTACCGAGAAATTCGCTTGAAGGAGTTCAGTTTCAGAGATGTTTGCCAGCTTTCGATAAAACCAGGAAGAAATGGATGTAATTTGATGACTTGTTAAAAGATGAAGATGGGCAAAAAATACATCCTCAGCTTCGCAAATATTTCTTAATAAAACATTTTCATGCATATATTGCGTTAAGGAAACCGACCGCTTCTCACCAGTTAGCGAATCTTCCACTTCAATTAACGGGTCATTATTGGTTTGTTTTATCGTCGGCAATTGTTTAGGTACAATTTGCAATTGACGCATTAACCAATCCTCTTGCATCGTTCTTCCTCCTTCTTTTTTAATTCTAACACCCTATTTCTCATTCTCCTAACAATAACCATACAACAAAAAGACTCCTCTTGTTAGACGAGTCTAAAGAAAAAGCTGATCTATCTCATCAGTCAGCCATAATCCGATTTTTAGTCTTAGCAAAAGTATCAAAAGGATTTTCTACTTTGCAGCCAGTTTCTAATTCTTTTGATACTACCTAATGATCTTTCTGTTTAAGCAGTCGACCGCTATTTATGTTTGATTATTATATTTTACTCCATAAAGCTTTTTGGCTTTTGTAGTAACCTGCTTGATAAAAGCTCCTTTCTCATCAGTATATCGATTTCGATCATTCCGATACGCAACAGCTAGAGCTTCTTTTAATTGTTCATATTCGTGAGCTGTATCTGGGAATTGGTTTAAATAATCACGAAAATATAATTCATCATTGTCTCCAACATAACGTAGATGGATATGATAAACCTTTTCAGCGAATCCTTGTGGTGTATAGCCGAGATTTAAAGAAATTCGTTTTTCCGTTGTTGACATGATAAGACAATCTTGTTGCTCTAACCTACTTGCTACGGATTGAAGATTAGTATTAGGTGCCAGCTCTACCAAAACATCTACAATGTTCTTGGCTTTTATCTCTTTTATCGCTGTGCTGCCAATGTGAGAAATCCTTAGAAGGTTTTCTTCTGGAATCCAATCCTTCAGCTTACTTTCGATTTCTTGATAATAAGTTTGCCACTCGGCTTTTGAGCTGCTCAATTCGATGGGAAACAGCTGCCAAAGTTCCTCCAGACTCATCTCTGTAAGCTTCTTCTTCATCTTGTTTCACCTCTTCAGGTTTCAATTTATGCAAAGCCAATAGCAATTCCGGTTTTTGGTAATACATGGCTCTTTCCAAATGTTGAATTCTACGTAATTTATCAATGACTTCTTGATTGTTTCGCATCAGGGCCTCTGCCTTTTGGTTTTGCAGCTCTTCAGTTTTTTTCTGATTAATCGCAGCAGCTATCCATAAATTGGATACCAGCAAGATGAAGACCACCACGTAAAATAATTCGGTACGTTCCCCTTTAGAAGTTGCTACGAGTACAAAAGGCACAACAAAAATTAAGGCAAAACTAATCCATTGATAAATCGTTAACGCCTTAAGCTTTTCTGGTTTTTCTTCAAAAGTGACAGTTGTATCGGCGTAAATGGATAAAAACAAGGCCTCAAGCTCCTCGTACTGGCGATGTGTTTTCTGCCAACGATATTCTGCCTGATCCTTGGTTAGTCCTTTTTGTTTTATGTAATAGTTGATTGCTTTTGATTTCTTTATGATGGTATTCACCACATTTCATAGATAAAATAGTTTTCTGCTTCAATGTTACTTCGTCTAGTTTATCATATCTCTGCCTACTTTTTTTAGTCTTTAATGAGAAAAAGTCGATAGATTGCTAAGAAAAAAATTAAAAAACGCTTGCAATTTCAGATTTGATATGTGAAAATAGACACAATAGTTCTTCAGGGCAGGGTTAAATTCCCGACCGGCGGTGATAGTCCGCGAGCCTTTTTAGGTTGACTCAGTGCAATTCTGAGACCGACAGTACAGTCTGGATGGAAGAAGAAAAATAGGCGTGTTTAGTGACCTTTCCTTGGTCTATTTGAGCACCTTTTTTCTACTTTGCTGTGCCTTGCGAATTTGTTGTAAGGTTCTTTTTTATGTTTAAGAAAGGTGTGACAAGATGAAATTCACTGCAAGAAAACTCGTATTAACTGCTATTTTAGGTGCTATTGCTTATTTACTCATGATGTTCAAATTCCCATTGCCCTTCATGCCGCCATTTATGGACTTTGATCTGGCAGGTGTTCCAGAGCTGATTGGAACGTTTCTGTTAGGGCCGGTCTCTGGCTTAATGATTGTCTTGATTAAACTATTAATCAAGTTAGCTACAGTAGGAACCTCTTCTATGTTCACAGGGGAAATTCAGAATTTTCTTTTAAGCGCCAGTTTCATTTTACCATCATGGTTCTTTTATCAACGGTCTAACACTAAGCAGCAAGCATTTTTGGGGATGCTGGCAGGAACAATTTCTGCGATCGTAGTAGCTTGTCTATCAAATATCTACTTCATTATTCCTTTTTACGCAACACTTTACGGTTTATCAATGGACGCCATTATCGCAATGACTCAAGCGGTAAACCCGTTTGTAGATAGTGTTGGGAAATTAGTAATTATCGGTATCGTTCCCTTTAATTTAATAAAATTTGGGGTATGCTCCAGTATCGTCTATCTATCAATGGATCGCTTGCGAGCAATTTTCTTAAGACGGGAGTTTAGCTGATGGAATTTCAAACAGCTTTAGAACAATTTTATAAGAAGCTTGGCAAGAAAAAAATTATGGCCTTAGCTACTAGTTTGAATGATCATGTTACTGTAAGGAATGTTAGTGTGATTATTCATGAAGGTCGTCTACTCTTCAAAACAGATAAAAATTTTCGAAAAACAAAACAATTGATCGAAAATCCTAATGTAGCGATTTGTTATTGGGGAGTACAAATTGAAGGGAAAGCTGTAAATCATGGTTTAGTAGCTGAAGAACCTGGACAAGTTTTCCATCAGTTATACCAAAAATATTGGGAGAAAAGCTACAACGCCTACCCTCACAAGGACACCGAAATTCTAATTGAAATTCTCCCTCGTTTCGTCGAGATTTGGGATCAAGATGAGCAGGAGAAAGGATTTCAATTACTCATAGACTTTGATCAACAACAAGCAGAAATTCAATATTATGATTAGAAAAATGCAGCACACTCAATCTGTGTGCTGCATTTTTTTAGATAGCCGCAAGTGCTTCGTCAATTGGCGTATCACCATCACCCATCAGAATAACTTTTTGATAAGTATTTGGACGTTCCAAAACTTCCGATAGAACAGTTGCGACATTCTCGATGGAGTTTTCACTGCGTTTTTCAATGGTCGTAGTAATTTTTCCACTACCTTTTTCTTCTTTTAAGGAACCAGGTTGAATAATTGTATAATCTAAATCAGTATTATTGATTAACCAAGAATCAGAAAAATATTTAGCTATATTGTATTCCAAAATACTGTCGCTCCAGTTTTCTGGAACTAAAGCAAACAATGAACTTAATTGAATGTATCGTCCAATTCCTTCTTGTTCGGCTGCTTGCATTAATTTTACTGAGCCATATAAATCTGTTTGCAGCAAATCCTTACCTCGTGAGCCTGCCACAAAATAAACAGCTTCTGCATCACCTAAAGTTTTTGCCAAATCAGCTACATCTTCATGTAAATCTAAATGAACTGGTTTTACTTGATCACTTTCAGGAATTTCATTTTCTCTTCTTGCTCCAGCATAAACAAAGTGACCCTTTTCTACTAAGCGATCAATTAACTGTTGCGCAACTCTGCCAGTTGCTCCGGCAACAAATACTTTCATTTGCGATTCCTCCTTCTTTTTCTCAATCCTAACCGATTCCGCTAATTCTCACAAATGATTACACTTCTTAAATTGGATGAGTAACAAAACAACCAATTGGCTGTTTTGTTTTTTATAACAATGTTTATAATAAGAAAACATAAGGAGGTTGTTATGACAAAAACTATCTTAACCATAGCAGGATCAGATACATTGGGCGGCGGTGGTCTGCAAGCAGACTTAAAAACCTTTGAACAGTATCGATTATTTGGTCTAACAGCCATTACATGTATAGCTATTGTTGAAAACGAAGAATTTATTATCCAAGATCTTTCACCAGAACTTTTGGATCAGCAGCTGCAAACTATTCAATCAGGAGTGGATTTGGACGGCATTAAAATTGGACTAATCCATCACCCAGATTCAATTCCAGTAATCAAACAATTTTTACAGAAGCAAAATGTACCAATCGTTCTGGATCCGGTATTGGCTTTCAAAGAAACAACCGAGGTTTATCAGAAACGTTATCGGGATTTGTTGATGCAGGAATTATTTCCATTAGCTACTATTGTCACGCCCAATTTGAAAGAAGCCGAATTATTAAGCGATCTGGTTATTACTGACGAGACCTCAATGCAACAGGCTGCAAAAATTATTCAGCAGCAGGGCAATACTACAGTGGTAATTAAGGGTGGACAACGTTTAGCTGGAAAAACAGCGCTGGATCTTTATTATGATGGCCATCAGTTTAAACAATTCAGTAAACCAAAGCTGACCGCGAAAACGATTAATGGCGCAGGCTGTAGTTTCGCTTCGGCAATTGCTTCCAACTTAGTGCTAGGACAATCGCCAGTTGAAGCTATTCACCGGAGTAAAAAATTTGTTTATCAGGCCATTCAACATGGGGTTGTGCTGAAAAATGGCGATGGAAATGTTTGGTTTAAGGAGGATAAGAAATGAAAGTAAAAACATTAACTACATTAGCAATGATGGTAGCCTTAACAGTCACACTCTCAATCATGTTTATTATTCCGGTTCCAGCAACAAAGGGCTTTGTAACTCTCTGTGAAGCAGGTATATATACCTCAGCCTTATTGTTTGGTCCTGCTGGCGGATTAGCTGTGGGAGCTTTAAGTGGCGGCTTGATTGATTTAATTTCTGGTTATCCTGAATGGGCCTTTTTTTCAATAGTCATTCATGGCCTGCAAGGATTTATTTTAGGAGCAATCTATCAAAAGGTTTCCTCTCGTGGTGGAATGATTTTGGGCTTTTCACTGGCTAGTTTATTTATGATTGTTGGGTACGCATTTGCTACCGCATTGCTTTACAGTTGGCCAGCAGGTTTTGCTTCATTGCCAACTAATTTGGTTCAAAATCTTTTCGGTATTGCTGTTACGCTTCCACTTTACCAAGCATTGCACCGCATCGTTCATCGATTACAATTTAAATAGAAGGAAGTTTTCAGATATGGAAAAAGCAGAATTAAAAGAAACGCTAACGACCATTGTTCAAGATGTTTTAAACGAAGCCGAGTTAAAATCAGGAAATGTATTTGTATTAGGTTGTACTACTAGCGAAATTGTCGGCGGTATGATCGGTAAGAGCTCGAGTAAAGAGGTCGGCGAATGGGTTATCGAAACCTTGAAAGAAATTCTGGACCCCAAGGGTATTTATTTGGCAGTTCAAGGCTGTGAGCATATTAATCGGGCCTTAGTCGTTGAACGGGAACTTGCTGAGAAAAAAGATTGGGAGATTGTTAATGTGAAGCCTGTGTTACATGCCGGGGGTTCTTGTTCTGTTGCTGCTTTTGAGCAATTCACAGACCCAGTCGAGGTGGAACACATTGTTGCTCAAGCAGGTGTTGATATTGGTGATACCTCTATTGGTATGCACGTTAAACACGTTCAAGTCCCCGTCCGACCTTCTATCAAAGAACTAGGCGGAGCCCACGTAACAGCCTTAAGAAGTCGAGCAAAATATATTGGTGGTCCTAGAGCAAGCTACTAGAAAAAACGTCTCTCGAAAATTTTTGAGAGGCGTTTTTTTAATGATTTTGGTTAATAACCTTTTTATTATTGCAGAGAAAATCTATTTTCAGAAGTCAATTATCTTATTCGCTCAATGTAAAAAAGAAGCTGTGACGTCAAACATCACAACCTCTAGATCATTACGCATGAAGAATTTCAATAATTTTCTCGTTAAAGGCTGGAATATCATCTGGATTACGACTAGTTACCAGCTTATTGTCTACCACTACTTCTTCATCTTTTACATTTGCACCTGCATAAGCAATATCAGGTCGAACAGTATCATACGCTGTCATTGTGCGGCCTTCTGTTAGACCCGTTTGAATAAACAACTGTGGCGCATGGCAAATAGCAAACAATGGACGATCATTTTCCAAGAAGTGTGCAACAAAATCTACGAAGCGTTGATCCGCTCGCAATTGATCCGGTGAAAAACCACCTGGGATTAGCAAAGCGTCAAAGTCTTCAGGCTTTACATCATCAATACTGGTATCAATCGTAAATGTATTACCTTGTTTTCCAGTGATTTCTTTGCCTGCTTCCTTTTCAATCAGCACGACTTCATTCCCGTCTTTTTCTAAAGCTTCTTTCGGGGAAGTTAACTCGACATCTTCCACTAGATCAGTAACAATTACTGCAATTTTCTTTGTCATGGGGTATCTTCCTTTCTTGTAGCTTAGTTACAGCCTAACGAAGAAAGAAAAAGATTACAAATAATCTGTTTGCAGAAAAATAGTTAAACAAATCGACTAATTAATTGCAAGAGTTGTTGCGGCATAGTGGATAAATCACTAATATCTACAAAGCGGTCTTCACCGTAAATTGATTTAATAGCTAGTTTATCTTCACCAATTGCACATGCGATAAAAATAATTCCTTTTCTTTCGTAATCAGCAAGAACCTGCTGAATATCTTCTTGGGCTTTTTTCGCTGTGTAATCTGGTAATGCTTTGGGTTGTCCGTCGCTAATATTCAATAAAAGTTTTGTATCTGCCGTCTCATTACTCAACTTCTCAGCTAACAATCGCAGCGGAACACCATCACGATTGTTTTGTCGTGGCTTCATCGTGGCTATCTTGGCAGCTAGAAAATCATACGGATCATTAAATTCCTTATATGAGAACAATGATGTTTTTTCCCGTTGACTGACATCAGCAGAATCCCCATACAAGGTGAAAGGAATATTTATTTTCTCAGCAAATAAACCTAAGGCAAGGGCTGCTTGTTTGGCCTTTTCTATACGATCTTCTCGAACCATTGACCCTGATTCATCTACCCGTACCGCTAAAGCCAGTGAAGGCTGTTCTGTAGGTGGATTTTTCTTATCAAAATTGCGAAGATCACCATAAGCGACTCGTGATGGATTGAAGCGGCTTCCGTAATATTTGCCGCTAGAATAATCGGCACTTTCTTCTTTATCTAAAAGATCATTAATCACCCTGCTTAAGCTTTCAACCTCTGGCAGGACAATTTTAGTTAACTCCTTGCCTTGATCAATAGCTTTAGTGGTAAGTTTAGGCCGATGAACTATGGTACCTTCCTTGGCGTGAATGGTCTCCTTTAAAACAGCTCGAGTTTCTCGATTTAATTCTTTTCGCTGCTGCTTATCCCATTCAGCCATTTCGTCTAAGGATAGATTAGATCCGAGCTTATCCTCTTCTGACAATACTGCTTTTTCGCTCTCTCCATCGGAAGCATTGTGTTTGGTATCCGGAGCTTCTTCTATCATAGCAGGATCCGTTGCCGGCTCTTCTTTTATTGAATCCATTGCTTGTTCTGACTCAGTTTCATTAGCAGGTTCTTCTGTAGGCTCTCCTATTAGTGTCGCATGCTCAGCATCTTGAGTAATATTTCGTTCATCAGCTTCATCAGCACTGATTACCCGACCTTTGTTTTCATAAATAATCGCTTTACTTTTAATCTGCTGCAGCTCAACTAATAGTCCGCTGTCATCAAGAGCGTTGGACAATATTGAAAGCTCATTTTCATCAGTAGTTAGTTTGTACAAGACCTTTGGAAAAATACTTTCCAAGGGATTTTGCCCTTGCTTTAAGCTATTCACCCAAAAGAAGTAAGATCGCATACCAGCAACACCTTTAATGGCATTGGCTTTGGCAGTTTCATCTAATAAGCGAATAATCTTAGCCATGATTTCTAGATAGCGACTATCGTCAAAACCGGTCTTTGCCTGCGCACGCTCCATCATAACTTCTATAGAAGGAAGATCCATTTTTTCAGCATGCTGCACTCGGTCTCGCAAAGATTCGTTTAAAGGACGATTTCCTTGGTAGTTTCGATTGGTGGTAATAATAACCACACAATCAGGGTGACGTCGAATAATCCCTGTAGGAATGTTCAAAATTCCATTGTTTTCCAGCGCAGAGTTTAAAGCGACTAAAACCGACGCATCACGAATAACGGTCGGCTCTTGGATTTCCAATAAATAGCCTTTTTCAATAGCTCGAACAATTTCAGAAGGATAAAACTTGTATTGGATTGGACGATTATCCGCCTCATCAGTGACCCGTTGAATTAATTCAGCAAACTTTTCACGTGCTTTTTCTTGGCTAATGGAGTAATGGCGAACAATCAACTCCAATACACCTTCTAAACAATCAGCCTGATAGATAGCCTCCAGCAATTCATTATCTGTTTCATCGTCTGCAGTCACAACTGGAAGTAAAGCCCCAAAAACATCTGTTTTATCCATATCAGCAAAGCAAGTGACTTTAGTATAGGGTAACTGGAGATCTGCCGACAATGCACGAGCTAGCTGCGTTTTCCCTGAGCCAGCATCGCCTTCTAATAGAACATTCATTACCTTCATTTCGGGATCTTCCCAGTTTAATTTAATCTCAGAAGCAATACGCAGCTCTTCTTCACTAGTCTGGTGACTAGCCGGCTTACGCCAAATCATCTGCTGTTCTACCTTGGAGAAATGACGGCCTTTCGTAACTGCATAAGGAGTTGTTTCCGTCATATAATGTCACACCTTTCTTTAATAACCTAATTCGGTCAGCAGACGCTTCAAGGTTCGGTAGCGTTCCGCCATTAAATCACCATTTTTATTCATCGTATCATTAAATAGGATAATATCCTCATCGATTTTAGGATTTTCAGTGTCGACCTTTACCGTCATGCGGCCGCCTTGCAGACCGATGATATCAACAGTAGGATCTTCTGGATTATAGAATTTTTCGTAGCGATAAGCGTCCTGCAAGTACAGACTTGATTGTGCAACCAAAATCGCCATATCTAAAATCCGGGTAATTGGCAGCTCTTCTGATTGGCGAGACCATTTCTCGCCAGTATGACGCCACACCTTGCCCGAAATATCGACCTTACCACGATCATTCCATTGAGCCAAGCCTAAGGTTAACCCCTTTGCATCGCTTTCCCAGGCATTGTAACCATCAATTTTATCATAATCCTCTACTAAGAAGACTGGCTTGTGTTTCAAATTTGTTGGAATTTTCATCTTTTTTACTCCTTTACTAAATTAGTAAATTACTAAACAACTAAAGCATAGCGAACTACCTATAATTTTACAAACAAAAAAGACCGTTGAGAACAAAAAATTCTCAATGGTCTCTGATTACATACCGGCAACGCCTAGAGCAACAGCCTTATCACCTAAATGGGTACCAATTACTGGACCAAAGCTGCCAATTTCGATAACTGCATCAGGATATTGCTGCTTTAATTTATCGTACTCTACTTGAGCCAATTCTAAATTATTGGCATGAATAACATACAAACGTAATTCTTCAGCAGAATCCTGCCGATGCTGGCCAATAATTTCCTCAGTTCGCTGCAAGGCTTTCTTTAGCGAACGAATTTTTTCGTATAATACAATCTTGCCATCTGTAAAGGTTAAAACCGGTTTGATCTTTAATAAACCACCAATAATTGCTGCACCATTAGTTAAACGCCCACCACGGACTAAATTGTTTAAATCATCTACAATAATGTAGGCATTGGTGGTATCCCTGATGCGGTCTACTCCAGCAATGATTTCGTCCAAATTATTTCCCTGATCCTTCAGTTCCAACGCTTTTTCTACCATATATCCCATTGGAACACTGGTAATGGTTGAGTCGTAAGGAACGATGGTTAAGCCCTTCAGTTCGTCTTTGATCGTATGCAAGGTTCGGACAAAACCCGAAATACCTTCTGAAAGATGAATACTTAAAATTGTGTCATAACCCTTAGCTTGAATATCTTGGTATAAGGAAATTACTTCACCTAAAACCGGTTGTGAGGTTGTTGGGAATTCTTGGCTTTGATTTAATAAACGATAAAATTCATCTTCTTGAATGTTTACCCCTTCTTCAAAAGGCTGGCCATCAATTACAACAGGAATAGGAATGATAAATAAATCCTTATGATCTTTAATGCGTTCATTTAGATAGGCAGAGCTATCTGTCACGATCG
This sequence comes from Enterococcus pallens ATCC BAA-351, assembly GCF_000407485.1. Taxonomy (GTDB): domain Bacteria; phylum Bacillota; class Bacilli; order Lactobacillales; family Enterococcaceae; genus Enterococcus_A; species Enterococcus_A pallens. The sequence goes on along the minus strand of NZ_ASWD01000005.1, from coordinate 98,477 downwards.
CTAATTTCATGATGATTTCCTCGTTTCACTTGAAAATTTGCAATAAATAAAATATAGCATACTCTAGAGGTCAATGGAATCTAAAATCTGTTATTTTGCTAAAAATGATTGAACTGCTTGGGCATTTTGAGCAAAGTCGACATACAAAACACTCCCCGCATTGTAGGTGTCTCCGTAAGACCAAGAACCTTCCACTGGCAAGGTTAATCGTTCAATCCCCATCGCTGTCTTAGCAAAATTAAATGAATTAGCTAATAAGAAGCCATTTCCCATATCTGTAGACAGGTAACCGAAAATCTTTCCAGCTGCATAAGGTCCCCGCAATAAAACTAACGGATTCTTCAGCTGACCAAAAACGGTTTGAATGACTTGCTGCTGCCGTCTCACACGACCAAAGTCACCTTCTTCATCCATTCGAAAGCGCGCATAATTTAACAACGTGTGACCGTTCATCCGTTGGAAGCCTTTAGAAATTGGTTCATCGATATAAGAACTCATATCCTTCTCCGCTTCAATTGGTACGCCTCGTGGGAACATCGCGTCAATCCCCTTTTCAAAGGATTGGAAATCAACCATCGCATAATAACGGCAATCCACACCAAAATTCTCTTTCAAGGTTTGACGTACTAAATCAGCACCTCCGTATGCATAAGCAGCGTTCAGCTTATTCTCGCCGACTCCCGGAATGTTCACATACATATCTCGCATGAAGGAAACCAGCTTCGTCTTGCCTTTACCGTCCACCTGCAAAATCATCATGGAATCAGCCCGACCAGTCACGTTGTCTCGCGTGTCACTGCCTAAAAGTAAGATATTCTTAGTCCCATCTGCTGATTCTACTCCATTAAACTCCTGTGTTTCTACTTTAGGAATTGAGGAATCAAATCGTGCCATTACATTTCCAACTGCGAAGCTTACCACAGAATAAAGCAATAATATAGCAATGATACTAAGAATAATCCGTTTTACACTACGTTTTTTCTTTGGCTTCTTGCCAGTCGGGTAAACATCCGGCCTTTTTGATTTTCGTTTAAAGCGTGGTATTTTTAATGTAGGAAGCTTTCGTTTAGGTTTCGTTTTTGCTTCTGAATAATTGGTTTCCTTCGGTTCTTCATAGGTAGTTTGGGTAACACTTGGCTCTATCGGTGGCGTAGGTTTTTTTTCACTTTCAGACTTTTTACGCTCACGACGAACCAGTGAAGCATTACGTTCAGATTTCTTACTTTCTTCATGGATTTTTTTGTAACGATCCACTCGACTCATTCGTCCACCTCTTCATTCGATGATGATAGTATAAAAATAGCAAATGAATGCTTTCTTGTCTTATTATACTCACAAAAATAAGAAAACCTTAACGTAGTGCTAAGGTTTTCGATAGGTTGGATAGTTTCCTATTAAATTAAAGGGGAAGGACTGTCCGTCCAATTGTTTCAAAGCACTTTCTAGTATGCTCACATCTTCTGGCACCTCTAAATCAATGATGAAGAAGTAGTCACCTAAACGTGTTTTTTGTGGTCGTGATTCAATCTTTGTTAAATTTATTTTCGCTTTAGCAAAAATTTCCAACAAATGATACAACGCTCCGGGACGGTCCATCGGTAAATCGACAATTAAAGTAGCCTTTTGCTGAACAAAAATCAAGTCAGCAGCAATGGGCTCATCTCCTAACAGCCAAAAACGTGTTTCATTGTTGGCGACGGATTGAATATTTTCTTCCACAATAACTAAATCGTACTCTTTAGCAGCCATTTTGGGACCAATTGCTGCATAAATTTCTTCAGGTTGATCAGCAACCTTTTTAGCCCCTAAAGTGGTCGAAGCCATTTGTTCAATCTCCGCATGAGGCATATGATCACGTATGAAAACCTGTGATTGTGCCAAGGCCTGGGGATGGCTACAGATTAAAGTAGCCTTCTGCCAGTGATCTTGGTGATTTTTATGCACCATCAGCTGTTGGGCAATTGGCAGCACTAGTTCCCCTTGAATTGTTGGCAGGGTTTGATAAATGCCATCAATCGTCGGCAAAACCGAGCCCTCAATCGTATTTTCTACTGGCACCATAGCATAATCAATCTGTTTGTTCATGCGAGCATCGATCAACTGGACTAAAGAAGCATAGCTAATCAAATTCCCGCTGGAAAAGTAGCTGCAGGCAGCTGAATGAGTAAACGAACCTTTTGGGCCCAAATAACCAATATCCATTACAGACCGACCTTTTCCATAATCTCAGCAACAATCTCCTGTGGGGTACGATGAGAAGTATCAACTGTCACCTTCGCCAGCTTTTCATACAACTTTTCTCGAGAAAAGAATAGATGCTTAATTTCACCATCGTTTTTGTTGGCAGCATTTGGTCGAATATTTTCTCGGTCATTGCGAATACGCTCAACTAAAACATCTGGATCAGTTTTCAAGTAGACGACCATTTTGTCTGACAAGATTTTTTGGTTTTCTTTTTGTAAAATGACGCCGCCTCCTGTTGCAATTACTGAAGATTGCTGAACAGCTTCCTTTAATAAATTGGTCTCGTGCTCACGAAATGACGGCTCCCCATGCTCTTCAAAATACACATTAATCGGACCAATACGATCTACCAGCACATCGTCCATATCTACTCGCTGATAATTTAGTGTTTCTGCCAGTTCTCTACTTATTGTTGTTTTGCCTGCTCCCATAAACCCAATCAACACAATTGATTCCATTATTACACTCGCTCCTTTATTAATTGATCTAAATCCTTGAAAAAGTCTGGATAAGAAATATTAATTGCTTCTGGATTAGTTAACTCAACGTCTTCCTCAGTTAATAATGCAGCAATTTGCAGCATCATTCCGATGCGATGATCACCATGGCTGTCAACCGCTGCTCCGTGTAAAGGAGTCGGACCGTGAATAATCATGCCGTCCTCCGTCGGTTCAATGTTGGCCCCCATTTTATTTAATTCATCTGCTGTTGCATCGATGCGGTTAGTTTCTTTGACTTTTAATTCCTGAGCATCCTTAATAATTGTCGTACCTTCTGCTTGAGTTGCTGCTAAGGCAAGAATTGGCAATTCATCAATTAAACGAGGAATAATTTCTCCACTGATCTCACAAGCGTTTAATGAACTAGTCTCCACCAGTAAATCAGCTGCTTGGTTTTTTTGATCCTCATTTGTACGAGTAATCTTGGCCCCCATTTGTGCCAGAACATCCAATATTCCTGTACGAGTAGGATTAACGCCAACTTTTTTCAAGCATAATGAACTATTTGCTGCTAACAATGCGGCAACTAAGAAAAAAGCTGCCGATGAAATGTCCCCAGGTACATGAACCTCTTGTCCCGTTAATTGCTGCTTACCAGGAAGTCGAATTTCTTTGTCGTTAACCGTGATATTGCCGCCAAACTGACGAATCATTTGTTCTGTGTGGTTGCGTGAACATTCTTTTTCAATTACAGTTGTTTCACCTTCAGCCTGTAGTGCTGCAAACAAAATCGCGGACTTGACCTGTGCACTGGCAATTGGCATTTGATAGTCAATCGCTCGCAACGTGCCGCCTTCTACTGTAATAGGCGGATACTCTGTTTCTTGGTTGCCAGCTAGTACGGCCCCCATTTGACGAAGTGGTCCCATTACTCGTTCCATTGGACGTTTGTTTAAAGAGCTGTCCCCTTGGATCGTTGAGTTAAAGGGCTGACCAGCTAAAATCCCCAGCACGAGACGCATCGTAGTTCCTGAATTTCCTGCATCGAGTACTTCAGTTGGCTGTTTTAAGCCTTCAAATCCCTTCCCGTGGACGGTTAACACACCATCTTTTTCTTCTATTAAAACGCCTAACTTTTTAAAAACAGCGACAGTACTCAAACAATCCTCAGCCTTTAAAAAATTATGGATCGTTGTATTTCCATGACTGATTGCTCCAAACATCACGCTACGATGGGAAATCGACTTATCTGCTGGAACAATTAATTCACCTGTTAGACCTTTTGACTTTGACATTAAACGCATGGTATTAACTCCTTATCCGACAACTAAATTTTTCTGCTTCCACAAACGCTTTGCCTGCTAATAAATCTGCTTTATTTTTAAAAGATAGTTCTAAAACTCCAAAAATATCTTCTCGTGTTTCTTGAATTTTCAAGTTGATAATTGAAATTTTATGCTGGCTCAAAACGGTTGTTACTTGAGCAACTGCTCCAGCAATATCTGGAATATCTACTAATAAATCGTAAAAGGCTGGAATCGCACCTCGATCCTTTTGCGGAAGATGATCGCGGGTTTCCTTCGCCTGAGCAAAGAATTGATAAATTGCCTGCCTGTCATTCCTTTGCAATTGCTGCTTAATTTCGTCCATTTCTTGCTGCCAATCATCCATTAGCTTCAGCAATATTTTACGATTCGTCAACAATATATCCGTCCACATTTTAGGATCGGAAGAGGCGATCCGGGTAATATCACGGAATCCGCCTGCTGCTAGTTGGTTTGCCCTCGGATAGGTGGTCGCCAGCTGATCACTCATTTGCATTAATCCTGAAGCAACAATGTGAGGCAGGTGACTTAACACCCCTACCATCTCATCATGGCTTTCAGGATCTAAAACTACAAATTTAGCTCTTGTTGGCGTTAAAAGCTCAATCAATTCTTCTACAGCCGTTTGTTGCTCCCCAGTTGGCGTCAAAATGTAATAAGCTTCTTCAAAGAGATTAGGATTTGCTGCCTTAACCCCCGATTTATGTGACCCTGACATCGGGTGTCCCCCTACAAAAGTAAAGGGGAGTGTTTTGGCTAATTGAACGACAGCCGATTTTGTACTGCCTACATCGGTAACAATCGCATCTTTTTTTAATGGAAGCTCTGCTAAGCTTTGCAAATAGTCCATTGAAACGCTGACTGGTACCGCCAAGATGATAATGTCCATCTCTACCGCTGAGGATAATCCCTTAGCTACCTCATCTACAATACCTGTTGTTTTTGCAATCTGACAGCTTTCTTCTTGAAAATCCCAACCGTACAGTTTAATGTCAGGCTGCTTAATAGCTCGGCATAAGGAAGCACCAATTAGACCTAAACCTACGACAAAAACTTTCTTCTCCATTTGAGACAACCTTCCTAAAATGCTAAATGCTGTTTGCGCATCTCATCTACATTTTGAACTAGATCTGCGATATTATCTGAATGAAACTGCTCCAGAATTTCAGTAGCAATAACCGTGGCTACTACATTTTCTGCTACAATAGCTGCTGCTGGTACTGCTGTACTGTCAGAACGTTCCACACTTGCTTTATAAGGTTCTTTTGTATCAATATCAACACTCATTAGTGGTTTGTATAATGTAGGGATAGGCTTCATAACTCCCCTGACAATAATCTGTTCACCATTGGTCATGCCGCCTTCGAATCCGCCTAAATGATTTGATTTGCGTTGGTAGCCTTGCCCCTCTTGCCAAGTAATTTCGTCCATTACTTCAGAGCCAGGTAAATTTGCTGCTTGGAAGCCTACGCCAAACTCAACACCTTTAAAGGCATTGATACTAACAATTGCTTGAGCAATTTTACCATCAAGCTTGCGATCCCATTGAACGTAGCTGCCTAAACCAGCGGGAACATTTTCTAAACGGACTTCTACTACGCCACCGATAGTATTGCCAGCTTTTTTCGTTTCATCAATTTTGGTTTTTACTGCTTCTTCAATCGAAGGATCTACCATGTTTACCTCAGAAGCCGCAGCAGCCTGCTGAATTTCCTTAACACTGATTTCTTCAGGGACTTTGGCTTCAATACCACCTAAATTTACAACGTGGCTGGCGATTTCAATGCCTAACGCTTTTAAAATCTGCTTGGCTAAGCCGCCAACTGCAACCCGCATCGTTGTTTCTCTAGCAGAAGAGCGTTCTAAGATGTTTCGTAAATCTCGATGCTGGTATTTCATTCCACCTACTAAATCAGCGTGTCCCGGACGAGGTTTAGTTACTTTGCGTAATTGAGTATCCTTTTCTGCAACTTCTTCTACTGACATGACGGTTTGCCAGTTTTTCCAGTCACGGTTTTCGACGATCATGGTAATGGGAGAGCCCAAAGTTTTCCCATGGCGAATGCCAGAGGTAATCTGAACCTGGTCCTTTTCGATTTTCATTCTGCCACCGCGGCCATAGCCGCCTTGTCGTCTAGCCAACTCCTGATTAATTTCATCCAAAGATACCGCTATTCCTGCTGGTACTCCTTCAATAATTGCTGTTAATTGTGGCCCGTGTGATTCTCCTGCTGTTAAATAACGCATCCTTCATTCCTCTTTCTAAACCTGAATTTCAATCGACAAAAAAGACCCGCTTGTAGGCAATACATCTACAATGGGTCTACTAAAAGAAAAAAGCCATTATAGATGAATCATCTACATGGCTTTAAAGTCAATTTAAAGTTCTTCAGCCATCATAGATACAAACGTGCATTGTTTGCATCCATGAATTCATGAATACAAACCTATCTAAAATAGCTAAAGTAAGAATTATTCAGTTGTGGATGTCTAGTTGTTTGCATGATCATCGCTCCAAACTGATTTCTGATTGCACTAAGTATAAATTTCTTTAATTTACTTGTCAATGCTTTTTTTGAACTTTTAGTTCATCAGACCTTAGCTATTTTCCTCTGCCGCTTCCTCTTCCTCAAAAAATAAGAACAAATCAGTCAAGGAAAGCTTAGCTTTTTCCTCACCCTTTAAGTCTTTGACGATTCGACCCTTTTGCATCACAATTACTCGGTCACCATAGTTTAGGGCATCCTCCATTTTGTGAGTAACCATTAAACAAGTGAGTTGTTCTTCTTTGATTTTCTGATCAGTTACCTTCATTAATTGTTTTGCTGTTTTAGGATCTAAAGCTGCAGTGTGTTCATCTAATAATAGCAAATCTGGTTTGGTTAAGGTTGCCATTAGCAAACTTAACGCCTGGCGTTGACCGCCAGATAAAAATCCTGTTGGTGTATCTAAATGATTTTCTAAGCCGTTGCCAACTTGGCTGCACAATTGATGATAGGCCTCTCGTTTTTGTGATAAGCCCCGAGGCCGCAGCGCACGTTTTTGGCCGCGCTTTTCCGCTAAGCCTAAATTTTCAGCTACCGTTAAACGAGGAGCCGTTCCCATTTTAGGATCTTGAAACACGCGAGAAATGTAATTGGCTCTTTTTTCTTCTGGCAGCTTGGTTAAATCGTTGCCCATAACCGAAACAGTTCCGCTATCCAGCATCATCGTTCCCGAAATACTGTTGAACAAAGTACTTTTTCCAGCACCATTTCCGCCTAAAACGGTCACAAATTCTCCTGGTTGAATGGTTAAATCAACGGAGCGCAGAATTTGGCGTTTGTCGTTGATACCATTGCGAATGGTTTTGGTTGCTTGTTTAATTTGTAATGCCTCCATCTGCTTACTCCTTTTCTAATCCTGTTTTTAAGTTTAGCGCTTCTTTCAAGCGTGGAATCATTAGGCAGATTGCCAAAATGATCGATGAGAAGATTTTCAAATAAGTTGTATCCAGTCCTAGTTTAATAATTAGCAGGATTAATAATTGATAAATGACACTTCCTAAAACAACTGCGATTAACCGTTCACCAAAGGACAATTCGCCATACAATACTTCCCCAATAATAATTGAAGCTAAGCCGATTACAATTACACCGATCCCTTTGCCGATATCAGCATAGCCATCATTTTGAGCAATTAAAGCTCCTGATAAAGCTATCACACCATTAGATAAGGTCAGACCAATAACTTTCATGCGATCTGTATTAATCCCAATTGAACGTGCCATGTTTTCATTATCACCAGTCGCAATGTACGCTTGGCCAAAGTCAGTGAAAAAGAAGAACAGCAGCAAAGCAATAATTAAACTGACTGCTATCAATCCTAAAATGACAATATCATAGTGATCAGGCAAGTTTAAACGAGTGAAAAAGTCTTGAATCTTTGGTTTGCCCAGCAATGACAAGTTTGGTGTCTGCATGATAAACAGCATCACTGAGTTTAAACCTGACATAACTAGGATTCCTGCCAAAATCACTGGAATTTTTCCTTTAGTATAAAGCATACCGGTAACAAAACCTGCACACATGCCGGCCAAAATACCTAAAAGTGTTGCTAGCAAAGGATGAATTCCCTGCGTGATTGCTGTTACACATACGGCTCCTCCTAAAGGAAAAGAACCTTCAGTTGTCATATCAGGGAAATTTAGAATGCGATAGGTCATGAAAATACCTAAACCTAAAATCCCCCATAAAAAACCTTGTCCAATTGCTGAAATGACCATTTTCTATTCTCCTTCAACTAATTTCGCTTCTTTTTTAATATCCTCTGGAATGGTAATACCTAATTCGGCAGCTTTCTTCTCGTTAATAATCATCTCACCATAGTCGATTACGTTAACTGGTGTATTACCAGCATCTGTATTGCCATTTAAAACATCAGCTGCCATTTTACCTGTTTCAACGCCTAAGTCGAACTGATTTTGCCCGATGGTAGCAATTCCTCCTTCATTTACCATATTGTCTACAGATACAAAAACGGGTGTTTTCGTTTTATCAGATTCATTGATAACTGTTTGAAATGCATTTGCGATAATATTATCTTGTGGTACGTAGATAAAATCATTCTCTGCAGCCGCAGATTGGGCTAATTGTGCGATTTCATTACTTGAAGATACCGCATAACGAGTCGCTTCGTAGCCTTCTTTTTTGGCCATTTCTTCTGCCTTATCAATTTGTGATTGTGAGTTTTCTTCAGAAGAAGAGTATAATAAAGCAATTTTCTTTGCTTCTGGGAACAAGGCTTTGATTAATTCGAATTGCTGACCAACTGGTGCCAAGTTATTTACACCAGTAACATTCCCGCCAGGTTTTTCCAAGCTGTCTACTAAACCAGAACCAATTGGATCACTAATGGCACCCATGATTACTGGAATGTCAGAAGTCCCATTCGCCAAAGCTTTTGCAGCTGGTGTTGCAACGCCCACTAACACATCTGAATTTTTATTTAATAATTGCTGAGTCATTGTGTTTAGCTTACTTTGATCACCTTGACCGTTTAAAAACTCAATGTTGATATTTTTACCATCTTCATAACCCTCTTGCTTTAATCCTTCTATTACACCATCGGATATTTGATCCAACGAAGGATGACTGATAAATTGCAGAATGCCGACTGTCTTCATTTCTTCCTTCTGGCCAGCTTCTGTATTGTTTTGTCTTGAACCCATTTGGTAAGCAAATACTCCGATTAGTACCACGGCTAATGCAATGATTGATCCGATAATCCCTTTGTTTTTCATAAATAATTCCCCCAATTTTTTAAGTAAATGTCTATTTTTAAATACGAAAAAGGCAACTACCTCCACAAATGGCGGCAGTTGCCTAAACAGACAAAAACCGCATAGATTGCTCTATGCGGGAAACGACACAAAAAGTACCAGCGCATAGATACACAATTTAGAGATAGTCTAAACGTTGTATCTATGAAGTGAATTCATAAACACAACTTATCTACGCCAGTTTTGCCAGCTATTCAATTGAACGGATAAGTTTGTATTCATCATGAATGTCACTCCTTCTTTGATATTGACAATAGTCTATCGAAAAATCAGAGAGCTGTCAATGCTATTTATTAAAAAAAGATGAAATTATTTTAGTTATTCTCATTTTGATCTTTTAAACGCCACATCGGCAAACGGTTTAACTCGGGAACAAATTCCTTATTTAAATCCTTCAAATCCTCCACTACAAAGCGATTTTTTTCTTGACCCTTTTGAAAAAAAATAAAGGTGACTTTAGTTGGATCTATGTTATAAACCTCTGCAATTTTACTACTGTTATAAACCAATGGATAATAGTAAAAAGTCCGGTTTAGCTCTTCTTCTTGCTTGGGATTGTCTAAAATCGTTAATACATTCTCTAACGAATCCCCATGTGGCTGAGCAAACATCACCGATATTGCTTGGCTCTCTTTGATGGCTGCATCACCTTCTTCATACGCAAAAGGAGTGATATGCTTTGATTGAATCTGTTGGTTTACCAAGGTATTTAATTCGTCCTTGCGTATACTTTTTTGGGCATAACCCACACTCACCGAAAAAACAATTGAAAAAATGACCAAGCTTGCTGCTATCGTCAATGATTTCTTCTCGTTTTCAGATACAGCCTGAAGAAACAACTGCCACCCAGCAGTTAACCTATCCTTCACTGTTACCCAGAAATTCTTCATTTGCTTCCCTCCTGCATTTTATTATAATCGTTTCTCAAAGTCTTGACTAGCTTATTCTATTTTATTGAATGACTTCGAGTAACTTTGTTTTTTTATCGTTTGTGCAGGAATGTTTTTAATGCTATTATAATATTATAGATTTTGTAGAGGAGGACGCCACATGAGTAGCATTCAGCATTTTAAACAGACCGATATCACCATTGGAAATCCGATCTTTTCAAGCACCAGAACGATTATTGAAACCGCTTTTTACGGCAACAATGTCACCACTGTTACTTCCTTATCTGAGGCTTATCAGCTAGCCAAAAATGCCCCTGATGTCATCGTAACCGATTTGCCTGTCAAGTATACAGAGGAGCTGGAATTACCCTCTGATGCAAAAGTACTCGTTTCTAACGATGGCGAAATTGTCGGTAGAACCGCAGCGGCTCGTCGAATCATCGGCCATTCTGATATAGACCAAGCTTATTATGACAAAATTTTGCGTGAAGCAGTCTTTCAGATTGGTGCAAAGGAGTGCTATAAAGGAAATGTCTATGTAGGGCTGGATCAAGAATTTTCTATGCAGGCACACTTGATGCTGCCTAAGGAATATGCCGCTAATTTATATACGTATTTATTAAACTTCCAAATTACACAGGATTCACTAGGCTTCTATGATAATTCAACGCCTATTCCTGAAGGAGATATCTATTTATTAGCCGATCCTGATTGGAAACACCCTGATTTCCCAAATGGCTTAGTTGTAGTAGATTCTCGTCATAATTGTACAGCAGTTTTGGGCTTACGCTATTTTGGCGAGCTAAAAAAAGCGACTTTGACCCTCGCATGGGCAACTGCTCACCGGAACGGCTTTATCGCCTGCCATGGTGGCATGAAGCAATATTGCACAGGTAATCGAAATTATACAATGGCTGCCTTTGGCTTATCAGGTTCCGGTAAATCAACTATCACCTTGGCTAAGCACCAAGGCAAATACGATATAAAAGTAGTCCATGACGATGCTTTTGTTATCTCTAAAGAAAAGGGCTCAACCACTGCTCTTGAACCTTCCTATTTTGATAAAACTCAAGATTATACTAGCAATAGCGAAGAGCTTAGCTACGTAGTTACTGCCCAAAACGTCGGGGTTACTTTAAACGAAAATGGCGACAAAGTATTGGTGACCGAAGACATTCGTAACGGTAACGGCCGTAGTATTAAGAGCCGTTTTGCGACTGAGAACCGGGTAGATCATCTGGACGAAAAGATTGATGGTATCTTCTGGATTATGAAAGATGACAGCTTACCGCCTGTGATTAAAGTAAATGATCCTTGTTTAGCGGCCGTTTTCGGAGTTACTTTAGCTACTAAACGTTCATCAGCTGAAAACATTGTCAATGCCAAAGCAGATCAGCTAGTGATTGAACCCTTTGCCAACCCGTTCCGGAGCTATCCATTGGCTGAGGACTATCAAGACTTCTTGGAATTGTTCCAAAAACAGCAGACTGATTGTTACCTGCTGAATACAGGAGTCTTTGAAGGAAATGATGTTACGCCGCAGCATACCCTTTCTTCCATTGAAAAAATTGTCGAAGATACTGCGAAATTCGAAACATTCGGTCCATTGAAAGGATTATCCTATTTGCCAATCGACGGACATATTCCTCCGTTTGAAGATGCTGAATATATCCAAAAGCTGATCGAACGTTTTGAAACACGGTTATCCTTCATTCAAAGAAGAAAGACCATTAATAACGGGTATGATCGTTTGCCAAATGATACTGAAAAACAGCTGATTATATTGCTGGAAGAATTGGCAACTTATAAAGAAACACTTGCCAACTAAAATTTGTCAGTGACCTTTATTGGTCACTGACGTTTTTTTCGTTATAATAGAGACACTACGAAAAGAAACGAGGGAAAAAGATGTCATTCGACGGAGTTTTTACCCATGCAATGGTGAATGAACTACGAGGGGTGCTGCTAAGCGGACGTATCTCAAAAATTCACCAACCCTATGAAAACGAAGTGGTTCTAGTAATCCGCTCACAAGGCAAGAATCATCGCCTGCTGCTTTCAGCGCATCCCAGCTATGCCCGTATTCAGCTGACAGAAATTGCTTATCAAAATCCAGATACTCCACCTAATTTTGTGATGATGCTGAGAAAGCATTTAGAAGGAGCCATTTTAGAAGATATTCAACAAATCGAAAATGACCGAGTGATTCACTTCACCTTTACAAAGCGCAATGAATTAGGTGACCTGCAGGATATTGCGTTAATTGTTGAACTGATGGGCCGTCATTCGACGATTGTTTTATTAAACAGCCAAACTGGAAAAATTTTAGATGCCATTAAGCACGTTGGGCACTCACAAAATACCTACCGCTCAATTTTGCCAGGCAGTGAGTACATCGCACCGCCTAAGCAGGATCAGCAAAATCCTTTTACTGTTACTAAAGAAAGACTTTTCCATATACTTTCTACCGCTGATGAATTGACGGGTAAATATTTACAGCAGCAATTCCAAGGCTTAGGTCGTGACACGGCAGATGAATTAGCCTATCGCTTAAACAATCAGCCCAATGAGAAGATGGCCGTTTGGCAAAGCTTCTGGCAAGCTATAACAGATCAACTGCAACCAACTCTAGGGATAAAAAACGACAAAGAATTTTTTGCTCCGCTGCAGTTTGTAACCTTTGCTGAGCCTGTAAGCTACCCTACCCTTAGTCTATTGTTGGACGCCTTCTATGGTGAAAAAGCTGAAAAAGACCGTGTGAAGCAGCTAGGCAATGAATTAATCAAACGGGTGGAAAATGAAATTAAGCGAAATCAGACTAAATTAGAAAAACGTCAAAAAACCTTGAAGGATTCCGAAAACGCTGAGGAATTCCGCCGCGATGGTGAGCTGCTGACAACCTTCATGACTCAAGTACCAAGAGGCGCTGAAGAAGTCCAGCTGCCAAATTATTATGAAGAAGACAAACTGATTAAAATTCGCTTGAATCCAGCCTTGACACCCAATCAAAATGCTCAAAAATACTTCCAGCGCTATCAAAAGCTGAAAAATGCTGTGAAGCTGATTTACAAGCAAATTGATGAAGCCAAGGAAGAATTAGCCTACTTGGAATCAATTCTGTCACAATTAGAAATTGCTGGTCCGATGGATATTGAAGTAATCAAAGAAGAATTAGTCGCCAGCGGTTATCTGAAAAAGAAGAAAAGCAAGAAAAATCGTAAGCAGGCACCTTCTCAACCAGAAGTCTTTTACGCCAGCGACGGTACACAAATTTTAGTGGGTAAAAATAACCTGCAGAATGATCAATTGACCTTGAAAAAAGCTCGCAAGACCGATATTTGGCTCCACGCTAAAAATATCCCAGGCTCTCACGTTATTATAAAAGACGATAACCCCAGTGAAGAAACCTTGCTGGAGGCTGCTGAATTGGCGGCGTACTTTTCCAAGTTCAGACACTCCGCTCAGGTACCGGTTGATTATGTCGCAGTCAAGCATGTTCACAAACCTAACGGCGCCAAACCAGGTTTTGTGATCTATGAAAACCAAAAAACGCTGTATGTCACTCCAGAAGAACAAACAATCGAGACACTAAAAAAGAGCCCAGGAAATTAATTTTTCCTCGGCTCTTTTTTGATTTGCACATGAATAACTTCTAAAAAGAAGGTAAAGATTGGAATCCCCACGATCAATCCCCAGACTCCCAAAAATCGTTCACTTAGTAATAAAATAACGAACGTATAAAAAATTGGCAGCTTGGTACGACTGGACATCAACTTAGGATTTAGAATATAGGATTCTACCATGTGCACCGCCAATACCAGCAGCAAAACATAAACAACTGTCTGCAGACCATTGATTGAGTAAGCAATTAGTGTTAGCGGGATAAAGGAAATAATCACCCCAGCTACCGGAATTAAGCTCAATATGAAAATCATGATTGCCAATGAAGGCAGCTGACCAAAGCCGATCAGTGCTAGGCCAGCGGTGGTAATCGCGGTATTTACTAGAGCAATCACCAGCTGAACCTCCAACACCACTCCAAAGGTTTCCGCAAAAATTTTGGCAAAATAATAGACATCCTGGAAAAACCAAGCATAATCACTACTCAAAAAGTGTCTCGAAAACTGAAAGGTTCGTTCCTTCTCGATCATAAAGAAAAAACTCAATAAAAACGACAAGAAGAAAGATACCGCGATTCGACCCACATTTTGCAGCTGTTGAAAAATGATACCTGCTCCGCTTTCTAATTTATCCTGCCAATTGTGCGTTTCAAAATAATTGGATAAATAGTTGGTGACTCCTGTCGAATCAAATTCTGCATGACGATAAAAGTGCAGCAATGAATTATACGTTTGAATTGCTTGCTGAGCTAAAATTGTCGCATATTTTGAAAACAGCAAGTACAAAAGAAAAATCGCCACTAAGTACAGAAGGATCGTGGCTGCTGCATGAGGCAATTTCAAGTAGTGATGCAGCAATTTCATAATTTTTAATGATAAGTAAGTAAAAATAAAGGTCAATAACGCAATCGTAATAAATGAACGAGATAGATAAATCACTAAAATGAGGACTGCCAAGACAACAAAGCGACGCAGCCGGATATTTTCAATAAATTTTTGATACATATGCATCCCTCCACTGCTTTTTAATATACCATTAAAGCCCTTTTTAAGCTTTATAAAAGCACCAAGAAGGCACACAAAAACTCCCCACCATTTATGTGAGGAGCTCTATTTTTTAGCTTAACCAGTTCTCTGGATCTTTACGCCATTCTTTCAATAGGGTCAGCTGTTGTTCATTAATATACTTTTCTTGCAAAGCGATCTCAATCAAAGTGGAATAGTTGGTCAAAGTTAGTAATGGCATATCAGCTGCTTTGAATTTCTCAACGCCTTTATCTAATTCATAGGTAAAGATAGCTGCCACTCCTAATACATCAGCACCTTCTCTTTTCGCTGCTTCAGCTGCTTCCAGCACGCTGCCGCCAGTCGAGATTAAATCTTCGATAACTACCATTTTTTGGCCTTCTGTGATGCGGCCTTCAATTTGGTTGCCCTTGCCATGATCTTTGGCTTTGCTGCGGATATAAACCATTGGCAAATCCAACAATTCTGCTACCCAGGCAGCATGAGGAATGCCCGCAGTGGCTGTTCCAGCAATTACTTCGACATCTGGGTAGTTGGCTTTGATTTCTTCTGCCAACCCTTTGGCGATTTCGCGACGAACTTCTGGATAGCTCATTGTAATCCGGTTGTCACAATAAATCGGTGATTTAATTCCGCTAGCCCACGTGAAAGGCTCATCTGGACTTAAAAAGACTGCTTCAATTTTTAATAAATCTTTTGCGATATTCTCTGCAACTGTTCTCATTCTTCACCGTTCCATTCTTTTTTGATTTGAAGATAGCTTTCGTATGGTGTTTCCGATTGCGTAATCGGACGACCTACAACAATATAATTTGAACCGATTTTCCGTGCCTGTTGCGGGTCCATTATCCGTTTTTGGTCACCTACACTGGCACCTTTAGGCCGAATGCCTGGTGTTAAACAGATAAAGTCATCACTAGTTGCATTGTGGATCATTTCTACTTCCAACGCAGAACAGACTACTCCATCTAACCCAGCTTCTTGCGCACACTTTGCATAATGTACAACACTTTCCTTCAATGGCACTTGAATCAATTGATCTCGATGCATTTGCTCTTCGCTGGTTGAAGTTAACTGAGTTACGGCAATTAAATCCGGTACTGCCTTTCCTTCAGCGGTTCCTTCCGTTAGGCCTTCTTTGGCTGCTTTCATCATTTCTACTCCACCAGCCGCATGAACGTTGGTCATACGAACACCTAATTTTGCTAGACCCTTCATCGCTTTTTTGACTGTGTTAGGAATATCGTGAAGCTTCAAATCCAGGAAAACGTCATGACCATCAGCAGTCAGCTCATGGACAATACTCGGACCCTCTTGATAAAAAAGCTCCATGCCGATTTTAACAAATAATTTTTCCTCTGCAGGAAACTGGGCTAAAAAGGTTTTGATTGCTTCCTTAGAAGAGAAATCCAGTGCAATAACTGGTCGTTTTTCCATTATCTTCTGGCCTCCTTGACTTCCTTGCGTAATTCCTCCAGCGAATCAATGCCAAGTTCTGCCATTCTTGCTGGCAGAGCATCAATTAGCTTAGGACAAATATATGGATCGGTGAAATTGGCAGTGCCTACCGCAACTGCACTGGCACCTGCCATAAACATTTCCAATACATCATCTACCGTTTGTACGCCGCCCATTCCAATAATTGGCAGGTCACTGACACCTGCTACTTGATGAATCAAGCGAATCGCTACCGGTTTAATCGCAGGACCTGAAAGCCCGCCTGTCTGGTTAGCTAAGATTGGTTGACGTGTTTTCAAATCAATTCGCATTCCCAATAATGTGTTGATCATTGTGAATCCGTCTGCTCCGCCTTCATCGATTGCTTTAGCAATTGGTACGATGTCCGTCACATTTGGACTTAATTTTACATAAACTGGTACACTAGCAACTTCTTTAACTGCCTTGGTCAACCGGTAAGCGACCTCTGGATCAGTTCCAAAGGCGATCCCGCCATGCTTAACATTTGGACATGAAATATTTAATTCAATAGCTTTTACATTCGGTGCATCACCGATTTTTGCGCACACCTCAATATAGTCCTCTTCACAAGCACCAGCCACATTGGCAATAATTGGCAGCTGATCAAATTTTTCTAAAGAAGGCAGGATTTCTGTCATCACAGTATCTAGGCCCGGGTTCTGTAAACCGATAGCATTCAGCATCCCACTTGGAGTTTCTGCCACCCGCGGAGTTTCATTCCCATAGCGAGATTGCGGTGTTGTTGCTTTGATCATAATTGACCCCAGCTGATTTAAATCGTAATAATCGGCATATTCCTTGCCAAAGCCAAAGCAGCCGCTGGCTGGCATAATCGGATTTTTCAAGTCTAAGCCTGGTAATTTCACAGCTAATGGATTCATTAAATGATAACCTCCCCTGCTTGGAACACTGGTCCGTCATCACAGACCTTGACACTTTTGCTTGGATCATCCGCCACATGACAAACACAGGCATAACAAGCCCCCATACCGCAGGCCATCCGTGACTCCAGCGACAATTGAACATTCTCGACTTCACCGTAAAGCTGCTCTACTGTTTTCAACAGACCATTGTTTCCGCAGGCGAAAACAACAGTTGGTTTTTCTTCGGCAGCCAGTAATAAATTACCAACATTTCCTTGTATGCCAAAGCTGCCGTCATCAGTTGAAAAGCGGGTATCTCCTAAAGCTAGAAACTCTTCATCATAGTAGACATGCTCTTTTGAAGCAAAGCCCAAAAAGTGAATAACTTCTACCCCTTTATTCTTTAGCTGCTTCGACAATTCATACAACGGAGGAACACCAATTCCACCACCAACGATAAAGGCTTTATCCCCTTGTCCTAAGTCTGATAGATCAAAGCCGTTTCCTAAAGGACCCATGACATCCAACTGGTCGCCCGCCTCAAGCTCCGCAAAAACCTTCGTGCCGTCTCCTTCAATCCGATAAATAATCGTGCAGGTTGCTTGGTCCTGATCAATTTGGTTGATACTAATTGGACGACGCAGCAACAAATCCGCCCGTGGTACCCGAATATGGATAAACTGGCCGGGTCTTTTCATTTGCTTCACCAGCTCACCGGTTAATACCATTTCGTGAATGCGTGGTGCTAACTGCTGCTGACGAACAATTGTCATCATTTCTTGTTTCATAATGGCCTCCTTTAAGAAAGGCTTCGCAAACCCTAGCTTGCGAAGCCGGAAATCAATGAATGATTCGTTTTATCAGACAAACCTGTCTGCTTTAAATTTCGTGAATTGAGAACACCCGTGATTCCATCACTCGCAAAATAGCATTTGCTGTATCTAATGAGGTGAACAATGGCACACCATGTTCAACAGCTTCGCGACGAATGATAAAGCCGTCTTCTGAAGTATTTTGACGATTTTTATCCATTGTATTGATGACCACCTGTGCTTCACCGCGGCGGATCATTTCTACTACGTTGTCCTCAGAGGATTCGGAAATTTTCGCAATAACCTTGGCATTCAAGCCGTTTTCCGCCAGATATTTAGCAGTACCGGCTGTAGCAATCAAACTGTAGCCTACATCAGTAAAGCGTTGTGCTAAGTCTAACGCTTCTTCCTTGTGCTCGTCAGCGACTGTGAACAACACAGCGCCGTAATCCGGCAGGTGCAAACCAGCAGCTTCAAATGCTTTGTACAAGGCTTTTTCTAGACTGCGGTCTGAGCCCATTACTTCACCGGTTGATTTCATTTCAGGTCCTAAGTAAGTATCGACCTTTTGCAATTTAGTAAAGCTGAAGACTGGTGCCTTCACATGAACCAGCTTGCTTTCAGGATACAGACCATCTTGGTAGCCTAACTCTTCCAGGCTATTGCCTAAAATCGCTTTAGTCGCAATTTGCGCCATTGGAATGTTAGTAATTTTACTTAAGAATGGGACTGTTCGGCTCGCCCGTGGGTTCACTTCAATAACATATACTTGCTCTTCATGGATGACAAATTGAATGTTCATCATGCCGATGCAGTTCATGCCCAAAGCCAGCTTGCGAGTGTAATCTTCAATAGTCGCAACAATTTCTGGTGAGAAAGTTTGTGGCGGATACACAGCCATCGAGTCGCCTGAGTGAACCCCAGCACGTTCGATATGCTCCATGATTCCCGGAATCAGCACTGTTTTGCCATCACAAATCGCGTCTACTTCACATTCTTTTCCTACCATGTAGCGGTCAACTAAAACTGGATGCTCTGGTGAAGCTTTCACAGCATTGGCCATATAGTCTTCTAAATCTACCTGGTTCTCAACAATTTCCATTGCCCGTCCACCTAATACATAGCTTGGACGTACTAACACTGGATAACCAATTCTATCTGCAATAATGACTGCCTCTTCACTGCTGGTAGCTGTATCGCCAACGGGTTGTGGAATCCCTAATTTTTTCAGTACTTGCTCGAATTGGTCACGGTCTTCTGCCCGGTCCAAATCTTCAATGCTGGTTCCTAAGATTTTCACACCATTTTTAACCAAAGGCTCAGCCAAGTTAATCGCCGTTTGTCCACCAAATTGGACAATGACACCGATTGGCTGCTCCAGCTCAATGACGTTCATTACATCTTCCAAAGTTAATGGCTCAAAATAAAGCTTATCAGAAACTGAGAAGTCCGTCGATACCGTTTCTGGATTACTGTTCATAATAATCGCTTCATAGCCGGCAGATTGAATAGCCTTCACCGAGTGAACAGTCGCATAGTCGAACTCGACCCCTTGTCCGATACGAATTGGACCAGAACCTAAGACTAAAACTGATTCCTTTTCTGAACGAACACTTTCGTTTTCAAATTCATACGTACTGTAGAAGTAAGGTGTTTGTGATTCAAACTCGGCGGCACAGGTATCCACCATTTTATAAACTGGTAAGATTTTCGCTTCATGTCTAAAGTCGCTGACTTCTTTTTCAGTCATTGACCACAATGCAGCGATTTTTTTGTCAGAAAAACCATTTTGCTTGGCTTTCTTCAGTACATCCGTATCCTTCACCTGCTGAGCCAATTCATTTTCCAGCTCGACAATGTGCAGTAATTTATCTAAGAAGAACAAATCAATCTTAGTTAATTCACTTAATTCTTCAATGCTGTAGCCGCGGCGCAAGGCTTCTGCCAAGTAGAACAAGCGGTCATCTTGAGCTTTAACAATTTTTTCAGTTAGTAATTCATCCGTAACTTCGCTGAATTCAGCAATTTCGACATGATACGTACCGATTTCCAGTGAGCGAACAGCCTTTAATAAAGACTCTTCGATATTACGGCCGATTGCCATAACTTCACCAGTAGCCTTCATTTGAGTACCTAATACTCGTTCGCCTGATTCGAATTTATCAAAAGGCCAGCGAGGAATTTTAGCCACCACGTAGTCTAAAGCTGGTTCAAATTCAGCATAGGTTGTACCAGTAACTGGATTCTTCATTTCATCTAAGGTTAAACCGACCGCAATTTTCGCTGCCAATTTAGCAATTGGATAACCGGTTGCTTTACTTGCTAGAGCAGAAGAACGCGAAACCCGAGGATTTACTTCGATCACATAATAGTTAAAGCTGTGAGGATCTAAAGCCAACTGAACGTTACAGCCGCCTTCAATTTTCAAAGCGCGAATGATGGATAATGACGCATCCCGCAGCATTTGATATTCATAATCTGACATCGTTTGACTTGGAGCAAACACGATTGAGTCACCAGTATGGATGCCCACTGGGTCAAAGTTTTCCATATTACATACCACAATTGCATTGTCAGCTGAATCGCGCATTACTTCGTATTCGATTTCCTTATAGCCGGCAATTGATTTTTCAATTAAACATTGCGTTACTGGTGACAGCTTCAAGCCGTTTTCCGCAATTACTCGCAGCTCGTCTTCGTTGTCGCACATTCCGCCGCCGGTTCCGCCTAAGGTAAAGGCTGGACGAACGATGATTGGGTAGCCGATGGTGTTCGCAAAAGCAACTGCTTCTTCTACAGTATTGACAATCTCCGATTCAGGAATCGGCTGATTTAGCTCTTCCATTAATTGTTTGAATAAGTCACGGTCTTCCGCTTGGTCAATGGCTGAGAGCTTAGTACCTAATAATTCAATATTTAACTCGTCTAAAATGCCAGAAGAAGCTAGCTCCATCGCCATGTTTAGTCCAGTCTGCCCACCTAACGTTGGCAAAATTGCATCCGGCAATTCCTTGCGCAAAATCCGTGATACGAATTCTAAAGTAATCGGTTCGATGTAAACTGAATCAGCTACTTCCTTATCCGTCATGATAGTTGCAGGGTTAGAGTTTACTAAAACAACTTCATAGCCCTCTTCTTTTAAAGCTAAGCAAGCTTGCGTGCCGGCATAGTCAAACTCGGCTGCTTGTCCAATGACAATCGGTCCAGAACCGATAACCATAATTTTCTTAATATCTGTGCGTTTTGGCATTTATGCTTGCTCCTTCCATGCATCCATCATTTCCATAAATTCATCGAATAAATGCAGTGCATCATGTGGTCCAGGTGCTGCATCCGGGTGGAACTGCACACTGAAGGCTGGATAATGACGATGTCTTACCCCTTCAATCGTGCCGTCATTCACTTCCACATGCGTCACCATTAATTTTGTTGAATCAATTGTCGCTTCATCCACCGCAAAGCCGTGGTTTTGCGAAGTAAAGTCAATCCTTCCTGTCGCAATTTCCCGTACGGGGTGATTTAAGCCGCGGTGACCGAATTTCATTTTGTACGTATCGGCTCCATTGGCTAATGAGAACAATTGGTGTCCTAGACAAATACCGAAAATCGGTACTTTGCCCTGAATTTTTTGAATCATCTCAATCGCTTCTGGCACATCTTTGGGATCTCCGGGTCCATTCGTCAGCATTACACCGTCTGGAGCCAAATCCAAAATCGTTTTTGCATCAGTATTGTAAGGCATAACCGTCAAGTTGCACTCGCGGCGAGATAACTCTCTTAAAATGCTGTGTTTTAAACCAAAATCGATAACCACTACGTTGCGGCCAACACCAGGACTTGGATAAGGCGTCACGGTAGAGACTTGATGTACTTGATTGGTTGGCAACACTGTCGCCTTCAATTGATCGAAAGCATGATGCAGTTGATCACCCGCGTCTACAAGGCTGGCCTTCATAGTTCCGTGATTGCGCAGCTTTTTCGTTAAAGCCCGCGTATCAATTCCTGCAATTCCCGGAATGCCTTTGCGTTTCAAAAATTCATCTAAGGTCATTTGATTACGCCAGTTGCTGGCACGACGCGCGTGCTCCTTCACAACCACTCCTTTACAAGTTGGCGCAATAGATTCATAGTCGTCACGGTTAATTCCGTAGTTTCCAACCATTGGATAGGTAAAGGTAATGATTTGTCCGTTAAAGCTTTGGTCCGTAATGGTTTCTTGGTAACCAGTCATACTAGTAGTAAACACAATTTCACCAAACACATTAGCGTCAGCACCAAAAGCTTCTCCTTCAAATACCGTACCGTCTTCTAAAATTAGCAGTCTCTTCAACTTATTAATCCTCCTTGTTATACACCAGTTTGCCATCCACAAAAGTGAACATCGTATTGCCTTTAACAGGCCAGCCTACGAATGGTGTATTTACACCCATTGAAGCAAATTGCTGATCATCAATTTTTTCTTCTGTTTCCAAATCGAATACCGCGATATCAGCTGGTGCGCCGATAGTCAAGGTTCCAGCGTTTAAGCCGAAAATCGCTGCTGGTTTCACTGCCATCCAGTCGATGACTTGTTCTAAAGTAAAGCGGCCAGTTTCCACAAAGTGGGTATAGATTAATTGGAAAGCTGTCTCACTGCCCACAATCCCAAATGGCGCCTTCAAGAAGGTTTGATCTTTTTCTTCCAAACCATGAGGGGCATGGTCCGTAGCGATACAATCGATGGTGCCATCCAGCAATCCTTCGATTAGGTCATCGCGATCTTCTTTGCCGCGTAATGGCGGGTTCATTTTCCAAAAGCCGTTATCTTCAGGAATATCTTCATCCATCAGAATCAAGTGGTGTGGAGAAACCTCAGCCGTCACATGAACGCCTGCACGCTTAGCATCACGAATTACCCGGACACTTTCTTTAGTTGATACGTGACAAACATGGTAGTGAGCACCCGTTTCTTCAGCCAAAATCACGTCACGAGCGATTTGTGAAGATTCTGTTGCGCTCATAATCCCTGGCAAGCCAAGCTTTTCACTGACTTTTCCTTTATGCATTACTCCACCGAATAGTAGTGAATCATCTTCTGTATGAGCGACCAAAGCCATACCTTGTTTTGCTGCTTCCTGCATTGCTAAGTACATCGTTCCAGCTGTTTGCACACCAACGCCATCGTTAGTGAAGGCAAATGCACCTGCTGCTTTCAGTCCAGCTTGATCTGTTAGTACATCGCTGCGCAGGTTCTCAGTGATCGGTGCGTATTGCAGCACTTTTACCACTGCATCACGTTTAATGATATCAAGAACTTGGTTAAATTTTTCAACTGTATCTGGAGTAGGATCAAGATTTGGCATTGCACAAACGGTTGTAAATCCGCCGCGAGCTGCTGCTTGGCTGCCGGTTTTGATGGTTTCTTTGTAGGTGAAGCCTGGTTCTCTTAAATGCACATGGACATCTACTAAACCAGGTGTTACTAGTTGCCCCTTTGCATCATAAACCTCATCAAAGTCTAAGTCTGCAAAAGACTTGCCGATTCCTGCGATAATTCCATCTTCCAACCAAACATCTGCATCTATTAATTGATTACCTTTACCAGCAATCTTACCGTTTTTAATTAATACCTTCATAATCCATCTCTCCTTGTTCTTTTTAATGAATTAATTTTTCTCCGAAAAATTAGTTCGATTTTCACGCCGTATACCATCCAACTATACTGTTCGTTTCCTGTTTAACAGTTCGTTTTAGTTTTCGTGTTGATCCTTGCAAACTGTGAAAAGTTGGACTGGCAGCCTAATTTTATTTAAAAGAATCTTCCTAAGCTACACCATTCAAAATCGCTTCTAAGATCGCCATCCGTACGAACACGCCGTTGCTCATTTGCTCAACAATTCGTGACTGATAGCTTTCTACTAATGAGTCAGCAATTTCCACATCACGGTTGACTGGCGCCGGATGCATGATAATCGCTTTTTCCTTCATTCGTTTTGCTCGTTCAATCGTTAAACCGTACTCTTGATGGTAGCCTTCTTTAGAGAAGCTTTCGTTGCCGTCGTGACGTTCGTGCTGTACACGCAGCAGCATCACTACATCAACCATTTCTACCAGTTCATCCAGCGGACGATATTCGCCATAAACATCAAAGCTCTTATCGTACCACTGCTCTGGTCCTGAGAAGTACACCTCTGAGCGCAAACGATTCAGCATTTGCATATTGGATTTAGCTACCCGTGAATGCGTAATATCGCCAACAATGGCAACCTTCAAGCCTTCAAAATAGCCGAACTCTTCATAAATAGTCATTAGATCCAGCAAACATTGTGTTGGATGCTGTCCACTGCCATCTCCGCCATTAATGATCGAGCAGTGAACGGTTCGGCTTTGGATCAATTCATCGTAATAATTTTCATCACCATGTCGGATGACACAGACATCTACGCCGATGGCTGACATAGTCAGCACTGTATCGTATAGTGTTTCGCCCTTTTGCACGGAGCTGGTTCGTGAGTCAAAATCAATGACATCCAAGCCCATTTTCTTTTCAGCAACTTCAAAACTCTTATGGGTTCGGGTGCTGTTCTCAAAAAACAAGTTAGCTGCAAAGTACTGAGGCTTCTCTGGTGACCATTGCGCCCCATTTTTAAATTGCTGTCCTCGTTTAATAAGTCCCATAACTTCCTGATCGGATAAAGCTTCGACTGTCAACAAATGCTTCAAACTAATTTTTTCAGATTGGATGATCATGATTCTTCCTCCTTATTTTTCGCTGCGTGCCTTTTCAGGTAAAATCAAATTCAGTAAAATGCCCAACACAGTTGCTAGAGCCATTGAAGATAAAGTAAAGGTGCCTGCTTGGAAAACCAAACCGCCGATGCCGATTACCAAGATGGTAGAAGCAATCAACAGGTTCTTTTTCCGGTCAAAATTGATTTGGTTTTCAATTAGAATCTTTAAGCCGCTGGCCGCAATCACTCCGAAGAGGATGAAGCTGATACCTGAGATAACCGGCCCAGGAATGCTTAAGATTAAGGCGCTCAGCTTGCCAACAAAGCCTAATGCGATAGCGAAGATTGCTGCACCGCCGATTACATACACACTGTGCACGCGGGTAATTGCCAGTACGCCGATGTTTTCGCCATAGCTGGTTACCGGAGGACCTCCCACAAGTCCAGCGACAATTTGTGCAAAGCCGTCACCCATTAATGTGCGGTCCAAGCCAGGATCTTCGAAGAAATTACGTTTAGTTAGTTTATTCAGTACCATCAAGTGTCCAATGTGCTCTGTCATAGTCACAAATGCAATCGGAGCCATGGTAGTTATAGCATTCAGGTAAAGCTTCGGCTGATAAGTTGCAAATGGTACATCAAAAGCCGGAAGCGCAAACCAGTGTGCGTCAATAATCGGTTGATAATCGATAATCCCAAACAGCATTGCGGTGATATAGCCGCAAACAATTCCCAGCAGGATTGGAATCAATCCTAGAAAGCCAGAGAAAAACATGTTGAAGAAAATCGTTAGTCCTAAGGTAATTAAAGCAACCAATACATATTTAAAGTCGTAAACGTCGTTGTTGTACATGGCGTTGGTAGCCGCATTACCTGCTAACCCCAAACCGATAACCATGACAACTGGTCCCACAACAATTGGCGGTAAAATTTTATCCAGCCAGGCCGACCCGATCTTGCGAATCAAGAAGGAGACGATCAGGTAAACTAATCCGCAAGTCATAGCTCCTTGCGCGACCGCCGGATACCCGTCAGATTTCATCAGTAACTGCATCGCTGCAATGAAGGCAAAGCTGCTGCCTAGGTAAGCCGGAATTTTTCCCTTTGTAACTGTTAGATATACCAACGTTCCCAGCCCTGAACTGACCAGCGCAATACTTGGATTGATTCCCACCATAATCGGAACCAGCACTGTTGCGCCAAACATCGTAAACAGATGTTGAATACTTAACCCTACCCAATGTCCTGCACTAGGACGATCCTTGATGTCTAATACCACATCGTCGTTGTGAAACTCATGCATTTGTCTTTACGCCTCTTCCTTTTGGATCAAGATGCGATCTTGTCCGTCCAATTCTTCCATTTCAACAATGATTTCTTCAGTTAGTGCAGTTGGAATGTTTTTCCCAACATAATCCGCACGAATCGGTAACTCCCGATGTCCACGATCCACTAAAACGGCTAATGAAATTCGATTTGGCCGCCCATAATCCATCACTGCATCCAGTGCTGCGCGAATTGTCCGTCCAGTGAACAATACATCATCCACCAAGATCACTTCTTTTCCTGCGATTTCAAAAGGAATGTCTGAAGAATGCAGCTCAGGTTCAGCTGTTTCCTGTTTCTTCACATCATCGCGATAAAGAGTAATATCCAGCTCGCCCACCGGAATTTCAATATGTTCTAATTGTTTCAACCGTTCAGCAATTCGCTGAGCAATAAAGATTCCTCGAGTTTTGATACCTACTAAAACAATATCTTGAACTCCTTTGTTGCGTTCAATAATTTCATAGGTGATACGGGTTAACGCTCGTTTCATCGTTACCTCATCGACAACTTCTTTTTTGTACATCTTGTCTCCTCCTCTTTTTTCCATAAAAAAACTCCTACCCGCATGCAGGTAGGAGGATCGTAATCGACTTCGTCAAAAATGATAGAGTTGTTCCTAAGCGCACTTAGTTCAAGCTTCTATCTCCACCCTTCTTAGCCTCACGGGACTACTCTTAAAGGATCTTCTATTCAATTTTTCTCACTGGGAATACTATACCGTTCTTTTTCTAAGAAATCAATCTTTTTCTCGCAGTTGCTGCAAAGTTTTTTGAAAAATTTCCGGCAGCGGTGCTTCGAAGACTAAGCTCTCTCCCGTTTTCGGATGAGTAAAGCCTAATAGCTTCGCATGTAAAAACTGTCCGTTGCCCTTTAAGGTTTTCTTCGGTCCATATAACGGATCACCAGCTACTGGATAACCAATGTATTGCATGTGTACCCGGATTTGGTGCGTTCGCCCCGTTTCCAATTGCAATTCGATCAAAGTAAAGTCCGTAAAGCGTTCCAGCACTTCGAAATGTGTGACGGCTTCCTTGCCGCCTTCAATTACTGCCTGCATTTTCCGATCTACCTTTGAACGACCGATTGGTGCTTCAATCCGACCTTTTTCATGAGAAATTTCTCCATGAACCAAGGCTACGTATTTTCTTAACGACGTTTTGTCCTTCAGCTGTTTTGCCAAAGCTTCATGAGCTTGATCATTTTTCGCTACCATTAATAAGCCAGAAGTGTCCTTGTCAATCCGATGAACAATCCCTGGACGAACTACATCATTAATAGTAGATAAATTTTTAATTTGATGTAATAGACCGTTAACTAACGTTCCATGGGAATGCCCAGCCGATGGATGAACCACCATGCCCTGGGGTTTATTTACCACCACTACATCCTCATCCTCATAAACAATATCCAGCTGCAAGTCCTCCGGCAAAAGCTCCAATTCTTCAGGCTCAGGAATACGGATCAAAATCTGATCTCCTTTACTCACTTTGTAATTGGCCTTAATCGGTTGCTCAGCTACCGAAACCTGTCCATCCTTGATCCATTGCTGAATCTGAGAACGAGAATAATCTTTCAGCCGTTCATTGAGCACTTTGTCAATCCGGCCACTCTCTTCATGTATAATTACTTCAATTTCATTTTCCATGCTTTTTTTCTCTCTCATCTAATAGAATGTAAATAAATATCATCGCGACACCAACCACCAATGCCATATCCGCAATATTGAAGATCGGAAAGTTGATGAAATCCAGCTGAAACATGTCTACTACATAACCTAAACGCAGGCGATCAATAAAATTCCCCACTGCTCCAGCCAAGAATAAGCTGATACCAATCGTCAGCCATTTGCTTTCCTGCAAATGCTTGGCTAAATAATAAATCCCAGCAGCTACAGCTACCACTGTAATAATAATGAAGAAAACCCGCTGCCCTTCTAACAAACTAAAGGCTCCTCCAGTATTATGAATGTAGGTTAATGACAAAACATTCGGAATAACCTGTTGCACATCACCCAAATTAAAATTGCCGACAATCCAAAACTTGAACCATTGATCGAGGCCAATAATTACAGCGCTCAACAATAAATATACAGCTAACAATAGACTACTCCTCTTTCTGCGCATAAATATCCCTTGGTCGAACAATCCCTACCAAGTTGCCATTCGGATCGCCATCTTTTGTGATCAAAACTGCTTCCAAAGTCGTCTGGCTGCGGAACATTTCCTCAACCTCAGCAACCTTCGTATCAGCAGAAACAAAATGAAAATTCGTACTCTTCCCATTTGTCTGCAGCAAATCCTCGGCCTTTTTTCCTTCCAGATTCACTGGACCTGCTAAGCTAGCTTGAGCAAAGAACAAACCAATCGTCCGCAAAGTCACTAAACCCTTAAACTGACCCCGATGATAAACCGGAAACTGGGAAAAGCGCTTCTCAGCCACAATCTCCATAATTCTCCGCAACGGAAAATCCTGTTCAAAGCCCGTAACATTTTTGCCAAACCGCGGCAAAACCTTTTTCGGCCGAACCAGAGCCTCTTCAATCTCTGCTATCCGCTGAACCGCCCAATCATTTGGCTCTGCAATTACAAAATCATCTGCAATCTGATCATGCACAATCGCATTGCGCAGCTGCGCCAGCTGCAGCAAATCATTCTCATTATCTCCAACTAACGTTCCCTTACGTTTCGACAAACGACGAACCATCTCACTAAAGCCCATATTCGAAGGATTATTCAATTGATTCTTCAATTCTTTTTCAATACGATTAAATGTACTAAGAAAAATATCAGCTCTCTCGCCCATGCATGTGCTCCTTTTTCGTTACTATTCACAGTATAGTAAAAAAGGAAGGATAAAGGAAGTGAGAACGACGAAAAACTCGGCGGGGGGGAGTAGAATTGTTTCAGTTCGATTACGCAAAACTATATAATGATATATGTTAAAATCATTACAGTATTTTAGAATGATATGAATTCGAATCATTCTGCTAGTATAAGTGAGTTACTAAACTTAATTCTATTTACTTAATGTCTCCCATTAATAATTTCCTTCACTTCTATGGATTATATTAAAAAAATATTTAACTATCACAAATAAATTAGACATTACTCAACTTTACATACTAATAACAAACCAATTAAAAATGTCTCGCAAATAAATCATAGACAAAAAAATTACTATTGTTATCAAAAGTTTTTTTAAGAAAAATGGAATCTTCCAAATATTCTTTCCTACAACAAATTGAAACATCAAATTTTCTGTATAAAATGAAAGTAAGTACAGAAAAAAGACAAAGATAAAAGTTCTTGGCATGCTCATTTCATATGGGGTTCTAGTAATAGAAAAAGCAATGCTTCTTGCAGATATAAAAAATAGTAGCAAAGGAAAGAGTAAGTATTCAATCTTTCTTATAAATTTGCTAATTATATCTTGTTCATAACCTCTATCCTTTAGTCCTTTTACGTATCTATGATATAGATATCTAAAAAAAAGTGAGATGGAGAAGGAATTGATCGTGATAACACAAATTAACCATGCAATTTCATACGAAGGGATTTTTTCCATATATGTTAATAGGAGAACCATAATCGGGAAAATTACCCATACAAATTTGTTGTATCCTCTCAATCTACTAAGATTATCTTTAAATTCTTCCTCTCTAATCTTAAACTCTTGATGACCTTTAACTACCACTGATGATTGTACTTGTGTTG
This sequence comes from Enterococcus pallens ATCC BAA-351, assembly GCF_000407485.1. Lineage (GTDB taxonomy): Bacteria > Bacillota > Bacilli > Lactobacillales > Enterococcaceae > Enterococcus_A > Enterococcus_A pallens. The sequence continues at coordinate 68,706 of NZ_ASWD01000005.1, read as the reverse complement.
CAGTAATATTTATAAAAGAATTATCTCCCTTTGTGCTAATATCACTAAAATTTTGATCTTGAGTATTTGATGGACTGTTGTCATTCTCAATTTTTTTCTTTTCTATTAATATACCTACAATTGTTGTGATCAATGTAATTAATGCACTGCTTAAAGTTAGAATAGGTTCTATCATTAAAATCTACCTTCTTTCCACTTCTTATGTCTGTCTTAAATGGTAAACACAATTAATTATATAAACTATGCCGTTGAGATTACTAAAATTCAATACGTACTTAACTATTTAATTATTTATACTTAAAACCATATAACTCAACGGAAATTTATCCAAAACCTTCGTAGATCCATTATTAGCCGTCTCCAAATTGTACTCCTCGATATCCTCCAAACTCAGTCCATTTTTTATAAGGGCTTTCAAAATGTCCGACAGCTTGTGCATGAACCAATAACCTTCTTTAAATTCATACTCAACACCGCCAATATAATCTAGACCGTCCTTATAATGATAAGGTCCTTTTTCGAAATATGGGACTAACAAATCAAAATCGGGCCTTTTTGCATCAAAATCGACCTCAAATATATAAGCAATTGGATGCATTTCAAAAATTAATAGTTGCCCACCCTTTTTCAACAAGCGGCTAACGACTGCAAAATACTCATTCAAATCTGGAAACCACTGAAGTGAGCCTTCTGATATATAAATGAAATCGAAGTAATTGTTGTATAAATCATTTATATTTAAAATATTAGTTCTTTCAAATGTAGCGTCTATTTTAGCTATTTCTGCTAGTTGTTTTGCTTCTTGAATTGCATTGTCTAAGATGTCAAAACCGACCGCTTTTTGGCTCCGAGTTTCATTAGAGATAATAACTCTCTTCCGTTATTACAAGGTAGCTGACCAATCACTTTATCGGTCAAATCAATTTCATCTAGTTTTTCTAACAGTACAGCATCGCAGTCCCTATCGAAAGTCGTGAAATTAGAATATTGGAATCCTTTTTGCAAAGAATTACCCCTAGCTTTTTGATGATAATTTAATGCTTCATTTCATGCAGATCTGTTGCTATCGTATATATTTTTAGAGTTCATGAGATTTCCTCCGTTAAATTCTTTACGTTTAATTATAATAGCAAACAAAAATAAATCGTTGCCTATTATAAAAATAAGCAGCGATTTATAGAATAATTACTTGAATCTGAGTATATTTTCTTATACTTATCTTGATATCGCGATTTGACGAAAGTTTTGTATTTCTATGCTGACCACAATTAAGCCTACAACTCTTCAATCCTATACTCCATATACCCTTCATAGAAATAGCTAGTATCTATACCCTTCATAAACACATCACGATCATCAACTTTATCTGTCAGCGCATCCTTCAACAAAAATCTGATCTCCAAATCATTTACCGGACTACGTTCCATGGCAGAAAGATAGGCTTCTTTATCGACCTGACTCCAGTCCATAACCTTTTCAAGCTCTTTCTTCAAGATTAAATCTAGCCAGATTCTCACAGTTCTACCGTTACCTTCGAGAAAAGGATGAGCAGCATTCATCTCTACATATTTGGCAATGATTTCTTCATAGTTAGTCTGAGGCATTTTATCAATGTGCTCTAAGGCTGTTTTTAGATACATTACAGGAGTAAAGCTGAAATTTCTTTTGGCAATATTAACGTCTCGCACGTTCCCAGCAAAATAGTAAATATCGTCAAAAAGATATTTATGAATTTCTGCTAATCCTTGAAAGGTTCCTACTTCTAATTCATTGATTTTTCCAGATTCAAATAGTTGCTTAGCTTTTTGTTTACTGATCTTTTCTTCAGCTTTAGCCAGTTCGATTTGATCTGTAATGTCCAACTTATTTTCTAACATCGAAATTCTCCTTAGTACAGAAAGCGTCAACCGTTTTGTATTAACCTAATGTTACCATTTTAAATATGCTATGTAAAAACCATACTAACTTAAATCATCTATTAATGAGTCGAATTTTCTGCCATTCATCAACCAATTAAAAAACCCGAAACACCCTCCGGTATTCCGAGCTCTCATACTTACTTATTATCTAACAACTCCACCTTAATCATCCCAATCCCCTTCTCTAACTCATCCTGTTCAATCGTTAGAGGTGGCAATAGGCGTAGTGTGTTGTTGCCGGCTTTCAATACTAATAAACCTTTTTTCTGTAAATTCGTAACAGTAGCATTTAAGGTATCTTGATCTTTCAGCTGAACACCGATCATTAAACCTTGGCCGCGGACATCTAGTACCTTATCGCTTGAGTCTTTCAAGCTGCTTAAGGATTTCAAGGCGTAATCGCCTTTTTGTTTTACTTTGTCTAGGAAGTTGGGATCGTTAATAATATCCAATACTGCTACTGCAACTCGTAAAGCTAATTTGTTTCCGCCGAAGGTTGTGCCGTGAGAACCTGGTCCGAAGGCGTCTTTTAATTCTTTTTTGCCTAACATGGCGCCGACTGGGATGCCGTTGCCGAGAGCTTTGGCTAAGGTGAAGATGTCTGGCTCGATGCCATAGCCTTCGTAGGCGTACAAGTTACCAGTACGGCCGATTCCTGTTTGAATCTCATCGACGATTAACAAAGTGCCTTGTTCTTTACAAAGCTCTGCGACTTGTTGGACGAATGAGACCTCGGCTGGTAGTACGCCGCCTTCGCCTTGGATTAATTCGATCATGACGGCTGCGGTATCTTGATCGACAAGTTTCTTCAATGGTCCAATTTCGTTAAAAGGTACGTATTGGAAATCGGGTAAAATTGGAGCAAACCCTTCATGCAGCGCTTCTTGGCCGGTGGCGCTAAGTGCGCCATAGGTACGTCCATGGAATGATTGCTGGAAGCTGATAATTTTTGAACGTCCGGTGGCTTTCCGGGCTAACTTGATAGCTGCTTCGTTGGCTTCGGTTCCGCTGTTGCAGAAGAAGGCCAGGTAATTTTTGTTGTTGGCTAATTTCTTGGCTACGTCTTCCTGCAGCTTGCTGGAGTATAGATTGGAAGTATGCCAAATTAAGTGCATTTGTTTTTCTAGAGCTCGAATTAGCTTGGGGTGCTGATGGCCTAAGCTGTTTACCCCAATTCCGCTGGTGAAATCTAAATATTCTTTACCCGTTTGGTCTTCGACATAATTGCCGAAGCCTCTGACTAGATCAATGGGTTCTCTTTTGTAATTAGGAAATAGATGAGTCATGCAAACACCTTCGCTTTCGTGATCTTTGTGCCGCATTTTGCGATACTGTTAGTAATGAAGACTTCCTTTACGCCTTTGGTCAATGCGGATGTAGCACTGTCCAGCTTAGGAATCATGCCGCCTGTAATTACTTCTTGGTCTTTTAATTGTTCAACATCGTCAGTCGTTAAATGCTCCAACCATTCGCCTTCACATTTTACGCCAGGTACGTCAGTGATTAGGTACAAAGCTTCTGCGTCTAAAGCTTCTGCGATTTTGCAGGCCGCTGTGTCGGCATTGATATTTAACCATTCACCTTCTTCAGTTAAGCCAAGAGGAGCGATGATTGGCACATGATTTTTCGCTAATACGTCGTTAATCATGCCGGTACCGATATTGGTAATGGTGCCAACATAGCCCAAGTTGTCTTTGTCGATAAAAGTTCCTTGAATCAGCTGGCCGCAAGAAGCATGCAGCCCAACAGCTGAGAAACCATTTTGCTGGAAAACCGTGGTGATGGCAGGCTGAACTTGGCCAATTAACACCATTTGAGTGATTTTTAGTGCTTGCGCAGAGGTTACACGCAGTCCGTTAGCGATCGTTACTGGAACATTTAGTTTTTCCATCATTTCGGTGATGTAATAACCGCCACCGTGAACGATCACGATTTCTTTGCCGGCTGCTTGCCAATCTGCTAATGTTTCAAAAAATTCTTCGGTTAAATTATCACTGGCGACGCCGCCAATTTTCACTACGATTTTTCCCATGTCTTTACTCCCCTTACGTATGGTATAACGCATTGACTTCAACGTATTTGTAGGTTAAGTCACAGCCCCAAGCGGCACCTTTTGCGTTTCCTAAATTCATATCAACAGCAATAACAATCTTGTCTTGTTCTAAAATTTGTTTAATCGCATCTTCGTCAAAGGTTTGTGGTTGGCTGTTTTTCAGTACCTGTACACTGCCGATCCACATATCGACCTTCTCGGGATCAATCTTTGTTTCTGAATAACCGATAGCACAGATGATTCTGCCCCAGTTAGGATCTTCTCCAAACATCGCAGTCTTTACTAACATTGAGCCAACGATCTTTTTGGCGATCATCCGGGCAGCCAACTCGTCAGTTGCGCCTTCTACCTGTACCTCAATCAGCTTGGTAGCTCCCTCGCCGTCTTTGGCGATCATTTGGGCCAAGGTTTCACTTACTAGCTGGAACATCGCTACGAACTTATCATAGCCTTCTGTGTCCTTTTCAATTTCAGTGTTGCCTGCAAGCCCGTTAGCTAAAACTAACACCATGTCGTTAGTTGACGTATCGCCATCGACTGTAATTTGGTTAAAGGTCGTTTCAGTCTTTTCACTTAACAATTCCTGTAGCAGCTCTTGTGAAATTTCGGCATCCGTCGTAATGAAAGCCAGCATGGTTGCCATGTTCGGATGGATCATACCTGATCCTTTAGCCGTTCCAGCAATCGTTACAGTCTCGCCGTTAATTTTGTCCTGCACCACTATTTCTTTGGTGGTGGTATCAGTTGTCATAATTGCTTCATGGAAGTGGTAAGGCTCGCAATCGTCCATATCCACCTTTTGAATGCCTTGCTCCACCAATTCGATTGGCATAATCTTACCAATAACTCCAGTGGAAGCAACGGCTACTTTATCAGCTGTAACACCTAAGTGATCCGCTGTGGCCTGTTGCATTTGTTTTGCATGAACTAAGCCGATTTCACCAGTGCAAGCATTGGCGTAGCCTGAGTTAACGACTACGGCTTGAATCGTTGGTTCCTGCATTGCTTCTTTTGTTACATAAATTGGTGCTGCCTTCACTTGGTTGGTGGTGTAAACTGCTGCGGCCTTCGCAGCTTTTTCAGAGTAAATTACTCCTAAGTCTAATTTGTTTTTCTTTAATCCACAGTGTAAGCCAGTGGCCTGAAAGCCTTTCGGACTGGCGATTGTTCCATCAATTATATTCATAAGTCTTCTCCTTTGTTGTTACGGATAAACAGGTACCAGCTCTAAGCCAGTCGTTTCCGGTAGATTCATTAGTAAGTTCAAGTTTTGAATTGCTTGGCCGGCTGCGCCTTTGACTAGGTTGTCAATTACGCTAATTACCGTTATCGTCTGAGTTGCTTCATTATAAGCCATGCCAATGTCACAGTAGTTGGAGCCTACCACTTGCTTGATGCAAGGGAAATCTTGGCCCTCCTGCAGGCGAATAAATGGTTTATTGCCATACTCTGCTTCAAAAGCTTCGCGAACTTCGCTGCCAGTAACACCAGCTTTAGCTTTACAATAGGTGGTCATCAAAATTCCACGAGTCACTGGAATCAAAGCTGTCGAAAACTGAACCGCTGGAATTTCAGCATCCCATGCCTGCAGCTGTTGGACAATTTCTGGAATATGCTGGTGCTGATTCAATTTGTAAACCGACATGTTGTCGTTCGCTTCAGTATAATGAGCTGCTTCAGAAAGCTTCTTGCCTGCACCTGATAAGCCTGACTTACCATCAAAGATAATCGAGTTCTTTTCAATCAGCTGCTGCTTCACTAATGGAGCAACGGATAAGATTGCTGCAGTGGCGTAACAGCCAGGGTTAGCAATCAGCTTCAAATCCTTCGGCAGTTGGAAATCAGCCAAGCCGTAAGTTGCCTGTTCTAAGGCTGAAACAGGTGCGCTGGATTTGCCGTACCATTTTTCATACTGCGCTGGATTTTTCAAACGATAGTCGCCAGATAAATCAATCACTGGAAACTGTTTTTCGATAAAAGGTAGTGCTTGATCTTTGGCTACCCCAGATGGAGCCGCGAAAAATACTAAATCTGCCTGGGCCATAATTTTCTCAGGATCGACTTCTTCTAAAGGCAATTCGATCAGATGTTTCAAATGTGGGAATCGTCGATCGATCGCTTCCCCGTTTTGTGAATGACTGTGGATTGAAACAATTTCTACAGCTGGATGATTATTCAATAAACGCAGTAATTCTAATCCGCTGTAGCCAGTCACACCGATAATTGATACTTTCACTCAAAACCCTCCGATCAAATTGCATAAAAATGCAATTAGTAGTTGTATAGTTTATGATTATAGAATTCTAACATGAATAAGTCAATGCTTTTTTATAAACTTTTTCACCAAATTGCGCAAATTTATTCACTATTCCACTATTAAACCCTCGATATGCACAATTTTATTCATTTATACACAAAAAAGCCTTTTCAAATTCATTCAGCACTGAAGCAGCAAACAAGTCTGAAAAGGCGATTCATCAAAAAAAGACCAGGCAATCGCTCACCTGATCTTAATACTTCCTATAATGTTTCTAAAATCGTGCGTAGTTCGCCAACTGAAACTTGTCCTGGTGCTGAAGCTTTTTTCGCTGCTCCAAAGGTTGCTGCTGAGCCGAATGTTGCACCAGAAATACGGCTGACAACACCTAGTTTGCCCATAGACATTGTGATTAGTGGTTGTTTTGCATAATTATGATACATTTCTTGTGTAGCATCCAATAGAACAATCACATCATGAGTAGTTTGCGGCATTACCGCAATCTTGCAAATGTCTGCGCCTTTGTCTTGCATAGCACGTAGTCGAGTGATGATTTCTTCTTTTGGCGGTGTTTTGTCAAAGTCGTGGTTGCACATCACGATTTTTACGCCTTTATCATGAGCTGCTTTCACTAATTCTGCCACTTCAGCTTCTGGCATAAACAATTCAACGTCCAATAAATCAAAGCTGCCTTGCTCCAGGAATGCGTTATACATTTCGAAGTATTGTGCGTCATCCATCGGACAAACGCCGCCTTCTTTTGCTGTACGGAAGGTAACCAATAAAGGCATTTTCACAGCCGCTTTCACTTCTTTCACAAATTCTGCTGCTTTCGCAAAATCAGTAATTTCTTCAAAGTGATCAATTCGCCATTCAATGATATCACAGTTGCTGGCTACAGCGATTTCGGCTTCTTGCAAAATTTCTTCCCGCGTCTTTCCTACTAAAGGAACGATTACTTTCGGCAGTCCTTCACCTAAGGTTACATTTTCAACAGTTACAGTTTCCATCTTAAGTTATCACTTCTTTCTTAAAAATCTACCCTGCGTCCTTCTTCTGCTGACAGATAAGCCGCATAGATAATTTTTATTGTATCATAAGCAAGGTCCAAACCGGATAGTGGTTGGCGATTTTCTGCCACACATTCGGCAAAATCTTGAAATTGGGCCAAATATCCTCGCAACGTTTCTTCCGCAACAAAGACTTTGTTCCAGCCTGTTTTGTCCTGCAGCTGTTCAGAAATGTAGACATCGTCTAAATCATCTTGGTCCAAGAAGTAAGTCGATAGGTTATCCGCTGGTGTAATATTGTTCACCAAAGCACTGTCGTTAGTATAAACCTCCACGTAATTCTTCACACCACCTAATGTGTTGTCGTTAGAAATTGAGATAGCTTTCGTGCCATCTGTAAAGGTAATGATGACTGTCGCAAAATCTTCAGTATCGATAGATTTCGCTGGGAAATAGCGTTTATCATGTTCATTCAAGCTTGGAGCCAAACGGCCAGTTTCAGCCACCACACTTTGTACACCAATTTCTTCACCACGAGCTTTTGCTTCAATTTGCTTTAAGAACAACATACCGCCAATTGGATGGCTGCCAAGTCGAATTAATGAACCGCCGCCCGCTAGTGACCAGTAAGCAGAAGCTGGTGAAGTGGACGAACGAATGCTTTCCTCACCCTTCATGTACATAATTTTGCTCTTTTTAGCTTCAATCATTTCAGCTGAACGTAAGATATTTGGTGAGTACACATAGTTTTCAGCATACATAAATAACCGATCTGATGCTTCAAATTTCTTACGGCATTCGTCAATATTTTTAAGTAGACTTTCATACATTTTCGCCTTAGGCACTTTTAAACCAATTGGCTCTTCGTCACCCTCTTCGCCAAAATAACCTGTTAAGGGCTTTTCGCAGATCACGTGTTTATTAGCATCCAATGCTTCATAAGCCAAGCCTAAGTGAGTAACTGGTGGTGTGATAATATCCACCACATCCACTTCAGGGTCTTCCAGCACTTGCTGGTAGCTGGCAGCTACTTCTTCAATGATGTCCCATTTGTCACATAGCTGTTGTGCACGTTCCTGGTCGTTGTCATAAACATACTTGATTCGTAAATCCACACCGCTCACCTTGTTGTAGGAATTTGTATGGAAATTCCCAGCAAATCCAGCGCCGATCAAAGCAATTGTCACTTTTTTCATGTATTGATTCCTCCAATTTACGTTTTCTAAAACGTTTTCTTTCTATTAAATACTATAAGAATTTTCGATTGTGAAAACAATCTCAATTGAGATTGATATTCATAACAATCATGTTATAATTCAGTAGAGAGGTTTCACACTACTATTGAACACCTAAAAATAGTTGAGTAAATACATAACAAAAATGAATACTGATAAATTCTTTTAAAGTACTGACTCAGAATAATAGAAAAGGAGCTAGTCATGAACTTACATAATTTAGAAGCCTTCTGTCGTCTGGCTGAAGTGGAGCACTACGGAAAGGCTGCCGATGAATTAGGGATTGCCCAGCCTTCGCTTAGTCGAATGATTCGGCGTATGGAAGATAATTTGGGTGTTGCCCTGTTCAAGCCGGTTGGGCGAAATATTCGCCTGACTAAGATGGGCAAAATCTATTACGAAAAGGTTAGAAAAGGCTTGGATGAGATTAAGCTGGGGGCGGATACGATTCAAGATATTGTGGATCCTTATTTTGGCAGTATTGATCTAGGCTTTATTTTTACCTTGGGCCCTGAGATTATTCCTGAGCTGTTAAAGCAATTCCGCAGTGATCCTGAACGAGCCAAGTACAAATTCAAATTCTGGCAGGGAAATACACCACGACTGATTGAGAATGCCAAAAAAGAAATCTGCGACTTTTCAATTTGTTCCTATTTAAGAAACGAACCGGAAATCGAGTTTTTCCATTTATTAGATCAGCCTTTGGTAGCAATCGTAGCTAATTCGCATCCTTATGCGAAGAAGAAAAAGGTCTCGATTGCAGAATTATCTGAAATTCCGATGATTCTCTGTCTGGATAAGACCTATTTTATCGATAACTTATTCCGCAAAGAAAAGCTGCCTTTAAACATTGCTTGTCGAGTGGAGGAAGATCAGGCATTGGCCGGATTGGTTTCTATCAATTTAGGGGCTGCTATCTTGCCTTACAACAATTTGATGAAGTTTCATGACATTACGGTGCTTCCCTTAGAAACACCCGTGTATCGACCAGTCTATTTAGCTAAGAAAAAGGACATTCAATTGCCAGCTGGAGCCAAAGCCTTTGAAACCTTTTTGAAGGAAAAAGAGTTTAAGCTGTCGCTAGACCTGCCCTTTTAATCAAAAATCACCTGCTAGGATGAACAAACAATTCTCTAGCAGGTGATTTTCTTCTATTATATAGTTAAAAAGTGCAGGTTACCTTCTGATATCATTAAATACCTAAAAATGATGAAACTCAAACGTGTTTACATAATACAATTATCGTTAGTCTATTTCCGAATTTTTTTGCAATCACCCTACTTTGCCTTCTTTTTATAATCGATCAATTGGTAGATATCTGCTAAATCATTTTCACTATAGAGCGCAATTTTAAGTGTGGTTAATTTCCCTCCGTTAGCAGCTGCTTCTAAAAAGCTTTGTTTCAGTTCATCGGCTATATCCAGCTCGAAAACGCCCTGTTTAGTTCTTTCATTGAAATGAAAAGCAACGTTGAAATGTCCGTCCTGTGGCTCTCCCCAAAAAATGGTTTTCCTTTTTCGCGTAACCTTGGCTAGCCAACCACCATCCTTATAAAAGCGCCACTCCAAATCGACATCGAAATCTGACAGCTTGTTTCGTAGTGTTTTATATGCAGAAAAACTATCTCCTAAAAACAAACTCAGATTTACATCTGTTGGTTCGATCGTTCGATCTTTTTTGAAATTAATCATTGTGCTTTCCCCTCGCTTTTCCTTTTTTAACTGGCAGCCAATACTCAAGAATAGTGCCTGCTGGTCCATCTTTGGCATGAACGGAAATATCTGGGCCATTGTCATATTCATAGCCGCTGGTTGGCAGCCACTCAGAAATCACACGCTCGCCCATTTTTTGTGTTTCTTCAAGCGATTTTCCTTCATACGAGAAAATCGCCCAAGTATAAGCATCAACGATATATTCCTCTAAGGATTCATCTAAAGGTGCATCGGCAGCGATCGAAATCATATAGCGCCAGCTTTCAATAGTTTCATCTGGCATCATTACTTCAAGTAATCCAGGTGATTCTTCTCCTAATTCCTTCAGCTTCTGGATTGTTCCATTGCTCTCGGCAATTCTCCAAACCTGTTCCACCGGCTCAGCCATCTCGGCAAAGTCACCATAAAGGGGAATGGAAATACCCCCAACTCGAAAAGCTTCCTTTTTCTCAATCCTAAAGTCCAGACTTTCTACTCCCTTTATAACCATTTGAAAGCTAAGAGGCGGATATGATTTTGCCGATACTCCATCTAATTTAACAAGCGAAGGAGCTATGCCATGGACACTTTTAAATGCACGAGTAAATGCGGTGGGTGATTGATAGCCGTATTTCAACGCTATATCGATAATTTTCATGTCATCATCTTTTAAATCCATCACTGCTAAAGACATTTTCCTGCGTCGAATATATTCCGATAAAGGTGTTCCCGTCATATAAGCAAACATTCGCTGAAAATGATAAGCAGAACAATCTACTATTTTAGCAATATCGGCAGTGTTCAAACTATTTGTAATATTTTCTTCGATATAGCTGATTGCTGCATTCATTTTGTCTATCCAATCCATTTATATCCCCTCCAGCAGTATCTATATACTTAATACTATACGATGCTGCAAAAGTTTTGTCCTCTCATCTTGCATAATAATTTGCGAGGTTGGTTTACGTTTTTTGTTTGGATAGGAATAGAAAACTCTTAGTTAACATAATATAATTATTGTGTTAACTGCATCTAAATTTAAGTTTAAAACCTACTTAGGAAACACTTCACAATCTAACTGCAGAAGCTCCTTTTTCCAAAAACACCTATGGTATAATTAAGGTAGAAAGAAGAGCAAAGGAGTGGGTGGCGATGAAAAAGTACGGACTCGTTTTTGTTGCTGGTACGGTAGTGGCAATCCTTCTGTGTCTATTTAACTTTCTAACGGCACTGAAGTACATTGGCTTTGGCACATTGCTTTTCGGGATTGCGCTCTCAGGAACGTTGTCTTCTGGCGACCGGATGCGAGCAAATGCACAATACAAATCGAACTTACCAGAAAATTTTTTCCTGCAAATCATCGTTTTCTCCCTACCATTTATTATTATTTACTTCACTTTTCTAGTTTAAGGTAACTACTGTGGTTTATAACGTTATGACTGATCCTGAAAAACTACTCTCTAGTTTCAATTCTACTGCTTGCAGTTCTTCCTCCGTCAACGATTTCTTAGTCATCACAATACATTGAGGACTTGTCCCAAACAACACAATTAGCTCATCGGTGTGGATAATTTGGGTAATTCGTTTCCAACTCAGCCTTAAGTCAATATAATCAGAATAACTTGCAATCGATTCATCTGTCAGACAAACTCGACTATTCTCGAAATCTTGTTCTTTTAATTGTTTACTCAGCCTTTTGCCGAAATAGTTTTTACTATAGTAAATGTAGAGCTGGAACAATTCATAGCAAAGAAACACGCAAAAAATAAAGGTCAATAAAATTTTATCTGCCAATATCGACAATATTTCTGCAACTGGCAACGACACTGGGAACACGTTTATGTAAAAATCAAATGTGGTGAACAAATTAACCCCATAAATAATTACTAAAAACGCATAAACAACCAACAGGATCAACGCCCTTCTTCTTTTACTTTTCGAAGTGTACTTAAAATACTTTTCATTGAATCCTAACCATTCAGCTTGTGTTAACTCGCTTAATACCTCAATCATCCCATACCCACTCCCAATAATCATTTTGTTACTTTTATAATAGTTGGGTTTTATAGGTTTTACAATCGTGTCGAAGTATTTCATAAAATAAATGAGGCTGAGATATTGATCGTTAAAAATTAGTAACCCGTTCGTTTAACTAGTTTTTTCCAGATGAAAAAGGAGTATAGGTTGTCTTTACCTATACTCCTTCTCTAATCCTTAAAGGGCTAAAAAAATTGGCCCTTTATCAGTCATAAAATTGACCAGCTTATTGAGGTTTTCCCTCTTACTTAGGATAAATAATCTCGGTGATCTCACCAATTTTTTCATCATTTGCATCAGAGATGATGATCACCTCGTCCGTACTAAATGCTTTAACAGCAGCAACTTTATTGTATTTCGAACTATCGCATAAGAGATAAGCTGTTTTCGAATTGCTTAGAATTTGCTGCTTTTTGTTTGCTTCAACTAAATTAGGCGTACTAACCCCTTTTTTAGCATCGATTCCATTAGCGCCTAAAAAGGCCTTTTGGAAATTGAATGTCTGAATATTGGCATCAGTCAGCGGCCCATTTAATGATGAAATTACAGGGTTATATCTTCCACCAAGAAGTACAATTTCAGCCTGTGTTTCCTGCTGAATATTGAAAATACTGGTATTTGTCGTAATGATTGTGATTTTCATGTTGAGAATTTTATTTAACAAGGCTGTACAGGTTGATCCTGAATCCAAATAAATGACATCCCCTTCATGGATAAAGCCAGCTGCTAGCTCAGCAATCTTCTCTTTTTCCTTGGAAAACAATGTGGTTTTTGTCGCAATTGGTATTTCAGAAGTTGTTGAGCAAATTTTTACGGCCCCTCCGGCAAGCATCTCTACTCTTCCGGCTTTTTCCAATTCCTTCAAGTCTCTTCTCAGTGTTGAGATGGATACTCCAGGTAAAATCTCCTGTAACTTTTCAATTTTTATAATTTCTTCTGAGTTAAGTGTTTCTAATATTTTTTCTTGTCTTTCATAAGGTATCATAGTGACCTCCATCGATGTGAGCAGTGGTTGGAAACTCACTTTTTTTCAAATTATATCATACTTTTCCTGTTCTGATCATTTTCCATGGTATTTTTAAGCCAATCTCATATTTTTACAAACCAAATAGCGAATTTCTCCATACAAAAAAGGAATGCGCAATGCATCCCTTCCCCAATTATAGCTTTTCAATTGCGGCAATTTGTTCGACTCTTTTTTGGTGTCGGCCGCCTTCATAGGCAGCCTCAAGCCATTCTTTAGTAATCATTTTAGCTAATTCTGAACCAATCACACGTGATCCAAAGGCTAATATGTTTGTGTTGTTGTGCTCTCTTGAGAGTTTTGCACTATAGGGGTCGCTGCAAACAACTGCTCGAATTCCCGCTATTTTGTTTGCTGCAATCGAGATCCCTACACCGGTACCACAAATTAGAATACCTAAATCGCACTCTTTTGACACCACAGCTTCAGAAACAGCTTGGGCATATTTAGGATAATCCACGCGCAAATCACTTGTTGTCCCAAAATCCTGCACAGAGTGCCCCATTTCTTCTAAAAATTCTATGATAGCTGGTTTTAATTCCCAACCGACATGGTCACAACCAATCGCTAGTTTCATTCGTTCTCCATCCTTTGTTTATACTTCGATACCAGTTCTTTATAAGAAGTTTCTTTTCCGAATAGAGCAGATGTTCCGAGAACAAATCCATCTACGCCAAGCTTGGATAATGCTTTAATCTTTTGTGGTGAAACAGCCCCATCTATAATCACTTGATACTCATAATTACACTTCAAATTGACCAAACGCTTTATTTTTCTGTTTACATAGTCCAAATAAGTTTGACCAGCAAATCCTGGATTCACTGTCATCACCAGAACGTAATCAACCAAAGGTAATAATTCTTCCACCATTGCAATACTGGTACCAGGATTAAGGGCTAGGCCAACCTTCTTCTGTTTTCTTCTAATCTTGTCGATTGTTCGCGCTGGATGGCTATCCGCCTCGGGATGAAAGTAAATAATATCCATCCCCATATCCGCAAATTTTTCAACATACTCTCCTGGATTATCAATCATTAGATGAACATCGACTAATTGACTTGTCAGTTCACGAATAGTCTCAATGTCCTGCAGACCCATCCCGAAGTTAGGGACAAAGCGGCCATCCATAACGTCCAGATGGAAAATATCGATCCCTGCAGCTGTCAAAGCTTCTACTTCTTGTTTCAAGTTAGAAAAATCTGCGCACATCATAGAAGGACAGATCATTATGTTTTCCAAATTAATCCCTCTTTCACTGGCTATTTGATTGTTCCAATTTCTTGTCCGGCAAGAGCCTGGCCTTCCTCAAAAACGAAACTTTTTTTATCCAAATTAGTAAAAATCACCATAACATCTGTTTCTTTTCCTTTTGCGGCTAAAAGGCTGAAATCTACTTCAGCTAATACTGTTTCTTCGCTTACCTGATCACCTTCACTGATTTTAATCGTAAATCCAGCACCGCCTAATTCCACCGTATCAATACCAATATGAAGTAAAACCTCCAGCCCCTGCTTAGTTTTTAAAGAGATGGCATGCTTAGTGGGAAACACAGAGACTACTGTTCCCTCAATCGGTGATACAATTAATTCTTCGGTTGGTTCGACAGCAAAGCCGTCTCCCAAAGCTTTTGTGGCGAACATTTCATCATTCACTTTTTCGATGGATTTGACTAATCCTTTGGCTGGTGAATAAATGGTTGTTTTTTTATTGAATAACCCCATAGATACTCCTGCTTTCTATGCTAATTTTTCATCCTTATTGGTAAAGATGAAGGCCAATACTGCGGATACTACCATGGAAATCAACAGACCAATCATCGCTTGGATAAAGTTTGAGGATTTTTCTCCTACAAAGGCAGGAAATGTTGTCACACTACCAAAAACAAAGGCGTTCGTTACAACCTTCATCAAGCCCAGGTAAGCTCCGCCAACTGCACCGCCAATAATTTGAGCTAAGAATAATTTCTTGTTTTTTACTAATAATCCAAACAGTGTTGCTTCAATAATTGCAGACAAAGCAATTGTTACTAAACCAGTCAATGCAAAACTACGCAATCTTTTATCCTTGGCTTTAAAGTAAACACCGATTGTCGTACCAATTACTGCAAAGTTACAAGCGAAGGTAAACGGTACAATATAGTCAAAACCATAGGTAGAGACATTGTTGATCATAATAGGATTCACTGCCCAATGGATTCCTAGACTTACCAAGATACTCCAGCCTCCACCAACTAGTACGCCTGTTAGAACACTGCTTCGTTCAATTAACCAGTTCACAACATTAGCCACCGCTTCTCCACTGTAAACACCAACTGGACCAATTACAATCACAGTTAAAGGAACCATCACAGCTAATGAAACCAACGGAATTACTACCAGCTTCAATGTCTCTGGAACTTTTGCATCTAAGAATTTATACAGATAAGAAAAGGCCCAGATCGAAAGAATAATGGGTACCACTGTTGAGTTATAGTTCATTAAGACGACTGGAATACCAAAGAATTCCGTCGTTGCACCATTTCCAGCATTTCCCATTAACCCAATAAAATCCGGATTAATCAAAGCAGCCCCAATCAGCGCAGAAATATATGGACTAGCACCAAAACGTCGCGCTGAAGTAAACGCTAGCAATACTGGCAAGAAGTAAAAAACACTCATTGATGCAACAAATATAATAGAATAAGTTCCACTGTCTTCACTAATCAAACCTAGCTGAACACATAAGATTAATAATCCTCGTAAAATACCTGAACCAGCTAACGCTGGTAAAATTGGAGCGAAAATTGCTGAGACAGCTGAAAAGATATTACTAATGATACTTCCGGATGCTTCTTTAGTATCGGTACGCTCAACATTTCCTTCACCCTTAACTAACGGCTCAAATTCATCGTACAGCTTGCCAACTTCCGTTCCGATTAATAGCTGGTATTGTCCAGCTTTATTAATTACGTTGATCACACCGTCGATATTCTCGACGGCCTGATCATCAGCCTTTGAAGTGTCCTTCAAGGTTAAGCGTAACCGGGTTGCACAGTGGGTCATGTTGGCAACATTTTCAGGACCACCAATATTTTCTAGTATGCTTTTCGCCATTGCTTTATAATCCATTTTTTCCACCCCTTATTTTATTTTACTGAAGCTGAGAAAAATGACGCCATTAACTCACTAGCTGCAACTGCATCGTTTTGATCAATAATTGATTGAATGTGATCCAATCCTACAGTGTCAATCAGTTGATCAAACAAGTGAATCATCTTCATGTTCTGCTCACATTCCTTTGAAGCATGTTCGATGATTGGGAACGTATCAAAATAGATAACTCCATCAAAATTGTGTTTTTTCACATAATATAGAAACTCTAACGTTTTGAAAGGAGTCGCTGATCCAATCATTAGACCGTCATCATTTAAGCCGTACCCATCATTCAGATGAACTCCATAAAGCTTGCCTTGCCCACCAAAAATATCTGCCGCAAATGCAGGATTCTCATGCTTCATCAACATATGGCAATAATCAAGCGTCACACCAACATTCTTACGATCAATTTCATTAAGCATCATTCCCGTCACACCCATGCTATCGATGAAAGCATACGCTCTTGGTTGAAACGGCTTGTATTCAATACTAATTTGCAAATCAGGAGCATAGTCGGCAATTTCAATAAAAGCATTACGAATTTGATTCCAAACTTTTTGATAATTGATTTGGAAGCTGTAATCAAACCCATCAAATCCCAACCAAATGGTAACGACCCTTCCTCCAGCTTCACGACAATAATCTGCCGCTTCTTTGCACAATTCCAATGCATGTCCTGCGACTTCAGCATCTGCATTTCCCAACTCACCATTGATAAATTCATTTCTAAATCTTAGTGCTACTCCATTAAGCTTCAATTGATTGTCTTCAAGTAAGCTCTTCATAGCCTGAGCATTCAACCCTTCAACATGCTCCGGATAATTCAAGTCGACATAGCCAAGCCCTAGTTCGTTGAATGATTTGAAGACCTTCTCTAAGTCATGCTCATATATTGGTAAAAATGAGTTGATTCTTGTTGCTAATTTCATTTGTTTTTCCTCCTGTCTTTTCTTTACATGTAGAGCATACCACAAACCACAACCACTTACAATCATATATTTCCATTTTTATTCATATTATTTCAATTTTTTCCAAGAGGGAGACCACCGTAAAGTGTATACACAGAACAAAGAGCTTCAAGTTGAAATAGCTACTATAGCGAAATTCAGCTTATTTTGTTGATGCCATTTTTTGATTAAACTCGAAAAAAATTGAAAATTCTATTTTTAGAAAGGGGCATGATTGATTGCGATTAAGGAAGAAAAAAAATAAGGATAGCGGAATATGGAGGCGTGTAATTAAGTAGAGACTAGCGATTTATCGTCAGTAGTCAATTTAAAAACCCTCAAATTATTCGATAAATTTGAGGGTGATGATTCAGTAAGTAATGAGTGGAAGGTCATTTTCCTCTTTAGGAGTAAATGTACCTCTTATTGGTGTATTACTTAAAAAGCGGTAGAAATCGTATATAATCAACGTTTTCTACCGCTTAATAAAATATGTTTAATGCTTGAATGAATCGTTTTAATCTCATCAATTAGAAATTCAGTAAGTAATCGACTTTTTTTATAATGATTCTAGAAGTTTCTCAAGAGGTCTGCATAGTATAAAGCAGATATTTTCCCGATTGGTCCTAATGGAATCAGAATATACTTTATTCTTATCTAGCTTTTTTTAATCACTACAAGAAATTAATACCAGAAAATTGGGATTTTGACTATAAAATCAGCATTAATTGATTTTTCGGTATATCCATGAAATTGCAAAAATAGTTCATTCATATCTGTTGGAATGTTCGTAATGCTGACTTTTCTTCCATCAGTTTCTACATGTACATCAGGAAACTCATTTCCCTTTTCATCTTTACATTCAATCGTTTTAACAGCATTATCAAATTGAGTAGAATACTTAACAGGTTGCTCCATAACACAGGAACGATCGGCTGAATTGACTGCTATAGAATCAATTGATACTGGATAAGCTTGATTTACCACCAAATACTCCAAATTTTTTAACCCCGAAAGTGGAGTGATATCTAATACTGGAAAGTTACTCAGGTGAAGGGATTTCAACTCATTCAGATTCTTCATATACGAAATATCTTGCTCAGGTTCCTCCTTCGTTAAAAAACTGTAACACATAATACTCTCTAATTGGGTCAATTCCCCTATTGGTCGTAGATCCGTTATAGTACGTTTTGTTTCTGAATAATCATCATTCGTAATTGTTAACAATTTTGTATTTTTAGCATATTGTAACCCCTCTATAGAAGTTACATCCATGAAGCTAACTTCTTGAATCTCTTCCAATTGTCTTACTGTAGGTAATTCATCCTCAATTGTTTCACCAGTTTCCTTTGAAGCCTCCCAAACCATTACCTCTCTAAGCTGATCATCAAAAATATAAACCTTCTTCTCATTAGCAACTGATAGCTTAACTCCTAAAACACTGCATCCTATTAATACAACAACCAACAAAGCAACCTTAGAAAACCCTTTCATTTTCATCTTTCATTCCTCCTAAATAAATTATTTTATATGTTAAAGAAAACTAAACCGACTTTACTCTTAACCAGAAAAAAGACGATTTAGTTTCTTGGACATATTAAAACAACTAGAACAACATATACCCTATTTGAATAGGGGCATATGTTGACTTACTTAACGCAATTTCTATCCAAATTGCTAAGTGAATAAAGAATTAGACTAAGGAATTTTAATTTTCCCAATATCATTTAGCTTATAGTCCCAACTATAAGGTTTTATATCTGTTTGATTCGGCTGAATGTATAGCGTTACCCATTTTTCATAAACTCCATCGTTAAAATCATACTCATAATAACCTGGTTGAATAGTATGAGTATTGATTGACGGCTTCTCCTCCGTGTCAGTAACTATATATCCATAGTTTTGATAATAAGCTGGAATGATCGGTTTTAGTTTAAGCAAGCTATAGTTATCAGCATCAACAAGCTCAAAAACCATTGATTTGAACTCCACTTGATCATTGTCTGCTGCATCGGTTAATTCATAGCCACTAGCAAAATGAGCATTGTACTTAATCGTATCTGTGTTTTCGATGGTCAGGTATCCCTCAGTTGGTATAGTTAGTACTTCCTTATCAGCAGCTGACCCAACAACCATTTGACGAATATGCAGCTTAACAGTTGCTTGTTCAACAATATAAGTAGTTGCAGCCTTAAACGTAGTATCCTTATAGGTTACATCGGTTTTAGGGTTACGGTTGCCTGAAGCTATATGAGTAGACTCCAAGCCTGTGCTGTCAAAATCAGCTGGGTAGTCGGCTGCATTGTCTTCTAAATAGATCTGAACCTTCGTATCCTTCTCGAAAGTTGATCCTAGCTGATACGACCATTCTCCGGCAGCATTTGCAGTTCCAGCTTCTGTTAATGAACCATCATTCACTGATAGATAGACCTTTGCATTTGGCTCTACACCAGTAGCACTCAATGATTTATCGGTCGTTGTAATTTTTCCTTTAGTTAGATTTATTGGTGTTGGTGGGGTTACGTCAATAACAGTTGTTTTACCAATGTCACCAACCCAGCTAACCCCTCGTGTAGCAGTTCCTTCCATGTCAAGAGTTGCTTTCTGAAACTCAGTATCCGTATATTTAGCATAGCCATCACTTTCAATAGCTAGAGGAGAATGTGTATTCCCATACGTATCCTTGAAAGAAACTACTGCTTGTCCGGTTGATGCCCAAGCATCTATCATAATCGGCATCCCATTATTATCAAACTCTCCAGTAGGAATTAGACCCAAACTGACTCTTGCTTGATAACTTTTTTCAGCATCTGTTAGATGATCCCAGATTACTTCTGGAGGGATGTTCAATCCATTAATTCTACGGAACCCATTACTTGTAAAATTATTTTGCAAATCCTCATTGTCAGAGGTTATTGTCGGACCATCAGCTGTAAGATATCCGACTTTTTCATAAACTAAATTTGATGCCTCCGTCAAATTATCGTTTTTCCAGAGGTTGATATCACTATCCTTAATTGTAAATGTGTTTCCTGCCTTAATATCTAGAAAAGACCTGCTTGAAACTGTAGCTTCTCTAGAATTTCGAATTTCAAACAATTTTGGAGAATCTAATTCAAATAGAGCACCGCTACCAGTCATTGAAACAATACCGGCATTGGTATTACCATAAATAAAGACTTCAGAATTCTTTGCAGTTTTGAATTGCATATCAGACGTAATATCATTATTAGAATAGTCTAGTTTGACTACAGAACCTGTACCTCTAGACAACAAATTTACGTGCGAGTTTTCTTTAGCTATGAATTGTTTAGTGGTATAACGGTTTTTACCACCAGCTGGGGTATTATCAAAATTTGAAATTGCTCTACCTTTCATATTTACATTAAAGAATGATTCTTCACCTACAGTAATTGTTGAATAATGAGCATAAATTGCTGGATAGTTAGCTCCATCTGTAGTATTTCTTAAATAAACAAATGCATTTTTCCCTATAGTAAATTCACCACTTATTCCAGTTGCCCCGTCAAGTTGTCTTGTAGTGAACCACACAACAGAATAATTCTCTCCACAATTAGTTCCTTTCCAAACCGTATTATCCTCAACAACTATACTACCCGTATAAAAGTTTTCTGAACCTGTAACCAATATATTATAACCATACATAGTCACTTCAGACTGATTAATCCGGGCCCAACGTCCCACAAAAGTGGAATAATCTTTGTTTTCTCCCTCGTATTTGGAGGCATCATAATCTGTAAAAACATTTCCAAATCTAAAATACCAATTTTTAGAAACGTCTCCATCACCATGGATACCACCATCCCCTCTAATAAGGGCTTTTCGATTAGCAGCTTCTGATCCACCGGTCCCAGAGTATTCATTTGATTGGGCTGCGGTCAAATCATGCATGTGGAAAACTGACTGAGTTCCACTTGCTGGCTCAGCAATAGAAAGGTTTCTGTGATAAAGTAAAAGTTTGAACCCGCCTCCATCAATCTCTATGGAGCTTTGCCGATTACCAATGCTGTTTCCGGAAGTAGTTATCGGTGAACTAATATCATTTAACATAATGATCTTCGTAACATCTTCATCCTCATAAGCTTCTACAAATCCATATCCCCACTGGTTGGCACTGGATGTGGTTGAACTGTACGTATCAACAGTTACCACCTTTCCACTCAATGGGTCAAAGCCGTGCTTGGCATTGTATGCATCATTTGCTGCTAGATAGGAATCTTCAAATAGTTTTTTGTGCTCTTCAAAGGTCATATCACCAGAAATGTTATTAGACATTGCCTTAACATTTTGAGGTTGTTCTGCAGGCTTTGCGCCGAATAAGAAGAGGGTACCTGCTACTGTTATTGCCAAGATAAGTGCTCCTATTTTATACCTGAATTTCATTTTCATTTTTTAGATCATCCCTTTCAATCCTACTTTACCGTGCAAAAAAACAGTGGAGAGTTCCTCATTTGTTACTCTTATTGGCACTTAAACATTGTTGAAATAATTAGTCCTATTACGTATGCTGAATCCAAAATTCGGAAAATTCACTGCTCAATTTATAGCCTCTTCCCCACAGGGTAACAATAGTTTCACCGGTAATACCGCCTTCTTCCAGCTTTCGTTTCAGCTTGTTAATTAGGCAGGAGAGTTGACTCATATTTGAAGAGGTTCCGCCGTCTGACCATAATCGTTCACACAATTCAGTTCGTGAAAGAACAGTCCCCTTTGAATAGGCATTTAACAGGTTGTCAAACAGCCTTTTCTCTGTCTTAGATAATCTGCTGATTAGTGGTCTTAGTCCTTCTTTTTCAATGCTCTCAAAAACGGCCATCTTATTTGTGTCTTGTTGTTTGTTACGGATTTCCTTTTGAAGACCATGTAATTTTTCTCGAATTTCTTCAAAGGAGGCATTCTTTTCGAGACTGCCAGACATTCCTTGCTCTTCTAAACGAACCATTTCTTCTTCATCCATTGCCCTTTCTACCATCCGCACTAGGAAGACTGGTTGATCCTTTAATTGGTTCAGGACATGGTCAACCTCATCGTTACAAAGGGTTTCACTTAAAAATACCCAATGAAAATAGGAGAAGAATGAAGACGAGGTATACTTTTGTAAATGGTAAAGCAAATCACTTGAACATAAGGTTTCATAGTTTAATCGTCTTAGCTTTTCAATTAGTCCTTCTTCGGATACTGTACTTTTTGTCAAAATCAATGCATGCTGCATAAACATCACCTTTTCTTATTTTCTTCTGCGAAATTTTTTCTTTTTGCTGCTGGTTCTTCGGCTTCGGTATCCAGCAGTACATTCCAAATAATAATCAGTGTCACCACGATACAGATGACTACTTGAATCCATAATTGATCAAAATAGGCTTCTGCCAATTTGATACTAAAGATTGCTAGTAAAAAGCATAGTACCAGAACTATTGCTAATTGAATCTGCTTTACGTTTTGCTGGATCCGATAAACAGTCTCCAACGGTACTCGCTTTTGACGTGCAACCTGACGAATCGTTTGTTTTTCAACTAATAGCCAGATAATTTCACGGTATAGTTTTCGTGCTTCAGGTTCTTTACTGAATAAAGAGTAGGCAGCCTTGCTGCGCTCTCTTTCTTTCCCCAACTTAAATAAGGTAGGGTGCAACAAGCGATCGTTATGTATAGACCAGCGGAATAGTTGACGCCATTCCTCTATTGTTAACCTTGGGAGAGTTAACACATCTAACGTCATTTCCAACGCTTCTAATTGATCTAGGCAGGCTAAGATTTGTCGATAATCTCGTGAGATGACTTCCCAAGAGGTAATCACTAAATGGTCGCCAGCTTGGGCAAATTTTAAGAGTGCCTGAAACTCGCTAGTAGGAGCATCGAGTGCCTCAACCTCCTGATTTCCATCAGAAAAGAGTTCTTCTACTGGATAATCCTCTAACAGATCTAGCTGTTGATTAAATTGATAGCCTCGTGCATAGCCAAGATTCATGATTCCTTGCCCCTTTTATTTCAAATTTTCCTTTTTTCCTTTGTTAAGTGTGATGCTGCCTTTTTAGCTGGTCGTCTCGGTTCTTTCGGACGGGATAATCGTCTAAGTCTCAGCTGTATTTCCTTTTGACTTTTTAGCAAAGACATTATCAAATAGCTGTGAACAACCAACGCCAGTCCTAACACCAGTAACAATAAATAAATCACTGATCTTCGCGCCTCTTTCTCTTCTTACTCTTCCGATTATCTATTCACCTGCGATGATTTTTTTAAAAAAGGGATACAGAATAAGTCCTGTGTCCCTTTTCATCATTACTTTTCTACAAGATCCTTCAAATTGTCATCAATTGCCTTCAGTGTTGGATCCGTTGGAACGGCTCCTTGCCACCATGCCTCCCGATACACATTGTCTGCACAGTTCACTGCTTCTACTTTAATTGGAATCGTGAGAGCAGACTGATGATAATTGGGACTCAGGTTAGGATCGAGCTTAATAGAATGAAACAACGGCTCAGTATTTTTTAACGGTTCAACTGCTTCTTTTATATAGTAGTAATAACCATCCCCACCATATTTCCAGTCAGTCGTATTCAATTGTTCAACGATCAACTCTGTTCCGACCGTAATTGGCAAAGCTTGTTTACTATTTGGATCATCTGCAACATCCGCCTGTGCTTCCGGCAATACCATTACCCGAATAAATTGTTTGATGGTTCCATTATTTTTAACGGTTACTTCCTTTGTACGGCTTTGATCTGGATGAATTTCAGTAATTGTCTCGTCGAAATCTTCGTCAAGCTTCGTTTCAACTTGACCAATTTGAAAATCGGCTTCTCGACAATCCTTTGCTGTCATTGCCGCATAAACAAAGTAGCTGCCACCAATCAACAGGAGGACGAGAATAATTGAAACAAATAAATAACTCAGCTTTCGAGTTAATGGTTTTTTCCGTTTCATCGTGTTCCTCCTTATTTATATAGCTGGTCTTGGTACATACCATAAGCAAAATCAGTGGGTTGAATGCCCCAATCAGTCATTAATTCATTGGTAATATCATGGGCATCCATCGCGGGAACCAATTTATAAAACGCGCCTTTATATTGGTTTAAGTAAGTCGGATCTAACGTCACGCTGTTCATTAAATTGGTCGAACTATCGCCTGGCTTGAGCACTTCTGAATAATAAAAGAAGCCATTCTCGTAATACCAGTACGCAGAGTCCGTGCCAGATGGTTGATTCGTATGATCAAAAACCTTTCCATTGGTAAAGTTTAATTGAATGGCGGGCATCGGTTCTGGCCGAGTACCTTGATATACATAAGGTAATTCCTTTAGTACGTGGTTGGCTTTATAATGCTTATCCGCACTTATTTCGTACGTCTTGCCAACAATCCATGTACTAGTGTCTCCCAATTGAATAGCTGGAAGAACCGGAGTACCATAAGCAGTTAGATTACCATTTCCATTGCCGCTGCCATGATTGTCTTCTACCTCTGTCTCAAAGCTGACAAATGATTCGGTTAGTGATAAACGAACAATAGCTGGAACTTCTCCGTTATTTGTTACACGGATTTCTTTTGCTTCTTTCGTTCCAGGGGAAAAATGCTGGACCATCTCGAGATTTCCATCAATTTTTGCTGAGAGCTGTCTTTTGTTAGCTTCGGTGCGATTCACCCGTTCATCATTGGAAGTAATCCAGGCGTAGGTGCTGCCTGTCACCAAAAGTAAACTCAACAAAAGAGAAAAGAAGGCGAAAGAGCTTTTACTTTTGTAAAAAACTCGAAGTAAATGACGAAGCTTTTCACGTTGACTCATTCCTTCTCCTCCTCTCGTCGTTTTTTCCATAAAAATAGGGCAATCAATATGAGTAATAACCCAGAAAGAAATTTGTAGACAATGTGTTCACCCGTTTGGGGCAATCGCTTACCATTCGGCTGAACAGTAGGTTTTGTTTTCGGTAAAACGGGTCGGTCACTAGAAGGTTTCGGCTCTTCAGATACTGAGGGTTCAGTTGGCTGGTCCTTTGTTCCTACAAATGTCCAGTAGAATTTCAAGGTACTGGCTTCCCGTAAATTTTCATTAGTTAATTGGGGATCTACCGCAAACTCAGCAGTCAACAGCTTATCCGTACCATATTTGCAGACACCTAGTTCTAATGGGACCTTGCTCCAATCTTGCCCAGCTTCACCTAATAATGGACCCTGGTAGAGTTGTTCACCATCTAAGGTTAAGGTCACCGTAATGTGATTTTTCCAATCTACTGATCCGTTTGACTCAATTTCTTCAACCAGCATGCCTAAAGAAAAGGGTTCTTCTAAATCTAAACTACGAATAGTTATTTCTTTTTTGTACACATCTCCGGGGAGAATATCTACTAAATCTACGTAATAGTCTCCCTCAGAGGTTGCATACATACCATCAGAATCCCCGATCACCATGCCGGGAGGAAGTGCTTTTTCCGCGTGTACGGTATACGTACCGCAAAAGAAAAAACAGAAACACAGGATGCTGCTCAATGCTATTGTAAGCTTTCTCAACCTCTGTCACTTCTCCCTTCATTTCATGGTGTAATCATTAATTAGATGCCGGCTTTAAGTTTGTTCACAATTAGTAAAGTATCACCAGTTGGTGCTGAACCATCACCTAATTGCCAACCTGCTTTGTCAGTTAACGCTTCGTCACTGGCTTGAATAGCTTCCATTTTTACAATTAAGTCATAAGAAGCATTTGTATATTCAGTACCCATTGAACTTTCAAAGACTAATTTTTCTAAAATGTTATTGGTTGTTTCGCCAGATTTAACTGGAACAGTGTAGTAGAACCAACCATCGTCTTTGTTGTAAACCCATTTGTTGTTTTCTAAAGCAGCTGTATCTGTCATGTCAGCACTATATCCGATACGGATATGGTTTTGGCCTAAGCCGTTTAAGTCTGCTTGAACGCCTTTGTTGCCTGCTGCAGTTGGAATTTGATCTTCTACTGCTGCTGGAGTTACTCCTGGAAGGGCATTTTCATCAGCATAACCTAATCCACTATAAGTGTAGTCATAGTCAACACTGTAACGAACGCCGTCTGTACCAAGTAAAGAACGGCCAGTTGTTGCGCCGTCTTCATCAGCTAGAGAAGATTTTGCCCAGTTGACTGCAGTGTTTGTATAACCATTTTCGTAGTAACCATATTTCACATTACTTACTGTGAAGCTCCAGTCTGAAGCAGCAAGACTACCATTTTCATTGTTAACGGCAATGTCAAATTGCATTGCTTGGTATTTGTTTTTGCTTGCATCATAGTCAGCATCCCCAGGATTTTTTCCATCATTGACAGGATCGGTGTAGTATTCATGCATTAATTTAGCTTCATAGCTGACTTTTTCTTTACCAGTAACTGAATCAACTGTTTTTCCACCTTTAACCAACAGTTTCACGTTATCATCAGCAGGAGTTGCTAAACCAGTAATTTGAGCGGCAGGTACTACAACAAAGCCGTCTTTGTAAGTTTGTTCCCCATTGAAGTTAATCGGCATATGCTTGTTCAATCCAGGATCATTCTCAACATAGCTGTATTTAACGCCAGCTACTGAACTTGGATCGTACTTTTCAGCACCCAATTTGTCCAAATGTTTCAATACTTCTTCGTAAGATACGCGAACAAATACGCTCGCTGTACCTGTGTTAGATACGGCAACTTCTTTAGTAGCTTCGGTTCCTGGTACTAATGGTTTTGGTTCCCATGTTTCCTTCACCGTTACACTGTTGTCGTTTACTGCTGCGGATTCTGCCCGGTTAATCCGTTGATCCTGTGCAGTAATCCAAGCAAACGTCCCTGAGATAGCTGCAATTAATGCTAGAGCTGCTGCAGCTGCCATCAGCTTTTTCTTTTTGTTACTCTTCTTCATTCCTTTTTTCCTCCTATACTTCTTTTTCTTTTTATATAAATGCCTGTATAAACAAGCAGTTATACCCCTCTTGGATATTTCTTTTGTTTCATGGGTCTTCTAGCCGGTTCTGGCTGTAGAAAATAGGCTTTTAGAACCAGGAAGAATCCGAAAGTTGATAAGACACAGACAATACATAGCCATAGATTTTCCTGGACAAAGTTTAGAACACTACCCATTCTTGGAATTACAAAGGCCACCTTGCCATACACTTTGTCAGCAGGGATTGGTGGATCCTTACTGTTGTTGGCATCCCCTTTAGTGACAATGTAATCTCCTTCTTGGCCGTTCAATTCGGTTAAACGCTCCACCATTCTATGGGTTAGGTAACGATCTCCGTCTCCAACTTGGAAGGTGACGATATCGCCTTCTTTCACCTTACTGCCATCAGTCATTTTCACTAATACGATATCTCCTGCATAGAAGCCTCGTGAAGGTGAATCCGGCTGCGGAGCCATTGAATTAGTCAAGACCTGATAGAAGCGATAGCCAAAAATGGCAGCATCCGACTTCTCACTAAAGGCAAACATTAAGGAGCTCAGCAAAATACCAATCGTTAAGGTGTAAAAGAACAAGTTATACACGAACAAGAAAATCTTTCGATTCGTGGATTTCTTTGCCTCCTGCAAAGGAGGTACACCTTGTTGAGCTGGCCTAGGTCGTTGCGGTCGTGGTCTAGGTGGTGACAGACGCTCCTGCCCGTATTCATATCTATTCTGCCTAGGATCTCCATAACGTTCTGGACCACCTCGTGGGTATGGAGAAGGACGTCGGTAATCGTTCCTCTCGTGTGCCCGATTTGGCGGCCGTTGAGGTGGATACGATCTCCTGTCATCATAGTCTTCTTCGTAATAGTCCCGCCTTCTTGGTGGATGCCGATTAGAAGGGGGCCGTTCACGATACGGCGGCTCGTCAAAATCATAGTCGCGCTCTCGATATTCTCGTTGTCTCGACATATCTCCCCTTCTTTCACTGAACAATTCGATTCCCTGCCAGCTGTTTAGCTGGTCGCTGCGCAGCTGGTGGAACAACGATCACCGGCTGCTTTGTTTGATTAACATGCAGCTCTTGTTCACTACTGTTGCTGGATTCTTCGATTGTCTTTTTTTCTTCTGAATATTTGTCGCTGTTGCTTGAAGCATCCGCAGGTTGTTCTTGCTCTGCTTCAGCAATTGTCGCTGGGTCTTGATCATAAGTGGTTAAATCATATGCTTCGATTAGAGCAATTAGTTTCTTGTCATACGCAGTATCCGTTGCGTATTTTCCGGTTAAGGATTTAGCCGCCTCCTGATAGGTCGCAGACGCTGACCTCCATGTTCCTTGATAGAAACCTGCATTGCCGGAAAGCCCCTTTTTCAAAAGAGCCGCATAATCCTCCAATGATTCCTTATAGCTAGGATATTGTCGGAAGGCCGATTGAATGGTGTAGAGCTCCCCACTCCCCTTATCTTCTTGGGTATTGAAGGACACTTGCTTACCACGATAACTACCCTTTATTCCAAATAGATTGTGATACGGAGGCCGAGCTAATTGACTGTTGCCTGAGCCGGTTTCTAAAATCGCTTGAGCAATCATGACTGAAGCATATAGATCTTCATTCCAGGCAATGGCCTGAGCATCCTTTCCAATTGTTTGGATAAACTCTTCTGTTGTTTGATTTTTGGTCACTGAAAACTGGTAATTTTCCTCAACCTTTGCTGGGGGAAGAGGTGTTTGAATCGTACTAGGCATTTCAGCTTCTTTCGGCTTTTCTGTAACCGATGCAGCTTCTTCTTTTACAGTAGACTCTGTTGTCAGGTGAGTTGTTTCTTGGGTTTGACTGTTCCGTGTTTCTTCCATAGAAGAAGATTCCGATTCCTTACTTCTTTCCGCTATTGTTTCATTCGTGACAATGGAAGTATCCGTACTTTTTAGTGGCGCCTCCTGAATACTTGAAGCTACCTCATTTGTTTCCGCTGACACCAGCTGTTTGACTTGTGCTTGGGTTCCTACTATGAAAAAACCAGTAATAACTAAACTACTAAGTAATAGCTTACCCTTCATTAGGGTTCCGCCTTTCTTGTGGACGTGGGCGTGGACGTCCCTTTGGTCTTCTAGGTTTGGCCGCTGCCTCTTGAAGCTTTAAAAGAACACTATGATAGTGCAAAGCTGTCATTCGTAAGTAAACAGCCAATATCATTAACAACAAAAGTAAAAATAATTGGCTAACCGTAACGACCTCTTGAAAATCAGTAAAATAGAAGAAGATTCCCAATACAATGACTCCTAAGAGTACAACCAAGGAGAAGAGCCAATAAACCCAGTACCAGAAGGTATACCATTCAATTTTTTCTTGTAATGTCTTCATGTTTATTTGTTCTCCTCATGGATAATTCCTAAAAATTGTTTTTCCGAAACTAAACCAAAACTTCGACTATCCTTTGAGACAGCTCGATTGTCTCCAAGAACGAAGTAATACTTCTCGGGAATTGGTTGAAGGTAATTGTCCTCCCACAAAAATGAATCAGTTTCAGAAGCAAACTGATCATCTGTTTCTTTTCCATTGATAAATAGCTGACCCTTTTCAAAATCAACTCTCTCACCAGGCAATCCGACAACCCGCTTCAGATAAAGTGCTTTTGGATCATTGGGTGGATGAAGCACCACGACATCAAACCGTTTTGGCGCATGGTGAGCTTTCACTTGAACAATCTCTTTTTCCCAAAAGGTCGGGAACATAGACTCGCCATTTACGACGTACTTGGGATAGAACCATTGATAGGAGCGAAAGGCACCTAAAAACAGTAAATAACTGATAATAAACAACCCAAAAAGCTTAGTCGGTAGACCTCCACGAATGGAGTGCTGGTGTGGCTTGCCTCAGCCAACCTCCTGAGCTTTTTTTGCTGATAGATCCTGATGTTCTCTCACAAATTTTTCAAGAATGGAGCTCTCACCCTGCAAAAGATCAAAGTAAGCAGCTTTACTCAACAGGTTGTCATAATCCATTTTCATCAGTTTGACATAGGGTTTTCTGAACCAAGGTCTCGCATGAACTTTCGCACGCGATTCAATTACCTGACATTCATACAAAACAAAATGAATATCTCGGGTGGAAAGATTTGCTTTTATCTGCTTCACCTGATCTCGTTCATATACCAGCTTGTTTCCTGTGACAGTCATCTTCTCGGTTTTATTAATCAGCTCACCATTCAGATTCCACATTTGTTCCAAGAAACGAGCTTTTTGTAGTAAATAGGTATATTCCCGTAGACTAATCGTTAGTCGTTTATCCCAGTCACTTTCCTCTTTGGCATAGCCCTCATCAAAATATTGAATACCGCTGTGCAGCATAGAAAGCTCCAGCTTTTCAATCACCATTTCTAGCTTCTGATTAACTGCCCTCAATCTAGCTTTGCTTTGGCTTTCCTGCCGAACCGATTCTTCTTGAATAAGATTCATAGCCGTTTCGGTCTCTGGTGCTTGTGTTTCGACCTGATCCTCAGCAGCAGCAATCTTGTTTTCATTAGCTGGTTCTTCTATTTGTTGTTCAGAAAGCTCCTTCAGCAGTTGTTCTGCATGCTTCAGTGCATCTGCTTCTGAAAGTGCAAACTGTTGACTCAAGCTATCTTCTAAACGAATGGCAAACGGAAACCCTTTTTCTTGATAGACCAAAGGAATAAAATCCATGCGGTACACTTGTCTCCCATACTTTGGAGATTCCGTTTGGATTCTAGTCCAAGCAAATTGCGGAAAGAACTGATGGATCGCCTGCCAAAAATCTGACCAATTAAACCCCTGTGCTGTTATCAACAGCTCCACATGATAGCTGCTGTCCATAAATTGAAATAATTGTTGAAAATGTCGATTTATTTTTTCCCGCTGTTCGTTGCTCAATGTCCCATAAGGTGCATAAAGATACTCACAGGTTTTTTCGATTTCTTCTAAAATTGGCAGTGAAATTAATTCATCCTGCATTTTAGGAGCAGGAGTAGGATATAGGGCTACTTGACTCTCGATTTGCATCACCAACCTTCACCCCTTCTGCTACTCATCTTCAAGCAATGCATCACTATTCGCTAATAAGCGCACAAAAAATTGTGTCGTCTCTTCCTGCACTGATCTTAGACGTTTGCGATAATTTCTGATTTCTTGCTTCATTACGCGCAGCTCAAGAGACGCATCATGAATTACCTGCTGCGCTTCTTGTTCAGCCTGACTTCTAATCCCTTTTGCCTCAAATTCAGCACGCTCTAAAATGGCACGTTCCTGCTTTTTAGTTTCAATTAGAATTGTTGCCAGCTCTGCTTTCATTTCTTCATTGTCTGTTTGTGCTTTCTGCAACTCTTTAATTTGTAAATGAGCCTGAACCAATTCTTCCGACTGCTCTTTTTGACTACTTTGCACTTGCACCTTCAGTTGTTCATTTTGCTCATCTAATTGTTTCAATTGTTTTTCGAAATGAACGTTTTGTTCCTGAAGCTGTTTTATTTGATTATCTTTTTCGGTTTGCTGCTCCTGCAGCTTTTGTTCGTTATCAGTTAAGCTAGTCGCCATATTAGTCATTTCAGTATGTTTGACTTCTAATTGATGCTTTAGCTGTGATACAGTCTCTTCTAAGCGCTCGACCTCCTGCTTAAGGATAGAATCCTGCTGTACAGATGGTTCTTCTTCCATGTTGTAAGAAGAATCCTTTCGTTCACCGGAATCATAGCGATTTTCATGGCGTTGATCGTAGCGTTCTTCTGAATCAGCGCCTCTACGTTGTCGATACCCTCGTTCGTTTCGATTGTATTCAGTTGCGTAGGCTTCTGCAGGTCGATCATACTCATCGTCACGGTAGGCATCATAGCCGTACTCATCTTCGTACCCTTCGTTGTCATACTCATCGTAATAATAATCATCTTGTTGAGGTTCTTGATAGGTGTCTCTTTTCTGCTTGCTAAATCCGAACATGCAGTTTCCTCCTTAACTCCGCTTATTCACCTTCTTATCTTATAACTAATCTAAAAAAGTATCATTTCCATTTTTTTAGTTGCTCCTCCTAAAATTAAACAATAAAAAAATCTTTTGTTTTTAACCTGTATGATATGAACTTCTTTTAATGAATAGATTTTCTTTCTTTGATTTGTTTATTCCCAACTAACCAAGTAAAAAAGCCTGAAATACGGCCTTTACATACTAAACATCTTGCATCCACCTATTAGAAAAAGAGTGAATATTGATCCGGTTCTGTCGAAACAGTTTTTTTCTGATAATCTAGCGTTATTTTACTTTTATCTTAAAAAAAAAGAGTGATTTTTCATTTTTTTAAACGCCCTAAAAAAAACAAGAGAATAGCAAGTTACTATCTTCGTCATTATTTTTATTAAGGGATATAAAAAGCCACCGCCTCCCTGTGAAATTCAGGAAAGGCGATGACTTAGATTCAAAAGAGAATATACTTGGTGTGTTAGTTTTAGAATAACTGAACTGTTATTGTAATTTTGGCTAATCCTAGTATGTTAATAATCTTTTAAAATAAAGGACTTACTAATGTTTGTTGAATGGATTTTTTCTATTTCAAACAGGATTCGATAAGCCTTAGTGGCGGATATCTGGTTCTAATTATTTTCTTTTTCATCGGACAAGTAAAACCCTTTGAAAGATTTAACGCTTAGAATCTTTCAAAGGGTTTAGATAATTCTCTTTAAATATTTTCTACTGGTGTTTCTTTTTTCTCAACAACTTCAAATGTCTCTGTTTTAGCTATGACAATTTTAGTAACGGTAAAAGATACTACTACTGCTACCAATACCACAATACCTGCCAAAATCATATTACCTGCTGTACCATCTGGTGCAACGAAGAATAATGCTGTCAATAGACCTGGACAAAATCCCATTACATAGCTCTTAAGTCCGAAAATACCTGCCACTAATCCGGCGGAAACAGCCCCAGCAGCTGTACCAATTAATACTTTTGGTCTAGTAATCAAGGCCCCATAGAAAGCTGGTTCAGTAACCCCGCAAAGTGCAGTAAAAGCAAAAGAGTAGGTCATCCCCTTTTTTCCTCTATCTTTCATACTAGTAGCAACTGCCAACGCTGTACCTCCAATGCATAAATTGGAAATGAAACCCATTACCACATAGACTGGATCATAACCAAGTGATTCAATTGCTGCAAAGCCAACTGGTGACAAAGCTTTATCAAAGCCAAGCATAACCATATATGGATAAAGCGCTGAAAGAAAAGGTAGAGCAATTCCACCAATCGTATCCATCAAGAACATGACCGCACTTCCAGCATAAACACTTAATCTGGTTCCTAACGGTCCTAATATAATCAAAACAATCGGAACCACAATAATCATGGTTAACAAGGGCTTCAAGAAATATTTGATAGTTTCAGGTATTCCTTTTTCCAGCACTCTGTCAACATAATACATAACAAAGACTCCCATAATAACAGGTAAGATACTTCCATTGTAATCTATATTAGGGATAGAAATACCTAAAAAATCTAAATCAGTTGCACCACTAATGTTTTGACTAACCAATAGACAACCTAAAAAGGCACCCATGATTGGTTCAATCTTTAAACGTTTCGCTGTTGTGTACCCAAGATAAACAGGTAAAAAGGAAAAACCTGCACTAAAAATTGCTGTCATCAATAAGGCTGTCCCACTCTCCATGGGTACATTGAAGTAATTTACCAATAAATTCTTGATTGCTAAAATTAACCCACCAACAATCAAGGCAGGAACTACTGGCATAAAGATCGCCGCACTGAAATTGCCGAATTTATTTACATAATACAAGAAATTCTTTTTTTCATCACCTGATTCAGGCAATTGTTTATCAGACTGTGAATTTAGTTGTTTCGTATCAAATTGCGAAACATCCATAAAATCCTTGTAAGCCTCATGAACACTTGGACCGATTATTACCTGTAACTGACCAGTTTTACTAACAATTCCTACTACATTTTCAATCTTTTTGATTGCTTCTTCATCAATTACTTGTTTATTTCTATAATGTATTCGTAGCCTCGTTGCACAATGTTCCACATGGGTAATGTTGTCTACTCCTCCCATGTTACTTAAAATTTCTTCTGACATTTTTTTAAATTTCATGTCTATGACCTCCTTAGAATATTGTTCTTATTAAGAGGTTTGGCCAGCGATCCTGTCACCATCCAATATTTTTATCGGCATTCATCCTTGATAAAAAAGAATCTTCAACTCCCTTCAATCATATCGCACTCCAATGTATGCGAATACATTTTTTAACTTGATAATCGGATAACGTGAATAAGCAGGTAGAACTCTTCTTCATGGTTCGTCAAATATCCATATTTTCGCTTTAAGAAACGGCTGATTTCCTGAATACAACAGTATTGGTCTGGATAAGCTTGTTTCATGGTGTGTAGCATCGCACTATTAGACTGCGCTTCGTTACGAACATAATTACTGTTGACAATTTGTTGCACGAAAAAACGACAATGAGTTAGAAATCGATCATAAGCCAAGTTATCTTCCTGTTCTATTCTAAAATAGTGATCAACAATTTCTCGAATCACATTAATAATTTCAATGATCGTATAATTTTGCAACATATTAAAATCAGATTCTGCATTCACGATATGCAAAGCAATGAAATTAGCTTCGTCACGACCGATAGTAAAATCTAAATACTCATTCAGCAAATCAATTGTACCTAGAGCAATCTGATATTCCTCCTTATAAAGAGATTTTACATTGACTAAGATTAGCGAATCAAAGTCGATTCCCTTTTGAACTCGGTCAATCATCGTTACGATATGATCAGTTAATGTTATATAGATTGAGTCATCAATTTGTTTTGTACTCTCAGCTTTAATATAAGAAATGATCTTTTCGCTTAATAAAATGTAATCTAAAGGAATCGAGGTCACAAGCTCCTCGAAACGATTATTAATCTCTTTTTTCAACTCGAACTTTTTTTCAGCTAAATTTGGATTAAGATGACTGCCCTTTTGTTTTCCAAAAGATAAACCTTTGCCTACTAATATAGCTTCATTACCAAAGTAATCCTCGACCATAATTGCATTATTGTTGTAAATCTTTTTAATTATCATAGAAATCCTCCATTACGGAAGTACTTTAACAACCGGGACTCCTTGCGAAATCCATTCGCTTGAGGCTAAGCGAGCAACTTGTTTACCTAAACTAACGACTAACACTGTAGCATCATAGCCATTTTCCTGGATCCTCTGCCAGTTGACTACAGTTAAAACAGTCTTTTGGTCAACCTTATCACCAGGCCGAACCTTGGGATCAAAAACTGAACGATCCAACTCAACGGTATCGATCCCTACATGAATAAGAATCTCCGTGCCATCCTCTGCCTGAATCCCCAGCGCGTGACCAGTATCATAAACCATGCTTACTGTTCCTGATACGGGGCTATACAGTTTAGTATCATCAGTGAGTAGACCATATCCATCTCCCAACATCTTTTGTGAAAATACCTCATCCTCCACTTCGCTTAAATTGACTAGACGTCCAGAACCGACACTAAATAATTCAGTCATCCCCATTTCTCCTTTTAAGTGTTGGTCCGCCTGTCTTTCTGGCAGACCAACACCTCACACTACTAATTTGATTTTGCTAGCTTTTCTTCCCCTTGGCTTAAATGATTGATAATATAATCTCGGTACCAGAAATAGCTCTTCTTTGGAATTCGTTCCAGCTGGTTGTCAAAATCAACTCGAACAAGACCGTAACGCTTTTTATATCCATTGATCCAGCTATAGAGATCCATAGTCGACCAATGATAGTACCCGGTAACATTTACGCCTTCATCGATTGCATCCTGCATGTAAGATAAAAATTGTTGAAATACTTCAATCCGTTCATCATCCTCTACATGCCCACTTGCATCAGGCTTCTCGTAGCAACCGTGACCATTTTCAGTGATCATAATCATTGGATTCTCATAACGATCTTGAATTTCTTTTAAGGCGGTATACATCACTCGAGGATTCACTTCACGCCCCCACTTATTTCGCCGAACTTGTTCATCAAAGGACGATTCAAAAATATTTTCCACTCGAATTCCTTCTTTGTTGTTACTGCCAGTTCCTTTATTATTATGAAATACTTGGGAGCTCCCCTTCTGCCAATCGGTTACATACTGACGATTATATAAATTCAATCCCAAGTAATCACCTTTCCCGTAACTAAACAATTCTGCTTCATTTTCAACTCGTAGCAAGGTAAAACCAAATACCTGAATCATTTTATCCAACTCGCTAGGCAGCTGACCTAATAGTGTTGGACAAAGTATCAGACGATTATAAAAGAAATCAGCCACTTCAAATATATTCTCTGGCTCTTTCGTTGCAGGATCAACCTCAACGTTCCCGTTGTCATGAACAATCCCAATAATTCCATCGATTTTCATTTCTCTGAAGGAACGAATCGCCTTGGCGCTAGCCAACATCAAATTGTACTGATATTGAAAATAGGATTGGAAGTCTAATTTACGGTTTGGCGGATAATTACCAACTACGTTCGTGCAGTAAGCATAGTACCTTGGCTCATTAATCGTTGCCCATAGTTTTACCCGGTCACCAAAGTTTTCAAAACAAATTTTTGCATACTCGTTAAAATAGTCTGTAATCTTAACATTCAGCCAACCACCTTCTTTGGCTATTTCCAAAGGTAGATCGTAATGGAACAACGTAATATTCGGTTCGATATCTTTTTCCAAACAATAATCAATCACCTGATTATAAAATTCAATACCTGCCTGGTTTACCTGACCATAACCATTTGGTATTATCCGGCTCCAAGCAATTGAAAAGCGGTAAGTATTTTGTTTCCCCTCAGCCATCATATCAATATCCTTTTTGTAAAAGTGATAGAAGTCACTGGCTGTATCTCCATCTTCTTGATTAATGTTTAAAGGACTATGGTGATTGAAATAATCCCATTCACCTAACCCTTTGCCATCCTCATCCCAAGCGCCTTCGCATTGATACGCAGCTGTTGCTGAGCCCCAAAGAAAGGCCTTATTTTTAAATACATCATCAAACTTTCTCATATTTTTGTCTCCCCTCTGAATAGTATTACCTTCTTTTTATTAACTGTCTTTATTATATAGGCAAAAGAAAAATGGAGTGGTTCACATTTTGAACCACTCCAGATCGAACTTATTCTTTTTTATATTTTGAAAGATAACTCGCTGAAATCAAATCAAAAATATAGGCAATACCGTATTTTCCATAAGCACCTAAATAATCATTGGTAAAGCTGTCTCTACTAATATAAAAAATATTGTCGTATACTTGCTGAAAAATTTCGTTCTTTGAAGCAGTGATAAGTAACTTCTTTCCCTTGATCTCAGAAATCCAATCATTGGCAATTTCGGCAAATTTACCTGAAGCCGACACCGTAATAATCAAGGAATCATTAGTCAGAGATTTAATATTTTCATTATTCGTATAAGCATTAGAAACAATTTTTATTTCCTTATTTGCATAAATTAGTTCCTGTTGAAATCGAATCAGATCACCACTTGTATTATTTGCACACAATAGAACAACATCTTTATGCATATTTAAAAGTTCTGTTAACTCATTAACAATTTCGACTGTAAATACACTATCAATATCCTCGATCATTTTAAAAATCATGTCATTCAGTTTTTTACGATGATTGATTAAATCATCCTGCGAACGATATTGCAGATTACTGGGGAAAATTAACTTAGTGATGGATTCCTTTAAATCACTAAAATTCGGATATCCCAAGCGATTACAAAATCTTCTAATCGCTGACCTGCTAGTAAAGGTTTCATCCATAATCTCATTAACAGATAGTTCAGAAATACGATCCAATTGCTTCACTAAATAGACAGTAATGGCATAATCGCTATCCTTTATTCCCTCATTTAAAATAGAACTTAATGAATTCAACAACCCCAGATTATTTATATTCATTTTACTATTCCTCCTAACAACATAATTATACCAACTTGGAAAGTACGAGAATAGTGAGAAAATGTCAAATAGAGCATTGCAAACAACCAGCTAAAATAATTTAACTGGTTGTACAAGTCTTTATTTATTGGTAAGTATGCTGTTGTGATTCAACAAAAATGGGCGGTAATATCCAGTTGCTGCACTCATTGGTAAAACTTCATCAGCTAGTTGAATTCCTAGGACTTCTTGCAGATAGGTTCTTCTTTTTTCCACTCGCTTCCATACTTCAGGATAGTTTTCTTGAATCTGGTTACGCAATTCTATATCAGCTAAAAATATACCACCCTCACATCCAGTTCCATTGTAGCCGGGAATAGAAGGTATAATATCTATTTGAAATAGCATACCACTCTTAAGAACTTCTTGAGAATTTGGATAAATTGGGGAACTAAGCCACTCTTCATCAGCACAAAGATGGCCTGGGTTTAATTCCCAACCATAATTTTCTTTTGGAAAGACACTCTCAATCGCTGTATACAATTTTTCTCCCTTTATACCAATCTTCGCAGTTTCCAGCCAAGTTTTGAAGGCATTGAAGTAGGGTATTGCCATTTTTTCAAGATAATTCTCCTGCCCTGCAGGAAGTTCACTTGCTTGATTTACCGCAAAACCGCTGCGACTTTCCAAGCCACCTTTATAGCCAGTAGTCATTGAAATAGGATCTCCCAAGCTAATCTTATTGTTGCTTGGATATAAATTAGCTTTAATGAACCGTTCACCAGCTGCCATAATAGTAACAACGCTGTGCCTTTGTCCTTTGGCAGCCAATTTTTCAGCTATTTCCATTTCAGTTTTTCCAACTGACACTTCATTCATTGCTTCTAGAATACATGTCCCTGCTAAAGCTGAGCCAAATTCATAGTGAGCAAACTCGTTAACATTATTAATTGTTCGGATCCCCTCTTCACCGATCATTAGACTGGTGGCATTAGTAAGCTCACTATTCCTTGCAACCTTTTTAATTGCCTCTAACAGAAAATGGGGAAGATCATATAGTTGCTTATTGTCTTCGGCTGTATTCGTAAAGTTCTTCCAGCCAACGATTCCAATCCGTTGTTTGTCGGCAAACCGACACTTAGTCAAAATTTCTTCAACCGTTTCTTTTGTATTCATTGGTTGATTGGGTAAAGATAAATGCGGCAAATGAATCGCTGTTACCTTAATTCTCGCTTTACCTGCTTTATTTAAGTTTTCATTGCCTAATACAGCAAAAGCCTCACCATTCGCGTGTAGTACCAATAAAGCCTCTTCAAATCGAGGAATAAAACCAACCAAATATTCAAAGTTGCTGCCATGTTCCAAATCTGCATAAATAATTAATGTATCATAATTATGTTGCTTCATTTTTGCTAATAGCTTGTTTTTGCGTTCCTCCATGGTCTCATCCGTTAACAAAATTGGAGTAAGGTCTTTATCAAATTCTGGTGGTAAAACTTCTTTTAATCTAATCATTCTATTTTCTACTCTCTTTCTAAATGTTATCAATAGGAAACATCGGACGCATGATCAATTTGAAAGGTAAAGCAGAAGTGTCCTGCAGGGTTGCTCCTTTGGTTAAGGACATCACACATAGCTTGCCATGTTCTTTCAATTCAGGAAAAGCATAGCCAATTTTTACTATAATGATGTCATAGTCGTTCCAATTAGCACCAGCTGCTTCAAATTGATGTTGCTCCACAAAGGGATGGTTGGTATCCGTCACAATAATATCAATTGCTTTATCAATCACTGAAACTAGAATACAACCACCAAAATCACCCACTTCGCCAAATATTTTAGTTCCAGTCTGTCTACCTTTATCTTTAATTTTTACTTTTAAATCAACATTGGAGGATAGCTCATCAATTTCCATTCCTAAGGATAGTTCGACAGTTTCTCCTATTGTTACCTGGTCAAGTCTTTTGAAGGCTTCCTTATCGTGTATGGCTGCAAAGAGAAAGCTTTTTCCCCTAGAATCTTCAAGATTTAGAACTTGCTGCAAAACGGATGTATTGGCTCCCATAGCACCTGAAGTTACATTGTCTCCCGAATCAGTCAAAAATACTGGTTTATCAGAACACTTGACTACCATTTCTAGGGCTTGTTCAGGTTCTTTAGTGATTCCTGTGTAACGAAACTCATGTCTTCTCGTCCAAATGAATTCCTGCAAATCATCGACCACTGCTTCGGCATATTCGCGATACTTATTATCACTAGGAATGGCTACAATACCACAGCCGGCATTTGGTGTATCATGTCTGATATAGCCAACATGCCACGATACACTTAAGATACGAGGATCTTTTTCAATCTCGTCTAGGTATTGATTAATGCTGCTGACAGGTTCGTCACTGGATACACTCTGCTCGCCACCTAAAATCAACGGAAGCTTGCGGTATATTGGTGTAATTGAGCGTCGATTTTTCAACAGATCAATCAACTTATCAAAAACTAGCTCAATAGTTTTCTTCATATCCGTATGAGGTGATTCTCGATAGCTTCTAATAATTGTGGCATTCTCGACATACTCTTGATTCAAATTGCCATGAGGATCACAAGTAATTGCAATTGGTAGATAAGGTCCTACAATTTCTCGAATCTTCATTAACAGATAATGATCTCCTGACCCAATTCCTTCTACCTTGCTTGCCCCGTGAAAATGCAGATAAATTCCGTCTATTTCATGTAAGTGCTGCTTGAGGGTTGAAATCATCTTATCCTCAATATACATAAAAGCTTGCTTTTTCATTACACCGCTAGAAGCTCCATCCGCATAAATTCCCGGGATAGCCTTGACTCCTCTTTTCAAACATCGATCACTAATTTGCATCCTTTTCACACATTCGCTACCATAACAAATATCCATCGTTTCCAAATCACTTTTCATAGGAATATTTTCATTTGCTTCTAGTACAAATTTTGATACAAAAACCTTCACCTTCATCCTCTCCAATCCTTCGTCGCATTCCTTTATCAAAGTATACAGTGTTCATAGTTTTAAAATGCTTCATATTTTGAACCATTTGTACCCAACTGGACATTGACGAAGATATTGGATAATTTACTGTCTTTGTTAAACGAAATCCCTATACAAAAAAAGCCCACGTATCTACAAGATACATCGGCAGTTTTTGCAAATGAAAGGATATTTTAATATGATTTATGAAATCATTGTCATGAAAGTTAGCGTAGCACTTCCTTTTTGCTAATTAAAATTCTGAAAAAAATTTATATATTTTCTTTCTCATCCATATTCCCCTCACTAGCCTCAATCAACACCAATCCAAGATACTGAGCTTTCTTTTGGATTTCTTTTCTTAGCTGCTCCCCATACACGAAAATTTCCTTTCGCCATGGATCAGTCAGATACCCCCAGGATAAATCCTTAGAAAAGAACAAAAAATAATCTCCATCGGGGTAAAATTCTGGAAAGTACGCATAGTATCCGCCATGGGAATAGTTTTTATCCTCAATAAATGTTGGTTTGGCTTTACGCGTTTTTACCTGCGGAAAATATTTGTAACAGGTATGCTGCCAATCTAAGACATACATATATTCCTGATCTTTCAAGCAAGTACAAAAAATGTTCTGAATCGTTTTTCGCCAGTTAGGATCAGAATCAGCTATAGCAAATACCCCTTCACAACTGTAAAGATCGTAAGGCTCTGTTAATGTATAGCGAGAATCTTTTGCATCATAGTCTGGATCGAAAGAAAACCGTTGGTAAACAATCTCCCAAAGTTCATCTGCTATTTGATCTGAGAGGATATCCCATTCTTGCTGATTTTTCATGATAACCTTCTTTTAAAAAAATTTGGGATTTGCATATTACTTTATAAACCTCTTTGCTATCCATCAATACTAACGTTAGTAAAATCTTCCAAAACACCAGAAAATTCAATATCAATAATGTGAGTGTCGTCGTACTCATGATTGCAATAACTAATTATTCCTTCGTTCTTACCGAGAATTCGAATTGAAGGCTCGCGAAGCTTTTGCGGCATATTATTCTTACTGACATCTCCGAAAAAAATAGTAAATCCCTCATCCTCTAACAGCACGTCACAAATAAGACTTAATCTCTCAGAATAGGCATTTAGAACTTTTACTGCATACGCAGCAGTTTCCTGATCCATGAGCGATTCGTCTATGCTGATTTCTACGCCCTTTTGCTCAGTTTGATATTCTTTTTCGGCAGGTTTGTAGGTAAAGTCATTCTCCAACAGTTTGATCACTCCCTTTGTTTTTCAGCAGTTGCCACTCTTTTGGTATTGATTTTAATACTTTTTCTACTCGTCTAACTATCATTGAAGATAGCAATTTTTTCTATTATATCAGTCTTTTCATATGTAATTGTACAGTTAAGAAAAAATCCTGTTGTAAAAATGGAACAGGTTACGTGTGTTGAATACGCAGCAATAGTGTACACTTACAAAAAAGTCGAGGATGATAAACCGATTGCTCCAAAGGTTAGATTTCATCTAACTTTCGAAGGCTGGTAAACCATCCACGACATTTTTTTATTATAATAATTTACTATGAATTTAGATTCCATTTTACAAATTGCCAAGGACTATCGCTTTTACAAAGGAGATTTTCCATCGTTTTCTCAAGTTGTTTTCTACTAAATCCAGTATTAAACTTCACTATTGCTTCTTGGTCCAACAGCTGAGTACCATAGTCTTCCCAGCTCTCGAATTTCCCTTGAACTTTTGGTATTAGTTCTTCAAAAATTGCTAACACTTGATCTTTTTGAAGCAGATTAGTATCCACCGCAGAAACTAAAACAGTTGCTGCTATGCCAATTTCCAAGGCCGTAAGATTCAACTGCTGGGGGAGATTTTCAGAAGAATCACTGACAGCTTGGAGTGAAGATAACTGAATACCGGCAGCCTGTAAATTAGCTTTGGCGACAATTAATGCTTCTTCTCCAGACGTAATAGTAAAACTTGTTTCTTGTTGCACTTTCAAGCTCCGAATATCTTCTTTCTTCAAATCAGCAATAGCTCCAAAACAAAGTAAATGTAAAATCGGTTGCTCCTCGGAATCATTCTCTTCCTTTTTGAACAAACTAAACCAGTCTAAAAAAACTGTTGCACGAAAAGGTGCCGCAAGACTTGCAGCAAACATTTCTGGATAAGTTAGATCAGCTATAACATCGCTGGTTCTTTGACCCTGCTCTTGTTTTTCTTGTTCAGCTTCCTGCTTAGCTTCTTCTCTGCCCTCTTTAAACGGATCGATGATGTATTCCTTAATAATTTTAAACAAAAACGCTCCTCCATTCACTTTATTTCACTGATAAATCATTGGTTTTAGACATACTAAAACCAGATAAAAGCTAGATATTTATATTGGCTGTTAAAAATAATCTTACCATAAATAGGATAGAGTCTCGAGATAAAAATAGAAGTCGATAGTCATTGTATTGGCTTCAGACTGCAGATGATAGAGTAACGATGAGTATTAATTTTTCAATACTATTCCTCTTCCCCTTCATCATGCTATACTTTAATTAATCAGAGTTAGCATTGTTCAAAAGTTGCTTTTAATACCAACAAGGAGGGCTTCATTATGAGAAAATGCATCAGATGTAATGTAGAAATGATTGAGAATAATTTTGCTCGCAAGGTTAATGGTGGCGGCTATGAAATTATTGTAAAAATCGTTGAGAAGAATAAGGTGCAGTCAGTAGGGAATTCTAAGGTGGCAATTTGTCCTGAATGTGGTTATGTAGAGACGTATATTGAAGATTTTAACAACGATAAAAAATAGTAGTCATACGAAATCATATTAACGATTACTTATTCACGCAAATATGGTTTAGATCAAATTAAACAAGCCCGTTTGTCTACCGTTCCACCGTCCTCGCCAAACAGTTTCTGTAACACCAGTTGCTTGTCATTTTCACAAACCATAGAGGATCTAAAAGTTGACAAAAGCACACTTGAGTCTGCAAAACTCAAGTGTGCTTATAGTATAGTTGAACATTACACCTGTTTCTTACAACAAGGTACTATTCTAGGAATACTTACTCAGCAAAGTTACCTGTATAAAGTCGATAGTACTGTCCTTTGGTATTGATTAAATCCTCATGCGTTCCACGTTCGATAATTCTTCCTTTATCCATAACCATAATACAATCAGAATTTTTAATGGTCGATAATCTGTGAGCAATAACAAAGGTTGTTCTTCCTTTCATTAGGGCATCCATACCACTTTGAATTGCTTTTTCAGTTCGTGAGTCAATTGATGATGTTGCTTCATCTAATATTAATACGGGTGCATTCGCAGCGGCAGCTCGCGCAATGGATAAAAGCTGTCTTTGTCCCTGACTTAAACTACTACCGTTGTTTTTAAGAATCGTGTTATATCCTTCAGGTAAGAGATTAATAAAATCATCAGCGTTGGCTAACTTTGCGGCCTCAATACAATCTTTGTCTGTGGCATCTGGATTACCGTAACGGATATTATCTAAAACTGTTCCAGTGAAAAGATTTGTATCCTGAAGTACCACACCTATTCTTTTTCTCAGAGCTGATTTCTTTATTTTTTCAATGTTTATGCCATCGTATCTCAATTTTCCGCCCTGTATATCGTAGAAGCGATTAATCAAATT
The DNA here is from genome assembly GCF_000407485.1 of Enterococcus pallens ATCC BAA-351. GTDB lineage: Bacteria > Bacillota > Bacilli > Lactobacillales > Enterococcaceae > Enterococcus_A > Enterococcus_A pallens. The sequence goes on along the minus strand of NZ_ASWD01000005.1, from coordinate 23,898 downwards.
GGTAATCGTTGTTTTACCTGCACCTGTTGCACCAACAAAGGCAAGTTTTTGTCCTGGTTTAGCGTACAAATTGATATCGTGTAAAATCTTCTTTGTTTTAGTATATCCAAAGTCGACGTGTTCAAATTCAATATTTCCTTTAAGCTCCGTGTAAGTAATGCTATCAGTCGCTTTATGATAATGTTTCCACAACCAATCACCTGTTTTTTCATTACTCTCTACAAGATTACCTTTAGAATCCATTTGAGCAGGAACCAATTCGACATATCCATTATCGATTTCTGGTGTTTCATCAATCAACTCAAATACACGAACCGACCCAGCTGCTGCCATAATTATGGCATTCATTTGTTGACTAATTTGCATAAATGGCTGTGTAAAGCTCTTGTTTAAACCAATAAACGCTATAACATCACCAATAGTAAGAATTTGTGAACCGGAAAAAGTCAAAAGCGCACCCACAATAATACATATGATATAACTTAAATTCCCGATATTTCCATTTATAGGCATCATGATATTGGCAAAGGTATTTGCTTTAGTTGTACTGTCTCTTAAACTGTGATTGTATTCTCGAAAGTCATTGATCGCTTGATTTTCGTGATTGAATATTTTAACCACTTTTTGTCCATCGAGCATTTCTTCAATATAGCCATCGAGAGCACCAATATTTTCTTGCTGCTTGTTAAAATAAATACTCGATTTTTTTGATAGTATGGAAGTCACCACAACCATGATTAACGCTATCAACAAAGTAAAAATTGTTAATTGGATATTTATTAGCATCATAGAAATGAAAGTTGCAACTATTGTAACTACTACGTTAATCATTTGAGGGATACTTTGGCCCATTAATTGTCGTAATGTATCTATGTCATTGGTGTAAACAGACATTATATCCCCATGAGGATGGGTATCAAAATACTCAATCGGCAAACTTTCCATTTTATCAAACAGATCATTCCGTAATTTTTTCATCGCTCCCTGACTTATTCTTACCGTTATGAGATTGTATGCATAATTTGTAAGAATTCCCAATACAAAGATACAAGACAGTTTAACTAGCGCTCCTAAGAGAGGTTGAAAACTATTTTGTGTCCCTTGAAGTAAAGGGGTGATATATATATCAATTAAATCTCGGACGAAAAGCATTCCATACATTGAAATAACTGCAGATGAGATTATACATAATACTGTGATCGAAAATAGTAATTTGTAATTCTTGATCATGTATTTTAGGACACGTAGTAAATTTTTCGCTGTTTGCATGTTATTCTTTTTACTCATTGCTATTTAACCTCCATTTCATCGAAGTCACCGCTATTCATTTGTGCATCGTATAGTTCTTTATAGATATCATTGTACTTGAGTAATGATTCTGGCTTATCGAACGCAACGATTTGTCCTTTGTCCATAATTGCTACTCGGTCTGCATCTTGTATACTTGTAATTCTTTGAGCAATGATAATTTTAGTCGTATTGGGAATGCCATTTTTCAACTCATTTCTAATTTTCGCATCGGTTGCTGTATCTACAGCGCTGGTTGAATCATCAAATATTATCACCTTCGGATTCTTCAAGAGAGCACGAGCGATACACAGTCGCTGACGTTGCCCACCAGAAAAATTAGCGCCACCACGTTCTATATAGCTATTGTATCCATCTTTGAGTTGGTTAATAAATTCATCAGCACAGGCAATCTTAGCTGCTTGTTTACATTCCTCTAATGTGCTGTCTTCTTTTCCCCAACGTAAATTCTCTAAAATTGTGCCTGAAAAAAGAACATTTTTTTGCAAGACTACCGAAACTTGATTACGAAGACTTTCTAAGTCATAGTCTCTAACATCTATACCGCCAACTTTTACTGTACCTTTACTAACGTCATATAACCGACTGATCAAATTAATAAGACTCGTTTTCCCACTACCTGTCGCGCCAATAATACCAACGGTTTCTCCTGACTTAATTTGCATATTGATAGTATTAAGAACATACTTCTCGCTATCATTTTTGTAGGAAAAACTAACATTAGTGAAATCAATTTGACCATTTTCAATAGCATACACAGGGTTTTCTGGATTTTTTATATCAGGGGTTTCATTTAATACGGAAGATACTCGATTTATACTTGCCGTTGCCATAGAACTCATTACTACAACCATGCTAAGCATCATGAGGGAGGTCATAATCATTGATATATAAGTGAATAATGAAGAAAGTTGTCCAGTTGTCATTACACCCTCTACTATATAGTTCGCTCCAAACCACGAGACCGCTATAATACATGCATAAATAACTAGCATCATACAGGGATTATTTAAAGCAAGTAAGCTTTCAGCTTTTTTGGAAAGCTTAAAGAGCATGGTCACTCCTTTAGAAAACTTCTCTTTTTCAAAATCTTCACGAACATATGCCTTTACAACTCGAATGCCTGAAATGTTTTCTTGAACATTCGCATTGATTTCATCGTATTCCGCAAAAACTTTTCTAAAGGTGGGAATGGTAATTTTTACAATTATGGACAGAATAATGAAGAGGAATAAAATTCCGATTAAGAAGATAAATCCAATCTTTGGATTTATGTAAAAACTTAACGCCATTCCAGCTATCAGCATTAATGGTGACCGGATTATTAGTCGGATTCCACCAATAAAAGCATTTTGAATATTGGTTATATCGGTTGTCATTCTGGTAACCAGACCCGCGGTGCTAAACTTATCAATATTAGAAAAGGCAAATGTCTGAATTCTTTTGTAAATTTCCTCTCGTAAATTATAGGATAGACCGGCTGCTGAACTAGAAGCATATCGTCCCGCTTGTATGCCGAAAAACAATCCTAAAAATGCAATGATGACCATTAAAGCACCATAGCTATAAACAATGTTAATATTCTTTTCACCAAATCCTTGATCAATTATGATTGCGGCAATAATCGGAATTGACACCTCCATTACCACCTCAAGAGCAGCACAGATTAGGCAGAGCACTGTATCTTTTTTGTATTCCTTTAATTGACTTAATATTGCTTTCATTCTATTCCTCCTTGAAAGGTGTGTATATCTGTAAACTTCAAATCCCATCAACTTTCTTATTGAACTATTTCGCAGATAGAAGAATCCTTGCGAGCTTAATTACAATAAAAAATTTGTTATTAGGACAGAAATCAATTAGACTCACTTCCTCATCATAATCACTTTCTGATGGAATGTGAAATAGAAAAATGCTATAATCAATAAAGAAAATTTATAGATAGACATAAATCATTTGAATAAATGGGGGATATATGAATACCTTTCAACTAGAATGTTTTTTAGCAGTAGCTGAATATCTAAATTTCACGAAAGCATCAGAACGAATACAATTAACACAACCGGCAATCAGCAATCAAATTAAAAATTTAGAATCTGAATTAGGGGTAAAACTTTTTTTACGAACGAGCAGAGATGTTCAACTCACCAAGGCAGGAACACAATTAATTGAAGAGGCAAAAAATATACTCGGAAGTTTCAACAATATCAAGCGAAGGATTAAAGAAACCGATGACGAGCGGACCATTTCTCTTGGAATTGGATGCCATAATCAAATTGAAGTTGACTTAACTGCCATATTGCTAAAAGAACTTCTCAAAAGCATTCCTAAAGTACAAGCATCAATTAAGTTTATGCCCTTTAAACATATGGCAAATTTATTGGATGACGAGAGTTTACAAGTTATGTTTGGCTATAAAGATACGTTAAAAAATAGTATACAGGGAGAATATATTCATTTAGTTTCCTGTCCTTTAGTATGTATTTGTAATGAGGAGCATGAGTTTGCAGAAAAGAAAATTCTAGATCAGACAGAATTAACGGGGAAAACAATACTGTGCGAACCCCATAGCATTCCTCAGCCAATCTTCAAATACCAAAGTGAACTAGCCTTGTCAAAGGAGATGGCTGATGTGACTATAGGAGCTGGGGTCGAGAGCAGTTTTGCACTTGCAAAAGCGGGATTCGGGTTTTTATTATTTCCTGATAATGGATTTGTTAGAGAACCTGATTTGAAATATATCCCTGTGAGAGGGCTCTCGCCTATATCATTTGGTCTCTATTACAAAAATTTAAAGGACAATCATGTATTAAAAAGCTTTATCGAAATTGCTAAAAAAAGTTTTAATGAACAAGGCTAATGGGAAAAATGAAGCGGGTTTAGAGATAAATAAAAATCTCTAAACCCGCTTTATTAGACTTCAATTTTCTGTTTTTCTTTACTATAAATCCATGCACGTGTTGCATCACTTTGGTTTCTTAGTCTAGGTATTTCACTATTACTATGTTATCTTGTATGGTGTAAAATTCATGGAAATCCGATTAGAACATGGGCTAATACACCACTTTTAGACAATGGTAACTTTAACAACTCATTTTCAGTCCAGTTAATACATTCTTTATGCACTGTTTAATGGCGTTTCCCCCTGATTGTTAACTGCCTTTATATCAGCACCCAGATCAATAAGCAATTGTATATTGCTATGCCAAGCAGAACTTTGCCGATGCAAAGGTGTATTTCCATAACTATCCTTTGCGTTAATATCCGCTCCTTGATCTACCAACCAACAAGTGAGTTCATCCGGTATACCAGTATAAGCCAAGGCAGTTTGCTTATAATATCCACCATAGGCATCCAACTCACATTTATCAAACACTGCCTTTAATATGTCAATATTTTCATTTTTTAGCATATCGTCAAAGTTTTTAGGTAAGGTTTTTCGTTTATTACTTGAAGAAACAGCTTGTTTCTGCTTTTTAGGTTCAGAGGTAGGTTCAGTAGCTGGTCTTGATGTTGCTTTCTTTTTAAATTTATCAAATAAGCCCATGATTATTCCTCACTTTACGTTTGTTCGACTGATTATCAGTGGATTTTCCGACTTTTTACTATTATATCAGTAATTCTAGAGTAGAAAATAGAAAGATTAGTGAGGCTGTAGACTTTAAAAGATAATGGTGGCTCTAAATTTCAAGTCTTTTCAATAATGTCAGACAACGAGTATGGGATTATTCATCAATGTACTATTAACCAAAACAAGCAACCGACTTCGCTTATGCAAAAAATCGGTTGCTTATACTTACACCTCTACGACATTCGATGCATTGATTCGCAGCTTGTAATTGACATCAGATGGAAAGATATATTTAAACCCATCCACTTCGACATGAACCTCAATGATATAGTCCAACGGTTTTAACACTTCGGAAATATTGATTTCCAAGCGGCTATCAAAAATCTTACACTTCTGCTCGTACTTCACTACTCCATCATTTACCAAATAGACAGTTGCTTGATGCTTATCCAGGTATCGAATTCGTAATTTTTTCTCATCTAGCAATTCTAATACTAAGGTACTTGCAGTATCACCTTGAGCGATATCTGTTATATCGTTTACTACGGTTAAATTTAAACTATTAGCCATTCATTCTCACCTCCATCTTTTTCCATTTACCTGCTTCGTCTTTGAAAAAGGATTCTGCATATTGCCAACAAAAATTAGAATAAATACGGAACTTGCCAGTAGTCTCAGCTTTAACTGGTAACTCATAAAGCTCTTCAGGCGGTTGTGGCACACCTTTACCTTGTTGAAGGGCGGTTAATTTAGGGACTTGCACACAGTTTTCAAGTACTTTATTAACAAGTTCTTCCCCACTTAATCTTGGAAAAAGTTGTTTATATAAAGCTATAATCCCAGAAACACTTGGTGTCGCCATTGAGGTTCCAGTTCCTAAAACGTAAGAATTTTCAACATCATTACGTTTGTCTGCCGCAGACATAATTGAAGTACCATAACTAGCAGCATCGATCCAGCGACCCACACTTGAAGAACCAAATCGCTGATCAAAGCAATTTAAATTAGCAATGGATAATGCTTTCGGCATTTTTTGTAAGATCCCAATGAATTCTTCTTCTTCGCCGCTTCCGTTATTATTATTCCCGCCTGCGACTACCACAATTACACCGTGCTCGTGTGCCTTAATAAAAGCATTTCTTAATGGGATTCTTAAATGCTTAGGACACCCAACTGTTACCTTAGTTTTATCCGTTGAATCCCAAGAACTATCTTCATGAATTCCTACAGACATCGATAAAATATCAATACCATGTTCAATTGCATAATCAATCGACTCAATGATAGATAATGTTTTGTACCTTGCAGTATTATAAGACATTCTGATAACATGCATCTCCGCATCAGGAGCTACTCCTGGTGGTTGACCATTTTTCAGATTTCTTCCTAAAGCTATACCTGAACAATGTGTGCCATGAAACCATTCGCTAACATAATAGGGATCTCCCAAGTCCTGACAAGCAATACCCCCAGCAATTGGCAAGGCATCGTGGGTGGAAACTCCATTATCGACAATTCCAATCTTAATTCCCTTTCCTGTAATCCCTCTATCCCAATAGTCATCTATCCTTAACTTTGCTTGAGCATAGGTTAGCGTTGTTTGTTCCAAATCATGATCTATCAGTTCCCATGAATAGTCCCTTGCCTTATTAGATTCTTTATGGGATGTTCCAACAAATTTGAAATTAGTGTACTTGGGATCATCAGCAATAGAAAGGTTATACTCTGTTGAAGTTGCCCCTAACTCTAACTTAGTTTGGCTATCTAAAAAATCTTTCTTAGTAATCGGCTCATTGGTTAGTTTCTTAATACAAATAAGAACAGATGTAACTGCAGGATTATTTACAACAATTGATTTGGCCCAATCCTTATATCCTTGACTATAGCCTAGATATCCGTCTGCTCCAAACAGTCCAGCTGCCACCTGATACTCATCAGAATGAGCAGTGATAACAAACGGCGATTTCACTTCGATCAATGCCTCAGTTCTAATTCGTGTTTTCGATAAATTAATTACCTCAGCGAAATTCGAACCTGTAGCCTTAGAAGGAGTGAAGCTTCCTTGCGTTATGTTCCTCTCTTTTAAAAGATTTTCATTTTCTTTTAAACCAAGGAGTGTAAAATCTTTTACTCCTGTTGAAGTATTACTTAATGCTTTATACATGCTCATCCCTCCAAAGGTTTAAACCAGTATCTAGCTTCTGGCGGAGGGGTATTCCCTACATAAAGTTTTTCATCCCTCAAACTGAATAGCTGAGCTAAAGTGGTAATCAATTCAATTTCGAAAAAGGCATTGTAATTTGTCATTGTTCCGCCAACTAGTGCAGCACCGCAATGAAACTTGAGACCGTTATTCATGATATCCGGATGAGTATTCCAACCTGTCATCAAAGTTGCTAAAGTAGTAATGTCTTTTTCCACGCTTCGTTTAAACAACGTATAACGTTTTCCTTTTTCTACGGGGAAATTCAACTCCACGTGGTTCCAGCCATGTCTTAACGAAAAGATCTTATAACACACTTCTTCCTCTGCCGGTTTACTAGGATTTGGATGAACTGCCAGTCCAACGCCCATTTCGGCTGTCGTACCTGCATAAATCCAGGTACGATATAATGCGCCATTGGTATTTGCGGTAAAATTGATACCACAATTATTGAGGTATCGGAAATCAGATCCTCCTGGACGTTTCACACCATTAATTTGCGGCTTGCTGCTGTCTTCATTTTTTGATAGGATATCGGAAACAATTTTGGCTTCTCTATCTTGAATTACCTCAAAATTATCATTGATGCTCTTAGCATTACCTTCATCCCATACTGATGATACTTGATTCATTTTCATACGCTTATTCTCCTATAATTTATTAACAAGTGATCACTTATTAATTACATTATATACGAATATACGTTCGCTTTTTAGGCAAAAAAAGGACATCTTTGGAGCATAATCCCAGTTTGTAATCAATTTTCACAGTAATAGATTGTACATAATAATGTACGTGCAAGATAATTTATAGTTTTTATCAATCGAAATATCTAAGCAATTTCAACTTTGGCCCGTACTTAATAAAGAAGCTAAATTTTTTATTTGATTTGAAATATTCTAGCTCAAAGTCTCTAAGGCCTTAACAAGTGCACATCGATCGTTTCTACTTTTTAATGTACAGGGTTTAACTATTTCAGTTCAAGGTGACAATTCTATCCATAATTCAAAAACCTCCTGCTGCTTATGATGTAAGGCTAACAGGAGGTATGTTAATTTGGTGGCATCTTTTCACCATAAATTTATAAACAAGCAGGAGCAAAAACAGACCTAATCTTTTACCTTTTAAATTCTATTGAATTTAAAAATTTTTATTTTCGAATAATAAAGTTTCCATTTCCATCAAATCCGTTAGTCGCCATTGAACGAATCAAATTTTGCTTCATTGTTTCGTCAGGATGCGTATCAACATAATTGGTATATAGATATTGATAGAATTCCTCAAAGGTTTTCGCCTGACTGTCAACCATTAACGTGTACAAAATCCCTTCAGAAATCAAATCTCTTTCTTCTAGGGTATGATCTCCATCGACGAAAAGAGTGTAAATATCGAATGGATCGTCTTCAAGTCCTGCATATTGTCCATAGTTATCATCATAGACATCATATAGAGCTCCCTTAACAGTGAAATTTGTAGAGATACCAAATAAATTAGGATCGCTTTGAACTTGAGTATCATTTATAAATTCATTTTCTAAGCCACAAGTGTATCGATGTCTTTGAAAAAGTGCCCATCCTTCTTTATAACTTGTTTCAGGAGTTATATTGTATGAAGAATGCGACTCATAGGATTTCCCTGGCAATTCATTAACCCTATACATATTCCAATGAGCCCATTCATGAGCAACTGCACTAGTTTTGTCCCATTCCCATTGTTGACCAGTCATTGTATTAATACAAATTACAGGCCTAGTAATAGAACCCTTTCCATTTCTATTGAAGGAATTCCCAGATTGAATCAAATCTGCATCATAAATTAAATCAATTTCCTTTAATTCAACATGCCGGTTTTCAATATAGGGAGAGGCTGCATCTAATGCTTTTTCCTGATCACGATAAATGTCATCATAGATATTACTGAGCTTCGTCAACTCCACATAAAATTCTGCTGTTCCATTTTCACCACTGATTGATGTGACTCTTGTTGTATTAATCCTTCGATTATTAGGAATATTTCTTGTATGGTTCGCATTGTATTTCATATCTGTTAAACGAATAATGTATCCTCTTTCATCATTTCCAAAAAAATACTGAAAACTGATTTGATCAAATTCTTGCGAGGCTTGATAATATAAATTTTCAACCTCTCCATTTTCACCACTAATTTCTGTTCCTAAAAGAAAACCTACATTCGTTGTCGTATTTCTTCCATAAATATTCACTTTTGCGTTTTTAATCGGAACAGCTGGTGAGGAAGCATCCTTGCGGACATGAAGTTTAAAACTGTCGATTTGTATCTCATTATTTCCCATCGCAAAACTAACTGTGGAGAAAGAAAACAAAGAGATGAATAATCCAACAAACATAATTATTCTTTTCATAGATACATCCCCTCGTAAAACAATATTAATAAATCATATTAAGTTATTCAACAAGTCATCCAAGGTTATCTTTTTATTTCCCAACTTAGGCAACAATCCTTTGTATGCTTCAAAAGCAGCCAAAAATTCTGCAGGTGTTGCATTCCCTGAGAGTGGTAAAGCCAAAACATTGTAATCCCACCACTGACTTTTTTGTAATCGTTGAATAGTTATTTCGTCAAATCGATATCTTATTACCTTAGCTGGTACCCCACCAACTATTGCATAGTCAGGGACATCTTTGGTTACAACAGCATGTGAAGCAATCACTGCCCCATTTCCTATCTTGACCCCCTGCTTTATCGTTACGTCTGCACCGATCCAAACATCATGTCCAATAACAAGTGAAGGCGGTCCTTGCTTTGTTGGAGCAGGTCTGAACTTCGCTTGTTCACCTAAATCTTTATAACCGTTTTTCGCTGGATAATGTCTTTCGTAAACAATATGCGAAGTAGTAAACCGATCAGTCGGATGTTGAAATCCCATCATAGTTACATTCGGAGCGATGCTGCAGTAACGACCTATTTTACTGTAAGTTGGCAGACTCGACGTCGAATACGTATAGCTTCCCATATCACAGAGCTTGTTCCCTACATCAAAACTAGTATATGGCTCCAAATTGAGTGTACTTGACACAAGTATTCGATCCCCTGGTTTGAATCGTCTTCCTGTTGTCCAACGCTCAAAAGTAATCCTAGATTCTGTGAAATAATCGAGTAGCTTTTCTGTAGCTACTAGGGTTTTCAGGAATTTTCTGGGAACAAGGTTCGGTTGCTCTACAAACTTCTGTACAACCTTAGTATTGTAAAAGTTACCAGTCATTACCAGCTTTCCGTTTTCAACTACTACATTAGTGATAATTGTGGAAGGGTTATTCTTCCTATCAAATATGATGAGCTTATCCCCTTCTATCCCCCAATGATGCTCGTTGAAATTACTATTATAACCTGAAATCATTCCAGATGAATGGAACTGAAATTGACTGGAAATCAATTGATCATTGCTGGTCATCTTAAAATATCCGTTATTGATGCGATGAAAATACTCTTTTAGCATCGTACATTCCTCATTCATTTTATTTTTACAATTAATCTAACACTCATACTCACTTGTAAAATCGATTTTTATACTTGAAATTTCTCCCAATTTTGAACTAGTAAGAAGAAGATTGGTAGCTTCTTCTTACTCCATCTCATCCCAATCTTCCTCAACATTCGCTAACGGCTCAACTGCCTGAAGCGGTGAAGTCAAAGGATTTCCATCATTATCTAACGTAAATGCACCTTCTCTTGATAAGCCATTGATTTCAAGCAACTTCGCGAACTTCTCTTTATCCGATTTGGTAAGCACATATTTCTTTTCTATTGCAGTTAATAGTTCTTGGAGAGTAATTGTTTTTGATTCAGCCATCACGGTATGAAGCATTCCAAGATTCAATCGACGAATATCTAAATCTGACATCTCTCCATCTAAGTATCGTTGGGAAAGGCTAAATTCTTCATCATTCGAACCAGTGTCAACTAAGTCATATAAAACCTGTTTCACTGTATAGTTGGTGGACTTTCCGAAAAGTCGATTAACACCGTTATACTTATCCGTCTGAACACGTATATCTTCTTTTGTCATATCATAATTTAGCGCAAACAAATCTCCAATCATCAGTGGCCACCCTTCTTTGAAACTAATCTTAGGGTTTACATTGTAGGAATAATGACTAACATACGATCCACCTGGTGCATTCGCATAACGATACAGATTCCAGTGCGTCCACTCATGCATGACATTATGCATCAAATATTGAGTAGAAAAAGTTTTACTTGATCGATCACCCATTACAATATCCGCAATTTTACTGCCATCATGTCCATTCCGGTTAAAGCCATTACCTTTATCAACATATTGCCCCTTCTGAAAATTAATGTTGATTGGTGCAACCTCAAACGGTTCTGTATCTGGAAGCAATTCATTCGCCAACGCTACCGCATGACTGTATTCTTGAACGGCTTCATCGAAATAATGATTAATTCTCGATGCTTGGAAATTATAGAACCACGATTCTTCATCTGTATTACCAAACCTAGTTTTAGTATTCGTAAAATTGATAATATTGGTTGTACTAGCCGCATTAAAGCCTAAAGTAAAGACGAAGCGATAGGGTTTCTTGTCGTAATTTTGAACATAGCCTCGACTATCATTCCCTAAAGTAAAACGTATTCTTAATGCCGTTGCTCCGAAAGGAATATCTTTAGGCGGCAAGTTAAGAATCTGACCTTTTTCGTTCGTCAGGCCTTCATGAATGGTTATTTCGCGGTTATCATGAACGTAACCGACTGTAAATTTTGAATTAGAAATAGGTACTGAAACAGAATCTGCTGCACCATCAGTGACTTCAATATGGAATTTCCGAAAATCAATCGTACGAACATCGGCTGCTTGTGTGACACTTCGCTGCTGTTTACCTTCCTGCAGCTCAGCTGATGCTTCTCCATCACTTTCTTCAGCTGCTACAAATTCGGCTGCTTGATTATGTTCATCTTTCTCTGCGACCACTTGATTCGTTGCATATAATCCGATTGCCAATAAACCAACTAACAACAATCCTACCTTTTTCATTTTGGTCTCCTCCAAATTCAATACATGAGTAACAACCATAAATACTTCTGCATCAGATGGACAAACAATATATACGAAAAAGAAATCAGATTAACTATTACTGTAACTTGAACAGTTACAATGATTCGAAATCTACCTACTCATATTTTTTCAGCGACTCCTGAACAATCGTCTCGCATAATTCTTCAAACTCGATGCCCACCGCCTCCGCCTCTTGTGGAAGCAAGCTGTTTGGCGTCATACCTGGCAATGAATTGACTTCAATTACAAACAAATTGTTGTACTTATCAATAATGAAGTCCGTTCTGGAACATACAGATAAGTCCAACATTTTATGGGTCTTCAAAGCCAATTGTCCCATTTGTTCTGCTAAATAATCCTCTATCTTTGCAGGTACAATTTCTTCTGTCAGCCCTTTTTGATATTTATTTTGATAATCATAAAACCCAGATTTAGGAATTAATTCAATAGCTGGCAGGACTTGTTCCCCTAACACACCCACTGAAAATTCTCGTCCAACAATTTTCTCTTCAATTAGAATCTTGGAATTATTCGAATACTTGATTGCTTCTTCAATCGCTGTTTTTAATGCTTGTTCATCTTCAACGATTGAAACTCCAATGCTAGAACCACTATCAATGGGTTTTACTACAGCTGGAAGCTGAATAGAATCAGTCTTTTCTGCATCATACACCACCGACCAATCTGCCGTCGGAATCTCATGGAATCGCATTAATTCTTTTGCAATTAGTTTATCCATTGCCAAAAGACTGCTTTGATAGTCTGATCCAGTATACTTGATTCCATAGATATCAAAAATTGCCTGAAGCTTCCCGTTTTCGCCAATACCACCATGTAGAGCGAAGAACGTAATATCGGCACCTCCGCAGATTTCTAAGACATGATCTCCGATTTCTTTATTTGGACAATCTTCAAAATTGGGAACTTTCTTAGAAACCTGATAGTCATAGTGATCCGTCTGATATTTTTCATAAGCTGTATCAAAATCCGCACAATCTGAGAGACCTTCCAATAAATCCATCAGTAGGACTTGATGGCCTCTTGAAATTAATGCATTGGCAATTTTACTTCCTGAAGTCATTGAAACCTCACGTTCATTGCTCTTTCCACCCGCTAAAACAACAACCTTCATACCCACTTATCTCCTATTCCTATACAATATTTTATTCAATATATCCTCTTGCTTGGATAATTTTATGTCCGATCACTCTAGAAAATGCCTTTGCAATAGTATTGGCACTTGGCAGAAATAAAAAGTGAAACGCATCCCAAAAGCTGATGATGTCTCCCTCGTAAAGGACTGGACCACTGCCTCCCAAAATATCACTTTGCTTGATTTCAAAAGTCTCATGCAAGTTGTGGATATTATCAAGAACAACTAATGCATTGATCAATTTTGTCACCGAAGCAGGAGGAATACTTTCCGTTTCATTGACACTATATAATGATTTCGGTGGAGAATACGTATAAAAATGCGGGTCACCCATTGGAAAAGCGATGACACTTCCAGCTCGGGCTTTATAAGGTTTGGTCGGTTGGTACTCGGGATTTATTTCCCGCTGTTTTGCTGTATCTACTAACAACTTCATTGCCTCGTAACGATCGGTCTTACCTGTCTTCCCAGATGCCCCCATTACAGCGGCTAAATAGATCCGCCCATTTTTATCTCCTACCAATGCAACCGAATTTAAAACGTTAGTCGCAAGCGCCCCCGATTTTCCACCTAAAAGCGTATAGGTCTTTTCCAATTCTTCGTCTTGAACCGTCGCAGTGACTTCTATCTCTCGAGGTTTTTTCCCTTGAACAAAAGCTTTATGTTCCTTCTTTCCCCAAATAGCTAATAACTTTTTATAGCCCGTTGCGTGCAACAACAGCTTCAATAAGTCTCTTGAAGTAGACAAATGGCCGTTCAAATGGAAGCCATTTACGTTTTTTAGCTGCGTATTCTCCATACCCAAGATCTGGGTTTTCTTCCGCATTTCATCTAAAAACACTTGCCGTGCCTCTTCGTCTGTTGCCAAAGGTTCTTCTATCCGTTTCGTTATCTTAGTAAAGACTTCTCTCAAAGATAGATGCCCCCCTTGTTCATCTAAGGACTGGGGTACTATTTGATAAAATTCACTGGCATTCGGTTCATTGTTTTGACCATACAAATCAGTCAAATCAAACAAGGATAACCGTCGAATACTTCCCGAACCATCAGCTCCATGGATACTTCCGACGAAGAGTAATTGTGGGTGAGCCCAAGTTTTTGGTGTCTTTAAAACACCAGTGATTGTTTCATATCCTTTTGACAGACGTCGCAGCCCCATATCTGAATTCCCTGAAGTGAACCTACCATTAAAATGTATGCCAAATAGTCCTTTAACATACCGTGTAACCTGAACATCAAACATTACAAAGTAACAATGATTGGGTTTCAAATATACGACTTGCTTGATTTGAGAGGACGTCGTTGTATCCATTGTTAAATTAAGATAACCCTGTTCATCCTCTTCAATAGCGACTTGACCAGCATTGACAGACCAATTGTCTAATCCACTGGTCCACCATGAATTGTTTAACTGATTGGGAATCGTGTTCGAATCGTAAACGGCCGAACTCGTCTGTTGATTATCTAGTGGACCTTCCAAATTCTCCACCTACTCACACTCCTCTTTTTTTATAAAATTAGCCTCTTGCTTCAGCTGATCGATCACTTCGTAAAAACCGATACCATGGGAGCCTTTGACAAACACATAGGAATCTTCTGTCAACGCTTGCTTAATCTCCTGAACCACCTGATCTTTTGTCTCACATTGTACAACCTGATCATTCTTAATTTCCAAGCCTTTGAAGGGCTCGCCATAAAAAATAATTTTGTCCGCTGAAGACGCATTGATCGCTGGTTCTAGTCGTCGATGCTGCTCCTGTGTTTGAGCCCCTAATCCAGCTGTTTCTCCTAGTACCAGCAGTGAGGTGCCACTGTAAAACTGCTTCTTCTTTGTAAAATAGTGAATACCGTTAATGGCAGACTCAATTGAACTGTTATGGGTATCATCCACCACAGTCACCTTTTTATTCTCCAGTTTGAGTTCAAGCGGTCTTAATATCCGATCAAAGCTTTGGAAATTAAAAAGTTTTTCGGCATATTTCTCTGCTGGGTAGCCAAGACATTCTATCGCCAACAAAGCCGCCATCGCATTTTGAATCTGCCCATCACTATCCGTCTTGAGTGAAAAGCTGATTTCTTTGTTCATTAAAGAAAGCCTGATCTCTGTTCGGTCTTTTAGAACGTTCTTTTCCTCAACAAAGCAAGCCACGTTTTCCTGTTTCAAGCTGTACAAAAGAATCGTCAAATTGAGCGATTTTGCCATATCTAGGATAGGAGTTAAATAGTTTTCTTCGATATCTCCATTGATTACGGCATATCCGCCTTCCTTCACGCCAAAGAAAAGCTGCTTCTTCACGAATAGATTACGGTCAATACCATCAGCTGCATGAGCGGTTCCAAAGGAGGTAATGATCGCTACCTTTGCTTGCCAAATATAGGCATTATTACCATAAGACAAAGCATTCATCGTGGCCCCAGCTGCTTCAAACAAAGCAAAGTCATAGGTAGAATTAATCTCTAAGCTCAATCCGAATGTGGGATAATGTAGATTCACATTCCCATAATTCTCGAATATCTTCCCCGTATTTTCTAACAAATGACTTAACATCAACCGAGTGGAGGACTTGCCGGCACTGCCGGTAATCGGGATAAATTTCCCTTGATAAGCTTCAGACATATAAGAAGCATACTGATAGGCAAAAAGCAGACTGTCAGGAACAATGTATTGAGGGATTTTCTCCTTTAATTCTTCGATCGGTTTATCGGTAATAATCACAGACATGGCCTCAAGCAGTGGAGACTTTTTCACTTGTTCATTCATATGAAAGGTTCGCTTCGAACTGGGAACCAACGAGCGAAAGTTTGAAGCCGATAAAGCGATGAATGCGACTTTCTCCCAATGACTGTTTCGAATATAGCTTTCATCCATCGAAACATGCTCGACCTCTAGCCCAGCGGCTATTTGTTCATTTAGAAAATACCCATCAAATCGTTGGGTCAGCCAGTCTACATATGACGCTGCTTGGCTAGCTTCCAACAGCGGTTCATAAGCTTTTACCTCAGCCATTCCTAGAGCCAGCTGAGTGGTTTTCTGCTGAGTCTCCCCATTGATTACTAATGAACCTTCCAGCTCCTCACCCTTATCTAAAAAGAGCAAGCAGTTATTTCTGTCTGTCCCCCAATAAATACTGGAAACAATGCATTCTCCCTCGTTCACGCCTTGCGGCTCATACCTAATCCCATGAATTGTATGCCTTCTGTTTTTCACGTAAGCATGCATTCTCCGCTCCAAACTCAAAAAAGCCACGCCAATTTTATAATAATCGTAGACATTACTGAGTTGAATTGTTTCTTTCCTGCCAGTGGGAGAAACCCTTGAATGATTGGATATCCCTAAGGTTCTTGCCAGCTGGTTCAGTTTTCTTTGCGTGTTTTCCCAACCGCCATACACTTCAAACAATGCTACGATACAATCTGGTGCATTAAAAGAAATTGCTTGATTCAGCACATCCGTTACCAATCGAACTTCTCCCGCTTGTCCCTTGGTTGAACGCATCGCTCCGTATTCCTTAGCCGCTTCAGAAGAAAAACGAAGCGTCTGCTCTGGGGATAGAACCTCGTTTTGAAGATCCGTTAAAATCTGATAATACAAGAGTAAATGCATGGTCCCAAAAATAGCACAACGGTTTCCGTCTATCCTTTTGCTAGTTAGTTGGTTTTTCGTAAATGTTAAGTTGGTTGGTCTAAACATCGGCATTTTGTTACACCTTGAACTCATTAGCTGCTCGTGCTCCTTCATCTAAAAAGCGTTTGTGTGTTTATCATTTCGTTTAGAGAGTGATCCGCCCTCTCGATTGGACAATTTTATGTCCAACAACTCTAGAAAATGCCTTCGCAGCCGTATTTGAACTGGACAAGAGTAAAAAGTGGAGCGCGTCTAAGTGACTGAGGATATCTCCTTCACCCAGCTTCGGACCACTTTCTCCCAAGAGATCAAACGACGTAACTTCAAAGGTTTCATACAAATTCTGTACATGATCCAAAACCACCAAGGCATTGATCAATTTAGTTAGCGAAGCAGGTGGAATAGGTTCCGTCTCATGAACACTATACGTGCACTTGGGTGGCGAACACGTGTAATAGTGAGGATTCCCTTTAGGCATTAAAAGAATACTCCCGGATTTTGCTTTGAACCCTTCTGGAGATTGTAAAGCGGCTGTCTTTTTTTTCTTTTTCGCCGCGTCGATCAATTCTTTTATCGCTTCATGACGATCAGCCAGTCCCTTCTCGCTGGATGCGCCCATTACAGAAGCTAGATATAATTCGCCTTCCTTATCAGCTAACAATGCTAGGGAATTAAGAGTCTTATTCCCTACACCATCAAATTTTCCACCTAGGATCGTATAAGAAGTTTCTGCTTCGTCAGTCATCGCTGACTTGAGAGAGACCTTCCGTACATTCCTGCCGTAGATCGCTGCCGTATGTTCTTGCTTTCCCCA
Organism: Enterococcus pallens ATCC BAA-351; assembly: GCF_000407485.1. Taxonomy (GTDB): domain Bacteria; phylum Bacillota; class Bacilli; order Lactobacillales; family Enterococcaceae; genus Enterococcus_A; species Enterococcus_A pallens. The sequence goes on along the minus strand of NZ_ASWD01000005.1, from coordinate 6,171 downwards.
AATAGAAAGCAGATTTCCATAGCCAGTCGCATGTAGTCCCAGTTTTATCAAATCTCTTGAGGTGGTCAGCTGTCCTTTCGCATAGAAACCATTGATGTTCTTTAACGTGGTATTATCCATTCCTAAAAGCTGTGTTTTCTTTCGCATTTCTGCTAAAAAAATAGCTGAAGCTTCTTCATCTGTGACCGGACTCTGGAAGTGGTGCTTGTACAGCTGACAGCTTAACGTCGAAAAAGATTCTCGGACGGACAAATGCAAGCCACTTTCGTCCTGTCTATTAGGCAGCAGTTGGTAAAACTCATCGGCTTCCGGTTCGTTTCCTTCACCATATAATTCAGTTAAATCAAACAGGGATAGACGGCGAATCGTTCCTGCTCCGTCTGCACGATGAATACTTCCGGCAAAAACTAACTGCGGACGCCACGCTTCAGGTGTTTTCAACACACCGGTAATGGTTTCGTAGCCATTGGATAATCGTCTCAGCCCCATTGAAGGACTGCCTGCCTCGAATTTCCCATTGAAATGAACCCCAAACAAGCCCTTTACGTAGCGCGTAACCTTTACATCGAACATGACGAAATAGCGATGTTTGGGTTTTAAAGCTACTCGCTGATTTACTTGACAAGAGGTCGAGCTATCCATCGATAGATTCATGAATCCAGAACCATCTTCTGTCAGTTCTACCTCTCCATAGCTTGCTTCCCACTCCTGGATACCCGCGGTCCACCAAGAATTTTTCAACAAATTTGGAACTATATTTTCTGTTTCTGTCCACTCCTGATTAACCATTCTTGACCTCCTGACTGCCTTCCGCTTGTTTCTTTAACACTTCAATGACATCGTGGAACCCAATACCGTGCGAGCCTTTGACAAAGACCAGCGAATCCTCCGTGCTTTCTTCGATCACCTTTTGAGCCGCCTCTTCTTTGGTCTCGCATATCGTTACCTGCTCAACCTCTAAAGATAATTCTTTGAACGGTTCGCCATATAGAATGACATGATCTGGTTGGGCTTTGTTAATGTAAGGAATGAGTCGCTGGTGATGCATGATGGCGTCATTTCCTAAGTCCGCAATCTCCCCCAACACCAATAATTTCTTTCCTTTATAAAAAGTTTTTTTATCCGCAAAAAATTCAATGCCATTGATCATTGATTCAACGGAGCTATTGTGGGTATCATCAATCACCGTTACCTTATTGGAGTCAAAGGTTAATTCAAGTGGTCGCAGTATTCGCTCAAAGCTCTGGTAGGTTTCAAATAAATGCAGGTGATCTTCCACCTTGTGGCCCATCACATCCATAGCCAACAAAGAATTCATGGCATTTTGAATTTGGCCGTCACTATCCGTTGATAAAGCGAAGCTGATTTCTCTTCCGCGAAAAGCCACTCGGACCTCTGTTTTATCTTTCAATACGTTCTTTTCCAATAAATAGCAATCAGCGGTTGTATCCGTCAAGCTGCTGTATAAAATATTCAAGCTTAAAGACTCGGCTTTTTGGACGAAGACTTCCAAATAAGGCGCTTCAATATCTTTATTGAGTACTACATAACCGTTCTCTTTCACCCCATGAAAAAGGTGTTTCTTCACTCGCAAGTTTCCTTCAATCCCACTGATGGCATGGGCACTGCCAAATGAGCTGACGATAGCCACATCCAACTGCCACATATAAGCATTATTGCCATATCCTAAGCGATTCATTGCTCCTACAGCTGCTTCAAAGAGTATAAAGTCATATTGATTACTAATTTCCAAGGACAAACTAAAGGTAGAATAATGCAGATTGGCATTGCCAAAATTACCAAAGGATTTTCCTGCTTCACTGAGTAAATGAGCCAGCATCAATCGCGTAGAGGATTTCCCAGCACTTCCTGTAATCGCACAAAATTTTCCTTGATAAGTTTCCATTTGATAAGCAGCATATTCATAAGCGAAGGTAAAGCTGTTTGGGACAATAAATTGCAGAATCTTATCCTTCAGGTGCGGGATCGGTTCGTCAGTAATAATCACCGAGATATTTTCTTCGATCTTATATTTAGAAATCAACTCATTGCCATGAAAGCCACGTTTGCTCTTTGAAAGCATCGCCTTGTAGCTTTCTGCTGAAAAAGCAATGAAGGCGACATTTTTCCAATTGTCTCGCACAATCGAGCTTTGATCGCAGACGGTATGATCTATAATAATATTTTCAGCGATCGCTTCATTTAAAAAGTACCCTTCGAAATTAGCCTCCAGACATTCCTTAAACGTACCTGTATCCTTTACCTTCACCTCTGATTCAACCAATTCATTCGATGGATTCAAGGCTAGCTCAGAAGTATGCGTTACATTTTCCCCATTAATTACCAAGGAACAAGTTACTAGATCCTCTTTTTTGTAAAAAATCAAACAATCACTTTGATTCGTGCCCCAGAAAATACTAGCAATAATCTCTCCCTTCCCGTCGAAGGAAGACTGAGCTTTGTATACTTTCCCGTTAATCTCATGATCCTTATTTGCAAGAAGAGATAACGTTTCTTCTTTTAAATCCAAAAAATAGCTGCCAATTTTATAATAATCATACAGATTGCTTCGTTGTGGGTCTTTCTTTCTTCCGGTTGGAATCTGTCGGGAATAATTCGAGACATTCCAATAACGATTAATTCTGCGCAAAAGCCCCTTTTCTCCACCATAAACTTCAAACAATGCCACAATACAGTCTGGTGCATTTAATGACACTGCTTGATTCAGTACATCTCGCAATAAACGTACTTCACCTATCCGTCCTTGAGTAGAACGCAACGCGCCATATTCTTTTTCAGCCTCTGCAGGAAAACGAATTTCTTGATTAGGCGAAAGCTTACCAGATTCTATATCAATCAAAATAACTAAATAAGTTAATAAATGAATCGTTCCCCAAGGTGAAAGCCTCGTCCCACTGGGTCTTCTGCTGGTTATTTTCTCTTGGGTAAAGGTTAGTCTAGCTGGCTGAAATAACAGTTTTTCCATTTGTTTCATGCATTTTATCCGATTATTTCAAAAATGAAAGAATCGTACTCCCCTCTCGTTTTAGTCCTATGTGGTTCAGATTTACGAAAACAATGTTAGTGTCTTTCTGGTTAGCAGTGCGTTTTTATCAGCCTTTCGACTAACATATCTCTGCAGCATTTTTTCCATCGCTTCTTTGTCAAAGTCCAATTCAGTAGCTAACTCCAATAACCTTAAGGCTCGAGTTCCGCGCCCTTTCTTTCGATAACTATCGGAAAGTTCATATAAAAAAGCCACCAACTCTGCTTTAGTAAATGCTTCTTTTCTTATACGTTCAGCTTCCTCTTTTTCAAGATAGTTAGTCAAAATGAAAGAAAGCTCCGTATTCCTGTAAAAGCCAGGTTTATCCTCTGTTGGTTGCTCATACATGAGTAAATCAATCATCAACTGACAGGTTTTAATATTAAGCGTGCCACGCTGTTTTCTTACACCATAGGTTACTCGAATCAGGTGCCTAAGACTCTCGATCACTTTGGCATCCTTTATCTTGTTCCCACGCAGTACACGACAAACCATTAAAACCGCTTCTTGATTTTGCGTTCGGGCAAGTGGAATCACCATTTGTTCCACCGCTTCCCAGCCGAGCTTTTCAACACTCAGCCAATAGCTATACAAATAGAAATCTGTTCGATCGACCATTTTCAATTCTTCCAACAGTTGCTGGCTTTCCTTTTTGGTTAAGCCATTGAACACATACGTCAATACATTCTCGTCGTAGTCCGGCATTTGTTGTTCTAGCTTACCGTGCCAATTGTTTCTTCTTAACCAATGACGTTGGATTCCCCAACCCTTTTTCTTTTCAAAGTCAGCTAATTCTTCATATTCATTTTCCTGAATCGTTTGAAACAGCGTCTCTTGTTGTACAAATTGATGAAAGATTTCATCCGAACTATTTCCAGTACAAGCCACCGGATTCAACACCTGTTCGATCACTTTATTGTTCAGTAAAACACAGCCTAAAGAGGAATGTACGAGACCTTTTTCTTTTGCTCCTTTAAACAACTCCAAAAAATGGTAGGTCGTATTCTCTAACCCATCTTTGAACTTATAGGTAGTCGATTCTAAATCTCTTCGCATATCCACTAGTTCAAAATAATAGGAAAGAATCAACAGATAACTACCATATACCCGATAGAAGAACGCTGGAAAAGTTTCTTCGTAGTCTTCCCCTTCAAAGTACTCTTTCATCCCATTAATTAAAGGGCGAAAGTTAATCATTCTAAAATAATCTCGAATAACCGGAAAATTCTCAGAAAAGGGATAAAGAAACCATTGAGTATTCGCAACTAAATCACGGTTAAAGGTCATTTCCGCAATATTGAAATTGATAAACTTTCGAACATCTCCTATATACCCCCAAAAGACAAAATCACTAAAGTTGAAGATTCGTTGGATTCTGGCGTTAAAAACCGTTACCTTGTACTCAAAAATATGAGGCATGGATCGTTGCACCATTCCCGCTGAGAAGCCAACCTTTTGCGGCTCTTCAAATAAATGCGGCTCAATCTGAAGAATTTGATGCAACGACCGATCCGTTCTCGCTTTAAGAACAAAGCAATCCTCAGGAAGAATATCTAACGCTGCTTGAAACTGCAGCGCCTGCCGCATATAATTAATCGAATTGGTTCTACCAATCGTTACTCGCGATTCTAATGGTCGCTGTTCAATGATTATTACCTCATTTTGCTCTAATTGCGCTCGTAATTCTGGAAAACGATTAAATTCCTGCTCCCAAGTACTAATAATAATCCCTGCAAGGATTCCTGATTCCCGTAATTCCAATAGCTTATTCATCGCTAAACGAAGATCTAATTCTTCGCGAACTGCACCACATACTACTGCCCAAGTTTCCATCCGCTTAATCCTTCCTACCAAAGTTTCTTTGTGATTTCTTTTTCTGATTCATTGACTTCCCAGCCATTTTCTTGGAATTTCTCTTTCTCAAATGCCTGAACGATTTCTTGGAACTCCTCACTGGTGACTTCTTTAGGAATCCACTGAGTTTTTAAATTATTGGTTTCAATGAATTTCATGGCGGCATATAAGGATTTCCCTTTGAAGTTCAAGGTTACAATGCCTCCATAAGGCAGAGCTTTCGGATGTGCCTTGTATTCACCATCACTGTTAAACACAAAATTCCCAAGGCTATAAAAGATATCTGTTGCATCAATCTTTCCCACAGCCTGAAGGGCATGGGGACCATGTCCGAGAATCAAATCAGCTCCTGCATCAGCCAAACGCTTCGCATTAGCTCTCTGATAGTTAAGAATTGGTCGGAAATCAACTCCCCAATGGGCAATAACAACGATTTTGGCATTTGGATGCTCAGCTTTGAAGGCTTTGATTTTCTCGCAAAAGTGAGTAGAGATGCACGCTGCACCCAAATTTTCACCAATAGCATAAGTATTCGTACTGCGATATTGATACCGTTTGTACCAATAGGCATTAAAGATAAAGACTTCCTGCGACCTTGTTTTCAAGCGGAAAGGTTGACTCGCTTCTTCAACCGTTTCACCCGAGCCAATATAGGCGATCTTTTTTTCCTTCAAGGATTGAACCGTTTGTTGAACACCCGCTTGCCCAAAATCGCCAATGTGGTTCGTAGCTAAGGTGACTAAATCAATGCCCTGTCTTTTCAATACAGCTGTTGTCTCTTCTTTATCTCCTCCCAATACAAATTTCTTTATTCTTTTTAACGGAGAATCTGAAGGATCATTTACTAAGACTGCTTCTAGGTTTGCGATCGTAAAATCGGCATTGTTTATCATCGATTCAACTTCTCGAAAAGAATAGTCATACCCTTCATCTATGATTGGATCCCAGCGTCCCAATCGTTTTCGATGAGCGGCATACCATTCACCCATATACGTATCGCCAACAATAGCGACTGAGACATTGGACTTAGAAAATACCTTCCCCTGATTTGCTTTATGCTTTGTTTCTTCTTGGTCATTTAATAAGCAATAAAACTGTTCATTTAGTTCAAATTCATTTTCTGCATCTAGCACTATCAACAGTTGATTTCCATCAATCAAAAAGCCATTTTTCTTATTCCAGAACAAGCCAAAATCAGCTCTTTTTTCTTGGAAAAAGGTAGAGGCTCCTTTTAACAATTCTCCTTTAAAGGACTTTTCCGTTACCGTGAA
>NZ_ASWD01000004.1 GCF_000407485.1 Enterococcus pallens ATCC BAA-351 | reverse complement strand
TTTTTTTTGCTTGCTTCTGACAAGTGATTAAATTATCTACGAAATCTTTGTATTCTAAATAAAAATCTAAAAATGCAGTAGGGATATTTGTATAAGCCGTGTTGTGATGTCTTAATAAGTAATTTCCAGTGTGATAAAATTCAAACAGTAAAAGTACGGGGCGGCGAAGAGTAAATTGTAATTGGCAGTTAGGGGCATCTAAATCAAAGTCGAAGGATTCTTTAAAAAAATTTCGAGCTTCATTAGAGTTCACCTTCTGAATATTTCTCTTAACACAGAAAGTTTCAAAAGTATGACCAATCCATAAAAAATGATCCAGTGTATTGTCGGAATATCCATCGCCTTTCATTTTTTTGATAAGTTGATTCATAGTAGGAACAATCTGATCGGTATCCATGTAAAAACCTCCTTTTCTTTTATTTGGATACAAATCAACTGTACCACCATCTTTCATTATGTGAAGAAAAAAAGTGAATAGACATTGACAAATCAACGTCTGTTCACTCAACTTTACATAACTATTTACTTTTCATAACATCTCTTATGTAAAGCTTTGCATAAGAAATGCAGGTGCAGCCCCACGAGTTTTTTGAAGAACGTGCCTTATTCTATTTAGCAAAAGCCTATATGTCCCCCTATGGCGATGAAGCGGCGAAATATTATATTGAGAACAACAACTTTTCTGGATTATGTCCCACCTACGGCATTAATATAGTAGATTTTCACTTATTTGATCCAAACGAAGAAGCACTTCAAAGCTTCAGTCTTCGCAATGACAAGAACGCTCGTCTCTATTTAGGAAGAAAACAGCAACCCCTACTGTCCCTTTGCTTTTTTAGTCTAAAGAACAAAAATGTTGAACCGAACAGTCCCTTGGCTCATTTGCAATATTTTTTCAAAACAGGCGAAGTGACTGAGAATGCGCCAGAATATATCAAAATAGCAAAGAAGCGAATTGATTTTTACCAACTCGATGAGGAGGAAAAGAAAATGATTATGCGAATTGATAAAGCCAAAGCAATAAAGAAAGCCGAAATAGATTATGCACACAAGGAAGGGATGGATAAGGGCCTGGAAAAAGGAAGGACAATTGGAGAAAATGAAAAGGCGCTGGAAATCGCAGTAAATTGCTTAAAAAAAGGCATGAAGCCAGAAGAAGTTGCTGAATTAACTGGATTGAGTATTGAACAGATCAACGAGCTAAAAAAGGAACAAGGCTAATGAGTAGTAGTTGTTAGTGACACGTTTGGCTATTTATAAAAGTTACTAATAGCAGAATGAAATTTTAATTTCCTTGTATATCGGTGTAGATGGAAGCCCTTATACTTTTCTTTACCCTTAAGCATAAATATGGTGAAGTCCTGTGGTATCCGCTATGATGAATATACAGTAAGATTATTCCTTAGGGGAGTAACCAACAACAGAAGTTGTAATAATGCCAACAGTAAGTTAGTCGCAAGGCTTTCTGGTATTATTTTAAATGGTGAGACCTAAGACAAGTTCGCTTGTCTTAGGTCTCATTTTTTTTATAAGGAGATTACTGAAAAAAATTAAGGGAGCATCGTGATTGGCACAAGAAATTTATCAAAAAAAATTAAGTGATGTATTAACTGAAAATCAAACCTCTGAACAAGGCTTAACCACCTCAGAAGCGCAGCAGCGATTATCAGAGAATGGTCCGAATCAGCTGAAGGAGGCACCGCGAAAATCTAGCTTCAAGCTATTCCTGGAAACCTTTAAGGATGCGATGGTTATTGTATTGGTCATCGTGGCTGCGGTGCAGATGATCATGGGTGCTTATGTTGAGTCAATCGTAATTTTTGCAGTATTACTCCTGAATTCGGTGGTTAGTGTGGTTCAAACCAAGAAGGCAGAAGGCTCACTGGCAGCCTTGAAGAATCTATCAGCACCGGATGCCAATGTGGTTCGTGATGGTGCGGAGCAGTCGATCTTAGCTAAAGACCTAGTTGTGGGGGATATTGTCCTGTTGGAGGCTGGAGATTATGTCCCAGCGGATGGCCGTTTACTGGAAGAAGGGTCATTGAAAATAGATGAGGGCATGCTTACGGGGGAATCAACACCGGCAGAAAAAGAAGTCCAGCTGATTGATGCCGCTGTTCCAATTGGCGACCGCTTGAACATGGTCTACAGTGGAACAATTGTGACGTATGGTCGTGGAAGATTTGTAGTAACGGCAACTGGTAACAACACGGCGATTGGTGAAGTGGCTGGCTTGCTGGAAACCACGGTTGAACAGAAAACACCATTGCAGCGCGGCTTGGATCGCTTCAGCAAGAAGCTGAGTTTGGCGATTTTAGGCTTGTCCCTGATTATCTTAGGTGTACAGGTAGCTCGAATTTTTATGGGAGATGGTTCAGGAGATTTAACAGCTGATCTGGTGAACGCCTTTATGTTTGCCATTGCGGTGGCTGTGGCGGCGATTCCGGAAGCTTTGCAGTCAATTGTAACGATTGTTTTATCCTTAGGAACCAAGAAAATGGCTCGCGAGCATGCGATTATTCGTAAGCTGCCGGCCGTTGAAACGTTAGGTTCGACTAGTGTCATCTGTACTGATAAAACAGGTACATTGACCCAAAACCGTATGACAGTGGTGGATTACTTTTTACCAAATGGTCAAAGCGGGGAGTTCTCAAAGACACCCGACAGCTGGACCAAGGATGAACGGCGCTTAGTTGAGATCAGTGTCTTAGCTAATGATGCGGCGATTGCTGAAGATGGAGCCAAGCTTGGTGACCCGACTGAGGTTGCCTTGATTGATTTTAGTAATAAGCAAGAACAACCTTATAAAAAAATTCGCCAAAAATACCCAAGGCTTAATGAGCTGCCATTTGACTCGGATCGAAAATTAATGTCTACCCAGCACGAGATTGATGGTGAGAAATTGCTGTTAACCAAGGGTGGACCAGATATCGTGATTAACCGCAGCAGCCACATTTTGCTGGATGGTGAAGTAGTTCCTATGACAGAGGAGCATAAGCAGCGTATTCAGCAGCAAAACGAGGCTTTCTCAGAGCGGGCGTTGCGAGTTTTGGCCTTTGCCTACAAATCATTGGCTGATCGGGATTTAGAATTTGAAGATGAAGAAGCGCTGGTTTTCGTTGGATTGCTGGCGATGATTGATCCTCCCCGTGAGGAAGTATTCCAGGCTGTTAGTGATGCTAGAAATGCCGGCATGAAAACCGTGATGATCACTGGTGACCACAAAACAACCGCTGTAGCGATTGCTAAAGAAATCGGCATATTCGCTGAGGGGGATCAGGCGTTAACGGGAACTGAACTGGATCAATTAAGTGAGTTAGAATTAAAGGAACGCTTGGAAAAAATTACGGTTTACGCGCGGGTTTCGCCGGAAAATAAAATCCGAATTATCCGTGCATGGCAAAGCAAAGGCAAGATTTCGGCTATGACGGGTGACGGTGTGAATGATGCCCCCGCCCTAAAGCAAGCCGATATTGGGATTGCGATGGGTACCGGGACGGATGTAGCGAAGGATGCTGCGGCAATGGTCTTAACCGATGACAACTTTGCTTCAATTATTAGTGCGGTAAAGGTTGGCCGTAACGTTTATGACAACATCAAGAAGGCGATTGCCTACTTGTTTGCTGGTAACTTAGGAGCGATTATTGCGATTGTATTTGCCTTAGTTATGGGCTGGAACAATCCGTTTACCGCCCTGCAGCTGTTGTTCATCAACCTAGTGAATGATTCGCTGCCAGCGATTGCTTTAGGAACAGAGAAACCGGAGCCGACCATTATGCAGCGGGCACCGCGCGATCCTGATCAAGGGATTTTCACTGGGAAGACCTTAAGCTCAGTAACGTATCGTGGGATTCTGATTGCAGCGGCTGTAATTTTTGCCCAGTGGCTAGGCATGCAGGAGTCAGCAGGTATTGGTGTTGCTATGGCCTTCTCTACCTTGATTTGGAGTCGGACCTTGCAGACCTTGCCAGCACGCTCCAACACCCAGACTTCATGGCAAGCTGGTTTCTTAGAAAACAAACTGGTTTGGTTAGCGATTGTCGTGTGTGGTGCGTTGTATAGCATTACGCTGATTCCTGGTGTACGTGAAGTCTTTGCTATTCCAGACAGCTTTACGTTAAGTCATGTTGGCTTGAGTATGGTGTTAGCTTTGTCAGCAGTACTTTTAATGGAAATCACTAAGCTGATTCTGTTAAGGGTGCAAAAAGATCCAGCCAGGGTTGGCAAGACTGCCGATGTTGAAGGGTAAGTGAATCTAGTAAAAATAGAAACAACGCAAATAGGAATCAGGGCTCTCCCGATTCCTATTTGTCTATCGTTTGAGCTCCCCACAGTGATGGGGATTTTTTGCGTGGATTACTGTTCCTGTGAAGGCAACGTCTGCATCAGCGCGTAAAAATGCTCCGACTTGCCAGTGCTGAAATAGTCATACCAAGCTTCTAAGGTATCTGGTTGAAAAACATCCAACTGCTGAATAATTTGTTTCGCCCACAACAAGCTGCCAGTAGAGCTTGCGGTAATTAGGTTGTCGTCTGCTGTAGAGGGTTGATCTACATAGAATTCTTGTCCCTTATAATTAGGAACAAACATTTCAAGAAAACCTGGGCCATTACTGGTGTGGGGACGATTGTCCAACAATCCAGCATTAGCAAGAGCAACTGTAGCCCCGCAGATGGCACCGACTGCAGCACCTAAAGAGAGCAGTACGCTGGCTTTTTCGATAATCGCCCCATGTTTTGGCTCACTCCACGTATCTGCTCCCGGCAGCAGCAGTACGCTGTCTTCCCCCACAATAATGTCATCGATTAAGCAATCCGGCACGATTGTCATACCGCCCATTGATTTGATTGGTTCTTTAGAGCCGCCCACTGTTTTGACAGATACAGATTGTGCATCTTTTTTGAAAAAACGGCCAGAATTCAGCTCGGCAGTCACCTGCCCCAATTCCCAGTCAGCGAAAGTATCAAGAATATAAACATAAATGGTAGTCATAATGTTCCTCCGTTTTCTTATTTATACCCTTAGTATACGTGGCAATTGTTGACACCTGTATGGCAACAATTCTACAATGGGAAAAAGAAATTGCGGAGGGCGGTCCTTAAATGAAGGTTGATCGGCTGGTTAGTATTATTATGATTTTGCTGGATAAAGAGCGGGTAGCTGGCCAGGAGCTGGCAGAAATGTTTGAAGTGTCGCCGCGAACCATTTATCGTGACATCGATTCCATCAACCTGGCGGGGATTCCAATTCGCTCAACTCCAGGCGTTGGTGGGGGCTTTGAGATTTTGCCGAATTATAAGATGGATAAAAAAGTATTTTCCTCGACAGATCTTTCAGCCATTTTGATGGGACTTTCTAGTGTTTCAAATTTGGTGCAAGGGAACGACTTGGTAAATGCAATGGCCAAGGTAAAGAGCTTTATGCCTGCCGACCGAGCAAAAGACATTGAAGTAAAGGCTAGTCAGCTGCATATTGATATGAGTCCGTGGATCGGTAATCGCACTATTCAGCCTTATTTAGAAACGATCCAGACAGCTTTGCTGAAAAATCAGCTGCTTTCCTTTGATTATGCTGACAGCCACGGCAATAAAACCAGTCGAATCGTCGAACCTTATCAGCTAGTCTTGAAGGGGGGACATTGGTACTGGCAGGGGTATTGTCTCGAACGAAAGGATTACCGGTTGTTCAAGCTAACCCGCATGACGAACCTGCAATTGTTGGGGAAAACCTTCGTTCCACGAGAGTATCAAAAGCCTCAGCTGGAATTTAATGATGTTTTGGCCACGATGCAGGTGGAAATTACGCTGCGTGTTCATCGATCTGTGATGGATCAGGTACTTGAATATTGTGCTTACGAAAACTTTTCACCAGACGGCAAAGAGTATTATATCGCTCGTTTCCCATTTATCGAAAATGACTACAGCTACAGTATTCTGCTCAGTTTTGGGAATAAATGCGAGTGTTTAGAGCCAAAGCATATTCGAGAGGGGATGCGGCGACGAGTACAGGAGATGGGTGAGTTGTATAGGGATTAAAATGATGGGCATCTTTTTCGCAAAAATACTCATTTCGAATGGGTATTTTTTGCCTTTCAGCTTGGTTGAAAGGCCTCGCTATAAAGCTTCCCAATCAATATCATCGACAGCAGTAGATCCACTGTCATCCTTCTCGCGAGCTTTAACGGTATTCAGAGTTCCGGTTTGACTAAGGAATAAGGTTTCTTGAATAGAATTCCAATCAGCTAAACTTACTAAAACGGCATTGTTGCCAGCAGATTCATCAATAATTTCAACAAGCGTGTCGTTTTCATTTACTTCTTGCATAAGCTGTTCCAGCTTATGCTGTGCCACTTGGGCAGTTACTGTTTTTTAAGTCATCAAAGTCATCCTCTCCAGTTATCTACATAATCGTTTCTTTAGAAAAAGGATACCGTTGAAACCAAGGATTGTAAACTAAGTTTGAAATTACGTAGATGCACAAATCAGGACATAGAGCAGGCCACCTACAAGTAGTAGGTGGCCTGAAAGTCATTATTCTCTATTGATGCTCCTCCTAAGGGATCATCAACACCTTCAATTCCTCGCCATTCATCGCTAGCTGGAAGGCTTCCTCCCATTGATCCAACGGCAAGGTCTTAGTCACAATTGGTGTAAGATCGACTTGTTTCTCCTGAAGCCAAGCCAGCGACTGCTTCCAGGAGGTTGGCTTCTGGGTACGAGAGCCGATATACTCAAGCTCTTTATGAATCAACAGACTCATATTGATTTCGTTCATATCTTTGGCAAATAGCCCTTCCTGAATTAAGCGACCCTTTTTCTTCAGAATTTTCATTGCCTGTAAAACAGCAATCGGACTGCCAGAGCATTCAAAGACTTGATCCACCCCATGATTATCGGTGTGTTGATTGATGTAGTCTTCCAGATCTTGCTGCTGACTATCAATAATGTGCTGAACGCCTATTTGTGAAGCCAAGCTGAGACGTTTTTGATCCTTAGTAATACCAATGAGAAAGACCTCGGCATCTAAAGAAACCAACACAGCAGCTAGTAGCATCCCAATCGGTCCAGGGCCAAACACAGCAATCTTTTCGCCGGGAACAATAGTAGATTTCTCCATCACCGCATGGATGCAGCAGGCCAAAGGTTCCATCATTGCAGCCACCTTGGTATCAATCTCCGGCGGTACTAAGTGGCAGCGAGCAGCTTTCACAATGACGTATTCGGCAAAGCTGCCGTCTACTTGAGTCCCGATGCCTTTTCGTTGGCTGCAAAGGTTGTATTCTTCGTTTAAACAGTACTCACATTTTTCACAAACTTCAAAGGTTGTTTCACTTACGACCCGATCTCCCTGTACTATTCCTGTTACACCTTCTCCGATTTCCACTACTTCTCCAACAAACTCGTGTCCTAAAGTCAAAGGGATTTGTTTGTTATATTCTCCTTTTAAAGCATGGATGTCTGATCCGCAGATACCCGTGGCGAGCACCCGAATTTTCAGCTCCCCTTTAGTAGGGGATAGTTCATTTAAATCAATGATTTCCATGTTTCCATAGCCTGATTTTGTTTTTCTCAATGCTTTCATATAAATAACATCCTTAATTTATTGTAGAGGGATATGTGTTATTCTATAGAAAGAATCATTCAATGCCTTCAGCCTAACATGGCTGGCTTTTTTTGACAATCATTGTTCTAGTACAATTTTTTTGGACGCGCAGTAAAAAGGATTGGTCTTGTGAATTATCTGGGGGAAAATATAATGGGAAGTGTAGAGGTGATAGGTGTGAATCGAAGAATCAATAAAATTTTATTGGATATTTTGCATGAGAAGAAGCAAACGTTGCACAGTTACGCGAGTTTATTCAAAGTTTCCGAGCAAACGATTCGTAATGATATCAAGGAAATCAATTTTCAATTGGAGAAGGACAACGATGCTCGCATCATATTCGATGAGGTGGGACATCTGCAGATTTCAAAGGAGGTTGATCTAAACGAACTGCTGAAAACGTATGGTTCATTTCAGGATTATCATTTATCTCAAGATGAACGACGAACGATTTTAGCGTTGCTGCTGGTTACCAGCAAAGATTATGTAACTACGTATTATCTATCAGAATACGTGTTGGTCAGCCGCAATACACTGGTTAGCGATATTGAAGAGCTGAAGCTGTGGTTTGAACGCAATAACCTTACCCTATACTCGGCAGTCGGCAAAGGCTACAAGGTGAAGGGTGACGAGCAAAGAATTCGAACTGCTATGACCAAGCTAATTATCTTTAATGGATTGTTTGACAATGATTATGATTATGCCTTTAGCAGTGAAAGCAATATTTTTCAAAATCTGCTGCTGGATATCATTGATAAGCAGACCCGTTACCGTGAAGTCGGGCAATTGTTGTTGGAGGTGGAAAAGCAAGAGGGCGTGGAGCTATCGGACTTTTCTTATCAGGAAGTGGTTTGTTACCTGTTGATTATGTTGGAGCGGTTGCAGCTAGGCTTTCGGATTGAGGATTCAAGCGAGCTGCATCGATTAAGGGAAAGCTCAAAATATGGCTTTGCCAAGGCAATTAGCAAGAAGTTAAGTGAGCATTATGCAATGTCTATTAATGAAGGAGAGACAGATTATTTAGTCTCGATTCTTCGCAGCAAGAGCTACATTAAGAACAACAGTCGCAAAATTGACTCGATCGAAATGCAAATTTTGATCAATGAGTTTATTTTCAACTTAACTAAGGAGCTGGGCATTAAGTATTACTTGAACAGCGATTTGTTCGAACTGTTGGAAAATCACCTTAAACTACTGATTTACCGTATTAAATTAAACAGCAGTGTGAAAAATGCTTTATACGATGAAGTTTATCACTCCTACACCGACATTTTTCCGCTAGTGAAAAAGCACCTGCAAAAGATTGAAGAGTATTTAGGCAAAGAAGTAACCGACGATGAATTGTCTTTCATTGTCATGTATGTCATGGCGATTCTGGAAAATACGATCAACTCTACGTTTCAAGGACCGATTCGGATTCGCTTGGTTTGCAACTCAGGCAGTGGAACGGCCCAGTTAATCAAGGTTAAGCTGTTAGCGGCTTTTCCTCACTTAGAAATTGTCTCTGTGGATTCTTCTCACACGCTGCAGAAGATTCAGCCGGAAAATCAAGATCTGATTGTTTCCACGGTACCTTTGCAATTTAAAAAATCACCCGTGGTTTTGGTTCACCCGATTTTGACGGAGGAAGATATTGTAGCGATTCAAAAGGCAATTTATCAAATTAAGCCGCAGCAATTTATTGATCAGAATTATTTGATTACTAAGGAAGAAAAATTGATCCAAAGCTTTTTACCGGTAATTGAGAAGTATGTAGATGAAGAAAACCAGGAAAATTTCCTGCGGGATTTGGAACAATTTTATCGCTTGAATGAGCAGATGACATCAGATCCTCAAGAGGTAGTTCGACTGTCCTCAATCTTGCGTTTGGATCATATCGTGCTGGATCAAACAGCGGCCGATTGGCAGGATGCGGTACGTCAGGCAGGCGAAATTTTACAAAAGGATCACTACATTACCTCAGAATATATCGACGGTATGATCGATATCATCGAGGAAAATGATCCATACATTGTTATCTCGCCAGGTGTGGCGATTCCTCATGCGGAGGCCTCTCAGGGAGCCCGAAGAATTGGCGCTAGCTTCCTGCGTGTAAAAGAAGCGGTTTGTTTTAACCACAAGCAAAATGATCCAGTGAAATATGTAATCGCTTTTAGTTTGCCAGAAGGAAAATCAATTGGCACTTGTTTATATTATTTTACCGAAATACTGGCAACTGAAAACTTTTTAGAACGAATGGATCGTTGCCAAACGCCAGAAGAAATCATGCTTGAACTAAAAAAAATGGAAGACAAAGTGATGGGATTCTCTTATGAAAAAAATATTATGTGATGAAAAGCAAAAGTACTTATATTGTAAATTTGATGAAACTGACAAAGAAATGCTGCTGAAGAAAATGAGTGATGTCTTGTATGAGCATGGCTTCGTAAAGGACAGCTACCAGGCAGCTGTGATTGAGCGGGAGAAGAATTTCCCGACTGGTCTGCCTACTGCTGGCATTAGCGTCGCAATCCCTCATACTGATTCAGATCATGTAGAGAAGGAAGGCTTTTTGGTGGGGGTGCTAGAGCATCCGGTGACCTTCGAAATCATGGCCAGCAATCAAGAATACGTTGATGTTGAGCTCGTTTTCATGTTGGCAATCAAGGAGCCTCAGCAACAGCTAGTCATGCTGCAGCGATTGATCGCATTATGTCAGGATGAACATAATTTGCACTTGTTAAAACAAGGAAAACAAATGGATGAAGTAGAGCAATTGTTAGAGACGATAAATTAGGGAAATAGGGAAATAGATAAATAGGGAAAAAGAGAAAAAGAGAAAAAGACGAAAAGTTAAAATGAACGAGGGTGCCAGTCCAACTTTTTGCAGCAGACAAAGTTCGAAGTACACATTTCAGGTTTTAGCAAAGTAATGATACGAAGAGTTTAGTTGGATGGTACACGGCATGAAAATAAGACTATTTTTTGGAACAAAAAATAATTCATTAATAGGAATAAGGGTGCCAGTCCAACTTTTGGCAGTTAAAAAAGTCCGAAGCATAACTCACAAGTGTACCCGATTCATCAAAACAACCAGTTTAGTTGGATGGTATACGCTGTGAGAGTCAAACTATTTTTGGAACAAAAATATTACATTATTAAGAACGAGGAGATGAATGAAATGCTAGATATTATCAAAAACGGGGTTAACTATATTTTGGATTTAGGGGCAGCGGCCATGCTGCCGATTATCTTAACAATTTTTGGAGTTGTGCTCGGTCAAAAGCTGAGTCGGTCGTTTCGGGCAGGTTTAACCGTTGGTATTGGGTTTACTGGGTTGAATCTAGTTATTGGTTTGCTGTCTGATTCAGTTGGTCAGGCGTCAACCGCGATGATTGAACGCTTGGGCTTGAATTTAGATATTTTGGATGTTGGTTGGCCCATCGGAGCGGCGATCACCTTTGCAACACCGATTGCAGTATTACTCATTCCGACAATTTTTATCTTTAACATGGTGTTGCTGCGTTTTAATCAAACGAAAACAATGGACGTAGATATTTGGAATTATTGGCATTTGATTTTCCCAGGAGCAATGATTTATTACGCAACAGACTCAATTATTATCGCTGTTGTTTGTGCATTGATTAATACGTTTGTAATCTTCAAGCTGGCTGACTGGACGGCACCTGCAGTGGAACATTTCTATGGTTTGCCTGGAATTTCGCTGCCACACGGGGAGACGGTCAACTTTGCGCCAATTACGTATGCCTTAAATCGGGTATGGGATAAGATTCCTGGTATTAACAAAATTGATATTAATGCGGATAACTTGAAGGACAAATTAGGAATTTTCGGTGAACCGATGATGATTGGTTTGATTCTAGGGGTTGGCATGGGCTTCTTAGCTGGTTACGATTCACAGGCAATTATTCAATTAGGGATTCAAATGTCAGCAGTTATGATTTTAATGCCAAGAATGGTAGCGCTTTTAATGGAAGGGCTGTCACCAATTGCGGAAGCAGCAAAGACCTTCATTCAAAAACGCTTCCCAGGAAAAGAAGTATATATCGGCTTAGATGCAGCGGTGGTTACAGCTCATCCAGCAATTATCACAGTTGCTTTGATTATGGTTCCAATCACTATCTTGTTAGCAGCGGTTTTACCATACAACCGGTTGTTGCCATTTGCTGATTTAGCGGTATTGCCATTTACGGTAATTTGGTCAATTGCGGCTTCGAAAGGTAATATTTTCCGAGGATTGTTAAATGCGATTGTATCTGTTTGTATCGTCTTCTTTATTGCGACTAACTTAGGTGCTTTAACCACAACCATGGCTCATGCAGTAGGCTTTGCCTTCCCAGAAGGAGCAACTATGATTTCCGGGATTGATATGAGCTGTCATATTACCTTGTGGATTATGCTGAAATTAATTGATCCATCCAACGTGCCTGCTTTTGCTGCTGGTGTGATTGCTTTGGTAATGTACGGAGCACTTTGGTTCTGGACAAGAAATGACATCAAAAAACAATTCAACATTGAACCAGATAAAAAGAATGTAGAAGGAGTCGAGACAAATGAATAAAAAACATGTATTAATCGCTTGCGGAACGGGAGTAGCAACATCAACGGTAGTTTGTATGCGGGTCAAAGAAGAATTAGAAAAAAACAATATCCCAGCAACAGTAGAACAATGTAAGGTGGCTGAGCTGCCTTCGAAAATTGCTAATGCTGATTTAGTTGTTACAACAACTTCCTATGAAAGCAACGATATTCCAGTTATTCGCGCCCTGTCCTTTTTGACCGGGGTAGGAATTGAAGCAGATGTACAAAAAATTGTAGAAATCTTGCAATAAGGACGTGGACGTAGTGGAAAATATGCAAGGGAAAGTCGCGGTCGTCACTGGAGCGGCAAAGGGAATCGGGCGGTCAATTGCGGAGAAATTTGCGCAAGCTGGTGCAAATACCGTTATCGTTGATTTCGATCAAGCAGCTGGCGAAGAAACTGCTGAGCAATTGAGTAAAGAGTATGCCCAAGCACTGTTTGTTAAAGCCGATGTAGCTGCAGCAGAAGATTTGCAGCAGGTAAGAGAGCAAGTCTTTGCAACGTTTGGACGTGTTGATGTGCTGGTTATTAATGCCGGAATTAGTTACCGTCACTCGGTAGAAGAAATCAGTATCGAAGAATGGCAGCGAGTGCTTCACATCAACTTAGATGGGTCCTTTTACACTATCAAAGCCTTTTATGATGACTTTCTATCTAATCAAGGCAAGATCATTTTTGTAACGTCAGGCTCGGCCATTACTGGAACCGGCGGAGGAGCACATTATGCTTCTTCCAAGGCGGGTCAGCATGGCTTGATGCGCACCATTTCAAAAGAGCTGGGACCAAAGGGTGTAAATGTGAATGCCATCGCACCACGAGTAATTCAAACCGAAATTTTGGATCATTTGTATCCAGATGAAGCTAGTCGAGCAGAGCTGCTGAAGAAGATTCCAATCTCTCGCATTGGACAGCCGGAAGATATTGCCAATCTAGCCCTGTTTTTAGCCAGCCCGGAGAGCTCATATATTCATGGGCAAATCATCTTGGCAGATGGCGGCAGAACTTATTAATGGAAAAGGAAGAATTTGCATGAAGAATATTTTAGTAGCAGCTGGAACCTCAGATAACAAGCGTAACTTTGCAGTTAATTTTATCCAAGATTATTTGACACAAAAAGGCGTGGAAGCAACCGTTACTGGTAAAAGTATTTATGAAGTAGAAGCACTGGACCCATCAATTGATGTTGTGGTAGTCATTGGACAGCCTAAATTTACGATTGATGTGCCTAAGGTAGATGGTACCCCCTTCATCACTAAATTTGGGATGGAGACCTGCTGTGATCAGTTGATTGCAGCGATCCAGTAGTTTATAGAAAGCATTCTGCAGATAAAGCCATTGAACCCACACGATAGTAGACTGTCTTTCTAGTCAGCTCTGCTGCGTGGGTTCAATGGCTTCCTGTCGTAACTTTTTCCAAAAAACGTAACATATGTCACTAGAGCTCTCTCGTTTGGAACATACTGTAAACATTTACATTGGCGTCAGAATAGCGTTGACACCAGCATCAATCCGACCTACTATTAGTGTGTAACATATGTCACGGTATATAACATATGTTCATAAATGCACAAAGTTGGCAAATGCTTTTTAACAAAAAAAGTCTTTTGGAGGGTAGGAAATGAGTTATTCAGATGATCGCAGGCTGTTGACGGAAATGGCGTCCATGTATTACGAGGAAGGAGCCAAGCAGTCAGAGGTAGCCAAACGGTTTAATATCAGCCGTTCGTTAGTTTCTAAATATTTGGCTAAGGCTCGAGCTTTGGGATTAGTAGAAATCATCATCCATGATGATATGGCTCATCCTTACCGTGTACTAGAAGAAAAAATTGCCGAGAAATTTATGCTGCAGGAAGTCATTTGTATCGCCCCTACTGGTGTAGAGATGTTGAATAAGCGCATCGGAATCACAGCTGCAAAATACCTCGCCAGGATATTGCAGCCTAATCAAAAAGTTGGCGTATCCGCCGGCACAGTGGTTCACGAGGCGGCTATGAACTTCTCGCCTAAGAGTCAAATGGAATCGGTAAAATTTGTCCCTTTAGTTGGCGGCCTTGGTCAGCAGCATATGGCCCTGCAAGCCAATGTTGTCTGTGAATTGTTTGCTAAGAAAAGTGACGGTATCGCAGTTGAGCTGCATGCACCCATTACAGTAGATTCTGCGGAAGCCAAGCAGGTGTTCATGGAGCAGTCGTTTATCAAACAGGTATTTGACGAAGCCAAGAGTGTTGATGTTGCCCTAGTGGGAATTGGCGGTTTACCAGCCTACTCCACCATGACCAAAACCTATTTGTTAGCTGATTCAGATCAGCTGCAGGTGGAGCTGTCAGATCGTAAAGTGGCAGGAGATATTTGTTACAACTTTATTGATGAAGAGGGAAATTTAGCCGCATGTACTTGGAATGATCGAGTATTGGCAATTGATCTGGAAGATTTGAAAAGAATTCCGACTCGGATCGGTGTATCTGGCGGAAAAGAAAAAGTCGGTGGGATTCGGGCAGCTTTAAAAGGCGGCCTAGTAAATGTCCTGATTACTGATGAAGAAACAGCGAAAGCGTTACTCAAGTAAACCACTTTGATTTTGCTGGAAGCAGTGAAATTAGTGATAGATGAATCAAGAAAAGGAGCGTAAATTATGTCAGAGACAAGTAAAATGTCCGTACCAAATCGTGCAGGATTGACTGACGAAGATCTCAAAAAAGTATTCAGAACTATGTGGGAAATTCGTTACTTCGATGAAAAGGTGGATCAATTGTTTGCTAAAGGGTTAATACACGGAACGACTCACTTAGCAGTTGGGCAAGAATCATCCTCAGCTGGGAGCGGAGCAGTATTACGCAAAACAGATTGGATTACTGCAACCCACCGAGGACATGGTCAAACGATTGCTAAAGGGTGCAACATTAACGAAATGATGGCAGAACTTTTCGGTCGAACTACTGGCACGAACAACGGAAAAGGCGGATCTATGCATATCGCTGATTTAGATACAGGAAACTTAGGTGCTAACGGGATTGTCGGCGGCGGCTTCCCAATTGCTACCGGAGCTGCGTTAACCGCTAAAATGAAAGGTCAGGACAACGTGGCCTTGGCTTATGCAGGTGACGGCTCTACCAATGAAGGAAGTTTCCATGAAGCAGTCAATTTAGCAGCTATCTGGGATTTACCAGTTGTTTACTTTATTGAAAACAATCAATACGGCATGAGCGGTCCATTTAAAACGATGATGCGAGTGGACAAATTGTCTGATCGTGCAAAGGCCTATGGTATTGAAGGTGTTACTATCGACGGCAACGACCTAATCGAAGTTATCAACACCACTTATGATGCAGTAGAAAAAGCACGTCGCGGAGAAGGGCCAACCTTAATCGAAGCGATGACTTATCGTTGGAAAGGGCATTCAAAATCAGATGCCAAGAAATACCGCACCAAGGAAGAAGAAGAAGATTGGCGCAAAAATCGTGATCCAATCAAGCTGGCGAAGGACAAATTTGTAGCCGCTGGATTGTTCACTGAAGAAGAAGCCGAAGCGATCCGCGTGGAATCCAAACAAGCCATCGAAGACGCAGTGAAATTCGCCGAAGAAAGCCCAATGCCAGAAATCGAAAGCATGTACGAGGATGTCTATTCAGATTAACCCTACGTTTTTTGAAAGCAAAAATAATTACCTTAGTATAAACAAGGATGCCAGTTCCACTTTTCACAGTAAGTACCCGTTCGAAAGTAATAAAGAATGATAAAGCAAATAGAGTTACGAACTATATAGTGGAATGGTACACGTATTGAGAATCAAACTAATTTTTTCAGAGAAAAAATTAATACCTAATTATCGAAATAGGGTGCCAGTTCTACTATTTGCAGTAAACAATCGAACGAGAAGAATCAAAAGCTACCAACTAAATAAGCATACGAGTCGTTTAGTGGAATGGTATACGGCGTTAAAATCAGACTCATTTTTCAGAGAAAAATGATTACCTTAGTATTAACAAGGAGGAGCAAGTTGATGAGAGAAATCACTTATTCAGAAGCAGTAAGAGAAGCAATGTCTGAAGCGATGCGAGAAAACGAAGACGTTTTCTTGATGGGCGAGGATATTGGAATATATGGCGGGGCTTTTGGAGTCAGCCGAGGAATGTATGAAGAGTTTGGAGAAGAACGAGTTCGTTCAACACCGATTGCTGAGTCTGTTATTGCTGGAGCTTCTGTGGGGGCAGCGATGACCGGAATGCGGCCAATTTTTGAAATTCAGTTCTCAGATTTTATTACGATTGCCTTAGATCAAATTGTGAACCAAGCAGCGAAGATTCGCTACATGTACGGTGGAAAAGCGAAGATTCCTTTGGTTATGCGTACACCCGGCGGATCAGGAACTGGAGCGGCAGCACAGCATTCCCAAAGCTTAGAGAATTGGACGGCGCATATTCCAGGCTTGAAAGTTATCCAACCAGCAACTGCTTACGATGCAAAAGGACTGTTGCATGCAGCGATCGAAGACGATAATCCTGTCATGTTTTACGAGCATAAACTATGCTACCGAACTTCTTGTGATGTACCAGAAGGCAAATACACGATTCCGATCGGGGTAGCCGATGTGAAACGTGAAGGAGCCGACATCTCAGTGGTAGCGACTGGAATTATGGTACACAAAGCGTTAGAAGCAGCGGACATTTTAGCTGAAGAAGGCATTGATATTGAAGTAGTTGACCCAAGAACATTAGTACCATTAGATAAAGAAACCATTGTTGCCTCTGTTATGAAAACTGGAAAAGCCGTTGTAGTGACTGAAGCGGTAAAACGCAGCGGATTTAGTGCTGAATTAGCCAGCGTGATTGCTGAGGGCGAATCCTTTGATTTCTTGGATGCACCAATTGTTCGTTTGGCTGGGAAAGAAATTCCAATGCCATACCATCCTGAACTAGAGAAGAAAGCCGTACCGCAGGTGGAAGATATTGTTGAAGCTTGCCGCGGATTAATGTAGGAAGGGAGAAAAACGATGGCACATGAAGTACTAATGCCCAAATTAAGCTCGACGATGGACGTGGGAACCATCACCACTTGGCTGAAGGACGAAGGTGATTCGGTTGAAGTGGGAGAAGCGATTTTCGAAGTTATGACTGACAAGATTGCGATTGAAGTAGAAGCCTATGACGAAGGGATTCTATTGAAGAAATATATTGGCGATGATGAAAGTGCGCCGGTAAACTCCGTGATTGCCTACATTGGTGAAGCTGGCGAGGAAGTACCAGACGAAATGCCAGGCAGCACAGAAGAAGCAGCGCCTGCCGAAGAAAAAGCAGCAGAGCCAGAAAAGGCAGAGGAAAAGACAGTTGCCGCAGCACCAGTTGCTGCTAAGAATATTCGTGCAACTCCGGCTGCTCGTCGAATTGCCCGAGAAAAAGGCATTGACTTGCAAAAGGTAGAGGGCTCTGGTCCTAAAGGTCGCATTCAGGCCCAAGATGTTGCCAATTATCAAGAAAAACCTGCGGCACCAGCAGCGACTGCTGAAGCAAGTAGTGGCGAACTGATTCCATGGAGCGGTATGCGTAAAGTAATTGCTGACCGCATGCTTAACAGCAAGACTACGATTCCCCATGTCACGATGAATGCAGAAGTAGATATGACGAAGCTGAAGGAATTACGAGGACAGCTGTTGCCAATGGTGGAAGAACAAACCGGCAATCGGATTTCCTTCTTAGAAATTATTATCAAAGCAGCAATGGTTGCCTTGAAGTCTTACCCAGAGTTCAATGCTCATGGTTTGGAAGAAGGCATTCAGCGTTTTGACGAAGTAAACATGGGTGTAGCAGTAGCTGTTTCTGAAGGCTTAGTTGTTCCAGTTGTGAAAAATGCCAGCCGAATGGGCTTAAGCGAATTGACAAAATCAGTTAAGGAAGTTACGCAAAAAGCACGGGATGGTCAATTGTCACCACAGGAAATGAGTGGCGGTACCTTTACAGTCAGCTCATTAGGCCGCAGTAAAGTCCAAACCTTCAATCCAATTATCAATGCACCGGAAGTAGCAATATTAGGTGTTGGCGGCATGTACGACAAGCTGGCTTTGGATGCAACTGGTGAAGTGAAGACGATTTCCGCTTTGAATCTTTCTCTATCCTTTGATCATCGGGTTGCTGACGGTGCACCAGCCGCAGCCTTCTTAAGTCTGATTGTTGAGATGCTGGAAAATCCGATGAGTCTATTGTTATAGGAATGAAGACAACATTACGTGAATACGAGGAGTAAGCTATGACGAAAAAAACAGATACGGTGGTAATCGGAGCTGGTCCTGGCGGCTATGTCGCTGCGATTCGCGCCGCACAAATGGGACAGAAGGTAACTGTTGTCGAAGCGGAGCATGTCGGCGGAGTGTGTTTGAATGTCGGATGTATTCCATCTAAAGCCTTGATCACAGCAGGGCACCGTTACCAAGAAGCACAGCATTCTGACTTTTTAGGCTTGAAGACCAAGGAAGTGACCTTGGATTTTGAGAAAACCCAAAAATGGAAAAATGAAAAAGTAGTCAAAACCTTGACCTCTGGTGTGGCAATGCTGTTGAAGAAAAACGGCGTAGAAACGATTGATGGCCGTGGACGCTTTGTCGGCAAAAACACTCTGGAGATTGAAACTAAAAAAGGCAAAGAAAAACTAGAGTTCAAACATGCAATTATCGCTACAGGCAGTCGTCCAATCGAAATTCCTGGCTTTACATTTGGCGGTCGAGTGCTAGATTCGACTGGCGGTTTAAATTTGAAGGAAATTCCTAAACGTTTTGCGATTATCGGCGGCGGCATTGTTGGTTCGGAACTAGGCGGTGCTTATGCCAACCTTGGTTCAGAAGTCACTATCATTGAAGGTACCCCAAGTATTTTGCCGAACTTTGAAGCTGATATCCAGCAAATGGTCACTAAGAAGTTTAAACAAAACGGCATCCAGGTTCATACTGGGGCCAAAGCGAAAAAAGCGATTGAAAAAGGCAACAGTGTCGTCGTTGAATTTGAGGTCAAAGGCAAAACCGAAACTGTTGAAGTCGATTATGTAATGGTGACTGTAGGCCGCAGACCGAATACTGATGATCTTGGTCTAGATAAAGCGGGGGTTCAAGTCACTGAGCGAAACTTAGTTAAGGTGGATGAACAATATCGCACTACCCAAAAGAACATTTTTGCCATTGGTGATATTGTTCCTGGATTAGCCTTAGCCCATAAAGCCAGCTATGAAGCGAAGATTGCCGCAGAAGTTATCGGCGGCAAGAACGTAGCCAAGGATTATCGAGCAATTCCGTCCATCTGCTTTACTGATCCGGAAATTGCGACGGTAGGCTATACCTTGGCTGAAGCCAAAGAACAGGGGATCAAAGCTAAATCAGTTAATTTCCCGATGCAAGCCAATGGACGAGCACTGTCCTTGAATGCAACGGAAGGCTTTGTCCGGTTAGTCTTTGAAAAAGATACCGAGCTAGTTCTAGGTGCACAAATTGTTGGGGTAAATGCCAGCGACTTGATTGCCGAAGTTACTTTGGCAATTGAATCCTTCCTAACCTTGGAAGACATTGCTTTGACGATTCATGGACACCCAACCTTATCGGAAATGGTAATGGATGCCACCGAAGTTGGTTTGGGTTTGCCGATTCATATGTAGATGACAAAAGAGCGTGGACACTTGTTCATGCTCTTTTTGCCTGCTTGCACTGCGATTAAGCTTTTGGAATAATGGGGGAAAAGGAGAAAATTCATGAAGATACGGGAGGATTACACTTGTCCCTTAGAGATTACTCATGATCTGATTAGAGGAAAATGGAAACCAATTATTTTGTGGCAGCTAAGCAAGAAGGCTTGTTCACTTTCGGAATTAAAACACGAGATTCAAGGGATCAGTGAAAAAATGCTGCTGGAGCAGTTAGCGCAGCTGCAAAACTATCAGTTTATTGGAAAGCAGAGCGCGGATGGCTATCCTTTGAAAGTATCATACTTTTTGAAAGAGCGAGGGCAGAAAATGTTTGCCGCCTTAACGATTATGCAGGAAGTAGGGACAGAATTATTAGAAGAGATACCCACAAAAAAGTAAGTAATGTACAGCCGGAAATTCTCGTGCTATCCTCAAAATAAAAACGGAGGAAACGAGATGCGACCAAGGATAGAAGAGCTGATACAGGAACAAGAGATTTGTTTTCTCGGTTCGGTTACAGCTGTGGGTTACCCGATGATTCGAGCAATGCTGAGGCCAATTAAAATAGAAGGAAACAGTTTTTATCTGCACACGAATACGTCTTCCAGCAAGGTGCAGCAATTAATTAAAAACCCAAAGAGTTGTTTATACGTGTGCAATCCAACGACTTTTGAAGGGGTCACGCTTTTAGGAGAAATGGAAGTCTTGTTGGCGGAGGCAGAGAAGCAGCCTTTTTGGAAAGAAGAGTATCGAATCTACTATTCTCAGGGAGAAGGACTGTCTGATTTTACCGTCTTGAAATTTAAGGCGGCCAGCGGAGAACATTATCAGAATTTTGCTGTTGGAACCTTCGATTATTAGATGAATTCGCGGAAGTACTTCTGTATTTAAGGTGAACAGACAGTCAAAGAGGGAATGACCAGCAATTATGATTGCCGAGTCATTCCCTCTTGGTGTTTATTTTTGATTTAATTCGAAATCTCTTTGGATGGTAGCGTCGATGCCTTTAATTACGGTTGAAATGAAGGCATTATTTTCCAGTTCTACGATCCCAGCTACCGTTGTTCCGCCAGGTGAGCTGACCCGATCAATCAAGGTCCAAGGATTTTCCCCGCTGGCAGCCAGCATTTCGGCACTGCCTAGAATGGCTTGTGTAGCCATTTCCAAGGCGATATCTTTCGGCATACCATTCTTCACGGCTGCTCGCGCGATTGAGTCGATGAATAAGAACGCATAAGCAGGCGAGCTGCCGGCAATTGCGGTAAAAACAGAGAAGTATTGTTCGTCTAACGGCCAAGCTTTGCCGATTGCGTTGAATAAAGCAATCACTTCATCTACATCTTTCTTCGCAGCATGTGGATTCCCGCAAACTGCGGCGGCTCCTTGACCAACCATGGCATTCACATTAGGCATTACGCGAACAATGCGGATAGGCTGATCGGTTTCAAAGACTTCGTAAATAGCTTCTGTACTGGTTCCGGCTGCAATTGATACGACAAGCGGCTGGTTAGTCAAAATTTCTTCTTTCGCTTCCTGCAGTACACCTCGGATTACATTTGGTTTCACAGCTAAAATAACCATGTCGACTGTCCGAATTAATTCCTGCGGATCGGTCACTGCATGAGCCCCTAATTTTTCACAAAAAGCCTGCACCTTTTCTGTTGCAATATCATAAAGATATAAATCCTCTGCTTTACTAAAGTGGTTATCCACTACACCTTGGGCAATAGCAGAAGCCATGTTTCCTGCACCGATAAATCCAATTTTCATAAATGATCCCTCCAAAAAAGTGTCTGATTCAAATATTCCGTGTTATACTGATAAAGCTATTATAAGGTGTTTTATTTTAATGGAAAATAGTGTAGATAAAGAAAAAAGTGTTTGATTATAAGGTGGTGCAAAATGGCTTATTTCAATGAGGAGCATTACGAGGCATTTTATCAATTTTTGGTTACTCTGGATTGTTACCTGCATAATAATGAGGCAATGGCCAAGGAGGTAGCAGACTTTGCGAACAATCCGAAACGAGAAATCGCGGCCTTTGTGTCTCAGCAGGCTCAAGGAGAAATTACGGTTCCTCAGGGCTATACGCGAATTTTGTATATTTTAGAAGGGACTGCTCAGGTAGCCATTGATGGAGTGGAAGGCGTCTATCAAGCAGGACATTTGTTTTTGAGTAATCCTCGTACGAAAATAGTGTATAAGGAAAGCCAGGATACAGCGGTTGTTTGTTTCTATTTTAAAGAAAGCTATTTTACTGATTCACTGCTGACGCAATTTGTTGAAGAGCAGCAGCTGTACCGTTTCTTTGTGGAAGCAATCAGTGAGGAGTTCCAGCAGATCAGCCGTTACTTGATCTTTCATTTTGATCAGCTGACGGATGTGCATGTCTATTCGCTGTTGCTGCTGAAGCAAGTCGTGAAGATGTCTTATTTCAATAATAAAGTAACCAAGGCGGCGTTTGTTTTATTAATTGTTGAAATCAGCCAGGGGGCAGACCAGGCCTTAGTTGAAAAGGACCATCACGTTGCCAATGACCAGCTGATTGAAGAGGTACTGGCCTACATCGATACGATGATACGAGTGGTGAAATTAGAGGAAACCGCGAGCTATTTCCACTTCCATCCCAATTACTTATCGGCGTTATTAAAGGAAAAAACAGGTCAAACCTTTACGGAAATTGTTTTGCAAAAAAGGATTTTATTGGCACAGAAAAACCTGGCGCAAACCAACTTATCGGTGCAAGAAATTGTGGAGCATCTAGGCTATAAGGACAAAGCCTTTTTTTATAAAAAGTTCAAGCAAGCGGTGGGGATGACCCCTCGTTTGTACCGTATATATTGCCAAGAACGGGAGGAAGTATAAATGTACGAAGAAATTTTCCAGGAGCTTCATTTATCCGTGATCGAACTACCCATTGAATGGGCCTCAGAACGGCCGGTCTATTCGGGTTACTTGAAGGAGCTGCCTTTTATTACAGGTGAAGGTCAGTCGAGAAAAGAGCTGTATCGGCAATTGGTGGAAAAATACCAGACATACCGCGAAGAACAGCTGGAGGAGGCCGAGGTTGAGGAAGAAGAAACGCTGCTAAGTGCCAAGGATTTTCTTCGTTACTATGATGGTGAAACACCGGATGATTTCTCTTGGTTCAATCAGGAGGAAAATGAATGACTACGATCCAACTATACGTTCAGGAAACCCCCACTTTGACCTTCCAAAGGGCTAGTCTGTCATTATTGGGAGAATTATTAACAGTTGAAGTGAATAAAACCTTTCGCTTAAACGAACGGGAAGAACTCTTTCAGGAATTAGAAAATGCCAGTGTTCAATTGATCCAGCAAGGCCGCGAGCTTTTAGAAAGTATTGGTGAAACCGAGGATTTTATCGATTTTGCCTATGTGGCTTATGAGAACCCATTGTCGTCACCCACGCTGGAGCAATTGCTGCACTTTCCTTTTCAACAAATTCAAGGGATTTTAGCCGAGGTTTTTAGCGAGGTTGCGGATGAAGTAGCGGATAAATTTTTTGAGGAATTGAGCAATCGTTTGGAAGAATCCACCGATGATGAGCTGGTGATGGAGGCTCACCTAGGAGAAGACGAGCTGCAGCTGGAAGTATTTTTGCCACGCGCTTTTATTGAAACAGTTCCTTTAAGGGATCTAATGACAGATTATCAAGGAACGCTAGAAGAAGCTACCCGCTGGTTTTTAGAAGAATTGATGTAGAAGCAGCTCCATAAAACACTTGTTGAACAAGCGATACTAGTTTTAGTATCAACCATTGTTTTCAACAGGTGTTTTTTCTGTGGACAAAAAAGAGGGACTATTTACTCAGGTCATTTGATTTTGCAATCTTATCTGCCAGTAACTAAGCTTGGTAGAGTTAGTTGACGTCTGTTGTCGCTGCCCTTGTTTGCTGAAAATCGTATTGGATCAGCTGACAGTTTTTTAGTTAATAAAAAATTTAAATTATGAATGTTTATAAAATTTAAAAAAATTCAATAAAATTAGTGCATAACAACTTTTTGAAATTTAAAGACGATAGGCGTTGGTCTGCCGCTAGATTGATTAGCTTACGATAACCAGGAAAGTGATATTGCTTAAAAAGCAGAAAAATGCTCGTTTCGTTAAAATGGAGGTGCTAAAGGAAAATGAAGGGAGGGAGTGCGATGGACTTTCGCGGCATTCTTAGTACGAGCAGCAAGCGAAAGTTGATGTTGATTGAACGTCTATATTATAAGCGTGAAGGCATACCAAGCGATCAATTATTAGTGGAACTGTCTTGTTCGCTGCCCATATTGTTGAACGATGTCAAATTGATAAATGAGCAGCACGAAGATTTCTTTGTAAAAAAAATCAAAGGGTTTTATCGTCTGCAGATAAAAGAAAAGGTAAGTATCGGAAAGATTTATTCAGATGTAGTGAATCAATCACCTGAGTTTCAGATTATTGAGCAGCTGCTTTATGAGGAGTGTGACAATCTTATCACGTTGGCTGAACGCCTATTCCTAAGTGTCTCAAATACTCAGCGTTACCTGAAAAAAATTGAAAAAATCCTAAAACAAGCAGGTCTGCATTTGTGTTATCGTCCGTTAAGAATTGAAGGAAAAGAAAGTGTTGTTCGGCATTTTTACTACTGCTACTTTATCGAAAAGCAAAAAGCGGTAGAGGAGGTACTGCCGGATTTAAAAAGCTATCAATTCCTTTCTATAGAGCAGTTTGCGGTGGAGTTTATTGAGAGAAATCAGCTTTTGAAAAAGTATATTTTCCAAAAACGGATTGTTTATACGATATATATCAGCTTGTGGCGGATAATGAATCACCATCCCTATCCGATCGATGAAATGCATAATAATGGACTTGTTTTGCCCAGCAAACAAACTTGTACTGATTTTGGCAATACCGTGCAGGAATTGTTTCATATGGAGCTAACCAATGAAATCATGCAGGATTGCTTGTGGCTGTTATACTCAAATTCGCTAGTTGTTAGTGAGCAACAGCAAAAATCAGCTTTGGAAAAGAACCAGCGATATTTAAAAATGTACACCATACATAATGAACTGGCAGAGTCCTTCAATCAGTTGACTGGCAAAAAATTTAGCAAAGAGCAAGTGAATTACTTAACGACTGTGCTACTGAATGACTGCTACTTGTACGAGCCTAACGGAAAATACATCAATATTTTAAGTAAGAGCCGGGATGTTTTTCTTGAGCTGGCTTCGATCATGTATAAGCCGGCAATTGAAAAAGTACGGGCAATTGTGCAGAATTTTGTTACTAAGCATGAATTGTATCAGGAGGAGGATTTTGTAAAGAACTACATGTACCTGCTGCTTACGTCGATCCCCGAAACGTTTCAGCTGCTTGTAGAACAGGAGAAGGTTATTCATTTATTGCTTCTTTCGGATTTAACACCAACCGAGGAAGAGTTTTTGGCAATGCATATTAAGGATAATATATACGGAAATTTTAAAATTGATCATTTTGAGCTTGTAGCCAACGGGAAAAATGGGATGTATGCAGCAATGCTGTGCTACGACGGCTTAATTACTACTGGATCAGTCGAGGGGCTGCCAGAAAATTTTCCGTTAATTGTGCTGGATTCCTATATTACCCCGCATCATTTGGTGGTCATTCAAAACCTAGTTAATGAGCTTTCTATACAAAAGAACGCCGAATTTGTGATAAATTAGTCTTAGTGACGATCTTTTGTCTACCAGAGGGAGAAATAGGGGGATACAGAATGACTAGCATGGAGAAAATCAATCAATTCCGCGATGAACGCAATTGGCGCCAATTTCATAATGAGAAGGATTTAGCTTTGTCCATTTCGCTGGAGGCTGCGGAACTATTGGAATTGTTTCAATGGAAATCATCGGAAGAGGCTCGGGAAAATCCAGAACGTCTGAAGGAAGAGCTGGCAGATGTGTTGATTTATTCGTATATGATGGCAGATAATTTAGGGTTTGATATTGATGAAATTATTGCTGAGAAGCTAAAGAAAAATGCAGTGAAGTACCCAATCGAAAAAAGTAAAGACAGCAAACAAAAGTATAATAAATAAAGTCAGCAGAAAGAGTATTTTTGATAGTCAAAAGAGGTTTCGACTATCGAGCAAGCTCATTCTGCTGCTTTTTTTTAGCACTGGGTAATAAGATAATTGGAGCAGTGTTCAAGTGGAACTATTTATGTTTTAAATGAAATAAAATAGCTGAAAATGGCGATTTGATGAATTATTACGGTTTTTTTTACTAGTCAAATTTACAAAAATAAAAAAACCTGATACTCTCAAGTTGAAGGACAATTAGAAAAGGGGGAGATAAAAATGGACTTTCGCGATATTCTTGGTACGAGTAATAAGCGGAGGCTGAGATTGATTGAATTATTGTATTATCAGAGGGATGGGCTGCCAAGTGATCAGCTGTTAAGTGAGCTGGAATGTTCACTGCCAATATTATTAGAAGATGTAAGACTGATAAATGAGCGCACGGGATACTTTCATATAGATAAATACAAAGGGCTTTATCGTCTGACGATGAAGGACAGAGTCAGTATTGGTAATTTATATGCAGATACGTTAATTAGTTCGCAGGAATTTCAGATTATTGAACAGCTGCTATATGAAGAATGCGATAGTATTACTTCTTTGGCTGAGCGTCTATACTTGAGTGTGTCAAATACGCAGCGCTACTTAAAAAAAGTGAAGTATACGTTAGAAAAGGCTGGAATGGAGCTACGGTATCGACCTTTAAGAATAGAAGGAAAAGAAAGCGTTATCCGCCATTTTTATTATCGTTATTTCATTGAGAAGCAAAATGCTTTCGAGAATATTTTGCCTATGTTAAAGGATTATCAGTTCAATTCCATTGAGCAATTTGTGATTGAATTCATTGAGAAGAATGAGATGTACAAAAAATATATTTTCCAAAAACGTCTCATTTACACGATATATGTCAGTTTCTGGCGGATTAAAAATGGACACAATTATCCGAAATTTGAGCTGCGCAAAGACGGCTTCATTATTCCAGAAAAAAAATATTTTGATGAATTAAGCAAAACTGCTCATGAACTGTTCCGCATACACTTGACGGATGAAACTATGCGGGATGCAATGTGGTTAATCTACGCGGACGCAGTTGTTTTCAGCTACCAGCATCGAAATTTAGCTTTGTCCGATAATCACCGTTACCAAACGATGTACTCGAAGCATTATGAATTAGCGGAGGAATTTAATCGTCTGGTAGGCGGAAAAATGTCAGAACAGCAGTTAATTGATATGACTTCAGTGCTGAATAATGACCATTATCTTTACGATCGAGACGGCGCGTTTGTTTCTATTTTGCGACGAAGCCGCGACACTTTTTTGGAAATGACAGCTATTATGTATGAAAAACCGATTGAACGAGTGGCCAAGATCGTGAAAGATTTTGTAGATAAATACGACATGTACCGTGAAGAAGATTTTATTATGAATTATATCTATCTGCTGCTTACAGCTGAGGTAGATAGCCTGCAAATGTTAGTCGAGCAGGATCAGACTATTCAACTGCTGCTCTTATCTGATTTGACTCCAACGGAAGAATCATTCATAGCTAAGCATATCACACGAATTGTTCACGGGAATTTTTCGATCTCGTATTTTGAAAGCGTAGTGGATCGTAAACATGGCATGTACGAGGAAATGTTAAATTATGATGGATTGATCACTACGGGTTCTGTCGAAGGGCTGCCTGAGGATTTCCCTGTAATTGTAATGGATCCTTATGTGACACCCAAGGCTTTGGTGGTTATCCAGAATTTAGTTAATGATCTATCCTTGAAAAAGGAATTAGGTTTATAAAAGTAAAGCCAGCAGACTCTGCTGGCTTTACTCGTGTAATTCTAGCGGCAAGCCGTCAGGATCGAAAAAGAAGGTCATTTTTTTTCCAGTGAAATCATCTGTTCGAAGAGGCTCACAGGCGATGCCGTGAGATTCTAAATAGGTCATAGTGGCTTCAATATCATCCGTTTTGAAAGCTAGATGGCGCAATCCGCTGGCTTCAGGATAGCTAGGGCGTTTTGGCGGATTGGGTAAGGCGAAGATTTCTAGTTCGATATCATTTGTCAGCTGCAGGTCCAGTTTGTAGTCCTGACGTTCCTTGCGATAATTTTCTCTAATAATAGGAAGTTTTAAGATATTCACGTAAAAGTCGCGGGCTTTCTGATAGTCAGAAACGATGATCGCTACGTGGTGAATGGTAGAAAATGTCGGTTCGTACATAAAAATCCCCTTTCTAGTTGTTAGAATAGCACAGCTTTTAGTAGAAATCTGCTGAGAAAACTGTCAGGATGAGAAAAAGTATGCTATACTTTAATCACAATTTCATAAATAGAAACATTTGGGGTGCTTTAGAGCTGAGATTATACCCATGGAACCTGAAACAGTTAGAACTGGCGCAGGGAAATGTCGTAAAACCATCGATCTCGCCCGTCCATTTATTTGGTCGGGCTTTTTTTAAGACTCCTTTTGCTTCTATTTAAGTGAGGGGTCTTTTTTGTTTGAAGTAAGGAAAGGATGTTGGAGGTTTGCAAAGAGAGAAGTTGCAAAAGATGATGTTGCTGGCAATGATGATTGCACTGGATGTCGTTTTGTCGCCGTTGTTTCGGGTAGAGGGCATGGCACCGATGTCTAGTGTGATGAACATACTGGCAGGAGGGCTGTTAGGTCCTTTATATGGTACCCTGATGGCCTTGTGCTGTGGCATTATCCGGATGCTGCTGCTGGGGATTCCCCCGTTAGCACTAACTGGTGCGGTTTTTGGTGCTTATTTGGCAGGATTACTGTTTCGAGCGACTGGCAACCTGTATGGAGCCATGCTGGGAGAAATTATTGGAACAGGAATTATTGGTTCCCTACTTTCCTATCCAGTGATGGTTTTGTTTACCGGCAGTCAGCAAGGAATGTACTGGCTGATCTATACGCCTAGATTTGTTGGAGCGACCTTGATTGGGTCGGTGGTAGCTTACTTTGTCTGGAAGCTTTTATCTCGAGTACCGGTATTTAAACGGTGTCAGCAATTATTTTTAAGGAGTGATCAATCATGAATGAATTATCTGAACTAGTAAAAGCCGTGTTTCCTTTGTCAGCGTCGCCTTTGGTGCAATGTATCACCAATGAAATTACCTGTGAATCAATGGCGAATGCTCTGCTGTATATTGGGGCCAAACCAGTAATGGCCGATGATGCTCGGGAATTTCCGGCTTTTTTCCAGCAAACAGACAGTCTGCTGTTAAATTTGGGTCATATTTCACCACAGCGAGAGGCAAATATTTTGGAAGCCAGTCGTTTTGCTGAAGAGACTCATAAGCCGACTGTGGTCGATGTGGTTGGCTTAGCAGCCAGTCCTTTACGGGCGGAACTGACGCAACAATTAATGAAAAAGCATCCTGAAGTCGTAAAAGGCAATATTTCAGAGATGCGCGCATTATGCCGGTTAGAAAGTCACGGTCGAGGAGTTGATGGCAGCTCGCTGGATCAGTCAGAAGCAGCACTAAAAGAATTGACGGCAGCGCTGGAGGTCTTAGCTAAAGAGTACCCCCACACCACATTTCTTGCTACCGGGGCAGTGGATGTAGTGGTAAATCAAAATACCCGCTGTCTGCTGCAAAACGGCGTAGCAGAGCTGGATTGTTTTACTGGAACTGGTGATATAGTTGGAGCCATGGTTGCGGCTTTATTAGGTACAGGAGTGGAAGCTTTTCCAGCGGTTGCAGCTGCAGTCAGCTATTTCAATTGCTGCGGGGAAAAAGCGAAGGAGCTGGTACCAGAAGGTTTAGCTGATTTTCGTCAGGCAACATTGAACCAATTGTCGATCTTAATGAATCGAGACTGGTATAAACAAGTGAAGGGAATGTTGATATGAAAAAAGAATTACTGACACTTTATTTAGTTACGGGGCGTTATGATTTCACAGAGGAACAATTTTTAACCATTATTGAGCAGGCCTGCCAACATGGAGTTACATTAGTCCAGCTGCGGGAAAAAGAATTATCGACTAATCAGTTTTATCAATTGGCTTTAAAAGTAAAAGAGGTTACGGATCGCTATCATATTCCGTTGATTATTAATGACCGACTGGACATTTGCTTAGCAGTTGATGCCGCAGGACTTCATATCGGCGATGATGAGCTTCCCGTGTCGGTAGCTAGACGTTTATTGGGAGCGAATAAAATCCTAGGGGTGTCGGCTAAATCACTAGCACGGAGCTTAGAAGCTCAAACAGAGGGAGCTGATTACTTAGGGGTTGGGGCGATTTTCCCCACCCAAACGAAGGATTCTCAGCTTACACCAATAACCGTGCTGAAGGCTATTACGAAATCAGTGGAGCTTCCGGTAGTAGCAATTGGTGGAATTAAGCAGGACAATATTCTTACTTTGGCAGATTCAGGAATTGCAGGAGTATCAGTAGTGAGCGAGATTATGAAAGCCGAGGATGTTTCCCAGACTGTCAAACAGCTGCGAGTTGCAGCGGAAGCATTATAAATTAGTAGGAGGAAGCTTATGATCAGTTATCAAAAAGACCAGATATTTCAAAAGGTCGATGACAATACCGAACGCTGTATCGTTACTCATAGTGAGAAAATGATGGCTGTTCGCGTTCGTTTTAAGGAGAGTGGTAAAGAGACAACCTTGCACAGCCATCCTGAAGAACAAGTGACCTATATTGTAAAAGGCAAGTTCAAGTTTTTCGAAGAGGAACGAGTATATATAGTAGGACCAGGAGATTTTCTGCGCTTTGATGCGGATGTTCGCCATGGTTGTATTCCTTTGGAGCCAGATTCAGAACTAATTGACACATTTACACCGATTCGCAAAGATTTTTTATAAACGAATAATCCAGCCGATGGGGATAGCTCTATCGGCTCTTTTTGTCTAAACGTGAAAGCCTTGAAACCAATGATTTGAGTACTTGTGACGTATAATAAGTTTATATCAGTGAAGTGTAAAGGAGTACAATCATGTTAGAAAAAACAACGATCACAAGTGGAGAGAAGTCGCGAAGGTGGCTGTCGATTACTGCCCCGACAGAAGAGGAGATTCAACAGTATACGGCCCAGTTTGATTTGCCCAAAGATATCTTTACCTTGCATTCTTTTACAGAAGAAGTTTCGCGCATCGAAAAGCTCTCCTCAAAGGAATTAGGCGCGTGTGTCAGTCTTGTTTTAATCAGCTATCAGGTAGAGCAGGATGTGACTGACTCAGTGGAGGGAGCCTTGCAGCCGATTTCTTTCCTGTTTACTGAGGAGTTAGTGATTACGGTAGCTTCTGGGGCTTATGAGCTGTTAAAGATCCAGCAGATGTTTGAGGAATGTGAAGGTGAAGTAGATCAATTCATTATTTTCTATATTCTTTATACGTATCACAATTATTTATTGGCGTTGAATAAGCAAAAGCGGATGATTGATGAAGTGAATGACGCAGCTAAAAACAGTACTGAAAAGGATAATTTAATCTTGCTGCGGGATATCGAAAAGAATCTAGTCTATTTGGAACATACCCTAGATGATCAGAAGCAAACGACAGATCAAATTATAGAAAATGAACAAATTGTCGCTAAAATCTCAAAGGATGTGCTAAATGATGTCCGTATCAGCTGTCGACGGGTGGAAAAGCTGATTCATTTATATCGTGGACTAGTAGATTCAACCAGCGGCATGGTTTCTGCCTTAATGGACAATACCTTGAATCATCTGATGAAGTATTTGGATTCGGCGGCATTGATTATTTCCATTCCAACACTTATTTTCAGCTTATGGGGCATTAATACGGGCGGTTTATTATGGAAGGATTCGATTCTAGGCTCATTAGGGGTCGTTTTGTTGGCATTAATTGTCACTATAATCGGTATCATTTTATTGCGTCGCAAGGATTATATGAATTAGTGCTGCTTGTTTCCAGAAAAAAAGATACAACGATTGGCTGTATCTTTTGAAGAGACTATCTAAGAAAAGAAGATCCATGCTTTTCTGCTACAAAGTTGAGGCTGACTTATTTTAAGACTTGTTCTATTTGGTCGAGATGCATCCTCACTGCGATTTTCAGATTGTCAGCACTCTCTTTTTCAAGCTGTTTAAGTAAGGAGGGCAATGTGTTGTTCAAATAATGAGCAGCTTCTTCACTTGACTGGAAAGTTACTGTAGTGGGTTCTTCAACGACAGAATCAATACTTAAAATAACGCTTTCTAGCAGCAAGTGATATACGTTTAAAGTATAACTCATTGTCATTACCTCCTAAAGATATTTCTTTTATCATTATAAATCTAACAATTATTTCATAAAAGATCAATTCCTAAATGCGATCAATAATTACCAACTATTTCTTAAAAATGATTGAAAAATAAGTGGACTTTTCAATTTTTTTAGATTGTTTAAAAATGAGCTTTTATCAGCAAAACGTCTTTTTTAAAGGGAGAATAACCCTTGCAGTACAAGGATTTTTCTTCTTCAGGAAGGAGAAAGAAAAATTTCCGGATATTCGATAATTTAACAAAGAATAAATGATTTTAGTTTATTTGCTTATTTTAAGCAATTCGGGAGAATAGGCAGGTATTCAATAACAAAATTTTTTTAGGCTTAGTATCAAAGAGGGTTGCTTCTTTTGTGGTAAGATGAAGGAGAAGAATAAGATAGGAGGAGACAGACATGATGTGGATAGCGCTTAGCTCATTTATAGCATTTTTTCTTGTGCTGATCTTAGTTCAAAGCAAAAGGATGCAATCAGTAGATGCTTCATTGGCTAAACAAGTGATTGCTCAGCGACGAGATGGATGGACTAGCATATTCCTTTTTTTTACCAAGCTGGGAAAAGCGGTGCCGACTATTCTAATATGTTTA
Organism: Enterococcus pallens ATCC BAA-351; assembly: GCF_000407485.1. GTDB lineage: Bacteria > Bacillota > Bacilli > Lactobacillales > Enterococcaceae > Enterococcus_A > Enterococcus_A pallens. The sequence goes on along the minus strand of NZ_ASWD01000004.1, from coordinate 426,071 downwards.
CTGCTGGTTCTGTTTCCTACGACTCGTACAGCCATCGCGTTAAACGTCGGAATAAATGTAATGGCTACCACAGGACTTACTTATATAATTAAACGAATATTTAAACGTGAACGTCCTAAAGGTGACCGCTTGGTAGAAGAATTAGATCACAGCTTTCCAAGTGGTCATTCTTCTACAGCCGCCGCCTTGTATTTGGGCATATTTTTAAACAGCTTTTTGTATCTGAGTATTTCTTGGTGGTGGATTATCCCAGCCCTCCTGATCTGTTTTCTAATTGGTTTCAGTCGAGTGTATCTAGGTGTCCACTATTTTACTGATGTTCTAGGCGGCTGGCTTTTAGGAACAGGAATTGTTTTTCTAATACCGCTGATTGTTAGTTGAGAAGATTTAAGGAATAGACTCCTTCTGATATACAGAAAAGAGTCTATTTTTTTGCTTTATTTAATGCAGCTGCTAGTTTACGGTTCGTATAGTTTGAATAAAAATAGAAGCCAATTAAATGACCAATCAAGGTAATCAACAGGATAGGTAGAAAAAATGGCTGGATCCGACTAAATAATTCGGCAGAATAAAGAGCAATAACTGCAAAACCACAAAGTGTATTAAAGAGAGTACTGAGTAAAATATTTACGCGAGCTTTAAACACGGAGTATTCCCATAGGTAAGGATAAATGACACCAAAAACCAAACCTAGCAGACTGCCGATAGCTAGCAAACGCCAAATAAAGGAAACTGGCACAGTGGTTTGATTTGTAAAAAGCAAGGTAAGCAACGCGACCCAAACGGTACTGCCAAAAGCAGCTTGCATAAAATTATTCTTTAAATGTCTCATCATTGTAAGTGCTCCTTAATTTGTTTAGCATAGTGGCGACTAACGATATAGCGCTGGTGATTTTTAGTAAATACTTCTAAGCGAGCATGTTGACCAGCCGAGAACGCCGAGATTTGTTGAATATTTAAGATAGTTGAATTATTAATGCGATAAAAACCAGATGATTCCAAATAAGTTAGCTCTTTTAACTTCTTTTGCAGCCATAAGTCATTGCCAGATAGCAGCCGAATTTTACTCATATGACCCATTGTTTCAATGGCTTCTATCTCTGTCAGAGCAACTAGCAACGTGCGTTGATTAGTTGGTTGAATGGCTTGCAGAGTAGTTGTCTGCTGCCACTGATTTTGCCAGCTGGTCACGAGCTTTTGATTGATGGGATGACTAATAATGTCGATGCAATCTTTTTCTTTTTGTTTATTCCAGATAATGTTGAGTTTCATATAGCCTCCTTCTGAGATAAGCATAGCAAGAATATCTTATCTAGCAATAGTACTATTTGTTTTGTTGCAAATAAAGACGTGTTTGTTGCAAATATCCGCTATTTTCTTCAAAAATGAGTACCGTTAAGTTTTAAGAGAAGATTTAGCAAAAAATGCTAGGTCTTTTTTTTTCGAAAAGAGCATTGGAGTGCAAGCCGAGGGTTAGAGGATTGGGTATGATAAAAGAAAAAAGCAGGTGATGAAATGATTTGGAAGGATTGTTTTCCAGCTGAAGTCCAGCCGACGGAACAGCAAATAGCGACCTTTATTGCTAATCCTCTTTGGGATGTATGTAATCAGTATCTTCAACAAGCCTACGAAGCCAAGCCTAAATACAGCTACAGTGGTTGTTCGATGCAGGCCGGTTGGAATATAAAATATGCCAAAGCAGGTAAGTCGTTATGCACCCTTTATCCGATGGAGGGCTACTTTATTTTGTTAGTCGTGGTTGGAAAGAAGGAAATGGCTGCAGCAGAAGAACTCATGCCATTACTATCCCCTTACGTCCAACAAGTATTTGCAAAAGCTAAAATAGGGCAAGGTCAGAAATGGCTGATGCTGGAGATCAAGCAGAAGGAAGTCCTAGAAGATGCATGGAAGCTGATCACGCTGCGCCGTGAACCAAAGCATCCAATAGAATGGAGGAGAAGCAATGACTAGAATCAGCCAAATTTTGGAGAAAAAGCTACCGGAAATACAATTGCTTACGCTCCGTAGAACGATTCATTTCTTTGAGGAATATTCGGAGTTTGTCGGAGAAGCCGTTACAAAGATATCACAAGTACTTAAAAAAGCTGACAGCTTTCCTAGTAGTGGACCGATTGTTTGCTTTCATAATGTTGATTTAGAAGCATTGGATGTGGAGATTGGTTTTCAAGTCGCTGAGACGATTAGGGAAACTGAAACAATCAATGCTGTAACTTTACCGGCGTGTACCGTTGTTACGGCCATAGATTTAGGTCCTTATGAGCAGTCAGATCCAGTGATGGAAGAGCTGCTGAACTGGATACCGGCTAATGGCTACCAGCAGGGTGGCGGTATTTATTACCACTACTTGAATGATAACGAACGACCAGATACAGAGCTTTTGACGGAAATTTATATTCCTATAAAAAAATAATTGAACAGACAAATCACCTTCTATTAAAAAAATAAGGTGGTTTGTCTTTTTTATCTTCAAATTGAAGATTAAAAAAGTTAGATCAACAACAAAAGTCGACAGGTATAGAGTTTTATAGTCTAATATGTAGCAGTCTTTAGATTGTTCGCCTGGTTTGTGTCATAAAGAATCACCATCTGCAACTATTTTAAATGAGGTATAATGAAAAAAATCAGCAAAAGAGGTGGCAGAAATGCATGAGGAATATGAAAATATTCAATTGGATCATGAAACAGATAGCTATATCTTCAAATTTTTATCTCGCGATACGGCGCGAATCATCCCAATGCATTTTCATAAGGAAGTCGAAATTTTGTATTGTATTAAAGGAAATTTGAAGATTTGGATTGACGGAAATCAAGTAGTGCTGAATCAGGGAGAATTTTTCTGCTTAAATAGTCTGGTTCCTCATGCAACCCAAAGTTTAAGCAGCAGTGAAGTTGTCGTTCTTTATTTATCAGATGAAGTTTTTAAAAAGGAACAGGTTCAGGTCAAGATTCCTAAAGCCGAAAAGCCCACGAAGACCTATCAAAGATGCATTGACCTGATCAATCAAATCTATCAGCAAAGTCAAAGTCATGAACGATTCCAAAAATATTTACAGCAAAGTCTCGTTTTAGAATTGGAATATCTATTTTTGACAGAGTTTAGTGAAGATCTAGGAAAAGGCGATCAAAAGCAATTCGCTCAAAATGCAAAAATTACTAAGGTTATTAACTTAGTACGCAACAATTTCCATAAAAACATTAGCTTGGATGAGCTGTCACAGTTGAGCGGTTATTCGATGCATTATTTGTCACGAATGTTCCATAAAAATACCGGATTGACATTTTACGAGTATAAAAAAAGCTTGTGTTTGGAGCTGGCACTGAAAATGATTGAGACTACCAATGAAAGCTTAGAAGAAATTGCGCTGAAATCAGGGTTTCCTAACGAGAAATCAATGAGGGAATACTTTAAAAAGATTATGGGAATTAGTCCGATAAAATACAAAATGTCAAAAAATGACCGAAAGTAGATAAATTACCAACTGTTTAAGAAAACGCCATCATTATATAGTTAGAGTATCAAATAAACGGAGTTGAATCAGATGACACAGGAATATGAAAAGATTGGAAAAGCGGTAATTGATGCAGTTGGTGGACAGGAAAACATTATTTCCATGGCGCATTGTGCCACACGTTTAAGACTTATTGTGAAGGATCGAGAAGCTATTGATGATGAAAAAGTAGACACGATTGATAAAGCCAAAGGACATTTTTTTACCTCTGGTCAGTACCAAATTATCTTCGGAACCGGGACTGTTAACCGAGTATACGAAGCGATTGAATCATTAGGCGTTTCCGCAACTTCTAAATCCGAATTAAAAGAAATTGCTTCTCAGGAAGAGGACAATCCTTTTAAACGGGTGATTCGTGTATTCGGTGATGTATTTGTGCCGATCATTCCTGCTTTAGTAGCAACCGGGCTATTCATGGGACTTAGAGGGATTTTGACTCAGGAAGCGATTTTGCAATTTTTCGGGATGACTAGTGAGAGCATCTCAACCAACTTTTTAACCCTGACGCAAGTCTTAACGGATACAGCCTTTGGTTTCTTGCCAGTGCTAGTCTGCTGGTCGGCTTTTCGCGTGTTTGGTGGTTCACCGCTATTGGGAATTTTGCTGGGATTAATGCTGGTAAGTCCTTCACTGCCGACATCTTGGGACGTGGCTCAAGGAAATGCCGATCCGTTACTATTTTTTGGTGTTATTAAGGTAGCCGGCTACCAAGGCTCAGTTTTACCAGCTTTTATTATGGGCTTTGTTGGTTCGACAATTGAAAAACGGATTCGTAAAATTGTACCAGAAGTCTTGGATTTAATTGTGACACCTTTTCTAAGTTTACTGTTGATGCTGTTGATTGCATTGTTTATCGTAGGACCGATTTTCCATCAGGTTGAAATGTGGTTATTAACTTTAGTTGAGCTTTTATTGAATCTGCCATTTGGTTTAGGCGGCTTAATTTACGGCGGAATCAACCAAATTATAGTTGTCACGGGTCTGCACCATGCCTTGAACTTAATTGAAATTCAAATGCTGGCGGATAATGGCTGGAATTTGGTTAATCCAATCAGCTCTGCGTCAATCGCGGCCCAAGCAGGAGCAGCTTTCGCGGTGGGAATGAAAACGAAGAACTTGAAAACCAAATCGATTGCCTTTCCTTCAACTGTTTCGGCGTTGCTAGGAATTACTGAACCAGCGATTTTTGGAATTAACATTCGTTTTATAAAGCCGTTTGTTATGGGATGTATTGGTGGAGCAGCCGGCGGATTTATTGCCAGCCTGTTCTCAGTTAAAGCAACTGGGATGTCGATTACGGTTATTCCTGGCATGCTGCTTTATTTAAACAATCAAATGCCGTTGTATCTGTTGGTATGTGCCGTTGGCTTTGGTGTAGCCTTTGCTCTAACCTGGATGTTCGGTTACAAAGACGATGGGATGGAAATGAATGGATAGTAAAGAACTAAAAGCTTTGGCAGCTAGTCTGTCAATTGAAGAAAAAGTTGGTCAGCTAGTGCAGCTGACTGGGGATTTCTTTAATACTAGTGAAGAAATCATTGTCACGGGTCCTATGAAAAAATTGGGTCTAGACAGTGAAAAATATCAATTAGGCGATACTGGATCGATTTTAAATATTGTTAATCCACAGGAAATCATGGCTATACAGGAGAAGTACTTGGCGCAGTCAGCGCACAAAATTCCTTTATTATTCATGGCGGATATTATCTATGGCTACAAAACGATCTTCCCGATTCCATTAGCTCAAACCTGCAGCTGGAATTTTGATTTAATTAAGGCCAGTGCAGAAGTAATTGCTAAGGAATGTTACGAAGCTGGAATTCATGTAACCTTTGCTCCGATGGTTGATGTGGTGCGGGATCCACGCTGGGGCCGGGTGATGGAATCTCCTGGTGAGGATACTTTAGTGGCACAGCGTTACAGCCAAACGATGGTTGAAGGTATCCAAGGAAAGGCACCGAGTATTCCCAAAAACAAACTGGCCGCTTGTGTGAAGCATTTTGCCGCTTATGGTGCACCTCGTGCCGGAATTGAATATGGGGCTGTGGAGCTTTCAGATGATTCGTTGCGCAATTACTATTTGCCTAGCTACCAAGCGGCTATTGATGCTGGAGTGAAATTGGTAATGACAGCTTTTAATACGTTAAACGGGGTTCCTTGTACTGGAAATCAATGGTTGAATCGGGAGATTTTACGTAAGGAATTTGATTTTTCGGGCGTGTTAATCGCTGATTATGCTGCGGTAGAGGAATTAAAAAACCATGGGTACACGGCTAATGATCGAGAATCTGCTAAGAGGGCTATAGAAAGTACTTTAGATATTGACATGAAAACATCCGTCTATGCCAACCATTTAGCTGATCTGGCAAAATCCGATGGCTCAATCATGGAACTATTGGATGAAGCAGCTCTGCGAGTCCTTACACTTAAGAACGAGTTAGGATTATTCGAAGATCCCTATCGAGGCTTGAAAGATGATAAACAACCAAGCTCGATTCTTTCAGAAGAACATCGAAAGCTTTCCCAAAGATTGGCAGAGGAATCCACTGTTTTGTTGAAAAATGATGGAGTCCTGCCGTTGAAAAAGGGGCAGCGCATAGGATTAATCGGTCCTTACAGCGAGGAGCCCTCCGCATTAGGATTCTGGGCAATAACTGGTGATGCCAAGGATACAGTCACATTAGCGGAAGGAATGAAGGCTTTAGAAAATGAGCTGGATTGGGAAATTCAAACGGCAGCGGGTGCTCGAACGATTGAAGCTGTTGACGTTGAAAAGTACGGAAAGTATTCGGAAATAATTACTGTTGATGAACGAAGTGATCAAGAGCTGCTTCAGGAAGCTGCGGCAGTAGCGGAGAATGCGGATATTTTAGTTTTAGCGCTAGGAGAATCGGTTTATCAAAGTGGTGAAGCTGGTTCGCGGGTTGATCCTTCCTTGCCAAAAAGTCAATTGAACTTAATTAAACAAATGAAGCAATTCAACAAAAAAATTGTTTTGGTTGTGTATGCCGGACGTCCTTTATTGTTGACGGAAATAGCCGACGAGGTAGATGCGATTTTGTACACTTGGTATCCAGGAACCAATGGCGGCAAGGCACTTGCGAATATTTTGAGTGGTCAGGTGAATCCTTCAGGGAAACTATCCATGACTTTTCCACGGGCTGTAGGACAAATACCATTGTTCTACAATACAAATTCAACTGGTCGCTCAATCGATACCAACAATCCTAACCATCGTTTTGCTTCTCGATATATCGATGAAAGCAATGATCCCTTATACTGTTTTGGCTATGGCTTGTCTTACACTGAATTTATTTACCAAGATTTTCAAATGGATAAAACTGAAATTATGCCAGAGGAAACGTTGACCGCTGCAATTAAAGTTAGAAATGCTGGTTCGCAAGCAGGTCAAGAAATTGTTCAACTATATCTTCACGATATTGCTGCTTCAACCGTCCGACCAGTAAAGGAGTTGAAGGATTTCCAAAAAATTGCTTTGGCAGCTGGTGAGGAAAAAACGGTAACCTTCACGATTACACCTGCTATGCTGCACTATTATACTAAGAACAATTGTTGGGAAAGTGAAGCTGGAGAATTTGAGCTGTTTATCGGCAAGGATGCCAGTGATCATCGTTTTTCTGCAAAATTTACGCTGCTTGCAAAGGAGTCATTATGTTAGACGGAAAAGTAAAAGCTTCTGAATTTCCTCTGCTGTACCATATTACCCCTGAGGAAGGGCTGTTGAACGATCCTAATGGGTTGGTTAAATTTCAGGGCAGCTATCATGTCTTCTATCAATTAAATCCCTTCGGTACGGTGCACAAAAATAAATGTTGGGGCCACGTAGTATCTGAGGATATGATTCATTGGAAACGCCTGCCGATTGCTCTGGCTCCTTCAGAATATTACGATAAAGACGGTGTATATTCTGGCAGTGGGATTGTAAAAGATGGAAAGCTGTATTTATTTTATACAGGAAATGTGATTGTTAACGAAGAAGAACGCAAGAGTTATCAATGTGCTGCTGTTTCCAGCGACGGGATTACCTTTGAAAAGCTGGGACCAGTGATTGAGCATCCCATCGGTTATACTCGTCATGTGCGAGATCCGAAAGTCTGGCAGGAAGAAGACGGCAGCTATTGGATGATTCTAGGTGCACAAACAGAAGAATTAACTGGGGATACGTTACTTTATCGTTCAGAGGATTTGCTGAATTGGGAAAGCTGCGGCAGCTTGCTGCAGGACAAACCTGAATTAGGCTATATGTGGGAATGTCCTGATTTGTTGAAATTTAATGAGTCGGACTGTTTTCTCTTTTCTCCGCAAGGTTTACCAGCAGAAGAGAAGCGATTTTTGAATACCAATCAAACAGGTTATCTCGTTGGTAAATTTAGTCAGACTGATCATTTTGTCAGCGTCAGTCGCTTTCAAGAGTTGGATCATGGCTTTGAGTTTTATGCACCTCAAACCTTTCGGGATGGGGAGCGGACGCTTTTATACGGCTGGGCTGCAGCCATGCCAGCTTCTAATGAGCAATGTCTGCCAACGATCAAAGAAGGCTGGGTACATGCGTTGACTATTCCTCGGGAGGTGGCGCTAATTGAGGACCAGTTGATTCAAAAACCGGCAGTCGAACTAAAGCAACTGCGGGTTAACGAGGAACAAAGTACGTTTAGTCTAGACATGGCCAAAGAGTATAGAAAAACTATGGCACATGCGTATGCAGAGCTGGTTGTAACGTTCAGCCAGCACACCAAAGATTTTGTCATAAATATCTCTGATGCTTTCTATTTGAAGCATCGATATAAAGAACAGGAGATAATCATTGAACGAAAGAATTGGGAAACGGGTCAAATGGAGCAGCGTTTTGGTTTTTATCAAGGGACGCTCACTGATCTGACAATTTATTTAGATGGTTCAATGATTGAGATTTTTATTAACGGTGGCCGTTTAGTTTTCACCTCACGCTATTTTGTTTATGGCAGCCAGCGTGAGCTGATAATTACCGGTGAATTAGGAGCAGCAGAGGGGATAATTTATCCGTTAGCCCTTCAATAATACGAAAAGCTCAGGCATTGTTTCTGCGAAAACAACGTCTGAGCTTTTTTTATCCAATGCCAGTAACAAAATAGAACAACTTATCGGCATAGGTTGGTGCCTTTAAATCAGTTTTGATGGTTTGCTGCAGCAGTCCCAAATCATCGGTGACAATACCATCCACCCCGTAAAACATCATTCGAGTCATCGTGTCTTCATCGTTTACTGTCCAAGCAAAAACAGCCTTACCGTCATCGTGAGCAGCATCAATAAAGTTGCGATTCAAGGTAGTGTATTCCATCGTGAAAAAATCTACCTTGGAAACGGGTGGTCCGACAATATTAAAAGGCATGATATAGCCAACATAAAATTCTGGCGCCTTTTCTTTCAGTTGAGTGGCAACATCAAAATCCAGTGTCTGCAAAATTGAGTGCTGATCTAAAATTGCTTGCTTATACTTTTCAATAAATCGATCAATCATATCAGGACTATCTTGAGGTGTCGCTTTGATCTCGATCATTAACGGCTGTTTCAGCTCTTCAGCCGCTGCCATATAATTATCGAAGGAAACCACTGATTCGCTTTGACCGTTGTCTTTGACCCGCAATTTTTCCAGCTCAGCTAAAGTCAGCTGATTTGGCCGTTTATTGACGCCCGTCAAAGCCTTTAGGTTAAAATCATGCATCACTACAAACTGTTTATCCTTGGTTTCCTGAACATCCATCTCAACATAAGATGGATGCAGCTTAGTCGTTTTGTGCAGGGCGGCTAGACTATTTTGTACACCATTACCCGCTGAAACACCACGATGAGAAACGGTTTGCGGTGCCTTTAGCGAATAATTGCTGAGATAATTAGTATTGTAGGTACCGACCCCAATTCCAAAGAGGATGGCGACTACGATAAACAACGTAATTTTTCCAAAGGACCAAGTTCCTTTAGGCTCGTCTGGTTGAAACCAGTCAGGCAGTGAGTTTAGCAAATGATTATCATCCATATAAGCAATCGTAATGTAAAAAATCCCCACTGTCGAAAGTACAATGTTAGCTAGAAAAATAAACTGCATCAAGGTCATTGCTACTACTGCACTTGGCAATGCATACTCAGGCAGGTTCATCTCAATCAGACTGAGGCCTAAAAAGACAGCCCCATAGCTAAGAGAAGCCAGGAACACCACCGCTGCACTAATCAGAAAAAACTGACCAAAAATCCGCAGGAAATTCCAGCCCTTTGTAGCCTGCCAGCTCTCTTTAACGGCTTGTTTAAAGCGACGGTCTCGCAGAATCATTTCTGGGAGAGCGAAAATCAAGCGAATCGAGAGATAGATCAAAATTAAGTAAGCCACTATGACTGAAGCAACGATTATTACCCGATTGGCGAAAATATAATCCAAAATGAAGGCGGGAATCTTCACCTTTGCCAACAGGTCTGAGTTGAAATTCAAACCGCCAAAGGGCAGAATCAATAGAAAATACACTAAGAAAAACAAAATAGTAGAAGGCCTGATTTTTTTTAACTGAATCAAGGTGCCTGTTAAAAGCTGTCGAAGAGAAATCGGTTCTTTCTTTTTAATGAAGTAGACGCTAATCAGCAGGAAGGTGAATTCAAAAAAGACTCCCACCAGAATTGCCAGCAATACAGCAATCAACGAAACCAGTACACCTGGATGATTTCGCAAAATAATCCCCAGCGAATCATAGGATAAATAAGCAATGTGGCCGCGCCTTAAAATAAATTTAATCAGACTGGTCAAAAAAGGCAGCAGCACAAACAACATAAACCCATGCAGCAGCAAAACATCTCGAAAATAAGCCATCGTGCTGCGTAAAAAGCGAAATAAATGCAGAAAACTATTTTTTACATAAACCATTCAAACATCTCCAATTGTCGTAAATCCACCCTATATTCTACTAGAAGCAGGAAAACAAGTCCCCTCATTATAGCAAGGAATCCAATATTTATTGAATATTTTACTTTAACGAAAGAAAGTAGTTGACAACTGTTAGGTACCGAACTATAATAAGCCTCGTCAGATAGTTAGGTACCGAATTAAAAGGAAAGAGGAAATGATGATGAGTCAATTTACAGATAGCTTAATGAAGCAGCTGAGGTTTATCAGTGTAGCCAGCAATGCATTTATGAGTCAAAAGAAGCAACGATTAACAGGACAATTACGCGTTCTAGCGATTTTAGAAAAAGAAGATGGGTTAATCCAAAGCCAATTGGCGGAAATTTTGGATTTGCGACCTAGTTCGCTGGCTGAATTGTTAAAGAAAATGGAAAACAACGGTGATGTTATTCGCAAGGAAGAAGAACAAGATCGTCGTTTGAAGCGGGTATTTCTAACAGATCAAGGACGTAAAAAGATTGCCAGTGTAACGGGTAATGGCAATAGCCAAAGTGAAGATTTCTTTGCTGGCCTGACTGAAGAGGAAAAGCAGCAGTTTAGTAAATATTTGGAAAAGATTGCTGCTGGCTGGGATGACAAATTCCAAGAACAAGCCGAACGTTTCGTTGACCCGATGGATCGTTTACGTCAGATGCAAGATTTTCGGGAGCAGTTTGGTGATTTTGATGGTGACTGGCGGAACCTTTCCCGTGATGATCGTCGTAAATTCCGAGATAAGATGCGGAAGGAAATGCGGAATGATCCGTTCGGTGGTGGTCGTCGTGGTGGCCCATTCCCAAATGGCTTCCCAAGAGGCGGCAAGCCTGATTTTTCACAAGATTTCTGGGGAAGCTTTGGCGGTGGACCTCGGGGATCGCGACCTTTTGACGAAGACCCTCGTACCGATGAAAACGACGAATGGAAAGATTTTTAATAAAGAAGACTTCTGATTAGTGCTTCAGAGGAGGAGGATTCAAGATGGAACGAAGAATCGAAGAGGTAAGTGAAGTGACGGATAAGTCCGCCTTTAAATTAAAAGATTTTATACGGTTAATCAACAGTGTCAGTCCTAAGAAGTTTTTATTCTTCTTAGGCATTGGCCTGAGTCTGGTTACAAGCGGCGCCAGTTTGATTGTACCGCAGCTGACTAAGGGCTTGATTGATACTAGTGAACTGGCACGAATCGACAGTCGAATGCTGATTGTTTTAATTTTGGCTTTTGTCGCCCAATTGGGTTTTGGTACAATTGGCGGATTTTTATTGCGCTATGTTGGTGAAAGTGCCGTGAAGACTCTGCGGGAGAGATTATGGGGACATTTATTAACTCTGCCAGTGGGTTATTTTGATGACCACAAATCTGGGGAGAGCAGTTCGCGATTAGTGAATGATACTTCTGTGATTAAGGAATTGGTAACTTCTCAGTTTCCTAACTTTATCACTGGAGCGATTCAATTAGTCGGTTCTATGATTATTTTATTTGTGATGGACTGGAAAATGGCGGCATTAATGTTTTTAGCCGTTCCAGTAATGGTTTTGATTATGCTGCCGATTGGCCGAATCATGATGAAAATCGGGAAACAGCTGCAAGCAGCAACCGCCGATTTTAATGCAGAAGCCAGCGAAAAGCTGTCAGAAATTCGTTTAATTAAAGCTAGTAATGGAGAAGAGTTTGAAAAACGCAGCGGTGGCGAATTTATTAATCGCATTTTTCGTTTAGGAGTAAAAGATGCCAAGGTAGAGGCTGTATTGCAGCCCATTATGATGACAGCCATGTTAGGTTTATTCGTCGGTATTCTTGGTTACGGCGCAGTTCGAGTACAGGCAGGCACCTTAAGCAGCGGCGAATTAGTAGCTTTTCTATTGTATTTGTTTAACATTATCATGCCGGCAGCGACATTTGCTACCTTCTTTTCACAAGTACAAAAAGCGATGGGCGCAACTGAGCGGATTGAACAAATCTTGGAAACATCCGTTGAACCCATTGGTGAAGGCAAAGAAATTGTTGTTGCTGGAAAAACGATTGCGGCTGAAAATCTGTCCTTTGGATATACAGCAGACCGTTCAGTATTATCCAATGTCTCCTTTGAGGCCAAACCCAATACGGTAATTGCCTTTGCTGGTCCAAGCGGCGGCGGAAAATCTACTATCTTCGCTTTGCTGGAACGGTTTTATCAACCAACTAGCGGACAAGTTTTGATTGATGGTCAAGATATCCAAGAGCTGGATTTGACTCATTGGCGTTCCCAAATTGGTTATGTTTCTCAGGATAGTGCCGTTTTTGCCGGCAGCATTCGTGAAAACCTGCAGTATGGCTTGGAGCGAACTTTGACCGACGATGAATTATGGCATGGATTATCTTTAGCCTATGCGGATCAATTTGTCCGGGAGTTTCCAGAACAATTAGAAACTGAGCTAGGAGAGCGGGGCGTCAAATTATCTGGTGGGCAAAAGCAGCGAATTGCCATTGCTCGAGCTTTTCTGCGTGATCCGAACGTTTTAATGCTGGATGAAGCTACAGCCAGTCTAGATTCACAATCTGAGGAAAAGGTACAGCGAGCACTGGAACAGTTGATGGAAGGTCGAACAACCTTAGTGATTGCTCATCGTCTATCTACGATCGTTGATGCAGATCATATTTACTTCATTGAAAAGGGGACAGTTACCGGACATGGTACTCACAGCGAATTAATGGCAACTCATCCACTGTATGCAGAATATGTAAAAGAACAAGTAGTAAACTGAAACGACCCTTGCTTTTCTTAGTTGGAAAAGCAAAGGTCGTTTTTATTGGTTTCAAGAGCTTACGATGATCATTAGAAAAATGCCGCTAATACCCAGCAAGGCAATTCCTGCATAAAGAAGAAATTTGTAGTCCGTCTTGTGCCAGCCTTGCAGGCCTATAATTAATGGTAGCAGTGGCAAAATCAAAACGGCAAGATTTTTCGAAAGTGTATAGTTGACAGAACCGTCTGCAGCCCATTGCATAGGCACTGCGGCAGGTAAGAACCACCAAAAAATGCCTGCAAGAATCAGTGCACTAAGTGTAATTAGCGCTAAACTGGTTTTATATTTGCCAATAAAGAAAGTCATAACTCCTTCATCCTCCAATAAAAGATGCCTTGGTTTTTAAGGCAGTCAAAACTGCGAAAAAATCAGATCGTTAGTACCAATAAAGTTAAGTACATAGAGAAAAAGCACTACGCCATTTATAATGGCCGAAAAAAGGATTAAGGCATAGCGAATTGTAAGATAGCGATAAGAGGGATTTAATTGGATTTTGTCAGCTTGTTTTTTTGGATAGCTGAAGCTCATGACCAACAGAATCAGGGTAAAGAGCACCTGAAAGACAATCCCCAACAAGTAGACACCCTTGAAGGGCAGACGCAGCTGCAGAAAATAAGCTGCTGCAGTAATCAGATCAATAAAGATTGCGAAGATAGGCATTCTGGAAACCTCATTTCGTAATTTGGTGACTCACAATATAACATAAAAAGGTTGAAAAAAATACGAACAGCCTTGCTCGTTTTTAATGAAAAAAATAGTTGTGGACAAGCTCGATTGTTGGAATGTATCCACTAAACGTGTAAGTTAACTAGAGCTTTTTTTACTTTTACACATGTAGATGACAAAAAACAGACTGTTTATGTGGATATATGGCAGGTTTTCCCACAAACTATCCACAGGTTATCCACAAACGGTGGAAAACCTGTGGATGGCTGACACATAAGCGTTTCTAAGCTATCAACATGCCTCATCAATATACGGTTGTGGATAACTTTAGAGAGTATCTGTTACAGAATATCATCTAAGTGAAAGCATAAATAAGGCTAATACGAGAGCAATGGCAGCAAAGAAGCCAAACAAGATCATTAATACAGTTCTGCCAGTTTTGTTTGGGACAGCTGTGGAAAGCTTAATGGCACCAACGGATAGTAAGACAATCAAGCCGAACAAGCTTGTACTGATAATAGGGATAAGCCCCATATCCATCGATAGATAGGCACCTGCAAAAGGATACAAACACTGAACACCAACGAGGAATAAAATCAGAAAGCTTATCAGCAGCAAATATTTAGCTGTTTTGTTTTTGATCATCATGGCAGCACTTCCGCCAAAGATACTTAAGACAACCGCTGTAACCCCAAATAAGATAAATGAAGCAACAATTGCCAAAAAGATCAGTGGCAACAAAATAAGCATGACATGGAACATGAGATTCACTCCTCGATGAAAAGTTTTAGCTAGTGCAGGTAAGTCAGCAGCAAAATAAGTAGAAATCCAATAAAAAAGGGTGGGACATACTTAAAAATAAACATACTGAACGTTTTGCCGGCTTGACGTTCTAACTCATATCTTGGATCAGTACTGTCTTGAATAAATTGATGCGGGAAACGGGAAATAAAAAGTCCTTTGGTTATCCTTGTTAAGATGGCAAGCAACAAGAGCACACCAGTGCAGGCAATACCGGCAAAAGCGAGCGCTCTAATGGAATAGCTATCCATATAAATCACTGTCCTTTGTATAGATGAAAGACGAACGATCTTCTTATTAACAGTATAGGAGAATAATAGGGGAATGTATAGATAAGATCGCCTTCATATCAGCTAATAATCTTAAAAATAAGGATAAAAGGATAAAATAGCATCAAATTTAAGATTTCATAGGCGCCTTGCATAAGGAATTAAACGGAGATTTTTAAAACTAGGATCGTAATATTGAAATGAGGCTACTTGAGCTCAATAAATAGTTGCTTATAAAATAGTAAGCTTTTCCTGAAACACATTTCAAATCTTGAAACGCATTCCTATGTAAGCGTTATCTCTATCAATCATCAAAGTTCTTCCCTATAATGAACCCATCAAAGAAAAAGGAGACAGTAAGATGAAAGCGAAAATAATGGACACCATGCAGAAATTTTCCAAGGCGATGTTTATCCCCGTCTTGATCTTGCCGATTGCCGGGTTATTAATCGCCATCGGGAATGTATTTACCAATCCGCGATTGATTGAGCAATTTTCATTTTTAGATAATCCAATCACGATGGGGTTCGGCAGTATTTTGTCCGCCTCTTTATTACCGATTTTAACTAATTTAGGTATTATCTTTTGTGTTGGGATTGCCTTAGGTTTAGCCAACAAGAAAAAAGCTGAAGCAGCTTTTACTTCTTTATTAGGCTACTTAGTATTCTTATATGCCATGAACAAGTTTATGGAGCTGCGAGGCATGCTGGTGGAGCCGGATGCTTTGCAAGGCTCTGGTCAAACGATGGTTTTAGGAATTCAAGTATTGGATATGGGCGTTTTTCTAGGAATTATTTTAGGAATCGTGGTGGCACTAGTCCATAATCGCTTCATCGACACTAAATTTAATAACGCTTTTCAAGTATATGGCGGTGCTCGGTTTGTCTTTATCGTTTTGATCCCGATTTTAGTTTTATCAGCGATTGCCTTATCCTTCATCTGGCCGGTGATTCAGCACGGTATTGATGGATTAGGTGGGGTAATTAAAGAAACGGGCAACTTTGGGATCTTCATGTATGGTTCACTGGAGCGCTTGTTAATTCCAACTGGACTGCATCACTTAATCTACACCCCATTCTTATATACCTCTTTAGGTGGTGTAGCCGAAGTTGGCGGACAGGTTTTCGAAGGGGCCCGCAATATCTATTTTGCAGAAATTGCTGATCCGGCAGTTCGAGTATTATCTGGCAGCGTGATTTGGGATGCTCGCGGAATTTCTAAAATGTTTGGGTTAATCGGGGCATGTTTAGCAATGTACCAAACAGCTAAACCAGAAAACAAAATGAAGGTAAAAGCGATTTTGATTCCAGCCGTAGTTACATCATTTGTTGCTGGGGTTACTGAACCAATTGAGTTCTCCTTTATGTTTGTTGCGCCAGTATTGTTTGTTATTCACTCTGCTTTAAGCGGGTTGAGTATGGTAGCTTTGAACATTTTTGGCTCTCGAGCAATTGGTCCTAATGGCTTCATTGATTTCTTACTATATAACTTGCCTCTAGGTATCGAGAAGACCCGCTGGCCGGTGTATATTGCAGTCGGCATTGCTTTCTTCTTTATTTACTACTTTACTTTCCGTTTGCTGATTACCAAGCTGAACTTGAAAACAGTCGGCCGGGAAGACAGCGGACAGGAAACCAAGCTGTACTCGAAAAAGGAATACAACGAGAAAAATGCTGCAGTTCCTGCAGGTGCCGCTTCATCGGCTGCCTTGGATGGCATTGATGGCGGGATATCTGCAACGATCGTTGAAGGCTTAGGCGGCGAAGCTAATATTAAAACCATTGATAATTGTTACACTCGATTACGTTTGAAGCTGCAAAATCCTGAACTAGTGGATGAGACCTTGTTAAAGGACCAAACGAGTGCCAAGGGCGTCATCAAAAATGGTGAGAATGTTCATGTAGTTTATGGATTAACGGTGCCGCAAGTGCGGGAGGATTTAGAGAAGTATTTAGGCAGAGACCCAGAAGGAGACGAATAGATGATGAAGAAATTTTCAGTAGTAATTGCCGGTGGCGGTAGTACCTTTACACCTGGTATTGTGATGATGTTACTAGACAACAGCGACCGGTTTCCCTTAAGAAAGCTGAAGCTGTATGACAATGATGGCGATCGCCAAGGAATTTTAGGGGAAGCGTTGGAAATTCTGTTGCGAGAGCAAGCACCAGAAGTCGAGTTTTCTTACACCACGGATCCTGAGGAAGCCTTTAGTGATATTGATTTCTGTATGGCGCACATTCGCGTCGGCAAGTATGCGATGCGAGAAAAAGATGAGAAGGTGCCGTTGCGTCATGGTGTCTTTGGACAAGAAACCTGCGGACCGGGCGGAATTGCTTATGGTATGCGTAGTATCACCGGTATGCTGGAAATCATTGATTATATGGAAAAATACTCACCTGAGGCTTGGATGCTGAACTATTCCAACCCAGCTGCGATTGTGGCGGAAGCCTGTCGTGTCCTGCGTCCAGACTCTAAAGTGCTGAATATTTGTGATATGCCGGTAGGAACATTGCGTCGGATGTCACAGATTGTCGGTAAAAAACCGGAAGAATTAGAGGTTCGTTATTTTGGTTTGAATCACTTTGGCTGGTGGACCAGTGTCAAAGACAAAGAAGGTAATGAGTATTTGGACCAAATTCGTGCGTATGTTGCTGAAAATGGCTACCTGACTCAGATTGAAGTCGATACCCAGCATACTGATCCAAGCTGGCAGGAGACCCACAAGAAGGCCAAAGATATTTTGGCAGTGGCACCAGAATATTTGCCGAATACGTATTTGAAATATTACTTGTATCCGGATTATGTAACGGATCATATGCAGGAACATCCTGAATACACTCGGGCCAACGAGGTAATGGCAGGACGCGAAAAGACGGTCTTTGATCATGCCAAAAAAATTATTGAAAATGGCTCGGCTGAAGGAATTGCCTTTGAGATTGATGCCCATGCATCATTTATTGTGGACTTAGCGCGAGCAATCGCCTACAATACTCATGAACGGATGGTTATGATCGTTGAGAATAATGGGGCAATTGCTAACTTCCCAGATGATGCGATGGTGGAAGTACCATGTATCGTAGGGGTAGATGGACCTGAGGCACTGACACAGGGCAACATCCCAGCTTTCCAGCAAGCACTGATGTTTCAACAGGTAACAGTGGAAAAATTAGTGGTGGAAGCTTACGTGGAAAAAAGCTACCAGAAAATGTGGCAAGCCTTGACCCTGTCGAAGACTGTGCCAAGCGCTCAGGTGGCTAAAGAATTGCTGGACGATCTGATTGAAGAAAATGGCGAGTTTTGGCCAGAATTATCATAGAAGCAAAAAAGGCAGACCATTGGCTGCCTTTTTTGAGATTGAAGGGTGAGCAAATTGACGAAGGCTTTTTTAGGTATTGATGTAGGAACAACGGCAATAAAGCTAGGGGTAATTGCGGAGAATCAGCTGCTTTATCAGGCGACGATTAACCTGAAGACTTACGTGGAAGGACCAGCGAGATATCAGCAATCCTCCGAACTGGAGCAGGCTTTTGTACAAGGAATTCAAGCTATTCCTGCTGAAGTACGCCAGCAAGTAGAGCTGATCAGCTTTAGTACCGCGATGCATAGTGTTATGCCAGTAGTGGATGGTGTGAACGGTAAGATTTTTATTTGGTCGGATGAACAAGCCAGCCAGGTAATCGAGGAATTCAAACATACAGACTTGGCAAAGCATTTTTATCAAAAGACTGGTACGCCGATTCATCCCATGTCGCCTTTCGCCAAAATTTTGTACTTCGGTCAACAGAAAAGCTACTCGAAAAATGTTCAATGGTGGGGCATCAAGGAGTTGTTGATGGACTATTTTACCGGAAAAGCCCGCGTGGATTATTCGATTGCTTCAGCTACGGGTTTGTTTAATTTGGAAACGCAGCAATGGGATTCAGAAATCTTGGCTTATTTAGAGGTAGCACCCAAGCAGCTGGCAGAATTAACCGATACGACAACTGCCTTTCTGATTGATTCGGGCGCTGCAGCTAGCTTGGGATTGTCAACTGAAGTGCAGGTTATTGCAGGAGCCAGTGATGGCTGTTTGACGGCATATGCCAGTTTCTATCGTACCGGAAACACCAGTAGTTTAACGATTGGAACCAGTACAGCCGTTCGCAATCTTACTGAGCAGCCTCATTTCGATGTGGAAAAACAGAATTTTTGCTACTACCTGGACCGGGAGCACTATGTGATCGGTGCGCCATCCAATAATGGCGGCTGCGTTCTGGCGTGGGCTTCACAAGCTATTGGGGAACCGGGAACTTTCTATCAACAGCTGCCGGCAACGTTGGCAGCCTCTCCCCTTGGAGCAAAAGGGTTACGCTTCTTTCCTTACTTGAATGGTGAACGTGCACCTTTTTGGTCTTCTAATAAAAAGGCTGAGTTTAAGCATTTAACAGTTGAACATACGAAGGACGACCTGATTCGCGGAGTAGTGGAGGGAATGCTGATGAATGTTCGTATTCTGACGGGGATGGTAGGGGCCCGAGGTGCTTTATCAGTGAGTGGCGGCTTTTTTCAAACAGATGCTTTAACCCAAATGACCGCAGATTTATTGGGCTTGCCATGTATGTATGCTGAGGAAAACGAACCGCTTTTCGGCTTGTATTACTTGATTCAGCAGCCCGAGAGAATAGTGGAAGCTGGGAAGACCTTTACCCCAGATGCTGTTCGTGCGGAACAGTACCAGGAACTTGCTGCAAACTATTTTGCAGAATAATAAAAACAGCAAATTCACGACTGCAGAGTGTGAACTTGCTGTTTTTATGTCTGATTCATAAATTGTTGAATCGCACGATCCACTAAATCTCCGCTGTCTGCCATAATATGTCCGCCTGATTCACAAATGGCGGTGTGGGCCTGATCGGGTACGCGAGCCAATAATTTTTCAATGGTTTGGTAGCTTGCCATTGGATCATCTTTCGCATGACAAACTAAAAGAGGGACATTTAGTTCCTCTAACGGATACTTCTCGTAATTTCGAGTCATGTCGGTGTTAGTGACTTTCGTATCAGCCGCTACTCCCTTTTTGCGTGGGCTAGCTGGCAGCATAGTGGTAAAGAGCTGATTTTTTTCTATTTTTGCGCCCATCATTTGAGTAAACATTGCGCTGAAGTATTTCATAGCAAACCACATGATAAAATCATTGACGATCATTGGAGGCGGACCTTGCAGCCCCATCTTGCGAATTTCCTCTTCAGTCCGTTTCTTATCAGGCGCTCCTGAAGACAATAGAATCAACCCCTTGGTCCGCTCAGGGAAATCCAGAGCAAAACGAAGGCCGGCAGCCCCCCCTGCTGAGGTTGCTAAAAGATAAACCTGGTCAATCCCCAAGTCATCTAACAGCTCTTTGAATACAAGTGCCTGATTTTTAGGTGTTGGCTCACTAGGCAGAGCTGAGCCAATATAGCCAAAACGTGAAGGTGCCAGCTTTCGGCAACGTTCTCCAGCTACTTGTTTCAAACTAACCATCCCTTGATCGTAGCCGCCAAAAATGCCATGAGAGATTAAGATAGCTTCGCCGGATCCTTCGTCTACATAACTCATTGTACCGAAAGAACTTTCAAAAGTTGTGACTGTGTAATTTTCTAAACGTCGATAAGCTGCTTTTCGATCCTTAACAAATTGCAGTAATAAAACGCCTAAAACTACCAGCAGTAAAATAGCTATAATCCAGACTATCATCAATCCCCCTGCTGGTTTGATTAATAAACTAGCTCTACCTTATCATTCATAATTTCATTTACCCGGTTAATAAAATATTCCCGTGACGTATCCTGTCCACCATAGAGATGCAGCATGTGTTGATTGGCTAATTCATCTGTATAATCTTTTAAAGCATAGACTTCATAGGTTTGATAATTATCGCCAATATAAGTAATTGTCGGCCAGAAGGTCACATCTTTGAAGCTAACTTCGTCTGTAGCTTTGTTGAAGCTAATTTTCCAGCGAGCCATGCCCCCTAGCATTTGGTCATTCACGTTTTGTGAAGACAGAAAATTTCCTAAAGAATAAATAACGAGCGTTTCATTTCCACCACTGCCGGTAATATAATCCATTGGCTGAATAACATGAGGGTGACCACCTACAATTACATCTGCACCTGCATCACTTAATAGCTGAGCCAAGCGTTCCTGCTCACTGTCGGGTACAAATTGATACTCCTGTCCCCAATGCATGCTGACAACCTGGACATCGCTGATTTGATTCAGCTCCTCCATGTCTGCTTGAATTACCTCATCGTCAATTAAATTCACTAAATATTCTTTACCATAAGGGAGTGCATAGCCGTTTAATCCATAAGTATAGGTAGTAAAGCCGACTTTCACACCATTGATTTCTTTAACCTTCAAACGGCTGTCTTTCGCTGAACGCTGTGAACCGGTGACCATCATATCAGGATAATTTTGATCTAAATAATTTAGTTGACTAACAATGCCATTTTCGCCGCGATCCATTGAGTGATTAGAGGCCGCTGCCAGCCAATTAAACCCTGCACCGTGGACAGCGTCTAAAATTTCCGTTGGACCATTGAAAGCCGGGTAGCCAGATAATCCTAGAGCCTCTCCACCACAAATGGTTTCCTGATTAATATAGGAAACATCCGCATCGCTCGTTAAATAGCGAGTTGGCTCATACATATAGTCGAAGCGATACGTACCGTCGGGATTTTGGTTGTTCATGTAAATAAAATCATGAATTAGGTTATCCCCAACGGCTGAGAAGGAGACTTCTACGGGCTCATCATCGCTTCGGCTGTCAATCCGCAAGCTTCTTTTTTCAACTTCCCCTTTGGAGCACCCTGCTAAAACGATTACTAAGGCAATACCTGCCAACAACTTTTTCATTTGCCACAAACTCCTTGTTTTTTGATTATCCTAGCTTTTCATTCCTGAACAAATTCTTGCACGATATATTCTAATAACAGCATTAACTTTCCAAAAAAGCTGTTGTATTTGATGTTTTGACTATCTAATGGCCGCTCGTCTTCTACTTCAAAGCTGATAGTCGCCAATTGCTCTGCTCGCGAGTGCAAATTTCCCGTAAAAAGGATATTAGGAATATTTCTTTCCTGACAAAAGGTCATCTTCTCGATCACCTTTTGCGTTTCGCCAGATTTGGAAATACTGATGAGCATGCTGATATTGTCGGTATTATTGCTGATGATCCCTGATGAATCCCCGGCGCTGACGAACAGCGTCTTAATTCCGTTGACCAGCAGCTTTTTATGTAAGTAATCAGCAACAATACTGGAAAAGCCAGTAGCATAAATGGTCACAAATTTATCCTTATTGTGGGCATAAATGTCCTTCATACTGCTGATGGAAGGTTCAATTCTCTTTGTGTCGATATTGAAATCGATTGTTGCGGAGACCCCTTGACCACTGGGACGAAATTGATTTTTCAAGTAATAGAACAGCTCCAAATACCCCGAAAACTCCAGCTTCTGTGCTAAACGAACAATTGCCGCGGGTGAAGTAAACAAACGCTGAGCCAATTCACGTAGGGAAACCCCTTCCAATTGATCTACGTGACTAATCAGGTACTCAAGGATTTCTTGCTCATTAGCTGAAAGCTTTTTCCCCTTCATTATAATGTCCAAGTCCATTTGTTTTCACCGCCCCTTAGAAATAAGTATAGCATAACGGAGATTGTTGAATAGCAAAAATTATAGGAACGACTCTATCTAACTAAGGGTTAATTTTTTATTAAGAATCGCCGGGACTATGCGTATAGGTGAGGTAAACTAGAGAGGAGGGAATCCTATGATGGAGTTACAAATTGTACCTGATAAAAAACAGGTGCGTCTTCAGCAGCGTGTATTGTCGCGAACACTAACAGAAATAGTGTTTATCCATGAAGCCTATTCTCATGTAATCGGAACCGAAGCCAAGTGTGCTTTTTGCAAAAAAATACCGTCAGCTGCAAAAACAGTTGAAGCGAAGTACTGAACGATTAACAGAGCTTTAAAAGGAAGAATAAAAATCAGCAAGGGAGAAATTCAATGAATTCAGAACAGTTTGCCGAATTAGAAGAGTATGTACAGACGCTGGCCTTTCAAGTAGGCACATTGCGCAAGCAGCAGCTAACAGTTAGTCAAAAGCAGTCGCTGCAGCAATTAGAGGCAGATTATCAGCAGTACAAAACCTTATATGATCAAGCAGTCGCAGAACAAAAATCATGCCAGATACAATCAGTACAGGTAAAAGAAGAATGGTAAAAAGATCCAGTACATTTGCAGAAATTCTCTAACAGTTTAGAGCTGCTGCATAAAACGTACTGGATCTTTTCCTTTATCAATTTTTAAATGGCGCTGCCAGCATAAAAGCCGTCGCGAATCGCATCTCCGATTTTACCGATTTTACTACTGTCACCAACTACTCGGGTTTTGGTGTGGTATTTTTCCTTAATGCCGTTAACAGTCGAGAGTACTGGCTTCATACCGAAAGCGTTAATTACAGTATCTGCCGGAACTTTTTCAGTCGATCCATTGGCTGTCTCTACGACAACTCCATCCGCCTCAATCGCGGAAACCTTTGTGCTTGTCAGCAGGGTGACATTGTTAGCTGCCAATGCGTTCATTAAGGAGATCCGGTTGATAAACATCGCATCTTCCGCACAAGCTTCCTTCATTTCAATAATAGTAACCTTTTTGTTCATTTCCGCCGCCATTTCCAAGGCACCGTCACAGCCAGTAGAACCGCCGCCGCAGACGACAATATTTTCGCCTTTGATTAAGGATTCATCTCGGTGAGCGGCTACCATCGTCACCACATTCGGTAAATCAATTCCCGGTAGGTTTGGTACTAACGGTTCAGCCCCACAGCCTACAAAAATTTGATCACATTCGGCTAAAATTGGATCATCTGGAGAAACAAAGGTGTTCAGCTGAACGTCCACACCCAGTTTTTGCAATTGGGTCTCATACCAGTCACTAAGTTTTTGGATATTTTGTTTAAAGTTAGCGGTAGCGACATCTCGCATAATGCCACCCAAGCGATGGTTAGCTTCAAACAAGGTAACTTTGTGTCCTCTTATAGCAGCGACACGTGCTGCCTCCATTCCAGCTGCTCCCCCGCCAACTACGACGATGTGTTTTTGCTGATCAGCTGCTTCTAGTTTAAAGCGACGTTCTTCCATGGCTTGGATATTCACTGAACAGCTCAGCTTCGTATGGTTGTTCCAAATTCGTCCGATACAGTTTTCATTGCAGCGAATGCACGGACGCACATCTTCTCGTCGGTTTTCCAGTAATTTATTTGGCAGTTCAGGGTCGGCAATTAATCCGCGGCCGATCATGGCAAAGTCAACATTGCCGGACTCAATCAATTCTACTGCTGTTTCTGGATTATGGGTTCCAGCATTCAATAAAGGAATCTTCACAGCTTTGCGCGCAGCTTCGGTTACATAAGACATACAAGATTCACCTAAATAAGAAGGAGGGAAAATGTAGTCTAAGGTTTCGTAGCAGCCAGCATCAATATCTAAGGCATCGACACCTTCTTCTTCTAGCAATTGGATCAAAGGAATAGAATCCTCCAAAGTTCGGCCGCCTTCAAAACGGTGATCCAAGGAAATCCGGAATAGAATCGGCATGTCTGGTCCCACCGCTTTACGAATGGCCTGGATAATTTCCCGTGGGAAGCGAGCAAAGTTGTCTGGTGACCCACCATATTCATCGGTTCGTTTATTCCAAACAGGAGACATAAACTGGTCAACTAAATAGCCGGCATGTGCATGAATTTCCACGGCGTCAAAGCCAGCATCACGAGCCAAGCCAGCCGCAAAAGTAAAGCCATCCATAACTGCCTGAATGTCTTCCTTAGTCATCTCGCGACAAGGAACATTGGGATCAAAAGCAGATGGAATCGGTGAAGCGGACATTGGCGGCCGGCCTAATGTATCTGGAAAGGCATTCCGACCAGTTCCGCAAGTAATTTGGCAAACCACTTTGGTACCATAGCGATGAATCGAATCACACATGGAGGTCAGGGCCGGCATCACAGTAAAGGAATCCAGAGTACCCTCCATAGAGCCCTGAGCGATTTCTTCGTTTAGCGGCTGACAGCCTAAGATGATCATTCCGGCACCACCTTTGGCCCGTTCCACAAAATAATCAATTTCTTGCTCGTCCTTGCGACCGTTAGCAAAAGCTGAGTTAGTTCCCATCGGCGACATCACGATCCGATTTTTTACTTCCATTTTTCCAATTTTAAACGGGGTAAACAATGCACTATAATTCATAAAATGACCTACTTTCTATTCGTCTTTGGCAAAGGGAGTCGCATAATAACGATAAACATCATATTGGATCACAATCGGATCACTGGTAAAATCAACGCGGCCAATTCCAAAGCAAGCCACTCGGTTGCACCAGTCGTAGCGGGGATCATCGGTATCCAGCACAGGCATTGGCTGAGTGCCCATTACAGGCGGGAATTTTCCATTGGCATAATCCGCAGCCGCTTCTTCTGAGCCTAAATCAATCCGGCCTTTATAGAACATGTTAATGTTGGCACCATCATCAGTTTGAATCATCGTTCGGCAGTCCACATCAACAATCCCGTTTGGATGAACAGTAGACCAATCCGCCCCAACTGGCAAAATTTTTCCTTGCAGCTTCGGTCCCCAAACTTTTCCACCAGCAATTGTTCCCGTTACTCGCGTACCTCCCGTTGGCAGCTTTTGAATGAACATGTCGGCATTAACGTCGATTGAATAAGTGAAAATGTGCTCAATTTCGAATTTGTTCAGCTTAAAATCTTTCATTTTTCATACCCTCCTAAATAATTATTATTGTGAAAATAATAACATGTAAACGTTTTTAAGCCATCGGTAAATTCAATGATTTTTACGGACTGTATCGTCAAAAATACCAAGTAATGCTAAAATTAGATTATCAAGGGTATTGGGGGAGAAGCAATGAATGCCTACACAGAGAGTATGCTGGCTGAGTATACCAATCAAGTAATCAGCCATATAGCCAAGGGCTGTACCATCGAAGAATTAGTTGTATTTACCTATCAAACCTTTGATCTGTCGATCATCGTGACCGATCCTGGATATCGTTTTATCACTTATGCTGGGGATGAAGAGGTGGGTGATCCTTATTGGCATCAGATTATTCATAGCGGAGAACCCACAGACCATACGATTATGGAACACTACATTAATGATGGTCTGATGACCGCCATTACCAGCTCAAAGGAGGCTCTTTACATTGACTGGGGTGTTTGTGAAGACTATCCTCAAACCTGCGGACCGGTCTATATTGATAGTAATTTAGAAGGCTTTGTCAGTGTGTTGTTTATAGATGAAGCGCTGTTGGATTTTTCCTTGCAGTTAAACAACCTGTTGTGTCAATTCTGTACGATTTTGATGCGGTCGAAGAATTTCCGCCTGAAGTACGCCATCAATCCAGTGAAGGAGCTGCTGGCACAAAAATTCTTTGATACAGTAAATTACCCAACTGTGGCTTCTTTAGAAGAATATTTGGCTACTGTTCAAATTGAAGAGCCCTTTTGTATTGCTGTTCTATCAGAAAGGGATCAAGATCCAGTCGTTTTGTCGCACATTGAAAGTCGGATTGTTAAAGGCCGCTCAGATATCCTTTATTTAGTGAAGGATCAGAAACTCTATTTACTGTTTCATCAGCTGGAACAAAAAAAACTGGAATCGAAATTTTCAAATCTTGTTCAGAAGTACGGGATCTATTGTGGTATCAGCACAGTTTTTACTTCATTAACGAATCGCCATGTTTATGTCCAGCAAGCGGAGTTAGCTTATCAAACGGCTAAATTGCTGGAACAAAGCAGCTGTTGTATATCTTTTGCTGAGACATTGTCAGAAAGTCTGTTATTGCAGCCGGTGCAGAAATTATTACCTGAAAATATCGTACCGAAGTCGCTGCAGCGATTAATGAACTATGACAAAATGCATGAAACGGAATTGGCCAAAACTTTAGAAATGTATTTGTACCAGCGAAATGATATTAATAAAACATCTAAGGCACTTCATATCCACCGTAACACACTGATTTATCGTTTGAATAAAATCCGTGATTTAACAGAGACTGATATTGATAATCCCAAGATGGCATGGGATTTACAGCTAGCCTTTCAAGCAAAAAAGATATTGGAAAATGTGAATCTGAACCTGAATTTAATACGCAGGTAAAAGGCAGAGACTGGATGTTGTAATTGCTCGGCTTAATGTCAAAATTTACACTTTAGTTGATGCTATCGAGAAACTGTTAACAAACTTGAATATACTGACTAAAAGATTAGCCGAACGCTAATCTTTTTTTGTTGTAGTCTTCTTCAATAACTTTCACGCATTGCTTTTCAGTAATAAATGAAAATGTTTATTTATAAAACAGGCGGGTTATTGCTGTTGAAAATCAGCGGTCATTGTGATCTTTCGCACATTTTGTAAAAAAATTGGTTAGTAATTGATGAAAGTGTCAGAAAGGCGACATTTTTTTCAAAAAGGATATGATAAATTCTAATTGTGAAATACATAACAATGAAACGGGCAATTCCCAATTAAAACTATAACAATAATCAAATTTTGAATAAATAGAATCGCGTCAACGTAGTGGATCAGATGGTTGCAACACAATTTTTTCAAATTGAAAGGAGCAAACAGATGGAAGAGAAGCAACAGCCAGCGATTGAGTTTTATGGTGGCAAAAAAATGGCCATCCTCCCGATTGTGATTTACATTTTTATCGGCGCCGTATTGGCAATCGGGTATCAGTATTATTCAATGAGAGGTTTAGTAGTTGCAGCATTTATTGGGTTAATTGTCGGTTTTTTATTTGTAAAAAACAAGTCAAAATATTGGGATATTGTCATTGGCGGACTGACTCAGTTTGGGAATGCAAAGCTTATTTTCACCTTCCTGCTCATTGGGATTTTTACTCGCCTGCTCTTAACAGGCGATATTGGAAGCGGCTTCATTTGGCTTAGTGTCCAATTGAAGGTTTCTGGTAGTCTGTACGTTATTTTTGCCTTTTTAGCATCAACAATTATTGCCATGGGGGCTGGTGCGCCGATAGCTGCCGTGTTCTCCGTTGTACCAATTTTTTATCCGCCTGGTGTTCTGCTTGGTGCACAGCCGGCGGTCCTGATCGGCGCTTTACTTAGC
Source organism: Enterococcus pallens ATCC BAA-351 (assembly GCF_000407485.1). Taxonomy (GTDB): domain Bacteria; phylum Bacillota; class Bacilli; order Lactobacillales; family Enterococcaceae; genus Enterococcus_A; species Enterococcus_A pallens. Next base: position 397,920 of record NZ_ASWD01000004.1, on the reverse strand, counting down.
GGTGTTTTCTTTGGAGATGCCCTGTCACCTAGTTCACAAGTAATTAATACAACCATCAATACACAACACGACGCAAAAACGAAGGAACCAGCAGATTTAGGAATTGTCTTTCGCGAACGAACACCGATTTTAGTGGCAACTGCGATTTGTTCAATGGTTTTATTCTTCATCTTTGGCAATGCCAATGTTGGAGATGTTCAAGGAAATTTGCAGCTGGTCCGCGAGCTGGCAAATGTGACGGGCTTGTTCATGCTGATACCAGTGACTATACTGCTGACCATCAGCTTCAAGACCAAGAATTTGTTTCTTGGCTTGTCCTTCGCTACGTTAATTGGTTTTGTAGTAGGTCTGGTGAGTGGCAGCTTTGCTTTGTCTGACATTGTTGCCTTGAATCCCGAGCATACACAAATCAGCGGGATTATATTCGACGGTATGTACAGTATGGTGGACATTACAATTTCCACGATTCTACTGTTCGGTATGATCGCTGTCGCTGTTCAAGGCGGCGTGATTCAATTAGCTTGCGATCATATTTTAAACAGCAAGCTTTTACAAACGGCAAAAGAAGCGGAAATTGTTATCGCTCTTGGTACCGGAGTGGTCAATGTTTTACTGTCAGGCTGTGTGCTGCCGGGCATTCTATTGTTCAGCAATATGGCTGATACCATCGGGCAACGAAAGAATATTTCACCTAACCGACGAAGCTATTTAATGATCGGAATGGCGACTAATATTACGGCGATTGTCCCGATTAACAGTGCGTTTGTAATGGGAATTATCACCATTATTAATGAAATGGGAATGGAGCAAAGTGTAGATGTGACGCCATTTGCCATATTTGCTTCCTGTTATTATTGTTTGTTGCTTACGTTTGTGTGCATCTACTGGCTGTTCTTTAAAAAAGAAAAAGTGGTAGATCATATGCCAAATGAGAAAGGATGTAGTCAAAATGGATCATCAGTATGAGGTCATTATCATCGGCGGCGGTCCTGGCGGTCTCGCAGCCGCAATCTATGCCGGCCGAGCCGAAATGAAAACCTTAGTCATCGAAAAAAGCGGCTACGGTGGTCGAATCAAGGAAACCAGCGAAATTAAAAACTATCCAGGAACAATCTTTGATTCCGGCGAAGGGCTTATGAAGAAATTCGAAGCCCATGCCAAAAGCTATCCAACCGTTGAATTCAAACGAACGACTGTATCAGAAATTGAAGAAAAAGACGGCCTGTTTACAGTAAAGACCAAACGCCGCGGCGATTTCCAAGCCAATGCCGTCATTATGAATACCGGAACGGAACCTCGAGTACTGGGGATACCCGGGGAGAAAGAATTTGTAGGAAAAGGCGTTTCCTATTGTGCTACCTGTGATGCTGAATTCTTTAAGGACAAAGAAATTCACATTTTAGGAGCCGGTGATCAAGCGATCGAGGAAGCGGAATTCTTAACCAAATTTGCAAAAAAAGTCAGCATCATCGTGCTGAAAGACGAAGGTTGTCTAGATTGTAACGAAGTCGCAGCCAAATCAATTGCCAGCAATCCAAAGGTGCATTTCATCTGGAACGCAACCTTAGCTGAACTCAAAGGAGAAGAACGTGTCGAAAGTGTTGTCATAAAGAATGTTAAAACAGGCGAACAATTTGAAGAGCCTTCCAGCGGTGTCTTTTTCTTCATCGGAATGATGCCAAAAACCGAGCTGGTGAGAAACATGGTTGATTGCACACGACAGGGCTTTATCTTAGTCAATGAAAAACAAGAAACTAGTAAAGCCGGTCTGTATGCCATCGGTGATTGCACCAACACCTTCCTACGCCAAGTCATTACGGCTGCAGCAGATGGTGCCAAAGCCGTGGTAGCTGTAGAACGCTATTTGAAGGAAAAGCATGAACTAGATGCGCTCTTGGCAGATACAACTGAAAATGTCGCCTTTATCTTCTACAATCCTTACCAGTCAGAAGACATCGAAGCCTCCGGACAGCTGGAACGTCTGCTGAAAGAGGATTATAAAATTTACAAATATGATATCAGCCGTCAAAATCTATTGTTTAAACGGCTAGGCCTGAAGGAGACCGTCAGTGTCGCCTTATATGAATCAGGTCAATTGCAGCAAGTTGTTACGGATTTAGAAGCAGTGCTTCAAAAAATAAAAAATTAGGAGTGAAGAAAAATGGGTCAACCAAAAGTATTTCCACATGGTACAACAGTCTACAATCCTGAAAAATGCTGGAACGGTTATACAATCGTACCAACAATCAATGATGGTGTATTGCTCTTTGACATGAATGGAAACGAAATCCGTCGTTGGAAAATGCATGCAATGCCGCCAAAATTATTGCCAGGCGGATATGTATTAGGTCAATCTGGTTTTCGTCATCCTGATTACGGTATGCAGGATGGTGTGAACGTGATTCAGATCGACTACGATGGAAACATTGTTTGGGAATTTGATCATTATGAAGAAATTAATGATCCTGGCCGCGATCATCGCTGGATGGCACGTTCTCACCATGACTATCAGCGTGAAGGCAACCCAGTCGGCTACTATGTCCCAGGTATGGATCCAAAACCATTAGAAGGCAACACCTTAATCTTGGCACACCGCACCATCCACAACCCCAAAATTTCTGACAAACGCTTGTTGGATGACGTAATGTACGAAGTGGATTGGGAAGGAAACATTTTATGGCACTGGTCAATCAGTGATCACTTTGACGAATTAGGCTTTGACGAAGTGGCAAAAACCTTACTGTTCCGTGATCCCAATATGCGTTCATCTGACGGCGGTGTCGGTGACTACCTGCACGTTAACTGCATGAGCTACCTTGGACCAAACAAATGGTACGACCAAGGCGATGAACGCTTCAAACCAGAAAATATCATCTTTGACTGTCGTGAAGCAAATATTTTAGCCATCTTAGACAAAGAAACCGGCAAGATCGTATGGCAAATTGGACCAGATTTCAATGCTTCTCCTGCTTTGAAGAAACTAGGCTGGATCATTGGTCAGCACCACTTCCACATGATTCCAAAAGGCCTGCCAGGCGAAGGAAATCTAATGGTATTTGATAATGGCGGATGGGGTGGATACGGCGCACCAAATCCTGGCTCTAAGCTAGGTGCGAAGAACGCCTTGAGAGATTACACTCGTATTTTGGAATTTGATCCAATTACGCTGGAAATCATTTGGCAAGTGACACCAAAAGAATTAGGTCATGCTATTCCAACGGATGCAAGCAAGTTCTACAGTCCATATGTATCAGCAGCACAACGCTTGCCAAACGGAAACACATTGATTACTGAAGGTTCAGACGGACGCTTGATTGAAGTGACGCCAGATCATGAAATCGTATGGGAATGGATTTCGCCTTACTATACTCATAGCAAACCAGGTGAACCAACCAATAACATGATTTATCGTGCGTATCGTTACCCATATGATTATGTACCACAAGAGCCAACACCAGAAGAAGTAGCAATTGAACCAATTGACAACATTACTTACCGTGTACCAAATGCAGGTGCTTTCGGGGCGAAGAAGGTTATTGAAGTTGAGGGATCATTACCATACTACGCAGAGGTTGCACTATGTGTAGCTACGGACGATGAAGACGATGTAGTTACCCGCGAAAAAGTCTTTGATGTAGATAAAGAATTCTTTGTTCCAATGGCTGCAAGCGACTTCGAAGTCGTAACAAGAAGCGATATACCAGTACTTGTATTGTTCGGTGCAGAAAGATGTCAACACTGTAAAGCTCTCCACCCAGTATTGGAGGAAGCGCTGAAAGAAGAATTCGATGGCAAATTCACGTTACGTTATGTGGATGTGGATGCTGAAAAAGATTTGGCAGAAAGCCAACGAATTGCTGGTATTCCTGTCGTCGTTATTTACAAAGACGGAAAAGAAATGCAACGCTTCAACGGAGAACGTGATTACGATGACATTTGTGATTTCTTAGAGGATGCATTAAAAGGATAAATACCAATGAGAACACTCCTGTCTAAAATCTAGACAGGAGCCGTTCTCTGTTCGTGTTCTATCTGAAAATTTTATGACAGTAGGTGAAGAGTAATGGAAATAATGAAAAAAAGAAGCTTTTGGATTGCGGCAGCTGTAACCTTGGCCTGTTCTCTTTTAGGAAAATATACAGCGTTGCTTCCGGGAGCGAAATTGATTGGAGCACTTGTGTTATCTCTTTTGTTTGGGATGGTGCTGCAGATTCTCCCTTCAATCAAACAACAAGCTGCTGATGGTATTGGTTTTATTTCTAACAAATTTTTGCGTTTAGGTATTATTTTGCTAGGCTTTCGCTTGAATTTAATGGATTTAACCGAATCAGGAATTAAAACAATTGCATTGGCAATCGTGGTTGTAACCTTTACAATTGTATTAACCTACTTTTTATGTAGAAAACTAAAGGTCAGCAAGGAATTAGCTATTTTAGCTGCTTGCGGTTGCGGAGTTTGTGGTGCAGCAGCTGTAATGGGTGTATCTCCGCAGGTCAAATCAAAAAAAGATGATGCCGTATTAGCGGTGGCGGTTGTATGTATATTAGGTACTTTGTTTACCTTAGTCGAAATCGCTCTTAAACCGATATTAGGAATGACGGATGTACAATTAGGGATTATGAATGGTGCCTCCTTGCACGAAATTGCTCATGCTGTAGCTGCTGGTGGTGCTAATGGTGAAATTGCATTGAATATTGCCTTGATAATGAAGCTTTCACGAGTCTTACTGCTGGCTCCGGTAGCCTTTATCGTTGGTATTTGGTATCAAAAAAGCTCTAGCACTTCACAGGAAAAACAAAAGCTGCCAATTCCTTGGTTTATGGCAGGTTTTCTCGCTTCAAGTATTGCCGGATCTTTTTTGCCGATTCCTGTTAGTGTCATTAATCAACTGGTAGCTTTAGCGTATATTTTTCTAGGGATGGCGATGGCTGCTTTAGGCTTAAGTGTTAACTTTAAGGTTATCTCTGAGAGAGGAGGCTCGGTTCTTTTTGCTTCTTTTATCAGCTCGACCTTGTTGCTGTGCTTGGTAGTCACTGCCAGTTTATTGTTTTTCTAGAAAACAAGAAGGGGTGCATTGCATATGGATCAGCTAAAGTTTATTGATTATTGTCTCAACCATCCACTTGTTACTGTCAATGGTCAAGAGAAGGCCTACAAAAAAGGTACATTACTAACAACAGCTGGTGCCGAAATCACTAAAATAGGCATTGTAACAAAGGGTGTTTTGAAAACCTGTAACTATACCCGTGTTGGTAAAGAATTATGCAGCACCATTTTTGACCAGGGAAGTGTAGTTTTGGAATACTTACATCTAATGAAAAAAAGATACTATACCTTTGATTTGATTGCTGTCTCGCCTTGCACGATTTGTTGGATTCCGATTAAGATTTTTGATGAGATTGCGCTAAACAATCAGCAAGGTTTGGCTTTGTATGTTGAGCATTTAGCGCATCGTGGCATGGAAACCCAGCGCTTAGTCAGTTGCTTAGGATATAAGACTATTCGAGAGCGCATTTGCTATTGGATTGCCAGCTCCAATAACAACTTGGAGTTGAATCAAAAGAATATTCCCAAAAATATCAAATTACCCGGATCACAAGAACTGTTTTCCGCTTTGCTGCATGTCACCCGTGCCTCGATCAGTCAAGAGCTTAATCGTATGGAAGCAGAGGGATTCTTTACCCGGAATCGAAATGTGTTAAGCAATGTGAATGACACGAAAATTCTGGCCACTTTATAGTAAACAATGTCGATAACCTGGTTGTCGGCATTTTTTCTAGTACGCAAAAAAGACCGATAATTTACCGGCCTTGAATGACATAAAACAAACGATTTTTATCAAATCTTCGAATAGATAAACTGTCGGAATTCACCAAAGGTTTTCAACTTCTTAATTTCCTTGTAGGTATTCGGCTGATCAAACAAGGAGATCAAGGCCTCGTAAATATCTGCAAATCGCCGTCGATCGACATCGTTAATTGCTGCTAGTAAAACGACATGAACACGTTTATCACCCCAAACAATACCCTTATCGGAAACAGCGACACTAATCATTGTTTTGTGAGCATCCATGTAAACAGAGTGAGGAATGGCAATTGATTCAAAGGCTGTGGAAGAAGCATTTTCTCGTTCCAACACATGACCTAGAAACTCTTCTGGCACAATATGTTCACTAGCTAGTTTCCCGCAAATTTCTTCGACTACCTCTTCGCGTTGACTACCCTGCAGCTGACTAGTGAAGAATTTTTCATCAAAGTAATCATCAAAATTCTTTCGTAAAATATTTTTCTTCCAATCCAAACGTAAGCTGCCGAATTCATTAATCAGCATCAGCCGCTGTTCCTCCGTGAAGAAGGGAGAAATATGAATGACTGTGTAAGCTTCCGTCTTGGGTACTGGCAGCGTGGTGAGCAACAATTCAAAATATAATCCTTCTGTTTCAGAAAACTCGGAGATCACAGTTTGGATATTCAGCTCATTGCCAAAATGCTGGTTTAACTGCTCATACAATTTTACGTCTAAGTTCATATATTTAGGACATAGCAATACTGCTCGTATTTTGGACTGATTTCGTTTCTGACCCTCCAGCTCGGAACCAATATGCAAAGCAATATAGGCCGTTTCGTCCTCGCTGACGGGAATATTCAGCAGAGAGCTTAAGCGCAGTGAAAGATAGACGGCAATGTCATAAACCATCGGGAAATCCCGTTTCAACGAGCTGCGCATCGGATTTTTCAAAGAGTTTTCCTGCTTAGCACGGGAGTATAGGCCGCTAATGTGCAGTGAAAAAGGGACAACGAAATTTTCACTGCTTAAATTAATGCCAAAGGTTTCACGCACATCCTCCAGTACCGTTTCCACAGACTCAACAATGTCATCGCCAACAATTTGTTCTAGCTCCTTCAGATTATTAGAAGGAATATAGTTGGCATTGGCTTGAAAGATCATATGAATTTCCTCTTTTTCCAAACGATTCAGCTTCAAGACAAACACTTCTTCAATTTGCTCAATCATTTTGGTTACTAGCTTGGCTTTATCTTCTCGCAGCCAGGAGCTGAACCAATTGCGGGTCACCAAGGTTTTGTCATTGCGCACCGATTCCAGCAAAATCAGCAGATGCATCATCAAGTTAATATAAGAAAAGTCATTTAGATGATAGTTGGATTCCTTCATGATGCCGTCAATAATCCCTGAAAGCTTCTCGATATCCGCTTCATCGAAATTTGCCGCTAATACATCTCGGTCCACAAATTTATGTGGGACCTCCTCAAAGATGATGTAGGATACTAGACGCCGTTTCTCCTTTTCTTCACCAATAATGTGAATCATATCCTGTTTGATGACAAATTTTACATGGTACTTATCATAAGTTTTATTCATCCGCGTAATGTCCGATTTCAGAGTAGAGTAGCTGACAAATAATTCCTCAGATAAGTCAAACAGATTCAGGCTCTGATTTTCAACCAAAATCTTTTTAATAATATAGAAGGAACGTTCCTTGAAGGTTTGTGGTAAAGCGTTATCATTTTCTGGTTTTTGCAGCAGCAGCTGAGCTTCCTTGGCATGTACAGTATAACCAACATTAGAAGAAGAAATCACTGGAGCATCTCCCAACTGATTCAGTTCGTAAATGTAGTTTTTAACGGTTCGGACGGAAACATTCAACTTCTCGGCCAGAATTCTTGAAGAGACAGGTTGAGTTTGCAGCAGCAATTCTTGAAGTAACTGCTCTTGTTTTTCTTTCATGGGCTGTCCGCCTTCCTATTGGGAGTTAGTACCATTATAACTGTTCTCTTTACAAGAAAAAATAGAAACTTGCACCATCACCGTGCAACTGTCTGGTTGAGGCGTGTGCACTGTATGGGCAATAATAAGGATGTAAAGAACAACTGAACGTGCACAGAGGTTAAAAAAAACTTATCAGGAGGGTTTTAAATGGAAACGGTTAATATTCTTTTATGTTGTGGTGCTGGGATGTCCAGCGGATTCTTGGCTCAAAAAACACGAAAGGCTGCGAAGAAACGCGGCATCTCAGGAACCATCGACGCTAGAAGTGAAAGTGAAGTAGCTTCTTACTTCGATTCAATCGATATTTTACTGTTAGGCCCGCATTATGCTTCCTTCAAAGATGAAATGGCACAACAAGCTGCTCCTCATAACGTAGTAGTGGATGTAATTCCACAAGATATTTACGGCATGCTGGATGGTGAAGGATTACTTGATTTTGCCTTGGAAAAATTAAACGCATAAATTAAACATAAAGGAGTAAGTGGAAATGAAAAAATTTATGGACTGGTTAGCGAATTCCTTCGCACCAAAAGCTAAGACCTTGACGCAAAAACCGGCAGTCGCTGGGCTTTCAAGCGCCATGCAAAAACTCATCCCATTTATTATGACGGGATCGATAGTCTTCTTTTACAACGTTTTTCGTTCCTACATTCCCAAGCTGCCGGATTTAGGAAATATCTCCAACTACTCATTTGGGATGATCGGTTTGATTGCGGCCTTCATGGTAGCCAATCAATACATGGAGAAATTTAAACATGCGAATTACTCTATTACAGCTGGGATCGTGGCTATTTGTTCCTTAATGATGACCTTGCATCCAGTAGGTGCTGAAGAAGGCGTCTATGACATGGGGCGAGTTGGTCCAACGGGAATCTTAATTGGGGTTATCACTGGAGCAGTGGTCAGTGTGATTTTCCATTATTACAGCAAACTGAAATTATTTAAAAATAGCGAAATGCCGGACTTTGTCATTGAATGGATCAATAACATTATTCCGATCTTCTTAAGTCTTGCGTTATGGTCAACTTTGATTTTTGGCTTGAACATCGATATTTTCCAAGTGATTCTGAACCTGTTTGAACCAATTCAAAACTTTGGTCAATCACTGCCTGGTCTGATTTTACTGGTGTTGATTCCGGCTTTCTTCTATTCAATGGGAATTTCCACCTGGTTATGGTCAGCTATTCAAAATCCGATTTTTATTGCCGGGATTGCAGCGAACGCACTAGCTGTGCAAAACGGGGATCCAGCGATGAATATCGTAACCAACGAAACAGTTTACAGCTTAGGCTTGATTATGATGGGTGGAACTGGAGCAACCTTAGCTTTGAACCTGTTAATGTGCTTCTCAAAAGCCAAAAAGTTAAAAACCTTGGGACGAATTTGTATTGGACCATCAATATTCAACATTAATGAACCAATTGTGTTTAGTACACCAGTGGTTATGAATCCGATCTTAATGCTGCCAATGTGGATCAATTCCATTACCGGTTGTTGTGTCATTTGGTTCGCAATGCGCGGCGGTTTGCTGAATATTCCGGAGCAGCTAATGCAGGTGGCCCAAATACCAGCACCGATTTCTAGTGTGATGATTTTACAGGACTTCCGAGCAGTTTTATGGTATGCCTTGCTGTTTGTAATTTACTTAGGCACTTGGTACCCATTCTTCAAAGTATATGAAAAAGAAGTATTGGCAGAAGAAGTAAAAGAGGAAAAAAAGGAAGTAGAAATGACAGCACCTGTTGAAGCAGTCTAAAAAGATAGGAGTACAAAGGATATGATGGAAGAAAAAGCATTACTCGAAGAAGAAAATGAATTGATTCCTGTTGCTATGCAGATCATCCTGCATGCCGGCAATGGACGCACAAAGGCTCAAGAAGCCATTAAACATGCAAAAGTTCAAGATTTTGAAGCGGCGCGCACTGCTTTAAAGGAAGCTAAGGACAACATTGTCTTGGCGCATCGTTCACAAACGGCAGTGATCCAAAATGAAGCGGCCGGCAAAAGCTATCAGCCTTGCTTACTGTTCACTCATGCTCAGGATCATCTGATGACAATCACCAGTGAGGTTAATATGACCAGAGACTTAGTGGATATGTATGAGTTAGTGCTGCAGAAGTAGGAGGTTCAGAATGAAGAAAAAACTATTGTGGCTGCTGCCTCTCGCAGCAATTCTGCTAACGGCTTGCGGCACCAGCAGTGGTGAAACTGATGAATCGGGTACAGCTGCCAGCGCCCCTAATGAACCGAAAGAAACAACTATCTATTTAGTCAGACACGGCAAGACTTGGTTTAATACTCAGAACCAAGTTCAAGGCTACAGTGACAGCCTGCTGATCGAAGAGGGAGAAAAGCAGGCACAATTGGTGGGTAAAGGGATGAAGGATATCGAATTCACCGCAGCCTATTCCAGTGACCTTGGCCGTCAACGCAATACAGCGAAGCTGATTTTGGAACAAAACCAACACGATATACCGCAAATCACGGAAAATATCGGCTTTAGGGAAAAGAATTTCGGCAGCTTCGAAGGTCTCTCCAATGACGACATGAACATTGCAGTAGCGAAGGCGCTGAATCTAGATTATCCCGAAGACAGTGATGAGCTGTGGGATTTCCTGAAGGAGCAGCTGACTGAAGAAGAACTAGCTAACAAAGTGGCAGAGGTCGATCCAACACAAACGGCTGAGACCTATAACGAAATGCATCAGCGGGTTTCAAAGGTCATGCCAGAGGTGATGAAGGAAGTGGATGCGCAAGGAGGCGGCAATGTATTAATTGTCTCTTCTGGTGGAATCATCCCAATCATCTTAGAAAGCATTGCCCCAGGCGAATACCAAGGAGAGAAAATCGCTAATTGCAGTGTCACCACCTTAACCTATAAAGACGGCAAGTATACAATCGACAGCATCGGTGATACTAGCTACGTCGATCAAAACTAACTATTGTGAAACCTGAAGCAAGTCCGTTATTGACCATCCTTCAGTTTGCCAGTTGCCAGCTCTGCTTTTCCCAGTTTAATTTGGCTAATGAACTTTAAAAAAGTAAAGAGACATTAACCAGACAATAGAGTTTAGCAGAGTGGTATGCGTATGAAAATGAAGACAAATTTGAAAAATTTGTTTCTTTATAACTGAATTAGCCTCATCAAGTAGAGGAAGATCAAGATTAAGAACTTCATGCTCCCGCACATACCCAACTAGCACCGTAGTGGATTAATTTTCACTACACCATAGATTATTTACAAACTAGAGGAGGATTTACATGAACAACGCATTTCCAAAAGACTTCCTATGGGGAGCATCAACCAGCGCCTACCAAGTCGAAGGTGCCGCACTAGAGGATGGGAAAGGACTATCCCAGCAAGATATTATTAACACTGAACGTCACGAAAAATTTGGTTTTGCCGATGCCAGCGTCGCCAGTGATCACTACCACAAATACAAAGAAGATATTGCTTTATTTAAAGAAATGGGCTTCACCAGCTACCGCTTTTCAATTGCCTGGTCACGAATTTTTCCAAATGGCGATGGCGAAGTGAATGAAGCCGGTATTCAATTTTATCGTGACTTAATCAAAAAATTAAAGGACAACGGCATTGAGCCAATTCCAACGTTGTACCATTATGACTTGCCTTGGCCATTAGTCGAAAAATACGGCGGCTGGTTGTCTCGTAAAGTAGTAGACGATTTTGCGAATTTCGCAAAATACGTGATCAATGAATTCAAAGACGATATTAAATACTGGATTACAATTAATGAACAAAGCATCATCGTGCAGTATTGGACACAAAAATGCTATATTTTGCCAGAATACCAAGACAATAATCAACTGCGTTATCAAATCAATCATCACATGAATCTAGCACAAGCTCTTGCCTGCAAATATGTTCATGAAGTCGGCGGCTTAGCTGGCCCAGCATTGGGCTATGCACCTGTATATGCTCGCACCTGTAAGCCTGAAGATCAACTGGCGGCTTTAAACGCCAATGATTTACGTAATACGTATTACTTAGATGTTTACTTCCGAGGTTATTACAATGTGGCAGCACTAACTTACTTGAAGCAGCATGGCTTGGCTCCGGAGATGGAAGAAGGCGATGAACAATTATTTGCTGAAAACTTATCCGATTTCTTTGCCATCAACTATTATGACAGCCAGTGTGCCCATGCCTGCCCAGAAGACATCACAGAACACAGCTGGTCTGGCTACAACCTAACTGGTAAAAAGGGTGACATGTCCGGATTTGAAACCCACCCAGGATTCTATCAAATGTGTCCGAATCCGGAATTGAAAACAACTGACTGGGATTGGGCGATTGATCCAATCGGGTTGGAGTATGTCTATCGCGATCTTTACACTCGTTACCGTGTGCCATTCATGATTACTGAAAATGGCCTGGGAGCGTACGATGAATTGACGCCAGATGGAAAAGTACACGATGATTACCGGATTGAATACTTCCGCGAACATATCCAAGCAACAAAACGTGCGATGGATCTTGGTGTTGAAGTAGTAGGCTACATGCCTTGGTCTGCCTTGGACTTGTTATCCACCAGCAATGGCTACAAAAAACGTTATGGCCTAATCTATGTGGACCGGACAGATGATGATGTAAAAGAATGCAAACGAATTAAGAAAGATTCCTTCTACTGGTATAAAAAAGTCATCGCTTCTGATGGCGTAGATTTGGATTAATGAAAATGTTCTTACGATATTTGATTTCGGTGTTAGGCTCCTCGCTTGTTGGGGTTGGTGTAGGCCTGTGTGTCACCACCGGCCTAGGAGCCGATGCCCTTGGTGTTTTGTGGGAAGGGCTGGCTATACATCTTCCGCTAACAGTCGGACAAGCTTCCTTGCTAGTAACCTGTACCTGTTTAATCATTGTAGCAATGATTGACAAGAAAGAGTTGGGCTTAGCAACTGTCTTGAATCCGATTGCTACTAGTATTTTCACGGACCTAGTCATCAAGCAGATCAGCGTTGATGGACCTGTTGGGTTGAAGGTGCTGCTGGTGGTCATTGGAATTTCCTTTATTGGGATTGGGTCAGGAATTGCGGCAGCTACGAATACAGGTAAGGAAGGGTATATTGCTCTCAGCTTTGCCCTAAGTAATCGTTTGTCGGTTGACTTGGCTAAAGTACGAATGGGATTAGATTTGCTTTGCTTTGCGGCTGGAATGCTGTTGGGAGGCAAATTTATGATAGGACCGATTTTTGGTGTCCTGTTGATTGGTCCGCTGCTTAAGCTGACGAGTCAATATTGTGGTAGAAAGATGATCATGATACTAAGATAATTATGAAAGAAAGGCAGGGTCTGACTGGACCTTGCCTTTTTCATATACGGCATAAAGTAAATTGAAACGAGGATATACCAATTGATCTGTTTTCCAAAATTTTTATAAGTAGGAAGTGGCCATTCTTTTTATTCAATTTCTAATCAAACCATAAAGAAAGAGCGGTTGAACTTTCTTTATTGGAAGCGTATACTCATTATTAATTACTAACGAATCGCTTTTTTTTTGATACAAACAAAATTTTTTTGCGCTTTTAATAACAAATGTTATTTATATGAGATCAATTGGATGGAGGGAAATGGATGCAAAGGTTGAAAAATAGGTGGTTGATTGCTTTATCTGGGGTGGTGATTCATCTATCGATTGGTTCGGCGTATGCGTGGAGTGTATTCAAGGAGCCAATTAAAGAATTGACAGGCTGGGATAAGTCTGCGATTTCTTTTGCATTTAGCTTGGCAATTTTCTGTTTAGGTATTTCAGCAGCATTTATGGGACGGTTTGTTGAAAAGTTTGGTCCGCGCAAGACGGGGATGATGGCGGCGATTTTCTTTGGGCTGGGGATTTTTTCTACCGGCTTCGCTATTTCTCTTCAGTCATTGCCGCTGCTGTATTTAACTTATGGCTTGATTGGCGGAATTGGCTTAGGAGCAGGGTATGTAACTCCTGTTTCGACGATGATTCGCTGGTTTCCTGATCGTAAAGGACTAGCTGCGGGACTCGCTATTATGGGCTTTGGCTTTGCCTCCATGATTACTGGACCGATTGCCCAGCAGCTGATGCTTCATATGGGGATTTCGACAACCTTCTATATTTTAGGTGTTGTGTATTTTGTGGTGATGTTTACAGCTTCGCAATATTTAGAAAAGCCGCCGGCAGACTGGGTACCAGAAGGCTTTGAGGCAAAAGAAGAAAAGGTAGTTAAAACTTCGGGTGTCCAACTAACAGCCAATGAAGCAGTTAAAACCAAAACCTTCTGGCTGTTATGGTTCATGCTGTTTCTCAACATTACCTGTGGCATCTCGCTAGTTTCAGAGGCTTCCCCCATGGCCCAGGAAATTACTGGCATGTCCGCAACTGTGGCTGCCACTATGGTTGGCGTGATGGGTGTCTTCAATGGCTGCGGCCGATTAGTATGGGCAATGATTTCTGATGTGATTGGTCGAAAAAATGTTTTTACTCTGCTGTTTGTGATTGATGTGGTTGTTCTGTTGGGACTGTCAGTAGCGAAGACGCCCCTGCTGTTTGCTGCAATGATCTGTTTAATTATGACCTGTTATGGGGCTGGGTTTTCAATTGTACCGGCTTATATTGGTGATGTCTTTGGAACTAAAGAGGTAGGTGCGATTCATGGCTATATTTTAACTGCTTGGGCCGCAGCTGGGATGTTCGGACCGATCTTCTTAGGGAAAATTACCGAGCTCTTCCATTCTTACACAACAGTTCTGCGCATTTTTGCGGTTTTTGCGACGATTGGTTTCGTGGCATCCATTCTCATTCGGACAGCTATGAAACACCTAGGCAAGACAAAGATACCTAAAGACAACGAACTTCATAAAGTAGCAATCCATAAAGGAAAGCACTAGGACGATAAACCTCAGAGTAAAATCTGGGGTTTTTCTTATAGAATTTGCAGCAATAAATTAAGATTGGAATTCAAGTAGGACGTATCAAGCTTAAGGATGCTAAAGACAAGCTGAGACATTCAATTTATAAAAAGACCCAAAACCTGTTTATTTCGTGTTATATTTTGGCATCAAATAAAAAGGGTGAAAAAATATCGCTAGAATTTCCGTTAAAAAATTGAAAACGAATAATTTTCATGTAAAATATAAATGGGTAAAATAAAAAATGGAAATTGAGAAGGGGTCTATTATGAAAAAGAAAATGGTTTGTGTTTTGTTTGCAATGGTAACAATTCTGAGTTTAACAGCGTGTGCAGGTAACCCAAGAAGGGCATCCCGGCCAGCCAGAACAACAGAGGAAACTTCATCAATGGTTAGCGAAACAACAGAGGAAACATCCAGCTCGGAATTACTAGAATCGTCCAGTTCAGAGCTGCCAGAAACTGGAACCACAAGTTCATTTGGAAATTCAAGCAATTTCTCCTTGATGGTGGAAGCTGCTCAGTCACAAGTTCCCAGCTTGATGGAGCAAGTTGGAGGTATGTACTCAAATATTACTATTACTGAGGGAGAAAATACCACGATTGTTTATACTTATACTTTTGCGCAAGATCCAGGAGTAGAGGTTGACAGTGAGGCATTAAAACCGACAATGGTTAAAGGTATGAAGCCAGTAATTGATGGAATGAAGGGAATGTTCCCAGATATCAAATTGCAAGTACTTTATTTAAAGCCTGACGGTTCAGAGCTAGCTAACTTTGTTATTACCCCAGAGGACACCAATCAGCTTCCAGATGAGCCAGCATAAGATTCGAAGATATATGAAGTAACACAATATACAACAAGCAGCCAGACAGTTTTCCTGTTTGGCTGCTTGTTTTTATGGAGATTTAACAGAATATCTCTTAGAACCTAAGTTATCTACTCTTCTATACTGCCTGCTGATAGAATAGTGAACAAATTGAATGCAGAATAATACTTAATAAAAGCATTGCTGGTATCCAAGGAAGAACCATTAGCAGCATTGCAGGTAGAAGCAGCCCGAGTATCACGGAGCCTGCTGCAAGATTAAGTGTTGCCGAAACAATAATTCTCCATCCCCTGCTCAGATTCGTGCCCTCCCAGACTACCGGATAAAGAACCGTTAATACACCACTGGCGATTACTCCGCAAATTACTGATGTTAATAAAATTTCCAGCATCTGATCCGTTCCCTTTACTAATACCATAATTCCCGTTAACCAACCAAAAATTCCAATTGCTACCTGTCCAAATTTCACACTGTTTTTTTTCATCCTTCATTCCTCCAAATAATTTTATCTTCTTGTTGAACTTAGAATAGCATGGGACCATTCTTGAGAATATTTCTTTTTGATTTGTTGCAAGATTTATTGAGTTTGTTGCAAAACGAAAGAGGTTAATAATTGTTTTACTTATGAAAGGCTTGATATGATGGCCTTTTCAAAGCGGGACAAATATTTTGTGTAAAAAAATAGTATTAGTTATTGACAAATGTTAGGTACCTAAGTATAATTTGTTTTATCAAAGGTTAGGTACCTAACTAAATGGAGGAGGAAACGCTATGAGCGAGTATACAAAAGAATTATTGCAGCGTTTGTCTTATGTCGGTCAGGCTAGTCGTCGAGTAATGGATGCTGGAAAATGCGAGAAGAAAGCTCCTACACAGCAGCTTATTTTAGATATTTTAGCAGAAGAAAATGGGTTAACATCAGGTGTTTTAGCAGAAATATTGGATGTTCGTCCTAGCTCATTAACAGAAGTATTGAATAAATTAGAAAGTCGTGGCGAAATTGAACGTCGGGAAGACGAAACGGATAAACGAATCAAGCGGGTCTACATCACAGAGGAAGGTCGTAAGAAGGTTAGTCCCTCAAAGCAAAAGGAAGAGCGGTCAGAGGACTTCTTTGCTGGCCTAACAGCAGATGAACAGCACACTTTAGACCAATTGTTAAACAAAGTAATTGCTGGCTGGAGTGAAGACTTCGGTGAAGGTCCTGATTTCCCCAACAATCCTTTTGAGGCGATTGAAGCGCTGAAAGAAATTCGGATGCAATTTGATCCCATGAGGACTGATTTCGGGCGTATGACACCTCATGAACGACGCAAATTGAAACGAGCTTGGAAAGAAAAAATGCGCAATGAATTCCGGGGACGCGGCTTTGGTCCAAATCATTTTGGTCCATGGGGCAACGGTGTAAACCCTGATTTTTCGGATGACAAACAATCCCATGAAAATGATTGGGAAAACTGGTAAAAAAGGAGGTCCTGAACATGGAAATACGAATTGCAGAACATTTTAGCCAAGAACACTGTGGTGCAGTTCAGCTGCGCCAGCAGGTTCTTGGCAGCAAAATTGATTACAAACAAGAAGAAAAGCTGCATATTTTTGTGGCAATTGAAGATGGCAAGGTGGTCGGCACTGCCTCGGTTCAGTTGTATCGCTGGCGGATCGCCCGTGTACGACAGGTCGCGGTGCTGCCAGAATATCAAGGTAAGCATATCGGCGACCAGCTGATGGCCAGCTGTGAAGCCTTTGCCAAGGAACACAATCATCCAAGACTGATATTGACTGCCCGTAAGGTGTCAAGCTTATTCTATTTAAAACGGGATTACCACATTTTCCTGTTTGCCTTTCAAAAACAGGCGATTGATTTCTTTTGGATGACCAAACGTCTTGATGTGTTGGAAACGATCGAAGTTTAGACATTATTTGCTCTGCCGGTGAAGAATTATTCGCGCCCCTCCCAGTATTAATCATAGATAAAGCACACTAGCTCTATGCTTACCAGTGTTTAGACAGTAAGCGATTCATAGAAGAATGGTAGTTGTGCTGAGAATCGAAATAGGAGGAATGAATCATGAAAGAACTATTTGCACCAAAGAAAGAACAACCAAAGGAAAGCAAGCTGACACTAAATGAATTAGAGAAATTGAAGATCGAACTTGAGGCTAAATCTAGGTTATTTGCTACCTCAATCGGATTGGTAAAGCCCAATCGGGAGTATGACTTTGGATAATAAGAAAATAAAGCGATTCGTCTGGACTTGTTAAAGTGGTGGAGGAATTGCTTTTTATTTGTTTTGAATGCAGAAAAGAGAGCAAGATATTTGGGAAAGTAATTCATGAAATTTTTCCGAATTTGAGATGTCTGCAGGCGACAAGCTCAGAGGTAAAAGACTTGAAAAATGAGAAACCAGGTTATGAAGGAATTTAATCGAGTGTAACAGGAACTTTTTTAATTGATTGCCTTGCAATTCTAGATGCTATAATGGTTTTGAGTCTAGTTGCAAGCGGTTCATCAAAAGATTAAGGGGTATCTTATGAAAAAGAGGGTCGGAATATTGTTAGGTTGTTTGGTGCTGGTTTTATTTGGATTCGTAGAGGTGAAAAATGCAGGAAATAAACGCTCCGCTTCAGATAATCATGCTAGTTCAACAGAACCGTCTTCAAGCAGCATAATGAACAATAATTCAACTGTAAATAGTTCCTCATATGCTGAAGACATTAGTTTTATAGAAGGCTATTACTGGGATGGCTATTTTGATCATCGGGAAAAGATTCAAGATTCCATGGAGGAAGAAGAATATAAGCGTGCTCTATTTGCCAGTTATATACCGGATGTTATACATGGTTCAGGATACTTATGGTATCGCTTGGATGGTGTGAACGTAGAGGTTCCAGATGGCAGTTATGTGAAGATTACTTATAGTGGTCCTGTACTTCAGACGTATCCAGCGATATTTTCTAATGTGTTGGAGGTAGAGGTGGTTGAGTAGGGAAACAAAGTAATTATTTAAGCGATTTTTTTAGGAATCAAATCAGACTAAATTCTTAAACAATACTGTTCTATTGGGAAGTTGTGCAAGCAACTTCCCTTTTGTGTTTATTATGTTAGGAATAATAAATGAAACAAGAGAACGTCACACTTTTTTTTGCAACGAAAGATTTTTTTGTGATGAAAGCGTATACTAAGGCCTTTTTTCTGGTGGTATGCTAACAGCATAACCTGATAGAAAGGAGGGCAATGAATGATTATTACCAAAAAAATGTTTCATCCGGAGCTTGTAGCGATTCACGAAAAGGCGACTGATTTTTCAGGGTTAGTTGATTTTGTCTCACAGAAATTGAGCCAATTGAACTTTATTCAGGACAGCTATCCCAAGGCGATTAAGGAACGTGAAAAGGAATATCCAACCGGATTGGAAACACCAACCTTTGCAGTCGCGATTCCTCATACTGATCCAACCCATATTAAGGAACCGTTCATTTACATTGTCAAACTGAAACAAGCAGTTTCTTTTGGTCAAATGGGAACCACAGAGGAATTCATCCAAGCAAAATACGCATTTTTCTTAGGCTTTGACAAAGGTGAAGATCAATTACAACTCTTGCAAACTTTAATGGCAATGTTTACAAACAGTGAAGTGATGAGTGCATTAGAATCTGAAACAAATGAGGCAAAAATTTTGGAAATAGTGACTAACTTTTTTGAATAGAAAATAGGGAAAGAAGGACAAGAAATGATCATCCATGATATTTATGAAGCACCTTTTATTAATGAAATGTGTGAGGTAACAAAAAATTTATGGCGCAATGGCTGGGACGAACGGAATGGTGGTAATATCAGTTACATGCTGGATACAGAGGAAGTACGTCTGTATTTAGATTTGGAAAGAAGTATTAATGAAGCTGAATTAGACTTTGAAGTAAAAGAGCTAGCGGGTAAAATTTTCTTAGTGTCTGCTTCAGGTAGCTATTTCAAAAACATCTGCAAGAATCCTGCAAAGAATTTGGCCATTGTAAAAATTACTGATGATGGAAAAAAATATCGTGTTTTGTGGGGCTTAGAAGATGGTGGTGTACCAACAAGTGAGTTAGCCTCTCATTTAAAATGTCATGCAGTACGTCTGGCACAGGATCCAGATCATCGCGTAATTTTACATTGTCATTCCATTGCTATTTCAGCAATGACATTTGTTCACGAACTGGATGAAAAGAAATTCACTCGTTCTTTATGGGAAATGATTACTGAATGTTTGGTTGTTTTCCCAGATGGTGTATCGGTTTTGCCTTGGATGGTTGCAGGAACAGTTGAGTTAGGTTTGGCCTCGGCTGAAAAGATGCGTGACTCGCGTGTAGTCATCTGGCCTCATCATGGCATTATGGGTGCCGGACAAACAATGGACGATGCTTTTGGTTTAGTAGAAACAGTTGAAAAGGCTGCAGATATTTATATGCGTGTAATATCCGTTCCAGGAGGCTTTAAGCAAAAGATCTCCAGTGATCAATTGTGGGCTCTTGCAGATCAATTTGGTGTAACCCCGAAAGCGGGAATTTTAGAAGATCGAAAAAACTAGGAGGAATTAGAATGGCAAAAAGATTAAATGTAATTTCAGTATGTGGTTCAGGAACTGTAACGAGCTCAATGGTAGCGGGGAAAGTAAAAGATTTCTTGGATGATATGGGAATTAAAGCAAAAACGGTGGAAGTGAATCCTGGTGGAGTAGATGGAGAAATGGCTTCAGGAAACTGGGACTTAATTGTTCATACAAGCCCTTTAAAAGGGAAATATGATATCCCTACAATTAATGCGGTAGGATTATTATCTGGCATGGGTGAAGATGAATTTTTTGAAGAGTTAAAAGAAACAGCAGAAAAATTAGTTAATTAGGAGTAAACAAAAGGGGGAAGTGCAATGTTAGATGTTTTGTCTAATATAATGGATGCTTTTGGTGCGGCGATTGTTGTACCAGTTATCATTTTCTTTATTGCTTTAATCATGAAGGTAAAACCAAAAAAAGCATTTAATGCTGCGTTGAATGCAGGAATTGGTCTTACTGGATTTAATATGATCATTGGTGCATATACACCAATTGTTACACCAGCCATCAATCGAATGGTTGAAGAAACTGGAGTAAATTTACGTATATTGGATACAGGATGGCAGGCAACAAGTGTGGTTGCTTACTCGACTCAAGTAGGGATGATCTTTTTAGCGCTAGGTTTGATTTTGCAAGCCGTTTTATTCGTTGTTAAATTTACCGACATTTTTATGCCATCTGATCTATGGAATAATTACTCCTTCATGTTATGGGGATCTATGCTTTTTATTTCAACAAAGAATTTATGGCTATCGATTGGGTTGATGGTTCTATCTAATCTGTATTGTTTAGTTTTTTCAGAAATTGTAGCAAAGAGATGGTCAACTTATTATGGATATCCACGATGTACGATGACTGCACCACATCATATATGTTCAGTTCCTTTGGCAATGGTTATGGATTTTATTTTGACTAAATTGGGAGCGAACAAAGTCCGTTGGAATCCTGAAACGTTACAAGATAAATTAGGTTTTTTAGGAGAACCAACTTCTTTAGGGTTTATTCTTGGTCTTGCTTTAGGTCTAGCAGGTAATTTTATGCGTTTGGACACACTAACAGGCTGGGGAGACATCATGATTATCGGAATTGCGACTTCTGCTATTATGGCAATCTTTCCGAAAATCGCAGGAATTTTTGCTTCTGCATTTACAACAATTACCGATGCATCAAAACGTACAGCAAAGTCTGGTGGAAAAGACCGTGTTTGGTATTTAGCTATCAATGACGCTGCGGGTTATGGAGAAACAGCAACAATTTTAACAGGTATGCTGCTTATCCCAATTGTATTACTTATGGCGATTTTCTTACCTGGGAATCAAACCCTGCCAATGGTGGACTTAATTGCAATCCCTTACATGATAGAATTGATCATTTGTATCTCTAATGGAAATATTTTTAAATCATTGATTAGTGGTGCACTTTGGTGTGCAGGCGGGTTATATATAATTACTGCAGTCGCCCCTATATTTACGGCTGTCGCAACAGAAGTTGGTGTGAATTTGCCTGAGGGAGCAATGATGATCTGTAGCTTCGCGGTAATGACCAATCATATTATGGGAATTTTGTTCCTGATATTTATGACCCAAAATCCACTGTGGATTGGTTTATCCGTAATTGTCTACGTTGTTTTATACGTTGTTGTACGAATGAAAAAAGAATCGATTCATGCTTATCTAGAGAAAATGGCACAACTAGAGGAAGAAGCTGGGTTGATTAACGAGAAAGGAGCTGCTGTATAGCCATGTCGAAAGTTATCGTAGTCGGAGATGGATTAGTATCAGCTGAGGTACTAGAACAGGCAGCACTTGAATTGGCTATTGAACAGCCAATTGAGGTAAAAAAATATGAATGGTACAGTGAACTGAATAAAGAGCAATTTCAAGAAAAAATAAAAATAATTGAACAAAATGGACCAGAAAATGTTGATATACCTGAAGGGATTTTATCGGATTTATCAGACGCAGACTATCTTTTAGTTCATATTGCTCCGATATCAAAAGCGATGCTAGAAGCTGCTCCTAACTTGAAATTAATTGGAACTTGTCGAGGTGGATTAGAGCATATAGCGTTAGAAGAAGTAAAAAAAAGAAAGATTCCTTTGATTCATGTGATTCGAAATGCAGAACCTGTTGCTGATTTTACAATCGGATTAATCTATGCGTTAACACGAAATATTGCTTTTTCTCACCAGCAAGTTATGCAAGGAAAGTGGCCAAAGCAATTTCCTAATGACCCCTATAAAACAACGCTAGCTAATCTAACAGTAGGATTGGTTGGCCTAGGTTATATTGGAAAGTTAGTCGTTAGACGATTGAATAATTTAGGAGTCAAAGTTATGGCATATGATCCGTTTGTCGATCGAGAAAAAATTAAAGCTGAAAACTTGGCAATTGAATTTATGGAATTGGACGAATTATTTGAACAAGCCGATATCCTCTCACTTCACGTGAGGGTTACACCTGAGACCACAAATATGATCAATAAAGAATTGTTTATGAAGATGAAGCCATCTGCCTATTTAATCAATACTGCACGACCAGACATTGTTAACAAGGCTGATCTCATTGAAGTGCTAGAAACTCATCAAATAGCCGGCGCAGCAACAGACGTTGTCTGGGAAGAACCGATCCAGGCGGGGGACCCTTTGTTGAAGCTGGATAATTTAATCATCACATCACATATTGCGGGAGATACAATTGATGCGATTCCACGTTCTCCTTATTTATTGAGGGATGTTTTAAATGATTATTTTAAGCGTGGAACAAGTGATATGTTGATCCGTTTATAAGCAATGGACCAAGGAGGAAATAATCATGGATATGTTGGAGATACAGTTGCTGAAGACGATTCTTTTAAGTAATAGCATTTCTTCAACTTCTTTAGAAACAAAATTCAATCTGTCAAAAGGTAAAATTGATTACCGGATAAGGAAAATTAATGCGGACCTTGAAATGAGTTCTTTAGGAAAGATAAAAAAAGAAGGAGTGTTTTTTACACTCACTGGAGACGAAAAAGAGATCAAAAGTTACGTGGCTAAAGTGTCCCCAACAATCCATTTCTCTGATAAAGAAAGAAGCAGCCTCCTTTACATGATCATTTTATTAAACCAAGAAGAAACATTGCAGACATTAGCTGAAAAGATGTTCGTTAGTAAAAACACAGTTATTAAAGATAAAAAAAGGCTGCAGGCTGAGCATCTGGATCCATTGGGAATTAAGCTAGGTTTCTCAAGAAAAAAAGGGTTCTTTCTAACAGGAAATGAAGTAGAAATTCGTCGTTTAGGGATCAAGATGATTAGAGAAATCGAAAAAACTGAAGATAGTTTAGAAAATTATTTAACAGTTATTGGTGTTAAAACATCTGTATTAGAGAAGATTAAAGAAAGGATTCATCATTTAGAGCATGAATTAGGGTTAGAATTCACAGAATTAAAATTGCAAGATCTCTACTTGATTAGTTACATGTGCTCTACACGATCTCAACAGGAAAATATGATCAGAGAAGGTGAGATTGGCAGCTATGTTCAAATGGTAGAAAAAGATTTCTATTCTAAAGTTTATACTGCCTTAAAGCCTTTCTTTAGAGAAAAAAATTCATGGATTGAAGTTCATTTTATTTCTATACAGCTACTAAGCACGAGTCTAATCAAAATTCGTTCTCCCTATAAAGATCTAGAGCTGTTAGAAAAAATAAGAGCCTTTATCAACAACTTCGAAATTTTAGGCATTACAGATATTAAGAATAAAATTCATTTAGAAGAAGCATTGTATCAGCATCTTATTCCGGCCTATTATCGTATCAAGTTTGGACTGCCAGATAATGAAATGTTGTCCTTGGATAGTATCGAAAACTATGAATTTATTCATCCTTTAGTCAAGCAGTCTATTGGAATGATTGAAGCGTATTTAGATATTTCTTTTCCTGAAGGTGAGTTGATCTACATATCCATTATTCTTCTTAGTTTTATTAATGAAGAATTAGATAATAAGAATAAAAAGAAGCGCGCAGTTGTTATTTGCCAGCATGGTGTATCTGTTTCCAAATTACTGCTAGGGGAGTTAAAGCTTCTTTTTGCGGATATTGAATTCATTCAAAACATGTCGCTAAGGGAGTTTTACCAAGAAGACATGGAAAAGATCGATATGGTATTCTCCACTGTCCCTGTAAATACAACGAAAGAATTATTTATTGTAAATCATTTACTTACAGATGAAGATAAACTTCAACTAAAAAATGAAGTCCGGCGGAGAGTGAATTTTGATCGATCAAGGATTGGTTCAGAAAATAAAGAACTAATCAAAAATGTCATCAACATCGTCAAGAAAAATACGAATGTAGTAGACGAAGAGCAGTTGATTAAGGAACTGCAAAATTGTGTTCTTTCTTCTGAAATGAATTTAGAGGTTAAAGCCTATCAAAAAAGAGATCCGTCGCTAGTCGATCTATTACCAATCTCTCATATTCAGATATATCGAAAAGTGGCGTCGGTAGAAGAAGCAATTCGGATTGCAGGAAAACCACTGATAAAAGAGGGGTATGTTTCTCCTGACTATATTGAAAAGGTGATAGAACATCATGATCCGGAATATCCGTATTCAGTTATTGCTCCCAATGTGGCAATTCCTCATGCTGGTCCTGAAGATGGCGTCTATAAAATTGGAATGTCTCTGTTGAAGCTAGACGAACCAGTTGAATTTGCGGAAGGAATTTTTATCAGTCTTATTATTGTCATTGCCCCAAAGGATAAAAAGAGTCATATTAAGGCTGTAACACGGTTATACGAACTTACGAAAGAGCAGGGGTTTACTTCTGTTATGAAAAATCTGCGCTATGAGAAGGAAATTCATGAGTTTTTCGAAATGAATTGTGGGAGGAATTGAAATGGGAGGCCAAGGGATTTTATTGCGTAAAGTTACGCTGGATAAAACATTGAACCAACTGCAAATTTTTTTAAAGGGTGCTTTAATGATTTTACTGATGTATCTAATTAATGGCTTATTCTTAGAGAAAAACTTTAAATCCTCGGATATTCAATTGTTAGCTGCTCTTTATCTAGCTGTTTTTCTAGGATTTTTGTTTTTGAGAAGAAAAAAGAAGTTTTCAAAAGACAATGTTCTTGTAGATGCGATTAAACAATATTTTGATATCGATGAGTTTAGTGATATTGAAAAGCTAGATAAAAAACTAATCAAGGAAATTAAAAATAACCGTAGATTTGTCACAAACAAAGGGCAAGTAGTCGGTACAGAAAATTTTCTTTTATTTGATTTAATAGATGGTCAATTCAAATTGATTCCAGTGAACAGTATCCAGAAAATGGCTGTTGGGAGTGTAGACAATCGATATTGTGTACAGATAGAAACGAATGTCCAATTTGAAAAAGTTTTCTTCAAAAGAAAAAGAGAAGCCGAGGAGCTAATAAAGGAATACTGTACCAATTATTGAGAGAGCAAGTTGGACAGCATGTACGTGAATTCTGTTCCAAAAAATTTAAGGAGAAATGATATGACAATCAATCGAATGATTTTAAACGAAACCTCTTATTTTGGAAAAGGCGCGATCAATGAAATTCCCGCTGAGGCTAAAAGTAGAGGCTTTAAAAAAGCTTTAGTAGTGACAGATAAAGACCTAATTAAGTTTGAGGTAGCTACTCGTGTAATCAACCTGCTTAATGAGGCTGGGTTGGACCACGAAGTATATGATGGAATTGTCCCTAATCCAACGATACGAGATGTACAAAATGGTGTAGCTGCATGTAAGAAGGCGAATGCTGATTACATTATTGCCATTGGTGGCGGCTCACCAATTGATACTGCAAAAGCCATCGGAATCATTATGGAAAATCCAGAATTTGAAGATGTGTTAAGTTTGGAAGGAACCGCCGAAACTAAACACCCTGCTTTGCCTATTTTAGCAGTGCCGACAACCTCAGGAACTGCCGCAGAAGTGACGATTAATTATGTAATTACGGATGAAAATAACTCTCGTAAATTTGTGTGTGTTGATCCTCACGATATTCCAGTTGTTGCCTTCGTAGACAGTGATATGATGATGGGAATGCCTAAGGGGCTGTGTGCTTCAACTGGAATGGATGCTTTGACACATGCCATTGAAGGTTACATTACTAAAGGTGCTTGGGAAATGACAGATATGGTTCATCTCAAAGCAATTGAAATTATCAGTCGGTCCTTAAGAGACTCAGTTGCAGGAGAACAATCGGCTCGTGAGGAGATGGCTTTAGGGCAGTATATTGCAGGGATGGGATTCTCTAATGTAGGTCTAGGTTTGGTTCATGGTATGGCTCATCCGTTAAGTGCTTGGTATAATGCGCCGCATGGAGTAGCCTGTGCAACTTTACTACCACTAATTATGGAATTCAACAAAGAATATACCGGTGAAAAGTATCGAGATATTGCTGTACAAATGAATGTTGCTGGAGCTAAAGAAATGTCACTTAACGATGTCAGAGATGCTGCGGTACAGGCGGTTAAACAATTAGGAATTGATGTTGGTATTCCTCAAAGCTTAAAAGAATTAGGGGTAAAAGAAGAGGACATTCCTAAGATTGCAGAAGATGCATATCGAGATGTTTGTTCTCCAGGTAATCCTCGAGATGCAAGCGTGAAGGAAATCATTGAGTTGTACCAGTCAATGATGAAATAAATATGTTATGCAGCGTAGATAATGAACTTATCTGCGCTGTTTTTTCTATTCTCATAACAATCCATAATATATGGCGCTAGAAAAAACAGCTCTGATTAGGTATTCATGCTTTTTGTATAGATGCGAAAACAAACACTAAGATAATCAGAACTGTTTTGCAGCATCTTTGTACTATCTAAAAGGGTTTCTTTGAAATTTTTGTTAAAACCATTCATTTCCCAAGTTTGGGAGAAAACAGCAGACGATAAATTCTACGTTATAAAATAGGATTAGAAAAGATCCTCCATTCAAGAGAATAAGGGGGTACTTATTAAAAGATTTTTTGGATGTGAATTATGAAGAAAAGGGCAGTCGTTTATTGTGTGTCTGGGCCTCATATACAATTAGCTGCAGTATCAATTGCTTCAATTGTACATAATTATGAGGGGAAAGAACCCCTGGATGTACTAGTTGTTGTAAGTGAGCTAGGAAATGAAGAAATAATAAAGCTGAAAAGTATCGCTAAATTTTATGGAGAAAAAGGCATATCTATCAGTGTCTGGTATCCTCCTGAAATAGTAAAAGGTATAAAAAACTATCATAATTCGCGGTTTCCAGAAGTCACCTTGTGGCGTTTATTTCTGCCTTCATATTTTAGTAGCTATGAAAGTATTCTGTATTTAGATAATGATACGATTGTTTATGATAATGTAATGAACTTTTTTGAGCTTATATCTGAAGACAAGGCGATTGCGGCAGTACGAGATTTTTATTTTACGATTATTAGCGACAAAGAGGATAGTGCAGAGCATTTTGGGGTCCAAACGATGAAGAACTATTTTAATTCTGGGTTTCTCCTTTTTAATGTCGCGAAATTCAACCAGCTGATTAAGCCTGAAGAGATTTTAAGTTTGATAAACAAGAACGAATATCTTTATTTAGATCAAACGATTCTAAATATTCTTTGCGAAAAAAGTGTTCGTTTACTGCCTTATGAGTATAACTATCAAAAAGATGATTATTGGCTATTTAATTGGGCCCAAAGTACAAACCCAAACAAATTCTTAGAAATTCAAAAGGCTAGAGAGCAGGTAAAGGTCCGACATTTTGTGGAGTTTGAAAAATATTCAATGCCGTGGGAGCATCTTTCTACACTGGATCAGTGGGAAAGCGACTTTTGGGAGTATTTGTATGCGATAAAGAAAATGGATTAGAGGACAAATAGGGAAAAACTCTAAACGGGTTAGGGAGAAAGCATGAGAACAATTGAAATCACACCGGAAATTAGGAATCATTTTAAGAGACAAGAAATATTTTTTTCAGTGTATAAACAGGAAGGGCTGGCAGACAATCATTATTTAACAATTGATGAAGCTTTTTATATGGAGAGTAATTGTATTTACACAGTGAATTCATTTGATAAATCATTACCAACTATGGGAATGTACAGTTATTCTTCAAGTATGCTTCCTTCAAAAACTACTATTGGACGGTATTGCTCGATTGCTTCGAATGTTAAGCTGATGTCTGCGCAGCATCCGCTCACTCGATTTACCACATCTCCTATAACTATTCCTGGAGAGATTATTGGTCAATCATGGGATTTTGTTCAAAAAGCTCAGGTCGGTGGGTTCGTCCAAACACCATTTGATCAGCAAAAGAGTACCGAAACAGGAGTGACTATCGAGAACGATGTCTGGATCGGACAAGATGTATTATTGAAGTCAGGGATTTGCATTGGAACGGGTTCAGTAATTGCGGCTGGTTCAGTGGTAACCAAGGATGTCCCTCCCTATGCAATTGTCGGGGGAGTTCCAGCTAAGATCATTCGTTATCGGTTTAGCAAAGATATCTGCCAGACACTATTAGCGTTAAAATGGTGGGAGTATCCTGTCTGGAATTGCCCAACTATTTCTGGTGATGAATCCATTGAATGGTTTATTGAGAAACTTTCAACTTGGGTAGGTCGAGAGTCCATCGAAAAAGTTCAACCTGGACGTATTGAAGCTGCAGATTTGATTAGTATGGGTTAGAAGAGGCAAATGAAAAAGATTTTTGGTCGGTCAAAATGTTGTCATGATATCAAAATTATGAATAAGACTTTTTCTGCAGATATACACATTTTTACTAAACAAAGGATGATTTAAGGTGGAATTCTATGGTTCAGGTCTATTTTTCATATGAATAAAATAGCTGTGATAAAGTACTTTTGTGCTAAAGTAACTTGAAGGAGTGTACCGAACTATTAAATGAGTTGGCTAACGATTCTGACAAAAGTCACTACAGCAGGTATTAGAAACCTATAAAGAAAAATTAAAAAAAAAGAATCCTCTGTGTCCTTTATTTTGAGTCGGATGAATCTAGATAGTTCAAATGTACTTAAAGAAGATGGGATTGCTTTATCAACTAGTCGATCGAACAAACTGAAAAAATTATCTTCTCTATCGAACATTAAATATGGCTATTAATAAAGTAGAACTGCTAATTAGCATAAAAGCTAGACCTAATGCAAAAAGGCTTAGCTTTTTTTTGTGATGTTAAATCTATGAGTTTTAACGTAAGTCAATTTATTGGAAAGGAAATGGCTTCCTTATTTCTTCGTTCAAGAAGAAATAAACAGTATTCAAGATGAATTTCTCCATGAACAAAGTAGATATGTTACATTTTTTTTGTACATGTACAAAAAAGTTTATAAGGAGTGTATTGAATTATGCAAAACGTAAAAGAATTAAATATTCAAAAAATGCAAAAAATTACTGGGGGTAATAGTTGTACTAACGGAACTATCGGCGGCGCTATCGCTGGTGCTCCTGGAGGTCCTTTAAGTTTCTTAGCTGGAGCAGCCGGTGGTGCTGTAGCGGGCGGTTGTATTAAATTTGGTTACAATAAAACTCCAAAACATGGCTGGAATTAAAAGAGCTGTTCTCAAAGGAATAATCCAAATAATAATGTTCATGCTAATTATTTGGATTCTCCTGTCTAAGTCTTCAAATTTTTCGATGCAAAATTTCTTAGCAGGAACTCTAATTTTTACATTGGGTGTTATAGCAAATATTTACTCAGAAAATTCCCAATAGAAAAAGACTGACGCAACAGCAGTGATGGACTGTGGACAAACGTAATCAGATTATTGATTGCGTCTGAGTAAGGCTTTTTCTGTAGATGTAGAACATTTTTTACTAAACAAAGGAGGCTTTAAAATAAATTTCTCTGGGTTCAGGATGGTTTTTCACGCGAATAAATTAGCTGTGATAAAGTACTTTTGTACTAAAATAACTTGAAGGAGCATACCGAAATGTGCAAAACATTAAAGCATTAAGTGCCAAAGAACTGATAGAAATAACTGGTGGAAAATACTACGGCAACGGTCTATCCTGCGGGAAATATTCGTGCTCAGTAGATTGGGGCAAAGCGATTGGAATTATCGGGAATAATGCCGCAGCAAATTGGGCTACAGGTGGAGCTGCTGGATGGAACAAAGGATAGCTGTGTGCAGTTGAGATAGTTATTTTTTATAAGGATTTTAAGTGATAAAACAGACAGTTTGAAAGAAGTGAAATAGATAGTAAGTTGAAATGGTTCTCAGGTGGAAAAGATCGAGGAGAACAAGCGGTAACTATCATTACCGAACTATTGAATGAGCTGGCTAACGATTCTGACAATAAGTTCTTGCAGCAGATATTAGGGACCTATAAAGAAGAATTGACTAAAAAAGAATCCTCTGTGCCTTTTATTTTGAGTCGGATGAATTTAGATATTTCAAATGCACTTAAAGAAGATGGAGTTGCTTTATCGGCGGGTCAATCGAGCAAACTGAAAAAATTATCTTCTCTATCGAACATTAGATATGGCTATTAATAAAGTAGAGCTGTTAATTAGCATAAAAGCTAGACCTAACACACAGAGGTTTAGCTTTTTTTGTGCTATCAAACCTGTGAGTAGGGCTTTTTAACCAGTCATCGCATGAGTAAAAGAAATGGCTACATTTGGTTGCTGTGTTTTGCAGCTAAATTGCGATGCTAGTAGTAACAGCCCCACAAAAAATGAGACCGGCCAATAAAGCCGATCTCCCTCCATAAAAAGACACTTACTCTTGATTTAACAAGATATCTTTTATCTTTTGCCAATAACTTTTCTTGCCGACAACTAAGGACAGGTCGCCAGTCAATCCATAACGAGTGACTGCTTGATCTTCGATGGGGAGTTGTCCCTCCACCTGATAGAAGGCGCCGTCTTTTGTCAGATCGCTGGTTTCCGCAATTCGCGTTAGTGTGCCATCTATCCTTTTTTCAGTAACCCCTTTTTTATCTAACTTAAAGTGAACAGGCATCCCTATTTTGACATGACTCATTTGGTTCGCAGGAATTTGAGCAGTAAAAGCCATCGAGTCTTTTGGCTGATTTGGGTACAGCTCTGCCACCAGACTTCCCTTTGGCAGCTCAGAGATATTTTTACTTTCTTCGTTTAAGTGAAGAACACCATCTGAGGGAGCCAGCAATTGACTGTTTTTTAATTGCTCGTTTAAGGATTGCAGGCTGCTGTTGTTGTGAGCAATTGTTTCGGTAATCTCTGATAATTTTTGCTTTGCCTCAGAGATAGCCTGCTCTTTGCTCTGGGTATTCTTAGTGGCTTGTCCATTGATCTCGTGTTCAGCCGATGGAGGTGCTGCTAACTTTCCTTGTTCTAGCTGCAGCTGTTCGATTTCATTTTTGAGCTGACTTAGCTGTGTATCAATTGTGCTTAAGATAGTGGCCTTTAGCTCTTCCTTTTGCTCATCAGGACTAGCAGCCAGCTGTGCCTGCCAAGTCTGATATTTAGACGTGATGTCTGAAGGAAAGCCTGCCAAAGCTTGCTGGCCGGCCCAAGCAGATCGAACCTGCTGCCACTGGCTTTGTTCAGCTTGTCGTTTAGTCAGTTGATCCGTCAACTGAGTATTGGTTTTGTTGAAGGCATCCTGTTGCTGCTGCTGATTGGTTCGCAGCTGTTGATTGCTTTCCTGAATTTCTTCCTTTGCTGCTAAATAGACATTTACCCGATTGGCGTAACCGTAAGAATCTTCTGCCGCAAATAGATTTTTTTCCTGATTCAGACTGTCAATAAAGGTGTGAATCGCTTGTTGTTGCTCCTGTAAGGAAGTATTTTGCTGCTCCAGCTGCTGTTTTTCGATCTCGATCCCGGTTGTATCAAAGGACAGCAGCAGCTCGCCTTTCTTGACTTCTTTATTTTCAGCTAAATGATTTACTTTTATTTTTGCATTTATTGGTGTTTGCAGCTTTTTTGTTTCTAAGGAGGTAATCCGAGCCTTGGTGCGGATGACTACCTCGGTCTTGCCAAGAAACAAAAACAAGCTGCCTAATACTAAGACCCCAATTACTGGATAGAGAACCCAGCGATAGAAGGTAGAGTGGTGTTGAGCATAGACGGTGGAATGATCCAACCATTGATTGTTTTGCATCACAGAGTCCCCCTATATTTCCCACAAGCGTTGATACATTCCATGATTGCAGCGTAATTCTTCATGGGTTCCTTGTTCCACCAGCTGTCCTTCATGCATAACCAGGATTTGTTCACAGGCTTTAGCTAAGGATAGGTGATGGGCAATGAATAGAATCGTTTTATCCTCTAGCTGCAGTAAGTTTTGCATAATAGCATGCTCCAATAAGGTGTCCAATCCGCTGGTGGCTTCATCTAAAATCAGTATATCTGCATCCTGCAGCAGTGCTCGAGCAATCGCTAAACGTTGGCGTTGCCCACCAGATAAGTTCGCGCCGCCTTCCTCTAATAGAGTCTCAAAGCGTAAAGGCTGCTGATCGATAAAGGAAGTGAGCTGAACCTGCTCACATACTGCTAAAATTCGCTCAAAAGGCGGCAGAGATGCTAAGCCAAAGGTAAGATTTTCCAAGATTGTTCCGCTGAAGAAAAAAGACTCCTGGGGAACATAGGTCACTCGCTGCCGTAATTCTTGCGACTGAATATCCAGAATATTGACGTTGCCAAAACGAATCTGCCCCTCGCTAGGAGCATAGAAATTAACCAGCAGCTTCGCTAAGGTTGATTTTCCTGAACCGCTGACACCAACAATCGCAATTTTACTATTGGGTGGAATAGTGCAGGTAATATCGATTAAGGTAGGCAGCTTCATCGTGTAGGAGAAAGAAAGCTGGTCTAGCTGAATTCCTTGCTGGAAGATAGTAGAAGAGAAGTGTTTCGCAGCACCTTGTTCTTCCTTTTCAGAAGAAATAGCAAAGATTTCGTTCAACCGTTTGTTGGCAACCTGAGCTGTTTGCATTTTCACCTGCAGATTAATGATATTTTGCAGCGGATCAGTAAAGAAGACCAGTAGTGCGTTGTATGTAATCAGCTGACCAATACTAATTGAGCCATCGATAACGTAGTAAGACCCTAGCCACAAAATCAAGGCACTGCTCACCAGCTGGATGGCTTGCTTGATTCCTTGTTGAACATTATCTAAAGTGACCGTCTTAAAGGAGGTCTTCATCAATTGGATAAACTCCCGATCCACCCGATTATAGACTTTTTCTTCGCCATTGTAGGCTTTAATCGTTTCAATCCCCTTTAAACTTTCAATAATACTGGAATTCAAAACTGCACCAGCCGACATTTCTGCCTGATTCGCCTTCTCGTAGCTGCGGACAAAAGCTAAGATCGCAGCCAAATAAAAAGGAAGAGAGGCCAAGGTTATCAAAAAAAGCGGTCCGTTTTGAATCGCTAAGGTTGTTCCTACAATGAAAACCATCCCGATATCCAAAAATACTGATAATGTGGCACTGGCAAGCGCATCGATAATCTTATTTGCATCTAAAAAGCGAGAAATAATTTCCCCTGATTTCCGCGTAGCAAAAAAACTCATCGGTAAAGTCAGCACATGCTTAAAATAGCGCAGCATGACTGCCATACTCATTCGCTGCCCTAAAATCACCAACAGATAATTACGGCTGTACTCAAACAATACTTTAAACAAGTACACAGCGATTAATCCTGCTGAGACGATATTTAAGGTAGACATTGCTTGATTCGGAATGAAGAAATCAAGTATTCCTTGGAAATAATAAGAGCTGGCAATACCAAACAAGGTAATAAATAAGGCTGCTAGAACAATATGAAAAATAAGTCCTCTTTGCTGCCACAAAACCGGGAGAAAAGAGGTTAGGCCAGCAACCTTTTCTTTGCTCGGCTGGTACTCTGCTGCTGGAGTCATTAGCAAAAGTACTCCAGTCCACTCATGGTCGAAATCGGTAATCTTCTTTTTAAGCTTTCCTTGACCAGGATCAGCAATGAGTAAGGTATCCCCTTTTACGCCGTATACGACAACATAGTGCATATATGTATCATCAATAATCACATGAGCAATTAAGGGAAAAGGCAGCTCTTTTTCCTGCCACACGCCTTGATCAGCTTGAATCGCTTGGCAGTCGAAATTCAGCTGCTCAATGCACTTTTTCAAGCCAAAGGCGGAGGTTCCTTCTAAATCGGTTCCCGACAGCTCCCGCAGCTTATGGATCGGTATTTTGGTTTTGTATTGCTTTAGAATCATGGCGATGCAGGCAACGCCGCAATCCTTTTCATCCTGTTGAGGAATAAATGAGATAGCAGTCATTTGAACAAGGCTTACTCCCTTCAATAAGTTACTTCATTTTTTCTAACCGTTCCTTTAGCTTCTTAGCTTTACCTAAAGCAAAGGTACGGCTTAGCTCAGCATTGAAATGAATTGTACGGTTAGCAAAATCTATTTCTCGAGCCTTTGTTAAATTCACTAAACAAGAACGGCTGGCTCGAAACAATGCGGGATAAGCTTTCTCCAAATCCTGCAGCTTGCCGTAGAATTCATAGTGGCCATTCACAGTGTGCAAAACCACACGATGAGGAATAGTTGAAGGCTCTAGGAACAAAACCTCAGCCAAATTAAGGTTGAAGGTCTGAGTACCAATAGAAAAGGTAAAATTCTGCCCCTGATCATTCTTAGCTGTCGCAATTCGCTCTTGAGCTACTGACAACAGCTCCATAATTTCCGTCCGATAATCCTCCAACGGTTGGTCCTTAGTAATGAAGCCTAATGCCTCCACCCGTCTTTTTAAAGTAAGGGGAGCCAGCTCCTCATGAGTTGTAATAAAAATAATTTTCGCCTGTGCATCAGCATTGCGAATGGTTTCGGCCAAGTCAATGCCGTCAATCTTATGGTTCAAATCGATATCTAAAAAATAAACCCCGTTTTTTGGTTGAAATTGCTGCAGGTATTTCTTTACCTCCAGCGGATTCTGAGTCTTTAAGACTACCTCAAAGGGATCATTGTGAAATAACAAATAGTTTTGGATGATCGTATCCAGCTGCTGCAGCTGAATCAGTTGATCCTCACAAATAATAATTGGATAGCTCATGCAACTACTTCCTTTCAAAAACGGTAATAATTTGAGTTGAGAAGGTATGTTCATCCTTTTCATACTGCACATATAAGTTTGGATAC
Source organism: Enterococcus pallens ATCC BAA-351 (assembly GCF_000407485.1). Lineage (GTDB taxonomy): Bacteria > Bacillota > Bacilli > Lactobacillales > Enterococcaceae > Enterococcus_A > Enterococcus_A pallens. The sequence continues at coordinate 362,690 of NZ_ASWD01000004.1, read as the reverse complement.
TTTGTTTTAAGTTCTTGGATGTTGGAGAGTCCTAAGCCTAAATGATCTTGTTTGGAAGAGAATCCAGGCTGCAGCAACTGAGTAATACTTGCACCTGATTCCTGATACGTATTCTGCACCAAACATTCCAGTTGCTGATTGTCTTGGTAAAGCAAAATGGAAAGCGCAGGTTTTTCAAACCCTCGGGCCGCTTCAATCGCATTGTCCAGTGTAATTCCCAGAATACGAATAAAATCAAAAACCGGAATCGGCAGCTCTTCAATCTCCTGTCGACATTCAAAAGAACAAGCAATCTGATGCTCTTGAATGACCGACAGTTTACTAATTAGCAGACTCTTCAGGTACGTATTTTTTACGTTTTTCAAGTCATTATAGGACCAAGCAATTGAAGCAAAATACTTATCCGAATAATTCTCCAAGCTAATTACTTGTTGCAGCAGCTCCGTGTCCTGACTTGCGACAGAAGATTCTTTCAAGCTTAAGATTAGATTTTTATAGTCATGCTGAAACTTGCGCATTTTCTGCTGATTCTCTTCTAATTGATCGGCGTATTCCTTAAGATCGGTTAGCTGCTGCTTGAATAATTGCTGCTCGAAGGTTTCCTTTTGGCGAGCTGTTTCGCGAGCAAAAACAATAAGCAGGAAAATGGTCTGAGCTATTAGAAAAATGACCAGTCCGGTTATAAATCGATCAAAAGCCTCATAATAATGAGCAGCATAAGCAATCAGAAGGGTTACTGAAAACAAGTACCCTAAGAGAATGGAAGAAAACTGAGAACTGTATTTCTTGAGTATTTGTTCTGCTGAAAAACGGTGGAGGGCAAAGAGAACTATTAGTAAGACAAGAATATCAAGAACAACCTCATTCATGATAAATAACCATCCCTTTACTCCCGAAAAAGAAACGAAGGGAATGATTCCCGCCGAGACTAAGATTGGAACAAAGTAGCTGACTAGCATACTCAACATGATTGTATTCAAAAGAATATAGTTGGGTTCTTTTTTTGATTTTAGCAGGTAGTAGCATCCAACAATTGTTAGTACATCAGAAAAATCACTGAATACTTCTACTAAAAAGGTAATTGGCAAAAGAACCAGTAACAAGATCATCTTTTTCTTAAGGGGTACTCCACGATATAGACTGAAAAAGATGCCATAAAAATAGAACGAAGATAAAAACATCCGTAAAATGTACGCTTTCGTATCAATTTGTACCATTTGATTCACCTCTTGAATATGAGTATATCAGAGGCAGTAAAATCTAACACTTTCTAAAAAATGACCATAAACATTGTGCAGGATTACCCGTGCTTTTACCTAATTGTCCACGGTTTCCCCCTTGTACTTGTTTTAGTTGCTTTTCCGATAATTGTTGAACGTTCATAAGCTCACTCCTTTCATTGATTGAAATTAGTATGGCATAAAGCATTCCTGTATATAAAAATATGTCCTGAAGGTAGCTAAATGTTGTCTTGAACGGTTGATGAAGCAGAAAATAATCGTTTAGGATGAAAAAATATAGGTTCAGGATGTTTTTCTCAAGCTTCAAAAGAAAAGAAGTACGATGGAGGTACCAGATAAGGGGAGGTGAGAATATGGACAAGTATACACAATTATCTGCTGTGCAATTACGAGCAACTGTCGGTGGAAAAAGAACCTGGAAAAACTTTGTTAGCTACATGGGCAGCTATTACAAAGGATTGTGGGACGGCTTAGTCGGTTAAGTTTCCCAACAAGTAATTAAATCAAAAAAGGAGTGAAGAAGAGATGAACTATCAAGTACTTAATGAAAAGGATCTTCAAGCAATTACTGGTGGCGGTCAATACGATAAGACGGGTTACAAGATTGGAAAAACAGTAGGCACGATCGTAAGAAAAGGATTTGAAATCTGGAGTATTTTTAAATAACTTTCGCTTCCCCACATACTTAAACCCTAGGCAGGCAATTCCCCAAGCTCTCCGTTGTCTGTCTAGAGTTTGAGCAGGACGAGCGTTTAGAAAGAGAGAACCAATGAAAAAAAGCCGCTATCTATTCGTTATCATCCAGTTTCTTTTTGCACTTATTCCCCAAATTTGGATTTATCTTTTTATTACTAAAATGGGCTGCAGCTTCACCTATGGACTAAGCGCATTCTTTGCTGCTGTGATTCTGATAAATCTCTACTTGGCGATCTATTTTTTTGAACAGATAACAGCTATAAAATTAACCATTAGAGGGATTCACTTGAAGCAGCTGCTTTATTATACTTTTTTAGCAGTAGGGTTAAAGATTCTTTTTGGTCTTCTGGCGTATTGGGCTGGTTACACAACACCAGACAATGAAGAGGCAATTCAAGGATTGTTAGGAGAAATGCCCAAAGTAATTTTTACACTATTTGCCGTAATCAGCGGTCCTATTTTAGAAGAGCTGGCTGCTCGAGGATTCATCATGGGATACATATTTAAGCAGCATAAACCACTGGGCTTTTTAGTAAGTGTTGTCCTATTTACTACGCTTCATCGCCCAACTAGCCTAGGCCAAGTATTGATCTACTTAGGTCCATCAATAGCCTTTTGCTGGATTTATTACGCCAGTGATCGACTGGAATATTCTATTGCTGCGCACGTTATAAACAACTTGCTTGTTTTACTATAGCTCTTAGTCATGAATGGCTAAAAGATAGAAAGGAGGAATTCAAATGTTTTTATTGAGAATCCTGCTATTGATTGTACTGATTGGATTAATTGTCTATATCAACAATAAAAAGCAGACTCTGCCACGAAATTATCGCTGGCTGCTTATCGCCGCTATTATTTGTATCATCATTATAGAAATTGTCACCAGCTCTGTTGCTACCAGCTTTTTACAGGGATTAATGGACGGTCTAACTCAGTAAAGAGGGAAGAGAGGTGAGGCACAATTTTATACCAAAAGATTCAGAAATACGCCACAGGAATAGTCACTTTTTTCGGGATGGTGATTATTTTATAGGTGCCGGATGTGGTTGCTTTACGCGCAAAAACAACTCTTAAGGATCTGCTGGTACCGCTAGTCGCTGCTTCGCTTCTATGGATAATGATCCTCGTATGCCAAAGTCTTGGGATCTTTCAGCTCAGAGATTGGCGAGTTCATTTGTCTGATATAAAGCTAGTCCTAATAGGGTTCCTGATTTTTATCCTCGTAAAAGTATCCGGTGGAAAGTGCTTATGTTGCTCATCCTGTTTGGATTTAATTTTTACTGATCGCAATTGTAGGGCCGATTATGGAAGAATTTATCTTTCGAGGATTTCTGATTAATTACTATTTTTCTGCTAATTATAAGGTGGGGATAGTAGTTAGTAGTTTGCTTTTCGGTCTGTTCCATCAACCAACTGATTTAGTCAGCTTACTTATTTATGCATCAAGGGGGTTAGCACTGGGGATAATCTATCAAAGAACGAAAAGGATTGAGATTGTTATTCTTATCCATTGTTTGAATAATTCACTAATGTTTCTTCCTTACTTGTTTGGAGGGTAAAGAGATAATAGAAAGGTGAGTATCTTGAAAAATACGGATTACTTTAGTAATGTTTTGACACTAACTAAAACAGTTTTGGAAGATTCTGATATCCAGAAAGATAAAGTACTTTGCAATATTTTTAGCAATATTTTTAGAAAGAATCAAAATGAGTGCTCTTAAGGTGAGTTCTTTTATGATTACAAGAAAGAAATTCAACCAGCAGTTAGCGGGTTTATGATTAGAAATGGATTCTCTACTCCCAAAGTGTTATTGGACTTGCTTTCTGTGATACGTATGCCGAAAGCTTGGTCAGGGTTATAGTCAAAAAGCTTTAAAACGTATCCAGTAGGTGAACGGCGTTTTAAAGTTTTTTTTTGAATTAATTTTTTTAGAAATAACTTATCAACTATGAAGCTATATTCTTAACTAACAAATCTTTAACTAAACAGCCGTTTTCCCACGTAATTGACGTTTAGGCAAAACAATCAAAAAGACCATGTAGCATACTGATAAAAGAGAGACTGCCCAGATGTTTTGCTGTAAAGAACCGCTCATAGATAATGAGGCCAAGATATTGAATGCTGCATGGAAACCGATGACTAAATAAAGTGAGCCAGTTGAATAATACATCAGCGAAAATACACCACCCAATAATAAAGCATTAATGATTTGCAGAATGACCAAGACAGGTGCTGTTTCTGGGTTCAATCCACTAGCAATATGCAAAATACCGAAGATACTACTAGAAAACAGCAAGTAGATCTTTGGACTTTTGTCTTTCAAAAAATAGAAAAAGATTCCCCGAAAGAGCGTTTCTTCTACAAAGCCTACCAAAATCATCTGAATCCCAATCAATAAAATAGTTGAAATCGGCAAGGAAGTATTAAGGCCCAAAATCGCTGGTTGAATAAGGACGATCATTGCAATGAAGCCTAACCAGTAATTAGTTACAGTCCCTTTTTTAAAGCCAAACTGTTTCAGGTTAGGCTCTTTTTTCTTCATATAGAAAAGCAAAAAGAGGGCAGACAATGCGAAAGCCGCTATTTGAGAGAGAATAATTCCGTTTGTATCCATTGTCAAAATCACACTTGCTGCTGAAAACAAGCTAATAATCATCGTTAATCCAACTGCGAAGCCTACCAATTTAAAATATGTTTTACTCATTTTGTTCCTCCTGTAATTCGTTTTTTACACTATAGCATGGGCTTCTTGGTGAAACTTCGCTATAATTCCTGTATACAGGAATTATGAAATGGAGATAGCTATGTACGGCGAAATCATTAAGCAAATTCGTAAAGCAAAAGGATTTTCTCAAAAGGAAATTTATACCGATGTCGTTTCAAAAACCTTCTATAGTGATTTTGAGGCAGGAAAATATTCTGTGGAGATTACTAAGTTTGAAGGGTTCATCAAAAATTTGGGGATTACCTATCAAGAATTCGAGTATTTCAAGAAGCAATCACAGGCTGATGAGGCGAAAGCTTTAGAAGAAAAAATTGATCAGCTTTATAAAAGCGGCAAATTTGAGGCCCTTTATGATATTTACGAAGAATATAAGCAGCACCAAGCGATCGAGCTGCGTTATTTAGCAATTCAGGCCTACCTTTTAGTACTAATTACGAACACCAATTTTTACAAATTTTCCCGAGACCCCTTCAACGAGATTTTGGCTGAGCTAGAAAATGCTAAGATGTGGACATTGAAAGAAATCAAATTGAGCAAGCTAGTCTTATTATCTCTGTCAGAAAAGGAGAAGGAAAAAGCTGCAATTATCTATCAGCGGATTGGGCAGGAATTGGAGAAATATCAGTCATTTGACAGCAAAATTTACTATGAGGAAATGGGTGATTTATATTTCAATCGAGTCCAAAGCTTATTAATCACCAATGATGTTCCAGCTGCTCAAACAGTTTTCAATGAGTACCAGCAAACGATCCAGCAGTCAGATAACCTGCATCTGATGATCCAGTTGAAGTTCAGCGAGAATCTGTTGCAACTTTATGTAGACTATCCAGATTATCAGCCTAAAATGAAAACTTTGCTGCAGCAATTAAGCGAGACGGCGACTTCGGAAACACATTTTTATGGAATCATTTACCAAATTCACCAAGAAAAAGCCAAAAGCTATTACGAGCGTTATCGGAAAAAGTAGGGCGTGCGAATAGTGTAGCAGTGTAAAATGAGAGAAGTTGGATGTGCTAACAGCACATGAAAGCCCTACTCTGGCGGGAGTAGGGCTTTTGCATTGTACACCGTTTTGCTGCCTATTTTATTTTAATAAAATGGGCTTGATACTTGGTAGAATCAAAAATAGTACATGTTTTATGCAGCGGTAAAGCCTCTTTCGTATAGGCGAGGTGGGTAACCTCAAGCAAAGGAGAATTGAGTGAAACATCGAGATACTCATGTAGTTTTTCGTCAGCAAGAATGGCGTGGACAATTTGTTGACTATAAACGACTGAAAAGTTTCGCTCTTCCTCGATATATCTCATTTTTGATCCTGTAAGATTGGTAATCGTAAAATCAGGGAAGTGTTTAGTGGGCATGTAGCCATATTCAAAACAGTAAGGTTCGTCATCCGCAGATAGGATTCTCTCATAATAAAACAGCGGATCTTTTTCTTTTAAATCTAATTCTTTTGCCAATTGATTGGAGGCGAAGGTCAACTCAAATTTGAGCACCTGGGCTGAGGGAACTTTCTGCATACTGAGCATTTCTTCAGAGAAGGAGCGAATTTTTGAGGAACGATCTAAGGTTGTTTTTACAGGGGAGTAAGTCACATGACTGCCACTTCCCTGTATTTTTTTTACATAACCATTCTCAGCTAACAGTTGAATCGCCTGACGAATGGTCACTCTTGAAACATTATATTTTTTTCCTAATTTAGCTTCTGTTGGTAAAATATCCCCCTTTGAATAAAAACCCTCTTCGATCTGCTTGCATAGGTCATTAAAAATCGTTTTATAGAGTGCTTCTGAGGTCATTGGTATCAAACCTTTCTTGTTTTATTAAGATGAATATAGCGATAAAAAAAGCATTTATAGGAGAATTTGTTCTATTTCTTTCCAATTTGTATTATACCAAAAAAATTTGTTGTATCAAAATTGCCTCAACCAGTTGTTATCGTTTTCACAGGGTGCTATATTTCAAGTGAAATCAAAAGAAGGAGGAAGCTGATGAATATCATTTATATTCATACTCACGATACAGGACGGGTGATAAGTCCTTATGGTTATGGTGTGCATACGCCAAACTATCAGGAGCTATGTGAAGACTCTCTCTTATTCCAGAATGCCTTTAGTGTTGCTCCAACCTGCTCCCCTAGTCGTGCAGGCTTATTAACAGGGGTATTTCCACATCAAAACGGCATGTTAGGACTTGCTCAGCGAGGCTTTAACCTAGATAAGGAACGCCATCTCGCTCATTTACTAACAGAGCACGGATATCATACAGCGTTATGCGGGGTGCAGCATGAGATTGGGTATTATACAAGCCATGAAATGGCCATCGGTTCATTGGGATACCAAGAAGATTTAAGTGCGGATCATTCGAAATATTTTGAGCAGGATTTAATTTACTGGGATGAAGAAAATGCGGATAACTTAGTAAGTTGGCTTTCAGCATATGATTCTGAAAAACCATTCTTTGTCTCCTATGGCATGCATGCAACGCATCGCGCCTTTCCTGATGAGATCCATGAAGAGGAGGACCCTAATTATACACAGCCGCCAATCAATATTCCTAATAACGAACTAACTAGAGAAGACTACGCACGCTTCAAAACAAGTTTGAGAACGGCAGACGAAAATGTTGGGGCAATCATAGAAGCACTAAAGGAAAGTGGTTTATACGATGAAACCATTATTCTATTGACTACCGATCATGGCTTAGCCTATCCCTTTGAAAAGTGTACGTTGAATGATAGCGGTGTAGGTGTGTTGCTAGCGATGCGTGTCCCAAATTCTAAACAGAAAATGAAAAGCTTTGATGGATTGATTTCTCATGTCGATGTACTGCCAACCTTATGTGACTTGATTGGTTTGAAAAAACCGGAGTATTTAGAAGGGCAAAGCTTTGCTCAATTATTTACAGGCGAAGACTATGATGGAGACGACGCAGTTTTTTCGGAGATTAATTTCCATACATCTTATGAACCGGTTCGATCGGTCCGAACGAAGAGATATAAGTATATCCGCTTTTTCGATACAGAGTATTTAAAGGTCAATCGATCAAATATAGATGGCTCCTCAGTTAAAGAATTCTATGCCGAGAATGGCTTGGATGAAGTAACCAAAGATGCCGAATGTCTATACGATCTTTATTATGACGTTTACGAAAAGAACAATTTAGCAAAAGATGAAAGCCGCAAGAAAGAATTGTACAAGATGAGAGAGCTGTTGAAGGATTTTATGGTACGTACCAATGACCCGCTTTTAGCAGGACCGATTGAAATTCAAAAGGAATGGAAAGTGAACAAGCGAGAAGCCTATTCAGCGGGATCAAAAAATGTGATTGATTATGACAGTTGGGGTGTTTAAAAAAGGAGGATTTATATGAGAGCAATCGTTTTTGCCGGCCATGGGGACTTACCTAAGGGGATGAGGCATTCCATTGAGATGATTACTGGTATTGAAGAAAATATTTTTGTTGTCTCTTTGTCACCAGAAGATGGAAAGGAAGAATTTCAAAACAAATTAACAAACTTGGATGCTCAATTAGCGGATTATACAGAAGTACTGTTCTTTGTTGATTTACTTGGTGGGTCTCCTTGCAATGGCGTTGTTGAGAAATACTTTGACAATGAAAAAGTGCATATAGTGGCGGGAATGAATTTGCCAATGGCCGTGACGGCTGCACTGGGAGAAGTACCTATCGAACAAATTATTCAAGAAGGTAAGACCGGAATTATTGATGTGAAAAATCCTCAGCAAGCAGCACCCGCTCCAAAAGAAAGACGTGATGCACAGTCTGCTTCAGCCAAAAGCGGTGAGCCATTTGAAATCAAGAACGTCCGTATTGATGCTCGAGGGATTCATGGTCAAGTTGCTACTGCTTGGACACCTAAATTAAATATTGATCGAATCATGGTGATAGATGATCTTGCGGTGAAGGATGAGATGCAGAAGATGGCTTTGAAAATGGCTAAGCCAAATTCAGTGAAGCTCTCGATACTATCCACCAAAAAAGCGGTTGAACGATTAAGTAATAAAGATTCTTATCCAGGAGAAAAGCTGCTGGTAATTCTTCAACGGGTTGAAACTTTGAAGAGGTTAGCAGAGCTGGGGTATCACTTTAAGGATGTAAATGTGGGCAATGTGCCTAACCGTCCTGGAACAACTTCTTATCGAAAGACCGTACATTTAACAGAAGAAGAAGTGTCTATTATTAAAGGGTTGATCCATGAGGGCACTCATTTTACCGCCCAAATGGTTCCTAATGATGCGAAAGTTGATTTTGATGAAATTATTAATAAATAAAAAGGACGAATAGGAGGAGAAAAAATGGCATTATGGCAAGCACTTTTAATTGGTTTGTTCGCTTACCTTGGGCGTAATCAGGTACCGTGGTTGTTTGGGACAACGGGTGGATGGTATGGGATTGGCCGTCCATTGGTAGCTGGTTTGATTTGTGGCTTTATCTTAGGTGATGTGAAGGCGGGAGTACTTTGCGGAGTAGCTGTTCAAGCGATTTTTATTGGACAGATCACACCTGGTGGAGCAGTACCTTCTGATCTTAATCTGGCAGGCTTCATTGGGATTCCACTAGCTATAGCAGCTGGCGGCAATGCAGAAACTGCTGTGGCATTCGCTGTTCCGTTGGGCGCATTGGGGGTAGCATTACACAATTTTACGATGACTGTTCAAGCTGGGTTTTCCCATAGAGCAGATCGCTGTGCGGAAAAGGCAGATGCTCGGGGCGTTCGAATTTCTAATATTATGGGAACATCGGTGTCCTTTGCTGAACGTTTTCTAATTGTATCCTTGACTTGTTATTTTGGCGCACCATTTGCAGAAAAACTATTAAATTCGCTACCAGAACTTGTGTTGAACTTTCTACAAATCGGCGGACGTATGCTGCCAGCGTTAGGGTTTGCTATCTTGTTGAAGCAAATTGTTGAAGAGAAGTGGATGATTTTCTTATTTATTTTTGGCTGGGTATTTGCTTCGTCATTCCAACTTACCACCACAGCTTTAGTTTTTATTGCGATTGCTGTTTCATTGATTTATGTGATGGCTAGATACAACAAAAATGACAGCGGTACACCATCGGCTTCAGCAGTTAATGAGTCATTGTCATTTTACCAAGACGAGGAGGGGAATTATGAAGACTAATGTAAAGTTATCAAAAAAAGACGTCTCAATCGCTTCATGGCGCTGGATGTTCTTTGCCTTAAGCTCTCATAATTATGAACGTATGATGGGAACGGGCTTTGCTCATTCACTTTCAGGATCATTGGAGAAATTGTATAAGGATGACAAGGACGGATTGAAAGCTGCGCTAAAGAGAAACTTGGCTTTCTTTAATACGGAGCCACAACTTGGTGCGATTATTCCCGGAATTTCGTTAGCTCTGGAAGAAACTTACGCAAACGATGAGACCTTTGATGAGGACATTTTGACTAGTACGAAAAATGCGTTAATGGGTCCCCTAGCTGGTATTGGAGACTCCATATTAGTGGGAACATTGAATCCGATTTTATTAAGTATCGGAATTGGGCTATCTGCCAATGGATCAGCTGTGGGCCCTTTAACCTTCTTGATTTCCTGGTTAGCAATAGTCGTTACCATGAAGTACTGGCTATTTGTGAAGGGCTACTCGTTGGGACTAGATGCTGTTAAGATACTGACCAATGAGGCAATGAAGGTAAAAATAACTACTGCTTTAACAATGATCGGCTTAATCGTAATTGGCGGAGTTGCCTCTAGTACGATTCAAGCACCGATTGCTTTTCAATACGTATCCGGTGATATGACGATTAACATTCAAGAGATACTTGATAAAATCATGCCTAACTTAATGCCTTTGATTGTGGCGCTTGTCAGCTATCTATTAGTAGATAAAAAAGGCTGGTCAACCAATAAATTACTGTTTGGTATTTTAGCATTTGCAGCTGTAATGGTTGTGCTAGGTATCATGTAAAAGAAAGAGGCTAACGAATGAACTATCAAGATTATATTACTGATTTACATTTGAATCTTCATCCTAATCAAATTGACCTGTTACCTAAGTGGTATGAGCATAGTAAACGAGTCGTAGACTTCTTCACCTTAGCCTATTATCCGTATCACATGGTGCAGTGTCCAGGCGGTTTTAAGGCAGAAGAGGAGATTGACTCTAAGTTAATGCAGGAGCAATGGGCTTTTATTAAGGAGTATCTGGGAACTAAGAATAAAACAGATAATTATATCAGTTTCATTGGGTATGAATGGCAGGGGACTGGAGAAGACGGCGACCACAATATTTATTTTAAAAATGACCAACAGGCAACTATTCAGCTTCCGCCACGTTATCAGGACCTAGTAAGAATTTTTCAAAACCATGCAGTGATGGGGATTCCTCATCACTTGGCCTATTCATTGGGGAATCGTGGTAAAAATTGGGCAACGCATGACGAGCAGTTTTCACCATTTGTAGAAATTTATTCTCACCATGGCAGTTCTGAACGAGATATGACCAATCTAACAATGGAACGCCATATTCATATGGGGCCGCGGATTGAGGATACCTCGGTTGTTTCAGGATTGAAGCAAGGAAAGCATTTCGGTATCATCGCTTCAGGAGATAACCATGAAGTACCAGCAATGGTAAAGTATGGCAGAGCAGGTATTTGGGCTTCGGACTATTCAAAAGAAGCTATCTGGGAGGCATTTAAAGAAAGAAGAACCTATGGCTTTACCGATTCGAAAATTAGTGTCTGGATGCAATGTGCCGATCATCCGATGGGGAGTATTTTTAGTACCGATCAAAAAGAGCTGACAATAGAGGTTGCCACAGTAGCGAACGGAAAAATTGAACGAATAGAGCTGTACAAAAATGGTGAATTGGATCAGATCCATCTAGGGAAGAGTGGAAGTCAGTCGGATGATCTTACACCAGTTAAAGTTAAGCTTCGTCTGGAATGCGGCTGGGGACCTAATGTCAAATTCTTCCCTGAATTTAATGAAAAAATTTGGCAAGGGGAACTTGTTGTTGATGGCAAGATAATTTCTGTTGAGCAAGTCTATAGCAGCTTTGATAATTCGTATGAACGAATCAATGAGCAGAAAATATCCTTTCAAGCAAAATCTCAAAAAAATAGTGGGGATCATTGGATGAGAGATGGGGCCATGCGCAATGAAGGATTTATCTTTGAAATTGAAGCCGTTCCTTCAGCAAAGGTGAGCTTAACCATCAACGGACGACAAGAAGACTATCAAGTTTCTGACTTACTTCATACTAGTCAGCTCATTGTTTTTGAGGATGAGGCGAAAGAATTAATGAAGGAGCAAGCTGGGCTAGAGGAATATTATCGCAGTGACAGCTGGTACCATAATGCGTATAAAGTGAAACTTTATCAAGCTGCAACGGAAGAACAATATAAGGTTACTGATCAATTTGTGGTACCTGTAAATGAAGAAGAAACCAGTTATTTCATTAAGATCGTTCAAAGTGATGGACAAGTCGCTTGGGGATCACCGATCTGGATTACTAAGCAGTAATATTCGCATTTAGCCTGGAAATTCTGGACAGGCCGCGACTGATTAATTACTTATAACCAAGGTGAAGGTCCTGCACAAAACTGTGAAGACCTTTGCCTTTTTACAGAAACAGACCATGGGGAATTAGATAAGGGGAACCAAGATGAAGCATATTTCAGTTCTGATAAAACCAGCCTCGTCCTTATGTAACCTACGTTGCAGTTATTGTTTTTACGCTAATGTTAGTTCGTTAAGAGAGGTGCGCTCTTACGGAAAAATGAAGGCTGACGTTGCCGAAAAAATGATCGGAAATATTTTTATTGATCTGGACCATGGCGATTCTTTATCCTTGGCTTTTCAAGGGGGCGAACCTACATTAGCCGGACTGGACTATTTTAAAAACATTGTGGAACTAGTGAACGCACAGGAAAAAAGAGTCCGGGTTAATTATGCGCTGCAAACGAATGGAATTGTCATCAATCGTCAATGGTGTCATTTTCTGAAGGAACATAATTTTCTTGTGGGGTTATCGATTGATGGTCATCCGCTTTACCATGATATGAATCGACTAGATCCACGGGGACGTGGAACCTTTAGGAAGGTTATGCAGACGAAAGAGCTATTTGATGAATTTGGTATTGAGTACAATATTTTATGTGTACTGACGGATCCTTTAGCTGAAGAACCTCAAAAAGTCTTTCAATTTATTAAGGAACAAAATATCCGGTTTATACAGTTTATTCCTTGTTTAGACGATCTAGATACTGCAGAAAGAAGTACCTATGGATTGACACCGCAAAGCTTTAACCGCTTCTATCAAAAAATGCTGCACCTGTGGCTCAAAGAGTTAGAACAGGGCCATTATATTAGCATCAAGCTGTTTGATGATATCGTCAACCTGTTAATAAGAAGCCAAGTATCAGCTTGTGGCATTTTAGGGAATTGTCAGGTGCAGTATGTAATAGAGGCCGATGGCAGTGTGTATCCATGTGATTTCTATGTGTTGGATGACTATCGAATGGGCTATATTCAAGAAAAAACGTTGCGGGAGCTGTTTGAAAAAGAGATAACACGAAAGTTTCTATGCTCCCGCACCGATTTGCCACAAAAATGTACTACGTGCCCGTTTAGCAACATCTGTCGAGGAGGCTGTAAACGAATGAAGGATGCGATGTATGTAGATGAAGAGACTGATTTCTGCGGGTATCAAACCTTCTTGGAAACCATTGTTCCAGAGATTCCAAGAATAATGCAATTAGTGGAAGGGGCTAAACTGTGATGGTTGGATGGATATATTTTCTTGTCATTATAGTAGCTAACACCGTGGGGGCTGTTTCTGGAATGGGCGGCGGAGTCATCATCAAGCCTGTATTTGATTTTATTGGGGCTGATTCGGTGGCAACCATCTCCTTCTACTCAACGGTTGCAGTATTTACCATGTCATTCGTCTCTACATTCAGGCAATTAAAAAGCGGCACTAAATTGAATTGGTGTTTGATTGGTTGGGTGGCTGGTGGAGCAATCATCGGCGGTGTGCTAGGAAACATAGCATTTGAATTTTTCTTGCAGATATTTTCGGATGAAGCATTGGTGAAGTTGCTCCAGATTGTCTTAACGATGGTGACACTGATTTTGGCATTCTTATATACAAAATACGACTGGAAAAATTTCAAATTCGACAATGTTTTATGGTACTTGACTTGCGGTCTTGTTTTAGGCTTTTTAGCTAGCCTGCTAGGGATCGGTGGTGGGCCGATCAATGTATCGCTGTTAATGCTGCTATTCTCATTACCAATTAAAGAAGCAACAATTTATTCAATTGCGACGATATTCTTTTCTCAGCTGTCTAAACTTGCGACAATTGCGATTACTTCCGGCTTTGCCCGCTATGATTTAACGATGCTAATTTTCCTCGTTCCTGCAGCAATTATCGGAGGTCTTTTAGGGAATAAAGTTCGTAATATACTATCACCAGAAAAAGTGACCGAAGTTTTTCAAGGAGTGATCATTTTGGTCCTGCTGATTAACCTCTACAACGGTTGGCAAATTATTCATTAAACAACTAAACATACGCTGGTTGAATTCCATGCGTTTATAACTATTTCATGAAAAAAGATTTAAGAGCGGCTCTCTCTTAAATTTTTTTTGACGTTCACAGAAACGACAAATTTTTGTTTTCATATAAAATCACCGACTTCTTTTTCCTTCAATAATATTACCTTCTAATAGTTAAATCTATTTTATATGAAATAAAATGAATGAAGCATCTACTTCCATAGTAATGGCTGAGGTTATTCTTCCGTTATTTTGCCGTTAAAATTAGTTAACATCTCCTTGACAACTACTGAGCATGAGTGCTAATCTTTTGGGTAGTCGAAAGCGTTTTATATTTATTAGAAAACGCTGATAATAACATGAAGAGATGAGGTGAGAAAATGATCTTGAACGTTGATTTCAATAAAACCATTCGTTATTACTGAACGAGCACGGAAACCTTAGCGTGCTCTAAGTCAGTATGTAAAGAAACATTTTCTCATCTTATTTTATCTGATAAATAAACCGCTATTCTCGGGGGATTTTTGTGCCCAATTTTGTTAATGTCTTGTTTTTTTTGTGACGTTGCCGTGAATGTTGGCTTTTTTGATGTGTTCGAAAGCTGTGCTCTTTTTTGAAGGGCTTCGTCCACTGACTATTTATTGAGAATTGATGAGAAAGCATGCTGTTGATTCGGGATGCTTTTTTCGTACGCCAAAAATGCTTCTAGAAAAGCATCGTTCCTTGTGAATCAATATACTATGCTTCGGTCTGAGTTTTTTGAAATCAACCAATCTTTTTAAACTACTTTACCAAGAATGAAAAATCAGAGGAGATGTTAATGTTGAAAAAGTCAGTTTGGAAATATTTAGCTGTACCATTTTGTTTGCTTGTATTATTAGCTGGATGTGGAGGTTCTGGAGGGGATAAAACCGATGGCAGTAACGATGCAGCATCTGGTAAAAAAGACGAGCTTCGGATTGCCGTGTCTGCGAATCCACCTTCTTTAGATGCTCAGATCGCAAACTCTAATATTACAGCCCAAATCGGCTACCACATTTTTGAGCCGTTGTTTGCGATGGATGGCAATTTTGAGCCTCAGCCGGTACTTGCTGATTCCTATGAAGTAAGCGAGGGTGGCAAAGTATACACAATCAAACTTTTGAAGGGCGTCAAATTCCATAATGGCAAAGAAATGACTGCGGATGATGTAGTGGCGTCACTAAGTCGTTGGGTGAAAGACTCACAAAAAGCGAGCACCTTGATTGGTGGATCGACATTTGAAAAGGTAGATGATTACACTGTGAAGATGACTGCCAATGAAGCGTCATCGGATGTAATTACCGTACTTGCAAATCCGATTATGTTTGCGGCGATTTACCCTGCCGAAATCGTAGAAAAAGCTGGTGAAAAAGGGATTACTGAGTACATTGGAACCGGCCCTTACAAATTAGCCGATTGGAAACAGGATCAATACATTGAATTGGAAAAATTTGACGATTACAAGGTTAGAGAGAATGCGACAACTGGTTTGGCTGGCAAGAAAACAGCAGCTACCGATAAGCTTGTTTTTGACATTGTAACCGATGCATCAACACGTATTGCCGGTGCTAAGAACGGGCAGTATGACATCGTAGAGGAAGTTCCTCAAGATAATTATGAAGAATTAGAAAAAGCATCTAACCTAAAACTAGATGTTACTAAAGGCGGAACCCTGAACCTGTTCCTTAACACTACAGTAGGAATTATGGAAAAACAGGATATGAGACAGGCTGTATTGGCAGCACTTAATATGGATGATATTTTGCTTGCCAGCTATGGAAACAAGCAGCTTTTTGAAGAAAATCCAGGCTGGTTTAATCCAGATGATGCTCAATGGGGCAGCGAAGCAGGGAAAGAATACTACAATCAAAACGACCCTGATAAAGCAAAAGAGTTACTGAAGAAAGCTGGCTATAACAACGAAAAATTGGTGCTGGTAACCACACCAGACTATCCAGAAATGTATAACGCTACACTAGTTGTACAAGAGCAGCTTAAAAAAGTAGGGATCAATGCCGAAGTTGAAAGCTATGACTTCAGTACCTTTATGGAGCATCGTGCAGATCCTAACCAATGCAGTATGTTTATCACCAGCAACAGCTACAACGTTCTTCCGATTCAATTAACGGTACTAGATAAGACGTGGGCTGGGCTGGACCGACCAGAGGTTACGGACGGAATCAAAGCAATGCGCTCAGCTAATTCTCAAGAAGAAGCGAAGGCAGCTTGGGACGATCTACAAGAGTTCATCTATGAATACGGCGGCGCAACAGTTCTTGGTCACTTTACCGGGGTGAATGCGGTCAGCAATAATGTAGACGGCTACGAATATATGAGATTCCCAATCTTCTGGAATGCAACAGTCTCAGAATAAGTGATGGACGCGGTGAGCTGCTACGGCGGCTCGCCGTTTTTTCACAGAAGTATAGATAGGAGTACATTATGTTTTCTTATATAGTAAAACGAATACTGTCATTGATTCCGGTCTTGTTTATCGTATCGATTATCGCCTTTTTGATCGTTTATCTTATACCAGGGGGGCCAGCGACAGCTATTCTAGGGCTGGAGGCGAGTCCTGATCAGATTAGTCAAATGAATGCACAGCTGGGCTTTGATCGGCCATTTCTGGTTCAATACGTGGATTGGTTGAGAGGCATCGTACAAGGGAATTGGGGCGAATCCTTCTTTTTACGGCAATCGGTGCTGTCTGCAATTGGCGAGTATTTTGGACCTACCCTTAGTTTAGCTATTTTTGCTCAAATTTTAGCCGTGATCATTGCCATGCCATTGGGAATATTGGCGGCTTACAAACGGGGAACAGCCATTGATGTGGCATCAGTATCTGTGTCGTTGTTAGGCTCAGCTTTGCCTGGCTTTCTGCTGAGTATGTTTTTAATGCTGGCCTTTAGTGTATACAATCATTGGTTTCCAGTAGCTGGTTATGCGGACCTTTCAGCAGGGATTGGCGAGCACTTGAAGTACTTATTTCTGCCAGCCTTATCACTAGGTATCGTACAAGCAGCTTATCTAACCCGGATGATCAGGTCCTCGCTGTTAGAGATCTTACATAAGAGTTTTATTCAAACTGCTCGTGCAAAGGGTTTAAAAGAAAAACGGGTCATTTTAAGCTATGGCCTGAAGAATGCAGCACCTGTGATATTGACGGCGATCGGCCAATCCTTTGGCAGTCTAATCACCGGAACAATCGTTACAGAAACCCTCTTTAATATTCCAGGATTGGGAATGCTTACGATGTCTGCCATTAATCGCCGGGATGTTTTTGTGATCCAAGGAGTCGTTTTATTTGTGACTTTACTATATGTACTAGTTAATTTGATCGTCGATGTGTTGTACGGCTTTGTTGACCCAAGACTGCAGCCGGGACGTAAGTAGGAGGTGAGCGCATGTTTTTAACAAGAAAAGGGATGTCCGAAGCAGGGATAGCCATCGTTAAGGAACAAAAACAGCTTCGCAAGGAAAAATTACTCACGAATCCAGCTCTCATCATTGGACTGATTGGTTTTGCGGCCATTTTTGCAGCGGCGATGATTATTCCCATTATTAACACCACTGATCCTAATGCCATGGCGGTGACGGAACGCTTCAATGCGCCCAGCGCGGCTCATCGATTTGGCACGGATGAATTTGGCCGAGATATTTTGATTCGCTTAATGTATGGCGCCCGAGTTTCCCTGTGGGTAGGAGGATCGGTAGCAGTATTTTCTTGTGTGATCGGCACGATTATTGGGATATATGCCAGCTATTTCAAGCTGTTGGATCATGTCCTGATGAGAATTTGCGATGCGCTGATTGCGATTCCCGGGATTCTGTTGGCCATTTCTCTGATTACGACTTTCGGCACCTCAAGCTGGAATGTGGTCTGGGCACTGACCATCGTATATACACCAAGTGTCGCTCGTACCGTTCGAGCCAGTGCGCTGGTTATTAAGGAACAGCCGTATATAGAGGCTGCTAAAGTACAAGGATTCAGCAATTTTAAAATTCTATGGAAACTAATTTTACCAGGGGTTATTTCTCCCCTAACGGTTCAAGCCTCCTTCATTTTTGCTCAAGCGATCATTGCCGAAGCCTCTCTGAGCTTCTTGGGGGCAGGAATACCAGCACCGGCAGCCAGCTGGGGCAATATGCTGCAGGACAGCAAGCTAATCTTTTCCAAAGCTCCTTGGACTATGATTGCTCCAGGATTGGCGGTCATCATTTGTGTATTGAGCCTGAACCTTCTAGGCGATGGGATTAGAGATTACCTTGATCCAAGAGTAAAAGGAGGGAACAAAAAATAGTGAATAAGCCAGCTGATAAAGCAACTAAAATACTAGAAATCAAGCAACTTAAAGTAAAGTTCCCGATTCATAAAAAGTGGCTTCCAGCAGTAGATGAAGTGGACTTAACCATTCATGCCGGAGAGATCATTGGGATCGTTGGTGAATCAGGTTCAGGAAAAAGTGTGATGTCCCAATCGATTTTGCGGCTGCGAGATCATGATACAGCGGTAAAATATGAAGGCGAGATTCTCTTCGAAGGCAATGATTTATTGCAGGATTCATTAGCACAGCTTAGAGAGATTCGCGGAAACGACATCTCCATTATTTTTCAAGATCCATTGAACTCATTAAGTCCAGTGCATACGGTGGAAAAGCAATTAAGTGAAGTAATTACACTGCACAAGCAGGTATCCAAAGATGAAGCTAAAAAGCGCAGTATTGAAATGCTGCATTTAACTGGGATTCCTGATCCAGCAGCCTGCCTAAAAAAATATCCCTTTGAGCTGTCCGGCGGCATGCAGCAACGAGTAATGATTGCCATGGCCCTTGCCTGCGAACCAAAACTGTTGATTGCTGACGAACCAACGACCGCCCTGGATGTAACGATCCAAGAACAGATTCTGCGGCTAATCAAAGAGTTGAACGAAACCCTAGGGATGTCGGTACTTTTTATCACTCATGATATGGGGGTTGTTGCTAAACTTTGCCATCGGATTAAAGTCATGTATCTAGGACAGATTGTCGAGAATGCCGCAACAGAAGAATTATTTGCAGAACCCTTGCATCCTTATACAGAGGGCCTCATTTCATGTATCCCTCATCTGGAAACCAAACGTGGAGAACCTCTTCCAACTATACCAGGAACGGTTCCCTCGCTTTCAGAGATACCAAAAGGCTGCCACTTCTGCACCCGCTGCAAATATGCCGATGAACGTTGCTTCCAAGAACAACCGCCGATGATCGAAGCGCGGCCAGATCACTTTGTAAAATGCTGGAAATATGACGAAGCTGCTAATGTAGGGGAGGGATAGTGATGGATAATCATTTAATAGAGATTAACAACCTTCAAAAATCATTTCCTGTGCGCAGACAAAAAGCTGCCTTTTTTGGCCCGAAAGAACAAATGCTGGCAGTGGATAACTTATCCTTCCATATAAAAGAAGGCGAAACCTATGGCCTAGTAGGTGAATCAGGCTGCGGAAAAACAACGACCGGGCGAATGATTGTTGGCCTGGAGAAGCCCAGCAACGGTTCGATTATTTATGAAGGAAAAGACCTAGGCACACTTAATGATAAAGAATTTTTCCCATTGAGAAAAGACTTGCAGATGGTCTTTCAGAACACCCTGTCAGCCTTAAACCCAAGACAAAGAATCGGCAGTATTCTCGAGGATATTTTGAAAGTACACGGCGTATCTGATGCTGCTGAACGACGAGATCAAGTGGTTAAGGTGTTAGAAAAAGTCGGATTATCTGAACATCATTACTTCAGATTCCCTCATGAGCTGTCAGGCGGACAAGTCCAACGATTGGGGATTGCCAGTGCCTTAGTGATTCAGCCGCGGCTGATTATCTGTGACGAACCAGTATCTGCACTGGATGTTTCCATTCAGGCCCAAATCTTAAATACCTTGATGGAATTACAGCAGGATCTAAACTTAAGCTTACTCTTCATTTCTCATGATATCGGAGTGATTCGCTATATCTCCGATCGAATCGGAGTAATGTATCTCGGTACTTTAGTAGAAGAAGCCGATACCGACGAACTCTTTAACAATCCTCTTCATCCTTATACCAAGGGACTCTTTGCCTCTGTGCCAGACCCTTATATTCGAAAAGACGAAGCACCTGATTTTAATGGCGAACAGCCAGTTAGAACAAGTGATTTCAAAGGTTGTGCCTTCTACAACAGATGTCCTTTTGCGATGGAGAAATGTGCTGAAGAGACACCAGAGTTTTTGGAGGTGTCTTCGGGGCATAGGGTTGCTTGTTATTTGTATGAGGGTGAGTTTAATAAATAGTCTAAGCAAGAAGCTTCTCGACGATGAGGAGCTTCTTTTTCATCAAAAAAAGACCGGCAAGCTTTGCCGATCCATTGAATTCTTAACAATTAAAACAGCTCCAAAAGTGCAATGAACCCTGAAAATAGAAGCTTCAAAAATTTATTCTTCACTCGTAATTTCCGATGGTAATGCACCGCAAACGCAAAGAAACCGGCAGCAATGAAGAGAATCGCAAGTATGTTGATCAGTGTATTCATATGATTGGGGCTCCTTTCTATGCTGATCCGATGTTTGTATAAAATTATGCTCTTTTTGATCTATGGAGACTAGTTTTTTTGAAGTAGGGAAATTCTTCTAAGACTAAAAAACACATGGTAAGTAAAACATTCCGGACCAGTACATATGCTTGACCTAATGAAAACCTAAGTCAAGTACTGAGACAACTTCGTATCCACAGCGTCTGTTAATCGCAAATCTATCTCCACAACGTTCTGCTCTTTTCCTTCATGAGTAGGCTTTACCAAGATACTAAAATTCCTAACTTTTATCATTGAGCTTTTCCACAAATGAATCTACTTTGTATCTTCCTTTCAGGAGTGAATCTCCTATGGTTCAGGACTGATTAATCCATTACTTTATTTTTTGAGTTATAGTCAAAAAGTATTTACTAGTATTCCAGTCTTATACATGAATCACTAACTAGTACAAAGGAGCATGATTATGGAAACTATCAAAAAATGGTTAGGAGTACCTTTTGTTTTATCGTTATTCTTATATGTCTTATCGTCTGATCTTAAAGTTTTCCCCAGTGCCTTGCTCAGTATTGCATTTTTTGGATTTTACATAACCAAATGGAAAAACAGCAAAATTCTAAAATTCATTATTGTTATTTTTGTAGTGATAACTTTTGGCCTCGGGATGTATTATAGTGATGGGCTTGTAAGTAAGTTATTTGATTTGATTTGGTGTGCCTTAACGCTGGAGTTGTTCCTAGAATCTAAACAAGAAATTGCCCAAAACAATTAAATTCTTTTGGGCAATTTCTTGTTTTAACGTCTCGGTAATCCTCGACGTCTTGGATGATCAATAAGGTGTTGTGCTCTGTTGATAGCAGAGTTATGAATAGAATTTCCTACCCATTCCCCCACACTGCTTACTATTCCTCCACCAAAAAAAATTTTCAGTTCAGCATCATTTATAGTTCTTACTTTTAGGAGTGGCATACAATCCCTCTTTCTTTTCCCATATTAGTTATTAATGAAATCTCAAATCTTTCGTCGATTTTGCCTTATTCCAACCTTTAACAAATCCTTTGCCGAATTCCCAGACGTTTTTTCCAACAGCAATAGGACTAATACTAAATTGCCCTCCTCCATTTACTTGTTTCATTTCTTGAACCGTTAATATTTTGAATTTTTCCATCCTCTTACCTACTTTCTGGCTAATTCTTAACCATGTTGACTGTATCATCTTGCAACCATAGATAGAAAAAAACTTCCTGAACTATAGAGATTTCTTTCTTGAATGAATCAAATTGACTTGCAAACATTATTCAGGAGTACATAAATAGTCTATAAAAGAGCGTAGACATCAATTCAAGACTAGTTGTATTTGAAAGATATCACTCCTAACAAATTGATCAGTCAACAACTATGCTTTACTGCTTTTTTGATTCAGGATTACTTTAAGATGAGATAAAAGCAAACTTTGCGAAGCAGAACAAATTGTCCAAGAAAAATGTATTGAAACTAAAAAAGTCGTCTAAGGATCGATCAACTGCTATCGACAATCCTTAGACGATTTTTTGTTATAAGGTCAGAATACATAAGATTTGAGAGTATAGTTTTAGCAAGATTATGAGACAGAGTAGAAGCTCGTTTTACTAAATCGGTATCACGTTAAATACTTAAACAGCTTCGTATCCACGGCCTCCGCCAATCGCAAATCCATCTCCACAACGTTCTGCGCTTTACCTTCCTGAGTAGGCTTAGAAAGCTGCTTAATTGTATCCTGGATAGGGGTTGCTTCACCAAGATAATAAAATTCCTTACCTTCATCATCTGACTTCTTCACAAATAGATGGATGGTCCAGCTATCAGCATCTTGCAGGGCTTTTACTTCAGGAGAAGCCAGTGTTCTAGGTGATTTGGTAAACCAGCGCATGATGGTTTCATCGATTAATTCATCCTCATAAGCCATTTGGGCACCTTTGAAATCTTCACCTTTTTGCAGTGTGATGAAGATAATGAATTTCCCATCCTTATAAGTATAGCCACCGATATTTTGAGCCACCATCTGCTCGTGCCAGTTCAACATTCTCAGTACATCACGGCGACGATACTTTGCATAGCGAGTCAGTGCTTGATCGGTTGCGAAATCCTCTGATTTATAGAAACTAGCTGTGAGTAAGTCTTCCAATAATTTTCTAAAGTAGGAATTTTCTAGAGCCTGTTGAAAAGCTGGGGATAACTGAATTAGCTGCGAATTATCCACAAAAATAAGTTCAGCACCACCATAGGCTTTCTTTTGTCCACCTGTGTAAAACTCTAGAGAAAGAGTTCTTAGGACAGATTGGATCGTTTCATCATCATTAGGTAGCTGACTTTTTGCGAATGTGTCTCTAACTTCCTGAAAAGTTAATCCGCGAGTTTCTTTAAGCAGCTTAGACAGTAAAACAATTTCATGCTGACGAATACCCGGTAGAATCTCTCGAGACAGAAACATCAAGAACTTATTTTCTTCCGCTGATAACGTATCTTCATTGTCTTTAAGCTTAGCCAAAAACGTATAGTATGAATCAAATTTATTAGCAATCAACATTGGATCAAGCACCTGCTGCTGCATGAAATCAGTTAAGTAAGGGATTCGATTCAAGCGGTTCTTGAAGGAAGAGTAGATTTGTTTCAGCTCCTTCATTGAATCCAGCGCAGCATCATCAATTGACTTGAAGATTCGTTCCTTCGCCACTTCCTCAAAGTTAATCGTCGAAAGCCCACTGATATAATTCGTATCGAAGGTATCTTTTCGAAGGTTGTCCTTATTCCGGGTAATATCCCCAGAAAGAGCCATCGGAATCATATAGTTATTCTTATAGTTCCCAATAAAATCGATGATCGTCACAAATTCCTTTGACTCATCCTTACGCAAACCACGGCCGAGCTGCTGAACAAAAATAATACTAGATTGAGTATTCCGTAGCATCACAACCTGGTTGATCTTTGGAATATCAATTCCTTCGTTAAAAATATCTACAGTAAAAATATAGTTGAGTTCACCGGATTCCAGTCGTTCAATCTGAGCTTCCCGCTCATCAATCGAGTGTTCACCGGTTAAATAGGTACTAGGAATTCCACGCTGATTGAAGCGCTCGGATAATTCTCGAGCTTCTTCCTTACGACTACAGAACACCAACCCCTTAGGATCATTTCCCGAACAGCCATAGTAATGAATCTTTTCAATCAAAAATTTCACCCGATCATCCATAGTTAAATACTTCAAATCAGTTGTTTCCGAGATAACTACATCTTCTGTCTCAAAGTCAGTGACCCCGAAATAATGGAAAGGGCATAGCAGATCCTCTTCCAAAGCTTCCTGCAGACGAATTTCATAAGCAATATTGTAGTCAAACAACTCGAAAATATTGAAATTATCTGTCCGTTCAGGAGTGGCAGTCATTCCTAATAAGAACTTAGGTGTAAAATAATTCAATGTTTGCAGGTAGGATTGAGCACCAGCCTTGTGGACTTCATCGATCAAAATGTAGTCAAAATAATCCTGCTCAAATAATTCCTGATAAGCTGGTTTAGAAATGGTTTGAATGGTCGCAAACAAATACTTCGCATCCGTATCCTTTTGACTACCAGAGAGAATCCCGAATTGGTCAGATGGTTCTTCCCGTAAAACTTTTTTGAATGATTTTACAGCTTTTTTTAAAATCTGCTCGCGATGGACAATAAAAAGCATCCGCTTAGGCTTTACCTGTAAGACATCAAACGCAGCTAAATAAGTTTTGCCTGTTCCTGTTGCCGAAATAATCAAGCCTTTTTTAGCCCCAGCTTTTCTTAGTTCTTCAAGGTTTTTCAGAGCAACTTTTTGCATTTTGTTAGCTACAATATAATTAGAATCAACCTCAGCTATATCAACAGCATTCGCCAATTTTTGATTGTTCACAACCGGTTTATAATTTTTTCTATACTCAGTTACCCATTCAGGAGTTAGAGCTTCCGCTTGTTCCCACTCAGACACTAAATGATTCTGGATCTGGTGGATCACTTCACCATGCTCGTAGGAAGTCAGGCGAATATTCCACTCATAATTCAACTTTAACGCACTCATGGTCAAATTCGAGCTACCAATAATAAATGAGTGATAATCCTTCTGAGAGAAAAGATATCCCTTGGAGTGGAAGCCAGATTTAGCCGAAATACGAACCTCCAGATTAGGAATAGCTAAAAGGGATTCAAACATATCTGGGTGATTAAATCCCAAATAAGTCGAGGTCAATAAACGACCAGAAATTCCTCGATCCGCCAGGTCAGAAAGATGAGACTTCAAAGCATTTAAGCCATCCTGAGTAATGAAGGCTACTGAAAAGAAAAAATCCTCACAGCTATCAATTTCTTCTTGCAGTACATTCAGTAAAAATTCCTTTTCCTTTGGACGATTAATAATCAGCTTTGGATCATAATGAGAGCCTTCAATCTCTTTGTTCATAAAGGCCTTTTTAAGTGATTGCTCTAGAACATCCATGGGAAACTCCTCTACAATTTACTAGTTTTTAACTTTTCAACCGTTGGAATATCAGCCGGAGCCCATTCCAGTGAATCCAATTCCTCAACAGGTAGCCATTTGATAGCCACATGCTCGGTTAGTTTTGGTTGACCTTGCTGAAGGTGACAGATAAAGGTCGTTAAATGAACGATGCCAAAATCATATTCATACTTCGTCGATTCAAACATTTCATCTTCAACCGTAACAGTGATCAATAATTCTTCCGTTAATTCTCGTTTCAGTGCTTCAATCGGTGCTTCATTTGCTTCAACCTTACCTCCAGGAAACTCCCAAAAATTAGCTAAAGACTTTTCTGGCCCACGTTGGGCACATAATATTTTTCCATTGTCGACGATGATTGCGCCGACTACTTCGATAGTTTTTTTCATAATGAACTTCTTTCTAAAATAGGATATATAGGATCAATTATAGAGGATTTTTGGAGAGATTGCAGCAAGGGGAAGATTATGACGGGAATGTGGACGATTCTGATGATTTATTCAGAGGGATCAATAGAAATAATATAATTGAATAGTGCTTTTACTTTAATTTTTTTGAGCTTATTTTAAACAGAGTGAAATTGTATCTTGGAACTGTTGTCAAACTAATAACTCACTTTAAGAGAATATATTTATTTTCAGAAATAAAGATACAGAAAGGATACTCCACCGAGTAATATAGTATAGTGATGAAAAAATCTCAGAGGATGAACTGGTCCAACTAGTGGTCAGTCGATTCTTTAAAGAAGCAGACATAGAATAAAAATAGGTAACGTTCAGACCATTAAACAGGAAATACCCTATTTGATAGTGTAATGTCTAGCTCTGTGTGCTTAGTAGTAAATGTGTAAGGATATTTTCATTTAGCGAACGTATAAGCATGAGAAAAATAGTATAATCAATAACTAATACAAAGAGGAGAATTTACAATGAAATCTGGAGTAATTAACCTAGAGGCTTATGTTCAATCATTCAGAAATCCAATAGTTTTTGAATCGTACAAAAGAATAAATAAAATTAATGATGTGGGCAAGCGCGAGTGTAGTAGTTTAGAAATTTTTTCAAATGAATTGATTAAAAATTCTAACACAAACAAAGAAAAATTATTTGGTTTTCATTTAGACGTAATAGTTGAAGTTGCGTTTCGTGAACAATTTGATTTATTGCGTTTTTCAGAGAATACAACTCTAAATGTTGAACTAAAAAGTGAAATGACATCTTTAGAGGAGATACATGATCAATTAATCAGACATAATTATTTACTAGGATGTATACCAGGAGACAAGGAAGTTTTACTATATACTTTCGTTAGCTCAGAAAAAAAAGTTTATAAACTTAAAGATGAAAAATTATTAGAATCAACTATAGAGGAACTATCTAATTCTATACCAATTGATTATTCTGAAGAAAATTTCTTATTAGAGTTAAATGCGGATGATTTTATAATCTCTCCGTATACTGATATTGACAGGTTTTTAAATACCCGTTACTTTTTGAATTCTGAGCAAAAAAAAATTGTTGAAAAAGAAACCTCAAACTTATCAAATTATCATGTAATGATAAAGGGGGGAGCTGGAACAGGAAAATCATTAATTCTATTTGACTTAGCTAAAAAGTTAAGTAATAAAGGAAAATCGGTCTTATTGATTTTTTGTTCTGCATTATCAGGTTGGCACGAAATCAACCAAAAAACTAGTTTTGAATTTAGAGATATTTTGAATATTAATTTCGATAACATTGGTTCTCTGGGATATGATTACATTTTATTAGATGAATCACAAAGACTAAGGAAGAATCAATTCTATAAATTGTTTAAAACTACGAGCATTCTTATTTTTGGAGTAGATAAGGCTCAAACTTTAAAGCCAGAAGAATCTATTTTGGATATTGAAGGACAGTTAGATAAGGCATTTAATAATAATAAAAAATATAATTTAAAAGATAGGGTTAGAAGTGATGTGTCATTATCTACTTTCATTCTAAAACTATTCGATAAAAGCAAGGCCGGTTTACAGCCAATAGGATTTCCTAAAGTTAACGCTGTATATTTTGAAAGTCCTGAAGAGGCGAATGTATTTATTAATAGTTTAATTAAGATAGAAGGATATGAATCAATTGAAGTCGCTCAGTATAGGACTAGACAAACAGGAGCTGTAAAAAATAAAAAAATAAATTCATCTTCCCTAGATGGCTTTAAAGTTATAGGGAGAGAATTTGATAATGTGCTAATTCCTATAGATAATAGAGTTAGTTATTCTAATAATAAATTGACTTTTACTCATGGCGAGAACTACTATCCCTATCTATCAATAAATGGTCTTTTTCAAGCAATAACACGTGTGAAGAAAAATTTGCTTTTTGTTATTGTGGGGAACATTGAAATTTATATAGAGATTCAGAAGTTAATCACTTGGAAAAATGATAAGAATTATCTATATGTCGCTCTCAGGTTAAAGCGATTACGTGAAATAACTAATTCTAGTACTTATGAAATTTCTAAAGCTTGTAAATGTTCAGAAGAGACATATGAGAATATTGAAAAAACTGGAGTTTTTCCAAGTAATAAAATACTTCAAAAATTATCGTTGTTTTATAATGTAAATAGTGGTTTTTTAATAGGCGAACCTACGCAATTAAGTTATACAGATTTTGATATTTTGTATCAATTAAAGTCTAAAGGGAAATCTAAAGCTCAAAAAGAGAGCATAGATAAGCAGTTAATTGACTTTTTACAAGATATAGAAATATAGAACAGTAGTTTTTGAGAGCGAGAGTAAAATCATTTTTCTCATGTTTTAAATTTTTTTAAAACCTTAGTAATTTGTAAACAAAGTAGTTAGAGGCAATCAAGTAAGTGACTTCAGTTTTATCCAAGATAATACCTCCTCAAACAACACCAACACCGAAGCTATAGAAGCCACCACCCTAGTCAGTGTGGTCTCTATAGCTTTTTTACCCTCACAATCATCTAAATCAGTAACCTCACTCCCATCCACCAGCAAAAAAAATAAAAATCAAAAAATTTGAAACGTTTTGCAAGCTCCGGAGTCATATAGAAAAAGGAGCTGAACAAAATGGTTAATTCAATTGAGATAATGAACCTGACGCAATATCACGGAAAAAAAGAAGTGTTGTCCGATGTGACATTTACGGCACCGACTGGAAATGTCACTGCATTTTTAGGACCGAATGGTGCTGGAAAAAGCTCTACCTTACAGATTTTGTTAGGACTAGATAAAACAAATAGTGGCTCAGCTGTATTTGACGGGCAAAGATATTCGGAGTTAAAGTATCCACTTCAAACAGTCGGTGCAGTTTTTGATGGGATTGGCGGCAACAAGTCAAGGTCGGTCTATTCTTAGGTCAGAATACAGGCAATCAGTAATGGGATTCCGAAAAGCCGGGTGGTTGAAGTGCTGAAATTAGTCGGCTTATATGACAAACGCAAACAGTCGTTGGGATCACTATCTTTAGGTGAGGGGCAGCGGACTGGCTTAGCGATTGTATTATTGGGTAATCCTCAGTTTACTGTCTTCGATGAGCCAATGAACGGGTTAGATCCGGCTGGAATCAGATTCCTGCGAAGACTAATTCGTCAGCTGGCGGATAAGGGGAAAACGGTGTTGTTTTCGCCCCATGTTCTTTCCGATGTTGAAGAAATTGCTGATGAAGTGGTAATCTTAAAAAATGGTAAAGTTGCAGCTAAGGACCCATTGAATGTAGTGAAGCAAGATCTGGATTCTTTGGAAGAGCTGTTCTTCGAGCTACGGAAAGGGGCCTCAGTCTTGATTAGAAATGTATTAGTTGAAGAGGCAAGGATTCCATCGGTGAAAGCCAGTCGGTTAATGATTGTGGCGATCCTTTTTCTGCAGCCGCTCGCAGGATTGCTGGAGGCAAAATCGATCAAAAGCATTGGATTGGATGCCATGCCGGCTACTTATCCGAGTCTGAATGTAAACCTCATTATTGTGAGTTTCTGTGAACATTGTATAAACATTTTATCAGATCATACAGAAAGGCAGGCAAGCACTATGGGAAACGCTAAAAAGCAGAGGAGCTTTCGGATGTATAAACTAAGAAAACCCGGTAGTAGCGATCCAACTATCCTACCTTCTGATGTAAAGAAACGAACCAGATTTAAAATGGATAACAGAAAATGCAACGTTTCTGACGACAATTATCGCCATCCTGTAAAAAACCTCAAGTCCATTAATCAAAACAACATTGACACTATCGTAGATGCGGCAATAGAACAAAATTTAGAAGCAATAAAGGATCTTGTAGATTTGTAATCTCATAATTCATAACAGAAAAGATATTATAAGATAGGATGACGATAATGCGATAGGAGTAGATGAAGAAAACAATGACCACCAATCAAGCAATACCAATTACTCCCCATCCTCCAATATCCTATCCCAAACCCATTCTTGATTTTTCCAAAAGTATTCTATGGTAAGATAACTATAACCGCAATTATCTTCCAATTCAAAATACTTCTAGGAAGTGATAAAAATGAAAAACAGATCAGATGACCTTATCAGCACTTTTTTCGAAGAGACTGCTCAGCTTTGGGCGTACCTTCTTTTTCTTGTAATGCTGTTCAACTATTTTTTAGAGGCGGTATGCCAATCGTCATAAATAAAAAAGCATTCTATACAACTGGTTTGATAAGCATCACTTCAGCTATATACCTATCAACCCCAAAAAGAAGCAGCAGCAAGCCCTAAGACTTCCTGCTACTTCTTCTTTCAGTTCTACCTATTCCCCCACATACCCCGTCAGCAAATCAACATACAAATCAATAAACTTCAGATATACATCCTTGTTCACATATTCATCCACCTGATGGGCCATCTTGGTTTCGCCAGGGCCAAACATGATGAATGGGAAGTCCGCGGACTTGTCTCTTAAGAAGTTTGAGGCATCGGTTACGCCGGGTGAAGCTGCGGTTTGGATTTCTTGGTTTAAGTGTTCTTGACCTAGTTTGGCTGCGAGTGTTGATAGTTTTGATTCTTTTGCGGCTAGGACGCTAGGCAAGGACATGTAGATGTCCAAGGTTAACTTGGCTCCGTTTTTGTTTTGTTCTGCGACGAGTTTTTCTAGGTCTTTGGCTACTTCGTCGTTATCGAATTCTGGAATGGTGCGGATGTTCATTTCCAGCATGGCTTCTTCGGGAATCGAATTGACTTGATTGCCGCCTTGGAAGATGGTGGTGTTCATGACTAAGTCGCCCAAAATTTGATTGGTTTTATCGGTAGTACGGAAGAAGTTGTTGGCTTCGTGTACGAATTCGATTAATGGATCGATGGCGTTGTAGCCCAGCTGAGGCATTGAGCTGTGGGCAGCTTTGCCTTTTGATTGGATGCGGGCGTCCATGGAGCCTTTATGAGAATAGATAATCGTGTCTTGGGATGGTTCCGCAATTACTAGAGCATCTACGTCTTTCATAAAGCCGTCTTTATAGAAGTGGTAGGCGCCTTGTCCGCCGACTTCTTCACCGGTTGTTGCCATTAGGCGAATGGTGCCTTTTTTCAACAGCTTTTGTTCATGGATTTCGATCATAGCAATGACTAGAGCGGCTAAGCCGGATTTCATGTCAGCTGATCCACGGCCGTAAAGATTGCCGTCTCGTTCGGTTAATTGGAAAGGATCAGAGGTCCAGTTGGATTTGTCGCCGGCTGAGACGACATCCATATGACCGGACACACCAATTACTGGAGCACCTTGGCCGATTTCGGCCACAAGGTTTGCTCGAGTGTCGGTTAATTTAATCATTTTGGCCTCAATTGAATGGGCCTTAAATAGATCGATTAGGTATTCGGCCACAGTTACTTCATGATCGTTCACTGATTGGATTGCTACCAAGTCAGCTAAAATTTTTACTTTTTCTTCATTGTTCATCATTTTGCATCCTCCACCTTTGTTGGGATAATCAATACAACTGAAACAATCGCTAATAGACAAAATAGAATATTAACAAACAAACCGCTGGTTGCGCCAGCAGCGAAGCTTGCGCTTTGGCTAAGGCCGCTGTAAATCGAAGAAGAGATAGCAACGCCGAGTGCACCACCTAGCGAGCTGGCCATTTTGTAAATTCCAGAGGCAACGCCGGCTTTTTCCAACGGCACACTGGAAATGGCGGTGTCAGTAGAAGGGGTTGCGTAGATGCCTAGACCGGTTCCGAAGAAGGAATAGCCGATAAAGACTAATACTAAATAGGTAATACCTTGTATAAAGGTTAGAGACATCAGCAACACACCAAGGCCGGATAATAATGCTCCCCAAATCATTGGTTTTTTGGCACCGATGTTTTGCAGCAGCTTTTCACCGATCCGAATGGTGACTAGGACAGTGACTAGGTAGCCGATGGATAAAAGACCTGTTTTAGCAGCAGTGAGTCCTCGACCTTGTTGAACGTAGGAATTGATAATGATTAAGGTTCCGGCAACTGCGTTCAGTAAGAAGTTGGAGATGGTAGCACCTAAGTATCCTTTATTTTCAAACAAGGAGAAATCAACGAAGCTGTTGTCTCGGCTGCGTTCAATTCGATAAAACAAGAACGTGCCTACCAATACAACGACAATTAATCCAAGCGTAATAGGATTTCCCCAGCCCAATTCAGTTCCTTTTGAAACAACGACATTCAGTGACAGCATTGAGATAACAAACAAAACCAGACCTAAACTGTCAAAGGCTTGTTTCTTGTCATCGGTTGAAACGGATTCTGGTGTTCCCAGCATCAAGATTGCGCTAAGAATCGAGATCACAATCGAGAACACGAAGACATAGCGCCAGCCTAGCGAGCTGTCTACTGCACCGCCGAAAAATGAGCAAAGTCCAGAACCGCCCCAAGAACCGATGGACCAGTAGCTAAGTGCTCGTTGGCGATCCTTTCCATGATAATAAGATTTCACAATAGCCATTGTAGCTGGCATGATGCAGGCAGCAGAGAAGCCTTGCAGGACGCGGCCAATTAAGAACATGGCGGCATTGCCGGTTAGAATGAGAGCTAGAGAGCCTAGAATATTTAATAAAATGCCTAAATAGGTAACCTTCACGCGACCGAATTTGTCAGCGAAACCGCCGGCAACTACGATGAAAATACCAGAGATTAATCCGGTAATCGAAACACCGATGCTTAAGATACCGGAGGAGATGCCCAAATCGGATTGGACATCTGGCGCCATATTCAACAGCGATTGGGCGAACAGCCAGTAGGTTAATACACTGAAAACAATTCCGATTAATAAGCGGTTGTTTCCTCTAAAAGATCCTTCTTGAGTCACACTATCGGTTCTCATTTTGCCACCCCTTCAAACAAATAAGCTAAAACTGCACTAGCCATTGATTTTGCGGCAATTGGCAAACAGTCTTCGTCAATTTGGAATTTTGGATTGTGGTGAGGGTAAATCGGTGTTCCTTTTTCATGAGCACCGACAAAGAAAAAGCAGCTTGGCCGTTCCAGTGCGTAATAAGAGAAATCTTCTGAGGCTGTTTGTGGACCAGAATCTTCTACGCCTTCTACTTCAGGAATCTTCGCTTCAGTGACCGCCTTTTTCACCAATTGAGTCATTTTTGGATCGTTCATGCAGACAGGATAATCGTTTAAGTAATTCAGCTCATAGGTAATATTGAAGGCCTGACAAATACCATCAAGAATTTGCTTAAATTCTTTTTCGATCACCGGACGTAAGCTTTCGTTCATCATACGTACGTCTCCCTGCAATTCGACAGTTTCCTTGATGACGTTCGCCGAGCCTTTACCATCGAAGGAACCAATTGTGACAGTAGCATTATCAAAAGGACTAATCCGCCGACTGACAATTGTTTGAACCGAAGTAACAAATTGAGCAGCAGCTACAATGGCATCGTTGGCATCTTGAGGGGCTGAACCATGTCCGCCTTTGCCGTGCATTTTAATTGAGAAGGTGGCCCGACCGGTGTGAACCGCTCCTTCATGATAAAAGACCTTGCCCACATCCATTGTACTCATAACGTGAATGCCTAAGACATTATCGATACCGTCTAAGCAGCCGCCTTTAATCATGGTTTGTGCGCCGCCTGGTGGGACTTCTTCAGCTGGTTGGTGAAGAATCCGAATGGTGCCAGGTAGTTCATCCTTAAACTCGATTAAGGTATCGGCCAAAATCATCATGTAGGCAGTGTGCCCATCATGCCCGCAAGCATGCATGACGCCGGGAACCTTTGAAGCAAAGGGAAGATTGGTTTCTTCTTGAATAGGTAAAGCATCAAAATCGGCCCGAATGGCTAGATGCTTTCCTGGCTTGCCTCCTGTAATGTCGACCCAGATTCCATTTCCGCCGCCAACCTGTGTATGAACCTCGCAATCCTTGCCTTGATAAAACTCAGCAATGGTCTGTGCTGTTTTTGTTTCGTGGAAAGAGAGCTCTGGGTATTGATGGAAGTGTCGTCGCAGCTGGATCATTTCATCCTTACGTTCATTAATCCGCTGGAAAATTTTTTCTTTTAATTCAGTCATTGTTCTTGCTCCTTTCTCTGATCACTTTGAATTTTAGAAGATATCGTTAGTTTTACAAGGGAGAATTTTTCAACTATTCAAACCTTTCTTTTATTTGTCAATTTAAGAAAGAAAAGGATGGTGAAACGAACAATATTTTCAATAAAATGGTAAACTAGGTGAAAAAGGAGGACTTATGGAGACCAAAACAACTTACGCTATCCGTTATCAGCGACTGGCAGCGGCGGATCATTATTTCGCTGACAGTTTTACGCTGCTCATGCCGCTAAAAGGGGAACTGATTATCGAAGACGATGGACAGCCGGTTCAGCTGCATGCGGGCACCATATATTGTGTTAATTTGCATCATTTGCTTTCGGTTGTGTCTGCGGAGGAAGACAATGTCGTCCTTTTCTTACGGATTGACTCGATTTATTTTGCCTCGCAGTATCCAGCCTTCTTCAACAGCTTGTTTGCCTGCCCCTTTGACTATAATCTGCAAGGGAAGCAACAGGTAGTGGCTGAATTGAAAGCTGCTATGACCGAGCTATGTATCAATGAATTTAATACCCAAGCGGAGCATACCATTTATGGAACCATCAAATTAGAGATGATTTTGCTGCTGCTGGTGCAGCATTTTATGACTAGCAAGCACCAAGGAACCGTTCATTCGGAAAAGCACCAAATAAAAGAAATTATTGAATTTATTGCCGAAAATTGTACCAAAGGAATCACAGTGAAGCAGATTGCCGATCATTTCTTTTTTGCTGAATCGACCTTGTCGAAGCTCTTTAAGGAAGAAACCGGTGAGTATTTGTCTCAATATTTGAAAAAAATCCAGCTGCGCAAGAGCATCGATGACTTGACCCATTCTAAGAAAAGTATTGAGCAGATTGCGCTGGATAACGGGTTTAAAAGTGCGAAGGTCTATCGCGACCAGTTTAAACGGTTGTATACGATGACACCAACTGCCTATCGCAATAAGGACGATCTACAGGAACACCCTGTAAGAACGGCGTTGAAGCCTTCGATGGATTTAACGTCTGGACAGATTATTCAGCTGCTATATAGTGTGCTGCAGGAAAGTCCGCCAGAGCATGCACCCAATCACTTGTTCCGGCAAACAAAAGAGCTGCTGATTCAGGAGGTTTCAGAAATTCGTCCGCGCTCAGCGGCCAAGGTGATGATTCAGATTGGCAATCTAACCGATCTGGCTAAGCAAAATATTCAAGCAGAGCTGTTGGAATTAAAGCAGATTCATGCACTGGACACGATCAGCTGCTTCCATCTTTTTCCTGAGCTGCCGCTGAGCTATACCTTAGCTAAGCAGGCCAAGCTGAATTCTTTTCCTGCCTTTGCTGAGCTGGATCAGGCGATGGAGTTCATTTGTCAAAACAACCTGCAGCTGATGCTTACGCTGTCCAAGGAACGCTATGACAAATACGGTCCATTGATTTACCTGCAGGTTATCCAGCGAATGATTAACAAATTCGGTCAGCAGGTTTGTTCGTTGCTGTCGGTTAATTTCGAGTGGAGTACCAAGTACAGCCAGCAGGAACAGGCTCATTATTTCGCCCTGCGGAAAAAAATCCGAAGCTTCTCAGAGCAGTTTCAAGTAGGCTTTTGCTTTCCTTTACCTGATCCTTACGAGGAAGAGGCTGTCAGGCAAGCGGCTCAAGTTTTTTTAAGCCAGCTGGCAGGTCAAGCTGATTTCGTTACCTTTACGGTGGAGCCGAATGTTGTGCTGCATCAAAAACAGGACTTTTCAGAAGAGACCGCCTTTTACCATCAGTATGTTCAGGCGAAAACTCGTTTTATTTTACAGCTGCTGAAGGAAGCGAAAATGAATGTGCCGCTTTATTTAATGGAATGGAATACGCTGACTGGTACGACGATTAATTTCAATGGGTTGTTCTTCCGAGGGGCAATCATTGTACAGGAATTGCTGCAGCTGGATCAATTAGTCGATGGCTACGGCTTTTGGCTGGATTTCTATGTTCATGAGCAGAACCGCAATTTCGGTTCTACCGACAGCTCGGGACTAGATCTTTTCCATTTTCACGGACATCGCCGCCCCTCCTTTTTCTGCTTGCAGCTGACACGGCGGATGATGGGCATTGTTTTATCCGAAGGGCCAGAGCATCTTCTAACCAAGCAGGGAAGGAAATACCAGCTGCTAGTATGGAATACTAATTATTTTGATCCGCAGCTGTCTTCCGAAGAAGCCTTTCTAGCCAGCCAATCATTGGATCTCAGCGTCAGGCTTCAGCAAGTATTAAACGGCCGCTTTCAAGTAAAACGGCTAGTCCTAGATCGGAATCATGGGGCACTTTTCTATGCCTATTCCAAGTTCCAAGAAGCCAAGGAACTGGACGAGGAAACAGAAGAGTATATCCACAAGGCAAATAAGCCAAGCTTGCGGGTTTTCGACACCAAGATTGACGAGACGTTCTCTTATTCCTTTCACATGGATACAAATGCCGTGGTTCTTTTTGAATTTACCCCGATTGTTTATTTGAACTAGCAAGCTTGATTATGTCTGAGTTAGGCTTGAAGATACGGCAGATCCGATGTTCAATGGTCAACATATTCCCAAAAGGATGGCGGTAATAGTCGCCATCCTAATTTGATCAACTCCCTAATCCTATCAAACGAGCTTCTCTGCATTTCGCCGCAGCGATGGAATAGAACCTGGAAACGGTCTTCCAGTCAGGCACGTCTTTAAAACCGGATTTTGATCTGAGCAATGAATAATTGTAGGTCTCAAAGACTTTTTCTGACAAATAAATAGGATTACATCAATGTTTTTGAATTCTGTGCACCTTTACTGCAAGATGATATAATAATAATGAATTACTCTAAAACAATTCAACAAATTTAAATAAATCCGGATTTATTCAATTATATATCACTATAAGAGCATCTATTTAGCCGAGGTGGTACGAGACTACAAATGGGAGGCGTCAATCATGCCTGAACTTGTCAGCCAAATTATCCATATTTTGATCAATTACGTTCCGGTAACACTGATTATTGCTTATCCATTATGGAACAGAAAAAGTGTAAAAGGATCAACCTTTATTATTTTAATAAGTTCAAATCTGTTGTTAGCTTGCTTAATATATGCGCATCTCTATTCCTTTATCGGTCATGATACAACTCTGTTTAAATTATACTTGGGTCTCATTTCAGTCACACGGTGGATTCTATTTGCAATTATTTTTAAAAAGCATTTATGGAAGCTTCTCTTCTTGATATGCTGTTCCGGTATCTGCGTGATTACGTTCACCGGAATTGGTAACTGGATCGAATCTAGAATTACAGTGTATGGCGACGGTCCTGTTCAGTACTTTTATTCGAATATTGTTTCATTCTTGGTGGCGGCTTTAATAACCATTCCCTCTGCTTACTATTTAAAAAAAATGATTGACCAAGCCTATTCAGATCAATTTAAAATGTGGAGATTGGTGTGGCTCATCCCTTGCTTATTCTTTTTCATTGGCTCAATTTCAGGTAATTTGGAAAATTATAGACATATTTATAGTTTTAGCTTTATAGCCACCAGGATAGTCAGCCTAATTGCTCTAGTGTTGATTCTCTTCTTGCTTTCCAGCCTGCTCAAACAGGCAAGCGAAAATATGATACTAACCGAAAATAAGCACCGTATTGAAATGCAAACGCAGCTGCAAACGGAGCAATATGCGAGAATACTTAACGATATTGAAACAGCGAAGCGGAACAACCATGATCTCAGACATCACTTGCATGTTATAAGCAGGTATCAGCAGGAAAAAGAGTATGAAAAACTGTCGGAATACCTGAACCGCCTAATCGACGTGACAGAGCATGAAGAAAAGACGATTTACTGTAAAAACTATGCAGCATCTGCTCTATTAGGCTATTACGCGCCACGCATCCGGGAGAAAAACATTCACCTGGAGCATGAATTGCACATTCCCAATGACTGTCCAACACTATCAGATATTGAACTCTGTGTAGTGCTTGGTAATTGTCTAGAAAATGCTGTAGAAGCGTGCGAGAGAATGCAAGAAGGAGAACGGTTTATAAGGATTCAGAGCCATATTCAAGGCGGTTTCTTAAAAGTGATAATTTCCAACAGTTTTGATGGGTTGCTTGAAGAACAAAGTGTTCGTATATATTCATCCAAACGTATTGAAAGAGGAGTAGGTCTTGATTCGGTGGAGGCTATAACGCAGAAGCTTAACGGATATATGGCTTGTAGAATCGAAGACCATACTTTCCATACCACAATTTTACTGCAGATATAACGAATTCCCACTCCGAAAGGACAGAGAGTTTGTTATGTTTTTATTGAAAACCACAGCAATAAAATCACCTAGCCTCGGTATTTTACAAGTGATAAGAATAGTTTAGAGGTTGTAGTTGATTCTGGATGTTTTGTCGAATAGGACCACCCCCAAAAGGATTGGCATAAAAAAGAAGACCATTAACCTAATTGTTATGTTCCAAATCCAATAACAAAAAGAAGAGGGTCTTCACCTTATACCGTAAAGTGTTTTTTTAAATTAAGTTATCCTAAGTTTAGTCGAGGTGATAAAGAGATGATAAGAGCTGCCTTTATAGATGACGATGTTAACGATATCAAGAAGCTGCAGAAGCAGATAAAAAAATACGAGAAATTGCATGCTTTGGAAATATCTTTGGATTGCTTTACCTGTGCTGAACACTTCTTATCTATGGTAAAAACGCAGGACTATGATATTCTCTTTTTGGATGTATATTTAGGCGCTTTATCTGGTGTTGAACTAGCTTATACAATTCGGGAAACAAACGCAACAGTCAAGATAGTGTTCCTTACTTCATCGAAAGACCATGCAATAGACAGCTATGAAGTAAGTGCAAGTCATTACATTGTGAAACCGATTGAATATAGCAATGTCTCGAAGGCTTTGTCACGCTGCTTAGAAAAATGGAACGGAAAAAAGATACAGGTACGCGTAGAAAAAGTAGACATCCCAATTACAGTATCACAAATTGATTTTATAGAAGTTTTTGATAAAGTCTGCCACATACATATTGGCAACAATACAATAAAAACTTATACTGCTTTAAAAAAATTGCAACAAGAGATTAACGATCCTGTTTTTCTTCGATGCTCCAGAAGCTATCTTGTGAATATGAACGCCATAGAAAAAGTAGAAAAAGACTGTATTTATATGCGGTCTGGCGATACCATTCAGATATCTAAAAACTACAAAAAGTACATTTATAGAACATTCATGAATTTTCTCTTAGGGAAATCCGACTGATCATTTCGTTCAGTCTTTTTTATTTAAAACTCTGTCTACTTCTGCTGCGTATTCTTTAATGACTGTTTCAATACCTTGATTTCTCCCAACGATATCAGTAATGCCCAGAGTAACTGCGGACGCCAAGAAATCCTTTTTCCCTTTGCCCTTCCGTACATATTCATTTAGTAATATATACTTTTTCCCTGGTGCGATACTGACATCATATTTTCCCACTCCTCGGGCGTAGAGACAACGGTTTAATCCTTTTCCTTGGATATACAGACCTTCAATATTACTCTCTGTACTGAGAATGTCATGTAACTCATCCAGATCGTAAAAACGATCAACCTTTACTTTTTTTACGACTGGTAAAAGCCCTTTTAACGCCATAGGTAACGCCTCCTTTTCTTATTCACTTTTAGTATAATGACCAAAATCAGTAGGAGCAATCAGTATTCACGTCGAAAAAGAGCCTTTCACGAATGATATCCTATCCTCGTACTAAAAGGTCTCCTGAAAAAATTTAAATGCAATGCTTCAGCGGATTAATCCGGTTAGCGAGAAGTAACTGCAACAAAGGATAACTCTACAGGAGTATTTTAGCGACCTTCCACTGACACTTAAAATAGTGGAAGGTAAAGGCGGTCATCCAATTAGAATAGATAGACAAGAAGGATTTTCAAACCAAAAAAGTGGTCGATGGCGAGTGGCTTTTTCGACACCAAGATTGACGAGACGTTTTCTTATTCCTTTCACATGGATACAAATGCCGTGGTACTTTTTGAATTTACCCCGATTGTTTATTTGAACTAGCAAGCTTGATTATGTATGCGTAAAAGGCGCGGTGAAGCCGATATTCAATTGTCAAAGGACGAATTTGCAATAGGTAGTTACAAACAACCTGCGAATGGGCCCGATTCGCAAGTGTCAGTTGTTGCTTCTTCGTCATGGATCATGATCGTCTAGCCAGTGATTAACCACAGCGACAATCACCCCAACAAGGATTGGAGCTAAAATATACTGCACAAGAGGATGCAAGTTCATCACCTCCTTTCAGTGCTTAATCATGATCCAGACAAAATGTATCTACCTACGCTTGGTAAATGATCAAACATCAAGAAGGGGTGTCAGGCGGACCATTCCGTTTCTGACGCTCTTTTTCTTTGGCTTTCCGTCGCTTTCTTCGCCGAATCATTTCTTTCACGGCATCGTAAGGACTTCCGGCAGGAGGATTCAAAGGTGTTTCCTTATCTAAAGTAGTTGTTGTAACTTCAATAGAAGGACAGCTAGTTGCAGCAGCTTCCTTAACTTCTCCATCGTTCTCAACTACAGAACGCAGAGTATCGTGTACCTCACTTCTAATTGGTGGTAA
Organism: Enterococcus pallens ATCC BAA-351; assembly: GCF_000407485.1. Taxonomy (GTDB): domain Bacteria; phylum Bacillota; class Bacilli; order Lactobacillales; family Enterococcaceae; genus Enterococcus_A; species Enterococcus_A pallens. The sequence goes on along the minus strand of NZ_ASWD01000004.1, from coordinate 322,277 downwards.
ATCTACAGATACTTCTGGAACTTTTGGTGCTTCTTGCCAAGTACAACGAAGCGCTGTTGGTTGTTTTTGCTGTTCAATTTCTTCCGGTTTTTCTTCTGGGACAGGAACACCAAACAATTCATCGCCTTCGAAAATAGGTCGTTCAATCGTTTCTACAAATTTGGCTTTGACCACTTCTTGGAATAAAACCACACCATCTTTTTCAAACAGATGTAAGCTGCTTAACAGCTTCAATGATTCTTTGATCTCTTCCGGACTTTTGGTCGTATCCGGATCTTTAACCGTAAAATTATGTGTTTTTCCTGCACTGTTCAGGAAGGTGGATACTAGTTTGATCATTTACTGGACTCCTTTCATTTTTATTCGCGTAGGTGAGACAGACAATAAATATCATTTTCAGGTGGCTTCAGTGTCAGCTTCTGTATGGAATAATTTGGCAACTTGTGACTTGATCAGAGACTTGGTTTTTTCGATAAAGTTGCGAACAGGATTCAGTTTTAAGTTCAAGATCCGCAACTCGCTGGTTTCAAAATAATCCACGAAATACCAGAAGAATTGCTTCATAGTTTTCGTCGCTTTGGTATTCATAAATAAGTAACGAACTAAGTCTTGCAATACCAGAGCAAACTCCTTCGCACCAAGCTGGTAGCGTACACGTAAAGCTAATAAAAGCTTGATGGTCATGGTGCCGTTTTGCGTTTCCTGATAATATTCCATGAGTCTTTGTTCGATGGTTTCGAGTTTTAAGTTAAACAGTTGCTGGTGCGTGAAGGGTTGCTCTGACATCATAATGGATTCCTCATTTCTCTTAAAATTTATCTTGTTAAGTATAGTAAGAGAAGAGCGGCACGTCTGCCGCAGCTTCTCAATTAATAATTAGCGTGTAACAGGGACTTCTTCAAAGATCGGTGTTTCAATTGTTTCGACATACTTGGCACTCACGACGGTATCAAACAGACGAATGCCATCTTTTTGGAATAGGTTCAGCTTAGTCAAATCTTCCAAAAGAGCTTTGATTTGTGAAGGTGTCTTGGTAGTATCTGGATTATTCAGCGACCAAGTTTGACTTTTTCCTGCACCATTTCTAAACATAGAAACTAATTTCACGACTCGATTCATGCTTATTCAACCTCCTTCGTAATACGTGACTGTACAGTCATAATCACACTATCCAATGAGCTGCCTTGTTGAGATAGATCGGCCATAATTTCGCCTAATTTCACCACATCTTCTTCGGGTGGATTATCAATCACGTTTGAAAAATTCACTTTCTTCTGTTTGTCTTCGCCTTCTTGTTCGATTTGTACTTGTAATTTAGTACCTAGTTTTTGGATCATTTCACGATTCCTCCGTTTTCTGTTTTGAATTTGATTTGGTGTTGCTTATTGTGTTTCCCGGCCGGTGACTAAAAGATAAAGCATTTTTTTGAAAAAGCAAAATTTGCTTCTTTGCAAAAGTACCCGCTACTTTGCAAGCGAGAAAAATAAGAATCCTGGCAAATCAACCTTTCTTAATTTGCTCCTTGCAAAGTGGCGGGGTGAAAAAATATTTTTCCTGATAGGAAGAGAAAAACAAAAAGAAACCCTTGTATTTGGCAGAAATGCCTAGAATACAAGGGTTTTACTAATTTTAGTGAGTTGTACTTTTTATCATTTTATTTTAATAATTTAGAAAAGGCATCGTAGGACAAGACCCCAGAGTGGATGACTTTACTAACGTTCAACACATTTTTCATGAAGCGTTCACTGTCGTAGTTTCGCTCCAAGGCCCCTATTGGAAGAGGAAATTTCTGTAAAAGAGGTTTTTGGCAAATCGAACGCATAAACGGTGTGTTGGGTAGACACAAATAGTCTAAAGGAATTTGTCCTTCCACTTCTTTATACAGGCGATCCTGACGATGAGTTGCTAGAAGAACCAGTGCATTCATGGCATGATTCTCAATGGTTCTTTTGCCAATCCGCGTGCAGTAAGTCATGCCGCCTCTCATCTTAATCTGAGTACCAGAATCAGTAGTCTTAATTTCTTCAATTTCAATCGGGTTAATCCAAGCGGCATGCTGTATAGAACCACCAAATGGAAACAGGCAGGTGGTGGAGCTGACCATTGGAAATAAACGACTGCCAAAACAATTAACGCGTTTGAGAGCTTTGGACAAGCAGTCATAATCTAAGAATTTTTCTTCCTGCACGTGTTTTTTCAAGGTTGATAAGGTTTGCTTGGTGTAATGATAGCCCTGGTCGTAGTAAATCAGGAGCGTTTCATTTCGATCAGGTATAGGTAAAGCCATAGAGAGAGGCGGCTTAGTTTGCGGTAAATACGAAGTGGGTTCCTCCAAGAAGTCTTCCCATTCCTCTGAGAAAATCTCAGCATCCAGCATAATAACGTTTTCAATTAGTTCTTCTACAATTACATTTTCATTTTCCATAAAATAGTCTCCTTTTGTATATCAATACCATACAAGGGAAATGGAAATAGTCGAAAAATGATCCAACAGCAGCCTACTTTTAAGGCCTTGAAAAAGTGGTTGCCCTTCCTTTCCTACAAGCAACATCATTCAGGGGGCCCCTTCAATAATAAAACAATTAAAACTTGTAGGGGAAGTTTACTTAGGTAATCGGTCAATCATTTTGGCGTATTTCTATCCCAGCAGCACTGACGAAATCAGTAAGCCAATCAGATAACAGTTCTGAAGTCAGAATCGTTATCATGGAGGCTCAATTATTATTTTACTATACTCGAAGACGGAATTGTAACGTTTTTTCATTAATAACATGTTAGCTAGGGTAATAGAAATTTATAAAAAAGCTCTTGTATAAAAATAAGAAATGATATTCATGTTTTTTTAAGGTATAATATCCTTCGGCAAGATTAGTTATATCAATAGTTTTGTTTGTGAAAGGTGAAAAGAAGAGGGGTTTATAGCATTATTTATTTTAAAATGTTCTAGAATTGAGTTTCTTAGTCTAACGAAGACTAAGGTTTTTGTTTGGATTGGATCTTTATGTTTAAATTTATCCTATCCGATATTTATTTTCATTATAAGATAAGCAGAATAAATACGCAATATCTTTTAAAAAAATAATCAAAATGATAATTTTTCGATTCCTTCTATATATAGGGCACGGTTTTTATCGAAAATAGGCAAAAAAAGCAGGAAAAAGGATGGTTTCTAGAGACCGTCAAAAATCACGTCGATCAGAGAGGATGAAAGAAATGCGCAGAGGCGAAAATATTTATCGACGCAAGGACAATCGTTGGGAGGGAAGATATTCCAAAGGCAAGCACGCAGATGGTAGAAAAAAATACGGTTCGGTGTACGGGAAATCCCTTCAAGAAGTTCGCGAAAAGCTGTATCCATTGAAGTTGAAATACCAAATTTACCAAGCCATTCATGGTGAATCAGCGATGACATTAAATGAATGGGGGTATCGCTGGTTATATGAAGTACAATCAGGGATCAAGCAGTCTACGTATGCTAACTATGAACATAAATTAGTCCATTACGTCTTATCCGTTATCGGTAATTATGGATTGAATGAATTGGATGAAGAGGTGGGAGAAGAGTTACTGAATTCTTTAATCGATCAAGCATTGAAACCCTCGACAATCCAAGTGATTTTCCGCATCACGAAGCAGTGTATGAAGGAAGCTATCCGCAAAAAACTGATTAAAGAGAACCCTTTTGAAGGGATTCAATTACCTAAAGTAGTAAAAAACAAAAATCAGGCATTGACCAAACAGGAACAAAAACGATTGGAAGCTACGGCTTTAAAGGAAGAAAATGGCAAGGGATTACCAACGTTTATCGCACTTCATGCAGGGTTGCGTATTGGCGAAATTTCAGCTTTGAAGTGGACAGATATCGACTTTGATAATGACATGATCCATGTTCAGTCCACCTATCAACGAATTCTAGGTGTGTACAATGGGAAGAAAACGGAGCTGATTTATTCTAGTTCTAAAACGGCATCTTCCATTCGTTCAATCCCTCTGGGACGGACATTGAAGCGATTATTAGTGCAACAAAAAAAGCAGTCGAAGGGAGAGTTTGTTCTTTGTAGAGGGAATAAGCCATTGGAACCAAGGCTGTTAACCGCTCATTTTCACCGTATTCGTGAAAAAGCAGGCTTAACCCAAACCCACTTCCATCAGCTGCGGCATACATTTGCGACTCGTTGCTTGGAGAGCCAAGGAGATATTGTTAGTGTGAGTGCCTTGATGGGACACAGCTCAACCCAGATGACCTTGGACACCTACGCCAGCGCCTTGGTTGAGCAGAAGATCCAAGTGGTCGCTCAAATGGAAAAAACAATCGCATAAAACGCTTTCAAAAAATGTTTTAGACTTTTTTGGGAGGATTTTTTTTGCTTTTTTTACATTTGAGCAACTATTCATTTGTTAAAAGGTTTCAATCGATATGCGGCAATTTACTCGTCTTTTTTGGTGTTCTGTCCATCGATGTTATTAAATGAAGTTTTTTTCACTGGGCTATTTTTAGCCTTTTTTTTGATTATAGACCGTCGAGTGCCGTCGAAGTAGGGTGCCTTTTTGTTGTTCTGACAGGGTTTATAGGAGCGTTCTTAGTCTTCGTTAGACTAAGAAGAACAAACGGCATATTTGCTTATCAAAAGTATAGAGGAATAAATGACATTTATCAAAGGATATAGGAAGAGACAGAGGGGGAAGCTGCATGTTCGGATTTGGCAAGCAGAAAAAAGAGGCGTATCAGGAAGCTCATCAAGAAGACTACTATTACGATGACTACGATAACGAAGGATATGAGGACGATTATGGGTACGATTCCTACCCAGAGGATGAGTACGAGCGTCCCATGGAAAACTATAGCGACTATGATCGCGGAGAGCGACGTTCCAGGCGGCGACCAGCACCGCCTGCCGACGAACGATACGATGCCAGATACGAAGAAGAGAAAGAAGTTTTCTCAGCGCCAAAAATGGAAGAGGAATCCGGAAGACAACCAGACACTCATCTGCAACAGGAAGTGGAACGGTTGGAAGAAACCGTTGCTCAGTTGAAGCATCAACTGGAAGTGAAACAAACTGAAATGACAGGGATGGCGACTACCCTGACTGAAAAAGATCAAGCTTTGCAGGAGTATCAGACCAAAACAGAGCAACAAATAGAATCCTTGCGAGAAGAAAAGAAACGCGAGCTTCAAGCCCTGCAAACAGAAAATCAACAAAAAATCCAAGCACAGCTGGCAGCAAAGGACCAACAAATCAATGAGTTGAAGGATCGCTTGTCTCAATTGAAGAGTGATCTGCAAAAGGATCAAACTCACCAAAGTGAAGCCTTGGCTCAGGCCCAACGTCAAATTGACACCTTGAGACAAACGCAAAAAGAAAATGAAGACATGAAGGCAGAGTTGGCGACGATTCTGATTGAAACGAAGAAACAGGAGCGAGCAATTTTAGAACGGGCTGAATACGAAGCCAAAGGCATTCGCAGTCAGGCTGAACAAGAAGCCCATCAAGTGATTCATGATGCTTCACTGGAATTACGCGTGATGAAGCAGGAAATCAAAAATTACCGCAAGCGTCTGCGTTCGGTCCAAGAAGAAACCACCCAATTTTTTGTACGTTTGTTAGCGACAAGCGACAACTTGTTGGATGACGAATAGAAGAGGGGATGATTGTTGGTGAAGCAAGCACAGAATCAACTCGCCTTATATCCCACTCCAGCTCCCATTATGCAAGAGGAGTTAATCACACAACCTCTGTTAGAAGAAATTGAACGGGCGTGTGAGTATTTGTATGCACCTCATGGCACTCTGAATGAGGATCAACGGAGAAAGATTTACCAGCACTTTGAGCAATTATTTCGTCTGATGAACAGCAGCTATCATGCAGAGCTGTTATTGCCAACCGGCTATTTTGATTGGTCGAGTTTCTGGCAATCGCTGCATCAATTCTTCCCGCAATTTGCTTGGGTCAAGGCTCAGACGGAAGAACCAAAGTATGGACGTCGTGTCTATCGTTTTGACTTTATTCCGTTGACCTTTCGCGATGCCGGTTTTCCATTTGCAATTCATTTGGAGGACAGCTTGACCCAACAGTTTCCTTTGTCTGCCGAAGAAGCCTTGGAGCGAGCAGAGCAGTTATTGCTCGAATTGGCAGGCCAACATCTGTCAGATGTACCGCCCAAGTCGAAAGACAAACCCGAAAGCGAAACTGTTCCAATCAAGCAGGCAGAAGAGCAAGTCAAGGAAGCGGAAGTATCTGTTAACCGGGTCCAACAGGAAGAAGTCAAACACGAAAGTCAAAGCAAGGCTAGATTACGAGCAGTCAATCAAAAGCTGGAGATGGTGATTGAAAAACTAGAATTATCCATGCTCTACAGCGGTATCCAATACTTTGAGCGGGAAAACAAAGAAGAAAATGATTGGGACAAACGAATCAAGATCAGCTTGCGGGAATATACCTATCTGCTTCAGAAGGCAAGATTTCTGGAACAGATGTGGAACCTGAATGGTGAGCTGGTGAATAAAACTGAAAAAATGACCGTGACTGGCAACAAGCTAGTGTATGAACGGGATCAAGTGAAACAAATTAAAGCCAATCTTTCAGCCAGAGACATTCACTTTGTCTTGTATGAATGCCAGGTAATCGAGTCGCGAGCCAAGGTACATGCCAGACCATGGTTCAGAAAGCCATATGTGAAGCTGATGAAGATGGATTACGACAATTTGTTGAGTAAGGCAGTCTACTTCGATTTACTTCAAGGAGAAAGTGCCTTGCTGGAACGAATGGTTCGAGAACAAAAGGATGCACCGATCAAAGAAGCTCAGGAGGCTGGTTGAGGTAGAGGATTCAAGCTATTTTCTCGCTGGCCGCTTCTAATAAAAGCAAGCGTTGTTTTTATTCTATGTTACTTGATCTTTTTTAGTTCGTTTCGGATGTATCACTGGCTGTATCCCAAGTATTCAGTCAGTGGGGAATCAATGAACCCAACATTTAAGGAGCAGGAGGTGATTCAGATCATTTCACATCGTAAACCAAAACGCTTCGATGTCGTGGTGCTGCATCCGCCAGATAATCCAGAGGGACTTTATTTGAAACGAATTATTGGACTGCCTCATGAACGAATTACTTATCGGAATGGGCAATTGTATGTGAATAAGAAACTAGTTCCAGATGAATTTGCTAAAGACACAGAAGACTTTAACTGGAATGACTTCTCAAGAGACAAGATTCCAGAAGGCTATTACTTTATTTTAGGTGATAACCGTTCTATTTCTGAAGACAGCCGCCATTTCGGCTTGATTACTGAAGAACAAATTTTAGGCGTTGTAAAAGAAGGGGTACAGGTTAAATGAAGACATTGCAGGAAAAAATTGAATGGTACACCTTCTGGTATTGGGTTTATTGGCTCTTTTCTTTGGTCGTGTTACTGGGGGTATTAGTGTTAGGAATCTTTTTCTATTTTACGGATTTCCAAAATGTGGTAACGGTCAGTCAGTTATTTCTGTTGATGCTGCTAATGGTACTTGCACTGTATTTACGAATCACAGCATTACATTATCATAGCGTTCTGATGAAGCTGAAGCAGGCAGCCGCTCGACCAAGAAGGCCAAGAGAACGACCACAGCCACGACCGCAGGAAAGGCGGAAGCAAGATGAAGGGTAAAGTCTTGTTGGTGTGTGTGGTTATGGCTGGAGGATTAGCAGCCGGTTATCAAGCTCAAGTAAAACAAACGGTATCCGCTGAAACGAGAGCGTCGATTTCTTCGCAACAAGAAGCGATACCAAAGATGGAGAGCAGTTCAACCGCGGTTAGCGAAGTAAGCAACGTACCTGAAGAATCAACTGTGGCTAAAGAATCTTCTTCTATAGAAGAAATCAGCGGTAGCGATGTTAACGAGGCTGCTTCCTCAACAATAGCGACAAGTGAAACTGAAAAAACAACGGAAGAATCTACAAAGGAATCTACTGCTTCTGTCTCAAAAATTCCAGAAGAAGTTACGAAGGTTCAAACCACCTTGCCAGCAGCGAAGGTAGAAGAAAATTATCAGTTCTCCGTAGTGAAAAATCAAACGACTGAAGAGTTCATCCAATCGATTGGGAAAGATGCACAGACCATTGCCTGGAATGAAGGACTCTATGCCTCAGTCATGATTGCTCAAGCAATTTTGGAAACAGGATCGGGCAACAGTCAGCTGGCACGACCACCGCATCACAATTTATTTGGAATTAAAGGGAGTTATCAAGGGAAAAACGTGTCATTTAATACGCAAGAAGACAAAGGAAACGGTCAGCTGTACACGATTCAATCGGCTTTTCGACAGTATCCCAGCTACAAAGAATCTTTAGAAGACTATGCAGTGTTACTGAAAAAGGGTATTTCGGGGAATGCAGGCTTTTATCAGGCAACTTGGAAAGAATACGCAGAGAGTTACCAAGTGGCGACGAAAGCACTGACTGGAAAGTACGCGACAGACACTTCTTACGATAAGAAGCTGAATGCGTTAATCGAAACTTATCACTTAACAATGTATGATGCAGAGCCTAATAGGGAAGAAACCATTCCTTCGTCCAAAGACTCAGCAGCTTCCAATGAAAGTGCTGAAGCACCTATAGAGCGGGAAAAAAACGAAAGAACGGAATCAAGCACAGCCGAAAAAGCAAAGATTCTGACAAGTGAGACTAAACAACCAGTGGTAATACTTCCATCGATTACTCAGCGACCGGCAAAAGAGGTGGCAGGCAATCGAATGGCGCAATGAAAGAAGGGGAGATATGTCGAGACAACGAGGCTACCGAGAACGGGATTACGAATATGATGAACCGCCCTATCGTGATGAACGTCCCCCTTCCAATCGACGACCACCAAGAAGGTATGACGAGGAAGAGGATTACCCGGATCATGGCAGGCCTTATCCAAGACGGCCGACAGAACAGGTGTATCGTGAGCCAGCTAGAAAATCGAGTGGTCAGCGAGGAAACCCTAGAAGTAGTGAGTCTAGAAGGAGATATCCAGACAATTATCCGAATGATTATTCAGACGGCTATCAGTCAAACCGTCGGACACACAATTCGCATCCTAGACTGGAAGCAAGCTATGAGACATATGATCGTGAGCGAATGCTTCCACCAAGAGGAGTCAGACCTCAGCGACCAATGCCTCCAACACAGGGGGCACAGCCTTTACAGGAGGCGAAGAAATCCACGAATCGGAAGATATTCTTGTTTATCTACAATTTGTTTTTCTACACGTTGACGATTGGAATTTTACTTAGTTCACTGATGTTTGCTTTTAGCGAGAAATCTGATGCGGCGATCTTTGGCTATCGCTTTTATCAAGTACTAACCAACTCCATGGCTCCGCAACCTGATTCACCTTCACGAGGCTTCTATGCAGGCGACATTGTGCTGGTGAAAATGACGGATGGCAGCCAAGTCAAAGAAGGCGACATTGTTACCTTCCAAGTGGGCGAGGGCGATCGGTATCTAACCCATAGAATGGTGGAGCGCTTAACCGAATTGAACGGCCAAGAGGGGGACTACATTGTTACCAAAGGAGATGCCAACAATAGTAAAGACCCACCGATTTCAGCTGATAAAGTCTACGGAAAAGTCACTTTTATCATTCCCAAAATGGGTAGTGTGTTGAATTTTGTGCAGGAAAATCTGTGGTTATGTATTGTTTGTGTCTTATCAACTTTCGGGTTCTTTCTGGTTCTCAAAGCCTATTTTCTACAGCCGGAACCAGCTAGAAGGCCAAACAAACAAAGAAATTATCCAAGAGGGGTATAACCAGCTGTGTTTGACAGTTGTTTATATAAAAAAACAAAAAAAGGAAAACAATAGGAGGAAAAAGGAATGAAGAAGAATAGTAAGAAGAAAAAGCTGATGGCTGCAGCGGCAGCTTTAGCGTTAATCGCAGCCATCTCCGGGACGTTTGCCTGGATCACTGCACAGGATCAACGGATTAACCGGGCGGAATCTGCAGCAGTTAATGACAACAGTGTAACAGTAAAGGAAACCTGGGAACCAAAACCATTAGTACCAGGAACCGAAGCTACTAAGGAAGTTGCCGTATCTAATACCGGTACAGCGAGTGTATTTGTTCGGGTGTCTTATGAAGAAGTGTTGAAGCACTTAGACAAATTAGGTGCTGAAAAGTACGATCCAAGTTCAGTTACGGGCGCAAAATACACGTATGTAGCAAATGACTCAGGCTTGAACAAGCATATGCCGATTAATTTCAATGGAGATCAAGCCTACAAAGATGGTTTTGTTCAAGTACCGGCCGCTCAAATTACTGGGTTGGCAACGCCAGCTGATGACAACGTGAAATTATTGGTTAAAGGTGGAAAAACCATCGATCCAGTTACTAGCGCGGAGAAAATCAGTTATGAAGCTAAATTAATGCATGAATACTTTACTCATACGGATAACAATGGAAAAAATCCTGGCGATACAGGCTACGATGCAAGCAAAAATAAATACCAATCGATGACTTTCAACATTACAGTTGGCAACGAAAACAGCAGTTTGGATGCCGCTGACTGGAACTTTACTTTGACTGACGTAAAATACGGTTACTACGAAAATGGTTATAAGAATACGACTGTGAACTGGGCAGAATCTTCTCTACCAGATGAAGACGGTGCAGACACAGGGCGTGCATTGCTTGGAACAGACGGTGTTCGTTACAGTGTAGATTATGATTACACATTTGGTGGTTTAGGCTATGCAGCCGCTACAGACCTACCAGCAGTAACACCAGCAACAGTGGCAGATCAAATTCCGACAGGTACAGGCAACAAAGGAGTTCAAGCAGATACAAATGGTTTAGCTAAGAACAATATCCGGATTGGCTATAGTGCTGATGTAACAGATGTAGCTACTTTGGGTAATGACAAATGGGTCTACAACGAAGACGATGGCTGGTTCTACTACACTGTTCCTGTGAAGTCTGGGGAAACAACCAAAAACTTATTGGAAAAATTGGTCTTTGAAAGTGCTATGGGAATTGAATACACGAATGCTTCTTACGACTTAGTTGTGAAAATGGAAGCTGTTCAGGCCACAGAAGAAGCATTAACAGACGATGCTGGTTGGCACTTAGGCGGTGGCTCTGCACCAACAGGTGATACTGCAGCAATCGTGACAAAACTAGTCGCTGGCATTTAATTTGAACAAGAGGTAAGCGAGGAGGGAGTGAATGAACATACGCAGAATAGTCATTGGAATACTCAGTCTCTTTGCTCTGTTCAGCGGTTCTCTAACTGTCGAAGCAGCCAAGACACTTCCTCCTGGCTTGGTGATTGGGGATTCTGAAGGGATGTACGCCACTTCAGAAGGAGAATACTACATCGATTTAGTAGATATTCTCCCTGGAGATGTGTACGAAAAAGAAATTACCATCCGCAGTCTGGATTTGGAAGATCCCTTTTCCTTGGGCATGTTGGCAGAGGAAGTTGACTCCAGCGGGTCAGTAGATTGGAAGAACCACATTACCTTGACCTTGGTCTTAGATGGCAAGGAAATTTACCAAGGACCATTGTTAGGTGATGGAAGTCGGGACTGGACGAAGACACCTTTGGAATTAGGTGTTTGTAAGTATGGAACGGATAAGTTGATGAAGGCCATCTTTACGATTGATTCCGCATTAACCAATGAAGACTTACGCTCACAGAGTACATTGAATTTCACTTGGACCTTTGTGGGAACGAAGGATCAGCCGACGGAACCAACAACTTCGACAGAACCTTCAAGTTCTACTGAACCCTCGATGTCTACCGAGCCGTCGACGAGTTACAGTGGAAAAAGAGACTTGCCAATAACCGATCCAGGCAACGGGAGGTCCGGTGGTTCTTCGGGATCCACGGGCAGCGGTAAACGCTTACCACAAACGGGTGAACAGCTGATGTATCAATTTCTGTCCGGGTTGTTGCTTGTATTAATTGCCTTGTTCTTATGGGAGAAACGACGAGAGGAGGAGCAGGAATGAGTCAGAAAGAAAAACGGCGGCATTTGTTTCAAACATTTGTTAAAAGCAAAGGGCTGTTTGCCTGCTTCTCCCTTGTATTGAGTCTTCTATTAATTATTGGAAGTACCTACGCTTGGATTACCTCGGCGGATGAACGGGTCAATCGAACAGATGCCAATCAGAAAAGAGTTTCGGCGATTGTCGAAGAGGATTTCAGTCAGGTCTACCGTTGGGCACCAGGAACGACGAAAGAAAAGAATGTTCGTGTCCGAAACACGGGTGACATGCCAACGATGGTTCGAATTTCTTTGAAGGAATTCTTGGTAGTTTTCGAGACAGCAGTGAATGACAACCATACTGATCGAGATGGCAATGGCAATCTGAAAGTTTATGGTACTCCAAGCACGACTGCAATCAGTGTACAGGATACTGATACTTGGGTCTCTGGCAACACATACAGTATTAGTGCCAGCAAGTATTACAAGGCAACGAATGACACTTTAAGGAACCAGACGTATCAATATAATGGAGCAAGGACTGCTTCGTTAGTTGGGTTTGAACTGGATTTTGAGACAAATAAAGTCTTTGATTCAGCGAATCCACCAGCAGCAGGTGCAACCGAATACTGGTACTACGAAAATGGGTATTTCTATTATTCCGAAGTGCTGCAACCTAAAGCGGTGACACCTAATTTGTTGGATAGTGTTTCTTTAAACGCTGAATTTGCCAATCAATACAAAGGTGCCTTATACAAGTTAGTACCAGAAATGGATGCTCATGATCTGACCCGAGAGCTGTTTAGCGATTGGTCGATTAGTACAAGCAGTCCAGTTTATGCCATGTATGACCAAAAAATCGATCAACGAAACTAACGAAGGAGGAACGAGATGAACCAACGAAAGAATCCGGTACGTCGGGCTGTTTATGTGGTTGTTGTACTAAGCTTGTTGCTCCTGTTAGTTGGCGGCAGCTATTTTGTCTATGCGGCAATGACAGCGACCGATCGAAAAGAGAATGATTTTCAGGTGGGTCAGGTAGAGACTGAACTAGTGGAGGAAAATTTCACAGCACCTACTGAAATTGAGAAGAATGAGTCTATCAATAAAAAGATATCCATCAAAAACAACGGAACAATCAATCAGTTTATTCGTGTCATGGTCTTGCCCGAGGTAAAAGCAGATGTGGCCGGTGATCCTACCAATAAACAAGTTCTGTCATTAGTTATTGGCACAGATTTGATATTGGAGAATTTGAATACCACAGACTGGCGATACGGTGATGATGGGTATTACTACTATATTAAAGAAGCTGTGAAGCCGAATGATCCTACCACCAGTTTGTTTGAATCGGTGCGATTGTCCAATAGCATCAGCGATCAATACCACAATGCAGATTTTTCGATCTCATTGAAGGTAGAGACAATTAACTGCAACACGACTGCTTACCGACAGGCTTGGTGGCATGGAGAAACACCAACAGACGATCCGTTAGCAAGTATTGATACTGAATTGAGCAGTAAAGTAGATAACTAGAGATGCAGTTCTTCCCCACTGTATCTCTTCAAAATAAAAAAGCAACACTCATGAGATGAGTGTTTTACCGTGTGGAACATTGATTTGATAAGTGTTGAAAAAAAGGAGTCGAGAAGAATGAAAAAAATAACTGAGATTCGTTTTTTATTAGCAAAGAATAAACAAGCAAAAAGAGCAATAGCATTGGTTTGTTTTGTTGTTTTTATGCTGGGTGGAATCTTTGTGACCATGAAGATATTGGATGAGAAGGAGCGAGTATCGGCACATCCGACGAATCCGATTAAGTTGGATGAAGGTGGGACAAGTGAGTTTGAGGTACCGATAGATGCACAAAATTTGATAGAACCTTCGTTGACTAGTCAGGGTTCTCTATATAGTGGGTTTGTCCAAACCAATAGTGACCTACCCACTGTAGTAAAGGGTGCAGTTAATACTTTTTGGAGTGATAGTGTTATCCAAGAAGGAACTTCAAATATTAGAGAAATTATTTGGATCGTTAAGGATATACGCTTAACGGAAGCAGGGAATTATTTCGTCTTATTAAGTGCATCTGGGTATAGTACTGGGGGTATAATTGGGGTTTGTGTTATTAATTCGTCGGGAGAAATTATATATATAAATACACAAGGAGATTTGAGAAACAGCGTAGAGAGAATACAGACAAAATTGTTTGCAGACAATGGAGGAAAAGATTTTTTAATTGGTACACAGGGAAATAAATTTTATAGATATAGTCTTTCCAGTGAAACAACAAGCGCAGTAGTAGTTAATAGAACGATTGTTGATGTAGATCTGACTAATTCTCCAAATGTTGTCTTAGGTGTTGGCTATAACTATATTGTGGATTCAACCTTAAACACTAATGAAAGAACTGCTGTATCTGCGAGTGTTTATTTTGATAAGAGAAATCAGGTTAACGCTAATGCCAGTCTACTTTTTAGAATGCCAATTGCAACTATTTCGATTGATGGCTGGATGAATACTGTATCTCCTAATTTTTCTTTTGATACAAATTATGAATATTCGTTAGAAAGTTTTATACCACCCGATGCTGAGGCTATTAGTGGAAAATTATATGGTGCCATAAATACTGTATCATCAAGAATTACTGATAACCATGTCTATGGTAATTATGATTATAGCTCAGGTACAGCAGGTGGAATTACCATGAAAACTATTCAGGTTTTTGATAAGAATGATACGTTTTATGAAAATGGTAAACCAGTAAAAAGAAGAAAGGTGTTATACGAAAATCACTCATCAAACGCACAAATATATTTATTGGATGAACTATGTACAGATAATGAGATTTATTTTGTTTCAACGGAAGCAACAGAAAGTAAATTGATAAAAATTGAACTGACTGGAGCCAACGCCTATGACATTCAAGAGATAAAGGCCTATCCTAAAGATACGATTTTGAACTTTGTTGAAAATCCGGATGATCCAACACAACTCTTTTACTTTGGTTCGACAAGTTCATTAACTGATGAATTTTATCATCCTGTTCTAACAGAAGCACTTTCTGGAGATGCTTATTATGTTCAAGGAATTACAGATAGAAATTTTGATCGAAAGTCTCTTTATGCAATAGCTATGGATGAATATATCATGCCAGATTTTATGAAGCCAGGGACCGAGAAGGCCTTAATATTTGGACGAACATCATCTGTAAATAGAGCGTTTGTTGATAATCAGCATAAAGTTGGAGAAACAGGAGACATCACCGAAGTTGAAGCTGACACAAATGTAGTCCAAGCATTTATTGGATCGATTAAATCACAATCAGACTTTGCACCCATTATCAAAGCACAAAATAATATAGACATTGATTTATCTCATGAAAAAATAAATAGTACTGAAACGAATTCAAATGGATGGACATTCTTAGACAATTGGTTAATTACGGGAGAAGAAAATGGAACGTTAAGTAGTTCAGACGCAGTCAATGTTTATGATTATATGGATTCACGTGATAGTAACTTTGGACAAACCTGGCTTGATAAGCGGATTAATCGAAATCCCAGAAATCCTACAGCTGTTATTGATTGGTTAAGCCTGGGTTTTGACAAAACAAAGGCTGGCGCTCAACAAGTTACCTATTTTGTAACAGACTCACAAAATCAGACTTCAGTTGCTTCTCGTTGGGTCAACAAAAAAACCAATCAAACCATTGAAGAAGACGATTATTGTTTGGATGCTCAAAACTTCCATATTTCATTGACTAGTTTGGATAGCGACTTCCCAGATGAGGACACTTTTAAAGGACTGGCAAAAACTATGGCTTGGAATAAAACCAGCAGTGATATTGATGAAGATGGAACAGATTCGAATAAGCTATCCAATACAGTCACAATAAATGCAACACAATTAGAGGCATTACGTGATGCAACTGTCGCTAAGCCATATCCAGTGGATGTGACTTATAGACCAACAAGTGGAGTAGAGTTAACCAATCGGGTATGGGTATTCGTAACGACAACCAATACTTTACCAAATAGTGAAACTAGTCCAGCAACTACTCCACAAGATACAAACGGTGTTGTATTCTATGGTGATGATTATACTTTGCCGTATCGTATGAGAAACACGCATACGAATGCTGAAGCAGTGACGAGTGCAAATGTGAAGGTCTACGATTACTTTGATTCCACTCATGAGGAAGACGATGAATTGCCAACTTTAGCTGATGCGACAAAGAATGCCAATAAGTTGGTGGTTGATTTACCTACGATTCAAAACTCTTTGGAACCTGAAACAGTGAGACCTTCTATTAGCTATACTTGGGAAGGAGCAACGGACGCAAACCATACCAAAGATGCAGTGACACTTGGCTATGTGGATGTTGGATTGACTGGGAATGCTTTGTTGCATATCCGGCAGGTCGTTTTGGATAGTTCTGGTGAAATTGTGGTACCAACTGAAGGGTATTTTGAAATTCGGAATTTATTGTTCGACCAAACGAATCCAATGAATCCTCCGGCAGTTGATCCGGATTATCTGGCAACCTTCGTCAGTAAATCAGGTCGATTTGAAGATAATCCTGATTTTACAGAGATTGTTGCCTCAGTCAATCACTTAACGCATATAGCTGACCAGGTTCAGCTTTCGGTAATTGTTCCAGAATTTTACCAGTATTTAGGCTATTTTAGTACGGCAGAACAAACTGATCCTGGCGGAGCACTTCACGAAACGATGGAAAACTATCTTCCGGGAGTTCCAGAACTCTTCAAAGGTGAGATAAATGCTGAAGGAGAGTTTTGGATCACCCTCTATCTGAAGCCGAATGAGGATGCACAAAACAACACCAAGACCCCTCAACCCTACAGTTGGGATTACAAAAAGAATAATTTAGGAAAAATTAAAACCAAATAAATGAAAGAGGCGAGGAGTGATGCAATGGTCTATTTATTGTTGCTAGTGCTAGGCCTGATTGTATTGGTCCAAAGCTATTTATTGTTCTCGCTGATGAAAGGTCAACGAGACTTGCAGAGTAAGGTGGCTCGGCTGCTGCGAAGCAAGCAGCGGCCGGGTCCTAATAAGCGAAAAACTCCAATGGAAAGAGGAAGGACACGATGAATCTTGGCTATGCACGCGGGTATCAGATTACCCAACAATTGGATATGCTGGAGGATTATCCGGTGGACGAACTCTTTTCCGATGGGCATCAGGAAGTCGAAGCACTGAATTCTCCTACCAGTGAATTTCAGGCACTGCTGAATTTTGCCCAGCCGGGGGATCATTTAGTGATTGCTTCTTGGGAGGTCGTTTCACGGGATTATCGGCAGCTGCTGGCTTGTCTCGATCAACTGGAAACCTTAGAAGTGACTCTGGACGTCTTGAATTTGCCTCAATTGAGTATTGAAGAATGGCGGCAGATTTTTCGTTGGTCGCTGCGCAATGACCGTTTGTTGCATCCGGTATTGATGAAAGCCGGTAAAGAACGGGACCGTAGCAAAGGCGCCTACTCCTTGTTTAGCAAAGAACCGGAGGCACGCAAGCTGTATCGGGAAATCATCTGGCTGCTGGTAGAGAAAAACTCCGTGCGTCAGGTGGCCCAACAAAAGCGTGTGCCAATTGAAACAACCTACCGCATCCAGCAGGAGTTAAAACAGATTCAATTAGCAGCGATTCTAGTCGTTTGTTTCCTGTTAGCAATATTCAGTATCAAGCTGGCGGAGTCGTATTTTGATCAATTATGGATACAGGTAGCTATTTGTGTAATTGTGACATTGATTATTTTATGGAATGTGTTGATTGATACTGAAGAAACAGAGACGAAACCACCAAGTAAAGAAAAGAACGCTTCAAAAACCTAAAGAGAAGGGGAATCCCCATGCAACATGTACTTATTTTGACAAAAAATACACTGACTGAAGGATCAATTATCAGTAAATTGCAGCGAATGAATTGTGAGGTTTTGTGTTCCACAGATATGCTTAACCGCCTGCAAAAAGGCTCAGTTAGTCCATTTATATCTTATTTCCAATGGGTCATTTTAAGCGAAAGCTTATGCCATGCAGAAGTAGAGCAGCTGTTGCTTCTATTGAAAAACTATCCACTTAAAGTGTTGCGGATTGTAGAGAATTATCCGAATGAGGAGGAACAAACCTATTGGCAGGAACAAGGAATTGCGGACTGGTTGACGAAAGATACCAGCTACGAAGACCTGCGGGAAAAAGTGAATGATTTGACCCGTCAGCTGGAGCAAGAAACAGCTGTTGGTAATCAGATTCTGTCCTTTCCTCACTCAGCAGAATACCCAGAGCAAACTACTAGGAAGCTTTTGGTAAAAAGTCTTTCTAAAACTGAGAAAAAAGTGTTTGAAAGCCTGATTGAAGCTTATCCAAAGAGTGGCTTATTGTCACGCAAAGAGCTATGTGATCATCTGTGGCGTGAAGGGGATACTCCATCGAATATGAGCCAGCTGTCTTGTCTAATTAATAAACTAAAACGCAAGTTCGAACAGCATGGTTTCACCGGTGAAACCATCATCACCTTATGGGGCAGAGGGTATAAGTTAAGCAGCGAATTCTATGACTATTGGCTGCTGGAATCTCAACAGATGGAAGAGACGTATTATGCGACAAATTAATTATAGGAACGCTTGATCAAATGATGATTGAGCGTTTTTTTTCTGGTTTTGGTTTGAATTTCGGTAGGGATTTTTTTTGGAAGTGGCTTATACTGAAGCGACTCGATTTTTTGTAACCTGTTGTACACTTTCGATCAAAAATGATGAATAATACATAGAATAGAGAAATTATAGACGTTAAGATTAATAAGAAATGACTTTTTCGAGGAAGGGCTAAAGTAGATTTAGAAAAGTAATGCAAAGAACATAAGTTAATAGTAAACTTACATAAGTTGAGCTTATTTTAATTTTATGGGAGGCTGAATTCCAAAATTTAGTTTCTTAGACTAAATAAATCAAAGAAAAAAACGATAAAAAATAAACAATCAATTTCTAATCAAAGTATAGTATATGAACATTATTTCGTCAATATCCTTTAAAAAAATAATTTTTTTGGACAATTCATCATTTTTTATTGTTCTTTGGCTACTAACTTTTGGTTGGAAAAGAAAAAAATCATCTGTTTCAGGGGTTTCTATGGTTTTATTCGCCGTCATATAAGCCGTCAAAATTATCACTATACCAAAGGAGAACATTATCTATGAGTCGTCGTGGAGAAAATATCTATAAACGCAAGGATGGTCGCTGGGAAGGCCGTTATATTAAGGGGCGTAAGGCCAACGGGAAAATTCATTATGGCTATGTCTATCGCCATACTTATAAGGAAACAAAAGAAAAATTGACTGAAATGAAATGGTTGTATAAACAGGTTCAAGTCATTCAAGGTCTGTATTCAGGCAGTGTCAGAGACTGGATGATTTATTGCCTAGACCAACAGAAAAAAACGGTCAAACAATCCACTCTAACGACCTATCAGTATAAAGTGACTAAATACTTACTGCCTTACTTGGGAGAGATGGAATTGCGTGCTGTTACCCAGAAAGATATGCAGGAATGGGTTCAGAAGTTGAGTGATACGACATTATCCAGCACGACCATTCACACGATTTTTCAAACTGTTCAGCGTTATTTTGAACAGGCTGTCAACGAAGCAGTTTTGGAAGCAAATCCTTGCAAAGGGGTCGTTTTGCCTAAGAAAGAAGCCAAGAAAATCCAACCGTTAACCATTCAAGAACAGAAGCAGCTAGAAGAAACGGCGGCCGTTGAAAAAAATGGCAAGCTCGTCTTATTTGCCCTGCAAACCGGCCTGCGTATTGGAGAATTAGCAGGTTTACGTTGGGAAGATATTGACTTTTCCAACAATCTGATCTCGGTTCGCCACACCTATCAACGGGTCTTGTCTGAAGGCCAAGGAACCGAGCTGCAGCTGGGAAGACCGAAAACAAGAGCCTCCGAACGCCTACTGCCTTTGTCTGAAAAAGTGAAGGCCTGGTTGTTATCTTGGAAGCCGGAACAGACGCAGGAATTTGTTTTTCAGGTAGGGGATCGTCCAATGGAACCTCGTTTGATTACCTATCACTTTCAACGGATTTGTGCAAAGGCTGGAGTGAAGGGTTGCCACTTCCACCAATTGCGGCATACCTTTGCGACTCGCCTATTGGAAAATCGCGGTACGATCGCTGGGATTAGTGCTTTATTGGGACATGCCTCTACGCAAATGACTTTAGATATCTATACGGGTTCAGATTTAACCGAGCGGCGAAAAATGGTGGATACTTTATCACTGGAATGGGTGAGCTAGTTTTTTTAGGATACCGATGACTTTATTTTATGGGGGTGTTCGCTGCTTAAATTAGAAAAATTTTAAAAAAGTCCTTTCCAATGGGAAGGACTTTTTGTCTTTTTTATAACAGTTGTCATTTTTTCGTTTGGATGTATTCGCCGTCATTAAGCCGTCAACTATCGGCCTGAGCCCTTGTTGTTCTGCGCTTTTTCCTAGATTTATTTAATCTCAGAAATTGACCAAATGCTTTATCTAGCTATTATAATCGCTTTTTCTGCCTGGGTCTAGTGATATTCAGAGGGAGAAAAGGAGATTTTTTGGCGGATAGGGAGAAAAAAGGGGAAAAGGAGTTTTTATCATGAAGAGAAGTAAGAAAAAATTTGTACAGTTGGCGATGACCGCGGCTTTATTGGCATCTGTGGGAACCGGTCTTGGCAGCCTGGCCTTGGGGAATGGCGCAGTTGTGAATGCTGAGCAGAATATTAAGGCCAACCCGGTAGCGGACGAAACATCTGACCGCTCGATTACCATTTGGAAGTATCAGGTAAAGGATGCTTCAGAGCTAGGTGGACGTGGTGACGGGAAAGAAAACGATACAATTACGAAGGATCCATTGCCAGGTATTAAATTTAAAATTGAGAAAGTGTCACCTGTTGGCAATGCTTCATTAACCAATCCATTGGTTCAAAAGAAAGATACTCACTACACAGTAGATTCAGAAATTGGAACCATCACAACAGGACCAGACGGCAGTGCTAAGCAAGCCCTAGGCAAAGGAACGGCGGCAGACGGTATCTATCTAGTGACTGAACTGCCTGATGATCGTGGCGAATCACCAAAGGTTGCCAAACCAGCAGATCCATTCTTTGTGTATGTGCCACAAACTGATCGAACAGATCTAAGCTCATTGATTTATGATGTGGAAGTTCAGCCAAAGAATATCATGGAATCCTTAATTGATCCACAAAAGACCGTAGAGGAAGGGGCAGGTTATTCCATTAAAGCCGGCCAACCTTTTACTTGGGAAGCAACAGCGAATTTGCCAAGTGGATTACACACAGTTGCTAGTCAAAACATGGTAATCACTCCTGTTTATGACAAGGATGGCAACCAAATTGCAGATATCAATGTTTCACAAGGTGATGAGATTTATGCTGATTACTTCATTATTAACGATACATTAGTCAAAGAGCTACTATTGGACAATGTTAAAACACAAGTGAAGACAGAAACCGGGGCTTGGACTGATCTAATCTTAGGCACTGATTATAAAGTTTTTGTGAATAACACGGAAAAAAATACCGCTCCTATTACAGAAACCGACACGAGTATAGAAAAAGCAGTTCGAGTTGAACTAACGGAAGTTGGTATGAAGAAAGTTGCGTTAAACAAAGATGTTAAAATCCGAGTGCTTTATACGACGCATACAGCAAATGATTATAATGGAACGATTTCCAACCACTTTGATGTTGCCTTCTTGACACCTGGTTTGGAACCAGTTAATCCAGGAAATCCAAAAGATCCAGAATACTACACCGGTGGATTTGATATTGAGAAAACAGCTGAAGACAAAACTGCACCAAACAACAAACTAAAAGATGCCGAATTCCAGATTGCTGAAACAAAAGCCGATGCTGATGCTGGGAAATTCATCGCCACTGACGGAAAATCTTATTTAGAAGCGGATTTACCAGCTGGTGTAACTTTCCTAAAGGCGACATCTAATGAAAACGGCTGGGCAGAATTTAATGGATTGGCTTTGAACTGGTACGAAGATAAAAATGACAATGGTAAGCAGGATATCACCGATGATCCGGACACTAATGAGCCGACGTTTGCCAAAGCAGACATCAAAAAAGATTATTGGGTAGTCGAAACAAAAGCTCCAGCAGGCTACGAATTATTGAAGGAAGCTAAAAAGGTCACTGTAGATTTAAGTACAGAAGACAATGCTGAGGTTGAACTAAATGTCGTAGATAAGCCAAAGACTGACCTTCCATTTACCGGGGGAGAAGGTACTATGTTGTTGGTAGCTATTGCTTTAGGTGCGATCACTATCGGTACAGCGGCTATTGTCATTGATAAGAAACGACGTGCAGCATAACTCACGGAGTAGAAAGGAAAGGTAGAAGATGCACAACCAAAAACGATTCAAAAAACTACTCGCTCTTTGCCTTCCGCTCCTGATTGTCCTGGGGGTGGCGGGTGCCATCTCCAAAGGGCAGTTTTTAAAAGCATCAAATAATGAGTCACAGTTGGTTACTGTTTTTAACGAAGATGAAGAGGTAACTGGAAGTTTTGAAACAGCTAAAGAAGCCGTAGAAATTACTCTTACAGCCAAAGAAGCTGGTATTTATAGTATTCCGTATGACGAAGCGAACTATAGCCTAGATTTTGTCGCTAAAGATGCTAATTTAACTTATTACGAGTTGGCAGAAGAAGAATTTGATATAGATGTAGGGATTTTCCGTCAACCGGCTCCAATGATGGAAAAGTCGGAAACAGCAATTTCAGAAACAGAAGAATCTGAAGGCATAGAAGAAAGTGAACCGATTGAACCGCAAGAAGAAATACAGGAAGCACCTGAAGTAATTTCTCCAGTGATAGAACCTTTGCCAGATTGCGGTGTCTTTAAAGTTAGAAATAGTGAAGAACAGGAAAAAGGAGAGTTCTATTTAAAACTTGAAAAAGGTCAGGCTGTTACTTTGTCCGTTCAAAAAAATGCTCAATCGGACCAGCTAGTGGTACTATCGAACGCGAAAGATACCGAACAGAAGCAAACCTTGATTCAATTCAAGAGCGAAGCAGAAGAGAATGCTCCAGAAAAAGACACAACTGAAATTAAGGATAATGAAAAAGAAACGTCAGAAACAGTAACAAAAACTGAAGATGTTGACGGAATGGAAATGTCAATTGCTCCGTTAGAATTAAGGGAGGGACCAGATGTTGTTCGTCTGAAAGATCCTAAGCTCGTCATTCAAACGGGAGAAAAAAACTTTGACCCAGACGATGCACCTGGGCATGATTCATCTCCAACTAATGATATTGTGCGTACTTGGGATAAAGTTACTTATGCATATTCATTTTCGCTTGAGTCCACCAATCCTTTGAAGGCATACAAAGATATTAAATATCAAATTAATGCGGAATTTAAGGAATCACGGAAAAAAGTAAATGGGCAACTACGAGATTATGCATATTTTCCTGAAGGGATGCAAACAGGAAATAACGGTGCTGAAGCTAGAGATTCATATTACTCAACAAGTGGGACTCTTGCAAGTTCTTCCAGTATAGTCGATTCAGTTATCAACTTACAAGTGTTGGGGGCTACACATAATTATGAACTGTTTCCGACAATAACTATCACAATTTTAGAAGCCACTGATGTTGACACAGGAGAAATAATTCCTATCAATGCAATCTCAGAGAATATGGTGAAAAAAAAGGTAAAGGTTTCAGCTAAGCCTAATGTTAAGGCGACATTAGCAGAAAGTGGATCGGACTATAATTTGATGTCCACATTAACCAATGATAATAGTCTAAATGCAATGGCTAAGACACTTGGAGTGAAGTTTTCGGTAGTTCCGTTAACTGATTCAGGGATTGTTCGTAAAGGAAGTTTGTACGAACAATTACTTGGTGCTACTTATCCTACTGGGAAAATTGATGTAGAAGTTCAAACTAGTGCTCGTTTTCAACCTCATAGTGGCACAGATCACACCATAATTTATGGTACAGATCAAAAGCAACCTCAACTCACCCATTATGGTTTTTTAGCACCTAATTCAGAAAATACAGACCAATTGACCAAAACACCAGAATTTGCTCATTATACTTTTAAAAAAATGTCAATAAATAGTCCATCGTCTATGCCAGGATCGAGAGATATTAGTACTGCAAAGAACACGAAATATCTTGTTTATGATACAAATCAATTATCTGCATCAAACAAGAATGTTAATACTTTTAGCTTCTCTGTTAATAATCCAGCTGCAATTCATAAAGATGGATTAACAAGATACGCATCAACTACAGAGGAAAACGTTGGGCAATCCACGTTTGCTTCAATTGCGGGAGTGGTTTCGATACCATACGACTATTTATTGGACAAGAATGGTTCAATATTCACAGATTTTAAAACAACTACTATTGAATATGAGGGACAAAAAAAATCCAATACATCAAACTATCAATATCAAAGAGGAAATACTCTTCCGGGATCAATCATTTGTTTTAGTCCAGCCAGCGATATTTATGGAAGAAAAATTGGGACAAATCCTTCACAGAATTGGACTCCATCAGGCGATGGCGCGATTTATAAAAATGAAAAATTTACGACCACGGGAATGTATGATGCAGTCTCGCTAGATATGAAATTTTTATCAGGAATCACTGCCTGGAATGCACATAGCTTTGAGTATGATTCAAGTCGCTCAGTTAGATCTTACGCAAGGCCCAGTCAGGGATCAGATGGGAAGATTAATAGTCTTCTTTACGGAATAAAGAAAGATGGGAAATTAACTCCAGATACAACTGTCCGATATTCAACAATGGATTCAAGTTATAACTGGTATGCTACGTATGATGAAGCAAAGGCAAAAGGTACCATTTCTGCCATAAAAACGATAGCTGAAAAAACCGGAGTAGAAGCAGGATTCAAAATTGCAACCGAAATTCCATTAAAGGCTATTGGGCCTGTAAATAATCGAGCGAAAGATCAGTTTGGAAATTCAAACATTGTTGTATCCTCAGCACGATCACTTACTAATTCTAATAAAGAACTGCTGAGTTATCCTCCTAATGGGTCATATAAACCTACTCAGTATGATGAGGAGAATAAAATCCAACCTGGTTCAGAGCATCAGCCTGCCAATCTTTATGGAAATACATTATTGATTGTGCCATTCAGTGCTCGTATAACAAAGTCACCTGTTAGAACTGGTTATAACTCAGATGAGGTAGTTCAGTGGAAATTGACTCCACAAATTGAAGCGAACGAAGACGATGAAATCTCCTTCACAATCAAAGATACTCTGCCGAAAGAGCTAGCTTATATAGCAGGGAGTGCTAAATATGGTTCTCAATTAATTGAACCCTCAATAAAAGAAGAAACAGATGGATCAACCACTTTGACTTGGACAATTCAGTACAATAAAAAGAATATACCGCTTCAAACTCTAGTCTTCGATACAATGGTGCAAGGAAAACATATGCAATATGATGCTACAAATACAAAATCAGTGAAGAATAAGGCAGTGATTTCAGCTGAAAATAAAGATGGGTTAACGGATGAATCGTTAGAAATTTTACGGACAGCTGAGGCAAGTACGACAATTACAAAGGTTTCAACTACAGTCATTGAAAAAAGCACTGTTAATTCTAAAATTGAAGTAGGTACAAAAGATGCAGCATTAGTAGACGGAGAAAAGAATACAACATTAAATTATCGCTTATACAACAAAAATGAATCTAAATATCCGATGAAAGATGCCCGAATTCTAGATGTCTTTCCGTATTTTTCAGATGGACGAGGTACATCCTTTAAGGGCTCTTTTGACTTGCTCTCTGTCAAAGTGACGAGTGTGAATATACCAAAGATTTATTATACGAAGCAATCAATTAATGGCTCGTTAAATCCTAATGACATTGATGTAACTTCTGGTTGGAGTGTTTATACAGGTGGGCGAGTGACCGATGTCAAGGCGATTTACTTAGAATATGATCAACTAAATGTTGGAGAAGATAATACAATTGATATAGCTTTGGTTGCGAAAAACCAAAAAATTAATGATTTGTTTGTAAATAGCGCAAAGCTAGACAATTATAATAATAATCCAGTCCAATCCATTTATGTAAAATCAACCGTCATTGCTCGGTCAATTAAGGGAGTCGCTTGGTACGATGATAACTTGGATGGGAAAAAGAATCCGTCAGAAGCAATTGTTCCGAACATTCCAGTGAAGTTGTATCGTACCAGTAATGAAAACAAAAGTTATAAAGATGAATTAGTCAAAGAAAATTTGACTGGATTCAAATTCATTGATGGTTCTGGAAATTCGACAATTAAAACAAATTCTTCTGGAGAATATGAATTCCCTAATCTTCCAGAAGGGGATTACGTTGCTTACTTTGAAATTAATGGAGAAGTGAACGCTAAGAAGATTAAGGTAACCACGAAGGACAGCGGAACCTCTTCTCAGACTGTAGATACTTCTAAAGTGAATAGCGATACGCTCAAAACAGATAGTTATAGCACACCGACATTAACGGGAGGCAACTTCCCAAATAATGAATGGAAAGTGGAAAATATCAATCTTGGTTTAATTCGACCTGGAACGATCAACCTCTTCAAATATGAAGCCGGTACAGCGATTGATGGAAACAAAGATGGCGAATTAAGTGACCCAGAGAAAGCGACTGGAACGCCATTAAAAGGTGCAGTTTTCGACCTTTACGAAGGACATACAGGCTCTGGAAATAAACTGGGTACGGCCACTACTGATGAAAATGGGAAGCTTCAGTTTAAAGACCTATTCCCTGGCGAATACTCCCTAGTAGAAACCAAAGCCCCATCTGGTTTTGAACTTTTGAAGAAACCACTCAAAGTGACCATCACACAAGGAAACCAAGTCATTCAATTGTACCAAGACAATGATGTCCGAACCGATCTGCCATTTACAGGTGGCGATAATCCAATGATCATGATATTGTTGGCAGCTGCCAGCTTAATGACTGTCGGATTTATCGGCATGATGTTCTATTACCGCCAGCCGAAGCGAAGGAGGCACACGCGATGAAAAAGAGATGGACGATTTACTTGCTGCTTTCTTTGCTGCTGGGTGTGGTTCTTTTGCCGCAAGTGGTTGCGGCAGAAGAGGCGGGCTATAGCATTACGATTCAAAAGTACAAACTGACTGAAGGAGTGACCTTGTCTGAAGATGTTCCCCAGGATGGGACGAAGGCAGAAAAAGTTACCGATGCTGAGGGAAATCAGCTGGATCCTTTATCTGGTATCACTTATGAAATTGTGCGGGTCTCTCCAATGGAAGGGACCAGTGAATTTCGCCCAGTCGAAGGAGTGGATGCTTTTTCAGCCACCCTCACAACGGACGATCAAGGGACAGCTCGCGTAGGGAATCTGGTTGCGGGAACGTATCGCGTCAGTGAAAAAGCCACAGATACATTGCGTCAAGTGATGGAGCCCGTGACTTTTGAGCTGCCATTGCCGCAACGAACGGGTGAAGCCTTATCAGATGTTTATCTGTATCCAAAATCTAGTATTCAGGCCTTGCCTGGGACTTCAGGTACTAAGGAAAAAGATCCTTCCAACCCAACCGCCGCAGAAGCCACCGCTGCCAACAAACGGTTGCCGCAAACAAGCGGTACATTAGGCACCATGCAGCCGCTGTATCTGATACTGGCACTGATTGTAGTGATGGGTGCGATTGGCGGATACTTTATGCGAAGCAAGAAGCATCATTTTTAGAGAAGAGTGACTCATTTGAGTTGCTCTTTCTTTTCAAGTGGAAACGAGAGGAGAAAAGGAATGCCTCAAGCAAAAAAACAAAAGAATAATCATTCCTTTTTGATGATCTTTGCCATTGTGATGATCGTCGTCGGGGTCATTATCCTGTTGTATCCGATTGTTGGCAATTACTTAGCCAATCGGGAGCGCAGCGAGGCTACTGCCAAGTACGACCAAGTCTTAAAACGCATGAGCCAAGAAGAAATTAACCAGCAATGGCAGCTGGCTAAAGAATACAATCGGTACATTTACCAAAAGCAACAGGGAGAGAATCCCGAACCGATGGCCTACAAAAATATCGCTAACGTGGGCGACACCATGGGTACTATTGATATTCCGGCGATTGATATTGAAAAGATGCCGTTCTATCATGGGACCTCCTATCAAACCTTGGATAAAGGGTTAGGGCACATTGAATCTACTTCGATTCCAGTGGGTGGGAAAAACACACGGGCAGTGATTACTGGTCATAGCGGTGTGAAAAATCAGGTGCTTTTTACCGATATTCGCAACTTAACCGAAGGCGATGTCTTCTATATTAATATTCTGGGTAAACGACTGGCCTACGAGATTGATTCCTTTGAGGAAATTCTGCCCAGTGAAGCAGACAAGATTAAGGTTCAACCAGGCAAGGACAAGGTGACTTTGTTGACGTGTACGCCACCAGGAATCAATACCTATCGGTTGTTGGTAACTGGACATCGTATTCCCTACAAACAAGCGGCGAAGAAGAAAGTCAAAAAGCGCAATACTTTCAGTTATCAAAACATGGTGTTAGCCACCTTGGCCTTCAATGTCTTGTTGTTTATTTTGTTAATGGCGATCTATCGGTACCAATTAAAGCGTCTGCGCTCCAAAGAGGTAAACGTCTATGTGAAGGCCGCCAAACGTTTGCGGCAGTTGTTCTGGGTGACGCGTGCTTATTTCTTCCTGTTGTTCTTTGCGATGCTGGCAACGATCGGTTTGGCGATTTATGGCTATACCCAGATGCAGGAGGAAAGCGCAATGGCCGAGGTTCCGATTGGCACTCAGTCCGAGTTGGCTGAGTACAACCTGGATAAAATCAGTCAAGCCAACTATGGCGAAAAACAAATTGCCAGTGTGAACATTGCCGATTATGCCAAGGCGAAAACTAGTTTGCAGGATACTACTAATCAATGGGGGATTGGCAAGCTGGTGATTCCAAAGGTTGATATCAATCTACCTATTTTGGCCGGTTTAGCCAATCAGAATTTATTGACTGGGGCAGCTACCTATCAAGCTGATCAGCAGTTAGGAAAAAGCAACTATGTGCTGCTGTCCCACAATATTTTCGATCAGGATCTGTTGTTACATAGGATTCAAAACTTGAAGGAGAAAGACGCGATCTATGCCACGGACTTCAAAAGCATTTTTCAGTATGAGGTCACGGTAAACAAAGTCATTCAGGATACCGAGGTGTCTTATGTGGAAGAGAGCTCGGTCAATCAAACACCCATAATCACGTTATTGCGGTGTGAAGGCGACATTGGCACCATTTATCGTCGAGTTGTCCAAGGAAAATTAGTTAAACAAGAACCCTTGTCTGAAGCCACTGACCAACAGCTCAAAAAATTAGGGATAAAAAAAGAAGGCCCCATCAAAAATGGCGAGCTGCTGCAGGCGGATCCTGTGCCCAAAGTTACCAAAACCAGCATGAACATTGCGGCTAAGATCATTTCTGATCCGATGCAGACCGTAGTGCCCTTATTTTTATTGATGTTATTACCGATTTTATTTTTCAGCTTGATTCGTTAGGAGGAAATCCATGAAGAAACTCATTTTAGGCAGTGGACTGCTGGTGCTGGTCATCGTTACCGTGTTTAGCATTTCCACCAGTCGCAGCTTGAAGGCCAGCGATGAGCTGACGGAAAGTACCAGTAGTCAAATCAGCAGTGAAACGACGGTTCCTTCCGAGCCGATCACTGACCTGCCGCCAGAGGTTCTACCAGTAGAGCCGGTTCAAGAAGTCGGAGCGTCTGACTTACCTGCAGAAACCGAAACGATTTCTTCTGAAACACAAGTTACGGAGGAAACTTCTGTCTCAGAAGAAACTAGTTCAAGTGAAAGCTCAATGGAAGAAAGTTCGACAGAAACCAGCACGACCACTTCGTCTGAGCCTACAACTGAGACTAGTTCAACCAGCACCACTGAAACCAGTACGTCGCAAAGTAAGACCGAAGAAAGCTCTTCGACTAGCAGTTCTAGTCAAGAATCGATCAGCTCTTCGGAAAGCACAACGGAAGCTTCAACGAAACCACCAGTAGAAGAACCAACGCCTGAGCCAGAACCGACACCGGCTTCACCACCAGCCACCAGTGAATCAGCAATTGCCAGCTTTCCAGCACAACCCTCCGTTGTTGTGCCAGCAGCACCCTTGCCAACGATTGGATCAAGCAATCCGTTAGGCAATCGTGAAGTAGAGCTGGATGAACGTCTGCGCGTGAGTCAAGTTGCTGAGTCAGATTTCAATGGCTACGAATTGCCGCAGCTTTCCTCTTTCAGCGATCCAAAACAGGGCGTTCTGATTTATGAGGGCTTGAAGCAATTGGGAGAAAAGGAAGCGGCGTACACTGTTCAAGAATTTGTCGAAGGACTGTTTGGTCAATTATTCAACGAAAGCTTAGCGGAAGAATCGTTACAAGCAATCGAAGAAAAAGATCTTCAACCAGGCGATATTTTAATGGAAGACACTCGAATCATTGGGTTGTATTTAGGTGAGGATCATTACTTAACTGTTCAGGAAAAAGAAGTAGCGGCTTTAGAAGAGGATGCGGAAGAAACAAAACCAAGCACGGAAGAAATCTCCACAGATGAAAAAGGAACCACCCAAGAAGTGGTGATTGCCCATCTATCTGAACGTGAAGACGAATCACGTTCCGGCAAACGACCAAAGAAGCTAGTTAAAACGGCTTATGCTGAAGAAGTAGAAAAAGACTATCCTGCTTCCTTTGCGATTGAAGCCAATGATCAAACCCAACAGTTTATCGATCAAATTGCAGTGGATGCCCAGAAGCTGGGGCTGAAATACGATGTGTTTGCTTCGGTAATGATTGCCCAAGCCATTTTAGAAAGTGGTTCAGGTACCAGCGGTTTATCGGTCGCCCCCAATTACAATCTGTTTGGGGTGAAGGGCAGCTATGGCGGTCAATCCGTCAGTTTACCCACGCAAGAAGATCGGGGCAATGGGGAACTCTACACGATTTCGGCCGCCTTTCGCCGTTATCCAAGCTATGCAGAATCATTAGGTGATTATGTCTCTCTGATTCGTGAAGGAATTTCTGGTAATGAGGCCTATTATCAAGAGGTTTGGCGTTCAGAGTCCAAGAATTATTTACGAGCAGCCCAAGCATTAACTGGAAAATACGCGACCGATACTTCTTACCATAAGAAAATCAGCTCAATCATTGCGGCGTATCATCTGACAGTCTATGACGAACCATTGCCAGAGAGCGGCAGCACCAGTGCCATCTTGCAAGGCAAAGAATCCATTCCAGCAGAGTACCGGAAAAAGATGAAGCTGCCAGATTACGATGGCAAAAACTATAATCTGTCTGGCTCCTACCCAGTCGGACAATGCACCTGGTATGCCTTTAACCGCGTGACTCAGCTAGGTGGTCGAGTCGATGACTTTATGGGCAACGGCGGGGAATGGGGCACCAAGGGACGAGCGTTAGGTTATGAAGTAACACAAACGCCAAAAGCCGGCTACTTGATTTCCTTCACCCCAGGAACCGCGGGCTCGGATCCGCGCTATGGGCATGTGGCTTTTGTCGAGGCAGTCACAGATGAAGGTATTTTGATTTCGGAAGGAAACGTAGTGGGTGGCACCACTATTTCTTATCGTGTCATTTCTAATGACTTGGCGAAATCCAATCTGGTTTCCTATATCAAGCCGAAATGAGCAATCAGCGAAAGCAGTCGTCTTCCATTCACTGGTTAAAAACAGGAATCAAAGGCGTATTCTTTATCACCGGACTATTGATTCTGTTTAGTTGGGTGCATTACAACTACCTAATCCATCCAGTTGCCGGGACTTCCATGCAGGAATCTCTGCAGGATGGGGATCGGGTACTGCTAAACAAACGCTCGCCGATTGTCCGTTATTCAGTGATTGGTTTTTCTGTCCCTGAAGAAGACGGTATGTTTGTGAAGCGCGTGATCGGTTTGCCGGGAGATTCCGTCTTAGTTCAAGGCAATCGGCTAGTTCTAAGCATTGGAGATGAAGGCTTCAC
This sequence comes from Enterococcus pallens ATCC BAA-351, assembly GCF_000407485.1. Taxonomy (GTDB): domain Bacteria; phylum Bacillota; class Bacilli; order Lactobacillales; family Enterococcaceae; genus Enterococcus_A; species Enterococcus_A pallens. The sequence goes on along the minus strand of NZ_ASWD01000004.1, from coordinate 290,254 downwards.
CACTACCTACACGTTTGATCTAGAGCCTAAGGTTGCACGGCAGTTAAAGCAAGACACCACGATTCCACCTCAACATTATTTTGTGATTGGCGATCATACCGCCGTCTCAAAGGACAGCCGTTCCTTTGGCTGGGTGGCGGCCGCAACGATAGAAGGCAAAGTGCAGTATCGGGTCTATCCATTCGCGGAATTTGGCCCGATTAATTAAGGAAAGGAGTCCCAGCATGTTTATATTAAATGCCCTAAGTGTCTTATTCGTGTTGCTTATCTTGGGTCTAAGCGGGTACCGTTTCCTGATTCATTACCGCATTCGACAGGTAGAGCAGTCCGAGCAGCTATCGGAAAACGCCCGGCGAAAGCTGTACCTCATTAAGCAAAAGGAACAAGAAAAGCATGTGCACATTTTACTAATCAATGGTCTGCTTATTGGGCTAACGGTTTTGTGTGTCACCCTTTCGTTGTTTCAAACCGAAGGAAAGGTAGAGACCCTGCGCGCACAAAGTGAGACGCTAAAGGACGAGACCTTCTCCTTGAAGCGGGAACAAAAACAGCTGATTACCAAGATTCCGGTGAAGGAATATCCGGAATCAGGGATCGGTTTAGCAGACTATCAATGGGACCAGCTGTTTAAAGACAATGGCAATGCATCCCTGCAATCGGAGATGGAACAGGGCTTAAGCCAACAGATTGTGCCGTACTTTGGCTTATCTACCCTGGTTCTTTCAATCGATGTCCCAACCAAAACCTTGAGCCTTTCATTAGTAGGGGATGTCAGTACGTCAGCCAGCGAAAAGACGATTCGGCAAAATATGACCGCCTTTGTCAAAGAAGCCGAGGCAGTGACCCAGCTGACCCAAATTCATTTTCAAATCAACGAAACCTCACAGGCAGACAATCCGATGGTCTACAGCTGTACCTATGGCCGCAACGAAGCGGAGGAGGCCTTTGAACTACTAGATGAAGCAGAGAAAAAAGCAAAGGATGACGACTAAGATGGCGACAAAACGCAAAAAGAAAAAGGATGGCTGGTTCTTCACCAAAAGTATTTTGGACGAAATCAATGAACTCTCTGATGAAGTCATTGAAGAACGTGTGGGTCCCATGGCTCAAAAAGAACACCCCGTTGAACCTAAGGACGACAGCGAACAAAAGGTTTATCAACTAAAACCCAAGCAAAACGAACCAGCGACTCGTGCATTGGAAGAAGAAAACCAGCAACTCAAAGAGCAGCAGGCTGTCTTGGAACAGACTAAGCAAGAACTGTTAAACAAACAAAATGAAATCACAACGGTAACGAAGAAACTGATGGCGCAAAAAGAGCAGCTGTTAAAGGAAAGAACCCAGCTCACTGAACGATTAGCCAGCTACGAAAATCAACCCGCAGTTAGCGAAGAACAAACCAAGGAACACCAACGATTAGAAGAAGCTTTGAAGCAAGCCCAAGCGCAGCTTGAAGCACAAAGCCGACAACCACAGGAAGAAGTAGCCCAGCTAACCAAGGAACTGCAGGAACTACGAACGAGATTAGAGCAATTAACGCAAGAACGACAAACGTTGCTCGCTCAGAATAATCAGTTAACCAATCAGCTCAACCAGCAACCACTCACCAGTCAAACTCAAATGACCCAGCAGGAAGAGCAGCAATTAAAAGAAGAAAAAGACGCCTTAAGCGAGGCGTTGTACCGAGCCCATAGCGATATCATTCATTTGCAGGGCCAAGTGGAGGAAGAACAGCAGCTTTCTCAACAAGTCCCACAGCTGAAGCAGGAATTAAAAGACCAGCAGGCTATCTATCAAAGTCTGAAAAAACAATTTACGACAGTTTCTCAAGAAGCAGCTAAACTGCGGGAGGCCGAAGCTTTAAACAACAAGCTGCAGCAGCAAGTGCAAGCGGCTGACGAGCAAGCAATGATTTTAGCGAGACAATTGACTGAGAAGGATCAGCTCATTCATTCCCAGCGACAACAGCTGCTGCAAAAAGAAGAAGCTGCTCAAACGCTGCAGACACAGATGGCTCAATTGGAGCAGCAGGTAACCGATGCCCAAACTGCTTATCGAGCAGAAAAAGAGCATGCCCAGCTGATGGAAGAGCAATTTTATAGCCTACAGGAAGAAACCGCTGCTAAACAAGAAGAAGTCAGCAAAATCCTCCTCTCTGCCAAAAAGCAAGGGGATCAAACCATCTTAGAGGCCCAACAACAGGCTGAGCAATTGATCCTTGCAGCGAAGCAACGTGCGGTTACGATGGAGGAGCATGCCCAACAGCTGGCAAATGAATTAATGACATCGAAACAAGATGTCCTAACGCTGTATCAACAGCTGCAGGAAAAAGTCGATCAATTCGCACAAAATATTGCTTCACAGGGGCCGCAAACCATAACGAAAGAAGGCGATAGCCATGAGTCAAGTCCTACTTTTAACTAAAAATATATTATCCGATCAACCTCTGCAGGAGAAGCTGCAAAACTTAAACCACGAAGTCTGGTGCTCCGCTCAGCTCGTGGATCAGGTGATGCGTATAGGCATGCCGCCTTCATTGATTCAACAGTTTCAGGCAGTCATTTTCAGCAAAACGATCTGTGATCAGGAAGCAGGTACACTGGTAGACTTCTTTCATCGTTATCCTGTGGCTATTTTGCGAGAGGTCGGTCTGCTTCCATCAATTGAAGACCAGGCAAGCTGGCAAAACCGAGGGCTGCACGGCTTTTTATTAGAGGATGAAGCCTTGTTTGACCTACGGGAAAAACTGTCTCAGGCACAAGTCAGTGCCAGTCAACAGGAAGCAAACAATCGACGAATTGTTCCGTTCCCAGGTGGTGAAACACCGAAGGAACTAAGTGCCATGAAAATCCATTTAACCGGTAAAGAACGCAAGTTGATGGATCTCTTGATCGAAGCACAAGGAGAACTGATCACCCGAAAAGAACTATGCGAAAAGATTTGGACAGAAGGAGAAACCCCATCGAACATGAGTCAGCTGTCGTGCATGATTAATCGAATCAAGCGCAAATTTGAGCAGCAAGGTGTGGAAGGTAAGCTTATTCTTACCCACTGGGGTAAAGGCTATCAACTAAGTGAGGCCTTTTATCAACAATGCATTGGGTATCAACGAAAGAATTATCAGTAGAATTATTAAAGAGGAACAGCAAAGGATTTGTAACTAAAAAGAAAGTTAAAGCGCCTATTGTAAGGTTAAATATCTTTTCCACTGATGGATAAACTAACTGTAGCAAATTCAGGAGGTCTCATTCAATTTGAGAAAAAGAGAGAGCATTCCTTTTCAGATTGTGGATGGAAAGTGGTAAAAGAATCAAATAAAAAAGAAGCTTCTACGAGAATGATTGATTTCGTAGAGGCTTCTTTGTGCTGGTTAAACTGAAAGAAATGGACAGGATAAACATAATTTCATCAATTTTTTTGCTACGCTTAATAAAAATTATGTTTTTGTCAGTAGACAACGATATATAATGTGTTAGGGTGTTAGGAATTTATGTAAGTTGAAGAAATGATTTAGAAAAGAAATTTTATGATGAAACTTTTGTTTATTTCTTAGTCTAATGAAGACTAAGAGATCCTTTAGCTGAGATAGCTGTATTTTTTAATTTGTTGTTTATTAACAATTCTAATTATAGAATACGAACAATAAATACGCAATATCTTTTAAAAAAATAATTAAAATGATTTATTCTTTCGCCCTTGTGGTGACTGAAGCTGGATGATGTGCTGAAAAAAGCCGGAATAAAAGGTAGTTTTATTTACCGTCAAAAATCCCGTCTCTATATAGAAAGGAAATGATAGTATGCGCAGAGGTGAAAACATTTATTGGCGTAAAGACAAGCGTTGGGAAGGAAGGTATTCCAAGGGCAAAAATGTTCACGGAAAAACGATGTATGGATCGGTGTACGGCAAGACCTTGCGGGAAGTCCGAGAAAAGCTCTATCCTCTGAAGGTTAAGTATCAAATGATTCAAAAAGATCAGGGCGAGTCGGCAATTTCTCTACGGGAATGGGGGTATCGCTGGCTTTTAGAAATGAAATCAACGATTAAGCAATCGACCTATGCGAATTATGAGCACAAAATGGTTCATTATGTTTTATCAGAAATTGGTGATTATGGCTTGAACGAATTGGATGAAGAGGCGGCAGAAGAGCTGCTAAAATCTTTACAGTTGAGAGGATTGAAACCTTCAACGATCCAGGTTATCTTCCGAATCACGAATCAGTGTATAAATGTTGCCATTCGTAAAAAGCTGATCAAAGAGAATCCATTTAAGCTGATACAGCTGCCGAAAGTAGTGAAGAAAAGGAATCAGGCGATCACCAGACAAGAACAAAAAAGGTTGGAAACAGTAGCGGCAAGTGAAAAAAATGGCAAAGGATTACCTGTTTTATTGGCACTTTATGCAGGCTTACGAATTGGTGAAATAGCGGCACTTACTTGGAAGGACATTGATTTTGAGAATAATCTGATTCATGTTCATTCGACGTTTCAACGAGTGTTCGGCGTAGTGGCAGGTAAGAAAACAGAGTTGGTTTATACCAGCTCCAAAACAGTTTCTTCAATTCGCTCGATCCCAATGAGCAAGCTGCTCAAGCAAGTTCTAATGCGTCAAAGAAAAAAATCTGCAGGTGAATTTGTTGTATCCCGGAGAGAACAGCCAGTAGAACCAAGGCTGTTAACCTATCATTTTCATCGAATTAGAAAGAAAGCGAAGTTAGGCACTATTCATTTTCATCAACTGCGCCACACTTTTGCGACTCGTTGTTTAGAAAGTAAAGGGGATATTGTGAGTGTCAGTGCCTTGATGGGCCATGGCTCCACACAAATGACCCTGGATACCTATGCGAGTTCCTTGATGGAGCAACAGTTCCAGGTTGTTGCTCAAATGGAAAAAGCAGTCGTATAAAACGTTTTCAAAAAAAAGAAATCGCCTTTTTTGGAGGAGTTTTTTTATCTTTTTTAAGGTAAGCGCTTACTCAAGGAAGGAAATAGCTTCTCCGAATTTTTTAGTTCATTTTGGAAGTGATACAAGCAGTTGAAAGACTGCCAGATCTATTTATAAATGCTTATCCCGTCAAAAACCGTCAAAGCACGGTCTTTTTTTATTGTCTGGCTAAGCGTTTTGAAGAGTTTCTTAGTCTTCATTAGACCAAGAAAAAAAGGATTTTTTGTGCTTGCTAAGAGTATAGATGAAATCAGCGGAATTTTCAAAATTCTGATTGATGAATTAGGGGTATAGAGGGGGAAAAGGCATGTTCGGATTTGGCAAACAAAAGAAGGATGCGTATCAGGAATCAAATCAAGAGGATTACTATTACGACGAATACGACAACGAAGGATATGAAGAGGATTATGGGTACGATTCCTACCCAGAGGATGAGTACGGGCGTCCTATGGATAACTATAACGACTATGAACGCGGAGAGCGACGTTCCAGACGGCGACCGGCACCACCTGTCGATGAACGATACGATGCCAGATACGAAGAGGATACCGAAACATTTTCAGCTCCGAAAGCAGAAGAGGACACTAGAAGACAACCAGACTCCCAACTGCAACAGGAAGTGGAACGCTTGGAAGAAACAGTTGCCCAGTTAAAGCATCAACTGGAAGTGAAACAAACTGAAATGACAGGGATGGCGACTACCCTGGCCGAAAAAGATCAAGCACTGCAGGAGTACCAGACTAAAGCAGAGCAACAAGTAGAAGACTGTCGGAGTGAAAAGGAACAAGAGCTGCGTCAGCTAAAGGTTGAAAAGGAACGACAGGTGCAAGAACTGTCCAGCCAAGTCGAACAGCTAAAAGCTGAATTGAAAGACAATACAACCAATCAAACAGAAGCTCTGGTGCAAGCCCAACGTCAGATTGAAGCACTTAAACAAACGCAAAAAGAAAATGAAGACATGAAAGCAGAATTGGCGACGATCCTGATTGAAACCAAGAAACAGGAACGAGCGATTTTGGAACGAGCAGAATACGAAGCTAAAGGCATTCGCAGCCAAGCTGAACAGGAAGCTCACCAAGTCATTCATGATGCTTCACTGGAATTACGCGTGATGAAGCAGGAAATCAGGAATTACCGCAAGCGTCTGCGTTCGGTCCAAGAAGAAACCACCCAGTTTTTTGTACGTTTGTTAGCGACAAGCGACAACTTATTGGATGACGAATAGAAGAGGGGATGAGGTTTGGTGAAACAAGCACAAAATCAGCTCGCCCTCTATCCAACACCAGCTCCCACCATGCAGGAGGAGTTGGTTTCACAGCCGCTGTTAGAAGAAATTGAACGGGCGTGTGAGTATTTGTATGCACCGCATGGCACCTTAAACGAGGACCAGCGGAAAAAGATTTATCAGCACTTTGAGCAATTATTTCGTTTGATGAACAGCAGCTATCATGTAGAGCTGTTATTGCCAACCGGCTATTTTGATTGGTTGAGTTTCTGGCAATCGCTGCATCAGTTTTTTCCGCAATTTGCTTGGATCAAAGCACAAACGGAAGAACCTAAATATGGCCGACGAATCTATCGCTTTGATTTTATTCCGTTAACTTTTCGCGAAGTCGGGTTTCCCTTTGCGATTCACTTAGAGGAGAGCCTGACACAACAGTTTCCCTTATCTGCCGAAGAAGCCTTGGAACGGGCAGAGCAGTTATTGCTTGAATTAGCAGGACAACATCTGTCAGATGTACCACCAAAGTCGAAGGAAGCACCAGAAAAGGTTGAGACTATTCCAGTTACAGAAGTAGCAGAACAGGTCAAGGAAGCAGAAGTATCTGTTAACCGAGTCCAACAGGAAGAAGTCAAACAAGAAAGCCAAAGCAAGGCTCGGCTGCGGGCAGTCAATCAAAAGCTGGAGATGGTGATCGAGAAGCTGGAGCTCTCCATGCTTTACAGCGGGATTCAATACTTCAATCAAGAGAGCAAAGAAGAAAGTGATTGGGATAAACGAATCAAGATCAGCTTGCGGGAGTATACCTATCTGCTTCAGAAGGCAAGGTTTTTGGAACAGATGTGGAACTTGAACGGCGAACTGGTGAATAAAACCGAAAAAATGACCGTGACTGGCAACAAGCTGGTCTACGAGCGAGATCAAGTCAAACAAATTAAAGCGAATCTTTCAGCCAGAGACATTCACTTCGTCTTGTATGAGTGCCAGGTGATTGAATCACGAGCCAAGGTCCATGCCAGACCGTGGTTTAGAAAACCCTACGTCAAGTTGATGAAGATGGATTACGACAATTTATTAAGCAAAGCAGCCTATTTCGATTTGCTTCAAGGAGAAAGTGCGTTATTAGAGCGAATGGTTCGAGAACAAAAGGATGCACCGATCAAAGAAGCTCAGGAGGTTGGTTGAGGCCGGAGATTTCAGTGGTCAATAGCTTCAAAGCTGGCAGGGGTGTTTATTCTTTGTTACTTCGTCTTTTTCGGAATATTTCGCGGTTATCATTGGCTCTATCCTAAGTATTTTGTTAGCGGAGAATCTATGAATCCAACCTTCTGGGAACAAGAGGTGGTCCAAGTCAAAGCCCATCATCAACCAGAACGATTCGATGTCGTAGTACTGCATCCGCCCAATGAGCCTGATGACCTGTACTTGAAGAGAGTAATCGGACTACCAGGTGAACGGATCGATTATCAGGATGGAAAGCTGTTAGTTAATCATGAAGTGATAGCTGATGACTTCTCCTATAAAACAGAAGACTTTGTTTGGGAAAGTTTATCCGAGGAAGTCATTCCAGAAGGCTACTACTTTGTGCTAGGAGATAATCGCAAAATTTCCAAAGACAGCCGGATTTTCGGTCTGGTTTCAGAAAAACAAATATTAGGAATCGTCAAAGAGGGGAACAAGAATAAATGAAGACACTGCAGGAAAAAATCGAATGGTACACCTTTTGGTATTGGGTCTATTGGCTCTTCTCTTTGGTCGTGTTGCTGGGTGTCTTGGTATTAGGAATCTTTTTCTACTTTACTGATTTTCAAGAGGTAGTCACTGTCAGCCAATTGTTTCTTTTAATGTTGCTGATGATATTGGCGCTCTATTTGCGAATGACTGCTTTACATTATCACAACGTTCTTTTCAAGTTGAAGCAAGCCGCAGCTCGACCAAGAAGACCAAGAGGACGACCACAGCCGCGACCGCAGGAAAGGCGGAAGCAAGATGAAGGGTAAGGTCTTGCTGGTGTGCTTAATTTTTAGTAGTTGCTTAATGGTTGGCTGCCAATCACAAGCGAAGCAAACTGTATCAGCAGCGGAAACAAAGGAATCGACTTCGTCCCAGCCAGAAACGGTAACGAAGATGACAACGGCTAATTCTGCAAAGGAGTCAACGCCGGCTACGGAGTCTTCTTGTATAGAAGAAATCAGCAGTAATGAAATTAGAGAATCCACGACTTCAATAACAGCATCAAGTGAAATTGAGAGCGTAACAAAAGAATCTAGTATTTCTGCTGAAAAAAATCCAACAGAAACAGCTCAGGTTCAAGCTCCACTACCAGCAGTAAAAGTGGAAGAGAATTACCAATTTTCAGTAGTGAAGAACCAAACGACAGAGGAATTTATCCAATCTATAGGAAAAGATGCGCAGATCATTGCTTGGGATGAAGGAATCTATGCTTCGGTGATGATTGCTCAAGCAATTTTGGAAACAGGTTCCGGTAACAGCCAATTGGCTCGGCCACCTCATCATAATTTATTCGGAATTAAAGGGAGTTATCAAGGGAAAAACGTGTCGTTTAATACGCAAGAGGACACAGGAGATGGCCAGTTATACACGATTCAATCAGCTTTTCGTCAGTATCCTAGTTATAAAGAATCCTTAGAAGATTATGCGGCATTGTTGAAAAAAGGGATTTCAGGAAATACAGGTTTTTACCAAGCAACTTGGAAAGAACATGCAGGAAGTTACCAAGTGGCAACTAAGGCACTGACTGGAAAGTATGCGACTGATATTTCATACGACAAAAAATTGAATGCATTGATTGAGACCTATCACTTAACAACCTATGATTTAGAGCCTGGCTCGGAAGAAACCACGGCTTCATCCGAAGATCCGGAAACGCCCAGTGAAAGTACGGAAGCTTCCATGGAACAGAAAGAAAATCAAGGAGCAGAATCAAGTTCGGCTGAAAAAACAAAAATCCTGACAAGTGAGACGAAGCAATCGGTCATCACACTACCTCCAATTACTCAGCGGCCTGCAAAAGAGGTGGCAGGCAATCGAAGAGCACAATGAAAGAAGGGGAAATATGCCAAGACAACGAGACTACCATGAGCGGGATTATGAATATGATACATCGCCCTATCGTGGTGAAAGGCCCCCTTCCAATCGACGTCCACATCGTAGGAATGAATATGAAGAAGAGTATTCAGAATATAGAAGACCTTATCCGAAGCGACCAACTGAACGAATGTACGGCGAATCAAGAAGACGAGAAGGACAACACGAGAGATATAAAGAAAACTATTCGCCAAATCGGATACCACGTAAATCACAGATGTCCTATGGTGACGTTTATGATCGCGAGCGAATACCGCCACCTCGAAGTACGCGGCCGCCACGACCGATGACGCCACCATCATCAGCACAGCCATTGCAGGAGGCAAAAAAGTCGACCAACAGAAAAATCTTTTTGTTTATCTACAACTTGTTTTTCTACACATTGACGATTGGCATTCTATTGAGTTCCTTGATGTTTGCTTTTAGCGAAAAGTCTGATGCGGCAATCTTTGGCTATCGCTTCTATCAAGTCTTAACTAACTCAATGGCACCACAACCGGATTCTCCTTCACGAGGCTTTTATGCTGGGGATATTGTATTAGTGAAAATGACTGATGGTAGTCAGGTGAAAGAAGGAGACATTGTCACCTTTCAAGTGGGCGAGGGTGATCGTTACCTAACTCATAGAATGGTAGAGCGTTTAGATGAACTAAATGGGGAAAAGGGCGACTACATTGTCACCAAAGGGGATGCCAACAACAGTAAGGATCCGCCGATTTCCGCCGACAGAATCTACGGAAAAGTGGCCTTTGTCATTCCCAAAATGGGCAGCGTCCTAAACTTTGTGCAGGAAAATCTGTGGTTATGTCTAGTGTGTGTGTTATCTACTTTTGGTTTCTTCTTGGTATTAAAGGCGTATTTCCTACAGCCAGAACCAGCAAGAAGGCCAAACAAACAAAGGAATTATCCAAGAGGGGTATAACTGCTTGTTTATACAAGCATTTATATAAAAGAAAAAAAGGATGTATAGGAGGAAAAAAGGAATGAAGAAGAATAGTAAGAAGAAAAAGCTGATGGCTGCGGCGGCAGCTTTAGCGTTAATCGCAGCCATCTCCGGGACGTTTGCCTGGATCACTGCACAGGATCAACGGATTAACCGGGCGGAATCTGCAGCAGTCAATGACAACAGTGTAACAGTAAAGGAAACATGGGAACCAAAACCATTGGTGCCAGGAACTGAAGCTACTAAGGAAGTTGCTGTATCCAACACAGGTACAGCGAGTGTATTTGTTCGGGTGTCTTACGAAGAAGTGTTGAAGCATTTGGATAAATTAGGTGCTGAAAAGTACGATCCAAGTTCAGTTACGGGCGCAAAATACACATATGTAGCGAATGACTCAGGCTTGAACAAGCATATGCCAATCAATTTCAATGGAGATCAATCTTATAAAGATGGTTTTGTTCAAGTGCCTGCTGGTCAGATTACAGGCTTGGCAACTCCGGCAGATGACAATGTGAAGTTATTGGTCAAAGGTGGAAAGACGATTGATCCAGTTACTAACGTTGAAAAGATCAGCTATGAAGCCAAATTAATGCATGAATACTTCACTCACGCAGACAACGCAGGGAAGAACCCTGGAGATACTGGTTATGATGCCAGCAAAAACAAATATCAATCAATGACTTTTGATATTACAGTAAGCAATGAAAACAGCAGCCTTGATGCGAAAGACTGGAACTTTGCTTTAACCAATGTGAAATACGGTTACTACGAAAATGGGTACAAAAATACGACTGTGAACTGGGCAAAATCATCTCTACCAGATGAAGACGGTGCAGCAACAGGTCGCGCATTGCTTGGTACTGACGGTGTTCGTTACAGCGTGAACTATGACTATACTTTTGGTGGATTAGGCTACGCTGCCGCTACAGACCTACCAGCGGTAACACCAGCAGCAGTAACGGATCAAATTCCAACAGGAACAGGTAACAAAGGTGTTCAAGCCGATACAAACGGTTTGGGCAAGAACAATATTCGGATTGGTTATAGTGCTGATGTAACGGATACAGCTACTTTAACTAACAGTAAGTGGGTCTACAATGAAGACGATGGCTGGTTCTACTACACTGTTCCTGTGAAATCTGGGGAAACAACCAAGAACCTATTGGAAAAACTAGTCTTTGAAAGTGCGATGGGAACTGAATATACGAATGCGTCTTATGACTTGATTGTGAAAATGGAAGCTGTTCAAGCCAATGCTGATGCATTAACTGATTCAGCAGGTTGGAATCTAGGTGGCGGTTCAGCACCAACAGGCGATACATTGTTGATTGTGAACAAGCTTAAAGCTGGCATTTAGTTGAAAAGGACACCATGAAAAGAAGGGAGAAGTGACAGAGGTTGAGAAAACTTATAACAGTACTGAGCAGTATCCTGTGTTTCTGTTTCTTCTTTTGCGGCACGTACGCAGTACAAGCGGCAAAAGCACTTCCTCCCGGCATGGTGATCGGGGATTCCGATGGCATGTATGCCACATCTGAGGGAGAATATTACATTGATCTAGTGGATATTCTCCCAGGAGATGTCTACGAAAAGGAGATTACCATTCGCAGCTTGGATCTAGAAGAACCCTTTTCATTAGGAATGTTGGTTGAAAAGATTGACTCAACAGGTTCTGTGGCTTGGGAAAATCATATTACGATGACCTTGATTTTGGATGGAAAAGAAATCTATCAAGGACCATTACTAGGGGATGCTAACCGTGATTGGACGAAGACACCTTTAGAGTTAGGTGTATGCAAGTATGGTACAGATAAATTGCTAGTAGCTGAATTTAAGGTAGATTCGTCTCTAACGAATGAAAATTTGCGAGAGAAAAGTACCTTGAATTTTTATTGGACATTTTTAGGTACAAAGGATCAACCAACTGAGCCTAGTTCATCCACCGAGCCAACCGATTCTAAGGAACCGATAACTTCAGGTGGTAGTTCCAGTCAATTACCACGAACACAGCCAAGTACATCCGCAGCTAATAATTCCAGCAGTAAGCTTTTGCCACAAACTGGGGAGCAAGTTGTCTACATGTTTCTGACAGGCTTATTGCTGGTACTGCTTGCTTTGTTCTTATGGAAAAAGCGGCGAGAGGAGGAGCAGGAATGAACCAAAAAGAAAAACGGCGTCATTTGTTTCGTACGTTTATCAAAAGTAAAGGCTTGTTTGCTTGCTTCTCCCTCTTGCTAAGTTTTCTTTTGATTGTTGGCAGTACCTATGCTTGGATCACTTCAGCAGATGAGCGTGTTAATCGAACTGATGCGAATCAGCGAAAGCTATCAGCGATTGTAGAGGAAGATTTTAGTCAAGTTTTTCATTGGTCACCTGGAACGACGAAGGAAAAGAATATTCGTGTGCGAAATACTGGTGAAGTACCAGCGATTGTTCGTCTCTCCCTCAAAGAATTCTTTGCAGGATTTGAAACTGATACAGCGGATAATCATGGGACTGGTGATGGCAATGGGAATTTGAAGGTATATGGTACACCAAGTGCAACGACGATTGATGTAAAGAAAACTGATACATGGGTTGTCGGAAACACGTATGGTGTGAATGCGAATACTCATTACAAAGCGAAAGTCGTTTTATTGGATCAGACGTATCCTTACAAAGGGACAAGAATGACGCCGCTACCTGCGATTGAACTGAATTTCGAAGCAGGGAAAGTGTTTGATCAAAGTAGTCCACCAGCAGTAAATACAAGCAGCTATTGGTACTACGAAAAAGGTTATTTCTATTATTCGGAGGTATTGCAGCCTAATGAAGTTACCCCCAACTTGTTGGATAGTATTTCCTTGAGTTCAGCCTATGCGAATCAAAATAAAGGAGCTCTATATAAGCTTGTGCCGGAAATGCAGGCGCATGACTTAACCAAAGACCTACTCTCAGATTGGAACATTGCTAGTAGTGATTATGTCCATACAATGTATCAAAATAAACTGGATAGCCCCAATTAGGCAAGGAGGAGCGAGATGAAGGGACAGAATAAACAACTACGGCGTGCTGTTTACCTCGTAATCACGTTGGGATTGATCCTCCTGCTGGTTGGTGGAAGCTACTTCGTGTATGCAGCAATGACAGCAACCGATAAAAAAGAAAATGATTTTCAAATTGGTCAAGTGGAAACTAAGCTGGAGGAAGTATTTGACGACAGCATAACGGAAATTACTAAAGGTCAATCAATTGAAAAGAAAGTTACGATCAAAAATACGGGAACGATCAATCAATTTGTTCGAGTCATGGTTTTACCCGAGGTTCGAGCAGAGGTAATTGGAGATTCAGCCAATAAGCAGGTCCTGCCTTTGGTCATCGGAGTGGACTTAGTATTGGAAAACTTAAATACTAACGAGTGGAAAGCTGGTGGTGATGGCTATTACTACTATGTGAAAGAAGCAGTTGCGCCCCAAAAATCTACTACTAGTCTGTTTGAGTCGATTAAACTATCTGATCAGTTAGGCGAACAATATCATGAGGCAACATTTTCCTTATCGTTGAAGGTTGAAACGATCAATTGTCATGAGGTGGCTTATCGTCAGGCTTGGTGGCAAGGAGCTACACCTACTGCCCAACCACTAAAAACCATCGATGATTCCTTGAAGACTATGACGGATAACTAGGGATACAGTTTTTCTGTATCCCTTACTATTAAAAATCAACACTCATGAGATGAGTGTTTTACCAAGTGGAACATTGATTTGATGAGGTTTGAGAAAAGGAGTCGAGAAGAATGAAGAAGAGAAACAGGGTTCGTTTTCTTTTAGTGAAAAACAAGCAAGGGAAAAGAGCACTGGCATTTGTAGGCTTGGCTGTCTTGCTAATTATGGGAGTTATCACTGGATTGAGTCTGTCTCAGAAGAAACAAGCAGTCTCTGCCCACCCAACGAATACGATTAAACTGGATCAAGGGGGCACGAATGAATTTGAGGTTCCGGTGGACGGTCAAACAAAACTAGAATATCAGAGCGGTTACGATCTTTTTCGTCAATATGACATGAACATTCCTTCTTTAGGAAAGCAATTGTCAGAGACAGAAACAGCAAAAACCAAGCTGTTTAGTAGTCAGATTCGAAACTATACATCAAGGAGTTATATTACCAGTAAGGGAAATGTAATTTCTATGCAGATTTTTACTACTTATCCCTATGGAGCTGGGTACAACAATATTAATCAAACAAGAATTATTTTACAGTCACGTACCGGAGAGGTTCTAGATACTAAATGGGTGCATGAAACGCCCAATAATATCAATCAATCCAGTGGAACTAGGCAAGTGGTCTACAACTCATTTTTCCAAAAGAGCGGAACTGAATTCATGGCTCTATACACAACAAGTTCTCACAATATCAATACAACAACTTTTGTAGATGAAGGAACCCATCTAGCTATATCTCCTCTAGATAATAAACGAGCTGTTGATATGAGTACAGTTGATATGAAGGGGCAGACTATTCAGGGCTGTTGGATTTCAAATTCTGGGACAAATATGAGCACACCAGTTATTTATCCAACTTCTACGGATAAAAGTGTGTTTATTAATGTTGAACATTTTAATGGCCAGTTATTGAATAGGATAGAATTTGAAGCTTCTCCAGATGTTGCAGCGGAGCTTCATGGATCGAATAGCCGCAATCACGCCGGAATTGGTAATATGTATCCGATCAGTGACACGGTTGTATTAGGCACAGAAACAACTTCTACCGAAATGGGTGGCGTCGTAAATAGAATTTGCCGATGGGACATCAATCCAACAACTAAGAAGGCCAGTAGAACTGAGATTGCTCGTTTTCCTAATTCTTCTGTCTCATTTCAACCAGATATTTCTGATAAAAATAAAATAATTGCTCAGGTTTACAGAAATAGTGCAATAGACGAGACACAAGTAGAAATTATTGAGCTAAATGTCAATACCTCGACGATAAAAAACTTAAAGGTATTTCCTAAGGGGACAAGGTTCCGTTTTTCAAAACAAGGGTCAGGCTACTTCTATGCCGGTCAAGTAAGTAACATCGAAGGAGCATTAGAAAATATTGGAAATCAGCCAGGAATATACAGCGGCTATATGGATGCAGAGTTTAATTGGAAAAGTGCCTCTTCCATCCAATTAGAATTTCCAGAATCGGCCTCAGTGATTGAAATAAATAATTTTGTTGGGGATGAGGACTTATTCGTACTTTCTGGAGCCTTTACTACAAGAGAAACCAATTTTATTGATGAAGTGGTTTATGGGAACTTTCCTGGTGAGATAGCCAGTGGATCGAATAAAGAATGGTCTTCTCAAGCACTCTCTCCAACGAAGGGAAATGCGTTTGTTTCCATCTTGCGTAAAACTGATGATTGGACACCTTTAATTAAAGCTCCGGATCCGTTCATTGTTGATTTAGATGACCCCGCGGTTAATCAACAGGCAAGCTTAGATCGCTGGCTGTTAACTGGATCGAAAAACGGAGCTATGACTGATGCTAAGGCCACTCAGGTTTACGATACGATGGATATTGATAAGGGGCTGTTTCTTTACGATATTTCTTGGCTGAGAGAAAGGATTAATAAAAATCCAAATTCGTTAGTTTATGAAGCAGATGGGACAACACTGAAATCCTCTGATCCGATTGACTGGGCTAAATTGGGCTTTGATAAAAATAAATCTGGACCACAGCTGTTGACTTATTTTGTTTCTGACAGTCAGAAGCAAACATCAACTACATCTACCTACATTAATAATGTGACAGATGAGACTGTGATTGATGAAAATGATGAGTATGCGTTAGATGCAAAGAATTTCCATGTTCCGTTGAATACTGTTGCAGCTGATGTAGCGGATGAAGCCGCATTTAAGAAGCTTGCCAAAACAATGGCTTGGAATTTGACTAAACATGGCAGCGGCGATGGTGATTACGGAAATGGTTTGGATGAGGACGGAACAGATTCGAGTAAGTTATCAGGCAAGGTAATAGTGGATGCCAATCAACTAAAAGCGTTACGAGAGGCAACCGTTGCGAAGCCTTATCCTGTGGATGTGGTATACAAACCAAAAGCTGGTGCAGAAGTCAAAAACCGGGTGTGGGTATTTGTAACGACAAAAAACACGATTCCAAATAGTGAAACAAATCCAGCTGTTACGCCAAAGGATACTAATGGAGTTGTTTACTATGCAGATGATTATTCAATCCCCTTCCGATTACGAGGAACACAGGATCGTGATGAAGTCCTGACCAGAGGCAAGGTGAAAGTCTATGATTATTTTGATTCTACCCATGAAACAGCTGCAGAATTACCAACTTTGGCAGACGCTGGGAAGAATGCAAATAAATTGGTAGTTGATTTGCCAACCATTCATAATGCTTTGGAGCCTGGAGTAGTTAGACCATCTGTTAGCTATACGTGGGATGGAGCAACCGATGGAAATCACACGGCTGGAACGGCAACGGTGGGTTATTTGGATGTTACGTTAACTGGTCACGCACTTTGGCACGTTCGACAGGTGGTGTTGGATTCTTCAGCAGAAATTGTTGTACCGAGCAAAAGTTATTTCGATATTCAGAATATTTTAGACAATGGCGGAAGTCCAGCAATTGATCCAAACTATCGTGCTAACCTTACTGCCAATTCTGGAAAATCAACGGATAATCCTGTATTCACCGAGGTATCGATTCCGACTGATCATTTGGCAGACATAAGTGATCAAGTGCAATTATCACTGATCACACCAGAGTTTTATCAGTATGTAGGTTATTATTGTACAACGCAACAAGGCGATCCGCTGGGAGCAAGCCATAACGGAAATACTTCTTATACGGCAGGGAATCCTCAGATAGCCAAAAATACCTTAAATAATGATGGTGAGTTCTGGATAACCCTGTATATTAAACCGAATCCAGATGATAAAGGGAGTACTAAAACACCGCAGCCTTACAGCTGGGATTACGAAAAAAATGATTTAGGAAAGATAAAAACCCAATAGATGAAAGAGGCGAGATATTCGATGGTCTACCTATTATTACTTTTATTAGGCCTAGTAGTACTGGTACAAAGCTATTTGTTGTTCTCGCTGATCAAGGGTCAACAGGAGTTGCAAAAAAAGATTGCCAGGCTGCTGCGAGAGGGGGAATTCAACGAAAAACTCAAGCAGAAAGAGGAAGGACACGATGAATCTTGGCTATGCACGCGGGTATCAGATTACCCAACAATTGGATATGCTGGAGGATTATCCGGTGGATGAACTCTTTTCAGATGGGCATCAAGAGGTAGAAGCCTTGAACTCTCCTACCAGTGAGTTTCAGGCACTGCTGAATTTTGCCCAGCCAGGAGATCATTTGGTGATTGCTTCCTGGGAGGTCGTTTCACGGGATTATCGGCAGCTGCTGGCTTGTCTCGATCAACTGGAAACTCTGGAAGTGACTCTGGATGTCCTGAACTTGCCTCAATTGAGTATTGAAGAATGGCGGCAGATTTTTCGTTGGTCACTGCGCAATGATCGCTTGTTGCATCCGGTCTTGATGAAAGCTGGCAAAGAACGAGATCGTAGTAAAGGTGCGTATTCTTTGTTTAGCAAAGAACCGGAGGCACGCAAGCTGTATCGGGAAATCATCTGGCTGCTGGTAGAGAAAAACTCCGTGCGTCAGGTGGCCCAACAAAAGCGTGTGCCAATTGAAACAACCTACCGCATCCAGCAGGAGTTAAAACAGATTCAGTTAGCAGCGATTCTAGTCGTTTGTTTCCTGTTAGCAATATTCAGTATCAAGCTGGCGGAGTCGTATTTTGATCAATTATGGATACAGGTAGCTATTTGTGTAGTGGTGACATTGATTATTTTATGGAATGTGTTGATTGATACTGAAGAAACGGAGACGAAACCGCCGACTAAAGAAAAGAAAGCTTCAAAAACATAAAGAAAAGGGGAATCCCCATGCAACATGTACTTATTTTGACAAAGAATATTTTGACCGAAGAAACCATTATTAGCAAGCTGCAAAGAATGAACTGTGAAGTTTTGTGTTCTGCAGATATGCTTCAACGCCTGCAACAAGGCGCTGTCAGCCCATTTATTTCGTATTTTCAATGGGTCATCTTAAGCGAAAGCTTGTGTCATTCGGAAGTAGAGCAGCTGCTAACGTTATTGAAGCACTATCCACTCATGGTGCTGCGTATTGTGGAAAATGAGCCAAGCGAAGAAGATCAAGCTTATTGGCACGAACAGGGAATTGCAGATTGGCTAACAAAAGACACTAGCTACGAGAGCTTACGGGAAAAAATGAATGATTTAAATCGTCAGCTGGAGCAAGAGCTAGTTTCCGGCAGCCAGATCTTATCCTTTCCTCATCCAGTGGAACGTCCAGAGCAAAACGAGTTAAAGCTGTTGTTGAAAAGCTTGTCAAAGACAGAACGAAAAGTATTTGAATGTCTGATTGATACTTATCCCAAAAATGGTGTATTATCTCGCAAAGAACTATGTGATCATCTCTGGCGTGACGGAGATACCCCATCAAATATGAGTCAATTGTCATGCCTAATTAACAAATTAAAACGTAAGTTTGAATTGCATGGTATTACTGGCGAAACCATCACCACTCTATGGGGCAGGGGCTACCGACTTAGTGAAGAATTTTATGAGTATTGGCTGCAATGGTCTCAACAGTTGGAAGAATTTCAATATGCGACGAATTAATTAGAGGGACGCTTGATCGAATGATGATTGAGCGTTTTTTTCTGGTTTTGGTTTGAATTTCGGTAGGGAGTTTTTTTGGAAGTGGCTTACGCTAAGTAGTCATGCAATCTAACAATTCAAACTTGATGCATCATCTAGTACTAAGAATACAAAACAATAAAAAGAGAACACCTAGCATACTTTGATCACAGATCTAGGTGTTTTAAACATATCTCACTATTTATTATACTCAGCCCCAAAAATCTCCCTACCCATCACAAATTTTTGTACACCCAACTGCTTCAATTCTCTAGCTCTTCCCATCGTAATATCTCCGTCAACCCATAGCTCTTGTTCGGGGAATCTTTTCCTAGCTAGACTGATTTTTTCAATCATTTCCTCAATGAAGGTTTGTCCTTGGCCATCCGGTTCGCTAGTCATCAGTAAAAGCATGGAAACTCTCTTTATTAAGTAGGCATAATTTTCCAGTGAAGTAGTTGGTAAAAAGGCTAAACCAACGGAGATTTTATTTTGCTGGCAATAAAAAATCAATTCTGCGAGATTTTGGCAAGACTCAACATGGATAAAAACACTGCAAGGTGAACAGTCTACAAGTGCTTCTAGATACTTCTTGGGCTGAGTCACCATTAAGTGCACGTTGAAGGGTAGCGATGTTAAATAACGCGTGTCATGTATAACGGATAAGCCGAAAGTAATATTGTCGATGAAGTTTCCGTCTTCAATGTCTAGGTGGATCTCTGGGTATCCCTCATTCTCTGCTTTCAATATTTCCTCTGCTAAGTAGAGTTGCCTAGCAGAAGCTAGTGATGGTATAATGCTGTTTCTCATCATTTCAATCCCTCCATTTCTTCTTACTATATACAATAATTCTTTTCCATCGGATTTTCAGTGGTCAATTTTTCGAGAAGTATTTCAATTTTTTGCTCATTGTATGATCCCCGTGCCTAAACTATGATAGTAGTGTAATAAATAACCGAAAGGAGGAAAAAAGTGAAAGCGAATCAGCGTTTATTAGAACTGATTTATTTTTTGGAAAAAAATCCTCAAACTTCAATAAAGGCTATTGAAGAGCAGTTAACTATTTCAGAAAGTGCCATACGCTATGAAATTGAAAATCTAAATTATTACCTTAGAATGATGAACTTGCCAGAAATTCAAAAAGAGTTAAATGGACAGCTTATTTCAAATGTGCTGGATTTTACCCCTGTGAATCAATTGCTAGAAGAAATATACAAACCTGATTCGAGCAAAAGAAGAGAGTACTTAACCTTCAAATTAATACTTGCGGGAAAAATCAATATTCAAAAGGAATCAGATTTTTTGGATGTCACCAGAAATACGGTCAAATCGGATTTCAAACAAATCATCCCGATTTTAGAAGGTGAGCATTTTCAGGTGAACGAGCGGCAGGTTACCAACCAGAATGAACTGGAGACAAGGCGCTTTATTCTGAATCATTATCGGGAAAATTATTTAGTGCTTTTTTCTGAAGAGGAGAATCATCTTGTTTCTAATCCGATTGAACGAAGAATCCTTGAAGATTTTATCGATGTTGATCTTGGAAAAATGCTGGAACAGATAAAAGAGTTGGCGGATAACTATCCATTTACTAACTTTTACGAAACACTTCTGCTAAATGTTCTCGTTGCTATTCATCGCATCTACTATGGTCATTCCATTCAGCAGGTGCAAAACCTAACTCAAATTCAATCACTTGAGGAATATAGACGTATCAAAAAGCTTATGCAGAGTATCAAAGGTAACCTAAATTTTTCGGAGAAGGAGCTGGCTCATTTAGCAGGGATTTTAGTTAGCTACAGTGAAGATTCTATCAATCAAAGTTACCAAAAAAATCTTTTGTCCTTCAAGCTGTTTGTTTCTAAATTAGTAACGAGCATTGGAAAAGAACTTGGTATGGAGCTTTCAGAGGATCCAATCTTAATGGAAGGCTTGTATCAGCATGTCAAAAGCACGATTTATCGCAAAAATAATTCCTATGAAATGGATAGTGAGATTTATCATCAAGCCATTGGGAATTATCAAAACTTATTTTCTCTCTTAGAAAAGAATATCGAGATCTATCAAAAAGAGCTGAATGTGCATTTTTCCAAAGAGGATATTGCTTTGTTCGTTATTCATTTCTTAGGGGCGATCAGAAGATTTCAAGAGACACATCAACCCAATTTACGTGTGTTACTGGTTTGCCACTCAGGGTACGGCACATCCGTTCTTTTAAAAAATCTAATTGAAAAGAACTACAACGTTGAGGTTGTGGGAACTTCTTCTATTTATCAAATTAATGAGTATCTTTCAGAAGATATCAACCTGATTGTCAGCACGTTAGATTTTTCTTTTGAGATTAAAAAGTCTGTAGAAGTTCCAATATTGTTTATTTCCCCCTTTTTAACCTTCAATGATGATCAGAAGCTAAAGGAATTTGGGATTACTCGCAAACGGGAGGAATCAAAGATTTCAGTAAACAAATTGTTGAAAGTTTTAGAACGCCACGCAATTATCTCGAATCCAATCAGTTTGAAAAAGGATTTGTTGGAAGCTTTTCCCGAAAGCCTTCAAGAAGAACGCAAGGAATCTAGTTTGTTTGATGGCTTAACTGAAGAAGATATTACTATAGTGCAGGATGTAAAGGACTGGCAAACAAGCTTATCTATGTGTAGTGAGTGTTTAGAACAAAAGCAGGTTGTCCAAGCGAGTTACTTGGAGGGGATCTCTCAATCAGTCAACTTATATGGTGCTCACTTTGTTATTCGCAATCAAATGGCGATTCCACATGGAAGTGAGAAAAGCGGGGTATTGAAATCAGGAATTCACATTCTCTATGTGAAGAATTCAGTTACTTTTCCGAAAGACTTGTCAGTCAAGCTACTATTTTTTATTGCATCAAAAGAAAAAGAGCGTTTGATCAATACAGTCATGAATATCAACGCCTTTTCTCATGATGAAAACTTTTATCAAAAATTAGACCACGCAATTGAAAGAGCAGAACCTTTATCTGATTTCTTCAAAAAGTGGCTCAATGGAGTGTGATAAGATGCTTAACCAAGATTTTGTTTATTTTGATGAGGAGTATTCAACTGCTCAAGAACTACTTTCTTCAGTAGCCAAGGATTTATATGAAAAAGGTTATGTGAAGGAAACGTACGAGCAATCCATCATTTCCAGAGAAGAAAAATATCCTACGGGCCTGAAGCTGGCCGGATTGAACGTAGCTATCTGTCACACAGAGCCAAAGAATGTGACCAAAAATACGTTTTTCTTAGTAAAACCAGCTAAACCTGTAGTCTTTCGAAATGCGGAAACTTTGGAGCTGCTGCCAGTAGATTTAGTGATCGGTTTAGTCTTTACCGATGGAAAAATTCATTTAAAAAATCTTTCCTCATTGGCTCAGCTATTCACCAATCAACAATTTATCGAAGAGATTAAACTGGCGGATTCAAAGGAGAAATTAATGAGCGTCTTTTCCCATTTTGCTCAATTAGGAGGGGAAGAAACATGCAGCGAATGAAGCAGCTGATCAGGGAAATGACTGATCTTTCGGGAAATGTCGGGTATGAGGACCAGGTTATTCACTATCTAATGGATCATCTAGGAGAAGAGCGACAGGTTTCTCTTGATATCTTAGGTAATTTAACCGTTCACATGACACCTAAAAATGTCGGGAAGCAAAAGGTTATGCTTTTTGGTCATATGGATGAAGTTGGTATGATGGTCAATCACATAGATGAAGCAGGGTTCATTCATTGTGAAAAATTAGGTTCACTGAACCCAACGTGCCTCGCTGGTTTAAAGCTTGAACTACATGGGGAAAAAGGTCCTGTTAACGGCGTTGTAGGAGTTAAGTCTCATCATTTAGCAAAGCAAAAAGAAGGAAAGCTTCCAGAAAATGCTCGGGACTATTATTTGGATATTGGTGCTATGAGTCGTGACGAAGTGCTGGAAGCAGGGATCAATATTGGAACCCCAGTTACTTTTAAACCTCAGTTTTTAGAGTTATGTGGAAAGTGTATTTCAAACAAAGCGATGGATGATCGGGCGTTGTTAAGTATCTTGGTTTATTTGAATGAGAACATAGATATTGAGAAGCTGAAGGTTGATCTTTATCTAGTATTCAGTGTTCAAGAGGAGTTCAACACCCGCGGTATCATGCCAACTGTAAGAACAATTGATCCAGAAATTGTGCTCGGCTTAGATGTTACTCCCGCCACTGATACACCAGACTTGATGGGGTTATCTGAAATTCATTTAGGCAAAGGTCCGGCGCTGACTTATATGAATCATCATAGTCGAGGGACCTTAGCGGGTATTGTTCCCAATAAGAATTTTTTGACCTACTTAGAAACTATTGGGAAAAAGGTTGGTATACCTATGCAAAGAGAAGTGGCTACAGGGATTTTGACCGAGACTGCCTATATTTCAATTGAAAGCAGTCGGACAGTTGTAGCAAATATTTCACTCCCGACTCGTTATACGCATACACCGATTGAAGTGATTAATTTAGAGGATGCTCTAGGAATTTATCAATTATTAGCAGGGTTTTTGTATTCGTTAGATGGTGTTCAAAGATTTGGAAAAGATATTGATTTTGAAAGGGGAGAGGGACAATGAAAAGAGTAATTGTAGCATGTGGAACAGGTATGGCAACTTCTTCTATGATCGCTGAAAAGGTTAGAAAGGTCTTGGATGATAATGAAGTGGAATACACGCTTTCTCAAGCACAATTAAGTGAGCTGGATATGTACAAGGAAGCGGACTTATTTGTGACAGCGATGCGGGTTGAAGAAGATTATGGTGTGCCAATGGTTGTAGGAACACCCTTTTTGGTAGGGATTGGAGAAGCAGAGGCAGCTGAGAAGATCATTGATATTTTAAAGAATTGATTTGAGAAGGAGGGAAATTGATGGAAGGCATACTTGATTATATTTTATCGCTAGGATCAACCGTTTTTGTTCCGATTGTTTTATTCATTATTGGTTTGATCTTTGGTTTAGGCTTTTTTAAGTCTGTAAAATCAGGAATCACAGTAGGTGTTGGGTTTATTGGGTTTAATTTAGCTGTAGGACTGATTTCTAGTTTTTTATCACCGGCGGTCAATTTGATTGTTGAACGATTTGGTTTTAATTTAACGGTTATTGATCTTGGTTCAGGCGCAGGCGCAGGAGTCGCTTTTTCGACAGTAGTAGGGGCACTGATCATCCCGTCAGTCTTCGTTTTGAATGTGCTGCTTTTAGCTGTTGGTGCTACCAAAACGATGAATATTGATATTTTCAATTATTCTCACTATGCCTTTACCGGCGCTGTCGTTCATTTAGTAACAGGAAATTTGATTTTAGGTATGGGAGCAGCGTTGGTTCAAGCGACCTGGTCGTTATTATCGGCTGACTACACAGCGAAAAGGGTTCAAAAGGAGCTGGGTGTCGAAAGTATTTCAATACCGCAAGGCTATGCGGCCAGCAGCGTTCCTTTGTTCGTCATTTTAGATAAGATTTACAGTAAAATTCCTTTTCTGCATAATTCGAATTTAGATATTAAAGGACTGCAGAAAAAGGTCGGCTTTATGGGAGACCCAGTCATAATCGGGGGAATCTTGGGAATTATTTTAAGTTTGTTGGCAGGCTATGGCTTTAAAGATGGTGCGAACCTTGTGATGGGTGTCTGTGGAATCATGGTGCTGTTTCCTCGGATGATTAAGATAATCGTGGAAGGCTTGATGCCATTATCCGAAGCAGCAAAAGGATTCTTTGCTAAACATTTTTCTGGCAAAGAAGTGTATATAGGTCTGGATTCTGCCGTTACCTTGGGTCATCCGACAACGATGATTATTGGGACCATATTGATTCCAATTACGCTGATATTAGCAGCGATTTTACCAGGAAATAAGGTGTTACCTTTAGCAGATTTAGCCTTTGCAGCATTCTTCATCTGTATGGCTAGTATCATTCATAAAGGGAATATTTTAAAAACCTTAATCAGTGGTGTTATTAACATGACCGGCATCTTGTATATTGCCACTTGGATATCTCCGTACTTTACCAAATTAGCGGAAGAGGGCGGTGTTTCGGAATCTGGCGATAAGGTTACGGCTTTATGGGCAGGAAATGTGTTTGATTTTATTATCGCCAATATTGGATTCTTAGGTTATCTTGGCTTAGCCATTTTAATTATAATGACTTGCTTCATAACAATTTTTGTAAAAAGAAATGCTCTAAAAGAGTAAAAATCAGGAGGAAAAAACATGACTTGGTTAAAAGAAAAATTAGGTACAGAAAAAGCGATTATTGCGATGTGTCATTTTGATGCACTGCCGGGAGATCCTCATTTTGATGAAGAAGGCGGTATGGAAAAGGTCATCGAACATGCTAAAGCTGATTTTCTAGCACTTCAAGAAGGCGGCGTGGATGCGGTAATGTTTTCGAATGAGTTCTCTTTGCCATATTTGACCGATGTTCATACAGAAACAGTGGCTGCGATGGCACGGATTATTGGAGAACTGAAGCCGTTCATTAAAATTCCTTTTGGTGTGAATGTGCTATGGGATGCAAAGAAATCGTTAGACCTAGCTAAAGCAGTGGATGCTATCTTTGTAAGAGAAATCTTTACTGGAGTTTATGGTTCAGACTTTGGTTTGTGGAATACTAATGTTGGGGAGACTGTTCGACACCAAAAGCAAATTGGCGCGCAAAACGTTAAGCTATTGTTTAACATCGTACCAGAAGCGGCGACTTATCTTGGGGATCGGGATATCATTAGTGTTGCTAAATCAACGGTGTTTAACAACCGTCCCGATGCTCTTTGCGTCTCAGGATTAACAGCAGGAACTGAAACAGATGCGAACACGTTAAAAATCGTCAAAGATGTTGTTCCAAACACTGTCGTCTTTGCAAATACAGGCGTTAGACTAAATAATGTTGAGGAGCAATTAAAAATAGCAGACGGAGCAGTTGTGGGAACTACCTTTAAAAAGGATGGTGTGTTTGAGAATCACGTTGATCAAGCACGTGTTAAGGAGTTTATGGATAAAGTCAAAGCCTTTCGGAATCAACTTCATTCATGAAAAAACTAAACGAGTCTGTTCGATATAAGTTTGTGATTGATTTCGATGGGACCATTTCAATAAATGATAGTACGACAATGCTAGCTGAAACCTATATTCCTGAATTGCATCAAGCATACCTTAGCGACATAAGGCAAAAGAAGATTTCTGTAAGAACATATATAAAGGAACAGTTAGAAGCTATTAGAATATCTAAAGAAGAATTCATCTGTACTTTACAAGAAAATATGTTAATTGATCTTTCTTTCAAAAATTTCTTAATCAAGGAGTGGGATTTTGTAATTGTCAGTGCTGGAACATGTCAAAACGTTTACTATTCCCTCAAAGGGGAGGGCATGTCCATCCCCAATGAACGAGTTATTTCAAATCAATTGATTTTTGCTGATGGGAAAATGACTGTTGAGCATCCGCAGCTCTTTTATGATCAAGAAAATGGCGTGGATAAAGCCAAAGTAATTAGAAGCTATCAAAAACAGGGTTACCAAGTCATTTTTATTGGAGACAGCATTTCTGATTTTGAAGGTTCAAAAGCAGCTGACATTGTCTATGCGAAGAAAGGCCAGCAACTCAGTGACTATCTAAATAAACAAGGCCTTCCATTTATTGAGTATCAAGATTTTAATGAGATAATCGAACATGTTCAAACGTATATAGCAACGTTAAGATAATAATCCGTCCTATAGAATCTGTCTGGAAAAGATTCTATAGGATTTTTTTGGTTCCAGTATTAAAATTTTTTAAATTATACAAGTAACTTTAGTGTTTTCCCATTTTGAGGACATAGAAATTTATATCAAGACACTGATATAATCGTCTATTCCTGTAACCCGATGATAAACATATGATAGTGGGACATATCTAAAACACCTAGCCTAATCTATGGAATGGTGTTAGAGGAATTATAGTATGTAGCATGTTTGTGATGGTCGGCTGCTAGAAGGTGACCGAATAGGGGCTCACTTCTTAGAAAGGAGCATCGCAATTTTTTTGTTGCTGAAACGTCTGAATTGATGATTTAGTTTGGTATCTATCGTTTTAGGCTGACCTAGTCAACAGCTTGCTGGAGCGGCAAGAGTAAATAAAGAAAACGAATTGATCCAACGAGCAGTTGTCCAAAATAGACCTATACTACCCAAACAACTACCTCATCTTATGTTTACTTATTAACTTTTCAGCAGATTCCATGTATAGTTACAGTATCAAATGATACAAAGGAGTCTCTCCATGAAAAAACGCGAATTCATTGTGCAAGATTTGCTTAGTAAAATATATCAAGAAGAGTTTAAAAACGGCAAGCTGCCGAATCAGCGGGATTTAGCAAAGATTTATGGGGTGTCGCGCTTTACGATTCAGCAAGCTGTGAAAAATTTGGAAGAAATTGGGATTGTGCGGGTCGTTCAAGGTTCAGGGATCTTTGTCCATGAGGAATGGGTCAATAATCCGTTGATTTTTAACTCGTTGACTCGGACTCCTTATGATCGAATTGACTCTAAAATGATTGATCTGAAGAAGGCGCCTGCAACGCTAGAGGAGCAGAAGATTTTTCAGATTGATGCGGAGGAGGAAATCTGGACCTTTGAGCGGATTCGAATTGTCAATTATAAGATTGAGCAGCTG
Organism: Enterococcus pallens ATCC BAA-351; assembly: GCF_000407485.1. GTDB lineage: Bacteria > Bacillota > Bacilli > Lactobacillales > Enterococcaceae > Enterococcus_A > Enterococcus_A pallens. Next base: position 262,640 of record NZ_ASWD01000004.1, on the reverse strand, counting down.
GAAATCTCTAAGCTGCCGGTTTCGATGTTTCCTAATTTTTCACAGGAGGCAGTGGAGCATTCGATTCAAAATTATGTAGAAAATCAGGGCTACCGTATCTCCCATTACATTACCAGCTACGATCCGATTACTACCAATAAGGAGCAGTCGCGCCTGCTTTTATGCAAGCGTGGAACACCGGCGATGCAGATCACCAATCGGGCAATCCTAGAAGATGGTCAGGTCTACGAATACAGCAGCATTATTGCGATTGATTATTCAGTGACCTATATTCGGCCATTTGATCGGGAAATTCATCGTTCACGGATAGACTAACAGGTTGAAGAGAAATAGCGGGCAGCCCAATAGCCGTATGCGATACTTGTAAGTAATAGGATACTCCAGACGAGTGGAATGGATGGACTAAAACCAAAGAAAATTAAGCCGATATACAGAAGTGAGAAAACGAAAAGGAAGGAAAAGCAATAGAAGCTAAAAATAGCTGTCCGGTTTTGAAAATAGGTCGTATCTTTCAACCGATTGTACAAAAAAAGTCCAATAATACCGAAGCGCCAAAGAATAGGTCTAGAAGTGTTTTTTTGATGCGTGTGCTTTGTCATAAGTCATCGCCACCCTTCTTCTTTATTATACCAGCTAACTGCCAAAAAAATTGAATACATATAAAAACACTGAGATCAACCCCTAGGTTCCGTTGATCTCAGCGTTTTTTTGCTATGGCGTTACAATTGTTCCGTCAGGTGTCCGGCTTTGTGTCCATTCATGAGGACGGTAAACGACGGGATGTTCTTCAGCTAATTCTTCGTTGAAGGTCACGCCGATTCCGCTTTGTTCAATCGGGTAGAAGAAGCCTTTTTCTGGTGCAGGAATATTGCCAAACAGGTTGCGGGTATTTTCAGGAATATCAATGTTTTCTTGAATTGCTGCATTGTGCAGGTGAATGTTCAAATGAGTATTCACTGCTAAACCAACTGGACTGATATCAGAAGGCGTATGCCAAGCAATACGGATACCCATTGCTTCACAGAAATGCGCCAATTTTAGCGCTGGTGTAATTCCACCAATTTGAGAAACGTGTGCCCGCATAAAGTCGATTTGACGGTTGCGTACTAGTTCTTTCCATTCCATTGGGTTGTTAAACAGCTCGCCAGTAGCGATTGGTGTTGCTGATTGGCTGCGTAATTGTGCCAACCATTCATTTTGGTTCGGCGGTAAAATATCCTCTAAAAAGAACAGATTGTAGGGCTCAGTTGCTTTGGCAAACTGAATCGCTTGATTAGGATGCAGACGTTCATGTACATCATGCAGCATTTGGAACTGGTTGCCGTATTTTTCTTTGATTGCTTTAAACATTTTTAACGTTGTTTGCATATAATCTTCTTGATCGAAGTAAGAACCTTTAATTGGTTGATCCGGTGTTTGCAGGTTCTCAGGGTTGCCGCCGTAGAAGCCTAATTGGCAACGGATATAACGATACCCTTCTGCTAGAAATTTGTCGATTTCTCCATAAAGATCATCTAAATTGTCGGCAACTGCATGGGTATAAGCTGGGATTGCTGTACGAGCTTTTCCACCTAATAGTTGGTACAATGGCATATCAGCCAATTTGCCTTTGATATCCCACAAGGCCATATCTACACCAGAGATTGCATTGTTGGTGATAGGTCCATTGCGCCAGTAAGAGTTTACGTTCATTACTTGCCAGATGTCTTCGATTTGGTTGGCATCACGGCCAATCAATAGCGGTTTCAAGTATTCTTCTACCACTGTTTGAACGGCTAATGGACGGAACTGGAAGGTACCGCAGCCAAGACCGGATACTCCTTTGTCGGTTTCTACTTTGACAACTAATAGATTATGGCGATCAGGTTTGATCGCGAAGCTTTTTATATCAGTAATAATGGTTGGTGTCATATTGTTCACTCCAATTTTGTAATACGAATCATTTCCACACTCATTGAAACACGGATAGACAAGCGGTGTCAATTTGGTCTGAAAAATACTAGATTAGCACGATAAAACCAGTCCAATTTTTATTAAATTTATTTTAAAACGTTGATATATAGCGGTTTTTAATATAAAAATACCGAAAAGGACTGGTTTTACAAGTTTGAAATACCATGCTACTATGTGAGGGTGAAAACGGAATCACATCATTCAAGCGAAGTTGACTAGTCCGAGCTTGAATTACTTGTTCCGTAAGAATGAAGGAGGGCTATTAAAAAATGAAACATGAAGATATTGCAAAACAGATCATTAAAGATGTTGGCGGTGCTGAAAATATTAACAACGCTTGGCATTGTATGACCCGCTTGCGTTTTAACTTAAAGGATGAAAAGAAGGTTGATTATGCGGCTTTGGAAAAGATTCCTAAAGTAGTAGGAACTAAATACCAAAGCGATCAATTACAGGTCGTTATTGGAACCGATGTAGCTGATTACTTTGCACCATTAGCCAAAGAGCTAGGTTTAGATGAAAACAGCCAGCAAGGAGATACTGAGAAAAAAGGTGCCGTTTCCTTGTTTATGGATACTGTATCCGGGGTATTTGGACCAATCGTACCTGCGATTGCCGGAGCCGGAATGATCAAAGGATTGATGGCAGGGTTAGTTGCCTTAAATGTCATCTCTAACCAAACAGATACTTATTTAGTCATTGATATGATTGCCAGCGGCGTATTTACATTCTTGCCATTTTTCGTTGCCGCTTCTGCTGCTCACATTTTCAAAACGAACCAATATTTGGCCATTGCGATTGCAGCAACTTTACAGTTTCCAACGATGACCAATGCGGTAGCTGAAGGAAATATTTCAGCGTTTCGACTGTTTGGGCTTGTCCCAGTTCCGGTCTTTAACTATGCGGGAACGGTTATTCCGATTATCTTTGCAGTTTTAGCGTTAAGCTACATTTATCGTTGGGTGGATAAGGTCTTGCCGCAAGTTTTACGAACTGTCTTTACTCCAACCATCTCCTTGTTCGTGGCTGGTTTGGTTACATTAACAATTATTGGACCAATTAGTATTCATTTAGGGAATCTATTGGCTGCAGGTGTGGCTGGACTATTTACTATTTCACCAGTGTTAGCAGGGATTGTCGTAGGTGCGATTCGACCAATTGCGATCTTTACAGGTTTACACCATGCCATGACACCGATTGCTTTGCAGAACTTTGCGAACCAAGGCTATGACATGTTAATGCCAATGATGTTTATGGCCAACATGGCGATTACCGGTGCCACAGCTGCTATTTACACTAAAGTAAAAACCAAAGAAGAAAAATCAATCGTTTTATCTTCTGCTGTATCAGGAATTTTAGGAATTACCGAGCCAGCTTTATTCGGTATCTTATCTAAATACAAAAAAGCCTTTATCGCTGCCACTATCGGAAGCTCAGTTGCATCAGCCTTTATCAGCTTCTTCGGTGTTCGGATTTATGGCTACATTTTATCAAGTATTTTCAGTTTGCCAGCTTATATTGGTCAATACTTTATCTTTGCAGTACTAGGTATCATCATTGCTTTGGTTCTATCATTTGTTTTAACTTACATGCTAGTGCCAAAGGAAATGGACGAAGATACTGAGTTAACGAATGAAGTTGATTTGCATGCTGTTTCAAAGGGTGATTATGTACCTTTAGAAGATGTACCAGATGAAGTTTTTTCAACTAAAATGATGGGTGAAGGCTTTGCCATTAACTCAACTGACGGTGCGGTGTTCTCACCAGTTTCCGGTACGGTAACAACTGTTTTCCCATCTAAACATGCAATTGGCATCAAAACCAGCAACGGTGTGGAAGTCTTGGTTCACATGGGAATTGATACCGTCGCTTTAAATGGTCAAGGCTTTGAAGTATTTGTCAAAGAAGGCGACAAAGTATCAGTTGAAACCAAATTAGCACAAATGGATTTAGCTTATATCCGCAATCAAGGGAAAGAAACAATGATCATTGTCGTAATTACCAATATGGATCGGGTTCTGTCATTTTCAGGTATGCGGGATCTAGAGGGTCAACATCCAGCGGGAACTTTGTTGGAACGGGCTGTTCTTAATTAATAGACTGGAGACGTTTGAATGAAACGAGTAGAAATTTTATCACGTTTAGAAAAAGCCGGAGTCATTGCTGTTGTACGCGGAAAAGATCAGGCGGAAGCTGTTAAAGCCAGTCATGCAATTATTGAAGGCGGCGTAATCGGGATCGAAGTAACATTTACGGTCCCGAACGCTCAAGCGGCTATTCAGGAGTTAGTAGATGCGTATCGTGGACAAGAGGCTGTGATTGGAGCAGGAACCGTATTGGATGCTGTAACGGCCCGCTTGGCAATCATGGCTGGTGCGGAATTTATTGTCAGCCCTAGCTTTGACGCTGAAACTGCTGAGCTGTGCAACCTTTACCAAATCCCTTACTTACCAGGGTGTATGACGATTACTGAAATGCAGACAGCTTTGAAGAGCGGTGCAGACATTATCAAACTGTTCCCAGGCAGTGCCTATGGTCCAAGTATTGTCTCAGCTGTCAAAGCACCATTGCCTCATATTAACTTGATGCCAACTGGTGGTGTCAGTCTGGAAAATATGGCTACCTGGTTTGAGGCTGGAGTAGTTGCTGTGGGTGTCGGCGGGAATTTGTTAGCACCAGCAGCTGAAGGTGATTTTGCTAAGGTAACAGAAATTGCTCAGCAATATGCTGCAAAGCTGGCTGAGATTAGAGGAATTACTCATGGCTAGAATCGTTTGTCTAGGGGAAATTATGATGCGGTTGTCAGCCGAAGTCGGCACACGCTTGAATCAAGCCAGTCAGCTGGATGTTTTTTATGGCGGTGGTGAAGCAAACGTAGCCGTTTCTCTGGCAAATTATGGTCATCATGTCCAATATGCCAGCAAGGTAGCAGATAATGCCTTCGGACAAGCGGTGGAAAGGCATTTGCGCAGTTATGGTGTTGCGACTGACTTTCTATTAAAAGAACCTGGTCGACTAGGAACTTATTACGTGGAACAAGGAATTGGTCAGAAGGCGACTAAAGTAGTGTACGATCGCCAAGGGTCAGTCTTTGCTTTGATGAATGAATTGGAATGGAATTTGACTGAGCTGTTTGCTGAGGTAGATGTATTCCATGTTTCAGGCATTACCCCAGCGCTCTCTGAAGATTGGTGCCAGTTGACCATTCAACTGATGCAAGCAGCTAAAGCAGTCGGCTGTAAGGTCAGCTTTGACAGCAACTATCGTCAAACATTGTGGACACAACAAGCCGCAGGGGCGTTTTTGCGCAAGGCGCTGCCTTATGTAGATTACTGTTCAGCAGGCCACATGGATGCGATTCATTTGTTGGGAATTCAAGAGGAAGCAGAAGCTGATGTCACGCACTATTATCAAGCGATGCAAAAGCTTTTCCCAAACATTGAGGTCTTCTTTTCGACTAAGCGGACAGTTCATTCGACGAGTGTAAATGAACTACAAGGAAACTTATGGATCAAGGGACAGTGTTACACGTCGAAAAACTATGCCATCGATCCTATCGTTGATCGAATCGGTGGTGGAGATGCCTTTACTGGTGGGATGCTGCACGGTTTATTAACCGCAATGAATCCACAGGAAGCGATTGAGTTTGCGACGGCTGCTGCTGTCCTGAAGCACTTTGTCAAAGGCGACTGCAACCAGTACAGTGAAGAGGAAGTACGACAATTTATGAACAGCGACAGCGCGAAGATTAGTAGATAAAAAATATAGCAGTCACTTGCTCTCTAGTATAGAAGGCAGGTGACTGCTATTTTAGTGACAGATTGTGCAGGCTGTGCGGCTAGCTAGTTTAAGTCTAAGAAATGAAATTATTAAGTCGTATTTTAGCTAGAAAACGCAAGCTCCTAATTGATAGAGTTTGCTAAATCACTAATAATCATTAAGAATCTGGGATTTTTTTATGATCTTTTTGGCAGGAAAAATTTTACGGCCTGATTTTATGGCATACTAAGCAGAAAATGTCGTAAAAGAGGGATGAAGATGAACAAGCTGTTGATTGTAGATGATGAGGCTGATATTCGGGAGCTGGAGAAAATGCTGCTGGCTTCTTATGTAGATGAGATTATTGAGGCGGAAAATGGGCAGGAGGCCCTGAGTATGGTGGATCAGGATGTTGCCTTGATTATTATGGATTATATGATGCCTAAAATGAATGGTGTTGATGCAGTGAAAGCGATTCGCAACTCCTATTCAGTACCGATCCTATTCATTTCAGCCAAGGGGCAGGAATACGATAAGATTGTCGGCTACTCTGCTGGAGCAGATGACTATTTGGTCAAGCCCTTCTCACCCCAGGAGTTGCAGCTGAAGGTTCAGGCTATGCTGCGACGTTACTTGAATTATAATAGCTCGCAAATACAAACCAATCATTCGCTTCAGGTTCGCGACCTGATATTGCAGCCGGAAACGCGAAGGGTAGTTTTGGCTGATCAGGAAATTACCTTAACAGGGAAAGAGTTTGATATTTTGCAGCTGCTGGCGGAATCACCAGGGCATGTTTTTTCCGCAGAAGCGATCTATGAAACGGTTTGGCAGGAGCCGTATTTTTACAGTTCCAGCAGTACCATCATGACTCATATCAAAAAATTACGGCAAAAAATCGAACAGGACCCGAAAAAGCCGCAGTACATTTTGACCGTGTGGGGAGTGGGGTATAAGATTGAACGATAAAAAGACTACCTTTCCTAAAGAGATTTTTCGCTATTTAATTCTTAGTATCATTAGTGGTGCAATTTTGTTCTTCGTGCTGTTTTTGGGTAATCAGTCATTGTACCATCAAGTGATACAGCCCCAGATGGAAAAGAAGGATTTTTCAGAAGCCACTGCCGAGTTTCAAGAATTTGTCAGTCAGCAGAAGGCGGACAGCTTAGGTCGGTTTACTTGGCAATCCTCAGACGGGACGGTCTTTTATTTGCGCAATGATTCTGAAGCTAGAAATGAACCGAAATTCCATAAAGAACCAGCGGGACCAATTGAAGAGCGGCGGCCATTAGGTACAGAAAAATCTACTACCATTACTTATTCCGATGGGGAAACAAAAACGATTTTTCTAGTAGTTGAGAATCGTTGGCCGATGTATATCGGAATTGTTGCGTCAGTAGTCTTGGGCTTACTCTTTGCGATCGTCTTGTTTTATCGCCAACTATTGAATAAGGCGAAATACATGCACCAAATCGAAAAAGGAACAATCATTTTGGAGGCGGGGGATCTGGATTATCGAATTGCCGAAGAGGGGCATGATGAACTGACACAGATTGCGGCCAGCATTAATCGAATGAGTGAATCACTTAGCGAGAAGATTGTTTTGGAAGCAAAAGCTACCCAGGCATCACGAGAAATCATCAGTGACCTCAGTCATGATATCCGTACGCCCCTCACCATTTTAAGCGGCTATCTGCCTGTGCTGCTGGAAACCGACTTAACTGAAGAGCAGCGGAAATATTTAAATTTGATTCATAAAAAGACCCAACAGATGAATACTCGTGTGAATGATCTGCTGGAGTATGCAACGATTTTTTCCGGGCAACGTCCTTTAGAGCTGCAAACAATTGACGGCCGGATGATGTTTGAACAATTCATCACGGAGCTGCTGCCGATTGCAGAGGTTACTTATGAGCTGGATATTCCAGCTCAAACGAGAATTGTGGGGGATATGAGTTTGCTGGAGCGCTTGTTTGATAATCTTATTTCCAATATCAACCAGCACGCTGATCTAAAGCAAGGGGTCGATGTGCGAATTCAGGTACAAAATGATCAGCTTCAGGTGATTATCAAGAACACCGTTGGCGAGTCTGATTCAAGTATTGGCAAGTCATTAGGGGTGAAGATCTCCACCATGATCGTAGAGCTTCATCAGGGGCAGATGACTAGTACAACTCTCGGGAAAATCTACCAAACAGAAATTCTGCTGCCGATAAAATGAGGGAAGCAAGGGAACAATTGAATATTAATTAAGAGCAGTCAATCACTGGCTGCTCTTTTTTTGTGCATTTTTCAAACTTCAGATTTGTTCAGATTTACTTCAGAAGGAGTTCAGATTCATTGGTTATGCTACATACATCGCTAATCAATGAATCAACAAGGAGGAATTTCAGCATGGCAAAAGTAAAAGTGAAAAGCGGAGAAATCTTTGAACGCCGCGAGAAAAAATATTTAATGACTCCAGAGAAGTTCGATCTGCTGCTGACCCGTTTACAAGAATATATGACGATTGATGAATATGGACTGCATACAATCCATACGATCTATTACGATACTGAGGATTTGGCGGTCATTCGTCATTCGGTAGACAAGCCTAAATTCAAAGAAAAAATGCGATTGCGCAGCTATGGTCTAGCAACTAATCAATCCACCGTTTATCTGGAATTGAAGAAGAAGGTAGCTGGTGTAACCTACAAACGCAGAACAGCTATGACATATCAGGAGGCAAAAAATTTTCTTAATTATGGAGTGAAGCCGCAGGAGCAAAAGCAGATATTTAAAGAGCTTGACTGGTACACCCAGCAGCAAAAGCTTCAATCAACAGTTCTGATCAGTTATGACCGGATTGCCTTGAAGCATAAGAAGGACGAAAACTTCCGTATCACCTTTGATCAGAATATTCGTTATTCTTTGGAGCATTTCGAATTAGATCAGGTGGATCAACATCCGCAAATACGATTAACAACTGAGCCGACTGTCCTAATGGAGGTCAAAATTTTTGAGGCGTTCCCGCTAGAAATCAGCCGTCTTTTTTCCGAATTGCAAATTTTTCAAGGAAAGTTTACGAAATACGGAAATGTTTACCATTGGGTGCTGTTTCCTGAATGGGAAAAACAGCATACGCGTCAAAGCAACCAAACAATCAAAACAATTGAACGAGGGGAATCACTTTATGCTTGATAGTATTCTTAGCAACAATGTCAGTGAGATGACTGTTACGCTGACTCAAATTCTATTAACTATTTCATCCAGTCTTATTCTAGGTTTTCTCATTGCGATGGTTCACAAATACCATAACAGCTATTCCAAAAATTTTATGTTTACCATCGCCCTGCTGCCGGTTTTGGTTTCTTCTGTCATTATGATGGTCAACGGGAATTTAGGGGCAGGGATTACGGTAGCCGGTGCCTTTAGCCTAGTTCGTTTCCGCTCCGCTCCAGGAAATGCTCGTGAGATTACTACTATTTTTTTCTCCATGGCTGTGGGATTAGCGATTGGGATGGGGTATATCGTTTATGCAACGATCTTTAGCCTATTTGTCAGTCTAGCAATGATTGTTTATACCAACTTGAAGTTTGGTGACGCTATGGAGAATGTTCGACAAGTACGTATTACAGTTCCTGAGTACACCAATTATATGAGGGATTTTGATCCAGTGCTGCAGAAATTTACTAGTTATCATCAGCTGGACCAGATCAAGACGACCAACTTAGGCAGCTTGTTCGAAGTATCCTTCACCGTTCATGAGAAAAATCCTTACCAGGAGAAAGAATTTTTAGATGAGCTGCGATTAGTGAATAGTAATTTACCAATTGTTGTCCAACCAGCAGGAAGTGGGAAGGATTTATAGCCCACAGAAAGAAGAGGGTTATTATGCTGATCTATTTAACCGCCTTATTTGGCTTAGTATGGATGTTATTACCTGAAAAACAATGAATAAAAGCTTGTCATAAAGCAAAGAAAATCAGCAGATAAAAACAGGAAGTTTGCTGATTTTAGTCGCTTACCACAGCTTCAGCGAAGGCATAAAAAACAGACTACGAATTACTCTTTATGCTGAAAGTTGAAGAAAAGAGAGGGAGAAACGGATGAAAAAAAGACTATCCATCGCATCGCTGCTGTTAGCACTGGCATTAACTGGCGGCGTTGTCTACAAAGTGACCGCCACTCAGACTGAGGAGGCCAGTACTGCCGCTAGTTTGACTAGTTCTTCTACCAATAATAAAACAAATTCTACTGTTTTAGCAGCAACTGGTGAGTACGATGAAGAAGATAAAACTACCACTTATGATGAAAGTACAGCTACACAGATTACCTTAAAGGATGAGGGATCCAGTGTTAATGGGGACGGTGCAGAGGTTTTAGACAATACCATCACAATAACCAAAGGAGGTACCTATGTAGTTTCTGGCACACTAACCAATGGACAAATTGTCATTAGCAGCACCGATTCAGAAACAGTTCGAGTTGTACTGAATAATGCGAGCATTACTAATGAAACCGCTGCTGCAATTTCAGTTGCACAAGCTGAAAAAACAGTAATAACTACGGCAGAAAATACATCGAATCTGGTAGCTGCAACGGCTGCGAGCTTCGCGGAAACCGAGGAAGCGCAGGCTGCAATCTACAGTAAGGATGACTTAACCTTAAACGGTTCGGGCACATTGGAGGTGCAAGCAACAGCGGGACACGGAATTCAAAGTAAAAATGATTTAAAGGTAACCAGTGGGACTTATATCATTGATAGTGGCAATGAAGGACTCAAAGGAAAGGACTCTGTTCAAATTTTAGATGGAGATTTTACAATCACTGCAGCAAATGATGGAATTCAAGCTACTAATGCTGAAGAATCAGATAAGGGCTACATTGTTTTAGACGGTGGGACCTACACAATTAATAGTGAGAACGATGGGATTCAGGCCGAAACATATTTAATTGCTAACAATCCCACCATTGATATCACTACGAATGCTAGCGGAACAGCTGACGATACTCAAAGCTACAAAGGACTGAAGGCCGGTAGTGATCTGACGATCAATGGTGGAACGTACACCATTGATTCAGTAGACGACAGTGTTCATTCCAACGGCAATGCAACTATTACTGGCGGAACTTTAAATCTAACGACTGAGGATGATGGGATTCATGCCGATGGTACTACAACGGTTTCTGCTGGAGAAGTAAATATTTTGAACTCTTATGAAGGGATTGAAGGAGCAAACGTTGTTCTGTCAGGCGGTAACATAAACGTTGTTTCGACGGACGACGGCATTAATGCTGCTGGAGGATCAACTACAGATGAAGGGTCTGATGCTGCTGAGCAAAATTCATTTGGTCCCGATTCCTTCAAGGAAAGCAGCAGCGGTGATTATACCATCACCATTGAGGGTGGAACTATTCAGGTCAATGCAGAAGGGGATGGATTGGATTCCAATGGCGACATTACTATGACAGGTGGTCAATTGACTATCTATGGCCCAGTCAGCGGTGGAAACGGTGCCCTTGATTATGATGGAACCTTCGATATAACTGGCGGTACTCTGTACAGCTTTGGTTCTTCGGATATGGCTCAGTCGACTAGTGATACTTCTACCCAGCCAAGTATTCAGCTTTGGTTAGACAATCAGCTGCAGGCTGGCGAAGTAGTTACGTTAAAAGACAGTCAAGGCAATGTAATTAGCGAAGCAACTTCTAATAAAACTTTCGCTAACTTAGTGATTAGTGATCCAGCAATTCAAACCGGTCAAACCTATACGATTGATTTTTCTAGTGGAACTTCAACAACTGTTACCGTTAATTCTGCAGTAACATCAGTGGATTCCTCAGGTGCTGCTGTAGAAGCCAACCAAGGAATGATGGGCGGCGGAGGACCTGGTGGAGCTCCTGGCGGCAACAGAGAGGCTCGAAACTAGCAGGTAAAGAAGGAGACTTTTCCTTCTTTACCTTTTCAAAAAAGGAGAGAAATCTATGACAGCCAGTATTGTAATCCCAACCTATGAACCAGAGTCCCGCTTTTTACCCTTTTTAACTACATTGCTGAGTCAAACAGATCGGCCAATTATCGTAATTGATGATGGATCGAGTGACGCTTATCAAGCGGTTTTTCAGGAAGCAAAACGTAAAGGCGCAATTTTGCTGACTCATTCGCAAAATAAGGGCAAAGGCTCCGCTTTAAAAACTGCTATGCGTTTCCAGCTTAAGCATTTGTCTGAAGCTGATGGCATGGTAACGGCTGACAGCGATGGACAACATCAGGTGGCTGATATTTTAAAAATTGCTGATCTGGTTGAAAAGAATCAGGATACGCTTTTTTTAGGTACACGTCAGTTTGACCAAGAGCAGATCCCCTTCAAAAGCCGCTATGGGAATAAACTAACAGCTCTGATGTTTCGTTTTTCCACCGGGACGGCTTTGTCGGATACTCAAACCGGTTTGCGGGGCATTCCTCAAAAATATTTATTTCAGTTGCTGGAGATTCCTGGTCAACGTTTTGAATATGAGATGAATATGCTAATGCAGGCGAATGAATTCGGTCTTTCGCTGGAAGAAATCCCGATAGAAACGATTTATTTTGGAAATAATGAGCATTCGCATTTTCGTAGTGTAATGGATTCCTGGTTGGTGTATCTTCCTTTCTTGAAATTTATTATTAACTCAGGTTTATCTGCGATCTTTGATATTTTATTTTTTGTTATCCTGTTGAAGCTGGTCTTCCCAACGGCTTCCAATGCGCTATTTGTGGCCACCGCAATAGCTAGAATTAGCAGTGGCTTTTTGAACTATCAATTAAACCGGCATTTTGTGTTTAAAAGCGCTCATAAACAGATTGGTGAAGCAGGCAAATATGCCTTGCTCTTTATGGGGCAATTGTTGTTAAGCAGTCTGATGGTTCAAGGATTGGCCGGATTATTTCAACACATTATTCTAGTTAAAGTAGTTGTTGATTGCGGGATTTTCTTTCTCAGTTTTTATATTCAGCGACGCTTTGTTTTTAAGAGAGGGGATATGAAGATTGATCAAACATAGAAAGTTTCCTTGGTTTTTCGCAGCCTTATTCCTGCTAATCTGCTTTACTAGTTTTGTTTTATTGGATACGTTTGTGGTTCCGAAAACCTATTCGGCTATTGCTACCAATACAACAGCAGAAACGACTGAAGCAGCTTCGAATACTGCTGCAGAGTCTAGTGAAAGCTCTGAAGCAGTCATTACAGAAAATAGTTATCAAGATGATGACATGACAATTACTATCTCGACAGAACAAGCCGCGGATACCACTTATTACGTTGCGGATATTCAGGTGACCAATAGTGATCAACTAAAAACCGCCTTTGCTAATAATACTTATGGCCGCAATATCAAGGAAACAACTTCTGCCATTGCTTCTGAGAATCAAGCAATATTAGCAATCAATGGGGATTATTATGGCTTTCGCGATACTGGTTATGTGATTCGCAATGGTAGTTTATATCGGGATACGGCAGAGGAGGATACAGATGCTTTAGTCATTGATAGCGATGGGAACTTTTCGCTTGTGAACCAGTCGGAGGTATCAGCTGAGTCATTATTAAAGGAGGGAGCCATGCAAGTTTTTTCTTTTGGCCCTGCTTTAGTTGAAAATGGTGAACTAGTGGTATCTAGTGAAGAGGAGGTTGCCCAATCTATGTCCAGCAACCCCAGAACAGCGATTGGACAGATTGGTGAAAATCATTATATCATCATTGTTTCGGATGGACGGACGGCTGATAGTGCTGGATTGTCCTTGTATCAGTTAGGCGAAATTTTCAAGAGCAAAGGAGCAACCATTGCTTACAACCTTGACGGCGGGGGTTCTTCTACCATGGTATTTAATGGACAAGTAGTGAATACTCCGGTGGCTGGAGCAAAAGGAGATGCCGGCAGCGAACGTTCAGTCAGCGATATCATTTATTTTTAGAAAAGAGTGATTTTATGCGTGTCAATCGATGGTTAATTAGTTTAGCATCAGGTTCAGCGTTTCTTTATATTTTCAAAACAGTCTACAATTCTTTCGGTCATGGTGTAACCAGTGAAGCATTAGATAATGCTTGGTGGTGGCCGCTGACTTTATTCTTTTTTCTGCTAGTTATCAGAATAGTTAAACCGGCTGTAATTAAGACATTTTACATGAGAAATAGTTGCCGCAGCTATTTATTAGCAGTGATCAGCGTTGTATGTGGTCAAGTTTTAAGTGGTATTTTTGAAATTGCCGGGACTTCCTCTAGCTATGTACGAGTTTATGATTTGGCAGCGTTGATTTTTATTCTCATCGGCAGCGTTTATTTAGTCACAGCAATAAGAGTTCTAAGCTTAAAGCATTCAAATATCTAAAGAAAAAGCTATCCTTTATATGAAAGGATGGCTTTTTCGAATGCGCTTATTTTTGCTTTTTTCGGAATAAGGGTTCGTCTTTATTTTTATAATAATTGGGATTGAATTCATCATCATGTTTTACACCTAACAAAGAGCTGAACATAGGACTAAAGCCAATAATACCTAATATAATAGAAATAGGAAGATAAAATCTTTTTTTATAATACCATTTTTGCTTTTTTTGACTAGACATTTGAATCCCTCCTCTTCATACTAAGTATAACAGATAGTTTGTGGATAAAGGAGAGCGGCTGAATGTTTTCCACATGTGGGTAAGTGTAAGTTTTGGCAATCTGGATGTTGGAGGGGGAGTTAAACAAATGAAAGGGCAGTGGAGAAATAGGCTGATTAGTGCTGGGGTGGTATTAATCTGTTTGTTGGCAGGTTTTTTTGTTTTCCTTGGGTCTAGGGATATGGAAGATGTCGAGTTGGGAGTGCCGGAAATTGAGGTACGATCCACATCGATTACTCAGGAAGGAAAGCTGTTATTAACCTGTGGATCAGATAAAAGTAAAAATGATCCGGCTGGGGATAATCAAAGTCCTCAGGTTAGTTGGAATCAAGTGATGGGCGCCAAAAGCTACGTAGTTGTGATGGTGGATGAAGATGCCAGCTGGATTCACTGGTACGTGGATGACTTAACTGTGACCGAATTGCCGCAGGGAGCTTACAATAAAGAATATGAGGGGCCTTACCCTCCAGCGCTTCTAGGTAGTCGACACAATTATCGAATCGAAGTATTTGCTTTGCGGCAGCCGCCGGATATTGTGACAGTCAAACTGGATAAAAGAAATTCATATCCGGAAATCATCAACGATCTGGACACAGCCAAAGGGGAAAGACGGAATATTTTAGCTCGTGGGTATATTGTCGGAAGTTATCAACATGGGGATAAGACAGAATAGGGAAAGAGTTATCACGAATACTATTGTTTTGTGAGTTTTAAAAAGTCTATATAAATGGTTAAAGTACATTTTAGATATTGTATATGTAGTCGATTGTATACGATTGTATCGTTTTTCGTATGTATTGTGCTATAATGGGTGTGCAAGAAGGAGGATGAGCAATTATGGCTACAATAAGAATTGATGACAATCTAAAAAAAGAAGCAGATGAGATGTTTGATGAGATTGGTATGAATACCTCGGTTGCAGTTAAAATATTTTTAACTAAATTTGTGAAAACTGGTAAATTCCCTTTTGAAATTGAAGTAGTTGATTATCAGCCAAATAGTGAAACAAAACAGGCATTTGAAGAAACAGCGGAAATGATTAAGCATTCCGACTTAAAAAATGACGAAGATTTAGCTGACTATTTCTCTAGAATGAAGAAAGAAGCACATGAGGAGTCAGATGTTAAATTATAAAACTACTAAGCGGTTTGATAAAGATTTAAAAAAGTTAATCCGACAAGGGAAACCAATTGAAAAATTACAATCAGCAATGAATTTGTTGATAAACGAAGAAGAACTAGGCGATGAATTTAGACTCCATCCATTAGAACCAAAAAATCAAGTTCCAAAACGCTGGGATATTCATATCGGTGGAAGAAATAGCGATTGGATTCTGCTATTTTATTATGTTAGTTCCAGCAATACTATAATTTTCGAGCGAACAGGGAGTCATTCGGAACTATTCAAATAACAGTAGATTCTGTTTGACAATAGTTAGTATAAAATACTGTAGACTTTTTAGTGTGCTATCAAAAATTCCAATGAGGCCGATCGGGTTTTATTGGAATTTTTTTCATACAAAGGGATGCTGAGATAAGGTATAAAGCTGTTTTAACCTATATCATTTATCCCAAAAACTAAAGAATTTAAGCGGAATATTCTTGTAGGCTTCCAGTAATATAAGTATACTAGAGCCTTAAGTAGACAAAATCGGATGAAGGTACTAATAGGTTGCAGGACTCGTGACTATAAGCTGCCAGTAAATGAAGGAATGTTTGGGTGAATAAATGACGAAAATATACAGTTTTTTTAAAAAGGACCTGCTTTTCACGGTTTCGGGGGTATTGGCGCTGGGGGCTTGCTTGCTGGGAAGAGTATCTATGGGTTTTATTGATTTTCATGTAATCTTTACACTGTTAGGGTTAATGGGAGTTATAAAGGTTTTTGAGCGCTTAGGTGTGTTGGATTATTTTGCTGAAAAACTGATTCGGATTTCGAATACCAACCGCAGTTTAATCCGAAACTTAACCTTCCTAGCTTTTTTCTCCTCTATGATTTTAACCAACGATATTGCGATTTTGACTCTGCTGCCGGTATTTTTGAAGATTGTGCAAAAAATGCCGCGATTCAAAGGGAAAATTGCCGGAACAACCTTGCTTATCGTTGCCGCTAATCTAGGCAGCAGCTGTTTGCCTTTTGGTAATCCGCAAAATCTATATTTATTTGAACATTACCAGCTGAGCTTTATTAATTTTTGCATATTAATGTTGCCGTTTTTCTGTCTGTCAGTCGTGGTGTTGTTGGCGGCCTGCCAGTTACTTTCGGTTGAACCGCTGATGATTGAAGTGGAACATCCCCCAGCCTTGAATATGAAAAATTTGTTGCTGCCAGCTGTGGCTATGCTATTGATGATTTTATCGGTTTTACATGTTATTCCTTACGAAGCAGCTGTGGTACTGGCAGTTGGCTTAACCTTTATTGCTGATAAGGGGGCGTTAAAACAGATTGATTATCGTCTATTAGGCACCTTTGTGTTTTTCTTTTTGATTGTTGGAAATCTTAGTGAAATTCCCGCTTTTATTGCTGTTATCCAGCGAATGATGAGCAGTTTCTTATCTGTATTGCTTAGCTCAGCGCTGCTTAGTCAGGTCATCAGCAATGTTCCAGCCGCTCTGCTGCTGGCTCCTTTTACGAACCAGGGCAGTGCATTGATTTTAGGGACAAATATTGGTGGATTGGGTACGTTACTGGCTTCTTTAGCCAATTTGATTGGTTACAAAGTGTTCGCCAGCTATTTTCCTCAAGAGAAAAAGCGGCTGTTTCAACTGTTTACATTAATCAATTTAGTTTTTTTAGCAGTCTTTCTTCTATTTTTTTATTTGTGGTATAAGCTTGGCAGTTAAAATAAAAATGGCAATGACAACCTCTAGTAACAGGCTGCCATTGCCATTTTTTATTTGCGGACGGTTAGCTGCAGCTGAGCAAACTGCTCAGGAATATAAAACTTATTGTGAGCCAGCACGCGATCCTCCTTGTAGATTGTTTCAACCAGCAGGACACAAGCCTCCCCGCCTACCATTGAATAGCGTTGAGAAGTCATATTGCCAGCTGCAGTCTTTTTAATTTCGATTGTAGCATGGGTAGCCTCTTGATAAATCGTGTTCTCCAATACCTCTTTAAAGCCTGCTTCATCATGCAAATCAATGCCCAACCCCTCAAGAACATCAATTGGCAGATAGGTAAAACAAAAGGCCAAATATTTTCCCGCAGCACCATACCAGCGTTCCACTGAAACAACAGCTGTAGACTTCTTTTCAAGTACTTTTCTAGTGTAGGCACTGTCTAAATCGATACTAAAATACATTTCGACTTCTTCAATCGTTTCGATCTGAGCTTTGTAGACTGGATTGCTGAGCTTTTCAAGACCGTCTTTCGACTTGTCTACTGGTTCTTTTACGATAAAGTTCCCTTTCCCGTGAATGTTTTTGACTAGACCGTCATCTTGTAAAAAAGCTAAAGCTTGTCTAAGCGTCATGCGGCTAATGCCCAGCTGCTTAGCTAATTCTGGTTCCGAGGGCAACTTGTCTGAAGAAAATTCATTATTATTAATCATGTGGTACAGCTGATGATAAGCTTTGACATACAAGGGTTCCTTACGGTTTTCTTCGCTCATGAAATCGCTCCTGCATTGTTTTTTATTTTATTTTACCATAAAAGGGCTTGCAAAAGCAGAACAACGCCATTATACTTGTATAAAATAATTAATAAAAAATAGACAAGTTAAAAAAGGAGAATGAATATGACAGAGAAAAGTACGCCGCATATTGTATTAGAGGGACAAGAAATTGCTGAAACAATCTTGCTTCCTGGTGATCCGTTACGTGCAAAATTGATTGCGGATACATTTTTAGACAACTCAGTACAATTTAATCATGTGCGGAATATGTTTGGTTACACAGGGGAATACAAGGGGAAAAAGATTTCGGTTATGGGAACAGGTATGGGAATGCCTAGCATGGGACTTTATTCTTATGAACTGATCCATACCTTTGGTGTAAAGAACTTGATTCGGATTGGTTCCTGTGGCGCTTTACAAGAAGAGATTCCTTTGCATGATTTAGTGATTGCCATGGCAGCTGCGACGAATTCCAGCTATGCTGATCAATATGAACTGCCAGGACAACTGCCAGCAACCGCATCTTATGACTTGTTGGAAAAAGCAGTGAATACAGCGAAAGCCAAAGGTCAATCTTTCCATGTGGGTACTATTTTAACGTCAGATATTTTTTATCATCCAAGTAAAACCTTCAATCAAAAATGGCAGGAAATGGGTGTGTTGGCGATTGATATGGAAACAGCCGCGTTATATTGGAATGCGATTGCAGCTAATGTAAACGCTTTGAGTATTATGACAGTCAGCGACAATATTATTACCGGAGAAGCCTTATCAGCAGAGGATCGACAAACTGCGTTCTCTAATATGATGGAGACGGCTCTTGAAATGACACTTTAAGAAAGAAGGAACAAACATGTTTAAACGAGTACATTTAATTGTTTTGGATTCAGTGGGTATTGGAGAAGCACCAGATGCTGAAAAATTCGGGGATGTTGGCTCAGATACCTTGGGTCACATTGCTGAGAAAGCCGGATTAGTTATTCCTAATATGGAACAGCTGGGATTAGGTACGATCGCTCCCTTAAATGGGGTTACTGCTTTGGCCGACCATTATGGTTATGCCACAAAGCTGGAGGAAATATCAGTTGGTAAAGATACTATGACTGGTCATTGGGAAATTGCTGGATTAAATATTCAAAAACCGTTCCGCGTATTTCCTGAGGGGTTCCCAGCAGAACTATTGCAGCAGATTGAAGAATTTTCTGGTCGCAAGATTGTCTGTAATAAACCTTATTCTGGAACAGCCGTAATTGATGATTACGGGGAGCATCAAATGAAGACAGGTGATTTAATCGTCTACACTTCTGCTGATCCGGTGCTGCAAATTGCAGCTCACGAAGAAATTATTCCATTGGAGGAATTGTACAAAATTTGTCAGTATGCTCGTGACATTACCAAAGATGAGCCTTACATGATCGGTCGGATTATTGCTCGGCCTTATGTGGGAGAGCCTGGCAATTTCACTCGAACTAGTAATCGACACGATTATGCGCTAGATCCATTTGGCAAAACGGTGCTGGATGCATTGAAGGAGAACGGTAAAGCAGTGATTGCTGTTGGGAAAATCAATGATATCTTCAACGGACAAGGAATAACGGCATCCGTTCGCACTAAAAACAATATGGATGGAGTAGACAAGCTGCTGGAGGTTATGAAGCAAGACTTTACTGGCTTGAGCTTTACTAATCTGGTTGATTTTGATGCTGTGTTTGGTCATCGACGGGATGTGATTGGGTATGGACAAGCGATCGATGCATTTGACCGTCGTTTGCCAGAGATTTTTGAGGCATTAGAAGAAGAGGACTTGCTGCTGATTACGGCTGACCATGGGAATGATCCAACATTTCCAGGAACCGATCACACCAGAGAATATGTACCATTGTTGGCTTACAGTAAGAAGATGAAGAAGCAGGGAAGTCTGCCACAGGGTTATTATTCTGACATTGCAGCCACAATCGCTGAGAATTTTGCGGTGTCTGCACCGGCAAACGGTCAAAGCTTTTTAGCAAAGCTAAAATAAAGGGGATAAAAAAATGGAGTATGCAGTAGAAGAGAAAAAAGTTGAGGTTGGTAAAGTTGTTCCGATTATCTTGTTTTTAATGGTTTTTTCCTTAGTAATCGACAACTCATTCAAAATTATTTCACCGGAATTAGTCAGCTATTTCGGTGTGTCGGCTAGTACAGTCAGCTGGCAGGTTACGCTGGCGGGATTATTCATCGGTATGGGAGCAGTTGTCTATGCCTCCTTGGCCGATTCAGTAAGTATTCGAACCTTGTTAATTATTGGGATCGGTTTGATTTGCGGGGGTTCACTCTTGGGCTATCTTGTTCATGAAAGCTATTGGCTGGTAGTGTTGGCGCGAGTGATTCAAGCTTCGGGGCTGGGGGCAACCGAAACCTTGTATCTCATTTTTATTGCTAAATATGCCGATCCGAAAAAACAGAAAAAATACATGGGATATAGTACCAGCAGCTTTCAAATTGCTACAGTGATTGGTACCTTGACAGGTGGATTCATTACCACGCATTTAGCTTGGCAGCATTTATTTATTATTCCGTTGTTCACGGTTTTGTGTGTGCCTTTTATTTTGAAATACTTGCCTAAAGAGGAAACCACCAAGAACCATATCGATGTGTTAGGTTTGATTCTAGTTGCTGCTGTTTCAACTTCGGTAATGCTGTATCTGTCTTACTTTGATTGGCGCTTTTTTACAGCTTTTGTGTTAGCGACAGCGTTGTTTTTAGGGTATATAACGAAAAATAAAACGGCATTTATTACTATTGAGTTTTTCAAAAATAAACTGTTTGTCTTTGTGTTACTGACAGCCTTCCTGCTGTATTCTACACAATCAGCTTATACGTTAAATGCTTTCTCTTTCTTTATGGTAGAGGTCTATCATGTAGGTTTGGATTCCGTTTCTGCTATGTTCATTCCAGCCTGTCTAGCAGCCGCCCTAGTTGGCAGTTTTTCTGGTAAAATCAGTCAAAATTTAAGCAGTCTCCAATGCATTTATTTGGCACTGGGAATGATCATTCTTAACATTTTGGGTGGGGCCTTGCTTATGGGTCAATCAGTTATTGTCTTCATTGTTTCCCTTGTATTGACCTCTTGCAGCTTCGCGCTGATCTATGCGCCGCTGATCCATACATGCTTGTTAAAGGTAGGGGAAGAACATAAAGGGACAGCACTGGGTTTCTACAATTTATGTGTTAATGTAGCCATGTCCATCGGCTTCACCTATTCTTCCTTTTTTATAGATAACCAGGCAGTGCGTTTGCCTTTTGTTGCTGGCGAAATGGCGGCTCATTACAGTGCAGTATTGCTGATTATCGCCTTAATTGCTTTTCTCGCACTGGCAGTGTTCACTATTTTTGCCAGAAAACAGTTAAAAACTGAGAATTAGTTTAAAAGAGACTGTGTTTTATGTTACAGTCTCTTTTTTCGTCGATTTTATCGATTTTTGCTAGAAGCGGTTATTTGTGCTAAACAAAGAAATCCATTAAATGGGGATAAAGTAAATCCTGATTGATAATGTAGCTGGCATGGTCGTGACCATTCATAATTTTCAAGGTCGCATTGGGCAGAGTTGCTAATAGATTGATATAAGTTTCTGGTTTGAAAATATCATCATCGGCTCTTACCAGCAGCGTTGGCGTATGCACTTTACGAATCTCTTCCAATTCAATGTTGGGCTGTTCCAGCATCAATTTGAAGAGTGGATCTTTGGTTTCCTCATAGGTTTCTTTTACGAATTGATAGCTTTCTTCGGTAAAATCTTCAGGCTTTAGATTAACGCCCAGCAAAGCCATTTTTTTAATCAGCGCCGGCTCTTTCATTGCCAGCATCAAACCAATAATCGCGCCATCGCTGAAGCCAACTAAATTCACCGGGCCTA
Organism: Enterococcus pallens ATCC BAA-351; assembly: GCF_000407485.1. Taxonomy (GTDB): domain Bacteria; phylum Bacillota; class Bacilli; order Lactobacillales; family Enterococcaceae; genus Enterococcus_A; species Enterococcus_A pallens. Next base: position 240,796 of record NZ_ASWD01000004.1, on the reverse strand, counting down.
AATCCAACTCCTTAATGAAGCTGTAGATATCCTCAACCATCGTTTCATAAGCATAGTCCCCGGTTTTCTGACTTTGTCCATGATTGCGGCTGTCAATCGCGTAGAGTGTATAGTGCTCGGCAAGCTTTGCGGCTAGTTCAGTAAATATTTGGTGATCTTCACCATTTCCGTGGAGTAAAAGCATCGGTTCACCGCAGCCGCTTACTTGGTAGAAAAGGGAGATGCCGTTTGTTTGAATCTGCATATGGAGACTCCTTTCTGAGATGTTGCTGGATTCAATTATAGAGGAATTTTTTAGGAAAAGGAATAGAATCAAAAAAGTAGCAGCAGAGTTTTACCGGACTTGCTGTCTACTAAACATGAGAGTTGACGAAAATCGTAAGAAGCCTAAGCTGAATTGAGAAGTGTCTTCTTGATTCAGCTTAAGCTTGTTAGCCGGACTATTTGATTAGATGCTTTCTTCATTGATTATTTTATTTTCCACGAGAGTACTTTTTATCTTTTTTTCCGCATTGCTCTGCTTTTCAGGGGGCATATTGCCTTTCAAGGTCAACAAGTAAGAAGACTGACGGAAAAGCTCGATAAAGCACCAAGCAGTTGGAATGGTCATGAGAATACCCCCGATATTCAGCAAGCCCTTCACTGAATCCATACCACCAGAAGAAACTAACAGATAAGCAATAGAAGTAACAATGACCCCCATCAAAATCTTGATATTTTTAGGTGGTTCATCATCAATTTGCATCGTACAAACACACAAGGAGGATAGAACGGAGCACATGGGATCTGCTAAAGTACAGAAGGAACAGATGACGGCGATCAGAAAAATAAAGATGGCAATCTGACCAAAAGGCAAGGTAGTCAATACTTGATAAACAGTCGTTTGCATACCGCTTGTATGGATCATTTCCCAAATATTCAGCTGTCCAGATGTTTGAACCTGCATGGCCATTCCGCCAAAGACACCAATCCAAACAATACAGAAGATAGACGGAACGAAGATGTTAACGAGTAAAAATTGGCGAACCGTTCTTCCCTTAGCCATGCGCGCTAGAAACATACCAATGACAGGCGCATAGATAAAGAAGGAATTCCAAATAGTAATGCTCCATTCATTGGCCCATTGATCTTGAGGAGCTAATGTATTGTTGCGGGTGATCATGGTGAAGAAGTTGTCGAACATGTAACCGACCGATTCAGTGCTTATTTTGCCAATAAACTGAGCATCACCAGCAAATAGGATATAAACCAGCAAGCAGGCAAAAATAACCATGGTGATATTGGACAGGTTTTTTAAGCCTTTTGACATGCCGGCAATACAAGTTAAAATGAAAAACATACCTACTCCAACAGCTAGAATTAACCAAATTAATGGCCCTTGCTGGATGTTGAAAATACTTTCAAAGCCGGCCCCTAATTGCAGCAAACCAGCCCCCATCGAATTAGAAACAGCACTAGCAAGACAAAAGATGGCAATGATATGAACGAGCGCATTTAACCATGGAATGCGGCGCTTGAAGGTACATTCAATTAAGGAACCAAAGGATAGATTCATTTTCAAATTATAGGAGATCAGTGCAAAGACAACACCACATAAAGAATAGAGACAATATTGAACAAAGGTCCAATCAAACATGGCCTGACTGACTGCAAAAATTGCCGCTTCTCTTGAACCGGCTTCCACTCCAGCAGATACAGGCGGGGTCATAAAATGAAACATTGGCTCACCGAGCGCCCAGAATAGAACACCGCAGCCGATACCACCGCAGATAGCCATAAAGCACCAGTTATGAAATTTGAAATCGGGCTTGGCCTCAGGACCGCCAATTTTGATGTCGCCGAATTTGAATAGAATGATAGCTAAGGCTGCGAAAACGGATACAACTGACAAAGTGTTGATGAACCAACCGAAGTTATCACCGACAAAATAAATAGCATTGTTTAGCAGAGAACCGAATTGTTCTTGGAAGAAGATGCCGAAAATAATTTCAACCAGCAGGATAGCCATCGCCGGGAAAAAGGCTACCTTGTATAATGTGTATTTAGGTTTCTTATCCATATGTACCTCATTTCAATTTCTTGTATTTTATTTCACATGAGCGAATAGACAGAGTTGAGGATGGGGACAGTACTTTAGTATGCAGTGCTCTTTTAACCTAGTTTAAAGTAGGAACGATTACTTAAAGGTGTAAGGCAACGCTTTGCGAAACCTTACACCTATATAGTATATCCGATTTTGTCATCAAAAAAGTGGGAAAAGTGAATTATAATTTACCCAAGTTTTTGGCTTGAGCGACACAGGCTTTGATTCCTTCAGACCAAGTATCGTCAAAGCCTAGTTCAACCATTTTGTTGATGGCAGCTAGGGTAGCAGCACCTGGCAGCAATAATTTTTTCTCTAAATCTTTTGGACTCTCCTCTGAAGTCATCAGCATTTCAGCACTGCCCTTCATTGTTTGAGCAAAAATTTGTAAAGCAGTGTTACCATCGATCCCCATGCTGACAGCTTCTTTGACAATAACATCGGCAATGTGATAGAAGTACGCAGGAGCGGCACCACCAAAGGGAATGATGTCATCAATCAGATCTGTGGGCATTTCTTCAACAATCCCGCTGCTAGTTAAGAAATGGTAAGCTTTTTGATAGTCTTCCTCAGTTAAGGCTTTTCCGCGTGCGACTGCATAAGCCCCCATTCCAACCTGAGCAGTTAGCGTCGGTACGCATTGAACAACCTTGGCATCTTCTCCTAAGTTTTCGCTGAACCATTCAGTACTAATACCAGCAGCTAAAGTAATAAACACGTTTTTATCTGAATAAACGGGTTTGACCTGCGGCATAATGGAACGAATGATTTGCGGCAAGACAGCCACTACTACAATTTCGGAGTTTTCCACTAATTCTTCGATAGAGTCATAGGTTTGATATCCTTTTGACCGATAGTCTGCTAAAACATCGGCATTGATATCAAAAATTCCAATTTCATTTGCTTGGTAGTTTTTACTTAAAGCCACTCCTGACAGAATGGCTCTGACAATATTTCCTCCACCAATGCATCCAACTTTTGTTCCCATACATAAATCATCCCTTCTTTATAAATATTGGGAGAACAAGCTCCCAATAAGCCCCAAATTATTGTGTAATATCTTCTACAATCGGTGTAACGACTTCTTTGTTTCTTCTGGTTGAATTGTTCATGCTAGCTGCATCGCTTAAGTTCATATCCTTGGTTTCAGGAGCCATTACAATCGACAGCACTAAACCTGCTACTGAAATCCCAGCACAGATATATAAAGAAGTTTGCAGACCTAAGTTTTCTAAAACGACAGGTGTAAAGAATGTTGAAACGGCTGACAATATTCGAGTCAATCCTGTAACAAACCCCACTGCAGTCGCTCGGATCTGTGTAGGAAAAAGCTCGTTAGGATAAACGAATTCGTGGGAGCCGCCTGCTGTATTGGAAGCACCAAACATAACGAACAAACCCAATACCATCCAGAATGGCAGGTTAGTATTAGCCGTGAATCCTAGAACAGTTAAGGCAATTGTACAAATTAAGAATGAAGCAATTAAAGTTGGACGTCGGCCTGCTTTATCCATGTATAAGAAAATTGGAACCAAACCAATCAAGTATAAGCAGTTGATAATTGCAGAACCTAAATACTGCAGATTACCGTCAGCAAAGCCCATTTGTTCCATGATTGTCGGCAGGTAAGTGCCAATGGCGAAGACTGGAATGATTTGCATTGTCCAGAAAGCGGCTACGAAGAATACCCATTTGCCATAGCCGTTTTTGAAAATATCTGTAAAGGAAGATTTTTCTGGTTCGATGGTGGGATCGCAGTCCAAAATGACATTATCGCCGATCTTAGCCAAGATCGCTGGGACTTCATCGCCGCGCCCTTTATTCGTCAACCAGCGAGGTGATTCAGGCATGTTGCGAATAGCGATGGACCAGCCAAAAGTTAATACCGCACTGCTGATTAGCATCCAGCGCCAAGCGCCATCTCCTAGCGGGAGCATGAGGTAACAGACAACATTTGATAATGCATAGCCAATAAACCACAACGCGTTCAAGAAACCGACAACATTCCCACGATTTTTTTGTGGTGCGAATTCAGCCAGATAAGGACCAGCAATGGAGAAGGTTGCTCCAACACCCAATCCTAAAACAAGTCGCAGAATAAAGGCCTGCATGGAGTTAGTGATAAAAAATTGCAACAGAGCAGCTGCTGTTAAAAATATGAAATCATACATGTAGATTTTTTTACGTCCGATTAAATCGGTCAGGTAACCGCCGATGATACTTCCGAAAACCATGCCTAGCAGGGTGCCCATCCCAATCAACCCAGACATAACTGGCGTCATTGAGATTTGTGTACCCATTACAGATAAAGCGATGGTCACTGATCCGATCACATAGCCAGTTACCAGCGGGCAGCCCGAACAGTAAGCGATTAGTTTGAGATGGTACTTATTAAAAGGTACTGCGTCCATTGTTACTTCATTGGTGTTCATAGTGTCCTCCTATTTATTACTTGATTTTCCAACGGTGGAGCTTGTTACAAGACAGTATCTACATAGTTTCGCAGGATCGATAGGCAATGCGTCATATGTTCAGCAGATGGCGGCATCAAATCAGCTAAAGGATAGGTGCGGCCTAAGCGTTTGTAGGTTTCAGTCCCTAATCGATGATACGGAAGTAGTTGAACGTGGTGAAGATGCTTTAGCTTAGTGCAAAAGCTGCCGATACCTTCTAATTCCTTATCTGAATCGTTGATTCCCGGAATAATTGGAATACGTACGATCAAGCGGAATTGGTGTTCCAGCTCATTGGTTTTCAGCAGATTATCAAAAATCCGGCTGTTGTCACCGCCGATGTATTTTTTATGTCCTTCTTTTGAGAACATTTTTAAGTCAACAAAAGCGGTATCGACGTAAGTCATAAGAGAGCTGACATCCTCCCAGGGTGCATAAAAGGTGGTTTCAATTGCTGTATTGATACATTCTTCCCAGGCTACTTTTAACAATTCACGAGAAAAATCTGGCTGGGAAAGCATCTCGCCACCGGAAATGGTCAAGCCGCCACCGGAATGGAAGTAGCAGCAGGAGTCTTTGCGAATTTCCTTCATGACAGCTTCAACTGACATCACTTGACCATAGGTACAATTTTTTGTGTGTTCAACTTTAAATGATTGACTTTCCGGGGTAGAGCACCAGAGACAACGCAGTGGACATCCTTTAAGAAAGACAACTGTACGAAAGCCGTCGCCATCATAAACTGATCCGCGTTCGATTCGCAACACCATTCCAGTTGTGCTTGCCTGTTCTTTAGTCCTTTTTCCTGCTAGTTGTTCAATCATGATGATGTCCCCTTTAAGTAAATTTAGCTAACCCAACCGCCAATGGCTGTTCGTCCAATAATTTCGTCTTGAACTTCTTTTCCAAGTTCAATATAAAAAGCAGTATAGCCGGCCACACGGATTAATAATCCACGGTGATTTTCAGGATGCTTTTGCGCATCAATTAGAACTTCTCGATCTACTACATTAAACTGCACGTGGTAAACGTCTAAGGTACACAACGTTTTCAGCAAATTCATCATGTGCGAAATGCCTCGTTGCCCTTCTAAAATCGATGGTTCCAGCTTCATGTTTAACTGAGTTCCCTGCGTGTAGCGAGCATGTGGAATATGACTCACCGATTTCAGCAAAGCGGAAGGACCGTTTTTGTCGGTTCCTCCAGTTGCGCCGATTCCATCCGTTAATGGTGTCCAAGCTTTGCGTCCGGAAGGTAATGCACCTACCCAAGCACCAATTGGCGTGTTTCCTGATACCGGCAGCATGCCAGTAGTCATTTTCCCAAATTTTGTATCGTATTTCTCAAACTCGTCAACGACATAAGTGAAGACTTCACCCACGATCCAGTCAGCGCGTTCGTCATCATTTCCGTATTTAGGAGCTTCTAAGCACAATTCTTGAATTTCTTCATAACCTTCAAAGTTTGCTGCCAGTGCTTGGCATAACTCGTCCATAGAAACTTTCTTTTCATCAAAGACCAGATTACGAACGGCTGCTAGGGAATTGATGATATCTGCTTGACCAACGGTGATAACACCGCCCCCGCAGTTGTATTTTGCACCGCCCATGCTGTAGTCCGTTGCTGATTCTAAGCAATCTGGGAAGCCTAATGACAGAACTGGAACCGGACGGTAGTTCATGCTCAGATAGTCTAGTAGCTGATTACCAGAAACTACTACATCAACAAAATAGCGAATGTGTGCTTTAACGGCTTCGAAGAAATCATCAAAGGTTTTGAAGTTTTTCGCATCCCCCGTTGAAATCGAAACGCGTTCTCCTGTTTTACGACTAACTCCGTCGTTTAACGCCATTTCGATGATACCGCCCATGTTCATATCAGCCATATCGGTGTATTGCTTCATTCGGCCAGACAGATTTGTTTCTACACAGCCGCAGGGATTCCAATCCCAAGCTTCGCTTAATGGGACACCTTTATTTAGCATCATGCGTATACCAGCATCATCGTGGTAAACTGCCGGCATAGTGAGGCCCATCCGATTGGCTTCACAGGCTTTTTGCAGGAAGGAATCTGGATTTTTTGCAATGCTATAACGGACAGACATGTTCGGTTCTTTTAACTTAACATCCATGGTTGCCTGAATGACCATGTAGGACAACTCATTTACTGCATCGTTGCCGTATTGGTCAATACCGCCAGCAGTAACTTGGATGGTTACGCAATAACCAGCCGCAAATTGTGCAGTCACTTCGTCTTGGAACAGGCTTAATTCAGCGATCTTTATCCATAAGCAGTCCAATAATTCTTGCGCTTCATCTTTAGTCATCACTCCGTTGTCGATATCGGCTCTAAAATAAGGGTATAGATATTGGTCGATTCGCCCTAAGTTATATGATGAAGCGTTTTGTTCCATGTAAATCGCGTATTCATAGAATAAAATGCTTTGCAATGCTTCGTGATATGAAGTTGCTGGATGCTCTGGTACACGGCGGCAAACTGCTGCGATTTTTTCCAATTCGGCTTTTCGGATAGAATCCTTACAGTCAGAAGCCATTAATTCGGCTAAATCGGCATGGCGATTCGCTAAGGTGATGATGCCGTCGCAGACAATAATTTCTGCTTTCAAGAATTGAATTTTTTCTAAATCACCAACTTTGGCATCGTCTAGCTTGGCTAAAGCTGCCACCGCTTTTTTGCGAATACCGCCAATTCCTTCAGATAGAATCAGATCCCAGGCAGGAGTTGTTTCACCATACCCACGAACCGCTTTACGGTCGATGTAGATCATGCCATTATCCCGCAATAATTTCATGTCGTCGGGAGCCATTGCTTGCCAACGGTCTAAGACACAACGGTTTTTCCAGTAATCGGAAACCTCTTCTTTAAAGACTTTTTTACCTTCTTCGCTAAGATAAAACGGATCAAATTTTCGAGTGCTGATGGTATCCAGCTCTCGATCCAAAATGGAACATGAACTGTCTGCGCATAAAATTCCAGCCCGTGGTTTGAAGCCAGCACCGCCGACCAATAGCTCGTCGTCTAAAATATAAATATTTTTCTTCTGGCATTGATGTAAGTAGCCTGTCGCCTTTTGAATAATCCAAGGCTGGCCTTCTGTTTCCTTAAACCCTTCTGTTAAGTACTTTGCATTGTAGACATCCATATCTACCCGTGTATTTAAATAGCGTTCTCGTAGTCGATCAATCCGATCCATATAATTATTCACGGTTAAAACTCCTTTTTGTTAGTTTTTTTCCTTAGGTTTCTCACAGATTAGATAACCTGTGAGAAACAAAGGATGAAATATATACGGTTGTTGCTTGGGACAACAACTCTGTTACGCTTTTGCGTTAACAGGTTGGTTTACTTCACGCACACCAACTTTTAGGGTATTGCGCAGATAATCGATACTATCTAGACACGCTTGCATTTCTTTTTCGCGAGCTACTTCTAACGTCTCGTTGCCGATTTCGTACTCTACTTCGAAGGTAATCCGATCAAGCGGTGCCTTTTCTCTTAATGTGCGCAAGATTTTGGCACAATCTAAATCGCCTTTACCAATTGAAGTACCATAAGAATGGACGCCATCAGGATCAACAACTAATTCGATATCACAGAAGTGGCAGCAGTTAGCATAAGGTGCCATTTTTTCGATACATGCTTCAGGTCCTTCGAGAACATTCATGGAGTTCATGGTATCTACACAAGCGCCAACTTGTGGGTGATTCAATTGTTTTACTAGCCAAATCACTTCATCAGCATAAGCATCACAGTGATTTTCAATTGATAAAGTTAAGCCTAATTCTTCTAATAAGGGCAGGCTTTCTTTAAATTCATCATAGCGAACGGCTAATTGACGCATTACATCAGGATGCATACACGTACCGTAAAGTGGACGAGGACGTTCGATGTCTAAGCTAAACTTCACTAAGTCAGCGCCCATTGCTTTTGCGTTGAGCAATGCGTCTTTGACAGTTGAGTTAACACGAGGATCACATGGTGCATTGAAGGAAACATTATATTCTAAATAAAGATCATGAGCTTCAGCTGCCGCCTTTACTTCAGCCAAACGTTCTGGATCCAAAGTAACCAAATCAACGTTAGTAATATGCAAGCCATCCAACCCCCATTCGACGGCTAAATCCATTAATTCTAATAGGTTAATGGACTGTTCAAAAGCATGATCTTCCTGAAAACCCCAGCTTTCACCTAATCCGCTTAAGTGAAGTGTGTACGTGTGCATTCCTAGTTTGATTGGTCGGTTTGTGTCTTTCATTGTTGGTAACCCCTTTTTATTTTTTTATTTTTTCAGGCTGTTCACTTCTTTTCCTATTTAAAAGGAAAACAAAATCGCCTGAATTTGCGTAACTTAGATTTGAAACAATTTCACAAGCGTAGTTTGAAGATTCTATAAAATAGTACGAATCGGCATGCCTGTTTTCTTCCTGTGTGATTAAGAAATCAAATTAAACTATAGAGTTATTTTGAAACTATTTCACAAATGAATATCCAATTGCTTTCAGTGATTTCTTTTTCACTTTAATTAAATGCAAGTAACGTGCCAGTTTTTTCTAATGATGTAATTTGCTTTTAAATCAAGGTTTTTGAGGGTTTTTCGAAGGCCCTATAAGAAATGAAGTGCAAAAAGTGCAAAAAAGAAGTGCAAAAAATTTTGCGAAAATGAAAAAAGTGCAAAAAAATTTGCTTTACTTTGTGATGGAATGTCTATAGTATGGTTTGTGAAAGAGACAGGATAATAGTACAACTGGAGATAATTGGTCTACTAGATATAGAGAAAAAAGATGGAGGAATTTGGATGAATCATGAGGAGACATTACGTGTTATTTCTCAATGCGGCTTGGGGGCAGTACTGGTGTCTAAAGACAAAAAAATCTTGGCAATCAATGAGACCGGAGATCGTTTATTACATGGAGAAGGCAAGCTTTTGGGTAAAGAATTACCGGAAAAAGCAGCAATTTTATATGAAGAAACTGAGTCGTCAAGCTATGCCAATATTGCCTTTGGTGAGTATTTGTGCCGCTGTCCAACACCAGAGCTGCCAGATTTACCAACCGATAGTGAATTGATCGTTTTTCGAGTGGCAACCAACGATGCCTGTCATGATATGTTGATCACTGTACTAAACGGCATCAGTGAATCAGTGATTCTATTTGACGCAGAAGGTCGCATTTATTTATTGAATGATGCGGCAGTTGAACTGGATTCAATTGTCACTTCAGATGTTTTAGGAAAGCATGTTACAGAGATTTATCAAGTAGAGGAAGGTAAATACCTTAAGGTTCCTCAAGTAATCGAGGAAAGACAGCCAGCCATGAACTTCCGTCAGCGCTACACAACTTGTTTCGGTAAAAAAGTAGATATTGTTGCGAATGTCATACCAATTGTGCAAAATAGTCAAACGTTGGGAGCTTTCAATGTCATGGAAGATTGGTCCGCAACCAACGAGCTGCATAAGCAAATTATTGATTTACAAGATAAGCTGCTGGTTAAGCCAAAGCCTTCTAAGAGTAAGGAGAAACAAACCTTAGCTGCGAAATTTCATTTTAACGATATTATTCATATTAGTCATGTAATGAACAAAATGGTGTCTCGCTGCAAACAAATTGCTCAATCAGATTCTTCGGTGATGATCTATGGTGAAACTGGAACAGGGAAAGAACTTTTGGCTCAAAGCATTCATAATGCTAGTAAACGTGCACAAGGTCCGTTTTTGGCGATAAACTGTGCAGCGATTCCCGAAAATTTATTGGAAGGGTTGTTGTTTGGAACAGAAGAAGGGGCTTATACAGGTGCTGAATCACGGGCGGGACTCTTTGAACAGGCTAACGGTGGTACATTGTTGTTAGATGAAATCAACTCTATGAGTATTATTTTGCAGGCTAAATTGCTGCGGGTACTGCAGGATGGAATGGTTCGACGAGTTGGAGGAATTGCGGAGACCCACGTGGATGTACGCGTGCTGTCTAATATCAATATCCCGCCTTATCAAGCAGTCGAGCAAAATATTATTCGACAGGATTTGTTCTATCGTTTGGGTGTAATAAATATTAGTATTCCACCATTGCGGGAACATAAAGAAGATATTCCGCTGCTATCAAAAAACTTCATCCATCGCTTTAATAAGAAATTAGCGCGTAATGTCCGCAACATTGATCAGGCGACCTTGGATTATTTCAATGCCTATGACTGGCCGGGAAATATTCGTGAGCTGCAGCACGCCATTGAATCTGCGATGAACATTCTGCCCAATGATCAATCGTTGATTACAACGGAATACATTCCGGAACATATTGTCCAATCAGTTAAAGTGGCTCCACAGGCTGAACATAAAATCGAAGCAGTCAGCAGTTCGCTAAATCATACACTGCAAAACATTGAGTTTCAAATGTTCCGCAATGCTTTACTGGCTAATAAAGGCAACATTTCAAGAACTGCTCGTGCGTTGGGGGTCAGCCGACAAACGTTGCAATACCGGATTAAGCGTAGTGGTATTGATGTGAAGGAGCTGTTGAGGGAAGAACTGGAGAAATCGTAGAGTGGATCAATGAAAGAGAATAAGTAAAATTTAAAGGAACGATTTTCTTTTAGTTGAAGAAAAATCGTTCTTTTTTGCATATCTTATGCAGAATGAGATTTTTGAAAGAGGGTGATCTAAATGCAGTAATAGATGATTCATGAACTACGGAGCAATCTACTACTTGAAAAATTCTCCAAAAACATATATTTTTGGAGAATTGAAATTACTGTTAAACGCTTGTATAATAGTCTTTATAATAGTTTCGTTCAGGAGGTATATATGGCTGTGAAAGATAAAATAAAAAATCGAGTTAGGATTGCTCCTAAAGGAAAGATTTTTGTGCTGTCTGATTTTGCTTCATTAGGAAACTATAAAGCAATTCAAAAACAAGTTAATTTATTGGTCCAAGAAGGAGAATTACGACAGCTGCACCGAGGAATTTATCAGAAACCTAAGTATAACGAATTGGTTCAGCGGATTGTTCCAGCTTCTGCTGAAGAAATTGCTGCTGCATATGCGAGGAAAAATCGTTGGAAAATTAGTCCAGCTGGTGATTTAGCATTAAATAAACTAGGTCTTTCAACTCAAGTCCCGGTTCAATATCATTATGTTAGCAGTGGACCTAGTAAAGAAATTGAACTTGAAAATGGACGTAAAATTACTTTTCGGCACGTAACACAGCGAGAAAGTGACATGCATCCAGTATCGGCAACTATAATTGAAGCATTGAAAACGTTAGGACAAGAAAATGTGACAAATAAAACAATGAAAAAAATTTCTAACCGATTGGATACTAAACAATATGAACAATTAAAAAAAGACAGTGTAAACGCCCGAAGTTGGATCAGAGATTTAATTAATAAGATGGAGGAGTATAGATGATCAAATTTTTGAGTCTTTCAGAAAGCGAACAAACAGACTTGTTTCGTATTGTGGCGGAAGATATGAGTATAATTGAAGCAGTCATTGAAAAGGATTTTTGGGTGGTATTAATGTTGGATATCTTATTCAATCATTCCAAATTTGGTCCCTATTTTGCATTCAAAGGTGGGACTTCTCTATCAAAGGCATATCATGTGATTCGTCGTTTTTCAGAAGATATTGATTTGATTTTAGATTGGCGTTTGTTAGGGTATGGTAAGAATGAGCCTTGGCTACAGCGCAGCAAAACAGCGCAGCGAAAATTTAATGATCAAGCAAACCAAAAGGCGGCTGAATGGATTAAGGATGAATTGATCCCTGAGCTTCAACTCCAGTTTCGAATATTAAAGATTTCGAACATTAGCCTACAAGTTGCTGTAGATGACACTCAAACAGTTGAAATATTTTATCCGCGATATCAGGAGGATCAGAGTCTCTTACAAGTGATTCGTTTAGAGATTGGTCCTTTAGCAGCATGGACCCCCTGTGAAAATAAAGAAATTTTATCTTATGTGGCTGGGCAGTTCCCTCAGCTTTTCGAGAATCCAAGTACAGTGATACCTACTGTGTCAATAAAGCGTACTTTCTGGGAGAAAGCAACCATTCTTCATAAGGAGGCAAATCGAAAAAATAGCCGAGTACCGGAAAGATATTCTCGACACTATTATGATTTGTATGAGATGTGCTATGCGGGGGTTAAAGAAAAAGCTTTTAATGATCTCGAATTATTACAACAAGTAATTTGTTTTAAGGAGAAGTTTTATGCGGACAACTCGGCTAGATATGAGGAAGTTTTTACGAAAGGTTTGAAGCTAATACCTTCACAGGAGCAAAAGAAATTATTGAAAGAAGATTATCAAAAGACACAGAATATGTTGTTTGGTGATTTTCCCAGCTTTACTGAAATTCTGACAAGGCTGGAGCAGCTAGAAAATGAATTCCAAACAAAATTATAGACAATTGTTATAGTTGAAATGAGGCTTCTTTTTGAGTATTTTTATCTGGTTGTTCAGTTAACCATACACTCAGTATTTTATGAGCCTGAAACAGTCCTCACTAACTAACTTGTTAGAATGACTGTGGTATGATAAATGAAGTAAACGTTCTAGAGAAAGTCAATGAATTATTGTAGACAGGAGATCAATTATGAACCAGCAAACGTTAGAAACGATTATGGGATTAATCATTCATAGTGGGAATGCGAAAAGCGATGCAATGGAAGCGATCACAGCCGCTAAAGCTGGAAATTTTGGTGAGGCGGAGGAAAAGCTTATCAGCGCTGAGGAATCTTTGGTTCAGGCCCACCGGACTCAAACCGAGCAGCTGACGGAAGAAGCGAATGGCAATCATATGGAGGTTACTTTGTTAGCTGTGCATAGTCAGGATCATTTGATGACAGCTGTGACTTTTATCGATTTAGCGAAAGAGATTATTGATTTGTATAAACGAATTGGTTAAGGGAACATGGAGATAGCTCACTGTCTCCATGTTCTTTTCTTTTGTTTAGATGCTATACTGGAAAGTGATAAAAACTGGAGGTTAATGGATGAAGATTATTATTCACAAGGAAGAGAAAAAGGATTATCGGATTGTAGAGGAAATTACTCGGGAAGCCTTCTGGAATTTGTATATTCCTGGAGCGATGGAGCATTTTATTGCGCACAGTATTAGGAAACATCCCGATTATCTACCTGAATTGTCTTTTGTGATCGAGCTAAACGGGAAAATTATTGGGAGTATTATCTACACAAAAGCTAAGGTTGTTGATTCAACAGGCGTTGAACATCCTTTAATATCGTTTGGCCCGGTCAGTATTTTGCCGGAGTATCATCGTCAAGGCTTTGGACGGAAGCTGATTGAACATTCGATTAATGAGGCGAAAAAGCTTGGATATAAGGCGATTATTATAGGTGGCTTCACGTATCATTATCATCCTTATGGGTTTGTAGGTTCGAAAAAATACAATATTGCGATGCCTGACGGGAAGTTCTACACTGGCATTATGGTACTTCCTTTGTATGAAGGTGCTTTAGACGGGATTAGCGGCACAGTCCATTTTTCTGAAGCTATGTATCCCGATGAATCAGTCTTTGCAGAATACGAGGCAACGTTTCCGGAAAAAGAGAAAAAGGTACTACCATGTCAGGCGGAATTTGAAACGGCTGTTAGTGAGCTTGATACGAATAGTTATGAGTAGGCTTTTTAGGAGGAGACAAGGATCAATTTAGATTCTTGTCTCCTCTTTTAGAGTTGAACATAGTCATTAACCTTCCAAACCTTCCTTCACACTATGCAACCACTTTTCGATAGCTTCAGCTAGGATAATCTGCTGCTGCAAAACGGCTAACCCGGTTTCAGGAATTTCGGCGCTGTGTTCTTTGGCGGCCTGGTTTTCGGCTAGGTAATTCTTTAGATTAACAATATTTTCTTCAATATTGGCGATACATTGCCTTTGCTCGTTTGGAGCTAGGCTGGCTAGATTAACCATGACAGCATTGAAATCTAGAAAGATGTGGATCGGCTGCTGAGAAATTTCCTGCATTAGTCGCTGAAATTCGGTCTGACCAGCATCGGTTAAGCCATAAATCGCTTTTTCAGCTTTGTTGCCTTCCTTAACCAAAGTGCTTTTGATATAGCCTTTGTTTTCCAGTTGAATGACTTTTTTATAAATTGATGGCGTACTAATTTTTACCCAGCGGGAAATGTTGCGGTATTCTACTAGCTTCTGAATATCATAGGCACTTAAGGGTTGCTGTTTGACCATGCCTAGGACAATTAAATCGATAGTGGCCATAAAATCCTCCTTTGAGCTGTTTGACATTTACTATAAATTATAGTAATGTTTTCTCGTTGCTATAATTTATAGTAAAGTTGTTTTGTTGCGGTGTCAATAGTGAGGAGTGTGTAAAATGAATAAAAAGATGGAACTGTTAGCAAGCGTCCCTGTACCCAAAGCCTTGTTGGCAATGGGGATTCCCACCATGATAGGAATGATGATCAATGCGTTGTACAATATTGTGGACGCATATTTTGTTGGTGGTTTGGGAAGCAGTCAGATGGGAGCTATTTCGGTGGCCTTTCCATTAGGGCAAGTGGTCGTAGGTTTGGGTCTGTTGTTTGGGAATGGGGCAGCTTCGTACATTTCTCGTTTGCTGGGTAATGGTGACAAGGAGAAGGCGGATCAGGTAGCGAGTACAGCCCTTTATAGCAGTGTGATGCTGGGAGCAGTTGTAATTGTTATAGTAGTGATTTTCTTACGACCGTTGTTAATGTTTCTTGGGGCGACAGAAAGCATTTTGCCTTATGCCTTAAGCTACACGAGCATCTATGTAGGATTTTCGATTTTTAATGTGTTCAATGTCACTATGAACAATATTGTGACCAGTGAAGGTGCGGCTAAAACGACCATGGGGGCTTTGTTGATTGGGGCGTTTCTGAATATTTTGCTGGATCCATTTTTTATTTATACCCTGGGGTTGGGAGTAGCAGGAGCTGCGATCGCGACAGCTATTTCGCAAATTGTTTCCAGTTGTGTCTATTTAATTTACATTCTTCGGAAGAAAAGTGTGTTCACCTTCAGCCCACGTTCGTGTCGCTGCTCCAAGGAAAATATGTCAGAAATTTTAAAGATTGGTGTTCCTACGTTAATCTTCCAAGTGCTAACCAGCCTTTCAATTTCTTTGATTAATATGGAAGCCCGTGGATATGGGGACTCGGTGATTGCTGGAATGGGAGCAGTAACTAGAATTGTTTCCTTAGGCAGCATGATGATTTTTGGGTTTATCAAAGGATTCCAGCCGATTGCCGGCTACAGCTATGGTGCGAAGAAATATGGACGACTGCAGGAGGCAATTAAAATCTCACTTCTTTGGTCAACCGTCTTTTGTGCTCTCTTCAGTCTAGTGATAATTTTATTTCCGGGAGGGATTATTAGTCAATTTACCAATGAGGATCATCAGCTGATTCAAATTGGAGAGCAGGCGTTGCGAGCTAATGGCTTTTCCTTCTTGTTGTTTGGGTTCTATACAGTTTATTCTTCATTGTTTCTAGCTTTAGGAAAAGCGCAGGAGGGCTTCATTTTAGGCGCTTGTCGCCAGGGGATTTGTTTTATTCCAGTAATTTTGCTGTTGCCAATTTTCCTTGGTTTAGATGGAATAGTGTTTGCTCAGCCAGTGGCGGATGTACTTTCAGCGGTGATTGCTTTAGTGATGGCGATGCGTTTACGCAAGGAGCTAGCCATGGAAAAGGCAGATATTGCTGTGATAAAAGAAAGTAATGAGTGAGAAGGAACGCTAGGTGCAGGCTTTCCTTTTTTTGTCCGTTAGTTATAATTAAGGGACATTTTTGAATTTTTGTCCGTTGCAACGGTCAAAAACGAGTGAAGCGTTTTCTCGTTTATCAGGTATGATAAAATTACCTAAGGAGGGGATAGTCATGGGCTCAAAAGAGGATCGCCAACAACGGCTGTTGCTGCTTCTATCAAAACGACAGGATTATGTCACCTCAGATGAATTGGCTGAGTTTTTGGGTTTGTCTCAAAAAACGATTTATCGTTTAATCAAAAAGATTAACGATGAGCATGCTGCAGGGGATTTAATTACGTCTGAGAAGGGGCGGGGCTACAAGCTAAATTATGAAAAATACATCAGTCAGCAAACAGCTCAGCCTAGCCAAAGAAGCCAGTATTCGCCAACTGAACGGCGCAACCGTGTGACCGAAGAGCTATTGCTTTCTTCACCTCACGCGAAAAATGTCTATGACCTGTTTGAAGAATATTATGTAGGAGACTCAGTGATTTTTAGTGATGAGCAGCTGATTGCAGAACGCCTGCAAACCTATGGACTAATCTTGGAACGCAAGCAGCGGACCTTAGCTGTGAAGGGCAAGGAATCTGATATTCGTCGAGCAATTGCCGACTTGATTCAAATGCATGATATTGTAGACATTAATGAGTTGAAAAATGATCAAGAACTGAATTTTAATCACTATGACGTGCTGTTTATCTTGGATCAAATCAAGATCATTGAAAAACAGCTGGAGATTGATATTCCTTATCCATATAACGTAAATATTTTTTCTCATTTATATATTCTGATCAGCCGGCTGCGCAAGGTAGGGAAAATTCCGACTGCTGAGCTGAATCATTTAACCGCTAAGGAAGAAAGTGAGCTACAGCAGGACCAGCTGCTTTATCAGGTGGCCAAGGCTGCCATCGCTAACGTGGAAAATTATTTGCATGATCCGCTGCCAGAGATGGAAGTCTACTATTTGTATCAATACCTGACTTCTTCACGAGCTCAGCGTGCCATCAGTAAAGTGACCAAATTTTCGCCAGAGGTAGCGGCGATCACTCAGGCGTACTTGGACGGCATGAGTCAACGGTTGAATATCCCCATCAAAGGGGAATCGATTTTCCTGGATTTAGCCAATCATATCAAGCCAATGCTGAATCGGTTAGCTCATCAAATTCGTGTGAAAAACAGCCTGTTGAATCAGATTAAAATGACTTATGATGAAATATTTACCTTTGTTACAGCGGTTTCTGAGGAGGTTTGCCGCGAATTTAAATTGGCACCGATTAACGAAGACGAGAATGGCTTTATCACTTTGTATTTTGCCCGTATTATTGAGACCAATCAGCTGCCGATTCGCACAGTGATTATGTGTACCACTGGTTTAGGAACTTCGGAGCTGTTGAAGGTAAAGGTAGAGAAGAAGTTTCCGGAGTTGGAAATTGTTGATGTAATTGCTTCGCGGGATTCGAAGGAATTTTTGAAAAAATATCCCGATGTTGATTTGATTTTGTCAACAATCCAACTAAAAGAAGCGCTGCCGTTTCACTTTTTACTGGTGAGCGCCATGTTTACCTCTGACGATCAAAACCGGCTGCAAAAGAAGATAGAGGAGATTTATGATGAACGATAAGTTAATCCAGATCTTTTTTGATAGTTCGTTGACTAGCAAGGCGGAAGTATTTCAATTAATTGCAGAACAAGCCAATCCAGCTAAAAAAGAAGAGCTGTATAACCTGTTGCAAAACCGTGAAACGGTGGGCAGCACATTGATTGCTGAAAACATTGTCTTGCCTCATTTGGAAAGTGAAGCGGTGCTGAAAAGTCAGGTTCTGTTTCTTAAATTTCGTCAGGAAATCGATTGGGGTGAACAAACCGGACCCGTAAAATTGGCAATTGCCATTATTTTGAAGAAGCAGGAGGAACAGGCGGTCAAAGTAGCTATCAGTCAGCTTACTCGTACCTTAGCAGATGAGGAATATTTAGCCGAGCTGTTGTTAGCCGAAGAGCCAGAAGCATTTAACCAACTGATTAGGAGGAAACACGAATGAAAATTGTTGGAGTTGCTGCATGTACAGTAGGGATTGCCCATACGTATATTGCGCAAGAAAAACTGGAAAACGCTGCGAAAAAAGCTGGCTTTACTATGAAGGTAGAAACCCAAGGGACAATTGGTATCGAAAATGAATTGACACAGGAAGAAATTGATCAGGCAGATATTGTGATACTAGCGATAGATGTAAAAATTTCCGGTCGGGAACGCTTTGATGGCAAACGGGTGATTCAAGTGCCTACAGAGGTAGCGGTGAAGTCGCCAAATAAGTTGATTGAAAAAGCGCAAGAGGTTGTAAAGGCTTAGAAGTGAGGCATGGATGTTCTTGACTCATAACTGAATGCGGATACAAAACGTGGTGCTCTAAGTACTTCAAACTGCTGACTTCGTAAAGTCCTTTTACCAACTCTGAAGCTGTGTGGATAGTTCAGTTCATTAAAGGATAACCGGACGGATAATCAGAATAACTAAAAACGGGGAGCTCTTCCCGTTTTAACTCGAAAATTTCGGATCGTTAAGGTCCGTTTTTTTTTGCACAAAATGCAAGTCGACTATATTTTGTGCTAACTCTGCAGGTTGTAGTTTCCAGATTTTTGTAAATAGTGGTTAAATAATAGTTTGTCTTAATCTTAACGGTTAGATCGCTTGAACTTGAATATCCTGTACAAATTGTTTCACATGATCCACATCAATTACTCCGACTTCGCCATGCTGGGCATTTGACATGCCGCAAGCCATCGAATATTTCAGGGCTTCTTCTAGTTTATAGTTCTTTTCAATGGCATGGGCAAAGCCGCCAACAGAAGCATCACCTGATCCAGTGGTGTTCGTGATGTTGATTTTGGGAATGGTTATATCGTAGAAGCTGTCTTTCGCTTTGCACAAAGCCCCTTCGCTGCCGCAAGAGATCATAATGTAGTCAATGCCTTCAAAATAAGGATGGTTTAGTTCTCTGCGAGCTTGCTCCTTAGTTAAAATGTTCTTATTCAGTATTTCGCCCAGTTCATGAACATTTGGTTTAATGAAGTTGGGCTTATAGGACGTGCTTTTAAGCAGTGCTTTCAACTGCTCTCCTGAAACATCCATGAATACCGGAATGTGTTTACCAATTTTTTCTCTAATATAAGTCAACATTTCTAAGTACAATTGCTGATTGTCAGAGTTGACTGATCCAGAAATGCAAATGAGATCTACCGGCTCTTGCTCATTTCGGTGAACAACCTTTTCTAATAGCTGAAACGCTTCGTTGTCAGATATTTTTGGTCCACTTTCGACAATTTCTGTGTGAGTATTGTCGTCGTGCATGATGGTAATCGCGTTCCGGGTTTCGCCATCAGCCTGCAGCATGTCTAATTCAAAGAGGTTTTCCTGCTGCAAGTATTTATTCACGAGGGTCCCAAAATCTCCTCCCAAAAATCCAGTTAATAAAACCTTCGAACCAGACATTGCCGCTGTTCGCCCAGCGTTTACCCCTTTTCCGCCAACTGATTTCGTTGGCGTTTGGAATCGGTTCATGCCACCTAAAGTAAAGTGATCAATGAAATAGGCAAAATCCATAGAAGGGTTCATAGTTATTGTGACAATCATTGGAGCTCCTCCTTCAAAATTGTAGTGTACTGACTATAATGAGCCGCTAATTCTTCAGAAATTTCGTTGTCTGTCACTAAATAATCATGCTCGCTAAGACGAGTGAAGGTATAGACATCAGACACCCCTAATTTCGAGCTGTCTGCAACGATACAGGTTACTTTGGCCTTTTCGAAAGCGGCATTTTGTACAGCACCTTCGTCAAATTGAGCTGTGGTGACATTGTCATCGAAAATGCCATTCGTTGCTGCAAAAGCAATATCGATGTTTAAGTTATCAAAGGACCGGACAGCCACTTCTCCCACAAATTCCTCAGTAGTATGCGAAAATTCACCACCGGTTAGTATAATGCGATAATCGGTGTGCTCTTTCAAATAAGTAAAGGCAATTAAACTGTTGGTAATGACAAATAGATTTTTTCGCTGGATTTCCGGCAACGCATAATACAAGGTTGTGCCTGCTCCAATAAAAATAATCGAATTATCTTTAATTAAGCTGTTGATAATCTTTCCTATATACTTCTTTTGCGTGACGTTCGTATCGATTTTTTCGCCAGTAGATAATTCTTTATCAAGAATATCTAATTTTTGTGCGCCACCGTATAGCTTAGTCAGCTTTTTTTGCTGGGCTAGTTCGGTTATGTCGCGCCGAATCGTCATTTCTGAAACGTTTAAGCGTGAAGCTATCTCTACAATAGAAAGATACGTATGCTGTTGAACCAAGTCTAAAAGCTTTGTTTGTCGCTCTTGTTTAAGCATTAACCAATTCCCTCCTTTTTTTGTTCTATATTGTTAAAGTTTGTTTTATATGAGTGTTCTAGTTCATTATATAGCCTTACAACTAGTTTTTCAAGGGACAAACAGAAATATTTTGTTCGACTTTGTTAAAAGAAACCGTTGACAACGAGTCTTCATCATTATATGATGTGTATGTAAAACAAAACGTAACATAGTTGAACATCAAATTAACAAACTTTGACAGAGAGAAACAGAAATAGGAGGTATCCAATGGACTACAAAGAGATGTTTGATCCGAAGTTGATTGATTTAGAGGTAGAAGCTGCTTCAGAAGAAGAGGCCTTTGAGGTTGTTGCAGCGAAGCTTAAGGAAGCAGGAATGGTGAATGACGGGTATTTTGATGGGATAACCCAGCGTGAGCAGCGTTTTCCAACAGGGTTAATAACCCAACATTTAAATATCGGGTTACCACATTCTGATCCTGAATTTGTAGAAAAGCCATTTGTTTTTGTTTGTCGCTTGAAAAATCAAGTCGGCTGCCGCCAAATGGGTGATAGTCAGGAGATGCAGGTGAAAGATTTATTCTTTTTGGGAATCAGTGATGGAAAGAACCAGGTTGGCTTACTGCAAGCATTTATGAATTTGTTTATGGATGAATCATTTGTCCAAGCGTATCGAGAAGCGGAAGAAGCAAATGCTGTTTATCAGTTGTTTGTAGAAAATATTTAAAACCATTAGGAGGAAAAAGAAATGAACAGAAAATTAATCGTAGCATGCGGTAGTGGAGTAGCAACAAGTCAAACAATTGCAAGTAAAATCGCTAGTAAATTTGAAGAAGATGGCGTGGATTATCCAGTAGAAGCTGTCGATTACAAATCCATTCTAAATGAGCTGCCTTCAGCCGGCATTTATGTGTATATTGCTCAACCAGATGCAGATGTTTTAGCAAAAGCAGAAGAACTAGGAGTGAAGGTTTTCCCAGGAATTCCATTTTTAACTGGCATGGGTGCCGATGAAATTTATAGTGATATTTTAGCGTTAGTACAATAAAAATAGGGAAGCGAGGGTTAAAAAAGTGGAGATATTTCAAGAGATTATTAATTACATTTTAGGGTTGGGATCAGCTATTTTTGTTCCACTAATTATTCTATTATTAGGCCTTCTTGCTGGAATGAAATTAAAGAAAGCTTTCATGTCAGCAGTCACATTAGGAATTGCGTTTACCGGGATGTCGATGGTAATCGGCTTTATGTCCAATGCGGTTAGTCCTGCTTCAGAAGCTTTGGCAAAAAATACTGGTATTAGTTTACCTGCGCTTGACTTAGGGTGGACCGGTGCAGCCAGTATTACTTGGTCATGGACATACGCCTTTGTCTTTTTCGCAGTCACAATCGGCGTGAACTTTTTACTATTGGTATTGAACCTAACCAAAACCTTAAATGTTGATATGTGGAATGTTTGGGGCAAAGCACTTACAGCTTATTTGGTTTATTATGTTTCCGGTAGTTTGATTGCTGGCTTTGTGACAGCGATTATTCAAGTGGTGTTAGAGCTGAAACTAGGCGATATGTTCCAGCGTCACATTCAAGATTTAACTGGTATTCCATTGGTAACGGTGACCCACTTTATGACTTCTTCAGCTGTACTGCTGCTGCCGTTTAATATGTTGATGGACAAAATTCCGTTTTTCAACAAGCGCTCAGATACTAATGCGTTGAAATCCAAATTGGGTATTTTCTCTGAAAATTCAGTGATGGGCTTTATTATCGGTCTAGGCTTAGGACTAGCAGCGGCTTATGGCGTATCCGGTTCCTTGAATTTAGCGATTCAAGTTGCTACAGCAATGGCTCTTTTCCCAATGATTTCAAAAATGTTCATGCAATCATTGTCACCATTGGCTGATGCAATGTCAGAATTTATGAAACGCAAATTTAAAGATCGTGAAGTGTACATTGGATTAGACTGGCCAATTTTAGCAGGTCGTTCTGAAATCTGGGTTACAGCGATTCTGTTGGTGCCGGTATTTATCGGTTATGCGATTGTGTTGCCAGGTAATGAAGTATTACCATTAGCTGGGATCATTAATTATGCTATTGCAGTTGGCGGTTTGTTGTTAACTGGTGGGAACTTGGCTCGTATGCTGGTTCTCGGCGTAATTTCTCTACCGATTTACTTGTATGCAGCGACTTATCTTGCACCGATTCTTTCAGGACTTGCTGAACAAACAGGTGCTGTTGAAGGCTTTAAGCAAGGTCAATCGATTACTTGGTCTTCAATTGAAGGACCGGAATTTCGGATTTTCTTTGCCGAAGCTTTCAATTTGAATCCGGCAGCGATTGCTGGAGTAGTCATTTTTATGGGATTGTTTGTTCTATTGTATAAATACATGAACAAGGTAGAAGTACCAAGTAAACGTTATGAACAAGGAACAAAAGAAAAAAATTTAAAAGTAGAAACCACAGCAAAATAAAAAAGTTGTAAGGAGAGACTAGTGATGAAGCAAAGTGATAAAGGAAAAGTGAAATGGTATTTGCTCTTGTTTTTAGCGGTAAGTCTTTTCCTTACGGCGATGGCAACTCAGCAAATTGCCTTAAATTTTGTAGTGATTGGTTTAGCGTTGGTCATTTATAAATTTGGCAGTCCGGTTTTGTTCGGCGAATACGAAGAGAAGCGTAAACAAAAGCTTGCGGATTCTTTAGTGGTTCGTGAAGCTGCTAAAGAAGTGCTAAATTCTGGAGAGCTATTTAAAAAGAAATAATTGGAGGAAATAGACATGTCGGATGGAAGAATGTTATTTGAAAGAGAAAGAGAAGATTTAGCAAAGATCGTGCGACTTATTTTTACAAGAAAAAACACCAACGTTGCAGGAGGAAATTTCTCTTTCTTAGCAGCAGACGAAACAGGTAAAGAGTACATTATCATGACACCAACCATGATGTCAGAAGCTTATTTAGGAGAGCTATCCGCAGCGCAAATTTTAGTAGTAGACCCTGAAACAAGAGAAGTCATCAGTGGTGTAGGCAGCCTTACCCGAGAAATCAATATGCATCAAGCGGTTTACAATACCAATCCGAAAATCAAGGCAGTGCTGCATTCTCATGCACCGAATGCTATGTTCTGGGCTACTAGCGGTTTGCCTATGCCTAACCTGACTGAAGCGACACAAAAAGTTGGTCCGGTTCCGGTTATGAAGTTTGCGCCGAATTGTTCTGAAGATTTGGCAGAAATTACTAGTACGTATATTCGGGAAAATGATTTGCCAGTTCCTCATATGCTGCTTTTGGACAGTCACGGGGTGCTGATTAACGCTACTGGTGAAACAGGTATGATGGCGATGCATAAAGCATTGTCGATTCTTGATACAGTTGAATGGAATGCTGAAATTGCCTATAAACAAGCCATTTTCCAAGCGTTAGGAATTACGAACAGCTTCCACTCTAAAGGTGAAGATATTGCTGATTTAGGTGACTTAAAAACGAAAACCCCTATTTATAATCGAGCTAAAATCGCTGCAGGCGGTGATTAGTTGTTGAGAAGAGAGAATTTAGGTTCTCTCTTTTTTGTTTGTATTTCTGTTGTTAGGGAGAAAGTTTTGTATCATGGAGAAGAGGGAGGAGTGAAGCATGTTAAAGCGTTATCAGCAAATCATTGATGATATGTACCGGCAACAGGAAACGGAATCGAATGAAGAGAAGCTTGCCAATACTCGTCTGCGAAATCTGCGAATGGCAGCGATAATTAGTGATTATTTAAAACAGCTGGCGGGGACCGAGTTGATCGTTACTGGCGGTTTATCAGTGGATTTTTACACATAGGGTGGCTACAGTACGCAGGATATTGATTTGACCACATCAGCTGAAAAAGAATTGGCGATTGTCTTGGAAATGCTGGGCTTCAGTAAAAATGGTAAGTACTGGGAACACGCTTATAGTAAAAAGAAAACCCGTGATCCTGAAAAAGCGGCTTCGTTAAAAAACTGGAAAACAAGCGGAATGGGTTTAAGATTGGCAAAATTTGAATTTACCGCAAAAGCGTAACCGCCTTTTACAAAAAAGGCAGTTACGCTTATTTTTTTATGATCATATTGATAGCCTGTTCCATTTTTTCGGCCTGTTCAGTTGGGTTGTCACTGGGATTTTCTAAACAATGTTTGAGGTTGTCGGCAACAATCATGCCCATTACGCGGTCGATGCTGGAACGGATGGCGCTTAGCTGGGTAATGACATCGATGCATTCCTTTTCCTCTTCGATCATTTTCTGAACTCCGCGAATTTGACCTTCGGCACGTCGTAACCGATTGGTAATTTTCTTTTGTTCCTCTTCCATGGGACACCTTCTTTTCTTTCCTTTGAACAAAATATACCACGGGAGGTATTTGTGGTTCAAGTAAAATGTTTGGTTCAAATAAGCTAACATAGTTGACAATCCTGTTCTAATGCTTTTTAATATACCCCATAAGGTATTTTAAGACGGGAGAGAAGTATATGTTTGGATTTTTAAAAGGGGTATCAACTGTTTCAACAACGGAGCTTTCAGAGCTCTTGGCTGAAGATATTGAACTTTTGGATGTCCGTTCACCAGCCGAATACCGGTCGGGGCATATTGCAAAAGCAGTGAATATATCATTAAATAAAATTGATACCTACAATGGTAAAGGGAAGCCAGTGTATGTCATTTGTCAATCGGGAATGCGCAGCAAAAAAGCAGCGAAAGCGTTAAGTAAAAAAGGGTATGATGCAATAAACGTCCGTGGGGGAATGGCCCAATGGAACGGAAAAGTCAGAGGAGGAAAATAAGATGAAAATTGTCGTTGTCGGTGGGGTAGCTGGCGGAATGTCAGCAGCTACGCGTTTACGTCGGTTGATGGAGGATGCTGAAATTGTCGTGTTCGAGAAAGGGCCGTTTGTTTCTTTCGCTAACTGCGGTCTGCCATATTATGTGTCTGGAGAAATTGCGGAAAGAGATCAGTTGCTGGTTCAAACACCTGAAGCTTTAAAGGCGCGTTTTAATTTAGATGTTTGGCCGATGCATGAAGTAATTGAGATTATTCCCCAAGAGCACAAAGTGAAGGTGCTGCATGAGGGTGCGGTATCGGAGGAGAGTTACGATAAGCTGATTCTGTCACCGGGAGCCAAGCCGTTTATTCCAGCAATTAAAGGAATGGATCAAGCGGAAAATGTTTTTAGTTTGCGTAATTTACCGGATTTGGATCGGATCATGGCAGCCGTTACAGATCAGGCGAAGGAAGCTGTAGTGATCGGGGCTGGTTTTATAGGTTTAGAAATGGCGGAAAATTTGAGCAAACGAGGCCTAAAGGTAACCATTGTTGAAAAGGCGCCGCATGTTTTGCCGCCGTTGGATGAAGAAATGGCTGCTGCTGTGCAAAATGAATTATTAAAGCAAGGAGTAAAGGTGATCACTTCTCAATCAGCTGTGGCCTTTGAATCTCAAGGGAAAAAAGTCGTTTTGGAGGATGGCACAGAGCTGACTTCGGATTTAACGATTTTATCAGTAGGTGTGCAGCCGGAAAATACCTTGGCTGAGCAGGCTGGTTTGGAATTAGGGTTACGCGGCGGCATCGTTGTGAATGAAAACTATCAAACCAACGAGCCGGATGTTTATGCTGTTGGAGATGCCATCGTAGTGAAGCAGCAAATCACTGGCGAGGATGCATTGATTTCCTTGGCATCACCCGCTAATCGTCAGGGTCGCCAAGCAGCGGACGCTATTGCCGGTCTTAACCGAAAGAATAAAGGCAGTATCGGTACAGCAATTGTCCGAATGTTTGATTTGTCGGCAGCTTCGACGGGCTTAAGTGAACGGACAGCCAAGCTGGCAGGTTTGGATGTATCCGTTGTACATGTAATAGGCAAAGACCATGCGGGATATTATCCTGGTGCGACAGACGTCAGCTTGAAACTGGTTTTTAATGCCACAACTGGTGATATTTATGGTGCGCAGGGTGTAGGTGCTAAAGGAGTAGACAAACGGATTGATATTTTGGCGACAGCGATCAAGGGCGGGTTAACCATTTTTGATCTGCCAGAATTGGAATTTACCTATGCACCGCCTTTTGGTTCGGCCAAGGACCCGGTAAACATGCTAGGCTATGCAGCGATGAATTTAGCAGAAGGCTTGAGTCATTCCATTCAATGGCATGAGTTGAAGCAAGAATTGGCCAGTGGGAAAATATTGCTGGATGTACGGAATGAAGCGGAATTAAGTAATGGACGTTTCAAGCAGTCTATGAATATTCCGTTGAATCAATTGCGGGGACGAATTGGCGAACTAGATCCGAGTCAAGAGTATATTGTCAGCTGTCACAGCGGTTTGCGCAGTTATGTAGCCGAAAGAATTTTGGTGCAAAATGGATTCAAGGTGCAAAATCTGGACGGTGCTTTTGCTCTGTATAAGACGGTTTTACCGGAGGAACTGGACTATGTATAGAACGATTACAATGGATGAATTTTACCACAGTCAGCAGCCGATCATCGATGTTCGCGAAGTGCATGAATATCAGATGGGGCATGTTCCAGAGGCTGTCAATCTGCCTTTAAGTACGCTTAACGAAAGTTTTCAGCAGCTGGATGCAGCCAAAGAATACCAGGTGATTTGCCAATCAGGCGCACGTTCTGAAATGGCTTGTGAATTTTTAAGTAGGAAAGGTTACCGAGTAGTGAATGTTTTAGGTGGGACTTCTGCTTGGAAGGGCAAGCTCGTTTAATAGAGAGAAAACTGTTCAGTTGAAGAGCTGAACAGTTTTTTTGCGTATCTTTCGTTTCTGCGTGCAGTAAATGTTAGAAGATCTGACGCGAGTTGTCTGGATTTTTAAAATAATTTTCTTTCGTGTCAGAAAATATAACATTAACTATTGAAAACTCTCTGAATATTCTATATGATAATGAAAAATATCCAGAATTATTCACCTGCCGGGGTTAATAGTTCAAATGGAAATTGCTTAGCACTGGTAGGCCTCTGGGTGCGAGAGGTCCATCAGTGCGTTTTTTTTACTTAGAAGGGATGGAAGAAGTATGAAAATGATTAAAGCCGTTGTTCGACCAGAAAAAGCCGATGAGGTGTTAAACCAATTGGCGGCAGCAGGATTTGTTTCAGCTACTCGTTATAGTGTGTTAGGCCGGGGAAAGCAGCGAGGCTTGAAGCTGGGAACTGTTTATTATGATGAAATTCCGAAAGAAACAATTGTGATTGTTGTAGAAAGAACGGATGAGAAACAAGTCATTGATATCATTCAAAAGGTTTGCCGCTCGGGAGCGGAAGGATCGTTTGGCGATGGCAAAATCTTTGTTTTACCAGTGGAAAAAGCAGTGACCGTCAGCAGCGGCGTAGAAGCATTATAGGAGGTGGAGCTATGAAATTAGTCACAGCGATTATTCGCGACAACAAATATTATGAGACAAAGGCGGCTTTGCTGGAGCAAAATTTCTTTTCCTTGAACACCTATCGTGTACTTGGGCGAGGCAAAGAGCAGCAAAACTATGCTGTAAATAAGTCGGATGTTAGGAATTCTACCATTAGATGTCCTTTCGTTAGCAAACGAATCATCGAAATCTATATTGAAGAGAAAAATGTTGATCGTTTGGTAGAAACGATTTTGAGGGTGAATCAAACGGGAAACAAAGGGGACGGGAAGATTTTTATTACCCCTTTAGATGAAGCAATTCGTATTCGAACCAATGAAACCGGGATCGAAGCATTGGCATAAAAAATGAGGAGTGGAAAAGGTATGAAAAAATTAATCAGCTTTTTGACAATGATGTGTTTGTTGGTACTGCTGCTTACCGGCTGCGGCGGCAATGCGGGCGGTGCAGCCGAAAGTTCCAGCGATAGCAATTCTTCTGACGAGACTATTAAGATTGGCGTTAGTGCCTTTCCAGGATGGTATACCTGGTATGCAGTGCAGGGCTTTGGTGCCTTTGAGGAAAATGAAGTAGATGTAGAATTAGTTTGGTTCAATACCTACAGTGATTCGCTTCAAGCCTTTAACAGTGGACAGATTGATGCAGTGTGTGCAGCACTAAGTGACACGATTTCACCTGCATTAAGCAACGTAGATTTCAAGGTCGTATTGGTTAACGACAATTCAGCTGGAGCTGATGGGATTGTTGCTCAATCAGAGATTGCCTCTCTTAAAGATTTGAAAGGGAAAACCGTAGCTACCGAAATTGGTACGATTGAACATTTCTTTCTATTGAATGCTTTAGAAACGGTAGGCTTAACTGAAAAAGATATTGATTTAACTAATATGACGGTCGAAAATGCTGGACCGGCAGTGATTTCGGGTCAAGTGGATGCGGCGAGCCTGTGGGAGCCTTCACTAAGCTATGCGGCTTCAGAAGGAGATACTAATCTATTGTTTGATTCCTCCGAAACACCGGGTTTGATCCCTGATACGCTGATGGTTAGCGGCAAGCTGTTAGACAAGCGCTCGGGAGACGTTCAAAAAATTGTCAATGCCTACTTCGATGGAATGCAATCCTATGCGGAGAACCCGGATGAAGCGATAGAGTTTATGGCGAAGCAGGCTGATATTAGTAATGAAGAAATGGCGACTGCCATGAAAGGTGCTCGGCTGTTCTCAATCGCTGACAATCAGGCGGCCTTCAATGAAGCTGCTAAGGACTATAGTTACTTACCATATACAGCAGAAAAAACTGCTAAATTCCTATTGGATCAAGGCATGGTGTCCAAAGAACTAACAGACCCAGAAAGTATTTTTGATTCTACTTATATTGACAAGCTGTATGAAGAAAATCCAGATTTGACAGTACCGGATACTCAAGCTGAATAAATACTAAGAGGTTTAACAAGGATGCAGTTGCCAGTCCAACTTTTTCCAGTTTTATTGGGTTAAAAGATAACTCGCTGATTAAATCAATCAATAATGGAACTGTTTAGTTGGATGGTACACGTACGACAATAAAGATAAATTTGCAGAATTTATCACCTTAGGTACAGAGTTAGTTTACTTTTGGCAGTAAACAAAAGTTCGAGAGAAATCGTAAATGACGAACAAAATGAACTACGAGTAAGCTAGTAGAATGGAATGCGGCGTTAAAATCAAACTCATTTTTCATAGAAAAATGAATACTGATAGGTTTAACAAGGATGCCAGTTCTACTTTTAGCAGTAAACAAAAGTTCGAGAGAAATCGTAAATGATGAACAAAATGAACTACGAATAAGCTAGTAGAATGGAATGCGGCGTTAAAATCAAACTCATTTTTCATAGAAAAATGAATACCGATAGGTTTAACAAGGAGGCAGTGCTATGGATATGCGGGTGATACCGAGAACCGGAACGAAAATTAGATTGAGAAAAGGGATCTCCAAGCAGAAGTATTCCTTGATTGCAGCAGTTGCGTTTATTTTAGTGTTGGGACTGTGGCAGCTGGTTAGTACCAGCGGCATGGTCAGCCCCATTTTTTTACCAACACCAGCAGCTGTGATTGAAGCATTTATCAATGGTGTGAAGGATGGCTCGTTGGCGGCGGACACCTGGATCAGTTTTTCCCGAATTATGAAGGGATTCTTGTTGGCGATTGTGATTGGAGTTCCTTTGGGCGTATTGGTTGGCTCCTTTTCGAAAATCGAAGCCTTCGTTTTGCCCTTAACGGAATTTTTCCGTTACTTGCCAGTGCCGGCTTTTGTACCCTTAATTATGGTTTGGGGAGGCATTGGGGAAAATGCGAAGGTAGCAGTGATTTTGCTGGGGATTTTATTCCAGCTGATTCCGATGGTGGCAGACAATGTCAAAAGTGTGCCGTCGAATTTAATCAATGCTGCCTACACTTTAGGGGGCAAGTCGACCACGGTAATTTTCAAAGTGATTTTACCGGCGATGCTGCCGAAGCTGATGGAAAGCTTGCGAATGATTATGGGCTGGGCCTGGACCTACTTAGTAGTGGCCGAGCTGGTAGCTGCCAATTCAGGCTTGGGCTACAACATATTAAAGGCGCAACGCTTTTTAGATACATCGTCCATTTTTATGGGGATTTTAGTCATCGGGATCTTAGGTTTAATCACGGATCGACTGTTTGGCTTATTAAATAAACAATTGTTCCGCTGGGTAGAAGAGTAGGAGGTTGGAAAATGGCAGTAATCACAGGTGAGATGGGCTTAGAGGCAAAAATAGCCAACAGTAAAATATCCTTTGAACAAGTAAATAAAATCTATTCCACGAAAAAAAGTGATGTAGTTGCTTTACGTGATATTGATTTAGAAATATTGGACAATGAATTTCTGTGTGTTGTAGGACCATCCGGCTGCGGGAAATCAACGTTATTGCGGATTTTGGGTGGCTTAGAGGATATCAGCTCTGGCCGAATTGTACTAAATGATCAAGAGCTGGTAGGACCAGGTTCAGATCGTGGGATGGTGTTCCAAGGCTATTCACTGTTTCCATGGCTAACCGTAGAGGAAAACATAGCCTTTGGATTGAAGATCAGCAAAAAGCCCAAGAACGAAATCAATGAAATTGTTGATCGTTACATTGAAGTCATTGGGTTGGAAAAATTTCGCAAAAGTCTACCAAAGGAATTGTCGGGGGGCATGAAGCAGCGGGTTGCGATTGCTCGGTCGCTGGCGAACAGTCCGGAAATCTTGTTAATGGACGAACCCTTTGGCGCCTTGGACCCAGAGACTAAAAGCAATATGCAGCTGTTGATGCGGGAAATCTGGGAAGTAGAACGGCCGACTATTTTATTTATTACCCACGATATTGAAGAGGCTGCCTTTTTAGGACAGCGGGTCGTGGTGATGAGTGCCGGACCAGGCGAAGTCAAGCAAACCATCCCTATTTATCTGCCATATCAGCGAGGTTTGGGCTTGAAGGATGAACCTGAATTTATTGAAGTCAAAAAACGAATCGATCAGATCATACACAGTTAAAGACCAGGAGGAATGAAGATGGCGTTTGTACCAACATTCAGTGATAAAAAGTCAGAAAATTCTGACTATCAACAAGAAGTCTTAGCCGGTGACGGCTTTATGAAAGAAATCAAAAAGGGGGACACGCTGCGGATTGTTGACCAGGCGGGAAACCAGGCGGCCGATACCTTATTCTTTTTAGCAGATGATCCAGCAGATCATTACAGTGCAACCATGACGATTCAGGAGCAGGGGAGCTTGTATTTAAGTACTGATACCGTTTTGATGAGTGAATCGGGTCGAGAAATGTTGAAAATCACCGCCGATACCTGTGGTCAGCACGATACCATCGGTGGAGCCTGCTCTTGTCAGAGTAATACTGTTCGTTACCAACGGGAGAAGGTGCATATGCATGCCTGCCGCGATACCTTTATGCTGCAAATGAGTCGATATCCTGGGAGTTATTCATTTACTAAACGAGACCTGGCTCCTAATATTAATTTCTTTATGAATGTGCCAGTGGATCCAGCAGGTAACTTGGATTTTAAGGATGGTGTTTCTGGTCCAGGCTTCTATGTAGAGCTGGAGGCTTTGGAAGATGTTATTGTCCTAATCAGCAACTGTCCGCAGCTGAATAATCCATGCAATGATTACAATCCAACACCGATTGATGTGTTGATCTGGAAGGGGGAATAATCAATGAATTTAGTTTATACGAAGCGATTATTACTGGGAGAAAAATGGTCGGAGTATATCGGAGCGGGGATGCTGGTTCGATTAACCGCCAAGGGCGAAGACTGCAACTTAGTTTTAGGTGCCTATCACGGTGAACACCCCGAGGAAAAATATAATATGCCGGATTCTTTAAAGGCGCAGCATACCTTTTATCTGAGTGAAAATGATTTGCTAATGAGCGACAACGGGAAAATGCTGTTAAGCATGGTAAAAGATACCTTTGGCTGGCACGATACGGTTTGCGGTCATACCCTTCATCGGAAAATTCAAGCGCAATATGGCGAGTCGACTTATCAAAGGGAACGCAATCAGCGTACCCGCAACAGCTACGATAATTTTTCAATTGAGCTGTTTCGTCGCGGATTAGGCCGCTGTGATCTCGCTTCGGTCGTCAATTTATTCTCTAAAGTTACTGCCTCTGATGGTGGTCAGCTGACCTATCAACCAGAAAACACATTAGACAAAGAAGTGATCCTGCGAACCGATGCACCAGTGTTGCTGATCCTGTCCAATACACCACATCCCTTGAATCCAGCAAAGGATTACTCGCAGGACGAGGTTTTAGTGGAAATTTATCAAGGCGAGGCCGCTGATTTATTGGACCCAGTGGTGACTAAATGTGGGGAAAATACCCGGGCCTTTGAAAATACCTTGGCCGAAAACCAAATGAAAGGGTGAGCAGATGTTTAAAAAAGTACTTATTGCCAATCGCGGCACCATTGCGGTTCGGATTATTCGCACCTTGAAAAAAATGAAGATTACTGCTGTGGCGGTTTACGCCCAAGCAGATGAAAAAAGTCTGCACGTAGAATTAGCCGATGAAAGCTATTTGCTGGAAGGACAAACAGTCAATGAAACCTATTTGGATACGCAGCAGCTGCTGATGATTGCCCAAAATTGTCAGGCTGAAGCGATTATTCCGGGGTATGGTTTTTTAAGTGAAAATGCCGATTTTGTGGAGCAATGTAACGCCAATGGAATTGTGTTCATTGGTCCAGAGAGTCAGCATATTCGCGAATTTGGGATGAAGCATTTAGCTCGAGAGTATGCCCAAAAAGCCGGGGTCCCGATGATTGAGGGAACTGAATTATTGAATCACAAGTGGCAGGTGAAGAAAGCGGCTGACACGATGGAATATCCGATTATGCTGAAAAGTACCGCAGGTGGAGGCGGAATCGGGGTGAAGATCTGTCAGGATCAGGCAGAGCTCTTAGCTTCTTATGATTCGGTGGTTAATCAGGCAGAGGCCAATTTTGGCAACGGCGGTGTCTTTTTAGAAAAGTATGTAGAAAATGCCCGCCATATCGAGGTGCAGATTTTTGGGAACGCCGCTGGTGATTTGGTTACGGTTGGCGAACGGGATTGTTCCCTGCAACGACGGAATCAAAAGGTCATTGAAGAATGTCCGGCCTTTGGCATTTCGGAAGCGATTCGTCAGGCGCTGCATCAGGCAGCGAAGCAGTTAGGTCAGGCGGTGGGCTATCGCAGTGCGGGAACGGTGGAATTTTTGTACGATACCGCTACAGAGAATTTTTACTTTTTAGAGGTAAATACTCGGTTACAGGTGGAGCACGGTATTACCGAGGAAGTTTTCCAAATCGATTTAGTGGAATGGATGATTAAAGAGGCAGCAAATGAATTCCCAGAGCTGGGAGACATTCAGCTGCAGCCGCAAGGTGTCAGTCTGGAAGCTCGGATTTATGCCGAGGATTTTTATCATCATTTTCGTCCTAGCTTAGGTAAAGTAGATGAAGTGAGCTGGAGCTCGCAAGCCCGAATCGAAACCTTTATTTCTGATCAGCTGGAGATCAGTTCATTTTATGATCCGATGCTGGCAAAGATCATTACTAAAGGCGAGACACGCCAAGTAGCCTTGTCTAAATTAGCTGTCAGCCTGGAGGAAACGCAGCTTTATGGACTCGAAACCAATTTGTACTTTTTACAGGAAGTATTGAAGCAGCCGCAGGTTATTGTTGGAGATATTACGACGAAGACTTTGGAAAAGCTGACGATTGAAGTTCCAGCCATTGAGGTGTTGGATGGTGGTCTAAATAGTACGCTGCAGGATTACCCTGGCCGAGTAGGCTATTGGGGAGTGGGTGTTCCGCCATCTGGTTCAATGGACACCTTGTCTGGCCGATTGGCTAATAAGCTGCTGGGCAATGCTGAAGAGGCTCCAGTAATTGAGCTGACACTTTCCGGCGGCAAATGGCTGTTCCGTGGTTCACTGGAATTTGCTTTAACTGGTGCTGATCTACAGCCCGAATTAGACGGACAGCCGATTCCCATGTATCAGGTTATCCAAGCTGAGGCCGGTCAAGTGTTGAGCTTTGGCGAATCAGTGAACGGCATGCGCAGTTATTTAGCAGTCAAAAATGGCTTCAGTGCAGCGAAGGTGTTAGGCAGTGCCTCTTGTTTTACTCTAGGAAACTTTGGTGGAAAAAATGGCCGGGCACTTCAAACCGGCGATGTGCTGCATCCGCTGAAAGCATCGGCTAAGAGTTCTGTTTCACTGGAACAGCCTTTCCAATTAGCGCGGACCGAGCAAAACTGGCTGCTTCATGTGACACCAGGTCCTCATTGTACACCAGAATTTCTTGATCCCAGCTTCTTGAAGGAATGCTGCGAGACCAAATGGGAGGTGCATTTCAACAGCTCCCGAACCGGGGTTCGTCTGATTGGACCAACGCCAAAATGGGCGCGGGAAGATGGCGGCGAAGCTGGTTTACATCCTTCCAATATTCACGATAATGCGTATGCGGTAGGGACAGTCGATTTTACTGGTGACATGCCGATCATTTTAGGTCCAGATGGTCCTAGTCTCGGCGGGTTTGTTTGTCCGGCGACGGTTATTACTAGTGATTTATGGAAACTAGGGCAGCTAAAACCAGGGGATACTTTACAGTTCCGTCTAGTGGATCTTGAGACTGCTAATCTAATGAATGCTGAACAAGATAAGCTGTTGGCCCGACCATTGACCAGCGAAGTGTTAACCCAGCTTTATCGTAATCGGAAGCAGGATCAAACCAAAACGTTGGTGAAGCAGCCTAATTACCCCATTTTTTATCAAGGTCAAAATGCTGAGGGTATCGAGCTGACGATTCGTTTGTCAGGCGATCAATACTTGCTTTTGGAATATGGCGAGATGGAGCTGGACTTTATTCTGCGGGTTCGGATTCACGCCTTGTATCGGGAGCTTACTGCCAGCGATCTGCCAATCGTCAATTTGACGCCTGGAATCCGCAGTTTACAAATCC
This sequence comes from Enterococcus pallens ATCC BAA-351, assembly GCF_000407485.1. Classification (GTDB taxonomy): domain Bacteria; phylum Bacillota; class Bacilli; order Lactobacillales; family Enterococcaceae; genus Enterococcus_A; species Enterococcus_A pallens. The sequence goes on along the minus strand of NZ_ASWD01000004.1, from coordinate 205,254 downwards.
AGGTGAATACAAAGAAAATGTCGTTAAGATCCGTACTGAATAAAGTAGTGGCTATGGATAACCAATTGCCAGATCTGGAAAATGCTGTCTTTCCTTCAAGAGTGGTGAAGCTGCCTCTTTCCTGGAATGATCCTCAAGCGGTTAAGGCGATGGAACGTTATCAAGGCAATGTACGGCCGGATGCTCCTTGGTGTCCAGATAATATTGAGTTTATCCGCCGCATTAATGGACTTAAAAATAAGACGACGGTACAGGACACGATTCTATCAGCGAAGTATATGGTTTTAGGGTTAGGCGATGTGTATTTAGGTGCTCCAGTGGCAGTACCGATCAATCCAATTCATCGGTTGGTTACTACTAAATACAATCCAGCTCGAACCTGGACACCGGAAAACGCGGTAGGAATCGGCGGTGCTTATCTATGTGTATATGGTATGGAAGGACCTGGGGGCTATCAGCTGTTTGGCCGGACGATTCAAATGTGGAATCTGCAAAAGGAAACCGATTATTTTAGTAAAGCGAAGCCTTGGTTGCTGGATTATTTCGATCAGCTGCAGTTTTTCCTAGTTTCCCCAGAAGAATTGCTGCAATATCGCAAGGATTTTGTACAAGGAAACTATCAGCTGGAAATTGAAGAGACTGAGTTTTCTATTAAAGAATATTTACAGCAGCTGTCAGAGCACCAGGAAGAAATCGAACAGGTGAAAAAACGCCAGCAAACGGCCTTTGAAGCTGAACGGGAAGATTGGCGGAAAAAAGGCTTGCTGGAATTCGTACCGGAAACCATGGATGAAGCTCCCGCAGCTGAACGGGCGATACCGGAAAACAATGAAGTCTTGAAGTGTGCCATCCCAGGCAGCGTCTGGAAAATCTTAGTCGGCAAGGGGGATTACGTGAAAAGCGGGGAACCTATGATTGTCACCGAAAGTATGAAAACAGAGATCGCTTATCATGCTCCTTGTGATGGAAAAATTTCGGAAATTTTGATTAAGCAGGGGGATATTTTACGTTCAGGTGAATCCCTAGCCTTTATTGAGGAGGTCTAGCAGATGGAAAAATTGACCATTCGACACCTGCAGGAGGGCTATCGTCGTCAGGCATTTACTATTGAAGAAGTCATCGATCAGCTTCTTGTCCGCATCGAGGAGTTTGCCGATTACAACATCTGGCTGCATGTGCTGGACAAAGCGGAAATCATGACCTACGTAAAAGAGTTGGAAGCTGCTGGCCCTCAAAACAAACCCTTGTGGGGAATTCCCTTTGCCATCAAGGACAATATTGATTTGGCAAAGGTACCGACAACGGCAGCCTGTCCAGCGTTTTCTTACATCCCAGAAGAGTCAGCTGTGGTGGTTCAGCAGCTGATTCAGGCTGGCGCCATTCCTATCGGCAAAACCAATATGGATCAATTCGCTACTGGATTAGTGGGGACACGATCCCCTCACGGTGCTACAAAAAATGCCCTTAATCCCGAGCTGATCAGCGGCGGCTCCAGCTCAGGCTCGGCCGTGGCGGTCGCTTTAGGACAGGTTTGCTTTTCGTTGGGGACCGATACGGCAGGCTCAGGTCGGGTACCGGCGGCGTTGAACAATATCATTGGGTACAAGGCAGCACTCGACAGCTACTCAACTAAAGGGGTAGTGCCAGCCTGTGAATCGTTGGATTGTGTTTCAGTTTTTGGCAATACAATCGAAGATATTCAGCTAATTGACCAGCAGCTTGCTTCTTTAACTACTAAAGCAGGGGAGTCAAATGCCCCGCAAAAAGTTTTTTTGCCGGATCAGCTGGAGTTTTTCGGACCTTTTGCCAAGCTGTATGAGCTATCTTGGAAGCAGACAGTGACTTACTTTAAAGAAAATGCAGAGGTTGAGCTTATTTCGATGGCGGAAATTCAGCAGGTTGCCCGCTCCTTGTATGAAGGACCATTCGTGGTTGAAAGAGAGGTAGCAATTGGCGATTTTGCCAGCCAGCACCCGGAGGCGATTATTGGTCCATTGGCAACGATCTTAAAGCAAGCGCAACAGACCGACTATTCAGCCAAGCAATTATTTGAAGCACAGCACTTTTGCCAGCAGGTTGAAGCGAAAGTGAAGCATCAGCTGCGGGGAAGTTTACTGCTGCTGCCTACCTGTACAGGAACCTGGCGGATTGATCAGGTAATGGCTGATCCGATTTTTACCAATAGTCAAATGGGGCTATATACCAACCATTGCAATTTGTTAAATTTGAGTGCCATTGCCCTGCCGTCTCCTGTCGACAGCAAGCTGCCTTTTGGAATTACCTTGTTCTCTGTTCCAGAAGAAGAAAGCTTGTTGAAAAGCTATGCGGCAGCAATTGAAAAAGCGCAGCAAAAAACTAAATTAGTGGTTTGTGGTCTGCATATGCGCGGTTTTCCACTTGAAAAAGATTTGCTTGCTCACGGTGCAGAATTTTACGGAGAAGCCAAAACGGCAAACAGCTATCGTCTATATGAAGTGAAAACGGAAGTTCGCAAACCAGCCTTAGTCAAATGTGAAGACCACAGTGCAAAATTGAAGTCGAAGTTTGGCAGATCCCTAATGAGACGTTAAGCAGCTTTATTCAAACCATTCCTTACCCGCTTGGCATTGGTCAGGTGGAGTTAGAGGACGGGGAAGTAGTACTAGGCTTTATTTGTCAGCAGATAGATGAAGCTGAGATGCATGAAATTACAGAATTTGGTTCCTGGCGAAATTACCAGCTGAAAGGAATCTTTTAGTAAAGAAGGGTTAAGTAATCCTCTCAATTAAACGAAAAGCATCAAACAGCTTTATCTCAGGATGAGTCTGCTTGATGCTTTTTATTATACTTGCTTCAATAAGGTCGCCTTTTGCGAAGTTACATACTCGATAAACCGTTTAACAGCCGGTGATTTATAACGTAGAGGGTTTTGCGCCAGATAAATCGTTTGGGAAAGAAAGGGTTCGTTGACCCTGATTTCTTTAATCCCAAAGTTATTTAGAATGCTTGATTTAGGGAAAATGCCGATGCCCAGATTTTTGCTGGCGAAGCTGAGCAGGGTCAGGTCATCCAATACTTCGTACGTCATTTTCGGCGTTAGGTTTTTTGAAGCAAAATAGGTATCAATTAAAGGTCGCAAAGTGCTGGGCTTTTGAAAGGTAATAAAATCATACGGCATCAATTCCTCAATAGTATAGCTTTGCTTGCTAGACAGAGGGTGTTCCATCCCCACGACAAAAATAACTGGCTGTGTATGAAAAGGAATGATCTCCAAATCAGGGAACTGTCCCATATCGGGATAAGACTCATTGCCGGTAAAAAAGACGACATCGAATTTACCATCCTGCAGCTGAGACAGCAGATTAATCGTGTTGGTTTGGTTGCCTCTAATTTTTACATGGCTGATTTTTGAGTATTCCGCCAGCAGATTAGGAATAAAAATGGGACCCAAGGAATAAACAAAGCCTAAATCAATTCGTCCGCTTAACGCATTAGTAAGGGCATAAATTTCTTCTTTTCCTACCTCAAGTTCATTTAACGAACGATAGGCCCTTTTCTGAAAAAGCTCACCATATTTATTCAGCTGAAGTCTGCGGCCAATACGGTCAAACAGCTTAACCTCCAGCTCTTTTTCCAAATTAGTAATCGCCTTGCTTAACGCCGGCTGGCTGACAAAGAGATCCTCGGCGGTCTGCTGCATATTTTGGGTCTCTGCTAAATGTAAAAAATAGTGCAGCTGTTGGATATTCATCAAATTTCCCCCCTCTCCCTTAGTATAACTCAAACGATAACCTCAAGTTATTAAAATTAGAAAAAATGCTATTGGATTATATGAAAACGCTCGCTTATGATTAAGAAAAAGGATGCTAGTTCTACTTTTGGCAGTCGAATGAAGTTACGAGTTGCTTAGTAGAAGAGTATACGGTGTAAAATTCAGATTCATAAGGAGGAAACAGGTTGGGTAAAGCAAGCAAATCAAAGATTATGACAGCAGAAGCAGCTGCTCAGTTAGTTAAAGATGGCGCTGTTGTCGGATTCTGTGGTGCTGGTGGTGGAATTACAGAACCAACGACAGTTATCACATCTTTGGCAGAGCGGTTTAAAAAAGAGCAGCATCCGCAAGATTTAACCTTGATTCATACCACAGGGTTAGGCGATCGAAACGATCGAGGAATGTCTCCACTGGCTCAGTCGGGCATGGTAAAACGAATCATTGGCGGTCATTGGGCTCAGTCTCCTAGACTTGCGGAAATGGCGGAACGAAATGAGATTGAGGCGTACAATTTTCCTCAAGGAGTCATTTGTCATTTAACCAGAGCAGCGATTTCTAAACAACCGGGGATTTATACCCATGTCGGTTTAGGAACCTTTATTGATCCAGACCAGGCTGGCGGCAAGCTAAATGAACGAACTACGGAAGATTTAGTGAAAAAAGACACAATCGACGGCAAGGAATATTTATTCTATAAAACGACTCCGATTGATGTCGCGATTATTCGCGGAACTACCGCAGACAGCGAAGGCTACATCTCAATGGAGGACGAAATCATCTATGCTGATGCCTTGGTGTTAGCCCAAGCGGCTCACAACAACGGCGGAAAGGTGATTGTCCAAGTCCAGAAGGTTGTAAAAGCTGGTACCCTGCATCCGCGCCAAGTGAAGATCCCTGGTTATTATGTTGATGCAATAGTAGTGGATGAAAATCAAACTCAATTGTACAGCGGCGGCGTGAATCGTTTCTTATCGGGTGATTATACGGCTTGTACCGACTCAACGGAATTGATTCCTTTGAACCAGCGAAAAGTGATCGGGCGCCGGGCCTTGTTTGAAATTTCCTCTGGTAATGTCGGGAATGTCGGTGTCGGAATTGCAGATGGTATCGGGATCATTGCTCGAGAAGAAGGCTTACAAGACGAATTCGTTTTAACCGTTGAAACCGGAGCGGTTGGCGGCGAATCAGCCCAAGGAATTTTCTTTGGAGCGACCTTGAATAGTCGGGCTCTGATGGAAATGCCGGCTCAATTTGATTTTTATGACGGTGGCGGTCTGAATGTCTGCTTCTTAAGCTTCGCCGAAGTGGACGCCAAAGGAAATGTTAACGTGCACCGCTTCAACGGCAAAATTGTCGGTACTGGCGGCTTTGTTGATATTTGTCAAAATACTCAAAAGGTCGTTTTCTGCGGTACGTTAACGGCTGGCGGTTTAAAAACCGAAATTAATGAAGAAAAAATTGAGATTCAACAGGAAGGCCGCTTCAAGAAGTTTATTGAAGAAGTGCCAGAGATTACCTTTAACGGAACGGACGCGATTGCTCGGGGACAGGAAGTCTATTATGTGACTGAACGGGCTGTCTTCAAATTAACTGAAAAGGGCTTAGAGCTGATCGAGATTGCTCCAGGAGTAGATCTTGAAAAAGATATTATGCAGCAAATGGCTTTCCGACCAAACGTTGCGGAAAATCTGCAGGTGATGGACGAGCGCCTATTTAATCCAAGTGTTATGGGAATTCAAGAAGAATGGCTAAACAACCAATTAGGAGGAAAATAAAATGACAGAACTACCATTGAAAGTCGGAGATACGTATTCTTACACTAAAACCATTAGCGAGTCAGATGTTTACATGTATGCAGGGATTACTGGTGATTTCAGCCAAATGCATATGAACGCGGAATTTATGAAAACTACTCCTTACAAAGAAAGAATCGTGCATGGCGTGCTGACCTTCTCCTTTGGGTGTACTGCGTCAACGATGATTCAGCAGCAGGCTAATGCGGATATTCCAAGTGTTTCTTACGGCTATGATAAATTACGCTTCATCAAACCAGTCTTTTTCGGTGATACAGTGACAGCGAAATATACCGTCAAGGAAGTCGATACGGAAGCAATGAAAACCTATGCGGATGTGGAGATTTTTAATCAGCACGATCAAATTTGTGTTTATGCGATGCACATTCTAAAGTTTATTCCTGAAGAGGAGATGGATCGATGAGAATTTGTTTCTTAGGTGCAGGAGCCTTAGGTAGTTCGATTGGCGGAACCTTAGCCAGAAATGGTAAAGAAGTTTATCTTGTTGATCAATGGCAGGAGCACGTAGATCAAATCAATCAGCACGGTTTAATCTTTCTTGAAGACGATCAGGAAATCAGCATTCCAATTAAAGCTGTGACCGATCCTTCTGCTTTAGGAGAAATGGATATCGTGGTGGTTCTGGTGAAATCCTTCGCCACAGAAGCAGCCATCAAGCAGGCGGCTCCTTTAATCGGAGAAAAAACGGTCGTTCTCTCGCTGCAAAACGGTTTGGGCAATGAAGAAATTATTGAACAACAAGTCGGCAGTGACAAAATCATCGGCGGAAAAGCTTATGTCGGCGGCGTATTAGTTGCTCCCGGCAAAGTCATTCCAGGTGTGGTAGGCAAAGAAATCTGCATCGGCGAGATGGATGGCCAGCAAACGGAACGTATCCAAAAGATTGCAGCTGAATTTAACGATGGCGGCATCATTACTAAAATCAGTGAAAATATCAAAGGCATGATTTGGGACAAATTGCTGATTAATGTGGCCACAGGTGCGGTAGCTGGTATTACAGGTCTGCCTTATGGCGATCTTTACCAAGTACCTGAAATCGAACAAACTGCCTTTGCGGCAATTGAAGAAGCAGTCGCGGTGGCTAAAGCCAACAACATTATGCTTTCGACAGAAGATCCGCGAATAGTTTGGGAAAAGTCAGCAGTCGGCTTGCCCTATGGCTTCAAGACATCCATTTTACAAAGTCTTGAAAAGAAACAAAAATCTGAAATTGATTTTATCAATGGTGCAGTTGTGCGCTGGGGTAAAAAAATGAACATTCCAACGCCATTTAATCAGGCATTAACTGCTTGTGTCAAAGGAATTGAAGTGAGAAACGAGGGCGGCTTCCATGAATAAAGCATATATTGAACACGTGGCCGTTTACGTCACTGATATCGATTGGTACATTGAATTTTTTGCGAATACTCTGAACTTCACCGAACGCATGCGTAAAGAAGAAGCCGGACAACCCAGACAGGTGTGGCTGTATGGCGGTATTCAACTAATTGAAGTTCCTGAAAAGCATCCTGCTGGCAAACTGGGACATTTAGGTATTATGGCCGAAGATCAGCAAGCAGCGTTAGAAAAAATTCGTACCTATGATGTAAAACCAATGCCTCAAGGCGACAATTGGCTAGAGCTGCCAGACGGATTATGTCTGGAAATTCTGCAGGCAAAAACAGGAACTGTCGAAGAAGCTTTACAAGTAGCCCCTTGGCAATAACGATTGAAGGAGAAAAAGCATGAAAAAGATTTTAATGCTGCATGGTGTAAATCACAACATGTTTGGCCATCGGAATCCTAAGCACTATGGAACCGTAACGTTAGATGAAATTAATCAAAACATGGCGAACCTAGCCAAAGAGCTGGGTGTCCAAGTAGAACATTTTCAAACCAATGACGAGGGCAAAATGGTTGAGCGGATCCACCAAGGCTACAAAGACAAGGTTGATGCCGTAATCATCAATGCTGGAGCCTGGACCCACTATAGCTATGCAATTCGCGATGCTCTAGAAATTTTAGAGGTACCGTTTATTGAAATGCATATGTCCAACGTGCATGCCCGGGAAGAATTCCGTCATCATTCAGTATTCTCAGAAAAGGCAGCGGGTGTAATGTGCGGCTTTGGCTTTGAAACCTACCAGTTAGCTTTACGAGCAGCCGTGTCATTGAATGCTTAGGACTTTGCGACAATCGTGAGCAAGTCAAATAAACAGTAAAAATTCTCGTTTTTAGTCAAAACATTAGAACTTTTTTCTAAAAGATGCATTTTTGTTATACTAACTGTATAAGAGAGGTGCATTTTTTGGATAAATTATTTATGACGTTTATTGTCTATTCCTTCATCGGCTGGTTATGGGAAAGTATTTACTGTTCGATTAAAGCCCGGCATTTTGTTTATCGCGGCTTTTTACTAGGGCCTTATTGCCCAGTTTACGGCTTTGGTGTTTCTGCTGTGCTGCTGCTGGTTCCCAGCAATGCCGGTACATTACTCAACCTGTACTTTAATATTGTGGTGATTGTGACCATCATCGAATTTGTCACCAGCTGGCTTTTAGAAAAGCTGTTCAATATGAAGCTGTGGGATTATACCCATGTCCCGCTGAATATTGAAGGTCGAGTGGCTGTGCCAGTCTCCCTGTTTTGGGGTGTCGGCTGCTTATTGCTGATTAAAATTATTAACCCCATGATTCAAGAGATGATTCATGATTTTATTACAGCTACCAACCACCTGGGACCAATTATCTTGGCTGCTTTAGTTGCCAGCGATGTCCTTTCGACACTGTTTTTCACCCTTACGACGAAAAAAGAAGTGGAAGCTGTGGTGGATACTTCTGATCCAGAAAATGCCGCAATCAAAGAGTTTCGTTTGAAGCATTTAGTAACCAATCACAAGTCTTCTGCCAGTCGAAACAAGGTGCTGAAGCTGTTGGAAAGCAGACCGAAGCAGCTGAAGCATCACAATTTAAGCCGAATCATCAAAAACTACCCGAATTTGAAGTTCCACAAATAAGCCTAGTTTTTAGTCAATGAATGCCCAACCAAAGGGATTCATTGGCTTTTTTGTTGCTAAGAAAATCTTACTTCCGTCTATTCCGCTTGCGATTCTTTTTCTTGCCGGAACCCTTTCGCAGGGCCTTTTCTATCTTCAAGTCTTTCTCATTTTTTGATTTTTTACCGGAGGCAGTTAAATTTTTCAGTTGGACATGTGATCGGTTGGTTGCTTACCGGTCTTTTTCTTCTTTTTCTTCTTCGGCTTAGTTGTCTGCTCTGAAGTATTAGCTTTCGAGTTTTCTTCAACACGCTCATTATTTTGTGAGCTTTCTGTTGTTTGGTCCCGCAATAAACGATGCCAGAGCTCAAAAAATCAAAAAAGCCTATACTTCAATTGCCTTGCCTCCTGAAACGTAGCAGATTGAAACCTAAAGTTTTTGTGGGAATACATCTGGAACCGGCAACCACGTGGAGATTTGGGCCGGAGTTCTAGTTAAATCAGAGCTTGCTGTTCCAGAGCTCAATCGTTGTTTGAGATGGCAGCACTTCCTGAGTGGCTTATGATTGGTCGGCTTGGCCAGTGTCAGAGGATAAGTCTGCTAGTTATCCAGCAATGGACAGTTTTATCAGGTTTTCTCAATTGGAAAAAGCAGAAGGTTATTACATCATCGGGAGTTTTCACGATGTCATCACCCAACATGATAGTAGAGGATGTTAAATAAGCTACTATTTTCAAATAGATTTATAATAAATTGGAAAAGCTATATTAATAGTTACACTTTGGCTTCCAAATAACGAGTGATATAATAATAGCAATGAAGAGATAGTTTTGAGCAAGTGGAGAGAAACCTGTTCAAGAAATAGGAGTAACGATTTAACTGAAGATAATCTGAATTATGAATTATTCGGAGGTAGTGATTATCTTTGTAATACATGTGAAAAGTGAGGGAAATGTCAGGTGTCTGAAAAGGAAGAAGTCAAACGGATTGTCGAAAAGTACCATAAAAGTATGTTTGAGTTATCAGAAAATGCTACGATTGAAGAGTTTAAAACGGTAATGAAATATGTGGTTAAGCAGGTGGATTTGAAGCAGGAAAATATAGAAGATATAGAAAAGTAATTGATTTGCAGGATAATACTTAGATTAATAAGAAGAGTATTAACAGGAGGATTCCTATATGAGAAAAATAACCTTAATTTCTTTGGCTTTGGCAGCTGTTCTCTTACTGACCAGCTGTAGAAATACAGATGAAAATAGCAGCAATTCTAATAGTTTGGACGCTGCTCAAGAAGTCTCGTCAACAAGTAAACCTTCAAGCTCTAAAGAGTCAACGACAGCCAGCACTACGGAAAGCACTATGGACAGCACTACGGAGACGAGTAAGGAGGCAGCTGTGGATACGCGCAATCTAACCGCGGATCAAATGAAGCAATGGGTAGCAGCTATCTGGCTTAAAAGGAAAAACATAGATCTTTTACAAGATCCGAAATACGAAATTGTTTTAGAAACCAAGGAAGACAAACTATTGTACGCTAGTGTTAAAGCAACTCAGGTTCAGATTGACACATTAGATTCCTTTAGAGTTAACAGCGAAGGATTTTTGGAAGAGTCAGGGTATTTCCTGAGCAAACCGGATCAGGGCTGGATTGTAGTCTCTAAAGAATATTTAGATACTAGTCTGGTGGAGCCAGTACCAGTGACTGAAGCTGCTAGTCAGCAGGGAGTGCCCACCGATCATGAGAGAGCTGAAATGGTTAGAACAATTATGCAGCAAAACCAAGGCTTCGACGAAAATGTTTTGGCTGCCATCCCTGATGAAGAAATATTAGCAGCCAATGCCGGCAATGCAACGAACAGCCAAATTGCTGAAACTGCTGCTAATTTACTTAGAAAATATCCTGAATTACAGCAGCCTTAAAGTAAGGTCACATGAAATTTGAGATAGATGCTTTTTGGAAAAGCCTTCACCGTTTTCAAGAAGCATCTATTAATCTTGTTTATAAGGTAGTGTATGGATAGAGCAGTACGACGAAATTGTCTAACAGCCAGGATGTTTTTTGTTTCAACAATAAGAAAGAAGGGAAAAATGAAATATTTTATTGCAGATCTGCATTTTTATCATGAAGCTGTGATTACGTTTAGCGATCGCCCATTTCAGGATGTCACCGAGATGAACAAACAGTTGATTAATAATTGGAATAAGGTGGTGAAGTCACCAAAGGATGAAGTTTATATTTTGGGTGATTTCGTTTACAGAGGAACAGGTGAACAAGCCAATCAGATTCTAAAAAAACTGCGTGGTAGAAAATACTTGATTAAGGGAAACCATGAAAATTATTTGAAGGATGAGGCTTTTGATTCTACTCTTTTTGAATGGGTGAAGGATTACTATTCGTTCAAATACAATAAAAGAAGATTTGTCTTGTTTCACTATCCTATTTTGGAATGGGACGGCTTTTATCAAGGAGCCATTCACTTATATGGTCATGTTCATAATACGCGGGTGGCCTATTTTAAAGATATGCTAGGCGCAACCGCTATGAATGTCGGAGTAGATATGATTGACTACAAGCCCATCAGCATCGATGAGGTGGTACAGGTTGTGAGCCAAAGAGAAATGCCTTAGCAATCCTATTATATAAGCAGCAATGATAAGTCGAAAAGTCATCGCACACCATTATTTTGGTTTGCGGTGGCTTTTTAACTATGTAAATTTCTCCCTGCCGTACAGAATGGATCAAATTTTTTCAATATCTGGACATTCTAGAAAAAATTTCGCGGATTATTGAAAGTGTCTTTTTTTGCAAGAGAGGATTCTTCTAGAGTTAATAGGTTAACTGGGAAAAGGGCTCTCAAAAAAGCTATGTTTGAAATTCCAGATAAAAGACGATTATTTAATGAACTGAATAACTCCGCAACTAAAAAAATCCTTTACATTTCAGATGTTACCGATTACAATGGACTTGTACCCGGTTGTACATGCTATGACAGTCTTGTACACTGTTGGTTATGCTTGTACATTTAAAATGGGAACAAAAATGAATATCGGAGGTGATCAAATGATCATTAACAGAGAGGTTTCAAAGCCAGTTTATCTCCAAGTAGCAGATTATTTACGAAATAATATTTACGCTGAAGAATGGGGAAAGGGGGAACAAATACCTTCTGAAAATCAAATAATGAAGTCTTTGGAAGTTAGCAGAGGGACAGTAAAAAAAGCAGTGAATTTACTAGTAGAAGAAGGTTTGTTGTATCAGATTCAAGGGAAAGGCACGTATGTAACTGAGGATAATATTTCTTACTCCCTCGGTAAAGGACTGCTTTCATTCGCTGAATCCTTGGAGGGGCAAAAATTAGCTTATGAAACGAAGGTCATCACTTCTGAATTCCGTAAGGCAACAAAAGAAATCGCTTCAAGGTTGAACATTACAGTTGGCGAAGAGTATTTGTACATGAAACGAATTCGGTATGTTGAAGGTGAGAAAGTAATGCTGATCGAAAACAGGATCAACAGCAAACTATGCCCTGGAGTTGAAGACCACGATTACAACAAGGAAAGCTTGTTTAAGGTAATGGAAGAAGTCAGTGGAAAACGCATTGCTTACTCTGAAAGCAGATATGCCGCCAGAGTGGTCGGAGAAAAAAGAGGTAAAGAGCTAGAGGTTGCCCCAGATTCACCGGTCTTGCATCTAGAACAATTAGTCTATTTAGAAGGAGGACTGCCAGTAGAATTCGGAAATGTATGGCTGAAGGCGAACAAGTACTACCTTGGAACGGTACTTCAAAGGGAGGAAATGTAAGCATGCCGTTAGTAAATGGTTATACATTATTAGACATTATCAAGGAAAGAAAAGTAATCGCAGGCGCCTTTAATACCACGAATCTGGAAACAACGGTGGGAATTTTAAGAGCAGTTGAAGAAAGTGGCATTCCCACCTTTATCCAAGTGGCACCGACCAATATCAGTTTAGCTGGTTATGAATATATCGTGGATATGGTTGCTCGCTACGCTGAGGATATGGATACACCGGTAGCCTTGCATTTGGATCATGGGAAAAAATTTGAAGATGTTAAACGGGCAACTCGGGCTGGCTTTACATCGGTAATGATTGATGGTGCCGCCTATGATTTTGAAGAAAATATTGCCTTTACCAAAAAAGCAGTCGATTTTGCCAAGGCCTATGGGATTCCGGTAGAAGCTGAGTTAGGTGCTATTCTTGGAAAAGAAGATGATCACGTCAGCGAGGCGGATTCGAAAACCGATCCATCCCAAGTCAAAGAGTTCGTGGAACGAACGGGCTGTGACATGTTGGCTATTTCAGTAGGAAATGTCCATGGTTTAGAAGATGAACCGCGAATTGATTTCGCTTTATTGGAAGAAATCAATGAAGTTTCACCAGTACCGTTAGTCATCCATGGCGGATCAGGGATCCCTGACGAGCACATTCAGCGAATGGTCCATTTCAATGTTGCCAAGATCAACATTGCCAGCGACTTGCGGCAAAGTTATATTAAAAGCGTTGGAAAAGCATATGAAGAAAATAATCAAGAAGCGAACTTAATCAAGGTCCTTCAAAACGCAGAAGATGCGGTGTTTGAAACAGTGTATGCCAAAATTTTGAGTATGAATGCAGTGGAGGTTTGCCAATGAGTGAAGCGTTAACCAATGCGAAAAATATTTTTGTAAATGTTGAGGCGAAGGATTTCCCAGAATTAATCAACATCATTGCTCAACCATTGATTGAAGATCAAGATGTTGTAGCAGAGTATCCAGAACAAGTCATAAAACGGGAAGAAGGATTTCCTACCGGTTTACCGACTGAACCGATCGGCGTGGCAATTCCACATACCGATGCCAAATTTGTTCATAACAACCGCGTAACGATTGCTACTCTGAAGAACCCAATACAAATGGAAGTTATGGGTGGAATGGATGATACAAAGATTGACGTATCGATTGTCTTTTTATTAGCATTGGGCCAGTCAAACAAGCAGTTAAATATCCTGCAAAAGCTGATGGGCATTTTACCAAAGGCTGAATTATTGGAACGGATTAAACAAGGAACAAAAGAAGAAATTTATCAAATCGCAAGAGAAGAGATCAAACTTTAGGAGGAAAAAAAGATGGCTAAAAATTTATTGTTTGTATGTGCAACAGGGATTGCAACATCAACCGCGGTAACGGAAAAGGTAATGGAGTTTTTGAATGAAAAAGGGATGAATGATGTGAATTATTCTCAAACCAATGTAGCTTCTGTACAACAAAATTCAGATGATGCAGATTTGATTGTTTCAACTACAAAAATTCCTTATGAATTAACAACACCAGTGATCAATGGCTTGGCGTTAATTACAGGTGTGGGTGAAGAGAAGGTATTAAATGCAATTTATGCTCAATTAAAAGGAGAATAGTATGGAAAACATCTCGCAGACTTTATATGATGTAGTACAGTATATCCTGGGGTTTGGACCAACTGTAATGCTGCCCCTAGTTTTATTTATCTTAGCATTAGTGTTCAAAATCAAACCAGCGAAGGCGCTGCGTTCGTCCTTAACCGTAGGAATTGGTTTTGTTGGTATTTACGCAATTTTTGATATTTTGACCAATAATGTAGGTCCTGCAGCGCAAGCCATGGTTGAGCAAACAGGAATTAATCTCCCAGTAGTTGACTTAGGTTGGCCGCCTTTATCAGCAATTACTTGGGGATCACCTATTGCACCATTTGTTATTCCGTTAACCATGCTGATCAATATTATCATGCTGGCAATTAACCAAACAAAAACAGTTGACGTGGACATGTGGAATTACTGGCACTTTGCGCTTGCAGGAACACTTGTCTATTATAGCACAGGAAGTTTCTGGTTGGGAATCCTAGCATCAGCAGTGATTGCGATTATTGTTTTGAAAATGGCCGATTGGGCAGCTCCTATGGGTGAAGAATATTTTGGTCTGGAAGGTATTTCGATGCCAACCGTCTCTTCTATTACATTCTTTCCGATTGGATTGCTGGGAAATCGGATCATTGACATGATTCCAGGAATCAGAAAAATCGATATTAACCCGGTTAGTATCCAAAAACGTTTTGGGATTTTTGGCGAACCAATGATGGTTGGTACCATTTTGGGACTATTACTGGGTGCAGCAGCAGGATATGATTTGAAAGATATTTTATCAACAGGGATTAGTATCGGAGCAGTTATGTTCATTTTGCCGCGGATGGTCCGTATCTTGATGGAAGGCTTGCTTCCAATTTCTGAAGCCATCAAAAAATTCTTAAACAGCCGCTATCCAGATCGTGATGATTTGTATATCGGATTAGATATTGCAGTTGCAGTAGGAAATCCAGCGATTATTTCAACAGCCTTGTTATTGACGCCTATTGCGGTAGTATTGGCCTTCATTTTACCTGGAAACACGGTATTACCATTGGGTGATTTGGCGAATCTAGCAGTTATGGCTTCGATGGTAGTCCTTTCTACTAAAGGAAACGTGTTCCGTGCTGTTTTGATTACTATTCCAATCATGATTGGCGATTTGTACATTGCTTCGGCGATTGCACCATTTATCACCGGAATGGCTAAAGATGTTAATTTCAGTTTCCCAGAAGGCTCTAGCGGTTTAGTTTCCAGTTTCTTGGACGGCGGAAATCCATTGCGCTTTTGGCTGATGCAAATATTTAATGGCAACATACTTGCTCTGATTTTAATTCCGGTTGTGGGTATTGCTTTGTTCTGGTTGTATAAAATTACCTACAAGCAAACGCATATGGTGGAAGATCCTTCAGCAGCAGAAGGGAAGTCAGTGAATGGCTAAAAAGTTTTCCATAACAATTGATATCGGAACAACTAATTCTAAAGTTTCCCTTTTTGAGATCGCCACTGGTAGATTGGTTTCTCGTGAAAGTTTTCAAACAAGTAAACAACAGGATCAGTTTGGTGAATTGTTTGATTTAGACAAAATTTGGCATCAATTGTTGGAAATCTTGACGACTTTTGTAGCAAGCAATGCTGGAGATATTGATTCGATCAATATTTCCAGTGTTGGTGAAGCTGGTGTATTAGTGAATTCACAGGGACAGGTGGTGACACCGCTAATCGCTTGGTATGACAAGCGTGCATCGGAGTATGTGAATGCTTTGACTGAAAAGCAAAAACAGCGCATCTATGAAATTACTGGATTACCGGCCCACACAAATTATAGTCTTCCTAAAATCAAGTGGTTAGTGGATCATTTCGACCTTACTGAAGAGCAACATTTAACCTGGTTAAACATTCCCGACTTGTTTTGTTTCTATTTGACAGGAGAAATGATGACGGAATTTTCGATGGCTAGTCGAACGATGTGCTTTGATTTGCAGCAGCGTTGCTGGTCCCAAGAAATTTTAGCCATTTTTCAACTGCAGGAGCAGATTTGTTTTCCGCAGGTGGTTGGTTCAGGAGCGATTGTCGGCTGGACTTCGACTGGGCAGCTTGATTTATTAAAAGAAGAAAGCATATCAGTAAGAATTGCAGGCCACGATCACATGGTAGGGGCTTTGGGAATCGATATTCATGAGAAAGATTTGCTGAATTCTACTGGGACGACTGAGGGATTGCTGTTAATTAACAGCCAACCATTTTTGAAATTAAAATCCTTTCAGGAATCGTTATCGAATGGGATTTTTACCGATCCGCGCTATTATACGCTGTTTTCTTCGATGCCTACCGGAGGAAATGCCTTTGAATGGTATCAAAAATTTTTCAACATTGATCAGGCTGCCTTTGAAAAGGATTGCCAAGAACTATATCAGCAGTATTTGCAGGATAAAATTTCATTGGAGGACCCTGTGATTTTGATTCCTCATTTAAATGGATCAGGTGCTCCCTTCAAAAATGGCCGATCGCGCGGCTTGATGTATGGGATTAGCCTGGAGACTCGTAGAGAAGATGTTTTGTTGGGAATCATTTTAGGACTGTGTCTAGAGATGAAACAGGTAGCTTCTTGTTTCCCAATGGAGCAGGTGAATCGAGTAATTGCCATTGGTCCAGTCATAAAAAATCCATTGTGGGTTCAATTAAAGGCTGATGCTTTGAACAAGGAAATCAGCGTTACCAAGATGGAAGAGGCTGTTTCCTTTGGGGCTTTGAAAGCAGCTTATCCGGACTTTGATTACCCAACAGATTATCGGGTTATAAAGCCTAATGCCAAGCAAGTCGAATCCTTTAATAAATTATTGGACAAGTATTCCTATTTGTATGAGTCCAAACGATTTTTGGTGGAAGAGAACTTTCATCAAACGGTCTTGGATGAACAAATAACGCTTGAAAAAAGCTTATAAATCAAACTCAAGCCTTTTTAAAAAAAGAAAATAGTGTAAACGAAGTCACCCAAAAGAGATATCTTCTTCTGGGTGACTTTTTATGTATAAAGTTTCTGATATCCTGCCACATTGAACAACCCAAATGCTCCCCCATCACTTCAACACCTGAACAACACCAATCTGGTAATAGCTCTTCAGCTTATCAAAAAATCTGAGTATCCGATTATGCGTAAAAGGTACTGATAACTGGCAGTTATGACAGCGGTGCAAGTGGTCAAGCGAAACAAAAATTTTCTCTGTTCCTGATGGGGCAGGATGAACTTCGCCAGTCGTGTTTCTACCGGTTCGGTCAAGGCGTTCGTCAGATTGACATCCCAATTTAACTGATAGCTAAGCGGCTAATAAACTTTTCAAAAATAGTTTGCTGTAGAATGCTTATGGTATACAGTTGTTATTTTTTTGCTAGTGGAAGCAAGGAGAGGGAATCCATTTCCTTTTGATAAATCTAGGATTTTCATGTGATTTTAAAACATTTATGTCGTTTCTTTATAAAAAGAATTTCGGCCTGTAATGCCTTTGTAAATGGTTTTTAAAAGTTTTAAAAATAGATATTTAGTTTTTTAATTTCCGTAGTGTTCAAATTTTTTAATCAGCTGTTGATAAAAAGGAACACTGGATTTAGACCCATAATTTTGACTTTTTACTGGTCTGAGCCGTATGGTAATAGTGTGCTCTTGGAATAATTATTATTAAAAGAGAGAATATATTGTAAAGGAGAATGACAGTGAAAAAAGGAAGAAATATTGCAGTGCTGGCTTCACTATTATTGTGCAGTACTGCTTTAGGACTACAGGGAGAAAAGGTATTGGCAGCAGAAGCAAGTTCGGCTAAAACACCTGGTCAGGTTGAATTAATTGAAAATGATGAACCGACTGGTCCGGTAAATCCACTTGATCCATCAAAGCCAGGTGATTCCGACAAAGCGCCAGAAGATAACGGGGGGAGCCTAACCGGAAACAAGGGACCATTATCCTTGGATGTAGCTCCTGCTGCTTTTAATTTTGGTCAGCAAAAAATGTACAGTACTGAGCATACTTATCAAGCAGTAAACGTTGGTGATGCGACTGATGATGGTACGCCTATTGAAAATCAATACCTCCAAGTTACTGATAACCGAGATTCTGATGTTTTTGGTTGGTCCGTTAAAGTAAAACAAGACTCTTATTTAACAGATGGCGCAAAAGTCCTAACTGGAACCACTATCAATATTCCAGCAGGAGAAGCACGCAACAGTTTGAACACGCCAACGACTGATATTGATGCACGGTTGAAAACCTACGATGCAAAGATTGATTTAGCAGAACAAACGGTTTTTGAAGCTAAAAGTCAAGATAAAGGCGGAAAAGCAACCAGCACTTCAATGTGGAAATCTGCTGATGTAGAGTTAACGATTCCAACTGGAGTTGCTAAAGCAGGGAACTATACAAATACAGTCACTTGGATCTTAACAGCCGAAGCAACAAATTAATTCTTTAGAAAATGGTGAAAAGAACAATGAAAAAAATTTCTTTATTTAGTGTTTTAGTTTTAAGTGCGTTAACTTTAGGAACATCTATTACTCAAGCGGCAGGAACAGGAACAGCTGCCGATCCAGCAGAAGGAACAGGAACGGTTACTTTCACAGAAAATGATGACGCAACGGATCCCAAAGATCCTACTGACCCAACAAAACCTAACCCAGATCCTCTGCCAGATGGTAATAATGACAAAACAGATGCT
This sequence comes from Enterococcus pallens ATCC BAA-351, assembly GCF_000407485.1. Lineage (GTDB taxonomy): Bacteria > Bacillota > Bacilli > Lactobacillales > Enterococcaceae > Enterococcus_A > Enterococcus_A pallens. Next base: position 186,633 of record NZ_ASWD01000004.1, on the reverse strand, counting down.
AAAGGACCTTTATCTTTAGATGTTTATCCTTCAACCTTTGACTTTGATACCCATAAAGTCAGCATGAGTGAGCAAACCTATGCTTCAAAATTGACTGGCAATCATTATTTGCAAGTAACTGACAATCGGGATAATGCAGATGGTTGGAGTGTCAAGGTTTCTAGAACTGAATTTGCCAATGATCAAAATTATGAATTGACTGGTTCAACCTTCAGTCTGCCAGCAGGAACAGCTAGAAATGCATTGAATACACCAGATGCCAGTGCAGAGGATGCATTATTGTCTAACGCTGGTGCGGTTGATATTCCTGTAGGAGAAGGGAATGCCGTAACTGTCTTTGGCGCGGATGGCACTGCGAAAGTGGGTAAATCTACTTCTACTTATGTTTGGGATGCAGCGAATGAAAGCTTAACAATTCCAGCCAATGTTGCTAAAACGGGTACGTTTACTTCAACTGTAAATTGGGTTTTAAGCGCAGAAGTTTATCAATAATAGAGGAGCAACGATTATGAAATTGACTAAAGTAGTAGCAAGTACAGTATTTTTAGCAGCCTTAAGTTTATCTGCTGGTTCTGCCGTGAGCCATGCTGCAGGATTAGGATCAAGTGCAGATCCAGCTCAAGGTAGAGCATCAATTGAGTTCGAAGATAATGATAACCCTACATGGCCAAAAGACCCAACTGATCCAACAAAGCCTAATCCCAACTTACCAGATGGCAATAATGAGGAAACAGGGACAAGGGGACCTTTATCTCTAGATGTTTATCCAAGCTATTTCGATTTTGGTATCCAAAAGATTGATATGAATGGCGGAACTTACGAATCACAAAAAACGGGTACCCACTATTTACAGATTACAGACAACCGCGACAGCCTAGGTGGCTGGTCTATTGTGGTGTCTAGAACAGAGTTTTCAGATGAAAGTAAAGAGTTAACTGGTTCACAGCTGTATATTCCTGAAGGTGAAGCGAAAAATACCTTAGCAGCTGATCCGACAGTAGTAGACAGCAGTATCACTGTGGCGGATGCAACACCCAACATAGAATTCGCAAATATGCATGAAATTGGAAAAAATGAATCAACTTTAGTAGGCGCAGTAGATGACCTGAACAATTTAGTCGGTAAAGGAACAACTACGTATAGCTGGGATTCTTCTGAAGAATTGCTGCATATTCCAGCAGGAGCAGCTAAAAAAGGGACATTCACCTCAACTATTAATTGGGTGTTGAGTGCAACTCCTATGGTATAAATCAATTTTAAAGGATGAGAAAAAATGGTCGGATGGAAAAAGAAATTAGTACTGCTTGGATTGTTGGCTTTGCCAATGACCGTGGGAGCTAAGCACGCTGTTGCTGAAGAGACTTCTAATCAAGTGAATGCGGGGATTGGTTATAGTGTTCAAAAGGTAGATCCAGGAGATGAAGTTAGCGACAGCAGTTCGTTTTACGATTTACTGGTGAAGCCTGGAGAAGAGCGGACAATTCAAGCAAAGCTGGTCAACCCTTCCGATGAAGAAATTACGATCGAGTCTAAGCTATTCAGTGCTTCAACTAATAAAAATGGGGAAATTAGCTATACCACTGAACAAGACGAAAAAGATCCGAGCTTGAAGCATCCTTTTTCCCAGATTGCTGAAATTGCGGCTTCTGATGTAAAAACGACACTGCCACCTAAAAGTGAAAAGACGATCAGTACGATCATCAGAGTTCCAGATTCAGCAGAAGAAGGTGTCATATTAGGTTCTTGGTATTTTGAAAAAATGGGACAGGCAGAATCAAAGGATGAGGATCAAGGGATTGTCATAAAAAATAAGTACAGCTATGCCATGGCAGTCAAGCTTACGGTTGAAAAAGAAATCGATGATCCAAATCTTAATTTAATCAATGTAACTACAGGCTTAAATAATTACCGAAAAGTAATCAATGCAAATGTTCAAAACGATCGCCCAGCGATTGTTTCCAATTTGACTATCACTGGAAAAGTGATGAAAAAGGGCAGTTACGATGTACTGTTTGAAAATAGTGCGGAAAAGATGATCATGGCGCCAAATTCTACTTTTCCTTTTCCTATTTTTCTAAATGAAAGTCAGATGAAGGCTGGCGATTATACCTTAAGACTAACTGCTGAGACAACAGATCCTAAGTGGGATAAGAAAAGGTGGGCATGGGATCAGGATTTTACGATCACTTCTGATGAAGCCAAAAAAATGAACCAAGAGGCAATTAACGATGCCCAAGCGCCGACTCCTTGGTGGATTTATGTATTGATTGGACTTGGGATTGTAATTATTGTGATTCTCATCTTTATACTTGTTAAAAGAAATAAGGATAAGAAGCGGGGATCGTAGAAAGGAAAGCATATGAAGCAACTATTTTCTTTGTTTCTCGGTCTGTCACTTATCGCGAGTCTCTTACTAGCGGCTCCCACAAAGGTTCATGCAGAAGAATCTATTGCGACAACGAAAGGTTCAGTTGTGTTAAGCGGCTGGGGAGATCAAGAACAGCCGGAGCCCAATATTCCTAGCGGCCCGCAAGGAGAGTCGACATTAGTGAATCAAAGTGCTCAATATAGAGCAGGTCAGCAGGGAAATGGCGCAGTCAAGAATTTCCCTAAAACCAACGATAGTGTTAACAAACAGCTTAGTGTATTGGGGCTTTTGCTGTTGCTAATTGGTCTATTGCTGCTAAAAATAAGACAACAAAACAGGGTGGGTGAAAAGATGTGAAAAAATGGATTAGTTTTCTTGGTGTGCTTTTTTTGTGTATGCAATCACTCATCTTAAGTGTACCGGCTTTTGCGCAAACCGCTCTTGATTTCACTGAATCACCACTAAAAATTAGTGTCGACGGAAGAGATAATGTCAATTTGACTGAGAAAACCCAGCAAATTGAGGTGACTATCGAAGATCAAACAGTAACAACAGAAGATACATGGTTAGAAGACCCTCACTATGCGTTTCTTTTGCCAGAGGGAGTGACGTATCAGTCTTCTCCTTCAAAAGTTTCTATTGAGGATCAAGCCGATCAGGTAAGCTTTCAATTTTTAGACAAAAAAGCGACCGAGGCAGTGGTGTATCTGGAAGTAGATACTGAAAAGCTGGAGAGTAAAACAATTCTTCAAGTAATAAGAAAAGGCGAGGAGCCGGCGTTATATTCGAATGAGCTCACGCTGCTTCCTCAGATTAAAGAAACAGATAACAGTAAAAAGGAAACTGCTGCAGACAGTGAATTACCAGAAGCAAAAATGGAGACTTCAGAATCCCAAACGCCAGTGGAAGCTGAAGTACCAGAAAAGCGTCAAAATACGGCATTTGCCAATTTAGAAAACGGAATGGTAGTTTCTCCGGATTTACCAGATGATTTGACGGTAGCTCAATATCTAGCTCAGTATAGTTACCCGCATTTACCTGTAAATGGCATAACCGCTGCCTATCAGTCGGTAGAAACCGATTTGCACAGCTTAGCTGAAAGTGAAATAGCCTTGGTGAGGTCGGAAACCGAATTTAATAAAGCATTAGGCAACACTTCGATTAAAGGAATCAGCATAGCAAAATCATTTGCCTTAAGTGGAAATGTCTCGGGAGCAGGCAGTAAAACACGGCCAATTATTATTGAAGGAAACGGTATGCTGATCGACTTTAAAACTTACAGAGCGAATATTACCGGAACTGCCGATGTAACGGTTCAAAATCTAAACATGTATCATGGGAATTACTATGGTGCAGTTCGAGCAACTGGTGGAGGCTCCATTCAAAAATTCCATAACGTAAATGACTATGGATCACAGGTATTGAGTTCACAAGGAATGCCCGTACAAATCTCGGGAGATTTTATCAGTCGTTTCGACAAAACATCCTACATTTCACCAATTGATGGGACCAGTGTTACTACGCAATACAATAGACAACAGAACTTTGAATCTTCCAATATTGAGTTTTTAGCAGATTCGGTTACCACATTAGAAACCTACAATGGTGCGAATATTGATTTGACTGCTGCTGGGGAAGTCGTCATTTATGAAAATGCCAAATTAAACTTGATTGCCGGCAGGCAGGCGGGGGGGACATATGAGGGATCATCCGCCTACGGGATTAGTGCCCGTGATCAATCGAGTTTTATTATGAAAAAAAATTCAGAAATAGACTATACGTATACGGATCCTGGAGATGGCACACGTAATGATATGGGAGTTGTCTGGTTTGATGCCACTGGAAGTACCTTTACTATGGAGAACGGTGCGAAGATGAAGGTTAATAAGGATTCGCATTCTGGTACGAATGGGATTATACATTTTAGACGTTCAGGTACGTTCAACTTAATAAATGGAAGCACTATTGAGATGGATATAACGGATGCCGCTGCAGGAGCTACTGCGTTAAGTCTAAACCGTTATACGACTAACTATCCAGCGTTTAACATGTCTGATCATAGTCAAATGATTTTAAATATGACTAGTACTGGGACGGGGACGAATCCGATTTTGAATATTGGTGAGTTTGCAAAGATGTCTATCGATACCGGCTCAAGCTTAGATATTCAAGCTGTGGGGTATCAAAATAGTATCATCACGCTTGGAAATGGGAGTGCCAGCAGGAGAACTGGTTTTATTGTTGGGACTGATTCGACCTTAAATGTAAATTCATTAGGCCGAACCAATTCTGACAATGATGTCGTATCTGTGGGAAGCTATGCTGAATTTACTGTTCAGCGTCTAGGAAATTTTCAGCTGTCCGCTGATCGTGCTCGTTATATCTTTACTATTGGAACAAATTCATCCTTCCAATTTACAGATGCTAAATTAGTCGACTTTGGTTTTACTAAAGAGCCCGCTGCGACCAGTGCTTTAATTAATATGAACGGAAACTTCTTGGTGGATATTCAAAGAGTTAAAGCTTGGAAACGATCGGGCACAGCGCTAAACGATGCTCAGCCTGATTATGATTGGAATCCAATGTTTGGTATGGTTATTCCTTATACTAATACGGCGGTAGCTTCGACTAGTATTCAAGGAAATTCAACAACTGCTGGTACAGCACAAAATTTCAAAGATAATTACAATACAGGTACTACGAACGGTTTTCAACGTTTAGCCTTTGAGTTTATTCCCGATGTTAAAGTAACAATTGACAATGAGCCAGTCGATAATCCAGCCAGCGAAGATTCCAGAATAATCAGTGGATCGACCAATGCAAAAGCCTTGATTCGAATTTCCGATCAGGTAGTTGCTGGTGGGTACAGCTCTTTTCCGGAAAGTAATAATACTATTCCTGATCCAACTGAATGTTTAGATGGAAGTACGGGGGAAAATTATACTGTTCAAGCGGATGAAAATGGACATTTTGAATTTGAAGTGCCTCAAAAAGAAAATATTCCGTTTGTGGCTGGAAATACCATCGAAGCTTATGCTTACTTGAATGGGAAGTCCGATACAGCAAGTAAAGTAGTTGCTGATACGACTGCTCCTACTGGTACACCAGTAGAGCCATACGTAACAGTAGGTTCTTCTATGCCAGATGTTTCACGATTCATTCCTGATCTAACGGATTCGAATCCTGTTGGGGAACCAACAGCGGCCTTTACTGTAGGTGAAGATGTATTAGCAGGCTATTTAGCAGCTGCTGGAACCTATGATATCACGATAATAGCTGTGGATGTTACTGGAAATGAAGCAACCTTTTCAAGCAAGCTGCACGTGTTAGATAAAGCAGAAGATTTAACCGGATTGGACGTAGCTTTAACCAATCAGGATATTGACGGACTAAGCGACAGTGCTTTTAAGGATTTGCTTAAGGAAAAGATAGCAGCCGAAGCCTATAGGCTGAAGGATGGTGCTAAAATTGATTTGTCTGATAAAATTATCTATGATTTTTCAACGGTAAAACAAGCTGCAGGAGTGTACTTAGTGACGATGGCAGTTTCTGAAGCAGATTCCGGTGTTATTGGTGGTTTAAACAAAACAGTGACAATCACCATTGGAAGCAACGGACCGACAAAACCGGTTGATCCAGACAACCCGCAAGAGGGCAATCTGCCGCCGGAAGGAACGGAAAATCCAGGAACGGGTGCTTCAGGCTCTCTGCGAATGGATTATGCACCTTCCAATATCAGCTTTGGTAAAGTACCGTTTTCTTATGATAATGCATCGTTTAATGCTCAGAATCCATTGAATGAACAAGGAAATAAATTAACCAAGCAATGGATTCAGATTTCAGACGATCGTTCAGATATAAATGGCTGGTCAGTAAAAGTTAGTCAACCAGAAGCATTTAAATCAAGTACAGGAGAAACGCTTGTCGGAACAACGTTAACTATACCAAAAGGTAAGATTAGAAACTCTGAGTTTTCTGGCGATATTGATACCGATAGTGCCAATGCCAAGATGTCTGCAAAGGAAATTGCTATTGGCTCTAACGGGGAAGCTACCTTGTTTGGGGCAAAGGACAAAGGAAGCGATAGTATTGGCAAGAAAATCAGCACCTACCAATGGGACCCAACAAAAGTCACAATTACTGTGCCAGGAGGAAAAGCAAAGGTTGATGAGTCCTATGAAGCCACAATCAATTGGTCTTTGGTCAGTGAGCCTGCTCAGTAAGGTACTCAAGGGTACTAAATAAACACAAAGAACGTATGGCAAATTTCGCCATACGTTCTTTGTGTGTTTATCATAGACAGCTAAAGCTTAGGGACTGAATGCCAAGCTACGTACATTGAACCCTCTGGTTACACAGCATCTTTTTTTCTTCAACAGCAGCCAGCTTTTCACCTAATACAGCGATGCTTTGACTTGAGAAGGGAGCTTCGATTATCAGATATTCCTTTGAAGGCTCAAGCGGAAGGTGATCCTCACTAAAACCTAAATTTTCAATGATTATGTCCGCTTCGTTCAAGTCATCAACAAAAATCAGGCGGTATTTATCGTTAAAATTGGTTAGCAGTGCCTTTTTAAAAATGTTGTCGAGAATATAAGAGTAATCAGTAAAACAAAAAATCTTGATTTCAGTCAGCATCTTTTCTAATGGGACAAAGAATAAACAGTTGTAGAAACAGAATTCGTAATAAAAATCGGTGTTTCCTTGCGGGTAGCGATCAATTAATTCTGAAAAAAATAGATCAAAGGTACTTTTAAATGATTTATATTGCTCTTTAAAACCGTTTAAATCATCATAAACAAAAAAAGGAATCAGGTTATCTTCGATATGCAGGAATTTTTCTGCGAGGATGTTCCTTTTTAAAATTTGTTTAAGCAGACGACTATTCTTATCGGTTAGTTGTAAAAAATATCTTTCAAAAAGGGCTACCCAAACGGTCATAAAGTGCTCTTCAGCTGCTGAAAGAGGCAATTGTTCTAAAAAAGCTAAGTCATTGATGTCAATAAAGACATAACTGAAAAAGCTGAAATAGGTAAAGAAATAATCGAAATCCTCCCAGTAATCCAAAGAGGACATTTTTTTAATGGGATAATGTCGGGAAAGCTCATAGCGTTCTTGAGTAAAAGGAATCCTCTCTTTATTTTTCGCTCGTATGTCCGTAGCGTAAATGAAAAAGCTGAGCAGTTCGGTCTGGGTTTGGGGCAAACGTTTATTTTTCCCCACCACGATTTCTGAAAGTGCTATGTAATGATTCAGTTCCATATCTAGTGGGATACTGCTAAATTTACGGTGAATACTCCAAAGAAAAACTGCAAAAAAATTTCTTAGCTTGATCTCATCGCCTTTGATAAAGGTTCGATCAGAAGAAGAAATATAAAAACCATAAGGAGCAATTTCTTGGTTAAGGGCTCGGATCTTTCTTCGAAGGGTGGAAAGGCTAGTACCGTATTCTTGACAGAACTTAAGACTATTTACCTCTTTATTATTGTACACTTCAATAATAATTTGATAGGACAAATCGCTAGTCAAAAGAAAATTAGTTAATGCAATCAAGGAAGTCCCACCATTTTTAAGACAAATACCTGTTTCAGTAATCAGTAAACGAAGCTGGTCTTCTGTATACAATTCATCTATAGTGTCCTGAAGCTCCCGGCAGTAATTCAAAATAGTTGCTGAACTGATTGGTTCCAGCAACTGACTTAACTGATTAGAGGAAATAGGGACATCCTGTTTGTTGAGTATAGACAACAGCTCTAGTTTAACGGTTATGTTCCGATCTAACGATAACACGGTGAATAGTCTGCTCCTTTCAAAATAGTATGAAGCTTGATTGTATCATTTTATTATCTAGTAATAATTAAAAAACCCTGAGTTTTGCAAAGAAACAATTGTTATTTTAATCGCAATAGGGAAAAACAGTTAATCTAAACAGTTGTAATAGAGAAAACAATACCCATCTTTGTAATTATAACGAATTGAAACGTAAGATTCATTGTCAAAAAAGTTCTATCCCTTAGTAAAAAAATGAATAATAATTATTTAAAAGAAACTATTTTTGATGAAAACTAGCTGAATTAGGAGGATAAATTGAAAAAACCAATGAATGTTGGCGTTTCATTGGTTTGGTGAGTGTTTTTTTATAAGAATTGTTCGTTGTAATTGAGTTTGTAGTTGTGAGAGGGATTATCCCAGGGAATGGCTCAAATTCTCCGCTAATTCCTCTAAGGCTTTAAGATCGCGAATCAGGTAATAGCTCTTCTGCTTCTCCAAAATCTGAGCATCACGGAAATTAGTGATTGTTCGTAAAAGGTGGCGATAGCTGACATTTAGGATGGAGGCGCAGGTAGTCAGGCGAAATGAAAATTTCCCCTGTTCCTGATGGGTCAGGATGAACTTCGCCAGCCGAGTTTCTACTGGTTCGGTTAAGGAGTTTGCCAGGTTGACACCGGAATTTAAGCGATAGCTAAGCAGCTGACAAATGTTCTGCAAAAAACGAACATCCTGCTGCAACGTGCTGCGGTATTGATTTAAAGGAATCGAAACACAGAGACAATCGGTCACCGCTTTGACGCTGCTCTTGGGCAAAAGTCCCCATAAAGAGGAGGCTTCTCCCAGCGGTGTAGCGGGTGTGGCAAAATCAATACAAATATTCTGGGTATCAGAAGGATAAGAATAAACCATGACACTGCCCTCCACCAGAAAATATAGGTAATCAGAAGTGGTTCCGGTTTGGATCAAATGTTCTTCTTTTTGAAAGGACTGCAAAGAAGCCATGGTTAAAATATCAGCGTCCATATAATTTTGCAGATCGTGCTGCTCCACGTAGGCAGCCAGCTGCTGAGTGTCGCGAATTTTCTTCATAAGAAACCACTCCTAAAGCATTCTTTTTCTTCATTATAGCTTAGAATAGATACAGGCTCAACACGAACGATTATTCTGTTTGTTTGTAAATTGTATGTAAAAATTGTGTAAAATAGGACGTGTGTCACTTCATTATTTGGTCGAACTTGCTATGATTTAGACGTAATAGAAATTATTTCCAACAGGGGGAGAAAAAATGCAGTTCAAACAGTTAGCAAAAGGCTTCATGGGTGTGATGTTACTCGCAGCATTATCAGGTTGTGGCGGTTCGGGAGATACCAGCAGTAGTTCAGAGGATACCAGCAAGGAAAAATTAGTTGTCCAATTTGTTCCAACCAATAACGATGGCAGCATGGAAGCCAAAGCAAAACCTTTTGCTGACTATTTATCGAAAAAATTAGATCGTGATGTTGAGGTTACCTTGGCCACCGATTATTCTACCATTGTGGAAGCAATGTCTTCTGGTCAGGTGGATGTAGGAATTATGCCGCCAGCGGCGTATGTACAAGCCAAAGACATGGACGCAGCGGAAGCAATTTTAACTTCGCAGCTAGGCGATTATGACCAAGAAACTGGTTTGCCGTTAAAAGGTGAGCTGACGAATACCTTTAAAGGTGAAGTTCTAGTGAAAGCAGACAGCGATATGACCAAGCTGACTGATTTAAAAGGAAAAAATATTGCAACATTGAGTCCTAATTCTGCCAGCGGCTATATTTATCCAGTTGCGGAATTAAAGGATGCTGGTGTTGATCCAACGACAGATGCCAAAATGACTACTGTTAACGATATTCCAAGTGAAATTACTGCAGTCTTGAATGGTCAAATGGACGCCGCGTTTGTCTTTGAAGGTGCCCGTAATATTTTTGGTTCAAGCTTTTCTGACAATGATTTGATGAAGGACTTGAAAGTATTGTATTTGACAGAAGGCGATATCCCGAACGATGCAATTGCTGTTCAACCAGACATGGATAAAGATTTGAAAGCTGAAATTAAAAAAGTGTTCTTAGGTATGAAGGATGACGAAGAAGGAAAAGAAGCGATGTCCTTATGGAGTCACCAAGGCTACGAGGAAGCTGCCGATTCAGCCTACGATACGATTCGTGAATATACTAAAAAAGCAGCAGAATAAAACAGCAGGGATGTGACAGGAATGTCGCATCCCTTGAAAAATGAATAAACGGTGTGACTGAAGCAGCTCCTTCGGGAATAAGACGGATAATTGCAAAGATTTAAGCAGCAATTTTCGAGTTATTTCTAGGAGCTGAAGGCTTCTTTTACAACCTCAAAAAATGGAGAACGCGCATGATTATTTTTGAGAATGTTTCAAAGGTTTATCCCAATGGGGTGGTGGGCCTAAAGGAGATCAATTTAACGATTGAAGATGGAGAGTTTGTCTCAATCATTGGGCTAAGCGGCGCAGGTAAGAGTACGCTGCTGCGAGCAATAAATCGGCTGGTGCCGATTACGGATGGCAACATTCAAATTAACGGTACGTCAATCACCAAGGCTAATAAGCGTGAGCTGCGGATGATTCGCCGTCAAATTGGTTTGATTTCCCAGAGCTTTAATCTGGTGAAACGCAGTACGGTTCAGAAGAATGTTTTGTCAGGACGCTTGGGGTATTATTCCACCTGGAAAAGTATCCTAGGGTTGTTTACACAAGAGGACTATCAGCGAACAAAGGAAGCATTGGAAACAGTCGGATTATCAGATAAGCTGCAAACTCGAAGTGATGAACTAAGCGGTGGCCAGCAGCAAAGAGTCTCCATCGCCCGAGCGCTGGTTCAGCAGGCACCGATTATTTTGGCGGATGAGCCAGTAGCCTCTTTAGATCCTATCACCACTCAAAAAGTAATGGAGGATTTGAAAAAAATAAATCAAACGATGGCGAAAACCGTAATTGTCAATCTTCATTCGGTGCCCTTGGCTCGTGAGTTTTCTACCCGGGTGATTGCCTTAAAAGCCGGACAGGTAGTTTTTGATGGCTCACCGGAGGCTTTGACGGATGAACAGCTAACTCAAATTTACGGCAAAGCCATTTTTGAAGAAAAGGCAGGCGAGCGTGATGAAATTGCAAGAGACCGTCCACTTTAAGTGGTACAAGCACCTGCTGATTTTACTGTTTTTAGTCCTGTGCTTTTCAGCAAGCGTGCGTCTGACTTCGGCTGATTTTGCTATGGTGTTTACCAACTCGGGACAAATGACGAACTTTTTGTCGCGTTTTATTCATCCTGATTTTAGTTATCTGCCGAAGCTGATTAATCCAATGATTAAGACGCTGCAGATGTCGCTAGTCGGAACGGTGATTGGAGTTGGTTTGGCGATTCCTATCAGCTTTCTAGCAACAACTGTCGTGACGGAAAATCGCTGGTTATCCACTATTTTTCGCTTTTTGCTGGGCTTGGTTCGAACGATCCCCAACCTGTTGCTGGCTGCTCTTTTTGTGGCGATATTTGGGATTGGGGAAGCCACGGGGGTACTGACGATTGCCGTCTTTACCTTTGGCATGGTATCCCAGCTGATGTTTCAGGCAATTGAAACGATTGATTATGGACCGATCGAAGCTGCGGCGGCAGTAGGAGCGACTAAAATGCAAATTGCTGTCTGGTCGATTGGGCCTCAGGTGTTGAGTCAATTTGCCAGCTACGCCTTTTATGCTTTTGAAGTGAATGTACGGGCCTCCACGGTGCTGGGTTATGTGGGTGCCGGTGGGATTGGTGTAATTTTGAATTCCTCACTGGCCTTATTGAATTATGAACGAGTGTCGATTATTATTTTAACGATTTTGGTCACGGTGGCCTTGGTAGACAAACTAAGTGAACGGGTAAGGAGGTCGCTGCTATGATGATTCGTGAAATGAGTAAACGGACTTTAATCTCTTTCGCGGTTTTAGCGCTGCTGGTGATTTGGTCGGCCGTTAGCTTGGATTATTCAGGGTTAAGCACCTTTTCTCTTTCAATGGGGATGGATGTGCTGAAAGGATTGGCTCAACCCGATTGGGGCTTTCTTTATGATGGCAGTGGAGAAGATTTAGTGAGCTTGCTGCTGCTGACGATTGGCATTGCTTGCTTAGGAACCATGATTGCGACGGTTTTGGCAATTCCTTTAACCTTGCTAAGTGCGGTTAATTTGTGGAAGGCCCATCCTTTGGTAACCAAAATTGGCAAATTTGTTTGTAATGTGCTGCGGGCCTTTCCTGAATTAGTCTTTGCGATTATCTTTGTTAAAGTCGTTGGCCCGGGGCCTTTTGCTGGGGTGATGGCGATTGGTGTCCATCAGATTGGGATGCTGGGCAAGCTGTTTACTGAAGAAATGGAAGCAATGGATGAACGATTAACCGAAGAGATGGAAGCGGTAGGAGCAAATTTTTGGCAAACGATTTTCTTTGTCCGCGTGCCATATTTGATGCCCATCTACAGTTCGCTGGCATTGAATCATTTTGAAATTGCGGTGAGAAGTGCGGCGACCCTAGGCTTAGTAGGAGCTGGCGGAATCGGTGCGCCGTTGATTTTTGCGATTCAAACGCGGTCGTGGAGTAAGGTCAGCATTATTTTAATTGGTGTTGTTGTTACCGTGTTTATTTTGGACCAAATAACCGGAATCATAAGAAAGAAATTGAGATAGAACATGAATATATTGCATATATCAGATATACATTTTCGTCGAGAATATGAAGCAAGCGAGGATGGTTACAAAGGGATGCTGTCTAAGATGCAAAGTCCACTGATTCCGTTAGGAGAATGTCTGAAGCATTTGCAGCAACAGCAGGAGCTTGATTTGGTAATTATCAGCGGTGATTTGACTGAAGATGGCGAGGTAGAGGACTACCGCTATTTGAAGAAATGGCTGCAGGAGGCACTAGGCGAAACCAAGATGATTGTCACGTTAGGCAATCACGATATTAAGGAGAACTTTTGGGTTGGCTGGTTTGGAGAAACGGCTTCTGCAAAACCTTACAATCAAGTGGTGGCCTATCCAGAATTTACCGTGGTTTCCTTTGATAATTCCAGCTATGGCTACGCTGATGGAATCGTTGATGAGCAGCAATTTCAATGGCTAGAGCAGACCTTGGAAGAACACAAAGATCAGCCAATTGTGCTAGTAACCCATCATCATTTATTGTCGCAGCAAAGCAACATGCCTAAATGGCCGGGAACCGAGCGATTTTTAGCCTTGCTTGCTCCTTATGATATTCGCTGCATTTTAAATGGGCACACCCATCACTTCTTTGTGGATGAGATTAATGGCATTCCTTATTTTACCGTTGCCAGTATGTCTTTTGTAGGAGAAGATGTAGGGGAAGGTTTAGTCCGCTTTGAGGAACGCCATGGCTACAATCTTTATTGGCTAGAGCAGGGGAGAATCACCCGCCAAACCTCAGAAAATTTTATTTCCGGCCATGTGCTGAAGACTCTCGACATGCGCCAGTAAAAAGTGAACAAGAGACCGAAGAGCCCTTGTGCCTCGGTCTCTTTGGCATTACCAATGAAGGAGCGATACAATTGAAGATAACCTTTCTTGAAACCAGCGACATGCACGGCTATGTCTATCCCACCAATTATGCTGGCGAACACGACCTAGCCCTTGGCGCAGCCAAAGTTGCAGCCAAGTTAAAGGAACTGCGGGCAAAAGCAGCGGGGCCGGTTGTGACGATCGAAAATGGCGATTTTATCCAAGGATCACCCTTGAGTTATTACATTGCCCAAGGAAACCACTCGGTAAATACCTTAACCAAAGTGATTAACTTAATGGACTACGATGTTCAAACAATCGGCAATCATGAGTTCAACTATGGTCAGGACTATTTGCAGGAGGCGATTGCCAGCTACCAGGCACCCGTAGTGGCAGCCAATATTTTGAATGAAGCAGGAGACCCCTACTTTGGCAAAGCCTATACCATTATTGAAAAAGAAGGGATCAAAATTGCTGTTTTAGGTTTGGTTACCCAATACATTCCACATTGGGAAAAACCTGCCACCCTCGAAGGAATTACTTTCGAAAGCATTGTTGAAACAGCAAAAAAGTATGTGCCAATGTTAAAGCAGCAAGCAGATCTGGTGGTGGTCAGTTATCATGGCGGCTTTGAAAGAGATTTAACGACTGGGGAACCAACGGAAGCCCTGACTGGAGAAAACGAAGGATATCAGCTGTTGCAGGAAGTATCGGGAATTGATGTACTTTTCACGGGGCATCAGCATCGAACCCTCGCTGCAACGGTTAACGGTGTGCCGGTAGTCCAACCGGGATACCGTGGCAGCCAAATCGGTGAAATTCAGCTAATGGTTGAAAAGCGCGACGGAAAAGTAATGGTTATTGACAGTCAGGCCGCTTTGCATTCCCTTGAAGCAGTGACCGCTGATCCGCAAATTCTTGCTGCTGTAGAATCAGCGGAGGCAGAATTGGAAGAGTGGCTGGATCGTACTTTAGGTCAGGTCGAAGGTGACATGGGGATTAGTGATCCGATGGAAGCACGTTTAGTGGAGCATCCTTATATCGAATTCATCAATCGAGTCCAACTGTCAGCCAGCGGTGCACAAATTTCTGGAACTGCTCTGTTCAACAATGACGGAAAAGGCTTCGGCCAGACAATTACCATGCGAGATGTCATTACGAACTATATATACCCCAATACTTTGGCCGTAATCAAGGTCAGCGGAGCAGATCTGCGAGCAGCATTAGAACAAACTGCCAATTACTTAGCTGTTGAAAATGGCAAAATCGTCTTCAATCCAGCTTTTATCAAGCCCAAGCCACAATACTACAACTATGATATGTATGAAGGCATTAACTATACGATTGACTTGAAACAACCGGCTGGTCAGCGAATTACTCACCTGACATTTCAGGGCCAGCCAATCACGCCTGAACAAGAGCTGGAAGTAGTCACTAATCAGTACCGAGCAATCGGCGGCGGCAATTATGCGATGTTTGGTGCTAAGAAGATCGTGCGAGAAATTCAAGTGGATATGACCGAATTGATTGCAGATTACTTAAAGCAGCATCCAGTGATTAAGGCAGAAACGAATCAGAACTTTCAGGTGGTTTTGTGAGAATAAAGTAAAACAAGCGGCTTACTCGAAAAGAGTAGGTCGTTTCTTGCTGATTGCTGATAATTATGAATTTCTCTTGTCTTCTTATAAATAAGGTAATTAGCCTTTTCCTCAATATTCCTTTTTAGTTTTCTTTTTCTTGGCAAAAGAGTACGCTATAGTCAAAGAAAATTACCGGTTTGTATCGGCGATTTTGTCAGACGAAGGAGTGGTAACATGTGTACGAGTATCACATTAACCTGCCAAGCAGGACATCATTTTTTAGCTAGAACCATGGATTTTGGATTTCAGCTGGATGGCCGGCCTGTGGTCATTCCCCGCAATTATGAATGGCAGCAGCAAGGTGCACTGAGAACAAAGTATGGCTTCATTGGAACCGGACGAAATTTGGGAGAATATTTTTTAGCTGAAGGAGTTAACGAAAAAGGGTTAGCTGTAGCTGAGTTGTACTTCCTAAATGAAGCTAAGTATCATACTGAGCCGCAGGAGGGTAAAGTGAATGTGGCTCCCCACGAATTTATTATGTGGTTATTGGGTCAGATGGGAAGTATCTCTGAACTAAGAGAAAGAATTACAGAGATTTGTTTAGTTGAAGAGGCTATTCCTATGATGGGCTTTGTGCCGCCGTTGCATTTCATTGTTACGGATAAAACAGGTGAGACAGTTGTACTGGAATCTGACAGCGGAGAAATGGTTATTAAAGACAATCCAGTTGGTGTGATGACCAACAGCCCTGATTTTGGCTGGCACTTGAAAAACTTGAACAATTATTTGAGTATTCAACCAACGAATTTTTCGGCAAAGAAAATTAATGAGTATGTCATTCAACCTTTTGGGCAAGGTTCAGGAACCTTTGGCCTGCCAGGCGGTTATACTTCGCCAGAACGATTTGCTCGAGCGACCTTTTTACGGACGCTGACAAATACAGGCGAAACAGTTGAAGATGGGATAAATGCGGTCTTCAAAATTTTGGATAACGTGACAATTCCTAAAGGGGTTAATATTAAGGACGATGCCTCTGTGGATTACACTCAATACCGGGCGGTGCTGGATGTGACTGAGCTGACTTACTATTTCAATCCTTATGAATCGCAAGAAGTGTACAAGCTTACGCTAGATGAAACATTGCTGAACAAAGCGGAACCAACTGAATTTGCCTACGATGCAACCTTCAAAGTGACTGATCTAAATGCAATGTAAAGGCTAAGTAAGACATAGAACGTAAAACAAGCGGCTTACTCGAAAAGAGTAGGTCGCTTGTTGTTAGTTGTAGGGGGAACATTGATTTCTTATGAAAACACTGCCCCTCAAAATGTTCACTTATTTTCTGCTCAAAGAACTCTTCAAAAATTCTTCGTCGTTAGGATCACCAGACCCTCGTTGGTTTTTGTCGATGGAAGCAATCATGGACATTTCTTCGTCGGTTAACTTGAAGTCAAAGACATCGATATTTTGTGCGATGCGTTCAGCGTGAACCGATTTTGGAATAACAATGATATCTCGTTGCAGGTGCCAACGTAAAATGACCTGTGCCACTGATTTGTTATGCGCTTCAGCGATTTTTATTAAAACAGGATCTTCCATTACATTGCCTTTGCCTTGTCCCAGTGGGCCCCAAGCTTCGTGGGCGATATCCATGCTCTTCAAGTACTGGTTCAATTCTTTTTGTTGGAAATACGGATGGGTTTCCACTTGATCGACCGCTGGTTTGATTTTAGCAGTGGTCATCAATTTTTCCATGTGAGGTTTTTCAAAGTTTGAAACACCAATGGATTTGATCAAACCGTCATTGTACAATTGTTCCATTGCGCGCCATTTTTCGTTGTAGCCTTCACTAGGCCAGTGGATCAAATAAAGATCCAAATAGTCTGTTTGCAATTTTTTCAAGGACTCATGGAAAGCGGTGATTGTTTCATCGTAGGTGGTATTGCTGTTCCAAACCTTTGATGTGATGAATAAGTCTTCGCGTTTTACATCACTCTCAGCCAAGGCTTCACCAAGCCATTCTTCGTTGTGGTAAATCGTTGCAGTATCGAAGTGACGATAGCCATCTTTTAGCGCTTCTGCCACAGCCGACTTCAAATCGTCAGCATCTTGAACCTTAAAGACACCTAAACCTAATTGCGGAATCATTTGACCATTGTTAAGTTTCAACTCTTCCATTACGAAAACCTCCTAATAAAATTCGTTCCATCTAAAAGTATAACGCAGCTAGCTCTATACTGTAATCATTTTGCCTTAGTCTTATTAGTCCAACCCAAAGATACACATCAAAAAAGCCAGTCTGAAGGCCAGACTAGCTTAAATTTTTCAATATATGGAGTGGCCCATTCATCAAAATTAATGAACAGGTTGTCTATCCAACTCTTTATAAAATCGGAATATAAATATCGGTCAGGCTTTTATCTCGCATATTTTTAGCTGGCTCGGTTAAATACATTTCAAAAGGGACCGCATCTCGGGGTTTAGCTTGGTCGTTAAACAGCCATTCTTGATACATATACTGCCATGCCTCACCATATTGAGCAGCGGACAGCTCGAAGTGTCCTACACCAAACTTGCCAGAGATGCTGGATTCGCAAATAGTTCCGCTCTCGATTACTTTAGCATCATCCGAGAGAGTCATCGCCACACTCGTACGCAGGTTTTTCCCATCTGTAATAAAAGGATTGTCATCATAAATGGTCAATACCTTTGTCTCGTCAGGGATGATCAGGTTGTGGGCAGTAGCGAATTCGAATAATTCCTTGAACAGCTTTCTACTTTGTTTTCTAAATTCAATATAGCTTCCTCTAAAACGGACATAGATAATTCTTTGATTGATTAATTCTTCGGTAGTGATAGTAATTGGTTCAAGCATATAATTGTCCTCCTTGTTTTCATTCTGCTTTACAAAGACAATTATTCCATGAACCAGCGAGCACTTCTTGACGATTCTTGCTGTTTTCGGTATTTAAGGGGACTTGCACCAAAATGTCGTTTAAATGTTCGACTGAAGGAACTGGAGTCGTTGTAGCCATAGTCCATCGCAACCGTAGTTATAGAAGTATCAGGGCTGACACACAAAAAAATCGCCGCCCGCTCTATTTTGAAACGAGTCACAAATTCATTGACAGTTTCCGTAGAATACCGCTTGAAAATCCGGTGAAAATGAAATTCAGACAGGTGAGCATTGTTTGCTAAATCTTTTAATGACAAGGGTTCTTTCAAGTGTTGTTCAATGTAATCCTCGGTTTTGTTGATGAGTCGAATATAGGTCTGCTTAGAAATTGTTTCGTTCTTAGTCTTCGTCATTTCACTAATTCCTTCTCTATGAATCCGTTAGGTAATTGATCTATCCTAGATGATTATAGCAAATTCATCACCTTATCAAAAAGCTTTCTTTGTCGCTGATACGCCCGCTAGTTTATTCAAGGGATTGACTTAAACGAAATATACGATAAAGTTTAAGCTAATAAACGACCTGATTTGGGAGGAGTGAACGTGATGGCCACTACTGGAAGATTCCCCTTTGCTATTAATGGCATCATTGGACGGCAATGGACGTCAAGCAGCGACAGCAATTTGCGCATTCTATTTGGTATTCGAGGCGGCTGGCAAATTCTTACGGAGGAAGTCACGTATGAAATGTCCGCAGAAGATGTACTGGTTTTAAATGCTTTTCAAACGGCACAGATTAAGGCCACCAGTTCAGACTCGGCTCTTTTCTTAATCGAAATTTACCGAGAAGAAATCGAAAATCAGCTAAATATGCAATGGACCCCAGTTTTTGATTGTAATTCAATGGCCAAGAATCCATTCGCTTACCAGGAAAAAGAATTTAGCCAGCTTAGGGAAAAACTGCTGGCCTGTCTGGCAACCTTTTATGATTTAAAGGAGCAAAATCAGTTTGCCGTTTACGAAAAATTTTTCAGTATGCTGAGCTTTCTTAAAAGCCATTTCCAGAAGGCCGATTTTCAGATTCCAGCAGCTTATGACGAAAAGATTCAACAGGTCTTAACCACAATTCATCTAAATTATATGAAGCCGTTGACCTTGCAGCACATCGCTGAGGAAACCTTCTTGTCCTATCATTATCTATCGCGCAAGTTCAAAGAAGAAGTGGGTGTCTCGTTCAAGGAATATCTAACGACTTATCGTTTAAAGAAGGCGGCAAATGCTTTGCGAATTTCAGAGCAGTCGGTTTTAAAGATTGCTTTGGAAAATGGCTTTACCAATAGCAAGGCCTTCCATTTAGCCTTCAAAAATTATTATGGAACTACGCCAAATGAGTATCGCCATCAGCAAGCTTCCCAGACGCTCGAAGTCAGTAACAAAATGAAGCAAACTGCCGATGACTATGAGCTTTTGGAGATTGAAGCAGCCATGCTGGTATTATCCAATTTTATGGTGCAAAAGGCCCCAGAGGAGTTTCTAGAGCCGAAGAAGTTAGAACGACAGATTGCTTTAAATAAACCACTAAAGCCACGAAGTACGCTGCCGAAGATTTTAAATATCGGTCATTGCAGCAATTGGCTGCGGGGAGATACGCAGCAGGCGCTTTTGGAGACCTGTCAGGGAATAAATTTTGAGTATCTGCGTTTTAGCGATGTATTGATTGAAACTCAGCTCATCATCGACACCTTTGATATCTTACACAACCATGCGCAAATGTGCCGGTTGATCAGCTTTGCGATGGACAATCACTTGACGCCGATTATTCATTTTAAGATACCTGAAGATAACCAGATTGATTTCTCAAAGTGGCTGGAGCCTCGGTTAAAGGTTCTTCAGCGCTTGGTGGATGAGTTTGGGGTCATTTCGAATACGTGGCATTTGGAGTTTGACCTTGATCCGCTGCCCGTCAACTTAAAGGAAAATTTCCTAGTATTTTACCAGCAAATGCAGCGAGTGTTTGAGCAGCCGACGATTGGCTTAAACGTAGGCGCTTTGTATCGTTCGCCAGTTGTTGATCAGTTAGAAGCTTTTTTAGCTGATTTGAATGAACAGCATTTAACGATTGCTTTTGTTGATTACCGCAGTGATCCTAGCAATGACTATTTATGGGATGAGCTTCCTCAGAACTTATTGAAGGATTACCAAGAATATAATTTGGCAACGTTGAAGCCTTTGCTGGAAAAATACCAGTGCAGCGAAAAAGTTTTCCTTAGCGAATGGAATACTTTGATTGGTAAAGGAACCACTTTACGAGGGACCTTCTTCCGAGCAGCCATTATGCTGAAGGATCTGATTTATTTAGCGGCAGAAATTGATGGTATTGGATTTTGGCTGAACAATAGTATTCAGTTAAATAGTCCAGAACAAAGTCTTACTGGGCAAAACCGCTTAACCTTATACGTGGGGCACCAGTTGAAACGGCCAGCTTTTTTCGCCCTTCAGATGTTTGATCGAATCAAGGGCTCGGTTGTGTATCAAGAGGAAGCTATTTATCTGACACAACAAGGGCAGACACACTATCTGCTGCTGTTAAATCCGGCTTATTTTAATCCGGCGATGAGTATCGATGAGACCTATATGATGTATCAATCGCAGCAGATCAAATTAGAGCTGCTGCATCTGGAGTCAGGCACTTATCAAATCAATACCTATACGTTAGATAAGGATCATGGCGGGATTTATAATGAGGTTCTAAAAACCAGTGGGCTGGAATTAGTGGATCAGGAAGCAACTGATTATTTAA
Source organism: Enterococcus pallens ATCC BAA-351 (assembly GCF_000407485.1). Lineage (GTDB taxonomy): Bacteria > Bacillota > Bacilli > Lactobacillales > Enterococcaceae > Enterococcus_A > Enterococcus_A pallens. Next base: position 165,674 of record NZ_ASWD01000004.1, on the reverse strand, counting down.
GGCAAGCAATCCTGCCGCAATTAGAAATTTCACGTATCGAGGTTGCTGAGCATCTGACATTCAAAGAGCTTCTCAGCTTTAATGCCTGCCGTCTTATTCAAATAAAGCCGTTGCACAAGTAAAAGTGTAACGGCATTTTTTGTCTTTAAAAATATTTTGGTCAAAATCCAGCAAATAAATCTTATTTATGAGATAAAATCTGCAACTCTTTGTGAATCCGCTTTCTTTATACTTGAGGTATACCAAACGGGGCCCTAAAAAAATAAAGAGGTGTAGTAGATGGACAGAAAGGTTCAAGAAACAACTGAAGTATCTGCCGTTTCTAAAAAAAGCGGTGTCGGCATTGTCTTCGCATTAATGGCAGGCTATTCCATGGTTTATATGGATAAGTCGATGGTTTCCACAGCAATTATTCCCATTTCACAGCAGTTCAACTTAGATTCTGGTCAAACGGGATTGATTATGTCGTTTTTCTTCTTAGGTTACTCCTTGATGCAAATTCCTGGCGGCTGGCTTGCTGACAAGATTGGTGCCAAAAAAGTGCTGATGCTGTCGTTAGCAATTATTTCTTTCTTTTCTTTTGCTTTTGGCATGGTCAGCGGCTTGATGCTGTTTATGATGATTCGTTTTTTTGCGGGTGTTGGTCATGGCGGCTATCCACCAAGTGTTTCGAAAGCCGTTGCTAATAATTTTCCCCAGGAACGCCGGACGTTTATTCAATCCATGATTTTATCAACTTCAGGGATTGGCGGAATATTAGCCTTTACTCTAGGCGCAAATCTGATTAGCCAAAGCTGGCGCTTAGGCTATATCGTTCTAGGCAGTTTGTTTGCGGCAGCGTTTATCTTAGTTGGTATTTTTGTACCAAAGGATCTGCAATTATCCAAGAAAGAGCAAGCAGCCAAAATTTCCTTTAAAGAAGTTATTGCCAACCGGAATGTGCTGACCTTGTTTGTTGCAATGCTTCTATTGAATTTCCTGCTTTACGGCAACATCTCTTGGCTGCCAACTGTTTTGGCACAAAAGTTTAGTTTAGAAATTACTCAAGTTGGCTATTTACTGGCGGTTAATGCAATATTCCAAACAATCGCCACCATGTTCGCCGGAGTCCTGCTGTCAAAATTATTCTTAGGCAAAGAAAAAATCTTCATTCTAGGAGCAACAGTTATTTCAGCAATTTTTGTTGTCGTGTTTGTTTTATCCAGTAATTTAATTGTAGCGATGGTGGCCTTGATTCTGCTAAGTATGATTTCAGTATCCGCCTTTACCGCTATCTTTACATTGCCGCATAAAATTATGGACGGTTCAATTATCGGATCAGCTATCGGGATCATCAATACCGGTGGTACACTGGGCGGCTTTTTAGCACCAATGATTTTAGGTCAATTAATTAACCTAGGCGGCGGTTCATTCACGATTCCATTCGGATTTATGGCATTGGCAAGTATATTGTGTGGATTAACCGTATTAACATTAAAAGATAGGAGTCAAGAATAATGACAAATCCCAAAGAACAAATTTCGCAAATGATTGAAGCAAAGCGTGACAAATTTATTGCAGCCGCGGATCGTATTTGGAGCACGCCAGAAACGCGTTTTGCTACCGAAAAATCAGTTCAGCCCTTTTATGAAATTTTAGCTGAGGAAGGCTTTGAAGTTGAAAAAGGCTTAGCCGATATGGATCATTCCTTTGTCGCAACCTATGGCTCGGGCAAACCGGTTATTGGTATTTTGGCTGAATATGATGCATTAGGCAACTTAAGTCAGGTTGCTGATCTAGGAGAGCAAAAAGCCGAAGTTCCTGGTGGCAACGGACATGGCTGCGGGCACAATTTATTAGGAACGGGCGCTTTAGCAGGCGCTGTCGGGATCAAAGATTATCTTGCTGCCAATCAGCTGGAGGGCACCATCAAATTGTTTGGTTGCCCAGCTGAAGAAAGCGGCTATGGGAAGGCATATATGGCTAGAGCTGGTTTATTCGATGGATTAGATGTAGCTCTGTCTTGGCATCCATGGGATATTAGCGGGGCCTGGTCCATTAGCAGCCTAGCGGTTTATCAAGTGTATTACCACTTTAAAGGAATCTCAGCCCACGCAGCTGCCGCACCTGAACAAGGCCGCAGTGCCTTAGATGCAGCTGAGCTGATGAATGTGGGTGTCCAATTCTTACGAGAGCATATCATTGATGAGGGTCGTGTACATTATGCCTTTACCGATGCCGGTGGTGAATCAGCGAATGTCGTACAGCCAACAGCAAGCTTGTATTACTTTATTCGAGCACCAAAAATTGAACAGGTGGAGGAAATTTATCAACGGGTAAACAAAATTGCCCAAGGTGCTGCAATGATGACTGAAACCGAAGTAACGATTGATTTTGATTCTGCCTGCTACAACTATTTACCAAACCATGCAGTGACCACAGCAATGTACGAAAATCTTTTAACTGAAGGAAAAATGAACATAGGCCAAGCAGAGCTGGATTATGCGCAGCGCTATTACGACAGCTTAACCGATGCTGCAAAACAGGCCTTAGTCACTCGAGCAAAACAATTTGCACCTGAAGCAGACGAAGCAGAAATCCAACGCTTAGGTTCATTACCAATCGCTGAACAAATTCAGCCGCTGGTTTTCTCTGGTGCTACTGCCGGATCAACGGACGTGGGGGATGTCAGCTGGGTTTGTCCAACTGCTCAAATCTTTATCGGCTGTGAACCGCAAGGAACCCCTGCTCACAGCTGGCAATGGGTAGCCAATGGCAAATCAGCTATTGCTCATGAAGGCCTACTAGCTGCAGGCAAAACAATTGCTGCCACCGCCTATGATTTGCTGACCAAACCGGAATTGGTTCAGCAGGCCAAAGAAGAACATCAAAAAACATTAGCTGGTGAAGTTTACAAATCGGCCATTCCAGCTGAGGTTTTACCAAGATAATTAAAAAAGGGGCTTTTCAATGGAACAATTAAAGTATTCGAGTATTTTCGATATCATCGGCCCCATCATGATTGGTCCCAGCAGTTCGCATACTGCTGGGGCTGCTCGTATTGGGAAGGTTGTACGTAAAATTTTTGGTGAACGGCCCGATACAGTGGATATTTATTTGTACGAATCCTTCGCTAAAACCTATCGTGGACACGGCACCGATATTGCATTAGTGGGCGGCTTGTTAGGCATGGAGCCAGAAGATCCACGCCTCAGTGATTCTCTGAAAATTGCTTATGAAGCAGGCATGGAAATTCTATTTGTACCCAAGCAAGAAAAAGCTGAACACCCTAACATGGTGCAGCTAAAGTTAACCCGTGGTAATCATGTCTTAACCGTTACTGGCATTTCGATTGGCGGCGGCAATATCCAAATTTCTGAAGTGAATGGCTTCAAATTGTCATTATCCTTGGGCATGCCGACTTTTGTTATTGTGCATCAGGATGTACCCGGAATGATTGCTCACATTAGTCAGCTCTTCTTTGATGCTGAAGTGAACATCGGTACGATGTCCGTTTCTCGCGAAGCAGTCGGGGAAAAAGCGATCACCGTCATCGAGACAGATGAACGCAACGAAGCAGTCCAAAACAAAATCAAAGCGATCGATTCAGTATTTAGTGTTTCTTATTTCGAATAAAGGAGGATTTCGGTGTTTTACAGTATTGAAGAGCTGGTGGAACAAAGTCAGGACTACGAGAATATCAGCGAGCTGATGATTGCTACCGAAATCCAATTAAGCGGTCGTACACGGGAAGAAATTATTCGTTTGATGGAGAAAAACCTAGTAGTGATGGAACAGTCCATTGATGAAGGAGTAGCTGGAGTTAAGTCGGTGACCGGACTAACCGGTGGCGATGCGACGAAACTAAACAGCTACCTAGATTCAGGAAACTTTCTAAGTGGTGAAACAATCTTGACGGCGGTGAGAAATGCGATTGCTGTCAACGAAGTGAATGCAAAGATGGGCCTAATCTGTGCCACACCAACAGCTGGCAGTGCCGGTGTTGTTCCAGGCGTTTTAATGGCCTGCCGCAAGCGCTTAAACCTGAGTCACAGCCAACAACTCGAATTCCTGTTTACTGCTGGTGCCTTCGGTTTAGTCATTGCCAACAATGCTTCGATTTCTGGTGCAGAAGGCGGTTGTCAGGCAGAGGTAGGTTCAGCCAGTGCAATGGCTGCGGCTGCCTTGGTTCAAGCCAATGGAGGCACCCCGCATCAAGCTGCTCAAGCAGTCGCGATTACTTTAAAAAATATGATGGGCTTAATTTGTGATCCAGTCGCCGGTTTAGTAGAAGTTCCCTGTGTGAAGCGCAATGCTTTAGGCTCTTCACAGGCTTTCATTTCAGCAGACATGGCATTAGCCGGTATTGAAAGTGTCATTCCACCTGATGAAGTCGTCGAGGCAATGTACCGGGTGGGGCGCCAAATGCCTAGCATCTTCAAAGAAACAGCAGAAGGCGGATTAGCAATGACCCCAACGGGTCAAAGGCTGGCGCAGGAATTAATGGTTAAGGATTAGAAGTAAACAAAGTATCGGAGTTTGTTGTCTTGAACAATAGGCTCGGGTGCTTTTTTGTTTGAGCTAATTATTGGAAAGACTGAATACTTTTGCTTTGACTTCATCTATTCAGAGAGAGAAGGACGACAAAAAAAGCCAGCCTAACATGCAGACTAGCTTAATTTATCTATCTCCAGGCCAACTCAGGGGCAATATCTTTAACAATTGATTCAAGCAAATGCATATTGTATTCCACGCCTAACGTATTAGGAATGGTAACAAGTACAGTATCGGCTTCCTTGATTGCTTCATCCTCTGCCAAATCCTTTGCAATCTTGTCTGGTTCGCCAGCGAAGGTTTTACCGAAGATGGTTGGGTTTTGGTGATACGCCAAGAAGCCAACTTGATCATAGCTTCCTTCGTCCTGATGTCCAAACAGTCGACGATCAAGATCGTTGGTGATTGGTTGAATGGAACGTGTAACCAATGTTCGCGGTTCGAAGTCATGTCCGGCTTCTTTCCATGCTTCCTTAAAAGCCCGCAATTGTTTAGCCTGCTGTATATGGAAGGGCTCATTGGTTTCATAGTTCACCAAGGTGGAGGATTGTAGATTCATCCCATGCTGAGCAGCCCAAACGGCAGTCTGTGTCGAACCAGCTCCCCACCAAATTCGTTGACGCAGTCCTTCAGAATAAGGTTCCAAACGCAGCTTACCAGGTTCCTGTGGAAACATTGGCTGTGGATTTGGTTCAGCGAAACGTTCGCCCTCCAGCAATTTCAAAAACTCCAACGTCCGTTCCCGGGTAATATCTTTGATTTCTTCTTCACTATAGTCATAGCCAAAATATTTCCAGCCATCCAGCACTTGCTCTGGTGAACCACGACCAACGCCCAGCTCCACCCGACCTTGCGTAATAATATCAGTAAGGCCAGCATTTTCTGCCATCATATAAGGATTTTCGTACCGCATATCAATTAATCCAGTACCGATTTCAATCTTATCAGTTTTCGCACCAATAGCTGAAAGCAATGGGAAAGGAGAACCAATTTGATCCGCAAAATGATGCACGCGATAGTAGGCACCATCAATTCCGATCTTTTCGGCCTCAACTGCTAAATCAATTGATTGCAGATAGGCATCCTTCGCTGATCGCACGATAGACCCTTCAAAGTCCATCCAATGACCAAAGCTCAAAAAGCCGATTTTTTTCATAGTAAAAGCCCTCCTTTATGCTAAGTAAAATTACTTACTTTTAATAAGCTAAAGTGATTCTACTACCTTTAAGGATAAAAAGCCAATAATTGTTCTCGAAGATTTGCTGACTATGCTAAATTCTCGTTATGCTTTGAAGGTTTAGTTGTTGTTAACGATCTTCTGAATTTCTTCTGCTAGATAACGGATCAGGTGAGGTGCATTGTGACGGAAGTCTTCGATAAAAGAAGCAGAAAGACTAGGAATCGTGCCAACTTCCTTATTCATGATGTCGAAAATCACTAACCGTTTATCTTCTGTTTGCCAGGCCACTTTCCAATAAGGTCCCTCCAGATCGCCATCTAAGATTTGTTGGCTATTTTCCAGTACAGACTCCCGAATGACTTTTTCCTCAGAAGTTTCGTTACCCTTTTCGATTAAATAGTTTAGCTTTTCTTGGACTTCGTGCATATTTTCTGGGACTAAAGAATACATCGTCTGGTTCTCCCTTGCTCATAGATTTATTTTATTTAGTTATACGCATATTCCCAAAAATCCGCAAAGGAAAACGCTTGGCAGGGAAGAGTTACTGGAAAATCAAGTTTAGCCGCTTCTGAAGGTGGTGCATATAGATACTTTTTGTAACGAAGAGTACTGGAAAGAAATTATCATAAATTCGTAAGATTTAAAAAAGGATTTATTAATAACTCAGTCGCCCATTTTTTCTATGATTGTTAGTAGATAAACGCAATGGAGGTAGGAAAATGAAAAAAGTGGCCATTCTTTTTGGCGGTGTTTCTGCTGAGTATGAAGTCTCATTAAAATCAGCGGCGGCAATTATTGAAACGCTGGCATTTACTGAGTATGAGGTAGTAAAAATTGGGATTACTGAAGCTGGAAGCTGGTACTTGGTTGAAGGAACAGTAGACGAGATAAGAAACGATACTTGGTTGTCAGCTGAGACGTGTAAAGAGGTAGCGGTTGATTTTGATCAAAAAGGGTTTGTTTTAACGGATAGTGGAAAACTACTTAAAGTCGATACGCTATTCCCGGTTTTGCATGGCGGATATGGTGAAAATGGAGCGATGCAGGGACTGCTTGAAATGATGGATATCCCGTATGTTGGATGTGGAGTAGCAGCTTCGGCTATTTCCATGAATAAACGAATGCTGCATCAATTTGCTGAAACATTAGGGATAAAAAGTACACCCAGTATAATTGTCCAAAATGAAAAGGACCGAGCTAAGCTTGAAAGCTTTATTGAAGTACATGGCTTTCCGTTATACATCAAACCAAATGAAGCCGGTTCTTCTAAGGGAATCAGCAAGGTAAATGAAAGAAGCGAGCTCTCACAAGCATTACGTGAAGCGGCTAAGTACGACAGCCAGCTGCTTATTCAAAAGGAAGTCAAAGGCATAGAAATCGGCTGCGGGATTCTTGGCAATGAGGAATTAATTATTGGCGAATGCGATCAAATCAGTTTAGTCGATGGTTTTTTTGACTACGAAGAAAAATACAATTTAGTAACAGCAGAAATTATACTGCCCGCAAAGATACCGCTAACTACTAAGAAAAAGATTCAGGACGATGCCCAAAAACTGTATTTGTCACTGGGATGTACTGGCTTAGCAAGAATTGATTTCTTTTTAGCTGAGGATGGGGCAATTTTATTAAATGAAATTAATACAATGCCGGGCTTTACTGCTCATTCAAGATTCCCCATGATGATGAAGGAAATAGGGCTGGACTACAAAGAAATGATAAAAAAACTACTTACTTTGGCGGTGGAAAACCATGAAAAAAAACTATTTAAAGCTTGTAAATAAAGACCATAAGATTCAGGACTACGAACGCCCTAAACAGCTTGTTCAAGCACCTTTTGCCAAGGAGGGGATCTTGTTAGATCCTCTTGTGGCCAGTCAATTAGAAAAGCTGCTTAAAGAAACCGGATTAGAAGGGCAGGTTAAGGTGATTGACGGGTACCGGTCAAAGCAGACCCAGCAATCACTTTGGGAAGACACGATTAAAGAAAAGGGAATGGTGTTTGCTAATAAATACGTGGCAAAGCCTGGATGCAGTGAACACGAGTTGGGACTTGCTGTAGATGTAGGTCTGGCAGCGCAAATGAATGACTTCATTTGCCCAAGCTTTACAAACAGCCCAGTGGTTGATAAGTTTCTAGCGAATATGTCAGATTTTGGGTTCATTTTAAGGTACCAAAAAGGGAAAGAAAGTATTACCAATATTAGTTACGAACCTTGGCATTTTAGATATGTCGGCACTCCCCACAGTTCTATTATGCTTCAACAAAATTGGGTTTTAGAAGAATACATCGAATTTCTGCATTCATTTGGAGCAACAGCCAATGAAGCATAGAAATAGAGGGATTGATGTATTTCGCATAATAGCGGCTTCTATGGTGGTGGCAATCCATACTTTTCCTTTTCAATCAATCGCTCCGCGTTTAGATGAGCTTATCACGCTTACCGTTTTCCGAGTAGCTGTGCCGTTTTTTCTAATGACAACTGGTTATTTTGTCATGGGAAAACTATCCGTAGATCCATCGTATACGAATATGGAAAAAACCAAAAAGTATGTTGGCAAAATTGGGTTGATCTATTTAGGAGCAATCGTATTGTATTTGCCGCTTTCGTTTATAAATGGGACTCTCTCGCTAAAAACCAATTTATTTACTTTTTTTAAGCTGCTTCTGTTTGATGGAACCTTTTATCATCTGTGGTATTTCCCAGGACTTATGATGGGAGTCGGTCTGACCGCTTTACTGATTAAAGCTCTGAAGTTCAATAAAACCTTTGTACTATCTATTTGTTTGTACTTAATTGGTTTGGGAGGGGACAGCTGGTACGGAATCGTTGGTTCCAGCCCTTTAGTCGATAAATTTTATGGGTTTTTGTTTATTTGGATGGAGTACACTCGCTCAGGTCTCTTTTTAGTGCCTATTTTCCTGTGTTTAGGAATGCTGATCTATCGCCAGCAGGAATTTTTCCAACACCTAAAACATATAAATCTGCTGCTAGTACTATTTTTAATAGGGATGCTTGGCGAGAGTACCATTCTTCATCAGTTGACGAAAGTTAGGCACGATAGTATGTATCTTTTCTTGCCGTTGTGTATGCTTTGCTTGTATGTGGTGCTGCTGAAGTGGCAGCCGAAGATCGAAATAAAAAGTGCCGCTAACTTGTCTTTATTGGTGTATATTCTACATCCGATATTGATAGTCGTTGTTCATTTTCTAAGTAACCATCTTCTGTTCTTGAAAAACAGTGTACTTAACTATATCTTAGTACTAGCTGGCAGTTTGGTGGTAGCTCAGATTCTGGTGTATTTAATGGACAGGTTGAGTGCTAGGAAAAAGCCAACTGCTACTCCTCGTGCTGTCAGAAAAATATCTAGGCAAGCTCTTGGTCATAATCTGGCTGAAATTAGAAAAATACTGCCTAAGCAAACTAAGATTATGGGTGTCGTAAAGGCCAACGCTTACGGCTGCGACATGGTAACCATCGCCAAAGAGCTGGAAAAAAATGGCGTCAATTTTCTTTGTGTAGCCACTATCGATGAGGCCATTGTATTAAGAAAAGCAGCTGTTCAAGCAGATATCTTATTATTAGGTTATACTGATCCGGCTCGTATCAAGGAAATAAAGAAGTACAATTTAATCCAATCTATTGTAAGTGAAGAGCATGGAAGAAAATTGAATCTAAAAAGAATTCCGATTCGCTGTCATTTGCAGGTTGATACGGGAATGCACCGTTTAGGCTTAGCTCCTGAGGCAAAAACTATCCAATCCTTTTACCGACTGAATTATCTGCAGATAGAAGGAATCTATTCACATTTAGGCTCCTCTGATTCATTGGAGGAGGGAGCCGTTTTACGAACCAAGAAGCAGCTGGAGCTATTTACCAAAGTGTTAAATGATTTAAAAGAAGCCGGTATTTCCTATGGCTATACACACATTCAAAGTAGCTACGGTCTACTAAATTATCCAGAGTACCACTTTGATTTTGTTAGAGCAGGAATCATCCTTTACGGCTTTTTAAGCGATAGCAGTTCTCCAACGAAAATTTCCTTAGATTTGAAACAGGTCGTACAAATAAAAGCAGCCTTGGTTCTAAAACGCTCAGTCTCAGCAGGTGAATACATTGGTTATGGCTTAGAGACTCGATTAGAAAAGGCTGCGACAATTGGAGTTGTCAGCATCGGATATGCAGATGGCATTCCTCGAGCATTATCAAATCAAGGATTTATGTTAGAGTTTAAGGGCCAGCAGTTAAGACAGCTAGGGAATATTTGTATGGATATGCTGCTTGTTGATTTAACTGAAATAGAAGCGATTGCGGTAAATGATGAAGTAACAGTCCTCCCTGACATTGAAAAAACAGCCGTTGAACAAAAAACAATTACCAATGAAATCTTGAGTCGTCTAGGCACAAGATTAAGCTCAGAAATACATGGATGACTACTAAATAAAAGGTGATGGAGGGAAATGTATGGCTAAGGTTCTACTATTAGATGATGAAAAAGAGATTATTGATCTTTTAAGTACATTACTGACTAATGAAGGCTATGAAGTCTATAAAGCAATGACTGGTGAAGAGAGCCTGGCGATTGTCAAAGAAACTGCGATTGATTTAGCTATTTTAGATGTGATGCTGCCGGATGTATCCGGCTTTGATGTGTTGCAAAAAATCAGGGAAACGCAGTTTTTTCCAGTCTTGATGCTAACTGCTCGCGGGGCTGACTTGGATAAAATTAGCGGCTTATCCATGGGAGCAGATGATTATATTGTCAAACCCTTCAATCCCTTCGAAGTATTGGCTCGAGTGAAAACTCAATTACGAAGATACCAAACCTATAATTCTGATCGCCAACCGGCCACTGATGAATATGAACGAAATGGTCTTGCTGTATCCGGCAACAGCCGTAAGGTCTTCTTATATGATGAAGAAATCAAATTAACGCCGATTGAGTTCGATATTCTCTGGTATCTCTGCAAAAACGAAGGACGCGTGGTTCCATCAGAGGAGCTTTTCGAGCAGGTTTGGCAGGAAGATTATTTGGAAAACAACAACACTGTAATGGCTCATGTTGCCAGAATTAGAGAAAAAATGCATGAAAAGCCAAGACAGCCCAAGTTCCTAAAAACAGTCTGGGGAGTGGGGTATACAATTGAGAAATAAAAATAAGCTGACCATTCAAATTACTAAAAACTATTTTTTTACGATGTTTGCGGTTACGGCTATTCTAGTGGTCGTTCCTTTAGCAGCTAAAATGTTCCTTTCTCTTAGGGTCTGGCATGGGGATGAGTTTATTTATCCTGTATTGCATGTATTCAATCGCTTCTTACCTTTGTGGGTAGTAGGCATCCCCTTCGCATTTTGGTTTTTAATTACCTACATCTTCTTTAAAAAAATCATGAACTATTTGGAAGAAATGCTGCGAGCGACTAAAATACTCATTGAGTTTCCAGAGGAAAAAGTCAGATTGAGCGATGAGCTTTACGAATTTGAACAGGAAATCAATCAAATTAGGGAAGAAAGCATAAAAGATAAGCGATTGGTAAAGGAAGCGGAAAAAAAGAAAAATGATTTATTGGTTTATTTAGCTCACGACCTGCGAACTCCCTTAACTAGTATTATTGGGTATGTTTCCTTGTTGCAAAATGAAACGTATAGTGAGTTAGACGATAAGAAGAGTAACGAATACATTCAAATCATTTCCGATAAAGCCTATCGCCTCGAAGGATTAATCAATGATTTTTTTGAAATTGCCAAAATCGGTATGAATGGTGAAAAAATTTCAAAGGAAAGAACCAATTTGAGCTTGATGATTGCTCAAATTACCTCAGAATTTTTACCTCTCTTCGCTGAAAAGGGCTTGGAGTGGGAGCTGGAAATAGCAGAAAACAGCTATGCTGAAGTCAATGTCATCAAATTTGAGCGCGTGCTGGAAAATGTCATCAGAAATGTCTTGGCTTACGCACCTAGTCATACAAAAGTAAAATTAACGTTAGCTAACAAAGAAAATCAAATAGAGCTGTCAATCAAAAATCAAAGCGAAGCTCTGTCACCAGAAGTGCTGGAACAATTATTCGACCCATTTTTTAGAGCAGATCAAGCAAGGAATACGAAAACCGGAAATGCCGGCTTAGGCTTGGCAATCGCCAAGCAAATTATTGAAGAACACGGTGGTAAGATAGCTGCTAAAAATGCGGATGGGTACTTCGAGATCATTCTGACAATTTAACAGAATAGGAAAAATAGAAGACTGGTTATTCACCTGGCTTTCATCGGCTGCTAAGAAAACGTTCTTAGCAGTTTTTTTGTCGACCGGACGGATTTTACAGAAGCAGTCCTTTGCAACCCTTACCAAACTTAGTATCAAAGCCTTTCTGACTTTTCAAGGGCTGAGTGTTTTTAAAACAGCTAAAGTTTTTTAAAAATTACCAGACAAAACACTTGCATCTGGAGGGAAAGAGCGTATAATGACACATTGTCACATGACATCGTGTCATTCGTTTTTTTAAGACGTATTTTATTAAGTTAGGAGGGAAAGATCATGCCTAAAGAAACCTTTTATCACCTGTCGGAGAAGAAGAAGCAGCGCATTATGGATGCAGCGAAAAAAGAGTTTTCCCGCGTGCCGTTAGCCGAAGCGTCCATCGCACAAATTATCAAGGATGCAGGGATTCCTCGCGGCAGCTTCTATCAATACTTTGAAGACAAAGAGGATTTATATTTCTATTATTTTCAAAGTATGCGCAGAAACTTTCAGCAGGAACTGAACCTGGCGATTGAACAGGCCGAAGGAAGACTATTTGAAGGCTTTGAGCTTTATTTTTCAAAAATGGTCAAGGAGGTTCTTCAAGGAACGAATGCAGCCTTTTACAAAAATATGTTTATGAGCATGGATTATCGCTCTTTTCATAAGGTTGCACCGCACTTTGGAAAAAGGCCTCACGCCTCATGTCCGCCAGATCAGCAGCACAAAAAAGATCTGCAGGAATTTTACGACAGAGTGGATTTATCCCTTTTAAAAGTAAGTAATCAGGAAGAGCTGAAGCTTTTAGTCAAGATGCTGATGCACATGGTTTTTTCAACGATTGCAGAAGGTTATCGGCAAATGAAAGAAAACGATGACCATTCGATTGATGAAGTCATGAACGAGTTTACGCTGAAGTTAAATTGGTTAAAAAACGGCGCCACCAAAAAGCCGGTAAACGAATAGACAAGGAAGGTAATAAACGTGAAACTATTTAAATATTTACGCAAATACTGGTATGCCATCCTCGCGGCGCTGATTCTATTAGTCGTTCAGGCCCATAGTGATTTGACATTACCTAGTATCACATCTGATATCGTGGATGTAGGGATTCAACAAGGGGGCTTGGAAACAGCCACCCCAGAGAGCATTCGCGAATCCACACTTTCAGCCATCGAGCTCTTTATGACCGATGAGGAAAAAGACACGATCAAAGAGAACTATCAGAAAACGACTGAAAAAGTAGATGGAAAAGATGTTGCCGTCTATGAGCTGCACTTAAAAGATGGTATGACGAAAGAAAAGTTAGCCAAAATCTTTGAACTGCCAATGTTCATGCTGGCTACCTCTCAAGCAAAAGAGTCCAAGGATGGACAAGCAGCTAAAGAAATTTTAGATGAATACAAGCAATTAGGTACCGAAGGCAAGCAAGCCCAAGAATTAGGCAAAGAAGCTCAAGACTTGGCGCAGGAAGCCCAAGAAGCGGGAGCAGCAGCACAAACCGCGGCAGCTTCTGGTGATCTAGCCACTGCCCAAGCTAAAGGTGCGGAAGCTACTCAAAAGGGTGAAGAAGCCCAAGCCAAAGGTGAGCAAGCCAAATCAATCGGTGATTCCATCAAGCAAACCCAAAACGAATTACCTAAAAAAGTCGAAGACGCTCGTAAAGAAACAAAAGACGGTCTAGGCGATACTGGACAAGCTTCGCTGAAAACAGTCGGTGTTCAATTAACATTAGCCGAATACAAGGCACTTGATAAGGATACGAAACAAATTCAATTGAACTATATGATCAAACGAGGAACCGAAATGCTGATTCTAACCTTGATCTCAGCGGTAGCAGCCATTTTGGTTGGGCTAATCGCTTCGCTGGTTTCTTCTTCCGTTGGTAAAAGTCTGCGGGTGGGTCAATTTGACAAGATCCTGCAATTTTCCAATACGGAGATGGAGAAATTCTCACCAGCATCCTTAATTACCCGGAGTACCAATGATATCCAACAAATTCAAATGGGGCTGGTAATGACCATTCGACTCGTGCTGTATGCACCGATCTTAGGAATCGGCGGGGTGTACCAAGTGTACAAAACCGGAACCGGCATGGGCTGGATTATCGCACTAGCAGTTGGCTTAGTCTTGGTTTTAGTCTTGACGCTATTAGGCTTCACGATGCCAAAATTCAAGAGTCTGCAAAAGCTAGTTGACCGAGTGAACTTGGTTTCTCGGGAAATCATTACAGGTCTACCAGTTATTCGCGCCTTTTCTCGTGAAAAATACGAAGAAAACCGTTTTGATGTTGCCAACACGAACTTGATGAAAACACAAATGTTTGTTAACCGCAGCATGTCCATCATGATGCCAATTATGATGCTATTAATGAACGGAATTTCCGTCTTGATCGTTTGGGTTGGGGGACACAATATTGATTCTGGCCAACTTCAGGTTGGTGATATGATGGCCTTCATCACTTACACCATGCAAATTGTTATGGCCTTTATGATGCTGTCAATGGTTTCCATCATTCTGCCTCGTGCCAACGTTTCAGCAGGCCGGGTAGATGAAGTCTTAGAAACCGAACCAACAATCATTGATCCAGAACAACCACAAGATGATCATGACTTTAAAGGACAAGTGAAATTCGAAGGGGTAACCTTCCGTTATCCAGATGCTGGCGAAGATGTGCTGCATCATATCAATTTCACGGCTAAGCCTGGAGAAACCACGGCCTTAATTGGTTCGACTGGTTCAGGTAAATCGACCGTAGTTAATTTGATTCCACGACTTTTTGACGTAAGCAGCGGCCGAATCACTATTGATGGGGTCGACATTCGTCAAATGAGCCTGCATAAGCTACACGACCTGATTGGTTTTGTTCCACAAAAAGGTGTGCTGTTCTCTGGTGACATTGAGTCGAATATCAAATTCGGGAACGTCGAAGGCATTTCCGATGAACAAATGAAAAAGGCTGCTGAAATTGCCCAAGCCGAAGAATTCATTAATGACAATGAAGCGGGCTACGAACGTCAAATTTCTCAAGGCGGGACCAACGTCTCTGGTGGACAAAAGCAACGTCTGTCTATCGCTCGCGCATTGGCAAAAGATCCAAAAATCTTGATCTTTGACGACTCACTGTCTGCCTTGGACAACAAGACCGACATTGCATTACGCCGTGCCTTAGCTGAAAAAGTCAAAGGCATCACGCAAATCATTGTGGCTCAAAAAATTTCTACGATCCTTCATGCCGATAACATTATTGTATTAAATGAAGGCCGCATCGTAGCTCAAGGAACCCACGATGAACTGATGGAAACATCACCTGTATACCAAGAAATCGCTTCTTCACAGTTGAGTAACGCCGAATTAGGCTTGGAAGCAGAATAGGAGGGGAAGGAAATGGCAGAAAATAAACAGCAACGTCCGCAAGGCGGACGTGGACCAATGGGCGGCGGCCGAGGAATCGCTCCAGGCGAAAAGGCCAAAGACTTCAAAGGTACCATTAAAAAACTAGTCTCCTATATAGCAAACTATAAGATCCCCGTCTTCTTCGTCATGATTTTTGCGGCGGCATCGACTATTTTCAATATTTGGGGACCAAAAATCTTATCCAAAGCCATCACCGAATTATTCAATGGCCTGATTAAAAAATATCAAGGCACCGGTGATATCAATTTCGATAAGATCGGACATATCCTGCTCTTCATGTTGGGACTGTACTTAGTCGCTTCCGCTTTCGGAATCATGCAAGGCTGGATCATGTCAACCATTACACAAAAAATCACGTACCGCATGCGGAAAGAAATCTCTGAAAAAATCAACCGCATGCCAATGAACTACTTTGAAAGCCGGACAACCGGTGAAGTCTTATCCCGTATCACCAACGATGTGGATACGTTAGGACAATCATTGAACCAATCTGTTACTCAGCTGATTACATCGACCTTCACGATTATCGGGGTTATTGTCATGATGTTATCCATCTCCGTACAGATGACGGGAATTTCAATTTTGATTGTACCAATTTCTCTACTATTAATTACCATAGTTATTAAGTTCTCTCAAAAACACTTTAAGACCCAACAAAAATATTTAGGTATGATTAACGGTCAAGTCGAAGAAACAGTTGGTGGCTACAACATTGTGCATCTCTTCAATGATGAAGAAAATGCCTTAAACGAATTCAAAAAGCAAAATGATATCCTGTTCAAATCCGCTTGGAAATCACAATTCCTTTCTGGATTGATGCAGCCAATCATGAACTTTGTTGGTAACTTAGGTTATGTTGCCGTAGCGATTATCGGTGGGGTTTTAGCCTACAATGGAACCATCACAGTTGGTGATATCCAAGCCTTTATCCAATACGTTCGTAACCTGACCCAACCAATTGCTCAGTTAGCGCAAGTTTCTAATATGCTGCAATCTATGGCAGCCGCGGCTGAACGTGTCTTTGAATTCTTGGCTGAAGATGAAGAAGCCCAAACGGTCGAAAACCCAGTCAAAATTGGCAAAGTCAAAGGTGAAGTCGATTTCGAACATGTTCAATTTGGTTACACACCAGACAAAATTATTATTAATGACTTTAGCAGTCACGTTGAACCAGGACAAACCGTTGCCATCGTTGGACCAACCGGTGCCGGCAAGACGACAATGGTTAAACTGTTAATGCGTTTCTACGATGTCAATTCCGGGGCAATCAAGATCGATGGTCACGACATCAGAGACTTTAACCGCGCAGATTTACGCGAAAATATCGGAATGGTCTTACAGGATACCTGGTTGTTCAAGGGAACCATCATGGACAATCTCCGCTACGGAAGACTCGATGCCACCGACGAAGAAGTTTATGCAGCAGCCAAAGCCGCTCATGTAAACCACTTCATCGAAACCTTACCTGGCGGCTACAATATGGAATTGAACGAAGAATCATCCAACATCTCTCAAGGACAAAAACAACTGTTGACGATTGCTCGGGCCATCTTAGCAGACAAACCAATCCTGATCTTGGATGAAGCAACCTCTTCTGTCGATACCAGAACGGAATTACTCATCCAACAAGCCATGAACAACTTAATGGCTGGCCGGACATCCTTCGTTATCGCTCACCGTCTATCGACGATTAAGGATGCAGATAAGATCCTTTACATGCAAGACGGCGATATCAAGGAACAAGGAACACACGAAGAACTACTAGCCAAAGATGGTTATTACGCTGCATTGTACAATTCACAGTTTGATGAATTAGCAGGGTAGAAAATAGTCGATAGAAGTCAGTGAAATGGCGCAACTCGTTCATTTCACTGGCTTTTTTTGATTGTTTAGGCTTAGACTTGTTCTTATCGGAATGTTTGAGATAAGACGGATAACAAATCTGAGCACGGAATTTTACTTACTAATAGTAAGATGTTATGGTGAACGTAAGAAACGAATAACGAACGTTCGATGGCGTTATTCCATACAGGAGGTTTTCACCATGACAGTTATTATTCCAACCTTTCAATTAAGTGCCACTGCACGTATTGGTCGTGTGGCTTTGAAGGTAGCCAATTTAAAACAGATGACCCGTTTTTATCAAGAAGTGATTGGACTGCAAATCTTAGAACAAACCCCAGTCAAAAGTACCTTGGGTGTTGACAATACGGCATTACTAGAATTATATGAGGTGCAGGAACCGTTGCCTGTGACGCCTAAAACAGGGTTGTATCATGTGGCCTTTTTATTACCAACTCGAAAGGATTTAGGGAATGCGCTGCTTCACTATTTAACGATCGAAGCGCCTTTAATCGGTGCCAGCGATCATGGCTACAGCGAAGCCCTTTATTTAAATGATCCTGAAGGCAATGGCATCGAAGTCTATTATGATAAACCGCAAAGCCAATGGGATATTCGTGACGACGGTGAGATCGTAGGTGTGACACTTGAGATGGATGCTGAAGGGGTCATCGCTGCCAATGATGGTAGCCGAGATGGTTTTCCAGTGGGAACGACTGTTGGTCACGTTCATTTAAAAGTAGCGGACCTGATGCAGACAGAAAACTATTTTACTGAAGTTCTGGGATTGTCCTTGAAAAATAATTTTGGCGATCAAGCTAAATTCTTTGCGACAGGGGATTACCATCACCACATCGGGTCTAATGTCTGGTTGGGAAAAGATATTCCAGCCATGACAGAGAAGGATCTGGGATTGGACTATTTCAGCTTCGTAGTACCAGACCAAGCAGAGTTGGATCGTCTGGAGAATCATTGGAAGAATCAGATCGATTATACTAAAGACGAAAACGGCAATTTAACAGTCGTCGATCCCAATGGCATTACCATGAAGTTTGAAAGCTAGAACAGGCACAAAGCTGACGGATAGCTATGAGAAGAGTATTAAAAGAAGTGGTTGCAGATTCATTGCAACTGCTTTTTTCGCTGTCAGACTAGAAAATGAAATTACCAGCGGAATGTTGAAAGGACATTCTGCTGGTAATTTTTGGTGAACTAATATTCTTCTTCCTTCAGACCGAATACAAAGCTTTCAAAATCCTTGGCTAGAAAAGTAATTGTATAATCAAATTCTTGATCAATGTGAACGACCGCAGGAGCATCGGGTGTCCCATATTTTTTGTAATCCAAGAAAACCATATCATGACCAGCAGAAGGGCAGTCACAGATAGCAATACCAATATCTGGATAGCCCCATTCTTCAATCCAAAAGCGACTGCCAAATTCTCCCAGCAAGGCATTTTCCCCAGCCAATCCAATATTCAGAAAACCATTAATCGCAATTCCTGTATCGGACCAGCTTGTTGGTGTCTTTGTTTCAAATTCTGTCCTAGTTGGGATTCCTCCATTATGCTTTTGCATGAAAGAAACATAGGAATCTGGCAATTTATAACCTAACTGCTCCTCGATAATTTGTCTATCAGATACAGTGAAGTCGTTTCCTTCATAATGTTCTTTTGCATAAGTTGATTCTTCCCAAAAGGATTGAAAGTCAAAATTTTCCCAAACGTCCATAGGTGAAGCCTCCTTAATTAATTTTTTATTGCTAGTAAGACAATGAATTCAGCACTTTATCCACGAATATCAGTTTAATGCTTCGTTTTCAATAAAAGCACAGGTAGAGGAGATAAAAGAATGGATCATAGTCTTGTCATTGTTTTTCAAAGACGCAATGCCATAAACAAGATCAGCTTTATAATCAAAGGGAATTATCGATAGATCCGTATAATGCTGGTAGTTTGAAAAATTAGTGATAAAGTTGGGCATTACAGAAATCCCCAGTCCGCTTTGGATCATTGTATGGGATAAGAGAATAGAATCGGCATAGCAGAATATTCCTTCAGGACATTTTTCTTTGATCAACCGTTGAACATCCGCTTGCTTTGGCGGGCACTGATAAGAATTGAATAGAATAATATTCTGATTGGCTAAGTCATTAAACGAAATCATTGCTTGAGTTGAAAGTGAATGTTTTTCTGGCAGTACACAAACAAATTCACCTGACATTAAAGGGGTGAATTGTACATTGGAAAGAGTTTCTACGCTATCCAATGTTTGAAAGATGATGTCACAGCTTTTGGAGATAAGGTCCTTTTTCAAAATGTTGTGGTTGAAGTTTTCCAAATGTATATGAATATCGGGCTGCTTTTTTTTGAATTTACTGATTATCTTTGGCAGAATATTCATCTCGAAAGCGGTACCAGAAAAACCGATGGTAAGTGTCTGGTTAGCCTGTTGAGCGACCTCTTTGACACGCTCAACAGAGGAATAAAACTTTTTTAATAACAACTTTGTATCATTATAAAAAATCACTCCCGCTTGAGTAAGCCGGACACGCTGTTTCGTACGGATAAAGAGCTCAACGCTTAATTGAACTTCCAAGGATTTAATAATTTGTGTAACAGCTGGCTGAGTTAAATTCATATTCTCTGAGGTTTGCCTAAAATTGAGCGTTTCAGCTAAATCAACAAATGTTCTTAGGTGTTCAATTTGCATAAAAAAGTCCTCCATCATTTGTGTAATAAGCAATGCTTATTAAATATAATAACAAGTGATTTCAAGAAAATCAAATTTTGTGATAAATTGAACATGCAGTAAATAATAGTTAGGAGCGTGAAAAATATGCGTTATATTGTTACAGGTGCAGATGGAAAATTAGCTGGTCGCGTTGCGGAAAACATGTTAAAAGAAGTAGGTGGAGAGAACTTAACCTTCACCGTCTGGAATATGAACTTTGTTCCCGATGAAAAATTGAAACGCTGGAAGGATGCGGGAGTACAGGTTTTTGAAGCTAACTATGACGATACAGAAGCCTTAAACAAAGCCTTCAAGGGTGGCGATAGAATTTATATTATTTCTGGATTACAAGTTGGGAAACGTGTGCAACAACATAAAAATGCAATTGATGCAGCCATTAATCAAGGAGTAAGTCATATAACGTATAGTTCAGGATACGGAGCAACAGATCCTAAATATGCTCATTTGGATGTAACGCCAGATCACACCGCTACTGAATTATATTTACAAGAAACCGGACATCCTTACACCACTGTAAGAAATAGTTTATATATCGAAAATTATCTTACAATGTATCCTATGTTAGCAATGATGGCTGATGACGTTTGGGCAAGTACGGCAATGGAAGGCAAAGGGGCATTGATTGCCAAAGATGATGCAGCAGCTGCAGCAACTGCTTCTTTACTTGGAAAAGGAGAAGATTATCGAGGATACAACATCTATGGTGGAGAATCAATTTCTGTACGAGAATTATGTGAACTGGTGAACGAAGTATCGGGTATGAATTTAATTTATGATCCGGTAGATGAAGAAAGCTATTACCAGTATCTAGAAAAATTACACGTTCCTCGTCATATTACGGGAGACTTTTCAAAATCACCCGTTCCATTCTCCGGAGATGACATTGTAACAAATGATGCAGCGATTCGCGACGGCTTGTTAGATGTTATTTCTCCTGATTTCGAACTATTGACAGGTAAGAAGCAAAAAACAGCTAGAGATATTATTCATGAATCTAGTTATGTATGGGAAGAACGAATCACAAATTGGTCAGGAATGCGCTAAATTAAGTGAATAAATAATAGAAGCCGAACAGCTGACTCTTATCATGATACGTTTGCATCCATATTTCTATAAGGCCTAAAGTTTTTTTATACGTCTGGAACCTGACACAACCAACTGCACAGTTGGCACAATTATCCAACCTGCTGCTGAACGTGTTTTCGAATTCTTGGTGAAGACGAAGAAGCTCAGACCGCCGAAAACCAAATCAAAATTGGCAAGGTCAAAGGCGAAGTCAATTTCGAACATATTCAATTCGGTTACACATCGGACAAAATTATTATCAACGACTTTAGCAGTTATGTTGAGCCAGGACAAACCGTTGACGGCAAGACTACAATGGTTAAACTATTAATGCGCTTCTACGATATCAATTCAGGGGAAATAAAAATTGATGGTCATGATATCAGAGTCTTCAACCGCGCAGATTTACGCGAAAATATCGGAATGGTCTTACAAGATACTTGGTTGTTCAAAGGAACCATCATGGACAATCTCCGCTACGGAAGACTCGATGCCACCGACGAAGAAGTTTACGCCGCAGCCAAAGCCGCTCACGTAAACCACTTCATCGAAACCTTACCTGGCGGCTACAATATGGAATTGAACGAAGAATCATCCAACATCTCTCAAGGACAAAAACAACTGCTGATAATCTCTCGTGCCATCTTAGCAGACAACAACCTAATGGCTGGCCGGACGTCCTTCGTTATCGCTCACCGTCTATCTACGATTGAGGATGCATATATGCAAGGAGGCGATATCAAGGAACAAGGGGCACACGAAGACTTACTAGCAAAAGATGATTATTACACTGCGTTGTACAATTCACAGTTTGATGAATTAGCGGGGGAGGGAATAGAAAATAATGAGAGCACCAGTGGGATGTTGAGAGATGTTCTGCTGGTGATTTTTTGTGGTTAACAGTTTTTGTTTATTTTTATGTCCAAATTATAGGTTTTTATAAGACAAGGAACAAAGAGTAGATTGACAAATTAACCACTTTGAATAACGATTGTTATATAGAGTAGCTAAAGGGGGGCTTATAAGAGATGAAGGAATTTTTTTAAAAAATGATAACTTTAGTACCATGATTATTGCAGCATTAATTTTATTTAAAAAGGAGTGTCGAGTATATTGGAATATTTAAAAAAGGTTTTTTCGAAAGATAATTTGGTCAGATTCTTGAATTTGGTATTAAAAATTTCACCTGTCCTCATATCTTTATGTGCACTAATTTTTTCTATTAATAGTTATATAGATAGTAAGTTTTCTGCTCCGTTATCATATCATATTTCTACTGAAAATAAATATGTTGACAAGATTGTATTAGATGGTAAGACCCTTCAAGGAACAAAACCTAGAATTATTAGAAGTTCTGGTTTTATCGATAAGACTTCTGTCATCATGTATACGAATAAAGAGTATATTAAAATTTCAGAATTTCCAACAATGAATTTTAGTGATGATCTAAATTTTTTTCAAAAACTAAAACTTAACGAATTGACAACATCGGCGGGTGCTGAAGAGTTAAACAGCCTTTATGCTAATGAAGAGGAAAAAAAATATTATGCTTACTATTTTCTTTTGATAGAGGGTATGGATAAATCTAAGCACTTGCATATGATAACGCATTATTATGATGAGGGTAAAAATGAGATGCTGACAAAAAATTACTCTGAAAAAACTATACTATCTCCTGAAAAAAAGGAATATCAGCAAGCATTTTTAGGAGCTAAAGAAGATTTTTTCAGTCTAAAAGAGGATTTAGAATCAAATAACTTATTATGATACATTAGAAGAAAGCCTAGATACCTTATTGAAACAAGGTATTAGGCTTTTCAATGATTCATTCAAAAAGGCAAAGTGTGTAATATGGAAAATCAGTAGTTATCACAATTCTTCTCTGAAAAGCAAAATTATCCATACAAAACTTCATTGGAATATACTTCGAATTCTCTGTTAAATTCAGATAAGTCAGGTGATTCAAAAGATAGACTTAAATCAATTTTATATTTTTCCCCTTCTGGAATGATAGCTGGGATTTTTGACAGTTCTTTTTTCGAATCCGAAGCCAATTTATCGATGGCTTTTACAACAATTTGGCTTGCTGATGACAAACTTTTTATCATAGTAAGGGCTTCTTCAGGCACTAATATAGAATGTAAATCTATTTCCCATTCTAAAGTCTTTCGATATAGCTTTACCATACGTACTGCTATATATATCAAAAAGTCTAAATCAGATTCTTTTCCAGATTCTCCAATAGCAATGGGGAAAGCAACATTAATAAGTGAAGCCATGGATTCTACATTTTGTATCAGTTCTTTATTTTTATAGGTAATCCAGCTTATGATTTCTAAAGGCTCATCTAAGGGCTTACTGGATTTCAAAAAAACTTTATACTCTAAATCTCTTTTATAATCTGCCAATGTACTTAACTGGTCCCAAAAAACTTGAAAGAAGAATTTTAATTCCCAAGCAGTATGATTTTTTTCTAATACAAGTTTAATTGCTTCGGGACTTTGTTCCAAAATTCTAGGAGAAAGTTTAGATCGAGCAAACTTATTTCTGATTTTCAAAGAATCGTTAAATAGATAAGCAAATTGATTTTTTATTTTATTGCAAATTTCCTGAGCGAATTCATATTCATAAACCCAAATATTGTCTTTGTTCCTCAATTCATCAACAAAATGGAAAAGATCATTAGTGTCTACTAAGGAGGAAAAGTCTCCGTTAGGATTCGCTTTCCATAAGGGGAGTGCATTTATAATAGACTTATTGACGAAAGTATAGATAGGAATTCCTTTTCCTTTTGCTTGAAGGTATTCGAGATTTGTAACAGATTTACCATTATCAGTTTTATAACCATATTTCCCACCAATTACTAAAACGAAAATATCCGCTCGTTGTTCGACAGCTCTTAGACAAGTTTCTACAGTTCCTAAAGAGGGATCTAATGGAAACGAATCGTACTCTGATAAAAGCGTTTCAAAACCCATTTCATCTTCCAGAGTTTTTTTTATATCAGTTCTTATCTGTTTTAAATCGTAGCAAGTTGAGCTAATAAAAATAGTTGGCTTTTTTCCGTAATTGTCTGTCATGTCGGCTTCTCCTCTATAAATAATTATCCCTTTTAATGTCGATTATATCTAATAATTTTAATAACGAAAACCCCGTTGCTACAACTGTTTAAGTCGAAGTAAAATTAAGTTACTATCGATTAATAGTTTAAACGACAATGGTTGGAATTTTAAAGAAATTAAAGGCAGACCTTTAACTATATTAGTACATAGAGAAATCTAAAAAAAGAGTCAGAAACCTTTATTAATTAAAGGTTTCTGACTCTTTAACATCTACTCCCATTCGACTGTTGCTGGAGGCTTCGAGGTAATATCATACACAATCCGATTCACATGATCCACTTCATTGACGATCCGCACGGAAATCTTTTGCAAGACATCCCATGGAATACGTGCGAAGTCGGCAGTCATGCCGTCGATTGAGGTTACTGCACG
The DNA here is from genome assembly GCF_000407485.1 of Enterococcus pallens ATCC BAA-351. Classification (GTDB taxonomy): domain Bacteria; phylum Bacillota; class Bacilli; order Lactobacillales; family Enterococcaceae; genus Enterococcus_A; species Enterococcus_A pallens. Next base: position 141,155 of record NZ_ASWD01000004.1, on the reverse strand, counting down.
GATACCGATTGTATAATCGTAGGTACGGCCGTCCCCCATAACACCAACTGAACGGATGCCTGGCAGGACAGTGAAGTATTGCCAGATGTCGCGGTCTAGGCCGGCATTGGCGATTTCTTCACGCAGGATGGCATCTGATTCGCGGACGATTTCTAGTTTTTCTTCAGTGATTTCGCCAAGGACACGGATGCCTAAGCCTGGTCCTGGGAAAGGCTGGCGCCATACGATGGAGTCTGGCATGCCAAGCTGGGTTCCTAGTTCACGGACTTCATCCTTGAATAGAGTGTTTAATGGTTCGATTAGCTCAAATTGCATATCTTCTGGTAATCCACCTACGTTGTGGTGAGATTTGATGGTTTGAGCTGTTTCGGTACCGGATTCGATTACGTCGGTATAAAGGGTTCCTTGAGCTAAGAAGGAAATGCCTTCTTTACCCGCTAGTTTGGTTGCTTCGTCATCAAACAGGTAAACAAATTCGTTTCCGATGATTTTGCGTTTTTGTTCTGGATCAGAAACACCGGCTAGTTTGTTTAAGAAACGGTCTTTGGCATCGACACGGATAATGTTTAGGCCGAATTTTCCGCCTAAAGCTTCCATTACTTGTTCGCCTTCGCCTTTACGCAATAAGCCGTGGTCAACAAAGATTGATGTTAATTGGTCACCGATGGCTTTTTGCAGCAAGACACCAACGACAGATGAATCCACACCGCCGGATAAGCCGAGTAAGACTTTTTTGTCGCCGACTTGTTCGCGGATTTTTGCGACTTGCATTTCGATAAAGTTATCCATGCTCCAGTCGCCTTTACAATGACAAACTTCATAGGCAAAGTGGCGCAGCAAATCGTTTCCGTATTCGGAATGACGTACTTCCGCATGGTATTGGATACCATAGAAGTTGCGAGTGGTATCTTGAATTGACGCAATTGGGCAGTCGGCAGAGGTTGCGACTGTTTCAAAGCCTTCTGGTACTTGGGTAACAAGGTCGCCGTGACTCATCCAAACGGTTTGTTCTTTTGGTGTGCCTTCGAATAAAACAGCGTCATCAGCAGTAACCTCCAGCAAAGCTTTTCCGTATTCACGGTTTTGAGCTGGTTCAACTTTTCCGCCTAGGTTGTAAGTGATTAGCTGCATGCCGTAACAGATTCCCAAGATTGGAATACCTAATTCAAAGATCGCAGGATCAATTGAGAAGGCTCCTTCGTCATAGACACTGTTGGGTCCGCCGGAAAGGATAATTCCTTTTGGCTTCATGGCTTTTACTTCTTCGGCAGTGATGCGGTGGCTCATTAATTCTGAGAAAACACCAAATTCACGGATACGACGAGTGATCAATTGGTTGTACTGGCTACCGTAGTCCAGCACGATGATTTTTTCAACGTCAGTCATTTCGTTGGCAACGTTTGTCACAATTATTCCCTCTATTCTTATAGTTTTATTTCAAAAGCAGAGCAAGCTCGGCTTTTTTTGCATGTGTTCATGAGGCAGTCTAATACTTGCGTAAATAAACTTCATCAATTTTATGATGCTTGGCCTTGTGCATGATAATATCAGCTCGGCCGCGTGTTGGCAAGATGTACTCTTCTAAATTAACCAAATTCACTTTTTCCCATACATCTTCTGCCATCTCTAGTGCCGCTTTGCGATCGCCAATGGCATACTCATAATAGTAATTGTCCGGGTCCTGAAAAGCTGTGTCCAGCAAAGCCTCGAAACGTTCTAAGTACCATTTTTCGATCAAACTTGGATCAGCGTCCACAAAGACGGAGAAGTCGAAAAAGTCGCTGACGTAAATTTGCTCGTTGGCTGGCAGCTGCAGGGTGTTGATCCCTTCCACAATTAAAATGTCTGGCTGATGAATCGTTTCGTACGAGCCCTCCACAATGTCATAAACGTTGTGGGAGTAAATCGGAATTTGAATGTTTTCCTGGCCGGATTTGACTTCGTTTAAAAAGGTAATCAGCTTTTCCATGTCATAGCTTTCTGGGAAGCCTTTGCGGTCCATGATACCCCGCTCTTCTAAGACCTTATTAGGGTAAAGAAATCCATCTGTGGTAATCAGCTGGACCCGTTGATGCTTGAACAAACGACCTAAAAGGGTTTGCAGCAGGCGGGCAGTGGTGCTTTTTCCAACGGCCACACTTCCGGCGATACCGATGATAAACGGTGGCATTTTTACGTATTTATGCAGAAATAGACCTTTGCTTAGGCTTAAGGATTCCGCCTCTTTTTTATACAAATGAATCAAATGGCACAACGGAATATACACATCCTCCACATCCTGCATTGAGATGCGGTCATTTAAACTTCGGATACTTTCCAATTCGTCTTCGGTCAATGGGGTATGTCCGCTGGTGTAAAAGTCTTGCCATTGCTCCCGCGGAATACGGTAATAATTCATCTTGTCCTCCATGACGACCTCCTTTGATAACTGCGCTTAATTTTATCACAAAAAGGCGGTTTTCTGGTGGAGTTTTGCTAGAAAACCGAATATTTTTCTTCTATAAAAAAAGTATACGTCATTTTAACGGATAAAAACGGGAAAAAGCTATGAAAAATCAGTGAGTTTCATCTATTTTTTAGAATTAGTCGCCAGAAGGGTCGGATCGCCAACTTCGTGCTATCATAGTAGAAAAGAGGAGGCAAACGTGATGAAAACAATTGCTTTATTTGGCGACAGCTTAATGACAGGCTTGATGAATGGAGAAACTAGTGATATTCTCAATCAGTATGTAGTTAATGAATTGGCAGATATGGGTTTTCCTGGCTATCAGATTTTAGAATTTGGCAAACGAGGAGAAGGCTCAGCTGAAGGCTTGGAACGTGTGGATGAAGTAGTGACTGCTAATGCTGATTTTGTAGTAATCTGCTTTGGGACCAATGATTCTGTTAAACACAAAGATCCGATTAATGTTTACGGCGACAATCTGCGGAAATTAATCAGTGCGTTTCCGGCTGAAAAGGTGATCGTGTTAACACCAGGCTATGTCAACACAGAAATTCGAACAGAAGCCAGCAATGATCGCCAGCAGGAGTATGCTGAAATGGCAAAACAGGTAGCAGAAGAAATGGGTGTCAACGTGATTGATTTGTATCATCACATGACGATTTATCCGGCACCGAAGGAATTTCTGCAGAATGATGGGTTGCATCCATCCAATGAAGGCTATCATTTCCTAGGCGCCTTAATTGCCAGAGACATTAAAAACAAACTGTTGAACATGTAAAGGCTGGCCTTCAATTTCCTGAAAACCAAAAGACAGTCAAAATTTTTAATCACTAAGGAGAAACAATGAGCAATCACTATTATTCAGAAAATCCTGAGACGGCCCACGATTTAGAACAGTGGTCCTTTGAGCTGATGGGCAAAAACTTTCATTTTGTCACCGACAGCGGCGTGTTTTCCCGGCAAACGGTTGATTACGGTTCACGAGTATTAATTGAGCACTTCGACAATACTGATTTACCGGAAGGATCAATCTTAGATGTTGGCTGCGGCTATGGTCCGATTGGTCTGGCCTTGGCTTACGGAACCGGACGCAAGGTAGAAATGATCGACGTGAACAATCGTGCAGTGGCTTTGGCCCAAGACAATGCGAAGCGCAACGACTTAGCAGAGCAGACAGACATTCATCAGTCCAATATCTATGAAGAGCTGCACCAAGATACTTACGCAGCGATTGTCACCAACCCACCGATTCGGGCTGGTAAAAAGGTCGTGCATCAGATTTTGACCGATGCAGAGCCGTTGCTGAAAGCAGGCGGGACCTTAACAGCGGTGATCCAAAAGAAACAAGGCGCACCAAGTGCCAAGAAAAAAATGGAAGAAGTCTTCGGCAATGCCGAGATTGTTTCCAAGGACAAAGGGTATTATATTTTACGCAGTATTAAGGAATAACAAAGGCTGCCGCAGAGTAAATTTGCGGTGGTCTTTTTTACCAGTCGTACTTTTCGCAGTTTAAATAAAATAGAAATCTTACTACAGATTAACCACAGATAAATCAATAGGGAAGTTTAGTACGATGGTATGCGAAGGCCGATCGGTCCCATTTTTCCGGTTTTTGGAAAAATGACACCTAGAAAAGGAAATAGCTGCCAGTCGAACTTTTCGCAGTTTCGTCAAAATAGAAAACTTCCTTATTGGTTAACAATAGATAAATCGACGGAGAAGTTTAATACGATAGCATACGAAAGCCAATCGGTCCCATTTATGGATAAATACCCTCTTAAAGCAGAGGCGTATAAACTTATTTTCATCAATTAATGGGAAAGGCTTGCAGAAATGGAAACAACAACGGTATAATCACATTAAATCACATGCATTCACAAATGTGATTGTCAGGTTGTTTAGGTTTGGGGGGAGAAGAATGTATAAAGATGAAGATAGATTATTGGTTCGAATTGCCGAGATGTATTACCAGGAGGATAAGAATCAAAGTCAGATTTCTAAGGAATTGAATATTCACCGCAGTACTATCAGCCGTTTGTTGAAGCGCTCCAGAAATGAAGGGATCGTGACGATTTCCATCAACTATGACAAGGCGGGCACGTATGACTTGGAGAAGCAGCTTCAGGAAAAGTATGGCCTGAAAAAGGCAATTATTGTACCAGCTGCACCAGATCTGAATCGAACACAAAAGGACAAACTCTTGGCTAACGGTGTCGGAGAGTATTTAACAGAGATTTTAGTGGATGATATGATTATTGGTTTTTCTTGGGGAGAGACCATGGCGGCGATTCCCGAAGGCTTGGACAGCTATTCGGTGAAAAATATTACCTGCATCCCTATGATTGGCGGACCATCCGGCCGATTAATCAGCGATTACCACGTAAATACCATTTCCTATGAAGCATCGAAAAAATTGAATGGTCGCGCATTACTGATTGATTCACCCGCCTTTCCAGAAACAATTGCCTTGAAAAAAGCGTTAATGGAAAATGAGTTTAATCAGGAGCTGATTGATTATTGGCGCAAGCTGGATATTGCTATTCTAGGAATTGGCAGTCCCAACTTAAAGGCTAGCGAAAGCTGGAAACAATTTTATGGTGAAGATGTCCTAGCTTATTTGGAGGGCAAAAAAGTCATTGGGGATGTGGTTTCCCGTTTCTACAATGCTGAAGGTCAGCATATTGAGAATGAGTTAGATGATCGGTTGATTGGGATAGATATCAGTGATCTGAAACGGACGCCCTATCGCATCGGGATTGCTTCGATGGTGGACAAGGCGCCAGCCATCGCCAGTGCCTTAAAGGGTGAATACATCAATGTACTGGTAACTACAGAAGAAACAGCGAAGAAAGTACTAGAGGGATAGGGCAGCCTGTCCCTTTTTTTGGAATATACTATTTGGCTTTGCGAAGTCTTTCTTGGAAGGAGAGATTAGGATGCAGGTGATTCGGTTATTGCAAACAACCTTAATCTTGCTTAATCGTAAAAAGGTCACGGCCAAAGAACTGGCGGACCGTTTTCAGGTTACCCCGCGAACGGTTTATCGAGACATTGATGCCCTAAGCTTGGCTGGTGTGCCCGTCTATTCAGTCAAAGGCCGCAATGGTGGAATTTATTTGGACGAATCTTTTTATGTAGACAATACATTGATGGAAAAGGAACAGGATGATTTGCTGTTGGCGCTGCATTTGCTGCAATCAATCGGTTTGGCTGATACGGAAGAATTGATGCAAAAGCTTAGAAGTGTCTATGACTGGAGCGACTGGCTATCAGTAGATTTGAGCCAGGAAGGTTCAGTTCACAGCTAAAGCTTTGTCAGCATTATATGTTGGACGTTACGAAGACATGACTGGTATCTACCTAGAAATGCTGGAGGAAATCAAAAGCATTGGCGGGAAATTCTCCGGTATTTCCTATGAGTATTATTTAAGCGACGAAGAGATTCCGATGGAAAAACAGGAAACGATTTTAGAATTGGTGTATGAATAAGCAAAAAAATGCGTCAGCCCTAATCGGCTAGCGCATTTTTGGTCACTAAATGAGGAAAGTTTTCTAGTAATAATTGAATTAAGTAATACCGTTCTTGTAGATTAATCGAAAGCTGTAGTAAATCTTCTATTGGCTTCAATGTCTCCTGCAGCAAAGCATCCAAAGCTTGTCCTTCTGTTTTTACCCACTCTTCATCCTCAGGTGTAATAGCCAGCAACTGTTCGTGAAAGAGAATTCGCTCCAACAAACAGCCAGTATGGATAAACAGCTTAGTCAGCAGATTGTTGCTGAAGCTTTCTGCTAACTGTTTTTCCAGTGCTTCAATAAAGTTCATCAGCATTGGAGTGATTTTGTTGGCCGATAAATACATCAAATATTTATCTAATGTTTCCTGACACAGTTGCAGAACTAAGCTTTGAGTCGCTTTCTCGATGGAATGTTCTTTTTGAGCTGGTGCCCGTTCTTCGCCTAAAAGATACAACAGCTGGTTCAAGCCTTGACCCATTAAAATATCATTCAGAGAGAGAAACGGCGAGGTTAGATTCTTGGGTTCAATACTACCGATAACACTAACCACCTCTTTATCCTGAGAAGTGGAGCGAATTAACTGGCCCACTTCCTGCTGGGTTCCGTTTAAGGGAATAAGCTGGACATCATAAATGTGGTTCTCCCGCAAAAAGTCACCGATGATCTTTTCTAAAAATAGTGCTACTCCTTCACCAGAAGAACAAACCGTATAAATGACCCGGTTCATCCGAATCGACAGATATTCCTTGATTTTCCGCTGCAGTTTGTCATTTTGCAGATCGGACATTTTGGCAATATCCGCGACAATGTGCTCCGCAGTTCGTGAGGTGAATAGGACTTTTCGGACACTTTCCAAAATAATCAAAATATCGGTTGTTTCCATTACATAGAAATTCTGATCCTCCGACTGCTTGATTTGCTTGTCTAGCTGAATCAAAGAGCCCATATCCACAAAGAGAATCCACGAGTGAGTAGAAGGAAAGCTTTTGATCACTTTTTCAATTTCTCCGACTGTTTCAGTTGGACTCATGGTTAAGGGCATATCCAAGCCTAAAACAATATCTGTATTCAACAAATGATTAATCGTATTGGCTAAGCTGGTAGCAGTGGCTTCACCATGAGCCACTACTAAAAAGCGGATTTCTTGGTTTTGCCGGCCTTCAATCAAGGTATGAATAATGGTAGCTAAAACGGTCAGCTCATTGGTATCACAAACAATATTGAAGCGTTTCTCAATAATTTCGACCATTTTCTTTGCCGTTTTAACTGCCTGATCAGATAAATGAATTTCATCCTCAGGAAACACTGTATTCACGCGTTTACCATTGGACTGCTGAATATTTCGGATAAACAACGCCAAGGACAGATAAATATTTTCCTCAAAGTTCAGCTTGTACTCATCTACTAAAAGTTCTGCCAAGACAGACGATATTTCCTGGGTAAGGGGATCGAACAACACTGAGTAGCTGTCTTCGTATAAGGTATTTTTACTGATTTCCAAGGTGTATTCATGGAAAAGCTGTTCCAAGTCAACACTACCCTTAGAGGTCAACAATTGGTTCAAATAGTAATTAACAAAATCATGTTCAATGACTAGTTGGTCAGAAGGCTTTTCCTTAGGAGTAGGATAAATCACCAGCTTATCCGTGGGCAGCAGCTTTTCTACTCGGTTTCTTTTTTCTGGGGATAAGGCTTCTTTGCGCTGCACAATATAAGTTGGCAGCATTTTACTAGTGACATGCACCCGAGAAGAATTATTTTGCCGCGTTTCCAAATAAGCCCGGGCGATCGTCAATTGCAGATCGCTGCGCAGCTGGCCTAAGTTGCCCTTTGCTGGGTAACAGCTCAGCAGGAACAACGCATTGCGAGAAAATTCCACTGGTGAATGCAGCTTTTCCGCTTCCTGTTGACTGTAAAATTCAAGCAATTCCAACCGTTCCTTGGCTCCTCGTTCTTCCAAATTCGGCAACCAAATTGTCGCGGGAATCCGTCTTAAAAAGGTAGTTAGCAAGTGGTTGCTGACGGTTTCGGTGGTTGCTCCAATAATTAATACCTTGGAGGTTCGTTCATTAGCAGTTTCTCCCATCCGGCGATAAGTGTGCTGATCCATAAAATGAAACAGCATTTCCTGGCCCTCTGGCGGCAACCGATGAATTTCATCTAGGAATAACACTCCGCCATCTGCAGCCTCAATCAACCCCGCCCGTTCTTCATCGGCACCGGTGTAAGCACCTTTGCGGGTACCAAACAGCATACTCATTAAAAACTGCGGATTGGTGGCGTAATCGGCACAATTGAAACGAATAAAGGCACTGTTTTCTTTGAATACGCCTTCAGTTTGGCCGTACCGATACATTACTTCTGCAAATAGGCTTTTTCCTGTGCCGGATTCTCCTAGCAAAAGGGTGTGCAGACCAAAAGGGGGATATAGAATCGAAGCCTTCGCTGACTGAATAATCGGGGACAAGCTGCCAGTGGCTCCAATCAATGAACGGAAGGGATCGCCTTGATCGTTTGCTTGGACTGGGGCCTCCAGTAATTCGGCCGCTGACTGGAATAACAAATCCTTGGACTGAATTTTTCCACCCAGCAGGACAGCAATTTGTTCAGCATCCAAATAGCGAACCGGTTTGCCTTTAATTTTGATCAGTTTTAATTCTCGATGGAGCTGGTTTAAATCCTGTGAAACGTTGTTCCGCAAAATATCCGTTTGCGCCGCCAGATCCACCGAAGTAATCCCGACTTTTTTATCTGACAAATCACTTAACTGAACGTTTTTCGTATATTCTTTTACAAGTGTATGAATTTTATCGATCCGTTTCATTATTTTCTCCTATCCGTATTCATAAACCGTGTTATCCGTCTTATTTCTCCTCATTCTAACGGAAAGCGTATTGATTATCAATCGGCTACCGGATTGTTTTGACAACCAAAACGCCAAAATACGGTTCTCTATCCGTATTGGCACGCCACTTGCTTTATAGTAATACGAAGAGGAGGGATCAACTGTGAAAGAAGTTGCAGTCGTATTAATGAGTCATGGTTATTATGCGCAGGAAGCACTAAAAAGCGCTGAAATGATCATTGGAGAATTAGAGAATGTTGCCACTATCTCGGTGACACCAGAAAAAGATTTGGATGCTGTAGTGAGTGAAACACAGAAAGCATTAGAAATGGTGGATGATTCCAATGGGGTACTACTGTTATCTGATATTTTAGGAGGAACTCCAAGCAATGTTGCTGGAACAATTGTTATGACAAAGGAAAATGTTTTAGGTATTACCGGCTTCAATCTGCCGATGCTGCTGGAACTATTTGTGAATCGACAAAAGAACCTGGAAGAAATCAGGGAGATCCTTTGCCAGTCGCATCAAAACAGCTTTAATGTATTGAATGATATTTTATCACGAAAGGAAGATGAAGAAGATGAGTATACAATTAGTTAGAATTGACGATCGCTTGATCCATGGTCAAGTAGTGACAGGCTGGGTGAACGAATATGGAATTGAACAGATTATTATTGTTAATGATAAGTTAGTCAACGACTCGGTTCAAAAATCGGTCTTGATGATGACAGCACCAGCTAATGTGAAGGTTCATGTATTTGGCGTAGGCCAATTCAATAACATTGTTAAGAAAAATCCAATCAAAAAGCAAACCATGCTGCTGTTCAGCAATCCAATTGATGTTCATGACGTTCATCAAAATGGTTTGCCCTTGGAATCAGTCAATGTAGGTGGTATTCGATACAATGAAACCCGCAACAACCGTTTGTCAAAAGCCGTATCAGTGACAGATCAGGAAAAAGCAGCATTGGATGCAATGATCGCAGATGGGGTAGATGTATTTATTCAAATGGTACCAAAAGACAAAAAAGAAACGTTAAGCTAAGGGGGAAGTGGGATGTTACAATCGGCTATTCTTGTTGCAATCTGGGCTGGGATTTGTTCCTTGGATGACAAGGGACCACAGTTCGGGTTACGCAGACCGTTACCATGTGGAGCAGTTGTAGGTTTGTTATTAGGAGATTTAGGCCAAGGGTTAGTAATTGGTGCAACATTGGAATTAATGTGGATGGGTGTTGGAAACGTAGGTGCTTACAGTTCACCGGATGTAGTGTCGGGGGCAGTTGTAGGAACGGCTATGGGAATCCTGACTGGCGGAGGCGTAGCTGCCGGAGTTACTATTGCAGTTCCAGCCTCGATTCTTTGTCAGCAATTATTAGTTTTATGGAATACCGCTGCCAGCTTTATTATTCATCAGGCTGATCGAGCAGCTGAAAACGGTGATTTTAGTAAAATCAAATTTATTCAATACGAAGGAGTACCATTTCTCTTCTTGATTCGTGCAGTACCAGTATTTATGGCGATTTATTTAGGATCAGATGCCGTCGAAAATATTTTGAATGCTTTACCCGAATCAATTATTAATGGATTAAGTACGGCCTCCAGCATGATTCCAGCAGTAGGGATTGCTATGCTGTTGACTATGATGCTAAAAGGCCGGATGTGGGTTTTTGTTTTACTGGGCTTTACCTTAGTTGCTTATTTGGATTTACCGCTTTTAGCCGTTTCCTTTATCGGAATTGCGGCAGCTGCAGTTTATGATTTAGCAGCCAACCAGAAAAACAGTGCCCCAGAAGAACAAACGGACAATCAAATGTCAGAGGACGAGGAAGGGAGCTATGATCTCTAATGATGGAAGAAAGTAAAATTACTAAAAGAGAATTGAATAAGGCCTTTTGGCGAACAAATGTTGGTTCGATTTCTTTTGGCTATGAACGGATGCAAACATTAGGGATGCTTTATAGTATTCTTCCCAGCTTAGAAAAACTTTATCCTGAAGAGGATATTGAAGGTAGAAAACGGGCGATGAAACGCCATCTGGAATTCTTTAACGGCATGACGACTATGAACGGCTTAATCGCAGGTGTAGTAATTGCCATGGAAGAAAAGACCAGCGAGGATGAAAAAGAATCAGTTATTGCTTTAAAAACTGGGATGATGGGACCATTAGCTGGCTTAGGCGACAGCTTAATGAAGTTCACTTGGCTGCCAATTTGTGGTAGTATCGGCGCTTCCTTGGCCTTGGAGAAAAATGCTTTAGGCCCGATTTTGATGCTGGTAATGTTCGCCGCAGTCAATATTTTAATGCGCTATTATGGTGTTCATTATGGCTATAAAAAGGGGATTGATTTGCTGACTACAGGCGGCAGTGCTATGATTCAACGAATTTCTACGATGGCGAATGTCCTAGGTTGTACAGTCGTAGGCGGTTTGCTGGTGAACACAGTTAAAATGAGTGTTGGTATCAGCTACAAAATTGGTGAAAATGAAATTGTCGTTCAGGAAATGCTGGATAAAATCATGCCGAACCTTTTACCAATGCTTTTAACAGTGGGCTTTATCTTAGCCCTGAAAAAGACCAAGGGTAAACATGCCGTTTCCTTTATCGTTGGAACTTTAGTCTTTGGCGTACTGCTTTCAGTATTAGGAATTCTTGCATAAAATTGGAGGACAATCAGTGATAAAACAACCATATACCTTACCAGATATTGACTTTTATCGGGAGGGTGACCAATGTGAAGTTACCTTTTTGAATCCTAACCAGCAGGCTTGTCAGCTGCTGGTTGGTAAATCTCCCGAAGAAGTAACACAAGTATTAGCAGAATCATCGTCAGCTTCCTTCACTTTTGAATTGAAAAAGGAGCAGGGGCCTTATTATTACCAAATTGCAGGAGCTGTGAATAGCCCGATCTTTGGTGAACGTTTGCTGCCATTAACAGGTGCAATCAATGTTCGAGACATGGGTGGTTACCGTACTAAAGACGGTCAGCAAGTGAAATGGGGGCTGCTGTACCGCGGCGATCAGCTGAGTCAATTGACGGAAGCCGACATTGCTTATTTGGAACGAATCAATTTCCATAGCATCATTGATTTTCGCAACGACCAGGAACGGGAGTTGAATCCCAATTATTCCTTTGCCAGTATCAAAAACTATTACAAGTGTGATCCTAATTCAACCGTTTCCGAAGCAGCCGGAGCAGTTGTCAGCTTTGAGGAAGAAAACAAATTGATTGTTAAGAATCTGGAGAATGGAGCAGTACCACCAGAGGAATTGAATGGTTCCGGCATTATTTTCCATAAAAATTATCGTGAATTTGTGACTTCAGAGCATGCTAAAGAGTCTTTTCGTGAGATGCTAAAGGCATTGCTGAAGGAAGAAAATTTACCAGCCTTCATGCATTGTCGTGGTGGTAAGGATCGAACTGGATTTGGGGCCGCGTTGATTTTAGCCGTTATTGGTGTTGAACGTGAGGAGATCATCAAGGATTATTTGATTACTCAGGATGTTCGAGAAGAACGCACAAAATTCAAAATGGCACAATATGCCAAGTATACTGACAATCAGGATGTCTTGGATTATTTAGAGGCGATGATTGATACCCGAAGAGATTATTTGGAATCCAGCTTCGCAGCAATTGATGAGACGTACGATTCAGTGGAGGACTATGTTAAAACCGCACTGGGAATTACCTCAGAAGAAATTCAAGCACTGAAAAAACTTTATTTAATTGGATAGAAAAGGCCGATGACTGAGCAAAATAGCTTGGTCATCATTTTTTTGTTTTTTAGCACAAATGTGAATTCAATTTAAATAAATTGCAAAAAGTTGTTGACAACGTTTTCTTGAGGGGCTAGAATACAAAGTGTAACAAACGTTAATTTGAAATCACAAATGTGTAAAATGGGGTGTAGAAATGGATTGGCTAGAAATAGCAGGAAAAACAGTAATTGTAACCGGCGGCTCTTCAGGGATTGGAGCAGCAATTGTCAAAACATTGTGTGAGCTAGGCGTTCAGGTGGTTAATGCTGATCTGCGTGAGGGCAGCTTTCAGCATGAGAATCTTTTATTTAGCACCACAAATGTGACAGATCCAGAATCCGTTCAGCAGACAGTTGATAAGGCAGTAGCAACCTTTGGAAAAATCGACGGCTTAGTCAATAATGCCGGCATCAATATTCCAGCCTTATTGGTAGATGAGAAACAAACTGAAGCTGGAAAATTTGAAATCAACGAAGCGATTTTCAGTAAAATGATCGACATTAATCAAAAAGGCGTTTATTTAATGGGACAGGCTGTTGGCCGAGAAATGGTCAAACAAGGGACTGGCGTAATAATCAATATGTCATCTGAGTGTGGCTTGGAAGGTTCGGAAGGTCAGAGCGTTTACGCTGCTACGAAGGCTGCTGTGAATAGCTTCACTAGATCATGGGCCAAAGAATTAGGCAAAAAGGGCATTCGGGTAGTAGGAATAGCACCGGGAATCATGGAAGAAACGGGGCTGCGCACGATTGAATATGAAACAGCTTTGGCCTATACGCGGGGAATTACGGTGGAACAATTGCGAGCAGGCTATACCAATACGAAAACAATTCCTTTAGGTCGCGATGGAAAATTAACCGAAGTAGCTGATTTAGTGGCTTATTTCCTTTCGGATCGTTCAGGCTATGTTGATGGTGTAACTGTAAATGTCGCCGGCGGCAAAACGAGAGGCTAGGTGAAGACGATGAACAAAGTAATTTTAGTCGCTCATGGCCAGCTAGCTCATGAAATGAAGCGCTCGGCCGAAATGATTTTCGGCCAGCTGCCCGATTTTCAGTCAGTGGAATTTTTGAAGGAAGAGGGCTTAGATTCGATCCAGCAAAAGATCAGCCAAGCGATGGCGGATGAATCAGCAAACTATTTAATCTTAGCGGATTTATTTTGTGGAACGCCTTATAATGCCAGCTGTGCGATTGCCATGAAAAATACGCAACAAACGATTGAGGTTGTCTCGGGAATGTCACTACCCTTAGTACTCGAGACAGCGAGCATGCTTCAAGGAAATTATTTGTCTAGTATTGTGAAACATCTTACAAGTGTTGCTGGCGATACGGTCAAATCGTTTAGAGAACAATTAATTGAGGAAGAGGAGGATTTCTAAATGCAAATTAAGTTAGCACGGATTGATGATCGGTTGATTCACGGGCAGGTGGCGACGGTTTGGGCCAAAGAAGCGGGGGCAGAACGAATCATCGTAGTAAGTGAAGAGGTAGCCAATGATGAGGTACGCCGTACATTGGTAAAACAAGCAGCCCCTCCCGGAATTAAAGCCAACATTGTTAATGTCGAAAAAGCAGTCAAGGTGTACAACAACCCCAAATATGCAGATGAAACAGTCTTTTATCTGTTTACTAACCCAGGGGAAGTCTTGGCAATGGTAGAAAACGGGGTACCGATTAAATCAATCAATATTGGCGGCATGCACTTCAAGGATGGCCGTACTCAAGTAACCAAAGCCGTTTCAATTGATCAAAAGGATGCGGCAGCATTTAGGAAGCTAGCTGAAATTGGTGTGGAGCTGGATTTACGAGTAGTGGCGACGGATGCTAAGGGTGATTTTGAAGCGAAATTAAAAGAAGCAGGTTTTTAAAGAAAGGGGTTAAGCACTGATGGAATTATCAATGATTCAAATTGTTCTTATTTTTCTTTTCTCTTGTATTTGCGGGATGGGCAGTGTGCTGGATGAATTTCAAACCCATCGTCCGTTGATCGCTTGTACGGTAGTCGGTTTGATTTTAGGCGACGTAACAACGGGAATTATTCTAGGGGGAACCTTAGAGCTGATTGCTTTAGGTTGGATGAATATCGGGGCAGCACAATCTCCAGACTCCGCCTTGGCTAGTGTTATTTCAACCATTTTAGTAGTCGTTGGGCATCAGGATATCCAAGCCGGGATCGCGATTGCTTTGCCAGTTGCGGCAGCCGGTCAAGTCTTGACGGTCTTTGCCCGGACGATTACAGTAGCCTTCCAGCATGCGGCGGATCGCGAAGCTGAGAAAGCCAACTTCAATAAGATTATTTTCATCCACTTTAGTGCGTTGTTTGTTCAAGCCTTGCGGGTAGCCATTCCGGCAACAATTGTCGCAGCCTTTGTTAGTGCAGAAATGGTAACCAATATGCTGAATATGATTCCAGATGTAGTAACTGGCGGTTTGGCAGTCGCAGGCGGCTTTATCGTAGTCGTCGGGTATGCAATGGTCTTAAACATGATGAGCGTAAAATATTTGATGCCCTTCTTCTTCTTAGGCTTTGTTTTAGGCGGATATTTAGATTTCAGCTTGCTGTCCTTCGGGATTGTGGGATTGATTATCGCTTTAGTCTACGTTCAATTAAACCCGAATTTCAAAAAGCAGGCAGCTTCTGGCGGCATGGTTGTCGCAGCAGCCGGCGGCGATTTAGCAGATGACGAATTAGAGGATTAGGAGGAGTTCAAACTATGGAAACTACGGCAACAGAAACTAAAGCACCTGTGCAATCAAAAATTACAAAACAAGACTTAATGCGCACGTTTCTTTTTTCAAACTTTCAGCAAGCATCCTTTAACTACGAACGAATTCACGCGTTAGCCTTCTGTGTGGATATGATTCCGACAATCAAACGGGTCTACCATACGAAGGAGGAGCAGGCGGAAGCATTGAAACGCAACATGACCTTCTTTAACGTCACCCCAGCAGTCTGTGGGCCAGTAATTGGTGTAACCATGGCGATGGAAGAAGCCAAAGCATCAGGTGCAGACATTGATGAAGGAACAATTAACAGCTTGAAGATTGGATTAATGGGACCGCTTTGTGGTGTAGGTGATCCGTTAGTGTGGGGAACCTTGCGGCCAATAACCGCGGCGATGGGGGCTTCCTTGGCACTAAGCGGAAATATCTTTGGCCCATTACTATTCTTCTTTGCTTTTAATGCCGTACGACTTGCCATGAAATGGTTCGGTTTAACTTACGGATTTAGAAAAGGCATGGATATCGTTGCAGATTTATCCGGCAATCTGTTGCAGAAATTAACTGAGGGTGCCACAATTCTAGGCTTGTTTATTATGGGGGTCTTGGTTACCAAGTGGACAACGATCAATATTCCACTGGTTGTTTCCAGAACGGCAGGTGCCGATGGTCAGGAAGTTATTACAACGGTCCAAAATGTATTGGATGATTTAGTTCCAGGTCTTTTAGCACTAGGTTTAACACTATTAATGATGCGCTTATTGAAGAAAAAAGTCAGCCCGATTGTATTGATCTTCGTGTTGTTTGCAGTAGGGATTATTGGCTACGGATTAGGAATTTTAGCGTAAATATTGGAGGATAACAATGAAAACGAAAGCAGTTCGATTATACGGCAAAAAAGATTTGCGATTGGAAGAATTTGAATTACCAGAAATCAAGGACAATGAGATTTTAGCCTCAGTGATTACTGACAGTATCTGTATGTCTACCTGGAAGCTGGCTAACCAAGGCGGCGACCATAAAAAAGCGCCCAACAACGTAGCAGAAAATCCGATCATTGTCGGCCATGAATTCTGTGGTGAACTGCTGGAGGTTGGCGGCAAATGGGCCCACAAATACAAAAAGGGTGAACGCTATGTTGTGCAGGCGAACCTGCAATTAGCTGATCGTCCCGATTGTCCGGGTTACTCCTATGCTTATACCGGCGGCGATGCAACCTACATTATCATTTCAGAAGATGTAATGAACCAAGATTGCTTGATTCCTTATAAAGGCGAAACCTACTTTGAAGGTTCACTAATTGAACCCTTATCTTGTGTAATTGGTGCTTTTGAGGCAAATTATCACTTAAAAGAAGGCAGCTATGAACATCAAATGGGTATCAAGCCAGATGGTAATTTGCTAATTATGGGTGGTACTGGTCCAATGGGTCTGCTAGCTATTGATTACGCACTGCATGGGCCGATTCGTCCCAAACAATTGATTGTCACCGACCGCGATCCTGACAAATTAGCTCGAGCAGAAAAGCTATACCCAAGCCAAGACGGTATTACGGTTCAATATGTGAATGTTGGGGCAGTCGAAGATCAGGTCGCTTTGCTTAAAGAAAAAATCGGCGGTGGATTTGACGATATCTTTGTGATGGTACCAGCTGAACAGGTGGTAACGGATGCCGCAGATATGCTGAATCCCGACGGCTGCTTAAACTTCTTTGCTGGTCCGCAAAACAAGGAATTTTCAGCTAAAGTGAACTTTTACGATGTACATTATTCCTTTACCCATTTTGTAGGAACTTCAGGCGGCAACACCGAAGACATGCGCAAAGCGGTGAAGCTGATTGAAGACAAACAGGTGAAGGTAGCCAACGTGGTTACCCACATTCTAGGCTTAGATGCTGTGGCTGAAACAACCTTGAACCAACCAGCAATTGGCGGTGGGAAAAAACTGGTTTACACTCACAAGCAAAGTGAATTAACCAAGCTTTCCGAAATTGATCCAGCCTCTGAATTGGGTGAAATTCTAGCCAAAACGGATGGCATCTGGAGCAAAGAAGCCGAAGAGTATGTGCTGAAAAGTTATCCGGAAATATAAAAAATGAAAGACTAGCCGATCGGTTTTCCTGCCGAATCGACTAGTCTTTTTATGTGACGGAAAAACAAAACAAACTTAAAAGTATCTAGTGATAACGGTTACTTTTACTGTTATAATAAAGAAGCTAACAGATAACTGAATCGTGAACGGTGGCTATCTCTTGGGAGGTGGTACTTATGGAGATAAGTACGAAATCTGAAGAAGGGAGAGGCCTTTTGTCAACAGCTGAAGCTTTGCAGCTAATGCTGGCATTTGGTGGCTTTGTGCTAACCTTTGTCGGCGTAGTTGTAGCTTTGATTGAATTAAAAGACAAAAGAAAATAACCGTTCAGCGACTCCAAGCTGTAGTACGGTTATTTTCTTTAAATAATTAAACTATAGCTGCCGTTCTTGAAGCGGTGTTCAAGTTAGCATGAGGGGCATGTTACCAGCATGCTCCTTTTACACCCCTATAATAGCATTTTTCGCTTAAAAAGTACATAGAATCAGCGTCAAGGATAAACACAACAGAACCAATTTTCACTAAGAAAATAAAGCGACAAATAGTCTTGTACAAGCAACCCCAAAAAGTTCAAAGTCATCTTCTACTACGAGAAATTACCACAATATAAAAAATGAAAGACTAGCCGATCGGTTTTCCTGCCGAATCGACTAGTCTTTTTGTCCTACAAATAGCTTTTTAGAAATTGGATCGTGTTGGCATACGCTTCTTCAGTATAGCCTTCACCATGGACGGTTCCTTTAATAAGTTTGGTTTCTGAGGGAACACCTTGTGCTGCCAAAGCTTCCTGCAGCTTGTAGACACCTGATAAAGGAACCAGCTCGTTCAAAGAGTTAGCGATGAAAAGCGGACCACTGCTTGCGGATACCCGGGACAAGGGATCGGCGAGCTTTAGTAAGTCCATATCTTGATTCACATAGTTTAAAATGAACCATTTATAAAACGGATCGTTGAAGCCATCCTGATCAATTTTTGCACTATCCTGTTGGTCAAAGTGAGGCTTCTGGTTCTGTGCGGCAATTACTTCAGGATGCTTAACTACCCAATCGTACAAATCAATAATGCCCGACCAAGAGGCTGCGGGTATTCCTTTAGCCAAAGCCAGTTCAATCGCTAAATTCCCACCAGCTGAAGAACCTAAAGCTGCTATTTTTCCTTCTATAGTATAGTCACTAACAAGCAACCAATCATAGACCGCTAAAATATCCTCCCTAGCAGCTGGAAAAATATGATCCGGTGCTAAACGATAATTGGGAGCGATAACCAGAAAATGATCAGCCGCCAGCCGTTCCGCTAGAGCAGTTTCCTTACTTTTATCTCCTCGAAACCAGCCGCCACCGTGAATCAAAATAATCGCGGATTCGATTTTATCAGGCTCATAAATGTCTAAAGTTAGTTGATTCTTTTCATCATAAACAACATCTTTCTTCATTCCAATGCCTCCCTAAATTAGATCGTTCTCAGGTGTTCTTTCTGGCTGCAATGCTGCTATTTTTTGTAAAACCGCCAATAACTCTTGATGAGCCTGATCATATTGATCAATTTGATCACCAAATTCTTGATTAAATCCGTCCAAGCCACCTTTTACAAAGGAATATTCGTACTGATAAACAGCATCATATGCCCGAGTAAATTGCTTCAATAATTCGGTCTGCTGATCCAACTGTAACGCCATTTGAATCGTACGAAAATCGGTGTAGCCCAGCTCAAACTGAACCGCCCAAATCCGCATAAATTCATGCTGATTTTTGATGTGTAAAAAATGATGCTCCGTGTTCCATGTTAAATTTTTGATTGCGCCTAAAACATCTAGCATTTTCCTGCCTGCTTTCTGTAAATACTTAAAGGGTCGATTATTCGTTTACACTGTTCAATCTACTCCAACTTTTCTTTTTTATAAAACATTTTTGCTTGTGAAGGGCTGTCTTTAATGATGTTCCCGATCCAATTGATTTTGAAACCATTTTTGAATCTCTTGATTCTACTATCGGAGGGTAAAGGATGCTGATTGTTGTGGATAGGCGGTACTAATTGCTGGACTGGTTCACGCAATTGCAGCACTCCCCATCAAACCAAAAGAAATCGACAGGATGGATATTTTGAACAACCAGTTTTTCTTTTCCATAAAAAATTTCTTTCTGTGCTTTTTTATTATGAGGAATTTTTTTGAGATAGGTCCATTATCCGCTTCTACAAAAGTGTTCAAAAAGTAAAACGCAGCAACGCGTTCTTATGCGACATATTTCGAAAACTAATTGAAGAATTAAATTTTTTTTATTTAGCATTCTGGAATAGTAGATTTTTCCTAATTGCCAATCTAATAATCCTAGAAAACCATTTTAAGACGCTTTTTTTATATTACAGGATGATCTCGGATATTCTACAAAATTTCATGATAAGGTTTAAATATCAAAAGAAAGGTAAGTGAATGATCATGGAAAAAACAAAAGTATTAAATGTTAAAGAAATGAAAAAAGTTATCGGAGGCAACGATGTATCTTGTGCAGTTGGGATTGCTGTAGGAGCGGGTGCTGGAGGAGTCATCGGAGCTATCGGCGGACTTCTAACAGAATGTGTACAATGGGGGTATAATGAAACGCCTCAACATGGTTGGAACTAGAACGGCGGTTTTATCATGATTAATAAAAGTAGCTATCCCTCAACAATTTATTCGTTTAAGAATATTTTCTTTCGATTTGGATTAATCGGGATATTTTTAGTTGAACTATTTGGAAAATCTACAATTTTTAAAAGCAGAATAAGGATCTTCGTTTTATTTGTTTTATCATTTCTGGTGGTATTTGAGTCTATTTATGTACTTGGAGTGATACTAAATTTTTGGACACTTGAAATACTGATCTGTTCATTTATCCTAATTTTAAGCATAGGATACGGCAGTTGGGCAGTTTCTTTTTTCTATGAAAATGATTAATATAAGTGTTTTGAATAAAAGATCAGTATTTGAGAGTACTCTGTTATTAGTCAGAGTACTCTATTTGTTCATTACAATCACTCAATTACCAGTGATACTGGTGGATAATCTTAGGATCATATTTTTAGATTACAAGATACTATCTCCTTTTCTGTTTTCTTTTAAGCTATTCTTCTACCAATAGAAAAATTGAGAATTGGAGATAAACTCATTATGACTAAGTTTAAGCTAATTAAGCAGCACGATGAAAAAGATTGCGGGATCGCCTGTATAGCGATGGTATTAGGGAACTATAATTCATCCATTCCAATGAGTAAATTACGGCTGATGTCTGGTACAAATAATCAGGGTACATCTGCCTTTGGACTTGTTACGGCTTTAGAATCGCTGAATTTTAAATGTAAGGTGTTTCAAACAAACCATTCGATATGGAACGAAGAGGAGTTAACATTTCCACTAATTGCACATGTTAAGCTTGATAATTCTTATCTGCATTATGTTGTTGTTTATGGAAAAAAAGAAGGGGATTTACTTATTGCTGATCCTGCAAGAGGAAAGCTGAAAATGACTATAGAGGATTTCTGCAAAGATTGGACTGGTATCCTAATGGTTGCTCAACCTAATGATAAGTACACTCCAACCAATATACCATCCAATGGGCTACTCTCCTTTATACCATTACTGACTAATCACAAAAAGATGATTTTCGGGATCATACTACTTTCATTTATTTTGACTGGTTTTGGTATTGTTGGCTCTTATTATTTTCAGCTCATTATAGATCAAATCGTACCCTCTGCGTCCATCAATCTATTAAATATTGTAAGCATTGGTCTGATAACTATGTATGCACTACAAGCTCTTTTCACTTATTTCAAGCAATACTTGCTAATTTTACTAGGTCAGCGATTAAGCAAATCAATCATGCTTAAGTACTTCAAGCATGTACTACACTTACCAATGAACTTTTTTTCAACAAGAAAAACCGGCGAAATCATCTCGAGATTTTTAGATGCAACAAAGATAATTGATGCTTTAGCAAATGCAACATTGTCGTTATTTCTTGATGTTTCAATGGTCCTTTTGATTGGCGCTGCATTATATATGCAAAATCATCTCTTGTTCCTGATCAGTTTAGCTACAACCCCTATTTATGTGGCTATTGTTTTTGCTTTTATGAAGCCCTTCGACAAACTAAATGAAGATCAGATGGAGGCTGGAGCAAATGTTAATTCTCGTATCATTGAAAGTCTAAAAGGCATTGAAACAATAAAATCCTTCAACGCGATTGATCAGGTTTATATTAAAGTAGAAGATCAGTTCTCGAAAATGATGAACAAAACGTTCAAAAATTTGAACTTAGAGAATGTTCAATCAAATCTAAAAGTTGCTCTTCAAGTTATCAGCTCCACTATACTTTTATGGATAGGAACATCATTGGTTCTTAAAGGAGTTTTGTCTCTAGGCCAATTAATCACCTATAATGCACTGATGTCCTTTTTTACAACCCCATTGCAAAATATCATCAATCTTCAAGTAAAAATTCAAACAGCTAAAGTCGCCAATGATCGGTTAAATGAAGTTTTTTATTTGGAGCAAGAATCGCTGGAAGACAATCTTTCTGATAATTTATCGGAAACATTTACTTCAATGAGTACTCCAATAATTGAATTTCAAAACGTTTCTTTTGCTTATGGATTTGAAGAGAATGTTCTAAAAAACGTGTCGCTTTCAATTGAAAAAAATTCAAAGGTTGCGCTGGTTGGTATGAGCGGCTCTGGTAAATCGACATTGGCCAAATTGCTCATGAATTTTTATAGTGATAAAGAAGGGGAAATCTTATTTAAGGGTAAAGAGCTTGGTATTATTAGTCGATCTAAATTAAGAGAAACAATTAGTTACGTTTCTCAGGAGTCCTTCTTTTTTAGTGGAACTATCTATGAAAATTTAGTATTTGGTTTAAATCAGGAGCCTTCTGAAGAACAGATCAATTGGGCATGTGAAATGGCTCAGATAAAAGACTACATAGCGAACCTTCCCTTAAACTATCAATTCCTAATTGAAGAGGGCGCCGGAAATTTATCAGGAGGACAAAAGCAGCGTTTAGCTATTGCGAGAGCTTTGTTGCGAGGCTCTGAAATACTGATACTGGATGAGGCGACTAGTGGATTGGATACGCGATCAGAACATATCATTGTTCAGAATTTAATGGGTATGAGTAATCTAACAGTTTTGTTTATCGCTCATCATTTATCAATTGCTAAAGAATGTGATCAAGTAATCGTTTTAGAAGAGGGAAGTATTGTCGAAACCGGTAGCCACCAGCAGCTAAGAGCATTACAAGGAATCTATGAGAATCTATGGGAAATGATGGCGATTGCATAAAAATAGTATGTAGGGTTAATTGCCATATAATTTTGAATTAATTCTTGTTATAATGAAACATCAAATGTAGCAGGAAGTGATTTTATGGATGCTTTAGAATATCTACCTACCTATTTCAGGGAGTTTATTGACTTACTTTTACTATTTGTTTTGGTCGGACTATGCACCAATATTCGAAACAAGTCATTTTATATTGTCTTGTTTATCCTCGCTTTCCCGCTTACATTGCTTTATATTACAGACTCTCTGCTGACTTGGATCGTCCTACTAGTGATTTTTAGTATATTGCGGAGGTCTTTATGGAAAGAAAATCCTCAATTAAGAATAGATGACCTTTTAGGATTTTTACATGTTTTCGCCATTTATGGAATAACCAACCTCTTCTCATCGATTATTGTAACCTCCATTTTTAATGGATTATCAATAAATAATGAGATGACTTCACCAGTTGTGATTTGTTTTCATTGGGTTTGCGCGATAACGCTTGGCTGGATCGGAAGGAAAAGGATACTGAGTCAACCATATACCCTAGAGGAAAAAAAGATTTATACAATACAATTAGGCGTTTTTTTAGCTTTCTCTTATTTGTTTACTGAGATACTGACACGAATGCAGGTTTTAGGTGTCTTTCAGTTTGTCTTAGTTGGATTCATCGTTGCACAGTTTGCTTTTACAATCACGTTCACTTTTCTCGCGATTAAGAGAAACCAAAAGAAGTTAGAACTTCAAAATTTAAAAGAACAGATGAAGATGATGGATGCTTATATGAGAGATGTGGAAGAAAACTATCAGACATTAAGAAAATTTCGTCATGATTATAACAATTTACTGCTTGGATTGAGAGCGCAGCCACACGACTCAGACATTAATCAGCAGTATTTGGAGGAGATGATTGAGTATTCTCATCAGATGATGGATTCAAGCGTAATGCGGTTTTCAGGGATCAACAACTTGAAAATTTCTTCCGTCAAGTCTTTAATGATCGCCAAGCTGTCACAGGCTGAACAGTCTCAGCTAAAGGTGAATTTTGAGTGTCTGATTCCAGTTGAAGCAGTCGATTTGGATGAAGTGAAACTGATTCGAATCGTAGGTATTTTGATTGATAATGCGATCGAAGCAGCACAAGAATCACAACAGAAGAAACTTAGTGTACTTATTATCAACACACAAGAAGCGGTCGAGTTTTCGATCGAGAATTCTTACAGTGGAAATCTCCCATCCTTGCAGGCAATGAATCAGGCAGGATTCAGCAGTAAAGGAAAGGGAAGAGGACTGGGGCTCGCCAATATCCAAGAAATTCTCAGTGGTAGTCCACAAGCTGAAATGACACATTATGCATCAGATGGCGTTTTTGTTTCTACACTTAGCATAAGAAAGAGTGAATAACATGACATTACCAATTATTTTATGTGATGATGACATCATTCTCATGTCCCATTATAAAGGAATCATTGAAAACTGGATCATGATCAATGATTTTGATATGAAACTAGTCTTAGCTACAACAGATCCGAAAGATATTTTTTTATTCTTGGAAAAGAATGCATTAACCAATAGTCTCTTCTTCTTAGATATAGATTTAGGGAAACAATTAACGGGTATCGATGTTGCGCAGAAGATCAGAAGCGAAAATGAGTTTGCTCAGATCGTTTTCATCACCTCCCATCAAGAATTAGCCTTAGAAACCTTGAAACGACAAATAGCGCCATTGGACTATATCGTAAAAGGGGACAATGAAAAGTCCCAAATAGAAGAAATCTTGACTGGACGTCATAAGCAAACGTTTGTAGATCGTCAGTTCAACGAGCGTCATCTGTCTTTAATGATTGGATCAAGGAATTTTCGGGTGGATATATCAGCCATCTACTTTCTGGAAGCTTCCGTCACCCCTCATAAAGTTGTATTGTATGGAGAAAATATGATGTATGAGTTTTATGGAAAGATGAATGATTTAGAGCAAGAATATCCAGAATTAATTCGTATTCACAAGTCGTTCTTGATTAATCCGAACCAGGTAAAGGCAGTGGACTACAAAACTCGAATCATCTATTTTCCGGAAGAGTATACATGTTCTTTTCCATTGTCTAAATCCAAATTATTAAAAAAGACCATCGATGGACTAGAAAGCACTTCTTGAGTGATAATAATTTTTAGAACGGGGATTGATAGCTGCTTTGTCTTCTGTTTGAGGCTATGTGCATACGTAGTCTCATTTTTCAACCTCCCATTTCATGATATATTCTTTTCATTTCAGGATGAATTAAACAATGGTGCCTTTAAAATCCTTATACTTCAATTATTGAATATAAGGAGTGGTACAAATGACAGTAAAGAATACTAGTTCAAAAGACGATTTTAAAGAAAGTTGGAAAGCGGAAAAGGTTGATAGGAAATTTGTTCGCATTATTGCTTTATTATTTTGTGGTGTACTCGCAGCAACATTCTTACCACAGTCGACTTTAGCAGCGGAAACGGAAACTACAGCAGTAAATATGGAAGACAATTATCAGACTGCCGAAGAAGTAACGGAAGAGCAATATTTACAAAATATTACCGGTATCAAAGAATTGAATGAACAGGAGCTAGTTAGCGTCATAAAGAGCGACTCATCGTATTTTTTGTATATTGGCTACAAGTATTGTCCACATTGCAGAGAGTTCTCAAAAGTTCTTAATCAATTTAAAAGCACGAGTACATTACCGATCTATTATGTAAATTTAGAAAAAACGTATGGTCTAGGTTTATCAAGCGAAGATCAACAAATACTAAATTCATTTATTATTGAAACAATAAATCTACAGTACACACCTACATTTGTTCGTATTGAACACCAAAAACCTGTAGATGGCTTTATTGGTTCAGCGACAACATTAGACGATTTACAAGCAATAAATTATTGATCAACATGAAACCAAAAAGAAGCAAAAAGGACATCTAGTTAGGTGCCCTTTTTGCAATAAATCATGCTAACTATTATTGAGTTAATTATTGTTTTCTAAAGTTTTAAGCCAAAACTATCCTATAATGGTTCTTGAGGAGGACAAAAAAGGAATCTAGAGACTCGATCCCTAATCATTTTTTTCAATTCCTGTTCAAAATAACCTGTTCTATTGTTTAACCAAAAAAGACGGGTATTTAATAGCCATATCTGATATTAGAAAGAGATCCCAATTCCTTTAGCTTTTCAGACTCCGAAATTGTTAAAGAGAGATGATCTTTTCTGATACAATTGGCTATGTCAACATTCATTCTGCTCAAAATGAATGGCACAGATTGTTTATGTCCGACTAATTCGTTCTTATAGCTGACAAGTACATTTTTCAAATTTTGGCTATTTGAATCTTTGTCCAACTCGTTCAAAATATCAACAATCAATTTTACCGCTTGATAACTCCGATCGTTTCCTCCAGAGAACCATTTTATCTTTACCATAATCCACACTCCTGCATTTGAAATTCTCATCTCAATATTTTGTTTACAAAAACACTATAGCAAAGCAGCGTTTAGAAGTGTGTTAAAAATCGTGAAATGTCACAAATATATCTTGAACTGAAAAAGCGTTCTTTACTGAATAAGGTTCATCAAATTCGTGTGATGATTTTAAGATAAATAATTTAGGTTTTAGGACATTTTGAACTCTAGTAAGCTGAAAAGCATTAATCTATAGATGTACCAACTATGAAAGGAAATGATTGAAATGAAAGCATCAAAAGAAATGACAAAAAACGAAATGAAAAGTGTTATCGGAGGTACCTACTACGGAAATGGAGTATCTTGCGGCAAGACAACTTGTACTGTAGATTGGGCAGCGGCTGGAACTTGTATCGCTCAAATATCAATCGGCGGTTTTTTGGGCGGAGCAATCCCAGGAAAGTGTTAGTATGATTAAGGAGGATCTTCAGCAAACCGTACATGAACTATTCAATAGTCTTTCCAAAAGTGACTCAACTGAATATCAAGAAATTTTAGAGGTACTGCAAAAAGTTTACTTACGTCTACAAAAAGATGAATCAGTTGAAGCTTTAGCGAATAGGTTAGCAAATTTTATCTATTTTAAGGCTTATACTGAGAAAATTCATTTTACTAAGGATCAAGACAAGATGATTCAAAAAATCAGTTCCATTGGAAAATATGCTGGATTAAATGGTTCGTATCGTGCTGATTATGGTGATAAATCTCAATTTTAGGTTGAAAAGAACAGCTTAGGCTGTTCTTTTGTCGTCAAAAGGTACTTGAATAGAACAATCGCAACGCGATTAGTCAAGAATCTAGTCATCGAAAAAAGTCAGCACTTTAATCATGCTGGCTTTACGTTGTTTTATCGCTATTAATGTGTGATTCAAAAGTTTAGTTGAATGAACCAAACGTGTATTGTGTAGCGATCATTCCATACCCGATATTTAAATCACGTAATCGTTTTTGATCTAACTTTTTCAGCTTATCATAAATATACTGATATAGAACTCTGTTTTCCTTTGGAAGGCTCATCGGCACCATATAATTCTCATGATAGCTTTTGTATAAATAGGTACAAACAGTTAGCTCCTCTTCGCCATCCATGATTTTTTTAGCGCATGTTAGCAAAGCTTCTTTATATTTTTTGGGTTGATTGGATAGATCTTCATTATATGATTTATCAATCAAATCAAAGAGTATTTTGTGATTCATTTTTTATCCTCCTAAATATGAAGTAAAGGCTTAATTTTGACGGATACCTGTCAAACCATCAACAAGAGAATTTCCCCAGCGGTTCAAGCTTATCCCCAGTTTACAGAGCAAGTATTTTTACCACATGGGATTCCATTTCCGTAGTAAGTTCCTTTAATAACACTTTTCATTTCAATCATTTCCTTTCATAGTTGGTACATATATAGATTAATCTCTATTGTTCTTTGTATGCTGAAAAAATCTTGAAATCACACTATCCTATCCTGAGTTAATTCAAAAAACAGGTAGTCAATGAAAATTTGTACCTGGTCGAATGATTCGTCAGTATTTGATAAGTCACGGAGCCTCGTTCTAAACAAAAGACCTTATTAAAAGAGGTTGCAATAAGAAAAGAAATGACAGAATGCATCAAGGATGCAACTTTATCAAACATACGAGAAATTACCACTGGTTTATTCAATTATCAAAGGTCGCAGTTCACCAACAGATTGGCAGAAAACGCTAAATTCTACCCTTGATTATGTAGACCCTTTCTACTCAAAGCAGAGGTGCTGCGCGCATAACACCTCAATGAAGCACCGTTTAAGACGGTGACTGTGAGTAGTGCTTATTTCTTGTGGTGTCGATCAATGGTGATGATCAAGGTCGCAAAGGCAATTGCCAATGTCAACGCCTGATACACAGTCATGGCGGAAGTCCCTTTCCTAGGATGAACATAAAGCATCACTCCTTTCTTAGAGCTCAGCCACCGCCATAAACACTGCTAAGTATTGCGATAGGTAGCCTACTAAGTGTCCATTAGAGGATTATCTTTTGGGCTTTCCCCCGCTCCACACCGTACGTGAGACTTTCACCTCATACGGCGTTCCATGTTTAAGTTAATCATTATTAGCATTCTAAAATTGAGTTATTATTATTATTATTTTTTAAAGTTATTATATTTTAATAGCTTTTTTTTCTGCTAAAATTCTCAGTTGATTGACTTTTTCTAGCTGAGTTTTGTCTAAGTTTAATTTTGTTATTAGGCGTTGTATTGTCAAAATCTGATTGGCATGAATGATCTGATGTACTTCTTTAAGAACCAGCGTCAAATTATTATATGAATCGTCCCGTGTTCTGCTCCAGAGAACTTTGTGATGACAATGCCACTCATTATCTTTAAGTAGGTTACCTGTAACACTACATTTTCCCTTTTGGGAAATATATAAAGCAATTCTGTTGTCATTGAGTTCCACGGTTCCACGTTCTCCCTTAATAGGATGATTTCTCAACCAGCGCAACTCGACTTCTGATACGTTTTGAAGGCTTTTATGAATTTTGTTTCTACCCTCAGAAGTATATTTATTTACGACTTTTTCTTTCGCCATGGCTTTTTTTGTCTTCACACATGAAATAGAGATTATCGGGTATTTCATTAAATAGTTAATATTTTTGGACTTTAGATAAGGACGTAACCCTTTGTCTTTACCTGAGTATTTCCCATGTCTTGTGAATCCATTGGTGTTAATGATTTTTCCATCGCTATTGGTTGCTTTTGGGAATCTGTTATACATTTTGGTAACAAGTGGGTATTGCATATCTCTTAGACAACGAAAGACTTGAGTGGCTATCCTATAATAGTTATGTTTCCCAATTACTATCGAATTGTATCGGTAGATTTCCTGTAATGTTTTTGAGGATTGAGGGCTTTTTTGTATTTTTTTAATTTGTTGATTCAGCTCTCGATAAGTCTTCTCAATCGCTTTTTGGCTCATTCGAGTACGGGCAATATGTTTCCGCCTTTTTTTAACCGCCTTTATTTCAAAGCCGAGAAACTCGGAAGAGTTTCGTTTGAGATTCGTTATTTTTGATTTTTCTTCTGAGATTGAAAGTCTTAACCTCGTTTTTAACCATTTTTGAGTGGATTGGAAAATTTTCTCAGCGCTTGAACGATTATTGGTGAATATCTTGAAATCATCCGCGTACCTCACAAGATGCATCCGCTTAAGCTTCGTGTTGTTCAATGCAGATAGTTTACTTGATTTTCTAGAATATACTTTATGACTTGGAAATTCATCCCACTGACTTTCAATCCATTTGTCGAACTCATTTAAATTGATATTGGCAAGCAAAGGTGATAGAATTCCGCCTTGTGGAGTGCCCTTGTCAGGGTGAATAATATCGCCATTTTCCAGTTTTAATGGAGCTTTGAGTATTTTCCTAATAATAACTAAAAGCGACTTATCACGTATTCCCATTGACCATAGTTGTTTCATTAATTTTGAATGGTTGACCTCATCAAAAAAGCCTTTAATATCTATGTCCACGACATAGAATCGTTGAGCGACGTTGACTTGTGTAGCACACTCTGCTATCGCATTTTCTGCGCTACGATTCGGTCTAAAACCATAACTGCGCTCAGAGAAATGGGCTTCCGCAATAGGTTCTAACACCTGAAGTATACTCTGCTGTATTAATCTGTCCCAAATACTTGGAATACCCAACGGTCGCATTTTCCCGTTGGGTTTGGGGATTTCTTTTCTTTTTACCACAGAGGGGTTGTAGTTTTCCAGCTTTCTTTTCATCTTTTCAAGATATTGGGGTTCACTAAGATTTCCAATGTCTCGGATTGTTTTAAAGTCACAAGAAGGAGTAAAGCTTCCTTTATTTCTTTTAATGTTCCGATAAGCGAGTAGAAGATTTTCCTTACTCATGATCAATTTCATCAAAGAATGAAATTTTTGGTTTTTAAACCCTCGTTGGTATAAGTCATCATAAATACTTTGAACGCCATAATATTCATTATTTCTTAGCTTTTTATCTTTTAGAGCCGTTTCCTCAATTTTCAATATCTCCACCTCTTTCGTACAATGTATGATTTGAGTGGACTTTTTGTCATACTCGAACATTGATAAAATAGAATGAAAATAATTGTTTTCATTTTCTTAAACACTTGTGGCTGTTCCTCATTCTCTCATTACAAGAGTTGTCAACGGTCGTGCCACTACTTTCATCGGATATTAAGAATAGTTATATTCAAGAATTTTCTATTCAACTTATACCGTCGTATCTTTTCTGTTAAGAGAAAGAACGTTACCCGCTTCCGACGTTCCTTATTGACTATCTTTAATAAAACTTAGGTGCTCACTATACTCCGTTGCCAGCTCCACGACCAGTTATCATGTGAGGAGATTACTTACTGCCTGATGTGTTCATTCCTCTGGCAAAGTGCCTTTTAAGCACGAGAGCTATTTCTAACCCTTGAGTGTTACGAAGCGTACATTCGCAAGTTCGTCAGATGTTTACATCATTCTCACCATATTTTATTGACTCCATACATTAATCGTCCAGTTCCATTAGATTTATTAATTCTTTTGGCTTTCGACAGCTAAATTGTTTCGGTTTACTTTCATGCATATGTTACCCAGCTATGGTTGCCTTTACCGTATACGTTACGATAAAAGGTTAGGGCATATTAGAGGATACGTTTCAGGGCGTTACTCCATCATTCCAGTATCTTATCAATAAAGTTCAGTTCTTGATTTGGCAAAGCCAACGAGTGAACTGCTAGTCTCCCTGATAACTTATTAGGCTATCTTTTGACTAGAACGTCTCGCACCAGGCATCACCCCCTTTACGTACCACAAGGACAGGGTGGGAAATCAAGCTAGCGTTTTTTCTTTTTGCTTTTTTTCTTCTTCTTGTTGGCTTCGTGATAGGCTCGAATTCGATCTACTTGAGCTTTTCGCGAATTCACAGGCTTTTTGACCGCGAGGCTATCCGATTTCGACGACTCAGAATCAGCGGTTAAAGCTTCTAACTGCTGGGATGCTAAGCTTGGAACAACAGAACTATTCTTGGCTTGCTCAACAACAGCTGCTAACGATTCAGAATTTGCTAGAGGAGCTTTCAAAGAAGATGAGGCTACCGTCGGTTTCTTTTCGATAGAGTTCATTGTTTCTGTTGCTGGAACAGCTGCTTTAACTGTTGTTGGTACAATTTCTTCTTTCTTAACTGCAACTTCTTCTGTTACAACTTCCTCCTGTTTTGATACTTCTACTACTGGTGTTTCCGGCATTTCAGAGACTTGAGGTGCTTCTTCTTCAGAAATAATATGTGCCGCAAAGATATTGTTGGGATCAGCGACATAAGCTTCTGGTGTTGGCTTCGATAAATCAAAAAGCGGTGTTTCAATGGTTTCTACAAACTTCGCTGAAACAACTTTACAAAATTGACGGATACCATCTTTTTCAAATAAGTGTATCGTGGTCATGGCTTCTAAGGCTTCTTTAATTGCCTCTGGGCTTTTGTTTGGATCTGGATCATTAAAGCTCCAGCTGTGGTTCTTTCCTGCGGCATTTTCAAATACGGCTGCTAATTTTAACATGTTTTTTTCTCTCCTTTATTTGTTCTCTCAGGAACTTTCTAGTGTAGTAAATTCAGGTGCGACAACAGTTGACGGAGTGACGGACATCAAATCAGTAATGACATGTTCAGGTGGAAAACACCGAGCTGACAGGATCTCCCACTCTCTGTCATTAAAATATTCTCTAAAGAAATAGAAGTAACGGCGCAATGCACGAGTGATTTTGTTATTGGCGAATAGATGCTTTACCAAGTCCTGCAGGAACAATTCAAAATCAGACTCGCCTAACATATGGCGAACTTTCATGGCTAACAATAGTTGGATCGTTACAGAGCTATCACGGGTTTCCTGGTAGTAATGAGTGATTTTTTCTTCGAGTTTATTACGTTTTAAATGAAACAGCTGGTATTGAGTGAAAGGCTGTTCAGTCATTGGTGTTTTCCTCCTTTAGCTCCCGCGACTTTTTAGCCGCGGGGCAATTTAGTAATTAAAAGATTGGTGTTTCTAGAGTAGTGACAAATTCTGCGCTTTCAACTGAGAAAAACTGGCGGATGCCGTCTTTCTTGAATAGGTTCAGAGTGGTTAGTTCTTCTAAATTTGCTTTGATTTGTGCTGGAGTCTTGGTCGTATCTGGTTCGTTATACCTCCAGGTCTGGATTTTATCGGCTTCAGTTTTGAAGCGGACGAGTAATTTTGTTTCTGGCATAGGTTCCTCCTTGATTAGTATTTAGTAACACGAGTTTGATTAGTGACGATCACGCTGTCTAAGCTGCTGCCATCTCCAGCTAATTCAGCCATGACTTCACCTAATTTAGTAATGTCGGCTTCTGCTGGGTTAGTGACGATGTTGCTAAAGTTCACTTTCTTTTGTTTGTCTTTGCCTTCTTGTTCGATTTGTACTTGTAATTTTGTGCCTAGTTGTTGGATCATTGATAGTTCCTCCTGTGGAATAATTTTTTGTTCCGGCCGGTGACTAAACAATAAACCAAAGAAATTAAAGAACAAAATGCCAATCTTCAATGACCCCCCCACAATGTTCAATGGTGTTTTCAGAAAAACCTTGATTTAATCGCATAGTGAAATTTACCTTATTGAATATTCTAGGGGGTCCATTGAACATTGCGTTTTTAGCTGGAAATGTCCTGTAAAGCCCTATCTATCAAGGATTAATCAGAAAACAGTCCTTCAGTTGAAGGTGATTCCCTCAAAATAAATAACAGCTACTAATAGATTAGAAAGAGCACATCAATTAACTTCTTCTATGTAGAAAGATAAAAAAAGCTTTCCTGCGCTGTCGAAAATCGCAGGAAAGCTTCAATAGATTTAGCTAAACAATTAATGCGGAGCAGTCTTCCAGTTCCCGATACCAGTGCAAATGCTCCTCTTGCTTGTATCGATTGGCAAATTCTCCAGGGGTTAGGAACCACTGCTGCAACATACCTTGTCTACTTAATGTCTGACCAAAGGGAGTGGCTGGAAGAGATACATAGTTTAGCGGCTGACCGTTCGTCAATAACCGCAACGAATAATCCTGGCGATAAGTAGCCAATGAATACACCGCTTTACAGGC
This sequence comes from Enterococcus pallens ATCC BAA-351, assembly GCF_000407485.1. Classification (GTDB taxonomy): domain Bacteria; phylum Bacillota; class Bacilli; order Lactobacillales; family Enterococcaceae; genus Enterococcus_A; species Enterococcus_A pallens. Next base: position 107,873 of record NZ_ASWD01000004.1, on the reverse strand, counting down.
TAAGCTGATAAAGGATTGTTTGATCATGGGAATTTCCAGCGTTAAGCCATTGGTTAGTTGAACCGAACACAGCCCGTTGTTTTCCGATAGTTGAAAAACAGCTAATGGATTCAGCCAAATCGATTCCTCGGGTTTAGTAATCGGAAACAACACAAAATGGGCGTTCACAATCGGGACCTTTTGCGAAGGCAAGCCCTTTAACGATTGGCAGGTTCGCCGCATTAACCGATAATCCATTAACCGGTGGGTGGAAAAGAATTTCTCAATCATTTCCAACGGCCCCTCATTGGCAATATAAGCTTGTCTGTCTTGTAAAACAAGAGTGTCTTTCTTACCTGGAACAGGGCACACTAAAGTAATTTCTTCCATGTTCAAATAATTGAACACGGCAGCTGTTTCAAAAAAATAGTCCCAATCTGCTGACAACTCTTCACTTAACACTTTTCCCTCAAATATCCGCTTCTTACGCATGACAATCACTCCCATCAACCAGTATGTAGTTCTCTAATTCAATACCTAAGCTGTTTTTACACAGGGGGAGGGCGGCACAAACTTGTTTGGCATAAAAGTCAGGTGTGAACAATACGTATCTAATGCTTTGGGACAAACTAAGAAACGGTTTAAGGCATTGTATCCCAACAACCAAGCTTCTGGCAAAGTTCTCTCAGATGGTGTATCAAGGAGTACTAACCGATGTAGATCGCACGATTGTTTCGTTAACGCAATCGTTTCATCCAAGTCATAGGTGCGACCATTTTGTTTTTGTCCTAAGAAGTTCTGCCAAGCTTCATATAGATGTGCCTCCCTTAGTAATCGTTGTTCAACTGCTTGGTATATGAGCTCTGTATTCATGAAATCCCTCCAATTCCTTTTGTTGACACCGATTATAGACTACTGAAAAAGCCTTGTATAGAGCTAAAAAGTTGAATAACAGCAGAAAATTTTGCAAATCTCACGACAAAATCGCGACTTTTTGCGTATAGGGAAACGTAGAAAAGAGGAAGAGGTGAGCGGATTATCATATGTTATGTCGAGTATTGATAAAAAAAACGGTTTCGTAACTGAAAAGAATCAATAGAGAAGATATAAAGCTTGTCAATAAAGCATTTATAAGCCGAAGGGAAAAAATGGATTAGAGAGTAAATCGATGGTTTTATTAAAGCACGATGAATAAATGATTTATTTTAACCAAATCTGAAAATTTCTGAAAGTAAAGTTTGAAAAACGGGTTTCTTTCAGGCGAGTTTTCATTAGAAAGATCAGAAGTATAACTAATGTTATTAAAAGGAGAAGAAAGCTCTAGAATAGCTACGCTATTTTGATGAAAAGAAGGGTAACGTTTGGTCGAAGAGAAGACGGAAAATGAAAGTTAGCGAGGCTAGGATTTATGGGAAATAGAAAAATTAAATTTGATTATCCGCTTGATAATAACTAATTAATCGATTATTTTGAATTAATCTAAAAGTTCCTGTTTGAGTCAAAAACATGTCTTATAATGATTATAAGATTAGGTTTATGCTCATAATCCGCTCTAAAAGTTCATATTTCATTAAAATTATAAAATATTATGATTAGAAAAGCAATACTAGGTTACAAAAAAGTTGAATTTTTTTGTGATAAAACTTAATTGAAAGTGAATGCACCAAAAAAGTGTTGTTGCCAGCAGGAAATTTGTTTTCTTGCGCCGTCGGTTTAAATCGTCAACCATTAATTTCAGGAGGTTATTTTATGTGTAGAAGAGGCGAAAATATTTATCATCGAAAGGATGAACGCTGGGAAGGGAGGTATCACAAATCCCGCAAGGCGAATGGTCGAATTTTGTATGGCTATGTCTACGGAAAATCGTACGAAGAAGTCCAAGAAAAATTGCGCCCGCTGAAAAAGAGTGCCGAAATTACCTTAAAGCTTCATGGAAAAAGTGTTGTTACCTTCAATGAATGGAGCCTACAATGGCTGAACGAACTGCAAACGACTGTGAAGCCAGCTACGTATGCTAGTTACCAGCACAAGCTAAAGAAGTATTTATGGAAGTCATTAGGAGAAGTGCCGATGTATCAAATGGATGCCCAAGCGATTCGTGCAGCCGTGGATTCTTGGAAATCGCAGGGGCTGGCGTGCAGCAGTATCAAGGTCTTTTTCCGTTTGCTGAATCAGGCAATGGCGTATGCCTTGAAGCAAGGCTTGATTGAAACGAATCCCTGTGAATCAGTGAAGTTGCCAAAAGTCGACAAAAAAAGAGTTCGTGCGCTGTCTTTACGGGAACAAAAAAAACTAGAAAAGGTGGTGGAAGAAGATCGTGATCCGCGAGCAAAGACTATTAATCTGGCATTACGAACCGGTATGCGGATTGGTGAAATTGCCGCTTTGAAGTGGGACGCGGTTGATTTGGAAGCCAAATTGATTTATGTCAATTCTACGTATCAACGTTTGTGCTATGGCAAGGGGAAGAAGTCTATCTTACAACTGGGTCCTCCTAAGAGTAAAAGCTCTAAACGGGTAATCCCACTGTCGGATAAAGCCTATACTTTGCTAAAAAAATTAAAAAAAACTGCTGAGTCCGACTTTGTTTTTACAACGAAAGGCAAACCCTGTGAGCCGCGCCTATTGACTAAACATTTCCATCGCATCCTCAAAAAAGCCAAGCTGTCAGGGATTCATTTCCACCAGCTGCGCCATACGTTTGCGACACGTTGCTTGGAGGCGGAAGAAAAACTCATGGTCGTTAGCCGAATGTTGGGTCATTCCTCACAAAAGATAACCAGCGACACGTACTATGATGCCCAATTAAAGGAACGTATCGGAGTCATTCAAGCGATGGATCAGCTAGTAGGCTAAGAAAGCCTTTTCAAAAAAAGCCCATTTCGCTCCTTACCCTCCCTTTTTTTACTTTTTTGAAAGTAAGCGCTTACCTAAAATGATCTCCTCATTCACCTCTGTTTCACTCCTTTTTTATCCTTATTTCCTCTGTTTTATTCCCGAGCGGCCGTTTTCACTTGTATATCGATGTTATTTAAAAAGAAATTTCAAATTTTTTCGCCGTCAGCAAAAATAGTCAGTGAAAATTCTCGTTGTCGGGGCAGTATTTTCAATACCATTCGTGTTTTTGACTCAAACAGGACTTTGCTCGCACCATTAACTATTATAGCATTTTCTATTTATTTTACTCAGTTATCGATGGTTTTAAACCATAAGATATAAATATTTTTATAATAATCACAAGGGGGAAGTAGTAATGAAAAAGAAAGTAGTCACAGGTTTGGCAGTAAGTTTAAGTGTATTGGGTGTTTGTGTATTAGGCGGCGTGAGCTCTTATGCAGCAGATACCGAAGTTGGAATTGGGTTTAGTACCCATACAGATCCAGGCGATACTGGCGATTTAAAGCTTCGTTGGGTACCCACTGAGTTGGATTTTGGAACAAGCAATACGGTAAACAAAACCAGTAACGTTGAATTTGTAGAACAAGATGAAGCAGCAGGCGCAAAGAAATATGCGGTAGTTGAAGACAGCCGCCCACATGATGTTGGTGACCCAGATGTAGAGTGGAAATTAACAGCTGCGGTGTCTGATTTGGTTAGTACAACTTCTGCAACAACAAAACTAACGGGTGCAGTATTGAAATTCGATACGGACAAACACGATTACAGTGGTACACTTGATCCTGGTCTAGCTTCAGGAGGAATCGCAGCAGCAACCCCAGCCCATACTGCAACGATTGCAGGCAACTATACGATCAATGCCGATACATCAGCAACAGCGACTAAAGTTATGGAAGATGGGAACATTGCCAGCAGTGTGACTTCCTTCGAAGGAAATACCGCAATGGAAATGAAAAACATCAAATTAAGTGTCCCAGCCAATGTTGCCCAAAAAGGTCATCAGTACAAAGGCAAAATGACTTGGACGTTAACAAACGCGATTTAAATGAAAGCAGAAAGAGGAGCAGGAGGGCGTCTCCTCTCCCCTTTTTTATTGGAGGAGGACGCGGCATGAGGCACATGAAGACCATCAAAACACTAGTACTAGGCTGTATTTTACTCATTGGCAGCTGCTTGTTTGCGGCAACGAGTAGCTATGCCGAAAAGGAACCTCAAGGTGGCGCAGGATATACCGTTGAAAGTATTATTCCGGAGAATCAGGTTGACAAAAAATATACTTTTTTCTATTTAAAAACCACACCGGAACAACCGCAAACCATCGAGGTCAAAGTGAAAAGCACGCAAAAAGATCCGGTTACAGTCAAAGTAGCCGTTCACGATGCAGTAAGCAGTTCTATCGGTGAGATTGACTATGCACAACCAAAACCTAAGCTGGATAAAAGCTTGACCAATCCCATCACCAGCTTTGTGAAGGTTAAGGATGATGTGAAAGAAGTTACGGTCGAGAACTTTGAAGAAAAGATCGTGGCCTTTGAAATCACCCCGCCAAAGGATACTTATCCAGGAGTGAAATTAGGCTCGATCCGTTTCCTGCGAGAAGCAGAAGAAAGTGAATCGGATCAAACCGGCTTGGTACCAGAGTTTGCTCGCGTGATTGCGGTGATGTTAACCGAGGACGAAGAAGCTTTTGACCATGGTGCCGAGTTGCATTTAAAGAATGTCGGTTTAACGCTATTTAATGGGCGAAAGATTATCGCTGCCAACATCCAAAATGATCAGCCAAAGGTCTTGCAGGAAATGACCATCACAGGCAAAGTCACTCGCAAAGGTGAAAAGGAAGTCTTGGCAGAACAGGAACAAAGCAACTTTGCCGTGGCACCTAATTCCAATTTCGACTTTCAGTTGCCTTTAGGCATTGAGCGCTTTACACCAGGAACCTATGTCTTTACTGGTGAAGCCACCGGCGATGGTCGAACCTGGAAGTGGGACGAAGAGTTCACGGTTGGTCAAAAACAGGCAGATAAGGTCAATGAAGAAACAGTCTTCAAAGTGGTTGTACCTGCTTGGGTACCATGGACTGCCGCAGGCTTACTAGCAGCTTTGATTGGTCTCGTTGCTTACCTCGTACGTCGTCAACACCAATGGCTTGAAGGGAGAAAGTGAGGAATGTGAGAAGGAAAAAATTACTCTTACTGGTAACCATTTCCTGTGTGTTTTTCCCCACCTCAGTATTTGGAGAAGAGATACAAACGAAAGAAACAAGTGTCGGAATCGGCTTTCGTGACGAACAACCAACACCAACACCCAATCCGACACCAACACCCGTTGATCCAATTCCCTATGATCCAGCACCAATTGATAATGTGGTGCCGGTACCCTTGGGGCAAACTAGGTATCAAACCCAAGCCAAACAACTACCAGCAACCAGCCAAGGAACCTTGCCGAAAACGGGAGAACAACGGCAAACCGTATTCCTTCGAACGATTGGACTGGCCTGTATTGCCAGTTGTTTTTGGCTATTTCTCTTTACTCGTCTGAGAGAGGAGGAGCAAGAGAATGACTAAACAGAAACAAAAGCTACGCTTGTTTTTCAGCACCATGCTGGTCGCAAGCCTACTGTTTCCCACTTCCCCGGCGTTTGCCGAAACAGTTCAGGATGTACCAGTCGGTGAAACCACCATTTCTTCAAAGGCCGAAGATCCCTTGAAGGAATACAAAGAAAGAGCTCAAAACCAAGTCCCCATGGTGGAGAGTGTGGAGTCACAGGATGTGCCAGGAAAGACAAGCGAGATAGAAACTTCCCCAAAGGAATTAGAACAAACAACAGGTGACTCCCCAACACCTACAAGTGAATCAAGCGAAGAACAACCGGAAATGAGCAATCAGCGGATTGAACCTAGAGGTGGCGGTATTATGCCGCTGGCTGGGACTATTCTGAGAGAGGGTAATCTTGGTGATGACCCGTCTACTTATGATATTGATAAGAATTTTGCGGATGCTATCCGGAGTCGATATCCAGGAACTGCACCCAATCCTATGACGGATGATTTTATGGAGAGTTTGACTAGTTTGATGTTAATTGGTAAAAATCTTACAAGTCTTAAAGGGATTGAGTACGCGACAAATTTGGAATTCCTCAATTGTATGAGCAATCAGCTAAGTGAAATAGATGTGAGCAACAATACAGCATTAGAGACTTTAGATGTTAGTTTGAATATTGGGATAAATGAATTAGATGTAAGCAGCAATACAGCATTAAAGGTTTTAAATTGTACTGGTAATCAGCTAAGTAAATTGGATGTAAGTAGAAATACAGCCCTAACGAGGTTAATTTGCAATAGTACTCCGCTAAGTGAGTTGGATGTGAGTAGTAATACAGCCTTAAAGGAGTTACAATGCATTGGCAATCAGCTGAGTGAATTAGATGTGAGTAGTAATACAGCATTAGTGGATTTACAGTGTTTCAGAAATCAACTTAGGGAATTGGATGTAAGTGGCAATCCAGCCTTGGCGACTTTAAATTGTTCTAACAACCGTATTAGCGACATCAGCTCTGCCAATGGTTTAACGGCATTAACTAACTTTGATGCATCCAACCAACAAATTACTATTCCTGTTCCTCCAGTATCATTGACTGATGAAGCGACAGTCGATGTTTTAAAAACAACTGCTCAAACAGGACTAACTGCTACCAACGTGGATATTAATCCATCTCCATCGAGCATTCTCCCTAATGCCAGTAATGGAGATCATATTGACCTAAAGGGAGTGACCAGAGATTCATTAAGCGATAAGTCAATTAGTTTTGAATATGCTAGCTCTGCATTGCAAGAAGGTGCAAGTACGTACACGACAAAGCTTTTTTCAGGAACAATTACCTTCGCTGTTGTCAGTGAGTTGAAAAATGAGTTACAAGTTAGCTCAAACAAGACAAAAAGCGGCGAAGAGTTGACGTGGACTTGGACGATGACAAGTTTGACTCAGAAAAAGGCAGAAGATATCAAAGCAACCTTTACCTTGCCTAATTATTTAACTGGAGACATATCAGACATTGTGATCACTAAAGGAGCAAGTAGTGTTTCTGGAGACATGAATCATCTGAATGGTACAACTAGTCTAGGCGATTTGGAACAAGGTGAGTCGATAGTGATTACCTTTAAGTCTACTGTGAGAGGTGATCCTGATGAGTGGCTGGAAGCGATTGGTCGATTGGATTGGTCAGATACGACACCGTCTAGTCCGCATTTTAATGAATCCAGACAAAGTTATAAAATTCTCGATGAGGAACAACAGGATTTGCCCAAGGATTCAGCTGATATGGGCATTTTGTCTGCACCAGTACGTTTCTATTTTGGCAGGCAGCAACTTTCTTCTAGTATCGAAACCTACAACTTAGCTGCGCAGAATTATCAAACCAACACCAATGTTGTTACGGATGGTTTTTACACGCGAATCAAGGATGAACAAGCCGTTTCGACTGGCTGGAAGTTAACTGCAAGTCTTTCGGAATTTAAAGATTCAGGTGGTCGTGCCATGCCAAATGGAACGGGAGCGTCTTTGAAGCTGGAGAATATGTTCATTCAAAATGTCACTGATCGGGATACACCGCAGGAAGCGATTGATCCGTCGCCTGCTGGAACACCAACGACTGTACAAGCCAATGAGACTTTGATGACTGGTCAAACGGCGAAGACTTTGGTTTCGGCACAGGTTGGCGAAGGTCAAGGAACCTGGCAGCTGCGGATGCCGTTTGATGATATTTCGTTAACCTTGCCGGCTGGAGCTGGGAAGAGTAATACGGATTACACGGCGAAGCTAACTTGGTCGTTGGATGATACACCTTAGTGGAAGGAGAATGTACATGACCATTCCAATGTGGTTGGGAATTTTTGGCTTTCTAGCGATTGCCGGGCTGGTGAGCTTTTTGATTTTCTTTATCAAGGACAGTCGGCTGCGGATGGAGTATGAGAAGAAATCGACTGTATTGCTGGTGGATTGCGGCTTGTTGTTTGTGATGCTGCTGGCAGTTGGTGCGGCGATCTTCTTGTATCTTGATTGGCAGGCACAACTGAATTACTTTTTATCTTAAGCATAGGAAGGGAGGACTTTTCCTCCCTTTTGTTTTCAGATGAAGCATGAAAGGAAGTGAGTCCATGCGACCACTCTTAATTTTAACCAAGAACTTATTGATTGAACAACCCATGCAGGAGCAGCTGCAATACTTGAACTATGAGGTTTTCTGCTCGGTGCGGCTAATGAAGCAATTAAAAGCCAGCCTGAATCCGCTACAGCTGATTCAAAGCTATCAGGCGATTATTTTTAGCGAGACCTTATCGGACGAGGAGATTCGTCAGCTGCTAACCCAAATCGGTGGCATTGAGGATACCGTCTTAATTCGTAAATTTGGGCACTTGCCTGCTGCTGAAGAGAAGGAGTCCCTAGCGAAATTAGGCATGAACACCTGGATTTATGCCGATCAAACGGCTGACTTTTTGCGGGAGCATCTGGCGGAGAATTTGAAGGGAAATCCTAAAAAAGAAAACCCGAATGTGGTCTTTCTTTATCAGAAGGAGGGGTCTTCTCAATCCCTCAATGAATTCAAAGCTGGTTTATCCAAGAACGAATGCAAGGTCTTTGAATGTTTGTTGGCCAGTGAGGGCGGTACGATTTCTCGTGAAGAGATGTGTCACCATCTATGGAGGAATTCACCGAATAATTCACGGATGTCCCAGCTGTCTGTGTTAATGAAACGCTTGAAGGGAAAGCTGTATCAGGCGGGTTTCCATGAAGAACTAATTGAAACCGTTTAGGGTTATGGCTATAAGCTGTCGCCTAAGCTTTTGCAGTATTATGCTCAGGAAATGATAGAATGACTTTTCTTCGGAGGGTCGTTCTTTTTTTCTAGGGGCAAAAAAATTTATTTACATAAAAAAATCCCCTTTCTTTTGCGTATCTTTTCATGAGCAGTTCGCTAAGAACCGTTCAAAAAAATCTAATGATTTTGATCGCAAAAACTCACCATGCTATACTTAAGGTGACTCTTTCGCGATCAGCGAAAGGAAGGAACACATGCAAAAATATACACCTACGAACGATCTACTTTTCCGAAAAATGCTGACATCAAAGGATTCTGGCACTATCTTAAAAGCTTTCGTCAAGGATATGCTGGGCAAGGAATTCAAAACACTGACACCCCGAGAAACTTACCACATTGACAGTTACAAGAAGACCCATGACACGATGAAAATTATGCGAACCGAAGTGGATGTATTGGCGGTGGCTGAAGACGGCAGTCAGGTAACTATTGAAATGCAGGTACAGCCCCACGATTTTTTTGAAGAACGTGCCTTATTCTATTTAGCAAAAGCCTATATGTCACCCTATGGCGATGAAGCGGCGAAAGATTATATTGAGAACAACAACTTTTCTGGCTTATGTCCCACCTATGGCATTAATATTGTAGATTTTCACTTATTTGATCCAGATGAAGAAGCGCTTCAAAGCTTCAGTCTTCGCAATGACAAGAACGCTCGTCTCTATTTAGGAAGGAAACAGCAACCCCTACTGTCACTCTGCTTTTTTAGTCTAAAGAACAAAAATGTTGAACCGAACAGTCCCTTGGCTCATTGGCAATATTTTTTCAAAACAGGCGAAGTAACCGAAAACGCACCAGATTATATCAAAGCAGCAAAGAAACGAATAGATTTTTATCAACTCGATGAGGAGGAGAAAAAGATGATTATGAGAATTGATAAAGCCAAAGCAATAAAGAAAGCTGAAATAGATTATGCACGTAAGGAAGGAAAGTTGGAAGGGAAGCTAGAAGGAAAGCTAGAAGGAAAGTTAGAGGGAAAGTTGGAAGGGAAGCTGGAAGATGCAGCAAACTTCTTAAAAATGGGTATGACACCAGAACAGGTGGCGGAAGGAACCGGACTGAGTATTGAACAGATCAACGAGTTGAAGGAGAACAAAGCTGACTGATCTTAATCGTCATTCCTCTATTTTTAAGTCTGATGAACAAGAACATCGTCCCCTAGCGCATTGGCAATATTTTTTCAAGACAGGCGAAGTGGCCGAGAATGCACCAGAGTATATCAAAGCAGCAAAGAAATGAATTTTTTTTATCAACTCGATGAGGAGGAAAAGAAAATGATTATGCGAATTGATAAGGCCAAAGCAATAAAGAAAGCCGAAATAGATTATGCACGTAAGGAAGGAAAGTTGGAAGTTGCAGCAAACCTCTTAAAAAAGGGCATGACGCCAGAAGAAGTTGCGGAATTAACCGAATTGAGCATTGAACGTATTAACGAGTTGAAGGAGAACAAAACTGACTGATTTTAATCATTGTTAGTGCAAGTTTTTCCGGGTAGATTTGCCGAAGGAAAAGCAGTGGAGAGGGATCGGTGCTAAGCCCTCTCGTATTTATATGGCAAGGAACCAGCATACTTCACTAATCCTCTATTTCCAAGTCTGATGAACAAGAACATCGTCTCCTATCTCATTGGCAGTATTTTTTCAAGACAGGCGAAGTAACCGAAAAAGCACCAAAATATATCAAAGCAGCAAAGAAACGAATAGATTTTTATCAACTCGATGAGGAGGAGAAAAAGATGATTATGAGAATTGATAAAGCCAAAGCAATAAAGAAAGCTGAAATAGATTATGCACGTAAGGAAGGAAAGTTGGAAGGGAAGCTAGAAGGAAAGCTAGAAGGAAAGCTAGAGGGAAAGTTGGAGGGAAAGCTAGAAGGAAAGCTAGAAGTTGCAGCAAATTTCTTAAAAATGGGTATGACACCAGAACAGGTGGCGGAAGGAACCGGGCTGAGTATTGAACAGATCAACGAGTTGAATGAGAACAAAGCTGACTGATCTTAATCATTATTAGTGCAAGTTTTTCCGGGTAGATTTGCCGAAGGAAAAGCACTGGAGAGGGTGTAGTGCTAAGCCCTCTCGTGTTTATTAGGCAAAGAACCGGCAAACTTCACTATTCCTCTGCTTTTTTAGTCTGAAGAACAAGAGCATCGTTTCCTGGCTCATTGACAATATTTTTTCAAAACAGGCGAAGTAACTGAGGATGCACCAGGCTATATCGAAGTAGCGAAGAAACGAATGGAATAGGGTCTGGGCTACATGCTTGATAGGGAAGTCTTGCGTAATCGCTCGACTGTAGAGTAATCGGTCCTTTATCAAGTGCAATAGATTCGAACGGCTATGCGAAGTGTGCAGCCGTTTTTTTGTATTAGAAGCGACTGGGGACTTGCACTAGACTATGAGAACATGCTTGATGAAATGTTCCTTAAATGTGCTAAACAAAGGATAAAAAATTGTGCGGCCAAGCGATTGAACCAAGCAACAGTAAGAAAAGAAATAGTTGCCTGATTTTAAAAAAGCAAAAATTGAAATGGAAACGGTGCTTGTTTTTCTAAAAAGCTGCATCAGGAAATTAGCACAAATTGCTGATTTTTTGAAAAATACTTTCTTTCTAAATATCTCTTTGCTAAACTGAGGGAAAACAAGTGAAAGGAAATGCTTCGATGAAAATCACAATAAAAGAGATTGCAGAGCTGGCTGGTGTTTCAGTAACGACAGTATCGCAAATTTTGAATAATAAAGGCAGTCGCTTCAGTGAACAGACACGAAAAAAGGTCTTGTCGATTGTCGAGGAATATCATTACAAGCCTGACTTCTTTGCGGCCAATTTGATTAATCGGCATTCTAAAACGATCGGCATGATTGTTCCCGATGTAACAGATTTTTTCTTTTCCAAGATTATCGAAGGGGTAGAAAGCTACCTCAATCCATTGGGCTACATGATCATTTTATGCAACTCAAGGCATGATAAAGAACAAGAAATTCGTTACTTGAATGAATTGTCTCATCGTTCGGTAGATGGTATCTTGCTGGCAACTCCCAATCAGTTATCGCCGGAGCAATCACTGGAAAGTGATTTTTATCGGGATCGTCCGATTGTACTGATTGACCGCGGATTGAATGAGCGTGACTGGGGACAGCTGTTAGTCGAGGAGTATGCTGGAGCGCAGGAAGTTGTTCGTATGCTGGTGAATAACGGGCATCGTCATATTGGCATGCTGAAGGAAAACGAAGGCTATTACCAATTATCTGAACGGGTGAATGCGTATCGTCAAGTTGTCTTTGAATATCAGCTGCCTTTTAATGAGAGTTACATTAGTACGGGTGATTTAACGATTGCTGGCGGATACAAAGCAGCGAAGGAATTATTGAAAAATGAACAAATTACTGCTGTTTTTTGTGGGAATGACGAAATGGCGATTGGCTGTTACCAGGCAATCTATGAAAGCGGACGTAAAATTCCGGATGATATTTCGGTTGTGGGATTTGACGGGTTAGAGGTCAGCCAGTATATGGTACCGCCATTGACAACAGTGTTCCAGCCGAGCTTCGAGATCGGTTTTTCAGCGGCTAAATTTCTAGTGGATGCCATCAATTTTCCTTCTCAGAGAATTCCGAATAAAATCTTTCAAACTAAATTAATTATTCGTGAGAGTGTGAAAAAAAAGGTTGAGGCTTGACAATTTAGCTTCTTCTCGTTATAGTAACGATGGTAGCGTTTCCTAAAAGCGTTTCCTTGTTGAGTAAACTGTTTTACTAAAGTGGTTTACCTTTTGGTTTTTTAATGTATAATTAGTTTGAAGTTTGGAGGCAATACTATGAGAATGGTGGACTTGATCGAAAAGAAACGTGACGGAAAAACCTTAACGAAAGACGAAATTGACTTTATTATTAACGGCTACACGGCCAAAGAAATCCCTGATTATCAAATGAGTGCCTTGCTGATGGCGATTTTTTATCAGGACATGACGGATGAAGAAATTTCTAACCTAACCTTAGCGATGGCAAATTCTGGAGAAATTATTGATCTTTCTTCCATCGAAGGGGTTAAGGTGGATAAGCATTCGACCGGCGGTGTTGGGGATACAACTACGTTAGTGTTAGCACCTTTAGTAGCTAGTGTTGGTGTCCCTGTTGCCAAAATGTCTGGGCGTGGCCTGGGCTTTACCGGTGGGACACTGGACAAATTTGAATCAATTCCCGGCTTTCGAATTGAACTGTCTGATCAAGAGTTCATCGACATTGTTAACAAGAGTAAGGTTGCGGTAATCGGTCAGTCAGGAAACTTAGCACCGGCAGATAAGCTGTTGTATGCTTTGCGGGATGTAACAGGCACGGTCGACTCGATTCCGTTGATTGCCAGCTCAATCATGAGCAAGAAAATCGCAGCGGGTGCAGATGCAATTGTGTTAGATGTGACAACTGGCGAAGGCGCATTTATGAAGAACCTAGAGGATGCAAAACGCTTGGCGCAAACAATGGTACGCATTGGCAAATTGGCTGGTCGGCAAACAATGGCCGTTATTTCTGATATGTCAGAGCCGCTAGGTGAGGCGATCGGGAATAGTTTGGAAATTGTTGAAGCAATTGATACACTTAAAGGCGAAGGCCCAGAGGATTTAACGGAAATGTGCTATGTTTTGGGCAGTCAAATGGTGGTATTAGCAGGCAAAGCGGAAACCTTGGATGACGCTCGTCAATTGTTGAAGGAAGCATTGGATTCTGGCAAAGCACTGGAAAAATTCCGTGAAATGATTGAAGATCAAGGCGGCGACAGCTCAGTAGTCGACCATCCTGAAAAACTGTTAACAGCTCGCTATGAAAGTGAGCTGCCAGCTAAAACTTCAGGCTATGTAACCAAACTTGTAGCCAATGAAATTGGTATTGCGGCGATGCTGCTTGGTGCCGGACGTAAGACGAAGGAAGATGCCATCGATCATGCTGTCGGGATTAAGCTTCACAAAAAGGTCGGTGAAAAGGTTGAAGCCGGCGAATCGTTGTTAACTATTTATGCCAACACTGAAGAAATTCAGGAGGTAGAAAAACTGCTTTACGAAAATATTGAAATCGGGGATCAAGCGGTCGAACCGACATTAATACACGGTATTGTTACCGAATGAGAGGATGGAACACATGGAATTAAATCGAATGATTGATCACACAATTTTGAAGGCTGATGCGACGAAGGATGATGTGATGAAAATTATCGAAGAAGCGAAAAAATATCATTTTTACTCAGTCTGCATTAATCCTACTTGGGTGAGCATGGCGGCCAAGGAATTGCAGGGCGAACCTGTAGCTGTCTGTACCGTTATCGGATTCCCATTAGGGGCTAATACTTCTGAAGTGAAGGCCTTTGAAGCAAAAAATGCGATTGAAAACGGCGCAGATGAAGTCGACATGGTGATCAACATCGGCGAATTAAAGGATGGTAATTACGATAAGGTGCAAAAAGATATTGAGGCAGTGGTTGCTGCAGCGAAGGATCAAGCCCTAGTAAAAGTAATTATCGAAACTTCTTTATTAGAACGGGAAGAAAAAATCAAAGCGTGTGAATTGGCGAAGGCTGCTGGTGCAGATTTTGTTAAAACATCAACCGGCTTTTCAACTGGCGGAGCAACAATTGACGATGTGAAGCTGATGAGAGAAACCGTCGGACCAGAAATGGGCGTGAAGGCTTCTGGCGGCATTCATAATGCCAAAGAAGCAATGGCAATGATCGAAGCCGGTGCTACTCGTTTAGGTGCCAGCTCAGGCGTAGCCATCATGAACGGGTTATCTGGAACCGGCTACTAATTCAACGACTAGGAGACAACATGACAGCAAAAAAAGAATGGATCGATGTTGCAATCGATGCTTTAGACAAGGCGTATGTACCTTACTCGCATTTTCCAGTAGGGGCTTGCCTCGTTACTAAAGATGGCAAGATTTATCAAGGCTTGAATATTGAAAATGCTTCTTACGGCTTAAGTAATTGCGCAGAAAGAACCGCATTTTTCAAGGCAGTATCAGAAGGGGAAAAGGAATTTAGTCATTTGGTCATTGCGGGACATACCCCACAGCCGATTTCTCCCTGCGGTGCTTGTCGTCAAGTCATGGCAGAATTTTGTGAACCAAGCATGCCAGTAACCTTAGTCGGTGACAACGGTGTTCAAAAAGAAATGACCGTTGAAGGATTACTGCCATATATGTTTACCGACAAAGATTTATAAACTTGTTCATTCAGTCATCTGACTGTTGAAAAAAATACCATACTTAGGGGGCTTTACAGAAATGAAAAAAGCAAAATTATTTGGTCTAGGCGCGGTGGCGTTGGCTTCAGTGCTATTACTAGGTGCATGCGGCGGCGGTGGCGGCGGCACAACTGACTCATCAGGCGGCGGTTCAGCTTCTGGCGGCGACGCAGATCACAGTGTTGCAATCGTAACTGATATTGGTGGGGTAGATGACCGTTCATTTAACCAATCAGCTTGGGAAGGTTTACAAGCTTGGGGTAAAGAACACAAAATTGAACGCGGTACAGGCGGATATGATTATATCCAATCTGACAATGCGTCTCAGTACACTACCAACATTGATTCAGCTGTTTCAAATGGATTCCACACAATCTTTGGTGTAGGTTACTTGTTAGCAGATCCAATTTCAGCAGCAGCAGACACAAACCCAGATACAAACTTCGTAATTATTGACTCAGTCATTGAAGACAAAAAGAACGTTGTTTCAGCAACCTTTAAAGATAATGAAGCAGCTTACCTTGCAGGTGTAGCAGCAGCTCATACAACTAAGACTGACAAAGTTGGTTTCATCGGTGGAGAAGAAGGCGTCGTTATTGACCGTTTCGAAGCTGGTTTCGTTAAAGGTGTAGAAGACACTGCTAAAGAAATGGGCAAAGAAATTCCTGTAGATGTTCAATACGCAGCATCATTTGGTGACCCGGCAAAAGGTAAAGCTTTGGCAGCAAACATGTTTGATAATGATATTGACGTAATTTACCATGCTTCAGGCGGTACTGGTAACGGTGTATTCTCAGAAGCAAAAGCTCGTAACGAAAAAGTTGCAGCAGATGACAAAGTTTGGGTTATCGGTGTAGATAGCGACCAACAAAATGAAGGTAAATACACTGACAAAGATGGCAACGAAAGCAACTTCTGTTTAACTTCAACACTTAAAGGTGTAGGTGCAGCGGTGCAAGATATTTCTACTCGTGCCTTGAATGATGAATTCCCTGGTGGCGAACACTTAGTATTTGGTTTGAAAGACGGCGGCGTTTCATTAACAGATGGTTTCTTATCTGATGAAGCAAAAACTGCAGTCAACGAAGCAAAAGACAAAGTCAGCAATGGCGATGTAAAGGTTCCAGAAAAACCATAAGTGAATAATTTTACCATAACCTCTTTTTAGAGGTTATGGTATCCTTCTTTGTTTAATTAAGCTGCACAGAATGCGCGGTTTAATTAAGGGAAGAAACCCTTTGATAGTTAATGGATGTCTAGGTCTTAAAAAGTGATAGGATGTGAAAAAAGAGTGGCAGAAGAACAATATGTCATTGAAATGCGCAACATCACCAAACAATTTGGCACCTTTAAAGCCAATGACAATATCAATCTGCAGATCCGCAAAGGCGAGATTCATGCGCTTTTAGGGGAAAACGGTGCCGGGAAATCGACACTGATGAATGTGTTGTCAGGGTTGTTGCAGCCCACTTCTGGTGAGATTTTAATGGATGGTCAAAAGGTTGATATCTCCAGTCCTACGAGAGCGAACCAATTAGGGATTGGGATGGTCCATCAGCATTTCATGTTAGTCGATGCGTTTACCGTTACTGAGAACATTATTTTAGGTAGTGAGCCTACTAGCGGAATTACCTTGGATAAGAAGAAGGCTGCTGAAGAAATCAAACGGTTGTCACAGGAGTATGGATTGCAGGTAGATCCGGATGCGTATGTTCGGGATATTTCAGTTGGGATGCAGCAGCGGGTTGAGATTTTAAAAACCTTGTACCGTGGCGCAAACGTACTGATCTTTGATGAACCGACCGCTGTATTAACACCGCAGGAAATTGATGAATTAATTGAAATCATGGATGGTCTAGTTAAAGAAGGCAAATCAATTATTTTGATTACTCACAAACTGGATGAAATTAAAAAGGTTGCCGATCGTTGTTCGGTTATCCGTCGTGGACAGTATATCGGAACGGTAGATGTAGCCGATGTCAGCTCACAACAATTAGCGGATATGATGGTTGGCCGCTCTGTATCCTTTAAAACAGACAAAAAACCAGCAACACCAGGTGAGGTCGTTTTAGCAATTAAGGATTTAGTTGTTAAAGAAAGCCGTGGTCTGGAAGCAGTGAAGAAGTTAAGCTTGGATGTTCATCGTGGCGAAGTACTAGGTATTGCCGGGATTGACGGGAATGGACAATCGGAATTGATTCAAGCACTAACTGGTTTGCGTAAGGTAGAAAGCGGCTCTGTAACACTAAATGGTGCCAATATTACCGGTAAGAGACCACGTCAGATTACTGAATCTGGTGTTGGACACGTACCTGAGGACCGTCACAAGTACGGATTGATTTTGCAATTATCCTTATCAGAAAATATCGCGTTACAAACTTATTATCGGGCACCCCTAAGCAAGTCAGGCGTCTTAAACTACAGTGAAATGGACAAATATGCCACACGTTTAATTGAAGAGTATGATGTTCGTACAACCAGTGAAAAGGCGCCGGCTGGTTCTCTATCTGGTGGTAATCAGCAAAAAGCGATCATTGCTCGTGAAGTAGATCGTGATCCAGATTTATTAATTGTCTCTCAGCCAACTCGTGGCTTGGACGTTGGAGCGATCGAATATATTCATAAACGCTTAGTTGAACAACGAGATAAAAACAAAGGTGTTCTGTTAGTAAGCTTTGAATTAGATGAAATTTTAAATGTGTCGGATCGCATTGCCGTAATCCACGCAGGAGAAATCACCGGGATTGTAGATCCAAAAGAAACTTCTGAAAATGAATTAGGTCTGTTAATGGCTGGTTACAGCTTAGAAGAAGCAAGAGCAGAATTACAGAAGGCAGGTGAGGCAAGTGAATGATCGCGCAGAAAGAATGAGAAATATATTAGTACCGATTATTTCAGTTATTTTAGGTTTCGTTTTAGGTGCCTTGCTGATGCTAGTAACTGGTTATAATCCAATTGTTGGCTACAATGCGATGTTTAGTGCAGCCTTCCAAAGTACGATGTCAGTCGGAGAAATCCTGGTTGGTGCAGCTCCTTTGATTTTCACTGCATTGGGATTCTCGGTAGCCAATTCAGCTGGTTTCTTCAATATCGGGCTTTCTGGACAAGCATTGTGCGGCTGGGTTGCCAGTGTTTGGGTTGCTTTAAGCATGCCAGATTCTCCGAAAATCGTAGTTGTGACATTAGCAATTATTGTAGGTGCTTTAGCTGGGGCGGCAGCTGCTGCAATACCAGGTGTTTTACGGGCATTCTTTGGAACAAGTGAAGTTATCGTAACGATTATGATGAACTATGTATTACTCTATGTAGCGAATCATATTGTAAATAATGTCATGTCTGAAGATATTATCTCCAATAAAGGAGTAACTAAAATCGTCGGCATGAATGGAACACTCCGGGCGCCATGGCTAACACAAATTTTTGGCGGCTCCCGAATCAATTTGGGTATCTTTTTGGCATTGATCTTTTTAGTAGTTGTTTGGTTCTTAATGAAGAAAACAACATTAGGTTTTGAAATTCGTTCCGTTGGTTTGAATCCATTTGCCTCTGAATATGCAGGGATGAGCAGCAAACGTACGATTATTGTCTCTATGATTATCTCAGGACTTTTGGCAGGTCTTGGTGGTGTTGTTCAAGGAATTGGTACCTTCAACAATTACTTTGTACAGGGAGCATCTATCAGTATTGGGTTTGACGGAATGGCCGTCTCCTTGTTAGGAAATGGCAGCTCCATCGGAATCCTATTGTCGGCCTTACTATTCAGTGTTCTAAAACTTGGTGGACAAGGAATGCAGTTTGCGGGAATTCCAAGTGAATTAGCCAATAGTGTCATTCCATTAATTATCTTCTTTGTTGCAATCAACTATGTGGTACGTTTAGGTTTAGCAAAAGTTTCCGGCAGCAAAAAGCAAGTAGAGGTTGTTGAGGAAAAAAGTAAGCCGAATGAGGAAAATCAAGAAGGGGGCGAGTTGTAATGAATATGCAGCTACTAAGTTCATTAATTACCCAGACGTTAGTGTATTCAGCGCCTCTGATCTTAACTGCTCTTGGCGGTGTGTTTTCGGAACGAAGTGGGATTGTAAACGTTGGTTTGGAAGGAATCATGGTAATGGGTGCCTTCACTTCTGTCGTCTTTAACTTAAGTTTTGCGGATCAGCTTGGTGCCATGACTCCTTGGTTTGGGGTACTGGCAGGTGGAGCAGCTGGTGTAATCTTTGCCCTGCTGCATGCTGTAGCGACTGTTCATTTCCGAGCCGATCATATCATCAGCGGGACGGTAATGAATTTGCTGGCACCGCCTTTAACGATCTTTTTGATCAAGGTTATTTACGGAAAAGGACAAACGGATACGATTCAACAGCAATTTGGTTACTTCAGCTTTCCTGGTCTAAGCAAAATTCCAGTTATTGGTGACTTATTCTTTAACAATACTAGTTTACCAGCTTACTTTGCTATTTTAGTAGCAGTCATCTCCTGGTTTATTATTTTCAAAACCAAATTTGGCTTGCGTCTGCGTTCAGTGGGTGAAAATCCGTTAGCAGCAGATACGTTAGGGATTAATGTGTATGCCTTACGTTACTCAGGCGTTCTAATTTCAGGCTTCCTTGGCGGCATGGGTGGTGCGATTTTCGCTCAGTCAATCGCTGGACGATTCGCTTCAACTACTATTGCCGGACAAGGCTTTATCTCAATGGCAGCGATGATCTTTGGTAAATGGAATCCGTTAGGTGCAATGGGAGCGGCAATCTTCTTCGGATTTGCCCAAAACCTAAGTATCGCTGGAGCCAACCTGCCGTTGATCTCTGAAATTCCAGATGTTTATCTACAAGCAGCACCATATGTATTAACGATTGTAGTTCTAGTCCTATTCTTAGGAAAAGCCGCTGCGCCAAAAGCCGACGGTGTCAACTACATCAAATCAAAATAAAAACTTTTTGTATCAAAGGGTGGGACTATGGGACACGTTTCTTAGTCGCGCCCTTTGCTAGTTCCACTTTTTGCAGTTTATTTAGTTAAATAGTTTTACATGAATCACCAACTATATAAAGTGAAAATATCTTAGTGGAATAGTATACGTACGAAGATAATAGTAATTTTTCCTCAGAAAAATTACCACTTTACTCATGAGCTAGAGCTAGTTCCACTTTTTGCAGTTTATTTAGCTAAAATAGTTTTATATGAATTACCAACCACATAAAGAGAAAATATCTTAGTGGAATAGTATACGTATGAAGATGAGACAATACTAGTGAGTTAGTTCTCAGTCCAACTTTTCGCAGTTTATTTAGCTAAAACAGTTTTATACGAATTACAAATTTTTTATCCTTGAAACAAATTAATCAGAAAGAAGGAATTGGAAAATGTTTAAACGCATACATTTAGTTGTAATGGATTCAGTCGGGATTGGTGAAGCACCAGATGCAGATAAATTTAATGATCTTGGTTCAGATACATTGGGACATATCGCCGAGGAAGCAGGGTTAACAATTCCCCATTTGGAACAGCTGGGTCTTGGAAGCATCCGGCCGTTAAAAGGCGTAAAGAATGTAGAAGATCATGATGGCTATGCAACTAAACTGGAAGAAATTTCAGTGGGCAAGGATACGATGACAGGGCACTGGGAAATTGCTGGCTTAAATATTCAAACCCCATTCCGGGTATTTCCAGAAGGCTTCCCACAAGAATTACTAGACAAAATTTCTGAGTTTTCTGGTCGAGGAATTATTATGGGGGCAAATAAACCATATAGCGGGACCGAAGTAATTGCTGACTTTGGGGAAGAGCAAATGAAGACGGGCGATTTAATCATTTATACATCTGCTGATCCAGTGCTGCAAATCGCTGCTCATGAAGAAATTATTCCGTTAGAAGAATTGTATCGGATTTGCGAATATACCCGGGAAATTACTAAAGATGATCCTTACATGATTGGTCGAATTATTGCCCGCCCTTATTTAGGCGAACCAGGCAACTTCACTCGTACCAGCAATCGTCACGATTATGCCTTAGATCCATTTGGCAAAACGGTCTTGGATTCATTAAAGGAAAACGGTAAAGATGTCATTGCAGTAGGTAAGATCAACGATATCTTCAATGGACAAGGCATTACCGATTCTGTTCGTACGAAGAGCAACATGGACGGTGTGGATCAATTACTAAATGTAATGAAAAAAGATTTTACTGGTTTAAGCTTTACCAACTTAGTTGATTTTGATGCTTTGTACGGTCATCGTCGTGATGTTGTGGGCTACGCGCATGCGATTGAAGATTTCGATTTACGGATTCCTGAAATTTTGGATGCTATGGAAGAGGACGATCTATTAATGATTACCGCTGACCACGGGAACGATCCGACTTATTCTGGAACTGACCACACAAGAGAATATGTTCCATTATTAGTTTATAGCAAGCAATTACAAGAAAAAGGCAAGCTACCGCAAGGCTATTATTCAGATATTGCTGCAACAATTGCTGAAAACTTTGAAGTGCCTGCCACTGAAAATGGCGAAAGCTTCTTAAAATTATTAAAATAAAGAGGAGTCAGTAAGAGGTCAGCATTTCTGACCTCAAAAGATAGCATAGGAGGATATTATGACCGAGTTACAAGAAAAGATTCAACAGACAGCAGCATTTATCCAAGAAAAAGGTGTGGGAGAGGTTGAGTTTGGTCTGATTTTAGGCTCAGGCTTAGGTGAACTGGCAGAAGAGATTCAGGAGCCGGTGATTATTTCTTACAACGAAATTCCGCATTTCCCAATTTCGACTGTCGTAGGACATGCTGGTCAATTGGTCTATGGAACGTTAGCGGGTAAAAAAGTGTTGGCGATGCAGGGGCGCTTCCATTTTTATGAAGGCAATCCAATGGAAACGGTGACTTATCCAGTTCGTGTAATGGCCGCTTTAGGCATTCATTCGGTAGTTGTAACCAATGCTGCCGGTGGGGTGAATGAACAATTTACTCCAGGCAACTTGATGTTGATTACGGATCATATTAATTTCATGGGAACCAATCCATTAATTGGACCAAATGATGAAGCTATGGGGCCGCGTTTCCCAGATATGAGTGCTGCCTACAACAAAGAGTATCAAGCAAAAGCGCGAGAAATTGCACAAAAGCTTTCGCTAGATTTAAAAGAAGGCGTCTATATGGGATTCACTGGTCCGACCTACGAAACACCGGCTGAAATCCGCATGGCTCGGGCAATGGGTGCCGATGCTGTGGGAATGTCCACTGTTCCAGAGGTAATTGTGGCGGTTCACAACGGTTTGAAGGTATTAGGCATTTCTTGTATCACCAACTTAGCAGCTGGAATGCAGGCAAACCTGAATCATGCAGAGGTTGTGGAAACAACGGAACGAGTGAAGGAAGACTTCAAAAAGTTAGTAAAAGAAACTTTAGCCGTTTTATAGTAAGATAAAAAGAGACTAATAGTAGGAGTGAAATGAATGAGCGTCCATATTGAAGCCAAAGAAGGCGAAATTGCTGATAAGATTTTATTACCGGGAGACCCGTTGCGGGCAAAATTCATCGCAGAAAACTTTTTAGAAGATGCAAAATGCTACAACAATGTGCGCGGTATGCTAGGATTTACTGGTACTTATAAAGGGGAGCGTGTATCTGTTCAAGGAACAGGTATGGGGATGCCGTCTGCCGGTATTTATGCCCAAGAATTGATCCAATCCTATGGTGTAAAGAAATTGATTCGCGTGGGTACTTGCGGTGCGTTATCTGAAGATGTACATGTTCGTGATTTGGTTCTGGCTCAAGGTGCCGTAACCAGCTCATCAATGGTAGCAAAGCACTTCCCAGATTTTCATTTTCCGCCGATCGCAGACTTTGCGATGCTGCAAAAGGCTTATGAGGTAGCGGCAGAAAAAGGCTTTACGACTCACGTAGGAAATGTTTTATCGGAGGATACGTTCTATAAGGATGATATGGCACCAACTTTCCGCTTGGCTGAATACGGTGTAATGGGCGTAGAAATGGAAGCGGCGATCCTGTATTATTTAGGCGCGAAATTCCATGTTCAAGCTTTGGCAATTATGACAGTGAGTGATCATATGATTACAGGGGAAGAAACGACTGCTGAAGAGCGTCAAAATACGTTTAAAGATATGATTCATGTTGGCTTGGAAACGGCCATCG
Source organism: Enterococcus pallens ATCC BAA-351 (assembly GCF_000407485.1). Classification (GTDB taxonomy): domain Bacteria; phylum Bacillota; class Bacilli; order Lactobacillales; family Enterococcaceae; genus Enterococcus_A; species Enterococcus_A pallens. Next base: position 84,747 of record NZ_ASWD01000004.1, on the reverse strand, counting down.
CAAAATAAGTTAAAAAGAGCCACTTCTGAAGACAGAGGTGGTTCTTTGTGCATAGGAGGATGCCTTTGAAAACCACAATTCGCAAACGTTCAGTCGGAAACATTCCACTGCTGGAGGTTGTTGGTGAGGAACAGATTTATGAGCCGCTGCCGTTAATTATTTACTATCATGGTTGGCAAACAGCCAAGGAGCTGGTATTGACGCAGGGCCGTAAGCTGGCTGCTAAAGGGTTTCGCGTGTTGCTGCCGGATGCCGCAAATCACGGTGAGCGCAAAGTTCGCGTATCAGAGATTCCTTCGTTAACCTTTTGGGATAGTATTCAAACGAATTTGTACGAGTTTGGCTATCTAGTGGATTATTTTGAGAATTTAGGTTTAACGATGGGGAAAATGGGTGTAGGTGGTGTCTCTATGGGTGGCATAACTACCTGTATGCTGCTGACGGCCCATCCAGAGATTGATGCGGCGGCTTGCGTGATGGGATCACCCGCTCCTATCAAGTATCGTGACCGCATCAAACAGCACGCAACGGCTGCCGGGTACTTTTTACCTAAGGATTATGAGCAGTTGACCTCTTGGCTGGCTGCATATGATTTGTCGCTGCATCCAGAAAAATTGGCGGGTCGATCGCTGCTGTTTTGGCATGGGACACAGGATGAAAAGATTCCTCATCAACAGGTGGCAGACTTCGTCAAAACACAATCAAATGAAGCGAACATTACTTTTCTTAGCGAAGAGGAGCGTCATTTGGTTAAGGTGCCAACAATGGAAACAATTAGTAATTTTTTTACTGAACAATTTTCCAAGGAATAAGCAGAGCGACTTTTGTTTTTTACTGGTTTGGATTATCATAGACAACAAGGAGGGATTTTATGGACAACTTTAATTTTCATGTAACCACAGATATTCGTTTCGGGAAAGATCGTTTGGCAGAGCTGCCAGAAGTTATGAACCAGTTTGGTAAAAATGTGCTATTGGTTTACGGCGGTGGCAGTATCAAGAAAATTGGTCTGTATGATAAAGTGATGGAACAATTGACTGCTAACGGCAATCGGGTATTTGAGTTAGCTGGGGTTGAGCCCAACCCTCGTGTAGAAACAGTCCGCAAGGGTGTTGAAATCTGTCGTAAAGAAAATATCGACGTATTATTAGCAGTCGGCGGCGGTTCAACCATTGATTGTGCTAAAGTAGTTGCAGCTGCGACTTTGTATGAAGGCGATGCGTGGGATATGGTGCTGCAACGTCGTAAGTTAAATGGTCCAGCTTTACCATTAGTAACAATCTTAACTTTGGCGGCAACTGGTAGTGAAATGAACAGTGGTGCTGTCATTTCCAATTTAAGTACCAACCAAAAATTAGGAGTAGGCAGTCCTTCAATGCTGCCAAAGGTTTCTTTCTTAGATCCAACCAATACTTTTTCAGTAAATAAATATCAAACCGCTGCGGGATCTGCGGATATTTTCAGCCATTTGATTGAGAACTATTTCAAACGGACAGAAGGGACCGATGTTCAGGATTCAGTTTCTGAGGGCTTAATGCGTTCCGTTATCAAAAATTGTCCGCTTGCTTTAAAATATCCAGAGGATTATGATGCACGTGCTAATTTGATGTGGGCCAGCACCTTAGCCTTGAATGGCTTAACCGGCAACGGAAAAACGGGTTCTTGGTCATGTCATCCGATTGAACATGAACTCAGTGCTTTCTATGACATTACCCATGGCGTTGGGTTGGCGATTTTAACTCCACGTTGGATGGAATATGCATTGAATGATGAGACTGTGGCTAAGTTTGCCCAGTTTGCCTGGAATGTTTGGGATGTTGAGGAGAAGGTGCCAATGATGGCAGCTCGCATCGGTATTCAAAAAACGTATGACTACTTCAAAGCCTGCGATATTCCAATGACCTTGCCAGAGGTTGGAATCAACGAAGAAAAATTTGCGATTATGGCACAGCAGGCAGTTGATCACAATGCGATCAAGACCGCAGCTTACGTACCAATGGATGTAAAAGATGTTGAAGGTATTTTAGAGGCTTGCTTAACTGAAAGCAGCTTTGTTTAATTTTTAAAACAGCTGGTTTATCTAACTAAGGATAAACCAGCTGTTTTTTGTAAATGAGAAGGGGGGATTGTAAGCGTCCTATGGAGTAAGTTTCTTGTGGAGGGATTTTTCCTGGTTAGAAGCTGGTTGACTAGAAATTCAGAATAATCGTACGTAACGAGCAATAAAGGAGCTTGTGATAGAAAGACGAAATTGGTTGTTCTCTAAAAGTGACAGGCATCATTTTAAGCATCATTCGAACAGCGGTAGAGAATGGCTTAGACCCAAGAAAATATCTAATACACCTGTTTGAAAAAATACCGAATTTGTCTAATCAAACACCAGCTGCGCTAGCAGCTTATTTGCTAGGGACTCCAGAAATTCAAGCGCAATGTGCCGCCAATTACTAAAAATTCAAGACACTAAACAGAGAACACCTAACTCACTCTAATTCTATAGAATGAGTTAGGTGTTTTAAATACGCCTCAGTATCAGACGTTTACCATTAACTAACCCTTAGATTGCAAATTAAATGGGTTAAGGAAACAAATTGTGGGTTAATAAAAATAAGTTGGCGACAAAAGATGTCCCGCACTATACTTGAAATGGCTATATACTTTAAACATAATCTTACTAGGCCGAGGAGATTAAAATGAAAACTAATCGATTAAGTTTGCTTTACAATATTGAGAAAATTTATAACGAAAATAAAATTGGATCAACTGACTACCAATTAGCAAGGTATCTATTAGAAAACTATGCAGATATTCCACGTTTAAATATTTATGATGTTGCTGAACAAAATCATATGTCAAGAGCAACTGTTAGAAGATTCTGTAATCATCTAGGTTATGCCAACTTTAAAGAAATGAAAAGCCAGTTTAAAGAATTTGAGGATGGACAAGAAAAGTATGTAAGTTTTTATTCAGGTGAGGATTTCCGAATAGTGCTACAACGCCAAATCAATGAAATGATTGATGAGCTAGCGGAAAGAATGAATACAAGTGAGAAGAAAAATATCGTAAATAGATTAATCAAAGCAGACGAAGTTATTATCCTAGCTTCAAGCACTGTAGCCAGCAGTATCCGCATTTTCCAACAAAATCTGGCAATTTTTGGTAAGAGAATTTCACTAATCGTAAGTGAAGATGAGTTGAAGCAACTAAAGCAGTATACAAGTAAAAACAGCTTGCTAATTGTACTATCTATCTCTGGATTACTTGCAGAATCTTTATCTGATGAGATTGATAAGTTGGAAATGCAAAAAGTAATTTTTACGATTAAGAGGAATCCTGAATTTAATAGACAATACAACAAGATTTATCATCTTTGCGGACAAGACAGTCATCAAGTGAATGAAGTTCTATTTTACACATATGGAATCACTTTTGTTTTAGATCTACTTTTTAAAGAATATTTGGATATTAATCAGAAAAGAGGACATTAAAATGCATTATAATCATAAACCAATTTTTCCTGCAAGATTTATGTGGGGAGCTTCAAGTGCTGCTTGGCAGGTAGAAGGAGCCGTTAATGAAGACGGTAGAACACCAGCAATTATTGACTTAAATTCACAAACTAAAAAACCATATACTGATAATTCAATTGCTAGCGATCACTATCACCATTATAAAGAAGATGTTCGCTTGATGAAAGAAGCTGGCTTCACCTCTTACCGCTTCTCAATTGCTTGGCCGCGGATTTATCCGGACAATAGCGGTGTTCCCAATCAATTAGGGATTGATTTTTATAACAATTTGATCAATGAGTTAGTTAGTAACGGAATTGAACCGATTGTTACTCTCTATCATTACGATATGCCAGTTTGGGTAGATAAAGAGTTTAATGGTTGGTATGACAGAGGAATCATTGACGCTTTTGACCAATATGTGCGTACTTGTTTCAAAGAATTCGGAGATCGTGTTAAATACTGGTTATCTATTAACGAACAAAATATGCAAATCTGTTATGGCAAATGGTTGGGTGTATGTAAAAACGAAGATACTTGGTTTGAGGATCAATGGAAGATTAACCATATTATGAACTTATGTCATGCTAAAGCAGTTATTGCCTGTCATGAGATGGTAGACAATGGAAAAATCGGTCCTGTCCCAGGGTATGTTCCAATTTATCCGAGTTCCGCAAATCCAGAAGACCAAATTGCTGCTATGAATGCAGAAGAATTGACTGAAAAAGTTTGGAATGACTTTTATGCTCACCGAAAATATAATGGATTCATTAAAAGCTACTGGAAAGAAAACAACATCGATCCAGACATTCGTCCAGGAGATTTGGAATTATTTGAAAAAGCTAAGATTGATTTCTTTGCATTGAATTGTTATCGGTCTAATGCAGCCAAAGAAGCAAAAATTGATGAAACAGCCCAAAGTTATGAATTAAATAAATCAGGTGTTAAGGGAAATCTAATCTTTCCAGTAGTTCCAGGAGTGTATCAATTGGTTGAAAACCCTTATGTTGAAACAAATGATTGGGATTGGGAAATTGATCCAGTATCACTAAGATATATGTTGAGATATGTTTGGGATCATTATCAATTGCCTATGATGATTACAGAAAATGGCTATGGTGCTCATGAAGACATTGCCGAGGATGGGAAAGTTCATGATCCAGAGCGTGTAGAGTTCTTAAAAACACAAATTTATCAAGTTGGTTTAGCAATTCAAGATGGCTGTGATGTCATTGGTTATAATCCATGGTCATTTACTGACTTGTTAAGTACTGGTAATGGAATGGCAAAACGTTATGGTTTAGTTTTTGTTAATACAACTGATGAAGATTTGAGAGATTTAAAACGAATTCCTAAAGATTCTTATTACTGGTATTCAAACTTGATTAAGTCCAATGGTCAAGATTGGGGAGAATAAGTATGAATAATTACGATGAGTTAGTAAAGTATATTATTGAAAATGTCGGTGGAGCTGAAAATATTGGTAGCGCAACTCATTGCGCTACCCGTCTCCGTTTAAAATTGGTGGATACCCAAAAAGTAAAAAAAGATAAGTTAGATAATAATAAGTTAATTTTGGGAACGGTTGAACGAGGCACTGAAATTCAACTAATTATTGGGCCGGATGTTCCCAAAGTATATTCTATTTTTAATCAGCAAACTGAAAGTATAAAGAAAGAAAATGCATCAATTCCAGCGAAAAAATCAGAATTTTCTTTAAAGAAAATAGGTTCTTCCATTGTGGATTTTGTCAGTGGAACCTTTGTACCGGTATTACCTGTACTGGTGGCTGCCGGGCTAGTGTCAGCAGTTCTTAATATATGTGTAACTTTTTTTGGATTATTTAATGAAAGCGGTACCTATGTTGTGCTTAACGCTATCAATGATGCTGGCTTTTATTTTTTGCCTATCTATATAGGATATAGTGCGGCAAGAAAATTAGGCATTAATTCAATTATGGGAATGTTCCTTGGTGGTATTTTAGTCCATAATACTATCAATGGAATAGAGGGCTTATCATTTTTAAATATTTCTATTCCGCAAGTTAGCTATAATACTACTACTATTCCCGTCATCTTTGGAGTGCTGTTCATGGCTTTGATTGACAAAACAGCTGATCGATTCATTCCCCAAGCAATCAAGTATTTCTTTAAGCCACTGATAGTGATTTTGATTACAGTTCCAGTGACTTTAATCATCTTAGGTCCTTTAGGTAATACAGTTGGAAGCTATATCGCATCTGATTTGTCCTTTATGTATGAAAATCTTGGTTGGTTCTCTGTAGGTATCATTGGGGCTGTAACTCCTTTATTAGTTATGACCGGAACTAATCAGGCTTTGTTTCCACTAGTATTTGCAATGATGGCAGAATTTAACTATGATTCTTTTGTTATGCCAGGAATGCTTGCTGCAAATACTGCCGTTGGAGCTGCAGCATTAGGGATTTTCTTTGTTGAAAAAAATATCGATAAAAAGTCTTTAGCTTTATCCTCAGGAATTACCGGTGTAATGGGTATAACAGAACCAGCAATTTTTGGAGTATTATTAAATTACCGTAGTGCCTTTTTAGGAGCAATTATCGGAGGTGGAGCAGGGGGGATTTTTGCCGGATTAGTGTCACTTAAACAATATGCAGTGGTTTCTCCTGGCTTAGCAGCTATTCCTACTTTTATCCCGACTGATGGAGCAGGTCTAAATAGTAACTTTTGGTTTTCTATTGTAACGATTGTAATTTCTGTTGGTGTTTCACTTGGAGCAACAGTTATCTTGCAAAGAAGAAGACTGCAGACGAATAAAATTGAGTTAGCAGAAGATGCAAAGAAAATTTTTAGTCCCCTAAAAGGACAAGTTGTTTCTTTGGAAACTGTGAATGATGAAATGTTTTCTAAAAAAATATTAGGAGATGGTATTGCAATCAATCCAAGTGATGGCATTCTTTATGCTCCAGTAGATGGTCTTGTTGTGATGACGACAACAACAAATCATGCAATTGGAATTCGAACAAATGATGGTGTTGAACTATTAATGCATGTTGGTATCGATACAGTGACCTTAAATGGCGAGTACATGGAAACATTAGTGAATGATGGCAGCAAGGTCCGGAAAGGTACGCCATTGATAAGATTTGATTTAGAAGAAATCAAAGGAAAAGGAATTGATCTTATTACTCCTGTAATTGTCACTAATTCAGCAGAGTACAAAGTGTTCTCTCAAACAATCCAAAATGAAGTCAATGAGGGAGATTATATTTTTTCTGTTGGATGATTTTTCGAAAATGAGACAATAGAACCTTTTTATTTTTTCAAAAAAGGTACATCCATTTTTCTCCATGGAGAAAAATGATATCGTTGTTTATACATCAATTCTAATAACAAAGGGTTTTGTCTTCTAGCCGCTCCACTACAGGACGTTTACAGTAGACTCTACAGTGTAGAAAGTAAAAAAATCATAGAAGAAAAATTGAAGTAAATACGTAAAAAACCAGTGGATACCCTGTACAGAGTATCCACTGGTTTACATGTATAGAGTTGGCTAAATGCTTGAGCCACCGCCGCCGGAAGAACCGCCGCCGCCAGAAAAGCCACCGCCACCGCCGAAGCCGCCACCAGAGCCGCCGCCAAAACCGCCGCCGCCCCAGCCAATAAATGGAGGTCCGCCGCCACGATAACGGCCATTTCTGCCGCCGCGACCACCGCCGCCGAATACGATGAAGATAACGATTATAAAGATAATCGGTCCGATAATCTCAAACAATCCACCTGAGTCATCGTCTTCAATGGCTGCCAGTTCGTCGCTGCTTAAAGCATGTTCATCTGCTGGATAATCGTAGTTTTTATCAATTAATGTAGTGACACTGTTAAAAACCTGCTGCAGTCCCCGATTGATACGGGCGGAATCATCCGATTTTAAATCATCCTTCGCCTGCTGCAAAATGTTTCCTGAAATGCTGTCAGTAATAACCCCCTCTAAGCCATAGCCGACTTCAATCCGCACATTGCGGGCACCATCGTTTAAGGCATAGAGAATCAGGATGCCATTATCTTCCTTAGCATTTCCGATCTTCCATTTTTCAAACAGGTCAGGGGCATAACCGTCAATATCGTCACCGCCAGTTGACTTGATTGTTGCCAATACTACTTGCGGTTGTTCCTTTTTCTCTTTGTAAACCAGCCCTTTATTTTCAACCAGATCCTTGGTTTGATTAGACAGGATACCTAGCTGATCATAATAAAAATGGGTAGGCGCTGCCGGCAGTGTTTCGGCTTCACTGGATATCGGAAGCCAAAACAACAGCAGTGCTAAAAAAGGCAACAGCCATAAAAGCCGTTTTTTCATGGTTATTCCCCAGAATTTCCGAAATCAACTTCCGGTACATTTTCAGCGCCTGGCTGCGCTTCAAAGTAAGGCTTTTTGCCTAATCCCATCAGATTGGCAAAGATGTTTTTAGGGAAGGAAACCACCTGTTGGTTATAGGTTTGAACCGCCTCATTGTACCGTTTACGTTCGACGGAAATCCGGTTTTCTGAACCTTCCAATTGAGTCATTAATGTTTGCACATTGTCATTTGATTTTAGTTCTGGGTAATTTTCATTTATGACGTTTACTAAGGTACCAACCGACTGATCTAATGCCTGACTGGTTTTAATTTTTTCCTCATCAGTTGACGCATTGCCGTAAGCTTTACGTGCTTCGGCGATGTCGCCGAATACTTTCTGTTCTTGACCCATGCTGCCCTTCACTGAATTAACCAGGTTCGGAATTAAATCCGCCCGTCGTTGCATGACATTATCCACTTGACTTAACTGCGCTTCTACCGCTTGTTCTTCTTTGGCAAGACTATTATATTGCGTGATGCCAAAAACGGCTAAAAGTCCCACAATGACTAAGACGATTATGCCGCCGCTTACACCTTTTTTCATAATGTATTCCTCCTTGTAGTAACAATATTCTATCACGAAATTGCACAAAAGACCTAAGGCTAAGGATGTATCTTAAAAGACGACTCACGGGGAGTCGTCTTTTTTCTCAGGCATTATAAAATGTAGAATCCGTGCCAACGTTTTTTGCAGGGTTGCAGCCACCTTCGGACGAGAAAGCAAATACAAAATCAGCAAAGAACCACAGACTAAAACAATCAGCTGAATCACTGGATTTTCAATATACTCGGTTCCTTGAACTAAAGGTGCCACCAAGTAAATGTGCAGCAGATAAATAGCCAAGGTTCGCTGTCCCCAAGCCGAAAAGAGATGGGGCTTATTATTGGCTAAGGTGATAAAGACAAAAACAAAGGCAAAGCCCATCCCATAAAGGAAAATAATCGTCAACAGATTCTGCAGCAGCGGCACTGAAAAGGCATTGTAAGCCCGATCCCGCCAAAGCAGCTCCGGCGGCAAGTTATTACGCGTCCATAAGTAGGCCGTTATGACAGCAAAAATGATAATCCCGATGCTAATCACCTTACTGTAAGGAATCCGCCGCAGATTTTTTATCAGCTTTTGATCCGCATAATAGCCGACTAGAAAAAAGGGAAAGAAGCCTAAGGTACGTGCCATCGCCATATAGGTTCCAAACTCAGTTAGAAAACCCGAGAAAATTCCTACGATGAAACTAAGCAGCAGAACATAACGAATTTTCACTAAATCCGGCAGCATCAATCGCCAGATGAACATACAATACAGAAACCACAGTGTCCACCCAGGAGAAAGAATGGAAATTTCTTCGATCTTTCCTAAAGCCAGCATAATGACACTTAAAAATACATTCAGTAATAAATAAGGAATCAGAAAAGTCTCTACCGCGGTTCGTCGTCCCTTCTCTAAATTCTTTGAAAAGTAGCCGGAAATAAAAATAAAGACCGGCATATGAAACAAGTAAATGAAGACATATAAAAATTGTCCCACTTTGTTTTCTAGACGGAAATATTCCAATGCGTGTCCTAAAACGACTAATAAAATCAAAATGCCCCGAATATTGTCGAAAAGATATTCGCGATTCGGTTTCGTGATCGTGGACACCTCCTTTGTTTATGCTAAAATGAAGCAAAGACTATTTGTAACTATTGTAGCACCTACCAAGAAAAAAATCTTCTTTATTGAAGGAATGAACAGGAGAAAGCCGATGCGCTATTCAGCGAAATTTGTGAAGACAGTCTTCAAGGTGATTAATATGAAAAAGCTTGTGGGCTTTACGATGGTGGCCCCGCCGAAACGCCGTAACTTGAACGCGAGGCAATTAAGCCGCACGGATATTCCACAAGTAATTAATCAAGTGGATGGACATGAGGTAGTTACGCTGTTTCCCGCTCATCCTACGAATTTGCACGTATTCTATCTGCATGGTGGAGGGTATGCTTTAGAAGCTTCTCCTTTTCATAAGGATATTCAGGAACGCTTTGTTAAACGCTATAATTTAAAGGTTAGCTATTTTGACTATCCTTTGGCGCCAGAAAATACAGCGGATAAAACGTTGCCGATTACCGAAGCTGCCTTGCGTCATTTGGCGGCTCTCTATCCAGATGATCAGTTCCGTTTGTTTGGGGATTCTGCTGGGGGTGGTTTGGCAATGAGCCTTGCACAACGATTGCGGGATGTGAAATATGAGCAACGACCTAAAAAAATTGCCTTGGCTTCGCCTTGGCTGGATGCTACTTTGAGTGATCCGCGCACTGATGAGCTGCAGGAAAAAGACGTAGTTTTAGAAAAAGACTTACTGAGTGAAGCCGGTGAAAATTATGCCGGGGAGCTGCCTTTGGATGATCCGATTGTATCGCCGCTGTTTGGCCGCTTCGATGATTTAGGTGAGCTGCTGGTAATTGCCGGTACCGATGAGATTTTATACCCAGATGTTTTGCGTTTGCAGGAGCGGGTAGTCAGAAGCAAGAATACGACCATGACCTTGGAAATTGTTCCCGGGATGATGCATGATTTCGTGGTTTATCCTTTGAAGGAATCCTTGCGTTATATTGATCAAATGGGTGAATTTTTTCAGTAGGTGAGGAGGGAGAGATGGAGCCAAAAGTGAGAGCTAGACGTAAATTTGTTTTCCAGCAAAAGCTAATCCAGCTGGCGCCAGTTTTTGGAGTGGCTGCTTTAATTCTAATAACCATCCATCTGCGTCGCCTAGGCGTATTTGCTTCTCCTCAGGATTTGCAGGCCTTTATTAAACAATTCGGCAGCTTTGCGGTAGTTGTTTTTATTCTTGTTCAAGGAATTCAACCGATTATTCCTTTTATTCCAGGAGGCATTGCGACAGTGGTAGGGATGCTGATGTTTGGCAATATTCCTGGTATTCTGTACAGCTATATTGGATTAGTGATTGGTGAGTTCGGTTTATTCTTATTGTCTCGCCGCTATGGTCCGCGCTTTGCTCAGCTTATTTTATCAGGGAAAAACTATCAGACGTTTGAGAAGGCGCTGCATCGGCATACAAAGAAAATTCGTCGACTGCTGATTGTCTGTTTTATTTTTCCTTTTCTCCCGGACGACATCATTTGTTTAGTTGCCGGGATGACAGATTTATCCTTTAAGGAGTATGCCAAAATTGTTCTAATATTTAAGCTGTGGTCAGTAGCCAGCTATGGGTATTTAATTGTGTTTGTATTGGATAAAACGATTCTTTTTTAGGAGGATGATCATGACGATACGTTATGGGATTATTAGTACGGCTCAAGTAGTTCCCCGTTTTGTGGCAGGGGTAAAGGAGAGCATGGATGGCACGGTTACAGCGATTGCTTCTCGCCAATTAGCCAAAGCAGAAAAAATGGCACAGGAATTGGACATTCCTCACGCCTATGGCAGCTATGAAGAGCTTTGCCAAAGCGATCAGGTAGATATTGTATATGTAGCAGTTTATAACAAAGGCCATTATGATGCTGCTAAATTGGCCTTGGAGCACAACAAGCATGTTTTGCTGGAGAAGCCTTTTACCATGACTTTAGAGCAGGCAGAAGAATTGTTCGAAATCGCTGAGGAAAGAAAGCTGTTTTTAATGGAAGCACAAAAGTCGGTATTCCTGCCAATCACAGAGCAGGTAATTGAACTTTTGACCAAGGGGGCCATTGGCAAGGTTCGTTGGATGAAGGCGGTCATGGCTTATCCTAATATTTATCACATTAGCTGGTTCAGTTCATTGGATGCCGGGGGTGGTATTTTACGAGGAGCAGGTACCTATCCCTTAGAATATATGCAATTTCTACTGAAGCAGGCACCTAAAGAAATTACTGGAACGATGGTTTTCCCACCGGATAAGTCGGATACGCAAGCCAATATTTCCTTAACGTTTCCTGACAATACGATCGGCTCCTTATTTTTAACCGTGGAATTGGACTTGCCAGCTGGCATTACCTTGTATGGTGAAAAAGGAACGATTTTTGTACCGAATTTTTGGAAAACGAAGGAAGCCGAAGTTACTTATCCCGATGGTCGAGTTGAAAAAATTATCGAGCCCTTCCAGAGTGAATTTGTTTTTGAAGTAGAGCATGTAAATGAATGTCTACAGCAAAAACGGCTGACCAGTCCAGTGGTTACTAAGGAAATGACGCTGCAAACAGTAAGAATCATTGAAGAAATGTACCAGCACTACCAAAAATGATTGGCAACAGACTAGATTGTATGCTATAGTCTGTCTTATGCGACGAGTCGAGCGGATCAGCTTTAATAAGTGATCCTTCGATCCAGAGGCACAACGACGTAAGTCACCTGTCGGATTTTACAGGGTGTCGGAAAGAAGCTTAGTGGACGAAGACTCTTTCTATCGCTTTGGCGATACTGGGAAGCCTTGGATATCTTTCGGGATATTTAAGGCTTTTTTTTGTTGGAAAATGCAACGTAAACGGATGGCCTACAGAAGTATTATCTCTAATCTTCAAAAGACATGTACAGTTTAATAAAAAATACCTTTGATGACTCTTCCCTAAGGAGCAGCAGTCATCAAAGGTATTTTTTTAGGCGATAAACAAGAATTTATACAAAGCAATTGCCACAATTGAAGCACAAATTGGTGCTAAGACAGGTACCCAAGCATAATTCCATTGTGAGCTGCCTTTATATTTCAATGGCAGTAAAGTGTGCACAATTCTTGGTCCAAAGTCACGAGCAGGATTTAAACCAGGTCCGGTTGGTCCGCCCAGGGAAGCAACTAAGGTCCAAACTAAGAATCCTAAAGCAAAGTGAGCAGTTCCCAAATTATCTTGGAAGAAAGGTGCTTTAGTAATCCCAATTGCCCCTAAAAACAAAATGAATGAGCCGAAGAACTCGTTAACAAATCCATTGAATTTAGAACCAACACTGTTAATTGTTGAGAAAGTTCCTAATACATGAGCGGTGTCTTCTGTTTGATCGTAATAAGGCTTGTAACACGCTACGACGATTAATTGACCAACGATAGCTCCTAAAATTTGGACAACAATATAAGGAACCACTTCAGACCAAGGGAACATCCCATTCATAGCCAAACCAATCGTAAAGGCCGGGTTGATGTGGTTTCCGCTGATAGAGCCAAACATCATCGCTGGAATCATAACCCCACAGCCATAACCAACTGCAATCAGCATCCAGTCACTGCCGTACCCCTTTGTTCCTTTCAAATCTACATTGGCAACTGCACCGTTACCCAGCATAATCAATAATGCTGTACCGATAAATTCAGCAGCTAAACGCTGAACTAATGAATAATCCATAATACCCTCCTATGAAATTTTTGAAAAAAGAATTCAGTAAAAATCCATTCTATATGTTAATCCCTTTTTTTGTCTGTGACAAATGATAACCCTCGAGAAAAAGGAATGGTCAAAATAAGCTGTTTTTTCTCCTATTATTGAAGGTATTTAGGGTGAAAATAAAACGATAGATGCTCAATAGATTGGAAGCAGCCTCCTTTTACCCTCCAATTTCAACAGGCTGACTAGTCATCTACAGGTCAAATGAAAAATTTGCTATACTAGCTTTAAAAAGGGAGCTGGAAGTATGGGGTATCAAGTCATCGATGAAGAAAATTGGAAACGCAGGATTCATTGTGCGGTATTTCGTGATAGTGTGGAGCCGTCATTTTGTGTGTCTTTTGAGTTGGATATTACTAATTTCTTACAGAAAACGCAGCAGCAGCAACTGTCCTTCACTTTTGCTTTAATTTATGCAGCAACAAAATGTGGAAATCAAATTGAAGAATTTCGCTATCGTTTTCTGGATGGAAAAGTTGTCTTATACGATCAAATCCATACCGCTTTTACTTATTTGAATCCTGAGACAGAATTGTTCAAGGTCGTAAACGTACCGATGGCTGAATCAATGGAGAACTATGTAGCCCTAGCTAAAAAAACGGCTGAGGAACAAAAAGATTATTTCACTGGACCTTTAGGCAATGATATTTTTCAGTTTTCACCTTTGCCTTGGATCAGCTTTACCCACATCTCTCATACCGTTTCTGGCAAAAAGGATCATGCTACACCGCTGATCGATTGGGGAAAATATGTTGAACGGCAGGACAGAATTCTGCTGCCATTTTCAATTCAGGCGCATCATTCCTTTGTGGATGGTTTGCATATGGGAAAATTCGCCAATGCCTTGCAGGAATATTTGGATACGTATTAGGTGATCACCAGACTAGGGTTCAATTACTAGAAGCCTAGTCTTTTTCTTTGTCCCCAAAACAGGTACACTAGTTGTGTACTGAATTTTAGCAGGAGGAAAAAGCATGTTTAATGAAGAAAGCTTCAAGGTATTTGAAATAGATGGCTTAGAGAATCGAATGACGGCGATTCGTTCCGAGATTCAACCCGTTTTTCAGGAGCTGAATGAATATTTTCAGGAGAAGTTATCCCCAATCGCTGGGGAAGAATTCTTTATCCACATTGCCCAGCACCGTCGACGAACAACCCATGCGCCAGAAAACACTTGGTCAGCCTTAAGTCGCAAAAAGCGCGGCTATAAAATGGAGCCTCATTTTCAGCTGGGGATTTGGCCCGAGTATGTATTTATGTGGCTGTCGTGCATTGATCAGCCGAAGAATGAACAAGCGATTGCTGAAAAAATGTTGGATAACCTGCAGCTATTCAGCGAGTTATCCCCAGATTTTAAAGTATCAGGGGATCATACGAAACCCGAAGTTCAAGATCTATCACCAGAAACAGTGGAAAAGCTGTTGATAAGATTCCGTGATGTGAAAAAGGGAGAATTCCAAATTGGCCGAATTATTCCAAAAGACAGTTCATTGTGGAAAAATCCCGCGAAAGCAAAAAGCTATATGTTAGAAACGTATCAACAATTAATGCCCATCTATCAGGCAATTATTCAGGAGGCAGCAGAATGACATTTGAAGAAATTTTACCGCAGTTGAAACAAGGCAAGAAAATTATTCGCAAAGGCTGGGGCGGGTTTGAGTTGTATGTGACCTTGGTGGAAGGCGAAAGATATGAAGAAGCACCGGTAACTCCGTATTTTTTGATCAAGACAGCCGATGAAGGCTTTTCCAGCTTTGCACCAACGGTATGCGACATTTTGGCTGAGGACTGGGAGATTGTTGAATGATCCGCTATTTGGAATTCGTCGGGAAAGTGGTAGTCATTTCTGGTGCTGCTTCAGGAATTGGGCAAGCCCAAGCCAAGGCTTTTTTAGCACAAGGAGCCACTGTTGTCGGTTTGGATCGACAGCCAATGGAGGAAGCGACCAATTTTTTTCCTTATCAAGTCGATCTTAGTGAGAAATCACAGGTGGAAAACACCGCTAAAAAAGTTTTAAAAAGATATCCCCATGTGGATATCTTGATTAATACGGCGGGGATTTTGGACGACTATTTACCGACGTTATCCACATCGGAAGAATTGTGGATGAAGGTGTTTCAAACCAATGTCACGAGTATTTATCGGCTAACCAATTTATTTTTACCACAAATGCTGGCACGTAAATCAGGAGTGATTGTGAATATGGCTTCGATTGCCGGTTTGATTGCCGGAGGTGGTGGTGCAGCTTATACAATGGCTAAACACGCAGTTGTTGGATACACGAAGCAGCTGGCCTTGGATTATGCACAGGAGGGTATTCGGGTAAATGCGCTGGCGCCAGGCGCAATCAAGACCCCGATGAATGCGACTGATTTTGCAGGAGATGGCGCAATGGCTGAATGGGTGGCAAAGGAAACGCCAATGAAACGCTGGGCTGAACCGCAGGAAGTAGCGAACGCTACGTTATTTTTGGCTAGTGAAGGAGCAAGTTATCTACAGGGAGTTGTTTTACCTGTGGATGGCGGCTGGATGCTTAAGTAAGCAGCTGTTTTTTCGATGACAGCTTATCAAAAAAAGCTATAACAGCTGCCGTTGACAGGCTATTAAGTTTGCCGTAAAGTATTCCTCAAGAGAAATAATCCTTCCCTTGAAGAGAAGAGTAGTCTTGGAAAACGTTGCAGAGAGGTTCTAAATGGTGAAAAGAACCACGGAAACAAGATGAAGATGGTCTCTGAGGAAAAGTCGCCGATAGGTAGGCGTCTTCGGTGTAGTCAATCGATATTTTGACTGCCAATTACTATTTGTTGTTGGCGTAAGGAGAGCTTGGCTCTCGAAAAAAGGTGGTACCACGTGCAATCGTCCTTTTATCAGTCGTAACTGGTAAAAGGACTTTTTTATTTAAAAAAAATTAGGAGGAATCAACATGGCAGAAGTAGAAAGTTTTACCCTGGATCACACGAAGGTCAAGGCCCCCTATGTTCGATTAATTGCAGAGGAATCTGGGGTAAAGGGCGATGTGATCGCCAATTATGACCTGCGATTTTTGCAGCCCAACGAAAAAGAAATACCAACTGGAGCCATTCATACTCTGGAACATTTATTGGCTGATTTATTGCGAGACCGTTTAGACGGCATTATTGATATTTCCCCCTTTGGCTGCCGTACTGGCTTCCATCTAATTACTTGGGGCGTACCAAGCTCAACCGAAGTAGCGAAAGCCTTAACGGATGTACTGACAACCATTGTCAACGAAACTCAGTGGGAAGATGTCCAAGGGGTGGATATTGAAAGCTGTGGCAATTATCGCGATCATTCACTGTTTGGTGCAAAGGAATACGCGAAGCTGGTGTTAGCTGAGGGTATCAGCGATGATGCGTTTGAACGACATGTGGTGTAAATCAATAAAAATTATTCCCTAAAAGACTGGTCTTAACAAAGAAATTTCCTTTGTCTAAGACAAGTCTTTTTTTTGTTCTGCAATTTGAAATTTCCTCGCAATGACATTGACATCACTAGCCAACCATGGTTATTTTAAACTCACAACTCTTATCAATTTTTGTAAGCGATTGCTTTTTGATGTCCACTTTAATGGACACAAGAAAATGTTTGCGGTTCCAAAAAAAACTTATAGTAAGGACAAGGAGGTTGACAACATGCAGCTAAGTAAGCGAGAAACACAATTGATTGAGTTGTTTATCAAACATGGAATGACACTAACCGGTCAAGAATTAGCTGAATTTGCCAATGTTTCGACCAAAACGATTTATCGTACCATCAAGAAAATCAACGAAGCTTCCGAAACAGGTGAGATTATTGTTTCAGAGGTGGGGAAAGGATTTCGCTTAGATTATGAAAAGTATTTAAGCGAAAGTGTCCAAAAACGCAACGATAGTCAGGCTCAGGGACCTCGAGAGCGGCGAAATGCTATTTTACTGACTTTGCTGTTTAAGTCGCCGCGCAAAGTATTGATCCAGGAACTTTTTTCCCCTTATTACGTAAGCGACACCGTGATCAGCAGCGACCTGACTCGCATCGCAGAGTTCCTAAAAGAGTATCAGCTGAAGCTAATTAAAAAGGGGCAGCGGATTGCGATTGAAGGACATGAGAAAAATATTCGCAAGGTGGTTAATGGACTTTTAAGTACCAATACCCTATGGGATGCTGATTTTACCACCCAGAAGCACAAGATCAGTGCGTATGATATTAATTTTATCACTTCGCTGCTGGAGTTTATCGAGAGTGAATTGAAGAGCGGGATTGTTTATCCCTACAACATGAATATTTTTTCTCACATCTACATCTTGATCAAGCGTGTAAGAGAAGGCGAGATTCGCGGTGATCAGCCTTTTGAATTGCTGGACAAGGAAGAGGAGAAGCTAATTGATCGCTATGCTGAATTGTATCGTTTATCGGAAAAGGTGATTGGCAAAATGAATGACTACTTAAATCTTGTTTTGCCGGAAAGCGAAACCTTTTATCTTTTTCAGTATCTCATTTCCTCCCGGATCGAAAACGAACAGATCAAAGTCACGCGTAAATCGCAAACAGCGCTAAAAATGACGGATTACTTTTCGAAACGAATGAGTGAGCTGATGGGGATTCGCATTGATCAACAGCCTAATCAGCAAGATTTGTATGAACATGTTGAGCCGATGCTGTACCGCTTAAAAAACGAAATTATTGTCAAAAATGATTTGTTAAACGATATTAAGCTGGAATACCGCGAGGTTTTTAACCAGGTGAAGCAGGTAAGTCAAGAGGTTCAAGAAGTTTTCCAAGTGAACGAAATATCAGAAGACGAGATTGGTTTTTTAACCCTCTATTTTGTGAAGTACAAAGAGATGATCAATGCTAAAAAACGAGTGCTGATTATGTGCAGCAGCGGTGTAGGAACATCAGAGCTGTTGAAGGTGAAGGTTCGCAAAGCCTTTCCTGAATTAGAAATAGTTGATGTATTATCCTCAAGGCAATACCAAAAGAAAGCCCACGAATATCACAATATTGATTTAGTATTAACCACGGTTCATTTAAATGTAGACATGCAGGTACCAACCATTTTAGTAAATTCTGTCTTTACCAAACAAGATGAAAAACGAGTGAAGGAAATGTTAGGAGAGATTAACTGATGACAAAAAACATGATGGAAGATTTCAGTATTGCCGATGTAATTACCGAAGATTTGATCACTTTAGAAATGGAGGCAAAAGACAAAAAAGCAGCCATTATCGAGTTAACTGAGTTGTTAGCCGAAAAGGGAATTGTGACTGATGTGGCAGGTTTCTCGGCGGATGTCTTCAAACGAGAAACGGAAGGCATGACCGGGATCGGTAACGGGATTGCGATTCCTCACGGCAAATCGGACAGTGTCAGTCAAACATCCTTAGTAGTAGGGAAAACTAAACAGCCGATTGAATGGGAATCACTGGATGAAGAACCTGTACAAGTAATTATCCTGTTTGCAGTCAGAAATACTGATGCCAACACCATGCACATCAAGCTGCTGCAGAAAGTAGCAATGCTGCTGGCTGATGAAGAGTTTATTGAAAACATGATCTCTGCTGAAACCAAAGCCGAGATGCTGGAGCTGTTATCAAAAGAACCCGAGGAATAAAAAAGTCATTTAACCGGCAGAATCGATAGTTAAACGGCGTTCAGCTAACTACTTTCGATTCTCTGGTTCGTCAAATAAGAAGGAGGAATTTTATCATGAAAATTGTTGGAGTAGCTGCATGTACCTCAGGGATTGCCCATACGTACATTGCAAAAAAGAAATTAGAGACTGCTGCTAGAAGCTTGGGGCATGTGATCCACATTGAGACGCAAGGAACGATTGGAACCGAGGATGAATTATCTGCTCAGGAAATTAAAGAAGCGGATGTAGTAATTATTGCCGCCGATATTAAGATTGGAGGGAAGGACCGCTTCAAGGACAAAAAGGTAGTTGAAATTCCAACCAGCATGGTGATTAAAGCACCGAAAGGCTTAATCAACAAAATCGAAGAGGAAGTAATGAAGGCATAAAAAAATAAGGGGGACGAAAAAATGATGAAAAAACTGCAACTGAAAAAACATGCATTGACGGCAATTTCCTATATGTTGCCAGTGGTTGTTACAGCGGGGTTATTGATTGCTATCGGGAACTTAACAGGTGGAGCCGTAATTGAAGATTACAAGGCTGCGTATTCTGTACCTGATGCGTTGGTTTCACTAGGTGTGCTAGGTATGGGGCTTTTGGCACCAGTTATCTCAGGAGCCATTGCTTATTCCATCGCTGACCGTCCGGGGATTGGACCAGGTCTTTTTATGGGGCTAATTGCTAATTCCATCGGTGCTGGTTTCTTAGGCGGCATGTTAGGTGGTTATCTAGTTGGTTTCTTCGTACTATTCCTAGTCAAAAACCTAAAAGTTCCAGTGTGGGCCCAAGGTCTGATGCCAATGATGATTGTTCCGCTATTATCTACCTTAATTATCGGGTTATTGATGTTCTTTGTCATTGGTGTACCTATTGTTTGGGCCACAGAAGCCCTTACTGAGTTCTTAGTTGGCTTGCAGGGCTCTGGTAAATTCTTGTTTGGATCAATTGTTGGTGGAATGGCTGCCTTTGACTTTGGTGGTCCGGTGAATAAGGTCGCTTCTTTGTTTGCAGATGGTATGCTGCTGGAAGGTATTCAAGAACCAGAAGCAGTGAAGGTTTTAGCTTCAATGGTACCGCCATTTGGTGTAACAATTTCTTGGGTGTTGTCACGAGTATTCCGCAAACCGAAATATTCCAAGGAAGAACAAGACAATATCAAAATTGCCTTCCCAATGGGCTTATGTATGATCACAGAAGGAGTTATTCCGATTGCTGCTGTTGACCCAATTCGTGTAATTGTTTCTTGTGTTGCTGGGGCAGCGATTGGTGGCGGCTTAAGCATGAGCTGGGGCGTGGGTTCACCAGTACCATCAGGTGGCGTCTTCATCATTCCTGCGATGACCGATCCGTTGAAATTCACGCTGGCTTTATTAATCGGTTCTGCCATCACCGGCGTTCTGTTGTTTGTCTTGAAGAAGGAACCAGTAGAAGCGCCAGTTGTCGATGAAGAAGAGGAAGATGTTGATTTTTCTTCTATTAAACTAAGCTAAAAAGGAGATCTGGCACATGTATGTCTCAATGAAGGAAATGCTGCAGAAAGCGAATGAAGAAAAGTATGCAGTCATGGCAATAAACTGCTTCAATCTAGAAACCGCTAAAGCGGTGATTGAAGCCGCCGAAGAGCTGCACGCACCAATTATTATTGATTTACTGCAGGATCATTTGAAGGAACACTTGGATCATCGCTATTTAACCCAGCCGATTATTCGCATGGCTAATAATGCCAAAGTAGAGGTCGCGATTAATTTGGATCATGGACAGGATGTGGCTTTCGTCAAGCAATGTCTTCATGAAGGGTTCTCTAGTGTCATGATGGATGCGTCTATGTATTCGTTGGATGAAAATATTCGAATCACTAAAGCGATGGTGGAACTGGCAGAAATTTACAATGCTAGTGTTGAAGCCGAGGTTGGTGATATGGGGGCGGTGGCTGGCGATCATTTTACCAATGATGACATGTATACCGATCCAGACGATGCAATTCGTTTTATTCAAGAAACGGGAGTAGATTGTCTGGCCCTGTCCTATGGCTCGAGCCACGGAAATTATCCAGAAGGCTATGTACCAGAATTCCGTTTTGATATCGTTGAGAAAATCAAAGCTGCGACGAATTTGCCGTTGGTTCTCCATGGCGGATCAGGAGCAGGTACCGAAAATATTTTGAAATCAATCGAACTAGGTATTAACAAAATCAATGTGGGTTCTGACTTTATGAAGGGACAGCTGCAGGATGTTAGAGAGCAGCTGACCAATAACCCAGAGGTAGATTATCCAACCTTAATCCATCACACGATGGCCGCCGGTAAAGCAGTTGTTAAACAGTATATAGAGCTTTCGGGTTCTAAAAATAAATCACTATAGAGGAGTCTATGCCAAATGTTAATCAATATGAATCAAATGTTGGAAATTGCTAAAGAGGAAAAATTCGCTGTAGGAGCCTTCAATGTTGCAGACAGCAACTTTTTAAGAGTTGTAATCGAAGCTGCTGAAGAAAATGATGCGCCAGCCATTATTGCGGTGCACCCGACTGAATTGGATTTTACCAAAGATGAATTCTTCCAATATGCCGTATCTCGTGCCAAAAACAGCTCAGTGCCATTTGTCATCCATATGGACCATGGGGATAATCTAGCAAGTATTATGCGGGCGATCCATTGCGGCTTCAGCTCTGTCATGATTGACGGTTCGCTGCTGCCATTCGAGGAAAATATTGCTATTACGAAAGAAGTTGTCGATGTTTGCCACAAAATTGGTGTATCAGTAGAGGGCGAATTAGGGACGATCGGGAATACTGGAACTACCATTGAAGGCGGTGTGTCGGAAGTTATTTACACTAAGCCAGAAGATGCAGAAGAATTTATCGAAAAAACCGGGATTGATACCTTAGCAGTTGCTATCGGAACAGCACACGGAATTTATCCGAAAAATATTAAACCGCAATTAAAGATGGATGTTCTGCAGGAAATTAAAGACCGAGTAGATATTCCATTAGTCTTGCACGGCGGGTCTGCAAACCCGGATGAAGAAATTGCCAAAGCCGTACAAATCGGGATTCAAAAGGTTAATATTTCTTCTGATTACAAATATGCTTTCTATAAAAAATGCCGAGAAATTCTGTCGACAACTGAATTATGGGATGCCAATGCGATCTATCCAGAATGTATCGATGCAGCTAAAGCAGTTGTTAAACAAAAAATGGAATTGTTCAACTCAATCGGACAAGCTAAAGTTTATCGTGACAAAAATGTTCAACCTTGGAGACAAGAGCAAGCATAAAAACAGAGAGGCTGTGATATCATCCATCACAGCCTCTTCATAACGAATAATCGGTGTGACTAAAGCAGTTCTACACTTCGTTCCGATCTCATCAAATGCTAAGCTCTAAAGAGCAAGTCTTTGAAGGCTTTCGGAAATAAGCCGAATAATCACAAAAATATGAAAAGCCATTTTCGGATTATTCGGCGTATTTCTCGGAGCTGAACGCTTTTGTCACAACCTCTTTATTAGAGGAGGAAAATAATGATTGGCGGAATCGAAGCTGGCGGTACTAAATTTGTTTGTGCCGTGGCAAATCAAGAATTGGAAATTGTTGAGCGAATAGCTATCCCTACAACTACGCCAGCAGAAACTTTAGCAGAGGTGTTTACTTTTTTTGACCGCTTTCCTTTGACTGCTTTGGGCGTGGGTTCTTTTGGTCCGATTGGTGTGCGAAAAGGGCAAGAAAACTATGGACATATTCTAGCGACACCCAAGCCGGGTTGGACGAACTTTGATTTTTTAGGTGCGTTAAAACGACGATACGACATTCCGATCGCATGGACAACTGACGTCAATGCGGCAGCCTTTGGAGAATTGACACAGGGAGCGGCTAGCGGAAATCAAAGCTGCATCTATCTAACCGTGGGGACCGGTATTGGCGGTGGTATAGTAGTTGATCAGCAAGTATTTGAAGGGGTTAGCCATCCTGAAATGGGGCATATATTTGTCAAACGGCATCCAAAAGACACGTATGAAGGGACTTGTCCGTATCACCAGGACTGTCTGGAGGGCTTGGCTTCAGGTCCTTCATTGGAAGCTAGGACTGGTATCCGTGGAGAAAACTTGCCAGAGAATCATCCTGTCTGGGAGCTGCAGACCTACTATTTAGCGCAAGCCTTAGTTGCCTATACTTTGATTATCAATCCAGAAAAAATTGTACTAGGTGGCGGTGTTATGAACCAACCGCACTTGCTGCCAAAAATTCATCAGCAATTTGTAGAGCTAATGAATGGGTACGTAACGATTGAAAAAGTAGAAGAATATATAGTCAAATGGGGCATGCCAGATGAAAGTGGTTTGATCGGCTCGCTGCTGCTGGCAAAGCAAAAGCTCCCAAGTTGCTAACAAATTGAAATACCCGCAGACGATGATCTGCGGGTATTTATTATGCAATTCGATAATAGCAATCATTGACCTGTTTTATTTGGACCGACAAGCGTTCGCCGCTAAAAAAAGCTAACCATCGAGACAAATCCTTCATTGACACACCTAATGTTGAACAAATTTCTTCTATTATAATAGCTTCTCCTATTTCATAATTTTGCAGAAGAATCACCAGCTGCTTTAAAATATTTTTGTCAGGAGCTGACGGAGAAACTTCGGCGGTAAATTGGAAGCCGGATGCTCTTAACAAGTGCACCAATCGCTGATTATCTTCTTCGTATAAAGGCAGGTCTGCTTTTGCAAAAACAATCAAACGATTAAGAAAGGCTTGGCTGCATTGGTTTTTCAATCCGCGATTGATAAAATGATGATAATAACGCTGGGGGAAAGTTAATCCTCGGTCAACACTGAGAAGAATCAAATCGATTCCCCGATCCAGCTGGTGCACGCCTGCTTGAACCTGTTGGGCAACCTTGGGATCAATTTCAGTATGCTGGGCAAAATGAGTTGATCCTAAGCTCAGTTTTTCGCCAGTCTGTTTAGAAGCCAGCACAAACTGATACTTCAATTCCCGACCGCAACGGCAATAAATCTTTGATTCTTCAGCACCACCGGGATAATAAGGATTCTCTCGGAAATCAACAAATAACCATTCATCATCCTTCAATAAATTTTCGGTTAGAAAAAAAGACTGTATCTGATACTTTTTAACAGACTGCAAGGTCTCCTACTGTAAAGGGGTCAAGGTTTGCCAAAGTACCAGACGCTGCTCACGCGTTAAATCAATCACCAATTGTACCCCCCCCTTTTGTGCTAGAATAGCGTGAATCAAATGACTTATAAAGGAGCTATTATGACGTATAAACGCATTAAACCAGTGGGTGCCTATTGTCCGAATTGCCAGCGAAGACTAGAAATTCTGTTAGAAGACACTAGTCAAAGGGCTCTTTGCCTTTGTTTTCGTTGCCGGACAATATATGAAATAAATGAAGCTAACCTGCAAAAAATACCTGTCAGTAAACAAATGACAGAAACTGAAAAGGAACAGGTGGCTCAGCTGCTCCAAGCCTTGCCAGAAAAATATCAGTACAAGGGACAAGGTAGCCAGCTGCGGGAAACAAATAATGGATTTCAGCGAAGCTGGCTCAGCCTAGCCGCTTATGAACAGCAATTCGGTGAAGCATTGGGCTACAAGCAATGTGATTTACGCCTAAATCCTGATAGCTGCAAATGGTGCGGATCGAACCTGCCTAAGGGGAGACGCTCTTTCTGTAAAGACAGCTGTTCCCGCAATTATTCTCAGGCTACGTTTACCAAGCGTCACATGGCAAGTTTGCCATACAGAATTGCCTGCCGTGATCGTTTTTATTGTCAAATTAGCGGAGAGGATCTCGCACAAATCAATCGTTACGGTCAGCGTATTCCAGCTAGTAATGGGAATTTAGCCATTCACCATTTAGTATTTGTAGCAGAAAACGGAACAGATTATGAGCAGAACTTGCTCACTCTTTCAAGCAAGGTCCATTGCGCCTATCATGCAGGAGACAAAGCAATTACTGCCAAGGTTCATGCAATTCGAGACCAGCGATTGGAAGAATATGGGTTAAAAATGTTTTTTACACAACATAAATGAGACATAATAATTCTCCTTCTAAAGTCCTACAAAAATCTTATACTTTCGCACGACGCAGGAAAGATCATTTCGTCTTACAATTTTCTTAACAGAAAATTAGAGGAGGATAAGAATGAAAAAACTATTGATTGGGTTAGGTGTTGTACTATTGGCAGGTGGCGGATTTTTTTGGTACCAAAGTACACAAGCAAAAGCAAATGAAGAGACTGAATATGTCGAATTATATCAAGTAGAAAAACAAACACCCTTACACTTGAAGGGACAGGTTCAGCCCACTAAAAAACAAACCGTGTTGCTAGCTGAAGATAAAGGTAAGGTTCGTACCATTCATGTCAACGAAGGCGACCACGTCCTAAAAGGAACCGTGCTGGTAACTTATGAATGGGGTGAACAAATTCGGGCAGCTCATGATTCAGTGGTAACCTCGGTCAATGAAGATGCTAAAAATGATCCGCAGCAATCATTAATGATTCTAAAAAGTGAAGAATCCGCGATTAAAGGCACCGTTACTGAATATGACAAGGAAAAAGTCGCTTTGAATGAACCCATTGAAATTCAATGTACTAATAATGATCGAATTGTAACTGGACGGGTCACAAATATTGCTGAAATGAATAATGAACCAGCTGAAGAAGCAGCTACTTCCATCGTAACCTACAATTTCTCAGCGATTCCTGATGAAAGCATCCCAGTAGGCTACTCAGTCGAAGTATTGATACCAAGAAATGAATTACGTTTGCCAGTGAAAAGTGTGGTGGAAAAAGAAGGCAGCCACTATGTTTATACTGTAGAAGACGGCAAAGCAGTTGAAAAACCAATTACTGCGGTTAAAGGAAACGGCTACTATATTTTACAGTCTGGCCTCAATGTTGATGAAAAAATCATCAAAGACGCAACGGACATCAAAGACGGGATGGATGTGACTGTCCAATGATCGTCATGAAGGATATCAATAAATTTTATACTGCTGACCAAGAAAAAATTCACGTGCTAAAAAATATTTCCTTAACGATTGACGAACATGAATTTGTCGCTGTCATGGGCCCCTCAGGTTCAGGCAAGTCTACTTTGATCAATACCATCAGCTTTTTAGACGGTGATTTTGAAGGCAGCTATACGTTTAATGGTGAAAATGCTTATCGCTACAAAGATGAACGCCTGTCGGCTCTGCGTAACCAGTCAGTAGGATTTGTCTTTCAAGCCTTTCAGCTAATTGAGAACAATACCGTTATGGAAAATGTAGCACTGCCTTTATTGTATGGTGGAATGAAATCACGACAAACCAAGCCGTTGGTAATGGAGGCCTTGAAAAAGGTCGGAATTGCGGACAAATACAATAAACTTCCGAAGCAGCTGTCAGGTGGTCAGCAGCAGCGGGTAGCGATTGCCCGGGCAATCGTAGGGAATCCCAAATTTATAGTAGCCGATGAACCTACGGGGGCTTTGGATAGTCATACCTCTGAAGAAATTATGCACCTGTTTAAACGCTTGAATGAAGAGGAAAAGGTAACAATCTTAATGGTTACCCATGATCCAGATGCTGCAGCTTACTGTCAGCGAGTGATTATCGTAAAAGACGGCGAGATCTTGGAAGAGGGTGTGGCCTATGCGGTTTAGCGAAGTATGGAAAACCTCATTCAAAGCGATTGGCAAAAATAAACGCCGCAGCTTTTTAACCATGATCGGTTTAGTCATCGGTGTCTCGGCAGTTATCACTGTCTTTTCGATTGGACGAGCCTTTGAAAATTATGCTTCTGAATTCATTGGGTTGGATCAATTTGATGGCAGTGTCGGTCTGACCTTCAGTCCTACCGATGAAGCCTTTGCCGCGAATCATTTAGACGGCTTTACAGAAGAAGACATTAGTCGGATCGAAGCGTTGCCTGGTGTGGAAAATGCTACTTATTATACGGGACAGCGAAATGGTGTAAAGTATGGCGAACAGAAAATTGATGATGCCGTAAATGATCAACGCTGGAGCTGCTTTAAATTGTTAAAGGGACAAGGAACAGAAGTATTATATGGCCGTTCTATCCAAGAGAGCGACAGCCTCAATGAAAATCCAGTAATCGTAATTGATGAAGTAGCCGCTGAGGCAATTAACAAAGAGGAGCCAGCTGCTTTAGTTGGTCAAGCTATTAAAATCGGCGGCCATCTATTTGAAGTCGTAGGTATCATGCCAGAAAGAGAAAGTAACGGTATTATTTCAACAGAAGAGGACAATGTCGTAGCTGAGATGCCGGAAAAGGTGTATCAAAAGTATTTTGATACCGAAGATCGCTCGATGGTTCAGGTCAAAATGACTTCCACAGCAAATGTGGAAACTGTGACCAAGGAAACCGAAACAATGCTGAAAAAGTATGGTTCGCAAAAAGATTTGGGCAGCTATACGAGTCAGGATTTAGCTGGACAGGTAGACACCTTGCGGACGTTGTTAACCAGCATTACCTTATTAATTTCAGTTGTCGGGGGCATCTCGCTGTTTATTTCGGGCATCGGTGTCATGAATATGATTTATATCTCCGTGTCAGAGCGAACTAAAGAAATTGGGGTTCGACGAGCGATGGGTGGCACGAAAGGCAACATCATGATGCAGTTTTTATTAGAAGGTATTTCCTTAACCTTAATTGGTGGAACCATTGGATATCTGGTAGGAATGGTTTTTGCTTATTTAATTAGTCTATTTACACCGCTGAGTGTTCAGCCAGATTTATTTACAGTACTATTAGCATTTGGCTTGTCGGTGCTGATTGGCATTGTCTTTAGTTGGCTGCCAGCTAAAAGTGCAGCTAGCAAAGATATTGTTTCGCTATTGCGTTAAGCAAGACTCAATAGGCCATACAAAAAAAGAAGGTGAAGCAGATGTTTTGTCGACCTCCTAACTAACCAACAGCTCGTGGCCCTCCAACTATAGTGGTAGTAAAAAATAAAAATTTGGAGGAGAAGCGAATGAAGGAACAAAAAATAAATGAAAAACTAGCTAGTTCACTAACTGCTGAAACAACTGAACTTTTACCTTATCTGGGGTATCTATTGCAAGATTTATGGGAGCTAGGCAGTAATCCCAGGATTATGCAGAGCTTAATCGAGAAAAATATTCCCATTACTCCGCAAACTAAGGTTATTGATTTAGGCTGTGGCAAAGGTGCCGTAGCAATTACGTTAGCTAAAGCTTTGAACATTCAAGTAAAAGGCATTGACTTGCTGCCGGAATTCATTGAAGTTGCCAAAAATAAAGCGATGGAGTATCAAGTAACGGAATGCTGCAAGTTTGTAGTAGGTGATTTAAATGAAGTAGTGGAAACTGAACGAGGCTATGACATAGCTGTCTTTGGTGCTGTTGGAGATGTTCTTGGTGAACCGTTAGTTATGCTAGACCAATTAAAAAAAGTGATCAAGCCTCAAGGTTTTCTGCTGCTGGATGATGGCTACCTAATTGGTGAGGCTGAGAATATTCGTTATCAAAATTACGAATACCTAACCTTAAACCAGTGGCAAGAAACATTCCAGCAGGCAGGCTTCAAAGTAGCCGCGATGCAAGTAGTTGATACTGCTAACGAAAAGGAAGTCAACGATCGCAACAATCAGTTCATTCGCCAACGAGCAGAAGAACTAGGTCAACAATTTCCTGAGAAGCGGGACCTGTTCTTGTCCTATGTTCAAAGTCAGGAGAATGAAACGGAAGATATTGCCACTGATGTAGTAGGGGCTACCTGGCTTCTACAGGCAAAATAGTAATTAAGGATACGGCTAAGCCGTATCCTATTTATTTGGAATAAGAAAAGGAGCGAGGCAGCCGTTGAGAAATTAAGTGTCCTAAATAGCCAGCAGCCACGGCTTTAATTAGTCCGGGAATCAAGAAAGGAATCATTCCTGCCGAAAATGCCCCAGACCAAGGCAGACTGGCACCGAATTTCAACCACAATGAGCCAAAGAACAAGGTAATAAACGCCCCAGCGACATTCGCCAAAATTGACCAAAAGTAATTAGTAGGAGTCTTTTCGATCAACCAACCTGTGACTAATCCGTTAAAGATAAATCCGACTAAAAAACCGCCGGTAGGCCCAAAAACCACACCAATTCCAGCACTGCCGCCAGCAAACACAGGTAAGCCAATAAAGCCCATTAACAAATAAATCAAAATGGCCAAAGTTCCGGTTTTCTTTCCCAATACGGTTACGACAAAACCAACTGCGAAGGTTTGCAAGGTCAATGGAATAGGTCCAAAAGGAATCGTAAATTGTGACAATACACCAATCGCGGCAGCAAACATTCCAGCTAAAACCATTTCACGACTAGATAATTTCATGATAAACCCACTTTCGTTAACTTGTAATTTTATTTTGGTTAACGAAAGTATACCGATAGTTAACCAAAAAGTAAAGTACAAATTTGGTACAATTTATAAAAGGGAGGAAGACCATGGAAATTCGACCACTAAAAGCAATGGATGATTTAAACCTAATTGTAGAAATATATGTTCAAAACTGGAAACACGCTTATCGGGAAATTATACCTGAAGCATTCTTGGTTCGTCTTGCTAGTGAACGTTGGGTAACCATATTGAAGGATAATGCTTTTCAAAGCTTTGTGCTGCGGGAACAAGGAAAGGTGATTGGCACAGCAGCCTGCGGTTCAGCGAGTGATGAAAATTTGTCAGGCTGGGGTGAGTTGATTTCACTGTATCTTTTACCTGAATGTACCGGAAAAGGCTACGGAAAATAGCTGCTTAACTATGTAATGAAAGAGCTTGAAGTATCCGGCTTTACCAATATCTATTTAGGGGGATTGGAAGCGAATGTATCAGCTCGAAGATTTTATGAAAGCCAAGGGTTCGAGTTCAGTGGTGACACGCAGCAAATTACGATTGCAGATGCAAGATTGACTGAACCTCGCTAGTGTTTCAGAAAATAAAAAAGCTCAAAACCCATGAAGAGTTTTGAGCAAATTGTAAGAAATCTTACAGTAATTTGTTGTAGTATTCAACGACTAGTGCTTCGTCGATATCTGGGTTCA
The DNA here is from genome assembly GCF_000407485.1 of Enterococcus pallens ATCC BAA-351. Lineage (GTDB taxonomy): Bacteria > Bacillota > Bacilli > Lactobacillales > Enterococcaceae > Enterococcus_A > Enterococcus_A pallens. The sequence goes on along the minus strand of NZ_ASWD01000004.1, from coordinate 54,820 downwards.
ATTCGTCACGTTCAGGTAAACGAGTCAATGAACCTTCTAATTTTTCATCATCAAAGCTTACAAAAGATGGACGACCAACTGCAGATTCAACCGCAGCTTTAACAGTAACCATGTTGCGAGATTTTTCGCGAATAGAGATTACTTGGCCAACTTCTACTTCGTATGAAGGGATGTCAACACGTTTGCCATCAACCATTACGTGGCCGTGGTTAACTAATTGACGAGCTTGGCGACGAGTTGAAGCCAAACCTAAGCGATAAACAACATTGTCCAAACGACGTTCTAGTAAGATCATGAAGTTAACACCGTGTTTACCTTCTTTGATTTTGCTAGCGCGTACGAACATGTTACGGAATTGACGTTCATTTAAGCCGTAAGTGAAACGTAGTTTTTGTTTTTCAGCCATTTGCAAACCGTATTCAGATTTTTTTCCACGGCTGTTTGGTCCATGTTGACCTGGTGCATATGGACGACGTGCTAATTCTTTGCCGGTTCCTGATAAAGAAATACCAAGACGACGAGATTGTTTCCATGATGGTCCTGTATAACGAGACATTTAAAAATTCCTCCAATAAATTGTATTTGGAGTAAAATAATCCGTTGAAAAATTCACATCCGTGTAGTTCGTTCTTCAATCTTCACCTTTGCAGCCGCGGTTACGCAATTGAACCTGTAGAGGCAACGAACTGGTGACGGGCTATTATTTTTCTGCTGCATTATTTTACACAAAGTTCAGTATAACCGATTTTGACAGGATTCGTCAAGGTTGAGTTGGGTCAATGTTCTTAAGATTTCTTTTAAAATTCCGTAACAATTTTCGGTTTTTGCTGTTTTTTCATCAATTTACTTTGCATATTTCACAAACTTTCACTAGAATAAGCATACATGCGCAGTTACTATAGAAGGCAAATACATAATATGGAGAAGTGGAATGGAAAGAAAACTAATTGCACTAGACATTGATGGTACGTTGTTAAACAGTCAAAGAAAACCGTTGGAAAGCACCATGAAGGCTTTGAAGGCTCTTCGTCAGGCAGGTCACTTAGTCATTATTGCAACTGGACGTTCACGTTTATTAGCCGGTGAAGTGATTCATCAGCTGGGCTGTACTAACTATATTGTATGCAACGGCTCCGCTGCATTTTTAGATCATGAGCAGATTTACAAGCACTTGTTAGATCGGAAGGCATTGGTACGTTTGATCGATTTTGCTAAAGAACGTAAAAAAGATGTTTCCTTGTTTAGCTTGGATTCAATTGCTCGAGTAACCGATTTTGATGCTCCGTTAGTTGCAGATGCCATGAGTTCGTTTGGTGGTATAATGCCTAACTTTTCACCTGATTTTTTGGATCGTCATGAAGTCTATCAAGGCTGTGTCTTTTTCGATGCTGCAATGGACGAAGAATTTGCAGCTGCTTTTCCCGAGTTTCGCTTTGTGCGTTGGCACCCAAACAGCGTGGACATTATTCCGAACCATGGTTCAAAGGCTCAGACTATTTCGGCCTTAGCTCAGAAAGTGGGGATCCAACCTGAAAATGTCATTACTTTTGGGGACGGTAATAATGATGTTGAGATGTTGCGATTAGCAGGTACAGGTGTTGCAATGGGAAATGCTGCCAGTCATGTACAAAAAGCTGCCAATCTTGTAACAGATACAAATGATCAAGATGGTATTTATAAAGCTTTACGAAAATTAGAATTGGTTCATTAAAAGGGAATTAGTTAAGATCGGCTGACAGCCGATCTTTTTTTGTCTTTTTATCCATTTTAATGTTATTTAAAATATTATTTTATCATAAAAGCTTGTAAAAAAATCTTATAGCTGATAGCATATTAGATGTGTTTATAAAGGGTTTTTCAGGTTGGTGGTTTATTCTTTTTAATCTAATTCGGTTTAATTTTATTGTTATTATAAGTGGGAAGTTAAAAATGTGTTTTTGGACTTGGGTGGCAAAAGTGATTTCTTAATTTTGATTAGAATAATGAGAAAAAGATGATGAAAAATAGCTCAGTGGGAGCTGTAAAAACTCCTAATGTCTGATTGAGAGAGGATCGACTATCCGTTGAATCATTAATTTTGATCTGATCAGCTATTTCTACTATACAGATGATAGATGGATGTGTAAGCGTGAGAGGAGGAGAAGGATGCGTAAAATAGACCAGAAACCAGGACAAGTAAATGTTAACCGAGCACTTTTGGATTATTTCCAAGGATATGCTGATTTTAAAGGACGCTCTACTAGGGCAGGATATTGGTGGGTAAAACTGGTGGTGGGAGTTTTCCATCTGATCTTCTTTTTGATTTTATTTCAGGCTGATATTTCTATCATGTGGGATGCAGCAATGCTGTTTAGATATGGTTACCTCGATCAAAAAACACTTAACAAAGAAGTACTTACTTCGCTGCTGCAGGTACTGCCAATTATTGTATTTTACAGTTTAATTTGTTTGGGTTTGATCATTCCTTCGGTGGCCCTGTTATGCCGAAGAATACGAGATGCAGGGGTGAGCGGGCGAGGATTTGCTGTCTATTATATAACGTATGTTTTTTTATTGCTTTTGCAATATGGTTTGCATCTTCAAAAAAATATTATTGGAATGTCTTCTCAAGGAGAGTTAGTCATTGGTCTTTGCACGTTGCTCAATGGTTGTTTAACTTTAATTTTGTTTGTCTGTACTTTACTGCCGACAAACCAACTAGCCACTGCTAGTAACAATCCTGCAGCATGCTTTTTCTTTAGGAGGAAACCTCCAGGACTGGAGAATCAAAACATTCAAAAAAGAGTGAAAATAAAATCAGCAAAGCAGGTGGAATCAATAAAATCAGAAGAATCGTTAAAAAAAGTAGAGTTGGAAAAAAAGATAAAACCGAAGTCTCAACTTCGTCCTAACCAAAAGAAGAAAATAGCCGAAGATCCTAGTATACGAACCAAAAGGAAGACAGGAGTACTAATTGAGATTTCAAGGAGGTTAGAAATGGGACGCTATTTAAATGCGGCATTTTATGCTATTTTCTTTTGTTTAAGTGCGGTTTTCTTAGGGATTGGTTTTAGAGGCATGGACGATTTTAGTGCAGATATTTGCTTTTTTATCGCATTGGTAACTTACGCTACCGCCTTACTGCTGTTTTTACTGCAATTAGTAATAAATATTGTTGGAAGCTTCCGTTCCTTTCAGATTTCAACAGAACAGATTGTCTTAGTTTGTGCCTGTTTAGGTTTAGTTTCAATGTATATTGGTAACGCAACATTCTCATTAATTATCACGTTAGTCGTTTTATTTTTGGATAAGAAAACCTACCAGATGCTCTTGAAAAGTAATATTACTAGAAATTTCGAATATACGTTATCGTTTTTCAAATTGATTTGGATCACATTCTACGGAGCGATGTATGCAGTAGGCGAGTTTCACACAGCCATTTACAGCTTTGGTGAAAAATGCATGAGCCAGCTCTACACGTCACCCTCTCTTACAGAGCTTGCCACCAATTTATTTCCAGCGTTGTGTACCTTTGTTCTGTGGCCTGTTTTGCTCTTAGTGCTGCATTTGGTTGTATCCTTTACGGTACAGTCGAATAAGAAACATACTACCAATCGGAAAATTGATGAACGAATCATTTTATCAGAAACAAATGCAGAATAGTCAAAGGGCTAGAGTTCTATTATGGGATTCTAGTCCTTCTTTTTTCAAAAGCCAAATAATCAGTTAAATGGAAAGTAAAATATCGGTTATTTGTGTCAAGATAGATTCGCAATTCTGCAAAAAAACTACTATAATAGTACAAGATGTTAACTAGAGAAGGGGAAAAAGTGTGCGGTTATTATTTGTAGGGGATGTTGTTGGCTCGTTGGGGCGAAAGATGGTCAGTGATTATTTGCCGCGGTTGAAAAAAAAATATCACCCGCAGTTGACAATCGTCAACGGTGAAAACGCAGCAGCTGGTCGTGGGATTACTGAGAAGATTTATAAAGGATTTTTGCAAGATGGTGTAGATATTGTCACTATGGGAAATCACACATGGGATAACAAAGCAATTTTTGAGTTTATTCAAGATGCTAAAAAAATGGTGCGGCCAGCCAATTTTCCTGAAGGAACAGCTGGACAAGGAATGGTCTTTGTCAAAATAAATACTGAGGAAATCGCGATTATCAATTTGCAAGCTCGCTCATTTATGGTAGATTTGGATGATCCATTTCGCAAGGCCGATCAGTTGATTGCTGAGGCGCGTGCGCGTACGCCGTTCATTTTTGTGGACTTTCATGGAGAAACAACTAGCGAAAAACAGGCGATGGGCTGGTATTTAGATGGTCGAGTATCTGCGGTAGTTGGAACACACACCCATGTTCAAACTAATGATTCGCGTATTTTGCCTAAAGGAACTGCCTATATGACTGACGTAGGGATGACCGGCCCTTATGATGGCATTTTAGGAATGAAAAAGGAACCTGTGATGGAGAAATTTTTAACCGCCCTGCCACAGCGTTTTGAAGTAATCGAAAGTGGACGTTCACTGCTGTCTGCTTGTGTAATCGATCTGGATAAACATGGATTAGCTCAAAAGATTGAAGCAGTTCAGATTAGTGATGATCGTCCGTTTCGTGAATAGGAGTGAAACGTCATTTTAGAAAACGAAACTGAAATTCAACAAGCATTAGCCGATTTAACCAATCTATTGGCCGAAAATGACGTGATTCGACGCTATCAAACGCTTAAAGCGCGGGTAGACGAGAACACGTCTTTACATACGCTGCAAGAAGAAATTCAGCAGGCCCAAAAGGATGCCGTGCAATTTGCCCACTATGGCAAGCCAGCTGCTGAAAAAGAAGCGTTAAAACAAGCAGATTCCTTAACAGATCAGCTGAATCAGCATCCATTAGTAACAGCTTACCGTGAACAATTAGGAGAAGCTAACGATCTGTTGCACCATCTAACATCAATGATTCAAACCGAAATTAATCAAGCGCTAGAGGAGGAGCAATAATGCCTCAGAAAACTAAAAATACCCCAATGATGGAACAATATTTAGCCATCAAAAATCAATACAAGGATGCCTTCTTGTTTTATCGCTTAGGCGATTTTTATGAATTATTCTATGAAGATGCTGTTCAAGTGGCTCAGCTGTTAGAGCTGACCTTAACCAGCCGCAACCGCAATGCGGAGGAGCCTATTCCAATGTGCGGAGTTCCTCATCATTCTGCACAAGGTTATATTGATACCTTGGTGGAACAAGGCTACAAGGTAGCAATCTGTGAACAAATGGAAGATCCTAAAGAAGCCAAAGGCATGGTGAAGCGGGAAGTAGTTCAGTTAATTACTCCAGGAACGTTGATGGAAGGCAAGGGAATTGACGCCAAAGCCAATAACTTCTTAACAGCTGTAGTTCAATCTGGTCAGCAATTTGGTTTTGCTTATGCCGATCTTTCGACTGGTGAATTAAAGACGGCTTTGCTGCAGGATGAAGAAGCCGTGATGAACGAAGCTACGGCTTTGCAAACAAAGGAACTAATTTTAGGAAGTGAGATTCCAGCTGACCTCCAAAAGAACTTAGGTGAACGCTTAGGTTTAGTCTTTTCAACTCAAGAGACGATTGAAGATAATGCAGAATTTAGCTTTTTAACAGCTGACATTGAACAGCCCTTGGAAAGAGAAGCTACAGGAAAACTGTTAACTTATTTAGCGGTCACTCAGAAACGTAGTTTAGGCCATATTCAAAAAGCTGAGGAATATCAGCCTGAGCACTTCTTGAAGCTGGATTACTTCTCAAAAACTAACTTAGAGTTAACTCGTTCCATTCGGACTGGTAAAAAACAAGGAACCTTATTATGGTTATTAGATGAAACAAAGACTGCAATGGGTGGCCGTTTATTGAAGCAATGGATTGATCGTCCATTGATCCAAAAGCGTCAAATTCAGGCACGCCAAGCAATGGTGGCTTCTTTGTTGAATGCGTATTTCGAACGGATGGATTTAAACGAAACACTGACGAGAGTTTATGATTTGGAACGTCTGGCAGGCCGAGTTGCATTTGGAAGTGTGAACGGTCGTGATTTAATTCAATTAAAAACATCACTAGCCCAAGTTCCGCGGATTCGCGAGCTGCTTCAGGGAATCAATCAAGGTGAATGGAACGACCTATTAGTAGACATGGAGCCGATGAATGACCTGGTTGAATTGATTGATCAGGCTATTAATGAAGATGCGCCGCTGCAAATCACAGAAGGCAATGTCATCAAAGATGGATATAATGAAAAACTAGATGAATACCGTGAGGCGATGAGAAACGGGAAAACTTGGTTGGCTGAATTAGAAGCAAGAGAGCGAGCAGCAACAGGGATTAAAACCTTGAAAGTCGGCTATAATCGTGTTTTCGGCTACTATATCGAAATCACCAAAGCTAATCTGGCTAACTTGGAAGAAGGCAAATACGAACGCAAGCAAACCTTAACTAATGCCGAACGTTTTATCACTCCTGAGTTGAAAAAATTAGAAACATTGATTTTGGAAGCGGAGGAAAAATCAGTCGCTTTAGAATACAATCTATTTTTGGCAGTCCGGGATGAAGTGAAAAAGGCGATCACCCGATTACAAAAGTTGGCGAAAAGTTTAAGTGCCACCGATGTACTGCAAAGCTTTGCTACTGTCAGCGAACGTTACCAATACATTCAACCGGAAATTAAGGCGAACAGCCACAATCTGCAGATTAAGGATGGCCGGCACCCAGTTGTAGAAAAAGTTTTAGGTCATCAAGAATATATCCCTAACAGTGTTCATATGAATCCAGATGAAATGATCCTGTTGATCACTGGTCCGAATATGTCAGGTAAGAGTACTTATATGCGTCAATTGGCTTTGATGGTTATTATGACCCAAATGGGCTGCTTCGTACCAGCCGAAAGTGCCGAAATGCCGATTTTCGACCAAATATTTACTCGGATTGGGGCTAGTGACGACTTAATCGCGGGACAATCTACTTTTATGGTGGAAATGATGGAGGCTAATCAAGCTTTGCGTCATGCGACCCCTAATAGCTTAATCCTCTTTGATGAATTGGGTCGAGGAACTGCCACCTATGACGGGATGGCTTTGGCCCAAGCAATCATTGAATATATTCATAAGACGGTAAAAGCTAAAACGTTGTTCTCTACCCACTACCATGAATTAACTGTATTGGAAGAACAATTAACAGAATTAAAGAATGTCCATGTCGGTGCGGTTGAGCAAAATGGAGAAGTTGTCTTTTTGCATAAATTGATGGATGGTCCAGCTGATAAAAGCTACGGAATTCACGTTGCTAAAATTGCTGGTATGCCGACAGAATTGCTTTCTCGAGCAGCAACCATTTTAACTGCATTAGAAGCCGAAAGTCCAGCACCGCAAGTTGAGGTAGTTCAAGAGGAAAATGAACAGCTTTCCTTATTTAATGAAGTTTCAACAGCGGAATTAGGTGTAATTGATCGGTTGAAGAAAGCCAATTTACTGGAAATGACACCAATGGACGCGTTAAACTTGCTTTATGAATTACAAAAACATATCTAATTAATGAGGAGGGATACGATGGGGAAAATCCAAGAGTTATCCGAACGTCTAGCCAATCAGATCGCCGCTGGTGAAGTAGTTGAGCGGCCGGCGTCAGTGGTAAAAGAGTTAGTGGAAAATGCCATCGATGCCCATGCAACTCAAATCGATATACTAATTGAAGAAGCTGGTTTGAAAAAAATTCAGGTGGTCGACAACGGTGAAGGGATTGCCCAGGATGATGTTAAGAATGCCTTTAAGCGCCATGCGACTAGCAAAATTCATAATCGCGATGATCTTTTCCGCATTCGAACGCTAGGTTTCCGTGGTGAAGCCTTGCCTTCAATTGCTTCTGTCTCGGAATTAACCATTGAGACAGCTACTGCCGATGAAAAGCAAGGTTCATACTTGTGGCTTAAAGGTGGAAGAATTGAAGAAAATCGTCCAACTGCTTTGCGAGTAGGGACAAAGATTACCGTTGAGAATTTATTCTTTAATACTCCAGCCCGATTAAAATACGTTAAAAGTCTGCAAACGGAATTAGCAAATATCGGTGATATTGTGAACCGGATGGCATTAAGTCATCCCAAAGTAGCGTTTCGATTGGTTCATGACGGACATAAAATGCTGGCCACCAGCGGTAATGGTGATTTAAAACAGGCAGTTGCTGGTATCTATGGAATCAGTGTTGCAAAAAAAATGCTGGAAATTACTGCTCAGGATCTAGATTTCGCTTTGAAGGGATATATTTCGCTGCCAGAGGTTACCCGAGCTAGCCGAAATTATCTTTCAATTATTATCAACGGTCGGTATATTAAAAACTTTGCCTTAAATAAAGCCATCGTGAACGGCTATCAATCGAAGCTGATGGTGGGGCGTTTTCCGATAGCGGTAATTGAAATTGAAATGGATCCTCTACTGGTAGATGTGAATGTCCACCCTACTAAGCAAGAAGTTCGCCTGTCGAAGGAAAAAGAATTAATGGCGTTAATCAGTCAAACCATCGCTGATAGCCTACGTCAGGTAAACTTGATTCCTGATGCAGGTGAATCACCTAGCTTTAAACGTAAAGTTGAAACAGCTAAGTCCCAACAACTAGACTTGGCTTTGGAGCAACCGACGGGTAAGAAGAGCGGCTTGACTTTTAATCCGGAAACTGGCCGTTTCCACGTTGAACCTCGAGAAGAAGCAGAAGCTTCTTCGACAATCGGGAAAAAGATAATTGAGTCATCGGATAAAGCGCCTGTTTCAGTTGTGGAGGAATCATCAGGAAGTTTTTCAGTACCTGAGCCTGAGACTGAAACAAATATAGAGTCTGCTATTACTGCAGAAGCTCCAGCAGATTTTTCAGAAGAATTAACGGTTAATGAAAAGGCTGAAGAGCTGCGGGAAGCAGCAGAACATCCTGAGTTTGATTTAAGTACGTTGTCTGGTGAACGTGAAGTGGAAAAAGCTATCGATAAGTTGACTCACGAACAGCCAAAGGAACGCTTTCCAATGCTGGAATATTTTGGCCAAATGCATGGCACCTATCTATTTGCTCAAAGTAAAGATGGCTTATACATTGTGGATCAGCATGCTGCTCAGGAACGGATTAAGTATGAGTATTTCCGGGAAAAAATTGGCGATGTATCCAATGATTTACAAGAGCTGCTGGTACCTTTTGTCTTAGATTATCCTAGCAATGATGCTATTAAGCTGAAGGAACAAAAGGAATTATTAGAAGAGGTCGGTATCTATTTAGAAGAATTTGGGCCAAACAGCTTTATTGTACGTGCGCATCCCACTTGGTATCCGGCAGGACAAGAAGAAAGTACTATTCGTGAGATGATCGATATGCTTCTAATTACCGGATCAGTTAGTGTGAAGAAATTCCGAGAAGCAACGGCAATTATGATGAGCTGCAAACGTTCCATCAAAGCAAACCATCATTTAAATGAAGCACAGGCTCGCGTATTGTTAACGGATTTAGCTGAATGTGAAAATCCCTTTAATTGTCCTCATGGTCGTCCAGTACTGATTCATTTCAGTAACAGTGATATGGAACACTTATTTAAACGAATTCAAGATCCGCACTAGTAGGAGGAACTGACATGGCAGTTATATTAGCTTCACAATCGCCTCGCCGAAAAGAACTGCTGTCCTGGTTGATTCCAGAATTCACTATTCAACCAGCAGATGTAGACGAAGAAATTAAAGCAGAGCATACACCAAAAGAATATGTACAGGAAATGGCTCGACAGAAAGCGGCGGTTATTGCTGAAAACCATCCTGAAGATTTGATAATTGCTTCGGATACGGTTGTTGTACTAGAAGATAAAATTTTGGGTAAGCCTAAGAATCGCCAGCAAGCTTATGAAATGCTGGAAGCAATGAACGGTGGCAGTCACGTCGTTTATACATCTGTGGTTTTGCGTCAAGGTAATCAAGTAGAGGAAGCTTTAACCTCGGCAGTAGTTACCTTTTATGCTCTAACTGAAGATGAAATCGAAAATTATTTAGATACAGGTGATTATAAGGATAAGGCTGGAGCTTATGGTATCCAACATCAAGCGGGTGTTTTTGTTGAAAAAATAGAAGGCGACTATTACAGCATCGTCGGCTTTCCTGTTGGAAAAGTAAACCAAATGTTAAAAAGCTTTTCTTTTTAAGCAAAGAATTCGTCTTTTTCAACTGTACCTCTTACTATGTATGTAGAGGAGCGTGATGAAAGATGGAACAAGAAGATATCAAGAAAAAGCTTTCGCCGGTAGAATATGCAGTCACGCAGGAAAATGCTACCGAACGACCTTTTACCGGCAAGTATGACAATTTTTATAAAAAAGGGATTTACGTAGATATAGTTAGTGGAGAACCACTCTTTTCATCTAGTGATAAGTATGATGCAGGCTGTGGCTGGCCGGCCTTCTCTAAGCCGCTGGAAAAACGTGGCGTAAAAGAAAAAGCTGATTTTTCTCATGGCATGCATCGAGTAGAAGTTCGCAGCAAACAAGCCGATTCGCATTTGGGCCACGTTTTTACTGATGGTCCTGCAGACAAAGGTGGACTGCGCTACTGTATTAATTCCGCAGCCTTGCGTTTTATTCCGTTTGAAGAAATGGATGCACAAGGATACGGCGAATACAAAAATGAAGTAGAATAAAAGATCGGGTTAACAGACCCGGTCTTTTTTGTCTCGCTCATTTGTGCTAAAATAATGAGAACATATGTGCAGAAAGGAAAAGACATGTACGAATATATTACAGGTAAACTTACATACATCAGTCCAGCCTACGTGGTCATAGATGTGCAAGGAATTGGCTATCAGATCGCATTAGGCAATCCATATCGTTACAGCAGTAAATTAGAGCAGACGATTACTATTTATGTCCAGCAGATCATTCGAGAGGATTCTCATGCTCTTTATGGCTTTGAGACATTGGCTGAGAAGCAATTATTTTTACGTTTATTATCTGTTTCAGGAATCGGCCCTAAAAGCGGCTTAGCAATTATGGCTAATGAAGATCATCAAGGCTTGATTCAGGCTATTGAGGCAGGAGATGTTACTTATTTAACGAAGTTCCCAGGAGTAGGGAAAAAGACGGCACAGCAAATGGTATTGGATTTAAAAGGCAAATTGGCTGAGCTGGTTGAAAATCCAATGTCCTTATTTAATCAAGGAAATGACGATAACGCCTTAGAAGAAGCGATCGAAGCGTTACAAGCGTTAGGATACAGTCCAAAAGAAATAAAACGGGTGGAAAAGGCTCTGGCGAAAGAGACCTATCAAAGTACGGATGAATACTTGCGTGCAGCGTTAAAACTTATGATGAAAAAGTAATGTTGACACGTCTGAAAAAAATTCTTGTAGAAGGAGGAGGGCATCTTGGAAGAAGAACGCATTTTATCGCCAGAGGCAGATGAATTAGAAAAGAACATCGAAAAATCTTTGCGACCACAGTTTCTCTCGCAATATATTGGTCAGGACAAAGTAAAGATGGAGCTCAAAATATATATTGAGGCAGCAAAAAACCGTGAAGAAGCATTGGATCACGTTTTGCTTTATGGACCACCTGGTTTAGGGAAAACAACTATGGCTATGGTTATCGCTAATGAGATGGATGTAAAGATTCGAACCACCAGCGGACCAGCAATAGAGCGTCCAGGGGATCTGGTAGCAATTCTTAATGAATTAGAACCAGGAGATGTTTTGTTTATTGATGAAATCCATCGCTTGCCTCGAGTAGCTGAAGAAACTTTGTATTCAGCAATGGAGGATTACTACGTTGACATCATGGTAGGGCAAGGAGCGACAGCTCATCCTGTGCATTTTCCCTTACCGCCATTTACTTTGGTGGGAGCTACAACACGAGCAGGCATGCTCTCAGCACCATTACGTGATCGCTTTGGAATTATTTCTCATATGGAATATTATGCAGAAGATGATTTGCGAGAAATTGTTTTGCGTTCAGCTGACATTTTTGCGACAGAAATTGTTGAAGAAGGTGCAGTAGAGATTGCTCGACGCTCAAGGGGAACTCCCCGGATTGCCAATCGTCTGCTGAAGCGGATTCGCGACTTTGCTCAGGTACAATCCAACGGTGTGATTGATCGTTCGATTGCTGATCAGGCCTTGCGTCTTTTGCAAGTAGATCAGGCTGGTTTAGACTACGTGGACCAAAAGCTGTTACGCACCATGATCGAACTATACGGTGGTGGCCCAGTTGGTTTGAGTACTTTAGCTGTGAACATTGGCGAGGAACGTGAAACAGTAGAGGATATGTATGAACCGTATTTAATTCAAAAAGGCTTCATGAAGCGAACGCCGCGGGGACGTATGGTTACACCAATGGCTTACGAACATTTTAATTACCCTACCAATCCGATAGAATAGAGGTGGACATATGGCGGTAAACAATCGAGCCAAAGAACAGCTAGTTCATGCGTTGGTTCAGCTATGCTCTACTCGTCCTTTTGAAAAACTCACAGTACAAGAGATTAGTCAGGCAGCTGATGTAAATCGTCAAAACTTCTATTATCATTTTAAAGATAAACAAGCATTGTTGCGTTATGCCTACTATCAATGTGGATTAAATTATCTAATGTCCTCTGGATTAACGATTGAAAATTGGGAAGAAGCAGTGCTAAGGATGCTAAAAGAGATGCAGCACTTTCACCAGTTTTATTTAAATACCGTACAAGCTGATCCAGAGGTTTTATCCAAAGAATTCATTGGATTGGCAAAAGGCCTGTTTATTCGATTGTTTGAAGATGTCGATCAGGAAGGTGTATTGTCTAATACTGACAAGGATTTTTATGCACGATTTTTAGCTTATGGCTGTGGTGGAATTTTAACGGATTGGTTGTTGGCTGACGCAAAAGAACAGCCGATCGCTATTGCGGCTCAGCTGTTTCGATTTGCTAAGGACATTGAGTTTTTTGCTTATCGTTTATATGAACAGGATCAATCTTGAGATAAGCCGTTAACAATATAGTTTAAAGGCTTTTTCTGAAGGCAGGCAATGGCGTTTTTTACGACGATTTCGGCCATTTGATCACGTGCCTCTACACTAGCGTTACCAATGTGTGGAGTTAAAATGACGTTATCAAATTGTTTTAAAGCCATTGTTACTTCAGGTTCAAATTCGTAAACATCAAGCGCCGCACCAGCAATTTGCTGTTGGGTTAAGGCTTGAACGAGCTCCTCTTCATCAATCAATGGGCCACGCGCAGCGTTAATAACAAAAGCGGAATTTTTCATTTGTTCAAAGGCCTGATAATTTAATAGATGATGGGTTTCATCTGTTAGTGGAGCATGCAAGGAAAGAATATCTGATTGTTGAATTACTTCCTCTTGTGTACGAAATTGTGCATGAAGAGCTTTTTCCTGTTCGGCGGGTAACTGATGTCTTTGGCTATAAATGATCTTCATGCCAAAAGCTTTCATCTTCTCTGCCAGCGATTGGCCAATTTGTCCCATGCCAATGATGCCTAGAGTCTTTCCTTTTAGTTCATGGCCCAAAAAGAATAGGGGAGCCCAGCCATCGAATCCGACTCCATGCATTAATCGATCACCTTCAACAATACGTCTAGACAAGGCAATTATTAAGCCGGCAGTAAGCTCAGCTGTTGCATTGGTTGAGACAACGGGTGTATTTGTTACATAAATGTTCTTCTCTTTTGCATAAGCAGTATCAATATTATTAAAGCCAGCACCAAAGTTCGCGATTAAACGCAAATGAGGAGCCTGATTAATGACCTCTCGATCTACAGTTGTTGACAGGGGACAAATCAATACTTGGCAATCCTGAACCTTTTTCAAAAGTTCTTCCTTAGAAATCACCCCTTTATCTTCAAAAACTTCATAATCTAGGTGTGCTTCATCTAGCAATTTAGTGCCAATTGTGGGGATTTTGGCAGAAAGAAAAATATGACTCATAGTATCAACCTCGTTTCTATGTATAGAATATAGCATGAAATTATTTTTTTAGCTCGAAGGAGGCAATCTAATGAAATCAATTCTTTTTGTGTGTATGGGAAATATTTGCCGCTCACCAATGGCAGAAGCTATATTTCGCGATCAGTTTAATCAGCGTGAGGAATCAGAAAAATTTCATGTGGATTCGGCAGCAACTAGTCGCTGGGAGGTAGGGAATCCTCCGCATCGTGGGACGCAAAAAATTCTGAACGCTCACAATATTAGTACGAAAGGCATGTATGCACGCCAAGTTACATCTGAAGATTTTTACCAGTCAGATGTTGTTATAGGTATGGATCGTGAGAACGTAGAGGATCTATTGAGACTAGCTCCTGCAGGTACACAAGAAAAGATTCATTTGTATCTAGATCTTGTACCAGGAAAAGAAGGGCAAGGTATTCCTGACCCTTGGTATACAGGCGATTTCGATGAAACGTATCGACTAATTAATGAAGGCCTGCCTTATTGGTTAACTTTTTTTGAAGAATAGTTTTTTTATTGTAATTTTGTCCAAATTTAAGTAAAATCAGAGTACATCCAAGGAGGAAACTGACATGAAAAAGATACCTGAAAAAGCCAAGCAAAATTTAATAAAAGCCTTTTCCAGTTCATCTTTCCGTTTTTTGTCTGATTTTCTAAATGATTCTGCTGATAAACGAGCACAAGAGCAGGCGAATCAAACGATTATGAGTCAACTAAAACTGGCTGCTCTACATAACAGTTTAGTTGTTTTGCAAGTGCGTAGTGAGAAAGACCCAGAGAAATACGAGACAGTATCTGGGTGGCTGCCTAAGACAATCGGAAATGATTCCTTAGTTGTTCGTACTCAAGATAATCAGCTGCAGATGCTGACAGTGGATCGTATCAAGAAGGTAACCACGCTTGCTCCTAACGGTGATCAAGAGCGTGTGTCACGTTAAATAGTTGTATGTATAAAGGAAATAATGTGCTATACTGTAAGAGTAAAAAATACTAAAAGAATAATACTGTCACAAAGGGGAGCCTTCGGGCTGAGAATGAGGACACTCTAAACCCTAGTACCTGTTTCGGTCATGCGAGCGTAGGAATTGTGATGAAGTAATATATTTACTTCTCCTTTGTGAACTGTATGTTCAAAAGGAGGAGTTTTTTTATGCACAACAAAACAAGAATTATGGTAGAGGGAACAATTGTGGCAGCACTATCTTTCATGCTTTCACTAATTCCTACTAACATCGGCAGCAGCTTCACTATTTCATTAGGTATGATTCCGTTAACGATTTTTGCTCTTAGACGGGGGCTTCGTCCGGCGCTTTTGTCGGCATTTATCTGGGGAATTCTGCATTTTCCAGCTGGCGATGTATACTACCTCAGTATTCCGCAAGTACTGATTGAGTATCCAATTGCGTTTACTTTTGCAGGTTTTGCAGGCCTCTATGCGCCAAAAGTTCAACAAGCACTGTTAGATAACCAGCCACGGGAGGCAACAAAGAACATTATTTTAGGTAGTTTGTTGGGAACCAGTGCACGCTTCTTTTGGCATTTTATTGCTGGAGTAATTTTTTGGGGCAGTTATGCTCTGTGGGGAATGAATCCATGGATTTTTTCTCTAGTGATGAATGGCGCTAGCGGTCTAGCCACAGGTATTGTTACAGTAATGGTAACATTAATTGCTGTAAAAAAGGTGCCGCAGCTGTTTTTACCGCGTGATACAACTCATTTAGGAATAAAAACTAGGTAAATAAAAAAACACTTTTGTCCAGCTGAGGCAAAAGTGTTTTTTAACGAAATGCAAAAGCCAAATCGTCTTTTTCTAATGATAAGCTCCATTTTTGACGACCAATGTCATAAGTCAAGGTCCCCATTTTCTGATCTTGTTTGTAGGTTGGCTGGTGTTTGCGCCAGCCCTTTTCATCGGATAAATAAATTGGAACACGGTACAATTTATTTTCAAGCTTAGCTTGTGAAAAACAGAAGACGGCTCCTTCTTGAAAAATTGGATATAAATCTTTTAAAATTTCTCCGTCTAAATGAGCTACAGAGGCTCCTTTGCGGAAAAAAGAACGTTTATCATTTACTTTTTCTAAAGCAATTCGAGTAATTTTATTCGCTAGAATACGATAAAACTCATCCAAGTAACGATAGTAGACTCGTAGGGTTTCACTGCCTAAATTAAAGTAAACAAAATTATTTTGCAATTTGTAAAAGAACGGTGAATGCAAGTGTGTTCGCATATGCCCGAAATATAATAATTCAGAGATTTCTAAAGGTGTTAATTCTTTTAGCAAAGCTGGATTTGTAAAATCAATCCATTTGTTGGCGGTCGATTGGGTAAAATGTTTGTTGGTGAAAAAATGGTTAACCGCTTGTTTTCCGGTAATCACTTTTAAACCACTATGGGTATCAAATTCACCGACATCAACGGCTGGATCCAATAATAACAAGTGATCCGGCTGATGAACAATGCCCTCCACAAAATCAGACGGAGAAAGCCCCTTGGAAAAAACAGCATTGCTGGTCGTATCAATATATACAAAAAGCATATCTGGCAAACTATTCACCCTCTCCAATCATCGTCATCATCATTTTAACCTATCAATTAAAAAAAAGCTCGTTTCTTTTATTTTAAAATTACATTACAACTGAAAACGTTTTTGCAATAATTTTCACAAGAAACTTTCAGTGTAAATAAGAATGTTGAATCGAAAAAAACGGGCAGCTTTTTTTCCTTAAAATATCTTAAAACTAAGTAAAAATAGCAGGTTAGACGGAAAGATTTACGCCTTCTCTATGGTATGATAAAATCGAGTATACACTGGAGGACAGTTCATGAAAAGGAAAAGAAAAAAACGTAATTGGCTGATCAACATTTTTTTACTTTTATTATTATTAGTGGGATTGGCTTTAATTTTTAATAATCAAATAAAAAACTTTCTTATTCAGTATAATGGGGATCGTTATGCTGTCGCAAATTTAACTAAAGTCGATATTGATCAAAATCTGCAGGAAGATATGCCGTTTGACTTCGATGCAGTGATTCCAGCTAGTACAGAGGCCGTGATGCGTGCGCAGTTGAGTAACAAACGTCTACCAGTTATTGGAGGAATTGCTATACCCTCTGTAGCTATTAACTTACCTATTTTCAAAGGATTATCCAATGAAGCGTTACTATATGGTGCAGGAACGCTGGAACCAGATCAAAAAATGGGTGAAGGAAATTACGGGTTAGCGAGTCACCGAGCTGCTGAGGCAGGATTATTATTTACACCGTTAGATAACATTCAAGAAGGAGATAAAATTTATCTGACTGATCTTAACAATATTTATACTTATCGCACGGCATTAAAAGTTCGCGTGCAGCCGACCGAGGTGAAATATTTGGATGTTTTGCCAGATCGGCGACAGGTAACTTTGGTAACTTGTGGAGAAATTGATGGCATTACTCGGATTGTCGTCCAAGGTGAATTAGAAGCTGTAACTCCTGTTGGAAAGGCAACACAGTCAATGCGTGATGCTTTTAACATGGAACAACGAACATATTAATTTAAACCACAAGGCGTTCAGCTTTGTGGCTTTTCTTTTAGGAGGAATGCAATGAAAGTGCAGCGTATATACCCATCTGAACAAATAATTTATCAAGAGGCGATTCAACAAGGACGGCTGCTGTTTCCTTTTGACTCCTCCCATTACTTTGCAAGGCAGCGAATGCTGCAGGCAATAAAAAAGTATCAGGTTTATTGTTTAGAAAATCAGAAATCGCGTGTGTTTGTTGAAGTTCACAAATTTGAGGGGAGTTGGCAAGTTCACAACCTGCTTGTAAGTAGAGAACTTACTTGGCAGGAAGGTCTTTGTGTGCTGGAGACCGCTGCTCGTCAAGAATTTGTATCAAAAATTGAACTATTTTTTTCTGCCCCACAACCCTTGGCTCAATGGCTGCAAAGCCAAGCGTACATTGACCAAGGTGAATTCTGGTCTAAACAACTAAAATATAAGACTGGCTTAGTTTTGGGAGGCGGGGGTGCGCGTGGCTCCTATCAAATTGGAGTGTGGCAGGCATTATTAGAACGAAATATTCCTTTTCAATGGATTAGCGGTTGTTCAGTAGGGGCCCTTAATGGTGCTTTAATAGCACAAGGTGATTTATCAGCAGCACAAAAGCTTTGGCAGGAAATTGCTACAAATAAAGTTTTAGAAGTGAGCTTTGATGCACTGGAAACAGCAGATTTTGCAGACCATGTTCAGCAATTGCGACAATTTGTTTTTGAAGCGATTCAGCAAAAGGGATTATCGACCAGCCCGCTGCGCAAACTCTTACAAAAACATTTGGATGCAGAAAAGATGACTAAAAGCGTTCCTCTTTATGTTGTAGCTACTCGTGTTCCCACATTTCAAGAAGTCGTGGTAAAATTAAATGACTGCTCCCAAAAGGAAATGCTATCTTGGTTGCTGGCTTCATCTGCATTTTTCCCATTAATGTCAATTGAGCCGATTGGTGAATATTTTTATGTTGATGGGGGATACCGCAATAATGTGCCGGTAGATATTGCATTAGCGCAAGGGGCTACAGAAGTGATTGTAGTGGATGTTCACGGTCCTGGGATCGATAAGGCGGTAGCAATTCCTAATCATGTAGCTGTTATCCCATTAGCTACTAGTTGGGATTTAGGAGAGATGCTATTGTTTGAAGCAAATCGTGCTAAAGCAAATATCCAATTGGGATATTTGGAAACAAAACGATGCTTAGGTGAAATTCAAGGGCAGCGCTACTTTTTTGAGGCCTCAGAAAATTTTCCTCACCTGACTCGCAAATTTGTGGCATTTATTCAAAAAAATTTTTCGGTTTCATTAGTGAAGCTGGCAGAGCTGCAGCAAAAAACGTATCATCAGCCACTGGAAAATCTAAGCCTATCGTTACTAGAGCAATGGAGTGAGTGGCAAAACGTATCACCACTAAAGGTCTATCGGATTAGCGGATTAGCAGCTGCAATTTGTCGAAACGTTGAGGAAAGTCCAGAAATAACGCATGTTCAGTCAGTCAAAGAACACCTATCTCAGCGTTGGCAGGAAATGAATCGTTTATCTATTTACAATCGGACCATCAGCTTATACCAGCAGCAAGTAAACAATTGGGAAAGAGCGTTTCTTTCTTGGCCTTTGCCAACGTTGCTGCTTTTATTTTTAGAATTTATTCAGGAGGAATTTGTATGGCAGGAGAATTCAGTTACGAAATAGTAGAAGAAATTGCAGTATTGTCAGAAAATGCCAAAGGGTGGCGTAAGGAATTAAATTTAGTGAGTTGGAATGGTCGGCCACCAAAATTTGATTTAAGGGACTGGTCACCTGAACATGAAAAAATGGGCAAAGGTGTCACCTTGACGAATGAAGAATTTGAAGCGTTGCAGAAGATTATCAAGGAAATGTAGAGGATAAAATATGAAGAGTATGACGGGTTACGGCCAGGGGACTGCCATGAACGAAGCATATGAATTGAGTGTGGAATTAAAAAGCGTGAATAATCGCTTTTTGGATTTACAAATCCGTATGACTAAAGAACTTAATGCCTACGAAACGCTTCTGCGAAAAATTGCGAAGGAACAGGTTCAGCGTGGCCGGGTAGACATGTACATTAATTTACTGCCTCTAAAGACAGGAAGTAAGGAAGTATCAATTCAATGGGAGTTATTAGACCAGCTAATTGAGCAACTGAAGACTGGTGCTCAGGAACGTTATGGTGTGACTGATCTGCCAATAAAAGAGATTTTGTTGAAAAGCTTAGAACAAGAAGATTATGTGACGTTAGTAGACCGTAAAGAGCTAGATGACACATTGGAGCTGTTAGTGCAAGAGGCAGCTCAAAAAGCCTTTGTGCAGCTAGTTCAAAGTCGTGAAGCTGAGGGGGCGGGTATTCAAGCTGTTCTATCAGGTTATCGCCAAAACGTCTTTGAGCAAGTTGAAGAGCTGAAACAATTTGTAGATATTTATGAAGCAGACTACCAAAAGCGCTACGAAGAAAAACTACAGGAGTATCTCGGTAGTACAGTTGACCAAGATCGTCTGTTAACTGAGATGGCCATTTTACTGGAGCGAGGAGATGTCCATGAAGAATTGGATCGTCTAAGTATTCATCTGGAGAAGATGGATCATCTGCTGCAAACGACTGGTCCAGTAGGGCGTGAACTTGATTTTCTTTTGCAAGAAATGAATCGAGAAGTAAATACGATCGGTTCAAAGTCTAGTCCCATTCAAATTAAGGATATCGTGGTACAATTAAAGACGATTCTAGAAAAAATACGTGAACAAATTCAAAATGTAGAATAGGGGTATCATTAAATGAAATATTACGACATCACCTTCCATCAAAGCAATGGGCACAGTATTGTTAAGCGAGCGATACCTTCTGAAAAGAGCGGTTTTGAAGCGTGGCAGGATGCAGTTGTATTTTACTCTGAAAAAGAGTTGCATATTTTGGTGAATGATGGGACCTACGTAAACTTGAACAAAGCTTCTGTCGTATCAATTACTGCTGAAGAAGTCCCAGATCCTGTGGATAAAGAAATTAAACAGCATGGTGAATTAAGAGACGTCATTAACACTTTATCCAACATGGGATTTTAAGAAATACTTGGTAGCGGCCGAATACCCCTTGAAATCTTCGCAAAAAAAGTGCACAATAAGCGTTAGCGAAAAAAGACCATGAAAGGGCGTTAGTATGTCTGAAAGAGGACTGTTGATTGTGTTGTCTGGACCGTCGGGAGTGGGTAAGGGAACTGTTCGTAAAGCGATTTTCGAACGCGACGATAACGAATTTGAATATTCAGTTTCAATGACCACCCGTCAAAAGCGTGAAGGGGAAGTTGATGGCGTTGATTATTATTTCCGTACTCGCGAAGAATTTGAAGCAATGATTGAAGCTGGTGATATGCTGGAGTATGCAGAATATGTCGGCAATTACTATGGAACACCGTTAACTTATGTGAATGAAACCTTAGATCGTGGGAAAGATGTGTTCCTGGAGATTGAGGTTCAAGGTGCACGTCAAGTAAAAGACAAAGTCCCAGATGGTGTTTTCATTTTTTTGACACCGCCAGATTTAGCTGAGCTAAAAGCTCGGATTGTCGGACGTGGTACAGACACCCCTGAAGTGATTGATGAACGGATGAAAGTAGCCCGTGAAGAAATCGAAATGATGGCTCTTTATGACTATGCAGTAGTAAATGATGAGGTCCACTTGGCAGTGGATCGAATTAAAGATATTATTGTAAGTGAACATTATCGGGTCGACCGTGTAATAGGAAAATATATAAAAATGTTAAAGGAGATATAAGCTTATGATGTTAAAACCTTCAATCGACACCTTGTTAGATCACGTTAATTCCAAGTATTCTCTGGTAATCTTAGCTAGCAAGCGTGCGCATGAATTAGATTCTGGTGCAAAACCAAGTTTAACTTCTTTTGATTCAGTAAAAAGCGTTGGACAAGCTCTTGAAGAAATTGATGCGGGCACTGTAATCAATGACCCTCATCCAGAAATTAAGCGGGAACGTTTGAAATTGGAAGAAGAAGAGCGAAAAATGCAAAAAGAACGGGAACAGCGTGAACTAGAAGCCCGTATCCGCAGCGAACAAAACAACTAGGAACAGGTGTATTTACACCTGTTTCCTTTTTTATGTTGAATTTAATTCATTATTAGAAATTTTTTAGTACAATACAGACAATAAGGAGGCGGAAATGGATGAAATTAGCACAAGTAATTGTAGATGTACCTGCTATGCAAACCGATCAGCCCTTTACCTATTTGATTCCGCCCCAAATGACTGTTGAGAGTGGAATGCGCGTAGAGGTCAGTTTTGGCAGTCGCCATGTCCAGGGCTTTGTCATAGCTGTGACAGAGACACCAGAATTGCCAGCAGACAACCTTAAAGAAATTATTCGAGTACTGGATTTAACGCCTGTTTTAAATCACGAGCTTTTACAGTTGGCAGACTATATGAAGGATACTACCTTTGCTTTCAAGATCACTTGTCTGCAAACGATGCTGCCAAGTGTGATGAAGGCTAATTATCAGAAAAAGCTGTACTTATTATCTGAAAAGGACCACTTAAAAGACCAGGTTTTTTTAGGGAAAACGGAAATGACTTGGGAAGAAGCAGAAGAACGTGGGCTCCTGAAACAAATGGCAAAATTACGTGAGGAAAATCTAGTAGAATTACGCTATGAAGTACATACGAAAAATAAAGTAAAGACAGAACGATACATCAAACGAATCGTTGAAAAAAAAGAGATTGAATCCATCAAGGCAGGCATTCGGAAAAATTCTCCTAAACAGCTCCAATTAATAGACTATTTGTCAAGCTTAAAAGAAGACCAGTTAGTGTCTGTCAAACAGATGAAGGCAGAAGATTTTACTTTGGCTAATTTGAATCAAGCCAAGGAAAAGGGCTGGCTAGCTTTTGAGGAAGTTGAGAAATATCGTGATCCTTTTGCTGAAAAACAGTTCGAACAGACCCAGGCTCTGAATTTAAATCCGCAGCAGCAAGTGGCTTATCAGGCCATTCATGATAAGGCTCAAAGTCAAGAGCATGCGGTCTTTTTGCTAGAAGGAATTACTGGCAGCGGAAAAACGGAGGTTTATTTACAGGTAATTTCGGATGTTCTGGCGAAAGGGCAAACAGCTATGATGCTGGTACCTGAAATTTCATTAACACCACAAATGGCTACCCGTTTCAAGTCTCGTTTTGGTGATGAAGTAGCAGTTTTGCATAGTGGATTGTCTCAAGGTGAAAAATATGATGAATGGCGTAAACTCGAGCGAAAAGAGGCCCGAGTAGTAGTAGGCGCACGGTCAGCAGTTTTTGCACCTTTAGCAAATTTAGGTGTCATTATCATTGATGAAGAACATGAAACTACTTATAAACAAGAAGAAACACCACGCTACCATGCTAGAGATTTAGCTATTTGGCGGGGACAATATCATCACTGTCCAGTTGTTTTAGGCAGTGCGACGCCATCTTTAGAATCTAGAGCAAGAGCTCAAAAAGGTGTCTATCAATTATTAACTCTGACACAACGAGCAAATCAAAGTGCTACGTTGCCTCCTGTAGAAATTGTGGATATGCGTGAAGAAATGCAGCGCCGTCTGAACTCTTCGTTTTCGGAAAAATTAGAAGAGAAATTGCGTGATCGTTTAGCGAAAGGTGAACAAAGCGTGCTACTGTTAAATCGCCGAGGCTACTCATCCTTTGTGATGTGTCGAGATTGCGGTTTTGTCTTGCCGTGTCCCAATTGCGACATTTCATTAACCTTGCATATGGACACGAAAACTATGCGTTGCCATTATTGTGGACATGAGGAAAATATACCTCGTCGCTGTCCGAATTGCGGTAAAGATAAAATACGATATTACGGCACCGGTACGGAAAAGGTACAGGAAGAATTAGCAGAATTAATTCCAGAAGCACGTGTTCTGCGAATGGACGTTGACACAACCAGGCGCAAAGGTGCCCATGAAAAAATTTTGGATGCTTTTGGTAATCGTGAAGCAGATATTCTTTTAGGTACTCAAATGATTGCTAAAGGACTGGATTTTGCTAATGTTACTTTAGTGGGTGTGCTTAATGCGGATACTGCATTAAATCTACCGGATTTTCGTTCCAGTGAGCGTACGTTTCAGCTATTAACCCAAGTAAGTGGGCGTGCAGGGCGTGGTGAGAAAAAAGGGGAAGTATTAATTCAAACCTTTAATCCTGAGCATTATGCTATTCAACTGGCTAAAGAACATGATTACGAAGGATTTTATCGAATGGAAATGGGGATTCGTCATCAAACGGATTATCCACCCTATTACTACACGGTGAAGCTGACAATTTCTCATCAAGAAGAAATGCGGGCTGCTCAGAAGGCATATCAGCTGGGTGAACAGTTGAAACAGGCGTTGAGTCCCCAAAGCATTTTATTAGGACCAACCCCGGGTGCTATTTTGCGAATTAAAAACCGCTACTATTACCAGCTGATTATCAAATATAAAAAAGAAGATCAGCTATATCCAACGTTAGAAACGATTTTACAGCAAAGTCAAAAGGAACAACGAAACGGACTATTGATTGCTATTGACAGTGAACCCATGTATTTTATTTAGGAGGATACCATGCGCTACCCAATTTTGCTTTATCCTGACCACCGATTAACTCAATCGGCTCAGACAATTGAATATGTAACAGATGAACTTGTCCAACTGCTGGATGATATGTACGAGACAATGGTAGCCCATGATGGCATCGGGTTAGCTGCTCCTCAGATTGGGAAAAATTTGCGAATGGCTGTTGTAGAGATTGATGAGGGTGATCGTTTTGAATTAATCAATCCAATGATCATCGAAAAAAAAGGAACCACTATTGATGTAGAAGGATGCCTTTCTATTCCAGAAACCTATGGAACGGTTGAGCGAGCAGATGAAATTACTGTCCGCTATTATGATCGTGAAGGTGACGAAATGGAAGTAACAGCTTATGGCTATTTGGCTCGAGCATTTCAACATGAAATCGATCATCTCGATGGAAAACTTTTCATTGATCAAGTGATTGATCCAATTGCACCTGAAGATTTAGAACGGTATATGGAGGAACATGTCAATGACTAAAATTGTATTTATGGGAACGCCTGCTTTTTCAGTTCCTATTCTAGAAGGATTATTAGCCGAAAAGTATGAGATTGCTGCAGTAGTTACTCAACCAGACCGTCCAGTTGGTCGAAAAAGAACAATCACACCACCACCAGTAAAGGCTGCTGCTGTTGAACATGGTTTATTAGTTTTGCAACCTGAAAAAATCAGCGGATCACCAGAGATGGAGCAGATCGCTGAATTAGCTCCTGATTTAATTGTTACAGCAGCTTTTGGTCAGTTCTTACCTGAGAAACTGCTGCAAATTCCGCGATTAGGTGCTATCAATGTTCATGCATCTCTATTACCTAAATATCGTGGAGGAGCGCCGGTTCACTATGCCATTATGAACGGTGAAAAAGAAACTGGTGTAACGATTATGGAAATGATTAAGAAAATGGATGCTGGTGGCATTTTTAGTCAACGTAGTATTCCTATCACTAAACAAGATGATGTGGGAACTATGTTCGAAAAATTGAGTCTTGTTGGCAAGGAGCTGCTATTGGAAACATTACCTAAAATCATTTCTGGTAAATTGGCACCTGCTCCACAAAATGAAGAGGAAGTTTCTTTTTCTCCAAACATTACGAGAGAACAAGAGGCTATTGATTGGAACAAAACGGCAGAAGAAGTAGACAATCAGGTACGGGGAATGCATCCATGGCCGATTGCTTTTACTAATTATGAAACTGCACGTTGGAAAATTTTCAAAACGACACCGACAGATGAGGAAACGAAAGCTAAACCAGGAACAATTGTTTTGCGGACAAAAAAAGCTTTGCACATTGCTTGCGGACAAGGAACTGTTGTAGCAATTGAAGAATTACAGCCTGCTGGAAAAGGTAAGCAAACAGTTCAAGCTTTTCTTAACGGCAGCGGGCAGCAAGTTGCAGAAGGCCAGCAGGTGAACTAATGGCAAAAAAAATACCAAAACAATTAGTCCATTCTGTACGTTACACTGCTTTGGAGGCTATTGAGCGAATTAACCATGGCGGTGCTTATTCTAACTTGCTGTTGAACGAATTAATTAAGAAGAATCAAGTAGCGGATAAAGATACTGGCTTGTTAACTGAACTAGTCTATGGAACAGTCAGCCGCAAACGACTTTTAGCGTTTTATCTCACGCCATTTACAGCTCAAGCGAAGCGCATAGATAGCTGGGTTCAAAGTCTTTTAGAACTTTCTGTCTATCAATTGATTTTTTTGGATCGTGTGCCAGCTCATGCGATCCTAAATGAGGCAGTTGAGATTGCTAAAGCTAAAGGAAATCCAGGAATTGGCAAGTTTGTAAATGGCGTTTTACGTTCTTTGCAAAGAAAAGGAACACCGCCATTAACGGATATCCAGGATCAAATGGAACGTTTGGCGATTGAAATCAGCCTTCCTACATTTTTAACTGAAAAATTTGTACAGGAAATCGGAATCGAAGAGACCCGTAAATTAGGTCTTTCTTTGCTAGAACCAAGTCATGTCAGTGCACGAATTGATGTTCAAAGGATTAGTCGTGAATCAGCAATTGATCAATTAAAAGAAGAAGGAATTGAAGCAAGGTTGAGTGAGGTTTCTCCTTATGGCATTATTGCTGATAAGGGCTTTCTGGCAGGAAGTAAGCTTTACGAAGACGGTCTGCTGACTATTCAAGATGAAAGTTCTATGTTAGTAGCACAAATAATGGGTGTTAAGCCAGGTGAACAAATTTTAGATGCTTGTTCAGCACCGGGTGGGAAAACCACACACATGGCTGCTTTACTTGAGGGAAAAGGGAAGATTACTGCATTAGATATCCATGAACACAAATTAAAGCTAGTACAGGAAAATGCTGAACGGCTTCAAGTATCTGAAGTTATTGAAACTAAAGCGATGGATGCCCGGACAGTAGATGAGCATTTTGCCGCAGAGAGTTTTGATCGAATTCTGATTGATGCTCCTTGTTCTGGACTAGGATTAATGCGTCGAAAACCAGATATTAAGTATCAAAAAAGCCCTGAAGATTTTCGCCAGCTGCCGAAAATTCAGCGGGCAATTTTAGAAAGTTGCGCTTCAACATTAAAAAAAGGTGGCATCTTGGTCTATAGTACATGTACAATAACTTCTGAAGAAAACCAAAAAGTCATAGCAGCTTTTCTAAAAGAGCATCCAGAATTCGAAAAGGTTGAACTGGCTGTAAATAAAGTAGTGCAACCAGCTATTCAAGATAAAATGTTAGTATTATATCCGGAAATGCTGATGACTGACGGCTTTTTTATCTGCGCGATGCGCAAAAAAGACAAATGAGGTGGAACAAAATTGGAAATTCAATTTCAATCTGATATCGGTAGACGTCGCCAAATGAATCAAGATTATGCCAATGTCTTTGTGAATCAAGCGCAAAAGTCATTAGCAATCTTAGCTGATGGTATGGGCGGACATTTGGCAGGAGATGTAGCCAGCAAAATGGCTGTCAACGGTCTTGGCGCTGCTTGGGAAGCTTCAGACATTTCAGACAGTGAAAAAGTCGCGCAGTGGTTCATTCAGCAAATTCAAACAGAAAATCAAAAAATTTATCAAGAAGGTATTGAACATCCGGAAATGCAAGGCATGGGCACCACAGTGGTCAGTGCTGCTTTATTTGATGACAACTTTACTTTGGCTCATGTTGGTGACAGCCGTGCTTATTATGTCCATGATCACACGATACGTCAGTTGACCGATGATCATTCACTAGTCAATGAACTGGTTAAATCTGGCGAAATCACAGAGGAAATGGCTGCAGTTCATCCGCAAAAAAATGTATTGACTCGTTCTGTAGGAGTGTATGGAACTGTGGAAGTAGATGTTTCTCATCATACGTGTCATACAGATAGCTATTTGCTTCTGTGCTCGGATGGCTTAACTAATATGGTAAGTGAAGAAAGAATTTTAGCTATTATTGAGAGTGATCAGACTTTAGCAGAAAAGACTAGTCAATTAATCGCCGAAGCTAACGAGGCAGGCGGATCCGACAATATTACGGTGCTGTTAATCCATTTTGGGGAGGAGGTACCTGAATGATAGATATCGGAAAAATAATTAATGGTCGATATAAAGTCATCGCCAGTATCGGCAGTGGCGGAATGGCTAATGTGTTTTTAGCGCATGATTTAATTTTGGATCGGGATGTCGCCATTAAGGTACTACGCTTCAATTTCCAAAATGATCAAACTGCAATACGTCGTTTTCAAAGAGAAGCCTTAGCAGCTACTGAACTGGTTCATCCTAACATTGTCAGTGTATATGATGTTGGTGAAGAAGATGACATGCAATATTTAGTAATGGAATACGTTCGTGGTATGGATCTGAAACGATATATTCAAACTCACTACCCAATTCCTTATACTAAAATTGTTGATATCATGCAGCAAATTCTTTCTGCGGTTAGCTTAGCTCATGCTCATGGTATTATTCACCGTGATTTAAAGCCGCAAAATGTGTTAATTGACCAAGAAGGTGTCGTTAAAATCACCGATTTTGGAATTGCAATCGCTTTGTCTGAAACCTCATTGACACAAACTAACTCTTTATTAGGTTCGGTCCATTATTTATCGCCTGAACAAGCACGGGGAAGTATGGCAACAAAGCAATCAGATATCTATGCATTAGGAATTATCCTGTATGAAATGATGACTGGAAATGTTCCTTTTGACGGTGAGTCAGCTGTAACGATTGCTTTAAAGCATTTTCAAGATCCAATTCCTTCAGTGAAAGTATTTGATCCGCAGGCGCCTCAGTCGCTGGAAAACATTGTAATGAATGCGACTGCGAAAGATCCAGCTGATCGTTACAAAACAGCTGAAGAAATGTCAGAAGATTTGTCAACGGCTTTATCTCCGGGAAGAATCGATGAGCGTCCGTGGGAGCCAACAGCCATGAATGATGAAACGAAAGTTCTAACGCCAATTACAGACGAGCTTCCATCAGAGGAAGAACAGACGGAAATACCCAAGATGGTTAATAAACCAGTTGAACCGCCAAAGAAGAAAAAACGAAAAAAGTGGCCATGGATTTTACTAGCACTTTTAGTTTTGGCAGTGGGCGGATTTGCAGCATACATGTTTGCCAGTTCCAATCAAGAGACAGCTATCCCAGACGTGAAAAATATGACAGAAGCTGAAGCAAGGCAAACATTGCAAGAGGCAAAAATAAAGGTAGCCGAGCGCGCCGAGTCTATTCCTGATAGCGACGTTGAAGAAGGACATGTAGTTAAAACTGATCCTGAAGCGGGTACTATGATTCGCCGGAATCGGACTGTTCGCTTATATGTTAGTAGTGGTGTAGGCAAAGTTGAGCTGGACGATTACGCTGGGGAACAGATTAGTGATGTTCGAAAGGCTTTAAGAGATTTAGGTTTTTCTTCTAATCAAATTAAGGTGAATGAAGAATATGATGAGGAAGTCACCAAAGGCGCAGTTGTTAATCAAACACCAGCTAAAGGAACCGAAGTAGACCCTTCTCAAGATACGGTCACTTTTACTGTTTCTAAAGGACCTCAAACTTTTACATTAGGTGACTATTCTGATATGACTTATGAAGATGCGGAAGCGGCCTTACTAAATTTGGGAATCGATAGTAAACAAATTCAACGAATTAATGAAGAAAGTGAAACTGTAGCTGCTGGGGTAGTGATAAGTCAAGATCCTATTGCTGGCACTAGTGTGACCGGTGACACTCTAATAAAATTGCAAGTTAGTAAAGGTCCTGCTAAAGTGACGATTCCTAATTTGAATGGCAAAATGCAAGCTGAAGCGCAAAGTGAATTAGAAAGTGTAGGACTAGTTGTTACTGTCACCGAAGAATTTTCTGATAGTGTAGAAGCTGGGAAAGTAATTGGAACTTCTCCCACCAATGGTGAATCAGTGGATAGTGGTAGTACGGTTACTTTGAGAGTGTCAAAAGGTGCTGAAGTGAAGCAGCAAAACTTTAATGTAACAATTAATGCTAATTATAAGGGCAGCAATGAACAGCCTGAAACAATTACCGTATTAGTTAAAGATGCCAATAATAGTACTTTGACCAACAAGGCAACCTTCACTTTAGATGCTAGTACAACTTCTAATAGTCAAGCAGTACCTGTGACTATCAAGGAAGGGTCCGAAGCGACGATTCAGGTACAAAGAGATGGCGTGACGGTGGTAACTAGAAATGTAAACAGCGAAACGAGTATTAATGTTCCGTAATTTAAAAGATACCTTTTTCCAATTGGAAGAGGGTATCTTTTTTAGGTTTTTTTTACTAATATTTATTTGTTGGTTATGGTACAATGGTTGCGAGAGAAAATATCGAAGGAGTGAGGAATATCGAAGGACAAATTCGTAAAGCGTTAAGTGGTTTTTATTATGTATTTAGTGATGGTAAAATGCATCAGACCCGAGCTAGAGGAAACTTTCGTAAACGCGGGTTAACTCCATTAGTTGGTGATGAAGTGGTTTTTAGCAGTGAAGAGAACAGCGAGGGGTATGTATTGGAATTGTTACCTCGAAAAAATGAACTCATTCGTCCACCTGTAGCAAATGTTGATCTAGGAGTAGTAGTGACTAGTTTAGTTGAACCGAAATTTTCTTATAATCTGCTAGATCGATTTTTAGTGACGCTCGAAAGTAAGTCGATTGATCCCGTCATTTATCTTTCTAAAACAGATTTGACTAAAGACGAAGCAAAAGTTGCTGAAATTAAAGCTGTTTATGAACCATTAGGATACCCTGTAATTGCTGGTCTTACTGAAAAAAATCGTCTGACACAGTTATTCAGTGACAAATTGACTGTTTTTATGGGTCAATCTGGTGCAGGAAAATCCACCTTGCTAAATGAGTTAGCACCAGAATTACAATTGGCAACAGGTGAAATTTCTGAATCATTGGGAAGAGGAAAACATACGACCCGGCATGTAGAATTGCTGGAATTGTTTGATGGATTAGTTGCGGATACACCTGGTTTTAGTTCCATTGATTTTTTAGAATTATCAGCAGAAGAACTACCTAAAGATTTTCCGGAATTTCTGGCAGCTTCGCAGTACTGTCGTTTTCGTGAATGTCGTCATGTGAAAGAACCCGGCTGTGAAGTGAAAAAGCGACTAGAAGCAGGCGAAATTGTTCAATCGAGATACGATAATTACTTGCAGTTTTTGCAGGAAATCGAAAATCGTCGCCCCGTATACAAAAAGAAGAATTAATTATATGAAAAAGGAGAACAATAAGATGAAAATTGCCCCATCGATTTTAAGTGCAGACTTTGCACGCTTAGGTGAAGAAGTAAAAATGGTTGAAGCAGCAGGTGTAGATTACATTCATATTGATGTAATGGATGGAAATTTTGTGCCGAATATTACTTTTGGTCCGAGTGTAGTAGCCTCCTTGCGTCCAATCACTAAACTTCCTTTAGATGTTCATTTAATGATTGATGCACCAGAAAAGTATATTGCTGATTTTGCTAAGGCGGGGTCTGATATCATTATGGCCCATGTTGAAGCAACTCCCCATATCCACCGTGCAGTTCAAATGATCAAGCAAGAGGGAGTAAAAGCTGGAGTTGTGTTGAATCCTGGAACACCAATCGAGTCAATTAAGTATGTGTTGTCACAGGTCGATCAAATTTTGATTATGACGGTAAATCCTGGATTTGGCGGTCAATCGTTTATTGAAGAAACTGTGGCAAAAATAGCTGAACTAGATCAATTGCGAAAAGAAAATGGTTACCATTACGAAATTGAAGTCGATGGAGGAATTGTCCCTGAAACAGCTGCAAAATGTAAGGAAGCAGGGGCGGATGTATTTGTAGCAGGTTCATATATTTATGGTGCTGAAGATCCGGAAGCTAGAATACAAGCATTGAGGGAAGTCTTAAACTAATGAACATTTTATTAGTTGCTGGTGGAAGCCCGCAGCAATGGCCAGATTTTCAAAAGTCAGAGTATGATTTTTTTGTTGGTATAGATCGTGGAAATCTATATCTGTTAGAAGAAGGAATTCAACCAAATCTGGCAGTAGGGGATTTCGATTCTTTATCTGAGGAAGAACGGCAAGTTGTTTTTGAGTCAGTGGAAGAGCTATCTACATCGCCTGCTGAAAAAGATGATACTGATACACAGTTGGCATTAGTTAAGACTTTTGAGCGTTATCCAGATGCCGAAGTAACAATTATTGGCGCTACGGGAGGTCGTTTAGATCATCTATTAGCCAATATATGGTTAGGTGTAGAGCCTAGATTCCGCCCCTACCTTCAACAGTTTCGATTAAAAGATAGAACCAATACTGTTAGTTATTTAACCTCTGGAGAACATGTTGTAAGTAAAGAGTTGGGAATGAAGTATTTAGGGTATTGTTGCTTAACACCAATTTCCGAGCTAACGTTGAAGGATGTAAAATATCCGTTAGACAAAGTTGAAATTTTGCAGCCCACTAGTTTAGCTAGTAATGAGTTTTTACAAAATGAGGCAAAAGTCAGTTTTACCAGTGGGGTTATTGCAGTAATTCAAAGCCAAGATTAAGTAAATAGCGAGTCAGCAGAAAGCAAAAAATTGTAAATTGCACTGCTGGCTTTTTTAGTTGCTAAAATTCTCTAAAATCATACGTCGTTTCTTTTTTAAGCCATCGGTTAGTGGTAGAATTTAGAGTATCTTATTATGTCCCGAGGTGCCTTTGTGAGAAAATTTAATCCAAATAAAAATATTATTATTCTACTGATTTTAGTTATTATAGTTATTGCGACCATCTCGATCACCGCAGCAAGTCGTGCTCGTGAAGGCAGAACCAATATTGTACAATCTATGATCAATGATACTGTTGGTGTAGTGGATAAAGCCATTACGGCTCCTGGCCGCTGGATTGCCAATGGAACATCAGCAGTTTCTAATCTTATTAATACTTATGAAGAAAATGAACAGTTAAAAAGCAAGATTGATCAATACGATGAAGTAGCATTAGAAAACAAAAATCATGAAAAAGAAATCGAGCAGCTGAAACAAGAACTGGATTTGAATCAAACATTAACCAGTTTTCAAAAGGTAACGGCTAATGTAATTACACGTTCGCCAGATACGTGGCAAGATATGCTGATAGTTGATAAAGGTAGTGCAGATGGTATAGAAGGCAACATGGCAGTGATGTCTCAAAAGGGATTAATTGGTCGAGTTGTTGAAGTAAATACACACACTTCTAAGGTGGAATTACTCACTTCTGATAACAAAAGCACCAACCATTTTCCTTTGAAAATCACATCTGATTCTGGGAACTCTTTTGGGATCCTGACTAGCTATGATGAAAAGAAACAACAATTAGTCGCTACAAAAGTTACTGAAGAAAATGACATCAAAGAAGGAGATATTGTTCAAACTTCTGGATTAGGTGGAAATTCACCAGCGAATTTACCCGTGGGAACCGTTGCAGAGGTAAAAACAAACAGCTTTGGTGTAGAACGAGAAGTGTATATCAAACCTTATGCTCAAATGTACGACATCTCTGTTGTGACAATTGTACAGCGGATGGTGGAGGCTGGCGAATGATTGAAAAGGGTTATCTTAAATATATTGTTCCACCGTTATTGTTTATTATCATGCTGTTGGATGCCCATGTTAATCGTCTGTTCACTCATTTTTTCAACGACAGTTATCAAATGAATGCCCATGTAATGATTATAGTGTTGTTAGTCGTTTCTGAACTTTTGGATAAGCGATTTATGATTGGCACAATGTTGGTAGTAGGTATTCTTTATGATTTGTATTACATTGGTGTGATTGGTATTTATGCAGTGATTTTACCACTGACTGTTGCATTGATTTACTTATTTGGTAGAGTTATTCATCAAAGTTTACTGACCTTGTTCTTTTCGATGATTATTTTTGTGACATTCTTTGAGTTAGGGAGCACGCTGATTCAAATGGTTTTCCAACTTGCTCAAGTAGATAATCAGTTATTTGTTACTCGTTTTCTAGGACCAACTCTAGGCATGAATATTTTACTTTTTATTTTCTTGATTTTTCCAATACGAAAACTATTGGTTGAGAAAGGAAGCTATTCAGATTAAACAAATATAGTGTTGACAACAGGAGTCTAGTGCTCCTGTTTTTTTATGACAGGAACTCGGTCAAATTAGAGCGAAAATGAAATGGTTTTGTAACAATGCTATTATACGCATGACATACAGCTATGGTAAACTCATCAATGTGTTAGAAAAAAAGTCTAATAAAATTCATAAACTAAAAACGTAAAAGTAGTCGGAGGATATAAGAGTGAAAAAAAGTTTGTTATCAGCATTAATGGTATGTTCAGTAACATTAAGCGCACTAGCAGCTCCAGCCGCAGCTTCAGCCGATGAATTCGATAATAAAATTGCTGACCAGGATGCGAAAATTTCTAATTTACAAGATCAACAAGTAACAGCAGAATCTCAAATCGGTTCTTTAGAAAATGAAGTTGCTGCAATTAATACAAAGGCACAAGACCTATTAAATGAACAAACAACATTGCGTCAAAAATCAGAAGAATTACAAAAACAAATTAAAGCTTTGCAAGATCGAATTGAAAAGCGTTCAAAAGCAATTCAAGAACAAGCTCGTGACGTTCAAGTTAAACAAAGCACTTCAAATGTAATTGATGTTGTTTTAAATGCTGAATCATTCAGCGATGCTGTAGGTCGAGTACAAGCGATGAGTACCATCGTGAAAGCGAACAACGACTTAGTTGAACAACAAAAAGCTGATAAACAAGAAGTTGAACAAAAAGAAGCTGAAAATCAAAAACAAATTGAACAAATTGCTGCTAATCAAGCGCAATTAGAAGGTCAAAAAGGTGAATTAATCGCTAAACAGGCTGATCTAAATGTTCAAAAGGTTTCATTAGCTGCTGAACAAGCAACTGCTGAAAATGAAAAAGCTGCTTTGCAACAACAAAAAGCAGAAGCAGAAGCTGAACAAGCACGTATTCAAGAAGAAGCTCGTAAAGCTGCAGAAGCTCAGGCGGCTGCTCAAGCAGAAGCTGAAGCACAACGCAAAGCTGACGAAGAAGCTGCTAAACAAGCAGCAGAAACGGCTGCTTCAAGTGAAGCGGCAAGTTCTGAATCAAGTACAGTAGAATCAACAACTACTCCTTCGACTGAAGAACAAACAACTCAATCAAGTGTACAAGAAACACCAAATAGTTCAGAAACACCAGCACCAGCTCCTAATGAAAATGGAAACACTGGCGATACAGGAACACCTGCACCAGCACCAACTCCTGATCCAACGCCAGCACCAGTAGTTCCAACACCGACTCCAGCGCCAGCACCATCTGGTAATGGCTCGGCAATAGTAGCTGAAGCAATGAAACACATTGGCAAACCATATGTATGGGGTGCTAAAGGTCCTGAATCATTCGATTGTTCAGGATTTACCAGCTACGTATATCGTGTAGCTGCTGGACGTGAAATTGGTGGATGGACTGTTCCTCAAGAATCTGCTGGAACAACAATTTCAATCGATCAAGCACAACCAGGTGACTTGTTATTCTGGGGCAGCCATGGTGGAACTTACCATGTTGCGATTGCATTAGGTGGAGGACAATACGTTCACGCACCAGCACCAGGACAAACTGTTACAACTTCTTCATATGCATACTTCGCACCAAGTTTTGCGGTTCGTATGTAATCAATTAAAAATTATTGACCGGTACGAAGAAATTCGTACCGGTTTTTCTTTTGGAGGCCGAAAAATGAAGAAACACCGTAAAAATGGGAATTTATATTTAGCAATCGCATTTGTCATGATGATTATTTTGTTTATCAGTTCTTCTATGACATATGAGCAGCAAAGCCAGGTATCTTTGTTAGATCGGTTATTAAGCGGTGAGCCCTTTAAAAAGGCAATGTCTTCGATTTCTTTTACCTATGCGGGAAGTAAAGTAAGTATTTCAACATTAGGGTATTCAAAATTTATCGAATTTTTTATTCGAAAAGGAGCACATTTTGGGAGCTATTTTCTTTTGGGCGGTAGCTTATTTTTGGGATTGCAACCAAAGTTAAAACAAAAACAACTAGTACTAGCAGGATTTTTCGCCTGGTTTTCAGCGACAGGTTATGCTGCGATAGATGAATTTCATCAGATGTTAACAGGCGGAAGAACCCCGTTGTTTCAAGATGTTATGTTAGACTCTGCTGGGGCATTGACAGCTTGTTTGTTAATTATTCTTTACACTCAGGTGATGAAGAAACGGTAGTATTTCTTTTTCTTGACGAATAAATAGTTAAGGATGAAAATAATAGTAGTGCTTCAAAAAAAGTATTAGGAGGAGATCCCATGTCAGGACACAGTAAATGGCACAATATTCAAGGTCGAAAAAACGCACAAGATGCAAAACGAGGAAAAATCTTCCAAAAAATTTCTCGTGAGATTTATATGGCGGCCAAAGCTGGTGGCCCTGACCCGAGTATAAATCCAGCCTTGCGTTTAGTAATGGATAAGGCCAAAAGTGCGAATATGCCTAACGACAATGTAGCGCGTGCAATAAAAAAGGCGACTGCTTCTGGTGAAGGGGAACACTATGATGAGATTACTTATGAAGGGTACGGACCTGGTGGTGTAGCCATCTTGGTTCATGCGTTGACTGATAATCGTAATCGAACGGCAACGAATGTGCGTGTTGCATTTACCCGAAATGGTGGGAACCTAGGTGAGACAGGTTCAGTTAGTTATATGTTTGACCGACAAGGATATATTGCAATTGAACGTGAAGGATTGGCGCTAAGTGAGGATGAAATGCTCGAGAAAGTAATAGAAGCTGGTGGTGAAGATATGGAAACTTCACTGGAAGTTTTCGAGGTCTATACCGCGCCTGAAGATTTTACTATGGTTCGTGATCAACTTGAGACAGATGGATTTATTCTAGCTCAGGCGGAACTGACAATGGTTCCTCAAACAACAGTAAATTTAGACGAACAGCAAAAGGAACAGTTGGAGCGTCTAGTAGAAAAATTGGAAGATGACGATGATGTTTCAGAAGTATTTACTTCTGCTGAATAAATAAAAAGCAAAAAACAACCGCTTGGAATTTTTCCAAGCGGTTGTTCTGTTTAAAATACTAATACTGGTGTTCCTAAATCGACTAGTTCAAATACTTGTCCCATTACCCCTGGTGGAGTATTGATACAGCCGTGAGAGCCAACTGTTTGCCATAGCGTTCCGCCATAAGCTGGCTGCCAATCTGAATCATGTATCCCTACACCAGTCCAATCAATCGGCATCCAATATTTTACAGGGCTGGCATATTTGCTACCATCGTCGTTATAACCGCGTAAAGTAGTATTGGTTTCTTTGCTCCATACATAGTTAACCCCGTGTGGAGTAGGTGAAGAAGGCTTTCCACTGACAATATCAGTTTCTAAAGCAACGTTTCCATCTTTATAAACCCACATGTGTTGATTTTCCAAATCCACTTCAACGTAGGTGTTGCCGATTAAGGCTTTTCCTGAATCGGTTGTAGCACCTTCAACAATTGGTGAACGAGTAAAATCTTTTCCTTGAAGAATTTGTTCAGATAATGCTGCTGTTTCGTCGGCAGTTTTAATCGACCAACTATAGCTGCCAGCGGGAACTTCTACTTCCCCGCGACGGGTACTATTGAATTTAGTAGGCTGTGTTTTTGTATTATATGTTTGACCAAGTTCAGTAACATAAGCGGTCACTTTTTCTTGGTCTAAAGCTAGCTTGCCTTCAGCATCAACTGTTAACCAGCTTTGAATTTTATCAGAAGGTATATCAAAGGAATTTCCATTGATTGTGTAGGTTGCTTTAACTTTAGCAACTTTATTCATTTCTTCTAGTGATTTTTTTAGTTGAGCATCATCTTTTTTGATTGTTGGTTTCGATAAATACTCATTCATACTGATTGTATGCTTACCGGTTGAGACCGCTTCAGCAAAAGCATTTGTCGCAGCATCTACATCAATTGTGGTTCCTTGTTTTTCGCCAACAATTTCGAAGCCGGAACTGGTTTGTTTAATGGTTGCATTTTCTGATGGTGTTCGCGGTTCATTTACTTGTGTAAGCTCAACCTTTATTTGTTCTTTAAGTGCATTTAATTTATCTTCATCCAAAGTGTTGCCGGAAACATCTTTGGTTTCAGCAGCAGAAACCAACTGCATTCCCCAACTAAACGGATTTTGCGATTCTTTAATAGAAGTTAATTCATCTGCATAATCTGTCGTCCAGCCAAGGTCTTGTCGATTGATTTCTTTCCAATTTTTACTGTCAATTTGAATGACAAAAGGTGAGTCAGACAAAGCTTTTTCCATTTTTTTATTCGCGTCCTCAACGGTAAGATTTTCAATCTCAATTCCGTTGACCACTGTGTTGGGTAAAAATCGACTACTATAATATGTACTCCGGAAGGTATAACCCGCGACTAGTAACACGAGAACACCAAGTACGATAATTAAGCCTACTTTAGAACGGGGACGCTTCCTATCAGATCTTCGCATCGAAATAACTCCTTAATTTCACATAATAGATGGTATACCGATAACAAATATACCATAGAAAAAGCAAAAAGCGAGCTTTCTCGTGCACTTTATAAAAAATATTTAAAAATACCGTGAGAAATTTTCTCACGGTATTTTTGAAGCTTTTATTTATTTTCGCTATCTAATTCGGCGAAGGCTTTGTCCATAACTTCTTTTAATTGGTTAGCAGAAGCATCCATCTTATCTTTTTCTGCATCAGTCAATGGAATTTCAATGATGTTTTGGATACCTTTTGCATTAACAACAGCAGGTGCGCCAATATAAATATCATTTTGTCCATATTGACCTTCTAAATAAACAGATAATGGGAATACAGCACTTTCGTCATTTAAAATAGCACGTGTAATACGAGCTAAAGCAACAGCAATACCGTAGAATGTTGCTCCTTTTTTCTCAATTATTTCGTAAGCTGCATCACGTACACCAAAGAACAAGTTTACCAATGCTTCTTCGTCTACTTCAGGGTTATCTTTTACCCATTCATAAATTTGTAAACCAGCTACGTTTGCATGTGACCATACAGGAAACTCTGAATCGCCATGTTCACCTAAGATATAGGCATGGACATTACGTGGATCAACATTAACTAATTCAGAAATTGCTTGACGGAAGCGTGCAGTATCTAATGATGTTCCTGAACCGATGACACGTTCTTTAGGGAAACCTGAGAATTTCCAAGTAGCATAAGTTAAGATATCTACTGGGTTAGCGGCAACCAAGAAAATACCGTTGAAGCCAGACGCGACAATTTGTTCAACAATACTTTTGTTAATACGTAAGTTTTTGTTGACAAGATCTAAACGAGTTTCGCCTGGTTTTTGTGGTGCGCCAGCAGTAATAACAACTAAGTCAGCATCGTGTGCGTCATCATAAGAAGCAGAATAGATTTTTTTGGGTGAAGTGAAAGCTAATGCATGGGATAAATCAATTGCATCTCCTTCAGTTCTATTTGTATCAATATCGATAATTCCGATTTCTTGAGCTATATTTTGGTTAACTAAAGCGAAAGCATAGCTTGAACCTACGGCACCGTCTCCGACTAAAATTACTTTTTGATGGGTTTTAACATTTCCTGCTGCTGCAGTCATTGTGTACCAGTCCTTTCATCTTTTTGTTTTATCCCTGTCATCATACCATTGATTTGTAAAATTTGTCACGTATTTCGCTTGAAACTAATACAGTTCTAATAGTTGTTATAGTGGAAAACGGTTTATTTATTGAGGGGAAGGGAAACAGTAAAATGAGAGTTCTTAATGAAAAACCAAACTTTTAACAAGTCTTAAAATTCGGATGTGACCACTACAGTTTATTTTGTGTTATACTATGTGGGAACACTGGACCGTCTTATAGGCGGTCCAGCATTTTGGCATGCTTAAGGTGGAAGGTAAAATAATGAAAATGATTGTAGGCCTGGGAAATCCAGGAAAAAAATATGAAAATACAAAACACAATGTCGGGTTTATGGCCGTTGATATATTAGCAAATAGACACGGAGCAACCTTTAAAAAGCATACGTTTGAAGCAGAAGTAGCTGATTTCTTTGTTAATGGTGAAAAAATCCTATTAGTGAAACCTTTAACATTTATGAATGAGTCAGGAAGGGCAGTAGGGCCCTTAATGACTTATTTTGGCATTTATCCAGAAGAACTTGTTGTCATTCATGATGATTTAGATTTAGCCTTTGGTAAGCTTCGCTTGCGTCAAAAAGGTAGTGCCGGAGGCCATAACGGGTTGAAGAGTCTAATCTCTCATTTGAATAGTCAAGAGTTTAATCGAATTAAAATTGGTATTGGTAGGCCAAATGGAAAAACAGTGGTCAATCATGTGTTAAGTCCGTTTTCGAAGGAAGAACAGCCGGAGATTTTGGCTTGTGTAGATCGTGCTGCAGAAGCAGCCGATTACTTTATTGAAAGCAATGATTTTATTCAAACGATGAATCGATTTAACTAAGGAGGTGGTTCAGTCATGAATTTAATTGAAATAATCAATCAGACACCATTAGTAAAAGAATGGCATCAGCAATTAGAGCAACAGGCAAAACGACAGTTATTAGTGGGACTTTCTGGTTCTGCTAAAGCCTTAGTAATGGCTGGAGCCTACGAGAAATATCAGGGGCAGATTATTATTGTTGTTCCTAATCTCTACTATAGTAATCAGTTGGCTGAAGAACTGCGTCAAATTATTGATGACGTTCATCTTTTTCCGGTTGATGAGGTGCTGTCTGCTGAAATGGCCTTTTCCTCACCTGAGGCACGAGCGGAGCGAGTGGAAACTTTAACAGCGTTAAGTCAAGGGAAAAAAGGAATTTATGTGGTTCCATCAGCGGCACTTCGTAAGTATTTGCCAGCGCCAGCTACTTGGAAGAATAATCAATTGCATTGGAAAATCGGTAGTGAGGTTGATTTACAAAACTTAGCACAGCAGTTGGTTCTAATGGGGTATGAGCGTCAGTCAATGGTAGGGAAACCAGGCGAGTTTAGTATGCGTGGAAGCATCATTGATATTTATCCTCTTACAACTAGTTATCCAATTCGAATTGAATTATTTGATGTGGAAGTTGACTCTATTCGCTATTTTGAAGCTGACACGCAACGTTCGGTGACTAATCTAGAAGAGGCATGGATTGGACCAACCACAGAATTAGTATTTGATCAAACGGATTTAGAGCGTGGTGTTGAGAAGGTTAGTCAGTTGTTGGAAAATCGTTTGGCTGTTACGAAGGAAAAAGCGGATCAGTCATTCTTAAAGGATTACTATGGGCAGTTAATCGCTTCTTGGAGGGATGGTATTCCAACAGAAGAAGCGCGCTATTATACAGATTTACTCTATGGAGGTAAAACTTCTTTATTAGATTATGTTGACAAAGAGGCTTGGTTATTTGTAGATGATTACGGTCGAATCATGGAAACCAACCGTGAAATGGAACGAGAAGAAGCAGAGTGGCATACGCAAAAATTAGCTGAGTTGCGAGTGTTCTCGGAACAACATTTTGGTTTAGATCTAAGCAGCTTATTAAAAAAGACAACTTTGGTTTCTTCCTTTTTCTCACTTTTTCAAAAGGGAATGGGAAACTTAAGATTTGAAGCTATTCATGCTTTCCAGTACCGATCGATGCAACAATTTTTTGGACAGATTCCTTTGTTGAAGACAGAAGTAGATCGTTGGCAAAAGCAGCAGCAAACGGTTATTTTCATTGTTTCGGATCAGGAACGGCAAGAAAAACTGATGCAGGAATTTCAAGATGCGGAAATACAAGCTGTTCAAACAACCAAGGATCAGTTGCTAATTGGAAAATCTCAAATTGTTGAAGGCAGCTTATCTTCAGGATTTGAATTGCCGCAAGATCGGATTGTTGTTGTTACTGAGCGTGAGATATTTCAAAAAGTTACTAAGAAGAGAACGCGCCGCCAAACCATTTCTAATGCAGAACGATTAAAAAGCTATAACGAATTAAAAGCTGGCGATTATGTAGTTCACGCTAATCATGGTATTGGTAAGTACATTGGTATGGAAACGATCGAAATAGATGGTGTTCATCAGGATTACATGACGATACTTTATCAAAAAGATGATAAATTGTT
Organism: Enterococcus pallens ATCC BAA-351; assembly: GCF_000407485.1. GTDB lineage: Bacteria > Bacillota > Bacilli > Lactobacillales > Enterococcaceae > Enterococcus_A > Enterococcus_A pallens. The sequence goes on along the minus strand of NZ_ASWD01000004.1, from coordinate 13,128 downwards.
CATTCCGGTAACTCAGTTGAATTTGATTCAAAAATATGTTGCTTCAGAAGCCAAACCACCTAAAATAAACAAATTAGGCGGAAGTGAATGGAGTAAAACGAAGCAGAAAGTTTCGAAAAAAATTGAGGACATTGCCGATGATCTGATTGAATTATATGCTAAGCGGGAAGCTGAACGGGGCTATGCTTTTGGCCCTGACGATGAGTATCAGAAAGAATTTGAAGACGCATTTCCTTATACTGAAACCGATGACCAGCTGCGCAGTGCTGCCGAAATCAAGCATGATATGGAAAAACCGCGGCCAATGGATCGTCTGCTCGTTGGTGATGTTGGTTTTGGTAAAACCGAGGTTGCGTTGCGGGCGGCCTTTAAAGCAATTAAGGAAAATAAACAGGTAGCTTTTTTAGTTCCAACGACGATTTTGGCACAGCAGCACTATGACACCATGGTGGAACGCTTTGAAAACTTTCCTGTAAAAGTCGCTATGCTCAGTCGGTTTAGAACGAAAAAGCAGCAGCATGAAACGATTGAACAACTACGAACTGGGCAAGTTGATATAGTAGTAGGAACGCATCGGATTTTATCCCAGGATTTGAAATTTGCCGATTTAGGATTGCTGGTTATAGATGAAGAACAACGGTTTGGAGTAAAGCACAAGGAACGGCTAAAACAATTGCGCTCTCAAGTAGATGTATTAACATTGACAGCTACTCCGATACCAAGAACATTGCATATGTCCATGCTGGGAGTTCGTGATTTATCTGTCATTGAAACACCACCAGAAAACCGTTATCCTATTCAAACTTATGTAATGGAAACAAATCCTGGGGCTATTCGTGAGGCGATTGAACGAGAAATGGCTCGTGGGGGACAAGCTTTTTACCTATATAACCGTGTGGAAACAATTGAACGCAAGGTTGAAGAACTGCAAATGTTAGTGCCAGATGCGCGGATCGGATTTGCTCATGGGCAAATGACTGAAGTGCAACTGGAAAATACGCTGTTAGATTTTATTGAGGGACAGTATGATATTTTAGTGACTACTACAATTATTGAAACGGGAGTAGATATTCCTAACGTCAATACATTGTTTGTCGAAAATGCTGATTATATGGGATTATCTACTTTGTATCAATTAAGAGGGCGCGTTGGCCGAAGCAATCGGATTGCTTATGCTTATTTCATGTATGAGCCTCAGAAAATACTAAATGAGGTTAGCGAAAAACGACTGCAAGCGATCAAAGATTTTACTGAACTAGGCTCAGGATTCAAAATTGCGATGCGAGATTTATCTATTCGAGGTGCCGGAAATCTGTTAGGTGCTCAGCAGCATGGGTTTATTGATGCTGTCGGATTTGATATGTATTCCCAAATGTTGACAGAAGCGGTCGATCGCAAACAAGGGAAAAATACTCAAGCTGAACGAACCTCAGTTGAAATCAATATTGGGATTGATGCTTATATTCCAGGTACTTATATAGAAGATGAGCGGCAAAAAATTGAGATTTATAAGCGAATTCGTGAGCTGGAAAGTCGTGAAATGTTGGATGAGGTGGAATCTGATTTAATTGACCGTTTCGGTGATTATCCTGATGAAGTAGCCAATTTGCTTAATGTTGGGCAGGTTAAAATGGATGGGGATCGTGCTTTGATTGAAAGCATTACAAAACGCGATCAGCAGCTAATTATTACTTTGAGCAAGGTTGGGACTAAAGCTTATGCTGTGGAACAGCTTTTTGAGGCTTTAAGTGCGACCAAATTGAAAGCTACATTGGGTGTTGAAAAAGAAAAAATGGTAATTAAGCTAGTCATCCAAGCTAAAATGGATCAGGCTGTTTGGCTGCGGGAATTAACAAAGTTTGTTAAGGCGATGCGTGAGCAAAAATACAGGGAATAGGGGCTGAGAGCACTGGCTAACAAAGAAATGAAGGTCATGATGCGTGGTGCTTTTGTATTGACTGCCGCTTCCTTTGTTGCGAAGCTGTTAAGTGCTGTTTATCGCGTACCTTATCAAAATCTAGCAGGGGATGAAGGCTTTTATGTTTATCAGCAAGTTTATCCAATTTATGGAATAGCCATGACTTTAGCCCTTTCAGGACTGCCGCAGTTCATTTCAAAATATGTGGCAGAAAAAAAGGGGCCTAAAGAACAGCGAGCCGCATTAGTTGAATTATTTCCTTTAGTTGCTGGCTTTGGATTAGTATTGTGGGCGATTACTTTTTTTGGAAGTCGTCAAATTGCTAATGGAATGGGAGATATAGGGTTAACGCCTCTTATCCGGGTGGTTTCCTTTACCTTTGTTTTAATGCCGTTACTTTCAATAACTCGTGGTGAATTTCAAGGGAAACTGATGATGGTTCCTACAGCTGTTTCACAGGTAGTTGAACAGTTGATTCGGGTAGGCGTCATATTAATTGCAGCTTGGTCCTTTCAACAATTTCACTGGGATGTCTATCATACTGGAACCGTTGCTATGATAGGGGCTTTAGCAGGTGGCGCAGTTGCTGTTTTGATTTTGCAATATTACCGTCGTAAAGTATTAGGCACTAGTACACCAATCGCCTTTTTTACATTTAATGAGCAATCTAAGATTCTTATGAAGAGACTTGTCTTAGAAGGTGGCTTAATGACTATTTACAGCGGCTATTTAATCTTATTTCAATTAGTAGATTCATTTACTATTAAAAAGGCATTGGTGGATTCGGGACTGACGGAGTATGGTGCAAAGGTGGCTAAAGGGGTTTATGATCGTGGACAGCCTTTGGTTCAATTAGGTTTAGTAGTAGCTTTGGCACTAAGCTCCAGTTTTCTTCCGATATTAACTCGTTACTTAACCAATCGAGAGCGTCGCCTGTTCATCAAATCTAGTCAGATTTTTTTAAGATTGACGTGTGGTATTGCTGCAGCTGCTTCATTGGGACTAGTATTGCTGCTTCCCTACGTAAACTTTGCGCTGTTTAAAGACTATTCAGGAAATCTTACGTTAGTTTTATTTGTATGTGCGATTTTTTTGATGGCCATGATTCAAAGCTATCAAAGTATTGCACAAAGTCAGAACCACTATCGAAATTCGTTGAAGGCTGCCGGGTGGGGAATAGTGTTGAAAGTTTTGTCCACTAATTTTTTTACGAGAACATGGGGAACAGTAGGTGCTAGTCTAGCTACTTTAGCTGGCCTGTCTTTAGCGTTAGTTGTTTTACATCGAGGCAGTGACCCTGAACTTAATGGCTATCTAAAGGAAAGAAAATTTGGAAAGAAACTTGCTGCTTGTTTGGGTGGAATGACGATAAGCTTGTTCGGATATTACGCAGTGTTGTTGATAGTGGGGAGTCCAGTACAACATCGCAGTCAAGCATTAATGGCGGCATTGTTTGGGGTATTAATTGGTGCAAGTGTTTTCTTGTTTTTAGCCATTCGTTTGAAGTTGTTGACGACTAGGGAATGGTTGATGCTGCCAATGGGATCAAAAATATTACGATTAAAATGGAAGAGAGAGTGAATTTATGCGATTAGATAAATTTTTAAAGATATCAAGAATTATTAAGCGTCGTTCTGTAGCGAAGGAAGTAGCCGATAAGGGACGAATTCAAGTGAACGGGAAACTTGCTAAATCTTCAACCGATGTTAAAATTGGCGATGTTATTCGTGTTCAGTTTGGCAATAAAATTTTGGAAGCGAAGGTGGTTGCTTTGCATGAATCAACTAAAAAAGAAGATGCAGCTGGGATGTATGAGATCCTTCAAGAAACAAGAGTTGAAAATAACCTTAATTAAGATTATTTCAAATAGACATTAGAATTTGAACTTGCTATAATAGAAAAGAAACTCAAGAAAAAGGGAGCTTGACGAAATGGGCGAAAAAAAGCTGAAGGTAGCTGCATTGGATACACCTTATGCTAAAGAACAATATAAAAACTTTCAAAAACAACAGCGCCAATTAGTTTTTAAGCGTCGTCGTTTAACTGCACTTTTCTTGATTGCTGCGTTTATTTTTATTATTATGGGCGTTCAATTGTTTGGTGAACATCAACATTTAAGTGAATTGAAGGCAATTCAAGCTAAAACAGAGGCAGAATCTGTGAAGCTTGATCAACAAGTGTCTACATTGAAACAAGATGTTGCTTTACTGCAAGATGACGATTATGTTGCTAAATTAGCACGCAGCCGCTATTATTATTCCAAAGAAGGCGAATTGGTGTTTGTCTTGCCTGATGAGGACAAAACACCACAAAAAACGTCATCCGACGAAGTTGTAAAGTCAGAAACTGCAGAATAAGCGGTTTTAATAAATAGGTAAAAAAATAGGAGGAACAATCTTTTTATGTCAATCGAAGTAGGAGCTAAGCTGCAAGGAAAAGTGTCCGGTATCACTAATTTTGGTGCATTTATCGATTTAGGGGAAGGAAAAACAGGCTTAGTCCATATCAGTGAAATTTCCAATGGATTCGTTAAAGACATCCATGATGTATTATCTGTAGGCGATGAAGTGACAGTAAAAGTTACCTCTGTAGGTAATGATGGAAAAGTTGGCTTGTCTATCCGTAAAGCCCAGGATCAACCGCAACCTGAAAAGAAACCATTCAACAGAGACAGCCGAGAAAAACGTGAAAGTCGTCCTGCACGTCCACAAGCAAAGGGTAATTTTTCAAAGAACAAAAAAGAAGACTTCGATACATTGATGAGTTCCTTTTTAAAGGATAGCGATGATCGCTTATCCTCTTTAAAGCGTAACACTGAAGGTAAACGCGGTGGCCGCGGCGGCCGGCGCAACTAAATTAAGCAAGTAGCTGAAATTCATCACGAATTTCAGCTTTTTTCAATAGGAGAAATTGAATGGAGCAGATGTTTTTACAAAGAAATCCTGAGCTAAAGCAGGCCAACCGAGTGTTGGTTGCCGTTTCGACAGGAATTGACTCTATGGTTCTTTTGCATTTAATGGAAATAATTAGAGAACGAATGGACTTAAGTATTGGTGTTGCTCATGTGAATCACCAATTGCGGGAGGAGTCTGTAGAAGAAGCGGCATTTTTAAAAAAATATTGTTACGAACATCAAATTGATTACTATGAAAAAAAATGGATGACACCACCGAATGTAGGGATTGAAGTTCAGGCTCGCAAGTTTCGATACACTTTTTTTGCTGAGTTGATGAAAAGTAAAGGGTATTCTTTATTGCTAACTGGACACCATGCAGATGATCAGGTTGAAACGATGATGATGCGATTTACTCGTGGGGGAAGTTTGCTAAGTCACGCTGGAATGCAAAGAAAAAGAGTATTTAGCAGTGGATCATTGCTCAGGCCGTTATTATCTTTCTCAAAACAGGAGATTATGGACTATGCCATAAAAGAATCAATCCCATATTTTGAGGATGCTAGCAATACCACATTATGCTATGCTAGAAATCGTATTCGTCATAGGATCTTGCCGGTATTGAAAGAAGAAAATCCTCAGCTCCTAGAACATGCTCGACAATTTTCGCAGCAGTTAGCATGGGCAGAAGAGGGATTACGAGATGCACTAAAAGAAAATTTAAACAATGTGGTTTATCAAGAACAGCAGTGGCGGTTTACGCACAGTGATCTACCAGCAGCAGAAGGTCTACGTTATTATTTTTTGAGTTTTTTATTCGAAGAGGTTTATAAGACAACTCAATTAGTTGTTTCGCAGCGGCAACTCTTTCAATTGGTCCATCTGATAAAAGATGGAGCGGCCCAGTGGGAGATAGACTTAGGAGAAAACTGGCAATTTACTGCCAGCTATCTGACCTTTACTATCAGGAAACAATCATCTCCTATAGGCGGAACTTATTATTTGAATGATGGAGAAACAGTCAAACTTTCTTCAAATGAACAGCTATGTTTAAAAGTCGGCGGAACTAAAGATCAAAATGCACATTACTCAATAGTTTTACCTGCAATGGTCAACTTGCCTTTAACCATAAGAAAAAGAGAACCGGGGGATCGTATTCAACTTACTGCGAAATTGAGAAAAAAAGTTAGTCGTTATTTTATTGATGAAAAAATTCCTCAAGAGAAAAGAGAGCAAGCCTGGGTCGTCACGGATGCTTTCGGAGAAGTCATAAGCATACTTCCCTTTGTGAATTCTTATTTGAGTATTGGGAATGAAACTGATAGAATACACTACATACTTGACTATTATATGTACCATTGAAAGGAGCCTCTCATGCAAGGGAAGGATATTGAAAGAGTCTTAATTGATCGAGCTGAAATTCAACAGCGCTGTGCCGAATTAGGCAAACAATTGACTGAGGATTATACAGACAAAAACCCATTAGTGGTTGGTATTTTAAAAGGAGCTGTTCCGTTCATGGCGGATATCGTTCGTGAAATCGACACGTATCTTGAGTTAGATTTTATGGATGTATCTAGTTACGGTAATCAGACGGTTTCTTCTGGTGAAGTGAAAATTATCAAAGATTTAGACACAAATGTTGAAGGACGCGATTTGCTGATCGTAGAAGATATAATCGACAGTGGTCGGACACTTCATTATTTAGTGGAGTTGTTTAAATATCGTAAAGCTAAATCAGTTAAAATTGTAACGTTGCTAGACAAACCTGAAGGTCGTATCGTTGATATCGAAGCTGATTACATTGGTTTCAACGTACCAAACGAATTTGTAGTAGGTTATGGGTTAGATTATGCTGAAACTTACCGCAACTTGCCTTACGTCGGGATTTTAAAACCTGAAGTTTATCAATCAAATTAGTGACAGGAACAATTCACATTATGATATACTATAAAGGTCAGGATTGATAAAACTTTAAGAAAGCAACAATACGAGGAGGAAACGTATGAATAAAAACCCAAAGGGGGCTAAAAATGCTCTCTATTATATCCTCGTCATCTTGGCTATGGTCATGGTTGTGTATTTCCTTTTTGGAGACAATCGTACCCAGTCGCCAGATATCGAGTATTCCACTTTCACTAAACAGTTAAAAGAAGGAAAAATCAAAGAATTCAGAATTCAACCAGCAGGTGGCGTCTACAAAATTACTGGTGAATACAATGAACAGCAAGAGGTAGCAAACACTGGCGGTTTGAACATTATTGGTTCAACTGAAAGTTCAACTACGCATTTCAGTACTATTGTGCTGCCTAATGATTCTACATTGAGCGAAGTAACTACACTTGCTAGTGAAAATGGAATCAAAACAGAAGTTCAAGAGGAATCCAGCAGCGGTATGTGGGTAACCTTGCTTGTGAGCTTCTTACCGATTCTGTTAATGGTTTTCTTCTTCTATATGATCATGGGTCAACAAGGTGGCGGCGGTGGCGGCAATGGCCGTGTGATGAACTTTGGTAAATCAAAAGCCAAAGAAGCTGACAAAAAGGCTAACCGCGTACGCTTCTCTGATGTAGCCGGTGCTGAGGAAGAGAAACAAGAATTAGTTGAAGTAGTAGAATTTCTGAAGGATCCACGGCGCTTCGTTGAATTAGGTGCCCGCATCCCAGCAGGTGTACTGCTAGAAGGACCTCCCGGGACTGGTAAAACTTTGCTTGCCAAAGCAGTAGCTGGTGAAGCAGGCGTACCATTCTATTCAATCTCAGGTTCTGACTTTGTAGAAATGTTTGTTGGTGTCGGTGCAAGCCGTGTTCGTGACCTATTTGAAACTGCGAAGAAAAACGCTCCGGCCATCATCTTTATCGATGAAATTGATGCTGTTGGACGTCAACGTGGAGCTGGTATGGGTGGAGGTCACGATGAACGTGAACAAACCTTGAACCAACTGCTAGTTGAAATGGATGGTTTTGATGGTAACGAAGGTGTCATTGTCATTGCTGCAACAAACCGTTCAGATGTACTAGACCCAGCATTACTACGTCCAGGACGTTTTGACCGTCAGATCTTAGTTGGTCGTCCAGATGTGAAAGGCCGTGAAGCAATTTTACGAGTACATGCGCGTAATAAGCCTTTGGCAGATGATGTTGATTTGAAAGTAGTCGCACAACAAACACCAGGTTTTGCTGGTGCTGATTTAGAAAATGTATTGAATGAAGCTGCTTTAGTTGCTGCTCGTCGCAACAAGAAGAAAATTGATGCTTCAGATGTGGATGAAGCAGAAGATCGCGTAATTGCGGGACCTGCTAAGAAAGATCGCGTTATCAGTAAGCATGAACGTGAAATGGTTGCTTATCATGAAGCAGGGCACACTATCATTGGTATGGTCTTGAATCGTGCTCGTGTGGTACACAAAGTGACGATTATTCCTCGTGGACGTGCCGGTGGGTACATGATCGCTTTACCAAAAGAGGATCAAATGCTGATGTCTAAAGAAGACATGTTTGAACAAATTGTTGGTTTATTAGGCGGACGTACTGCTGAAGAGATTGTCTTTAATGCTCAAACAACTGGTGCTTCTAATGACTTTGAACAAGCGACTGCATTAGCTCGCAGCATGGTGACGGAATATGGAATGAGCGATAAGCTTGGTCCAGTTCAATATGAAGGCAATCATCAAGTATTTGTTGGTCGTGACTATGGTCAAACCAAGGCTTATTCTGAACAAGTAGCCTTTGAAATCGACCAAGAAGTCCGCAAGATTCTGATGGAAGCTCATGATAAGGCTCGTCAAATTATCGAAGAGCATCGCGATCAGCACAAATTAATTGCTGAAAAACTACTAGAATTTGAAACGTTAGATGCGAAAGCAATTAAATCTTTGTTTGAAACTGGTCAAATGCCAGAAGGGCAAGGCAGTCTTTATCCGAGTGAAAAAGCCCAAGCGCAAACTTTTGAAGAAGCTAAACGTGCTTTGGAAGAAAAAGACGCTGAAAAACAAGCTTTGGATGAAAAGAAACACAATGATCCTAACGGCGACGATGAGCCAATAGAATCACCTGACGATACAAGTGATAACGAACAATAGTTTATCTGAAAGCATGTCTTAATCGACATGCTTTTTTGGATTTTTTATAAAGTAATACTAGGCGGTTGAAAAAAAGTAAAAGTCCTAGTATGATGCAATCACGAGTAAGGTTGCATAGAAATTTGGCAACTGCTAAAGTAAGGAGAAAAATTAAATGACTGATTATTTAGTAAAAGCGTTAGCCTATGATGGTTTTGTACGAGCTTACGCAGTAAATGCAACAGAAACGATTGCTGAAGCGCAACGACGCCACGACACTTGGAATACTGCTTCAGCAGCATTAGGACGTACTATGATTGGCGGCTTAATGTTAGGGGCAACTTTAAAAGGTGAGGATAAGTTAACTATAAAAATAGATGGCAATGGTCCCGCTGGTGGAATTGTTGTTGACAGCAATGGTAAGGGAGATGTCAAAGGATACATTAAAAATACCCATCTTAGTTTACCATTGAATGAAATTGGCAAGCTAGATGTCCGAGGTGCTGTTGGAACAGAAGGAATGCTGACAGTAATTAAAGACTTAGGATTGAAGGAACCTTTTTCTGGACAAACGCCAATTGTTTCTGGAGAAATTGGTGAAGATTTCACCTACTACTTGGCTGTTTCTGAACAAATTCCTTCTGCGGTAGGAGTATCTGTATTAGTTGATACAGATGATTCAATCAAAACAGCGGGAGGATTTATGATTCAGATTATGCCTGGTGCTGAGGATGAAGTGATTGATCAGATCGAAGAACGGCTAAAAGAAACTACTCGAATTTCTTCTTTGCTTGACGAAGGTCAGACGCCAGAAGAAATTTTACAAAGATTATTGGGAACGAATGATGTTGAATTCTTAGAAAAGATGCCTGTCCAATTTAAATGTGATTGCTCAAAAGAAAAATTTGGTGCGGCGATTATTAGTTTAGGGCCTGATGAAATTCAGGCGATGATTGATGAAGACCATGGTGCTGAGGCTGTTTGTACTTTCTGCAATAATAAGTATAAATATAGTGAAGCTGACTTATTAGAATTAAAACGAGAAGCGATGGGGGAACTATAGGGTGAAGCCGTTAAATGGAACATGGAAAATCGGCAATGTGGAAATTCCTAATCGAGTAGTAGTAGCACCAATGGCTGGAATTACTAATGCGGCATTCAGAGTTACAGTTAAAGAGTTCGGAGCTGGATTAGTCGTTTGTGAAATGATTAGCGACCAAGGAATTCATTTTCGTAATAAGAAGACATTGGATATGCTGTATATCGATGAAAGAGAACATCCATTAAGCGTGCAGATTTTTGGCGGAAATAAAGAGTCATTGGTGGAGGCTGCTTGCTTTGTGCAGGAAAACACCAAAGCAGATATCATTGATATTAATATGGGGTGCCCAGTTAATAAAGTTATTAAGGCTGAAGCAGGAGCAAAATGGTTATTAGATCCAGAAAAAGTATATGAAATGGTTCAAGCAGTTTCTTCAGCGGTTGATATTCCAGTCACTGTAAAAATGCGTGTTGGCTGGGATGCTAAACATATTTTGGCTGTTGAAAATGCTCTGGCAGCTCAAAGTGCGGGAGCTTCAGCGATAGCTATGCACGGCCGTACACGAGTTCAAATGTATGAGGGACATGCTGATTGGAATGTACTGAAGGATGTTGCAGATCAATTGACCATTCCTTTTATGGGGAACGGCGATGTTCGAACACCTGAAGATGCCAAAAGAATGATAGAAGAAGTTGGTGTGGATGGCGTGATGATAGGGCGAGCGGCATTAGGCAATCCATGGATGATTCATCGCACGCAACACTACTTAGAAACTGGCGTATTAATTGATGAACCGACACCAAGAGAAAAAATTGCTACTGCAAAATTGCATTTAGAACGATTGATAGATTTAAAGGGCGAAAAAATCGCTTGTCGAGAGTTCCGTCAACACGCAAGCTATTACTTAAAAGGCATCTCACGAGCTGCTAAAGCCAAAGTAGCTATTAATCAGACAGAAGAGAAGCAAGTGATTATAAACATTTTAGATCAATTAGTGGAATCAATAGAAGCAAAGCAAAAAATTAGTTAATCTTTCAAGCCGAATAGAGAATTCGGCTTGATTTTTTATAGATAGATTGGCATTATAAGGAAGAGTACCTACATTAAAGGAGGAAAATTCGTGACTGAGGAACAAAACAGCTTAGCGGAAATGAATGACCAAATGCGTGTCCGCCGCGAAAAAATGGAGGCTATTCGTGAAGAAGGCATGGATCCATTTGGCAAACGCTTTGAGCGTACGGCAAATTCACAGGAACTACATGAGAAGTATGACAGCAATACTAAAGAAGAGCTGCATGAACTGGCATTAACTGCTAGTGTTGCAGGTCGAATGATGACTAAACGCGGTAAGGGAAAAGCAGGCTTTGCACATTTGCAAGACCGTGAAGGGCAGATTCAGATTTATGTTCGTAAAGATGAAGTTGGGGATGATAACTACGAAGTCTTTAAACGTGCTGATTTAGGCGATTTTTTTGGTGTTACTGGTGAAGTAATGAAGACAAATACCGGCGAGGTTTCAATCAAAGCAAAGGAAATTATTTTACTGACGAAGTCTTTGCGTCCAATGCCTGAAAAATATCACGGATTGACAAATGTTGAACAACGATATCGTCAACGCTATTTAGATTTGATTAGTAATCGTGAAAGTTTTGATCGTTTCATGAAGCGTAGTCAAATTATCAGCCAAATTCGTCGCTATCTTGATGGTTTAGGATATATTGAAGTGGAAACACCAGTTTTGCATAATGAAGCTGGCGGAGCTGCCGCACGTCCATTTATTACACACCATAATGCACTAGATATAGATCTTTATTTACGTATTGCTTTAGAATTACATTTGAAACGACTAATTGTCGGCGGTATGGAAAAAGTATATGAAATTGGACGTGTTTTCCGTAATGAAGGGATTGACACTACTCATAATCCAGAGTTTACAATGATGGAAGTGTATACTGCCTATACTGATTACCAAGATATCATGAATTTGACTGAAGGTATCATCCGTAATGCTGCTGAAAATGTGCTTGGTACTACAACAATTACCTACGATGGCGCTGAGGTGGATTTAGGCAGTGAATTTAAACGAATTCATATGGTAGATGCGGTTAAAGAACAAACAGGTGTAGATTTCTGGAAAGAGATGTCGATTGATGAGGCACGAGCTGCTGCAAAAGAGCATAATGTTGAAATCAATGAAAACATGGAAGTTGGCCATATTCTTAATGAGTTCTTCGAAACATTTGTTGAAGAAACGTTAGAGCAGCCTACTTTTGTGTACGGGCATCCAGTAGAAGTTTCACCGTTGGCTAAGAAAAACGATGAAGATCCACGCTTTACTGATCGCTTTGAATTGTTTATTGTAGGTCGTGAATTTGCTAATGCTTTTACCGAGTTAAATGATCCAATCGACCAAAGAGCTCGATTTGAAGCACAAGAAAAAGAAAAAGAGCAAGGAAATGATGAAGCACATGGTGTGGATGAAGATTTCCTAGAAGCTTTAGAATACGGAATGCCACCAACTGGGGGCTTAGGAATTGGAATTGACCGTCTTGTTATGCTGTTAACCGATGTACAGTCAATTCGTGATGTTCTGCTGTTCCCTACAATGCGCTAAAAAACTGTGGCTGGTCTACTTGCAAGTGAGTAGACCAGTCCTTTTTTTGTTATTTACGAACGATCATTAAGTGAAACAGCAGCAATAATCGCTTATGAAAAAAAGTTGAAAAAAACTGATATTTTTCGTTGACCAAAGGCGATTATGTTGGTATATTATGTATTGTTCCAAAACGAGCGGTAAACGTTCGAAAGAAAATAAAAAAAGTCGTTGACAGATGACTGTAAATCAGTTATTCTATCAAAGTCGCATCTGAACAGCTCAAACCAATCTAAAAAAACTTTTTGAAAAAAGTTAAAAAAGTTGTTGACATTGAGTTGGCAAACTGATAAGATTTAAGAGTTGCTGATGCAACACGAAACACACGATTTTATCAAGTAGACCTTTGAAAACTGAACGAATAAAACAAACCAAATGTGTAGGGCGCTTCTATATAATAGAAGCAAACAACATAGCAAGCAATTGCTAGCGAATCAATTTTTAAATTGAGCTGAACAGTCGCAAGACTGTTTCAAACACTTTTTATGAGAGTTTGATCCTGGCTCAGGACGAACGCTGGCGGCGTGCCTAATACATGCAAGTCGAACGCTTTTTCTTCCAC
>NZ_ASWD01000003.1 GCF_000407485.1 Enterococcus pallens ATCC BAA-351 | reverse complement strand
GGGGATAACAGGCTTATCTCCCCCAAGAGTCCACATCGACGGGGAGGTTTGGCACCTCGATGTCGGCTCGTCGCATCCTGGGGCTGTAGTCGGTCCCAAGGGTTGGGCTGTTCGCCCATTAAAGCGGCACGCGAGCTGGGTTCAGAACGTCGTGAGACAGTTCGGTCCCTATCCGTCGCGGGCGTTGGAAATTTGAGAGGATCTGTCCTTAGTACGAGAGGACCGGGATGGACTTACCGCTGGTGTACCAGTTGTCTCGCCAGAGGCATCGCTGGGTAGCTATGTAGGGAAGGGATAAACGCTGAAAGCATCTAAGTGTGAAGCCCACCTCAAGATGAGATTTCCCATTTCTTTAAGAAAGTAAGATCCCTGAGAGAAGATCAGGTAGATAGGTCAGGAGTGGAAGTGCAGTGATGTATGGAGCGGACTGATACTAATCGATCGAGGACTTAACCAAAAAAACTCGGAAGAGTTTATTTTCTGATCCAGTTTTGAGTGAGCGAAACTTACTCAAGTAAATAGTGTGGTGGCGATGGCAAGAAGGATACACCTGTTCCCATGCCGAACACAGAAGTTAAGCTTCTTAGCGCCGATTGTAGTGAAGGGTTTCCCTTTGTGAGAGTAGGACGCCGCCACGCGCATATTATTCCGGCATAGCTCAGTTGGTAGTAGCGCATGACTGTTAATCATGATGTCGTAGGTTCGAGTCCTACTGCCGGAGTTTCTCAGACGATCTTTTATAAGATCGTCTATTTTTTTTCTTAAGCATATGTCTGTTAGGTTTCACTAAAACATGCTACGCTTGTGTTGAGGAGATGAGATATATGTATTTAGAAATAGCAGATGAATTGAAACCACGATTTGAGGATTATCTAAAAGATAGTGTGGTAGTTTTGGATTTAGATGATGGTGTAGGCAAGTATACTAAAGTAGGTTTTTGTTCTTTAGATATTAGTTTCCGTTTCTTAGTTTTACGCAAGGATCAGGATCGTTCTGACTATCAAGCCCCTTTAGAAAGTAACGTTGGGGAGCTTTTTGTTAAGGAGCACTCAGTAATTCATTTAGATGAAAAGATGAAATTGGAATTTGACGCACCGAGAGGATTAACTAAGCTTAAAGGTACAAGTGGCTTAATTGATGGAAACGTTCAAATTATTGATTTACGTGAACAATAAAAAGAGTACCCCAGTCATGTCTGTGATGATTGGGTTACTCTTTTTTTTATTGAGGTCTTTCAATATCAACAATGTTATCTATGTGACTGTAGCTATTCCCAGCTAAACGGGCGATTGGAGAAAATTTTTCTGGCAAAATGTATTCATTCTCATTATCGAAAATGTCTTCTGAGAAATAATAGTCATGCACTTCTAATATGAAGAGGTCACTAATAGTTTTCTTTTCATGGTCTTTTATTTCGAGATATTGATGGACTGTTGCTTCCATACGGACAGGAGCCTCTTTGATGCCAGGTGTTTGGATTGTATGGCTGTCAACGAGTGTTAGACTGCTCTCTGTTAATTCTCCAATGTCGGGAGGCAAACTGGCAGCTGTAGCATTCATTTCATTCAGCACCTCATCATTTACTAAATGAACCACACCTTCTTTAGAGTTAAAGAGGTTAATGGCAGTATCTTTCATCCTGCCATCTGGATGCCGATTGATAGACAAGCTGATTAAAGGAATGTTTTTTGCGACTACGTTGAAGTAGCTAAACGGGGCGGCATTAATAATTTTTGTCTCTGAATTCACTGTCGTGATCCAAGCTATTGGTCGGGGAATAATGCTGCCGGTTAAAAATTTATAGTTTTGCTTAGTGGTTAATTGCTTAGATGAGTAATGGATCATAAGGAACCTCCTTAAAAAAGCAGGCGATACTCGCCTGCTTTTAAATTATTGTCGTTTTTTGTTAGCATCGGATGTATCAAAAGGTCGTACATAGTCTTCGATTTCTTTGCGTTTTGGTTCTAAGAAAGGAGGCAAGGACAGGATTTCTCCAGCAGTTTCGTAAGATTCATCTTCTAAGAAACCTGGACCGTCTGTTGCCAATTCAAATAGAACATTTGGTGCTGCCATGAAGTACTCCGATTGAAAATAGAAACGATCAACGAAGCCAGAATTTGGGAATTCCAAATCATTAATTTTCTTAATCCAATATTTCAATGCATCATCATCAGCTACACGTAAAGCTAAATGGTGCACATTTCCAAAGCCTTCTTGTGCAGGTGGTAGGTCGTCTCTGAAGTCCACTAGAATGGTTGCCCCATTTCCGCCTTCGCCAACTTCAAATTGATGCATAGTACCTTCTTCAGCTGTTTCCTTAAAGCCTAACACGTTCTCCAATACGAGTTTCATGTGATCAAAGTTTGATACTGTTACAATCGTTGGTCCTAAGCCGATAATTGAGTGTTCGGCTGGAACATTTGAATTTTTCCAAGGGGTGCCGGCAGCAACTCCTTGATTGGTTTCATCTGAAACTAATTGGAATAATTGATTATCGTAGTCATTAAAGTTTAAGTATTTTTTTCCAAAGCGTTCCTTGATTTCGCTGTGTTCAACATTCAGTTGAGTAAAACGGTCTGCCCAGTAAGTTAGTGAAGCATCGCTTGGCACCCGGAAACCAGTACGTGAAATAGTGTTGGTTCCTTTCTTGCCTTGAGGAATACCCGGAAAATCAAAAAAGGTCATATCTGTACCAGGAGCTCCTGTATCATCCGTAAAATATAGGTGATAGGTTTCAATATCGTCTTGATTGACGGTTTTTTTAATCATTCGTAAACCTAAAATATCGGTAAAGAAGCGATAATTTTTTTCGGCGCTTGAAGTCATTGCTGTAACGTGGTGTAACCCGCGAATTTGTGTATCCATAAAAATTCCTCCTTGAAATATCTCTCTTACTAAAAGTAAGTATATAGAGTATTCTTAATTAAAGCAAATAATTAGCTTTCTATTGCCAATTTGTGAAAAGAAAGCTAGGATGGAAGAAAAAGGGGAGGTATTTGATGAAAAGAGTCGTTTTATTTGATTTAGATGGTACATTGACTGATTCTAGCAAAGGTATTTTAGCATCTATTACTTATATGTTGAAGGAATTGGGACTTGAAATTCCTAATGAAGAGATTCTACGCACATTTATTGGCCCACCATTAAGTCTATCCCTGGGTAATTTGTATGGTATGGACAAAGAGGCAGCGCAAAGAGCAACGTTGATTTATCGAGATTATTACGCGACGTATGGCATTTTGCAGTTGGAGGTTTATCCAGGAATTGCTGAGACCTTGGCGGAGCTTTCAAAACACTATACGTTAGGTGTAGCCACTTCAAAACCAGCTCCTTATGCCCAACAGATTATTGATAATCTAAATTTTACTTCTTATTTTAGTGGGATTTTCGGAGCCGATATGGAAGGAAAACGGGAGGGAAAAGCTGCTATTATACAGGATGCCTTAGTTGGTTTAACAGTTAAGGCTAAAGAAGTAATAATGGTGGGAGACCGTGAATTTGATATAAAAGGTGCAAGAGAAAATGGTGTAGCTAGCATAGGTGTTCTTTATGGTTTCGGTAATCGTAAGGAGTTGGAGCAGGCTGGTGCAGATGAAATTGTCCAGTTGGCATCCGATATTCCTATGGTAGTAAGGAAATTTAAATAATAAAAAAGTCGAAGAATTCTTCGACTTTTTATTTAATCTATTTTAGTACCAGCCGTTTGCTAACCAGAAAGCTTGAGCACCTTCCCATGAGCCGTAACGTTGTGCAACGTATTGATCAGCTACACGTTCTTGATTTGCTGGAGAGTAATCACCGTTTAAGTAAGAAGCACTCAACTGGTAACGTCCAATGTATTGACCATTTGTTGCATCATATGAACCGCTAGATTCTTTTTGTGCAATCCATTCTTTTGCAGAAGAAGTAGTTGCTGGAGCTGCTGCTGCCGGAGCTGCTTCTTGGACAGGAGCTGGAGCAGTTTCTTGTACAGGAGCTGCTGCTTGTTGAGTTTGTTCAACTGGGGCTGCTTGTTCTTGAACAGGAGCTGCAGTATTTTGTGCAGCGGTGTCGATACTTAATTGTTGTCCTTCAAAGATCAGATCAACATTGCTAATGTTGTTATTCGTTGCAATTGAGTTTACCAGGCTGTTGTCGCCAACAAATTTTGCTGAGATTTTAGATAAAGTATCACCTGATTGAACGGTATAAGTTTCTGCTGCGTGAGCGTCGCTTGTTCCGATTGCTAATGCAGCACCTGCTGCCATAATTGTACTAAGTAATAATGCTTTTCCGAATTTCATCTAGTAAATTCCTCCAAAAAGTTTTTGTCGTCTGTTGCTTCGACCACGTTTCATACTTTAACATCCTTTTGTATTTCATAGGTAAAAGACCGATGACAAGAGGTTACAACGCAGTGTAACTATGTAACAAAATAACTGATGTAACGGATTATTTGAAATTTTTAATACTGAACAGAAAGCGGTTTAAACACGATTAGGTCAGATCTAATGACTATTTTTAGTGGGAATATACGTTCGTTAATTGGTCATGTTACTGATATATTGACATCATTTTGTAAAGGTATCTAAAGAAAATCACAAGACATCGCTTATTTAAATGTATAAGAAAAGTTTAAGTACCAATGTTATTAGGATGTTTTTCTGAAAAGCATTATAAATTAGGAAGAATATGGAACATTTGCATAATGAAAGTAGGAGACATTCAAATGAAGATGATATAATGAATAAAGAAAGCGTTTGATTTTTAAGTGAAGGAGCTGTTGGTAATGGGAGTATGGATAACTGCCTAGGGATAGCTTGGGCTAATTTTGATAAGCCTTGCTATTCATTGTGTATATTCGAATAGACAAGGAGAGAGAATCATGAGTTACTTTACTTATAAAGGTTATCAAATTTATTATGAAATTGTTGGCAAGGGTGAACCGTTGATGTTTTTGCACGGCAATACGTCCTCTTCTAGATTATTTCAAGGGATATTACCTCTGTATGCTGATTTTCAGGTGATCTTGATTGATTTTTTAGGTTACGGACAATCTGATCGAATAGAAAAGTTTCCTGATGACTTATGGCTGGATGAAGCTCACCAGGTATGCAGTTTGCTGGAGGAATTAAAAATTTCGGCAGTTCATCTAGTGGGTACTAGTGGAGGTGCTTGGGTTGCGTTAAATGTGGCCTTACTAATTCCAGATAAGATTAAAAGTGTAACCGCAGACAGTTTTGATGGTCGGACGTTGCATGCTGGATTCAAGAAAGAATTATTGGCAGAAAGAACACAAGCTGTAAATATTAAGGAAGCGGTACAGTTTTATGAATGGTGTATTGGTGCAGATTGGCAAGAGATTGTTGAAAAAGATACGGTTTCGTTAATTCGTCTCATTGATTCGAATAAGCCGTTATTCGTAAAAGCCTTGCAAGAGCTGCAGGTACCGTTACTTTTGACAGGTTCTAAGAAGGATCAAATGGTCAGAAGAGATCTGGAAGAAGAGTATTTAGCCATTGCTCAGGAAGTCAATGATGCACGAATTCATTTATTTAATGAAGGAAGTCATCCTAGTTTAGGGACCAATGCAGTGGCAGCAGCAGAGATAATTACTGCATTTATTCACGAGCACAAGTAAAAAAGAGAAATCAAGATTCCTTACTATTTGTATTGTGGAGCAAAAAAAGAACCTTGATTTCTCAAGGTTCCTAGAAGAGCCACCTGTCGGCTCTCGAGCCTTTTTTTCTACAAGATTAGCATTTAATCTGCTACATTTTACACTATACTGAAAAATGGATATATAGCAGAAAAAATAGATATATTGGGTAACTTTTGGGTAACGACTTCAAATCAAGTCTCTTAAAAACTGTTCAGATTTTTGCTTATTCTTACTCCTGTTTTCTTTAGTTGAGGATGCATACTCATATGATTGGGTGATTTCTTTATGTCCAAGCTGCGACTTGATATAAATTGGATCAGCTTCAGCCATAATTAGAAAATCCGATTTAGCATGACGGAATGAATGACTCGATATCCTTTTTATCTCTGCTAGTTCACATGTTTCTTTGATGTACTTGTCTACAGCAGATACAGAGATGGGCCACATATCTATATTGCTAACAAATAATAAATCTTGTGGGTTCCTGATTTTTCTGGATAAAACGGCTTCTTTTTGCTTAGTATGATAACTCCTGAGATAAGAAAAGAGGGTTTTAGGAACGTCCAGGTCTCTAATGCCAGCATCGGATTTCGGAGGACCAAAACGCTTCACACCGCCATCTGTTTTATAGGCTCGTACGATAGAAATTGTTTCATCATCTTCATTTAAATGTTCCCATCCCAACGCTGCAATTTCTTGATAACGGCAGCCAGTGTACATTTGTGTCAAAATGAAATATTTACTTGTTGTATCTTCTCTAGAAAGCAAAGCCTCTTTGAATTTTTTCATATCTTCAAAAGAGATAGTTTTTTCAGATAAATGGACTGCTTTCTGACCAACTATTTTTATGTTTCTGGTAGGGTTAGAATGGATGTATTGCATGTCCAATGCTTCGATAAACATAGATTTAGCGATAGCATGTCTATTCTCCACAGTTTCTACCGCTAACCCTCTTTCATTTACGTTTCCAGGTTCTGCTAACCAGTTGATCCACTTTTGATAATTAAGCTTGGTTACTCCACGAAGAGTCTGCTTTTCCCCAAAGAAAGCTTCAAGGTTTTTTCTTGTTATATTGATTTTCTGCATTCTCCCAGCAGAAACTTTCCCTTTCTTAAAGGTATCTACCCAAGTATCATAGAAGTCTAATAACTTGATATCATGTAGAACTTCTCCTTTCATAATCTTTGATTGAAAGTCTATATATGCTTCGTTCAAATCCTTTTTTGTTGATTTGGTTATCATTTTGTCTTTCCATTCACTGGTAAGTGGATCTTTGTACTTAAACCGAATTCTCCACTTTCCATTTTTCAATTTAACTGGTTCCGCCATTAACAAGCATTCCTTTCTGATTTTTATCAAAATATTCAAATTTGCTCATGAGTCAACAGATAGTTATACACAATTTCTGTTAATAAATCTGATTTTTTGTTGATAAGTCAAACGTATGTTCTTTTTTTCTGCAAAAGAAAAGCCCTTAGGCTGTTCTTGTGGTATAATTGGATTAGTATAAAACCATCCAATGTGAGGTGCCAATATGACTGATAATCAAAAAATAATCGAATTGGAAAATAAAGTAAAAACATTGGAGTTTCAACAGAAACAGTTGATCAGAATTGTATTACATAAGACACCCATCTGGGCAAAAGAACCACTAAATGCAGCGGAATCAGTCGGTCTAGTAGAGTTACCCTACATGGGAGTTGATAGCAATGGATCTTACGATTTTTATCGCATACTTGACTTACTTTATAAAAAAGGATTACTCTAACAAAGATTTAAAAGCATCAAGTATCTCATCTATAGAGTTTATTCTTGTATCTAATGCTAGCCTATTAGATAAAGAGGGACTCTTTTTGTCTATTTCTTCTTTTGTAACATTATGCCAAAGTGGTAAAACCATCTGTCTTCCAGTAGAACTCTCCTTGTTAAGGATTCCATCTAATTCATAACCTGTCCAGTACTTCTCAATATATTTTGAAGATAGAACTACTATTCCGAACTTTGATTTTGCAAGCCCTTCATCTATAGATTGACGTATTGATTGCCCCCAACCAATGCTGCTTATATCTCTCCAGATTGAAAAATCAGCATTTTTAAAAGATCGTTCTAATTTATCAACATATTCTGAATCCTCAGATGCATAAGAAATGAAAATATCAAATTCTTTATCACTTAAAGAGGGATCAGTAAGTATTCCAGATTGAACTACTTTTATCTCTTCCTGTTGGATTTGTTTCATTTCAATTATTTGTCTATCATACG
The DNA here is from genome assembly GCF_000407485.1 of Enterococcus pallens ATCC BAA-351. Lineage (GTDB taxonomy): Bacteria > Bacillota > Bacilli > Lactobacillales > Enterococcaceae > Enterococcus_A > Enterococcus_A pallens. Next base: position 1,007,404 of record NZ_ASWD01000003.1, on the reverse strand, counting down.
AACGTTTCAAATCTTTTTGATACTTTTCGTTTTCTTCGGTTCTTGCTTTACTGAGTTTCACTTGCGTATCTCCGAGTTCTCTTCTCTTTTTTGCAATCTTCCCTGAAATATCAGCAACTTTACTCTTTGCACTAACAGATTTTTTTGTTTCTGATTCAATTGTGCGCTGTTTGGAACGAATAGTGGAAGCTACTTTTGAACGACTAATAGTAGCTTGGCAATCAGCAACTTTTTTGTCTGCATCCGAAGCTTTCTTTTGTTCACTTGCTAGATTTTTTTCTAATCGATTTATATCGTTCAGTAAAGTTTTTTCCTTTTGTTGTAATGAACTTATTGACATATATAAACTCCTTTCATACCGTGCATGCACGGTTATTTTTATTCCCCGAATCGTAATCGAACCGGCCGCACCAGGAGGGGAGAGAACCTTAATCCATCATCCATAGTGAAAACGACATAATTACTACACCGAGAATGGTGAAGAGAATGCCTATGAGGAACAGCTTTCCTCTTTTTAAGTGAAAATCCCAATTCTTTACTGATATTGAATTTCCCAATCCGCAAACGAGGAAAAGTATACCAGATATAAAGAAAAGAATATTTCCGTAATTTATCAAAGCTATTCCTCCTAAAACACCGGGTCTAAATTATCTGATCTTTTGAAGGGCCAAAAGAAAACCTAAAGTTACATTCTCTAGAAATCATCCCAGTTGTCTTCTTCAGATTCAATGTCACTTAACTCATTTTCTTGATTACCAAAATCAGTTTTGGTGTTACGTTTAGTCCCCAATCTGATTAAACTGACAATTACAATTATTAAAAGAGCAATTCCTGCAGCGATTGGGAAGAAGGGGGCAAGAATCGGTAATACCAAAGCGGCAACTAGCAATGTCCAGCAACCACACCCAGACTTTTGTTCACCCTCATATCGTTTTCCATTTGAATAGTGTGATTTTGAAGCATTCTTCCGATTGCTTGAAGATCCAAAACTTGTAACTGATTTGGTGGTTTTGCTGTAAGCTTTATTGTAAGCAGCTTTCTTCGGATTATTTACCCAACCAGCACCTTTTTTGCCATACACAGGATTTACTGAACTTTTCACTTTACGTTTAACTTTACCAGTTGTACGTGCCTTAACAGATTTTTTTATGCTGGGCTTTCTTATTCCAACTTTGACCATTTCTTCCTCCTATGCAAACAATATTAGTAACATTTCTCGCAGGGAGTTAATCCCATCGATTTGGCACCCTCTAATGAAATTTCACTGTAAGTACCATTGCCACATTCTCTGGAGTGATATTTACTTCCAGTTCCAGTAATTAAAACGGTCTGATTTTGTTCAGCAACTACTTGGTTTTTATCTAATTCAGCTAGATGTTGTTCCATTCCTTCAGCTTGCTGAGTTAACTCATTCTCAGCTCGGCTTAATTCTTCGAAAGTCAAAAGACCGTCATTATTGTAATCCGCTTGAGATGTTTCTTCTTTAATGACTTGTTCTCCATTGGGAAGAATCCTCAGGACAGTACACTGATGACCATGAGGAGAGGTTAGGACTTGACCTATTCTTGGATCCTGTTCAGGCATAGACTCTTCCTGACGATCACTACTTATACTAGCTTCTACTGGCGTGTTCGAAGACGGTTCAACACTTTGTATTGTTGATTTGGATTCACTGATTGAGGATTCAGTAGAAAGAGACGTTTTCGTTTCATTAGGTTTCTTTTTAACAATTTTTTCCGATGTTGTGTTCGATTTTTCAGAACTTTTACTTTCATCATTTTTATTTCCGCACCCAGTGAAAATAAATATGCAACTGAATGCCACCCACACCTTCAGCATCTTTTTCATAATAATCTCCTCCTCATTCACTTTTTTACATTTTATCTGTAGGTATAATACCGTATAGAGAAATACTGCGAAGGATCACATTTATTTTTTCTGTGTCTTTGAAAAAGATATACCGAGTAAAAGAAAAAATCGAAGTCTAAAATTGTTAGATAGTCGCAGTTGTTTTGTACGAATTAATATTCCTGTTTTTATTTGTTGTCCTTCATGTAATCTCTAAAGTCCTTTTCGTTAAGTAGTTTTACTTCCCATGAAATCGGATCCCAGTTATCAGAAAAAATAACTTTATCTCCATCTTTCAAAACAAAACGTCTTTTTTCACCGATTTCTTCTAACATCTCGAAAGAATAATCTACATCTTCACCATCAGAACTGTCAGTAGTCTGTTCTTCACTAATTACATCAATTGAAACATAACCGTTTTGGTTTTCATCATCAGAACCATACTGCATATCAGTAAGAACAGCATAATACGCACCAGGTTCGATGTCAGTTCCTACAATATAGTCTCCCCCAGCTAAAATATCAGTGGATACAGCATTATCATTTGTTTTTTCTTTTGTTAAATTTTTACTGCTTTTATCTGATTCAAATGTACTTGTTTCTGTCTTATCATCGGTGCTCGCTTCTTTCTGATTATTGGGGGAACTACACCCAGATAGTAAAAATAGACAACTTAATCCAACATAAAATCCAATAACAATTTTCTTCATACAAACTCCTCCATTTTTTTGAATTTACATTTTATCTGTAGGTATAATACCGTACAGGAAAACACCATGAATAATTACATCTACTTCATCCTCATCCTTTACATACTCCCAAGGAGCATGAAACTTTGAATAAGAAAGGGGAGTGAACTTGATCCCGTTTTCTGTATGGGCTACTTGTTTAAGAGTAGCATCATCCCCGTTTATAGTAACTGCGCAGATATCCCCGTCTTCCCAATCAAGACACTTGTGTATTATTGCAATAGAGCCTTCTGGAATAATTCTATTCATTGAATCTCCTAAAACACGTAAAGCAAAGATATCTTCTCTACCATATCGTTTTATCACAGAAGGCTGAATAGCAATAGAGCCTTCGTAATCGCTAACTAATCCAGCAGGAGAGGATGCAGCAATACGCCCCAAAATTGGAATTGTGTAATCCTCTGGAATTTCGCCGGATATTGATACTTCGTTGCCTATTTTCCTATCGTAAGAATCAAGATAGCCAGCTAGTTTCAAAAGCTGAGGGTAAGTAGTTTGTTCGGGATAAGCATTTGCTATTCTTTTTAAAATGTCCGCAGAAGGTTCAACTGGTTTTCCAGTTCGTGGATCCTGTCCGGTAATTAAGTATCTAAGATAATTATGACTTACACCAGTTCTATCAGCCATTTTCCTGTAGGAATCATTAGCTTTCAATTGTAAAAGTTTACTACTTAATGTGGGCATAATAAGCCTCCGTTCGTAATTCCTATAGTACACATTGTAATGCTAGAGTTACAAAAAAGATATGAATTTTCAGTAAAACATACTGTACAAAGTGTAATTCATGTGTTACTATATCTTTATTGATAAGAGAGGAGGAGCAACGATGAGAAATAATTTGAAAAAAATAATGCAAGTTACAAATATGAATCAAACTCAATTAGCAGAAAAAACAGGTCTTTCTCGGCAGTTCATTAATAAACTTGTTAATGAAAAGTCTGGAATCAATCCTCAACAAAGTTCTATGGAGGCCATTGCTGATGTTACGGGATTTTCTGTTTATGATATTTTTTTTAACAACGATGTACAACTTGTGTTACAAAACATCAACATTGAATCCAAGGAGGTGGTCTAATGTCAAGTAGTCCTGCACCAAACAAAAAAGACAAGAGAAATCCAATGGCACAAAAGGATATGGACAACAAAATAAACTACAACGCTGTTATTGATGATTTAGTTTTCTTAGGTTATGAATTAGCTCAAACCATGTTGAAAGATGATTCTCTAAGTGAACACACAGAGGGAGTAGCTCTCATTAAAATTGATGAGAGAAACCCAGAAAAGCTAGCAGCAATCTCTGGGTTTATTGAAGCAATAGTAAAAGCGGCTAAAAACTAGTTGTCGGATTGATCTTTAGCTTTGACTTTTTCTATTGCTTCTGTCCACTCTTTTAATAATTTTGCTACACCTTCAGCGTTTACCTTTGTGAGCCTACCGCTCGCTAGATAGCCGCTTAATAATGTTGCAGCCAATTCTTCAGATGTTTTAGACATAATTTTTCACCTCCTGAAAAAATCATATCAGAGGTAAAAACGAACATAAAGAGAACAGGAGGTGAAGATATGAAAGATAAACCACAAATGATTAAAACCATGATTGACAACAAATTTTTAAGTCAATATACCGAAATGCTAATTCCCGCTATATCAAGAAAGTTCGGAGTTAAGCCAGGAATAGAAGGTTCATTGTTTTCTGATACGAACAGTGTAGATGACATGTTTATTCTATTTTTATCAACTGACGAGGTTGCGTCTGACATTTTAGAATTTGTTGATTCTAAATGGGAATTTATCGGTGTTCCCGAACTGATCAATTAGTACGATCATTTCTAACATCTATTTTAAGGCTTTGAACCATCTGAATAAAAGATGGTCAAATCAGAACAAAGGAGGGAAATCGTGATATCAACAGTTTCAAGAAAGCTAAAGAAGGCTTTGATTGTATGGCTACTTAAAAGCAATGTGTCAAAACGAGATTTAGCAAAAGCTCTAGGAGTTTCCAGACAATCGCCAACAGATTGGACTAAAGAAGAACCAACCAATGTGACGCCTGAAAACGGGGTAAGAATTGCAGAATATGCAAACGATACAGATTTAACCATGAGTATTGTATATAAGTTTTTTGGCATTTTTAGACCGATGGATGGCGATGTATACAAACGGGATCTTTCTGCTAGTGATGACCTGCAGGAGCTAGAGGAAGAAGAAAGAGACGAGGCTAAGAAGCTAGCTAGAAGAGTTCTTTGCAAGGAAGTGCGTTGCTTGACTTCCAAAGACCACAACCTATTAATCAAGTTAGCAAAAGAACAAGCCGAGGTAATTTTTGCAGGAACTCAATTTTTAAATGCTTTATGCGAGGTTGAAAACATATCAATCATGGATTTGTTCTCGATGTTTATGAACGATTGGCAAAATGCCGGATATTTTGGAGGTGATGACTAATGAATATGTCAACATTTGCTGAAAAGAAAACGCAACGATTGGCCAGAACAATCTCAGATAACTTGTCTTGGTATATGAATATTACAGTGAGAGTTAGTAACAAAGAGCTCGCTAAGAAAAGTGGAGTTTCTGAGTCGACGATAAGCCAGATAAAGAATGATATCGAAGGCAAACAAAGACCTGATTTAACAACTTTAACAAAACTGTCTTTAGCATTAGGAATTGATTTTATTGAGTTGGTAACTGAGAAAAAGATTGTTAAAGCAAAGGAGGCCTAACATGAGAAACCTAAAAATAATACGAGGCTTTGGAATGGCATTTTTAGTTGGAGCAGTTCTGACGAGTAAAATGATTACTACCGTTCCCACAAACGTTGCTTTAGCGATCGTGAGCAGCATTGCTGCTGTGATTATAGTACCAACTCAGATGATTTCTATTGATAAGGAATACGAAGAAGAAAAAAAGAAACGCCTGAACCGCCGGCAAGCTTAGTTCAGACGCAAAAAATATTTATTTATCTAGGAGGATTATACCATGGAAACAACAGAGTTATCAACAAAGCTTCAATATAGAGTCAACTACACACCAAGTGAAATTGTAATAGAAAATGAGGAACAATTGGCATCCATCGTCGAAAAATTAGTTTCTACTTATGGAAGTCTAGTTTACACAGATGATAATATTCCTGAAGCTAAAGAAGCTAAAGCTTCTTTGAATAAAGTCAAAAAGGTTCTAGAAGATCAGCGGAAAGATGTGAAGAAAAAATATAACGAACCATTAAAACTGTTCGAAAGTCGTATTAAGTCTTATGTAGAGAAGATCGATTTAGTAAAAGACGAAATTGATTTAGGTATTAAGGACTTTGATGAACGGGAAAGACTGAAGCGTGAAGAAATTCTAAATGAAACAATTTCAGCTATGGCTCCAAATTATGAAATAGCAGTAGAAGAATTGGAGATTGATCCTTCATGGACCAACAAAACAAACTTCACTAAAAAGGGTGAAGTAAATAGTAAAACTGTAAAAGCTATTGCTGACAAAATGGGATTTATTTCTTTAGAGACAAAAAGAATTGAAGGCGATAAGAAAACTGTTCAGACATTTGCTGAGTTAAATGGATTAGAACCATATGCTTGGGAAAACTTAATTGCTCAAGGGCATGGAGTCAATGAAGTATTAGAACGGATGAAGCAAGCAGTTGAACAAAAGAAACTAGATGAAGAAGAAAAGATCCGTAAAGAAATAGCTGAAAAAGAGTATCAAGAGGCTATGAAAAAAATGGAAGAAGAGCGACACCAAACAATTGAGGATAAGGTGATTGATTTAGAAACTGGTGAAGTCATCGAAGAAAAACTTGAAGACGAAATCCTCAAGTTTACGCTTGAAATTAGCGGACCAAAATCAAAACTTCATGCACTGAACCAGTATATGACTGATCAAGGGATTGAATTTCGGAAAGTGGTGATCACTAATGACTAATGAAGTAAGTACGCATAGCAACACTACTTTGAGCTTAGTTGCAAACACTAATTTAGAGCAAGTGTCGAATCAGCTTAAAGCGATTGATAACTTTCAAATGGTTGTTCAAAAAACTCTAAGAGTTGATCAAGATTATGGAACTATACCAGGGACAAATAAGCCCACTTTATTAAAACCTGGTGCTGAAAAAATTCTTATGCTGATGGGGTTAACCAGTGAATATGAAATCGTAGATAAGGTTGAAAATTATACGGAGGGATTCTTCGCATATACTGTCAAATCTTCTCTATACAAAGATGGGTTGCTGATTACCGAGGGATTTGGCAGCGCAAATACAAAAGAAACCCGATATCGTCAGAACGAATGGAATGAAGCAGAGCATAAAAAGATATGGAATGGTGGCTATCAAGATCCGTACACCTTAGTAAACACTGTTTTAAAAATGGCCAAAAAGCGTGCACAAGTCGATGCTGCTTTAACTGTAGGTTCATTGTCTAACGTATTCACACAAGACATAGAGGATATGAAAGAGTTGCTCGATAAAGAGCAGATGGAAACAATGAACGATAAAGATGCCAATAACATGAAAATTACTTTTGGTAAGTATAAAGGTCAAACTTTAGTTGAAGTGTTGAAAAAAGATAGGAGTTACATTGAATGGATTTCCAAAAATGCCAAGCAGGATTCTTTAAAGAAAGCTGCATCAATGCTTCTAGAAGGGAAAAATGATCCTAAAAGCTTTAGTAATAGTAAAAATAATGATGAAGTGAAATCAATTTCTAAAGAGCAAATAGGTGAGATTAATAATCTTGCAAGCATTATTGGTGCAGCCAATGAATTGAAACCAGAAGAAGTAATAAAAGCCTATAAAATTGATGATCTTGCTTTAATTGATCATAAAACAGCACTGGATCTCATCAAAAGATTGACCTCTAAACTTGACTCGGCGATGGAAAAACAATCGCAAGAATTCGAACAGGAAGAATTGTTCAATAGTTCCAAACCGCCATTGTCAGGCAGAGAAATAGATATTAGTGACGACGATTTACCATTTTAGAAAGAGGGAGAGTACTCCTTCTCAAACAGAAATAGAAAGGAGGTCGCATTTTGGACTATATCAGACAGATTAATGCTTTTGAGAATTTGAATGAGTATAACGAAATCGGGCCTGGGGCACAGTTGCTTTGGTACAAGCTGATGCGAGTAGCAAACCTGAGCGGTTGGCAGAATGAGTTATCTATTTCAAATACAAGGCTACAATCAATGACTAAAACGTCTGAAAAAACATTGATTAATAATCGAAATCAACTAATCCAAACTGGACTCCTTCAATACAAAAAAAGAGGTCGAACGAAAGCTGGAATTTATATACTGACTGATTTAACTGGAAAATTTCCAGCAAAAACTACAGTAAATAATATAGCTACTGGAAATTTTACAGTAGATTCTACAGTAAATAGGAAAGTAAATCCTTCAGTAGATAGTTCAGTAGATTCTACAGTAGATTCTACAGTAGATACTTCAGCTTATATAAACAAAACAAAACAAGACAAAACTAAAAATAATATAGCTTCTGAATATAGTGATAATAGTAATTCAGAACAAACCGCCGTTTCGTATTGGTTAAACCAAGTGAATCCAGCAGAAGCACCATTTATTACTCAATCGATTCAACATTGGGTCCAAGACTTCAACGGACAAGATGACATAGTTATTGCTGCGATCGATGATATGCTTCAAAACGGTGCTCGAAACTATAAGTACCTCGACAAGATATTGAAAACATGGGAATCCTTAAAACTTGATACACCTCAAAAGGTGTCAAAACATCTAGCAGGTCATTATCATAAAAAAGTGAAAGCGAAATTCACTAACTATGGACAAACCCTATACACCTATTATCAACAGGAGTTACGTTTCTCACCAAAAATGACCTTTGAGGATTATGTGGAAAGGAAACGTTTAAACGAGCGTGACAAGATTGCATTGGAACAATATATAAAGAGTTTGGAGGGAACCAATGAAGTTTCTTGAGATAATCAGCAAGCTGGGTAATTCAGCCAGTGATGAGAGCGAAAAAGAGTTACTTCGTGACTTCTATGATCGTCTTCGTGAAATGATAAGGCATGATTGTAGCGAGGATGAAATCGAGCATCGATTTTGTTTAATGATCACTGGATATTTGTTCCGATACGTAAATAATCAAGTGGACTACAGCGAAACAAATGCAGATTACTATCTTTCATTTTTGGAAAGTCGTTTAATAAGCAGCGAGGTGTCTGCATGAGATATCCAAAGCGTAAATCAAAATACGGAAACAAGAAGGTTTACAGATACGGACGATGGTTTGATTCGATTGCTGAAGCGGAATATTATCCAATTGCTGTTAAGTATGCCAGTGATGAGGGGTGTGAGCTACGTCTTCAAGAAAGACTTGATATTCTTCCTACACTTAAATTAAATCAGTGGGCAATACGCAAATCTCAATATGTTGCGGATTACGCCTTTTACTACCGTGGTAAATTAGTCCGTTTAGTGGATGTTAAGGGTGTGGAAACCAGTGATTTCCGTTTGAAGGCCAAGCTGATTGCTAAAGAATATGGTGTGGTAATCCAATTGGCCAAAAAGAAAAGGAATGGTTTTGTACACTTTCCATTTAACATGCCAACGAATAAAAGAAAAGAGGTCACTAGATGATAACAGAACCTTTTGTTGGCCGAGAGGGAGCAATTAAGAATGTACCGATTAGACGAAAGCGAGCTAAAAAGCCGAATGTTCAAATAGGTGGGATTTATCTATGTTACCCGCGTGAAGGCGAATCATGGAAATTCCCCTTTATTGGTGAAGTCGAAAACATTCTGACGAATACGGCCGTTGTAAAAATAATCGCTACTCAGAAAGAAGATGATCACCTGATTGATAAATTAAACAATCGCACGGTGGTTGTTTTGACCAGGATGGTGCCAAGAAAGAAGGCAGATCGATGAAGACAGCAAATAGAATTCTTCTTTGCATATTTAACTACCGACAAGAACACGACTATTCGCCAGCGGTTCGTGAGATCTGTGGGATCGTAGGGCTAAGTTCTTCTTCAACAGTTCATAAGTACATGAATAGATTAAGAGAGCAAAAATTAATCAACTATGTCGATGGAAAATCAAGAACAACAACCATTACGGCAAAAGGACACAAATTAGTTCACGAGTTGCTAAATCAGCATAAGAAATTGTCTTTATGAAGAAATACTTAACATCAGTATTAAGCTAAAAATCTAACATTGATTTATAAAATTAAAAATTTAAGGAGTATAAAAGATGAAGCTAACTGACAAATTCAAACTAATCGAAATTGGAAACATCGAAAAAAAACCACGCATGCTTGTTTCAAAACACAACATCAGATTTAATAAACCGTTGTCTGAACAGATGGATTATACGGAGCATGTAAAAATATATTTAAACCAAGAAGAACAGCTTCTGGCGATCGTGCCTTGTGCAAAGAATACGATTGGAGCAACAAAATTTTATAAAAAAGAAAATAGAAAGTGCAAGAATCCTACATGGTCTAATCAAAGATTTATTCATCTTATCGAAAAAATAAATGGATGGGATTTACAAAAAAATAGTTATGGATTATATCCTGGTAAGTTAGACGAAGGCGGAATTTATTTTGATTTTTCTAAAGCAAAAGTAATCCCAAAAACTTAAAAGTCACTTAATTAATGCAAGAAACACTGAAGAACCTAGCGTCTATTTGCTGAAAGGGTGACTTTCTATGAAAACAAAAGAAGCGAAAGAAATACTTGTTGAACGAGTAATTGCAGATATGGAACATGAGCTTGAAGTAAGCCAATTGCAAAAGCTACAAGTCGTTATGACAATTCAGATGTCGCAGTTTTCAGTTGAAGAGAGTAAAAACGAAGTTGTAATTTATGATGAAACATCGGACATTGCCGCCTATAAACAATTCTTTATATCTAAGAAGCTTGCTGGATTATCAGACAGAACGATCGAGTTGTACATGTATACGATTGATAAATTTATGCGAACTGTGAGAAGGTCCTTTTCAGAAGTGACTACAACCGATATTCGTTTGTATATAGCAAATCGAAATGTTGTTGATGGACTTAGCAGCGCTTCTCTTGATAGGGAGCGTGGATGCATCTGCCGTTTCTTTAGATGGCTACACGATGAAGAATATATTTCATCCGATCCAGGTCGCCGTGTTGAAAAAATTAAAGTGGAGAAGCGACTGAAAAAGGCGTTCACTCCGATTGAAGTTGAGTTGCTACGCCGATCAGCAAAAAACAGCAAGCAGCGGCTAGTAATTGAAATGTTGCTAAGCACTGGATGCCGAGTATCTGAGGTAATTGCCTTGGAATTTGAAAATTATGATTTAGCCAGTAACTCCTGCAGTGTTATCGGGAAAGGTTCGAAAGAACGCCGGGTCTTCTTCAACGCAAAAACTGTTGTAGCGATGAAAGAGTATTTGCAGGAAAAGCCGCATATGACCGGTCCGATTCTTTACGGGAAATACGATGGTGATCGAATGACAAAGAGTGGAATTCAGAAAATGGTGAAAGAAATCGGCGGCCGTGTTGGTATATACGCACATCCGCACAAATTCCGTAGAACTGCGGCAACTTTGGCAATTAAACGAGGCATGCAGCTAAACGATGTCCGCAGGTTCCTAGGCCACGATGATATGAACACGACTTTGCAATATTTGGATTTGGGCGATAGTGACATGAAGATGCTGCATGATAAATATGTGAATTAGTGGAAGATATAGCGGAATGAGGTGAATCCGATGAAAGAGCCTGTGAAGGTCAAAAATGAAGAATGGATTGATTGGATTGAAAAAGGATTCAATATGTATGCTAAGGCGCAAGAATCATTTAATGATGATGCTTTGACAAAGACGTTTGAACCTATAAAGAAAGAGGTAGATGGATTGAGTGGAATCTCAAAAATTAAATTTAAAAGTTTAGTTTTAGGGGTATTTCTTTTTCGATTTGGCAGATCGAAAAATGAAAGTTAGTCCTTAAACGACCGAAAGGATGGAAAGGAAGACATGATGGATAAAGAGGATAAAAAAGAATTGGAACGCTTGGAAAAAATTTTAGAGAATTATGATAAAACAGGCGGATTCAATTTTACTGGTAATGATTTTATTTCAGCAGCAAGATTAGCGGTTAAATATGGTTGGATTTACAGTGATCTGTGTAAATAAGTGATTCAATTAACCAAGGATAGAAAGGAGTGATTGGATGATACCGATGTTTAGAGCGTGGGACAAAATTAACAGAGAAATGATTTCATGGCGAAGGCTGCTGAACGGCCATAATTTAAGAAATGTTTTTATGCGGCCTGAAATGTGTGGGTTAAAACTCATGCAGTCTACAGGCTTGAAAGACAAGAACGGCGTTGGAATTTTTGAGGGGGATATTGTTTCAGTAGAAAATCATCCATTCCAAAAAACGAAAAACAGCGCTGCTGGGATTGAAATTGAAGGTGAATATCCTGTTGCTTGGAATGATTATGATTTAACTTGGTGTGCAGGAAATCTACTACTATCTAAATTAAAACCTTATATAGCTGTAAAAGGCAACATCTACGAAAATCCAGAATTGATGGAGGAATCAAAATGAGTAAAATACCTGTTGTAATCGTCAAGTTTCTTATGCAATTTGACAAAAAAGATATTGCAGAAGCACTTGGCGTTTTGATCAAAAGCCGAGATGGTGATTATTACTATTTAACAGACGTACTTGTTGAAGACAATGTAATCACTGCGGAATTAGGTGAAGCAGTTATGGAAGTAGCTAAAAAGCTTAGCTATGATGATATTTTTGGTTGGTATTCATCATTAGTCGATTAACCACCAGTAGTAAGGAGAAGAAGAGTGGGCTCAGTACTTCAAATATTGGAGTTGTTCGGGGGCATTGGGGCACCTCGCAAAGCATTAGAGAATTTAGGAATTCCAATCAAAAGCATTGATTATGTTGAGATTATGAGCTATGCCGTGGAAGCTTACAATCAGATGTTTGATCATAGCCAGCGGCCACAGGACATTACTAAATGGAATTTGAATGTGGATCTGTTGATACATGGCTCCCCTTGCCAGGATTGGTCAAACAATGGTTTGAATGATCCAAGCACCGGAAGATCAATTCTTTATGAAAGAACGCTTGAAATAATTGAGAAGGAATTGAACCCACGGCCTAAAGTAGTGATATGGGAAAACGTTGTAGGACTGATATCAAAACGACACGTTCACCATTTCAATCATTACTTGGAAAAAATGGAAAGTTTCGGCTACTTCAACAGTGTTAAAGTCCTGAATGCGGTGGACTTCGGCATTCCGCAGCATAGAGAACGGGTTTTCACGGTTAGCGTTTTGGATGGAGGGCATTTCATATATCCATCGCCAATGCCATTAGAAAAACGCCTGATGGACTATATAGACCGTGAGGAAAATAATCCTGATCTAAATCTAACAGAGAATGAGTTGTCGTTGTTTTTTAGGAAAAATGGTGATTTATATATACATGAGAACAACAGTTTTAAGTATAGGTTGGTTGACGAGGGGGATTCCATCAATGTTGAACGCCCAAATTCTAAAACTAGAAGAGGTCGAGTAGGCAAACAAATTGTTAAGACAATAACTACGGGCAACAATCACGCGGTTTACTATGATAATAAATTAAGAAAGCTGTCTACAAGGGAAAACTGGAGATTAATGGGATACAGCGATAAAGATTTCTCTGCTGTGAGCAAGCGGAATATTCCTCAGAAGTATCTTCAAACCTTAGCTGGTAATAGTATTGCAGTCCCGGTGCTGGAAGCGTTACTTGGCGAAGTAATCAATCAGTTTTTCAGTGAGAAGCTAAGTAACAGTGAAAAGATTGGTTTGTTTTGTTAGAACCAAGGATTGAGTGAAAAACAGTTCTGCTGAATCCGCTGATTCAATTAACTCAGCATAGAAAGGAAAGATTGAATGAAAACATTGTATCAACGTGCTCAAGAAGTAGCACAAGAACATTATAGGAAAACTAGAGATTACGCTTTTAAGAGCCTCAGTGTATCATTTCGAAATGTGGTTCTCACTAATAAATTACCAGAACCCTCTTACGAAGACACTCGACCTCAATCGTTTTATCGTGAAGAGATGATCGCTTTAATGAATCTCCTACATGATGAAGAGATCAAGAATCTAAAAGCTCAATACGAAAAAGAGGTGCAAGATGATACCGAAGTTTAGAGGCAAGTGTCCAGATGCCGGGTGGATTTTCGGCAGCCCTGTTAAATTCGATGAGCACATAAGTTTTATCATGCCTGAGTTCAACGGAGCTTCAACCATGTCATACTCAGTGATATTTGATCGTACAGCTCAGTTCGTTGATATCGAAACAGTAGGCATTTCAACAGGCTTGAAAGACAAGAACAGCGTTGAGATTTACGAAGGGGATATTGTAATCGGAAGTCAGGATTTAATAACTGGTTTACTAACTCCAACAGAAGTGAAGGGCATTGTAAAATATTCAAGCGAAAATACGATGTTTTACTTAGAAGAAAAAAATTCAGGACATGATAAATTTATTCACTCGCTAGGTAGTTCAATTTATAGATATGAAGTCTTAGGAAACATCCACGAAAATCCAGAGTTGTTGGAGGTGGCGGAATGAAGCTTTTTATCGTGGTACTACTCTTCATAGTGAGTTTCATTGTTTACACGGCCATTGTCGGCGGCAAGATCGATGATATAAGGAATGAAAGGGAATGAGGCGGAATGAGTGAGGTAAAAGTAGAAATACTGAATGAAGCATCAGCAAAGGAGCTTCAATCAATTATTTCTGAATATCTGAACAAGGGTTTCAGTATTCAAGACAGCCAAGTTCAGTGGTATCAAGGACGGATCGAGGGTGTTTATGTGTTTGTAAAATATACTGCTGAAGAGCGACCGAAGGAAAAGCAAGATTGGATATATTGCTAGTCCACTAACCGACGCTAGAAGAGAGTACTCACAGGTCATTAACGACAAAAAAACCATCAAAAATTGATGGCATAAGTTTAAAACTTAGAAGAGTTCCAATTGATGATTTTGGGTAACAAATTCAATTGTTTCAACTTTTGCTCTTTTTGAAGCGGGCATTACTGGACGACGCCCCTTTTTAAAAACATAAAAGGTTACAGGGGCATAAATCGATTCTCCAATGGTTCTAAGTCCCAAGTTTAGATATTTATTCTTATGCGGATGAGCAAAGACAATATCAAGGTTCATTGATGAACCCTTTCGATCTTGTTCAGAAACGTATATTACTGAGGCGTTATAGTCTTCGAGAAAAATTTCCAAAATGAATGGGAATAAAGTAATTCGATCTTTTATCTGGCCAAAGTTTTGGTGGTGTTGCAGATTATCATAAGTAATTTCATTATTGCACAGCATTTCACATAAAGTTTTAGACGAGTGGGAATATATGTACTGTAGTCCAAGTAGATGAGGAAGCTGTTTTATATCAAATTTGATGTAGAAGCAATCTAAAGGCTGAAACTTCGTAGTTAGTATTGCAAGCTTTCCGTCAAAGTTAGAAAGATATTGATTGTATGTGTGATTAAAATCTTTATTCATTCTAACCTCCAGAAAAAGTACAAAAAAAAGAAGAGTGCAAAGCATGGATACCGTCCCATGCAGACAAACGCTAGGCTAACCCGCCCGCCGGGGATCGTGGGTGCACTCTTTTTCCCACTTTGGTCTTAAAGACCTGTTCGAGATATAGACGAGGTAGATAGAGCTCTTTTCCTCACTATTAGAATAACAGTACTGTTACAAAAAAGCAATTGGATTGTTTAAAGATGACTGACTTCTTAAGAGTGTTTTAATACTAGTTTGTGCTAGTTTGTATCAGAAAACGCTGAAAGTAGCCAAAAAGTCATCCAAGTCGAATTATTAGAAAATGATTAAAAATAACGTAGAGGAGGGGCGGAATGAGTAACCAGATAAGATTAGAAAAAGATAAAGAAGTAAAAATATTCCCGAATCAGCAAAAAGTTGCTGACTATTTAGGGGTAACTAAGCAAGCCGTAGCTAAGGCACTAAAAAATCAGTCGATGTGTAATGGTGCGAAACTGACAGTTTTGTATCATAAATGTGCTTATACTGATAAATCCAAGTCGCTCATTATAGATGGTAAACTTATAGGTTCGTATGATCATATTGAGCGAAAGAATGGCAACATCTTTGTAATTGGATTTAAAGAGGAATAAGTCCACTAACGTCGGCAATAGTGGATGAAATAAAAAAAGCACCAAGCCTAAGCCCAGTGCAATGATTTATCTGCAAACAAATTATAACACAAGGGGCGATTAGTTTGATAGCTTTATTAAAAGAAGTAGACTTTCATGAAACAAGAAAGAATGCGCGTGCAATCTTAAAAAGTTTTCGCAGATTGGAGCGGATCGCTGGTCGTTCATTGATCGATGTCCGCTCTCCAATTATTACTGACATGCCAAGGATAGAATCATATGGTAACAGGTCAGAAGATGCGCTCATTCAGGTTGCTGATGCGGAAGCAGAGAGGGATTTGGTTATTACAGCTTTGATGGCACTGGGGCTTACCAGTAGACAGGTTCTGCATTATACATACTGCAGTCGTGACCATTATTCCAATAGACGAATTGCAGATGAATTAGGCTACTCAGTCCGACAGATCGAAAGAATGAAATCTGATGCACTAGTGGAGTTCGCCGAAAGCTATTGTAACGGTAAATTAATCGTCTACTATTAAAATGGCGGTTTTTTGGCGGAAAAATGGCGGAAAAATGGCGGTATATTGGCGGTTTAAGGCAATAAATAGGCATTATACTAGTATTGTAAAAAGAATAGCTAGTCGGCCAACACACTAAAGAATAGCTACTCCACCGCGGGGAGCAAATGCTAAATATTAACAAAACAGACTGTACTAGCTACTTTATTGGAGGGTGCTCTTTATATAGATTACTCACAAAAACTATAAAAAGATATTGTTTCACTGGAACTACCCTCAAATCTTATTCAAGGCGGCACAAAAACTAAAAGGGGTGAACACTCCTAAATTCTTCTATTTTCGACAACCGCCTTGAAGTACATATTTTAAGATCACCGACCAGGTGGTCTTTTTATTTTGCGAGAATAGCCAAGAGGTAAGGCGGAGGTCTGCAAAACCTTAATCACGGGTTCGAATCCCGTTTCTTGCTTAGGGGGGTGAGGTTATGGCAAATAATGAAATAAGGAATCAACAAAAAGATTTTGTTAAGCATTATTTAGCCTTACGAAAAAAGAACGCAACTCAAGCAGCGATTAATGCGGGGTACAGTGAGAAAACGGCATCTAGCCAAGCCTCGCAACTCCTTAAGAATCCTAAAGTTTTAGAATACTTGAAAAGTGAAGAAGAAGCATTAACTCAAGCTTTGTGGGATGAATTTACTTTTGACGCTTTAGAGGCTAGAAAAGTGTTGTATGAGGTCATGAGCGACCCGATGTCAAAAGACAGCGACAGGCTTGCAGCTGCTAAGGATTTGCTGGATCGAGCTGGGTTTAAATCGGCGGATAAAGTTGAGTACTCGGGAAAGGATGGAGAACCAGTGACGTTCAAGATTGAGCTATGAGTTTAGGATTCAGTAGTTCAAGAGATGCGATCAGCAAGCACAAACCGTTATTTGATCGAATAGCAGGCAAAAATGATATAGATACCTTTGTTCTTTCGGGCGGTCGTGCAAGTTTCAAATCATATGACATATGCTTAGCGATCATTATGGATATTCTGATTCATGCAGAGAGAGGGCAACAAGCAAATGCTGTTGTTTTCATGCAGAAAAAGGAAGAGATACGTGACGGTGTGCACAAACAGTTTGAAACAGTTACGGAAGATTTGGGAATCAAAAACCTATTTAAAATTAGGTATCAGCCTTTGGAAATTAGGTTTTTGCAGAATGATTCTGTCATTAAGTTTTATGGGTTAAATAAGCAAGAGGGTAAAAAGGCTAACGCGATCGATAATATCGCATGGCTATGGTTTGAAGAATTCGATCAGTTTCAGAGTCAAGAGAGTGTCGATCCGACGCTCGATACGTTCATGCGCCACTCAATTAAAGGTGAAAGAATTAAGACAGTTTATAGTTTTAACCCACCAAGAAGCCGTCATCACTGGGTATTTGAGTACTTAGACAGATTGAACGCTGAACGAATTCATACAACTTATCTTGATGATGATACAGGTAAGAATTTGCTACCAACACAAATGCTTGAAAAGATAGAAGCGACAAAAGAGGCTGATCCAGCTTGGTATAGTTGGAACTACCTTGGGATTGTCCCGAAAGATGTGGAAACTGATTTTCCAAGCCTCATTCCGGCTGATCAAGAGCTTGACCTTGGCGAAGATGATTACATCTTTATTGGCATTGATGCGGCTACTAAAGGAAAGGATAGTACGATAGCTTGTGCAGTTGCATATAACAAAGCTACCCTAAAGATCAAACTATTGGGCTTTGAAACATTTGACGATGTCTGGATTGATGGTTATACCTCTCAAAAGGTAGGCGACGATATAGCAAACTTCGCAAGATCGATCAATGCTAATGCCGTGTATGTCGATCCGATGCAAGGACAGCACATTATCGATTATCTGATCGTAAACGCACCTGAGATCATCACTGAGCCGATTAACTTTGGTTCGAAGGTTTCTGACCACGCGAAAGGAAAAGCGGTTCTAGCGATCAATAGGCGTGCAGAAATGTACACCAATGCTAGCGATCAACTTAAATCAAAACGAGTAATCGCTTATTGTGACAAGTCAGAACTTGAACGGCAGCTTAATGCAACTGAGTTTGAAATGGACGCGAAGAAAATTAAAGTTATTCCTAAGGACATTATTAAGCAGCGGATCGGCAAGTCGCCGGATGAAGCAGATAGTTTTGTTTTAGCTATCCAAGCTGTCTATGAAATAATGAATCTATAGTGAAAGGGGTGATAATTTGGTAAGTAATCCTGTATGTCCACAATGTGAAAAACGCGGCTGTCATGGCGAGTGTGAAAACTACATCTTAGAAATGATCGAACATGAAGCTAGTCGTGATGAATTTGATCGACTATTCAAAGAAATACCAAAGTTTAGATATGTGCTTAATGAAAAAGTTAATGCAATTTTCGGTACTGATTTAGAAGTCGCTGCTGAATCGGAAGTATCGGAGACTGAAACGGAGAAGTTTAGCACGTTTCTTTATTCAACTAACGCAAATGGTAACACTAACTTATACGAAATAAAGAAGGCGCTCAAAGAAAAGGAGATTTTCGGAGAGGGCTATTTATTTTTTGATGGAAAAGATGCTTATGCGCTTGACCAGTCTAAAATTACTGCGTACCAAGAAAACGACAAAGATCCAATCATTGACAAGATTGAATATTATACGGTCGGAGAAGTCTATGTTCCGCCCAAACTTGAATTCGACAGTACAGGCTTTATTAAGCAAGAAGGCGGGTACATTATATCTCCAAATAATATTATCAAATTCAAGTCAGATAGTTATGCGCTGAACTCAGATTTAAAACAGCTTCAAATTTTATTAGAGATCAATCGGAAGATTTACGACAGCACAACTAAACGGGATTATGGAGACATTTTTTTGCTTACAAGCGCTTCAAAAGGGAGCCCTGTATCAGTGGTGGCAAAAAGAGTAAAGGATACAGTAAACGAAGCGATCGAAAAAATGAGAGAGCATGTGGCTAATCTCATAAAGAAGAATAAAGTAGATGATTCGAATGTTGTCATACTTGATGAAACCTACAAAGAAGTAAAACAGGTTTCCCCGGTTACTACTGTTAAGGATTATCAATTCATTTGGGAGAATCAAGACGACATTATCACCTCAGTTTTCAATTTTCCGATGTTACTTGCTGGCCTTGGTGATGAAGCAGGAAATGTCAGCAAAGAGGCTTTACTTAAAGAGGCTAGAGCAAACACACTTACGCCGATTAAGTCAGATACTGCCAACGCATTAAGTAAGATTGCTAAAAAATTATGTGGAGATGAGTATTATTTAAGATTTAAGGATTACAGCGAAGTTAATGCGGGATATATGGAAGATACGGTTGCTAATAAAGATTGATAAATTGACCTGCCACACGTCGTGAAACTGGGCGGAAGGAGCGAAACCAATGTTAGCACTAAAATCGAAAAATGGGAACGGAATTGCGATACCTATTGAGGAATTCGACAAAATCCAAAAAAAGAATCTCCAAAAAGTTAAGTACGAGAAGAAACAAATTGCAGAATTAAGCAAGATTTCTACATTTTATCCGGAAGTTCGATATCAAAATGTTGCTCGCGTTAATGAAGATGATTCAATGGATATCATTGTTGATTCTGGGGTTTCAAATGAAATCCATACAGGGTTTCTGCCTAAGCGATTTTATAAAGCATTAAGAGTAAAAAAAGAAAAAAGCCTTCTAAGTTCTAAGTGGAACTTTATTGAAATTGTTCAGATTTCGGAAAAAGAGATTATATCTCAATTCAATCAAACAGTACCAATCAAAGAAATTGAACAGATCTTAGAAGCAATTACAAAGAAAGGGGTAAAATACTTTGGCTAAATACACACAAGCAGTACTTCATTCCAACGGGGAAAAAACTACATTCACTACTAACGAAGACGCTAAAAATTTACGTGCATTATTAAAGAATGATGGCATGAATTTTTTTGTTTCAAGCGATGGAACTAAAGAATTTGGCGTTACTAATCGTTCATCCCAATTCGTTGAGTTGACTATTGATCCGACAGCTACACCTCTTGCACCAAAACCAAACTGTGACAACTATGGACACTGCCCAGAAAATCCTGAGCCTGATCCAGAGCCGTAGAGGAGGTTGAACGATGGATTTTATTAAAATGACAGTGGATCAACTCAAAGTTTTCCTCGATGAAAACAACGTTGATTACAAAGACGCAAAAGTAAAAGCAGATTATCTTCTACTTGCAGAAACTGTACAAGTTGATCAAGAAGGTGATTCGGAAGTGCACATTCTAAGTGAGCAGCCAACTAGTATTGCAGAAAAAGTAAAATCTGCTATTAAGATTGAGCGAACAGAGACTAAAAAAGTTGATGATGTTTCATATCTTAAGGGCAGAGACTACAGTCAGCTTACAGTAGGCGAGCGTGCAATGATTAGGGAACAGTCTCCTGAATATCCTGGCAGTGAAAAAGGCGTAGAAGTTCGGGTAACCGATCGATTAGCGACCAATTGGCGTATCGTTAAGCTTGCTGACCAAAGCTACTCTAAATTGCTAAAAGGCGTTCAATATGTACTTTCTCAGGTAGATTATGATGCATTAAAAAATGAACAAGTCAAAGTGAAGACTGAAGCAACTAAAACCAAATGTTGCGGACAAGCTAAATATGAATCGATTGCTTTGCTGGAGGTCCTAAATGATTAAATTGAGATTATCTGGCGTAGTAGGATGGGACATAACTGCCGACAGTGTTTCAGATTTTTTAGATGAACACGATGATAAAGATATCACTTTATTTCTAAATAGCCCAGGAGGTTATGTAGTTGAAGGATTAGAAATTTATAATTTGCTAAGAGCTTCAGGCAGGAACATCACGACTGTTTTAACTGGAATGGCAGCAAGTATGGGATCAATTCTCTTTCTAGCAGGAGATAAACGTATAGCGATGAGTGGTACACTTTTTATGATTCATAAGCCAAGCGGAATAGCTTGGGGAGATGCAAGTGAGATGCGAAAAGAAGCAGAAATTTTAGATAAGATGCAAGGCAGTCTTCAAGAGATCTATGAAGAGCGCGCAAGCATTGAAAACCTAGAAGAGCTGATCAATGCAGAATCGTGGTTTAACGTGAAAGAAATGGAAGAAAATGGCATCGTGAATTCTGATGAGGCGGTAGTCTTCGATGGC
Organism: Enterococcus pallens ATCC BAA-351; assembly: GCF_000407485.1. GTDB lineage: Bacteria > Bacillota > Bacilli > Lactobacillales > Enterococcaceae > Enterococcus_A > Enterococcus_A pallens. The sequence goes on along the minus strand of NZ_ASWD01000003.1, from coordinate 985,938 downwards.
GTAGTTGATCCAAATAATGATGAAGAAGATGATGATCAAACGATCATAATTTTAGGAAGCGAGGACAATATGGCAAAAAAAGATGATTTACAAGCAGAAATTGATGAATTAAAAGCTCAAAAAGCTCAACTAGAGGAACAAGCTGAGGAAGCAAGATTAGAAGCTGAATTAGCTACTATGAAAGCTGACGTCGATAAATTAAAGGCTGAGGCTGAAGAAACTTCGGAACTTGTTTCAGAACCAAAGGAAGTTGTTGAGCCGGAAGAAACGATTGAACCGGAGACTGAAGAGGACGATGAAATCGAAACAACCGTTGACCCTGAACCAGGAGAAGCTAAAGTAGAAAAAGAAGAGTCAGCGGTAATTGACACCACTAAAACAGTAGCGGTGAAACAAAATAATCAAGTGCCTGCTTACATGCAGGTAGAATCTAAATATTAAGGAGAATGACTGTGAAACCGATTAGAATGTATAAGAATATTACACAAGAAAATGGAGCAACGGTAGTCAAGTCGGATTTAGAAGCTCTGTCTATCGAAAATTTAATTGTAGGTGGAAAGCTTGGGAATAATCTTGCCCAAGCTCTTTTTACGTCCATTGTTGAATCTGATGCAGGGTTTGCAGCCCTGATGAATACGGCGCTATCGCGGCAATTAAGAGCTATGCGAGACGCGTCCATTGCTGGTGAAAATGTACCGATCTATGGTGAAGATGCAGACGGGAATTTAACACTAAAAAATATCCCTAAAATGTCTTTCTCTGCCATGACTTCAAACCCTGATGATTGCTGCGTTATTGCGGGTGATTTACAGGTATGCCAAGATGAAACAATTTTGAAAGCAATTTGCATTGAGAAGTGTGAAAAAGAATTGAATCGAATGGTTGCTGCCGTAAGTGGCGCGAGCACTTCATCTGCTGTTTACGCGGCGTACAAACAAATGTTAATTAGTGAGGGCATTCCAAAAAGTTCTTTACCTACTTTGGCTCAATTCGAACAATTAAGTTTAATTGGCCAATTTATTACGTTAAATATGTTGACGTTTATCAATGGTTTATTATCCGTTGAGCAAAATGGGAATATCGTCAAACGATTCTCCGGTCTAGCCCAAGTGTACGCACGTCCAGATGTATTACCTATTTCAGGTTCAGTAGGAATTATCGAAGCATTTAACCAAGTCCTGTGCCGAATGAATATTATCGGCTCTCGCGTATTCGCAGGGGGCTTTTTCTTAGCATCACGTACTGCGTATGCTGCTATTCAACAAGAAGTTATCGAGAAGCGTGATGGTAAATATCCAACGGGTTGGACGGTTACAGAATCAACTGAAACTGTTAATGGTTTTCAGATGCCTGTTAAAAAATATTATTTCAACAGCTTGCCAATCATTGAATCTGATTTAGTATACGTTGATCCTGATACTTTAGATGGTGACATCTACCTAGTACCTCCGACGGTTGGTATCTTCTCAGGAGTACCTTTGGATATGCCTGGGAACTTTATTCTCCAAGAATGGGAAAAGAAAACTTCACCATTTGTGCATTTTAATGAGAGCGCAACTGCATATCCTGACTGCTGGACTGCTTGCGATCGTTTGACGAACTTTGGTGGAGTAGTGGCTACTGACGCCAATGCTCTACTTAAAATCACAGGTATTTCTGCTGGTTGCGATCCTGAAATGTATCAAGGAATTGAAGGAATGATTAATATTAATTCCTACGCTCCTTTTATCGCCTAGTGTGATTCGTTATGAAAGGAAATACCGAAGAGTTAGAATCTGCAACTGCTTTAGATTTATATGTCCAACAGGTTAAAGAATGCTGCAAATGCTTTGAATGTGCTTCTGAAGAGCAATGGGAACAAGCAGTCATTACAGCCCTGAAGGATTGGGGAAATCTGACATGTGGCAATTGGATAGATGATCATGATATTAACCTTAGAGTTCCAGTTTCTGATCAATGTGGAGGTTGCTGCCCGAACATTTTGAGGGTCAACCTCCCAGAGAACTGGGTCCAAAAAGACACAATCAAAGTCAAAGTCCGGTCATGGTTAGGATTAGAACTGCAGGAGATGCAAGTCGACAATGTTTTCGATGATTATACTCATGATTTGATGATTGATTTGTCTGATGTAATTGACTGCTGTAATCGATGTAAGAATTACGACGTCATCATTGACTATACTGTTGGCACGGATGGAATTCCGCCTGAACTTTGTCGCTGGTTTTGTGCAATTACTAAAGTTTATATGGATCTTGAAGAGATCGAATGTGCTAGTTGCGGAGCAGCTGACAGCGTGGCGATTGTAGAAGTTGAGGGGACGAAGGACTTATCAGCAACAATTAAATATCTAGCGATTAAGTATTTTCAATCAGTCATCGATGAGTACTCGCTCTGCTTATTGAAATCATTAAAAGATTGGACGGTGGTTGTTTGATCACGATCGAATATTTAGGTGAAAACGAAGAAGGTAAAGTCTGCAAACAATGTGGTGGGAAACCTGTCAACGTTCATACGACTCGTAAGAAAATATTCGGGCGCTTATGGGAAGTCGGTAAGCCTCAAGAAGTTTCTCTTGATGACTTCCCACTTTTTATGGCAACCGGATTATTTAAAAAGAAATAAGGAGTGAAGAAATGGCTGAAAACAAAGCTGTAGAAGTAAAAACAAAGAAAAGTAAAACTGATTTGACCTACGCGCAAAAGCTTGAAGCTCGTGCCCAACGTGGTAGCATGACACATCAAAAGAGTTTTGCCGTAAAACAAGCCAAGAAGAAAGAAATGGAGGGGAAATAGCGACGTGGGAACATTATTAGAAAACTGTAAACCGAATTTTAAATCCTGTCCTATTGGTAAGCTGCCGACTGATTCGGTGGCTTATTTTTATAAGCTTCGTGATCCAAATCGATGCAATATCTACGGATTCAAAAACTCGGAGGCTGAGAAAGCAAGTATTTTGTATTCTTACAACTACGCCGATAAGCCTGACGAAAAAATTTGTGGACTCGATAAATGCGATATGACTGGTACATTGTTTGTTACACCAGCTGAGGCTGCATCAGCCGTAACGACTGAAATCAAAGCAAATGGAGAAGACTTCCAGTATGGTTATATGCGCGTCTTCGTAAATGGAAACAAAGGTGATTCATTCGATTTGTCTGTTATGAATATGACAGGAACAGGAGCAAATAAATTCAATGTAGCCCTGGAGGAAACCGGATGGAATGCAATTGTTGTAGAGCTATTTAATCCAGACGAAGTCGTTTCTGGTGGATGGGTAGCAGACAATGGTGCGATTAAGTTAATGATTAGTGCTGTACAAACAGAACCATACCAATTATCTACAGTTGAGTTGTTTGATGACATCTTTGGATTGGTTAAGGATCAGACGATCGGTTTTACTTGCGTATCCGATTTTTCTGGTGATCCAGCATTAACTTTGACTGAAAACTTATGTGATATTCCCGAATATGATGAAACGGCTACGACTATCGAGCGTTCACTAACGGCAACGAACATCATCGGGGAGCTTGCTGATTTCCATAATATTACCAAGCGTCAAAAGAACTCTGAGCACCTTGTTCAAACTAGGGATAGATTCACGGCTAAAGAGGTTTCTTTGAATGGAATTGACTACGCATCATTTACGATTCCTGAATTAGCTGATATCAAATGTCCGAGATTACTTGTTCAACCGCAAAATTGTGAATTTGACACGCTTTATCACGTTGACATTGATAATGATACAACAACGATTGACCTGCCAGAAGAACAGTTCTTCCGCAAAGGTAATAAAGTCTACATGTCAAAAGCCTATGCAGATACTGAAGTAGTTGTGGCATATCCTATCTGGATTGAAGGAACTGCTTGGGACATCACGACAGAAGACCTTAACAAGCAACATTATCAAATGGAAATGGTAACTCCAATCTGCGGCGATGAATATGTCATTAAGGCAGATAACGTAATGCTGACAGCTTTACCATTTACTTGGACAAATGCAGCGGGAACTTTTACTGTTACTTACTCGATGGCGAAAGACTCATACGGAAAGTACGGAACAATCATTAAAATTGACCAACGGAAATAAAAAAACTGGGCAACCTATCGTGGGTTGCCCTTATTTTTGGGGATAAAAGTATGAACGATTTGATTGGATTTTTAACACAATTTCATAAAGATGCACCGCCTTTTATCTCGGAAAATGAGGATGGTAGCTATTCTCTCGTAGGGATATCTGACAAAGCGGCTACAGCAAACTTTGATTATGGAGAGCTGGGAAGCTGCAAGTTAACAGCAAAGAATCATAGTGATACTTTACTTTCCCTGATGAACTTCATTATTTTAGTAGACGCTATGAGTGATTCTGAAGAATTGAGTTTCGAAGATGAAGAAGTTACCGTTTTTTTAGAATTCCAATTCTCAGAAGTTCTAAGCAAGTATTTCTGCGAAAACGTAGCTTATTCACACGATTTAGCAATAGCTTTTTTAAAGGACAATCCGCAGTTAGTTAACGAGGCGCTTTATAACGTAACGAAGGATAAAGAACAAATAACTAATGTGGATTACCAATCGATCGTGGATGGTCTGGATGGTACTCAATTCCAAGACCCGTATATAAACATTGCGTACGAGATTGCTAAGGAGTTTAAATTAAGACCATTTGAGGTAATTGAAAATTGGTCTACTGCTGAACTAATTGTTACGTTCGCAAAGCTTGCTAATGACCGTTCGTTAGATTCCTTCTTAAATTGGAAATATAGCCAGAAAAATGCGCCTAAGCCAAAACCACCTCGTAAACAGGCTTTTTATTTTGAAGAGATTGGAGAGGAAGAAGAAAATAAAAAAGCTTTACTCGACTGAGTTCAGCTTCTAATTACTTCTATCACCGTCTCTATGCTTTATAAAGTCAATGAAAGTTAAAATTTCTTTCATTTCTTCGTCGGTGATCTCATCACCAATATGGATAGCTATAGCATCAGTTTTTTCACGAAGTTTTTTTTCAATGGCAACGTTGCTACTTTGTTTACCTAGCAAGTAATCAGTAGAAACTTCGAATAATTCTGCGAGCGATATCAAATTTTCATATGCCGGTTCGCGTTTTCCAGTCTCATAAGATGTGTAAGCAGGTCTAGTAACCCCTATTTTCTGAGCAACTTCTGCTTGCGTCATTTTAAAGCTTTTTCGTAGCATTTTTAATCTAAAAGGTAAATTATTCATCATTCTTCTCCTTAAGTAAAAGAGTATCACAAAACCCTTTTTAAAAAAAGTATCTGAAAGATACAAAAAGCATTGACAGACTCATATCGATACTATATGATGAAAATGTAACAGTTAGATACATTAAGAAAGGAGTGGTGATGTGAACCTTCTTGAAGCGAGGAAAAAAATGAAATTCACTCAAAAACAAGTGGCTGATTTTGCGGAGATTGAACGAGCTTATTATAGTTTAATTGAGACTGGTACACGAACTCCAAGCGTTTCAGTTGCAAAAAAACTTGGTCAAGTTTTAAAAATTGACTGGACATTAATATATGAAGAAAGTGAGGAAGAAAAATGATTCAATTACTTGAAAGAACGATTAATAGTAGGGAAGTAGCGGATAAAGTTGAAAAAAGACATTCAGATTTAGTTAGAGATATAGACACCTATATATCATATATTGATCAAAACGCAGATTTGCGTTCTGATGATTTCTTTATTGAATCTACCTATAAAGCTGGGACAGGCAAAAGCTATAAGTGCTATGAATGTACCAAGCAAGGGTGTGAAATGATTGCTAACAAAATGACAGGTAAAAAAGGAACTCAATTCACAGCATATTATGTTCAACTATTCAATCAAATGGAGCAAAAAGAGCGACAAACTGTTATCCAGTTTCAAATTCCACAGAATTATGCAGAGGCTTTAAGACTGGCAGCAGACCAAGCGGAAGAAAACGAAAAACTTAAAGCCGAAAATGAGATACAGGCGCAACGAATAGCTGAGTATGAACCAAAGGTAAATTATTTGGATAAGATTCTTTCTTCGAAAAAGACAGTTACAGTCACGCAAATTGCTGCTGACTACGGTATCTCTGCACAGAAGTTAAACAAAATACTTCGGGAAGAACGAGTTCAGAGAAAAGTAAACAATCAATGGATTCTTTACCGGAACTATATGAATAATGGTTATACAAAGTCTGATACTATAAATATCGTTAGAAGTAACGGTATGCCTGATGTGCAAATGCAAACAAAATGGACACAGAAAGGCAGATTGTTTATCCATGAGCTATTAGAAAAACGTGGAATAATCGCTTTGATGGACATTGATGAACAATAAAGAATTATATAAAAAAATACGCAAAGCGCTGGAACGCTTTACGTACGAGATTAAATAGTTTGGCCGCTATTTAATCTCATTATAGCAGAAAACTTAATGAGGTGAAAGATATGAATTGTATTGAATCAGTCAATGAGTTGCTGATCCAACCATTAATTGCTGATGAATACGGACTAGAAAACTTATTTGCTTTTAAAGTTGAAGGTGTAGAAATGAACCGTGTCGTCCTACCTGGATCGTTAGCAATCGTTCATCAAACGAACGAATGGCAAGATGGAAATATAGTTGCGGTACGTATTGAAAATAAGCGGATGCTCTTTAGAGCGCGGAGAGAGGACGAGAAAGTCTTGTTTGTCCCTGAGAGTAGAGATGTTTTCCTACGTTCATGGGTATATGATCCAAGTGAGGGTTTAGATGTAGAAATCCTTGGAGAGTATATATATTCGGTAAATTTTGCTAGTTAAATAGTTTATTAAAGACCTTTTCGAAGGTCTTTTTTTATTACAAAAAGGATGGTGGTAAAAGTGACTAATCCATTTGGCGGAGATGTTTTCGGAGCGATGTGGGAAAGTGTTGCAGAAGAAACCGAACGAAGAGCCAAGGAAGCAGAAAAAATAATGAAAGATGTCATCAATAAGGATACTGGAGCGCTCGCTGATGCTGTAGAAGTAGAAAAGGTAGATGATCACAATTATTTGGTTGGGGTTAACGAAGGAAAGCTAGTTAACGACGAAAGAAATGTTGGCAATGTCAATTACGTGCCGTATTACTATTATGGTTCTAAACCGCACATAATTCGCGCTAAGAACGGCAAGGCGCTTCATTGGAAAGTTGGGGGCAAAGATTACTATGCCAAATTAGTACGACACCCTGGTAACAAACCACACAATTTTATCCAAGACACACTAGACAGAATGAAAAAATAAAGGAGATTATCCATTATGACGGACAAAATTAAAGTGCTTGAAGAACAATTAGCACAGGCGAAAACAGAAGAAGCTAAAAAAGCAGGGTTTACGGTTGTCGTTTTTGAGAAAGGTTCGGATAAATTAATAGAAATCAAAGCGAAGTCTCGTGAGCTAAATGAAAAAGAAAAAGCTAATCTTCTGGAAGCTGCAGGAAAACTTGGTGACAACTTCGAAGAAATCGAAAAGGTAACAAGCGAGCTGGATAATACAGTAGGGCCATGGTTAAAATTGATGGCTCTTATTGAAGCACCTCTAAAAGAAATTATTGCAGGAATGTTTGGGTTGGAACTTAACTCAATAGCAACTCTTCCGAATATGGATTTATTAAGTCTTATTTTTCAAGATAATCCTTGGATTAATTCAAAAGCTGATAAGTTAGCTAAAGAATTAGAATTTATCTCAGAAAATAAAAAATAGCCTTCATTATTACTAGGAGCGGAAAGGAGGAGCCATGGCAGCGTCAGGTGTAGGTCAGTTTTCGATCAATGTAAAATCAAACCTAAAAGATTTTTATGGACAGCTAACTAAAGCGCAAAGAACAATGAAGGAACTGACCGATAAAAAGAATCAACTTCAAGTTGATAGCTCTCAACTTGATAAGCTTAGAGATAAATCTCAAAGAATAGCTGCAGAGATGCGGGAATTACGGCAGCAAAAGACAGAAATAAAGCTTGGCATGAAAAATGTTGAAGATGCAGACAAAGAACTTAAAAATATTGATCAACGTATTGCTAGTTTAAGTCGTCAAAAATTGGAAGTAGACGCAGAAATCCAACCGATTAGAACAGCCAACGCAGAATTGTATAAAGTTGAGCAAGAAATTGATCGTATCAATGGTCAAAAGGTTGAAATTGATATCGGGGAAATGAGTGGGCAAATTGGTGACGGTTTAGATAATTTGTCTTCAAAAGTCATAGGAGTTGTCAAAGCCATAGGTGCTATAAGCTTTTCTGGAATGGCAGCAGGAGTTGGCATCCTTAAAGAAGCAGTAAATGCTGCTAGTGACTTAGAGCAAAATTTAGGCGGGGTAGAAAAGCTATTTGGAGATTCTGCTAATGCAGTTGTAAAAAACTCTGATTCAGCATTTAGAACTGCCGGGGTTAGTAAAAATGAATATTTGGAACAAGCGACTTCTTTTTCAGCTAGTCTGATCTCAAGTTTAGGAGGAGATCAAGAAAAAGCAGCGGAGTACGTTGACAAAGCTTTGATCGATATGTCAGATAATGTAAATACTTTCGGGACAAACGCTAACTTAGTACAGAATGCTTATGAAGGCTTTGCCAAAGGTAACTACACTATGCTGGACAATCTCAAACTAGGTTTTGGAGGGACTCAAGAAGGCGCTAAGCAACTGATTAATACTTACGGAGGATTAGATCACGAAGTAACTGACATGGCCGAAGTTACATTTCCCTTGTTGATTGAATCTATCCATAACGCTCAACAAGCGATGAACATATCTGGTACTACAGCTAAAGAAGCAGCAACAACCTACGAAGGTTCTTCTAAAATGATGAAAGCAGCTTGGAATGATTTCCTAGCTACTGGAAATACCGAAGGTTTAGCTGAATCAGTTCCGATATACTTAGAAAATTTAGATAGTAAGCTAAAGGAAATGACTCCTAAAATTATTGAAGGAGTCAAGAAATTAGTGAAGGAATTACCGCCTAAGTTGAAGCCTGTAATAGAGGATATAAGGAAAATTTTAGAAGAAAGTCTTAATTCAATCTTTGGAGAGGACTTTACTAAAAACTTTGTTGAAGGAATGGCACCTTTTACTGATATCATCAAGAAAGTATTTGAAATGCTTTCTAAATCAACAGAAGGCAAGAAACCAGATCTTTCTTGGGTAGGTTCAGTAATTCCTAACTTACTAAAGCTGGCTCTTGGGTTGAAATCAGCAAGTCTTGTATTTAAAGGGATTAGTTTTGCGAGTGGTTTGGGCTTGAAATTGCCAAGTTTTAAAGGTCTTGGAAGTTTTGGAAAATCAACAAAAGAATTCAAAGCCGTAGGAATCGAAGATCTCAAAAGCTTGGGTTTGAAAATGCTTACGATTGCTGGGATATCCGCAAATATATACTTTGCAGCTAAAGCCTTGCAACAAGTTCAACAAGTAGGTGATTTAGGGGACCTACAACCTAAATTGTTAGCAATCGCTGAAGCTGTAATAGGAATGGGCATTCTTGCTGCTGCTGTTGGTTTCATTGCAGAAAAGAAACCTGACCTACTTATAAGCGGACTAGCTACAATAGCATTAATATCTGCCGATATTTGGCTTGCAGCTAAGGCGTTGCAACAAGTGGCTAAAATTGATTCAGACTTCGGTTCAATGCAGGCCAAGATTGGACAGATTGCTTTGTCAATTGCCGAAATGGGAGTTTTAGCCTTAGCAGTAGGAGCTTTTATGAGTACAGGAATAGGTGCAGCAGCATTAGCAGCCGGCCTGGTAGCTCTTATCGGTATAGCTGGAACTTTAGCATTGGTAGCAACGGCAGTATCGTATTTAGGCAACCTTGAAATAGATAAGGAAGCAATTAAGAGGAATTTAGAAGCTATTACCGAAACGCTGCAGGCTGCTACCTCGTTGACAGTTGACCAATCTCTTATTGAGCAAATTTCGAATCTGATAACACAAGTGATCAATTTAGCTGTGATAGGAACTATGCTGGCTATCGGGTTAGAGTTACGCGCCTTGCAAGATATAGAATTAAATAAAGAGAAAATAATGACAAATGTCAAAGCTATTCAAGAATGCTTATTTTATCTGGACTTATTTGACCAAGGCACTAGTATCAATGACCTAATAAACAAAGTCCATGACCTATTGAGCAATCTCATTGATATTGGTATCATTGCAGAATTCCTTGTCATTGCAAAAGAGTTAGAAGCGTTGCAAGACATCGAATTAGACAAGAAGAAGATAGAGAGTAATATCAAGACTATCAAAGAATTAGTAAAAAGTATTAGCTCTGGATCACTTGCTGAATCTATTAAGAACTTTTTGTCAGGAGGAATCAAAGCCGGTTCTTTAGCAACTGCGATTGCATTATTTGGAGAATTAAAATCGATCGGTGATGTACTTGTAAAAATTCAGAAACTCGGGTTGACTGAAGATTCATTACAAGAACAAATCCAAATAATAAAGAATGCGATTGATAGTATTTCTAGTTTTGCAACTGACGACATTGTTAATAATTTGAGCGGACTGTCAGCGGCTCTAGATCAGATCGTTGTAAATCTAACTCAGAAATTTCCTCCAGAATTTAATAAGTTGGGGCAAAAACTAGCCGAGGAATTAAACAAGGGTTTTAAAAACAAATTAAATTTAAAAAGTATTCTCTCTGATGAATTAAAAAATCTTTCTACTGATGGAGCAAATACAGCGGGAACTAGAATCGCTGAGGCAATAAATAGTAGTATGAAAAACACTTTAAACATTGGTGATACAATCCGAACGGCTATTGAAAATGCTCTAGCAGAAAGCTATTCTACTAAAATAGATGTAGACCTAGTTACTACCGAAACGAAGAAATCGACGTCTAAGAAAAAGTCTAAAACAAGCAAAGATACTAAAGCTAGCGGTGGCCTTATCTCTGTAAAGAGTGGCTACAAAGCAGAAATACAGGATTCACCAGAAAAGCCATTGCTTGCTAACGGGGAGTACGTAATTCCTGAAAAGATTGTTGATGCTGTTGGGATGCCATTCTTAGAAAAATTGCGTAGTGGTCAAATTTCTAGAACATTTGCTGGATTGGCTCAGAGTGTCTCACACACGACTTCTAGCGTGGTGAACAACGTTTATCACAATAACAATACTCAGAATCTTAATCTTTACACTTCGGGTAATCAGGATGCAGTATTGGCTGCCAACAGGAGGTTCAGAATGGCATGAAGAAATTAGTTCAGTTTAACGAGCTTGTATTCAACCATACGGCATACATTGATCAACAGCCGGATAACTTGACAGAATTTAAAAATTCGAAGAATGCCTTCGCAAACTCTCACGGGGATTACAGTCCCGAACGTTGCGGTCCAAGAAAAGTTAACTCAAAGCAATTCGATGTTACTGTGATGGTAGACAAAAATAAATTCCCTTGTGAAGACAGAGAAGTTATTGAGCAATTTGTGCTTGATAACTTTTTTTCTGTTGGAAGATTGTGGGCAGTCCAAGGAGATTTTCTTCTATGGTCTTTAGCTAAGGTATTGTCAATTTCCGAAGGATTCGATGAGAAACGTGGCTATTTAAGTTTCACAGTAACTTTCTACTTACCTGAAGGTATTTGGCATATAGCAGATGATACAGCAACATACTTTGATGATTATTACCAATGCGATGTGACGGACTGCTATGCAGCTCTAGAACGTGAGCTGTGTGATTGCTGCGTATGCAATATCAAATTAGCACCAATAAAGCGGTGCCCACCTTGTCATGGCGATAGGCTATGCGATATTCCAAAAGGAGAACTGAGCGAAGTTATAGGCAACTGTGGCAACAACAAAAAGATCAGCTATTCTTGCTGTGATCAAACGGCGACAGCTGAAACAAAATCTGAATATGGTTCAAACACCGCCTTTCTTCAATTCGAGGGAAAAACACTTTACGAAACTGAAGATGTTGTTCTTGAAATATGTGGTAAATTCACTGATTTAGGAATAAATTGGAATGGCCAGCAGTCGATTATCGAAGGAGCTTATATAGGTGAGACGATTATCAATGCAGGACTTGTGAAGAACAACTGTGACTATTTAGATATCTCAAAGTTTCATGGAGATTGTGTTAGTAATGCTGAATGTACGCCTCCCGATTGTAGTTCAAATGATCCAAAAATAGGTGTAACTGGATCGAGTAACGGAATTGTGTCCTGGAGCGTAAAAAAAGGTACAAATAACGTTATTCTTTCAGGCTTAGATACGAAAGAGATACAAACAATCAAAGTCTTTGTTGGGGGGATTGCGCTATGACGGTTAATATGCAGACTGCAATTTCAAACATGAGGGCTTTAATGGGTAAAGGCGTCACTTATTCGCAAGGAGGAAGCCGTTCAGGGGCTGATGGTACGGCAGATTGTTCAGGAGCTGTCTATGCGTCTTTGAACGCTGGTGGAGCAAACCTCCCACCCGGAAACACAGATAGCATGTTCAGAGATTTACCTAGTCTTGGTTTTTCCAAGGTCAATCCTCCATATGCTTACGGAGATATTTTTGTGTGGGGAATAGAAGGTCAATCTGGAGGCAACGCTGGTCATACTGGAATATTCGTAGACAAGGACAACGTCATTCATTGTAACTTTTCAGCTAATGGCGTATCTATTGATAACTATGCGGCTATACATTCTTATTCAAATCCTCCGCAAACTGTTTTCCGTTTGGCTGGAGGTGCGCAACCAACACCTACTGAAGATGCAGCAACAGAGGAAAATACGAAAGAGAACATGGACAACTCTGGCGAGCTAGAAGAATATAGCTATATTGGAAATAAGCTTTGTCTTAAAGGATGGCATTTCGCAAGTGATCCAACCAATGCAGCTACTGGCGGGTCTGATGATGGTGGATCTGGAGGTAACGCCGGAGCTATTGGCAGCGTTGATTGGAACAGCATGCAATCACGAGCACAATTTTTCGTGTCTATTTGTACGCAGCTCGGAATTCCAAAGAACACAACACTAGCTCTTGCAGCAAATGCATTAGCAGAAAGTGCTCTTGATCCATCCGCCGCTGAAGGCAACGGGATGGGGAAAGGATACTTCCAATGGTCATATTCTTACAATTGGGGCGATGTTCCTAATCATATGACTAGAAGCTATGAAAATGCTAAATTTCAAATAGAATATGCGAAGAGCAATACAGCTCAATGGATTAGCGTAGGCTATGGATCGTGGGATCAGTTCTGGTCCGGTGCTGCAAGTCCTAGTGATTTAACGACAGCTTGGTTAATGAGTTGGGAACGACCTGCAAGGCCAATTGATCGGTGGACACCTTTCACTCAAACAATTGATGTTAATGCCCTAGATTTTGGTACTAGCAGCAACCGAAATGCTGAAACGAAAGTATTAGAGACAGAAACTACCCAACGAGCTGCTACCCATCTTGATGGGAATGCAAAGGAAATGCTAGAAATATTTGATGCAACAGACGATAAACTAATGAAAACTGTTGAAATCGAGTTAAAGAGTCGTAAAGATATCGCTTCTCAAAATCCTAACGTCGAAGGTGTAGAGTGGTCAGGATTCGATTTTTGTATCGATTTTGAGTCAAAGAATCCTTTTTATATTCAATTAATCAGGGTTAGAGCTGATGGAGAGAAAAAGGTCCTGCATGTTCAAGTTATCTTTTTCCCTCATAGTTCATCCAGGTCGGATATCGGACACAATTACTGCAATGATGATGATTTCATAATTGTATGTACAGATAAAAAAGGAAAAAGTGAGTATGTCAGAGATATCATCGGGGGAATCAGTTGGACCATCGAACCTAATGGCGTACCAGCGTGTTCCTTTACTGTGCCGATTAACAATGCCGAAAAATTTGATGGTCATATGGATTGCAGAGTAATTATCTTTAAAAAGATGTTCGATGGAATTGTAAAATCCATTACTTTGGATAAGGATGCAGAAACAGCAAACATTGAACTCGATCATAAGATAGCAGAATGGGAGTATCGTCAAATCCCCAATAACTATACTGTAAAAAATCGGACATTTCCTGATGTCTTTTGCCAAAGTCCGTTTCTCCATTCTACAGAGTGGTATGTAGATGCTGATGCAGCAGCTCATAAAGAAAAGATTAATTATGCCTTTAGCCGGCAAAGTCACTTAGAGGCGTTAAATAAGGCTGTAGAGTTAACCGATAATTTGTGGTGGCGAGTGGGAACTAAACATGATCGTTATTTAGAAATCGGTGCTTTCGGGGAAAAGAAAAATTACATCATTTCTGAATATGGGCAGACAGAACGTCATCTAAAGATCATCGATCAAGTAACTGTCTCAAAAGAGTTTGACCAGGTATTTAACGTAGTTACAGTTTATGGTGAAAAATCCGATAGTTCTCAAGCAAGTTTGACGTTGCGCGAAGCTTACTTAGATCAGCAACAACAAGGGCACGATATAGTTAAAGGATTTCCAATCGTCATTCTTAATTCAACCGCGAATAAGGAGCAAAAGAATTATTATACGAACATTACTAAGATTGCTTCGAGTAATTCTTTAGAGTTCGCTATACTTGATGAGTTTAGCATTAACCTAGAGCAGGGAAAATTGATTGAAAAGACTGTAAGCATGAACGATGTTGCTCCCTTCGAAGAAAATGGGGATACAATTAGTGACGAAGAGCGATCTAAACAATCAATGATCGCCTATAAAGCAGCTGTTGGACAATTAAAAAGCGCAAGACGTAGAGACGTGATCAGAGTTCGAATCGGGGAACTACCTTGCGATTTGAACGTATTGGATCGCGTCTATTTCGATTACCATAATAGCATTGAGCTTTTCGATCATTGCAGTAGGTATTGTAAGAAGATTTATGAGGCTTCAGACGACTTCTACATCACTCAAATTGAAACCAGCTTTGACAATAATTTGGTCGAGACAAATGTTCTCACACTGAGCAAGGAGTTGTATAGAGATGCCAGCAACTATTGATGATGTATTGAATTTTCTAGCCAAGAGGCAAGAAGGACAAAGTTTAGTTGAAAAACAGCGGCAGCTGCAACGAAGAAACACTGTAACAGATGCCAAAGCGGACTTCCAAACAATGCTACGCGGTGTAGATCGAATCTATACCGCGTTTCGTATATCTAACGATATGCAATATATTATGAAATATTCGTTTAACTTGCACATCCGACCATTTGTTACCAATATAGCGCAGAATGTCACGACTTCAGATACTTCACTGAATGTATCGGGTAGCGGCGTATCTCCAAATCCACACCATCACACAGTTGACCTAGGTGTGCAGATTAAGGAGCACAATTTTGAATTAACGAAGCTGAGAATTTCGATTCAGGGTATTGATTTAACAGATGCGATCATTGCGGAGTATGGCTCTTTTGTCAATGGATATGGATACTACCCAAGCCAAAATGATACGTTCGATGTTTTGAGGTTGCTAGATTACTTACACCCATGGCAGCAGTCAGTTGTTCTGTCTCCTGGATTGAAAGAAATTCAAATAACTCAGAATAGCAACATGCTTTGCGAGTGTGAGATCAGTTATTACATCAAATATAACCACGTTGACCGAGGAGGGCTTGATTAAATGAAAAAAGATACGACAAAACTCGAATCACATTTAGAAAGGCATCCCACCGATGCTGCAGGAGTGATTTCATTGTTGAAAGCAAAAAGTGCTAACTATGAGTATGATTTCTCATTAGAACAAAAAAGAAAACGAGAAAAAGCTCGCAGTATAGCTCGAAAAAGAACGAGGGGGATCAATAATGCCGATTAATTATTTAGCTCAAACAGGAGCCTTGGAAGACCTTGTTTGGTCGATCATGAACGATGCTGAAACCGAGGCGCATGCAGATCGTTTGAAAAGTGCATTCAATCGTGATTTAGAAAATGAACCAGATGATCAAGCAAGAGATATTATCCTAGACGAGATTAGAGACGTGGAGTTGCTAAAAGAAAAGGTCCGCGATGCACGCTACTCCAAAACTAATCTTTCTTTAGCTCTTGCTGCTAAGGTTGCTGAGAATGATCAGCAAGACAAATATTCCTGTATGTTCAAACATCAACTGATGAGCATGGCTGAGATGCGGGACGCGGCCGCAGCAATTCAAGATACTGAACTAAGAGAATATGCTGACAAAACATATGAAAAGACAGCTGTTAATGCTTCAGTGACAATCGCCAAATTTTTGGGCTTACCAGTTGAAAACTGCATGGCCTGTCTTTTTGAAAAAAATAAAATTGAGAATAGTGGTGAGTAGTGAATGAAAGTTGTAAGTTGTGATCCGGCACAAACCGAAGTATCACCAGAACGCTATAACGCTTGCACTTTTAAGATTATCGATAAATGGGACCCAAAAGAGCATGCAAAAACATGTGACACGATGTTCTATCTTAGTGATGGGACTGGCGCTTATGTTTGGGATTGCGATGAGTGGATATTTCTAGATTTCTCTGGCTACACGATCCCTGACTGGAGCGCTAAAGAAAACCAGAAAGGATATATCGATAACAAACCATTCATTCTTTTAGGCAATGGACTAGCTGTATCAAAAGACGGTACGCTGAGTGTCGATATTACGCCAGCCGATATTGGCGCAGCAACTAAGGAAGAATTATCGACTCACGAAAATAATAAATCAAATCCCCATAACGTAACTGCTAGCCAAGTAGGTGCTTATACCAAAGCGGAAGCTGACAACAAAGATACTGGAACGTTGACTGCAGCAAAGTCATATACGGACACTCATGCTAGTAGAAACGATAACCCACATTCAGTAACGGCGTCACAAACTGGCGCATTCACAAAGGATGAATCGTCAGTGAATGTTTTAGACACTATCACAGGAACCAAGCCGACACTTTACAGTGAGCAATTACTTGTAGACAGCGAGCAGGGGACGGGTAGCATTTTCGTGAAGGACTTGATCGGAACCGAAAACCTTATGGGTTCATTTACAAACAGTATTTGGAAAATTGATAGTGCAACAGGTAGGATCATTGGCGAAGGTGTGACGAACAGTAAGACAATTTCTGAAATTACATTACCTGCTGGTGAATACACGTTGTCTTTCACTATATATAAAAAACCAAGTATCTCGTCAACATTCTCATGTTACTTAGATGACGTTTCTATACCGGCTTATGCTTTTGGAAATATCAACAATTTTGAGCTTGAGTTACTTTATACAAGAAAACTAGTTTTGAGTAAAGAAACTAGGGTGAAGTATACACTGTGGGGCAACATGAATCATGAGCCTTTAGATTTTGAAATGAAAATTGAAAAAGGTGAATATACCGGATATACGCCTGCGCCCGAGTGGTATGGCATTGTCCACGGGCAGCCGAACCTGTTTGATAATACAACTAATGAATGGGAAAGCTTCGAGGTTAGTACATGGGATAGCGGAATTGCGGGCTCATATACCTTAGAACAACTTGGATTAAAAGCTGGGGACACAATAGCGGTGCGCAGTGAAATATCTAATGATGTAGGAACAGCACCATTACTATCAAAGGTTTTTCTAAGAAATTCAGAATATGTGACAGTCAAGCAGATATCTACGAACTATATCATGCCGGGAATGTCAGGTATCAGTTCAGGTGAGATTGTAATAACTGATGACATAAAGTATTTAACATGGTCTAAGTGCGCTCGGCAATCTAATCCTGCTGATTTAACAAAAGCAAAAGTTAGAGGATTTAAACTTATTAAGGGTTCTCTTGCTGCTATGGACGAGTGGACACCTAGTCAGTCTGATTCAGATTTAACACCACACAATCCTAAGACTCTATCTGAATCTAAAAATCTTTTCTCAGCAGAAAATGCTACACTTGGATACTTTCAAGGGTGGAGCTATAAAAGTGATTTAGAAGCTAATGCTACCAGAGCTTGTTCTGTAAAAATTCCTGTAACGGCGGGTAAAGTATATTCCGTGTATTCACCAATTTTAACTGGTAAAGCGAACTTTATTGTGCTTGCTTGTTATGATAGTCAAGACAACAAGACATATATGTACAGAACTGATAAATGGATAGTTCCTGACGCAACTCATACTTCTAGTGCTTCATACAGACCAATAGTTGTGACAATTCCTGCAGGTACTGCTTATGTACGTCTAGCTGTTGATTCGAATGGTGGCGCAATGACAAGAGATAAGTTAGTTGGTTACAATTTAAAGCTTATTGAAGGTGATTTCACTAAGAATGCAGGCATGGTTCCTTTTAGTTCTGATCAATACGCTGCGCTTGCTGATCCATTGAAGTATGTACGGGCTGAGACTTTGCAGGTTGGGCGTGGGGCTGAACTTCAGTTTGATTTTCCTGTTATTGCAGAACTAGAAAAGCGGCATCCGCATCTGTTTGAGAATACTAACTCCGCTGAAAAGACTGATAAATATCTGTCAATCTTAAAATCTGTTAAGTTAGTTGCTTCTTCTCGTGGGGGAGGGCTAAATAGTACGAATACTGCTAACTCAATGAGGTATTATCTGTTACATTTAGAAACAGTCAATGCTAATACATGGTTGTTATCGACAGGAGCACCTGATGCCACTCAATTTCAAACTAAAACTGTCACTTTTACTGGTACGTACCCGAGACAGATTGTTGAAGGAGGGTACAAAATATATGTATCTTCTCGGAAAAACGGGAACCCTGATGTTGGCGCAATAACTGACGGGATTATACCTGCATGGGTGGAAGTCAGAGACATTGCATTAACAGTTGAACTTGAAATTAATGGTAAAACAGTAGTCGAAGAAATTGCTGCGGAAGCTGCAAAAAGTCCTATTGCGGATTTCGTTGGAAGTGGAATGACTCAAACAAATATTTTGGACTTTCAGGGGAAGGTTTCAGGGAGTCATGTTGTTAAACCTCATTGGATAGGAGTTCAATATGCTAATGATCTTCAAGTGCCGAGTCTTTTTAAAACTGAAGTAGTGCAATCTCGTTATAACGCTGTGAGTAAATTGGATAATGACACGTTATCTTCTTATTCTTCAGCAGGGACAGCTGATCAGTTCCCCGCTGCATTGATTAGATTTAATGTTATTGAGGACTTTAAAAGACGCTACAATGGTGTATTTGAAACCTATGGTGCTGTTGATCTAGCTAGTCAAATTGCAGTGATGAAGAAAATTATTGCAGGGTGTAAGTATAGTGTTTGGGGGTGTGGTGTGACACCGGCTGGTAATAAGTTGAACACTGCTTATTGGTTGGATGATACAGTTTATTCTACGCAGAAACCATTCAATGCGACAAACGAGATAAGAGAGATAACTTATCCACTTGATCAAGCGAATGCTGTAAGAACAATTGATAAAGACGGATTTGTGGATATACTGGTCTATCCAGATAAGTCAACGGCTGCCATAGGATCTGCATTGTATATTGACTACTTAACGTTTGAGTACTCAACCAACCTGAAACTATCAGATATCATTGATGCTCATAATGCAAACCAAACAGGACTAACCTACAATAAAAAGTTCCCTCTAAATCGTGGAGATGGGCACTTGGCCGTTAAACAAAGAAACGGAATTGTTGAACTTCAATTAGTCGTTGTGAATGCTGTGTATTCCCCGAATACAAAAATTTATGACAATACCGAAATTGATGCAGTATTATCTAAAATCTTTAAGACATTCCGTTTGGAAAAAATGAACGTTAATAACATGACAACTAAGGAAGCAGTTGATCTTAATGCTTTAGTAGAATTTGCTCCGTCACGAATAGCATTTGTTGCACCTAATGAAAACGAAGTGGAATTTACTGATACATTGGGGATGCTCACATTTACTTTAGTTCCAGAAAATGAATTATAGGGGGTCTTTATATGGCATGTACGTCTTGCGGTAAGAAACGTAGTGGCGGATCTGTAGTGGGCTGTTGCACATTAAATTCAATGGATGAACAGACACCTTTAGAAAAAATAAGGAATGGCGATGATGAGTTCTGTTTTATTGAAATTACTAACGCGATTTGCGAAAGTTTGAAAAATGATGAGGGTATACACCCATCAGCAACTCACTCGAACACGGATTGCGAAGACTTATCGGCTTTAAACGACCTAGCGATAGCAAGGCTTCATAACGCGCTGATGGTTCTAAATATCTGTGATGTCGATGAATATAAATGTTGGCTAGATAGTTTAGTAAGCTGGCAATGGAACGTTGACAAGGCAATAATCTGCGCTATCTGTGGACTTTGGGAAAACATTCATGATTTATGGGATGAAATAGAAGACCTTTGGAAAGAGATTGATAAAATCTGGAAAGAGTTCGCTTTGGTCTGGGCAGCAATTAATGCCATCATTTCTCGAATTAACATCATAGAAAATGACATAAAGAATATCAAACAAAAGATTGTAAACATCGAAACCGAAATAAACAAACTTTGGAACGACAGTAGTTCGATCTGGCAAAATATAGGTGACATTATAAATGTAACTAATCAATTGAAAGATACCGATAAAAGCTTACAGAATCAAATTAACGCAATCAAAAATAAGCTGCCTGGTGGTTTTTCGACTTTAGTGACGAAAGAAATTTGGAGAGGCGTAGGTCACGCTGGGAATAATTTAACTTTGTCTGAATCAGCTTTAAACTTCGATGCTATTCGAGTAAGTTTTAATGTCGGCGGTGCCCAATATTCTGTAGATATTCAGCCGGGATACCTGCAGCATGATGCAGCTAATGTAGCAACTTACTCAGGCATGGATTTCAGTGGTACCAATAAATTAGAAGGTAGTGCTGGTTTGAAAGCTACAAATGCCGCTATGGATGTTTTGAATGTTGTTCCTAGTAAGTCCAACCTAGTTTGGACAAATCTAACCAATGGTAATATTGATCGCTTTTTCCAAGGAACAGCCTGCAATGGACAAGTTGGTGAATGTATCATCAGCAGAATTGAGGGAGTTAAGAAAATTGATTATGCGTAGGATAGGAGGTCTTTAAATGGCATGTGTTAACTGTAAACAAGGTGGTGGTTCAAATTGCTGCAACATGCGAGCAATGGATGTTGCTACGCCTTTAAACGATATTAGGAATGGTGATCCTAACTATTGCTTTACTTCAATTACTGATAAAATCTGCGAGAATCTTATGAATGATGAAGGTATTCATCCCTCAGCAACTCATTCTAATACGGATTGCGATGATTTAAAATCTCTTAATGATCTAGCTACAGGATCACTTCATAATGCATTGATGACTCTCGACATTTGCGATGTGGATGCCTATAAGTGTTGGCTAGATAGTTTGTTGAGCTGGCAGTGGAACGTTGATAAAGCGATTATCTGTGCTATCTGTGGACTATGGAAGCTTGTTCGCTGCTTGGATGAAAAAACACAACAATCGGTTAGAACGGTGAAGTTGTGGAGTGGAGACAGAAATGTTTTTGACTTGCCATCATTAACGATTACTGAAAAGTTAGATGCCTTTGATTATTTAGATTTGCATCTACTTTTTGGTACTGAGCATGTGGTGGGGCGTGTCTCACTAGAAGGCGGCTTAGGTGGTATTCCCACGACTGTTATCATGGACAAAATCAGTTCAAATAATAGTTACAAAATTGTACCTGGTGCATTAGCTGGCAAAGAAATCGGGCTGAGTTTTCCCAATCAGACAACAGTTAAAATTGATCATTTCATTTGGTCAATTACTGGTAGCAGTACACCCACGCTAGATTCTGCACAGGCGGGCGTTTTTCTTGCCTTTAGTAATACAGCAAACACAAAAAAGTATTGCGATTCCCAAGATGTTGCAGGCGACAAGCCACATAAAATTTTAATGATTGAAGGTATCGTGTCTGGTGAGACAGGTTCATGCTTCAAGTAAAAAATAGAGAAGACGGTGGATTATGAAAAATGATAGGAATTTGACAATACATTCAATTACAGCAACTCTCTTTGGAGTGATCTTTGAGCTAGACCCTGTCTATGCAGATAAGATCGCTTTTTTTGGTCGTGAACTTGGACTTGTTTGTCTTATGTTAGGCACTGTCTCATTTTTTGCGATTTTTTCAAAACGAATTGCTTTAAAAAGATGGATGTATTACTTGCATAGTGGTGTCCTTCTTGGATTAACAAGTTTAGGTTTTGTTAGACAGCTTCAAGGCGAATCCAACGTGATGTGGATTTTCACCTTAGAGTTGTTTGTATTTATTATTTTGTCGATAAGGCGGGGTGATGTATTTGAATGAAGCATTGACATTACTCGCTGCCCTTTTAGGAGGTGGAACGGTTGGGACATTAGCGGTAGCTTATCTTAATCACAAGGGGAAGACGGAAGAAAATAAGCTAACTAAAGATGAAAAAGCATTTAGTGTTTTAGAGGGGAGAATACGACATCTTGAAAAAGAAATGGATTCTTTAAAGGCTGAGCTTAAAGTAAAAGATGAATTAGTAGATCGTTTGAAGGAAGAGAACCTTTTGCTGAAATATGAGAATAAAGAATTGAAAGAAGAACTTGAAGAAATGAAAGGGGAACAAACAAATGGAGCAAGTAATTAACACAATATTTGGTACTGGCATCTCAATGAGTGCTTTAGTAATTATCTTAGTAGAGGTGATTAAGAAACCAGATATCATCCCTAGCAAATGGATATCAGTAGTGGCAGTAGTGATCGGAATTTTAACCGGTTGTCTACTGTCTTTTGTTTATCCAAGTGTCGGATCACTAGCTGAGCTTTCGCTTGCTGGAATCGTAGCCGGTGCAGTTGCAAGTGGAATCTACAATCAAGTCAATAAAGGAGGAAAATAATATGGTAGTAAATATCGAAACAGCAATCAATAATATGTACGATTTAATGCGCCGAGCAACCAGATATTCTATGTATGGCAGTAGAATCGGTACAGACGGCACAGCAGACTGCAGCGGTGCGATCTACGATTCGTTGCGCAAAGGCGGAGCCACCAATGCTGGATGGGTACTAAATACTGATTCAATGCACGCTTGGCTGGTTCAAAATGGATTTAAACTGGTAGCGCAAAATCAGTCTTGGGCCATGAAACGTGGAGATGTAATCATCTTTGGACTTCGTGGTTCTAGTGGAGGTGCTGCAGGACACATCGTTATCGCTATTGACGGAACAAATGTCATTCATTGCAATTACAGCGCTAATGGTGTCTCAGTTAATAATGAAAACACATTACCTTATTCAATGGGATTCTATGTTTACAGAATGGAATCAGGATCTGGACCTGCCGTTGTTCCTCCGAAGCCTGCAAACAAAAATGGAATCGCGATTGACAATATCAGCTATGACCAAGCCAAGCATATGGTTCCGTTGATTCAGTCTCGCTACGCATGGACGTTAGCGACAGAACAGGTTAAAGCAATCAAGCAAGCCGATGGGCGTTATACGCTTGTTATTACTTGCGACAACAAGTACAAATACGAACACAGCATTAACCGTTTGAAGCAAGAGTTGAAAACTCATTACCCAGGCTATATGCAGCAAAACATTGCTATCGTAGATGGTGACAAACCTACGATTAAGATTGAAGCTCGTAACATGCCTGTAGCTGCTTTCGAAGGTAAGAAAGAAGGATTTGACATCTATATGCGTAAATTCTTGTGTGATGTCCTGTTGTATGACCAAACCTTCGGACAGCCCAACAGCTATGGTACCTGGGACGTTCGAGTTCTTGGTGAAGGTTTCAATTCACGAGATGCGGCAACTGTCTTAGCTGAGGTTAAAGCGGAAGGTAAGAAAAAAGGAATTCCTGAGACACACATTAAAGGATTCAAGTATTAAGCACAAACAAGCCCCATCCGTCCGGGTGGGGTTGTACATATCATTTGAGTTTAACCGTTGTATATTTTATAATATCCTACAAGTATCACTCATTTAACATAGAAGCGTCATGATACGAATAGACGGAGCGGCAGAGATCAGACATTTGGGGAAGTGTGCTGGTGGGTAGGTGCCGCTCCGTTTAGTTGTGCATTTGAACTCTCTATGAGAAGGGTGTATTCTAACTATAAAAAAATACTATATTTACATTTTCAGAAAAAGGACTACAATAGTTTCAAGACTAGCTTAACAGAAGTAGTCTCTCTTCTATCTAGGACAACTGTTTGGGAAGGCAGTTGTCTTTTTTACTGTTACCTTAATTCAACTAAAGTTGAATAAAAAGTAACAACTATTCAGGTGAGGAGACAACAGATTTAGTGAAGCGGTAAAAAACTCCTCAGCCGGTTTCAGGTGGGGTTGTACATATTTTTTGTATAATACTTGAATCAAGCTCTCCAGATTGATATCATGATACTAGTATTAAATTGGAAGAGGGGAGAATTATGAATACATTCGAGCTTTATGAAGTGAATCAATTGAAAGCTTTCGATTCAAAATTTTCTGAATACCTATCACTTTTAAAAAAATATATTGATCAAACTGATATTAATGAAGAAAAACTGGAAATCAATAAGATGTATTTAAAATCTATTGAGGAGAGTTTTGAAAACAAAGATTTCAACTGTGATCAGTATCTTCAATTAAAATCTGTTTTAAAGGACACTACTTTCACAAGATTAAAAAAACAAGAAATTGATGCAATTATTCGGGTTTTTATAAGGAAAGTAAACTTCGAAACATCTACTTTGGAGGATCGTGATGTAGAAAAAACTTTAGATATAACGAATGAGATTTACGCATCGTTATCGAAGAATATTATTAAATTAAACAAAATATATAATAAAAAATGGAATGATATATCTATTTCGTTTCCAGAAACAAGTACGTATTCATACTTTTCTACATTAGAAAAAAATAAGGAGAATAAAGATGTTAAAAGAGATTACGAATATCAGTCTAAAGCAATTTTCGATAGAGGATAAAGAAGTTATTAATGATTCAGATAACATCAAACTAACGATTATTGGCGAAAGTAATTTGAATAAGCTAGTTCAATTTTCTGAAGATAAAAATGTTTATTCTACTAATGTGTGGTTCAAGATGGCTGTTTTAGAACAAAAACTTACCGAAGAGGAAACAAAAAACTTTGATGACAGTGATTCAAGACTGTATGTTTCCTTAAACTGTATTTTTAAGGTCGATTTTGTTTATGAAGGCTTGGATATAAATGACGAGGTTAGCAAGAATAATTTAGCTAAAGAAGTTGGAAGATACACTGGCCCGTATATAAGAGAAGTTGTAGCAAATATGTTTAACCGTACTCTTTTTCCTGTACCTCCTATCCCGTTGGAATTCTTTGATGAATTAGAGGTTGTTGAGTAAATGGAGCTAAAAAATATTAGGTTTGAAGAGATAGGGAGAGACAGCTTTTATGTATCTGTTCTTCAAAATGCTCACAACATAAATCTAAAAAAAATCTTGTTAAGCAAAGATGCCGACTTAATTGAAACTGTGCTATCTTTCTTTCAAAGAAATAAAGATAATGGTGAAAGATTACGAAATGAATTAGTTCGAATGGATGAAGAGTTAGAATTAAGAAGAATAATATATGGTGATGATTCTGAAGCATATTTGCAAATGGTTAAACTAAAGAGGACTTTAAGGTTAATATACCAGTTCAACTATAAGGAATTTAAAAGGTTTAGAAGCAACTTCGTTGAGTATGTTGCCTTTGTATATTTTTCGATAGTTGCACCGTTCGTAAAAAATAAATTAAATAGGAAAAGACGTTTCTTTCACGAACCTCAGATTTATTACAGAGCAAGTAAAAATTTAGGGAAATCAATCAGTGCGAATGCGCAAGAGAATGAAAAAATAATAATTGGAAATAGTGATAATTTAGTTGATTTAATTCACGTGAATAAAGATGAGTGTGCCATCGATATTTGTGAATGTAAAGCTGATTTAAACCATTTTTTGTTACACCTGAAAAATAGAAGTTCAAATGATCCAGATTGTAAAAAAAGTTTAAAAAAATGGGTTTATATGAATAATGTTCAAAACTTCTTTAATGAAAATGTAGCCGGATGTAGTGCTAAGCTGTATTTTTTCACATTTGCTGACACCATCAATAATGCAGAACAAGTAAACGACGAAGCTATTATCATAACTTCAGCTAAAATATGTTCTGCATTTTGTATCTGATAGTTTATTATTAGAAAAGTTGAACTAAAAGAGATTTCAACACCATTTACACCCCGCGCGACACGGTGTATAATGAACTTACCAACCCAAAGACCTTTTTTTTAACCGCCCACTTCTAACGAGGTGGGTATTTTTAATTGAAATATGCTATAATGCAAGTGGAGAATCTCTCCAACATTTTCTTTTTGCGGCCACTCTCTAATTTCTGGGGAGTGGTCTTTTTTTGCAGAAATGTGATATACTATTTACGGAGAGTCCTCTCCGACTTTTTTTCCCAACCACTCCCTACCTTGTCAGGGAGTGGTTTTTTTGTTTGCAGCAATTTAAATATGGTACAATATACATACTAAATAAACTTCTTTTCTTATTCCATTGCCCTCGGTTCTTGTGTATCGGGGGCTTTCTATTCGCTGAAAACTTCGTTTCCTTCTTCGTCAAAAAACTTCACTTCTCGTAATCTGTAGACATCAAACGTTATGTTTTCTTTAAGCGTGGTGATATCAAAATAAAACACGGCTTCCTTATTGTTTTTGGTTAGAGCTGCTGGCACACGAAAATGATTTACCTTTTGTGTCTCCATTATATAGAGTAGCTCTTTTTGTAGAGCGAACAACGGTATATCAGTGTTGACGTATTTGTGGAACATGGCGATAAACTTGTCGTCCTTGAATGCGAAATCTTTTCGGTGTACTTCTAGCATTGGATCACCTTGATATTAAGCAAATGCTTTCTTCGCAGGCATTGAGCTGTATTCAAATTCCATCATGAGTTTTGTCTTACCAATAACCGAATACTTCTTAATCACGAACTGTTTTCTTCTATTATATTCACCAAATGCTGATACTTTCATTCCATCTTCAACGTCAGCAAGAAAATTAAGAGAGTGACCCGCGATTAAGCAACTTACTCCGTCTAACTTGAAGTAAACTAATGGACGCTCCGACATATTAAGAATTTTGATGCTGCTGACTATTCCAATTTTTGATTCCATGCAATCACTCCCTCATATAATTATTAGACCAACAGTAACGGTGGCGTTGGTATAGCAGTTTGTTGTGGTGCCCACAAATGAAGACAGTTTACGCGTACATTGACATAGTTTTCTTTTTTCGGATGTAACTGCATAACAACTTCATTTTCGTAAAAGCATAAATCTTTTAGTCTGCACATAGTTTCCCAGTCAGGAATGACTCTTTTGTTTTTGCAAGAGATAGACACATGGTCCCACTCTTCTCCGAAAGTGGCAATAACTAAATAAGTCCATTTGCCGCAGACCCATCTAAAAGTTAATCCATCTATTCCTTCATTGACGTCATACACTCTTATTGAATTTTTAATTTCTTCAATTGTTTTCATTCAATCACCTCGTAATCATTATACAAACATATGTTCGGTTTTGTAAAGAAAAAAATAGCCTACCAATGAAAAAGAAGGCAAAATGTGTAATTTTTGGGTAGCTTGAGTATAAAAAAAACTCTAAATGCTGGTATAATAGCATTTAGAGGATATTACGTAAGCCACCTGTCGGGCTTGAACCGACGACCTCCACCTTACCATGGTGGCGCTCTACCAGCTGAGCTAAGGCGGCATCTGTTGAACACAAGATATAGAATACCGAATATCTGAGTGGATGTCAATATTTTTTCTCTTCTTTTTTTGAAATGAAAGTGAGGATATCTGATGCTCAATTTTGAAATGATTCGGCACTACGTTGGGACAAGATTGCTTTTTAAAACAGAGCGGATTGTGGTTTCTATCCGTTTAGGTGAGCTTGATCGCTTTTTTTGAACAATTAGATATAAGACTGTGCATTTAGTGAGACATACCATCTTTACATCTTTAACAGCAGAAGTTTCTACCAAGAAAGAATAATAAATGAACCGAACGATAAAGCACCTTTCTTTGCGAAAAGTCTTTATGGTTCGGTTTTTTTGACGATTACCGGTTGTTCAAAATATCTATGATTTGCGAATAATTTTGATCCTGTAAAATTTCATAGCCTAATTTTTGATACAGTTTTACTGCTGGATAGCTCCAGGTTTGAGTAGTTAAGTATAATTCTTGATCAGGATACAGTTCATGGAGCAATTCTGTCACGCGAATTACCAGTGATTTGGCTAACCCTTTTCCTTGTTCCTCGGGAAGAACTGCTAACCAATGAAGTCGTGGCTTGCGCGTATCATCTGTCCGCCAGGCAGTAAAAGTAGCTACTTTTTTTCCTTGGGGATTTTCGATGAACATCATTCGCTTTGGTAGTTCATTGGAAAAAGGCGCAAAAGAACGTTGAAAATAACTTAAAGCCTCCTCAGTTGAGTCAAATTCAGCCACTTGTGTTTCGATCATTGCCCAATCCTTTTCATCACCTGGCTGGTAAAATACGATACGATAGCCTTCGGGCAACTGATAGGTAGGCAAGGGGGATGCATCAGGTTTTCGAACCATAGTAAATGGAATATAAGGGACTGATTTATCTAACATAAAAAATCCTCCTGACAACTTTTTACTTTTATCCTATCACGTAGACCTTTCAAGAACTAGCTGGAGTTGTTAATTTATTGCTAGAGCTTGTGTTGTTTGCCTGAATTAGTTGATTAAACATTTGATCACCTAACTCGTTGAAAAATGTATTTTCAATGTGCTTGTTAGAGATAAGGATCAAGGCATTTTGTCCATCTTTAGAATAATTGACGATTGTTTCGAAATTGGCCTTCACGCCGCGGCTGTGATAATGATTGGACATGTTGTAAATACCAGCAGCATATTGCTCATTGGGATAATTCTGCCACAAGGTTTCCCGATCTTGAGTTGTCAGCTTTTCACCAGAAAGTAGAGTATGGAAATACAAAAATAAATCACCGGCAGACATAAAAGCATTGCCCGTTCCC
The DNA here is from genome assembly GCF_000407485.1 of Enterococcus pallens ATCC BAA-351. Classification (GTDB taxonomy): domain Bacteria; phylum Bacillota; class Bacilli; order Lactobacillales; family Enterococcaceae; genus Enterococcus_A; species Enterococcus_A pallens. The sequence continues at coordinate 957,031 of NZ_ASWD01000003.1, read as the reverse complement.
AATTCTGTAGCGTAACTAGCAGCTGATTCATCCGTGAAGGTGTCTGTCCCAGTGGTTTCTTGATAAGACCGAGCCTGTTCTTCGGACTGATCTTGAGCAAAGCTGGTATGGCTTAGTTTAAAGGATTGAATAATTTGTTGATTAAACAGATCATAGTAACTCTTCCCTGTTGCTTGTTCAATAATACCTGCCAGTAATACATAATTAATGGGCTGGTAAGAATAGACCTTTTCACCAGCTTCTGCTTGTTGGATGGCTTGATCCAAAACAGTCTTTTCATTGGTTGTAGGTTCATTTTTTATTTTATCGTTGGGTTTCAACCCAGAGCTCATGTTTAGCATATCCCGTAAGGTAATGGAGTCGCTATTTTTTATTTGCGGATAATATTGACTTAATTTATCTGACAGCTGAACTTTTCCGGCATTGACTGCTTGCATTAATAAATAGGCTGTTTGTCCTTTTTCAACTGAGCCGATGCAATACTGAGTGGTTACTTGATTTTGCTCCTGTTGTTCTTGATTTTTCCAGCCATAAGCTTTATTCAAGATTAAATGTCCATCGTGATAGGCGAGAACCGTTCCGCTGAAACCTCTTTGAACCAGCTGTTGTTGTAGAGAATCAGCTAATGTATCATGAGGTTCGATCGTTTGCTGTGTTTCAGCTGCTAACGTATTCACAGGCTTTTTAATTGGCGGATTTACTACCTGTGGTGCTGAGTCAGCAGTTTGTTGTTGCTCATATAAATATCCTCCGCTGAGGCAGCCTAAGGCCAATAGCAGTATACCGCTGATAATATAAATAGGGTGTTTCTTTTTCTTTCGACTATGACGATACATATGGACACACTCCTGACAAATGGTAGACAATAAATAGGAAGAAAATTGCATCAAATCTATTGCCATTCAAAATAAAAATTGGTATCATAAACAAGTATTCTTTTTCCGGCATAGCTCAGTTGGTAGTAGCGCATGACTGTTAATCATGATGTCGTAGGTTCGAGTCCTACTGCCGGAGTTTGTTGAGACAATTCGTAAAGATTGTCTCTTTTTTTTGTGACGAAAATAAGAAGTTTTTTAGATTGTTTTCAAGATTTCTTTCAAAAGAAACCTAAACCTTTTATACTAAGTATGAAGGAGGCGAGTTAATGGCAAAACGTGATGCCTATTTTGACAATGCGAAATTATTCTTAATGATTTTAGTAGTTTTTGGCCATTTATTTCAGCCGTTTATTGAGACAAAAGGGCTATATAGTGATCTGTACTATTTTATATTCACTTTCCATATGCCAGCATTTATTTTAATTTCTGGTTATTTTGCAAAAGGCAAACCCAAACCATTGAAAAAACTGGTGAAAAAATTATTGCTGCCGTATATCTTTTTCCAGCTGGTTTATTCAGCATACTATACAATAATTGGTTTACAGGAGTCCTTTAGCTTTAGTATAACGACGCCCCAATGGTCTCTTTGGTTTCTGCTAAGTTTATTCTGCTGGAACTGTATGCTGTACTTATGTCAGCGTTTTTCGGTAAAACAAGTAGTGATCGGTAGTATTATTGTTGCATTGATTGTCGGCTATATTCCTTTCTTTGGTCGTTTCCTGGCAGTCCAGCGTACGTTGACTTTCTTTCCTTATTTTATGGTGGGCTATGCCTTGCCTGCCAGCTGGATTGCAAGAATCAAGGCAGCTCCTAAGAAATGGGTAGCCTTTGCCTTATTTGCAGGAATCTTTGTTCTAATCGAAACCAATGACTTTATCAATAAATATTGGGTCTTTGGATCGAAGCCCTATGAAGATTACTTGAATCATCCGCTTTTAGGCGGTCCCCAGCGGATGATTTTCTTCCTGTTGGGCCTGATAGGTATTACAGCATTTTTTATGCTAGTACCAAAAGGACAGTATTTTTTCTCAAAATGGGGGAAAAATACGTTGACAGTATACCTGCTTCATGGCTTTTTAGTCAAAGGATTGCGTGCTGTTGGAGCGGATGAGGTGGAAATGGGGATCTGGGGAGTAGCGGTTCTGTTTATTTTCAGTGTTCTGCTTACGGCAGCTTTATCCAGTGAAAGATTTGGGAAATGGCTTGAAAAGGGGAAACAAAAAGTTTTACGTCCGGTTTTAAATTAATTGTCAAGCAAGTCTCTGAAGCGTAAAATAAGCGTGGAGGAGGCTTTTTTTATGACAAAAATTACAGAAGAACAAACGAAACACTATCGTGATAGCTTTTTGGCTAATCAAAAACAGGTGGCATTGCAGCGAGGTGTTGTTAAAAACGGTATTACAGCCTCAGCTGAAAACGTGGCTGCTCATGTAGAAAACACGCCCGTTTTTTCAATTGATCTAGCAACAGGTAAGGTTGCCAATCAAAAACAATCAGGTCGTTGTTGGATGTTTGCTGCGCTGAATACCTTCCGCCACAAAATGCTCCAACAATTTAAATTAAAGGATTTCGAACTGTCGCAAAACTATACTTTTTTCTGGGACAAATATGAAAAGGCCAATTATTTCTATGAAAACATTTTGGCGACAGCAGACCAGGAGGCTTCTAGCCGTGAGGTGGCTTTCTTACTGCAAACACCGCAGCAGGATGGTGGTCAATGGGACATGATTGTTTCTTTATTTCAAAAATATGGTGTAGTCCCTAAAGCCGTCATGCCTGAAAGCAGCAACAGCTCAAATTCGCGAGACTTGAACAAATATTTGAATAAATTGTTGCGCAAGCATGCAGTGGTGTTGCGCAAATTAGCGGCTGGAAAAGACGAAGCTGCGGTCGAAGCAAAACGTAAAGAAATGTTGCAGGAAGTTTATACTCTGTTGGCAACAGCCTTAGGTACACCACCAGAAGTATTTGATTTCGAATATCGAGATGAAGAGCAAAACTATCATATTGATCAACAGCTGACACCGCAAAGCTTTTATGAAAAATATGTTGGAGTAAACTTAGACGACTATGTCAGCATTATCAATGCGCCAACCGCTGACAAGCCCTATAATCGCAGCTATACAGTATCAATGCTGGGAAATGTGGTCGGAGGAGCACCAGTAAAATATTTGAATCTTGATATGGAGACCTTCAAACAATTGGCGGTTAAACAGCTGAAGGATGGAGAATCAGTCTGGTTTGGTTGTGATGTCGGCCAATCTTCTACCCGTGATTCTGGAATTATGGCTTTAAACGCTTATGACATAGACGATTTGTTTGAAGCTGATTTTACCATGACGAAGGCTGAACGGTTAGATTATGGCGACAGTTTGATGACACACGCAATGGTGTTGACTGGTGTAGATGTAGTGGATGGTAAAAGTACGAAATGGAAAGTAGAAAACAGCTGGGGCGAAAAGGTTGGTGAAAAAGGCTTTTTCGTTATGAGTGATGCTTGGATGGATGAATACACTTACCAAATCGTTGTTCGTAAAGATTATTTAACAACTGAACAATTGGCGGCGTTTGAAGCAGAACCGGTTGTGTTGGCACCTTGGGATCCAATGGGAGCTCTTGCTTAAAGCGATTATTTGTAATAGACTCATTCCTTTAGGGTGAGTCTATTTTTTTAAACAAAAATGACTATTCATCGCGTATAATAAAGCATAGGAATGTGAGGAATAATGATGAATAGAGTAACTGAATTATTAAAGGAAAAGTTTGGCTATGACAGTTTTCGAACAGGTCAGGCAGAAATCATATCAAAAATTTTAAATCATGAAAATGTTTTAGGAATCATGCCTACAGGTGGCGGAAAGTCCGTTTGCTATCAATTACCGGCATTGGTTCTGGATGGCTTAACTCTAGTGATCTCGCCTTTAATCTCTTTAATGAAGGATCAGGTGGACAGCTTAAATGAAATGGGCATACCGGCAGCTTTCATTAACAGTTCATTGTCGAATCCAGAGATTCAACAGCGAATTCGTCTAGCGGTTGATGGTAAGATTAAACTGTTGTATGTTGCACCGGAGCGATTAGAATCAGCGTCCTTTCGTCAATTACTGCATTATGTACCAATTGAATTATTAGCGGTGGATGAAGCTCATTGTATTTCACAATGGGGTCACGATTTTCGTCCTAGCTATTTACGATTGGCAGAAACCATTGAAGAATTATCACAGCGTCCAACAATTATTGCTTTGACTGCTACGGCAACTGAGCATGTGGCTGATGATATTTTGCATTTGTTGCAGATTCCATCGGATAATCAAATTAATACTGGCTTTGCCCGGGAGAATCTGACCTTTCAAGTGGTCAAAGATGCTAAGGAAAGCTATTTGATGGAATACTTAAAGCTGAATAAAGGACAGGCTGGCATAATTTATGCTAGCACTCGAAAAGAAGTCGATCGTTTGCATCATTTATTAAAGGCTCAAAATATTGCGGTAGCCAGCTATCATGGAGGGATGAGTGAACAGGATCGTTCGAAAAATCAAGAAGACTTTCTGTTTGATCGGGTGCAGGTCATGGTGGCAACCAATGCTTTTGGTATGGGGATCAATAAAAGCAATGTACGTTTTGTCATCCATGCCCAAATTCCTGGTAATTTAGAATCTTATTATCAGGAAGCTGGTCGAGCAGGTCGGGATGGTTTACCGAGTGAAGCGATTCTTTTTTATGCCCCTAAGGATTTGCAGGTACAAAAGTTTTTCATTGATCAATCTGAGGGAAATGAAGAATATAAGAAAAATGAATACAATAAATTACGGGAAATGGATCAGTACGCCCACACTCAAATGTGTTTGCAACGCTACATTTTACGTTACTTTGGTGAGGATAGTGAAGATTGTGGTCGTTGCAGTAATTGTACTGATTCACGAGAAGTGATTGATATTACAACGGAGGCACAAAAAGTGTTATCCTGTGTAAAACGTATGGGAGAACGTTTTGGTAAAGGATTAGTAGCGAAGGTGTTGACTGGGTCAAGGGATCAGAAGATTACTCAGTGGCAGTTTGACCAATTGTCTACCTATGGTTTAATGCGAGATTGGAGTCAAAAGGAAGTCACCCAGCTGATTGATTATTTAACTGCCGAGGGCTATTTTACTTTAACAGAAGGTCAATTTCCGTTGCTGACAATTTCACCTTTAGGCTTTAGCGTCCTACTTGGGAAAAAGCAGGTTACCCGTAAGCAAAACGCAGTGAAGACGTTACAAGTGGATGATGAATTGTTCGAAGAGCTGCGCAGTCTACGGACACAGCTGGCTCAGGAGCAGAATTTACCCCCTTATATTATATTCTCCGATAAAACGCTACAGGAGCTGGCAGAAAAGCAGCCGCAAACATCATTAGAGATGCTGCAAATTAAAGGCGTCGGTCAAAGTAAGCTGGATAAATATGGTGCTGCCTTCTTGGAAATTTTAAAAAAATAGCAGCTATTAAATAAAAATAGGCAGGAGTATTATTGGCTGAATCCAGCGAATCAACTACTCTGCCTGTTTTTCTGTGCTATACTTTACAATAAGGACCCAAATTCCAACTGATTTTTTTGCTAGTGGGAATTAGGATTATGAGAATGCTAAAAAAGCGAAAATTGCTCATTACTTGATAAAATAAGGAGGACGTAAAATGGGAGAAGAATTAGCAGTACAACATGCTGAAAACATGCGAGAATTAGGCGGGTACCAAACGAAGGATGGTCGAACTGTTGCTAAACAAAAATTGGTTCGTTCTGCGACGATTAATTTATTAAACGAAGAAGATAAGGCATATTTGGCTGACTACGGTATTCGGACGGTGGTTGATTTTCGTTCTCCATCAGAACGGGAAGACCAGCCGGATCAGCCAATTCCGACGGCTGAGAATATTGCCTTGCCGATTTTTCCAGTTAAGGAAAAGGAAGTTTCAGCTTCCCCTTATGAAGTGATGATGAAAATGCAGCAGGGCTACTCGGCACATGACCAAATGCTGGAGGTTTATCGTAATTTTGTAACCATGCCGCATATTCACAAGCAGTACAATCAGTTTTTTGAGATTTTATTAAAGAATGAACAGCCTGAGAAAAGTGTCCTGTTCCATTGTACAGCTGGTAAAGATCGTACTGGATTTGGTGCTGCCATGATGTTGAGTGCTTTAGGTGTTGATCAAGAAACTATATTTGCAGACTACTTAAAAACCAATCGCTTTTTAGAGAAAAAAATTGAGGAAATTAAACAGCAGGCTAAAGCAGCTGGAGTCTCAGAAGAGATGATGTACGGAATTGACGACATGATGAAGGCAAAATCTGAGTACCTGCAGACCAGCTACCAGCTAATTGCTGAGCATTATGGTGACATGGCTGGTTATTTAAAAGATGGTATTGGACTAGGAAAACAGGACATCAAGGACTTGCAGCAACTATACCTTGTTTAGGAGTTGAGAAGTGATGGAGGGTTTACTAAATTATTTACAGCTGAAAAATCACCCGCTGCCAATTGGTGGTGGGGATATTAATCAGGCATACCGGGTGACAGATGGTACTAAAGACTATTTCTTAAAAGTACATCCCAATATGACTGAAGCTTTCTTTCAGGCTGAGGTAGATGGATTAAAAGCTTTAGGAGAGGTTGTTCGGGTGCCGGAAACTTTTGCGACAGGGGTTCATAATCAAACTGCTTATTTGCTGATGGAATGGATCGAACCAGGCCAAGGAGATCAACGAGACATCGGCAAGGCTTTGGCTGCTATTCATGGGAAGAAGCAGGAGACTTTTGGCTATGGACAAGACAATTATCTAGGATTGTTGCCACAGATCAATACGCAAGGTACAGATTGGTGGTCCTTTTATTTTACTAATCGATTAGAACTCCAAATTGAAATCGCTAAACAGCGAAATCGATGGACAAAGCAGCGTGAACAGGCTTATTATGCGTTAAAGGACCGGGTACTGACTCGCTGGAGTGATTTGCACTTCAAACCGTCCTTGCTGCATGGAGATTTTTGGAGCGGCAATACATTTTTTGATACTCAGGGCCAGCCGGTCTTTGTTGATCCGGCAGTTTCTTATGGTCATCGTGAGTTAGATATTGCGATGGGTCAGCTATTTGGTGGATTTCGACAAACCCTGTTTGATGCCTATCAGAAAATTTATCCGCTGGAACAGGAATGGCAGGAACGGGTTCCAGTTTATCAATTGTATTATTTATTAGTCCACTTGAATCTGTTTGGCGAAAGCTATGGCGATGCGGTGGATCGGATTTTAGGAGGAAAATAGTTGGGCAAAAAATATTCAATTCAGCACGAAGTCGCCTATTATGAATGTGACATTAATCAAACGATGACCTTCCCAGCCATGCTGAGCGTGGTCATCAAAGCTTCCTCTGATCAAAGTGATCAGTTGGAAAGAGGCACAGAGGCCATTAATCAATTGGGTTTAACTTGGGTAATTACTCAAACTGAAATTTCGATTGATCAGCTACCTCGTGTAGGAGAAAAAATAACAGTCGTCACCGAACCGACGGCGTTCAACAAGTTCTTTTGTTACCGCAGTTTTTGGATCTATGATGAAGCTGGCACACAGCTGGTAAAAATTGATATGGCTTTTGTCTTAATGAAGATTAAAGAACGGAAAATGAGCAGTGTTTCTCCAGAACTGATGGAACCTTATGAAGCACCACAGGTGAAAAAGATCCAACGCTGGGAAAAAATCGAACCCGTGGAAAATGGTGAAAGTCAATTGTACCATGTTCGTTTCTATGATTTGGATAGTAATCATCACGTAAACAATGCCATGTATTTTAATTGGATTATTGATGTGCTGGGCTATGATTTTATGGTGAATCATACACCCGTAGCAGCTAAGGTCAAATTCGATAAGGAGATCTTGTATGGCAATGATATTACCAGTGTTTATCAAATTGATGAAGACAATGGGAAAACCCTGCATGAAATTCGAGTAGGAGATCAGCTGGCTTGTGAAGCCAACATTCAATGGAAAACGAAATAAAATAGACCTGAAAGGATGCTACGCTACAGCAAGCGAAGTAATCCTTCAGGTCTGTTTGTTATTCCTCCATAAAGTGTTTCAATTGTTCTTTGGATAAATCAGCATTCATAGCAATCAACAGCTTGATTCGTGCCTTTTGACTATTAATACCGCGGCAGAAGATAACGCCTTTTTCTGCCAATTCAATGCCGCCGCCGTGGTAATCATACACCGGTTCGGCAATTCCATTGAAACAACGGGAAACCAAAACAATCGGCATACTCTTATCTAGCAGGTTTTGCAGTGAAGGCAGAGTGGCAGGTGGTAAATTTCCCGCTCCTAATGCTTCAATCACAATCCCATCAACGCCCATTGCATGATCCAGCAGTTCAAAGAAAGTTCCCTGCATTCCGGCAAAAGCTTTAATAATCGGAATCATAGCATCTATTGAAGCAATGTCGTACCGAGTTGCTGCAGGCAGTTCCTGCATAAATAGGATTTTTGATTTTGTTACTAAGCCAACGGGTCCTAGGGTTGGAGTCCGGAAGGTGGCAACATTTGTGGTATGTGTTTTGGTTACATAACGGGCACTGTGAATCTCATCGTTCATAACCACTAGAACACCTTGACCAATCGCATCTTTACAAGCAGCTACTCGTATCGCACTTTGAAAATTGTACAGACCGTCACTGCCAAGTTCATTAATCGATCGCATTGCACCTGTAAGTACGATGGGCATTAAATTGCCGATGGTGACATCTAAAAAATAAGCAGTTTCTTCTAAGGTATCAGTTCCGTGAGTAATAACCACACAATCGATTCCTTCGGTTTTGGCTTTTTTAATTCGTTCCTTTAAATCAAACATGACTTCAACTGTAATGTGAGGAGATGGCAGATTAGAAAAATCTTCTACCACCAATTCCACATCCTTAGGAACATCCAACTTTTGACCAGCAGCCAATAGTGGATTCTTTTCATCTGGGCGAACGGCTCCGTGCTCATCTTCACTCATGGAGATTGTTCCGCCAGTATGTAAAATTAAAATACGTTTCATTTCATTCACCTGCTTTTTTTATTGTATATTACTTGTAGGAGAAAGGCTCTCTTGCAGATCCTCTTATTGATAAAGCCTTTTTCACTAGAATACTATTTTCTCTCTTTTTTTACTATGATTATTGTATACTATGTAGAAAAGAGTTTGGAGGTCTCTATGATTCGAATTGGATTAACTTCTTTTAATGAACATCAAACGTTGACTGGAAAACCCCGGACAACGTTGTTTGAATATGCTGGATTTTTACCATTGGTGGAATTAGATACTGCTTACTACGGTTTGCCTAGCCGCAAAACAGTTGAAAACTGGCTGTCTCAGGTGCCGGCATCTTTTCGTTTTGTGGTGAAATTTTACTCAGGTTTTACTTGTCAGGAAAAATGGCAGGATCATTATAGTTCCATTGAAGAAATGAAACTGCATTTCCTGGAGGTGATGAAGCCTCTAATTGAAAGCTCAAAAATCTATTGTTTTTTGGCGCAATTTCCGGCACAATTTAAGTGTACGAAAGAAAATGTGGCCTATTTACAAACCTTACGTCAGCTGTTTCCTGATCTGCCGATTGCGATAGAGCTACGAGATTACAGCTGGTATAGTCCGGAATTTAAAGAGAAGACTCATCAATTTATGAAAAAACTGAAATTCAGTTTAGTTATGGTGGATGAGCCGGAGCTCCCGGATACTGTCCCTTTGGATTTAACCGTTACGAATCCAGACTTTAGTTTGTTTCGTTTTCACGGAAGAAACCAAGCCTACTGGAAGAGTCGCGACCCTCAATGGCGTAAAAAACGGACTTTGTATCGCTATAGTGAAGCCGAGCTTTCTGAGCTAGCTGATGCAGTTAGGCAGGTTAATGCTCATAGTCGAGAAGTCGCTGTCATTTTTAACAATAATTCAGGTGGCGACGCGGCCGAAAATGCTTTAAGATTAAGAGAACTACTAGATATTGAAGATGAAGGACTCAATCCAAGTCAATTGGGATTATTTTAAAAAGGAGCAGCCATGATCAAAGCGATTTTTTTTGATATTGATGGAACATTAGTCACTAAACAATCGAAAGCCTTGTACAGTACTCGCTTAGCGATTCAACAAGCCCGTGAAAAAGGGATTATGGTAGGAGTTGCGACCGGTAGAGGTCCGGTTCATTTAGCTGAGCGAATTGACTGTCTGACGATGGATATGTTTGTGACCTATAATGGACAGCTGGTTTATCAAGGGGAAGAGGATATTTACCAGCATGCTTTTGATCCAGATGTGTTAGAGGAAATCGTGACCTTTGCTGATCAGCAGCACCGCCAAATTATTTTTGGTGCCCGCCGCCGAGTGGATGGCAGTTACATTATGCGCTTATCTCAAGTGGCCTGGGTTAAGCGAGTAGCAAGCATGATGCCTCGGTGGTTTCCGGTCCGAACCACTAAAGGCCTGCTGCAATCATTTAGTCCCAACCGCAGCAAAGGGAGGTATGCTCGACTGAGTATTTTGCAGGAGCCAATTTATCAATGTGTTTTATTTAGTGCAGAATCGGAAACGGAAAAGCTGGAGCATCTCTTACCTAACGTAACATTTCAGCGTTCAAATCCTTACTCAGTGGATATTATTCCTAAAGGTGGGTCAAAGCTTTTAGGAATTCACAAATTTTTAGAAGCCAATAATATTGCACTCAATGAAGTGATGGCCTTTGGCGATAATCTAAACGATTTGGAAATGCTGGAAGGAGTAGGTATTGGGGTAGCTATGGGTAATGCGGAGGATGAAACCAAATCCCACGCGGATTATGTGACCGATACTAATGAGAACGATGGTATTTACAAGGCATTAAAACATTTTGAGATTATTTAGGAGGCAACATGGAGGAACAATTTAACCCTTATGAAATGACAAAAAAATTTCACCGCGTGTTTGAACCACAGCCGCCTAAAAAACCAGTTCCTTTTTCACCTGAACAGGCAGCTTTTCGTGCAGGGTTCAAAGTGGAAGAAATTGTAGAGTTTATGTATGGAGCTGTTCAAGGAGATCTGGACTTGTTTGATGATATGGTTGCTCAGCTGCATGAAAATATTGAGCAGGCTAAGACAAAAGTATTGGATAAGCAGGAACCAGTCGAGGACCAGTTGACTGCTGAAGTTGATGCGTTGACTGATTTGCTGTACTTTACCTATGGTTCCTTTGCGTTAATCGGTGTAAATCCCCAACCAATTTTTGAGATTGTTCATCGGGCTAACATGGGTAAGCTTTTTCCAGATGGCAAGCCCCATTACCATCCGGTGACCCATAAGGTGTTAAAACCGGACAATTGGGAGCAGGAATATGCGCCTGAACGATTAATTCAAGCAGAATTAGCCAAACAAAAACGCCAAGATTCTTAATAGAATCTGGCGTTTGTTTGCTTTTTTTAAAGCATAGGTATTCACAACTAACAATCCTGCTAGAGTGACGTTAGCTATATACACTAATTAAGTTTTCGAAGCTTTACTTATTTAATCAAAGAAAGTGTAGTAAAGAGAACGAACTGCTAAACGTTCTTGTTCACCTTGAATAGCAAAGATAATGCTTCGTTCATCGGCACCCTGACTGATCATACGCAGGTTAATGTTCTTACGTGCCAATGCTGCTGAACTCTCAGCTGTAATCCCTGTATGGAATTTCATTCCCTCACCAACCAAGGCAATCACTGAAATATCGTGTTCAATTTCTAAATCATCAGGACAGATACGTTCGTTAATTTCGTTTAGTAAGGTTTGTTCCAATTCAGGGGTCAATTGTGATTCTCTTAAAATCAAAGAGATGGTATCAATTCCTGAAGGCATGTGTTCGAAGCTGATATTTAGCTCTTCTAAAATTTGCAGGACGCGCCGAACAAAACCAACTTCTCGATTTAGCAAATATTTATTAATGGTAATACTGCAGAAGCCACTGTCGCTGGCTACTCCAACCACTCGGTTAGGATTTTCCCGATCATAAGCTTCCTTGATTAAGGTACCTGTACAAGAAGGATTGTTAGTATTTTTTATGACTACTGGAATTTTTGCTTTAAATGAAGGCATTAACGCTTCATCATGGAAAACAGTAAAACCGGCATAGGATAACTCACGCATTTCTCGATAGGTCAGCTGTTCAATTAAAGCTGGCTCGTGAACGTATTTAGGTGTAGCGGCAAAAATACCATCTACGTCAGTAAAGTTTTCGTAAATATCTGCTTTAACCCCAGCTGCTACGATTGAACCGGTAATGTCAGAGCCTCCTCTTGAGAAGGTGCACAGCTCGTCATTTTTGGTATAGCCGAAGAAACCTGGGATCACCAGAATCTCCTCTGTCTCGCGCCATTGATAAATTTTGTCATAGGACTCTTCTAAAATACGAGCATTATGAGGCTCATCTGAAACAATAATTCCTAATTCTTTAGGGTTGATATAGCGAGCTTTCAAGCCTTCATTTTGGAAATAGGCCGCGATTAATTGAGCATTCAAATTCTCACCGGTTGCTAAAAAGCTGTCTAAATCGTAGGGATTTTCTTCATTGAAGTTTTCCTGCAGAGCTTTTAATTCTGCTGTAAAGGCTTCGCAAACACTAGCATCCAGCCCTAATTCCTGAGCGTTGCTGCCATAGCGGGCGGCTATTTCTTCAATGAGTGGAGTAGTATCTTGATTACTGGATACTTTTTCATAATAAGCAATTAATAAGTCGGTGACCTTCTTATCCTCGTCATGACGCTTACCGGGAGCAGACACCACAACAAAGCGTCTTTTAGGATCGTCCTTAACGATGGCTAAGACTTTTTTTAATTGCTCGGCTGAAGCTACAGAACTTCCTCCGAATTTGATAACTTTCACTCTGATCACCTCTTATTTTAATGTGAATCTAATAATATCCGAAAATGCTCGGAACTTCAAGAGCTCATCGCAAGAGAATTGTTGAAAATCAACTTTTTTTGCAGAAATCTTCGTTAAAAACTTCTAATAGAAAAGGAAAGTGAAAGCTCTGTTTTTTTCTGTAAGAAAATCCAAGTTTTACGAACTATTTAGTGATGGAATGAATAGTTTGTGCTATAATCTAGGTTAGATGTTTTTGCGAAAAAACGGATGAATAATCGAACTGTAAATAGTGAACGAACTTATTCTAAACGTCGAAAGGAAAATCATACATGGGAAGTAACGTTATCATTGGTATCGTCATTGGAATTATTATTTTAGTGGCAATACTGTGTTTGATTGGCTATTTAATGAGAAAGAAGAATCAAGAACGGTTAAAAGAACTAGAGAAACGCAAAGAAGCACTGTTCGATCTTCCGGTAGTTGAAGAAGTCGATGAAGTGAAGAAAATGCATCTCGTAGGTCAAAGCCAAAATACTTTTCGTGAATGGAACCAGAAATGGACGGATGTTTCGACTAAGTCATTTGCTGAACTGGAAAGTCAGATTTTTGAAGTTGAAAGCCAGAATGAAACCTTTCGTTTCATGAAGGGCAAATCAGCCATCGAAAGTGCTGAACGGACCATGAAGGAAATGGAAGAGGAAGTTGCGGAAATCCGCGAAGGACTTAAGGAACTGCGTGAAACAGAAGAACGCAATTCTTTAGCCGTACAGCAAGCACTGGATGTCTTTGAGGAATTGAAAAAGGACTTGAAGGACAATCGCGAAAACTTTGGTCATGCTTTACCAGAGATTGAAAAGCAAGTGAAAAATGTTGAGATTGAGTTTACTCAATTTGTTACATTAAATACCTCCGGTGATCCTGTAGAAGCACGAGAAGTACTCGACGATGCGGAAAAACACGTTTACGATGTTCAAGCCATCATGCAAAAAGTTCCAGCTCTTTACGAAGAATTGGAAAAAACTTTCCCAGCACAAGTTGAAGAGATCGAAAAAACCTACAACAAAATGCTAGATGATGACTACGTGCTGCCAGAAGAAAACTTTGAAGCTCGGATTGAACAAGTAAAAAAACGCATGAAGCTTTCTACAGAGGATTTAGAAAAAGTAGAATTAGATACAGTTGAAGCGGCGAATAAAGAAACCGCCAATTTAATTGACGCCTTGTACGACACGTTAGAAAAAGAGTTCGAAGCGAAAAAATACGTCATTACTAATCGCAAAACAGTCAGTGAATACATTCAGCACGCATCACGCAACAATCATCAATTAATGATCGAATTGGACCACACTTCCCAAAGTTATACGTTGAATAACAACGAGTTGGGCCGGGCTCGTGGCTTCCAAACAGAAATCGAAGAATTAGAACGTCGCAATCGCAACATGGAACCATTGATTGACAAGCATGACGTCCCTTATTCTGACATTCAAAACTTCTACCAAGATGCTTTCAAAGTTCTAGACGACATTGAAACCAAACAGGTAGAAATTGATAACGACTTGCAAGACTTGCGCAAAGGCGAACGCATTGCGCTTGAACGAATTGATACGTATGAATTCCAACTACGCAATTTAAAACGTTACGTAGAGCAGCAACGTTTGCCTGGACTTCCTGGTGATTACTTGGAGTTCTTCTTTATCGCAACCGATCGAGTGGAAGAATTAAGCAAGTCATTGAACCGGATTCGAATCAACATGCAAGAAATCAATAAGTTGGTTAGTCTTTGTGATGAAGACATGGAATTATTGGATCAAAAAACCAATGATTTGGTAGATGCGGCAGCATTAACAGAACAAATGATGCAGTACGCTAACCGCTACCGTCATACTCATCCTGAGATTAAAACAGCGATTGAAAACAGCTTAGAGTTGTTTAATAAAGAATACCGTTATCAAGATGCGCTAGATGAAATCGGTACAGCATTAGAACGTGTTGAACCAGGTGCGTTTAAACGTATCGAAGATTTCTACTTTAATAACCGTGAACTTGCTTAACCAGACGCCTGTCGTCTGGTTTTTTTTAAACAAATTTTTGAAATTTCCTTGTTTTGACTACTAAAAAAAGTACCTGTTGAAAAATGAACGCAAAAAAAAAAACGACCCGTCAAAAGGTCGTATTTTGCTATTTAAAAATGTTAACGATGAACAATCCAACTGCAGAAAGTAAACACAGAATACCGATACTGCGAAAAACAATGGTAAGAAAAGAGCTTTGTTTTTTTCTAGATCTGCTTGCTGTTGTTTTAGCTGGCAGCAACATCGAAATAAGCAGAGAAACTAATCCAGCTACCACAATCGCAATCAAATAGAACGGTTCGTTGACAGCTGTTGCGGTTTTGCCTAAGGTTTCTGGTAAACTAGGTGGTTTCGCTTCTTTTAAAGGCTGAGTGCGCTCAATATCTCTATAGCTGGTTGCCAGCTTAGGCATTGTATCAGCAGCTTGCTCTAGGCCTTGACTTAATACCAGCTGATCATCTTGAATTGATAAGGCTGGGTTCTCATCTTTTTTGCTTACCGCATAAAAGTCTTCTGCCAGCTGAATATCTTTACCGTTAATGGTATGGCTTCCTTTAGGTAAAACTAGCTGATATTCGTAATCTTTAAAAGTTTTCTCCAGCAAAGCATTGCCAAAAGGATGCCGATAGTATTCGCCATCTTGATCCGACCAATCGCCTACGCCCAAAATAACTTCGATCAACCGAGTATCGCCTCGTTTAGCTGTTGCAATATAATTGAAAGCACTGCTGGGACCAGAACCGGTTTTCAGACCATCAACACCTTCGATCCCATATTTGGCTCCCGGTAAAGAGTAGTTATAGGTTTCAAAGCTTTCTTCATAAGGAGTCCCAGCCATCGTTGTAACATTTGGCTGATTAGTAAATTCCAATACTTCTGGATGATCATTGATTAAATAGAAAACCATTGTCGCTAAATCGCGGGCCGTAGAAACATTGCTTCCATAAGGATCAAAGCCCTCTGGATTGTAGAGCCCATCAAAGCTGGCGGCAGAAGCACCGCTGCAATTGTAGAAATTAGTTTGCTTCATGCCGATTTTTTGCGCTTTCTCATTCATGCTGCGAACAAAAGCACCCGCATCATTATCAGAAACTGCATTTGCCAGCATGACAGTTGCGACGTTGGAAGAAGGAACCGTAACCATCTTCAATAACTCTCTTACTGGGTATTCGACACCAGCCACAATCTTGCTATTGCTAATGGCATAAAGCTGACTGATCGCCTGATCATTTTCTGTGGCTTTAATAGGGGTATCTAAGGTTAATTTGCCATCTTTTATTGCATCAAAAACTAAAAAAACAGTCATCATTTTTGAGATGCTGGCAGGTTCTCGGGCCATATCGGGATTTTCAGCCCACAAAATTTGACCATGAGTCCCATCAATCACAATTGAAGCTTTGGGCTTATTTATTTCCAATGCTTCGGTATATCCAGCCTGCTGTGTAATGGTAAAAATATCTTCTTCAGCAAAGGCTGGAGAAGCCATACTGGCTAAACCAACTAAAGTTAGTAGTGCAAAAACTTTTTTTATCACAAATTCACTCCATCCGACATGCTTGTTTTTTTCTATTTTAGCATAAGTTGCCGCAAGTTTTTTTGATAATTTCCAAAACAATTGAACTATTTAGTGAAAAGCTTTGCTTGGTGAACAAAATGCTTTGACTGTCCATACTAAAAGAAGATGGAATCATTGTAAATTGGTAAAGTCGCTTGAAGCGCACCTCAATTCCCGTTATAATAGGTAGGAATTTTTGAAGGGAAGTTTTTAAATGATTTATTTTGATAATAGTGCAACTACCAATATTTTTCCGGAAGCACTCGATACATATGTAAAAACCAGTCAACGCATTTTCGGTAATCCTTCCAGTTTACATGACCTGGGAACACAGGCACAACGTTTACTGCAGCAGGCACGGAGGCAAATTGCTGAATTGTTGGCTGTTGAATCTAATGAGATTTATTTTACCAGTGGTGGAACAGAAGGGGATAATTGGGTAATTAAAGGAACTGCTTTGGCTAAAAAAGAGTTTGGCAATCATTTGATTATTTCCAGTGTCGAGCATCCAGCTGTTAGTCGAGCAGCCCGTCAATTAGAAGCTTTAGGCTTTGATGTAAGTGTAGCTCCTGTTGATCAACAAGGATTTGTTGATGTAGATCAGTTAGCTGCACTAATTCGTCCTGAGACTATTTTAGTTTCAGTGATGGCTGTCAATAATGAAATGGGAGCTATCCAACCAATCAAAGCGATTAGTGAATTGCTAGAGGAGCATCCAACCATTCATTTTCATGTGGATGCAGTTCAGGCGATTGGAAAGGTAAACCGTTCAATCTGGCTGACACCACGAGTAGATTTTGCGACTTTCTCTGCTCATAAGTTCCACGGACCACGTGGAGTCGGGTTTATTTATTGGAAACATGGCCGGAAGCTTGAACCGTTGTTAGTTGGTGGTGGGCAAGAAAGTGGTCAGCGCAGTACCACAGAAAACGTACCTGGAATTGTGGCTATGAGTAAAGCGCTGCGGCTATACTTAGAAAAGATTGAACAGCGCCCAGCGCACACTGGAACTATTCGCAAGTATTTAATGGAAGCTTTAGCCAGTTACGAAAAGGTAACAATCTTTTCTGGTGAAGATCAATTTGCTCCCCATATTTTATGCTTTGGAATAAAAGGTATTCGTGGAGAAGTAATGGTTCATGCTTTTGAAGAAAAACAAATTTACATTTCAACTACCAGTGCTTGCTCCAGTCGTAAAAAAGCAGAAAGCTCAACCTTGCATGCAATGCAAGTGCCTGGTGATCAAGCGACTACAGCGGTACGGGTAAGCTTGGATGAGGCTAACACAATGGCAGAAGCAGAACAATTTATGATTGTGTTTAATCATTTATATGAAAAATTTGCGAAAATGAGCTAAGGAAGCGTTGCAGTAAAATTAGAAAAATGAGGAGAATGATTGTGCAATATACAGAAATTATGGTTCGCTACGGAGAGCTTTCCACTAAAGGTAAAAATCGCCGCAGTTTTATCATGCAATTAGCTCAAAACGTACGGGGTGCTTTGGTTGACTTTCCAGCGATTAAGATTCATGCAGATCGCGATCGGATGCATTTAATTTTAAATGGGGAAGATAGCACGCAAGTTATCCCTAAACTAAGTAAAGTATTCGGAATTCAAACTTTTTCGCCAAGTATTCAAGTAGCAAAGAATCCCCAAGACTTAAAAGCAACTACAGAAGAAATTATGGAAGCTGTTTACACAGGCAAAGAAACCTTTAAAATTACTGCTAAACGCAGTGACCATTCTTTCGAAATGGACAGCCATGAGATTCAACAGTTTTTAGGCAATGCGGTGGTGGATCGCTTTCCGGATATTAAGGTTCAAATGAAGCGTCCCGATATTAACCTACGAGTAGAAATTCGGCGGGATGGCGCCTATCTATCCTATGAGACGATTAAGGGAGCTGGTGGTTTACCAGTAGGCAGCAGCGGCAAAGGTATGCTGATGTTGTCTGGCGGGATCGATTCACCAGTTGCTGGATACTTGTCTATGAAGCGCGGTGTGGAGATTGAAGCCGTTCATTTTGCTAGTCCGCCTTATACGAGTGACCAAGCTTTGCAAAAAGCCAAGGACTTAACTGAAAAGCTGACCCCTTATGTTGGCAGTATTCAGTTTATTGAAGTTCCGTTTACTGAGATTCAAGAAGAGATTAAGCAACATACGCCGCAGGGCTATTGGATGACATTGACTCGCCGGATGATGCTACGAATTACCGATGCTATTCGAGAGATGAGACACGGATTAGTGATCATCAATGGTGAGTCATTAGGACAGGTAGCTTCACAAACCTTGCATAGTATGGTGGCAATCAACGAAGTAACCAGTACACCAATTATTCGACCAGTAGCAACAATGGATAAAACCGAAATTATCGAACTAGCTGAAAAAATTGATACTTTTAAATTAGCAATTCAGCCTTTTGAAGACTGCTGCACGATTTTTGCACCCCCGCAGCCAAAGACCCGTCCGAAAATGGACAAGGTTTTAGAGTTGGAAAAACGCTTGGATATCGATGGCCTGATGACACGTTGTTTGGCGGGTTTAAAAATTGAAGCTATTTCAGCAGCTCAAAGTGAAACACAAGTCGAAGAATTTGCTGACTTACTATAAAAGAAAAAGCAGATAGTTTTCTTTCTCTTAAGAAGAAAATTATCTGCTTTCTTTTTAATGTAATTGGTGGGTCTCGATTTCTCGTTGGATATATTCATCAAAAGTTGTAGGCTGTCGACCCAACAGCCAGGTCAATACATTCGCATTGCCAGCGATGCCGTATTCGCCGTAAGTTTCAGACAGCTACTGGAAGGTTTTAACAAAATAGCTGTCATATTTGGCGGTGGGGAAATAATTAATAATCGTTTCCACTGGGATCTGCTGACACTCAGCTGAACGTCCCGTCAATTGGTTGAATTTTTCCACCATGTCGTTCGGCGACAAAAAGTCGGTCCCAACTAATTCATAAGTGGCATTCGCATGCTGCTCAGGTTCAGATAAAACTTTCGCCGCTACTTCTGCCACGTCCACAATATCTACATAGCTTAGTTTGGTAGTCTTAGTGTAAAAGCACTGATAAGCATTTGTGGACCAAACCATCGGAATTGAGAAGTTGTGCATGTAATGCATCGGCTGCAGGATTGTATAATTCAGTTTATCTGATAAACCTTTATAAACCAAATGTTCCTCGGCCTTCAGTTTTTGAGTATGCTGTGGCAAAGTGGACATATTCGGATGTGTGACTGTTATCATGACAAATTGCTGAATACCCGCTGCAACGGCCTCATCTACAAAACGATTAGCAATCTCAGCTTCATCATAAATAAACATCGGTGGAATATAAAGAACTTTGTTACATCCTGCTAAAGCTTTTTTCACATCGTTAACTAATCGTCCATCGCCAACAAAAGTTTCTGCAACTCCCAGTTTTTTTAACTCTTCAACTTTAGGATTAATATCAAAGGCTCGAATCGATAAGCCTTTCTTCACTAATTCCGTGACAACTTGGCGTCCTACACCACCAGCTGCTCCTGTTACTAAAATCATTTGTATTCCTCCTTTTGTTTATGAGAATCCTGCTTGAATTTACGCTATAATCAAACTAAGAGGTGAAGAAGCAGAATGAAAATAGAGTATCTTCAATCATTTGTAACCTTATCTAATACACTAAATTATACAAAGGCTGCCGAAAGACTATATATTACGCAACCCACTTTAAGCCGCCATATTCAGTTATTGGAAACTGAGCTAAATTGTCCGCTAGTTGCCCGTAACACACGGAAGGTGCAGTTAACTGAGGAAGGACGTATCTTTTTAAACTATGCAACAAACATGATCTTTGATTACAATCATGCTACCCAAAAATTGAAGGAAATTCGCCATCAGCCAGAGCATCAGCTGAGGCTTGGTTTTTTACGGGGCGGTACCGATAATTATTTACTGCCGCTGCTTCAGGCTTTTATACAAGACTATCCCGAGTTTGACTTACAGCTGCAGGATGGCACACATGATGAACTGGTAACCGAGCTAAGGGCAGACAAATTGGATCTGTGCATGACTATGTCTACTACCTTGATTGGTATTGAGAAAATCAAGCTGCATGTTGCAGGTAATTTGGCTTTGGTGCTGGTAGTGTCAGACGATCATCCTTTGGCTCAACATCATACAGTAACGTTTGAAGATTTTGCTGAGGAACCGTATCTTTGTGTGGAAAAGCAGCAAACTAAAGCTTGGTATGACTACATCATTAGCCTATTTCTTAGCCAGGGCTACTATCCGCTAGTTAATGACAACTGCTCCAGCGTCAAAACGCTCTTAATGCAAATTGCTTTAGGTAAAGGAATTAGTGTGCTTACGGAAGGCTGCCGCAGTTCAGCCCCTGCCAATGTCCAATTGATTCCGATTGAAAATGTACCTACAATTCAAATGGTATTTGGTTATCGTGAGGATAACGAGAATCCCAGTTTGGATTTATTTATTAATTGGGTGAAGGATTACCTTCGTTAAGTTAAGTATAGGTGACTATTTAGGGATAGTGAAATAGAGAAAAGGCTGGATTTATGCAAGATGTGTATAGGTGGCATTTATAGGCATTCAATGAAAATTTATTAGAAAGCACCGTGGAAAATTTTAAATAAAGTATAGGGCTTAAACTATTTACTTACACTAGCAAGAAAGATTCTATTCTTTCTTGCTTTTTACATTGTAACCAAGAAGCATTCATGTTAGAATAAATATGTGAAAAAATTAACAAAGGAGACCTTCTATGGATCATTTAATTGAAAAACCCAATCTGTCAAAGGCGACGACGAAGCGTTTGTCTTTATATTTACGTTGCTTAAAGGAACTACAAAAAGAAGGCGTACAACGAATCAAATCTTCTGAATTTAGCCAATTGACCCATGTAGGCTCCGCAACGATCCGCCGAGATTTCTCACAGCTGGGAGAATTAGGTCGCAGTGGATATGGCTATGATGTCAATTATTTAATTAGTGTTTTCAGCAGTATTTTAGATACGATAGAGGAAAAACGAATTGCGTTAATTGGTTGTGGAAACTTGGGTCAAGCTCTGGTGAACAATAATTTTCGGCGCAACGATAATTTAAACATTGTTTGTGCATTTGATAACGATCCCGAGAAAATCGGCTTGATTTTCAATGGTGTTGAAGTTTACTCAATGGATCGGTTAGATGATGTTTTGAAAAAAGAGAAGGTTACGGTAGCAATTTCAACGGTACCTAGTCATCAGTCTCAAGCTGCTGTAGAAAAAATTGTGAACAACGGAGTTACAGCAATTTTAAGCTTTGCGCCAGACCCAATCAAGGTACCTGAAGGAGTAACTGTTCATTACATTGATTTAACAACGGAACTGCAAACCTTAATTTACTTTGATGAGTTAGCCCAATCACAGCGAGGATAGGGCTTTACAACTAGGCTGCTTCATTGTACAATGACTCATACGAAGATCAAGAGGAGTACGATTTTTTTCCTGTATCAGAGAGAGAATGATTGGTGGAACATTCTTACAGTAAAGATCGGAAGGTAGCTTGGGAGTAATGTTCTTTGAAGAAAGTAGAAGGGCACGAGTCATGATCGTTATCTCATGTTTGAGCGGCAGAAAAAATTCTGCAATTTAGGTGGTACCGCGTAGATTACGTCCTAAAACACATTCGTGTTTTAGGACTTTTTTTCGTTTTACTGCTTGCATACATACCACTAAGGAGGGAACCAAATGTCTGAAAATTTAGCAACAAAGTTTAATCCGCAAGAAATTGAAGCAGGTCGCTATCAAAAATGGCTGGATGAAGATTTATTTAAACCATCGGAAGATCAATCTGCCAAGCCTTATTCCATTGTTATTCCGCCACCCAATGTAACTGGAAAGCTGCACTTAGGTCATGCCTGGGATACAACCCTACAAGATATGATCATCCGTCAAAAACGGATGCAGGGGTATGATACATTATGGCTGCCGGGGATGGACCATGCTGGAATCGCTACACAAGCTAAAGTTGAAGAAAAGCTTCGGGAACAAGGCATTTCTCGTTACGACTTGGGCCGTGAGAAATTTGTGGATCAAGTTTGGGAATGGAAAGAGGAATATGCTGGACATATTCGCGAGCAATGGAGCAAATTAGGATTATCCTTGGACTATAAACGGGAACGTTTTACTTTAGATGATGGCTTATCAGATGCTGTTCGCAAAGTATTTGTCTCATTATATGAAAAAGATTTGATTTATCGTGGAGAGTATATCATTAACTGGGACCCGCAAGCGAAAACAGCCTTATCTGATATTGAAGTTATCCATAAAGATGTTGAAGGAGCCTTCTATCATTTGTCTTATCCATTGGCTGATGGCAGTGGCACGCTGGAATTAGCAACCACACGTCCTGAGACGATGTTGGGAGATACCGCTGTGGCAGTTCACCCAGAAGACGAACGTTACCAAGATTTTATTGGGAAAACCGTTATTTTGCCTTTGATGGATAAAGAAATTCCGGTTATCGCCGATGAGTATGTAGACCGGGAGTTTGGAACAGGTGTAGTAAAAATTACTCCTGCCCATGACCCTAATGACTTTGAAGTAGGCAATCGTCATAACTTGCCACGAGTAAATGTTATGAATGAAGACGGCAGCATGAATGATCTAGCTGGCAAGTATGCAGGTATGGATCGTTTTGCAGCTCGTAAAGCAATTGTCAGTGATTTAAAAGAGATCGGACGTTTAATTAAAATTGAAAAAATGGTTCACAGTGTGGGTCATTCTGAACGGACCGGTGTGGTAGTTGAACCACGTTTATCTACTCAATGGTTTGTTAAAATGAAACCTTTAGCGGATCAAGCAATACAGAATCAGGAGACCGATGATGCTGTGAATTTCTTCCCGCCACGTTTTAACCAGACTTTCCTAAGCTGGATGGATAATGTTCATGATTGGGTAATCTCTCGTCAATTATGGTGGGGGCATCGTATTCCAGCTTGGTACAATAAGCAAACAGGTGAGATGTATGTAGGGATGGAGGCACCAGCTGATACTGACAACTGGGAACAAGATCCAGATGTATTGGATACGTGGTTTAGCTCAGCATTATGGCCCTTCTCAACCATGGGCTGGCCGGATACAGACAGTGCTGATTTCAAACGCTATTTCCCGACCAATACGTTGGTCACTGGATATGACATCATTTTCTTCTGGGTAAGCCGGATGATTTTCCAAAGCTTGGAGTTTACTGATGAACGACCTTTTGAAAATGTTTTGATTCATGGTTTGATCCGTGATGAACAAGGCCGTAAGATGAGTAAATCATTAGGTAACGGAATTGACCCGATGGATGTGATTGATCAGTATGGAGCGGATGCATTGCGCTGGTTCCTATCAACTGGTTCTGCACCGGGGCAAGATGTACGCTTCAGTTATGAAAAAATGGATGCAGCGTGGAACTTCATTAATAAAATTTGGAATGCTTCTCGTTTTGTTATTATGAATATTGAAGGAGTTACTGTCGATGATATTGATTTATCAGGCGAAAAAACAGTAGCTGATCGTTGGATTTTAACCCGTCTAAACGAAACGATTGAAAAAGTAACTAAGCTATTTGACCAATTTGAATTTGGTGAAGCAGGTCGGCAGCTGTACAATTTTATGTGGGATGACTTCTGCGACTGGTATATTGAGATGAGTAAAGAAATCTTGTATGGTGAAGATGAAACGGCTAAGAAGACTACTAAGAGTATTTTGATTCATGTATTGGATCAAACGCTGCGCCTATTGCATCCAATTATGCCATTTGTAACAGAAACGATTTGGGAAAAACTGCCTCATGAAGGAACTTCATTGGTAGTTGCAGCCTATCCAACCGTTCAGACGGCTTACAACGATGAAAATGCAGCCAAAGGCATGGAAGTATTGAAAGAATTAATTCGCTCTGTTCGCAATATTAGAGCCGAAGTAAACACCCCGTTGTCTAAACCGATCACTTTATTGATCAAAACTAACGATCCAGCAGTTAATGCTTTCTTGTTGGAAAATACCAGCTATATTGAACGCTTCTGCAATCCAGAGGAGCTGGTGATTGACAGTGAAATCACAGCACCAGATTTGGCGATGTCTGCGGTGTTAACCGGGGCTGAAATTTATCTGCCATTAGCTGGCTTGATCAACATCGAAGAAGAAATTCAACGATTAGAAAAAGAACTAGCTAAATGGACCAGTGAAGTAAAACGAGTTCAAGGCAAACTTGCCAATGAGCGTTTCGTTGCCAATGCACCAGAAAAAGTTGTTGAAGAAGAACGTGCCAAAGAGAAAGATTATTTAGAGAAACAAGCAGCAGTTAACGAACGAATTGAAAGCTTACGAACCATTCAATAGGATAAAATGACTAGTCAAAAATGGCTAGTCATTTTTCTTTAACCAAGGTAAAACTCTGTTATACTAGAATCGAGGTGATTAGCAGTGACAATTGAGGAGACAATCGACTGGATTCACAGTCGCAAGAAATTTGGTTCACGTCCAGGATTGGAACGGGTCCAAGCATTACTAGATAAAGCTGGGAATCCTGAAAAACAGGTTCCTGTAATTCATATAGCAGGAACCAATGGCAAAGGTTCAACAGTTGCTTACTCGAGAAGTATGCTGGCAGCTGCAGGTTTGACGGTAGGCAGCTTTACTTCTCCCTATATTGAAGAATTTAATGAACGAATTGCGATTAACGGAGAGCCAATCGCTGATGCTGAGCTGATTGCTTGGGTGGAGCGTTACCAGCCTTTAGTAGATGAGCTAGATGAACAACCGGACATTAGCGGGATTACTGAATTTGAAGTGTTAACGGCATTAGCTTTAGATTATTTTCTGGAGCGTCAGGTCGATGTAGCCATTGTTGAGGTCGGTTTAGGCGGGTTATTAGATTCAACTAACGTTGTGGAGCCGGTATTAACAGCAATTACCACTATCGGTTATGATCATACGGATATACTGGGAGAAACCCTACCAGAAATTGCTCATCAGAAAGCTGGGATTATCAAAGAGAATGTCCCCGTAGTCACTGGAAATATTCCAATAGAAGCTTTAACGGTAATTAAAGAGAAGGCCAAAGCAGAGCAAGCGGCGATTTATCAATACGACAAAGATTATCAGGTAAAGTATTTGCAGCCAGATGGCAATTGGGGTGAACGATTCGATTTTACTTCGGAATCAGGCCGTCTGAGTAAATTAAAAATTAGCTTACTGGGCCGTCATCAAATTGAAAATGCCGGAATAGCCATCATGCTTTATCAATTGTACTGCCAACAAAAGCAGTTGCCTTTCGAAGAAAAAGCAGTACGCAGCGGATTATTAGCTGCTCAATGGCCGGCGCGAATGGAAAAAATCAGCGATGAACCGTTGGTAATTTTGGACGGAGCGCACAATGACCATGCCGTTAAACGTTTGGTTGATAACATGAAGAAGGAATTTGGGCAGTACAATATCCATATTCTATTCTCTGCTTTAGAGACGAAAGATGTGGACAGTATGTTAAAGGATTTGCGCAAAATTCCTCACGGACATCTTTATATTACCACCTTTGATTATCCCAAGTCCTTAAACCTCAGCCGTTATGATGATCAGGAAACAGAGCAGTTTTCTGTTGTATCCTTATGGCAATTTGGTTTAGCAGAAATATTGGAATCAATGGATGCAGAAGATTTATTGTTAGTCACGGGTTCTTTGTACTTCGTTTCTGAAGTACGTCAATTATTATTAAATGTGGGAGGAAGCGATGAAAGAAATTAAGGGAGTTATTTTCGACATGGATGGCTTGATTTTTGATACGGAGGCTATCTATTATCAAGCACAGCAGCAGGCCGCAGACCAGTACAACATTCCTTTTGACAAGGCGTTGTATCGGGAATACATCGGAATTGCTGATGAAGAAGCTTGGGAAAGTTTACATCAGCGTTTTGCTGAGCATGGCAAGGATACTGTGCAAAAGTTTATTGATGATAGTTGGGGGGAGGCGCATCGGATTTTCCATTCTGGTGAAGTAGACTTAAAACCGGGTGTACGAGAGCTGCTGCAATTTTTAGAAGAACACGAGATTCCAAGAGTAGTAGCCTCCAGTAATGTACGTCCTGTGATCGAAATTTTACTGGAGCACGCGGGCATCCGAGATAAGTTCCAAGCGATTGTTTCAGCGGAAGATGTAAAACTGGCTAAGCCTAATCCAGAAATTTTTAATATCGCTCGGGCGCATTTAGGTACTTCAGCAGAGCAAACTTTAGTACTAGAAGATGCTCAACATGGTGTACAAGCAGCAATTGGAGCAGGAATTCCAGTGATCATGGTACCTGATATGATACAGCCTGCCGAAGGATTAGCCCAGCAAACAGCAGCCGTTTTGCCAAGTTTGCATGAAGTAATTGATTATATTCAAAACTAAATTTGACTCCTTTACGTATCTTATAGAAAAGACGTAAAGGAGTTTTTGTATGGAAAAATCGTTACTGTTAAAAGAATTACCGGCCAGCTCATGGCCGCGAGAGCGCTTATTGAAGGAAGGAGAAAAGCATCTGACCGATCAGGAATTGCTGGCAATTATTCTGCGAAATGGTTCACGTTCGCAGCATGTGATGGATTTAGCAGGTTTGATTTTGAAGGAGGTTCCTAATTTATATGATCTTAAGCAATTAACGATTGAGGAATTAATGGCTTTTAAAGGAATTGGCAAAACTAAAGCTATTGAATTAAAAGCAGTAATTGAATTTGGTGCGCGCATTCATCGAGCGACTCAACCAAAGTTAGGTCGAGTAAGCTCTAGCTTTGCTTTGGGCAATCATTTAGTCGAAGAGCTGAAGGGATTACAGCAGGAACACTTAATTGCAATGTTCCTAAATACGAAAAATGAGATCATTCAACAGAAAACAATTTTTGTAGGCTCTTTAAACCAATCCATCGCTCATCCAAGGGAAATTTTTCGTGAAGCAGTTCGGGTCAGTGCCGCAAGAATTGCTTTAGCACATAATCATCCCAGCGGTAATCCTCACCCTTCCCGTAATGATTTAGACTTTACAGCCCGAGTGAGAAAGTGCGGAGAAATGATGGGAATTGAAGTGTTAGACCACATTATTGTCGGTGAAAATGAATACATCAGTTTACGAGAAGAAAATTACTGGGAGTAGTCAAATGGGAACCCTTGCATATTTTGTAAGACAAGTGGTAAACTATTTATGTAATTTTGTTTGTTGGAGTTGAAACTATAGTGTCACCTCTATCGTACGAGCAATGTTACAATTCATTAGTGCTTTTCGCACGAGGAGGAAAAGATTCATGGAAAACGGAACAGTAAAATGGTTTAACGCAGAAAAAGGATTTGGCTTCATCACTCGCGAAGATGGCAGCGATGTATTCGTACATTTCTCAGCTATCCAAGGAGATGGTTTCAAAACACTTGAAGAAGGCCAAGCAGTAACTTTCGACGTTGAAGAAAGCGACCGCGGACCTCAAGCAACAAATGTAGTTAAACAATAATTCTGAATCCGAAAAGACCTAGACAAACTGTCTAGGTCTTTTTTTGGCTGATTATTCCTTTAGTAAGGCTTGAAAATCATCAATTGCTTGATGGGTTTCAGGAATGGCAATAGCCAACACGGCCTTTCCAAGACAATATTGCCAATAGACATTGTAGAGGTGCTCAGAGTGAGGCTGATTAAGTCGATTAAAAACTTTTAGTGTAATCTCTTTTGCCAATTGAAGGGTAGTAGTGTCTTGTAGGAAAAAGCGATGAAATTCTTCAGGATAATCGGTGGCATAATTGATAATGGAGCCGGTCAACTGAGTGATGTTGCGAGGATTTTGGTCTTCAAGAAAATCTTGGTATTTCATCAAGGTTCGTTTCACAATGAAGGTCCTCAAGTTTGAAATACTGTTAAACTCACGATAAATAGGCTGTGGTGAACATTGCATTCGCTTAGCAATATTTGCAGCACGGAATTTCCTAAACCCTTCTTCAAGGATTAAGTTGTAGCTTTCCTCAATAATTTGCTCTCGTTTTATTTTTGGTGTTCTCACCATAATTATCTTCCCCTAGATTCGATTTAAACTTCTATATCTGTTAAAATAACATTAGTAACAAAATACTTATTTTTTCTATTCCCTATTGTGCAAATTAATCAGGCATTTGTCAACAAGGATTTCTAAAGAAAATATTCAAAAAAAAGTAATAAATTCAATAGAACCAAGCTTTTATACTAATTTACCAAAGTTTTTATCTTTTTGAAAGAAATATACTCAGAGAACAAAATGCTCAAAAAAAAACACCTGCTCTTTTAAGAGCAAGTGCAAAAAATTTATTGATCAGGCGTCATAATCATAGGAATGATCATTGGGTGACGTTCCGTTTGATCAAACAAGAAAGGCTGTAAAGCAGACACCATTGCGTCCTTTAGCTTGGATTCGTTACAAGCCTTATCATTTAAAGCTTCTCGCAAAGCATGGAACAGAATTCGTTGGCCTTCGTTAATCATATCACCGGATTCCCGCATATAGACAAATCCTCGTGATAAGATGTCAGGACCAGCTAAGACTTCTTTTTTAGCGATATCGATAGTTGCCACTGCCAGAACCAAGCCTTCTTCTGAAAGAATACGGCGATCCCGTAATACAACATTTCCAATATCACCAATGCCGCTTCCGTCTACGTAAACATCGTGAGCATTAAAGTGACCAGCAGGACGTGCGCTATCAGCAGTTAATGCTAACATGTCACCATTTTCCATAATGAAGCAATTTTCTTCAGGAACTCCCGTATCCTGAGCTAACCCAGCATGAATTTTCAGCATGCGAAATTCTCCGTGAATAGGGACAAAATATTTTGGTTTCATTAAGCGCAGCATCAGCTTTTGTTCCTGTTGGCTACCATGTCCGGAAGTATGAATATTATTAACCTTACCGTGAATAACATTTGCACCGGCTTCAGATAACAAGTTAATTAAATGGTTGACACTGGTTGTATTACCAGGAATTGGTGAGCTAGAAAAAATTACAGTATCATCTGGTTGAATTTGAATCTGACGATGGGTACCATTAGCAATGCGGGATAACGCAGCCATTGGTTCACCTTGAGAACCTGTACACAGGATCATCAGCTCATTAGCCGGAATCCGATTAATTTCATGAGCGTCGACAAAAGTTTCATCAGGTACTGTAATGTAACCTAAGTTTCGACCGTTGTTGATAGCATTTTCCATACTACGGCCAAAAACAGCAATTTTACGACCAGTAGCTACAGCAGCCTCAGCTGCTTGCTGCAGTCGAGAAATATTAGAAGCAAAGGTAGCAAAAATAATGCGGCCTTCTACTTTTTCAACAATTCGCAGGATTGACATACCAATTGTTTTCTCAGATTTAGTAAAAGTAGGAACTTCGGCGTTTGTACTGTCTGATAATAAGCAAAGTACGCCTTCTTCACCCAATTTTGCCATTTTGTGCAAATCGGCAGGTTGACCTACAGGTGTGAAGTCAAACTTAAAATCGCCAGTTTCTACAATGTTACCAGAAGGTGTTTTAACCACTACACCTAAAGGATCAGGAATACTATGAGTAGTACGGAAGAAGCTGACTGATGTTTTACGGAAACGAATAACTGTATCCTCATCAATTTCATGCAGCTCAGCATCCCGCAGCAAACCATGTTCATCTAATTTGTTTTTGATTAAAGCAAGCGCTAAAGCCCCTGCATAAACAGGTATGTTGGCTTGTTTCAATAAATAAGGTACTCCGCCGATATGGTCTTCGTGACCGTGAGTAATGACAACCGCTTTGACCTTATTGATGTTTTGAATGACATAACTATAATCGGGAATCACGTAATCAATTCCTAAAAGATCGTCTTCTGGGAATTTGATCCCAGCGTCGATAATGATAATCTCATCTTGAAATTGAACCCCATACATATTTTTCCCGATCTCGCCTAGTCCGCCAATGGCAAAAACGCCAGTTTCGTTGTTTTTCAGCGAGAGTTTCATATTAAAACTCCGTTAGCTTAAAGTCGGCATTTGCTTTTTCATAGTCTAAATGGTTGCCGTCCAAAGCTTGAATGTATTCTACGTTATATGGGGTGTTGTCACGCATCAAGTTATGAACAGCTTCTTCGTTCTTTGCTTCTACATAAAGAGAAAGAGTTTGTTCACGTTTTGGGTTGCGTTCTTTGCTTTCTTGGTAATAAACTTTATAAATCATTACATAATCTCCTTTATCTGCTTACGCAGGATTTTTCCACAACAAAATGAGGGGGCTGAGCCACCTGAAAATTTATGCTCGAACATTAGCCAATCTAATATTACGAGAGGAAGCCTCGACTTTGCTTCCTGGGCTTATAAGTATTTTCACCGTACGTTGTGTTGTGAGTACAACAATTATATGTAGTTTATCATAGAATAGGTAAGAAGTATAGAAACTAGGAGGGGAAAAACCACTGTAGCTGAAAAATTTCAGAAAACCAAAGAAAAAGCGCAAAGAAATTGATGAGAAGTGCAGGCAAAGCATTTTAATTTGTGCTATATTGGAGACATTACGGTATAGAAAGAGGCGAGATGAAATGAGTTTAATGTGGCGGTATACGTTACGCTATAAAAAGCTTTTATTCTTTGATTTTATTAGTGTTTTTGGTTTTATTTTAATTGAATTAGGATTGCCTACAATTTTAGCAATGATGATCGATCAAGGAATAAGCAATCAGGATTTTGATTATGTTAAAAGAATGGGCGTACTGATGGTTGTAATTACAGTGATTGGAATAGCTATGAGCATATCGCTACGCTATTTTAGCTCGCAAATTACTTCGCGGATGGTAGCGGCCATTCGAGACGACCTATACGAAAAGGTTCAAACATTTTCTCATACTGAGTATGAAAGTATTGGGGTTTCTTCATTAATTACCCGAACTACTAATGATGCCTACCAAATCATGCTCTTCATGCAAAATATTCTAACAGCTGGGTTTATGACACCGATGATGTTTGGTATGAGCTTGTACTTGATCATTCGGACAAGTCCTAGTTTAGGAATTTATGTATTAGGGTCACTTCCGGTGTTATTGCTAGCAGTTATCTTAATTGCCAAATACTCAGAACCTTTGTCTAGTAAACAGCAAAAGAATTTGGATAACATTAATAGTATTTTACGGGAAAATCTTTCTGGGCTGCGAGTCATCCGTGCTTTTGTAAATGAAAAATTCGAAGAAATGCGTTTTCGTAAGGTAAATAATGCTTACGCGAACAGCTCCAAAAGTTTGTTTCATTTGATGGCAGTTGCTCAGCCGGGATTTTTCTTCCTATTTAATATAGTGATGGTATTGATTATTTGGAATGGAACGATTCAAATCGATAGTGGTCAATTGGAAGTGGGGACCCTAATTGCTTTTATTGAGTACATTTTTCATGCCCTATTCTCATTCATGATGTTTGCGACAGTATTTATGATGTATCCAAGAGCTAATGTCTCTGCTTTACGGATTCAGGAGGTGTTTGATCGTGATCCTGAAATCAAAGACAATCCTGAAGGAATTACTATGCCAGAGCAAAAAGGCTATGTGGAATTTAAAAATGTGACTTTTGCTTATCCAGGTCATTCCGAAAGCCCGGTAATTCGCAATGTCAGTTTCACTGCCAGTCCAGGAGAAACGGTAGCCTTCATCGGCAGTACTGGTTCTGGAAAATCAACACTGATTCAGCTGATTCCTCGTTTTTACGATGTTACAGAAGGCCAGGTATTAGTAGATGGTGAAGATGTACGGGCATACAAATTGAAGGATTTGCGTTCAAAAATTGGATACATTCCGCAAAAGGCTCAGCTGTTTACTGGTACGATTGCTGAAAATATGCGTTACGGGAAAGAAGATGCGACTCCTGCTGAAATGCGAGAGGCAGCGGATATTGCTCAGGCGACAGATTTCATTTCACAAAAACCAAATGGCTATGACGAAATGTTGTCAGAAGGCGGCAGCAATTTCTCTGGTGGACAGAAGCAGCGTTTAGCTATTGCCCGGGCCGTGATACGTCGTCCAGAAATTTATATTTTTGATGACAGCTTTTCAGCATTAGATTATCAAACCGATGCTAAATTGCGAGCGCGTCTGAAAAAAGAGACGACAGAATCAACAGTGATGATTGTAGCGCAACGTGTAGGAACAATTATGCATGCTGATAAGATTATTGTTTTAAATGAAGGGGATGTAGTCGGGATGGGTACCCACCGTGAATTACTGGAAACTTGTCCTATTTATTATGATATTGCAGCATCTCAACTATCAGAGGAGGAATTAGCATGAAAAAGACCCTCTCTTCCTTAAAACGTTTGATGCACTATATAAATCCATACAAAAAAACCTTTATTGCAACACTAATCTTAACAGTAGTTACTTTAGTCATGAACACCTTGATGCCTTACCTATCAGGGTTACCAACAACTGAAATCACTCGTAATATTCAGCAAAATGAAGCGATTAATTTTGATTATGTTTTTAAATGCTTAATTGCAATTTTGATTGTGGGGATTATCTACAGTGGTGCACAATTAGGCAGCGGATGGTTAATGGCGAACGTTGTCCAATCAGCAATGCGTGATTTACGAGAGGATATTGAAACGAAAATTAATCGGTTGCCGGTTTCGTATTTTGACCGTAACCAGCAGGGAAATATTCTTTCTCGGATTACAAATGATGTAGATGCGGTCAGCAACGCTATGCAGCAAGCAATTATTAAATTGGTTAATGCAGTGTTGGGTATCATTTTTGCTGTTAGTATGATGTTCTATATCAACCCTATGATGGCAGTTATTTCTATGGTTATGATTCCTGCTTCCTTGTGGATTTCAAGAAAAATTGTTCAAATATCTCAAAAGGATTTTCAATCCATGCAAAATGCTTTAGGTGATATGAATGGGTATGTACAGGAAAATATGACAGGGTTTAGTGTATTAAAGTTGTATGGTCGTGAAGAAGAAACTTTGGAAGGCTTCAAAAAAGTCAATCATACCCTGCGACGTTATGGGTTCCGTGCAGCTTTTGTTTCAAGCTTGATGCAGCCGCTGGTTCAATTAAC
Organism: Enterococcus pallens ATCC BAA-351; assembly: GCF_000407485.1. Lineage (GTDB taxonomy): Bacteria > Bacillota > Bacilli > Lactobacillales > Enterococcaceae > Enterococcus_A > Enterococcus_A pallens. The sequence goes on along the minus strand of NZ_ASWD01000003.1, from coordinate 923,590 downwards.
CGCTTATGCAACTTATATTGTTATCGCTGTTTTAGGTAGCTGGAATGTTATCGCCGGCGTGATCTTAGTAGGTCAGCTGCAAGCCTTTATTCAATACATCTGGCAAGTCAGCCAACCAATGGGTGAAATTACTCAGTTGTCATCAATGATCCAAAGTGCTTCGGCTTCAGCAAAACGAGTATTTGAGATTTTGGATGAAGCAGAAGAAAAAGAAAATAAAGTAGATGAACGTCTTCCAGAACCAGTCCACGGGAACGTTGTATTTGATCATGTGAAGTTCAGCTATGATCCGAAAAAACCTTTGATTGAAGACTTAAGCTTTGAGGTCAAAGCCGGAGAAACTGTGGCAATTGTTGGTCCTACAGGTGCTGGGAAAACGACGTTAATCAATTTATTGATGCGTTTTTATGATATCGACAGCGGCCGAATTTTAATCGATGGAGTGAACACTCAAGACATGAACCGTTCAGATGTCCGTTCGCTTTTTGGCATGGTGCTGCAGGATGCATGGCTTTATGAAGGCACGATTGCTGATAACATCCGCTTTGGACGTTTAGAGGCGACTGATTATGAAGTGGTTGATGCAGCCAAAACAGCAAATGTGGATCATTTCATCCGGACAATGCCAAGCGGCTATGAAATGACTATTAATTCTGAAGGGGACAATGTCTCATTAGGGCAGAAGCAATTACTAACAATTGCTCGTGCGGTTATTTCTGATCCAAAAATTTTGATTCTGGATGAAGCAACCAGTTCAGTTGATACACGACTGGAAGGGTTGATTCAAAAAGCTATGGATCGAGTGATGCAAGGGAGAACCAGCTTTGTGATCGCTCACCGTTTATCAACAATTCGTGATGCAGACCTGATTTTAGTTATGAAAAATGGCTCGATTATCGAACATGGAACACATGATAGCTTATTAGAAAAAGGCGGTTTTTATGAGCAATTGTATAATAGTCAATTTGCCGAAGACGCTGAATAGATAAGTAAGCGGCTTGAAATGTCTATAGACATTTCAAGCCGTTTTTTACTTTACTTGTGAATGAAATCCGGCATGATTCAAGCTTAAAAAAACGTTTGAACTTTGGCTCTTTTATGTTTATCTTAAAAGAAGAGCAATTGACAGGTATTCCGTAAGCGAATACACTAAAATTAATTTAAGAAGAATAGGAGATCGACTATGAAATTTTGTACGTTTCGCCAACAGGGAGTAGAACAGGTTGGTATAATTTCCCAAAACAACCAATCTGTTTATGCCCTAAAAGAATTAGATCCTACCATTGAAAAAATGGAAGAATTAATTGAAAAGTATCCTGAGTTAAAAAAAGAAATTGCTGAAAAAATCGAACAATTGACCCCAATTCCCTTAGAACAGGTAGAATTACTTGCCCCAATTCCACAACCAAAGCATGATATGCTTTGCGTTGGTTTGAATTATCGACTGCACGCCTTAGAGTCTGCTAAATTTGCAGGAAGAGACTATCAAAAGCCAGAGCATCCAGTTTACTTTTCAAAACGAGTAAACCGAACGGTTGGTCCTAATGGGACAATCGATGCTCATTCAGATATTACAGAAAAGTTAGATTATGAGGTAGAATTGGCGGTTATTATAGGAAAAACTTGCTCTAAGCTGGCTCCAGAAGAAGTATTCGATGCTATTTTTGGATATACTGTCGGTAATGATGTTTCAGCTCGAGATATCCAAAAAGCTTATGGGCAGTATATGTTCGGTAAAGGACTGGATGATTTTGCTGCACTAGGACCTTGGATTGTCACGAGAGATGAAGTCAATGAGCCGCCTCATCTGAACCTTAAAACTTATGTTAATGGGGAATTGCGTCAAGATAGCAATACAGCTGATTTAATTTTCGACTTACCTTATATGATTAGCGAACTGTCTCAAGGCATGACATTGGAAGCTGGAGACATTCTATTGACCGGTACGCCAGCTGGAGTAGGAATGGGCTTCAATCCACCTAAGTTTTTAAATGCTGGTGACGAGATAATTTGTGAAATTGAAGGTATTGGACAGTTGAGAAATACAATTGTATGAGAAAGAGGTAGAGGAAAATGCCACAATTTATCGCAAACAGTGCTGACATTTATGGAGATGTAACGATTGGTGAAGGTTCAACAGTTTGGTTTCAATCGGTCATTAGAGGAGATAGTAATTCAATTAAAATTGGTGAGGTGACTAATATTCAAGATGGTACAGTCATCCATGTGGATCACGATGCACCAGTCTCAATTGAAGATTACGTAACAGTAGGCCATTCGTGCATCATTCATGGGTGTACTATTCATTCTGGTGCATTAATCGGCATGGGCAGCACTGTCTTAAATTATGCTGAAATTGGTGAGAACAGTCTGATTGGGGCCGGGTCATTAGTTACTGAGCATACAGTGATACCTCCTAATTCGTTGGCCTTTGGATCACCTGCGCGAGTGATTCGTCAGCTAACGTCAAAAGAAATTGAGAAGAATCGTCAAAATGCTTTACACTATCAGGAACAGGGTGCCGCTTATTCAGTAGACCAATTCTCTTCTTATACAGGTGAAAAATGATGAATGAGGATGGATTTCTCCAATTGTATACGGAACTGCAAAAGATCTTTTCAGAAGAAGACCTGCAGGAACTATTAATCTATCCTGATGATCAACAACGCTTTTTAGTTTTCCATCAGAAAGGCATGTATGTACTAGAAAATACTGCTAAAAAACCTTTTCGCTATTACCCAACCAGTCTGTTGAAGCCTTGCAGTGTCTATTCCTGTGCAGGCAACTTTCAACTGGTCATCGAGACTATTGGTGGACATACTTTCAAACTCTTGTTTGAAGAACAGTCCAAAGCCTACCAAGTGATGACCGCCTTGATGGAGATTATGACCTGACAGACACTTTGATGTATCTTTTTTAAAATAATTGCTATAATCTAAAAAAAGGGGAGTGCTGACTATGAAGGGCAATCAAATTAACGGTGAAGCTGTTACAGCAGAAATGCTGGAGGCTAAAGGCTATAAAAGATACCGCGGTGAAGGGATAGACATTTACTATAATAAAGATATTTGCGCACATATTGGCAACTGTGTTCGAGGCAATCCGGATATATTTGAGGTTGGGCGTCGCCCGTGGATTATTCCAGACAACGGGAGTGCAGAAAATGCTGCCTACGTGGTAGACACGTGTCCAAGTGGTGCATTAAAGTTTATTCGAAAGGAAGATTAAACATGGAAATGAAAGAAGAGAAAAATCGCTTAGTGCTATTAAATGATGAAGGTCAAGAAGCAGGAGAAATGACTTGGTCTGATGCAGGAGAAGAAATCATGATTATTGACCATACATTTGTAGATCCAGCCTATCGTGGTCAAAAACTGGCAGAAGGTTTAGTACGTGAGGGTGTTGAAATTGCCCGTCGCGATCACAAAGAAATTATTCCACTGTGTCCATTTGCTAAGCGTGAATTTGAACTAAAAAGTGAGTACAGTGATGTACTAAGAAAATAAACAAAAAGCGGCTCCCCCTAGTCAAACGCTCAGAATTGTGCTAAAGTAATTCTGAGATAGTTTGGGATAAAGGAGGAGCTTTTTTTGTACAATATTATTTTAGGTGTGATTTTGGTATTATCTGTCATTATCATCATTACGATTATGATGCAGCCAAGTAAACAAAATAGTGCAGCAAGTGCATTCACTGGAGGAGCCGATCAATTATTCGGTAAACAAAAAGCACGTGGTTTCGAAGCAGTAATGCAACGATCGACAGCCATTTTAGGTGCAGTTTGGATGATACTTTTATTCGTTTTGATGTATTTATCAAGCAAATAAGGAAAAACCTCTCACATAGGAGAGGTTTTTTTATTTAGTTGGACCGAGTAGTTATTCACCCGGAGAAATCAATTCAATATTTTCAATGGAATTTCCCGGCAGTTGAGGAGGGATTGACATGGTCATGACAGGAACTTTTTTGAGTGTACATTGCACAATGCTTCCTTCTGATAATTGTTCTGGGGACAGCCCTTCTAAAGTATCGATAGGTACATGAACGATTACACCGTCATTTTTAAAGACGGAAACAATGTCCTCTGGATCATTAAGTGCTTCTACTGAATGCAAAACAATACTTAAAACGGAAGGATCAGACTCTGCCGTATAGGAAGAGGTAACTTTACCAGTGAAAATAGTTGTCATTGTAGCTTCTCCTTTCGTTGTTATTTGCTCAGTCGTCTGGGAGTGTTCAGGTTCTGGTTGATTGCTGCAAGCCGTAAATAAAAGTAAAGCAAGCATAAGAACAAGGCGTTTCATGCTAGAATCCTCCGAATCTCTTTTTCGATTAACCAATTATACGAAAAAATTATTCGGACTTACAACAATTAAGCGCTTAATAAAGTGAGAAATTTTTCGGGATTCCAGCGTTTTTATTCACTGAATCGAAAAAATAAAGTATCATCAAAGGTGTGCTAGAATGAATCGAGGAGTTGAGGGTTATGATCCAAACAAAAGCGCCAAAACCTATTTTTTTGCCACACGGAGCTAAGGCTGTTCTATTGTTGCATGCCTATTCTGGAAGTCCCAATGATGTTCGCATGCTAGCTCGTGCATTAGAAAAGCGAGATTATACTGTTTATGCACCAATGTATAAAGGGCATGGGACAATGGATCCGATAGATATTTTGCAGCAAAAGCCTGAAACTTGGTGGCAGGAAACGAAAGAAGCAATCGCCTTTTTACAAAGTAAAGGATATAACGAGATTGCCGTATTTGGTCTTTCAATGGGTGGTGTATTAGCAACTCGATTATTGACTGAAAATCAGGCTGGGGTAATCGGCGGTGGCTTTTTCTGTTCACCTATTGCACCGGTAAAAACTACAGTAGTAGAAAGCTTCTTGGCTTATGCTAAGCAACTATTAGAAGGAAGCAAAACGACAGACATAAATGAACGACTGCGAGAGTATCAACCATTAGTAACCGAACAGCTGGCAAAGATTGAGCAACAGGCAAGTGTAGCCTATCAAAAACTATCGGAAGTTCAGCAGCCTTTTTTCATGGCACAGGCTGGCAAGGATCAAATGATTGAACCAGAAGGGGTATTTAAGACAGCCCGAGAATTAGAACAAGCTCGCTTTCAGTTGAACTGGTATCCCAAGAGTGGTCATGTAATTACTGTTGGTCCTGAACGAAGACAATTAGAGCAAGACGTGGCCGAATTTTTGGCAGGTCTTGATTGGAGAGAATGAAATGACAAGAAAAACAATTAAGGAAGAAATTCTGAGCTTTTTGCAGGAGGCCAAGAAAAAGAGCTTCTCGATGGAAGAACTGGCTCAGCACTTGGGGATGCAGAAAAGTACTGACTATAAATTACTTGTTCAAACAATTGCACAAATGGAACGAGAACAAAGTGTCGAATTTAGCAATAAAGGAAAGATCAAGCTGCCCTTTGCACCAGTAATGGTTGAAGGTACGTTTCGTATGAATGAACGAGGCTTCGGTTTTGTAACGGTTGATCCGGAAGAGCCGGATATCTATATTTCCAGTGATGCAACTAATTATGCGATGAATGGCGATAGAGTCATGATTGATATCGTAAAGAATGCCGACCCATTTGGTGATCGAGGTGCTGAGGGGCGAGTTGTATCAATTAAAGAACGGGCTATTCATCAAGTAGTGGGAGAGTTCACTGCCTATACGCCTACTGAAATCGATGAGACCGATTTATATGGTGTGGTCACGCCTAAAGACAAGAAAAATGCACCATTCAAAGTATTTGTAGCAGCTGAAGGGATTCAGCCCGTGGACGGAAGTATCGTAGTTGTAGAAGTAACTCATTATCCTGAAAAAGGTTATGCCTCAAGCTTAGAAGGATTAGTAAAAAAAGTCGTCGGTCATAAAAATGATCCGGGAATGGATATTTTATCAGTAGTAGTTGCTCAAGGGATTCCTACTAGCTTTCCAGATGAGGTTTTGGAAGAAGCTGATCAAGTGCCTGATCAAATTTCCGAAAAAGATCTTATCGGCCGTCGTGATTTGAGAGACCAAATGATCGTCACTATTGATGGCGCTGATGCTAAAGATTTGGATGACGCGGTGACGGTTCGTAAACTATCAAACGGGAATTACTTTTTAGGTGTCCATATTGCCGATGTTTCGTATTATGTAACAGAAGGCAGTCAATTAGACCGAGAAGCTTTTGAACGTGGAACGAGTGTCTATTTAACAGATCGAGTGATTCCAATGATTCCGCAGCGTTTGTCTAATGGTATTTGTTCATTGAATCCACAAGTACCTCGATTAGCGATGAGTTGTGAGATGGAAATTGATACGAATGGTACGATTGTTTCCCACGAGATTTTTCCAAGTGTGATTCAAACAGTGGAAAGAATGACTTACTCTGCTGTAAACGGTATTTTGGAAGAGACTGATGCCGAACTAATCAAACGTTATGAATCTCTGGTTCCAATGTTTACTTTAATGAAAGAATTACATGAAATTTTAGAAAGTCGGCGTATTAATCGTGGAGCGATCAATTTTGAAGACCGCGAAGCTAAAATCTTAGTGAGTGAAAACGGCACACCTTTGGCAATCGAGTTGCGTTCCCGTGGTGTGGGTGAACGGCTGATTGAATCTTTTATGTTAGCAGCTAATGAAACTATAGCGGAACATTATAATCAATTGAAGCTGCCTTTTATTTATCGGATTCACGAACAGCCAAAGGAAGAAAAAATGCAGCGATTCTTTGACTTTGCTGCTGCATTAGGAATCTTAGTTAAAGGTACCAAGGAAAGTATTACACCAAAAGATTTACAACAAGTAATTTCCGATGTAGAGGAAAAACCAGAATCAGCAGTAATTAACACAATGCTTTTAAGAAGTATGCAGCAGGCTCGTTACTCTGAAGACAATTATGGGCATTATGGACTGGCTGCGGAGTACTACACGCACTTTACCTCTCCAATTCGCCGTTATCCTGATTTAATTGTTCATCGTTTGATCCGTACCTACGAAGAAAGCCAGAGTGAAAAGGTTCAGGGAAAATGGGCGGAAGTCTTGCCAGAGATTGCTAAACATAGCTCAGATATGGAGCGACGGGCGGTTGATGCAGAGCGCGAAGTAGATAGCTTGAAAAAAGCAGAATATATGGCTGATAAGGTGGGAGAAGAATTTGACGGCATTATCAGTTCCATTACTAAATTTGGAATTTTTGTTGAGTTGCCAAACACAGTAGAAGGCTTAATTCATTTAAATGAATTGAAGCAAGACTATTTCCATTTTATTGAAAATCAATTAGCCTTGGTTGGAGAACGTACGCGCCAAACCTTTAAAATTGGTCAGAAGGTAAAGATTAAAGTAACGAAGGCGGAACCAGAGACACGGGAGATTGACTTTGAACTTCTTGAGGCTGAAGAAATTCCAGCATTGGAAGCACCAACACGTAATCGGCGTCGTGAGCGCAAGGGAAAGCCGTCTTATAATAAGAACAACAAAGAAAATAAACAACCGCGTAAGAATAAGAAAAAAACAAAAGGGAAAAAGCCTTTTTACAAATCCGTAGCTAAGAAGAAAAAAGGTGGAAGAAAGTAGGGATACTATGCCAAAAGGTGAAGGAAAATTAGTTGCACAAAACAAAAAAGCACGCCATGATTATACAATCATTGACACCATAGAAGCTGGAATTGTTTTGCAAGGAACAGAGATTAAATCAATTCGCAACAGCCGAATTAATTTAAAAGACGGTTTTGCTCGCATCCGTAATGGGGAGATGTATTTATATAATGTGCATATCAGTCCTTATGAACAAGGAAACATTTTTAACCATGATCCTCTGAGAACAAGGAAACTTTTATTGCACAAGAAGCAAATTGATCGTTTGGCTGGTGAAACGAAAAATACGGGTGTAACCATTGTGCCATTAAAAGTGTATTTAAAGGATGGCTATGCTAAGGTATTACTAGGGTTAGCAAAAGGAAAGCATCAATATGATAAACGTGAAGCCTTAAAGCGAAAAGATGTGGACCGCCAAATTAGCCGTACACTGAAAAATTATAGCAGGTAATTGAATATCCTTTTTCGCATATTTGATAAGAATTCCTTTACTTAATTATGAATTTTGATACGATTAGTAATTATCATAATAGCTCTCTTATGGGCTAAAATGCTTGGCGTTATCATCTTTTTCCGTGAGAATCTTTCTATTAGAAAAAGAAATAGAATTTATTTGATTTTTTTCATGAAAATCCTTTGAAATTTACGGGCGATGGTGGTAACATACGGTAGTATTTTGCCTGGTATGCCAAATACGACGAATACAAGCATCAGGTTACTGGGAAAAGAGGTGAAATGGATTGGATGAAAAATCTTGGGTTTTTCATATTGGTCCAATATGGTTTGACGGGACTGTGACAACAATGATTCTGTTGACTTGCTTAATTGTTTTTCTTCTTGTGTTCTTTTTTACGAGAAATCTTTCAATGAAGCCAACAGGCAAACAAAATGCTATTGAGTGGTTGGTCGATTTTACCTCCGGAATAGTTGGCGACAATATGCCGCGAAAAGAAGTGAATAACTTCAGTCTTTTATCTTTTACACTATTTCTATTCATTTTTGTTGCCAACCAGATCGGCTTGGTTACGAAGATCGTTACACCAAACGAGGTATCTTTATGGAAAAGTCCAACTGCTGACCCGTTTGTAACAATGGGATTAGCAATGATGATACTGGTGTTGTCGAACCTTCTAGCATCGGAACGCTTTGGTCTTCGCGGGTATATTAAGAATTCATTCTTATCACCGATGCCAATGTTGTTGCCGATCAAAATCATGGAAGAGTTTACGAATGTTATTACATTGGGGTTACGTCTTTACGGAAACATTTATGCCGGTGAAGTCTTGCTAACATTGATTGCCAGCATGGTAACAAGTCTCGGCTGGGTCGCTATTCCGATAGCTATTCCATTGGAAATGATCTGGATTGCATTTTCATTATTTATTGGTAGTATCCAAGCATTTGTCTTTACCACTTTATCTATGGTGTACATTAGTCATCAGATAGAAGTAGAAGAATAAACAAGAAAACAAACATTTTAGGAGGATTTTTAATTATGAACTTTATCGGTGCGGGAATCGCAATTTTAGGAGCAGCAATTGGTGCTGGTTATGGTAACGGAAAAGTTATTTCAAAAGCAATCGAATCTATGGCACGTCAACCAGAAATGTCAGGTCAAATCCGTTCAACGATGTTTATCGGTGTTGGTTTGATCGAAGCTGTGCCTATCTTAGGTGTCGTATTGGCTATGTTGATGGTCTTCAATGGCTAAAAGCAACGAATTTCGTTGCTGCTTTTTTGCCTAAAAGCAAAATGTTACTTACCAGAAAGGAAGACCGAGTATGCTGAATCTAGTTATCGCTGCAGCTCCCAACACAACGCTCGGTAACTTAATAGTTGTTACAGGATCTTTTTTGATTTTGTTGCTTCTATTAAAGAAATTTGCTTGGAAAAGCGTTATCGAGATTTTAAAGAAACGGGAAGAAAAGATCGCCAATGATTTAGATTCTGCTGAACAATCACGTGTTAAAGCAGCGCAATTAGCAAAAGAACGCGAAACACAATTGCAAAGCTCGCGCAGTGATGCAGCAGATATTATCAAAAATGCCAAAGAAAACGGCGAATTAAGCCGTCAAAACATTATCAAAGACGCGAAGGAAGAAGCAGCTCTTTTAAAGGATCGTACAAAAGTAGAGATTCAAGAAGAACGCGAGAACGCTTTGACAGCAGTTAAAGATGATGTGGCAGATCTTTCCTTGCAAATCGCTGAAAAACTTTTAAACAAAGAGTTGACTGGTGATGCGCATCAAGAGTTAATCAATGAATATATTGACAGACTAGGAACGACCAAGCATGAAGCTTGATAAATATACTGTTGGTAAACGTTACGGTAAAGCTTTGTTTGAACTGGCGGTCGAAAAACAAGCCACCGATGACATTTATCAAGAGTTGTTAACAATTCGTCAAATTTTTAAAGAAGTGCCGGATTTAGGCAACATCTTGTCAGATGTGCGCTTAACTGGTGATGAAAAAGAAGCGATTATGGAAAAGTTCGCCCAAGGTTTCGAAGGAGTTATCAAGAACTTCTTATGGGTCGTATATGACTATAATCGAATTGACGATCTTTTGTTTATGATTGACGAGTACGAGCGTCGCTATGACAGCTTAAATCAAGTTGCTTTAGGGACAGTTACGACAGCGGTGCCGCTCTCTGAAGAGAAGCAGCGCGAAATTGAAGCAAAAGTCGCTGATATTTTTGGCTACAAGAAGGCCAATTTAACCCCTGTAATCGATGAATCGATTATTGGCGGTGTCATTGTTGAAGCCGATCATCAGGTGATCGACGGTAGCCTCGCTAGCCAGTTAAATGGCCTACGAGCAGCACTTAGCAAAAAGTAAGAAGAGGTGAAATGAATGGCCATCAAAGCAGAAGAAATCAGTGCATTGATCAAGGAACAGATCGAGAACTATGATAATAAATTGTCTGTGGAAGAAATTGGCACAGTCACATACGTAGGGGACGGGATCGCTCGTGCCCATGGACTAGAAAATGCAATGAGCGGCGAGTTGTTAGAGTTTTCTAACGGCTCTTATGGAATGGCCCAAAATTTAGAAAGCAATGATGTTGGTATTATTGTTTTAGGAGAATTTGAAACCATTCGTGAAGGGGATAAAGTAAAACGTACTGGAAAAATCATGGAAGTCCCAGTTGGTGATAACATGATTGGCCGGGTAGTAAATCCTTTAGGTCAGCCAGTTGATGGACTTGGTCCAATCGAAACAAGTAAAACACGTCCTGTTGAAACCTTAGCTCCAGGTGTTATGCAGCGTAAATCAGTTAGCGAACCAATGCAAACTGGTTTAAAAGCGATTGATGCTTTAGTTCCAATCGGCCGTGGTCAACGGGAACTGATTATTGGCGATCGTAAAACCGGTAAAACTTCCATTGCTATTGATACAATCATTAATCAAAAAGGGCAAGACATGATTTGTATTTATGTAGCGATTGGACAAAAGGAATCAACTGTTCGTTCACAAGTTGAGACTTTGCGTAAATTTGGTGCATTGGATTATACCATTGTTGTGACAGCGGGAGCTTCTCAACCAGCACCATTACTGTATATTGCTCCTTACGCTGGAACAGCGATGGGTGAAGAATTTATGTACAATGGTAAGCACGTATTAGTTGTCTTTGATGACTTATCAAAACAGGCAGTAGCTTATCGTGAACTTTCTTTACTATTACGTCGTCCTCCAGGTCGTGAAGCTTATCCAGGGGATGTTTTCTACTTACATTCCCGTTTATTAGAGCGGGCAGCAAAATTGTCTGACGAATTGGGTGGCGGTTCACTAACAGCTTTACCATTTGTTGAAACACAAGCTGGAGATATCTCGGCTTACATTCCAACTAATGTGATCTCAATTACTGATGGTCAAATTTTCTTAGAAAATGACCTGTTTTACTCAGGAATTCGTCCAGCTGTAGATGCTGGTTTATCAGTCTCTCGAGTTGGCGGCTCTGCGCAAATCAAGGCAATGAAAAAAGTTGCTGGTACACTGCGTCTTGATTTAGCCAGCTTCCGTGAATTAGAAGCCTTCACTCAATTTGGTTCAGATTTGGATGCTGCAACACAAGCTAAACTGAATCGTGGACGTCGTACTGTTGAAGTATTAAAACAACGTCTGCATGATCCACTTCCAGTTGAAAAGCAGGTAGTGATACTTTACGCATTGACTCACGGTTTCTTAGACAGTATTCCAGTGAACAATATTTTAGATTTTGAAGAACAATTATTTGAATACTTGGATGCGAATCATTCAGATTTATTTGATACGATTCGTACAACAAAAGATTTACCTGATACTGATCAGTTAGATCAAGCAATTCAAGCATTTAAAGATATTTTTGATGCAGCAAACACAAAACAAAACCCAGCATAAATCGAGGTGAGAAGAGTATATGGCATCCTTAAATGAAATCAAGACGCGGATTGCGTCAACTAAAAAGACCAGCCAGATTACTAATGCAATGCAAATGGTATCAGCTGCGAAATTAACTAAATCGGAAGCCTATTCTGCCCGTTTTCAAATTTATGCCTCAAAAGTACGGGAAGTTTTGACCCACTTAACCGCCAGCGAATTGGAGGAAATTGCGACAGCAGATCATGAAATTAATGGAATAAATTACCATAGTATGCTGATTAATCGTCCTGTCAAAAAGACAGGGTATATCGTAATCACTTCTGATGGCGGTCTTGTAGGCGGGTATAACAGTTCTATCTTGAAGCAAACGATGACAATGTTGGAAGATGACCACGATTCTCAGGACGAATATGTCTTGTTGGCAATCGGTGGTACTGGTGCGGACTTTTTCAAAACTCGAGGGGTAAAATTGGCCTACGAATTGAGAAACTTATCTGACCAACCTAGCTTTGATGAAGTTCGTAAAATAGTTTCTATGACAACCAGCATGTACGAAAATGAAGTATTCGATGAATTGTATGTTTGTTACAATCATCATGTGAATTCGTTGTCTAGTCAATTTCGAGTAGAAAAAATGCTGCCAATTTCTGATTTGGATCCGGATGAAGCAGAAGTCTATACGCAAGAATATATTTTCGAACCTTCTAAAGAAGCGATATTAGATCAATTATTGCCTCAATATGCTGAAAGTTTGATTTATGGAGCGATTGTCGACGCTAAGACAGCAGAACATGCTGCTGGCATGACTGCGATGAAGACGGCTACAGATAATGCAAAATCAATTATTGGTGATTTGACCATTTCGTATAACCGTGCGCGTCAAGCGGCGATCACTCAGGAAATAACGGAAATTGTCGGCGGGGCTTCCGCGCTAGAATAATTTCGAGATTGGAGGAAAAAACATGAGTTCAGGCAAGATTGTTCAAGTAATTGGTCCCGTTGTTGACGTGGAATTTTCTTTAGATCAATCCTTACCAGATATCAACAATGCGTTGATCGTATACAAAAATGACAAAAGTAAAGTCGTACTTGAAGCGGCATTAGAACTCGGTGACGGTGTGATTCGGACTATTGCAATGGAATCTACAGATGGTTTGCAACGTGGCATGGAAGTTGTAGATACAGAAAAACCAATCTCAGTCCCAGTTGGAACCGATACACTAGGTCGTGTCTTCAATGTCTTAGGGGAAACAATCGACAACGAGGCACCATTTCCTGAAAATGCTGAAAAAAGCGGTATTCATAAAAAAGCGCCAGCTTTTGATGAGTTAAGCACTAGTAACGAAATTCTAGAAACTGGAATTAAAGTTATTGATTTATTAGCACCCTATCTTAAAGGTGGTAAGGTCGGCTTATTCGGCGGTGCTGGTGTTGGTAAAACAGTGCTGATTCAAGAGCTGATTCATAACATTGCGCAAGAGCACGGTGGGATTTCTGTATTTACCGGAGTTGGTGAACGAACTCGTGAAGGCAATGATTTATACTTTGAAATGAAGGAATCTGGCGTTATCGAAAAAACCGCTATGGTGTTTGGTCAAATGAATGAGCCACCAGGTGCCCGGATGCGGGTTGCATTAACTGGTTTAACTTTAGCTGAATATTTCCGTGATGAACAAGGCCAAGATGTTCTTTTGTTCATCGATAATATTTTCCGTTTCACTCAAGCTGGTTCAGAAGTATCTGCCTTATTAGGCCGGATGCCATCTGCAGTTGGGTACCAACCAACCTTAGCGACTGAAATGGGACAATTGCAAGAACGAATTACTTCAACTAAAAAAGGTTCTATTACGTCGATTCAAGCTATTTATGTGCCAGCGGATGACTATACTGACCCTGCGCCTGCTACTGCGTTTGCCCATTTGGATGCAACAACCAACTTGGAACGTAAACTAACTGAGCAAGGTATTTATCCAGCGGTGGATCCATTAGCATCTTCTTCTAGTGCTTTGGCACCTGAAATTGTTGGAGATGCCCACTATCAAGTGGCAACTGAGGTTCAACGTGTTTTACAACGCTATCGTGAATTGCAAGATATCATAGCTATCCTGGGAATGGATGAATTATCTGACCAAGAAAAAGTTATCGTGTCTCGGGCACGTCGTATTCAATTCTTCTTGTCACAAAACTTCCACGTGGCTGAACAATTTACTGGTCAGCCAGGATCATACGTACCAGTTGAAGATACTGTTAAAGGATTTAAGGAAATTTTGGAAGGAAAATACGATGACCTTCCAGAAGATGCTTTCCGTAATGTAGGGAAAATCGAAGAAGTAGTCGAAAAAGCAAAATCTTTAGGCTACTAGAAAGAGGTGCCCTATGGAAAATAAAGAAGTGCTTAATGTAAACGTAGTGACACCTAATGGGCTTATTTATGACCATCATGCAACGATTGTGGTGGCTAAGACTGTATCAGGTGAGCTAGGAGTTTTGCCAAAACACGCACCGATTATTGCACCGCTGGCGATTGACGAAGTACGTATTCGTCGAACAGACGCTGATACTCACGTGGATTGGATCGCTGTCAATGGCGGTATTTTAGAAGTTCGGGATAATCAGGTGACGATTATTGCCGATTCTGCTGAACGTGAACGGGATATTGATGTTTCACGGGCAGAGCGTGCGAGACAGCGTGCTGAACAACGAATACAAGAAGCAAAAGCACAACAAGACAGCGATCAGCTTCGTCGGGCTGAGGTTGCTTTACACCGTGCAATGAATCGAATTAAAGTATCAAAACACACATAAAAATGAGTACAGATTCTAATTTTTAGAGTCTGTACTTTTTTTGATTAGTATGATTTTTATGTCTGTAAAAAATAAGAAGAATTGATTTCTATTTTCTAAAAGTTTTTTAAAAGTCTTATAGAGCTTTAAAGCATTCTACTTTCTTGAAAACTATGATATAATCCGTTTGTTGATTTTTTTGAAAGGAAGACACAAATGCAAGTATATGGTATAGATGCGATCATCCGAATTGTTTCACACTTTGCTTTTATCTACTTGGCTTTTTGGGCGTTGCGCTCGATAAGGACGGAAAAGCTGTTTAAAGCATTTCATGAAACACAGATCCGAATGGTGATTATGATGGCATCTGTAGCACTGGGATTTACATTCAGCACTTTCTTTTTAGAAATCATCGTCTTGTGTAAAAATATCTTTTTAAGTTATCAATAATAATAACTAAGTACATACAAACGTGTGAATCGGTTATAGCGATTTTTGGAGGGAACGTAATGGAAGAGATCATCGTTCGAGGTGGCAGAAAATTAAACGGTACAGTAAAAATTGAAGGTGCGAAAAATGCGGTGTTGCCTATCTTAGCTGCAAGCTTATTGGCTGAAGAGGGCACAACAAAATTAAGCAATGTACCGATATTATCTGATGTATTTACGATGAATCAGGTGATTAGTTACTTAAATACAGAAGTTGAATTAGACGAAACAGCAAAGGAAATTACTATAGATGCAACAAAACAATTAGAAGTTGAAGCGCCGTATGAGTATGTAAGTAAGATGCGAGCATCAATTGTTGTTATGGGCCCTTTATTGGCTCGTAACGGACATGCCAAGGTTGCATTACCTGGCGGTTGTGCTATTGGTAAACGACCAATTGACTTGCATTTAAAAGGATTCCAAGCCTTGGGTGCTAAAATTATCCAAAAAAACGGGTATATTGAAGCAATTGCTGATGAATTGACTGGCAGCAATATTTATTTAGATTTTCCAAGTGTTGGTGCAACTCAAAACATTATGATGGCTGCTGTTAAAGCTAAAGGAACGACTGTCATCGAAAACGTGGCTCGTGAACCTGAAATTGTTGATTTGGCTAATTTTTTGAATAAAATGGGTGCTCGTGTTTATGGTGCGGGTACAGAAACCATGCGTATTGAAGGTGTCACTCACTTGCACGCAGTATCACATCCAATTGTGCAAGATCGTATTGAGGCAGGTACTTTCATGGTGGCTGCAGCGATGACTGAAGGAAATGTCTTGATAGAGGAGGCTATTTCTGAACACAATCGTCCATTAATTTCAAAATTATTGGAAATGGGTGCAGTGATTACTGAAGAAGAAAATGGGTTGCGTGTTGTAGGACCAAAAGTCATTAAAGCTACTGATGTAAAAACAATGCCACATCCAGGCTTCCCAACAGATATGCAAGCTCAAATGACTGCTATTCAAACAGTTGCTGATGGAATCAGTACGACTGTTGAAACTGTCTTTGAGAATCGCTTCCAGCATTTAGAAGAAATGCGCCGAATGAATGTCGACGTAAAAATTGACAATAATGTAGCAGTTATTAAAGGTAATACCAAATTACAGGGAGCAGAAGTATATGCGACTGATCTGAGAGCAGCAGCAGCACTAATTTTAGCTGGTTTGCGTTCTGAGGGGATTACACGCGTACGCAACTTAAAATATTTGGATCGCGGTTATTATCAATTCCATCAGAAATTACAGTTGTTAGGTGCTGATGTTGAACGGGTAGACAGCGAAACTGGTGAAACTGTAGCACAATCTGCTGTATTTGCTTAAGGGGTGAAAACTTATGAGTTCAAGTGATCATATTTTACGCAGTTTAATAAAGATTGTCGGTGTATTGTTGGCAGGGGTTATTCTGTTTATTATCGGCAGTATGATCGGTTATGGAGTCATGGGCGGCGGAAATCCTTTTGGTGTATTACTTCCAGGTGTTTGGCGTCACATTTTAGATTTTGTACAATAAAGGGCCTAGTTTAGGCCCTTTTTACTTTTTTGAAAGGAAGTTTCGTATGATTAAGAATGGATTGATTATGCTTGTACGAGGCTATCAGCGTTTTATCTCGCCTTTATTTCAACCTTCCTGCCGTTACTATCCTTCATGCTCTAGTTACATGATTCAAGCCTTAAAGGTCCATGGAACGGTTAAGGGGCTTCTAATGGGGATTTCTCGCATTTTTAGATGTAATCCTTTTGCCAGGGGGGGAATTGACTATGTACCTGTCAAATTTTCTCTCCGTAAAAATTTGATAGATGAAGATCCGCCAAATTATGAAGAGAAAAAAAGATACTTCTTTTTTTAGAATAGTCAAAAGAATAACTTTGGTAGTGAAATGTTTACTCACGATAGTTTTAGGCATTTTTTTAAGAGGGTTAATTCCTCTTAAAAATTCTATCGGTAGTGAAAAGTTTGTCGAAAGGGACAGTATACTAAAATCGCCGATTAATTCTTCTAAAAAATGCAGTTGAAATTATATGTGATAGGGGAAAATGATTTTAGTAAGCTTGATCAAAAGCATATTATATGACTAGTTAACTTAAAAGAAATCTGTGCGTTTAAGATAAACTGCATAGATTTCTTTTTCTATTCCAGTTTGAGTGTAAGCGTTATGAATTATTCAATATTCGCGAATTATTAAAATATTCAGAAAATTTAATTGACAGTGAGAAAAAAATCCGATATATTGATACTTATCTTAGCGTTCTATCATTATTTTATTAGGGGGAAATAGGATGAAAAAAAGTGTATTTGTTGCGGTAGCAGCAGGACTATTTTTGTTTGGCGCATGTGGCTCGCCATCAGCAAATTCTAACGGAGACAGCGGTGGCGGCAACAGCGCTGACAGCGATACAATTAAGATTGGTGGCAACTTTGAGTTATCAGGAGCTACTGCAGCCTATGGTGAGGCTGAAAAAGAAGCGGTTGAATTAGCAGTCGAACAGATCAATGCAGATGGCGGTATCTTAGGTAAAAAAGTTGAATTTGTTTCTAAAGATAATAAATCAGACAATAATGAGGCTGCATCTGTTGCAGCGAATTTAACTACAAAAGACAATGTAGTAGCAGTTGTAGGACCAGCTACTTCAGGAGCAGTAAAAGCAACTTTACCGAACTTGACTAAATCTAAAATTCCAGCAGTTACTCCATCAGGAACTGATGATGCAATTACTGTACAAGGAGACAACGTACAACCATACATCTTCCGTGCGTGCTTCCAAGACAGTTTCCAAGGAGTTGTATTGGCAAAATATGCACAAGACAACATGAATGCACAAAAGGCAGTTATCTTTGGCGATAATGCAAGTGACTACGCAGACGGGTTAACGAAAGCCTTCAAGAAAACTTATAAAGGTGAAATTGTTGCAGAAGAAAAATTCACAGCTGGCGACAAAGATTACCAAGCAATGTTGACAAAAGTAAAGGACAAAGATTTTGATGTCATCTTCATTCCTGGTTACTATACAGAAGCGGGCTTAATCATCAAACAAGCACGTGAAATGGGTATTGACAAGCCAATTATTGGTGCGGATGGATTTGGTGATGAGAAGTTAGTTGAAACTGCTGGTGCAAGCAACGTATCTAACGTTTACTATACTGGACACTTCTCAACTGAAGCACCAGCAACTGATAAAGTTCAACCATTCATTGAAGCATTCAATGAAAAATACGGACGTCAGCCTTCTTCATTCAATGCGCTAGGATATGACGCAGTTTACATGATCAAACAAGCAATTGAAGATCAAGGGGAAGCGACACCAGCTGCAATTACTGAAGGCTTGGCAAACTTGAAAGACTTTGAAGGTGTAACCGGTAAAATCACAATGGATGATCAACATAATCCTGTGAAATCGGCTGTAGTTCTTGGTCTGACTGACGGAAAAGAATCTTCTGCTGAAACTGTAAATCCTTAATTGTTTAAGCAGGCAAGGCAAGACAAGCATGCTTGTCTTGCCTTTATTATTTGAAAAGAGAGTGATTAGATGGAAATATTCATCCAGCAATTGGTAAACGGCCTATTCTTAGGTAGTATTTACGCACTGATGGCTTTAGGATATACCATGGTTTATGGAATTATTAAACTGATTAATTTTGCCCATGGGGATATTTATATGATTGGGTCGTTTATCGGCTATTTTTTGATTAATCAATTTAATATGGGATTCTTCCCTGCGCTGATTTTATCAATGCTTGGAAGTGCGGTATTAGGAATCGTGATTGAATTTCTAGCTTATCGTCCATTAAGAAATTCAACTCGAATCGCCGCATTGATTACAGCAATTGGGGTTTCCTATTTATTACAAAATACGATGATTTACTTCTTTAGTTCCACTACAAGACCTTTTCCGCAAGTTATTCCGTTACAAACTTACCATATCGGATTCTTGCAGGTATCAAATATTCAATTATTGATTTTGGGTATTTCTTTACTGTTAATGATCTTATTGAATTTAATTGTTCAAAAAACCAAAATGGGTAAAGCAATGCGTGCTGTGAGCGTTGATGCTGATGCAGCACAATTGATGGGGATTAACGTGAATCGGACTATCTCATTTACTTTCGCTCTGGGTTCAGCTTTAGCTGCTGCTGGCGGAATGATGATTGGACTTTATTATAACTCGATTGAACCGATGATGGGATACATTCCGGGTCTTAAATCATTTATCGCTGCTGTATTGGGCGGTATTGGCCTGATCCCGGGAGCTGCAATTGGCGGTTTTGTGATTGGCTTGATTGAAACCTTAACAACTGCATTAGGCTTTTCTGATTTTAAAGATGCGGTGGTATATGCTGTATTAATTCTAATTTTATTGGTGCGTCCTGCCGGAATTTTAGGCAAGAACATCAAAGAGAAAGTGTAGGTGAATCAAATGAAAAAGAATTTAAAATACAATTTGATTTGGCTCGCTTTAATTATTGCCGGTTATTTGGCTTTGTACATTTGTTATTCGGCTGGAATGGTCAATTTGTTTTTAGATAATATCATTGTTCAAATTGGAATCAATGTCATTTTAGCGGTAGGGCTGAATTTGATTATCGGTTTTGCTGGACAATTTTCTCTAGGACATGCGGGATTTATGGCAATTGGTGCGTACGCCGCAGCTTTAATCTCTATGAGCAATCCAACCTATGCGGGCTTCTTTTTAGGAATGGCAGTAGGGGTAGTCCTAGCTGGTATAGTAGCTGTTATCGTAGGGATTCCAACCTTACGTTTAAGTGGAGATTATTTAGCCATTGCTACATTAGGTGTTGCGGAAATTATCCGTATTTTGATTATCAATATGAAGGATATTACTAATGGTCCTTCAGGTATTTTTGGTATTTTACCATTTGTTGACTGGCAGATGGTATATGGCTTTATGGCAGTAACAACTCTGATTGTTGTAAACTATATTCATTCTGGTGCTGGTCGGGCAACTACTGCCATTCGTGAAGATGAAATTGCAGCGGAATCAATGGGAGTAAATACGACTAAATATAAAGTAATGGCTTTTACTATTGGTGCTATGACTGCTAGTGTGGCAGGAGCATTATATGCCGGATATTTACAATCTATTGCACCAAAGGATTTTGCCTTTACGAAATCAATTGATATTTTGATTATGGTCGTTTTAGGTGGAATTGGTAGTGTTACTGGTAGTTTTATTGCAGCAATTCTATTAGGCATTATCAATATGTACCTACAGGACTTTGGAGCATTACGTATGATTATCTATGCATTGGCACTAATCATTTTGATGATCTTCAAACCAGGCGGTTTATTAGGTACAAAAGAACTGTCAGTGAAGAAAATTTTTAACAAAGCAAAAAAAGGAGATGACCAAAATGCCTCTATTGGAAATTAAAGATTTAACCAAAAATTTCGGTGGGCTGGCGGCTGTCTCTAATGTAAATATGCAATTGGACAACAATCAGCTGATTGGCTTAATTGGACCAAATGGAGCAGGAAAAACAACTTTGTTCAACTTGATCACGGGGGTATATGAACCTAGTGAGGGCGATGTACTGCTAGAAGATAAGGGACAAGCTGTCCGACTTAATGGCAAAAAGCCCTATAAGATTGCCGATTTAGGCTTAGGTCGTACATTTCAAAATATTCGTCTATTTAAAGACTTAACAGTATTAGATAACGTACTAATTGCCATGAACAGCAAAAATTCAGAAAGCTTCATTTCTAGTGTTTTCCGACTACCTAGCTTTTATAAAAAGGAAGAAGAACTAAAAAAAGAAGCAATGGAATTACTGGCAATATTTGATTTGCAGGATAAAGCTGATAATTTAGCGCGTAATCTGCCTTATGGGGAACAGCGCCGATTGGAAATCGTTCGAGCGTTGGCAACACATCCGAAAATCCTGTTTTTGGATGAACCAGCAGCGGGAATGAATCCACAGGAAACAGCTGAACTAACTGAATTAATTCGTAAAGTTCAAAAGGAATTCCAAATTACGATTCTTTTGATTGAACATGATATGAGCTTGGTTATGGAAGTATGCGAGCGTATTTATGTTTTGGAATACGGTCGGGTATTGGCAGAAGGTACGCCAGAAGAGATTAAATCTAATCCAGAGGTAATCAAAGCCTATCTGGGAGGTGACCTATAATGCTGAAAATAGAAAATCTTTCTGTACATTATGGTGTTATTCAAGCGGTTCGTGACGTAAATTTCGAAGTTAATGAGGGTGAAATTGTTTCATTGATTGGAGCTAATGGTGCGGGAAAAACAACCATTTTGCGCACGATTTCAGGTTTAATTCAACCTTCAAACGGCAAAATTACTTTTGAAGGAGAAGAAATTCAAAAGCGCCAACCGCAAAAAATCGTGGCTAAAGGAATTTCTCAAGTTCCAGAAGGGCGACATGTTTTTTCAGGACTAACAGTTCAAGAAAATCTTGAAATGGGCGCTTTCTTGCGTAAAGATGGCAACCTGGGAGAAGAATACGAAGCAATTTTCCAAAAGTTCCCAATTCTGAAGGAACGTCGTACACAAGATGCTTCGACTCTATCTGGTGGAGAACAGCAAATGCTGGCAATGGGGCGGGCATTAATGTCTAAACCACGTTTGTTACTTCTAGATGAGCCATCAATGGGTCTGGCGCCAATCTTCATTAAAGAGATATTTAACATTATCCAAGAAATTCAGCAGCAAGGGACAACAGTTCTGCTGATTGAACAAAATGCTAAAATGGCTCTGTCGATTGCTAATCGAGGGTATGTGCTGGAAACTGGTAAAGTTGTTTTAGAGGGTACTGGTGCAGAGCTCTTGGCAAGTGATGAAGTGAAGAAAGCATACTTAGGAGGATAAAAAATGAGCGTAAAAGATTTTATGTCCGCTGATTTAGTGGTGGTTGATCCACAAACTAAGATATTTGATGCAGTGGATTTAATGAAAAAGCATGATATTCATCGTTTACCAGTCATTGACAATGGTAAATTGGTGGGCTTAATCACTGAAGGAACTATTCAAGAGGCTCTACCTTCCAAAGCGACCTCTTTGAGTGTATATGAAGCAAACTACTTGTTAAATAAAACGGTTGTTGCTGATGTAATGATTAAAGACGTAAAAACAATCCAGCCTAAAGCTCAGCTAGAGGACGCAGTTTATACAATGCGGAAAAATAATATCGCTGTTCTTCCTGTTTTAGACAATGACCAGTTAGTAGGTATTATCACGAACAATGATATTTTTGATGCGTTTTTGAAGTTGGCTGGCTATCATGAAGGTGGAAGCCGCATCCAGGTGCGCATTCAAGAAGATAAAAAGGGTGTCTTAGCAGAAATTGCTAAGGTACTGGCTGATAATGATTATAGTATTTTAACAGTGATTATTGATCATGTGGATGGTGCTGCAATCGTTGAGCTGCAAATGCAAGCCAAAGAGCCTGAAAAAATAAAAACTTTGCTGGAGCAAGCAGGTTTTGAAGTAACACAGGCTGTTTTAACGAACCCTTAAAGACAAAACTGACCGCTTCTGGCGGTCAGTTTTGTTTTCAGCCTTAGGTTATGCTACAATGGATTTCGCGAGGTGAAAGCAATGGCAAAAAAGAACAAAGACATCCAAGTACAAATTCAAGATGCTCAAAAGCAAGTGAATGGAAAAACTATTGAAGTTATTCAGTTAGTGATTGGAAAAAAAATCATTGGCGAGCTGATTCCTGATGGAAAAAATTTCCAAATCTTTGTTGATGGTAATTCTTTAGGTGCTGCAAAGTCCCTTGATGACGGGATTGAAGCGGTCATTCGAAATTGGAATCTTCATGATTAAAAAAATGAAGAAAAGTACTTGCATTTTTTTTTGAAATTCGGTATTATAACTGAGTCGGGTTTTTAAGAAACCTTTCAAAGAATGCAAGTTCCGACTTTGGGATTTGTTTTAAATATGGAGGAATAGCGAAGTGGCTAAACGCGACGGACTGTAAATCCGTTCCTTAGGGTTCAGTGGTTCGAATCCACTTTCCTCCATCATTGGGGTATAGCCAAGCGGTAAGGCAAGGGACTTTGACTCCCTCATGCGTTGGTTCGAATCCAGCTACCCCAGTACTTCTAGTCAGATTATGATCTGGCTATTTTTTTTGCCCAGCCGTTACCTAAGCGTCAAAAAGAAAAATATAGTAAAATAATAGTAAGGAAAGAAAAATAGACGAATTCTTATATCGGAGGCGATAAAATGGAACGAGCAAAAAGAATAAAAGAAATGGTAACAGAAGCAGCAGAGCATGTATACGATCTTTTAAAAGATAATCAGGTAGAGGTAACTTTAGATACCAAAGAGAAAAAAGGCTTGAAGGTCCGCAAAATGCGTCCAACACAACATACCATCAAGTGGAAAGCTAAAAACCATTAAAATAAAAAATGGCGAGCAAATTTGTTCGCCATTTTTTTAATGTTCAATTTCTATTCCTAGAATGGTTAAATGACCATTACCTACTAGTTTGATTACTAACTTAGCTAGATGATCTGCTGGCATTTGTGTATCACTAGTAATCCACCAATGCAAAGTACCAACAAAGATAGAGGTCATGTATTCTAAGATGAAATCCATGGGTACTTCAATGTCATTTTCCGTAATTTTTAGACGCTTAAAGACATGAGCATATTTTTCGTCTAAAATTTCTTCAATTTGTTTTCGCAATAGTTCATTGGCTGAACCATCCATGATAGTCAAAAAGAATTTGCGGTTTTCTTGAATTCTTCTATAAATGTTGGTTAAGACAAGTTCGATTTGTTTTACCTTCAAGCGGTTGCCTTGAACAATTTGATCGGGATCTAGTACAGAAGCAAAGGCTTCAACAGCGTTACGGAAAATAAAATCATACAAATCCTGCTTGTCCTTGAAATGAGCATAGAAGGTAGCTCGATTAATCATTGCTTCATCTGCGATTTCTTGAACGGTGATATTATCATAACCTTTTTGCTCAACGAGGTGGACAAATGCCTCCACAATCATTTTATGAGTGCGCTTTACACGTAAATCTATTTTTTTTGCCATAGAAATTCCTTTCTTTTTGACGACAAGTAGCAATAAACTGTTGCTTATCTCACAGTTACAGGTAATTTGCTTGTTGCTTTCTAATCAAAATCTTTTTAGAATATACGTGAGTAGTATAACAAACACGATGTAAGATAATCAACATGTGTCGTAAAAAATAGAAGGTAGGAAATAAAATGACATTACGTGCCGGGATCGATGTTGGCTCAACCACAGTCAAACTAGTCATCCTAGATGAAGAGAATCGGAGTCTGTTTTCAAAATATGAACGTCATTTTTCAGATGTGAAAGCTGCCACAGAACGTGTATTAAGAGAAGCACGAGAGATTGTTCAAGATCGTCCATTGACTATGAATATCACTGGGTCTGGTGGTATGGGTCTGGCGGATGTTCTGTTGATTCCATTTGTACAGGAAGTAATTGCCTGCACCAGAACCGTGGAAGAGGTAATTCCACAAACCGATGTAGCGATTGAATTAGGTGGGGAAGACGCAAAAATTACTTTTTTTGAAGGTGCCTTGGAGCAGCGTATGAATGGAAGCTGTGCGGGAGGTACGGGAGCCTTTATTGACCAGATGGCAGTTTTATTAAAAACGGATGCTAATGGTGTGAATGAGTTGGCGAAGAATTATAAAACTCTCTATCCAATCGCTTCACGCTGTGGCGTATTCGCCAAAACGGATGTGCAGCCATTAATTAATGAAGGGGCGGCCAAAGAGGACCTTGCTGCAAGTATTTTTCAAGCAGTAGTAAATCAGACGATTGCCGGTTTAGCTGCTGGACGTAAGATTAAAGGGAATATTGCTTTTCTAGGCGGTCCTTTATATTTCATGTCGGAATTACGCAAACGATTTATTGAAACTTTGGATATTGCACCTGAAAATGTTGTATTCCCAGAAAATCCGCAATTATTTGTGGCAATGGGAGCAGCCTTTTATTCTGAGGATGCTGAAGCTACGACACTTGCACAGTTGATTACACGTTTAACTACAGCTGAAGAAGGGCATCTTTCTCCTTCAGAACGATTAACACCTTTATTTAAGGATGAAGAGGATTTAGCAGAATTCCGAGCTCGTCATAGCCAAGCATTAGTTGATGAAAAGGATTTGCAGGAACATCATGGAGCAGCTTTTCTAGGGATTGATGCTGGATCAACGACCACTAAAGTAACCCTGATTGATGATAGCGGCCGTTTAATGTATTCTTTCTACGGAAACAATCAAGGACAGCCTTTAGAAACAACCATGACCGTGTTAAAGGATTTATATAAAAAGCTGCCAGAAGATGTATTTATCGGGAAAGCGGCCGTTACTGGTTACGGCGAACAGCTGATTAAAAATGCTTTGAAGGTAGATATTGGTGAAGTAGAGACTATGGCTCACTACAAAGCAGCGAATCACTTCCAACCTGGCGTGGATTTTATTTTAGATATTGGTGGTCAAGATATGAAAGCAATGACTATCAAAGATGGCGCTTTGTCTTCTATTCAGTTAAATGAGGCCTGCTCTTCCGGGTGTGGATCATTTATTGAGACCTTTGCAAAATCATTAAACTATAAAGTAGAGGATTTCGCTCAAGCAGCTTTGAAATCACAATCGCCAGTTGATTTAGGATCACGTTGTACGGTCTTTATGAACTCTAAAGTAAAACAGGTTCAAAAAGAAGGAGCCTCTGTCGGAGATATTTCGGCTGGACTTTCCTATTCCGTAATTAAAAACGCTATTTATAAAGTAATTAAAGTACGTCGTCCAGAAGAATTAGGTGCTAAAATTGTTTGCCAAGGTGGTACATTTTACAATGAAGCTGTTTTAAGGGCTTTTGAATTAGTTACCGAACGTGAAGTAGTGCGGCCATCTATTGCAGGTTTGATGGGAGCATATGGTGCAGCGCTCATTGCATTAGAAAATTATGAAGTTGGTGTAACTAGCCAGACACTGTCATTAACTGAACTAGATGAGTTTACCGCAGAGAAAGAGTTCACTCATTGTGGCTTATGTGAAAACAACTGTATGATGACAGTAACAATTTTTTCAGATGGACGCGAATTCATTACTGGAAATCGATGTGAACGCGGTGCACGAATCAAAATTAAGCGAGAAGATCGCAAAGTAAATT
Source organism: Enterococcus pallens ATCC BAA-351 (assembly GCF_000407485.1). Classification (GTDB taxonomy): domain Bacteria; phylum Bacillota; class Bacilli; order Lactobacillales; family Enterococcaceae; genus Enterococcus_A; species Enterococcus_A pallens. Next base: position 897,210 of record NZ_ASWD01000003.1, on the reverse strand, counting down.
TAGTGGATTACAAATATCGTCGACTGTTTAAATATCGTCCGTTGCGTAAAAAAGAAGTTACTCGCGGCTCAGTGGGAATTCCGCGTGTCTTGAATATGTATGAAAATTATCCCTTGTGGCATACCTTCTTCACTGATTTAGGGTTTCGTGTGGAGCTGTCGCCTCGTTCAAACAAGGAATTATATGAACAAGGCATGGAGACTATTCCAAGTGACACAGCTTGTTACCCAGCTAAAATCGCTCATGGACATATTCAGGCGTTGATTGACAAAGGGATTCCCATGATTTTCTATCCTGGAGTAGTTTTTGAACGGGAAGAATCCAAGAATGCGGATAATCATTTTAATTGTCCAATTGTCCAAAGTTACCCCGATGTTATTCGGAACAATGTGGATGACATTCGCGAAGGAAAAGTGGACTATCGCAATCCGTATTTGAATTTAGCTAACGAAGCTTCGGTTGCAAAAGTGTTGAGTCGTACTTTCCAAGATTTAGGAATTAGTGAAGATGAGATTACTCAGGCATTGCATCATGGATATCAAGAGCTTGAAGCTTTCAAAGATGATATTCGAAGTAAAGGTGAAGAAACCCTGATGATGTTAAATCAGAAAGGTGAAAGAGGGATTGTTCTATCCGGTCGTCCATATCACCTTGATCCTGAAATTAATCATGGGATTGCTGAGGTTATTACCCAAGAAGGTTTTCATGTCTTAACAGAAGACAGTGTTTCACATTTAAGTGATGTAGGCAATTTGCGGGTAGTCAATCAATGGGTATATCATTCTAGGTTATATGCGGCTGCTCGCGTAGTTGCCAAAAGTAAAAATCTTGAATTAGTTCAATTAAATTCCTTTGGCTGCGGCTTAGATGCTGTGACAACTGATCAGGTCGAAGAAATTATGGATCAATATGGCAAGATTTATACGGTGCTTAAAATTGATGAAGGTTCTAATTTAGGTGCTATTAGGATTCGATTACGTTCCTTGAAAGCTGCTGTGAACGAACGGGACAAATCTAATTTTGAACCTGTTCAACGTTTTGAAGAACCAGCTAAAATTACTTTTACGAAAGATATGCGTAAGAAGCATACACTACTCTTGCCAATGCTAAGCCCGATTCATCAAAGTGGATTATTTGATGTGGCGTTAGAGGCTTCTGGCTATAATGTCGTATGTTTGCCGGCTATGGATCGTGAAGCAGTCAATGTTGGTCTAAAATACGTAAACAATGATGCTTGTTATCCAGCGATTATTTCAATCGGGCAGCTAGTTGAAGCTTTACAAAGTGGAAAATATGATTTAAACAATGTCAGTGTAATGATGAGCCAAACTGGAGGCGGTTGTCGTGCAACCAACTATATTCCGTTGTTACGTAAGGCATTAGCTGATGCTGGCTTCGGCCAAGTACCGGTTGTATCGGTATCATTGGGGAATAAAGGTGTCGAATCCAATCCAGGATTTAAGTTCACACTGCCTATGATAAAACGTGCTGTTGTAGCAATTCTTTACGGCGATTTATTTGAGCGAGTTGTTTATCGAACGCGTCCTTATGAATTGGAAAAAGGTCAAATTGACGCTTTACATGAGGCTTGGTTGAAAAAAGTTGAAGGTAATGTTCGCAATGGTTCATTAACCCAGTTTAATCGCAATATGAGAAAAATCATTAAAGATTTTGATACAGTGCCGATTTCGGATGAAGTGAAACCCAAAGTTGGAGTAGTAGGAGAAATTCTGGTCAAATATTCGCCAACGGCTAATAACGATATTGTTCGTTTACTAGAAGAAGAAGGGGCCGAAGCAGTTGTACCCGACCTTGTAGGGTTCATGAATTATTCCTTATATAACCAGATTTGGAAGCATGATAATATGGGAATGCCGAAAAAGAGCAAAAATATTGCGGAATTTGTCATTAAATTAATCGAAGTAGTCGAAAAACCAATGGATAAAGCTTTACGCAACTCTAATCGCTTTACCGGTATTCATTCGATCTATCAATTGGCTGAGGATGCCAGCAAAATTCTTTCTATCGGGAATCATACTGGTGAAGGCTGGTTCTTAACCGGTGAAATGATTGATCTGTTAAAAACAGGGGTTAACAACATCGTTTGCATGCAGCCATTTGGTTGTTTACCAAACCACGTAGTTGGTAAAGGGGTGATTAAGGAGTTACGTCACCAGTATCCAAAATCTAACATCGCAGCAATCGATTATGATCCAGGAGTATCAATTGTCAATCAATTAAACCGTATTCGATTAATGATGGCAACTGCTAATAAAATGTTAAAAGAAGAAAAGGTAAAACTTTAAAAAATAGTGATAAATAAGGAGGTAGATCATTTTTTTCGTGAATGGTCTACCTTTTTTTATTGTGAATGAGGTATATACCAGTTATAATGGATAAAAAAGAGGAGCGATCAAAATGGCTAATCAAGTCCCGGTTTATATTCAAATACATGACCAATTGAAAGATGAAATTGAAAAGGGTGTTTGGAAGGTCGGAGATCGTTTGCCGTCTGAACGGGAATTATCAGTGAAATTCAAAGTCAGTCGAATGACTTTACGGCAAGCTATCCAAACTTTGGCAGACGAAGGAATTTTGGAACGTAAAATTGGTTCCGGAACCTACGTTGCAAATGAAAAAGTTCAGGAAAAAATGAGCGGAACCACCAGCTTTACTGATATTATGGAATCACAAAATCGTATTCCTTCTAGCAAAACTATTTCATTTTTCCATTCACCAGCCAGTTCTAGTGAAGCTGAAAACTTAGGAATGGCAAAAGGAGATCAAATTTTGCGGATGGAACGAATTCGTTATGCAGATAATATCCCGATCTGCTTTGAAGTTGCAAGTATACCGGCAAAAATTGTTAAGGGCTTCAGTAAAGAAGAAATTACCGATTCCTTTTACCATACATTGCAACAAAAAGGGATGGAGATCGGGCGAGCAAATCAAACAGTTTCTGCAATCCTAGCTTCAGAGCAAATTGCTGATTATCTGCAAATCAAACGAGGAGATGCGATTTTGCGCTTGCGTCAAATATCCTATCTAGCTGATGGGCAACCCTTTGAATATGTTCGAACGCAGTATGTTGGTAGTCGTTTTGAATTTTATTTGGAAAAATAAAGGAAGCAACTAATCTGCTTCCTTTACAAGTTGTTCAAAATAAGCGATTTCTCCAGTATCAAAGGTTGCTTGACCACTCAAAAGATCAGTGACCTGGTCTTCGAACTCATCAATTTTTGGTTGATCAATCATACAGGTTACAACTACTTGATCGGTAAACTGGGTATCCTTTACAGGAATCTGCTGGTTTTCAATAAAATTCTCCATTTTAGCCCAGCTAGCATAATTCAGTGTAACCATAATTTCTTGCTGCAATCGTCCCTCAACAATTCCGGTTCCGCGAATTGCGTGGGCAACTGCGCCAGAATATGCCCGAATTAGTCCGCCAGCACCTAGCTTAATTCCACCAAAATAGCGAGTGACAACAACGGCGACGTTAATGAGATCATTTTTTTTCAAAACCTCTAGCATAGGAACACCAGCTGTGCCACTAGGCTCGCCATCATCACTAGTTCGTTGAATCTCTTGATGATCTCCCAGCACATAAGCACTGCAGTTGTGGTTCGCTTTCCAATGCTCTTTTTTTATTGCTTGAATGAAAGCCTTTGCTTCTTCTTCAGTTGTTACGCGCTTTAAGGAACAGATGAACTGAGATTTTTTAATCTCGGTTTCATGAACACTATCTTGCTGAATTGTTCGATAACTTTGCAACATTTTATCACCTCAAAGTATAGTATAGAGGAACCACTAAAAAAAAGAAATGGATCATCAAAAAGGAGGAACAGATAATGGCTCGAACCAAAAAATATGACGGGATTACTCATTACCTTAAAAGTAATGGCGGTTCGCAGGTTACATTAACGTTTACTCAATACGATGAATTATTATTTCCTAGCAGCGGACTGCCTAAAACAGCCCGAGAGGATTCAGATTGGTGGGCAAATGATTATCGTCATCCTGAAAAAGGTGCCTATGGGTGGCTGAATGCTGGATATGAAGTAGTACATGTTAATCTAAAAAAAGAATATGTTGTTTTCAATCGTTTGGTTAAGTCCAATTGGTTCTTCAAAAAGTGAGCGAAGTTAAAAATTCGTTCACTTTTTTTGCGTATATTATTACGAGGTGAAGACAATGAATGTATATGAGGGGCAACGCCTGTTAAAAAGTGAGTGGGAAACCTTTTATCCCACCATCGATATAACAAAAGCTCAAACGATCCCAGCGATGATCAAGCATGAAAAATCAGGCATGCTTTGTCAACGCTGCGGCAGTAATTCTAGTGAACAGGTTCCTGCAGGTTTTTACTATTGTCCGTTTTGCATCAGCTTAGGACGCATCAGCAGCAATCAATTGCTGTACACTTTTCCACTAACTTCGCTGTTAAGACGCAGTGTATCTTGTCAATGGACCGGAACTTTATCACAAGCACAACAGGAAATAGCCGATCAGCTAGTGGCAGATCAATCATTGGCTGATACATTTTTAATCTGGGCAGTTACTGGGGCTGGAAAAACTGAGATGTTGTTCCCTTTAATTCAAGACTATTTATCACAAGGCAAACGGATTGCGGTTACTTCTCCAAGGGTAGATGTTTGTAATGAACTACATTTACGTTTTACTCAATCCTTTCAGCACGAAAAAATTAGTTTGTATCATGGCAGCAAGAGAATTGATGCAGGAAACCAGTGGATTGTTTGTACTATTCATCAACTGTTTCGCTACCATAATACCTTTGATTTAATTATTTTAGATGAAGTCGATGCTTTTCCTTACGCTAATAATTCTTTTTTAGAGCAGGCTGTTATGCGCAGCAAAAGATTGCAAGGGAAAATCGTCTATCTAAGTGCAACTCCAGCTAAGCTGCTGCAACATTCGGTAGAGCGCTGCTACCGTTTGCCCGGACGTTATCATAGAAGACAACTTCCAGTGCCTAAAGTTTTATTGTCAGTATTCCTCTATAAACAGCTGTTTCAAGGAAAGCTGCCTAAAGCAGTTATCAATGAGTTGATGCGTTTATTAAAGAAGAATGATGTTTTGCTGTTTTGTCCAAGTATTCCGTTGCTTGAAGTTGTCGCAAAACAGTTGTTAGCGAAGGAACCAACATTGACTTTGACCACTGTTTTTGCGAATGATGAAGAGCGTTCAATAAAGGTAGAAAATATGCGGGACAGTAAGTATCAACTCCTAATTACTACTACCATTTTAGAACGGGGGGTAACCTTTGAAGGTGTATCGGTCATGATTTTAGCGGCGTCTCACCAGGTTTTTAACAAAGCGGCTTTAGTTCAGATTTCAGGAAGAGCTGATCGTAAAGGGCCTTTTCGTGAAGCAGAGGTTTGCTTTGTCACAAGTGAATGGACTAGAACGATTAAGCAAGCGATAAAGGAAATTGAAGAAAACAATCGCCTAGCGAAAAAAGCGGGGTTGATTGAATGAAATGCAGCAATTGTCAGACTGATATGATTGAAAATTTAACCCTCATTGAATGGTTTAAAACCTCTGATGTATTGTGCACTTGCTGTCAGCAACAATTTTTTCGTTTAAAAGATACAACAACTTGTCCAGGATGCGGAAGGAAAAATGATGGGATTCTGTGTTCCGATTGTCAAAGATGGCGAGAGATACAAGGATATACTTTACAAAATAGAGCTTTATTTGCTTACGATGAAGGATTTCAGCGATGGATTGAAGCTTACAAGTTTAAAGGAGATTATCGTTTGCGAAAGGCCTTTGCTCAGGAATTAAAGCAGGAGCTGCAAAATTATTCTGATTTTTTATTTTGCCCAATTCCACTATCTAAAGAGCGTTTTGATCAACGAGGATTTAATCAAGTAATTGGCTGTTTAGAAGCAGCAAATTGTTCTTATGAATTACTATTGAAAAGAAAAGAGGACGGGACGCCTCAAGCGATGAAAAAACGTTTCGAACGATTGCAAATGCCTCAACCATACGAATTAGAGGAAGATGAAAGCAAAATTAGAGATAAAAATATTCTTATAATTGATGACGTTTATACTACTGGCAGAACTTTGTTTCACGCGGCGGAAATTCTATATGAAAATGGCGTCAAAACAGTGCAAAGCTTGAGTTTTGCTAGATAATAATTTCTAGTTTTAGATAAAAAAATGATAGCGATTTACTTTGCAAACCGATTAGAGTTGGTTATAATAGAGTTAAGAAGTGGGGCGAAGAGTGGTCCTTCCCCGTATCTTCAGTTGGTAGACGAAAGGGGCAATTTGTATGTTTAGATATAACGTTCGAGGAGAAAATATCGAAGTTACTGAAGCAATTCGTGATTATGTAGAGAAGAAAGTGGGGAAACTAGAACGCTACTTCACAGATGTGCCCGATGCAACTGCACACGTGAACTTAAAAGTTTATACTGAAAAAACAGCTAAAGTTGAAGTAACGATTCCTCTTCCTTACTTAGTGCTACGTGCAGAGGAAACTTCACCAGATTTATATGCAAGTATTGATTTGGTAGTGGATAAATTAGAACGTCAAATCCGTAAATTTAAAACAAAAATTAATCGTAAAGCACGCGAAACTTCTTTACCAACCCGTGAGGTTGCCGTAGAGTTGAATGATGAAGCAGAAGAAACTTCAGAATTAGAAATTGTGCGTACAAAACGTCTTTCTTTAAAACCAATGGGCAGCGAAGAAGCCGTATTACAAATGAACATGTTAGGACACAACTTCTTTATTTTTGAAGATGCTGAGACTAACGGAACCAGCATTGTTTATCGTCGTAAAGATGGCAAATATGGTTTAATTGAAACAGATTAAGCATTTAACCCTCAGCCTTGGCTGAGGGTTTTCTACTTTTACAGCAACATGAACAAACTTTTTTTGTGGAAAATTTCTTAATGTAACTCTCGAAGCCTCTAATTTTTTATCAAAAAAGAGGAGTTCGAGAGTGTTTTTAGGTGAAAGTACTAAAAGTAGGTAGTACTTTTTGTAAAGATATTCTTTTTATTCTAGGGATAAGTTTCTTTTCCGCAGGACTAATGATAAAATAGACTAGCGGATTTGTAGACAAATCAAAGAGAGCATAAAGGAGTAAGAAAAACGAATGGCAAACTTTCTAAGAAAGATGATCGAAAACGATAAAAAAGAACTGAAGCGTTTAGATGGTATAGCGAATCAAGTCGAGCGATACGCTGACGATATGGAGAAACTCTCCGACGAACAACTTCGAGCAAAAACAGATGAGTTTAGAACGCGTTATCAAAATGGAGAAACTTTGGATGAGCTGTTACCAGAAGCTTTTGCAGTAGTACGTGAAGCAGCTAAGCGAGTATTAGGATTATATCCTTACCATGTACAGTTAATGGGTGGCGTTGTATTACATGATGGTAATATTCCAGAAATGAAAACCGGTGAAGGTAAGACTTTGACCGCGACAATGCCGGTTTATTTGAACGCTCTAACTGGGGAAGGCGTTCATGTTGTTACCGTGAATGAATATTTGGCAACTCGTGACTCGACTGAGATGGGAGAACTATATAATTTCCTAGGCTTAAGTGTTGGCTTGAATATCAATTCAAAAACCGCCGATGAAAAACGAGAAGCTTATGCCTGTGATATTACTTATAGTACCAACAACGAGCTTGGTTTTGATTATTTAAGAGACAACATGGTAGTTTACCGCAGCCAAATGGTTCAGCGTCCGCTAAACTATGCAATCGTCGATGAGGTCGATTCTATCTTAATTGATGAAGCTAGAACACCTTTGATTATTTCGGGAGCTGCTGAAAAATCTACCGCTCTATATACTCGCACGGATAATTTCATTAAACGATTGCGAGAAGACGATGATTACAAGATTGACGTTCAATCAAAAACAATTGGTTTGACTGAACAAGGAATCGAAAAGGCTGAGGATAATTTTGGTCTAGAAAACTTGTATGATTTAGAAAATACTGCATTAACACATCACCTAGATCAAGCATTGCGTGCAAACTACATTATGATTCGTGATATTGATTATGTGGTTCAAGAAGGAAAAGTCCTAATTGTTGACCAATTTACTGGTCGAATAATGGATGGTCGCCGCTATTCTGACGGTTTACACCAAGCGATCGAAGCAAAAGAAGGCGTAGAGATCGAAGACGAAACGAAAACAATGGCTACCATTACATTCCAGAACTATTTCCGTATGTACAAGAAATTATCTGGGATGACAGGTACGGCGAAAACGGAAGAAGAAGAATTTCGTGAAATCTACAATATCGAAGTTATTCAAATTCCAACGAACCAGCCGGTTATTCGTGAAGACCATGCTGACTTATTGTACCCGACTTTGGAAAGTAAATTTAAAGCAGTGGTGCAGGATATCAAAGAACGTCATCGTAAAGGACAACCGATTCTTGTTGGTACGGTAGCAGTTGAGACGTCTGAATTGTTATCAGATATGCTAAACAATGAAAAAATTCCTCATGAAGTATTGAATGCTAAAAATCACTTCAAGGAAGCTGAGATTATTATGAACGCTGGACAAAAAGGTGCGGTAACTATCGCAACCAATATGGCTGGTCGTGGTACGGATATCAAACTAGGTTTAGGTGTTGTTGAATTAGGCGGTTTAGCAGTTATTGGTACAGAACGCCATGAATCACGACGTATTGATAACCAGCTGCGTGGACGTTCTGGTCGTCAAGGAGATCCAGGGGTTTCTCAATTCTATTTATCTCTTGAAGATGATTTAATGAAGCGGTTCGGTTCTGAACGAATCAAGGCCTTCTTGGATCGTATGAAAGTGGAAGAAGAAGATGCAGTTATCCAAAGTAAAATGTTGACCAAACAAGTTGAATCTGCACAAAAACGAGTAGAAGGAAATAACTATGACACTCGTAAAAATGTTTTGCAATACGATGATGTTATGCGGGAACAACGGGAAGTTATCTATAAACAACGTCAAGATGTAATTATGGAAGAAAAAGATCTTTCTCCACAATTATTAAACATGGTTCGTCGGACGATTTCTCGCGTTGTAGACAGTCATACTCAACTTGAAAAGGACAATTGGACATTAGAAAGCATCGTAGATTTTGCTGGCAATGCTTTAATTCATGAAGATTCTATTTCAGTGTCTGATTTGGAAAATAAAACACCAGAAGAAATGAAGGATTTGTTGTTTGAGCGTGCGAAAGAAGTATTTGAAGCCAAAGCTGCACAATTGCACAGCCCAGAACAATTGTTAGAGTTTGAGAAGGTTGTCATCTTGCGTGTAGTAGATACTAAATGGACCGATCACATTGATGCAATGGATCAATTACGTCAGTCAATTGGTCTGCGGGCTTATGGACAAAATAATCCATTGGTAGAGTACCAAACTGAAGGTTATACTATGTTTGAGGACATGGTTGGCGCAATTGAGTATGAAGTTACTCGTTTGTTCATGAAAGCTGAAATTCGTCAAAATGTTCAGCGGGAACAAGTAGCTGAACCACAGGAAACGCATCCTGTTGAAGCCGATGGCGATCCTAAAAATTTAACTAGTACAAAAAGAATGCCGAAAAAGGTTCAAAAAGTAGGACGGAACGATCCATGTCCGTGCGGTAGTGGTAAAAAATACAAGAACTGCCACGGTAAGGGAGAATAATATCCTAACTATCGGACGGGACATAGTAGCCTAACAGCTATGTCTCGTCTTTCTATGTTAATTGATCCATAAAGAAAGAGGGAAAGACTTTGGAAAACGCAGAGATCAGAAACTTGTTGGATACAATCCAAGAACAAGTAAACAGCTTTAGGGGGTCTCTTTGACCTCGATCGCCTAGAAGAAGATATTGCTGAAGCCGAACATCAAATGGCGGATCCAGGCTTTTGGGATGATTCTGAAAAAGCGCAGGAGCTGATTAATAAAAATAATTTAGAAAAAGAAACCTTTACTAAATTTAATGATATCAAGGATGAGGCAGAAGAACTGAATTTAATGGTGGAGATGCAGCAGGAGGAATATGATCCCGAATTGCAAACAGAGCTGGTGGATCGACTGCAGCAGTTAAAAGATCAGGTGGCTAGTTTTGAACTATCCTTGCTGTTAGATGCTCCTTATGATAAAAATAATGCTATTTTAGAACTTCACCCAGGAGCCGGGGGCACTGAGTCACAGGATTGGGGATCAATGCTATTAAGAATGTACACTCGCTGGGCTGAGCAGCATGGTTTTGGTGTAGAAACCATTGATTATCAGGCTGGAGATGAAGCAGGTATCAAAAGTGTTACTTTGATGATTAAGGGCGTAAATGCTTATGGCTATTTGAAGTCTGAAAAAGGCGTTCATCGATTAGTGCGCATCTCTCCCTTTGACTCAGCAAATCGACGCCATACTTCATTTTGCTCTGTTGACGTTATGCCGGAATTAGATGGTACTATTGAGGTAGAAGTGAACCCTGATGATTTGAAGATAGATGTTTATCGGGCCAGTGGTGCCGGTGGTCAGCACATTAATAAGACTTCTTCGGCTGTCCGTATTACCCATTTACCTACCGGAACAGTGGTTGCCAGCCAAGCACAGCGATCCCAATTTCATAATCGGGAAACAGCAATGACTATGCTGAAAGCGAAGCTGTACCAAATGGAACTGGATAAGAAGGAACAAGAAGCAGCTGCATTGCGTGGCGAACAAATGGATATTAGCTGGGGCTCGCAGATTCGTTCTTACGTTTTTCATCCTTACTCTATGGTCAAGGATCACCGTACAAATTATGAAACAGGTAATGTGCAAGCAGTCATGGATGGCGATCTGGATCCTTTTATCGATGCTTACTTGAAATGGCATTTAGGTCAGAGCAGCTAAGTCAAATGAAATCAAATTGTAAACTACTGAAAGCCTGTTGCAATGTTTCCGTGCTATAATAGCTAAGAATTTAAGAGGATATGGAGAGATAACCATGATTGAAATGAAAGATGTGGTGAAAAAGTATCCCAATAAGACTACGGCGGTTCGCGGTCTTACGGTCAATATTGATCAAGGGGAGTTTGTATATGTTGTAGGACCCTCAGGAAGTGGGAAATCAACCTTTATCAAATTGATGTACCGGGAAGAAAAAGCAACTTCTGGGAAAAAATTGGAAGTAGCCGGTCATGATTTGTTGAAAATTAAGAACCGAGATGTACCTTATTTACGCCGAGACGTTGGTGTGGTTTTCCAAGACTTTAAATTACTGCCACGAAAAACAGTTTATGAAAATGTTGCCTATGCTATGCAGGTAATTGGACGTAAGCCTCGAGATATTAAAAAGCGAGTAATGGAAGTTTTAGATTTAGTTGGCTTAAAGCATAAAGTTCGTGTGTTTCCAGGAGAACTATCTGGTGGGGAACAACAACGGGTATCTATTGCTCGGGCGATCGTTAATACACCGAAAGTATTAATTGCTGACGAACCTACGGGAAACCTTGATCCAGAAACGTCATGGGAAATCATGAAATTACTGGAACGGATCAATGCACAAGGAACAACAATTGTCATGGCAACTCATAATAAGACAATTGTGGATACGATGCGTCACCGATTGATTGCGATTGAAAATGGCTTGATTGTTCGAGACGAAGCGGGAGGAGAATACGAATTCGATGATTAGAAATTTCTTCCGACATTTGTTGGAAAGTGTCAAAAGCTTAAAACGTAATGGCTGGATGACTTTGGCTTCTGTCAGTGCAGTAACCATCACATTAACGTTAGCAGGTGTCTTTCTAGCAATTATTATGAATGCAACAAAACTAGCCGAAGATGTTGAAGGCAATGTCGATGTAACGGTCTTTGTGGACATCGGTACTAGTGAAAAAGATTTAAAAGCGTTAAAGGGTGACTTAGCTGATATTTCTCATGTTGATAAGGTTCAGTTTTCTAGTAAAGAAGATCAGCTTAAAAAGATCCAGTCCGCTTTAGGGGATGCTTGGGATTTATTTGAAGGTGACAATAATCCTTTGTATGATGTCTATATTGTTAGTGCAACAGATTCTCAGTACATCAAACCTGTTGCTGACCAAGCAAGTAAGCTGCCAAATGTTAATCGTGCCGATTACGGTGGTAATTCGGCGGATCGGATTATTACAATTGCCGGAGTTGTCAGAACTTGGGGGCTAGCAGCCGCAGCCTTGCTGATTTTTGTAGCAATTTTCCTAATTTCCAATACGATTCGAATTACAATTATTTCCCGTAAACGCGAAATTCAAATTATGCGTTTAGTAGGAGCCAAAAATGGGTATATTCGTTGGCCGTTCTTCTTGGAAGGTGGCTGGATTGGTTTAATTGGTTCGATTGTTCCTATTTTAATTTTGACATATGGATATCAGCAAATCTATGAATTAGCTGCACCATATTTACTACAGTCTAACTTGAACTTGTTAACGCCAAGCAGTATTGTTTGGAAGCTGGATGTTTTAATGGCTGTAGGAGGATATTTAATTGGATCGTTAGGATCGATCATTTCAATGCGTCGTTTCTTAAAAATTTAGAGCAAAGCAAGTGTTGGCGATTCATTTTGCCAACACTTTTTATTTTGCTATAAGAAAGCAGAATCTGTAAAATAGCTATGTTTTTGTTTACTTTCAGGACCTTCTTCGCTATTCTTTAAAAGAAGGAGTGGGAGCATGATAAGTTTTTTGATGGGACATATGGGCTTAGTTTTCTTAATCGTGAATACAATTTTGTCATTAATTATTGTCTTTCGAGAACGAAAGGATACTGTTACAACTTGGGCCTGGTTGTTAATTCTAACTTTCTTGCCTGTTGTAGGTTTCGTCATGTACATCTTTTTAGGAAAAGGTATCTCGAAGGAACGTATTTTTGATTTGAAGATGCAGACTAAGGTGGGAATGAATGTTGAGATCGAACAGCAGCAGCGTGCTCTAGCTCGGGGATTATTTCCTAAGCCCTCAACGGATCAAGTAGACCCGAAACAATTGATTTATATGCTAACCATGTTTGAAAGTTCACTTTACACGACGAATAACGAGGTTACCCTGTATACTGATGGTAGGGAGAAATTCGACGCATTGCTAGCGGATATTCAAAAGGCAAGTCTTCATATTCATATGGAATATTACATCTATCGCAGTGATGCGTTAGGTGTAGAAGTAAGAGATGCCTTAACCGAGGCAGCTAAACGAGGAGTTAAGGTGCGCCTTTTACTAGATGCTTGGGGATCTACCCAAGTAAATCGTAAATTTTTTGCACCATTACTAGAGGCTGGTGGAGAAGTCGAATTCTTTTTTCCACTATTTGTACCCTATTTAAATCCTCGAATGAACTATCGCAATCATCGTAAAATTGTTGTTATTGATGGGGAGATTGGCTATACTGGCGGCTTCAATGTTGGTGATGAGTATTTAGGGTTAGTGGAAAAATTTGGCTATTGGCGTGACAATCATATTCGTGTACATGGAGATATCGTATATTCTTTGCAAAACCGCTTTTTAATGGATTGGAATTCCCAGCATAAGAATGAAGTCTTGTATGAGCCGATTTATTTTCCAAAGATTGATTCTGAGGGGCATTGTGCTTTGCAAATTGTAACCAGTGGACCAGATAGTGCTCATGAGCAGATTAAGATGACATACTTGAAAATGATCAATCTGGCTAAAAAAGAAATACTGATTCAAACGCCATACTATATTCCAGATGACTCTATTCATGAAGCTCTGAAGTCTGCTTTACTATCAGGTGTGAAGGTACGCATTCAAATTCCTAACAAGCCGGATCATATTTTGGTTTATTGGGCGACTTATTCCTTTGCAGCTGAGCTTTTGGAATACGGAGCTATAATTGAGACTTACGAAAATGGGTTTATTCATGCGAAAACGATGATTATTGATGAGGGGATTGCTTCAGTTGGCTCAGCGAACATTGATGTTCGATCCTTTCAACTAGATTTTGAAGTAAACACAGTCATTTATGACAGTCAATTTGCTTCTAAGGTTCGCAATGCTTTCTTCAAAGATTCTGAGAAGTCGGAATTATTAACTCAGGAGCGCTATGATCAACGTGGGGTAGTAATTAAGTTTAAAGAAGGAATTGCTCGTCTGATCTCACCATTATTGTAAAATATCTCTTGCTCTTTAAAAATGAAATGGTACAATAAACTAGCTTATTTTATTTAAAGGAGAATCCAAATGAAAAAATGGTTACTGCCCCTCCTAGGGACTGTACTTTTATTGTCTGGCTGTTCTAAATGGATCGATCGTGGTGAATCAATTACAGCTGTTGGTTCATCTGCACTGCAGCCTTTAGTGGAAACAGTTGCTGAAGAATATCAAAGTGAAAATCCTGGAAAATTCGTTAATGTCCAAGGTGGCGGAAGTGGTACGGGATTAAGCCAGGTACAATCTGGTGCAGTTGAAATCGGCAATTCTGATGTATTTGCGGAAGAAAAAAGTGGGATTAAAGCGGATCAACTAACTGACCATAAAGTTGCAGTAGTCGGGATCACCCCAATTGTAAACAAGAATGTCGGTGTGAAAGATATTTCTTTAGAAAATTTGCGTAAGATCTTTTTAGGTGAGATTACCAACTGGAAAGAACTTGGCGGAACCGATGAAGATGTCGTTATTTTGAACCGCGCTTCCGGCAGTGGAACTCGAGCTACTTTTGAAAAATGGGTATTGGATGGTCAGACAGCTGTCCGAGCTCAGGAACAAGATTCTAGCGGAATGGTTCGTCAAATCGTTGCTGATACTCCAGGTGCTATTAGCTATACGGCATTTTCATATGTGAGTGATGATGTACAAACACTTAGTATCGATGGGGTTGAGCCCACGGATGAGAATGTCACTGTGAATAAATGGCAAATTTGGGCTTATGAGCATATGTATACTAAAGGGAAACCGAGTGAATTGAGTGCTGAATTTTTAGAATACATTCAGTCAGAGGAAATACAGAATCGAATTGTTCCCCAATTAGGCTATATTCCAATTTCTTCTATGAAGGTTGAACGTGACTGGCAAGGAAATATTGTAAACTGAGGCGGAAATCCTCAGTTTTTTTTGTGAAATTTTATTTGAGTGTGGAAGCATTGAACTTTTTTGTATTTAAAAAGTTGGGATCTTTGGCAAAAGTAGGATTACTTTGAGTATCTGAAAAATTAGGCTAAAATTGAGATAAATCACCGTTGATTATGTGAATTTACACAATCTTTACAATTGTCATCCAAGCTTTACACAAGATTAAAAAGAAATTGACGTTCAACTTGTAAAATGAATCCGTTAGATTATCGTTTAGGAGGAATATCCTTTGGAGAATGAAGAAGTAAAAAAAGCTCTTACCACTAAATCAAAAAGAGCACGTATTGAGCAACGAGGGCGATTCATTAGCTTCATCTGTATTGCCTTGATTGTATTTGTAGTAGGTGCTATCTTCTATTTTGTTGCCAGCAAAGGGTTGGCTACATTTTTTGTAGATAAAATTAATGTTTTTGACTTTTTATTTGGGACGACTTGGAATCCTAGTGCCACGGGGCCAGATGGTCAGCCGTTAGTAGGGGCCTTGCCGATGATTGTGGGCTCATTTATCGTTACCTTTTTATCAGCAATTGTAGCAACCCCCTTTGCGATTGGTGCGGCAGTCTTTATGACAGAAATTTCACCCAATAAGGGACAAAAGTTTTTACAACCAGTAATTGAATTGTTGGTGGGTATTCCATCTGTTGTTTATGGATTTATCGGTTTATCGGTTATTGTGCCAATGGTACGTTCCGTTTTTGGCGGAACTGGATTCGGAATTTTATCTGGGACATTTGTTCTGTTTGTAATGATTTTGCCAACAGTAACAACGATGACTGTCGATACATTGAAATCTGTTCCACGGTACTACCGAGAGGCTTCTTTGGCTCTGGGAGGTACTCGTTGGCAAACTATTTACAAAGTTGTGCTGCGGGCAGCAATTCCAGGAATTTTAACGGCGGTTGTATTTGGGATGGCGCGTGCATTCGGTGAAGCCTTAGCCATTCAAATGGTAATTGGTAATGCAGCTTTGATGCCAACTAGTTTAACTACGCCAGCTTCAACTTTAACTTCAATTTTAACAATGGGAATCGGAAACACTATTATGGGAACTGTAGAAAACAATGTACTGTGGTCGTTAGCGCTAATCCTGTTGTTTATGTCTTTAGTTTTCAACATTGTGATTCGCTATATTGGTAAAAAAGGAGCGATTAAATAATGGATAAAGCAAAACGCGCAGATAAGATTGCTACAGGTGTCTTATACGTGATCTCTGGATTAATTGTTTGTATTTTGGCTTTTCTATTACTTTATATTTTAATTCGCGGGTTGCCGCACATTTCTTTGGAATTTTTAACCTCACCTTCTAAAGCTTATCAAGCAGGCGGTGGTATTGGTATTCAATTATTCAACTCAATCTTCTTATTGTTCATTACTATGCTGATCAGCTTTCCGATTTCTTTAGGAGCAGGAATTTATCTTTCAGAGTATGCGAAGGATAATTGGCTGACAGGTTTAATTCGAACCTCTATTGAGATCTTGAGCTCATTACCATCAGTAGTAGTTGGTTTATTCGGGTTCTTAGTATTTGTTATTCAATTTGGTTATGGCTTTTCAATTTTGTCAGGGGCATTAGCTTTAACCTTGTTCAATCTGCCTTTACTGACACGTAATATTGAAGAATCTTTACGGGCAATTCATTATACTCAGCGGGAGGCTGGATTGGCTTTGGGCTTATCTCGTTGGGAAACTGTGACCAAAATTGTTGTCCCAGATGCTTCACCAGGAATTTTAACGGGGATCATTTTGAGTTCAGGTCGTATTTTTGGTGAGGCAGCTGCTTTGATTTATACTGCAGGACAAAGTGCTCCAGCTTTAGATTTTACTAACTGGAATCCATTGAGTGTTTCTAGTCCGATTAGTATTTTCAGACAAGCAGAAACTTTGGCAGTACACATTTGGAAGATCAATACTGAGGGAACCATGCCGGATGGTGCAAGTGTCTCTGCAGGTGCTTCGGCAGTCTTGATTATTGCAGTATTGCTATTTAACTTTGGTGCGCGGGCGATAGGCAAACGTCTGCATAAAAAGATGACCTCAGCATAAGGAGAATTCGATGAAAGAATATAATTGGGAAGAACGCAATATTATCCATATGCCTGGAGATATCGTTCTCCACACAGAGGATTTACATGTTTATTATGGAGAAAATGAAGCAATCAAAGGTGTCGATTTAGAGTTCGAGAAAAACAAGATTACGGCTTTAATTGGACCATCTGGTTGCGGAAAGTCTACGTACTTGCGTTCATTGAACCGGATGAATGATGGCATTAGCAGTGCCAGTGTGACTGGGAAAATTATGTATAAGGGTGTAGACATCAATGCTGATAATATAGACGTATATGAAATGCGTAAACGAATCGGCATGGTATTCCAACGCCCAAATCCTTTCAGTAAATCCATTCGTGAGAATATCACGTTTGCTTTAAAGCAGCATGGAGAAAAGGATAAGCACAAACTAGAAGAAATGGTTGAAACCAGTTTGAAGCAAGCGGCTTTATGGGATCAAGTAAAGGACAACTTGGACAAAAGTGCTTTGGCTTTATCAGGTGGACAGCAGCAACGTCTGTGTATTGCTCGAGCAATTGCCATGAAGCCGGATATTTTACTTTTAGATGAACCAGCAAGTGCCCTTGACCCGATTTCGACTGGTACAGTAGAAGAAACCTTAACACAATTGAAGGATGACTATACAATTATTATTGTTACCCATAATATGCAGCAGGCAGCTCGTATTAGTGATTACACTGCATTCTTTTACCTTGGTCATGTGATTGAGTATGATGAAACTCGTAAAATCTTTACACGACCAAAAATCCAAGCGACCGAAGATTATGTATCTGGGCACTTTGGTTAAGAGACGGAGGAAAATAAATGTCTGAGATTATTACTTCCAAAGACCTTCACCTGTATTATGGGAAAAAAGAGGCCTTAAAGGGAATTGATTTAGCTTTTAATGAAAATGAAATCACGGCAATGATCGGGCCTTCCGGTTGTGGGAAATCCACTTATCTGCGTTGTCTGAATCGAATGAATGATTTGATTCCAGACGTAACAATTACCGGTAGTGTAGTGTATAATAATCGGGATATTTACAGTCCTAAGACTGATACGGTTGAATTGCGCAAACAAATCGGTATGGTTTTCCAGCAACCCAATCCTTTTCCATTTTCCATTTACGAGAATATCGTTTATGGGTTAAAATTAAAAGGTGAAAAAGACAAAGCAAAATTAGATCAGGTTGTGGAAGAAAGCTTGAAAGCGGCCTCTGTATGGAATGACGTGAAGGATAAACTGCATGAGAGTGCGTTATCCTTGTCTGGTGGACAGCAGCAGCGGGTTTGTATCGCTCGGGTTTTGGCTGTCAATCCAGAAATTATCTTGATGGATGAGCCAACCAGTGCCTTAGATCCTGTTTCAACCGGGAAAATTGAAAACATGCTTTTGGAATTGAAGGAACGCTACACGATTATTATTGTAACTCATAATATGTCCCAAGCTTCACGAATTTCTGATAAAACAGCTTTCTTTTTACAAGGCGAGCTTATCGAGTTCGACAAAACAAAGAAAATCTTCCTAGACCCTGGCAAACAAGAAACGGAAGATTATATTTCTGGTAAATTCGGTTAAAAAAAAGAATTAGGGAGGTAAACAATGCTACGTACACAGTTTGAAGAAGATTTGTTAAACTTGCATAATCAGTTTTATGAAATGGGGATGTCGGTTTCTAGCGCGGTACACAAATCCGTGCGTTCCTATATTGAACATGACAAGCATTTAGCACAAGAAGTGATTGATAACGATATTGAAATCAATAATATGGAAGTAAAGCTGGAAAAGAAAAGCTTTGAAATGATTGCTTTACAACAGCCGGTTACAACAGATTTGCGCACAATCATTACAATTATGAAAGCTAGCTCTGATTTGGAACGGATGGGGGATCATGCCGTTTCGGTTGCCAAATCGACTATTCGACTAAAGGGAATGCCACGGATTTTAGAGGTTGAACAAGAGATTTCAGAGATGTCTGACTATGTGAAGAAAATGGTGGACAATGTGCTGATCGCCTATGTAAAAACGGACGAAAAAGATGCCCGTATGATTGCTAAAATGGATGAACGTGTTAATGAGTACTTTAAGCAAATTTACAAAATGACGACGGACACGATGGAACAGCAATCAGAAACAATTATTAGCGGAACGGATTATTTGAATGTAGCCAGTTATCTAGAACGGATCGCTGATTATGTCACTAATATCTGTGAATGGATTGTTTACTTAGCTACTGGTAAAATCACAGAGTTAAATAGTAATCGCGATGAACAATTTTAATTTTGAAGACACGTCATTGTGCGTGTCTTTTTCTTTTTAGCACAAAGTTTTATTGGTTTATGATAATTTTTTTAAGATCAGCTTGAAAAGTGATCGTCAATTTTGTAGAATGACGATAATAGAATATTGCTTATTAAAGCCCGTCTTTTGCTATTTTCACGACTTAAAATAGTAAGAGGGGGCTTTTTCTGCGAGAAAGAAGGGATGTTAAAATGAATAAAATGGCCGAAAAACCAATGCCATCATTGTTGTTTGGTATGGCACTGCCGCCAATGGTCTCAATGCTGATTCAGTCGCTTTATAATATTGTTGATAGTATGTATGTGGCTCAAATCAGTGAAGGAGCATTAACTGCGGTGTCAATTGTTTTTCCGATTCAAAGTTTGATTATTTCTGTGTCGGTGGGGATTGGTGTAGGAGTGAACTCTTATATTTCACGTAAACTAGGGGAACAAGATCAAAAGGAGGCCAATAGCACAGTTGCTCATGGGATGCTGCTGGCTACGCTTGCTTCCATCATTTTTTGTTTATTTGGATTAGTGGGCACTGAACGTTTTTTACAAATGTTTACTCAAGATGCAGCGATTATTGCGGATGCATCTAGCTATATGTACATTGTTGTTTATTTTAGTTTTACGAGTTTCTACTATATATTAATAGAAAAGATTTTCCAATCGACTGGTCAAATGAATATTCCGATGATGATCCAAGTTGTTGGAGCAGTAGTGAATGTTGTTTTAGATCCAATTATGATTTTTGGCTGGTTTAGCTTTCCTGCATTAGGGGTTGCTGGAGCTGCTATTGCAACCGTTACTGCACAATTTATTTGTATGCTGTTGTCTTTTTATTTCCTACTAAAAAAGAATCAGGATATCACATTAAAATTGCGGGAATTTAAATACAATGTTGAAACTCTCAAGCAGATTCTATTTATTGGGATTCCTAATACATGTATGAATGCTTTAGGATCCTTTTTAGTAATGGGATTAAATGCAATCTTAATTTCTTTTTCGACAACTGCAGTTTCTTTATATGGAATCTATTATAAGCTGCAAACATTTGTCTTCATGCCAGTCAGTGGTTTAACTCAAGGTGCGATGCCAATTATGGGTTACAATTATGGCAGAAAGGATGCCAGCCGTCTGTTGCATTGCTTGAAAATCTGTTTAGGTGCAGCCATGGGAATGCTTTTAGCAGGTGTTTTGCTTTTTCAGCTCATCCCTGCGGAATTATTAAGCTTATTTAATGCTTCAGAGGAAATGCAAGCGATGGGAGTTCCAGCCCTACGAATTATTTCCATTAGCTTTATCCCAGCGGCTTTTGGTTTCATTTTGCCTACTTTGTTTCAATCAATGGGTAAGGGGAAAGAGTCGCTAGTTGTTTTCTTGCTACGCCAATTTTGTATTACAATGCCGCTAGCTTGGTTACTGAGTAAAATTTGGGGGCTTAATGGTATTTGGTTTTCATTTATTATTGCTGAAACAGTGGCTGCGCTTGCGTCTGTTGCTTTTTTCAAACGGTTGACTAAGCGTGATCGAGTGTTAAGCAAAGAAATTGCACCAGTGATAACTAACGAATGGAGCTAAAAATGCTAGAAGATTTTGTGAATTTTTGCTAAACAAATCGTTTTATCTGATCTATACTTATGACAAAAAGCCTTGAATTCGGTACACTTTCAGTAGTTGGAAGAGGATTCAGGCTTTTTTCTTTAGAAAGGTTTCGATGGTTGGAGAAAAAGATAAGCCTTTAGTCCTATGACAAATGGAGAAAAACATTGCATAATAGGTACATAAGTTAAGTAACCCAAACGTTTGATTGCTGAAGGAGGCAATTTTTTATGAATGAAAGACAAAGAGTTTTAGAACTAGTAAAAAAAGGAATCATCTCAACTGAAGAAGGTTTAGATTTATTGGAAAGCATGGCGAAAGCCAAAGATGAAGCGCAAATCGAACAGGACGCAGATAAGGTAGATTCTTACCACCGCGACCAAGCCGCTAACCTAGCTGATGAATGGGAAAACGGTCAAGAAGAACGTGAAACAAAAGAAGATGGGCTGGAAGATTTAGAAGCTTACTTCGACGAACTAGCAACCGAAGCCAATCAAATTTCTACCCGTATCGATGAGATTAATCGGGAAAAACAAGAACTTAAAGAGGACATTCGGGAAAAACAAGAAGTATTGATGGAATTAAACACGAAGGAAGAACTAGATGCTCTATCTGAAGAAGATGAAGCAATTCGGGAACGTGTGGAAGCTGAGATCAAGGTTTGGGAAGAACAGTTAATTCGTTTAGAAAACCAAGAGCTGGAACAGCAAGAAGCATTAGAATCCATTCGAGAAGACCAAGAAGCTAAAGGCAAACGTATTTACATGAATTTCGAGATTCCTGAAGATTTGAAGGAACAAGCAAGCGAAACTTTCAATCAAGTAGGTGAAAAGTTAGGCGAAGCTGGTGTACAGTTCGGCAAATTCATGAAGAAAGCTATCAAAACTGTTTCAGAAACAGTTGAAGAAAACGTCGATTGGAAAGATATCAATGTAAAAGTTCCTGGCGTTGCTACTACTAAGTTTGAACATCAATTTTTATACAGTGATGTTGAACCAACCTTGATTGATGTTAAATTAGCTAATGGTAAAGTAACTTTCAAGTCTTGGGATGAAAAAGACATCAAAGTAGATGCAAAAGTTAAGCTTTACGGTAAAATGAATGAAGCAACACCACTGCAATCCTTCATGGAACGCAGCCAGATTGAAGTAAATGATGAACATATCACATTCCAAGTACCAAACAAACGAGTGAATGCAGAACTAGTTTTCTATTTACCAAAACGTACCTATGACCATGTTGCAGTTAAACTATTAAATGGCAACTTGATGGTTGAAGAATTGGATGCTAAAGATGTATATGCTAAATCAACGAATGGAAATATTGTATTCAAGCAAATCAATGCTACCATGTTGGAAATTCAAGGTGTAAACGGCAATATCGAAATTCGTGAAGGAGAAGTTCTGGATTCTATCATTGAGACGGTAAACGGAACGATTTCTTCAAGAGCAGCTGTTCAAAACTATGGTATTTCACTAATCAATGGTGATGTAAAATTAACTGTCGGTCACGACACACTGAAAAAGATTAAAGCAAGTTCTGTCAACGGAAATGTTAAAGTTTCCTTGCCTAAAGCTTTAGGTTTAGAAGGAATTGCAAAAACAAGCTTGGGAAGTATCAACCACCGCTTATCAGACTACGAGGTGGTTCGCGAGAAAAAAGAAAAAACCAACCGCTTATTGCAATTCAGAAGAACCAATGAACAAATGGCACAAATTGATGTTTCAACGACAACAGGCAGCATTTTCTTGAAAGATTTTGACAAATAAGGAATAATAGGAAGGAAGATTATATATGCAAAAGAGACTAACAAAATCAAGGAGCAACGTGGTACTGACTGGTACCCTAGCCGGAATCGCAGAATTCTTCGGCATTGATCCTACTATTGTTCGTGTCATTTATGTCTTCTTGAGTTTTGGCTTGATTGGTGCACCGGTAGTTCTATATGTTTTGTTGGCATTAGTAATTCCAGCAGGACCACGAACCAATTCATATGGTCATGACAATCCTTATTACGGACGTAATAACACGAGTCAAAAGAAGACGAAAGAACGCAAACAAGCTGAACCCGTTGATGACGATGACTGGAGCGATTTCTAATGACTTACTTACAGCGCGTAATAGCTAATACTTTGATTTTTATCTCATTGTCCGTGATATTTCCCGCACATGTATTTGTCGCAAATATCTGGGTAGCTATTCTCGCAAGCTTTATCTTGTCTATTCTCAATACATTGGTAAAACCGATCTTAACGCTTTTGTCTTTACCGTTGAATCTATTGACCTTTGGACTGTTCAGCTTCGTGATCAGCGCTGGTATGTTACAAATGACTTCCAGCATTGTAGGAAGTTATCGTTTTGGCTTTGCAAGCTTCGGAACAGCTATTTTGGTAGCTGTGGTGATGGCGATCGTCAATGTGATTGTATCCGATCATTACCTAGATAAATATAACGAACGCTAACCAGAGGACGCTTTTGTCTTCTGGTTTTTTAGTTTTGTCTCAGAAAGGTTGTATAACCTAGTAACCCTCTTCAATAAATGATAAAATAGAACGGAAACTGATAGAAAGAGGGGCTCAAATGTCTGAAACAGTTAAAGTGAAAGAATTAGTTGAAGCACTTTCATTGGAGGTAGTAACGGGGGATGAAACCAGTTTAGAACGGGTAATTGTAACTGGCGACATTTCGCGTCCCGGTCTAGAATTGACCGGATATTTTAATTACTATTCCCATGATCGTCTGCAGCTATTTGGAAATAAAGAGATTACCTTTGCGGAACGTATGATTCCGGAAGAACGATTAATGGTTATGCGTAGAATGTGTAGTGAGGATACGCCAGCGTTTATTGTATCTCGTGGATTAACACCGCCAGAAGAGATGGTGACAGCAGCCAAGGAGCATGGTATTGCCGTACTGCGATCACCAATTGCGACTTCGCGTTTATTAGGAGAAATATCTAGCTTCTTAAATGGCAGTCTAGCACCACGTACTAGTGTCCACGGTGTTTTAGTAGACGTATATGGTTTAGGGGTTCTAATTCAGGGAGACAGCGGCATCGGAAAGAGCGAAACAGCTCTAGAGCTGGTGAAACGGGGGCATCGTTTAATTGCTGATGATCGTGTAGATGTTTATCAGCAAGATGAATTGACATTAGTGGGTGAACCACCAAGAATTTTGCAGCATTTAATCGAAATTCGCGGAGTGGGGATTATCGATGTCATGGATCTGTTTGGTGCAAGTGCAGTTCGCGGATCTATGCCAGTTCAATTAGTAGTGTATTTAGAAAATTGGGCGAAAGATAAGAAATACGATCGCTTGGGTAGCGATAATACAGAAGTTGAAATTGCAGAAGTGAATATTCCACAAATAAAAATTCCAGTTAAAACAGGACGAAATGTCGCAATTATTATTGAGGTTGCGGCCATGAATTTCCGGGCGAAAAGCATGGGCTATGATGCAACGAAGACATTTGAAAATCGTCTAACGGCTTTAATTGATGAGAATTCGGGGCAAAATAAATGATTGCTCAAGTAAATCGGACAGCCTTTGAGATATTTGGTCTTGAAATCTATTGGTATGCGATTATTATCGTTTCTGGAATTGCTATTGCCTTATGGTTAGCAACTCGTGAAGCGGTTCGCGTGGGGTTGAAGGAAGATGATATGACCAATTATTTAATCTGGGCGTTGCCAATTGCGATTATTGGTGCCCGGCTGTACTTTATTTTATTTGACTTAGAGCCTTATTTGGCGGATCCAATTCAGATTTTTAATATTAGAAGTGGAGGTCTGGCAGTCTATGGCGGATTAATTGCGGCAGTGATTGTTTTGTTCTTCTATACAAGGTACCATTTCATTGATCCTTGGTTGTTTTTAGATGTATGTGCTCCAGGTGTTGTTTTGGCACAAGGAATGGGCCGCTGGGGAAATTTTATGAACCATGAAGCATTTGGTGGTGAAACAACTCGCAGTTTCCTAGAAAGCTTGCATTTACCGCAGTTCATCATTGATAATATGTATATTGATGGTGCTTATCACCAACCAACCTTCTTATACGAGTCACTTTGGTGTTTTCTAGGCTTTTTCCTGTTAATTTTCTTAAGGAAAAAAAACAACCTCTTTAAACAAGGGGAAATCTTTTTGAGTTATGTTCTTTGGTATAGCTTTGCTCGTTTCTTTATTGAAGGAATGCGGACAGATAGTTTGTATCTATTTGGCGAATTGAGAGTATCCCAGGCACTATCATTAGTATTGTTTGTTGGGGCATGGATTGTAATCTATTTGCGCCGAAAACATCAACCACCAGTGCCCGCTTATCGACGAGATCAAGGTACCAATCAACACATAGTATAATTTACGACAATTAAATAAAATTATGATAGGATTAAAGACAGGAGGAACGAGCTGTGAAACAAAAAGTTGCCGTTCTGGGGCCGGGTTCTTGGGGAACCGCCTTAGCAAAAGTATTGGCAGAAAATGGTCATGATGTGAGAATCTGGGGAAATAATCCTGCACAGATTGATGAGATTAACACTTATCATACGAATCGTCACTATTTACCTGATTTAAAGATCCCCGACAGCATTCTTGGCTGTAAAGACTTAAAAGAGGCCATTGATGGGGCTGATGCAGTTCTATTCGTTGTGCCAACTAAAGCAATGCGTATAGTAGCCAAGGAATTTAGTAAAATCGTAACTGGCGCCCCAGTGATTATCCATGCAAGTAAAGGTTTAGAACAGGATAGCCACAAGCGCATTTCAGAAATATTAGCCGAAGAAATTCCAGAAGAGAATCGTCAGGGAATTGTAGTCTTGTCTGGTCCAAGTCATGCTGAAGAAGTAGCAGTCCATGATATTACAACAATCACTGCTGCCAGCGACAATGAGGAACTGGCAAAATATGTACAAAAGCTGTTCATGAATGAGTATCTGCGCATCTATACAAACACTGATGTGATTGGTGTTGAAATGGGGGCCGCACTTAAAAATATTATTGCTATTGGAGCTGGAGCTTTACACGGTCTTTCCTACGGTGATGATGCCAAGGCGGCTATTATGACTCGAGGCTTAGCTGAAATCAGCCGTTTGGGTGTGGCCATGGGAGCCAATCCATTAACATTTATCGGTTTAAGCGGGGTTGGTGATTTAATCGTTACTTGTACTTCAGTTCATTCACGAAATTGGCGTGCCGGCAACCTGCTGGGCAAAGGCCACAACTTGGATGAAGTATTGGAGAATATGGGGATGATTGTTGAAGGAGTAGCAACAACCAAAGCAGCCAAAGAGCTTTCTGAAAAAATGGAAGTCCAAATGCCAATTACCCAAACAATTTACTCTGTTTTATATGAAGGAAAGGACGTTCGTCAAGCTTGTACGGATTTGATGCTGCGGGCAGGGACGTTTGAAAATGAATTTACACTATAATCAAAAAGTTGGAGGAAGTACCATGCGTGTAAAAAAAGCTGTGATACCAGCAGCAGGTTTAGGAACTCGTTTTTTGCCGGCTACTAAAGCGATGGCAAAAGAAATGCTGCCGATTGTTGACAAACCAACAATCCAATTTATCGTTGAGGAAGCCTTGAATTCAGGTATTGAAGATATTTTAATTGTTACCGGAAAAGCAAAGCGCCCAATTGAAGACCATTTCGATGCGAATATTGAGCTGGAAATGAATTTAAAAGAAAAGGGCAAAACTGATTTACTAGCCCTAGTTGAAGAAACCACAGATGTTAATCTTCATTTTATCCGTCAGTCACATCCAAAAGGTTTGGGTCATGCAGTCTTGCAAGCGAAAGCATTTGTGGGAAATGAACCTTTTGTTGTTATGTTAGGTGATGATTTAATGGAAGATAAGGTGCCGTTAACAAAGCAGTTAGTCAATGATTATGAGAAAACTCATGCATCAACGATTGCTGTAATGCGTGTACCTCATGAAGATACATCAAAATACGGAATCATCAATCCTGGTGAAGAAGTTGAAAAAGGCTTGTTTAATGTAAAAAACTTTGTAGAAAAACCAAATCCTAAAGAAGCACCTAGCGACTTAGCAATCATCGGACGCTATTTGCTGACACCGGAAATCTTTTCTATTTTGGCTAATCAAAAACCAGGTGCGGGTGGCGAAATCCAATTAACGGATGCCATTGATACATTGAATAAAACACAAAGAGTTTTTGCCCAAGAATTTACTGGCAAACGTTCAGATGTGGGAGATAAATTTGGTTTCATGACTACCAGTATTGAGTATGGTTTGACTCACCCAGAAATTAAAGACAAATTGGCTGATTACATTGTGAAGCTAGGAAAAGAAATTGAAGGTAAAAAGCCTAAAGCACCGAAAGAATAGGAAGTCAGAAAACAGCAGCTTAGGTTGCTGTTTTTTTCTTTTTTAGAAGGAAGAATTATTAAGGCAAAGGC
Source organism: Enterococcus pallens ATCC BAA-351 (assembly GCF_000407485.1). GTDB lineage: Bacteria > Bacillota > Bacilli > Lactobacillales > Enterococcaceae > Enterococcus_A > Enterococcus_A pallens. The sequence continues at coordinate 869,787 of NZ_ASWD01000003.1, read as the reverse complement.
AGCTGGTGTGCGCAATAAAGAGGGCTCTCTTTTGAGTAGCCGTCATTTTTGTTCTGGGGGATAAACTTTTGTTTAATACTGGATGAATGGTATAATAAAAGTTAACAAATAAAGGTTTTTTTACAGAAAATGAGCAAGGGAGTGTTCGGATGAGCCTAGGAGGTATTGCTGCCCTCATTGCAGCCTTAGCATTTGTTGTATTGGTTGTTTTTCTGGTAAGAGTATTGAATCAGGTCGCCAAAACGGTGGAAAAAGTCGATACTACAGTTAAAGAAGCAAATACAACAATCAGTGTATTAACAAAAGATGTAGATTTGTTGATGCAGCAAGTAGAAGGATTGCTGGTGAAAAGCAATCATTTATTGAATGATGTCAATGGGAAGGTAGCGACGATTGATCCATTGTTTACTGCTGTAGCAGATTTAAGTGAAAGTGTTTCTAACTTGAACCATGCTAGTCGCAACTTAACCGGAAAGGTAGCTAGTGTCGGTAAAACTACTGCTAAGGTAAAAGTTGCTGGTAAGGTTGGAGAATCAACCATGAAGTTTTTCAGAAATCGCAAACAAACTAATTTATAGTAGGAGGAATTACGATGGGAAGAAAAAAAGGCGGATTTTTATTAGGAGTAGTCATTGGTGGAGTTGCAGCAGCAGCTACAGCTTTATTATTAGCACCTAAATCAGGTAAGGAACTACGTGATGAATTAGCAAGTAAAACAGATGATTGGCGTGATTTGGCGTCTGATTACACTGAAGAAATTGTTGGAAAAACTAGTGAAATGAGTGCAGTAGTAAAAGAAAAAGCAGCAGATCTAACGAACCAAGCAACTGAATTTGCTTCTTCAGTCAAAGGTAAATCTGAGGATGCTGTGGATGATTTAGGTGATATTCAAGCAGATTTATTTGATGACTTGAAACAGCAAAGCTCAGATTTATCTGATCGCTTCCGTAAAGCCGCTGATGAAGCACAGGACGTCGTTGAGGATACTGCTGATGATATTGTCCTTGATGCCGATGAAGTTAAAGCAGACGCTAAACAAACTGTTTCTGAGGGAGCATCAGAACTAAATGTAAAAGCCGAAGATTTAAAAGACTCTGAAACCTTTGATGAAATCAAAGAAGAGATTAAAGAAGAAGTTGAAAAGAACAACCCTGAATAATAAATCCCGACAGTAAAAAGTTGTCCCTCTCAAATATTTTATGAGGGACAACTTTTTTATTTTATAAAATGATCAATTCTTTCGAGGTCTTGGTAAATGGTATGCAACCATCTTTAGTTACAAAAATACAATCCTCGATTCGGACACCTATATCATTTGGCAGGTAAATCCCAGGTTCAATGGAGAAGCACATACCTTCTTTGATTTCCATGTCATTTCCACCAACAATTGAAGGAAATTCATGGATAGTGGTTCCTATGCCATGACCTAAGCGGTGATTGAAGTACTCGCCATAGCCGTAGCTTTCAATCACATCACGTGCAATTTTATCTAATGCGGCTGCTGTAATGCCAGGTTTAACGGCCTCCTGAGCCTTTAATTGCGCTTCTAATACAATATCGTAGATTTCCTTTTGACGATCCGTTGGCTTGCCGCAAGCGACTGTTCGAGTAGCATCACTGCAATATCCGTTAACAATTGTTCCAAGGTCAAAAAGAACTAATTCATTTTCCTTCACAGTATTTTTTCCTGGTGAACCATGAGGACTAGCGGCGTTTGGTCCAGCTAGTACTTCAGTTGGGAAGGACATTTCTTTAATTCCTTGTTTTTTCAATTCGTATTCGATTTCTGCTACAATAGATTCTTCTGTTGCACCAGCTTTAACTAGCTTAAAGCCAATTTCAAAAGCCAAATCAGCAGATGAACCTGCTTCAATCAAACGTTGGCATTCTTCTTCTGTTTTATAAAGCTGTAATTGCTGTACTAAAGGAGTCAGGTCAGCAGAGAAGTCAGTACCGGTAAAAGCATCTGCTAAGCGTTGATAACGATCTAAAACTAACTGTCCTTTTTCGACAGCTAATTTCTTCGGTGTACCATAACGTTTATTAATTTCGGCAATAATAATTGCCCAAGGATCTTCACTGTCTAAGTAGCCAATTACATCGTATTCCCAGCTGCTTGCTTTAGCGTCTTCAACTTCTAAGCCTGGAGCGAATAAAAAAGGGTCTTTGTCTAAAGGAATGAAAAGTGCTAAAATTCGTTCCATCGGATTGCTGTCAAAGCCTGAGAAATAAGCGATATGGCTAGGATCAGACACATAAGTTAAATCCACATTATTTGACGCCATCCATTTGCGTAGTTCTGCAACTTTTTCTTGATTCATAGTTATCCTTCTTTCTTTTGAGCATATAAATATTGTATCACTTGTACCGTTTTCTGCAAATAATATTAGAAAACGCTTGCAAATCTTTTAATAAATTAGAGTAAAACGGTTGCAATCAGAGAAAAGACGTGCTATTATCTTTAGGAAATGTAAATGAGATTTTCTGAAAACGAAAAGAGATGGGAGAAAAATCAAATGGAAAAACAAACAATCACAATTTACGATGTTGCCCGGGAAGCAAATGTTTCGATGGCAACCGTTTCACGCGTAGTAAACGGCAACCCAAATGTTAAACCAACAACACGCAAAAAAGTTTTGGAGGTCATTGATCGTCTAGATTATCGTCCTAATGCAGTGGCACGTGGACTTGCAAGCAAGAAAACAACAACTGTAGGGGTAATTATTCCCGATGTCAGCAATATGTTTTTTGCTTCATTAGCACGAGGAATTGATGATATTGCTACTATGTACAAGTACAACATTATTTTAGCTAACTCTGATGGTGAAACCTTGAAAGAGGTTAATGTATTAAACAATCTGTTGGCTAAACAAGTGGATGGTGTTATTTTCATGGGACACCGCATTACTGATGAAATCCGTGCAGAATTTTCACGTTCTAAAACACCAATTGTTTTAGCTGGTTCAATTGATCCAGACGAACAAGTTGGCAGTGTAAATATCGATTACGCAACAGCTGCGAAAGATGCAGTAGAAATTTTAGCTCAGCACGACAATAAGAAGATTGCTTTCATTGGTGGTGCATTAATTGATCCTATTAACGGACAAGCACGTATGAAAGGATATAAAGAAGCCTTAAGCGACCATGGTCTTTCTTACAACGAAGGCTTAGTTTTTGAAGCTGCTTATAGTTTTAAAGATGGATTGGCTTTAACTGATCGAGTATTAAACAGCGGTGCAACTGCTGCTTACGTAACAGATGATCAATTAGCAATTGGTTTGTTAGATGGCTTGTTGGACAAAGGTGTAAAAGTACCTGAAGACTTTGAAATCATCACAAGCAATGATTCCTTATTGACAGATGTTGCTCGCCCACGCTTAACAAGCGTTACTCAACCGTTATATGATATCGGTGCAGTAGCAATGCGTCTATTAACTAAAATGATGAACAAAGAAGACATCGAACAAAAAACGATTATTTTACCACATGGTGTCGATGAAAAAGGTTCAACTAAATAATCAACGGAAAGCTCTCAGTTTTTGAGGGCTTTTTATTTTATTCCGCAAAAAAAGACTAGGAGAAAGCTCCTAGCCCAATTATCGATGCTAATTTTCATCATCGTCCTCATTGTTATTGTTGTTTGTTACGTTGCTGCGATTCGAACGATTACGAGTATTCCAGTAGTCTTCATAGTTAGCATCTGTACCACCGATACCAAATTTGTAAGTGTTGCTTCCTGGTCCATCTTTTGCCCAGAAGGATTCAGATTCACCGCTCGGCACTTGGTAGGTAGTTCCATCATGACTAACTTTTCCAGGTTTTAATCCAGTAAAAGTTGAAACCTTTTCTTTCTTGACATCATCAGATAACTTAAATTCCTCATTTACCCCAAATACATCAGGATTCACACCATAGATTCGACCAGCTAGATAAGCCATATAGGTAGCAGTACGGTTTCCAGCATTGCTGTCCATAGGTTGATTATCATCTCGTCCAGTCCAACTGCCTAAAGTAACAGAAGGTGTAGAAACGATAAGCCAATTATCCGTATAATTATCGGTTGTTCCCGTTTTACCTACCCAGTCAGCAGTGCTTAAGGTATAATTTACGCCACTCAGTAAAGCTTTAAATGGAGTAGTTTGTTGTTCGGTGATTACACTGCGCATCAGATCATTCATGATACTTGCTGTGGCTTTAGAGTAGACCTGCACAGGATTTTCTTGGTGTTTGTAGATTTCTTTGCCTGTACTGTCTGTAATTGATTCAATCAAGTAGCCCTCTTGATAAACACCACCATTAGCTAATGCTTGGAAGCCATTTACCTGATTCAAAGTAGTGGTCTCGATAGTTCCCAATGGGGCGGATTCAACCCCCCAATTGTCGGAGCTTGGAAAATTCATCTTCTTCAAATAATCGTTGTAAACATATTGATCAGAACCTTTTTCGGTTAATAAATCTTGATAAACGTGATAAGCCGGGATATTGGTAGACTCTACTAACGCTTCACGAGTTGTTTGGAAGGTTCGTGAGCCTTCGCCAGTCGCGTTTTTCAATTCTTTTCCAGCATTAGTACCTTGTTGATATTTCATTGGAAAATCAGCTATACGCGTTCCGCTGCCGATTAATCCTTGATCAATAGCAGGTCCATAAACCAAAAGTGGTTTAATCGAAGAGCCTGGCTGCCGAATGGTATCAAAAGCATGATTGTTCTGATTCGTATTGTAATCACGACTGCCGACGAAGCCATAAATCCGACCTGTCTGATTGTCCATCAAAATATTTCCGGTTTCGATAGGTGTTCCCGATCCATTGTCAAGATACTGACCGTATTCGGCTACCGAAAGCTGCATTGCATCATAAATATTTTTATCAATCGTTGATTTAACGTTTAAACCTTGATTCTGAATTTTTACTTTAGCTTGTTCAACGTAACGAGTGCGTACGTCATCTTTACTATAATCAGCTTCACTGACACCATCTTGTGCCGCCTGCTGTCTAGCTAAAATGCTGACCGCTTCATTGTATACAGTATAGTATAAGAAACCACGTTGCTCCTCAACCACATTTTCTCGTGGTTGAAAATCTTTAGCTAAGTCATAATTCTTGGCATCTTCGTATTCTTGTTTGGAAATTACCTTTTCCCGATACATATTAAAAAGTACATTATCCTTGCGGTCCATTCCAATAGAGTAATCTTCTTTGAGATCACCAGTATTTGTATAAGGGCTGTAAACAATAGGGCTTTGGGGCAAGCCAGCAATAAAAGCAGCCTGCGGCAAGTTTAAATCTTTAGCCTGAACACCAAAAATACCAGTAGCGGCTTCTTCCACGCCTGCAATATTTTGTCCCTTGTTGTTACGACCAAATGGTGAAATATTTAAATAAGCAGTGAGGATTTCATCTTTACTTAAATACTTTTCAACATCTAGAGCGAGAACAATCTCATTGGCTTTTCGCTTAAAAGAAGTTTCGCTGGTTAACACTTGCTGTTTAATCAGCTGTTGAGTTAATGTTGAACCACCAGAGCTTCCTCCCAGACCAGTTACTTCGCTGACTAGGGCTCGAACAACGGCTTTTGGCACGACCCCAGGATGTTCATAAAAATATTCATCCTCTGTAGCAACAATGGCTTTTTTAACCCAAGGTGAGATTTCATCAGAGTTAACTTTTTGCCGAATAGGGTCAGCACTGATTGTGGCAATTTCTTTATTGTCTGCATAAAGCAGTTTGGATGATTCGGTGATATCACCGACAGTTTGCTTTACTTCTTCTTTCGTCGGTGTGGCAGTTCCTTCAACTAAATAAGCAAAATAGCCCGCACCGATTCCTAAAGCCAGCATACCTCCTAGAAACAAAACTAGGACAAGGCCAATAGATAAGGATTTTACCACCCTTAGTATGACATTAATATAAAAAGAAGTACCTACCAAGTGTTTGGTGGAACGGGGCTTCTTCTTTTTTTCTTTTTTCTTGTGAGCCAAAAAGTTCACCTCATCGATTATCTGTATAATTCTGTTGAATTATAGCAAAGAATCTAATGCCATAACAAGCACTTGACGATATTGTAATCAAAACTTCAAATAATCGTAGTCATTTTGAATCTTACGTCTTTTAATTCGTCATTTTTTCAGTTAATATGGGGAAGTATACAACTTTGAGGAGGAAGAAAAATGAGTTCAGACTTTTTTCAGGAGCTAAAAGACCGTGGCTTGGTCTTTCAAGTGACCGATGAAGAAGCTTTAAAAAAACAATTAAACGAAGAGTCTGTCAAATTATATATTGGATTTGATCCAACTGCTGACAGCCTGCATATTGGGCATTTGCTGCCAATTTTGACTTTGCGTCGTTTTCAGCAAAATGGTCATGTGCCAATTGCTCTGGTAGGTGGAGGAACTGGTATGATCGGTGACCCTTCATTTAAGGACGCTGAACGTCAGTTAAACACTTTGGACACTGTTCAAGCTTGGTCACAAAGCATTAAAAATCAGTTATCCGGGATTATTGATTTCGAAAGTAAAGAGAATCCAGCGATTGTAGCCAATAACTATGAGTGGTTAGGTGAGGTATCGTTGATTGATTTCTTGCGGGATGTAGGTAAGAATTTTACGATTAACTACATGATGAGTAAAGAAAGTGTAAAACGCCGAATCGAAACCGGGATTTCTTACACAGAATTTGCTTACCAATTGTTACAGGCTTACGATTTCCTTCAATTATTTGAACGCTATGGCTGTCAGCTGCAATTAGGCGGCAGCGACCAGTGGGGCAATATTACTTCCGGAATTGAATTAATTCGTCGTGAAAAGGAAGCCCAAGCATTTGGCTTAACAATGCCTTTAATCACAAAAGCAGATGGAACGAAATTTGGGAAAACTGAAGGAAACGCAGTGTGGCTTGATCCTGAAAAGACTTCTCCTTATGAATTCTATCAATTCTGGATCAATACAGATGACCGGGATGCAGTGAAATTCTTGAAATACTTTACTTTCCTGCCGTTAGAAGAAATTGACGCCATTGAAAAAGAATTCAATCAAGCACCAGAGAAGCGTTTGGCGCAGCGTACATTAGCTAAAGAAGTTACTACTTTGGTTCATGGTGAAAAAGCCTATGAACAGGCTGTTCATATTTCAGAAGCATTGTTTAGCGGAGATGTAAAAAATCTAACTGCGGATGAAATCAAACAAGGCTTTAAAAACGTACCAAGCTACCAAGTAAAGGCTGAGGATGATTTAAACCTAGTAGAAATTTTAATTACAGCTGGGATCGAGGCTTCTAAGCGTCAGGCCCGTGAAGATATCACTAACGGAGCGATTTATGTGAATGGCGATCGTGTACAAGATCTAGCTCACATCTTAAGTGATGAAGATAAATTGGCGGATGCTTATGTGGTTATTCGCCGTGGAAAGAAAAAATACTTTGTGTTGCAGTTTTAACAGATAGTTGGCTAAATCTTCGGATTTAGCCAACTCTTTTATAAGGAGCAAAAATGACAAACATTTTATGGAATTCTTTAGGGCTGTTTTTGATTGTCTGTTTAGGCTATTTAACGAAGCGTTTTAATGTATTAAGCAAAGCAGATGGATCGACATTATCGATGATTATTATAAATATTACGCTGCCAGGGGCAATTATCGTCAATCTAGCCAGATTAGATATTGCTTCTAATTTGCTGTTACTGATTCTTGCCGGAATTGTAATGAATATGGTGATGATCGGGTTAGGGGCATTCTTTTCCAAGAGGCAGCAGACAGTGGAGCGCGAGCTGTTAATGTACAGTGCTTCCGGCTATAACATTGGAAATTTTGCTCTGCCTTTTCTACAGAGCTTCTTACCGCAAGCAATTCCTGCCTTGTCAATCTTTGATATTGGCAACAGTATTATGCTGGCAGGTGGATCGACAGTCATGATTGAGGCTGTTAGTGGATCTAGTAAAGAAATTCCCAGCATTTTTCAAATTGGTAAACGTTTAGCTCGTTCTGTTCCTTTTTTATGCTACTTAATCATGCTGTTTTTGCGCAGCTTTTCTATTGAAATTCCGATGCGATGGGTAACTATGATTCAACCAATTGCAAATGCCAATACCTTTTTATCGATGTTTATGATCGGATTATTCTTAGAGCTGCGGTTGCCTAGAAGTGATCTGGTACTGGTGGTGCGAACATTAGCTGTAAAATATGTATTTGGCGGCATGGTTGCTATATTGGTAGCACTATTACCGCTACCATCTATTATTAAAATTGTGTTGTGCTTAGTTTCGTTGGGACCTTTAACTACCTTTGGTGTGGTAAATAGTGTACAAGCAGGGGCTCGGCCGGAGGTTGTTGGTTTCACCTCATCCGTCAGTTTTCTAATTAGTCTGCCGCTGATGACAGCGATTTTGTTGATCGTATTGTAATTGACTAAAAGTTTTGTAAGGAGTGAAGGAACATATGTTAATCGGTTCTCATGTAAGTATGAAAGGAAAAGAAATGTTGTTGGGAGCTGCTAAAGAAGCAGCTAGCTATAATGCTTCTACTTTTATGATTTATAGCGGTGCGCCGCAAAATACTAAACGCAAGCCTGTGGAAGAAATGAATATTCCAGCTGGAGAGGCTTTTATGAAAGAACATGGCTTATCTAATATCGTAATGCATGCACCTTACATCATTAACTTAGGGAATACAACCAAACCTGAAATGTTTGGTTTTGCAGTCCAGTTTTTACGAGATGAGATTATGCGTGCAGAAGCATTAGGTGCCACGCAAATTACCCTTCACCCGGGAGCTCATGTGGGGGCAGGTGAAGAGGCTGCACTGAATCAAATCATTAAGGGACTAAATGAAGTGCTGACCAAGGAGCAAAAGGCTCAAATTGCTTTAGAAACCATGGCCGGTAAAGGGACTGAAGTGGGAAAAACCTTTGAAGAGCTGGCGTATATTATTGATGGTGTGACGTTAAATGATAAGTTATCAGTTACGTTTGATACTTGTCACACGAATGATGCAGGTTATGATGTAAAAAATAATTTCAATGGTGTAATGGAAGAGTTTGACCGAATTATTGGTTTGGATCGACTGAAGGTCCTCCATATTAACGATTCAAAAAATCCAATGGGTGCTAGAAAAGACCGCCATGCTAATATTGGTCATGGAACAATTGGTTTTGAGGCATTGAATCAAATTGTGCACGATGAACGCTTTGCTGCAGTATCTAAAATTTTAGAAACACCTTATGTTGGAAAAGATAAAAAGACTGCTTATGCACCTTATGGAAAAGAAATTGCCATGTTTAAGGAGCAAAAATTTGATGAGACAGCTTTTCCAGAGTTAGCTGAATAGTAATTGTTAACTGATAATCCGAACGACGAGTATTTTACCTGTGAATTGATCGTGCTTTAGCGATTGATTGAAAGGTTAGACTAGTTGTTGGGATTTTTTTGTGGCAAGAATAGAGAAAATTCTTATTGGCAAACCTCCACACAAATGATATGATGATTTTAAATTCATCATATGATTTAGAAGATGAGGTAATCAATGACAAAGAAAAAAACTGTGGTGTTAATCTTTTTAGTGGCATTTAATTTACGGTTAGGTATTTCTAGTGTACCGCCTATTTTAACTATTATTCAAAATAGCTTGGATTTATCCAATTTTGCGGTTAGTTTGCTGACAAGTATTCCCGTAGTTTGTATGGGAATCTTAGCCTTTTTAGTTGCGTTTGTACAAAAAATACTCGGACGGAATAATGGGATTTTTTTATTCTTGTTGATTTTAGGCGCCGCAACTCTAAGCCGTAGTGTGCTTAATAATTTTGGGGGATTAGTAGTTACTACTTTATTAATAGGCTGCTCAATTGCATTGATTGGACCTTTGTTGTCCGGCTTTATTAAAGAGCTTTTTCCAGAAAAAGCAGGTCTATTGATTGGTGTTTATTCGTTAAGTATGGGATTAGGTTCGGTTAGTGCCTCCAGCCTAATGATACCGTTGACTCAAAGATTTGATGGTCAATGGTTTAAAGCATTGTCTGTATGGGGAGTATTAGCCCTAATAAGTGGCATTATTTGGAAATTAGCGATAGGGAAGCAGACGACCTTGACTGTCAATAATCAGCTCAAATCTTTTTCTTTTAGAGATAAGAAGTTGTGGAAGCTAGCCTTGTTTTTTGGTGTTCAGTCGGGAGTATTTTACAGTTTTACCACTTGGATTACTTCTGCCTTATTGAATAAAGGAGTATCACAGGTAATGAGTATTACCTTACTGACTACCTTTACAGCGGTACAAATGATTAGCAGTTTTCTGATACCGACTTTAATGGACAAGGTCGGAACAACTAGACAATGGATTGTTTGCTGCAGTTGCTGTTTATTAAGTTCGGCTCTATTATTGCTTTTCACAAGTGGGTTATTTATGCTGATAGTGAGTGTTCTATTGGCAGCAGTAGCAACAGGCGGTTTTTTCCCAATTGCTATGCTGCTGCCAATTCAAGAAAGTCAAGACGCTTCACAGGCTAGTATTTATGCTAGTATTGTACAAGCTTTTGGCTATGTTATTGGGGGCTTTACTCCTATATTAATTGGCAGCCTTATTGATTTAACAAACAGCATAACTAGCTTATATTGGTTACTGTTAATTGGTGCATTTTTACTGCTGATTATAGGATATTCATTGGAAAGCGGGGAAGCAAATGGTAAATAAAAGAGGACTGGTTAATCAGACTATTACTGAGCTTTTAGCTTATATTGAGGCACAAAATTATGAAGCAGGACAAAAACTTCCTATTGAAGCAGAACTGGCTAAGCAATTGGGTGTAGGACGTTCCACTTTAAGGGAAGCAGTAAAAATATTGTCTTTTTCAGAAGTCTTGGATGTTCGTCAAGGTTCAGGCACTTATTTGAAAACGACCCGTTTTAAAGAGGATTTCTCAACAGCAGAATTGCTAGTTGCGCGGCAAATGCTGGAGGTTCAGGCTGTTCGATTAATTATCCAACAAGAATCTGATGTAGAAGATATGCTTAAATTAAAAGAATTATTGTTTAAACGAAATCACCTATTAGAAGATGGTCAATTTTCCAAATACGTAATCCAGGATATGGCTTTCCACAAGAAAATTATAGATCTAGCCAATAATCCATTTTTAGTAAAATGGTATCAGGAAATCGAAGAAGATATTCGGCTGTATCTTAGCGCTCAGATGTTGCAAGCTACTAACTATCAAGATAATACTCGGCTTCATAATCAGCTGTATCAAGCTTTAGTAGAGAAAAATTTAGAACTGGCTGAGCAAATGATTATGGCCAATAATGGTTTTGAAGAGTAGTGATTTTCGAATATTCTAAGGAGATTACCAAGTTTTGGAAAATACCTTTTCTTTTGAGGGAAGTTCTAGTAAAATATGTAGCGAATGTCAAAAGAGAGGAGCGATAAAATGGTATCAACAGGAATTGTTGTGTTGATTGCAGTCATTGCCGCAATATTGGGTGCTGTAGGTGGTTTCTTCTTAGCTAGAAACTGGATGAAAGATTATTTAAAAAAGAACCCTCCAATTAACGAGGATATGTTGCGTCAGATGATGATGTCGATGGGTCAAAAGCCTTCTGAGAAAAAAATTCGTCAAATGATGCAGCAAATGAAAAATCAGGATTAATTTTAAGCAAGGACAATCATTTATAGATGGTTGCCCTTCTTTTTTGAAATGAAGGAAGTTAAATTGAAAATAATCGACAATTCGGCTTTGCCAAAAACGTTTCAATGACAAAATCTAGGGATGTTTACAAACCTTTTGTAAGCAAATAACTCGACAGAAATCAATTGTAGCAGTAAAGTTAAGCCAAATGGGGGGATTCGAATGTACGACGTAATTATTATTGGTGCCGGTCCTGCAGGGATGACGGCTGCTTTGTATGCATCACGTTCAAATTTGTCTGTATTAATGATCGAGCGCGGTGCGCCTGGTGGACAGATGAACAATACAGCTGAAGTAGAGAACTATCCAGGATTTGACTCAATTATGGGTCCTGAGTTGGCACAAAAAATGTATGAAAATGTAGAAAAATTTGGAACTGAAAATGCTTATGGTATTGTCCAAGATATCAAGGATCACGGAGATTACAAAGAAGTAATCACTGAAGATCAAAGTTATCAAGCAAAAACAGTGATTATTGCAACTGGATGTGTCCATCGTAAATTAGGTGTAGCTGGGGAGGAATCGTTCGCTGGTCGTGGTGTGTCTTATTGCGCAGTTTGTGATGGAGCCTTTTTCCGCAACAAACGGTTACTAGTTGTTGGCGGCGGCGATTCAGCGGTAGAAGAAGCAATTTACTTAACGCGTTTTGCTTCTGAAGTAGTTATTGTTCATCGTCGGGATGAATTAAGAGCTCAAAAGATTATTCAAGACCGTGCATTTGCCAATGAAAAAATTTCGTTTATTTGGGATAGTGTAATAGAAGAAATTGTTGGTAATGAAATGGTTGTAACAGGTGCGAAAATCCGTAATGTTAAAACTGAGGCAGTCCATGAAGAACCAGCAGACGGTGTTTTCATCTATGTGGGGCTGGAGCCATTAACTGAACCATTTAAGAATAGCGGAATTACTAACGGAGCAGGCTGGATTGAAACAGATCATGAGATGAAAACCAGCATTCCAGGCGTTTTTGCAATTGGTGATGCGCGTGAAAAAGATTTGCGTCAAATTACAACTGCAGTTGGTGAAGGCGGAATTGCAGGTCAACAAGTTTATAAATATATCGAGAGCAATAAATAATGAGTGTCATTTTTGACACTCTTATTTTTTTGCTCCCTTTTAATGTTTTTGTTTGCTGAATATAACAAGGATGGTATACTTGAAAGGTAAGAAAAATGAAAGAGGTGTCCTTCATGTCTTGGGAACAAGTGTATGAACAATGGATGAATTCCGATAAACTGGATGAAAAAATGCAACAGGAATTAAAAGCGCTTGATAAGGATGCTGAATTGAAGCAAGATGCGTTCTATACATCTTTAGAATTCGGCACAGCAGGTATGCGCGGAATTTTAGGACCAGGAACCAATCGTATGAATATCTTTACGATTCGTCAAGCGACAGAAGGTTTGGCACGTTTTATGGATACACAAGATGAACAAACCAAAAAGCGTGGCGTAGCAATTGCCTATGATTCTCGTCACATGTCACCTGAATTTGCTATGGAAGCTGCGCGAACATTGGCTGCCCATGATATTCCTTCTTATGTTTTTGAAAGCCTGCGACCAACGCCAGAACTTTCTTTTGCAGTACGTCATTTGAATGCTTTTACCGGCATTATGATTACAGCTTCACACAATCCTGCTGAGTATAATGGGTACAAAGTTTATGGTGAAGATGGAGGTCAAATGCCGCCAGAAGATGCGGATGCGTTGACTAAATTTGTCCGTTCGGTTGAAAATCCTTTAGAAGTAGAAGTTTTACAAGATGAGAACAGCAAATTAATTACGATTATTGGTGCAGAAGTTGATGCTGCCTACTTAGAAGAAATTAAAGCTGTGACTATCGATCAAGCATTGATTAACGAGATGGGTAAAAACCTTAAACTTGTTTACACACCGTTGCATGGTACTGGAACAATGCTTGGAGAAAAGGCTCTGAAGCAAGCCGGTTTTGAGGAGTACATGCTGGTGCCAGAACAGGCAGTAGCAGATCCCGATTTTTCTACTGTGAAGTCGCCAAATCCTGAAGAGCATTCAGCGTTTGAGTATGCGATTAAGTTAGGGGAAAAAGAAGGCGCAGATTTATTAATTGCTACTGATCCGGATGCTGACCGCTTAGGAGCAGCTGTTCGTTTGCCAAGTGGTGAATATCAAGTACTAACTGGTAATCAAATCGGAGCGATTTTGATACGTTACATTTTAGAAGCGCACAAACAAGCGGGCGATTTACCAGAAAATGCGGCAGTACTGAAATCTATCGTTTCAAGCGAGTTGCCAACCGCAATTGCTAAAGCATATAATACTGAAATGATTGATGTTTTAACGGGCTTCAAATTTATTGCTGAGAAGATCCAACAATACGAAAAAGATGGTTCTCATACTTTCATGTTTGGTTTTGAAGAAAGCTACGGTTACTTGATCAAACCATTTGTCCGTGACAAGGATGCTATCCAAGCATTGCTTTTATTAGCAGAAGTTGCTGCTTATTATAAGAAACAAGACAAAACACTTTATGATGGATTGCAAGAAATCTTTGAAGAATACGGCTACTTTGCTGAAAAAACCATTTCTGTAACATTAAGCGGTGCTGAAGGTGCTGCTAAAATCAAAGAAATTTTGGAAGGCTTACGGGCTCAAGCGCCAACCGAGTTTGCTGGTGTTCCAGTTTCGTTAACTGAAGATTATTTAACGCAAAAGGCAACCGATAGTAATGGGGCAAGTACACCAATCGATATGCCATCTTCTAATGTGTTAAAATATACTTTAGAAGATGCTACTTGGTTAGCTATTCGACCTTCTGGTACAGAACCAAAAATTAAATTTTATATTGGAGTAAAAGGTTCTTCAGAGGAAGATGCAGAAAATAAATTAGCAACCTATGAAGCAGCAATTCGTAAAATCACAGAGTAGGAGAGTGGCTTAGAATGAGTACACGGGAAACAGAAATTCAAGCCGTTAGTCAATTGTTCAAAGTATTGAGCGACCCCACTCGTTTAAGAATTTTATTGTATTTGAAACAAGGTGAGCGCAATGTTTCTTCCATCAGTGAAAATTTAGCGATGGAGCAGTCAGCGGTTTCCCATCAATTGAAGTTGTTGCGGGATAATCGTTTAGTCAAAGCAAGACGAGACGGCAAGGCAATGCTGTATAGTTTAGATGACCATCATGTCTTGGATATTTTGGATCAAACCTTCCGTCACGTGTCTCACCATTAAGACAACTAGTGATTTTCCACTTTTATTGGAAAATCACTAGTTTTTTTTTGGTATTTTAGTTATACTAAGACACAAACTATATTAAAATATGATGAAACACGTTTAATCTTTGTGCAATCATTTGGAGGCGAATTATGGAAAAACCAGTTAAAGTAGGTCTATTAGGTTTAGGTGTTGTAGGAACTGGCGTGCTAGAGATTCTAGCAGATCATCAGGAAAAAATCGAAAAGAGTATTGGTTGTCCTTTAACCGTAACAAAAGCGTTGATTCGCCCAACCGAGGACAAAGATGAAATGGCGAAAAAATACAATCTTCAATTAGTACATGAGTTAACCGATATTATTGAAGATCCAGAGATTGATATTGTGGTAGAGGTAATGGGACGAATCGAACCAGCTAAAACTTTCATTGCTGAAGCTTTAAAAGCTGGCAAGCATGTCGTTACTGCAAACAAAGATTTATTAGCGCAGCATGGCAGTGAGCTAGCTTCACTGGCTCATGAACAAAAACGAAACTTATACTATGAAGCAAGTGTAGCGGGGGGAATCCCAATCTTGCGCACTATTGCTAATAGTTTAGCTGCTGATGATATTCAGGAAGTATTAGGAATTGTTAACGGAACGACTAATTACATGTTGACTAAGATGGTTACTGAGCAGCTGGATTATGATACAGCCTTAAAACAGGCACAAGAATTAGGCTTTGCTGAAAGCGATCCTACCAATGATGTGGATGGTATTGATGCCGCTTATAAAATGGTCATTTTAAGTAAATTTGCTTTTGGGATGACCATTAACATGGATCAGGTAAAAGTAAAAGGAATTCGCGGCTTATCTGGCAACGATGTTACGGTTGCTGATCAATTAGGCTATACTGTTAAATTAATCGGATCTACGGTTAAACAGGGCGATAGTATCGCTGCAGAAGTAGGCCCAGTATTAGTACCAAGTGATCATCCACTGGCTTCAATTCATAACGAATTCAACGCAGTATTTGTGAAGAGTTCAGGGATTGGTGAATCAATGTATTACGGACCAGGTGCTGGATCACGACCAACGGCAACTAGTATCGTGGCAGACTTGATGACGATTGTTAATAAGATTCAACTAGGAACAATTGGTCACCGTTTTAGCGAATATACTCAACCGACTAAGTTAACACCGCCAGAAGAAATTGTCAGCAAATATTTCTTATCATTAAAAATGCCAGACGAAACTGGTCAATTTTTACAATTAGCAGAAATTATGGCGAAAGCTGGTGCCGGACTTGAGCAAGTAGTTCAAGAGAAAGCACAAGTAGAAAATCATGCTCGAGTTGTGGTAATTACGCATAAAATGTCTGAAACAACCATGAGCCAAATTCAAAAAGATATTGCTGAAAAAACGAATTTTGAACTACTATCAACAATGAAAGTAATGGGGGAATAGCCAACATGTACGAAGGATTATTAAAGCAGTACCAAGAATATTTGCCAATCACTGACAAAACACCAATGCTGTCACTAGCAGAAGGAAACACACCATTGATTCCACTGCATAATTTGTCAAAAGAATTAGGAATTACCTTGTATGGTAAATATGAAGGCTTGAACCCAACTGGATCATTTAAAGACCGCGGAATGGTAATGGCTGTAGCGAAAGCTGTAGAAGACGGAGCGAAGGCGATTATCTGTGCTTCAACCGGTAATACTAGTGCAGCAGCGGCTGCTTATGCGACTCGTGCAGGGATTAAGGCATATGTAGTGATTCCTGATGGAAAAATTGCCATGGGTAAACTAGCTCAAGCCATTATATATGGTGCAGACATCATTTCAATTCCTGGTAACTTTGATGAAGCATTAAAAGCGGTGCGGGACATCGCTGAAACCGAAGCTGTTGCTTTGGTGAACTCAGTGAATCCTTATCGTTTAGAAGGCCAAAAAACGGCTGCATTTGAAATTTGCGAGCAATTAGAAAAAGCACCTGATGTTTTAGCTATCCCTGTCGGTAATGCTGGAAATATTTCGGCTTACTGGAAAGGATTTAAAGAATGGCATGAGGTTAAGGGTACAGCCTTACCTCGTATGCACGGTTTTGAAGCAGAAGGAGCAGCGGCAATTGTTCGGGGAGAAGTGATCGAACAGCCGGAAACTGTAGCGACAGCGATTCGTATTGGGAATCCTGCTAGCTGGAAATTAGCAGAAGCAGCTAGAGATGAATCGGGGGGACACATTGATGCAGTAACCGATGAAGAAATCTTAAATGCTTATCGTAAAGTTGCTGCTCAAGACGGTGTCTTTGTTGAACCAGGTTCAGCTGCATCATTAGCTGGAGTGATTCAGCATGTGAAGAGTGGAAAAATCAAACAAGGTGAAACTGTAGTAACAGTCTTCACTGGAAATGGATTGAAAGATCCGGATACAGCAATTAATGCAACCGATGTTAAAATCAGCAAAATGAGTGACTTGGAAGATATGCGTCAACACTTGAAAGAAGGAGTGGCGAAACTATGAAAATCCGCGTTCCAGCCACAAGTGCCAACCTAGGTCCAGGCTTTGACTCTTGTGGGATCGCGCTTTCGCAGTATTTAGTGATCGAAATCGGTTCAGTGACGCAAAAGTGGGTAGTAGAGCATGATTTATCTAACGCTATTCCCCGTGATGAGAAAAATTTATTGATTCAAACAGCGCTGAAAATAGCACCTGAATTGACGCCTCATAGCATAAAAATGTCAACCGATATTCCAGTGGCTAGAGGGTTAGGCAGCAGTTCTTCAGTCATTGTAGCTGGAATTGAACTGGCAAACCGTTTAGGCAATCTAAACCTTTCTGTTCGAGAAAAATTAGAGATTGCCACTGAAATCGAAGGACACCCTGATAATGTAGCACCAGCTATATGCGGTAGTTTTGTTGTAGCAAGTTATGCGGATGGACAGGTAGAATACGTGAAACATCATTTCCCTGAATGTGATGTAGTGGCTTTTATCCCAGATAAAGAATTGCTGACTTCTGCCAGCCGCAGTGTTTTGCCAGATGAGTTTTCTTATCAAGAAGCGGTGAAGGCTAGTTCAATTGCGAACGTGATGATTGCCGCAGTCTTAAATGGCAATCTTCCTTTGGCAGGTAAAATGATGGAAAAGGATTTATTCCATGAGATACACCGGAAGCATTTAGTGCCTCATTTGACTGAAATCCGGGCTATTACTCAAGAGCTAGGCGGATATGGCAGCTATCTTAGTGGAGCAGGTCCTACTGTACTTACTTTGTTAGCACCAGACAAGTCTCAACAGGTTGCTGAACGGCTAAAGGATTTGGATACTACTGCTCGAGTAGAAATTTTAGCTGTGGATCAAGAAGGCTTACAAGTTTATTAAGTGAATAGTTACGCGATGAAAAGAAGAGTATAAAAAATAAGGGTTTCCAGAGAGCTTCGGTAGCTGAGAAGAAGCATTCCTTATCTTTTAGAAGATGGTCTTGGAGCATAGAATGATGAACGGAGTAGTCATTTTCGGGTTAGCCCGTTACAGCTTGCAACAGTTTATCTGTTGAATAAGATTGATGATTGATCAATGAATAAAGGTGGTACCACGGAAAACTTCCGTCCTTTCCTATAGCAGGAGGACGGAAGTTTTTTTGCCAGTCGCACTTTTCATAGTATGACTTAAGCAGTAAGAGATTGCTATCTTAAAAAAGGTATAGCAATAGAAATATTTAGTACGGTATGCCTATGACGATAGAATTCATTTTTCTATTTTTGAAAGATGAGAACCTAACGACCAGTTAGCTGCCAGTTTTAAAAGTAAAAATTTTCTATATTGTATTTAGTATAAACCTAAAAATTAAAGGAGGAAAAGAATATGGAATTTGAAACAAAATGTCTGCATGCGGGGTATACACCAGGAAATGGGGAGCCTCGGGTATTACCAATTACACAGAGTACCACTTATACTTACGACTCAACAGAAGAAATTGGAAAACTATTTGATTTGGAAGAAAGCGGCTATTTTTATACTCGTTTAGCCAATCCCACTACTGGGGCAGTTGAAGAAAAGCTGGCTGCATTGGAAAATGGTGTGGGTGCGTTATGTACAGCTTCCGGACAGGCAGCAACTTTTTATGCTATTTTGAATATTTTAGAGGCTGGGGATCACTTTATTTCTTCTTCCTATGTTTATGGTGGAACCTATAACTTATTTGCTCATACCTTACGTAAAATGGGTATTGAGGTAACCTTTGTCGATCAAAATGCCTCTTTGGAAGAGTTGAAGCAGGCAGCTAAGCCAAATACTAAAGCGGTTTTTGCTGAAACGATTGCAAATCCTGCCTTATATGTCCTTGATATTGAAAAATTTGCTCAATTGGCTCAAGCTTTAGATGTGCCGTTCCTAATCGATAATACCTTTGCTACACCTTATTATTGCCGTCCAATTGAATTTGGTGCGGATATTGTCATTCACAGTACAACTAAATATTTGGATGGTCATGCAGTTCAGACTGGCGGAGTGATTATTGATGGCGGTAAATTTAACTGGAATAACGGTAAATTCCCGCAATTATCTGAACCAGATGAAACCTACCATGGGATTGTTTACACTGAAGCTTTTGGAGCAGCTGCTTACATTACTAAGGCACGCGTGCAGTTAATGCGTGACCTTGGTGCGACACCATCACCTCAGAACTCTTTCTTGTTGAATTTAGGAATTGAAACCTTGGCAGTAAGAATGGAACGTCACTATCAGAATGCATTAGTTGTTGCCGAGTTTTTGACAAAGCAAACGGCGGTTAAATCTGTGACTTACCCAGGCTTGAAGCAAGATAAAAGCTATGAGTTGGCACAAAAATATGTTCCAAACGGTTTATGTGGCGTGATTTCTTTTGAAATTGCAGCTGGAAAAGAAGCGGCAGCTAAATGGTTAGATGCTTTACAAATGGTTTCTTTAGAAGTTCATGTGGCAGATATCCGGACATGTGCGTTGCATCCAGCAACCTCTACTCATCGTCAGTTAAATGAAGATGAATTGATGAATGCAGGAATTTCACCTGGGCTGGTACGTTTATCTTGTGGAATTGAAAATGTAGCTGATATTTTAGCAGACCTGCAGCAAGCTTTTGAACAGCTGGAGGGATAGTCATGCCGATTCGTTTAGAACCTGATTTTCCAGCTAAAAAGGTTTTGGAAAATGAAGACATTTTCGCCATTGATAATCTACGAGCGAATCAGCAGGATATCCGTCCGTTAAAATTATTGATCTTAAATTTGATGCCCAATAAAATTGTTACAGAGATTCAATTGCTGCGTTTAATTAGTCAAAGTCCTCTGCAAATTGATGTGGATTTTATGAAGGTAGCTTCTCATGAGCACCGGAATACTAGCAAAACCCATTTGGAAAAGTACTATTTAGAATTTTCTTCTATTAAAGAAACCTGTTATGATGGATTGATTATTACTGGTGCACCGATTGAAAAGCTGCCTTTTGAAGAGGTAGATTATTGGGAGGAGCTTACAGCTATTATGGCTTGGAGTCAAACCCACGTGACTTCGGTTATCCACATCTGCTGGGGAGCTCAAGCAGGGCTGTATCACCATTATGGAATCAATAAGGTTATGTTCGAGGAAAAACTATTTGGTATTTTTTCGCAAAAGCTTTTGACAAAGCATCGGCTGTTTCGCGGCTTTGATGACGTCTTTTGGATGCCGCAATCTCGTTATACTGGTATTGATGAAGCACAAGTTTCAAACAGTCCCTTAGAAGTGATTGCTCGTGGAGAAGAGGAGGATGCTACGATTCTTCTTTCAGACGATGGCCACAATGTATTTTTACTAGGACACTTTGAGTATGACTCGGGGACCCTGGAAGGTGAATACCTGCGGGACTTAGATAAAGGCTTAGACACTCAAAAACCTGAAAATTATTATTTGTCATCAGATGAAAAGGTTACAAATCGCTGGCGAGCGCATGCTTATTTGTTTTTCCATAATTGGATCAACGATGTTTACCAAACAACGCCTTATGTATTAAATCAAATAGTAGAAATTCAAACGAAAAAGCTAAATAAGTCATTTTAGAACTAAAATATCCGAATTCTAGTGATTTCGCTCCTGTAACAATGGGCGATTTCACTATCATTCGGATATTTTTAATGTTTTTTAGGGTTATTCGTCATCATCAGAGTCTTCCATGAAATAGTAGCTGTGGTCTTCTAGGTCCAAGGCAGTCATAATTTTTGCAGCAGTTTCTTCGATCGAATAATTGGCTACATTTACCACATAGCAACCTAGCTTTTGATACAAATCATTGGCAAATTCTAATTCAGCTTGAATTTTGTCACGATCTGAATAAGCCGTTTCAGGGTTAAGTCCGTAAGCACGCATCCGTTCTTTCCGAATATTGATTAATACCTCTGGATCATTGGTCAAGCCGACAATTTTCTTAGGATCAATCTGGAACAGCTGCTTAGGAATATGGGCTTGTGGAATTAATGGTAGATTAGCAACCTTTAAGTTTTTGTTAGCTAAAAACAAGCTTAAAGGTGTTTTTGAGGTCCGTGATACCCCTAATAAAACGATGTCAGCATCAAGGAAGCCTTTCGGATCTTTCCCATCATCGTATTTTACAGCAAATTCTAATGCTTTGATTCGTTTGAAGTAATTGTCATTTAGGTGATGTAATGCTCCAGGTTCGTAGCTAGGTTCAATATGTGCCCGGCGTTCAATTTCATTAACAACCGGATTCAGCAGGTCCATATGGAACAAGCCGGCCTGTTCACAAAATTCTTCGGCAATTCGTGATAGCTTTGGATCGATCAATGTATGAATGATTAGTGCATTTTCGTTTTTTGCATCCTTTAATGCTTTCAACAGTAATTCTGATGAGCTAATAAAGGTTCGACGGAATAAGCAAAATTCTACAGTTGGGTATTGGGCCATAGAAGCTTGTGCCAATTTAGAAGCTGTTTCACCTGCCGAATCGGAAATGATAAAGATCGTTACAAGATCAGTTTGATTTTCCTTCTCCATAAAATTCTCCCTTGTATTTTAAGATAATTTATTATACCATATTGTTTATTCATAATCATTACGATTTAATTAGGAGGAATCGTCATGACTCAACCGACCTTGTTAGAAAAAGCATTGGTAAAAGTAAAAGAAAATGGCTTTAAATACACAAAAAAGCGTGAAACTTTGCTGGATTATTTAATCAAAAAGAATCGTTATGTAGCTGCCAAAGAAATCTATGAACATTTGAATAATCTTTTTCCAGGACTTAGTTACGATACTGTTTATAGAAACTTAAGAGAATTTTGTGAAATTGGAATTATAGAAGAGACTGATTATCAAGGTGAGATGAAGTTCCGCTTCAGCTGCAGTGAAGATTTTGGGCATCATCATCATTTTATTTGTACTGTCTGCGGCAAAACGAAAGAGATCCATATGTGTCCCATGGATTTCTTTAAGGAACAATTAGATGATTGTCAAATTGAAGGCCATCGTTTTGAGTTATATGGGCGTTGTTCGGATTGTAAAACGATTGCTTAAATAATCGGGAAAAATAAAACTCCTCAGTACCTTGACTCGTATTTATCCATTCGATATAATAACCTATGGACGGTCTTGTTTTTTGAGAGTATATTTCAATAACAAAAACGGTTACTTTTTAAGCTCGGAGGGAGGGAATTTATATGTCAAAAACAGTGGTTCGTAAAAATGAATCTCTTGACGATGCTCTTCGTCGCTTCAAACGTTCCGTTTCAAAAGCGGGGACTCTACAAGAATCTCGTAAACGTGAATTTTATGAAAAGCCAAGTGTGAAACGTAAGAAAAAATCAGAAGCAGCTAGAAAACGCAAAAAATTCTAGTGTGAATGGAGTGATATGATGTCACTGCTTACTCGGCTAAACGAAGACATGAAGCAGGCGATGCGCAGCAAGGACAAGGAGTCTTTGCAGGTGATCCGAATGCTGAAAGCCGCTGTTCAAAATGAACAAATCAATACCGGACAGGAATTATCAGAAGATGAAGAATTGACTGTATTGTCTCGTGAGATGAAACAACGTCGTGATTCATTAACTGAATTCGAAAAGGCCGATCGTACTGATTTAGCGGACAAAGTAAAAAAAGAAATTGTAATTGTGGAAAAATACTTGCCAGCGCAGCTTTCAGAAGATGAAATCCGCAGCATAGTAAGTGATGCAATTGCCAAAACTGGAGCAGCTTCACCAAAAGAATTTGGTAAAGTAATGGGTGCTGTGATGCCTAAGGTCAAAGGTAAGGCCGATGGTAATCAGGTAAATGCCATTGTGAAAGAGCTGTTACAATAAGAATTCTTACCATCGAGAAGAAATTTCTCGGTGGTTTTTTTGTTGTGTAAATAGTGCGTCTCGTAATTTCCACTTTAAAGTGGAAAATAAAAAATTTAAACCAACTTGAAAACGTTTTATAGTTAAACCAGAGAGAAGGAGGAGGAACTTTTTAATGGAAGAAGTTAGAATCGGAACTGAGATGGAATCGATGGCCATCATCTTACATGCAGGTAACGCAAAAAGTGATGCCTATGAAGCCCTGCTCGCTGTAAAGCAAGGAGACTTCAAAACATTTGATGAAAAATATATGACAGCGAAAAGTGAGATGAAGCTTGCCCATCGTGCTCATGCAGAAATGCTGAGGAAGCTTTCTTCAGAGGAGCGAATGCAAGATGTGGATCTATTATTAGTACATGCAGAGGGGCACTTAACCTCAACTGATATTGCAGTAGATATGATTGCTGAGTTTGGAGAATTGTATAAATGGAAGGAGACTATTTAATGGATAAAAACTTTTTCTGGGGTGGAGCAACCGCTTCTTATCAATGTGAAGGTGCTTGGGATGTAGATGATAAGGCAGAATCTATGTGGGATCATTACCTACATGAAAATGGTATGGAAAATGGGGATGTTGCCAGCGACCATTATCATCGCTTTGAAGAAGATATTCGCATGATGAAAGAAGGAGGACAAACCTCTTATCGTTTTTCACTGTCTTGGCCGCGAATCATCAAAAATAAAGCGGGTGAAATTAATTTAAAGGGGATAGAGTTTTATCATCGTTTACTGGATGCTTGTCACAAACACGGCATTGAACCCTTTGTAACGATTTATCATTGGGATTTACCACAGTATTGGGAAGCAGAAGGCGGATGGTTGAATCGGGATGTAGCTTATGCGTTTGAGCATTTAGCAAAGGTTTGCTTTGAACATTTTGGAGATAAGGTTCGCTATTGGACAACCTTCAATGAGCCGAAATGGTTTATTGCTAACGGCTATTTTATCGGTAACTATCCACCGGGTTTACAAGATGTGCAGAAAACAATGATTGGTGCGTATCATGTAATGCTGGCAAGTGCTTTGGGAGTCCGCGCTTTCCGTGAAGGTGGTTATCAGGGACAAATCGGCATCGTTCATAGTTATACACCTGTTAATGGCGTAGACGATACAATCGAAACCAAGATTGCGATGCGCTATGCTGATAACTATTGCAACAACTGGATTTTAGATACTGCAGCTTTAGGCAAATTCCCAATTGACTTAGTAGCCAAGCTAGCACAGGACTATGACGTAAGCTTTATGCAGGCAGAAGAATTGCAAGTTATCAAAGAAAATACGGTTGATTTTATCGGCCTAAACTATTATGCTCGTACTTTAGTGAAACCGTATACTGAAGGTGAAACACAGTTAGTGTTCAATCATTCTGGAAAAAAAGGACAAAGTAAAGTAGTAATCAAAGGCTGGTTTGAACAAGTCAAGGATCCGAACAGTGAATTTACTGCTTGGGATACAGAAATCTATCCTAAAGGCTTACAAGATGGCTTACTTGAAGCTTGGGATCGGTATCATTTACCAATTTACGTGACTGAAAATGGTGTGGGTGTTCGTGAAGATGTGACAGTTGATCAAGTGAATGACGATTACCGTATTTCATTTATGAATGATCATATTAATGCCATCATGAATGCGATGGATCGTGGTGTGGATATTCGTGGCTATTATGCTTGGGCATCCTTTGATTTATACTCTTGGAAAAACGGTGTCGAAAAACGTTATGGATTAGTTGCTGTTGATTTTGAGAAGGGACAGGAACGTAAACCGAAAGCTTCTTATTACTGGTTTAAGGATATTATTGAAAGTCATGGAGAAAAAATCCAAAGAAGAGCGTTTGAATAAAAGCAGTTGTATTTTCAAAACATAGAAAAGTACTTCATTGAGAGGAACGATGAATAATGAAAAAAGTGATGCTAGTTTGTAATGCAGGGATGTCAACAGGAATGTTAGCCAAAAAAATTGAAGCAGCCTCCGGTAATACGCTGGAAGTAAAGGCCTACAGTGAGTCAGAATACCAAGATTACTTGGACGGAGTAGATTTGGTTCTAATTGGACCACAAATTCGTTTCTTAAAACCACAAATTTCTGAGGCAGTGGACGTGCCAGTCGAGGCAATTTCGCCAATGAAATATGGCATTATGGATGGTAAAGGTGTTTACGAAGATATCAAAAAATTGATCGGGGGATAAAAGGTCATGGGATTTAATACATTAAGTGAGAAAATGGATCAATACATCTCGCCGCTTGCGAACAAATTAAGTCAGCAGCGGCACTTAAAAGCAACTCGTGATGCCTTTATGTCGATGCTGCCAATTACTTTGTTCGGTTCAATTCCAATCATTTTAAATGCTGCACCGGTGACTGAAAATACGACAAATGGTTTTTTACTGGCTTGGGCGAGCTTTGCAGAACAAAACAGTATGATTTTAAACTGGATAAGTGGAATTACTTTAAGTGCCATGTCATTATTCATCTGTATCGGTGTAACCTATTTCTTATGTCGTCATTATAAGGAAGATGTTTTGCGACCGTTAATGTTTGCAGTAGCAGGATTTTTGATGTTGGTACTGACTCCTTTGAAATTGGGCTGGGATGGTAAAGAAGTCGAAATCAGTTTTTTAGATGGTCGGGGTATTTTGTTGGCACTCTTTGTTTCTATTGTTACGGTGGAAGGCTATCATTGGATGCGTAAGAAAAATATTGGACGGATATCTATGCCTGACAGTGTGCCGGCCTCATTGTCAGAAACTTTTGCAGCTTTGGTGCCTGGATTAATTTTGATGACATTCTTTTCAATCATCTTTATTATTTTCCATGCTTTTGATACAACTGCTGTGCAATTCTTATACAATATTATGGCGCCAAGCTTCCAAGCGGCTGACAGTTTGCCGTTTACTATTTTAAGTATCTTCTTGATTCACTTATTCTGGTTCTTCGGAATTCATGATGCGGCACTGGCGGGCATTTTGGGTCCGATCCGTGATGGAAATTTGTCGATTAATGCCGCAGAAAAAATGGCGGGTACTGATTTAAGCAATATTTTTACTACACCATTTTGGACTTACTTCGTTATTATAGGCGGATCTGGTTCGGTATTGGCACTAGCGTTTTTGATGATGCGTTCTAAATCGAAGCAGTTAAGCACCGTAGGGAAAGTCGGATTTCTGCCTTCCATTTTCGGAATTTCAGAACCGATGATCTTCGGAACACCCTTGATGTTAAACCCAATTTTCTTTGTACCCTTTATCTTCACATCTGTATTTAACGGAATTGTCACCTATTTATGTATGTCATGGGGGATTGTTGGTAAGACATTCGCAGTGTTCTCTTGGCAGATGCCTGCCCCGATTGGAGCCTTTCTTTCGACTATGGATTGGCGTGCCATTGTATTAGTTGCGGTGCTAATTGCCTTGGATGGGGTGCTGTACTATCCATTCTTCAAGGTCTATGAGAAAAACTTGGTTGCGTTGGAAAAAGAATCTGAGGCAGAAAATGCAGAAGCTGAGCAAAAAACACCTGTAGAGGTTTCAAACGATACGACAACTGCCTAATATTTTGGAGCATAGGTAATCCTATGCTCTTATTATGATATAATCTAAAAGCTAAAATGCCTTCAGGAGGATGGAAAATATGCAAATTTCTCAACGTCAAGAGCAGATTATTGAGAAATTGTCCTTTAGTAATCTTCCTCTTACTGCTCAGGTGCTATCTAAAGAGCTAGGGGTATCTACTAAAACAATTCGTAATGATATTCAACAACTAAATGGACAAACAGAACAAGCTGTAATTTTGTCGAAGGCGGGTGCGGGATTTTATCTTAATCCGGAAACTCTTTCGTCTTTGGATAGAGAAAAAACAATAGATCAATCGAACCTTCATTTTGAATTGCTGGGTCAAATTATTGATCAAGACAGCTGCGATTTTTACGAATTGGCCGATGATTTCTTTATAAGCGAATCAGCGCTTAATCGGATTATTAAAGAGTTAAATGATTTGATTTCTCGACAGGATCAATCATTGATTATTCAACGAAAAAACAATCAACTATTTATTGCTGGTGAAGAAGCTGATAAGCGGCGAGTGTTTACTTTGTTTTTGAATCAAGAAATTGAAGCAAACAAACTGAGCTTAGAAAAGTATTCGAATTATTTTGGACAAATAGATTTAGCTAAACTATCGCAATTGGTTATTCGGTTTCATCAGCAGGAAAATTTTTTCATTAATGACTTTTCGACGATTTCTTTTATATTGCATGTCGCTGTATTGCTGGAGCGGGTGAGCAAAGCGAGCTTTTTGAATACCGTTAAGCCTGTAATGAAAGATCAGGAGAGTCGACTGCTTACACTTAAGCTGGCAGCTTTACTGGAAGAAAATTTTCAGGTGGGCATTCCAGAAGAGGAGTTGCCATACATTTATCGATTATATTCCGGTGTGATTGTTTCAAATGAGAGCTTAGAAGAACTGCAGCTAAAAGATGTGATTGAAGAATTACTGGATAGTATCATGGGGATTTTTTATTTGGATTTTACTCAGGACGAAAAGATTGTTGATTATCTACTAACCCATGTTTCAGCCTTATATAAACGTGCGATTAGTCATCAATACTTGACTAACCCTTTGTTAGAAGAGATTAAAAGCAAGTTTCCTTTCGTTTATAATGTTAGTGTCTATGCTTCTGCATTTTTACAGCGGACATTGCATATTCAATTTCCAGAGGACGAAATTGCCTATTTGTCTTTGCATTTTCTTTCGGCACTAGAAAATATTCGCCGGAAAATGAAGAAACAGGTTTTGCTAGTCTCGCCTTATGGGGTGGGGAATCAGCGGATTGTCCGCGCGTATCTTGATCGAATCAAGGATTTCGAAATAGAGCTATCGGTAGCAAAATCAGTTTTCGATATAAATGATGAATTAATCAAGAACAAGGATTTGATTTTGACTACGGAAGCACTGCAATTAGAAACAACTGTTCCGATTTATCATTATCATTCTTTTCTAACTGAGCAGGATTTAAATGAAATTACGCAAATTTTTGTAGAGGACAGCCAAGTACCATCAGTTCTAACTCGCTTTTTGAAGGAGGAGCTGTTCTTTCCACATGAAGCACAAAAAACACCTGAAGAGGCTATCCGTTTTCTTTGCCAACAGTTGTTCGAGAAAGAGTATTGTGAAGCAGACTATGTAGAGAAAGTATTGGAACGGGAGTCTTTGTCCAGTACGGCCTTTGGTAATTACTACGCGATCCCCCATGCGATTAAACGTGAAGCTAAGAAAAATGCTGTAGCAATTTGTTCCTTTGAAAAGCCGATTCAATGGCAGGGGAAAAAAGTCAAACTTGTTTTGCTGCTGGCACTAAAAGGGGAACGGGATAATTCCTTTGAGCAACTGTTTGAAGAACTGGTAATGATTTTAAACGAACCTGCACGAGTCAAACGACTAGCAAAACAAACTAGTTTTGAAAAGTTTTTGGCAATTTGTCAGGAAAAATGAAAAAGACAGTGATTTTGGAAGGGACCCAATCTCGGGTACTTCGAAGATTGCTGTCTTTTTAGGTCTTTCTTAAGGTGCAATCGCTGGCAATTTTTCTTTTATTTAGAGTGTGGTATGATAGGGTGAATGATTAAATGAGGGGATGAAGTATTTTTGACAAAAAACGATTTTGAGTCGTTGGAAATAAAACTTAACGCCAAAGATGATATTAGTATGTTGTTAGGTTCCCATGACAAACATATCAAGTTTTTAGAAGATAATACAGAAACAACAATTAATACACGTGGCGAAACTATTCAAATCATTGGTGAAAAAGAAGAAACTAAACTGGTAGCTGATGTCATACGCGCATTGCAGATGTTGATTGATCGTGGTATAAAAGTTGCGACACCTGATGTGATGACTGCTCTTCGTTTAGCTAAAGATAATCATTTAGATGAGTTCGTGATGATGTATGAAGAAGAATTGTTAAAGGATCGCAATGGAAAACCCATTCGACCTAAAAATATTGGTCAAAGCCGCTATATCTCAGCTATCCGTAAATCAGACGTAGTATTTGGAATCGGTCCTGCCGGTACGGGTAAGACCTATTTGGCGATTGTCATGGCGATTGCTGCACTGAAAAAGGGTGAAGTACAGCGGATTATTTTGACTCGCCCAGCAGTAGAAGCAGGAGAAAGCTTAGGCTTTTTACCAGGTGATTTGAAGGAGAAGGTTGATCCTTATTTGCGGCCAATGTATGACGCACTTCATCAAATCTTTGGGGTTGAGCACACGAATCGTTTATTAGATCGTGGTGTCATTGAAATTGCTCCGCTGGCCTACATGCGAGGACGTACTCTAGACGATGCTTTCGTCATTTTAGATGAGGCGCAAAATACCACGATTGCCCAAATGAAAATGTTTTTGACTCGGCTGGGATTTAATTCTAAAATGGTGGTTAATGGCGACACGAGTCAGATTGATTTGCCAAAGGGACAAATGAGCGGTTTGATGCATGCTGAAAGAACGCTGCGCGCAATCAAACGGATTCGCTTTGTGAACTTTGAATCTGCTGATGTAGTTCGTCACCCAGTAGTAGCTGAAATTATCGAAGCTTACGAGAAAGAAAATCTACGCCATTCAAATGAGTAGATTGGAGGAAACAACATGTTGAATCAACCAATCAATAATTTGCGAAAAAAACTCGGCTCACGTTTCATTCCGTTAATCTTGGTCTTTTTTGCATTTCTTTTGATTGTTACGATGTTTACCAGCGTGCGTCAAAAACGAGTGGACTATCGGGAGGGACAAGTTGCTTCTGAAAGTATTCGTGCCAACAAGACTATTGAGAATAGTGCTGAAACGGATCAGAAACGTCAGTTGGCAGCAGAGGCTGTTACTCCGGAGTACACGTTCCAGCCGGAATTGGCTGAAACTCAGCACGATCGCATCAGTCAATTGATTGATTTGGTTCTGAAAACCAATAGTGATATTGATAAAGCTAATCAAACCAAAGTTTCCCAAGCTAAAGAAGGTGAAACAGTTCCTCAACCGACTGTGGAGGAACGTGTCGCCGCAGTAAAAAAGAACTTTGAAAACATTAATCAAGATACTGTCAGCTTTTACCAAAAGCTGCCGGAGAATTTTTTTCGGCTGGTTGTTCAGCTAAATAGTCAACAGCTGGAGCAGGTGAAAACCTCGACGCTGAAACTGAATGATGAGCAGATGAGCAAACGAATTCGAGAAAGTGATCTAGAAATCTATCGACAACAGGCGATTGATCAAGTTTCTAATTTAGGCTTAACAGATAATCAAAATCAGGTGATTCAGTACTTGCTGGAAAGTGGTATTGTGGTCAATGATATTCTTAACGAGAAACGAACAGAAGACTTGCGGGAACAGGCGAAAAGCTCTGTTCAGCCAGTTATGATTTATCAAGGGGAAATCATTGTGCGTGAGGGCAGTCAAATTGACGCCAGCGCCTTTAATAAGTTGAAATTGTTAGGTCTAACCAGTTCTGGCGGGTCAACTTTCCCGTTAATTGCGATGATTTTATCGACTATTTTACAAGGATTTGTCCTATGGTTTTACAGTCGGCAATTCGAAGTGGAATTTCAACGCATTCGATTCATTTTGTTCTATTCAGCTTCAATGATTTTTAGTGTGCTGGTTATGAAGTTTCTGCAGATTTTCCAAAGCACTAGCAGTAACAACCTAGCACTGTTTTTCCCAGCGGCCTTTGTACCGTTGCTGTTAACGGTGTTTGTAAATCGTAGAGCGGGTAGTCTAGCCGCAGTCTTTCAAACTATTTTTGCTTTATTTGTCTATTATGATTCCATTGGAACCAACATGTTGACAATTATTTTAATGACTTATTTGTTCTCAGGTGTATTGGCAGTGATGGTGAAGCAAAAACGAGTGTCTGATCAAGCTAAACAAGCCTTGCTTTGGATTGTTATCTTCCCAATTATATGGGCGATCATTTTAAATATTTACCAAGGCTTATCATTTACTAATAGTGCAACTTGGGGAACGTTAATTTGTGCCGTAGCTGGTTCGTTACTTTCTTTCTTGTTAGGGACCGGCTTGCAGCCGTATATTGAATTATTAGTAACCGACAATGGAGTGATTACGTTAAATGAACTAAGTAATCCTAACCATCCATTGCTGAAGCAGCTTTTGGAGGAAGCCCCAGGGACATACCATCATTCCATGATGGTAGCAAATCTGAGTGCTAATGCGGTTGCGGAAATTGGCGGACGGTCACTGTTAACGCGAGTGGCTTGTTACTACCACGATATTGGTAAAATTCGTCATGCAAATTTCTTTGTGGAGAATTTGCCGCCAGGAGCGGAGAACCCGCACAACTTCTTGCTGCCGGAAGACAGCAAGCAAATTATTTTTGGTCATGTGATTGAAGGAGCCAAAATTTTAGAGGAATATAAAATGCCGCAAATGGTGATCGATATTTGTTATCAGCACCATGGAACGACTTTAATGAAATTCTTCTATGTGAAAGCTAAAGAACGCAATCCAGAAATCACTGAAGCAGAGTTCCGTTACCCTGGTCCAAAACCTCAAACCCGTGAAGCTGGGGTAGTTAGTATTGCAGACAGCTGTGAAGCAGCAGTACGAGCGATGGATCATCCATCAATTGAAAAAATCAGTAGCTTTGTTCATGATTTGATCGAAGAACGTATTTCTGATGGTCAATTAGATGAATCTGGTTTGACCTTGAAGGAAATCCGAATTGTCGAAAAATCGTTAGTCAGCAGTTTGAGTTCGACTTTCCATTCACGGATCAAATATCCGAAGATGAAATCAGAAGCGGAGAAAATGAAAGAAGAGCAAGAAAGAGGCGAACGGTAGTGGATATTACGTTTATTGATGAAACTGGTGAGGTTTCTCAAGATAAAATCACCGAAATCGAAGACCTGCTACAATTTGCAGCGGACTATTTAAAGCTGCCGGAAGATACTGAAATGTCCGTTACTTTTATGGATAATGCGGCGATTCAGGTTATCAATCGTGATTATCGTGATAAGGATGCACCAACAGACGTTATCAGCTTTGCCATGGAAGAAGATGGTGAAGATGAAGTACCGATTATTTTTGACGAAGAAATGGCGATGCCGAGAAATCTAGGAGATATTATGATTTCTACAGAACGTGCGGCAGAACAGGCAGAAGAGTACGGACATAGTTTCGATCGGGAATTGGGCTTTTTGGCTGTTCATGGTTTTTTGCATATCAATGGCTATGACCATATGACACCGGAAGACGAAAAAGAAATGTTCGGACTACAGAAAGAGATTTTGGATGCCTATGGACTCAAAAGATAAAACAGAAAAAGTAGAAAAGACAGACAAAGTTGTTGAAAGTGATAAGGAAAAAAGAGACAGAAATATCGAGAAAAACAAGCATTTTATTACTTCTCTAGAGTTTGCGGTCAAGGGAATTCAAACCGTTTTTGAGGAAGAGCGTAATATGCGCAAACATGTTTTTCTTGGTGGCTTGGCAATGTTGGCAGGTGTTGTCTTAAGACTAAACCGTTTAGAATGGCTTTGGATTTTCTTAGCAGTTTTCTTAGTTTGGATTGTCGAAATTATCAACACAGTATTTGAAAATGTAGTGGACATGTGTACCGACTGTCATTTCCATCCAATTGGAAAAAAAGTAAAAGACATGGCTGCTGGGGCGGTATTAATGACCTCAATTTTTGCAGTGATTGTTGGTCTGATTATCTTTTTGCCAAAAATCATCGCATTATTTTAACCAATGGAAACAGACAGGGAGTAAAGAGTGGCTGGACGAACAGGCTTTCAAAAGCTGGTATGTTCGCCCAGCCTTTTTCAAGAAAGGAATAAAACTATGACAGAACACAAATCAGGATTTGTCGCAATTGTTGGTCGTCCAAATGTAGGAAAATCAACTTTATTGAACCGGATTGTTGGGCAAAAAATTGCCATTATGAGTGACAAGGCTCAAACAACTCGTAACAAAATTCAAGGGGTTTATACAACAGATGAAGCTCAGTTGGTTTTCATTGATACTCCAGGAATTCATAAGCCAAAGCATCGTTTAGGGGACTATATGGTGGAAGCTGCTTACAGTGCGTTACGAGAAGTTGATGCCATCATGTTTATGATTAGTGCTGATCAAAAACGTGGACCGGGAGACAATTTCATTTTGGAGCGTTTGAAAAATCAGAATGTTCCAGTTTATTTAATTATCAATAAGATCGATAAAATTCATCCAGATGAACTACTGGCAATTATTGACGATTATCGCCAAGTGATGGAATTTAAAGAAGTGATTCCTATTTCAGCGACTGAAGGGAATAATGTAGAGCATATGATGGAAACCTTAGTGGATCAGATGCCTGAAGGACCGCAATATTTTCCAGAGGATCAAGTGACAGATCATCCAGAATATTTTATTGTTTCGGAATTAATCCGGGAAAAAGTGTTGCAGCTGACTCGCGATGAAGTTCCTCACTCCGTAGCAGTCGTAACTGATTCCATGAAAAGAGACGAGAATCAGAAGGTTCATATCCAAGCGACAATCATTGTAGAACGTACCAGTCAAAAAGGAATTATTATTGGCAAGGGTGGCAAAATGCTGAAAAATGTAGGCACTCAGGCACGTAAAGATATTGAGCGCTTGCTGGGAGATAAAGTATTTTTAGAGCTGTGGGTGAAGGTGCAAAAGGATTGGCGCGACAAAAAAACTTATTTACAGGATTACGGCTATCGTAATGACGATTATTAAGCTAAGTAGGGGTGAAGCTGAGCTTTGCCTCTTTTTAGATGGATTCATTTTGTAGGGGAAACGTGAAAGTCCCTTTATAATAGAAGAAAAGAGCGGAGGTGACGTGATGGCACAGGTCAGTGAAACGAAAGGGTTGATCCTTTTTAGTCGTGACTATAAAGAAAAGGATAAGCTGATTAAAATTTTTACAGAATCAGCTGGCAAAGTCATGTTCTTTGCTAAAGGGATTCATCGGCCAAATAATCCGTTGCGGCCTGCAATTATGCCTTTTACTGAAGCAGTCTATATTGGCAATTTAAAGGAGGACGGTCTATCTTTTTTAAATAGTGCCAAGGAGGTTCATCCTTTACGCAAATTGCAGGAGGACATTTTTCTCAATGCTTATGGTTCCTATATTTTAGGTTTGGTGGATGCGGCGATTGATGATCATGTGTATGATCCAGCTTTGTACAGCTTTACTAAGCAGGCGCTGGAATTGATGGATCAGGGCTATGATGGAGAAACAATCCTGAACATCTTTGAATTGCAAATAATGCAGCGCTTTGGGGTAGCTTTAAACTGGCGGGCCTGCAGTATTTGTGGGAAGACTACCGGGGCCTTTGATTTTTCTTCGAAATATAGCGGGATTTTGTGTCAGGATCATTGGCATATGGATGAGCATCGCTATCATGCAGATCCACGGTCGATTTATTTCATCCGGATGTTTTCGACAATTTCTTATGATAAAATCAGCAGCGTAAACTTGAAGACTGAAACGAAGCAGGCTATTCGTAAAACGATTGATCAGCTGTATGAAGAATATGTTGGACTGCATTTAAAGAGTAAACGATTTATTGATCAAATGGGGGAATGGCAAAATATGCTGAAGCCGGTTGATCCAGATAATGATCTTAAATAATCTGTACTGTCTTATGAACAGTGCGGATTTTTTTTTGCTTTTTAGCGAAATTTTAGCGGGTAAGAGATTTTAGAGAGCATAAAAATCCTTTTTCAGATTCTTTCTTGAAAAAATATCCAGTTTGTTTAATAAATTTTCCAGCTTTCCTTGACCTTTAATGATAAAATGATTAATATACTTTAAACGTAAACTTATTAGAATTTCATTTTGGAAAAGGAGTGGTATAGATGAAGGAACTTTGGGATGTGTTACGCCCAGAAGAACAAATCGAATTGCAAATAAGAAGGTTGTATCAAGAGCATCATTTTCATCTATACCAGTTAAACAGCTTTGAAGAATTTGAAGGCTATCAGCAACAACGAAATTTTTTCAAGGACAGCACAATTATTACCTTTACCGGAAATGATGGACGAACGATGGCTTTGAAGCCGGATGTAACTATTTCCATCGTTAAAAATACACCTTCTGGCGAACGACGCAAAGTGTATTATGTCGAGGATGTTTATCGACAGGATCGTCAAGAAGGGGAATATCAAAAAATTCGTCAGGTAGGACTTGAGATTATTGACAATATCAGTCAGCAAGATGAGCTGGAGGTTCTGCGATTAGCTTGGCAGAGTTTAGCCTTGGTGGGCGAAGGAACCTTGGATATTTCACATATGGGAATTATCAATGCGATCTGTGAGCAGTTTCCAGAAGAGGAACGTGACCAGGTGTTAAAGGCTTTACAGCATAAAAGTTCTCATGCCATGGATGAGTTGACGCAAAAATACAATTTACCAAAGGAAGATAGCGAGAATTTAGGGAAACTACTGCGACTTTCCGGAAAATTTGAACAATTTTACGAAAAAGCCCGCAGATTATTAGCTGCTTTGCCTAAAGCTCAGGCAGCTTTGGATGAGTTAAAGGAATTGCATGATAAGTTGACCAACGATCCTGAGCTGTCGTCACTGATTCGCTTGCGACTGGATTTTTCAATTATGAATGATGCTGATTATTATAGCGGTTTAGTCTTCCAAGGGTTCATTAAGGAATCAAAGGAAACCATTCTTCATGGCGGACGCTATGATCTGTTGTTAAAACGACAAGGGAAGAGTCAGGGAGCCATTGGATTCGGGATGAAGCTGAACCACGTTGGTGAGAAAACGGCCCCTAAAGATTCTGAATATCTGAACATTGCTTTACCAAAAGGACGGATGGGCGACACAGTCTATCAATTATTTACTAAAGCTGGCATTGCCAGTGAAGGTGTTTTTGAAGACAATCGTAAATTAATTTTCGTGGATGAAAAAAATAAATTGCGCTTTTTCCTAGTGAAACCAAGTGATGTGGCTATCTATGTAGAACATGGTGCGGCTGACATCGGAGTGGTTGGGAAAGATATTTTAATGGAAAATTCTGCGCATGTGATAGAATTTTTAGATTTGCATTTAGGGGAGTGTCGGATTGCGGTTGCGGCCTGCAATGATTTTGTCGAGGATGAAAGCCGCCCACTCAGGGTTTCAACGAAGTACTCCAATATTACGCGAGATTATTATGATGGCATCGGCCGGTCGATTGAATTGATTGAACTGCACGGTTCGATTGAATTAGCACCATTATTAGATTTATCGGATGTGATTGTCGATATCGTAGAAACAGGAACTACCTTGAAGGAAAATAATTTAAAGGTCATTCAAGATATTGCTCCGTCTTCTGCACGATTGATTATTAATCATGCTACCTGGCGCTTTAAACAGGCACGTATTCAAGAGGTTATTGAGAAAGTGAGGCAGGAAATTTGAAAATCTTCTCAACAGTAAAACAAACTCAGGCAGAAATTTTAGCACGAAAAATGTCTGAATCGGTGGATGTTTCGGCTACTGTAGCTGAAATTTTAGCGAAGGTTCAAACTGGCGGCGATCAAGCGGTCAAAGAACTGACTAAAGAAATTGATGGTGTTGAGCTGGCAGATCTGCGAGTAGCAGCGGTTGATATCGAAGCAAGTGTCCATGAGATTTCCAGTGAATTATTGGCCGTTTTGAAAAAAGCTAAAGAGAATATTATGGCTTATCACGAAAAACAGGTTCGCCAAGGTTTTGTCTCAACTTCGGAGCAGGGGGTTGTCATGGGACAACGGGTACTGCCGCTGGAAACGGTTGGGGTGTATGTGCCTGGTGGGACAGCAGCCTATCCTAGTACAGTCTTGATGGATGTATTGCCAGCAAAAATAGCTGGAGTGAAGCGAATTGTTATGATTACGCCGCCTAGCAAAGAGGGAAAACTGGCACCAGCTATTTTGGCCGCGGCTCAGATTGCCGGTGTAGATGAGATTTATCAAGTTGGTGGAGCACAAGGAATTGCCGCTCTAGCTTACGGAACGGAAACCATTCCAGCAGTAGATAAAATTGTCGGACCGGGCAATATCTATGTTGCAACCGCTAAACGCATGGTTTACGGACTGGTGGATATCGATATGATTGCTGGGCCAAGCGATGTCTTAATTGTGGCCGATGACAGTGCCAAGCCTGAATGGTTAGCCGCAGATTTAATTGCACAGGCAGAGCATGACCCTTTGGCGCAAGCGATTTTGATTACTACCTCAGAGTCAATGATTCAAGCAGTTGATCAAGCTGTTCAGCGGCAATTGGCAGATTTGCCTAGACAAGCAATTGCTCAACAGTCGCTGGATAATAATGGCAAACTAATTTTGGCCCAAAACTTAGACGAGGCAATAGCTTTAGCAAATCAAGTAGCACCAGAGCATTTGGAGCTGGCTGTTGATCAGCCTTTTGGACTATTAGGCAAAGTGAAAAATGCCGGTAGTGTCTTTTTGGGGCATTATACACCTGAGGTTTTAGGAGATTATTTCGCGGGTCCGAATCATACCTTGCCAACTGAAGGAACTGCCCGTTTTTACTCACCGTTATCAGTGGATGATTATGTTAAGAAAAGCAGTTACCTTTACTATACACCGGAAGCTTTGGCAGAGGCAGGACCATCGGTTGAATTATTTGCTAAAACGGAACATTTGGATGGACATGCTCGTTCGATGGCTATCCGTTTAAGGGGGGAAGAAGAATGAATTTCTTACATTCGAAATATGACCACTTAATTCCTTATACTCCAGGAGAGCAGCCGAAAGCGACTGATTTTATTAAGCTGAATACTAATGAAAGTCCTTATGAACCGGCTCCTTCGGTTATGGATGCAGTAAAGGCTGCCGCACACAGCTTGAATCGTTATTCAGACACTGCTGCGCGAATTGTTGTGGAACCTTTGGCCAGACAGCTGGGGATCAAAGCAGAGCAAGTTATTTTAGGAAACGGCAGCGATGAAATTTTATCCTTCATTTTTCAGGCCTTTACTGAAAAAGGTATGGCTTTTCCTGATGTGACCTATGGCTTTTATCAAATTTACTGCGATATGTATCAAGCAAAAGCTAATGTCGTTCCCTTAAAAGAAGACTTTACCTTAGATTTAACAGCTTATGATGAGCTGGAAGGGACCGTAATTATTGCCAACCCTAATGCACCAACTGGTTTACTGCTTTCCTGCGAAGAAATCTGTACTTTCTTAAAACGTCATCCCGACCGTTTGCTGGTAGTCGATGAAGCATATATTGATTTTGGCGGCGAATCGATGGTGGGGTATATTGAGCAATTTGAGAATTTGCTGGTTGTAGGAACTTTTTCAAAATCACGTCAATTAGCTGGCGCACGATTGGGCTACGCTGCTGGCAATAGTCAACTGATTGAAAACCTAAATCGGATTAAATACAGTGTGAATCCCTACAATATAAATGCGATGACCCAAGCAGCCGGAGCTGCTGTCTTGGCAGAGCAGGCGTATGTAAATCGATGTATTCAAGAAACCATTCAGGTCAGGGAATGGAGTATACAAGAATTAAAACAGCGCGGATTTGAAATGACCAACAGTTATTGTAATTTCCTGTTTGCCAAACATCCTAAACTTGCCGGGGAAACACTTTTTGAAGCGTTGCGAGAGCAAAAAATCTTAGTCCGCTGGTTTAACCAGCCACGAACCAAGGACTATCTTCGTATATCAATTGGAACCAAAGAACAAATGGAACGCTTAATGGAAGCCGTAGATCGAATTTTGGAGGGAGTCAACCAATGAGAAAAGCAGAAGTAACACGCAATACCTCAGAGACGAAAATTCAACTGCAATTAGCGGTTGATGGGACTGGTCAGCAAAAAATTAAAACAGGTGTCGGTTTTCTAGATCATATGCTGGAGCTGTTTACTCGGCATGGTCGTTTTGATTTAGAGCTGGTTTGTGATGGCGATATTGAAGTGGATGCACACCATACTACAGAAGATGTGGGGATTGCAATTGGTCGAGCCTTTTCTGAAGCTTTAGGTGAACGCCGGGGAATTAAGCGCTACGGAAGTATGATGCTGCCAATGGATGAAGCATTGGTGGTGACTGCCTTGGATATCAGTGGCCGCGGCATGGCAGTGGTGGAGCTGGATATTCCCACAGAAAAAATTGGACAACAGTTTGATACTGAATTGGTGGAGGAGTTTTTCATTGCCTTTGCTCGTGAATTAGGAGCAACCATTCATCTACATCAAATTGCTGGCAAAAACAGTCATCACATTGTTGAAGCCTGCTTTAAAGGATTTGGTCGTGCATTAGGTGAAGCAGTGACCATCAATCAGGCTGCTCCTGATGAAATTCCTTCAACTAAAGGAACGATTATCTAGAAAGGGAGAATCTGATGATAGCGATTATTGATTATGGTGTCGGCAATTTGTTCAGCTTAACCCGATCATTGGAATATATCGGTGAAAAAAGTGTCGTGACGCGAGATTTAAGTATCTTAGAAGCGGCTGATCATATTATTTTGCCAGGTGTCGGTGCGTTTGGTGATGCTGTTGAGAAGTTGGCACAGCTGGAATTAATTGCACCCATTCAGCAATTAGCAGCTAGCGGCAAACCTTTCCTAGGGATTTGTTTAGGGATGCAGCTTTTATTTGAAACCAGTGAGGAATTTGGCAGCTATCAAGGGCTCGGCTTAATCCCTGGAAAAATTGTTTCTATGACTGAAGCCTTTCAAAAGCAAGCAATTGACTTGAAGGTCCCACAAATTGGCTGGAATCAATTGGAAATCCTGCAAACCGCTTGTCCGCTGGTTCGCGATATCCAGCAGGGAGATTATGTTTATTATGTGCACAGCTTCTATGCGTCGGATTGCGAAGAGTCACTGATTGCAGTGAGTGATTATGGCGTAAAGGTCCCTGGAATTGTTCAAAAGGGCAATGTCATGGGAACTCAATTTCATCCAGAAAAAAGCGGCGATGTCGGCTTGAAAATTCTTAAAGCATTTGCGGAGGTGGGGAAATGAAAATCTTTCCAGCAATCGATTTATTAAATCAAAAGGTGGTTCGCCTGTATCAGGGAGATTACGATCAGCAGGAAGTCTTTGGTGACGATCCAGTCGCTTTTGCCCAATCCTTTGAGGAAGCTGGAGCGGAATATCTGCATTTAGTGGATTTGGATGGGGCCAAGGCAGGAAAGCTGCATTATTTTGAAATTGCCAAGCAAATTGCTGAGCAAACCAACCTGTTTGTAGAGGTTGGCGGTGGGATTCGAGACGAAGCCACGATTCAACATTGTTTGGATGCTGGTGTAAACCGGGTTATTTTAGGAACAATTGCACAAAAAGATCCTGAATTTACCCAAGCGATGCTGGCAAAATATGGTGAAAAAATCGCTATTGGTGTTGATGCTAAGGACGGGAAAGTAGCTGTGGAAGGCTGGTTGGAGAAAACCGAAACCGATGCCTTCGACTTTTGTCAGCAGCTGCAAAGCTGGGGAGCCAAAACAATTATTTTCACGGAGATTTCGCGAGATGGTACGGGGCAAGGAATCAATATTCCTTTATACCAAAAGCTAAATAAACTAGATTTAGAAATTGTTGCTTCTGGCGGAGTAGCTAGCTTAGCTGATATCCAGCAGCTTAAAGAGAGTCAAATTGGTGGAGCGATTGTCGGTAAATCGTTGTATAACGGCAGCTTGAAGTTAGAGGATGTCTTGGCAGCTGGCAAGGAGGAAAGCTGATGCTTGCAAAACGAATTATTCCTTGTTTGGATGTCCGAGATGGACGAGTCGTTAAGGGCGTAAACTTTGCTGGGCTGAAAGATGTCAATGATCCAGTTACTCTGGCCCGTTTTTACAATGAACAGGGGGCGGATGAGTTGGTTTTTTATGATATTACCGCCTCTGCAGAAGACCGCGAGCTGTTCACTGATATTTTAGAAGCCGTTGCTTCCGAAGTCTTTATTCCCTTGACTGTGGGCGGCGGCATTAATGAAGTGGCCGATTTTGAACGAGTACTAAACTGTGGCGCCGATAAGGTAAGTGTGAACTCCGGTGCTTTAAGGAATCCCCAGCTGATTGAAGATGGCGCCAAACGTTATGGCAGCCAATGTGTGGTCCTTTCGATTGATATCCGCAGGGTAGGCGATCAATGGCGAGTTTTCGCTAAAGGCGGCCGCGAAGATACGGGGTTGGACGCTTTAGAATGGATCAAAAAAGGGGAAGCGTTAGGCGCTGGTGAATTGGTAATTAACAGTATGGATACTGATGGTGTGAAGCAGGGCTTTGATTTGCCTTTGTTAAGAGCAGTTAGTGAGATCAGCTCCTTACCCATCGTTGCTTCTGGCGGAGCTGGCAACAGTGAAGACTTTTATCACCTGTTCCAGCTGCCGAATATTGAAGCCGGCTTAGCGGCTTCGATCTTCCATTACGGAGAAGTAAAAATTCCTGATTTAAAACGTCAATTAGCAGAAAAAGCAATTCCGATGCGGATTGTTTAGAGGAGGAAGCAGATGGAACTGAAATTTGATGAACAAGGCTTAATCCCGGTGATTGTACAGGATGTTAAAACGAATCAAGTTTTGACCCTTGCCTATATGAATCAAGAAAGCTTAGAATTGACCTTGAAGGATCGCCTGATGACCTTTTATTCTCGCAGTCGTCAGGAATTATGGCGCAAAGGTGAAACCAGCGGCAATTATCAGCATTTAGTTTCTTTAACGGCTGATTGTGATCAGGATGCGTTGGTTGCCAAGGTAACCAAAGATGGACCAGCTTGTCACACCGGTTCAGAAAGCTGCTTTACGGAAAAGCTTTTTGGTGAGGCCGAGCAGGAAAAAGTTCAGTTGACAGATTTGTATCAATTAATTAAAGATCGTAAAACATCCCCTAAAGAAGGCAGCTATACTAGTTATTTGTTTGATAAAGGCTTAGAAAAGATTTTGAAAAAAATTGGTGAAGAGTCTACTGAGGTTGTCATTGGTGCAATGAAAAAGGATCGGCAGGAAACGGTTTTTGAAGCGGCAGACTTAACGTATCATATGTTGGTACTTTTAGTAGAAATGGGTATTTCAGTAGAAGAGGTTCAGCAGGAGCTAGCCAAACGGCACGTCGTTGATCATAAGGTAAAACAAGAAACGCTAAAATAGGGGGGAGTTTCATGTTCTATTCAAATGCACATACCCACAGTACTTGGTGTGATGGGAAGGATTCTTTGCTGGCAATCGCTGAGGCGGCGATTCAAATCGGCTTCACCGATGTAGGCTTCACTAGTCATTCTTCCGCACCCTTTGATCCATCTTGTCCGGGTGTTTCAGATGAGTCTGGATATCAAAAAGAGGTTCGGGCTGTGCAGGAACAGTTTAAGGATTATTTGACCGTTCGCCTAGGATTAGAGTGGGATTACTACAGTCCTGATCCCCAGATTGGGTATGACTACTTTGTGGGTTCGGTTCATTATTTTCCGCCACGAGAGGGTGTTTATCGTTCAGTAGATGAAAGCCCAGAAAGTCTAATGGAAACCTTACATGACTGGTATGGTGGTGATAAGCTGTTGATGATTCAGGATTACTATGACACAGTAGTCGCTCATATTCAGCAGCATCAGCCT
The DNA here is from genome assembly GCF_000407485.1 of Enterococcus pallens ATCC BAA-351. Taxonomy (GTDB): domain Bacteria; phylum Bacillota; class Bacilli; order Lactobacillales; family Enterococcaceae; genus Enterococcus_A; species Enterococcus_A pallens. Next base: position 827,009 of record NZ_ASWD01000003.1, on the reverse strand, counting down.
AAGATCGTTGGACATTTTGATTTAATTACCAAGTTTAATGAAAAGGCTCCATGGTTTGATGAAACTAGCAGTGCTTACCAGAAAATCGCATTAAAGGCGTTGGATGATGTGATTGATTTGGTGCAATCCTATGATGGCTTGGTAGAAGTGAATACTGGGGCTATTTCCCGTAATTGGCGAACCCAGCCTTATCCCGATTGTTTCTTGCTGCAGCAGCTGCAGTTGAGAGATTGTCCGGTAATTGTTACCAGCGACAGCCATGAGACAAATACCTTAAATTTTCATTTTAGAGAGACAGGCGAGCTGCTGCAGTCCTTAGGTTTTATTTCAACCGTTCAATTAAAGGATGGCGAATTTCAAAAAATTTCGTTTTAAGCTAAATACGATTTGACAAACCATAGGAAAAGTCGCTATTATAGTAGCAAGTTGAATAGGTGCGTTGAGCAAAAAAAGAAGTTCATCCCTCTTTTGAGCGAGTCCGGGGCAGTGGAAGCCGGGTATGATATGAATTTTGCAGGCGTTTGTGAGCACAGGAATGAAAAGCTGCCAAGTTCTTTACTTGGAAGTAGGGTGGAACCGCGTTAATACGTCCCTATGTCTATTGCAGACATAGGGCTTTTTCATGTTTTAGCACAATCAAGGAGGAAAACAAATGAGTAAACGATCGATGCAAGACATTATTTTGACATTGCAAAAATTTTGGTCCGACAATGGCTGTATGCTGATGCAGGCCTATGACACAGAAAAGGGTGCCGGAACGATGAGTCCTTATACCTTTTTACGGGCAATTGGACCAGAGCCATGGCGGGCGGCTTACGTAGAGCCATCACGTCGACCAGCGGATGGACGCTACGGAGAAAATCCAAACCGTTTGTATCAGCATCACCAGTTTCAGGTAGTGATGAAGCCTTCACCAGAAAATATTCAAGAGCTGTATTTAGACAGCTTGCGTTTATTAGGAATTGACCCATTGGAGCATGATATTCGCTTTGTAGAAGACAACTGGGAAAACCCATCAATGGGCTGTGCGGGTCTGGGCTGGGAAGTTTGGTTAGACGGGATGGAAATTACCCAATTTACCTATTTCCAACAAGTTGGCGGCCTGCCTTGTCACCCAGTTACTGCGGAATTGACCTATGGATTGGAACGTCTGGCTTCTTATATTCAAGAAGTAGAAAGTGTTTATGATCTGCAATGGTCAAACGAAGTAAAATATGGCGAAATCTTTAAACAGCCGGAATATGAGCATTCAAAATACTCCTTTGAAGTCAGTGATCAAAAGATGCTGCTGGAAAACTTTGATAAATTCGAAAAAGAAGCACAACGTTGTATTGACGAAGACTTGGTACATCCAGCGTATGACTACATTTTGAAATGCAGCCACACCTTCAATCTGCTGGACGCGCGGGGAGCAGTTTCGGTTACTGAGCGGGCAGGCTACTTAGCACGTATTCGTAACATGGCACGGGCTGTGGCGAAAATCTTTGTCGCTGAACGGGAAAAATTAGGATTCCCATTGTTAAATCATGAGGAGGGCGAATAATATGGCAAAAGATCTATTGTTAGAAATTGGTTTAGAAGAAATGCCTGCCCATGTGGTTTGGCCTAGCAGCAAGCAGCTGGAAGAGCGAGTAGTAAAATTTTTGGAAGAAAACAGCTTAACCTTTGATTCAGTGGAAAGCTTTTCAACACCTCGACGTTTGGGGATTCGGGTAACTAACATTCCTGATCGTCAAGAAGATGTGCAAGAAGAAGTTAAGGGACCGGCTAAGAAGATTGCTCAGGACGCAGAGGGGAATTGGAGCAAGGCTGCAGAAGGATTTGTACGCGGCCAAGGTTTAACTACAGATGCAATTACTTTCCGTGAATTAAACGGTGTTGAATATGTTTATGTAACTAAGTATATTCATGGAAAAGAAAGTAAAGAAGTGTTAACGCAATTAGACAAGGTTATCACTAGTATGACTTTCCCAGTAACAATGCATTGGGGCGATACGACCTTTGAATACATTCGTCCAATTCACTGGATTGTGGCTCTACTGGATGAAGAAGTGATTCCGTTTGAAATCTTGAACGTTAAAACGGGTCGTGAAACCCGCGGCCATCGTTTCTTAGGCGACAATGCGGTAATCAACGAGCCAAAAGAATACGAAGAAAAATTAAAAGAGCAATTCGTCATTGCGAATGCCCAAACACGTCAGCAAATGATTGTCGAGCAAATCAATCAATTGGCTGAAGAAAACAAATGGCAAATTGATTTAGATGCAGATTTGTTAGAGGAAGTAACGAACTTAGTGGAATACCCAACAGTTTTTGTTGGTGATTACGAAGAGCGCTTCTTATCTGTCCCTGAAGAAGTTTTAGTTACCTCCATGAAAGAACATCAACGCTATTTTGACGTTCGTAACGAAAAGGGTGTATTATTGCCGCACTTCATTTCGGTTCGTAACGGAAACAATGTCAAATTGGACAATGTCATCAAAGGGAATCAAAAAGTATTAACTGCGCGTTTAGAGGACGCAGACTTTTTCTACGAAGAAGACAAGAAGCTGTCAATCGACGCTTGTGTTGAAAAACTGAAAAATGTTACCTTCCATGAGAAAATCGGCAGTATTTACGAAAAAATGCAGCGAGTTGGCAAAATCAGCCAATTAATTGGCCAACAGGTTGGCTTAACAGACGAGGAGTTAGCTGATTTGCAGCGGGCTTCAGAAATTTATAAATTTGACCTAGTCACCAATATGGTGGGAGAATTCCCAGAATTGCAAGGAATCATGGGTGAGAAATACGCCTTGCTGCAAGGGGAGAAACCCACTGTTGCGCAAGCAGTTCGTGAACATTACCTGCCAATTTCATCAGAAGGCGAACTGCCTGAATCGACTGTCGGAGCAGTATTAGCAGTTGCTGACAAATTGGACAGCATCTTAGCCTTCTTTGCGGTAGAAATGATTCCAAGTGGATCAAATGACCCATATGCGTTACGTCGTCAAACTTACGGAATTGTACGGATTATTGAGAATAAAGGCTGGAGTTTCCCATTCCGTAAAGTTCAACGAGTGGTAGCTGAAGCCATTAACGCTGATGAAGCTAGCTTTGGCATTCATTTTAATCAAGATCAGCAAGCCTTAGTAGACTTCTTTAAAGGTCGTTTGCGTCAACGGTTGCAGCTGCAAAATATTCGTCATGACTTGATTGATGCAGTATTAGCTTCAAAACAAGATGACCTGACCCAAATTTTTGAAGCGGCCCGTATTTTTGGTCAACATGCCAAAGATGGAGATTTTAAAGAATCAATGGAAGCTTTAACCCGAGTAATTAACTTAGCGAAGAAGGTCAATCCTGAAGCAGTTGGTCAAAAGGTTGATCCGAAACTCTTTGAAAATGACAGCGAAAAAGAATTGTTTGCTGCTGTAAAATCTGCCCGTGATCAATTTGGTGATCAGTCAATGGCAGATAACTATGAAATGCTGGCAAACCTGCGGCCGGTAATTGAGCGTTACTTTAACGAGACGATGGTTATGGCAGAGGATGAAAAAATCCGCAACAATCGCTTAACTCAATTGGCTCAAATTGCTGACATGGCAGAAGCTTTAGCAAGCATCGATAAAATCATTACAAAATAAGCAGAAAGAAACCTTCAGACCAACAATCTGAAGGTTTCTTTCTATTATAAAATAAGTTTTAGCAGCACTGGAATGTACACGAGATACAATAAAACGGAGTAGCCTAATGAAGAAGTCGCATATTCTTGATCTCCGCCATAAGAGCGCGTTAATATCGGCACTGAATTTTGTACTGGCATAGCTGATTGGATAATGAAAACTGACAGCATCAGCTCAGGTACCCGAATCCACTGTCCCAGCAGCCAGACAATCAAAGGTGACAACAGGTAACGACCCACTAAAACTCCAACGATATCCTTGTTCAATTTAAGATTCCGAATCCCTACATTATATACGATGATCCCAATGACGAACATTGATAGAGGGGTAGTCAGATTTCCTAAATAGGCAAAAAAGGTGGCCGCCTCGTCAGGCATTGGAAAGTTGAGCAACACCCAACCTACACCTACCAAAAAACCTAATAAGGCAGGGGAGAAAATCTTCTTTAAGACCTGTATCGGATGAAAATGAACCGTTGCTTGTTCGATTTGCGGATGATCTTTGGCGATCAGATAAATCCCAATGGTCCAAAATAATGTCGTATTGACAATGTAATACAGCAGAACATAGGGCACGGATTTTTCACCGAAAATTGCTAAGTTAATAGGCAAGCCGATAAAAATTGTATTCGAGCAGGTAAACATGGTGGCGAAGGCCCCTTGCCGTCCTTCAGAAACTTTGAATAATTTGACATATAGATAGCTAAAAGCAAAGGTCAACAGCATAGAAATAAGGGGAATAATCATTCCACTGAATAGCTGTAAAAATTCTTCACGCGAAAAGTTCTTGGTAATATTCAAAAACATATTGCAGGGAAGAGCAATTTGCAGCACCAGCTTGGAAAAGACATCACCGACTTGGTTGGTAAACCATTGTTTGTACGTTAAAAAATAGCCCATAAACATCAAGGCAAAGATTAGAAAGATATTAATGTACGCAGAAACCATAAACAACACCTCGTTTTAACTATACCGAAAAACACCTCTCCCAACAAGCTGAATTGGAAAGAGGTGTGAAAATTTTTCTTAGTTTTTCTGATATTGAAGCAAACCAGTTAGATTTTCGATTTGTTCTTCAATGCTAAGACCAACTGTTGTATCCTTAATCAAAATTCTAGTCAGTTCCTGGTCGATCACTTTTTTCAAAGAGGTTTGATCTGACTGCTTCTCTAATAGATTTTCAACCGAAGTAAACGGCTCATGGGTTACTAATTGGAAGCCATAGGAATTATTCAATAGTGAATAACCGGCAATCCCAGTCGTTTTCTGGTAAGCTTTTGAAAGGCCGCCATCAATGACAAACAGCATACCTTCACCTTTAATCGGAGATTCTCCACCTTTGACCTTCACCGGTGTGTGCCCGTTAATGATCCGTGAAGCTGGTGAATACAAACCAAATTCCTCTAAAATCATTTCGCAAATTTCTTTTTTATCTCGGAAGGAATAGTAGCTGTTTTTCACCTCAACGTGGGTCTTTTTATCTTCAATAAAGTAGCGTTCAAAGGTCGTCATGGCACTTTTCCCGAATTGCGGCGAAATTTTGCCGGTCCAGCAATACCAAATCCAATCAGCATGGGGATTATCTGTACTTTGATCGTTACAGCCCAAACGGATCTGATTTTCAAAAAATTCCAACAGCCCTTTTCCTTCGTACACGTCTTTTCCAACCTTTAGCGGCAAGAAATTTCCTTTCTCATCTAGTGGAATACAGCCGTGGAATAGAAGGTGCTGATTATATACTAAGTACATGGAGCCTTTGTCTAGTAAAAAATTCATATGTTCCTGCATTTTTGCTGACATTTGGAAGGAGGCCATCAGCATATCCACTACATAATATTCCTGCTGTGTAAGGGCATATGGGTCCTTTTGCAGTGTTTGGAAACAGCTTCCTTGCAAGGGATAAGTGTTTTTCCCCAGTTTGATCGTATTCGACTTGAAATTAATTCGATCAAACATTAAACGATCCTCCATCTCAAATTCAGGATGACGTTTAATTAACTGGCCTTCTAATTTGAATTGTAAAATAGATAAGGCTTGATGAACCTTTTCTAGTGTGTCTAAGCTTTCAATAGAATAATCAGCACTGCAATTCTTTTCTTTAGGCGTAAATACTGGATTCTTTTCATAATGCTCTTCAGCATACATAAACAAAGGACGCAGATTTAAGGCATAAGCCTGCTCAATTTCATAAAGATAATTGTAACGAGCGGCAATCCGCAGCAAGGTAATCAAACAAGCACGAGATCCGCCATATGCTCCCATCCATAAAATGTCGTGGTTGCCCCACTGAACGTCGATAGAAGGCTGCTGGCATAATCGATCCATAATCTTGTCCGCAGCCGGTCCACGGTCATAAATATCGCCTACTACGTGCAGATGGTCTAAAACCAGTCGTTGAATACTGTAGCACAAAGCAATGATAAAGGGCTCGCCCTGATCCAGCTCCAAAAGATGAGACATGATTTGGTCAAAATAGTCGGCTTTATCCTGATAATTGGTATCAGTGTACATTAACTCTTCAATAATATAAGCATATTGCTTAGGCAAAGCTTTTCTGACCTTCGAACGGGTATATTTGGTAGAAGAATAGCTCAATAGCTCAAGCAGCTGGCGAATTTTTTTACGGTACCAAGAACAATCCTTATGGTCAAAGAAGGTTTTACTGGCTAACGTTTCTCTTGGATAAGCCACTAAAAGGGTTAATTTATCTTTCTCATGGGAAGTCAAGCGATCTTGAAACAATCCGCTGATCTTTTCTTTGATATTACCAGCTCCGGTGCGCAGAATATGATTAAAGGCATCATATTCACCGTGAATATCGCTGATATACAATTCGGTTCCTTTAGGCAAGTGCATGATTGCTTCTAGGTTAATCAGTTCAGTCAAGATTGCTTCTTTGGTATTGAATTCCTTTTCCAGCATTTGATAATATTTTTCACGGGTAGACTGCATAAAAACCTCCAATTAGTCTGGTAAATTGCTATCCATGTATTCAGCAATTAAGGTGGCAGCTTCTTCAATGGATTTATTGGTTACATCAAGTGAGAATGCTCCTAACTCATCAAACACACCTAAGGCATAATCCAGCTCATCTTTGATTCGTTTGATATCTGCATAGCGAGAGTTTTCCTGCAGGCCTAATGAATGTAGACGGCTGGTACGGATTTTTTGTTGAGTTTCTGGCTCAATAACTAAGCCCACCAGTTTTTCTTTCGGCACCTGCTTAATCTGTTCGGGCAATGGCACCTCAGGAATCAGTGGCAAGTTGGCAACTTTGTAACGGTTATTTGCTAAGTACATGCTTAAAGGTGTTTTAGAAGTGCGTGAAATCCCCAATAGGACAATATCAGCTTCCATAAAGCCTTTTGGATCTTTTCCGTCATCATATTTCACTGCAAATTCGATGGCTTCTACTCGGTTAAAGTATTCCTGATTCAATTTATGAACCGTACCCGCTTCTTGCAGCGGTTCAACCCCGGTTTTTTGATAGATAATATCCATGAATGGACACATCAGGTCGATATATTGCAAACCAGTTCGGCTACAGAATTCCGCAACAATCTTCGTTAAATTACTACTAACCAACGTGGTGACCACGATTGCGCCATCTTTTAAGGCATCGCTCAAAATTTCCTTCAACTCTGCTTCATCTTTCATGAAAGGGAAACGATAAGACATATCGAAATCAACATCAGGAAATTGTGCAGTAACTGCATTTACCAATTTTAAAGAAGTTTCGCCAACGGCATCAGAGATCATATATAACGGTACACTTTTTTTCATTATTAATTCTCCTATCGATTAGTTTCTGTTTGCTTCGCTTGCTGCATAATATAGTTGAAGATACGTGATTTTGTAATTTTGCCAATCACTTTTTTGGGATCATCATCACTGACAACCGGCAAAGAATCCACTTGATAATCCAATAAGACTGCTCCTGCCTCTAAGACGGTATAGTCTTTTGTGCACGTGCGGATGTGGGGTGCGCGGGTCATGACCACTGCAACGGGTGTATTCTGCAAATTGCTGTTCAAAGCGGCCCGCAGCAAATCTTTTCGGGATAATAAACCAACTAAATGCTGCTCTTTGTCTGTGACATAAATAGAACCGACATCATACATGAACATATTAGTAATCGCATCGTGAATCGATGTGTCCTGCGGAGTCAGCAGTGGTGAGAGCATAATATCACCGACCTTCACTGAAAAGATTTTATCAAACAAGAATTGTTCGATGCCGATACCGGTATAGGTATACCCGACTTTAGGGCTGGCCTCCAGCATACCGGCCATCGTCAGAAAAGACAGGTCTGTACGCAACGTTGCGTGGGAGATGCCTAAATTTTCAGCAATCTTTTCTCCGCTTAACGGCTGGTCTTTTTTTACGATTTCGATGATTTTCTCTTGCCGTTCTGATAGCTTCATAAGTTCCTCCTATAGTGCTATGATTCATTCGTACATCAAATATTATACACTTATTCGCTATATAAACAACATAAATAGCTAAATAAACGCATATTAATTTTCCGTTGATGAGACAAATTCTTTTACGAATAAAAGGATTAGCGTTATACTGTTTTTGGTTAAATAGCCTGTTGGTCAAGGGGTTAAGACGCCGCGTTCTCAGCGCGGAATCACGGGTTCAAATCCCGTACAGGTTATAGTTGGCTGCGGCAGTCGTTTTTTTATTGACGATTGTCGCAGCTTTTTTTTCTTATGAAAAACTAAAAGGTTCCTCTTTTTTCGTTGAACAAAAAAGTCGATATTTTCCAAGCCAATTGGCGTATACTGTCTATATAATGAGGAAAAGACAGGAGCATGGTGAATGGCACAAGCAAAAAAAGTGATTTGTTATGATGCACAATTGGAGCTGGAGGCGTATACCTTTACGGGCGTTTCCCAAAATTTTCCCAATCATTTCCACGATTATTATGTAATTGGTCTAATTGAGGCTGGTGAGCGCCATTTGATTGTAAATCAACAGGAATATAACATCGGACCAGGTGATCTTCTGACCTTTAATCCCTATGACAAGCATAGCTGCGAAGAAATTTCGTCAGGACGTTTAACTTATCGTTGCTTCAATCTCCAAAAGGAAAAAATGCGTCAAGTTATGCAGGAGATTGGCGCTCAGGAGGAATTGCCGTATTTTCTTCAACCAGTTCAATTTCAAATTACTCAAGGGGACGACTTTACCCAAGTCCATCAAATGATCATGGCTGAGCAGGAAGAAAATGAAAAGGAATCGCTGTTTTATTTGCTTATGGAAGAGCTGCTGCAAAGCTTTACTTCTATGCAGCCGACTCAATTATCGTTTGCCAAGGAAGAAGTGGAGCAGGTGTGCAGCTATTTGGAACAGCATTACGAGGAGAAGATTACCTTAGATCAATTAAGTGAAATTGCTCATTTAAATAAGCACTCCTTAGTTCGTAACTTTACCCGTTACAAAGGCATCACACCGTATCGCTATTTAGAAACTTTACGGATTGACAAAGCCAAAAAATTGCTGGAGCAGGGGGAAAGCTTGTTAGCAGCGGCCCAACAAACTGGCTTTTATGATCAAAGTCATTTTGCCAATTATTTTAACCGCCTAATTGGTCTTACGCCTAGTCAATACCAGTCTGTCTTTTTAAAAATGAAGGAAAAAGAGGATTTGTATGAATAGTGAACGAAAATGTGTCATGGTAGTGGATGAGAAGATGCCTTTAGGAATTATCGCTAATAGTACCGCAGTAATGGGGGTTACGATTGGCAAGCTATTTCCAGAGGTGGTAGGACAAAATGTATTTGATCAAACCGGTTATGAGCATCAAGGGATTATTGAATTTCCGATTCCCATTTTGAAGGGCAATAAAGATTTTTTGCGGGAATTAAAGGAGAAAATCCAAGAACCAAAGTTTGAAAAGGTAACGGTAGTCGATTTCTTTGATGCCGCTCAAAGCTGCAAAACCTATGAAGAATATATTGAAAAAATGAAGGACATTCCAGAATCAGCCCTTCAATATTTTGGCTTAACCTTTTTTGGTCCGAAAAAACAGGTGAATCAATTAACAGGCAGTTTGCCCTTATTAAGATAAACAGGAAGCTGTGTCCGTTCACAATTATGCGAGCTGACACAGCTTTTTTTGCTGAAAAAAACCTAGCTGCAACGAGCTAGGCTTAATCAACTATTTACGTTTTTGTTTTCCGGCATTCCGACCATTAGACGATTTCTTCGGCTGATTAACAGCTTTAGGTTTAATTGGTTCGGCTTTTTTCATCGTTTGAGGCGTCACGACCTGTTTTGGCGGATTTTTCGCCAGGTCTTCTTTAATTTGCGCTTTAATTCTTGGACGCATCAATACATTAGTAATAAATGTTTGGATACAGCTGAAGATACCGCCGACTACCCAGTAAAGACCCACACCAGCTGGTGAACTGAAGGTCATGAAAACGATCATCAAAGGTGAGGCAATCATCATGCTGCGCATGGTTTTCTTCTGTTCTTCTGGCACACCAATTAGTGAAATATAGCTTTGCAGCAGGTAAGCCACCCCTACAAAAACCACTAAAATATAGCTAGGTTTTGCTAAATCAATCCCTAAGAAGACTGAGTCTTGGATTCCTGTAGAGAAACGAGCTGTATAATACAAAGCAGAAAAAATTGGCATTTGAATTAATAACGGTAGACAGCCGATACCGCCCATCATGCTAACATTGTTTTCTTTATAAACTGCCTGCATTTCTCTTTGAGCTTCCATTTGTTCTTCAGGAGTTGATGCTTCCTTTAATTTTGCTTGAGCAGCGTCAACCTGGGGCTTGATAGATTGCATTTTCTCTGTTTGAATCAATGATTTTTTCGACTGATTGATTCCTAATGGCATAATAATCAAACGGACAATGATCGTCAAAACAATGATTGCTAAACCATAGGACCAGTTGAAATTATGAACCATCCATTCCAAGAAGCTCTCTAAAGGGACAACTAAGAAGCGGTAAACAATACCTGATGTATCTGGTTTTCCGTCACTGCCCATGCGGACACAGCCAGATAGAAATACCACAAGACTTAGGAGACCCGTTCCAAGAAGCCATTTTTTCATTTTATTCATTTAATTCTTCCTCTGCTAATAAAATTTCACACAGGAAATACTATACTAAAGATCACATCCCTTTTCAATTGAATTTCAAAAAAAGGCGATGGATTCAACGTTTTCTTAATAGATTACCGAGAATTTCTTCCGATCCTCAATCGAAGAGTCCTCATACTTTTCCATATGGTCTACTCGAGCAAAGGAATGGGGCGGCTGTTTGATTTTTTCCAAGAAGGTTTCCATTTGTTCAGCTGTACCAATGGCCTCAATTGTTACACTACCATTATCTTCATTTTTTACAGTTCCAGTAATACCGATTTCCTGAGCCAGCATTTGCGTAGTGTAGCGGAAGCCGACACCTTGAACACGTCCAGTGACATTAATATACATTTTCATGATCTGATTCCTCCTTTTTTACTATCATAACGAGTTTTGCTGGCTGAGACAAGAAAACGCGTGCTATAATGCCAAAGAGGTGACGCAAGTTGAAAGAAATTCAATCCATCAAAAATCCATTAATTAAAGAAACAAAAAAATTGCAGCAGAAAAAGTATCGCCAGCAAACCAATTCCTATATGCTGGAGGGCTTTCATTTGGTTCAGGAAGCCTTCCATGCAGGAGCAGCGATTCAAGAAATTTTTGTTAACCAGCGGGGGCATAAGGAATGGTCCGATTGGCTGGAGGAACGGTACCCTGAATATTATTTAGTTAGCGATGAGATTCTAAAAACGCTGGCTGACCAGCCCACACCCCAAGGAATGATCGCCGTTGTTTCCATGACAGAAGGCTCAATGGAACAGTTCGATGGCGCCTGGCTGCTGCTGGATCAGGTTCAAGATCCAGGAAATGTTGGTACAATGATTCGAACCGCGGATGCTGCTGGTTTCAGCGGTGTTGTGTTAGGCGAGGGAACCGTTGATTTATATAATCCCAAAACCTTGCGCAGTATGCAGGGAAGTCACTTTCATTTAACCGTGGTGTCTAGGAAGCTGGAGGAATTGATTCCTGAACTACAAGCACAGCAAATACCTGTCTATGGAACAGCCTTAGACAAAGATGCCAAAAACTATCGAACAGTGGAAGCACAAGCCAATTTTGCCTTAGTGATGGGAAATGAAGGTCAGGGAATGAATCCAGACATATTAGCGATGACAGATGCTAACTTATATATTCCCATTAAAGGCCAAGCAGAGTCCTTGAACGTAGCAGTAGCCGCTGGAATCCTAATGTTTAAGTTGGTTAAGTAATTGTGAAGAAAGATTCATGCTTATTAAGGTTCCTTTAAAGTTGGTTACAAGTCAGGTAGTTCACCTATTTTCTTGTTTGAAAGCGTGTTATACTACTTAACAGATACGAAAGAAAAGGGGCTTTGCATTACATGAATTGGCAAGACGATAAAGAGTATATGTCCTATGTTGAAGATCTGCTAGCTACCGAAGAAGTACAAAAATTGGCAAATTATACCCAACACATGAATTCAACACGCTTGGAACACTCAATTAGTGTTTCTTACAATAGCTATAAAATTGCAAAACGTTTGAATGGCAACGCGAAAGCAACAGCGCGCGCGGGACTGTTACACGATTTGTTTTATTATGATTGGCACACAACTAAGTTTGATGAAGGTTCTCATGCTTATATGCATCCGCGTATTGCAGTGAAGAATGCAGAAAAGATCACTGAATTATCTGCATTGGAACGTGATATTATCATCAAGCATATGTGGGGCGCAACCATTACACCGCCTAAATACAAAGAAGGCTATATTGTGACAATGGTTGACAAATATTGCGCTATTAAAGAAGCAGCAGCACCATTTACTGCACGCTTAAACAGAAGAAGAGTAAAAAAAGAAGTTATCTAAAGAGCCTAATTTAGGCTCTTTTTTTTTATCAGTTCTGCTTTTGGCAGGATCTTAATGGAATGAACACTGCATAAAATTCAAATAAAATCAGAAAAGTGAACAGTATAGCAGAATGATATGCGCAAGAGAATGAGAATCATTTTTCGGTTTTAGAAAAATGCTATCCTATTTTACGAATTAGCTGTCAGTTCTGCTTTTCGCAGCATGCAAATGGATGATAACTACATAAAAAATATCAAAAAATTGGAAAAGCAACCAGTATAGCAGAATGATATGCGCAAGAGAATGGGAATCATTTTTCGGTTTTAGAAAAATGCTATCCTGTTCAACGTGTCTTTCTAAGATATTGAAAGGGTTCTAGGTTTAAATGTTGACGGAAATGACGGTTTGCGGCTACAATGATAAGAGGTGAATTTAAGTAAACTACACCTTTTCCCTGGAATAGACATGAGTGAGGAAGATAAATTTGATTGGAAAAGACAATTTAGTAAAACAGTTTACGTTAGCATTAACAGGTACGTTTATTGCAGCTTTGGGCATTCGTTTAATTGTTGTTAGTGGATTAGGTGCTGATGCAATTAGTACACTGGTGTTGGGTCTCTTACAGCACATCCCATTGCGCTTTGGTACAATCAGCTTACTATTTAATGCGATTGTATTAGTGATTATCTTTTTTTATGATCGCAGTATGGTTGGTATTGGTAGCGTTATCAATGGTTTTGGCGTGGGACTTTGCCTAAATCTGATTGATTCGCTTGGGTTGCTGCATACGATACCTGAGGCACTGGCCTATCCGTCAGTTGTAATAGGAACGGTCGTATTTGGGATGGGTACAGGTATATACCTGTTGGCAAATGCTGGCTCAGCTGCTTACGAAAGCTTAATGATCGTTTTGCAGCGAGTATTAAAGGTATCAGTCAAAACAGCCCGCATTGTATTAGATGGCAGTTTCTTTCTAGTCGGCTTTCTGCTGGGGGGGACAATTGGTTTTGGTACAGTGATTGTGCTGGTGCTGATGGGGCCGTCATTGGAGCTGACCTTGAATCATTTACCAAAGTGGAGGATGTTTCGGACGCGAAAAGTAAATTAAAAAGCTGGTGCAAAATTCTAATGAAAGAATTTTGCGCCAGCTTCTTTTTTGGGCATTGGATGAGGCAGTGCCTTGGATAGGAAAATGTAGCCAACAGCATTTAAAATCATCATACCAATAAAGATAGCAAATGATCCAGGGTGTAGTAGACCAACTTCCAAAATAGAATGGAAAAGCATGGCAGCTACATAAATCCCCCCTACGGTTGTTACGATCAAAAAGATACGTAAGGGGTTTAGCGGCAGGCAGGCTTTGATAACTGCCAAACAGCTGATACCGATTAACAGATAATACATCAAAGTCGTTGTATCAATTTGTGTCCAGTGATTGTTTCGAGCAAGCAAGGAAACAATCAGCACATTTGCAACAACGAGTAAAGCGTTAGGAGCGGCTGCCCGCAATGCTGTTGGCAGGAATTTACCTTTAATCCGTTCCTTGTTTCCTTCAAAGGATAAGAAGAAGGAAGGGTAGCCTTCAATCGCCAAATCAATTAAAGTAATTTGAATCGGGATGAAAGGGAACGCCGTAGCGGTTAATAAGCAAATCACAGACAACAGAAACGAATAGATCGTTTTGATAAAGAAGATCCCAGATACCTTGGTAACATTATTGACTACTCGGCGACCTTCAAAAACAACTTCAGGCAAGGAAGTAAAATCTGAATCTAACAAGACTAAATTAGCAATCTGGCGAGTGGCATCATCACCATCAGCCATTGCAATACTAACGTCCGCTTCCCGCAGAGCTAATACATCATTTACACCATCACCGGTCATGGCAACGGTCCGGCCAGCATTTTTCAATGACTGCACCAGTAATTTTTTCTGATGAGGAGCAACCCGGCCAAAAACCGTATATTGTTGTGCTGCATCAATGACTTCTTGGTCTGTGTCGCAGGTAGCCAAATCAATATAGCGTTCAAAATTTGGCAGGCCAGCCCGACGAGCAATGTTGGACACGGTGATGGGATTATCACCAGAGATGACCTTCAATTCCACACCCTCGTTATAGAGATAAGCCAGTGTTTCTTCTGCATTGCGGCGGATCACGTCTTCAATCTCAATCACAGCCAGAGCAGTAAGATTTTCTTTCTCCTCAGGAACTTTGCTGCCAGGACCTGCGGCTAAAAGCAATACCCGTAGTCCTTCTTCTTGAGCGCTTGCTACTTGAGCGGGTAAAGCATTGGCAGCTAATAATTTTTCAGGTGCTCCCAGGTAAACCACACCAAAGTCTTCTAAAGCCATTGCTCCCCATTTACGGTCAGAGGAGAAGGGTAAGACATCTAAGCTGCGGTAACGATCAGTTTCAGGAAAGTAGTCTCGCAAAGCTTGCATCGTGACATTGCTATCCGTGCTTTGTGCCAGATAACTGCCAAGCAAGGCCTGGACATCAACATCGGAAGCAACCGAGTGAACATTGGTTACTCGCATGTTTCCTTCAGTAATGGTTCCCGTTTTATCTAAACAAAGAGTATCCACATGAGCCAGGGTTTCGATTGAATACATATCTTGCACTAAAATCCGTTTTTTCGCCAATTTGGTTACACCAGTTGTTAAGGCGATACTGATTAAAAGGACCAATCCTTTTGGCAGCATACCTAAAACCGCAGCAGCTGAAACGACTACGGATGCTTTAATCCCGCTTGTCCGGAAAAAGAAGGCCTCCAGAAACAACAAGATCCCAAAAGGAATAATGATGAAGCTGGTAAACTTAGATACCTTACGAATAGCTCGAACCAATTCTGAATTGAATGGTTTGTGAACTTTGGCTTCACTTGCCAGCTTCGTTGCGTAATTGTCTGCACCCACGTGAATGACTTTTGCGACCACTTCACCACTGGTTAAGAAGCTGCCTGATAACAATTCGCTGCCAGCAGTTTTACTGATTAAATCAGATTCGCCGGTTAACATCGCTTCATTGACTTCAGCAAAGCCCGATAGAACATCCATATCAGCTGAAATTTGTTCGCCAGCATGGACAATCGTGATATCGTCCAACACCAAGTCTGTCGAGTTGATGGCTTGCTCCTGGCCGTCACGAATGACTTTAACCTTTTGCTGGTTAACTATCGATAGTTTCTGCACCAGATTCCGCGCATGAATTTCTTGGTAAATTCCGATACAAATATTGGTTAAAATAATGACTAGATAGAACATGTTGGTGTAGGCACCTACTAGAAAAAGGCAGATACCAATAATCAAATTTAAAAAGTTGAAAAGAGTGACAATATTATCGTAGAGAATCGCCTTCGTTGATTTTGTGGCGTTTTCCTCATAGTTGTTTTGCAGCCCCTGCGCTTTGCGCTGCTGTACTTCGTTTTCAGTTAGTCCTGTTTGCTTCACAACATTTCCCGCTTTCCGTAAAAATCTCATACAGCATCCAAGATAGCATAAAATAAAGGGCAAATAACGAAAATGTGGGGAAACACGCGTTTTTTTATGAAAATTTTAAAGGACAAAATTGTAAATTAAAGGAAACTATTTCTTGGATTTTCAGTCTAAAAAGTTCTTTTAAGAAGAAAACGCATTTATGCCTAGTAAGTCAGGAACATATTTGCTACAATAAACGAGGTGTAATTATCGAAGAAGGAGTGTTTTTTAATGATTTCAGCAAGCGATTTACGTGCCGGCATGACCTTTGTTCAAGACGGCAAATTAATTAAAGTACTAGAAGCCAGCCATCATAAACCTGGTAAAGGAAATACCGTTATGCGTATGAAATTGCGTGACGTTCGTTCGGGTGCTACTTATGATACGACTTTGCGTCCTGATGAAAAATTTGAGAAGGCTATGATGGAAACCAAACCGGTTCAATACCTTTACAGCCAAGATGACATGGCTATCTTTATGGATTTGGAAACCTACGAACAATATGAATTACCTATTTCTACAATCGAAGAAGAAATGAAATATTTGTTGGAAAACATGGAAGTAAAAATCCAATTTTTCGGTTCAGAAGTTATCGGCGTAACATTGCCAACATCCGTTATCCTGCGAGTGGTTGAGACCCAACCATCCATCAAAGGTGCAACGGTAACAGGTTCTGGTAAACCAGCTACAATGGAGACGGGCTTAGTTGTTAACGTTCCTGACTTTGTTGAAGCAGGAGAATTATTAGAAATCAATACACAAGAAGGCACCTACGCAAAACGCGCAGGTAAATAATCGACCAGAGGACCCAAGTGCTTTTAGGCAATTGAGTCCTCTTTTTTATACGGTAAAAGGACCAGCCACCGGGATTGGATGGCTGATCCTTATTTTTAATGTGTATAAAAATGGGTGACCCAACGCTTGTAAGGCAAGACACTTCCTAAGAAATAGGTAAGGATGCTTTGGATCGGAACCCAGATGACTGCTTTAATTAGTCGTGGTGCCCAGATAACCCAGCTGTCTAATGGAACATGGTACATCATTGCCAGCCATAAAGGGGTTAACATCAAGTTAATTACCACAGTGTTGACTAAAACAGATTGAATAGAGTTTTTCCAGGTAATTTCCTTTTTGTAAAAAAAATACCCGTAGATTGCACCAGATAAAAAGGCATTAATCGTAAAGCCAATAAAAAAAGGTGCTTTTGGCAGCAATGCCATACCGATAAAATCAGCAATGACAGCTCCTACTCCGGTCCAGATAGGACCAAAAAGCATGCCCATAATGATTTCCGGGACAAAGGAAAAATTCACTTTCAAAAACTGTGTCTCAATTCCTAGTACCCGAGTTAAAGTGACCATCATAGCAATCAATAATGCCATAGTGGTGATGCTTCTAGCATCCATTTTTTTCTTCATTTCTAGCATCTCCTTTAAGAGCTGCTACATCTTCATGCAGCGAATGCGAAAATAAAACCGCAGACCGAAGTCTTTCGTCCAGCAGGCAACATCCCATCCTCCCGGCACTTAACGCTTTATTCTCTACTCTGATTTTTATTTGGGGAAAACCCCGCTAAATCGTATCACAAATCCCTACTAAGCGCAATCGAACCCAGCCTTCGTTTTCAGAAAAACAAAATAAAAACTTTTCTTATTCTACGTTTTCTTATAAAATAGGGAGGAGTTATGGGAAATAATTCACAAAGATGCAAGTTTTCCTGAATTTGAGTAAGCAAATGGGAAACTAATTTGATAAATGAGGAGCAGGGACATGTATTCACCAACGGAAATTGCTGAGATTTGTGTAAAAAAAGGAATAGAAAAAACGAAGAAATCATTCATCGCCAAGCTTATTTTAGGCTTTATTGGTGGAGCAATGATTTCGTTAGGGTATTTGGGCTATATGAAGGTAGTGGCAATCACCCCAGAGGAGCTGCTTTTCTTGGGGACGCTGTTAGGGGCGTCGATTTTTCCAATTGGATTAGTAGTCATTTTGTTAGCCGGCGGTGAATTGGTGACAGGAAATATGGTGGCTGTCTCAATTGCTTGGCTGGATAAGAAGGTCAGCGGTATGGCTGTCATAAAAAATTGGGCGCTGATTACGTTTGCTAACTTCATCGGTGCGATTTTTGTTGCTTATTTCTTTAAACACTTAGTAGGATTAACGAGCAGTGGTGCGTATTTGCATGAGATTCAGGTTGTAGCTGCATCAAAGTTGGCTGCAACGCCACTGCAGGCCTTTGTATCAGGGATTGGCTGTAACTGGTTTGTGGGCCTTGGCGTATGGCTAAGCTATGGCTGCAAAGATTCAGCAGGCAAGATTCTCGGCATCTGGTTCCCGATTATGGTATTTGTTTTGCTGGGATTTCAACATAGTGTGGCTAACATGTTCGTCTTAACGGATGCAATAATCGAAGGGTATGCGGGCTTCGGCGATTTTTTCAGCAATATTATCCCCGTTTATTTTGGAAATATCGTTGGTGGTGTCGGTTTTGTTTCGCTGCCGTATTTTATGAGCTACTTAAATGGGGATCATTAGTTTTTGGTTGAGGAGCAGGATTGACTTGCTGCTCTTTTTTTATTTAGTGGCCTTCAGTTGTTGTGGCAAAAGAAAATATGCTACTCTAGGAAAAAGAGGTGGAAAGTATGACCCATTCAAAGGAAATAGCTGCAGAATTACGAGGGAACGTCTTGTTCAAAGTGTTCCCCTATTTATATAGTAAAAACTTGTCAAAAATGGCAAATCGTTTTCTTTATTCTTCCATTGGCAGCCAAGTAAAAAGTCCCACGCTGGGCTATGAGGAACGCTTTATCCCTCGAGTGGATGGCAGTCAGCTGCGTATTTGCATTTATCGGTCTAAAGACGAAGAAGTATCTAAAAAAGGTCCAGGCATTCTTTGGCTGCACGGAGGAGGGTACTCCATGGGAATTCCAGAGCTGGATGAACGAACCTATGAAGCACTTCTATCTGCCCATCCATGTGTCATTGTGGCGCCGGATTATCGACGGAGTGTTGATGCTTCGTATCCAGCAGCCATAGATGACAGCTATTTAGCCTTAAAATGGTTAAAGGAAAATGGGGAGCGTCTTGGCTGTCGTGTGGATCAATTGATGGTAGGCGGCAATAGTGCTGGCGGTGGACTGACTGTCGCTTTGACCATGCTGGCTCGTGACAAGCAGGAAGTCAGCATTGCTTATCAGATGCCGCTGTACCCTATGCTGGATGATCGCATGCAGACCGATTCAGCTAAGCATAATCATGCGCCGGTCTGGAATAGCCGAGCAAATCGGATTGCTTGGGATTTATATTTAGGTAAGCTGAAGGATTCACCCGACGTTCCTATTTATGCCGCCCCTGCTCGAGCCAAAGACTATACAGGGCTGCCGCCAGCAGTTACCTACGTGGGGGATATTGAACCTTTTTATGATGAAACCCTGCAGTATGCAGCTCAGTTGAAGGCGGTGGGTATTCCAGTTGCTTTAAAGGTTTTTCCAGGGGCTTATCATGGGTTTTCACAGGTGAAATTCGATCAGACGATCTCTCAAGAGGCCTTTGCTTTCTTTATTGAGAACTATATCTATGCCTGCCAACACTATTTTGCTAAGCAGGTGGAGGCATGAATCAGCGGGAAGCACAACAGGAATGGGCTCGTTGGAAATACTATGTAATGGCGCGCTCACAAGCAGAATATTTAAGCTTACGTCAGCTTTTCTCAGGAAATCAATGGGATGAAGAGAAGGAAAAAAGCTTTGTTGCAAGTCTTCAAAGAATCCAAAAACTTCCCGCTAATCCGAAAGCTATGCGCAATGCTTATGAACATGTGTGGGGCTACTATAAAAAGCAGGCTACCTCG
Organism: Enterococcus pallens ATCC BAA-351; assembly: GCF_000407485.1. Lineage (GTDB taxonomy): Bacteria > Bacillota > Bacilli > Lactobacillales > Enterococcaceae > Enterococcus_A > Enterococcus_A pallens. The sequence goes on along the minus strand of NZ_ASWD01000003.1, from coordinate 807,100 downwards.
GATGAACGAGCAACTTTTTACCAGAAGCTGACTGCTATCAGTGAAACAAAGGATGAGGCCTTAGCTTATTTACGCTATTTAAATGAAAAATATCCCAATCAATACCTTACGGACTCTAAACTATTCACTTAAAGCAGATTGTTTTCTTCTTTCCTGCAAACCTTCTATAATGAGGACGATGGAGGGATACATAATGAAAACTAGAGCAATTGTGATAAATCAATACGGCGGAGCCGACCAATTAGTAGAAGATACAGTGGAGCTGCCGGAATTAGAAGCGAATCAAGTAATCGTGAAGGTTAAAGCAACTTCAGTCAATCCAATTGATTGGAAGCTGCGTGAAGGATATTTAAGTCAAATGATGCCTTGGGAATTCCCCATCATTTTAGGCTGGGATGTTGCGGGTGAAATCGTAGAAGTAGGGGACCAAGTAAAGGATTGGCAGGTAGGAGATCAAGTCTTTGCCCGACCTGAAACGACCCGTTTTGGAACCTATGCCGACTACACGATTGTCGATGATCATCTGTTGGCTAAATTGCCTGAAAATATTTCCTTTGAAGAAGCTGCGGCTGTTCCCTTGGCAGGTTTAACTGCTTATCAAGCGTTATTCACCCATGGTCATTTAAAGGCTGGTGAAAAAGTCTTAATCCATGCTGGTGCTGGCGGGGTAGGTATGTTTGCTATTCAGCTGGCTAAAAATGCTGGGGCTGAGGTAATCACTACCGCTAGTGCAAAGAACCATGAATGGCTGAAGAAATTAGGGGCTGATCAAGTGATTGATTACCACACGACTGATTTTTCAGAAGTCTTAAGCGATATCGATTTAGTCTTTGATACAATGGGCGGCGAGATCCAAGCGAAAAGCTTTAAGGTTTTAAAACCAGAAAGCGGCCGGTTGATTTCAATTGTAGGCACACCAATTTTGGAGCTGGCTAAGGAATACAATATCTTGTTGGCTAAAAGTATTTGGTTAAATCCAGATGGTGGTCAGCTACAGGAATTGGCTGAGTTATTGCAAAAAGGAAAATTGCAAAGTATCGTTGGCGAAACGTTTCCTTTAACAGCTGATGGTGTGAAAGAAGCCCATCAATTGAGTGAAACCCATCACGCCAAAGGGAAAATTGTTTTAACGAATACCTTTAGTTAATAAAACAAAACGCTGACAGATAAGAACTCTCTTAGGCGATGACATCAGTTTTATGCAAGGCAGTCAATCAGTACTTAATCAGTGTCAAAAATACTTACTAAAATGCGTGCTTCTTAAATGAAGGACGCATTTTTTTGTGGTTTATTCGCTATTGACAGCCTTATCTTTTGTTTGTATCGTTAAAATAAAACGTTGGAGGTTGTGCCATGAGTAAAATTACCGAAAGTATTGCTTTTTTACAGCAGCAAAAATGGATTGATTTGACCCACACGGTTTCAGCTGAAATTCCTTATTTTCAATCTTTTAAACCCTTAAGTGAAGAAACCCTGTGTACATTGGAAAAAGATGGATTTTTCGCTAAAGAATATCATGTGGTGACCCAGTACGGGACCCATATTGATGCACCGATACACTTTGCGGCGGGTAAGGATTATTTGGAACAATTGGATATGCGGCAGTTCATTTTACCATTAATCGTGCTGCATAAAGAAGCGGCTGTAGCTGAGAATCCGGACTATTGTTTGACAGTAGCGGATATCGAAGAATTTGAACAGCAGCAGGGCAAGATTCCCGCCGGCAGCTTTGTAGCCTTTGCCAGTGGCTGGTCGAAACGCTGGCAGGATCACGACTCATTTTATAATGTTGACGAGGATGGACAGGCGCATACTCCGGGCTGGTCTTTGGAAGCTTTAAAGTTTTTACATGAAGAACGCGAGGTAACCGCGATCGGACATGAAACACTGGATACGGATACTTCAATGGATTGTACGAAAAATGGCGGTTTAATCGGTGAATTATACTGGCTGTCCCAAAATAAATTCCAAGTCGAAGTATTAACCAACCTATCAGACCTGCCAGCAACTGGCGGCGCAATTTTCCTAGGGGTTCCTAAAATCAAAGCCGCTCCTGGTTTTACTGTTAGAGCCTTTGCTATCGTGCCAGAAGAGTAGGTCAAAGGATGATTAAGGTAGTGACTGCTGATTACGAAATCCAGGAAGCTGTTGAGTTGATTTGGCAGGTGTTTAGTCAATTTGAAGCCCCGGAGTATTCGCCAGAAGGCATTGAGGAGTTCAAAGCGTACATTGGCTTGGCTGGAACTAAACGTCGAATAGAAACACAAGAATTGAAATTGTGGGGGTGCCAACAGAAAAATAAACTCGTTGGGGTGATTGGGATCAGGCCTCCAGCTCACATTTCATTACTATTCGTGGATCCGGCATATCACCGTCAAGGAATTGCCAGAAGCTTGTATCAGGCAGCTTCTGCAGCAATGGGGGAACAAACGATGACCGTAAATTCTTCGCCTTTTGCGGTTCCAGTGTATCGGCGCTTAGGCTTTAAGGAGACGACTGAAGAACAAACCGTGAATGGAATTCGTTTTATCCCGATGAAAAAACAAGGCTTAGAATAAAAAGCCTTGTTTTTTTAGGAATTCTTTTGTTTGTGGACGCCGAGGTTCATAAAAGTGAGCCAACATTTTTCTTGACCAGTCAGCATCAGCTGCATTAGACGAACGTTGTGCGTAGTAGTCCTGCATCAGCTGATCATAGGCCGAAATTCGTTCTTTTGTCATCGGCTGATAACGATCGAGATGTTGAATATCCTGCATTGGCAAACGCGGCTTCACTTCATTTTTTTCCGCTGGATAGCCTACTGACAGGCCAAACAATGGGAAAGTATATTCAGGCAGCTCAAGCAGCTCTGCCATTTTAAACAAATCGTTGCGAATACCGCCGATGTAGCAAATACCTAAGCCTAACGACTCAGCATACACACTCATAGTTTGAGCGGCAATTGTTGTGTCTACCACGGAAACGGTGAACGCTTCTTCATTTTTTAAAGCTTGTAGAGAATGCTCCTGCTGGGTTAGGATCTGAGCATGCTTATTTAAATCAGCTACAAAAACATAAAAGGCACCGGCATCTTTGATATAACCAAAGCAGTTAGATAGGCCTTCAATGATTTCCAGTTTTTGTGGATCAGTTACTTCAACAATGGAATAGGCCTGAATGAAATTGGAACTGCTGCCGCTTTGGGCTGACAAAATCAATTGCTTCTTGATTGCTGGTGATAATTTTTCTTTAGTAAAGTTGCGAACCGAAGTATGGCTCATTAATTGGTCAAGTAAATCCATGGTACAGCCTCCATTCTTTCCTTTATAATAAAACAGCTGAATGAAAATGTAAAAGGCGAACGTTCCTGTAAATAATATGAAAAAAGATTCACGATTCCCTCATCTCTTTCTAAAGATTGTGCTATAATGAGAAAAATCAATTTGGAGGGATTATTATGCGCGGCATCGTTACCGTTATTGGAAAAGACAAAGTAGGAATTATCGCAGGTGTCAGTCAAAAATTAGCTGAGCTTGAAGTGAATATTTTAGATGTATCTCAAACAATCATGGATGACTATTTTACTATGATGATGTTAACTGATTTAACCAGTGCTAACAAAGAATTTGATGATATCCGTGAAGAGCTTCATCAATTAGGCAAAACATTGGGAGTCAAAATCAGTGTGCAAAATCAAGAAATTTTTGACACAATGCACAAATTATAGGAATTTTTTAACCAAAACAGGAGGGGCTACATGGAAACCAATCAAATATTAGAAACCATCCGAATGATTGAAGAAGAAAATCTAGACATTCGTACGATTACGATGGGTATTTCATTGTTAGATTGTATTGACAGCGACAGTGAAAAAGCCTGTGAAAAAATCTATCAAAAAATTACAACTAAAGCAAAGAACTTAGTACAGGTCGGCCAGTCCATTGAATCTGAGTATGGTATTCCGATTATCAACAAACGTATTTCTGTAACACCCATCGCGATCATCGCAGCGGCTAGTGAAGACACTGACTATGTGAAATATGCGAAAACCTTAGACCGTGCAGCAAAGGAAGTCGGGGTTGATTTTATCGGCGGATTCTCTGCGTTAGTTGAAAAAGGCTACCAAAAAGGCGATAAAATTTTGATTGATTCAATTCCTCAGGCCTTGGCTGAGACTGATTTTGTCTGCTCATCAGTTAATATCGGTTCGACCAAAGCGGGGATTAACATGGATGCTGTAAGACACATGGGTGAGATCATTAAGGAAACAGCAGCGGCTTCTGACTTAGGCTGTGCGAAATTAGTAGTCTTCGCCAATGCAGTGGAGGACAATCCATTTATGGCTGGTGCTTTCCATGGCGTCGGAGAAGCTGACTGTATAATTAACGTTGGCGTGAGCGGACCTGGTGTCGTTAAACGGGCCTTAGAAAAAGTCAAAGGAGAACCTTTTGACGTTGTGGCTGAAGTAGTGAAGCAAACGGCCTTCAAAATTACCCGCATGGGTCAATTAGTTGGTCGGGCAGCCTCTGAACGTTTGGATGTTCCATTTGGAATTGTTGATTTATCCTTGGCACCAACACCTGCTGTTGGTGATTCAGTTGCTCACGTATTGGAAGAAATGGGTCTGGAAACAGTTGGGACACACGGAACAACTGCTGCTTTGGCACTGTTGAACGATGCAGTGAAAAAAGGCGGGGTAATGGCCTGCAACCATGTTGGCGGATTATCGGGCGCATTCATTCCAGTTTCTGAGGATGCTGGTATGATTGATGCAGTAAACAATGGTTCCTTGAATATTGAAAAATTAGAAGCAATGACAGCGATTTGTTCCGTTGGTTTGGATATGATTGCTATTCCTGGCGATACACCAGCAGCCAGCATCTCTGCTATGATTGCAGATGAAGCAGCGATTGGGGTTATCAACCACAAAACGACGGCTGTTCGAATTATTCCAGCAGCCGGTACTAAAATAGGCGACACCGTTGAGTTCGGCGGTTTGTTGGGTCGTGCACCGGTTATGAAGGTAAATCCGGCTGGATCAGCTGACTTTGTAGCCCGTGGCGGACGGATTCCGGCACCGATTCATTCCTTTAAAAATTAATCCACTAAAGAAGGCCCTAGCGGCTTTCTTTTTTTGATTGTTTTCCTTTCACCTTTTTGAGAGAATAGGGTGGGAGGCGAGAATATGCGAAAGTGGATTGGCCTTGTCGCATGTCTGTTTTTTATAGTAACAGGCTGCAGCAAGCAAACAAATACAACTGACGAAGCGACCTTTGATAAGCATGTACAGCAGGCAGAAAAGCTGGTTAAGGAGCAGAAATATCCTGAAGCAATTGAGGCGTACGATCAAGCGTTGGCGGTGGAAACCAAGCAGGATAAGCAATCGGTCGAAGATGATAAGGCAGGGGTAAACTTATTAATTACAGTCAATAAATTAATTGACCAAGAGAACTATCGTAAAGTGATCGAGCGTCTAGGCTCTTCGGACTTGCGGAAGAGCAAGAATGTGATTGTTCATAAAGAACTGGAAGAGGTCTATCAAGCGGCTCGCTCCAAACAACGGGAGCAATGGGGCAGCGAAAAGGAGTCTACTGAAGAATCAACGGCAACCTCTGATACGACTGTTCAATCAACGAGCTTGTGGAATCAAGAAAAAGGCCAGGCCTTGGAAGGTTTTATGGCACAATGGGGCTCAGCTATGGGTCAGAAGTATGAAAACTATTCGAATGGAGCAATTGGTGATTTTTACGGCATGAGTATTCCTAACGACGTAATTGCTCGGGCTGCGCTTGATGGAAAGCAAGCGAACCTTTCTTTAACTAAGGAAGTTACTAGTAAGCAAGGGCGCCATTTAGTAGCTGTTTATTCTGATGCTGCTCATGGCGGCTATCTGGATAAGCATCTCTACCTGTTTATCATTGATAATGGTCAGCCAAAGGTTTATGTGACCATGCAAAATCAAGGAAATAATGAAAATTTATTGTACTTTGATGAAACGGAAAACCAGGATGTAAAAAATGGCTTTGCAGCGATTGTTGCCAATACGAAAGGCTATCAATCTTCGGGACAAGCTAAGAAACAGCTTTCTCAAGTTGAAATCAATCAAGCCTTTTTAGACTGGGCGATTCAGCGTGCTGAACTGGGTGGTATGGCAATATCCAGCCAATACTTTACACACGGAGCTGCTGGTATGGGTGATTGGTATGCTCAGACTCCAGATGGTGATGTTCAATTGCAGGACAACAGAAACCCAGGTGCGGCAGCATTTAAAACTCACATTATTGGTGGCTGTGTATTTTACACTTCTAAAGATGGCACGGTAGGCTTGGATCAAAAAGCAGAGAACGGGACCATAGCTGATAGTTACCATATTAATTTGGATCGAAGTCAACCAGTCCATATTTATCTATTAGGTGATAATGGCAAAGTATATGAAGGTACCTATATGCCGGATCATGAAACAGACAGAGACCTGATTGGCGAACTGGAAGATGATGGTACCAAAGGACAATACGGTCCCACTAAAACCTTCGCTGTTTCTGAAGATGCGGATGCCCAGGCGAAATTAAAAGAATTGCTAAATTAAAAACGGCTTCCCACAATCAAAGTGGGAGCCGTTTTTTAGTAGATCTCAGTCTTGAAAACATTCAATAGCAGTTTGCTGATAGCCGCAGCACTCATACTTTCATAATCTCTTAGCCAGCGAACAATTAAGCCCACTGAGCCTTCGACAAAATAGGACAAATAGAGCTCTTTTTCTACCGTTGAAGCTTCTGGAAAATACTGGGAAAAATGCTGGAAGGCTTCTGGTTTAATCCGCTCCAACAAGGGCGATAAGAAATTGCTTTGATGATTGCCCAGCACCAGAATACGTACCTCTGGCCGCTGCTGAATTTTTTGCAGCAGAGTGGTCAACCATTTTTCAATTGGCTGACTGTTTAACTGAATATCCGCCAACAAATCCTCCATAGTTTCTTCTTCAATCTTCTGCAGCAGATCAAAGGCATCTTTATAATATTTGTAAAAGGTCCCTCGATTAATATCGGCTAGCTGAGTAATTTCTTTTACAGTGATTTTTTCTAAGTCTTTTTGTGTTAACAAGGTTAAAAAGGCTTCCCGAATAGAATTTTTCGTATAAATCGTGCGCCGATTATTGGCTATTCCTACCATCTTTTCTCCTGCTTTCTTTCAACATTTCAATTAAAACTGTCGCTTTAATGACAGGCATTTTAGTTTTGTTTCTTGTCCTTTGGAATGTTGCCTAGTATACTAACAACAGACTAAAAAAGCAACAGCTGTTCAATTAATGGAGGTCATAAAGTGAATTATGTAGAAGTCCAACATGTATCCAAACGTTATAAAATGGGAGAATCTGTCATTACAGCTAATGACGATCTGTCCTTTAACATAAAAAAAGGGGAGCTAGCCGTGATTTTAGGTCCTAGTGGTGCCGGAAAATCTACCGTATTAAATATTTTAGGCGGCATGGATGCACCAGACGAGGGTAAGATTTTAATTGACGGCACCGATATAGCTCAGTTTAATGATAAACAATTGACTGCCTATCGCCGTGAAGATGTGGGATTTGTTTTTCAATTTTATAATTTAGTGCCGAATTTAACGACAAAAGAAAATGTTGAGCTGGCAACCGAGGTTTCTCCTAAAGCACTAGATCCTGAGGAGGTCTTGAAGCAGGTAGGGTTGGATCATCGCTTGAACAATTTTCCAGCGCAATTGTCTGGCGGTGAACAGCAAAGGGTTTCGATTGCTCGAGCTTTAGCTAAAAATCCGAAGCTGCTTTTGTGTGACGAACCAACTGGAGCACTGGATTTTGAGACGGGTAAGCAAATCCTCAAGCTCTTGCAAAATGCCAGCCGCGTTCAAGGCAACACCGTCTTAATTATTACCCATAATTCAGCGTTGGCTCCAATGGCTGACCGAGTGATTCGCATCAATGATGCCAAGGTACGTTCGGTTGAGGTCAATGAACATCCTATTTCAATTGATGAGATTACATGGTAGGGGAGAGCGTATGAAAAATAAAACCTACTTAAAAGCCAGTCTGCGGGAAATAGCCTATTCGAAGGGCCGTTTTATCGCGATTATCTTGATTATTTTATTAGGAACGATGCTGTTTGTGGGAATCAAAGCAGCAGGTCCAATTTTGAATTCCTCAGCCAGTCGTTATGTAGACCGTCACGAGCTGTCGGATTTGCAGATCGTATCTACTGGCGGACTGACAGAGGAGGATCTGACTCAGGCGAAAAAGCTTGAAGGGGCCAAGGTTGAGCTTGGCTATCAGTTCTTTTACGCCAATCCAGACAAAAATGAAGTTGTTCAAGTCTTCTCCTACGATCCGCAGCAAAAACAAAATCAATTAGTTGTAACTGAAGGCCGTTTACCCGAGAAAAACAATGAAATTGTATTGGATACCAAAGCCAAAGACGATGGCTATCAGCTAAATGACACGTATAAAATAGATGACAAGGATCAACTGAAGACAAACAGCTACAAAATTGTCGGTTTTGCTAATTCACCGATTTTTATCGGCACGAGTGAACGGGGACTTTCTAACGTTGGCAACGGACAGGTAAGTTATTTTGCTTACGTGCCGAAAGCCCAGTTCAAAGCTGACGTCTATGGTATTTTCTATCTAACCTTCAAGAATACTCAAGGACTGGAAACCTATGGCAGTGAGTACGAAGACATCATGGAAGATAATCGAAAAGACCTGGAGAAACTTTTTGTTGAGCGTCCGCAAGAACGGCTGACAGAAATCCGCTCCGACGCGCAGGCTGAAATAGATCCAGAAAAAACCAAAGTAAGTGATGGATTAGCAGAGCTGGACCAAGCTCAAGCACAGCTGGACCAGCAGCAGGCCTTTGCAGCACAGCTGCCAGCTGAACAACGGGCACAATTATCAGCAGCTCAAATACAACTGACAGAAAACCGCCAGCAGTTGACGGAGGCTCAATCCAAAATTGAGGAACAGGAACAAACCTTGGCGGACTTGAAGGAGCCCAGCTATTCTTTCCATCTGCGCTCTGATAATCCTGGTTTCCAAGAATACGGTGACCTTTCGGAACGAATTGCAGCGATTGCCAACGTATTTCCAGTCTTCTTTTTCTTTATAGCGGCCTTGATTACCTTCACCACCATGACTCGGATGGTTGAAGAAAATCGCCGGGAGATTGGTACTTTGAAGGCTTTAGGCTACAGCAAGTTTGAGATTTCTAAAAAGTATTTCATCTATGCCTTATCTGCTGCAGCACTTGGGATTTTATTAGGAAGCGTGACTGGAACAGAGGCCTTGCCGCGAATTATTTTCGCCTTGTCCAGTGAACGCTACAACTTTGATCAGGTGCATGTTTATTATTTACCACGTCCGATTATTCAGGCAGCGATTGCTTTTGTGATAGCTAGTTTAGGATCAGCCTTACTGGTTCTCATGAAGGATTTGAGAGAAAAACCAGCTCAGCTGCTGCAGCCTAAAGCGCCAAAGCCGGGAAAACGAATCTTTTTGGAATACATTAAGCCGTTATGGTCCCGTTTGAGCTTTAATCAAAAGGTCAGCTACCGCAACCTTTTACGCTACAAGTCTCGGATGGTGATGGCGATTATCGGAATTTCCGGTTGTGCCGGTTTGATGGTTGCCGGAGTGGGTCTGAAGGATTCATTAAGCTCAGTTACTGCTAAACAATTTGGACCAATCATTGATTATCAAGGAATCGTCACCCTATCCGATGATGCGGATAATCCAGCTGATCGACAAACGGTTGAAACAGTATTTGATCAAGACGGACAAGTAACAGCTTCTTTGCCTAGCTTTAATGAAGCTGTTGAAATGCGCCAAAGCGGTCAGGGAACTCAGCAGCTGACAATGATGGTACCGCAAGATAATAAAAAGTTTGCTGACTATGTTCATCTAACGAATCTGGAAGGACAAAGGGTTCAGCTGGATGACCAAGGAGCGGCGATTACTGAGAAGCTGGCTGAACTTTTTGATCTAAGTGAAGGTGACAGCGTGACGATTTATGATAGTCAGCAGCAGCCAATTCAACTGAAAATCAGTCACATTGTTGAAAATTATTTGGGCAGCTTTTTGTACCTGTCTCGGGAATACTATCAGCAAGTGACAAAAGAGCGTTATCAGCCGAATGCCTATTTCCTGCAAACTGGAAAAATGACTGAAGCACAGGAGAATCAGCTGTCAGAGGATCTGCTGGCGAGCGGCCATGTGGTAAACACCTCCTTTGTATCACAGCAGATACAAGCTCAAGAGGATTCCATGGCTAATTTAGATGCCATTGTATTGATTTTCGTGGTCTTGTCGGGTTTATTGGCTTTTGTTGTATTGTACAACTTAACCAATATCAATGTTTCAGAACGTATTCGCGAGCTGTCGACAATTAAGGTGCTGGGCTTCTTTGACAAGGAAGTCACCATGTATATTTTTCGGGAAAACGTGATTTTCACGTTACTGGGAATCGTGGTTGGTTACGGTGTCGGCTATGTGCTGACCGCCTTTATCCTGCGGCAGGCTTCAATGGAAAATGTCATTTTTCCACTTGTCATTCACTGGACGGCCTATGTCATTTCCGGTGGACTGACGATTGTCTTTACCTTGATTGTTATGGCAGTCACTCATCGCAAGCTGAAGCATATTAACATGATTGATGCCTTAAAATCCAATGAATAACCAACTTCACCGGAGAATTTTGCAGAATTTATTCTCCGGTGGTTTTCTCGTTTAATTCAAAGTTTGATTCAGTATTTTCATTTTTATTATTTAACTTCTACATTATTTTCTTTATCATATAAAATGAAGTCTACAGTATATCTTGTAGAACCATCGGACATCTGGACTTCTCGGATTTTTCCAAGCCAAGCGTGATTTTTGTTTCCATTAATACCATTAGCGCTATACCATGGAGAATTTTGATCAGTCAAAAAGGCAATAACAGCAGCATGGGCTTCATTTGAAGTTAATACAAAAACGCCGCTGTTCCCTATTGGACTAATTGCTATTGGATCAGTTGAGTCTCGATTTGTACCGTACCAAGCAATTCCTTCCTCTCTCCAACCTGCACTTAGTAGCATCTTTTGTTCATTAGCGTTCACTGTGTAATTATGGCTGCCTGCTTTAGCATTTGGGTTATAGGCACGGTAAAGAGGAATTGTCTTTTTAGCATCAGAATACCAGCCTATACCTTCGTATTTCCATCCAACTTTGACAAGAGCTTCTTTTTCATTCCAGTCAACTGTATAATGATGGTCTCCAGCATTTGCATTATAGACACGATAAACAGGATTACCAGATTGAGGTGCAAACCAGCCTACACCTTCATATCTCCAACCTGCTTTTACTAAGATATCCTTTTCTACACCATTTTGTGTGTAAAAGTGTTCCCCACTATTTGGATTGTACACACGATGCATATCCGTGGTTGCAGCTTCACTATGTGCTGAAAAAGATGTTGCTGCTAACATGCCCACTAAAAATGCTCCTTTGATAAATAACTTTTTCATTCTAACTCTCCGTCCTTTTTCTTGATACTACTAGTATATCAAAAATTTTTATTCAAATTCTATTATTGAAAAAAATGAGAGAAATAACTAATACAATACACGTTAAAATCCCCCTTCTTTTCTTATCTAATGATAAAGGGTTTTACATGGGCGATTTTTATTTCTCATGGTATCATAAATATAGAAGCAGAAATGGGGAAATGCTAGATGAAGATCGTCATTATTGGTGGTTCGTTTGCAGGGATACAGGCAGCCATTACTAGCCGCACATATTATCCACAAGCTGAAATTGTGTTATTGGAAAAGCAGTCGGAGATTGGGTATATTTCTGGAAGCTTGTCCTTGCTGCTGCAGGGGAAAATTACAAATCTGGATCAGCTGTCTTGGATGTCCGCACGGCAGTTGCAGGAGGAATATCAAATTGATGTACGCTGCAATCGAGCTGTCGTCGGATTAATGGAGGGCAACCAATTACAGTTGGCTGACAATGAAATCGTTTCCTATGATCGGTTAATTATTGCAACCGGTTCAGGTCAATATTCCCGTTATGGCGGTGAAGCTGGAGAAGCTCCGTCACGTATTTTGCGTTTTAAGAAAAAAAGTGAAGCCGAAGTATTGCTGGAATGGCTGCCCACGGTTCAAAAGATCGCGGTAATTGGCGGTGGTCAGGTGGGCTTGGAGCTGTCTGAGGGCTTAATCCATGCAAACAAACAGGTCCATTTATTTGAAAGCAGTTCGCAGCTGCTCTTTCGTTATTTGGATGCTGAGATGGCAGCACCACTGACCAAATCAGCTGCCGCGGCCGGTGTACAGCTGCACTTGAATGCCTATGTACAAGAGCTGCAGGAAAAAAACGATCAAGTAACATTGATTACTGCCAACGAGCAGGAAACGGTTGATCTAGTGTTAGTAGCTACTAGTACACGTCCTGACAATAGCTTATGGGACGACACCTTGAACCTCAATGATGATGGAACAATTCAGGTGGATCGCTGGATGCAGACCAGCCGTCCCAATGTTTTCGCAGTAGGGGATGCTGTACAGGTGATTTTTCAGCCGACTGGTGAGGCGATGTATATTTCTTTAGTTAACAACGCGATCCGCACGGCTAAGCTGGCAGCAGCTAATTTAGCGGGGCTAAAAGAAGAAGATTCTGGAACTCTGCGAACAATCGGCAATTATTTATTTGGTTATTATTTAGGCAGTACGGGTTTAACTGAAAGTGAAGGGATCTTTTATTCTGCACCCTTAAGAACCCAAACCTTGGAGCTGCCGATCAATCTTTTCACTAAGGAAAAACAACGAATCAAATTACTGGTTGATGAGCAAACTCACCAGCTGGTTGGAGCTCAAATAGTAAGCACAGCTCCTGTACTGGAAATTCTAAATCGTTTTGCAGAGGCCATTCGCTTAAAGCAAACGATCCAGCAGCTGCAGCAAAGTGAGGAATTTTTCCATCCGGCGCTTAATCTTCCTCAGCCCTTGATGGCTAGAATCGAGGATCCGTATGAGGATTGAACAGTTGTTAGAGAAAAAAGAGCAACTGCAGCTGATGATTTTACGGCAACTGATTCTGCAAGGAGGACGTGTTTCCGCTGCCGACTTGCGTAAGGTGGTGGGGTTGTCCCGCAACGCCTTTGAACAGTATGTTAGTGACTTGGAATATGTATGTCAAGTGTCGCAAATCCCCTTAAAGCTGTTGTATGAGGGAAGCGACCTAGTAGTGGAGCTGCCGGCAGCATACAATTTGATGGACGTAGTGGAGCTGTTTACTGCTGAGAGTATCCATTTTCAAATCTTAGACTTTTTATTGCAGCACAAGGAGTTTACGATTGTACAGCTGGTCAATGAGTTTATGGTTAGCGAGTCATCTATTTTTCGCAAGATCAAAGAGCTGAATCGGTTACTGGCCGAATTTGGATTGCAGATTAAAAATGGTCAGTGGCAAGGAGAAGAAGCCCAGATTCGCTATTTTTATGATCAAGTCTATCGTTTTTTACCGAATAAGTTACCGGCTTACATGCAAATAACCTCGGAAAATCAAAGCTTTATTCATGCCCTGGAGCAAGTCTTAGAAACGCGTTTCTCTCAAGAGGCTGTAGTAAAAATTTCCCGTTGGCTAGGCATTACCCGTAAGCGGTTGATGGTTAAGAAAACGCAAAACAAAAAAATTCAACAACAAATACGGCCATTTTTAGAAAATGCGCTTTATAAGAAGATTGATCACGTTGTAACCCTGTATTTTAGTCGGACATCGCTGGAGGTTACTCAAAGCGAAAGTATGATTTTCTATGCGTTTTTTGTTTCTAACTATCTGTTGGAAGAAGACGATGCCTATCATTTTGAATTGTTGCGCAGCAAAAAGCTGCCCACTGCTGTTGTAGACGTGTATGTGCGAGAAACATTGCTGCTGCATTATCGGCCGCGAAGACTTCCGATTGAAATGGAAAAGAAAATCGGCTATCATCTGGCGCGCATACATAATGAGCTTTACTTTTTTCAAGGGAAAATAGAACAATACCAGCGTGATCACCTGCTGAATCAGCAAAAGCGTTTGCTGGGCTCAGCTCTTAGCCAGTTAATCGATCAGCTGACAGAGCTTGCGCTAAAGCAAATGAAGCAACCCTTTAATCCAATCAATGGCCTGCATTTAAGTCTGCCGCAAAACTATGCTAGTGTGCTGTCGATGATTGATTTTTATTTGATGGACAATGTCAAAATCGGGATTGATTTGACAGGTGTTTGGAAAGAGCCCTTTTATCAGCTGTTAATTGCTGCATTGCGACCAATCATCGGGGTCCAAATCGAGGTTTATCAGGCCGACCGCAGCTACGATATGATCCTGACAAATCGCGCAAAGCAGCAGGCTTATATTGGCCAGCCGTTAATTTACCGTCTCTCAGAATTTGCTTCTGCTTATGATCTTGAAACGATCAAAGGGTGGATTGACCGTTTAAAAAAGACCAATGTCTAATTTTTTTAAGCGGTCTCAATACCTTGAGGCTGTAGCTGTCTTAGTCAAAACTATCATAGAAAATAAAAATTTGCTTGATTTTGACAGTTTGCATTTTTGAAAGCGTTGTATGATAAATACAGTTGAAAGAAAACGGTTGCAAATTATAAGGGGGAAACATGATGACAGCAGAAACTTACATTATGGCGATTGACCAAGGAACCACCAGCTCACGGGCAATTATTTATGATAAAAAAGGTCGCCAAATCGGCAGCTCGCAAAAGGAATTTGCTCAATACTTTCCGAAAGACGGCTGGGTGGAGCATGATGCGAACGAAATTTGGAATTCAGTGCAGTCGGTCATTGCTGGGGCTTTTATTGAATCGGGGATTAAACCGGATCAGGTTGTAGGTATTGGAATTACCAATCAGCGAGAAACAACCGTAATCTGGGACAAAGAAACCGGACATCCAATCTATCATGCGGTGGTGTGGCAATCTCGCCAGTCAGCACCGTTAGCGAACAAATTAAAAGAAGACGGGTACAGCGATTTTATTCATGAGAAAACAGGCTTAATTATTGATGCCTATTTCTCTGCTACCAAGATTCGCTGGATTCTAGATCACGTAGATGGGGCACAAGAAAGAGCGGAAAAAGGCGAATTATTATTTGGAACCATCGATACTTGGCTAACTTGGAAGTTAACGGATGGTGGTGCTCATGTGACTGATTATTCTAATGCCAGCCGAACGATGCTTTTCAACATCAACGAGCTGGATTGGGATCAAGAAATTTTGGACTTATTAAAGATTCCTCGTTCCATGTTACCAGAAGCCCGCTCCAATTCAGAAATTTATGGCCACACTCAGAGCTATCATTTCTTTGGAGCAGAAGTGCCTATCAGTGGAATGGCTGGCGATCAGCAGGCAGCCTTATTTGGTCAAATGGCTTTTGAACCAGGGATGGTGAAAAATACTTATGGGACGGGTTCCTTTATTGTAATGAATACGGGGGAAACGCCTCAACTGTCGAAAAACAATTTATTGACGACCATCGGCTATGGGATTAATGGCAAGATTTACTATGCATTGGAGGGCAGTATTTTCGTTGCCGGTTCCTCCATTCAATGGCTGCGGGATGGCTTGAAGATGATGAAGAAGGCCAGCGAATCAGAAGATGCAGCGAAGCGTTCGAAAAATCACAACGAAGTATATGTGGTACCAGCCTTTGTTGGTCTAGGAGCACCCTATTGGGATCAGGAAGCTCGAGGTTCCATGTTCGGCTTGACTCGCGGAACTACTCGCGACGATATTATTAAAGCTACTTTGCAATCCATCGCATACCAGGTTCGCGACATTGTTGATACGATGCAGCAGGATACAGGAATCAAGATTCCCGTACTGAAGGTGGATGGCGGAGCAGCCAAGAATGAATACTTAATGCAGTTTCAGTCGGATATTTTAGATACACCTATTCAACGAGCACAAAACCTAGAAACCACCGCTTTAGGAGCAGCATTTTTAGCAGGGTTAGCGGTTGGCTATTGGAAAGACACGGATGAAATTCGCGAGTTCTATGAAGCCGGCAAGATTTTTGAAAGCAAGATGCAGGAAGACGAACGAGAAAAACTTTACAACGGTTGGAAGAAGGCCGTCGCAGCAACACAAGCGTTCAAATAAGAAAGGAAGCGTAGAGCATGGCATTCTCAATTCATACACGAAAAGAAACCATTCAAGCAATGCAACAAGAAGAATTAGATCTGCTGATTATTGGCGGAGGAATAACCGGAGCAGGGGTGGCCTTGCAGGCTGCCGCTTCTGGTGTAAAAACGGGCTTAATAGAAATGCAGGATTTTTCTGAAGGCACGTCTTCACGTTCAACGAAGCTGGTACATGGCGGCATTCGCTATTTGAAAAATTTTGATGTCGAGGTGGTAGCAGATACAGTAACTGAGCGAGCTGTTATTCAAGGAATTGCTCCTCATATTCCTAAGCCTGATCCAATGCTGTTGCCAATTTATGACGACGAAGGCCCAACAACCTACAACATGTTCTCAGTAAAAATCGCGATGGACCTGTATGATCAACTGGCTCATGTTAATGGTACCTCTTTTGAAAATTACGTGATTGACCCAGAGGAAGTGCTGAAGCGGGAACCCTATTTGAAAAAAGAAGGACTGCAGGGGGCGGGCGTTTACCTAGATTTCCGCAACAATGATTCACGACTAGTGATTGAAAATATCAAGCAAGCAGCTGATGACGGCGGCTATATGGTCAGCAAAATGAAAGCAGTAGGCTTCTTATACGAAAAAGAAAAAATTGTCGGTGTGAAGGCCCGCGATTTACTAACTGGCGAAACGATTGAAATTCGGGCAAAATTAGTCATTAATACAAGCGGTCCTTGGGTAGATAAGGTGCGTAATCTGAACTTCAAACGGGCAGCAGTACCTAAAATGCGTCCAACTAAAGGGGTTCACTTAGTAGTAGATCGTGAAAAACTGCCAGTTCCGCAACCAACCTATTTTGATACCGGCAAACAAGATGGCCGAATGGTCTTTGCTATTCCGCGAGAAAATAAAACCTACTTTGGAACAACAGATACGGATTATACAGGTGATTATGAAGATCCAAAGGTAACACAAGAGGATGTAGATTACCTGTTGGATGTAATCAATCATCGTTATCCTGAAGCGAACTTAACCTTAAATGATATTGAATCAAGCTGGGCTGGATTGCGACCGCTGCTTACCGGCAATGCAGGTTCGGATTACAATGGCGGCGACAATGGTTCAATTTCAGAAAAGAGTTTTGATGAAGTAATTGATGTGGTCTCACGCTACAAAGCCGATCAAGCATCTCGCGGTGATGTAGAGCACGTGTTAAACAATCTAGAGAGCAGCCGGGCAGAAAAAGAACTGTCCCCGTCGCAAGTTTCCCGCGGCAGCTCTTTGGAACGAGAGGAGGATGGCTTAATAACTTTATCTGGCGGGAAAATTACTGATTATCGCAAGATGGCAAATGGAGCCATGAAACTGATTCAGCAGCTCCTGAAGGATGAATACAATCAGGACATTGAAGTAATTGATTCTCAGCATTACCCGGTTTCTGGTGGTCACTTTGACCCAACGCAAGTGAATGAACATGTAGAAATGCTGACTAAGCAAGGTGTTTCAGCAGGTTTGCCAGAAGAAGAGGCTCGCTACATCGCCGATTTCTATGGAACCAATGCGCAAGAAGTTTTCAAACTGGCTCAGGAGGAACCATTCCCTGGCTTGTCAGCAGCAGAATCTGGCCGTTTGCGTTATGCACTGGAATCAGAAATGATTCTGACACCGGCTGATTATCTGATGCGCCGAACGAATCATATTTTGTTTGAACGAGACACATTGGATGAATTAAGACAGCCAGTAGTTGATGCAATGGCTGACTATCTATCTTGGGATGAAGCAGAAAAACAAAGACAACAGGAAGAATTGGATGCAGTGGTGGCCGAATCTGATTTGGCAGAATTGAAAGAAGGGGTGAACTAAATGACAGGAGATATGGCAGCAATTTTCGGTGAATTTATTGGTACAATGATTCTGATCGTGTTAGGGAGCGGAGTCTGTGCGGCAGTCAATTTGAACAAAAGTAAAGCGCAAGGTTCTGGTTGGATTGTTATTGCTTTTGGCTGGGCAATGGGTGTTGCAATGGCCGCGTACATTTCTGGATTTATGGGGCCTGCCCATTTAAATCCGGCGGTTACTGTAGCTATGGCAATGACTGGTAATTTGGAAGTTGGATTAGTCTTTCCATTCATAATTGCTCAAATGCTAGGGGCGATTGTCGGGGCTGTATTAATTTGGTTAGCATACCTGCCGCACTGGGCAGTGACAGAGGACCAAGATGCTATTTTGGGAA
Source organism: Enterococcus pallens ATCC BAA-351 (assembly GCF_000407485.1). GTDB lineage: Bacteria > Bacillota > Bacilli > Lactobacillales > Enterococcaceae > Enterococcus_A > Enterococcus_A pallens. Next base: position 788,740 of record NZ_ASWD01000003.1, on the reverse strand, counting down.
CCTTTGCTACCGCACCAGCGATTCGCAATTATCCCGCAAACGTGATGACCGAAATCTTAGGAACCTTTATTTTAGTCCTAGGACTACTAGCCTTTACGCAAAATGAATTTGCTGGCGGTGTAAATGTTTTAGCAGTTGGTGGTTTGATCCTAGCCATTGGTCTATCACTAGGCGGACCGACTGGGTATGCCATTAATCCGGCTCGGGATTTAGGGCCACGAATTGCTCATGCCATTTTACCAATAGCCAATAAAGGCGGTTCTGATTGGGCTTATTCATGGGTACCAATTGTTGGGCCAATGCTTGGAGCGGTGATTGCAGTATTGGTTTATCAAGTGATGGTTTAATTATGCTATTCATACAAATAAATTAATTGAAAAAGACTTGCGAAAAGGGTGTGTGGTTTACCCCTTTTGCAAGTCTTCTTTTTTTAACCCTTCCGTCAGCCAGCGAGCCTTAAAACGGAAATCCTTCACCAGCTGCTCTTCTGTCCAGTGATTCGCCAGTAGATCGGTTAAGGATTCAATGACCAGCTTCATAGAAAAGTACAAAAAGCTGATACTTTCTTCTTGAGAGTCAATGGCAAATTGATTCTTATCCAAAATTTCCTGCCACAGTTCTAATCCGTGAGACACCTCATTGCGGTAAGAGAACAAATAGCTGTTCTTAGTCAGCAGCACTACCTCACGATAGCGCAGCTCATCTGGCTTCAGTCCAGCAGCCAGCAGTAAAAATTCTTCGATTCCCTTGAAGAAATCTCCTTCATGATGAGTGATATATTCAATAATTTCCCCGTGAACCTTGCCGGCATAATAGCGAATGATATAGTCATAGGCATCGTTCAAATCCTCAAAATATTTATAAAAAATACCACGGGACATTTGCAATGCAGCCACAATTTCACTCACCTTCACCTGGCTGACAGGTTTCTCATAGAAAATGGTCAGCAGCAGTTCACGAATCTGCTGTTGCCGTTCAGCTGGCAGATTATTAAAGGTTGACTTAGGCAAAGCGATTCCTCCTGTCTTGTACGAAAGTATCATACCACGATTTTGATAAATAGCTTCTTTTTATTCTTTTTCTTAAAGGAATTCTGTTCTTTTCAGCATAAACAATTGGCTAAAATAGGGAGTCTTTTTTATTAGTATAGCACATGAGCAAATCAAGTGACATTGTGTCACTAAGGGAGTAAGATAGCACAAGTAAAAGAAAGGAAGATCCCTTATGTATTTAGCATGGAAGGAAATACGCTATTCAAAATTGCGTTATGGACTAATCATCGGCATCATGTTTTTAGTAGCCTATGTAGTCTTTATATTATCAGGATTAGCCAATGGATTGGCTCAAGGAAATCGTCAAGCGGTGGATGACTGGCAGGCAAAAACAGTCATTTTATCCGAAGACAGCAATAAAGTTGCCAGTGCTTCTCAATTGACCCGCAGTGATGTGGATCGAGTAAAAGCTTCGGATAAGACAGCCGTAGGAATTTTTTCATCAGCAATGGAGCGCAGCAATAGTAATGCTAAAACCAACGTTTCGATTTTTGGCGCAAACAGTGACAGCTTTATCGTACCGAAAATCAAAGACGGCCGTTCCGTTAAAGCCGCTGACGAAATTGTGATCTCAGAAAACTTGGAAAACGACGGCTTTAAGTTGAATCAAACCGTGAAACTGGGCGCCGGAAAAGAATTCAAGATTGTTGGTATTGTTCCAGCAACAACTTACATGATCGCACCGGTTGTTTATATGAACTTGGATGGCTACACTGGGTTGAAATATGGCGCTCAGCCTTTTGCCAGTGAGGATCAAAAACCAATCAGTGCGGTAGTGGTCAAAGACGAAACACCTAGCCAAGTCTCCATCACCACTAACGATGGTCAAAAGCAAATGCAAAAACTAACCAGCAATGACTTTGTGGAAAGTCTACCTGGCTATAAGCCTGAAAAATTAACTCTGGATGCCATGATCTACTTCTTGTTTGTAGTTGTTGCAGCCATCATTGGGATTTTCATGTATGTAATGACTCTGCAAAAGACGGCCATTTTTGGTGTTATGAAGGCACAAGGCGTTTCCACCGGCTATTTGGTTCGTTCGATTTTGGCTCAATCCTTAATCGTCGGTATTGTCGGTGTCGCATTAGCCGTACTGTTTAGTGAGTTGACGAGTCTAGTATTACCAGACGCCATGCCTTTTGCAGTTGATTGGCTGGAGTGGGGCATTTACAGTATCGTTCTAGTACTTGTAGCAATGGTGGGCGGTTTGTTCTCCATTCGCACTGTGACCAAGGTCGATCCTGTTACCGCGATTGGAGGAGAATAAGATGGATAACGAAATTTTAGTCATGAAGGATACCGTGAAGAAGTTCGGACAAGGACATACAGAAGTGACGGCTCTAAAAGGCATCAACTTCACTGTCCATGGCGGTGAATTTATCAGTATCATCGGACCCTCTGGATCAGGAAAAAGTACCTTTTTAACGATTGCCGGCGGTCTGCAAACACCGACTAGCGGAACGATTGAGATCAATGGACAAGACTTTACCCACATGGGAGAAAAGGAACGTTCGAAAGCGCGATTCAAAGAAATCGGCTTTATCCTGCAAAGCTCTAATTTGATTCCTTTTCTTAAAGTGCAGGAACAATTCGAGTTAGTCGAACGGATTGAAAAGCAAAAGAATCAGGATAAAATTGAAGACCTGTTAAAATCACTTGATATTTGGGAGCTGCGAGAACAATTTCCTAAGGCCTTATCTGGTGGGGAACGCCAGCGGGTAGCGATTGCCCGTTCGCTGTTTAATGATCCTAGCTTGATCTTGGCGGACGAACCTACTGCCAGCCTGGATTCCGATCATGCCTTTGATGTAGTAAAACTATTGGCTAAAGAAGCCCATAGCCGCAACAAGGCAATCGTGATGGTGACCCATGATGAACGAATGACCCAGTGGAGTGATCAAATTTACCGCATGGAAGATGGTATTTTGGTCTCTCAAAAATAAAACTTGCCAATTTTCCTGTTTCTTGTGTATGATGACTAAGTCAGCAATTAGGAAGTAGGAAAAGCATGGATATCTATTTAAAAAAAGCAGCATTGCATATTATTGACCGGGAAACCGGTAATCCCATTTACAGCCAACAGGAGCTGGATTTGACTAAAGAATTCGTTCGCGAATACTTGATTAAAAAAATTCAAAAGCTGTCATCGGCCCAAACCAAAACAGGTATTTTAGCCGAGGACTCTGAATTTGCCCAGCTTAGTCGTCAGGCTCAGCACGACTTTTTACCATCCAGTGAGAAAATCGTGGAGCGCTGGTACAATGCCTATCAGGAAAGTGAAGAAGCGCCTAGCGCCGATGTATTTGTGGCGCTGTATGAACAAGACACCCAGCTGTACATTGCCTTTTTGAAGGTTAACTATCACGAAGGCTATACCCATCTGGTAGACTCCAACGAAGCCGGCTTAAACAATGAGCTGATTTTACACAGAGCGATTCTTTCTGGCAAGACCCAAAAGGCCGACGAAGGCTTAACCGTAAATTTGGATAATTTGAGCTTTGAACTCATCGAGAAGAAATATCCCTTCTCTGGGGAGAAACGCTTATATTTTTCAACAGATGTCATCGAAAGTGAACCAGCCCCTTCGTTAGAAGAAAGTGTCAAGGTGATCAAAAAGGTTGCCGAACGGATTGGCTCCCAATTTGAAAATCCGAAGCACGATGTGGTTGCTGACGTGAAGGAAGCCGTTTATGAACTCGTGGAGGAACACGGACAAATCGATGCCAAAGAAGTTTCTCAACGAGTCTTCAAGGACAACATTTCAGCACAATTAGCCTTTCAAGAAGAAGTCGTAGAAAAAGGCTACGTGGATCAAGCACCGTTGCCTCGCGAAGTCAGAGAAATTACCGAAAAGAAATATGGCAAACAAAAACTAAAGCTTTCTAACGGAATCGAATTGATCGTGCCTTTGGAAGTCTATCGCAATCCAGAGCTGATCGAGTTCATCAATAACCCCGATGGCACCATTTCCGTTACAATTAAAAATGTTGACGAAGTCATTAACCGCTTATAGTGGTTGATGGCTTTTTTTGAAATCATTTTGCCGCCCGTTTGCGTATCTTATACACGAGAAACAAAAGCAACAATAGGAGGATGACATGAAAAAGATATTTATCGGCAACTACAAAGGCGGCGTCGGCAAGACAACCAGTACCTTATTTTTAGGAAAGTGCCTGAAGGATCTAGGAAAGAAGGTTTTGCTGATGGACTTAGATCCCCAAAGTTCCCTCAGCGAGATTTGTATTAAGAAGGACGACAAGGAACGCTCACTGGAATATCTTGAACCCAAGCAAACCCTGAACTATGTTTACGATCTTTCGATTGATAATGTGCGCAAGGGCTATAACTTAGAACTGCAATTTGATTTGAATTATTTGATTAGTCAATACGAAGAGAAGTTAGATTTTATTGCATCAAGTCTATATTATCGGGAAAACGTTGGTTTAGATGAACTGAATATGGCTATGGAAAAGGATATACGATACTTCTCTATATTGGCAAAACTAATCCAGAATATCGAGGATAAACTGCCAGACTATGATTATTTACTAATGGATTGTCCGCCTAACAGCAGTATTATCACTCAAAGCGCGTTTATGATCTCCGATGGTTATCTAATTCCTACCATTGTTGATTCGATTAGTGCCAAAGGTATCATGCATTATATCGGAACGATTTCTAAAATCCATGCAAAGTATTGTAATGACTATGAGGATGCTTATTTGTTTAGACATTATTTTGGCGAGAATCCTAAATTAATAGGTATATTCTATACACTTATTCGGGGGCAGGTTAGGTATGACGAAGTGATTGAAAAGTTAAGAAATGAATTGGGTAAACTAAATATTGATCAATGTATTTATGTATTTGAGAGTTTTACGAACAATTATGTAGCTATTACTAGAGCCGTTGCAGAAAATAAATTGGGTAATTTACATGTATCGAAAAATACGTACCCAAAAATCACAAAAGAGTTTCTAAAGAGGCTATCCGATTTGAATCTGTAAGAAAAATTATGTAAAATAAGTTTACAAGTACAAGGGGAGTGAAGGACGATGACCAAGACCAACCAAACTCTTTTTGAGGAATTCATGCAAGCTTTAGCTGAAGCCAGTCGTACTGCTCCTGTTCGTCCAAAATTGAAGGAATTGGAGAATAAATTTGATTTGGAGGATATGGATCAAATTTTGACCCTGTTTTACAAGGTGAATAGATCCAGATTGAAAAACGCGGATAAACCAGTCACTCCTCATATTTCTAAAACGTCCAAAATGCTTTCTCGTCCAGCAGAGGTGATTGAAAAACAGTACTCCGAAGAAGAAGTGCGAAAGATATTTAAGACAGAAACCAAAGAAGAAACGATTCGCAACTATACAAAAAGAGAACTGACCGATATGTACGTTTCTCTGACAGGGACTAAACTACTAACTAGTAGTAATAAATCAGATATCTACAATAATATACAAGGACTCTTTGATGCGCAGCAACGTGGAGCAGCTATCTATCGAAACTATATAGAGAGACCTTGGGAAAAAGTAAAATAATCATTATGTGCCGGCGACCTAAATATCGCTGGTATTTTTTTACACCACAACAAAAAAAGACGCCAAGTCAACACTCAGCATCTTCTCAAAAATCATCTTAATTCATAGTCTCCTGCAATCGCCAGCAGCTGATCGATATCCTCCTGATTGTTAAAAGCACCCAGTGAAAACCGAATAAACTGATCAGCACTGATACTTAAACAAACGTTTTTGCTGCGGAAATAGTCAAACATCCACTGCAGTTGATCAGTTTTCAACGATAAAATTCCGCAATGAGCAGCTTCCTTGGCAGGTGTTACCACCTCGTAGCCCAACTCAACTAATCCGGCATGCAGCTGATCGTAAAGAGTACGAATATGCTGCCAAATCGTATCAGGACCAATTGCCAAAATTTCCTGCAAGGCATCATGCAAAACATAAATGCCCAAATTATCTAACGAACTATTTTCCATTTTACCGGCTTTGGTATCCTCTGAACAGCTTAAGGAATACTGACCGTCAGCTTCTTCAATATGAATAAAAGAATTAGCTGCTGTGTAGACCGGCCAAATGTGCTTTAGTAATTCAGGATGATAGTAGGTAAATGCTGTACTGTTAACTCCGCAAAGCCCCTTATAGGAAGCAGCAGCTACAGCGGCTACGTGCCATTTTTGAGCCAAGAAGGGCTGCAGGCCTAAACTTTGAATAGCATCGACAATTAAGAAAATCCCCCGTACATGACACCAGCGGCCTAGCTTCTCCAAATCAATTCGATAACCGGTCGCTGATTGGACATGGCTGACTAAAATCATGCGAGTCCGATCATCAGCGGCAGCCGTCAGCTCTTCAATTAATACCTGTCCATCTTCTCTAGCAGGGATTACCCGAGCTTCTACACCTCGGGTTCTAGCAGCATTCAAGCAAGGCATCAAAACAGAAGGGTGCTCCTGTCGGCTGGTAACGATATTGTCACCAGGTTGAAAATCGAAGCCTTGTAAAATTGCATTAATGCCTTCATTGGTGTTTCTAGTAAAGGCGATTTGGTCAGCTCCCAATCCGCCAACTAATTGATTTAGTAATTCCCGCGTGGCATCCAGCGTTTTAAACAAGGTTGCCCGTCCAGGACCGCCGCGCTCATTGCGCACAGCACCATACTCCCAATCATCAAAATATTTCTCAGGTGCTTTTCTGGCGATGGCTGTGCCGCCGCAATCGTAAGCATTATCTAAGTAAATACACTGCTCGGCAACTGGAAACTGCTGCCGATAAGTTGTTTGCCAATCCATTTTTTCACCTTATTCCTATCGATTCTTAGCAACCTGACATAAGTAATTGGCTACCGCTAAATCTTCAACGGCCATTCCTAGCGCCTCGAAAACAGTCATGTCATCCTTTGCTAATCTACCAGAAACAGCACCTTGGATGACTTGTCCAACGGTTCCTAAATAATGATCTTTAGTAATTGCCTCTTCATGAAGCGGAATAAGAAAATCTCCCGCTTCGTGCATCACGGATTCTTCATTGTCACCGAAAAAGCGGGCTTGTTGAACAATGTCCGTCGCCAACTCACGGGTGTCGGCAGTACAAGCCCCCACGGCATTAATATGAACGCCAGGCTTTAGCCAAGCGGCTTCAATAATCGGTGCTTTTGCCGGCGTGAGGGTACAAATAATATCAGCATCCTGCACTGCTTTCTGACTTGTTTGGCACGCAGTAATGGCAACCTGCTGCTTTGCACTTTCCCTGTCTGCAAACCGCTGTGCCCGCTCAAAATCCCTATCCCAAACAGTAACCTCTGTTAACGCAAATTGAGTCAGTAACGCCTGCAAATGAGATTCGCCTTGCTCGCCAGCACCTAGTAAAGCCAGCTTGCTAGAGTCGGGATTCGCTAATACTTTGCTGGCAGCAGCACTGACTGCGCCAGTTCTAAGCTTCGTTACGGAAGTTGCATCCACGACTCCCTGCAGCTGACCATGTTCTTTTTCAAAAATCAAAATCTGACCTTGGTGGGAGGGGTAGCCGTCCTGACTGTTTTGCAAATAAACGCTTAAGACTTTCGTTCCAAAATAACCAGAATTAGAATAGCCCGGCATTAAGCCTAAGATATTCTCGTTAGGCATTTTGATCGCGTTACGCAAGTATTGAACATCCTCACCAGTTTCTACATTTTTCAATGTTTCAGTCATTAAATCAACACAAACCTGCATATCCAAATGTTCTTCCACAAAGGCGGCATCTAAAACTAGAAGTTCTTGTGTCATGCTGTTCCCCTTTTCTTAAATCGATTCCGGCAAAATGCGTTTTAGGAAGCGGCGGGTTCGTTCTTCTTTAGGATTTGAGAAGATTTCCTCTGGCGGTCCTTCCTCGACAATGACGCCTTCATCCATAAAAATTACCTTGTTAGCTACTTCAGAAGCAAAGGCCATCTCATGAGTAACTACAATCATAGTGACGCCTTCATCAGCAATCTTTTTCATGATTTTCAAGGTTTCTCCTACCAGCTCAGGATCAAGGGCTGAAGTCGGTTCATCGAACATGATGATTTCAGGATTCAAGACAATTGCTCGAGCAATGCCCACCCGCTGCTGCTGCCCACCAGATAATTGAGAAGGGTAGGAGTCATATTTTTCTGCCAACCCCACTTTATCTAAGGCTTCTTTTGCTCGTTTTTCAGCTTCGGCCTTGGGCACCTTGCGAGCGATAACCAGACCCTCCATCACATTTTCCAGCGCAGTTTTATTGTTAAACAAATTGTGGTTTTGGAAAACAAAGGCCGTTTTCTTGCGAACATTTAAGATTTCTTTTTTCGATGCATGCTTCAAATCCACTGTTTCTCCCGCGATAGTCAATGTACCGCTGTCCGCTTTATCCAAAAAATTGATGCAGCGCAGCAGGGTGGTTTTCCCTGAACCGCTGACACCAAGAATAACGATTACGTCACCAGTCTCTACCTTCAAGCTTACGCCCTTCAGCACCTCATGGCGATCAAATTTCTTATAGACATCTTTAACCTCAATCATGCTTGGCTCCTTCTATAACGTCCCATACGTTCTTCAGCTAATTTTCCTAGTTGGATACAAATCAGGCTGATGCCCCAATAAATCAAGGCCGCGGCCACATATGCCTCCAGGTAGCAGTAGTAAATGCTCGCAATTTTCAATCCAGCGTTCAACACATCCTGAACCCCAACTAAGATAACCAGGGCAGACAGCTTCACTAAGGAATTGATATTGCCGATCAAGGTGGGAACAAGCACTAAAAAGGCTTGCGGCATAATAATACGGTAGAAGGTTTGAAACTTCGTTAATCCCACCGTGTAGCCGGCTTCGTACTGTCCTTTATCTACCGACATTAATGCCCCACGAACTGATTCAGAAAGCAGAGCAATTGCTGCAATCGACAAAGCAAAAACGGCCACATAAATTTTGTCTACTTCAGAAACGGTAATGTTCCGGCCTAATGATTGCGCAATGGCGTTAAAGTTGCTATTGAACCACAGTCCAGCAATCAGAATAATCAGATTGACCGGAATGGCTTTAACAATCGCAATCACCACAGTAAAGAATTGATCCAGCCCCCTCACATGAAAGATCCGAATCAAGGCGATCGGTGTACCAATCAGCAAACCTACAATCAAAGTAGTTGCCGCAATACCTAAACTAACCGGAATCTTCATGAAGCTGGCCTGCAAACATTCAAGAAAATAATTCAATTGAAAGTTCATACGACCACCTTCTTTCTACTGCCAGATCTACGATTAATCACCGCGAAAATACCTTCTAATATCAGACTGATTGCTGCAAAAATAATTGCTACGCCAATATATCCTTCAATTGAATGCCGGGTAGTGGCTGCAATCATTCGAACTTTTCCCATCATATCGGCCACACCGATCATATAAGCCAAGGCGGTATCCTGCAGCAGCATAACAAACAAAGTCTCCAATCCAGGAATAGCTACCTTTAATGCTTGCGGGAAAACAATGCGATAGAAAGCCTGCCAGCCAGTTAAGCCTACCGAATAAGCCGCTTCCGTTTGTCCAATGGGAACCGATAAAATTGATGCTCGAATCAACTCCGCCATGTAACCGGCTTGGTTCAACCCAAAAGTGATGAAGACAAAAAAGATCTTGTCCACACCACTTAAATCCATATTCAAGTAAGAACGGAATAATAGAGGCATTCCATAGTAAACGATGAACATTTGAACCAGCGCCGGTGTTCCGCGGAAAAAGGAGATCATCAAATAGGCCAGCTGATTTAAAACGGGAATCCGTTTGATCCGAATCACCGCAAGCAGCGTTCCTAGCAACAGTCCAATAATTGTCGCAATCACAACAATTTGAAAGGTTACTGGGAGCTTTTGCAGCACCTGCGGAAAGACGTGAACAAAGCGTTCCCAAGAAAAAAAGTTAGAACTCATAGTTTACATCCTTTTCCCTAAAGCTTCTTATTTTGTATAATCTTCACCTAAATATTCAGTGGAAAGCTTCCCAGTTTTTCCTTCTTCATGTAATTCCTTCAAAGCAGCACTAACGTCTTTTTCTAATTGCTCATCATTCTTGTTGTACAAGTAGTAGCAGCCAGAATCAGCCTTGTCGCCAAAGATATTGGTTCCATATTGTTCTAAGCCGTCAAATTGCTTCACCCATTGATCAGCATCGATTTTTTCATTAATGTAAGCATCGTAAACACCGTTGGTTAGATTGCTGACGATTTGCTCGTTTTCTGAATCCTCATAAACGATTTCAACCGCTTTTTTAGGATTTTCCTTGTTGTAAGCTTCCAACAGGTTCGAAACGTTGCCGCCAGTTTTCACCTGAACCTTTTTTCCAGCCAAATCATCAAGAGTTTTAAAATCCTTGCCTTCAGCCCCTAGAATCACATAACCACCAGTAGTTACACTTGGTGTTTCAGAATACAGATATTTTTTGTCACGATCTTCATTCCAGCCAAAGCCATGAACCCCCATGTCATAGCTGCCAGTATCTAAACCAACTAAGATATTAGAAAATTCCGTTGGTTCATAACTAAACTCATATTGTGGCAGCTTTTCATCTACCAGCTTCAGTACCTCATATTCATAACCTGCCAACTCTTCGTTTTCATCTAAATAACAAAAAGGATTGTAGGCATTACCAATACCAACCTTGACTACCCGAACATCATCTGCTGAAGCAGAATCACTGTCGCCAGTTGCCGAATTATCATTATTGCCGCAAGCTGTCAGTACGATCCCAGATAACGTTAATACCCCAAGCACCGCCAATTTCTTAAAAAAACCATTCTTCCCCATACATAAAGACCTCTTTTCTCATTTTTTGTTTAAAAATTACTAATCTAATTTTAAGGTAAGTGTACATTCTTGAGCAAGAGGTGTCAATCAGTCCTTTGAATCTCTTTTTCAAAGGATCAGATAGAAAAATAATCGAATTTTACAAATAAATATAATTCTTTTTTATTCAGTATAGACTTTGAAACATCAGATTTTATGGACACCAGCAGACTTGTGAATTGTCTCATCAAATCCTAATGACTGATTGCCATTTATCAGCCTTATCGGTTATACTTTGGGTGAAGATTTTCATTTAGTAAAAGGCAGGTGGGAAAGATGTTACGTCAACGTTTTTGACTTTGAGTAGGTCATACGCTTAGAGGTTCTAAGTTAGTGAAGTCGATCGTCTTTCCTTCAAGCCCTTTTTTTGTGTGCGCTTTTATGTGATTCGTATCACAAAATTTGAGATATGAGGGAAAACATACGATTTATGTATGTTTTTTTGTTGTGCCTCGAAATTTAAATGAAATCTTATTGAAGAGACAAGAGTTAGACTTCCTAAAAACTATTTGGGAGAGTGTAAACATGTTAATTGCTTTGTCGTTTATTATTATGATTGCTGCTATTTATGGACTTATTTATTTGAAAGGGAAAAAAGTCCCTTTTTCTAAACGAGTTGTCTTTGCTTTGGTATTGGGTATTGTTTTAGGATTTATTTTCAATCAGCTGTTCTCTTCTGCAGAAGGTGCAGTCTTCTCTGATTGGATCGGCATGTTCGGCAGTATCTATGTGAAGCTGCTGCAAATGATCGCAATGCCGCTGATTTTGGTCTGTGTCATCTTAGCCTTCACGAAAATTGAAATTAAAACTAACGTATTGAAAATTGGCGTTACGATCGTGGGTACCTTAATTGTTACCGCAGGAATCGCAGGAATTGTCGGAATTGCGACAGGGTACTTTGCGAATATTGACGGGAGCACCTTCAATATCAGTCAATCGGCTTTAAGCGCTGCTAATGATATTGAAAAGAATTATGTAGCAGGTGGGGAGCACACCTTGTCATTGCCGCAAAAAATTGTGGCGATTTTCCCATCGAACCCCTTCTTTGATTTAACTGGGCAACGAGCAAGTGCAACCTTAGGTGTAGTAATTTTTGCCTTATTTATCGGAGTAGCTTATCTGCGGATTAAGGATAAAAAGCCAAAAGAAGCAGATTTGTTCCGTCGCGGCATGGACAGCATTTACGAAATTGTTATGTCAGTGGTTCGTTTATTCTTGTCCTTTGCACCTTATGCTGTGCTGACGATTATGACTACAACGGTTGTGAACAATGATTTGTCAGCAGTTTGGAAGCTGGCGCAATTCTTTGTAGCCTGCTATGTGGCTATGCTGATTCAATTCATCATCCAACTAGGAATTATGGCAGCTTGTGGGATGTCACCAATTCGCTACTTGAAAAAAGCTTGGCCAGTTCTATCGTTTGCCTTTATCACGTCATCAAGTGCGGGTTCAATGCCGATGAACTTGGAAATGCAGGAAGAGCTGGGGATTCCTAAAGGGATTTCAAGCTTGAGTGCCTCTTTTGCCACTTCCATGGGAATGAACGGCTGTGCTGGTCTTTATCCAGGAATTATCATTGCGATTGTGGCCGTTACTCAAGGTATCAATCCACTATCACCACAATTCCTATTTTACGCAGCCTTTATGATTGCCATGACTTCATTTGGGATTGCTGGAACAGGTGGCGGTGGTACTGTAGCAACCATTATTTCACTATCTGCATTAGGGCTTCCGGTTGGCTTGGCAGGTGTCTTTATTGCCATCGAACCATTAGTTGATATGGGACGTACCGCAGTGAACCTGAATGGCGGTGTCGTTGCCAGCATGGTTACCTGCAAGGTTAATGGCGTTGACTTGAAGCAAGCAAAAGAAAACAAAGAAACAGTGTTAACAACGAAGTAAAAAAGGAGGAAAAGAAGTATGGAACTACGAACAGAATTACCTGAAGTATTTGACGAATTTGGTGAAGCACGGCGCCAAGGATTTTTAACCGTGAAGAACTTGAAGGAACAGGGTCAAGCAGTTGTGGGTGTGTATTGTACCTTTATGCCAGAAGAATTGGTAATGGCCAGTGGAGCCATTCAGATTAGTTTGTGCTCGACCTCAGACGAAACCATTCCAGATGCAGAGGAAGATTTGCCGCGGAATCTATGTCCCTTAATCAAATCAAGCTATGGCTTCGGTAAAACCGATAAATGTCCATACTTCTATTTCTCTGATTTGGTGGTAGGCGAAACTACTTGTGACGGTAAGAAAAAAATGTACGAATACATGGAAGAATTCAAGGACACGTACTTAATGCATTTGCCTCATAACCGTGACAGCGAAGCCAGTAAAAAATTATGGTACAGCGAACTAGTGAATTTTAAAGAAAAATTGGAAGACTTCTTCGGTGTGACAATTACCGAGGAACAAATTCAAGAAGCCATCAAAATGAAAAATCATGAACGTCGTGCCAAACAAAACTTTTATCGTCTAGGACAATTAAATCCGCCAGCTATCAGCGGAACCGAAATCTTCCAAGTAATGTATGGTTCACAATACAAATTCGATAAACAAGAAGTCATTCAAATGCTGGAAGAAACCACCAATAAAGTAAAAGAAGGCTACGAAGCAGGCAAAACACTGCCAAGAAAACCGCGCATTCTGATTACGGGTTCACCAATGGGCGGCGTAACTGAAAAAGTAATTAAGGCGATTGAAGACAACGGCGGCATCGTAGTCGCTTTCGAGAATTGTACGGTAAGTAAAGCGGTAGAGCGACTGGTAGAAGAAGATACCGAAGACGTTTACCAAGCTTTAGTAGACAAATATATTAATATCGGCTGTGCCTGCATGTCCAACAACCAGCCAAGAAAAGATTTGTTAAGTCAAATGGTGGATGATTATCAAGTCGACGGAGTCATCGATATGGTGCTGCAAAACTGCATTCCATTCTCGGTTGAGTCGCTGAAGATCAAACGATACCTGAATGAAGAAAAAGATACCCCGTACCTATATTTGGAAACGGACTATTCTACTTCTGATATTGAACAGATTAACACTCGCGTGACCGCCTTTATTGAAATGCTAGAGGAAGAAAAAGCATGTTCTATATAGGCATGGATTCTGGCTCCACCACAACCAAAGGGGTTCTTTTCTCAGAGGATCAATTACTAGATAAATACCTGATCCCAACTGGCGGTAATCCTCGAGGGGCAATGGAAGAAATCGTCACTCGTTTTACCGAAAAATACAGCCTGACTGACGAGAATAGCAAACTAATTACCACTGGTTATGGCCGTAAACTGATTGACAGCGATTTAGCCATTACCGAGATCAGCTGTCATGGCAAAGGAGCCGAGTATTTACAGCCAGGCATTAAGCAGGTTATCGATATTGGCGGTCAGGACTGCAAAACCATTCAACTAAATGGTAAAGGGACTGTAGTTGAGTTCAACATGAACGATCGCTGTGCAGCCGGAACAGGACGCTTCGTTGAAGTGATGATGCGAACCCTAGGCGAAGATATTACTAAGCTGGATCAATTTGCTTCAATTGGTGAACCAGTAACTATCAACAGCATGTGTACCGTTTTTGCAGAATCAGAGGTTATCGGTCTGATCTCCAAAGGCGAGAAAAGGGAAGACATCGCTTGCGGAGTGCTGCATTCAATCGCCAAACGTATCAGCAGTCAATATTCCAAGCTGCGGCCAAAGCGTGGGGAGGAGGTTCTCTTCACCGGCGGACTTTCCCGCAGCACGCAATTTGCAGAAGTTTTATCCACCTATGTACATGCGCCGGTTCATACTAATGAGCTGTCACAATATGCCGGCGCTATCGGTGCTGCTCAGATTGGACAAAGAAAATTATAGTCAGCAGCTTGATAAGGAAAAAAGGTCACAAAAAGCCATTAATAAATCAGTAACTTCATACCTGCGAAGGGCGCCATCTTCGCAGGTATCTTTTTGTATTCAATTCTCAAGGATCGTGATCGTCTAACCAGTGGTTAAACAAAGCAATAACCAGCCCTACGAAAAGTGGGGCTAAAATGTATTGCACCAAGGATCGCAAACCATCACCTCCTTTCAGTGAATGGCCGTGATCCGACTAATCTGATCCTCGCCTACGCTAGATCAAACTAGATTCTAAGAGGAAGAATCTGGTGAATTCTGTCGCTCCTGCTCCTTTTTCCGTCTTCGCAGCTTTCGCTTGAACATTTCTTTGACTATGTCATACGGCTTGTTGGAAGGTTCCTCAGTGACAGGTGACGTTCTCTGAGCGATCTCTTCTATAGTAATTCCAGTAATTCCCTGGAAACTATTTTCTGGTTGTTCATTCAATTCATCTATATAAACTTCCTTGTTGGCTAAGGAAGATAAGGATATTCTCGGTACCTGCGGCAATTCCCGCCGGGTACTTTTAGCTTTTAATTCTTCAAGGCTAGAGGGATCAACCTCTTCTGGTAATTGTGCTTCTTCTTCAGGACTTTCTTCAATTGGTGCTGGAACACCAAACAATTCGTCGCCTTCAAAAATTGGATGTTCAATGGTTTCTACAAATTTGGCTTTGACGACTTCTTGGAACAATTCAACGCCGTCTTTTTCAAACAGATGTAAACTGCTTAACAGCTTCAATGATTCTTTGATTTCTTCAGGACTTTTCGTCGTATCCGGATCTTTAACTGTAAAATTATGTGTTTTTCCTGCACTGTTCAGGAAGGTGGATACTAGTTTGATCATTTATTGGACTCCTTTCATTTTTATTTGCGTAGGTGAGACAGACAATAAATATCATTTTCAGGTGGCTTCAGTGTCGGCTTCTGTATGGAATAACTTGGCAACTTGTGACTTGATCAGAGACTTGGTTTTTTCAATAAAATTGCGAACCGGATTCAGTTTTAAGTTCAAGATCCGCAACTCGCTAGTTTCAAAATAATCCACGAAATACCAGAAGAATTGCTTCATAGTTTTCGTAGCCTTGGTATTCATAAATAAGTAACGAACTAAATCTTGCAATACCAGAGCGAACTCCTTCGCACCAAGTTGATAACGTACGCGTAAAGCTAGTAATAGCTTGATGGTCATGGTGCCATTCTGGGTTTCCTGATAATATTCCATGAGTCTTTGTTCAATAGTTTCAAGTTTTAGGTTAAACAGTTGTTGGTGGGTGAAGGGTTGCTCTGACATCATAATGGATTCCTCATTTCTCTTTATAGTAAGTATTTATTGAACTCAGCCACCTAGGAAAGTTGGTTCAATCATAAAATAGTGCAAGAGAAGCACGCCACGTCTGTCGCTGCTTCTCATGTTTTAATTAGCGTGTAACAGGGACTTCTTCAAAGATCGGTGTTTCAATTGTTTCGACATACTTGGCACTCACGACGGTATCAAACAGACGAATGCCGTCTTTTTGGAATAGGTTTAGCTTAGTTAAATCTTCCAAAAGAGCTTTAATTTGTGAGGGTGTCTTGGTGGTATCTGGATTATTCAGCGACCACGTTTGGCTTTTTCCTGCACCATTTCTAAACATAGAAACTAATTTCACGACTCGATTCATGCTTATTCAACCTCCTTCGTAATACGTGACTGCACCGTCATAATCACACTATCCAATGAGCTGCCTTGTTGAGACAGATCTGCCATAATTTCGCCTAACTTCACCACATCTTCTTCAGGTGGATTATCAATTACATTTGAAAAGTTCACTTTCTTCTGTTTGTCTTCGCCTTCTTGTTCAATTTGTACTTGTAATTTTGTGCCTAATTTTTGTATCACAGGTCGTTCCTCCGTTTTCTGTTTTTGGTTGGTATTTGATGTTGCTGGATGTGTTTCCCGGCCGGTGACTAAACCATACTTCAATAACAAAAAATTGAAAACTGCACGATTAGCTCTCGGACTGCATGATTAGCCCCCTAAATTTTTTGAAGAATCTTGATTTCATGGGATTTTGTATTTTTCGGGTAAAGAAAAAGGTGGCTAATCAGAGGGTCAGAAAAAGTTTATGTGTTTTATGTAAACCTTCTGTTTTTTGTGAAAAAGAGTTAGATTATTGCTGTATTTAAGGTATTTACACTTGTGAAGCATAAAAAAAGGAACGAAAAAAAGTTGTTTCCGTCTTCCCAAGAGAGAAATAAAATAACGGAAACAACTCTTCTGTTGTGTTGACTAGAGATTACTGATCAAATAAATCGTAAAAGGTTTGATGGTTCCAATGCTCCAAACCGCTCTGATAGCCAAAACGTAAAATCGTTTGTAGAGCGAGTTCTTTTTCATATGCCTCCTTAAGCAGCCGCAGAGGTAGCGGAAATTTCTGCAGCTTCGGTCGTTGACTAAGGGAACGGGCAAAAGGCGTGTCTGGGATACCTAAGACAGACAACGGAGAGACCGGCCCAATCATCCCGGTGGAGAAATGATCCCGTGCAACCGTGGCTAAAATCACTAAGGCATTTTCGGTGTAATTTCGAATCGTTTGGCTGGTTAAAGGAACCTTGATAGCTGGTCCATTACAGAAATAGATCCACGTAAATGGCCCCTCCTCTTTTAGTTCCAAAATCTCAAACGGATTGATCCAAGCGGTATGATTAGGTTTCCCCAAGGGAAACAAGACAGACGTAAAGCTGACCATCGGCATCCGATAATGGCCGAAGCAGTTAAAGCGTCTCAATACTTTTGTTAATACAGAATAATCCAGAAAATTATGCGCTTTTTCATAGATTTTAAGTGTAGTGAAGGTCTGTTTCGGGTAGTAATAGTGTGTATCCTGATAAAAAACCATGCTCACATTTTGTTCTGGAACAGGCAGCACGAAAGAGAGCGGTTGATTTTCCTGTGGGACATAGGGTTCTGCTTGGCTTAACAGTCCTTGCCAAACGTCGGGATCTTTTTCGCAATCTAGTAATAATGAGTTGGCCCCAACAAATTCCTCAGGGGAAGTTTCTTTTTGCATAATCGTTACTCCTATTTCTTTTCTATTTTTAGTCGCTCAATTAATCGTTTCAATGTTAGAAAATACTACTTGAATGGTTTTGATTCAACTCAAAAAAGTGGTTGTCAGAAGTGTTGACTGCTTTGAAGCAGGTAAAGGCTCGTGCGCACGAGAAGAATTGGAAGGAAAAAAAGCGATTCTTCAAAGCGAGTGATCAGTCAAAAGTGTTTTTTGCTGATCTCAAACGTCACTGACAAAGTTACTAATAACTATCTGGTAATAGTTATCAATAACTAGATCATACACATGATTTAGTTATTTTGTAAAGGCATTCTGAAAAATAATTTCATATGAAAATCAGCGATGAAAGCGTACGGTAATCAATTTATGCGAAAAGTGTTTTTTTGAGTATAATACTTAAAGTAATAATGAAGGTATTTAGGTGGGTATCACAAGTATGATAAAGGAAATTATAAAAACAAATGTTATTTATTTTGTTAAGAAGTTTCATGGTCTTAAGAAGACCAAGAGTTCCTCGGGTAAACGAATCTTTTTTTACCATTGATTAATATAATTATAGAATACGATGAATAATTACGCAATATCTTTCAATAAAAATAATTAAAATGGCAATTTTATGATTGGTTTACGATAAAAATGAAGAGGTTTGACTAGAAGCGATGAGAAAAGATGGAAAATTGACAGGTATTCCAGAGACCGTCAATGGCACCGTCGAAAACGAAGGAGTGTATACCATGCGAAGAGGCGAAAACATTTATTGGCGCAAAGATCAACGATGGGAAGGGAGGTATTGCAAAGGTAAAAAATCAAATGGTAAAACAAAATATGGTTCGGTATACGGGAAAACACTTACGGAAGTTCGTGAAAAACTGTATCCCTTGAAGGTGAAGTATCAACTGATCCTAAAGGATCAAGGGAAAGTAACCATGTCGGTGTATGAATGGGGGCATCAGTGGCTGGCTGAAGCGCAAGAAACCATTAAAGAATCCACCTATGCCAACTATGAATATAAACTAACCCATTATGTGTTGTCCGTTTTGGGGGATTGTGCATTGAATGAACTAGATGAAGCAAGCGGTGAGAAATTGTTGGATTCCTTGAAGCAACAACAGCTAAGTCCATCAACGATTCAGTCGGTCTTTCGTATTACAAAGCAGTGCATCAATGCGGCTATCCGCAAAAAGCTGTTAAAAGAAAATCCATTTACCCAAATTTCGTTGCCTAAGTTAGTGAAAAAAAAGCATCAGGTGCTGACTAAAAGAGAACAAAAATGTCTTGAAACAGCTGCTCTGGCGGAGAAAAAAGGAAAAGGACTACCTATACTATTGGCACTCCACGCTGGATTACGGATTGGAGAGATTGCGGCATTGTCTTGGCAAGATGTTGATTTTGATACCAATGTTATCCATGTACAAGGGACGTTTCAGCGGATCATTGGTGTGTTTAATGGAAAGAAAACCCAATTGATTCACAGTAGTTCAAAGACAGAAACATCGACACGTACGATTCCGATGAGTCAAACGTTAAGAAAAGTATTATCGCAACAGAAGAATGAAGCAACCGGTGAATTCGTCGTTTCCAGAAAGCAGCAGCCGGTGGAGCCGCGTTTGATCACGTATCATTTTCATAAGATTCGTGAGAAAGTCCAGCTTGAAGCAACTAATTTCCATCAACTGCGCCATACATTTGCGACACGCTGCTTGGAAAGCCAAGGAGATATTGTCAGTGTGAGTGCGTTAATGGGGCATAGCTCTACTCAGATGACGTTAGATACCTATGCCGCATCCATGATGGAGCAGCGGATCCATGTTGTGAATCAAATGGAAAAGTTTATTATAACTAAATAAACCGCTTTCAAAATTATAATTGATGGTTCCTGGGAGGAACCTTACTGCTTTTGCCAAGTAAGCGCTTACTAAAATAAGGTATGTTAATTGTGACAGCTGAAAGGACATAATCGATGATTAATTATGCTAAAAACACCTGCTCTTGGGCAGTGTTATTGAAAACAAGAAAATGAAGGGGTGGTTTTCAATGGATTCCACCGTCGATGACCGTCCAAGGGCGGTCTTTTTTGTTGTTCTGACAGTCTTTATGGTAGTTATCCTGGTCTTCTTAAGACCAAGTAAAAAAATGAGCGGAATGACTGATAAGAGTATAGAGCAATTATATGAATAGATCAAAACTAACGGGGATGAGACAGAGGAGGAAACTGCATGTTCGGATTTGGCAAGCAGAAAAAAGAGACATTTCAAGAGGGTCCACAGGAAGACTACTACTATGATGAGTACGAAGAAGGTTATGAAGAGGATTACGGGTACGATTCTTATCCAGAAGAAGGGTACGAACGACCAGTTGAACCCTATAACGAGTATGAACGGGTAGGCAGACGTTCGCGCCAACGAACGGAAGATCATTTTCAAGAGGAACAAACAGGACGAAAGGAAGCAACAACTGCTAAGGAACAACCGCTACAACAGGAAGTTGAACGCCTAGAAGAAACCGTGGCGCAATTAAAACATCAATTAGAAGTAAAACAGACCGAGTTGACCAGTATGGCAACAACGTTGACCGAAAAAGAACAACAGCTACAAGATCAGAAACTCGCTAATGAGCTGCAAGGCAATCAGCTCAACGAACAAATCGATCAACTCACTTACTTGAAAGAAGAAGTGCGACAGTTGAATCGAGAATTGGATGAAAAAGAATCCGATGCCTCTGCATTGATCGAGGCTAAGCAACAAATTGATCAACTGAAACAAGAGTTGTCAGCCAATGAGGAAATGAAGGATGAACTGGCCAACATCTTGGTGGAATCCAAGAAGCAGGAACGGGAAATTTTGGAGCGAGCCGAGTACGAAGCCAACGGCATTCGTCACCAAGCCGAGCATGAAGCCCAACAATTGATGCATGATGCAGCTCTAGAACTTCGGGTAATGAAACAAGAGATCAAGAATTATCGCAAGCGCCTGCGAGCAGTACAGGAAGAAACGGCCCAGTTTTTCGTTAAATTATTAGCCAATAGCGATCATCTATTAGATGAAGAGTAACAGAAGGGATGATCCACAGTGAAGACGAAACAGACACAAGTAACACTGTATCCCACCCCTGCACCAACGATGACCGATGTCTTGGCTGAAACAGACTTATTAGTGGCTATTGAAACAGCCTGTGAGTATTTGTATGCACCGGAAGGTAGTTTAACTAGCGAACAACGAGAAAAAATTCACACACATTTTAAACAATTATTCCAATGGATGGATGGCAGCTATCATCTGGAGCTGTTGTTAAAGCCAGGAGAGTTCGACTGGCAATCCTTCTGGAAAGCCATTCAACAGTTCTTTCCTCAGTTTGCTTGGCTAAAGGGACAAACGGAAGAACCTAAATATGGACGTCAAGTCTATCGCTTTGATTTTGTGCCACTGACATTAAGAAAAGAAGGGTTTCCTTTTGCGGTTCATTTAGAAGAAAGCTTATCGCAACAATTTGCTTTGGAATCAGATGAAGCCTTGCAACGAGCCGAACAGCTTTTCCAAGAATTAGCTGCCCAACAACTGGGAAAAGAAAGAAGAGAGATCACCACTTCATCTCCTGTAGAGACAACGAATGAAGAAACAGTAGCAGTAGATCGAGTTCAAAAAGAGGAGGAAAACCTCGAAAGCCAAAGCAAGGCCCGCCTGCGAGCGGTGAATCAAAAGCTGGAGCTGGTGATTGAAAAATTAGAGCTCTCCATGCTTTATAGCGGCATTCAATATTTTAAACAGGAACAGAAAGAAGAAAGCAACTGGGACAAACAAATTAAGATCAGTCTGCGAGAGTACACGTATTTGCTTCAAAAAGCCAAATTTCTAGAACAAATGTGGAACCTTAATGGTGAGTTAATTAATAAAACGGAAAAGATGACTATTACCGGAAATAAAATGGTCTACGAACGCGATCAGGTGAAACAGATTAAGGCCAATTTTTCTGCGCGTGATATTCATTTTGTGATCTATGAATGCCAGGTGATTGAATCGCGAGCTCAGGTTCATGCCAGACCGTGGTTTCGAAAGCCGTATGTCAAATTAATGAAAATGGATTACGACAACCTGTTAGGCAAAGCAGCGTACTTTGATTTACTCCAAGGTGAAAGTTCCGTTTTAGAAAAGATGGTCCGGGAGCATCAGGATCCCCCGGTAAAAGACGCCGAGGAGGCGGGTTGAGGTGGGAGACTCAATCCGTTCAGCAGATGGCCGCTTCCAACGAAAGCCGCTCTGCTTTTTGTCGGACTGTATCTGATATTTTTTAGTTTCTTTCAAGCGTATCACTGGCTGTATCCCAAATACTCAGTCAGTGGCTTGTCCATGTACCCAACCTTTAAAGAAGAGGAAGTGATTCAAATTACTGCCCATCATAAACCTAAACGCTTTGATGTGATTGTCTTGCATCCACCTGAAAACCCAGAAGGAACGTATTTAAAACGGGTGATTGGTCTGCCAGGAGAGCGGATTGATTATCACAACGGGAAATTATTTGTCAATAAAAAGCGGGTACACGATCCGTTTGCCCCAGAGACCGAAGATTTTATCTGGGATGACTTTTCTCGAGATCGAATCCCGGAAGGCTATTACTTTATTTTAGGAGACAATCGGGAATTGTCGTGCGACAGCCGCCATTTTGGCTTGATTACCGAGCCCCAAATCTTAGGGATCGTCCATGAGGGGCTTTACCGAAAATGAAGACATTGCAGGAAAAAATCGAATGGTACACCTTTTGGTATTGGGTATATTGGTTGTTCTCACTTGTGGTGTTGTTAGGTGTTTTAGTGTTAGGAATTTTCTTTTACTTCACCGATTTTCAAGAAGTGGTAACTGTCAGTCAATTGTTTCTATTGTTGTTACTGATGTTATTGGCGATTTATTTACGAATGACCGCTTTGCATTATCATTCGACACTTCAAGACTTAAAACGAATGGCTCGACCAAGAAGGCGAAGACCACCGGAAAGACGGCAGTCCAATGAATAATAAACGAGCATTGATTATCTTGCTGGTTGGTTGCTTTGGGGTAATGGGCTGTCGCTCTCAGATAAAAGAAGCTGTTGGGGCGGAAACCATTGATTCTGGAATTGTCCAAGAAGAGACAACACAAAGTGAAAAGGATTCAACGGTTCAAAGCAGGCAATCAAATAGCCAAACACGTGAAGCGAGTGGATGGAGTGTTCCAGAAGAAACGACTAATAAAGAAGGAAGCGCTGAGATAAGCGAAGGTTTCGCGTCTTCTTCAATAGAATCGAGTGAAGCCGTGATTCCTGAATCAACCGCACTTGCAGAAATCATTCAACCACCAAGTACGAACAAAAAGGCTGAAGAGAATGATTCATTTGCAGTGCTTAAGAATCAAACGACAGAGGAGTTTATTCAATTAATCGGCTCCGATGCCCAACAGATTGCGTGGGACAACGGACTCTATGCTTCGGTGATGATTGCTCAAGCAATTCTAGAAACGGGTTCTGGCAATAGTCAGCTGGCTCGACCACCGCACCATAATTTGTTTGGGATAAAGGGGAGTTATCAAGGCAAACAGGTGTCTTTTAAAACAAAAGAAGATAAAGGGAATGGAGAGCTGTATACGATTCGTTCCGCTTTTCGTCAATACCCTAGTTATAGGGAATCACTAGAAGATTACGCCTCCCTATTGAAAAAGGGCCTTTCTGGAAATCCTCAGTTCTATCAAGGGACATGGAAGGAAGTCGCAACAACCTATCGCGAAGCAACTAAAGCATTAACTGGAAGATATGCGACAGACACCTCGTATGATAAGAAACTGAATGCTTTGATCGAGGCGTATGAGTTAACCAGGTTTGATCAGGAACCCAATCGAGAGGTAAAACCAATTGAATTAACTGAGGTATCGCAAGAATTACCAAAATCAGAGGAACCAACCACTGAAATGACTGATTCTAATCATTCTATAGAAGAAAACCAAGTAGTAGTCACAGAAACTAAGCAATCCGTTGTGAAGGTATCACCGATCACACAACGACCTGCGAAACAAGTCGCAGGAAAGCAAATTGTGGAATGAAAGAAGGGACAGGATGACGAGACAAAGAGAAGAGCACAGGCGGGAATATCGTGAAGCACCACCCTATTATCGGTCATCCAATGAGTATCAACGCCCTCCTTCAAAACCACGGCCTGCTAGAAGGCATCAGGAAGAAGACAACTATTTCTATGAGGAGCGTCCCCGCTATCGAGACTATCCAGAGCAGCGAAGGGAACGATCAAGGCAACAGAAGGAGTATCGACAGAGGGAACAACCACCTAGAAGACCTAATACGCGGACATATTATCCGCGCCAACCCTATGATCGCGAACGGCCACCTCAGCGGCAAAGAGCGTATCCAAGAGAACCTGCTTACGAGGGGCGTTATCCGCTGCAACAGGCAAAGAAGACTACCAATCATAAACTCTTTTCGTTTGTTTACAACTTGTTTTTCTATACTTTGACGATTGGGATTCTCTTAAGTTCGGTAATGTTTGCCTTCAGTGAGAAATCGGATGCGGCTATTTTGGGTCATCGTTTTTATCAGGTATTGACGGATTCCATGGCACCGCAGGCCGATTCGCCGAAAGGTGGTTTCTATGCTGGGGACATTGTCATCGTTAAGTTGATGAATGGGTCTGAAGTTAAGGAAGGCGATGTGGTGACTTTTCAGGTAGGAGAAGGCGACCGTTACTTAACCCATAGGATGGTGGAGCGTTTAGATGAATTAAATGGCGAACCAGGGGAGTATATCGTTACTAGAGGAGATGCCAATAACACGAATGATCCGCCGATACCTGCAGAGCGAGTCTTCGGCAAGGTGACGTTTGTCATTCCTAAGATGGGCACTGTTTTAGCCTTTATTCAAGAAAATGTCTGGCTGTGTTTGGTCTGTGCCTTATCCACCTTTGGTTTTTTCCTCGTATTGAAAGCCTACTTTCTGCCATCAGAAAAAACGAATCCATCATCATCAAGGATATAACATTTGTTTCACACAAATGATTATATAAAAAAAGACAAATTTTTTTAGGGGGAGAAAAGAAATGAAAGAACGTAAAAAGAAAAAGTTGTTGGCTATTGCCGCACTGCTGGCCTTAATTGCGGTGATTTCCGGGACCTTTGCCTGGATCACGTCACAACAACAACGGATTAACCGAGTGGAGTCGGCGGCAGTAGTCGACGACAGTGTCACAGTAAATGAAAAATGGGAACCAAAACCAATGGTACCAGGAACGGAAGCAACTAAGGAAGTAAGCGTAACGAATACAGGGAATGCCAATGTGTTTGTCCGGGTTTCCTATGAAGAAGTATTGAAACACTTGGCAAGCGAAGGAGCGGTTTCTCATGGAGACAAGGATGTTGCCGGGGCAAAATATGATCCGAGCGCTGCGAATACACTAACTTCTCATGTTCCCGTTAAATACAGTGCCGATAAAATCAGTACTGCTAATGGTTTCTCTGAAGTGACCGATCCAAGTACACAAGTGACTGGATTAGAGCCAAATACGAAGTTATTTGTCAAAGGTGGACTAACGGTTGATCCTACGACAAATGAGCGATCCGTTAGCTACGAAGCAATCGTTGTTCATGAATATGCGCCAGGTGAATACCAAGCGATGCAATATACCGTGACTCCAACCGAAGACATTCCTGACAGAGCGCTTGCTGCAAAAGATTGGAAGTTTACCGTTAGTGATTTGAAATACAGCTACTATGCAGGTGGTTATGAGCATGCCGTGGTGAATTGGGCTGAGTCTTCTTTACCGGATAAAGACAATAACAAAACGGGTAACGCGTTGTTAGGAACTACTGGTAATCGTCATGGAGTTGATTATGATTATACAGCTAGCACATTAGGAGTTGCTATTCCAGGTCCAACTAAAGCAACAGATTCAGATCAGATTCCACTTGCTAATGAAGATATTAAAGGCGTGCAAGCAGATAAAAAAGGGTTTAATAAAAATCATATTCGGATCGGCTACGGAACAGATATCACAACAGCTGCTGTGTTAGATGCGAAGAAATGGGTCTACAACGAAGAGGATGGCTGGTTCTACTATACTGAACCATTGAAGCCAAGCGCAACAACGCCCGACTTGTTGAAAAAATTGATCTATGACAAAGACTTAGGCGGCGAATATACCAACGCTACCTATGACTTAGTGGTGAAAATGGAAGCGATCCAAGCCACTGAAGAAGCGTTGAAAGATACATCAGGTTGGGGATTAGGCAGTGCAACAGACGAAAGTACGACAGGCAAGATTGTTGAAAAGCTAGTTGAACGAATTGGTGCATAAAAATGAGGACTAGAGAGGGGGAGGTGTATGAAATACCCGAAATCAATCATCCGTTGTTTACTGGGACTTTCTCTTTTCCTCCTATCTTTTGGTCATGGGCTAGTCAGTGAAGCTGCCAATACATTGCCGCCAGGGCTTGTCATTGGTGATTCAGATGGCATTCATGTGACTCCTGAAGGTGAATATTATGTTGATTTAGTGGATATTCTGCCGGGTGAAAGCTATCAAAAAGAAATTACGATTCGCAGTTTGGATCTAGAGGAACCTTTTTCTCTAGGTTTATTGGTAGAAGAAGTTTCCTCCAGTGGTTCCGTGTTGTGGAAAGACCATATCACGTTGACGTTGGTACTGGATGAGAAGGAGATTTATCAAGGACCGTTGTTAGGCAATGGTGAATTCGACTGGTCGAAGACACCGTTGGAGTTGGGTGTTTGTACGTATGGTACGGATAAGGTGTTATTGGCAACCTTTACTATGGATTCTGCATTAACCAATGAAGATCTGAGAGAACAAAGCCTTCTGGAATTCTATTGGACCTTTGTGGGAACCAAGGATCAACAGCCGATTAAGCCGACAGAACCTTCGACGTCCGATTCATCGACACCAACGGTTCCTTCTGATTCAACCTCAGGGCCCGGTCGTGGAACGTTGCCAGCAGCTGGAGGGACTCCCCATACCTCCGGCTCTGGCAAACGATTGCCGCAAACCGGTGAAGAAATAGTGTATATGTTTCTCAGTGGCCTATTGCTTGTACTGATTGCCTTGTTCTTATGGAAAAAACGACGGGAGGAGGAACAGGGATGACCCCAAAAGAAAAACGACGCCACTTGATTCAAGTATTTCTTAAAAGTAAAGCCCTGTTCGCCTGCTTCTCGCTCGTGTTGAGTTTCCTTTTGATCATAGGCAGTACGTACGCTTGGATTACTTCAGCGGATGAACGAGTGAATCGAACAGAAGCCAATCGACGGAAGTTGTCTGCTCGAATTGATGAAGACTTTAACCAAGTCTTCCATTGGGCTCCTGGTACGACTCAAACCAAGGCTGTTCGAGTGACCAATGATGGAGAGACCCCAGTAATTGTGCGACTTTCCTTAAAGGAATTTTTAGTGGCCTTTGAAGCGGATACAACCGATAATCATGCCGAGGATATTCTTCATGGCAATGCCAACTTAAAGGTCTATGACATAACCGGTTTGCCGGAAGAAAACCAACTAATCGCAAAAAAAACGGATACCTGGGTTGTCGGAAATATCTATACAGCGTCGGCTGAGCGCCATTATAAGGCTACGCAGGTCTGGTTGGATCAAGTTTATCAGTATGGAGAAGCGCGTTCACTGCCGTTGTCGGCTTTTCAGCTGAACTTTCAAGCGAAGGTTTTTGACACACCAGCCGAAGCAGCAGGACAAACCGACTACTGGTATTACCATGACGGGTATTTTTATTATTCAGAAGTGTTGAAGCCTAAAGATACTCAACCTGGGGAGTCCACCATCAACTTACTGGAAAGTATCACCTTGGATGCTGGATACAGCAATTCTTACAAAGGTGCACTGTATAAACTGGTACCTGAAATGGACGCCCACGATATTACCGAATCCATCTTAGACGATTGGGGCATTGCCGGCAGTCAAGTCGAAGAGATGTATAAGGAGCAGCTGTATTACATGAATAAAGACAGACAAGGAGGGGGAGGCTGATGAAAAAAAGACACAACCGACATCACCCACTCTATCTTGGTTTGGCCTTGGCAGCTCTTCTATTGCTTATTGGCGGCAGCTACCTAGTGTATGCGGCAATGACAGCCAGCGATCGGAAAGAAAATGATTTTCAAATTGGACAAGTAGAGACAAAAATTTTTGAAGAAAACTTTGAAGAAGATCTGACAGAGACAGTCAAGGATCAATCGAGACCCAAAGAAGTCCGAATTCAAAACAAAGGGACGATTAAGCAATTTGTCAGGGTAATGGTGTTGCCGGAAGTCCGAACGGGTATTGCTGGAGACGATCAAAATGAACAAGTCTTACCATTGAAAATCGGCACAGATATCATTTTAGAGGAAATGGTGACAGCCGATTGGATCGATGGTGAAGATGGCTATTACTACTATATAAAAGAAGCCGTAAAACCTAATGAGTTCACCAGCTACTTGTTCAAAAAAGTGAAGCTGTCTGACCAATTGGGGAGTCAATATAACCAGGCTAACCTGTCCATTACGCTAAAGGTAGAAGCCGTCAACTGTGCAGAAGCTGCCTATCGTGATGCCTGGTGGCAAGGCGCAACACCAACAGAATCGCCACTCAAAGAAGTAGAGGATGCATTAAATACAGAAGTAGAAGACTAAGGGATACAGCTTCCCCACTGTATCTCAAAAAATAAGGAAACAACACTCATGAGGTGAGTGTTTTACGACTAAAGCATTGATTTGATGAGTATTGGGGAGGGAAAGAAAAGATGAAGAAAGTGAATCGAATATACATAAATAAGAAGTGGCAGAAGGCGTTAGGAATTATTTGTCTCTTGGGATTGATTCTAACAAGTGTTGTGTTTCTGACGGATTCTTCGCAGGAGAAGAAAGAGGTTTCGGCGCATCCGACAAATACAATTAGTCTAGGGAATATTGCAGATGATAATATTTTTGAGTTGCCAACAGATGCAACAAAAATAAAAGAATCTGGACTTCCTGCGCAGTTTAATTCGGGTTATGTACAGGGTGAAGATATTATACCAATTGCTGATAAAAGTAATGTGACAGCTTATGGAAGTAACAATGTAAACAATGGTGTTGTTCCATGGAATATTAACGATATCAAAGAAACGATTGGAGGTAATTATTTAGTTCTATTTGGGGCAGGAGGGACAAATAGAGGCGGAATAATAAAGGTTTCTATTTTTAATAAATCTGGAGATGAAATAGCCACTAAGACAATGGGAACTTTAGAAAATGCCGTTTTGAGAGTTGGAACAAAATTTTACGAAGTAGCAAATAATCGCTTTTTACTGAGCACAAGTGGAGATAGATATTTTAGATGTACTGTTAGTAATGAAACAATTAATAGCGCTGATATTGCTATTAATGAATTGCATACTTCTGGGAACAAGCAGCAGTTAAAAGTACATGAATCGAGGAAAGTGGATACAGACCAAAGAATTAATCATAGTCCTATAATTACTGGGCCTGTTTATCCCCAGTATGTCAATGAAGAAGGCATCATACGTGGAAGAATTCCAATAGGTACTATGGACACTCAAGGATGGGAAACAGGCAATCCAACAGCCAATTTACAATACGAATATTCTTTAGCAAACTTATTATTCAGTGATATTGGATACTCAGAAGGCAATCAAGAATCTATCCATCCTTATTTATTTATGAATGATAATCAAATAATATATGGAACCATTGTATATTGGGATGGTACAGGAACAAAACAATATCAGACTGTAGAAATATTTTCTCAAGAAAATGTTAATGTAAACGGAGTTAATTTGAAAAAGAGAAAATATATCTTCCATGATGAAAACGAAAATAGAGGTCTAAAAATACAAATTCTCAAGGAAATATCAAATACAGAATATGTCCATTTTTTTAATTATACTGCAACTGAAACACAATTGTATCAAGTAGATCTTAATACTTTTGAGGATAAAATTATCCGGCGTTTTCCTCCAGAAACAAGATTACTAATTTCAGATAATGGTGATGGAACTTTGTCATATTGTGGTAGTACAAAAAGTCTGACAGGAGAATTTAATTCTGCTTATTATACTTCGATGCTTAACAGCCCTTACTACTATGTTCAAGGGGTGATGGATGGCTTTACCTCCGCTACTCCAGCCAAGGTAAGAAGTATTCGTGCGATGGAACTGAACAATTGGCTCTTGCCAAATAATTTATTAACTATAGATACAAATAAATTTTTCATTGGCGGACAATTATTAGATTATCATACCTTTGCAGATCAGTCTTATGTTGTTAGTGCCGATGGTAGCGTAACTACAGGCATTCCCAGGAACAGCGGTGCTTTTCTAGGAATAAGTACAATTTTGGATGATTATTCTCCTATAATTAATCAAGATAAGAGATCTATAGTTATAGATATTACAAATGATCGTGTCCGAAATCCTATTGATTCTGGTTATAAGGGATGGGATACTCTTGATCGGTGGTTGATCACAGGGAAAGCAGAGGGATTAGTTACAACGGATGAGGCAATAAAAGTCTATGATCACTTTGACAGTAATGATACTCAAATCGGGGCAACTGCTGCTGAGCGAGAGGAATGGTTACAAAAAAGAATCAATCGAAACCCTAAAGATTTATCGGCAGAAATTGAATGGGAAAAACTTGGATTTGATAAAAACAAAGCAGGGCCACAGTTAGTCACGTATTTTGTTACGGATTCTCAGAGTCAGCCAGCAGTAACCTCCAGATGGGTGAATGCATTGGGGGAAGAAACCAAAACCGACGACGAGGACAAATTCGCTTTAGATGTACAAAACTTTCATATTCCAATAGAAGAGGTAACGAAACCAACCTTCAACGAGGAAGCAATTAAAAAACTTGCGAAAACTCTCGCTTGGAATTTAACCAATAATGAATCCAGTACAGGGGATCACGGGAATGGTCTAGATGAAGATGGTGCTGCTGAGAAATTTTCTACTACGAAAGTAGAAGTAAACGCGACCCAGCTAGCAGCTTTACAAGCGGCAACTGTCGCTAAACCTTATCCAGTAGATATCACCTACAAACCAGAAGCCGGGATTGAGATCACTAATCGTGTGTGGGTCTTTGTAACTACAGATAATACAGTGGCGAATACAGAAACCGGAGTAGTTTATTACGCTGATGATTACACGATTCCTTACCGTTCAAGAGGAGATCATGATTTAGAAGCAATCTTAACTCACGGAAATGTGAAAGCTTATAATTATTATGCTAAAGATACTACTGCTGAACTTGCCGCGCTGCCAAATTCAACAAGTGGTACAAGTAACTGGAGCATCAGTAATCACAATGTCATCCAAGATCCATTTTCTGGAGGTCCGGTAACTTTACCACTAACAGTCAAGCCAGAACTTACGTATACCTGGAATGCAGCGACGGATCACTATCACACCAATGGAGAAACTACGGAGGGGTCATTGGATGTGACGTTGACCGGTAATGTATTGCTTCATGTGCGACAGGTAATTCAAACGCCAACTGATGGAATAGTAGTACCAACAGAAGGTTACTTGACCCTTCAAACTATCCTTAACAACGGTGGCAATCCAGCTCTTGATCCAGATTATCAGTCGCAAATGACGATTTCTTCTGGCAAGCAGGCGGATAACCCCAACTTTAGTACGTGGGGAGTAGACATAGAACAGTTAGCTGATGGCGCGGATCAGGTGAAGTTAACCCCAATTATTCCAGAATTCTATCAATATAACGGGTATTATGCATCTAATGAGAAGGCTAGTCATAATGACAATAGCTTGAATACACCGAATAACATTGTGTTGACTCAAAGCTATTTATATGAAGAAGGGGAACTGTGGATCACTCTCTATCTAGAACCAAACGGCACAAACAATGGGAAGCCGCAACCCTACAGCTGGGATTACAAACACAATGACTTAGGAAAAATTACTGAGTAAACGAGAGGAAGAAACAAGCGGTGGTGTATCTTTTATTATTAGTGCTGGGACTAGTGCTGCTGGTTCAAAGCTACTTACTAGTTAATTTGCTTCAAAAACAACGTGAATTGGAACAAAAAGTAGCTCAGTTGGCCCGTAGAAAACGGCCTCCTGGCGCTAAACCATCACCACGGAAACAGAAAAATGGAGAAGAAAGAGGCCACCGGCGATGAATCTAGGCTATGCACGCGGCTATCAGTTTACCCAACAATTGGATTTGTTAGAAGACTATTTAGTAGATGAGATGTTCTCAGATGGTCATCAAGAGGCAGAAGCGTTGCTCTCTCCTGTAAGTGAATTTCAAGCACTTTTGGATTTTTCCAAAGCGGGAGATGTACTTGTAGTGGCTTCGCTTGACGTTCTTTCGCGAGATTATCGCCAGCTATTGGCTTGTTTAGATAAGCTGCAGGTGCTTGAAATGGAACTGGTAGTCTTAAACATGCCGGAACTAAGTTTGGAAGAATGGCGCCAGATTTTTAGCTGGTCTGTTCGCAATGATCGCATCCTGCATCCTTACTTAGTTCAGGTAGGGAAAGAACGAAGCCGCAGTAAGGATGCGTATTCATTATTTAGTAAAGAACCAGAAGCTCGCAAACTCTATCGAGAAGTCATTTGGTTGCTGGTAGAGAAGATGTCCGTTCGTCAAATCTCCCAGCGAAAACGAGTGCCAGTAGAAACGGTCTATCGGATTCAACAGGAATTGAAGCAACTACAATTAGCCATCATTCTGGTCATTTGTTTCCTGCTGGCAATTTTCAGTATCAAGTTAGTAGAGGCTTACTTTGATCAAATTTGGATTCAAGTCCTGATTTGCATCGTGGTCACGTTAATTATTTTATGGAATGTCTTAGTCGATAGTGATGAAGCAGCTGAGCCAAAGCAAGCAATAAAAAAATCTAAACACTAGAGAAGGTGGAACCTTATGCAACATGTACTTATTTTAACCAAAAATGTTTTATCCGAAGAACCATTGATTCAGCAGCTTCACTATTTGAATTATGAAGTTTTATGCTCAGCAGATTTGATTCAATCCCTGCAGCAGGGAAGAATGTCACCAGTCATCGCTTATTTCCAACTGGTAATTATCAGTGAAACAGTCAGCAACAGCGAAGCTGAACAACTTTTGCCAACCTTAAATCGCTATTCACTAGCCGTTATACGGGTGGGCGAACCTTTGCCATCCAGTGAACAGGCGATGTGGCAGGAACAGGGGATTCATCATTGGATTACTAAGAGTACAACCATTCAAGAGCTGCGAGAAGGACTAGTAGAAGCAATCCGCCTATTGGAAGATCAACGGGTGGGGACGAATCAAATTTTGAGTTTTCCAATGAGTGAAGTCGTAACAGAAGAGGCTGGTATGTTAAAAAAAGTTCACAAGACCTTTTCCAAAACAGAGAAGAAGGTATTTGAACGATTATTATGGGCACAAAGTCATGGAGGTGTATTGTCCAGACAAGAGTTGTGCGAATATCTGTGGGAGGACGGACAGACCTCGTCCAATATGAGTCAGCTATCTTGTTTGATTAATAAAATCAAAATAAAGTTTGAACATGCTGGGGTGACTCATGAAATCATTACTACTTTATGGGGCAGAGGCTATAAGCTAAATGAAGAGTTTTACCAACGCTGGTTAGCTGAAGAACAGGAAGCGCAGCTGTATTCTCCTCAGTCAGTTATTTAGATGAAGAAAACATGCAATAAGAATAGTTGCGCTGGATAGACAGAAGCTTTAACAAGAAAGGCTAGGTCAGAACGTTTTAGTTCTAACCTAGCCTATTTATATTAATCATCTCGACCCAATAGTTGATTAATCTCTTGACTGAACAAATCGGCTTTCCCGCCAAAAACGGCTTGGATTCCGCCTTGGACTTCAAAGACAGCTGTTGCTCCCAATCTTTTGAAGACCGGTTTCTGGACTTTATCACCATTTTTAACAGCGACCCGCAGGCGAGTAGCACAAGCAGTAACGGATTCGATATTTTCGTCACCACCTAGAGCCTCAATAATTTGCCAAGACTCTTCTTGCAGGGAAGTTGGTGCTGAGGAGTCTTCCTCAGCTGTCAGCTCACTGTCATCCTCCATGCCTGGAATGGCTACTCGGAATTTCTTAATACAGAAGCTGAAAACAAAGTAATAAATGAAGGCCCAAGCGATACCAAATGGGATAACTTTGATCCAGTTGGTTTTATCATTTCCTTGCAGTACACCAAACAGCAGGAAGTCGATTAAACCACCGGAAAAGGAATTTCCGATCCGAATGTTTAGGATGTCAGCAAAGAAGAAGGATAAACCATCTAAGAAGGCATGTACAACATACAGCCAGGGAGCGACAAACAAGAACATGTACTCGATCGGCTCAGTAATCCCAGTAAGGAATGAAGTCAACGCGCCACTGAAGTATAGTCCGCCGTTTTTCTCACGGTTTTCTTTTGGAATTGCTCGATACATAGCAAAGCAGGCTGCTGGTAAACCGAACATCATGGTAGCGAAACGTCCAGCAAAGAAACGAGTACCATAAGTAAATAGTCCCGTATGACCGGGGTCAGCTAATTGAGCAAAGAAAATATTTTGAGCCCCGGAAACAGAAGCACCAGCTACCGTTTCTACGCCGCCTAAGGAAGTGTACCAGAACAATGGGTAAATCGTATGGTGCAAGCCAACTGCTCCGGTTAGTCGCAACAGGAACCCATAGAAGAAGGTGCCAATACTGCCCATTTCCGCTGTTTGGTGACCAACTGCGACTAAAATGTTTTGCAATGGTGGCCAGATAATATAGAAGAAACAACCGATAATGATTGCCGCAAAGGAAGATACGATCGGAATGAAGCGTGATCCACCGAAGAAGCCTAGGAATTGAGGCAGCTCGATCTTGCGGTACCGATTATGCAGAAAAGCTACGGTTCCACCAATTACAATGGATCCGACGACTCCTGTATCGATACTGGCATCCTCGGCTGAAAATAATTGCAATAAGCCGCTAATCGTTGCGGTATAAACGAGAAATGCCACGCCCCCGGCTAGACCAGCCGTTCCTTTATCACCTTTCGCCAAGCCGACAGCAATACCAATAGCAAAGATCAATGCTAGATTAGCAAAAACAGCATTTCCGGCAAAACTCATAATACTTAAGATCGTTTGAAGCCAACCTTGGTTTAAAAAGGGATAAGCCGCTACAGCACTTTCATTGGTCAGTGCGCCTCCAAGACCTAACAACAAACCTGCTGCCGGTAAAATAGCAATCGGCAGCATAAATGCGCGTCCTAACTGTGAAAATTTCTTAAACATTTCTTTTCCTCCTAACTTTTTTTAACTGATTTGTTTAGTTTTCTTTCGTTAATGCCTCAATAAAACGAGCAGCGATTTCTTTGGGACGAGTAATTGCCCCTCCAACAACAACACCCGCGACCCCTAGTTCTTTGATTTTTCTTGCCTGCTCTGGGGTATGAATCTTTCCTTCCGCAATAACGGTCATACCAGCAGCGACCATGGCTTCTATCAGATTAAGATTAGGTACTTCGCTGCCAGCACTCTCTTCGGTATAGCCGCATAAGGTCGTACCAATAAAATCGATTCCTGATTCAAAGGCATTCTGAGCTTCTTCATAGGTAGAAATATCGGCCATAAATAATTGATTCGGATATTTTGTTTTGATTTGTTGAATAAAGCTGTTGATGCTTTGGCCATCAGGACGTTCACGCAGGGTGCAGTCGAGAGCAATGACTTCTACGTTTGTTTCTGCTAATTCATCAATTTCCTTCATGGTTGCTGTGATAAAGACGTCACTATTTGGGTAATTACGTTTGATGATGCCAATGACAGGTAAAGAAACTTTTTCTTTAATTTGGCGAATGTCACGAACCGTGTTCGCCCGGATACCAACCGCACCGGCCTCTTCTGCTGCCTTAGCCATCAAGGGCATGATTCCTCCTTCCTCGGTATATAGTGGTTCTCCTGGTAGTGCTTGGCAGGAAACGATTAAGCCATCTGCTACTAAGCTGAGAAATGTTGATTTTTTCATACTCCACTTTCTCTCCAATTTTAATTTATTTTGGATTTATTCTCCAACTAGACTATAGCACGCGCTTTCATGTCTGTAAATAAGAAATGAAAAAAAAGTTTTTTTGACGTATAATCGGTAGATGAGAAAGTAGTAAAGAAGGTGAACCAATGACAATTACGTATAAAATTCAAGAGAGCTATTCCAACTTGACGAAATCAGAGAAAAAAGTAGCTGATTATATTTTGTCCAGCGGTGAAAAAATTGTTTATAGTACGATGAGTGAGATTAAATCAGCCACTAATGTGGGGGATGGAACCATCATCCGTTTTTGCCAAAAGCTGGGTTTCTCAGGCTTTTCTGATTTGAAAATAGAAATTGCTAAAGAAGATTTTAGTAAGCAGCAGGAGGTTTCTCAAATTGCGGATGTGTTTGCTAAAACAGCTCAAAAGGTAAATGACTCGTTAAAAACCACCAATCATTTGTTGGATTCAGGGAAGCTGGATCAGGCGGTTCAGGCGATTACTGAGGCAGAACGCATCTACATGTTTGGTGTTGGTTCTAGTGGAAATACCGGGAAAGATTTAGAAGCGATGTTTTTACGAGTAGGGGTACATTCCTGTACCGTTATTGATCCGCATTTTCAGGCACAAATTGCTTCACTATTGACTGAAAAGGATTTGGTAATTGGCTTTTCTTTGTCTGGAAAAACGAAGGATACGTATAATTCGTTAAAAATAGCCAAGCAAAATCAGGCGAAGGTGTTGGCAATTACCAATTATTTATCCTCACCAATTGCCGAATTGGCTGATATTGTACTTCAGACGGCTGTTCAGGAATTTTTAGATGGTGCTTCATTAGCTGGAAAGATTTCTCAGCTTTATCTTTGTGACTTATTAGTCCAAGGCTATGAGGTCAAAAATAATATAGACTCTGTGGAATTGCGAGCGAAGGTGCTGCGCTCCATTCTGGATAAGAGTATTGATTAATGGAAAGCAGGGAGAGCATGGAAGAGGTACAACGCTATTTTAAAGTGGGGCATTATACCGATACAGAAGCAATGACTGGCTGTACGGTGATTTTAGCTGAAGCAGGAGCTACTGGTGGTGTTTGTGTACGTGGCGGTTCACCTAATACCCGAGATACAGATGCCTTGAAGTCAGAAAATAATCGAAAGCTGGTTCATGGGATAACTTTATCAGGCGGCAGTGCCTTTGGCTTATCAGCCAGCGATGGGGTAGTGAACTATTTGGAGGAACACCAAATCGGTCGAGATGTCGGAATTGGTGTGGTACCGAATGTTAGTGGGGCTAGTTTGTTTGATTTAGGGATGGGCAGACAGGATGTTCGTGCAGACAGCAGCTTTGGGTATCGAGCTTGCGAGGCAGCGTTTAGCAATGAACCTTTTTTAGCTGGGAATTTTGGGGCTGGAACAGGGGCAAGCGTGGGAAATATTAATGGCCTTGAGAATGCTATGAAGGGTGGCATTGGCAGCTGTACTATCCGACATGGAGAATTGTTTGTATCAGCTGTTGTGGCAGTCAATGCGGTTGGTGATATTTACGACGAACAGCAGCAGATCTATTTAGCTGGAGCTCGTGATGGGCAAAAAATTGGCTGTTCGGAGGCCATATTTTTGAATCGGTATCAGGATTTGCGGGATATGTATTCCGGGAATACGGTGATTGGCTGTGTGATGACCAATGCAACCTTACCGAAAGCCAAGGTTAATAAATTAGCTGATATTAGTCATAATGGGATTGCTCGAGCTGTTCGTCCCGCTCATACAACCTTTGATGGTGATACAATGTTTGTCCTCTGTGCCAATCAGGTCAACGCAACCTTTGAAGCAGTGTCAATTTTGACAGTTGAGGCAGTTCGGCAAGCGATTTTGGATGGGGTAAAGCAGGCTGAAACTTATGGTGATTACTTGTCTTATAAAGATTATTACGCAAAAAAAAGCTGATCTGAATTTCAGATCAGCTTTTTGAGCAGGTAGATTATTGAACGCGTGGTTCTGATTCCATTGCGTTGCGTGCTTTATCTGTTTGACGAGAAGCAAATTTACCAGTTGATTCAGCAGCATTGCTTACTTTGTCTTGAACAGTTTCACTTTCGTCTTGGTATTCAGCACGAGTTTTAATGTCTACAACGTTTACGTTCACTTCAACCACGTCTAAGTGAGTCATTTTCTTCACTTCTTCAATGATTAAGCCTTTCATTTCGTCGTAAATTTTTTCAATGTCTTTACCATATTCGGCAACGATATCCATATCAACTGCTACTTGCTTCTTACCAACTTCAGTGTTGATTCCAGCAGTTACATCATCGCTGTTAACCAATTTGTCTTTGATGTTAGAGAAGAAGCCGCCGTCTACAGTTAATAGACCGTCGATATTTTCTAAAGCAATGCCGATAATTTTTTGAATTACTTTATCTTCGTAAGTTAATTCTCCTCGAACGTTTGTGTTAGCTGCTGGTGCTTGTGTATTGTTAGTCATTGGTGTTTTGTTTTCCATGGTAAATTCCCCCTATTTTTTTATATAATTGTCTAATACGCCGTTGTCTTTCAAATATTTTCCGACAGCGACACCGATTCCAGTAATAATAATTAATAAAATGGTTTTAAAGAAGCCTACTGTAAAGAACAATACCGCCAAGATAAAACCGATCACCCCGAAAATAAGGGGCAACTTGTCTTTAGTAATATACTCTTGCATCGTTTCCCCTCCTTATTCTACTCGTGACTGATCTGATGATGCTTTTTCTCGTTGCTTTTGATCTTCTTCAAAGCCGACATATTTAACATCTACGACTACTTTTTCATTTGGACCGAGCACACGCATAAGTTCGTCTTGCATTTGTGCTGCCCAAAGATCCATTTTGCCAATTATTGATGAGGTACGTTTTAAGTTACCTTTAACCTTGACTTTTATCTTATTATTCGTTGCCTTTACATTAACCTTTGGAGAGTTCATGAAGCCCCCTTGGTTGATGCTGGTACGAACATAGCCCTCAATAGCACGTTTATCTAAAGATAATTTTCCGTGATTATCCTTCAAGGTAAATTTGCCAGTTGTTTTAGGGTAAAAGATAATGACCAAGATCGCTAAAACCATCAAGATGGCTAAAACAGCGCCAACCCAGAATAAATATTGTTGGGCGATGTAGTTTGTCAATGTGAAATATCTCGCTGGCCCCAATTGCATTGGAATATTCACAATATGTGAATTAATAACAACAATTGATAGAAAAACGGATAGCAAAATTAGCGATATGATTATCAGCAAAGACTTTAGACCCTTGTTCATAACAACCCTCCTTAACTTTCGTCAGATTAATTAATTTGTTTACAATATGATGGTAAAATAAACCGCGAACAAAGTAAAATGATATGCCTTATAATTTAAAAAAACTATTGACTAAAGATGGATTTTGTGTATAGAAAAGAGATCAGGACGGCGTTTTTGCCGTTTTGATCTCTTTAAAAAAAATATTTTTTACAAATTAATTGGTTCGCCGCCGGTTACTCCATAAATTTGAGCAGTCACGTAGCTGGCATCATTAGAAGCTAAGAACACATAGACTGGTGCAAGTTCAGCAGGCTGACCAGCACGTTCTAGTAAAGAGTCTTGACCGAATTCTGGCAAAGCATCTTTAGGTTGACCTTGATCTAATTGCAGAGGCGTCCAAATTGGACCAGGAGCTACACCGTTCACGCGAATCCCTTTTTCTGCTAATTGTTGGGCCAAACCAACAGTAAAGTTAGCAATGGCTGATTTTGTTGTTGCATAATCCAATAAATGAGGACTTGGATTGAATGCTTGAACGGATGTTGTTGTAATGATTGAACTTCCAGCCGGTAAATGCGGCAGGGCTTCCTTAACCAAAGCGAACATCGAAATAATATTCACGGTGTAAGTATCTCTTACCTGTTCCATAGGCAATTCTTCGATGGAAGGCCATGAAATCTGTTGGGCAGAATTCATTACCATTGTGTCCAATCCGCCTAATTCTTCGACTGCACGTTGGACGATTTCTTTTGGTGCGGATTCATCCCGTAAATCATAAGCTAATAAAACAGCTTTACGACCGGCATCTTCAATATACTTAGCTACTTCTTTAGCATCTTCCTCTTCACCTGGCAAGTATTGGAAGGCCACGTCTGCACCTTCGCGAGCATAAGCGATGGCTGCTGCTCGGCCAATTCCTGAGTCGGCACCAGTAATAAGCACTCGACGGTTTTCTAATTTGTGGTTCCCCTTGTAGCTGTCTTCGCCACAATCGGGTTTTTCACGCATGTATTCTTCTTGAGCAGGCGTTTCTTGGTCTTGCTTAGCGAAACCTTCTTGACGGTACATTTTTCTTGGATCTTTTAAAATAGGTTCTGTCATAAATAAACTCCTCCTTCATGTAATTTCAGTCTATCGAGAAGTTCAAAAATAACAAAGTATTGTGCTTGTGTATTTTAATTTAAGCAAAAAAACGCACGAAGAACTGGAGGTTCGTTCGTGCAAAAAAATTATTTTTCCCGCCATTTTTTATAACGACGGTAGAGACTT
The DNA here is from genome assembly GCF_000407485.1 of Enterococcus pallens ATCC BAA-351. Classification (GTDB taxonomy): domain Bacteria; phylum Bacillota; class Bacilli; order Lactobacillales; family Enterococcaceae; genus Enterococcus_A; species Enterococcus_A pallens. Next base: position 748,343 of record NZ_ASWD01000003.1, on the reverse strand, counting down.
TCTACAACTAAAAAGAGAATTGAAATCGCCGCAACACCATAACCGAATATCCCTAAATTGGAGATGAAGGTGCCTCCTCGGGGAGCGGTTTGTACCAGTAGGGAAGAGCCAATCACCAGTGCTGAAAGAATCAGTCCAATCACTAATCGATTGACCATTGCTTCGGCTCTTTCCAGTAAAATATGCTGATTTTTAAACTCTAAGTTCAGCTTAGCTTTGCCTTTGTTAAAGGTTTCCAGCACTGCCAACGACTGACTGGGCAGCTTAGGAACGGCTTTAATCGAACCAAGATAATCCAAGCCTGTTTGCCGCAATTCCTCTTTAAAATCAAATTGTTCAAAGAAGTACTTTTGGGCAAACGGTGCGATGACTTCAAATAACGAAAGCTCAGGATTCAGCTCCTCGATAACTCCTTCCAAGGTGCCAAAAGCTTTAATCAGCATAGTAATGGAATCATCAATTTGCAGATTGTTGTTGTGACAAATTACTACCACCTGTGAGAAAACCTTCTGAATGTCGATTTCCTTGACTGGCATATTTAAATAGCGCTTCAGAAAATCATCCAGCTCTTCATTGAAGCGCTGCTCTGAAAAGGGGCCGGTCTGCTTACAGATGGCCAAGACAGCATTCGCGATTCGCTGAGTATCCTTACTATAAATGGCAATAATCACATTGCTCATTTTCAGCTGCATTTCTTTCGTGATTTCACCCATCATACCGAAATCGATAAAGTTTAAGCGAAATGGCCGCAGTGGTTCTGTGGTTGAAAAATCAAAGCTGAAGGGGAAGGGACCAATTTTTCCATCGTAGCGCGCATTGTTAGGCTCCTGATCCTGCTGGTTTTCTTCCTCTGTCAAAAACTGCAGCAGCATGTTGCCAGTATGAGGATCGGCGTGGAAAAAGCCATCCTCAAAGACCTGCTTCATGAAATGATCAATTAGTAATGAACTGATCATTTCTTTGAATTCCTGATTGGTGATGTCACCATAAGCAATCTCATCTTCTGGTGAGTTTACCAGCTCTCGCAGATTATTTCCGGGCATGAATTCCATCGTCAGTACTTTTTTAGTGGAATAGCTGTCGATCATTCGCGGCGAGCGGACTTCCTTCCAGCGATTATTCAGTTGATAGAAGCGCTCAGCATGCTCCAGCTCCTTGCGAAAATCCAGCTCATTGGATAATGATTCACGTATTTCCTTCAAAATACTCTTAAGATCAACAACATTGCTTTCTGGCACCCAGCTGGCCAATGGCAAGGCTTTTTCAAACAGTAAAAGATCGGTTTCGATTTCTTTGTCGATGCCAGGGTGCTGAACCTTTACTACCACTTGCTCATCATTTTTCAAAGTAGCGTGATGGGCTTGTGCAATAGAGGCTGAGGCAAAGGGCTGCTCATCAAAGGAGTTAAATAATTCCTCTACAGGCAGTCCCAGTTCGCTCTCCACCAGCTGCTTCACCTCAGCAAAGTCATCTGTTTTGACATTATCCTGCAGTCTGCGTAGTTCTTTAGTAAAGTCAAGAGTGAAGATATCGTTTCGCACCGACATCATTTGTCCGACTTTAATGAAGGTGGGACCTAATTCTTCGAAGGCCTCCCGCACTTCTTCTGGATGGGTTTGCTGCGTGATATTTTTAATCAATTTATATTTATTGGCAACCTTGATGATTTGCCTTAAACGTGCGGTTCTTCCTGATCCGACCATCGTTATCCCTCCTCGTGAGGTTTTTGGTTACGTCTATCTTACAAGAAAATGCAGGAAGACACAAAGATAGGTTGCGATGGTGAAGGTGCTGTAAATTAATCGTAAAAAAATGCTACAATTACTTTAAGGGGTTGAGACGAATGCCGAATATTAAACCTGTGTCAGATTTACGAAATTATAATAAGCTGCTTGAGGAAGTTACGAATGATCAACCAGTATTTCTAACTAAAAATGGCCGTGGAATGTATGCAGTTATTACTATTGAAGAGTACGATTGTCTGAAAGCAAGCATAGAGATTGTTGAAAAATTAAAGCAAGCAGAAAAGAGCGGCGTGGTCAACCTATCTGAAGCCAGAAAGAAATTTGGTCTATGAGCTATGCGGTTGTTTTGACAAACAAGTTAATGTCAGAGTTGGCCCAACTTAGTTTTATTTGGAAAATGAATTTTCTGAGGATCGTTCAAAGAGGGTGATTAGCCAACTTTTCGATACCTTTGATACACTAGGAACTTTTCCAAAAAAGGGTAAGGATGCTTCAGATTTGATGTTTACCTTTCAAGGATATAGGTATTTACCTCTCGAGAAAAATGTACTCTTCTACTCGATTGATGAAAATTCGAATACAGTGACACTCTTGAGATTATTTTCAGTGACTGAAGAGTATATAGAGAAATTTGATGGATTTATTCATTAAAATATAAAGAAGTTGGTGATATTTTTCGCCAACTTCTTTATTTCGCTATCCATCAAGGAAACGTAAAATAATTCGGCATTGTAGATATGCTGCTTGGGGGTCTAAAAAACGAAGGCTGCTTTCAAACGATTGCTTTAAAGGAAAAACATATGAAAGCAACATGCTGGAAGTGGTCATTCAGTTAATTGCTGCTACTGATTCCAAAACACCAATCGGAATATATAAAAATCCTGCACTAGAAGGAAATGTGAGCGAATCTAAATGTATAAGGCGCAGCAGAAGCTAATTCTGATGAGATTACTATTTTCGGATAGACTATGATACGATATTAGAAGTTTTATCAATAAACTATTATCTAATTGATAGGAGACGAATTGGACATGAAGGCTTTATTTTTTAACGAGTTTGGCAGTTCTGACGTTTTAGAATATGGAGAATTACCAGACCCAATAATTTGTGAAAATGAACTATTAGTAGAAATGAATTATATTGGGCTAAATTACGCAGATATTTACAGAAGAAAAGGCACCTATCATATCGAAGAACGCACCCCATATATAAATGGGTATGAAGGAGTTGGAACTGTTGTTGGTCTAGGACGCTCCGTCAGCGACTACAAACTTGGGGATAAGGTACTTTTTGTCGATGTTCCTTTTTCAAACGCAACGCTAGTAGCTGTTCCAGAGGAAAATGCCATAAGAGTTCCTGATGACATGGATGCTAAGTTGGTAGCAAGCATTGGGCTGCAAGGCTTAACGGCAGATTTTTTGGCACACGATTTGGGTAATGGACATGCGAATAACAATGTTTTTGTACATGGAATAAGCGGTGGTGTAGGACAAATTTTGTCACAGATGTTGACTGCGGATGGTCTCAATGTTTATGGAATTACATCAACTCAGGAAAAACAGCGTTTAGCCTTGAATCAAGGAGCAAAAAAAGTATTTTTAAGAAATTCAAATTGGGAGGAAGAGTACTTATCTTTCTTTGATACCGTCTATGATGGGGTGGGCATCACACTGCTGGATAGTATCAACCTAATTAAAAATAAAGGAAAAGTAGTTTTCTTTGGTATGGCTGGAGGGAATCCTCCTAGCATTGATTTTGTTAAATTGCTGTCTCAATCTAAAAGTATAGTAACTGGAGATTTGTGGGATTACCTGAGTAGTTCTCAAGAGCGCATTAAAAGAAGTAATCGACTGTTTGAGTATTTTAGAGAGGGAAGAATCCAGATCAGTGAGCCTACAATTTTCGCTCTGTCTAAGGGGAAAGAAGCACATGAATTTTTAGAATCGGGTAAAAGTGTTGGAAAGATTCTATTACAACCGTAAAGATGACTTGATTAATACGGCTAGTTCTTACAATGGTATTTTTTGAATAGCCAACTATAAACGTTAGCAGGACAAAATCTGATGGATTATTGTCCTGCTACTTTTTATTTTGCGGCAAACATTTGAATGGCCTGCATGATACAGTAAGTAATCCCAGCAGCAATTACTGGTCCAGCGGCTACGCCTTTCAAGAAAACGACACCGACAATCGTCCCGAAAACTAAAGCAACGGTGACTTCAGGAGATGAAGCAATCAAGCCGACACCGCGAGCGGATAAAATTGCGACTAGAATGCCGCAAATGGTCGCTACCCAGCCTAGGGGGGATTTTAAGGTATTCAATAAATCCTTTAAAACAATGTCTCCTGTAGCAATCGGCACAAGAATCGTGGCTGAAATCAGGGTAACTCCCCAGTTAATACCTTTTTGGTTCAAGGTTGTCAATATTTTGTCTGATTGCGGCAGCAATTTCAACGCCAGCACGGCTAGTGTGGCAATCAGTAAGCTTTGATTTTTTGCTAGAAGGGCCACCAATAAAATAATGCCAAGAAATAACCAGCTTTCCAAAGTAATCCACTCCTTATCTGAATTTACTATACAAGAAAATCAGTGAAAGTGCGACTAGAATCTTAGAATTTTGAAAAAATATCAATTAAGAATAATTGTCAATAATCAAGGCTTATTCCTCCTCTTTTGAGTAAAAATAGCGTAGAATTAGTATGTACAGTTCTGTACAAAAGAAACTTAGGAGGGATATACATGAAGGTTATTGTATTAGGATCTTCACACGGCGGCTATGAAGCGGTCGAAGAACTGTTATTGACGCAGCCTGATGCGGAAATTCAGTGGTATGAAAAGGGCGACTTTATCTCATTTATGGGGTGAGGCACGCAAATGTATCTTGAAGGAGTCGTTAAAGATGTGAATTCAATTCGCTATGCGACTGCTGAAGAGATGGAACAACGCGGGGTCCGCGTTTTCACAAACACTGAAATTACTAAAGTAGAACCTGACAAACACCAAGTTGAAGTGTTGAACCATGTTACAGGGGAAACACGGGTAGAAAGCTATGACAAATTGATTTTGAGTCCCGGAGCCAATCCATTTATCTTACCTGTGCCAGGCAAAGATTTAGGCAACATCAAAACAATGCGCGGTCGTCAAGACACTATTGATTTAAAAATGTTGTCTGTTGATCCAGCTATTGAAAACGTTGTGGTTATCGGCGTTGGCTATATCGGAATCGAAGCGGCTGAAGCATTTGCCGTAGCTGGTAAAAAGGTTACCTTAGTGGATATTATCGATCGTCCATTAGGCGTTTATCTGGATAAACAGTTTACCGATGTATTGGAAACCGAAATGGTTGATCATGGCATCAAGCTGGCAATGGGTGAATCAGTCGTCGAATTTGTTGGCGATGACAATGGCAAAGTGACTAAAGTAGTGACTGACAAAGGTGAATATCCAGCTGACATGGTTGTAATGTCTGCCGGTGTCCGACCAAATACTGCTTGGTTGAAGGATGCCGTTGAATTATTGCCAAGCGGCATGATTAAGACGGATGAATATATGCGTACTAGTGAACCAGATGTATTTGCTGTTGGAGATGCAACGCTAATCCAATACAATCCTGGTAACACTTCAGTTAATATTTCATTGGCAACCAATGCTCGTCGTCAAGGTCGTTATGCTGTTCGCAATTTAGAAGAAGCTAAATACCCGTTCCCTGGCGTTCAAGGATCTTCTGCTTTACGTGTTTTTGATTATAAATTTGCTTCAACTGGTTTGAATGACCAAATGGCCAGCAAACTAGAGATTAAAACAAAATCTGTTTTCTTGGATCAAGATACTTTAATGGATTTTGTGCCACAAAACTTAAAAACTCGGATGATGTTCAAACTAGTATACAATCCAGAAAATCTGGAAATTCTAGGCGCCCAAATCATGTCGAAGGAAGATTTAACGGCGAACATTAATGCGATTTCCATTGCTATTCAAACGCACTTTACGGTAGAACAACTGGCGTATGCCGATTTCTTCTTCCAGCCAGAGTTTGATACACCATGGAATCTGTTGGGAATGGCAGGCTTAAAGGCCTTGCAACAAGAAAACAAAGCATAAGAGGTTTACAGGCTGCACTGGATAGTGTAGCCTTTTTTATGAGGCTTGAATGCCAATACTTAAAATTAGTTAGCTTACATAAAGCTTTTTCGATGAGGAGTGAAAAAATGAAGATCGGCTTGCGAACGATAAAAACAGCCATCGCGGCTCCGATTGCTTTAATGATTGCCAATTTATTAGGATTAGAAAGTGCGACTGCTGCGGCGATTATCACGGTACTGAGTGTGACAAATACAAAACGATCTACGGCAAAAACTGCGTGGAATCGTGTAGTATCATTGACTTTAGCAACAGCGATTGCAGCTTTATTTTTTTCACTTTTTGGTTTCAATGCCTTTGCCTTTGGGTTGTATTTACTTTTGTTTATTCCCTTATCCGTGCGATTAAAGGTAGCAGAAGGAATCTCAGTCAGCTCAGTCCTGATTACCCATTTTTTAGCCAGTGAAAGCTTGGCACCTTCCCTGATTTTGAATGAATATTTGCTGATGATTGTCGGAGTTGGTTGTGCCTTAATTGCCAATATTTATATGCCAAATACCGAAAAGAAAATTAAAGAGGACCAGCAGGTAGTAGAAGTAATGATGAAGAAGCTGCTGGCTAAGATGTCGGATTCTCTAAACCAAAATGCTGGAGAAGAAGTGTTGCTGGAAGAGTGTCTTTCACTGGCAGACTTTGTGAAGCAGGCGCAAAAGCGAGCCTTGAACTTTGAAGAGAATCGCTTATGGTCGCCCAACAGCTATTATTTTGAATATTTTGCTATGCGACGGTTGCAGGTGAAGACTTTGTCCGACATGCTGCAGGTCCTGGTCCATTTGAATGCTTCAGAAAGTGAGGTTCAAGAATTGCATGAATTGTTTACTTTTACTTCGCAAACATTGGCTGAAGATAATGATGGACAAGAGATTTTGAAAAAGATCGAAGAGACGTATCAACGCTACCGGGCCAAAGAATTACCGGAAAATCGAGAAGCTTTTGAAAATCGGGCGATGTTGTTTCATTTGTTCCAATTATTCCAGGATTTTATTGAGATAAAAGCTGGGTTTTATCGGGAGATTCAAAGGTAAGCGATAAGTCCTAGGCAAAATCAGTCTTATGACCAAGGCAAGCCTTCCTTGTTTCCTTTACTATAAAGGAGAAGGAAATAGGAGGAGTTTATAATGAAAAAAATAGCGGTAGGGTTAATATTGGTTGGGTTAGCAATTGTAAGTATGTCGAGTATGTTTTTCCATAATCGTCAGACAAATAAAACGTATCATGCAGAGGCAGCGGTTGAAAGTATTGTTATCGATGACAAAAATACACCAGTGACTGTTGTAGGAACCAATGACAATAGAGCTACTATAGAATACAAAGAATCTAGAAACAACAAATATCGCCTGAATGAACGTGGTGGGGTACTGTCACTTGAACGTAAAGACGACTGGTTCTTTATTTCTTCTTGGTTCAGCTTTGGTAATGATCGAGGAGAAGTCGTTGTTGAAGTTCCGAAAGAACAGCTGGAAACCTTAGATTTAGAAACCAGCAATGCCAATGTCTCAGTTAAAAACCTTTCGGTAGATTATGCGGACATCGAAACCTCGAACAGTGAAATTGATTTATCTAAGCTGAAGGTTAGTGGTACGATTGAGGCAGAAACCAGTAATGGCAAGATGACCTTGTCTGATTTAACCTTTAATGACGGAGAATTCATTACTAGCAACAGCAAGTTGGAAGCAGATCGTTTAGATGGTGAATATATCCTATTAGAAACCAGCAATGGCAATCTTAAATTTGATAATGTAAAAGTCGGCAGTGAATTAACAGCTGACAGCAGCAATGCGAGTATCCAGGGCTACATTCTTGGCAAACAAGCTGATTTTGAAATTAATTCTGATACCTCAAATGGAGAAAATACTCTAAGAAATTCAGAAAGTTCTGGTGAAAAAGTATTGGATTTAAATACCTCAAATGGAGATATTACAGTTAAATTTAGTGAATAAGATGAAGAAAACGGGGCGCTGATGCGGCTCGTTTTTTTGTGCAGAATCCCGGATGGTGCTGAGCCGATTCTTTGTCATTCATGAAACCGTATTCTATGATGAGTAGAAGGAAGGTGGAGAATAGATGGAGAAATTTGATAAACAGTTTATTGCAGGAAAATGGCAAACAGGCAACGACAGCGACCATGTGAATGAGGATAAGAACCCGTACACACAGGAAACGATCGTGACGATTCAAGGAGCCAATACTGATGATGTTGATACAGCCTATCAAGCTGCCAAGAAGGCGCAAAAGGTATGGATGGAAAAAACGCCCCAAGAACGCAGCGCAATTATTGAAAAAGCAGCGGATCTGATGGAGGAGCACCAAGCTGAAATTATAAAGTGGTTGATTAAAGAAGGTGGGGCAACCAAAGTTAAAGCTGGCTTAGAGGCAAGCTTAGCCCAAGGAATCACTCGTGAGGCAGCGACGTTCCCCATGCGATCAGAAGGGAAAATTCTGCCTACAAATAAACCAGGGGAAGAAAGCTTTGTAACCCATCGACCACTAGGGGTCATTGGAATTATCAGTCCGTGGAATTTCCCGTTTCATTTAACGATGCGTTCGTTAGCGCCAGCTTTAGCAGCCGGCAATGGTGTAGTAATTAAACCTGCTAGCGATAGTCCAGTAACTGGCGGCCTGTTGCCAGCGAAGTTTTTTGCGGAGGCAGGCGTACCTGAAGGGCTAGTCAACGTAACAGTTGGCAGCGGCAGTGAAATCGGTGACTACTTTGTGGAGCATCCAATACCAAGCTTTATCTCGTTTACCGGCTCAACGGCAGTTGGGAAAAACATTGCCAGTCATGCCGTGAGCGGAAAGAAAATTAAACAGGTCGCTTTAGAACTGGGTGGAAATTCACCATTTATCGTGCTGGAGGATGCGGATTTGGAAGAAGCAGCTCAAGCATTAGTCGTAAGTAAATTTATGCATTCTGGCCAGATTTGTATGGCAGCCAATCGGGCAATTGTTGTCGCGTCTGTTTTCGATGAATTTGTGGAAAAAGTTGTCGCTCGGGTAAAAGAATTAGCTGTAGGTGATCCGGCTAAGGATGAAACGGTAATAGGTCCGATTATTAATCAGAAGCAAACGGATCAGATCCAAGAAATCGTGAAAAAAGCAAAAGCAGCAGGCGCTGAATTTTTAATTGAAGGCGGAGTAGAAGGCCGAGTAGTTGAGCCGTCTATTCTAATCTCAGAAGATCCGGCACTAGAAATTTTCCATCAAGAAATTTTTGGTCCTGTGCTGCCAATCCTTAAGGTTAAGGATACCGAAGCAGCCATCGAAGCTGCTAATGATACAGAGTATGGGTTATCCAGCGCATTGTTCACAAAGGATCTGAACAAGGGTCGCTTGTTAGCAAACCAAATTGAAGCAGGAATGTGCCATATTAATGGCTTAACTGTCGATGATCAGCCTAATGCACCATTTGGCGGAGAGAAAAATTCCGGTATTGGCCGCTTTAACGGTGAGTGGGTACTGGAAGAATTCACACGTGTTCAGTGGGTGACAACCCAGTCTGGCAAAGGACAGTATCCATTTTAAAATATAGAAATAAGAGCTGTCGGCTGACAGCTCTTATTTTGTCGTGTAAACCTCTTTATGAAACCGCCAGATTTGATAGCTTTGAGTAACGGCCAGGTATAGAAACAACACCGATACCAGCAAAATCGTTTGTCTGCCTAGATAATCATAGCTAAAGACGGAAACCACCACGCCAGCCAAAAATGCCAACACCACCCATAAAAAGTGGAAAAACTGCTGTTTGGCTTTGTCATCTTTAGTTTTCAGATAGTCGTAAAAATTTGTAGCAACCCCCTTAAGATTGCCTGTTGTGAACAAATTGGTGTAGGTTAAGCCATTAATTTTATCAAAGGCAATCCATTGAATCGCAGCGGTGAAGGCAATAATCACTGTGATTGCAGAAGGATGCGGCTCTAACCACTGCAAACTTATTACGAAAAATACCAAGGCTTCAAAATACAATAAAAACAGTCGCCAAAAGTGCAGTCCCTTTTCCCGGAAGTAATCAATTAAATATTTTGCTAGTAAAATACCTAAAAAGAAAAACAGGGTAGAAAGCAGCTTCTTGCCGACAGAAGCCCATTGATGATCAAAGGCCTGAATAATGGCTAAAATTAAATTTCCAGTCTGGGCCGAGGCAAAGGCTTCGTAGCGGATGTAGGTGTAGCTGTCCATCACGCCGCCAATAAAAGTCAAAATTAAACCGACGGAGCGATGTTCATGAAAACTTGAATTCACGGGTGCTCATCTCTTTTCTGAAACTATCGTAGCACATTGTTTCAGAAAATGGGTAAAAAATTAATCGACTAGAAGGAATTGACTGAAAAACAGGACGATTTTTTTAAAAATGGCAAGAGCATTTTCCAGTATGACCTAAAATAGTTATCGAATGAAAGAAGTGGATTTCAGGAAATACCGAACCTTTATCAATCCAAAAGCAGCTGATTTCAGCAGTATCTGAAAAACGCTTTAAATAGCCGCTTTTCGTGGTTCCAAAAGCAAAAAATTCCGAACGAAGATGGAGGTTTTTCAAGTAATTAAGCTTAGCAAAGTTCTCTATCTTTTTTCAGAAATTGTGTTAAAATGGGTATGCTTTTTATTCTTGAAATTGGAAGGAAAAGATTCTGATGTCTTTAAAAAATCGGACAGACTGGCAAGAAGCACTTCAAGCCGTCATGCCCCTTTGTTTCAGCTATATTCCGGTAGGGTTGGCCTGCGGGATGCTGCTGCAGCAAGTAGGGTTTAGTCCTCTTTTAACCGCACTGCTGTCTTTAGTGGTATTTTCAGGAGGTGCGCAGTTTTTGGTGGTCTCATTGTTAGCGGTTCACGCTTCGTTTACCTCGATTGTTTTGATGGTATTGTTTCTGGAATTACGCTATGCCTTATTAGGTTCCAGCTTGTCACACTTCTTCAAGCAAGAACAGCGGGGATTTTTAGCTTTGTTTTCACAATCAATGAATGATGAAAATTATGCAGTGAATTACTTAAAGTACTCTACCGACAAAACCTGGAATCGCACTCGGGCGATTATGGTGAATTGGTTCTCTCAAGCTTCTTGGGTGATTAGTACGGTATTAGGCAGTGTTTTCGGTTCGTTCATCCAAGTAGATACAGAGCTGGTGCATTTTGCTTTAACTTCGATGTTTATTTTTATGTTTGTGATGCAAGTGAAAAACAAGCTGCTGCTGTTGACAGGCTTGTTTTCAGGAGTATTGGCTGTCGTGTTTATGCTGCTGTTGAAAAATACCTTTGGGTTAATTTTAGCAACGGTGCTTGCTTCACTGACAGGTTTTATAATAGATAAAAAGATTCGTGGGACTTCAGCGAACAAGGATGAGGACGATCTTTTTTCTGTAAACGGTGAGGAGGTTCATCATGAGTAATCTTTATTTAGTTCTGTTGATTTTAAGTTTATTCGTGGCTTCGTATATTCCTCGTGTGATCCCGATGCTGTATTTCTCACAGCGGAAGGTACCGGAATGGTTTAGTGAATGGATGAAATTTGTTCCAATTTCGCTCTTTGCGGCGTTGGTGTTTAAAGATGTTTTTATCAGCCACGAGCATTTTGAGATAGGTGGCAATATTCGAATTCTGGCTATGCTTTTGGTGGCTGGAGTTGCTTACAAAACTCGCTCGATGGCCTGGTCAGTAATCGCTGGTTTAGCAGCGGTTTTTCTATTATCGTTAGTGTAAGACGCCGCTTAAACAGCAGGCGTTTTTTTGTTGCTCTGTAAAGAGAGTGGTTAAATGATAAGATATTTCATTAGAAAAAAGGGAGTCAGGTGCAGAAAATCTGCCTGTATCAGGGTCATGACAATACTGTAAGATAATCAACGAAAAAAGTGTGGTAAACTTTTTACTTGAGAACTGTGTCCGGCTTTTCGACATATTCTCAATATAGATGAAAATAACAAAAGGGGGAAAAGAGATGGGATTGAATGCATTTTTATTGGGCTTGTCGAATTTAGAAAAGATTCGAAGAGCACCAGGTTTTTTCAAATTTACTGAACACACAGTGGCAGCCCATTCGTTTCGTGTAGCAATGATTGCTCAAACTCTTGGCGATATAGAAGAAGTTCACGGAAATACAGTGAACTGGAGGAGCTTGTATGAAAAAAGCTTGAACCATGATTATACAGAAAGGTTTATTGGGGATATTAAGACACCTGTTAAATATGCCAATAAAAATTTGCGTGAGATGCTGGCTGATGTAGAAGCGAGTATGGCAAAATCTTTTATTGAGCAAGAAATACCTCTAGAGTTTCAAGAAAACTACTTTAGAAGATTTGCTGAAGGAAAAGACGATAGCCTAGAGGGACAGATTTTATCCATTGCGGATAAGATTGATTTACTCTATGAATCCTATGAAGAGATTGCAAAATCAAATCCAGATACGGTTTTTAAGGAAATGTTTTTTGAAGCGATGATAACGGTTAAAAAAATGGATCACCTTGCAAGTGTAGACTATTTTTTTAGTGATATTTTTCCAGAATTAATTGAAGAAGACTTTTATGGTAAAGAAAGCTTCCAAAAAGAGATTAAAAGAATTCTGGAATGCTATCCTAAACAGGATATAAAATAGACGCTTTTATTAGCGGACAAAACGAAACAGGGATTGGTCCAAATGAACCAGTCCCTGTTTAAAATATTCTCAGAAAATCGTTTGTCGTTAAAGACTTTTTAATTTGCCACGAAATTCATCGATTGTTTGATAGCCTTTTGAATCCATAATAGTAGTTAATTCATTGATTAAACGATCAAAAATTTTCGGGCCTTCGGTATGCAGTGCCGTTCCAATTTGAACTAGCTGAGCTCCGCATAACAGGTGTTCAAATACATCTTGACCGGAATAAATTCCGCCGGTTCCAATAATCTTGATTTGCGGATTCAACCGGGTATAAAACGCACGAACATTGGCCAGAGCAGTAGGCTTAATATATTCTCCGCCTATTCCTCCAAACCCATCCTTTGGTTTGATTACGACTGATTCCTTTTCAGAATCGATATATAATCCATTTCCGATGCTGTTAATTGAATTAACATAAGCCAAAGGAAACTGATTTAGAATTTCCGCCATTTGGTCAAAATGAGCAATATCGAAAAAAGGTGGTAGTTTTATCCCAATAGGTTTGGTAAAGAAATGAAATACCTCTGTTAATAATTGTTGAGTCAAAGGAAAATCATATGCTATCTGTGGTTTTCCAGGTACATTAGGACAAGAAAGGTTCAGTTCAACAATGCCGTTAAAAGAGCTAGATTCAATTTTCCTTAGTATCTGAATAATTTCTTTTGCACTCATTCCAGCTACTGAAAAGAATAAAGGTCTTTGATTGTTTTCTTGATAGGCTAGTGCATAGTCCAAGTAATAGTCTAAACCGTTGTTAGGAAGCCCCATTGAATTGATACTTCCTAAGGGAACATCAACATAGCGTGGTTCGGAATTACCCGATCTGGGATGAATGGTCGCACTTTTGGTGATTAGGGTGCCTGCAGAGGAATCGTGTAATTCATCTAATTCAGTTGTTGTCGTACAATAAACACCAGAAGCATTCATGAGTGGATTGTTGAAGCGATAGTCCAGAAAATCGGTCGTTAACATAGCAGAATCTCCTAACGTATTCAATTTATTGATAATTGAGAATTGTTCTCAATTGAGATGGTAGCACAAAGCGGATCATTTCGTCCAATAAGAATATGCTTAAAGCTGTCTTTGAAAGTTCATAGAACAAATAATGAAATTTTTGTCTATACAGGCAGTGCAAAATAAGTTATTGTACTATTCATAAGTTATATAAGGGGCTAGTATAAATAGACCCGAATAATTATTATATTGTTTGAAATAGCGTGATTTTAGAGGTGAAAATTGGTAAAGCCTGCCTTTAACAGATAACTTGGTGTTCCAAGGGTCTTTTGAAAGAAAGGCAAGGTAACGATTTTAATGAATACCAACTAAATAGCTTTAAAAAACTTACTTTTCAGGAGGAAACTAATGGGAAAAATTCGTATCAACAACCTTAAGTTTTATACAAAAAATGGCGTTCTGAAGGAGGAACGTATTCTTGGGCAACAACTAGAAGTAGATGTTGAATTAACCTTGGATTTAACCAAAGCTGGAAAAACCGACAATGTTGCGGACACTGTCAATTATGCAGAAGTAAATAATCAAATAGCAGAAAGACTAGAAAACGAGTCTTTTAATTTAATTGAATCTGCAGCTTCAGCAATTCTAGATGATATTGAGCATCTGCATGCTGCAAAATTACAAAAAGCATTGGTTAGAATCCGAAAATACAGCGTTCCGATGCCAGGTATTTTTGATAATATCGAAATTGAGATGGAAAGAGAGTTTAATAAGAAATGACGATCAGTTACCTAGCTCTTGGAAGCAATATAGAGGATAGAATCGGCTATTTAAGAAAAGCAATTGATTATTTAGATCAGACAACAGGAATCAAGGTATTAGAAAAATCATTTATTTATGAAACAGCTCCATATGGGGACGTTCCACAGGATAACTACTTAAACGCAGTAATAAAGATAGATACCAGCCTGGAGCCTTTAGAATTACTCAATCAGACCCAACAGATTGAAAAAAGATTAGGGAGGGAACGTTTGATTCATTGGGGCCCTAGAACAATTGATATTGACATTCTATTAATGGAAGGTCTCACGCTTTCTTCTGAGCGCTTGACAATTCCTCATCCAGAAATTGAAAAACGTTCTTTCGTTCTAATTCCATTAAAGGATGTATACACGCAGCCCCTCCTATTTGGACAGACAATTGATCATTTAATTGATCAAACAGGTAATAAAGAAGATGTATGGACAAGTAAAGAAAGTTGGTAGTAGAAATGGCTTTTCAACAACAAAAAATCGAAGCGGCAGTTAAGCAAATTTTGGAAGCGATAGGTGAGGATCCTGAGCGAGAGGGGTTAATCGATACCCCTAAACGTGTCGCAAAAATGTATGGGGAAGTTTTTAGCTCATTAAACGAACCGGAGTTTGATGATTATACATTATTTGCTAGCGGCAATGATGACGATATGGTAGTAGTGAAAGATATTCAATTTTACTCCATGTGTGAACATCATCTTTTGCCATTTTTTGGCAAGGTGCATATAGCTTATGTTCCAGAGGGCGATAAAGTATTAGGGTTAAGTAAATTACCACGCTTAGTTGATTACTGTACCAAACGTCCTAGTGTGCAAGAAAACTTGACTGTACTAATTGCCGATCAGCTAGTAAAGCACGTGCCAGTTAAAGGCGTAGCAGTATCAATTGAGGCTGAGCATATGTGTATGACGATGCGAGGAGTTAAAACACCTCACAGTTCAACAAAGACATTTCATTATACAGGGATTTTTAAGGAAGATCGCGAATGGAAAAGGGATTTCTTAGCAGCTATCAATAATTAGGTAATGAAGCCTGCAACTCCAGCTTTTATCTTTGCGTGTAAATAAAAAGAAAAAGGAGCATTCACTTAGGAAGGACTTTGATCGTACGGATGATTTTTCTTTCCTAAAACAGATGTTGTGAATGTCTGAGAATAAACTTATGTTGAAAATTATCATAGGGACAAACAATCAAGGAAAATTAAAAGAAATGCAGGACAGCTTAAGTACAGATAAGGTGAAGTTAATCCCTTATACAGAAATAAGAAATCAAAAGCTAGACTTTATTGAAACGGGAACCAGCTTTAAGATGAATGCTGTACAAAAAGCCCAAAATTTTTCCCTATCCTTAAACGAAGCGGTTCTTGTTGATGATGGTGGGTTAGTTTTAGCAGCGTTTCCTCAGCTATTGGGCGTTAAAACAGCCCGTTTTTTTAAAAAAGGTCTGGATGATCATGAAAAGAATCAACAATTGTTTGATTTAATGGCAAAAGAAACCGATCGAAGAGTTTCATTGTTTTCAACACTAGCGTATGCCATGCCGAATGGTCAGACATTAATCGTTGAGAAATCCTTGACGGGAGAGTTAACAGTTGAGGAAATGGGGACAGAAGGCTATGGCTTTGACCGATGCTTCTACTTACCGACTATTGGGAAAACATTGGCACAATTACCGCTGGAAGAAAGAAATAATTATAGTCCGCGAGTAAGGGCTTTACGTGAAATGGTAGATCAAATCTTATCGATGGGAGCAGATTGAAATTGAGGGATGTCAAGATAATGGGAATTGTTAATGTAACTCCCGATTCATTTTCCGATGGTGGGAAATTCTATCAACCTGAAAAAGCTGTTCATCATGCGTTCAATTTAATTCAAGAGGGAGCAGATATTTTAGATATCGGTGGACAATCAACTAGGCCAGGATATCAGGAGGTTTCTCCGGAAGAAGAAATTCAGCGAATTGCTCCGGTGATTAAAGCAATTCGCCAAAAAAGTGATATTCCCCTTTCAATTGATACGTATTTTCCAAAGGTTGCTGATTACGCATTAGCAAACGGCGCAACAATTCTAAATGATGTGCGGGGATTTGATATGGCGGGCATGCTTGAGGTAGCTCAGAAATATTCGCAAGCAGATGTGATCCTGATGCATTCTCGTCCTAGAAAAGCCGGCTGGTCGTTAGCAGAAGAGTTGCAAAATTTTTATGAAGAAAAATATCAAGCCTGTATGGCTGCGGGAATCAAGAAAGAAAGGATTTGTTTTGACCCGGGAATCGGTTTTGGCAAGTCGCTTGAAGAGAATATTGATATTTTAAAAAATCCCGCAAAGTATCGCTATAAGGAATTTCCCTTGCTTTATGGCGTGTCTAGAAAACGTACAATCGCTCACTTAGTGGATGAAAATCAGCCATTAGAGAGAGATTATGCTTCTGTTACTGCCAGTTTGTATGCTGCAGTTCAAGGAGTTGATATTATTCGTATTCATCAAGTAAAAGGAATGAAGGATGCCCTGAGAGTTTGGCAAAAATTATCAAATGAATAAAAAGTTCTATCCGATATCCCTTAAGCAGAGCAGTAATGCTTTGCTGGCAGGCAGCTTGAAGAATAGAAAAATGAACACACTAAGCTCAGAATCAACAGAGTTTAGTGTGTTCATTTTTAGTCTTATCCTTGGTATTCAGCTAATGGGCGATACGTTAGAACTTGCATTTTGCGGTAAAAATCAGAAGGCAGTTTTTTCCAAGCCCGCATTAGCTGCATGAAATAACTTTGATCTGCTTTAATGACATATTCATTCAATAGTAGTCCGAAAGATTTACGTTTGCTTTGTTTTAACATATCTTCATAAGCCTTTTTGGCATCTTCTTCATTATCTGCTACATACAACGTTTGAACTTCGACATAGGCGCCTTCAATACTTTGCGTTTCTTCGATAAAATAAATGGATCTAGTTTCCTGGCTCATTTAAATCATCCTCTCCATGTATATAGAATAACTGTCGTTCGTGAATTAACTGTGAACGATTTGGTCATTTTTTCTTGGGATTTACCTAGGATTTGGTAAATAAATGATAAAATGGCTGCCTTGTCCTGTTTGAGTCGTTACGTTGATGCTGCCATGATGCAAATGAATAATTTGTTTTACCAGCGCTAATCCCAATCCGTTGCCTTTTGTTTTCCGACTAGTATCGGCTTGGTAAAATTTGTCAAAGATGCGCTGACTTTCTTCAGGGTTCATGCCTAATCCTTCATCACAGATGGCGATCTCCAATCCGCCTTCAAGCTTCCTTAAAGTAACCGTAAGTAAACTTTCTGATGGACTGTATTTGATGGCGTTATCCAGCAGGTTTAGCCATACTTGATAGAGCAGCTCTTCGTTGCCTTCATAGCTGGCTTCTTCAAGATCAATATCTAACTGCAGCTGCTGTGCTTCCCATTTCGGCTGCAGGAACAATATGACTTCACGAATTTGTTCGTCCAATGGAAAGGCTTCTTTTACAAATTGAATACTTTGGCTTTCCAGCTTAGTTAAGCGTAAGACGTTATCAGTCAGCTGAGACAATTGCTGAGTTCCGTCCAGCATGCGCTCCAAATAGATTTTCTGCTGTTCTGGCTTCAGGTGTTCATTCTGCAGCAGCTGTACATACCCCCGAATAGTGGCGACTGGTGTCTTGAACTCATGAGAAACGGTCGAAACGAAGTCATTGCGCAGGGTCTCAATGCTGCTTAATTCTTTTACCATCACGTTAAAATCATGATAGAGCTGCTCTACATCCTCAACCTTTTGATCCTCGGTTAGTTGCACCGTCAGATCCCCTTTGGCAACCTGGGTCATGGCCTGCCGGAGACTGGCGATAGGATGAAGAATTCGTTTGCTGACAAAAGCGGACACGCCTAAACCAATCATTAGACTCAGGAGTGAAATGATCGCTAAAGGAAAGATATGCTGCTCCTGTTTGGTACTTAAAATGTCAAAGCGATTAAGCACAAGCATGGAGGTTACAAAGAAACCTAACAAGAGTACCATAATTAGAAAAATAATGCAGGTAAAATACACCCATAAGGAAGAGTGCAGCTTCTTCAACATTATAAAATCACCGCCTTATAGCCTAAACCGCGAATGGTTTCAATCGAAAAATCGGGATTTTCTTGAAATTTCTGCCGTAGTCGTTTGATGTGAACATCGATGGTTCGTTCATCACTGTCAGAATCCAAGCCCCAAATTTCATCCATCAGTTGCCGGCGAGTAAAAATTTTATTGGGGTAGGCTAAGAGCTTATACAATAATAAAAATTCTTTTTGCGGCAAAGTTTCAGCTTCCTCTTGAATAATCACCTGGTAGCTTGCTTGATCGAGGGTTGTTTGTCCAACAGTCAGCTGTTTATTATGGACGATTTGTGCACGTCGCAATAAGGCTTCAACTCGTAGAACCATCTCATTGAGATCAATGGGTTTTACCATATAATCATCGATCCCCATACCAAAGCCTTTCTTTTTATCTTGAAAGGTATTTTTCGCAGTAATCATCAGGATAGGCAGCTGGAAGCCAGCCTCTCTTAAGTCTTGCGTTAATTCATACCCGTCCATATCCGGCATCATGATATCAGTAATCATTAAATCAATGTGCTGTTTATCTAAAATTTCAAGCGCCTCAACACCGTTCGTTGCTAGAAATACGACAAAATCGTTTTGCTCTAAAATCGATTGATAAAGAAACAATAAGTTTTCATCGTCTTCTACAATCAGTAAGTGGTTCATTTGCCAACGCCTCCTTTTTGCATAATAATAGTAGCTGAATGCTGTGAACTGTATGTGAAGTTTGTTCATCTTGAGTTAATAAAGCTCTGGTATCTTCATTTCAAATTAAAAAATAAAGGGATGAATCCATGTTAGAATTAAAAGATATAAAGAAATATTACCATGTTGGGGACACAACTACCAAGGCCTTGGATGGCGTATCCGTTGCTTTTCGCCGTCAAGAATTTGTCGCGATTTTAGGAGCTAGTGGTTCCGGGAAAACGACACTGTTAAATGTAATCGGTGGTTTGGATAATTACGATACTGGGGACATGGTGATTAACGGGAAATCAACTAAGACCTTTAAGGATGCGGATTGGGATGCCTATCGGAATAATTCCATCGGCTTTGTTTTCCAAAGCTATAATCTGATTAGTCATTTAGGAATTATCGATAATGTTGAGCTTGGTATGACCTTAAGTGGTGTACCAAAAGAAGAAAAAACTCAAAAGGCTGAGGACGCGCTGCGGCGTGTAGGCTTAGCGGACCACATGCATAAAAAGCCGAATCAGTTATCTGGTGGACAAATGCAGCGGGTCGCAATCGCCCGAGCATTAGCCAATGATCCAGATATTTTACTCTGTGATGAGCCGACTGGAGCCTTAGATACCGAAACCAGCGTGCAAATTATGAATCTTATTCAGGAACTTTCCAAAGAGAAACTAGTGATTATGGTAACTCATAATCCAGCTTTAGCCGATGAATATGCTGATCGGATTATTCGTTTTTCTGATGGGAAGATTTTAAGTGATTCACATCCCCATCAGGAACGACCAAAACCGGATCAATTTAATTTGAAGCGGACTAAAATGAAATTCATGACAGCGTTGAAGCTGTCCTTTAACAACCTGCGAACTAAAAAAGGACGAACCTTCTTAACTGCTTTTGCTTCTAGTATTGGGATTATCAGTATAGGAATTGTCTTGTCGCTTTCCAGTGGTTTCCAGACACAAATTGACCAGACTCAATCAGAAACCATGGCGAAATTCCCGATTACGATTTCCCAAGTTGCAGCAGATCGCAGTGGGAGACAAGAGGATGCTTTAGGGACCGATGATGGAAAATTTCCAAAAACGGATACGGTAACGGCGAAAATCAGCGACCAGGATCGCTCGCAGCATACCAATAAAATCGATCAAGAATATGTCGACTACATTGAAAACATTAGTCCTGATTTAAGCAACAACATCGGTTTTACTCGTTTAGTTGGCATGAATTTGCTGCGTGATGTAGATGGTAAAATTGAACCAGTGAAGCTGTCCAACGATGCTTCTGATAGCGCCAGTGCAGGCATGACTAATGCCATGGCAAATATGACGGGTGTTGGCGTTTCTTCTTTCCCTAAACAATTGAAAGAAGGCAACGAAAGCTTTTTAGAAGAAAATTACGATCTGTTAAACGGTGCGTATCCAAAAGACCCAACAGATGTTGTCTTAATTGTTGATGGTAACAATAGTACCAACATCAATTCCTTGAAAAATCTTGGCTTTGAGGTCAAGGATGGCGAGAAAATAAACTTCGACCAAATAGTTGGCACTACCTTTAAGCTCGTTCATAACAACGACTACTATACTGAACTGCCAACGGGGAATTTTGTACCAAATAACGATTACAATGACATTTACAATAATACCAACAATGAAGAAATGAAGATTTCCGGCGTGCTGCGGGTGAAGAAAGATTCAACGATGAATCTATTAGCTCCAGGGATTGCCTATAGTAACGAATTGACGCAGAAAATTGTTGACGAAAACAAAGACTCCGCAATTGTTGCAGCCCAACGTGACAGCAGTACCAATGTAATGACTAATGAACCTTTAGATGACAGCACAAAGGAAAGCACCTTAGCTTACCTTGGCGGCGACAGCATTCCATACAGTATTATGATTTATCCAAATAACTTTAAGGACAAAGAAGCGATTTTGGATTACTTGGACAAATACAACGAAGGCAAGTCTAAAGAAGACCGCATCATCTACCAAGATTTGGCAGGAACGATGACTGAGTTAACCGGTGGTCTGATGGACGCTATCACTTATGTGCTGATAGCCTTTGCAGGTATTTCACTAGTAACCAGCATGATCATGATCGGGATAATTACTTATACTTCAGTAATTGAACGGACCAAAGAAATTGGTGTTTTGAAGGCCTTAGGAGCTCGGAAGAAAGATATCACTCGCGTGTTCGATGCAGAAACCTGTATTTTAGGGTTGGCTTCGGGAACCTTGGGTGTGGTGCTTGCTTGGCTGGCAACTTTCCCAATCAATCTGGTTTTGTATAATATGACTGATTTGGAAAATGTTGCGCAATTAAATCCAGTTCACGGGATCGTCTTAATTCTTGTATCAACAGTATTGACGATGATCGGTGGACATATTCCAGCACGAATGGCTGCTAAGAAAGACGCAGCAATTGCTTTACGAGCAGAATAGAATACAAAAAATCAGTACCTTTCACAGGGTACTGATTTTTTTAGGTTTATCCGTAAATAATCGTATTGATCGTACTTTGATCCAAACCTTTCAACACTTGAATCAGCATTTCTCGGGCTGCATCAAAATCAGCAATACTGAACATGGTTTGGTGAGTGTGAATATAGCGTCCGCAAACGCCGATTACGCTGCTGGGAATACCTTCATTAGCCATGTGAGCAGCTCCAGCATCGGTCCCGCCTTTAGAAACAAAGTATTGATAAGGAATATTGTGAGTCTCAGCGGTATCCAGCAAATATTCCCGCAAGCGAGGCAGTAAAATCATGCCTGGATCTTGAATACGCAGTAGGGTTCCTTCGCCTAGATGACCAAATGTGCCATTGGTAGTAGTTAAATCATCTGCTGCAGAACAGTCCACTGCAAAGAATAAATCCGGTTTAAACTTAGTGACTGCTGGTCTGGCTCCGCGCAAACCAACCTCTTCTTGCACATTCGCACCAGCAATTAATGTATAGTCTAAATCTTCTTCTTTTAATGCTTCTAAAGCCTCCAAGACGACCGTGCAGCCATAGCGGTTATCCCAAGCTTTGCTGATGATGTTTTTTCCGTTGGCTGTTTTGATGGTCTCCACTTGAGGGACGATAGTATCCCCTGGCAGAACACCGTATTCCAAGGCTTCTTCCTTTGATTCAAAGCCAGCATCAAATAAAATGTCTTCAACTTTTACCTGAGCTTGTCCACCAGTTCCTCGCAGTAAATGGGGCGGTACGGAGGAAGAAATACAAGGATAATTTCCTTTTTTAGTTTTTAAGGTAAAACGTTGTGCCGAAACAACATAGGGATTCCAGCCGCCTAAAGGAACAACCTTGAATAATCCTCGCGGCGTAATTTCCGTCAGCATAAAGCCAACCTCATCCATGTGAGCTGCTACCATTACGCGAGGTGCATCGTCAGCTGCATGCTTCAGGCCAAAGATCCCACCTAAGCCATCTTGTTGAATGTCATCTACTAGAGGGGTCATTTCTCTTTTTAAATAGGCCCGAATATCATCTTCAAAGCCGCTGGTTCCTTGTAATTCTGTCAATTCTTTAATCCGGTTAAACGTAGCTTCCTTCATACATACGCTCCTTTTTTCTTTTATATTTGATTATTATAATCTTTTTTGACGGATCTGTAAGGTCTGACTGCTATTTGAGCCGATTATTGGCAACGAAAAATAAAAACAGGTAGAGTAATTGTAAATTGAATGACGCATTTTCATCTCAAGAAAGAAGGAAAAAATATATGTATACGGATCTAAAAAACAAGGTAGCCGTAATTACCGGCGGCTCAAAAGGAATTGGAACAGCTATTTCCAAACGCTTTGGACAAGAACAAATGAACGTAGTAGTCAACTATCATTCGGATGAACAAGGGGCCGATGAAGCCGTTAAATTAATTGAAGAAGCTGGCGGAAAAGGAATCGCAGTTCAAGCAGATGTTGGTACCGAAGAGGGGAACCAAGCCTTAATTGATGCCGCAGTAAAGGAGTTTGGTGATCTGGACGTTTGGATCAACAATGCCGGCATGGAAAATCAATACGAAACCCATGAATTGCCATTAGAGGAATGGAAAAAGGTGCTGGATGTTAATTTGACGGGGGTATTTTTGGGAACAAAGGCTGCGTTAAATTATTTCTTAGCCCATGACAAAAAAGGCAACATTATCAATATGTCCTCAGTTCATGAACAAATCCCTTGGCCCACCTTTGCTCACTATGCCGCATCTAAGGGTGGAGTAAAATTATTTTCTGAAACAGTAGCGATGGAATATGCGGCGCGTAATATTCGGGTTAACAGTATTGGACCTGGTGCTATCAATACACCAATCAATGCCAAGAAATTTGCTGACCCAGAACAATTGGCAACAACTACCAGCATGGTGCCCATGCAGCGAATAGGTGAGCCAAGCGAGGTAGCCGCAGCGGCTGCTTGGTTAGCTTCCGATGAATCCAGCTATGTCACAGGAATAACACTGTTTGTAGATGGCGGAATGAAATTATACCCATCTTTTCAAGGTGGAAAAGGATAGAATGGAGGGGTGATGGATGAATATTTTAATTGCATTATTGCCAGCGATCGGCTGGGGCATTCAGCCGCTGATTCTAAAAAAGATCGGTGGTCGTCCCACCAATGAAATTTTAGGTACAGGAATTGGTACGTTGATTGTTGGGCTGATTGTCTATTTTTTCTTTTCCAGTCAAAGTGTTTCTTTAGGCACATTTTTAATTGCAATGGCTTCTGGCGCTTTTTGGGTAATTGGGCAAACGGGACAATATACAGCATTTAATTTGTTAGGTGTTTCGCGAACGATGCCGATCTCAACTGGCTTACAGCTGATAGGAACTTCCTTAATCGGTGTTTTTGCCTTCGGAGAATGGGCTGGAACCACCTCTAAAATTATTGGTTTTGGCTCAATTGTGCTGCTGGTTATTGGAGCCGCGATGACCGCTATTACAGAAGGCTCAGATGACCAAGGTGGAACTAGCAAGGGATTAATTATTTTAGCTAGTACTAGTGTGGGTTATTGGGTGTACAGTGCGCTGCCTAAACTAGTAGATGCACCTGGAGCTGCTATTTTCTTTCCTCAGATGTTAGGTGTATTTATTGCTGCATTAATTTATGTTATCCTTAAACAGCCAACTGCCTTTTCAAGCGATAAAAGCTGGAAAGCAGTTATTGTCGGGATTATTTTCAGTATTTCAGCCTTCGCTTATATTTTCTCAGCACAGGGCAATGGAGTAGCGACTGCTTATGTAATTACTCAGTTGAATGTAGTTATCTCGACATTAGGTGGTATGTTTATTCTAAATGAGAAAAAAAACCCTAAAGAGTTCCGCTTTACATTAATCGGGTTAGCTCTGATTGTGATTGGAAGTGTGACAACGGCGTTTTTATAAAATGAAAGGAGGAGTTAACTCGTTGTATCTTACGATAAAAAATATTTTTCGTTTGGTATTGGTTATCGGCTGCGGGTGGGGACTTGCATTGCTGTTGGGGCTGTTTGAAGGTCGGTTTGAATTGAATCAGCTAGTGTTTTATACGATTCAAAGCAATCTGCTGGTATTTTGTGCTTACTTATATTTGCTGATTAAAAGTATCGTCAAAAGTCTTTCTTTGAAACAGATGTGGTCGGCTGATTTTTCGCCGAATAGCATGGGTGCGTTAACCTTAATCATCGTGATTACTGGTTTGATCTATAATTTTATTTTAGTGCCTACTATTTCGGATACTTCAGGCTATGCTGTAAATAGTTTCTCAGATATTCTAGTTCATACCTTTACACCAATTATGGTATTTGTCGATTGGGTTTTATTTGTGAATACAAGCGATACAAAAAGGATTAAGCCTTGGACCTGGACGATTCTGCCGCTGCTTTATTGGGGATTTACGATTATTCGTGCCCAAATTGGCGGGCCGATTGCCGGCTTTGGCAGCTACTATCCTTACTTTTTCATTGATGCCGATGAACTAGGCTGGACACGAGTAGTTATTAACGTGCTGGTTCTATTAGTTGTCTTTGCTTTATTTGGCTATTTAATGAAACTGATTGCCTGGCTAACCAACCGCTTCAAACCATTTACTAAAAGGAATCTCCTCTAATTGCCGAGGAGATTTTTTTATTTTATGGTGATAGCTGGTTATTGGAAAATCGAGCGGAAAGCCTTTTTTGCTCATTTATTGAATCCACAGGAATCTCAAACCCGGTAGTAAATCAGTCGATAGGTGACGTTTTGAAGATTCATTAGGGTTTTATTCGAGCCAAAAACTTCTGCAGCCAGTTCTCTTGCCTGCTGAGGGGAGAATTCTTCGGCAAAGTAAGCTTCAAAGAACTCACGAGTAATTTCTTCGCGGGCTGAGAAATTGAAATCCTGCATTTCAAAAGGAATTCCTGCTTCTTTCAAAGAAATTTGATAGTTTTTCATTAAATCGACTTCTTCTTCAACGACTTCGTAAGGCGAAAACAAGCTGTCAGATTGCTGAACTAAACGCAGAATCAAACACCAGCTGTGACTTTTCCGGGAAAAGTTCAGCAGGTCTTCTTGGGTGACTAATCCAGGATTCATTGCCGTGAAAGCAACAGCATAGGACTGCGAATCTGTTTTGAAAAAACTATTTTGATCTTGGTGAATGAAGTCTATTTTTGAATTTTTTTGCTTCGTTCGCGCAATCTCCAGCATTTCATTAGAAATATCCACCAACGTATAGTGTTCAACTGCATCTTGAAGTTCTGCTAAATAGCGGCCGCTTCCTCCAGCTAGGTCAAGAAAAGAGTGAGCAGGCAAAATTTCTTGTTGCAGCAGGAATTGCTTTAACTCCTCAGCAATCGGAAAACGTGATTCCTGCTGAATCGTTTCATATTCTTCAGCAAAAGCATCCCAAAATTGTTCCAGCTCATTTAAGTAATCTTCAGTCATGAGTCTTCCTTCTTTCTGCCGAATAGTATACCATTAGTGGTAACAGAGAAAAAGAAAAGGGGAATTGGATGAAAATCGAACACATCGCAATGTATGTCCATGATTTAGAAGGCATGCGGGAATTTTTTGAAACATATTTTGAGGCAAAGAGCAATAACCAGTATCACAATCCTAAAACCGGTCTGAAAACATATTTTCTTAGCTTCGAGGATGGTTCACGCTTAGAATTAATGACTAGACCTGAAGTGGAGGGGGGCGCACCTTCCTTGTACCAGGCAGGCTTAATTCATTTAGCCTTTAGTGTTGGCAGCAAAGAAAAAGTTGACGAGCTGACGAAACGATTCCTAGCCGATGGGTATCAAGTATTATCAGGTCCACGCACTACTGGGGATGGGTACTATGAATCAGCGATTGTAGCAATGGAAGGAATCCAGATTGAGATAACCGAATAAACAATAAGTTAAGGCAAGCTGCGGCTTGTCTTTTTTTCTTTATTTCCACAGGAAATTGAAGATAAATGCACAAACTACCTCGAAAGTCCTTTACTTGTTGAATAACATATGTAATAATTCACTTGAGATTGAGAATCATTATCAATTAAATTTTTGGAGGACTTCGTATGGAAAAGGCAAGCGTCGGGTATTTGTTTAGGTTGGCTGGGAAATCCAGTATTTTGCTGCTATTTTCTGCCTTATTTAGTATTATTTCGGGAATTATGGACTTTGTACCGTTAGTAATGCTGTATCGTGTGTTGCTGTTTCTGTTTGGGAATAATCCCAATATCGACTTAGCGATGCAGTATGCAGTTTATGCAGGGATAGCTATTATTGTGAAATTTGTAGCGATGTTAATCAGCGGTTCATTGTCTCATATTGGGGCTTTTAATACGCTGTATGAAATTCGTAAACGTCTGAGTATTCATATTGCTACCTTGAATTTAGGCTTTTTCACTAAGACGACATCGGGAAAGCTGAAAAAAACCATTATTGAAGATACCGAGCGGATTGAAACGATGCTGGCTCATCAAGTACCAGATTTGGCTAAGGCTTTGGTGGTTCCGCTTCTGATGTTTGGCTATTTATGTACACTGCATGTCGGATTGGCCTTGTGTCTGTTAATTCCCATTTTAATTGGAGCTGTTGTATTGGCTGTGGGAATGCGCTCCAGTGGAAAATACATGAGTTGGTATCATCAATTGGTCGGACAGTTGAATTCTTCTATTATGCAATTTATCAATGGGATGAATGTCATGAAATCCTTTAATGTAACTGCCAAAGGCTTCAAGCAGTATTCAGATACGGTTGAGGAATACCACAAAATGTGGACGGAATGTAGTCGAGCGCAGGCATGGCCTTATGGACTATTTATGGTTTTAATTGAATCTGGTTTATTGTTTAGCTTTCCAGTTGGAGGCTGGTTGTATTTGCAGGGCAGTGTAGATTTACCAACTTATTTGTTTTTCTTGATTATGAGTATTGTTTTTCTTTCTTCCTTAAAAAGCTTAAGCGGATTTGCGGTGGCAATCAGCCAGATTTTGACTGGAACAGAAAAAATCAAAGACATTATGGATTTGCCGCAGCAAGGATTTGGTTCTACTCATCAGGTGCTGAATCAAGTTGACGTTGCTTTTGAAAATGTTCATTTTTCTTATGAGGAGGATGAAGTATTGCATGATATTTCGTTAACGATTCCTGCGAATACATTAACGGCCTTTGTTGGGGTATCTGGTTCAGGCAAATCAACAACAGCCCAGTTGGTTCCGCGCTTTTGGGATATTCAAAAAGGCCAGATTCGTTTGAACGGTCAATCAATTGATACCTTTGATGAGTCGAGCTTAATGGAATCCATGAGCTTTGTTTTTCAGGATGCATTTATGCTGAGTGATACCATTCGCATGAATATTTTGGTGGGTAAGGACGAGGCTACGGACGAAGAAATTCAGGCGGCAGCCAAAGCGGCCCAGATTCATGACTTTATCATAAGTTTGCCAGATGGCTACGATACAGTAATGGGAGAAGCGGGCATAAAGATGTCTGGTGGGGAAAAGCAACGGATTTGTATTGCTCGAGCTATCTTGAAGGATGCACCGCTAGTTATTTTTGATGAAGCGACCAGTTTTACCGACATTGAAAATGAACGGAAGATTCAGCTGGCATTAAATGAGTTGCTGCAAAATAAAACAACGATTATGATTGCTCATCGTCTAAATACCATTAAGCACGCCGATCAGATTTGCGTCTTTGACGAAGGAAGGATTGTTGAACGAGGAACGCATGAAGAGCTGCTGCACCGCAAAGGAAGCTACGCGAAGCTGTGGGCTATCTATGCAGAGGAGGGGCAAAATGATTAGTATTATTCGAAATGTGAAGACTGTTGTAGGAGACAATGTTAAGCTGTTGTATAAACCGATTGTATTGTCAATTTTTGATGCTTTTTTGAATATGGTCTTTTACTCAGTTATGATTTTGGCAATTGTAAATTTGGTGTCTCAACGATTTACTGAGACATTTTTCTTCCAAGGTTTGGCAGTGTTGGCAATCGTTTTTGTTGTTCGGGCAATTTTAGCACGCTATGTTTTTTACTCATTGCAGATGAACAGCTCAGCAATTGCCACTGACCTGCGTTTAAAATTGGCTGAACATGTTCGAGGGTTGAATTCGGGGTATTTTAATCAAAATAGTGTCGGACGGTTAACCAGCTATTTTTCTACGGATATCTCTGATTTTGAGCAAGTATTGTCTCATAATTTAACGGATTTTATCCGAGCGATGTTCAGCGTGTGTGTCTGTATGCTAGGCGCCTTGATTATTGATTTTCGTTTTGCTGGGGTGATGGTGGTGATGATTCTGATTGCTTTACCTTTAATGATTAAAGGAGGGACAGTTGGACATAATATTGCACCTGAGCATCGGGAAAAAATGAATGCGGTGATCTCTCGCGTGGTTGAATACATTAACGGGATTAAAACGTTCCGCTTATACCAGCTGACAGGAACAAAATTCAAACGGTTGGATCATTCCTTTAATGAATTTAAAAAGTCATCGATTCGAGTGGAATTATCCATGATGCCCTATGTCATGATCTTTTCAACCATTGTCTCTTTTATGATTCCGGTGGCGCTGATTTGGGGAACCAATCTGCTGCTGCAAGGTAATACATCTCCGGAGCAATATATTGCTGTATTGATGCTGAGTGTATCCACTTCTAGTCAGTTGATGGTAATTGGCATGTTGTACCCAGAACTAAAATATATTGCTAAATCAGCAGATAACTTACGTCAGATTTTTGAAACACAGCCATTGCCGTATACGAAGGAAAGCTTCGAGAGTATGAATCACGGGATTGATTTTAAAGATGTCTCCTTTAGCTATGAAAATGATGTTCCTGTATTGAAGAATTTAACCTTTACAGTAGAGGATGGGAAAACGACTGCTTTAGTCGGACCTTCCGGTTCTGGCAAATCAACAGTAATTAGTTTGATTTCACGTTTCTGGGATGTCTCAACAGGAACCATCACAATTGGTGGTGAGAACGTTCGGGAAATTCGCCCTGACGCTTTAACAGAAGAGATTACCTGTGTCCTGCAGGATGTTTACTTGTTCAATGATACGATTTTGAATAATATTCGGATTGCCAAACCAAATGCCTCTATGGAGGAGGTAGTCAAGGCTAGTCGGTTAGCCAATTGTCATGAATTTATTATGCAGCTGGAAAATGGCTATGATACGATGGTGGGTGAAGGCGGCTCAACCTTAAGTGGTGGCGAAAAACAACGGATATCGATTGCTCGCGCTTTATTGAAGGATGCTCCAGTTGTGCTATTGGATGAATCAACCTCCAGCTTAGATGCCGACAATGAAAAGGAAATTAATTTGGCTTTGGATCGTTTGATGGCTGAAAAAACGGTTGTGGTTATTGCTCATCGCTTGAATACAATTATTAACGCTGATCAAATCATTGTTCTTTCGGATGGTGAGATTTTGGAAAAGGGCAATCATCAGGAGCTTTGTCAGATGAAGGGCTGGTATGCCAAAATGATCCACGAACAAAAGGTGGCTCGAACTTGGATAGTTGGAGAACCGATGGAACTAGAAGAAGCTAAATAAGCGGAAAAAGGCTCTGGCGAAGGCTAGAGTCTTTTTGCGGCTAGGGAGTTTAACTATTACTGTCATTTAGATTATAATAAAGGGAAATCGATTCAATAGGAGATCGCCATGGAAATTAGAGAAACCGCACAGGCGGAGCTGCGGCCGTTTTTAGCAGAAATTTTTGATGACCAGTATCGCCAGTTTTTCGCTGAGGAAATGGAAGCGGAAAAGGAAATAGCGCTAGGTGCTTGGCAGGAAGGTCAGCTTCTTGGAGGGATTACAGGGAAGTATCAATATCAAACCTTACATGTTTCCATGCTGGCGGTTGATGCCAAGGCTCGACACGCTGGTGTGGGCAGTCAGCTGCTAAAGGCGATGGAGGAGAAAGCTTTTGCTATCGGGATCAACACCATTACCTTGACCACTAAGGAATATCAGGCGGCTGATTTCTATCTAAAGAATGGCTATCAGAAGTTTGCTCAGCTGGAAGATGTTCCGATGACTGGGATGACCAAATACTATTTTGTGAAAAGGAGAAATTAAATGGAGTTAGTTGTAATGAAAGAGGAGTTATCAGTTTTTCAGGTGGCTGATTTAAACCAGATTGATTTAAGCATTCGTCCGTTATTTATTGGCGCAACTGATGAAGAAAATTCAGTGGTAGCACCTACTAAGACGGTACCAAACGAAACGATTCAACGAGAAGATGATTGGCGCGGATTTAAGATTGAAGGTGTACTGGATTTTGCTTTAGTTGGTATTTTAGCTAAAATTACTGGCATCCTAGCTGAAGAGAAAATCAGTGTATTTGCTCTTTCGACTTATAATACTGATTATGTGTTAATCAAGAGCAATGATTTTGAAGCAGCCTTAGCGGCGTTAGCAGCCAAGGGATACAAAATAAAAACCAGCGAGGCATAAGCCCGTTGGTTTAGAAGTAGTAATATTGAAGAATCAAAAAAGCAATCAAAACTAAGATACTTGGCAAAAAATTGGATACCCGAATCTTGGTCAGCTTGATGATATTCAATCCAATACCTAAAATCATTAAGCCTCCGATGGCACTGATTTCATGCATCAAGACGTCCAGCAGTTCCTGCGGCAAATATTTCACGATAAAACTGGCAAAAATGGTAATAGCTCCTTGGTAAAGCACTACCGGAAAGGCTGAGAACAAAACGCCTACGCCTAGAGAAGCTGTCAGCATGATCGACATAAATCCATCCATCACTGCTTTAGTGAATAAGGTCTGATGATTGCCGGCAACCCCGCTTTCGATCGCTCCGATAATCCCCATTGATCCGATTAAATAAATCAACGTGGCAGTTACAAAGCCTTCAGCGAAATTACTGTTGCCGCGGGCAAATTTCCGTTCCAGAAACAGACCTAAGTTGTTCATGCCATCTTCAATTTTTAGAAATTCTCCAATCATCCCGCCAATACAAATACTGATAATGATCAGAATAAAGGAGCTGGCTTGAATCGCCATTTGAATCGCTAGGGCGATAACCCCTAGACTGATGCCTTTAGTCACGGTATCCTTCGTTTGTTCTGTCATATTTTTTAATACAATACCTGAAAGACTGCCTCCAACAATTGCTAACCCGTTAACGATTGATCCCAGTAACAGCATCCTGTCACACCTTTCCATCTATTCTAAATTTTATGTGAGAAAAACATTAAAATCTCAGTTATTCAACATACTACCATGACTTGTCAGATTTTGAAACAACTACATGAAAAAAGAGTGGAAGAATTCCACTCTTAGACTTGTTGTTCGCGTTTTGCCAAGGCGGGCATCACAAAGCCTAACCCAATTAAAACGACGATCCCAACGATATTCAAAATTAATTCGTGCCAGAACAGAGACGAGCCATAAGCAGCATCCTGAGGCAGAATGCCAAAAATAGTTGCCAAAATGGTGATCACTAAGCACCACCAGCCGACAAAAATTGCCATGCGGTCATTTTTAATAAAGACATAATCAGATTGGAACCTGCGGCTGTCCATCCGAATACGGATAAAGGCATAGAAAATCCAACAGGTTACCCCTGGGGAAATAATGCCGTTCAGGTTCAATAACCAGTTGAAAATATCATTCATTTCAGGTAGAAATACTCCTAAAAGCAAAATGAAGGCACTTAAGCTGGTGGTTAAAATATAGCCATTAATTGGCAAACCCTCCGCATTCAGCTTCGTCAATTTCTTCGGTAAAAATTGTTTGCCAGTGTCTGAAATCAGCATGCGGGTCATGGCATCCAACAAAACGGCTAGCAGAGCACACATGTAAATAATTTGTGTGACAGCAAAAACATACATCAAGGTATTACCTAAATGATAAAACTCGCCTAAGCGTTGAAAAGCATAATATGAGCCATTCATTTTCAAATTATTTGGCAAGTGATGGGCATCAAAAAACACCCCTAAAGAAAACGAACCAAATACAGTCAGAAAAATGGTCATTACCGTCAGCATAACCATCGCCCGAGGAAAATCACGCGTAGGCTTCTTCATGCGAGTCACGAAGGGCGCAACCAGCTCAGCACCATTGATCGCATAAATCAATAAACCGATTGTTGTCAGATAATGCAGGTCAAACTTCGGCAGCAGTGTTCGCCAGGTCATGGGCTGTGTTTCTACATGTCCATTAGGCATAAATAATGAGGTAAAGGTCATGAAGACAAACAATACGGTAAGAATAAACATCGCACCGCCGCCTAGGGTACTAAGGACTTCCAACGATTTCTTGAAATGTCGCTGCAAGAAAATAAAGGCCAAGAAAATGACAAAGGTCAATAAAGCAAACATGGAATTGGACATCGTATCTTCCATAGAATCATTGCCGTTAATCAACCAGCCGAAGCCGACCACCACAGCATTCGCGGTATCCACCACATAAGGAATCGAAGCCGCCCAATAGGTCCAGGCTGTGAAATAGCCTAAACGATCCCCGCTAGTTCCCCGTACCCATGAGCTTAGTCCGCCGCCTTCGTGGTTAAAGACCGAGCCCAATTGCCCTACCATTAATGAATAGGGAATGACGTATAAAAGCAGCAGAATGATCCAAGAGGTAATAACCCCCATGCCTTGGTTAGCAAAATTATAAATAATATCATCGAAGCCGATCACTGTCACAAAGGACATCAAGGCCAAAACTGGCCAGGAAATAAATTTTTTCTTTTCTTCCATCTAAGAAACCTCCTGATATGATTAAATGCGGGAATGCATTACATCACATGGGGGCTTGTTTCGATAGACTGCCACCATCGAGGAAACTTCCTTTCCAATTGAAAATACGGTTTATCTTGCCATAAAAGAAGGGTACTCGTCAACTGATAGGGAAAAAATAATTACTTGGAGCCCATAGACAAGTATTCCTTAATTTGCTATCTTAAAAAAAGATCAGGGGGTTGATTAGGATGGGAGTAAAATTAAAAAATTTATTACTGCTGCCTTCTTTAAGGGAAGCAGAAGTAATCGCTGGCCATAATAGTTTAACCAGCACAGTAACTTCTTTGTCCTTTTTAGAGGTTTCTGATATGGATTTTTTTTCAAAAGAAATTGCCTTAGAGAATGAGTATTATGCCGGTGAAATAATCATTACTTCATTTTTTAGTATTCGTGATGATGTGAGAAAGCAATGTGCGGCGATTCGGTATTTGCATAGTATCGGTGAAATCGGCATGTTGTTATACTATGTGGGGATCGTGATTCCTAAGCTATCGCAGGAAGTCATTGATGTGGCAAATGAGTTAGATTTTGTGATTATTCAAATGCCTAAAAACAATGTATCGCTACGATATAATGAAGCGATCATTGAAATTATGACAGAAATTCTGCAGGAAAAATCACCTGATAACATTGTCAATGAGGTGTTGGAAAAGGCTTCTTTGCTGCCGGAGCATTTACGCAGTGTTGAGATGACGTTAAAGCTGTTGTCTGATTTGCTGCGAGCCAATATTGTTTTAACCAATGCGGATGGAGAGGTAATCAACCAAATCAAATGGCCACGTAATTCTACGATGGATGTAGCGCGCTTTGTTCAGCAAAATCCAATTGAAGATGGCTTACAGCTGCAGAAGGATGAGTATTCCTTCTATTATAAAGAGATTTATCATAAAGATAATGGCGTATTGAAGCTGCACATCATTCGAGAGCATACGCTGTTAACTCAGGTAGAGTGTGAGCAATCAGTAGAATTGGTTCGGGTTTCCTTGAATCTGTGGGGGAAAAAGCATGGAGAAGTCAGTGAATACGCATTGGTGCAGGCGATTTTAAATGATGAAAGTGAAAAAATGTATCGCTTAGCCAAGAGTCTGTCAGTGGATGTGAAGGCCATTGATATGATGTGGCTGCTGCAATTAAATAATCTTCAAGAGGAAAAGGAAATTAAAGAAGAGCTGCTGGAGCATGTGGCGAAGTATTATCGGACCTGTGTCGTGCAGGTGGTGGAAAACCGCTTGATTGTTCTATTGGGGAATTACCGTCATAACGATTCAGAAATTGAGCTGAGCAATGAGTTTATGCGAATTACTCAGCACCAGCAGATGATTGACAGCATTGTTTTGTGTCCGCGCATGCGTAATACGACGGATGTTCGCAACACTTATCAGCTGGTCAGTGAGGTTTCAGATCAATTGCCTGCTATATTCAAGGAGCGCAAGAATTTCTCAATTAGTGAGCTTCGTCAAGTGGCTTATGCCTTGAAGCTGGTGCAATCAGGTGAGTCTGAGGTAGAGCAATGTTTGTCGATCTTGGAACCAATTATTGATAATCAAGAGTATTTAACAACACTTTGCTGCTATTTATTGGATGCCAGTGCGGATTTTCAGCGATGCAGCGAGCTGCTGTTCATCCATAAAAATACGGTAAAATACCGGATTAAAAAAATCAGTGAGCTGTTAGGCTATAATATCACCTACTTTTCTGAAAGCTATGAGTGCTATCTAGCCTGTATGATTTATTGTGTGATTAATGATTAAGTATAAAGGAACCAAACTGTCTAATCGGCATTTTGGTTCCTTTTTTGTGCGCTTATCAGTGATCAGTCTGTTTTCCCCTGTATGAACCACAAAGTCTTCTTAAAATGAGATTTTTTTCATTTTAGACAAAATATTGCCATATTTTTTTCATTATGCAAAAGACGCAGACGGCTCTCATCTTATATAATCGTAACAATACAAAAGGGGGAATTGACATGAATGAAGAAAAGAATAATCAATCATGGCAAAGTTTAGCGTTTGTTTGGGCCGGGGCAATGATCTGTGTGCCTAGTTTAATGATTGGTGGTACGTTGGTTTCAGGCATGTCATTTTTACAAGCCTTACTGGTAGGATTAGTGGGCTATGGAATTATTGTGGTATTGATGATTTTGCAGGGGATGCAGGGAGCGGATTTACATAAGCCGACAGTAAGTATGGCTTCACAGGTATTCGGCAAGGTAGGCTCACAAAAGATTATTTCGATTATTTTGATGATTGCTTGCTTAGGCTGGTTTGGGATTCAGGCCAACGTTTGCGGTCAGGCCTTTACGACCTTTTTAGCAACTTATGGCATTCAATTGCCGATACAGATTTCTTCTTTAATTTGGGGTGTGATTATGCTGGTGTCAGCACTTTACGGGATTAAGTTTTTGAATATCCTGAATTATGTGGCCGTACCAGTTTTGGTAGTAACTTGTATTTATGGCGTTATTGTTTCGATTAGTAATAGTTCAGTAGGTGAGATTCTTAGTTACCAAGGAACTGGAGACGTCTCGATGGCTTCTGGCTTAGCGATTACAATCGGTTCCTTTGCGTTAGGAGCGGTAATTGCTGGTGATTATTCACAATATTGTGCTTCACGAGGAGACGTTATTAAGGCAGCAACTTTAGGGATATTGCCTTCTGGTGTCTTGATGATTGGTGTGGGAGCTATTTTGACCTTGACTGCTGGAACTGCAGATATTGCTGAAGTATTTATGGGATTGGGTTCGCCGGTCCTAGGAGTAATTGCATTGATTCTAGCTACTTGGACCACAAATGCAGTCAACGCCTTTTCAGGTGGTTTGGCAATGATTAATGTATTCAATATTTCTAAGGAAAAGGAAAAAATGGCGGTTGCTGTAGCTGGTGGAATCGGAACCGTCTTGGCAGTTGTAGGTATTTTAAATTACTTTGTCCCGATCATGTCGGTCTTATCAGCAATGGTTCCCGCGGTAGCAGGCGTGATGATCGCCTCTTATTGGGTAGTCCAAAAAGGAGATCCAGAAAAATGGCAGCCGGTGGACGGAGTAAATTGGTTAGGGATTCTTTCATGGCTAATTGGAGCGGTAGTTGCTAGTACACCAGTGATTTTGAGCTTTTTCCCAAGCCTGCCGCAATTACCGAATCAGCCATTGATTGGGATTGTTTTATCATTTATTTGCTATTTAATTGGCAACAAAGTTTTTGTGAAGCAGTCAGCTCAAATTCGTGAAGTGGAGGAGTAAGCTATGCGTTATTTAGATCAAGAAGCAATTGAAGACATCGCGGTAGGAGCAGCCTTTTTAGGAACGGGCGGCGGCGGTGATCCATATATCGGTAAAATGATGGCCTTGTCCGCAATTAAGGAATTCGGACCGGTCAAAATGGTAGCAC
This sequence comes from Enterococcus pallens ATCC BAA-351, assembly GCF_000407485.1. Classification (GTDB taxonomy): domain Bacteria; phylum Bacillota; class Bacilli; order Lactobacillales; family Enterococcaceae; genus Enterococcus_A; species Enterococcus_A pallens. Next base: position 711,676 of record NZ_ASWD01000003.1, on the reverse strand, counting down.
CAGAAGAAGTGGCGGACGAAGATTTCTTCCTGCCATCAGCGATGATGGGGGCACCCTCGGTTTTAATTGAGAAATTTCCAAAAGGCGACGAATTTGTAAGGGTCTTTGAAAAACTGGGCCGCTATTTAGGCGTTGAGAATGTTGCCGGTACCTTTCCGATGGAGGCTGGTGGTGTGAACTCGATGATTCCCATCGTGGTAGCCGCTTCTTTGAAAATTCCTCTAGTGGATTGCGATGGGATGGGGCGTGCCTTTCCAGAATTGCAAATGACGACCTTTAATTTGGGTGGTGTTTCAGCCGCTCCGATGGCAATCACGGATGAAAAGGGCAATATCGGCATCATGGAAACCATCAGCAACAAATGGACCGAACGTTTGGCACGAGTGCAAACGGTGGAAATGGGAGCCAGCTCCTTAGTTAGTCTTTATCCATCTACTGGACGTCAGCTGAAGGACCACGGTATTCACAATATTGTGACCTTCTCAGAAAAAATTGGCCAGGTGATCCGCAGTAATGAAGCGGATGAAGCAACAAAATTGAACAACTTGCTGGAATTGATTAATGGTACCCAGCTTTTTGAAGGCAAAATTATTGATGTGATTCGTCGTTTAGAAGGCGGCTTTAACTTTGGTGAAGCAACGATTGAAGGTTTAAATCAGGATTTAGGTTCTGAAACGAACGTCTTCTTCCAAAACGAAAATCTGATTGCTGAAAAAGATGGGGTGCCCATGGCAATGACACCGGATTTAATTTGTATGGTAGATCTGGAAACGTTGATGCCAGTTACCACGGAAGCTTTGAAATACGGGAAACGAGTGCGGGTTATCGCTCTGCCATGCGACGAAAAATGGCGAACAGAAGAGGGCATCGCAACAGTTGGTCCGCGCTACTTCGGCTACGACTTGGATTATGTTCCATTAGAAGAAATGCTGGCACAAGGAGGAGAAGCGCATGTATAAGATTGGAATTGATGTGGGCGGAACCAATACTGATGCAGTTATTATTGATGAACAGTTGAAGCTTGTCCATGGCGTGAAGGTGCCTACCAGCGAGGATATTCAAACGGGTATTGAGCAGGCGTTGCATAAAGTCATGGCAGAGTCGAAAATTGATCCAGCGGCGATTAGCCACGCGATGCTAGGAACTACCCAATGTACAAATGCTATTGTGGAACGTAAGAAATTGTCTAAGGTGGGCGTAATCCGCTTAGGCTATCCTGCGACTGGTTCAGTGAAGCCTTACACCGCTTGGCCGGAGGATATGATTGCTACCTTAGGTGAAAACTATGAGCTGCTGCATGGCGGTTATGAATATGACGGTCAAAACTTGAGTGAGCTGAATGAAGCAGAGGTAAAAGCTGCTTTGCAGAATTGGCAAGGTAAAATTGAATCTTTAGCAGTAGTAGGGGTATTTTCATCCTTGAAAAACGATCAGGAGTTTCAGGTAGCTGAATGGTCCAAAGAGATTTTAGGCGAAGAAATCCCGGTTTCTTGTTCTTCGACTATTGGTTCAGTCGGCTTAATCGAACGAGAAAATGCGACGATTTTAAATGCAGCCTTAAATAAGGTCATGAGCATGACCAGCAACGGTTTTGAACGGGCACTAGAAAGTGAAGGGATCCAATCTGCAGAGGTTTATCTTTGTCAAAATGATGGAACCTTGATGTCGATTGAATATGCTCGCCAATTTCCAATCTTAACGATTGCTTGTGGTCCAACCAACAGTATTCGCGGCGCTTCTTATTTAGCTCAGCTTAAAAATGCGATTGTGCTGGATGTTGGTGGTACAACCTCTGATCTAGGGGTATTGACTGACGGTTTCCCACGGGAGTCCTCGTTGGCTGTAGATGTTGGCGGCATTCGCACAAATTTCCGGATGCCAGATATTATTTCTATCGGACTGGGTGGCGGCAGTATCGTGCGGGAAGCAGATGGCAAAGTAACTGTTGGGCCGGATAGTGTGGGCTACAAAATCACGACAGAAGCGAAAGTTTTTGGCGGTGACCAGATAACTGCTACTGATATTGCTGTACGGTTGGGCAAAGCCGAAGTAGGCGATGCCAGTTTAGCATCAGATATCCCGTTAGAACTTGCCGAAAAAGCTTACCAGACAATCAAAGAAATGACTGAAGAAGCCATTGATAAGATGAAAACCAGCTCTGGCGATGTGGATTTGGTATTAGTCGGCGGCGGGGCCATCATTATCCCGGAAGAATTGAAGGGAGTAGCGAAGGCGTATTACAATGAGCACGGCGGCGTAGCCAATGCGATTGGAGCCTCCATTGCACAGATCAGTGGACAATACGAACAAATTTATATTTATACTAAAATGGATCGCAAGGATAGTCTGGCAGATGCGCAGGCGAAAGCAACCCAGCAAGCCATTTTAGCTGGAGCGATTGAAGAGACGATTGAATTGGTTGAGGTAGAAGAAACACCGTTAGCTTATCATCCAGAAAATGCCACACGTTTACGGGTGAAGGTTGTCGGAAAAATGGAATAGCACCTGAAGATGAATCAACGTACTGAAAAGTATTTGATTCATCTTTTTTGTCAGTCGTACTTTTCGCAGTTGCATAAAAACAGAAACGAGTAGTCAATGAACAACAGCTAATCCAATAGGGAAGTATAGTACGATGATATGCGAAAGCCGATCAGTCCCATTTTCCGATTTTTGGAAAATGGTTCCTTAAAAAGGAATTAGCTGTCAGTCGTACTTTTCGCAGTTGCATAAAAACAGAAACGAGTAGTCAATGAACAACAGCTAATCCAATAGGGAAGTATAGTACGATGATATGCGAAAGAAGATAGGTCTCTTTAGAATAGAGCTAGCTGTTAGTCGTAAATCGTACGAGCTATACATCTTTCTAATGATGTGTTTACCGAAAAAATGTATATTTTTGAAGAAAATTGAAAGAAAATCTATATTTTTTTCATTTCTGTATTTTTTCCTGTTAGAATGAAAGAAGGAGGTGACGGCATGATCGAAACAGAGCGCTTGGTTTTAAGAGAGTGGACAGCCGACGATCTTTCTAATTTAAAGCGTTTTTTGCAAGATGCTGAAGTAATGTGGGCCTATGAGCATGCCTTTTCTGATGAAGAAGTATCCAATTGGTTGCAATGGAATTTGGATTCTTATCATGCAAATGGTTATGGTCTTTGGGCAATCGTACATAAAGCAACTAGTGAAATTATCGGCGAATGCGGAATTACTCAGCAAACAGTTGAGGGGACAGACTATCCCGAAATTGGCTATCACTTAGTCAAGACCCATTGGCATCAGGGATTCGCTAGTGAGGCTGCTCAAGCAGTGAAAGACTGGGGATTTAAAGAAAAACAGTTTCCAGAATTAGTCTCCATTGTCAGAGATACCAATTTGGCTTCAATGAATGTGGCGATTCGTAATGGAATGATCGTAAAGAAACGGTTTGTTAAACAATACCGAGGGATTGAGATGCCCCATTACTTATTTAGCATAAAAAATGCAATTTTTACTCTTCCCAGTGAACAATCGGACGAGAAGAAGTAAAAGAGTACTAATCAAATATGCGTATGAACTACTTAGTAGAATGGTATGCGAAACGAAAAACAAACTCATTTTTCAGAGAAAAATGAATACAGTATTAAAGAGATAGGATGCCATTTCTACTCTTCCCAACGAGCAATCGGACGAGAAGAAGTAAAAGAGTACTAATCAAATATGCGTATGAACTACTTAGTAGAATGGTATGCGAAACGAAAAACAAACTCATTTTTCAGAGAAAAATGAATACGGTATTAGTGAGATAGGATGCCAGTTCTACTTTTCCCAGCGAGCAATCGGATGAGAAGAAGTAAAAGAGTACTAATCAAATTTACGTATGAATTACTTAGTAGAATGGTATGCGAAACGAAAATCAAACTCATTTTTCAGAGAAAAATGAATACAGTATTAAAGAGATAGGATGCCAGTTCTACTCTTCCCAGCGAGCAATCGGACGAGAAGAAGTAAAAGAGTACTAATCAAATATGCGTATGAACTACTTAGTAGAATGGTATGCGAAACGAAAATCAAACTCATTTTTCAGAGAAAAATGAATACAGTATTAAAGAGATAGGATGCCAGTTCTACTCTTCCCAACGAGCAATCGGACGAGAAGAAGTAAAAGATTACTAATCAAATATGCGTATGAACTACTTAGTAGAATGGTATGCGAAACGAAAAACAAACTCATTTTTCAGAGAAAAATGAATACAGTATTAAAGAGATAGGATGCCATTTCTACTTTTCCCAGTGAGCAATCGGACGAGAAGAAGTAAAAGATTACTAATCAAATATGCGTATGAACTACTTAGTAGAATGGTATTCGAAACGAAAATCAAACTCATTTTTCAGAGAAAAATGAATACAGTATTAAAGAGATAGGAGGAATGGCGATAGATGAAGAAAACCTTCAAGGAAGTGATAATGGCCATTGTGCCAATGACCGTGTTGATTATCATCTTGACTTTAGTTTTTGCTCCTTTAGAAGCAGAAGGAATGATTACCTTTTTGGTAGGGGCAGGAATTATGATGATTGGGATGACATTGTTTTTGTTTGGTTCAGACTACTCCATGATGGAGGTAGGGGACCTGTTAGGGAAATTCTTAATTAAGAAGCGGAGTTTTCCTTTGTTGATAGGCTTAGCCTTTATTATTGGAATTGTGATTACGATTGCGGAGCCTTCCGTGCAGGTATTGGCTCAACAGGTAAGAGAAATTTCTGATGGAGCGATACCTCGGTCGATTTTGATAGGCGTAGTAAGTGTTGGAACCGGAATTTTCTTGGCCTTTGCTGTGATGCGGATGGTCTTTAAATTTTCGTATTTAAAAATGATGGCAATTGGTTATGGAGCGATTTTGATTGCTTCGTTTTTCACTGATCCGCAATTTATGCCGATTGCTTTTGATGCCGGCGGAGTAACTACCGGGCCGGTAACAGTACCCTTTATTTTATCCTTTGCCACTGGGTTAACCAGTATGGTTCGTCAGGGCAAACATGAAAACGACAGCTTTGGAATGGTGGGCGTCTCCTCATTAGGTCCAGTCTTAGCTGTGATGCTGTTGGGAGTGATCTTCCGATGAGTATTGATTTTGCAGATGTTTTGGAGCGCATTATCACCGGGATTGGCGAAGTTACCTGGGATGTCGTTCTTTCAGTAGCGCCAATTGTATTGATTTTTGTCGTATTAAATGCAACCAGCTTTAAGCTGCGGAAGCGGCGTTTTGCGACGATTATGAAAAGCTTTTTGATTACTACAGTGGGTCTGATTTTGTTTTTGCACGGTGTAAATATTGCCTACTTGCCAATTGGACAACATTTAGGCGGTGCAATAGCAGCAATGGACAACAACTGGATTTTGATTCCTTTAGGTTTTGCAATGGGCTTTTTGGTCGGTTTTGCCGAGCCGGCGATCCATGTGATGGTCAAACAGGTAGAAGAGCAAAGTGAAGGCCGCATTAATGGCAATGTGCTGTTGGCGTCTATCTCGATAGGGATTGGCTTAGCCGTTAGCTTGTCAATGTGGCGATTGTTAGCCGGCTTTTCCTTGTATTACTTTTTAATTCCAGGATACCTATTGGTCTTTGTTTTAGGTCGAAAAGTCGATAAAATGTTTTTGGCGATGGCCTTTGACAATGGCGGTGTTGCTACCGGCCCGATGTGTTCGACATTTATATTAGCCATGTGTGTAGCCATTGCCTCACAGATCGAAGGGCGCGATCCGATGATTGACGGTTTTGGTGTTGTCGCAATGATTGCCCTAACCCCTATTTTAACTACGTTAGTTTTAGGGTATATTTATAAGAAGAAAGACGAACTGGATCAAAAACGAAAACAAGCTTTACAGGATAGCGAGGGAGAAGAGAATGGGTAAATTAGTGGCATTGCACTTGAAGATGATTGTAACGATTGTTGATGGAGGAACAGGACAGGATGTCGTTGATTTCTCAAAAGAAGCCGGAGCGGTAGGGGGAACCATCCTTCACGGGAGAGGTTCTGGTGTACATGATGCCGGTAAATTTTTTGGCTTGGACATTCAACCAGAAAAGGACATTGTATTAACCTTAGTTCCTGCTGAAATGGAGCTGACAGTGATGGAAGCCATCGGCAAAGGAATTAAAATTGACAAGCCGGCTAACGGCATCTGCTTCTCTGTAGATATCGACAAAGCGATGGGAATCACCTCAATTAAAAGCTTTGGTGAAACCAAAACGATGGATGAGTTGAATCAAGAATAATCGTTTATAGTTAGAAAGTATCAGTAAAAAGAATGAAAATTCTTTTGCTGATGCTTTTTTGTTATAGAAGATCTCTTTTCAGGGTGTCTCGATATATATGTGTGCATATATGAATGAAGTAATATAAATGGGAAAGATTTAAGGAAAGACCTGTTCACAATATTAAAGGATATAGCAAACTCAAATAATGAGATTGAGGTTACAATGAGGTCGGAAAATGGATTAAATGATGGAGGAATCTTTGGGTTACGAGAAAATCCATACGAAAATGTTTGAAGTCGAAAAAATTTAAATCCCTAAAATAAACCAATTTTTCTATGAGAATCAATCGTAAGCATAGATTAGTGTATACTATTGGTAAAGATAAACATACGGTAAAAGTATGGAGGGCTTAGTCTCAATACGAAAACGGAATGCCTAAAAGCTTTGAACATACAATAGGAGGGTTCGTAAATGGAGACAATCAAGCGTGTCAAACAGAATAAGAAATTGTTACTTCTTTTCGTTATGGGAATTCTAATCGGAGTCTTTATGCCAAAGTATAGACTAGCTTTGAATGCAGGTTTGCTGTTTCTGATTTTTTTTATATTAGCCGTGCACGACCTTCGCAAAAGAAAAGCGAAGTGATACTTCTAAAAGTAATGTTTAATAAAGCTGTCCCGAGGTTAGCTTGCCGGGTGGAAAAAGAAAAGGGAGCCGCAAATGGAAAAACTGAAACGCGTTAGCCAAAATAAGCTTTTACTAGTAATACTGCTGTTAGTAATAGGAATTCCAGTTGCGTGGTTGATGACCAAGAAACAATCTGTTCTGAATTTAGGTATTCTGCTATTGTTTGTGGTAGCAAATAAAGAACTCGCCCGTAAAAAAAATTCAAAGTAAGTTATGAAGTCGTTCGATTTTCAATTATTCAATCATGTCAGGCTTTTTTTGCGCGTCATTCAAACAAAAGGAAGGTGCGCAAACACCTTCCTAACCATCATTTGATAGTTTTACTTCTCATAAACCGCCACACATCGCGCTGTATATCCGGGAGCACCAGTCACATTCGGAAAGCTGCAGCAAATAACTGCTCCCGTTGCAGGCAAATCATCTAAATTCCTTAACATCTCAATTTGATATTTATCTTGCTCCAACAAGTAGCGTTCACCAGCCCATGGGACGATTAAATTGGCAATTGCAGGGTCAGTATCAGGTGTTTCATGTCCAACAGCAGTTATTTTCCGTTCTTCGCAGAGGAATTTCAAGGCTTTCTGTGACCAGCCAGGATAGTGAGGCTGTCCGCTTTCGTCAGGGTTAAAGAAGGCTTCTCCTTGACGATGGGACCAGTTTGTCCGAATCGCAACAAAGCAATCATCCGGGAAGTGGCCATGCTCAGCTTCCCAAGCTTTGAGATCTTCCACTGTAAAGGCATAATCGTGGTCTTGTTTAACTTTTTCTGTGAGATCAACGACACATAAAGGTAAGATAGTTTCCTTCACAGTAATCTGATCCAAGGTTCGGCCACCTTCAACAAAATGGGAAGGTGGGTCAATATGGGTGCCGTATTGACTGACGATTTTATACTCACTGGCACAAACGGTGTGCTCTGCGTAGGTAAAAACTTCGTACATTTCTAACGTATTGTAGCCTGAATAATGAGGAGTATCCAGATTGACTGGATAGCTGAGATCCACCCATTCATAGTTAACTGACTTCAATTCTTCTAGTTTATTCCAAAGATTACTCATCTTCTTTCCACCTTTCTCTTAAAGGGAGGCCATAATTTCTTGAACACCTGTTAAAAAGCGTTCAGCTTCTTCGACTGTGTTGTAAGGAGCGATGCCTGCGCGAATAAACCCGCCTGTTTGATCAATTCCTAGCCGTTCCACCAGCGTACGGGCATAAAAATCTCCCTCGGCAATAAAGACACTGTATTCTTCACACATGCGAATACAAAAATCTCTTGGTGTAATTCCTTCAGCGCGAAAGGCAATCGTCGGCGTTTTTGCCTGTTGGCTTTGGTAAATCGTGATTCCTTCTATTTTCGCCAAGCCTGCTCGAATAATTTCTGCCAAATGATTTTCATACAATTCAATCGCATGGTAGCCACTTTTCAGCTGGTCTTTCAAGCTGTCGCCGCTGCCTAAGCTGGCAATAAAATGGATCGCTGCGGAAACTGCCGGGATGCCTTCATGATTCTGCGTACCCATTTCTAGTCGGTCTGGAACATTATTAGGAGCCGGAACTACTTTGTAAATGTCCAAGCTTTCAAACAGGTCTTTACGAATGACAGCCATACCCACATGAGCCGCAAAAAACTTATAGGCGGAAGAAAAGAGCATGTCAATTCCCAGCTCCTGCATGTCTACATACATATGGGGAATGCTGTGAACGGCATCCACAGCCACCAAAGCACCGACTTTTTTCGCCTTAGCCGAAACGGCTTTGATGTCGGTGATCGTACCGACGCAATTTGAGGCATGACCAACGGCGACTAACCGGGTCTTATCGGTAATTAGTTCATCCAGCTTATCTAATTCCAGCTCCAAGGTTTCAGTGTTTAATGGGATATAGCTAACCTTAACACCGCGATCTTCGGCTGCTCGGCGCCAGGAATCAATGTTGGAATGATGCTCTAATTCTGTCAATACGATTTCATCACCGGTCTTCCATTGCTGAGCTAAGGCACGGCTGACATGGAACATCATGTTAGTAGCATTGGGGCCAAAGGCAATTTCAGCAGGGTCGGCATTAAAGAGAGCAGCAATATCTTCTTTGGCTTCTTGAATCAGTGCTTCTGTTTCATGACTAGTGGGAAAATTGCCGTGAAGGTTAGCAGCTCCTTGGCGCATATAATTACTAATTTTAGTAATAGCGCTCTCTAAAAACTGCGAACCGCCAGGGCCATCGAAATAGGCAACCGGCTTTCCGTTGTGTGTGCGAGCTAAGGCGGGAAATTGCTTTCTGACAGCGTCAATCGGAAATGATGGTTCCATAATAATCACCCTCCAATATATTTGATATGTTTAGTGTAAAGAAAAAGTATCTTAAGTGTCTAAAAAAATCCAAATCGCGATTTATTCTGGCATATTGGTTTTAAAATAAGCCAGAAAGGGATGATTTGGCTGATAAAACAATTGGTAGGAAAGCGTTTTCTTTGATGGTAAAATAGGTTTGAAGAAAGTGAGGGAAGGATATGGTAGATGATCAGCGATTTGAGGCACTAAAAAAAGCGCACCCCTTTTTCTCTATTACTGAGCTAGTGTATTTGTTTTTACGAGAGGAAATTATTCATTTGCATTTATCCCCTAAGCAAAAGATCAATGAGAGCCGAATTGCCAGTGAGCTGGGGATCAGTCGGACGCCTGTCAGAAAAGCTTTGGATAAATTGCTGGAGGAGCTGTTAGTGGAGAAGACTGGCAAGCTTTATGCTGTTTCCAGTATGCAAAAAGAAGAAAGTATGCTGCTGTGTGAAGCACGGATTGCTATCGAAGGGCATGCCGTTTTCTTAGCTACCAGCAACATTAACAAGGCACAATTAGAGAAATTAGCGGAATTGACAGCAGAGTATGAGCAGGTAGATTTGGATGACGGCAGCTGGCGTTATGCAGACTGCGATCATGAGTTTCATCATCTGTTGATTGAAGCGGCTGGAAATCCCCATATTGCCAAAATGTATGAGACAATCGAGCTGCGGCTGCGGCATTACCGTCATTGTTTGCTGGAACAAATCGGTAAAAAGCAGCTCCAACCGATTTTAGTAAAATCAGCGCGGAATCACCGCAGCATTCTAAATGCTATTAAGCTGGGGTTTGCCGATCAGGCCAAGTGTTTGATCGAAAAGGATATTCGAGGAATGTATGAAGTATTTTTTGAGTGGAAAGAATAGCCTAGAGCATGATGGGGATGCTTTAGGTTTTTTTGTTTGAACAGAAGTGGTCATACGAATATTTCGCCAAATGTTTAATTCGAAAAAAAGGGTTCGATGTTATTTTTTATAGAAGCTGGAGTAAATATCGAACCGTTTATCCATGCAATTGCGAAAGCTTTAATTTACTATCGCCAGAAAAAGTAGAAGGGGACTTTGAGCAACTTTCTGACCTAATTCATCATAGAATACCTTACAGCCTAAAATAGTTTCATTGCGTCGGCAGATTCTCAAAATAGACACCTTCAAAGATTAGACGAGTTAACAACTCATAATAACCAGCACAATTTGTTTCAACTGCAAACATTCGCTCATTTTCACAATAGATAATCAAGGTGAGACTCATGCCGAATCTCACCTTAGTTATTTCTTCAAACAAAAAAGTCGTCTTTTTTAAAACACTTCGGTAGTCTACCACCTGATCACACACTGTAACTCTCCGCACGTGGCAATAAACAACCATATAAAAAGTACCACTCAAAAGAATTACGATGACGATGAGATCCAGTAGAGAATCCAACTTTCCCTGAAAGAGCAGACCAAAAAATAAAAGGATGGTGAAGAGAGAGAAGACGAGAATCAGTAGTCGCACAGGTTTTGACTCTCGGACAATGAAATGAGTAGGCACTTGTCGAGCAGCTCTTGCTTTAATTATCGCTTTTTTAAGCTTCGTTTCCCGTTGATGCACAGCTGCTTTGATAATTTCAGGCAAACATATACAAATAAAAAATAAGCAGACCAAAACAACTACACTCATACAACTGCTCCTTAATAGTTTTGTAAAAGAGTGACATTCCATCCGTTTGCTGCTGACTACCTTCGAAGCAGTCTTTGTATGTAATAGTATACACAATAATGCAAAAGAATTCTTTTGACTTTTCATTCGAAGATTGAATTTTATCTGGTAATGAATGGCTATTTTCCTTTGCCTGAAATATAATGGACGTTATTTTTACAGCAATGCTTCTAAATAAGGCTGAATTTTCGATTCCATATTAAGCAGATCAGCATAGTCCTTCAATTTAGCAATATTGCCTGCTTCTGAGTGTATGTATTGCTTCAAAGCCTCTACCAACAGTTCTTTGTCGGTTTTGTATTTTGGCTTCAGCAAGTCAAGCAATGTCCGCTCTATTTCATACACCTTGACCGTCGTTCCACCAGAGCGTTCAACGTTCGTAACACCAAAGGCAAGATCGGTGGTAACAATAATCGGCTGTACTTTGACTTTTTTTGCTCGCGACGAGTTGAATCCTTTGAGGAAGGTCATCTGTATTTTTTCTGGGGCTCTCTTCATGAAACCCAAAAGATACAGGGCCGTTTCATGAGAGAACACTCCTTGCGGCAGACGTTGCTGAATGACAAAATAGTTATCAACGTAATCGGAAGCCATCACATAGATTCCCCGTTCTACTCGCGAAATCTGTTTCTCATCGGCTAGCTGAGATAACGCCTTCCGTGAGTAACCAAGTTCGCTCACCATTTTAGCGGTGATTAGCCCGTTTTGTTCTCTTGCTAAGCGTAAAATATGTTCTTTATTAGATATTAAAACTCTCCGTAGTCAATCAGCTGTTGTTGCAATCCATAGAAGGAAGTGGCGAGATTGTAGAAGAGAAACGTTCCAGCTGGTTTCCAAAGCGCAAAAGCGGCACCAATCCGTTAGCCGGTTTTTCGACAGATAAACGACGAAACAAAAAGGCGATCAATCGTTGGAAACGGAAAAAATAAAGATAAAAAATAGTCAGATTACAAGTCTGCGAAGCCGCCACGGGTGAAACGCACAAGCTTAAATCAAAAAAAGCCCCGAGGAAGGACGATCGATTCCTCGAGACTTCTAATTAGACTAAAGCTCAAATGTTTCTCCCACATCTAAGACCTTAACTACGCCAGCTGGCAATGCATCTACTAGCTGTTGCGGGTCTTGTTCGATCAATGGGAAGGTGTTGTAATGGATTGGTACAACCTGCTTTGCTTTAAGTCGTTTGGTAGCACTGGCAGCCTCTAATGGTCCCATCGTAAAATTGTCGCCAATTGGTAGAAAAGCAACATCAATGTCAAAGGCTTCACCAAAAAGAGCCATATCGCCAAAGTTGGATGTATCGCCAGCATGATAAATCGTTTTTCCTTCTGCCTGTAAAATAAAGCCGGCAGGTTCACCCATGTAAATCATTTGTCCGTCTTTTTCATAGCCGGAGCTGTGTTGAGCGTGAACCATTTTTACGCGACCGAAGGGAAAATCAAATTTGCCGCCGATATTCATGCCATGGGTTTTTGTGACGCCTTCTTTTTGAGCAAATTTCGCAATTTCTACGATACTGATAATTGTGGCATCGTTGCGTTTCGCAATTGGGACCATATCGCCGATGTGATCGTCATGGCCGTGAGTAATCAATAGCCAGTCAGTTTCTACTTCGTCTGCTTTCAGATCGGTGACTGGGTTACCTGTGATAAAAGGGTCAAACAAGAGCTTTTGTCCGTCGTTTAGCTCAATCGCTACTATTGAATGTCCATGATACGTAAGCTTCAATTGAATCATCTCCTTTTTCTATATTATAGCGAAAATTGCAGGAATTAACCTATTAGGGGTTTTATTTTCTGGCAAATCCATTAGAATAAAATGAAAAGGGAGGAAGATACATGGAATTAGTAGTTGAAGAACGGCTAAAGGAGTTGGGAGTTTCTCTGGCTTATACAGTTGTAGAGTTCACTAACAGAGCTTACAGCGAAGCAATTTGGGAAAGCTTGCTGAATCCGTTAATTGCGAAAATTGAAGCAGAAGATACTATTGAGATGATTAAGGACAACGAGAAAATGATTGCCACCAAGAAAGCCTATCGCGCGCTAGGCAAGGATCCGGCACGTTTCCGACCATCCTCTGACAGTTTGTGGCGTCGAGTGATCCAGAAAAAGGGCTTGTACCAAATCAATGATCTAGTAGATGTAAACAATTATTTCTCTTTGCTGTACAAATTGCCATTTGGCAGCTATGATTTAGCCAAAATTGGTGATGAAATCACTTTAACTGTGGGTGAAGCTGGCGAAAGCTATGCAGGAATCGGCAAAAAAGCGGTAAATATCGAAAATTTGCTGGTACTCAAAGATGCAGAGGGTCCTTTTGGCAGTCCGACTTCGGATTCTACTCGGGGGATGATCGGTGAGGAGACCACTCAAGCCATTTTAATTGGTTATGTGTTTAATGAAATGGATGTTGCAGGGATGCAGCAGGAGATTAAAGCAGCTGTAGAGAAATACTTGCAGGATTGCAAGGTAATACAGCAAGCGGTGATTTAGTAAATAGGCAGTCAGATACCTTTCGATCAAGGTTTCTGACTGCCGTTGTTTTAGTTCCAGCCTTTGCAGACATCTACCCAGTTAGTTGTTCGGGAATAAGTCTCCAATTGTGGAATGGTTAATTCAATGGCACTTTGCGGACTGCCGCAGGCCGGAAAAACAGTCTCAAATCGCCTCAAGGATTCATCTAGGAAGACCTCAACCCCCTCATTAATAGCGAAAGGACAGACTCCGCCTACCGGATGACCAATTTTTCCTTCTACCTCGTCAGGCTTAAGCATCAAGGCACGTTCGCCAAAGGTTTGCTTGTACTTTGCGTTATCCACCTTTGCATCACCCGCGGCTACAATCAATAGGACCCGATCGCTTTTCTTTAATTTAAAGGATAAAGTTTTTGCGATACGCTCTGGGGCACAATTTAACGCTTTTGCTGCTAGCTCGACTGTCGCACTGGATACTTCAAATTCAATAATTTGATCAGCCATGTCATAGGTTGAGAAATAGTCTTCGATTTTTTTAACTGGCATTCATGATCGCCTCCATTCCTTCAAATCATACCGAATTTTTGCTAGTGGGTAAATGAGTTTTTTGCTATAGTGAAGAAAAGGAGCCGGATGTATGAAGGAAGAAAAGAAGAAATTATTGGCAAAGGTGGCCTATATGTACTATCAACAGGATTTTACTCAGGCCCAAATTGCCAAGGAATTGAAAATTTATCGGACAACGGTTAGTCGTATGCTGGCCCAAGCCAAGCAATTAGGTATTGTTGAAATTACCATTAATCATTTTGATCCAACACTTTTCTCACTGGAGGACCAGCTGAAAAAGATCTATCAGCTGAAGCATATCGAAATTGCGCCCGTTGAAGCTGGCATGAGTGCTGAAGAAAAGGAAGAAAGCTTAGCGAAAACAGCTGCTAGCTGGTTGCGCCGCCAGTTAACGGATGAGTGTGTGATTGGGGTTTCTTGGGGTGAAAGTGTGGGAAATACAGTCAGTCATTTAGAGGCTAAATCGGTAAATAATGCGACAATTGTGCCGATTGTAGGCGGTCCAAGCCACATTAATTCCCGTTACCACGTGAATACATTGGTTTATGAGCTGGCTCGCAAGCTTAACGGTCACAGCGTTTTTGTTAATGCGACGGTCACTCAAGAAACGAAGCAACTAGCTAAAGGGATTTTTCAATCGAAATACTTTCAGGAGCTGCGAGAATATTGGCAGCAATTAGATATGGCGATTGTGGGGATAGGCGGTCCATTAAGCTACAAAAAAAGTCAGTGGCGAGATTTGTTAACCGAAGAGGATTACGAGGAGCTGCGTCTGCGGGAAGCTATTGGAGATTGCTGCTGCCGCTTTTATGATCGGCATGGCAAGCTGTTGAAGGGGAAGCTGGATCAACGAACAATTGGGTTGCCGTTAGAGACATTGGCTGAGATTCCTCAATCGGTAGGGATTGCTCGTGGCACTGCCAAAGCTCGTTCGATTGTCCCACTGTTAAAGCAAGGCTATCTAAATACGTTGATTACCGATCAGGAAACTGCTCAAGAAATTTTGCGGATTACTGAAGAAGGCATAAGTAGTAAAATAGAATAAATTTGCACATTTGTGCGATTTTTAAGTTGTTAGCCTAAAAAATGCTTGCTAAATCAAGCTTTTTCTACTTTTTCTTAAAAAGATACTGTTCCTGCCGTCAACAGGTGCTATGCTAGATACGTAGAATAAATCATAAAGGAGCGTATCAGAATGGAATTTATGTTAGATACAGCAAATATCGCTGACATTAAAAAGTATGTGGAAATTTTACCAGTAGTAGGGGTGACTTCCAATCCCTCTATCGTTAAAAAGGAAGGTAAGGTAGCCTTTTTCGATCATATGAAGGAAATTCGCAGCATCATCGGCGAAAGCCGTTCCCTGCATGTACAGGTAGTAGCGAAGGATTACGACGGCATGATCAAGGATGCTGAGACGATCTTAAATAAAATTGACCAAAAAGTGTTTATTAAAGTTCCAGTTAGTGAGGTTGGTTTAAAGGTAATTAAAGAATTAAAGCGTCGCGGTGTCAACGTGACTGCCACAGCGATTTATACTAAATTTCAAGCATACTTGGCGATTGCAGCCGGAGCAGATTATATCGCGCCATACTTCAACCGAATGGAAAATATGGGAATTGATCCTCGTGAAGCAATTTTTGAAATGGCTCAGGAAATTGAACGTACTGACAGCGAAACCAAAATTGTGGCAGCCAGCTTTAAAAACGCTGGTCAAGTGAATGCAGCTCTAGAAAGCGGCAGTCAAGCAGCTACCATGGGTGTCGACATTATTCAACAAGCCTTAGCAATGCCTTCAATTGGCCAAGCCGTTGATGACTTTACTGCTGATTGGGAAGCCGTTTATGGTGCTGACACTAATTTAGCTTCTATTTAAACCGATGAATTCTATAGCACTTCTCTTATTTTAAGAGAGGTGCTTTTTTAGCCAGTTGATAATAATTATTAATTGATCTTAATTATTGCATTCCCCCTTCCCTTAAGATATACTTAATGAGTAAACAAAAAGAAGTGAGGGATAAATCATGAAATATGGAAAAACAAAAGAAGTCTTGAACCAATTGGTCGCTGATTTAAGTCAAATGAGTACAGTCATTCACCAAACGCACTGGTATATGAGAGGCCCTGAATTTTTAACTTTGCACCCATTAATGGATGATTATATGGATGAAATTAATGATCAGCTAGATGTGATTTCTGAACGGTTGATTACGCTAGATGGCTCACCTTATTCGACTTTGCGTGAATGGGCAGACAATACTGGCATTAAAGATGAAGTTGGCAGCTGGGATCGAACTATTCCTGAACGTATGGAAGTGTTAGTAGAAGATTACCGTTACTTAGCTGATCTTTACCAAAAAGGAATTGACGTTTCTGGTGAAGAAGGCGACGACAGCACACAAGATATCTTCATTGCTTTCAAAACCGATATTGAAAAGAAAATTTGGATGCTGCAAGCTAAGCTTGGCAAAGCACCTGGTATTGACGCATAATAGAAATGAAAACTGCTTTTTCTTTAGGGAGAAGCAGTTTTTTTGTGGCGATTTATGGGGATAAGTTTGCTAAATGATGTTAAACTTAATTTAACAAGAGGCTGATGAAAAATGGAAACAGCAGCTAGAAAAATAGGAAATTCAATAGGGATAAATTTTCCAAATGCTGTCGCTCGAGAAGCAGGAGAAAGATTTACAATTATAAAAGTTGGGTACTCATACATATTGAAACTGAGAAAGATGGATATTTTTGAGAACACTGAAGATTTGGCAGGGTTTAGAAATTCTGTAACTTCAGAAGATCAAATATGGGATACGATGAGATTTGAAGGAGATGAAAGCTAAGATGAGTTATCTCAGATAAATGGATATTGTTTGGTTAGATTTTGATCCATCTAAGGGAAACTGAGAGTCAGAAACGATGACCTGAATTAGTAGTTAGCAGGAATGAATTTCTTTATCTGGCAAAATAGTCAGGCGTTCGGTCTAGTTTGAAAAATTGAAGGGAAAGGGCTAAAATGACACCTTTTGAACTCCTTAGTCAGCAGTTTAAGCGATTTTTAGTCATCACTTATGGAATCCCGTATATCATGGGGGTTTTTATGGCCTATGGCTATTTTACCGGAAAAGACTTAACTCTTTTCGTGATCGTTCAGATGTTGTGTCCTGCAGCTGGTGTAATCTTGGCAGTAATTACTGGAAATAATAATAAAGCGTTGATACCATGGCGCTTTTTCACTATCTATATTGCAATAACCGTCATTGGGATATTCTGTGCGGTGTTGAGTGTGTTTGTTTTAAATAAAGAGTTGAATAGTATTTTTAATTTAATCAGTGTGATTGGTTCGATCGTCTTACTTTTATTGATAGTTTTTGAAGAAGACACAAAATTGAAAGCTTATGGTTTACTAGGAAGATCCTGGAAGAATATCCTGCCGATAAGCATTTTGTTCTGTATACTTTGTTTCACTAGGACGATTATCTACTTTTTAGGTAATCAACTAACCATTTTAGCCGAAGAATTGTTTATGCCTGAGACAATATTCCGTTTGGTTTTTATGATGATAAATTTCTGGCTTAGTTTTGCTTTGTTTTTTGGCGAAGAGTACGGGTGGCGTTACTACTTACTGCCGTTGGTTCAGAAAAAATTCGGAGCAATTAAGGCGACTTTTATATTAGGATTTATGTGGGGGATTTGGCATCTGCCGTTGAACCTGTTTTATTATAATATGTTGGAGGATGCACTGCTCAGCGTGATGATGCAGGTTATCTCCACTACAATTAGCGGAATCTTTTTTGCTTATTTTTACATGAAGACCCAAAACATTTGGTGTCCGATCATTTTGCATTATTTAAACAATAGTCTTGTTTCGATCTTTCCATCAGCCAGTACAGAGACAAGAGACATCGCTGTGGTTCCAGTTGTGGCAGCAATCGCGGCATTAAATTTCTTGCTGTTCGGCTGGCCGATCTTCACAAAGTTTTACCGTGATTATAATAATCGAAGTGAGACACTGGAGGAACAAGTAGCCAAATTTGAATAAAAAATACGCGGAGGGTAAAGCAGCATTGCTATGTGCACGATTGCCAATGCAGCAACTGGTGAGAAGACCAGTTTGAAGTCAGTACAAACGCGGAAGCCTACTTAATTCTAAGACTAGAACTAAATAGGCTTCTATTTATGATTTGAGTGATTCGATAACTCATTTACATTTATTCAAAAAAATCTCGCTAATTCTTAGCAGCAAAGTTACAGGCTCCTTCAATTCTAACTGCAGACTAAACGAGAGTCTTTTGAAGCTTTTCCACTTCTTCAATTGTTAATTTAGTACTATCAGCAATTTGCTCTGCCGAGAGGCCGATTTTTAGTAAGTTCAATGCAATTTCCAATTTTTCTGCTTTAGCTACTTTCTTAACTTCCTCTCGTCCTTCTTCCCGGGCTTTTCTGACTGCTGTTGAAAGTACAGCATCATTTATCATCTTTGCCTTGTTCATATCCATGATCATTTTTTGTTCCTCCTCGTTAAGTGAATAGTAGTCGGTTTTCTTTTGAGCTTCCTTCAAATAATTCGGGGCATCCTCGGGTACTTCTCCAGTTTTGAAAAACTGCTGCCAAAGATAGGCGGGACTATTGCGATCAATGTTTCTATTTTTCAAACTGAAGAAGCATAACATAAGCAGTTCATCACCTTGTCTTGCAGGTAGTGGTTTGTGAGAGCTTAAGTCCAGCAGGCCAAACTTGCGAATCGCAGCTCCATCCTGCTCAAATAAGTGAAAATCAATGATGTTAATTCCATAAGCGGGACGAAGAGCGGAAAAATTGTTACTTTTGATAAAGTCCTCGGTCTCTTGGTTGCCTAACGAACTGCGAAAGGCTTCTAACAAGTAAAAGAGGGACCGTTCGATAAAATACTCATGAGGCTGGATTTGCATCTCTTATGTAAAGCTTTGCATAAGAGATGTTATGAAAAGTAAATAGTTATGTAAAGAACATCAAAATAGTGCCCGTAGATCAACTATCGTGATGCTCTTTACTTTACATAACTAAAGTGAAGTTT
The DNA here is from genome assembly GCF_000407485.1 of Enterococcus pallens ATCC BAA-351. GTDB lineage: Bacteria > Bacillota > Bacilli > Lactobacillales > Enterococcaceae > Enterococcus_A > Enterococcus_A pallens. Next base: position 692,625 of record NZ_ASWD01000003.1, on the reverse strand, counting down.
TCAACCATTCAACCAATTCTGATTTTTTTTCGTCCGTATACTTTGTATCAGAATGAACTTCTGAATAGTTTTTTTCCAATATCCTTCGCTTTATTTCTGGGTTTACCCTTGCATAAATTTCTGTCGTATTCACTGAGGCATGTCCTAATAAATCTCGGATATAAATCAAATTAACCCCAGCTTCCAACAAATGCATGGCTTTACTATGCCTCAAACTATGGTTGGAAATTTTTTTGAGAAATAAGTGTGGATTCTCCTGTCGAGCTTTTTGGATATTTTTATCCAATATATACTGGACGCCTGCTCGGGTCAATTTCTTATTTACATTATTTCGAAAGACGTATTGTTCTGAAGAAATATTCAGATTTTGATCTTTAAGGTATTCCCTCAGTAAGTCACGGACTTCTAATGAAAAAGGTATTTGACGATATTTAGCGCCTTTTCCAAGAACCTCCACTGAAGGTGGCGAAGAAAAGCGAATATTACATATTTGGGTCTCAATTATCTCTTGAACGCGACAGCCTGTATCATACATAAAGGATAATAACGCCTTTTCTCTGCGCCCCTTTTTAGTAGTATTATCAGGCATAGATAAAAGTATTTTTAACTCTTTTATTGTTAAATATGCTATTTGTTGAGTGATCTTTTTTTTGCTAGGAATGTCTGTTATTCTTTCCCATTGACTCAAAAAGGCAAACTCTTTTCGTTTTAAATAATTCGCAAAACTTTTTAAGCAACCTAAGCGTTGATTTCTTGTATTGATACTATTTCCACGATTTTCTTCTAAATAGTTGAGGAACCTTTCAACGATTGCTTCATTAAAATCTTCTAGCTTTATGTTGTCAGAAGTAATTCTTTCGTGCGTTGCTAAATAGTCAAAAAAGAGCACGAAAGTGTCTCGATAAGATTCAATAGTCTTTTTTGAGCAACCTAAGAATTTAGTTAAATAACTTGAAAAATAATTCATCACATAAAATGAAAAGCCATGCATGTCAATCTTCCTCTCCTTGATAGAACAAGTTACCGATATACTTTTTCACTTTTGTGCTCACATTTTTATGTTGCTGAACGGTTAGTCGTAAATAGTTTTCAGTTTGAGTCAGGTGTTCATGTCCTAAATAAACAGACAATAAAGGAAGTGCGGCATAAAGATCAATTCCTTCTTTTTCTGCCTTTTCAAGCGCATGAATGGCAAACGTATGACGTAAGTCATGAATTCGAGGTAAATTACCGCCCTGTCGATATGGAATGTAAGAGTCTACTAGTAGTTTCCTATATCTACGATATAGAGACCCTATAGAATAATGTTCGTCATAAGAATTCGGGTGATGAAAAATGAATTGGTTAGGTTCTAAGTGGGAACTGTAAGAGGTCATATAGCTTTGTAATTGTGCATGCACACTATCAGATAATGGAATGATTCGACTTATATGATTTTTAGAATCAATGATTTCAATAATCCCTTGATCCACTTTACAATGTTTTTTCCGTAAATGCAGTCCTTCGGAGCGACGCAGACCACAAGAGTAGTACAAAATGAATAATAAGGTAAACGCATCATTTGAATAATCCTTTTGATTGACGATCTTTTTTAGATTATCAAATAGACGGATAATCTCCTCGTGAGTAAAAATGTAAGGGACAAAAGAGCTTTTCAGGTATCTCGGTTCAAATGGATCAATATAAATATTTGGATAACCCATGTCAGTTAATATATGACAAATATCACAGAGTACTTTGATTCGCATGTTATGGTAGACTTTTCCTTCATTGTCAGTTTGTTCGCACCATTTCTCATACATTTCCTGTGTAATAATTGGTTTCGTTGGTTTAAACTGACTGAGAAATTTTGCAATTCGTCTATAAAAACCAACATAGCAGTCGCCATAATCATAACCTATTCCTCGTTTGTATTGAATAACACGCTCAAATGGTTCGTTGTAAGGTTCGGCGAACTTATAATTATAAAAAGACATAAGGCACCTCCAAAGAAAATTCTCTTAATTTGGTTTCGTCAATGGTCAGATATTTCTCTGTCGATCTTATTTGCTTGTGTCCTAGAACATTAGAAATTGCGCTAATTGGAACTGACTCCTGCATCAAATTTGTCGCAAGTGAATGTCTCATGGCATGGGCCCCCGCATGCTTACCAGTAATATCAATTTCTGCTCTTAGAAAGACTCGTTTAACGATAGAAGAAATTCCACCAATAGAAAATTTGTGATAGGGAGCACAGCTAATTAAAAAAATATGATCCAAGTCCTCATTGACCGCTTTTCTGCTGTTCTTAATGTAATCTAACAAGGCAAATTTCATTTCGGGCAATAATGGAAGTGTCAGAGGTTCGCCGCTTTTCTTTTGCCTGATAAAGAAAACATCGTTTTCCCAATCAAGTTGCGCAAACGTCATCTCTAATAAATCAGATGCACGTATTCCAGTATAATAAAGAGTTGTAATAACTGCCATTTCAAGTTTACCTTGAACAGAGTTTATATCGATAACATCAAATGCTTTTCTCATATCTTCTTTACTATAATAAGATAATATAGATAATCTCTGACTAGAATGGATAACTGGAAAGATAGAATACCCAGAAAACGGGCAAATTTGTTTATCAAACATCCAATCAATTGCTTGTCTAAGATTTCCACGATGTAAATCCTTAGTATTTGGAGAGCTTTCTAAACTATTGATGAATTGATGGACAAGTGTAGTAGATAGTTCTCTAAATGAATAGACCCGGTTTTTATCTAAAAAAAGAAGGAATTTTCCCATTGTCCATAACTTATTTTTTTTTGCTTGCTTCTGACAAGTGATTAAATTATCTACGAAATCTTTGTATTCTAAATAAAAATCTAAAAATGCAGTAGGGATATTTGTATAAGCCGTGTTGTGATGTCTTAATAAGTAATTTCCAGTGTGATAAAATTCAAACAGTAAAAGTACGGGGCGGCGAAGAGTAAATTGTAATTGGCAGTTAGGGGCATCTAAATCAAAGTCGAAGGATTCTTTAAAAAAATTTCGAGCTTCATTAGAGTTCACCTTCTGAATATTTCTCTTAACACAGAAAGTTTCAAAAGTATGACCAATCCATAAAAAATGATCCAGTGTATTGTCGGAATATCCATCGCCTTTCATTTTTTTGATAAGTTGATTCATAGTAGGAACAATCTGATCGGTATCCATGTAAAAACCTCCTTTTCTTTTATTTGGATACAAATCAACTGTACCACCATCTTTCATTATGTGAAGAAAAAAAGTGAATAGACATTGACAAATCAACGTCTGTTCACTCAACTTTACATAACTATTTACTTTTCATAACATCTCGATGGTTACGTGACTACCATCTTCTGTTTCAGCTAAAATATCTACTTCCGTGCGCATTAATTCAGGGTTTTCGTCGTAGGCCTTCTTGTAACTGTCAATGTGGTAGGTCTCTCTTGGCTTCAAGCTCTTAAACTCTTTTCCTAAAATATCACGGATAAAAGCTTTCAAAATATGCGTTGAGTCCTTGGAGCATAGGAGTTTTTTGAATAATAAATCCATTGTGGGTAATAATTTTACACGGTTTTCCATCTGAATCTCTGTCCTTTCGGCGATAGAGATTTTTCACCATTAGTATATCATGGTTGCCCATTCTCTATCAAAATATGCTTCAAGGTAATATATGCAAAAAAAGCCAATTTTTTCTTGAATAGGAAATAGATTTGAATTGAATATAACTGGGGATGGGGCTAAAAGCCGTATCCTTTCACCAATCCGGTCTTCTTCACTATAATAAGGACAGGAGGTGCTTTCATGGACAATCAAGCACAATTTGAAATGAAGGTCAGCAATTTAGCTAACCGTTTTTTGTATAATAGTTTAACTACCCCACAACGATTATTACCGCTGGCTGAGCGCATTGCGCGTGACGGTCAGAAGCTCGCCAAGGAATACGACGAGCAGCAGCGGATTCAATCGGTGGCTGAAGAACTGCTAAAGGTGATGGATGGTTCTTTGTATCTGGTGGATCGTTTGGCAGATGCTATTCTGACAAAGGATTATCAGCATTTATCAGAGGATGAACTGGTAGATGAGCTAGGTAAAATTGAGGGAAATTCAGATGAAGAGGAGCGCCTGATTCAGCTGTTGATGGAATCGATCCAATCCAATCTGCAGCAGGGCATCACACTGGAGGAAATCTACTACGAAAATTATTTAACCGAATATGCGGCAAGTTTAATGGAAATCTACGTAATCCAGCATTTAAAGAATCAGGAGGAATTTCTCAACGAATTGCAGCCATTAATCAAGACCAATCGCGACAGCGAAGTGCCTTACGGAATCTTCGTTCGCGTCAGCAACAACTTCAAAAAGGAGCTGGCTCGCCAGTATTACCGGTATGAAACAGTTGTTAAGCTGATGGAAACGGACGCTCACTAAAATGGAATACCTGAAGCAAGCCCTGAATCACAGCGATTCAGGGCTTGTTTTATGTAGCCTTTCCATCAATAAATCGTTTCCTGCGGATCAGAATGGGCTAGCACGTATTCTTTAAAATGAGTGACTACTGGCGTCAAATAAGCTTCTTTATTAGTAACTAGATAGAAGTAGCGTTCCCAATTCAAATTTTTCAAGCGGATTTTCTTCAACGGCAAAGATTCAAGGACACCCATGTCTGGTACCACCGCCATAGCAAAGCCTTCACTGACCAAGCCAGCGATTACTTGGTCGACGGTCACTTCATAAACAATATTATAGGTACAGTTGTTACGTTTGAAAGCACTGTCGATGATGCTGCGTAAGCCGCTGTTTTTACTAAAGCCGATCTGCGGGAAGGGCTGAGTTTGTTCCAAATAAACCTCATCAAATTGAGCCAGAGGATGATCTAACGGAGTAATTACTACCAGCTCCTGGTTAGCCACTGGGATAAATTCAATCGTTGGTTCATCTGGCAAGTAGGAACAAATACCGATGTCGTACTTCATACTCTTAATGCCCTCGATGATTTCTTTGGTAATACCAGAAGAGGTATGAAAATCAAATTCGATTTCCTTTTCCGGATTAGCTTTAATAAAACCGCTGGCAAAACGCGGAGCATAGCGAGTTCCTAAAATAGGTAGAAAGGCGAAGCTGATATAGCCGCTGCCTTTGCTGATTTTTGAAACGGTGTCGATACCAGTATCTAACATATTCAAGGTTTTACTGACGTAATCGTGGAAGATTATACCAGGTTTTGTTAAGACCACATTGCGGCCTTTTTTTTCAAAAAGCGGTACGCCAAGCTCGGATTCCAAGGAAGCAATGGCATTGCTTAGGCTAGGTTGTGTGACATTGAGCAGCTTACTAGAACGGGTATAATGCTGTTCGCGGGCCAAAACATCAAAGTATTTTAAATGTTGTAGATTCATGTATGTATGCTCCCTGTGCTCAGTTTTCTTCATTATAGCAAAACCTATTTCTTTTACCTATAGATTATTCGATAAAAACCAATTAGATATTTAACAAATTACACGTTAGAATAAATTCGTAAAGTGATTGTGAAGTAAGGAACTTTATCGATTATCTGAATGTTCGTGAAATTTTTTAGAATTTTGGATGTTTAGATCCTAAGTAACCGCTTTATTTACGAAAAACGTCTAAATCATGAGTTTGTTTATGCCAACTCATGTGAAAGTAATAACTTTAAATAATTTTTAGGAGGAAATAGAAGATGAGAAAAGTACCATTAACTATTAGTTCATTTACATTAGGCACGGAGATTGATTTTGAGGAACGGATTAAAGCAGCAAAAGCAGCAGGCTTTGACGGAATTGGGATTCGCGCTGAAACTTATATGTTAGCAGTTAAGCAAGGCTACTCTGATGAAAGAATGCTAGAAATTCTTGAAGAGAATGATATGAAGGTAACAGAAGTTGAATACATCACAATGTGGACTGATCAAAATAAAACAGCAGAAACACCAAGTACTCTATTACAACAGTTTAAAGAGCAAACAGTTTACCACATGGCGCGCTTGTTCGGCGTAGGCCATATCAACTGCGGTTTAATGGAAAGTGATTCATTGGAAGTACAAATTCAAGCCTTCAAAGAATTGTGCGAACGGGCGAAAGAATTAGTCATCGGTTTGGAATTCATGCCATACAGTGGTGTGCCAGATTTGAAAACAGCTTGGGAAATCGTTGACGGTGCAGGCTGTGACAATGGTATGCTAATTTTAGATACTTGGCATTGGGCTCGCGCTGAAATGACTGCTGAAGATTTGAAGGGTGTACCAGCTGACAAAGTTGTGTCTATTCAAATCTGTGATGTTTTAGAACGTCCATATCCAAAACCAATTTTACGTGAAGAGTCATTGCATGATCGTTTATGTCCAGGTACTGGCTGGGGCGATACAGTAGGTTTCTTGAAAGCCTTGAAAGAGCATGGTATTAAACCTCGTGTAGTTGGAACAGAAGTTATTTCAGATAACAACTTAGAATTAGGCTACCAAAAAGCAGCACAAATGAATTACGACACAAGTATTGATGTAATTAAGCAAGCTTGGCCTGAATTACTAGATTAATTTTACGAATTTAAAAAAAGGGATAAAATTACAAACCGAAATGTAGTATACTAGCTAATAAAAATGAATAGGGATGTGTATACATGTTAGAAGGAATTTCAGGAAGAACGAAATTATACGGCTTAATTGGTAGTCCGGTTGGTCATTCTGGCTCACCTGCTATGTATAATTATGCTTTTGAACAATTAGAGATGGATGCTGTATATCTGGCTTTCGATGTTGATGTTGAAGGGACAGAAAAAGCATTTGACGCAGTAAAAACATTCGGCATGCCTGGCGGAAACGTAACAATGCCATGTAAAGGCGAAGCAGCGAAATACATGGACGAACTTTCACCAGCCGCTCAAATGGTTGGCGCCATCAATACCTTCACTAATGTAGATGGGAAATTAACAGGACACATTACAGATGGTATGGGCTTTGTTGACAATTTAATGGCTCACGATGTTGATCCAAAGGGTAAAAAGTTTGTGGTTCTTGGTACAGGTGGAGCAGCAACAGCTATCCAAGTTCAATTAGCGATTGAAGAAGCAGCATCTATTGCCATCTTCAACTTGAAAGATGCATTCTTCGCGAACGGTGAACGCACAGTTGAACGTGTGAAGGAGCATTATCCAGAATTAGATATTGCGATTTACGATTTAGCAGATGCAGATCTTTTGAAAGAGAAGGTTGCTGAAGCAGACGTATTAATTAATGGCACTGTAGTTGGTATGGGCGAAGGTTCAACACGCACGCCAATCAGCGATACAAGCATTTTCCATGATGAGTTAGTGGTTGCGGATGCAATCTACAATCCACCGAAAACTCAATTGTTAAAAGATGCTGAAGAAAAAGGCTGTAAAACGGTAGGTGGATCAGGCATGCTGCTAGCACAAGGGAAAGCAGCGTTTAAGATCTTTACCGGTAAAGAATTGCCAGTAAGACCTAAGTAAGACTATTTCACCCGCACACCTTATGCTACAGGTGTGTGGGTGTCAAAAAGATGAATGAAAAATGAGGAGTGTCTAAATGAGAGCTAAAAAGTACATTTTGTCCTTATTGACCGTATACTTGTGCTATTTTACACATGGTATGCAGTCAATTATTTTGAGTCAAAATTCAGTTTATTTTTATACTAAGTGGGGATATTCAGATCCATCTGAAGGTGCAGCAGCAGTTTCATTAGCGATTACAGCTTATGGTGTTGGTAAATTAGTCAGTGTTTGGATCGGTGGAGAAATCTCTGATAAAGTCGGTCGTAAGAAAATGGCAATTTTAGGTGCAATTTTATATATTATGTTCTTTAGCGGCTTACTTGTTACTACATCTGTTACTATCGCTGGTATTGCGGCTTTCCTTTCAGGAATTGCAACTTCTGGTTTATGGGATGCAGCACTATATCCAGCGGCGCAAGAGAGTGCCCCGAAGTACTCTGCCTCAGCGTTATTAGGAATTAAATTATTTGTGTCAATCGCAGGAGTGGTTTATCCGTTAGCAGTTGTGAACTTTGCTCAATCGGGCAACCAATCACTAAGCATCATGATTCCATTAGTCTTATCAGTTGCTTGTCTAGTAATGGCAATTATCTCTCCATTTGCTTATGACGATATGATGAAAGAATCTAAAGGGAAAAATGATGGCAAGAAGAATTCTGCTGTTCAAGCAGAAATTGATGCAGCTAAAGCGAAAATGCTGGTTAAGCCAAATATCTTGGTGAACATTATCACCATGCTTTACGGCTTTACTTGTATGGTTATTATGTATGGTGCGCAACAATACACGAAAGCCTTCGGAATTAATAATGTTGGTTTGACTGAATTGCAAGCAGCAGGTATGACATCAATCTACACTGTGGGTTCAATCATCGCCGTGATCTTCTGGGCAATCTTGATGGGTAAATTGAGATGGAATCCAGTGAAGGTATTGTTAATCAACTCAATCTTTACTGCTGTTGCTTTGGGAATGGTAGTTTTGATTCGTCAAACAGCTGTTATCTACATCGCTATTGCGATGATCGGGTTCTTCGCAGCTGGTGGTGCATTGCAAACTGGTTTGAGTGTGCGTCAGCATTTCTGTCCGGGGCCTAAAGGACGTAATACTGGTATCTATTATACCTTTATGAGTCTGGCAACTGTATTCTTGCCATTTATCGTTTCATCAATGACGAGATCAGTTGGTGAAACTCAAGCAGTATCTGTTATGATGGGTGCATTATTAATTGTGGCAGTACTACAAATCTTGATGATGGCTTACTTGATTATGCAGCACACCAAAATCTTTGGTTACAGTGCCTTTGCTAAGATGAAGGACTAATCATCGTTAATTGAATGAATTTTATGGAGGTACGACTAATTTTTTAGGAATTAGTCTCCTCCTTGTTTTCATATTTCGGGATAATGTTTGAATAGTAAGGGAATTTGTTTAAAAATCAGTATCTGAAATTAGATGCGAGGGAATTTTGGGAGGGACCCATGGACGTTATAATTGGGATTTTGTTAATCTGTTCCTTCTTTGGAATGGTAATGTTTTGTATTAAGGGACACAACTTGATGGTTGGTTTCTTTATCATGGCGACAATTTGGACATTTTTGCCGATCATCGGCAATCTGCTTTCGCCTAATGCGGCATTTGATGGCCTGACAATCAATGATATGCTGCGCCAAGTTTATCAGACAGCACCAGAAAAATATGGTGCATCAATCATGAATATTTTCTTAGGAGCCTTTTTTGGCCGGATTTTACTGGATACGGGAATTGCGGCAACAATTATCCGTAAAAGTGTTGAGCTGGGTGGTGATAACCCTGCAGTAATTTTGGCGATTGTGAATGTTATTAGCGGATTTATTTTTACCTCGATGACAGGTGGTGGATCGGTTATTGCGATTGCAGTAATTATTCTTCCAATCTTGTTCTCAATTGGAATACCTAAGGTTATCGGTTTTTTCTCCTTTACCGGTTCAGTAGCAGCAGGAATCTTTTTAAATCCGATTAACTTTGGCCAATATTCCGCTTTCTTTTCCAATTCAAATGGGGGACTAGAGTATACATACAATGACTATTTCCCATTTGGTATTTTAGCTTTTTCTGTAATGATTATCGTGGTGTCATTAGCATCAATGATCTATTTAAAAATGGAAAATCTGACCTATTCATGGGCAGCAACTAAAAATGCAGAAGTTGTTGATGCACCAGGGATTGCTCTAATCACTCCATTTTTACCCGTAGTGGGAGTAATCGTATTCAAGTTGCCAGTAATTCTTTGTTTTATTTTAGCAAGCTTATATGGTCTGGGTGTTTGCGGCGGATTAAAAGGCAGTTTTAGAGATATCTGTCGGACACTTTCACGAATCTTTACCGAAGGGGTTAAAGATGTATCTGCTCTGATCGCTTTTTGGATTACCTTGGCGATGTTTAATGATGCAGCGGTGTATGCAGCACCATACTTTAAGGCAGTTATCGGTGGGGTCATTCCTACTGCACCTTTGGCTTTGTGTATTTTGTTTGGAATATTAGCACCATTAACTTGGTTTAAAGGTCCACTTTCTCTAATTGGTTCGGGTGCCGCTATTCTAGCAGTAGTCAGTCAAACAACCAATTATCCTACCACCTTCTTGTATCCCTTGTTCATCTCTGTGTTGATAGGGATGGCCCACTTCGATATTACCATTTCCTGGAATGCCTGGGGACTTGGATTTAATCGGATTAACAGTGTGGATTATATGAAAGTGGCGCTGATTCCAGGAACTTTAGTGGCTCTGCTTTTGGAAATTGCCAACTTTTTCCTTAACAACCCTTTATAGATTCTAAGAAGTAAGGAGAATATCGACATGAAACGACGCGTTCGAATAGGAATCGATGTTGGTGGTACTCACACAAAGGCGGTGGCCATTAACAATGATACGCAAGAAATTATCGGAAAATCCTCAGTTAAAACAACCCATGACAGTGAACAAGGGGTAGCTGAAGGGGTAGTGAACTCCTTTTTAAAATGTTTGTCTGAGTTTAATATTTCAGCTGAAGAAGTCGTATTTGTTGCCCACAGTACGACTCAAGCTACCAATGCCTTGTTAGAAGGCGACGTAGCTAAAATTGGTATCATCAGTACCGCTCGCGGAAAGATGGAGGGCTGGTTTGCCCGACCGCAAACCAAATTAAAGGATATTGATCTAGGAACTGGCCGAAGTATCTATGTCCGCTCTCGTTTTATTCCTCAAAAAGATTTTGATGAAGCAACAATTTCCCAAACAATTGATGAGCTTATAGCTGAGGGCATTGATGTTTTAGTCGCATCGGCTGCCTTTGGAGTAGATAATTTAAGCTTGGAAGAAAAAATTGCTGAAGTTGCTAAGGGGAAAGGCATTCAAGTGACTTTAGCCTCGGAAATGACTAAGCTGTACGGCTTGTCTCGTCGGACGCGTACTGCAACGATTAATGCTTCAATTTTACCTAAGATGCTGGAAACAGCTAATTCAACTGAACAAAGTGTTCGTTCATCAGGTGTAGACGTTCCCTTAATGATTATGCGTGGTGACGGTGGACTGATGGACGTTGTTGAAATGAAAAAACGTCCAGTATTAACAATGCTTTCTGGTCCAGCGGCCAGCGTAATGGGTGCCTTGATGTATTTACGAACATCGAACGGTATTTATTTCGAAGTTGGAGGAACCTCCACCAACTTAGGTGTAATTAAAAATGGTCGCCCAGTTATTGACTACTCAGAAATTTCGGGTCATAAAACCTACGTAAACTCTTTAGATGTTCGCGTACTTGGAGTAGCCGGAGGAAGTATGATTCGAGTAAGCAAAAGCGGTGTTAAAGATGTCGGTCCTCGAAGTGCCCACATTGCCGGCTTGGAATACTCAGTATACACTCCTGAAGATGAGATTGTTGATCCTAAGCTGGAGCTTTTTGCACCTAAACCAGGGGATCCAGAAGATTATGTAGCGATTCGTTTAGCGAGTGGAAAAGCAGTAACTATTACTAATTCCTGTGCAGCGAATGTTTTAGGCTATGTTACTGAAGAGGATTTTTCACATGGGTATGTCGAATCTGCGCGCAAAGCTATGCAGCCGTTGGCAGATTATTTAGGTCAAACTGTAGAAGAGGTTGCTCGTCAAATCTTAAGCAAAGCTATTGAGAAAATCGAGCCAGTCATTCAATCACTAGCGAAGAAATATCAGCTGGAGAAAAACCAAATGACGCTAGTAGGTGTCGGCGGCGGCGTTGCTTCATTGATTAAATTTGCAGCTGAAAGAATGGATCTGGTTTATAAGATTCCTGAAAATGCTGAGGTAATTTCTTCTATTGGTGTAGCTCTGGCAGCTGTTCAGGATGTAGTGGAACGGATTGTTCCTAGTCCGACCAAATCAGATATTCAGTCAATCAAACAAGAAGTTATTAATATGGCGATTGAAAGTGGCGCAACTGAAGAAAGTGTCGAGGTTCATATTGAAATTGATCCGCAAACCCAAAAAATCACGGCACGAGCTTCAGGTTCTACTGCAGCCCAGGCAACCGAATTGCAAGGGGCAGCTACAGAAGAGGAAGCACGAGATATTGCGGTGCAAGATTTACGGGTTCCAGATAATGAAGTTGAATTGTTAGAAAAAACCGAACAATTCCATATTTTTGGCACCTCTTCGGCTAAGACCGGTGACGCGATTCGGGTAATTGATAAAAAAGGCTTCATTCGTGTACAACGCCAGCATGCGAAGGTGATCAAGACCAATATTCAAAGTTATCTGGAACAGGTAACTAAATTATGGGAAGACATGGCTAACTATCAGAGTGATTTGATTATTCGTCCCGATTTCTATTTCTGTGTTGGACCACGTTTGCTGGATTTCTCCAGCACAGATTTTGCCCAATTAACAATGTTGATTGATATTGAAATGAGCGAAATCGTTGGTACAGATGAGATTATTATCATTGCGGCCAACCGCTTCAAATAAGTACCAGCCTTCTTTTTGAACGCTGTTTTAAGGAGCAAAGCTGTGAATACTGAAAGATTTGTTAGCCAGATGATCCAGCTAAGCCAGCAGAAGGAGGAGTTATTTGCCCACTATTTGCTGGCTCAGGATAATCTCTATCGTAAAATTCCCGAAGAACAACGGAATTCTTTAATTACAAAAGCAATGGCAAGTGGTGAAGCAGCCGCTCAGCAGCTGCAGGGACAAGCTTTGGCTGATTTTCTGGTGGAGTCAGGAATAGGTGTAACCTATGTTGAGGAGACTTCCAGTAAAACTAAGGTTTCCTACACTTTAGCAGAGATTCGTTTGCCGGATCGTATTACCTTAAACCGAACCTTGATCGATTCAGGTCAACAGCTGATTGACCAGCAGACAGGACTGCAATTTTTAATAGAACGAGCTTCAATTTCGGATGTTTTGACGGCCCATGAATTGTTTCATTACTTAGAGAATCGGGATCAGCTGTACACCACGGAAAAACATGTCCAGTACAAAATTGGTCCGTTTTCAAAAACAGCCAGAATCCATGCGTTAAGTGAAATTGCAGCCACGGCCTTTGCCAAGGCGTTCTTCGGTTTAAGTTTTTCACCACTTTTGTTCAATCCAGTGCTGCTGTACAACTTTGACGGAGAATTCAGTGAAGGCTTCATTGAACAGCTGTTGAAGCAGGGAAAGTGATTCATCACTTAAGGCTATGAATTAATTAAAAAAAGCAATTAGTATAAATGGTTAAAGTAACGTATAGTAGATAATAGAGAATAACAACAAAAGGGGAAATCAAACAATGGAAAAAACTTGGTTAGATTTAGCTGGCGACGTTGTCGTAATTACTGGAGCACTAGGCGGAATGGGACGCAAAATTGCAAATGATTTTGCTGAACAAGGCGCTAAATTGGCTTTGGTAGATTTGAATGAAGAAGCAACACAAAGCTATGCTAAAGAATTAAACAATACTTACGGCGTTGAAGCAAAAGGTTACGCGTGCAACTCAACTGTTGAAGAACAAGTAGATGCTTTAGCAAAAGCAGTGAAAGCGGACTTTGGCCGTATTGATGTGTTAGTTCAAACAGCAGCTATCTTAACATTCAGTCCTTTAGAAGATTTAGCATTAGACGAATGGAAACGTACGATCGATGTAAACTTAACTGGTTACTTCTTAGTTTCACAACGCATCGGCCGTGTGATGATCGAGCAGCAATCAGGTCGTATGGTTCATATTTCAACTATTGCTTCAATCGCTCCTGAAACTTACTCTGGTGCTTACAGCCCAAGTAAAGCTGGCGTAAACATGCTGTCTAAAATGATCGCAGGTGAGTGGGGACAATATGGCGTACGCAGCAACTGTGTATTACCATGCTTCGTTAAAACACCATTATCAACTAAATTCTACGAAGATGAAGAAGTAGAAGAAGGACGCAGAAGAATGACTGCTAACCGTCGTATCGGTGAAGTACAAGATATTGCAAATGCAGTTCTTTACTTGGCAAGCAAACGTTCTGACTACACCAACGGTCACGAACTACGTGTTGAAGGCGGATTTGGCAACATGATCGGCGACTTGGTACCAAAACCAGGCGGACGTCGTCAATATGCCATCGATTCAAAGAAACCTAAAAACTAATTAAAATGAACCCAGCTAAGAGGAGCAATGCTCAGCTTAGCTGGGTTTTTGTTTTCTTTCAATTGAGCCAAATAAGAAGAAATACTTAGTTATTCTATATTAAGGTAGTTCTTTTTACCAAATACTTACCCGTTTTTCAGGAGCCAGGTACATCTCATCCTCTGAAGTTACATCAAAGGTTTGATAGAAATCTTCAATATTTTTCACCTGAACGTTGGCTCTTAGTTTATTTGGTGCATGAACATCGACAGCCAATAATAGCTGTGAATACTCTGGGCGTGCTTTCATACGCCAAATGGTAGCCCAGTTAATAAAGAAGGCCTCCAGGTCTACGTCCTCTTCGCGTTTGGCTGCTTCTAAGGCACAGCTTAAACCACCAGCATCGGCAATGTTTTCTGAAACCGTCAGTTTACCATTGACGCTGCCGCCAGCAATCTCTAAACCATCAAATTCCGCAATCATGGCATCGGCTAAGGCTTGGAAATGTTCACGATCTTTCTCGGTCCACCAGTTGTTCAGATTCCCCAGTTCATCAAAGAGAGAGCCGTTGTTGTCAAAGGCATGGGAAATCTCATGGGCGATAACTGCGCCGATCCCGCCGTAATTTGCACTCTTTGATTGCTTCAGACTGTAAAATGGTGCCTGCAAAATCGCTGCCGGAAAGACAATGATATTGCGGAAAGGGTGATAATAAGCGTTGACCGTATCCGCACTCATTTCCCATTCGTCACGGTTTACAGGCTGATTCCATTTACTGAACTGGTCTTCACGGCCTAAACGACTGAAATGCAGTGCATTAGTTAATAATGTTCCGCCTTGTTCAGCAGGTGTTACCTTGAATTGATGGTACAAAGCTGGAATCTCATCAGGATAACCCACGTGAATGCCTAATGTACTTAGCTTCAAAATCGCTTTTTCGCGGGTAGCTTCACCTAACCAGGTATTGTTTGCCAAACGATCTTGATAGACTTGAATCATGGTTTCCACCATTTGTTTGACGTCACTCTTGGCTTGTTCGCCAAAATATTTTTTCCCGTAATAATCGCCCACTACTTGGTCAAAACGACCGGAAGCTAAATAAAATGCGGCTTTTTTCTGTGGTCGAGCTTCGGCTGCACCCGATAAAGCGCGGTTGTAAATACCGCCAATTTGTCGGGCTTCTTCACTTAGATAGCCGGTGAGCGAATTTAGGCTGAGTACCAGCATCCAGCTTTTTACCAATGAAAAATTGTCTGGATTAAGGAAGCTGTCTAATTGCTGGAAGTAATTCGGTTCAGTGACAATAATTTTCTCTGGCAGTTGACCGATCAATTGCTGCATGAGGTCAGCTAGCTTAATATGGCTGCTGTGGGATGCAAATTCTTCCGCTGTTTGTGGATTGTACATTTTACTGTAATCAGCATTTTCTTCGGCACTTTTCACGTGAGGTGCCATTAAGCGGTCAAAAGCTAATGCTTCATCTGTGATTCGTTCAGCCTCAGCATTGTCGTAGCCAGCTAAGGTAAACAGCTGCAGCGTCATATCCTTGAAGATCGCTAAAAGCTGTTCAGCTTGCGGATGATCCTCAGCATAATAGGTTTTGTCTGGCAAAATCAGGCCAGCTGGTCCGGCAAACAGCGCATTGATTGTGGTGTTCTTCATATCCGCATCCACATCTAAGCTGAAAGGCAATGGCAGCCCAGATAATACCCAGTCCTTTAACTGTCCATTTAAGTCGTCAAAGGAATTCAGTTTTTCAATTCGTTCTAGAATTGGTCGAATCGGCTCCATGCCATCCGTATCCCGCTTTTCAAAATCGCTAGCCAATCGATAATAGGCGATATATTCCTTCATCAAATCGTTTGGAATTTCCTCCGGTGCTTCCACCAGCTGATTAGTATCAGCGATTAACAAATCATCAATCTCATCCACTAAATCCTGAAATCCGCCAGTTGCAGGTTTATCCGCGGGTATTTCTGCCGTTTTCAGCCATTCGCCATTCACGGCTTCGTACAAATCTTGTTTTATCATCAATTTTTCCATTTAATACGTGCCCCTTTCCTTCCTTTCTATTATGATATAGACAAGAGAAATACTCAAAACAAATAAACTCAAGGAGCAAAAAAGATGACCTATCCTTTAAATACGTGGATCGAATTGCCGGAGGAACGCTTCAAAGCTTACCGCACATGGCGCACCCCTAGCGGTTTTTTATGCGGAACGTATGCCAGCAGTGTTCTATTAGCCTATTATCAAGATTATGTAGATGAAAAAATGCTTCCAGTCAACCTTAGGCAAAAGGGGTCTAAAGATAATCAAAACCTAATTGCGGCAATGCAGCCAATCCTGCAGCCAATCGATCTGCCTACTATTCCGGCGCAAATCAGCTTTGGATTGAATCGCTTTTTGAAGCAGCAAAAGGTTCAGCGGCGTGCACGCTTTACGACTACAGGGGCTTGGCATCGAACAACCAAACGGATTCTGGCAGGCAAGCCAGTGATGATAGGTGTTTTGCGTTTGTTAGGCAGTACCTATGGGAATCATTGGGTAGTAGCTTATGGCTTTTACGAGGATAGTGAAGGGAAACGACTTTACAAGGTGCACGACAATTGGGGAAATTACAATAAAATCATCCCAGCAAGCTGGGCAAATGGCACAATCTCCTTTCCATAAGAATAAAATTCACAAAAAAAGGGTGAAGTTGTGTTAAACTATTGGTAGAAAATGCTTGGAGGGACACCATGACAGAACAAAATAGCGAAAAGAAATTCAAGATTTTTAGTTTAAATGGCAATCAGCCATTGGCCGAAAAGATTGCAGCTGTTTGTGGAACAACATTAGGTAAGTGTACAGTGAAACAATTTAGCGACGGAGAAATTGCCATCAACGTAGAAGAAACCGTGCGAGGCTATGATACGTATTTAGTTCAAGCCACGAACGAGCCGGTAAACGACTACTACATGGAATTGCTGATTATGATTGACGCCATGAAACGAGCAAGTGCTAAGACGGTTAACGTTGTATTACCTTATTACGGGTATGCTAGACAAGACCGGACAGCCAAGCCTCATGAGCCAATCACAGCGAAACTAATTGCCAACCTTTTATCAGATGCAGGGGCAACTCGGGTACTGACATTAGATTTGCACACTGTTCAAGTCCAAGGATTTTTCGATATCCCTGTAGATAATTTGTTTACCATGCCGCTTTTCGCTCACTATTATCGTGAGAAAAACATGATAGGCGACGATTATGTGGTGGTATCACCGAAAAATAGCGGCGTACAAAGAGCGCGCAGCTTATCGGAATATTTAGACACAACGATTGCGATTGTGGATGAAGCAGAAGAAGGTAAGGCCGACAGTGGGTACGTGATTGGTGATGTTGCTGGAAAAGTATGTATCATGGTAGATGATATTTTAAATACCGGTGAAGTTTTCCAAAAAGCCGCTGCTACCTTAAAAAAGGCTGGGGCGAAAGAAGTTGTTGCCTGTGCTTCTCATGGTTTGTTGTCACCGCCGGCTAAGGAATGCTTAGACCAAGCCGATATTAAAGAAATTTGTATTACTGATTCGGTGTTTACGCCAGCTGAGCGTCATCCGAAACAGTTAAAAATCATTAGCTGTGCTGATTTAATGGGCGAAGCTGTAAAACGAATTCACAACAACCAATCGGTCAGTCCGCTATTCACGGTTGAAAAGAAAGATTTTAAATAGACAATCAATAAAAGGTGCGTTCAATCTGTTTACCGGATTGGACGCACCTTTTTTCGAGTCATTCTTCCGCTAGCAGGTCAGCCGTTTTCACTGCCAGTGAAAGCTGTTCATAGAGGGCAAAATCTGATAAGCTCTGTGTCCCATTACTTAACAGCTCTTTTAGCTTATGCAGTCGATAACGCACGGAATTTTCGTGAATGTCTAATGTGTCAGCCATCATAGATAAATTGCCTTCGCAATGAACAAAAGCCCGGGCGGTTTCCAACAGCTTCTGCTGTTTGGAGGGATCGTTACTAATGATCTTAGTTAAAAGCTGCTGACTATAATGGCGGAAGGTATCTTCCTGATAAAAAGGGATCAACAGCTGATAAACGCCCAGCTCCTCATAGCTGTTAACTCTGCTTTGTGATTTCCTGCTGAATTGAGCACTCACCAAGGCTTCAGAAAAAGCATTCTTCAAATCTGCTGTTTGGCGATAGTCTAAGCTTTTGCCGACGATAAAGTCGCTTGCTGAAAGTCCGATTTGTTGAAAAAGATCAGCAATTAGCGGGAAATGATCTTCTTTAAGCAGGTGTTTCTTCAAGCCTAAAAGGACAAAGAAGCCTTGCTGATAGCTGATACCTCGAATGAAAAAGCTGCTGTGCTGATAATTATTGATCAAAGACAGCCAATGAACAATCGGTGCATTCAAACGATCCGGCAGTAGATAAAATAAGGTATATTTTTTCAAGGATTCTTGCTGAAACAACAAGGTCTGAATCCGTGCTTCAGGAATCGGATCGCCAGCCAGCAGCTCCTCAACCAAGCCTTCCAAAATCTTCTGTTGCCCATCAAAGGAAATGACCTGCTTTAGCTGAAACAAAATATCCTCAAAATGAGGTGTGGCAGATTGCTCATAGGTGAAGATTGGGAAATTGATTTCATCCGCGTAAGCTAGGACCTCAGCTGGTAATTCTTGAAAGAAAATTTTCTTAACAATTAAGCCGCTGACCCCATCTCGATATAGCAGACGAATCGTGTCCACCAGCAAATCAGGATTGTTTTTAGCAAAGTACAAACTGGTGATAACCAAGCTATTTACATCAAACTTTCTTTTAGGATGCAAGCCCTCATCATATTCGTATTCCAAAATGCCTACAGTCGTGATTTCATTTTCTAAGCCGCTTTTTCCTGCTGCCAAGGTCAAGAAATGAAAGTAATCAAAGGATAATACCTCGCGAAGCGCAATACTCATGTCTGTCCTCCCACTGCCATCTAATAAATATGCATTCTAATAGGAATGATTATAGCACTAAAATAGCTGTTTTTGTGCTAATCACCAAAATATAGAAACATATTTGTATTATTTACAAAAAAGTGAACAGCACTAACGAGTATAATAGGAATAACCAAAAAATGTGAGGATAATGGTGAATGAATATTCACTGCTTGGAGGGAAACGATGAAGAAAAGATGGTTAAGTAAATTACCTATTTTGTTACTGGGACTATTCATATTGTTGGCGGGGACAATTACGGGATACGCAGAAGAAGATGACTCGCTGCAAAAGGTGTTGGATCGGGGAACACTAATTGTTGGGACCTCTGCCGATAATCCACCAAAGGAATTTATTCGCATGAACAATGGCAAGGAAGAAATTGTCGGCTTTGACATTGATGTGGCGAAAGAGATTGCTAAGGAATTAGGCGTTGAGCTGGAAATTACCAATATGAAGTTTGATGGATTGATTCCAAGTATTCAAACCAATGAGTTTGATATGGCCTTAGCGGGCTTTAATCCAACACCTGAAAGAAGAGAAATCGTTGGGTTCTCTAATCCTTATCATACCTTACCCTTTGTCATTTTGACGACGAAGGACAAGGCGGAGGTTTTTACTTCAGTAGATTCGCTAACCGGCAAAGAGGTGGCGGCTCAAAAAGGTTCTACTCAGGAAACGATTCTCAACGACTATTTAGGAAATGCTGAGCCTGTTGCGTTAGGCAAGCTGCCGGAGGTCATCGCCGAAATCAATGCGGGAACAGTAGATGCTGGCGTAGTTGGCTGGCTGACAGCCCAGAACTACTTAGATGTATACCCCAATTTAACCATTGCAGATGTAGAGATTGAGGTGCCTGAGGAAAAGACAGCTCAGGTCATTGCTTTTCCCAAAGAGAGCAACGCACTGATTGCACGAGTGAACGAAATCATCGCTGAAATGGAAGAAAAAGGGATGATGGAGGAGCTCTTAGATAAAAATATCGAGCTGGCAAAAGCAGGCGACAGCCAAGATAGCCGCAGTATGCTGAAGACATACGGTCCGCTGTTCCTTAAAGGGGCGGTGACAACGATTGGTGTAGCAATCATCTGTGTGCTTTTCGGGACATTACTAGGTATTCTAATTGCTCTACTGCGAATTTCTTCTAATAAGCTGTTAAAAGCATTGGCAACTTTTTATATTCAAGTGCTTCGGGGCACACCGGCCTTGCTGCAGGTGTTTATTTTCTACTTCGGTCTTTCCATGATTGTCAATATTCCTTCTATTCATGTCTGGGGTGTGAATTTGGCTCGCCTGATTCCCGGTTGTATCGCATTGTCGATTAACTCTAGTGCCTATGTAGCGGAAATTATCCGTTCAGGAATTAATGCCGTGGACAAAGGCCAAAGCGAAGCCGGTTATTCGTTGGGACTAAATAAACGAATGACCATGCGGGAAATTATTCTGCCTCAGGCTATTCGCAATATTTTACCGGCGTTGGGCAATGAGTTTATTTCGATGATTAAGGAAACCTCTTTATTGTCAGTGATTGCCGTTTCTGAATTAATGTTTGTGGCGGATACGGTGAAGGCAGCTACCTATCGAACGATGGAGTCGCTTTTCATTGCGGCGATCATCTATTTCTGCATGACCTGTGTGGTATCGCTGCTAGTGGCTCGGTTTGAGAAAAAACTGGCCCATTCATCTAAAGGCTAGGGGGAGAAAACATGTCTGAATTAATTCAAGTAAAAGAACTGGTTAAGGCCTTTGGCGATAATCAGGTGCTTAACGGCATTACAACTAACGTAAAAAGAGGAGAAGTTGTCGTCGTTATTGGTCCATCCGGTTCGGGAAAAAGTACGTTTTTACGCTGCTTGAACCTGTTAGAGGTGCCTACCAGCGGACAAATTATTTTTGAGGGCACCGATTTAACCGCTCCGAAGACGGAAATTTTCCATGTTCGGGAGAAGATGGGAATGGTATTCCAATCCTTCAATCTCTTTCCCCACAAAACGGTGATGGAAAATCTATGCTTGGCACCAGTTAAGCTAGGACGTAAAAATGAGCAACAAGCCAAAGATAAAGCAGAAGGTTTACTGAAGCAGGTAGGTCTTTCTGATAAAGCAGAAGCCTATCCCAGCTCCTTGTCAGGTGGGCAGCAGCAGCGGATTGCGATTGCCCGAGCTTTGGCGATGGAGCCGGATGTAATGCTGTTTGACGAGCCTACCTCAGCCCTTGATCCTGAGATGGTGGGAGAAGTGTTAACGGTTATGAAGGCGTTGGCTCAGGAAGGCATGACCATGATTATCGTTACCCACGAAATGGGCTTTGCCAAGGAAGTTGGCGATCGGGTACTGTTTATGGATGAGGGAAAAATTGTCGAGGAGGCGGCCCCAGCTGATCTATTCGACCATCCTCAGCATGCTCGAACTATCGACTTTTTAAGCAAAGTACTGCACTAGACAAATTAGGAGGAACCAACTATGTATATTAAGCCTTTCGGTGTCGAACGATGGCTTTCAAATTATGAATTCAATGTCGATTACAACTTAACCAGTACCTCAATCATTCCTTTTTCATTGGATGAACTGCTGGCGGTAACCGGTGAAAATCCAGAGGAAGTAAAAGAAGCGATTTTTTCTTTACGACTAAGCTATGGTGCGATTGAAGGCAATCCTGATTACTTAGCTGGAGTAGCGAGCCTGTACGATTCGCTGGGTCCAGATCAGGTGATCTCTACTCATGGTGGTGTAGGCGCTTCTCATTTAACTGTGATGACTTTAATTGAGCCAGGGGATCATGTGGTTGCGATTTTGCCAGCTTATCAACAAATTTATTCAGTCCCTGAATCAATCGGGGCTAAAGTTGATTATTTGTTTATGGAGAAAGCCGACAATTTTGTGATTGATTTGGACAAACTAGAAACACTGGTTACACCAAAAACGAAAGCAATCTGTTTCAACAATCCCAATAATCCAACTGGACAGGTAGTCAGCGATGAAATCGTTCGGGCCATGACTGAGATCGCTCGCAAAAATGACGCTTATTTAATTTGTGATGAAGCGTATCGCGGGCTGGCTCATGAAGCCGGCTTCGGGTTATCGGTCGCTGACAGCTACGAAAAGGGAGTCAGTCTAGGCAGTATGTCAAAGGCCTTTGCCATGGCCGGTTTGCGTTTAGGCTGGATTGCTACGCAGGATGCTTGGCTAATCAAGGCGGTTGAAATACAGCGAGATTACACGATGATCAGTTGCGGCGGTATTGATGAATACATCGCTGGATTGGCCTTAAAACACAAAGACGTAGTTTGTGAGAGAAACTTAGGCATTGTTCGTCATCGGGTAGCTCTATTTAATGAATGGGTACAAAATGAATCGAAGCTAGACTGTGTGCTGCCTCAGGGAGGTACTGTTTGTCTGCCGTATTACCAAAGCAGTCTGTCCTCGGAAGATTTTTGCCGCAAAGCGATTGAAACCGAGAGTGTCCTGCTGATGCCAGGTTCGGTATTTGAATTGGAAAACTGTTTCCGCATGGGATGTGCCCGCGAACCGGAGGAAAAATTTTTGGCGGGACTGGAACGGGTTTCCAGTTTCTTGAAAACGATCGATTAAGGAGAAAACAATGACACAAATACGCGTATTGAATCAAGCAATGGTCAAAGAAGTTTTATCATTAAAAGAAACCATCCAAACGGTGGAAGATGTTTATCGCGGCAAAGCGAACGAAACAAGCACCCTGTGGCCCATGATTTTCTATGAATTTGATCCAGGAAAAGCTGATATGGACATTAAGTCAGGTTACATGAAGGAGCTGGGAATTTATGGATTAAAGCTGGTTTCCTGGTATGGAAGCAATCCTCAACAACAACTGCCGGCTTTGTTTGGCACCACCATGCTGTTTGACGATCAAACCGGAGCACCGTTGGGCATTGTAGATGCGGAATATATTACCGGCATGCGGACTGGTGCGGCAGCAGCGATTGGCAGCAAATATCTGGCACGCGCTGATTCTGAAACCTTGTTAATGGTAGGAACGGGACATCAAGCGTTGTTCCAGCTGTTGAGTCATCTACTGGTGATTCCTAACCTGAAGCAGCTGCTGATTTATAATCCCTTGGCGCAAGAACAGGCAGCGGCCTTTGCAGCAAACTGCAAGGAACAGTTGCTTCATTTGTTGGACCAGCCGAAAATCAAAGAAGACCAAATCGAAGTACGGGAAAAGATTGCCCAGCTGCAGATTCGAGCAGTGGAAGATATAGCAAGTGCTACCGGCGAGGCTGATATTGTAGTGACAGCTACCCCTTCAAAACAACCGCTGATTCAAGCCGACTGGGTGAAACCAGGAACACATTTCAGCTGTGTAGGTGCTGACATGAGCGGTAAGCAGGAAATCGATGGCGCAATTTTTCAGCAAGCGCGTCTTTTTGTAGATGACCGCAATCAGGCAATCGCTGTTGGGGAAACGGAACAGCCGATTAAGCAAGGCTTTATTAATGAGACAGCGATCCAAGGAGAAATTGGCGAAGTCATTCTTGGCCGAGTAGCAGGTCGAATTTCTAACGAAGATATCACCATTTATGACACGACTGGAATTGCTTTACAGGATCTGGCGGTAACTAAGCAAGTGTTAGATGCTGCTAAGAAAAATGAGATTGGTCAAGTAGTCGATTTATAATACACAGCTCAGGAAAATGGACCGAAAGACTTCATGGTGACTGGTTGATTTTCCTGAGTTTTTTCGACATCCAGATGATTCTTTCCTTGTCTAAAGACGTTTGCCTATGCTAGAATAACCCTACTTTAACTATAGAAAGGTTCGTAGACTTGTGGAATCCATATACTTAGATCATGCAGCCACCAGCCCGATGCACCCTGATGTGATTGCGACGATGGCTGATATTATGCAAAACTATTACGGCAATCCCTCCAGTATTCATCACCTAGGTCGTTCAGCTTCTCAAAAGCTGGAAGAAGCGAGAGAAGTAATTGCCAAAAGCTTAGACGTAAAGCCTCACGAGATCATTTTTAACAGCGGTGGAACAGAAGGGGATAACACCGCAATTTTAGAAACAGCTTTTTCGCGCCAATCCGAGGGTAAACATTTGATCACCACTCAAATCGAGCACCCGGCAGTATTGAACACGCTACGCTATTTGGAGGATAAGGGCTTTGAAGTGACCTATTTAGCCGTGGATCAAAAGGGTCGCATTTCTCTTGATGAGCTGAAGTCAGCTTTGCGGAAGGATACCATTTTAGTTTCTATTATGTATGGCAACAATGAGATTGGTAATTTAATGCCGATTAAAGAAATCGGCGAGTTGTTGCAAGACCATCCGGCTTATTTCCACACCGATGCGGTTCAAGCATATGGCAACCAAACGATTCATCCTCATGAGCTAGGGATTGATTTGTTGAGCACCTCAGCCCACAAGGTTAACGGACCACGAGGTGTAGGTTTCTTATATAAAAACGATGCTATTCGGCTGCCTTCGCTGCTTCATGGTGGTGAACAGGAAGAAAAACGCCGGGCCGGAACCGAAAATCTGGCAGGGATCTGCGGCTTTGCTAAGGCAGTCGAACTATTGACAACAGAAGAACGGGAAAAACGCGGGAAGACCTATCAGCAATTTACTGAGCTTGTTTTGCAGGGCCTGAAGGATGCTCAAGTGGATTACCAGGTAAATGGTGATCTGGACCACAAGCTGCCTCATATCCTGAATTTGCGTTTGAAAGGAATTCCCAGCGACCTGCTGCTGATGAAATTGGACTTGAAAGGCATCGCCATTTCTACAGGTTCAGCATGTACTGCAGGTAACGTAGATCCTTCGCATGTGTTAGAAGCCATGTACGGAAAGAACGCTCCTGAAGTAAAAGAATCTGTACGGGTAAGCTTTGGTTACGGCAATACAGAGGCCGAAGTGCAGCGCTTTACCCAAGAACTTGTCGCAGCGGTTCAACAACTAAGAAAGTAGATTGAATTACGCGCCTGTTCCCTCTATAATAATAGGTAAAGAAAAAAGAAGAGGTGAGCGCATGGCTTTTGCAAAAACAGCCACAGTAGAAGGTGCGAAGGTAATTTACAGCTTGGCACCAACTGCTAAAAAATACACATTACGAGATAACGGATTTACCGAAACAACCTCGGGAAATTTCCAATTAATTCGTCCGTTAGATGCAACACCCCAAAGTAAAGAAGGCTTCAAATTAAAGATTACTGTCGCAAAGGACTTGCAGCAGTTAAAAATGTCGATTACTACTGCCAATGGATTGAAATCCGTGAATATTTTTAAGGATGACAACCATGCACTGCTACAAGAGAAGTTCTACTTCTTAATGGATGGCATGATTGATCGTGGACTTTTTGTAAAAGTTGAAAACTAACCAAGAAAACAATTTCTGTCAAATTTTAGACAGAAATTGTTTTTATTTGTTCCTCAAAAGGTTCAATTGGAAAAGAATATGGTACACTAAAGACAGTTATCTTTAATTGAAAAGAAGGTGGAACATTGGGGCGAAAAATACAGACAATGGTGCATCATAAAATTATTTCTGAATTTCGACATTTAACAGGTCTGACAATCGCAGTAGACGATTGTGCTTATCTGGCAAGGAAATATCGATCATTCGGAGTAGAAGATTATATCATTGCACACTATGAGGGAAATAGTTATTTTACTCGATACATACAATACTACGTGGACTTGCTTCCTTGCTGGGAGTACAAGAAGGATTATTTAATCCCGTTGATTTTTCGCGAAATGCCAGATACCCAAAGGATGTTTCAAGAGCCTTATCGCTGGGAAGCTTTTTTCAGGTTATTGGATTGGTATTTAACCTATCAGCCGGAGAAGGTACTGATTAACTGCCAAAATAAACAAGGTAAAAGACAGGTCGTCGATACGGCTTTCTTGATTTTCCGTCTGTGGGAAATTTGCGACGGAGCAGCCTTTCCAATTGGCAACTTAAATAACCTTTCTGAATTCCAGCACTGGGATCACATTTTCCATTTAATCGATACTGGGAAATCATTTCGCAGAACCACAGATTTTAACCCTGAAAAAATTGAAGACTTAACTCAGCTTGAAGTAATTATTGGAATTATAAAAATGCGTTACCAAGCTATTCTGGAAAGACAAGGTTACCAGCTGAATTAGCTCGTAGCCTTTTTTGCATTTTTAACGTAGACTAAATGTGAGGCGGAGAAAAAATGAACATTGAATTGGGACAAAAACGAGTGCCGGCAATTGGTTTGGGAACCTGGCACATGGGTGATGAAATTGGTAAGCGGCAACAAGAGATCAAAGCGCTGCGGGCAGGGCTGGATGCCGGAGCACGAGTGATTGATACAGCAGAAATGTATGGCGACGGACGCTCTGAACGACTAGTAGGCGAGGCGATTGCACCGTATGATCGGACTAGCCTGTATTTAATCTCTAAATTTTATCCTTGGCATGCCGATAAGGACAATCTGCAGTATTCTCTAGAACAAAGCTTGTCACGTCTGCAGACGGATTATTTGGATTTGTATTTGCTGCATTGGCCTGGTAGTGTGCCTTTGGAGGAAACAGTGAATGAACTGGAACGTTTGAAAAAAGCTGGCTGGATTCGCCAATGGGGGGTATCTAACTTTGATACTAGTGATATGCGGGCGCTATATAGTATACCTAAAGGGAAAGGCTGCCTAACGAATCAAGTGCTTTACAATTTAGCCAGTCGGGGCATAGAATATGACTTGCTGCCATGGATGCGGGAACATCAATTACCGCTGATCGCATATTCACCGATTGCACAAGGGGATACATTAGGTGCCCGTTTACAGGACAATCCTGTTTTGCAGGAAATTGCTGCCAACCACAAGGCCTCTATTTTTCAAGTTTTATTGGCCTGGGTGATTCGGGACGGCAAGACCTTGGCAATTCCGCAATCAGGAAAAGCGCAGCATGTATTAGATAATCTTCAGGCATTAGACATTCAACTATCTGCCGTGGAGTGTGAGCTGCTTGATCAAGAGTTTCCTAAGCCAACCACGAAACAACCATTAGACATATTGTAGGTGAGTGAAAATGAAATTTTTTATTGGCGATACCCATTTTTTTCATGAGAATCTGTTAGGGGACAATGATTTTGCGCCTCGTTTATTTGACACGGTGGAAGAGATGAACCAGCAGCTGATTACTAGCTGGAATGCCGTAGTAAAAGAAAAAGACACCGTTTATCATGTTGGGGATGTAGCGATGCACCCTAAATATGAAAAAGGCAATCAGGAAATTTTGGCGCAAATTTTGCAGTTGAACGGGAAGATTGTCTTTATTAAAGGTAATCATGATTCTCGCGCTTTCCTTAATTTTTTAGCAGCCAATGATCCGATGCTGCCAGATGGAACCCCTAAGTTTGAGTTCCATGATGTAGGTACAATTGTTAAGTTCAACCATCATCAGTATTATTTGACCCACTATCCTATGCTCTTAGGGACTACGTTGAACATTCGTAACCTTCATGGACACATTCATCATTATAGTATTCCGATTGCTGAAGACATTAATGTTGGTGTCGATGCACCTGAGCGGGATTTTTTGCCCAACAAGCTGCCTTTTGGCACACCACTTTCCGAGCACATGATTGATATTATCGCCGAAGCTAAAGCGAAGGAAATGGAAAAACTGAAATAAAAGTAGAAAAATGGGCACCTTTGACTGATGAAAGTCGAGGTGCTCATTTCTTTTTTTATTCCATTGCGGTCCGAATTTCCTGATAGGCCTGCTTCGTTTTCTGCGGTCTTTTACTAGTAAAATAATAATCTCGGTCATAGGTTTCAATCACTAAGATCGGTTTTGACTCATTAATAATCAATAAATCGGCTGGCTTGCCGTTTATCCGAAATTTTCCCATCGCATACTGATCCGTCGCAAGTCCATTCGTTCGAACCCCTTTGCCAGGTAATTTTTCGATTAATTCCAGCTTTTGAATATTGGGCAGGGCAATCGCCCGTTCTCGAAAAAATGGGCCATCCAAAGTAACCTTTTGAGCATCTACTGTGTAAACAAAAGGATCAGGATCATAATCTAAAATGAACATCGGGACGATGGTGATGATCAGGGAAGCCATTAGTATCACACCAACCAAGCCCATTAAAATTTTCCCGGATTGGGTTGCCAGATTAACAGATAGATTCAATCCAATACGATCAGGTACCATGAAGCGAGTATCATTAGGGTTATAATAAACGCCATAACGCCAGTAATAGTCGTCTCCCTGATAACGAAAGTCTTTTGCTTGAGCCAACAAACGGTCCTGTTTTCCCCGTAAAGCCAGTAACCAGCCAAGACTGAAAAACACGATAAACAGCAGCAAGCCAAGACTGAAAAACACGATAAACAGCAGCAAGCCAAACTCCAAAAATGTCAGCAAAGCAAACTGATTTTGCCACCGTTCCACCGCCAATAACGGTAAATAGATAGTCAAGGGCAGGATCATTCCAATAACGACCATTATAAGGGCCCAATGATGTTTGGTTAAATCATTATATTGTCGGTTAATTTCCTGATCATTGGTTAAAGCACGTACGGGTAAACGCCCAACAAAGTACCAACCGCCAACCATGATTGCTTCAGAGAAAAGGACAACCAAAAGAACGACTAGGCTGTCAGGAAAAGACCGAGTTAGGAAAAAAAGTCCGAGACTTAGTGCGCCAGCCAGCAGGAACCACTTCCAAGATACCATTTGAACATTTTTATCCCGCACTAGCTGCGTATTGATTTGTACGGGAGCAACATCTAGGTGCCACTGATTGTCTTCAATTAATTGACGCATTTTGCGAATGTAGCGAATTTGCAAACCATAACCAGCACCAATTGTTAGAAAAAGCATTACGAAAAACAGCAGCATGAACCACGAATCCCGAATGGGCAATAATAGCGGGGTCTCTATGATGCTTAACAGTAGAGCCGTTTGAAATTGACGTTTTCTGTAACGCTTAGCTAAAGCTTTTACCTGTGGATTATCCAGCTGACTAGGTGGGAGCGTGTTCTCGATAATCACATGATTATGCGGTTTTGCGGCCAAAGATAAAGTAAAGGCCATAATCAAATTGCAAAAAACTAAAGTGCCCCACATGAATAGGTTCATTGTTCTCTTCCTTTCCGAAAGCTGGTTAAAATCTCATCAATCAGTTGTTTAATTTCTGCTTCACTCGTACCTGATAGGCTCAGCTCAGCCAGCAGCAGAGTGAGGGCCGCAGCCTTTTCTCCTTTTTTCTCAACAGGCAATGGTGCGACTAAGGTTCCTTTGCGACGGTCTGTAATTAGATACCCTTCTTCCTTCAGCTGCTGATAGCCCTTTGAAACTGTCATGGCGTTCATTCCCAGCTCGTCCGCGATTTGACGTACGGTAGGCAGCTGTTCATTCGGCTTTACTTCACCCTTAGCTATACCAATAATAATTTGTTGGCGCAACTGAAGGTAGATAGGTTCCTCCGAATGGGGATCAATTTCAAGAATCATCCTCCTCAACTCCTTTGTATCATTTATATTAATACGAGTAATACAAAAATGCAAATGCTCAAAATTCCCTGAAAAACAAATTAGTTTAACGAAAATTTAAAGGTTTAATGTTTTTGCACCCAAAAGAGTATAATTTATCGTATAATACGTGTTACTGAAAAGTTGCGACCTTCAAATCGTAGAGTTTTCGGAATCTAGATTGAAATGATGGTGATACTGTGGCAAACAGCAACACAAGAGTCGTCGTGGGAATGAGCGGCGGCGTGGACTCGTCAGTTACAGCTCTTTTATTAAAAGAGCAAGGCTATGACGTAGTAGGAATTTTTATGAAAAACTGGGACGACACTGATGAAAACGGTGTGTGTACCGCAACTGAGGATTACAAGGATGTAGCGAAAGTGGCTGCCCAAATTGGTATTCCTTATTACTCAGTCAATTTTGAAAAGGAATATTGGGACCGTGTTTTCGAATATTTCTTAGCAGAATATCGGGCTGGACGAACACCTAATCCAGATGTGATGTGCAATAAGGAAATTAAATTTAAAGCCTTTTTGGACTACGCAATGGATTTAGGAGCAGATTATGTAGCAACTGGCCACTATGCTCAAGTTAAAACCGATGAAAACGGCGTTGTGCACATGCTGCGAGGGATTGATAACAATAAGGATCAAACGTATTTCCTAAGTCAGCTTTCACAAGAACAATTGTCAAAAACTATGTTCCCGCTAGGCGGCATGGAAAAGTCAGAAGTACGAGCAATTGCTGAACGTGCTGGCTTGGCTACTGCGAAGAAGAAAGACTCTACAGGAGTTTGCTTCATTGGAGAAAAGAACTTCAAACAATTTTTAAGTAATTACTTGCCAGCTAAAAAAGGCAACATGGTTACCTTAGAAGGTGAAATTAAAGGACAACATGATGGATTAATGTACTACACGATTGGTCAACGCCAAGGACTTGGAATTGGCGGCGGCGGTAAAACCCAAGAACCATGGTTTGTTATCGGCAAAGACTTAAGCACCAACACATTGTACGTTGGCCAAGGCTTCCATCATGAAGCATTGTATGCGACTAGTTTAGATGCCAGTGAAATTCACTTTACTACAAATGAAGACAAGCCGAAGGAATTCCGGGCAACAGCGAAGTTCCGTTACCGTCAAACCGATGTACCAGTTACTGTTTATTTAGAAGAGGGCAATCGTGCCAGAGTCGTCTTTGATGAACCTGTTCGGGCAATTACACCAGGTCAAGCAGTCGTTTTCTATGATGGGATGGAATGCTTAGGTGGTGGCCTAATTGACCATGCCTATAAAGAAACCAAAGTATTGCAATACGTATAAAGCACTACCCTTCAATCGAAATTAAGCAAACAAGCAGGAAATGCCTACTTTCGAAAATATGTTTTGCCAGACAATCTTTCCATGGATTGCCTGGCTTTTTTTCGTAATAGAATAGCAGGAGAAAAATTTTTCAACAATTAATGAGAATTAAATTAAAATATGCTATAATAACCATTAAAAAAGGGGTGGTATAGATGGCAGGATTTGATTTTTTTGTCGTTGCCTTGTGCGGTTTGTGCGGAGTAATTACTGAATATAGTGGACTGCTGTTTTATCGCGAACGGGAATTTGCTTATTTAATGCTGGGATTGTGCAGCGGGTTAGTATCTGTTTCCATTTACTCTTATTATTTTGCTGGAAAGGAAATTTTAGTCTGTACATATCTTTACCTTGCTTTTTGGATAGTTAGCGGATTGATTTTGATTTGGAAAGCCAAATACTCTAGGGTGAAAAACACATAGGCAGCAATAGATTGTGCATAAAATCACTTATCATTCTTTCGCCTTTATGATAAAATGATTAAAAAGGAGTGATTCCCCATGAGTTTAGTAAATTTATACGTAGTACTTATGTGTGGGCTTGGTGCCATTATTTCTGGTTATAGTATTCTATTAATGAATCGTGACTTCAAATTGAGATATGTCTGGATTTGCTGTTTTAGTGGAATGTTGTCTATAGTATTATATACGTATCATTTTGAAGCTCAGGAACCCTTCTCAATTATGTGTCTCTATTATGGCAGTTGGCTATTTAGTGCCTACTTCTTTACTAAGAAAATGAACGCTTAAAGCAAAAAGCATTGTCCTACTTATGGGCAATGCTTTTCTTTTCCTTTTGATGATAGATCTCTGTCTCAGCGATTTCTTTAGTATTGCGATGAACTGAAAGGTAATTAACCAATACCAACAATGAGGTAGATAGAAACACTCCTCGGTAGCCAAAAATTGAAGAAACGCTTGATCCAATCATAGGGCCCACTACATTGCCTGCGGCCTGGAAGGATTGATTATAGCTGAAAATCCGACCAGCAGCATGTTGAGGTGAATATTTTGTAATCAAGGTTTGTACCGCTGGCAGCAAACAAGCATCAGAAATGCCCACTAAAAAGCGCAGAAACGCCAGCTGCCAAACATTTTGAACAATTGCCATCGGAAGATACACCACAATCGCAAACAGTAAGCCAATACCTAAGATTTTCTCGCTGCCGATTCGGTCACCTAAGCGTCCTAAACGAGGTGCAGCAATTAAAGTAGCAATCCCTGGAATTGAAGCAATAACACCACTAACAAAGGTTACGTTCCCATGATTGTGCATCAATTGACGAATGTACAAGCTGATAATCGGGCTGATCGAATTATTAGAGGCTTGAATAATCATGGTGGTAAGAAACATACCAAGAATTAAATGTGGGTATTTCAATTCGCGGAGAATTTGCTTGGCTGGAATCATATCCTTTTTTTCAACTGGCGTAAATTCTTCATGAACGAAAAAAGTACTTAGTAGAAAAACTAAAAAGAGGATAGCGCTGGTAATAAAAAAGGTATAGCGATAACCAAAGATGGAGGCAGTTGTTCCGCCAACCAGCGGACCTAAAAGATTCCCAGTCACAGAACCGGTGGCCAATGTCCCTAAGACCTGTCCGCTTTTTTCTCTAGGAGTACCCGTCGCAACCAGAGCAGTTGCATTACTAATGTAACCTGAGAAAATACCCTGCAGCAGCCTTAATCCAATCAGCTGGTAAACATTAGTTACCAACCCCATCAAGCCGATGACTATGGCCATTCCTAATGAAGCCCGCAGCAGCATCAACTTCCGTCCCTTTTGGTCTGCCAGACGTCCCCAAAGTGGTGAGACAATTGCTGTAATCAAGAAGGTAGAGGAAAAAGTAACCCCGCTCCAAAGATTCAGCTCCTGACTGGTGTAATGACCTAGCGTATCAATATACAGAGACATAAAAGGCATAACTAAACTAAAACCGATCCCTGCCATAAACGTTCCAAACCATAACACAATTAAAGTCTTTTGCCAGGTTGGACGAGGCGGAAATAGTCGTTTCTTAAGTTGTTCTGACAAAACGTTCTGCCTTCTTTCATTTAGACTCAAACGTTTCTATTATAAACCTGAAAAATAAATTATCAAATCCCTTAGTACTGTGATAAAGTATAATTAAGAAAAACGCAAAAATGTTGTGCTAAACTAAAGGAAAAGAATACCAGTAAACAGAACGCTTGAAAAAATTTGACTGAATGCATTATGATGACAGTGGAAAGAAGGGGTGGGAATGTACCAAGTTATTACCATGTATGGTGACAATGAACCATGGTGGTTTTTTGAAGATTGGAAGGAAGACATCACTGAAGAGAAGCAATTTGATGATTTTGAACAGGCAGAAGACTATTTTGAAGAGCGCTGGGGCGCACTATCTCAAAATTTTACATATCATAATGCAAAAAAGAATTATTTGAGCGCCTTTTGGAACGATGAAGACGAGCGTTGGTGTGAAGAATGCGACGATTATCTTCAACAATACTGGGGTTTAGCACTTCTAATGGATGATCAACCAATCTCAGTAGAGAGCAGAAAGGAATCATATGAAACAGCTAATACTAGCGGAAAAGCCAAGTGTTGCAAAAGATTTAAGCAAGGTGCTTAACGCAAATCAAAAACATAAGAACTATTTTGAGGGACCCACTGTAATTGTAACGTGGGCTCTTGGTCATTTATTGAGCCTAAAAATGCCTGAGGATTTGAACAAGGAATGGCAAAGCTGGCAAATGGAGACCTTGCCGATTATTCCTAAATATATTGGCATCAAACCATTGCCTAAAACCAGGGCGCAATTAAAAACGATCCAACAGCTGGCCAAACGCAGCGATATCTCTGAAGCAGTCATTGCGACTGATGCTGGAAGAGAAGGAGAGCTGGTGGCTCGCTGGATTTTGGAGTACGTAAAATTCAATAAACCGGTGAAACGTCTTTGGATTTCTTCACAAACACCTAAAGCCATTAAAGACGGCTTCAACAAGCTGAAACCAGCCAAGGAATATGACAATCTTTACTATTCAGCAGTGGCTAGGGCCAAGGCTGACTGGCTAGTAGGCTTAAACGTAACTAGAGCATTAACCGTTAAATACGAAGACAGCCTGTCTGCTGGACGAGTTCAAACACCCACACTATCCTTGGTGCGTCAGCAGGAAAAGAAAATTGAAAAATTCCGTCCACAAAACTATTTTGTGATTTCCCTGCAAGTCGAGGGTCAAAAAGCTAAACTGAATCAAAAAAATCCTTACAGCATCACCGAACGGGAAAAAGCTGAAGCCTTAGTTAAAGAATTAAGCCAGCAAAAAGGAACGGTTACCGATATTTCAGAAAAAGAAAAGGTCGAACCGGCACCGCTGCCTTATGATCTAACCGAAATCCAACGGGAAGCCAATGCTCGCTACCAATTCTCTGCTAAGAAAACTTTGGCGTTAGTCCAAAGCCTATATGAAACGCATAAGATCGTTACCTATCCGCGAACAGATAGTAAATATCTGACGAGCGATATGAAGGCAACCATGAAGGAACGACTTCAGGCTATCAGTGATTTCGCTCCGGAAGTCAAGCTATATCTTAAAAACGGTGGACAAGTGAAGCAGCAGCGTGTCTTCCAAGACAGCAAAGTAACCGATCACCATGCGCTAATCCCGACAGAACAACGTCCGCGCTATGAAAAACTATCAAATGACGAGCAGCGGATCTATTCTATGATCGTTACCCGCTTTTTAGGCTTGTTTGCAGACGCTCACAAGGAAAGCCAACAAAAAGTAACTGTTACTTTCGGCAAGGAAACCTTTACCTTCCGTCAAAGTAAGGTTCTTGTAGCCGGCTGGAAGAAAATGGAAGAAGAAAAACCAGCGATTCAATGGAAGAAAGAGCAGCGGATTGTCCCTGATTTTACCATTGAAAAAGCGTTGACTTCACCGCCTAAACCGCTAAATGAAGGTACTTTGCTGGCTTTAATGGAAAAACACAGCTTAGGAACACCTGCAACTCGAGCAGAAATTATCGAAAAACTGATTAAGTCAGAATTAATGGAACGCACACCAAGCGGCCTGCAGGTCTCGCCAAAGGGCAAACAGCTGCTGGAGCTGGTAAATCCATCATTGGTGACACCAGAATTAACTGAAAAATGGGAAAAACAACTGGAAGCCATTGCTAAGGGCAACTACTCCAGCAAGCAATTCTTGAAGGAAATTGAAGAAGATACTAAGAAGCTGGTTCAAGAGGTTAAACAAAGTGAACAGAAGTATCAAGACTTCTCAATTACCCAAAAGAAATGTCCTGAATGCGGCTCTCTGCTGAGAGAAAAAAATACACGCGATGGCAAGATTTACAATTGCACCAACGCAGAGTGCAACTACCGCCGCCGTAAAGAACCGAAAGTTTCTAACCATCGTTGTCCGCAGTGTCACCGTAAAATGGAGATTATTGACGGCAAGAAGGGTTCTTACTTCCGTTGCAAGTATGACGGTACTACTGAGAAGATGTTGGACAAAAAAGAACGCAGTAAGAAAATGAGTAAACACGAAGAACGTCGCCTGCTGCAGAAAGTCAATCAAGAAGCTGAGCCGCAGGAAAGTGCTTTGGCGCAAGCGTTAAAGGCAGCCATGGAACAAAAATAGTGATGAAAGGGCCGACAGAAATGTCTGCTCTTTTTATTTAAAAAATAATTCTGTAATCGATTTCGCTATTTTTATCTACCGCTGGTTATTTCACTAAAAAAGCGGTATAATAGGCATTGGTTTATACCACTTCTTTTTAGGAGGTGCTCAAATGAAAGCAAGAAAAGACGAAGTGTTAGAACTTTTGAAGGAACAAAAGCGTGAAATGACCGCTCAGGAACTTGCTGACAAAATGTCAATGGACCGAACCAATATCAGCCGCTATTTAAATGAGCTGACGAAAGAAGGTTTGGTACGAAAAATCGATGGGCGTCCTGTTAAATTTCAATTCGTTGTCCAATCTACCGAAAACCATATTACTTTTGATAATTTAATTGGTCGAGAAGAATCCCTAAAAAGCCAAATTCAAAAATCAAAAGCTGCTATCCTATATCCGCCACGCGGACTCCACACGATCATTTTCGGTGAAACCGGCACAGGGAAAACAATGTTTGCTGAATGTATGTATCGTTTTGCTGTATCCTCTGGAGTCCTAGATGCTAGTGCGCCCTTTATTACTTTTAACTGTGCCGATTACGCTCAAAACCCACAACTATTATATGGTCATATTTTTGGTGTAAAGCGCGGTGCCTTTACTGGAGCTGAAGAAAGTCGTGAAGGGCTAATGGCTCAAGCAGATGGGGGAATTCTCTTCTTAGACGAAATTCATCGCTTGCCTCCTGAAGGACAAGAGATGCTGTTCACCTTTATTGACAAAGGTATTTTTCGTCCCTTGGGTGACAGTCAGGAAAAAACCGCCTCTGTTCAGATTTTAGGTGCAACCACAGAAACCAGCTCCACCTTTTTATCCACCTTTAATCGTCGAATTCCCATGCAAATTGAATTGCCTTCATTGGCTGAACGTTCATTAGACGAACGCTTAGCGATTATCAAAGAGTTTCTACAACAGGAAGCCAATCGCTTAATGGAAGAAATTGCCATCGACAAGCGCAGTCTACTAGGTTTTCTATTGTATACGGCTGAAGGAAATATCGGTCAGCTGAAGCGAGACCTTAAACTGGTCTGTGCCAAAGCATTTCTGCATTATCAAACCAACAGCGACATGGATAAGCTGATGATTACCGAAGAAGATTTACCGGTAAATGTCCAAAAAGGATTATTGAAAATGAAGGAGCAGCCTGATTTAGGTCCGTTCTTAGATAAGAAAAATCTTTACATGAGCTTTAAGCCAGGTACAGAAGAAGTAGTCTGGGGGCAAGATCCGGCGAAAAGTATGGAGGTTTATCATTCCATCACTGACAAGCTGGATACATTAAATCAGGAAAACTTGACCGAAATTGATTTAGAAGAACTGATTTCCAATGATGTGGATCAGTATTTTGAAACGTATGTGGAAGAACTCTCTCATACAAACGCTTATCGGGAAATTATACCTGATGATCTTTGGCGTTTGACCAATGAGCTCTATGAAGTTGCTTCCGAAAAGCTACAGCGAGAGTATGATGAGAAGGTTCGCTTTGCCTTTGCTTTACATTTAAACTCTACTATAGAAAGAATCAAAGTCGATCAAATCATTCCTCATCCGAATTTAAACGAAATTCGGAAAAAATATTCAAAGGAATTCCAGCTGGCGATTGAATTATCGGGACGTATTGAAGAAGAGTATAATATATTGATTCCGTTAGATGAGATTGGCTTTATCACTATGTTTCTCACGATGGAAATTAGTGAAGACAAGCATCCTGACGAACGTCAAGTAGCAGTGATAGTCGTTATGCATGGCAAATCAACAGCCTCCAGTATGCTGGAAACCGCACAGGATCTGCTGGGAACGAAAGACGGAATTGCCTTCAACATGCCGCTGACTGTAAAAACTGAGGAAATGTATGCGACGATTCGAAATTACATTGCTGCTGAAAAAGATCGTTTCTCAGAAGGGATTATTTTACTAACCGATATGGGGTCTCCCAATAATTTCGGAAATTTAATTTATCATGAGATGGGGATTCGAACCAAGGTAATCTCCATGGCAAGTACGATGTTAGTGCTGGAAAGTCTTCGATTAGCCACCTTAGGCCGTTCCTTGGAAGATATTTATCATAGTGTCATTACCGTGTTTACCAATATGATTCAACTAGAAGACCCCGTTCCTAAAGATGGCAAACGGGTGATAATCGTTGCCTGCTTCACTGGCGAAGGAGTCTCTAAACGTTTGAATCAAGTAGTTTCTCAGCTAGTCGACAACAATGAATTTGAAATTATTCAAATGCAGTCACTGGAACGAGAAAGCTTCAAGCACCGGATTGATCAGCTGATTACGCATAAGGAAATTGCTGCAATCATTGGGACGATGGAAATTCATTACCAACAGATTCCGTTTATTCCAGCCTTAAATCTGTTCAATCGTCAGAAAATCCTAGAGTTTCAAGATATTCTTGGAACAAAAATTTCTTTGCCAGAAATGGTAGAATCCTTAACCGAGGATTTTGCTCCGGACATTGCGGTTAGTGAATTGTTTTTTGTAACCGAAGAAGCCATTCAGCGCATCCGCAAAAGTCGCGGACTAATTATTGATACCAATGTATTGCAAGGCTTGATGATTCATATTGCTTTTCTGGTAGATAAAATTAAAAAAGGCTTACCAAGACCACTATTCAATGAAGTGGAAAGCTATCGTCAGCAAAATATTTCGATGTTTGCAGAGGTTTCCTTGCAACTAAAACCAATTGAAGAACAGTTTGGTGTTCAATTAACGGATGACGATAAAGCCTATATCGTAAAAACACTTTTAGACAACAGCATTGAACTAGAATTGCACAGTGTGTAATTCTAGTTTTTTTGTGTGTAAGTTGGAAACCTTATCATAGCAGCCTCTGTGCAAGCGAAAAGTTGGCACACTACTTGCTTTATATAAAAGTGAAAATAAAAAAATCTTGAAGGAGTGTTCTACCATGAAAAGAATTATGTTAGTTTGTTCTGCAGGAATGAGTACTAGTCTATTGGTTACCAAAATGGAAAAAGCAGCTGAAGAAAGAGGAATGGAAGCTGATATCTTTGCAGTATCTGCTTCAGAGGCTGATGGAAAATTAAATGACACAGAAAATCCAGTGAACGTTCTGTTGTTAGGACCGCAAGTTCGTTTTATGAAAGCGCAATTTGAAGAAAAATTAGCTGGCAAAAATATCCCATTAGAAGTTATCGACATGAAAGACTACGGCATGATGAATGGTGAAAATGTCTTGAATACAGCGATCGCTTTGATGGATCAATAAGAAGGGGTTATCAAGATGAGCGACGTAATGAACCAAGAACAATTAGAAGCTGTCATGGGCTTAATCATGAATTCTGGCGATGCGAAAAGCAGTGCGATGGAAGCAATTCAAGCAGCTAAAAAGAATGACTTCGATCTAGCTAGAGAAAAGCTTGCTTCCGCAGATGAAGCGCTAATTGAAGCCCATCATGCACAAACAGGTTTGTTAACTAAAGAAGCCAGTGGCGATCCAATGACTGTAACGTTATTAGCAGTTCATAGTCAAGACCACTTAATGACAAGTATTACTTTTAATGATTTAGCTAAGGAAGTAGTCGATATTTATCAACGCCTTGCTGACGAGTAGGAGATGATCATGTGAAGCTGCCGCAAAATCAAGCAACTCTGCAAGCGGTAACGAAATTAATTGAATATGCTTTTAATAAAAAGCAGCCAATTATCGAGAACGCATTGTTTCTCTCTCGTTATCACCATGCAGATTGTTTTGGCACTTTCAACAAGGAACAGCTAAGCAGCTTGGTAATGAGCAATCATTTTCAAGCCAAGATTTTCGCAGGAACTGTACCGATGTCAGGGATAGGTTATGTAGCAAGTTATCCTGAATTTCGCGGAAGCGGCGGTGTTT
This sequence comes from Enterococcus pallens ATCC BAA-351, assembly GCF_000407485.1. Classification (GTDB taxonomy): domain Bacteria; phylum Bacillota; class Bacilli; order Lactobacillales; family Enterococcaceae; genus Enterococcus_A; species Enterococcus_A pallens. The sequence goes on along the minus strand of NZ_ASWD01000003.1, from coordinate 653,179 downwards.
CTGAGCTGATGCAGGAAATATTAACTGACTCATACGAAAATGGCGTGGTCATCTCTCAACTAGCTCCGTTCTCTCAACGCTTTTATCGACAGTTTGGCTATGAGAATACCAGCAAACAAAAGCATTATCGGATTCCTGCAGCAGCGTTTGCTTACGTAGACAGTGAAAGAACTGGTGAGGTTCAACGAGGGACTTGGCAGGAATTGAAGCCGCAGATTCAAACGATTTATCACCAAGCCTTGAAAGGTCAAGTTGGTTCGGTGGAACGGGAAGAGTGGTGGTGGGAACGACTGCAGGAGTATTATCCACATCGTTTCTATGCAGCTTGCTTCGATCAGAATCATCAACTGCAAGGATATCTAATTTATCGCTTGCAGGGTGATACGTTCTTAGTAGATGAACTGGTCTATTTAAATGGCTTTGCTTTAAGAAAGTTACTAACGTATATGAAGGCACATGTGTCGTCCTTCGCTTGGTTTTACTATGCCGGCCCCGCTCACGAACGCTTGGAAGAGTTATTTTCTGAGCAAGAGACATTAGAAATTTCGATTAAACCTTATATGATGAGCCGAATCGTCAATTTTTCGCAATTATTTCGTCATATACCAATTGATGCCGAGGCCATTATTGTAGAGGTAACCGAAGACCGACAATGTCCTTGGAATGTAGGGAAATGGCAGGTAACGTCAAACCAGTGCCAAAAGGTTGAAGGTAAACAAGCAGATGTACGAGGAACAATTCAAGCCTGGGCAGAGTTGTTATTAGGTGATTTAACTTTGCAAGAAGGTTGTTTCTTAGACAAATTCGAAGTAACAAATCAAAAAATGATGACGGTCTTTCCACAAGGCAAACAATCATTTTACGATTATTTTTAGAAATAACTACATTACTAACGGAATAGGATGCCAGTCCAACTTTTGGCAGTCAGCAAAAAAGAGCAATCAAAGCATGAATTGTTCGCTAGTAAGAAACAGAAATATCTAGTTGGATGGTATGCGTGGTGAGAATCAAAAACATTTTTCTAGAAGAAAAATGATTACATTATTAACGAACTAGGAGGAATTTTATAATGGATGGATTTATTAATTTTATGGAAAGACGTTTCATCCCGATTGCGTCTAAAATTGGGGCGCAGCGTCACTTAGTAGCAATTCGTGACTCATTCATGGTAACCATGCCGTTGATGATTTTAGGTGCATTAGCCGTAATGATCAACAATTTATCGTTAACCATTCCAGCTTTCGGAGACTTTATGAATGGCATCTTCGGCGGCGAATCATGGAAAGGTTTCGGTGGAAGCGTTTGGAACGGTACTTTTGGTATTCTATCTGTCTTTATTGCCTTTCTAGTTGCCTATAACTTGGCGAACAGCTATGGCAAAGATGGCGTTTCAACAGGTGTTGTTTCTGTAGCCTGTTTCTTCACACTAGGTGCAGCTACTAGTGGGATGAACTCTAGTGGTTTATTCGTAGCTTTAATCGTAGCAATTGTCGTTACTGAGTTATTCCGTCGCCTATTGGGTAATCCTAAACTAGTGGTTAAAATGCCTGATGGTGTTCCGCCTGCAGTAGCTAAATCATTTGCAGCGCTGTTCCCAGCAATGATTACTATTTCTTTATTCGGTTTAGTTGCAGCAGTTATCGCTAGCTTTGGTGTTGAAGATATGTTTGCTTCATTCTACGCAATGGTACAAGAACCATTCATGGGCTTGGCAAACTCTTACGGTTCAGCTTTACTAATTGCTTTCATTACACCATTCTTATGGTTCTTCGGTTTACACGGTGCTAACATGATCGACCCATTCATGCAAGCAATCAATGCACCAGCAATCGAAGCAAACATGGCAGCACTTAGCGCAGGTAAAACAGCTCCTTATATCGTAAACAAACCATTCATCGATTCATTCGTTAACATGGGTGGTACCGGGGTAACACTTGGTTTGATTATCGCAATTTATTTAGTAGGACGTAAACATAAAGCCTTTATGGTAGTGAATAACTTAGCAGCAGCTCCAGGTGTATTCAACATCAATGAACCATTAATGTTTGGTTTACCATTGGTATTGAATCCAATTATGTTCATTCCATTTATCCTAACTCCAATGGTTTGTGTGACAACAGCTTACTTTGCAACCAAATTTGGTTTAGTGCCACCAGCAACTGTTATGCCACCATGGGTAACACCACCAATCTTAGGTGGATTCTTGGCAACACAAAGTATCGCAGGTGCCGTATTATCAGCAGTAAACTTAGCAATCTCAATCGTTATGTACGTACCATTCGTAATGCTTTCTACTAAACAAGAGCTAAAACGCGAAGCAGCACAATAAATCTAAGAAAGGATTCAAGGATCAATGGATTCTTGAGTCCTTGTTTCTTGTAAGATAAAATAAAACTAGCAAAAGAAAGTCAGGAGAAAACTATGAAGCAATTTCCAACAAATTTTTGGTGGGGCGCAGCCACCTCAGGACCGCAAAGCGAAGGTCGTTTTAACAAGAAACATGCCAGTGTATTCGATTATCATTATGAAATTGAACCAGAAGCTTTCTACAATCAAGTAGGACCGGATACTGCATCGAACTTTTACAACAGCTACAAAGAAGATATTCAAATGATGCGTTCTATCGGCATGAACAGCTTGCGTACCAGCATTCAGTGGAGTCGTTTGATTGATGATTTAGAAACCAACACAGTTAATGAAGACGCTGTTCGCTATTACAACGATGTAATCAATACGATGCTGGATCAAGGAATGACACCAGTTATGAACTTGCATCATTTCGATCTGCCAGTGGAGCTGTTTGATAAATATGGCGGTTGGGAATCAAAAAAAGTTGTTGACCTGTACGTTGGTTTTGCTAAGCGTTGTTTTGAATTATTTGGCGACCGAGTGAAATACTGGGCAACGCATAATGAACCAATGGTAGTAGTCGAAGGGGAGTATCTTTTCCAATTCCATTATCCTAATATTGTTGATGGTAAAAAAGCTGTTCAGGTGGCCTACAATTTAAATCTAGCTTCCGCTAAAGCGATCAAAGTCTTTCGTGAATTAGCGATTGAAGATGCGCAAATTGGAACAATTTTGAATTTGACTCCAACTTATGCCGCTTCAGACAGCGATGCAGATCAGGAAGCGGCCAGAATTGCCGAGCTTTGGAACAATAAAATGTTCTTAGAACCAGCCGTTTATGGACATTTTCCGGCTGAATTAGAGGAACTATTAGCGAAGGACAAAGTGTTGTGGGAAAGTACGGATGAAGAAAAAGTAATTTTGAAAGAAAATACAGTCGATTTCTTAGGGGTGAATTTCTATCATCCAAATCGAGTAAAAGCACCTGATGTGGCACCAAACTCGGTAGGGTCATGGATGCCAGATCGTTACTATGATGCCTACGACATGCCAGGTCGTCGTGTGAACCTGGATCGCGGCTGGGAAATTTATCCCAAAGCATTGTATGATATTGCCGTAAATATTCGTGAGAATTACAAAAATATCCCTTGGTATGTATCAGAAAATGGGATGGGCGTTTCTAATGAAGAGCGTTTTAAGAATGCAGAAGGTATGATTGAAGACGATTACCGCATTGACTTTGTCCAAGAGCATTTAGAATGGCTGCATAAGGGCATTGAGGAAGGTTCAAACTGCTTTGGCTATCACATGTGGACCCCAATTGACTGCTGGTCTTGGTTAAACGCTTATAAAAATCGTTATGGCTTTATTTCTAACAATATCCATACACAAATCAAAACGGTGAAAAAATCTGGTCACTGGTTCAAGCAAGTTGCTGAACAAAATGGCTTAAAAGACTAAAATCAAGGAGGCACCACATGAAAAGAGAACTAGGCGTATCAATTTATCCTGACCACAGCGACCCGCAGGAGGATCGTCAGTATTTAAAAAAAGCGGCGGAGCTCGGCTACACCCGCATCTTTATGAGCATGCTGGAGGTAACCGATGGTAAGGATAAGGTTCGTGAAAAATTCCAAGGAATTATTGGCTATGGAAAAGAATTGGGATTTGAGACCATCTTGGATATCGCACCAGCCATTTTCGACGAGCTGGAAATTTCTTACGACGACTTAAGCTTTTTTGCAGAATTAGGGGCAGAGGGCATTCGTTTAGATGAGGGCTTTGATGGAAATAAAGAAGCTATGCTGACGTTTAATCCACAAGGTCTGGCGATTGAATTGAATATGAGTAATAATGTTGCTTACTTGGAAAATATTTTGTCCTATGAAGCCAACAAACCATTTTTGTATGGCTGCCATAATTTTTATCCTCAAAGCGGGTCTGCTTTGCCATACGATTTCTTCATCTCTTGCAGCGAACGTTTTAAACGTCAAGGAATTAAAACGGCGGCTTTCATTACAAGTTCAGCAGCACAGTATGGTCCCTGGGATGTGAACGATGGATTGCCGACATTGGAAATGCATCGCCATTTGCCAATTGATTTGCAGGCTCGTCATATGTTTGCTACTGGATTAATTGATACAGTGATTATTGGGAATGCATATGCTTCAGATGAAGAGCTAGCAAAGGTCGCAGCAATTGATCGTTACAAACTAAGTCTAAGTGTTGAACTAGTCTCAGAAATCAACGAAGTGGAAAGCAAGATTATCAACTATGATAAACATTTTCGCCGCGGAGATATTACAGCTTCCATGGTACGTTCAACCCAAGTTCGGGTAAATTACAGCGAGGTTGCAAATCCTCCTCATGACAATGAACAAGAGTTTCAAGTGGGGGATGTAGTTATCGGCAACGATAAATTTGGTAAATACAAAAATGAGCTGCAAATTATCTTAGAACCCCATAGCGATGACCGGAAAAATCTAGTCGGCAGAATTCCACAGGACGAATTAATTATGTTGGAATTTTTACGTCCATGGGTGAAATTTCAGTTTGTTCCTAAATAAAATCAACAAAAATTAAAAATCGATGAAATTTTCTAGTTGACAAACCCTTTGACCCGGTGTAAAGTTAAAAACAACTTAATCAAACGACAATGAAAAGAAGAGTAGCAGGTAAGTTGCTTTTAGAGAGTCTCTGGCTGGTGAAAAGAGACAGCAGTTAGTTGTGAACCACATCTTTGAGTCGGCTAGTTGAAGCAAGTAGGCTAGTCCGGGAGGGCCCGTTACAGCTGTGGTCAAGTTGACCAGTGGAGATTGCTTGTTGTGAGACAGCAATGAAAAAAGGTGGAACCGCGTAATTTACGTCCTTTAGTCATTATGACTAAGGGACTTTTTTTATTTCACCAAGCTGGCATTGACCCAAAGAGGCTTTTTCTGTAAAGAATAAGCAAACAAGAGGTGGAACCACGTTTAACGACGTCCTCTGGCAGACAGCCAGGGGACTTTTTTTATTTTAGGGAGGAACATGCAGGATGAATTATTTAATCGAAGTTATGCCGCAACTATTAACCGGTGCCAGTACGACATTGAAATTATTTTTATACACCATTATTGGCTCGCTGCCATTAGGAATTTTACTTTCCTTTGGATTATCCAGTCGGTTCAAACCAATTCAATGGATTTTGCAATTATATGTTTGGATCATGCGCGGAACGCCATTATTGCTTCAATTAATCTTTGTCTTTTACGGTCTGCCGCTGGTAGGAATCGTATTTGACCGCTTTGAAGCAGCACTGTTCGCATTTGTTTTAAACTACGCAGCTTACTATGCTGAAATTTTCCGTGGCGGGATTCAATCGATTCCGTTGGGTCAATACGAAGCGTCCCGCGTTTTAGGTTTGACGCCTTTTCAAACGATTACCCGTATCATTATTCCACAGGTAGTAAAAATTGTTTTACCATCTGTCGGTAATGAAGTAATCAACCTAGTTAAGGATACTTCGTTAGTCTACATTTTAGGCTTATCTGATGTAATGCGAGCAGGGAAGATTGCGATGGAACGGGATACTACTTTACTACCATTGCTAGGAGTTGCTTTAATCTATCTAGTGATGACAGGAATTGCTACAGTAGTGATGAAGCAATTGGAAAACCGTCTAAACTACTATCGCTAATATGTGAAAGAGGAGAACCTACATGATTGAATTAAAAAATGTCAATAAATCATTTGGCAATAAAAAAGTAATCAATAACCTAGACCTAGTTATTCCTGATGGACAAATCCTTGCCATTGTTGGACCATCTGGTGGGGGGAAAACAACATTGCTGCGAACGTTAGCCGGCTTGGAAAAAGCAGATAGCGGAACCTTTTTACTGGATGGGGAACCTTTTGATCCAGCAGCTGACAAACAAACTGAACAAGTCGTTGGTGTGGTATTCCAAGATTTTCAGCTGTTCCCACATTTGAATGTAATGGATAATATTACTATCGGACCAAGACTTGTTTTAAAACAAGACAAAGAAACCTATACCAATAAAGCTAAGAACCTTGCTAGTTTGTTAGGGATTGAAGAGCTGCTAAACAGCTATCCTTTCCAGCTATCTGGTGGTCAAAAGCAGCGGCTGGCAATTGCAAGAGCAATGGCGATGAATCCCAAAGTGTTAGCTTACGACGAACCCACCAGTGCCTTAGATCCAGCACTGCGGCAGCAGGTAGAAAGTTTGATTTTGGAACTGAAAAGCGACGGTGTGACGCAAATTGTGGTTACCCATGATTTAGTTTTCGCTGAAAACATTGCTGATAAATTATTGAAGGTTGAACCAATTAAATAATTGCTTTAAATAAAGTAAAACTTAAATCGAGGAGGAAGTAAGAATGAAATTGAAAAGATTTGTAATGGGTGCAGCAGCATTATTAACGGTAGTGGCTTTAGGAGCATGTGGCAAAAACGATGATGATAATACTTCAGAGGGCAGCTCGTGGAAGCAGATCGAAGAATCGAAAAAAATCACGATTGGACTAGATGACACCTTTGTACCAATGGGCTTTAAAGATGAAGATGGAAAAACGGTTGGTTTTGATATCGATTTAGCTAACGCAGTCTTTGAGCAATATGGAATTAAACCAACCTTCCAGTCAATTGATTGGTCTATGAAGGAAAATGAGTTAGACAATGGAACCATTGATTTGATCTGGAATGGCTATACTATGACAAGTGCCCGGGAAAAGAAAGTAGCTTTTTCAAAACCATATGCTAAAAATGAACAAGTGATTGTTGCAAAAAAAGACAGTGGAATTACCAAGGACGAAGACCTAAAAGGCAAAATATTAGGTGCGCAAGAAGGTTCATCTGGTTATGAAGGCTTCAATAACGAACCAGAGAAATTAAAGGATCTGGTTGATACAAACGATGCTACTTTATATGCTAGCTTCAATGAGGCTTTCATCGATTTAGAAAGCGGCCGAATTGACGGATTGCTGATTGACCGTGTTTATGCTGATTACTATTTAAAGCAAGCAGGAAAAACCGCTGACTTCACCGTCTTTAATGCCGGCTTCAACAATGAAAACTTTGCTGTGGGTGCTCGTAAAGACGACACAGAACTAGTGGATAAAATTAACGAAGCGTTTGATAAACTTCAAGAAGATGGTAAATATGGAGAGATCTCTGAAAAATGGTTTGGTGAAAAGTGGAGTCTTCCTGAAAAATAATTGAATATAGGCGAGCGGAGTAGTTCGCCTATTTTTTATACTCAAAAAATCAAAAAAATGGGGGAAGTATAATGAAAAAATGGGTTGCGGGAATATTGGGATTGGTTATGGTACTGAGCTTATCTGCTTGTGGTGAAAAGGAAACCAGCGGTGACGACAGCTGGAAAAAAATTGAAGAGTCAAAGAAAATCACGATTGGCTTAGATGACACCTTTGTTCCACTTGGCTTTAAAGATGAGGATGGAAAAACAGTCGGCTTTGATATTGATTTAGCCAAAGCAATTTGCAAAGACTATGGGATCGAACCAACCTTCCAGCCAATCGATTGGTCCATGAAGGAAAATGAACTAGACAATGGAACGATTGATTTAATCTGGAATGGCTACTCAGTAACACCAGCTCGAGAGAAAAAGGTAATGTTCACGAAGCCTTACGCTACCAATGAACACATCATTTTGACTCGTAAGGACAGTGGGATTACAGAACGTGAACAAATGAAAGGCAAGATCTTGGGAACACAAGAAAGTTCTTCCAGCTACGAATCCTTCTTGAAAAAACCAGAGTTTCTAAAAGACTTAGTAAAAGATGAAGATGCCATTCAATATGCCAGCTTTAATGAAGCATTTATGGATTTGGAAAATGGGCGTTTAGATGGCATCTTAGTTTCGGTTATTTATGCCGAATACTATCTGAAACAAAATGACAAGTTGGATGATTTCAACATATTCAATCCTGGTTTCCAAGGTGACAGCTTCGCGGTTGGTGCTCGTAAAGGGGACAAAGCACTGGTAGAAAAGTTAAACCAAGGCTTTGAAAAATTAGAAGAAGATGGCCGTTACGCTGAAATTTCAGAAAAATGGTTTGGGACTGCTTGGGAAATCCCAGAAGAATAAAGCTTAAAGACCAGCTTTTTCCACTTAATAACCGGAAAAGTTGAAGAAGTAGCAAAAAGAGGCAAACAAAACTTTTGTTCGCCTCTTTTTTTTTGTATAATGGAACAAGTGAAAAGAGGGATAAAATGGCGCAGAAAAAGCGTACAAAGAAAAAAAGAAAGACGACGAAAAAACAAAAACAACTGCAGGAACAACGATTAGTCATTATTATCGGTCTCATTTTTATTCTGTTTGCAGTTTTCTCTTTATTCAGCTTGGGCTTTTTAGGTAATTTGATCGCGAATGTTCTTCGAATGATTGGAGGCAATACCTATCAATTCTTAGCTTTCTTGCTGGGTGTCTATGGACTGCTGTTAGTAGTCAAAAATACGAAGCTAAAATTCTCCAAGGGCCGGCGTTGGGCCGGAATTGGCGTATTTTACATAGGAATATTAGTTATTCTTCATGCTCGACTATTTGCAAATGTTCAAAGTCAAAACCCGAATGTCCTGAAAACTACTTGGGAATTACTGATGATTGATTTTTTAGGTAATCAGGTGACTCAAAATGTCGGTGGAGGAATGCTGGGGGGAGCGATATACAGTCTAACACATTTTCTAGTTTCTCAAGTAGGCAGTTATATTATTGCTGGCTTGCTCCTAGTATTGGGTGTTTACCTGTTCAGCATGTTGGATTTTGCTCAGGTAACGGACTTTTTAAATCATTCAATGGACACTCTTCAGCAGAAGCTGACAGAATCTGATGAGAAGAAAGCGGAACGAACAGCGAAGCGGGAAGAGCGCCAAGCTGCCAGAGCCAAACAAAAAGCAGAAAAAGAAGCGGCTGCTAAAGAAAGACAGGCCGAAAAAGAACGCAATCAGGTTCGTCCGTTAACACCGGGGGAAAAACTAGCGAAGGAAAACTTAGAGCCGCTGGAAAATGAACCTGAACAAATGACTTTAGTACCGATTGAGGCTTATCAAGCCAATGCTGAGCCGAAGAAGCCAATGCCAGATCCTATTGAGGAAATTGATGAGGAAGCAGATGCAGGGGACCTGGAGTTTGAAATTAGTGCCGAGCCTGAGGATCACGATTATCAATTGCCGCCATCGTCATTGCTGGATTCGATTCCAGCTGCTGATCAAAGCGACGAGTACAAAAAGATTGAGAACAATATTAAAATTCTTGAGAAAACCTTTGATAGCTTTGGCGTAGAAGCAAAAGTGGTGAAGGCCAGTCTAGGTCCGTCAGTTACGAAATTTGAGATTCAACCAGCCGTGGGAGTAAAGGTAAGTAAAATTGTTAACCTGACTGATGACATTGCTTTAGCTTTAGCTGCTAAGGATGTGCGGATGGAGGCGCCAATTCCAGGGAAATCCTTAATTGGGATTGAAGTGCCAAACAGTACCATCAGTACAGTCTCCTTCCGGGATATTATCGAATCCCAGCCAAATCATCCAGATAAGCTGCTGGAGGTGCCCTTGGGACGTGATATTTCTGGGATGGTTCGTACAGCAGACTTAACTAAAATGCCTCACTTACTAATTGCTGGCTCAACTGGTAGCGGGAAATCCGTGGCTATCAATGGAATCATTACTAGTATATTGATGCGGGCTAAACCAAATGAAGTAAAAATGATGATGATTGACCCGAAAATGGTTGAATTAAATGTCTACAATGGCATTCCTCATTTGCTGACCCCAGTTGTTACCAATCCTCGGAAAGCTTCTCAAGCATTGCACAAAGTGGTGCAGGAAATGGAAGAACGCTACGAGAAATTCGCCGCAACGGGTGTACGGAATATTACGGGATTTAATGAGCTGGTCATTCAAAAGAATTTAGAAGATGGGCAAAATCGTCCAATTCTGCCCTTCATTGTGGTAATCGTTGATGAGTTGGCTGATTTAATGATGGTAGCCAGCAATGAAGTGGAAGATGCCATCACCCGATTGGCGCAAATGGCGCGGGCTGCCGGTATTCATATGATTCTGGCAACGCAACGGCCAAGTGTCGATGTAATTACGGGAATTATCAAAGCTAATGTACCATCAAGAATTGCCTTTGCAGTTTCCAGCGGGACTGACTCTCGAACGATTATTGACAGCAATGGGGCAGAGAAGCTCTTAGGTCGGGGAGACATGCTGTTTCTGCCAATGGGTGAAAACAAACCGATCCGTGTCCAAGGAGCCTTTATCTCAGATCATGAAGTAGAGGAAATTGTGACCTTTGTTTCCGATCAGCAGGAAGCCCATTATGAAGAAAAAATGATGCCGACGGAGGAAACCACTTCCTCACCTTCGGAAGTACCGCAGGATGATTTGTATGAAGAGGCCAAAGCACTGGTGGTAGAAATGCAAACTGCAAGTATTTCTCTCTTGCAGCGTCGTTTCCGGATCGGCTACAATCGGGCCGCACGAATTGTCGATGAATTAGAAGAAAACAAAGTCATTGGACCATCTGTCGGCAGTAAACCACGAGAAGTGTACCTGCAAAAGACAGAAGAGGAACCAGAAGAAACAACAGAGTACTAACTGAAAAAGCATCTTCCCTAAGTGAGACGAGGGAAGATGCTTTTTAGCATGCTTATGAAGAGTTGCAAGATACAAAATAATAACTTCATGTGATAAAACATCAACTATTGGTTTACTCAAATAGCTTCGTTAATCCATTCACTTTTTTCAAAAGCTGATTTTGAGCAATTGAGCTGTATTTTAACCGTAAGTTTATTCTATTTCACTTCTTAGTCAGGTGCTTGCCCATCATGAGCAGGCCATTGACACTCCAACATTTGCAGATTGGTGAAGCTTGCCTTAAAGGAAGATTCTTCTGGGCTGCAGGCATAAACACCAAACTGGATAACCTCTTTTGCCTCCTGTAAATGACAAATCCTGATTTGCTGGAAATGTACGCCATCCTGGGAACATTCAATACAAAAATCGCTGTCTCGTCGACTCAAACGATACCACATAGAGTTAATTGAAGCATCAATCGAAGTGGTTGCCCAGTCAGAATAGCCTTGATTTGTTACAACACTTCCCAAACGTTGAAATTCTTCATTCTCATATTCAATCGAGCCCTTCAACCAATTCTCACTATCCAGATAAACCACCACGCCACACTGATCAAAACGATGCTGGCTATTAAAGGTTGTCTTGACAACAAAAGAAAAATATTTTTCTTTGGTGGTCATTTGTAAAACTGGGGCATTATCATTTCTAAAATGATAATACGTTCTTTGCCATAAATCCGTATAAGAATCAGTAATAATGTCAATTTTATCCTTTTGAATGGAATAAGTTGTCGGTTTTCGTGTCCAATTTAGTTTGTCTAAAGAAAATTCCATCAAGTTTCCTCCTAATGCCTGCCACTTTTTATGCAAGTTGTTTTATACTAAAGTATACCATGAATCAGAAGAATTACTCGAGTTTGCTTAATGACTCCTATGTTCGAGGGGTCATTCTTTTTTTGCATGTGAAAAAATTTCAACATTAATGTGTAACTGAGTTGTGTTATACAACATTAAATACCTGTGCTATATTTTTATTAAGTTGATAAGCGTTTACAATTGGAGGAAACAAAATGAAGGGAATGAACACTCGACAGAAAAAGTTAATTAGTTTGCTTGTGCAAAATGATGAGTATCTACCAGTGTCTCATTATGCCAAATTATTAGGCAAAACCAATCGCACTATTTATTCAGATTTGGAAAGAATTCAGAAGAATTTTTTAGATGAACAAATAAGAATTGATAAAAAACCACGCGTAGGAATAAAGCTGGTAGGAGATGCAATTGATAAGATGCTGCTGTTAGAAGCATTTGATTATACAGAAGACGAATGCGTCGACTGTACGCCGGCCAATCGCCAATTATTAATCGCTAAAATGTTATTGGTAGACGAAAGGGTGGTTACACAGCAAAAGCTGTCAGAGCATTTTCACGTCAGTGCTAGTTCAATCGCAAGCGATCTGGAAAAAATTAATGAAACCTACACTGTTTCATTAGTAGCATCCAAAAGGGGGACTTGGGCTGTTGGCAGTGAGGAGGATCATCAACGAAGTCTGTTTCGCTTTTGTGAAAACTGGTTGGTCTATAAAAGTATAGATAATGAGCAGCAGTTTTTAGAAAAGGGCCAGCAAGAGCTTCAGGTAATTTTTGGTGAATCAATTGTTGGTGCTGTATTTCAGCAGATCCAGGTACTTAAGCAAAATCCAACGGTTTTTCTACCTGAGCAGTATGAGAAATCATTAACAATGGGATTGATTATCTTTTTATATCGTCTGCAAAAGAATCAGCATGTAGAAGAGGACAAATTTCTATTTGATCAAATCAAAATGATTGATACTTATTTTTTAGCAAGTGAACTGTTGGAGGAGATAACAAAAAGCTTAACAATCAGCTACATGGAAGAAGACGTTGCTTATGTCAATCGACAATTAGTCGGCTATGGAGTAAAAATCTATTCCAATCAGCCTCAAACTATTGAAGAAATGACACCGATTATTGATAAGGTATTGAGCAATATGAGTGAAATTATGCAGGTGGATTTCTCTCAGGATGAGGAGCTGCGCAGCCGTTTTATCAATCATTTTATTCCGATGATTTATCGGCTGAAGTTAGGAATTGAAATTACCAATCCGTTAGTGGAGGAAATCAAGAACCAATACTCAATTATTTTCAGCTCGACCTGGTATGCGTTGGCCAATGTTGAACATGAATTAGCAGTCAAATTCAACGATGAAGAAGTAGCTTTCTTGGCGATGTACTTTCAAGTGTCTTTAGAAAAGAGCCATAATGGTAAAAAAATCCTGATTGTCTGTCCAACAGGGATTGGAACATCTGAGCTGATTTACAACAAAATTAAACGGATTTTACCTGCTCAAGATATCGCTGAAGTTACGACTGTTGATAAGCTATACAAGAAAAATCTCGATAATGTAGATTTAATTATCTCATCGATTCACTTGCCAACTATTGATAAACCGACCATCAAGGTTTCGACATTGATTACCCAGGAGGATATCAAGAATATTACGTCTCTCTATTCGGATTTCTTCTATCAAGAAGAGGATGCTGCTAGTCAAGAGGTGATTTTCGAATCATTAAAAAGAGTCATCGATCCCTCCTTTATTGTAACGGGAAAAGAAATTGATACTAAAAGTGATTGTTTAAACTATATGATTGATCAGCTGGAAAAGGCAAGAATTGTCAATCAAGCTTTTCGCCGAGAGGTATTTGAACGGGAACAGTTAGGGGAAACTGCTTTAGAAACAGGGGTCGCGATTCCTCATGCTTCACCGCAAAATGTTTTGCAGACCAAGGTGTTTATCCTAACCTTGCAAAAGCCGATTGTTTGGGATCAGCGAAAAGTCAGCTATGTATTATTGATGTGTGTTGCCAAAAGTGACCGCAGTTTAGTGAGAGGGATTATTACCGATATTCATAAAATTGTCCGTTCAGAAAAAAATATTCGCCATTTTTTCTCCGGAAAAAATGCACAGGAAATTTATCAGGAAATCAGCAGGGGGTAGGACCATGGTAAAAGTTATTACGAATGAACTGGTTGATTTATCAACCGTAGGAACCAATAGTCAGGAAATCATAAAAGCACTAGCAAAAAAAATAGAAGCCACTGATCGCATCACTAACTTTGACGGGTATTTACAAAGTGTGCTAGATCGTGAAGCTCTGACTTCAACAGCTATCGGATTTGGGATAGCCATTCCTCATGGTAAAAGTCCTCATGTTAAGGAATGTACGGTAGCCTTTGGTCGGTTAGCGCAACCAGTGGATTGGAACAGTTTAGATGGCAAAGATGTAGAAATGGCCTTTCTCTTAGCGGTGCCTGAGGATTGTGCTGGGGATGAACATTTGAAAATTATTGCTGGTTTATCTCGCAAGCTAGTTCATGAGGATTTTCGTGAAATGTTGAGAACCTCTGCTAGTGAAGAGGAAATTGTTCAAGTTATCAATGACAGTTTAACCGCTGTATTAAACTAATGAAAAGAGGAAAATAAAATGAAATTAGTAGCCGTAACCGCATGTCCTTCTGGAGTAGCACATACTTATTTAGCAGCTGAGAGCCTGGAGGTTGCTGCAAAAAAACATGGGATAGATATTCATGTAGAAACACAAGGATCGATTGGAATTGAAAATGAATTAACTGCAGATCAAATTACTGCTGCTGATGCAGTGATCTTAACCAATAATATTGGCATCAAAAACGAAGAACGCTTCAAAGGTAAGCCGGTTGTTCGGGTAAGTGCTGGAGATTGTATTAATAAAGGTGAAGCAATCGTCAAGAAACTACAGCAAAAATTAGGCTAGGAGGAACAGGAATGGTCAACTTACTAAAAGATACAAGAAAGAATCTGATGACTGGTGTATCTTATATGATTCCCTTTGTAGTGGCTGGTGGTATTTTGCTGGCGTTAAGTGTGCTGTTTTCAGGCAGTGCAGCTGTACCAGAGGATGGTATGCTGGCTGATATTGCTAATATTGGGATTACCGGCTTAGGTATGATGGTACCGATTCTTTCAGGCTATATTGCCTTCTCAATGGTGGATCGTCCAGGATTGGCGCCAGGGATTATTGGCGGCTTGATTGCTAGTAATATTGGCGCTGGGTTCTTAGGCGGAATTTTATCAGGGTTATTAGCCGGGATTGTTGTTTATTACTTGAAGCAAATTAAATTGCCTTCTAGTTTGCGTTCATTAGGGCCTATCTTCATTATTCCGTTATTAGGAACAACCATTGTTGGTTGTTTGATGTACTGGGTAATTGGTCAACCAATTGCTGCATTGATGACTGCTTTGACTGCATGGCTGGAGTCGATGGGAACAACTAATTTGATGCTTCTAGGATTAGTGTTAGGAGCAATGATTGCTTCTGATATGGGTGGACCAATTAACAAGGTAGCGTTTGGTTTTGGTTCAGCGATGGTAGGAACAATTGATCCTGCGACTGGGATGCCAAGTGCTACTGCATTATCAATTATGGCTGGAATTGGTGCCGCAATTTGTATTCCTCCTCTGGCGATGGGGGTGGCTACCTTGATTGCACCGAAGAAATTCACGATGGAGGAACGCAACTCTGGAAAAGCCGCGATTGTTATGGGATTGGTTGGTATTTCTGAAGGAGCCATTCCTTTTGCAGCAGCTGACCCTTTACGTTGTATTCCAGCTAATATGATAGGCAGTGCGGTGGGAGCTGCAGTTGCCATGGTATTGGGTGCTGGAAATCCGGCACCATGGGGCGGCTGGATTGTCGCACCTGTTGCTCAAAATCCGATTATGTATATTGCAGGTACATTGGTTGGGGTGGCAATTACAGCCGGAATTGTGATTGTATTGAAAAAACCAGTGGCAGTTGATGATGGCGTTGAATCTGCTGCGGCAGTCGATGATGACATTGATTTAGATATTGAAATTATGTAATAGCATAGGCAAGCAACCTTATAGAAAAGGCTGCTTGCCTTATTTTGCCTTGAAAAAACAGGAACATGCTATACTAAATGGAAAGAATTCATTTAGGAGGAAACAGGCATGGCAAAAATTTATCGTGGTACGGGGATTTTCGGCAAGGATGCAATCGGGATATTTGATGATGGCAAGGTTTATAAAGGCACGGGTCTTTTAGGTAAAGATTTAGTGGGCTCTTATAAAGATGGAAAAATTTACAGCGGCAGCGGATTAATCGGTAAAGATCATATCGGACAATTTAAAGACCATAAAATATACAAGGGTACGGGTCTTTTTGGCAAGGAAGCTGTCGGAACAATTAAAGACGGAAAAATTTACAGTGGTACTGGACTTTTTGGGAAAGATGCGATTGGTTCCTATGAAGGTGATGACGAAGAGGGTGCAGCAGCTGCTGCTTTATTATTGTTAGCTGAAGAATTAGAGGATTAGGCAGGAAAAACCGTGCTTTTTGCTTGCTGTGGTACGCGTTTCATCCATTATACTTTGGGTATAACCAAAGGAGGAGATAGCGATGAATGCTTACGTAGAAGTCCATGATCAAACAGGAACAGATTACTATTACGCATCACTGGAAATTAAAGGACAGCGTTTATCTGTCCAGCGTCACCAAGGTTTGTATAAGGTACGGGAAAAAGAATTATCTCTAACCGGTATTCATAATTTAGCAGTTAATGGCAGTGAAGATCGTCAAATTAAATTTAGCTATGGTAAGGATACCTTTACATTTTTTGACTCTGGAAATAATGTTGTGGGTTATCTCTATCATCAGTTATTTACTGCATAAAAAATTCAGGAGAAGTTTATGGCGAATATTCGTGACATTGCAAAAAGAACGGGCTACTCTGTCTCAACCATTTCGCGAGTAATCAACAACCATCCTTATGTGGATGAACAGAAGCGGCAAGAAATTTTGACTGTTATGGCAGAGCTAAACTATGTTCCTAACCATACAGCCCGCAATCTTAGCTATGGTAAGACAAAAAATATTGGGGTGATTGTTCCTTTCGTAAATCATCCTTATTACGATCAGCTGGTGAAGGGAATTACTGAGGAAGCCTTTACCCAGAAATATAAAGTTACTTTACTGCCGACTAATTATGATGCGGCAACCGAAAAAAATTATTTGAATGAACTAGCTGCTAAGAGTTTTGATGGAATTATCATTACTTCAAAATCCAACAGTTTAGAAGTGATCGCTGACTATCTTAAATTTGGAAAAATCGTTTTGTGCGAAGATGTTCGAGTGGAAGGATTAAGCAGTGTATTTATCGACAGAAAAGGTTCCTTCAGAGAGAGCTTAAATTACTTGAAAGACCAAGGTGTCGAAAAAATCGGTTTAACTTTAGGACGAACGGGTAAACGAAGTAATAATTCAAAGCTGGCAATGCAGCTATGTGAAGAGTTGTTTCCCAGGTTTGATCCTGAACTGATGCGCTGGGGCTGTCAAGAAGCTGAAGATGGACTAGCTGTAGCAAATTTTTTCAAGCAAAATCAGGTAGATGGGATATTTAGTAATGGTGATGAAGTTGCTGCGGGCATCATTGAAGGGTATGGAAAAGAAAAAGCACCATTAATTGTTGGACAGGAGAATCTTTTCATCAGCAGAGTGTTGAAGTTTCCAACGATCGATCATCATTTGCCAGAATGCGGCCGCAAGGCTTTTGAAGCATTAATTACCGAGGAAACACAACGTATAAAAATACCTTATACTTTTGTAAAACACAACGAAAGGACTTAGCCAAAAACTGCCAAGTCCTTTTTTGTTCGTAAATCATACCAAGATCAATTGGGCAAAAGCGCTAATCATACGTTCATAGTCGTGAGGAATTCCCTTATTAGCAATCACAATGTCTATCTCTGACCATGGTGCTACCTGAACTAAAGAGGTGGTTTCGAATTTACTGTTATCAAGCAAAACGACCTTCTTCAGTGATTTTCTTAACATCATTCGCTTTGACTCGGCATCTACCAAAGAGGAGGTACAAAAGCCTTTACGATTTTTAACACCGCTGGAACCGAAAAAGCAAAGATCAAATTGAACATCGGGATACATTTCTTTGCCTGTATCATTACGAAAAGCCATATCGCTAGCTGAATATTGGCCACCAAAGGAATGAATCAAATGACGCCCATTAGTCAGTTGTAAAATAGCAGCCAAGGAACCAGTGAAAATTTGTCGTTGATCTAAAGGCAGCAGGCGCTTAGCCAGTAAAGCAATCGTACTCCCTTGATCCATACCAATGACTCGATCATTCTCATTAATTAGCTCCAACGCTTTTACTACAATTCGTTCCTTTTCTTTTAAGTTAACAGTTCGAAGGGAAACAGGGGCTAATTCTGTTTCCTTAACAAGCACCGCTTTCCCATGTTCCTTCTGTAAAATGCCTTCTTTTTCCAAATAAGCGAGGTCTTTACGAATTGTTTCGTCGGAAACCTGAAAATAATCAACCAGCTGGGCAACCTTCAAGGATTCTTCCTGATACAGCCATTCGGTAATTGTTTTTCGCCGTTGAGCAATCTCCGCTGCTTTCATCTAAATTCCCCCATATTCTTATGGATAACGTACCATGCTATTCCAAAAAAAGCAATAAAAAACTTGGGAAAATCAGGGTAAATCCAAGTTTTTATCTGAAATTCAATAAAATACGTGGATTTATTACTTGTGCATTCGTATACTAAGGGAGAAGAGGAGATGGTAGGAAATGGCGACGGGAATTATAGATAAAGAAAAAAATATTGCCAATGTAGTCACAAACGGAAACGAACGCATTCAACGAATGAAGGATAATTTGTTTAAAGAAAAACGGCAAATCTCTTTAGAGCGAGCACTACTCTATACGGAAAGCTATCAACAAACTGAAGGGGAGCCAACTATTATTCGTCGGGCGAAAGCAGTCGCTCACATATTAGCTAACGCAGCCATCAGTATTCGTGAAGGAGAGCTGCTAGTAGGGAATCGTACGGTTCGCCCTCGTTCGGGAATTATTTCTCCCGAAATGGATCCTTATTGGATTTTAAAAGAAATTGATACGATTGATGAACGGCCTCAGGATCAGTTTGAATTTACTGAAGCTGATAAAGAGATTTATCGTCAAAAGCTTTATCCTTATTGGGAAGGTCGCTCGATGAAGGATTTTATCAATGGGCAGCTGACGGATGAGGTCAAAACAGCGTTGGCGGATGAAGTGTTCAAATTGAATCAAACCGATAAAGGTCAAGGCCATATCATTATGGATTTTCCTGCTATTCTAAGCAATGGTGTAGGTTACTATATTGATGAGTTAAAAGCGAAAACAGCTGAAGAACCTGATAATACATTTTTCAAAGCTGGTTTGATCATTTTTCAAGGAATGCAGCAACATTTTCTGCGATATGCTGACTTAGCAACAGAATTGAGCCATCAGGAGACAGAAGCTAATCGTCAAAAAGAATTAGCAACAATAGCAGCGATGTGCCGGAAGCTAAGTGTTGAAAAGCCGGAGTCCTTTTATGAAGCTTTACAGTTATTATGGATGACTAGTATTGTGGGTCAATATGAATCTAATGCCTCCTCCTTGTCATTAGGGCGAATGGATCAATACATGTATCCTTATTATCAAGCTTCTCTAGATAATGGAATTCCTGAAGCATTCTTGTATGAAGTATTAGGGGATTTTTATATTAAAACCAATGATGTGGTGCTTTTACGCAGTGAAAGCAGCGCAAAATGCTTCGCTGGCTTTCCAACTGGTTATACGGTTGTTCTAGGCGGGCTAGATGAGTACGGCCACGCTTCGGTGAATCCCTTATCTTATATTATGCTAGATTTGTATCATGAGGTCCTTTTGCCACAGCCGAATCTTTCTGTTCGTATGAATGAATTAATTCCGCGACGGTTTTTATTGAAAACCTGTGAAACAATCCGCTTAGGTACCGGAATTCCGCAGCTTTTTAATGATGAGGTTTGTGTTCCTGCCTTCTTGAGTAAAGGCGTTTCTTTGGATGATGCGCGTGATTATGCAACGGTTGGCTGTGTGGAAACCTCCATTCCCGGAAGAACCTATGGCTTACATGATATTGCTTTGTTCAATTTGTTACGTATTATGGAATTGAGTATGTATGAACTGAAAGACAAAATTGATGTAACCTATGAGGAGCTTTTCGAAACTATTAAAGCTAAAATTGCTTATTATGTAGAGCTAGTCGCCAAAGGATCAGATATTGTTGATTTGGGTCATCGGCACTATGCGCCCACACCATTTCTCTCAGTTTTAATTCAAGATTGTATGGAAAAAGGTAAGGATGTAACTGAAGGCGGCGCAAGGTACAACTTTTCAGGTGTTCAGGGTATTGGCGAAGCGAATCTGAGTGATTCCTTGTATGTCATAAAAAAAATGGTTTTCGAAAACCACGAAATGAGCTTTTCTGAATTAGTAGAGGCAATGGCCGCAAATTATACTGGAAAATACGAGGCATTGCAAAAACATGTGATCCAAGATTTTGAGAAGTATGGAAACGATGATGATGAAATCGACCTGATCGCAGCTCAGCTATTCAGACACTATGCTAAAGAGCTAGAAAAATACACTAATGTTCGTGGTGGACAGTTTATCGCTGGAGCCTATACAGTTTCTGCTCACATTCCATTAGGTGAAGCAGTCGGCGCAACGCCAGATGGCCGGAAAGCGCAAGAACAATTGGCAGATGGCGGCTTGTCACCGATGGTAGGCCGAGACCATTTAGGACCAACAGCTGTTTTAAAATCAGTTAGTAAATTAGATAACTATTTAACAGTAAATGGCAGCTTGCTTAATTTGAAGTTCCAACCCAATACGCTAAAAGGTCAACAAGGATTAAATAAATTTGCTGATTTTCTAATGGCTTATACAAAACTAAAAATTCAACACGTTCAGTTTAACGTTCAATCAAAAGCGACTTTGTTAGAGGCCCAAAAGCATCCAGAAAAATATACGGGATTGCTAGTTCGGGTAGCAGGTTACAGTGCTTTCTTCGTTGATTTGAATAAACAAATTCAAGACGATATTATCGCACGTGTTGAACATGAATTGTAGAATTGAGGAATATCCATGTCCAAAGGATTAGTATTTAATATCCAACGCTATTCTGTGCACGATGGTGGTGGAATTCGTACCATTATCTTTTTGAAAGGCTGTCCATTAAAATGTCCCTGGTGTTCCAATCCTGAATCAAGAAAAGCAGTTACACCAACAACTTGGACTAAAAACGGCAAAACTGAAACGATTGGAAGCTGGCGTACAACAGACGAGTTGGTGGACGAAGTGATGAAGGATGAGATATTTTACCGAACCTCTGGTGGAGGAGTGACCCTTTCTGGAGGAGAAGTATTAATGCAAGCCGATTTTGCTGCGGATTTGTTGGCAGAATTCAATTACTTAGGTGTGCACACCGCCATTGAAACCACCGGATGTTTTCCTTTGAACGAGATTAAAAAGTTAACACCTTATTTGCAGCAGGTTTTGTTTGATTTGAAAATAATGGATGCTGAATCAAGTAAACAAGTGATAGGTTCTAAGATTGAAACAGTCAAAGAAAATTTTGAGTTTCTCTTAAGCCAAGATCATTTAGAGGTCATTCCTCGTATCCCTTTAATTCCTGGATACACAACAGCGCCTGATAATATTTCAGCTTTAATCAATTATTTACAAAATTTGGAGGTAAAAGAAGTTCATTTGCTTCCTTTTCATCAATACGGCAGCAGCAAATATGATTACTTGGGCTGGGAATATACTATGAAGGATACAAATACGTTAACCCAAGCTGAGATAAATGAACTAAAGAACGAATTTGAAGATGCAGGTATTTATACAAATGTTGATGGCTTAGAATAAAGCGGGACTGTCAGGAAACTGACAGTCTTTTTATTGATTTTTTCCAAAGGCGATTGCTTTCATTTTTTTAATCGGTTATAGTATGAAGCGAGACTTTACTAGGCCAGTTTCTATTTGTGAAAAGAAGCACGGCTAAGACATAAGAAATAGGGGATAAGAGTTTGAAACCATCAATTTATGAATTAAGAAAAGAAGCCTTGATCGATTGGCTGATTGAGCATGGAGAAAAGAAATTTAGAGCGACACAAATTTGGGAATGGTTGTATCAAAAACGGGTAACCAGCTTTGATCAAATGAGTAATCTTTCAAAGAAAACCATTGAACTGTTGGAAGAAAATTTCTGCATTAATCCTTTAAAGCAAATGGTGGTACAAGAATCAAACGACGGAACAGTTAAATACTTATTTGAATTGCCAGACAAGAATATGATTGAAACTGTTTTGATGCGTCAAGAATATGGCTTATCTGTTTGTGTGACTACTCAAGTAGGCTGCAATATCGGGTGTACTTTTTGTGCATCAGGTCTATTGAAAAAACAAAGAGATTTAACTGCTGGTGAAATTGTGGCTCAAATTATGCTAGTCCAACATTACTTTGATGAACGAGGTGAGGATGAACGCGTATCTCACGTTGTTGTAATGGGGATTGGCGAGCCATTTGACAACTACGAGAATGTAATGGATTTTATTCACGTAATCAATGATGCCAAAGGCTTAGCTATCGGTGCTCGCCATATTACAGTATCGACAAGTGGTTTAGTGCCTAAAATCAAGAAATTCGCTGAAAATGGACTGCAAGTTAATTTGGCCATTTCCTTGCATGCATCAAACAATGAAGTTCGTTCTTCAATCATGCGAATCAATCGCAGCTTCCCTATTGAAAAATTAATGGAGGCTGTTGACTACTATTTAGAATCTACCAATCGCCGGATCACGTTTGAGTATATTATGCTTGCAAACGTTAATGATCGTCCAGAGCATGCCAAACAATTAGCTGAGCTTTTAAAAGACAAGAAGAAGCTCACTTATGTTAACTTGATTCCTTATAATCCGGTGAGTGAACATGATCAATATTCTCGTAGCTCAAAAGCAGACGTTTTACGCTTCTACGATGTGCTAAAGAAAAATGGTATCAATTGTGTCATCCGTAAAGAACACGGTACTGATATTGATGCCGCTTGCGGACAATTACGCAGTAAGCAAATGAAAAAAACAGTCACTAATTAATTACAATCCTCTCACTTATCGGTGGGAGGATTTTTTACGGTTAAGGAAATAAGGGATCAGTGGATTTATCGTCATCGAAAAAAGTCCAATGATAGGCGCCAAAGACCGAAAAAAGTAGCGCAGCAATAATCAATAACCACGTGTAGTCATCAGAAAAAAGTGCACCCCCAAAGGCCACCGATGACAGGCTTTGGCTAATTCGAAACCAAGTCTTGTGCTTTCTTAACTGCGCCAACTCTTTAGCATCAGTAATTAGTTTTTCTTTCATGATAGAATCCTCCTTTACGAGTTCATCTAAAGTTACTTCATAAAATTCACTTAATGCAATTAACTTTTCGATATCTGGATAAGTCTTTCCTAATTCCCAATTCGAAATCGTTTGACGAGAAACATACATTTTTTGAGCAATACTTTCCTGAGAAACCCCCATTGTCTCTCTGCGTTCTTTTAGCATTTTTCCAACTTCCATGATTCTCACCTCACAATAATTATCCAAAATAATCCACTAAATTGCTAGCAAAGAATGTTTGCATTACGGAAAAACAGTGATTTGTAAAGGGAAAATTGCTACAATTAAAAGAAAAGTTTGGAGAACAAAAATGGATTATCAAAAAGATATTGAAACAATTTTAAGTCATCGTTATGACCAAAAATGGGATTACTGGACAACAGAGGATCGCCGGTTAACTAATGGAGGTGCATTTTCTTGTATCGCTTCTGCCAATTATTTGTTGGAATTAGGTGTTTCACCAGAAGATCCAATTTTACAAACGGTTGGCGAGTTGATTTGGGAATCTTGGAAGGAGCCGGGAGATTTCAAGCTATATCCGAAGGGCCCCGTTTTTCCCTGCCAAACTATTCCGGCAGCAACCTTATTAATTCGTCTAGGTTATTTAGAAGACCCTCGGATGAAAAAAACATTGGCCCATTTGATGGAAACCCGTTATTCAGATGGTGGCTGGTGGTGTAAGAAATTCTATTTTGGAAAAGGACCTGAAACCGAGCATTCCAATCCATTACCTACCTTAAATGCTTTAAATCTATTTCGATACACCAAGTATTTTTCTGATGACAGCTTGAATCAGGCAATTGATTTTCTTCTAGACCATTGGGAAACGAAAGCTCCAATAGGTCCGTGCCATTACGGGATTGGTACTCTATTTATGCAGGTGGAATATCCCTTGAGTGATTATAATCTTTTTCACTATGTTTACGTGTTGTCTTTTTATGAGCACGCACGTAAGGATCTCCGTTTTCAGGATGCTTTTGAAGCATTAAGAGAACGAACAGTAGATGATCAAATCGTGGTTGAGCGGGTGAATCGTAAATTATCCAAGCTGGAATTCTGCAAAAAAGGCCAAGTAAGTGAATTGGCAACTAAAAAATATTTGGAAATCATAAAACGAATGACCGATTAATTGCGTATCTTTGATTAAACAAGGAGCGTGATAAAATGAAATTGCATGAAGTAAGAAAAGAATACGGACTAAACCAAACCACTTTCTATGGATGGCTGAGAGAGGTCGGCGCAATCAGAAAAACAGATACGGGCTATGTTGTAGGTGATAATTGTTTTGACGGGATGGAAACATTAATAACTCGTCGAGTGAATGAGGAAGGAGAACTTACCGAACGAACACAAGTGAAAATTGATAATCAAAAAATCCCTTTTTTACTTGAACAGTACAAAAATTCTGGTTTGCCGAAGCTGTATTCTCCTACAAAAATGACTGAAAAAAATGTTGGTCTAGAAGAATTATCCGCTTTAGAAAAGCGAGTGGCTGTTTTGGAAAATCAGCTGTTTGTATTAACACAGCAAATGCAGCTGCTGCTAAAAAAATAAACTAAGCCAATCAAAGATTTTGACACCGTTTTCTTTGGCGCGCATAATAACGTTAAAGAGAGGATGGTCAGAATGACAAGTATGGTATTTGTTAATTTTCCAGTAACCGATTTGCCGCGTTCGATTCAGTTTTACGAAGCATTAGGATTTAAAAAAAACGAAGAGTTTTCTACGGAAGAGGCTAGTGCAGTAGTCTGGGATGACCATTTCTGGATTATGTTATTGACTTATGACTTTTATCGAAAGTTTATTAAAGATCGTAAAATAGCTGATCCTAAAACTACTAGCAGTGTACTCGTTTCATTTAGCTTAGAAAGTGCTGAAGCGGTTAAGCAGTTTGCAGAAAAGGCTAGAGCAACTGGCGGGGATTACTATCATATTGATATGGGAATTCCCGAAGATCAAATGTTTGGTTTAGAAGTAGAAGATCCAGATGGCAATATTTTAGAACCAAATTGGATGAATAGTTAGTATACAACGGACTCTCAGTCATCGACTGAGGGTTCTTTTTACTTTAACGCTCCACTAACCCACCAACCTTTTTGTTTCCCGTATACTATAGGTCTATTTACAAAGGGGGATGATCGGATGAATGTCACAGAAGAACAATATCTTGAAAGAATCATTGAAACGATTAGCGAACAGGCTAACTTACTTGAAGCAACGATTGATTCTAATGAAGATCAGTACAAAGAATTAAAGCGGCATACGGTTGATTATAAAGCAGAGCTGGACAAATATGAGGTGTATAATTATCAGCAGACAATGAGTTTCATTGACCACAGAAGTACGTTAGAAACAGGGATTCTGCAAAAATTGAATTATCAAATGAGCAATCCATACTTTGCAAAAATAGGATTTCAGTATCAGCAAGAAGAAGAGGTCGAGCCATTTTATATTGGACGTTACGGTTTTGCTAACGATAGGGGAGAACAGCTGATTTATGATTGGCGAGCACCCATTGCTTCTCTGTATTATGAATTCAATCTTGGAAAGGGCTGTTACGAATCCTTTGGTAAAATATTTAGCGGGAATATTTTGGAAAAAAAGCAATTTGAAATAAAAGATGGAAAGATTCGTTTAATGGTAGATACAGAGGACACGGTTAATGACGAATTCCTATTACACGAGCTGAGTCAAATTTCTTCTCATGAAATGAAGACCATCATTCAAACCATTCAAAAGGAACAAAATGAAGTGATTCGCGACACTAAAACGAAAAATTTGATTATTCAAGGTGTGGCTGGTTCAGGAAAGACCTCAGTTGCTTTGCATCGAATGGCTTTTCTACTGTATCAAAAAAGGGACAGCCTCACTGCTGAAAACATTTTGATTGTGTCACCTAATCAAATTTTTTCCAGCTACATCAGCAATATTCTGCCCGAATTAGGAGAAAATGAATTACAGCAAATGGATATTGGTTCGTTGGGAAAAAGCTTCATCGATGAAGCTATTTCTGTATCCAGTCGGCAGGCAGAATTAACGGAAATACTTGAGCAGCCTAATTCTTTGCGAAGTCAAAGTTATCGTTACCGGAGCTCCTCAGATTTTTTCGAAAAGCTGATAGCTTATCTTCAGCAATTGATGCAACAGGTTTCTTTAGAAGACTTAATACTGTCAGAGGAGAAACGAATCACCAAAGAAAGGCTGTCAAAATTATTTGAAAACGTTAAGCCATTATTTGTTTTGATTGAAGAAGTTAGTAGAAGAATTGCAGAAGAAGAAAGGATAAATAGCAGTAAGTCAATTGCTGCTAAGCTCAAAAAGCGATTGGGATATTCAGACAGCCTAGCAGCTTATTTGGGATTTTTAGAAACTTTACCACAGAAATATCGAGGCGCTAGTGGCAAAGACTATTTGGAAAATAGTGATTTGTATCCTTATCTATATTTCAAACTCCATTTGGAAGGAATTAAACCAACACAACACATTCAGCACTTAGTTGTCGACGAGATGCAAGATTACTCTATCTTGCAATTCCAAGTACTGCAGATGCTTTTCCCAGGTGAGAAAACAATCTGTGGGGACATTAATCAGGCATTAATTGGCGATCAGCAATTGTTTTTAGAAAAATTAGCCCAACTTTTACCAGCGAACCGGGTAGTAGAATTTAACCAAAGCTATCGTTCTAGTTATGAGATTATCGAATTTGCTAAACAGTTTTCAAACAATTCAGAGCTGAATGTTGTTAATCGACATGGGGCTCCTGTAGAAGTCACAGCTATTGAAAATTTAGAGGATAAATGGACTAAAATCAGGAAAAGATTGGTTGAGTTTCAGAAGAGTGGCTTCTCAACCTGTGGAATTATTTGTCAAAGTCAGCAGGAAGTTTATCAATTGGCTGAAGAACTGTCTGTTTCGGCAACAATTGTCACTGAAAACACCAATAAAATTGAGGATAATATTGTAGTGACAACGATTCAGTTTGCTAAGGGGTTAGAATTTGATACCGTAATTTTACCGGATATTGAAACTCAGCAGCTGCAACGTAAAAATAATCGATTGTATACTTGTTGTACTCGAGCACTTCACCAGCTAATTATCTTTACCAGATAAATACAAAAACCGGCTAGAGACGAGTCTGGCCGGTTTTCCAGTTATTCAATTATTTCTTTTCACCAATTTCATCTTTTAAACGATAAATTTTTGATGGTCGGCCAATACCTACTGGACGTTCACCGATTTCATCAAAATATTGCAGCATAGCTTTTTTGAAATTGGAGTGATCCACTGTTTTAAAATCAATTCCTAAAAACTTCGCAAATACTTTGCGCGCTTCAGTGATAGTAAATTCATCACCTAGTACTTGAAGGATCAGTGGTTCGTGGTCCATTTTATTTACTACACGGTTGAAGGCTTTGCGAATAATTTCATTGTGATCAAAAGCCAAGGTGTCCCTGCCAATTGATTTTCCCGTTTCTAAATCAATTTCAATCGAAATATCATCGCTAGTTAAGAACAATGAATCACCATGACGTTCCATATTAAACCAGCGAGCATCCTGCGTATCATCACCAGCTTTTGGAGGTACTTGACCTAGAAAAGCAATATAACTGACGGTGATAACCCAGCCACGCGGATCACGATTTGGTGTACTAAAGGTATGTAGTTGTTCCACATTGCGTCGACCAATCGTTAAACCAGTTTCTTCTTTAGTTTCCCGACGAACACTGTCATTGGTAGATTCATTGCTTTGAACGAAACCTCCAGGTAACGCCCACGAGTTGCGGTAAGGATTGCCACGACGTTGTATCAAAAGAATTTTTAACTGATCTTCTTCTTTATTGTAACCCATGACAACGATATCCACTGTTACGGATGGCTTTTCATATTGGGGATGATCTTGCTGCTTATACCAAGACAAAAATTCTGCCTCGGAAGCTTCGTGTTCATAATAATCCTTTTCTGCTTCTTTTGAAGGGAATTCTTTCATGACTATCCACCTTATCTGTTAAAAGTAATTGATACCATATTGTAGCATGAATAACGAAGAAAAGGGAACTCCAATTGGAATTCCCTTTTTGTGTTTAATTAGATGCTTCAGTGCTGCTTTGTGATTCTTCAGTAGAAGCTTGACTTGATGCTTCAGTTGATGCCTCTGTAGAAGATTTAGATTCTTTGTCTGAAGATTTCTTAGATGAAGAAGTTCCAGTAGAATCAGTTGTTCCTAAGAAGTCAGACAAAATGTTGTCGAAGGCTTCGTCTTTAATCTTCACATTTGCTTTCTTCAACTCTTCACCGATTACTTCAGAAGTGAAGGTTTGGTCAGCCATTTTTGTGTTCTCAGCAATTTCATTTACTTCTTTTTCATATTTGCTCATATCGTTACCTTTAGGAGTGTTTTTCTCCATTTTAACGATGTAGTAAGCTGTTTGATAAGTAGAAGCGTCCATTGCAGAAACTACAGCTGATACTTCGCCGTCTTTCAAAGCAAATGCTGCTTCTTTTACTTCAGAAGGAACAGCGTCGGATTGTGAATCAAACTTAACTTTACCGCCATCTTCTTTAGTAGCAGTATCTTGTGATTTTTCTTTAGCAATCTTAGCAAAGTCGCCGCCATCATCAAGTTGCTTCTTGATTTCGTTGGCCTCATCTTCACTACTTGCCAGAATGACTCTAGCTTCTACTTCTGGATGGAAAGATTCCCATGCTGCTTTTTTGTCAGCATCTGTTAGTTTAATGTGGCTCTTGATTCCTTCTTGGAAAGCTAAAGACTGTTTTAGGTAGTCTTTATAAGAAGATTTTGTATAGCCAGCAGCTTGTAACTGACTTTCAAAGCTATCGCCTAATTGTTTTGCTTGTTTGTTGTACTCTTTGTCGATCTGTTTATCAGTAACCTTGTCTCCATAAGCATTTTCAAAGACATCATAGATAATCATGTTGCGAACTAATTGTTGGTTAGTTTGTTCTTTCTTTGCTTCATTGTAAAAATCTTCTACGGTCAATTTACCGCCTTTCATTGTTGCGATTTCTTGACTGTTGCTACTTGAACAAGCACCTAAGACTAAGACGCTTAATAGTCCAGCAGTAGCTAAAACGATTTTTTTCTTCATTCTAAGTTACACTCCTGTATTAAGTTATTTGCGTATTATTGCTCCTCAATCACTATACCACACTTAAATTTGTAAAATAAAGACTTTTACAGATAGTTTCTATAAAAATTCACATTAAAGGCATAAAAGAAAGGACGGAGCCATAAAAATGTGCCCGTCCTGTTGATTATTTAAGTTTACCAGGGCGTTCTAAGATAAAACGTCCCTGTTTGTTGGTATTGTTTTGCATTTCTTCCGGCAAATGACTTTGAATGAGCGCTACTTGTTCTTGGATTTGCTGAATCCGTGGTTCAGCCTGAAATTTAAACTCCTCAATGTCACTTTCTATTTCGGCTTTAAATTCAGGGACTAACGTATTAACAGTTGTTTTTAGTTCCACTAAGGATTCACGAAAATCAGTTAAGCTGTCATTCAGCTCATCGGTTAACTGAACAACATCACGAACATCGTTCACTAATTTCTCGCGGGTTTCCTCACCTTTTCTCGGGGCAAAGAGTAATCCGCCAACAGTTCCAATTCCGGCACCCACTAAGAGTCCTTTGAAAAAGCCCATTTAGTTCACCTGCTCCTTGATCGCTTCAGCAATCGCCTGCATATCTTCTTTGCTGTAGCTTTCAGAATTGTCCCCAAAATGAATAGAGAAATCATCCTGCTTGCTGTAACGTGGGATTAAATGTACATGAGAGTGAAAGACTGATTGATAAGCCAATTCTTTATTATTATTTAAGATATTCAAGCCCTCCATTTCGGGGAAAGCTTTTTCTAGTGCTTTGGCAACTTTAGGAATTCGTGCAAATACTTCACCTGCTAAAGCTTCATCGTATTCAAAAATATCAGCAACATGCTGCTTCGGAACAACTAAAGTATGCCCTTTTGTTACTTGAGATAGGTCTAAAAAGGCATAGACTTTATCGTCTTCATACACTTTATAGCTGGGAATTTCTTGATTAATAATTTTACAAAAGATACAGTTTTCCATGACAGACACCCTTTCTTTTTTTGCTTACTTTCACTTTACCATAACTTTTCTCAACTGTGCGCAAAAATGAAATCACTTTGTCAAAAATCTTTGCAAAACTTCTGCTATAATATAGGACAAGTATTGGAGGGAATAAAATGAGTTTATCCATTCAGCAAGTAACAGGCGGCTATGGTCATTTGCCTGTTTTGAAAGATATTAGTTTTGATGTGAAAAACGGTGAGATGGTCGGCCTAATTGGTTTAAATGGAGCTGGTAAATCTACAACAATAAAAAATATTATTGGTTTATTAACACCTCAAAAAGGAAAAATTACAATCGACGATCTAACCTTGGCTCAAGCACCGGAGGATTACCGCAAAAAGATTGGTTTCATCCCTGAAACACCTTCTTTATATGAAGAATTAACGTTGCGGGAGCATATCGAAGTGACAGCGATGGCCTATGATATTCCTAAAGAGGTGGCGATGCAGCGGGCTGAACAGTTGCTGAAAACCTTCCGATTAGAAAATCGGTTGGAATGGTTCCCAGTGAACTTCTCTAAAGGGATGAAGCAAAAAGTAATGGTGTTGTGCGCTTTTTTGATTCAACCTAGCTTGTACATTATTGATGAACCATTTTTAGGTTTGGATCCATTAGCAATTAATGCTTTATTGGAATTGATGATGGCAATGAAAAAAGAAGGGGCTGCGATTCTGATGTCCACCCATATTTTAGCAACTGCTGAAAAATATTGTGATCGTTTTGTCGTTTTACACAATGGTGAAGTACGAGCGCAAGGTACCTTGAGTGAGCTTCAGCAGGAATTTAATCTGCCAGGCTCTTCCTTGGACGAAATCTATGTCGCATTGACAAAGGAGTCTGAGGCGAATGTCTGATTTTTTTAATCAACGACTAAGACTGCATCAAAAGAAAATGATGAAGTACATGCGTTATGTGTTAAATGATCATTTTGTCTTAGTCTGTTTATTTTTAGTTGGAGGGCTGGGGTTTTACTACTCCAATTTATTAAAAGAATTACCAGCCGATTTTATTTGGGGACTTCCTATAATTGGTGTTATCTGGTTTTTAATTTTACCCGTTGGTCATTTAGTGACATTAATTGAACCAGCCGATACTACTTTTATTTTGCCAAAGGAACGGCAGATGGAGGGGTATTTACAAAAGGGTCTGCGTTACTCGCTGGTTTTTCCTATGATTCTGATTGCTCTAATTGTGGGAGTATCGATGCCTCTGTATGTAGTAAGTACCGGGTATGGATTTAACAACATCGTTTGGTTTGCCCTAATGCTGTGGCTATTAAAGTATTGTCACTTAACTATTTTACGTTTGGCTTGCTACCAAGAAACTGTTTCCAAGATTCAGCAGTTAAAATTGTTGTGGTATGCAGCTAGTTTGATAGTAATTGCAGCTAGTTTATATCTAACCCCATTAGCTGGTACTGGAGCAGCGTTGCTTTTCACGCTTATCTTTTCTCATACAACTAAGCCAGGTGCTCGTTTATTGGATTGGGAAAAAATGGCTGATCTTGAACGGAGTCGATTGTATCGAATTTATCAGTTTATTAATTTGTTTACAGATGTGCCGGAAATTGAGGCTAAAGTAAAACGTCGCAAATACTTAGATGGCCTGTTAGCACGAATTACCTTTAAGCAATCTAACACCTATCTTTATTTATTTATGCGTCGGGCACTACGAGGTTCTGAATACAGTGGACTTTACTTGCGCTTAGTGGTAATTGGCGGGATATTAATTTTTACCTTGCAGGATTTTCTTTATGCCACGGGCGTAGCAGCCCTATTAATCTATTTAATTGGATTTCAAATGATTCCATTATACAGTCAATTCGATTATATTAGTTTTATTCAATTGTATCCGGTTAGTCAAAAGACTAAGCAGGCTTCATTACAAAAAATGATTGCTTGCTTGTTAGGAATTGCGGCTTTTGTTTTTGCCGGAGTTGCCTTGACCCAATTGACTGTGGTGGATAGTTTATTGCTGTTTGCTATTTTAATAGGAGAAACTGCTTTGTTTGTTTGGTTTTATGTGCCGGTTCGTATTAGAAAGATGGAGGATTAACCAATGAAAATACTGTGGAATGATAAAATTGTTGATGAATCAGAAGTAAGAATTGATACGGAAGATCGCGGGTATCAGTTTGGTGATGGAATTTATGAAGTGATTCGTATTTACGATGGATTGCTGTATATGGAAGAAGAACATTTAGAACGTTTCTGGCACTGTGCCAATAAGATTCGTTTAAGCTTACCCTTTACTAAGGAAGAGTTCAGTCAGCGATTGCATAAGTTTGCTGAAGAAGTAGGAATCAAAAACGGACGTCTTTACTTCCAAGTAACTCACGGGACGGCCAAGCCAAGATTACATGACTTTCCAGATGCTAAAGAGGTTATGCCGGTATTAACAGCAGATATTCAAGCAACAAGCCGACCAAATGAAAAATTAGAGAACGGCATTCATGGTGGATTTGTTCCTGACAAACGCTGGCTGCATTGCGACATTAAATCAATCAGTTTATTAGGTAATATTTTGGCTTTAAACGAAGCAAAAGAGAAGGGTTATGATGATGCTATACTTATAAGAGATGGTATTGTGACAGAGGCTTCATCATCCAATCTTTGGATGGTAAAAGATGGTATTTTATATACTCATCCGGATGGCGAATTAATTTTACCAGGAATTACGAAAATTAAAGTGCGACAATTAGCTGAAAAACTTGGAATCCAGTTAATCGAGGAACCTTTTACTAAGGAACAATTAATAGAAGCAGACGAATGCTTCAAAACTAGTTCGGTGGCTGAAGTGATGCCAATTATTAGTATTGATGGTAAAAATGTTGGCAATGGTAATCCAGGAATAATCACAAAACAATTGCAAAAGGCTTATATTGAGGCAATAGAAGAATCTGTAAAGAAAATGTAATCCAAAAAGACTAAAGAAGAACATACATGCTCTTGACGAAGCTGCTTTCCCTAGCTAGAATAAGAGGTACTGCGAAAAAAGCATGAGGAGGCCCATAAGATGGATTTTCAGTTAGATAGCGAATGGCGTGTTAGTCCAATTAAGGGTGACACCGGCAAAACCTATATCGGGTATCGAGATGAAGACCGTGTCTTTATAAAACGAAATACTACTCCTATGCTGGCAGCTTTATCTAGAGAAGGAATCGCACCTAAATTGGTGTGGATTAAACGGACAGGGAATGGCGATACGTTAACTGCACAAGAGTGGCTAGATGGTCAGGTGCTTAGTCCAGAAGAAATTAAACAGCGCAATGATGTAATAGATGTACTATATCATTTGCATCATTCTGATTCATTAAAGATGATGCTAAAAAAGGTAGGCGGACGCCAAGTTTCTCCCCAACAATTGTTAGCAGATTTTGAAAAAAGCATACCGCCAGAGTTGCATCAAAATAGTTTTATTGAGTTAGTCCATAATTATTTGAAGCAAAATATTCCTTATTATCCAAAAAAGAATTATACCGTTGTGCATGGAGATGTAAACCATCGTAATTGGTTAGTCTGTCGTAATTATCTTTATTTGGTCGATTGGGATTCGGTTATGTTTGCCGATCCTGCTTTAGATATAGGTACAATTTTAGGAAGCTATGTACCGCTCTCAAGCTGGAGTAAGTGGCTGGTTCGCTACGGGATTCGGCCTACTGATGCGAACATGGAGCGTGTATATTGGTATGCTCTAATGAGTTTACTATTAGAAATATCCCGGTTGTATCGACGCCAGGAATTTCGTCACATGAATCAATCAATATTGCAATTAAAACGAATTTTTGCTGGAAGCTGAACGATTTAGGTTCAGCTTTTTTTAAGGAGGAAATTAATCATGCGTGTAAGAAAAAGATCAGGTGCTGAGGAACTATTAGCTGCTCATCCACAGTTTGTAGTTGAGGAACCTCAAAGCTGGAAGGGGCGTTGGCAAGAGCATTTTGGAAATAATCAGCCAATTCATATTGAAATCGGTATGGGAAAAGGACAGTTTATCAATCAAATGGCTCAAGCACATCCAGAGATTAATTATATTGGAATAGACATGCAAGTAAGCGTAGTTTCTTTTGCTTTAGACAAATTAATTGATGAACCGGTACGGAATTTACAATTGCTGCATGTCGATGGCTCAGAATTAACTAATTATTTTGCAGAAAGTGAAGTAGATCAAATCTATTTGAATTTTTCAGATCCGTGGCCTAAGAAAAGACATGAAAAACGCCGCTTAACTTATCAAAGTTTTTTAGCAGTAGATGAAGCTATTTTACGTCCCAATGGTGAGATTCATTTTAAAACTGACAATCAAGGGTTATTTGAATATTCATTAAGCAGTTTCTCAAAATATGGGATGATTTTGGAACAAGTTTGGTTGGACTTGCACCATAGTCCGTATGAAGGAAATATCATGACCGAATACGAAGAAAAATTTTCTAAAAAAGGGCAACCAATTTATCGTGTAGAAGCTCGTTTTTCAGATAAAACAAAAAAATAAAAACTTTTTTAGCGAGTCTAGATTGGACTCGCTTTTTTTTGCGTAATTTATTTACGAGGTGAAGGAGATGACTATCGAAGAATTTTCAACAGAATTGGTTTGGTATGGTTCTAAGGAGCAGATGCAGGATTTCTATTTAATGCCCAAAGTAGATCATTATGAGTATTACTTTCGTCAAGGCCCTTTTTATCATGGCCAGGGTTGTGTATCAGATGAAATTGGAAGGCAGTTGATTAGTCGGTTTAAGTACTTGGGACAAATGGATGTCAGTGAAAGGCGCAAGGCACAATTAGGAGCAATTACTTATATTCTTCCCAATAAGGAGCAGCGTTTGCGCTTATCTACTGTAGGTGACTATTTACAGCGAGAAAGCTTAGTCATCCGCTTTTTGCATTCGTTTGGGAATAGTTGTGAGAATTACTTATTGCCTGAACAATTAGTGACTATTCTTCAGGCTTGCCATTCAAAAGGCTTGTATCTGTTTTGTGGACCAGTGGGTTCTGGAAAAACAACCTTAATGTATAAGCTGGCGAAGGAACGTGGCGGTCAAGTATTAACTATTGAAGACCCTGTCGAAATTGAAGAGTCGGATTTTCTGCAGCTGCAGGTCAATGAAAAGATTCATCAGACCTATGAGGAGCTCATCAAACTATCTTTACGCCATCATCCGGATGTGTTAATCATTGGTGAAATCCGTGATCAAAAAACAATTCTTGGAGCAATTCGAGCGGCACTAACTGGTCATTGTGTATTTGCAACGTTACACGCGTCTAGTTTAGAAGCAGCAGAGAATCGAGCAATCGAGTTAGGAGGGGATAAGCAATTATTACAAGATTGTTTGCGCGGGATTATTTACCAAGAATTACTTCCCTACCAGAAAAAGGAAGTAGGATTATTGATGAGCTACACATTTTACGAGGATCAGCCAAAACATTTTAGCTGGCAAGAAGGATTGAAACAAGTTGAGGAAAGAAAGCTATGAAAAACAGATTGACATCCCAACAAAAAATTACCTTTTGTCAGCTATTAGGAGATCTACTTACGAATGGTTTTAGTTTGCAGCAGGCGTTGTACTTTCTGCAGACAACAGATACTTTTCCAGTGGAACTTGTACAATTAGTACAGAAAAATCTTCATAGCGGACAATCTTTATCGAAAAGCTTTGCCCAGCTAAACTTTTCAGCTGATCAAGTATTACAGGTTGCTTTAGGCGAGATGCATGGAGGTATTGCTCTTACTTTAAAGGGAATTGCGAAACAGATGTTACTGGTTCAAAAACAACGTCAAAACTTTATTAAGGCGATTTCCTATCCAGCTTTGCTGCTGCTCTTTTTACTGCTAATTTTGTTGGGTATGCGAACCCTTCTTTTACCTCAATTGTTAGAAAGTGGGATGATAGCTGTCGATAATCCTTCGATTCTCTTCATCCAGGCAGCTCCTTGGTTTGTTATCGGTGTTTTATTAATAGGTATGTTATTGCTAATTTTATGGAACTATTGGGGAAAGAAGCAAAGCTATCTTATTAAATATAGCTTTCTAGCTAAATTACCGTTAATTGGACGGTTGCATCGGGATTATTATTCAGCCTACTTTGCTTTAGAGTGGGGAAAACTCTTTGATCAAGGTTTGGAACTGCAGCAGATTATTGCGTGTCTTCTGGCAACAGAAAAAGAGTCGCTTATGAAAGAATTAGCAGCTTCATTACAGCAGCAACTAGTTCAAGGTCAATCCTTAGCTCATCAATTAAAAGCGTATCCCTTTTTGACGAAGGAATTCGGACAAATAGTCCAGCAGGGTGAAGTTCGGGGCAATTTAGGAAAGGAATTGCTTGTCTATAGCCAATTGGTTTGGCAACGCTTCTTTGCCCGACTAGAATTTTTATGTTCTTGGCTGCAGCCACTTGTATTTTTGTTAGTTGCTTTGTTAATTGTCAGTATTTATGTTGCTATGCTTTTGCCGCTATCCAGCGGTTTGGAGGGAATATGGTGAAAAAGAAAAAGCTCAAAGGTTTTACTTTACTGGAAATGATGGTCGTTCTATTTGTTATTAGTATATTACTGCTGTTGTTTGTGCCAAATATCATGAAGCAAAAAGACTCTGCCAAGAACAAAAGTGATGAATCGATTGTTAAGGTAGTTGAAACGCAAATGGAAGTTTATGAATTAGAAACAGGCAGTCGTCCAACATTAGAAGAATTAGTAACGGATGGGTATATTACAGACAAACAAAAAGAAACCTATGAAAAAGCGAAGCCTTAGAAATGAATCAGGATACACATTGATCGAAACTTTAATCGTTATGATTGTAATCTGCAGCTTTGTCTTGTTGCCAACGGTGATGTTCTCCAGTTGGCAACAAAAGCTTGAATGTCAATTTTTTTACTATCAACTAGAGAAGTCAATGCTGCATCTCCAGCAGGTAGCAATTTGTGATCAAAAAAATACCCGAATTGACTTGCATCCAGATAAACAGCTGATTGCTTTTAAGACAATTGAGGAAGAGCTTCCTTGGAAAAATTTGGAAGTACCAGAATCAGTTGTTTTGCATAGCGGATACTCGATTATGTTTAAAAGTAGTACGGGAAACGTTTCTACGAATCAACCAGAGACCGGCATTCCTAAAATCAGGTTTACCGACAAGTATGGAGAGGTTACTTACCAATTTCAGTTAGGAAGTGGTCGTTTTGAAAAAAAATAAAGGATATATTTTATTAGAGAGTCTAGTAAGCTTATCTTTAATGATGGGAATGACTTATGGCTACTTATCGATCACGATTCAGTTGCAAAAACAGACCCAGCAGCAGTTGGAAAAGGTTGAGCAATATCGCAATCTTTATATTGAGCTTCGCCATAAACGGCTCTATCCGTAAAAAGCTGATAAAGGAGAAGATAAGTGAAAGAAAAAGGTTATCAGCAATATAAAGGTTTTACGCTTTTAGAATGCTTAGTAGCACTGCTAGTATTGGGAGGAAGTCTCCTCTTGCTAGATGGGTTAATTAAACATATGGCTAAAGTTGAGCAGCAATTGACAGCCTATCACAGTCGGGAGTGGGAAGTCGGATTGCTGCAATTGGAAAATGAGCTTGCTGGGTTAAAACACAGTAAAACAGAAGCTCATAGAATTGTGTTAACAGACGGATCAGGGAATCTAGTTAAAATAGAAAGGGCTAATTCAACTGTTCGAAAGAATTATAAAAATGGACATCAACCGCTGTTTACTCAGGTATACGCATTCAACTGTCGTGAAGTTAATCATACTGTAGAATTCGAAGTTATCTTCAATGATGGCATGAAGAAGAAAGGAATTTGGGTGATTGAATAAACGGGGCGGGATTCTAATTTCAGTATTGCTGTTGATTTTTCTTTTTAGCTTTTTAGTCTTGCATCTACTGTTTACTTATCGCCAAACCACGGACTTTTCAAAGCGAACAATTCAACTGTATCAGGCAAAAATTGCTAAAGAAGAATTTTTGATAGCTCATTTGCCGTTGGAGGCTGAACAGGGGATCTGGAATTTTGATCAGGGAGAGCTTTCTTACGAGAAAAAGAAGGATACAGTGAAAATTCGTGTAGCTATTCAAGGGAAAATTTACAATTTTTCAGAAAAAATTGGAAGAGAAACTACTCAATCTACTGTTGTTTCTTCTAATGAGGAAGAAAGCGAGCAAAGAACCAATTATTAATCTTCAATACTTGTGAAA
This sequence comes from Enterococcus pallens ATCC BAA-351, assembly GCF_000407485.1. GTDB lineage: Bacteria > Bacillota > Bacilli > Lactobacillales > Enterococcaceae > Enterococcus_A > Enterococcus_A pallens. The sequence continues at coordinate 614,600 of NZ_ASWD01000003.1, read as the reverse complement.
GTGTTAGTAAATCTTAAAGACTTTACTAACACTTTTTAGTTGATAATCTAAAAAGACTAATACACAAGTTTGTGAAAAGTTTTACAGAAGTTTTTCTTCTTAAAACACTAAAAATCCACAATTTTAAAAAGAAAGCGATTGATTATTTTTAATTTGTCCGCTAAAATAGAACAGGTATCATAGGTGTTATACTAGGAGGTATAAGATGAATCCAGAAAAAATCGAAACAGCTTTTTCTTTGATGAATCAAGCAGTGGAAATATTACAACAGAAACTAGACACTTCCTTTTTTGACGCCTATATCGAGAATGCGGAGAATCTAGTGGATGGTGCAAAAGTACGTGTTGTTGATCAGACACCGGATCATCAAACGGTTAACCAAGTAGAAGCACTTTATCAAGAGATTTTGGATCTTAATTTGGAAAAAGAAGAATGGCGCAAAGTCACTCAGTTGCTTTTGTTGAAGGGGTCTAAACAAGAAACGTTACAGCCTAATCATCAGTTAACACCAGACAGCTTAGGCTTTTTGTTTGTCTTTTTGATTGAACAGTTAGCGACAGAAAAAAAAGCACCTATTCGCATATTGGACATTGCAGTTGGTATGGGGAATTTACTTCTAACTGTCACGTCTAATTTACAATTAGCAGGCTTTAAGGTTGAATCAGCAGGTGTAGATATTGATGATACGTTGCTAGCGGTAGCTGCTTCAGACAGTGCTCTGATGGAAGAAGAAGTTCAATTGTTCCATCAAGACAGTCTGCAGGATTTGTTAGTTGATCCGGTAGATTTTACTATTGGGGATTTGCCTATCGGTTATTATCCTAATGATGAAAAGGCTCGCCAGTTCATCACCAGTTCGGAAAAAGAGCATAGCTACGCACATCATTTATTAATGGAACAAGCAATGGCTTATGTAAAGGAAAGCGGCTTCGGGCTATTTCTGCTGCCAAGTAATTTCTTAGAAACGGAGCAAGGACCGTTACTACAAAAATGGCTAGGTAAAGAAGTCTTTTTGCAAGGGATTATCCAACTGCCAGATGAGCTGTTCAAGTCTGAACATTCTCGTAAAAGTATATTAATTCTGCAAAAATCTGGTGAGGCTGCCAAGCAGGCAGAAAAAGTACTGCTGGTGAAATTGTCTACCCTTAAGGATCCAAGCAAAGTAAGAGAATTTTTCAAAAAATTCGAGGACTGGAAGTCTTCTAATTTATAAGTTAAAACAAAAGGAGAGTAAAAATGTCAAAAACAATTGCAATCAATGCTGGTAGCTCAAGTCTAAAATGGCAGTTATATCAAATGCCTGATGAAACCGTCGTAGCTAAAGGAATCGTAGAAAGAATCGGAATTAAGGATTCTATTTTTACAATTAAATATGGTGACGGAGAAAAATTTGAAAAAGTATTAGACATCAAGGACCATGAAGTGGCTGTTCAAATGCTTTTAGACCAATTGATTGATCTAAAAATCATTTCATCATTTGACGAGCTAACAGGTGTAGGTCATCGTGTAGTAGCTGGTGGCGAATACTTCAAGGATTCAACGATTATCACTGATGATGTGTTGGAAAAAATTGAAGAATTGAGCGAATTCGCTCCGTTGCACAACCCAGCCAACGCTATGGGAATTAAGGCATTCCGCCGTATCTTGCCTAACGTGTTGAGCGTAGCTGTTTTTGATACTTCTTTCCATGCTACAATGCCGAAAGTAAATTATCTTTACAGTATTCCTAAAGAGTACTATGAAAAACACGGTGCTCGTAAATATGGCTTCCACGGAACCAGTCATCGTTATGTATCTGAACGTGCAGCTGAATTACTAGCTAAGCCAATTGAAGAAACAAAGATTATCACTGCTCATATTGGTAACGGCGGGTCTGTGACAGCAGTTGAAGGTGGAAAATCTGTTGATACTTCAATGGGCTTCACACCATTAGCAGGTGTAACAATGGGAACTCGTTCTGGAGATATCGATCCATCATTACTACCATACTTAATGGAAAAAGAAGGCATTTCTTCTATCAATGAAATGATTGATATTTTAAACCAAAAATCTGGTGTCTTAGGCTTAACTGGTTTATCAAGCGATATGCGGGACATTGAAAATGGTGCAGCTGAAGGTAACGAAGATGCCACTCTAGCTTTAGAAATTTATGCTGATCGCATCCGTAAGTATATTGCACAATACATTGCTGTTATGAATGGTGTTGACGCAATTGTCTTTACTGCTGGTGTAGGTGAAAATGGTGATATTATTAGAAAAATGGTTCTAGAACAAATGACTTGGTTCGGAATTGATTTAGATGTAGCTGTAAACGAAAAAATTCACGGCAAAGAAGCTGAAATTTCAACTTCTGATTCAAAAGTAAAAGTTTATGTAATTCCAACAGACGAAGAATTAATGATTGCTCGCGACGTTGAACGTTTAAGCAAATAAAGTAACTAAAGAAGAAGGTGAAGTAAGAATGCCTATGGGCACCTTATTTCACCTTCTTTTTCAAGAAATTAAGACTAATATAATTCTCTCAAAGCATCAGCAACAGAAAAGTGATAGCTCACCTCTGGATCAATATGCATGGTCTTGATCATTTCTTTTACCTCTGGCTGCATTGAACTAAAATGAAGTTCTTGACCAGTCTTTTTACGTTGAGCATAACAATCAGAAAGGATAGTCAGGGCTGTCGTGTCAATGCTTGAAACGCCGCGCATAGATAGAATGATGCCTTCTTTATCTTTTAAGTCATCCAAGCTTCTTTTTAATTTTCCGGAAGACATAAAGAATAATGGTCCACTAAGGTAAACAACAACCCAGTCTTTCGTATGTTCAACGGGAGCCATAGACATGCGCTCCCAATCAATTTCTTCTACGTTAATTGAGATTTGGGAAGACTTGGCTAAAAAGATTAAGCAACTGGCTGCTACTCCTAAAATGATCGCTAAGCTTAAATCAAAGATTACAGTCGCTATCATTGTGACAAAGAATTTTATTAAAGCAGGATAAAATCTTTTTTTGCAAAATTCTTGAATGATTTCCCATTCATTCATGCGCCAAGCTGTTACAATCAGCACACCTGCTAAAGCAGACATAGGAATGTTTGACATGATTGGAGCAAACACCATCATGGAGAGTAACAAAAACACTGCGTGGAAAATACCAGTTAAACGAGTCTGTGCTCCTGATTTAATCGCGACACTTGTCCGCGCAATCGCGGCAGTTGCAGGAACACCACCAAAGAAAGGTAGAATAATGTTTCCAATCCCTTGTGCTATCAATTCTTGGTTACTATCCAACTCTTTGCCCGTCATACGTCCAGCTGAAGCTCCGCAAAGCAGACTTTCAATCATTCCTAACATGGCAATACTGATCGCTGGTATAATTACATCCTTTAATCCACTAAGCTGAAGATCAGAAAAGAAAAGACGATTATCACTGATGAGTGTAGTTGGAATTTTCCCCACTGTGGCAATTGGAAGTTTTAAAAGTACAGTAAGAATGGTTGCCAAGATAATCATGACTAAAGATGCTGGAATTTTTTGGTTCCATTTTTTGGGAAAAACGATCATGCCAATGATGACACACAGTCCTAAAAGTGTGGTGGCTGCATTTGGGGAAAACCCAAACTGTTGATAACTTTGCAGCTTTTCAATTAAATTATGACCCTCAGAATGTACGCCAAAGAAATTGTCCAACTGTCCTAAGGCAATGATGATAGCGATACCTGAAGTAAAACCAGTAATTACAGGTGCTGGAATAAGAGAAGTAATGCTACCAATTTTCAAAATACCCGCGAGCAGCAAGAAAACACCAGCTAAGAAAGTTGCAAGCATGACTCCGGCAAATCCCTTGGTCGCAACAATTGATATAAGGATTGCTCCCATCGCGCCAGTTGGACCAGAAATTTGATAAAAACTTCCTGACAAACTACCGATAACACCACCAGCAATAATTGCAGTAATCATACCAGCAGCGGCATCCACACCATTAGACACACCAAAGGCAAGCGCCAGCGGCAAAGCTACTGCAGCCACCGTTATTCCAGCCAATAAATCCATTTTCAATGTTCGAAGGCTATATCCTTTGAACTCCGCCCGAATCATTTTTAAGTAATTCAATCTACCCTAACACCCCATTCTTAAAGTCAACAAATAAATGATACCATAAGAATGACGTTGAAAACTTTAGCAAACAAATTAAAAACGTTTTCTTAACTATGGATACGATAAAACTGTTCAAGCCAGGGTTAAAGTACTAGCGAATTAGATTATTCAGCAGGTTTCAAAGCCGTAGCAAAATCAATTTGATTGATTTTACGGTTTAAAAATATCTGGACAACCAACATACAGCTAAACAGGATTAAACTTGCCAGTAATAAACTTTGGGCTGATAGCTGCGGCAGATATTGCTGATTTTCAGTAGAGACCATTGATACATATGCTTGGAGAAACAGCCAACCTGAGGGGATACTAAATAACCAGCCAATACTTGTTAATAACATTGTTTCCAAAAGAGAAAGGCGTAGGACCTCTGACTTAGTAAAGCCCAACACTTTCAAAGTGGCAAATTCAATAAAGCGCTCAGAAAAAATCAGTAAATGACAATTCATCATAATCGTAATACCTAAAGCCAAGGCAGCTAAGATCAACAACGAAATGATAAAACGAACCCCTTCAATTAACTGATGAGAGTCCTGATACTGCTGCTTTTTAGAAACCGAGTTGGAGAAAACGGCAGAATCTTTTATTTGGTCCAGCCTCTCAAGTAAAAGTGATTGTGGCAGGAAGTTTTGATCCAATTCTTCCCAACCTTTTTTTGAAAGAAATAATCCTTGAGGAGCCGACAAATAGGCTAAATCTTTTACTTGAAGAGGCAGAATAGTTTGACCAATTCTAACGTAGATAGAATCATTTTTTTGAATATGATTTTTGCTTGCTAGTGCGGAAGAAACAATCACTTCATTCTCCTCTAAACTTTGAAGAGAGAGCGATTCTGACTTAGTTTTTAAGTTGAGAAGATTTCCTGGTGACGCAATAGTAGCCGTAACCAGTTGTTCTTCAGAACCATTTAATAAGGTAACGCTTTGCTGTTCCAACCATTGTGAGTTGTGAGAAAATAGCTTTTCAGTTTCAGCTTGTTTTTTTTCAGTCATGGGCTGGGTGAAGCTAACTTTTTCGTTGTATTGATAGGTTTGATAAAAAACGTGTTGCAGGGAATAATCAATTGAATCATTAATTCCAAAGGCTGCCAGTAACAAAATCATACAACCCATCGCACCAAAAATTCCAAGGATCCCTCGTCGTATATTTCTTTGGATATCCCGCAACGTCCATTGCAAAGAAAAAGGAAGATATTTCCAAATAATTGAATGCTCCAGCCAAACTCGACGAAACCGTTTGTTTGACTGTTTCTGCATGATGGTAGCAGGAAGTTCATTTATAATGGGAATCACAGGGATCAGCGTGGTAAGTACACTGCATAAAGTGACTGCACCTACTACCCAATAACCTAAGGGGCTAACGATGCTTTCCCAACTAGGCACAGAGAATTGTTTACCAATCACGGATAATAAAATAGGTGACAATATCCTTGGTCCTAATAGACAGCCAATGAAAGATCCAGCAAAGGAAACAAGTAAACCAAATAGGGAATAGTGGAACAATAAGGCTGATTTACTTAATCCTTGAGCAAGTAGACTACCAATTTGTAATTGTTGCTGTTTAACGAACCGCCGCATAGTCGCTTCCATCGTAATTAGCGTAAGGATTAAAAATAATCCGGAGAACAAAATTGCCAAACGTTTAATTTGATCAGATCGATCAGTAAAAACAGCAATACCCGCAATATCCTTTTGTGGTGTCAGCTGTTGAAAATCAGATTCCCAGATGGTAGACAATTGCTTTTCTAGCCATGCTTGATTGGTTGACTTTTTCGTATTAATCAGCAATTGTGGGGTTGCATAAATACCTGAATCAGTAAACGTTTCTTCTGATAGATAAGCATAACCATTTTTTTTATGATCAGGCAAAGGTTGATCTGCATTTTCAGTGAAATAAATAAACTCAGGTTGTCGGATGGTTCCAAGGATTTTACAAGGGGTGTGATTAATTATAATTTCATCCTCTAACTGATAATTATTTTCGCGAAAAAAGTCTTCATCTAACCAGATACCAGTTTGCTGCAGCTTATCGCCTTGAATTACTTGTGGTTGGCTGATCTCTGATTGATCAAAAGAAAGCAAGGTTAAGGAAATTTCATCATTTTTAAATCGTCCTACGTTACGAACGGCTATCTCCTTCACATTGGGTAATGCGGCTGTTTTGGTTTCTTTTTTCTTGTCTAAGTGATGAATTGTTAATAAATAGTCAGCTAACTGACTATTTGCTATAAACGTTTTACCAGTTTGTTCCATTTGCTGACTGAGATAGTAAATACCTGTAAAGACAAAAAGACAAATAAAGCTCATTAAGAAAACAGCGAAGAAACTCAGCACATTTTGTCGGAAATCACGAATTGTTTTGCGAAATAACATTACCAGCTCACCTCATCAATTTTTAGTGGATGAAGTTGTTGTTCATTTTTGAGAATTTTACCGTCCTTTAAGTGAATGACTCGATTTGCGATTTGGGCAATTGCTGCATTGTGAGTAACCACAATAATTGTATGTCCGTGAACCTCTGACATTTCTTTTAATAGGTATAAAACCTGTTGGCCTGTATGACTATCTAAAGCTCCAGTTGGTTCATCACATAAAATCAATTGAGGATTTTTGCAAACGGCCCGAGCAATAGAAACCCGCTGCTGCTCGCCACCAGAAAGCTCTTGCGGGAAATTATTAAACCGATGAGACATTTGGACTCTGGTTAAGATTTCTTTTGCTTCGAAAGGATCTTTTGCAATTCTTTGAGCAATAGATACATTTTCTAAAGCAGTTAGTGTCGGGATCAAATTATAAAACTGGAAAATGAAGCCAATACTGTGACGCCGGTAATTTGTCAGTTCGCGATCCTTAAATAAATGGATATCCGCTTGATTCACAACCAATTCCCCACCAGTTGCTTTGTCCATTCCGCCCAAAAGATTCAGCAAAGTTGTTTTTCCGGAACCACTAGGACCAAGAATTACAGTAAATTCACCCTTTTCAATAGCAAAGGTTACGTTTTTCAATGCGGAAATTTTAGTAGTTGCTGTTAAATAATTTTTCTGCAGGTTTGTTGCTTGAATATAAGTCATGATTTTCTCCTTTTTTGAACACTGTGTTGATTTATTATGTGCTTTAGTTTAGGATGAAATCATTCAAGGAACAATAACCAAATAGCAACAGACTGTTCAAAAAAGCAACAGCAGGTTGTTCTTTGTTGAATAATTGAACAGATAAAGGAAAATTGTGGAAGGAAAGTATAATGTCTAATAAAACAGATCGAACCAAACAGCATATTGTCCTAACTTTTTTTGAAATGATGGATGAACTTGGCTTTGATAAAATCACAGTAGCAGGTTTATCCAAGCGAGCAAAAATAAATCGAGGCACCTTTTATCATTATTACGTAGATAAATATGCTTTGCTTGAAGAGATTGAAGAGGAAATGTATAGCAGTTTTAAGCAAGTAATGGAGAATCATATTGGTGTCACTGTAAAAAGTAAAATTGATCAGTACGGAAGAGACAATATTTTTCAGTTTTTCAAAGATGCTTGCGAAAAATTAATGGTATTTCTATATGATCGCAAGGAGCTTGCAAAAATTCTGATTGGTGAAAATGGCCGTCCGCAATTCATTGAACGTTTAGAGCGTTTATATATCGAAACCGTTCAGCTTAAACTTCAAAATGTATCGCCAGAAATTACGGAAAGTGAAAAATTACAGCAGGAATTTATTTACTATGGAGTGATCGCGATAGTAAAACGTTGGCTGCTCACCGGTGCAAAACAATCGCCAGAAGAAATTGCTGAGATTCTCGCAAAATGTATGACTACTTCACCACTTACGATTTTTGAAGAAATCGAGTCTAGATGAACAAAACCCGATTGTAAGCACTTCTCCTTACAGTAGAACTCTGCTTATTTTTAATCAGTCTAAGCAATGGTAGAAAGGTCTTCCTCCCTTTATTTTTTGAGATAAGTTAGGAATGACGGACAATTTTTATCTAGCTTTTTTGCTACAGTTACTATTAATAGTTCATCTAAAGCTGAAAGTGCAGCAAATACGACAATGATTGCACCCAAAACATTTAGTGAAACTAAGCGATAGAAGTATGGAGTTAAAAAAAGTAGTAATCCGGTTAGTTTATTCAACCAAGTATGCAAACTGGCCCACTGACGAAAACGGAGAAAGCCAATGCTATAAGTAATCAGTCGAAAGCCAAGGATACCTGCTGCTGAATAAAGCAGCCAAATTGGTAATGAAAGCTTTAAAAGTAAAGTACCCGCAGCTACAAACAGAAAAAGAGTATCTGCAAAAGTATCTAAGAACGTTCCTAAATCGCTGGTATCGTTTAGCTTCCGGGCCAAATAGCCATCCACCATATCACTGATTCCGCAAAAAGTATAAAGAATCAGAAAATTTTTGCTAAGTGGCGTTGTAAAAGGTAAAAAAAATGTCAGTAAAATTCGACAACTAGTAATAAGATTAGGGATATTTTTCATAGATTAAGTATAAAAGAAAAACCAGCCATTTTCTATTAGAAATTGGCTGGTAACGCTTAACGTTTCACTAACTCATAAGGCAAGCAAATCTTATCCTGTCTTTTTTGAAAAAAAAGCTGAAACGCTTGACGACCACAATCAATTAGATGGTGGTCAATACTAGAAAAATTCATGACTTCACTAATTAGTAAATTTTCCCGACCAACCACTATCGGTGTCGGATAGTTCCGCAAAATAACGGCAGCCAATTCATCACTGTTTACCAATATGCCATCTACCTGTTTTTTAGCAAAAAATTCTGCAGCTTCTGGCCCGTCCTCTCCAGAAAAACAGTCCCAAAAAATATTTTCTGGATCAAAATCAGGGAACACTTGGTAACTAAGCCGCTCAATTAAAACTGAGTCTTGGCTGATTTTTTTACTGCGTCCTAAAGTAACACCTAACTTTTTAACGCCACGTTCCTTCAAATATAGAAGGGCTTCGTGAATAGATGACTCCATATCAATATAAACACACCCTACGTTTTCCAAATTAATTTTCTGACAAAATACCACAGGTCCATAGGTAAGATAGTCGCAATAAAAATCGGGTCGGTTGGCCATTGTTGTGATAATGACTCCGTCAAATTCTTTAGCTGCAAATTGATCTAAGTAGTCTTTTTCAAGATCGGGATTATAGTTTGTTGGCAGCAATGTAATCTTATAGGAATGAAGAAATGCTTCCTCCATTATTCCGCTTAACAATTTTGTGTAATAGGGATGATTGGTGAAAGGTAAAACTACACCAATATTTTTTGTTTCACCATGGCTTAAATTTTGAGCTGTTTTGTTAGGAACATAATTCAATTCTTTCATGACTGCCAAAACTTTTTGACGTTTTTCCTCTTTAATATAAGGATAGTTATTGATTACTCGTGAAATAGTTGAAACAGAATAACCAGTTTTTTTAGCTATATCTCGGATATTTGCCATAATTTATTACCTCTTTTTTTAAAGATAATTGATTATGCAAATCAGCAATAACTGCTGGACCAGACTCAAAAATAGCAAACTGTTCATCTTCATAGCTAAAAATAATACGCTTGCCACCGTAATATTGATCTTCCCCTAAATAGGAAATAGTTGACAGATCAATAATACGTTTGAAGGATTTAAATAAACTAACGGAACATGTAATAACCAAACTATTGTCCTTTACCTGGATAAATGCATAGTACAATTTTTCTTTACCATCTTTTTGAATTTTAACATAAGTTCTCATGTTTATGCCTCCTTTTTCTTATCTGATTGTAGTGTACTTTATGAAACGAGTTTCAATGCAAGAGGTTTATATCAAAAAGTTGAGAAAAATTAAGTGATCATTGATCGTATAACTTTTATAGCAAGTAGTAACAGATTGAATATCTCAATTTAAGTAAACATGAATAAATTGAACAAGTTACGTTGCCTTCATTAAAAAGCAAAAAATAGGCTAAACTTGATAAAAAATCTTGCCACAACATTTCTTTATCGGTACACTAAATGAGGTAGAAATGTGAAAGTTAAGGAGATAAGGACAGATGGAAAACAAAAAAATAACGAAACCAGAAAAAAGTGACTGGTTTTTACGTTTTATCAAAGGAATGTTTATTGGTTCAGGATTTATTTTGCCAGGAGTTAGTGGTGGGGCATTAGCCGCAGTTTTTGGTATTTATGAACGTATCATTTCATTTTTAGCTCACATCACAAAAAATTTCAAAGAGAATGTTCTGTTTTTTATTCCAGTAGGATTGGGCGGATTAGCGGGGGTATTTGTTTTATCTTTTGCAGTCAGTTTTTTACTCGGCGAGTTTGAAACTATCATACTTTGGTTCTTTGTCGGCTGTATAATTGGTACTGTTCCAGCGTTATGGAAAGAAGCAGGCAAGCACGGGAGAGCAACTAAGGATATTATCATTCTTATCATTAGTTTTATAGTAGGATTTTTGTTTTTGTGGCAAGGATCGGGTTTATTTGGAGAAGTGGATCAAAACTTTTTTACTTGGATGATTGCGGGTGGATTAATCGGTTTAGGATTGATTGTACCAGGATTAAGTCCTTCTAACTTCTTAGTTTACATGGGGATGTACAAGGCAATGGCTGATGGATTTAAAACTTTTGATTTAGGAGTTCTTATTCCTATAGCTATTGGTGGACTAGCAACTGTTTTAAGTCTTTCCAAACTAATGGACTGGATATTTAGTCGTTATTTTGCACCAATGTTTCATTTTATTTTGGGAATTGTTTTTGCATCTACAATAATGATTATTCCTACCGACTACAGTGGGATTGGATTTTTAGGATTCATTGGTTGTGCAGTGTTATGTTTTTTAGGTGCAGCATTAGGCTGGTGGATGAGCCGCTTAGAGGAACGCTACAAACCTGAATAATAAATTTGAAAAAAACTCAAATTTAGGCTTGCTTTTTTTTAAATAACCCTTTAACATATGAGTAAGCATTCGAGCTAGTAATAAATTTTATGGCATTCAGAGAGTTGATTCACCGGCTGAAAGATCAACACGTCCACTGGAATTTATGAACCTGTCGAAGAAGATTGTTGCGAAAGTGGCACGTATCTCCAGCGTTAAGGGAGCTTAAAGTTGGGTCTTCTAAGAATGACCAAGCAAGGTGGTACCGCGAAATTATCCGTTTCGTCCTTACATTATGTAGGGATGGAACGGTTTTTTTATTTTTTATTTTATAGGAGGATGCATGGATGACTAACTTACAAAAAGAAGATTTTTCAAAATGGTATCTACAAACCATTCAAAAAGCGGATTTGATGGATTACTCACCGGTTCGTGGTTGTATCGTATTTAAAGCGGATGGATATGAACTTTGGGAACATATTCAAGAGGATTTCAACAAATGGCTGCGGACTCAAGATATTCGTAATGTCTACTTCCCAATGCTGATCCCTAAACATTTCTTGGAAAAAGAAGAAGAGCACGTTGAAGGATTCGCGCCAGAATTGCCATGGTTGACACGGGTTGGTGACGAAGATTTGGAAGAACCTTACGCATTACGTCCGACTTCTGAAACATTGATCGGGGATGCATTTGCGAACTGGATCAATTCATATCGTGATCTTCCTTACGAAATCAACCAATGGGCGAACGTTTTCCGTTGGGAGAAAAAGACGATGCCGTTCTTACGAACATCAGAATTCTTATGGCAAGAAGGTCATACGGCTCATGAATCTGAAGAAGATGCACGTGTACGTACGATGAGCGCTTTAGAAGCATACGCGGATATGTGTGAAAATACTTTGGCGATCCCAGTTTATCGCGGACAAAAGACACCATCTGAACGTTTCGCGGGAGCTGTTGATACTTATTCTGTAGAGGCAATGATGCGTGACGGGAAAGCCGTCCAAGCAGGAACGTCTCATTATCTTGGTCAGAATTTCGCGAAGGCATTTGATATCAAATTCTTGAATCGTAACAACGAACATGAACATGTTTATACAACTTCATGGGGATCATCTACTCGTTTGATTGGTTCATTGATTATGGTTCATGGGGATGAACAAGGTTTAGTATTGCCGCCAAAAGTTGCGCCAACACAAGTTATCTTGATTCCAGTTGGCCCTTGGCAAAAACAACCAGAAATTCTGGACAGATTACGTGAATTGAAAGCTTCATTAACTGAAAAAGGTTTACGCGTTCGTATTGATGAAACAGACAATACACCAGGCTTCAAGTTTAACGAATGGGAGCTTAAAGGTGCACCATTACGTGTTGAATTTGGTCCTCGCGATTTAGAAAACAATCAAGCAGTCCTTAAGATGCGTGATTTAGACGATAAAGAATCTGTGTCATTAGATGGCATCGAAGATCATATCGTTGAACAACTAGACGTGATGCAAAAACGTTTATTGGAAAGCGCAAGAAAACGTTACGCTGAAAATGAACATACTGATATTGATACTCTTGATGAGTTAAAAGCTCATATTGAAAAATCAAAAGAAGCAGGCGAAACTCCTGGATTTGTTTTGATTGGTTGGGATGGTACTGAAGAGACAGAAGCGAAGATCAAAGAAGAAACTGGCTTCACAACTCGGAATATTCCATTCAATCCACCAATGGAAAAAACCGTTGATATCGTTACTGGAAAACCTGCGAAACACACAGTGTGGATCGCACGCGCTTATTAGGAAAGCTTCCGTAAAGAAACTGCTTTAATATATAAAAATTCCTTCAACACCTGTTCGAAAAATCAGCCGCAAACAATAAGTAGACAGTGCGAAAATTTTTAACTCCCGCTGAAGCAAGTTTCTAAACGGACTTTTAATTGAGAGTTTGAGATAATGATCTTAGTTGGTTATTAACTCAAGCTCTTTTTAGTTTATTATGAGGAGGATGTTTATGAAAATTGTAGTATTAGATGGTTATGCGTTAAACCCTGGAGATTTAACTTGGGAAGGATTTGAGCAGTTCGGAGAGATTACTGTTTATGATCGAACTTCCTATACCAATACATCAGAAATTATTCAGCGGATTGGTGAAGCAGAAGTGGTTATTACCAACAAAACACCGATTGACGAAACAGTTTTAGCTCAAACACCTAAGGTTCAATATATTGGTGTGATTGCTACAGGTTATAATGTGGTGGATACTCAAGCAGCCGGTGAGAGAGGAATTGTGGTAACTAATATTCCGTCTTATGGAACTGAAGCAGTTGCCCAATTTACGTTTGCTTTATTATTGGAGATCACTAGCCAGGTGGGGCTACACAATCGATCGGTACATGCTGGCGATTGGCAAAATAGTGTCGATTTTATGTATACCAAAACACCTTTAATGGAATTGAGGGGCAAAACTTTTGGTTTAATAGGTTATGGTGCGATAGCCCAAGCTACCGCTAGAATTGCTCATGCAATGAATATGACAGTTATCTACGCCAATCATCGACCGAAAGAAGCCGAGGAATGGGCAGCTCAGGTTTCTTTGAACGAGTTATACCAACGCTCAGATGTGATCAGTCTGCATGTACCTCAAACTAAGGATACTACTGAAATGATCAATCGATCCGCTATTGCTAAAATGAAAGATGGCGTAATTTTGTTAAATACAGCTCGTGGAGGATTGTTGGATGAAGCTGCTGTTGCTGAGGCCTTGAATACTGGGAAAATCGCAGCTGCGGGTGTTGATGTAGTTTCGACCGAACCTATTCAATCAGATAATCCGTTGCTTCAGGCAAAAAACTGTATTATCACGCCTCACATTGCTTGGGCTCCAGTAGAAACTCGTGAACGCTTGATGGGGATCGCGGTGGATAATTTGTCTGGATTTCTTAATGGTCAGCCGCAAAATGTAGTAAACTAAGAAAAATAGAATAGTGATTATTGGTTGCAAAAAGGCTCTTTGCCTCTTTTCGTTAAAGCTAACGATTAAAGGAGGTAAAGAGTCTTTTGTATGTCTAATTATTGGAATAATTGATCGATGTGATCAAAATCAGTTTTTGAAAGTTCTACGTCAATTGCTTTAGCGTTGCTTTCTACCTGCTCAGGCCGCTTCGCTCCCGGAATTACAACACCCATTACCGGATGTTTCATATACCAAGCTAAAACTAGCTGTGTTACTGATACTTTATATTTTTGAGCTATTGGTTTTAAATGATCAACTTTACCAATAATTTCTTTAAAGCGTTCCCCTTTAAAATCCGGATTTTTGCTGCGAAGATCGCTATCGTCGAATACAGTTTCTTTTTCGTATTTTCCAGTTAATAAGCCAGAATCTAACGGGTAATAAGGAACAAAAGTAATTTGTTGTTCTTTCAAATAAGGAAACAAGGTATCTTCGTGTTCTCGATGAATTAAGCTGTATCGTTCTTCAATCACATCAACATGACCATCTTGATTGGCTTCCTTCAATTGTTCTAATGAAAAATTTGAAACGCCAATAGCCTTTATTTTGCCCGCTTGTTTTAATTCATACAAAGCAGCTACTGCTTCATTCTTAGGAGTAGTTTCATCAGGAAAGTGAATGTAAAAGATATCTAAATAGTCCGTTTGCAAGCGTTTCAATGATTCTTCGACTGCCTTTTTAAGGAACGCTGGAGAATTGTTGAAGGCCCCATCTTTAGACATATCATGTGCGGCTTTGGAGGCAATAATAACTTTGGATCGATCAAATTCCTCTTCCTGTAAAACCTCGCCAATTAATTCTTCTGAGCGGCCGCGACCATAAGAAAAAGCAGTATCTAACAAAGTGACGCCATTTCTAAGAGCAGTCCGGACAACTTCTTTCCCAACTTCTTCGTCTAGATTTGGGTATAGATTGTGTCCGCCGACAGCATTTGTTCCTAAGCCTAATTTACTTGCATATACTGAAGATTTTCCAATTTGTACTTCCGACATTACTACTATCACTCCTTGACTTTTATTATTAAATCATTTAAACCTAAATAATTTGCCTCCTAATGAAGATGACTTAAACTTGAGCACGTTACCCATAACAACGATTATTTTACATAGAAGGTCTTTATAATAGTTTAAAGTAAAAAAATAGAAAAAGCGATACCCACTTTGCTTTTTCTATTTTTTTTGTGCAACAAAAAAACTGAGACAAGGGCCTCAGTTTAAGTCTTTAAAAATGTTATCAATCATAATATAGTCTGCTTCTGATAAACGAATGTCGACAGCTTTTGCGTTTGTTTCAACTTGATCGGGGTGTTTTGCCCCAGGTATTACGGCGCTGATAGCAGGATTTTTCATGTACCAAGCCAATACCAGTTGAGCAACTGTGGCGTTGTAGGTTTCAGCAATCGGACGTAGTAAATCAACCTTTGCCAAAATTTGTCTGAAACGTTCACCTTTAAAGTCAGGATTGTCATTTCTGATATCTGAATTGTCGAAATCATTTTCTTTAGTATATTTACCCGTTAACAAACCAGATGCAAGGGGGAAGAATGGTACAAAACTAATCCGGTGTTCCTTCAAATAGGGAAATAGTTCGCTTTCAGCTTCGCGGTGTAACAGACTGTATTGATCTTCAACTACATCTACGTATGAGTCTTGATTTGCTTCCTGTAGTTGTTCTAATGAAAAATTCGAAACACCAATTGCACGAATTTTTCCGGCTTCTTTTAATTCGTGTAAAGCAGCAATTGCTTTATTTTTAGGAGTATTTTCATCTGGAAAATGGATATAAAATATATCAATATAAGTCGTCTGTAATCGTTTAAGGGCATCCTCAACAGCTTGCTTTAAAAATTCCGGCGAATTGTTCAAAGCATCATTTTTAGTAACATCTTGCGCAGCTTTAGTGGCAACAATAACTCGAGAACGGTCATAGTTGGGCTCTTGCAGCACTTCTCCAATTAATTCTTCTGAGCGGCCAATTCCATAAGCAAAGGCGGTATCTAACAATGTGATACCATTATCTAATGCTGAACGAACAACTGCTTTTCCTTGTTCTTCATCTAAATCAGGGAACAAATTATGTCCACCAACTGCATTTGTTCCTAAACCTAAGTCTGTTGAATAAACTCGAGATCTACCTATTCTTACATCTGTCATTAGTTTCTCACTCCTATTCTTTCAACTAAGTGTAAAGTGGAATGCAAAAAAAGTGAAATATCTTGCTTTTTCTTTTCACTTATCCTTGACTTCCCAGCCTTTTTTTAGTAGTTTAAAAGATGATAATTAACATCAATGAAAGAAAGAGTAAGCAACGAAGAGGGTGCAGAGAGAATTGCCTAGGCTGAGAGCAATTCCAAATCGAGTTCCTGAAAGACATTCTGGAGATGAGCGCGTGCAAAGCCGCTCCGTTTCGCAAGCGTTAATTGCTAGAGGAAAAAGGAAACTTTTTCAAAGATAGGTGGTACCGCGATTATTTCGCCCTTGTTCAGCTGAGCAAGGGCTTTTTTACGTCAATCAAGAAAAGAGGCAAAAAGATGAATTATCAGCGACCAAAAGGCACCAATGATATTTTACCTGGAGAGAGTGAAAAGTGGCAGTTTGTGGAAGAAACTGCTCGTTTACTATTTGGTGATTATCAGTATCAAGAGATTCGTACACCCATGTTTGAACATTATGAGGTGATTGCACGCAGTGTGGGAGATACTACAGATATTGTATCAAAGGAAATGTATGATTTCCGAGATAAAGGCGATCGGCATGTAACACTTCGACCAGAAGGAACTGCACCCATTGTACGGGCTTATGTAGAAAACAAATTGTTTGGGCCAGAACACAAGAAACCTTATAAAGTTTATTACACCGGTCCCATGTTTCGCTATGAACGTCCACAAAAGGGGCGGTTACGTCAATTTCACCAAATTGGCATTGAGGCTTTCGGCAGTGAAAATCCTAGTTTAGATGTTGAAATCGTGGCAATGGCAATGGACTATTTCAATCAATTAGGAATTCGCAAAATACGATTGGTGATCAATTCAATTGGTGATAAAGAAACACGTGCGGCCTATCGTCAGGCACTGATTGATTATCTAGAACCTTTCGAAGCAGAATTAAGTGAAGATTCCAAACGACGGTTACACGAAAATCCTTTGCGGGTATTGGATAGTAAAGATAAGAAGGATAAACCAATTGTAGTTAATGCACCTAGTATTCTAGATTATCTTAGTGAACCGGCTAAAAAACACTTTAATGCTGTAACTGAAACCTTAAAGTATTTAGAAATTGATTTTGAAATAGATCATCGCATGGTTCGTGGTCTGGACTATTATACTCATACCATTTTTGAGATAATTAGTGATGCTCCAGGAATGGGGGCGCAATCTACGATTTGTGGAGGCGGCCGTTACGATGGGTTAGTAGAGGAGCTTGGTGGACCTGCTGTACCTGGTTTTGGTTTTGCTATGGGAATTGAACGTATTTTGTTGACATTAGAACAAGAAGATGTGCTCGTTCCTGCCATCAATAACCTTGATGCATATGTAGTGGGTATTGGTGAGAGAACAAATATGGAGGTTCTTAAAGTAGTTCAAGCAATTCGTGGATTTGGTTATTCAGCGGATCGTGACTTTATGGAACGTAAAGCAAAGGCTCAATTTAAATCTGCAGATAAGCAGGGTGCTAAACTAGTTCTGACTTTAGGAGAAGATGAATTAGAAAAAGGCCAGATTAATGTAAAAGCTTTAGCATCTCACAGAGAAAAAACATTTTCTCTTGAAGAGGTATATCAACAATTTAATGAGGTCTATGATGAGATGATGACCTTCATTATTGAAGACTAGTTCATATTAAAATTTATTACAAAGAATGAGGAGTAGAATAATGGCTAAAAGATCGGTTTATTGTGGTTTAATTTCTGACCAATGGTTGGATAAAAAGGTAACGTTGAAAGGATGGGTTCAAAAGCGTCGTGATTTAGGTGGTTTGATCTTTATCGATTTGCGTGACCGTGAAGGGGTAGTTCAAGTAGTTTTCAATCCAGAAGAATCAAAAGCTGCTTGGGAAGTTGCTGACCAATGCCGTAGTGAATATGTTGTTGAAATTACAGGAACAGTGATTCGTCGAGATAACAACTCTGTAAATCCTAAAATGACTACTGGTGATTTTGAAATTAAAGGAGAAGAAATCGTTATCCTCAACGAGGCAAAAACTCCGCCATTTTCAATTGAAGATGACCAGAATATTAGTGATGAGGTCCGCTTGAAATATCGCTACATGGATTTACGTCGTCCGAAAATGACTCAAAACATTATGCTGCGTCATCGTTTGACTCAATCGGTTCGTAATTTCCTAGATAACAATGATTTCTTAGATATTGAAACACCTTATCTGGCAAAATCAACACCAGAAGGAGCTCGGGATTATTTAGTACCATCACGTGTTCACCCGGGTCATTTTTATGCGTTACCGCAATCACCGCAAATTTTGAAACAATTGTTAATGACAGCTGGTTTTGATCGTTATTATCAAATTGTTCGTTGTTTCCGCGATGAAGATTTGCGTGGAGATCGACAACCTGAATTTACTCAGATTGATATTGAAACTAGCTTTTTAACAGCAGAAGAAATTCAAGAATACACTGAAAACATGATTGCTCAAGTAATGAAGGATCTTTTAAATATTGAAGTGACTCTACCTTTCCCACGTATTACTTGGGATGAGGCAATGGAGCGTTATGGTTCTGACAAACCTGATACTCGTTTTGAAATGGAGTTGATTGATGTAACGGAAATTGCTGCCGCAACAGATTTTAAAGTGTTCCGCATGGCTACAGACAACAGGGGAGTAGTGAAAGCCTTAAATGCTAAAGGCGCTGCAGACAAATATTCTCGTAAAGAGTTAGATCGCCTAGGCCAGTTTGTTGGTCAGTTCGGAGCTAAAGGATTAGCTTGGATTAAAGTGGATGAAAACGGTGAGCTAACTGGACCGATTGCAAAATTCATGGATGGAGTTGCGGATGATCTTAAAGCAGCGATGAAAGCTGAAGCAGGCGATGTGCTAATGTTTGCTGCTGATCAATTCTTAACGGCAGTAACAGCTTTAGGTGCTGTGCGCTCGAAGGTCGGAAAAGAACTAGGCTTAATTGATGAGAGCAAATTCAATTATTTATGGGTAGTAAATTGGCCTCAGTTTGAATATGACCAAGAGTTAGGGCGATATGTTTCTGCACATCATCCATTCACTATGCCTAACGATGAAGACATTGCAAACTTGAAGGATCATCCAGAAAAAGTTTATGCTCAAGCTTATGATATTGTCTTAAACGGCTACGAATTAGGTGGTGGATCATTACGTATCCATACCCGTGAATTACAAGAACAAGTTTTCGAAACATTAGGCTTTACGCGCGAATCTGCTAATGAGCAATTTGGATTCTTGCTGGAATCATTAGATTACGGTTTCCCACCAATTGGAGGAATCGCTTTAGGTTTAGATCGTTTTGCGATGTTATTAGCTGGTGAAGACAACATTCGTGAAGTCATTGCCTTTCCGAAAAATGGTAAGGCTGCTGATCCAATGTCAGATGCTCCAAGTACAGTATCACCATTGCAGCTGTATGAGTTAAGCATTAACACTACAAATGTAGAAGACTAAGAATATTCTAAGATAAGCACGCTCTTTTGGAGGGTGCTTTCTTTTTATTATGAAACCCCGTATAATGTGTATGAATTTGCGGAAAAGAGGCCTTTAAATAAAATGAAAAAAAAGATAGAGGGTTGGCCGTATCATGATTTTGCTACCCGTTTGTCTGTTGCCGTTGTTTATGCATTCTTAGCTTCCATCGCTGTCAATTTCTTTTATCAGCCAGGGAATATTTATTCTAGTGGATTAACTGGATTTGCTCAAATATTGACTACCTTATCTCATCAATGGCTTGGACATACTATACCAGTTTCGATTACGCTGTTTGCATTGAATATTCCATTGTTTATTTTAGCTTGGTTTAAAATAGGTCATAAATTTACGATTTTTACATTTGTGACAGTCTTTTTGACTTCCTTTTTTATGCATATCATACCAGAGACACAGTTAACGAATGATCCTATTATTTGTGCTATTTTTGGTGGAGCTATAATGGGAGTGGGGATTGGGTTTGCTTTGAAAAATGGACTATCTTCGGGTGGACTTGATATTTTGAGTATTACGATTCGTAAAAAGACAGGGCGCTCGGTAGGTTCCATCTCAATTATCTTTAATGTAATGATTATGCTGATTGCTGGAATTTTGTTTGGCTGGCAATATATGTTTTACTCAGCCTTGTCTATTTTTATGAGCGGAAAGCTCACCGATGCACTATATACTAAACAGCGCAAAATGCAGGTGATGATTGTTACTAAATGCCCCGATAAAGTTATTAATGGTATTCAGGAGAGTATGCGAAGAGGGATTACGATAATTAACGAAGCAGAAGGAGCATATAAGCATGACAAACAGACGGTGCTATTCACCGTTGTTACACGTTTTGAATTGCCACAACTAGAAAACATTATGAGAGAAACAGATCCGGGAGCTTTCGTTAGCATCTCCGAAAATGTTCGTATCATGGGACGATTTTATGAAGAATCCTTAGACTAAGCGGGGCTGTTGCCTCGCTTTTTTTTTGTATAAAATAGAATAAGTTTATGGAATATACTCATTTACTAGAGGTTTTTTCTCAGAACTAAGGCAATTTTTCGATGATACAGTAGTTGAATATTTGAGGAAGTATGGATTTTCTTTTTATTTCGATTTATGCTATGGTTTTTAGTGAAACATTTATTGCTGTAAAATCTATGAAAGTAACAAGACAAGTTCGATAATTTTTTTAGATAAACAAATTTTAGGAAATGTTTATTTTCTGAGATACCTCTTGCACTTTGAAAGAATAGAACGTATAGTTTAATTTGATTCTAAAGTAAAGTTGGAAAGTAAAAATGGGAAAAAGACTGAAGAATAGTCGCTATATAACTGGGTTTGATGGACTTCGATCGTTGGCAGTGATTGGAGTCATTTTGTATCACTTGCTGCCTTCTCAAATGCGGGGAGGATTTTTAGGTGTTCCAGTATTTTTTGTTGTTTCAGGATACCTGATTACTGATTTATTAGTTCAAGAATGGAAACAAAATGGCAAAATAAGGTTAGGAAAATTTTATATACGAAGAATGAAGCGGTTATATCCTGCGCTGGTAACTATGCTGATTGCTTCTTCTGCTTATATCACTTTGTTCCAACGTAATTTATTAAACAATCTTCGTGGGAATGTAGTCAGTAGTTTATTGTATGTAAACAATTGGTGGCAGATTAAGCATGGACTTTCTTATTTTGATCGTTTTGCGGGAGAGTCTCCGTTTACTCACATTTGGTCATTGGCAGTGGAAGCCCAAAATTATTTATTCTGGCCGATTATTTTTATTTTATTAATGAAGCTAGTAAAAAATCGAGGAAAGATTTATATTACAGTCTCTGTAGCCGCATTGATTTCAGCTATTTGGATGGCCATTTTGTTTACGCCAGGACAAGATCCTACGCGGGTTTATTATGGAACGGATACAAGATTATTTTCAATCCTGATGGGCTCAAGCTTAGCATTTATTTGGCCTAGTACACGATTAAAATCTCAAATTCCTAAACAAGCAAAAAAAGTATTAAATAGTATAGGCCTCGGTTCTTTATTTCTTCTTATCGCCGCCTTTTTGTTTTTGAATGACGGAACTACTTTTTTATATTATGGTGGGATGTTTTTAATTAGCTTAATCTGTGTTGTGCTAGTAGCAATTACAGCGCATCCAGGTGCAAGTTTAAACAAATGGTTGACTAATCCTGTATTTACGTGGCTTGGAAAGCGAAGTTATGGGATTTATCTTTATCAGTTTCCAATCATGATTTTTTATGAGGCGAAGTTTAATGTGGCCGATCATTTGGTACTTCATACGATAATTGAAATTGTTTTAATTTTACTAATTACTGAGCTTTCCTATCGTTTTGTTGAAAAGCCAATGCGTTTCTTCAATTATCGAGGTTTATTTGCTAAATTAAAAACTTGGGTGCAAGCGCCATTGAAGAGTAAAGAAAAGATCGTTTTTTTATCGACTTCATTAGTGATAGTGATCGCTTTAATTGGTATTGCAATAGCACCAACTAATCAAGTGGATGCGAATCAGCAAGAACTGCAAAAGCAGATTGAAGCCAACCAGAAGGAAGCACAAAAGACGCAGTCTTCTACTGAAACTACTGAAACAAGTGGTGAAGGAACTGATATGGCTGAAAAATATAATTTAACCAACCGACAAATAACTAAAGCTGAAAATATGCCCGTTACGGCTTTTGGTGATTCGGTACTTTTAGCTGGTGCCAGTGGTTTAAAAGAGATTTTTCCTAAAATGATTATTGATGGAGAAGTTGGTCGTCAAGTAGAGGATAGTCCACCATTATTGCAAGCCTTGAAAGATAAAAAACAACTAGAGGATAATGTCTTGCTAAGTTTAGGAACTAATGGACCTTTTACTGACGAAGAGTTTGATCAAATGATGAAGGTCATTGGAACCAAACGACGTGTGTTTGTTTTAAACGTTCACGTACCAACACAACGCTGGCAAAATGAAGTGAACCAGAAGCTTAGCGAAATGGCTGAAAAATACAAAAATATTACGCTAATCGATTGGTATAACTACAGTAGCAGTCAACCGGGTTGGTTCTATGATGACCAGGTACACCCTAATCCTGAGGGAATTATTCCTTATTGTTCGCTAATTGCAGAATCATTGCTGAAAGGGCAATAAAAAAGTGTTTTGTGAAAGCTCGCTGAAGCTCACAAAACGCTTTTTTTTCGATATTCTTTTAGATACTGTTCTTTTTGAACTCTTGAAAGCCTTTTGAAAGCAGCTTCTGCTTTCATAGCTGCACTCCGAGAATCAAAGTGTTCAGCATGAATCATAGCAACAGGTCTGCGTTTTGTTGGATGGGTATATTTAGCACCTTTACCAGCGTTGTGTTCAGCTAAACGTCGGGCAAGGTCTACCGTATAGCCACCGTAATAGGTGTGATCTTGACATGACAAAACATAAAAATAGTGATTAGCTGCGACCATAAAGCATCTCCTTGATCGGTTTAGTATAATTACCTTGAACATCATAAGTTAATAGGGGTGGTAAAAACCGTAGTCCTTCATTTTTTCCATGTTTAATTCCTTCAATAAGCAAAATATTCGCTTCTTTCCCTTCCTTTGGATAAACAAATTGAATTCTTTTTGGAGCAATATGATAGCTCCGCAGACAATCAATAATCTCTAAAAAGCGATCAGGACGATGGACGATCGCAAAATGACCATTCATTTTTAACAAACGTGATGATACGGAGATAACATCTTCAAGAGTAGCATGAATTTCATGACGAGCAGCAGCAAGATAAGGATTTGGATTTTTTTTGCTGGTGGGAAGCTCTTTAAAATAGGGTGGATTACACACAACTAAGTCAATTGAATCAGGTTGGAATTTAGAAAAAGTATTCTTCAAGTCCAATGTATGCATGTTCATTTGATGATCCAATTGATTTAATTGAATACTTCGTCTACCCATATCTGCCAAACGAGGCTGTAGTTCAACCTGATCAATATGAGCAGTTGTCCTTTTACTAATGAAGAGCCCTACTGCACCATTCCCAGCACATAAGTCCATAATTCTTCCGCGCTTGGGAATTCTTGGGAAATTGGCTAAAAGGACTGCATCTAAAGAAAATGAAAAAACTTCAGAACTTTGAATAATTTGAATATCTTCTGCATAAAGCTGGTCAATTCGTTCTCCATTGTTTAACATTTACTTATACCCCCTTAAAAAAAGCGTGCGCATGTATTATACTACGTTTAACTATGATAGAAAACCGAAAGGAAGAAAAGATGTTTTTCAAATTTATTCGCGGCGTTGTACGCGTCCTGTTGGCAATTATTAACGGAAACGCTCATTATCAGAATCAAGCAGCTTTACCTAATGAAGAAAACTATATATTAGTAGCTCCTCATCGTACATGGTGGGACCCTATATATATGGCGTTGGGAGCTTCACCAAAACAATTTTGTTTTATGGCAAAGGAAGAGTTATTTAAAAATCCAATTCTACGGTTTTTCTTAGTTCATTTAAATGCTTTTCCTGTGAACCGAGATAAGCCAGGACCGAGTGTTGTAAAAAAACCAGTGAAGCTTTTAAAGGATTCTGATAAAAGTTTGATTATGTTTCCTAGTGGCACACGCCACTCCACTGAACTAAAAGGCGGAATGGCACTGATTTCTCGTTTAGCCAAAGTGAAAATTGTGCCTTGTGTCTATCAAGGACCGTTGAAATTTTCTGAGTTATTCAAACGCAAGCCGGTCTACGTTCGTTATGGTGAACCGATAGACGTAAGCGATATTAAGAAGCTGGACAAAGAAGGATTAGCAAAGATTGAGGTACGTGTTCAGCAGGCATTTGATAATCTTGATAATGAAATCAATCCAGATTATAAGTATATACCAAGTAAAAAGAATAAAGATTAATTAAACATGCCGATTGATATTTCCCAATCGGTATGTTTTTTGCTATAGCAATGGTAAAAAGACGCTACTCCAAATCCAACTGAGGGGCATAACTAAAATCATCGAAGGAATCATATCAGCTGTAGGAAACATTTTCACACGAATCATACGGAAAGATGTTGCTACAATTAATAATCCTCCACATGAACGAAAATCTAGAATCATTTCAGGAGTAGTTAAGGGAAGAATGATTCCAGCAAATAAGAATAGTGACAGGAAAATGATAAATTGAGGGATAGCAATCACAGAAACGACATATCCCAAGTTACAAGCAAAAATGGCTGCTGTAAAGAAATCTAGAATAGATTTAGCAATGAGAATAGTATGTTCACCCGTCATACCAGCATCTAAACTTCCATAGATACCTGTACCACTAGCACAGAATAGCACGATGATAGTTACCAATCCTCGAACAAACTCCTCATGTGGAATTGACAAATGTTCTTGTGGAAATAGTTTGTTTACTGGTCGCTGCATTAAGTCTGCCGCATGCTCAATTTTCTTCTCTAGATGTAAGAACATTCCTAAAGAAGTACCCAAAATCACTGATAAAATCACTGCTGGAAGATTTGCTGTTTGTGTAATCGCTGGAATTCCCATCGCCAAGGCACACAGACCAAAAATTAATTGAATCTCTTCTTTGAATTTTTCAGACAAAAGATGGCCTAAAAAACCTCCAGCCAAACCTCCTAAAATAATTGATGCAGAGTTGATAAATATTCCAATCGGCATAATAGTCCCCCTAGATTTTCAAAAATACAACTAGTTTTATCCTATCTTATTTAAAATAAAAATGATAGCCTCAATGAAAAAAAGAGAGTTATCTTTTTAAATAGAGCAGCTTAACTCTTTAGCAACAACAGCGGAAAAAAAGATAGACTCATGTTATACTTGTAGGAAGGACTTATTTAGAAAAGGTGATTTTGTGAGGTTTTTACATACTGCAGATTGGCACATTGGAAAAAAATTGCATGGATATGATTTGTTAGAAGACCAAGCTCATATTATTAAGCAAATATTGACAATTGCTAAGACTGAGAAGGTTGACGCAATTGTCATAGCTGGTGATTTATATGATCGCTCAATTCCTTCTGAAGAAGGAGTACGATTGTTAAATCAGACAATTGCTGAGATAAACTTAACTGCTGGGATTCCATTATTAGCAATTTCAGGTAACCACGATAGTGCAACACGGCTAGCTACTGGAGCACCTTGGTTTGCACAATCAAATTTCCATTTACATACACGATTAGACCAAGCTTTTGAACCGATTGTTATGGGAAATACGGCATTTTTCTTACTACCATATTTTGAACCTGTTGATGCGCGAATTCATTTTGAGGATTCTTCGATTCGTTCTATTCATGATGCAATGCCGATTGTAATCGAAAAAATAAAGAAACAGTTTGACCCTAAGTATAAGCAAGTATTGGTAAGCCATTTTTTTGTTTCCGGCAGTAGCCGAACAGACTCTGAAACAAAAGTAGAAGTTGGAGGATTGGATGGAATAAACGGCGTTCTTCTGGAAGATTTCACCTATGTTGCACTTGGACACTTGCATAATAAAAATGCTTTAAATTTACCAAATGCTCGCTATAGTGGGTCGCCATTAAAATATTCTCTTTCAGAAAAAGAACAGAAGAAGGGCGTATGGCTGGTAGAAACTGAAAGTCAGTTGAATCTCAAGTTTATCGAATTAGAGCCGCTTAGAGAGATGCAGGAACTTCAAGGAACCTTTGAATATTTTTTAACTCCAGATACTTATCAGCAATTAAATCGTGAAAATTATTTTTCTTTTCTTTTAGAGGATCGGTCGATTATTCCTAATATGATGAATCAATTAAGGAAAGTTTACCCAAAGGTTTTGCAGGTAGGACGCTTAAATGGACGAGAAAATAGTCAGCAATCTGCTATAAAAAAACTAAAGGAAAAGACGCCTATTGAATTAACAGAAGAATTTTTCACTTCAATTGTTCAAGTTGCGCCAACAGAAAGACAGAAAAAATGGATTGAACAGACAATCCATCAATTGGTAAAAAATGGAGGTGAGTCAGATGCTTCCTAAAAGAATTATTATGGAGAATTTCGGGCCGTTTCTTCATGAAGAAGTAAATTTTGAGCATTTTCTTGAAACACCGCTTTTTCTAATTAGTGGAAAAACTGGTGCGGGAAAAACGACTATTTTCGATGCGATTACTTTTGCGCTTTTTGGTGACGCTTCCGGGGGAATAAGAAATGCTAATGAA
The DNA here is from genome assembly GCF_000407485.1 of Enterococcus pallens ATCC BAA-351. GTDB lineage: Bacteria > Bacillota > Bacilli > Lactobacillales > Enterococcaceae > Enterococcus_A > Enterococcus_A pallens. Next base: position 587,740 of record NZ_ASWD01000003.1, on the reverse strand, counting down.
ATCCGATCTACCTTCGCCGAACCAACAGAAGAAACCCGCGTTCGTTTCTTTTTTGAACATCAGGGACGTCAATTTGTGATAGAGCGCTCTCCCAAGCAAATTGTACAAAAGAAAAATGGTAAAGGTGAGACTACTAAAAATCAAAAAGTACAATTGGTGATTTTAGATGATGATGGAAAAGAAGTTGAAGCGTATCAAAAAGTAGAACCTGTGGGTGATATGATTTATGGTATGCTGCATCTAAACAAAGATCAATTCAGGCAAATAGCTATGTTGCCACAGGGTGAATTTCGTACGTTTTTAGTAGCTAATAGTTCTGAAAAAGAAGCAGTGTTGCGCAGCCTTTTTGGAACGGCCATCTATCGTACCTTTACTGAAAATTTAAAGGTCAAAAAACAAGAATTAGAAAAAGATGTCAACGAAATTTTAGTTCGAATTGATCAACTGTTTCAACAAGTTGTAACCGAAAAGGGATCAACTTATCAGGAATCATTAATGAATGCTCGAAATTATCTAACGCATGAACAGCTTGTTCTGCAAAAAATGAATAAAAGAGTGTCCGTGACAAAATCCCAATATGAGAAACAACGAGATTTACTGACGAAAGCTGAACAGCTGACCATCAAGTTCCAAGAATTTGAAAAAGCGAGAAAAGAAGTAAATCTGTATGAAAAACAAGAAGCGGCTATAAATGAGCAACGTAAGCAGCTTGATAAAGGTAAAAAAATACAGCACCTAATGCCGCTGTATACAAGATTGAAAGAATTGGAAAATGACTCTCAAGAATTGAAACAACGAATGGAGCAAGTCCGTGTAGCGTTACAGGAATTGTCTGTACGACAGCAAAGCTGGACCCAACAGAATGAGAAGCTTGAAAAAGAAAAAGAAGAATGGGCACTTAAGGAATTAAAATGTCAAGAGTGGAAGAAAGCTTTACCCTTTGTCATCCAAAAAGAGGAATTGGAGAAACAAAAAGAGAAGCAGCGGGAACTAAAAAAAGGAATTCAAAAAGCTCATGATGGTATTGCTGTTGCTATTGACGAATTACAAAAACAACTTGTCGATTTGAGAAAGAAACAAGCTAATGAGGCGTTTTGGCAGGATAGACGTTATCAGGAAATTCAATATCAACAACAAATTGAACAATTAATACAGAAGCAGCGGCAGCTGGATCAGGAAGAAGAATCGATTGAAGACCAGCAAATTCAGCTAGCGGTTCTTACGAATAAAATTAGTCAGGCCAGTAATGACTTGACTGCTCAAACGGCTGAAAACAAGAAACGGAAAAGTCGCTGGGCTAGTATGGAAATTGTTCGGTTAAGTCAAGAGCTGCTTTCAGGTGAACCTTGTCCAGTATGTGGATCATTAGAGCATCCCAATCCTGCAATTGGAGAGGTTGTGTCTAGTGATGAATTACTGAAGCTTCAAATCGAGTTAGAAGAAGCTGAAGAAAATGTAAAACAGCTTCAGATTCAAAAAGAAACCGCTGAACATGACTTACGAATAAACACAAAAAAATACGATATTGCTAATCAAAAGTATACGAAAGAAACAGAGTATCTCCAGCAGGAAGTTGACTTACTTGCTAAAAATATCCAAGCTTATTACGACGAAAGTTTTGGTCAGCAATTAGAAGATATCCAGACACATATAAAGGAAAAGCAAGCGATAACGAGCCAAGAACTGACAACGATTTCTTCTGCTAAGCAAGAAGTTCTGAAGTTGGAAATACGCAAAGAAGGTTTGCAAACAGATTACGAGGAATCAAGCAATGCGCTAAGACAAGCTGACAGTCAGCTTCAGCTACTAGCAGGACGTCTTCAAGTGGCGGAGGAGCAGGCGAAAAGCTGGCAATCTGCGGAATTAGAGAAAGGCATTAAAAAGCTGGGAATTGAGATAGCGGATAGACAGATGCTAGTAGTTAAACATCAGAAAGAAGAACAATTTATAAATACTGAAAATGTTCGTTTAGCAGAAAGTCAGCAACAATTAATGACTCAAGACGAATTGCTGAAAAGAGAGTATGAACAAAAAAAAGCAGACTTTTTTGAGGCTCTTCAAAAAGCTAATGTCGACCTATTATCAGTTGAAAAGCAACATATTGATCCTGAAGATTTTCATGAGCTGGAGGAACAAATAAAAGCTTTTGACAATGCTCAACTATTAGTTCAAGATCGATTGAAACAATTGGAAAAGGCTCTAGCAGGTCAAGAATGCCCAAATTTAGAACCTTTGAAAGAAAATGCAGTCAAAGCAGAAGAAATCTTCCATGAGATGCAAGAAGCTTTTTATCAAAAAGATTTACAATTAAAGCAGTTGGAAGAAATTATTTGCAAAATCGAAGAATTGCATCAAATGAGCAGCAGCCAGTTAGAGGAACTGAGTGAGCTAACTGAGCTGTATCAAACAATGAATGGTGATAATTCTGCTAAAATCAGCTTGGAACGCTTTGTTCTGCAATGGTATCTAAATGAAGTCTTGCAAGCAGCTAATCAACAATTAGCTGTGTTAACCAATGGACGTTACCAATTTGAATTAAATCAGCAAATTGGTCGTTCTAAAGGGAACACAGGGCTAGAAATTAATATTTTTGATGATAATACTGGGGCTAGCCGAAGTGCACATACGTTATCGGGTGGTGAAAGTTTTATAGCGGCTTTGGCCTTAGCTTTAGGATTGGCTGAAGTTATTCAGAACCAGTCTGGTGGGATTGCTATGGAAACATTGTTTATTGACGAAGGTTTTGGCTCACTAGATGAAGAAGCTTTGGAAATGGCTGTGAGTGCACTTGAAGGAATAGAAAGTCAAGGTCGTATGATTGGAATAATCAGTCATGTCAGGGAATTGAAAGAACGAATTCCACAACAGGTTATTGTACAAACGACTGGAACTGGCCAAAGTACGATTCATTATCAACTAGAAGGATGGGAGAGACACTAATGAGATGGAGTATTCCAGAAAAGGTTATTGAACGCGGAAGAACGTATTTAAAAGAAGGGCGTGTACTTTCGGTTTCAGCAGATCCAGCTCGACGTGTATGGCATGGTGAAGTTTTAGGTAGTGAACTTTATTTAGTCGATTTAGACGGTAGCGGAAAAGAAAATGATTTATGTGAGTGTCCTTATTGGGAGGAACATGGATATTGTAAACACACGGTAGCCGTCGAGCTATATTTGCGTGAGCAAGGTCTATCCAGAGTGATTAAGCCTGAAACTGTATTGCCTAAACCTAAAGAAAGTTCTATTTCGTTTGCAGACTTATTAAATCAAGGATTCGCACGCTTAGAAAAAGATGCATTGCCTATTCAGCCATTATTTGTAGAATTTGTGGTAGAACCCATTCCCACAAACCCTTATCATCCAGAATTGGATGTACTAGCAGTATCTCTTCGTTTAGGAAGCCGTGTAAATCGACGCAGTTATATTGTAAAAAACCTTTATGATTTTTTACATGCTTATCAAACTGATTCTGTGTACACGATCAATAAACAATATCGGTTTCAAATTGAAGCAGGGGCTTTTGATCCAAAATGTCGGGATATTATTGAAGATCTTGTGGGTGTAAGTGAAACTTATCAGCTTTTAGGCAAGGCAGGGTTGCAAGTTAAAGGCAAGTTAGATAAGCGGTATTTATTATTGCCAGTTCATCGAATTCAGGAATTACTGACTAATATGGAACAAACAGGAAATCTAACAGTTAACCTGAATGAAAAAAGCTATCATCAGCTTAAGGAAGGTACAGAATTACCACTGACTTTTCAATTAATGAAAAAAGAAAATGCTTTTGTTTTTACTATTGAAGATGATTTTACTGCATATTTTAGTAATTATTTCTTAGGATTTGTTGGAAATCACTACTACATCCTTACCCATGAACAACAGGAAACCTATATAACTATGAAACAGCTGCTGAAACGGTTAAAAGAGCCAGTAATTACGTTCAAACAAAGCCAGCTTTCACCATTATTTAGCGAGGTATTTCCTTTTCTTAGAAAAATAGGACAGGTTATTGTAGCAGATGAAGTATCTGCAATGATAAAAAGTGATCCTTTAAAATCAGTAGTCATCTTTCGTAAAATTAAAGGGATGATTCGTGTTGAAGTCGAATTTCATTATGGGAAAATCCACTTTACTACTAATGAAGCTCATCAACCTGCTTTACCAGATCAGGTGGAAATATTACGTGACCGAAAAAGTGAGCAGTATCTTTTAGAGTTATTTGAGAAATTCCAATATAAAGTAATTGATACGGGTTTTGAAAAACCTATACCAACTCAAGAAGGCTTGTATCGATTTTTTCGAGTAGAAGTTAACGCGTTTAGACAATTAGCAGAAGTTAAGATGGGTAAAAAGCTTCGTCAGTTGTTCTTAGATGGACAGGAATTTCAACCTACTTTAGAGGTGGATCAGAAAGGTTCTTGGCTAGATATTCGTTTCGATGTCACAGGTATTAATGATTCCGAAATCGATAATGTACTGTCTAGTCTTTTGAGAAAGGATCAGTTTTATACGTTAGACAATGGCGAAATTCTTTCATTTGATTCAGATGCGTTTCGAGAAACCAGTGAGATCATCGGTCAGCTAAGAGAACGCTTGAATTCAGAGAATGGTGTAATTCGTTTACCGAAGAGTCAAGGAATTCTATTGGAAGAGCGCTTAAAAAACAATCCTCAAACTCAATTTAGTGAAGGTTTTCAAAAGATGGTTCAGGATCTAACTCATCCAGAAGATTATCCAGTGAAACTTCCTACCAACTTGAATGCAACTTTGCGACCTTATCAGGAAATTGGTTATCGTTGGTTGAAGATGCTCAGCGATTATGGATTTGGCGGTATCTTGGCTGATGAAATGGGGCTAGGAAAGACATTACAGGTAATCACCTTTTTATTAGCTGAAAAGCAACTAAAACCTATTAAGGTAGTAGTAGTGGCACCAGCTAGTTTAGTCTACAATTGGCAAGCTGAGATGAAAAAGTTTGCTCCTGATTTGAAAACAGTAGTTGTTTCAGGCAATCGTTTGGAGCGGGAAACACAATTGAATCAAGAACTAGAAATTGTAATTACTTCTTATGCTAGCTTGAGACAAGACATTGATCTACATTCGAAACAGCATTATCAGTATATGATTTTAGATGAAGCACAAATGGTCAAAAATGCAGCTACGAAAACTTCTCATGCGTTAAGACAATTAGATATCCCTAATCGTTTTGCATTAAGTGGGACACCGATAGAGAATAATTTAGAAGAGCTTTGGGCTTTGTTTCAAACGGTAATGCCTGGATTCTTTCCAGCGATTAGCCGTTTTCGACAAATGCAAGTATCAGAAATTGCCCGAATGATCCAACCATTTGTTTTACGGAGGGATAAGGATACTGTCTTGCAGGATCTTCCTGAACGTATTGAATCAAATATTTTGAGCAGTCTAATGGAAGAGCAAAAAACAGTTTACTTAGCTTATCTAAAACGAATGAGACAAGAAGTTGATCAAATGGACTCCGCCACGTTTAGGAAGCAGCGGGTAAGTATTTTAGCTGGTTTAACTCGTTTGAGACAAATTTGTGATGATCCACGTTTGTTTATGGAAGATTATCATGGAGGTTCAGGTAAACTTGAACAAGTTAAGGACCTCATTCAGGCAGCCAAAGAAAATGGACGGCGTGTACTACTTTTTTCACAATTTACCGGTATGTTATCTATTTTAGAAGAAGAATTAAATGCTATTGGCATTTCTAGTTTTTACTTAAGAGGAAGTACGAAGGTGAAAGATCGACTGACTATGGTAGATGCTTTTAATCAAGGAGAAAAAGATATCTTCTTGATTTCATTAAAAGCAGGAGGCACAGGTTTAAATCTGACTGGTGCAGACACAGTAATTCTATATGACTTATGGTGGAATCCAGCGGTTGAGGAACAGGCGGCTGGCCGTGCACACAGAATTGGTCAGAAAAAAGTAGTTGAGGTTTGGCGTATGATTGCTGAAGGAACAATTGAGGAACGTATGAATGAGTTGCAGAAAGAAAAACGTGAATTGTTCCAAAAGGTAATCCAAGGTAACGAAGAGCAAGTTAATAAACTTACTGAAGATGATATCCGGATGATCTTAAGTATTGGTGAATAGTGGGACTGGAATAGTTGCAGTGTAATAGAACTGCAACTATTTTTCCTTTTCCAGGAAGCTTTAATCGTACTTAAGATTTTTTTAACAAAAGACTTCACCAGATATTGAAATAGTTTTAAGATTTAGTGGTCGTTATTATCTAAAACAAGCTTTAGGTAAAAGGTAAAATAATTTTTATAAAGGTGAACTCCGAAAATATTAGTATATCTCATCTTTTTATCATTGTAATATCAGTATTGCGAAATTTCTCTAATTATTTGCTCTTAAAATCTCTTTAAATAGGTGCTAAAGAATCGTTAAAGAACCATTGTTATCTTATTTTTTTGTGATTTTTGACAAAAAAAACATAGGTGTTTGCCAATCAAAAAAAATCAGCTAGAAAAAAATAATGATTGAGAAAAGTATACTATTGAAGAGTAACCATTTCCTAATCGTTTGATAAGGGAAATAGAAGTAAGAATTCGCTTTTTTTTGAGCAAACTACATCTATCAATATATCCAATTTGAGCAAAGATATTTGAAATAGAAGTAGCTTTTAGAATCTAAAAGATTTTGATTTTTTCTTTCTGAAAGTTTTTTTATATTAAATTTTAATTATATAATCATTCAGTGATCATAATAGAAACCGTGATTTAATAGCGTTTCAAGCTCTAAAATTGTGTTTGAAATGATCTTGATATGTATTTTAGAAAGTCTTTTTTTTTATTTTTATATAGAGTTGTAAATGCCTAAAGATGTTTGGTAATAGAGTTTTTGATTTTAGTGGATATCATTAAATTATTGATAGAGGATTTTGATGAAGCTGTATAGTGAGCTGAAGCTTGCTCAAGCAAGGGGGACACAAAATGAAAAATTAAATAACGGTATTATTTATAAACATTGTTGTTTAACCCACTTTTTTTTGTTACGTTTTTTCTGTATAATAGGAATCAGATAGAAGAGACACAAAACCTTCTGTTACAAAATCATTTTAGTCAAGAAAAGGAGTGATACATGTATGTTGACACTATATACTTCCCCTAGTTGCACATCATGTCGGAAAGCACGTGCTTGGCTGCAGGAACATGAGATTCCATTTGTGGAAAGAAATATATTCTCTGAACCTTTAACCATTGAAGAATTAAAAGATATTTTGCAAATGACTGAGGATGGGACAGAGGAGATTATTTCTACTCGCTCGAAGGTTTTTCAAAAGTTGAACATGGATCTAGACGAATTGTCTTTAAAAGATTTATTGAGTCTAGTGAAAGAAAATCCAGGTCTACTTAGACGACCAATCATGATTGATGACAAAAGATTGCAAGTAGGATTTAATGAAGACGAAATTCGCCGCTTTTTACCTCGTGATGTAAGACAATATGAATTACGACAGGCACAACTTATGGCCGGACTATAAAAGAAACCTCGCTGATTTGCGAGGTTTTTTATTTCGCTTGACCAGCAAGTGTTATTTGCTAACTGATGAGAGGCTAGTTTGAGTAAGTACAAAAATTCTCAATAGTTATCAGATAGTTTGCGACGAAATTCGCTGGCTGAATCTCTGAAAAGCATTCGTTTTCTAAATAGAATCAAAAAAAGGAAACTGGAAATAAGTACGGAAAAAAGTCGCTTAGTCAATTTTTAGGATGAGTCAGAAGGAATTAATTTTCTAGAATTTCATCATTAAAAATTTTCTAAAGGACGAAAACATAGAAAAGTAATTTTATCCATTGGAACATGACCTGAGAAAGAAAGCTATGCTGAAAATATGACAAATCTATAAAACATGCATTTCTCTACGAAAGTGACGGTGGCTAAATATCTTAGATTTTGTGAAAAGAATAAGGCATAAGGCTGTAGGGCTGGAAACTACTATTTGACCACGTCGTCATCTCAGAAATGACTAGCGAAGATTGATTGGTCTATCAGAGGATTATTGATATACGCCACAATATGAGATGATAAAATCAAAATATCGAGAACGAAAAGCTAGAAATAAAATAGCGACCTAGCAGCCGATGTTCGAAAATCAATTTTTTATTCTATATTGACAATGATAGTTGAATGGCCAGTGTTTCCTTTGAGAAAAAATTTTCTAAAGAAAAAGAGGTAAATCCCAAAATTTATTTTTAAAGACTTGATAAATTCTGATTGCTTTCTTTACTTTTGCTGCCAATCGGTTACAATGAACATATAACCTACCTATTTGAAATGAGGTGTGCTTAGATGGAAATGGAACACATCAATGAAAACACCATTCGAGTGATGATCGGCAGTGATGATTTGGCAGAACGAGGGATTACTTTTTTAGATCTTCTTGGAAATCATCGCGAAATTGAGTCCTTCTTTTACAGTATTTTAGAAGAAGTTGACATTGAAGATGAATTCAAGAGTAGCGAAGCCGTTACTTTTCAAGTATTGCCTAAAAATGATGGACTGGAATTATTCATTAGTAAAAATCTTACCCAAGATGATTTGAATAAGTTTTCTGATCCAGGTGATTTTGAAACGAATGACCTTGATCAATTAATTCGTCAGCAGATTCTTGCTTCTCAAAATGTAACACCCGAAAATGCTGAGATTGGTCGTTTACGTGTTTTCAAACTCAACGATTTTGAAAACATGATTGAATTAGCTAGCTATTCCTTTTTGGATGAGGCTTGGAGTGACTTGTATCAGTACGATAAAATGTATTATCTTCAACTGTATTTTGATCCAGAAACTTACGGAGAATCGTCAATTTCAGACGTTGTGGCTGAAGTGCTAGAATATGCTGAAGATACACAAGTAACACCAGAGTTTTTAGAAGAATACGGTACTTTATTAATGCAAAAAGATGCGATAGAAATCACCCGGAAATATTTCGTTTAAGAAGCCTGAACAGGGCTTCTTTTTTTTGCGTATATTACCTACGGGGTGATAAATATGCTGTTTGCATATAATAAGGAAAATCAATTGGTTTCGGTTAAACACTATTCGCCAAAAGAAAATTATTATTGTCCAGATTGTGGCGATCAACTGATTTGCAAACAAGGAACGATAAAAATACCTCATTTTGCTCATCGAAAAAAAACAAACTGTGAAGGGTTAAGTGAAGGTGAAACACAAGAACATTTAAAATTGAAACAACTTTTTTTGCATAGTGGTTATTCGTGCGGCGAAAACTGGGAATTGGAAAAACCGCTTCCTGAGTTAAAGCAGCGACCAGATTTGCTACAAAATCGTACAGCTGTAGAAATACAATGTTCCTCATTGAAAATTTCTCGCTTAATTCAACGCTTTGCTGGATATCAAAGCGGTAATTACCGAGATTGGTGGCTATTGGGTCCAAATTTATGGCCTAAAAAAAATTGGAGTACTTTACAAAAGCATTTTTGCTCGTATGACCAACAGAATGGATTTCATTTATGGTTGATTGATTTTAAAGGAATTTACTTACTTAGTCATATTAAGAAAATAGATCAACACTACTATTACACAAAAAATACTTTTCCATTTTATTCAAAACCGTTATTAGAGGTTAAGCAAATTGTGACAAAAGATAAACTAGCAATTAAATATGGCGATCAACAAATCCAAAATAAGAAAAGATTTTTAGCAAACAAGCTAGTCTCCTTTGACCAAGGAATAAAACCTTTACAGCAATTTTTGTACCAGCAAAATCAGCACTTGCTTCATTTGCCAGATTGGATGTATTTACCCAGTCAATATTCCTTTCTTTACAATGAGACTTATATTATTTTTCGCTATCTTTATTCTTTAAGTCCAGATAAACCAGTATCCGTGATTCAACGTTTTGAAAAATTCTATGCAGAGAATAAGTTCACTTGGCACTTTCCTCGAATTAATGAAGAAAAAATGATAGCTGCTCTCATGTCAGAAACACGCCGTCTCGTTTTGAAAGGATGACAGAAATCTTTAAATGTAACCAGTTATTTTTTTCAGTAAAATATGTTAAGATAAGGCAAAAAGATGGGAGCGATGATATGACTGAAGCAAAACAATTACCAAAACGTGAAGAGGTTCCTGTGGATTTGACATGGGATTTAACAAAGATATTTGCAAATGAAGCAGAATTTGAAGTGGAATTTGAGTTTTTATCAAAAGAATTGCAAGCTGCTGAAAAGATCCAAGGAACTTTAAAAGAAAACGCTCAGGCATTTTTAGCAGGAATTGAATATGTACTGGATATCTATCGTAAGGCGGAAGTAATTTACGTATATGCACATTTAAAAAATGATCAAGATACAGCAAATACTAAATACCAAGCTCTGTATGCGCGTGCTTCAAGTTTAATAGCTCAAACAAGTGAAGCTGTCAGCTGGTTTGAGCCAGAAGTACTATCACTATCCGATCAAACCATTTGGAGTTTTTTTGAAGCTGAGCCAGCTTTATCTATCTATCGTCATTTTATTGAGCAGATTCTTTCTCAAAGAGCGCATATTTTACCTGCAGAACAAGAGGCTCTTTTGGCAGGGGCTAGTGAAATTTTTGGCAGTTCGGCGGACATCTTCTCTGTAATGAACAATGCAGATTTAACATTCCCAATTGTTCAAAACGAGAATGGTGAAGCTGTGCAGCTAACTCATGGTGTTTATGGTCAGCTGATGGAAAGTACGAATCGTGATGTACGGCAAGCAGCCTTTAAAGCTTTGTACACTGTTTACAAGCAATTTAAAAACACATTAGCAACTACGCTAAGTACCCACGTGAAAAGCCATAACTATAAAGCGAAGGTACGAGGATATTCTTCCGCCCGTGCAGCTGCTTTAACGAATAATCACATCCCAGAAGATGTATACGACACTTTGGTGTTAGTTGTTAACCAGTATTTGCCATTGCTTCATCGATATGTAGAATTGCGCAAAGAATTGTTAGGATTAGAAGAATTGCATATGTATGATATGTATACACCTCTTTTAGCTGAGGCGCCGATTAAGTTTACTTATGAAGAAGCTAAACAACAAGTTTTACTAGCTCTAAAACCTTTAGGAAATGAATACTTAGAGATTGTAGAAAAAGCTTTTGAAGAACGATGGATTGATGTTGTAGAGAATCAAGGAAAACGCAGCGGGGCCTATTCATCGGGAGCTTATGACACACAACCATACATTCTATTGAATTGGCATGATCGCTTAGATGAATTGTACACTCTGGTTCACGAAATGGGACATAGTGTACACAGTCATTTTACTCGAAATAATCAACCTTATGTTTATGGAGATTATTCGATCTTTTTAGCTGAAATTGCTTCTACGACTAACGAGAATATTTTAACTAGCTATTTACTTGAAACCGAAAAAGATCCTAAAATACGTGCGTATATTATTAATCATTATTTGGATGGTTTTAAAGGTACAATTTTCAGACAAACACAGTTTGCTGAGTTTGAACATTTTATTCATACTGAAGATGCAAAAGGGGTTCCTTTAACTAGCGAACATTTAAGTACCTACTATAAAGAATTAAATCAAAAATACTATGGACCGATTGTTAGCAGTGATGAAGAAATTCAGTATGAATGGTCACGTATCCCTCACTTTTATTACAATTACTATGTTTATCAATATGCAACTGGTTTTTCAGCAGCAAACGCATTGGCAACTAAAATTGTCAATCATGAGCCAGAGGCTTTAGAAAAATATTTGGCTTATTTGAAATCTGGAAGTAGTGATTATCCGATTGAAGTAATGAAAAAAGCTGGTGTGGATATGACAAAAGCTAACTATATTGAAGATGCAATGGGTATCTTTGCTTTGCGACTTGATGAGTTAGAAGATTTAGTTCGACAATTGAAGAACACGTAGTTAAGTTGTATGCATCTTAAAAAGTGCTAATATTGAATAACGATTAAAAAAAGATTGAGAGAAACTACAGAAATGGAGTTTCTCTCAATCTTTTTTGTCTTATGAGAAAAGAAATAAAAGGGTGTATTCCAAAAAGATCATTATGAAGTTTTTACAAAAATAAGAACCTAATCAATATGAAAAGATAAAAAAACTAGACGTTTAAGGGAAATATCTTTCCTTGAACGTCTAGTTTTAAATTAGTGAAAGATGATCATCTGGAAAATCTTGATTAAAGTTTACACTATTTTCCTGACTTTTAAAGAATTGCAACATGGAACTACGTGACTTACAAGCATTTATAACATATTTAATTGCACTGCAACCTTCTACTCGTACACCAGTTCCTGAATCGGTTACACAATTATAAATAACGGCAGTCGGATGCTTTGTAATATCCATATCTTTAGCAATTTGCTGATCTGCTATGAAAAGTTCTTTTACTAAATCAGAAGAACGATCTTCCACAAAAGTTTCCATATCTCCACCAGTCTCTGAAAATAACCGATGCACTAATTCTTTGGAATAGGGAGTTCTTTTTTTAGCTAATTCTTCTTGCAACTTCATCAAGAAAATACGTCCACGTTTTTTTCCTTGTAATTGAGCAGCCTTGACATCTAAAGAAGCAGAATAAATAACATCTGAGAGTTTATTGCGTTTGTGTATATCTCTTTTGGATATGCCCTCTATAGTTAAAAGGTCAGATATTGTATGTAAATTCATTAATGGAATGAGCCGTAACTGGATTTTTAGATCATTCTTTTTCATCAACTCAGTTATTTGCTTTTCAATGGACAAGCAACGGCCGCCAATAGGATTGATAAATAAATAAATCTCAATCAAGAGACTTCCTCCTCACATTTATTTCCTTATGGTTATCGCACGAACAATCTTGTTCTTAGCTGGTCGATAAGGAATATTAAATTGTTTCAATAGTACAAGAAAGTCTGTTTCTTTTTTTCCGCTATCTTGTACCTCTAGTTCTAATTCAAAATCATGCTGGTTTCTATACCAATTTTCATCAAGAGCCAGTTTTCCTTCAGGTATAATTATTTCTGCGCGTTTCGTAACTAAACGGCCAATCAAACCCAACAAATTACAAGAAATACCCTCTTTGTTTAAGACATTAAAAATTTGTTGAGCACTTTTTGGAAACCGACCAGTTTCAATTGCTTTTTTTGCTTCAGATAGTTCAATATCATCTGTTACTTCCAATAATCCAACTTGCTGAGGAATTTTCAAAGTTGCTTCAGCGTCAGAATCAAAATATCGGATTCGCAATCCCATATTTTTCTCTTTCAATTGAAAATCTGATGTGTCAAAATAAAGATTGGTCTGAGTAACCAAATGAGAGGAAGTCAACTGGTAGTATGTCATCAATTGTAGATATTCTTGCTGCGTAAGCATCGTTTTGTATTCTATTTCAATTGATTCGTTCATTATCATTGTACACTCTATTCTAAAATTTGACTAATACAAAGGTATATTGACACATGTTACACGGTGCCGTCAAATATTTAAATGAAGTTTATCCATTAATCAAGAAAAATATAGAATTTGCAGTTTTTGGGATTGAACTAGTCATTTTTGCTAACGGATAGTTTGTGATAAGATAGGAAAGAATGGAAAGAAAAGCGAGGGAATTTTAATGGAAAGAAACTGGGAAATTTTTCTTGCACCGTATGAATTAGCTGTGGCTGAACTGAAAATTAAGCTAAGAGGCTTAAGAACACAATATCGTGAACAAGGAGAACATGTGCCAATCGAGTTTGTGACCGGCAGAGTGAAGCCAGTTGACAGTATTTTGAATAAAGCGAAATTACGAGGAATATCTTTAGACCGGTTAGAAGAGGACATGTCTGATATTGCTGGGATGCGCATTATGTGTCAATTTGTCGAAGATATTCATCACATGGTTCAAGTAATTCGCAATAGAAAAGATATGAATGTCGTACAAGAACGTGATTATATAACCAATCGAAAAGCTAGTGGATACCGCTCCTACCATTTAGTAATCGAATATCCAGTTCAGATGTTAGACGGTGAAAAAATGTTATTGGCTGAAATTCAAATTCGAACATTGGCGATGAACTTTTGGGCTACCATCGAACATTCTTTAAACTACAAGTATGAAGGGCAAATTCCTGAAGATATTAGTGAACGACTTTTTCGAGCAGCTGAAGCTGCCTATCAACTAGATGAAGAAATGTCTAGTATTCGGGACGAAATACAAGAAGCTCAGCATCTGTTTTCATATCGTAAAAAGAAGAAAGAAGGGGAGGAATATGCGGCTAAAAATAGGAATTATCCACAATAATGAGGCAAAGTCGTTGAAGGTTCATGAAGACTTGTTAAAGTTAGTGGCTAAAAATGATAATTTTACTGTTGTTGAGCATGATCCAGAGTTAGTGATTACCATTGGTGGAGATGGAACATTATTGTCAGCCTTTCATCGGTACAGCCATAAATTAGATACAGTAAGATTTTTAGGTGTTCACACTGGACATCTAGGTTTTTATACCGATTGGCGCGATTATGAATTAGAGGAAATGGTAGATAGTTTGTGCAGTGATCGGGATAAAAGTGTCAGCTATCCCTTATTAGATGTAGTGGTTAACTTTGAGGATGGCCGTCATAAGCACTTTTTAGCTATGAATGAATCAACTGTGCGCAAAGGCAATCGAACAATGGTAGCAGACGTCTATATAAAGGATGAACTATTCGAACGATTCAGAGGTGATGGGTTATCCATCTCAACGCCTACTGGGTCAACCGCATATAATAAAAGTGTTGGCGGTGCGGTAGTGCATCCAAGTATTAGTGCAATGCAGCTGGCAGAAATTGCTTCATTGAATAATCGTGTATTTCGGACGCTGGGGTCGCCTAGCATCATTGGTCCTGATGAATGGATAGAAATTTTTTTAAATACCGATGGAAAACACATGGTAACGATTGACCAGTTAGACGTTAGCGGAGGAGGCATTCGTTCTATTCAATATAAAATTGCTGAAGAACGCATTCACTTCGCCTCCTATAAACACATGCATTTTTGGCATCGGGTAAAAGATGCCTTTATTCGAGAGGATTAATTTTGTGGAATTTCAATGGACTTATGATCAAGCGGATACATTATTACTTCGCACCTTTTTAAAAAGGCAGGGAATCTCTAAAAAGTTATTAGCAAAAATAAAGTTTCAAGGTGGAAAAATCTATGTGAATAACAAAGAAAAAAACGTCTTGTTTTCTTTGAAATCCCATGATAAGGTAACTGTTGTGATTCCTGATGAAAAAGGTCATGATACTCTATTGGCAGATGATGTGCCAATAGAGATTGTCTTTGAAGATGATCATTTATTAATCGTAAATAAACCACCAGGTGTCGCATCAATTCCAGCACAATATCATCCAACTGGAACAATGGCTAATCGAGTAAAAGCTTATTATGTTAAGCAAGGCTACAAAAATCAAGTAGTTCACGTTGTGACGAGATTGGATAAAGATACTTCTGGCCTGATGTTATTTGCAAAGCACGGGTTTGCTCATGCGAAATTAGATCAGGAGCTGCAAAAGAAAACATTGATAAAAAAATATCAAGCACTTGTTTCTGGTAAAATAGCTGCTTTGAGTGAACACGGACAGATTAATTTACCAATTTTAAGAGACCGGACTTCTCTAATCAAAAGAAAGACGGATGAGTCTGGGCAAAGTGCCTTAACAGAATATTGGCTGAGTGAACGGAATAAACAAATCGCTTTAGTGGATATTCAACTACATACTGGAAGAACACACCAAATTAGGGTTCATTTCAGCGCTGTAGAGTGCCCGTTGCTGGGAGATGAATTATATGGTGGAAGAATGGACCTTGGGATAACTCGTCAGGCCTTGCATTGCTGTGCCTTGAGTTTCAAGCACCCCTTTACTGGGGAGATGTTGGCATTTTCATTGCCGCTTGCAAAAGATATGGAGATAATCGCAAAAGAGCTGTGAGGTGAGAGAGATGGATGAAAACCAAGAAGAATTAGAAGCCCATTTTTTACAGTTAAAAAGTGAACTGCAGAAAAACGATCTTCAAGATTTTCGTGAACATTTTTTGGAGATGCATATTTACGATCAGGGGCAATTCTATCAATCTCTCGATGGTGAAGAACGTCAATTAGTGTATTCTTATATGTCACCTAAAGAACTAGCTGACATGTTCGATGTGATCGAAGAGGATGATGAGCATGTAGAAGAATATTTATCAGAAATGCGTCCACGCTACGCAGCTGATATGCTTTCTGAAATGTATACTGACAATGCCGTTGATATTTTTAATGAATTAGACAAGAAGCAAGTAGCGAAATATTTGAGCTTGATGGAACCTGAGCACGCAAATGAGATTCGTGAACTTTTGCATTATGAAGATGATACAGCTGGTTCAATCATGACAACTGAGTTTGTTTCGATTGTTGCTAATCAAACAGTTCGTTCAGCAATGTATGTCCTAAAAAAAGAAGCACAAATTGCCGAAACGATTTACTACACATATGTTGTTAACACAGAAAATCAATTAGTGGGAGTTATTTCATTGCGTGATTTAATCATTAATGACGATGACACCATGGTATCCGAAGTAATGAGTGAACGGGTTATTTCAGTCCATGTTGGTGATGACCAAGAGGATGTCGCTCAGATGTTCCGTGATTATGATTTTCTAGCTTTACCAGTAACTGATTATGAAGATCACTTATTAGGAATCGTCACTGTTGATGATATTATTGATGTCATTGATGATGAAGCGGCCAGCGACTATTCTGGTTTAGCGGGGGTCAATGTCGAAGAAGTTGATGAAAATCCTATAAAATCTGCTTCGCGACGTTTGCCATGGTTAATTACTTTATTGTTTTTGGGTATGACGACAGCAAGTCTAATTAATCATTATGAAGCATTAGTTAGTAAAGCGAGTATCTTAGCGGTCTTTATTTCTTTAATCACTGGTACCGCCGGTAACGCTGGGACACAGTCATTAGCCGTAGCTGTTCGCCGAATAGCAATGTCTGATGATAAAGACAGTGGTTTCGGCAGGCTAATTATAGGTGAGATTTTGACCGGACTAGTAACAGGGTTAGTAACTGGAGCAACTATTTTTATCATTGTGGGGATATGGAAGCATAATTTTGTATTAGGATTTGTTATTGGGACGGCGATGGTAGCTGCTATAACAGTTGCTAATTTGGCTGGTAGTCTGATTCCAATGGTAATGGAAAAGTTAGGATTTGATCCTGCCGTAGCTAGTGGTCCATTTATTACTACTCTTAGTGATTTAACGAGCGTATTGATATACTTTAACATCGCTAGTTTATTTATGGAGCATTTTATTGGAAGTTAAAAGCTTTCTGGTTTTGATAAAGAAGGAAGAGACATATGCTGAAAGTAGTGAGAAAATGAAAAAAGCCTATGCTATTATTATTCGCAATGGTTTGATTTTGTTAGTCAGACGACCGGGATTACCTATTTGGGAACTACCTGGAGGAGAACTGTTTCATGATGAAAATGAACGGAATGGAATGAAACGTTTAATTTCAGAAGATTTGGGTTTACTAAGTGATATTCAAGACTTAATTGGCATCTATACTAAAGAATATATGGATGATCTTACCTATGTTTATAAGGCGAAGGAAGTTGAGACTCAACCCCAGAAACCAATAAATTCACCTGTTTATTCAGCAGCTAATTTTTTTGATATTCATAATCCTCCGTTAAATATTCATCCAGATCAGAAGCAGCAAATCAAGGATTATCTGTCAGGAAATTATCCTGTAAGAACACGTTTAAAAACTTGGAAGTGGTTGTTTCGGTTAAAAAAATATATTCAATTGAAAAGAAGCAGTGAGGAGTAGTCACTGCTTCTTTGTTTTTTAAGCCATTTAATAACGATTTGATCTTCTAATCTAAGGAAACAATTTTTGTACCATGTGCTTCCTGTATTCCTAGAAATTGGCTAACTTTATCAACATTTTTGTAGGTAACACCACCTCCAGGAAAGATGGTGATTCTACCATTTGCATAGTCAATTAACTCTTTCAGGTGAGCTAAGTTTTCTCCAATCGGTTGGGATAATGGACCACCGTGACTTAGAATTCGATCGATGCCTAATTTGACAAACCAGTCGATCGTCTCAAATTGTTTTTCCTTGGGAATTTCATCAAAGGCCATATGGAAGGTGGTCTGCAATCCAATGCTGTTTCCCAATAAAATTTCTAGAGCTTCTTCATCAACCTCATTTTCTTCTGTTAAACAGCCAAAAACTACGCCATCGGTTCCGGCATTTTTAGCATAAATCAAATCTGTTTCCATTATCTTTAATTCCAAATCATTATAACAAAAGTTCCCACCGCGAGGTCGAATCATTGTCATAACTGGAATATGTTTTTCGTTAGCATACGCTAATGTTTCTTCAATAACGCCTAAACTAGGGGTAGTACCTCCCACAGCAAGGTTGTCACATAATTCAATTCGTCCAGCGCCAGCTTGAACAGCTGCGGGAATCAGGGTAAAGTTTTCAGCACAAAATTCTTTAATCATGGTAATTCCTCCTATGCTCATAGTGTAGCATAAGTCATAGAAGGTTTGGAATAACTATGCTATCATATTGCTAAAGGAAGTGAATCAATGCTAAAGAAAATAGATCGCGGTGCTTTATTTCTAGAAAAAAACTACGCTATGTTTCGTTGTCCTAAATGTCATGAAAACTTTTCCCATGATAGACATTACCTGATTTGCAAAAATAACCATCAGTACGATCTTTCAAAAAAAGGAACGGTTTACTTTTTGGATCATCAAGTAAAAACAGAGTACGACAAAGAGATGTTTTTACCACGAGGTCGAATGATTCGCTCAGGAATGTATCAGCCGGTTATTAAGCAGCTCGCTGAGTGGGTGACTCCCGGTAAACTATTAGATGTGGGCTGTGGGGAAGGTAGTTTTTTAGCCGAATTAAACCGTTTGAAATCAAGTGATGTGTCGATTGGTTTTGACTTGGCCAAGGAGGGCGTGTATTTGGCAACAGATCAAAAGCTAGATGCTTTCTGGTGTGTAGCAGATCTGACAAATTTACCTTTTTCAGATCAAAGCTTTGATACTATTTTGAATATTTTTTCGCCTTCACATTATAAGGAATTTCACAGAGTTTTGAGAGAGAACGGAAGTGTTCTTAAAGTAATTCCTCAAGAAAACTATTTACGGGAGTTAAGAGAGGCATTTTACCCCGACGGAAAACCTTACACAAACGAGGCCGTTATCGATCGATTTAACATGGAGATGTCAGTTGAAAAACGAACTCGATTGACTTATGAGTTTGCGATTCCAATTGAAAACCAACTAGACTTGTTAGAAATGTCACCCTTGGAGTGGCAGGCTGAACCTTCGATAAAACAAGGGTTAATGGATGAACCACTGGAAAAAATCACGATTGACGTGGAAATATTAAAGGGACATTAGAGAAATCGTTTTCATTGAAAAAAATATGAATTAATCATTGCTTTTCTAACTTCATGGTGATATAGTACAAACAAGTTGTTTTTCACTGGTTTTTATCAGGTTCCTGTTCTGATAAAAGTTTGTGAAAAGTGCTTCACTAACGTAGCGACTCGCCGTGCTAGACACCGAGTTGGTACGTTTTTTTTTACGCAAAACTTGATTCTAATCTTTAAAATGTGTGAACTAGCAGAGAAATTATTTTTCAATTTATTTGTGAAGAACAGAATATTTTTATAAAAATCAATCAGAGGAGTCCTAGTATGACTAATCATATTGTACTATTCGAACCACAGATTCCAGCTAATACTGGCAACATTGCTCGCACCTGTGCAGCTACCAATTCACCACTGCATCTAATTGAACCACTTGGCTTTTCAACTGATGATAAGCATTTGAAACGAGCCGGACTAGATTATTGGAAAGATGTGGAGATTACTTACCATAAGAATCTCGAGGCATTCATGGAGTTTCTGGATCAACGACCATTATACTTAATTACCAAGTTTGCTAATCGTACGTATTCAGAACCAGAATATACAGAGTGCATCGACCGTTTCTTTATGTTTGGTAAAGAGACGACCGGTTTGCCTGAGAAATTAATGCGCGAGAATGAAGATAAATGTTTAAGACTTCCAATGAATGATACCCACGTTCGTTCGTTGAACTTATCCAATACAGTTGCTATTGTAGTTTATGAAGCGTTAAGACAACAGAATTTTCCAGAATTAGAACTTAGTCATCATTATGAAAATGATAAGTTGGATTAAGGAGAGAAGTTATGAAGCTATATTTTACACGACATGGTAAAACACAATGGAATCAGGAAAAAAAATTCCAGGGCATGATGGGAGATTCTCCATTGCTGGCAGAAAGTTTTCAAGCCATTGAAACTTTAGGAGAAACCCTGAAGGATATTCCCTTCGAAAAGATTTATTCAAGCAGTTCAAGACGGGCTTATCTTACTGCTGAAGGAATCAAAAATCGCTTATCTCATCCTGTTGAAATCATTCAAAGCGATGATTTAAGAGAATTGGGTCTAGGTGCCCTTGAAGGTCAGTCGATTGCTAAGATGTACGAAAAATATGGTGAAAATATGAACCATCTACGCCATCGCTTAGACATTTATGATCCAACTCCCTTTGGCGGTGAGGCAATCAACAAGATGTTGAGTCGCACGACGGGTTTAGTTCGTGAAGCTGTAGCTAAAGCAGAAGAAGGTCCTTTGCTTTTTGTGGGACATGGAGCATCACTGACTGCAGCTATTCAATCATTAGCTGGCAAACCGAAAGCCGAATTACGTTCCATGGGTGGGCTTTATAACAACAGCTTAACCATTTTAGAAACTACAGAAAATGATCAGCCTTATAGGTTATTAGAGTGGAACAATGTTGACTTTTTAGAGCAAATCAATCAACAACCGGATGCTATTTTGTAAGGGAGGTGAGACAAAATGTCAGAAGAAGCACTATACATTATTGGTAAACTAAAAGCTATTTTTTTTCAAAATCCCAGTAACTTTTATAAAGTCTTGCTTTTCGACATCCGTGAAACAAACACTGATTTTCTGGAAGCTGAAATAGTTGCTACAGGCAGCTTTGGTGATGTACAAGAAGAGGAAGAATATCGTTTGTTTGGACATTTTGTCGAGCATCCTCGTTATGGCAAACAATTTTTAGTGGAACGCTATGAACAAGCACAGCCTACTTCTGCTAATGGAATTATCAGTTATCTTTCCAGCGATAAATTTCCTGGAATTGGTAAAAAAACAGCAGAAAAAATTGTTGAAATGTTGGGAGAAGATGCTATTGACCAAATCATCGATCAACCAGATAGCTTAAATCAAATACCAAACCTGAATCAAAAGAAAAAAGATCAGTTAATTGAAACATTGCGGCAAAATTATGGAATGGAAAAAATAATTGTCGGCTTGAGCTCCTATGGTTTTGGCAGCCAGTTATCTTTTGCAATTTTTCAAACATATCGCAACCAAGCACTTGAGATTATTCAGGAAAATCCGTATCAATTAGTAGAAGACATTGAGGGAATTGGTTTTAAAAAAGCTGACAATTTGGCTGAACAGATGGGAATTGCAGCGAATAGCGATCAGCGAATAAGGGCAGCAATTTTACACCAAATTAACGAAGATGCCAACCAGAGTGGAGATACCTATGTAGAGGCACAAAACTTATTAGAACAGGTTTTATCTTTACTTGAAGGCTCTCGAGCTGTTGAAATAGCACCAGATCAAGTGGCCGCGATGATTATCCAGTTAGTTGAAGAAGAAAAGATTCAGCAGGAAGAAACCAGACTATATGAGAACACTTTATACTACAGTGAATGGGGAATTGGAAACGCGGTTGCCCGTTTATTGGAACGGAAAAAAGAAATCAAGTATCCAAAAAAGATAGTCGAAAAAAAATTGCGGATCATTGAGAAACGATCAAATATATTGTATGGTACCTCGCAAGATAAAGCGATTAAAGAAGCTATTCGCTCGCCGTTGTTCATTTTGACTGGCGGACCTGGAACTGGCAAAACAACGGTCATTAATGGAATTGTCCAGTTGTTTGCTGAATTAAATGATTTATCTTTAGATCCAAGTGATTACAAAGAAGAAATTTTTCCAATTATTCTTGCTGCTCCTACAGGAAGAGCTGCTAAACGTATGAATGAAACAACTGGATTACCAGCTAGTACGATCCATCGTTTGTTAGGGTTAAATGGGCGCGAGAGCACGCCTGAGACCGAAGCACGAGAGTTGGAAGGAGGATTGCTGATTGTCGATGAGATGTCTATGGTGGATACTTGGTTAGCAAATACGCTGCTAAAGTCTATTCCAACGAACATGCAGATTATTTTAGTAGGAGATAAAGATCAACTACCTTCTGTAGGTCCAGGGCAAGTTTTCCATGACCTTCTACAAGTAGATACCATTCCTAAAATTGAGTTAACAGAAATTTATCGTCAAGGAGATAGCTCTTCAATCATTCCTTTAGCCCATGAGATAAAAGAAGGTAAGCTGCCAAGCGATTTTACTGTGAACCAAAAGGATCGTTCCTTTATCTCATGCCATGCCTTTCAAATGGAAGCTGTGATCAAGCAAATTGTTGAACGTGCTAAAAAGAAAGGTTATTCGGCACAAGATGTTCAAGTACTTGCACCAATGTATAGAGGGCCAGCTGGAATTGATGCGATAAATAGAATGATGCAAGAAATATTTAATCCAAATGACGGCACAAAAAAAGAAGTTCAGTGGAACGATGCAGTCTATCGTATTGGTGACAAGGTTCTTCAGTTGGTGAATAATCCGGAATCGAATGTTTTCAATGGGGATATGGGAATAATTGTAGGAATTATTCCTGCTAAGGAATCGGAAGATAAGGTTGATGAACTTGTTATTCAGTTTGACAGTACAGAAGTCCAATATAAACGTTCAGAATGGAATAATATCAAGTTATCCTATTGCTGTTCAATTCATAAGGCTCAGGGCAGTGAATTTCAGATGGTACTACTACCGATGGTTAAGCAGTACAATCGTATGTTGCAGCGCAATTTACTTTACACAGCGGTTACACGAAGCAAAGATCTGCTTATCTTATTAGGGGAGCAAGAAGCCTTTGTTGAATGCGTGCGCAAAGAATCAGCTGTACGTAAAACGACGTTGATTGAACGAATTTGTTCGGCAGCAGAATTAGAATTTCCTGTTCCTAAAGCAGTCGATGATCCCTTCAAGGATGCTCTGAAAGAAGACGAGTCAGTTGAACCAAAGAATACCCCAAAGGATTTAGAAGAAAATGGTCCGAAACGCTTAACTATTTCTTTAATTCGTCAGCAAGTAATCGATCCTATGATTGGCATGGAGAACATCACTCCTCAAATGTTTTTGGAATCAAATAAACCTAAGTAAAAGTTCATCTGAATTTACTTAGGTTTATTTTTTACTGCTTATCAGTATACCAAATATATTGAGAGCTTGTAGAAAAGTAAAGGTCATAAGAGCGTTGGCCCATGTTTTCACCATCAGCTTGTCCATGTTGGGGATCAACAGAAACAATTCTGATACGAGAACTAGAAAAATGTCGATAATGCCTATTATTCGTATGCTTTTTTTGTAATAATTGCAGCAACAAGCGAATAATCGCAAATAAATTCGGTTTTTCAATGACAACTAAATCGATCATTTCCTTCCTTGGATCAGCCATAGGAGCAATGGGGATTCCTCCACCAAAATAAGGTATGTTTGTGGTGGTACATAAAAATGTTCGATTAAATTCTTGCTTGTGCCCATTTATTTCAACTAAGATGGGGAATGTTTTCTGAGTTAAAAGTGCCTTTATTAAATAGAGTCCATATGAAGCAAACCCAAGCTTATACTTATTTAGTAATTTTTTAGAAGCTGAAGCATTGGTAGTAGCAACAATTAATGCATCTAGTCCAATCCCCACATTATTTAAGACTAATCCATATTCTTCACTGATTTTTTCTTCATAAAGTAGAACATTGATCTTCTGTGGTCTGTCAGCTCCAGTGATTTGTCTAAAAGCACTCTCAACTTGCAGCGATAATCCAATCCCTCTAGCAAAATCATTGCCTGAACCGGCTGGGAGGTAACTTATCGGGAGATTAACTCCAGTCAAATAGAATTGATTGACTACTTGATGTAAGGTGCCATCACCACCTACAACAATCAATAAATGATAGGGTTCATCGTCTGGCTGTTGAAGCAGTTCCTCATCCCAAGGTGTGAGAAATCCGATTAAGCGTTTGACAATTTCCTTTTCCTCGCCTGCATAAGTTGTGTAATAAGGTGTGTATGTAAAATCGTTTTGATCAAACAGATCAATTAGCTGACTAGCTTTCTTATTGGCAGTTCCACTGCCAGCAGCCGGATTAATCAGTAAATGATAGTGAAAATTCATAAATTGTTCTTTCCTTTCAGGAGCTAATTATAACAGACGTTTTGCAAATGAAACATCATTATGCGTCAATTTTTTATTTTTCATCAAGAAAAGTTGACTTGCCCCAGGAAAAAAAGTATGATGGTTCAGGATTTACCCGCGGTTCATCAACCATCCCGCGTAAACAAAACTTGGAGAAAGAAGGGGAAATAGTGCATTTAGCAGAAAAAAATCGTATAAATATAGTGATTACTAATGGTATACTGATGGCTTTGTATTTGGCCTTAACAATTTTAGTTTCACCAGTGGCCTCTGGTCCTATTCAATTTCGAATTTCGGAAAGTTTAAATCACTTAGTTGTATTTAATCGAAAATACCTGTGGGGTGTTTTAGGAGGAGTAATAATCTATAATGCAATATTTGGCATGGGAATTTTAGATGTTGTTTTTGGGGGAGGGCAGACATTGTTAGCTTTAGGGATGACTGCACTTTTACAGAACAAGGTTAAAAATATAAAGATCCGTTTAGCCTTAAATGTTCTATTCTTTAGTGTTAGTATGGCTTTAATTGCAGTGATGCTCTACTTAACTGCAGCATTGCCTTTTTGGATAACTTATGCTTGGCTAGCTGCTAGTGAAGCAATTATTATGACTATTTCAGCACCATTAATGTATTATTTAGATCAACGCCTACATTTTGAAAAGACAGTATAAAATATAAAGCATGATCAATATATAGTGACTCTCCAAAGATAAAAGTTATTTTTGGAGAGTTGCTACATGTTGATCATGCTTTTTTCTACTCTTTGATTAATGAATACAGTTGCATATCTTTAAACTGTCCAAGTTTATACGCATTTTTCCTTAGAGTTCCTTCGCACAGAAAACCAGCTTTTTCTAATATGCGGCAAGAAGCTAAGTTATCTGAAAAAGGTTCTGCAAAAAGACGAACGATGTCGGTTGTTTTGAAAACCTTTTGACAAACTGTTTTCAAGGCAGCAGTTCCTATTCCCTTTCCCCAGTGTGATTCTGCAATATAGTAACCGATTTCAGCAGTTCGAAAATGAATGTTTTTTTGACGAAATACTCCAATACTACCTACCACTTTGTCCTCTACAGTCACTGCAAATGAAAGCTCTCGGTTAGTTAAGAGGGTTGTTAAAATAAACTCTTCTGCATCTTTCTTTCGATAAGGATAAGGTATTTCATCGCGTAGATTTTCTTGTATCTTTTGGTTATTCATAATAGAACATAGCTCCTCTGCATCTTCAAGAAGCCATTCACGTAATATACAGGTCATTTTTTTCCTCTTTTCATAAAATTAAAGGCACTGAATATAGTTATACTCAGCACCTTTTGTGATTAATGAAGACTTAACGTTTCGACCTCTTGCACTTCGAAATTTTTTCGTTCTAAGTGGTCAACAATTGCCGCCAGTTTTTGTTCATCAATACCATTTGGCAGAGTAATAAGTGTTCGTCTGCCTTGCATGTCTTTGCCTACATCTAAAGTAATGCAGCTGGCAATACTAGAAAATTTCGAAATAATTTTGGTCATCAAAGCAAGCTCACCTTTTTTTCCAGATGATACAATGGTTAGTACGTAACTTCCTGCTTTAACACTCCAAGATTGAGACAGCATGTTAAGCAATGTACTGTGGGTTAAAATACCATAAAAATGATTATTCTCATCCAATACGGTAATGTAAGGCAATTCTTTAATTGTAAAGAATATTTTAAAAAAGGAAGTATGGATAGAGATAAATTTTGTAGCATTTTTTAATAGATGAGTAACTGGTAGCTGTAAGTCCCCACCATTTGCTTTGTGGCGATAAATATGCATTTTATAGATGTTCCCACGAAAAATTTGTTTGCTCTCATCTAAAATCGGAACACAACGAAAACCTGTTTCTTCCAAAATATCTAAAGCCTCTTGTAACGTAGCAGATTCTGTAATCGTAGTTAAATCCTTTTTCGGATAAACTAGACTTTCTAATAACATTAAAGTGCCCTCCAATTAATCGATTCATTCTTTCATTATACTATCATATTCTTTCTCATAAAGGTAACTAATTTTTGCCCAATTGACAGAAAGTGTATTAGATGATAATGTTACCATGTGAGTTTTTGTAAGGAGGTTCGCTATGGCAACGAAGAAAGCGGCTCTAGCCTGTACAGTTTGCGGTTCTAGAAACTACAGCAAGTCTGTCAGCGAAGGCAAACGCGGAGAGCGTTTAGAAATCAATAAGTTTTGCAAACATTGTAATAAATACACGTTACATAAAGAAACAAAATAGGAGGAAATTCGGTGAAGTTTTTACGTAGTGTTAGAGAAGAAATGAAGTTGGTCACTTGGCCGTCAAGAAAACAATTGCGTCATGATTCGCTAGTAGTTATTGAAACAGCGATTTTATTCGCGGTAATGTTTTTTGTTATGGATACAGCAATTCAACTATTAATTAATTTGGTAATTCGTTAGTAGCCAAGTTCAATAAAGCATGCTATACTATTTTTGAGAAAAAACCTTAGGATACTGAGGTTTTTTTATTTTAGAACGGGGAGCCGATGAACAAAATGGAATCTTTTGAGAAACAATGGTATGTACTGCATACTTATTCCGGCTATGAAAACAAGGTAAAAGCGAATATTGAATCTCGGGCACAAAGTATGGGAATGGAAGACTTTATTTTCCGGGTAGTAGTTCCAGAAGAGAAAGAAAAAGAGATTAAAAATGGTAAAGAAAAGGAAATCGTTCATAAAACATTTCCTGGATATGTATTAGTAGAAATGGTCATGACGGATGATTCTTGGTATGTTGTTAGAAATACACCAGGAGTAACTGGATTTGTTGGATCACATGGAGCTGGAAGCAAACCTGCTCCACTGATGCCAGAAGAAATCAATCATATTTTACGTTCATTAGGTATGAGCACACGTCAACATGAACTGGAAATTGGTCTGGGTGAAACGGTGAAAATCATCGAAGGAGCTTTTGCTGGTCTTGAAGGGGTAGTCACGGAGATTGATGAAGAACGTGAGAAGGTTAAAGCCAACATTGATATGTTTGGTCGTGAAACAAGTACCGAACTAGATTTTGATCAAATTGATAAGATTTAATAAGCTGAGGCATTTGTCTCAGCTTTTTTTATAGGGGGGGAGGTTAATATGAAGAAATATATTGTGAGTATCGTGTTGCTGCTGTGTTTAGTGATTGCGAGCGGCTGTCATTCGAATAATAAAAAAATTCTAACTGAGAGCAGCACAAATCAGACGACAGGATCTTTTGAAACAAGTGATAAAAGTGACGTACCGACACTTTTTATCCATGGATATAGCGGAACAGTTAACTCATTTGGCGGAATGATTAGTCGCTTTGAAAATCAGCAGTTGGCACATAAAGAAATGATCATTACTGTTCAATCAGATGGTACACTTCAGATTGACGGGAAATTAAGTCATGTAAAGAATAATCCAATGATCCAAGTTTTGTTTGCAGACAATAAGAGTAATGAATGGAATCAAACGGAATGGATTTATACTGTGTTAAAGTATCTAAACTCGCAAAATATTGAACAAGTAAATATTGTAGGCCATTCAATGGGTGGTGTTAGTTCTTTCCGATTTTTGACAACTTATGGAGAACCAGAGGATAGTCCCAAAATCGTTAAACTGATAGCAATTGGATCACCGCTTAATGACTTTATTGATACATCTGATCAACAAGACATGGATGATCTTTTATTGAATGGTCCAACACAAAAATCTGATCGTTATAATGACTATGGGAACGGAATAGCTAATATACCAGCAAGTTTACCGATTCTTTTATTAGCTGGGAAATTAGACAGCTCCACATCTAATGATGGAACAGTTCAGCTGACCAGTGCTTTGTCTATCTACTCGTTAGTTAAGAAAAACGGCAATTCAATCAAACAGGTTGTTTTTACTGGACCCGATGCACAGCACAGCCGATTGCATGAGAATAAGGTTGTAGATCAACAAATTAATCAATTTCTATGGAAGTAAAAAACAAAAATCTCGCTGCTTTGATTTTGACTGGTAGTAGAAAAACAAGTATTAAAATGAAGAACTGAAAATTTTAGATGTAAACCCAGAGAGAAACTAGGTTAAATATCCAATTTTCATAGTATTAGTGAATTTTGCTGTGGAGAAGACTAAAGCTCTTATGTAGAAATCAGAAGCGTACTTTGAAAAGTTTGATAGTGCATCCTCCATTTTGGGGTGCACAAGAGTAAAATTTTTTTAAATTGGAGTTCAAATTTAGAAACAAGATAAGCTGAAATTAAGCGATTAACACTTAATTACAAAAACTGGATTTTTATTTAAAAACTAGTAGAAATGACTTAACTTCTGAGAAAACAACTGATGTTATCAAAAGTCTATTCAGTCTCGAGTAAAAATATTTGCTTACGTTTTGTAAGAGATGTATGATGTGGTCGTAATAAAAAGAAAGAAGGAATTACGATGACTTATCAAGCAAGTAATGAAGAACATCCAATTGAGATTGTAAATATAGCTTCCTTAGAGGCGCGTGTGAAAGAACGTATGGAAAAGGGTGCATTTGGATATATTCGTGGCGGTTCTGAAGATGAATGGACGATGAAGGAAAACACGGCTTCTTTCAATAAAAAATCAATCATGCCTAGAGTTTTGCGTGGAATTGATCATGCTGATTTACGTACGAAACTTTGGGATATGGAGCTGAAAACACCAATTATTCAGGCTCCTTCAGCTGCTCAAGGATTGGCTCATGAAAAAGGAGAGTCTGATACAGCCAAGGGTGTAGCAGCTGTGGGTTCAATTTTTTCTATAAGTACTTATGCAAATACAACAATTGAAGACGCTGCAGAAGCTGCTCCTGGAGCACCACAATTTTTCCAATTATATATGAGTAAAGATGATGGATTTAATGAATTCATTTTGGCAAAGGCTGTACAAGCTGGGGCAAAGGCTGTGATTTTAACAGCGGATTCTACATTAGGTGGATATCGTGAGGAAGATATTATCAATCACTTCGAGTTTCCATTACCAATGCCTAATCTAGCTGCTTATAGTGAGAAAGACGCTGCTGGTAATGGAGAAGGAAAAGGTATCGCTGAAATTTATGCTGCCGCTAAACAAGGTTTAGTTCCGGAAGACATAAAGAAAATTAAGGACATAACTAACTTACCAGTGTTTGTGAAAGGAATCCAATCACCTGAAGATGCTGAGGTAGCAATCAGTGCAGGCGCAGATGGTATTTGGATTTCTAATCATGGTGGACGTCAACTAGATGGAGGGCCTGCATCATTTGATGTATTACCTTTAATTGCTGAAGTAGTCAACAAAAGGGTACCAATTGTTTTTGATAGCGGAGTTCGTCGAGGTGAACATGTTTTTAAAGCTTTAGCTAGTGGAGCAGATTTGGTAGCCATTGGACGCCCGGTTATTTATGGATTAAATCTAGGTGGAGCAGAAGGCGTTACTTCGGTATTTGAACATTTAAACAAAGAACTATCTATTACGATGCAGCTAGCTGGTACTAAAACAATTGAAGAAGTAAAAAATACAAAATTGATTTAATTGAAAAAAACCTCTTAAAACGAGTAAGTTTTAAGAGGTTTTTTTCGACTTTCGACGAATTTATACTAATTGTCCTGCCTGCTCATCAGCAGAGGTTTCACCATAAACCTCTCTACTCAAGCGTAAGCCAGTTGGAGTTGTAGCGACACCACCTTCAGCTGTTTCTTTAAAGATAGAAGGCATCGCACGACCAACCTTGTACATTGCTTCTATTACCTCGTCTGGAGGAATCACACTACGAATCCCAGCTAAGGCCATGTCTGCAGAGATAAAAGCTTGGGAAGACCCCATTGCATTTCTTTTAACACAAGGTACTTCAACCAGACCGGCTACAGGGTCGCAAATTAACCCCATCACATTCTTTAAAGTAATGGCAACAGCTTCAGCTGCCATTTGTGGGGTTCCACCATTTGCTGCTACTAGAGCAGCCGCTGCCATAGCACTAGCAGAACCCACCTCAGCTTGACATCCGCCTTCCGCTCCAGAAATGGAAGCACTGTTAGCGATGACTAAGCCGAAAGCTCCAGCTGTAAATAAGAAATCCAACTGTTCAGCGTGTGTTAAATTCAATTTTTCGCGAGCCGCCATTAGAACACCAGCAACTACTCCTGCACTACCAGCAGTAGGGGTTGCACAGATCAGGCCCATTTTTGCATTTACTTCATTGACAGCTACGGCATTGCGGACTGCTTGTAAAATAGTATTTCCGCTTAGAAAATTACCAGAATTAATGTATTGATCCAATCGCTTTGCATCACCACCAGTAATCCCAGTAACGGATTTAACTCCCGCAATTCCTTCATCAATTGAGCTTGACATCACTTCCAAATTTCGTTCCATTAATTCAATAATTTCTTCTCGGCTTCGTCCAGTCAGTTCTTGTTCAGTTGCGACCATTAATTCACCAATACTAGGATAATCTTGTGCTTGTTCCACTAATTCTTTTATCGACAGAAACATACTCTTGCCTCCTTATTATTTACTATTTATAGCTAATCAAAATAGGTTACACTAAGCACATGATCCAAAGATCGTAATTTTTCTTTTGTTGAATCATCTGTTGGCTTATCATCAACCTCTAAAACTAAGATTCCGTTATCGCCTTTTTTCTGACGAGTCATGGTCACTGTGCCAATATTAATTCCAGCATCAGAAATTACCGCAGACACTCGAGCAAGTAACCCGCGTACATCTTCATGCACCACAATAAAAGTAGGGGTGCCCATTGATAAGGAGATGCTGAATCCGTCAAGCTCTGATATTTGGATATTACCGCCACCGATTGAGATACCAGTAACTGACATCTTGTAATTTCCTTTTTTAAGATGCATAGTTACTAAGTTAGGGTGTTTAGCTTTTTCTTTTTTTGGAACAAATAATACTTCGATTCCTTCTTCATGAGCGATTTTTAAAGAATCTGCTAAGCGTGGATCATCTGGATTCATACCCAAAAGTCCCCCAATTAATGCGATGTCTGTTCCATGTCCGCGATAAGTTTTAGCAAAAGATTCATAAAGATCAATCTCAACTGAATCGGGTTTCTCGCCAAAAATCATCCGACATACTTTCCCAATGCGAGCAGCGCCTGCTGTGTGAGAACTGCTTGGCCCAACCATGACAGGACCGATAATATCGAAAACACTGCGATACTTTAAATTTTCCATTATTTTAAGCCTCCTTGAGTGTCTAGTAGAAATGCCTCTTCAATTCGATCATAGTTTAACACAAAGTCACTATATATATAGGAAAATTAGCAATTTGTTTTGTTATTCTAATCGTATATGAAGTGTTTGTGAAGAAAATATTTATTATTAGAAAATTGAAAAGCTCTTGAAATAGTTTAAGACTTTTGCTATCATGTCTTAGTGTGTGTTTTGCACACTGTAACAGTGGGAGGAGAAATCTTTATCTCCAATTAACCACATCACGGACCCAAGGAGGTATGTCTCGTGGCAAAAAAAGTAGAAAAAATCGTTAAATTGCAAATTCCTGCAGGGAAAGCAACACCAGCACCCCCAGTAGGACCTGCACTAGGTCAAGCCGGTATCAACATTATGGGCTTTACAAAAGAATTTAACGCTCGTACCGCAGATCAAGCAGGCTTGATCATTCCCGTAGTGATTTCTGTATACGAAGATCGTTCATTCACCTTCGTTACAAAAACACCACCAGCTGCAGTATTATTGAAAAAAGCAGCGAAAATTGAAAAAGGTTCAGGCGAACCAAATAAAACCAAAGTTGCAAAAGTTACTAGCGACCAAGTAAAAGAAATCGCTGAGTTGAAAATGGAAGACCTAAACGCAGCTGATGTTGAAGCAGCAATGCGCATGGTTGAAGGTACTGCAAGAAGCATGGGAATTACTGTCGAATAATTCCTGAACCTACAGCTTCTCAGTCGTCTCTTGATTGAAAAATCAAAACACGTGGGAGGTTCTACCGTTATAACCACATAAGGAGGAAACAAAATGGCTAAAAAAAGCAAAAAAATGCAAGAAGCATTAAAAAAAGTTGACAGCTCAAAAGCGTATTCTGTTGAAGAAGCAGTAGCTTTGGCTAAAGAAACAAACATCGCAAAATTTGACGCAACTGTTGAAGTTGCTTATAAATTGAGCGTAGACCCTAAAAAGGCAGACCAACAAATCCGTGGAGCAGTAGTTTTGCCAAACGGAACGGGTAAAACACAATCTGTATTAGTATTCGCAAAAGGTGAAAAAGCGAAAGAAGCAGAAGCAGCAGGTGCTGATTTTGTTGGAGATGACGACTTGGTACAAAAAATCCAAGGCGGATGGTTTGACTTTGACGTAGTCGTTGCAACACCTGATATGATGGCAACTGTTGGTAAATTGGGACGCGTATTAGGTCCTAAAGGCTTAATGCCAAACCCTAAGACAGGTACTGTTACTATGGATGTTACTAAAGCGATTGAAGAAGTAAAAGCTGGTAAAGTAACTTATCGTGTAGATAAAGCTGGAAATATCCATGCACCAATTGGAAAAGTTTCTTTTGATGATGCGAAGCTAATTGAAAACTTCAAAACAATCAATGACACTTTATTGAAAGCTAAACCTGCAACAGCTAAAGGTCAATATATCAAAAACATCACAGTGACTACAACATTTGGTCCTGGGATCCACGTTGATCAAGCATCTATCTAAAAAATAATTTAATGATTGACTCGACTACCTAACTTGTGGTAAGGTAGTCGAGGTTAGTAATTAACTGTACCGAAGACAGTAGGTGGCGTAAGCCTTAATTTCCTACCGAGGACATTTATTGAGAACATTCAATAGTCCCTCTATGTCTACGGTGGCATAGGGTATTTTTTTGTAAAAAAACCCTTCCATCAAAATCAGGAGGTGAAATATAAATGAGTGAAGTAGCAATCGCTAAAAAAGCCGCTATCGTTGATGAAGTATCAGAAAAATTCAGCGCAGCAGCTTCAGCCGTTATTGTTGATTATCGTGGTTTAACAGTAGACCAAGTGACTCGTCTACGTAAACAACTACGCGACGCTAATGTTGAAATGAAAGTCATCAAAAACTCTATCCTATCTCGTGCCGCTGAAAAAGCTGGTCTTGAAGGTTTGGGTGAAGTGTTTACTGGACCTACAGCTGTAGCATTTAGTAATGAAGATGTTGTAGCACCAGCTAAAATTATCGATGAGTTTTCTAAGGAAGCTGATGCATTAGAAATCAAAGGCGGGATCATTGAAGGCAAGGTAGCTTCTATCGAAGAAATTACTGCTCTTGCAAAACTTCCAAACCGCGACGGACTTCTATCTATGCTATTATCTGTCCTACAAGCGCCAGTCCGCAACGTGGCTTACGCTGTCAAGGCTGTAGCAGAAAAAGAAGAAGAAGTAGCTTAATCGCTGCGTAAGAACAAAAAATAAAAACATATATTATGGAGGAAATTTAAAATGGCATTGAACATTGAAAACATTGTCGAAGAGCTAAAAGGCGCGACAATCCTAGAATTAAACGACTTAGTTAAAGCTATCGAAGACGAATTTGGCGTAACTGCAGCAGCACCTGTAGCCGCTGCAGGTGCTGCTGCAGGTCCTGCTGCTGAAGAACAAACAGAATTCACTGTTGAATTATCAGCTGTCGGTGATCAAAAAGTTAAAGTTATCAAAGCAGTTCGTGAAGCAACTGGCTTAGGTTTGAAAGAAGCTAAAGCTGTAGTTGATGGCGCTCCTGCACCAGTTAAAGAAGGCGTATCAAAAGAAGAAGCAGAAGAATTAAAAGCTGCTTTAGAAGAAGTTGGCGCTTCAGTAACTGTAAAATAATTTTTCAATGAAGGAACTAATACCTGTAAAATGGTATTGGTTCTTTTTTTATTTATACAACTTGAAGTGACAATTGTGGACAAGCAAAATGAATATTCTTTGAGATTCCTAGAAACTAATTTTTCAATTAATCGAAAAAGTTTCCATAAAACTACATTTTGTAAGCAAGTTCATTGTGTTCCTTAAGGATTGGTTATAGACTAAAACTAGAAAGGAAGATGCTTGATGAAAAAAATGTACGAAACATCTATGATTAATCATGGTGGACGGAACGGTGAAGTAGAAGCGCCCGGCGGAAAAATGCATATGAAAATTGAACCACCGTCAATTCATGCAGAAGGAACCAATCCAGAGCAATTGTTCGCTGCTGGCTATGCTTCTTGTTTTAATGGAGCAGTACAACATATTTTAGAGGAACATCAATTACAATCCGATTCTGAAGTTAAGGCGAGAGTATCACTTTATCAAACTGACGATGGTGGTTTTCAAATCGGGGTTATCTTAGAAGTATCACTTCCTGGTATTGAAGCAGCTCAAGCTGAGACAGTTGTGAAGGAAGCACATGAATTTTGCCCATATTCTAAAGCCACTCGTGGAAATATTGAAGTATCTGTAGAATTAGTTTAAATATAAAGTCTGAGCACTTTCTTACGGAAGGTGCTTATTTGTATTGTTCAAAAAATGCAGGTAGGTCATAGTTTCAAAATGGAGCTTGCTTAAACTTATCCAGATCACTCATAATCAAAGGTCCCACCCACAAATGCTTGTAGTAACATTTGTGGGTGGGACCTTTGATTATGAGTGATCTGCCAATGTATGATAATGCTTTTTCTGGTAGCTTAGAAGGATGATCAAGTAAATACCAGCTGTCATTGCTGTAACGCTGATCGGATTACTCAATAAAATACCAATAAGAATTAAGAATAGTACTAAAATGGCCAGACCACTGAAGAATATCTCAGTCTTAGTCCCTTTCTTCCAAGCCAGTACAAAAGCTGCAAAGGTAATCATCAACCAAGTTAATAAAACCGAATAGGATAATGAACCAACCAAATAATTGAACAGTTTATCACCTAAGAAGTAGGATAGGATAACTCCGATGTACAAGGTTCCTGTACAAAATAATACTGCTCTTTGAGGGACCTGATGCCGATTTAAGACCGCTAGATTTTTGGTAATCGTCTTAGAATCCTTTAAACGAAAGTATAATGTTCGTGAGGAAGCATAAACACCTGAGTTAATAGAAGAAAACAAGGCTAAGACAATGACGAAATTGACAATATCACTGGCAAAAGGAATGTGAAGCTTCTCGAACACTAAAACAAAAGGACTCACGTTACTGTGGGCCAGCATATTCCAAGGATAAATAATCAGCAATAGAAGCATCGGAATAATGTAAAATGAGATAATTCTCCCCATAACTCCTTTAATTGCTTTAGGAATCGCCGTTTTTGGGTCTTCAGTTTCGCTAACCGTTATGGCGATAAGTTCTGAACCGCCATAAGAATAGATAACTACCAATAAAGAGCTTATCAGCCCCTTCAAACCATGTGGTGTAAAACCGCCATGGGCATTCATATTTAGAAATGTTGGCAGAAAACCAGCGCTATGAATTTCTTTGCCAATCAGAAAAAGCCCGAAGATAATTAATAGAACGATAACAGTAATTTTTGCAAAGGCTAGCCAGTATTCTGTTTCGGCAAAAAGCTTTACTGAATATAAATTGATAAACGTAGTTAATATTGCCAAGAAAAAGACAAATAACCAAGCTGGAACATGGGGAAACCATAATTGCAAAAAGCTGGCAGCAGCTACTGCTTCTGCAATAATATTAATCATCCACAATGACCAATACAGCCAATCAATAAAATCTGCCGAACGCTCACCAAGAAAGGGTTCGATAATACCTGAGAGACCGTGAACATTTTCGTTAGCAATCACCAGTCGACCTAATCCGCTCATTACAATAAATAGGACAAGTCCTCCTAATAGGAAGGCCAGCAGAACCGAGGGACCGGCAATACCGATTGCTTCGCCGCTGCCCTTAAACAGTCCAGCACCAATTGCTCCGCCAAGAGCCAGCATCGTAATATGACGTGAAGTCATTTGTTTTTGTAGTTTATTCTCCATAAAAATCCTCTTTTCATCGAATATTCGATAGATTTGAAATATTCTGAAAGTTTAGTCAATAATAACAGACAATCCAAAAAAATCCAGGAGTATGAAATTATTTTTATGAAAATTTCACTGGTCTATTAACGAAAAATCATTCTTTTCAAAAATTATTAAAAAGGTAATGTATTCTGAAATTGTACGGATAAATCTGGGGTGTGCAGGAATAGTTAGAAAACCCATTTTCTCAGTTTTATTTGTAATTCTAAGCATATTCTTGGCGTTATTATAAAAGTGAGAGTAACATGTAAATTGTAATAAGTACTAAGTAGAAGGAGGTTGAAGAACTATGGGTTGGCTATGGACATTGATTGTAGGTGCTATTATTGGTGTGATTGCAGGAGCGATTACTAATCGAGGGGACTCTATGGGCTGGATCGCTAACATTGTAGCTGGTTTAGTTGGTTCTGCTATCGGCCAAGGATTATTAGGATCTTGGGGACCTTCACTTGCTGGAATGGCTATTGTTCCATCAATAATTGGTGCAGTAATTGTTGTAGCGGTAGTTTCTTTTTTTGTTGGTAAAAGTAATACTTGATGGGAAATACTACTTGAATTGAGATAACAAAATCAACCGGCACGCCTTAATCAAGACGGGCCGGATTTTTTTATAAGTATTCAAATAGAGAGTTTTCATAGAAACGGAGGAGAGTCGTAATGATAGAAGAAAATTGGTCAGAAGATTTTGAACAGCGACAAGAAAAGGAAGCTGAACTTGAAAAACGTACGTTGGCTTTTACTGAAAGCTACGAAAGTGGGAACATCACTGAAGAAGAATATCAAGCAAGCCTGCATACAGAGTATGATCATGCTGAACCTGATGTTGACTGGGTACCAATTGAAGATCCTTTAGACCCGAATCATAAGGTTGTCCAGGAGATTGACCAAGAATTATCTCAGGAATTTCAAGAAGAGCTTGAATCAGAAGTGAACAATCCGGGTAATGTAGAAGCTATTGGGGACACACTAGACGTTTCAGACAGTAATCAATCAATTGAAGAATAAGGATTCGATATAAGTCTCAAAAAATGCCAGTGAAATGGTGATTATCTTTTATTTCACTGGTATTTTTTGAGGTAAAATAAAAGAGTATAGGTGGCTGAAAAAAAGACTCTGATCTTTTTTTCAGCCTTTTGTAGGATAGCAATTTTTAGCTTAATTCTTTATACTGAAAAAGTATCACCGAAAGGAAGTGCAGGGATGAATGTCTTATTCATATTTGACGATAGAGAAAAATCCAGCTTTTTTCTTTACAACTTAAAAAAGGGAACAAATCAACTGATCCGTTTCTCACCGGAATTACCTTCTGCTAAAAGCACGTTAGGCTCCCTATATACTCAATTACCTATTGATCAGTTCCTCGTTCTTTTTTCGAGAACCTTCTCATTGGATGTTCGTAAGTATTTAGTATTGACGAAAAGAAACAGTTTAAAAGCAGTCGCAGAAGCAGGCCTAGATAATGATGGGAAAATTCTAATTACTGTTCAAAAAGAATTTATGGCTTTAAAAAAGCGACAGCAGTTCACACCGGGAAAGCATCGTCTTTCACTTGAAGAGCTAGATGCTTATATAAGCTATCAAATAGATGAAGATGGACGCATAGATGTTTTTGAACGCCAAGAGGATATTATCCGTTTGATGAAACAAAAAACAGTTCGGCCAAGACTTACTTCAATTACTCAAAACTATGGAACGGTTAAAGAATTTTCTGGTAATAATTTAAGCTTGAAGGATATGGTTAAAATGGGGACTGGATATTTAGCTAAAGGAAGTGCTCATATGGACAAATTGAATGTTCCTGTGGCAGGATCTTACCAGTTGTCCGGCAACTTTCCTTATGCAATTAGTTCCGTTGATATGAAAAAGAACAAAGCACAATTAGAGCAGATGATCTTTTAAAAGGATGATGCCGAAGTTACAACTGTAATTTTAAAATGAATGAGATTAAATAGGAGGTGGCTTAATTCGCATTGGTTATGGACATTAATTGTTGGAGCAATAATTGGTTCGATCGGAGGCAGTATTGCCGAAAAAGGTGAAAAACGAGGCTGTCTATTTAATATTATTGCAGGACTAATCGGGTCATCGGTTGGACAGGCGCTGCTCAGAGATGGGGCCCAAAAATAGCAGGGATGGCACTCGTTCCCTCAATTTTGGGATCTGTTATTGTAGTAGCAGTAGTATCTTTTTTTGTAAATCGCTAGTTAAACAGGAGCTTTTACTCCTGTTTCTTTTTGTATTTTGTTGGGATTTGTTATAATAGTAAGGGAAATGAGGCGATGGTTTATGTTAGAAAGAATCAACAAATTGAGAGCATTAATGAAGAAAGAAGTACTAGACGGCTACCTAATTATGAGTCCAGAAAATTTGCGTTATCTTACAAATTTCACTGGGAGTGCCGGGGTTGCTATGATAACACCGGTAAGTGCTTATTTTATAACAGATTTTCGGTATGTTGAACAGGCTGCGGATCAGGTATCGGGGATGACAATTATTCAACATCAGGGTGCTATTGGTGAAGTGGTAGCTGATCTAGTAGAAAAAGATCAATTATCTGCGCTTGGATTTGAAGATGATTTTTTGACATTTGCTGATTATTCCGTTTATGAAGAGATCATTCAGGCGGAATTTGCTCCTGCGGGTGGACTGATTGAGAAGTTAAGAGAACAAAAGGATGAATCAGAAATCGCAATCATTGAAAAAGCCTGCAGTATTGCTGATGCTGGATTCGAACACGTTTTAAAGATGATTAGACCAGGTATGACGGAAATCGAAATCGCCAATCAATTGGATTTCTTTATGCGTTCTTTAGGTGCAACAGGGACGTCTTTTGATACAATTGTTGCTTCAGGGGTTCGATCTGCTTTACCACACGGTGTTGCTAGTCAAAAGACTATTGAAAAGGGAGAAATGATTACTTTAGATTTTGGTTGTATCTATCAAGGCTATGTTTCTGACATCACTCGAACCTTTGCTATCGGAGATCCAGGTCAACAGTTGAAAGACGTTTATGCTATCGTTCTAGAAGCACAACTACAAGTGCTCTCACAAGCTCAGGCGGGTGTGACGGGTGCGCAGCTAGATGCCAGTGCTCGCTCAGTAATTACAGATGCTGGCTATGGAGATGCATTTGGTCATTCAACTGGTCATGGTATTGGGTTAGCTATTCATGAGGGACCAAATTTAAGTTGGACTAATGATGAACCGTTACAAGCGGGGAATATAGTTACCAATGAACCAGGAATTTATATTGGTGGATTAGGTGGAGTTCGAATTGAAGATGATTTAGTTATTTTAGAAAATGGCAATCGAGTATTGACTCATTCACCGAAGGATTTAATCATTCTTTAGTAGTGGTAGCATAAGCGCCAAAGAAATGATAAACTATAAACAAATCTCTAGTTGATAGGAATCAAGGAGGAATAATAATGATCTCAGTAAATGATTTTAAAACGGGATTAACCATCGAAGTCGACGGTGATATTTGGCGCGTTGTTGATTTTCAACACGTGAAACCTGGTAAAGGTGCTGCTTTTGTTCGATCCAAATTAAAAAATTTGCGCACTGGCGGTGTTCAAGAAAAAACGTTCCGTGCGGGGGAAAAAGTAGCTAAAGCTCAAATAGATAATCGTAAAATGCAGTATTTGTATGATGATGGTGGAAACTATGTATTTATGGATATGGATAACTATGAACAAATTGAAATTCCTCAAACACAAATAGCAGATGAAATGCTTTATGTGTTAGAAAATACAGAGCTAAATGTTATTATGTATGGAAGTGAAATCTTAGGTGTTGATTTACCTAACACAGTCATTTTAGAAGTTGCGGAAACCGAGCCAAATATTAAGGGGGACACCTCCTCAGGTGGGTCAAAACCGGCAATTATGGAAACAGGATTAACGGTAAATGTTCCATTTTTTGTTAATCAAGGGGATAAACTTGTCGTCAATACACAAGATGGCAGTTATGTTTCACGTGCATAAAGGAGAGAGTTAATATGGCAGATGAAAAAAAATTAGTTTTACGTGAAAATCAAGATCTTGGCGAGATTATTATTGCTCCAGAAGTCATTGAAGTCATTATCGGAATTGCTGCATCAAAAGTAGCAGGAGTCTACGGCATGCGGGGATCATTTGCCAGTAATGTCACAGAACTTTTAGGGAAAGCGGCTCATGGCAAAGGTGTCTATTTAACAAATGATGAGCAAGGCTTAAAAGTAGATATTTACACTTATCTTGAGTATGGTATTTCAGTACCAAAAGTTGCAATGGATATGCAAGAACGAGTGAAACAGCAGGTTTTATTCATGACTGATGTCGCTCTTAGCGAGGTTAATATCCACGTAGTGGGAGTAGTGGCTGAGAAATTAGAACAACCAACACTTGAAGAATTATTTTATGATGAAGAGGGAAATAATGAGTAAAGAGCTATCACGACATGAAATCCGCGAGAAGGCCTTACAAGCCCTTTTTCCATTAGATTTCAATCAAGAGTTAACAAAAAAAGATGCCATTAACCATGCTTTGAGTCTTGATCAGGCGGAATGGGTTAGTGAAGAAGAGGATTCATTTGTACCGAAGTATTTAGATGAATTAGTGGATGGTGTGTTGAATCACAAACCTGAATTAGATCAAATCATCCAAAAGCATTTACGTTCCAATTGGTCAATTCAACGGATTACCAAAATGGATTTGATTATATTGCGATTAGGAATTTACGAAATGATTTACAATCAAAATGTTCCTGATCGTGTTGTACTAAATGAGGCGATAGAATTAGCGAAAACATTTAGTGACGATCAATCGAGAAAATTTGTGAATGGTATTTTATCGAATGTAATGAAAGAGATCAATGAAGCTGGAGAAAATAGCTAAGCTTGCTATTTTTTCCAGCTTCATTTCAAATCATACATCAAGTACAGGAGTGAAAGCATGGGAACAATTATTAATGGGAAAGATTTAGCAGAAAAGCTTCAACATGACATTGCGAAAGAAGTTAAAGAACTGGAAAAGACAGCATTGCGTCCAGGTCTTGTCGTTTTGTTAGTGGGTGATAATTCAGCTAGTCAAACCTATGTTAAAAATAAACAATTAGCAGCACAACGTATCGGTATTCATTCAAAAGTTATGCGATATCCAGAGACAATCTCAGAAACAGAATTGTTAGAAGAGATCACATTCTTTAATCAAGCAGATGAATATCATGGGATTTTGGTTCAGTTACCTTTGCCGAAGCATATAGATGAAGAAAAAGTTTTATTGGCGATAGACCCAATCAAAGATGTTGATGGTTTTCACCCAATGAATTTAGGACGTTTATTTGCTGGTGTTCCGCATACGATTCCCTGCACGCCATATGGTATTATGAAAATGTTTGAAGCTTATGATATTTCTTTATCTGGCAAACGAGCCTTGATTATCGGACGTAGTAACATTGTGGGTAAACCGATGGCACATTTAATGTTAGCAGAAGATGCTACTGTTACAATTGCTCATTCAAAAACAGTGAATTTACATGAATTGGCAAGAGAAGCAGATATCTTAATTGTAGCAATTGGTCAAGGGCATTTTGTAACTAGTGATTTTATTAAACCAGGAGCTGTAGTTATTGATGTAGGCATGAATCGTAATGAAGAGGGAAAGCTGATAGGTGATGTAAATTTCGATGAAGTTAAGTCTCTGACAAGCTTTATCACACCTGTTCCTCGAGGAGTAGGACCTATGACGATTACTATGTTGATGCAGCAAACAGTAGAAGCATGCCGACGCCAGAAACTGGGTGAATAAGAATGGCTCAAGAATATTTAACAGTTAGTGCTTTGAATAAATATATAAAACGTAAGTTTGATGTTGATCCTTACTTAGAGCGGGTTTATTTGACTGGAGAAATTTCTAATTTCCGTTTGAGACCTAATAATCACCAATATTTTAGTTTAAAAGATGAACAATCTAAAATAAATGCGATAATGTTTAAGGGTGCTTTTCAAAAATTGAAATTCGTTCCTAAAGAGGGAATGAAGGTTTTAGTTGTTGGCAGAGTGGCGTTGTATGAAGCGAGTGGAATGTATCAAATTTACGTTGAACATATGGAACCAGATGGTGTGGGAGCACTGTATCAAGCATTAGCGGAATTGAAAGAAAAATTAAATAAAGAAGGACT
Organism: Enterococcus pallens ATCC BAA-351; assembly: GCF_000407485.1. GTDB lineage: Bacteria > Bacillota > Bacilli > Lactobacillales > Enterococcaceae > Enterococcus_A > Enterococcus_A pallens. Next base: position 545,180 of record NZ_ASWD01000003.1, on the reverse strand, counting down.
ATTTTCTTTACCAAAAAAAGAGTTACCGAGATTTCCTAAACGAATAGCAGTGCTAACAAGTCCTAGCGGGGCAGTAATTAGGGACATCATCACCACAGTAAATAGGCGTTACCCTATCGTACAGCTCGTTCTATTTCCAACAATTGTACAAGGTGATAAGGCTGCTGAAAATATTGTTGAAAATATTAGACGAGCGGAATCAGGTGATTTTGACACCATGATTATTGGACGTGGGGGTGGTTCAATTGAGGATTTATGGCCCTTTAATGAAGAAATAGTAGCTAGAGCAATCGCGGCTTCCCAAATGCCCATTATTTCATCTGTAGGTCATGAGACGGATACAACAATTGCTGATTTGGTTGCTGATGTACGTGCTGCAACTCCTACTGCGGCGGCGGAATTAGCAGTTCCTGTATTAAGCGAGGAACTCTTACGACTGAAAGAAAAGCAAAATCGCTTAGAACAAGCCTATTTAAATCAATTAGAACGAAAAAAGGAACGTTATCAACGAATTATTCAGTCATACATTTTTCGCCAACCGATACGTTTGTATGAAGCCCAAAGTATCCAGTTAGATCGCTTAATTCAAAAACTCCAACAAGAAACTACTAAATTAGTTAACCAGCGAGAAAAAGAACTACTACAAACGATTAGCCGTTTTGAGAAGGTAACCCCTCTCAATCGAGTCCAAAACACCCAACAGCAAATTGATTATCTAACTAATCGTTTGAATCAGCAAATGAGCGTGTTTATGGAGCAAAAAGAACAATCGATAAAGAATGCAATTACTTCGTTAGATTTGTTAAGCCCACTAAAAATTATGGGCCGTGGTTATACATATACGACCCAAGATAATCAGGTTATTCGTTCAGTAGATGAACTGAGGGAAAGGGATTTAACGATCCATTTCATTGATGGAACCGTCAAAGCTACAATTGATAAAGTTATCAAAAAAGGAGAAGAATAATGAAAAATGCAACATTTGAAGAATCATTAACTGAGCTGGAAGCAATTGTTGCTCAGCTTGAGCGAGGAGATGTCCCGCTAGAAGAAGCTCTAGAAGTGTTTCAAAAAGGTATGTTGTTAAGCAAAAAATGTCAAGAAACTTTGAGTAAAGCTGAAAAGACACTAACCAAAATGATGACAGAAAATAACGAAGAGATACCATTTACTGGTGAGGAGGAAGCTTAACTATGCTGCAATCTTTCAGAGCAAAAGAGTTGCCGAAAGTAGAAGAAGCTATGTTAACTTTTATCAAAGAGCATGCAAGCGATGAACAACTAGGAAAAAGTATGATGTATTCTGTAAAAGCAGGTGGTAAAAGAATTCGTCCATTAATTGTTTTAGCGACTACCGTTTCATTTAAGGGTGAAGTTGACAAGAATGCGTATCAGGTTGCTGCTGCGTTAGAAATGATTCATACCTACTCCTTGATTCATGATGATCTACCAGCAATGGATGATGATGATTTGCGAAGAGGAAAACCGACTAATCATAAGGTTTTTGGTGAAGCCTTAGCTATTTTGGCTGGAGACGGGTTACTGACAGGAGCATTTCAACTATTGAGTGAAACATCTTTAGAGGCGACAAAACTCATTTTGTTGCTTCAGTTACTAACTAAGGCTTCGGGGACAGAAGGTATGGTTGCTGGTCAAGCTGGAGATATGGCTGCTGAAAAACAACGGATATCTCTAGAGGAATTAATGAGTATACATCAAGGGAAAACTGGAGCTCTTTTGACTTTCGCCTTTATTGCTGGAGGAATCTTAGCGGATCAGACTGATTATGTTATTGAACAACTACAGAAATTAGGTCAGCATATTGGTTTAGCTTTTCAGATTAGAGACGATCTTTTAGATGTAGTTGGAACAACAGAAATGTTGGGAAAAAATGTTGGTCAGGATGAAAAATCTGAAAAGAGTACTTACCCTTCTCTTTTAGGTCTAGCAGGTGCAAAAAAGGCTCTAAAAACGGAATTAGACTTGGCTAGCAAAGTAGTTGAAAATCTGAGAGAAGTAGAAGGTTTTGAACCTAGTTTGTTCAAAGAATTAATTAAATTGTTTGCATTATAGAGGAGAGCACCATGAAAAAAGAACGAGTTGACGTTTTAGCCTACAATCAAGGACTTTTTGAAACAAGAGAAAAAGCAAAAAGAGCAATCATGGCTGGACAAGTTTACGATCAGAATAACGAACGACTTGATAAGCCTGGAGAAAAAGTATCAGAGGATACTCAGTTGCAAGTTAAAGGACAAAGTTTGAAATATGTTTCTCGAGGAGGCCTGAAATTAGAGAAAGCTCTACAGGTGTTTGATCTTTCTATTGCTGATAAAATTGTTTTAGACATAGGAGCCTCAACTGGAGGCTTTACCGATGTCGCTCTGCAAAATGGAGCCAAAATGACTTATGCTTTAGATGTTGGTTACAATCAACTGGCTTGGCGGATCCGGCAGGACAAGCGAGTAGAGGTAATGGAACGTACGAATTTTCGATATTCAAAACCAACTGACTTTGAAAAAGGGACGCCAGATTTTGCTACTATTGATGTTTCTTTCATTTCATTAAAACTGATTCTGCCTCCTCTTAAGGATATTTTAGTTCCTGCAGGAGATGTGGTAGCATTAATCAAACCACAGTTTGAAGCGGGGAAGTCATTTGTTGGAAAAAAAGGCATCGTGAAAGAGGCTGCTACGCATTTCAATGTTCTAAATGACATTACACAGTTTGCTTTACAAGCAGGTTTTGATGTTGAGGCAATTACTTATTCACCCATTACTGGTGGTGAAGGAAACATTGAATTTTTGGCTCATTTAAGATCGGGTGAGGTATTAGGTAAGATGAATTCGGCAATCGATTTAAAAGAAATTGTCAATCAAGCTCATCAACAACTAAGTTAGGAGGCTCTCAATGCGAAAACAAGAACGACACCGTTTGATTACAAGATTATTGAATGAACACGATATTAAACGACAAGAAGATTTTGTACGAGTATTAGCTGGGGAGGGTGTTAAGGTTACCCAGGCTACGATTTCTCGTGACATTAAAGAAATGAAATTAATCAAAGTCCCATCGACGAATGGTGGTTATCGTTATAGTGTTCCTCTTAAAAATGAAGAAAATTTGTCTGAACGCTTGAACGAACTTTTGCAAGAAGCGTTTTTGTCCACAGATCAAATGGAAAAAATGGTAGTATTAAAAACTCTACCAGGAAATGCTTCTGCAGCAGCCAACTTGATAGAAAAATTTTTTAATAAGAAGTTATTCGCTGTTCTGAATGATGACGACAGTGTGTTGATGATTGCTCGATCAGAAGATAACGCGAAAGAGTTATATCAAGAAATTAGTAGTAGAAGTCAAAAAGAGTAGGTGAACCAATTATGTTGCAAGAATTGACAATCAAAAATTTTGCAATTATTTCTTCTTTGCATCTAACTTTTACCAATGGAATGACAGCGTTAACTGGGGAAACAGGTGCAGGTAAATCTATTATTATTGACGCGGTCAGCCTGTTAGCAGGAGCGCGTTCTTCAATAGAATATATCCGACAAGGGAGTGATCATTGTTTATTAGAGGGTATTTTTGATCTGCCAAAACAAGTTGAGTTTGAAGAATTAGTAGAAGAATTAGGCATTTATACTGAGGAAAATATATTAATTGTTCAACGAGATATGAATATATCTGGAAAAAATATATGTCGGATTAACGGAAGGACCGTAACATTAGCAAACTTACGAAAAATCGGTCAATATATTGTAGATATTCAAGGTCAAAATGATCATCAAGAGTTAATGAATCCTGATTCTCATCTGCGATTACTAGATAGTTTCGGTTCAAAAGAATTTCAAAAAAATAAACGTACGTATCAGGCATCCTATAGAGAATATGTTGACTTAGTAAAGCGCGTAAATAAATACAAGCAAAATGAGCAATCTTTTGTACAACGAATTGATATGCTGACTTTTCAGCAAGAAGAAATTGGTAATGCTCAATTAGAAACTGGTGAAGAAGAACGTTTAATTGAAGAACGAGACAAACTTATGAATTTCCAACGAATTGTTGATACCCTTTCCTATAGTTATCAGGGGTTGTCTAACGATGAAGCTGGAGCATTAGATACCATCGGATCTGTTAGTCAAGAACTTCAATCCATAACCTCATTAGATGATGAATATCAAACGATTTCTGAGAATGTTAGCAGTGCCTACTATTTACTGCAAGACGCTGCTAGTGAGATAAGTCGTCAGCTGGATGCTCTAGAAATGGATGAACAAAGGTTAGAGCTGGTGAATGAACGATTAGATCTTATTCATCAATTAAAGCGAAAATATGGTGATTCTATCGAAGTGATTTTGGATTATTATCACACAATCAGTCAAGAATTGTTGGATTCAGATTTTTCAGAAGGTAAACTTGAACAGTTGGAAAATGAACTTTTGAACAAAGAAAAGGGACTTCGAACAGGTGCCAATGAATTACATGCTGAACGTAAAAAGATAGCGGAGAACTTGGAAAAAGCTATTCAGCAAGAGTTAAAACAGTTATATATGGAAAATGCTCGTTTTCAGGTTGAGTTCAAGAAAAATGTTTTTCATGAGGAAGGTGTGGATCAGATTGAATTCTATATTACAACTAATCCTGGTGAACCATTAAAACCGCTAGTTAAGGTTGCATCTGGTGGTGAGGTTTCAAGAATTATGCTGGCGCTAAAAACCATATTCTCTAAAACTCAAGAATTAACGAGTATTGTATTTGATGAAGTGGATACTGGAGTTAGCGGGAGAGTAGCTCAAGCTATTGCGGATAAAATTTATCAAATAGGTAAAAATTCGCAAGTACTGTGTATCACACATTTACCCCAAGTGGCTGCAAAAGCAGATCATCAACTTTTTATTGAAAAAGAGATTATTAATGGGCGTACGATAACCAAGGTGGAAGAACTACCTGAAGACAAACGGACAAATGAGATAGCTAGAATGTTAGCAGGTGCTGAAATAACTGATCTAACAGTTCAGCATGCCAGGGAATTGCTGGCAATGGCAAAACAGTAAAAAATACCACCGCTCCTGATGAAAGGAGCAGTGGTATTTTTTACATAATGCTTATAAGGCTGCTAATAACAAGTGATCCAACGATTAAAATCAACATAGCCCAAATAACAATTTTAGTGATTTTTGAAAAAGTGCTAGTTGCCTTTTTTTCTTTCAATTTTGCCACCGTCCTTGTACATATTCACAAGTATGATACTCTAAAATAGCAGCCTCTGCAAACTTACTTCGACTAATATAAAAATTATAAGCATTTCTTGAGAAATATGAAGAAAGAATGGCCTTTGTTAAGAGTTACTAAATCTACTAGATTTTAAATAAACTGAAACGAAAATGTAATGATAATGAAGTATAGTGTCGTTAGTAGTTATAAATAGGAAGGAATGGGTGTGTTGGGGTCATTTTCACCGATATTATTATTATGGTATGTTTTCCCTGTCATCATACTATTAGGTTCAGATTATATCGTAAGTGTATTAAAATTGAAGCAACGTTTTAATATTAAGGTACCGGATATATCTGTCCCATTTTTATTCGTAGGTATGCATGAGATTTCAAAGCATATTAGTACATTTTCTATTTTACCGTATTTTTTGCTTACAATCTTATTGTTAGGAATTGCTGTGGTTTTATTTCAAGCTTATCGGTACCGTGAAATTATTTATGGACGATTTTTTAAGATGTTTTGGCGAATGACATTTTTATTATCTGTAGTGATGTATTTTATCTTGATAATTGCTAGTTTTATACGCCTTGTTTTCTGATAAAAGTCTTTAAAAAAACTGATAAAAAGATGCATTATCATTGACAATTTAATATGGTTAGTGAAGGTCAGACAACTCTGTTTATTGTTTCCTGGAAAATGTGGTAGATTGTGGGGGATTGTGGTAGACTAAACTCATGCAGTGGGGAATAGGGGTGAAACTAGATGTTCATGGGAGAATTTCAGCACAATATTGATGCAAAAGGTCGATTAATTGTGCCTTCGAAATTGCGTGAACAACTTGGGGAAAAATTTGTAGTCACTCGTGGTATGGATGGCTGTTTATTTGGTTACCCTATGACTCAATGGAATGAGCTTGAAGAAAAGTTGAACGAGATGCCATTATCTAAAAAAGATGCACGAGCATTTGTTCGGTTCTTTTATTCTGCTGCAACTGAATGTGAAATTGATAAACAAGGTCGAATTAACATTCCAGCTACTCTAAGAGGCCATGCTGATTTAGAAAAAGAATGTGTGATTATTGGAGTAGCAAACCGAATCGAAATATGGAACGAAACGCGTTGGCGTGAGTTTACAATAGAAACAGAAGCTAGTTTTGATGACATTGCGGAGACAATGGTAGATTTTGGATTTTAGGGAAGAGGATTTTTGATGACGGAAGACTTTCAACATACAACTGTTTTGCTAAATGAAACAGTAGACGGGTTGGCTATTAAACCTGATGGAATTTATGTTGACTGTACACTTGGCGGAGCTGGACACAGTGAGTACTTGCTTCAACAATTAAATGGGAATGGTCATCTTTTTGCATTTGATCAAGACCAAAAGGCGATTGATAACGCCGGTATACGCCTGAAAAAGTATATAGAGCGTGGACAAGTTACGTTTATTAAGGCCAATTTTAGAGAGCTTGCAGATCAGCTTGCCCTTTTAGATATTGCAGCCGTTGATGGTATCCTATATGATTTAGGTGTTTCATCCCCGCAATTAGACGAAGCCGATCGTGGTTTCAGCTATCATCAAAATGCACCTTTAGACATGCGTATGGATCAGCATGCTTCTTTAAGTGCCTACCATGTCGTAAATAACTATTCCTATCAAGATTTAGTGAAGATTTTTTTCCGTTATGGTGAAGAAAAATTTTCTAAACAAATTGCACGCTTAATCGAACGTAAGCGAGAAGAGTCACCTATTAAGACTACGGGTGAACTGGTTGATCTTATTAAGGAGGCAATTCCAGCTCCTGCAAGAAGAAAAGGTGGGCATCCAGCTAAGCGTGTCTTTCAAGCTATTCGAATTGCTGTTAATGATGAGCTGGGTGCAATTGAAACTTCATTAGAGCAAGCAATTCACTTGATTGCCCCACAAGGAAGGATTAGTGTGATCACATTTCACTCATTAGAAGATCGCATTGTAAAAAATATTTTCAAGGAATACAGTTCGCCAAAAGATGTACCACCAGGCCTACCTGTAGTACCTGAAGAGTTTCAACCTATGTTAAAATTAGTAAATAGAAAACCGATAGTTCCGTCAACTAAAGAACTTGAAGAAAATAACCGTGCACGAAGCGCGAAATTAAGGATCGTAGAAAAAACAAAGGAAGGATAAGGATTATGGCTGAATTAAAAAATAATCAACAGACACAATTTGATTATGCACAACCTGAACAACCAATCCAAACGCCAGATTCTTTCGAAGTCTTTGTTTCTCCGGCAGATCGCTTAAAGAAAATCTCTCGTATTGAAAAGATTGTTGCAGTTGGACTATTAGCTATGCTTATTAGTATGGCAATTATTATGGTAAATACCCGAAATGATATCAGTAAAACGCAAAATGATATTACAAATACACAAACTGAAATTGATAAAAAAGAAAAAACAGCGACACAATTGCAACAAGAAAAGAATGAATTATCTCGTTCTGATCGGTTGAAGGAAATCGCTGAGAAAGATGGGCTTTCAATCAATGACGAGAATTTAAGGAAAGTGAAGTAAATGAGCTTTAAGAGGATTAAACGTAAAATCCGTAAAAAAAATTTAACTCCGATGAACAATCGCAAAAAAGTAGGTATTCTTTTATTTGCTACGAGTATTGGATTGTTCTTTTTGTTTGCTGGACGAATGATATTTGTTGTAGCTGGTGGGCACGTCGCGGGTACATCACTTAAAGAAAAAACAGAAGAGCTTTATCGAGGTGAGCAAATAGTGCCTGCGAAGCGAGGCACTATTTATGATCGTAATGGAGAAGCTATCGCTGAAGATGCTACCTCTTATTCTATTTATGCGGTTCTTTCAGAAAGGTATATGTCAGGTAATGAAAAGTTATATGCTCAAGAAAAGGATTTTGATAAATTAGCTGAAATTATGCATGAACAATTAGGAGCTAAAAAAAGTAGTGCTTTGAAGAAACTGAAAGATGGAAAAAAAGATAATTTATATCAAGTAGAATTCAATCCATGGGGGAAAAATATTTCAGAGGAAACTAAGCAAAAAATCGAGAAATCAATGAAACAAGCTAAAATAAAAGGTCTCTATTTCGAGGATCATACCAAAAGGATGTATCCTAACGGAGCATTCGCTTCTTATTTTATTGGATATGCTTCTCCTGATAAGAACGAAAAACTTAGCGGAGTGACTGGACTGGAAGCTGCGTATGATGATGTACTTAAAGGCAAAGATGGTAAGATCGTTTATCAAAAGGATAATAATCAAAACCCGTTGCCAGGTACTGTAGCTGAACAAAAAGCTTCTGAAGATGGAGAAGACATATATACTACATTAGATGCTGGCTTGCAGAGCTATTTAGAAACTTTGATGGATGAAGTAAGTGAAGAAACGAAACCAGCCGACATGACAGCTACATTAATGCAAGCTAAAACTGGTGAGATTTTAGCTATGTCACAACGTCCCACTTATAATCCTGAAACTAAAGAAGGATTAGGGGATGACTCTGTTTGGCGAAATATTCTAGTTGAAGACAGCTATGAGCCAGGATCAACTATGAAGATATTTACTACAGCGGCTGCTGTAAACGAAGGTATCTTCAACGAAAATGAAAGTTTTGCTTCGGGAAAGATTAACGTTGGGGATGCAACGATAAATGACCATGACTTAGGAGCAAAAGGTATTTTGACTATGCGGCAAGCTCTTTCTTGGTCTAGTAATGTTGGTATGGTAATGCTGGAAGAACGCTTAGGTGATAAATGGCCTGATTATTTGAAGCAATTTGGTTTTGGGCAAAGCACTTATTCTGGACTTCCTGGGGAAAGTAAAGGAACTATGCCTACAAGTAATATTGTCGATCAAGCAATGAGTGCCTATGGGCAAGCAATCGGGGTAACGAACTTTCAAATGATGAGAGGTTATACAGCTATTGCAAATGATGGGAAAATGCTTCAACCACATTATATTAAAAAAATGGTTAATCCCAATACTAACAAAGAGATAGTTACAAAACCTGAAGTAGTTGGAGAACCAATCACTGCAGAAACCGCAAAAAAAGTACGTGAATACATGCGGGATGTAATAGAAAGTCAGGACTATGGTTCAGCATATGATCAATATAGTGTACCTGGCTATCATATTTCTGCTAAGACAGGAACGGCACAGATTTTCAAGGATGGGGCTTATTTAACAGGAGACACTAATTATATTTATTCCATTGCTTTGATGCTGCCGTCCGAAGATCCTGAATTTATTTTGTACTTGACCTTGAAACAGCCTGAGCATTATCCAGAAGGCGTATTGGGGGAAATTGCAAATCCGTTGTTGAACCGTGCAATGGAATTTCAGTCAGAAGAAGCTGACATAAATAACTCTGAAGAACAGCAGGTTACTGTTGCGGACTATCGTAACCTAAAAACTGATATTGCAGCAGGAGATGCAAATAAACGCGGTGTAAATGCTGTTGTTGTTGGAAACGGTAGTAAGGTGGTAAAACAATCATCTAAACCAGGTGAAAAAGTAATGTCAAATGAACGTCTAATTCTTTTAACTGATGGTACTAAAGAATTGCCAGACGTACGAGGTTGGTCTAAAGCAGATATCTTAAAACTATCGAATTTACTTGATATAGATGTAGAGTTTACTGGTGAAGGGTATTGTACGAAACAAAGTATTGAGCCTTATAGTGAAATTTCCAAACAAAAATTGAAAATTACCTTGAGTTAGGACTGGAGAGAAAAGAATGGAACCGGCACAACTATTTATTGCTTTTGTTAGTAGTTTTGCGATTACTGTCGCATGGATGCCTTTTTTAATTGGCTATTTTAGAATGAAGAAACAAGGTCAAGCTATTCGCGGCGAAGGACCTGAATGGCATAATGTTAAGGCAGGAACACCTACAATGGGTGGAGCTGGTTTTTTAACGGCTGCTGTGATAACCATTATATGGTTTAGTATATGGCAGGATAAAATGACATCATCATTATTATTATTGCTATTTGTACTAGTGCTTTATGGTGTGATTGGTTTTTTAGACGATTTTCTAAAATTAGCTCGTAAACAAAATGAAGGCTTAACTTCTAGACAAAAATTTATTGGACAATTAGTTGTAGCTATTTTATTTTATATTTTTTATCATGTTGCAGGGTATAGTGATTCATTGAATTTCTTTGGTCTAGAATTGTCTGTGGGAATTGTCTATGGATTGTTCGTGATTGTTTGGCTTGTTGGCTTTTCCAATGCAGTCAATTTGACTGATGGAATTGATGGTTTAGTCTCAGGCCTAGGTACAATTTCTTTTGCAACATATGCTATTATTGCTTGGAATCAGCAACAGTATGAAGTATTGATTGTTTGTTTAAGCATAATTGGTGGTTTAATTGGCTTCTTTCCTTATAATAAGAAACCAGCCAAAATTTTTATGGGAGATGTAGGATCATTATCTCTGGGAGGTTTATTAGCAGCTGTTTCTATCATGCTGCATCAGGAATGGACATTATTACTGGTTGGTTTAGTATATGTTTGTGAGACGGCTAGTGTAATGCTACAGGTCACTTCTTTTAAATTAACTGGCAAGCGCATTTTTAAAATGTCTCCTTTGCATCATCATTTTGAAATGTCTGGTTGGACTGAATGGAAGATTGATATTGTTTTTTGGCTAATTAGTTTGGCCGTATCAATACTAGTTTTAGTGATTGTACTTTAGGAGATGAAAATAATGAAGCAAATAGAACGATATAAAAATGAAAAAGTGCTGGTCTTAGGTTTAGCTAAGAGTGGGTTTAGTGCGGCCAAGTTGCTTCATCGCTTGGGCGCGCTTGTTACTGTAAATGATGGAAAACCTTTCGAAGATAATCCAGCAGCACAGGATTTATTGGAAGATGGTATTCGAGTGATTACTGGAAGCCACCCAATTGAGTTGTTAGATGAAGATTTTTCATTAATGGTTAAAAATCCAGGAATTCCCTATAGTAATCCGTTAGTCGAAAAAGCTGAATCATTACATATTCCAATCTTGACAGAAGTAGAATTGGCATACCAGGTTGCTGAATGCCCGATTATTGGTATTACAGGGACTAATGGAAAGACAACCACAACTACAATGATTGGACTTTTGTTGAATCAAAATAGAGAAAAGGGAAAAGCTTATTTAGCTGGGAATATTGGTTTTCCAGCTAGTGAAGTTGCTCAAAAAACAGAAAAAACCGATGACATTGTGATGGAAATGTCTAGTTTTCAACTGATGGGAATTACTGAATTCCATCCTCAAATTGCTGTAATAACGAATATTTATGAGGCACATTTAGATTACCATGGATCCCGTGAAAATTATGTATCAGCGAAATGGGCTATTCAAAAAAATATGACAAAATCAGAGTATTTAGTTATTAATTGGGATTCTATGGAGTTGCGTAAATTAAGCTCTAAAAGTAAAGCAACTATTATTCCTTTTTCAACAAAAGTAACTTTAGAGAATGGTACTTATTTGAAAAATGGTGCTCTATACTACAGAGATGAAAAGATTATTGACGCTGAGAAGCTAGGGGTTCCTGGACAACATAATATTGAGAATGCATTGGCGGCTATTGCTGTTGCTAAGTTAAAAAATGTCTCTAATAAATCAATCCGTTCAGCTTTGACTCATTTTCATGGAGTTCCTCATCGTACACAATACGTAAAATCCATAAATGATCGCAAATTCTATAATGATTCAAAAGCTACTAATAGCCTAGCTACAGAAATGGCTTTAAGTGGGTTTGAAAATGAGAAAGTAATCTTATTAGCAGGTGGATTGGATCGGGGAAATAGCTTTGATGAATTAATTCCTGCTATTAGGGGATTAAAAGCAGTTATTTTATTTGGTGAAACGAAAAACAAATTAGCTGAAACTGCTAAAAAAGCTGGAATTGACAAAGTTTTATTTACTGAAAATGTTGAAACAGCTGTACAATTAGCTTATGAGTATAGCGAGGCGGGAGACAATATATTGCTTTCTCCTGCAAACGCTAGCTGGGACCAATACCCCAGCTTTGAGATTCGTGGAAATAAATTTGTTCAAGCAGTTGAAAAGTTAGAAAAGTAGGAAAAAAAATGAAGATACTTGTAACAGGTGGAGGGACCGGTGGACATATATATCCAGCCCTTGCTTTTATCCGCTATGTTAAGAAAATTGATCCTGATGCAGAGTTTTTATATGTCGGGACACATCGCGGTCTGGAAAATAAAATTGTACCGGAAACTGGAATTTCATTTAATACAATAAAAATCCAAGGATTCAAACGCAAAATATCTATGGATAACATTCAAACCTTGAATTTATTTATGAAAAGTTTGAAACGTTCAAAAGAAATTTTAAAAGAATTTGAACCAGACGTAGTCATTGGTACTGGGGGCTATGTTTCAGGATCTGTTGTGTATGCCGCTGCACGTCTGAAAATCCCAACGATTATCCACGAACAAAATAGTGTGCCTGGAATTACGAACAAATTTCTTAGTCGGTTTGTTGATAAAGTAGGAATATGTTTTCCAGATGCTCAACAATATTTCCCAGATGATAAGACTGTTTTAGTAGGGAATCCTCGTGCACAAGAGGTTGTTGCAAATGGGAAATCAGAAGTACTTTCTGATTATGGTCTAATTCCTGAACGTCCAACTGTCTTGATTTTTGGTGGAAGCCAAGGTGCACTAAAAATAAATCAAGCGGTTATCCAAGCGTTACCCCAACTGGCACAAAAAGATTATCAAATTCTTTACTCTTCTGGAGAAAGGTATTTTCAGGAGCTTAGTGAGAAATTTGATGCAGGAAAAGCATGGACTAACATATCTTTGCAACCTTACATCAAAAATATGACCGATGTAATGGCAAATGTTGATTTATTAATTGGCCGTGCAGGGGCCACTTCAATCGCGGAATTTACAGCTTTAGGGCTTCCAGCAATACTAATACCTAGTCCATATGTGACCAATGATCATCAAACAAAGAATGCTCAAAGTTTAGTAGAGGCTGGAGCTGTTGAAATGATTGAGGATGATAAATTGGATGGAGATATTTTAATAAAAACAATTGATTCAATTATGTATAATCATAAATTAAGGGAACAAATGGCTGAATCGTCAAAAAAAGAAGGTATTCCGGATGCAGCGGAGCGACTATGGCATTTAGTAACTAGTATTATAAAGTAGAATAATGGCAGGAGGTGAATAGGCTTGAGCCAACAAGAAACACCTGAAAATAACAAAGATGATAAGGACAAACTAACACCTTGGCAGTTAGCAAATCAAGAATACTTGAAAATGCATCCGAACGAATCCAAAAAACAATTTACGGAAGAATCTGAGCAAGAAATATCGATAGAGGACACGGAAGTTAAAGATGAAGAAGATAGCGAACGGTTAGAGGATACAGAAAAGTCTGAAGAAAAAACTGAAAAGAAGAAATTGGGACCGGTAAACGGATCATTTTTAGATCGTTTGCCTAATATCCGGCACGAACGGAATAGGCGTTTGTACAAACGTCTCACGATATTAATAGTTTTGTTTATGATTCCTGCGTTGATCTTATTGTATTACGTTTCTCCATTAAGTCGTTTGTCAGGCGTTTCAATTGAAGGCAATGAGCAAATTTCATCAGAAGAAATAGCCAATAAATTAAATTTTTCAGTAGGGAATAATCTATGGTCGCAGTATTTTCAGCGCAATGACCATATTGATCGACTAAAAAAGCAAGAGTTAAGAGTACAAGATGCGAGTGTTCGCTTTGATGGAATCAATAAATTTGTAGTTGATGTCAAGGAGTACAAAGAAGTAGCTTACCTTGGACATGATAATGAATACTCTCCTGTACTTGCAAACGGAACAGTAATTCCAATGAATGTGGAGAAACCACAAGGTACTTTACCAATCTTAGAAGGTTTTACTGGCCCCAAAAGAATACTAGAAGTAATGAAGCAGTATGACGCATTATCTGAGAAAGTTCGTCAAGGTGTTTCTCAAATAAAGTATGCTCCTACAAATGAGAACAAAGGTCTGCTCCAAATTTTTATGAATGATGGAAATCAGGTTTTGGTCTCTATTCATGATATGAGTCAAAAAATGAAATATTATCCACAAGTTGTCGAAGAAATGAATGCTCAAAAAATGAAAGGTATAGTTGATATGGAGGCCGGAATTTACAGCTATTCTTATCCAGAAGAAACAACTTCAGATAACACTGAGCAAAATACAATTGAAAGTACAACAGAAAATCCACCTGAAGAAACTAGTCCTTCGGTTGAAAATGATTAAAATTATCCGAAGAAAATACGGATTCTCCTTTTTAATTCCGTGCAAAATGTGGTAAAATTGGTGGCAGTGAGTATATTTGAAAGAAATATATGACGTGCTTACTGAAAGCAGATATTTTCAATCTAGATAATGAAATTTTAAGTAGGAGGGAATCCCATTCATGGCAAAAGCAGGAATGTATGTGGGCCTTGATATCGGAACGACATCTGTTAAAGTTGTAGTTGCCGAATACATCGATAGCCAAATGAATATAATTGGTGTTGGAAATGCAAAATCAGAAGGAATCAATCGTGGGATTATTGTGGACATCGATAAAACGGTTCACGCAATTCAACGAGCAGTAAAACAGGCCGAGGAAAAAGCAGGGATTCAAATCAAGAGTGTCAGTGTGGGATTGCCAGCAAACCTTCTAGAAGTCGAGCCTTGCCAAGGCATGATCGCGGTGAATAGTGAATCTAAAGAGATTACTGATGATGATGTACGGAACGTTGCTTCTGCCGCAATGGTTCGTTCAATTCCTCCTGAAAGACAAATCGTAGCTTTATTACCTCAAGAATTTACTGTTGATGGATTTGATGGAATCAAAGATCCTCGTGGTATGATTGGTGTACGTCTAGAAATGTTTGGTCTAGTTTTCACGGGCCCTAAAACAATTATTCACAACATAAAAAAATGTGTTGAAACAGCAGGGTTAACAGTTGCTGAAACGATTATTACACCTTTAGCGCTAACTGAGTCAATCCTTTCTGATGGCGAAAAGGATTTTGGTACAATTGTGATTGACATGGGTGGCGGACAAACGACAACCGCTGTAATGCATGATAAGCAATTAAAGTTCACGCATGTTGATCAAGAAGGCGGAGAGTACGTAACAAAGGATATTTCGATTGTATTGAATACTTCTTTCAACAATGCTGAAGCCTTAAAAATCAATTATGGGGATGCTTATCCAGCCAGAACATCGGCAGAAGAAGAATTTCCAGTTGATGTAATTGGAAAAACAGATCCTGTAAAAATTGATGAACGTTATCTAGCTGAGATTATTGAAGCTCGCTTAGAACAAATTTTTCGTAAAGCAAAAGGCGCTTTAGATGAAATCGAAGCATTAGATTTACCAGGAGGAATTGTCCTATCTGGAGGTGCTGCCAGTATTCCTGGAGTAGTCGAGCTTGCTGAAGATGTTTTTGGTACAAACGTTAAGTTACATGTACCAAATCAAATGGGCTTGCGAAATCCGGTATTCACCAATGTGATAAGTATTGTTAATTATTCAGCTGAATTGAACGACGTCTATCACTTGGCAAAATCAGCAGTGACTGGCGAAAAAGTTTCGTTATCACCGCAGGTTTCAGCTGTATCCACTACACCAGTCTATGATGACTATGATGCTGTGGAAGAATACGAAGAAGAAACTAAACCAAAGAACGACGAAAAAGTAACCGGGAAGATTAAAGACTTCTTCTCTAATATTTTTGATTAACTCACATAGGAGGAATAAAATATGGAATTCTCAATAGATAACAATATTAACGAAGGCGCAGTTATTAAAGTTATCGGTGTCGGCGGCGGCGGCGGAAACGCAATTAATCGTATGATCGAAGAAAACGTTAAAGGCGTTGAATTTATTGCTGCGAATACTGATGTACAAGCTTTAAAGAACTCAAAGGCTGAAACAGTCATTCAATTAGGTCCAAAATATACACGTGGACTAGGGGCAGGTTCTCAACCTGAAGTGGGTCAAAAAGCAGCTGAAGAAAGCGAACAATCCATTCAAGAAGCTCTGCAAGGTGCCGACATGGTATTTATTACTGCTGGTATGGGCGGTGGAACGGGAACAGGAGCTGCTCCAATCGTTGCAAAAATCGCAAAAGAGTTGGGTGCGCTAACTGTAGGTGTTGTAACTCGTCCTTTTAGTTTCGAAGGACCAAAGCGTGGTCGTTTTGCCGCTGAAGGCATATCTTTACTTAAGGAAAATGTAGATACTCTGT
This sequence comes from Enterococcus pallens ATCC BAA-351, assembly GCF_000407485.1. Classification (GTDB taxonomy): domain Bacteria; phylum Bacillota; class Bacilli; order Lactobacillales; family Enterococcaceae; genus Enterococcus_A; species Enterococcus_A pallens. The sequence goes on along the minus strand of NZ_ASWD01000003.1, from coordinate 528,698 downwards.
TAATTATTTCTAACAATCGCTTGTTGGAAGTTGTTGATAAGAAAACACCAATGCTTGAGGCTTTTCGTGAAGCAGATAACGTTCTTCGTCAAGGAGTACAGGGCATTTCAGATTTAATTACTGCACCTGGATATGTTAATTTGGACTTTGCAGATGTTAAGACAGTGATGGCGGATCAAGGTACCGCTTTAATGGGAATAGGTGTTGCTAGCGGTGAAGATCGTGTGGTTGAAGCAACTAAGAAAGCCATTTCTTCCCCATTATTAGAAACATCTATAGATGGTGCTGAGCAGGTGTTGTTAAACATAACCGGTGGTCTAGATATGACATTGTTTGAAGCACAAGATGCTTCGGATATTGTTGCAAATGCTGCAACTGGAGACGTAAATATTATTTTAGGAACATCCATTAATGAGGAATTGGGCGATGAAATTCGTGTAACAGTAATCGCTACGGGGATTGACCCAACAAAAAAGGAGCGAAAGGCTAGCCGCAGTACTCAACGCACTAGCCAAGTTCAATCGGTACCACAAAAACCGAATTTAGATATTGAACCTATAAAAAATAATGAATCACAATCAGCGTTTGGTGAATGGGATATTCGTAAGGAAGATAACATTCGTCCAAAAGTAGACGATACTCAATTTGAAAATATCGAAAAGAAAGAATTTGAGACTTTTACTCGCGAAGAAGTAAAACCTGAAAAAGACGAAGAACTTGATACACCACCATTCTTTCGCCGTAGAAAATAAAAGGGGGAGAGCACATGATCGCTGATAACTTGCATAGTATTGAGCAAGAGATTCAGGAGTCGTGTGCTCTTGTTTCACGTACTCCTGAGGAAGTAACGCTAGTTGCAGTAACGAAAAGTGTTGACGCAATTGCTGCGGAAGAATTAGTGAAACTAGGGGTAACTAATTTAGCCGAAAATCGAGTTGACAAACTTCTTGAGAAAAAAGAAAGTTTAAGTGAATATTCCCAAATAGCTTGGCATTTGATTGGTAATTTGCAACGACGCAAGGTAAAATCTATTATCAATCATATAAATTATTTCCATGCTTTGGATAGTTTGCGTTTAGCGCAAGAGATCCAAAAAAGAGCTTCGCATAAGATTAATTGTTTCATTGAAGTCAATATCTCAGGGGAAGAATCAAAGCATGGTATACATCCCGAGGAATTGCTCTCATTTGTTCATAAGTTATCAGATCTATCCAATGTATATGTGGTTGGACTAATGACGATGGCACCTTTTGATGCAGATGATGAAACAATCCGGAGCATCTTTGCTTCCTTGAAAAATTTACAGGAAAAGATTTGTTCCCTAAAACTGAAATATGCTCCTTGCACAGAACTTAGTATGGGGATGAGCCAGGATTTTTCACTGGCAATTATGGAAGGTGCAACCTATATTCGTGTAGGAACAGCATTATTTAAGAAAGGATAGGACGGAATCAATGGCCATTAATCTTGCAAAAATTAGTGATTTCTTCGGTTTAGCTGATGATGAGGAAGTATATGAAGAGACACCTGTTACCCGACAGACTATTGTAAAACAACCAAAGAGAGAGAGACGTACACAAGCAAAGCCTATGATAAATAAAAGTAAGCAACAAGTACGTCAAGAACCAGTTAAGCGTTCTATAGAAAGCACATTGTCGGCAAACAAACAGCCGTCTAAAGTAAGACAACGTGAACAAATTGTTACTAACAAGGTTGAGACAGGTTCTCCCGCAAAGGGAACGGAAAAAGTGATCAATATGCCTAACAATGAAGCAATGAAAAAAAGAGTAGCGTCTCAAACAGTAGGAACTACGAGAGAACGTAAACGGATATCTGTTGTAGAACCCAAAGCTTATAATGAAGCTATGGTTATTGCTAAAAGAATTGCTCAAGGCGAAGCAGTGCTGATTAATTTTCAATCACTAGATGAGGGCCGTGCTAGAAGGATTGTTGATTTTTTAACAGGGGCGGTATATATGATAGACGGTGACATAAAACGAGTTGGAAATGAAATGTTTTTATGTACACCTACAAATATGGAAGTTGATAACTCTACATTACAATCGATGGGGGATCAAGACATCTTTGGACTTGAACTATAAAAGGAGAAAATTAGTTGATACTATTTAACTTATTAAATTTAATTAATCGCTTGGTTAATCTTTACACAATATTGTTGGTCGTATACGCATTACTCTCTTGGTTTCCTGGAGCCTATCAATCTGCCTTAGGAAAATTTCTTGGTCGTATTTGTGAACCATTCTTAGATTTATTTCGTCGCTTGCCATTACAGTTTGGTGGAATTGATTTTTCTGTTATGGCAGCAATTATTGCTTTAAATTTTATCATGAGAATTCTTAATTCGCTAATTTACAGCATGATTTATTAGAGGGGGTAAGGGGATGAATGAGAATGTCTATCAACATTTTCGACCTGAAGAACGCCCGTTTATAGATGCTGTTGGTGATTGGTTAGAACAAGTTGAAAGCCAATATGCACCTTATTTGACAAGTTTCCTTGATCCACGACAAGCATACATTCTCGAGACATTAACACGGGAAAATAGTGATTTAAAATTTATGTTCTTCGGAGGCTATGAACAGGCTGAGCGTTGTCGCTGTATGATTTATCCTGAGTATTTCGAGCCATCTAAAGACGATTTTGAAATTATAACAATTGAAATAAAGTATCCGCAAAAGTTCACAGAGCTATCTCATGGAAAAGTATTAGGAACACTTATGAATGTTGGAATAAAGCGGGATTACTTTGGGGATATTATTTCTGACGGCAAGAGATGGCAAGTTTTCTTAGCCCGTGAAACGTCTAATTTTATAGAATCCCAAATAACTAAAATTGGTCGTGTTACTGTTCACTTAGAGGAAAAGCTATATACTGAAATTATTGTTCCAAAAGATAGCTGGTCTGAAGAAATTACAACTGCCTCTTCATTAAGGCTTGATGTGATAATTTCAACCGTATATAATATTTCCAGACAGCGTTCTAAACAATTAGTTGAATCTGGTAAAGTAAAAGTAAATTGGAGTATCAATGAACGTTCGGATTATTTATTGGACTTACTAGACGTAATTTCAATTAGAGGTTTTGGAAGAATACAAATTCAGGCAATTGAAGGAAAAACTAAAAAAGAAAAAATCCGTTTACGCTTAGGCGTTTTACGAAAATAAACTGATGAGGTGACATGAATGGCTTTAACTCCACTAGATATTCAAAATAAAAGTTTCTCTACTAAAATGCGAGGATACAACCAAGATGAAGTTGATGATTTCTTAGACATGATTGTTAGAGATTACGAAGATAGCATTTCTAAAAATCGTGAGCTTGAAAAAGCATTGAAACATGCTGAAGAGAAATTGGAATATTTCAATGAATTGAAAGAAGCTTTGAACCAATCAATTGTTGTAGCACAAGATACTGCTGATAAAGTAAAATCTTCTGCTAGTAAGGAATCAGAAGTGATCGTAACATCTGCTCAAAATCGCGCAGATGAACTGATTACCAATGCTGAGAAGAAAGCACACTTGTTAACTTCGACTGCTGAAGAACGAGCAAGAGAAATCTTAAGTGATGCTACTAGTCAAGCTCGTCAATTAGCTGCTGAAACAAATGATTTGAAGAAAAAAACTCGTACTTTCCACCAACAATTATTATTATTACTGGAAACCCAATTAGATCAAGCAAAAAGTGGTGACTGGGAAGAAATATTAAAACCTATGACAGCATACGTTGATGATAGTAATGACATTATTAAGGAAGTATTGGCTGAAGAGCTTGACAATGATCTGGATTTTGCAGTAAACTCAGATGAGTCAACTATCGATTCTACTCATGATGATATGGGACTGACTATCGATATTCCTGAGTTAATTAAAACAGATAAAGTAGACGAGAACTAGAACAGAAAAGCTGATTAGAATCTTTTAGCGAACCACTGACGGTGTGAGAGTGGCAGACCCTCTAATGAGACAGATCCTCTAGTTTGTTTTACTGGTGAAGGTATGTAATCAGTAACGGTTCATCTCGTTAACGATGGAGAGGAAATCAAATTGATTTCAAATCTGGGTGGTACCACGACAAGTTCGTCCCTTTGCGGGATGCGCTTGTCTTTTTTTATTTAGAAAGGAAGTCGAAGCAGAGTGAAAATGAAAGATACACTATTATTAGGAAAAACGGCTTTCCCAATGCGCGGGAATCTACCAAACCGTGAAGGTCAATGGGAGAAAGGTTGGGAAGAAGATAAAGTATATGAGAAACGTCAAAAACTAAATGAAGGAAAACCATCCTTCGTGTTACATGACGGGCCTCCTTACGCAAACGGAAATATTCATATTGGACATGCTTTAAACAAAATCAGTAAAGATATTATCATCCGATCAAAATCAATGTCTGGATTCCGTGCACCATATGTTCCTGGTTGGGATACTCATGGTTTACCAATCGAACAGGTTCTGACTAATAAAGGTATTAAGCGTAAAGAAATGACAATGGCTGAATATCGTCAAAAGTGTTATGAGTATGCTCTAACTCAAGTAGACACTCAACGCGAAGATTTTAAACGACTGGGTGTGGCAGGGGATTGGGAGCATCCTTATATTACTTTAACACCCGATTATGAAGCTGCTGAAATTCGTGTGTTTGGTAAAATGGCTGAAAAGGGCTACATCTATAAAGGATTAAAACCAATTTATTGGTCACCTTCAAGTGAGTCGTCTTTGGCTGAAGCGGAAATTGAGTATAAAGATGTGAAATCAGCATCAATTTATGTCGCATTTCCAGTTAAAGATGGAAAAGGTCTGTTGGACTCCGATACTTCTTTTGTCATTTGGACAACTACGCCTTGGACATTACCTGCTAATCAAGGGATTTCTGTGAATCCAAGTTATATTTATGTGTTAGTAGAAGCAGACGGTAAAAAATATGTGATTGCCAAAGATTTAATTGAAACTGTTCAAAAAGAAATTGGTTGGGAAGTTGTACATGTTCTAAAAGAACTGAAAGGTACTGAATTAGAATATATGACTGCTACACATCCATTTTATGATCGAGAATCATTAGTTATTTTAGGTGATCATGTTACTTTAGACGCAGGTACTGGATTGGTTCATACTGCTCCTGGTCACGGTGAAGATGATTATTTCGCAGGAAAAAAATATGGTTTGGATGTACTATCACCAGTAGATGATCGCGGTGTATTTACTGAGGAAGCTCCTGGTTTTGAAGGGATTTTTTATGATAAAGCTAATCCAATGATCACTGATTTACTGAAAGAAAAAGGACACTTATTGAAATTGGACTTCTTTACTCATAGTTATCCGCATGATTGGCGGACAAAGAAACCTGTGATCTATCGCGCGACACCACAATGGTTTGCGTCGATTGATAAATTCCGTCAAAATATTCTGGATGAGATTGAAAAAGTAGACTGGATTATTCCTTGGGGAAAAACACGTTTGTATAATATGATTCGTGATCGTGGTGATTGGGTAATTTCGCGTCAACGTGCTTGGGGCGTTCCTTTACCAATTTTTTATGCTGAGAATGGGGAAGCGATTATTACACCAGAGACTATTGAACATATTGCCACTTTATTTGCTGAGCATGGTTCAAATGTTTGGTTTGAGAGAGAGGCAAAAGAGCTATTGCCAGAAGGCTTTACTCATCCAGGGTCACCAAATGGAGAATTTACAAAGGAAACAGATATCATGGACGTTTGGTTCGATTCAGGTTCTTCTCATGAGGCAGTGTTGCGTCAACGTCCGGAATTGACTTTCCCTGCTGACATGTATTTGGAAGGCTCTGATCAATATCGTGGTTGGTTTAACTCGAGTATCACCACTAGTGTTGCTATTAATGGAGTAGCACCTTACAAGGCTGTGTTATCGCAAGGCTTTGCTTTAGATGGTGAAGGTCGAAAAATGTCTAAATCTTTAGGAAATACGATTGTTCCTGATAAGGTTATTAAACAAATGGGAGCAGATATTTTACGTCTTTGGGTTAGCAGTGTGGATTATGAATCAGATGTACGTGTTTCCATGGATATTCTGAATCAAATTGCTGAAGTATATCGCAAAATTCGTAATACCATGCGTTTCTTATTAGCTAATACAACAGATTTTGATCCTAAAAAAGACACTGTTTCTTACGAAAAATTACGCTCTGTTGACAAGTATATGTTAGTTCGATTAAATCAAGTGATTAAAAGTGTTCGAGAGGAAGGCTACGAAAAATACAACTTCGTACACATCCATAAAACAATCGTTAACTTCTTAACGACAGATTTGTCAGCATTCTATTTAGATTTTGCCAAGGATGTTGTTTACATTCAAGCAGAAGATGCGTATGAACGTCGTTGCATGCAAACTGTGTTTTATCAGTCTGCTGTAGCTTTAACAAAACTGTTAACACCAATTTTGCCACATACGGCAGAGGAAATTTGGTCGTTCCTGAAGGAAGAGGAAGAATATGTTCAATTAGCTGAATTACCAAGTTATCAAGAATTTTCTAATCAGGCTGAATTGCTAGATACCTGGAAAGCATTTATGGAGTTTCGCGATAATGTATTAAAAGCACTAGAATCAGCACGAAATGAAAAGATTATTGGTCGTTCTCTAGAGGCTAAACTGACTATCTATCCTAATGAACAGGTACGTGCATTGTTAACTGCGGTAGATGCTGACCTGCCACAATTACTGATTGTTTCGCCAGATTCATTTAGCATTTCGAAAGAGCAAGCTCCTGACACTGCAATGAAATTTGATGATGTGGCTTTAGTAGTTGAAAAAGCAGAAGGAGAAGTTTGTGATCGCTGTCGTCAAGTAAGAACAACTGTTGGCCAAGATGAAAAATTACCAAGCTTATGTGCAACCTGTGCAGAGATTGTTGAAGAAAATTATCCTGAGGCAGTAGCAGAAGGATTTGAAAAATAAGAAAAAGAGCAAGCAGTCTTGTGTGATTGCTTGCTCTTTTTTTCATTATAGCTTGCCACGTTCACGATACCAAGTATCTGGATGCCAATTCCATTCGTGCCCATTTTTTTCAAGTAGTTCGAAGGCTGCTTTCGGTCCCATGGTTCCTGCGGCATAATTAGGAAATTCTGGAGTGGATTGATCCCAGGTTTTACGAATGCGATCCACTATTTCCCATGAGTTGGCAACCTCATCCCAGTGTGAGAAGTTTGTACCATCGCCACGTAAAGCGTCAAGTAATAGTTTTTCATACGCTTCAGGGCTGTTTTCGGTTACCTCAGCAGACTGACGAAAATCCATTTTTACTGGTTCAGGATTGAAACCTTGTCCGATTTGTTTGCCATTTAAGGTTAGTGAAAAACCTTCTGTTGGTTGAATATAAATAGTTAACACATTTTGAGCCAATTCTTGCTCGTCTTCATTGTCAAAATGAAAAACATTAACTGGAACCTGCTTAAAGATTACATTGATACGAGTGCCTTTTTCAGTCATCCGTTTTCCGGTACGGATATAAAAAGGAACACCGGACCAGCGGAAGTTGTCAATTAGGAATTTTCCAGCAACAAAAGTTTCAGTGGAAGAGTCTTCAGCTACATTTGGTTCTTTGCGATAAGGAGCAAACTCAGTACCATCTAACTTACCAGCGTCATATTGACCACGAACAAAGTTGTCTTCTACTTCTTCAGGAGTATAACGTCGAATTGCCTCTAAAACTTTAACTTTTTCTAAGCGGATAGATTCATCTGAAAATGAAACTGGGACTTCCATTGCTAGTAAAGAAACTACTTGTAAGATATGATTTTGTACCATATCTTTCAACGCTCCGCTATTTTCATAATAGCCTCCACGATCTTCTACACCTAAACTTTCAGAAAACGTAATTTGAACATTATCAATATAGCGATTGTTCCACATAGATTCAAAAATATTATTAGCAAAACGTACTACGGAAATATTTTGAATCATTTCTTTTCCTAGGTAATGATCAATTCGGAAAATATCTTTTTCAGGAAAGACTGCTCGGATTTGCTGGTTCAGTTCATTAGCAGAATCATAGTCAAAGCCAAATGGTTTTTCAATAACTAGACGATTAAAGCCATTTTCAGTCAGGATTCTTTGAGATTGTAAATGTTCAACAATGGTACCAAAAAATTGAGGTGCCATGGCCAGGTAATAAATACGATTGTTAGATAATTGATATTGCTCATCCAATTTATCAGTTAAAACTCGTAATTCATCATAGTGTTTAGTATCATTCACGTTATGTGAAAGGTAGTAAAAATGGTTGGAAAAGTTTTCTGCTTCTTCCGGAGTTGGCTGCAATTCTTGAATGGTTTCTTTGACAATTTCACGATAATGCTCATCACTCCAAGGTCTGCGTGCCGTTCCGATAACAGCAAAATGTTCTTTTAATGTTCCTTTTTTATACAAGCGGAATAATGAAGGATATAGCTTTCTTTTTGCTAGATCTCCGGTACCGCCAAAAATCGTAAATAATGCTGATTGTTCCATGTAGTTTTACTCTCCTTCTATTTGATCAACGAAAATTGTGCTGGCAGCTTTGTAACTAATACTTACCTGCTTTTGATCGTTTGTTAAAGTAATGGGACCTTCATAAGCTGCAATATCAGTAATGGTAAATTCTTCATGGATATTCACCTTGAGGTTAACTAGATAATCCAATAGATCTTTCTCGTCTAACACGCGCGCGATACGAATTTTTGTCTTAATGGGATAGTCAACTAAAGTTAGTCTTTCTTTTTCATGAATTACTTGTCCATTTTGTGGTATCATACCGCCATGCGGGCAGTATGCAGGATGCTCAAGATAAGTATTAAGTCTTTTTTCCAATTGTGAAGACGTAACGTGTTCTAACACTTCGGCGTCATCATGGACTTCATTCCAAGAATAGCCTAAGTGATTGACGAGGAAGACCTCCCAAAGCCGATGTTTTCTAACTAAGGTACTTGCTTTTTCTAAACCTAAAGATGTTAGCTGAACACCCTGGTAAGGTGAATGACTAACTAGTCCTTCTTTTACTAATTTTGAAATCATTTCACTGACAGAGGCACCGGATATTGTCAAACCAGAAACAATTTGTTTATTGCTGACTTTCTTTTTGTCGCCGCCCAGTTCTAAAATCAATTTTAAATAATCTTCGCGATTTGGTGTCATAACGGTCATCCTTTCAAGACTTGCACATATCAGAATAAGTTTATCAAATAATCCTCTTTTTTACCATTTGATTCAACTTCTTTGTATCGCTATTATTAAGGTTAACTGGCAGATTGAAAAAAAATTTCTAAGAAGTATTGCGTAACGCAAGTAAACAAGGTAATATATTAAAAATAAATGAGAATTGTCAAACTATTTAAAGGATTGGTGGCCATATGTCGAATCAGACACGATCTAAAGTCCCAACCATGTATAATCCTTCTTTTGAAAAGGATGCATGTGGTATGGGCTTTATTGCTCAAATGCATGGAAACGCGTCTAGAGAATTAGTCGTACATGCGTTAACAATGTTAGAAAGAATGAACCATCGTGGTGGAACAGGAGCAGAACCAGACACTGGAGATGGTGCTGGAATCTTAATAACTGTGCCTGATCGGTTTTTCCGCCGCGAAGCTGGCAAACAAGGAATTACTCTTCCTTCCAAGGGAGAATATGCGGTTGGAATGTTTTTCTTGCCAACTGAAGAAAAACAAAAGCTTGGTTTGATGCAAGCTATTATTAACGATATTGAAACAGCTGGTTATCCAGTAATCTGGCATCGTGACGTACCCTTCCAGTTTGAAAACTGTGGACCTGGCGCTCAACGTGTAATGCCAAGTTTCGTACAGTTATTTGTCAAAAAGCCGATGGATGTTAAAGCAGGTCGTATGTTTGAAGACCATTTGTATCGATTACGACGAAAATTAGAAAAAACGTATCATTCTAATGAGATGTCTCTTTGTAGTCTTTCAGCAAAAACAATTGTCTACAAAGGAATGCTTCATGCATATCAAGTGGGGATTTTTTATGAAGATTTGCAAGATGCTGAATTTGAGGCAAGTATTGCCGTTGTCCATTCTCGTTTTTCTACAAATACTTTCCCTAGTTGGGATCGGGCACAACCCTTCCGCTTCTTGGCACATAATGGTGAAATTAACACCTTGCGTGGTGCTGAAAATTGGATGAAGAGCCATGGTGTAGAAGTCTACAATGAAGAAGATTCTGATTCAGCTAAATTAGAAAATTGTATGGAGTATTTGTATAGAAATGGCCGGGATATTCCACAAGCTTTAATGATGATGGTTCCTGAGGCATGGTCTAAAGAAGCTGGCTTAGGTGATGAACTGACAGCTTTTAGCGAGTACAATGCTAGCTTTATGGCACCTTGGGACGGACCAGCAGCCTTATGTTTTACTGATGGGGATATGGTAGGCGCAGCATTAGACCGAAATGGTTTACGTCCTTCTCGATATTCAATCACTAAAGATGGTCTAGTTCAAGTTGCTTCTGAGTCTGGAGTAGTGGACTTTGAATCTTCTAACATCATTGAAAAAGGGGTACTGGGACCTGCCAATATGATTTTAGTAGATACAACAAGTGGTCGTTTTTACCGGAATGAAGAGATTAAGGAAAAGTATGCAAAGAGTCATCCGTACCAAAAATGGTTGGATGAACATCGTATAGAAATTAGTCAATTAAACGTCGAAGACACGAGTGAAACTAAGATGTCTGAAGCAGAGTTGAAACAAATGTGGCGTTTAAATGGGTATACGGATGAAATTATTCGTGGTGCCATCTTGCCAATGGCGGAAAATGGAGAAGAACCTGTTATCTCAATGGGATTTGATGCACCTCTAGCTGTTTTAAGTGAAAAACCGCAGTCGCTATTTACGTATTTTAAACAGCAGTTTGCTCAAGTTACTAACCCGCCAATTGATGCAATTCGTGAACAATTAGTGATTGGTACAGAAATGTTTTTAGGTCGTGATGGAGACGTTCGTAAGGATGTCGCTGTCAATTGTCAAAAACTAAAAATTGAAAGCCCAGTATTAAATACTGAAGATTTTCAGAAAATCATTTCATTGGATGAAAAACATCAAAAAACAGTGATTATTTCGACTCTTTACAAATTGGGGGAAACAACAAGTCGCTTAGAAGATGCTTTAGAGCAAATGTTCAAGTTGGCAGAACAAGCAGTTGATGATGGAGCAACAATTATTGTTCTTAGTGATCGTAATCCAGAGACAGAGAAGCTGGCAATGCCAGTCCTTTTAGCCGTTTCTGGCTTGCATAATTATTTAGTACGTAAAGGGAAAGCCTCTTTAGCGAGTATTGTTGTAGATTCAGCAGAAGTTTGTGAGGTACATCATTTTGCGACATTAATTGGCTATGGAGCAAGTGGTATCCATCCTTATGGAGCGTATGCGACTTTACAAGACTTTTCTGTTGAGAATGGTCTTGAAAAGTATCGGAAAGCGGCTGAAAAAGGAATTGTTAAGGTGATGTCTCGCATGGGGATCTCAACAATTGCTGGTTATCATGGTGCTCAGCTATTTGAAGTTGTTGGTATCAGCCAAAAAGTTACCGATCAGTATTTTACTGGGACAGTTAGTCGTATTGGTGGTTTATCATTGGCCCAAATTGAAGAAGAATATTTGCATCGTTATCGGTTAGCTTATGGCTCTAGAGGAAATGATTTCTTAGCTTCAGGTGGAAGCTTCCAATTTAAAGCTGAAGGTGAACATCATCTTTATAATCCAAAAACAATTTATAATTTCCAACAGGCTGTGCGGTCTGGTGATTATGAATTATATAAACGTTACGCTACCGAAATGAACGAAGAAGCGGATAAGCAACCAACCACACTACGCTCTATGTGGGAATTTGCCAGTAAGCGTCCGCCAGTGAAAATTTCTGAAGTTGAACCTGCTGCAAGTATCGTGAAGCGATTCAAGGTAGGTGCTATGTCTTATGGTTCGCTAAGTGAGGAAGCACACCAATGTATTGCCGAAGCAATGAATGCTATCGGAGCAAAGTCTAACAGTGGTGAAGGCGGAGAAAATCGCAATCGATTTAAGCCGCGCCAAGATGGGAAGAACTACAATAGTAAAATTAAGCAGGTAGCATCAGGACGTTTTGGAGTGAATGCGGAATACTTGATGAGTGCAGAAGAACTACAAATTAAAATGGCTCAGGGTGCCAAACCAGGTGAGGGTGGACAACTTCCTGGAAATAAAGTATTTCCTTGGGTAGCTGAAATCCGCGGTTCCACACCAGGTGTGCGTTTAATTTCACCACCACCGCATCACGATATCTATTCAATTGAAGATTTAGCTCAATTGATTTTCGATTTAAAAACGATTAATCCTTATGCGAAAATCAATGTTAAACTAGTATCTAGTACAGGTGTGGGAACGATTGCGACCGGCGTAGTAAAAGCTGGTGCAGATGTTGTTGTTATATCCGGCTATGATGGCGGTACTGGTGCTTCTCCTAGAAATTCAGTTCGGGATGCTGGTTTGCCTTGGGAGATGGGGCTAGCAGAAGCACATCAAACCTTGGCAATGAATAACTTGCGTCAACGAATGATTTTAGAGACTGACGGTAAATTAATGACCGGCCGAGATGTGGCTATGGCAACACTTTTAGGCGCGGAAGAGTATAGTTTTGCTTCATTAGCTTTAGTAGCTATTGGCTGTGTGATGATGCGAGTCTGTAGCTTAAATACTTGTCCAGTAGGGGTAGCAACTCAGAATCCTGCATTGCGCAAGTTCTTTGTAGGTAAGCCTGAACACATTATAAATACTATGATGTTCATTGCAGAAGATTTAAGAGAAATTATGGCCGAGTTAGGCTTTAGAAGTATTGACGAGATGGTTGGGCATACTGAAGTATTACAGCCACGCTTTGTGGCAAAAGGAAAAGCAAAATCATTAGATTTTAGCCGGATTTTGTCAACAAGCGTTGGAATTGAACGAAAAGTAGAAGATCCATTTATTGATAAACGACAATGGAAAGAATTGGATCACTTTGCTGAAAATGCAATTGAAAATGGGGAAGTTGTTCGAATTGAACAGCCAATTAACAATGTTAATCGCTCAGTAGGGGCTCGTATGGGAGGCTGGATCGCAGAACGATTTGGCAATTATGAATTAACTCCGGGACAGTTGAAATATACCTATCGTGGAATTGCTGGTCAAAGTTTTGGTGCCTTTACTACCCAAGGAATGGAACTAAAACTAATCGGTGAAGCAAATGACTATGTCGCTAAAGGATTGAGTGGTGGACGACTGATTATTGTTCCGCCAGAAGATGCAGCTTATGATGTTGAGCATTCACCGATTGTCGGCAATGTAGCTTGTTTTGGAGCCAATCGAGGCGAAGCCTTTTTCCGTGGCCGGGCCGGGGAACGTTTCTGCGTTCGTAACAGTGGTGCGAATGTTGTGGTGGAAGGTGTCGGCGATCATGGTTGTGAATATATGACTGGTGGTATTGCTGTGATTCTTGGTTCTACAGGTCGCAACTTTGCAGCAGGTATGTCTGGTGGAGTGGCTTACGTATATGATCCAGAGAATAAATTAGCTGGAAATTGTAACATGGAAATGGTTGAGCTTTTCAAAGTTGATGAAACTGGTGATGATTCTGCATTGAAAGAATTACTTGAAAAACATTTGGTTTTCACAGATTCACAAAAGGCGGAAAAATTACTGGCAAACTGGGAAGAAGAAAAACAACATTTTGTCAAAGTTTACCCGAGCGAGTACCATGAAATGATTCGTGTGACTGAAGAGTTAGCTAAAACAGGTTTGTCTGGAGATGAATTAGTAGAGGAAGCCTTTAATAAAGTTATCGGTATTCAAACTGTACCTGTTGGAAAGGAGCGTGGCTAATTATGGCAGATCCATTTGGTTTCTTAAAATATACCCGCAAAGATAATCCATATCGTCCAGTAGAAGAACGAGTCCAAGATTGGAACGAATTGCAAGTACCATTAGACGTAGAAGAGCGTCAGGAACAAGCAGCACGCTGTATGAGCTGCGGAATTCCTTTCTGTCATACCGGGCTTTTTTATGGTGGTAAACGAGCAGTTTCAGGTTGTCCTAACGATAACTTAATCCCTGAGTGGAATGATTTGGTTTATCGTGGAGAATTTAAAAAGGCTTTTGATCGTTTAGCCAAGACAAATCCATTACCAGAAATGACGGGCCGTGTTTGCCCAGCACCTTGTGAGAAGGCTTGTACCGAAGGCTTGAACGGCTCAGGAGTAACCATTCATGATAATGAGCGTTTTATTATTGACAATGCTTTTGAAAATGATTGGGTGAAGGAGACAGGATTACCGGTTGAGCGTACGAATTTCAAAGTTGCGATTGTTGGATCAGGCCCTGCAGGTCTTTCTGCTGCTTGGCGTCTAAATCAGCTGGGGCACAATGTGACTGTTTATGAACGGAGTGATCGCGCTGGAGGACTTCTGATGTATGGAATTCCTAATATGAAATTAGACAAAGAGGTAGTCGATCGTCGTATTAAGGTAATGGAAGATGTTGGTATCCAGTTTGTTTTAAGCACAGAGATTGGAGTGGATATCACAGCTGAAGAATTACAGAGTCAATATGATCGTGTAATTATTACCAGTGGTGCCAGCGTTCCCCGTGATTTAAAAGTACCAGGTCGTGAGTTGCATGGTGTTCAATTTGCAGTAGATTATTTAACAGAATGTACTAAAAATGTTTTGAAATATGGAAAAGAAGCTACTAGTAAAAAACTAGCAGGTAAACACGTTGTAGTAATTGGAGGCGGAGATACAGGAAACGATTGTATTGGCTCGGCTATTCGACAAGGAGCAGCATCAGTTAAACAATTGGAGATCACTCCTCAACTACCGCAAACACGTACAGCTGTTAATCCATGGCCAGAATATCCAATGATTAATCGAACAGGATATGGACAAGAAGAGGGATTGGCTACAAATGAAGAAAAGCTAACTTATTACAGTACTTCAACAACTTCTTTCATTGGTGCAGAGCGTGGTCAAGTCATCGCAATTGAAACAACCCAGGTTGATGAACGTTTCCAGCCTGTAGCTGGAACAGAGCAAGTATTGAAAGCTGATTTAGTATTATTGGCTATGGGCTTCACAGGAGCAGAACAGCGTCTTTTAGATAGTTTTTCTGTTCATGAAGTTTATGATGATTATACAACGGATAACGAAAGAGTCTATGTCGCTGGAGATGCGAAACGAGGACCAAGCTTAGTAATTTGGGCAATTCGTGAAGGTCGAAAGGCTGCAGAAACGGTAGATCAAATGTTACGAGCATTAGTATATCAATAACAAAAAAGGTCTGTTGCACATCATGTTGTGCAGCAGACTTTTTTAATTGACTGGAGATATTGGCAGTGAAGCATCATCTGCTTCATCATACAGAGTAGTAGGCACACCCTTCTCGGTTTTTATAACTAAATGATAACCAAATTGATCTTGAATAGTTAGTTTGTTTTTAGTCAGTTCGATTAATTGATAGACAATCTCTTTGCCATCAATCATAATAGACAAATCGGGGTAAATAGTGAGTATATGGTTTTTGGCTTCTTTGGGATGAAAGAAAGACCATGAACCAACATAAAGCAGACTGGGATCTTCTGAAGCAGCCTCCTCTTTACGCAAGAATAATCCGAGAGCGCCAGCTATCACAGATGCGCCTAGAAAAACATGCCATTTTCTTTTCATCAAAAAGCTCCTTCCCTATAATCTTTCATTTTACTATATAATAAAGAATGTCCGATGACTATCGGGCTTAAGTACTATTTAATAATTTTAAAGGATTTTGATAAAGATGCAGTATACAAATATTAAGCTTGCCTATTTTTTAGAACGGCCGAATCGGTTTATCGCACACTGTCGATTAGTAACTACAGATGAAACAGTAATTGCTCATGTAAAAAATACCGGTAGATGCAAAGAGATTTTACTACCGGAAGCACTTGTTGCCTTAAATTATCAGCCCTCAGCCAAAAGAAAAACAGATTATGATTTAATAGCTGTCAAAAAGGGGGAGATGTGGATTAATATTGATTCACAGATACCTAATATTTTAGCGGCAAATGGTTTATTACAAGGAACAATTACTTTACCACATTTAAAAGGTAAAATATCCTTTCTAAAAAGAGAGTACATGTATGGTCATTCCAAATTTGATATTTATTTTGAGACTAATCAAGGAGAGAAAGGATTTGTAGAAGTAAAAGGGATGACTTTGGAAAATCATGGAATTGGCGCTTTTCCAGATGCTCCGACTATTAGAGGAAAGAAGCATGTATTAGGTTTGGCAGAAGCGGCTGTCTCAGGATATAAAAGTTATCTATTGTTTATTGTACAATTTCCTAAAATAAAAGCGGCTACGATACACCAAGTCATGCAGCCAGATTTTTTTCAAGCTGTTGCACAGGCTGAGCAAGACGGCGTGACTATTTTAGCGTATAATTGTGAAGTAGATGAATCGACGATTGACTTAGTAGGACAGGTTCCTTTTAATCTGACTCAATCGTTTATCGATCCGAATCTGTGAAAGGTGGAAATAAACATGATTAATTTAGGAATTATTGGAACAAATTGGATTACTCATCAATTTGTAGAGGCAGCTTTAGCTACTGGGAAATATCAATTAGCAGCGGTTTACTCTCGACGGTTGGAAACGGCACAAGAATTCGGTGAACGGTATGGAGATGTTGAATACGCAGTAGATCTTCCAACTTTTTTCGGGATTGCACATTTAGATACAGTATACATTGCTTCACCCAACAGCTTGCACTTCGAACAAGCTAAAGCAGCAATTTTAGCGGGTAAAAATGTCATTGTTGAAAAACCAGCCTTTTCAACGCCAAAAGAAATGGATGAAATTATTAAGTTAGCCAATGAAAAAAGAGTATTTTTCTTTGAAGCTGCTCGAAATATTCATGAGAAAGCATTTAAGACAGTAGCGGATTTTTTACCTTTGAAAGACCGTATTTTAGGAGCGGATTTCAGCTTTTCTAAATACTCTTCTCGTTACGATCTCGTGTTAGATGGGGAAGAGCCCAATATTTTTTCACCACATTTTTCTGGAGGAGCGTTAGTTGATTTAGGTGTATACCCAATTTATGCGGCTTTAGCCTGGTTTGGGATGCCCAAAGAGAGTCACTATTTCGGGAACCTGATTTCGACAGGAGTAGATGGTTTAGGTATTGGCGTTTTACGCTATGATAATTTTGACGTGTCTATTCGTACAGGGAAAATTAATGACAGTTATCAAAAAGCTGAAATTTATTTGGATAATGGTACCCTTGAAATGAATGCAATCAATTCAATCGATGACGCTGTTTTTCACGATCGAAATCACAAGCGTAAGGAAAAACTATCGGTACACCAATTAGAAAATCCAATGGTTGAGGAAGCAGAAGTATTTGCGCAAGTTTTATTAAATCCAGAAGATCGTGATTTAGGCTTCTTATACGAGGAATGGGTAGAGTTAGCTCGCAATGTAAACCAAGTATTATATGATATGAGAAAAAGTGCAGGTATCGTTTTTGATGCCGATGAAAAGTAGAGGAATTTATGAATAATCAACAATTAGTATCATTTTTGCAGCAAAACTGGGACGAAGCAGGATTTTCAACGCCTTCTTTAATTCAGACTGAAGTGTTTGAACCTATTTCTGAAGGAAAAAATCTGGTTGGGATTGCTCCAACTGGAAGTGGAAAAACCTTAGCGTATCTATTGCCCTTGCTGAATCAACTAAAGCCTAAAGAAGCGAATCAGCTTTTAATTCTAACCTCCTCTCAAGAGCTAGCAATGCAAGTGGTAGAGGTAACTCGGGTTTGGCTAAAAGGCTCTGAAATGCGTGTTCTGCCTCTAATTGGTGGAGCCAATATTAAACGACAACAAGACGGACTAAAGAAAAAACCTGAAGTAATAATTGGTACCCCTGGAAGAATCATGGAGCTGATAGCTAGTAAGAAACTGAAGAGCCATCAATTTAAATCAGTTGTATTTGATGAAGTGGACCAGCTAATCCAAGGACAAAATTTACAGCTTATTCAACGAATCGTGAAAAGCTTGCCTCAAACTGTTCAACGGTTATATTTTTCAGCAACAGCGGATAAAGTTTTATCAGAAATTCAACAAATTGATAATGATTTAACCGTTGTGGACGTTAGTGAAACGGATAAGAGTCAAGGAGACGTTGCACATTTTTATTTAGAAGTCAGTGAACGAAAAAAGGTAGACACCTTACGTCGACTATTAAATCTTCCTGCATTCTGGGGTTTATTGTTCTTTAATCAGCTAAATGACTTAGGTGCAGCTGAACAAAAACTGCTATTTCACAAACTTCCAGTAGCTAGCTTAGCTTCTGATCAGAATAAGCAACTGCGTAAACAAGCAATCGATAAACTGAAAAAACATCAACTAGCAGGCTTGCTTACAACAGATATAGCTAGCCGGGGATTAGATATTGAATCTATGCCTTTTGTTGTCAACGTAGATTTTCCGAAGACGGAAGAGAGCTACCTTCACAGAGCAGGGCGCGTTGGCCGAATGGGAAAAGAAGGAGTAGTTATTTCAGTTGTTACACCTCAAGAAGTAGTTGGAGCAAAGAAAACAGCTAAGAAATTGGGAATTATCTTGGAGCCAGTGTATCTTTATGGTGGTGTATTAACTACGGAAAAACCAGAAAAAACAATAGAAAGCAGTAAAAAGAAAAAAAGCAAAGTGAAAAGGCGCAAATAGTGCCTTTTTTCCTTGCGAAATGAACATTAAATCGCTAAAATATAGAAGTATGTCCTTGTAGCTCAGTAGGATAGAGCAATCGCCTCCTAAGCGATAGGTCGCTGGTTCGATTCCAGTCAAGGACGTTTAAAACCCCTTTGGAGCTTTCTCCAAAGGGGTTTTAATAGACTAAACTGTTATCGAGCCCAATCGCCATTTCTAAATACGGGAACGCGACTTCCGTCTTCTCGAATACCATCGATAGACATCTTATTTGAGCCCACCATAAAGTCTACGTGTGTTTGACTGCTGTTTAAGCCTGCTTCCGCCAGCTCTTCTTCAGACATTTCCGTTCCACCTTCTACGCTAAAAGGATAGGCTGCACCTAAGGCTAAGTGGTTTGAAGCATTTTCGTCAAACAGAGTATTGTAGAAGGTAATTCCAGATTGAGAAATTGGTGATGGATCAGGCACTAAAGCCACTTCACCTAAATGTTTGGCACCTTCATCGATGTCAAGCAGTGATGCCAACACATTTTGGCCTTCCTTAGCAGAAAAATCAATAACTTTTCCATCTTTGAAGGTAAATTTCATGTCTAATAAAGTAGTTCCTGCATAACTTAAAGGTTTTGTACTTGTGATATATCCGTCAACACGATTCCTATCAGGAGCAGTAAAAACTTCTTCTGTAGGCATATTTGCCATAAACTCGTTGCCGTCAGCTGCAAAACTGCCCGCCCCTTCCCAAATATGATTTTTTGGCAAGCCAATTATCAAATCTGTTCCTGGTGCCGTGTAATGGAGAGCAGAAAATTGTTCTTTATTTAGCCTTTCTGCTTGAGCACGCATGTTTTGATCATGTTCGCGCCAAGCTTTGATGGGATCATTGTTGTAAATACGTGTAGTTTTGAAAATTTCATCCCATAAAGCATCCAGTTGTTCTTCAGAAGTCTCTAGCTCTGGAAAAACTTTTTTAGCCCAAGCGGGACTTGCAGCGGCTACAACTGTCCAACGTAACTTATTTGATTGAGTCGCCTGCATAACTGATTTTAGTGCTTTTCCTCGAGCTTGTTGATAAGCAGCAACGCGATTCGTATCGACACCAAGCAATGCATCTGGATCGGAAGAGACAATACTAATTCGACTAACGCGTTTCTTTGCAAAGTCATCTGCTTCAGCTTTCTTATATTCTGGAACGGTTGAAATATATTCTTCTGCGGCATTCATTAAAAATTCACGCTGAATTAAATCGTCATTCCACTGAACAATCACTTGATTTGCTCCCAATTTATAAGCATGAGAAGTTACAAGCCGTGCTAAAGGTGCTTGGTCAACGCTAGCATAAACAACGACCGTATCACCTTTCTGTGTATTGATACCTACCTCGGTGATTAAGCGAGCATATTTCTCTAAGTTATCTAAAAAGTTTGGTAATACCATTTTTATCCCTCCGTTTCTTTAAACTTATGATAGCATTTCTTTTTCATACAAAAAAGGAATCTTCCTTATTGAAAGATTCCTTATAGATTATGAAGCAGCTTCAACTAACTTTTTAGCAAATGCTTCTAAGTTTTCAATGTCCTCTTCTTCAGCGGCCATTTCAACTTTTACATTTTCAGCACCTTTTGAAGCACCGGTCTTAGTAAACGCGCTATCAAAATCATCTACGGATTTACAATACTGCTCATAGAAGGTATCTCCTGAGCCGCAAACGCCGTAAACTTTACCAGATAAATCCAACTCTTGCAATTCTTCATAAAAATCGACAATTTCATCAGGTAAGTCGCCTTCACCATATGTGTAAGTGGCAACAACACAAATATCAGCAGCTTCAAAATCCTCTGCATCAACCTGAGTACATTCGTCAATTTCCACTTCAATATTTAAGTTCTCAAAAGCTTCAGAAACGATATCGGCTATTTCTTCCGTATTTCCTGTCATACTTGCGTAAACAATTTTTGCTAGTGTCAAAAACAATTCCTCCTTGAGACTGTATGTGGGCTGATTATACCAAAAGTTTGAGAAAAAAGGAATGTTTCTTTTGTTGATTTGTTAAGCATTTGTTCGCTTAATAGGGTTATGTTAAAATAGAACAGATGAAAAAGGAGACGAGAACATGATTACATTAAAATCACCGAGAGAAATTGAAATGATGAACGAATCAGGCGAATTGTTGGCTGATGTTCATCGTCATTTACGTACATTTATTAAACCAGGAATTTCTAGCTGGGATATTGAAGTTTTTGTTCGAAAGTTTATTGAGAGCCATGGAGGAAAGGCTGCTCAAATTGGTTTTGAAGGCTATAAATATGCGACCTGCTGCAGTATTAATGATGAAATATGCCATGGTTTTCCTCGGAAAAAACCTTTGAAAAACGGTGACTTAGTCAAGGTTGACATGTGTGTAGAATATAAGGGGGCAATGTCTGATTCTTGTTGGGCATATGTTGTCGGTGAAGCCTCTCCAGAAATTCAACGGTTGATGGAGGTTACTAAAAAAGCTTTATATATCGGAATTGACCAAGCTCAGGTTGGTAATCGTATTGGCGATATTGGTCATGCTATTCAAACATATGCTGAAGGCGAAGGATTTTCAGTTGTCCGTGATTTTGTTGGTCACGGCATTGGACCAACTATTCATGAAGAACCAGCAATTCCTCATTATGGTGAAGCGGGTAAGGGACTACGCTTAAGAGAGGGCATGGTTATTACAATTGAACCAATGATTAATACTGGCGATTGGCAAATGAAAATGGACCCGAATGGCTGGACAGCGTATACTCGCGATGGTGGTTGGAGCTGTCAGTATGAACATACATTGGCCATTACCAAAGAAGGACCTAAATTATTGACTTCTCAAGGCGAAGAAGGAACCTACTAGAAAAGGAAACATTATGCTAGAAAAAATAAAAAGCAATAAAAAATTGATGCGTTTGATAGACTCTGTCCAAACCCATGTAAAAGAAACTGAAATAGGCGACCGTTCTGTAGTAGTCGCCTATTATTTGTTGCTGTCTTTTTTTCCTTTGCTTATTGTTATCGGAAATTTACTTCCTTATCTAAGTGTTACGCCTGAAACTGTTTTGCCTTATGTTCGCGAAATTATTCCTAAAGAAATTTATGAATTTCTTAAGCCTGCAATTGAAAGTTTGCTCTCAAATAACTCTGGTGGATTATTATCGATTTCCGTCTTAGCAGCAATTTGGTCTTCAAGCAAGGGAGTAAACGCGCTACAAACAGCTCTGAATCGTGCCTATGGCGTGGAAGATCGAGGGAATTTCGTTATTAGCCGAATCGTTTCTGTAGGAATGGTTGGTGTTCTTTTAATGGCAGTTATCGCAATTGCCTTATTTTTTAGTGTAGGTCAGTTAATAATGGACAGTTTACAACCGTTGTTAGGCTTTTCTACTACTTATATTGATATTTTTACTAAGTTACGATGGCCAGTTACGTTGTTGGGATTATTAATCATTCTAAGTGCAATTTACTTGGTGATTCCCAATGCACGAATTCGCCTAAAGTACACACTTCCAGGAACAGTTTTTGCGACGTTAGGTTGGATGGTGTTAGCACAAGGGTTTGGATTATATGCTAGTACTTTTGCTAGAAGTATTTCTGGCTATCAAATTATCGGAAGTTTTATTGTTTTAATGTTATGGTTGAACTTTGCGGCGACAATTGTAATTTTTGGTGGAATAATTAATGTAACCTTGGAAGAATTTCACACTGGACGTGAAGTTCGTGAAGGCAGCAATCGAATTAACAAGCTTTTAAAATTTTTCAAAAGAAAGTCATCAAAAAGTGATAAATCTGACCAATAATTTGGATAAGCTTGGTTTAGATGGTTGTAAAGCGGAATAAATTCGATATAATATTTTTTGAGAAAAGGTAGGTAGCAAAATGATAGTCTCGTTTGGATTAATTATCAAATATTTCCTTACATTTCTGATGGCAGTTGTCTTAACACCTATTTTTAAAATCATTTCTGTTCAGACAGGAATGGTAGATAAGCCAAATGCGCGACGAATCAATCAAGTACCCATGCCAAGCGCAGGTGGATTACCCATTTTTATTACCTTTGCTTTTTCGACACTTTTCTTCTTTCGTCACGTTATTCCACATACATATCTATTACCTATTTTAATTGGCGGAACAGTGATTGTTATCACGGGTGTGTTAGATGATAAGTTTGAATTAAATCCCAAACAAAAGAGTTTAGGTATTTTAATTGCAGCGTTGGTTATTTATTTTGGTTCAGATATTCATTTTAGCTTTTTAACAATTCCAATAATCGGTCATGTGGATCTTGGCTGGCTCAGTTTGCCAGCAACTATATTTTGGATTTTTGGTATCACAAATGCGGTAAATTTGATTGATGGTCTAGATGGTTTGGCAGCTGGAGTTTCGATCATTGGTTTAACAACAATTGGCGTAATTGGATATTTTTTCTTACATGCTTCTACTACTTATATCTCTTTGACTATTTTTTGTTTGGTGGCCAGCATTATGGGCTTTTTTCCATATAATTTCAATCCAGCAAAGATATATTTAGGAGATACAGGAGCCTTGTTTTTAGGCTTTATGATAGCCGTCCTTTCTTTACAGGGTCTAAAGAATGTTACGTTTATTACTTTAGTTACGCCTTTAATTATCTTAGGGGTACCCGTGACTGATACGTTCTTTGCCATGGTACGTCGTAAAGCAAAAAAAATGCCAATCTCTGCTGCAGATAAACAGCATTTGCATCACCGATTAATGGATTTAGGTTTTGGTCATCGAGGAGCCGTGCTGACTATTTATGCCATTGCGACACTTTTTTCATTTACTGCTTTGCTGATTAATTACACTAGTCGTATTGGAACAATTGTATTAATTATAGCTATGGGCTTTGCTTTGACTTTTCTTTTAGAGCTTATAGGGTTAATTAGTGAAAAGTACAGCTTTATTACTAAAACTTTCCGCTTTTTTGGCAACAAAGAATACCGTTCGCAGGTCCTAAAGAAATATTTCAAGAAATGAGCCAGTTAATGATGAATACACAAACAGAGATTGTCACTATTAGTATCGTTACTCATAATAGTGACAAAATTTTTTTAAGCTTAGATACTTTAATTGACAAATTAGGCCAAAATCCGGCGGTTCGTATTATGATTTTTGATAATCATTCTGCCTCAGAGTATCAGCGAAGGTTAATGGATTATAAAAAATTTCCCTTTATTCAGGTGACGCTTAATGAAGAAAATAGAGGATTTGGTTTTGGGCATAATTTCAATTTGCTCTCCAATCCTTCTGAATATGCGGTGATTTTCAACCCAGACATAATTTTAGGAGAAGAGGTTCTTTCTGGCTTAGTTTCATTATTGAGTGAACATCCAGAAGTTGCCCTGTTAGCGCCTAAGATTTTGAACGAAGACGGTTCTACTCAATTTTTAATTCGTGAGAAATTAGATGTTTTTGATTACATGCTGCGTTTTATCCCATTCTCATTTGTTAAAAAAATATTCAATCAACGTTTGGCCGCTTTCGAATGTCGAGATCTTCCCGATAATAAAGACAGTTATGTTCGGATGATTTCAGGCAGCTTTATGGTCGTAGATGTCGCCAAATTCATCGCTGTAGAGGGATTTGATGAGCGCTATTTTATGTACTTTGAAGACAACGACCTTTGCCGAAAAATGGAGACTGCTGGATATAAAGTTCTATACACTCCTAGATTCCAAGTCACTCATTTGTATGAACGAGGAGCTGTGAAGAGTCGAAAACTATTTTTTATTTTTTTACAATCCATGAGAAAATACTTCAGTAAATGGGGTTGGCAATTTTTTTAAGGAGGATTACATGCACGAAGGACATGCGTTATCTGTTTCAGTTTGTATGGCAACCTACAACGGGAGAGCATTTATTGAAGAACAGCTAGATAGTATTTTGCCACAGTTAAGTGAATATGATGAGCTAGTTGTTTCCGATAATTCTTCGTCAGATGGTACATGGGAATTATTGCTAGCTTATCAGAAAAAAGATCCTAGAATACAACTTTTCAAAAATGAAAAACCAGGAGTCATCGGCAATTTCGAACAAGCTATCAAAATGGGTCAAAAGGATTTAATTTTCTTATGTGATCAAGATGATGTTTGGCAGATGAATAAAATAGAAGTGATGAGAAGCTATTTTCAAAAGAATCCAGAAAAAACAGTGGTTGTCTCAGACTTAATCATTGTTGATAATGACTTTCAAACCTTAGTTCCTTCTTATCAAGCAATGCGGCATACTAAATCAGGTTTCTGGCATAATTTATTCCGAAGCAGTTATATTGGAGCCGGAATGGCCTTTCGAAAAGAACTAAAATCCTTAGTTTTGCCGATTCCTGCAGAGGTCCCAATGCATGATATGTGGATCGGCTTGCTTGCTGACCATACAAAGGGTGTGGCCTTTATTCCAGATAAATTAGTCTATTACAGAAGACATGGATTAAATACCACTGAAATCAAAACAACGGCTTCGAAATGGCAGCAATTTCGTTGGCGCTGGAAAGCTTGGCATTTAGTAAGGAAAAGACTAAGAGAAAATAAAAAAAATACGTAAAGTACTTTCTCCTTTAGGAAGACATCATGTATAATGAACAACGTATGTATAGATAAAGTTAGGAGCGTAAACATGAAAGGAATTATTTTAGCAGGCGGAAGCGGCACGCGTCTGTATCCATTAACTAAAGCAACATCTAAACAATTAATGCCAGTTTATGATAAGCCAATGATTTATTATCCTATGTCCACACTTATGCTGGCAGGTATTAAAGAAATCTTAATCATTTCGACACCTCAAGATACTCCTCGTTTTGAGAATCTCTTTGGATCAGGTGAAGAATTAGGGATCCATATAGAATATGCTGTTCAGGAGAGTCCTGACGGTTTAGCACAAGCATTTATTATTGGTGAAGAATTTATTGGTGAAGATAGTGTTTGCTTAGTCTTGGGGGATAATATCTATTATGGTGATGGTTTATCTCGTATGTTGCAGCGTACAGCAGCGAAGGAAGAGGGAGCAACGGTATTCGGTTATCATGTAAACGACCCTGAACGTTTTGGTGTAGTGGAGTTTGATGATCATATGCAAGCTATTTCTATTGAAGAAAAACCAGAACAGCCAAAATCTAATTATGCTGTGACAGGACTTTATTTCTATGATAACGATGTAGTGGAGATTGCTAAAAATATCCAACCATCTGATCGTGGTGAATTAGAAATTACTGATGTAAATAAAGAATATTTGAAACGCAATAAACTTTCTGTAGAAGTAATGAGCCGTGGTTTTGCTTGGTTGGATACAGGCACACACGAATCTTTACTGGAAGCTTCAACTTTTATTTCAACTATTGAAAAGCGTCAAAACTTAAAAGTTGCTTGTTTGGAAGAGATTGCATTCCGTATGGGATATATCACGAAAGATCAATTGGTTAAGCTTGCACAGCCATTGAAAAAAAATCAGTATGGACAATACTTATTACGTTTAGCAAAAGAGGAAGCATAATGGGAAAATTAGTTGTTACAGAAACTAAATTAACAGATGTAAAAATTGTAGAACCAGCCGTTTTTGGTGACCATCGCGGATTTTTCACTGAAAGTTACTCAGAGAAAGATTTTAAAGAAGCTGGGATTGAAGCGAACTTTATTCAAGATAATCATTCATTGTCTGCGCAACCAGGAGTGTTGAGAGGACTACATTTCCAAAAAGGGGCTTCTGCACAAACAAAGTTGATTCGAGTAGTTACAGGTGCTGTATTAGATGTTATTGTAGATATTCGTAAGGGGAGCCCGACCTATGGAAAATGGGAAGGTTATATTCTGTCTGAATACAACCATCGTCAATTGTTAGTTCCTAAAGGATATGCTCATGGCTTTATGACACTGACACCAAATGTAAACTTCTTATATAAATGTGATAATTACTATGATGCTGAAGCTGATGGAGGGATTGCTTTCAATGATCCAGATTTGAATATTCAATGGCCTATGGCGATAGATAAAGCAATTACTTCAGAAAAAGATCAAAAGCACCCAACATTAAAAGAATTTGAAGCTGAAAATCCGTTCATTTACGGTGAAATCTAAGGAGACAATCAAATGAAAAAGATAATTGTGACTGGCGGAGCTGGTTTTATTGGTTCTAACTTTGTTCATTACGTTGTAAAACATCACCCTGAGGTTCACGTGACTGTTTTAGACAAGCTAACTTATGCAGGAAATAAGGAAAACCTGAATGGGTTACCAGAAGATCGAGTGAAACTAGTTGTAGGAGACATTGCAGACGCTGAATTAGTAAATAAATTAGTTCAAGAGACTGATGCTGTTGTTCATTATGCAGCTGAATCACATAATGATAATTCATTAAAGGATCCTTTTCCTTTCGTGCAAACCAACATCATTGGAACCTATACTTTGATTGAAGCTTGCCGCAAGTATAAGGTTCGTTATCACCATGTATCAACAGACGAAGTTTATGGTGATTTGCCATTACGGGAAGATTTACCTGGACATGGTGAAGGTGAAGGAGAAAAATTTACGGATCAAACTCCGTACAATCCTTCAAGCCCTTATTCATCAACAAAAGCAGGATCAGATTTGTTAGTCAAGGCATGGGTTCGCTCATTCAACTTACAAGCAACTATTTCTAATTGTTCTAATAACTATGGTCCTTATCAGCATATTGAAAAATTCATTCCTCGTCAGATTACAAACGTTTTAAGCGGCATTCGTCCTAAACTTTACGGAGACGGAAAGAACGTAAGAGATTGGATTCATACTAATGATCATTCTTCTGCTGTCTGGGCTATTTTGACTAAAGGCAAGATTGGTGAAACTTATCTGATCGGTGCCGACGGGGAAGAAGACAATAAATCTGTAATGGAACTGATTTTAGAGTTAATGGACCAACCTAAAGATGCTTACGATCATGTAAATGATCGTCCAGGACATGATTTGCGCTACGCAATCGATTCGACAAAATTACGACAAGGATTAGGCTGGACTCCAGAGTTCACTAATTTCCGCGACGGATTAGCTGATACGATTAACTGGTACAAAGACAATCGCGATTGGTGGGAGGCAGAAAAACAAGCTGTTGAAGCCAATTATGCAAAAAACGGTCAATAATTCTAAAGGCAGGGAGACCTGCCTTTTTTGGAGAAAAGGAGAGATACTCAATGATCTTGTTAACAGGCGGTAACGGACAGTTAGGAACTGAGTTAAGAAAGCTTTTAGATGAAAAAGGTTGGGAATATGTTTCCACAGATGCTGATGTTTTAGATATTACGGATGCTGAGAAAACCATGGCATATATAAATGATTTGAAACCGGAATTGATTTATCATTGTGCAGCTTATACAGCTGTTGATAAGGCTGAAGATGAAGGTAAAGAATTAGATGAGAAAATCAATGTAGGTGGTACAAGAAACGTTGCCAAAGCAGCTAAAGCTGCAGGTTCTAAATTAGTGTACATCAGCACTGATTATGTTTTTGATGGCACCAGAAAAAACGGCATGTATCAAGTAGATGATATTACGAATCCACAAAGTGAATATGGTCGAACTAAACTTTTAGGGGAACAAGCAGTACAAGAAATAATGGATGATTATTATATTATTCGTACTTCTTGGGTGTTTGGGATCTATGGTCATAATTTTGTTTATACGATGCAGCGTTTGGCTGAAACACACAAGCAGTTGACAGTAGTAAATGATCAATATGGTCGCCCAACATGGACACGTACATTGGCAGAGTTTATGACTTTTGTAATTGAAAATGAAGCGCCAGTTGGCATATACCATTTGTCCAATGAAAATAGTTGTTCATGGTTTGAATTTGCCAAAGAAATTCTAAAAGATACTGATGTAGAAGTATTGCCGGTTACTTCTGAAGAATATCCTCAGAAGGCAAAACGCCCACAATACTCAGTTATGGATTTAAGCAAAGCCAAAGATTTAGGTTTTATCATTCCAACTTGGGAAGAAGCTTTAGAACAATTTCTTAAGTTAGAAAAGTAATGAAGAAAAGAGGAAAAGGATTTGTTTGATATTGTGATTGTATTGTACCAATTAAAAGCAGCGGATTCTTTAACAATACAAACCTTACAGCAAATCCTTACCTTTAATAATTTACCTGAATTGCGACAAATTTTTGTTTTTGACAATAGTTCGATGGAAGATACACCAGTTTTTACAGATGAGCGGTTCACTTATCGATTTGCTGAAGGTAATCAAGGGTTGGCAAAAGCTTACAATTATGTATGGCCTAAAAGTCTTATGGCAGGCTGTCGTTGGCTAATTACTCTGGATCAAGATACTCAATTGACCAACGAGTATTTTATAGCGGTAATTAACGAAATAAAAAAAGCAAATGAACATGTCGCTGTTATTGCACCAATTATTTACGATAAGACACAACAAATTTCACCAGTAAGAAATGACACGTTGCGTCCTTTACATACCTCTCTGCCTATGGGAGGAGAAACATATCGCAATCAAGTGATGGTAATTAATTCCGCCGCTGTGGTTTCATTAAGATTTTTACAACAAATTGTTGGTTACAACGAAGTTTTTTCATTAGATTATTTAGATCACTGGCTTTGCTGGAAAGTTTATCAAGAAAAAGAGCAAATAAAAATCTTGCAAGAAGCTTTACACCATCAATTATCTGTTCTTGACTATAAGGGTAGTATGAATGTAGCCAGATATGAGCAAATACTAACAGCTGAAAGTCGATTCTATACAGAGTACGAGGATGGGATGGTTTCGGAATACAAGAGGCAACTATTATTACGAAGTGCTAAACAAATTTTTAAGGGGCTTTTCTCCTATGCTGGAAAAACCTTATTACAGTATAAAATGATTTTGGGGGAAAAAAATGGAGACCAGACTGCAACAAAGAAGTAGAGAAAGAGTGAGAGAAAAAAGAGAAGGAATTTTGACGAAAATAGTGAATTTTATTGTACGATTTCGCTATTTAATCGGATTAGTTTTTCTTATTCTCATTGTTGCTTTCAATTTAAACGGTAGTTCAATTGGTGAATGGGACAATACTGTTTCTCAAAGAGATGATGGTAAAAAAACAGATGTAATTTTTGGTCAAAGTCGGGCAATTCGCTCAGACGAATGGATGGTTCAAACGCCTTTTTATCTATCTCAAGCAGAGTCTGATTTTTCAGTGGTGAATCCAAACTACGGATTATCAGGTCAGAATATGATTATCGCTTATAATTCGCCAGTAAAAGATATTACTCAAATTGGAAAACCTTTCAACTGGGGGTTCTTTTTCTTAGATAAGGATCGTGCACTATCCTTTTATTGGGGTTTTAAGATAATTTTTATGATACTTTTAGGTTTCGAATTGTCAATGATTTTAACCAAAAAGAATAAATATCTTTCATTGTTAGGCTCACTGATGATAGCATTCTCACCAGCAGTTCAATGGTGGTTTATGCAGCATGTTGGAGATTTAATATTCTTTACTTTAGGTTTAATGGTAGCTTTTTATCATTATTTTGAAAATCATCATAAGAAGATTTTACGAAGTTTAATGATGCTTCTAATTGTAATTTTTGGAATTGGCTTCGTGTTAGTATTGTATCCAGCCCATCAAGTAATTTTGGCTTACTTAGTTTTGTTTTGGTTTATTGGACTGTTGATACATTATCGTAAAAAAATTAATTGGGACAGACTGGATTTGCTTCTAATCGCAGGAGCATTGTTGTTCATTGGTTATGTTTTATTCCACTTTTACCAAGAGTCAAAAGACGCACTTGATGCTACAATGAATACACTTTATCCTGGTCGGCGTGTATCAACTGGTGGAGGATTAAAGCTATGGCAAATGCTGCTATTTTTAACCAATTGGAAAACACCTTTTTCAAATGGTATTGATATTGCAAACGAAGCTGAGGTAGCGGGATTCTTTAATTTGTATGTATTGATAGTTCCTTTCATGCTTATTGTTTTATTTAAAAAAGAACTCAGGAAAGAAAACTATTTAGGCTTGAATCTTCTGAGCTTTTCCTTGGCTTTGTTAGCCTTTATGGTTTTTGGATTGTCAGAAAATTTAGCAAAAGCAACTTTATTATCATATGTGCCAACCACACGTGCCATATTCACCTTCAATTTCGTTGCTTTGTTGTTAACTATTTGGTTTATTGGTTTTATTTTTGATCAGAAACGTTTGCCTCGATGGCTTAGAGGAGTAATTGTACTTGTCTCAGGTATTTCTATTTACGCAGGATTAGTCAATTCACCTGTGATGAAATATTTCAACTTCTTTGACCTGATTGCAACTACTGCAGTTGTCGCTTTAATTATATGGTTCATCTTAGCTCGAAAGAAGAAGATAGCCAGCCTGTTAATGCTAATTTGTACGATAGCTTGTGGCTTCTTCGTAAATCCAGTCGTTCATGGAACCGGAGCAATTTATGAAAAGACCCTAGCAAAAGCAATTATGAAACAGAATCAAGAAGACCCAGGACAACTTTGGATAGCTGAAAATCGTTTATACAATTTTCTACCTGCACTAGGAGTAAAGACTTATAATACTGTTCGTTTTTATCCCGATATGAAGATGTGGAAAGACGTTGATCCGGAAAAGACAAATGAAAAAGTTTATAATCGATACGCTCATATTGATGCATATGTTACTGATAGAGACACTGTTTTTAAACTAACAAATCCGGATGCTTTTGTTGTAGAAATAAATTTTAATCCTCTTAAGGAACTCGGTGTAAAATATGTGGTTAGTAAAAGACCTTTGGAAGGATACAATGCTGGTAATTATGCCCATTTTAATCGGATTTATGGTCCTGAAAAGGGTAAATGGCAAATTTTTGAAGTGAGTTTTCCTGAAGATTCATCAGCTTCTAATACAGATACTCCATCAACTATTGCTGATTCAGGCTCCAGTTTACCTAATCCGACTGAAAATAATTTGCCGGTAAATCCATACAATTATTATCAATAAGAGAATTAAAAGGAGAGAAAAATGCGAGATAGAGATACAAATGTTTTAAATACGATTAGCCTTTTCATTCTTTTTGTAATGATTAGTGCCTGCTATTTTCTCTGGACACGCGGTATTGGCACTCAGCCAATGCTTGACTTGTACACTGGCATGGTCCGTTATGTAACATACGGTGCAATTGCTGTACTACTATTGAATATTTATCGATTAAGTATTGCTGACTGGGTTTGGGTGATATTAGCAGTTGTCAGTGTTCCATTTTATTCTCAGTTTTCTGATTTACGTGGAGCAGGTTTCTTTCAGAATGTGATACCTGCATTAATCATAATCGTAGTTATTGATTTTAAAATTGTCTATTTTACTAAGTGGATCCGGGCATTACTGGGAGGAATTATATTAGTTATCCTATTGATTACCATGTATCGCATTTTTACAGAGATGCCACCACCATCTGAGGGGAATTCTATTTGGGCACCAACGAACAAATTAAAAGAGATTTGGATTAATACGAACACAATTGGGGCGTCTGTCATGACAGCAAGTTTTCTATCTGTTTGTTTATTCAAATCTTTAAGAATGGGTTGGAGTGATTGGATTGTATATCCTATTTACTTGTTAGGACTGGTTGGTACTTGGGTAGTACAATCTAAAGCTTCATTTGCCGCAACAGTGTGTTTTGTCATTTTAGATGTGTTCCCCGAAAATGCTAAAGAAAAATTAAAATACTTTTACGGAGGTATTTATACAGTCTTTCTAACAACTATTTTTCCGATTTCTTATTTTGTTGCTTTTTCTGACGAGGTGAATATTTTTACTGGTAGAGAAGAAATATGGCGAGAATTTTATGAGAAATTATTTGAAACAAGTCAACAAGTTTTAGTTGGCATGTATCCTTTTACTTTTCATAGAGGTAATGAAGTATTAGGCTATCATAATAGCTATAACTCGATTCTAGGTCAGTATGGGATTATTGGTTTAATTTTGGTTAGCTTATTCATTTTATATATTGTATGGTCCGTTATTTTCAAAAGAGATTTTGAAGTCGTTCGTTATAGTTTTTTAATTGCTTTTTTTGGTATTTTACTTCAATCTACTATGGAGGATACACTTAACGCCGGTTTTTGGATTCCATTGACTTTTAGTTTGTTGGGTTTAGCTGGGCAACAATCATTTGAGGATGAAGAATATGAGTATGATTATTACTATGATTATCAAGAATTCTACGATACAAATAGTGAGCAAATCAGAAGTCGTAGTTCACGCCATAAATAATCTTAAGAATAAGCTTAGATATTCCTAATATCTAAGCTTATTCTTTTAGGTAAACTTGCTTTTAAACTTTGAATTCTGTAGAATAAGACCGTTAATCAACTTAGAAACTTGTACGAGTTGAATATTGAGACAATAAGAAAATTTAGTGTAATGAAGGGAAATACGATGATTAAAGATTTAATTAGCTTTTTTAAAGAGATCTATAGTAACCGAGTGCTTTTAAAACAATTTTCAGTTAATGATTTCAAAGCGAGATATGCTGGATCAGCATTTGGTATTTTTTGGGCCTTTGCCAATCCAATTGTAATGGTATTAACTTATTGGTTTGTATTCGGTGTGGGCTTCAAAGCGGCTATGACTGATGGCAAATACCCATTTATAGTTTTTCTATTAACTGGTTTAGTTCCTTGGCTTTACTTTTCTGAAGTACTGGGAGCTGCGACAAATGTTTTTCGTGAATATAGTTATCTAGTGAAAAAAGTTGTGTTTAACATTCGCATACTTCCTAGTGTGAAATTATTTTCGAATCTATATATGCATGCTTTTTTTATTGTAATTGCTTTTATAGTGGCAATTTTTAACCATGCGATGCCTAGTTTATATACTATCCAAATTTTTTACTATTTGTTTTGTATGATGATGTTCTTAACCGGGCTCACTTGGATTACTTCATCTATTCAGCCATTTTTCCCAGATAT
Organism: Enterococcus pallens ATCC BAA-351; assembly: GCF_000407485.1. Lineage (GTDB taxonomy): Bacteria > Bacillota > Bacilli > Lactobacillales > Enterococcaceae > Enterococcus_A > Enterococcus_A pallens. The sequence goes on along the minus strand of NZ_ASWD01000003.1, from coordinate 495,014 downwards.
TAATCAATTTATTGGTGTAATTATGCAAGCATTGATGTGGGGAACACCGGTACTATGGAGTATTAACCAATTTCAGGCTCATCCAACGATTCAATTTATCTTGAAATTAAATCCTATGTTTTATGTTGTTCAAGGATATAGAGATGCTTTTTTCAGTGAACAATGGTTTTGGGAAAAACCGTTGTTATCCATTTATTTTTGGGTGATTACATTGATTTTACTAGTTATCGGCAGTGTGGTATTTAAGCGCCTGAAACCACATTTTTCTGACGTATTATAAGGAGACAAAACCTATGACAGAAACAGTTATCCAAATCAAGCATTTAACAAAGAAATATGATATGTATCAAAAACCGTCAGATCGGTTAAAAGAGGCTCTGAGTCCAACTAGAAAGACTTATCATGACGTTTTTTATGCGTTAAATGATGTCAACGTAGAAGTGAAAAAAGGGGAAATGATTGGGTTTATAGGAGAAAACGGTTCGGGAAAATCTACTATTTTAAAAATAATTACAGGAGTACTATCCCCTTCAGCTGGTGAAATTAATATTACGGGAAATATATCGGCGTTATTGGAGCTTGGTTCAGGGTTTAATCCGGAATATAGCGGTTATGAGAATATTTTTCTTAATGGTATGGTATTAGGTTTTTCGCGTGAAGAAATGGAGACGAAAGTAGATGATATCATTAATTTTGCTGATATCGGAGACCATTTGTATCAGCCTGTAAAAACTTATTCGAGTGGGATGTTTGTCAGATTGGCTTTTGCAGTAGCTATAAATGTAGATCCTGACATTTTAATTGTTGACGAAGCGCTGGCTGTTGGAGATTTGGAATTCCAGCTCAAATGCATGGAAAAATTCACCGAGTTTAGGAATGCTGGGAAAACTGTTCTATTTGTCTCTCATGACGTAAATGCGGTACGACGATTCTGTGATCGGGTATATTGGTTGAAAGATGGCGTGGTGCGCGCAGAAGGCGACACAATGGAAATTACAGAAGAGTACGAAAACTTTTTGAAGAAGAAATCGTTGAAAAGTATTGACCGTGAGGCTTCTTCATCCGAAGAGTTTTCCGCTTACGATATTGTAGAGGTTATGTCTGCTGAGTTATTAGATGAAAATTTGAATCCTCTGGAAATTATTGAGCAAGATAGTAAAGTGGTTGTAAAAGTAATCTATAATGTAAAAGATGATTCTATTAAACGTCCAGTTTTAGGTGTAGCTATTCGTACAGTAGACAATCAATATGTTTGTGGTTTGAATACATTGTTAGATAAAGAAAGTATTCCTTGGGAAAAAGGAGAGAATGTTTACTATCTGGAATATGAGAAAATGGCTTTGCTAGGTGGAGAATACTATTTTGACGTGGCTATTTTTGAAGAAAATGCAACGGTCCCATTGGTTTATAAAACACGATACCTAACCATGTTTATTACAGGGAAATACGTTGGTGAAGGTATTGTTGTCTTAGATCACACATGGAAGGAAAGTATATAACCATGAAATATGATTTTGATCTAACTCTTGATGAACAGACAAGTGTAGGAAAAATAATCAGTCAAATAAGTGAAAACAGTCGTGTTTTAGAATTTGGTCCAGGCAATGGTCGGATGACAGATTATTTGATCAATGAAAAAAAATGTGAAGTATCAATTATAGAATTTGATACGGTTCTCTATGACCATGTAATGGGTTTTGCTCAAAATGGTTTTTTAGGCAATATTGAGGAATATAAATGGGTAGACTATTTTGCAGGTCAAAAATTTGATTACATTATTTTTGCAGATGTCTTAGAACATCTGACGAATTCTGAAGAAGCATTACGTCAAGCACGGCACTTTTTAGCTAAAGATGGCGAAATCTTAATCACTTTTCCTAATATTGCTCATAATTCTGTTCTTATTGAGTTGTTTAACAACAAATTGGATTGGAAGCAATATGGCCTGTTAGACAGAACTCACAACAGCTTTTACACTCAAAGTGGTTTTTATGATCTGTTTGACCGATTAGATCTTCATGTTAGAAAAGAAGATTATACGTATGCTCAAGTGGGTCAAAATGAAATAGAAGCATCTTACGATCAGTTGCCAGCATCAGTTCGTTATTCATTTAGAAATCGTCCATTTGGTGAAGTGTATCAGTATTTTTTTGCATTGAGAAAAGAAGCTGTAGATGCTATAACGTGTGAAGCTCCTATTAATTCAAATTACAATAAACAAATTCAGTTGGCGTATTTAGTTGATAACTCTTTTGAAATGGAACCCTTTATATTAAACAATAACGATGGAGAAAACAAAGTGACTGTTCATAAGGCACCTTCTGCTACAGAAAGTCTTAGAATTGTTATTGGTAAACTTCCAGCAATAGTAAGGCTGTCAGTCGTTTGTGAAAATAAATTATTAACCATTCAAGAAACGAATGCTAATTGGTTTAAAGATGATGTCTTTATGTTTAATCTGATTGAAGAAGAACCATATATTATTATTTCTGGTAAAGATATTGCGAATAAAGAATACACTTTATCTATAGAAATTCTTGATGAAGAACAAGGATCAATAGTAGATCAAGAATTATTCAATGATCTATATGAAACAAAAAAAATGCAACGATTACTTAAGCGAAAACTTGTTTACTATAATGAATATAATTATCAATTGTCAAAAATTCCTTACAAAAAACCAGAGGAATATCAAGAAGATATTCGCATAAATATAGAAACTGTAGAAAATAATGAAACCGATAAACAAGTTGTCGTCAAAGGATGGGGATTTTCTTTAAGCGATCAAAAGCAGTTAGAATTTTTGCTGGCTGAAAAAACGAACAGTTATCAAATAACTCGCCTATTGAGACCAGATGTAAATGAGGCTTTTGATCTTTGTCCAAATGAAAAGTACGGTTTCATATTAACAGTTGAGAATCTCCAGTTAGAGGATACAATTAAATTATTATTAGTGTCAGCTACAGATAATGTTTATCCAGTGATTGTAAGTATGCCTAAAGAAAATACTACACCTTTTATTAAAAAGGTTCGTCGCATTTTAGGATCAGTAAAGCGTGAAGGCATCTCCAAAGCCTATAAAAATTATCAGCATCGGAAATCTATTAGTATAAATTATGATGCTTGGATTGAGAAAGAAGAAGTAGCTTTCAAAGAAAGTTTGTTACAGGAAACTCAACACCTGAATTTTGAACCTAAAATTTCACTAGTTGTTCCAGTCTATAATGTAGATGAAAAATGGTTGCGGGCATGTGTAGGGTCGTTAACTAATCAAGTTTATAAAAATTGGGAGCTTTGCTTAGCAGACGATGCCTCCCCTAAAGCACATATCAAACCATTGCTACAAGAATTAAGTGCTGCAGATGAAAGAGTTAAGGTTGTTTTTCGTGAACAAAACGGACATATTTCTGAAGCAACTAACTCAGCCATCGAAGTAGCAACTGGAGAATATATCGGATTTTTAGATAATGATGATATTTTGTCTGAAACGGCTCTTTTAGAGGTAGTTAAGGCAATTAATGAGGACTCCAACATTGACTTCATTTATACAGATGAAGACAAATTATCAATGAGCGGTAAACGTTTTGATCCATTCTTTAAATCTAATTGGAATGAAACCTTACTTCTTGGGCACAATTACATTACTCATTTTGTAGTGGTTAAACGATCAATCATTGAAAAGGTTGGTGGGTTACGCACAGAATTTAACGGAAGCCAAGACTATGATTTTGTTCTCAGAGCCACAGAAGCCGCACAGAAGATTCATCATATTCCTAGAATTTTGTATCATTGGAGAACGATTGAGACATCCGTAGCTATGGATCCTCAGAGTAAAGAATACGCTTATGTGGCTGGTCAGAAAGCAATTGAAGCGGCGCTAGAGCGGCGAGACTTGTTTGGTAAAGTATCTATGACAAAAAACTATGGGGCTTATAAAATTGATTTTACCTATAAAAAAGATGATAAAGTCTCTATCGTATACACCAAGCCTCTGAAAGAAAAGCAAGTACTTATGAATTTATTGGAAACGACAGATTGGCAGGACTACGAAATACTACTATTTAAAGGAAATGGCCTTGCTATAGAGGATGAGCATATCCGATATGTAGATGCAAAAAACTTAAATGAACTTGCGGAAGCTGCATTAGGCGAATATATAGTATTTATGTCACCAGATGAATACCCGTCTTCCAAAAATTGGTTGAATGAAGCTATGAATTTTGTTCGTTTACCTGAGGTAGGACTTGTTTCTGGAAAAGTTATTAGTACTCAAGATGCAATATTAAATTGTGGTGTACTCATTAAGCCAGATGATCATACAATTTACTATGAGCAGCAAGGATTATCTAATAAAACAATTGGAACATATTTCCGTCCGGCATTGCCTAGAGAAATCTATACGGCTACTGAAGATTGTTTAATCATTGCAAAAAGTGATTTTCAGGAACTTAATGGTTTCGATCTATCTTTAAGTGACCAAATCCGCGGTGTGGATTTAAGTATCCGAACATATCAGGACTTAAATAGAAAACATATTTTTGATCCTTATTTTGAAGTTATCTGTGAACAGACTAAACGCTTTTCATTACCTAGCGGTGTTTTTGCTGAATTAGAGTCAAAATATTCTATGGAATCTCTAAAGGATCCTTATCTTAATAGTAACCAATTTAGTATAGGAGGATAGATGATATGTCAGGAGAAAAAATTCTTGTTTGTATAGACAGCAGCGAATATCTTCCAAAACAAAAGAAAACAATTATTAAGGGTTGGACACTTGGAGAAAATAGTAAAACTGTTCCAAACATTCATATTGATTCAGATAATGTTATTGATTATTCTTTGAGTTTTCATAATCGTTCTGATGTTGCTGCAGTTCACAAAACAAGTGCGACTTTGCAAATGGGTTTTTTGTTGGAGATAATGATGGAGAATTCAAATCAACAGATTCCCATTACGTTTTCGATAAATGACAATAGCGTAATCGAAATGATTGATCCTAAGAAAAACTTAAATGGTGATACTGCCAAAATAAATCAGTTTGAATTGTTTTATAGAAAAGTCCGAAAAGGATTAGGTTACTTAAAACGTAATGGTTTAAAAAGTACTCTGCGAAGAGTGAAACTTGAACAGAGTAAGCAGAATGATGAGAGTTACCAGCAATGGATTGATGAAAATGAGCAATGGAGTTCATCCTTAATTGAAAAGGAAATCGCAGCATATGATTATAAGCCGCTTATTTCTATTCTAATGCCTGTTTACAATGTAGAAGAAAAATGGTTGGTTAAGTGTATTGAATCCGTTCAAAATCAATTTTATTCAAACTGGGAATTATGTATTGCAGATGATTGTTCAACCGATGCTGCTGTTCGTCCATTACTTGAAAAATTTCGAGAGTCAGATAAAAGAATTAAAGTAGTTTATCGCAAAGAAAATGGACATATTTCTCGGGCAACAAATTCAGCGCTAGAAATTGCTACAGGTGAGTTTGTTGCTTTGCTTGATAATGATGACGAGTTGGCGCCTATTGCGTTATACGAAGTAGTCAAATGTCTCAATATAAATCCAGATTTGGATTTGATCTATAGTGATGAAGATAAAATTGATATGTCAGGTAAACGATTCGATCCAGCTTTTAAACCTGACTGGTCTCCTGATTTATTACTAGGAACTAACTACATCTCTCATTTAGGTGTATATCGACGCTCCATCATGGATGAGATTGAAGGATTTCGTGTAGGATATGAAGGCTCCCAAGACTATGACTTAGTTCTTCGATTTACTGAAAAAACTACTTCAAAGAGAATTGCACATATTCCACGGATACTATATTATTGGCGTATATTACCAAGTTCTACAGCAGCCGATCAATCAACTAAAGGTTATGCTTTTGATGCAGGATTAAAAGCCGTCCAAGATGCAATAAACCGCAGAGGAATCAAAGCAAAGGTAACCCACGCTGCAGGTAATGGATTATACGATGTAAACTATTCAATTTTAAATGAAGAAATGGTCAGTGTGATTATACCCACTAGAAATGGCTATGATGATGTTAAAAGATGTGTAGATTCTATCGTTGCTAAAACAACATATCCGAACTATGAGATAATCATCGCCGATAATGGAAGCGATCAACCGCAAATGCAAGATCTTTATAGCAATTACAAAAGACAATTAAACGATCGTTTTATTGTAGAGTCAATAGACATTCCATTTAACTATTCTCGCATTAATAACTTGGCAGCGAAGAAAGCTAAAGGGAAATACTTACTTTTCTTGAATAATGATACAGAAGTTATCACACCAGAATGGATGACTAGAATGGTTTCCTTTGCACAGTTTGAACGAATTGGATGTGTGGGTGCAAAGCTTTATTATCCTAATAATACAATTCAGCATGCAGGAGTAATTTTGGGAATGGGTGGAGCTGCTGGACATGGTCATCATACTTTTCCAAGAGGTGATTTCGGCTATTTTGGTAAGCTTGAGATTAACGTGGATTACTTGGCTGTAACAGCTGCATGTATGATGATTAGAGCTAAAGATTTCTCAGAGTTGGGAGGTTTCAATGAAGAGCTCACAGTTGCTTTTAACGATGTAGACTTATGTTTACGCGAATATGAAAAAGGGCATAATAATGTTTGGCTGCATGGTGCTGAATTGTATCATTTTGAATCTCAATCAAGAGGCTATGAAAACACACCTGAAAAACTTGAACGCTTCGAAAAAGAAACTGCTTATATGGAGCAAACTTGGTCTAAATACATTGAGAATGATCCCTACTATAATCCCAATTTAACGAGGGTTGGCGGAGATTTTTCAGTGAGGATAAACAATGAAAAAGCAGTCGGATAGGCTGCTTTTTCAAATTTCGTTTCTTTCATTTTTATTACTTTTCTAGAGTTTTCTATTTTTTTAGCTACGACTGTGGTAAGATTGAAAATGGATTATTCTGGGAGATTAGGAGTGTAATTTATATATGAATAAAAGTGGCGAATGGGGTACAGCGCGTCGTATGTTCATAATCATGTTGGACGTTTTAATGTACAATTTATCTATCTATGCTAGCTTTTGGTTCAAGTTTGGCGGAGAAATACCGTTGAGAAATTTTCAAACGTTTGAAAGTTCTGCTGTGTTTATCTCCATTTTTTTTATTCTGTTAAACATGTTATTGGGAACGTACATATTTTATAATCGTATTAGCAGCGATATTATCTTCGTTACGGTTATCGGACAGATTTTAATGTCTCTGGGCATAATGATTATTACCTTTGCAGGAAGGTGGTTTGCTTTTCCAAGATCTGTCATTTTTTATTCCTTTTTAATAGGAGTACTTCTATTAAGTATTTATCGAATAACTGTCTATAAACTTTATATGAAATTGGGTTCAGATAAAAAGGTTGTTATTATAGGTTATGAAAAAGATGTAGCTCCAGCTGTGCAAAATTTTAGTACACATAAAAATAATAAACACAAAGTGAGTGCTGTAATTATCGGAAATTGCTATGAAAATCTAGTTAAGTTGATCGATGATACTGATATAGTTTACCTAGCTTCAAAATTGGAAGAAGCAGAAAAAATAAAAATCTATCAGTTAGTTACTCAAAAAGATAAGAAACTTTTTCTGAACACAACTTTCGAAAACTTGATCACTATCAATGCGAACATCATGAATTTTGAGGATGAGAGTATCATTGAATCTACTGGTTTTAATATTCAACCAGAGGATGCACTATTCAAGAGAATTTTTGATATTGTAGTTTCTTTAGTTTTACTGGTAGTTGCTTCACCGTTCATGTTGTTAACTGCAATTTTAGTCAAGATGACTTCGCCTGGACCAATTATCTATAAACAGATTCGAATTACTAAAGATCAAAAAGAATTTCCTATCTACAAGTTCCGTTCAATGTCTGTGACAGCGGAAGCAAAGTCTGGTCCAGTGTTAGCGAAAAGCAATGATGCTAGGGTCACTCCAGTAGGTAAGTTTATACGTGCTGTTCGTTTTGATGAGTTACCACAATTGGTCAATGTCTTAAAAGGGGATATGTCAATCATTGGACCACGTCCAGAACGACCTTACTTTGTAGATCAATTTAATGAAGAGAACCCTTATTATTATCTAAGACATAATGTCCGTGCGGGGATTACCGGGTATGCTCAGGTTTATGGGAAGTATGTTTCAGATTATAATAGTAAGTTGAAGTTTGATTTGCTTTATATCAAAAAGTATTCTTTGATGCTGGACATGAAAATTTTACTTCAAACGATTAAGATATTATTTGATAAGGTATCTTCGCAGGGAGTAGAAGAAGAAAATGCTGTTAATTTAAAATCTATAAACTTTCCCACCGAAAAGATATTAGGATAGCTGAGGTGTATCATGTCTGCTGTAGGATTTAGTATAATTATTCCAGTATATAATGCTGAATTAATCATTGACAAAACAATTGAATCTTTAAAAAAGCTAGATTATCAAAATTATGAGGTGATATTAGTTAATGATGGATCCACTGACAAAACAGAAGATATAATCAAGCAGTCTATTAATGGATATCATAAATTTCATTTAGTATCTACAACTAATAATGGCCCAGGTCCTGCTAGAAATATTGGTATAGCGAATGCTATTAATGAATATTTGCTATTCTTTGATGTAGATGATGTACCTAAAAAAACAATTTTAAAGGATTACAATGAGATCCATTCCAAACATACAGATATTGACTTGATCGTTAGTTCATTCACATATGTTACAAAAAAAAATAATGTAGTGGTTTCTAGTAAAGATTATATAGCGGATGAGCGCATTTATAGATCTAAGAACGAGTTTTTAGATGATCTGTATAGTTTGATGAATAAGCAGTTGATGTACGTTGTATGGAACAAATGCTACAAAAGTAAAATAGTCAAAGAGAACAGTATTTGTTTCAAAAATTATCGAAGTTGTGAAGATCGAATATTCAATCTAGAATATTTTAAAAAGTGTAACAAGAGTTTTATTAGTTCTAAAATAGAATATGTTTATGAGTTCGAAAGTGGCAAAGGGATAACAAATGATTATTCTATAAACAAATACCAAACTTTTAAAGAGTTTTATGAGTTAACAAATGAATTGACAAATGGAAGAAATAAATCAGGAACGGCCTCTCTATTTCTAAAAGGTGTCACCTCAGTAATTTTTTCAATTCTAAATAATAATGATCTGAGCAATGCTGAAAAAAAGGAAGAAATAAGTTCTTTGCTAAATGATTCTGCTACTGTTGAAGCAAAAAAAATAGCGATCACTGATACTAAATCAAAGTGGATGTTAAAGAAAATATATAATTTACCTACGTTTCTTTTTATTAAACTGATTAGTAGTGGGAACTTTATTGAACTAAAATTGCCTAGAATAATGTCTGCGTTAAAAAAAGTATATTGATTGGAAGTTGAATATGTTCAGTAAGGATATGACTTTGCAAAAGATACAAAAAGTGAGTTTAGAGAATGCTATATATTTCACTGAATTTTGTAAAAGAAATAATTTGCTATGCTATTTGTGTGGTGGTGGGGCTATCGGGGCTATAAGACACAAAGGATTTGTGCCTTGGGATGACGATCTTGATTTTTTTATGCCAAGAAAAGATTACGAAAAATTATTCAAATTATGGAAAGCGAATGAAAATGAGCAAAGGTATTTTTTATCAAAAACTAGCAAAGAGTACAATGATAAAAATTCCTTCATGACCCTAAGAGATAAAGAAACAACGTTTATTAAAACATATCAATCTAATTTAGATATAGTTCATGGAATACAAATAGACATATTTCCCTTGGATAATGCTCCTGAGAGTAAAATTCAAAGAAAATTCCAAAAAATGTGGGCACTAGTTTATGCACTATTTTGTAGTCAACAAATCCCTAAGAATCATGGAAAGCTTTTAGAAATAATAAGCAGTGTTCTTCTTAATATAGCTAAAGGTCCTAAAAGGAAATATTATATTTGGAGATATGCTGAAGGTAGAATGACAAAATATTCTCAGTCAAAGACTCAATACGTTACAGAACTTTGTGTGGGTCCCAAATATATGGGGAATATTTATCCCAAAATTGAGTTCTCAGAAGCAATATGGATGCCTTTTGAAGATACTAAATTACCTATTCCAATAGGGTATGATAAGTATCTTTCTAGAGTTTTTGGCGATTATATGACTATGCCTCCTGTAAACCAAAGAAAGTCACATCATGAAGCTGTATTTATTGATCCAGATAATTCATATCTTAAATATAAAGGAATCTATTATCTTAAAGAAGAGGGGGAAACAAAATGATTACGGGTTTAATTATTGCTGGTGGTGTGGGTAAAAGAATGGGACAGGACATTCCAAAACAGTTTATCACTGTCGAAGGAAAACCAATCATCATTTATACTTTGGAGTCATTTGAACATCATCCCTTAGTTGACCAGATATTAGTAGTTTGCAAATCTGGATGGGAAGAAACTTTATGGGGTTATATTCGAGAGTTTGATTTAAAAAAAATTCGTTGGATTATTGAAGGTGGATCAAAAGGGCAAGAATCTATAAATAATGGTGTTCAGTTCTTGAAGCAGCATGCTGATGAAGATGATACAATTATTATTCATGATGGAATCAGACCGCTAGTTGATGAAATAGTTCTATCTGATGTTATTGTCAAAAGTAAAAAATTTGGTAATGCTGTTACATCTCTTCCCTATAATGAGCAAATATTTGTAAAGGATACAGAAGAAACTACTAAACAATATATCGACAGAAACACGCTAAGACGAGTATCTACTCCTCAAGCATATCAATTTGGGAAACTTGCGTGGGCCTATGATAAAGCAGTAAGCGAAAATATAGGCATGTCAGATTCTTCTTACACAAATACTATGATGGTTGAACTTGGAGAAACGCTATATTTTGCTGCCGGGTCTGATAAAAATATAAAATTGACTACGACAGATGACTTAGAATTATTTAAAGCTTATTTGAAGATGAAAGATTAGGAGAGAGCTTTTGCTGATAAAAAATGATTTGTATCTTTCAGAATTGGATCTTATTAATAATGCTAGGAACGATTGGGAAAAGATTGATGGGCACTCTTTTCTCATTATAGGTGCTACTGGCATGATCGGATCGTATATGATTGATGTTCTAATGCAGCGTAACAGTACTATGCGTAGTAATATTCAAATTTATGCGATGAGTCGTAGCTTAGATAAAATGAAAAAAAGATTTGCTTCATATTTATCGACGCCGTTTTTCAATTTAGTCGAAGGAGACATCAAAGAACCTATCAATTTAAGTGAAAATGTAGATTATGTTTTACACGGGGCAAGCAATACTCATCCTAGAGCTTACTCTACAGATCCAATAGGAACTATCATGACAAATTTGAAGGGTACAGAAAATGTTTTGAATTACGCCGTGAAAAATAAGAACACTAGAGTTATGTTCCTATCGACAGTAGAAATATACGGCGAGAATCGTGGAGATGTTGAAAAGTTTGATGAAAATTATTGTGGTTACATTGATTGTAATACCTTAAGAGCTGGATACCCAGAGGGAAAAAGGGTAAGTGAAAGTTTATGTCAGGCATATATTGAAAAATATAATGTAGATGTTGTTATTCCTAGACTATGCCGTACTTTCGGACCAACAATGCTTTTAAATGATTCTAAAGCGTCTTCTCAGTTCATTATGAATGGTGTACGGAAAGAAAACATAGTTTTGAAAAGTAAAGGAGATCAATATTTCTCATATGCGTATGTTGGTGACGTGGTTTATGCACTACTTTTTCTTTTAAGCAGTGGAAAAACTGGAGAGGCATATAACATTGCTGTTAAAGAATTTGATTTACGATTAAATGAATTAGCAAAGATAATTGCTGATCAAAGTAAAACCCGAGTAGTTTTTGAACTTCCAGATGAAGAAGAACAAAAAGGGTACTCTAAAGCAAGTGTGGCAATACTCGAACCTAGCAAGATAAATAAAATTGGATGGAAAAGTTTATTTGGCTTAGAAGAAGCGATGAGTCATACAGTAGAAATTATGAAGGATGTAATGTCGTAATGTGCGAGATAAGTATAATAGTTCCAGTTTACAATGTCGAAAAATATTTACACAAGTGCGTAGATTCGATCTTAATACAAACTTTTACTGATTTTGAAGTAATTTTGGTAGATGATGGATCACTAGACAATTCTGGCCAAATCTGTGATGAATATGCTAAAAAAGACGATCGAGTTAAAGTTATTCATAAAAAAAACGGTGGTCTAAGTGATGCTAGAAATGCTGGAATTGATGTAGCTAAAGGTAAGTATCTAGGATTTGTTGACAGTGATGACTATATCGAAAGAGACATGTATGAGCTACTATATGAAAATATAGTAAAGGAAAAGGCTGATTTGTCGATTTGTGGTATCTATCATGTTTATGAAGGAAAAAATCCTGAAAAAAAGCAGGAAAAATATATGTTGCTTGATCGAAACGAAGCTATGTTGTTAATTTTTCATGGAAATCAGATATCTGATCACGCTGTAAATAAGCTTTATGCTAGATCAATTTTTGATACTTTGAGATATCCTATAGGAAAGTATCATGAAGATTCTTTTGCAATTGTTAGTATATTGGATAATTGTGAGAAAATAGTAGTTGATACAAAGCAAAAATATTATTATTATCATAGAAACGATAGCATAACAAGCCAAAAATTTTCCAAGAAACATTTAGAGTATATAATTGCTTGGGAAGAAAACGAAAAGAAAGTCAAAGGACGATCTCATGAATTAGACGAAGCTGCACATCAAAGAGTTTGTTTTGCGCATTTTTTAGTTTTGGATAAAATTTTGAGTAGCAATGTCGAAAATAAAGTTTCTGAAACCACAGAAATAGTGAGATATATTCGGAAAAATTATCTGTTCATCATGAACAACAAAATATTTACTAAATCGAGAAAAATAGCCTTGAATCTATTGATGATTCATTTGAAATTGTATAAGATTTTATCAATTGCAAAAAGTAACAAAGTAGATAGAAAATTTAGTTAGTTCTAGCGTGATTTAACCTTTAAAGTTTTATTTTGAAAGAAAATGGAGTTTTGCTCAATTATGAAGAAAAGCCGATTGGAATATTCTATTATAAATTCCTCAGTATCTATGTTAGTATATATTTTCCGACTAATAATACAATTCGTTAGCAGAAGTTTTTTTATCCACTTTTTAGGTGCTAAATATCTTGGATTGAATGGCCTTTTTACAAATATCTTAAGTTTTTTGTCGTTAGCGGAGTTAGGAATAGGAACCTCTATAATATATTCTTTGTACAAACCACTATCCCAAAGCGATCAACCTAAAATAAGTGCTTTAATGAATCTTTACAAAAAAGCTTATGAACGTATCGGTTTATTTGTAGGCCTTTTGGGCTTGATTTTAATCCCATTTTTGCACTTTTTAATTAACGATAATATTGAGATAAGTAAAGTATATACATACTATATACTTTTTTTATTAAATTCATCTATCAGTTATTTCTTTACCTATAAACGTTCTTTAATAATTGCAGATCAAAAAAACTACATAAATTCAATAAATGATTTGTTTTTTTTGCTTGTTATGAATGTATTGCAAGTGGTTTCACTATATTTTTATTCAAGTTTTACATTGTTTCTAATTATTCAAATTTTTGCAACTTTTATTTCTAATCTTAGTATTTCTCGTATAGTTGATAAAAGATATCCTTATCTAAAAAACACCCAGACTAGTAAGCTAGATTCTGAAACGCGGGAGGAAATTAAGAAAAATATTATCGGAAATGTATCCTCAAAAATTGGTGGAGTTATTGTTATGGGGACCGATAATATACTAATTTCAAGTTTTGTTAGTCTAACTGCAGTGGGAATTTATTCAAATTATTCTTTAATTACGGTGAGTATTCAAAATCTTTGCAAGCAGGTAACCAATTCTGTTACTGCGAGTATTGGAAATTTTGCAACTTCTGCTAATAAGGATAAAGCATATGGATTATTTAAGAAACATTTTTTTATTAATCATTCTCTAGTATATTTCACTACAATTGTTTTAGTATCGACCATTAATCCGTTTATAGATTTATGGGTTGGTAGTGATTACATTCTCAGCGGGTTTACAACCTCCCTAATCTGTTTAAATTATTCTATTCAAGTTTATAGAAATACTGGATTTGTTTTTATAGAATCTTTTGGGTTGTATTGGTTTCAAAGAAAAAAACCTATACTTGAGGCGGGGCTAAATTTATTTATTTCACTTCTCTTATTGATTGTATTTGACTTAGGGATAAATGGTGTATTAATTGGCACAATAGTGTCTTCGCTCGGTTTTGTAATCTGGTATGAAGCTTATGTTATATACAAGCATGTTTTTGAAAAAAATTTTCTTGATTTTGTAGTTCTATTCTTAAGGTATTTTTTCGAATTAATTTTTTCAGTTATTATTACTGTAACTGTTGGAAGGGGGATTGCACAAAATTTTTCTGGATTAATAGGACTATTTTTTAATGGGACTATAGGCTTCACAATTTCTTTGTTAATTTATTTTATATTGTATAGAAACAGAGAAGAGTTTCGCTTTATAATCTCAATTTATTCTAGAATAAAAAAAAGGATGTGATTTCTTTGAATATTGGAATAGTAAGTCCTTCTTTTAATTATGGAGGAGCGAATATGGTAGCTGCAACAATAGGAAAAGAGTTAGAAAAGGACTATAATGTGCTTTTTATACCATATCAAGATGATACTAATTACTTTGATGTTGCAGAAGAAAGTTTGATATCGATTCTCGAAAAAAAAGGGACAATTAGTAGCAATATAGTGAAAATTAAAAAGGGTATCGAGCTAGTGCTAAATAATAGAAACTTTACTCCTAAAAAGTATGTAAAAAAAGAGATTGCTAATCTCAAAAAGATCATTGCTGATAAAAATTTAGAAATTTTAATATTTAACTCGGCTATTACTACCGTATTATTTTGTGAGGAAGTAAAATTAGCGTTTCCTGAATTAAAGGTGATATCTTGGATGCATGAAGATACTGACTATAGTTTTAATGAAATAACTAAAAACTATCAAGTACCTTTCTTTAGAAGTTTAAAGGCTACTGATCAGATAATTTGTTTAACAGAGAAAGCAGCAGAAGTATATTCTAAAATAAATAAGAATACTACTATTATCCATAACCCTATGATTCTAAAGGAAAAAGGTGTATCAAACTTATCCACAAGAGTAATTTCATTTACTTCAAGATTAGATGTACATGTGAAGGGGTTAGACTATCTTTTAGACGTAGCTAAAGATCTACCTGATGGGTGGAAAGTCAGAATAGCTGGACAGGGTACCCAAAAAGAAGAAAAAGATTTTTTAGAATTGATTAGAAAAAATAATGTTAACAGTAAGATTGACTATGTGGGGCCATTAGCGGGAAAAAACTTGGCAAACCACTATATAGAAAGCTCTATTTTCCTTTCAACTTCCAGAACAGAAGCCTTACCATTAGTTATGATCGAAGCAATGTCTTTTGGATTGCCAATAGTTAGTTTTGATCATGGAGGGGCTCAAGAGCTATTAAAGAGTGACATGATTGGTGTATTAGTTCCAAGTTTTGATACTAAAGAAATGTCTCGACAAATAAATACATTAATTACAGACAAAAATCTAAGTATTAATTTTCAAAAAAGAGCTTTATTGAAGGCAAAAGAATTTGACCTAGATTCGATAATAATCAAATGGAGAGAAATATTAGATGGAAAGAAGTGTGGCAATTGATAAGTAACGAAAAGTTTATTAGGGTCAAAGAAATATATTTACAATGTTTACTAATGGGTCTTGTTTTAAGAGCAATTAATTTTGTAAGCCTGTTACCCTCTAAGTACGATGGAGCTGTTTTCACTGTATTAGCTGCAGCTGGCAGCATCATCTTGTTTATAGACTTAATAAAGAATTTATTAAATAGGAAATTTCCTTACGATAAAATGTTAGTCTTTTTCGTACTTGTAATCATTTTGTCTACTGTGATGAATAGGCGGTATGGAATGATTCCAAATCTAAAACTAGTTGTCTGGAGTGCAATTTATTACTTTTTAGCCTATCAGTTTGGCAAAGATTTTTATAAGAATGCTTCTTTTTTTAAGAAAATAAGCTTAACTTTGATTTGTTCATGGTTTTTACTAGTTATTTCGTCTTTAGTTATGTTTTTTTTGAATTTCGGATATGAAAAGTTTTATTCTCCTAGAGATCGCATAAGAATTGGTTTTTTAGAATCAAGACTTTTTGGTGTATTTGGAGACCCTAATTACGCAGCTACTGCTTCGGTAGTCATTATAATCCTCAGCGTATACTATTTTATTCAAAGTGATAATAAATTATCTAAATTATTTTTAAGTAGTAATATCTTTCTACAATACTTGTACATTGTACTTAGTGGTTCAAGAACTGCTGAGGTTATTGCTTATGTTTCAATAGCTATAACGATAAGTCTACTCATTTTTAACTTAAAGCGCTTCGAGAGCTGGTCATTTCTTTATAAGTTAGTTTTATCTGTGATTTCAATTGTATTAACAGTCTTTATAGTTCATGTTTTTATAGATTTAACTAAATTTTTTTTCACAGAACTTTTAGAATTGTTGAAATCTCGGATCAGCGATAACAATTTGGCAAGAAATTCACAAGCTAACTCCAGTCTAATTAGAAAAGATGTGGCTGAGAGTAATGATGTTTCGAATCTGAGATTTTCCATTTGGAGAAGTGCATTAGAAATTTTTAGTACTAGTTGGATTTATGGGGTCTCTCCTAAAAACTTAATTCCATATGCAAGAGAATATCTTCCTAACGGTTTCATAGCTCAAAATGGTTTTATAGCTCACAACTCCTATATCAATGTATTAGTGTCTACTGGTGTTTTAGGAGCAGTTTCTTTTTTTGGATTTTGCTTTAAAAATCTTTTTCAAATAGTTAAAAATATTAATTGGCTGAAATTAAAGATTGACGATTTTAATTTTCCATATTTTTTAGTTGTACTATCCTATGCAGTTTTTGGATTATTTAATAGTGAATTTGTTTTAGAACATACTTTAGGCAGTTTAGTATTTTGGTTATTCTTAGGAAGATTAATGGGGAGAGTGAAAAATGACTAATTCTAATTTTTTAATAACAGGTGGAGCAGGTTTTATTGGTTCAACGCTTACTAATCAAGCTTGTCAGTCTAATAATGTTGTAGTAGTTGATGACTTATCCATGGGAAAAAAAGAAAATATTAATTTTAATAAGAATATCACTTTTATTGAAGGAAGTGTTACAGATCAAGGGTTGATGGAGAAGATTTTATCTGAAAATAAATTTGACTACATCGTTCACTTAGCTGCTATAGCAAGTGTAGCGGATTCTGTAGAACGCCCGGTCGAAACTCATCAAGTGAATTTCGAGAGTGTATTAATGTTGCTCGAATTAATTCGCAAGCATCAAAAGAATCTAAAACGTTTAGTGTTTAGTTCATCTGCAGCAGTCTATGGTGATGAGCCAACTCTTCCTAAAAGAGAAGAATCTGTTATTCGTCCTTTAACTCCTTATGCGGTTGATAAATTTGCTGCAGAGCAATATGTATTAAATTACAATCACTTGTACGGTATTCCAACAAGTGCGGTTCGTTTTTTTAATGTTTACGGACCAAATCAAAATCCTGAATCTCCATATAGTGGTGTGATTTCTATTTTAGTAAATTGTTATAAAAAGCTATTAAGGGGTGAATCAGTAGAATTTTCTCTTTTTGGCGATGGATCTCAATCCAGAGATTTTGTGTATGTAGATGATGTAATTCAGGCATTATTGCTGATCGCAGAAAAAGAAGAAACTTTAGGAAAACAATACAATGTTGGTACGGGAAGATCGATTACTTTAAATGAATTAATTCAGGTTATTGATAAATCGTTAGGAGTGAAGTTACCCGTTGCTTATAAACCGGAAAGATCTGGAGATATCAAAGATTCTGTAGCCGATATTTCAAGACTCCTATCAATTGGTTTTGAACGTAATTATAGTATTCAATCTGGAATGAAAAATTATCTCAAATCTGAAAATTTGATTTAAGGCCTGTTTTGTTTCAGGCTTTTTTCTATTCTTATGGATAATTTTAAGATTTTCCTGTATCCTTAGTACAATGTGAAATGTTTTAAAGGAGAAAAGTAAATGACTGAAAAAATAGCAGTACTAATTCCTTGCTATAACGAAGCTCTAACCATAAAAAAAGTAATCAACGATTTCCAAAAAGAACTTCCCAATGCAGACATCTATGTCTATGACAATAACTCTACTGATGACACTTACCAGATTGCTTTAAACGAAGGTGTAATCGTCCGTAAAGAACCTCGTCAAGGGAAAGGCAACGTGATTCGCCAGATGTTTTTTGATATTGATGCAGATTACTATTTAATGGTGGATGGTGATGATACATATCCAGCTGAGTCTGCTCATGAGCTTTTAAAGGCGCTGAGAGAAGGTAGGGCAGATATGGTGATTGGTGACCGATTATCTAATGGCACCTACTTTGAGGAGAATAAGCGTGCTTTTCATGATGTGGGCAATAATCTAGTAAAAAATACTATCAACCAATTATATAAAGCAAATATCAAAGATGTTATGACTGGCTATCGTGGATTTAACAAATTGTTTGTTAAAAGTTTTCCTGTAATGAGTTCAGGTTTCCAAATTGAAACTGAGTTTACTATTCATGCATTAGACAAGCGTTTTAAACTTGTTGAGATTCCTATCGATTATCGTGATCGTCCTGAAGGCAGTGAATCAAAACTGAATACTGTTTCTGATGGGATTAAGGTATTGCTTACGATTGTTAAGATGTGTAAAGATTACAAGCCGATGTTATTCTTTTCGATTTTTACTGTATTTTTCTTTTTACTAGGCTTAATCACTGGTATTCCAGTGATTTCTGAGTTTATTAAAACAGGCTTCATCACCAAATTACCATCTTCAGTTCTAGCTACTGGTTTGATGACGCTCGCCCTTTTGTTGCTGATTACTGGTTTGATACTTGATACAGTGGTTACAAACGCTAAAAAGGATTACGAATTGAATCTTTACCATGTATACAATGAAATTTCTTACAAGAGAGATACTACAAAAGTGTAAAATTTATTACGAAACATCGAATACCATTTCACTCCTCCAAACTTTCATGTATAATATACAAAGTTATGACATGAAGTAAGGGGGAGTTGTTTTGTCTGACGTGCAGAACACACACTCAGAAGAAGGTTCTTTTAAAGAACAGATTATGCGTGCGTTAGAAGAAAATCGGCAAAAACGTGAGACTGAACAGGGCGAAGAGTCTATCCAAAAGATTGAACGACCGTATGCTCCTAAACAAGAACCGATTATTAAAGAAAAAAAGCAACCTTCTACAAAAAAGGAAGCTTCGACTAATTCTAAAAAGATAGAAGAGCAAGCAGCAGTTCCAGCTATTATCGAAGAGGTTGATGAACCGACTATTTTTGAAAAGCTAAGTGATAAAATCGAAGAGATTCGTCAAATAGATTATGACGAATACGAAGAAGAGTTAAGCGAGGAGAGCAATTTGAAGCGAGCAGAACGTAGAAAAGAAGATCGAGTCGTTCGAAAGATCGTCTATGTTTTGACTGTTGCGATATTGATTATTGCTGGAATTTTGGCTATTTCCGGATATAATTATGTCAGTGCAGGTTTAAAACCGTTAGATACTAATGATAAAAAATTGGTGCAAGTAGAAATCCCTAGTGGATCATCAAATCGACAGATTGGTGAAATTTTAGAAAAAGATGACGTTATTCGTGATGGGTTAGTTTTTAATTTCTATACTAAATTTAAAAACTTGACGAACTTTCAGGCTGGTTATTATCAGTTCTCGCCTAATATGACATTAGATCAAATCGGCAAGGAGCTGCAGCAAGGTGGAAGTGATGTGCCTTTAGATGATGCGTCTAAACTGACAATCCCTGAAGGTTATGATGTTGACCAGATTGGAACCCTAGTTGCTAAGAAAACCGACTTTAGTAAAGAAGACTTCTTGAAATTGATGAATGATGATGCATTCTTCAACCAATTAAAGGAACAATATCCAGATTTATTAACTGACGCAGGAAGTGCTGAAGGAGTTAAGTATCGTTTAGAAGGATATTTATTCCCTGCTACGTATAATGTTTTGAAAACTAATAATTTGCAAGAATTGGTTACTCAAATGGTTGATGCGACTAATCAAGTAATGGCACCTTACTACAGTCGGATTAAAGAAAAGGGAATGACTGTACAAGAAGTTATGACATTGGCTTCCTTGGTTGAGAAGGAAGGAGTAACAACAGAGGATCGTAAAAAAATTGCTCAAGTGTTCTTCAATCGTATTGATGAAGGCATGCCGTTGCAATCGGATATCTCAATCCTTTATGCATTGGGAGAGCATAAAGAAGTTGTTTCTTATAAGGACACAGAAATTGATTCTCCGTATAATTTATATGTAAATACAGGTTATGGTCCAGGGCCTTTTGATAGCCCAAGTCAAGACGCAATCTTGGCTGTACTGGAACCAACCGCCAATGATTATTACTATTTTGTAGCAGACATTTCAACCGGAAAAGTGTATTATGCTAAAACGTATGATGAGCACATGGAATTAGTTGAAAAATATGTTAATAAAGATTAGCTAGACTAATTTACAAATAAGCAATTACGTGGTAATCTTTTGTGGATCAACTCTACAAAGGATTACCTTTCGTAATTTATTTAGAATGAAGGAGCAATAGAATTATGGTAGAAAAAGTTTATCCTATGACTCATGAGGGAAAAGAAAAATTAGAGCAAGAATTGGAAGAATTGAAAACGGTAAAACGTGGTGAGATTATCGAGCGCATTAAAATTGCTCGCAGCTTTGGTGATTTGTCTGAAAACTCGGAGTACGAATCAGCTAAAGATGAGCAAGCATTTGTAGAAGGGCGTATCAGCACACTTGAAAATATGATTCGTTTTGCACAAATCATTGATAATGATAATGTGGCTTCTGATGAAATTTCTATTGGCAAAACTGTTACGTTCGTAGAACAACCTGATGGAGATGAAGAAGAGTATACAATTGTCGGTAAAGCAGAAGCTGATCCATTTTCAGGAAAAATTTCTAATGATTCACCAATCGCTCAAGCAGTAATTGGGAAGAAAGTTGGAGATGTTGTTTCCATCACTACTCCTGGCGGCGATATGAAAGTGAAAATTACAAAAGTAGTATAACTCGTTATTCATGTTTGAATGACTGAATAGTAAGCTTCGCGAACTAATTTCGTGAAGCTTTTCTTATGTCCTACTAAAGTCCGATAGTATTAGAAATGAAAAACAAGTAAAATGAGGTATAAACAATTCAGGGGGAAATATTGTGAGAAGTCCGTGGCGTTTTTTTATCATTATTGAAGCATTGCTTGCAGTTTTTCTACTGTGGCAGGTTTCATCAAATCCACCGGTATTGATTATGGTGGTATTTGGGATTTTAAATATCTACTGGGGATTGCGCAAAAATCGTCGACGGAAGTTTCAGCTTATTTTGGGTTCGTTGATTTTAGTAATATGCTTGGTGAATAGTCCTGCAACTTGGTTAATGCTGATTTTTGCGATTTTATTTCTTGGCTTAAAGGGAGTAGAAATTGCAGGAGTTTCTTTTCCAAGCTATTCCTTTAAAAATAAAAAGCAGATGATTATTGTCTCAACAGAAAACCCAACTGAACATCAAGGTGAAAAAAAGAAGCAGTCTTGGTTTGGCAATGAGCGGATTGGTAGTCAGGTCTTTGAATGGGATGACATCAATGTGGATCTTATTGCGGGGGATACGATAGTAGATTTAGGGAATACCTTGCTTCCTAAAGAGGATAGTGTAGTAATTATCCGGAAGGTTTTTGGTCGAACGCGTATACTGGTCCCTTATGGGGTAGGAATTTTATTTGAACACGCTACTTTTTATGGAAAAGTCCATTTTGAAGATGAAGAAATTACTTTGAAAAATGAATCGTTAAAACTGTATAGTGATGATTACGACGATAGCCCGAGAAGAATAAAACTAATCACCAATTCTTTATTAGGCGATGTTGAGGTGATTCGGGTATGATAAATAAGCTTTCACGAGGTCACTTGGCATTTTATTCAGGGCTGACAACTTTTTTGTTGTTAATTACGACGTTGTACATGTATATGTATGCGATTGGCAAGAAAAATTTGATTGGGCAGCTGATAACTGCTAGAATTTTTTATATTCCGATGATTATTCATCTGTTTATGATTGCTTTTACGCTTGGAATTGTTGTCTATTTTTTAATTACGTTTTTGCAAAAACAGCAGTTTAATAAGATTGAGGAGAAACTGCAATATTTATCTTCAGGGAATTATGATCATCCTATTTTAGATGCTGCAATGTCTCAGACGAAGGATTTATTATTAATCAATGATGATATTAAAAAGATTCAGCAGAAATTGGTTAGTATGTCGCGAGAGCTGCAGCAGTTAAGCAGTCAACCACAGTTAGTAGATGGTACGACTAAGGAAAAAATCTTAGAAGAAGAACGGCACCGCTTAGCTAGAGAACTGCATGATTCGGTGTCTCAGCAGTTGTTTGCGGCTATGATGATGATGTCTGCGTTAAATGAACAGTCCCAGCATTCTGAGGAACTAGAACCTTATAAAAAGCAATTAGCAATGGTAGCAGATATAATCAATGCCGCGCAGTCTGAAATGCGTGCCTTGTTGTTGCATTTGAGACCGGTTAGTTTGGAAGGTAAGAGTTTACGTCAAGGAATTGAGCAATTATTAAAGGAGTTACAGACGAAAATCCAAATTCGTTTGAAGTGGGATGTCCAGGATATTCAAGTATCCTCTTCAATTGAAGATCAATTATTTCGTGTAGTTCAGGAGTTGCTTTCTAATACGCTGCGACATGCTAAGGCGAATGAGTTGGAAGTATACTTAAAAATTATTGGACAGAATATCAGCTTACGTGTAATTGATGACGGAGTAGGATTTGAAACAGATGACGAGCATGCGGGAAGTTATGGTTTAAGAAATATTCGTGAGCGGATCGCGGGTGTTGGTGGTACAACAAAAATTATTAGTTTTAAAGGACAAGGAACAAGTATTGAGATTAAAGTTCCTTTAGTGAAGGAGGCAAAACATGATACGAGTGTTGTTGGTGGATGATCATGAAATGGTTCGCTTAGGTGTTTCTTCTTATTTATCTATTCAAAGCGATATTGAAGTAGTTGGTGAAGCTGAAAATGGCGAAGAAGGTTACGATAAGGCGCTAGAATTAAGACCAGATGTCATTTTAATGGATTTGGTGATGGAAGTAATGGATGGCATTGAATCGACCAAAAAGATCTTAAATGATTGGCCAGAGGCTAAGATTTTGATTGTAACAAGCTTTATTGACGATGAGAAGGTTTATCCAGCAATTGAAGCTGGGGCTTCTGGATACTTGCTTAAAACATCAACTGCCCACGAAATCGCGGATGCTATTAGAGCAACATACAAGGGTGAGCGGGTTTTAGAGCCAGAAGTAACTACTAAAATGATGGAGCAGCTGTCTAATCGGAATCGACACGTTCTTCATGAAGAATTGACCAATCGGGAGCAGGAAATCTTATTATTAATTGCCCAAGGTATGAGTAATCAAGAAATTGCTGACGAACTATTTATTACATTGAAAACAGTCAAAACGCATGTATCAAATATTTTGGCGAAATTAGAAGTAGAAGATCGTACGCAGGCAGCAATCTATGCCTTCAAACACGGGTTAATAAAATAGAGGAGTTCCTCTGTTTTATTAACCCTCTCTTTGTTATACTGGGAAAAGTGAAGAGATGACTCTTGAATTATAAAATACAGAAATTTGAAATTTAAGGAGATAGAACATGAAACAAAGTTTTGTAATTGTCGGTCTTGGTCGTTTTGGTGGCAGTATTTGCCGGACTTTAGTAGAATCAGGTCAAGAGGTATTGGCAATTGACAGCAATGAAGACCGCGTCAATGAGTACATGAACATTGCTACTCATGCAGTAGTTGCCAATGCTCAAGATGAAATGACGCTGCGTTCGTTAGGAATTCGCAATTTTGACCACGTGATAGTAGCAATCGGTGAGGATATTCAGGCGAGTATATTAGTTACTTTGATGTGTAAAGAGATGGGTGTACCTAATATATTGGCAAAAGCTCAAAATGAATACCATGCAAGAGTTTTAGAGAAAATCGGAGCAGATAGAGTAGTCCATCCTGAAAGAGATATGGGCTATCGGATTGCTCACAATTTAGTTTCTAAAAATATTTTGGATTATTTGGAGCTTTCTGCAGAGTATTCTTTAGCAGAAGTGGTAGTAACTAACAGGAAGTTTTATGGAAAAACTCTTCAAGAACTAGATTTTCGTCAAAAATTTGGTTTAAACGTAGTTGCTATTCGCCGGAATAATGATGAGCCGATTGTATCTCCACCTGCTGAAGAAATCGTACAGCAAAATGATCACTTGGTTGTAATCGGACTAAACGAAGACGTCGATTATCTTGACGAGAAAATGAATGGATAGGAGTCTGACATGATGAAATTAACAGTTACACCAGCTGCACAAAAATGGTTCAAAGAGGAAATTGTGGTAAGTGAGGGACAAGGAATCAAATTTTATGGGAAAGTCTATGGGAAAACGCAAGTACATGATGGATTTTCTGTTGGAATGTCGGTGGATACACCTGAAAAACCATTGATTACTGAAAAGGTAGATGGTATGCTATTCTTTGTGGAAGAAGCGGATGAATGGTTCTTCAAGAGATATAACTTAATCGTGGATTATGATAGTGATCTGGACGAACCGAAATATGAGTTTAGTGAAGTTTAGAGGTGAATAAAATGTTATCAATTATTGTTCCTTGCTTTAATGAAGAGGAAGCGATTCCTCTTTTTTTTGCGGAGATGGAAAAAATTCAGTCACTGACTGGGAAAAAGTTTGAATATATTTTTGTGGATGACGGCTCAAAGGATAATAGCTTAAAAGCTATAAAAAAATTGGCATCAATAAAAGACTCCAAAGTGAGATACATTTCATTTTCTCGTAACTTTGGAAAAGAAGCCGCATTATACGCTGGGTTGCAAGCAGCTAATGGTGATTTAGTAACTGTTATGGATGTTGACTTACAGGATCCTCCTGAATTGTTACCGCAAATGATTCAAATGATTGAATCCTCTGATATAGATTGTGTTGGGACCAGACGTGCTGATCGCAAGGGGGAGCCACCTATTAGAAGCTTCTTTGCAAAAAGATTCTATCATTTGATAAATAAGATTAGCGACACCTATATGGTTGATGGTGCTCGAGATTATCGATTAATGACCAGACAGATGGTTGATGCAGTTTTGGAGGTAACAGAATACAATCGGTTCTCTAAAGGGATATTTAGTTGGGTTGGTTTTAAAACCGAATATATATCATTCGATAATCGTGAACGTGCTGCCGGAGAGACATCCTGGTCATTTTGGAAATTGTTTAATTATTCTATTGATGGTATTATCAATTTCTCAGACGCGCCTTTGAATATTGCTTCATTTGTAGGAGCTTTGTCGTGTGTAGGGTCTGGAATTGCATTATTTTTCATTATTTTCCGAGCACTTATATTTGGTGATCCGACATCGGGATGGCCATCAATGGTATCGATTTTGCTTTTTATTGGTGGATTGCAGCTTTTATCATTGGGGATTATTGGGAAATATATTGGAAAGATTTTTTTGGAGACGAAGAAGAGACCAATTTATATTGTAAAAGAAACTGAACAAAGCGAATAATTTAATTAGCTATTGTTTTTATCTATATTGTAATGTCAGCTTTTTCGGAGAGTATTTTTTATAGTGCGAAAGAACGTTATAAGGCTTAAAATCTAGTTTTTTTAAATATTTAAAAGAATAATTTTTAAGTTTTTACTCTTACAACCAAATGAACAAACAGATGAGGTTGTATCATGTTTTTTTATAAAGGTATTGGTAAATACGATTTAAATATCTATAACCATTTTTTTGTAACACGTTTTAATGCTTTCAGATTAATAGTATAAATGATTATTAATCTATGAAATATTTTTTTAGTATGCTTTTTATTTTGGAGGATAAACTATTTGGAGAACAAAAGAAACAAAAAAATATTAGTGATTTTATTGTTGCTGGTGATAAGCAGTTGTTATTCCCTAGTCTTTTTTCGTAATTTTGAAACAATTTATTCAACGGGAGATTTATCATTTCATTTATCTAGAATAAAAGGACTATCCTCTATTTTTTCAAGCCCTATAAATTACACTACATTTAATAACTCAGGATATGGAGTCAATTTTTTTTACCCCTATGTTACTTTCTTTCCTGCTGTAATAATTTTTTGGATTACTCAAAATCTCATATTAAGTTATGTACTTTATGTTTGGCTTTTAAATGTAGTGACAATTTTTGTGTCTTTTTATTACAGTAAAAAAATTTTAAACAAAGTAAATACCGCTTTTCTCTTTAGCTGTATTTATACTTTTAGTGCATATAGGACGGTAGATATATATCATAGATCCGCAATTGCGGAAGCTATCGCTATTACTGCAATTCTTCCTGTTTTATATTATGCTTATCAAATCATTTTTTATAAAAAAAATCAACAAAAAGAGTTAGCAATCAGTATGAGCTTTCTAATATATTCACATGTTCTTTCAACTTTAATATGTTGTTCAATAATCTTTGTTTTTATAATTATACATATTGTAATTGATCAATTAAGTGTGAATGATTTATTTAATTTAGTCAAGAGAATGATAAAATCAATACTTATAACATTGGTGCTTACCATGTATTTATGGCTTCCGATGATTGAACAAATGGTTTATCAGAAAATTAATAGACCTAGTGAAACTAATTTGCACACTAGATCGTTAAGCATCTCTGATAGCTTCATTGGAGCACTAAATAATGACTTAACAACTTATACTATCGGGTTTGTTGGGATCATCGCCCTTGTTTTACCTCTAACTACACTAAAATATCTGAATAAAAAAGAAAGGATAATTTACTATAGCTCTATTCTAACTTGGTTAATTACAACATCATTTTTCCCATGGAGTTTACTTCAAAATACACCTATTAACTTAATTCAATTCCCATGGAGGTTGTTAGTAATACAAACTATTTTTGGATCATTAATCTTGGCAATTGTTTTTGCGAAAAAGTTTAATGATAAAAAGAATAGAGCTTCTTATTTTTTAGGAGCTATAATTCTATTGCTGATTTTATCAATAGCCACAAAATCAAATTATTCGCAAAAAATTCTTTCTTTTCCTGGTCATATTCTTGTAGATGAAGAAACGATAGAATCGTATACGACTGTTGGCATGGATTACTTTTTGTACGACTACGCGCCTAAAGATTCTTTACCGCTTAATGAACATATTAGCAAACATGAAGTAAAGATTGGTGAGACATGGGAAGAAGGACATTATAAGGCAAAAAGTTCTAGCATAATATTCGATGTTTTTAGCAATGATAATCAGAAGGTTACACTACCTATATATTCTTACTTAGGAACAGAAGCAACTGTAAATGGTAAATTAATTGATTCGTCTATAAATGCTAATGGATTGGTAACAGTCCCCGTAGTTTTTGGGGAAAATAGAATAGTAATTACAACAAAAAATACACTATTATCCGTCATAGCAGCTTTTTTTAGTATATCCGGCTATATTTTAGTTATTATAAAATATAAAAATAATAGATTGAGGACTGATATATTGTACAGTGGTAGAAAATGAAAATCTGTAGTTAAGCTCAAGCTTGTTTTTACGTTTTATTTAAATTAAGAAAAACATTTATAAAAAAAGGATGATCAATCATGTTAACTAAAAATGGAAGATTTATTGATTTTTTCATCATGCTCATATTGAGTGCAGTTTATATTCTGCCTTTATTTTTACCAGGGGATATACTTCATACTGTTGACCAGGATACTTATTTTCATTTATCAAGGATAATCGGGTTAGATAATGTTTGGGAGAGCCCAGTAAATTTTAATAACTTTGGACATCATGGAACAATGATTAATGTATTTTATCCTTGGTTGACCACTTATCCTGCTTATCTATTTTGGAAATTAACGGGTAGTTTGGTTTGGGGATATAATCTTTACTATCTAGTAGTCACTTTTTTAACTATGATCATTTCGTATTTGGTCATGAATAATATAAAGAATAAAGGGATTATTTCTTTACTGTTTGCCATCGTTTATACATTTTCTGCATATAGAGCCATTGATATATTTCAACGAGCTTCATTAGGTGAAGCAGTATCACTTACATTTTTGCCGATAGTTTTATTAGGTTGTTATGAAATATATATTAGGAATTTCACAAAATGGTATTGGCTTGCTTTAGGAATGTCATTAATTGTTTATACTCACCTTCTCTCAGTAGCAATGGTTACAATGATAATAGCCATTACTATAATAGTATCTTTTTATTTTTGGGATAATAAACTTGAAAGGATAATCAGTCTTTTAAAAGCTGTGCTACTCACTTTATTTTTAACTGCAGGCTTTTTAGTCCCTTTTATTCAACAATATTTGGCACAGGAGCTTAAAGTTCCTAGTGGAAGAGTGCTTGTAGGAATGCAACCAGCAGATATGTTAATACAAATGGTTAACAATAATTTAAGTGCATATACATCTGGTTTATTGATTTTAATATGTATCGTTAGTACCATCCCCCAGTTAAAAAGGCTATCATTAGTTGATCAATTTATCTTTTTCTTGGGTGTTACTATTCTCTTTTGCTCTACTGCTCTTTTTCCATGGAGTCTATTTACAAATACAGTGTTTGCCAAAATTCAATTTGTTTGGCGATTGAATGCATTTACCACTCTATTTGTTTCTTACGCTGCAAGTATTGGAATATATAAAGGCTTTTTGAAAAAAAATAAAAGAAAAATTGTTTTAGTTTTTTTATCAATCATTTTTATACATGGATCTGGGATAATTAATTTATATACTTTGAATAAGGAAAATATTTCTAGAATTTCTTCTCAAAATATTATTACAAAGGTAGGGAATTATGAACATACAGACTACGCAAATAGAGAATCTATAAAGCATCAAGAGTTCGTTGTGAAAAATAAGTATATGTTAGGTGGACGAGAGGTAGTGCCTAAAGTCTCCTATAATAGTAATACCTTTACAATCGAAGTCCAAAATGCGAGTAATGTTAGTAAAGATCTTATAACTCCCTTGTATAAATATCATGGTCAAAAAGTAAAAATTAATAAAAAAGAGGCAAGTAGTAAACTATCTGCTATGGGAACTACAGAATTAATAATTCCTCCCGGAGATAGCACAATAACTATTTCATATAAATATACTAATGTGGCTATTATCTCAACATTCATTTCGCTGTCAACGCTGTTTTTGCTGTCTATATTTGGTCTAATAAAACGGTGGAGGAATCATACCTGAAAAAAACAGAGTGAATCGAACATTAGCTGTGGCGCATATTGAGGAACTACTACATCAAAAAAAAGAGACAGCTAAACAGATTAAAGCTGAATAAGTCATTTTAGTTAAGAAGAAATGGTTAAATTATAAGTGTACAGTGATGATACGTTTTAAAACACCTAATCCATTCTATAGAATTAGATTGGACTAGGTGTACTTTGTTTATTGTCTTGTATTTTTAGTAATGGAGTTAGAAAATTTTGGATAAACAATATTTTTAAAGGTTCGTTATGAGATGTGTGACCTCCTATTATAGTAAAACAATAGCATCTCATTTGCCCAGATGAAGAAGCTAAGTGTTTATTTATTGAAAAGAACGATAAAAAAGGTTTTTAAGCACTGCGTTCAATACTACTCTAGCTAATATCCACGGTTTATACCAACTGGGTTTATAAAAAGTTCTCCATTTTCCACATAACTCTTCAAATTCTTCAAAAAGATAGTCATAAACTTCCGTTGAAAATCTACAGTCATTCCAGAGATGTGTGGAGTGATTAATAGATTCTCTAATTCCCATAGTTCACTATCTGCAGGTAGGGGTTCTTCTTCAAATACATCAAGCGCAGCAAAGGCAAGCTGTTTTTCTTGAAGTGCAGTTGTGAGTTCTTTCGTGTGTACACTGTCCCCACGACCTACATTTACGAACACAGCGTTCGGCTTCATTCGATTGAAAACATCACTATTGAAAATATGATAAGTAGCTTCTGTTCCGGGAAGAATTCCAACAACTACATCCATTCCCTCAGCAATTTTTGCCAGGTTTTTAATAGAATAAGTTTCGATAAATCCATTTACCGGGTGTCCAGTAGTATTTATGCCATAAACATTCACACCCAAGCCTCGAAGTGAAGCAGATAATTGTTTGCCGATATGTCCTGTACCGACGATCAATAGATTTTTACCAGAAAGCTGATCGTAATGAATTCCTTCTTGATCCCATTTTTTTTCTGCCTGATTTTTAATTGATTGACCAATTCCTCGATAATAAGTGAGTAAAGTACCGACTACATGCTCACTGATCGATAAAGCATGAATTCCACTTCCGTTAGATAGCAGGATATTCTTTTTTTCAAACTCAGATAAGGGCATATAGTCAACCCCGGCCGAAATGGCTTGAACCCATTTTAAATTGGAGTCATTCAATAGTGGCAGTTCCATTTCTCGTCTCCAGCCAACAGAAATTTCAACATTGTCTAGGTCTCCCTTAGATAGTTCTGTACTAACTTGGTAGTCAGGAGCCAGTTCTTGTATTTTGGCTATGAATTCTTCACGAAATGTGCGTTGTAAATAAATAATTGGTTTTTGCATCTTATTCACCTCGACATCTATTTTAACAAATTCTCAACAAAAAAACTGTTTACGGCATCGTAAACAGTTAAACGTTGGGTAATTTCATTTGTGGATAATTATTGCTGACCTGAAAGTAAATAAAAACGCTGATGCAAGTAATTAGTAGGCTTGAATCAAAGGTAGCATCAAACAACATAATGATCATTGATAAAATTGTAGGAATTGTCGCACAAAAGATAATGGTTTTGAATGTTTCAAAAAAAGTAACTTGGCGAAGTCTAAACTTGGCAAACAAGTGACCGGCTATTGCAGTAAATAGTAAGGTCACAATTAGATTAATGATTGTTGGATAAAGTGCAGCTAACAACATAACCACCGGTACCCAAACAGGTAATTGCAGATTTTCCAACTCTGATCGCAAGTTTTTACCAGTAAGTCCACTTAAGGGTTCCTTCTCATAAGAAAAGCGTAAGACATTATCCCCGAATAGAGAAGTGCTGACACCGCCCATATCAGGTAAAGCTAAAACCGCTTCGTTTTTTAATAATCCAACACTAAAATAGTTTCCGACTAGGTCATTTGCTACATCTTTTTCTGTACGTTTGCCTTCAGGGTCAAAGGTTAAAATGATTGAGTTTGTCTGATAGATAAAGCCACTATTTGAACCTTCTGCTTGAATTTCGCCGTTTTCTATTTGAAAATCAGGTACTTTTTGAGCAATTTTTGTGCTGTCACTTTTAATTTCCTTCAGCACTTGCATCCCTTCAAAAACTATCGGCAAGGATAAAAAGATACTTAGGACAATAAGATAAACAATTGCTTTCCAAAAAGGAATATTTTTTGCATCTTTTAGGGTGGAAAAGCGGAAGGTTGCTCCCTTGATTAATTGACTAAATGTCATATGATCGCTCCAATCTATCAATCATTGTAGCGAAGTACCAAGGGAATAACAAGACAATGAGAAAAAAAGATAAAAGAATTTATTGTGTGAATTGACTATCTTGAGGGACTACTGTAAGGTACAAAGTGGAATTATGAGAAGGGTGAAAAGTAAATGGAGTATTATCGTAAATTTGAGAATTATTTGAAAGAGAAAAAGTTATGGGAACTATTTATCTACTTGTTTTTTGGTGGATTAGCAACAGTGGTTAATATTGTGACCTTTGCCGCTGCTTATCAGTTTCTTCATTTAAGCTGGCCGATTTCCAACACGATCTCGTGGATTTGTTCAGTTCTATTTGCTTTTGTAACGAATAAGTTGTGGGTTTTTCAGTCTAAAACAGAGACATTTGGAGCGTTAGCCTGGGAGTTCAGCAAATTTTTGTTTGCTCGAATTATTTCATTTGGTATGGATATGGCATGCATGTATTTGTTTATAGACCTATTGAGTACGGGTAATTTAGTGGCAAAAATTATTACTCAAATTGTAGTAGTGGTAGCGAATTATGTATTTAGTAAAGTATTTATCTTCAAGAAAGTAGAAATTATTGAAGAAACCTCCCCAGAATCGAAAGAAAAGTAAGCATATACTTTGAAAAGCCCATGATAATCTGATAAGATTTTAATGTAACTATTTCTAAGGAGGAAATAAAAAATGGCTTATACTTTACCAGAACTACCTTACGCATACGACGCATTGGAACCCTACATTGATGAAGAAACAATGCATTTACACCACGAAAAGCATCACAACACGTATGTGACTAATTTGAATGCAGCAATTGAAAAATATCCTGAGTTAGGCGAACTATCAATTGAAGAATTGATGATTAATTTAAATGAAGTTCCAGATGATATCAAAACAGCAGTCCGTAACAATGGTGGTGGACATGCTAACCACAGCTTTTTCTGGAAAATCATGGCACCAAATGCTGGCGGAAAACCAACTGGAGCAATTAAGGATGCAATTGATGAAGCATTCGGCGACTTTGAAAAAATGAAAGAAGAATTTAAAACGGCTGCAACTGGACGTTTTGGTTCTGGTTGGGCTTGGGTAGTTGTCAATAATGGCAAACTTGAAATTACTTCTACACCAAATCAAGATACTCCTCTTTCTGAAGGAAAAACACCAGTTTTAGGTTTAGATGTTTGGGAACATGCTTATTACTTGAAGTATAAAAATGTTCGTCCTGACTACATTGCAGCTTTCTGGGATGTTATAAATTGGGATCAAGTAAACAAAAACTTTGAAGCAGCAAAATAATCTTTGAGCAATTAGGGCACTCAGTTTTCTGGGTGTCTTTTTTTGCTTACTTGTGAATAATCAAGGAGTTAAACTTAAATTTTTTTATAGAGAATTTTGCTCTTTTTTGAAAAACATTGAAAACTGATCGGGTATGTGAGAAAATGAACTGTAAAAATCGTAAATAGAGGTGTGCCATGAGTCGTTGGAAAAAAATCATCGTGGGGACATTAGTTTTGGTAAATTGCCTAGTTGGGGGCGCAACCATTTATGCGGTACAGGTGACCAAAGATGCCAGTCAAATGGTGGATAATATACGTCAAACCGTTAAACGTAACAGTTCGAGGGGGGATGCAAATAAACCCAATATTGATAATGCAGAACCCTTCTCCATTCTTTTACTAGGAGTAGATACTGGCGATTTAGGTCGGGATGAGCAAGGGCGCTCCGATAGTATGATGGTAGTAACTGTTAACCCTCAACAAAAGAAATCTACTATTGTTAGTTTAGGGCGAGATACATTAACAAAAATTGTTGGTTATGGCACCAATGATAAATTAAACCATGCCTACGCTTTTGGTGGCGAAGGAATGGCGATGGATACTATAGAAAATTTGTTGGATATTCCGATTGATCATTACGTAACGATCAATATGCGTGGCCTAAAAGATTTGATTGATGCGGTTGGTGGTATTGAAGTTGATAATCAATACGATTTTGAGCTTGATGGTATTGAAGTTGCAAAAGGTAAACAAACCTTGGATGGCGAAACTGGGTTGGCCTATGCCCGCATGCGTTATCAGGATCCAGAAGGCGATGTTGGTCGACAAAAACGTCAGCGAGAAGTTGTTACGAAGATCTTGAACAAAGCGATGTCAATCAATGGTGTCAGCAATTATCGGAAAATTTTAAAAGCAGTTGAGAAGAATATGAAGACCGATTTATCTTGGGATGACATGTTAGATATAGGGACCGATTATTTACCAGCTTTTAAAAAGATTGATCAAAAGCAATTGGACGGCGAAAGCCAGCTAATTGACGAAATTTATTATCAAATTCTGGGAACCAATGAACTGCTTAAAATTCAAAATACCTTGAAGAAACAGTTGAACCTGCCAACAGCTGATACACTGCCTAATTTATCGGATGCTGATTCATACAATTTATTCTATGATGATTCGGATGGTACTTCGACGAGCGACAGCCAAGCTTCAACAGGGTATGATGATACGAATACTTATGATCAACAGGGCACCTATGATCCAGGCACGGCCAATGACTATGGGAATGCCTATAATACAGAAGACACTACTGCTTATGATCCGAATCAGCAACAGTATGATAATGGTTATAATCAGCAACCACCCGCAGAGGACTATTTGCAGCCTGCGACAGGATATGGGTACTAAACCGAATATACTATGGACTAGACAGAAATTCTGCCTAGTCTTTTTCTTGTAATATAAAAAGGGTTCGCCTTAACAAAAAGACAAACCTAATTTGAAACTTATTTTTTCGTCAGCTTCACAACAACTTCGCAGCGAGCAGTTTGTGGGAACATATCGACTGATTGCAGGTAATCAACAGTGTAAATTTTTGCCAATGCTTTAAGATCTCTCGCTAAAGTAGAAACATTGCAGGAAACATAAATCAATTGTTGACTTGGCTGCTTCACAATAGCATCCAGTAATTTCTCATCTAACCCAGTTCTTGGGGGATCAACAATAATAGCGTCAGGTTTAAAGCCTTCTCTTAACCATTTAGGTAGTAAAACTTCAGCAGAGCCGACTTCATAATGAGTATTTGTTAGTCCCATTTTCGCAGCATTCTTTTGAGCATCTTCAATAGCTTGAGGAACAATGTCCATTCCTCTAACTTCTTTGGCTTGATCGGCTAACGATAATCCAATTGTCCCAACACCACAATAAGCATCTACAATTGTCTTATCTTGTTTTAAATCCAAAGCTTTCAGCGCTTCATGATATAAAACTTTGGTTTGTACCGGATTCAATTGGAAAAAAGCTCGAGCGGAAAGCTCAAAGGAGACTTGATTAATTTTTTCGTTAATGGCTTCTTTGCCCCATAAATGAATCGTTTCATCTCCCATAATCAGCGAAGTCTTTTTGTCCTGTATATTTTGCATGATTGAAACAACTTCGGGACAACGCTGATTCAGCTCGCGAACTAAGGCATTTACTTGCGGAATCTTTTTTGTTTTTGAAATAAGCACCAACTGGACTTCGCCTGTTTCAATCCCTACACGAACCATCAGGGTACGCAAAATGCCAGAATTTCTTCGTTCATCATAAATAGGAATCGAATATTTTGTCAGCAGCTGTACGGCTGTATTCATGACCTTCTGAGTCGCTGGTTGCTGAACGAGACAATCGGTAATCGGTACTAAATGGTGTGAATCGCTTTGATAAAGTCCAGCCTCTACTTGATTGATTTTATCATTTTTCCGCAATTGAAATTGTGCCTTGTTACGGTAACGCCAAGGGTCTTCCATTCCTAGAGTATTGCGAAGCTCATATTTTTGAAAGCCTTCTGGTTTATATTTTTCTAAAGCTTGCTTTAATAAATCTTTTTTGAAAATTAGTTGTTGTTTATAGGCTAAATGCTGCAGTTGGCAGCCACCGCACTCTTCATAAACAGGGCAGGGTGGAATGATTCGGTCAGGACTAGCTTCTTTGACACGAATCAGTGCTGCCTCGGCATAACGGGGAGTGGCTTTAGTGATCTTTGCAATGACCGTTTCTTTGGGCAGAGCCCCCTTAACAAAGACGATGAGCCGCTTGTAATAAGCAATGCCTTCACCGTTAATACCTAGTCGTTTAATTTTTAAAGTTAGAGATTGATTGGTTTTCAATTGAACAGCCATAATCTGCTCCTTTCTGGCTATATTTTAGCATAATTTTACCAAAGAAGCTGTTTTCTATGATAGAATTAATGTTCGCAAAGGAGGTCTATTCATGATGATTACCATCAGCAAAGTAAATAAGGGCCGGAATGCTTTTTATGAAGTAGAATTGTCTAACGGAGAAGTATTGCGAGTTTCTGAGGACACATTAATTGCTTATCGGTTATTAAAAGATCGAGAAATTACCGAAGCAGAAATTGCTGAGATTAAAAAAGCTAGTAATGAAGATGCGGGTTTTCAATTGGCTTTAAATTACCTGAGCTATCAGATGCGAACAGAAAAGGAAATTTACAGCTACCTGAAAGAAAAAGAAATCGAGCTGTCTGATCGAAAAAAAATTGTCGCACGTTTGAGAGAAATGAACTTATTGGATGATACAACGTTTGGTGAGAGTTTTGTACGAACTCAAATGCGTTTAGGAGACAAAGGGCCTCGCGTTATAAAGCAGAAACTTAAAGAAAAGGGCTTAAGCGATCAGGATATCGAAAAAAGCCTTGTCTTATATGAAGAAGAAAGTCAATACAAAATCGCTCTACAAACCGCTGAGAAGGCGATGCGGAAATTTCACAATAAAAGCGTACGAGAAACTCAGCAAAAGCTGCAGCAAACGTTGATGACGAAGGGATTCTCTTCAGACATTATCAAGCTAGTAATTGATACGCTGGATTTTCAAGAGGTACAAGAGCAAGAAGATAATGCGCTGGAAATACAAGGAGATAAGCTTTGGCAAAGAAATCAACGGTTTGATACAGCTAAAAGAAAGCAAAAGATAAAGCAAAGCTTGTATCAAAAGGGTTTTAGTCTTGATGCGATTGATGTATTTCTTGCCAAAAAAGAGGAAGAAGACGATGAATAAGAAGCTTTGGGAAGCCTGGTCACCAGAAAAAGTACAGCAATTTCAAATGGACTTTTTAGACTGGTATCAAAAGGAAAAGCGCAACTTACCTTGGCGCTATAATCAGGATCCATATCGTGTTTGGATTTCAGAAATTATGCTGCAACAAACAAGGGTAGACACCGTAATTGATTATTATTACCGATTTATGGAGGCTTTTCCAACAATTGCTGACCTAGCTAAAGCACCTGAAGATAAGCTGTTGAAAATCTGGGAAGGATTAGGCTATTACTCAAGAGCTAGAAACTTACAAGCTGCTGCTAAACAAATCTTAGATGAATTTGGTGGTCAATTTCCTGACACAATTGATGATATTCGTTCATTAAAGGGGATTGGACCTTATACAGCAGGAGCAATCGGCAGTATCTCCTTCAAACTGTCTGAACCGGCGATAGACGGTAATGTAATGCGTGTAGTCAGCCGTTTGTTTTGTATTGAAGCGGATATTGCGAAAGCCAATAGCCGGAAAGTTTTTGATGAAGCGATGCGAAAAATCATCAGTCACGAGGAACCAGGGGATTTCAATCAAGCCATGATGGATTTAGGGTCGTCTATTTGTACTCCGAAAGCACCAAAGTGTGAAGTATGTCCGATCCAAGCGTTTTGTTTGGCATTCAAGGAACAGCGTCAAACAGAATTTCCCGTTAAGAGTAAAAAGCTGAAGCCAAAAGATGTCTATTATGTTGCTGGAGTGATTGAAAATAATCAGCAAGAATTTTTGTTGCAGCAACGACCTGAGTCAGGATTATTAGCTAGCATGTGGCTGTTTCCATTAGAAGAAATTTCAATGGAAAAATTTACGGAATTGAAAAGCAGCTACACCGAAGAGCTAAATCTTTTTTCAAGTGAGTTAGTAGCAGAGGACAGCCCAATCATTTTTTCAAACGACCCAGTGGTTTGGCAGAAAAAAATCTTGGGTGAGGTTACCCATGTTTTTAGTCACTTACGCTGGCATATTTTGGTTTTTTATGGCAGAACGAATGATACGCTTACAGATCGCGGCACATGGGTGAAAAGAGCAGATTTTGACAGCTTTGTTTTCCCGAAACCGCAGCAAAAAATGCTTGAAGTGTGGGAAAAGAATTAAACATCTGACAATCATTGGTAGGCAAGCGCCCGATTTATTGCTATAATAATTTTGATGTCGGTGTGATAACACCCAAACAAATGCGAAAAAATGATTTTCGCTGAGGGAAGGGTAGCTATGGGAGTTCCAAAAGAAGGAGAGTTTATAACCATTAAAAGTTATAAACACGACGGCAGCTTGCATCGAACGTGGCGGGATACCATGGTATTAAAAACAAGCGAGTGCTCGATTATCGGACTAAATGACCACACTTTGGTTACTGAGTCAGATGGTCGCAGATGGGTTACTCGTGAACCAGCAATTGTTTATTTCCACACGAAATACTGGTTCAATGTAATAGCAATGATCAGAGAGAAAGGAGTTTCCTACTATTGTAATCTAGCATCACCTTATGTATTGGATGATGAAGCTTTGAAGTATATCGACTATGATTTAGATGTCAAAGTCTTTCCAGATGGAGAGAAACGGCTGTTAGACGTTGATGAATATGAAGCCCACAGCAAACAAATGCATTACTCAAAGGAAATTGATTTCATTTTGAAAGAAAATGTCAAGATTCTCGTTGATTGGATTAACAATGGCAAAGGTCCTTTTTCCCCAGGCTATATTGATATTTGGTATAACCGCTACAAGCAATTGTCGCGGAAATAAGAAAAAACTGCTGATTACGGTCAGCAGTTTTTTATAGGTCTTTTTTCATGTGAATATGATCGATATTTGCATCTTGAAAGACCTCACCATAAGCAAGATAGCCGTGAGATTCATAAAACGTTTGAGCACTCAATTGAGCATCTAATCGAATTTGATGGAATTCTTGCTGTTTAGCAAAAAGCTCAGCTTCTTGCAGAAGGGCATCGCCCATTTTTTGACCACGGAATTCTTTTAAAACAGCCATTCGTTGAAGCTTCAGCTCTTGCTTATTCAAAGGAAGTAAGCGAACAGTTGCTGCAGCTCTATGATCTTCTGTGTACAAGACAAAGTGAATGCTGTAAGCTTCGTCTTTGTCAATTTCTCGTTCTAAAGGAACACCTTGTTCTTGGACAAAAACTTTGTGACGGATTTTAACAGCGTCTAAGTAGATCTCGCTCATAGTGTCTTTAGTGATTAAGATTTTCATTTTTTTCACCTTCCTAGTTCAAAAAAACTGTTTCGTTTGACTCACTGTTGTATACTATATAACAAATCAGGTAAAAGAGGTATCTAAATGTTTGAAAAACTCAAAAATTCAAAATTGATGTTCTGGTCTTTAGAGCTGTTGATTTTGGCAACCTTGATCTGGGTTTCGTCGCGAATTGATTTTATCTTTCAGCCAATTGGCACATTCTTCACGACGCTATTTGCTCCAGTCTTGATTGCCGGTTTTTTGTATTATTTATTAAATCCTTTAGTTCGATTACTGACTCGGTTAGGGATGAAGCGGATTTTGGCAATAGCGCTCATTTTTCTTTTGTTAATTGTGATGATTGTCTTAATGGTCATAAGTATTATTCCGAATCTGGTTCAGCAGCTGGCATCATTAGCGGCAAGTATTCCAAGTTTTATTTTAGATATGCAATCATGGCTGAAGGAAATCAGTGATCAAGCGACTCATTTTCCACTATTTCAGCAGTTGGATGTTGATAAATACATCAACAACCTGGATGTATCAGCAGGAGCGATAATACAGCAATTTTTAGGTGGAGTAACTACTAGTTTAAGTTCGTTAATTGGGAAGATTGCGACAGTTGCTGTTTTGCTGGTGACCGTGCCATTTATTCTGTTTTATATGTTGAAAGATGGTGAGAAACTAGTTCCGAATATCGAACGAGTTTTCCCAACTAAGCAACGGGAAAATATTAAAGAATTATTAGGCCAAATGAATAAGACGTTGTCGGACTATATTAGCGGCCAGGCAATTGAGTGTTTATTTGTAGGCACATTTACTTTTTTAGGCTATTTGTTAATCGGTGTTGATTATGCTTTCTTATTTGGTGTTATTGCAGGCTTAACCAATTTGATTCCTTATCTGGGACCTTATTTAGGTTTAGCACCAGCTTTAATTTACAGCTTTTTCGATAGCCCGGTGAAAGCACTTTTGTGTATTGTGATAGTTGTAATTGTTCAGCAAATTGATGGAAACGTCATTTATCCTAATGTAATAGGCAAGTCACTTAATATCCATCCTTTAACGATTATCTTAATTTTATTGGTTGCTGGAAATCTAGCCGGTATTTTAGGGGTCTTTCTAGGCGTTCCGGTATATGCAATTTTAAGAACGTTGGTCGTTTTTATTGTAAAAATTGTCCGGGAAAGTAAAAAAGAGGAACGCGAACAAGAGATTTTAAGTTAAATAGCAACAAAGATTGCATAAAAACATCTGTTGTGATACGATTTTATTGTGGCCGAGTGCCACTTTTTTCAGTTTATGATAAGGAGCGAATGCAATTATGAATGCTGACCCCGATAGTCAGTCGTTAGTCTTCCAACTTTTACTATTAGTTGTGTTGACTTTGATCAACGGATTTCTTGCTGCGGCGGAAATTGCAGTTGTATCAGTTAATAAAAACCGTGTAGAACAAAAAGCTGAAGAGGGAAATCTTAAGTCTAAGAAGCTTTTGGAAATCATAAGGGACCCAAACAACTTTTTATCAACAATACAAGTTGGGATTACTTTAGTTAATATTTTGTCAGGGGCTTCCTTGGCAGATAGTTTGTCTGCTCGTTTAGCACCGGTTCTTGGTGGAACAGCAGTAGCTAAAACCCTCGCAAATGTATTAATCATGCTTTTGTTAACTTATGTTTCAATTGTATTTGGTGAATTATATCCTAAGCGAATTGCCATGACCCATACAGAGAGTGTGGCCCAAGTAACTTCAAGTGTGGTCCGAAAATTGGGCGTCATTGCTAAGCCTTTCGTGTGGCTGTTGACAGCGTCAACGAATCTGCTGGCTAAGATAACACCAATGAAGTTTGATGATGAAGATACGAAAATGACCCGCGATGAAATGCGGTACATGCTGGAAAACGAAGGTGTTCTTGATACTGAAGAGCTCGAAATGCTGCAGGGTGTTTTCTCTTTGGATACTAAGGTTGCCCGTGAAGTAATGGTTCCACGTACCGATTCATTTATGATTGATATTAATGATCCGGTAACGGAAATTGTCGATGAAATTTTAAGCGAAAGCTATTCACGTATCCCTGTATATGATGAAGACAAAGATAAGATCATTGGAATCGTCCATACGAAAAACTTGTTAAAAGCGGCCAGAGAATGCGGCTTTGAAAACATTGATCTTCACAAAATTATCCAGGAACCATTGTTTGTACCAGAAACAATCTTTATTGATGACCTGCTGTATGAATTGAAAAAAACGCAAAATCAAATGTCTATTTTGCTAGATGAATATGGTGGTATGGTAGGTTTGGTTACTTTAGAAGACTTGCTGGAAGAAATTGTCGGTGAGATTGATGATGAATCAGATGAAATTGAAAAGCTTTATGAGAAAATATCGGATACAGAATACTTGATTAACGGGAAAATGTTGATTGATGAATTCAATGAAGAATTCGATACTAGTCTTCATATGAGTGATGTAGACACAATGGCCGGCTACTTGATCACTGCCTTAGGAACAATTCCTGATGAAGGGGAAAAGCTTTCCTTTGATGTTGACAATCTAACCTTGATTTCCGAAGAAATGGAAGGATC
This sequence comes from Enterococcus pallens ATCC BAA-351, assembly GCF_000407485.1. Taxonomy (GTDB): domain Bacteria; phylum Bacillota; class Bacilli; order Lactobacillales; family Enterococcaceae; genus Enterococcus_A; species Enterococcus_A pallens. The sequence continues at coordinate 453,376 of NZ_ASWD01000003.1, read as the reverse complement.
ACGAGTGTTAACTGTTCGGGTAATTTTCCATCCAGCTGAAGATGAAGGTGTAGAGCCAGAAGAAGAGCGCCGTTTATTTACTAAAGATTTTGAAGATGATGAACCAAGAAGATAATAAGCAAGGACTAGTCGTGAAGGCTAGTCCTTTTTCATACCTAAATTTTTTCTCCATAATCAACTGGCTTGTCATACTCTCCTGGTGCTTCATCATAAGTATGTCCATAGATAAAAACAGGCATACCAATATAACTAAATTTGTAGATTTTGGCAACTTTTTCTAAGGGAGTATTGATACAACCGTAGCTGCCCAGATCAGTCTTAAATGCCTCCTTATCGCCGAAAGCTTCTTTTTTGTGCTCAGTATCGTGAATGCCAATTTCAGTGATGGTTTGACCATAGCTTAAAAAAGGCATCCAATAATTGACGGGAACACGGTAGCTTCCGTCGCCAGTGATGAGTGCTCCACTCAGGTAAGTGTTTTGCTGCTTATCCATAATCGTATGAAAGCCTGGGACAGTGGCCGTTCCTTTTGTAAACTGACCAGTAATTATATCAGTAGTAACTACTTTTTTACCCTTATGAAAACAGTACATTTTTTGGTTATCTAAATCTACCTCAATATAATTCTTTTTGACATGCAAGGGTTGTTTTACTGGATCGCCTGTTAAAGGTAGCCTAATCTCGTTAATATCCTTATCAGGCAATTGCTTTATCACTTTGTTGACGGCTAGCTCCGTATCAATGTACCAGCCGTAATTTCCAACATTTCTGAACCGCAAATTTTCCCCATGAACATTAATAAAATCAACTGGTCGATTGACGGTAGCATATTTTCGATTTAACTGTTGAATCAATTGAGTGATTAGCAAAGGGTCTAACTCTCCAGATTCATTGACAGTAGCAAAGATCATTTGCTTAGACACAGGAATTTCTTTTTTAGCAATCATAAATGATTTATCCAGCGCCAATAGTTGATTTAATTCTTTCACCGTCGATTCCAAACTTTTGCTAGTTTGTTTAGGTTTAGTATAAAAGTCTTTTAAGCGGTAGCTATAATTTGAGTTCTTAGAGGCCAAATCTTGATAAATAGTAGTGCTTAATTGCTCACGATTTACAAGAGAGCCCTGAGTTTCTGGCTGAATTACAAATTTTTGCTTAGTATGGCTTACGATAGCTTCTTGATTCTCACGCTCAATACCAAAATCAGCAGCTTCTATTTTAGTAGATAGCTGTTCTTTTACTTTATTTGAAAGTGGTAAATGGATTGAGGAATGATGCAGATTATTCTCAAGAAAGTTCATCGAGATATCATAGGGCTGTTCTAGTATTAAAGGAATAGTAGTATCATTCTGTTTTAGCAAAATAGTAATCGTTTGATATTCTTTCGTCAATTTCTTATGAGCCTGCTGAACATTTAGACCACCTACTGAAATCGTAGTTACCTTTGCCCAAGGAAGAAAATGACTTCTAAAATAGATGAAAAGAAAGGTAAAGCTTAAAAGCATTAAAATAAAAAAATTTTTGACAAACCTTCTGGATAAGTGCATGAGGTCCTCCTTAATGACTACGATAAATAAGTACAGCATCAGCTGAACTCTAACGAAATATTTGTAATGTAATTGTAACATTAGAATTCTTTTTGTAAAGATGTTTTGCGAAACTTTTTTGAAAATATTTTCGACTAGTTTTTAAACGTCAGGTATGAAGATTCTTTGTAAAATTTGTTTTCAACTTTCCTATTCCATAGTATCCGTGCTATACTAATTGGGTTGAAATTTGTTAAAGGGAGTAAATGAATGAACAATCCAAAATTAAAAGAACAAGTCGACAGTCGTCGTACTTTTGCGATTATTTCCCATCCGGATGCTGGGAAAACAACAATCACCGAGCAGCTGTTGCTGTTTGGTGGTGCAATCCGTCAAGCAGGAACGGTAAAAGGTAAAAAGACCGGTAATTTTGCAAAATCTGACTGGATGGATATTGAAAAGCAACGCGGAATTTCAGTTACTAGTTCAGTTATGCAATTTGACTATGAAGGCAAACGCGTGAATATTTTAGATACCCCAGGGCACGAAGATTTTTCTGAAGATACTTATCGTACCTTGATGGCGGTGGATAGTGCTGTGATGGTAATTGACAGTGCCAAAGGGATCGAAGCTCAGACAAAGAAACTGTTCCAAGTAGTTAAACGACGTGGAATTCCTATTTTTACCTTCATTAATAAATTGGACCGTGATGGTCGAGAACCTCTAGACTTATTAGAGGAATTAGAAGAATTATTAAATATTGAATCCTATCCCATGAACTGGCCAATTGGTATGGGGAAAGGACTTGAAGGACTTTACGATATCCATAACAAAAGAATTGAACTGTACCGTCCAGAGCAATACGAAGGTGAACGTTTTATTGAACTAACCAATGGTGAAATTGCTGGTGATCATCCGTTGAAAGAACAATCAATTTATCAGGATGTTTTAGGTGAGGTTGAATTAGTTCAAGAGGCCGGTGACGCCTTTGATCCAGAGAAAATTGCTAAAGGGGAACAAACACCAGTCTTTTTCGGTTCAGCTTTAACTAACTTTGGTGTTCAAACATTCTTAGAAACTTTTGTAAACCTGGCACCTAAGCCATATGCACATAAAACAGAAGAGGGGACAGAAGTTTCTCCTTATGAAGATGAGTTTTCTGGTTTTGTTTTCAAGATCCAAGCGAATATGAATCCTAACCATCGAGATCGAATTGCCTTTGTTCGAATTTGCTCAGGTACCTTTGAGCGTGGAATGGATGTAACCTTAAATCGCACAGACAAAAAAATGAAGTTAAGTAATGTTACTCAGTTTATGGCAGATGCACGAGAAAATATTGAGGAAGCTGTGGCTGGTGATATTATTGGAGTTTATGATACTGGTAATTATCAAATCGGGGACACTCTTTATGAAGGAAAACTGAAGGTCGCCTATGAAGAATTGCCATCCTTTACGCCGGAACTATTCATGAAAGTTACTGCGAAGAATGTCATGAAACAAAAATCGTTTCATAAAGGTATTAATCAGTTAGTTCAAGAAGGTGCCATTCAATTATACAAAACCTATCTTACTGACGATTACATCATCGGAGCAGTAGGACAGCTGCAGTTTGAAGTTTTTCAATATCGGATGCAAAATGAATACAATGCAGAAGTAGTTATGACACCGATGGGACACAAGATCGCCCGTTGGATTAAACCAGAAGATTTAGATGAGCGGATGAGCTCTAGCCGGAATATTTTGGCTAAAGACCGTTTTGACCAACCATTATTCTTGTTTGAGAACCAGTTCGCAATGCGCTGGTTTGCGGATAAATATCCTAACGTGGAATTGAAGAGTTTGATGTAGAATTAAAAGAAATACATTTTTAAAGGAGATGCTCAATGCTAAAGCAACTTAGTAAGTACAACCATTTACTGATTTTATTCATCTTGAGCATTTTTTACATGATGCCGATGTTTTTGTATTCCGGAATCATTCATTTTAGTATGCAGGACACTTATTTTCATTTGTCTAGAATCACCGGAATGAGTAATGTATGGACTAGTCCAGTAAACTATGCCTCTTTCCACCATAATGGGTCGATGATCAACCAGTTTTATCCCTGGTTGACCATTTATCCAGCCTATTTATTTTTCAAAATAACTGGAAGTATGGTTTGGGGCTATAAAATTTACTGTTGGTTCATTACTTTAGCTACTTTATTAATTTCTTACTATTCAATGTTCAAAATGAAGAAAAGTACCAATATTGCTTTGATCTTTTCAGCTGTTTATACATTTTCAGCCTATCGTGCTACAGACATGTTCTACAGAGGTTCTCTAGGGGAAGCTGTCGCAATGACTTTCTTTCCGCTGGTTTTAGCAGGAGCGTATGAAATTTTTATTGGGAATGATAAAAATTGGCGAATATTAACCTTTGGGATGACTTTAATAGTTTATACTCATTTGTTGTCAGTCGCGATGCTCGCAGTGATGATTGCCTTATTCCTAATTATATCTTTCCCATTTTGGCAGGATAAAGTGAAACGTTTAAAATCTTTAGCAAAAGCTACTATTATGACTGTTTTGCTATCTTTGGCATTTATTATTCCTTTTTTAGAACAAATGACTCAATTGGATCTGTACACGCCCAAGGGAGTATCGTTAGAAGGCTTTGACTATCGACGCCTTTTAGGTAATTTAATTTTTAATCGTGTTAATGGTTTTTCAATTGGCTTATTTCTATTTCTAGCTATTTTCATGACAGTGGTTGGCTGGAAGAAATTAAAGAAACCAGACATTGTCATTTTCGTTGTGGGAGTCCTGATGTTTATCTCTACAACAAGGTTATTGCCTTGGGATAAACTTAGTTCAACACCTTTGCTAACTATTCAATTTGTTTGGCGACTGAACGCTATCATAACCTTATTGTTGGCCTATAGCTTTAGTGTTTCCTTTGATTCGAAAAAGGCGGTTGTAAGAATCAATCGGCAAATACTTCTGCTGCCGATTATTGCAATTTTGCATATTGTTTCTATTTTTAATCTTTATAATTCGGAAAAAGTGTACAATTTAGTAGCAAGAAATGATGATATGAGAACAGTGATTCAGGATAGGGATATTACAGCGATAGATAATTCGCTGCACAACATTGATTACGCCAATCAGCGTGTAGTGGAAAATATGGATGTGGTTGCCAATTACAAGTTTGTGTTAGATGGAAAAGAAATCAAACCAGAATTTAATTTAACAGATAATGAAATTACGATCGTTTTGAAGGATGTAAAGAAGTCCAGCGATTTTGTAACTCCCGTTTATAGATATATAGGGCAAAAAGTTACCATCAATGATAAAAAAGTGAACAGTAAACTTTCTGATTCAGGTACAACGGAATTGCAGGTTCCTAAGGGGAATTCTAAAATTACCATTTTTTATCAATATACTTGGTTAGCAAGGGTAGCTAGAATTGTTAGTGTAGTTGCTCTAATATTCACAGTAGTACCTAAGAATCTTATTTTAAAACTAAGAAAAAAGGCGAACCTTCGAAGCAGTGAATAAATCCACTACTTCGTCGGTTCTGCCTCTTTTTTTGTGATAGAAATTTCAACCAATCCTGGCGCCTCGATCGTCGTCAAATTTTCAAAATCATAACGATCGTCTTTTAGCTTTCGCCTAAAGTATTTATGTATAAAATCGATCTCTTTTTGTTGTATGTTTCGTTTATCATTTTTAATCACGATTTCAGCATGTTTATACGCGTCAGTGAAAATAACTGTTGTATTGCCAATGGTATAGACCTTGATCATGTTCGCATCTGTGTTCTCAAGCTGATTGAACACTAAACGCGAGTGGCTGTTAGTAACATTCACTAGTTTCATGGACAGGCTCCTTCCCTGAAAATTACATTCCTATGATAATTATATAAAAAAAATCCAAAAAAATGAAGAGTAAAGCTCAAAAAAGCTGAGATAGATTCCTATCTCAGCCATTTAGCTTACTCTTTGCCGTCTTCTTTGACTAAACGCTCCGGTTTAGAAGTAATAACAATGTTATCTTCCTTATCCAATTTTGCTTTCAGTTCATGAATAGTTGGATGGTCTAGATAAAATTCAGCAATTCCATCTTCAATAGTTTCTTGGATAGTTCGACGAAGTGGACGAGCTCCCATAGATGGATCGTAGCCTAGATCTACTAATTTTTCTTTTACATTAGCAGGAACATCAATATGAAGCTTTTGATCAGCAAGCATATTGTTGACATCGTCAATCATCAAGGAAACAATTTCCATTAGACCTTCTTTGGTTAATGGGCTGAACTCAATGATTCCATCGAAACGATTCAGAAATTCTGGAGCAAAGTAATCTTTTAATTGTCCCAAGACAGAACGAGTTGTTCCTTCTCGAGCTGCTCCAAAACCAACATTGGCTTCAACCTTGCCAGTTCCAGCGTTACTAGTCATGATAATCAAAGTATCCTTAAAGCTGACAGTACGTCCTTGAGCATCGGTTAAACGACCATCATCAAGGATTTGCAAGAACATGTGTAAAACATCTGGATGAGCCTTTTCAATTTCATCTAGCAAAATTAAGCTGTAAGGATTACGACGAACACGTTCAGTCAATTGACCAGCTTCTTCATATCCTACGTAGCCAGGAGGTGAACCGATTAATTTAGAGACACTGTGTTTTTCCATGTATTCAGACATATCGAAACGGATCATTGAATCTTGTGAACCAAACATTTCATAGGCTAATTGTTTAGCCAATTCGGTTTTACCAACACCGGTAGGTCCCACAAACAGGAAAGAACCAATTGGACGGTTTTTCTTGTTTAAACCTACACGATTACGACGAATAGCTTTAGCTACTTTCTCTACAGCTTCATCTTGACCAATAACATGTTTCTTTAAGTCATCTGCCAAATTTTTCAACTGAGTTTGTTCTTTTTCTTTCAGATCGCCAACAGGAATACCTGTGCGTTTTTCTACGATAGATTCCATGTCTTTTTCAGTGATCACTGGTGTTTCTTCATCACTTATTTGACGATCCTTCATCCGTTGCAGCTTGTTAATTTGATCTCGATAATAAGCTGCCTTTTCAAAATCTTCTTCTTGTGAAGCTAAACGTTTTTGTTCTTCTGCTTCAGCAAGTTTTTTGTCAATCACTTTTGGATCAACGATTTGAATTGTTAAGTTCTTTTTCGAACCTGATTCATCTAATAAGTCGATAGCCTTATCAGGTAAGAAACGATCTTGAATGTAACGGTTGGAAAGCTCTGCCGCTGCTTTGATCGCATCATCAGTATATTTTACATGATGATAATCTTCATAGCGTGGTTGCAAACCTTTCAAAATTTCAATCGTTTCTTCTACACTAGGTTCATCTACCCGTACTGGTTGCATACGACGTTCTAAAGCCGCATCTTTTTCAATAATACGGTATTCATTTAAGGTAGTAGCTCCTACCATTTGCATTTCACCACGGGCAAGAGCCGGTTTCAACAGGTTGCCTGCATCCATGTTGCCATCACCAGCAGATCCGGCACCAACGATTTCATGCACTTCATCAATAAATAGGATAATGTTTTCTGCTTGGCGAATTTCTTCAATTAGTTTTTGCATTCTTTCCTCAAATTGACCACGAATACCAGTTCCCTGAACTAAAGAAGCTACGTCTAGACGTATTACTTCTTTATCCATTAGTTTTTGAGGCACATCACCATTAACAATTTTTTGAGCCAATCCTTCAACGACTGCTGTTTTACCAACACCAGGCTCCCCAATTAATACAGGATTATTTTTCGTCCGGCGATTTAAAATTTCAATAACACGTTGTATCTCATCATCTCGTCCTACGACAGGATCGATATTTCCTTCGCGTGCTGATTGTGTAATATTAATTCCAAATTCATCAAGGAGTCCACCGCCGCCGTTTCCACGAGGGGGTTGTTGTCCATTAAAACCATTTCCGCCGCCGAATTGGGTAGGTGGAGTTTGGTCCATGGCACCTTGTTGCTGCATTTGTTGAGACATAGATCGGAATAAGTCATCGAGACTTCCGAATCCAAATGGATCGTTTGCTGCCATTTGCGGAGCACCTCCAGTTGCTTGATTTTTTAGTTTTTGGTAGCAACTTTGACAATAGTCTAATTGCTTTCGTTGACCATTGACATTTGCATACAAATGAATTGTTGCTTCATTCTTATGGCAATTTTGGCAAAGCATTCTATTCACCCTTTCACCTTTTCTTCCATTGTACATCTAGGAAGGGATTCTCGTAAAAAGATACGCTGGTCAAAAGTCTGACTTTCTTTGACCTTAATCAATATTATACTGACTTTTGTGAGGAAATCAAGAGGAAAGCTCAAAGTTTTTAGCACTCTTTGTCAGAGAGTGCTAATCCTAAATTTTTCTTATGAAAATTCCGTCTCAAGAAAGTAAGTGTTATGAAAAAAAGAATGAAAACAGAAAATTTCAGCGATTATTTCATGAAAAAACGCTATTTTAAGAAAGGGCATACATTTCGTTGAAAGAAATCGTATAAAATTGTTGTATCGATAACCAAAAAATGGTAATCTTTAGAAATGAAGGGCTTGAAGAAACAAGGTATGTTGCGAAAGCCCTAACATAAAACAAAATTTTCTTGTACAAAGGAGAACGGTCAATATGGAAAAAAAAGATTTTCACGTAGTAGCAGAAACAGGGATTCATGCACGTCCAGCAACATTATTAGTGCAAACTGCAAGCAAATTTAACTCTGATATCAATTTGGAGTATAAAGGAAAATCAGTTAACCTTAAATCAATCATGGGCGTTATGTCTCTAGGTGTTGGCCAAGGTTCTGACGTTACTATTTCTGCTGAAGGTGCTGACGAAAAAGAAGCAATGGAAGCAATCGTAGAAACTATGAAGAAAGAGGGACTATCTGAATAATGGTTGAAATGCTAAAAGGTATTGCCGCTAGTGACGGAGTTGCCGTTGCGAAAGCTTACTTGCTAGTTCAACCGGATTTGTCTTTCCAAAAGAAAAGTATTGAAGATACAGCTGCTGAAGAAAGTCGTCTTGATGACGCTTTAGCAGCTTCTTCTTCAGAACTTCAAAAAATTCGGGATAAAGCTGCAACAAGCTTAGGTGAAGAAGAAGCACAAGTGTTCGATGCTCATTTAATGGTTCTGTCAGATCCAGAAATGATTGGTCAAATCAAAACACATGTTCAAGATAATAAAGTAAATGCTGAATCAGCATTAAAAGAAGTTACTGATATGTATATTGGTATGTTTGAAGCGATGGACGATAATGCGTACATGCAAGAACGTGCTGCAGATATTCGTGACGTAACTAAACGGGTAATGGCCCATCTATTAGGAGTAAAATTACCAAACCCATCAATGATTGATGAAGAAGTGATTGTTGTTGCTCATGACTTGACACCAAGTGATACAGCTCAACTAGATAAGAACTTTGTTAAAGCCTTTGTTACTGATATTGGCGGACGTACTTCTCATTCTGCTATTATGGCACGTTCATTGGAAATTCCAGCAATTGTTGGAACCATGGAAATTACTTCAAAAGTAAAAGAAGGCGACATTTTAGCTGTAAACGGTATCGCGGGTGAGACAATCATCAACCCTACTGAAGAACAAGCAGCTGAATTTGTAAAAGCTGGTGAAGACTACGCAGCGCAAAAGGCTGAGTGGGAAAAACTAAAAGATGCTGAAACAGTAACTGCCGATGGCAAACACTTTGAATTAGCAGCTAACATTGGAACGCCAAAAGATTTAACAGGTGTACACAACAACGGTGCTGAAGCAATTGGTTTGTACCGTACAGAATTCCTATACATGGATTCTCCGGACTTTCCAACGGAAGAAGATCAATTTGAAGCATACAAAGCAGTTCTTGAAGGTATGGGTGAAAAACCTGTAGTTGTTCGTACAATGGATATCGGTGGGGATAAAGAACTTCCTTACTTGAAGCTTCCTCACGAAATGAACCCATTCTTAGGTTATCGTGCTTTGCGTATCAGCTTGTCTGAATTAGGGGAAGATATGTTCCGTACACAACTACGTGCGTTATTGCGTGCTTCTGCTTACGGCAACCTACGTATTATGTTTCCAATGGTAGCAACTCTTAAAGAGTTCCGTGCTGCCAAGAAAATGTATGAAGAAGAACGTGAAAAGCTTGTAAATGAAGGCGTTAAAGTATCTGATACAATTCAAGTTGGTATCATGATCGAAATTCCGGCAGCTGCAGTATTAGCTGACAAGTTTGCAAAAGAAGTGGACTTCTTCAGTGTTGGAACAAATGACTTAATCCAATACACAATGGCTGCTGACCGCATGAACGAGCGCGTTTCTTACCTGTACCAACCATACAATCCTTCAATCTTACGTTTGATTAAAAACGTTATTGATGCAGCGCATGCTGAAGGAAAATGGGCAGGTATGTGTGGAGAAATGGCTGGCGATCAAACTGCTGTGCCATTATTAATGGGTATGGGGTTAGATGAGTTCTCTATGAGCGCTACATCTATTCTTAAAACTCGCAGCTTAATGAAACGTCTAACAACTTCAGACATGGCTGAATTGGCTGATAAAGCATTAAACGACTGTGATACAATGGAAGAAGTTGTAGAATTAGTTGAGTCTTACGTAAAATAATCTATACTGAAAGTCACTGTCTTTTCAGACGGTGACTTTTTTTATTGTCTTAATTAGGACTTTCGATTGATAGAAATAGATTCGCCCTATGGTATAATGGATTTGCTGTTGAAGAGGAGTGAAGTGATTGAAAGTCTTATTATATTTTGAAGGACAATCAGTTATAGGCAAATCTGGGATCGGGCGAGCGTTAGCTCATCAAAAACGTGCGTTATCATCAGTAGGGATTCAATACACGTTAGATCCATCAAGTACTGATTACGATATACTACATGTGAACACTTATGGTCCCAAAAGTGCCCGATTAGTTGCTAAGGCAAAAAGAATGGGGAAAAAGGTGATTTACCATGCGCATTCTACTGAAGAGGATTTTCGCAATTCATTTGTTGGATCAAACAAATTAGCTCCTTTTGTCAAAAAATGGTTGGTGCATCTATATAGTCAGGCTGATATTTTGATTACGCCTACCCCTTATTCAAGAAAACTTTTGAAAAGCTATGGATTGACTCAACCAATTGCAGCAATTTCCAATGGGATAGATTTACAGCGGTATTATCCTAGCAAGGAAAAAGAGGAAGCCTTTCGTAAGTATTTTTCTTTGACTAAAAATCAAAAGGTTATCATTAGTGTGGGTCTCTTTTTTGAACGAAAGGGCCTGATTGATTTTGTTAAGATTGCTAGAGAAATGCCAGAGTATACATTTATTTGGTTTGGGGATGTTCCCATGTATTCCATCCCTCGGAACATTCGTCACATTGTTAAAACGGATCATCCTAAAAATGTGCTTTTTCCGGGGTATATTAAAGGGGAAGTTATTGAGGGAGCTTATTCAGCTGCTGATCTATTTTTCTTTCCTTCTTATGAAGAAACCGAGGGAATAGTAGTACTTGAAGCATTAGCTAGTCGGCAAAAGGTGTTGCTGCGTGACATTCCTGTTTATCAGGGATGGATGGTTGACCATTTTAATTGCTATATGGGAAATTCAAATCAAGAATTTATTGCTTTAATTGAACAAATTACTAAGCAGCAGTTGCCTGATGTGACAGAATCAGGTTTTAAAACGGCTCAAAGCAAAAGTATTACGGAAATTGGTCGAGAGCTGAAAGTAGTTTATCAAGCGGTATTAAACGAATCATACAATCAAACGATGTATCAACAAATCGTTGAATAGTTTGGAGGAATAATTGTGCGTATTGGTTTTTTTACAGATACCTACTTCCCGCAGGTTAGCGGAGTAGCGACATCAATCAAAACGCTGAAGGATGAGTTGGAGAACAAAGGACATGAAGTCTATATATTTACCACGACCGACCCGGATGCTGAAGATTTTGAAAAAGACATTGTTCGAATGCCAAGTGTCCCATTTGTCTCGTTCAAGGATCGCCGAATTGTAGTTCGCGGTATGTGGTTTGCTTATCAAATTGCTAAAGAGCTAGAATTGGAATTGATTCACACCCATACTGAATTCGGTGCTGGGTTGTTAGGAAAAATGGTTGGCAACCGGTTGAGAGTTCCAGTAATCCATACTTATCACACAATGTATGAAGATTATCTCCATTATATTGCCAATGGAAAAGTTGTGCGTCCAACCCATGTAAAACATTTTATTCGTATGTTTGTTAATCGCTCGACAGGTGTGGTTTGCCCGAGTCAACGCGTAGTAAACACGTTGAAGCGTTATGAAGTTGAAATCCCTATGCGAATTATTCCTACAGGGATCGAAATCGAGGGATTTATTCGTTCCGATATCACAAGCCAAATGCTGAAAGATTTGCGTCGTGAATTAGGAATTACTGATGACCAACTGATGATATTATCTTTAAGTCGAATTTCTTATGAAAAAAATATTCAAGTCATTGTTCAACAATTTCCTAAAGTGTTGGAAAGCTGCCCTGGTGCCCGTCTAGTAATTGTAGGCAAGGGCCCTCATAGAGAAAATTTAGAAGAATTAGTAGGGGAGTTAAAACTTCAAGAATACGTGCAATTCACTGGAGAAATCCCTCATGATCAAGTGCCTGTCTATTATCGGGCAGCCGACTATTTTGTTAGTGCCTCAACCTCAGAAACACAAGGTTTGACTTACGCCGAAGCAATTGCTTCAGGTACCCAATGCATAGTAGAGGGCAATGACTATTTGGAAGCTTTATTGGATGATGAACGCTTGGGAGTAACCTTTGAAAAGGACGAAGATTTTTCTGAAGCGTTAATTGATTACATTAATAGAGGACTTATTCTGGATGATAGTTTGAAGCAGAGAAAGTTAACTGAAATATCCGCTCAAAAATTTGGTGATGAAATAATTGATTTTTATCAGCAAATGATGGAGTATTATCAGAAAAATCATCAAAGAATACCGCTTAGTCAAAAACGTCCAGTCGAAAAGGTTCGTGTAAAAATAGCTTCTCTCAAAAATTCAGTAGATAAATAAGGCTTAAATCCATCTCTTCAGGTATACTAGAGATGGATTTATTTTTTAGGAGGGATTAAGCTTATGGAATTAGGTTTTATCGGTACAGGTGTTATGGGAAAGGCCATCGTTGGACATTTGCTGAATGCAGGGCACAATGTTCACGTATATAATCGAACCAAAAGCAAAACAGACGAATTAGTCGAAAATGGTGCTACTTGGCAAGATACTCCAGCAAAAGTAACTGAAGCGGCAGAAATAATTTTTACTATGGTGGGTTATCCTAGCGATGTAGAACAAATCTATTATAAAGAAAATGGAATATTCACGGTTCCAGTTAAAAACAAAATTTTTGTAGACTTAACAACCTCAACACCAACTTTAGCCAAAAAAATCCAGGAAACTGCAGTTGAAAAAGGCTCTGATGCATTGGATGCGCCTGTTTCGGGAGGAGACCTTGGCGCAAAGAATGCCACATTGACAATTATGGTTGGTGGTAATCCTTCTACTTATGAAAAAGTTGTTCCGCTATTTGAAATCATGGGGAAAGCGTATGCGCTTCATGGAGAAGCTGGCAGTGGTCAACATACTAAAATGGCGAACCAGATCATGATTGCTGGTACCATGACAGGAATGACTGAAATGTTTGTTTACGCTCAAAAAGCTGGTTTAGACGTACCTCAGGTGTTAGAAACACTTGGTGGAGGTGCTGCCGAAAATTGGTCTATGGTGAACTATGGACCAAGAATTTTGAAGGAAGATTATTCACCTGGATTTTTCGTAAAGCATTTTATTAAGGATCTAAAAATAGCACTCGATGAAGCAGAAAAATTGTCTTTGGAACTTCCAGGAACTAAGCTGGCTGTCGAATTGTATGAGCAATTGGCTGCAAATGGATATGAGAACGACGGCACCCAGGCTCTGATCAAATTATGGTGGACTGAAGGCAAACCTGCCTTTGACAAAAATTAAGAATTATTTTAGTAAAAACAATGCAAGATAGAGTCTGATTTGATACAATAATACAGAATGATTGGAAGGGAGGCACCTAGATGAAGCACTCGCAATTAGTTGCCATTATTAAACGTTTGGAAGCTATGACAGAATCTACAGATAATGAAGTTCAAGTTCGCCGTTTTGAAAAAGATGGAGTCGAAAAATGTACGGTAACTTACGATAGTACAACTGAAACATTCGAATTAACTGAAAGTGACAGTAAACAAACTTATCAATTTGATAATATTGATATTGTTGCAATGGAAATTTACGACTTGATTCAATAAAACGGGGAAACCCGTTTTTTTGATTATATAAAAAATTAAGCTTTGCAGAAGAACTTAGTTCAAGGATTCTGCAAAGCTTTTTGCTTTCACTAAATTGCATATTATTTGAACTTATTTTGCTTTTGGATAATGATAGATTATGTAATTAGAAGTGGAGGAATTAGAATGTTAGATAAGGAAGTTTACAATCAATTATTTAAGCCGTCTTTTTCCAAAAAGACAGAAGTCGTTTTTTGGGATGGAAGCGTAAAGGAATATGGTGAAACTTCAGGTGAGACAGCATTTAAAATTATTTTTCATGAAAAAATTCCAGTTAAAGATTTAATGAATAATGCTTCGTTAGCTCTAGGTGAAGCATACATGGAAAAACGAATTGAGGTTGAAGGGAATCTGCAAGAACTTATTTATGATGTTTACAATCAAGCAGAAGGTTTCTTCCATAATAAGAACTTCAAAAAATGGTTGCCGAAAGAAAAGCATACTAAGAAGCAATCACAAACCGATATTCACAGTCATTACGACTTAGGAAATGATTTTTATGAGCTTTGGCTAGATCCAACTCTAACCTATTCTTGTGCCTACTTTGCTACACCAGAGGATACTTTGGAGCAAGCACAAATCAATAAGGTCCATCATATTTTGGATAAATTGTTTATTCAGCCAGGAGAAACCTTACTGGATATTGGATGCGGTTGGGGAACGTTGATTCTAACTGCTGCCAAAGAATACGGAGTAAAATCAACGGGTATCACTTTGAGTGAGGAACAATATCACCACATTCAAGAAATCATTGAAAAGGAACATCTCGAGGACAACGTCTCTGTTCGTCTAATGGATTATCGAGATTTAAAGAATGAGACGTATGATCATATCACGAGTGTAGGAATGTTTGAACACGTTGGAGCAGAAAATTTAGCGGAGTATTTTAAGGTCGTAGAAAAAAATTTATCTGCGAAAGGAACTGCTTTAATTCATGGTATTAGTCGCCAACAAGGTGGCGCTAAGAACGCTTGGATTAATAAGTATATTTTTCCAGGAGGCTATATCCCAGGGGTTACGGAACTCGTTGAACATATGACAGAAAACAATTTACAATTACTTGATCTGGAAAGTCTGCGGAGAGATTATCAGCTTACTTTAGAGCACTGGACTAAAAACTTCCAGGAGGTTAAAGATCAAGTGCTGAAACAAAAGGATGAAACATTTTACCGAATGTGGGATTTGTATTTGCAAGCCTGTTCAGCGTCTTTTCAAGCAAGCAATATCGATGTTATTCAGTATTTACTGGTACATCCAAATAATAATGATATTCCGATGCATCGTAAATAAGTAAACTAAGAGTGATCTTTTTAGAGGATCACTCTTTTTGTTGTTCTTGTTAAGAAAATTTTATAAAATGGATAACAGATATTTTGCAAGTCGAAAAATAGTAGCTGTTTCAATAAAAGCTTTGATACCCAAAGTTTTTTGGTGCTAGTATAATTATTTTTTCACAGTATGGTGGGACTATTTTTCTGTAAAATACAGAAATCGGCTTGCATTGAAAATAAAAATAGGATATAGTTTGATCATCAAATGATTTGAATGTCAAACTAATTGGGTGAGGGAAATGGAACACAATTGGGAAGAAATGAATAGCTATTTAGTGACTATCTTTAATGACGTTCTGTCAATTGAAGAAAACGAGCTGAAAAAGTCTAGGTTTGGAGATTTAACAATCACTGAAATGCATACGATCGATGCGATTGGTATGTATAAAAAGAAAACCACGACGGAAGTAGCAAGAGAGCTCTTGGTTACAGTAGGAACCTTAACAACTTCTATTAATCGTTTAGTGAAAAAAGGCTATGTCGAACGTATTCGAAGTGAAGATGACCGAAGAGTGGTCAAACTTTCCTTGACTAAAAAGGGAAAATTGGTTTTTCGTGTCCATCAGCACTTTCATCGCGAAATGGTACGTCATGCGACAGAAGGTTTGAACACTGAGGAGCAGGAAGTTTTCTTGCGAGCATTGAAAAATCTATATGAATACTTAGAGGAAATCAAATGAGCATCAATCAATATGGAAAGATTACAGCAACCGCTCGTTATCTTCCCAAAAACATTGTCACAAACGATGAGTTAGCTCAATGGATGGATACATCAGATGAGTGGATTCAATCACGAACAGGAATCAAACAACGGCATATCGCTGAAGAAGAGAATACGTCGGATCTTTGCACCGAAGTAGCTAGGAAATTGTTGGCTAAGGCCCAAATTGATGCGGCTTCATTAGATTTTATTATCGTGGCAACAATGTCGCCAGATTATTCATCACCTTCTGTGGCTTGTCAGGTACAAGGGCGAATTGGTGCGAACCAAGCAATGGCTTTTGACTTAGCAGCAGCTTGTGCTGGTTTTGTCTATGCTTTGGCAACGGGAGAAAACTTCATTCGCACAGGACTGAAGCGAGGCTTAGTCATTGGTGGCGAAAAGACCTCCAAACTAATTAACTGGGAAGATCGCTCAACAGCTGTACTTTTCGGAGATGGTGCTGCAGGCGTCTTACTGGAGGCTGATAATAAACCTTCTATTACTCGTCAGATGCTGCGAGCAGACGGCGAACGTTCTAATTCATTGGTTGCTGGTTTTCGACCAACAAAAACCAAGTTTCATCAAGAAGACGATCAAGCAGGTCTAACGATGGATGGCCGTGGAATTTGGAATTTTGCATTAAACGATGTTGTTAAGGATCTTCAAGCCTTTGTTAAAGAAGAGCCGATCGATCTTTATCTTTTTCATCAGGCAAATCGTCGGATTATTGAAAAGATGGCTAAGAAGCTAAAGGAACCCATTGAAAAATTCCCAATGAATTTGGCTAACTATGGCAATACTTCAGCAGCAAGCATCCCAATTCTATTGGACGAGCTGATAGAAGCAGGTAGTATTCATCTAAATGGTACACAAAAAGTGGTATTAACAGGTTATGGTGGCGGACTTGCCTGGGGCAATCTTTTGCTGGAACTATAACTGTTTACAAATAATTTAAGAAGATTAAATGGAGGAAACAACTCATGACTTTTGAAAAAATCCAAGAAATTATCGTAGAAGAACTAGGTGTAGAGAAAGAAAAAGTTGAATTAACAACAAATATTCAAGAAGACTTGGAAGCAGATAGTTTAGACTTATTCCAAATCATCAACGAAATTGAAGACGAGTTTGACGTGAAAATCGAAACAGAAGATGGTATTACTACTGTTAAAGATTTAGTTGAATACGTAGAAAAACAACAAAACGCATAAAGGACTAAGGGCGAGGCGAAAGCCTGGCCTTTCCTTATATTAGGAGAAAATTTATGAAAACAGCATTTTTATTTAGCGGTCAAGGAGCTCAATATGTCGGTATGGGGAAAGAGCTTTATCAGCAGGAAGCGATTGTTCGTGAAACCTTTGAAGAAGCCAGCGACTTATTAGGCTATTCTATGAGCCAACTTTGTTTTGAAGAAAATCAGAATATTCATGAAACAGAATACACTCAACCAGCAATTCTAACTGTCAGTACTGCTTTTTTACGAGTAATTGAAAAAATGGGTATCTCAAAGGATGCAGTTGCTGGATTGAGCTTAGGCGAATATACAGCACTGGTTGCTGCAGGAGCCTTAGACTTTGGTGATGCAGTTCAATTAGTTCAAAAACGAGGTCAATACATGAGTACAGCTGCTCCCAGTGGCAGTGGGAAAATGGTGGCAGTATTGAACACTTCAGCAGAAGTAATTGAAGAATGTTGTCAACAGGCCTCTTCAGTGGGAATTGTTTCACCAGCCAACTACAATACACCGCAACAAATTGTTATTGGTGGAGAGATTGCGGCAGTTGAAAAAGCGGAAGAACTTTTGTCTGCAGCGGGGGTTAAACGCATGATTCCTTTAAATGTAAGTGGACCTTTCCATACCGCGTTATTAGAACCAGCTAGTCGCCAGTTAAATCTAGAACTGCAAAAGATCGTATTTCATGATTTGCAATGTCCGGTTATTTCAAATACAACTGCAAAGGAAATGCCAGCTTCGGAAATTGTCTCCTTATTAACAGCACAAGTGATGTCACCAGTGCGTTTTAGCGACAGTATTCTTAGATTAAAAGAAATGGGTATTGAACGAATGATCGAGATTGGGCCTGGTAAAACACTAACTGGTTTTATCAAAAAAATTGATCGTTCGATTCAAACAAGTCGAGTGGAAGATAGCCAAACTTTGCAGGATACAATCCAATTAATGGGAGGAACCGATGGAATTAGCAAATAAAAATATTTTTATTACTGGCAGCAGCCGCGGAATCGGTTGGGGACTTGCTCAGGCTTTTGCTCAGCAAGGTGCCAACATTGTTTTGAATGGACGTAAAGAAATTGCAGCCGATAAAGTAGCAGAGATTGAAGCTCTAGGTGTCAAATGTATTTGTATTTGCGGTGACATCAGCTCATTTGAAGATGCAGGCAGAATGATTGCTGAAGCAAATGAAACATTGGGTTCGATTGATATCTTGATAAATAATGCCGGAATCACTCAAGACAAATTGTTGTTGCGAATGAAGCCGGAAGAATTTGATGCTTGTTTGGATATTAACTTAAAAGGTACTTTCAATATGACGCAACAAGTATTAAAACAGATGATGAAGCAACGAAGTGGTGCTATCATCAATATGGCAAGTGTTATTGGTCAAATTGGTAACGTTGGTCAAAGCAATTATGCTGCCAGCAAAGCAGGTGTGATTGGTTTTACTAAATCAGTTGCTAGAGAAGTTGCACCCAGAGGTATTACTTGTAATGCGTTAGCCCCAGGTTTTATTGCCACAGAAATGACGGATCAGTTAAGCGATAAAATTAAATTGCAAATCGAAGGCCAGATTCCTTTAAAACGATATGGCAGTGTCGAAGATGTAGCAAAAGCAGCAGTATTTTTAGCAGAAAGTCCGTATTTAACAGGTCAAGTGATTAATGTCGATGGCGGCATGGTCATGTAAAGAAAGGATGAAAAAAATGAATCGTGTCGTAATTACCGGATATGGTGTTGTATCACCGATAGGAAATGACAAAGAAACATTTTTAACTAACTTAAAACAAGGAAAGCACGGCATTGGCCCTATCCAGCAATTTGATGCTTCTGAAACGGGCATTACTATGGCTGCGGAAGTTAAAGACTTTCCTTTAGAAAAATATTTCGTTAAAAAAGATACAAAACGTATGGAACGTTATTCTTTATATGCTATTTATGCAGCTTTGGAAGCACTAGAAATGAGTGGGATTAATACCGAAGAAGAAGATATGGAACGTGTAGGAGTTATGATCGGTTCAGGAATTGGTGGCTTAGGAACGATTCAGGATCAAGTTTTACGTATGGATGCCAAAGGTCCAGGACGAGTTTCGCCAATGTTTGTTCCTTTAGCTATCGTAAACATGGCTGCCGGAAACGTTGCTTTGCGTATTGGTGCAAAAGGAATTTGTACTAGTACGGTTACAGCTTGTGCAAGTGGTACTCATTCAATTGGCGAAGCTTTCCGCAATATCAAACATGGCTACTCTGATGTTATGATAGCGGGTGGAGCTGAATCTTGTATTAATAAGATTGGTATTTCTGGATTTGCTGCTTTGACAGCATTGAGTGATTCGACGGATGCTTCCCGTGCATCTATTCCTTTTGACAAAGATCGTAATGGCTTTGTAATGGGTGAAGGTGCGGGTGTATTAGTATTGGAATCATTAGAGCATGCTCAAAAACGCGGTGCAACTATCTTAGGTGAGATCGTTGGTTATGGCGCGACTTGCGATGCTTACCATATGACAGCTCCAGATCCTGAAGGTGAAGGCGCAGCTCGTGCAATTACACAAGCTGTCCAAGAAGCACAAATTGATCCTGCAGAGGTAAATTATGTAAATGCTCACGGAACAAGTACGCAAGCAAATGATAAAGCAGAAAGTAAGGCCATTGCTCATGCCTTGACTGACAATGCTTATGTAAGTAGTACTAAATCTTTAACTGGTCATTTGTTAGGGGGAGCTGGTGGTGTAGAAGCTGTAGCTACTTTGTTAGCGATCCAAGAACAATTTATTCCACCAACAGCCAATATTAATGAAGTTGATCCTGAAATTAAAGCAAATGTTGTCGTAAATGAAGCAAAAGAAACACCTGTGAATTATGCGGTAAGTAACTCACTAGGCTTCGGTGGACATAACGCGGTGATTTGCTTGAAGCGCTGGGAGGCCTAGTGAAAAATGGACATCAAAGAAGTCAAAGAGTTGATGGAGCAGTTTGACCGTTCATCTTTAACTGAGTTCAACCTTCATGAAGGCAGTTTTGAGTTGTACATGAACAAAAATAAAACCGGCCGACAAGCATTACCGGCTATTGAAGTTGAAAAAGTCGCTGTAGATCAGCCGAAAGAAACTGCAGCAGCTGATGTTAAGGTTAAAGCGCCGTCAAGTTCCGTGCAACAGGAAGGTGGAAACATTATCTCTTCACCAATTGTTGGTGTAGTGTATCTACAGCCGTCACCAGATCAACCTGCATTCAAAGAAACTGGCGATTCTGTGAAAAAAGGCGAGACTGTTTGTATCATCGAAGCCATGAAACTGTTAAATGAAGTTGTTAGTGATTTTGATGGAACAATTGCTGAAGTTTTAGTAGAGAATGAAGACGTTGTGGAATATGGACAACCTTTGTTTCGTATCAACTAATCTGATAGCAACGAGAGAATTTATAATATGATATAGGAGTGAAAACGTATGATGACCATTGAAGAAATCAAAGAAATCATTCCTCACCGTTACCCTATGCTGTTAATTGATCGCGTAGAGAGTGTGGAACCAGGAAAATCGATTGTAGCCAAGAAAAATGTTTCAATTAACGAACCCTTCTTTCAAGGACATTTCCCTCATGAACCAGTTATGCCAGGTGTATTAATCGTTGAAGCAATGGCTCAAGCTGGAGCAGTAGCTTTATTGTCGATGGATGAGTTTAAAGGAAAAACCGCTTATTTTGGCGGTATTGACAAAGCAAAATTCCGTAAAAAAGTGGTTCCAGGAGATACCTTGGAAATAGAAATAGAATTGACAAAAGTTCGTTCGTCTGCTGGCTGTGGTAAGGGAATTGCCCGGGTTGATGGTAAAAAGGTAGCCGAAGCAGAACTTACCTTTATGATTGGATAGATGTCTATGTTTTCAAAAATATTGATTGCCAATCGTGGTGAGATTGCAGTTCGAATTATTCGCGCTTGCCGCGAATTGGGAATCCAAACAGTTGCTGTTTATTCCGAAGCAGATAAGGAAGCCTTGCACACTGAAATGGCCGACGAAGCAATTTGTATCGGACCGGCTCGTTCAACAGATTCCTATTTAAATATGCAAGCAATTTTAAGTGCAGCAATTGTTACAAATGCTGAAGCGATTCATCCAGGCTTTGGCTTTTTATCTGAAAATAGTTTATTTGCTACCATGTGTCGAGAATGCAGCATTAAGTTTATTGGTCCTAGTGAAAAAACAATTGACGAAATGGGTAATAAAATTCATGCTCGTCAATTAATGAAGAACGCAGGGGTTCCAGTTATTCCTGGAAGTGATGGCGCAATTCATTCTTTAGAAGAGGCTGAAAAGATTGCTGATGAGGTAGGATATCCTGTAATGCTAAAAGCTGCTGCCGGCGGTGGAGGAAAAGGAATCCGTAAAGTCTTGAAAAAGGCTGAACTGGAAAAGAACTTTAATTCGGCTAAAGCTGAAGCCAAAGCAGCCTTTGGTGATGATTCAATGTATTTAGAGAAAATTATTTATCCAGCTCGTCATATAGAGGTTCAAATCTTAGGAGATCAAGCTGGAAATGTAATCCATCTAGGAGAACGCGATTGTTCTCTTCAAAGAAACAATCAAAAAGTTTTAGAAGAAGCCCCATCCATTGTAATTGATCAGGAACACAGGGATATGCTAGGTGCAATTGCCGTTAAAGCAGGAAAAGCAGTTAATTATGAGAGTGCTGGAACCATTGAATTTTTAAGAGACGAAGCTGGCAACTTCTATTTCATGGAAATGAATACTCGTATTCAAGTGGAACACCCGATTACTGAAATGGTTACAGGGATTGACATTGTTAAAAAACAGATTAAAATTGCATCAGGAGAACCAATTGGTTTGAAACAAGAGGATGTCACCTTTAAAGGCCATTCTATTGAATGCCGTATTAATGCTGAAAATCCTGCATTTAATTTTGCACCATCTCCAGGCAAGATTCGAACTCTGCTTTTACCAAGTGGAGGATTAGGGTTACGTGTGGATAGTGCCATGTACAGTGGAGTAACGATTCCACCTTATTATGATTCGATGATTGCTAAAATTATTGTTCACGGTGAAGACCGTTTGGACGCACTAATGAAAATGCAGCGTGCCTTAGGAGAATTTGTTTCCGAAGGCGTCATTACTAACGTAGAATTTCAAATGGATCTGATCAGCCATCCCAATGTACTTTTTGGCGATTATGATACCAGCTTTTTACAGACTACTTTCTTACCTGAATGGCAAGAAAGTGAGTAGGAGGAAGATAGATGGGACTTTTCAATAAAAAAAAGAACTATATTCGTATTAATCCCAATCGTGACCAGACTCCCACCAGTAAACCTTCTGTTCCAGACAACATGTGGGCCAAATGTCCTAGTTGCAAGCGAACTTTATATAAGAAGGAGATGGGGGAAGAAAAAGTTTGCCCCCATTGCGGATATAGCTTCCGGATTAGCGCTTGGGAAAGACTAGCGATTACCATTGATGAAAAGAGCTTGGAAGAGTGGGACAATCAGCTTCCAGCAAAGAATCCCATCAACTTTCCTGATTACGAAGACAAATTAGCGAAAACAAAAGAAAAAACCGGTTTGGATGAGGCTGTTCTGACCGGTAAAGCTTTGATCGAAGGTCGTCCTATTGCAATAGGAGTGATGGATACGAACTTTATTATGGGCAGTATGGGGACAATTGTTGGTGAGAAAATCACTCGCCTATTTGAACGGGCAACCAAAGAAAAACTACCAGTTATTTTGTTTACCGCATCAGGTGGTGCCCGAATGCAAGAAGGAATTTTTTCTTTGATGCAGATGGCTAAAATTTCTGCCGCTGTGAAACGTCATAGTAACGCAGGGCTTTTGTACATTACTGTATTAACGGATCCCACTACTGGCGGAGTAACTGCCAGCTTTGCAATGGAGGGAGATATTATTTTGGCGGAGCCGCAAAGCTTAGTTGGTTTTGCCGGACGTCGAGTGATTGAACAAACGATCCGTCAAAAATTGCCGGATGATTTTCAAAAGGCTGAATTTTTATTAAGCCATGGATTTATTGATCAAATTGTTCCTCGCACTACTTTGCGAACCCGATTGGCAGAATTGCTGGATTTTCATCAAGTTAAAGGATGGTGTCGTGAATGAGTCTGTCAGCAGGAGAAGTTGTAAAGCTAGCGCGTTCAGCTGAGCGTTTGACTAGCTTAGACTTTTTTGATCAATTATTTGAAGGATTTCAGGAATTGCATGGCGATCGTTTGTATGGTGATGATCCTGCTATTGTTGGCGGAGTTGCTTATTTAGATAACAAACCTGTCACGGTCATTGGCGTTCAAAAAGGTGCTAACTTAAAAGAAAACATGGAACGTAATTTTGGACAACCAAATCCTGAAGGTTATCGTAAAGCTTTGCGACTAATGAAGCAAGCTGAAAAATTTGGACGTCCAGTTATCTGTTTTGTTAATACTCCTGGGGCTTTTTGCGGGGTTGAAGCAGAAGAACGTGGAGAAGGCGAAGCTATCGCCCGAAATCTATTAGAGATGTCTGATTTGAAGGTGCCAATCCTTTCTATTATCACTGGAGAAGGTGGCAGTGGAGGCGCATTGGCTTTAGCGGTAGCTGACGAAGTTTGGATGATGGAACATAGTATTTATGCAATACTATCACCAGAGGGATTTGCTTCAATATTGTGGAAAGACGGCAAACGCTCAGAGGAAGCAGCTGAATTAATGAAAATTACGGCGGCTGAATTATTAGAATTAGCAGTTATAGACAAGATTATTCCTGAAACTTTCCGAGGTGAAAGCTTGTCGCAGAGTAAAATCTTGCGTATGTTTAAGAAGTCATTAATTGAAACCTTAGAAAAGTTATGCAAATATTCCACAGAAGAATTGATTGAGCTACGCTATCAACGCTTTCGGAAATTTTAACAGCAGAGAACCTGCTGTTTTTTTATGCTCTTTTATACGCGTTTATAAATAAATATGCATTAAAAGCTCGACTTTTTGAAAAAATATGCTATACTAATTTCAATTAAGAAATGAAATTAGGAGGAAACAAAATGAAAAAGGGATTTTTATGGGGTGTTATAGGGTTAAGTGCAATCTTTTTATCTGGCTGTGGAGGTTCCAATGAAACAGAAGATAAATACGATACTATTAAAGAAGCAGGGGTTATAAAAGTAGCTACTTCTCCAGATTATGCACCATTTGGCTTTCACACAACTATCGATGGTAAAGACCAAATTGTAGGCGCAGATATTGACTTAGTTGAAGCCATAGGAGAAAAAATGGGTGTAGAAGTTGAATGGTTAGATATGAGCTTTAATAACGTTTTAGCAGCTACGAAAGAGGGCAAAGCGGATATCGCTGTTTCCGCCATTTCAGTTACTGATGAACGAGAGGAAAGCTTTGATTTCACGACGGATTATTATACATCTCCACAAGTAATCGTTATTAACAAGAATAATCAAGAGGTACTAAATTCGATTGAAAGCTTATCTGACAAAAAGGTAGGGGCTCAAAAAGGAACGATTCAGGAAAACATTGTCAAAAATCAATTAGAAGGGGCTCAGCTTGTTTCAATTGAGAAACTACCAAATATTTTTATCGAGGTGAATAGTGGTTCATTAGATGCTTTGGTAGTTGAAAAAATGGTAGCTGAATCTTATGTCGAACAAAATCCTAATTTGATGATTGCAGAAATTCCTTTAGAAAGTATGAAGGAAGATTCATTTTCAATTGCTGTTCCAAAGGGCAATCCAAAATTGGTAGAGGAATTGGATAAGCTGATCAGTGAAATGAAAGAAAATGGCGAAGTTGAAGAAATGGTTAACAAAAACAGTGAACTAATGGATACAGCCAGCGAGTAAATCTTTATACAGAATAGCAGTATAAAAGGTGACTTACAAACAAAAAATGCACGATTTTTCTATAAATATGCACCTTTATTCTGGATTTTTCGAAATTTCATGCTATAATGAGGTCATTCGTCAAATAGAAAATTTAGGGGGAATAGGGATGAAAAAAATTACCGGCTTAGCAGTAGCAGTTTTAGCATTAGTAACATTAGCAGCATGTGGAGGAGGCAATAACAATACTAGCAGCTCCAGTGACTCTAATGATGCAGCAGAAAACCAGCTAGCAGCAATTAAAGAGGCAGGAGTCTTAAAGGTAGCAACCTCAGCTGACTTTGCACCATTTGAATTCCATACTATGGTTGACGGCAAGGATCAGATTGTGGGAGCAGATATTGATTTAGTTAATGAGATTGCTAAAGAACTTGGTGTAAAGCTTGAAGTTTCTGATATGAATTATAATACAGTTCTAGCTTCTTTGAAGGAAGGTAAATCCGACATCGCTATTGCAGGACTTTCAGCTACTGAGGAACGTAGAGAGCAATTTGACTTTTCTGATGATTACTATAATCCACCACAAGTAATGGTTATCAATAAAAAGAATGAAGGGACCTTAAATAGCATTAAGGCTTTTGATGGCAAACAAGTCGGCGGACAAAAAGGTTCGATTCAAGAAGATGTGATCAAAGAGCAATTACCAGATGCTCGCCTAGTTTCAATCGACAAAGTGCCTAATATGATTGTAGAAGTAAACGAGGGGTCATTGGACGGAGTTGTCTTAGAAGAAACAACTGCTGAATCTTATGTACAACAAAACCCTGATTTGATGATTGCCAAAGTCGAACTGAAAACAAATGATGATGAAGCTTACGCAATTGCTTTGAAAAAAGAAGGCAGCAGTGAATTGAAGGAAGAAATCAACAAAGTAATCAAAAAATTGAATGATGAAGGTAAGATCGAAGAATTCGTTAAGAAAAATAATGAACTTGCTAATTCATCAGCATCTGAAGAATAGAGGGCGTTAACGTGGACTTTTCGTTTTTAGATAAATACTTTCCTTATTTTGTTTCGGGAACTGGTGTAACAATTATCATTTCATTGGTCACCGTCTTATTAGGAACCCTAATCGGTCTAATAATGGCTTTAATGAAATTATCTAAGAACAAACCATTAAATTGGTTGGCTAATATTTATATTGAAGTTTTGCGTGGCACGCCAATGCTGCTTCAAATTATGATTGGCTTTCTCGTGCTGCAAGGTCTTTTTCCTTCTAAGGATTTAGAAGTAGGTGTACTTACTGTTGACCTTGGTCGTCTCTTTCCAGGTATGGTAGTATTGTCGCTAAATTCAGGAGCATATGTTGCTGAAATCATTCGTGGAGGAATTACTGCGATTAACTACGGTCAAAGTGAAGCAGCCTTCTCTTTAGGTCTTCGTCCGGCTCAAACAATGCGTTATGTTGTACTGCCGCAGGCTTTGCGTAATATTTTGCCTCCTTTAGGAAATGAATTTATCACTTTGATTAAAGATTCCTCTTTGTTAACTGCAATTGGAATCAATGAATTAATGGGCTCAGCTCAAATTGTAATTTCAAGTTCGTATATTCCATTGGAACCATACTTTGTTGCTGCTGCTCTTTATTTTGTGATGACGTTTGCCACCTCCCGATTGTTGAACCTATGGGAGAAAAAGCTTGGCAAAGGTTATCAACGATAGGAGGAGACAGCGATGAAGGAAGCTTTAATTCAAATTGAACATTTAAATAAGAAGTTTGGCGATAATGAGGTATTGAAGGATATTTCTGCTGAAATTCAGCCAGGCGAAGTGGTAGTAATCATTGGGCCATCAGGTTCAGGGAAAAGTACACTTTTACGTTGCATCAATCTATTAGAAGTGCCTACTTCAGGAATAATCAAGTTTGAAGGTACTGATATTACGGATAAGAAGAATGATATCTTCAAGACCAGAGAAAAAATGGGAATGGTATTTCAACAGTTTAATTTGTTTCCTAATATGACTGTGGTAGAAAATATTACTCTTTCACCAATTAAGGTAAAAAAGATGACGAAGGAAGCAGCTGAAGCTGTCGCTCATGAATTATTGATAAAAGTTGGGCTCTCTGATAAAGCGGATGCTTATCCACAATCGCTATCTGGGGGACAACAGCAACGAATTGCAATCGCTCGTGCATTAGCAATGCAGCCAGATGTGATGTTATTTGACGAGCCAACCTCAGCTCTTGATCCAGAAATGGTTGGTGATGTATTGGCAGTTATGCAGCAATTGGCCAAAGAAGGTATGACGATGGTCATTGTTACTCACGAAATGGGATTTGCTAAGGAAGTTGGCGATCGTATTTTATTTATGGATGGCGGCGTAATTGTTGAAGAAGGAACCCCAACTGAGGTTTTTGAAGAAACAAAAAATACTCGAACCATCGATTTCTTATCAAAAGTATTGTAAACGATTGGGTGATTTCACCCAATCGTTTTCTTTTGGCGACAAAAGTGGAGTTTTCAAGGGTTTTGCGTTATAATCAAGTTTTGTAGAAGTAGAATTTGGAAAAATTTAGGAGTGGCCATGTTAAATAAATATAAACCGACCTGGATGGTGGATGCCATCTATCAAATTACCCCTGAACAGTTGAAGCAGCAAGGGATTAAAGCCGTCTTAACCGACTTGGATAATACACTGATAGCTTGGGACAATCCAGATGGTACCAAGGAATTATTGGATTGGTTAAAAGTCATGGATGAAGCCGGAATTCCTGTTGTTGTTGTGTCGAACAATAAGGCGAGCCGGGTAGCTCGAGCAGTACAGCAATTTCGTTTAGATTTTGTTTCGCGGGCAATGAAGCCTTTTTCAGCTGGAATTAAGAGTGCACAGCGTAAGCTAGGCCTTTCTAGTAATGAAATTATTATGATTGGTGATCAGATCATGACGGATGTTCGTGGAGCTAATGCTGCGGGAATTAGAAGTGTCTTGGTGCGTCCAATTGTTGACACTGACAATTGGAATACTCAAATTAATCGCTTTTTTGAACGGAAAATTATGCGGTATTTGCTAAATAAACATCCTGAAATGAAATGGAAGAGTGGATTATAATGGAAGAAGAAATTTATTGTATTGGTTGTGGCGCAAAAATCCAAACGGACAAACCCAAAGAATTGGGGTATACACCACAATCTGCTTTGGAAAAAGGTTTGGAGAGTGGAGAAGTCTATTGTCAGCGTTGTTTCCGCTTGCGCCATTATAATGAAATTCAAGATGTTGCACTGACAGATGATGATTTTTTACGTCTGTTAAATGAATTAGGTAAAACAGATGCTTTGATTGTTAATGTAGTGGACATTTTTGACTTCAATGGTTCAATTATTCCAGGGTTACATCGGTTTATTGGCGACAATCCAGTGTTAATGGTAGGCAATAAAGTAGATATCTTACCAAAATCTCTGAAAAAAGGGCGCCTAACTCAGTGGATGAGAGAACGTGCTCATGAAGAAGGCTTGCGTCCAGTGGATGTGCTTTTGACTAGTGCTCGTAAACCAAATGAAATGCAGGAGTTACTTGCCAAAATAGAAGAGTATCGCGATGGACGTGATGTTTATGTTGTTGGCGTAACGAATGTTGGCAAATCTACCTTAATTAATCAAATTATTAAGCAAACTGCAGGTGTACAGGATTTAATTACGACTTCTCAATTTCCAGGGACAACTTTGGATAAGATTGAGATTCCTTTGGACGATGGTCATTACTTGATCGATACACCAGGAATTATCCACCGCCATCAAATGGCTCATTATTTAGGTGCAAAAGACTTAAAAATTATTGCGCCTCACAAAGAGATCAAACCGAAAGTGTATCAACTAAATGCGGGCCAGACTTTATTTCTGGGTGGGTTAGCACGATTTGATTTTATTCAGGGAGACCGTAGTTCCTTCATCGCTTATGTGTCCAATGATTTATCGATTCACCGGACTAAGCTTGAAAAGGCTGATGAATTTTACCAAAAACATGTTGGTGGTTTGTTGCAGCCGCCACGTCCTGATGAAGTGGACGAGTTTCCAGAATTGGTTCGTTTTGAATTTTCTATTAAAGAAAAAACCGATATTGTTTTTGCTGGTTTAGGCTGGGTAACGGTATCTAAACCGGCTGTGATCGCTGGTTGGGCACCAAAAGGCGTAGATGTATTAACACGCAAATCGCTAATCTAAAGGAGAATAATATGACATTACGAGGAAAACAAAAACGCTATTTACGCAGTCAAGCACACCATCTTCAACCGATTTTTCAAATTGGAAAAAATGGCGTTAACTCAGCCATGGTTACGCAGATCAATGAAGCCTTGGAAAAGCGTGAATTAATTAAAGTAAATTTGCTGCAAAACACGGATGAAGTAGCTGAAGAGGTAGCCCATGTACTTGAACAAGAAATTCACTGTGAGATTGTCCAAATCATTGGTCGTGTCTTAGTTTTATACAAGCCATCAACGAAAGAAAAATTTCAAAAAATTTCACGTGAAGTATCAGCAATCTGATTGGAGGAGCAAACGTTGTATCAGCAAAGTGTAGTAACGATTCCAAAAGTCGAAGCAATGGTAGATGTGACTGAACCAAGAAAACAGGTTGGACTATTAGGTGGGAACTTTAATCCGATTCATCTAGCACATTTGATGATTGGGGAACAAGTAGGACAAAAGTTGGGATTTGACCATGTAGAACTTTTACCCTCCTATCTGCCGCCTCATGTTGATGAGAAAAAGACCATTGATAGTCAGCATCGTTTAAATATGGTAGAGTTAGCCGTTGAGGATAATCCTCATCTAACTGTGAACACAGTCGAACTAGCCCGCAAAGGAAAAAGTTATACTTATGATACAATTAAACAATTGACGTCAGAACATCCTGATACGGAGTACTATTTTATCATCGGTGGCGATCAGGTGGAATATTTGCCTAATTGGTATAAGATTGACGATTTGGTTCAAATGGTGCAATTTGTTGGTGTTAAGCGCCCTGGTTATGATGTAGAAAGTCCATACCCCATTATCTGGGTGGATGTGCCGCAAATTCAGCTATCTTCCAGTTATATACGTCAGCAAGTTAGACAAGGTTGTTCGATTCGCTACTTAGTACCAGAAAAGGTTCGTGAGTACATCGAAGAAGAGGGGCTGTATCTAGATGAATTATAGCAGACATTATTCACAATTGGATCGTGAAGCCTTGATGCAGGCTGTTCAAATGAGGATGAGTGAAAGGCGTTTTAAACATGTCTTAGGTGTGGAGGAAACAGCGATTGCATTGGCGGATCGCTATGGGGCTTCAACTGAAAAAGCTAGCATTGCCGCATTAACGCATGATTATGCTAAAGAAAGATCTGATGAAGAATTTCAACTGGCCATTGAACAAGGCGATTATAGGAATAAAAAGGAATTACTGAAATTCGGTAATGCCATTTGGCACGGATTGGTAGGTGCCGATTTTGTGAAACGTGAATTAAATATTGATGATGAAGAAATATTGCAGGCAATTCGTTTACATACGACAGGTGCTGCTGATATGACTATGTTAGATAAAATTATCTATGTTGCGGATTATATCGAGCCAGGCCGTAATTTTCCCGGAGTAAATGATGCTCGAACAATTGCCTTACGGGATTTAGATGAAGCTGTTGCCTTTGAAACAAAACATACATTAAGTCATTTAATAGAAGAAGAACAATTGGTTTACCCAAAAACAATAGAAACTTATAATCGTTGGGTAGCTGGAGTACGTTAAGGAGGAGAATTACCATAGATAGTAAACAAATGTTGGAGATTGCTGTAAAAGCTGCTGATTCGAAACGGGCAGTTGATATTGTTGCTTTAGATGTTTCTGAGGTATCATTGCTAGCTGACTATTTTCTTATTTGTTCAGCGAATTCTGACCGTCAGATTAATGCGGTTGTTGAAGCAATAATGGAAAAAGAAGAAGAAAATCAGGTAGAAGTAAAACGTGTTGAAGGAAAAGATGGTGGGAAATGGGTGCTGATTGATCTGGGTGACTTGATCGTTCATGTTTTCAGTAACTCTGAACGTGAATTCTATAATTTAGAAAAGCTATGGTCTGATGCACCATTAGTAAATATTGAGGCTTGGTTAGATTAATGGCCTATGAAACGTTTGCATTGGTTTATGATGAGGTAATGGATGACAGCCTATATCAAAAATGGCTGGATTTTTCTTTACGTCATTTACCATCAGCTAGTTGCAATTTGCTAGAGCTAGCCTGTGGTACTGGAGCACTGGCGGTGGCATTTGCCAATGCTGGTTGTACAGTGACTGGGTTGGATCTATCAGAAGATATGTTAATGCTGGCTCAAGATCGGGCATTATCTGAAGGTGTAGAGATTCAGTTGATTGCTGGTGATATGTTAGATCTAACTGACATCGGCACATATCAAGCAGTCACTTGTTTTTCTGATTCATTATGCTACATGGAAAACCAAGAACAGGTATTAAAGGTTTTCCAAGGAGTCTATAGTTTATTGGAAGAAAATGGTGTTTTTATTTTCGATGTTCATTCACTTTATCAAATGGACACTGTTTTTCCTGGTTATAGTTTTCATGATCAAACGGAAGACTTTGCTTTCTTATGGGATAGTTATGTTGGAAAGGCTCCTCACAGTATTGAGCATTTCCTAACTTTCTTTGTGAAAGAAGGCGAATACTTCGAGCGAATCGATGAGCTGCATCAAGAGCGAACATACTCGCTGGAAACGTATCAGGAATTGCTGAAAAAGGCTGGATTTCAAAGTAAGGTTTATGCTGATTTTGAAGATGAAGCACCCAATGAAACAAGTAAGCGTTGGTTTTTTGTTTGTTATAAGTAAGATGAGACAGTTATTGTCTCATCTTTTTTTGAAAAGGAGGCAGTTTATGCGGAGTTGTGGAATTATCGTGGAGTATAATCCATTTCACAATGGACATCGTTATCATGCTGAGATGGCTAAAAAGCTTACTGGGGCTGAGGTAGTAATCGCAGTAATGAGTGGGAATTTTTTACAGCGTGGCGAACCTGCTTTTATGGATAAATGGATGCGAACAGAGGCTGCTTTAAGCAATGGAGTCGACTTAGTGGTGGAGCTGCCTTTTTCTTGGGCGGTTCAATCGGCAGATTATTTTGCTAAAGGTGGGATAAAATTGCTGCAGGCATTAAACTGTGATGCACTTTGTTTTGGAACAGATAGTCAAGAAACAATCGACTATCAACAATATGGTCAACTCTTTGTTGAAAAGCAAGCGGCTGTGGACCTTTTATTTCATCAATTGCCCATTGGGATGAGCTATCCAGAAAAAATGGCAGAGGTTGTACGTCAGCTATTTCCTGCGATTCAAGAATTTCCACCTAATCATATCCTAGGACTAAGTTATGCTAAGGAAAATGCTACATACGCTCATCCGATGGCTATCTATCCATTGCCTCGCAAAGATCAAGGCTACCATGATGTTGAAATGTTAAGTGAACAGTTTGCCAGTGCTACTGGTATTCGCCAGGCCTTTATTAAAGGTGAAGATATAACATCTTTTGTTCCAAAAGAAACAATGAAACATTTGAACCGGGCAATTTCATGGGAGAATTTTTGGCCGTTCCTTAACTATCAAGTAACAGTCAGTACAGCTGCTCAAATGACGAATATCTACCAGATGAATGAAGGAATTGAACATCGTCTGAAAAAGATTCAAGCAAATAGTTTTTCTGATTTTCTGCAACAAGTTAAGACGAAACGATACACAACGACTCGTCTACAAAGGCTATTGACTTATTTTTTATTGCAGGTTCGATCAGAAGAAATTAGGAATGAACAGGAGCAAAGCATGCTGCACATTTTGGGTTTCACCAAACAAGGGCAAGAATACTTAAGAGAGCATAAGAAAAATTTTACTTTGCCGTTAGCCGCTAAAATTGGTCAAGCAGAAAAACAAAACCTCTTTTTAACTTATCGAGCAGATCAGTTATATCAACTGATTCATCCAGTAGAACAAAATTTAGGACGTACTCCTATTCGATTGTAAAAAAAACTTTCAAAACCACACAGTTATGGGTATAATGAAAAAGTATGAAATCAACGAAAGTGAAGTGAAATTATGGGTCGTAAATGGGCAAACATCGTTGCGAAGAAAACTGCAAAAGATGCAAACAACAGCCGAGTTTATGCAAAATTTGGGATTGAGATTTATGCAGCAGCTAAATCAGGTGATCCAGATCCACACGCGAATCAAAAGCTACGTTTTGTTATTGAACGGGCAAAAACTTATAATGTACCAAAGCATATTATTGATCGAGCAATCGAAAAAGCGAAGGGTTCTGGAGATGAAAACTATCAAGAACTTCGTTATGAAGGCTTTGGACCAAACGGCTCAATGGTAATTGTTGATGCATTAACCAATAATGTAAACCGTACAGCCGCTGATGTGCGAGCTGCTTTTGGTAAAAACGGCGGAAACATGGGTGTATCCGGTGCAGTTTCTTATATGTTTGATAACACTGCTCTATTTGGTTTCTCCGATGAAGACGCAGATGAGATTCTTGAATATTTAATGGAACAGGATATTGACGTAAGAGATGTTGTGGAAGAAGAAGACCAAGTGATTGTTTACGGTGAACCAGAAGATTTTAACAGCATCCAAGAGGCACTAAAGGCAAAAGGAATTACTGAGTTTTCTGTGGCAGAAATGCAAATGATTCCACAAAATGAGGTTTCCTTAAGTGGCGATGATTTAGAAAAATTTGAAAAGATGATAGATGTACTGGAAGAGTTAGAAGATGTTCAGCAAGTCTTTCACAATGTAGAATTTGAAGATTAAAAAAGCGCGTTGTGCTCATGAGGCACAGCGCGTATTTTTTATATTTTCACGTTTACATCAGACTCAGAAAGATTTCCACCACAAGCAAAGCACCCGAAACTAATGCTCGCCAAAAGCGATTGTTGATTTCAAGTTCGCGGTAATGAATAGTAGAAGTTCCACAAATGTATAAGCTTATAACAATGACAAGCAATACTATTCCCGCAATCATCCAACCATTCATAAAAAATCCCTCCTTGCTACTATTATACTCTATTCCTTCCAAAAAAACTTTCAGACCAAAGTCCGATTTTAATTTGCCATAAAAGTATTTAACCAATGATAAAAAACACAGCCTAAGGAGACTGTGTTAGATATGCTCTATTTGATAAAGTTCTTCAGGGATATGTTCCAACAGAGGACTTTTTTGTTCTATTGTTAAAAGCTTCAATTCGTGCATGGCACGAGTGCATAGTGTATACAAAATTAATTTATCTTGTTCAGTGTAATAATTTTTAGGTGAGATATTCCAACCATAGACACGGTCAAATTCCAATCCTTTGGCCAAGTAGGTTGGAATGATAATGAGAGATTTGCGCATAAAATCCTCTTCATCAGTTAACAGCTGTACTTGTGCCTGCTGATCTGGAGATAATTGATTAAAAAGTTCCTTACAGTCTTCGACAGTTTTACCGATAATAGCTGTGCGCCAATATTTTGCTTTTTCTGCTGTTTCAGCTATCTCATTCATTAAATGCTTCAGCATTGCCTGCTGATCTACAGCATAATAAATTGTTGGTCGATCTCCTTTGCGGGCAGTTAACTGTACACGATTTTCCTGTGTTAGAAATTGATTAGCAAAATGAGTAATTTCCTCCGTCGACCGATAGCTGGTTGTTAACTGATGATGCGTAATTGTTTGTTCAGGAAAGATTGCTTCTAATGCTTCAACCATACTCTCATTGCCAAATACTTTTTGATTCAAATCCCCAGAAAACGTATACGTCGCTTTGGGATAAAGCTGTTTTAGTAAAGCTACTTGAGCTGGTGAAAAATCTTGCATTTCATCGATAAAAATAAAACGAGCTTTTTGTTTAACATGCAGTGGGTACATAGATTTCATTAATAAAAACATCAACGTACCATCTTCAAGACTAAGATCTCGACGCTGAAAATCTTTACGTAAGGTTTGCAGCATTTCTTGCCAGTCCTGTTTTGATAGCTGATAACGAGTAAGTAGAGCAGCAGGAACCGTTTGAAGAAAATGTAAATACTGCTTGCCATAATTAATGAAGGTAAAACGCATAATTTTCCGTTTAATCGGACGCATCTTTTTACGAACAACTTTTTGCCGGAATTGTCGCTGCATACGTCGTTCATTTTTTTCGGAATCTTCTAAATCAGGATTGTCGATATAGGCTTGCTGCAGTAGTTCATCGGCAGCATGCTTAACCCAGTCCTTTTTCATTTCATCTTTTTCTAATCCACCGAGTTTTTTCAACAGTTTTGTCTGCAAAAGCTGCATGCGTTGGTACATTGGTAAATTAGGATTTGCTTCTTGATACCAAGCTCTAATCTGTTCCTTTTTAATTAAAGGCTGGCCTTCTAGGGTTAAGTCTCTGAATAAAGGTCCAATAGATGTTATTTTATTGCAATAATCTGCTAAGGCTTCGACAATTAGCCAGCTGCTTTTTGCCCGCAGAACGCGATCATCTTGTCCTGATAAAAAGACTTCTTCATGACTATCTTCTGTATGAATTTGATAGAGAGGCAGCAGCTTTCCTAAAAAGCTTTTGAAGGTTTCAGTCGGAATACCACTTTCTCCTAATGAAGGCAACACAGTCGAGATATAGTCTGAAAAAATATGATTAGGTGAAAATAAAAGCACTTGCTCATTGTCTAACCATTTACGATTATGATATAAAAGATAGGCAACTCGTTGTAAAAGAGCAGAAGTTTTCCCGCTGCCGGCAATACCTTCTACTACTAATAATTTACTATGGGTATCACGAATAATTTGATTTTGCGCCTTTTGAATTGTTGAGACGATATTTTTCATGTGGTTAGACGACGCTTCATCTAGAATTTCTAGTAGGAAATCATCATTGATTGCTTCAGAAGTATCCACCATTGAAAGGATTTGTCCATCACGAATTTTAAATTGACGCTTCAAAAGTAATTCCACATCTACGGTAGTATCGTAGGTTTCATAATTAGTGGCTCCAAGCTCACCTTCATAGTAAAGGTTAGCGATAGGTGCTCGCCAGTCAATAATAACGGTTTCTTCTGTCGAATCGCGTAAAGAAGCAATTCCTAGATATAAAGTCTCAGCTTCTAAGTCTTCTTTAAAATCAATTCGGGCAAAGTAAGGATTTCCCTTCATTAGACGGAGAACTTTTTGTCTTTTCTCTTGAGCCGCCAAGGTTTGATAGCGAACCAATAATTCTTGTTCGTGCTGACGTGTATCTGCCATGGTTTCAGCTAAGGCTTCAAAAGAACCAGATTGGATTCTTTGTCCCGCACTTTCTTGTAGATTTTCTTGGAATTGCGTTCTATTTTTAGTTCTTTGTTTTTCTAATAATTGGTTCTCATGATCGATTAAAGCAACAGTCTGTTTCAAGTGTTGCTGCTCTTCTTGTCTAGGGTTCATTAATTGGTCCTCCTTGCTGATAACAGCATA
Organism: Enterococcus pallens ATCC BAA-351; assembly: GCF_000407485.1. Taxonomy (GTDB): domain Bacteria; phylum Bacillota; class Bacilli; order Lactobacillales; family Enterococcaceae; genus Enterococcus_A; species Enterococcus_A pallens. The sequence continues at coordinate 416,881 of NZ_ASWD01000003.1, read as the reverse complement.
CTAGTATAGCACAAAATTTAATAAATGTAATCTTTGCTAGTCAGAATGAATTGAGAAAACCAGAGGTGATTGTCGGAAAAATCATTGCGGTAACGTAGAACAATAGTATAATGAAAAGGTAATAATCATTTAAGAGGAGGAAAAAACATGCCATTTGTTCATATTGAATTAGTTGAGGGAAGAAGTCAGGAACAATTAACTAAAATGATGGAAGAGGTAACTGAAGTCATTTCTAAAAACACAGGAGCTCCGAAAGAAAACATCCATGTTATTTTAAGCGAATTAAAAAAAGGAACCTATGCTGTAAATGGCAAGTGGAAATAAATAATTATGTTTATGGGTTGCTTTTTTAGAATCTTAGTGTTTTAATGTGAGTATAAATTGATTGTTGATGAAAGACACCTGAACTTGAATGCTGTTTATCAGAGAGGAAAAGCTAGGCTGAAACTTTTCTAAATGTAGCGCAAGGGATGACCACTTTCACAGACCTCTGTAAAAATGCAGAGGCGGAAAATGCGCCGTTATCGCATACGAGGAGCAGTTAGCTCAAAGATTAGGTGGAACCACGTTGATTCGTCCTAGTACCGATTATGGTACTAGGACTTTTTTTTATTTTCAATCAAACGAAGGAGGAATTTATCCATGGCAGTAAATATTTCATTTCCAGATGGATCAGTCAAAGAATTTCATGATGGTGTAACTGGACGAGAGATTGCAGAAAGTATTTCAAAATCATTAGCCAAAAAAGCATTGGCTGTAGTTGTAAATGGTGATTTGGAGGATTTGAGCCGTCCCATTGAGCAAGATGCAGAGTTAAAAATTGTTACCGATAAAGATGAGGAAGCATTGTTCTTAATGCGTCACTCGACAGCACATTTAATGGCTCAAGCAATGCGTCGTTTGTTTCCGAATATTCATTTCGGAGTAGGACCTGCAATTGATTCAGGCTTTTACTACGATACTGACAATGAAGATGGTCAAGTTTCTGAAGAGGATTTTCCAGCCATTGAAAAAGAAATGAAGAAAATTGTGAAGGAAAATCTGCCAATCGAACGTAAGGTAATGAGTCGGGCAGAAGCTTTAGAGTTCTTTAGTTATGACCCATACAAAGTGGAATTAATTCAAGATTTGCCAGAGGATGAAGTGATCACGGCTTATACGCAAGGGGAATTCACTGATTTATGTCGGGGACCACATGTTCCGTCAACTGGAAAAATCAAAGTCTTCAAATTGTTATCAGTAGCTGGTGCTTACTGGCGCGGCAATTCAGACAATAAAATGATGCAGCGGGTTTATGGAACAGCCTTCTTTAATCAAGCTGATTTAGATGAGTTCCTTCGTTTGCGCGAAGAAGCAAAAGAACGCGATCATCGTAAATTGGGCCGGGAACTAGACTTATTTATGATTTCGCCTGAAGTTGGCTCCGGACTACCATTTTGGTTGCCAAAAGGCGCAACTATTCGCCGCGAAATCGAACGCTACATTGTTGATAAAGAATTATCTATGGGTTATGAGCATGTATATACGCCAGTTTTAGCTAATACTAGCCTATACAAAACTTCAGGCCACTGGGATCATTATCAAGAAGATATGTTCCCAATTATGGATATGGGCGATGGCGATGATTTAGTTTTGCGTCCAATGAACTGCCCGCACCACATGATGGTCTACAAAGATCGGATTCACTCTTACCGTGAGTTGCCAATTCGTTTAGCAGAATTAGGAATGGATCACCGTTATGAAAAATCAGGGGCATTATCTGGCTTACAACGAGTTCGTGAAATGACAATGAATGACGCGCATATTTTTGTTCGTCCTGATCAAATTAAAGAAGAATTTCGTCGTACATTAGATCTAATTTTGGAAGTTTACAAGGATTTTGGATTTGAAGATTATCGCTTCCGTTTAAGCTACCGGGACCCAGATAACACTGAAAAATACTTTGATGATGATGAAATGTGGGAAACTTCTCAAGGCTTGCTGAAGGAAGTTATGGATGAATCTGGTTTTGATTATTTTGAGGCGGACGGCGAGGCGGCCTTTTATGGTCCTAAACTAGATGTTCAGGTTCAAACAGCTTTAGGTACAGAAGAAACATTGTCTACGATTCAATTTGACTTTTTGCTGCCTGAGCGTTTTGATTTAACTTATATTGGTGAAGATGGAAAAGAACATCGTCCAGTTGTTGTTCACCGTAGTGTTGTTTCTACAATGGAACGTTTCACTGCATACTTGATTGAACAATATAAAGGAGCCTTCCCAACTTGGCTGGCGCCAGAACAAGTTGTCGTAATCCCTGTTTCAGTTGAGCATCATGGCGATTACGCTTATGAAGTGAAGAACCGTCTTAAAGTAGAAGGTGTTCGAGTGGAAGTCGATGAACGCAATGAAAAAATGGGCTACAAAATTCGTCAGGCACAAACGCAAAAAATCCCATATATTTTAGTTGTAGGGGATAAAGAAGCTGAGAGTGCCAGTGTGAATGTTCGCCGTTACGGTAGTGAAGAGCAAGAAGTTCAAGAATTAAACATCTTTGTTGAAGCAATCAAGGATGAAATCCAAAACTTCAGCCGAAATCGCTAAACTCTTGCATGACAAAAACAATTCTCTTAAGCAGAGCCTAAGTCGGTTTTGCTTAAGAGAATTTTTTAGTTAATAGAGGGATAGCATATCTGGTTGTGGATAACTTCTTTCCATCAGCCTTGAGGACATCCAGTTTTTGACAGTTTTGTCTGCCTTAAAGTTTTCCACATTTTTTTGTAGAGAAAAATGTTTCACGTTTGGAAAATAGAAATTCGATTTTTTTAGCGTAATTTAAAGGTTTCTTGCAATATGATTGGGAGGACGAATTCTTCCTGTGAAACAGAACAGTCAACTACTAAAAAAAGATTAAACTAAGGAATAATTTAATGAATTCTTCTTTTTAAAAAAAATATTATCGGATACAATAGAAAAAGCAGACAAAACGAAAGGAATTTCTCATGAAACAATCCAATCCATTAAAAAGGTGGTTCGAAAAACTAAAGGCCGCAGATGAGGCTGGCAGAAACCACAATAAAAGCCATGTACCGTTTCGACTGAATTTCTTATTTTTTGTTATTTTTACTTTATTCGTTTTATTAGTGGGACGGTTGGGCTATTTACAAATTGTTAACGGAGATAAAATGGAGGAGCAGTTAAAGGCTTCTACTACTATTAAAGTCACTGGAAGCACTCCCCGCGGTTCAATTTATGATGCAAACGGGGTTGCTTTAGTAGATAATCAATCCAATAAGGCTATTACCTTCACACGCGGAAATACGATGGAAGGCAAAGACATTTATGAGCTAGCCAATAAACTAAATGCTTTAATTGATGTTCCAGCAGATGAAAATCTGACGGAGCGTGATAAAAAGGATTATTGGTTAGGAGATCCTGCACATCTAAAGGAAGCAGAGGATCGTTTATCTTTTAAAGAGAAAAATTTAGATTCTTCTAATGAATACCAAAAGCTTGTAGACAAGGTAACAGACAGTGATATCCAATTTGATGAAAATCAACTAAAAGCAGCAACTATATTTAAACGTATGAGTAGTGCCTCTGCTCTAAGTACGGTTTTTGTCAAAAATGAAGGTGTCACCGATGAAGAGCTAGCGGTTGTGGCCGAGCGAACAGCGGAATTGCCCGGAGTATCAACAGGCGTCGATTGGCAACGCAAATATAACAATGATTTAGATGACTCTTTGCGCAGTATTTTGGGAACTGTTTCTTCTGTGCCTGCTGAAGATTTAAAGGAATATTTGAAAAAAGGATATGCTCGAAATGACCGTGTAGGAACAAGCTATCTGGAAAGACAATATGAAGATGAGCTTCAAGGGAAAAAGAGCGAGTACGAGGTTTCTCTTAACCAAGAAGGAAATGTCACTAATCAGAAAGAAATTAGCGAAGGAGAAAAAGGCTCTAATTTGATGCTGACGATTGATACCAATTTCCAAAAAAGGGTGGAAGAAATTGTCAAAAGCCATTATCAAACCTTGATTGACAATGGTCAAGCGCAATATTCACCAGGTGTTTATGCAGTAGCTTTAGATCCTAATAATGGACAGGTAATGGCTATGACCGGGTTTTCTCATAAGCCTGGAAGCCGACAGGTGGAAGAATTTGCTTTAGGTACTATTTTAAATAACTTCGAACCTGGATCTGTTGTTAAGGGTGGAACAGTAACGGCCGGCTACGAAACTGGTGCTATTACTGGAAATGATACGCTGATTGATGAGCCAATAAAATTAGCAGGTACTGCTTTAAAAGGTTCAATTTACAATAAAGTATTAGGATACAAAATACCCTTAAACACTGTACAAGCACTGGAAATTTCTTCTAATGCTTACATGATGCAAATTGTTTTACGGATGTTAGGTGTTAATTACAGCTATGACATGAATCTGCCAGAAAGTGCCAGCTCTGAAGAAATGTATAACAAGTTGCGAAATGCTTTTGCGGAATATGGTATGGGAGTCAAGACCGGTATTGATTTGCCGGGTGAATCCTCTGGTTTAGTGAATACTAAATTTGGTGAATCCGGTGGACCTGGTGGCGGTAATTTGTTGGACCTTTCCTTTGGTCAGTATGATACTTACACTGCGATGCAATTGGCCCAATATGCGGCTACAGTAGCCAACGGTGGAACAAGAATCGCTCCTCATGTTGTTAAAGGAGTTTATGGCAATAATGGCAGCGGTGGTTTAGGTGATTTGCAAAAAGAGATTACTGGTCAAGAGTTAGGAAAAGTAAATATTACACCGGAACAGATGGGGATTATTAAACAAGGCTTTTACCAAGCTGTACACGGAAGCAATGGTTATACAACAGCCAAAGATTTACAGACAGCGGCTTTAGATACTTCAGCTAAAACTGGGACAGCGGAAACTTCAGTAACAATCAATGGACAGGTGATTCAAACAATCAATAGTAATTTGGTTGCTTATGCACCTTCAGATGCGCCGAAGATTGCAATTAGTGTCATGCTGCCAAACTTATCTGTGGATCATGATGATACTAATAAGGCTATTGCAAAAGATATTATTAATGCCTATGCAGAAATGTATGGCAATAATTAGAGAGAAGATCAATTGGTCTTTTCTCTTTTTTTATCCGTTCTGCTTTTCGCAGCATGCAAATGGATAGTAACTACATAAAAATTTCAAAAAATCAGAAAAGTAAACAGTATTGTAGAATGATATGCGCGAGAGAATGAGAGTCGTTTTTCGGTTTTAGAAAAATGCTTTCCTATTTTACGAATTAGTTGTCGTTAATTATTAAGAGAATGAATAAATTTGACTCTTTTTAAGACAGAATGATAGGTAAATAGCTAATTGACCGAGTATACTTTTAAAAGATACAAAAGCTGGGAGGAATTAGATATGTCAATTTACGACTTTGTGATTAAACAGACCAATGGAACTGAAAAAAAGATGACAGATTATCAGGATAAAGTTTTGCTGATTGTAAATACAGCAACGGGCTGCGGGTTTACTCCGCAATATGAAGGACTGCAAAAGCTTTATAACGACTATCAAGCAAAAGGATTTGAGGTACTAGATTTTCCTTGTAATCAGTTTGGAAATCAAGCACCTGGCAGTAATGAAGAGGTAGCAGCTTTTTGTCAAATGAATTATCAGACAACTTTTCAAACTTTTAGCAAAGTAAATGTTAATGGAGAAAATGAGTCTCCAGTTTATACTTACTTGAAAGCTGCGCAAGGTGGTTTACTTAACAAAGACATCAAATGGAATTTCACTAAATTTTTGGTGGATCGCCAAGGGAAAGTTGTAAAACGCTATGCACCGCAGACTAAACCGGAAGAAATTGCTGAGGATATAGAAGCATTATTGAGTTAACGTCAAGTAGAACTACTTAACAAAATTGATAAAAATACTAGTCAAACCCCTTAAAACATGGTATGATGTTCAAGTCTGAGAGTTATCTTGGAAAGATTGCTATGTATGGGAGGGAAAGACATGCGCGTAAACATTACTTTAGAATGTACTTCTTGCAAAGAACGTAACTACCTAACGAATAAAAACAAACGTAACAATCCTGATCGTTTGGAAAAGAAAAAATATTGCCCACGTGAACGCAAAGTTACTTTGCACCGTGAAGTAAAATAATAGTAACAAGGCCGAAATCATTCATTGCGAAGATTTCGGTTTTTTTTGATTAAGAAAAACCGGAATCTCAAAGGATTCCGGCAAGGGGTTAACTGATTTTCTTTCGTTCTCTTCTAGCCCACATCGGTAGGATCATTCCTAATAAAATCAATACAAATGGTGTCAAAATATTTGAAATCAATTGGAAGATCCAAGATGATGGATCCGCTGCATAATCTGCCTTAGGAATCATACCAAGGATACAAGCAAAGGCCGTAAAAGCAAAACACCACAATCCAACAATAAAGCCTAATTTGGGATTTTTAATGAATTTGTATTCCGATTGGAACTTTTTAATTTGCCGATTCAGCATCATGTAGGCAAAGAATACCCAAATATAACGCATTGGCATCACTACCGAATTCAGATTGGTCAGCCATTTTACTAATTCACTCATGTTTTTGATACCAAATACCGGCAAAATAATGATGATACTAACTAATACACCTGTTAACAGATAACCATTAATCAATGTTCCTTTACTGTTACGTTTACGCAGCCAGCTAGGAACAAATTCAGGATCAGCCTCAGAAAGTAAAATTTTCAATGGTGCGTCAATTGAGAAAGCCAAGGCAGATGCTTGAACCGCAGTTTGAGCAAATCCGTAAACGATCATGAAAAAGTCGCCCACACCAAAGTGATTCCCTAAGATTTGGAAAGCACTATACGCACCATTAGCCATTAAATCTTCTGGTATACGATTACTATTAAACAGCAGCCCCATAGCAACGGACCCTAAAACAGCGCTTAAGCCAATCATCACAGCCATAAAAATCATTGCTTTAGGGAAGTTCTTTGTCGGACGATCAATAGAGTTTACATAAGGAGATATTTTTTCTGCTCCCCCAACAGCAAAGACCAGCATGGATATGGTGGCAAAATAACTTAAATTAAAATCTGGAATATAAGTGCTTAGTTGATTCATTTGCGGCGTAGCTGCTGTAAACGAGGTATCCATAAAAGGAATTGCTACAGCCAGGATAATAAATAAGATTGACATAACTAACATTGCGGATCCAGCAACACTTCCGATTACTTTTAAGGTGGTTAAGCCTTTTGTAGATAAGAAAAGGAAGAATAGAAAAATGAGCAAAGATATAATCGCAACTGTTTGAACACTCATACTAGTTGCTACATCACCGTTTCGTTTAAAGACCCAACCCAACGCGATAAGAACAGATTGGGGTTTTTGTGCCAAATAAGTAATGTGTACGACCCAATAAGTCCAAGCAGCATAGTAAGCCAAGCGGTGACTATTTGTAGTCTCCTTAATCCATGAGCTGACACCACCAGCATTACTTTTAAAGGTAGAACCTAATTGACCAACAATTAGTGCATAAGGGATAAAATACAATGCCATAATTAGAATCCAAGAAGTAACTACCGAAATTCCTTGTTGCGCATAGTTATTTACGACATTACCAAACCCCCACACCATACTAAAGGCTATTATTGATACCGTAAACCAACGAATCTTTTTCTCGTCCATTATTTTTCTCCAATCTTTTTTTTGAGAGAGTCCATCTAAAATACATTTGCAATTAACAAGATCACTCTTTCACAATAAGTATAAAGCGTTTTCTCGTGATTGAATGAAAAGGTTAGGGAATTTTCATTTGTCATAAAAAACAATTCACTTTTTTGGTAAAAATCGTCGGTTTTATAGCATTTCTAAAATAATTTTTCTCTAATGTATCTCACGATAACCTAATGTAAGTAAGGACATCCGTTTTTGTAATCGCATTCCGAATAATCTGCTTTGCAATTGAAAAGAAAAGTTGAAAAATATTCATAGTTTTATAAGGAAAAACTAAACTTCACGTGTTAAAACAGTGGGTAACGTATTTTGTCTTTTTTCAAAAAGCAGTACCAACTAAAGATTTTGTAAATTTAAGACAAAAGCGATACTTTTCGGCAAAAAGAATTCGAAGGGGAGTGAGTGATTTGCGGAAAGTACCACCTATTTTAAAACCGATTGCTTTATTAACTATTTCCATTTTAATAGCTACAGCGACGGGGGTAGCGAATGGTGCAAGTTATCGTCAACCAAGTACTGGCAGTTCGAGTACAATTGAACCAAGTACTAGTGAAGTAACGACGACCTCTACGACCTCAGCTGAGAATCAAATGACGCCAGAGTCAAGTTCGGTTTATGAAAATAATCAATCAAGTGCTCCTAGTTCAACACAAAGGGATCAACAAACTATTCGTGAGAGCTCTGTTTCGGACTCTTCAAACGAAAACCAAACTGTTCCTTCTTCTGGTCAAGCTGAACAAACTGTGCCCTCACAAGAGCAGAATAATGTTCCAGCACAGCAGCAAAAACAACCAGCAAGTACACCTGAAACGAGGGAAGCACAATGACTTTTTTATTAGATATTATTAATGAATTGAATAAGTTTTTGGGTTATTTGGATATTAGTCCAAAGTATTTGAATCGTGGTTATACGATTTTAAGTATTTTTCCAACGGTCTATATTTTACGAATTGTTTATGGGTTGTGGCTAAATCAAAATTACGTTCAGTTTTTCTTGTACAGTGTTGTCTTTCTAGTCCTTGTTTACTTTTTGATTTTGAATGTTTTTTACTATTTTTTAGATAAAAATAGTAAACTGGATGTTACCCAATTGTTTGTTAAATATTTGCCAGATGATGCATTTAATATCCAAGGGGAAAGAAAACAGGCTAAGTCAATTCCTACTGAGGATGCGAAAGAAATTAGGGTCGATTATCTCGAAGATTATCAATTGAGATTAGCTAGCAACATCCAATCTTTAATTGATTCAAATGATTTAAGGGTCAGAGATATTGAGAAGGAAGAAGGCTTTTTGATCAGTGAGAATACCTTGTATCCTTATTACTATTTAAAACAAGAAAACGAGAAAACCTATTCTCTCCAAATCGGAACAAGTTATCGCGATTTAGAAAAAGTAGGAGAAATTCATCAAACAACAGAATTACATCCTCTAGGGCTGTTTATTGTTGGTGGGGATTTTATTAAGAATGGCATTCGTTACCATGAGCCCTATCGCTTAAAACTGTTAGCTCGACCTGAACCTCCTATGAATAGTGGAGCTAGAAGCCGCAGACACAAAAATAGCAAAAGCTCCTCGTAATTTTTAAATCAGCGAGGAGCGTTTGCTTCTATTTCAGAACTTCTTTAATATTTTCTACCATTTTCGTATAGGCAATTGGCCCATTGTACAACCAGCTTGTTTCAGGTCCAAATTCATACAGCTGCTTATGTTTAACAGCTGGAATATTTTGCCAAAGGGGATCTTCAAACATAGCTGCCCCTTGATCGCTGTTAACGAGAAATAGATAGTCAGCATCCAATTGAGACAAACTTTCTAAAGATACAGGGGACCAGTCAGAGGAGGCCTTTTCACTGACTTCTTTAGTCAGGGCAGGAACTTCAAATCCAAGATCATCGTAGAGCAGCCTTCCACTAGAACGATTTTCGGCTACCATAAATGCGGAGTTATTAGTAACCCAAAGTACAGCCGCCGATTTCCCCTCAATTTTGCCACCTAATTCTTTTTTTGTTTCAGCGATTAACGTTTCGTAATTTTCTTCCACTTTTTTGGCTTGTTCTTCTTTGTCAAAGACTTTACCAATCTCATTTAGTTGTTCTTTCCAAGTTACCCCATCTCCATTTTTTACTACATAGGTGGGAGCAATTTTTGCATATTCATCATATTTACCACCTTCAACAGTCGCATTGGAGCCAATCAGTAAAAGATCAGGTTCATATTTTAATACTTCTTCGTAAGGCAAATCATAGTTAATTGTTGGAATATCTTTTAAATCATCCTGCAGGTAATCTTGAATACTACCCTTTCCGACGGTCCATTGTGCAACTGGCTTTTCGTCCAATGCAACTAAATAGTCCTCTAAATAGGAAGCGATAACTCGCTTTGGTTTCTCTGGTATTTCAACTTTATGATCTTGCGCGTCAGTGAGCTGACGGGTGATAGAATCGCTGGAGCTGGATTCTGATGAATTAGATTGACCACAGGCGCTTAACCCTACCAAAGCAAACAGTACCGCTGCCGCTAAAACAAATTTTTTATTTTTTATCATGAAAGAACTCCTTTGTTTTTTTTAATTGAGAATGCTTCTCAATAGCCATTATTACTGAAAGTTTCGGCAGTGTCAACAACGAATTTATCTTAAGAATAGTTGACGTATAGAAAGATTAAAGCGATAATTGAGAATGGTTATCAAAGGAACGGAGAATACATATGACGAAATTAACGACAACGGATCTGTCTGTTGGTTATGATAAAAAAATAATTTTAAATGATGTGACGATTGACATTCCAGAAGGAAAAATCACTAGTTTAATTGGCCCAAATGGGAGCGGAAAATCGACATTGTTAAAGGCTATGGCACGGATTTTATTGCCTAAAAAAGGACAAGTGCTGATTGACGGGAATGATATACACCAAATGGATACAAAAGCAGTGGCCAAAAAAATTGCTTCCTTGTCTCAAACGAGTGATCAAATTAGTGGCTTAAGTGTTGAGGAGCTAATTGCGTATGGAAGGTTTCCTTATCAAAGTGGTTTTTCTGGATTAAAGAAAGAGGATCGTCAATGGATAGAGTGGGCACTGGAGGTTACGGATTTAATTAATCTTAAAGCTCGACCGTTGAATACTCTTTCTGGAGGACAGCAGCAACGGGTATGGATTGCAATGGCATTGGCACAAAATACGGACATTCTTATTTTAGATGAGCCGATTACCTTTCTAGACCCGGCACATCAACTGGAAATTTTAGAATTGTTGCAGGCTATCAATCAAAAAGGAAAAACGATTTTGATGACTATTCATGATTTAAACCATGCCTCGCGTTTTTCTGACCATATTTTGGGAATGAAGGCAGGACAACTACTTTTCCAAGGAACACCTTATCAAGTATTTACCACTGAAAACATGGCAGAATTATTTGAGATTGAAGCAATATTTTATTCTTCGGTCACCCAGCAAAAACCAATGATACTATCTTATGAGTTGCTAAAGCGGGGGAAGACGTATGAAGCGTAGTGCCTTTTTTATAGTAGCTACTGTATTGTTAATACTTTCAATGGTGGCCTCACTTAAATATGGTGCAGTACCAATTAGTTGGCAGGAAATCTGCAATTCCTTTACGTCATTTGATGTATCTGATCAAGGACAGCAATTAGTTCGTACGTTGCGCTTGCCACGTATGTTTGGATCAGTATTAGTAGGTGCGGGATTTGCAACGGCAGGGGCTTTAATGCAGGGAATTACTAATAATCCAATTGCGGATTCAGGTTTGTTAGGAATTAATGCTGGTGCAGGCTTGGGCTTGGCGCTAGTATTTGCGGTAACTGCGAGTCCATCTCCCTTGACAGCGATTATTGCTTCTTTTTTTGGAGCATTTGTAGCGTTGATCGTCATTTATATTGCTTCATCAAAACTTTCTATCGGCTTTAATCCGATCCGCATTGTTTTATTAGGAGCAGCCTTAAGTGCTTTTTTTTCAGCGATTAGTCAAAGTATCAGTTTGGTTTTTCAGTTGAATCAAGATATGACTTTTTGGTATGTAGGAGGCAGTGCCAATATTTCGTGGCAGCAGCTGCGTTGGGCTTTCCCTTTAATACTCTTTGGTTTAATAGGAACGATTTTCTTGGCTCCCCAAGTGACTTTATTGAGCATGGGAGATGAGACAGCAATTACTTTAGGTAAGAAGCCGGCAATTATTCGGAAGTGGAGCATGGGGTTTGTTTTGCTGTTGGCAGGTACTTCTGTTTCTTTGGTGGGATCAGTTAGTTTTATTGGTTTAATTGTTCCTCATGTAGTTCGTTACTTTATCGGACAGGATTATCGGCTGGTGTTGCCTGCTTCTGCCCTAATTGGTGCGTTATTCTTTGTGGTTGCCGATATTGCTTCCCGTTTGATTGCACCTCCATTAGAAACTCCGGTTGGTGTGTTAGTGACAATTATTGGGGTTCCCTTGCTGCTTTTGCAGATACGAAGGGGGAGTATCACTTGAGGAAAAGAATGAAATGGCTGGTATTAGCAATCTTACTCATAGCAGGCTGTATACTGAGCTTAACTTTAGGAACATTACCATTGTCTATAGGAGAACTTTTCAATGTTTTTTCAGGGCAAGCAACTGCTGCTCAAAAATTGATTGTCGTTGATTTTCGCTTGCCTCGTTTGCTCATTTCTATTCTGGCTGGGATGGGACTGGCTTTGTCCGGTTATCTTTTTCAAACAATTACTCATAATGATTTAGCTGACCCAGGAATTTTAGGAATCAATGCTGGAGCAGGGTTTACAGTTTTGGTCTATTTAGGTTTCTTTGCTAATAATCAAGCGAGCTGGATGCTGCCTCTTGTCGCTTGTTTTGGAAGCATCGGAGCAGCCTTCTTAGTGTATTATTGTGGAAGGCAGTCCGAAAAGATTGTTCCCAATCGTTTACTTTTGTCTGGTGTCGCGGTGAACGCAGGAATTTCGGCATTGACCTTGATTGGTACTATTCGAGCTTCGGAGGATAGTTATACATTTGTAACTAGCTGGTTAGCTGGAACAATTTGGGGAACCACCTGGCAGCATGTTTTCTTATTATTACCTTGGTTGATTATCCTTTTTCCAGTACTTTTATTGCGGGGGAGAACCTTAAGAGTGATGAGTTTGGGGGACGAGATTGCAATTGGATTAGGAGTACGTTTAAAAGTATCTCAACTATTTTTCTTATTGTGCGCGCTTTGTTTAGCCGCTGTGAGTGTGTCCGTGGCAGGAAGTATCAGCTTTATTGGACTAATTGCTCCGCATATTGCAAATAATCTTGTAGGAAGAAAGAGCATTGCTAGTTTAGTGATGACTGGTATTATCGGCAGTCTGTTATTGCTGTATAGTGATATTGTTGGTCGGTTAATTTTAAACAGTGGCGAGATAGCCGCTGGGATTATTGTGTCAGTTATTGGTGCACCATATTTTGTCTATCAACTTCTCAAAAGTAAGCATTAGGAGGGATTGTAATGGCGTGGACGACTGTGTGGAGTCATGCTCATCGAGGATTTGCTTCTTATGGAACAACCAGAGGAGACGTTTCTTTGCGTTTTCGTCGTTTTCCTCTATTAAAAAGAATTCGTTTCGTATTTTATAATGAATATGGAACCGAACCGCTAATGGTACGTGATGTAACCTTTCAAAATAAGTTAGTCGCTTCAGAATTTCGGATTCTACCAGGGGAGATTTACCGAACAGATAGTTTTTTACTAGATGAAAATAACTCAAATTGGATATTAGATTTTTCGGTGGAACAAGCTGTTAGCGGATTTGCCTTTGCGGATAGTGATTTTATAGGGCGGAATGATAAACGCAGTACGATGAATTTTTGTCCAGGGTTGTTTGCAATCGAAGCTGATCTGGTAGGAAGTCAATGTATTATTGCTTTAGGGGACTCTTTGACTGAGGGTGCAACTTGGATAGCTCCTTTGCAGCAAAAACTGCGACCTGAGGGTGTATTTCTAGTGAATCAGGGAATAAATGGTAGTCAGTTGCTGCAGGCTAGTAGTGACCGTAAAACTCAAGATCAACGGGAATATTTTTATGGATTTGACGGAGTAACTCGGCTGCAGCATTGCTTAGCTACCCATCAAGAAGTTAAAAAGGTCATTTTTTCATTGGGCGTTAATGATTTGTTAAGTGAAACAGTTAAACTAGCAGCAATGCAGCAGCAAATCGAACAAATAGCTGCTTTATGTAAAAAAAAGCAGGTTCAGCTTTTCGTTTGTGGAATTACTCCTTTTGCTGGCAATGCGAAAGCTTCGCAACAAAATTTGATGTTACGCAAGGAATTTAATCTTTGGCTGCAGCAAAGATTCCAGGATAGTTTTTGGGACTTTTCATCAATTGTCGGTGAGGATGATCAGCTGCTTTCGGTCTTTGACAGCGGCGATCATTTACATTTTAATGCAGCGGGAGGACTCGCCATTTCTAGAAGTATTGATTTAGAATTGTTAAAGGGGAACTAACCCCCTTTTTATTTGTGCTTTTTTTTGGTAGTATCGTTGGATAGGAGAAAGATAAATGAAAAAAAACAAAATGCGCCAATTGATGATTGAAAAATTAAATAAACTGGCTGTTGATGGAAGGCGTCAAGAACAGGTAGAATCAATTTACCGCAAGTTTTTTCAAAGCGATCTTTGGCTTTCGGCAACCAGCATTGGTGTTACTATTGCTACCGATTTTGAATTTCCTACGGCGCCCTTGATTCAGCGGGCACTTTTAGAGGGGAAAAAAGTAGCCGTTCCTAAGTCATTGCCTAAGCGGCAGCTGATTTTTTATTGGATAGACAAAACCACCACCTTTGAGCTGTCAAAATTTGGGGTGGAAGAACCAATTAGTGATGAGCAAGCGAATCCGGATGAATTGGACCTAGTTGTTGTTCCGGGATTGATTTTCAAAGAAAATGGCTATCGAATCGGTTTTGGTGGAGGATTTTATGATCGCTTTTTGGCAAATTATTCTGGGAGAACGGCAAGCTTTGTTTTTGTCGAACAACTGATGGAAAGCTGGGAGGAAGAACCTTTTGACCTGCCAGTCCAACAATTATTTATTGGAGAAATGGAGGAACAATGAGAAGAAGTCAACCTTATGTAACGTATACTTTTTTAGGAATTAACACAGTATTTTTTCTACTGGAATATTTAATTCCTTCTTTGCGAGTTAACGAACGACTAGGAATGTTTATTCCTTCAGTCATCTTAGGTCATGAATATTGGCGCTTTTTAACGCCGATGGTCATTCACTTTGGCTTAATGCATTTTGTACTTAATTCAGTAGTCTTGTACTATATGGGACAGCAGTGTGAAGCAATTTTTGGTCATTGGCGGTTCGGTTTAGTCTATATTTTAAGCGGATTGATGGGCAATATGGGCAGCTTTGCTTTTAATGACTTAGGTGTTTTATCTGGCGGAGCTAGTACAGCGATTTTTGGTTTATTTGGCGCTTTCTTGGTAGTAGGATACCACTACCAGGATAATCCGGCAGTGCAAGGATTGACCAGACAGTTCGGTCTGTTCATTTTACTAAATTTAGTCTTTGGTTTATTTGATTCCTCGATTGATCTTTGGGGACATTTAGGTGGTTTGCTAGGTGGTGCACTATCTGGCTTGATGTTGGGAGTTCCCCACGGTGAAGACCGTTTTTCCATTCGTGGACGCATCACTGGTGGACTATTCTTTGCCTTTTTTGTAGTTGTCGCAGTATTATTAGCTTTTCGTAAGATCGGATTGCCTATTATATAAATCGGGAAATTTTTTCCCGATTTTTTGTCGGAATTTCGAAAAAATGTACATAGGAATTTGAAGGACTGAAATAAATCAATTTTTCAGCTTACGAAAAAACGGATCAATTTTCTCTGTAAAAAAAGGACATTTACCTGTATAATGTTTGGGGATGTGGATTGAATGGAAAGTTTATATGATGTGCAGCAATTGCTTAAGCAATTTGGTATTTTTGTTTATGTAGGAAAGCGTATTTATGATATTGAACTGATGCAAATTGAACTGAAAAATTTGTATGAGGGACGGTTGATTGATCGTGATACTTATTTAAACGGATGGCGCATTTTAAAAAGAGAGCATCACATTGAAGAAAGTCGGGAAGGTGAGCAATGATGGATAAAAAATTATTGGGAATTGATTTAGGCGGAACAACCGTAAAATTTGCGATTCTAACTCAAAATGGAGAGATACAACAAAAGTGGAGTATTGATACCAATATTTTGGATGAGGGAACACATATTGTACCGGATATTGTTGAATCAATTAACCATCATTTGGCATTATATGAGATGAAGCCTGAGCAATTCATAGGTATTGGAATGGGAACGCCTGGAAGTGTCGATATTACAGAAGGAACAGTTATTGGAGCCTACAATTTAAATTGGAAAACCTTACAGCCAGTTAAGGAATTAATTGAAAAAGGAACAGGCATTCCGTTCTTCATTGATAACGATGCAAATGTTGCAGCATTAGGTGAACGCTGGAAGGGCGCCGGTGAAAATGATCCAGATGTTGTCTTCGTTACACTGGGGACGGGTGTTGGCGGCGGGATTGTCATGAATGGACAGTTGCTTCATGGCGTCGCTGGATGTGCGGGGGAAATTGGTCACATTACCGTTGATCCAGATGGCTTTGAATGTACCTGCGGAAAACGCGGGTGTTTAGAGACGGTAGCTAGTGCAACGGGAGTTGTTCGTGTAGCACGTCAGTTAGCAGAAGAATATGCTGGCGGATCTGAATTAAAAGCTCGTTTAGATAATGGTGAAGACATTACTAGTAAGGATGTATTTGAATTAGCAGCTAAAAATGATGATCTTGCATTGCGAGTTGTAGACAAGGTTACTTTCTACTTAGGTTTAGCCTGTGGGAATATCGGCAATACATTGAATCCTTCAGCGATCATTATCGGTGGCGGTGTTTCGGCTGCTGGAGAATTTTTACGCAGTCGAGTTGAGGCTTATTTTGAACAATTTACGTTCCCTCAAGTTAGAAATAGTACAAAAATTAAATTAGCTGAATTAGGTAATGAAGCTGGAGTGATTGGTGCTGCTTCGTTAGCACGTTAATTTTAAAACAAGAAGGGAAGTTTCGTATGTCATTTTGGTGGACATTAAATATTATTTTATTAGCGGTAATTCTTCTATTCGTAGGGTACGAAGTATTTGTTCGAATTATGGTGAAACGCTCAGCGAAAATGCTGACACAAGAGGAGTTTCAGGCAGGAATGCGCAAAGCGCAAGTTATCGATGTGAGAGAACGGGATGAATTTAATGCTAAGCATATTCTGGGCGCTCGTAGTTTTCCTTATTCTATGCTGAAAGAAACAAAGAGCTCTTTGCGAAAGGATCAACCAATTTATATCTACGATTACAATAAATCAGTAAGTGCGCGAGCAGCTAATTTGTTACGTAAAAGTGGATATACTGATCTGTACATTTTAAAAGGCGGAATTGAAGAATGGCAGGGCAAAGTCAAAAAGAAAAAAATCGACTAATTAATTAAAGCGTGTTGCTAAGAGCAGCATGCTTTTTTGATGTAATTGCTTAACAAAGAGATTGTTTTAAGTTGCACTTTCGGTATTTTTTCTTTACTCTTGAATTGAGGTGAAGGAAATGATCAAAATCAAGCGGGCATACGAAGCGGTCGCCGATGACGACGGTTATCGAGTACTAGTAGATCGTATTTGGCCGAGAGGCATCTCGAAAGAAAAAGCAGCAATCAATGAATGGTTAAAAGAAGTAGCTCCTAGCAATGAATTAAGAAAATGGTTTAATCATGAACCAGAAAAATATACTGAATTTTCTGAGCGATACTTAAGGGAGCTGACAGATGATAAACATCAGGCAGCTTTTAAGCATCTGAAACAAATAACTAGCGAAAATAGTTCGGTTACTTTGATTTATGGAGCAAAGGACAAGGAACACAATCAGGCAATAGTATTAAAAGAAAGGTTGGAGCGGGAAAATGGGTAAAATAGCAGTGGTTGGAGCGGGACCGTACGGATTGATTATGCTAGACCGACTGGTTCAAAATTATCGAGAAAAAGAAAATTTGGAGATTCTGTCATTTGATCCGGACGGGCCAGGTGGAAAAGTCTGGGATCCTCAACAAACGGATACCGTACTAATGAACAGTGTAACGGAGCATGTCACACTTTTTACAGATGATACATTAAATTCTGGAGGAGTAATTGCACCTGGACCGAATTTATATGAATGGAGCAAAAATGAAGCACCAAAATTTATTAAGCAGCAGGTAGAAAAGAACCAGAAAGATTTTCTATCTCAAGCAGCTTCGCTAGGCAGAAATGATTGTTCTCAGCGCCGGTTTTACGGATTGTATCAGCAATGGTTTTTTTCCAATTTACAAGCTCATTTACCTGAGAACATCACGTTAACTTTTTATCAAGAAGCGGTTAAGGATCTGATTATTGAGGATCAAATTACATTAGTTGCTAATGAAAAGCATGTGGTAGATCAAGTCATCTTGGCAACTGGTCATTCTGACAATGATCTATCTGATGAAGAACAACAGTTTTCAATTTTTGCTGAAGAGCAGGGTTTGACCTATCAACCACCGAAAAACCCTGCTAGGGTATCTTTAGAAAATATTCAACCTAATGAAGATGTGATTTTACGTGGCGTAGGGCTTAGCTTTTTTGATTATATCGGGTTACTGCCTAAACACTGGGGAGGAGCTTTTGTAGAAAAGGATCAAAAGGTATACTATCAGCCCTCGGGCAATGAGGGGAAAATGATTATTGGTTCAGGTAGAGGGTTGCCTTACCATGCTCGGCCAGCTAATCAAAAAAAAGCTGGGGAGGATGCCCAACCTCAGCTGTTAACTGACGAGCGACTTGAACAAATTCAGCCAGGTGAAGGCGCTGAATTTTTTGACCTGTTAAGAAAAGAAGCCGAACTTGTCTATTACGAAAAAAAATTAGCAAATACCTCTATTAATGTAGCAGAATTTTTAGAAGCCTATCGCAAGGAAGAGCGAGAGAAAGCCTTAGCGCATTTCAACATTCCTAAAGAATTGCAGCTGGATTGGGATAGCTTAGTGGATCCGGGAAAAGACGTTGCTCCCCAAGATTTCCCAGAGTTTGTTAGAGAATATATGGCAAAAGATATTAAAGAAGCTGAAAAAGGAAATATGACTGGCGCAATTGCTTCAGCGCTGGATACTTTAAAAGAGCTGCAATTGCCGGTGCACAAAATGATTGATCATGAGGCTTTTACCGCAAAGGAATATTGGGAAGAGCTTTGGAAGAAATACAATCCGGAGTATGGATTTTTGACGGTGGGGCCACCAGTTATTCGGATGAAACAATTGGCTGCTTTAGAAAAAGCAGGAATTGCGATTTTCTTAGCACCTGATATGACAGTTGAACGAACTGAAAGTCAGTTTGTCGCCTTTAGTAAACAAAATGAAGCAGTGAAATATAGTGCGAATCATTTAATAGAGGCACGAATTCCATCAACAAACTTTCGTCGAACCTTGAATCCCCTTATCCAAGCGCTAAAGAAACGAGGATACTTAGCACCTCATACAGTAAAAGTAGAAAACGAGGTTCATGAGAGTGGCGCCATACTTGTAAGCCGCAGCACTCATCAGGTCATCGATCAAAAAAATAAAATCTTAGAAAAGCTTTATTGTTACGGAGTGCCAGTAGAAGGTTTAGATTGGTTGAATGCTTCTACACCAAGACCCAAAACAAGTGATCGTATTTTTGAAATGGCAGATCAGATTGTTCTATCGATTTATCAATAATAGCGCAAAAAAAGAAAGCAGATTGCTTTCTTTTTTAACGAGCAATCCGCTTTCTACGGGCTTTTTTTCGATTTTCATCCACTTTTGATTCTTGTTCTTCTAGTGGCTCAATAACTTTTTTCTTAACACCTACTAAAAAGCCGGCAACGATTGCTGCTGTTGCTAAAGTTCCTGTGAAAAATCCTGATGTAAATTTACGCATAACATTAGCCTCCCTTTTATTACTACTTTTATTATGAAACAAAATGAGCAAAATGAAAAGCTAAAAGATTACTTGATCATAATTGTTTAACAAAGCTTGGCTTGTTGTTTGGGAATTAGGTATAATAGTAGTTAGTAAAGCATAAAAAGGGAGAGAAAAAAATGCAGCGTTTAAATTCTGATCAGGCACCAAAAGCTTTAGGACCATATTCTCAAGGAATGGTTACTGGCAATACAGTCTTTTTATCAGGACAGCTAGGGATCGACCCTGCGACAAACCAATTAAAAGATGGCGTTGAAGAACAAGCAAAACAATCGTTAGCAAATATTCAAAACGTCTTATCGACAATTGATCTATCATTAAAGAATGTTGTGAAGGTCACGGTCTTTTTAAAGGACTTAGATCATTTCGCCGCAGTTAACGAAATATATGCGAATCATTTTGAAGAACCTTACCCAGCTAGAAGCTGCGTTCAAGTGGCGAAGCTTCCGGCAGATGCATTAGTTGAAATCGAAGTTATTGCTGAAAAAGCTTAAAAAAAGCAGGTAAATCCTTTAGGGCTTAGGGTTTACCTGTTTTTACGTTTTCTTAGTTAAATGAGCAATTAACTAAGATTTTTTAGGGTCAATCAATGGTTAAATGATAGAAATAGTTGATTCATTAAATTTTACTATCAGTCAAAAGAGTCTAATTCATTGGCAAAATCTCTTGCGTTTGTTTAGTAAATATTTTATAATTTATTTAGTAAATATTTTGAAGGAGTGGAGATATGTCAATCTTAGTTTTAGGTGGGGCAGGATATATTGGGTCGCACACGGTTGATCGGTTAATTAATCAAAGATATTCAGTAGTAGTAGTAGATAATTTGTTGACGGGTCACCGTGATGCGGTTCATCCAGAAGCAGTTTTTTATGAAGGAGACTGTCGCGATCAAGCCTTTATGCGAGAAGTCTTTGAAAAAGAAACAATTGAAGGTGTAGTCCATTTTGCGGCCAGTTCATTGGTTGGTGAATCGGTAGAAAAACCGTTGAAGTATTTTAATAATAATGTTGTCGGGATGGAAATGCTGCTGGAGGTTATGGAAGAATTCAAAGTGAAAAACATTGTTTTTTCTTCTACTGCGGCAACCTATGGTGAACCAGAAGTTTCACCTATCAGTGAAGATACTCCGACAAATCCGAAAAATCCTTATGGCGAAAGTAAACTAATGATGGAAAAAATGATGCACTGGTGTGACAATGCTTATGGCATGCGCTATGTAGCATTGCGCTATTTTAACGTAGCTGGTGCTAAAAGTGACGCTTCGATTGGAGAAGATCATGATCCTGAAACCCATTTAGTTCCAATTATTTTGCAGGTTGCGCTTGGTCAAAGAGAACAGTTGACTATCTTTGGTGACGATTATAATACACCAGATGGCACATGTATCCGTGATTATGTTCAAGTAGAAGATTTAGCCATGGCTCATATTTTAGCGCTAGAGTATTTAAAGGCAGGAAATGATAGTAATGTTTTCAATTTGGGTTCCAATAACGGCTATTCGGTTAAAGAAATGCTGGATGCTGCTCGTGAAGTGACCCAAAAAGACATCCCAGCAAAAATTGGTCCTCGTCGTGCTGGAGACCCTAGTACTTTAGTAGCTTCAAGTGAGAAGGCTAAAAATGTTCTTGGCTGGCAACCGGAATATACAGATATTAAGGAGATCATTCAAACTGCCTGGAATTGGCATGTTAGTCATCCAAGTGGATATGAAGACTAGGGGGGAAGAACAATGGGGATCAGTCAGATAGTTAGAGACTTTGTCAGTCTAGCGATTCATTCAGGAGGCTGGATGGATATGGATCGCGTTTACTTGGAAAATCAAGTAATTGGTTTAATTGGTGAAGATGGTCTAGAGGCAGCTGAGGTTCATCCAGTTGAGATTACTGCAGCTGATTTAGTCCAGCTATTGGTAGAACAGGCAGTAAAAAACCAAGTGATTGGTGATCTTTCTGGTGAAAAAGATATGTTGGAAGCACAGCTTATGGATTTACTGACTCCACCGCCTTCAGTAGTAAATGCCTATTTCGCACAATATTATGCGAAAAAACCTGAGGAAGCTACCGACTACTTCTTCCAATTAAGTCAAACAAATAATTATATCAAGACAAAGGATATTGCAAAAAATATCGTCTTTCCAGCGGAAACTGAGTATGGAACATTAGAAATAACTATAAATCTTTCCAAACCAGAAAAGGATCCCAAACAAATTGCTGCCGAACGCGAAGCGGTTCAAGTAGACTATCCGAAATGTCTTTTATGCATGGAGAATGAAGGGTATAAAGGCAGATTGAACTATCCAGCAAGAACCAATCATCGAATTATTCGAATGAATTTAGATGGCGAAAGCTGGGGGCTGCAGTATTCACCCTATGCTTATTATAATGAACATTGTATTGTTTTATCTGAAGAGCATCGTCCAATGAAGATTACACGGGAAACCTTTGCTCGTTTGTTGAAGATTACAGAAGTATTGCCACACTATTTTGTTGGTTCTAATGCTGACCTACCGATTGTAGGAGGCTCTATATTATCTCATGACCATTATCAAGGCGGACGTCACACCTTTCCGATGGCAGTTGCCCCGGTAGAAAAAGAAATTGAACTGAAATTATTTCCTTCTGTTTCTGCAGGAATTGTAAAATGGCCGATGTCAGTGATTCGTTTACAAAGTACGCAATCGAAGGATTTAGTCGATGCTGCTGAATATATTTTTGAATCTTGGAAACAATATACGGATAAAAGTGTAGATGTTGTAGCATTTTCTGCAGATGGGACACCTCATCATACTATTACACCAATTGCTCGACGTAAGGGAGACTTTTTTGAGTTAGACTTAGTTTTGAGAGATAACAATGTCTCTGAAGCATTTCCTGATGGGATTTTCCATCCTCATCCTGATGTTCAGCATATTAAGAAAGAGAATATTGGTTTAATTGAAGTAATGGGACTGGCAGTTTTACCTCCACGCTTGAAAGAGGAAATGCAAGAGGTTGAAAAATATTTGCTGGATCAACCAAATGAGATGCAGGCATATCATAAAGAATGGGCGGATGCGATTAAGGCTGATTATGCAGTTACTGCTGCAAATGCAGAAGAAATTTTGCAGCAGTCGATTGGGAAAGTATTTGCGCGTGTTTTGGAAGATGCAGGGGTGTTTAAACGAGATAAGGCAGGACAAGCAGCTTTTGCTCGTTTTACTGCTGGATTATAATCAGGAGGAGATGTGATGGCAACCATTCGCGACATAGCGGAATTAGCCGGCGTTTCTCCAGCGACGGTTTCTCGAGTGCTTAATTATGATCCGCAAATATCTGTTGGTTTGGAGACTAAGCACAAAATTTTTCAAGCTGCCGAAGAATTGAATTATACGAAACACAAAAAAAATAGTAAGACTGAAACAACAATTTTACGTTTAGTGCAATGGTACGATGCTGAGGAAGAGCTGGCAGATTTATACTATTTAGCAATCCGTTTAGGTATTGAAAAACGAGCCGAAGAATTGAATATTCAAGTGAAGCGTGAATCATTAACAGAATTGACAGCATTGAAAACGGCAGGTACGATTGCTTTAGGAAAGTTTGATACGGAACAGATAAAGCAAATTCGTGAGGTAGATGAAAACCTATTGTTTGTTGATTTCGATGCTACCTCTGAAGGTTTTGATTCTTTGGTAGTCGATTTCAGTCAAAGTGTGGATTCAGTTATCGATCATTTTGTGGCAAAAGGTCATGAGAATATCGGAATTTTAGCTGGAATTGAGCATACGAAGCAAAACCATCAACCAATTCCTGATCCGCGTTTAGCAGCTTTTGAACAAAAAATGCGGCAGTTAAAGCTTTACAAAAAGGAATACGTATTGCAGGCTGAGTTTAGTGTTGAAGCTGGAAAAGCAGCTGTAACAACTTTTTTGCAACAAGAATCCAAGTTGCCTACAGCTCTGTTTGCCTCTAGTGATGCTTTGGCTATAGGTGCTATGCAGGCAATTCAAGCAGCCGGAATGAATATTCCAGAAGAGATTTCGATTATTGGCTTTAACGATATCAGTGTAGCGAAATATGTTTCACCGAAGCTGTCGACAGTGAAAGTAGAAACTGAGTGGATGGGTGAGTTAGCTGTATCCACCCTTTTGGAATTAGCCAAAGAATGTGCACCAGTACCAAGAAAAATTATGCTGGGAACGAAGCTGGTTCTGCGAGAGTCAACTCAATAGAAAAGGAAGCCTGAGAATTTTGCTAAGAAAAGCAATTCTTGGGTTTCTTTTTACTATTGAAAATACGAGAAGATATAAGATGTTTATTTTCTAAAAAGTATTCTGTTTATGTGAATAGAAAATTGTTCTTATTAGTACTATTTTCAAATAAAGAGATTATGCAAATTGATTTACTGAATTAAAAGGTTAAAACAAGCAATTTTAAACGAATTAGTTTCCGAAGAAGAAAAATGGTTAGAAAACAAGCGATTCTTTAAATAAATAAGGTACAGCTATATTGAAAAAAGTTTTTATGGTAAAATGTGGCTATCTGAAAGCGGGGAATCAATTAATATGAAAATCTTAGCATTCGATACGTCGAATCAAACTTTAGCTGTGGCAGTTTTAGAAAATCAGCAAACAATTGCAGAATTTCAGCTGAACCGCAAGATGAATCACAGCTTAACTTTGATGCCAGCCATTGAACACGTGATGAAAGTGAGTGGTTTGACACCAAAGGATTTGGATCGTATTGTCGTAGCTCAAGGACCAGGTTCTTATACAGGAATTCGGATTGCGGTGACAACTGCTAAAACATTAGCTAATACTTTAGACATAGAACTAGTTGGTGTTTCCAGCTTAAAATCATTGGCTGCTAATACAAACGATTCTCGTTTGATTGTTCCAATTATGGATGCTCGCAGGAATAATGTATATACTGGCGTTTACCAATGGGAAAACGGGCAACTAAATACGATTATCAGTGATCAACATATAGCATTAGAAAGTTTATTGAGTGAAATCAAGGAGACTGCAATTTTTGTTGGTGAAACTGAAAAGTTTGCAGAACAGATTCGAGCAGCACTTCCTACTGCTGAAATTAAAGTAGATGACCGAATAAATCTTCCCAACGGTGTTACGTTAGGACAACTGGGCAGCTATGCTGAACCGATAGCAGATGTTCAAGGTTTTGTCCCAGCGTATTTGAAGCGGGTAGAAGCGGAGGAGAAGTGGCTGCAAACGCATCAGCCAGGGGACGAGAATTATGTTGAAAAAATTTAGCGGCCTGATCCGCACGGTGGTGAAACGTAAGCAGCAGCCTTTTGTGGCTCGTACGGTCAACATAAAGGAGCAAGAGTATCTGCTGCGAAGTATTGCTGATTATGACATTAAAGAATTGATTGCATTGGAAAAGGACGTTTATTTAGGTGAAGTGCCTTGGACTAAGAGTGCTTTTTTGGCAGAAATACATTCGCCGATTCCTCATTTATATGTTTGTTTAACCTATCAGGAAGAACTAGTGTCTTTTATCGGGGCTCGTTTAGTTGGGAACGATGCCCATATTACCAATGTGGCTACCAAGCGAGTATTTCAAGGCAAGGGTTTAGGAACCTTTTTGATTGACGAAGTGGAACAGTTCGCTATAATAAAAGGCTGTATCACGATGTCTTTGGAAGTACGCATTAGTAATAAAGATGCTCAGCGTTTGTATCGTCGCTTAGGTTTTGAAGGACATAAGATCCGAAGAAATTACTATATCGAAAATAATGAAGACGCATTAGAAATGGTCAAGCATTTAAAGGAAGAAAAATGAGCAATAACCTTGATTTAAACCAATTATCACAGCAGTTGTGGCAAATTAATGCTGCTGCGTATGGTGGCAGTTCTCCTTGGACCGTCACGGAGTTTCTAACGGATCTGCAGCAAACGCATAGTCATTATTTGTTGGAGGGAAACTCTACACCTATTGCTTTTTTAGGATTTCATCAGGTACTAGATGAAATCGAAATTACCAATATCGCAACGTTGCCTGATTACAAACGGCAGGGACTAGCTGAAAAATTGTTTAATCAGCTTTTTGAGCATGCGGATATCGAAAAGATTCAACAGATATTTTTAGAGGTGCGGGCTTCCAATTTGGCTGCACGTTGTCTTTATGAAAAAATGCATTTCCAAGTAATCGGTGAAAGGAAAAATTATTATCATTCACCAGAAGAAAATGCACTTATTATGAAATGGAAGGCAGGGAACACCTACGGATAAGAATGAATATATATTAGCTATTGAAAGCAGCTGTGATGAAACAAGTGTGGCTGTGATCCAAAATGGTGAAATTGTACTATCAAATATTGTTGCTTCACAAATTAACAGCCATCGCCGCTTTGGCGGAGTGGTTCCAGAGGTGGCTAGCCGCCATCATGTTGAACAAATTACTCTTTGCTTAGATGAAGCACTTGAGGAGGCGGGAATTTCCCCGGATCGGTTGCAGGCTGTAGCAGTAACTTATGGCCCAGGCCTGGTTGGTGCACTTCTAATTGGCTTAAGTGCAGCAAAAGCTTTTGCATGGGCTCATGGGTTACCGCTAATTCCAGTAAACCATATGGCAGGACATATTTACGCTGCTCGGTTAGTTCAACCATTGGAATTTCCTTTGATGGCTTTATTGGTCAGTGGCGGGCATACTGAATTAGTCTATATGGTTGAAGACGGTTCGTACGAAATTATTGGTGAGACCCGGGATGATGCAGCAGGCGAAGCTTATGATAAAGTCGGTCGGGTCTTGGGACTTTCCTATCCTAGCGGCAAAGAACTGGATCAGTTGGCTCATCAAGGTGAAGATACTTATAAATTTCCCCGAGCGATGCTGAAAGAAGATAATTTTGATTTTAGCTTTAGTGGATTGAAAAGTGCGTTTATCAACCTGGTACATAATGCTGAACAGCGTGGCGAAGTTTTAGATATTGCTAATTTAGCAGCCAGCTTCCAAGCTAGTGTAGTGGAAGTGCTGGTAGCCAAAACCATCCGTGCTTGTCAAACCTATCCAGTCAAACAATTGGTGATTGCTGGCGGAGTAGCTGCTAATCAAGGCTTGCGTGAAGGGATGACTCAAGCTTTGGCTGAGGAATTACCAGGGATTGATTTGGTTATCCCAGCATTGAAATTATGTGGAGATAATGCAGCAATGATTGGAGCTGCAGCACATGTAGAATTGAAAAAACAGCACGTGGCCGAAATGGACTTAAATGCTGTTCCAAGTTTAGCTTTTCAACACATTTAATAAAAAAACTGGTACCTTTATCTAAAATGGATGAAGGTACCAGCTTTTTATTTAAGAAACAATTTTCCGGTAACGTGGCAGAGCTTTTACTGCACTAATCACTAAGCTAACTGCTAATAATTTGTCCAAATAATCCGTACCGATTTGAACCAAAAAAACACTCAAGGTTTGATTAACTCCTAGTCCATGAATCACTTGAACCAGTAAACTAGAGCCTGAAGAGGTAATTCCGCCAAAAAGAAGGACAGTAATCAAAGCAGCTATCAATGTTCCGGGCAGTGTAATTAACAAAGCCTTCAATGGCAATGACCAGCTGGTTCTTTTATTATGAAGCAAAATCCCAGACATCAAACCAATACATAGTTGAACAGGAGAAAAATACAGAGAAAACAAATCAGAAGTTATGCCAGTGAATAAGGCACTGCACAGACCGGTAATAATGCCAGCCACGGGTCCTAAGATGGTTGCGGCCAAAATAGTACCCACTGTATCTAGATAAATTGGTAAGCGTAGGAAAAGTGCTAAATTTCCTAATACGATATTTAAAGCGATTGCTAAAGCGATAATTGTTAAACGCGGAGCTTGCTTTTTCATTCGTCTCATCCTAACTTTAATAGGTTTAGATCAGAAGCAATTATTGCTTCTGGTGCATCTAAAAGGACGGTTAAAAACTGAGTGAAAAATTTTTTAGTATCAACAGTTTCTAAAACTTTAGAATTTGGTTTGTTTTTCCAAAAGTTGTAACGATCTACTAGAGTCTGACCCACACTGATGCCTTCAGTATCCACAGTTGTATAGCTTTCAAAGCCATCGCAAATTTCTGGAGAAATATAATAAGCGACTGCCAACGGATCGTTGATGACACAACCTAACAAGTGCTCATATTGCCAATGAAAATCAAAATAGAACTTAGTAATCTTTCGTAAATAGTCATAGGTATCTGGATTGATGCGGCGACAATATTCTAAGATTGTGGGATTAAAAACGATCTCCCGTGTTACATCTAATCCAACCATTTCAATTATTTTGCCTAGGCTTTCATAGACTAACTTGGCTGAATCGGGATCACACCAGTAATTATATTCTGCAACTGGTGAACAATTTCCGTGGCTTTTGTAAGTGCCGCCCATGGTAACAAAGCGCTGAATATTTTGACCTAGCTTAGGATTAAGCTGTATAGCGTAAGCAATGTTAGTTAAGGGTCCCAAAGCTAAAACACCGACTGTACGTTTTTTAGCAAAAAAATCGGCTAAGAATGTTTCAGCAGTTTTTTCTTGTGGTTGAACCGTGGATTGTCGGTTAATACCACTTTCGCCTAATCCATCCATGCCATGGGTATCTTGTGCAGACACGTAAGACCTTTTAAGGGGTGCCTCAGAGCCACGATAAACCGGAATATCTAAACGGTCACAACGCTCTAGTACTTTGAAAGCATTGTCTACGCCAATATCCACTGGAGCATTTCCGGCAACAACAGTGATAGCTAAGACATCTAATTCTGTTGACTTGATTGCATATTCTAAAGCTAGGGCGTCATCGATCCCTGGGTCGCAATCAATAATTACTTGTTGCATTTTTTCCTACCTCCTTTGTTGAGATTCTTAGTTTTTTATTCTGGGAAGTTTCCGAACCAGTCCGAGCAAAAGCCCGATTTTAAATGCACCCTCTTATAATAGAGGAAAATCAGAAGATTGAAAAGAGGCATTGCTATTTTTAGAATTATCCGGTATTATGTATAAAAATAAGTATATTTCACATATAACGTTTAAATATGCAAAAGGAGGAACAGGATGAATTCAGTATTTCAAGGGAAGAGCTTTTTAAAAGAAAAGGATTTTACAAAAGAGGAATTACTATACTTGATTGATTTTGCGGCGCATTTAAAGTCAATGAAAAAGCAAAACATAAGCCATCGTTATTTGGAAGGGAAAAATATCGCGTTACTATTTGAGAAGACTTCTACTAGAACACGAGCTGCTTTTACGACAGCAGCAATTGATCTAGGTGCACATCCTGAATATTTAGGCAAAAACGATATTCAATTAGGTAAAAAAGAATCGGTAGAAGATACAGCTAAGGTATTGGGTAGTATGTTTGATGGAATCGAATATCGTGGCTTTTCACAAGAAGCGGTAGAGGCATTGGCCGAATTTTCAGGTGTCCCAGTTTGGAATGGCCTGACTGATCAATGGCATCCCACCCAAATGCTGGCTGATTTCTTAACTGTGAAAGAACAATTTGGTAAATTAGAAGGTCTTACACTAGCCTATGTTGGTGATGGACGGAACAACGTGGCGAATTCCTTGTTGATTACTGGAGCAATCTTAGGTGTTAACACGCACATAGTAACTCCGGAAGAGCTTTTTCCTGAATCTAAATTAGTTGACCTAGCACAAAGTTATGCGACGGAGTCAGGGGCCAAAATTTTAATTACTGCTGATATTGATGCAGGTGTAAAAGGAGCAGATGTTCTTTATACTGATGTTTGGGTATCGATGGGGGAAGAAGCAGAATTTAAAAAACGTATCGAGCTGCTGCTGCCTTATCAAGTTAATCAAGCGATGGTAGACAAAACGGGTAAGGATGAAACGATCTTTTTACATTGTCTGCCCGCCTTCCATGATATAGAAACAGAAGTTGCTCAGGAAATTAAGGAAAATTATGGCCTTGCAGAAATGGAAGTGACTGATGAAGTTTTCCGAGCAGCTTATGCTCATCAATTTGAGCAGGCGGAAAATCGTATGCATACAATCAAAGCGGTAATGGCTGCAACTTTAGGAAATCTTTTCATCCCTGCAGTTTAGTCTTGACTTCTTGCTGCTATCTGGTACTATGAAAGCCAGATAAATGATTTCATCGATGAAAAAGAGAAGTCTATTAGGCAGTTTTTTAGCGAGTCTGGGCAGGTGTGAGCCAGGTAAACTACGATAGATGGCGCACTTTGGAGATGAAACGGCAGCTACCGTTATAGTAAAGCAGGTCGTAAAGACAAAAAGAGTGGTACCGCGGGAAAATCTCGTCTCTGATGAAGGAAGCTTCATCAGGGACTTTTTTTATGCTTAAGGAGGAAATAGGATGAACAACAAAGAGATCGTAGCACAGGCAGTTTACGAAGTAGTCAAAGAGGATTTAACACAAGAAGATGTGGCACGTTTATTAGAAAATCCTAAATCGGCAGATCATGGGGATGTAGCTTTTCCAGCTTTTTCTTTGGCTAAAATCTATCGCAAAGCACCACAGCAGATTGCTGCGGATTTGGCTGAAAAAATTAGTCCAGAACATTTTGAAAAGGTTGAGGTAGTCGGACCTTATTTAAATTTCTTTATGAAGAAAGAGGCCGTTTCAGGTGATGTACTAAAAGAAATTATTGAAGCGGGCAGTCAATTTGGATCTAGTACTATTGGCAATAATGGAAATGTAACTATTGACATGTCATCACCAAATATTGCAAAGCCTATTTCAATGGGCCATTTAAGATCAACGGTCATTGGAAATTCTATCAGTTTAATTTTAAGTAAGGTTGGTTATCAACCAATAAAAATTAACCATTTAGGCGATTGGGGTACTCAGTTTGGTAAATTGATTGTAGCTTATAAAAAATGGGGATCAGAAGAAAAGGTAAAGGCTGAACCAATCAGTGAATTGTTACGTTTGTATGTTCAATTCCACGAAGAAGCAGAAAATGATGCAACATTAGAAGACGAAGCGCGAGCTTGGTTCAAAAAATTAGAAGAAAATGACGAGGAAGCAGTCGAGTTGTGGAAATGGTTCCGCAGCGAGTCTTTAAAAGAATTTAACAAGATCTACGACATGTTGGAAGTTCGCTTCGATTCTTACAATGGTGAAGCCTTCTACAATGATAAAATGGATGAAGTGGTCACTATGCTGGAAGAAAAGCATTTACTAAAAGAAGATCAGGGTGCCGAAATTGTTGATCTGACTAACTACGACTTAAATCCAGCTTTGATTAAAAAATCAGATGGTGCAACCTTATATATTACGCGGGATTTAGCAGCAGCAATTTATCGTAAACGAACTTACAATTTTGTGAAATCATTATATGTTGTAGGAAATGAACAAAGCATTCACTTTAAACAGTTGAAGGCTGTCTTAAAGGAAATGGGCTTTGACTGGTCTGATGACATGAAGCATATTCCATTTGGATTGATTACACAAGGCGGTAAAAAGCTTTCTACTCGTAAAGGTAAAATCATTTTACTAGAGGAAGTATTGAATGAGGCAACGGAATCAGCGTTGGCACAAATTGTTGAGAAAAATCCAGATTTGCCAAACAAAGAGGAAGTCGCTCGCCAAGTAGGTGTAGGAGCCGTTATTTTCCATGATTTGAAAAATGACCGCTTAAACAATTTTGATTTTGAATTGGATGAAGTGGTTCGTTTTGAAGGAGAAACTGGGCCGTATGTTCAATACACTCATGCAAGAGCAATGACGATTTTGGACAAAGCTGAATTTACTCCAAGTACAACGGTGTCGTATAGCTTAAATGATGCAGATAGCTGGGAGATTATCAAACTATTACAAGCTTTCCCTGATATAGTATCTCAAGCAGCGGAGCAATATGAACCTTCTGTTATTGCTAAGCATTCATTGAGATTGGCGCAAGCATTCAATAAGTATTATGCTCATACTAAAATTTTAGTAGAGGATGAACAAAAAGAAGCTCGTTTAGCGTTGGTTTATGCAGTGACAACTATACTAAAAGAAGATTTGCGTTTGTTAGGTGTTCATGCGCCAAACAAGATGTAAAATTTACGACCATCTCATTCAATTAAGAGATGGTCTTTTTAAACGATGAGGGGGAACCAGCTTGAAATTAATTTTAGATTTAGATACGGGAATCGATGATGCTTTAGCATTAACTTATGCATTAGGACATCCAGAAGCAGAAGTAATTGGAGTAACTACAACCTTTGGAAATGTAACAATAGAACAAGCTACATCGAATACTTTAAATTTATTGTCATTGTTAAATAGCCAACATATACCAGTTTTTGAAGGAGCTGCTTTTCCTTGGGGAGCAACCGAATACCAAACAACAGATGATCTACATCGGGTGCATGGCTTCAATGGTGTTGGAAATGTTAAGCTTCCTGAAAGCAAGGAGACAAGAAACACAGAATCAGCGGTTGACTTCTTTTTGCGAGCTGCCAAAACTTATGGCAACGATTTGACGATTGTCACAGCTGGTCCTCTTACTAATCTAGCTGAAGCAATCAAAAAGGATACTGAGGCCATAAGCAAAGTTGGTCATATTGTTATGATGGCTGGGGCTCTAACTGTTCCGGGCAACTTGACTCCATTTGCTGAAGCGAATATTTTAAACGATCCCTTAGCAGCAAAATTTGTTTTCAACAGTGGTGTGCCCTTCACGATGGTGGGGCTGGATGTAACCCTTCAGACTATGATTACACAAAGAGATATCGAACAATGGTCAAATATTCCGACGAAAGCGGCGCAGGCTATTGCTGAAATGACCTCTTACTATTATACAAATGAATACAGTGAAAAAGAATTTGGTGGTGCCTTGCACGACCCTCTAGCAGTAGAAGTTGCTTTAAATCCTGCTATATTGACGCAGGTCTTGCCAATTAACTTGACTGTTGAAACAGCAGGCCCCTCTGTCGGCAGAACGATTGGAGAACTGACTGCTTTAAACAATCCGGTAAAAATGGCAACCGTTGGATTATCAGTGGACAGTCTTGCCTTTTTAGAACGGTTCTTAGCTGTTACCAGTCAGGTTTTATCAAATAATTAACAAAATATAAGTGGAAATAAATGCAGTCGAGAAACGCAAAAACTCGCGAAAAGATTGAACTTTTTGTGAGTAGGACAGTTTCTTGATTGCTTTTTTTCTATAATTTTTCAAAAAATAAATAAAATGAACTTCCCATTTCGTTAGTGCAAGTAGTAAATTAGGTGAGGACAACTTAGTGAAATTAATCATTTGTTGATAGTTGTTTTAATAGGGTTTTCGTCAATCTATTTCATTAAAAACGATACTTTTGGTCAGTTTTTTTTAATTAAAAGGAAGGTCATTGCACTTACCAAAGTGCAATAGGTTTGTATTGCACGACTTTCTATATGAACTTATAGTTACACATGTAAGGAGCTAAAGCAGGATGCAATTATCAAAAAGAGAAATTAAAGTTTTACTACGGCTGCTGGAAAATGAAGATAGTTTAACTACGAAGGAACTAGCCGAATATTTTCAAGTAAGCGTGCGCACAATTAAATATGATTTGGACAATATTCGTCTCTGGTTGAATGATCGAGAGATTATACTTCATGCTCAACGAAGTAAAGGCCTATGGTTTGAATTAACCAAAACTCAACGGCTAACTTTAAAAAACGAGTTATTGGAAGAGGAACGTTTTGAGATTTTTCCTGATCAGAAATTGCGGGTAGAACAAATCGCATTAATGCTGTTGTTTACCGAAGAGGCTACGACAACTAACCAATTAGCCGACTGGTTAGGTGTTTCAAAAAATACTGTCGTTACTGATTTAGAAAAGGTAGAGCTGTTTATTGCTTCCTATCAGCTAGAGCTGAAACGACAAAGCGGACAAGGGATTTGGTTAACTGGTTCGGAAGAGAATTGTCGTTCATTGATGGATTATCTTTTGCATCACAACCTTACAGAATACGATATCTATCAAATCATGAACAGATTAACTAACCATGATCAGCCTAAACAGCCAATTCACATTGGAAAAGGATTACCTTTTTACGAAGTGTACCAAGTAGTTGTCCAACAAACCGCGCAGTTGTTAGACCCAATAGTTACCAACGAGTTTGATTATGCTGAATTGTTAGCGATTACCTTTAGAGTGGCGATTTCCGTTTGCCGCCTACAGCTAAACCATTCAATCGGTACATTTACTATGATGAGCAATGCACAAGAATTGTTAAAAAAGCAGGATATACCCATGATGTTGATGCACGCAGTTTTCAGTGTTTATGACTTGCCGCTGTTCAAAGATGAGTATGAGTATATTTGCAGCGATCGTGCCAAAGAAAATGATCAAGAAGATATTTTGAAGCTGACAATTCAACTGGTTCACAGTATCTCAGAAGAATTGAAGGTATCCTTTAGCGATGATGCGCAATTAGTAACCAATTTATTTGCCCATTTATCTCTACGACTAGGCAAACGGCATCTTTATCCTAATGAGTATAATCCCTTTGTTGAAGATATTAAGTCTTTGCATCCACAGTTATTTACGGCTATTGAAAAGGCCTGTGCTCAGATGCCGGCCACAAAACAACTGATTAATGACTCTTTCATTGCTTATATTGCGCTGCACTTCTTAGTTTATTTTGAAAAGGAAAAATTTGAGCAAGGAGTTGCTCGAGTTGTGTATGTCTGTTCCACAGGATTAGGAGTAACTAATCTGATTCAGCAAAAGATGGAAGAGGAGATCCCTAATGTCGAGATTGTATGTTTTGCTTCGGTACTAAATGCAGCTAGCGTCATCAAAAAATACAAGCCAGATTTAGTTATCAGTATTTTTCCAATGGAGGATTTGAATTGCCCAACGATTAAGGTAAATGCAATTCCTTCAAAAGAGGATATTCAAAACATCAAACGGTTTACACGACAAACACTGGGAGAAAAACGAACACTTTCCAATCCGGTCTCACGGATTCCTGAGTTAAGTTCGGAAGAGTTATCCAGAGAAGTAATTTTAAAAGGGTACGTCATTTATGAGGGATTGAAAAAAATCTTTGGCAAACTGTTGAAGCGCGAAACTGAAGAGGCCTTCTTATTGCATGTCTTTTTAATGGTTCATCGAATCATGTTTAAACATCAATACCAACTGGAAGGCAATGTAAATCCTGATATTCTTTTATTGAATCAAACGCTATTCAAGCAAGCAGAACAATTATTTTCTGAAAATGATTTAGCTGTTAATGAGGCAGAATTAACTGCACTGTTTAATTATGTCGACAACAGATAGAAAGGAGGACCGAAATGCAATTAACTGAAGAAAGCCAAAAAATTCTGCAAAGTAATCCTTATAAAAAGGAGCTGCAGGAGGTTGTTGACTATACAGCACACTTGCTGGAAGACAAGCAAATTTATCCAACAGATCTTCAATGGACCATTTTGATTAATCATTTAAGTGAAATGGTTATTCGAGAAAAAGAAAAACGGGCAATTTTAGAAGTTGATCCAGCGATGTTTTCAGAAGTTTCAGAGGAAGCAATGCTGATTTCTCAGCTAGTAGTTAAAAAAGTTGGCGAATTACCAAAAGACGAAATCTATGTATTATCTATTCACTTTGAAAGTGCAAAACAAAACGAGGAGGAAGCAAAATGATTACAGTAGTGATTGCAGATCGATTAGGTAAAGGACAAAACGTGGCAAAAGGAGTAGAAGCAGCTGGAGGTAGAGCAGTTGTTGTTCCAGGTATGGGTGCGGATATGCGTTTAGGTGATGTAATGCAGCAGGAAAATGCTGATTTGGGTATTTCATTTTGTGGAAGCGGTGGAGCAGGGGCATTAACAGCGGCTACTAAGTATGGTTACACTGAACGTCACGGTATGCGTTCAATCGAAGAAGGCGTAACTGCTATTGAAGATGGCAACACTGTTTTAGGCTTTGGTTTTATGGACCAAGAAGAATTAGGCAAACGGTTAACAGAAGCCTACATTAAAAAATACGGAGAATAAAAAAGGAGCAAGTACAGTGAACACGACAGAGAAAAAGCAACAAATGATTACCGTTAACGGACGAGGAGAAACAAAAGCAGCAGCCTTTTCAGATGCCTTAAATCAAGTACAAAAGCAAGTGCTCAAAGGAACCTCAGACGTGATTTTGAGAATTGAGCCTAAGTCGGTCACTGTACTTGCTGCTGAAGAGCAACAATATACGGAGCGCTTCTTGTTTTTCTTCTTTCCCAGAGAACGAGTAAATTATAGTGTTAAATTGAACGTTGAAGTGGAGCTGTTGATGATTGACATGGCTTCGGTTCCCTTTGAAACGGTCAAACAAGCAGCGCCAGATGCAGTGAATGTACCATTTTTATCAAAAAAAGTGTAAGAGGGTGAGACGAAGTGGAATTTGTAATTATTTTATTGAAATCATTAGTTATCGGTGGTTTGTTAGGCTTTGCTGCTGGTGCAGGAGCAGCAAGAATGTTTCATGCGCCAAGTACTCAAGGATTAGGTGCCTTTCGAACGTTAGGGGAAATGAATGCCTGTGAAGGCGATCCGGCTTCACACTTTTCTTTTGGGCTAGGATTTTTCTTCAATGCCTGGGCATCAGCAGTAGGAGCAGGAGCCTTCACACAGGATGTTACTCATCGAGTTATTCCTAACTGGGCAACCGCCGCATTACTAGTTAAAAACAAAAATGTAGAAGAAACCATGCACAACCCTAAAAAGATGGGAATTTCTGGTGCAATTATCGGAATGCTGTTAGTTGCTTTCTTAAACACAACCGCGGCAGCAATTCCAGAAGCATTGCAGGTAACAGCTGTAGCAGTATTAGTACCGGCAGCAACTACTTTGATTAACATCGTAATGCCAGTGTTATTCTGGTTGGCTGCGATTGATGCAGGCAAACGTTCTGGATTTTGGGGAACATTATTTGGAGCTATTGCACAGATGATTATGGGGAATGCGGTACCAGGTGTTGTTTTGGGGATCTTAGTTGGTAAAGGTGTGGACGAACAAGGCTGGACTAGAATCACTAAGGTTATCTTAACAGCAGCAATTTTGCTCTTTGTATTCAGCGGCTTCTTCCGCGGTTTCGACTTGCAAATGCTGGAAAGCTTCCGTTTGGATGCGCCAAACTGGTTAAACAACTTACATGATGTCTTTACAGTAGAATAGGGGGCTTTTAAAAAATGGAATTTACAGGACTAACAGAAGAACAGAAAAAGAAAAGTTTTTGGTTTGGTGATTGGGCCTTTCCAATTTTAGTAGGGCTAATGTCTTCCGCTGTATTTACAGGGACGCATATGTATGTTGAGTATGGTGTGGGGGCATTTAATGAAGTGTCAATCGTTGCAATGCTAAAAGCCGGATTAGATGGTGGTTCTTATGGAGCGGCAGCCGCATTCGGTGCTAGTTTCCTATTTGCCAGAATTCTGGAAGGTTCACTAGTCGGAATCTTGGACTTGGGTGGTTCGATTTTAACGGGACTAGGTATTGGTATTCCAGCCATCTTCCTGTCGATGGGAATTGATGCACCGATTAAGAGCTTCCCGCTGGCACTTTTAACCGGTGCAGCACTGGGATTAATAGTAGGCGGAATCATTATTTTGATTCGTAAGTTTACGATTAATCAATCTAATTCAACCTTTGGGGCAGATATTATGATGGGGGCTGGTAATCAGTCTGGTCGTTTCTTGGGACCGCTAATCATTTTGAGTGCTGCTTCTGCTTCTATTCCAATTGGGATTGGTTCAACGATTGGCGCGATTATCTTCTACAAATGGAAAAAACCGATTGCTGGTGGCGCGATTCTAGGTGCGATGATTCTAGGTGCTTTATTCCCAGTAACCTTGGAACAATAGGAAAAGAGGAAAATCAATGTCGGAAGTAGTATTGAAAAATGGGCGTTTGATTACAGGAGAATCCTGCGAAGTTGTTTTTGCAGAGGGTAAAATAATCGAAGTAGCGGAAACTATTCAGGCCGATGGGCGAGAGGTAATTGATTTAAATGGAAATTACTTCTCGGCAGGCTGGATTGACAGTCATGTTCATTGTTATCAAGAAATGAATTTGTATTACGATTATCCAGACCAGATTGGCGTTGAAAAAGGAGTGACAACGGTCGTTGATGCTGGAACAACTGGAGCAGAAAACATCGCTCGTTTTTACGAACTAGCCAAAGAAGCCAAAACCAATGTTTATGCTTTGTTGAATATTTCTAAGTTTGGCATTGTGGAGCAAGATGAACTGGCTGACTTAACGAAGGTTCAAGCGGATTTAGTGAAGCAAGTAATCGCTGAGCTTCCAGATTTCATTATCGGTATCAAAGCCCGCATGAGTAAAACAGTTATCGGTGATAATGGAATAACGCCATTGAAACTGGCTAAAGAAATTCAAGCCGAGAATCAACAGCTTCCTTTAATGGTGCATATAGGGTCTGCACCGCCTGAATTAGATGAAATCTTGGATGTTATGAGCAAAGGTGATATTCTTACTCATTGTTTCAATGGCAAGCCTAACGGTATAATGGATGCAACAACTGGAAAAATTAAAGAATTTGTTTGGCAAGCTTACCGTGATGGCGTCTTGTTTGATATTGGTCATGGCACCGACAGCTTTAATTTCACTGTTGCTGAGACGGCTTTTAAAGCAAACATGCTGGCTAATACAATCAGTACTGATATTTATATTCGCAATCGTACGAACGGTCCTGTTTTTGACTTAGCAACTACTTTAGAAAAACTGCATACCGTGGGTTATTCATGGCCAATGATTATTGAGAAAATCACTAAAGCAGCAGCTGATCAGTATCATTTGTTGCAAAAAGGTCGGATTGAACCAGGAGCTGATGCGGATTTTACTATCTTTAAGCTGGTGGATGAAGAAAAAGAATTAGTGGATTCTAATGGTAATCTTCGTCAGGCGAAGCAGCAAATTATTCCAGTGCAGACAATTATTGGAGGCGTAAGCTATGACAATCAGCTATGATAAATTCAACCTGAAGCAAGTAATTAATGCTTCTGGTCGAATGACAATTCTTGGTGTATCAAAGGTTTCAGAATCGGTAATGGCAGCACAGCGTTTTGGAGGAGAACATTTTTTCGAAATGAGCGAGCTGGCCGTTCAAACCGGGAAATATTTAGCTAGTTTACTTAAGGTAGAGGACACTCAGATTGTTTCTTCCGCTTCAGCAGGAATTGCTCAGTCAGTAGCAGCAGTTATTGGAAAAGGGGATATGTACCATGTGTATCACCCCTACACTGATCGTGTGCTGAAACGAGAAATCATTTTACCAAAAGGGCACAATGTTGATTATGGAACACCAGTAGAAACAATGGTTGATTTAGGTGGCGGTCAGTTGGTTGAAGCTGGCTATGCCAATATGTGTACACCAGAACACATCGAAATGATGATTACCGAAAGAACAGCAGCAATTCTTTACATCAAGAGTCATCATACTGTTCAAAAAAGCATGCTGACAGTAAAAGAGGCAGCCGAGACGGCTCATCGTCATCAGCTCCCTTTGATCGTAGATGCAGCAGCTGAAGAGGATCTGTTTCAATACATCGAAGCAGGTGCTGATTTAGTCATTTACTCTGGCGCTAAGGCGATTGAAGGACCGAGTGCAGGGCTAGTTATTGGGAAAAGTCAGTATGTAGAATGGGTTCGGCTGCAAAGCAAAGGAATCGGCCGAGCAATGAAAATCGGTAAAGATAATATTCTAGGATTTACTCAGGCTGTAGAGGACTACCTAAGTAACGGCAGCGAATCCGGCAGCAGCATGAAAGAACGTTTAGCGCCATTCATTGAGGCGGTTAATCAGTTATCTGGGTTGCAGGCTGCGGTTGTTCAGGATGGCGCTGGACGTGATATCTATCGAGCTAGCTTGAAGGTCGAAGGTAAGAAGACAGCTAAACAGGTTATTAATGAGCTTAAAATGTCTGATCCGGCGATCTATACTCGAGAATATCAAGCCAATAATGGCATCATCGAATTTGATATTCGTTCAGTCAATCAGCTAGAAATGGATGCTATCGTTCAACGATTAAAAGAAATTATGGAAGAGGAATAAAACATGTCATTGATCCCAAACTATTTAGAAGAACGAATTTGCTTAAATGTTTTAGCAAATTCAGTAGAAAATGCAAAAGAGTGTTATGAAGCGGCTGAAGGACACGTGATCTTAGGAGTGCTTTCTAAGAATTATGCTACCGATGAAGCAGCGATCGAGGATATGAAAAAATATCAGGATGCAACAGATAACGCGTTGTCTGTTGGCTTAGGCGCTGGTGATCCTAACCAAAGTCAAATGGTTTCTCGTATCTCAGCGGTGTTGCAACCACAGCACGTCAACCAAGTGTTTACTGGAGTAGGAACTTCTCGGGCACTTTTGGGACAAAAAGATACGGTAATCAATGGATTGGTTTCACCAACTGGTAAGGTTGGTTATGTCAATATTGCAACAGGCCCTTTAAGTTCACAGGCGCCAAGTGGTGAGGTACCGATTGAGACCGCTATTCAGCTGTTAAAAGATATGGGAGGCAGTTCAATTAAGTACTTCCCAATGAAGGGCTTGGCTCACAAGGAAGAATATCAAGCGGTTGCTAAAGCCTGTGCGGAATATGATTTTTACTTAGAACCAACGGGTGGGATTGATTTAACCAACTTTGAAGAAATCGTGCAAATTGCTGTAGACGCAGGAGTAAAGAAAATTATCCCTCATGTGTACAGTTCTATTATTGATCCGGCTACTGGTGACACTAAACCAGAAGATGTTCAAACCTTATTAACGATGATGAAGAATACATTGAAATAGAAAATAGCCCGCACATTTTAACGGATGTGCGGGTTTTATTTATTAAACGGATACACTCCCTTTTCCCAATAACTCTTTATCATGGATAAAATAATCTAAAAGCTCCGTCAAGTTAAGAATGCAAAGGTCAGCGCCAGCTTGATAAAAACGATCCATTACCTTTTGTATTAACTGCTCTTTGTCTGACACTGACAAACTAGTATATTCTTCTAAGGATAAGCCCATTTCTGAACTGCCCTCTACAACGGCAATCGTGAACACACCTGCATTCTTTCCTTCCTGAATATCGGTGATAGTATCACCGACCTTTACAACTTCTGTTACAGACTGATTTTTAAAGTATTGCATGTTTTGATAGATCATGTAGGGATAAGGTCTCCCTAAATTGCCCACTGCATCAGGAGTGATCATAAAATCTGGCTGGTAGCCAGATTTTTTGGCAGCCTCGGTGACAACTTTCATCATTTCGCTTGTATAACCGGTGGTTGATCCAATATTAAATCCATTTGCTTGTAGTTGCTGAATAACCTCAGCTGTTTCTGGCTTCAATGTTGAATATTCAGCTAAATCCTCAAAAAGGAAAGCTTCAAATCGTTTATAAAGAGCTTCGGCATCAACAGCTTGGGGTAACTGTTGATAAGTATTCAGCCATTGTTCCTGAACAGAAGGGAGATCCAGTAAGATTTTAATATGTTCCCGTTTTAATTTACCCATGGGTTCACGAATTTCGTCAAGGGATAGGGTAATACCTTTTTCGGCAAAAGCCTTTTTAAAGGCAATTACTGGGGCCATACAACCGAAATCAACGGTTGTTCCAGCCCAATCAAAAATAATTGTTTTAACTGACATAAGCTACCTCCGAATATTTTTCAATGATCTCTGCTAAGCGATGAATATCTTCCGGATATATTTCGCCGATATTCCCAATGCGGAAGCAGTCGTGGTCGCTGATTTTTCCTGGATAAATCACAAACCCGTTATGCTTCAGATGATGATAAAAGTTATTGAAATTAAATGGTCGATTTTTAGGATAAAGAAATGAGGTAATAAACGGTCCCTGATGTTTCTGAATAAACGTCTCATAACCTAATTCACTCATTTTTTGTCGCAATAGATGATTATTGGTTAAATAGCGTAAATAACGCTGCTCGATCCCACCTTCCAATTCTAATTCCTTTAGAGCTTGCAAGAAAGCTAGTACGGTATGAGTAGGGGAGGTGAATCGCCATTTCCCGTCTTTTTCCATCACCTGATATTGATCATATAAGTCTAGTGAAAGCGTCCGAGCGTGACCTTTTCGTTTTTCCAGTTCATGTTTTTTACAAATGATAAAGGAAAAACCGGGAACACCTTGAATACATTTATTTGAGCTGGAAATTAGAAAATCAATGTCCAGCTCTGAAACATTCAAAGGAATCCCACCGAAGCTGGACATTGCATCGACAATAAACAAAAGATCGTTTACCTTGGCAATGGCAGCAATCTCATCTAACTCATTAAGAATCCCTGAGGTCGTTTCACTGTGAACCATTGCGATGGCTGAAATGCTTGGGTAGTCATT
Organism: Enterococcus pallens ATCC BAA-351; assembly: GCF_000407485.1. Lineage (GTDB taxonomy): Bacteria > Bacillota > Bacilli > Lactobacillales > Enterococcaceae > Enterococcus_A > Enterococcus_A pallens. The sequence continues at coordinate 374,831 of NZ_ASWD01000003.1, read as the reverse complement.
TAATAGTTTTTGGACAGCTTCCGCCTTAGGAACGTCATTTTCTGGTACTTGGTAAATGGTATGAGTAATATTGTGCCGCTGACACATGGTTGCCATACGCTGGCCGTAAGCACCATTTGTGCAAATAAGCAGATGATCCTCGGAAGTAATCATCGAGCTCAAGACCGCTTCTACACCAAATGATCCACTACCTTGCATCAAAACGGTAGTATATTCTTTTGCCGAAACTTCAGCTAGTTCTAGTAAACGCCGACGGATTTCTTGGGTGATTTCTTTATAGTCCTGATCCCAAGTGCACTGATCAGTCAGCATTGCCTTTTTCACTGTCATGGTGGTGGTCAAAGGACCTGGAGTTAATAGTTTATAATGCATGATAAGCCTCTCAATCTACTAATTTTTGGTGCTGCTCTAACAATTCAGCTGTTAAGTCTTCAGGAAATACTTTTTGGTTGTCTGCTACTTGAATACTATCAGCTTCTTCACCGTCATAGATAGGACTAGGATAAATAGCCAGTAAATCGCTTCGTCCTTTTTCCATAATTGTATTCAACATTTTTTCAGCTTCAGGATTGGTGTCGTCACCTTTGTTAATTATTGCTAATGATTCGGTTAAGGTATAGGTTCCTTCCTCAGGTTCCACATATTCGATCGGCAGTCCTTCGTTTTTGTCCTTTACCGCTTGGTGGCGCAAACCAAATCCAAGAGCAACTTCTCCTAAACGAACTTTCTTAATAGGCCCAGAACCAGAGCTTTCTAGATGGTCCCCAGCATTGGCATATATATCCTTTAAAATAGTTTTAGCTTCATCTTCGCCATAAGTATCAATGAGCGCTTGAAATAGCAGCCAAGCCGTTGAAGACTGTTTGATGTCAGAAATGGCCAAGACACCTTCATATTGAGGATCAGCCAAATCTTTTAAGCTTTTTGGAACAGGCAGATGTAGCTCTTTCATGATGTCAGTGTTGTAGAAAATTGTTCCCTCCTGTACAGTAAAAGGTGCTGCATAGGCGGGGATTTCGTTTAACGGATCAACCGTCAGTTTCAAATCCTTGAACATTTCTTCTTTCTTTTGGGCACTGGTTAAGTAAAAGGTACTCATCGTTACTAAATCTGCTTCAATATTGGACCCCTCTGCCAATAATTTGCCGCCCAGTTCAGAAGTTCCAAAGGATTGAAGCGTGTATTTGTCTTCAAAACCATTCTTGTCTAAAACATCTTTGATTACTTCGACAGGTTCTTCATCTGCATTGGTGTAGATGATGACTTTTTCGTTTGCAGCATTACCGTTGCTGCAGGCGCTTAATAATAGGGCTAAGGCGGTACAACCAAGGAAAGCAAGAATTCTTTTTCTGTTCATTTGTTAATCTCCTTTTGATAAGTTGAGTAAGCAGCTGCATGATCAAATTAATCAGCAGCAAAAATAAAGAAAGCATGAAAATATCGTTAAACCGGCCAAAGTGCTGTAATTCTTTCAGCTTGGCGGTAATAATCATTGTATTGGCGCTGGTTAAAAAGACCACCGCACTAATTGTTACCATGGCATTAAAGAAATAATAGGAAAACATATCGACAATTGTCAGTTTAGAATTAGGAATTAAAATTCGCCAAACGGTGGTAATCCATCGATCCCCCATCAATTTTGCGGTGTTTTCCCAGTTAAGGTTCATCTTTTGCAAAGCTTCTTTAGCCATTTGATAAGGAGTAGCAAAGTAGTGAACTACTGTTACAATTACTAAGATCATTAACGTGTTATGAAGGCTGCTGCTGGAAAAAATCAGCAGATAGGCTACCCCTAAAACCATTCCGGGAATTGAATTGGTGATAGTTGACACACTGTCAATGAGTTGATTAATCTTATAGATTTTCTTTTCTCTAGAAGTCATTAAGGCTGCGAAATAAGCGAAAATTGTACCAATAGCAGCAGTCAGCAAAGCCATTAGTAAAGAATTCTTCAAGGTAGTCAATAAACTATCATCCTGCAGAAAGGCTGCAAAGTTCTGTAAAGTTGGCTGCAGATCAAAAGGCCAATTAGTTAAAAACGGAATAACCAGCAGAATCAGAAAGACTCCTAAAATAAAGGTAGACGTCAGAATAAAGAGACTGCGAAAAGCCCAATCTCTAAATCGATTCTTCTTTAAGACCAAGGCTTGAGGTTTCTCATAACGAACAACTTTCTTCTGAAGATGATTCAAAATTAGAATACTTATAATAGAAGGAAAGAGCATCGTTAATGCAACCAATGAGCCATATTGAAAATCAGGAATGGTTCCCATAAAGCCGTCGTAGAGCAGTGTTGTGATAAAGGGTGTTTGGCCACCAACTGCACTAGGAATTCCAAAATCAGTAAAGGACATAAAAAAGCCTTGAAGAAAAGCGACAGCTAAAACGCGATAGAGGGGACTAAGTACGGTCCGATGCAAAGACTGCCACCAAGAATCCCCCATCAATCGTGAAACGATAAATAGTCGGTTGTCCAAATACGCCATAGAGTTATTTATTAAAAGAAAAATAGGCGGCAGCGTATAGATTATGAATCCTAATAAAATTCCAATTGAACCATAAATATTGAACCATTCATGCTGCAGCAATTTAGTCCAGAGACCTTGCTTGCCAAAAGCATAAATTAAAACGAAACCGTAAGTGATAGTTGGCAGCAGCATAGGAAACTGTAAAATGCTAGTATTAACCTTCAAAAAGCGTTTGCCGGCATTTGTAAAATTATTTCCGTAGGCAAGAAAGAAACCTAAAAGTGTAGAACAGCTGGCTGCAATCAAGGAAAATTTCAAACTGTTTAAAAAAGATAACTGCCACTTTTGATCAAAAAACTGCTTTAGACTTTCTACTAGGGTGCCATTCTCCACTGACAAAGCCGTCATGACTACTTTTCCTAACGGTAAAACTAAAAAGATGAGAAAGAAAACCAGAATAAAACCACTGGTTATTCTTTTTAATGACCAAACCTTTTTCATGTTTCCGCCCGCTTCAAAGCCTGTTGGAAAATTTGCTGAATGTTTTGTTGTTTAACCACTAATTGATTAATGATAAATTCCTGTACAAAATGACAGGAAGCTTGGGTCATAATCTCTACTGGTGAACTGCACTGGGCGATTTTTCCATTGTCAAGGACGACAATTTTGTCCGACATAGTTAAAGCTTCTTCCGGATCATGGGTTACGATGATAATTGTTAAAGCAAGCTTTCGAGCAATTTCCTGAATTTTCTCCTTAATGGATTCTTTGATCACACCATCGAGTGCACTTAATGGTTCGTCTAACAGCAATAGATCAGGCTTCATGACTAAGGTCCGCCCTAAAGCAACCCGCTGTTTTTGTCCTCCAGATAATTGCTGAATCGGTTTATCTAGATGCTTTTCCAAATTTAATAACTGGATTAATTCTTGAACCTCTTCATCTGAAGAACAATTTTTCTTATTCTTTAAGCCGTAAGTCAGATTTTGATAAGCAGTCAAATTTGGAAATAGGGCATAGTCTTGGAATACGATGTTAAACGGTCGTTTCTCCATGGGTGTATGGGTAATATCTTCTTCGCGAAAGAATAATTGCCCGCTGCTAGGCTCCTCTAAACCTAAAATGATATTTAGCAATGTTGTTTTGCCTGATCCCGACTGCCCTAAAATAGACACAATTTCTCCAGTATTGATTTCTAAGTTGATCTCTTCTAAAACTGCAGTTTGATGAAAGCTTTTAGAGATATTTTCCAGCCTCAACATAATAATCAGCTCCTTAATGTATTTTTTGTTACTCTTTCAATAGAATTTCAATGGAAGTTCTTTCCTTTGATTGAAGTATAGCGAAGCTTTGTAAAGGTATAATCAAGGTTGTGAAAAGATAAAATAAAGTTTGTTATGTTTGTGTAAACAATGTTAAGGGTCTTTTTAATAATAAAGGTGTCAAGACACAATGGCTATGGTATACTTATCGACAGTTACAAGTGTCAAGACATATAGTAGGAGAAAGAGGGACCTGTTGATGAAGTTTTTACGTTTAAGTTTATTACTTGGTATGGTTTTATTATTAGCTAGCTGTGGACAAAAAGAAGCGCAAACTATAGAAGAAAAAGATGCGCCAAAAATTGCACTAATTTTAGGTTTTGGTGGAGTAGACGACCGTTCCTTCAATCAAGCAGGATGGGAAGGATTAAAGGACTGGGGCAAGGAAAAGGGATTAAAAGAGAAAAAAGACTTCCTATATATAGAAACGAATGAGCCTCAGGACAATAGTACAAATGTGAATCAGGCGGTAGAGAATGGCTTCAACACGATTATCAGTTTGAGTTATCTACAAGCCGATGCAATAAAGGAAGCAGCTGAAGCTAATCCTAATTTAGATTTTGCTTTAGTGGATGGAGAAATTGAAAACCAGAAAAATGTCGTTTCTGCTACCTTCAAGGATCAAGAAAGTGCTTATTTAGCCGGGATTGCCGCGGCCTACACAACTGAAACCAATCGAGTGGGATTTATTGGTGGTATGGAAGGGCCGGTGATTCAACGTTTTGAAACAGGATTTGAAAAGGGCGTAAAAGATGGGGCTAAGGCTTTGCAAAAGGAAATAGCTGTTGACAGCCGATATGCGGCCTCTTATGATGCACCGGATCGTGGAAAGGCAATGGCTTCTTCAATGTACGAGGAAGGCTCGGATATTATTTATCAGGCCGCTGGCAGTACTGGAGCGGGCGTTTTTCAGGAGGCTAAAGCCCGCAATGAACGGGAGAATACTCAAAAGGTCTGGGTGATTGGCGTGGATCGTGATCAAAATGATGAAGGTGAGTACCAGACATCAGAAGGACAATCGGATAATTTTACCTTAACCTCTACCTTAAAAAATGTTGGTGCCGCAGTATCAGAAATAGCTGAGGCTAGATACAATCAGAAATTTCCTGGTGGAGATCATTTAGTTTTTGGTCTTAAGGAAGCTGGAGTGGATTTAACGAATGGACAATTAACCGACGAAGCTGCTAAAGCAGTTGCAAAAGCAAAAGAAAGGATTATTGCTGGGGAGCTTATTATTCCAGAAAATTAATAAAGAAAAGACGCCGTTTTTGGCGTCTTTTGTCTCAATTAATGGTTGTAGAATGAGGATCTTTCAAGAAAGCTGCAACTTGTTGCGCATCCTCATCTGTTCTTGAAATGATAATGATTGTGTCGAAGCTGGCCATCGTTGCTACAATTGATTGGAAGGATAAATCGTCCAAGACTGCTGCTAAAAGATTGGCGTTGTCAGGAAGGGTTTGAATCACTGTCATGAATTGGACACGTTCGACTTTTATAATCACTTCGTCAATCATTCTAACTAAACGTTTGGTGTCTTCATCATCCGAAGTTTGATTAGGCTCTTGGAACAGTTCGAAACGTGGATTGCCATCTTCATCAATGGTCTTTACAATTTTTAAATCACGGATGTCGCGAGAAATCGTGGCTTGGGTAGCAACAACCCCTTGCTCCTCCAAATAGGTCATCAGTTCGCTTTGATTGCGAATAGAATGAGTGGCTATGATTTGCTTGATTAATTCATGGCGATCTTTTTTACGCATAAAAATTCTCCTAATCGATTTTTATGCAACAATTATAACAGAAAAGCCTGGCATTGACAGATTAATTCGATAAATATTAATCAGATTCTTTTAGTTGCTAAATTAGCGGAAAATGATTGATTTCTATCTAGACCTACTGTATAATTACTAATTGTGTGTGGGCGACCACAGACAAATCCACATCTTAATTTTATTAGCAGCAGGGTGCTTCGTTGGAAGTCTGTCGCTGAGTTTGACGATTAAGAGAGGGAACAAAAAACCAAATTGGAGGAAACAAAACATGTCAGTATTGTCTATGAAACAATTACTAGAAGCCGGCGTACATTTTGGTCACCAAACTCGTCGCTGGAACCCAAAAATGAAGAAATACATCTTCACAGAAAGAAACGGAATCTACATCATTGATTTGCAAAAAACAGTGAAATTAGTAGATGCAGCTTACGACTACATGAAAAATGTTGCTGAAGACGGCGGCGTTGCATTGTTCGTAGGTACTAAAAAACAAGCACAAGAAGCAATTAAAGAAGAAGCAACTCGCGCTGGTCAATTTTACGTTAACCACCGTTGGTTAGGCGGAACTTTGACTAACTGGGATACTATTCAAAAACGTATTGCTCGTTTGAAAAACATCAACGCTATGGAAGCAGACGGTACTTTCGAAGTATTGCCTAAAAAAGAAGTTGTTGGTTTAAATAAAGAACGTGAACGTTTAGAAAAATTCTTAGGCGGTATCGCTGATATGCCTAGAATTCCAGATGTAATGTATATCGTTGACCCTCGTAAAGAGCGTATTGCTGTTCAAGAAGCACATAAATTGAACATTCCAATCGTAGCAATGGTTGATACAAACTGCGATCCAGATGAAATCGACGTAGTAATCCCTTCAAATGACGATGCTATTCGTGCCGTGAAATTAATCACTGCTAAAATGGCTGATGCATTTATCGAAGGCAACCAAGGTGAAGATCAAGTAGCTGAAGCAGACTTCGTTACAGAAGATGGCGGACAAGCAACTTCAATCGAAGAAATCGTTGATGTTGTAGAAGGCGACAACGCTTCTACTGAATCAGCAGAATAATTTCGTAGCTCAAGCTGCTTCAAAGAAAATAACAACCTTTGAAGCAGCTTTTTTAAAAAATTAGAGGAGGCCCATGAAGATGGCACAGGTAACAGCTAAGTTAGTAAAAGAACTACGCGACATGACTGGCGTAGGTATGATGGATGCTAAAAAAGCATTAGTAGAAGTAGAAGGCGACATTGAAAAAGCTGTCGATCTTTTGCGTGAAAAAGGTATGGCTAAAGCTGCTAAGAAAAATGACCGCATTGCTGCTGAAGGTTTAGCTTCAGTTGCTGTTCATGGTAATGCTGCAGCAATCGTTGAAGTAAACTCAGAAACTGACTTTGTTTCTAAAAATGAAATGTTCCAAAACTTAGTAAAAGAAATTGCTGAATTAGTGGCTGAACACAAACCAGCTGACATGGATGCAGCAATGGAATTAAAAACTTCAAAAGGCACAATTGCTGAAGAATTAATCGAAGCTACTCAAGTTATCGGTGAAAAAATCAGCTTCCGTCGTTTCAAAGTATTGGAAAAAGGCGACAATGCTGCTTTTGGCGGATACTTGCACATGGGCGGACGTATCGCTGTATTGACCGTTTTAGATGGAACTACTGACGAAGAAGTTGCTAAAGATGTAGCAATGCACGTTGCAGCAATCAACCCTCGTTATGTAAATGAATCTCAAATTCCTCAAGAAGAATTGGATCATGAAAAAGCTATCTTAACCGAACAAGCTTTAAACGAAGGCAAGCCTGAAAAAATCGTTGAAAAAATGGTTGTGGGCCGTCTAAATAAATTTAAAGCAGAAATTTCTTTAGTTGACCAACCATTCGTTAAAGATCCTGACATGACTGTCGAAAAATACGTTGCTTCAAAAGGCGCTTCTGTTGAAGGCTTCGTACGTTTTGAAGTTGGCGAAGGTATCGAAAAACGTGAAGATAACTTTGTTGAAGAAGTTATGAGCCAAGTGAAAAAATAATTCTGTTTTTTAACAGTCGGGAACGCATGTGAAATTGCGCTCCCTTTTTTTAAGCGAAATCAGATAAAAATGGCTTCAATCAAAGCAGAATATGCTAAAATGGCTATAAGTGACAGTGGGGGAATCGAAATGAAAGAACCGAAATACAAACGAGTAGTACTTAAACTTAGTGGTGAGGCATTAGCTGGCGAGGAAAAATTTGGCATTAATCCGCCAATTATTCAAGACATCGTTCAAGAAATCAAAGAGGTTCATGAGCTAGGAATCGAAATGGCCATTATTGTCGGCGGCGGCAACATTTGGCGGGGACAAATCGGTGCTCAAATGGGTATGGAACGTGCTCAGGCTGATTATATGGGTATGCTGGCAACAGTGATGAATGCACTAGCTTTACAAGATGCATTAGAAAACATCGATGTGCCAACACGTGTACAAACCTCAATTGAAATGCGTCAAATTGCTGAACCATATATTCGTCGTAAAGCAGAGCGTCATTTGGAAAAGGGACGGATTGTGATCTTTGCTGGCGGTACCGGCAACCCTTATTTCTCAACAGATACAACTGCTGCGTTACGTGCAGCTGAAATCAATGCGGATGTAATTTTAATGGCGAAAAACAATGTAGATGGTGTCTACTCTGCAGATCCAAAACTGGATCAAAATGCAATTAAATTTGACGAATTGACACACTTGGATGTCATTTCTAAAGGATTGCAAGTAATGGATTCAACCGCAAGTTCACTAAGTATGGACAATGATATTCCACTTGTTGTCTTCAATTTAAACGAACCAGGAAATATTAAACGAGTTGTTCAGGGCGAAAATATCGGAACAACTGTAAGGGGGAAATAACATGGCAGATGCAGTAATGAACGAAGCAAAACAAAAAATGAAAAAAGCAGAAGAATCTTTGCAACGTCAACTAGGACAAATTCGTGCTGGTCGTGCGAATGCTAGCTTGTTGGATCGTATCACTGTGAATTATTACGGTGCACCGACACCTGTAAATCAATTGGCATCAATTTCTGTGCCAGAAGCACGTGTCTTGATGATTACACCATTTGACAAAAGCACGATTGAAGACGTTGAAAAAGCTATTTTAGCTAGTGATATCGGCTTAAATCCTGCGAACGACGGCAACGTTATTCGTTTAGTGATCCCTCAATTGACCGAGGAACGCCGCAAGGAATTGGCTAAAGAAGTGAAAAAAGAAGCTGAAAATGCGAAGGTTGCGGTCCGTAACGTACGTCGTGATGCGATGGATGATTACAAAAAGCAACAGAAAAACGGTGATATCACAGAAGACGATTTGCGCAACATGGAAAAAGACATCCAAAAATTAACGGATGACAGTGTCAAAGAAATCGACAGAATCGTTAGTGAAAAAGAAAAAGAACTATTAGAAGTTTAATTAGAAGTTTAGGCAACTGTTCAGCACCCTGGACAGTTGCTTTTTTATTGGAATAAACTTCATTTGTTGCAGTAAAGCACACACGTTAGTGATAAATAATTTATCGATTCTCTTGATGCAAATGTTTGAAAAAAACTAAATACCTGCGGTTATACGTATGCAAGCCTTAGGTTTATTGCTATAATGGCAAATGAGTTGCCAGTCCGGCTGTTTGTGTAAGCTAAAACAGTGATCGGATGGTATTTGTCTTGAATAAAAATGAATTGAGGAGGAAAATTAATGGTATTACGTTTTTTTCCACAAAAAGAGAAGTATACACCAGAGGAAAGTGAACTGACATTTAATCCAGAAGGTGCGATTCCTAAACATGTGGCTATTATTATGGACGGAAATGGACGTTGGGCACAAAACAGACGTCTTCCTCGTGTGGCAGGGCACAAAGAGGGGATGGAAACAGTTAAGCGCATTACTAAGTATGCGAATAAATTAGGGATAAAAGTGCTGACCCTCTATGCTTTTTCGACGGAAAATTGGAAACGTCCTGAAGATGAAGTGAAATTTTTGATGCAATTACCAGTGGATTTTTTTGATACATTTGTTCCAGAATTGATTGCCGAAAATGTCCAAGTGAAGGTGATGGGGTATGAGGAATATCTTCCTGCTCATACACAGGATGCGGTTAAACGAGCGATTGATCAAACAGCTTCCAATGATGGTTTAGTGTTAAATTTTGCTTTAAACTACGGCAGTCGAGCTGAAATTGTCAGCGCAGTTCAAGCGATTGCGAAAGAAGTTGAACAGGATCAATTGAAACCTGAAGAGATTAATGAAGAAACGATTGCTAGTCATTTAATGACCGGATTTTTGCCTGAGGATCTGCGGGATCCTGAATTGGTGATTCGCACCAGCGGCGAGGAGCGCATCAGTAATTTTCTATTGTGGCAATTGGCGTATAGTGAGTTATTCTTCACCAAAGCCTTGTGGCCTGATTTCGACGGGGCTCATTTAGAGACTGCGATCGCTTCATTTCAAAACCGCAATCGTCGTTTTGGCGGGTTAAACAAGGAGGATACTAAATGAGACAACGAGTAATAACGGCTGTAGTAGCCTTAGCAATTTTTTTGCCAATTTTGTATGTGGGAGGAATTGCAATCGAACTGGCAGCAGCAGCTTTAGCTGGTGTAGGAGTATATGAACTATTCCGTATGAAGGGTTTAGCAATTTTAAGCTTTGAAGGGGTGCTTTCTATTTTAGGGGCGGTATTTTTAGTACTGCCGGCAGAGCGTTGGTTTCCCTTTTTAAATGATACATCTGGAAATTTCTTATTATTTTATTTAACAGTAATGATTATTTTAGGATTTTCAGTCGTATCTAAAAATACCTATACCATTGACGAAGCTGGTTTTCCGGTGATTGCCAGCTTGTATGCAGGAGTAGGATTCCAAAATTTAGTGATTGCTCGTTCAGAAGGCTTAGCAATGATTATCTTTGCGTTCTTTATTGTTTGGGCAACTGATATTGGAGCTTATATGGTTGGACGCAAATTTGGACAACGGAAGCTTTGGCCGGAGATTTCTCCTAACAAAACGATCGAGGGTGCTTTAGGCGGTATCGCCAGTGCTTTAGCTGTAGCAGTCATTTTTCTGATTTTGCAGCCGAACTTAACACAACATAATTTAGCAACTATGCTAGTGTTTACCATTGTCTTTTCCGTAGTTGGTCAATTTGGCGACCTAGTGGAATCGGCGATTAAACGACATTTTGATGTAAAGGATTCTGGCAATATTTTACCTGGACATGGCGGTATTTTGGATCGCTTTGACAGTATGCTTTTTGTCTTTCCTATGATGCATTTGTTAGGTGTTTTTTAAAAAGCTCGCTTTTGGAGCTTTTTTTTTATGATTTTATGATACACTAACTCTAATAAAAAGCTAAAGGCAGGTAAGCTTATGCGTACAGTAATTACATTTTTAATTGTTTTTGGAGTATTAGTTATCGTTCACGAATTTGGCCATTTTTTCTTTGCCAAACGTGCCGGTATTTTAGTTAGAGAATTTGCGATCGGAATGGGACCTAAAATTTATGCGCACATGGGCAAAGATGGTACCACTTATACCTTGCGCTTGTTGCCAATCGGCGGGTATGTGCGGATGGCTGGCTTGGAAGATGAAGAAACGGAATTGAGTCCTGGGATGCCGATGTCTTTAGAACTGGATGCGCAGGGTCAGGTTCAGCGAATCAATGTAAGCAAAAAGGTTCAGCTGCCTAATAGTATTCCTTTAGAGTTGATTGCGGCTGATTTAGTGGACGACTTAACCATTAAGGGCTATGAGAATGGTGATGAGAGCCAGGAAGTTGAGTATACTGTTAATCACAATGCAACAGTTATTGAAGAAAATGGCACCGAGGTTCGGATTGCACCAAGAGATGTGCAATTCCAGTCAGCAAAAGTTGGCGCACGTATTTTAACCAACTTTGCGGGTCCCATGAATAATTTCATTTTGACAGTTATTTTGTTTATTGCCTTGGCTTTCATGACTGGCGGTGTGCCAGTTTATAATACGAATCAGATAGGTCCGGTTGAAGCAGGCAGTCCGGCAGCTGAAGCTGGTTTAAAGGAAAATGACCGTATTGTTCAAATCAACGACAAGAAGGTTTCTTCTTGGGAGGATTTGACGACTGAAATTCAGAAGAATCCTGGTAAAGAAGTAACGGTAATTGCTAGTGAAAATGGGCAAGAGAAGACTCTTTCTTTAACGCCGGAAACTTCAAAAGTCAATGGTGAAAAAATCGGGAAAATCGGTATTAGTGCTTATATGAAGACTGGGTTTATGGACAAGATAATTGGCGGAGTGACTCAAAGCTGGAATGTAGTGACTCAAATCTTTAAAGCTTTGGGTTCATTATTCACTGGTTTCAGCCTTAATAAATTAGGTGGTCCAGTAATGATGTATCAGTTGTCTTCTCAGGCAGCTAGCCAAGGTGTTCGAACAGTGATTTCCTTAATGGCCTTTTTGTCAGTCAATTTGGGGATTGTCAATCTGTTGCCAATTCCAGCTTTTGACGGCGGAAAGATTTTGTTAAACATTATTGAAGCATTACGTGGGAAACCAATGGATCCAGAAAAAGAGGGCATGATTACAATGGCTGGTTTTGTCTTTATTATGGTACTAATGATTCTAGTTACTTGGAATGACATTTCTCGTTTCTTCTTTTAGATCATCGAGGAGCTCGCTGCGGCGGGTTCTTTTTTTGATTGGATTAGCACGTAGATTATTAAGTTTAAGCTTGTGGCTTGATGGGATAATTTTAATGCAAAGCACTAAAAAAACAGTTATACTAAATAGTACTTGAAAAAAGTGAAGGAGATGTTCTTTTGTCTCAAAATCGGGAATTATTCGAAAATTTATTGCGTCAAATTGAGCTGAGCGATGAGGACCAGCAGCATCCGCTAATTCAAGCAGGAGAAATTAGAGAAGTCGTGGTCCATGAAAAATCACGAGTGTGGGAATTTTTTATTCAAACACCGCAAATTTTGCCAGCGAAGCTATACTATGCCTTTCACCAGAAATTGGTATTGGCCTTTCAGTCAATTGCCCAAGTCAAATTACATATCGAAGCAGCCGACTCCCAATTCGATGAAGAATTGCTGCAGCATTACTGGCGTTTGGCATTGAGTGAACAGGATTGCGACACGCCGTTAGTGAAACAAGTTTTAAGTAAGCCGCTGCCGGTTGTACAAGACAAACGGATTGTGCTTTTGATTGATAATCAAACGGTTATTCCTTTCTTGAAGCAGCAGTATTTGCCATTAATTGAAGAAAATCTGGTTTCTTATGGTTTTCCTAAACTGCGGATTGATCCTGAGGTAGACGAGGTACAGCAGGAACGGGTCTTGAAGCTGTTTGAAGAACGCAAGCAGGAACAAGATGCGGCTTTCCAAGAGAAAGCAGCCGAGACAATGGCGCAGCATGAAGCCAAGAAGAAGGAAAAATCTGAAGCAGCCTTTGACGGGCCGATTCAAATGGGGCGCAACATTCCAGCGGATGAAGCGATCATGCCTATGGGGAATATCATCGAAGAAGAGCGACGAGTAACTATCGAAGGCTTTATTTTTGATAAAGAGGTTCGTGAATTGCGTTCAAAACGTAAAATCTTGATTTTAAAAATGACGGATTACACCTCTTCCTTTGTCGTGAAGAAATTTTCTAATGGCGAAAAAGATGAAAAGATTTTTGATGCAATTAGCGAAAAAAGCTGGATTCGGGTGCGGGGAAGTGTACAAGAAGATACCTTCATGCGGGATTTAGTTATGAACGCCCAAGATATTCAAGAAGTGAAGCACCCTGACCGTAAGGATTATGGAAAAGAAAAAAGAGTGGAACTGCATTTGCACTCCAACATGAGTACCATGGATGCTACTAATCATATTGGTGATCTTGTGGCACAGGCGGGCAAGTGGGGACATAAAGCAATTGCCATTACGGATCATGCTGGTGCTCAGGCCTTTCCCGATGCCCATGCGGCAGGGAAAAAGGCTGGTGTTAAGATTCTCTATGGAGTTGAAGCCAACGTTGTTGATGACGGCGTATCAATCGCCTACAATGACCAGCATATTGCTTTAACGGATGCTACTTATGTTGTATTTGACGTGGAAACCACTGGATTATCGGCTGTTTACGATACGATTATCGAATTGGCAGCTGTTAAAATGCACAAAGGAAACGTGATTGATACCTTTGAAGAATTTATTGATCCTGGGCATCCTTTGTCCGAAACAACAATTAATTTAACCGGGATTACTGATGAAATGGTTCGCGGATCTAAATCAGAAAAAGAAGTGCTGCAGCTGTTTGAGCAATTCAGTGAAGGCACAATTTTGGTGGCCCACAACGCGGCGTTCGATATCGGCTTTTTGAATACGAGCTATGTTCGTCACGGTATTTCAGAAACACCTAATCCGGTAATTGATACGTTGGAGTTGGCCCGTTACCTATATCCAGAATTCAAACGTTTTGGTTTAGGTGTGTTAACGAAAAAATTCGGCGTCAATTTGGAACAGCATCACCGAGCGGTTTACGATGCGGAGGCCACCGGTCATTTAGGTTGGATATTTGTCAAGGAAGCCATGGAAAAACACGGAATGCTTTACCACGATCAATTGAATGATCATGTTGGCGAAGGCGATTCTTATAAACGAGCACGTCCATTCCATGCGACTCTGCTGGCTAAAAATCAGGACGGGTTAAAAGATCTGTTTAAACTGATTTCTATGTCGAATGTTGATTATTATGAGCGAGTGCCGCGGATTCCCCGTTCTCAGTTGAAAAAACTGCGGGAAAATATTTTGGTGGGTTCGGCCTGTGCGCAGGGTGAAATTTTTGAAGCCATGATGCAAAAAGGGGTCGAGGAAGCGAAGAATCGAGCTGCTTTTTACGATTATATCGAAGTGATGCCAAAAGCTGTCTATGCCCCATTGCTGGAACAGGAATTGGTAAAAAATGAGTCTGATTTAGAGGATATTATTCGCAATCTAGTTCAAATTGGTAAGGAACTTGAAAAGCCGGTAGTTGCTACTGGGGATGTGCATTACTTAAATAAAGAGGATGCTATTTACCGCAAGATTTTGATTAGCTCTATGGGTGGGGCCAATCCATTGAATCGTCACAGCTTGCCGGATGTTCATTTCCGGACAACTGATGAAATGCTGCAAGCTTTTGCTTTTCTAGGTGAAGAGCTGGCACAGGAAATCGTAGTTACAAATACGAACTTGATAGCCGACACCTGCGAAGAAATTGTTCCCGTTAAGGATGAGCTTTACACGCCTAAGATTCCGGGTTCAGAAGAAGAAATTAAGCAATTGAGTTACAACCGGGCAAAAGAGCTTTACGGCGACCCATTGCCAGAGGTGATTGAAAAACGGTTGAAGAAGGAACTAGATTCGATCATCGGCAACGGCTTCTCGGTAATCTATCTGATCTCGCAAAAGCTGGTGCATAAGAGTAATCAGGATGGTTATTTAGTAGGGTCACGGGGATCAGTTGGTTCTAGTTTTGTGGCTACTATGACTGGGATTACTGAGGTTAATCCATTGCCGCCGCATTATTATTGTCCAGAGTGTCAATATTCGGAGTTTTTTGAAGATGGTTCGTATGGTTCAGGCTTTGATATGCCTGAGAAAGCCTGCCCTAAATGTGGTGCACGTTTGCATAAGGATGGTCATGATATCCCATTCGAAACTTTCCTAGGCTTCCACGGGGATAAAGTTCCCGATATCGATTTGAACTTCTCAGGGGATTACCAAGCAGAAGCTCATAACTATACTAAAGTATTGTTTGGTGAAGATTATGTATTTAGAGCGGGAACGATCGGTACAGTTGCTGATAAAACAGCATATGGCTTTGTGAAGGGCTACGAACGGGATCACAACCTGCATTTTCGCGGAGCGGAAATCGATCGGTTAGCTAAAGGAGCTACCGGGGTTAAACGAACGACTGGTCAGCACCCAGGCGGGATTATTGTTATTCCAGATTATATGGATGTTTATGACTTCACACCGATTCAATATCCAGCGGATGATCAAAATTCAGAATGGAAAACCACCCACTTTGACTTCCACTCGATTCATGATAATGTCTTGAAGCTGGATATACTTGGACACGATGATCCGACGGTGATTCGGATGCTGCAGGAGTTGTCAGGAATTGATCCTAAAACCATTCCAACCGATGATCCTGAAGTAATGAAGATTTTTGCTGGTCCGCAAGTTTTAGGAGTAGAGCCAGATCAGATTTATTCTAAAACCGGTACTTTAGGGATTCCAGAGTTTGGTACTCGTTTTGTGCGAGGCATGCTGGAGGAGACGCATCCTTCAACCTTTGCTGAGCTGCTGCAGATTTCAGGACTGTCCCACGGTACCGACGTTTGGCTAGGTAATGCCGAGGAATTAATTCGTCGCGGAGATGCAACATTAGCCAACGTTATCGGCTGTCGGGATGACATCATGGTTTATCTGATGCATGCTGGCTTAGATAGCGGAATGGCCTTCAAAATCATGGAAACCGTACGTAAAGGACAATGGAATAAAATCCCTGATGAGCTGCGGGAAACTTATTTGACAGCCATGCGGGAAAACAACGTGCCGGAATGGTACATTGATTCTTGTTCAAAAATTAAGTACATGTTTCCGAAAGCCCATGCCGCAGCTTATGTACTGATGGCGTTGCGGGTAGCGTACTTTAAAGTGTATTATCCAATTCTTTATTATTGTGCTTATTTTTCTGTTCGGGCGGACGACTTCGATTTGGTTGCCATGGCTAAAGGCAAAGATGCAGTAAAAGCTTCAATGAAGGCTATTACTGATAAAGGCATGGATGCAAGCACAAAAGAGAAAAATCAGCTGACCGTTTTGGAATTGTGTAATGAAATGCTGGAACGAGGCTTTAACTTTGGCATGATTGATTTGTACAAATCTGATGCTACTGACTTTGTTATTGATGGTGATACATTGATTGCACCATTTAGAGCAGTACCAGGTTTAGGAATGAACGTGGCTAAGCAAATTTGTGAAGCACGCAAGGATGGGATTTTCTTATCCAAGGAAGATCTAGCTAGTCGCGGGAAGGTTTCTAAAACCTTGATTGAGTACATGGATGCGCAAGGTGTACTAAAGGATTTACCAGATGAAAATCAACTTTCATTATTCGATATGTAAAGAAATCGATAAATACCATAGGAAAACTGAAAGCAATCTCTTCTTATGAAAATGGGTTGGTTGAATTTTCATTGCAACTGTGGTATTATTACAATGTAATCAGACACTGAAGGTGAGTGAGCGGAATTTTCGCTCACTCTTTTTAATGGATTGAAAGCAAGAAGGAGGCTGACAGCTTGAGCAGCGTAGTCGAAACCATCACTGATTTAGTGATGCCGATTTTAGAGGAACAACACTTTGAATTGGTAGAGGTTGAATTTGTTAAAGAAGGAAAAAATTGGTTTTTGAGAGTGTTCATTGACAAAGAAGGTGGCATTGACATTGAAGAATGTGCATTTGTCAGCGAAAAATTGAGTGAAAAACTGGATCAAGCAGATCCCGATCCAATCCCTCAAGCGTATTTTCTTGAAGTATCCTCTCCAGGAGCAGAACGTCCATTGAAAAAAGAGGAAGACTACCAGAATGCACTAGGACAGTACATTCATGTCTCTCTTTACCAAAACGTGGATGGCCAGAAGCAATATGATGGTTACTTGAAGGAATTAGACAAGGAACAACTAACATTGACAGTCAAAATCAAGACGCGCACCAAAGACATCACTTTTGACAGAAGCAATATTGCAAAAGCACGTCTTGCAATCGAGTTTTAGGAGGAAGAAAAATGAGTAAAGAAATGCTGAATGCATTGAATACTTTAGAAGCAGAGAAGGGCATTTCTAAAGAAATCGTCATTGATGCCTTAGAAGCAGCTTTGGTTTCTGCATACAAACGTCATTACGGACAGTCACAAAACGTGGAAGTTCAATTTGATGAGAAAAAAGGCGACATTCATGTATATGCAGTAAAAGAAGTCACTGAGGAAGTAATGGATTCACAATTG
Organism: Enterococcus pallens ATCC BAA-351; assembly: GCF_000407485.1. GTDB lineage: Bacteria > Bacillota > Bacilli > Lactobacillales > Enterococcaceae > Enterococcus_A > Enterococcus_A pallens. The sequence continues at coordinate 357,237 of NZ_ASWD01000003.1, read as the reverse complement.
GAAGTTTCTTTAAAGGAAGCAATGACCATTAATCCAGCTTACGAAATCGGTGATATGATCCGCTTTGAAGTTACACCAAAGGATTTCGGCCGTATAGCTGCTCAAACTGCTAAGCAAGTAATCCTGCAGCGTGTCCGTGAGGCGGAACGCAACATTATTTACAATGAATACAGTGCCTATGAAAAAGACATTATGCAAGGGGTTGTTGAACGTCAAGACAACCGCTACATCTATGTAAACTTAGGAAAAATCGAAGCTGTTCTTTCTAAACAAGATCAAATGCCTAATGAATTCTATCAACCTCATGATCGCATTAAAGTGTATGTTTCTCGAGTAGAAAATACGTCAAAGGGCCCACAGGTTTTTGTAAGTCGCAGTCATCCAGACTTGCTGCGCCGACTATTTGAACAAGAGGTTCCAGAAGTATACGACGGAATTGTTGAAATTGTCAGCATTGCCAGAGAAGCCGGCGACCGTGCGAAAGTTGCGGTTCGTTCCAATGATCCTAACATTGATCCAGTAGGAACGTGTGTAGGTCCTAAAGGGCAACGGGTTCAAGCAATCGTTAATGAATTAAAGGGTGAAAACATGGATATTGTTGAGTGGAATGAAGATCCAGCAGTATTTATTGCTAACTCTTTAAATCCGGCTCAGGTTGAGGATGTAATTTTTGATACTGAAAATCCTAAGGTGTGTACCGTTGTGGTACCTGATTACCAATTGTCATTAGCAATCGGCAAACGAGGACAGAACGCACGTCTAGCAGCGAAGTTAACGAGTCACAAGATTGATATCAAATCAGAATCAGACATGGAAGAATTCTATGCGAATTATGACGATGGCGATTTTGATGAAAGTCCAGAAGCTCTTCAAAGCGTGTTCCCTGAAGGATTTGCAGAAAGATTGGAAAATCCAGAGGGGTATGCAGAAGAACACACTGAAGAACAGACAGAAGAACCAACTGAAATTACTCCTGATATGACAGAAGACGACATTGAAAATGTTGCTTTTGATCAGGAAGAAGAGTAGTCACGTAGGAGGTTTTTTATGAAAAAGAGAAAAGTTCCTTTACGTAAATCCGTCGTATCTGGCGAAATGAAACCGAAAAAAGAGTTGATTCGGATTGCAAAATCAAAAGAAGGCGAAGTTTCCATTGATCCTACTGGGAAGAAACCTGGCAGAGGCGCGTATGTTGCTATCGAGCCGGAGGAAGTGGAACAAGCTTGGAAGAAGAAAGTGTTGGATCGAGTTCTAGAAATTGAGCTTTCCGATGACTTTTACCAAGAGCTTTTAGATTATGTAACCCATCAAAAAGCCAGAAGAGAGCTCTTCGGCAATGAATAGACAAAAGGCCTTAAACTTATTGGGCCTGGCAATGCGTGCAGGCAAACTGATCACTGGGGAAGAACTGACCATTAACGAAATTCGCAGACAAAAAGCTGCGTTGGTTTTAGTTGCTTCTGACGCCAGTGAAAATACGAAAAAAAAAGTAACAGATAAAAGCAATTTTTATCAAACGACCTGTCTGATTGAATTCACAGAAAGTGAGTTAGCAGCCGCTATTGGCAAACCTCGTAAAGTAATTGGGGTGATGGACCAAGGCTTTGCTAAAAAGATGGTGTCGTTAATACAAGGTTAGGAAGGTGATTGCATGGGAAAAAAACGAGTATATGAATTTGCCAAAGAAATCAATCGATCAAGTAAGGATGTTGTAGACAAGGCTAACACATTAGGAATTAATGTTGTTAACCACATGGGAGCTCTCTCAAGTGATGACGAGTCAAAATTGAAGCAGGCTTTTACTGGAAATGCACAACAACCAAAACCAGCAAATACTCAAGCAAAACCGTCAGCTAACCAGCACGAAAAACCTAAATTTAAGAGCTCTAAAAATAACCCAAATTTCCAAAATAGAAAAGGAAATCAAGACAGCGTGAGAAATTCAAACAATAACCAACAAAATCGTCCGAATCGGGACAATCGTCAAGGACAAAATAATCAAAGCCAAGGCGGCCAACGCCCAGCTGGCAACCAAGGTCAACGACCAAACAACCAAGGCCAAGGCGGTCAACGTCCGGCTGGTAACCAAGGTCAACGACCAAACAACCAAGGTCAAGGTGGACAACGTCCAGCTGGCAACCAAGGTCAACGACCAAACAACCAAAGCCAAGGCGGTCAACGTCCAGCCGGCAACCAAGGTCAACGACCAAACAACCAAAGCCAAGGCGGTCAACGTCCAGCTAGCAACCAAGGCCAACGACCAAGTAATCAAGTTCAAGGTGGCCAACGTCCAGCCGGCAACCAAGGTCAACGACCAAACAACCAAGGCCAAGGTGGCCAACGTCCAGCTAGCAACCAAGGCCAACGACCAAGTAATCAAGTTCAAGGTGGACAACGTCCAGCTAGCCAAGGTCAATCAAACAACCAAAGCCAGGGCGCTCAACGTTCAAATACACAAGGCGGCGGTACTAACCAAAATCGTAACCGCAATAATAGTTACGGAAACAATAGCTATGGTAACCAAAACCGTAACAATTATGGCGGCAACCGCAACAAGAATAAATTTAATAAAAAGGGTAAAAAAGGCAAACAGCAGCAAAGCCAAAAACCTGCAGTGCCACCACGTAAATTCCGTGAATTGCCAGAAGTATTGGAATACACTGAAGGCATGAACGTAGCGGATATCGCTAAAAAAATCTATCGTGAGCCTGCTGAGATTATTAAAAAATTATTCTTGATGGGTGTAATGGTTAACCAAAACCAACCATTAGATAAGGAAACAATCGAATTATTAGCAACCGATTATGGTATTGAACCACAAGAAAAAGTTCAAGTGGATATTGCTGATATTGACCGCTTCTTTGAAACGGAAGAAGTAGACGAAGAAAATCTAGTGCCACGCCCACCAGTTGTTACGATCATGGGGCACGTCGATCATGGTAAAACAACCTTATTGGATACCTTGCGTCATTCACGGGTAACTAGTGGTGAAGCCGGCGGGATTACTCAGCATATTGGTGCTTACCAAATTGATATCAACGGCAAACCAATTACGTTCTTAGATACCCCTGGACACGCGGCCTTCACCAGCATGCGTGCTCGAGGAGCAAGTATCACAGATATCACTATTTTGGTTGTTGCAGCTGATGATGGGGTTATGCCTCAAACAGTTGAAGCTATCAACCACGCCAAGGCAGCGAAAGTGCCGATTATTGTAGCAGTGAACAAAATTGATAAGCCAGGGGCAAACCCTGAACGTGTCATGCAGGAATTAAGTGAATATGAATTAGTTTCAGAAGCATGGGGCGGCGATACCATCTTTGTTGAAATTTCCGCGAAGTTCAATCAAAATATTGAAGAATTGCTGGAAATGATTCTATTAGTAGCAGAAGTGGAAGATTTGAAGGCTGACCCTACTCAAAATGCAATCGGTACAGTTATCGAAGCGCGTTTGGATAAAGGAAAAGGTCCTGTAGCTACGCTGTTAGTTCAACAAGGTACTTTAAACGTTGGTGATCCAATTGTTGTAGGGGATACCTATGGTCGTGTTCGCGTGATGACCAATGATATTGGTCGTCGTGATAAAACTGCTGGACCAGCTACACCAGTCGAAATTACTGGATTGAATGATGTTCCTCAAGCCGGAGACCGCTTTGCTGTCTTTGCAGATGAGAAAACAGCACGAGCAGCCGGTGAAGAACGGGCAAAACGTGCCTTGCTGGAACACCGCAGTTCAAACGCGCGGGTAACCTTAGACAACTTATTTGAATCACTAAAAGAAGGCGAATTGAAGGACGTTAACGTAATCATCAAAGCTGACGTTCAAGGTTCCGCTGAAGCATTAGCAGCGTCATTGAAGAAAATCGATGTTGAAGGAGTACGAGTAAATATCGTCCATTCAGCAGTAGGTGCCATCAATGAAAGTGACGTAACACTAGCTGCGGCAAGTAATGCGATCATTATCGGCTTTAACGTAAGACCGACTCCGCAAGCGAAACAACAAGCGGATGGCGAAGAAGTTGATATTCGTTTACACCGAATTATTTATCAAGCAATTGATGAAATTGAAACAGCGATGAAGGGTATGCTTGATCCAGAGTATGAAGAAAAGATTACTGGTCAAATGACTGTTCGTGAAACATACAAGGTTTCTAAAGTCGGAACCATTGCCGGCTGCTATGTGAACGAAGGAAGCATTTCTCGCGATAGCGGTGTGCGGGTTATTCGGGATAGTATCGTCATTTTCGAAGGCAAGCTTGCCAGCCTGAAACGCTTCAAGGATGATGTTAAAGAAGTGAAGATGGGCTACGAATGTGGTGCCATGGTTGAAAACTTCAATGATCTTAAGGTGGATGATGTAATTGAAGCCTTCATTATGCAAGAAATTAAGAAAGCCTAACAAAGGAGGCAGTTTTTATGCCTAACTATCGAGATCGTCGAGTTGCTCAAGAGATTTTGAAGGAAGTTAATGATATCTTGCGCAAACGTGTCCGGGACCCACGTGTTCAAAACGTGAATATTACGGATGTACGTGTGACAGGAGATTTGCAGCAGGCGACTATTTTTTACAGTCTGTTGTCAGATAAGGCTTCTGATAAACAAAAAGCTCAGGATGGATTGGACAAGGCAAAGGGCTTGATTCGTCGAGAACTTGGTCAAGCACTATCTATTTACAAAACACCTGAATTATTGTTTGAGTTAGATGAGTCTGTTGAGTATGGCTCAAAAATTGATCAAATGATTCGCGATCTAAATAAAGAGTAAAGAAAAGATCTGAGTGAAAATCCTTCACTCAGATTTTTTTGCAAAATTTGCCAATTCCTGTTAAAGTGTAAAGGGTTTTAAGCAATAGAGCTCAAGGAGGCTGTGGAGATGAGTACAGAATTTGATGAACGTATGCGTCAGCTGCATGACAAATACCTCAATTGTTCTCCAGAAGAAAGAAAATTAATTAAACAACATATGAAGAAGAATAATGTGCTATTGTATCGTAAAACAGAACGAATGAAGCATGATTTGTTAAGGCTGGAAGCCAAGCGGGCCCAGCTGTCTTTGGATGAGGATTCAAAGGAATTGAGTGAACTGGAAAAACGGATTATTGACAAGAAAACAGAATTTCTTAAAATTTTAGCTAAAGTAAGAGAAAAGCAAGCTAGAGGTACTAAATGATCCTGATTGAGATCGTTATCTTTCTTGCTTTAACTATCACTTTGTCCAATGTGCTGGCCAAGGTGTTTCCGTCTATTCCGATGTTTATGATCCAAATTGTACTAGGGATTTTGCTGGGGCTGACTGAAATTGGCCGCTCTATCAATTTTGAGCCCGAGGTTTTTTTGGTAATGATTATTGCACCGCTGCTTTTTCGGGAAGGAGAAACAGCGGATATTCCGGCTATTTTAAAGCACAGCGGAACGATCTTGTTCCTAGCCTTTGGAGGCGTAATCTTGACTTTAACCGGCGTAGGCTTTGCCTTGCATTGGTTACTGCCGACAGTTCCGCTGGCAGCCTGTCTGGCTTTTGGTGCGGCATTAGGACCAACTGATGCGGTGGCAGTCAACTCGTTGGCAAAGCGTTTGAAAATGCCAGATTCGGTGATGCATATTTTAGAGGGTGAAGGTCTTTTAAATGATGCCTCGGGCGTTACGGCCTTTCAGTTCGCGGTAGCAGCCTTAATGACGGGGCAGTTTTCCGCAGCGGACGCTTCTTTGACATTGCTCTTATCTACTTTAGGAGGAGTGTTAGCAGGAATCGTTGTTGTCTACATTAAACGGCAATCGATTCAGCTGATTGAGCGAATTTCTGCTCGAGACATCACCGGGTATTTGCTAATTGAGTTAACCTTGCCCTTTTTAGCTTATTTGGCTGCAGAACTGTTTCATTCATCCGGGATCATTGCTGCGGTAGTTTGTGGAGTGCTGGAGTCCCGTCGATTTAGTAAAATAAGTCTATTCGATGCGGAACTATCCAATGTCACCGAGACAAGTTGGCAGACGATCAGCTTTACCTTGAATGCCTTAGTTTTTCTATTCTTGGGAATTGAGCTGTCGCAAGTTTTTTCCCCGATTTGGAATAGTGAAACCTACTCCAACGTGCATTTGTTCTTTATTGTTGGGGTGATTACCGCCCTGCTCTTTTTGATTCGTTTTCTATTTATTACCTTGTTCTATTCCTTTACGCGAGGATTTAGAAAAACCCATCATTATTTGCATGAGCGGCTGCTTTTGACGGTTGGTGGCGTTAAAGGAACTGTCAGTATCGCAACGATCTTTATCTTACCGGCTACGATTGGCGGTATTGATTTTCCGGAACGTTCCTTGCTATTATTTATTACTGCTTGTGTGACCTTTTTAAGCTTAGTTATGGGCATGATTTTACTGCCCATTTTATCTGATGGTGAAGTAACGCCGGTTTCTAATCCGCGTCAGTCGGGAATTTATCGAGAGGTAATTGCCTGTTTAGAGGAGGATATTGAGAATCCTGAACTGAGTGAGCAGGAGGTTTTTGCCATTCAGGCGGTGATTACTAATTATCAGGATCACATACAGGAGCTTTTTACTGAAACGATGTCAGAAAGCAGTCAGCAGGAATTTCAAGAAGTACAGGCTTTGATGCTTTCGATTGAGCGGGATGGCTTAGATGAGAGCTATCGGCGGCGGAAAATCAATACTGAGTCCTATCGTTTGTATTCGATGTTTATTTCGCGTTTTCAAAATTCGATTCCCCATCAGGTGCTTTCCTTCTTAGGCTTTTGGCTGATTGTGGTACAGCGAATTATTCGGGTGATTCTGCATCCAAAGCTGTTTTTGCAGCGTCGCAGAGCACGAGGCCAACGAAGTGTGATTGACCGACGAGATGTTTCGGCAGTTCGAGAAGTTTTTTTACAGAACAGTCAGGCGATTTTAAACAGCTTGGAAAATTTGCGAGATGTTTACGATGAGGAATTAATTGATTTCTTCGTAGAGGAACGCAAAAATTTAATGGATCAGGTCAATAAAAAGGGCCTTTTTGGTACAATTTTGATTCAGCAGGACCCTTTGTATACAAAGGAATTGCTGCGGGGCTATTATTTGGAACGAAAAATTATTGACGAGCATGAGGTTAGCGGGGATATTTCCACTTTTGAAGCCAATAGTTACCGTCATCGGGTTAATTTGTTGGAGTCTTATGCAATGCGTCAGCCGGCAGATCCGCCGTTTCGTTTTATTCTTCGTAAGAAAAAAGCCAAAAAATCTTAGTTTACCCTCGTTTATTTGTTAAAAATGAACGAGGATTTTTTTGTAGAATTTTTTCTTTATCTTTTCTGTATTTAGCTATGGTATAATGGCAACGTTGAAATTTAAGGAAAATGGAGCGATATAATGGACGGTATCTTGCCTTTGTGGAAAGAACGGGGAATGACAAGTCACGATTGTGTCTTTAAACTACGGAAAATTTTAAAAATGAAAAAAATCGGTCACGGTGGGACCCTTGATCCTGACGTGGACGGTGTTTTACCGATTTGTGTAGGGAAAGGGACTAAGGTAATTGAATATTTGCAGGACAGCGGTAAAATTTATGCTGGTGAGATTATGTTAGGCTATTCTACTACAACAGAAGATGCCAGCGGGGAAGTAATTGACCGAAAACCAGTGGAAATGCCTTTGTCAGCTGAAGAAATCGATGCTGCTATGAAGACTTTTGAAGGGACGATCACGCAAATTCCCCCCATGTATTCAGCTGTAAAAGTTAACGGCAAACGATTGTATGAGTATGCCCGAGCAGGTGAAGAAGTGGAAAGACCTCAGCGTCAGGCAGAAATTCATGCCTTCAAACGAGTGAGTGAGCCGATTTTTGATGAAGCTGCTGGAACGCAAACGTGGCGGTTTGAAGTTTCTTGCGGAAAAGGAACGTACGTTCGTACCCTGGCGGTTGATCTAGGTGATGCTTTAGGTTATCCAGCTCATATGTCTGATTTAACCCGCTTAGCCAGTGGCGGCTTCACAGCTGGTCAGGCAGCTACCTTGGCTCAGGTTCAGCAGTTGATGGAGGAAGAGCGAATGAGTGATATTTTACAGCCAATTGAGACAGCTGTAAGGGATTTTCCACGAATTGATTTATCAGATGAGTTATGGCAAAAGGTAAAAAACGGACAGCTTTTGCCGGCAAATGTACTAGGATTAGCAACAATTCCAGCGCAGTTGATTGCTCTCTTTTACCAAGGAAAATTAGTTAGTTTGTATGCCGAACACCCACAGCGTGCTGGCTGGCTGAAACCAAGTAAGGTGATTCGTAACGAATAGAATTCGTTGCTTTAGATTGAATTAAGAACGAAGGAGAAAATGATGGAAATAATTAAATTGCGCCATCCGTATCAGCCAGCGGAAATTCCGGCTGATGATGTGGTACTGGTTTTGGGTTTCTTCGACGGTGTGCATCGCGGACATCAGGAAGTGATCGAAACTGGGCGAAAAATTGCAAAAGAAAAAAATTTGAAGCTGGCAGTAATGACCTTTAATCAGCATCCAGCGGTAGTATTTCAAAAAGTCGACCGCAATCCGGTAAATTATTTGTCTAATTTAACCCAAAAGGAAGAATTAATGGCAAAATTACAGGTGGATATTTTGTATGAGGTAGCTTTTACTTCCGCTTTTGCGGCTCAGCCTCCGCAAGACTTTGTTGACCAATATATCGTGGGACTGCATGCCAAGGTAGCGGTATCTGGCTTTGATTATACCTATGGCAAGGGTGCAGAAGCAGATGTTGCTCACCTGCCTGAATATGCCAAGGGGCGTTTTGAAGTGGTTACTGTCCCTAAACAGGTGGATCATGATGAAAAAATCAGCTCTTCTCGGATTCGCAATTTATTGACTGAAGGGAATTTAGAGGAAGCCAACCGTTTATTAGGTTACGTTTATGAAACTAGCGGAACAGTTATTCATGGTGATGCACGCGGGCGTGAACTGGGCTACCCAACTGCCAATATTCAATCGGACGAGCAAATGGTTTTGCCGAAGGTTGGCGTGTATGTCAACGAAATTTTGGTAGGCGGTCATTGGTATCCAGCGATGGGGTCGATCGGCCATAATGACACCTTTGGCCCTCATCGTAAGAAGACAGTGGAGCTGAATATTTTGGATTTCAATCAAGACATTTATGGAGAAGAAGTCAGGGTACGCTGGCTGCATTTTATTCGAGGGCAAGTGAAGTTTAATTCCGCCGAAGAGCTGATTGCTCAGCTGGATCAGGATGAAGCGGCAACTAGAAACTATTTTGCATAGAAGATAAGATCATCAGGCCAAATTGGTCAGATGGTCTTATTTGTTTTTATTTTGCGCGGAGAAAATAGTAAAAAATATTCTTTATAGAAAGGCTTATAAGCTGCGGTTTTTGGTTAATATAAGAAAAAATATAAATTTTACCTATTGACAAATTAATTGAAATATTTTAGCCTAAAAACGTCGACAGAAAAAAATATTTGAAAAGAGGAGGGTCGCAAATATGACCTCAAATACACTGAATTATCATCAGCTGTTTCAATTACAGCGCACGACGCTAGAAAAACGCATAAGCAATTATTACGATGAAACGCGAGATTCCAAGACCACAATCAGCTATTTGATAGCGCTTCAGATTAGAGATGAACTAAGCAGTGCTGATTTCAGCTACATGTTGGGCGGATTGGTTCGCCACATTTTCTTGGAAACGAAATCAACTCGTGCATTACGTCGCTATTATTATCTGTTTAAAGAGTATTTTGCTTCTGATGAGTGGAAGCTCTTAACCTCTCGCTTGTTTGCCTTCACGATGTTTGTAGCAGAAAAGATCGAAAAGCTGGGAAGTCAACTAGCTAAGCTTCGGCCAAAAGCTTTTTCAGTACCTTGAAGACTATAGTAAAACCGTAACCAATTAATCATAGATATCTACCAAAAGAAAGGAATGAAAGAATGTTAAGTTTATCCGCAACCTTTGAAAACAGTGAAGGCGGTTTACACCGTTTTAGCATGAAAGATCCTGACCGAAATAAATCCGCAGAAGAAATTCGAGCTGGATTAGAAAAATTAGTAAGCTTGAATTTATTTGAAAAAGGCGAAGTAGGGCTATTTAAAAAACTAGTCAGTGCTAAATTCGTCGAAACCATCGAAACACCCATCTTTGACCTACGCAAAGAGGACCTTGCGACAGCTGCACCAGAAGTAGATAGGTCATCTGAATCTATCCAAGTGCAAACAGCGCCTGTCCAAGCGTCTCCAGTTGAACATGCTCTTTTACAGAATGCTTTCCAGCATCCTGCTCAAGTGAGTCAACTGGCACCAGTAAAACCAACAAACCCTTTGTTAGCAACACAAGAAGCACAACAATTAGAAATTATCGTGCCACAAGATTTCGATTCTTCAGCCTTATCTGAAGAGGAATTAATTGCTTTTCTGACGGCACAATTGCCAGCAGGAGCGACTTTAGAGAGCTTTCAAACCGCCGATATTGTGTTTACGATGGAGGGCTCAGAGGAGAACATATCAAAATCAGCATTGACAGAGACGATCAATGAAGAACCCAAGTCTACAGTGCCTGAAAACTCTATGGAGGGTGTATCTAAGCCTAAAGCGAAATTCAATTTGCTAGCTGGTCTTTCTTTAGACAAGCGCCGAAGTAAGAAGGCGCTGAAGCGATTGGCTAAGTACTGGAAAAAAGAATAGCTGATTGGAAAATTGAGAACTGAAGTTTAAGAGAATACGATCGGTCTCTTAGGCTGAAAAGCAGGAAGGTCTAACTCAATTTTTAGTTCGCCGCAAACTTTTTCTAGAGTTGGCAGCTTTTAAGAAAATAAAGTTGAAAGCGTTCTAACATTAGGCGGACAAGGAATGCTAACAAATGATGGTTTATTTGCTCTTTGACAATTTAATTAGAAAAAGGATCTTTACAGCTGATAATCGGTTTTTATAATAGCTCCGAAGTTGACAATTGTTTGAAAAACATTGACTTGGATCAGATGGAAATAGTTGGGAAGGTGCATAAAGACAATCGTTAAAGGGTTTTACATTTGTTGCTTTTCTTGTTGGAAAAAGTCCAGCCAGTCAAATTTTACATTGGTGATGATCAGTCTTGTGATGGAGAAAGCTGAAAATAATGGTTTTTACTGTAATCATTTTTTGATGGACTGCCTTGACTCTCCCCTTACGTCAGACTTTAGACTAAGGAGGAAAGGGAGGATGTTCATGAAACCATTAATTCTAAAAGAGGTCTCACATAATAATTTGAAGGATGTCAGCCTAGACATTAACAAAAATCAGCTGGTAGTTTTTACCGGTGTATCCGGTTCGGGAAAATCCAGTTTAGTCTTTGATACAATTGCTGCAGAGGCTCAGCGCCAAATGAATGCTAATTATCCGGCATTCGTTCGCAATCGCATGCCTAAATATCGCAAGCCTAAGGTCTCGCGAATTGAGAATTTGAATCCGGCAATTGTCATTGATCAAACACCTTTAGGGGGCAACCAGCGTTCAACCGTTGGGACTATCACGGAAATCTATTCGTTGCTGCGGCTGCTGTTTTCGCGAGTCGGCAAGCCGCAAGTTCCGTCTGCCGGACACTTTTCCTTCAATAATCCGCAGGGGATGTGCCTAACTTGTTCTGGTTTAGGATTTGTCAATCAGATCAATTTTGACAAATTAATTGATCCGACGAAGGCTTGGATTGAAGGAGCTGTGCTGGATACCAAGTATGCGATCAACAGCTGGTATTGGAAGCAATATAACAAAGCAGATTTTTTTGACAGTGTTGTTCCTTTGCAGGATTTGCCGGAAAAACAGTGGAACCAGCTGATGTATGGACATCCTGATGGGAAATCGGAGCCGTTAAATCCTAAATTAGAAGGGATTAAGCGGAATTACGAGCGGATTTTACTAAAACGGGATCTGTCGGCTTACGGGAAGCACTATGAAAAGAAACAACAGGATCTTTTGCAGCAGGGCTTGTGTCCTGATTGTCAGGGGAAGCGATTAAACCCGGTTTCGTTATCCGTTACGATTAACAATCGCTCAATTGCCGATTGCGTTCAGATGGACATGCATCAGCTGTCGAAGTATTTGAAAGGACTGAATTATCCAGCAGTTTCTGATGTGATTGACGAGCTGCGGCGACAGGTTCAGCGCTTGATTGATATCGGCTTGGATTACCTGCATTTGGATCGCCAGACACCAACGCTTTCTGGTGGCGAGGCGCAGCGAGTGAAGCTGGTGAAACATATGGGCAGTGCTTTGAATGGGATGTTTTATATTTTTGATGAGCCGAGTACTGGGATGCATGCTAGAGATGTTTCAAGGATTAATCAGCTGCTGCAGGATTTGCGGGATAAAGAAAATACGGTTTTTGTGGTGGAGCATGATCCAGACGTGATTGCGGTGGCTGATGAGATTATTGACATTGGTCCGCTGGCTGGAAAAAATGGAGGAGAAATAACCTTCAGAGGAAGCTACCAGGGCTTGTTGGACTCTGACAGCTTAACCGGAAAAGAGATTTTGCAGACTTTACCATTGAACACTCAGCCGCGACCTTGGCAGGAAAAATTGACGATTAAGCAGGCAAATCTGCACAATTTGAAAAATGTCACAGTGGCTATTCCCAAACATATTTTGACGGTGGTTACTGGAGTGGCCGGTTCGGGAAAGTCAACGTTAATCACCAAGGTGCTGCCTCAGCAGTTTCCCGAAGAACTGTCAATTATTGATCAGTCTCCGATTAATGCAACCCCAAGAGCAACTCCGGCAACCTTCATGGGAATCTACGATGAAATTCGTCGGCTATTTGCCAGAGAAAACCAAGTGGATATTGGAATGTTCAGTTTCAATTCTAAAGGGGCCTGTCCTAACTGTCAGGGCAAAGGAGAAACGACTGTAGAGCTGGTTTTTATGGATCCAGTGGTCAATGAATGCGAAATGTGCCAAGGAAAGCGATTTTCGGCTGAAGCAGCCAGCTATTCCTATCATGGAAAGACAATTTTAGATGTGCTGGAAATGACACCCAATGAAGCGCAAAGCTTTTTCCAAGAGTTAGGCAGCAAACGGATGCGGGAAAAATTGCAAGCGTTAGTTGATGTGGGGTTAATTTACTTGCCGATTGGTCGGGCATTAACTACCTTATCTGGTGGTGAACGACAGCGGCTGAAGCTAGCCAAGGCAATTAATCAGAAGGAATCAATTTTTGTATTGGATGAGCCTACAACAGGTCTGCATCTGTCGGATATCCGCAAGCTGAATGCATTGTTCCAACAGATTGTCGAAAAAGGAAACACACTGATTATTATTGAACACCACAGTGAGATTATAAAGCAGGCGGATTGGATCATTGATATTGGTCCAGACGGTGGTGTGAAGGGTGGTCAGGTGGTTTTTTGCGGAACACCCGAGAATTTATTAACTAGCGGCACAATTACTGGTGAATATTTGCAAAAAAGCATGAAGAACTAAGATAAACCTCCTGTAGTTTGCAGGAGGTTTTATAGTCTCTAAAAGTGATTGGTTATTATTAAGTTGATCATTAGAACCTGCTTAGCTGTCCTGAATGAGCGTTTGAAAAGAGATATCCTTATCTTCAGGAATACTTTTAATGAAAATGTTTGACCCTCTTTCAGAAATAGTCCGTAAGGTTTCGATTTCTTGCTTAGAAAGAGAAATGTTTCGGTAAAATTTTTTCCTGCTTTCGTGGGCGCCAACGCCTCCTAAATTTATTTCAGGAATTTCAACTCCTGAATTGATCAATTTCAAAACAGTCTCAGGATACTTGAATAAAAGCATAAAGCTGTCATTTGTTTTGTTGGAGTGAATGAACTCTATCGCTTCTGAAATTGTTTTGATAAAAATGTTAATCTTAGGAGGTATAGATAAGGTAATGACCTGCTTCAAAAAAGCGTTATTTGGAACTTCATCATCAATAATCAGTACATTTTTTGCCCGTGAGTATTGTATCCAACGTGTAACCACTTGGCCATGGATTAAACGATCATCAATTCTTGCTAAAACAATTTTCATAGATAGTCACCCTTTTCTTATATTCCGTACAAATCTTTAAATATTTCGCAGACAAAAGCATATTCGTTCGAAGGTATCATGATATCAAAAATATTGTTTAATCTTGATAACTGTATTTCGACCGAATGAAAAAGACTGCTGTTTGTATTGATAAACTCTCTTAGTTTAGGAAAATTCATCGTTTCGCGTTTTATTACCCGCTCCAGCAGGAAGGAACAATGAACGACGAAACGTACAGTAATTTCTTCGCTATTTTCGAGATTAAGCTGAGTTAATAAATCTCCAAGAATGTTAAAAAGTATGTTCGCCGTTTTATTTGGATCAAGAAAAACTAAAGAGTCAGCTAGTAAAGAATGTGCTAGCTTCTCGATCAACTCATTATCAGATGAGTGGCTCATAACCTGCAATTCTTTTTTGTTATCTTCGCGCTTAAAATCTGCTATTGAATAATTTTGTAGCTGGATCTTTTTGATTATTTCTAATAACAATGGTAATGAAACAGGGGAGAAGGTTTGACATTGTATATTTAGTTCGCTTTCAATCAACGAATGAATACTAGTCAATGGCTCGATATCACTAGCGATGATTACGCCATTTCCGTTATTGATTGATTTTATCATTGTTTTGAATTCCTTGATAAAGGTACCAAATTCTCGGTCATTTTCTGATACATAGTCAATCGCATGAAGTTCTATTGGAGGCAAGCTAAGGGTATTGATGTATTTTATATACGTCATTCCAATATTTTCACCGTGACATAAGATAACAATGGGAAGCTGCTCCTTTTTGGAAAGCTGACTTAAATACATAAAATAGCAAGAGACTAAATCAAATTCCTCATTGGTAAGAATAATGCCTAACTCCTTTTTTAAATGCTTCTTTATTTCAGTTGCCTTAGTAAAAAAGCGATTTGCCTCAATCGGAATTTTTACAAATTTTTTAGGCTTGTATACCTTCTTTTTTTCTTCAAAATAAGTCTCTAGATAGTAGGCAAAAGCGACTAAACCTTTCTTTTCTTTTTCACTAATTTTTTTGCTGTATTGCTGCGTAAGAATTTGCCAGAAGGGACCTTCTTTTATTTCTGCGATCTCTGATTCAGAAAGACCAAAAAATTGATTATAAATGGTCATGCATTCATCCATAATTATTTGAGAATTTCCTATTATGCTAGTCGTTCGTTGTTCTTCCACCATTCGTTTTTTGATAAGTTCGGTATTGTCCTGGGTTTGAGGCACAAAATACAGCGAATCCGTCTCCCAGCAATTCAAGTAGCTGTTTAATTCTGCAACGAGTGGATTTGTAATCGTGATTCGTTCTAAGACAGTATCTGAAAGCTCATCGAAAGTTATTTCGGCAATCATTTGATGATCAGATTTTGCAGCGAATCTAGCTCTGCTTACAGCAGAAAGAATTTCTTGTTCCAATTGCGCTAAATTATTTTGGTAATCAGAAGTAACGAGACAGCTCAAAATATCTTTATGAACCTTAATGGATTGATTGCTTATATTGGCAGCCTTCTCCAAAAAATGGAGACAAAATTGTATTTTTTCCGCCAGTGGTTTTTCGCACAAATTTGGCAATACTACAGATTGGGTCATCGGACTGGCTGTTTCTTCCTCCACGAGAAAGATAATCGATGTTTTGAGTATTCTTTCCTTAGAGGGCTGATTAAATTCATAAAAACACCCGCTCTCACCAATTTGCCTTAACAGCTGATAAATCGTTGGCGGTAGACGCTCTGCCTTATCAATAACTAATAGTCCGTGCTCAAGTTTAGTCAGCAATCCCTTCCTTTTTGAGTTTTCATGAATACAGCCTAGCAGTAAATCAGCATATTCTTCTTCAGATAAAATCAATTTTTCAACGTCGAGAAAAAATGGTTTCTCGTGTTTGGTAAAAACACCGGCTTTTGTTCCTTCGTCAAATAAATAATTCACTAACGTTCTTTTTCCCGTACTTGCTGCTCCATATATGGTGAACTGCTTGATCAGCGGCTTAGGTAAAAAATGACTAATTAGTTGCTTTGCCTGATGATACAGACTGCCATTAGGGGAAAAGAACCCATAATAGTTTTGTGATAAGCTTACTTCACTGTTTTTTTCTTCATTGGCATGCTCAGAAAGAAATTTTTTTAAATCAATTCCTGCTTCTAAGGTAGAAGGAACAAAGACCGTAGGAAAAAATTGTTCTACTACATGTTTAGAGAAGTAATAAGTTGGTTTGCCTTGGATTTTGGCGAGGGAACCATTATTCCACAAGCTGTTTAATATTCGCGAGACATTTGAGCGATCAATGGCTAAATCAACACTCAAACTCAAGGCATCCCGTCCGAATTCTTCATACCTATCCTTCAAAATTGCCTCTTTAGTAGAACGATCTACTTCAAGCAAAATTTCTTCTTCTCGACTTAATCTCAAAAAATCACCTCACAAAATTGTGCAAATATCTGTCCTCTAATGATTTTTATATTAACATGAAAGCGCTAAACGTGTATATATTTATTTTGTTTTTCCTTTCTTGATACACGGTTTTTACACAGTAGGATATATTGGTGTTTTTGATGTGGAGTATTTTACCGCTAAAACAAGATCCTATTACATTACACTGATTTCACAAGTGTATAAAAAGACACAAATTTTGTAGTAAAAAATATCCATGATATATTCTCACTATCAAATGGAAACGCTTTAGGAGGGTTCGCATGAAAGTTTTAGTTACTTCCAATAGTTTTGGGAGATTCAGTAATCAGGCAAAAGAATTATTGGAGGAAAATGGTTTTGAAGTCGTTTTAAATAAGTACAAAAGAATTATGAATCGGGAGGAATTTATTGGGGAAATTGCAGATGCAGATGCCGTAATTTTAGGAACGGAAATTTTAGATGAAGCAGTTTTAGAAAAAGCCCAAAAATTAAAATTGGTTTCACGTTATGGTGTCGGCATTGATAATATCGATACTTCATATTTAGAAAAAAACGACATTGGCTTAACTGTTACGAAAAATAGCAATAACGAAGCTGTAGCAGATTATACAGTCGCCTTAATGTTAGATGTCTGTCGTGGCATCAGTTACGCCGATCGCATGCTAAGAACGGAAGGGTGGAAAAAGAAGGAAGGCATTGATCTATGTAATAAAAAAGTTGGGATTATTGGACTCGGTGCAATTGGAAAAGAAGTGGCGAAACGAGTGAAGGGATTTAATTGTGAAATTCTTGCTTTTGATCTTTTCTATGATGAAGACTTTTGCACTCAATACGATATCAAAAAAGCTTCAATCGAAGAAATTTTGAAAGAAGCTGAAGTGATCACCCTGCACATTCCGGCCGATCCGTCTTCTCAGCCTTTAATCAACCAGGAGAGTATTAAACAGATGAAAAATAATGCTGTGTTAATCAATACAGCTCGTTTACAATTAGTTGATGATAAGGCCATCAAAGAAGCTTTAAATGCCGGAAAACTTTTCGGCTATGGAGTAGATGCTCAGTTGTCAGTTGAGGATATAGATGCCGATTATTATACGATGGATAACGTCACAGTGACCCCTCATAATGCGGCTGTAACAGTAGAAGCTAGTAACAAGATGTCTTATATTTCGGCAAAAAACGTTGTTAACTATTTGAAAAATCAAGGAGGATAATTATGAAAGAGATTGTATTTACTAGAATTGATGACCGACTAATCCATGGACAGGTTATGACAGCTTGGCTGCAGCTGTCTAAAGCTTCAGAGGTGGTAATCTCTGATGACAAAACAGCAAAGGATTCATTTATGACGATGATTATGAAGGGGTCGATGCCAGCTAAAATCGGCTTGAAAGTTTTATCTACTGACGAAGCTGCTGATTATTTGAATTCAGAAGGTGCTAACGGAAAAGTTTTTCTTTTAGTCAAGACACCGATGGAATTAGAAAAGCTTACTAATAAAGGCGTGAAGATTCCAAGTGTTTGTGTTGGCGGCATGGGAGCAAAGGCTGGTCGAGAAGTTCTTTATCGTAATATCTCAGCTAACGAGGAAGAAAGGCAATCGTTAAAAGCATTGGCCCAAAATGGAATGGATGTCTTTATTCAGGTGTTATCTGAAGATACACCGATGAAGTTGCAAGAAGTGCTTAAATAGGGGGAATAAACATGCAAATCAGTATCTTTCAGGCGATTCTATTAGGAATTCTTTATTACTTAACAGTTGCCTCGCCGCCATGGTTGGCTGGACTAGGTTCAGTTTCCCTGAGACAACCTATTGTCTCAGGGACGGTTGTGGGGATCATACTTGGAGATCCGGTTCAGGGATTGATCGTTGGAGCGACTATCAACACATTGTTTTTAGGTTTTATTGTGACTGGTGGAGCCATTGCCAGTGAGCCTGGAATCGCTGGGGTAGTTGGAACTGCTTTAACATTGATTACTGCTTCAGATCCTGGAGTGGCCTTGACCTTGGCAGTACCTTTTGGTCTTGTAGGAACCTTAATCTGGAATTTCAGAATGACTATTAATTCCTTTTTCGTTCATTGGTTGGATAAAGAGGCTGAAGAAGGAAATCTGAAAAAGATGTGGTTTATTCAGCTAGTTCCTGGCCAATTATTAACCCTCGCTCTATCAGCTATTCCGGTTTTTGTTATTGTTTATTTTGGAGGAGATGCTGTTAAATCAATTCTGGATATACTTGCTGGAACGCCATTGGAAATATTGACGACTATTGGTGGGATTTTACCAGCATTAGGAATTGCGTTAACGGTACGGATTATCAGTAATCGCAAGGGAATTATCCCCTTTTTCTTATTAGGATTTTTTACCATTAGTTATTCGGGAATCCCCATTATTTTACTAGCAATTTTAGCTGCAATATTAGCATATTTTTATACAGATCTTAAATTCCCAGAAAGTCAGGAGGGCTAAAGGATGGAAGAAGCATTGACTAAAAACGAAACGACTAAAACCTTAACGAAGGCGGATTTGAATAGAACCTATTGGACTTGGTGTTCAATGTGTCAGGCGATTTATAGTTTTGAACGGCTGCAAGCACCGGGCTTCTTATCTGCTATGTCCGGTCCTATCCAGAAATTTTATGGAGATAATGAGGAAGAGAAACGAGAAGCGATTAAGCGCCATATGGAATTTTTTAATTGTGAAGCCTGGCTGATTGGTCCGATTATTGTTGGGATTACTCTATCAATGGAAGAAGAACGGGCGAACGGCTTACCGATATCTAATGAAGATATCAGTGGAGTGAAAACGGGGTTGATGGGACCGTTAGCTGGAATTGGAGATACGTTAAGACAAGGAACATTGATTCCGATAATTGGTTCAATTGCGATTGCGATGGGTGTCACTGGTAACTTTTTAGGACCTGTCTTTTATATGGTAGCCACTTTGGGTATTAATCATGGAATTTCTTATGGTTTGTTCCGGGGGGCGTATAAAAAAGGGAAAGAAGGAATTAATGATATCTTTGCCAGTGGGAAATTAGAAAAATTAATGACCGCTGCAACGGCAGTAGGAGCTATCACCATTGGCGGTTTAGCTGCCAATACAGTCAAATTGACTACCGCGTTAAAATTCACTTTTGGCGAAAATGATCTGGTTATCCAAGAAATCTTGGACAAAATTGTTTTGAATATTTTGCCTTTGGGATTAATTTTCCTAACGTTACACTTGCTTAACAAAAAAGTCAGCTCAAGTAAGGTGTTAGTTATTTTAATTCTAATTGCTATTGTTGGTGTATTGATTGGATTGTTTTAGGAGGAAATAAGATGATAGGTGTTTTAGTAGCGACTCATGGAAATTTAGGGAAAGAGTTAATTGCCACATCCAACCTGATTTTTGGTGAAGTAGACCAGATTGAATCGGTTGGGTTAAATCACGGAGATAGTGTTGAGGGCTTGAAAGAGCGGATTATTGAGGCGGTTAAACGATTAGATCAAGGAGAAGGGATATTAATTCTCACTGATTTGTATGGGGGAAGCCCGACGAATATGGCAGCCATGGCAATGAATGAGCTTGGAGGGACTCATACGATCGAATGTATAGTAGGGACAAATCTACCTATTTTATTGGAAGTTTTAAGTATGAGAAAAACGATGGAATTGAATCACCTGGTGGATCATTGCATGGAGCTTGCTGAAAATAGTGTCATTAATCTAAGAGAAAAAATAAATTTTTAGAATGGAAGGCGAAAATATGTGTAAAGAAACGATTCAGTTTATCGAAGAGAACAAAATTGTAGCAATCTGCCGGGGTACCTACGGGAATGAATTGATTAATTTAGTTACGGCCTTAGAAAGAGGAGGCGTTCGTCTAGTAGAAGTTACCTTCGATCAAAATGATGAAGAGTGTCTAACAAAAACACCTGAAGCAATCAATGCATTGTCCCAAGCATTTGAAGGGAAGGTCAGTGTTGGAGCAGGCACAGTAGTTACTGTAGAGCAGGTTGAGGCTGCATACAAAGCAGGGGCCAAATATATTATCTCACCTAATACAAACGCAGAAGTAATCAAGCATACTAAAAAATTAGGACTAGTTTCTATTCCTGGTGCGTTAACACCAACTGAAATATTAGCGGCTCATGATGCCGGAGCAGATTTTGTTAAGGTATTCCCAGTCGGTTCATTAGGATTAGGCTACGTCAAGGACATCAGAGGTCCGATCAATCATGTTAAACTACTTGCTACGGCCGGGGTGACTCCTGATAATTTAGCTGATTATTTAAACGCAGGCTTCTCGGGTGCTGGAATCAGCAATTATCTAACCAATAAAAAGCATATTGCTGCGGGCGATTACGATGTATTGACTGAGCATGCGCGGGAATTAGTGCAAATTGTTTCTGCTGGTTAGTCAGTAAAAATTGGTGGGAATCTTATCAGGAATTGAATAGGAGTAAATAAAAATGAAGTTTTTCTTAGATACAGCAAACATTGAGGAAATTAAGCGCATCAATGCACTTGGATTGGTAGATGGTGTCACCACAAACCCAACGATTATTGCACGAGAAGGTAGGGATTTTGAGAAGGTCATTAAAGAAATTTGTGGGCTGGTGGAAGGACCTGTAAGTGCAGAAGTCACTGCTGCCGACGCAGAGGGAATGATCAAAGAGGCGAGAGAATTAAATCAGTGGGCAGAAAATATCGTGGTTAAAATTCCTATGACAGAAGCGGGCTTAAAGGCGGTAAATACCATTTCTAAAGAAGGAATTAAAACAAATGTGACATTAGTCTTTTCTGTTGCGCAGGGTTTGATGGCTGCTAAAGCAGGTGCGACCTATATTAGTCCCTTCTTAGGACGGTTAGAGGATATAGGAACGGACAGCTATGAATTGATTAAAAATTTACGAACTGTTCTGGACAACTATAAGTTTAAAACAGAAATTATTTCAGCAAGTATTCGCGGTTTAGGTCATGTGGAAAAAGTAGCAGAGCTAGGCGCAGATATTGCAACTATTCCTGGAACGATCTTCCCGAAATTATGGAGTCATCCGTTGACGGACAGTGGTATTGAACAATTCGAAAAGGATTGGGCAGCTTACCAGAAGTAGAAAAGAGTATCAGTATTTGTATAACTGTTAGGGCAATAAGCTCTTATCGATTCAACTTGATGTAGAATGGAGTTGATTAAAAATGAACAAAAGGAAACCTATTGTTATAATGAATTGGTCTATGAGACAAAACCTTGCTGCCGAAGCCAAAGAATATGCAGATGAAATTCGCGAGCGTGAATCAGACAACCAAGTAGTTGAAATTGTCCTGCTGCCTTCAATGGGAACAATTCAACAAGTTGCTGAAGTTCTTTCAGGAAGTCTGATTCACTTCGGCGCTCAAAATATGGCAGTGATTGATCAAGGTGAGCTTAGTGGTGAATTTTCGATCCAATCTTTGGTTGAAATGCAGGGGAAGTTTGTCGAATTGGGACACTGGGAGCGGAGAAAGCTATACAACGAAACGGACGAAACAATTAATAAAAAAGTAAAATTGGCTCTCCAATACGATGTTTCTCCCATTGTTTGTATCGGTGAAATGGAAGAAAACGAAGCAAATAATGTCCTCGATGAAATAAAAAATCCCAATTATGAAAAAGATTTGAAGAGTGAACTTTTTTTACGAGTGTTTAATTCTTTATACGGGATTGACCGTGATAAGCTAGATAAAATCGTTATTGCCTACACACCTGCGTGGGCCGTCGGGAAAACAAAGGCTGCAAGTGCTCCCCACATCAAGCGAGCCGTTTCAATCATAAGGGATTCTTTGAAGGAAATGTTTGGAGAAAAAGCGAAGGATATTCGAGTCGTTTATGGCGGTACCGTCAGTCCGGAAAATACGAAAATCATGTTAAATTTAGCTGATCTGGACGGCGTTCTTTTAGGACGCTTTGGAAGTAAGCCAGAAAGACTGCACGAAACAGTCGAAGTCGTCAGACAGGTTAGGTGCGAATAAGTTATTTGAATTTATAAAAAGGAGAAATGTTTCTCCTTTTTTTGTTTTGCTCCTGTTTTCCAGCAGCAAGGAAAAGGGAGTGATAGCTAAAAGGTTGAGAAAGGATAAGCGAGTGAGAAGATAGGGGAATAAAAAAAGAGAGTGTGTTAAAATCACTTAGAGCATGAGAAAGGCTTCTTTTATCAAATTACCTATCTTATGTTTCTATTATCTATCAATAGACACTTCTGAAGAGCTTCACTAACCATGGATTAACCGAAAAGAGGATGTTTAGGATTTGAATGATAGGATACAAGGTTTAAAATTGATATAGCTTTTTTGAGAGGGAAATTGAAAAATGACACATATACATAGAACCAACAATGACGATATTTCTGCCTACATTCACATTCCATTTTGTGAGCATATCTGTTATTACTGTGATTTTAATAAAGTATTTATTGAAGGACAACCAGTGGATGAGTACATTGAAGCGTTGCTAAAAGAGGCGCAGCTGCTGCAGGAACAATATCCAGCTGCTAATAGTAAAACTCTTTATGTAGGGGGCGGCACACCGACTTCCTTAAGTGCTTCCCAGCTGGACCGGCTGTTAAGTGGTTTGCGGGAAATCATGCCATTTACTGAAGGAGAATTTACAGTTGAGGCGAACCCTGGTGATTTGACGGCCGATAAATTGGATGTCATGAAAAACTACGGTGTTAATCGTTTGTCGATGGGGGTGCAAACCTTCGATAATCGGCTGTTAAAGAAAATTGGCCGCAAGCACACGGCTGAGGATGTGTATCAAACAATTGCTTTATTGGAAGAAAAAGCTTTTTCCAATGTTTCGATTGATTTGATCTATGCGTTGCCAGGACAAAGTCTAGAAAGCTTCCGAGATACAGTGAAACGCGCCTTGGAATTGGACTTGCCTCATTATTCGTTGTATTCACTGATTCTGGAAAATAAAACGATGTTTATGAATTGGGTACGGCGGGGCAAGCTTCAGCTGCCAGATCAGGAGCTGGAGGCCCAGATGTTTCTCGAAACGATTGAAGCCATGACGAAAGCTGGCCGTCAGCAATACGAAGTCAGCAATTTTGCAGCACCAGGTTTTGAAAGTCAGCACAACCTCGTTTACTGGAACAATGAAAATTATTATGGAATCGGAGCAGGTGCCAGTGGCTACTTAGGAAATTTACGCTACAAAAACCATGGACCGATTCAGCATTATTTAAAGCCCTTAAAAGAGCAGCAGCTGCCGGTGATTGAAGAAGAAATACTCACGCGCAAAGCGCAAATTGAAGAGGAAATGTTTTTAGGTCTGCGGAAGCTTTCAGGAGTAGAAAAACAAAAATTTTACCAAAAATTTAATTGTTCGCTAGGGGATATTTATCAAGAAAAAATCGATCAATTAGTTGCTGAAGAGTTAGTAGTAGAAACGCCAGAAGCCTTGGTATTAACGCAAAAAGGACTATTTCGCGGAAATGATGTTTTTGAACAATTTTTAATTGAAGAAATGAGTTAGCACTCTCGACATGAGAGTGCTAATTTTTGTGTATTATCACTTGACTTCTAGTGCCAGTGTGATATATTAGTAATCGAGTTAGCACTTATCAAGAAAGAGTGCTAACCAGAGGGTGAAGAAAATGTTAACAGAACGACAAAATTTAATTCTTAGTTTGATCATCCAGCATTTTACCACCAACGGACAACCGGTTGGTTCTAAAAAATTGATGGAAGAAGGCGTCAATGCCAGTTCAGCGACCATTCGCAACGACATGAAGGCATTGGAAGAATATGGTTTGTTGGAAAAAACGCATTCTTCTTCGGGTCGTATCCCATCGATGAAAGGCTACCGCTATTACGTGGACTACTTATTGACTCCAGCGAAGGTCACGAAGCAAGAGGTGGATCAAATCCGTGCTTCTTTAAAGAAGGATATTTACGAGATTGATGATATTATTCAGCAGTCGGCAGATATTCTTTCACAGGTGACCAGCTATACGGCCTTTTCATTAGGACCAGAAATGAAGGACCGCAAGTTGACGGGCTTTCGGATTGTTCCCTTAAACGATAAGCAGATTTTGGCCATTATTGTAACGGATCGCGGCAATGTGGAAAGCCAAGTGTTTCGCATTCCTGACAATGTTGCCAGCAGCGATTTGGAAAAAATGGTGGCGATTATCAATGATCGTTTAGTTGGGGAGCCGCTTTTGACGGTGTATCAGAAGCTGCGCACGGAAATTCCTATGATCCTGCATCGGTATTTTCAAACCACCGACGGCATCTCTCATTTGTTTGATGTCATTTTGAACGAAGCCTTTGAAGAAAAGGTCTTTGTCAGCGGCGGAATGAATATTTTAAATTACAATCATAACCCGGATGTTCATCAATTTAAGATGATGTATTCCTTTATGCAGGACCCTAGCGAGCTGACACAGCTGCTGCTGCCTTTTACCTCGCCGATTCATATCCAGATCGGCTCAGAGCTTGGCAATGAGCTTTTTGAAAACATGAGTTTGATCCAAGCAAGTTACGAGATCGAAGGACATGGAAAGGGTATAATCGGATTGTTGGGACCAGCAAGCATGCCTTATTCCCGGATGTTCAGTTTGATCGATGTATTTCGCAGGGAGTTGGGAGACAAGCTGGCGGATTATTACCGTTCACTTGATCTGGACCAATAAAGGAGATGCGGATCGTGAAAGAAATCGATAAAGAAGCAGTAGACATGTCTGGTGTATCAGAGGAAGAAGCCGAAGCAACCGCTAAGGCTTTTGAAAATAAAAAAACGAAATACAACGAATTTTCTGAAGACGCAGTCGATGATTCCGGAATGACAGAAGAACAAACTGAAGCATTTGCCGAAGCATTCGAAGAAAGCAAAGAAGAAAAGAAGTAAATTTGACTCCCTTTTGAATCATCTGAATCAAAATTGAGGGAAGAAAGGTGGGCCCCAACTTGAGTGAAAAAGAAAAAAATGAACAGCAAGAAACCGAAGTCGAAGCAGCTGCAGAAGAAACAACTGTAGAAGAAGCGACAGAAGAAGTGGTGGAAGCAACACAAGAAGAACTGTTACAAGCCAAAGTAGAGGAGCTTGAAGACCAATACTTGCGAGCAAGAGCCGAAATTGCCAATATTACCAACCGCAATCGCAATGAAAGAGAACAGCTGCAAAAATACCGTTCTCAAGATTTGGCGAAAAAATTATTTCCAGCGATGGATAATTTGGAACGGGCAATGGCAACTGAAGTGTCTAATGAACAAGGAGCCAGCCTGAAGAAGGGCGTAGAAATGGTTCTGGAAAGCATGCGTCATGCGTTAAAAGAAGAAGGCATTGAAGAAATTAAAGCCGCAGGTGAAACCTTTGATCCGAATCTTCATCAGGCGGTTCAAACGATTCCTGCCGGAGATGATGTTGCGGCAGATACAATTGTGGAAGTCCTGCAAAAGGGCTACAAATTACACGACCGTGTGTTGCGGCCAGCAATGGTTATCGTAGCACAATAATATAGATAAAAACGAAAAGGAGCGCATTCAACTATGAGTAAAATTATCGGTATTGACTTAGGTACAACTAACTCTGCAGTTGCAGTTTTAGAAGGCGGCGAAGCAAAAATTATCGCCAACCCAGAAGGAAATCGTACAACACCATCTGTTGTTTCTTTCAAAAACGGAGAAATCCAAGTAGGGGAAGTTGCTAAGCGTCAAGCAGTAACTAATCCAAACACTATTTCTTCAATCAAACGTCATATTGGCGAAGCAGGCTACAAAACTGAGGTTGAAGGAAAATCATACACACCTCAAGAAGTTTCTGCTATGATTCTGCAATACATCAAAGGGTTTGCAGAAGACTACTTAGGAGAAAAAGTTGAAAAAGCAGTTATCACAGTTCCTGCTTACTTTAACGATTCACAACGTCAAGCGACTAAAGACGCTGGTAAAATCGCTGGTTTGGAAGTTGAACGTATTGTCAACGAACCAACAGCAGCAGCTTTAGCTTACGGTTTAGATAAAACGGACAAAGACCAAAAAATCTTAGTATTTGACCTTGGTGGCGGTACTTTTGACGTATCTATCCTTGAATTAGGTGATGGCGTATTCGACGTACTATCAACTGCTGGAGACAACAAGCTAGGTGGGGATGACTTTGATAACAAGATCATCGATCATTTAGTTGCTGAATTCAAAAAAGAAAACGGCGTAGACCTTTCATTAGATAAAATGGCAATGCAACGTTTGAAAGACGCTGCTGAAAAAGCGAAAAAAGATTTGTCAGGCGTAAGCTCAACTCAAATCAGCTTACCATTTATCACAGCTGGCGATGCTGGTCCATTGCACTTGGAAACAACGCTATCTCGTGCGAAATTTGATGAAATTACAGCTGACTTAGTTGAACGTACCAAAATTCCAGTACGTCAAGCGTTGAAAGATGCTGGCTTGTCACAATCTGAAATTGACGAAGTTATCTTAGTGGGTGGTTCAACCCGTATTCCTGCAGTTGTTGAAGCCGTTCGTAAAGAAACTGGTAAAGAACCAAATAAATCTGTAAACCCAGACGAAGTAGTAGCAATGGGTGCTGCGATCCAAGGTGGCGTAATCACTGGTGATGTGAAGGACGTTGTTTTACTAGACGTAACGCCTCTATCATTAGGTATCGAAACAATGGGTAGTGTATTTACTAAATTGATCGACCGCAACACAACGATCCCAACAAGTAAATCACAAGTCTTCTCAACAGCAGCAGACAATCAACCAGCCGTTGATATTCACGTTCTTCAAGGAGAACGCCCAATGGCCAGCGACAACAAAACATTAGGACGTTTCCAATTAACGGATATTCCACCAGCACCACGTGGTATTCCTCAAATTGAAGTAACCTTTGATATCGACAAAAACGGTATCGTAAATGTTTCTGCTAAAGACTTAGGAACACAAAAAGAACAAAAAATTACAATTAAATCTTCTTCAGGCTTGTCTGACGAGGAAATCGAACGTATGGTGAAAGACGCTGAAGCAAATGCGGAAGCCGACAAAGCTCGTAAAGAAGAAGTTGACCTACGTAATGACATCGACGCTTTACTATTCTCTGTTGACAAAACATTGAAGGAATTAGAAGGCAAAGTAGATGCTGATGAAGTGAAGAAAGCTGAAGACGCACGCGAAGAGTTGAAGGCAGCAGTTGAAGCCAACGACTTGGAACAAATGAAAGAAAAACGCGATGCATTGAACGAAATCGTTCAAAACTTAACAGTAAAACTTTACGAACAAGCAGCACAACAACAAGCGCAAGAAAATCCAGAAGCAGCGCAAGGCGGCGCGGATGATGTCGTAGATGCTGATTTCGAAGAAGTAGACGGCGATGATAAGTAATTAGCCTGTTGATAAAAAGCCAAAGTCATCGCTTTGGCTTTTTATTTTCCTTTAAAAAATTGGCTTTTAGATCAAAAAATTCCGGGAAAATATTCGTATCAATTTTGAATTGTGATACAATACATAAGATGTTAAAAAGATGGAGGGAAGCCAATGGCTAACAAACGCGATTATTACGAAGTCCTGGGTGTCCAAAAAGGGGCTTCGGATGATGAAATAAAAAAAGCATACCGCAAGCTTTCCAAGCAGTATCACCCAGATATTAATAAAGAGGCTGATGCTGAAGATAAATTCAAGGAGATTTCTGAAGCCTATGAAGTATTGAGTGATCCTCAAAAACGGGCAGCTTATGATCAATACGGGCACGCTGGAACCGATCCGAACTTTGGTGGCGGTGCAGGCGGCTTTGGTGGCTTCGGCGGTGCAGGTGGCGGCTTTGGCAATGCTGGCTTTGGCTTTGAAGATATTTTTGAGTCATTTTTCGGCGGCGGTGGCCGACAAGGTGATCCCAATGCCCCACGTCAAGGTGCGGATCTTCAGTATTCAATCAACTTGGATTTTGAAGAAGCTATTTTTGGTGTGGAAAAAGAAATTAAATACAACCGAGAAGAAGTCTGTCATACTTGCCACGGAAACGGGGCAAAACCAGGGACTGAACCAGTTGTTTGTCACAAGTGCCATGGCTCAGGAACCATTAATGTCGAGCATCAAACACCACTTGGTCGGGTAATGAGCCGTCAAACCTGTGATGTTTGTCATGGTACCGGAAAAGAAATCAAAGACCCATGTCCAACTTGTCATGGCTCAGGTCATGAAAAACGTCCTCACACTGTGAAGGTTAATGTACCTGCTGGGGTGGAAGACGGACAACAAATGCGCTTAGCTGATCAAGGGGAAGCTGGAGTTAATAACGGGCCTTATGGTGACTTATACGTAGTCTTCAAGGTAGCTCAAAGTGATATCTTTGATCGAGAAGGTTCAGAGATTTACTATACCTTACCATTAAGCTTTGTTCAGGCAGCCTTGGGAGACGAAGTAGCTGTACCAACTGTTCACGGTGACGTGAAGTTGAAGATTCCAGCTGGCACTCAAACCGGCACTAAGTTCCGTTTGCGGGGCAAGGGAGCACCGAAATTACGGGGCAACTCTACCGGCGATCAACAGGTAACGGTACAAATTATCACACCGAAGAACCTAAACGATCAGCAGCGGGAAGCATTGCGCGCATTCGCTAAAGCGGGTGGTCAAACAGTGACTGAACAAAAAGATGAAGGTTTCTTTGGCAAGGTGAAAGATGCATTCGGCGGTAAAAAATAAACGAGTGATCTGAGCTTCAATCGGATCAATTGAAGGCTGCAAGCAACGTTCTTAAAGAGCGGGGGTTTGCAGCCTTTTTGTATCCTGATTAGGAAAAATGTTTTTGATTCGAACAAAAACAAACTTTTTGTTTTTTGAAGTGATCGGTTCAAACGCTTGAAATAATAGCAATCATGCGGATAAAAGGTGAAATGGAATTAACAGCAAGCAACATTTTTTGTTTTTTATTGTTTGTTTGTTCAAAAAAGCGTTTACTTTTTTGGGGATTCATGCTATGATTGTCTTGTAAAAAATATTTAGTGGATCGTTACTAACTTGATTAGGCGAGACTGCGAATAGTAGATCAAAATTCCTCAGGGAACGTATCTGCTGTTTGCAGTCTCTTTTTGTTTGAAAGGGGGATAGATATGTACCGAATAATCAAAATTCTAAATAATAACGTAGCCATTGTAAGAGATGCCTCCGATAAGCAAGCAGTAATTATGGGAGCAGGAATAACGTTTCAAAAGAAAAAAGGCGATTTGGTTAGTGAAAGTTCTGTAGAAAGAACCTTTACTTTAAGAAACGAAGAATCACAAAACAACTTTTCTACTTTATTAAAAGATATACCGTTAGATTTCATTACCACCTCATACGAGATCATTGAACGGGCGATCAGTCATTATCAGTACCCGGTCCAAGAGTATATTTATGTCACGTTAACTGATCACATCTACTTAAGCTATCAAAATTTAAATAAAGGGACGTATGAAAAGGCAGGCTTGCCAGATATGAAATCCGATTATCCTTTGGAATATCAAATTGGCCAAGATGCTTTGACCCTGATAAAAGAGAAGCTAGGTGTTGATTTTCCGCAGGATGAGATTGGTCGAGTGGCTTTGCATTTTATTAATGCGAAGGGGTCGTCTGTTAGTAAGCAATCCAATGATCGGGTTGAAAAGGAATTAATCTCGCTGGTTCAAGGGGAACTATCAGCCTCAGGTATTCGCCGAACGGATAAAAACAAGAACTATTATGATCGATTAATGATCCATTTAAACTATTTTTTAGAGCGAATGATGAGCGATTTAAATGAGACGGAACCTTTTTCGCTGAATTTCGAGGAGACGTTAAAAAACGATTATCCGCAGGCTTATCAAATCGGTAATCGGATTTATGAGCTGATCGAAAATCATTTAGGCAAGACGTTGAATCAAAATGAACGGATTTATTTTACTATTCACATCCAACGACTTTTATAAATGCAGAATAGCTATGAATGCTTAAGGAACAAGGATACTAATCCTGTTTACTATTGAGTTAAAACAAGAAAAGAAGGAGTAGAGACAATGACAGAATTAAGAAAGCTTCCAGAGGATTTTTTGATGGGAGGGGCAACAGCCGCCTATCAAGTAGAAGGGGCAATTGATAAAGACGGAAAAGGACCGGTGGCTTGGGATACGTTTTTAGTTGAAAAAGGACGTTATACCGCTGAACCAGCCAGTGATTTTTATCATCAGTATCCGGTGGATATTGAGTTATGCAAAAAATTTAAAATTGACAGTTTACGCATGTCGATTGCTTGGAGCCGGATTTTTCCTAACGGGTATGGGGAGATCAATCAAAAGGGTGTCGACTATTATCATCAGGTGTTCGCAGAATGTAAAAAGCAGGGAATCACGCCTTTTGTGACGATTCATCATTTCGATACACCGAAAGCATTGTTTGATGAGGGCGACTTTTTAAATCGTGAAAACATCGAGCACTTTGTGAACTATGCAAAGTTTTGCTTTGATGAATTCAAGGAAGTTTACTATTGGAGCACGTTTAATGAGATTTATCCAGCGGCAACCAATCAGTATTTAACCGGGGCTTTTCCACCAGAAATTCAATTTGATCTGCAAAAAACCATTACAGCACTGCACAACATGATGTATGCTCATGCGCGAGCAGTGAATATTTTTAAAGAGGGAGATTATGAAGGTGAGATTGGGGTGGTTCATTCCTTAGAACCCAAATATCCGGCTTCGGATAGTCCAGAAGATGTTCATGCTGCAGAGTTAGATGATGCGCTATCTGTAAAATTCTTGATGGATGCGACTTATTTAGGCTATTACTCGGAGCATACAATGACTTGTATCAACGAAATATTGGAAGCCAACGACACCAGTATTTCGATTGATGAAAACGATTTTATTGAAATGAAGAAGGCAGCTAACCGCAATGATTACCTGGGAATTAACAATTACGTGAGTCATTGGGTTAAAGCGTACAACGATGAGAGCCAAATGTTTTATAATACCACTGGCGAAAAAGGGACACAGGTCTATCGGATTAAAGGAATTGGTGAACGGATTCAGCGAACTGACTTGCCGCGGACGGACTGGGATTGGTTAATTTACCCCGAAGGTATTTACGATCTTTTGGTCCGCATCAAGCAAGATTATCCAAACTATCAGAAAATTTATATCACTGAAAACGGACTAGGGTATAAGGACAAGTTCGAAGATGGCATTATTCTCGATGACGATCGCATTGATTACTTGCGCGGTTATTTCAATTATATCGCCAAAGCGATTGAGGATGGGGTAAACGTAAAGGGCTACTTCATTTGGTCATTGATGGATGTTTTCTCTTGGGTGAATGGCTACAACAAGCGATACGGCTTGTTCTACGTCGACTTTGAAACACAAAAACGCTATCCAAAGGAATCCGCCTACTGGTATAAATTTGTTAGCGAAACGAAAACGATTATTTAGGAGAGGGTTTTGAGATGAATAAAAATGAGTTGCAAATGCTTGGTTTTGAAATTGTCGCCTATTCGGGAGATGCTCGCAGTTCACTGTTGAGCTTGCTGAAAGAAATCCGTGCTGGCAATTTTTCCAACGTAGAGAATAAAGTGCAAGAAGCAGATGAAAACCTTAAATTGGCTCACAATGCACAGACGCAGGTGCTTTCAAATGAGGCGAATGGGGAAGACTTAGAATTAGGGTTTATATTTATCCATGGACAAGATCATTTAATGACGACATTGCTACTAAGAGATTTAGTACAAGACTTTATCGAGCTATACCAAGAAAAATATCGTTAAAGCGATTTGCAGGAGGGGAAACAAATGAATGTGATCATTCAACAAATTGAGAAGCGACAGGCGTTTTTTCAAAAGATTTCCAAAAATATTTATCTAATGGCAATCAAAGATGGCTTTTTAGCAGCCATGCCCGTCATTTTATTCTCAAGTATATTTATCTTATGTGCAGCCATTCCGCCTATCTTTGGCTTAACATTGCCCAGCGGCATTGAAGAATGGCTTTGGAAAATCTATGATTTTACGATGGGAATTGTGGGAATGCTGGTAGCAGGAACGACGGCTCGTTGCTTAGCTGGCAGTATGAATCGTAAAATGCCTGAAGGAAAAGTAATCAATGAAACCTCGGTTATGCTGGCAGCGACCTGTGGGTTTCTATTGCTGGCAATCACTAAGGCAGATGGTGCTTTTGCAGCCGATTATATGGGAACAAAAGGGATTTTATCGGCATTCATCTCGGCATTTATCACAGTCAATATGTATAAATTTTGTGTCATTCGCGACATTACCATCAAAATGCCCAAGGAAGTTCCAGGAACAATAGCACAGAATTTTAGAGATGTTTTTCCTTTTTCATTTTCTGTGCTAGCCTGTGCCATTATTGATATTGCTGCTAGAACAGCGATCAATGCACCCTTTGGAGAAGTATTTTCAAAGTTGCTTTCCCCCTTGTTTGCGGGAGCAGAAAGTTATTTTGGCTTAGCCTTTATTTGGTTCTTAATTCCTTTGTTCTGGTTTGTCGGGGTACATGGACCATCTGTTGTCAAACCAGGATTATCAGCTGCTTTATATGGAAACACTGAAGCAAACCTGCGTATTTTTACAGAGGGTGGTCATCCAACACATGCCTTGACGGAAAATTTTGGTAATTTTATTGGTGAATTAGGTGGAACCGGGGCGACCTTTATTGTCCCAATCATTTTCATTCTATTTATGCGATCCAAACAATTGAAAACAGTCGGAAAAGCTTCTATTATTCCAGTGATGTTTGCGGTCAATGAACCCTTATTGTTTGCCGCGCCGATTATTTTGAATCCGTATTTCTTAATCCCGTTTTGTATCGCACCAGTAGCCAATGTATTGATTGGAAAATTCTTTATCAGTGTTTTAGGAATGAATGGATTTATGTATGTTCTGCCGTGGGCCACGCCAGGACCCATTGGCACAGTCATGAACACCGGGTTTCAACCTATCTCGATCGTCCTATCTATTGTCCTGTTACTGGTGGATTTTGCCATCTATTTCCCTTTCTGCAAAGCTTACGATAAGGTACTCGTTGCACAGGAAGCCGAACGTGTGGAGGAAATAGACGAGTTAGAGGAGGCTGTGCCAACGTTATCTACTGCGAACGCCACGGCCCTAGTTGACAGTGAAGAGTCGGTTGTTATTGAAGAAAGAGTGGAGAATTCTGGCGATATCGCTGAGAAAGATTTGAAAGTACTGGTTTTATGTGCAGGAGCAGGAACAAGTGCAATGTTGGCCAACGCTTTGGAGGAAGGTGCGAAAGAAACAGGCGCCCATGTCATTGCTAAAGCAGGAGCTTATGGCTCGCATTATGATATCATGCCGAGCTTTGATCTGGTGGTCTTAGCGCCTCAAGTCAATTCTTATTATGAGGATATTAAAAAAGATACAGATAAATTAGGAATAAAACTGATTGCGACAAAAGGTGCGGAATACATTAAATTGACGCGAAATCCCGCAGGAGCAATTAAATTTGTGATGGAGCAAATCGGTTAGAAAAGCGATTGATCAATTGAAAAGAGATTGTGACATTAGTAAAAACAGACCTGAATTTCACGAACGATATCTAGCATGAAACACTAAATATTGTAGATTTGCGACGAGGACCTACTGGACCGTAGTCGCAAATACAATATAGTTCGGAATTCCATCTGTTAAAAAGACTAATGTCACAGCCTCTTATTCTTGTTTTTTCTGAGCAACTAAAAGGGCTAGAAGCCCAAAAGTAACTGTCAGCAAAATTGTTTGTGATTGAAAAATAAAGCAAAGGTTAATTCTTGCAACTTCATTTTTTAAGTACCGATTAGCCCGAGCTTTTTACCTGTTTATCGAATTGTGTTCGTTTTTGGTTGCTGTTCCTTTTTTACATGCAGCTGCCGATACTGACGCAGAAAGAAAAAGGACATGCCAACGGTGATTAGTTCTGTCAACGGCAAGCTAATCCATACCCCCAACAAATTAAATCCGTAGGCCAGTACAATTACTAAGGGGATCAATAGAAAATACCCGCGAGCCAAGGCCAGCACGAAGGCTTGCTTTGCCTGACCAACAGCTGAAAAGAAAATACTAAAGACCACATTGAAGCTGGAGGCAAACAGCGATAGAAAGAAGATCGGAATGCCGAACGCCGCAATCTCGGTTAATAGTTGATTGCTGTCTCGATTGAAAACCTGAATAATCGGATACTTGAAAAAGAAAAGCACGATATATAAAAGGACGGCTAGGCTGAAGCTGATTTTCAAGCCGTAGCGCAAAATTTGTTGAATTGTTTTATCGTCCTTAATACTGGCTGCTCTGCTGACTAGCGGCTGAATCCCTTGAGCCACTCCAGTAAAAAGGGATAAACCGACAATCAATACGTTTGCCAAAACACCATAAGCTGCCACTGCAATATCTCCGCTTAGAGACAATAGCACCTGGTTAAAGACTAAAATACTGACGCCCGTACTCATCTCAGCCAAGAAAGATGACAAACCTAGCTGCGTACTTTTCCAAACTGTTCCAAGCTGAGGGATGGCCCAGCTGAGAGCAAGTTTCCTTTTGGGGAACTTCCGATGCGTACTTAGAATCAACAAGCTGACCACTGGGGATAAAACAGTCGCTAAAGCTGCGCCAGCCATTCCCATATGAAAAATGAATACAAACACATAGTCGAAAACAATATTGAATACACTAGAGCTGATCATAGCCTTCATGGCCAGCTGCGGATTTTGATCATTGCGAACGAAGGCTAAGCATAGGTTATTGAGAATGAAAAATGGTCCCATAACCATAATAAACCGCATATAAGTGGTTGTATAAGCAATCGTATCGTTGCTGGCACCCAACAAACCGGCAATCGGCTGGGCAAAAAAGATTCCAAGTACTGTAAAGAATAAGCCAATTACAGCTCCGGCTACCATCAGCTGAGAGAAATAATTGTTTTTTCCTTTATTCAAGGAAAATAAGGTGGCGCCGCCCATTCCTAAAAGCAGACCCAAACCGCTTAACAGATTAAACAAGGGCAAGGCAATATTTAAAGCAGCCAAGCCTAATACCCCGACCCCATTTGCGATAAAAAACGTATCCGCTAAAATGTACAAAGACAATCCTAACGTACTAAAAACACTCCGTGTAACATACCCTCTAAGTTCTTTCATCCTCATAACCTCCAAAAAAAAGAGTAGCTGCTATCCTCCATTGGCCTATGGGATAGTCAACTACTCCAAGCAAAACCCGGCGATTTTTGCTTAAGTGTCCGTTTAATTTCCTTCATTCTAGCAAGTCTTGCTTTAAAAGGCAACGTTTATTTTTAAAATTTATAATACATAATCCGTTCTCCGTTGGCAGAATCATGTTTTTTAGAGTCAATAAATCCCAGCTTTTCATAATAAGCAAAGATCTTTTCGTTTTCTTCATGAGCACTTAAATAGACCCGTTCGACGTCGTAAGTTTTTTGCATGTAATCCAGCAGCAAAGGGATAAACTGCCTACCATAGCCATGTCCTTGAAACTGCTGATCGATCATTACTCGATCCAGCCACATGCTTTTTTCCTGCAATGCACCAATCATTGCAAAGCCTACTAAAGAGTCTGCATCGTATAGAGCCAAAGGATGCCAGTGCAAAGAGTAATCGTAAGCAGCTTCCAATAACGACTGAGCATTGCTTTCAATAAAGTCCTGTTGAGTCGGCTGAACTTGCAGCTGAACCACTTGCCGCCAGTTTTTCTCGTTTACTGGTTGAATCACTAAATCCATCTTTCCACCTCGCTTACTCTCGTAGCATCAGTCGCTTAAGTCCCCGATAGCGAGCTTGAGCCTGTACTGGTGCATTGTCAGTGATCAGCAGAGCAATCATCACATAACCAATCCAGCTGTCCCGAGAGTAAAGCACATACTCAGGTATCCATTCAGTGGCGTATTTGTCCTTGTATTCCTTTAAGCCGCCGAAGGAATAAAAACGAGAGCCAAAGTTATAAACAAGGTAAGCAATTCGTTCCTGGATAAAGCTCTTACGGGAGGTGCCGACATTAGCTAAAGGCGCCATACCCAAATCGAAATACTGAACCCCTTGATCGCGCATGTATTCAAATAGGTTGATAAACAAGAAGTCCATTGTGCCTCCTGGTGCCTGGGAAGGACTATGGCGCATCAAGTCAATCGTGCCGATTTCTTGGGTATAGGTAGGCATGAAATTAGCAAAAGCCACAATCTGCTCCTCGGCATCTTTGACAACAGCAATCGGTGCTCGCTGCAGGTAATCCTCCGAAAAGAATCCCAGGGAGAAGCCTTTTTCCTTGCGGCCATTCAACCATTCATCAGAAATCTTTTTCAGCTGCTCCATGGTGATGGCATCAAAGGGCGGCTGCAATACTTCAAAATGATAGCCTTGTTTGATGTTTTTATTGAAGCTGGCCCGCTGCCCCTTCATTTTCTTGCCGCTTAAAGTAAATTCAGGTAAATGCACATGAGCCTTTTCACCGAACTTGATAAAATCATAGCCGAATTCATGCAGAGTCATCACCATTTCTTCACTGGTTTCGTAAAAGACCGGCAAATAATTGTATAGGTCAGCTTCTTGAATCAAGGCCTCGGTGGCTGCTTCGAAGTCTTCCTTTTTACCAGAAGGATCACCCATCACCAGCAGCTTATTGTTAAAGGTTGCCAGCTGGAAATAGACCGTATCTTCCTCACCGTCATTGTAAATAAACACTTCTTTATCCTTTAAGAAAACCAGTTGACTGTCAGGATTGCCGCCATAGGTAGTTAAAATTGCTTGTACACGCTCTTCATCCAAGGCTTCACCAATTTTCACGTGTTTGCCTTTCAGGAAGCGAACGAATAACAATACGATCATTGAAACAATCAAAATCGCAATAAAACCAGTCATCCAAATGCGTTCACTAGGGAATAAGAAAAATTCCGGCAAGTGATGCCGATGATGAATGGTTGGACTATTGTACACCCCAATAACGATATACAAAAGAGTTAAACTGCCACCGATAATCCCGTCAATTGTCAGCCATTCCGCTGAATAAACTAGCTGTTCGCGATAAAGCTCGCCTTTGGAGAAAATAACGAACAGCAGCAATAAAACTAAGAAAATAGCGCTGGAAATATGGAGCCCAGCCAGCATAGAATACAGTCCTGTCAAAATGATTAAAAGAATGGTGGGATAATAGGCCCGTTTAACGCGAGCTGAAACTGCTCGTCCAGCAATAATCAACAAAAAGCCTAATAAAATTGCCGGAAACACCACAATGACCCGCGAGCGAAGCGGATTCAACTGCTGCAGGAAGCGGAAGCGAATAAAGGCCTCTGGAATAGTTGCAGACAGAACCAGCATAATCCCTGTGAAATACAGGAAGAAGGTTTCTAGTTTATGTGAGAGCTCCTTCAAAAGATCCAGCGGAATATTATTGTACCGTCCATTTAAAGTAGTACCGACATTTTTGATAAACAATACGATCCCGATTAAGAAAGGAATAATGTAGTAAAACAGCCGATAAAGCAAAATCCAGGCTACCACAGTTTCTCGATTAATACCTAGGGCCGACAGACCAATAATCATCATTAAGTCAAAGCTGCCCAGCTCTCCTGGAATCATGGAGACAATCCCAATAACGGTAGCGGCTATGAATAACGGAATGACTTGCAGAATATTCATGTGAATCCCCATAAGCAAGCCGGTTGAGATAAAGGCAGTTAAAACCCCGGTCCATTCTAGGAAGGAGGTCCCCACTAATTGCAGCCGCTCCTTGTTTTTCAAGTCGCCCAAATATTCACCTTTACCAAAGACACTCAGACCAAAAACGATCGGAAAATACAAGCCGCCGCCAATTAACCAAATCCAGTACTGCTTAAGGTACGGATTGGTTTGATCAAAAATCACTAAGAAAAAGGAAATCAAGGCAAAAATAGACAGTCCAGACATGGTAAAAA
Organism: Enterococcus pallens ATCC BAA-351; assembly: GCF_000407485.1. Classification (GTDB taxonomy): domain Bacteria; phylum Bacillota; class Bacilli; order Lactobacillales; family Enterococcaceae; genus Enterococcus_A; species Enterococcus_A pallens. Next base: position 318,913 of record NZ_ASWD01000003.1, on the reverse strand, counting down.
CCAAAATCTTAGATAAGGCCTGGACCACTTTTTTGCCAGAAGAATCCTTCCCGTAAAATTCTGAGCGCAGTCCGGCGCTGATAAATCCACCAAAGCCGGCGATATTATTTAAGGTATTAATCAACCAGCTAGTTTCCAATAAATAACTCAGCTTCGGTTTTTGATCCAATAATTTGTTCAGCACAATATCGTAGCCAAACATCGGGGTAATGGTTATTAAGGAAATCAAAGCCATTAGGACAATGTTTCCTTTATTGATATCACTAAATATGGTTCCTAATTGATCAAAAGAGATCGTTTTTCCAATGTTACCTAATTCAACGCCTACAATCACAATGACTGAAAGCAGGAAAATTGTTTTCAGCTTTTTGGCATGGGCTTGAAACCAGTTTATCATTGTTTTCACTTAATCACTCCGCTCTTCCAATAAAAATTCTAGCACCTCTTGATTGAAACGCTTAGGGTTCCTGCGGGCAAACATATGTCCCTGACCAGATACAATTGCAAAGCTGGCATTGGGAAGCGAGCGGGCGATGTACATGGAATGCTGCGTTTTCACCACATCATGCTTGCCAACAATTACTAAGGTGGGTGCGTCTATTTGTTCTAAATCTTGGGTGGACAGACCAATGTCACGAAACAGCAGTCGTAAAATCGGCAAAAAATCCCGCATGCCTTTATCTACGAAAGCCCCCAGCCAAACAATGGCGTATTGTACATAGCTTGCCAGATGCGGCAGGAGTCGAATCCCACTAGGTACTGTATTTCCAGCATTGAGAATCAAATGATCTACTCGTTTAGGAAACATTGCGGCAAATACCATTGCCAAGTTTGCACCATCGCTAAAGCCCAGCAGGTCCGCCTGAGCAATTTGCTCGTCCTCCATAATATGCAGCAAATCCTCAGCCATTAGCTGAAAACTAGTCTCCGCTTGGGTATTAGTGGATCGGCCGTGCCCGCGGCTGTCAACCACAAACACCTTGAAGTGCTTGCAAAAGCTGTTAATTTGTTTAGAGAAATACCTGCCGCTTCCGCCATTGCCGTGAAGCAGGAAGAGAGCAGGGCCATTTCCATAAATTTCATAATAAATTTGCGAGCCGTCTGTCATACTCGCTGTTTTCTTTTCACTCTTCAAAACATCACCTACTCCTATCAGTATACCGATTTTTGGTAAAGTTGAACAACAATTAGGATATCGCTGAAAATTAACGCTTTTTTACGAATGATTAAAGAAATATAAAATGCTTGTGATTCACTTTCAAAAGTCGATTTACATCTTGTACTATAAAGGAAATGAAGAAATAGTCTGGATGAAATCAAATGAAATTTTTTAGAAAATTTTTGAAATATACAATAAGCATACTCCTACTGGCAGTTATTTTGCTAGGTCTTTTTATTGGTTACCGAACGTATCAGTTTACTAAAAATGTTAACGAACACCGAGAAGAGGTGGAAACTGTTGCCCAGGAGCATGGGGTACAGGAATTCACTAATACTATTTTAGGCATCATGTATACCGAATCAAAGGGGATTGGCACTGATCTAATGCAAAGCTCCGAAAGTGCGTATGGCAGCCGGGGCCAAATCACCTCGCAACAAGAAAGTATCGAATATGGGGTGGAGCATTTTGCCGAAAGCTACCAGCTGGCTCAGCAGGCCGGCTGTGACTTATCAACGGCGATTCAAGCCTACAATTATGGATTCCAATATATTGAATACGTGAAAAATAACGGTGGCAAAAATACTGTTGAGCTGGCTGAAAAGTACTCCCGAGACGTCTTATCACCGGGACTTGGAAACAGTACTCAAAATCAATACCGCTATGTAAAATTGCAGTCCCTTTTATACAACGGCGGCTACCTTTACAGTGACGGCGGCAACATGTTTTACGCCGATATTGTCGCTATGAATGAAAAGCTGGTAGATTGGTTTCACATGATCCAAAAATGATCGGGAAAACTTGAAAAATACTGGAAATATGCTATACTGATATTTGTATAACTTTGCCTTAAAAATCGCTCTGATTAGGAAATAAATTGGGGCGATTTTTGTAGCTGTTATCGTATTTTTTGAAGAGCTCAGGTGATGTGAATTGGCACAAAGGATTCCACAGGAAGTAATTGATGAGGTTCGTGAGCGCACGAACATTGTTGAAGTCGTTGGACAGTATGTTCAGTTGAAGAAGTCAGGCAAGAATTATGTGGGACTTTGTCCGTTTCATGAAGAGAAAACACCATCCTTTTCTGTGGTAGAAGACAAACAAATTTTCCATTGCTTCGGCTGTGGCAAAGGCGGCAATGTCTTTACTTTTTTACAGGAGCTGGAGGGCCTTAGTTTTCCTGAATCAGTTAAGAAAGTTGCTGACATGGAACAGATCTCACTGGGAGTTGAAATTTCCACTGAACCAACAGGGGAAAGCTCGAATCGGCTGCAGCCGCTGATTTCACTCCATGAAAAAATTCGCGACCTGTATCATCACATTTTGGTAAATACGAAAGCAGGTGAAGAAGCCTTAGCCTATCTTCATAAGCGCGGATTGAGCGATCAGCTGATTGATGAATTTAAGATCGGCTTTGCGCCTAATCAGCGGGATTTTCTGGTCCAGATTTGTCGCAAGGATCGGGTACCAGAAGATGTTATGGCACGCAGCGGACTATTTATCCAGCGAGACGATGGAAGCTTTAGCGATCGTTTTTATCAGCGGGTCATGTTTCCACTAAACGACGCCCGTGGCAAAACGATTGGTTTTTCCGGACGTTTGCTGCAAACCAAAGATTTTCCTGGAGATGAGCAGCCTAAATACTTGAATTCGCCAGAAACCGAATTATTCAACAAACGGGAAGTATTATTTAACTTCGATAAAGCCCGTAACGAGATTCGTAAACAAGGCGAAGCTATTTTATTTGAAGGATTCATGGATGTGCTGGCCGCTTGGCAGGCAGATATCAAAATCGGTTTGGCCTCTATGGGAACCAGCTTGACTGAGCAGCAGATTATGGCAATTGAACGTATTACAAATCATGTAATTGTCGCCTATGACGGTGACCAGGCAGGATTGGCCGCTACGGATCGCGCCTTAGCGATTTTAGGAGCCCACAGCCGGTTGTCTCTCTCAGCGGTAACTATTCCTGAAAAAATGGACCCTGATGAATACCTGCGCAAGTACGGAGCAGAGGAGCTGCGGAATTTATTGCAGCATGGTCGTCAGACGCCTTTTGTTTTTCAGATGCATTACCGCAAGAAGGATATCAATTTAGACAATGAAAATGACCGATTAACTTATTTGAATGGGTTAGTTGACGAATTGGTAAAGGTTCAATCACCAGTGGAGCAGGATTTGTATCTTGGTCAGCTGGCGGATGACTTTAATTTGACCAGAGAAAGCTTAAAGCAGCAATTGCGCCAGGCCCGCCAGGCTTCACGAATGGAGCGTCGGCAGCAAGCGCCGCAAAGAACCGTAACTGCCGCACCCAAAACAGTACTTTCCCAGCAGGAAAAGGCTGAACGGATGCTGATTTATCGGGCGATGAATGAGACCAATGTTCGAGAACAGCTGGTGCAGCAGGAATTTCAATTTATCCATGATCGCTATCAAGAGTTGCTACTGTACTTAGATAGTTATATGATGGTTCATGGACAGTTCGTTTTGGCGGACTTTTTGAACTATCTAAAGGAAGACTCGATGAAGCAGTTAGTTATCGATATTTCCGTTTTGCAAATGTCAGAAGATAGCAATGAACGTGAAATCTATGACTTAATGCAGGTGATTGCCCAATCTAGCATCGCTGATGAAATTAAACAACGGCAAAAAGAGCAGCTGGAAGCTAGAAAAACGGGAAACCAGCAGCGGGAATTAGAATTAACGATTCAAATTATCGAATTGACGAAGCGCTTGAAACAAGCCTAAATGTGAAAGGGGCATTTATTTAATGGCAGACGTAAAAAACAACACAGAGTACCAAAAAGCTTTAGCAGCACTTCTTAAAGAGAAAAAACCTCTTGGACAAGTTGTATATGATGAATTAACCAATCGATTGGCTACACCTTTTTCCTTAAATGCAGAAGCAATGGACCAATTAATCCAAAAGGTTGAAGATGCCGGAATCAGTGTAGTGGACGAAAATGGTGAACCTTCTAAAGCCAGCTTAAAGCAAAATGAAAAAACAGCTAAAGCTGCAGAAGTGGAAGATTTATCTGCCCCTACTGGTGTAAAAATCAATGACCCTGTACGTATGTATTTAAAAGAAATCGGCCGTGTGCCATTGCTGACCGCTGAAGAAGAAGTTCAATTGGCTCTATTAATTGAGCAAGGAGATCAAGAAGCGAAGCAGCGTTTGGCTGAAGCCAACCTGCGTTTAGTAGTAAGTATTGCGAAACGCTATGTTGGTCGCGGCATGCAGTTCTTAGATTTAATCCAAGAAGGTAACATGGGCTTAATGAAGGCTGTTGAAAAGTTTGATTACCGTAAAGGATTCAAGTTCTCAACTTATGCGACTTGGTGGATTCGTCAGGCAATCACCCGGGCGATCGCCGACCAAGCTAGAACCATCCGTATTCCGGTTCACATGGTTGAAACAATTAATAAATTAATTCGGGTGCAACGTCAATTGCTGCAAGATTTAGGTCGGGAACCATCACCAGAAGAAATCGGTGCAGAAATGGATCTGCCAACTGAAAAGGTTCGTGAAATCCTGAAGATTGCTCAAGAGCCTGTGTCTTTAGAAACGCCAATCGGTGAAGAAGACGATTCTCATTTAGGTGATTTCATCGAAGACCAGGAAGCAACCAGCCCAGCAGAACATGCGGCTTCTGAAATGTTGAAGGAACAGCTTGAAGATGTTCTAGACACCTTGACTGACCGTGAAGAAAATGTCCTGCGTCTGCGTTTCGGTTTAGATGATGGACGTACTCGTACTTTGGAGGAAGTGGGTAAGGTATTTGGCGTAACACGGGAACGTATTCGTCAGATCGAAGCCAAAGCACTACGCAAGCTTCGCCACCCATCTCGTTCAAAACAATTAAAAGATTTCTTAGAATAAGCATTTTACCAGACCTTTGTCGTTTTGACAGAGGTCTTTTTTTTGTAACTTCTGCTTTTCGCAGTATGCAATTAGAGAATAACGACATTAAAAATTTAGCAAAACAAAGAACCAAGCAGTTTAGCAGAATGATACGCGCAAGAGAATAAGAGTCATTTTTCGTATTTTGAAAAATGCTTCCCACTATACGAAATAGCAGTCACTTCTGCTTTTCACAGTACGCAATTAGAGAATAACGATATTAAAAATTTAGCAAAACAAAGAACCAAGCAGTTTAGCAGAATGATATGCGCAAGAGAATAAGGACATTTTTCGTATTTTGAAAAATACTTCCCACTATACGAAATAGCAGTCAAGACCATGCTTTTGCAATTAGTGATCCGTTAATGACGTTATTTAGGTTATCCAGCACCTTGAAATTCCTTTGAAAACAACAAGTTAAGGAATTAACCAGCCTTTTTTTGTTTTTTTAGTTAAAATAGCCGGGAAGTTATTGGAACTAGGGGAAAGTTGTGGTAGATTAAGGCGTAAGATTGAGAAAAGGAGCCGATTTCAATTGCATAAATGTCCTAACTGCCGATTTGAACCTGTCGACGGATTAGAAACTTGTCCCAATTGTGGTTTTTCCTTAGTGTCAACAGATGACACTTTGTCCAAAGATAAAAACGATGAGATTGAATGGTCTGAGCTGTCTCAGATGTCAGTTGAATCTGTCCAGGAAATGTTTGCTGAAGATGAAGCAGGCGAGACGGAAGATAACGAGAAAACCCAAACCGAAGATAATGCGGACGATACAAATCCAATTTTGGCACAATATATTCGTGAACATCGCGGGGAATACATTCCTAGAAGAGATGTTCAACCAGTAAAAGAAGAAGCCTTAGAAGCAAAAGATTCAGAAGAAAAAGCTAAGGCTGAAGAACCAGAAGCAGTTGTTCCAGAAGGTGAACCAGCAACAGAGAAGACACCAATCCTTGACAAAGCGCTTCCGATTGAGCCAGAGCCTGTAGTGTCGCCTGCAGCAGAAGCTTCACAAACCTCTGAATCAGATGCGGAACCTCAAGCAGCCAATGGCGATAATGGAAACACCAGCTCAGGCGATAACCAGCCACCTAAAAAGAGTCGCAAGAAGTGGTACATCACTTTAGCGGCCGTGGTGGTACTGGGAATTGGCGGAGGCTACTATTATCACACAGAGAAAGAAGCCGAAGCACAACGAATTGCCGCTGTTAAAAAGGAAAACAAAGAGATTGATGCTCTAGAAGAAACTATCCAAGAGTTTTACACCGACGATAAGCATGTCTTTGTCAAAGCAGATAAGGTTGGTCAAAACACCAGCAAGCTGGCTGAAGAGATTGCCAAGCACAAGGATAGTTCACGTTACGATGATCTGAATACATCCTATCAACGTTTGTTAGATAAGATGAACAGCATCCAAAAAGTGAACCTGCTGTTTACTGCCCCAGCAATTAATGGCGATAAATTAGCTGACAACCTGCAGTTAAAAGCGGACCAGCCAGTGGATGTAACGATTAATACTAGTGACCAAAGCTTTAATGAGCTGCTGAATCAGGCGGTTACACAAGCCAAGGACCAATATGGAAAGATTGAAGCAGCCAAGAAGGCGCTCAGCCAAGTGATTCAAGACGGCAATGTTTTAGAGGGGATTACCAGAGACCAATATAATTCAGCCAACGATGCTATTAATGCAGTAGCGAACCAAGCATTGGTAGAAACGCAAAAGGCGGATTTGAAAAAGGTTGATGATGCCCTTACTGAAAAAGAGAAAAAAGCGGAAGAAGAACGTCTGGCAGCTGAAAAAGCCGCTCAAGAAAAAGCTGAGCAGGAAAAAGCCGCTCAAGAACGTCAAAATACCACAACGAATTCCGGCGGTGCAAATCAGCCAATCATGGGCACTGATGAAAGTCAGACTGCCGATTTAAGCAATGCTGCTTGGGGCTGGAATCCTGGCGTGAAGGAAAAGGTTATTCAAACCTGTCTGAGCCGTGGATATATTACCGAAGGCGGATATTATGTTGAGCCGGCCCGGATTGAGAATGGCGAAGGGTATTACAACCTATATGCTACTTCAAATCAGGCGCCGTTAACCAAAAATTTGAGTCCATCCGATTTACCAATGTATGTCGTTACAATCAACTGTAAAACTGGTTGGTTTAGAGGAAATGGCGGAAACTAGACGAGCAAGCCGGGGAAGAATTTCCCTGGCTTTATCTATGAACCTAATTGGGTTCTAAACTGGAGCCCATAAGAAAAAGGAGAACAAACATGAATGAATTAATTGGACGGGTCTTTACAGCTCTGATCATGGACGAAAACGAAGCAACCTATTTTGTTCAAAAAAATGGCGTAACCTTCCGTTTAGTCAGCGATCAGGAGCACAAAATTGGTGATGCAGTGGAAGGCTTCGGCTACATCAATCAGAAAAAGGAAGCCATTTTTACTACAAACCTGCCTAAAATCCGTATGGGCAATTATGCCTTTGGTGAAGTGACCAATGTACGTAGAGATTTAGGTGCCTTTGTTGATATTGGCTTGCCTGACAAGGACGTTGTCGTTTCTTTAGATGAGTTGCCATCGATGAAAGAGCTTTGGCCTAAAAAAGGCGACTATTTAATGATTACCCTACGAGTAGATGAAAAGGAACGCATGTGGGGAACCTTGGCTGATGAGACGATTTTCCATTCTCTGAGCCGTAAAGGAACCGCTGAAATGCAAAACGAGAACAAAAAAGGCATCGTTTACCGTTTGAAGGTGGCAGGTTCTTACTTGCTGACAGAAGACTTTTATATTGGCTTTATCCATCCTTCAGAGCGGTATCAAGAACCGCGTCTTGGCGAAGCTGTCGAAGCTCGTGTTATCGGCGTTCGTCCAGATGGAGCGTTAAACATGTCCTTAAAGCCGCGGGCCCACGAAGTAATTAATGATGATGCTGCCATGATTTTGACAATGCTGCAAAGAAAAGACGATCATCGTTTGTCAGTCTGGGACAAATCTGACCCAGAGGAAATCAAGCAAATGTTTGGTATCAGCAAGGGGCAGTTTAAGCGTGCAATTGGCCATCTATTAAAAGAAAAATTGATCATTCAAGAACCCGGCGAAATTCGTTTGAAAAACTAATTGAGAATCACTTGCGAAACTTGTAGCGATAAATTATAATGATTCTTATCAGAATAAGAAAAACTGATCTCCTAGTTTATAATAATTACAAATAAGTGAGGTATTCCTATGAATGCAGCGTTAGCGCTACAAAAAACAAAAAAACAATTGCATGATTCTGGTTTTAAGTTGACGCCACAGCGGGAAGCCACCTTGCTGGTACTGCTGGAGAATGAAAAGGATCATTTATCTGCTGAAGAAATTTACTTTTTAGTGAAACGTAAAAGTCCCGAAATTGGGTTAGCAACGGTCTATCGCACCTTGGAAATTCTGACCGATTTGCATATCGTAGACAAGGTCAGCTTTGATGATGGCTTAGCTCGCTACGATTTGCGCAAGGAAGGTGCTGAGCATTTCCATCACCACTTGTTGTGTTTAGAATGTGGAAATATTGAAGAAATTGAAGAAGACCTATTAGGTGACGTGGAACAAATCGTGGAAGCACGTTTTCGTTTTCAAGTGAAGGATCATCGCTTAACCTTCCATGGAATCTGCCAAGCCTGCCAAGAGAAAAATGAACAGAATGCGTAAAAAAATTGTCTGATAGATATTCAGCCTTGACAGGTCCCTTGAAAAGATAGTGAGACAAGACTATCCAATCAAGGGACTTTTTGGTATGATAAAGCGAAAGTGGTGAGGAAATGGACGAACAAATCAAAGAGTATTTACATTATTTGACGATTGAACGGGGCTTGTCATTAAATACTCGTGCCAGCTATGAACGAGATTTGAAGCAATACCTGCTATTCCTGGAAGAAAAGGGCGTTAAGAACTGGCAGGATGTCGATCGTTATACTGTCGTGGACTTTTTAGCACTGCTCTCAAACGAAGGCAAAGCATCCACCACGATCACCCGGATGATTTCTAGTTTGCGCCGATTCCATCAGTTTCTGCGTCAGGAGCGCTATACCGATCATGACCCGATGCAGCATATTGAAAGTCCTAAAAAGGCTCAAAAGCTGCCGCAAACATTATCCTTAGCTGAGGTGGAGCGCTTAATTGCCACACCGGATACCAGCACAACCCTAGGCATCCGCGACCGGGCTATTTTGGAAGTGATGTATGCTACTGGCTTGCGGGTTAGCGAACTGATTGGCTTGAAGCTTGGGGATATCCATTTGGAAATGGGACTTTTGCAGACGGTCGGTAAAGGAGACAAGGAACGAATTGTTCCGCTAGGGGACTATGCCATTCATTGGCTGGAGCGTTACCTAAATGAAGCTCGGCCCTTATTAACCAAGAAGAATCAAAACGAAACCCATTTATTTGTGAATAATCACGGAAAAGGGCTTTCCCGCCAAGGAATCTGGAAGAATTTGAAGCAAATTGTACTTAAAGCAGGAATTACCAAGGATGTGACGCCACATACGCTGCGCCACAGTTTTGCCACGCATCTGCTGGAAAATGGCGCCGATTTGCGAACGGTGCAAGAATTGCTGGGCCATGCCGACATCTCGACAACTCAAATTTATACGCACATTACCAAACGCCGTATGACCGAAGTATACAAAGAGTTTTTCCCACGAGCGTGATTGGAGGAAGAAAATGATTACTCATTATCGAAAAAACCAGCGAAAGATTGCAATGGGCTTATTGAGCTTTCATAAGCATCTAAAAGAAGAATACCCGAAGTTAAAGGAAATTGATCATTACGAAGAAAGCGAACGTTATCAGCTGTATTGTTACTACTATGATGAAGCAGCCAATAACGTCCAAGGCGTATTAGGCATTGAAACGCTGAACGATCGGGAGATCATTTTACATGATATTAGCCTTAACCCTTCCTATCGGGGAGAAGGTCTAGGCTTTGTAATGCTTGATCAATTGCAGGAGCGTTATCCTGATTATCACATTATTGGAACAACGGCCACTGCGGCCTACTTGGCTAAGTGGAAAAGAAGGACAGGAAACTAGATGGAACAAATTAATTTAAAGCTGGATGTTTTTGAAGGTCCACTGGATCTTTTGCTGCATTTAATTAAGCAGCTGGAGCTGGACATTTACGATATTCCGATTGCTGAAGTAACGGAGCAATATATGGATTTTATCCATGCCATGAAAACTCTGGAGCTAGAAGTAGCTGGGGAGTATTTGGTGATGGCTGCAACGTTGATGTCGATTAAGAGTCAGATGCTGCTGCCCAAGCCTGAGCTGGAGTATGATTACGAAGAAGAGGTTGGAGAAGACCCGCGTGATGCGTTGGTTCAGCAGCTGTTGGAATACCGTAAGTATAAATATGCGGCTACTGTACTTTCAGAGAAAGAAGCTGAGCGCAGTCTCTTTTACACCAAAGCACCGATGGATTTATCCGATTATGAAGAAGAGCTGCCGCCGTTGCCAGCCAATCAGTTAAACACGATTGATTTATTTTTGGCCTTGCACGATGTTTTGCAGCGAAAAAAGAATAATCAACCGATTGAAACCACTGTCAGCAGTGATTCAATCACAATTGAAGATAAGGTTAAACAAATTCGTGCCCGTATTGATGCTATGAGCACGCAAGAAAGTCTATCGCTGGATAGCCTTTTTTCACGTTATACGAAGGATGAAATGATTACTACCTTCATGGCTTTATTGGAGCTGATGAAAACAGGTATTGCTGTAGCCAGTCAATCCGACACCTATGGCCCAATAGTTATTACAAAAGGAGCAGCAAAATGAACCAACTAAGTCAAATTGAAGCCCTGCTGTTTGTAGTAGGAGAAGAGGGAATCGAACTGGAAGAAATGGCCTATACCCTGGAAAGGGCTACCGCTGAGATTTACCAATCCCTTACTACCTTGCGGGAAAAATACGAAAATGATGCTTCCTCAGCGTTTACTATTTTAGAGGTGGGTAATCGATTTGTTTTAACGACTAAGAAACATTTCGCCCCATTGTTAAAAGAATTTGCCCGCTCTCCTTTAGCGAATCGCTTAAGCCAGGCCGCCTTAGAAACCTTATCCATTATTGCCTATAAACAGCCGATAACCCGGGGAGAGATCGATGAGCTGCGGGGAGTTCAATCCAGTGGCGCCGTTCAAACACTGGCCGCTCGTCAGTTAATAGAGGAAAAGGGTCGAGTGGAAGGACCAGGACGAGCAATCCTTTATGGGACGACCGCGTATTTTATGGATTATTTTGGGTTGAAAGATTTAACCGAATTACCTGATGTTCAACAAATGGAAACCGATCTGACAGATGATGAAGAAACCTTGGATTTATTTTATGATCGTTTTAAAGAAAAGGATGAAAGCTAAATGGAAAGATTGCAAAAAGTTATTGCCCACGCTGGAATTGCCTCACGCCGCAAAGCAGAGAGCTTAATTACTGAAGGTCGTGTGAAGGTAAATGGTGAAGTGGTAACTGAATTAGGCACAAAGGTTTCCAAGAAAGAGCGGATTGAAGTAGACGGTGTTCCGATCTACCAAGAAGAGCCTGTATACTATTTATTCTATAAACCACGGGGCGTTATCTCTGCGGTATCCGATGACAAAAATCGGAAAGTTGTTACCGATTATTTCATGGGAATTCCTGAACGCATTTATCCAGTAGGACGCTTGGATTATGATACATCCGGTATCTTATTGTTAACCAATGATGGAGATTTCTCTCAGCGCTTGTCCCACCCCAAGCATCAGGTTGACAAAGTATATGTTGCTAAAGTTAAAGGCTTTGCTGATAATAAAACCTTGTATCCGTTAGCCAAAGGTGTCATGATTGAAGGGCGCAAAACAGCGCCTGCTCGCTTTGAGATTTTATCCACAGATCGTAAGGCCGGAACCAGTATTGTAGAATTAACCATCCACGAAGGACGTAATCATCAGGTGAAAAACATGCTGGCAGCAGTCGGTTTACCCGTACAAAAGCTGAAACGAGAGCGTTATGGCGACCTGACATTGAAGGGGCTTCGCCCAGGAGAATTTCGCCGATTGAATGCCAAGGAAATTAATGGCCTGCGCAATAGTTCACAATAAAAGCAAGTTACTTGTTTTTTGTTAGTAAACTTGCTATAGTATAGATACAAAATAAATAATAATTTTAGGTTCGTCTTCAGGGGCAGGGTGAAAATCCCGACCGGTGGTGATAGTCCACGAACTGCGCAAGCAGCCGACTCGGTGAAAATCCGAGACCGACAGTACAGTCTGGATAAAGAAGATAGGCTTATTTGGGTATGAATGTATTCAAGTAACTCTATGCTTTTTTCTGAAGCATAGAGTTTTTTTACGTACAGACAGCCTGGAAAAGCTTCGATGAAGATGATTCCAACAGGAGGAATTCTTAATGAAGAACGTAAGGTTACAAAAAATGACAGCCGTAGCAGTGGCCGCAGCCATGGGATTGATTTTGCAATTTATCGCTTTGCCGATTATCCCCATCTTTCCCTTTTTAAAACTGGACTTTAGTGATATTCCAGTCTTAATCAACATGTTTATTTTCGGTCCGCTGGCGGGTGTTGCAACAGCATTTGTTCGTTCATTGCTTCATCTAGTAACGACAGGCTTTTCGATTGATAATTTAATTGGTGATATAGCCAGCTTTTTGGCCTCTAGTATGTTTACTCTGCCGATTTTCTATTTGTTTAGACAACAAACGGCTCGCAAAAAAGCCATTGGCATTGGCTTAGGAATTTTCGCCATGACTATTTTTATGAGTATTGCCAACTATTTCGTAATCACACCGCTTTACTTGAAAGCATTCGGGTTAACTGCGGGTCAGATGCTAGGAATGAGCTTAGGAAAATATGTACTAGTGGGAATTGTTCCTTTCAACTTGATTAAAGGAATGATTGTCAGTGGTGCCTTCTTGATCCTGCATGCCAAGCTCTTACCATGGCTAAGCAAGAAAACGATAACGACTCACCATCACAGCTCAATCTAACTATGAAAAGGCCATCCAGTTGTTGGACGGCCTTTTTTGCTGCAATTAAATACAAATTGACTCATTAAATGGAGTAGACAAAAAATTGCCAAATTGATTCGTCAATTCTTTTTTCTTTTGCGTATGTTATAGTGGATTATGCAGAAGAATTGCATGGGCCGGACAGCGTTTGGCTGACTGAATGACCCCAGGCTGTTCTTCTTCAGGAACAAATTCCTGCAGTGCATGAGGCTCGCCGATAAAGGTCACGATGCCCTCATCTGTATAATCAAAAAAGTGCGGCGCCAACGCTTGGCACAGGCCACAGGCAATGCAGCGCTCAGGCACAATCTCGCATTTCATAACTTTCACCTTCTAGGAGTTTTTTTATGACAGACTTTATTTTAGCGTTATTTCATACAGGACACAAGCTGCGGATATCCACCTTGTATCATTTATTGATTGGCAAACGTACCAGCTCCGTTTTGCTCCACGGTTTTTTTTATCGTAACCTGCCCATGTTCGACAGCTTTTCGCAGCTGGAGGAAAAGCAGTTTAATCGCTGGATTAATCAGCTGATCCAGAAAAAGCTGATTGAAGAGGTGGATGGCTTTGGTCAATTGACTGAAGCAGGGCGAGCTCGGCTCCAAGATAAGCAGCGACCTCAGCTGAATGATCTAAATGGGCTGCGTTATGGGCGTGAGCGGCAGCGAATGTGGCAGCTGAGTTTATTAGCTGTTCAAGTAATCAGCCATTTGACTCACCACAAGAAAGATTACGTGCCTATCGATTCGCGGCCCTTTTTCCTATACCAGACCAAAAAATGGCTAAGCCAAGCCGAGGAAGGGCTTTTAACTGAATTTCCAAGGGAGCTGGAGCAAATGTTTACAGCTTTGGCTAAAGATCAGGCCAATTTCCTAGCGAATCAGTTTAGCGGATATGAGCAATATGGTCGGGTAGCGTTTCAGCTTTTACCAGCCGAATGGCAGGAGGCTCCCTGGGATCGTCTATATTACCAAAATGCCATTGATGCCTTCCTTCATCAGGCGTTGCAACAGCCCAATTTTCGTCGATTGCTGCGGCAATTGGATCAATTAAACTACAACCAAAGCATGCTGAAGACGAGGAAGCTGTATCTTTCAGGACTTTCCATTGAAGAAATTGGTCAGCGGCGGCGGTTAAAGCTAGGTACCTTGAATGATCATTTTATCGAGTGGGCCTTATTGGCGGAAGATTTCCCTTTTTCTGATTTCCAATTAATCACACCGGATTCAGAAAGTGAGATGCTGACGTGGCGGTACCAGGAATTTTCGGAAATGCCATATTTGAATTTCCGTTTGTCTCAGATTTTATTTTTGAAGGAGCAGAATTATGAACGCGAAACAGCTGCTGACTGAGCGCTTTGGTTATTCTTCGTTTCGACCAGGTCAAAAAGAAATTATTGATACCTTATTGAGTAAAGAGTCGGTTTTAGGTATGCTGCCAACCGGCACAGGAAAATCGCTTTGCTACCAGCTTCCTGGTTATTTATTGGAAGGAACTGTGATTGTGATTTCTCCGTTGATTTCATTAATGGAGGATCAGGTAACGCAGCTGCAGCAGCTGGGAGAAGGAAGGACAGTTGCTTTAAACAGCCTGCTTTCAATGTCAGAAAAGCAATTTGTCTTGAATCATCTTGCAACGTATAAATTCATCTTTATGAGTCCAGAAATGTTCTTAGCAAATCAGACTCAGCAGGCTTTAAGTCGATTAAAAATAGCTTTCATTGTGGTAGATGAGGCCCATTGTGTTTCCCAATGGGGGGTTGATTTTCGACCAGAATATTTGAAGCTGAGTGAAGGCATTCAGTTTTTGAAGCAGCCGCTGATTTTAGCGTTGACGGCAACTGCCACGCCAGAAGTGCGGCAAGATATTCAACGGTTGCTGTTTTCTCAGCCGGTTAAGGAAGTGGTTTATTCAGTAGATCGTCCCAACGTAAGTCTGTTTGTAGAAACTGGTGAAAAGCAAGAACGCTTGTTGGCGCTGCTGCCAGAGCTTTCAGGTGCAGGAATTATTTATTGTGCTACTCGCAAGCATGTAGAGGAGCTTTACGAACTGCTGAAGCATCAGGAAAGTATCGCTTACTATCATGGTGGCCTAACCGGTCAGGAACGGCGTATGCTGCAGCAGCAATTTATTGCTGGGGAGCTGAGACTATTAATTGCAACCAATGCTTTTGGAATGGGGGTAAATAAAAACGATATTCGTTTTGTGGTTCATTATGATTTGCCCTCTTCGCCAGAGGATTACTTGCAGGAAATCGGTCGGGCTGGTCGAGATGGTCAACCTAGCCAAGCAATTTTGCTGTATAATGAGGGAGACGAGTACATTCATCAGTTCCTTCATCAGCAGAGTGTCGACAGTCGGCGATTATTCGAGATAAAGAAGCAGCAGGAAGATTTAGTGTTGGATGATCCGTTGATTCAAAAATGGGAGGAGCTGTTTCCTCAGCAATCGCAAGAATTGATTGGACTTTTGGAACAACGCGAAAAAATTAGAAAGACACAGCTGCAGGAAATGCTGACCTATATTTACCTAAGCAGCTGCCGCCGAAAATATTTGGTCAATTATTTTGGTCAGGAGCTGGAAAGTCAGCCTAAAGACTGCTGTGACAACGATGGAGCTGTTTTGAAACGAGTTGAAAAAATCACAAACTCGCCAGCTTTCTCAGAGGAATGGCCAGATATATTACTAAAATTATTTAAAAAAACGATGAAAGATTGAATTTGTCAGCCACTTTTTTTCGAGCTATGGTATAATACTTGGCGACAGCAATTAGGAGGTAATACAAAGTGAGTAGAAGAGATCGCAACAGAGAAACAAATAACGAGCCTTGGGATCAGCATATTTATGAAACAGAAGAGGAAGAGTACGCATCACGTCAGTCTCGTCAACAGCAAAACAAAGGCGGGAATACTCGTTTCCTAACAATTCTAGTGATTTTGCTATTATTGTTGATTTCAATTCCAGCAGGTGCCTATTTCTGGATCACTCGTGACACGGGTAAACCAGCGGCCTCTCCTGAAAGTACGACTCAAGTGACTTCTTCTTCAACAGTAGAATCATCAGAGTCAAGCACTGAAGAATCTTCAAGCACGTCAGAAAGCTCTGAAGACCCAGCTGCCCGCCAGCAACAACAGCAGGCCGCTCAGCAAGAAGCACAACGTCAACAAGAGCAGCAGGCTGCTTTAGAAGCGCAGCAGCAACAACAAGCGCAGCAACAGCAACAGGCTCAACAACAACAAAATCAGCAGCAACAGCAACAGCAAGCACCTAGCGGATCAACCGCTACTGTTCAAGCAGGCGAAGGCTTGCAGCAAATTGCTAACCGGACAGGTGTACCAGTTGAAACACTTGCGGAATTAAACGGCATCACGATTACTGGTGATACCTTCTATCCAGCAATTAATCCTGGTCAACAACTGCGCATTCAATAAGAATGACTATTCAGCCGTGATCACTTGATTGCGGCTGATTTTTTGGAAAGGAAGAATCGTGTGGAAAAAATCGCGATTGCAATTGACGGTCCAGCCTCTTCAGGCAAGAGTACCGTAGCGAAGCTTTTAGCAAAAGAATTTCATTTTATTTATGTAGATACCGGAGCAATGTACCGGGCAGTTACTTACTTGGCTATTCAGCACAAGGTTCCTTTTGATCAGGAGGATTGCCTTGTTCAGCTGATCAAAAAATATCCAATATCCTTTGAACAAACTGGCAATGGTCAGCTGGTGTTTGTGAACAGTCAGGATGTCACCGAAGCAATTCGCCAAGCCGATGTCACATCAGCAGTTTCTGAGGTATCTGCTCATGGAAAGGTTCGTGAGCAGCTGGTTCGTATTCAGCAGGAATTGGCACAATCAGGCGGTGTAGTGATGGATGGTCGAGACATTGGGACGACTGTTTTACCAGATGCTGAAGTAAAGATTTTCTTAGTTGCCAGTGTTGAAGAACGGGCGCAGCGCCGTTACAAGGAAAATCTTTCCAAAGGTATGAAGGCTGACTTTGATTCGATAAAGGAAGCCATAGCGCAGCGAGATTATCTTGATTCTCATCGCACGGTTTCTCCATTGGTTCAGGCAGAGGATGCAGTAAAAATTGACACCACTGGTCTGACAATTGATCAGGTAGTTGCGAAGATTCAAGCAGTCATTTTGGCAAAAGGTTTTGAAATTACCTAAAAATTTCGGGAATAAAGCGATTTTTGTACTCTTTTTGCGAAAAAGAGAAGAAATCGCTTTATTTTTTATGTGTAATATTCTAAAATAGAGACTGTAGTCTATTTACGTATGAATTGTTGGTTAGGAGGACAAACGTCATGACAGAATTAGAACAGAATCAAATGGATAACGAGAATGTTTCCATGGAAGCAGCAATGGAAAGCGTCCAAGAAGTAAAAGTCGGTGATATCGTCAAAGGTGAGGTTCTTGCCTTAGAAGATAAACAAGTCATCGTCGGTATTGAAGGCGCAGGAGTTGAAGGGGTTGTTCCCGCTAAAGAACTTTCCACGCTACCTGTCGAGGATATTAGTGAAGAAGTGAAGGTCGGCGATGTCCTTGATTTAGTTGTCATTTCCTCTATTGGAAAAGACAAAGAAAACGGCAGCTATCTACTTTCTAAACGTCGTTTGGATGCGAAGAAGGTTTGGGAAGATATTGAGAAGGATTATGAAGCCGGCAAAATTATTGAAGCACCTGTTACCAGCAGTGTTAAAGGTGGTTTGGTAGTAGATGTTGGTGTACGCGGCTTTGTCCCTGCATCAATGATCGATGATCATTTTGTGGATGATTTTTCTGAATATGTCGACAAAACATTGGCTTTCAAAATCATTGAAATTGAACCTTCTGAAAATCGTTTGATCCTTTCACATAAAGCGGTTGTAGAAGCAGAAAAAGCTGAGAAGAAAAAAGAAGTGCTTGCTGGGTTACATGAAGGTGACGTAATTACTGGAAAAGTTGCACGCTTAACCGATTTTGGAGCATTTATTGATCTTGGTGGTATTGATGGTTTAGTGCACGTTTCCGAAATTTCTCACAGCCATGTTGGCAAACCTGCCGACGTATTATCCGTTGGTGAAGAAGTAGACGTACAAGTATTATCAGTTGATCCTGATAAAGAACGTATTTCACTGTCAATTAAAGCTAACTTGCCTGGACCTTGGAGCGGTATTGAAGAAAAAGCTGCTGCAGGTACAGTTTTAGAGGGTACTGTGAAACGCTTGACCAGCTTTGGTGCATTTGTGGAAATCTTCCCAGGTGTTGAAGGCTTGGTTCACATTTCTCAAATTTCTCACAAACACATTGCTACTCCTCATGAAGTGTTACATGAAGGAGACAAAGTGCAAGTGAAGGTTTTAGAGGTTCATCCAGAGGATCATCGAGTAGCTTTATCAATTAAAGCACTGGAAGAAAAACCCGAAGAAGAAAAAGCCGAAGCAGAAGATACTTCTTATGATATGCCGGAAGAAAGCACCGGATTTACCATGGGAGATATTTTAGGCGATGCCTTGAACGAAAGTTCAGATGAAGATTCTAACGAATAATCAAAACAGACGTACACTTGTGCGTCTTTTTGTTTGAAAAAAACCTAAATTCATCATTTTTTAAACTCCCTTCTCTTGCAAGAGGGGAGTTCTTTCGTTAAACTAAGGAGAATTGCCAGTTCTGCTTGACTGAATTAGTAGGCAGAATGGGTATACGCACAAGAGAAAAGTAAATTTGATAGAATTTATTCCATTTAGACAAGTGAGTATCGCAACTAAGCAACATGGCATTCAAGTGAAAATTTTTCACAATAAACTATAAATAAGGAGCACAATCATGTCAAACCCAACTATTGCTATTGTTGGTCGTCCTAATGTCGGTAAATCAACGATATTTAACCGAATCGCCGGAGAGCGGATTTCGATTGTTGAAGATACACCGGGAGTTACCCGTGATCGGATTTACGCGAAGGGTGAATGGTTAAGCCAAGAATTTTCCATCATTGATACTGGTGGGATCGATATTATTGATGAACCATTCATGGAACAGATCAAACAACAAGCACAAATTGCAATTGATGAAGCAGATGTCATCATCTTTATTACTAGCGGCCGCGAAGGCGTGACTGACGCTGATGAAGCCGTTGCAAAAATTCTTTACCGCAGCAAAAAACCGATTATTCTGGCTGTTAACAAGGTTGATAACCCAGAAATGCGTAGTGAAATTTATGAATTTTACTCTCTAGGATTAGGTGAACCCTTTCCAGTTTCAGGAAGCCACGGTTTAGGTTTAGGCGATGTCCTAGATGAGGCTGTTAAGCACTTCCCTGAGGATGCGGAGGAAGAGGACGATGAAAGCATTAAATTCAGCTTAATTGGCCGTCCAAACGTAGGAAAATCCTCGTTAATCAACGCGATATTAGGTGAAGACCGTGTCATCGTGTCTGATATCGAAGGAACCACCCGTGATGCGATCGATACTCATTTTGTTGGGGACTCAGGCCAGGAATTCACCATGATCGATACAGCCGGCATGCGTAAGCGGGGCAAAGTATACGAAAATACTGAGAAATACAGTGTGATGCGTGCCATGCGTGCGATCGATCGTTCAGACGTCGTGCTAGTCGTCTTAAATGGAGAAGAAGGCATTCGTGAGCAGGACAAGCGAATCGCCGGCTATGCCCATGAAGCAGGCCGCGGAATTATCATTGTAGTGAATAAATGGGATCTTGTTGAAAAAGACACCCATACGATGAAGAAATTCGAAGAAGACATTCGTGAAGAATTTGCTTATTTAGATTACGCGCCGATTATCTTTGTTTCAGCAGCTACTAAACAACGATTAAACAAGCTGCCAGAAATGATCGAAGATGTCAGCATGAATCAAAATCTGCGGGTCCCTTCAGCAGTCTTAAATGATGTCATTATGGATGCGGTAGCGATTAACCCAACTCCAACTGATAAGGGCAAACGTTTGAAGATTTTTTATGCAACACAGGTGGCGGTCAAACCACCAACCTTCGT
This sequence comes from Enterococcus pallens ATCC BAA-351, assembly GCF_000407485.1. Classification (GTDB taxonomy): domain Bacteria; phylum Bacillota; class Bacilli; order Lactobacillales; family Enterococcaceae; genus Enterococcus_A; species Enterococcus_A pallens. The sequence goes on along the minus strand of NZ_ASWD01000003.1, from coordinate 298,816 downwards.
GGTCTTTGTTAACGAAGAAGAGCTGATGCATTTCTCTTATGCCCGCTTTTTAGAAAACCAGGTTCGTAAGGCATTCGGCTTTGAAGGAACACCAATCAAAATCTTGCCGCGCCGCCGAAAATAGGACATTTTACCATACTTTTTTTAGCCTGACAATTATTTTTCTTTTTCGACTATAAAAGAATGAATTTTGTGTCATAAATTGCTAAAAACCTTGCTATCACAAGGTTCATGTGCTATCGTTATAAAAGAATATTGACCAAATCAATATTTCAACACTAGCGGCTGGACCACTCAGCTGTTAGATAAATGATGTACAAACATCAGACTCATTTCTCAGGAGGTGAATTCATTCATGGCAAACAAAGCGGAATTGATCGAAAAAGTTGCAACTGCTACTGATTTAACTAAAAAAGACGCAACCGCAGCTGTTGACGCAGTCTTTGCAACAATCCAAGACGCATTAGCAGAAGGCGAAAAAGTTCAATTGATCGGTTTTGGTAACTTTGAAGTTCGTGAACGTGCGGCTCGTAAAGGACGTAACCCACAAACTGGAGAAGAAATCGAAATCCCAGCAAGCAAAGTACCTGCATTCAAACCAGGTAAAGCATTAAAAGACGCTGTCAAATAATGACAGTTGAAAAACCGTTAGGGCTCTAGGGCTCTAACGGTTTTTGTTTGCAAAAAAATATGAATAAAGATATACGGCAGACAGTATCGGGAAATTCCCCTTGCTCAAACTATCCCTTCTTTTGAAGATAATACCAAACAAGGCACAACACTAGTGTTGAAACCACAAAGCCGATAAAATAGTAAATCAGCCATTCATCAGGCTCCCAATGATGGTAATTGAATATTTTAATAGTAAAAAAGAGCACCGGCATACAAAGCAACGTAACAATGATTTTGCTTTTCGTTAGTTGTACCGATTGGTTTGAAAAGGATAGAATCACTAAACAAAAGAAGAGAAACGGGACCCAAAAAAGTATTCTGCTTAACCATATCATGCTTAACTAATTCCTTTCAGTATGTAACAATAAAATTATACCAAACTCTGTAAAAGCGACCATGAGAACTTAAAAATAAAATGCAGATAATCCCATTAAATAAATTTATTCTGAAATTATTCAATATAATCATTATAAAGAGATCGTTTACATTTCTTTAATGAATAACCCGTGTTTCGACAGTGATTTAGCAAAATAAGCTGTTTAATTTGCTGATTATCGTAAAAAAGTTTTCTTATTGCTACTTTCTAGGAGTGTTTATATTATAATAATAGTAAGACCATGAAAAGGCGGTGAGAAGGCAGATGGACTATCTTTACCAGCAGGAAAATTTGGCAACGCAAGTAACCTATGGTGAAACTGTAGCTTCGATGATGCGGGAGAAGAACCTGAATAATTATCAATTAGTAATTTGCGGCAACCAGCGCTATTATGATCTATACGCTGATAAGCTGGCGCAGTTTATACCAGACTCCAGCAGCCATGACTGGTTTATAACTACCAATCAGCGCTATTGCAATGACATGAATCATTTTGAAGAGTTTGTCCTTTTTCTTAAACGATTTTCCCAACAGGAGAATTTTCTGTTCATTGGAATTGGCAATGAAGGAGTAATGGATCTTACTGCATTTTTGCATCATGTATCTAATATAGAAGCGGATTTGTGGCTTTTGCCAGTATCGATTCGAGCCTTCGCTCAAAGCTTAACCTTCCAGCATGAAATTGTTTTAGCAGAAACGATACAGCCAGTGATGGAAATTAATGAGGCGCCAGACAGTATCTTATTTGATCACACAATGGCAGATCAGCAGTCTGATGGAAAAATGGTGGATCTGCTTAGCTTAATTCGCTGTGGAATTGTCAGCGACCATGCCTTTTTGCAACGGCTGTACAGCGCTTATCCAAGTCGGCAGCTGTTAATGCAGCGTTCCTTTTCAGCTTTTATCGAAGCAATTTTACGCTACTATCAAGAGAATGGAAAAGAAATTAAACGCTTTGGCAAAGCCTTTGAATTGGCTTTTTTCCGAATTGAGAATGGTCATTTACTGTCTAACAGTATGAAAAATATGTTTGGCCTGTTAATGGAGCTTTGCTGGAATGTCTGTACAAGAGGTTTGCATTTCAATTTTAAAAATTTTGTGATATGGTTGGGGCAATTAGGCTACCCAGTCTCCTTGCCAGAGCCGATATCCTTAGGAGAATATGGCGAGCAGGTGATTGCTTTGGCAAAAGAGCATCCCCTGGTGGAATTGGAAGCTATTGGGGAAATTGGGAAGCAGCAGGTTCCGACACAACAGGAACTCGTTGATACCTTTGATCATTATCAAAAACTAATAGAAGAAATTAGAGGGAATTAAATGGCAAGTTATAGTGAGAAAATGTTAGCAGCTTTAGAAGCTGAGGATTTAGCTGAGGCAACGCTTCTTTTTGAACAAGCCTTGAAACAGGATGAACCAGAAATACTGGCTAGTTTAGCCGTAGAGCTGCAAGCTTTAGGCTTTTTAGAAGAAGCCAAGCGAATTTATAAAAAATTAAGTGCAGAATTTCCAGAAGAAGATAGTTTCTATTTATACTTAGCGGAAATGGCCATTGAGGACGACGAAATTGATCAGGCTTTTGAATATTTAGAAAAGATACAGCCAGAAAGTGACAACTACGTAGAAAGTTTGTTGATTACGGCTGATTTGTATCAGGTACTAGGTATCCCAGAGGTGAGTGAAGCGAAGCTGCTGCAGGCTAAAAATGCAGCGCCAGAAGAACCGTTAATTATTTTTGCTTTAGCGGAGCTGCATTTCTCTAATAACCAGCTGGGAGAAGCAGTGGATGAATATGGTCAGTTGCAAAATCAAGGCTATGATCAAATTGCTAATGTATCGATTAATGAACGTTTAGGCACTGCTTATAGCCTTTTAGGAGCTTTTGAGGAAGCATTACCATTTTTGGAACAAGCGTTAGAAGAGGATCGAACAGCCGATCGCTTATTCCAAATTGGCTTTACTTACTATCAGCTGCATGATTACCAACGAGCAATGATTTATTTGCAGGAAGTGATCGCTTTGGAACCGACTTATCAAAGTGCTTATTACTATTTAGCAGATTCCATGAAAGAAGAAGAGTTACTGGAGGAAGCTTTTGAAACTGCTGAGGAAGGAATTAAGGAAAATCCTTTCCAAGTGGAGCTGCTGCATTTAGCCTCTGAGGTAGCTTATCGTTTGAAGGATAGTAAAAAGGCTGAAGAGCTTTTACTGAAGGCCTTGGAGCTAGGCGAAAAAACGGATGAAACCTTATTAACCTTAAGTAATTTATACTTGAATGAGGATCAGCCTGAACAAGCAATTGAAATGGTTGAAAGAATGGATGAGCAGGACAATCCATATGCAGAATGGAATTTGGCACAGGCCTACAATGAAATTGAAGAATTTGCTCAGGCGAAACAGCATTACCAGCAAGCCTACGAACAGCTTTCTCATGAGCCGGAATTTTTAAAGGAATATGGCATTTTCTTGAGAGAGGAAGGCTTAATCGACCAAGCCAAACAAGTACTAACAATGTATTTAGAAATAGAGCCGGGAGATTTAGAAGTCGTGTCGCTTTTGGAGGATTTACTATAAAGGGGTGATTAGATGATTGATGTAACTGAAAAAAGAGAGTTCCTCGTTTGGTTAATCAACAACGTTTCTTTCCGTAGACGGGAAGTAATCTGGATCTTGAACTATTTGATTAATCATGAAACTATTTTAAAAAATGTTCATATTGTCGAAAATGCCAATTACACAAAACGTGGTTTAGTCATTCGAGATATTACACAAGAAGATGAACCAATGAGCTTGCATGTTCATGGTCAAGCCTTCACGAATAGCGACCAAGTTTTTCACGAAATCCGTCTTCATTGGGCCCAGCCTTTATATTTGGAATGTATTTTTCCCAATTCCTGGCAAAATGTCCAATATCTATCTGTACTGGAGGATAACCCAGAGGCTTCCTGGAATGATTCTGTTAGCGAAGAAATTATTCGCGAGGTAGAGGAGCACATTGCTCGGGAAGAAAAGGAAGCGAAGCTGAGGCTGTTAATCAGTCAAATTAATCAAGCTTTAGAAAATGGCGATAAAGAAGCCTTTCTTGAGCTTTCTGATGAAATTAATCGCCTGAAAATGTCAATTTGCGAAGATGAAGTAACTAAATAAAAAGAATGGCAGGGAGCTATCATGAGCCCTGCCATTCTTTTTACGGTTTTTTCAAGAAAAATTTTCGGCGCTGAGGTTTTAAGTAAGTGAAGCCTTCTCCAGCCACATCATGTACATTTATAATGGAGATAAAGGCGTGTTCATCGACTGAATGGATAATTTTTTTCACTTCGTTTAATTCTTGCTGAGAAACAATAATGTAGACGATTTTTTTCATTTCAGAAGAAAAACCGCCTTCTCCATGCAAGTAAGTAACTCCTCGTTCTAAATGATCCATTAGTAAAGCAGCGATGGCTTCGCTCTGATTGGAGATAATCATTACCCCCTTGGCTGCATAGCCTCCAGAAGACAAGACGTCCACTACTCGGCTGAACACGAAGGATACGATCAAGGTATACATCATCCGTTTCAGATCCAAATAACTCAAAGATAAAAGCAAAACGATGGCATCAAAAATAAGCAATGATTTTCCCATTGTAAAACCATTTTTCTGTTCCAATATGCGGGCGATTACATCGGCTCCACCAGTTGTACCACCGTAACGATAAACAAGTCCGCTGCCGAATCCAGCAAATAGACCTGCCAATAAGGAAACGATAAACAAATCGTGATCAAGATTAATAGCAAAGGGGACTCTTTGCCAAATCCACAAGAATACCGATAAGCTGACGGTTCCCAAAATAGTGTAATAAAATGAGCGTTTTCCTAGAATCCGACCACCAATTAAAATCAGGGGAATATTAATAAGCAATGTCGTATAAGCAGGATCAATTCCAAATAGTGCTCGGATAATCAAGGTGATCCCGGTGACGCCGCCTTCTGCCAAATGATTGGCAATGTTTAAATAAACCAATCCAAAAGCATAGATAGCTGTCCCAAAAACGATGAAAAAGACTTCTTTAGCGCGTGTTGCAGTTGTTGTTTTCATAAGCCCCTCCTTTAGCGATTTTCCTCATCCAACATATCATGAAAGACAAATACTTACAACAACTTGATAGGAAACAAAGCTTATTTTTGTTAAGATATAGTGGAGGTGGTTTGATGGAAGAAAAAACATTAGCAGCGATGCAAAAAGAAGTCGACACATACATTCAACAGTTCAAGACAGGTTATTTTTCACCCTTGGCTCAAATGGCCCGACTAACTGAGGAAGTTGGCGAGCTGGCCCGCGAGGTGAATCACTATTACGGAGAAAAGCCGAAAAAACCTGAGGAAGAACCAAAAACAGTGGCTGAAGAGCTAGGAGATGTTTTATTCGTTACCTTGATCATGGCCAACTCAATGGATATAGATTTAACTGAGGTTTTTAACCAAAATATGGAAAAATTTAATCAACGGGATCGCTTTCGCTTTGAGCGTAAGGACGGCAAAGGGGCAGAGGAATGAAATTAGACGCATTACCAATTGAATTTCAAGGTGCAATGCCGATCCTGCGGGAGCTTCAAGGAGCCGGCTATGAAGCTTATTATGTAGGCGGCAGCGTTCGGGATATTTTGCTGAATAAACCGATCCACGATGTAGATATTGCCACTAGTGCCTTCCCGGCTGAAATTAAACAGTTGTTTCGACGAACGATAGATGTAGGGATTCAGCACGGGACAGTTATGGTAGTTACTAAGGACGCGACTTATGAAGTGACAACCTTTCGAACCGAGTCTACGTATCAGGATTTTCGTCGACCAGATCATGTAGAATTTGTTCGTTCTCTGAAGGAAGATTTAAAACGCAGAGATTTTACCATTAATGCCTTAGCTGTTGGAATTGATGGTGAAGTGATTGATTTATTTGATGGCTTGAGTGATTTACGTTCTAGAAAGCTGCGAGCAGTCGGAAATCCTTACGAACGTTTCCATGAGGACGCTCTGCGGATGATGCGAGGTCTACGTTTTATTAGTCAATTAGGCTTTACTTTAGAACCTGAAACCTTCGAGGCGATTCGCGAATACCATTCGCTGCTGGCTAAAATTTCAGTTGAGCGAATCAATGTCGAATTTGTAAAATTATTGATGGGCTCCTCTCGTCAAGCGGGGGTTAAAACCTTTGTAGAATCTGAATGTTACATTTATTGCCCAGGCTTAAGCAATTACGGTGAGGCGCTGTTGAGGTTTGCAGATTTAATCGGTCCAGCCATTCCTACCGAAAAACAGGCCTGGACGTTGTTAATTTCCATGCTAGGGTTAAAGCAAGATCAGATCAAGTCGTTTATGAAGGAATGGAAATGTTCCAATCAGTTAATCAAGGATGTCAGTCAAATGGTTCCGGCTTTAGCCTTTCGCTTGAGTCATGAATGGGACAATTGGAACTTGTATCAGGTAGGACGTGAACTAGCTGTTTCTGTTGAATACCTGCTGATTTACTTTGGTAAAAAACCGAACCAAGCCAAAATCCGTTTAATGTATCAAAATCTGCCGATTCATAATTTGAAGGATTTGGCTATTAAAGGCAATGATTTGATTCAGCAATTTGATTATCCTAAGGGGCCTTGGATCAATCAAGTTTTACGTGGGATGGAACGAGAAGTCATTGAAAAAAATCTGCCAAATGAACAAGAGGCCTTACTAAATTTTGCTCAAAATTTTATGGAGGAGGAACCTCATGGATAAACAAATACTTTCTTACGATGTGGCGGAAAACACTACAGCTAAAAATGTTGGATCAGGTGATTTATCAGTCCTCTCAACCCCAGCCTTACTGGCAATGATGGAAAATTGTGCCAAAGAGCTGCTTAGCCAGCAATTATCAGAACAAGAAACCAGTGTCGGTTTTGCGGTGGAATTGAAGCATTTAGCTCCTTCGCCAGTAGGAGCTGTAATCGAGGTGCAAGCAGTGATAACTGAGCAAAACGGCAAGAAAGCAACCTTTGAAATTGAGGCCTATGATAATCAAAGAATGATTGGACAGGCGCATCACACCCGCGTAATCGTCGATAATGAACAATTCATGAGAAAAATGAAGGAAAATCACAATATGTGACCGTTTGCCAAGATATGTGATAGAATTAAATTATACTAATTATTGTTAGGAGAATGACTATGGCTAGAGAAATGACTGCACTAAAATTTTACTTCCGCAATGTAGAAACTTGGACGATTGAGCGTCGATATATCGGTGATTTGTGGATTAAGCAAATTACAACAAGTTTTGGTCGCATCAACGGCAGCGAGTTTGTTGAGATTCATCCTTGTGCTGGTTTCAAAATTGAAATTTATCAAGAAGGCGACCATGTTCAAACCTCTGATATTAACTTAGGCGGCTTGGAAATGGGCATGTTTGACCGTGCGAAGAAATTTGAAGATATTGAACGTATGGAAATCATTTACCGCAATGGCCATCCAGATTCAGTTTATTTCCCTTACAAGGATAAAGACAATGAAGGATTAGACAACATTTACCAATCAACTAAAGAATCAGAAAAAACTAAAAGCCTGTACATCGTAATTGACCCTGAAAAAACAGTCGATGACGTATACGGCGATCGCTTCTAAGAAATTTGCAGCTAAACGGAAAAATCCGTTTAGCTGCTTTTTTTGTCAGTTCTGCTTTTCGCAGTAAGCAATTAGATAATAGCCACATTAAAAAATTTAGCAAAACAAAGAACCAAGCAGTTTAGCAGAATGATATGCGCAAGAGAATAAGAGCCATTTTTCGTATTTTGAAAAATGCGTCCCACTAAACGAACTAGCAGTCAGTTCTGCTTTTCGCAGTAAGCAAATAGATAATAGCCACATTAAAAATTTAGCAAAACAAAGAACCAAGCAGTTTAGCAGAATGATATGCGCAAGAGAATAAGAGTCATTTTTCGTATTTAGAAAAACTTAAAAAAGAAAGGTACCTGAAGACTTGCAATATTGATCAGGTACCTGTATAATAAAAATATAAAGTAAGGTACCTTACTAAAAAAGGAGAGAGTATAATGGAAAATATTAGTGAACAATTAATGAAAATGCAGCATGAGTTACGTCGTTATCACCATAGACAAATGGCCAAGAATCAAACACTAGGTCCCCACCGAGGACAAGGTCGAGTATTGGCTTTATTGAAAATGACACCAGAAATATCCCAAAAAGATTTGACTTTCGTATTAGGTATGCGTCCACAATCTGTGGGTGAGCTTTTACAAAAAATGGAAGACAAAGAATGGATTACTCGTGAGACGTCTGAGGAAGATCGGAGAGTTATGATTGTTCGTTTAACAGAAACTGGTCAGGAAGCAGCCGACAAGCTGGATGAAAAACCAGCCTTAGACGAAGAACTATTTGCTCAATTCAGCGAAGAAGAAAAAGCAGAGTTTGCCCGCTTAATTAATAAATTGTTGGAAGAGCTGAATACTAAAATGGAAGAAGATCCGGAAACCTTTGGTGGTGGTCACGGATTCGAAGGTGAAGGACATCATCACCATGGACCTCATTGTGGACATGGCCCTGGAAAAGGTCCGGGACATCATCACTTTCATCCAGAACACTTCACTGATTTTTGGCAATAAAAAAATGAAAAGCTGTAAAGGGATCAGAAGCATTCCTTTGCAGCTCTTTTTTTGTTACAATAGCCAAAGAGAAAAATTGAGGATGATTCTAATGAAAGAATTACGTGTTACCGATTTATACAAGACCTTTGGAGATAAAACCTTATTTGATCGCATCTCATTTTTGATCCATGAAAAGGATCGGATTGGGCTGATCGGAGTCAATGGCACGGGTAAAAGCAGCCTATTAAACATTTTAGCTGGCTTAGACAGTGGAGATGGCGATGTTTCAGCAGTCGAGAAAAGCAGCGACTATCGCATTGGCTATTTAGCTCAGGAACAAGATTTTGATCCGGAAATGACTGTTTTAGATGCAGTTTTTCAAGGAGATAATTCGTTAATGCAGACTGTTCGAGCTTATGAAAAGGCATTAATGAATTTAAACGAGGATACAATGAATTCTACTTTGCAGGAGCGGTTTGCTAAGGCAGAGGAAGCCATGAATGAGCAGAATGCGTGGAACGCCGACAGTGAAGCAAAAGCCATTTTAAACAAATTAGGTATTGTGACACTGGATAAACAGATCAAAGAATTATCTGGTGGACAAATCAAACGTGTGGGCTTAGCCCAAGTGTTGATTGATGCCCCTGATCTCCTACTTTTAGATGAGCCAACAAACCACCTGGATTATGAAGCGATTCAATGGCTGGAAAATTATTTAAAGAATTATCAAGGCTCTTTATTGATGGTTACTCATGATCGCTACTTTTTAGATCGAGTAGCTAATCGGATTTTTGAACTTTCTTTTGGTAAGCTATATGAATATCAAGGGAACTATGAAGCTTATGTAATGGAAAAGGCGGAAAGAGATCGGGTTGCGCAAGAGCAGGAAGGTAAGCGAGTCCAGCTTTACAAACAGGAACTGGCCTGGATGCGAGCTGGTGCTAAGGCTCGAACCACTAAGCAGCAGGCGCGAATTCACCGCTTTGAAGATTTGAAAGAAAACCTGCATCAAGTAAAAACCGATGGTCAGGTGGAAATGAATATTGCTACGACTCGCTTAGGGAAAAAGGTACTGGAGCTTCAAGATGCCTCGTATCAAATTGAGGGGAAACAGCTGCTGAATCATTTCGATCTATTAATCCAAGCTCGAGAACGTTTGGGAATTACAGGGAAAAATGGGGCTGGAAAATCTACCTTGTTAAATATTTTGGCCGGTCGCATTGCAATAGACAGCGGGATTTTAGAAGTAGGCGAAACGGTTCGTTTAGCCTATTATACACAGCGCAATGAAGAAATGAATCCCGACCAGCGGATGATTGCCTATCTGCAGGAAGCTGCAGAAGAAGTGAAGCAACGAGATGGCAGCCAAATTGGTGTTGCAGAATTATTGGAACGATTCCTGTTTCCACGATTTATGCATGGCACAATCATCGGGAAATTGTCCGGTGGTGAAAAACGGCGATTGTACTTGCTGAAATTACTGATCCAGCAGCCGAATGTTTTATTGCTGGATGAACCAACCAATGATTTGGATATCGCTACATTAACCGTTTTAGAAGATTATTTATTGGACTTTCCGGGAGCTGTAATCACCGTCTCCCATGACCGTTACTTCTTAGATAAGGTAGCAGAAAAGCTGTTGATTTTTAAAGGCAATGCTCACATTGACAGTTATTTTGGTTCAATCATTGACTACTTGGCAAAACAAACTCAGCAGGATAAAGCAGAAAAAAGTACGAAAGCACCAGTAGTAGTTAAGGAAAAAACGCAGAAAAAGAAATTGTCTTATCATGAGAAAAAAGAATGGGAAACCATTGAAGATACAATTGCTGAGCTGGAGCAGCGAATTGATGAGTTAACGGAAGAGATGAATCATCAAGGAGATGATTTCACAAAGCTGCAGGAACTCCAGCAGGAAATAACAGATACTGAGCAAGAATTGGAAAACAAAATGACCCGTTGGGAATATTTAAGTGAACTTATGGAGGGGCAATAAAATGGAGCAAGCATATTTAGATCTTGGAAAAAAATTGTTAACAGAAGGTCATCAAAAAGGTGATCGGACTGGCACTGGCACAAAGAGTCTTTTCGGTTATCAAATGCGTTTTGATTTAAGTGAAGGGTTTCCTTTGCTAACTACGAAGCGAGTACCTTTTGGTTTAATTAAGAGTGAATTGCTCTGGTTTATCAAAGGAGATACCAACATTCGTTATCTTTTGCAGCACAATAATCATATTTGGGATGAGTGGGCCTTTGAACGTTATGTCCAATCTGAGGATTACCAAGGTCCCGATATGACTGATTTTGGTCATCGTGCTTTGCAGGATGAAGATTTTAACCAGCAATATCAAGCAGAAATGAAAGCTTTCTGTGAGAAAATCTTGGCAGACGAAGCCTTCGCTGAAAAATATGGAGATCTGGGAAATATTTATGGTTCTCAATGGCGGCACTGGCAAACGAAAGAGGGCGGCTTCATTGATCAATTGGGTGATGTGATTGAAATGATTAAAACCAATCCAGATTCACGTCGTCTAATTGTTTCAGCCTGGAACCCGGAAGATGTTCCATCAATGGCCTTGCCACCTTGCCACACCATGTTCCAGTTTTATGTAAATGATGGCAAGTTAAGCTGTCAGTTGTACCAACGCAGTGCGGATGTTTTCCTAGGTGTTCCTTTTAATATTGCTAGTTATGCCTTATTAACTCATTTAATTGCTCATGAGACGAATTTGGAAGTAGGCGAATTTGTTCATACTTTAGGGGATGCTCATTTATATTCTAATCATGAAGAGCAAATGAAGCAGCAGCTAAGCCGGACACCAAAGGCTTTTCCAACCTTGCGTTTGAATCAGGAAAAGCAATCGGTTTTTGATTTTGAGATGGAAGACATTCAAATTGAAGGCTATGACCCAGCGCCAACAATTAAAGCACCGATTGCAGTTTAGGAGGGAAATTATGCTAATCGCAATTTGGGCACAGGATAAGAATGGGTTAATCGGTAAAAACGACCGTTTGCCTTGGCATTTGCCGAATGACCTGCGCTTTTTTAAGGAAAAAACCGTAAACAATACGATTGTTATGGGGCGAAAAACCTTCGAAGGAATGGGCGGTCGTCCGCTGCCTAACCGGCAAACGATTGTTTTAACTCGCAATACCGATTATCAAAATGATCAGGTACTTGTAATGCATTCGTTGGAGGAAGTTTTAGATTACAGTCAGCAGACAGAAATGATTACTTATATCGCGGGTGGTTCATCCGTTTATCAGGAATTTTTGCCTTACTGCGATTGCTTGTATCGAACAAAGATTGATCATGTCTTTGAAGGAGATGCCTATTTTCCTTCAATTGATTGGTCTGATTGGCAATTGATCGATCAAGCTCAAGGAACTGTCGATGAGAAAAACCTGTATCCTCACGTATTTGAAACCTATAAGAATAACAAAAACCGAACCAATTAAGGGTTCGGTTTTTTTCAAGATTCTTTAAAATGTGTGCTTTATCATGATTTATTTTAAGCTCTCTGCTATACTGAGATTAATTTCAAAACGATCTGGAAAGAAGGATAGGAATGTCTAAAGTTAAAATTGTTACAGACTCCTCTTGTACATTTGAGAAAAAATATCAGGAAGAATTAGATATTACAGTCATCCCGTTGTCAGTGATGATTGACGATGTGGTATATCCCGATGACGATAAATTGACGGGAGAGAAATTTATGGATATGATGGCTGGGGCGAAAGCCTTACCCAAAACCAGCCAACCGCCAATTGGTTATTTTGCGGAATTATATGATGAATTGGGGAAAGATGGCAGCCAAATCGTTTCGATCCATATGACCCAAAGCTTAAGCGGTACAGTTGAAGCAGCCCGTCAAGCAACCTTTTTGACCAGCAGTGATGTTACTGTAATTGACAGCGGATTTATTGATCAATCCTTGTCCTTTCAAGTTATTCGAGCAGCTGAGCTGGCTCAAGCTGGAGCAAGTCTAGAAGAAGTCTTGGAAGCTGTTGAGAAGGTAAAGGAAACCAGCCGATTGTTCATTGGTATTTCTTCTTTGGACAATTTAGTAAAAGGCGGACGTGTAAGCCGAGCGACAGGTGTTTTGTCTAACGTATTAAATATTCGTGTTGTCATGGAGCTGGAAGACGGGGCGTTGGTTCCGGTAATTAAAGGCCGTGGCAAAAAAACCTTCAGCAAATGGCTGGACACCTTCAAAGAAGAGCTAAGTAAATTTGCTCACGTGAAGCGTATTGGTATTTCACATACAGGAAGAACTGAATTTATTGAAGAAGCGAAAAATACCCTGCAAGAAATGTTTCCTGATTTAGAAATTCCGGTATTACACACTAACCCAATTGTTGCTACTCATACTGGTAAAGATGCATTTGCGATTATGTACTATACCGAATAGTAAAGTGCCTCTAAGCTTAGAGGCCTTTTTTAAACTTGTAAGAAGATATTTGTTTTTCGTAATTTATAGCATTGTTGCATGAATGTAATGCTGTTTGGCTTCCTGAACTGGGTAAGTTTGAGAAGCTTTTCTTAATTTAAAAAGGAGGCGAACCATTGAAAAAATATGTCACACCGCTGATTCCAGTAGTGACCGCTCTATTAACCTTCGTCTGCTTATCCCTTTTACTACCTAAAGCGGGATCGATCATTAAAGCTGAAACAAGCAGCGAAAGTGATAACTACAAACAAACTGTTCATTTCGTTGCTTTGGGAGACTCATTGACTCAAGGTGTGGGAGATGAAACCAATCGTGGCGGATTTGTTCCCTTAGTTGCAGACGGCTTGAAAAATGAATATAAGCTTTCCACTGTTCAAACAGAAAACTTCGGCGTCTCTGGCGAACGAAGCGATCAAATTTTGAAACGGCTCAACAAAGATGAGGAGTTGCAGCGCAGTCTAGAAAGTGCTGACATGATTACGTTAACTGTTGGCGGAAATGACCTTTTGCAAGCTTTTCAAAAAAATATCACTGCTAAATCAGCCAAGAAATTTAATCAACCAATCAAAAAATACCAAAAAAATGTCGAGAAAATTTTAACTGAGACTCGAAAGTTGAATAAAGACGCGCCGATCTATATCCTAGGAATATACAATCCCTATTATTTAAATTTTCCTGATATTAAGGAGATGCAGACAGTAGTGGACAACTGGAATGATGCTACCAAGGAGCTGACTGAGGATACTAGAAACAGTTTCTTTGTCCCAGTGAATGACCTGCTTTACAAAGGATTGCCTGAAAAAAGCACTAAAGACAGTGAGACTGCAGACTCTTCTAAAGAATCAACAGAAACTTCTGCAGAGCAATCGACTGAGGGCACGACGGTTAAAAACAACGTATTATACGATGGAGACAATTTCCATCCCAACAATCTTGGTTATCAGCTAATGGCCAACGCGGTAAAAACAGAAATGATGAAGTCAAATGATTTATGGCTGTTGAAGGAGCGGAAGTAAATGAAGAAAAAAATAAATGGTTGGAAAATTGCTTTTTTAGTCTTAGTCGGTATTTTAATCGGCAGCGGCATCTTTTTGACAACCCGGGTCTTTTCTACCCGTGAAACCAACTTGCCCCCCAGCAGCGAAACAACTGTACCAGAAGGGTCACCTGTATTGACTATGAATATGGATAAAAAGAAGCTGAACACAGTGATGGATTACTTTTTAACCGATTATCAGAAGGATTCAGATATTAAATATGAATTTTATTTAGAAAATCAGGCTTTGCTGAATGGACAGTTCAATTTCTTAGGGGCTAAAATAAATTTCTATCTTTATTTTGATCCTTATGTGATGGATAATGGCAATGTTCAATTGAAGGCCAGAGATCTTTCGATTGGGACATTGAACTTACCAATCAGTGAAGTGATGTCAATGATTACTCGCAGTTACAAATTCCCTGACTGGGTTGAAGTTTCGGCGAAGGATCAAACGATTGAATTGAAGCTGGATCAATTCAAGCTGCAAAATGGCATGTTTATCAAAGCAGATCATATTGATCTAGTAGGCGATGATATTCAGTTCAGCTTGTATTTACCAAAAGAAAAGTAAAAATGACAAACGTAGCGTATGCCTAAAAAATGATGGAGTGACTCATGAGAAGAAGTTTTTATCATTATATTTTGACTGAACGAGGAAATAACCTTAAAGATCCAACCCAGGCCTTTGCGGCAGCTGTCAGCAAAGACATTATGTTTCCTAAGCAATCTGAGGACTACCATGAGATTGCAGATTATTTGGAATTAAACACCAATTATATTCCATCAATGGATTTGTTTGACCGTTTGTGGGAATATTATCTCGAAAATAATCAATAAAAATGACAGGAAAGGTCTGAGAGGGCTTTTCCTTTTTTTTTACTCGTGCTATGATGAAAATAAGTGAAAGGGTGTTGCGTTTTGCAGAAAAAAACAGTCACATTATCCTTCTATTTAATTTCCATCTTTTGTACAATTGTCCTTACTGCGGCGTTTGTTTTTTTTCTGGAAAAAACGCAGTTTACTCATCAAGAATCGGTTATTAAGGTAACTCGCAGTGAGCTGGATGAGGTTCAGGATCTTTATGATTTAATCAGTACGAACTATGTGGGGGAAATAGATAAAGATGAGTTGATCAAGGGAGCACTATCAGGCATGACTGACTCCTTAAATGATCCTTATTCGCAATTCCTGTCGGCTAAAGAAACAAAAGAGTTGGACGAGGCTGTATCAGGCAGCTTTGAAGGGATCGGAGCCAATTTAGAGCTGAAGGAACAGCTGCCAACGGTTGATCAAGCTCCTATTAAGGATTCACCAGCAGAAAAGGCAGGACTTAAATCAGGCGATGTCATCTTGGAGATTGACGGTGTATCAACACAAGGTCAGTCATTAGATGAGGTAGCCAGTTCTATTCGTGGGGAAAAAGGGACTGAGGTTCATTTAATGATTCAACGAGAAAACGAAAAGTTTAGTGTCAGTATAAAAAGAGATATTATTCCCAATGAAACGGTACAAGGGAAACTAGATCAAGAGCATCCAACCATTGGCGCAGTTCAATTGACCAATTTTCGTGAGACTACGGCATTGGAATTCAGAAACACGATAGAAAAGCTGCGAGATGAGGGGGCGACCTCATTTGTTGTAGATATTAGACAAAATTCTGGTAGTCTTTTGGACGAAGCGGAGAGAGTAGCCAGCTATTTTCTTGAAGACGACGATACCATTGTGCAATTCGCGGATGAAAAGAAAACAGTTGCTGTAGAAAAGGCTAGCAAGAAGATTGATGATGGTTTTAAGCTCAAAGAGCCGGTAGTTTTCTTAGTTGACCAAGAAACAGCCGCTGGGGGTGAATTACTGGCAGCTGCTGTCAAAAGTAAGGATATTCCACTTATCGGTACTCGTACTTTTGGTAAAGGAACCGTGCAAAATGTACAGCCTATCGGTGAAGAGAGCTATGTACAGCTAACTATTTTAAAGTGGCTGACACCAGAGGGAGAATGGATTGATGAGAAGGGGATTGAACCTACGATTGAAGTGGGGCAACCAGGCTATGCCAACCTGCCGCCATTATCCCGTCAATCTAATTGGCGTATAGGTGATCAGGGAGAGGTTGTAACTAATTTGAATGCAATGCTGAAAGCGTTGGGTTTTGATACCGAGGGAGATCAATTTAATGAAAAAACGCGTCAGGCAGTGATTCAGATTCAAACAGAAAATAATCTGCCTGCCACTGGTGCAGTAGATGTTCAAACCTCTGAAGTCATTCAAGAAAAGCTGTTTGAATTAGTCAAGGCCAATGATGCGACTTACAAACGCGCAATAGAAGTCCTATCTTAACAGCAGAGGGTTCTCTCTGTTGTTTTTTATTGGTAATGTCTGGGGGTAATCCCCTATAATAGAGCAAAGGGAGGAAGAGCAAAATGAAAAAATGGCAAGACCAGCTCTGGCTAATGATAAAATATTTTTTAATTGCGCTCTTTCTTGGCGTGATCATCCGCGGTTTTCTGCTGATTCCCGTACCAGTAACGGGAAACTCCATGAATCAAACGTTGAAGCAAGGAGACATGATTGTGATGGAGAAATTTACTAAGGTCCAGCGCTTTGATGTAATTGTTTTTCGCAAGGAAGACGGGACTACCTATATCAAACGGGTAATTGGTCTTCCAGGTGATGCTGTCCGCTATGAACAAGATCAGCTGTTCATAAATGACAAACAAGTTCCAGAAACTTTTTTAACGAATAATCAAACCCACGATCATGAGAATACGCCCTATACAACAAATTTCAATTTGCACGATTTAATTGGTTTAGACCAACTTCCACAGAATGAATATTTTGTTTTGGGAGATAATCGACGGATTTCAAAAGACAGTCGGTCATTTGGAACAGTAGACAGTCGAGAAATTATGGGAAAAGCTCGTTTTGTTTATTATCCACTAGCTGATATGCAATTTATTCATTAGATATTTTATTGGAAAAACAATAATGGTTTTTAAGTAGAGAAAACAGTTAAAGGGAAATGAACTTTTCTTAATTTTTTCCGCGTCTAAAAAATCAAATCTTTTCAGCAGCCCACTTTTTTTTTAGTTTTTTTGCTTCGCTTTCAGTGCTGTTTTCAAGCGATATAGGTAGTTATATATTGTTATTCAAAAGACCTTTTCAAGAAAGGTCTTTTTTTATTTATTAAAATAGCTTATCTTTGCAAAAATTTAATGTCTGAATTAATGGACAAAAAAACATTTTTTTAGTAAAAATATTGAATAGATATTTTATTAACAAATATCGTTAGCAGCTAGATTCAATTGTTAGTTTCATCTCTATGATTATGTGGTAACGGGTGGCAAAATCATTAGGTGAAACAAGAGTCCTGATACAGTAAGCAGATTAATATAGAAAGTAGTGAATAATATGCAACAAATCCTATTGTTAACAAAAAATGTTTTATCCGAAGAGAAACTTCAAAAAAACTTGCAAGTATTGAATTATGAGGTTTTTAGCACCTCAAGCTTTTTAGAAATGAATAAATACAGTCAAATCAATGAACAATTTTTGGAGTACTTCCAATTTGTCATTTTAAGCAAAACGATTTCTAACGATGAAATTTACGAAATCTTGCCAACTTTAAAACGTCACAGCTTGACCATTATCCGAGTATTTGAAGCAGAACCAACTGAAAAGGGCAAAGCTTTTCTTGAAGATACTGGAATCAAGCATTGGATAATGGAATCAAGCCCATCTGAATTTTTGAGAGAAAAAATGCAGCAAGCATTACTTTCTGATGCTTATCCTGTAAGTCAAGAGAACGCCTCTGGAACGGATAATGTTTCGCCATTCCAACGTCAAAAGATTGAGATCAAATTGGCGAATGTAATCAAACATCTGTCTAAGCAAGAAACCGAATTTTTCCGAATTATCTTTACCACTCCGTCTCAACCGGTCACTAGGGAAGAGTTATGCGAACGTCTTTGGGGAGATAAAACGACCAACTCTCACTTGAGTACCCTATCAAGCTTATCTAAGCGGATCGAACTTAAATTTAATAAAAATGGTTTTCCTGGTTCGATTATTAAGACTCAATGGGGCGATGGCTACACATTATCCAATGAGTTTGCTGATCAAGTAATGGCAATTCGCCGCTCTCCAGAAATTGTTACTCATCTGTTTAATGCAGCGTAAGAACAACTATCTTTATGTAAAAAGAAGGCTCTCAGCTCGAGGCCTTCTTTTTTTAGGCATGAACTAGAAAAACAAGATTAAGAAAAAAATACATATTTGTCGTAAGTTTAACCTTAAAAACTTTATCTGGTATGGTAGAATATCTGAGGAAGAATTTACTGATTGCTTAATCCATAGTTTAAAGGAGGAAATAGATTCAATGACAATTCAATGGTTTCCTGGTCATATGGCAAAGGCTAGAAGAGAAGTATCTGAGAAGATGAAATTTGTCGATATTGTTTTTGAATTGGTGGATGCTCGACTGCCGCGGTCTTCTCGCAATCCGATGCTGGATCAGATCGTGCAGCAGAAGCCGCGATTGATTTTGTTAAATAAGGCGGATCTGGCGGATCCTAACCAAACAGCTCGCTGGATGGACTGGTTCAAAGAACAAGGCTATGAGGCGTTGTCCCTAAATGCTAAAAACGATAAAAGTGTTAAGCAAATTGTACCAGCTGCGAAAAAGGTTTTGGCTGATAAATTAGCGCGAGATAAAGAACGAGGAATTAAACCGAGGGCTATTCGTGCCATGGTTTTGGGAATTCCTAACGTCGGAAAGTCCACCTTGCTGAATCATTTAGCAGGCAAGAAAATCGCTAGTACTGGTAATAAGCCTGGAGTTACTAAAGGACAGCAATGGCTGCGTTTTGGTTCTCAATTAGAGCTTTTAGACACTCCAGGGATTTTATGGCCGAAATTTGAAGACCCAGAAGTGGGCAAACGCTTGGCGTTAACAGGAGCAATTAAGGATGACCTGCTTCATTTAGATGACTTAGCGATCGACGAGTTGGGCTTTTTGCGCCGCTTTTATCCTGAACAATTGAAGGAACGTTACAAGCTGACGGATGAAGAAATGTTCCAAGAACTTCCGGAGTTGTTGATGCTGATCGCTCACAAACGCGGCTTTAAAGATGATTACGAGCGGGCGAGTGAAATGCTGATTATTGAACTGCGTCAAGGAAGATTGGGACGTTATACTTTAGATCGTTTCGAGGAGTACACAGAATAATGGATAAAATGTCAATTCAGGCAGTTAAAGAGCTGCTAAAAGAAATTACTGATGAACAAGATCCGCGCTTTAGCAAACTCGCAGCAGATGAACGCAAGGGTGTTAAATTAGCATTGCAGCAATGGCAAAAACGTCAAGAAAAAGCAGCGGCTTTGATTGCCCGTTATCAGGAAATGTCGATTTTTGAGAACGAAAAGCAAGTATTAGGCTTTCAAGCAATCGCTGGTATTGACGAAGTGGGCCGGGGGCCTCTAGCTGGTCCAGTAGTGGCAGCAGCAGTTATCTTAAATGATGATCATCAAATTATTGGTTTAAATGATTCTAAGCAGCTTTCTGCTAGTAAACGCGAAGAACTAGTAACGGAAATTAAAAAGCATGCTCGAGCTATCGGAATTGGTGAAGCGAGTGCAGAAGAGATTGATCAATTGAATATCTATCAAGCTACTAAGGTTGCTATGCAGCGCGCATTGGATCAGCTGCCGATTCAACCAGATTGTTTATTGATTGATGCGATGGTCTTAGACAATGGTCTGCCTCAAGAAAAGATTATTAAGGGAGATGCTCGATCAGTGTCGATTGCGGCGGCCAGCATTATTGCTAAAGTCTATCGTGATCAGCTTATGTCAGAGTATGGACGCAAATACCCAGCTTATGGTTTTGAGCAAAACGCTGGCTATGGTACTAAGCAGCATTTGACTGCCATCGATGAATTTGGGGTTTTGCCGATCCATCGAAAAACTTTTGCCCCAATTCGTAAAAAATAAAATTAAAATCTCTCTTTTTTGCTTATCTTATAGTAAGCAGTTAGAAAAGAGGGATTTTTTTGGAGAAAACAATATTTTTGTTGCATTTAAGCGTTACAAGAGGTATCGGTCCAGTTACTAAGCAAAAAATTTATCAGTATGCGAAGAAACTGGATTACTGGCAGTTGTCGCCTGTTGAATTGTATCCTTTTACAAGAGGCAAAGGAGTAGGAGATTGGGAGTCATGGAGTAACGAACGTCTGATTGAGTTGAAGGAAAAACATCAGCTCATCACTATAGAAGATCAGGAGTATCCTGAACAGTTGCGTTTGTTGCCTGTACCGCCTTTAGTATTGTTTTATAAGGGAAATTTGCAATTGTTGAAAAGAGAGTGTCTATCGGTTGTTGGTGCTAGGACGGCTTCTGATTATGGCTATGGTGTGCTGCGTCGATTCATGCCGGAGCTGGTGAAGCGGCAGTTTGTGATTGTTAGCGGTCTGGCAAAAGGAATCGACTCTTTTTCCCATCAATTTGCCATTTCAAATCAAGGAAAAACGATTGGAGTGATTGGCACCGGATTAGATATCTGCTATCCTAAAGAAAGTGGTAATTTACAAATAGAGATGGCTAGAAATCATTTAGTGCTGAGCGAATACCCCGACGGAACCCGTCCTGCAAAATTTCACTTCCCCATGCGGAATCGAATTATTGCTGGTTTAGGGCAAGGTGTGCTGGTAATCGAAGCCAAACAAAAGAGCGGCTCGCTAATTACCGCTCAACAGGCTTTGGACTATGGGAAAGAGGTATTTGCGGTACCAGGAAATGTTTTGGACGGACGTTCTGCCGGATGTCATCAGTTGATTCAAGACGGTGCAGTGTGTGTAGAAAAAGTCCAAGATATTCTTGATTCTTTACAATTATTGAAAAAAATATATTAGTCGCTACTTGACAAATAAAAATCGAATCGCTATTATAGGCTACGATTTGTCAGTAAATTTCCTGTATATAATAGTAGAAAAAATTAGGGAGGCAAAAACGTTTGGCCTATAAATATTTAGTGATTGTGGAATCACCAGCAAAAGCAAAAACAATTGAAAAGTACCTTGGAAGAAATTACAAAGTAGTAGCAAGTGTCGGACACGTACGTGATCTGCCAAAAAGTAAGATGGGAATTGATATTGAGAACAATTATGAACCGCATTACATTTCAATTCGCGGAAAAGGCGACGTTATCAAAAGCTTGAAGCAGGCTGCCAAAAAAGCCCAAAAAGTCTATCTCGCAAGTGACCCGGATAGAGAAGGGGAAGCAATCGCCTGGCATTTAGCTTACTTATTAGGCTTAGATTTGAAGGATAAAAATCGCGTGGTTTTCAACGAAATCACCAAGGATGCAGTAAAGGCAGCCTTTAAGGAACCACGTTCGATTGATGTTTCATTAGTCGATGCGCAACAAGCACGCCGAGCATTAGATCGTTTAGTAGGGTATTCGATTTCTCCAATTCTTTGGCGCAAGGTTAAAAAAGGACTAAGTGCTGGTCGTGTACAATCCATTGCTTTGAAAATTATTATCGATCGTGAAAAAGAAATCCGTGAATTTATTCCCGAAGAATACTGGAGTATCGACGGAAACTTCAAAAAAGAAAAGAAAAAATTCAAAGCCAATTTCTGGGGTGTAGACGGCAAGAAGAAAAAACTGCCAAACGCAGAATCGGTTAAAGAAATCACCCAGCGAATTGATGGCAAAGACTATCAAGTTACTAAAGTAGAGAAGAAAGAACGCAGACGTAATCCAGCGCAATCCTTTACTACCAGTAACATGCAACAGGAAGCAGCTCGTAAGCTGAATTTCCGGACGCGTAAAACAATGATGGTTGCACAACAACTGTATGAAGGAATTTCTTTAGGTAAGCAAGGAACTGTCGGATTAATTACTTATATGCGTACGGATTCAACTCGTATTTCTGATACAGCCAAGGCTGAGGCAGCTGAATTCATCGAAAACAAATATGGCAAAGAATACTCGCAGCATACTGCTCGCAAGACGAAAAATCCGCAAGGCGCACAGGATGCCCATGAAGCGATTCGTCCAACCAGTGTGAACCGTACACCAGATGAAATGAAGCAATATTTAGATAAAGACCAGTTGAAATTGTATACCTTGATTTGGTCACGTTTTGTTGCCAGCCAAATGACGGCAGCTGTTTTAGATACTATGAAAGTGACCTTGGAACAAAATGGGGTAATTTTTATTGCGAATGGTTCTAAGATTAAATTCAAAGGATTTATGCAGGTTTATGTTGAGGGACGCGATGATGGCAAGGAAGACAAAGAAAACATTTTGCCAGAGCTTGTCGAAGGAGACGTTGTTCAGTCGGTTAATATCGAACCTAAACAACATTTCACTCAACCACCAGCACGATTCAGTGAAGCAACTTTAATTAAAACTCTGGAAGAAAATGGCGTAGGTCGTCCTTCAACTTATGCACCAACTTTAGATACCATCCAACGTCGTTATTATGTGAAGTTGACTCAACGCCGTTTTGAGCCGACTGAATTAGGGGAAATTGTTAATTCACTGATTGTGGATTTCTTCCCACAAATTGTGGATGTGAATTTCACGGCTGAAATGGAAAACGGTTTGGATAAAATCGAAGAGGGGAAAGAGGAATGGGTTAATGTTGTTGACCGTTTCTACAAACCTTTCGCTGTTGAGTTGGAAAAAGCAGAAGAAGGTATTGAGAAAATTCAAATCAAGGATGAACCAGCTGGCTTTGATTGTGATGTTTGCGGACACCCAATGGTAATTAAGCTTGGTCGTTATGGTAAATTCTATGCCTGCAGCAATTTTCCAGACTGTCGCAATACAAAACCAATCATTAAAGAGATTGGTGTAGAATGTCCAGTTTGCCATAAAGGACAGGTAGTCGAAAGAAAATCGAAGAAAAATCGATTGTTCTATGGCTGTTCTCGTTACCCAGATTGTGATTTCACTTCTTGGGACAAGCCAGTCGGCCGTAGTTGTCCGAAATGTGATAATTACTTGGTTGAGAAAAAAGTCAAAGGCGGCAAACAAGTAGTCTGTATCAATGGGGATTACGAAGAAGCCGTTCAAAAATAGCGTAAGCGAGGAATAAAATGGTAAAAACGGTCAATGTTATCGGTGCAGGTCTTGCCGGGAGCGAAGCTGCTTGGCAGCTGGCTCAGGCAGGAGTACCGGTTGATTTATACGAAATGCGTCCAGTTCAGTCAACACCAGCCCATCAAACGGATAAATTTGCTGAGCTAGTTTGCAGTAATTCTTTGCGGGGCAATAGTTTAACGAATGCAGTTGGCGTATTGAAGGAAGAGATGCGTCGGTTGAATTCAGTTATTATTCACTCGGCAGATGAAACAGCTGTTCCAGCAGGTGGGGCGTTGGCAGTGGATCGTGAAGGCTTTTCGGCATTGATTACTGAAAAGGTGAAGGGACATCCTTTAGTAACAGTGCATAATGAAGAGATTACTAAATTGCCGGAAGGAATTACGATCGTAGCGACAGGTCCCTTAACCTCCGAAGCGCTAGCAGAAGAGATTGCCTCTTTCAACGGCTCACATGGATTCTATTTCTATGATGCAGCTGCACCGATTATCGATGGAACAACCATTGATCGGGAAAAGGTCTACTTAAAGTCGCGTTACGACAAAGGTGAAGCTGCATATCTGAATTGTGCAATGAATGAGGAAGAATTCATGGCTTTTTACGAAGCTTTGATTTCGGCAGAAGTAGCAGAATTAAAAACCTTTGAAAAAGAAAAATTCTTTGAAGGCTGTATGCCAATTGAAGTAATGGCTAAACGTGGGATTAAAACAATGCTTTTCGGTCCTATGAAGCCGGTAGGTCTAGAGGACCCTAAGACTGGCAAACGCCCTTACGCGGTTATTCAGCTGCGTCAGGATAACGCTGCTGCTTCCATGTACAATATGGTTGGCTTTCAGACTCATTTAAAATGGGGTGAGCAAAAGCGGGTGTTTCGCCTGATTCCTGGTCTGGAAAATGCGGAGTTCTTGCGATATGGTGTGATGCACCGCAATAGCTTCATGAATTCTCCTGAGCTGTTGCGTCCAACGTATCAAAGCCGCAACCGTGAAGATCTATTTTTTGCCGGTCAAATGACTGGCGTAGAAGGCTACGTGGAAAGTGCCGGAAGTGGACTAGTTGCCGGAATGAATGCAGCACTTTTGGCTAAAGGAGAACCTTTGTTGGAGTTTCCGCAAGAGACAGCTTTAGGTGCAATGGCTTATTACATTACCCACGCGGAAGGAAAGCATTTCCAGCCGATGAATGCTAATTTTGGCTTATTCCCAAGCTTGCCAGAGCGAATTAGAGACAAAAAGCTGCGCTATGAAACTCTAGCCCAGCGAGCGCTAGATGCACTGAGTCAAATGGAACTGTAATACGATACCTGTCGCAGAATACTGCGGCGGGTTTTTCTTTTAGGATTCTAAGGAATTGTAAACAAATTCGTGAAAAATCAATAAATTCTGACAATTTAATTGTATTTAAAAACCGGTTGTGCTAAATTTGGATTATGTTTGTGAGGTGAGCTTATGACAAACGAGGAATGGATTCAAGATTTTATGCGTTATTTGATAACTGAACGTGGTTATTCTGTTAAAACAAAAGAGGCCTATTTGAGGGATTTAACAGACTTTTGGGAGTTCTTGGAGGACTCCGGCAGTCCTGAATTGCTGGCGATTGATCATTTAGATGTACGCATTTACTTGGCTTTTTTGAATGACCGAGAGTATAGTCGGAATACGATTAGCCGTAAAATTGCTAGTTTGCGTTCCTTTTATCAGTATTTGCTTAAACAAGAACAAATTCAAGAAAATCCTTTTTCCTATGTCCACCTGAAGAAAAAGAAAAATCGACTGCCTCGCTTTTTTTACGAGAAGGAGATGGAGCTTCTTTTCCAAAGTGTGGAGGGTGAGCAGCCTCTGGATCAACGGAATCACGCGTTATTAGAAGTGTTATACGGTGCAGGGCTGCGGGTCAGTGAATGTGCCAATTTGACGTTCTCTGTAATTGATTTTGATAACAGTGTCATGTTGATTCATGGCAAGGGAAACAAGGATCGCTATGTTCCGCTAGGTTCTTATGCAGCGGATGCTTTGCAGGAATATCGCAGTGCTGGACGTAAGCAGATCATGGAAAAATATCAGAAAAGCCATGACTATGTGTTTATTAATCATCGGGGAGAACAAATTACCCCGACTGGGATTGAATATGTGTTGAATCAGCTGATTAAAAAGAGCAGTCTGTCTTCAAGCATTCATCCTCATATGCTGCGGCATACATTTGCTACACATTTGTTAAACAATGGGGCAGACCTAAGAACGGTTCAAGAGCTTCTAGGCCATGCCAATTTATCTACTACGCAAATTTATACCCACGTAACCAAAGAGAGTTTACAAAAAAGTTATCGCTCGTTTCATCCACGGGCTTAAATTTAGGAGGAATACCAATGGCTGAATCTCAATTTCATTCTACAACGATTTGTGCTGTAGAAAAGGACGGAAAATTAGCGATGGCCGGCGATGGTCAAGTAACAATGGGTCAACAGGTTGTCATGAAGGGCAGTGCTCGCAAGGTGCGTCGTATTTATAATGACCAAGTTGTTGTAGGCTTTGCCGGAAGTGTGGCGGATGCTTTTACTCTGGAAGAGAAATTCGAAGGTAAACTAAACGAATATAACGGCAATCTGCAACGGGCTGCAGTAGAGTTGGCCCAGGAATGGCGCACTCAACAGGCCATGAAGAATCTGGAAGCCTTGCTGATTGTCATGAACAAAGACGAAATGCTGCTAGTCTCCGGTAACGGTGAGGTAATCGCGCCGGATGACGGCATTTTAGCAATCGGTTCAGGCGGCAATTACGCTTTAGCCGCTGCTAGGGCTTTAAAGCAGCACAACCCAGAAATGTCTGCGAAAGAGATTGCTGAAAGTGCACTGAATATTGCCGCAGATATTTGTGTCTTTACCAACCATAATATTATCGTTGAAGAGATGTAAAGGAGAATGTTGAATGTCTGAAATTAATAAAACACCTAGAGAGATCGTCAGCGAACTGGATCAATACATTATTGGCCAAAACGACGCGAAACGTTCTGTTGCGGTGGCTTTACGCAATCGCTATCGTCGAATGCAATTAGAAGAAACTATGCAGCAGGAAGTAACCCCCAAAAATATTTTAATGATTGGACCAACTGGTGTCGGTAAAACTGAAATTGCCCGCCGTTTGGCTCGGATTGTTAAAGCCCCTTTTGTCAAAGTAGAGGCAACTAAATTTACTGAAGTGGGTTATGTTGGCCGCGATGTAGAATCGATGGTCAGAGACTTGGTAGAAAATGCGATTACGATTGTTGAGAAAGAGCAATATTCCCAAGTCTACAGTAAAGCCTTAAAACGGGCAAACAAACGCTTGGTGAAGGTTTTAGTACCAGGTATTAAACGAGAACAGAAGAAATCAAGCAATCCTTATGAACAAATGATGAATATGTTTAACCAAACACAACAGGCTGAGCCTCAGGAAGAATTGACAGAAGAAATTAAAGTCAATCGTAAGAGCATTTTAGAACAGCTGGAAAAAGGTATGCTGGACAGTCGTGAAGTCACAATTGAAATCGACGAACCGAAAAAATCAGTACCGATGATGAACAATGGTTTGGAGCAGATGGGGATTGACCTGAATGATACCTTGGGAGCTTTGACTCCTACTAAAAAGATTCAGCGAACAGTAACCGTTAAGGAAGCTCAGGAGCTGCTGGTTAAGGAAGAACAGGCGAAGTTAGTCAATGATGCAGATATTCATACGGCTGCGATTAAGCTGGCAGAGAGTTCAGGGATCATTTTCATTGATGAAATTGATAAAATTACTTCAAAATCGCAACAAAATTCTGGTGAAGTATCGCGGGAAGGCGTGCAACGTGACATTTTGCCAATCGTTGAAGGATCTCAGGTTAATACTAAGTATGGAGCTATTCAAACAGACCACGTCTTATTTATTGCCAGTGGAGCCTTTAGCTTTTCCAAGCCAAGCGATCTAATTCCAGAGCTGCAAGGACGCTTCCCAATTCGGGTAGAATTAGATGACCTGACTGCTGAAGACTTTGTTCGGATCTTAACTGAACCAAACAATGCCTTGATTCAGCAATATATTGATTTAATCGGCACAGAAAACGTAAAGGTGATCTTTACTCAAGAAGCCATTGAAAAATTGGCGAAGATAGCCTTTGATGTAAATCGTGAAACGGACAATATCGGTGCTAGACGTTTGCACACGATTTTAGAAAAACTGCTGGAAGATTTACTCTTCGAAGCACCAGATATGCAAATGGGTGAAATTACGATAACCGAAGCTTATGTAGATGAAAAGCTAGCTTCGATTGCGCAAAACAAAGATTTGAGCCGCTATATTCTATAATTTGGAGGGGAAATGATGGAAACCTTATTAGAAAAAACACGCCAGATTAACAAGCTGATGCAACAAAAGAATGCCTTTGAACCGGCTGCAGAGTTGCCTTACAACAACATGGCCCGCATCCTTGGCGATGTGTTGGATTCTCTGTCATACATCATTGATTCGAAAGGAAAGCTTTTAGGATACAATGAAAAAATTGATATCAATAATGATCGCGTCAAGTCATTTCTTGTTGATCGGCAATTTCCTGATAGCTATGTAGGTGAATTAAAGCAGATGATTAAGACTGAAGCTAATATTCCCAGCGGCAGTTCAGGCACTGCCTTTCCTACAGAACGCTCCCAGTATTATCCTAATGGGGTAACCACCATCGTTCCGATCTTTGGCTCGGGTGAACGCTTAGGTACTATCGTTCTTGCACGAACTGAAGAATCCTTCACTGAAGATGATTTAGTGTTAGCGGAATATGGGGCCACTGTTATTGGTATGGAAATTTTATATCAGCAGTTTCTGCATGTGGAAGAGAACGTTCGCAGTCAAACCGCTGTTCAAATGGCAATTAGTACACTTTCTTATAGTGAATTGAAGGCTGTGAAAGCTATCTTTGAAGCACTGGAAGGTGATGAAGGACGTTTAACTGCTTCTAATATTGCTGATAAAATTGGCATTACTCGTTCTGTTATTGTAAATGCTTTGCGTAAATTGGAATCAGCAGGTATTATAGAATCACGCTCGCTTGGAATGAAGGGAACGTACTTGAAGGTATTAAATCCTTTGTTCAAAAAAGAATTGGTTAAACATCAATAGGGAGGCGGAAGCTTATGACAGTTAGGATTCAAAATGACTATTTGCAGGCAGCAATCAGTGAAAAAGGGGCTGAATTAACCAGTCTAAAGGCCAACGGTATTGAGTACATGTGGCAGGCTGATCCAGCCTACTGGGGACGTCATGCACCAATTCTTTTCCCGTTTGTTGGTCGATTAAAAGATGATCAGTATAGTTATAAAGGGAAGACTTATCCAATGTCACAGCATGGTTTTGCCCGGGATGAAATGTTTGAGGTAACAGAGCAAACCGATGAGAAGGTTGTCTTAACCTTGAAGAGCAATGAAAAGACCAAAGAGATTTATCCATTCGATTTTCTTTTATCAGTGAGCTATGAAGTTTGGGGAGAGGGCTTGCGGATTCGTTTTAAAGTGAATAATGCGGGAGATGACGAGATGCTGTTTGCCTTAGGCGGACACCCAGCCTTTAATGTGCCTTTAGAGGAGAATTTAAGCTTTGAAGACTATTTCTTCTCCTTCTCACCGCAAAAATCAAGAGTGAAGATTCCGCTGGACGGACCATTTGCCAATTTGGATCAAAAAACTATTGGTCAAACCAATACAAATATTCGCATTAGTCACGATTTGTTCCAAAATGATGCCTTGATTTTTGAAACGAAAGGGCTGAATACCTTCACTATTAGCGCGGAAGATTCGCCTCATAGTGTGACACTATCCTATAATCACATTCCATATGTCGGCTTTTGGTCACCGTACCCTAAAGAAGCGCCCTTTGTTTGTATCGAACCTTGGTGGGGCTTTGCTGATCCGGTAGACGGCAACGGTAAGCTGGAGGATAAACCAGGAATGAATCATCTCGCGCCTGGTGAGCAGTTTAAGACCCAGTTTTCAATTAATGTAAGATAGAACGAAAAAAGACGTTGGGTCAACCAGCGTCTTTTTTGAGTGCTTTAATTAGATTAATCAAACTTAACTTGCCAAGCAGGATCAGCATTTGCTTTGAAACACAGAGCAATCTGTTCCTTGGTAGTTTTCTCTTCAGCCAGCTCTGGCAGTTCCTCTAAAGCAAACCAGTCGCTTTGCAGTGTTTCAATATTTTGTTCAAAGTGTCCGCTTAATTTCTTACACAATATAAACACTTTACAGACACCGTAAGCGTAGCGAGGAGGATTGTGACGATTTCGGTCCTGCAGAGCAATCACTCTGAGAGCCTCAGCGTCAAAGCCGGTTTCTTCCTTTACCTCTTTTAGTGTATTGTCTCTCAAAGACTGATCGATATCTACCCAACCGCCTGGCAGTGACCATTTACCATTGTTTTCTTGAACCAGCAAAATTTTGTCTTCTTCGATAATGGCAGCCCGGGTATCCAGTTTGGGAGTAGGATAGCCAGTTTCGTCAGCAAACAGCTTGCGAATCTCCAATTCAGGCAGGGGGGATTGAACAGCCAGCATTTCGACAGCTAACGAACGAATACGTTCAAATCGTTCGGCATCGAAGGGGTCCTTGGTATAGGTAAGGCCAGCTTGAGCTAAAGCCTGCAGTTCTACGGCCCAGTTAGTTAATTGATTGTTAATGTCCATCAGATGGCTCCTTTTTGTTTAGGCCAAAGGAGACCCGGTTTTCCGTTCCGTTTTTAATGCGCTGAATGTTTTCACGGTGACGGTAAATAATGTATGTAGTTAAAATCAAGCAAACGAGGGTTAATAACCAGTTGTGTTCTGGTAAAATGGCTGGCCAAATAATTGGTAAAAGAATAGTCGACAAAGTAACGAAAATAGCTGATAAGATGCTGGTTGCACTAACCATACTGGTAATGTATAAAACGATTAGAAAAAAGACCAAAGAATAAAAGAAGAACAAAGGACTGTAACCCAGCAGCATTCCAGCACTGGTAGCAACTGCTTTTCCTCCTTTAAAACCAGCAAATATCGGTAATGTGTGGCCGATTACCGCCACTAAACCAAACCATAAGGGATTAATATCTAAGTGAAAGATCATTGGCAAGCAAGTAGCCAAGGTTCCTTTTAAAAGATCAATGGCAAACACAACAAAGCCAGCTGGTTTTCCTAAAATGCGAAAGGTATTGGTGGTGCCGGTGCCGCCGCTGCCATAATCGCGAATATCTTTTTTAAAGAAAATTTTTCCGATCCATACACCTGATGGAATCGATCCTAAAAAATAAGCTAGCAGCAAAAGCATAGCTGTTTTCATTGTTTTTCCCCATTTCATTGTTGTTAGGGTTATTTTAACAGATTTGAAATAGGTGAACAATCATCAAAGCAATGATATACTAAATACTAAGAAAGGTGGTCGTTTTATGCAATTTGAAAACCCTAGTCAAGAGAAAATTTTTGAGTATTTAGATACAGCTAAAGTGATTGCAGTGGTAGGCTACAGTGAAAACCCAGATAAAACCAGCCATCAGATCGCACAGCTGTTAAAAGATGAAGGCTATACTGTTTATGGCGTGAACCCTAAGCTGGGTGGTCAGACAGTTGCGGGAATCGAAGTTTTTGGCGCTTTATCAGAGGTTCCGGAGGCCATCGATATTGTGGATATTTTCCGTCGCAGTGAATTTTTACCGCAGGTGGCAGAAGAATTTTTAAAAACTGATGCAAAAGTTTTTTGGGCGCAGCTTGGTTTAAGCAGTCAAGCAGCAGCTGAAATGCTGCAACAGCAAGGCCGCATGGACATTGTAATGGATCGTTGTATTAAGATTGAATTGGCAAAAAGAGCCTGACAACTAGTTGATTTTCTGCTAAAAAATTGATAAAATGCCTTCTCGGGTCATCAGAAGGCTTTTTTTTTGGGCTTTTTTAGCGTATCATAGCAATGATGTATTTTTAGAATAAGGAGCTGTTAGCTTGGCTAAGAAAAGTAACAATGAATACAATGACGCTTCGATTCAGGTCTTAGAAGGATTAGAAGCAGTAAGAAAAAGACCTGGTATGTATATTGGATCCACCGACGGGCGCGGTCTACACCATTTGGTTTATGAAATCGTTGACAACGCAGTCGATGAAGCGCTGTCTGGCTTCGGTAATGAAATAGGGGTGACACTATACCCTGACAATAGTGTGAAAGTAAGCGACAAAGGCCGGGGAATGCCGGTGGGGATGCATGCTTCCGGAATTCCTACGGTAGAGGTTATCTTCACGATTCTGCATGCCGGCGGGAAATTTGGCCAAGGCGGCTATAAAACATCAGGCGGTCTGCATGGTGTGGGTGCCAGTGTAGTAAATGCCTTGTCAAAATGGCTGACGGTTACCATCGTGCGTGATGGAATCGAATATGTACAAAAGTTTAAAGATGGGGGCAAACCGCAAGGCAGCCTGAAAAAAATCGGCAAAACTCGGGAACCAAATGGAACGAGTGTCCATTTTCTGCCTGATGATAGTATTTTTTCTACGGTTCGCTTCTCTTATGACACACTTTCAGAACGGTTACGGGAATCTGCCTTCTTGCTAAGAGGGGTAAAGATCAGCATTACTGATTTACGGGAAGAAGAACCCAAAGAAGAAGTGTTTCATTTTGAAGAAGGAATTAAAGAATTCGTTGATTATTTAAACGAAGACAAGGACACCTTGACGCCAGTAACTTATTTCTCTGGTGCCAAGGACGGCATTGAAGTGGAGTTTGCCTATCAATACAATGATGGCTATTCCGAAAATGTCTTGTCCTTTGTAAATAACGTGCGTACTAAAGATGGCGGAACTCATGAGGCTGGAATGAAAACCTCAATGACCAAAGCTTTTAATGAGTATGCTCGTAAAGCAGGATTATTAAAGGAAAAGGATAAAAACCTAGAAGGCTCAGACTTCCGTGAAGGATTATCCGCGGTTCTATCCATCCGGGTGCCTGAAAATCTGCTGCAATTTGAAGGACAAACCAAGGAAAAACTGGGAACTCCAGCAGCCCGCGGTGTGGTTGACAATGTTATCGGGGAGCAAATGGGCTTCTATTTGCAGGAGAACAGTGAAACCAGTCAAATGCTGGTTCGTAAAGCGATCAAGGCGCGAGAAGCTCGAGAAGCCGCTCGTAAGGCCCGGGAAGAAAGCCGAAATGGCAAAAAACGGAAAAAAGGCGAGTCCCTTTTATCTGGTAAACTAACCCCAGCGCAATCTCGAAATGCACAGCGCAATGAGCTATTCCTTGTCGAAGGAGATTCTGCCGGCGGTTCTGCCAAGCAAGGCCGTGATCGGAAGTTTCAAGCGATCCTGCCGTTGCGAGGCAAGGTTATCAATACTGAAAAGGCTAAGCTGCAGGATATCCTGAAAAACGAAGAGATCAATACTATGATCTATACTATTGGTGCCGGCGTTGGTCCGGAATTCTCAATTGAAGATTGTAATTATGACAAAGTCATCATCATGACCGATGCGGATACTGATGGTGCTCATATCCAAGTCTTGCTGCTGACCTTCTTCTACCGTTACATGAAGCCTTTGATAGAGGCTGGCAAGGTTTATATTGCCTTACCGCCTTTGTATAAGGTATCCAAGGGTTCCGGAAAGAAACAGGTGATTGAGTATGCCTGGACCGATGATGAGCTTGAAGATGTAATAAAGAAGGTTGGTAAAGGTTATATGCTGCAGCGTTACAAAGGGCTTGGTGAAATGAACGCTGAGCAGCTGTGGGAAACGACAATGGACCCTGAACATCGGACGCTGGTTCGAGTAAGAATCGATGATGCCGCTCAGGCTGAACGTCGCGTTACAACCTTGATGGGGGATAAAGTAGAGCCTCGTCGTAAATGGATTGAAAGCCATGTCCAATTTACTTTAGAAGAAGACGGCAGCTTGCTGGAAAACAAAGATGAGATTCAACCATCTGTTTCCAATGAATTGCTGGATGAAGAAAATTTTGAAAACATAGAATTGTTTAGTGAGTAGGTGGTGGTCAACAGATGGAAAATAAACAATCAATTCAAGAACTAACGTTAGAGGAAGTCATGGGTGACCGCTTTGGTCGTTATTCAAAATATATTATCCAAGAACGGGCGTTACCAGACGTCCGTGATGGACTAAAACCAGTACAACGTCGTATTCTGTATGCGATGAATAAAGATGGCAATACCTACGACAAGGGCTTCCGCAAGTCTGCAAAGTCTGTCGGAAACATCATGGGGAATTATCATCCCCATGGTGACAGCTCGATCTACGAAGCTATGGTTCGGATGAGTCAGGACTGGAAGCTGCGAGAAGTGCTGATTGAGATGCACGGAAACAACGGATCAATGGATGGTGATCCACCAGCGGCGATGCGTTACACAGAAGCACGACTTTCTCAGTTGAGTGGAGAAATGCTAAAGGATATTGAAAAGGATACGGTTGATTTAGTTTGGAACTTCGATGATACCGAAAAAGAACCGACTGTTTTACCAGCTGCATATCCGAATCTGTTAATTAATGGGTCTACCGGGATCTCTGCAGGATATGCAACTGAAATTCCTACTCATAATTTAAGTGAAGTAATTGATGGAACCATCTATTTGATTGATCATCCCAATGCTAGCTTAGAGAAAATCATGGAATTTATTCCAGGACCAGATTTTCCAACCGGAGGGATTTTGCAAGGGAAGGATGAAATCAAAAAAGCCTACGAAACTGGAAAAGGCAAAGTAATCCTGCGTTCAAAAACTTCGATTGAGCCGTTAAAAGGCGGTAAGCAGCAAATTGTGATCCACGAGGTTCCTTACGAAGTGAACAAGGCGATCCTGGTCAAGAAAATGGATGAAATCCGTTTGAACAAAAAAATCGACGGTATTGCTGAAGTTCGTGATGAAACTGACCGAACTGGTTTGCAAATCGTAGTTGAGTTGAAAAAGGATGCAAATGCAGAAGGTATTCTAAATTATTTGTTTAAAAATACAGACCTGCAAATCAATTACAACTTCAACATGGTGGCTATTGATAATATGACGCCTCAACAGGTGGGTTTAAAGCATATTTTAGCCAGCTACATTCAACACCGCCAGTCAGTAATTACAAAGCGCAGTCAATACGAGCTGAAGAAAGCTCAAAAACGTCAGCACATTGTCGAAGGTTTGATGAAAGCATTGTCGATTTTAGACGAAGTTATCGCGGCCATTCGTGAAAGTAAAGACAAGCGGGATGCAAAAAACAATTTAGTTAAAAAATTCGATTTTACTGAAGAACAAGCAGAAGCAATTGTGAACCTGCAATTGTATCGTTTAACCAACACCGATATTACGCAGCTGAAAAAAGAAGCTGAGGAACTGGCTGCTGAAGTGAAGGAATTGCAGTTGATTTTGTCCAGCGAGCGTGAATTGAACAAAGTGATGAAGCAAGAGCTGCGCCAAATCAAGAAGCAATACGGTAACGATCGTTTAACCAAGATTGAAGATCAAATTACTGAAATCAAGATTGAGACTGAAGTATTGATTGCGCAAGAGGATGTCGTAGTAACAGTTACGCAAGAGGGTTACATGAAACGCAGCAGTTTGCGTTCTTACAACGCTTCCCGACCAGAAGAGCTGGGGATGAAGGATGGCGACCGGGTCCTATTTGCTCAAAAAATGAATACTTTGGATCATGTGCTAATTTTAACTAATCGCGGTAATATGATCTATCGGCCAGTTCATGAAGTAGCTGATTTGAAATGGAAGGATGTTGGTGAACACATTTCACAAACAATTTCCAGTCTGAAAGTAGATGAAGAAATTATGGCGGTCTTCCCATATAAAGAGATTGACGCCAATCAGTTATTTGTCCTGATGACCAAAGAAGGTATGATTAAGCAAACTCGTATGACCGAATTTTCGCCATGGCGTACGTATAGGAGTCGTCCAACTGCAGCGATCAAGCTGAAGAGCGATACTGATCGAGTAGTCGCTGTACGTCTAATCAAAAATGTTAAGAATCTTGATGTATTTGTGGGAACCTATCGCGGCTTTGGTTTGCGCTATCCTTTAGACGAAGTACCTGTGGTAGGAGCGAAAGCAGCAGGGGTTAAGGCCGTGAATCTGAAAGACGGCGATTATGTTGTTGGTGGAGCACTTGTATTGTCTGAAGGAGATTCACCAATTACTTTAATCAGTCAGCGTGGCGCAGCAAAACGCATGCTGGCACAAGAGCTGCCACAGCTAGGCAGAGCAAAACGTGGTTTGATGATCTTTAGAGAATTGAAGAAGAATGCTCACCGACTAGTATATTTGACAGATACAATAGATGGCGAGATCGAATTGCTGAGCCAAAAGGGAACAACACAAACCTTAGAAATTGCTAAAATACCTGTCAGCGACCGCTTGGCTAACGGTTCATTTGCCATTGATGAGAAGAAGGACGGCGAAGTATTTGCGGTCTATGAAACGAAACAGTGGGATGAACAACCAGGCTAACTGTATTATATAATTCGGATGAAAACGGTATTCTGTATTAGTACAGACGCCGTTTTTTTGCTCACATAAAGACTGATATAGCCTTTTTTATAAGAATTATTAATAAAGATTATAGGCGTCAAATCGTTGCTATATAAGGGTTGTTACCGATAACAGCGGAAGAAAAGCGAACTTGTTAAAGTTTTTACATGAAACTATTGCAATAGCTTTAAAATGTGTTATACTGTGTCTGTAAAGCTGTAGCAATCAAAAACAAATGGTCATAATTTCTAAGGAGGTCTCTCTTAAATGGGAACTGCAACAAAAGAGCTTGAAAAGTTGAATGTAACAGAAAAAGAAGCATGGAATGGCTTTAAAGGTACAACTTGGAAGACAGAAGTAAACACACGTGATTTTATCCAAGCCAACTACACACCGTACGAAGGAAATGCTGATTTCTTGGCAGAAGCAACAGATGCAACCAACAAATTGTGGGGCAAATTGCAAGAACTGCAAAAACAAGAACGTGAAAACGGCGGCGTATTGGACATGGAAACTGACGTTGTTTCCTCAGTAAATGCATACGGTGCAGGTTATATTGATGAAGACTTGAAAGATGAAGAAAAAGTTGTTGGTATCCAAACTGACAAACCATTAAAACGCGCTTTCATGCCTTATGGTGGTATTCGTATGGCAGAAGAAGCTTTGGAAAGCTATGGATATACTCCAAATCCTAAATTCACTGAAATCTTTAACGAATATCACAAAACACATAACCAAGGTGTTTTCGATGTTTACACTCCAGAAATTCGGGCAGCCCGTCGTAATAAAATTATTACTGGACTTCCAGATACTTATGGTCGTGGACGTATCGTTGGTGACTACCGTCGTGTAGCATTATACGGAATCGACTACTTGATGCAAGAAAAATTAAAAGACCATGCAAATGTTGGAAATGGCCAATTCACTGACGAAGATATTCGTTTACGTGAAGAAGTTAGCGATCAATACAAAGCGTTAAAACGCATGAAAGAAATGGCAGCAGCATACGGCTACGATATTTCTCGTCCAGCTGAAAATGCTAAAGAAGCTGTTCAATGGTTATACTTCGGTTACCTAGCTGCTATCAAAGAACAAAATGGTGCGGCAATGTCTATCGGACGAGTATCAACTTTCTTAGATATCTACATCCAACGCGACATCAATAACGGTACTTTGACTGAAGTTGAAGCACAAGAATTGATCGACCATTTAGTTATGAAATTACGTATGGTTAAATTCGCTCGTATTCCTTCATACAATGAATTGTTCTCAGGAGACCCTGTTTGGGCAACTCTTTCAATCGCTGGTATGGGTATGGACGGACGTACTTTGGTTACTAAGAATGACTTCCGTTTCTTGCGCACCTTGCAAAACATGGGTCCTTCTCCAGAACCAAACTTGACTGTATTGTACTCTTCTCGTTTGCCAGAAGGCTTTAAAGAATATGCAGCGAAGATTTCAATTGAAACTTCTTCTATCCAATACGAAAACGACGATGTTATGCGTCCAGTATGGTTAGACGATTATGCAATTTGCTGCTGTGTATCGGCAACTGAAACAGGGAAAGAAATGCAATTCTTTGGTGCTCGTGCCAACCTTGCAAAAGCATTAACTTATGCAATCAACGGTGGGGTAGATGAAAAATCTAAAACCCAAGTGGGACCTAAATACCGTCCAATCACTTCTGACGATGCATTAAACTTCGATGAAGTAATGGAAAAATATGATGACATGCTTGAATGGTTAGCTGGTATGTACGTAAATACATTGAACTGCATCCACTTCATGCATGACAAATATTACTACGAAGCAGCTGAACTTGCTTTAATGGATACAAACTTGAAACGTACTTTTGCAACTGGTATCGCTGGATTCTCTCACGTAGTGGATTCATTATCAGCAATCAAATACGCTAAAGTTTACCCTGTTCGTGATGAAGACGGCTTAGTAATTGATTACAAGACTGAAGGCGAATTTCCTAAATACGGAAATGACGATAACCGTGCCGATGATATCGCTGTTTGGTTATTGAAAACTTTCTTGGAAAAATTAGAACATTACAAAACATACCGTGATTCTGAACCAACAACTTCTATCCTGACAATCACTTCTAACGTGGTTTACGGAAAAGCAACTGGTAGCTTGCCAGACGGACGTCCTGCTGGTGCGCCATTATCACCAGGTGCTAACCCATCTTATGGTGCAGAACAAAACGGTTTGTTAGCTTCATTAAACTCATTGACTAAATTACCTTACGAATACGCATTAGATGGTATTTCAAATACACAAAGTATCAACCCAGATGCTTTAGGTCATGATGAAGAAGAACAAATTGAAAACTTAACAAACGTATTAAACGGCTACTTTGACCAAGGTGCACATCACTTAAACGTGAACGTATTTGGTAAAGAAAAATTAGTTGATGCTATGGAACACCCAGAAAAAGAAGAGTATGCAAACTTCACTATCCGGGTTTCTGGTTACGCAGTTAAATTTATCGACTTAACTCGTGAGCAACAATTGGATGTTATCAGCCGTACATTCCACGAAAAAATGTAAGAACGTAAATACAAAGTAACGCAAGTAAGGGCGGATGGACGGAGGTCTATTCGCCTTTACCCATGTTTATAAGGAGGAAATGTTTATGTCGACAACGACTGAACAACCCATTATAGGAAATGTCCACTCAATTGAAAGCTTTGGCTCCGTTGATGGACCTGGCGTTCGATTTATCGTCTTTATGCAAGGCTGCCGCATGCGCTGTCAGTTTTGTCATAATCCCGATACTTGGCAGATTAATGATCCTAAGGCGAAGAAACGTACCGCTGATGATTTGTTAGAAGAAGCCTTGCATTATAAGAGTTATTGGGGCAAAAAAGGCGGGATTACCGTCAGTGGCGGCGAACCATTGCTGCAAATTGATTTTCTGATTGATTTATTTAAAAAAGCCAAAGCTCAAGGAATCCACACAACGCTAGATTCTTGCGGCAAACCATTTACTTTTGAAGAACCATTTTTCTCTAAATTTGAAGAATTGATGCAATATACTGACCTGATTTTATTTGACATTAAGCAAATTGATGATC
Source organism: Enterococcus pallens ATCC BAA-351 (assembly GCF_000407485.1). GTDB lineage: Bacteria > Bacillota > Bacilli > Lactobacillales > Enterococcaceae > Enterococcus_A > Enterococcus_A pallens. The sequence goes on along the minus strand of NZ_ASWD01000003.1, from coordinate 259,995 downwards.
AAAAGCACAAGGAATTGACTGGACACGGCAATGCCAATATCTTGGAAATGGCGAAGTATTTATCCGACATTAATAAACCTGTTTGGATTCGCCACGTATTAGTACCATTTAGAAGCGACTACGACGAATTTTTAATTCGATTAGATACATTTATTAAAACCTTGAAAAACGTGGACAAAGTAGAAATACTGCCTTACCACACGATGGGGAAATACAAATGGGAAGAAATGGGCTTGAAATATCCATTAGATGGGATTGAGCCGCCGACGGATGATCGGGTGGCTAATGCCAAAAAGCTTCTCCATACTGAAGATTATAAAGGGTATCTGAAACGATAAACTTTCGAGAAAAGAGCGACTGTTGGTTGCTCTTTTCGTTTTTTTTGATATCATTAAGAAGAACTTATTTAAAGGAGCGAATTGATTATGACAAAAGTTTTAGTTTTTGGTCACCAGAATCCTGATACAGATGCGATTGGAGCAGCGATTGCCTTTGCCAACCTGCAAAAAGAATTAGGTGTAGATGCTGAAGCAGTAGCTTTGGGCGAACCTAATGAAGAAACACAATACGCGTTGGATCATTTTGGCTTAACCGCCCCTCGTGTAGTAGAAAGTGTTGAAACAGAAGCAGCAGATGTGATGCTAGTGGATCACAATGAATTCCAACAGTCAATTTCAGACATTGAAGCGGCTAATATTTTAGCTGTAGTGGATCATCACCGGATTGCAAATTTCCAAACAGCGGATCCATTGTACTATCGCGCTGAACCAGTTGGTTGTACTTCAACCATCGTATTGAAATTATACAAAGAAAAAAATGTAGCAGTTCCTAAAGAAATTGCCGGCATCATGCTGTCAGCGATTGTTTCTGACACCTTATTATTCAAATCGCCTACTTGTACCGAAGAAGACGTAGCAGCAGCTAGAGAGCTTGCTGAAGCAGCTGATGTTGATTTGGACAGCTATGGCTTAGCTATGTTGAAGGCAGGAACGAACTTAGCCGATAAATCTGAAGCGGAGTTGTTGGATTTAGATGCGAAAAGCTTCCCAATGGCTGACAAAACAGTTCGTGTTGCTCAAGTTAACACAGTAGATTTAGATGAAGTATTTGCACGTCAAGAAGCATTGAAAGCAGCAATGGTTGCTGAAAATGCTGAGAAGGGCTATGACTTGTTCTTATTATTAGTGACCAACATCTTGAATTCAGACTCTGAACTATTAGTAGCTGGCGAACCTCGCGAGAAAGTGATTGAAGCCTTCAATGTTCAATTAGTGGATGATCGTGCGTTCTTGCCAGGAGTTGTATCACGTAAGAAACAGGTTGTTCCTCAATTAACAGCCGCTTTTGAAGGGTAAGAGTAAAAAAGAGGATGGATGAATCCTCTTTTTTTGTATATTTTTTTAATTGGGACTATACTTTGAAATGGAGTTATTATGGATATTTTGACAACCAATCAACAATTGAAAAAGAGTCTTTCTGATCCAGTGACAAACAGGTTGATCAGGTATTTTCATCAGCTGGAGCAGCCGGTGATTTTAAGAGAAGTCCGAACCGCTTTTTCAGAAGATCAGCAGCTGGATAAGCGTTTGGACCTGTTGATTCAGACTGGAGTAGTAGAGCGCAAGGATCGACGGTATCGTTTGCTGCTGCCGATTTGCCAAGCGTTTCCCGATAATGTGTTGTACCATCAGTTAAAAGAGCTGATTGGGCCAAATCAGCTAGTCAGCTTTGCGGAGCAGTTTTATCCCAATGAGCTAACTGGACCAGTGGCGGTGACTTTTGATTTAGCTAGTCGAACAATTCTAGAAAATGATTCGTTCGCCTTGGTTACGTTGAACGCTGGAGGGATTACTGCCTTGACATTGCCTAATTATTTCCATTATCAGCAGAGGAAGCGGCCTGCTTCATTTGTACCTTTGGAAAAGCTGTTGGGAGATGTTCACTCAGGGTTCTTTTTCAATCAGGTGGAGCTGTTTTTGTCTGCGCTGTTAAATGGAAAACAACCGAAAAGAAAGTCAATCTTTTTAGAAAGTCTGCTCATGACCAAGGTTGCTGTCGCTGAACCAAACTGGCAGCTGGAAGTACCAGTTGTTAATGGGATGGACCAGTTAAAAGAGGTTGCAAATTTATGGGAACAGTTCGGTGAAACGGAACGATATTTTGCCTTTCATCACTTGTTGCTGGATTTGCTGGGTTCAGAAAGCTCTTATACCTACATTATTCAAAAGAAGGCGTAACAAATGAAAAAACTAGCTAAACTCTTTGCTTTGCTTATTGCATTTTTATCAGTCATTGGGCTGGTCTATTATGCTCAAATTCGCTATTTTAGTTCGGGATCATTGACTAAGCAAAAAGGTGTACGCTATTCTAATACTCCAACTGTGTTTATTCACGGCTATCAAGGAAGCTCTCTTTCCTTTGGTCCTTTGTTAAAGCAGCTGGAGTCAGAAAATATCGCTAAACGTGAGATGACAATCGTCGTTAAGCCTGATGGCAAGCTGTCGGTAGAAGGTAAGCTAACGCATACACATGCCAATCCGACGATTATGGTATTGTTTAGTGAGGATGTGACCGATGAAATTCAGCAAAGTCAGTGGATTGAAAAAGTCATGGCGTATTTGTATCAGCAGCATGTAACAACCGTAAATTTAGTCGCACATTCTATGGGCGGCGTCTCCGCTTTAAGATATTTACTGGAATATGCTGGCAGCAAAGTGCCGAGAGTAGCAAAGCTAGTAACGATTGCAGCTCCCTTTAATGATTTGGAGATTGCTGAGGATACGGAGGAGATTTTTGCCTATGAACTAACGGAGGGCGGACCGGTTGGCCGAACGCCGATTTATGACTACTTTGATCGCGCCATGAATCAATTACCAAATAACTTAGATATTTTAAATGTTGCGGGTGATTTGCAGGATGGCTCGGAAAGTGACGGATCGGTTTCGACCCATAGTGCGTTTTCTTTACGCTTTTTATTACAAAAGCATACTAAAAATTATCAAGAAGTGTTGATTAAAGGTAGAAATGGGGGTCACTCAGCAATTACCCGCAGTAGGCAGCTTCGTAACGATTTGACGACTTTTTTATGGAAATAAAGCAATAAGTAAAACCGGTGAGGGCACGACCTCATCGGTTTTTTGTTTGGACTATTAAGGTGTATTTTGCCGTTTACGCAGTTTTTTCGTCCAGAAGCCGCCAGAAATGTACTTAGGTTCGTAGGAGATGATGAACGCGCGGCTTTCAATCTCTTTAATTAAGCGATAGAGGGTTTGTTCGGTCTTTCTTGGGGATAAGATTTCCAGTACCATTCGTTCGCCTTCTAGGCCTTCAGCATAGGACTGGGTAACACCGTAACCATTTTCCCGCAAAATACGAGGCAAGCTCTTCTCTTTTTCAGTATTTGTCGGCAAAATGACTGTCACCATCATATAGCCTAAAGCTAGTTTGTCTTCAATTTTAATTCCAACACTGATTCCGATGGCATATCCTAAGGCATAAGCAAATAGATTAATCGGATTATCCAGGCGATCCAATACCATGGAAAGTCCTAAGATATAGATGGTAATTTCGATCATACTCAGCAAGGGTGCAAGGATCCGATAGCCTTTCATAGTCAACATAAAGCGAATCGTATTCAAAGCGACATAGGCGAAGTTAATTCCAAACGTCATCAGCAGCAGTAATGGATCAAACATTATTTTTACCCCCTCTCTTCCCTAGAGTATCGGTTCTAGAATCAAAAGGCAAACAGAACCGTTTATTTGAAAAAAATTATCACAAATAAATAACGTATGTAATTATTACTTATGTTATTTATCCGATTAAACAAATGATTTTATAAAAAATGAAACTTTTGTCATAAAATAACCGATATGATCTGGTGTTTCAATTCTAGGTATATTATAATGAAATTAGAAAGGGATTAATACTTATTTTATTCCGTTATATCAAGGGTTCTGAATGTATTACTCAAGAAAGTATGTTATTATAAAATAGAAGGAGCGAATGTTAAATGAGGAACCGTTCATTTTTTTAAAGGTAAAATTTTATTCTTTTTGACAAAAAATAGTTAAGGTGATGAGTATGAAAGAAAAGATCAACGAACTATCAGCAGAAATTAGTCAAGCAAAAAATAACTTTTTGTCCGGTGAAAATTATTATGCTCAGCATTTGTTAGGCGCACACAGAATTTCTGACGGTACGTACTGTTTTCGCGTTTGGGCACCCAATGCAAAAGCTGTTTTTTTAGTGGGGGATTTCAACGATTGGCAGAACACATTGCCGATGGAGTTGGATTCAGAATCAGGTATTTGGGAAATTATCACGGATCAACCTAGAGAAGGAGATCTTTACAAGTTTAACGTTCGACAGGCCAATGGGCGAGAAATCATGAAAATTGATCCCTTTGCTATTCGTTTTGAAAAACGGCCGGGAGATGCAGCTGTGCTGTATACAATTCCTGCTAAAAAATGGCGCGACGGATTATGGCGTGGACGAAGCAAACGGACCAATGCGTTAAAAAGACCTATGAACATCTATGAAGTGCACGCCAGTTCTTGGAAGCATCATGAGGATGGAACACCCTACAGCTTTGGCGATTTAGCTAAAGAGCTGGTTCCGTATCTGTCAGAAATGGGCTATACCCATGTAGAGTTTTTACCTTTAATGGAACATCCTCTAGGACGCTCATGGGGGTATCAGCTGATCGGCTATTATGCACTAAGCTCATATTACGGCACACCCGAGGAATTTCAGAATTTTGTCGAAGCTTGTCACTTAAATAATATTGGTGTTTTAGTCGATTGGGTTCCGGGACATTTTTGTATTAATGATGATACGCTGCCTTACTATGATGGGACGGCACAATTTGAATACAGCGATCCCGATCGTGCCAAGAATGTTCGTTGGGGCTCGATCAATTTCGATCTAGGTAAGCCGCAGGTTCAAAGCTTCTTAATTTCAAGTGCTTTATTCTGGATAGAGTTTTACCACATCGATGGTATAAGAGTCGATGCCGTTTCCAGTATGCTGTATCGCGATTATGATGATGGTCCTTGGACACCGAATCACGAAGGGGGCAATCGGAACTTTGAAGGCTGCAATTTCTTACAGAAGCTGAACTCGGTAATTAAGCTGGCACACCCAAATGTTTTAATGATTGCAGAAGAAAGCTCCTCTGAAACTCAGATAACAGGACTGACTGAAACAGGGGCTTTAGGCTTCGATTACAAGTGGAATATGGGCTGGATGAACGACGTACTGCGTTTTTATGAGATGGATCCGATTTTCCGGAAAGATCATTTTAACCTGGTTACTTTTTCTTTCATGTATATGATGCAGGAGAATTACATTTTACCGTTGTCGCATGATGAAGTGGTTCATGGCAAGAAGAGCTTAATGCATAAAATGTGGGGTGATCGCTACAAACAATTTGCACAGCTTCGTAATTTATACACCTATTTTATGACTCATCCTGGGAAAAAATTATTGTTTATGGGAAGCGAATGGGGACAGTTTCTTGAATGGAAATTTGACGAAGGGCTAGAGTGGGTAGATCTAAAGGATTCGCTAAACAGCCACATGCAGCAATTCACCGCTGCGCTCAATGACTTTTACAAAAATCAGCCAGCCTTGTGGGAGCTGGAAAACACCTACGACACGATTGAAATCATTGATGCCGATAATACATCAGAATCGGTACTTTCTTATTTACGTCAAGGCAAACGCAAAAAGGATTTTTTGATTGTTGTATTGAATATGACCCCTGTGGAACGTAGAGATTTCCATATTGGTGTTCCTTATCCAGGAACTTACAAGGAAATATGGAATACCGAAATGGAAGAATTCGGCGGTACATGGACGAAACACAATGAAGATTGTGAAAGTGAACCGATCGCATTCAAAAATTATGAGCAGTTAATCAAAACCACGATTCCTGCTTTTGGCGCAGTCATTTTCAAGCCTGAGTCAATTGTTTTAAAGCGGAAAAACAAATAATAATTTGAGAGGAGGTTGATGAAGGACTACCTTCATCATCCAAAAATGAAAACAGAAATTTTAGCTATGATCTTAGCTGGAGGAAAAGGGTCACGTTTAGGTAAGCTAACACAAAATATTGCCAAACCAGCAGTACCTTTCGGCGGAAGATATCGAATCATTGATTTTACCTTGAGTAATTGCATCAATTCTGGCATCAACAATGTAGGAGTTGTCACTCAATATCAGCCGCTTGCCTTAAACAGTCACATCGGAAACGGTTCTAGCTGGGGCTTTGACAGCTTAAATGCCGGCGTTACCATATTACAACCTTATTCCAGCAACGATGGCAGCAAGTGGTTTGAAGGAACCGCCCATGCCATATACCAAAATATGGATTATATTGATCAGATGGATCCTCAATATGTATTAATCCTGTCAGGGGACCACATATACAAGATGGATTATGAAGCGATGCTGGAAAGTCATAAAGAAAACAATGCCGCACTCACAGTGGCAGTTATTGGTGTGCCTATCGAAGAAGCATCACGCTTTGGAATTATGAATACCGATGAAAATGACCGCATTATCGAATTTGAGGAAAAGCCAGAAGAGCCTAAGAGTGATTTAGCCTCCATGGGAATCTATATATTCAACTGGAGCCGTTTACGCAGCATGCTGTTAAACAGTTATCAAAAGGATGACCATATGCTGGACTTTGGTAAACATGTAATTCCGGCTTATTTGGAAGCTGGCGATAATGTCTTTGCCTATCGTTTTGAAGGGTACTGGAAGGATGTTGGAACGATTGATTCGTTATGGGAAACCAGCATGGAATTTATTGATCCAGAGCATAGCTTAAACATCCGGGACAAAGCGTGGCGGATTTCGGCTAAAAATACCATTTCTCCACCGCACTTCTTTACCGATACTGCGAATGTTAAGGATTCATTGGTAGTTGACGGCTGTTACGTTGCTGGCGAGGTAGATCACAGTATTTTATCCAGTGATGTTCAGATTAAAGAAGATGCTACGGTAAAAGACAGCGTAATTATGCCGGGTGCAACGATTGGCAGAAACGCAAAAATTAACAGAGCCATTGTAGGTGAACATGCGATCATAGGCGATAATGCTGTTGTAAATGGCGAAGAGGAGATCGCTGTTGTAGGTTATTCAGAAGTGATTGGAGTGTCGATTGATGAGAGCTAATAAAATGTGTGCCATTCTAGGAAATGCGCATGAATGTCGAGAGTTAATGCCTTTAACGGAGAAGCGTCCGCTGGCAACATTGCCTTTTGATTGCAAGTACCGCTTGATTGACTTTACTTTATCAAATGTAGTCAACGCGAACGTAAAATCTGTGTATATGATATTTAATCAAGGCCTAACACGTTCAGTGTTTGACCATATTGGTGGAGGACGTGAGTGGCATTTGGATAGTGTGGACAGCCGTTACTTTATCCACTTCTATCAAGACTTTTTACAAAAACGTGCAGAGGGTCTGCCTTATTATGAAGCTGCAATCGATTATTTGAAAAAATCGAAAAGTAAATATGCTGTTTTTATCGGTAACAAAATGCTTTGCAACATTGATCTTCGAGCAGTTTTAAAGATTCATCAGCAGCATGACAGCGAAATAACTGTAGTTTATAAAAAAATGCCGATCAATCAATCGCGTATCAAGATATTATTTTAGATATTGATGAGCACGGTGTTGTGGAAGGCCATCATGCGTATTTTGATGATCAGACAGAATCGGAAATCAAAAATCTGTGTATGAATATCTTCATTGTCAGCACCGAATGGCTGATTAACGCCTTGGAGGATGGTCAAAAGAAAGGAACGCCGGTTGCGATCCAGGACTTCTTGACCCTATCGATGGAAAAGCATAAAACGACAGCTTATGAGTATACTGGCTTTTTGAGCAATATTTTTAATGTGAAGGCTTATTATGATGCGAATATGGCGATGCTGGATTCTAAGAAATTTACATCATTGCTGTATTCAAACCAAAAAATCTATACGAAGCTGAAAAATGAAGTGGCAACGTATTATGCACCGACCTCCGATGTGCACAATAGTCAGTTTGCGACAGGCTGTATTGTGAAAGGGAAAGTCAGAAATTCGCTGTTCTCTCGCAGTTCAATCGTAGAAGAAGGTGCTGGAGTTAGTGACTCTATCATTATGGCAAGTGCCGTTATCAACAAAGGGGCACAAATTTCTTATGCAATATTAGATAAGCATGTAGAAGTTGATCCTGGTGTGAAAATCATCGGAACTCCTGAACAGCCGCTTGTGATTAAAAAGAATACCCATGTTACAAGCGACATTTATGGAGGAACGGTGTAATGAAGATATTATTTGCTGCAGCAGAATGTGCCCCCTTTTTCAAAACTGGGGGATTGGGCGATGTAGCAGGTGCTTTGCCGAAAGCATTAAAGGAAAAAGGGGCAGATATTCGTGTCGTACTGCCCTATTTTTCCAAAATGGGCGAGCAATACAAGACTAAGACAGAGGATTTGTTTAATTTTGAAGTTGAGGTCGGCTGGCGCAAGCAGTATTGCGGCGTTAAATATTTGAAACATCAAGGAATCGAGTACTACTTCATCGACAATATGTACTATTTTAATCGCCCTAATTTATATGGCGATTATGACGATGGCGAACGATTTGCCTTCTTCCAAATGGCAGTGATTGAAATGATGGAAAAGATTGATTTTATTCCAGATGTGGTTCACGTCAACGATTACCATACCGCAATGATTCCTTTCCTGCTAAAGGAAAAATATCGTTGGATTCAAGCCTATCAGCAGATTCGTTCAGTGCTTACGATTCATAATATTGAATTTCAAGGACAGTACGATGCTTCTATTATGGCAGATTTGTTTGGTATGGGCGCGGAGCGATATGAAGATGGAACGATTCGCTATAATGACTGTGTTAATTTCATGAAGGCGGGTATTTTGTATGCTGATCGTGTGACAACGGTAAGTCCTTCCTATGCCGAGGAAATCAAAACACCTGAATTTGGTTCGGGCTTAGATGTGATTTTACGTATGGAAAGTGGTAAATTAAGCGGCATTGTCAATGGGATTGATTACGAGATGTTTGATCCCATGACTGATCCGGCGATTTTCACTCACTATGACAGTCAAAAGCTAGATAAGAAATTAGAGAATAAAACGAAGCTTCAAGAATTGCTAGGCTTGCCAATCCGTAAAGATGTTCCGATGATTGGGATTGTCAGCCGCCTGACTTATCAAAAAGGCTTCCATTTGCTGCTGCAGGAAATGGAAAATCTGATGCAATTTGATGTGCAATTGGTACTGATTGGGACTGGTGATCCTGATTTTGAGAATGGGTTCCGCTATTTTGGCGAAAAATTCCCAGAAAAAACCAGTATCCAAATTGCTTTTGATGTACAATTAGCTCAGAAGGTCTATGCCGGTGTCGATATGTTCTTAATGCCGTCTGCCTTTGAACCTTGCGGACTTTCGCAGATGATTTCAATGCGCTATGGAACTTTACCAGTAGTTCACGAAATCGGGGGGCTAAAGGATACAGTTGAGCCATATAATCCATTGACACAGGAGGGAACAGGCTTTGGTTTTGTTGATTACCAGTCCTATTTCTTAATGCATGCCTTAAAGCAGGCGATTGAGCTTTATCAACAAGAGCCGAAGATTTGGCAAAAATTGATGCGCAGCGCAATGGCAAAGGATTTCAGCTGGGATGTATCCAGTCAGCGCTACCTTGAGCTATATCAGCAAATTAGTTAAGCGGTCAGAATCCCCGGCTGGATGAGTCGTGGATTCTGATTTTTTAAATTAGGTGAACAATCGGCGTATCAGAACAGGGGAGTGGACTGATACAGCAGGTGATTTTTCGAATGTTTCTTAGTCATAAAGGAGAAAAGTAAGTGGATAAAAAGGAATTCAAACAGCAGTTTAAAAAGAGGTTGGCTGAAAAGTTTGCGATGGAAGTAAAGGATGCTTCAGCTACCGAATTGTACCAAACTTTAGGGTCGATTATGACCGCTCATTACTCACAGGATTGGCGACAAACCTGGCAGGATTACCGAGATCAGCAGCAAAAACAGGCCTACTATTTTTCAATTGAATTTTTACCAGGGAAAATGCTGAAAAGCAATTTATTAAATATGGGCTGGCTGGAAATGATTGAGGAAGCGTTGCAGGAAATGGGAATTTCCTTGGATGAGCTGGCAGAGGTGGAACCCGATATGGCGTTAGGAAATGGCGGGTTAGGTCGTTTGGCCTCTTGCTTCATGGACTCGATTGCTTCTTGCGGATTACCCGGCAACGGCAATGGAATTCGTTATGAATATGGTTTGTTTAAGCAGCGTTTTGTTGATGGCTATCAAGTAGAATTACCAGATGAATGGCTGCAAAAAGGCAATATTTGGGAAATTCGAAAAGAAAGCAAGGCTGTTGATGTGCATTTTGGCGGCAATGTTTATTTACAAGAGGATGCCAATGGGCTATTGAAGCCCGTCTATGAAAATGGCTATACTGTGCGTGCTGTTCCTTATGATACGGGTATGGTGGGCTATCAAAACAATATTGTTAACACAATGCGTTTATGGAGTGTTGAAATTCCTGCTGAAGAAGAAGATCGTTACCGTAGTATTGAAGATCGCCGCATGATTGAGGACTTAACCTCGGTTCTGTATCCGGATGATTCCAATGAGGCCGGCAGAAAATTGCGCTTGTCACAGGAATATTTCTTCGTTTCGGCTGGAGTTCAAAGCATTTTACGCTATTATAAGCAATTAGGTTTTTCATATGATCAAATTAATCAGTACATTGCGATTCACATTAACGATACACATCCAGCTATGTGTGTCGCAGAATTTATGCGCTTGTTAGTGGATGAAGAAGGCTTGCCGTGGGAGAAGGCTTGGAATTTAACGGTTAAGGTAATGAGCTATACTAACCATACAATTATGGCCGAAGCCTTGGAAAAATGGTCGATTCCGATGATGAAAGAGGTTTGTCCGCGAATTTACCAAATCATTGAGGAAATTGATCGTCGATTTGTTAATGAAATGACTGGTGTACAGCCAGCAGACTTGGTTGAACGTACTCGCATTATTCAGCATGGCCAAATTCACATGGCTCATTTAGCTATTATCGGTTCTCATTCAACTAATGGGGTAGCTAAGTTGCATTCTGATTTGCTGAAAAGTGTCGTCCTGCATGATTTTTACGTGCTGTATCCGACACGCTTCAATAATAAAACTAACGGGATTGCTCAAAGACGCTGGTCACAATTAGCAAACCGCAGCATGACGAAGGTATTAAATGATACAATTGGGAATTCTTGGAACAGCGATCCTAAAGATATTCGTTTGTTGCTGAATTATGTGGAAGACGATCAGGTGTTGGATGCTTTAGCTGATGCCAAGCATGAAAATAAAGTGAAATTGGCTGAATACATTAAACGAGTAAAAGGCATTGAGGTTTCTCCAGAAGCGATTTTTGATGTTCAAATCAAGCGTCTGCATGCCTACAAACGTCAATTGCTGAACCTGCTGCACATTGTAAAGCTGTATTTTGATTTGAAGGAAAATCCTAATTTGCCGATCCATCCAAGAGTCTTTATCTTTGGAGCTAAAGCGGCACCAAGCTATCACTATGCCAAATCAGTTATTAAGGCGATCAATGAAGCAGCTAATTTAATTAACAATGACAAATCGATTAACGACAAGCTGAAAATAGTCTTTTTGGAGAATTACAATGTGACCTTAGCTGAACGAATTATTCCGGCTGCCGATGTGAGTGAACAAATCTCCCTAGCTTCAAAGGAAGCATCTGGTACTTCCAATATGAAGCTGATGCTGAACGGAGCCGTAACAGTGGCAACCTTAGACGGAGCCAATATTGAAATTCGCGATGCTGTTGGAGATGAAAACATTGCTATTTTTGGACTGACTGAAACGGAAGTTTATCGCTATTATCAAGAGCACAATTACAATTCGGCGGAGCTTTATCACAATGACCCGGTAATCCATAAGGTTTTAAATGCGTTCGTGGATGGAACCATTCCGAATATTGCCGTGGAAGGTCAAGAAATTCTCGACTCTTTGATTAAATACAATGATGAATTCTTTGTTCTACGTGATTTCGCTGCGTATTGTGATGCCCAAGAATCGATTAATGAAGCTTATCAAGATCGTCGCCGCTGGAAGCAAATTAGTTTGCTGAATATTGCTAATGCTGGGCGTTTCTCTTCGGATGAAACAGTGAAGCGTTATGCGGAAGATATTTGGCAAATTGAACCCGTTTTTGCTCATAACAGCGAAAGAGGAGCGAATCAACATGGCGCATATCTACTATAATTCATGGCTGGAACGCTATAAGTTTCCCTTTGGTGCAGTAAAGGAAGGAAAGCGAGTGGATTTTTGGATCTCGGTTCCTTCCGAGTTGGAAACCACTGTCTTTTTTGTGGTTCGTAAAGAGGGAAGCACTGTTGGCAAAATCAGTTTCCCTATGAACCAGGTAGAAGAAGACCGCTACCATTATCAATACAAGGTTGACCAGGGTAGCGGATTGTATTTCTACTATTTTAAAATTGTTCATTTTTGTCCAGACGGCAGTAAGCGAACCCTTTTTTATGGCTTTGATGGACAAGGAGGCGAGGGTAAGATTGCTCATCAGGAATCTGAGGTGGGCTCTTACCAGCTGACGTGCTTTGAGAAGGCGGAGATTGCTCCTAGCTGGTATCGTGAAGCCGTCTTTTATCAAATTTTTCCGGATCGTTTTGCGAATGGGAATCCTCATGGTGAAATTTCTTCGCCCAAGAAAAATTCCTTTATTTATGCCACGGAAGAAGACGAACCAATGTACATTCGCAATAAGGAACAAGAAGTAGTTCGTTGGGATTTCTTTGGTGGAAACTTAAAGGGGATTACTCAAAAAATTCCTTATCTTCAGGACTTAGGGATTACTGCCCTTTATTTGAATCCGATTTTTGAAGCCTGCAGCAACCATCGCTATGATACTAATGATTATTTTGCGATTGATCCGGTTTTAGGAAGTGAAGAGGATTTTGTAGAAATGCTGACGGCGTTGCATGAGGCGGGGATTTCAGTGATTTTAGATGGTGTCTTTTCTCATGTCGGTCGCAACAGCCGTTACTTTAATCAGGCAGGGCTGTATGGAGAGGATGTGGGCGCTGCCCGCAATCCGGAAAGTCCTTATTATCCTTGGTTTAAATTTAAAAAATATCCCAGTGATTACGAAGCCTGGTGGGGAGTCGCTGATCTTCCCGAGGTGAATAAGGATGATAAAAGCTTCCAGGAATTTATTTATGGCGATGTGGAAAGTGTCTTAGCTAAGTGGACCACTCTGGGCATCGATGGCTGGCGCCTAGATGTGGCAGACGAACTGACGGACGAATTTATTGGCGGTATCCGTAAGCATTTACTAGGTTATCAGGATAAAATCCTCATCGGTGAAGTCTGGGAGGATGCCTCCAATAAAATTGCTTATGATCAAAGGCGGAAGTATGTGTTTGGTGACCATTTGCAGAGTGTCATGAATTATCCGCTGCGCCAGCAAATCATGGATATTCTGAATCAGACCCGTTCCTTTGAAAAAATTTGCCAAGAAATGATTCGTTATCAGGAAAATTATCCAGAAGATTTCTATTACAATCAGCTGAATAATATTGGCACCCACGACACGGAGCGGATATTAACGATGCTGGAAGGCTCTGTTGATAAATTGGCTCATGCTTGGGGACTATTGTTTATGATGCCGGGAATTCCATGTGTTTACTATGGTGATGAAGCTGGGTTAACTGGTGGCAAGGATCCAGAGAATCGTAAGTTCTTTCCTTGGAATAAGATTAATCAAAGCATCTATACTTCCTGCCAGACCTGGACCTATCGTCGTAAAAAGCATGGTTCCATGAAATATGGCGAATTTTTTCCGGTGTATTCGCTGGAGAATGATGTCTTCGGTATTATTAGATATGATGCAGAAGAATATACGATTTATTTGCTGAATGTGTCTGATCAACCCCATAAGATTCGCATTGAAGAATTGGCTAGTCCTCGTCAGTATCGTGGTGATTATGCTATTTTAGAGGAGTTAATCGAAGGTATTGAACTGGTGCCGCAGCAGGAATATTTTACAACTAAATCTTTGATAGATTAAAAAATTCGGTAAAGTCTTTTGTCAATTGCTAAGCTTTTTTTCGCCGTTTGTGCTAAACTAATAAGAAATCAGAAAACGAGGATGGTTTTTATGGAAAATCGACCATTTGGTGGAAGACGCGCACGTTTTCCTGCTTATGACGATGAAACAGGTGTAAAATTAAATCAGGGCAACCAACGGGTATTGTTTGATGGACATGATGATTTTATCACGGACTATAAATTGGATGCAAAAGAGGTATTGGAACGGGCGAATCGCCACAATTCACGTACCCGCAGAGTACAAGTGGATGAAAAGCCGCGGGAGGAACTAGAACGACATCGGATTAATCTGCCAACGTATGAAACGCGGGCTCGCGAACAAAAGCGCGCACCTCGTTCATTATTTGCAGACTCTAAACCTGTTACCGATAGCAACAAGAAGGTCAGTTTTCGCGAGGAGACACGAAATGCCACGCCCTTCAAACCCAAACACGTACCCAAATCGCTGATTCCTGATGAACCAGAGGATGCGATCCCATTACAGGAACTCTATACCAGTATCCGTAATTCAAAGCAGTCCTACTTGTTGTTTGACACAGGTGAAAAGGCGCCGCAGCAGCCGTCTATTCAAACAAAAGACGCAAAGCAAAGACACTCGTCTCGTTTAGACCGCTCGCTACAGGGAATTATGACAGACGATACCCGAATTTTAGAAAACAGCAAATATTTCCATGAATAAGGAGGATACCTTGTATCTTCCTATTCTTTTGAGGTGAAGACGTTGAATAATCCATTTGAAGAAAAAATTGAACAATTACGTAATGGCGACATCGAAAAAATTGAAGTGACTAAAGAAGACTTTTTCATGTTTCGTGAGGCATGGATTAAGCAAGAGGACAAAAAATATTTTCGTGGGATTGCTGGCTTAAATGGCAGTATCACCTATGTCTACGACACAACGACCGTTTAGATATTGACATTTTTTACGATTATCGCTATGATGAATCAAGGTTTCGCGGAAGTGATGGAATGGCAGACATGCAAGATTGAGGGTCTTGTGAGCGCAAGGCTCGTGTGGGTTCAAATCCCATCTTCCGCATAATTAGAAAAGATCAACAAACATTGGTGTAACAGTGTTTGTTGATCTTTTTTTGTTATTCATACTATGAAAATCACTAGAAGTTTGTATTTATGTATTACTTAAAAATTTATTTAAGGTTTTTTTCGTTGATTCCATTTTTTCTTTTGGAAGTTCATGGATAACTGCTTTAGCAGCTAGCTAATTATATTCACTATTTCAATACAGTTTTTATAAGTAATTTTTCCTTTTTTCTATATTCGTTCATGGGTCAGTAGAATCTTTTGTATCACATTTTAAAGATGCAGCAAATATAAGAGGAGATGGGAACAAGATTACTATAGACTATATTTTCATTTAGCTTACTCCAATAATTGCTCAACATGCAAAATTATCATGCGATTTATCAAATGTTTTTACACGTAACCATCATTTTTTTGTAGTAAATTGGGAAAAATTTAATAGACGTTCCTTTGACTAAAACACTATTATACATTCAAATATGAATATAAATTTTTATGAACAAGTTTAAATTGATCTGTTTGAGAGATACTATCTTATTCCCCTTGATTTTTAGTAAGTGTCCATATGACGCTCATTTCTGCTAAATAAACTCAGTAGCCGCACCACAAGTATAGGAATTTTAGTAATAAAAATTCCATTTTGTACAATTAAGTCTAAGTTTGGTCTTTTTAGATCAACAATCTGGAATATACTTAATACACGGACATATGTTCCCCATGGACGCATGGGAAATTTAGAAAAGGGGTGATTTTATTGGGAAGTATAGATGCTTTAGTCAACTGGTTTAAGTTGAATGAGGGAAGAGTGACTTATGCTATGGTTCGACCATGGGGAGGTGGTAATCCTCCGCAATATGATTGTTCGGCTGCAGTAATTACTGCCTTACGTGCTGGAGGATTTATTGATAATTCAGGAGGTAATTATGGCAATACATCAACACTACAGCTTAATACTATGCCAAAAATTGCTAGACAAATTAGTCGTGGAGAGTGTAGACGAGGAGACATCTTCCTAGCAAATCCAACAGACCCTAATGGAGCATACTCACATACGGGGATTTTTTTGGATAATAACACTATAATACATTGTAATTATGGAGCGGGAACTATTAGTACAACCCCAGCCAACGGATATATGGGAAGTCAACCCCATTATTATTGGAGACTTAATAATGGAACTAGTGGCGGCGATGGATTTTATACTCTGGGTCCTATTGTAAATTCAGGACACAGTATTTCACAGGACAATATTCAAAAAGTCATTAATTATTCTCAACAATATAATTTGAAACCAAGTTTTTTGATTGCCCAGCTATTTATTGAAAGTCATTGGGGGAACTCGAATGTAGGAAGAAATGATAAAAACTGGTCTGGTATCTCTGAACCTTTTAAAGCGCCAGCTGATTTAGGAATCAACATGACAAGAGGGAGTGCAAGACTTGAAGGTGGGTATTATGTTCGATTTGCCACGTTAAATGATTTCTTTAGTGCCTATACATTTGTATTATCTAAACGAAATGGCTTATATAATGTCGAAGGAACTACTTCAATTGAGGATTATTGTCGAGGTTTATTCAAAGTTCATGGTGCGAAGGCAGATTTTGCAAGCATAGGATATCAGTCTTATCGCACTTTGCTTGTGTCAACCTATAACACTATAAATAGTCAAAACCCAGGAAAATTAGAAGCTATAGATTCAGCAAATTTTGATAATGGAAGCTATTCAACAGAAGGAGAGATTGAAATGAAATGTTTATACCAAGTTGATGGAAAAGATGCAGTTTTCTATTTTGATGGTAAAGAAGTACGAGCGTTAACTCATGGTGATGAAATGAAAGTCCTACAAGATATTTATTATGCTAATAACGGAAAAGCTTTACCGTTCTTCAACTGGACAAGTTCTTGTCCATGGCATTGGAGATTAAAGGGTATCTTGGAACGCAAAAAAGAGTATTAATAATCAAGCCCAGCCAATCTGGCTGGGTATTTTTACAGTACTTTTTTATTTCTGATTCACGGTAAATGTATTGTGACTTTTTAAATTTGGAGGAGGTTAATCTTTCCCAAGTGACAAAACTGTTAGCTGGAAATACAACTTGGGACTGACCTGCTCTGCTCTTCCTTTCGGTATGCTTAATTCTAGAAAAGAAAGGAAGATGTTCATTGAGTATCATTAGAAAAATTGTTTTACTAGTTTTGGCAGGAGGGATCGTTTTATTCGGCAGTACCTTTTTTACCAGAAATTCCTCCAGTGAAATTGCTGGAATCATGGATCAGCTGAATCCATTGGTGCAGGAAGGAACGCTGTATGTTAAAACGGAGAAACCCCAAAGTGTTAACGAGTATGGGACAGCAGCTTATCAACAGACTGCCTCAGATGAAAACGGCAAGACACGACCAGTCGCTTTCAATGGCTTGAGCGAATTGAAAGTAGATCGTTATTTGAAATTAACCAATAAGGGTGCCCATATCGAAAACTATGAAGAGGTCACTAGAGATCAGGTTCCTGAAAAAGCTCTTCAACAAATTGATAAATAGGTATTGGTGGACTTGTAAACTAAATTGTTTAAAAGCCTTGAGCACTTATTTAAAGTTATGAGCATTCCAAAGAAACCTTGATGCATAAGTTTTCTTTGATTAATAGACAGCGTCAGCTATATCCCTTTTGATGTGCATTTTCATCCAGAATGTGTGTCAAAGGGGATTTTTTGGCTTAATATAATTACTAAGTCATCTCAAAATCTTTTGTTAAGCAACTCAAAAAAGCTTAAGTATTATTTACTAGGATAGTCAATAACGGAACTCGCGAAAGACCTCTTACAGAGTTCAGCTACTTCCGCCTATTCCGCTTGCGATTCTTTTTCTTGCCGGAACCCTTTCGCAGGGCCTTTTCTATCTTCAAGTTCTTCTCATTTTTTTTCTTTTTACCGGAGGCAGTTAAGTTTTTCCAGCTGGGCATGTGATCAGTTGGTGTCTTGCCGGTCTTCTTCTTCGACTGGGACGTTTGCTTCGACTGATTGATAGGCGGCTGGACGGACGTAGTTGGTTGATCATCTATTGTCTTTTCTTCATCACGATCATTTGGCACAGACTTTTCAGCTGATTGTTTATTAGTCGAAGCTTTTTCTGGTTGGTTTTGAACTGCTTCTTTTGGTTTGTGGAAAGGGTCCTTCTCGTCGCGGGTGTCAAAATCACGAAAGCGTTCATCGATGGCAAAATACATCCAAACAACTTCCGTAAACTGGCGCAGACCGTCCTTTTGGAAAATAGTTAACTCGCCAAAGATATTTAACAGATCAATGCGCTCCTTAGTGGTTAAGCAAGTAACAACATTGCCTAGACTCCAGTTGTGCAGTTTATTGTTTCCATCTAAAAATGATGCCTTCAAGTTTAGTTTTCTTTCTCCCGTTTGCACACCAGAAGTAAGTGCAGGACGCAAAGGAGCAATATGTGAACGAGCTTCCTCGGTAAGTTGGCTGTATTCTTTTTCGTCTTTATATAAATGGCTGATAACGGTGCTCCACTCTTCTCGTGTAAAATAATCATCAAAGTAAATGCAGAGATGACGCACAGAAGCTGGAACTTCTCCATCCAAAAACAGCTTGCGAATCAAGTTCTTAGACAAATAAGAAAAATCACCCACGTAAAAAGCATTGCGAACCATAACCGCTACCGCTGCTTGAATTAGCTGTGCTACATTTTCTGAATGATGTGTGGCTTCTTTTTTTGAAGCTTGATAGGCTTGCTCAAATTTTAGTTCAAGATTCTCCCGTTTTCGAGTACTAAAGATTGTTCTTTTTTGAAGTTCAATTCCTGCCATGTTCCTAACCCCTTTTCATTTTTAGTATATGGATTCGTTTTTTTAACAATATTTTTGGTATATTCATTGTTCCGTTCCATTTTCGTAATACGCTTTCATTTATAGAATAAATAATTGTTGCACAAAAATCAAGAGGGTAATTTTCTTTTTCTTCAAAAAATTAGAAGAAACTAAAGGGAATCCTTTGTATATAACAAGATTTGAAGAGGTGGCTACTATTTCTTTTTTTTCTGACAAATAAAGTTACACAAAAAAGAAACTTTTCTTTGCGTATCGACAAAAAAATTTACTTCTCGTTCCAAAAGGGGGAAGATTCATCTTAAAAATCATTGTGTTGAGAGAGTAATTTTCCATTAGGAGCTGGATTTTCTAACTGTTTAATTGTCTAGCAATTGGTTGCTCTAGCTACTTCATTAGGCTACAATAGGATAGAAAATGTGAATATGCATATTTTGGAGGAAATCGGACATGGAATCCATTGGACAGGTCTTAAAAGACTTCCGTAAAGAACATGGAATGACACAAAAAGATTTATCACGGGACATTTGTTCACAAAGTGTGTTAAGTCGAATCGAGAACAATGAGGAAATTCCCAATATTCTGGTGATGCAACAGCTTTGCCAACGTTTAGGAATTACAATTGATCAGCTGATGGTGGATTTTTTACCAAAGGAGCTGCTGCTGCGGAAGTATTTTCAAAAGATGTATTTTCTGATGCGTCATCAGCGTTTTGCTGAAATTCAGGCAATTGTGAATTACTTGGAGGATAAGCGGCGGATTGTTTTAGATAAAGATCTGCAGCAGTTTTATTATTTCAAGGCGGTTTGTGCCTTTTATTTAGACAGCAATCCCAAACATGCGCTAGAAAATACTAAAAAAGGCTTGGACATCTTAGTCTCGAAGAAATACCAAGGGTACTTTGACAGTAAGATTTTATTAATGGCTTTTGCTGCTAAGATGAATAATCAACTGGACAAAGATGAGGAAGCACGCAGGCTTTACACTAAGAGTATTGAACTGTTTGAGACTACGATGTGTGATTACACTGAAAAGATTGAATTAAGTGAGTTATTCTTGGATTATGCGTTGTTTTTATTAGAGTATAATGAGTTTCAGCAGGCTGAAAGAATCATCGACTTGGGGCTGCGTTGGAACCAGCAGCAGTCCAGCTGTTATAAATTGAATGAGCTGTTCACCTTAAAAATGACGGTTTTAAAAATGATTGGTGAAGACAAGAAGGCTCAGCAGTATCGTGAGTGGTTAAATGCCACGACCAAATTACGAGATTTCTTTTAAATGGTCTACACCATTCTTGACAGATTGACTGATCAGGAGTACCTTTAAAGTATCAAGTAAGAAGGAGCGCTTAAGGATGAAAACATTTATTTATGCGGACAAATTCTTTTTGAAATCCGGCGTAAAAGAAGCAGGTTATTTAGAAATCACAGATGGAATTTTTGGTGATTATACGAAAGAATTGCCTGATTCAGAAGCAAACGTAATTGACCAAACTGGCAAATGGATTGCACCAGGACTTGTAGATACTCATATACACGGCTTTAAAAATCATGACGTAATGGACAATGATGCAGAAGGCTTGAAGGTAATGTCTGAAGGACTTCTTTCCTGTGGCGTAACTAGTTTCTTACCGACAACATTAACTTCTACTAAGGAACGTTTAAAGGATGTTGCAGAAACTATCGGAAAAACGTATCAGGAAGTACCCGGGGCAAAAATTCAAGGAATCTATTTTGAAGGACCTTTCTTTACTGAAGAACATAAAGGGGCGCAAAACCCAAGTTATTTTGGTGATCCAGATGTAGATACCTTTAACGAATGGCAAGAAGCATCTGGCGGTTTAATTAAAAAAATTGCCTTGGCACCTGAACGTAAAGGTGTAGAGGAGTTTGTCAAAACCGTGACAGATGAAGGTGTTGTGGTCGCTTTAGGACATTCAAATGCTACTTTGGAAGAAGCACAATCGGCAGTTGAAGCAGGCGCAAGTGTTTTCGTTCATGCTTATAACGGAATGCGCGGATTAAATCATCGTGAACCTGGAATGGTTGGTGCATTGCTGTCATTGCAGCATGTTTTCTCTGAGTTGATTTGTGATGGACACCATGTCCATCCCCAAGCAGCTGAAATTTTAATGGAAAAAGCTGGACATGATCATGTGGCATTAATCACTGACTGCATGATGGCAGGTGGTATGCCAGACGGTAATTATAATCTAGGGGAATTTCCAGTTGTTGTAAAAGAAGGCACAGCTCGTTTGGAATCCGGTAATTTGGCTGGAAGTATCTTGAAGCTGAAGGAAGCCATCAAAAATGTCGTTGACTGGAACATTGCGACACCTGAAGAAGCAATCATGATGGCAACTTATGTACCAGCTGTCAGCTGTAAGATTGACGACCGCTGCGGCATGATCGCAAAAGGCAGAGCTGCTGATTTCATCGTGTTGCAACCAAACATGGAATTAGAAGCAACTTATTTAGACGGTGTAGAACGCTACCATAGTTAAAAACAAATGCTCGATCTGAAAGGGTCGAGTTTTTTTATGACCTTGTAGAGCCTATTCGGGTTCGCGAGGTCTTTTTTGTTTCCTTATGGTAGACTAATAAGGAGGAGGCGACAGGACATGGGGTATATTGAAGTAATTAATGAAACCAAACGTTATAAGATGGGAGAAACGGTGATTCATGCCAATGACAAAATTACCTTCACTATCGAAAAGGGTGAGATTGCGGTGATTTTAGGGCCTAGTGGTGCTGGAAAATCAACCGTTTTGAATATTTTAGGGGGCATGGACAGCTGCGATGAAGGCCAAGTAATTGTGGATGGTACGGATATAGCGGCGTTTAACAATAAAGAATTAACTACGTATCGCCGCAATGACGTGGGCTTTGTTTTTCAGTTTTATAATTTGGTGCCGAATTTAACGGCTAAGGAAAACGTTGAGCTGGCCTCACAAATTGTTTCTGATGCTTTAGATCCAGCTGAAGTACTGCGTTCTGTAGGGCTAGAAGGTCGGATGGATAATTTCCCAGCACAGCTTTCTGGTGGCGAGCAGCAGCGGGTGACAATTGCTAGAGCCTTGGCAAAACGACCGAAGCTGTTATTGTGTGATGAACCAACTGGGGCGTTGGACTTTGAAACAGGCAAACAAATACTGAAGATTTTACAAGATACCGCTCGAAATTATGGTACAACGGTGGTAATTATTACGCACAATTCAGCAATTGCTCCGATGGCTAACCGTATTATTCGAATTAATGACGCCAAGGTCCGCAGCCAGGAGCTGAATGATAAACCTCTTTCGATCGATGAGATTCAGTGGTAAGGAGACGATAAGATGAATAAAGTTTTATGGCGGACCAGCCTGCGGGAAATTCTTGGTTCCAAAACGCGTTTTTTATCGATTTTAGGAATTGTTTTTCTAGGGGTAGCTTTTTTTGTTGGCTTAAGCGCTACCGGACCGGATATGGTTCAAACCGCCGATGATTATTATCAGAAGCAGCAATTGGCAGATGCTCAAATTTTCACACCATTAGGGATGAGTGAGGCGTCTCTTGAAGATGTGAGGGACATGGATCAGGTGGCTTATGCCGAGGGACGTTATTTTCAAGATATTTTTCTGGCGGACAAGGACCAGACAATCCGACTTTACAGCTATGATCAGGATCAGAAACTGAATCGTGTAAAAGTGGTCAAAGGACGGTTGCCAAAAAATGATCAGGAAATTGCTTTGGACGAAATTGCAGAGACCAATCATTCTTATCAAACAGGGGATAACTTTGTAATTGACGGTCACGAGGATTCTTTTGTTAACAAAGAATTGACTGTAGTCGGTTTTGTGGAGAGTCCCCAGTATATTGAAAATTTTTCGCGGGGCAATACGACTGTCGGCAAAGGAATGATTGATTTCTTTGCGATTATGTCGCCGAAAAACTTTAAGCAGTCGGTTTTTTCAGAGGTGCTGGTGCAGTATAAAAACCTAAAAGGTGTTACTGCTTATTCGGATACCTACAAGGATCGCTGGGAAAGCAATCAGGAAAAAACTGAAGATAGCTTAAAAGATGATGGTGCAAAACGGCTGCAGGAACTAAAGGAAAGCAACCAAAAGCAGATCGATGAAGCTAAAGCTCAGCTGGAGGCAGGGAAAACTGAAGCTGCGCAACAGACCCAGCAGCTAAGTGAAGCTCAAAAGCGTTTAGAAACCGGTAAAAAGGAATATGCTGCTAGTCAGCAGGAATTTGAGGCTAAAAGTCAAGAGGCGCAGGCCCAAATCGATGAGCGGGAAAATCTTTTAGCGCCGCAGCAGCAAGCGTTAACTGATCAAAAAGAAGAGCTCGGCAAGCTGAAAAATCTAGCAGAACGGAAAAAGCAAGCTACTGAACAAACGGATGCGTTAAAAGCACAACGAGATCAGGCTGCATCAGAAATGAATCAGCTGACGACTGCCAAAAGTCAGCTGGAGCAAATTCGTGATCGGGCAGCCCAAGGAACTATGGAACAGCTGCAGAGTATCGCTCAACAGTTGGACGCTCAAAAATTCGGCGACGTCCTTCAGGCAGTTCAGCAGCAAAATGCGCAGCAGGCTCAAACAACTGCTAACCAGCATTTAACAGACATCAACACTGAAATTCAGCAGCTGCAGCCCAAGGTAACCCAACTGGAAGCCCAATGGACAGAAAATCAACAAATTTTGGCTGCCGAACTTCCTACCCCTGAGGAACTGAGGGAACATCAAGCACAAATTGATGAGCTGGAACAGTGGCTGGCCACTGGTACCCAACAGCTAGAAGCAGCTAAAACAGAACTGGCAGCTAGTCAGAAACAGGGACAAGAACAGCTAGAACAGGCTAAGCAGCAGCTGGATCAGGCACAGAAAACCTATGATGAAGGTCAAAAGGCTTTGGAGACTGCCAATTCAGACACTTTAGCGAAGGCGCAAAAGGAAATCGCAGAAAAAGAAGCAGCGTTAGCTCAGCTTGACCAGTTGGAGTACACAGTGCAAGGACGCAATGATAATCCTGGCTATAAGGAATACCAAGACAATGCGGATCGAATTTCTTCTTTAGCGACGGTATTCCCGCTGATTTTCTTCCTAATCGCGGCCCTGGTTACTTTAACCACGATGACTCGAATGGTGGAGGAGAAGCGAGGCGAGCTGGGAACCTTCAAGGCCTTAGGATATTGGAATCGAGAAATTTCCTTGAAATTTATTTTGTATGCAGCTCTAGCTGGTGGCATCGGTGGATTAGCAGGTTTGTCAGTAGGTTTTTATTTGCTGCCGACGATTATTTTTAATGCCTACGGTCAGCTTTACAATTTAAACCAGGTGGTTACGCCTTGGTATCTTAGTTATGCAGTTGCTGCTATGCTGGTAGCTTTACTTTGTTCAGTTGGCACGGCATTGTTTGTTCTGCGCTATGATTTGAAGGCAACCCCGGCAACGCTAATGCAGCCGCGGGCACCGAAAAAGGGTAAACGAATTTGGCTGGAACGAGTAACTCCGCTGTGGTCGCGTTTAACTTTTATCCAAAAGGTCACGATGCGGAATTTATTCCGCTACAAGCAGCGGATGCTGATGACGATTTTAGGTATTGCTGGCTGTATGTCAATGCTGATTACTGGCTTTGGCTTGCGGGATTCCATTGGAGATATTGTACCGATTCAGTTTGACAATATTTTGCAGTATCAAGGAACGGTGGTCTTTAGTGATCCGTTGTCTCAGCGAGAAAAAACTGATTATCAGCAGGAGCTGGATAAGCTTTCAAGTTTTAAGGATCATCTAGGTATGTCTACTGAGATGTTTACTGCTGAAACTGGCGAAGTGAACCAGCAGGAAATTTCTCTGCATGTGCCAGAAGACAGCAAAAAGCTGGATTCCTTCATTTCCTTTAATGATCGCACCAGTCAGAAAACCTATCAGCTGACAGATCAGGGCGTCATCATTAATGAAAAACTGGCCGAGCTGTTTGAGCTGAAGCCAGGTGATAACTTAACGATTAAGGCTACAGATGGGGAAAAGTATAAGGTGAAAATTGCTCATATCGCAGAAAATTACGTGGGACATTTTATTTATATGACACCAAAGTATTACGATCAACTCTTTAACCGAGTACCAGATTACAATACCGATCTTCTGCTGTTTGACAAACAGCCAAGCAGCAGTCAGGAAAACACGATTGGCCAGCAGCTAATGGGACGTGACAAGGTAATCAGTGTGGCCTTCCTGTCAGAATCACGAAATGCCTTGAAGGATACAGTGGAAAGTCTGAACGTCATTATGTGGGTGCTGATCGTATCGGCAGGCTTATTGGCCTTTATCGTGCTGTATAACCTGACCAATATCAATATCTCTGAGCGAATCCGCGAACTGTCGACGATTAAAGTATTAGGTTTTTACAACAAAGAGGTTGTAGCTTATGTTTATCGGGAAAATGTTTTGCTGACGTTAATAGGAATCTTTGCCGGGATGTTCTTAGGAAAAATCGAACATCGCTACATTCTAAAAACCGTCGAGCTGGATGTCACGATGTTCTCACCAGATATACAGCCGGTGAGTTATCTTTATTCAGCATTGATTACGTTATTCTTTGCTTTAATTGTTGGAATTTTGATGTACTTCAAGTTGAAAAAAATCAATATGATTGAAGCCTTGAAGGCAAACGAATAGTATTTGAAAAACAAAAAAGGATCAGTCTTTTGACTGGTCCTCAATTTGTTTGCGAACCTTTTCCAGCATCTCGGAAAGTCCGGCTTCTTTTTTCTTTAATTCTGCAAGATCCTCTTTAATCTGCTGCTCCTTTTCGACCTTTGGCGGGGTTACGACGCCATTTAAAGAAATGGCAATAACTGTACCGATGAAGGTGTCTAATACCCGGTTTAAAGCATAAATTGTTGACTCGCCTTGAGGGATACTAAGGGAAATCAGCAGCATGGTAGCAATCGCCGAAACAATCCCAGAATTGTTTCCAATCCCATCTGAGATCACGATCACCAAAATCACTAAAAGCGGCAAAACTGTTAATTCCACATAAAAATCATTTTCAAAGAAAGCTTGTATGTAAAAATAAATCAGTGCCAGCAAACCGCCAATGGAATTGCCTAAAATCCGTGATCGGCCAAAAGAAAAGCTAGTGTTCAGATCCTGCCGCAAGGAAAAAACGGCCGCCAAAGCTGCAATCAGCGGACTGCCGCGATCCAACACATGAAAAAGAAGGATACAGATCATTACAGCCAGTGCTGTTTTGAATGTCCGCATCCCTAAACGGAAACGGCCAAAATGCATGAGGGGTTCCTCCTTTTATCTTCTTACTATTAGTTTAACGGAATCTCAGTCAAAAAACTATCAAAAAAAGACGTGAAAAAATCACGTCTTAAGAATTCCAGGCTTGTGTCATCTGATCCAGCAGATCAATCACGTCTTTGGTAAAGTATAACGATTGGTTTGGCAACTCATGGTTGATTACCTTGACCATGTTTTCAATTTCGTAATTCATTGCTTCAAAGGAAGAGCCGACTTCGATGAACTCTTTGGTGCCATCATTGAAGAAGAGTTCGGCTTTATCAGCTCGCGGATAATCATCCACTGTAATATAGCCATTTTCAAAAGCGACGATGCCTTTTTTCGGCATTTTTGCCTGGAAGGTCAAGCTGACAGAAGCCAGTTCATTTTTTTCGTTTTGTAAAATCGTCACGGATTGCTCATCAACACCCGTCGAGAAGGGAATCATAGTTGAAGCCACCACTTTTGGCTGAGCAGACATGAACCAGCGGGCAAAGGAAACCGCATAAGTACCAATATCTAGCAAAGCGCCGCCAGCTAATTCTGGGTTAAAGAAACGGTTAGTAGGATCTGGGTCCTTGTAGCTGCCAAAAGGTGCTTGGATCATTTTTAGTTTACCAAGCTTACCAGTGTCAATTAGAGAACGGAGCTCATGGAACAACGGCATGTTGAAAATGGTCATCGCTTCGGCTAGAATCAGTCCTTTTTGCTCAGCTAGAGCCATTGCCTCCTCAAGCTCTTGACGGTTCATGGTAATCGCTTTTTCACACAACACATGTTTTCCGGCATTTAAGGCTTGCAAAATGTGTTGAAGGTGTTGACGATTAGGTACAGCAACGTAGATAATAGAAATAGCTGGATCTGCCAGCATTTCTTCATAGCTGCCAAAGGCTTTTGGTAAATGGTAGGCTTGGGCGAATTTTTCCGCCTTCTCAAGGGTACGAGAAGCACAGGCAGTCAATCGGCTGGTGGTTTGATCAAAGCTTTTCGCAAATTCATGAGCAATTTGTCCTAACCCGACAATGCCCCATTCAAGTTGTTCCATAAAAAATCTCCTTTTCATATGCTTAATAAAAGTATAAGTACAATGTTATAATAGACTTGTTCAGACCGAATAACAAGCAAACCGCGTTCTTTTATCGCAGCTGAAGGGATGCAATAATTCTTAAATTATTTCAATCATTCGGGTAAAGCACTGTCTTTTTCAGCCGCGATCAGTAAAATAATATAGGAGGGATTTTCTGTGAATCCAATTTATTTAGACTTAGTATTGAACACCATTTTAGAGCAATTTCAATCGGAAGAGGACTTTTACCACAATTATCTAGGAATTGAAGAAGCTCAGTGGCAGCAATGGAAGCAGGGAAACAACAATCTTCCGCCAGAAATTAACCAAAAAATCAAAAATCTGTTTAGTGACTACGAATGGATGTTGAATCAAAAAGTCATCCGTCAAACCTTTTTATTCCCAGAAAAGCGCCCAACCGCGGTTGCGGAGTATCGGGAAATGAAGACGATCGTAGCTCAAAAATGGATTGCCTGCGGCTTGGGCCAAGTTGAGCTAATTCCTTATAAGAATAAAAACGACGAAGAGAAGCAGGACTACATTGATTTAAGAGTAACGATTGATTATGATAGCTGGGGCTACAATGATATCTTAAGCTTCCGTTTGCCAGCTCGGGTTCAAAACCAAATTGAAAGCTCTCAAACGCAAACTGCTTTGTTGGATTGGGTAAATGAGAACTTAACTGAAACCTATACTTCTTTAGAGGATTAATGAAAGGATTTTTCACTTGAAAAAAACAGTTGGACTGCTTTCCATGATTGCCATGTTTGGAATGACTGGCTATTCATTGTTTTACAGCGGCAAAGAGACGGACACAAATGCTGGGAAAGTTACTCCAGCATCCACATATACCTTTGAACAATCATCAGAGAAAAAAGCAACGCCTAGTGATTTGCCTAAAGCCGATCCGGATTCATGGGATTTAGTACTAGTAGGTCCTAAAAATAAAATTGATCAAGAAATTGATGAGAGTCAACTAACTACGCTATCTGACAATAGTCATCAGGTGGACAGTCGAATTGCTTCTGATTATGAAGCTTTTTCGGCCGCCGCTACTGAAGCGGGCTTTCCACTGGTCGTAATATCTGCGTATCGTTCGGTAGCAGCTCAGCAGGAGGTTTTCAGCACCAATGTAAACAGCTTAATGAGCAGTGAAGGTTTGTCTGAGGCGGATGCGATTGCTAAGACCAAGGAAACGATCACTGAGCCTGGTTATAGTGAACACCATACTGGCTTAGCTGTCGATATTGTCGATCAAGAGTGGTACAACAATTACTCAAGTCAAGTGCTGGATGCTTCTTACGGAAGTCAGGCAGGAGCCAAGTGGATTGCCGAAAATGCACCTAAGTATGGTTTTATTATTCGTTACCCAGACGGGAAGGAAGACATCACCGGAATCACTTACGAGCCTTGGCACATTCGTTATGTTGGCAAGGAAAATGCTGAATATATAACGAAGAATAACTTAACTTTAGAGGAATACTTGAAGTTGTTGTCGTCAAATTAAGGAGGCACTATGCCGACGAAAAAATATAAGAAACGAAAGCGCAAGCTGTCTATGCCCTTCATTTTTGCTGGGCTGCTGTTAATCGGCCTTGCTTTCGTTTTTTCTTTACATACGTTATCAGAACATGCTGTCGAACAGTCAGCCAATAATGAACAAATGACTCATGAGGAATTTATCCAGCGTTTAGCCCCCCATGCTAAGCAATTGCAGCAGGGCTATGGGATTTTGCCAAGTATTATTTTAGGGCAAGCGATATTAGAGTCGAATTGGGGGCAATCCTCATTAGCCAGTCAATACAATAATTTATTTGGGATAAAGGCCTATGGCAATCAGCCAAAGATCACGCTGGAAACACAGGAGTATGTCAATGAGGCTTGGGTAACTATTCAAGGAGATTTTCGAGTGTATGATTCTTGGGAGGCTTCCATGGATGACCACACCTTGCTTTTTGTGAATGGAACCACCTGGAATCCCGGTCTTTATGAGAAAGTTTTAACGGCGGCTAACTACCAGGAAGCTGCTCAAGCCTTGCAGGATGCGGGCTACGCCACCGATCCCACCTATGCGCAAAAAATTATAAGTGTGATAGAAACATATAATTTGTCGCAGTACGATCAACCATAGTAAACTGGTCGTACCAGGTGTTGAGAGAGGAGGAATTTTAGATGGAGAAACACAGTGTACCTGAGATTATGACTGAACTGCGAAGTGATATTGTTCGTGTACCAAAGGTGATTCAACAGGCCACTGGCTTGATGGTTTTTGGTAAGAGAATACGATCAATTATTTTCACTACGGATATTGCGATTATCCGCAATACGGATGCAGATGCGGTCATTGCTGTTTATCCTTTTACCCCGCATCCAGCCATTACTAAAAGTATTATTGAAGCAGCTGACATTCCGGTTTTTTCCGGTGTTGGTGGCGGTCTGACTCATGGTCAACGCTCAGCTTTTATGAGTATTTTTGCCGAAGCGCAAGGCAGCCTAGGTGTGGTAGTAAATGCCCCCACGCCTGTAGATACCATTCGAGCAGTCAATGATGTGATAGATATTCCAGTAGTCAGTACGGTAACGTCAATCCATTCTCAAATTGATGAAAAGCTTGAAGCAGGTGTCCGGATTATTAATATTAGTGCAGCCAAAGATACGGTTGACACGGTGAAATACTTTAGAGAACGTTATCCGGATTTGCCGATTATGGCAACTGGTGGTCCGGATGAAGAAACCATCGCCAAAACCATTAAAGCAGGTGCTAATGCAATTACCTATACGCCCCCTTCAAACGGTGCTTTATTCAGCAAGAAAATGGAGAAATACCGGAAGCAAGAAATGGAAAACGAATAAAAACCTTAGAGAAATGAAAGCCGACAAAATGGCTTGGGTTTCTCTAAGGTTTTTTTAGGCATTACAAAGGAATTCTTTCGTTTGAACCAGTCCTTTAATTGCTGGTAACAGCTCCTCAAAGGAAGTGATTTCAAGATCATGAATTGGCAAGGTTTCTTTAGCTAATTTACGCTGGCGATGATTGAACCATAGAGCCTTCCAACCGGCGCTTTTTGACCCAGCGACGTCATTGTCAAAATTATCGCCTACATACAGGGTTCGTTCTGGTATCAGCCCAAATTGCTTCTCTGCTAGTTTAAATATCTCTTTATCGGGTTTTTCGTAACCAGTCGCTTGAGAAATAATGACATGATCAGGATGGACCCAGTTTAATAAATCCAGCTGCATAATTTTCTTGTGTTGATGATCAGTCGGACCGTTAGTAATAATACCTAAAGAAATCTGTTGCTTCTGCAGGAAGTCGAGGGTTCTGCGTATTTCTTGGTGCATGACGATAGCATCCAATTCTTCCTCATAGACCTGTTGAAAAGCCAGCGCTTCTTGATCAGAAATAGCAGGATAGTCTAATTCCTCCAATGAACGGCAAATGCGGTAGTTGCGCATGTAGGTCAGTGTCCAGTCGCCGGTGATCACCTTGTTAAAATTCTCATCACTATGCACTCGAAAGCGGATATATAAGGAATGCATGTCGGAACATTGGACATGGGGGAAAACTTTTTGGACGGCATTGCGGAAGGGCTGTTGCTGGTCATAAAGGGTATCATCGACATCAAAAATAATTGCATCAAACAAAATAGAAACACGCCTTTCAGTTTGTTGGAATTTTCACGAATATTTACATGGCTATTCTAGCTTAAAAAACAACGAATGAAAAGGAAAAAAACCTTGATAAATAAAGGTTTTATCTACTATATTTTGTAATCCTTGATTTACCAATTTTCAGTTTTTTTAACTTAAAAAAAGTTTTCTTTTCAAATTCTAATCTTGTATAATGAGAAGCAACAAAGGAGGAATCGTATGCGTAGAAAAGAAAGACAGGTCACAGACCTTGAAAACATCAAAGCGTTAGTTGAAACTTGTCAGGTGGTACGAATTGCCTTTAATGGTTCAGAGTATCCCTATATTGTTCCTGTCAACTATGGGTATAAATGGGAAGAAGAGCAGCTAATTCTTTATGTACACGGTGCAACACAAGGAGAGAAAATCAGCCGTCTGCAGGCAGATGAAAAAGTCGCAATTGAAATGGATGACAAGCATGCACTGATTGAGGGCGGAAACAAAGCTGAACGTTTTTCGTATGCGTATGAGAGCATTATCGGTTTTGGTAAGGCTGAACTATTAAGCGATATAGAAGAAAAACGCTTGGCTCTTCATGCATTGATGGATCACGCAGCCAAAGGGGTTCCTTTCGATGAAATTCCAGAGCGGATGATTGAACGAACAGGCATTATCAAAATTACTGTCTCAGACTATACTATGAAGCAGCATAAACCGAAAACCAAGATGTAGATGTCAAGCCTAGTGAGAGCCACCAGCACTAGGTTTTTTCATGCAAAAAGCTCCTCACCAGATAAAAGGCTGATGAGGAGCACAACAATCTATTTTATTTTTCTTAAACGATATTCTTCAAAATGACTGGCATCGCCCCGGGCTTGCACCGCAGCGAATATGCCCATAATTAAAGCGCCGATTGTATTAGTTAATAAATCTCCCATAGTATCCATCAAAGCAGCCCGGCCAACCAGCAGCTCGCCGCTAGAGGTCGCGTACCGTTGCAGATTCATATCAGCCACCGTATCGCAGAGAAATTCCCAGAATTCCCAAAACACGCCGCACAGACCAGCAAACGCAAAGCCGAAAAGCAGAAACAGCCATACGGAGGTTTTGCTAATAGGCGCATCCTTCATGAAAAAGCCAATTAAGCCATAACCAACTGCCGTTAAAACCATCGGACTCACCGCGTGCAAGATCTTATCCCAAAAAGCAATTCGAGAAATCATATGCAAGGAAGTACCTAGGAAAACGGAAATAACTAAGAAAAACCAGTAAAAATAGACAATCTTTTCAGGCATTGCCAGCTTAAAAAACTTTTGAATCAGCTCTGGCAGAAAAATTAAGGCAATTCCCGCTAAACATTCTACTACAAAAATAATTCCTTGCTGAGTGGAGTATTTGCTGATGATTAATTCATAAATATTATAGGCTAAACAAATTAAGCCGAAGACAACCAAGCCCATTTGCATTTTACGGTAGGTCATCTAATCCCTTCCTTCTAGCAGCGTTTGTTGAATCGCTTCAAGCAAAGCAGCTTCAGTTGCAACTACCTGTCCGTTTAATTTTACCAAACCAACTGTGTACAGATTCAAATAATGAAACTGATTTTCAGCAGGAGTTAATAAGGCAGCTAACTTTTTCTGATTCTCAGCTCCTTGCTGCCGAGTATCGGAATATAATGCAATGATGGGAATTCCCTTGGCATACGCCACACCGATTTCAGAAGCTACACCGGCATCAATCGTAATGCCATCTAAAACAGCGACCATCAAATCACTTTTCAGTACTTCCTCAGTATCGGCTAAAGCAATCATTTTGCTGTCCGCATAAGCCGACTTGTCATTAATTGCTTCATTTTCTTGGGGTAAATAAACCGTGATCTCTGGTGACAGGTCACGAATTTGTTGAACCAAATGTTCATTGTAGCGTAAATCACTTTGAGCAAACATCGGTCCGGCAAAATAAATATGTTTAGAAATAGTCACTAAAATACGCCTCCATATCGGGTAATGTTTCTTCTAATAATTGAATCGTTTCTTTGTCAGCCTCCAGGCGTTCGATCCGTGCCAAATAAGAAGCGCGACGGTAATTCATTAATAAACAAGTTAAGGTCTGAATCGACAGCTTGATCTGACGACCAACCGGCTGATTGGTTACCTGCACCTGTCCCGTCTCATCCCAGCTCACAGCGAAAACGCCGTTGTTCCAGTCAGCCACTGGATCACTCACCTCAAAGTAGAAAGGCTCAACTTGCTTATAAAACGGATATTCCTGTAAAAATTCTTTCACATCCACAATGCGAGCCATAAAGTAAGGTGCGATCGTTTCTTTGATTTCACTGTCATCCAACAGGAAGGAGAGCGGTTCATTTTTATAAATATCGCCCTTCACCCAATAAATCATTGAGAAGTGGGCACTGATAAAGTTCCATAAGCCATTGCGCGCCGCTTGGTTTAGGTAGAACATTTCTTTGATATGGAAAACCTCATCGTAAATCCAATAAAACAGCACACCCATCGGCTGCCCCTCTTGATCATAATAAATAGCAGCAATGCGCTCCTCTTCATTCTCAAAGCGCCAATATTCTTCCCAGTTCAACTCTTTGCGAATCATCGCTCCATGATTTTTCAAGGCAAAAGCATCATAAACTTGATAAACATCAGGATCATCGACATCGCGACGTTCCACGATTCCCGGGACATCAACCTGCTTAGGCAGCTGCGTGTCCTTCACCTTGAAGCTCAGCTTATCAGACATGATTTCCCAGCCTTTACGACGATAATAAGGAATGTTGTAAGGATAAAGATACGAAATCCACTGCTTGTCCTTACGCATTTCCACTAAGGCCATCTGAATCAAGTCCTTCATCAAGCCGTGATTTGCATATTCCGGATAAGTTCCGACACCGGTGACTCCGCCCATTTGGAATATTTTCCCATGAATATTCACTTCGCAAGGGTAAATCGCAATTTGTGAAATCAGGTTGTCATGATGAAACCAGCCAAAAACCTTGGATTGCTCCAGCACTGGTTTTTTTGCCCGAACCATTTCCCGCTTGTTCTCATAGCCGCTGCTTTCGATGTCTTCTTCAGTTACCTGAAAAACATAGCTAAGCAGCTCATCATACTGATCCAGATGCTCCTCGCCGACACGCCGCAGCTCCAACTCATTTTTTAACTCATGGTCCATTCTTTCATCTCCAAGTTTAGTTTATAGAACAAGTATAGCAAATGCCCTCCGATTTTTCTCTTTCCAACGTTGAGAAATGGTAAAAAGCCTTTTTTTATCGTACAATCGTTGGTATAATGAGTGGTGCTGATTAAAAGAAATGAGGAATTTTCGTGAATATAAATGAAATGAAAAAAAGACAGGAAAAAATTCGAAACTTTTCGATTATTGCCCATATTGACCACGGCAAATCAACCCTAGCTGACCGTATTTTAGAACAAACCAATACTGTCAGCTCTCGGGAAATGCAAGACCAGCTGCTGGATTCCATGGATTTGGAACGGGAGCGGGGCATTACCATCAAATTGAATGCCATTGAATTACATTACGATGCCAAAGATGGTGAAACTTATACCTTTCACTTAATTGACACTCCAGGACACGTCGATTTTACTTACGAAGTTTCCCGTAGTTTGGCTGCCTGTGAGGGGGCTGTTTTAGTAGTTGACGCTGCCCAAGGAATTGAAGCCCAAACGTTAGCCAATGTTTATTTAGCGTTGGACAATGACTTGGAAATTTTACCAGTCATCAATAAAATCGATTTACCCGCTGCTGACCCAGAACGGGTTCGCAAGGAAATCGAGGATGTGATTGGCATTGATGCTGAGGATGCCGTATTAGCTAGTGCCAAAACCGGTATCGGGATTGAAGAAATTTTAGAGCAAATTGTGGAAATGGTTCCCGCACCAACCGGCGATCTTGAAGCGCCATTAAAGGCGTTGATCTTTGACTCCGTTTACGACAGCTACCGTGGCGTAGTGCTGAACGTCCGCATTATGGACGGTGTTGTTCGACCTGGCGACAAAATTCAATTAATGAACAACGGCAAAACCTTTGATGTAACGGAGGTGGGTGTCTTCTCTCCAAAGGCCATTCAAAGAGATTATCTGATGGTTGGTGATGTTGGTTATATCACTGCCAGCATCAAATCAGTCCAGGATACTCAAGTGGGGGATACAGTTACTTTAGCTAATAATCCAACCCCAGAAGCTTTGCCTGGGTATCGTAAAATGAATCCAATGGTTTATTGCGGCCTATATCCAATCGATACTTCTCGCTATAACGACCTGCGGGAAGCTTTGGAAAAGCTGCAGCTAAATGACGCAGCATTGCAGTTTGAACCAGAAACCTCTCAAGCATTAGGCTTTGGTTTCCGTTGCGGCTTCTTAGGCCTGCTGCACATGGACGTAGTGCAAGAACGTTTGGAACGTGAATTTAACTTAGAATTAATTACCACCGCACCATCGGTAATTTATCATGTGAATCTAACGGACGGGACCAAAATTGTGGTAGATAACCCAGCTGATTTTCCAGATCCATCGAAGATTCAAACCGTTGAAGAACCGTATGTCAAAGCTAATATCATGGTACCAAACGATTATGTGGGAGCCGTTATGGAGCTTTCCCAGCGTAAACGCGGCGAGTTCATCACGATGGATTACCTAGATGACTATCGGGTGAATGTCGTTTACTATATTCCATTATCAGAAATCGTGTTTGATTTCTTTGATAAATTAAAATCCAGCACGAAAGGCTATGCCTCACTGGACTACGAAATTGCCGACTATCGAGAAAGCAAACTAGTTAAGATGGACATCCTGCTAAATGGCGAAAAAGTCGATGCCTTGAGCTTCATTGTGCATAAACAATTCGCTCAAGAACGCGGCCGTGCGATCGTAGAGAAATTGAAAACCTTGATTCCGCGTCAACAATTTGAAGTACCAATCCAAGCAACAGTCGGTACTAAGATTCAAGCCCGTACCGACATCAAAGCCCTACGTAAAAACGTATTGGCAAAATGCTACGGCGGAGACGTATCCCGTAAACGTAAATTGCTGGAAAAACAAAAAGTTGGTAAGAAACGAATGAAACAAATAGGCTCTGTGGAAGTACCTCAAGAAGCGTTCATGGCCGTTTTGAAAATGGACGACCAAGATAATGCGAAATAGCTTTTTATAACCTGGAAAACCTATTAAATCAACCTTTTTGAGTGGTGGAAAATCCGTGATTTACCCGTTTAAAAAAGTTTAAACTGTCATACGGTTGTCACGGCAACAATAAAATTAACAAAAATGGAATATTTTCCTTGAAGGTTTTTAACCGTCAGCGTATGATAAAAGCATCTCATAGGGGGTGCTTTTTTCATGTCTGAAATTATAAGTGGTGATTTCCTTAAATCTCTAAGGAAAGAGAAAAAATTATCTCAAAAAGAGTTGGCTGAGTTAGCTGGAATTTCGCAGAGTGCTTTAGTCAAGTACGAAAAAGGGATAAGAAAGATTCCCAAAGACGTAGACGATACACTAAGTAAGATTCTGAATGTAGAAACGCTACTAAAAGATGAGGTAGATAAACTTAAGACTCTTATCGACCAACTAATTGAATACAGAGACATGAATAAGCTACTTAATAAAGAGTTGGCTACTAAAATAGGGACTAGTGAAGTATCACTCAGTTATGTATTAAACAGAAATAGAAAACCGTCAAAAGAAATGGAACAAAAAATTTCTCTGTTTCTTTCTAACGACGGAAAAGAAATTTTGATGGATATTAAGCAAGATGATGGATCTTTTAAATTACCTGTCGTTGATAAAATGGCAATGGGAAAACGAATCCAAGAGATTCGGAAGGCTAGAGGTGAGACATTAGAAAAATTTGGGAAGAAATTCACTCGACCTGCTGGAAAGAATGTTGTGACTAGGTGGGAAAAAGGGATAAACATTCCTGATATTGAAAGACTAATGAATGTTGCTTACTTGGGTAAAGTAACTGTTCCTTATATTTTGTACGGAGAGACTTTCAATAAGATGCTAAGAAAAGGAAATAAGGTTAGCAAGTTTGAAAAATTAGATCCGTTCCGAATGGGATTAAGATTTCGAAAAATTCGAAGGGATTATCGTTTGGAAAGAGAAGACTTTGGAAAATTTTTTTCACCGCCTATCACGAAATGGTCGATGGACCGATATGAGAATGGAAAAGATATTCCGAACACAGATCGCACTATTCAATATGCTTATATCGGGAAAGTCTCTTTGGAGTTTTTGATATATGGCATCTGATGATTATTGAAAAGAATAGTTTTTAAACACTTGAGGCATTCAAACGTGGATGTCTCTTTTTTATTATCCAAAAATGAAAGGAGATTTATTTTATGAAAAATCCAAGATTTAAGAATTGGCATTTGCTCGCAACACTAGGTCTTTTATGTCAAACAATTGGCGGATCTATTGGTCCTACGATTGCCTTTGCCGATGAGATTACTCATCCACAAACAGTGACTGTACACTGCGATTTGTCACATTTATATGCGGTCGAAGGCACGTTCAGTGATGGTCGAACATTATCTGAGGTAACGGTTCCTCACTATGCTATCTATAATGGGGAGAAACAAGATATTTTCTGTATTGAACCAGGAGTTCCAATTTATAATGAATTCACTCCAGGGTATGAGAAAAATCCATTGCCTGATATGTCGGAGAAAGCGAAATTGGTTTCCGTTTTATGG
Organism: Enterococcus pallens ATCC BAA-351; assembly: GCF_000407485.1. GTDB lineage: Bacteria > Bacillota > Bacilli > Lactobacillales > Enterococcaceae > Enterococcus_A > Enterococcus_A pallens. The sequence continues at coordinate 222,220 of NZ_ASWD01000003.1, read as the reverse complement.
AAGAAAGCTGGCACAGATATTGATACACAAATGGTTGCTCAAAAGATGATCTGGCAAGAAGTTAATGGCTACACGCTTCACTCAATTAAACGCTCAGATGGTAGTGCAGTAAACATTGCGGCTATTGAGGCAAAAATTAATCAAGCTATTGCCGATTATCAGAAGAAACCAAGTTTTCATAATTCCCCAGCCAAAACAGTTTTAGGACAATCGACAACCTTAACGGATACGAATAATTTGAACTTGTCAGAGTTCGATGAAGTTGTGGAAAATACTGCAAATATTGATTATCGTGTCAACGGCAATCAATTGGTCATCACCCCAAATGCCAATTCTAAAGAAAATGGTGTGCTGACGCTTAAGAAATCTACTGGAACGGGGACACCGGTAGCTTACAAAATGGCTGGCCAACAAACCTTGATGGCCGGGGCAATTGATAAACCGAATACCTACACGATCAAAATTGATGTAGAAACGGAAGGTTCTTTAAAGATTAAAAAAGTTGATAAAGAATCTGGTGAAGTTGTACCAGGAACGGTTTTCCATTTAGACTTTGGGAAAACTTTACCCGCAAAAGACGTGACTACCGATAAAGAAGGCATTACGACCTTAGATGGGATTCCTCATGGTACAAAGGTAACCATTACCGAAAAATCGGTGCCGGCGCCTTATACGATTGATACTACACCTATGACTGCTACGATTAAAGCAGGTGAAACCATTTCTGTAACTTCAAAAAATACGCGAGAAAAAGGTCAAATCATTCTGGATAAAACCGGAGTTGAAACAGGAAATGATCTTTGGAACGACAATTATTCTTTAGCTGGCAATACGTTTGCCATTCGCAAAGATAGCCCAACCGGTGAAATCGTTCAAGAAATGACTACGGATGAAAAAGGTCATGCGGAAACACCAAAAGAGATTGCTGACGCGTTGGAATTGGGAACCTATTATGTGACCGAAACCAAAGCATCTAATGGTTTCGTGAATACTTTCAAACCCGTAAAAGTTGAATTGAAGTATGCCAATCAAACCGTGGCTCTTGTTACCAGTAACGTAAAAGGGCACAACCAAGAAATCACTGGGGAAACCACTTTGACAAAAGAAGACAAAGATACCGGTAATGAGACTCAAGGGAAAGCTGAGTTTAAAGGAGCTGAATATACTCTCTTTACTGCAAAAGATGGTCAAGCTGTTAAATGGAGTGAGGCTTTTAAACCAGAACTAGTGAAAGGAACGAAAGCTTCTGACGAAACGTTAACTTTGACTTTAGATGAAAAGAATCAAGCTGCCGTTAAACACCTGGCGATTAACGAGTATTACTGGCAAGAAACCAAAGCACCTGAAGGATATTCTTTGGATGAAACGAAGTATCCTGTTTTCATCAAAAAGGTGGATGATAGCGAAAAAAATGCTGTGATTACCCGAGATGTTACGGCAAAAGAACAAGTGATTCGCTTTGGCTTTGATTTTTTTAAATTTGCTGGATCAGCTGCGGGCACTGCCGAAACTGGCTTCAATGATCTGACCTTTAAAGTGTCGCCATTAGAAGGAACCAATGAAATCACAGGTGCTGAAGATGAAGCGACCACAGCTTATAACGAGCAACTAGGGTTTGATGGCTATGGCAAGTTTGAAAATCTTCCTTATGGGGATTATTTACTTGAAGAAGTAGAAGCCCCAGAAGGATTTCAAAAGATTACACCATTAGAAATCCGTTCTACCTTTAAGAAAAACAAAGACGACTACATGAAGAGTGAGTATGTCTTTACCATTACCGAACAAGGTCAAAAACAACCAATTAAAACAGTGACCGTTCCTTACGAGAAACTGACGAGCAATGAATTTTCTGTTAATTTGAACCGTTTGATGCTCTATGATTTGCCTGAGGAAGAAGATAGTTTGTCTTCCCTTGCGACTTGGAAAGACGGAGACAAAGAATTGACTACTCTTGATTCTACTGAGCTAGTTGATAAATTGAGCTACAATCTTCATGAAATTAAAGAAGACTGGTATGTGGTAGCTCAAGCCATTGATGTGGAAGCCACAAAAGTTGCCCAAGAAAAAGATGAAAAAGCCAAATCAGTGGTAATTGCCGAAACAACCGCCACCTTGGCGAACAAAGAAAAAACAGGAACTTGGGAATTTTTGCATAAATTAACGGCCGAACAAGTTTTGGATAAAACCATTGTTTTGTTCAACTATGTGTATGAAAACAAGAACGCCTTTGAAGCGGGCGATGAGCCAGTTGCGAAGGATGCTAGTTTGAATAACCAAGCCCAAACTGTTAATTGTACGGTGGAACGTCATGTTTCCATACAAACAAAAGCCCACCTAGAAGACGGTTCGCAAACTTTCACTCATGGTGACGTGGTGGATATGTTTGATGATGTGTCGATTACCCATGATGTACTGGATGGCTCAAAAGAATCTTTTGAAACAATTCTTTATGCATTACTTCCAGATGGTACAACCAAAGAGATTTGGAAATCTGGCAAAATTTATTACGAAGTGAATGATAAAGAATTTACCAAAACCGTGCTTGCAGAAAAAGTAGATACCGGAAAGTATCCAGAAGGAACCAAGTTTACTTTTGCGGAAATCAATTATGACAAAGATGGAAACATCAATGGGAAACACAATGAAGATTTGAAAGAAAAATCCCAAACCTTAACTCCCAAAAAAGTTCCGACCACACCAAGTACGCCAGAAAAACAAGAAACACCAACTGTTCCAAGTGGATCTCAAGAATCTAGTCCTACAGTGAAGGCATTCCCACAAACTGGGGAGAAAAGTTCCAATGTATTACTGTTCATTGGATTTACCTTAATTTTTGCGACGGCTGGGTATTATTTCTGGAATCGCCGAAACTAAGGTGATGTGATGAAACAACTAAATAGGAAAAACCAACGTGCGCGACCGCCTCCTAAAAAAGTGGTTGCGTTATTTTTGTATCCAAAACTAACAATGAAAAGAGGAAAAGAAGATGGAATTGAAATTTGTTGTGCCAGATATGGCCGAAACCTTTGGAAAGATAAGCTATGCCGGCGAAGGCGAAGTTTTAACGGAAGGATATGGTCGGAATACTACGGTGGTTGGCCGCAGTTATCATTTGTATTCCAGTAAACAACGAGCTGATGATATTGAAGTGGTAGTAGCTGCGGAAGCCGGCGAAAAGGATTTTGACCAAGACCAACCGTTAAAAGCTGTGAATCCCCACTTGGTTGCCAAAGGCTATGAGATTGAGAATCGTGGGTTTACTGATTACGTGTTGTATGTCGATGATTTAGTGAAAGCATAGGAGGAAATGAAGATGAGATTAACAGAAGGTATTGTCGTAGATTCAGGATTAACGTTTGGGAAGTTGCGGTTTTCCGCATTACGTCGAGAAGTGCGCAAGCAAAATGAGGACGGAACGGTTAGTAACGAGGTAAAAGAACGGACCTATAATTTGAAATCCTCTGCGCAAGGTCGAATGATCCAAGTTAGTATCCCAGCAAATGTACCCTTACGCGAGTTTGCTTATGATGCAGAGGTAGAGTTGGTCAATCCAATCGTGGATACGGTTGCCAATTATGTTTTCCGAGAAGGAACTACTGTCAATTGGTTCATTAAGGCAGATGATTTAGTCTTAAAACGACAACCGAATCAAGGAAATCCTACGAACCAAAATGAAGGAAAGAAATAGGTGAAGAATATGGAAATTAATGTGGAACATATTTTAGATTGTCTCGATCAATATGGCAAAGGCGAATTGACCGAAAAGCAACTCACGAAAGCATTAACCTATGATGAAAAAATGTTTTTGATTATGCATCAAGGATTACTGGAAGCAGGTAACGATGCCGAAGAAGACTTTGATGTACTGAATTGGTTAGGGGAAGAAGAGTCCTTCTTTATGGTTGTTGAAGTAAATGAAAACTTATGTCGACAGGCAGAATCTGTCTTGGAAGAAATCGGTGTAGAGATGCCGGATGCCATTGAAAGTTTTTTAACACAATTGGTTGAAACGAAACAACTTCCCGTGTCAGTAAATGACTAGCATAACTTTTTGAAATTGCCCAATAAAATCCTATTGGGCAATTTTTGATTGGAGGTGGAAACCATCAAAATGTACAAAGGGCATCGCATACGTGGAGGAGATCAGCACTTGATTTATCACTTTATTCTTGGCTGGATCATTGCTTTGTTCATTGGTTGGATGAGCGTCTTTTATTTTCATGAGCTTAGACAAGTTGAGATTTCTAAGCTATCACTTTCCACTAGTAAAATCGTTTGGTCTATAAAAGATTTAGTATGTCTGCTTGGGAGTTTTGTTTTGTCAGGAAGTATGATGTTGCTTTATATTCATTTTTTCCCTGATCATTGGCGAAGTTTATGGCATCGACAAAAGCTAGCCCGGATGATTCTAGAAAACCATTGGTATGAAGTGAAACAAACTCAAAGTGAAGGTTTTTTCAAAGATTTGAATAGTAGTCGGACCAAAGAGAGTATCAGTTACTTCCCCAAAATCTATTATCGAATGAAGGATGGGTTACTTTCTATTCGCGTACAAATTTCACTTGGAAAATATCAAGATCAGCTTTTAAAGTTGGAAAAGAAGTTAGAAAGCGGACTGTATTGTGAGTTAGTAGAAAAAGAGCTTAAAGACTCCTATGTGGAATACACCTTGTTATACGATATGATTGCCAATCGAATTGGGATAGCCGAAGTAGTGGCAGAAAATGGAGCGTTGCGATTGATGAAAAATCAAGTATGGGCTTATGATTCTTTACCTCATATGTTAATTGCTGGTGGGACAGGTGGTGGGAAGACTTATTTCTTACTCACCATTATCCAAGCTTTATTGAAGTCAGATGCCGAGCTTTTTGTTCTTGATCCAAAAAATGCGGACCTTGCCGATTTAGGTACGGTAATGCCCCATGTTTATTCCCAAAAAGAAGAGATTTCTGCATGTGTGGAAGATTTTTATGAACGTATGATGGCTCGTAGCAAGGCAATGAAAGAAATGCCTAACTACAAAACAGGAGAGAATTATGCCTATCTTGGACTTACGCCCAACTTTTTAATCTTTGATGAATACGTAGCGTATATGGAGATGTTAACAACGAAAGAAAGTGCGGTGATTTTGAATAAGCTCAAACAAATTGTCATGTTAGGTCGTCAGTCTGGTTTCTTTCTGATTTTGGCTTGTCAAAGACCGGATGCGAAATATTTAGGAGATGGGATTCGCGATCAATTCAACTTTCGCGTGGCTTTGGGTCGCATGAGTGAGCTCGGGTATTCCATGATGTTTGGCGAGGTTGAAAAAAACTTCTTTATGAAACGCATCAAAGGTCGAGGATATGTGGATACAGGGGGCAGTGTGATTAGTGAGTTTTATACGCCACTTGTACCAAAAGGGTATGATTTTTTAGGCTCAATTAATAAATTAAGAAAGTTGAATGATTGAGTGATCTTCAAATACTGACTTTATACTTTAAGTAACGTATAATACTTTTATGTAGTAGAAAAAAAGGGGGCGAATAATGTGGAAAGTAATGATTCTTATTTAGAGTACGCAAAAGCAAATAAGGATAGTTTTATTTCTTATATTATCAAAGGAAAATCCCCCGAAGTTGGACGAGACGCAGTTTTTATGGCAGGGAGTCCTGGCGCTGGAAAGTCAGAGGTTGCCATTGGATTGGCTGAGAATTATGATAATCACGTAATTATTGATGCGGATTACTTTCGTACTCTGTTTCCTGATTATAATGGAAAAAACTCTAGTCTCTTTCAAAAAGCATCTTCTTGGTTGGTGGAGCAGGCATTTAGATATGTCTTAGATCATGGCTATTCTTTTATCCTGGATGCAACTTTTGCTATATTAAGTGCTGAAAAAAATATTTCGCGGGCATTGAAAAATCATTTTCGAGTGACGATTTTCTATGTTTATCAAGACCCAAAAATCGCTTGGAATTTTACACAAGAACGTGAACTGGCAGAGGGACGCCATGTGCCGAAAAAGGTATTCATTAACGCCTTTTTCAAATCAAGAGAAAATATTGCGAAAGTAAAGAGTAAACATCCAGATGTGCTGCTTCATATTATTATAAAAGATTATATGAATAACATTTCTGAAGTTCATTATGCTGCGGATAATCTAGAATTATTTTTGCCATTAGGATATAGTAGGGAAGATTTGGAGGTTCAATTACATGACTGAGAAAGAACAAGTAACGAAAATTGTAAAGAAATACAATAAGAGTATTGCGGATTTATCGGAAAATGCTACTGCAAAAGAGTTCAAAACAGTGATTAAATATGTTGCCGATCAGGCCAATGAAAAACAGCGGAAATTAGTTGGGTTAGATAAAAAATAGTAAATGAAGTAATAATGTAGAAGCCAAGAGCAAAAATGTTCTTGGCTTTTTTCTTTGCAATGAATGAGGTGATGTATGACATTTTTAGATTTATTCGCCGGAATTGGTGGCTTTCGCTTAGGTATGGAACAAGCGGGCCACCAGTGTATCGGTTTTTGTGAAATTGATGAATTTGCTCGGCGGAGTTATAACGCAATCCATGATACAAGGAAGGAGGTGGAAATGCATGACATCACAAGTGTATCAGACGAGTTTGTTCAATCCCTCGAACCAGTGGACATCCTTTGCGGCGGATTTCCGTGCCAAGCTTTTTCAATTGCGGGAAAGCGGCAAGGATTTTCCGATACTCGAGGTACTTTATTCTTTGAAATCGCTCGGTTCGCCACTCTTCTCCAACCTAAGTTTTTATTCCTTGAGAACGTCCGGGGACTGCTCAATCACGAAGGAGGGGCTACGTTCGAGACGATCCTCCGAACGCTGGATGGATTGGGGTATGATGTGGAATGGCAAGTGCTTAACTCAAAGGCCTACGTTCCCCAAAGCCGCGAGCGGGTCTTCCTTATCGGACATTCTCGAGACGCATGTACCGAACAAGTATTTCCTATCATTGGAGCGTCTCCAACATCTGATCAAAACATCCGAAACCTGTTAAATATCAATCCTTCCAATCGAGGAATGGGTGGACAAGTCTATGGCTCAGATGGTGTGGCGCCAACCTTAACAGGCGATGAAGGAATAAAAATCGCACTACCGGTAAAGGATGGGATTTCTGTAGCGGGTATGTTACCGGGAAATTTTGAACAAGGCAATCGGGTTTATGAGGTAACTGGAACAGCTCCCACCTTGTCAACGAAACAAGGTGGAACGAAGATCATGATTCGGAAAAATAAAACAGAATATCAAGAGGTGAAGCCAGGGGACAGTGTGAACCTGGCTTTTCCTAACTCCACAAGTCGCCGAGGCCGTCTGGGAAAACAAAGTGTGCATACTTTACTAACAGGAGACCAACAAGCGGTTGTCACAGATCAGTATCAGATTCGGAAGCTAACACCTAGGGAGTGCTGGCGACTTCAAGGCTTTCCCGATTGGGCTTTTGACCGAGCCTCTCAAGTCAATTCAGATAGTCAGTTGTATAAACAGGCCGGAAACTCTGTAACAATTCCGGTCATTTTTGATATTGCTAGAAGGTTAAGGGAGGTGAAAGCACATGATTTATGATGAGTTGATTGGAGAAATCTACTGGGTGATTGGCAAGATTCAGTCAGATCCGGAACTGGAAGAAGAACTGTACCGGCTCAATTTTGATATTCGAAAAAATGGGGTGAAAGTCCCTGGTGATTCATATGTAATGGATGAGGAAACCGATGCTCGAATTGAGTTGAATCAGGTTATCAGTGAATTCGAACGGATTGCGGACCTTGCCAAAGAACCGGATATCCGTCAGTACTTGTTTGAGATAAAAGCAGAGTTGGAAATTGAGGGCATTACCGTGGAGTAACAACCAAATAAACCACTGATAGGCGCTGACCGCGGGGGATTTGCGAAGCAGAAATCCTCCGTGGTGCTGTGCCTGTTCATGGGCGGCGTCAGCCGGCCATGATGTCTCACCCCCCGTATCTAACAGGGGGGTACAAAAACACAAAAAATAAGCAAGCAACAATGAAGAATGCTTGTCATAGCAAGGATAATTAGGATCTTTAGAAAATGTGAACTCGAATTGGCTAGTTCACATTTTGAAATTTGGTGGTGGATCATCAATGAGAAGAAGCTTTACAAAAGAATTATTGAAGGAAAAAAGGAAGGAGTACAAGGTCACTCAAAACAAGTTGGCAATTGCTTGTGATTTATCGCGAGAGTATCTCAATAAAATTGAGTCAGGGAAGAAGGTACCTGCTAAAAGTGTCATGCGAAAGATTTTTCAACAGCTAGAAACGTTCAACCCTGATTTACCTTTAACTTTGCTATTTGATTATGTACGCATTCGATTTCCAACTACAAACGCACGAAAAATTATACAAGAGGTTTTGCATCTAAATTTTGATTATATGCTTCATGAGGATTATGCCTTTTATTCTTACCAAGAACAATATGTTATGGGAGATATTGTAGTGATGGTATCTCAGGAAGAAGACAAAGGTATTCTCATTGAAATGAAAGGACGTGGTTGTCGGCAATTCGAAACATTTTTACTTGCGCAAAAAAGAAGTTGGTATGATTTTTTTGAGACAAGTTTAAAGTTAGGCGGCGTGATGAAACGATTGGATTTGGCAATCAATGACCGTGCAGGATTACTGAATATTCCCTATTTAACCAAAAAATGCCAAAACGAAGAATGTATTTCCTTGTTCCGAACCTTTAAAAGTTATCGGTCGGGGGAGCTGTTGAAAGCTGATGAAAAGGATGGCATGGGGAATACCTTATATATAGGCAGTCTCAAAAGTGAGGTTTATTTTTGTCTCTATGAAAAAGACTATGAGCAATATATCAAACTAGGGATACCTCTCGACCAGACAGAAACGAAGAATCGGTTTGAAATTCGGTTGAAAAATGAACGTGCTTATCACGCAATTATGGATTTGATGAAAGGGAGAAGTATTGAGAGCACTACGTTTTCAATCATTACTCGCTACATGCGAATTGCAGACAAGGTACAAGGAAAAAGAAGAACCAACTGGCCTCTTAATGAAAAGTGGGGCCGATTTGTCGGTCGAAATCGTAAAGAAATTCAATTGACCTCAGAGCCAAAGCCGTACACGATAGAACGAACTTACAACTGGTTAGGAAGGCAAGTCGCCCCTACTTTAAAAATGACGATTGAATTGGATCGTATTAGAGGAACCTCTTTTATTAGTGACATGGTATTAAACGCCGAATTATCTGAACGGCACAAAAAGATTTTAGAACAACAAAGTATGGCAATTGAAAACTTGATTGTATGAAAAGAGGAATTTTGATGGAAATTGGAAAGATATGTTATTGGTTTTTGGTGGTAGTGGCGGGTCAAGCAATGGAAAAGAAAGGAAAGTGATGAAATGAATTTCGGACAAAATTTGTATCAATGGTTTTTGACCAACGCCCAATCTTTAGTCTTACTGGCGATTGTAGTCATTGGTTTATTTTTAGGATTTAAGCGAGAGTTTTCTAAACTGATTGGCTTTTTGGTGGTTGCCTTGATTGCGGTAGGTCTAGTCTTTAATGCTTCTGGTGTGAAAGATGTCTTACTGAATTTGTTTAATCGAATCGTCGGTGCATAAGGGGGAATCATGATGGAACAGATGCGTATTTATATCGCGAATCTTGGAAAATACAATGAAGGTGAGTTGGTGGGGGCGTGGTTTACCCCACCTATCGATTTTGATGAAGTGAAAGAACGGATTGGATTAAATGACGAATATGAAGAATATGCGATTCATGATTATGAACTGCCTTTTGAGATTGATGAATATACGCCAATTGAGGAAATTAATCGGTTGTGTGGCTTAGCGGAGGAACTTGAAGGAACACCAGTTGGTGAAGTTGCTTCAGAGATTCAACACGCTTTCTTTAATTCTTTTGAAGAAATGGTAGAGCATGTGGATGATATTGTCTATTATCCGGACTGTGATGATATGAGTGATGTAGCGTATTTCTTGATTGTTGAAAATGGTGATTTTGGCGAAGTACCAGAACACTTGAAGACGTATATTGATTTTGATGCGTGTGGTCGAGACTTGGAGATTGGGGGAAATTATTTGGTAACGAGTCGAGGTGTTTTTGAGTATCCATATTAACAAAATTATTGAAGGGTAGTTGATTTCTAAACTATCCTTCTTTTTAAAGGAATGATTTGATGAAGAAAATAAAAAGTTATACTAGTATCTGGGCAGTTGAAAAAGTCATATACGCGGTTAATGACTTTCAGCTGCCTTTTCCTGTGACCTTTAACCAGATGGCTTGGTTTGTTTTGTCCTTGCTGTTTGTCATCGTATTTGCCCATGTGCCTCCGCTGTCTATGATAGAGGGGGCTTTTTTAAAATACTTGGGCATACCGGCGGCGGTTATGTGGTTTATGTCGCAAAAGACCTTTGACGGCAAGAAGCCATTGGGATTTTTACGGTCCTTTATCAGTTATCACTTGCGGTTTAAGGTTACTTTTGCAGGAAAGAAAGTCAAAGAAAAGAAGAAACGATGGGATGAACCTGTCACTTTGGTAAGGAGTGTAAACTATGTACCCGATTAAGTATATCGAGAATAATCTTGTCTTTAACCAAGAAGGCGAGTGTTTTGCCTACTATGAATTAGTGCCTTATAACTATTCCTTCTTATCACCTGAACAGAAATATCAAGTACACGATAGCTTTCGTCAATTGATTGCCCAGAACAGAGAAGGCAAGATCCATGCCTTACAAATTGCCACAGAAAGTAGTATTCGGGCCACGCAAGAACGATCGAAGAAAGAGATTACCGGGCGACTCAAAGAAGTTGCATTACAACGAATTGATTTACAGACAGATGCATTAGTATCTATGATTGGCGATAGTCAGATTGATTATCGCTTTTTTATTGGCTTTAAACTGATTGCCACAGATGAGGAGGTCAATCTAAAGAGTCTCAAGAAATCTTTCCTTTCTGGGCTTCAAGAATTTGTCTATGGGGTGAATCATCATTTGATGGGGGATTTTGTTTCCTTATCTAATGAAGAAATTCGTCGATATACCAAGCTTGAAAAACTAATGGAAAGTAAATTGGCTCGAAGATTTAAAGTCAGACGAGTCACACCGAGCGATCTGACTTACTTGATTGAACATATCTATGGTGAAAAAGGGACACCGTTTGAAGAATATGAATTTCAGCTACCAAAGAAAAAGCTAAAATCAGAAACGCTGGTGAAACGTTATGACCTGCTACGTCCCAGTCGTTGTTTGGTTGAAGAAAAGCCTCGTTACTTACGGATGGAACATGAAAATCATGAATCGTATTTAACTTACTTAACAATCAATACGATTGTAGGAGAGATGGAGTTTCCTTCTTCGGAACTTTTCTATTACCAGCAACAACAATTCACTTTTCCCATTGATACTTCCATGAATGTGGAAATTGTGACGAACAAAAAGGCCTTAGCTACCGTTCGCAATAAGAAAAAGGAACTAAAAGATTTAGATAACCATGCTTATCAATCTGACAATGAAACGAATGCCAATGTCTTAGATGCTTTGGATTCCGTAGACGAATTGGAAACTACCTTGGATCAGTCAAAAGAATCCATGTACAAATTGAGTTATGTGGTTCGGGTGAGTGCGGAATCAGTGGATGAACTAAAACGCCGCTGTGATGAAGTGTTCGATTTCTATGATGATACCAATGTGAAACTAGTCCGATCCTATGGCGATATGATGGGATTACATGAAGAATTCTTACCATCTAATAAGCGATATATGAGTGACTATATCCAGTATGTTACTTCTGATTTTCTCGCCGGACTTGGTTTTGGGGCTACTCAGATGCTAGGCGAGTTAGAAGGAATTTACTTTGGTTACAACGTGGATACGGGGCGTAATGTTTACCTGAAACCGGCATTGGCCTCACAAGGGGTAAAAGGTTCAGTAACCAATGCACTAGCCGCCGCTTTCCTTGGTTCTCTTGGTGGTGGGAAATCTTTTAGTAACAATCTCTTAGTCTACTATGCCGTCCTTTTTGGTGGTCAAGCCGTGATTGTCGATCCAAAAGGGGAGCGTGGTGGCTGGAAAGAAACCTTGCCAGAAATTACGGAGGAGATTAATATTCTCAACTTGACTAGTAAGCCAGAAAATCAAGGCCTACTTGATCCCTATGTGATTATGAAGAAAAAGAAGGACTCGGAAAGTCTAGCAATTGATATTCTGACTTTCTTAACAGGAATTTCCAGTCGAGATGGGGAGAAGTTTCCGGTTTTACGCAAGGCCATTCGAACGGTTACCCAGAGCAATCAGCGAGGGTTATTACAAGTCATCACTGAATTGCGTAAAGACGAATCACCAGTCGCAGAAAATATCGCGGATCATATTGAGTCCTTTACTGATTATGATTTTGCCCATTTACTTTTCTCAGATGGTTCGATTACCCAATCGATTAGCTTAGACAAACAGCTGAATATCATCCAAGTGGCGGATCTGGTTTTACCCGATGCGGAAACGACTTTTGAAGAATACACCACCATGGAATTGCTTAGTGTCTCCATGCTAATTGTTATATCCACTTTTGCTTTGGACTTTATTCATAGTAATCGAGAAATCTTCAAAATTGTGGACCTGGATGAAGCATGGTCGTTTCTTCAAGTGGCTCAAGGAAAAACGTTATCGAATAAATTAGTGCGTGCTGGTCGGGCCATGAATGCCGGAGTTTACTTTGTCACGCAAAACAGTGATGATTTACTGGATGAGCGCTTGAAGAACAATATTGGGCTAAAGTTTGCTTTTCGCAGTACCGATATTCATGAAATCAAGAAGACCTTGGAATTCTTTGGATTGGATCAAGAGGATGAAAGCAACCAAAAACGCCTGCGAGATTTGGAAAACGGTCAATGCTTGATGCAAGACTTGTACGGTCGAGTAGGCGTAGTCCAAGTTCATCCAGTCTTTGAAGAACTCTTCCATGCTTTTGATACTCGTCCACCGGTTCAAGAGAGAATGGAGTGAAGGGATGAAGAAGAAACTTTTTCGAATTGTGGGAATTGTTTTAGTTTGCCTATTTTCTCTTATCATTCTTTTGAGCTTAGTCGGGACGGTGGCAGAAGCAACGGGATTAGTCGATGATACGGTGGAAGCGGGAAATCTCTACTCCCAATATTCCTTGAACAACTATCAACTTGATTTTTTTGTAGATAGTTCTTGGGATTGGCTGCCTTGGAATTGGGGTGATGGCTTAGGCAAGAGCGTGATGTATGGCCTTTATGCCATTACCAATTTTATTTGGACCGTTAGTTTGTATTTATCGAATGCCACTGGTTATGTGGTTCAAGAAGCCTATAAGTTAGATTTCATTTCAGATACGGCAGAAAGTATTGGGAAGAATATCCAGACGCTAGCTGGTATTACTGAAAATGGATTACAGACCTCGGGATTCTACTTTGGATTTCTGTTATTGATGATTTTGGCATTAGGAGTTTATGTGGCGTATACCGGCTTACTCAAGAGAGAAACTACAAAGGCAGTTCGAGGAGTAGTAAATTTTGTAGTAATCTTTCTACTTTCGGGCTCCTTTATTGCCTATGCGCCTACCTATATTACGAAAATCAATGACTTTAGCTCAGATGTTAGCGAGACGGCTCTTAGCCTCGGAACGGAGATTGTGGTACCCAATTCAGAAAGCCAAGGAAAAGATAGCGTGGATTTGATTCGTGATAGTTTGTTTTCCATCCAAGTCCAACAACCTTGGCTCTTGTTGCAATTTGATGATTCCAATATAGAGGAAATTGGCGAAGATCGGGTCAACAAGATTCTATCCGTGAGTCCGGATGAAAACAAGGGCAAGGATCGGGAAGAAGCGGTCAAAGCGGAGATTGAAGACAATGACAATGCGAATCTAAGTATAACCAAGACCATGAGCCGCTTAGGGACCGTGATTTTTTTGGTGCTGTTCAATATTGGGATTTCCTTCTTTGTCTTTCTTCTGACAGGAATTATGTTGTTTTCACAAATTCTCTTCATTATCTTTGCGATGTTTCTACCTATTAGCTTTTTATTGTCGATGTTGCCAACTTATGAAAGTTTGGGGAAAAAGGCGATTATTCGCTTATTCAATACGATTATGATGCGAGCGGGAGTGACCTTGGTTATCACCACGGCATTCAGTATTTCTACCATGTTTTTCAATATTTCAGCGACCTATCCCTTCTTTATGGTAGCATTTCTGCAAATTGTGACTTTTGCCGGGATTTATTTCAAATTGGGGGTCATTATGAGTATGTTCAACCTCCAAAGCAATGATAGCCAGTCAATGGGCAGACGTGTCATGCGGAAACCGCAAATGTTGATGAATCGTAAACTACGGCAACTTAATCGAAATGTTGGGCGAACATTGGCTTTTGGTGGTGGTGCAGCAGTTGGTGGGAAACTAGCAAAAGATCAATCAAAAACCAGATCGAAGTCTTCTGGTTGTTCTCCACGAAAGAATCCATCATTATCTAACAATAAAGAGGTAATATCTGACCCGAATAAGGAAAATCCAATCTCAAAAAATAAGAAACAATCTCGAATGAATTTGGCCGGAAGAAAAATCGGCAAGGGACTAGATACCCAATCAATGGTAAAAGCCAAAGCACAACAAGTAAAGGATCAAGTAAGGAATACACCAACTAATTTGAAATACAATCTGCATAAAGAAATCGAAAAGACGAAAAAAGCACCAGAAGAATTCAAGCGTGGACTTGTCCAAGAAAAAGCGAATCGAGCGGAGTTGCGAGAAAAACAACGACAACGTAGAGATGAAAAAATGGCTGAAAAGCGGAAAGTATTGGGAAATTCAGCAAATCGTCATAGAAAAGGTAGGAGCAATGTTCCGATAAAAGAGGAATCCAAATCTCAGAAAAGTAAGATACCAAAGAATGTACCAGCCAATCGAATTGTAAAAATGAATTCGAATCCTGAAATCAAAAGAAGACTCTCAAATCAAAAATTGAGTACGAAAGAAAATAATCAACCAGTAAGAAAAGTGACTCCTATCCAACAGGCGAAGAAGCGATCTATTCTTGCAAAAGCAGGCAATCGAAAAGTACAAAAAAGAGTGAGTCATCCTCCAAAACTAAGGCCGGGTGAGACTAAATGACCATAAGAAATTTGAGTACAATCTCGTTGGCAATCCTGACGATTTCTTTTATGGGCATCTTGATGTGTGTCGGCTTATTATTTGGTGAGGATAGTGAAGGAAGCAACAGTTCTGGTACCTCTCCCGGTGGCAGTAGTGTCTCAGAAGAAGTATTAAAACATCGGTCACTGGTAGAAAAGTATGCCAAAGAATCAGATATAGCAGACTATGTCCCGATTCTTTTGGCAATTATCCAAGTTGAATCTGGTGGCACAATGGAAGATGTCATGCAAAGTTCTGAGTCAGCTGGCTTGCCACCGAATTCATTAAGTACCGAGGCATCCATCAAACAAGGATGTCTCTATTTTTCGTCTTTGGTTAAGCGCTCCAAAGAATTGGGCTGTGACCAAGATAGTATCATTCAGGCTTATAACTACGGTGGCGGCTATTTGGATCATGTCGCCAAAAATGGGAAGAAGCACACTTTTACTTTAGCCGAATCTTTTTCAAAGGAAAAATCAGGCGGCCAAAAAGTGGATTATCCCAATCCAATTGCCATTAAGGAAAATGGTGGCTGGCGCTATAATTATGGGAATATGTTTTATTGTTTGTTGGTGAAACAATATCTCACCACCAGTAAATTTGATGATGAAACAGTACAAAAGATCTTTGATGAAGCGTTTAAATATGAAGGCACTGCCTATGCATTCGGTGGATCGAGTCCCACAACTGGTTTTGATTGTAGTGGCTTGACCCAGTGGTGTTACGCCAAAGTTGGTCTGAAACTTCCACGGGTGGCGCAGGATCAGTATGATGCCATGACTCATATTGACCTAAAAGATGCCAAGCCAGGCGATTTGATTTTCTTTCACTCAACTTATGATGCAGGAACTTATGTCACCCATGTCGGTATTTATGCAGGAGAGAACCGAATGTTTCATGCGGGGGATCCGGTGGGATGGACGAATCTTACAGATAACTATTGGCAGCAGCATCTTATCGGAGCTAGCAGATACAAATGAGAGAAAAGAGGAATGAACATGAAGATAAAAATTGAACGAAATAAAAAAGAGAAGACTGCTAAAAAGAAGAAGGAAAGAATAGTTTCAGTGGGTAAGCATCGGAAAATGGTGCTTGCCCTTTGGCTTTTACTGTTTTGTAGCCTCGCTTTTGGTATCTATAAAAACTTCACGGCGATTGATCAGCACACGACCCACGAGAAAGTAGTCGTGAAAGAAAAAATTGTGAACACTTCTGGTGTTGAGAACTTCACAATGGATTTTGCCAAAGAGTATTTTTCATGGAAAAATGATAAAGAAATCATTGAAAAGAGAATGATAAATCTTGATCAATATCTGACTGAGGAAGGGTTGAATTTAAGTCAAGATATGGTTCGAGTGGATATTCCCACTAGTTCCGAAGTTCAATCAGTAAAAATACTAGATGTTGAGAAGCACTCAGAAGAATTTATAGTCTCCATTTTAATCAATCAAAAGGTTACAGAAGGAAAAAAAGCGCAACAAATTTCTTCTGCGTATCGAGTGGCAATCCATGAGGATAAAAAAGGCAACCATATTGTGACAAGCTTGCCGACTATGATTGCAAAACCAGGTAAAGCCAATTACCAAGCAAAACAAGTTGAAACTGATTCAGATATTAATGCCAAAACCGCGGAAGAAATCACTGAGTTTTTAGGAACATTTTTCAAACTCTATCCAACAGCATCCAAAAAGGAATTAGAATATTATGTTGAAGATGGGACAATGCAACTAATCAATACGAACTTAAAATTTGTGGAATTAGTGAATCCAATTTATACACAAAATGAAAAAAATGTACAAGTGAAAGTTGATGTAGAGTATCTTGATGATTTATCAAAAACAACAAATTGCTTTCAGTATGAATTGGGATTACAAAAAGATGGGAACTGGAGAATTATTGACTCTGAGTAAGACATTCGAGTCGAGTTTCTATGTGTTGCTGAGAAAGACATCTCTATCTATCAAACAGAGTCACGAATAATCAATTGTGTTTTAAGTGTTAGCATTTCTATTGGTGGGTTCCCTTCAATGCTCGAGATAAGAGTCTTAGTAGCTAAGGCCCCCATTTCCTCAATTGGTTGCCGGATTGTAGTAATTTCTGGGTAAGTTAGACTAGCGATTGGTTGATCATCAAAACCCAAAACAGCTAGCCGATGAAAGTAACTTTGAAATGGCAAAAGAGCGAGTCAAGAGTAATAAAGGCGCACCAGGAATAGACAATATGACGGTGTATGAAATTGAAGCTTACTTTGCTAAATATGGACAAGTAATTCTGGAAGAAGTACGAAAAGGAACCTATCGTCCAAAACCAGTAAAACGAGTTCACATCCCAAAGTCTGGTGGTGGACAAAGACCGTTAGGTATCCCCACTGTCGTAGACCGAGTGGTTCAACAAGCGATTGCCCAACAACTAACCATTCTTCTTCAAATTGTAAAGATTTATCTGTTAATCCAAGTAATTTTCTAGTATGATTATCCATTGAGAGACTCCTTTGGTAGGGTATTGTTTTAGTCGACTAATTTTACCAAATGTGAGTCTCTTTTTGATTTGAATACGAGAAAAAAGTGTTGGCAGAAAATCGGCTTCGATTTTCCACCAACACGAAATATTATAGAACCGAAATTAACAGCCAAAAGACTGATTTACCGAAGCGCCGTGTACGGAACCGTACGCACGGTGCTGTGAGAGGTCGGTGAGGGAGCTAATCCCTCACCTCCTACTCGATTTCAGCCCTGCATGGGTAGGTAGTAAATTGGTGATGAGAGGCTACTAAAAATTCATCAATTCTACAACAATAAAATATGTAACATATAGCTGACAGTTTTGAATCGGCTTGCAAGTAATTAGCACCATGCAGTATTGCGGTCGAGGCTGGCTTTGGTATTTTAGCCGCTGTTTCTTGCTGTTACTGATTCCTTGTATTGGCAGTTTCTTCTTTAATGCTTGGATTGGCGGGGTATTGGCGCCAGGGATTGTGCTGATTCTGATTGGTTGCTGGCTAGACAGTCATTATCAAGGCTACCAGATTCAGAGCAGACATCGCCTGTGCATCCAGGGCTATCTGATGCTGACCCGGCAGTTGACCTATGTGGAGAAAAACAAGCTCCAGGCGTTTTCCGTCAACAGCAGTCTTTGGATGGCGAAAAAAGGTATCGGCAGTGTGGAGCTGGCGATTAAAAAAGCAGCGGTAGCGGTATGATGCACCTGCGTTACTTGGAGACAGCGGTGATTCGAGAGTTGCAGGAGTTCTTCCGGGGGAGGAGCGAGCAATAGAAGGGAGAAGACTCGGCTTGGTGTCGGGTCTTTTTTAGTGTTGTCATAATAGTGGATCGATATTATGCGAAATTAGGTAGCAAAAACGCTTGATTTCTTTTACTATAGAGGAGAACGATAATGTAAGAGACATAGTTAACTACCTTCTTTAAACGACAGGAGTGAAACACCGTGGAAATTCGAAAAGAATATCTCTTTGATAATATGAAAATCGCCTATGATCAGCTGTTGTACCGTATCGGTAGTTATCATTATAATTGGCATCCAGAGATTGAGCTGCTTTGGTTGATTACGGGGAAGATTGAGGTCAATGTGGATGGGCAAAGCTTTTCCTTAGACGAAAATGACTTGCTAGTGATTAACTCGAACTGTGGTCATGCGACATTCGCGACGGTGCCGAACAGCATCGCCATGAGACTACATATTTCTCCAGAATTTTTTTCTTCCCAAGGGATCGATATTTCGGAAGGACGATTTGAATTAAACTCCAGTGATGAACCCCGCAATCCGCTCTTTCAACTGTTGCGCAAAGACTTGTCCCAACTACAATTACTTAATAATGAAAAAAGGACTAGTAAGTTGAAAAACAATGCCTTGCTATTTAAGATTGCCGAGATTTTATTTGAATTTTTTACGTCAGACACTAAGCAGGGTGGTTACTCCGTGGGCCAGAAGCGGATATTCTTGGATCATGCCATTCAGTACATCGAAGAAAACTGTAGTGGGGAGCTGACCTTGGAACAATTGGCGAAGGAATGCAACTATTCCACGACCTATCTCTCTAAGATTTTTAAAATCGAGTTAGGCATCAATTTTTATGAATACCTGACCCGTTGTCGGCTGCAAAAAGGAATCCGAGAGTTGGCCATGACGACTAAAAAGGTGGCGACCATCTCCTTCGAAAATGGCTTTAGTGATGTGAAGTCATTTAACAAGGCCTTTCGAAAGCATTTCGGTACCACTCCCTCAGAATACCGGAAACAGATTGACTCTGATCTTCGAGAAATCGATCGCAACTTTAAGGCAAACTTGGACGAGGAGCAGGCAGCTATTAAAGAAAAATTGATTCGCTATCAACAATACGATGATTCTTTTCAAAATCCTTGCGTGAACTGTAGTAGTAAAGAATACGAAGAAAAATACTATGACTTGATGACCAATCTTCGTCGAATAGTGAAGTGAGTGCATCTTTTTAATGGGCGAATCACAAAAATGTGGTTAGCCCGTTTTTTGTTTCGTATAAAATGAAAACGAATACAAAGTTGTTAATAGCACTTGTTTTTCCCCCTATTTTTCTTATGCTGCTTTGCTTACTTAAGGTTCTTTTTTATGGAAGTCTGATTGTGTTTTTATCAGAGAAGTAAAGAAGAATTGGATAGTTTAGAAAGCTATTTCAAGCCATAATATAGAAAATGTTAGGAGGCAGAAACAATGAAATACACTTATGAAGAAAAAGTACTTTCTCCTGAAGCACAGAAGATGAGAGACATTCTTGTGGAATACATCACCGTCGTAGGGAGAAGACTTCCGGATGATGTGACCAAGAAGCTAGACGAACTGTCAAAAATCGAGGTAGATCCATTGCAACAGCTTGTCTATGACACAATGCGCGAAAACCAAATGTTGGCGGAAAAACTGAACCGACCTAGCTGCCAAGATACTGGGGCACTTCAGTTTTTCATCAAATGTGGTTCCAATTTTCCACTTTTAGGTGAATTAAAGGACATCTTAAAAGAAGCTGTGTATCTAGCGACGAAAAAAGCCCCTTTGCGTCACAATGCGGTGGAAACCTTTGACGAATACAATACCGGACTAAACATCGGTACTGGCTTGCCAAGTATCTTTACGGATATTGATGGCGACGGGGACGAGATGGAAATGTACGTCTACATGGCTGGGGGCGGTTGTAGCTTGCCTGGGGCCGCAAAAGTCTTGATGCCAGGGGAAGGATACGAAGGCGTCGTACGCTTTGTGATGGATCAGATGACTAGTTACGGAATCAACGCTTGCCCGCCACTGCTTGTGGGAATAGGGATTGGGACTTCCGTGGAAGCGGCGGCCATGAACTCAAAATTGGCTTTAATGCGGGAAGTTGACAGCGTGAGCGAAAACCCAAATGCCGCAAAGATGGAACGGTTATTGGAAGATGGCATCAACAACATTGGCTTGGGGCCTCAGGGCTTTGGTGGAAAGAAATCCGTTATGGGAGTGAACATCAATAACACTGCCCGCCATCCATCGGTAATCGGAGTAGCCGTGAACGTTGGCTGCTGGTCTCACCGACGAGGAAAGATTAACTTCGACAAAGACTTAAATTACACCTTACCATTGCAAAAAGACTATCAGCTCTTTAATTAACGTAATTTTTAGAAATGAGGAGAGTAAGCATGAAAGAATATCATTTGAAAACACCGGTATCTGCTGAGGACATCAAGGATATCCGGATTGGCGATATTGTTTATTTAGAAGGAACTTTAGTTACTTGCCGAGATGTGGCACACCGGCGGGTTGTAGAAGAGGGACTACCATTACCAGTGGATGTAAAGGACAAGGCCATTCTTCATGCAGGTCCCATCGTTAAGGACCACGGCAACAATGAGTATGAAATGATTTCGGTAGGACCAACCACCAGCATGCGGATGGAAAAATTTGAAGAAGCTTTCATCGAGGAAACCGGCGTTCGTTTGATTGTCGGTAAAGGTGGCATGGGACCAGGGACAGAAGCTGGCTGTAAGAAATACAAAGCCTTGCATTTGGTTTATCCAGCAGGCAATGCGGTGTATGCAGCAGAAAAAGTGGAACGAATCGTGGACGCTCAGTGGAAAGACTTGGGAATGCCGGAAACGCTTTGGGTCAATGAAGTGAAAAACTACGGTCCGCTGATTGTCTCCATCGATACAGAAGGCAGCAATCTTTTTGAACAAAACAAAGTTGAGTTCAATAGACGCAAAGAAGCTGAGATTGAACGCATCTGTAAGGAAGTGCGCTTCATCAAGTAACCATTAACAGAAATAAGAGGTGATTCGTTTGTTGTTAGTATTAGCATTGTTAATGATTGTAACCTTTATATTCTTGCTATCGAAAAATAAACTGTCGATTGTCGGCGCCTTGACCCTAGTGCCCCTGTTTTTCGGGGTGCTAGTGGTACTGCTGACGAACTCGACGTTTGCCGACCTGTTTCAATGGATTACCGATGCTCTGTTTTACAAAGTCGATCCAGAAACCGCCAAAGTCAGTATGGGGGTCATCTCTCCGGGGCTGTTGATATTATTTGCGGTAATGTACTTCGATTTGATGCTGAACGTGGGCTTGTTTGACCCCTTATGCGAGTTCTTCATTAAGAAGGCGAAAGGAGATCCGTTGAAAGTCACTATGGCCACTGTATTGACGGCCACCGTGGTGACGATGAATGGTGATACCACAACGACCATTATTATCTGTGTGGCTGCATTTGTAGAACTGTATCGGTCGATGCGGATGAAGCTTAGCTATTTGGCAATCTTGATTGTGACGCCTATTGGGATTTTCAATCAACTTCCTTGGGGTGGACCGACCATTGCGGCCAGTACAGCTATGGAAGTGCCGATTAATGAACTGTTCAGCGCTTTATTACCAGGTTTATTAGCTGCCGAAATCTTTGCAATTTTCTTGGCTTATCGTTTAGGGAAAAAGGAACGCAAGCGGTTAGGTTGGTGCAATGGAGCGGATGCGGACATTGATCACGTGATGATGGAAAAAATGCTGGATTGTATTCGGGCGAAAGATCCCGAGTTGAAACGGCCGAAACTATTTTGGTTCAATTTGCTTTTGACCCTCGGAATTTTGTATTTATTGATTCAAGGTTTCGCCCATGGTGCTGTGCTATTCATGATTGGTAGCGCTATTGTCTTGACGGTGAACTATCGGAAAGTCAGCATTATTAATGAACGCATAGATGCAATCGCTTCCGATGCGTTAGCGCCTGCATTGGCAACCTTTGCTGCTGGGGTTTTCTCCGGAGTCTTATCCGGCAGTGGCATGGCGACCGCATTGGCTTCCGGAATGACGATGATTATTCCAGATGGGCTAGGAGCACACATGGCACCAATCTATGCTGTTATTTCGGCACCGGCGATTACGTTCTTACCTCAGGATGCTTTCTACTTTGGGATTGCCAAAGTAGTGGGAGAAGTGATGGAGCAGTATGGCATTACACCACTCCAAGCTGCTGTGGCTTCTATGGTAGGTCAATCATTCCGGTTGATTTCACCGGTCATTCCGGCTTTGTTCATGCTGACGGATTCCACTGAAATGAACTTTGTTGATTTCCAGAAGAAATACGTGAAGTACTGCTGGCCAATTCTGATTATTTACTTAGTTGTGTATGCCTTAACCGGTGCTTTACCAATTTAGTTGTTGAGTTGGAAGTTATATTCGTTATGCCACGGGTATATCGTTTATGGCTTCCTTTCTTATTCAAAGGGAGAGAAAGAATGAACTTTTTACAGCGTTTTAAGAAAAAGCGCCTTGACGAGCAGGCCGTGGAGGAATCAATGCAACCAGCGGCTCCTTACGTTGCGTTACCGAAATATGTCGAATGCGAGCCAGATCAATTGTTGCTTTTAAGTCTTGTGGCCGGGGCGATAGGAGCTGGGGACAATCCTACTAGTCGCTTTGCCTTGAAGAAGGCTTGGCAAAGAAATCCCGAACTTCAGCGTGTTGCGGTACTTGCCACGGCAATCGCTGCCCAAGATGCCCCCACCAGCAGATTTATCGTTAAAAAAATCGAGAAGGAGAATCAAGATGTTACGAAAATTTAAGATTGCCATCGATGGCACAGAGTACTTAGTGGAGATGGAAGAAATCGGCGGTACTCCCGCCCAAGCCGCATCATTAGCTGCACCAGCTCAGTCAGTTCAGCCACCAGTTCAAGCGGCACCTGTACCAGTAGAAGCAAGTGCTCCAGTTACCAGTCAAGCTGTTGGGGAGATGAAAGCGGCCAGTGAGGTAATCACCGCGCCAATGCCAGGGACTGTTCTGAAAATTTTAGTCAATGTAGGGGATGAAATTGTGGCTAATCAGCCATTGTTGATTCTTGAAGCGATGAAGATGGAAAATGAAATTGTTGCGAATAAAGCAGGTGTCGTGGAAGCAATCGCAGTCGCACAAGGTGAGATGGTGAATCCAGGTGATTCATTAATCGGCATAGCTTAAAAAGGAGAGGTATACAGTGGAAACGTTAGTTCAAGGCCTACAAGGCATGGGCCAAGAGCCCGGACGAATTGTCATGATGATTATCGGTGGAATTTTGATGTATTTGGGCATCAAAAAAGAATACGAACCTACCTTGCTCGTACCCATGGGACTGGGGACTATTTTAGTGAATTTCCCAAATTCTGGGGTGTTAAGCGCTGGGGGAGAAGCAGGGCCGTTTCAAGTCCTATTTGATATAGGAATTAGTACCGAGTTATTCCCATTGCTTCTATTTATTGGGATTGGAGCGATGATTGATTTTGGCCCGTTGCTGCAAAATCCCTTTTTATTACTGTTTGGTGCGGCAGCTCAGTTTGGCATTTTCTTCACGATTATCATGGCCGTCCTATTAGGATTTGATTTAAATGATGCGGCTTCTATCGGAATTATCGGGGCAGCGGATGGGCCAACTTCCATCTTTGTGGCAAATACGCTGAATTCGAAATATATGGGGGCAATCATGGTAGCGGCGTATTCGTATATGGCACTAGTACCAATCATTCAACCTGTAGCTATCAAAGCCGTGACCACGAAAAAAGAGCGTAAGATTCGCATGCGCTATCAAGCTGGGGAAGTTTCCCAAACTGCGAAAATCCTTTTTCCAATCGTGATTTCGATTGTGGCGGGATTGATTGCGCCGGTTTCCTTACCCTTAGTTGGTTTCTTGATGTTTGGGAATCTATTACGAGAATGTGGTGTTTTGGATCGGCTATCAATCACTGCACAAAATGAATTGGTGAATATTATTAGTATTTTACTCGGTTTGTCGATTTCCGTAAAAATGCAGTACGAAGAATTTCTTCAAGTGGATACCTTAATGGTCATCGGGCTAGGACTCGTGGCTTTCGTGATGGATTCGGTAGGCGGTGTGCTCTTTGCCAAATTGCTTAACTTATTCCGCAAAGAAAAGATCAATCCGATGATTGGGGCGGCGGGTATTTCCGCATTCCCTATGTCCAGTCGAGTGATTCAAAAGATGGCAACGGAAGAAGATCCGCAAAATTTCATTTTAATGCATGCGGCAGGAGCCAATGTCTCTGGTCAGATTGCTTCGGTAATTGCCGGTGGTTTGCTGTTAGCACTGCTCGCTTAGGAGGAGAATAAAATGTCAGAAGCTTTACTAAAATCGCTTGAATTGCTTGTATTCGGATGGGGTGGCGTGTTTATCGTCATTTTCATTATTTACTTGGCTTCCATCTTATTAAGTAAAATGTTTCCAGTAAAGAAATAGGGGATGAAATCATTGGAAAAACGTATTCGCTTCACAGAAACTGTATTACGAGATGGGCAACAAAGCCAAATCGCCACGAGAATGACTACCGCTGAGATGACCCCAGTTCTCCAAACCTTAGACGAAGCAGGGTATCATGCTTTGGAAGTTTGGGGTGGCGCGACCTTTGATTCCTGCCTGCGTTTTCTAAATGAAGACCCGTGGGAACGTCTGCGCACCATCCGACAAGAAGTCAAAAACACCAAATTGCAAATGTTGCTCCGGGGACAAAATTTATTAGGCTATAAGAATTATCCCGATGATATCGTTCGAGCGTTTATCACGAAATCGATTGAAAACGGCATTGATATCATTCGCGTTTTTGATGCTTTGAACGATTTGCGTAATTTGGAAACAGCAATCGCTGCTACCAAGGAAGCAGGGGGCCATTGCCAAGTTGCGATTTCTTATACCACTAGTGATTTTCATACCATCGATTATTATCGTGGATTGTCCAAGAAAATCGCCAAAATAGGGGCGGACTCCCTGTGTATCAAAGACATGGCAGGAGTACTCACGCCACAGAAAGGGTACGAGTTGGTATCACAGATTAAAGATTCCACGGAATTGCTAGTCGATGTTCATACTCATGCGACCAGTGGAATTGCGGAAATGACCTATTTGAAAGTCGCTGAAGCGGGGGCAGATATTATCGATACAGCTATTTCTTCCTTTGCGGGAGGAACCAGTCAACCAGCCACGGAATCCTTAGCCTTGGCCTTTGAGGAGCTGGGCTATGATACAAGACTCGATTTAGGAAAAATCAATGAAGCTGCCGAATACTTTAATCCGCTTCGAGATCGTTTTCGGGCAGAGGGCCTACTGAATGCAAAGGTCAAAGATACCGAACCCAAAACACTGATTTATCAAGTTCCTGGGGGGATGTTGTCTAACTTATTGAGTCAGTTAAAAGAGTTAGGTCTGGAACAACGCTATGAGGAAGTATTGGCGGAGGTACCAAAAGTACGGGCTGATTTGGGCTTTCCCCCACTGGTCACACCTCTTTCGCAAATGGTAGGGACCCAGGCGGTGATGAATGTGCTTACTGGAGAGCGCTACAAAAATGTGCCTCTAGAAATCAAAGACTATGTGAGAGGCCTATATGGCAAATCACCGGTTGCGATTGCTTCAGAAATTCGTCAGCAAATCATTGGAGATGAGGCGGTTGTTACTCAACGGCCGGCGGATTTACTACAACCTGGATTAGAGCATTCGGAGACTGAAATATCTCAATATGCCAAGTCTGAAGAAGATATTTTAAGTTATGCTCTTTTTCCAGAACAAGCACGTGATTTTCTGGGACGTCGGGAAAATCCATTCTATGATGTTCCGCTTCAGAAAGTTTCGGTTACGTTGGACATTAACTGATTTTGAAAAATTTGAAATGACCTAACTGAATTGTTATTATGAAAGGTCCCTACTTTTGATAGATGTTCTAAGGGTGGGGACTTTTTTTGGTTTATTATGGATGGGTGTTATTAAATTTTGAATTACTAGACTACGAGAATAGAATATGAAACATTTTTGAAAGATGAGAAATTCTATCTTATCTTATTGGAAAAGTTTTAGAGATATAAGAACGCTTTGGATTGGATTTAGGAGGAATCACGATATGGCAAGTGTTGGTACATTTTCACATGAAGAAATCACGATAGAGAATAAGGCATTTTCTAGTTTTAAAACAATTATAGAAAGTGCTTTTTATGGCAATAATGTCGAGGTTATTAGCGATTTAGCTAGCGCTTATGATTTGGCAAGGAAGGCGCCCGGTGCTGTTGTTACGGACATGCCTGTAAGTCATGCAACTGATCTAGGCTTACCAGAGGATGCTAAAGTAATTGTTTTTAATGATGGAAAAGTCACTGGACGAACTGCATCGGCTCGTCGTGTCATTGGACAACCAGGAATCGACAAGACTTTATATGAAGGCGTATTGCGAGATGCTTTGGCCCAAGGAACTCATAAGAAGTTCTATGCAGGAGAAGTCGTGGTAGGGTTGGATAAGGATTTCATGGTAAAAGCACATCTTATATTACCAGAAAACTACGAGACGAATTTCTACTCCTATCTTTTGAATTTCCAAATTATGAATCAGGAATGGCGAGCGCTGTACCAAGACTCTAAGAATTATCCTGAGACGGATATTTATTTGTATGCAGATCCGGATTGGACACATCCAGCTTTTCCTCATGGTTTAGCACTATTTGATTCAGAACACAATGTAGCAGCTATATTAGGTTTAAAATATTTTGGAGAATTAAAAAAAGCCACTCTGACTTTGGCATGGTCTATCGCTCATCGAAATGGGTATGTAGCGTGTCACGGTGGGATGAAGGAATATCAATTCTCAGATAAAAAATTTACCATGGCGGCTTTTGGGCTCTCTGGTTCTGGAAAATCCACAATTACTTTGGCCGAGCATAATGATAAATACCAAATAAAGGTACTTCACGATGATGCATTTGTCATTAATCAATTAGATGGCTCTACCACAGCATTAGAGCCGTCCTATTTTGATAAGACACAAGATTATTCTTTGACGGATCCAGCGATCAATTTCTTTATGACTTGTCAAAATGTTGGCGTGACGTTAGATAATGATGGGAAGAAAGTCATTGTCACTCAAGATATACGAAATGGAAATGGGCGAACGGTGAAATCACGATATGTGACGCCAAATCGAGTAGACCATCTATGTTCATCTCTTGATGCGATTTTCTGGATTATGAAAGATGATACGTTGCCTCCAGTAGTGAAGATTGATGATTCGGTTTTGGCGGCAGTCTTTGGTTTAACTTTGGCTACAAAACGTTCTACAGCTGAAAATATTGTTGATAATAAAGATCGAGATAACTTGGTGATTGAACCTTTCGCTAATCCATTTCGAGTTTACCCACTAGGAGAAGATTTTGAAGATTTCAAAACGCTTTTTAATAAAAATCAGACAGCTTGTTATATCTTAAATACCGGATTTTATCAAGGTAAAAAAGTCACTCCACAAGATACTCTTTCTTCAATTGAAAAAATTGTGGAAAAACAAGCAAAGTTTGTCTCTTTCGGTCCAATTTCAGGAATGAATTATCTACCATTAGAAGGTTTTGAAGTAAATTTTGATGATGCGAAATATATGAAAGCTTTAAGAGAGCGGATGGAAAGCCGATTAACCTTTATTTTGAATCAAAATTCGGAAAGGGAAGGGTATAACGCATTACCAGAAGAAGCAATTACTACTATGAGAAGAGTGATTACAGAGTTATCTTGATTGTAGATGCTCCTTTAAATTATTTAAAATGGTTGCATTGTAATAATCTCAAAGGGGTAATCTGAAAGACTACCCTTTGAGATTATAGTATTTATTCTGAATAAATTGGAGAATAAAAATAATAAGGATTATTATCTGCATCCTTTGGAAACGGAGTTACGTTAGAGTATGTTCGCTACACGTTGCATTAACCAAGAAATGGAGGCCTGAGATGATTCAACGGTTGGCTCTATGGAACCATCTATTGTATGCATTAAAAATTGGTATTGGTAGTGGCGTATCAATCTATATAGCGGAAAGTTTGCAATTGGAATATGCTTCATCAGCGGGCATCATCACGTTGCTAACTATTGCTTCCACAAGATCCGAGACTCTGCGTATAGGATTGCATCGTATAATCACATTTATTGGAACCGTGGTATTATGCGGGCTAATGAACTCAGTGATTAGTGCGGAGTGGGTTGCTTATGGCATCGTTATGGTCGTTCTGACTTTTGCCTTGAGTTTACGTGATTTGCTCAAAACACTCTCGGGAAATGCAGTCGTGGTGAGTCATTTGTTGCGAGCGCCAGATCAAATAATTACAATCGAAAATCTAGTTAATGAGTTTTCATTATTGTTGATTGGGCTAGTGATTGCCATTGTCGTCAATAATTTTCAAAATTGTGAAAGTCAGAAGAAATACTTAGAAAAGGCAGTGGAGTCTACGGATCGAGAAATGCAGAAAATTTTTTATAAACTTTCTGCTTATTTGAAAGATCCCACACTTAACAATCAAGTTTGGGAAGACATCATTCAGCTGGAAAAAGACATCTTAGGATATACGGCGATTGCTTTTCAATACCAACAAAACCGTCTTCCACGAAAAGATCATTATTATGTGAATTATTTTGAAATGCGTCTGCAACAGAGCGGTGTGCTCCATAATCTCCATTATGAGATGAAAAATATACGAGTATTTCAAAGTGATTCACAAATTGTAGCTGAGTTTCTTGATTCGATGATTGACGATTTGTCTAAAATGAATTCTCCTCTAATCCAGCTGCGTAAAGTAGCTGATTTGATTCTATACATTCAACAAAACAACTTATCTACGACTCGTGAGGAGTTTATTAGTAAAGTACGTCTTTACCATATAGTGATGAACATCGAAGAATTTTTGAAGTTTAAAGAACGTTTTGTGGCAACTTTAGACAAGTAAATCTGAAATAAGCGTTTTTGATAACTCAGATTTCACCTTTCACTTGAGTAATTAGATTGTAAGTAACTCATAAGCTTCATGGCATGTTGATATTTTGAATAATAAAAAATAATTCTGATAATAAATTAATCCGTTTGTGAGGCGTATAGACAGTTCTTGTCTGTATGCCTTTTTATTTTAAAAAAATTTGTCTTTTTTCGAAAAATGCTCACTCCCAGATTGTAGTAATAATGGAAAGGGATAGATATGAAAACGAGTTGAATGATTTTTTTGAGGAGGAAAATGTTATGGGCGACTCTAAAGAAACCCACATTCAACACATGTTTGACAGTTTTTGTAAGAAAGTAGTCCGCAATGAAGCATTCAATATTCAAAAGAAAGATGCGAGATTTCGCCAGCGTCAAATTTCAATGGAGACGTTGGAACAAAAAAATCTAGGTACAGAATTCTATTATTCTGACACGAGGCTGAATGGTAATGGGAAGTTTCCTGTCTTAGGAATCGAAATTTTAATAGGCAATGAAGTATTGGCAAATGCAATTGAACAATTGGCTAGTGTTAGACAAGAGATCATCCTGATGTCGTTTTTCATCGGTCTCAATGATCGTGAAATTAGTGAAATAGTCGGAAAAAGTCTTGGAAGTGTTTGGTATCAACGTCAGGAAGCCTTAGAAGATCTGAACAGGATATTAGGTGAAAGTTATGAAGAAAACTAAACGATATATACCGTCCATACCAGTAGAAACGATCAAAGCTGCAAGCTCCGGCGATTCAATCGCAATGACCATTGTCCTGTCAAAATATCAAAACTATATTTCAAGAGTAGCCATGAAGTCCGTTTATGAAGAAGAAAAAGGCATGGTTATGTATATGGATGAATATATGCGTAGACAACTGGAAACGAAATTGATTGAAAAGATACTTGAATTTGATACAACTCGCTAACGTATTTTTTCCCTTTCCTTTTCATTCTATGAAAGTTTTTTATCAGTTTCGAATAGAAGACTTTCATAGGCTGAAAAAGCCGAATGCTCTTTGAAAAGTGAATAGTATATCTATCAGTACGTGTAGCTTACGAGTTTCTATTTAGTTTCGCCATGACAAGATATTCCTTTGAGCGATAGTTTCTGAAATGAACTCGTGATTACGATAATGATACTTCCGTAACCAAATTGGCCCGCCATTACTGGGGGGAGGTGAGATTCCTATGTGCTTTGGCAGAGCAGCTGATAGATGAAAAAAGTCCATCAAAAGTTGATAGCTATTTCTAGAAAAACATTGCTGAGGATAAGACAATTTTGAAGGAAGGCGGTATAATGAAGACAGCTACTAGAAAAGATATAATTGATTTGGGGTTTTCTCAGTACTATGCTGACAAAATTTTCAAGGAATGCAAGAGACTTCTCGTCAATAAAGGATATTCATTTTACCGAAACTCAAAGATAAAACGAATTCCTATTTCAATTGTAGAAGAGGTCTTGCATATTTCTTGGGAGGAATAGTGCAATGAGAAGAGTTTCAAATGTGTACAAAGACGAAAAACGAGGGACGTGGTATTTTTCGTTGTCTCTAGGGTACGATCGGTTTGGTAAGAGAATTCAGCCCACCAGACGGGGATTTAAAACCCAGACAGAGGCAAAACAAGCCATGGAAGAGTTGAAAAAGAATTATTCTGATTCTCAAAATATCTATTTACAAGGAATTACGTTTCGAGACTTTTATAAGAAGTACTTCTTTCCTTGGTATAAACTAGGTACAGTTGAGAAAACCTATGTAAAAACCGACAAGACGTTAAAACGTGCTCTGGCCTATTTCGGAAACATGCAGATGGAAAAGATCAGACCAATTCATATTCAAGAGTTTCAACAGTACCTCGTTGAAAAGTGTTCTGTTACGAACAAAGAGGGTACCACACGTCCGTTATCAAACAATTATATTAAACAGATTTTTAACAAGTTACGGATCATTTTTAAGCGTGCAGTGGTTTTAGAAGTGATTGAAGAAAACCCAGTCGATACGATTGGTAAGATTCGAACAGAACGTTCAGTAGTAGAGTTTTGGACTGTTGAAGAGTTTAAAAAGGTGTACGCTTGCCCATATCTCTGTGATTTTCAGGAGACTTTCTACAAAAGAATGATGCGTTTTTTGTTTGTTACAGGTCTCAGAAGTGAGGAGCTTTTTGCTCTGCAATGGCCGGATATTGACTTAAAAAAAAGTACTTGTAGTGTGAATAAATCTCTTTACATTCGGACAAGAACGGATTATGAGTTTTCTGATACGAAGAATGCTTCAAGTATCCGAACTATCACACTAGACCAACAAACTGTCGAAGATTTGAAAGAATGGCAAGAAACCCAAAAACTAATCGGCGAGGATTTAGGTTTTGTTTTCACCTTTGATGGATTGCCACCGTCACCAAAAACATTTTTGGGACGTATTAAAAAATTGGCCGAGGTTGCTGGTGTGAAATCAATTCATTTACATGGATTACGACATTCCCATGTTGCTTTTTTGATTGAGCATAATAAGAACATCTATGCTGTTTCAAAACGGCTGGGGCATTCGTCCATCAAGACAACTTTAGACAAATATGGGCACCTATATCCTGAAACAAACCAATCTCTAGCAGATGAATTTACCAAATTTGACGTGTAATTTTTTTACGATTTACTGCTGTCAAATTGCTGTCACGGGCTGTTTCTGAGATGCAAGGTGTTGATATACCGGGCTTTAGAGGCCACTTGTCGGAATCGAAAATGGATGAAGACGAGCCGAAGAAATAGAGTTTTATCGAATGGAAAGCCTATTAAATCAAGGTTTTTGCTTTGTTACTGAAAGACGTTTTTGTGTTTAAAACTAGTTTTTGCTGTCAGAAAAGCTGTCGGAAACTCAAAAAAGGACAAAAATGTCGCATTTTCTTGGAAATTTTACCGGCATAATATACGAAAAAGCATCTTCAATTTTTTGGAGGTGCTTTTTTGTGTTCAGATATATGTCAGTAAAGAAGTCCTCGATTATTTGGTATAAAAACTTTATTAGGCTTACAAATCGTAAAAAAGTATTTCTAAAAGTGATTTAAGGGAGATAGGCTTTCCTTTTTCTCCCTCAAAAATAATTTATTTGAAGTAAGAATCAATTTTAGACCTTCTAAATCCATTAATTAACTGCTAACAAGTAAAACTAGAATCTTCCTCTTGCCTTGTAGTTAACTCCATACTGTATGGTAACAATGAAAGGAGGTTTATATGAAAATACTTATTTTAGGTGCAGCCGGTCAAATTGCTCAATTAGTACGGAGTACGCTTCAAAAGGATTCAAGATACGAATTAGTTTTATATGCACGAGATATTGAAAGGCGATTGAAAAAGGTCAACGATAAAGAAACATTAGTATCTGGTGACTTTTTGGATGAAAAGAAACTCGCTGCTGCTATGTCAGGAGTTGATCTTATTTACTTAAATGATATGGGAAATCCTGAAGCAGTACAGCTTATTCTTGATCAGATGAAAGACAACCATGTTACTCGTTTCATTGGCACATCTATCTTAGGAATCTACGATGAAGTAGCTGGAGAATTCGGTGAGTGGAATCATCGAATGATTGGCTTAAGTGCTAGAACACAAGCACAAAAAGAATCTGCTCATAGTGTTGAAAATTCATCAGGAGTCTACACCCTTTTACGTTTAACGTGGCTTTACAATGATCCGATGAAAGTTCACTATCAACTGACGAAAAAGGGGAACCCTTTGTAGGAGCACAAGTGAGCAGACAAGCAGTTGCCAAATTGATAACAGATATTATTGAAAGCGATAGTGTCCTTTATCAAAACGAAAGTTTGGGTGTTAGTGAGCCAGGATCAGAGAAATTGAACAAACCTAGATTTTATTAATGGAAGAAAAAGGAGCATATACAAATGACAAAAAAAGTAATCGTAATCACAGGTGCATCAAGTGGGATTGGTGAAGCGAGTGCAAAGCTGCTAGCCAAGAATGGTGCGAAAGTAGTCTTGAGTGCTAGACGAGAAGAACGCCTTGCAAAAATCGTTGAAGAAATCACGGCAAACGGTGGTGAAGCAGTCTATCAAGTAACAGATGTAACGAAAAATGAAGAAGTAGAAGCATTAGTTAAATTTGCAGTAGACACCTTTGGAAGAATTGATGTATTGCTCAATAGTGCAGGGATTATGCCTCATTCTATGTTAAGTGATAAACGGATAAACGATTGGGATAACATGATTGATATCAATATCAAAGGGACACTTTATGGAATTGGTGCGGCCATTCCTTATATGAATGAACAGAAAAGTGGACACATTATTAACATTTCTTCTGTGGCCGGTCACTATGCTCATGCAGGAGGAGCAGTTTACTCTGCAACCAAATGGGCCGTTCGTGCAATCAGTGAATCTTTGAGAGAAGAAATGGCTCAAAATCAATCGAACGTTCGGGTAACCATTGTCTCACCAGGAGCTATTAATACAGAACTACTTGATTCCGTGACTGATGAGAAATTAAGAGCAAATTATGAAAAATTCTATGAGAACTTCGGGATTTCAGTTGAGCGAGTGGCAACAACAATCCAACAAGCCATCGATGTTCCAGAGGATGCTTCGTGGAATGAAGTGATTATCCGTCCGACTAAACAAGTGCAATAATGATTGAAAAATAGATAAAAACTTAGGAGGAAATAACAGTTGAAGAAGATTATCCCAATGGTCAGTTTTCTCTTTCTTTTAGCCAGGTGCGAACAGGATCAAACAAAAAAGATTGACAATGAAGAAGGCTCATTCACCCTCCAGCCAACGGAACAATATGGAAGAGGAGCGAAATCAGATGGACAAGATACAAATTCTGAGGAAGAACCTACACGAATCATTACCAATGACAGCCAAGAACTAATTGTTTACTTTTCTCGTAGTGGAAATACCGAAAATCTGGCCCATTTGGTTCATAGAGAAACCAATGCGGATAGTTTAGAATTGTCAATAAAAGACCCATATCCCGCTGATTATGAAGAGACGGTCGAACGTGCAGATCAAGAGCGCGAAACGGGGCAGTTTCCTGAACTTGATACGGACATTCCTGATTTGTCCCAATATAAAAGAATCTATTTGGGCTATCCAATTTGGTCCATGACACTAGTCAATCCTATGATCCGCTTTTTACAAGACCACGGTAATGAGATAGACGGAAAAGAAATCGTGGCATTTTCTACAAGTGCAGGGTATGGTGAAGGGCAATCGGTAGAAAGAATTCAAGAGCTCCTGCCAAATGCGAAAATCATTAGTCGCTTTTCTATTGAAGATTCAAAGGTAGTGGATAGTGAAGAGGAAATTTTAGACTGGTTGAGAGGCATTTAGACCAACAAAAAATGAAGAATATTATTTAGGAGGAACGTATGAAAAAAATCGCATCTATTTTTATGGGACTGTTTTTAGTAATGACGCTATCAGCATGTCAGGAACAAACGACTGAAACGCGTTCAAGTGGTTCAACGAATACAAATAGTTCAAACCAGTCCGGTTCAGCCGCTGAAGGAACACAGGAGTTAGGAAAAACCTTGGTGGTCTATTTTTCAGTACCAGAAACACAAGATCCGAATAACATGACGCAAGAAGAGGAAAATAGTGTCGTAGTGATTGACGGAAAGGTGTTAGGGAATACGGAGTATGTTGCGACAGTTATTCAACAAGAAACCAATGCAGACCTATTCCGTATTGAACCTAAAACTCCTTATCCAACGGATCACGAAGACTTGGTTGACCTTGCAAAAGAAGAGCTGGATGATAATGCTCGACCAGCGCTTGCAGAGCAGGTGTCTAATATTGAAGAGTACGACACTATTTTTCTAGGTTATCCCAATTGGTGGGGCGATCTACCGATGATCTTGTATACTTTTTTGGAAACCACGGATTTGTCTGGTAAGCAAGTCATTCCTTTCAACACTCATGGAGGTAGTGGTTTCTCAAGTACGATCCAAACGATAAAAGAACAGTCACCTGATGCAAATGTTGAAGAAAATGGATTAACGATTAGTCGAGATGATGTCCAGGACAGTGAAAATCAAATCAAAGACTGGGTAGCATCTTTTCAATAATTAAATTCTCTTGCTATGAAGTGGACTTCAAGGTGTACAATGATGTTGAGGTGAACGGGATGAAGAAAACACTATACTTGATGCGTCATGGAGAAACACTTTTTAATCAGCTACACAAAATACAAGGCTGGTGTGATGCACCGCTGACAGAAACTGGGATCAAACAAGCACAGATTGCTAAAAAATATTTTACAGATAACGGGATTGAATTCGATGAAGCTTATAGTTCAACCTCAGAACGCGCTTCTGATACTCTAGAACAAGTTACAAACTTATCTTATCAAAGAAGAAAAGGCTTGAAGGAGTGGAATTTTGGTCGTTTTGAAGGGGAGCCGGAGTTTCTTAATCCACCATTGCCTTACGGAGATTTTTTTGTTCCTTATGGTGGCGAATCAGAGCATTCATTCAGAGAAAGAATCGCTGATTCGCTAGCAGAAATCATGAAAAACTCAGAAGGTAAAACGATTTTAGCCGTCTCACACGGAGCAAGTTGTCGTCAATTTATGCGCTATTGGGAGCGTACTAGCATTGTCAGTCAAAAAGAGCGGTTACGAAATTGTTGTATTCTCAAATTTGATTACTTTGAAGACGAGACTTTCCAGCTTGTGGAAATAATCAATCACGATTTTTCAAAAATATAATTGTAAAAGGAAGGATCAATAATGAATATTGCTGCTGTAAGCAAAAAATTTGGAATTTCATCTGATACCTTACGTTATTATGAACGAGTAGGGATTATCCCACCGGTCACAAGAAACGAGAAAGGGTACCGCGACTTTTCAGAGTATGATTTGAATTGGGTTTATTTTTCAAAAGTGATGCGTAATGCAGGCGTTTCTATTGAAACCTTAATTGAATACGGTATCCTGTTTCGACAAGGAAGAGAACAAACGATGGATGCACGGAAAGATCTTCTAATTGAGCAACGTGACCTGTTGATTCAACGAATTGAAGAGATGCAAGAAACATTGGACTATTTAAACTATAAAATAGAAAAAAATCCAGATCATCTGAAAGAATTTGAAAAGAAACTGGAAAAGAAGAACAGTTAATCATGTTCAACTCGTAAACATTAATTATATTATCAGCGGCTAGGCAGTTTTTTGTCTAGTCGTTTTTTATTGTCCAAAACAAATCAGCTATTTTTAATACAATCCCAGAATTCAGCCCATTTATTGAATTGTTTAGGAAAGTTCAGGAATAATCTTGAAACGAGATGTGATAGGCAAAACTGAATTTGCATGATAAATTACATATACAAGGAAGCGCTTCCTGGGGAGGAGAAAAGCATGCATGAAATAAGTAAACGTCAGCATCAATTATTACGACTGCTGCTGGAGCAAAAAGATTTTTTACCGGTAAATCATTACTCCAAGATTTTATCTATCTCCGATCGAACGTTATACAAAGATATCGATGAATTGAATGTACAGCTGAAGGAAAAAGAAGTTCAGATTTTAAAAAAACCAAGAAAAGGCATCTGTATCAGTCATTCAGTAGTATCCAATGATGAAATACTGAAAAGCTTCGGGGAAGTATCCAAGCCAATTGACTTTAACCAGTTTCCGCTGGAACGTCAGATGAAAATTGCTGAATATTTGCTGCTGCAAAGTAAACGAGTGTCTTATCAACAGTTATCCGAGGAATTTTTAGTCAGCAAAAGTTCGATCTCCAATGATTTAGATCAAATCCAGACAGTTATTGAAGGAAGTTCTGCTGCTATTCATTCCGACAGCAATGGAACAACACTGGTTGGCAAGGAATCTGAAATACAAAAGGCGATTAAACAATATGCGTATTTTATCATGGACAAGTCAGACCTGACTAATAGCTTTAGAATTCAATTTCCAAGATTGCTGTTTCGCTTTTTACCAGAGGATATAGTCAAAAAAACCTCCAAGCTATTGCAAAAAAATGATCATTTTAATGTGGATAGATTATCAGATACGCATTTTCAATCCTTAGTACTATCCATCAGTATTTTCATTTATCGGCTGCATCGAGGGTTTCATATTGAAAGGCAAGACAATTTCCTATTTGAAAATATTGAGTCGTTAAAGACTTTCTTTTTAGCAAATGAATTGGTGGAACAGCTTGATTTTGACGAAAGCATCACACTTACTTCCAATGATTTTGAATTTTTAAATCGTCAATTGGTGGCTCACGGATTTGAACCTAGACTGAATGATCTGGCGATTCAAGATGAATACGACGCGCTAGTAAAGAAAATGATTCAGGAAATGAGTGATTCAACTCAAATTGATTTAACCAAAGACGATAAGCTTTATACAAATGTCCTGTACCATTTAGTATCAATGATTTATCGCCATAAACTGAATGTTCCAGTTACTAATCCGCTATTAGCGGAAATAAAGCGTGAATATTCGGTTTTATACAGCACAACTTGGTTAATACTAACAGGGATTGAAAAAGAGTTGGATATTCGCTTAACTGAGGATGAGGTGGCTTTCATGATGATTCATTTTCAAGGAGCGATTGATCGAGCCAGCTCTAATAAGAAAATATTGATTGTATGTCCGACTGGTATCGGAACCTCCGAGTTAATTGCCAATCGCTTGAAGAAAGTATTTTCTCACCAAGATATTGTTGAGGTCGTTTCATTACGCACCTTATATAAACGGGATCTGAGTAAGATCGACCTGATTATTTCTTCCGTTCAATTGGAAAAAATGAAGGTCCCAGTAACCTATGTTTCACCTTTAATGAGTAAACAGGATTTGATTAAGGTTTCAGAGAAATATTTGAATTTATTTTACGAAGAAGAAGAGCAACTGGATCAGCCTTTTGAGTACCTCGGCAAAATATTAGATGAAGAGGTCATTTTCTTAAATGAAACGATCACCTCAAAGGAACAATGTATACGAAAGATTACCAAGGCACTCTTACAAGCGGATTTAGTTACCGAGTCCTTTGAACAAGCGATTTGGGACCGTGAAAAACTAGGAGCAACCGATCTTCCTACTGGGGTAGCTATTCCTCACCCAGCTCCATCAACTGTCAAAGAAAGCAAGTTAGTAATTATGACAGTAGCTAAACCCATTCGCTGGAACCTTCGGATGATTAATACAGTGTTGATGATCTGTGTGGCGGAAAAAGATCTAAAAGATATTAAAGGAATTCTTTCAGAAATATATCGAATTGTTGAATCTAAGAGAAATGTGGACAAAACTATTTTAGGCAAAACAAAACAAGAATTAATGAGCATACTAGGAGGAGAAGCAATTGATTGATGAAGATTTGATTGTTTTAGATTCAACGTTAAACAATAAAAAATCGATTATTGATTATTTATCAGATCAGGCAAAGAAGCTTGGCTATTTAAGTAATCGCGACAGGTACATCGAAGCAGTGAATAAAAGAGAAGAAGAGTTTTCCACGGCAATTGGCTATGACGTAAGTATTCCTCATGGAAAATCAAAGGAAGTTCTTAACCCATTTATTTGCTTTCTTAGAACCCGTCAGCCAATTCAATGGGACAATACTGGAAAACCAGTGGAGTTAGTTTTTATGCTGGGTATTCCTGAAGACCAGCAGAGCACGTTCCATCTAAAGGTCCTAGCTGAAATCAGCAAAAAGCTTTTGGATGAAGGGTTTAGAAACAATTTGTTAACTGGAAATAAAACGTTGATTACAAATTTACTACGACAAGTAGAAGACAAAATAGAAATTATTTAGGAGGAAATTATTATGAAAATCGTTGGAGTATCCGCATGTCCTACAGGAGTTGCTCACACTTATATGGCACAGGAAGCATTGGAAAAAGAAGGAAAAAGAAGAGGACACGATATCAAAATTGAAACACAAGGTAGTATCGGAATCGAAAATGAAGTGACGGAAGATGAAGCGGAAGAGGCAGATGTGGTCATCTTAGCAGTATCAGTTTTTATTGAAAATGAAGAGCGTTTTGAAGATAAATTAGTCCTGAATGCAGACGTGAACGATGCTATTTCCTATCCTGGAAAAGTCTTGGACGCTGCCGAAGCATTATTGAACAGCTAGGAGCTAAAGGAGGATAAAAATGAACGTGAAGGCGACCTTAAAAGAAGTACAAAAATCATTTCTAAGTGGTGTTTCATTTATGATGCCAGCAGTAGTTGCTGGAGGAATTATGTTGGCGATCTCCCTTGCTACCGGCGAGAAAAGTGATACTGGAGTAGTTGTAACCAATGAATTAATGCAAAATATCAATTTATTAGGTAAATCGGCTTTTGCCATGATGATCCCGATTCTAGGCGGTTATATTGCGTATTCGATTGCCGGTAAACCCGGCTTAGCGCCAGGAATGATTTTAGGTTTTCTGGCAAATAATCCGGTAACTATTAATCAAGTAGAAGTAAAGTCAGGCTTTCTAGGAGCAATGTTGTTAGGGGTAGCCGCAGGTTATTTAGTGAAATGGATGAAAAAGTGGAAGGTTAGCCGCACCATAAAAACCATTTTACCAATCCTGATTATTCCAACCATTTCCGTTTTCGTTCTAGGACTAATCTATATTTATGTTGTAGCAACTCCACTGGCATTCTTAATGAACGGATTAACCAGCATCATGAGCAGCTTAAATGGAAGCAGTGCGATTTTATTAGCTGTATTTATCGGATTGTTTGGCGAAGTTGATATGGGTGGACCAATTACTAAGTCTGTTTCAATGTTCACTTTAGCATTGATGAATGAAGGAATCTACGAGCCAAATGGCATGTTTCGAATTGCGGTAGCGATTCCTCCAATTGGGATCTTCTTGGCTACACTATTCTTTAAAAAGAAATTCAGTGAAGGCGATCG
Source organism: Enterococcus pallens ATCC BAA-351 (assembly GCF_000407485.1). Lineage (GTDB taxonomy): Bacteria > Bacillota > Bacilli > Lactobacillales > Enterococcaceae > Enterococcus_A > Enterococcus_A pallens. The sequence goes on along the minus strand of NZ_ASWD01000003.1, from coordinate 181,925 downwards.
CGATGCAGCAGTAGCTGCTGGAATTATGGGATGTATTGGTATTACAGAAGGAGCCATTCCATTTGTTGTCAGTGATATGAAAAGAATCTTGCCTTCGTCAATGATTGGTACAGCAGTAGGCTGTGTGATTGGTGCAATTGGAAATGTGAAATGTTATGTTCCTCACGGAGGATTTGTGGTTCTTCCGGTAGTAGAAAACAAACTCTGGTTTATTGCTGCAATTATAGTCGGTTCTTTAGTTACGGCAATAATTCTTGGCTTTTTAAAACCAGTGATAGAGGAAGCGCCAGTAAAAGTAAAAAAGGCGAAAATGACAGAGCTAACAAAGGAGAAGGTTTAATGAAGGAAGATATTTGTGAGTTTATTGAGAAGAATAAGGTAATAGCTATCTGTCGGGGAACTTATGGTGAAGACCTAATTAATTTGGTTTCCGCCCTAAAAGAAGGCGGCGTAAAACTAGTTGAAGTCACCTTTGATCAAGGTGATGCAGAATGCCTGACTAAAACCGCAGAGGCTATTAGCTTGTTGGTTAAGGAATTTGGCGAAGAGGTCAGAATTGGAGCTGGTACGGTACTTTCAATCCAACAAGTTCAAGCGGCTTATCAGGCAGGAGCAGAATACATTATTTCTCCTAATACGAATCCTGAGGTTATTAAGCAAACCAAAGAGTTAAACCTGATTTCGATTCCAGGAGCCTTTTCACCAAGTGAAATTATTTCGGCACATGAGGCGGGAGCTGACTTTGTTAAACTATTCCCTGTCCGAGCGTTGGGAATGGGGTATGTGAAGGATATTCTTGGACCTATTAACCATATTAAATTGATCGCTACAGCTGGTGTTACACCGGAAAACTTGCCAGATTATCTTGAGCTAGGATTCAGCGGAGCTGGCATTAGCGGATATTTGACAGATAAACATTTGATTAAAACAGGTGATTTCAACACGATCAAAGAACATGCGAGGGAAATGATGGCGATTGTCAATCAAGCCGACTAGTTTTGTATTGAAGTTGAAAAAGCAATCGCAGTAATGTTGGAGATGATACTATGACAAAGCAAAAAAGACCACTAGTCATCATGAATTGGTCCATGCGACAGAATCATATCAAAGCAGCTAAAGAGTTTGCCAAACAAATTAGCGAACAGCAAAACACTGAGACAGACATCGATATCGTTATTTTGCCTTCAATGGGCACGATTTATCCAGTACATGAGGTTTTAAAAAAGACAGCGATTCATCTCGGTTCTCAGAATATTGCCCCCATCGAAAAGGGCGAATTGAGTGGAGAGTTTTCCATTGAATCCTTGCTTGATATGGATGGAACTTTTGTAGAATTAGGGCACTGGGAACGAAGAAAGCTCTACAATGAAACGGATGATGTAATTAATCAGAAAATCCAATTGGCACTAAAAAAAGGAATTCACCCAATTTTGTGTGTTGGAGAGTTTGAGAAAAAAGATGCAGATAATGTAATTGATGAGCCAAAATATCCAAACTATGAACGAGAGTTAGAGCGCGAATTATTTTTGAGAATCTTCAATGGTTTATATAGTGTCGATGAAAGAGATCTGGATAAAGTAGTTATTGCTTATACACCCGCCTGGGCAGTCGGCAAAAGCAAAGCAGCAGGCACTCCTCATATTAAACTAGCTACGACGCTTATACGGAAAGCAATTGCGAAAATATATGGTGAGGATGCCAATTCAAAAATTAGGATCGTATATGGTGGATCTGTCAGTCCAGAAAATAGTGCCACTATGATAAAAGAAGCAAATTTAGATGGAGTCTTACTTGGTCGGTTTGGCAGCGACTCCAATCGACTGCAGCAGATTATTGAAACAGTAAAGCACTTGAAAGCATAATTGTCGAATATCAATGAACTCATTCTTAAAGTCTTATCTACTATCTTGTGATAAGACTTTAAGGATGAGTATTTTTTAGCTGTAAATGACAACTAAAAAGCACTGCATTATTTCTCGAGTTTTTCTCATATGTGAAAAAAGACGAAATTCATAGGTAATTCTGTTATGTATGATGATAGTAAAGAGCAGCTATTTTTAGTGGGGGATTTTCTCGTGGTTAAAGAATTGATGGATACACATTATCAGAAACGGTATCTACTATTGGAGTATCTATTCCATAATCGAAATACCCTAATAAATATTAAAGAGTTCGTGAAAATTTTAAATGTATCTTATCCCACAGTAAAAAAAATAATTGTTGAAGCTCGGCAGGATATTAAGGAAATGGCTATTGAGAAGCAAGTGCAGCTTTCCCAAATCACTAATCAAAATTACCTTTACATAAGTACGTCAGAAGATTTTACCATTGACCTTATTCGGCTATATTATTTAGAGAATTCCCTGCGCTTTAAACTATTCTCATTATTACTGTCATCAAGAAAATGGACCCTTGGGGAAATTACTAAGAAATTAGATATAGCATATTCTCCGCTGAAAAAGGAATTACTATTCCTGAAAACATACATAGCAGATTTTGCCAATAATATTTTTTTAAGAAGCAATCGGAAAATTTTCTTGGAGGGAGACGAGCTAACGATAAGAATGCTGTATACAGGAATCTTTCAGCAAGTTTATGGAGGATATAAATGGCCGTTTGGATTTATTCATTTACCTGAGATTTACGAGCTTTTAGATATTTTGTCACCTGTATTGTATAAGAAGTTTACGACTCGCTTTACTCTGATTAACTATGGGATCGCAATTACGCTGTATCGCTCACAAAAAAATACTATAGCAGAAAATAAGTATTTTTGGGAGCCTTCTTCTGATAGCGAACAGTTAATATTTAATCAATTTATTCATCAGTTGAGGCAAAAAGTACCAACTATTCCTGCCAATGAATTGACAATTGAAGCGCGTTTTTTGATTAGTTGTTTGTTAAGTAATAGCTTAGGTTATCAAGACGAAGAAATTCCGCAGTTTTTTAAAAGATCTAATGTACTAAAGGAAATAGATTTTCTCGGCCAAATAGAAGAAAAAGTACAAAATGTTGAGCACTATGCCCTGTCCTCATTTTCAGATCAGGAGCGAAACACTATTTTTTGTCGGTTAATTGCTGTTTTTTACCAAATCCTTATTTTTGCTGATTTTTTAAAACAAAAAGCACTAGACCTCTATGTTTATCATCCCTTCGAATTTTACGAAAATCATGAACGTGAACGCTCATTTTATAGCATTATCATGGAGAAATACAGCAAAAAGCAGAATGGTTTTGAAGTTGGCTTCGTCGAATATGTTTGCGCAGCCTATTATAAAATTCTATTTTTTGAATTAGATAAACGGTTCTTTCATCCAAAAATCAAAGTGTTGATTTTCAGTCATAAAGCTCCAGAGTTTTTGCTTAGTACAAGACTGCATGACATTTTTAGTCATTTTTATATTGAAATTGTTCAAGAGCTCAATGAAGAGGTAGATTTAATAATTTCAGACATGGCGATTTCGAAACGAAATCTTCTCAATTTGCCAAGACGGGTACCAATTGTAGTGATTCAATCTCAAGAATCAACACAAGGCTGTGAGCTTCTGTTAAAACAATTAACTAGAATTGCCGATGAAAAATATCGAACTAGTAAAGGGGTAGACAAGCAGGTGGGATGACTTCGGTCAATTCGATAAAACAATAGAATCGATTATGAAGAATACTTAAAATAGACTCAACGTACTGGTGAATATAGTATGTTGAGTCTATTTTATAATTATAGATAGATTCCCACTGATTTTTTGAAAAGTATAGTTCACTGGAAGGAAATTCCAATTTAGTTATCTAGTTTAACAAAATCGATTGCTTTTTTCTATTTAATTAGTGAAAAAAAGCGAGCAAACGCGAAGTTTGTTCGATCCAATAGTTAGTCACAGTTTATTTGTTTCGCTTGTTCAGCCATGCGGTTGAAAGATCCATCGCCGCTCTGGCAGCATTGCTTTGATCCATTGAATTGACCATAACAAAATCATGAATCATACCTTGAAAACGGACTTGTGACACATCAACACCAGCATCCCGCAAGTGACGAGCGTATTCTTCGCCTTCATCTCTTAAAACATCGGCTTCACCGTTGAGAATCATAGCAGCCGGCAATCCAGTTAGCTCTTCTTTTGTAGCTTGTAACGGAGAGATGGTTTTTATCGTGGTGTCTTGGCCCTCTGGCAAATAATTGTCCCAGAACCATTTCATCCCATCTTTTGCTAGAAAATAATCGGTAGCAAACTGATTATAGGAATCTGTATCAAAGCTGTGATTCGTTACAGGATAGTAGAGCAATTGCTGATTAATCTTGGGACCTTGACGATCTTTTGCCAACATAGTAATAACGGTAGCCATATTTCCGCCAACGCTATCACCGGCGACCGTAATTCTACCAATGTCATAATTATCCTCGACTTCTTCGACTAGTTTTAAAAGAGTTGCATAGCTTTGTTCAATGGCTACGGGATATTTTGCTTCGGGTGAGCGATCATATTCGGGAACAAACACAATAGAATTTGTTCTGACAGACAGCTCTCTAACTAATTTATCGTGGGTATGAGCGCTGCCTAGTACCCAGCCGGCTCCATGAATATATAAAATCACTGGCAATTTTTCTGTAGTATCCTTAGGTTTGATAATGCGGACATTGATTGAACCTTGTTCACCCAGGTCCCAAGTTTCATCTCGGCTATCGACATCAAATTTTTCGACAGGAGAATCTTGAACTTTTTCTAATAATGCACGTGCTTCCTCTACAGGGAGTTGATAAATGTAGGGTTCACTTTCATTGGCAATGCTAAACTCCAATGCAGATTGTTCTAAAGAAATTCGTTCTGACATATCCATTCCTTCTTTCCTGTTAGTTTGCTAATCATAGGCTCATCCTAGACTCAAGACAACTAATTAGCTTGTTGAAGCGTTAACAAAATCGAAAAAAGGTCAAAATTACGAGAATTAGATAGGATAAATGGTGATTTAAAGACATATTTGTTCTACTAATTTTTAAGTGGAGAGTGAACGGTTACAATCTTTGAATGAATCAACAGCTTAATCAGCCCAGAAAAAAGTTAAATAAAGTGATGTAGACTTAGCCTTAGTCTCTATGAAAAAAAGATTCTACAATTTTGGTCATTTGGCAGACGGTGTATTAGTTTTACCAGGTACCATGAAAGAGGACAATTTCTCTCAGCCGATGGGTTCGGCTTTTGAACAATTGGCTTTCTTGACCTTTGATGGAATTGTATTAAATTTAATGGATGAATTAGGTGAGACCTCTGAGCAAATGTTCAGGCGCCATGCTGATTTTGAATAAACTGATAAACGCAAGACGAATCCATGAAAATGGGTTGGTCTTGCGTTTGTTGGTGAACAAGTTATTAGCATTTAGTTGTTGTTTCTAATTAGGTGCACGATATCCAGCCCGCTCAGCCTCTTCAACGGTTTTAAACCAAGCAACGGGATTAGTAGTTCGATCATAATATTGGCTTCCGGGAATATGATAAATCCCATTTTTTGAACCTTTTATTAAGCCATTTCCATTAGCGTCCACATATTCCTGACCACCAGATGAGTTCGCAGCTGCTTGCTGTTGTTGAGCTTGAGCTGACTGCTGTGCTTCTTGTTTCGCTTTCTCTTGGGATTCTTGTTGCTGCGCAGCAATTTCCTTGTCCGTTTGACTAGTGCCATCCGCATAATTCAAGGTTACACCATCTTGAACATTAAAAATGTAAACATTAAAACTAATTGCATCACTGTCAATTGACTGAGCCATTAAATGAACACCTCGAGCTAGAAGCTCATCCCCTCTGAAAACGGGTGTTACCGAATAACGGACATAATTCTTTTTACTTTTCTCAAGATAAGCTTTGATGTCCATCTCATGACGCAGCATTTCAGGATTATTCAGCTGAGTAGTACCAGTAATCAAATTTTTCCAGTTATCATTCTCACCAGAAAGTGTATAGCCAATCAGATGAGAGCGGTTGTATAGATAACTTTTTCCCAGTTTTTTATTATGCCAGCCAGTCGGCTTAACCTTGGAAATGTCTCCTCGTTTTTTAGTAGGCATCAAGCTTTTATTCAGCATAGCCTCTGCATAAGTTGCACGATTCAGCTTATCTAAGCTTCCATAATCTTCCCATGCTTTGTTAGCCAAGGACAAATCCGCTTTGGAAAAAGTTGGAATGTTGTTGTTTACCTCAATAGTCTGAGTCCCAGTGTAATCAAGCGCAGCAAGATTGTTGTTTTCTTGCTTAATTCTTTCATGAATCGCCTCAAGTGCCTTTTTCTGTTCGTCTTTTTGCTTTGAACTCGTCCTTTTTTCAACTTTTTTTGACTGTGAACTTTTATCAGCAGCGTGAACTGATTCAGTTGGAGGTACCAATGCTGCTCCTGTTGTAATCACAACACTTGCTATGGCCAATAAAGTAATCTTGTCTTTTTTGGATGACTTCGTAAAAATAGCTGTTATAAAACCAAGAAAGCCTACTAAGATCAAAATAACATTCATAGTAATAACTCCTTTTAGATAAGCTTGGTGAAAATAGTATACTAATTCCAATCCTCGAAGATTATAACTTTAAATAACTAAAGATTCAAATGTTTAGTTGGTATAAAATAAATCAGTCATCCATCGCAAAACATTTGCTAGAATACGATAAAAATCAGCGAAAAGGGATCATAATCTGTTTGTATGGTAAAAAGGCATGCTAACTGGTAATTTCTAAAAAACGTATACCAAGTTCTTTATTCTTATCTTATTATGCCTTTTCTAACTCTTTAATGCTAGATATAATAGAATTGAAGAAAGTAAAGGAGTATATTTTAGTCACTAATAGATAGATTTTAAGGAGGGGGCAACATGATGGAACAAAAACCTGTGACAGAAGTGTTAGTAGATCGCGAAGAACGCCAGACATTAGTAGAATTTGCCACGACGCTTGAGACAATTGCGAGAAAATTGAAGGAAGAAGGAGCCTTTATCTTAACAGAAGGAGAACGGGAGATTTTAGTGAATCCATCCGATACTTTGAAGGTTGAATATTCTTACGAGAAAAAAGGCGATAAGCATTCCTTTGAAATTGAATTCGATTGGCGCACAGGAGATCAAGCTCCTGGAAAATTAGGTATTAAATAGTAATTTTAGATGAAAAGCTATGGGTTGGTCTTAGCCAAAGCATGGCTTTTTATTATGGAAAAATACTCCTTTTGCCCTATGAAAAAGTCAAATAAATCTTGCATAATAGAATCATGGAGAAAGACAGTCTAACAAGGAGGCAGTATAATGACGATACGCAAAGAAATACTTGAAGCAATCAAAGAAGGAACCATTACTCCTGAAGAGGGATTGAATTTGCTTGAAGAAATTGAACAAGCAGAAGCAATAGATAAAGAAAAAAAACAAGATTCAGTAGAGATAGCAGCAGAACCTAAAGCAGCATCCATTCAAGAACCAGAAGAAATCACTGAATCTGAAAAAGAAACGGTGGAACAAACTTCTGCCGAACCTTTACAAGAAGCAATAGTGGGATTTGAACCGGAGAACGAATCCGAAACTGACTATGAGCAGCAGGATACGAAAGTAGAACAGGAAACTGTTCAAGAGCCAAAACAAGAAAGCATTCAAGAAGCTAAGACTGTACAGGAACCCGAGACGCCTAGAGATCATGTTGCCAGCCTGATTGATGAATGGGAAACCACTGATCAACAATGGCATACTGCTCCCGTAGAAGAGACCAAGAGTACATCTGGCAATCAAACTGGAAACAAAGAGAATGCTTCTTTAACAAAGCTTAATCAGCTTGATCAACAAATTCAACCATTGACTGAAACACTGAAGGCCAAGCAAGAAGTCTTTAGAAATCTTAAGCTCGAAGCTGAATTGGAAATAATTTCGGAAGAAAATCTTATTTTGTATCAGCAAACAAAAAAAGAAATGTCAGACTTGGAAACAAAAATCAAACAGCTGAAGCGAGAAAAAGAAACGGTAGAAAAAGACTTTTATTCCATCCCGGTCTGGCAAACTGAAACGCCTAATTATGACGAATCGCCGGAAGAATTTTATGAAGATGAATTTGAGAAGACAACCGTTAGATCAGATAATTTTAACAGTCGGATTAACCAACTAGTTAATCGCACCTTGAAGACCGTTGCTGATACAGTGGATGGAAGATGGAATGAGCTTAAACTTCCTGCTGTCGGTAATTCTGGCAACACGCGTTTTGATCATCGGTTCAATTTTAAAGACGAAATCATTTCAGACTTAGATATCAAATTAGCCAATGGTTCGATTATTTTTAAAACTTGGCCAAGGTCCTACATGATGGTGGATGCGGAAATTAAGCTTCATGGAAAAATGTATGAGGCGGATCCAATGGAGTCTTTCATGGAAAGAAGTCAAATTACCGTTAATGATGAACGACTGCTGTTCCATATTCACAACAAACGAGTGAGTGCTGAATTGACCTTTCACCTACCGGAACAAACGTATAACCATATCAAGATTCGGATGCTGAACGGCAACTTAACCGTCAAAAATATTGAGGCTGACGATCTTTTTGTTAAGTCTACTCGTGGTGAACTAACTTTTAAAAATATTGGAGCTGCTGTGCTGGAAATTCAAGGAACAGATAATGAAATTAAGATTGATAAAGGTGCAATTGTGGATGCCATCATTGAAACAGTAAATGGCTCGATTGTTTCAACAGCGGATGTAGCCAACTTTGATGCTTCATTAGTAAATGGCGATATTAAATTATCCGTTGGTAATAGCGAGTTGAAAAAAATTCGGGCCAATTCAGTTAACGGTACTATTAAAGTTTCCCTGCCAACCTCTCTTGGTTTAGAAGGGGTAGCTAAAACTAGTTTAGGAGAAATCAATTATCGATTATCTGATTTCCAAACGGTTAGAGAAAGAAAAGACGCGAAGCAACGCCTGTTCCATTTCCGACGACCATTAGAAAATCCGGTACAGATTGATATTTCTTCCAAGACCGGCAACATTTTTCTAAAAGATTTTGATCGATAGAAGAACGGTTGATCAAAAAGACAAACGAGATATTTCTGAAAAAGCTGGTTCAATGATGAGCCAGCTTTTTCACGCTGTACAATCATAACAACTTAACAAATTTACCATTAAATTAAGGTTAATGTGGCGAAGCTTTAAAATCTTTCCCATTGCTTCATTTTCCTATTCCTAGTACAATGACTATGCTTTTGAAAATGTAATTGCGCTGTTATGAAAGGAAGAATAGATAGTGACAAATAGTTTTTGGAATGAATTGCCAAAACCATTTTTTATTTTGGCACCGATGGAAGATGTAACAGACGTTGTCTTTCGGCATGTCGTACAAAAAGCCGGAGCACCAGATGTCTTTTTTACTGAGTTTACAAATTCAGATAGTTTTTGTCATCCAGATGGAATTGAAAGTGTTCGTGGCCGTTTAACCTTTACAGAAGATGAGCAGCCGATGGTCGCACATATCTGGGGAGATAATCCTAAATTTTTTAGAGAAATGAGTATTCGCTTAGCAGAAATGGGTTTTAAGGGGATTGATCTAAACATGGGGTGTCCTGTACCTAATGTAGCAGAACGTGGGAAAGGCAGTGGGTTAATCTTACGTCCCGAGGTTGCAGCTGAGCTAATTGAAGCGGCTAAAGCAGGGGGAATACCTGTAAGTGTGAAGACTAGAATCGGATTTACTCAGCGTGAAGAACTGGAGGGATGGATTAGTCACCTGTTAAGGCAGGATATTGCGAATCTCTCAGTTCACATGCGAACTAGAAAAGAAATGAGTAAAGTGGAGGCGCATTGGGAGGATATTCCTAAAGTTGTTGAGTTGCGGGATAAGATAGCTCCACAAACCTTAATCACGATTAATGGAGATATTTTAGATCGTCCGATGGGCTTGGAATTAGCGGGAAAATATGGTGTAGATGGCATTATGATCGGTCGAGGTATCTTCAAAAATCCCTATGCCTTCGAAAAAGAGCCAAGAACTCACACACCAAAAGAATTAATAGACTTATTGCAGCTGCAGCTTGATTTGCAAGACAAATTTTCAGAACAAGTTCCTCGTTCGATTGTTGGTTTGCACCGCTTTTTCAAAATCTATGTCAAAGGCTTCCCGGGAGCAAACGACCTGCGGGTGAAACTGATGAATACGAAATCTACAGATGAGGTAAGAGCAATCTTAGCTGAGTTTCTTCAAATGAATTCGACAGTTCTGGTTTAATGGATATTAGGTTGGAATTTTATTAAGAGAAAAATCGCTAGCTACAATTTTCAGTAATGGATAAGCTAGCGATTTTTTATAAGCAATTTTAATCGTCCACTTCTGTCTCTAATACGTTTCCTGATTGAGCGTCAATTAACACACTTATTTCCTGATGCTCATTACGAACAGAAATTTCCCAATAAGTAGTCGACAATTCTTTTTCTAATGACCACTCTTCTATAATACCATCCGCCTCTTTAAGTGTGATAGAATTGATCTCAGATAAGGATAACAGGTTGTCGAGATCTAATTTTTCTTGCTTTCTTTCCACGCCATTCTTTTCATCGTGATCAAGGGCTTCTTCACGATCTAATCGGAACTCGCCAGTGGTCACATTTACGTCAACCTCGTACTCGGTGTTGTTATCTACACCGGTAATTTCATAGTAGTAATTGCCAAATTTATTGTTAATATCGATACCTGTAATGTCAGTGTCGGGATATTGTTTCTGATAGCTATTGATTGCCTCTGATAAGGAAATAGCAAATTCTTCAGAAGTGTTAGTATTTTTGATATCACTGCTATTTGCTGTATCTGTCGATTGACTGTTGACCGTAGACATACTGCTTTCAGAAGTAGAATGTGACTCCAAGTTGGTTCTGTTTGGTTTACACCCAGCCAGTAAAACACCTAAAGTACTCATAGCTGCTAAAGTAAGCATCATTTTTCTCATAATAAACATTCCTTATCTATATTGAACCCTTCTTACTTTTTTAGTAGTGATTGTAAAGAAGAGGATCAAGCTTTTTTGTAAAAAAGTTCTCCATAAAAGCTGGCAAACGGCCAAAAAGCGAACCCCTTGATTTTAAGGAGTTCGCTACATGTTAATAATATCGTCCATTCAATAGCATGGACATAATAGCTGCAAAGAAAATAAAATAAAGAACGATGACAATAATAGCGATAATAAATGCTACTAAACCTGCACGATTCCAGGTTTTTTGTACTGCTAAAAAGGTTTCGATATCTTCATAATCCCCTTTTTGCCAAGCCCATTCGTTGCCCTTAAAGCCGCAAACAAAAATCCATACGATATTAAACAACGGAATCAAACATAACAATGGCAAGTAACTTCTATTTCCGAAGCCCCAAGTAATGTTGAACATAAAGGCGCCCCAATTCCACCCTTTAATCTCATCTGGGATAATTCTCAACGATTGCTCATCCAAGAAAAACAACTCCTTCTCATTTATTGTTGGTCACAAACCAACAATAAAATTTTATCAGAGACTAAGTGTAAAGTAAAAGCAATTATCAAAAAAAAATCATCGGATGAACAATTTTTTTACAAGAATAGCGAGGCTAGGGTAACTAGATAAAAGATTAAGATAGCAGCTGAAACCAAACAGGACAGGCCAATAAATAGACCACCAGGGCGTTTCTTTTCGCGGCGGCTTCTGCGACGAGCCATATCAACCGCTTCAGCGGCAGGTAAAGGAACATATTTTGTACGCAGCAATAGGACAGCGATAAGGTCAATAAAGAACATCAGCTGAATGACCCCACTTATGATTAGGATAACCTGATTACTAGTAGTTATTCGAAAGATGAAAAGAATGACAGTTAGAAGATCAATAAGTAACGTTAGTAAAATAGCCATGTGTAGACTCCTTCATTGTGCGTTGTAAAAACAATATTCAACATTATATCATGTCGCAACCAAAAGATTAACCGTTCAAAAGAAAATTTGAGAACTAGTTAATCTTTTCGATGAAGCAGCGCGTATATGCTCCAATAAATCATACAGCTGATAATTGAAACAGCCAACAAAATACGTACCATTCTAGCACCTGCGGCTGGCTGGTAATAATGATAATTGATCAATAAGTAAATACAGATAAAAGTCGGGATTAGTGAAAAATACAAATGAATAAAAGTTTTATCTCTTTTAAAGAGATAGAAATAGATCAGTGACATGAAAATAAAAATTGTATAAATGATAGCTGCTGCTATAAGTCCCAAATCCATTATTAATCCTCCTTAATGTTCTAATTATATCAAAAAAAGGTAAAACGAGTTAATTAACACCTAAACCACATTTTAATTGAATCCTAATGAAATGAACCTTGTTTAAAATGATTAAGAATTAAATGGTCAAAACGAATTAAGAATTTAGTAAGAATTGATTTACTAAAGCATCATTTTTTGTTACATTAAATTTAGATTTTACTTTAAGGAGGAAACAATGAAATACAGATATCTTTTGTCAAGTGTAGCGGTGTTGAGTATGCTTACATCCATGGGAAGTCCAGGAACAGTATTAGCTGAGGAGATTGCATCAAGTATTACAAGTGAGTCAAACCAAGAAACCAGCTCGTTAAAAGAGCAAAATAATATATCGGAAAATACAGCTGAGAGTACGGAAAATTCAATCTCGACAACAACAGAATCAACCGATGCTATCATCGGAAATTCAGCGGATACTGCTGAGGAAGCAGAAGAAATTGTAATCGAAGAACCAGAAGATACATCTGGTCAATTAACTCATACGCATCCATTTCCTTTTGAGCAATTTTCTATGCGTGCAGCTCGAGCTCGTTCTACAAACACCCAACAAGTATTTATTAACCAAGTAGCGCCTTATGCTAAAACAATTGCTCAAGCGAATGATTTATATGCCTCTGTGATGATTGCACAAGCGATCGTAGAAAGTGGCTGGGGACAAAGTACCTTATCTATGGCCCCTAATTATAATCTATTTGGAATTAAAGGCAGCTACAATGGGCAATCAGTTACTATGAAAACGCAAGAATACATAGATGGAAAATGGGTTACAGTAAATGCTAAATTCCGTAAGTATCCATCCTTCAGCGAGTCTTTAACCGATAACGCCTACGTTCTAAAAAACACCTCCTTCCAGTCAGGGGTGTATTACTATTCAGGTGCTTGGAAGAGCAACACGAAATCCTATAAGGATGCAACTGCGTGGCTAACCGGTAGATATGCTACTGCACCAACCTATGGGGCAACTTTAAACAGTGTCATTGAAACATATAATTTGACTCAATATGACACTCCAAATAATAATAACGGGGGAAATAACAGTAACAATAATGGTGGTAATGCTGTAAAACCAATAGTTGAAAAGGTCGCTATGCATAGACTCTATAACCCTAACAGCTCTGAACATTTCTATACTGCAAATGCTGGTGAAAAGAATAATTTAGTCGCTGTGGGCTGGAAATACGAAGGGATTGCTTGGCAGGCACCAAAAACAGGGGAGCCAGTTTACCGAATGTATAACCCCAATGCCGGTGATCACCATTACACTCTTAATTTAGCGGAAAAGAATATGCTTGTGACTAAAGGCTGGAAATATGAAGGAATTAGCTGGTATTCTGGTGGGGAAGTAAAATTATTACGCTTGTACAATCCAAATGCTAAAGCAGGAGCCCATCATTACACAACCAACAATTACGAGAAAGAACAACTGGTTAAGGTTGGTTGGAAATACGAAGGCCATGCCTGGAACGGTCATTAAAGTAGAAAAAACCAAAGCCGAAAATGAACGGCTTTGGTTTTTTTAGGCTTTAGCCATTTTTTCAATAATGAAGAAACTATGCAGCTCCTCCAGTTGATGTTCATATTTGGTTGCAATTTCGGCTAAAACTAGCTGATTGCTTTCAACAACAGAATAACCTTTAGCGTAAAGCGAATCATGTGGAACAGCTACTTCGAAAAACTGCTCTTTTGAAAGATCAAAAGGGTGGGTGAAATAGACTCCGCTTATTTTTTTCATTGTCATCACGCTCCTGAATTTTAATAGTGATATTTGTTATAGGATACAACAAAAAGGTCTGAGAATCTAATGTTTTATTCGATAACAAATGTTATATAAAAGAGGAGTAAATGAGGAATGAATTTTCATTCCAAGAAAATTCATCCCTCATTAAGCTAATATTCGAAAAAAAAATTCTTTATTGTGAGTAAACAACTCAAACAAATTGTAAGTATCAGAACATTTGCTGTAAAGAAAATCCATTAAAAAAATAAGCGCAATAAGGCAACAGAAAGAACCCCTGTGATAACAATCTTCATTAAATCGTTTGTGCGAATGCCAACAATTAGTGCGGGAATACATGCAAAAATTTCAGGGAATTTTAACCCGGGCAGCTGACCTGATCTAAATACCAATAAACTCTGAAATAATAGAGCTGTCAATATTGTAAGCGGTATATAGCTTAAAAACTTTTCAAACAATGGCGGCAACACCATAGTGCGGGTCAGGACAAAAGGTAAAATTCGTGGAATCCAAGTAACGATACCGCAACCTAGAATAACTAACAAGAAATATTGATTACTCATCCTTTAATGTCACTCCAATCGCACAACCTAATAAGGTGGAAATAATAACAGCTAATTCAGCGGATACAATACTCATGAGCAAGTAAAGCGAAACAGCAGTAATAATCAAAATGATAATCGTTTTGTTCTTTTGGAACTTTAAAGGCAATTGAACCTGGAATAAAAATAACCCCAAAAACATCGCAGTCAATGCAAAATCTAGTCCTAAAATAGTAGGATCTGGAATGAAATTACCCAACAAAGCCCCAATTACTGTGGAAATAATCCAAGTCAAATAAGCTGTGATATTTAAACCGTGTGTCCAACGGCTGGACACCGCAGATCGTTGAGCGAGGGTAGCCATTAAAACACCGTAGGATTCATCAGTAAGCAAAGTACCGATCCCTATACCGTTCAACAATGAATCCTTTTTAAAATGGTTAGCAACTGAAAGGCTCATTAAAAAATGTCGTAAGTTAACTAAAAATACTGTGAAAATAATTGAAGGAATGGGTGCACTAATGGCTAACAATCCGCAAATAATAAATTGTGCACTACCAGCATAAACGATTAGCGACATAAGAAACACTTGCCAAACGGTTAAACCAATAGCTTTACCTACGATGCCCATAGCTATGCCAATTCCTAAATACCCCATAATAGTGGGAACACATGCCTTTACTCCTTCGTTAAAGGTTTGAACTCCCTGCAGCTCATCTTCCATAACCCCTCACCTGCTCTCATACATTTCTAATAATAGTAATAAAAAACGCTCAACTTTACAAGCTTTTTCCGAAGTACTCCAAAAGAAAAGAGGAAAAGAATCAGAAAAACTTTTTGTTTCTTGAATGGTTGTTTTATAATGGAGGAGAGGGGGATTTGACTATGAAAGAAGAATATAAAAATATTTTAGTAGCTGTTGATGGTTCTGAACAGGCAAAGAAAGCATTCGAAGAAGCGATAGAAGTGACTAAACGAAATGATGGAGCATTAACTATTTTATCTATAGTCGATTACAAATATTCTGTTGGTGATCCAGCCTTTATCAATGACGCGTTAAAGTTTCATTTGAATAATGCGGAAATTGAAATTGACACATTAATCAGCGGGACTGAGGAGCTGCCTGAAAACTATGAGACAGTCATTTTGTCCGGCAGTCCGAAGCGTAGAATAGTCGAGTACGCCAAAAAGCATGAAATAGATCTTATTATGATTGGGGCAACTGGAGTTGGTGCAATTGAGAAAGCAATTATCGGTTCAACAACTTCTTATGTAGTTAATCATGCTAGTTGTAATGTAATGGTAGTGAAATAGTATCAAAAAATACAAAAAGAAGATTGACCACGTCAATCTTCTTTTATAATTATCTCTAGCTTACTGCCATCATTAAGATGAGAAGTGAAAAAAACAGCCAGCTCCTCTAATGAACGATCAAAGCTCAGAACTGGTCCTCGACGCCCATTTCGGAAAAAATTCATTTTAATCGGTTGATTCTCTTCAACTAAAAGGACAACCTTTTCGATGCTTGAAAAGGGGATACCCCGATTATCCAAACTGTTTAATATAATATTGCTTTCAGTTAGTCCTTTTTTATCCAGCATAAAACTAAGTACAACCAGGACAGTCAAACTGGTTTGCAGCTTCCCATCGAGATTGGTGAAATTAGCAAAACCTGATACACCAATTATCAAAGCAATGACTGGATAAAACCAATAACGATTTTTGTTCACGTGAGTCGGGATGATCACCGACCGTCGAACCAATAACAAATAAATAAACAATACTAGGGTAAACAGGCCCAGTAATATAGTGAACACACTCAATAAAATCAGCCTTCTACTTAGCGGTAAAGCTAGAATATTTTGCCACTACCATGTTAGATTTATCTTCTCGCAGTTCATCATCGATTTGTTCGCAAGCATTTACTCGAATAACTGCACAGTTCGCCATTTTAGAAACGACCTCTCCTTCGACTGCTTTTTCAAATCCGATGGGATGACAACGATATACTTTTCCTAATTCAATCTCTTCTTCTTTCATACACAAGCCCTCCAGTATCGACAAAATTTTTGGGTCTAGCCTTTTGGATCAATGTTAAAGGCAATTATACCCAACTATGTAAAAGTTTACAATCATCTAATACTAGAATATTCGTAAAATTTGTTAATATTCGTTAAAATAATAGGTAAGGAGGAATTTATATGAGTACTTTCTTGGATTCAATGAAGCGGTACAGCTATTTCAGAGGGATTGTCTATTTGCTGCTAGGCATTGCTATCTTGCTTTCACCGCAAACAGTTTTTAATGGAATAGTGTACATTATCTTTTTCTATGTGGCTGTTTTAGGTATTTTGCAGCTGATTAGCGGATTTCGGAATCGCCAGCAAGTGGGCGGATATGGACCAAGTTTCTTAGGCGGAATCATCATGCTGATAGTTGCTTTTATTATCTTGTTCTTTGCTCGAGGAATTGTCAGCATTTTACCAATGTTTTTAGGATTTATCGTTCTAATATTTGGTTTCGGCAAGTTTATGCAAAATTGGGAGGCCCGTAAACGAGGTTTTTCTGTTAATGGCGGCCTGGTTTACAGTGGGTTAATGGTTTTAGCAGGCATATTGCTTCTCTTTAATCCTTTCAATAGTTTAATGCTATTGTTTCGTATCTTCGGTTTTCTACTGATTACTATGAGTATTGCTGAAATACGAGATGCTAGAAGACTGAGCAAATAAAGAAGTTGAACTTTAAAATTGGGAGCTAGAAAAAATGAATACTTCAATGGAGCTTTATCGTTTTAGCAAAAAGTACCAAATTAACTACAATGCAAATGAGAAAAAAGGGACCGAACTATTTGAACGCTTTTTGAGTGTATACCCTAAAGTAAATTTCAATTTTGCTTTCATTGGTTTTCACCAGTATCAAAGTTTTAAGAATCATGAAGGAATGACTGCTTATGGCATATCCGGCAATATGCTTTATGCAGTCAGTCGCAAAGACAGCTATGAATACAACCTTTATCGCTGCAAATCAATGACTGGTCAAAAGAAAATGAACGGAATTTATCTTACTTTGGAGTTTGAGAAAGAGACCGTTGTAATCAATTTGGGCTTTGCTAATGGGGATGTAGTGTTAGCGTCATTAAAGCAAAGTAGTGGCAAAAGTTAAAATACTTGAAGAATAAAAGGATCGGCGTTATAATTCTTTTGTTCTGAATGGGATATAGCCAAATTGGTAAGGCACTTGACTCTGAATCAAGCAATTACAGGTTCGAACCCTGTTATCCCAATAGAAAACGTACTGAGTGGTAGGCAAGAAAACTTGTAGTATGCAAAAATATACTATCGATTTTTTTTGTATAAATTAATGCTATATCAATTTAATAATAGCATATAAATGTTATATTATGAATCGAAAAAAGCACTGAAAACCTTTAGTTGAAAACAGGTTTTCAGTGCTTTTTCAAGTTTCTTAATGAATCACGCGGAAACGTATATCGTCAGCTAGATATTCTTTTTCGCCAGGATTGCCTTCTTTTGAACCAAAGACCAGTTGAGAACGTAATTCCCAGTTAGCTGGAATGTCCCATTCTCTAGCAACGGCTTCATCGATAACTGGATTGTAATGCTGCAAGTTTGCGCCTAATCCTACTTCTTCTAATGCGGTCCAAGTATTGGCAGTTGCAATCCCATTTGATTGTTCTGCCCAAACAGGGAAGTTTTCAGCATACAATTCAAATTCTTCTTGTAAATGCTTAACAGTGTCAGTTTCTTTGAAGAAAAGCACGGTACCATAGCCATTTTTAAAGCCGGCTAATTTATTTTGTGTATTCGGGAAAGCTTCTGGAGGTGTTAATGGCTTCAAAGCCTCTTCAACAATTTCCCAAAGTCTTTCATGCGCACTGCCAAATAAAATTACTGCTCTTGGGGATTGTGCATTGAAAGCAGTTGGACTTTGTTTCACAGCTTCTTTCACAACATCAGAAATTTCTTCTTCTGATAAATTTACGTTTCGTCCTAAAGCATAAAACGAACGACGGTTTTTCAACGATTCTAAAAATGTAGTCATCAATAATTCCACCTTTTCTATAGTTATCACAGTAAGAACTATACCATCTTACAAAAAGTAAGTGAAATGATTTGCTCACAGAATAAAAAGTAATTTTTCTTAAAAGCAGAGCGAAAAGATCGCAAATCTAAAAGACTATGGTAAACTTATTTTATGAAATAGTTGGAGGAACGCTATGAAAGCAAAAGAACTAATAAAAACCATTCTCTATTTTGTCATTTTGGCAGCAATCTTATTTGCCCTTCGTCAATTTGTATTTACTCCGGTTGTAGTAAAAGGAGATTCAATGGATCCGACATTGATTGACGGCGAACGAGTAATTGCTTTGAAAAATACGGATGTGAAGCGATTTGATATTATCACGTTTCCAGCACCTGATGACCCAGGGAAAAACTACATTAAACGAGTAATCGGTCTACCAGGAGATACAGTTGAATATCGTGATGACCAATTGTACATTAATGGTGATAAAGTTGATGAGCCTTATCTTGATCAATACAAGAGTGAATTGACTGACAGTCAGCCCTTAACTGCTGATTTTACCTTAAAACAGCTTTTTGGTACGGAAAAAGTACCTGAGGGTGAATTGTTTGTATTAGGAGATAATCGCCGAATATCTAAAGACAGTCGAATCATTGGAATGATCAATGAAGAAGACGTTATGGCTGATGTGAAATTTGTTTTTTGGCCAATTAATCGAATCGGAACTATAGACTAGCTGGCCAGCTAGTCTTTTTTTTATCTTTTTTGTTATAATAAGCGAAAGGCCATTCATTTACGAAATGAGGGAGAAAGATGTCTTTACAATTCTTATTAGGTACAGGACAAAATAATGCACAGAAAAAAATGGTGATTACCGCACAACAGTGGTTAGACAAAGATCCAGAAAACCGTGTTTTTTTCATTGTGCCTAACTACAATAAATTTGAGCAAGAAATCCAATTATTGGAAACAATGAAAGATCAGAAAGAGTATAGCTCTATTCGAGCGCAAGTGTTTAGTTTTGAACGCCTTGCTTGGTACTTTTTACAGAAGCAGGGAAAGATTCCGGGAAATGTTCTGTCAGATTCAGGCAACGCCATGATTTTGCGAAAGGTATTACAGGAACAGCGTGAAAAGCTGGTTATCTTTCGGGGAGAAGCCAACAAAACGGGCTTTATCCAGCAGTTGGTTCAATTTTATCGAGAAATGCAAATCGGGAATGTTTCAGTTGAAGATCTGAATCAACTAACTGGAAATCAAGATGAACAGCTGAAATTAGCAGATCTACGTTTAATCTATCAAGAGTATGAGACTGCTTTATTCAAACATCAGGTGAAAAATGAAGACCCCTTATTGCTGCTGTACAATTTACTGCAGGACCAGACAATCAAAAATAGTTTGTTCATTTTGACTGGTTTTAGCCGTTTTAATGCTCGTGAGCAGAATATTTTATCTACTTTAATGAAATGTGGTCATTTGCTGGTGTCTTTAGAGCTGGATCGTGGGTATCCCAATGAAGAGCCGCATCCATTGAACTTATTTGCTGATTCAGGTAAGACCTATTATCAGTTGAAGCAGTTAGCTGACCAGCAGCAGCTTCCAGTTCATCACGATCAAAAGGCAGAGGCTCAGAATACGCCACTAAATCAATTGAGTCTGTTTTGGCAAGGAAAAAAAGTGCCAAAACTTGAGGAGAATCAAACAATCAAAATTTGGCAGCAGTTAAGTGCCGCAGACGAGGTTCGTCATATTGGTAATGAAATCCGACGATTAGTCTCCGAAGAGAATTATCGCTATAAAGATATCCAAGTTTTAATTCGCAATTTTGATTGTTACAGCAGTGTTTTGCCATCCTTGTTTAACCAGTTGGCTATCCCTTTTTATTTAGATGAAACTCAAAAAATGATCAGCCATCCATTGGTGGAATTTTTACAGGCGCTCTTTTTAGTGGATTCCTATAATTATCGTATTAACGATGTTTTCCGTCTGTTGCGGACAGAGCTGTTTGTACCCTTCGATTGGCAGGAGGACCGTAGGACTAAGCTAATTGAACTGCGGGAGAAAATTGATCAGACTGAGAATGTTTGTTTAGCTTATAACTTTCGGGGTAGTTTTTGGACCAAAGACGAAGATTGGGTTTTCGTTGATTATGATTTTGAGGAAGAAAGCTTTAATGATGCTACTGATTTGCAAATAATTACGAATGAAGTACGGCAAATGGTACAAAAACAGTTGCCACCATTTTTCACTACGATTAAGAAAGCCGAAAATGGTCTAACCGCTGCTAAATGCTTTTATCAATTGTTGGAGGAAGTAGGGATCAAGCAACAGCTTTTATTCTGGCGAGATCAAGAGGTAGAGAAGGGAAATCTGGAAAAGGCTCGGAACCATGAACAAACTTGGCAAGCCTTGATGGATTTGTTGGATGAATATGTTTTGATCTACGGTGAAAGTGCCTTTAATTGGGCAGATTTTCAAGAAATATTTTTAGAAGGGTTAACCAATTTAACCTATGGAAAAATTCCAACGGCTATTGATCAAGTCAAGGTGAATAATCTGG
This sequence comes from Enterococcus pallens ATCC BAA-351, assembly GCF_000407485.1. GTDB lineage: Bacteria > Bacillota > Bacilli > Lactobacillales > Enterococcaceae > Enterococcus_A > Enterococcus_A pallens. The sequence continues at coordinate 160,775 of NZ_ASWD01000003.1, read as the reverse complement.
AATTGGCTCGTGTTAATCAAGCAAAAGTAACCTTTGCAATCGGATTGAATGACCAAGAGTTTCCAGCACGCTTCGATGATCGAGGTCTTTTATCACCTGAAGAGCGGGAAGGAATCAATGCTGAACTGGCGGAAGGAAAATTCTTGCCAGAAAACAACAGCTCAAATGTCAATCGTGAACCCTTCTTAGCTTACCGTGTCTTTTTGTCAGGTAGTGAAAAGTTGTATCTCACAGTCGCAACTACGATTGATGGTGAAAAGCAGCTAGCGATCTCTCCTTTTTTACGAAGAATCAGTGAAGGCTTAGGAATTCCGGTCAGAATATTTAGTGGATTGAACTTAACTACTTTGCCAACAGAATATGTAGGTACGTTAAGAACCTTGTTGTCAGATTTGATTCATTTAAATCGGCTTTCCTTAGATCAGGCTGAACCGATGCGTTCTGGTTGGCGTCAACTGATGCATTTTATTGAAACAACTGAATTAGCAGATTTGACCAAACGTGTTTTTTCTAGTTTGGAAGCATTAAATATCCCGCAGTTTTTACAGCCGCAAACAGCCGAAAAGTTGTATGGAAAAAATCTTTACGTATCTGTTTCACGAATTGAAAATTTCTATAATTGTCAGTATAAATATTTTGCTCAATTTGGTTTAGGCCTCAAGGAAAGAACGATTTATGGATTGACTCCTGCAGCAGCGGGAGACTTTTATCATGAAGCCTTGGATCGTTTTTTCCGGATGATTCACCAACAGGGACTGGCTTTGGTAGACTTAACTGAGGCTCAGCGGACGGTTTTGGCGGACCAAGTACTGAAGGAAATATTTGGAGAAGTGAAGTTTGCAATCTTGTCCAGCTCGGCTCGAATGAATTACATTCGCTATCAATTAGCTCAAACGATCCAAAAAGTAAGCTGGGGATTGGTTCAGCAAAGTTTGAAGACCAACCTTCGACCACAGCGCACAGAAGTTCTATTTGGTTCTTTAGCTGGTGAAAAGGGGATACCTGGTATCCAGCTGCCGCTGAAAAACGGTGGCGAGTTGGCTGTTCGTGGGAAAATTGATCGTTTAGATCAGATTCAAGGTGATCACGCTAACTGGTTAAGTGTAGTAGATTACAAATCCAGTGACCGCAGCTTCAATGTCGTGGATGCTTATTACGGGATTGCAATGCAACTAATTACCTATTTAGATGTAGCGGTGAACGACTTTAATTTAACTAGCGATAAATTGATTAAGCCAGCTGGTGCTTATTATCTGCACGTACACAACCCAGTGCTGACTGATCCGAAAAAACTGGAGCAGGAAACTTTAAAGGCCTATAAATATGATGGACTGTTTGCCAAAGATGCTGAGCTGTTTGCAGAGATGGATCATAGTTTAGAGGAAAAGGAAAATTCCTTATTGTTCCCATTGCGTAAAGATGCTAAAGGACAAATTTTACCAGCAGGTCCTTCAAAGGATAAATTTTATGATCAGCCGGAAATCGATTTGTTACGGGAGTACAATCGCAAGAAAATTCAAGAGGCAGGCAATGAAATCTTATCAGGCGAGATCAAATTAAATCCGTCGTTTAAAGACAGTAAGCGAATCGCCTGTCAGTATTGTCCTTTCCGCAGTGTCTGCAAATTTGACGTAATGCTAAAAGAAAATAATTATCACCGCTTGGAAAAAATGCCTCGCGAAGAAGTCTTGAAACGAATGGAGGAAGAATTACATGATGAATAAACCAACAATCCCTCCGAAAGCACCGAATGAAATGTATACTGATGCTCAATGGCAGGCAATTTATGATCAAGGAGACAATCTTTTAGTCTCGGCTTCCGCAGGTTCAGGAAAAACCGCTGTATTGGTTCGGCGTGTTATTGAAAAAATTAAGCGGGAACGTTTATCCGTTGATCAGCTGCTGGTAGTTACCTTTACCGAAGCAGCTGCCAGTGAAATGAAAGAAAGAGTTCAAAGTGCTTTGCAGGAAGCGATCAATGAAGAAACCGATCAGGAGCTGAAGAATCATTTTACTCGACAATTGACGCTATTGCCAATGGCGAATATTTCGACCTTACACTCTTTTTGTTCCAAGGTCATTCAGCGGTTCTTCTATTTAATCGACTTGGATCCCAGCTACCGAATGCTGACAGATGCTACTGAGACTATTTTGTTGAAGGAAGATGTTTGGGATGAACTTCGAGAGGAATGTTACGAACAAAATGAGGAAATTTTCTATCGTTTAACTGAAAACTTTTCTAATGATCGTAGCGATCAGGGACTTGAGGATCTTATCCTGGCTATGTATGAGTTCGCTAGAGCTAATCCCGCACCTTTTGAATGGCTGGATTCATTACTGGAAAACTACAGTGTTTCTGACTTAATTGACAGCACACTTTATCAAGAAAGTCTGCGACCTCAGCTACTTCAAGCATTGGAAGATGCTAGTGAGCTTTATCAGGAAATGATGGAGCTAAGCGAAGCAAGTAAAGATTTGGAAAAAATATTTGCTCTGGCAGAGGCAGAAAAGCAAAATACCCTAATCTTACTTCAAACGGTTATGGAGGATCGTCTGGCTGATGCCTATCAATTAATGGAAGGCTTTAGTTTTCCAAGCTTTCCTACACCTCGTAAAAAAGAGGTGAAGGAACTGTACGGCGAAACCATTGAACGTCTGAAGGATAAACGTCAAACTGCTAAAGATTTATTGACACAAATGAAAACCAGCTTTTTTGCAGCAACCCCCGAGGAGCATGTGGAACGATTACAAGCCGCACGACCACTAATCGAAGAGCTGGTTAGAGTTGAGAAACAATTTATTGAACGCTACTCTGCTAAAAAAAGAGAAAAAGGTCTGCTTGATTTTAATGATTTAGAGCATTTTACCTTGCAGATTCTACGAACTAAGGTAGATGATTCTTTTCCAGCGCAAAGCTATTATCGTTCTCGCTTTAGCGAAGTTCTAGTGGATGAGTATCAAGATATTAATCAGCTTCAGGAAACGATTTTAAAAGCTTTAGCTTCGGAAGGTGAAGCAGACGGGAATTTATTTATGGTAGGGGATGTAAAACAGTCAATTTATGGCTTTCGTTTGGCTGATCCGACCTTATTTATTCAAAAATATCATGATTTTGCCGAAGAAAACGGTGGTCGAAGAATCATTTTAGCCGAGAATTTCCGCTCTCGTAAAGAAGTATTAGACTTCACTAACCTAGTTTTCAAGCAGTTGATGGATCAAGAGGTAGGACAAATTGCTTATGACCAGGAGGCAGAGCTGATTAATGGTTTCACCGCTTTTCCAGTTTCTGATAATTTTAAAACTGAGCTGCTGGTTTATGAAAAGGACGAAGAAACACCGGAATGGATCGAGGACAAAGCTACCGGTGAGACAGTTATGGTCGCTGCTAAAATCCGTCAGTTAATTCATGAAGGCTTTGAAATTTATGATAAAAAGCAAAAGGCTATGCGGCCTGTAGACTACCAAGATATTGTTTTACTCACGCCGACAAAAAGCAACAATTTAACTATCTTAGAAGTGTTTAAGCAGCTGGATATTCCTTTGTCCATTAATGATACTCAAAATTATTTTCAGTCAACAGAATTACGGATAATGATTTCACTGCTGCAGATTATTGACAATCCTTACCAAGATATTCCGCTGGCTGCTGTATTACGTTCGCCGATGGTGGGCTTGTCAGAAGAAGAGCTAGCACAAGTCCGTCTCCTTTTGCCAAAAAAAGAGTTTTACCGGGCGATGAAACAATATATGACAACTAAAGACGACGCTACCAGTGAAAAACTGAAGAATTTCTATCAGATGTTTATTGATTGGCGAGAATTTTCACGTCAAGAAGCGTTATCGGATTTAGTAACAAAAATCTATGACGAAACTGCTTACCTTGATTATGTTTTGGGGATGCCTGCTGGACAACAGCGTCATGCAAATCTTTTAGCTCTGGTCGAACGTGCAAAGGATTATGAGCGCAGCAGTTTTAGAGGACTGTATCAATTCATTCGCTTCATTGAAAAGATGCAGGAAAAGGATAAAGATTTGGCTGAACCGCAAAGTGAAGAAATCACCAATGCCGTACGGGTAATGACGATTCACGCCAGCAAAGGTCTTGAATTCCCGGTAGTATTTTTGTTGGATATGAGCAAGTCTTTCAATTTATCCGATACACGACGTAATTATGTCTTTGACGAGAAATTAGGATTAGGTGTTAAATATCTGACACCAGAAACCAGGGTGCGTTTCTCTACTTTGGCCTTCGACGCCGTTCAACAGGTGAATTTACGAAAACTGCTTTCAGAAGAAATGCGGAAGCTGTATGTTGCCTTGACTCGGGCGGAACAAAAACTATTCTTGGTGGGTTCCTATGGTAATCAAGAAGAAGCACTCAAGAAATGGTCTGTTACTGCTAATAATACCGAGTTGGTTTTACCGGTTTCATCGCGGACCAAAGGAACTTTTTTTGATTGGGTGGGCCAAACGTTGATCCGACATCCTGAAATGACAGAATATCAATTAGAAGGCAGTATTGCAGACCTGCCACAAGTAGCACAACAGCCCGTTGGATTTTCGGTTTCTTTTGTCCAACCAAATTCACTGGAAAAACAACTTGCTAAATTTATGCCAGAGAAAAAACAACGTGAGGTCGAAAAAGAGACTGACATAGACATTTCACAAATAAAGAATCGATTACTCTATCGATATTCTTATCAAGAAGCAACAAAAACAACTAGTTATCAATCGGTGTCAGAGTTAAAACGCATGTATGACGACCCAGATAATCGGGAGGCTCTCTCTCTTAATTTTAACGATGAGGGGACGCAACAATCGGTTTACCGCTTTACTGACGAAGGCTTAAGCCAACCGAAGTTCTTGGAAACTAGAAGCCAGCTTTCTGCTGCCGAAGTTGGAACAGCCACCCATTTAATTATGCAATTGATTTCACTGGATAAACAACCAACTGAGGAAAGTATTCAGAATTTAATTGATGAACTAGTTGCCGAGAGCACGTTAACTCCTGAATTGGCGGAAGCCATTTCTATTCAATCGCTGATGGGATTCTTTGCCAGTGATTTGGGGCAAGAAGTGTTAGCAAATTCCACTCAAGTATTTCGGGAAGAACCTTTTGCCATGCTGCTGCCAGCAAATGAGGTCTTTCAAGAATACCAAGCTCAAGACGATTTACTGATCCATGGGATTATTGATGGCTACATTGAATATACCGATTATTTAGTTTTATATGATTTTAAAACCGATTATTATACTCTAGAAAGAGAACAAGAATTAATAGACCGCTATCGTGGACAGCTGTTTCTTTATAAAGAGGCGCTGGAAAAAGCGAAAAATAAGCCGATTTCCTCATTAAATATTGTTTTTCTGCGGGGAGAAAAGGTGATAGACTTATTAGAAAATCACTAAATGCAAGCAAACTATACTTATCATTTGTAAGTAATGTGCTATACTTCCAATAACGAGGTGAGAAGAATGGAACAAATACAACAAACTAAATTTTCTCTATGTCCCAAATTTGAAAAAGGTTTTACGATTTTAGGGAAAAAATGGAACGGCTTGATTATCGATGTACTATTGGAAGAAGGCCCACAACGTTTTGTTGATTTGGCCGCCAAAATCCCTCATGTAAGCGACCGTGTTTTAGCAGAACGATTAAGGGAGCTGGAACAAGAAGGATTAGTCACACGCATTTCAGGTAATGAAGGCCAAAAGCGATTGGATTATTGTTTAACTGATAAAGGCAAAGCGTTGGACACTGTGATGAAAGAACTCCATGTTTGGGGAGAAAAATGGATTTCTGAGCAAGAATGTAGTTGATAAAATTGTCGTTTTCTTGTAGTATAAAATAGTCAATTAAATAGCAAAAAAGCGTTGATGGAAAAGAGTAATCTTTTAAGACCTTTACAGGGAATATCTGCCATAGACTGTAAGCAGATCAGGGGATAGAAGGTGAAGTTCACTTCCGGAGCTTGTCGTAACTGACCGGCTGCGGCCGTTAAAACTTGTAAGTGCGCCAAAAATTGGCGAATTAGGATGGTAACGCGAGACCTCGTTCCTTTATGGAACAGGGTCTCTTTTTTTGTGGAAAGGAAGTAGAAAGATGAGCTTACAAAATCAATTAGAAGAATTGAAAACCCAGACTTTGGCAAAAATTTCCGCTGCCGATGATCTGCAGATAGTTGAGCAGATTCGAGTGGAAACATTAGGTAAAAAGGGTCCAATTACTGAAGCTTTGCGGGGAATGCGCGATCTATCACCAGAAGAAAGACCAAAAGTAGGCGCTTTTGCCAACGAAATCCGCGATTTGCTGACAGAAGCAATCGAAGTTCGTAAGGCTGAGTTAACAGAAATTGCCTTAGAAAAAGCTTTGGAAGAAGAAACGATTGATGTAACTTTACCGGGCAAACAAATGACTCAAGGAACACGTCATGTAATCACTCAGGTAATGGAAGAAATTGAAGATGTATTTGTTGGTATGGGGTATCAAGTAGTAGAAGGATACGAAGTTGAGAGTGATCATTACAACTTTGAACGGATGAATTTGCCGAAAAACCATCCGGCACGAGATATGCAAGATACTTTTTATATTTCAGAGGATATTCTGATTCGGACACATACTTCTCCTGTACAAGCTCGTACGATGGAAAAGCATGACTTTTCTAAAGGTGCTTTGCGTATGATTTCTCCAGGAAAAGTATTCCGTCGTGATACGGATGATGCTACTCATAGTCACCAGTTCCATCAAATTGAAGGCTTGGTGGTTGATAAAGGAATTACGATGGCTGATTTAAAAGGCACCCTAGAAGTCTTCATTAAAGAAATTTTCGGCGCTGACCGCAGCATTCGCTTGCGTCCAAGTTATTTTCCGTTTACTGAGCCTTCTGTTGAAGTCGATGTCAGCTGCTTCAAATGCGGCGGAAAAGGCTGTAATGTCTGCAAATACACTGGCTGGATTGAAATTTTAGGTGCTGGTATGGTGCATCCTGACGTGTTGTCAATGTCTGGCATTGACCCTGAAGTATATTCCGGTTTTGCTTTTGGTATTGGACCTGACCGTGTATCAATGCTGCGTTATGGAGTTAACGATATTCGAAACTTCTATTTAAATGATGTTCGATTTTTAGAACAATTCAAGGGGGAATAACAGATCATGCTTGTTTCATATAAATGGCTGAATGAATATGTCGATTTAAAAGGAATCACACCAAAAGAATTATCTGACCGCCTTTCCTTAACTGGGATTGAAGTCGAAGGTGTTGAAGTACCAGAGACAGGACTGAAAAAAATCGTAGTGGGCGATGTGAAGGAATGTATTCCGCATCCAGACTCTGATCATCTATCAATTTGCCAGGTGGATGTTGGTGAAGAAGAATTATCACAAATCGTTTGTGGTGCACCGAATGTGAAAGCGGGTATTAAAGTGATCGTAGCCTTACCGGGTTCACGAATTGCTGGCAATGTTAAAATTAAAAAAGGGAAAATGCGTGGTCAAGTTTCTAATGGAATGATTTGTTCCTTGCAGGAGTTAGGCTACAGTGACTCTGTCATTCCTAAAGAATTTGCGGATGGAATTTACTACTTGCCGCAAGAGGCTGTGCCTGGTGAACTCGTCTTTTCTTATCTAGATATGGATGACGCTATTTTAGATTTATCAATTACTCCTAACCGTGCAGATGCGTTAAGTATGCGCGGAGTAGCTTACGAAACGGCTGCAATTTACGGTAAAAAAGTAGCCTTTCCTGAAATTGAGCTGAAGGAAATGGCTGAAAAAGCTGCTGATCGGATTAAAGTTGAAGTAGCTGATAAAAACGATGCGCCTCATTATGAAATCCGTATCATTGAAAATGTTAAGATTGGACCAAGCCCGCAATGGCTACAAAATCGTTTGATGAACGAAGGGATTCGTCCTATTAGCAATGTTGTAGATGTAACAAACTATATTTTACTGTTGTTTGGTCAACCATTGCATGCGTTCGATTACGATAAGCTAGGCAGTCAAGCAATTTTGGTTCGCCGTGCGAAAGAGCAAGAAGCTCTGACGACTTTAGATGGAGTAGAACGCAGCTTGAATCCGGAAAACATCGTAATTACCAATGGAGAAATTCCGGTCGCTTTAGCGGGTGTAATGGGAGGATTAGACTCTGAAATTACGGATACTACTACCACTGTTGCCTTAGAATCTGCAATGTTTGATAATGTTTCGATTCGTCGCACTTCTCAAGCGTACAACTTACGCAGTGAATCTTCTGCTCGTTTTGAAAAAGGAATTAACCAAGCAACAATCAGTTTAGCTGGAGATGTTGCTGCGGCAATGATTGCTGAATTAGCTGGCGGGTCTGTATTGGAGGGCGGCGTTTTAGGTAGCAAAGTTGAGCCGGAAAATGTAGCTGTTACTACTAACCTTGAAGATGTGAATCGTTTCTTAGGCACCTCATTAACAGTAGCTGAGATTAATACTATATTTGATGCTTTAGACTTTGCTTACGAAGAAAAAGGTGGCCATTATACTGTAAGTGTTCCACCACGTCGTTGGGACATTACAATTGAGGCAGATTTGATGGAAGAAATTGCTCGAATTTATGGTTATAATAATATCCCGTCTACACTTCCAAGTGGACAAACTGTTGCTGGCAGATTGACTGATGCTCAAAAAAATACCCGCAAAGTTCGCTCGTTGTTGGAAGGAAGTGGATTGCATGAAGCAATCAGCTATGCTTTGACGACAGAAGAAAAAGCCGGTAGATTCACTCTTCGAGACAGTAAGTTCACCCGTTTAGATTGGCCGATGAGTGAAGAACGTTCAGTATTGCGATTAAATCTAATCAGTGGATTATTGGAAGACCTGTCTTATAATAGCGCACGTAAAAATAACGATGTATCCTTGTATGAAATTGGTCGAGTATTTTACCAAGATAATGATCCGAAAAAGGATTTACCTTTAGAGGAAAAACATGTAGCAATTGCTTTAACAGGTAATTTGGGAGATAAAACTTGGGCTGAAAAAGCTGAACCAGTTGATTTTTACACTGCTAAAGGTATTGTCGAAGAGATGATTGATGGTTTAGGCTTAAAAGAGAAAATCAGCTATCAAGCTAACTCAGCAATGTCTGATATGCATCCTGGACAAACAGCAACTATCTATTTAGAAGATAAATTAATTGGCTTTGTAGGGCAGGTTCACCCTAAAATAACTAAGTCCTATGAATTAAAAACAGCCTTTGTAGCTGAACTGAACCTAGATGCGTTACTAACGGCAGAAAAAGAGCCTTTAGTTTATTCACCAGTTTCTAAATATCCAGCAGTTAGTCGAGATATTGCAATTCTTGTTGAAGAAACTCTTTCAAATGCGTCAATTATCGAAGTTATTCGTAAATCTGCGAGTCGTTTCTTATCCGATATTCAGGTTTTTGACGTATACCAAGGAGATTCAATTGAAAAAGGGATGAAGTCAATGGCGTACAGTCTAACCTTTGTAAACCCTGAAACGACTTTGACTGATGAAGAAATCAATCAATGGATGAGTAAAGTAACTAAAGCCTTAGAAAATGATTTATCAGCAGTCATTCGCTAGACATAAAAAATCGATCCGGAATTATTCCGAATCGATTTTTTCTTTGTTTTATGAGAAGTAGGCGATTCCCATCGCTTTTTTCACTTCAGCCATAGTTTGTGCGGCAACAGCTTGCGCTTTTTCACTGCCTTCTTTTAGCATCTGCATCACTTGTCCAGGATCTTGAGCAAATTCTTCTCGACGAGTACGAATAGGAAGTAATTCTTCTTCTAATACGTCGATTAAGTAACGTTTAATTTTCACATCGCCAAGTCCGCCACGGCGGTAATGAGCCTTTAGTTCTTCAATTTTTTCTTTGTCCTTGCCAAATACATCTAGATAAGTAAATACCATATTTCCTTCTACTTGACCGGGATCTTCCACGTGGATGTGGTTCGGATCAGTATACATACTCATGACCTTCTTAGCAACGGTTTCAGCTGAATCTGCTAAATAAATACCATTCCCAAGAGATTTGCTCATTTTGCCGTTCCCGTCAATGCCAGGCAGACGTCCCATTCCCTTATCAGGAAAAACCCCTTTAGGTTCAACTAAAACTTCACCGTAAGTATTGTTAAAGCTGTGAACAATTTCTTGTGTCTGTTCTAACATCGGCTTTTGGTCTTCGCCAACAGGTACGAGATTGGCTTTAAAAGCAGTTATATCTGAAGCCTGAGATACTGGATAAATAAAGAATCCGGTTGGTACGCTGTCACCAAAGCCTTTTTGTTCGATTTCAGATTTTACTGTGGGGTTGCGACGCACACGGCCGACACTTACTAAGTTCAAAAAGTACATGGTCAACTCTGATAATTCTGGAATTTGGGATTGGATAAACATGGTCGTACGCGCAGGATCCAAGCCAACTGCTAAATAGTCTAAGGCTACTTGTAAAATATTAGAAGAAACCTTTTCAGGATTTTTAGCGTTATCTGTTAAAGCCTGCATATCTGCAACCATAATGAATAATTCGTTTTCTGGGTCACTTTGCATTATTACGCGATTTTTCAGCGATCCTACGTAATGTCCTAAATGTAATTGACCTGTCGGACGATCGCCAGTCAGGATAGTGTTTGTCATTTGTTCCACCTTTTCATCGTATATTTAGTCTTCAACCTACCTTAAAATAGTACCTTTTTTTCACCATTTAAACAACTGCTAATTCTTTAAAGCTTTAATTAGGTAGAAATTCTAGTGTCAGGAAACTTAACATGGATTAGTAATGTTTTGGAATTGTTTTTCACTAACATCAGATTTTTTTCTTTACAAACGAAAAAAACTTAGCATATAATTAGAGTTAGGTCTGAAAAATTAGAATTAAATTAGGAAGAGTAGGGGTGTTCATACATGGCAATGGTCGAATTTAAAGAGGTTGAGAAGTATTATGGGAAGTTTCATGCCTTGAAAAATATCAATTTGGCTTTTGATAAAGGTGAGGTAGTTGTGGTGATTGGCCCTTCAGGATCCGGAAAAAGCACGATGCTTCGCTGTATCAATGGATTGGAACAGATTTCATCCGGACACTTATTAGTAAATGGAAAAGATTTACATAGCAAGGATGTCAAGCTGAAGGATATCCGGAAGAATATCGGAATGGTGTTCCAACATTTTAATCTATACCCAAATAAAACGGCGTTAGAAAATATTACTTTGGCACCTATTAAGGTTTTAAAGCAGCCAGAAGCTGAAGCCAATAAAACAGCTGAAAAATTATTGAATCGTGTAGATATGCTAGATAAGAAGGACTCTTATCCGTCTATGCTTTCTGGTGGACAGCAGCAGCGGATTGCAATCGCCCGCGGCTTGGCAATGAATCCTGATCTGCTGCTATTTGACGAGCCTACTTCTGCATTAGACCCGGAAATGATCGGGGATGTGCTGAATGTTATGAAGAAAATCGCCAAAGACGGCATGTCTATGATTGTCGTTACGCATGAAATGGGCTTCGCTCGGGAAGTAGCTGATCGAATCATTTTTATGGCAGAGGGCGAAGTGCTGGAAGATACTCGGGATGTTAAGGGATTCTTTGAAAAACCAAAAGAAATTCGAGCACAACAATTTGTAAGTAAAGTAATTAACCACTAGGAGGATGACTATGTCAAAAGTGAAAAAGCTTGTCTCCTTCTTTCTCTTAGGATTGGTAGTCATCGGATTATCAGCTTGTAAAGGGGACAGTGTGGCAAACGAAAATATAGCAAAACGAATCAAGGAAGATCCCGTAATAACCTGGGGAGTGAAATATGATACTCGTTTGTTTGGAATGATGAACGTAGAAACTCGAAAGGTCGAAGGTTTTGATATTGATATCGCTCGAGCGATTACCAAGGAGATTCTTGGCGAGGAAGGCAAAGCTGAATTTGTCGAAGTAACCTCTAAGACTCGTATTCCGTTGTTGAAAAATGGGAATATTGATGGCATTATTGCGACTATGACCATTACCGAAGAACGCTTAGGTCAGGTGGATTTTTCTGATATTTATTTTGATGCTGGGCAATCTTTGTTAGTTAAAAAAGGTAGTCATATTCAAAGTATCAACGATTTGACTGACCAAGATACGGTATTAGTAGTAAAAGGTTCTACCTCTGCAGTAAATATTCGTGAACATGCACCACAGGCTAATATTTTAGAGTTGGAAAACTATGCAGAAGCATTTACTGCTTTACAATCTGGTCAAGGCGATGCTATGACAACAGATAATGCGATTCTATTGGGGATGGCCTCAGAGAACAATAACTACGGATTAGTTGGCGGAACCTTCACGAAGGAGCCTTATGGAATTGCAATCAATAAAGGGCAAGAGGATTTTCTTAATGAAGTAGATGGTGCTTTAAGAGATATGCACGATAACGGCACTTACGATAAGATTTATGATAAGTGGTTCCCAAATGATCCAGAAGGAAAAGCAGCAAAGGGGGCTAAATTCAATGGCTAATTTATTTAGCAGTTATTCCGGCGAATTTTTCGAAGGATTTAAATTCACTTTGTATGCCAGTATCTTGGCATTGATTTTTAGTTTAATCATAGGTACCTTAATGGCAATTTTTCAATTATCACATAATAGTGTGATACGTAGTTTAGCCAAGGCTTATGTGGCTTTCTTTAGAAATATTCCATTGTTGATTATTGTTATGTTCTTCTACGTAGTGGCACCGATGTATTTTTACAGCTTTGACGGGTTTCAAGCAGGAACGATCGGGTTGACAATTTATACCTCAGCTTTTATTGCTGAAACGGTTCGTTCCGGAATTCAAACTGTACCAAAGGGACAAATGGAAGCAGGTTTATCTTCAGGGTTCTCTTACGCGGAAACCATGCGTTATATTGTGTTACCGCAGGCGTTTAAGATTGTAGTTCCACCATTAGGGAATCAATTTATCAACCTGATTAAAAATTCGTCTATTCTAGCGATGGTTGCTGGGCTAGATTTGATGTATCAGGGAGATTTAATTGCTAGTACCACCTTCAATACCTTTGATACGTATATTATTGTCGGATTATTCTATTTAGTATTAACCTTGCCGTTGTCTTATCTAATGAATTATTTGGATAAGCATTGGGCGAGCGTCTAGAAAGGGAGGAAAGTAATGGACTTTAGTGGTGCATTTTCTTGGATCAACATCCGATTCCTTTTAGACGGACTTTGGGTAACGATTCAAGTATCAATTGTTTCAATTATTTTCAGTATGATTTTAGGAGGAATTGCTGGAACAGTACGTTATAGCGGCATTCCATTCGTGTCAAAAATTGTTGGAGTAATAGTAGATATCATTCGCAATCTACCTTTGCTGCTGATTATTTTCTTTACCTATTTTGCCTTACCGCAAATTGGGATTAAATTGAATATCTTCTGGGCAGCTGTAGCAGCGTTAACAATTTTTGAATCAGCAATGTTGTCTGAAATATTCCGGGCAGGCTTAAACGCTGTCCCAAATGGGCAAACAGAAGCTGGTTTGTCATCGGGTTTGACATATATTCAGACGTTGATGATTATCATTATTCCGCAAGCGTTCAAATCAATGCTGCCGGCTATTTTAAGCCAATTAATTTCTTTGATCAAAGATACATCTTTAGCGGTAATTATTTCCTTGCCTGAGCTGATGCATAATGCACGAATTGTTTATGGACAAAATACTAATTATGTCATTCCAATGTTTGTTGCGATGACAGCGATGTATTTCGTGGTTTGTTATGCATTGTCCTTGGCTTCACGCTATTTGGAAAACAGCAAGTACAATTATTAATCGCAATCCAGAGAAAGCTTCGTTGCTTCTCTGGATTTTTTAGTGCAAAAGAAACGTGCCAATACCTAGGTATTGGCACGTTTAACCATTATTTATTTTCATCTATTTGCGCTTCAGTTTCTTCTTGGGTCTTTTCCATGGCAGGATCCTCATACACAGCACCAGCAACTGTTTTACCCAAACGCTCAGTAAAATTGAATTCTTTATTCGAAGTTTTCTTTTTGCTCTCTTGCTTCAACAATTTTTCGTTTTTCTTTGTAGCAGGATCTTCATTGATATCTCCAGCAGAAGCTTTACCAAGGTTTTCCGCTATTTCTTCTTTTTTCATTTGAATCACCTCTAGCTTTATTTTAGCATTGAGAGAACATTCTAACAAAGAAAGCGTCTTCGGCAGCATTCAATTGAAAAATCTAGGACTTGAAAAAAATGTCCAAAAAGTACAAAATAAGGTGAAACTTGTAAAAGGATAGGATGAGAAATATTGTCTAATGAATTACCCATCGGTTTTATTGATTCTGGTGTAGGCGGTTTGACTGTTGTAAAAGAAGCCATGCGGCAATTGCCTAATGAGCACATCCTTTATCTAGGGGATACAGCACGCTGTCCGTACGGGCCTCGTCCTGCTGAACAAGTGCTTGAGTTTACATGGCAAATGACTCAATTTTTGATTAAACAAGGAATAAAAATGCTAGTTATTGCTTGTAATACTGCAACGGCAGTGGCCTTAGAAGAGATTAGAGATAAAGTAGATATCCCAGTCATTGGTGTGATTCAGCCGGGCTCACGTTCTGCGCTGAAAGTAAGTCAAACAGGTTTAGTTGGTGTAATTGGTACTGAAGGGACAGTCAAAAGCGCAATGTATGAACGGGAATTGAAAGAAAAATCCCCAGAAGTCAAGGTGCATAGTCTGCCTTGTCCTAAATTTGTTGCTTTAGTAGAAAGTAATCAGTTCGCCAGTCCTGTTGCTAAAAAGGTTGTGGCTGAAACGCTAGCGCCGTTTTTATTTGATAAGCCAGATACATTAATTTTAGGCTGCACCCATTTTCCACTATTACGTCCAATCATTCAAAATGTTATGGGCGGTGATGTGACCTTGATTGATTCTGGTGCAGAAACAGTTAATGATTTAAGCACACTATTAGATTATTTTAGTTTGAACAATTATGATCGTAAAGAAGCAAAAACCTGTAAATTTTATACCACGGGTTCTCCTAAGATGTTTCGCGACATTGCCGGCGAATGGTTGGGACTTAAAACATTAGAGGTTGAACATATACATTTGGGAGGAAAATAAATGCGCCATGATGGTAGGAATCAGCAACAATTAAGAAACATAGCAATTGAAACAAATGTTTTTAAACATCCAGAAGGATCAGTAGTTATTTCTTTTGGTGATACTAAGGTGATTTGTTCGGCAACAGTAGAAGATTCTGTGCCGCCTTTTTTGAGAGGGGAAGGAACTGGCTGGGTAACTGCTGAGTATAGCATGCTGCCACGAGCAACGAATACCCGTAATCGCCGTGAGAGTGCTAAAGGCAAGCTTTCAGGCAGAACGATGGAGATTCAGCGATTAATCGGTCGTGCTTTGCGAGCAGTGATTGACTTAGCTAAATTGGGTGAACGCAGCATCGTCATTGATTGCGATGTTATTCAGGCAGACGGTGGAACACGTACGGCAAGTATTACAGGAGGTTTCGTTGCTTTGCGTTTGGCAATTAATAAATTGCTGGCTTCTGGTGAATTAACGGAAGACCCAATCAAAGAGCATCTAGCTGCAATTAGTGTAGGTATTCTACCGACAGGAGAGGTAGTGACTGATTTGGACTATGTTGAGGATTCTTCCGCTGCAGTCGACATGAACATTGTAATGACTGAATCTGGCCGCTTTGTTGAAATTCAAGGCACTGGTGAAGAGGCAACGTTTGACGATAATGAATTAAATGCATTGATCTTACATGGAAAAGCTGGTATTGAAGAATTAATCAGCTATCAAAAAGAAGCATTGCATACCAATAACTCGACAGAAGTGCCGGATAAAACAATTGTTATCGCTACTGGTAACCAAGGAAAAGCTAAGGAATTCTCAGCATTGTTTGCACGTGCCGGCTATCAAATTAAAACGTTAGCTGACTTTCCTGATTTACCAGATGTGGAAGAAACGGGCAAAACCTTTGAAGAAAATGCGCGTTTAAAGGCTGAAACGATTGCCCAGATCCTTCAGCAGCCTGTTTTAGCCGATGATTCTGGTCTAGCTGTTGATGCCTTAAATGGTATGCCAGGGGTCTATTCCGCCCGTTTTGCTGGCGATCATAAGAGTGATGCTGCTAATAATGCTAAGCTGCTTCACGAGCTGACAGAAGTACCAGACGAGAAACGTTCTGCTCACTTCCACTGTACATTAGTTTTTGCGGCTCCTCGTAAGGAAAGCTTAGTAGTAGAAGCAGATTGGCCAGGAAGAATTGCACGTATCCCACAAGGAGATAATGGTTTCGGCTACGATCCGTTGTTTTTTGTTCCAGAGTTTAATAAAACAGCAGCTGAAATGACAGCAGCTGAAAAAAATGAAGTAAGTCATCGAGCGAAAGCTGTGAAAAAGTTAGAAAAAGTATGGCAAAAATGGTTGGAGGAATAAGCAAATGAAGTATTTGGTAGTTAGTGACAATCATGGTGATCGTCAAATTTTAGTTGATCTGCTGGATCGATACGAAGGAAAAGTAGACGCTATGTTCCACTGTGGAGATTCGGAACTTAATGCTAATGATATTCTATGGGATTCCTTTATAGTGGTAGCTGGAAACTGTGACTATGATCCAGGTTATCGTCAAGAACAGGTTGTCACTATCGGACAAGACCGTATTTTTATCACCCATGGACATCGTTCAAATGTTCGTTTTGGTTTAACCATGCTTTCATTGCAAGCACAAGAGGAAAGTGCAACGATTGCACTGTTTGGCCATATTCATCAGGCGGTAGCTGAAATGGATAAAGGAATTCTTTTCGTTAATCCGGGAAGTATTTCTCAACCACGGGGCCCCATTCAAGTTCCTAGCTACGCGATTATTGACAGTACAGAATCAGCTTATAGTGTTCAATACTACAATCGAGCTCATCAACCAGTAGAAGAATTAACGGCAGAATTTGCGAAATAGTTTCTAATTTTTACTTAACATTGAGCAAAAAAGCCCTTACTTTTTAGATGTTTCAGTAAAATAAAAGGTGGAAAGTAGAAACGGAGGCTGTTGTATGATTAGTCGTGCAATCGAAGAATTAATGTCTGAAAAGAAAGACGCAATGATGATTCCGGCTGAAAACGTTGCGAATGTCATGGTTGGTAATCCATTGGAGCATGCATTATTGGTACTTTCAAAAGTGGGGTATTCAAAAATACCAGTATTGGATAAAGGTGATCGTTTCATTGGTTTGCTAAGCCTAAATGATGTTGTCAACAAAATGATGGATTTAAACGGGATAGATACAAAAAACTTGAGTAAGTACACTGTAGCAGATGTAATGGATACTGAAATTGATGTAGTAAAAGAAAATTGTGATTTAGAAGATATCATGCACTTGTTAGTGGATGCTGCCTTCATTCCTGTATTAGACGACGATGGAATTTTTAAAGGAATCGTAACACGGCGTGAAATTTTAAAAGCTGTTAACCATACCTTCCATGAACTGGACAAGAAACACCATGTTTCTGGAAAATTCGTGTTGCAGCCAACAGTACCAAAATAGACCAAAGCAAGAAGCAGCCAATCCAAGGCTGCTTCTTTTTTTACCAGTTCAACTTTCCATAGGAGGTATCGTTAGAGAGAGTATGCCGGTATCCCAATATGAACACCGTCACGTAATGCTTAGTTGAATGGTAAGCGCAAGAAAATAAGTCTCATTTTTCACGGGTTTAGAAAAATGAAATCCTTATTAGTGAGATAGCTGCCAGTTCAACTTTTCGCAGGAGGTATCGTTAGAGAGAGTATGCCGGTATCCCAATATGATCACCATTACGTAATGTTTAGTCGAATGGTAAGCGCAAGAAAATAAGCCTCATTTTTCATAGGTTTAGAAAAATGAAATCCTTACTAGTGAGATAGCCGCCAGTTCAACTTTTCGCAGGATTGGTATTAAGATAGAAAATTAGGAGCTTATTATAAACATCATTATGTAATGCTTAGTTGAATGGTAAGCGCAAGAAAATAAGCCTCATTTTTCATGGGTTTAGAAAAATGAAATCCTTAATAATGAGATAGCTGCCAGTTCAACTTTTTGCAGGATTGGTAGTAAGATAGAAGATTAGGAGCTTATTATAAACACCATTACGTAATGTTTAGTCGAATGGTATGCGCAAGAAAATAAGCCTCATTTTTCATAGGTTTAGAAAAATGAAATCCTTACTAGTGAGATAGCTGCCAGTTCAACTTTCTACAGAATTTGCAGCCGGTAAAGGTTCAGAAGACACAAGATACACAATCTTTGACATTTCCTTAATAAATTAGTATCTTAGTTAAGTTGTTAAAAGTAACTATTACGATTTAAATCATAGAGAAGCTAACGGAAGGGAAGTACAGAAGTGGCAAAGAAATCAAAGATTGTGAAGGCTGAAAAGCAACGTGCAATGATTGAAAAATATGCAGAACAACGTCAGGCTTTAAAAGCAGCTGGCGATTACCAAGGCTTAGCTAAGTTACCTAAAGAATCCAATCCTAATCGTTTAAAGGAGCGGGACATGATTGATGGTCGACCTAGAGGTTACATGCGCAAATTCGGCATGTCTCGAATCCATTTTCGTGAATTAGCTCATAAGGGACAAATACCTGGGGTTAAGAAAGCTAGCTGGTAAATTTAAGCAATAATTAATCAATAAAAAAAGGAGACTCAAAATCGTCATTTTTTGGGTCTCCTTCTTTTATCATACTTTAATTGGGTTGTTAGGAATGGTAAAGCCGTGTTCAGTAAGTTCCTTGACATAATTAGCTAAGAATTCTTCTTTTAAGGCTAGCTGCTTGCCATTAGTTACATACATGACGGTCCGAATGGCAAAATTACCATTACCTAGATCTACCATCCCAAAAAGATTAGGACCATCGAAAATATCCTTCTTGTAGTTTTCTCCTAAGCGGTCATTTACTGTTTGGATTAATTGGCTGATTTTCTCATAGCCTTCATTAGGCTGGATCCGTACATCGATTAAGACTTGCATATGAGCCCTAGACAAATTACTGATGGTGGTAATGTTACGATTTGGTATAAAATGAACCGTCCCATCAGCTGACTTTAGCTGAACCATGCGAATACCCACAGAGGTCACAGTACCTTCAACCTGCAAATTAACCAATTTGATATAATCTCCAACATCAATTTGCTGTTCTAAAATGATAAAGAAACCGGTAATAATATCGTTCATGAATCCTTGTGCTCCAAGACCGATAGCGATCCCAGCAATTCCAGCACCGGCTAGCAGCGAGCCAACAGGGATACCGATTGTATCTAATACAGAGTACAGAAAAAAGAAAAATAAAGTGTAAGAAAAGATATTCGCAGATAAAGTATGAATCGTTTCAATCCTCGTGGTACTACCAGCTATTTTGCGCTTTTGTCGTTCAAATGACTGAGTGATTAAAAAATTTCCGGCTTTTTTGATAATACCAAAGAGAATCAAAATAATAATTAGAGTGATTCCTTTTTGAATGAAGGTTGAGAAGACAGCATCCCAATCAATCGATTGCCAGTAGCGCTGCCAGGCTGATAGTTTTTCAGTGGCCTGATCGACGACATCAAGACTCGTAGAATCAGTTGTTTGTATTGTTAAAAAAAGCATAAAGAACTTCCTTTCTCCCGATGCTTTTCATTCTAACAAGTTTTAAAAAATATGTCGATAGCCATAGTTAGGGTGAATATACAGAAAATTCCAAAAAATATGAAAATATTCATGACAAGCTTCCAACAAAGTGGTAGACTAACTTTTATATAAGAAGGAGATGATAGGATGGTTAATATAAAATGGGAAGAGCTAGGGTTTGACTATATGAAAACTCCTTATCGCTATATCTCACATTGGAAAAATGGTGAATGGGATGAAGGCCATTTAACTGAAGATAATAAAATTACCATTAGTGAAGGGTCAACATGTCTGCATTATGGGCAAGAATGTTTTGAAGGACTAAAAGCCTATCGCCGCAAAGATGGTAAGATTAATCTTTTTCGTCCAGATGAAAATAGTAAACGTCTAAATCGCAGTGCCGAAAGAATGTGTATGCCAGAGGTTCCAGAAGAAAAGTTCATAGACGCTGTAAAGCAGGTTGTTTTAGCGAATGAAGAATACGTACCGCCTTATGGAACTGGAGCAACTTTGTATATTCGTCCTTATCTGATCGGAGTGGGAGACAATATCGGAGTTGTTGAAGCACCTGAATATCTATTCTCAGTCTTTTGCATGCCAGTAGGTCCATACTTTAAAGGTGGAATGGCACCAACTAACTTTATCGTGTCTGAATATGACCGTGCAGCCCCTCAGGGAACGGGTGCAGCCAAAGTTGGGGGCAACTATGCTGCGAGTCTCTTACCAGGCTACCAGGCCCATAAACGGAATTATTCTGACTGTATCTATTTAGATCCGGCAACTCACACGAAGATCGAAGAAGTTGGGTCGGCTAATTTCTTTGGGATTACCAAAGACAATAAATTCATTACGCCAATTTCTCCATCAATCTTGCCAAGTATTACGAAATACTCATTGCTTCATTTAGCAAAGGAACGCTTTGGTATGGAAACAATTGAAGGTGACGTGTATTTAAACGAATTAGACCAGTTTGCTGAAGCTGGCGCCTGCGGTACAGCAGCTGTCATTTCACCGATTGGCGGTATTCAAAACGGAGACGATTTCCATGTCTTTTATAGCGAGACAGAAGTTGGACCGGTGACTAAGAAGCTTTACGAAGAATTAGTCGGTATTCAATTTGGTGATGTTGAGGCTCCTGAAGGCTGGATTTACGAAGTGAATTAAATAAAACAATCCCAACAATCAAGCCTCGATAAAAAATCGATGAGATTGCTGGGAATTTTTTTATTGTTAGCTTAAGTGAACACCTTTATCTACATAAATGATGTCTCCAACGATTCCGCTGGCTAACGGGCTGATTAGGAAGGCACAAGATTGGCCAACTTCATCAATTGTAACACTGACTTTATCTGGTGTGCGTTCTTCTGAAAGAGAAAGCAGTGATTGGTAATCTTTAACACCAGTAACAGCTAATGTCTTAATTGCACCAGCTGAGATAGCATTAACCCGAACCCCTTTAGGAGCTAGCTCAGTAGCCAAATAACGAACTTCCGCTTCTAATGCAGCTTTAGCAATACCCATCATGTTGTAGTTAGGAATTGAACGCTCTGATCCCATGTAGGTCATGGTTACAATACTGCTGTTAGGATTCATGATTGGCAAAGCGTATTTAGTCAAAGCAAGTAAAGAATAAGCACTTACGTCTTGAGCTAAACTGAAGCCATCTCTAGAAATTTCTGAAACATTGCCGGATAATTCTTCTTTATTCGCATAAGCAATGGAATGGACGAAGCCATCAATGTTACCGACTAATTCTTTGATTGTATTCATAGCTTTTTCGATATTTTCATCTTTGGAAACGTCTAGTTCAACCATTGGTGCTTCTTCACCAACTAATTTCACTAACCCTTTTTTCATGCGTTCATTTTGATAAGTATAAATGACTTCTGCTCCTTGATCGGCAATAGCTTTCGCACAGCCCCAAGCGATACTTCTTTTATTAGCGACACCTGTCACCAGTATTTTCTTTCCAGTTAAAAATGACATGCGGTTGACACACTCCTACTTTAATTATCGTATGAACACATTATGTTGGAAAATTGTTTGATTGTCAAACTATTTTTTTATTAATCTAGTAGTGCTTGAAAAAAAAGAGATTCTGTGATAGTTTGATAATCAAACAAATAAGATGCCGAGGTGCAACTATGGAAAAATTAATGAACGTTGAAGAAATCATGGAAATCATTCCTAATCGTTTTCCAATTTACTATTTAGATGCTGTCGTAGAATTTGAAGATCAAAAGCACATTACTGCTGTGAAAAACTTGACTATGAACGAAGATTTTTTTCAAGGATACTTTCCTAACGATCCAATGATGCCAGGAACATTAATCGTTGAAGCCTTAGCTCAGGCTGGTTCATTGCTTATTTTGAAATCAGAAGCCTTCCAAGGGAAAACAGCTTACATTGGAGGAATTAACAAGGCAGTTTTTCATGAGAAAGTGAGACCAGGGGATGTTCTTTATTTGAATTTTGATATTGAAAAAATGAAGGGGCCAGTTGGTACAGCAAAAGCGTGGGCAACCGTAGAAGGAACCACTGTAACTGATTGTGAATTTACCTTTATCGTAGGTGACAAGGAACAAAAATAGTAAAAAAATAAGCCGAGGTCAGATGCATGTATCGACTTCGGCTTATTAAAAACTTAAGAATTATTCTTTTGGTTCTTGTAAAATTTTGATTTCGTTAATCTTCACTGGATCAACTGGAGTAGAATCTTCGCCTTGACTGTTGGCCTTAGTTTCAGCTCCCGCAATTTTATCAACGATGTCCATACCTTCAGTTACTTGGCCAAATACAGCATGTTTGCCGTCCAAGCTTGGGGTACCACCATTTTTGTAAGCTTCAATTATTTTTTCTGGAGTATACTGAATCGCCAAGCCATCGCTTTGATCGTCTTTATTTTGCACGATAAAGAATTGACTGCCATTAGTGTTTTCCCCAGCATTAGCCATGGAAAGAGCCCCACGAATATTGTACAAGCTTGGTGAAATTTCATCTTCAAATGGATCGCCCCAAATACTTTCACCACCGGTACCATCGCCTTTAGGATCGCCCCCTTGAATCATGAAATCATTTACCACACGATGGAAGGTCGTTCCGTTGTAATAGCCATCTTTGGCATGAGTAACAAAATTCTCCACGGTTTTTGGTGCTTCTTTTGGAAACAGTTTAATTTTGATGTTGCCTACTGTTGTATCCATTTCTACTAGGTACTCATCGTCAGTTACTTCATTAGAAAGCTGTGGAAGATCCACTTTGCTTAGATCGACACTTGATTCCTGTGTAGAGCTGGCTGTACTTTCTGAAGAACTATTGTTGGCATTACCGCCAGAGTTGCAAGCAGCAAAAACTCCAATCGATAAGATTAATGAGCTGCTTAGTAATATCTTTCTTAGTTGCATAAAAATCTCCCTTCAAATTCCTTCCTTTCTATCATAACAAAAAAAACTGTTGCTTCCTATGGAAAATAATCGAATTTTCCCATAAAGCTAATAAAAAAAGAGGAGATCGAAATCTCCTCTTACAAATAGTTGCTTATAGGTTAGCGAATTTTTCTAATAAACGAATCATTTGGCAAGTAAAACCGTATTCGTTATCGTACCAAGCAACAGTTTTAACTAATTGGTAGTCTCCAGCAGAAGTAACTTCTGTTTGAGTAGGGTCAAAGATTGAACCTTGAGTAGTACCAATCACATCGCTAGAAACGATTTCGCGGTCGTCGTAGCCGAAAGATGGGTTATCAACGGTATGTTTCTTAATAGCTTCGTTGACTTCATCAGCAGTAACTTTTGTTTTTAATACTGAAACCAATTCAGTTAATGAACCGTCAACAACAGGAACACGTTGTGCATGTCCTTGCAATTTGCCGTTCAATTCTGGGATAACTAAGCCGATTGCTTTAGCAGCACCAGTTGAATGTGGAATAGTGTTATCAGCAGCTGAACGAGCAGCACGCAAGTTTCCACCTTTTACAGGTCCGTCTAGCAACATTTGTGTTGAAGTATACGCATGAACAGTTGTCATGGTACCAACTTCAATACCAAATTCTTCATTTAAGAAGTAAGCCATAGGTGCTAAACAGTTAGTTGTACATGAGCCAGCTGAAATGATTTTGTCATCTGGAGTCAATGTGTCATCATTTACATTGTAAACAATAGTTTTCATTTGACCAGCTGGAGCTGAAATAACTACACGTTTTACGCCAGCGTCCAAGTGAGCTTGTGCTTTTTCTTGAGAAGTGTAAAAACCGGTACATTCTAAAACAATATCAACGCCGTTTTCTTTTGCCCAAGGGATCTTGCTTGCATCAGGTTCTGCGTATACGCGAGTTTCTTCACCGTCAACAACGATTGAATTTTCTGTTGCAGAAACAGTTCCTGGATATGTGCCATGAGTTGAGTCAAATTGTAATAATTGAGCCAACATTGTTGGGCTTGTTAAGTCGTTAATTGCTACAACTTCAATATCATCTGATACTTCTTTGATACGACGGAAGGCTAAGCGACCAATACGTCCAAAACCATTAATACCTACTTTTACTGTCATAACCAAAAGTTCCTCCTTTGTGTTAGAGAAATGAAGTACGAAACGCACTTATTCCTTACACGAACTATTTTGC
The DNA here is from genome assembly GCF_000407485.1 of Enterococcus pallens ATCC BAA-351. GTDB lineage: Bacteria > Bacillota > Bacilli > Lactobacillales > Enterococcaceae > Enterococcus_A > Enterococcus_A pallens. The sequence goes on along the minus strand of NZ_ASWD01000003.1, from coordinate 136,524 downwards.
AACGGATGTTTTTTTTTGTCAAAAGATTACACTCCGATTCGGCAATCGGTTCACTAGAAGTTGGCATCTGCTTAATAGGAAGCATAAAAATTTATTAGATTCACTGTGAGGAATGGACAATGGAGGAAAATACCGCTAAAATAAGGAGACTTTGTTTGTGTGGAGATTCAGTAGTCAGAAAATAAAAAGATACAAGGAGGACGAAAAATGTCTATGTTTTTAGATCAGGTAACAATTGACGTCAAAGCTGGCAAAGGCGGCGATGGCATGGTTGCTTTTCGTCGTGAAAAATATGTGCCGGATGGTGGACCTGCTGGTGGCGATGGCGGCCGTGGCGGCGATGTTATTCTAGTTGTAGAAGAAGGCTTGCGCACATTAATGGACTTCCGCTTCAATCGTCATTTTAGAGCAACTCCTGGTGAAAACGGGATGAGTAAGGGAATGCATGGTCGGGGAGCTGAGGATACCTATGTTAAAGTGCCGCCAGGAACAACTGTACGGGATGCTGAGACAGGCGTATTAATTGGTGATTTAATTGAAAATGGTCAAGAACTGCGAGTAGCCAAGGGCGGTCGTGGAGGACGCGGAAATATCCGTTTCGCTTCGCCGAGAAATCCTGCCCCCGAAATTGCTGAAAATGGTGAACCAGGTCAAGAACGTAAGATTGAGCTTGAGTTAAAAGTGTTAGCTGATGTTGGCCTAGTTGGATTCCCTTCAGTAGGTAAATCAACCATTTTATCGGTGATTTCTTCTGCTAGACCCAAAATCGGTGCGTATCATTTTACAACGTTAGTACCTAATTTAGGAATGGTGACGACTAATGATGGCCGCAGCTTTGTAGCTGCCGATTTGCCTGGATTAATCGAGGGAGCTTCTCAAGGTGTTGGTTTGGGAACACAATTCCTGCGACACATTGAACGTACGCGAGTTATCCTGCACGTCATTGATATGAGCGGTATGGAAGGTCGTGATCCTTATGAGGATTATGTGGCGATTAATAAGGAACTGGGTTCTCATAACTTACGCTTGTTAGAACGTCCGCAAATTATTGTAGCTAACAAAATGGATATGCCAGAATCAGAAGAAAATCTGGTGAAGTTCAAGGAACAATTAGCGAAGGACAAGGAAGATGAGTTTGCAGATGACCTGCCAATCTTTGCGATTTCAGCCATTACTAAGCAAGGGATGGATAATTTATTAAGTGCAACCGCTGATTTATTGGAAACTACCCCAGAATTTCCGTTGTACGAGGAAGAAATCGAAGAAGAAACTGTTCAGTATGGTTTCCAAAGTGAAGATCCTGGCTTTACAATTACTCGTGACCCGGATACTACTTGGGTATTGTCGGGCGAGAAGCTAGAAAAACTATTCAAGATGACGAACTTCGATCACGATGAAACGGTAATGCGTTTTGCCCGTCAATTACGTGCGATGGGTGTTGATGAAGCTTTACGTGCCCGTGGTGCTAAAGATGGCGACATTGTGCGGATTGATAAATACGAATTTGAATTCGTTGAATAAATAGGAATAAATAAGGAGCAGATTTTTCTGCTTCTTTTTTATTTAGTTAACATAAAACGTTTATTGTGTTTTTCAAAAGCGTGACTAGTTCACAAAATCCCTGTTTACTGATAAACTTGAATTAATCATAAAGGAGCTGATTTTTTTGGAAAAACGAGTGATAATCATGAATTTTGAGATTCCATCTCAAGCTTACGAAGCCTTTTCGAAGGTGAAAAAATTACAAGCAACACAAGCATTCAAGGGTGAACAAATGGCAGTAGTCCATCATTCTAACGATGGTGCGCATCAATTTCAAATTGAGGATTTTTTAGATTTTACTGGCAATAACAAGAGTGCTACCGGTGGTTTGATCGGTATGCTGGTAGGAATTCTAGGCGGACCAATTGGCGTTTTGCTAGGCTGGTTTACTGGCGGAATGATCGGTGCTTCGAGAGATGTTAAAGAAATCCGCGATGCTCAAGGCGTTTTTTCTTTTCTAATTGATAAAATTAAAGAGGATGACACTGGACTGCTTTTAATTGCAGAAGAAGACGATAATCGCGCATTGAATCAATTAGTAATGAATGAATTAGGCGGAGAAATTACTCGCTTGAGCTATGAAGAAGTCGAAGAAGATGTGAAGAAAGCACAAGAAATGGCTAAAAATAAAGACAATCAGCCAGATAATCACGTAAATGATGAACAATAAACCGATTTCTGTTTGCAGAAAGCCTGACTTTCTTCTAGAATGAAAGTAATTTGATAGAAAGTTAGGATGATTATGGAATTAGAATTTTTAGGAACCGGAGCAGGTGTTCCGGCTAAACATCGAAATGTTAGCAGTATTGCTTTAAAATTATTAGCAGAACGAAATGCCATTTGGCTATTTGACTGTGGCGAAGGTACGCAAATGCAAATCTTGCGTACCACTATTCGTCCGCGTAAAATTGAAAAGATTTTTATAACCCATTTACATGGGGATCATATCTTTGGTCTGCCGGGCTTATTAAGCAGCCGTTCCTTCCAAGGTGGAGATGAAGAGCTGGAACTGTATGGACCTCCCGGATTAAAAGCTTTTGTAAAAACAGCTCTAGAGGTTTCCAAAACGCGACTTTCTTACCCAATTAAATACATTGAGGCAAAGGAAGGAATCGTATTCAAGGACAAACAATTTTCTGTGGAATGTCGATTACTGGACCACGGGATAGACAGCTATGGCTATCGCGTGGTGGAGGCTGATCACGAAGGAACATTGCAGGTTGAGAAGCTGGAAGAGCTAGGAGTTCCTGCTGGACCGGTCTACGGACAAATTAAGCAGGGAAAAACTGTTACACTTAAAGACGGCCGAGTAATTGACGGCAAGGAATTCATTGGTAAGAAAAAACCTGGTCGAATTGTTACTATATTTGGAGATACTCGGTATACGCCAGTTTCTGTAGAATTGGCTAAAAATAGTGATGTGATGGTTCATGAAAGCACTTTTAGAAAAGACGAGGAAAAGATGGCTCGCTCTTATTATCATTCCACTACTAAGCAAGCCGCTAAAATCGCTAAGCAGGCCCATGCAAAGCAATTGATGCTGACACACATTTCGGCCCGCTATTTAGCCAAGGAGGCTCAAGAGCTGGAAAAAGAAGCACAAGATGTGTTTAGAGACACGACAATCGCGAAAGATTTCGATATTGTCGAAATACCGTTGAAGGAGTGAAGAAGATGGATTTAACTGATAAAGTCGTTGTAGTTACCGGCGGCTCGGCTGGTTTAGGCGAACAGATTTGTTATGAAGCTGCTAAACGTGGAGCAATCGTCGTTACCTGCGCTCGCCGGATTCAATTAATCGGACAAGTAAAGGAACGCTGCAAAGAGTTAAGCGGAAAAGAAGCCTATGCTTTCCAACTTGATATTTCAGATCCAGACAGTGTGGACAGTGTTTTAGAAAAAATCGAAGAAGAAGTTGGCAATGTAGATGTCTTAGTCAACAACGCCGGCTTTGGATTGTTCAAAGATTATTTTGAAATTGATTTTGAAACAACACGTAAAATGTTTGAAGTAAACGTCTTAGGAATGATTTATTTTACTCAAAGAATTGCCATGAGTATGGTCGAACGTAATCAAGGCCATATTTTCAATGTAGCATCAATGGCTGGAAAAATGGCTACTGCGAAATCTACCATTTATTCTGCTACTAAATTTGCGGTACTAGGATTTTCGAACGCACTTCGTTTAGAATTAAAACCAGCAAATGTATATGTAACTACAATTAATCCAGGTCCGATAGAAACCAATTTTTTCGATTTGGCTGATCCAAGCGGCAATTATTTAGCTAATCTAGGCAGTGTCGTTTTAGATCCGCAAAAGCTGGCAAAAGCGATCGTTAAACGGATGGGTGAACCAACCAGAGAAATCAACCGGCCACGAGTAATGGAGGCAGCAGCTCGATTGTACACGTTATTCCCTCATGTTGGAGATTTCTTAGCTGGCAGTATATTTAATAAGAAATAAGGGTGATCAGTTTGAAGACACAATGGAAGGTTATTTTAGGATTCTTGCTCGTCCTGATCATCGTAATATTTGCGGTGCTGAATAATCAAGAAGTACCTGTGAATTTTGGCTTTAGTAAACTATACGGTCCATTGATTTTAGTTATTATCGGATCTGCAATTATAGGGGCGTTGGTCGTTTTTCTCACCTCAAGTACAACGATGTTCCAGCAAAAACGGCAGGTGAAGCAACTTCAAAGTCAAATTGAAGAATTCGAAACGAATAATCAAGAGAAGCTGGCAGAAGACAAAGCACGCTATCAGCGGGAAAAAGAAAATGAAATTGCCGCATTGAAGGCGGAATATGAACGTCTGCTGAGTGAAAAAGACAATCGGATTCAACAGTTGACAGGTGAAGAAGCACCAAAGAATGATACGAACAATCCGCCACTAGATTACTATGATTAAATGAAAGAGAATGATTCTCTAAAAAATGAGGATCATTCTCTTTCATTTCTTTTTTTGTCTGGAAAATTTTGCTATACTGATACGGTTGGGAAGTGATCTTTTGAAAAAATCAAACTTTAAGTGGCAACTTAAAGAAAATACTTCTGTCTCACGTGAATTCTCAGAGGAAATCATGGGGATGGGACATAGCCAGACCTTCGCGAATCTTTTATGGCAGCGAGGCATTCAAACGAAAGAGCAATTTGAACGCATGATTTATGCCAGTGTCGATAATTTGCATGATCCTTTTCTGATGCATGACATGGATAAGGCGGTTGAACGGATTCAAGCGGCTATCATGGAAGGCGAAGCGATTCTAGTTTACGGTGATTATGATGCAGATGGTATCACCAGTACTTCAATCATGAAAGAAACTCTTGAGATGCTGGGGGCAGACGTGCATTATGTGCTGCCAAACCGTTTTATTCATGGGTATGGTCCGAACAAAGAGCTGTTTGAAGAAAAAATCAATGAAGGTATTCAATTAATCGTAACGGTCGATAACGGAGTTGCGGGGAATGAAGCAATTGCCTATGCAAATTCACAACAGGTAGATGTCATTGTGACGGATCACCATGAAATGCCGCCGGTGCTACCAGAAGCCTATTGTATTGTTCATCCGAGACATCCAGATGGAGAATACCCTTTTGGCGAACTGGCTGGAGCGGGCGTTGCCTTTAAACTGGCAACTGCCTTATTAGAAGAGCCACCTTTGGAGCTGTTGGATTTAGCTTGTATTGGGACTGTTGCAGATTTAGTATCAATGACAGGCGAAAACCGGACAATCGTTCAGCTAGGGCTGGAAATTATGAAGCAAAATCAGCGGATGGGTTTAAACCACCTGTTGAAGGTCAGTGGAGTGGATGTTCAAAAACTGGATGAAGTAAGTATTGGCTTTGGAATCGGGCCACGCTTAAATGCAATAGGACGCTTAGGTGATCCCAATCCAGCAGTAGAATTAATGACTACCTTTGATGATGCTTATGCCCGTGAATTAGCACAAAAACTAGATGAAATTAACAATGAGCGTAAAGCAATTGTACAAACGATTACTCAGGAAGCAGCCGATATGCTTTTAGAGGATGCACCTGTACATGTTTTAGCCAAAGAAGGCTGGAATCCCGGAGTATTAGGGATTGTAGCAGGGAATGTCTTAAAACAAACTGGCAAACCAGCAATTGTTTTATCCATTAATGAAGATGGATCTGCCAAGGGATCGGGCCGCAGCAATGAGTCCCTGGACTTATATGGCATGTTAACCACAATGCGAGAGAATTTCACACATTTTGGCGGTCATGAGGCGGCAATTGGTGTGACTTTGCCTAGTGAGAATTTACCCAAATTGCAGCAGCAAATCGCTGTTTATATCGCAGAGAACCAAATCGATGTGCAAGAGGGAGCTAGCCTGACAATTGATGAGGAGCTCTCCTTTAATGAAGTGAATCTAGCTTTTGTTGAAGAGCTAAAGCAGCTGGCGCCATTTGGAACTGATAATCCAGCCCCGCATTTCCTATTGGAGGAAGTAAAGGTTGGGCAATTGAAAACAATTGGAGCCGAACAGCAGCATGTAAAATTCATGTTGTCGAATGGTGATAAGCAGTTGGATGTGATCGGCTTCGGTTTTGGTTCTAAATCAGAAGAATTACAGCAAGAAAATACTCGTTTTGTTGGTGATTTAGAGATTAATGAATGGAATGGCCAAAAAAAGATTCAACTGAAGCTGCTTGATTTTGCAACTGAGGGCCTTCAAGTAATTGATCGCCGAGCAAAGCACAGCTGGAATCAACCTTTAGAATCAGCGAATACACTATATTTGGCTTTTCAAGAAAAGAGTCGGGAAATTCTATCCAATACGCTGCAGCATCAGGTTCAGGTCTATCAGGAAGCGCATCTTTCTGATTATGCCAACTATCGACAGCTTGTCATTGTAGACTGTCCAACTGATCAGGAAATAATTAAATCTTTAGTGAACTATGGCGATTTTGAACGAGTATATTTGTTCTTGTATAGCGCTGACGAAGCTTATCTTAACGGTATGCCTAATCGTGAGCAGTTTAAACAATTGTATCAGTTTTGCATCAAGCAAAAGCGAGTAGACATTCGCTACAAACTGAAAAACATTTCGAATTATTTAAGAATTTCAGAAAAATTATTAGTCTTTATGATTCGCGTGTTTTCTGAATTGAAATTTGTTACAATAGATGACGGTGTTTTAGAAATCGTTCCAAATCCTCAAAATCAAGTCATTGAGGAAAGCAGCAGCTATAAGGAACGCTTGAAACAAATTGAAAGTGAAGAGTTTTTATTAATGAGCGACATTCAAACCATAAGAAATTGGCTGAAAAGCTAGGAGGAAATGCAGAATGGATTTAAAAGATTATATTGCCAGTATTCCAGATTACCCGCAAAAAGGAATTGTTTTTCGTGACATCTCACCGTTAATGGCAGACGGAGATGCTTACCGTGAAGCAACCAGACAAATTGTTGAATATGCCAACAAAAAACAAATCGACATGGTGGTAGGACCTGAAGCACGAGGATTTATCGTGGGTTGTCCAGTAGCTTTCGAATTGGGAGTAGGCTTTGCGCCAGTTCGTAAGCCTAACAAATTGCCAAGAGCAACCATTGATGTTGAGTACGAAAAAGAATACGGGACAGATGTATTATCGATCCATAAAGATGCAATTCAGCCTGGTCAGCGCGTGTTGGTAACGGATGACCTATTAGCAACCGGCGGAACAGTTAAAGCAACCATTGAACTAGTTGAAAAACTTGGAGGTATTGTAGTAGGCTGTGCATTCTTGATTGAATTAGAGGAATTACACGGCAGAGATAAGATTCAAAACTATGATATCTTAACTTTGATGGATTACTAAGAGAAAAGCAAAAGGCTCGAAAATCGAATGATTTCCGAGCCTTTTTTTATGCGGATTTGTGATAGTGGTGATCGTAATAATCGTAAGAGTCTATATAATAAACCTCTTCAGGTTCGACAGCTTCGTAGTAGTCATCTTCCCAATAAGTTTCTTCCTGTTCGTATTGTTGGGCGTATTTCTTTTCATCCCACAGCATGAACCAAACGATGAACAATCCAGAGAAGACGACAATCGTAGCCAAGGAACCAAGTTTGCCGATCAATAATCCAACTAACAAAAAACCAATGATTAAGCCAAATCTTCTTACTGCTTTCATAAATAATTCACCCCTAATAAAATATGCGAACAAATGTTTGTATATGTATTATACGAATGTTTGTTCGATTTGTAAAGAAAAAAATTAACCGGATATTATCCGATTAATAAATGTGGTTTCGATACAAACCGACAACCTTGCCAAGAATGGAAACATTATCTAAAATAATTGGCTCCATCTGGTCATTTTCAGGCTGCAAACGAATATGGTCTACTTCACGATAGAATCTCTTACAGGTTGCTTCATTCTCATCAGTCATGGCGATAACAATTTCACCGTTAGTTGCCGTAGCCTGTTTTCTTACAATGACATGGTCTCCATCATAGATTCCTGCGTTTATCATACTTTCACCACGAATTGTCAGCATGAACAAGCTGCCTTCCTCACTGGACAGGTCTGGCGGTACCGGGAAAAAGTCAGAAGCTTCCTCGACTGCTAAGATCGGCTCACCAGCGGTAACAACTCCCAACATGGGAATTACTTGCGGTTGTGCACCAATTTTTTCTAAGCCAGTAATTGTTAATTCGATCGCACGAGGCTTAGTCGGATCTCGAAGAATTAAGCCTTTTTTCTCTAGACGAGCTAAATGTCCATGAACCGTGGAAGTAGATGAAAGATTCACCGCTTCACCGATTTCACGAACAGTTGGGGGATACCCTTTATTTTCAACGCGTTCATGAATAAAACGCAGAACTTCTAATTGTTTAGTCTCAGTTCGTTTTGCCATTGCGCTCACCTTCTTTTCTTTTTTTTTAGTTTAGCATATTTATTTTGATAAATCAAACAAGCGTTCGCTTTTCTGTCGCTTTTTTTTCTAGGGTATTTTAAGGTATAATAGGAAACGGAAGCGAGGTGCATAAAATGATTTCGGATGAAAAAATTGCTCGTATCAATGAATTGGCAAAAAAGAAAAAAGCTGAAGGTTTAACAGATGCTGAACAAAAAGAACAAAAACATTTACGAGAAGAATACTTGTCAACTTTCCGCAGCGGCATGCGCCACCATATTGAAGGAATGAAAATCGTTGATCCAGATGGAAAAGACGTTACCCCTGAAAAGTTAAAGAAAATCCAACAGCAAAAAGGGTTGCATAATCGAAAATAATTCGAATAATTGTCATTTCTGATTGAAAAGGATTACTAAATCGGTTACAATGAATGTGGAATAAAAGTATTTATCACCAAAAAGGAGGACGAATTATTTTGTTTGATAAAATTGATCAGTTAGGTGTTAACACGATCCGTACATTAAGTATTGAAGCAATTCAAAAAGCGAACTCTGGGCATCCAGGTTTGCCAATGGGGGCTGCTCCAATGGCGTATGCTCTTTGGACTAAGCATTTGAACGTGAATCCAGCTACGTCGTTGAATTGGCCTAACCGCGACCGCTTCATCTTATCTGCAGGTCATGGATCAGCAATGCTTTACAGCTTGCTGCACTTAGCAGGTTACCAAGTAACTATTGATGACTTGAAGAATTTCCGTCAATGGGAAAGTAAAACACCAGGACATCCAGAATTTGGACATACCGATGGGGTTGAAGCAACTACTGGACCATTAGGACAAGGAATCTCAATGGCTGTAGGTATGGCAATGGCTGAAGCTCATTTAGCTGCTACTTACAATCGTGACAACTTCAACGTGATGGATCATTACACTTACACAATCGTCGGTGATGGAGACTTGATGGAAGGTGTTTCTCAAGAAGCTAGCTCAATGGCTGGTCATATGAAGCTTGGCAAATTAGTCGTTTTATATGATTCAAATGACATCTCATTGGATGGACCAACTAACAAAGCCTTTACTGAAAACGTTGGTGCCCGTTATGAAGCTTATGGCTGGCAGCACATTCTTGTAAAAGACGGCAATGATTTAGAAGCAATCAGCAAAGCGATCGAAGAAGCAAAAGCAGAAACTGAAAAGCCAACCTTGATTGAAATCAAGACTGTAATTGGTTTTGGTGCACCAAAACAAGGTACTTCTGCTGTCCATGGCGCACCAATTGGTGATGATGGCATTACAGCGGCTAAAGCAATTTACGGCTGGGAATATCCTGATTTCACTGTGCCGGAAGAAGTTGCTGAACGTTTCAAAGCTGAGATGATGGACAAAGGTGCCAAAACAGAAGCACAATGGAATGAAATGTTTGAAGACTATGCAAAAGCTTATCCAGAATTAGCACAACAATTCAAAGACGCTTTTGCTGGCAAATTACCAGAAAACTGGGAAGAAAGCCTACCAGTTTATGAAGAAGGTTCAAGCCAAGCAAGCCGTGTATCAAGTAAAGAAGTTATTCAAGCAGTTGCAAAAGCTGTACCGACTGTTTGGGGCGGCTCAGCTGACTTGTCTGGCTCTAACAATACAACTATTGCCGACGAAGAAGAATTCCAGCCAGGCTCTTATCAAGGCCGCAATATTTGGTTTGGTGTTCGTGAGTTCGCAATGGCTGCTGCCATGAACGGTATTCAATTGCATGGTGGTACTCGCGTTTACGGTGGTACATTCTTTGTATTTACTGATTACCTTCGCCCAGCAATTCGGATGTCAGCTATCCAAAACTTGCCTGTGACTTACGTATTAACTCACGATTCAGTCGCTGTTGGAGAAGATGGACCTACTCACGAACCAATTGAACAATTAGCTAGCGTTCGCTGCATGCCAAATGTTCAAGTAATTCGTCCAGCAGACGGAAATGAAACTTCTGCAGCGTGGAAAGTAGCGTTAGAATCTACTGATAAACCAACCTTGCTTGTATTAAGCCGTCAAAATCTGCCAGTCTTACCAGGCAGCAAAGACATTGCGGCTGAAGGCGTAGCTAAGGGCGGATATGTTATTTCTAAAGCAGCTACTGATACACCAGATGGTATTTTGATTGCAACTGGTTCAGAAGTGAACTTAGCTGTTGAAGCACAAAAAGTCTTGAAAGAACAAGGAAAAGATGTTTCAGTGGTATCATTGCCAAGCTTCGATCTATTTGAAGCGCAAGATGAAGCATACAAAGAAACTGTCCTGCCAAAAGCTGTGACTAAGCGACTAGCAGTTGAGGCTGCTTCATCATTCGGTTGGGAACGTTACATTGGCGATGCTGGAAAAATGATCAGCATTGATCACTTTGGCGCATCAGCTCCTGGCGGATTTGTGTTAGAGCAATTTGGCTTCACAGTTGATAATGTAGTAGCTACTTACAACGAATTGTAAAAAATAATAAAATGACAAAGTGCAGAGATTTATTTCTGCACTTTGTTTTTGTGTTACGCATGTTACACCAGCTTAACAAATGAATGAAGAAGCTATGTTTAAATTGTTTAAGAAAATATTATAGCGTATACTTTTAATGTGAATGAATCTGAGGAACTGAAGCAATGGATATTTGGAGGTAAAAAATGAGCCAGTTTAAGACTCGTAGTGAACGTCATACATATGAGAAGCAACAACGTCAAAAGAAAATGAAAAAAATCATGCCTGTTTTGGGAACGGCTTTGGCTGTCACACCAGCAGTTATGGGGATGAATACTGTGAAGGCAGCAGCTGCTGAAACAGGACAAACACAAAATCAGGCAGCTTTCATTGAGCAGCTTGGTGCCTCAGCTATGCAAGTATCCGCATCAAACGATCTATATGCATCTATCATGGTAGCTCAAGCATTAGTTGAAACCGGATTTGGCTCTTCAACCTTGTCTGCCGCTCCATATTATAATCTTTTCGGTGTAAAGGAATACAATGGTGGACCAAGCGTATACATGAATACGCAAGAGTATTTGAACGGGCAATGGGTAACCATGTCGGAACCTTTCGCTGTTTACAGCAGCTATGAAGAATCATTTTTAGATCATGCGAATATTATGCGTAATTCTTATTACGCTGGAGCATGGAAGAGTCATACGTCAAGCTATCAAGATGCTGCGGTTTATCTAACCGGACGTTATGCAACTGATCCAAGCTACGCAGGAAAATTAATTTCCTTGATTCAAATGTATAATCTAACGCGCTTTGACACACCGGGGGCTGGAACCGCTGTTCAAACAGCAGCAGTAACTGAGCAACAGACAACTCAAGCGACAGCGCAGCCTGAAGCTCAAGCACAGGTGTCCACGCAAGCCAGCGGACAAACATATACTGTTCAAAACGGCGACTCTTTATGGGCAATTGCTCAGCATTTCGGAATCAGTGTCGATCAATTATTAGCCAATAATGGGTTAAGTATGGATTCCATGTTAATGCCAGGTCAACAATTAGCCGTATAAAATGATGATTGAATCCAAATATCCTAGCAGCTGTGAAGTTCAGCTGTTAGGATATTTTTTTGATTAGAAAAGAGAGAGTTTTCTAAAAATAGACAGGTTAATTTTTTAAATAGTGCTTGACAGGTTATTCAATCCATAGTACATTATAGATGAAATCGATATCACAAAAATATTTAGTGTCTTGGTAATCTAGATATGGAAAGAAAATTCGATAGAATAGAGCGAGAGTAGTCTTGCAATAAATTTTTAAAACAAACTGGTAACGATATCACAACGACGATGGAATAAATTAAGAAAAGAATCAATGCATGAAATCCGTTAATAACAACGGAGCTTGCTAATACTACTTATGGTATCGATATCATCAAGGTGGAGGAAAACAATGGAGACAGAAAAGAATTGGTGGCAGAAGGAAATTATTTATCAGATTTACCCTAAAAGCTTTAAGGATTCTAATCAGGATGGAATTGGTGATCTAAAAGGAATTATTGAAAAGCTGCCTTACTTAAAGAAGCTGGGTGTAACAACACTGTGGATTTGTCCTATTTTTTCTTCGCCGATGGTGGATAACGGATATGATATTGCAGATTTTGAAGGAATTAACCCTCAGTTTGGCACAATGGAGGATGTAGACCTGCTGCTAGCTGAAGCAAAGAAGCTTAATTTGAAAATCATGCTGGATTTGGTAATTAATCATACATCGGATGAACATGTTTGGTTTCAGAAAGCCTTGGCTGATAAAAACAGTCCGTATCGCGACTACTATATTTTTAAAGAGGGCAAAGAACCACCGAATAATTGGCGTTCAATCTTTGGCGGTTCGGTTTGGGAAAAGGTACCAAATGAAGATTGCTATTACCTGCATGTTTTTGACAAACGTCAGCCGGATTTAAATTGGGAAAACGCTGAAATGCGGCAGGAATTGTATGCTATGATTAATCGTTGGTTAGAAAAAGGAATTGCAGGTTTTCGAATTGATTCTATTACCTTCATCAAAAAGGATCAGGATTATGCTAGTTTGCCGGCTGATGGTGTGGACGGTCTGGTTTCCTGTAAAGAAAAAACGCGTAATCGCCCAGGAATTGACACATTCCTACACGAGTTGAGACGTGAAACCTTTGATAAGTATAATTGTGTAACTGTTGGAGAAGCGCCGGGAGTCAGCTACGAGGAGTTTCCTACCTATGTTGGAGACAACGGGTATTTTTCAATGATTTTTGATTTTCATTATGCGGACATTGATGTGGAGTCTGGCTCTGATTGGTTTAAGCGAACCAACTGGACAGCAGCAGAATTTAAAGCTTTATTGAAGCAGTCTCAGGATGCACTGCAGAAGGCTGGTTGGGGGGCTAACTTCATTGAAAATCATGATCAACCAAGAGCTCTATCAAAATTTGTTGCAGAAGACTTCCAGAATGCCCAGTCAGCTTTAGGGTTAGGAGCAATGTATTTCTTCCTTAGAGGAACGCCATTCATCTATCAGGGCCAGGAGCTGGGAATGGTCAATGCAGAAAGAACGGATATTTCGCAATTTGATGATATCTCAAGCATTGATAATTATGAACGGAGTATGAAGGAAGGTTTTTCGGCACAGGAAGCTCTGCGCTTTGTCAATCAGAGAAGTCGAGATAATTCTAGAACACCGATGCCTTGGGATGGCAGTCAATATGGCGGCTTTTCTCAGCAGAAACCATGGTTGGCAATGACTGAGGAGTATCCCAAAATAAATGCTGAGGATAACGCAGTGTTCAAAGGCTATCAAAAAATGATTTCTCTGCGTCAGCAATCAGAGATTTCTGATGTTTTGCAAAAGGGTGATATTGCTTTTATTGAAGATGTACCAGAATCTGTAATTGCATATCAACGTACAGCCGCTTCAGGAAGCTTAGTTTCGTATACGAATTTTAGTTCTGAAAAAGTTGCCTTCGTTCTAGAGGAGCCGATTAAAGAGGTCCACTTTGATTCACATAATCAAGATTTTTCTGGAATGAGTATTGAGTTATTGCCTTACCAAAGTATTTTGATCAGCAAATAAAAAGGAGTGTTCACAGATGGCAGTAGATTACAAAAAAATTGGGGATGAAATCGTTGAGATCGTGGGAAAGGACAATATTCTCTCAATGACTCATTGTGCAACACGTTTAAGGTTGGAAGTAAAAGACCGAGCAGCGATTGACGATAAAAAAACCGAAAATGTTGATCAGGTGAAAGGGGTATTCTTTAATGCTGGTCAATATCAGATCATTTTGGGAACTGGAACAGTCAATAAGGTATATGATGCGCTTATTCAGGACGATGATGAACTGAAAAACAAGGAAACAAGTTTAGAGTCGATCAAGCGAGAGGGGAATCCTATCAAACGTGGAATTCGTACCTTGGCTGATATTTTCATTCCAATTATTCCAGGTATTGTAGCAACCGGACTATTTTTAGGACTTAAAGGTGTAATCTTAAATGACAATGTCTTGGGGTTGTTTGGGACCTCAGCCGCTCAAATTCCTGAATACATGCTAACTTTAATGAATGTATTGACAGATACAGTCTTTGCCTTTTTACCCGCTTTAATTTGCTGGTCCGCTTTCAAAAAATTCGGCGGAACACCGATTATCGGCTTTGTAATTGGACTAATGCTGGTGTCGCCAATGCTGCCGAATGCTTATTCAGTAGCTGATATCAATAGTGGAGTTGAACCGCTAATTGCATTTGGTTTTATTCCGATTGTTGGCTATCAGGGAAGTGTTTTGACAGCCTTAGTTGTAGGGATTGTTGGAGCTAACTTAGAAAAACGTTTGCGGAGGATCATGCCGGACTCGCTAGATCTGATGTTTACACCCTTTGTCGTCATTTTAGGGATGCTTTTGATGGGATTATTGGTCTTAGGGCCATTGCTGCACTATGTAGAAGCAGGATTGGTTGTTGTGGTAAAAGCCTTGATTTATATTCCTATGGGGTTAGGCGGCTTAGTGATCGGTTTTATCTATCCGTTAGCGGTTATGACAGGGATGCATCATTTGTTTATTATGATTGAAACAAGTTTGTTGGCTCAAACAGGATTTAATCCGTTAATTACTTTATGTGCGATGTACGGTTTTGCTAATGCAGCGGTTTGTTTTGCTATCAGTATTAAGGCGAAAAACAAGAAGGTTAAAGTAATCGGTACTAGTGCCGGGATTACTCAGCTGTTAGGAGTCAGTGAACCAGCATTATTCGGGATTACGATTCGTTATGGAACCAAGCCGTTAATAGTTATGTTAGCTTGTTCTGCACTAGGTGGAGCGATTTTATCAGTCTTGGGTGTTCAAGCAAATTCTTATGGCTTAGCAGTTATTCTGTCGCCGTTAATGTATATTTACGAGCCATCTCAGATTATTACTTATGTCATTGTAGGAATACTAATTTTTGCTTTAGCATTTGTCATCACGTATTTATTTGCTGTACCAGAAGAGGTGATGATACCTGAAGAAGCTTAGGTAAGTGATGAATAATGAAATAGATAAGCTAAGAACATTGACGAATAAGGTATTTCATTTGGTAGAGATTTTTACTATCTAAGTATTGATTAAACTGAAAGCTGGGAAATGGACCTTGCCAGTCTGAGACGCATCTTTAATTCGTAAAATGAAGAATAAGGAATGTTGATCTTCTAATCAATTGGAGATCAATTTTTCTTTGTAACTTGTTAGCACTTTTATAAGAACTCGTGACATATTTCTAGCATATATTCGCATTTTCGTTTACTATACTTACATAAGGTAAGGGAGGACGTAACGATGACAAAAGTTTATGATTCCATTTTAGCAACAATTGGTCAGACACCCATTGTAAAATTAAAGCGCTTAGCTTCTGATGACATGGCACAGGTATATGTAAAAGTAGAGTCTTTTAATCCTGGAGGCAGTGTAAAGGATCGGATTGCGTTAAGTATGATTGAACGCGCTGAAAAAGAAGGAAAACTAACTGAAGGAGCAACAATCATCGAACCCACCTCTGGTAATACAGGAATCGGCTTGTCGATGGTTGGAGCAGCAAAGGGCTACAAAGTTATTTTGGTAATGCCGGAAACAATGAGTATCGAAAGAAGAAAGCTAATGCAGGCCTATGGCGCAGAACTAATTTTAACACCAGGTCCGGACGGCATGAAAGGTGCAATTGCAAAAGCTGATGAATTAGCAAAAGAGAATGGCTGGTTTGTTCCTTCACAATTCGAAAATCCAGCAAATCCTGACATTCATGAAAAAACCACAGCCAAGGAAA
Organism: Enterococcus pallens ATCC BAA-351; assembly: GCF_000407485.1. Classification (GTDB taxonomy): domain Bacteria; phylum Bacillota; class Bacilli; order Lactobacillales; family Enterococcaceae; genus Enterococcus_A; species Enterococcus_A pallens. The sequence goes on along the minus strand of NZ_ASWD01000003.1, from coordinate 120,345 downwards.
TCTTAGATACCTTTGGCAGCAATGGCTTAGATGCCTTCGTAGCAGGTGTTGGAACAGGGGGAACCATTACAGGTGTAGGTAGAGAGCTAAAACGCATGTATCAGCAAATTAAGGTCGTTGCAGTTGAACCTAAGGAATCACCTGTACTAGAAGGTGGACAACCAGGACCTCACAAAATTCAAGGAATTGGTGCCGGGTTTATTCCAGATAATTTGGATACTTCAGTCTATGATGATGTATCAGCAGTCAGCGGAGCTGATGCAATGGAAACAGCTCGTGAAATTGCTAAGAAAGAAGGAATTTTGGTTGGGATTTCTTCAGGTGCTGCCTTAAAAGCAGGATTAGATTTGGCAAAAACGATGTCACCAGACAAAAAGGTATTAGTTTTACTGCCTGATAATGGAGAACGTTACCTGTCAACTGAATTGTTTAATTTTGATGACTAGTTTTTGAGTATTTGTGAAGATTTAATATTCTCTCTAGCTTTTATAATTGAATAGTAGTATTATTTAAGAAAGATTACAAGGGGGAGTGAGATATTATGGCTGAACAAACTGTAAAACATGCAATTGAAGAGCTGAAAGAATCAAACGTGCGAATCACACCACAGCGTTATGCGATCTTAGAGTTTTTAATTGAGCATCGCAGTCACCCTACGGCAGACGAAATCTTCCGAGCATTGGAAAGTCGTTTCCCAAATATGAGTGTGGCAACAATCTATAATAATTTGAGAAAATTTGTTGAAATCGGTATCGTGCAAGAAATGAGTTATGGAGACGCGGCAAGTCGTTTTGATTTTGGTGTTCAAAAGCACTATCATGCGATTTGTACAGATTGCGGCAAGATCGAAGACTTTTTCTATCCAGGTTTAGAAGACGTTGAAATGGCTTCTAGTGAACTAACTGGTTACGAAATCGGAGAACACCGATTAGAAGTATATGGATTATGTCCAAATTGCCAAACGAAAGGATAAATCGTCTCGACGATTTATCTTTTTTTTGTTAGTAAAGCTGATTTTAATGTAGAGCAAGAAGGCTGGATAACTGGAATTTTTTTGATTTTAGTAAGGATACTTTTTTGTTAAATATAATTAGTTAAATTCAATAAATATTAAAGACATCGTTTGTAGTTGAACGATGTCTTTTTGCGTTGAACAAAAATTCTGCTTAGTTTTAGAAAATTTCCTATAGTAGGTGAGAAATCCTTTGAGTTTTTAAAATAACTATACATACTGACTTATTCTGAAATTGATTTTTTCTTCTGCATGTATTCAGAACTTTTTTAATCAGTGGATAAAAAATCAATATTTTTAAATATCGTTATATTATTCAATTTTTTTCTATCTGGTTAAAGAAATGAATTTAGTTATCAAAATGCCTCGGATTGATACTTAATTTGCAATATTCAGCCTTTTTATGCAAAAAAAGTGGATAATTAAAATACATTTGTGATAATATAGAAGTATGGAATAATTCCTTTTTTCAGTGGTTTTAAAAGTGTAATTCGTTTTTTTTATAGTAAATTAATTATCGATTGTTTCATATGTTCGAAAATTGTATCGTATATAGAACTGCAATTTATCTTTTTCAAAATAACTAAAAAGCGAGGTGGTAAGCAGAGAGGAGATCAGTTGTGTTGCCCGTGACCTGTAGTTTTAAAGACAATCGGAGCGTTTAATAGAAGGTTTGTTGGTTTATCTTTTTTGATGATTTTGAACTGGTGATGTTGATATACAGTAAAGGAGAATAGAAAATGAAAAATGCCAAATTATCATATTGGGGGATGCTCGTTTTACTGATTTTATCTTGTTTTTCAACACTAACTATTTTTTTAGGTGATACAGCTGCTGCACAGTCGGATATTACTCATAAGGTCACTATCTCAGGATTTGAAATGCAATCCGGTGATGGTCAACCAGTTACGGAGGATAATCCTATTAAGCTGGGAGATATTATTCGAATAAAATATATATGGGGGGTCTCAAGGGAGAATATGGCAGGGATTAAAGCAGGGGACAGCTTTAGTGTCGCGCTGCCTGATCCCGAATATTTTGGCGGTTATAGTGATGCTGGACCTTACGCCTTGGAGAATCCTTCCGGAGGACCTTCTTTGGGAACTTATGAGCTTAAGGGCACCAATTTTATAGTAACCATCAATGAGGAAGGGGCTAAACAAACTGAGCTAGTCAATGGTTGGTTAAGTGCTCACGTGAAAGCATTAAAAGAAGGTAACGGAATTGATGGTGGTGGAAACGGCTCTGAAGCTGTTCCAAAGCTGGAGATTATTGATCCTGGCGGCGGCGGTGGGACTACTGAGGATGATGAAGAGTTTAAAGAGTACGATTTACCCTTTTATAAGACTGGGAATCAGATCAATAACACAAATAGCATCAACTGGGCTTTTCGTGTCAATTACGCTGGAATAAAGAATATGATCGATACTTATTCAGCAGGTGGACCTGGCGCCAAAATGAGTGCTCGTGAAAATGTTTTGTTAATAGATAGATTAGCACCGGGAACGAAATTTCAACCAGATTCTCTTTTTGTAACAGCTCCTATTTTCATTGTTAACAGTAATGGAAAGATGGGAACACGCGTTGTAAAAGGGACGAACAATCTGCAGATACAAGATAGCTTCCTGCGGATCGAACCTTTATCTGGAGAAGAGTTTGAAAGCTTTAAGGAGCGCGTCAGAAATGCTCCCTCACAAACAGGGAACAAAGCTTACGGGGTTTACTTGGACAAGGAAGGCAGAGAGACTGTACTAATTGCCTTTAACAGTCTTCCTAGTAATTATTCTTACAACGATATACATGAGGGAGAAATAGCTAGAGCTATTCAACAGGATGATTCTCTTTCTAAAGATCAGCGGAATAAAATGCTGGATATTTATTGTGATCCATTAAATAGCCCCAGTGATACTGGTGTGGTTGCCTACGATATATCCTTTAATGTAGATGTTCAGTTGCAGGAGGGGTATGGTGAAGGGAAATATCTAAATCAGGCGGAGTTGATTTGGAACGACAATGAATCCGAAACCTGGGAAACGGAGACCGACTTCTTCGATATAGGCGGACTAGTCCAGGGTGAAATGATTCAAGCAGATAAGCTGGTAGAGGGAAACGGGCAAATCGTACCACCAAGAACCTTCGAATTTGAAATTGTTGATGAGCTTGCTCCACAGCTACCAGTAGCTTATGGAATAACCAGCCAGCCAATAGTTGAAAAAGGGAAAACAGAAGAAGTAAAATTTTATCGCACGAAAGATACGGATGGAAAGTATCAGAATGAAATCATTGGCAATGATGCTGTAAATGGCTGGAAATCCGTGTTCATCAGTGGTCACAGTTATTATCTTCAGGAAGTATCCGGTTCAGGCTACAGCGTATCTTTTACCGGGGGCTTGGGAGAAGAAAAAAATCGCTTTGATTACAATGAAAAAATAAACAAGGTGACACATTTTATGATCACTAATACACCTTCAATCGGGCTTGACGCTTGGAAGAAGGTAACCGGAACCGCTGAACTGACTGAATCGCAGGACTTTACCTTTGAATTGCGGGACCAACAAAATCAAGCTGTGGCATATGGACGAACAGTAATCGACCAAAAGGAAAAAGAATTTCCAATTGAGTTTTATTCCTCACCTGATTTCGAGGCTGCTGCCAAAGTGAAAAATTGGCAAGCATTGCTAAAGAATGGCGAAAAATATACGCTGATAGAAATGAAGACAAATGATTATCAACCTGAGTACTTTCATTCGAACGAAGAAGGTGATTTAGTAAAGGGAGATACGATAACTGTCGACTTTGAATCAGAGAGGTCAATCAACTTTTTAGTTGAAAATCAGAAAGAGCAAGCTAAGTCGGTTGAAGTTGGTCTAAAAGTACAAAAGCATTTAGAGGGCCGCCAACTGACTGCAAAGGAATTTGAGTTTGAGTTATACGATGAAGCAGGGAATCTTCTGGAGACGCAAACAAATGATGAAATAGGAGAAATCAACTTTTTGAACCGAGAGTTTCAGGAGGTTGGGAGTTACCGCTATACGATTGTTGAAAAATCAGGATCAGAGCCAGGGATGACATATGATTCTAAGAAAGTAACTGCTGTTATTGATATAGGTGAAAAAGATGGACAGCTGGTAAGCTCAGTTTCCTATGAAGATGATGATCAAAAGGAGAATACGCCAGAACAGTTTACCAATCGTTATCAAGAGGATTCAGCACCATCGGGAGGCTTCTTACTCGAAAAAATAGATATTGATTCAAAGGAGCCTCTAGCAAATGCAGTTTTCCATTTGTATGACTCAAATAATCAGCGGGTTAAAGAAGACGAAGTTATTCAGACTGGACCAGATGGAACGGTAGAAGTAACGAACCTGCCGTACGGTGAATACCTCATCTATGAAATTGAGGCTCCAGAAGGCTATCAAATTGAAAAGGAGCCAGAAAAGGTCATAATTAATGAGGAAAATGCTGCACAGAACAATATGGTTATTAATCGTGATCCTAAAATTAGGCAGGGAATTACTTTGACTAAGATAGATAGTGTTACTAATGAGAAGCTTAAAGGGGCAGAATTTATTCTGCGGGATTGCAATGGGAAAGTGGTAGATGTTGATAGTGATTTGGTGACCGATGAGAATGGCATCATTCATATCCAGTATTTACCAGCAGGAACCTATTCATTGACTGAAATAAAGGCACCGGATAACTATCTTTTGGATAAAACTCCTCAAATATTCACGGTCACTGAAGAAAACAACCTTATTGATCTGACGAAAAAGAACAAGAAGATTCCTAAACAGATTCAAACCGATCAAAAGAACACTGCTGCTAAAGCAACATCTCAAGGTGTTTCAACTGCCGTACCTGCATCGAATGCAAAAAATAAGTCGTATCCAGCATCAGGATCTAAATCAGATTGGATTTGCAGCATCATAGGTTTTTGTTTAGTTGGTGGAATCTGGTTATGGACTAGAAAAAAATTAAAGAACCATTTAACTCCATAAATGAAGAGATAGGGCTTGTGATGCTTTTGATCACGGGCCCTTAAAAGTGCAATTTTACCCTTTTTTAACGACTATCACGTGTTAAAAAGTGGATTTAAGAATAAAACGAGTAATTGCTACAATAGAGAAAGCTTTTTCTTCATTGTTTAGATAGCTTTCAAAGGCTTCCAATACTTTAGAGAACATAAGTCTAGTTAAGATGATAACTGCTCGATTCGATTTTCCAATCTAAAAGCTTTTTGTGAATAGGTGAGGCAAAGATTTCGTTAAGAACTGTTTTTGAAGTAAAGCTTCTAAATCCCTTGATTTGATGCGTTTTTCAACCGATTGTCAAATAAAACGGTTGAATATTTTCGATAAATCGACAAAAAAAGCAAATTTGTGAGCAAAATAGATAGGGATTTTCGACGACTCTGCTATACTTATTGTGCAAATAATTGCAAACTAATACTGGTTACAAAGAAAGAGGGATAATAGATGAAAGTCGTAGTTGTCGGATGTACCCATGCTGGTACTGCAGCAGTAAAAAATATTTTAGCAGTTCATCCAGAAGCAGAGGTTACCGTTTTTGAACGTAACGATAATATTTCGTTCCTATCATGTGGAATCGCTTTGTATGTAGGTGGCGTTGTGAAGGATCCTGCGGGACTGTTTTACTCAAACCCTGAAGAATTAGCTTCTCTAGGTGCAAAGGTGAACATGGAGCATGATGTAACGAATGTCGATACAGAAGGCAAAAAAGTTACAGCAAAAGATTTGAAAACCGGCGAAGAAAAAGTCGTCGATTATGATAAATTAGTAATGACTACGGGTTCTTGGCCAATTATTCCGCCAATTCCAGGCATTGATTCAAAAAATGTTCTACTATGCAAAAACTACAACCAAGCCAACAAGATTATTGAAGAAGCAAAAAGTGCACAAAAGGTTGTCGTAGTTGGTGGCGGCTATATCGGAATCGAATTAGTTGAAGCTTTCGCGGAATCTGGCAAAGATGTTACTTTAATTGATGGCTTACCACGTATTTTAAACAAATACTTGGATCAACCATTCACAGATCTGTTGGAAAAAGAATTAGAAGATCACGGTGTTAAATTGGCTTTAGGTGAAAACGTTAGTGAATTTGTGGCAGACGAAAATGGTGCTGTGAAACAAGTAGTAACACCAAGTGCCCAATTCGATGCTGATATGGTTATCCTGTGTGTTGGATTCAGACCAAACACTGATTTATTGAAGGGTAAAGTGGATATGCTGCCAAGTGGAGCAATTAAAGTGAATGACTACATGCAATCAAGCAATCCAGACATTTTTGCAGCGGGTGATTCAACAGTTGTACACTATAACCCTACTCATCAAGACAGTTATATTCCTTTGGCAACCAATGCAGTTCGTCAAGGTATGCTGGTTGGACAAAACTTAACTGAACAAAAAATGAAATATCGTGGTACTCAAGGAACTTCTGGTTTGTACTTGTTCGGCTGGAACATCGGCTCAACTGGTTTAACTAGTGAAGGTGCTAAAATGCAAGGTATTGATGTAAATGTTACTTTAATTGAGGACAACTATCGTCCGGAATTCATGCCAACCACTGAAAAGATTCTAATGGAATTAGTTTCAGAAAAAGGCACAAACCGCATTGTTGGTGCTCAATTTATTTCTAAGTATGATATTACTCAATCGGCTAACACTATGTCAGTTGTTATTCAAAATGAAATGACTGTCGAAGATCTAGCTTTACAAGACTTCTTCTTCCAGCCTCATTTTGACCGTCCTTGGAATTACTTGAATATCTTGGCTCAAGCAGCTTTGGAAAAAATTAACCAATAAGCCTGCTGAATACGTGAAGCCTAGACCTAGGGGATTCTCTAGGTCTTTTTGTTGTTGTCAGACGAGAAAGAGGAGCGGTGATCTTCTATAAAGCTGTCTTGGATATCTGGATTATTTAGTGTACACTAGGAAAGAACGGAGGCAATAAAATGATTTCACTGGAAGAATATTTAGCAAGTGGACAGACGACAGTGTCCAATCTTTTTTTGACTAATTATGCTCGTTTAGGGCTTTCTACATTTGAATGTATGCTTTGGCTGCAGCTTTCAGCAGCTAGCCAAAAGGGAGATGATTTTCCTGATTTGGTGAAGGTGGCAGATTCGATGGGAATCGGCACGGAAAAGGCTTATGATCTGCTAGGGGATTTGATTAACAAGGGCTTTGTCGCATTAGAGACTGTTCCGGATGAAAATGGTCGTCAAAAGGACCGCTACAACTTGCTGCCTGCCTACGATCGTTTAGCTATTTTAAAAGAGCAGGAACGTTTCCAAGAGGAGCAGCTAACAGAAGAACAGGAAGTTAAGAAGATGTATCAATCCTTTGAACAAGAATTTGGCCGGCCACTCTCGGCCATCGAATATCAACGGATTGGCCAGTGGCTAGAAGAAGATCATTATGCACCTGATTTAATCGCTCTGGCTTTACGAGAGGCCGTTTTGAATCAAGCCTATAATCTAACTTATATTGATCGGGTACTTTTAAGCTGGGAGCGCAAGAATATCCGGACAAAGCAGCAGGTAGAAGAAGAGCAAAAGCGCCGCAAGCAAATCCTGCTGCAAAAAGAAGAAGTGAAGGGTGCTGAAGAATTGCCGAAGGTTTCATTGTACAATTGGTTGAAGGAGAATGATTCAGATGCTAAGTAAGGAAAAAACAATGGAGGCAATCTCCCGAATGTATGACATGTTTCCCGAAGCCCATGGGGAATTAGTTTCAGATAACCCGTTTCAATTGTTGATTGCAGTGATATTGAGTGCACAAGCGACCGATGTGTCTGTCAATAAAGCAACTCCCGCACTTTTTGCAGCTTACCCCACACCGGAGGCTTTAAGCCAAGCACCGATTGAAGCAATCATTGAGAAGATTAAAACAATTGGTTTATATCGCAATAAGGCTAAAAATATTAAGGCTTGTGCAGAAATGCTGTTAGTAGAATATGGCGGCGAAGTACCGAAAACGCGTGAGGAGCTGATTAAGCTGCCGGGGGTTGGCCGCAAAACCGCCAATGTTGTTCTAGGAGATGCTTTTGGAATCCCAGCAATCGCAGTAGATACCCATGTAGAACGCGTCAGCAAACGCCTAAGAATCTGCAAACTGAAGGCTAGTGTTACAGAAGTAGAAGATACACTAATGCGCAAGGTACCTAAAGAGCTTTGGGTTAAAACACACCATACTATGATCTTCTTTGGTCGTTATCATTGTCTTGCCCGAGCCCCTAAATGTACGATTTGCCCGTTGTTGGACATGTGTCAAGAAGGTAAGGAACGGCTAAAGCTTGCAAAATAGAAAAAACGCTCAAAAAGCAAAGACCTCAGAAACTTTTTAACGAGTTTCTGAGGTCTTTGCTAATTTATTGAGTAGCTGGAGGCGTTTGGTTTCCGCCTTGATTATTGTTTCCGCCGGTGCCGCCGCCACCATCACCGCCCGTACCCGGATCTGGTTGTTGTGGCGTGCTGCTTTCTGGCGTTTGACTCGGTTCAGTTGCCGGATTAGACGATGGTGTCGTTTCAGACGGAGTCACTGGCTCTTGTGAAGAAGAAGGTGCTGTTTCTTCTGTTGAAGAGCTTGATGGTGTCGTCGTACTTGGTACCGTATAACCCGGTGAATTATTGTAATAAGAAGAACTTGGAACTTGATAAGTAGCAGCATTTGAGCCTTTTACATAAAGCTCATTGCCAACTCTTACAAGATCATTAGGGAAATCCCAGTCAACATTTGGGACACTAGCTGACACATACTGCATTAATTCGCGATAAACATCCGAAGCAATCATATCAGACTGCGCAGTAATCGGCTGCTGTCGGTCATTGTAGCCAGTCCAAACGGAGATAGCGTAGTTAGTGGTATATCCAGTAAACATCACATCTGGTGAAATCGTGCCGTAATGTGGAATCTTAGCTAATTCATCCGTTGTATAATTAGATGTACCTGTTTTGCCCGCTTGAATTAATGAGGGAATTCTTGCATTTGTTCCCGTACCTTGTGTGATAACATCCTTCAATATATCAGTTATCATATAAGCGGTATAAGGTTCCATTGCTTTTTCGCCATCACTCTTAAATTCTTCTTCCGTACCATCCTGATAAACAATTTTATTGACATATTGTGGTTCAAAATACGTACCGCCATTGCCAAATGCAGCATAAGCTGCTGCCATTTTTTCAGTAGAAATTCCGTATTTGGTACCGTCCTGCGTTTCCGTGTTGCTGGAGATCGCATTAGACATCATAACATCTTTGTATTCAATGCCCAGTTTCTTCATGAATTCAGCTGATCGCTCTGTACCAACTTCATCAAGCAGCTTAACGGCTGGTACATTTCTTGACTCGTACAAAGCCTTACGAAGAGTAATCGTGCCATAATAACTGTTGTCCCAGTTCATAACAGGTGTTTTCGTACCAGGATAGTTATAAGGCGCATCATCAATATAGGTGCCGGTTGATTTTTGCAAATACTCAAAGGCTGGACCATAATCGGTAATCGGTTTGACTGTCGAACCGAAGTCGCGGCTAGTATTTACTGCCAAATTATTTCCTAATGTAACATCATCGGCGATCTTACGCCCGCCAATTTGCGCAGTAACTTGCCCAGTTTTAACATCTACAAGTGTTGCGGCTACTTGGAATTGATCATCAGGATACTGAATGTAATTATCAGTATTCACAATATCATATAGCTCTTTTTGTGTATCTAAATCTAAGTTAGTATAAATCTGCATGCCATCTGTATAAACATCGCGTCCAGTTTTACGTTGAACTTCATTAATTACTTCTTTTACATAATTGTCAGTAACCTTTAATTCTTCATTGTTAGGCTCTAACGTTTGCAAGCCAGCTTGAACATCTGAATTAACCGCTTCGTCGTACTCTTTTTGAGTTATTTTGTTGTTGTCCAGCATTGTGTAAAGTACAGTGTCCCGCCGTTTTTTAGCTGCTTCGGGATGCTGATAAGGGTCGTAGCTGTTTGGTGCTTGCGGCATTCCAGCCAGCAGAGCGATTTCAGCAATTGATAACTCATTCAGCGGTTTGCCATAGTAGGTTTTTGCAGCAGTTTCCATGCCATAAATCCCGTTAGACATGTAGACCTTATTAATATAGTAGGTCAAAATATCTTGTTTCGATTTATCTTTTTCTAATTTCAAAGCCAGCCAAGCTTCCTGCGCTTTACGACGCAAGGTTTGATCGGAGGACTTAGTTGAGAAGAAAGACAGCTTGATCAGCTGCTGAGTTAAGGTACTTCCTCCTTGAACACTGTCGCTGCTAACATTGTGCAGTGCTGAACCGATAATACGAATAGGGTCAATCCCGTTGTGATCGAAAAAGCGGCGATCTTCCACTGAAACAATTGCGTCATCGAGCTCCTGCGGAATTTCATCAGCTGAGGCAGTTTCTCTTTTTTCTGCACCTAGATCCAAGAACATGGTTCCGTCATTCGCGTAGAAATTAGAGGATGCCGAAGCTTCTAATTTTTTTTCATCTAAACTTGGGGCATCTCTGACATAAAAGAAAAAGAGTCCAACTCCTGCTATCATCATCAAGCACAACAGCCCTACGATTACAGTTAAAATCTTTATAGCCAGGCTTACTTTTTTTCCATTACGTTTAGTTCCCTTTTGCTTTGTAGCCTTTTTCGGTCGTTTCTCTGAACGAGAGGTCTTTGCCATAGTGAGTTACTCCTTTTTACAAATAAATTCATCAACAGCATCTAAATAAGGAATCCGTGGTGCTATTTTAGGAGAAATTTCGATTCCTTCTGTTTCGACTTGAGATAAAGTCATTGATTTCTTTCCGGATGCTTGCTGCTCCCAGAGAGTGATTAATACTTCACTGGGCAGAAAGAAACAGCGTTGGATGCTGGAAAACCATAATAAAATAAAACAAATACCGCCTTGCTTTAAACACTTCCGCATATGATCAATCTGGTGTTCATGGAAGTTCTTAAAAGGGAAGGACGTTTTGTTTTTGGTCTCTTTGGCTTCAAAGTCCAAATAATAGCCCTTATATACACCATTATAATCAGTTGTGGAAGGTTGTCTAAAATAAGCTTCCTTGATGACTGCTGCACTTCTTCGCGGATAGTCCACTTTAACGATTTGAAGCGGTGTTGGTTTTTTATGGATAACTGCGATATCATGGGTAAGGTAATAATCATTACTATGATTGATGGCTTCCTCAAAACGCATCCCACGATTGGCGAAATTTGTTCGTTTCGCTAGTTTCGAGTTGTCTTTTGGCGCACTATTCGATGAAAATAATTGACCGTTAGGGTAACGGAAGGCCATGCTTATCACGCTCCTGTCTGACATTATAACAAAAAATTCACTTTTTATCTGAAAGAGAGAAAAAAATATGGCAGAAATTATCAAAAGATTATACATTAGCGGCTATCAAAGCTTTGAAATGGGGGTTTTTAATCAAAAAGACCCACGAGTTACTATAATCAAAAAAGTTCTAAAACGCGAGCTTAAGAATTATTTAGAAAATGGTTTGGAATGGGTTATGACAGGTGGCAACCTGGGTTGTGAGATTTGGGCAGGGCAGGTAGCCTGGGAACTTAAAGAAGAATATCCTGAATTGAAGCTGGCAATCATTTTTCCTTTTGAAGAATTCGGTGGTAAATGGAACGAAGCTAACCAGCTTTTGCTGACAGAGCTGCAAGGAAAGGCGGATTTTGTAGATTCAGTCAGTCACCATCCTTATCAGAATCCGGTTCAATTTCGCAATTATACCCAATTCATGCTGCAGCATACCGATGCAGCCTTACTAGTTTACGATCCAGAATTTCCTGGAAAAACAAAATTTTTACTTTCATCCATTGAGAAGTTTCAGGAACAAAATGACTATTTACTGCAAACAATTTCAATGGACGATCTAGAAAATTCGTATGATTTGGATGATAGTGTTTGATTTCCGCAGCCTTATCCGCTATGATAGTTAAGTAAAGCTATAATTAGTCAAAGACGTTAATGAGGTGGAAAAATGGCGAACGTAATTTATACTCCTAATGATATCCTGGAACAAGAATTTAAAACGAAGATGCGTGGATACGATCCAATCGAAGTAGATGAATTCCTGGACAATATCATTAAAGACTACGAAGCATACAATAAGGATTTATTGGCATTAAGAGAAGAAAACGATCGTTTGAAAGCAAAAGTGGATCAATTATCTAAAGCTCAGCCGTCAGCAACTCGCGTAAAAGAAGCGGCTCCTAAGAGCTCAGCAGTGACAAACTTTGATATCTTGAAACGTTTGTCAAATCTTGAACGTGAAGTATTCGGCAAGAAGCTTGATCAACAAGCTTCAGCGACTCAAACTGCGGTAGATGACATTAAAAACAACTACACACAAGCAGAAGACGACAACGAAAAGACACGTCAGTTTTAATTGACTTTTGCAATTTTCGGGTAATCGCGGCTGCTTTGGCAGCTGAGGAAAGTCCATGCTCGCACAAGACTGAGATTGTCTGTAGTGTTCGTGCTTAGCGAAACCATAAGCTAAGGTACTCTTTACGGAGTAACGGCAGAAAAAAGGGCTAAGGAGCAATCTATGCCTGAGTATTCTTGAAAGTGCCACAGTGACGAAGCATTTTAGGAAACTAGAATGGTGGAACGCGGTAAACCCCTCGAGCGAGCAACCCAAACAACGGTAGGGGCACTTCTTCTAAGGAAATGAACGATGAAGGAGCCGACTTAGTCGGAGATAGATGGTTACCACGCAAGTCAACTTCCCTGAGCTGATTTGCGTACAGAACATGGCTTACAGAAAATTGCAGGATTTCAGGGTACCTTCCAACTATGTTGAGAAGGTTTTTTTGCCAGTCCAACTTTTCGCAGGATCAAATTGCGGGATAGCTATCTAAATGTTGATCCTTATCTATCGGATAAAGTTTAGTTGGATGGTATGCGAACGACGATCAGCTTCATTTTTCGGTTTTTGAAAAATGAATTCCTTACTTAGAGATAGCTGCCAGTCCAACTTTTCGCAGGATCAAATTGCGGGATAGCTATCTAAATGTTGATCCTTATCTATCGGATAAAATTTAGTTGGATGGTATGCGTAGCGATGATCAGTTTCATTTTTCGGTTTTTGAAAAATGAATTCCTTACTTAGAGATAGCTGCCAGTCCAACTTTTCGCAGGATCAAATTGCGGGATAGCTATCTAAATGTTGATCCTTATCTATCGGATAAAGTTTAGTTGGATGGTATGCGAACGACAATCAACTTCATTTTTCAGTTTTTGGAAAAAGATTCCTTATTTGGGATCCGCTGCCGTAAAATAGGATAGGATGTTGTTAACAAAAGAAGTATGGAGATGTTAGGCTTCACAAACTAGCTTTGTCGGCAATTGGCTGACCAGTTTGCGAAGCCTTTCTTACATATAGACAGAGACAAGGAGCAGAACATGAAAAAATATCAATTAATCGCAACAGCGGCTGCCGGTATTGAAGCACTGGTAGGAAAAGAATTACGGGATTTAGGGATCGAGTGCCAGGTGGAAAATGGCCGGGCTCGTTTCGAAGGCGATTTAGAGACTATCGCGACAGCGAACTTATGGCTGCGTACGGCGGATCGCATCAAAATTGTTGTTGGCGAATTTGATGCCTTCACCTTTGATGAGCTGTTTGAAAAGGTAAAAGCATTGCCTTGGGAAGATTTTTTACCAATGGATGCACAATTTCCAGTAGCCGGCCGTTCAATCAAGTCAAAGCTTTACAGTGTGCCGGATTGCCAAGCTATCACTAAAAAAGCAATTGTTGAACGTTTGCGTGAAGTTTACCATCGTCCAGCTCGAGTTCCATTGCCAGAAACGGGTGCCTTTTTCCAATTAGAAGTAGCTTTGTTGAAGGATCATGTGGTATTGACCATTGATACAACTGGCCCAAGTTTGTTCAAACGCGGCTATCGCTTAGAAAAAGGTGGTGCTCCATTAAAGGAAAACATGGCAGCAGCTTTAATTCTATTAACCAATTGGCGAAAAGACCGTCCATTTTACGATCCGGTTTGCGGTTCTGGAACTTTGTGTATTGAAGCAGCATTAATTGGACATAATATTGCTCCTGGTTTTAATCGTGAATTTGTCTGTGAAACGTGGGATTGGTTTGATCCAGCCGTTTTTGAAAAAGTGCGGACAGCGGCGGATGAAGCGGCGGATTACGATATTGAGCTGGATATTGCTGGTTCTGATATCAATGGACATATGATTGATATTGCGCAACGAAATGCTGAAGAAATCGGCTTAGGAGATTCAATCACCTTCAAGCAGCGGGCAATTAAGGATTTTAAAACAGATAAAGAATATGGTGTAATCGTAGCGAACCCTCCTTACGGCGAACGTTTAGGGGATGAAGAAAAAGTACATGAATTGTACCATGAAATGGGACAAGTCTTTGCACCGTTAAAAACTTGGAGCAAATACATTTTAACCAGTGATTTAGCCTTTGAAGAGTATTATGGATCAAAAGCAACGAAAAAACGCAAGCTATACAACGGAGCAATTCGGACGGACCTATTCCAATATTGGGGGCAGCGGCCACCGAGAAAAGAGAACAAATGAGCGAAAACCTAGAAGCAATTCGCCAATATAGCTACGAAAAACTTAATACTGATACTAGCGGGCACGATTTTTTCCATAGTGAACGGGTAGCTAAAATTGCTCAAGCATTGCGAGAAAAAGAGAAAGCAGGAGATCTGGCTGTCATTTGGGCAGCCAGCTACCTGCATGATGTGATTGATGACAAAGTGGTTAGCGATCCAGAGCAAGAGCGTCAAAATATTGTGGACTTCCTTGCTTCTTTAGAATGGTCAACTGAAAGGATCAATCATGTACTAGCTATTATTGATAACTTGTCATATTCCCGTGAATTGGAAATGGGGAAGGCAACCTTAACTTTAGAAGGCCAGATTGTTCAGGATGCGGATCGAATTGATGCTTTAGGAGCGATTGGTATTATGCGGACGGCTTACTACGGTGGACACAGCGAAAGCCCGTTATATCTGCCAGATGTAGCACCCAAAAACTTCAAAACCAAAGCCGAATATCGGGAAAAAAGTACCGTAATCAATCATTTTTATGAAAAACTTCTTTTATTGGAAAAAACCATGAATACATCTGCTGGGCAGGCTGAAGCCAAACAACGGACGATCTTCACGAAAAACTTTTTGTCAGAATTTTATGCTGAGTGGGATGGAAAGTTATTGACTTCCGATGAAAATGAAGAGAAAATGATAAAATAAAAAATTAATAAACTAATTGATGTCTTTATGAGCGACTTTTTCGTATAATAAGGTGCAAGGAAAGGGGATCGAAGGATGTTAAATCGACAGATGATACAGCCGGAGAAGATGTTAGCCCTTCTTTCGAATCCTGGGGAAGGTTTATTTGCAATTCGTGGGAGAATGGAAACAAAGACTTACCAAGTCCTGCTTTATAAATATGGAGAAGAGTTCTTGCTTTTAAAAAATCCTTATTTGCTTCACATCTTGATGGATAATCCCTATAAGTATTCATGGAGTGATCAGGACTTGTTGAATAATATTGAAGACACGCTGGAGAGTAACTATTATTATCCAGCTTCGAAAGAATGGGTAGATCTTGATCTGAAGATACTTAAACAGATCGAGCAGGTAGAAATCGAATGGTTTCAGATGGAAGAATAACAGGCAGCCCCTGTTATTCTTTTTTTCTGAATTGTTGAAATAAAAGGATGAAATTAAGAATAGTCAAAACAATTCCCAGCAGCAAAGGGATCATCAGTAGATTCTGACTATAGCCAAAAGACTGTTTGAAGTCTTTTGCAGAGTTAACTAAAAGAACTGTTTGGCTATAACGATAAACCTGATAACTAAAAGTCGTTAAGAAAACTGAAATCAACGCCAATACAAACCGGCGGTAATCTGAGTATTTTGTCTTTTTGATGAACCAGAAACCAAGATATAAAACAATAAGTCCAATCGGAACACCAAAAGCAAAGGTAGCATTTAGCATAAAACAAGCCTCCTTATTCAAAAAGTAAGGTACAGATAGCAAAAACTGATGCGCTATCTTTATCTACTAGTTTTCACAATTTAAGGAAATTAGTCAAGTAAATACTTAGTCTTTGTGAAAAAGAAAAAAATTCAGTAAAGTAATGACAGGAGGTTAAGCTATGTCTAGTTATGTGTTTCCCATTAAAACGGCACTGATCTTTTTTCCATTTTTGGCCTTTTTTATTACCGTTCCATTTTTAATTTACTACTATCGGAAATATGGCACTTTAGGTAAGAAACGCAGCCTAATACTATATTCATTTGTCTTTTATTTACTGTGTGCTTACTTTTTAATCATTCTGCCATTACCAAGCATTCAAGAGGTTGCAGCCATGACAAGCCCTAAGTATAATCTGCATTTATTTCAATCATGGGAAAATTTCATGAATCAAACAGTTTTGCGCATCAATGATCCCAGCACCTATTTGCCAGCTATGCGGCAAGGAGTGTTTCTGGAACCTGTATTTAATATTTTGCTCTTATTTCCTTTTGGTGTGTATTGTCGGTATTATTTCCGCTTTTCATGGAAGAAGACGATTATAGCCAGCTTTTGTTTGTCGCTCTTTTTTGAGTTAACGCAGTTAAGCGGCCTATATTTCATTTATCCTAGGCCTTATCGATTGTTTGATGTGAATGACCTGCTGCATAATACTTTAGGCGGTGCTTTCGGTTATCTTTGCGCCCCATTGTTCACGTTCTTTCTGCCAACTCGGAATGAATTGGACGAAGAATCATTGGAGAAAGGGCACAAGGTCTCATTATTGCGCCGTGGGATAGCCGCAATCATTGATTGGATAGTCATTGATTTAGTTACAGGTGTTTTACAAATTCTTTTAGCCTTGTTTCCTGATACTAGCTTTTTAGCAGACACAGCCAAGTTAAGCAATACTTTGGGTTGGTTTGTTTTAAAGGTGGTTTGCTATTTCATGATCTTAATGTATTTCTGGCAAGGGCAAACCGTTGGGAAGAAGGTTGTACGGATTAAAGTGGAAGAAGACGATCATTCCAGAGTTCGTTTTATTTCTTTAGTGAAACGCTACAGCTTTTTTTATGTGTTAATGTTTATCATAAGTCAAATTTTCCAATTTAGTATTACGCATTTAACCACCACGGATCATGTACTATTTATCGCGTATTCTATTTTAGCTTTGATAAGTTTTGGAATTTTGCTTTTATTTGTCTTCAACTTATTGTATGCTCTCATAAGAAGAAGTCCGCGCCTCTTCCATGAGAAGGCGAGCCGCACGTACACGAGAAGTACGCTAGAAAAGAAAGAGGTAGAAAATGGCAACATTTAAAAATTTCCAATTCCAGCCGTTTATTATGGAAGCAATCCAGGATAAAGGCTTCACAGAACCAACCCCTGTGCAAGAAAAACTCATTCCTTTGATTAAAAAAGGCAAGAACATTGTTGGGCAATCTCAAACAGGTTCAGGAAAGACCCATACGTTCCTATTGCCGTTGATGGACAAATTAGATGGGAACCAAGATGAAGTGCAGATAGTAATTACTGCACCTAGTCGTGAACTAGCTACACAGATTTATCAGGCGGCTATTCAGATCGCTAAGTTTTCACCGACTGAAATTCGAGTCACTAATTTTGTCGGAGGAACGGACAAACAACGTCAATTAGACAAATTAAAAGGACATCAGCCTCATGTCGTAATTGGTACGCCTGGTCGTATTCTGGACATGATGAATGAACAAGCCTTAAAAGTTCATACGGCAAAATACTTTGTCGTGGATGAAGCAGACATGACTTTGGACATGGGCTTCTTAAACGAAGTGGATCAAATTGCTGGGCGTTTGCCAAAACAGGTTCAAATGCTGGTTTTCTCAGCGACGATTCCAGAAAAATTGCGTCCATTCCTATTGAAATATATGGAAAATCCAATTATCGAAGAGATCAAGGCTCAAGCAGTTATCTCCGATACTATTGACAATTGGTTGATTTCAACTAAAGGAAAAGACCGCAATCAATTGATCTACAAGCTGTTGACATTGGGTCATCCTTACTTGGCCATCGTTTTTGCCAATACGAAGCAGCATGTGGATGAAATTACTGAATACTTGAAGTCTCAAGGCTTAAAGGTCGCAAAGATTCACGGCGATATCACGCCGCGAGAACGCAAACGAGTAATGCGCCAGGTTCAAAACCTGGATTATCAATATGTAGTGGCGACTGACCTTGCTGCTCGTGGGATTGATATTGAGGGCGTGTCTCACGTTATTAACGCCGAAGTTCCTCATGAACTGGATTTCTTTATCCACCGTGTCGGCCGAACGGGTCGAAACGGCTTGCCTGGAACAGCAATTACCTTATACAATCCTAGCGATGAGGATGCCATCAATCAAATTGAAAAGCTGGGCATTACTTTCCAGCCAAAAGAAATTAAAAACAATGAGATTGTGGATACCTATGATCGCAACCGTCGTCAAAAACGGGAGAAGAACAAAGACGAACTAGATCCAACTCTGATTGGATTGGTGAAGAAGAAAAAGAAAAAAATCAAACCGGGCTACAAACGCAAAATCGATCGAGCAATTTCTGAATCCAATAAACAAAAACGCCGCCAAAATCGTCGTCAAGCAGAGCGTTCGATTCGTAAAAACAAAAAAGATTCCAATAAGTAAGCACAACAAGCAGTGGGCAAGAGGGTCCATTGCTTGTTTTTTCATCAAAGGTACAAAACTCTCTCGCTTATTTTCCAAATAATTCCTTCATTTTCCTCACACATTCTTGAGATAATGGTATAATTTGGGGGATAGATAAACTGAAGGAGGCAACGTGAGCTATGAATCTCGTTGATCAACTGGACTGGTCCTACTGGAAACGACTAAGTGATAAGGAAAAAAGAACCTTATTTAGTCAGGTATTAATGTACTTTGTGAATCCTTTATTGAGAATCACTGATATAGAACTAAAAGAATACGAATTATACGGCATTAAATGCCAAACCTTTGAGCTTTTGATTGATGAGGAAGAATTTGTTTTCATTCCTGGAAACAAGGATGCAATTTTAGGCTGGAATTTAGGAACTAAAGGCTTGTCTCTCTTGGAGACCGCACCTAATTCACCACATGTGGACATTCCTGAAGAGCTGCAGAACAGCTACGATTTATTGGATGTTCATTCCTTGGCAGATTATATTAACGATCGAACCACCAGCCTGCGGAAGGTGAAGATTCCACCTATGTTTGTCCAACGATTCGCATTGCCGGCAGGAACGAATTTTCTAGGTGTTTATGATGCGATCACTGGCAGCTTTACTGGTCAGGCTGATCAGTTTTCGGCTTTTGAAGAAGAAATCCGCGAGGTCCTATGTCCCAATTTAACCCCATCAGAAAGTATCCGCTGGAGCTTTCCTAAAAGTGTTTTAAGAGAAAACAGCTGGTATATCGAGATAGTACCTAACAGCGATCTTTATCATGTTTACACCCATGAGACCCATACATATACTACCTTACGTAAAAAAGTTCGCAAACGGAATTTTGATTTGTTAACGGAAGATCAGTGGGAGTATGCAAATGGGGCCGGCAGCCGGCGCTTATTCCGCTGGGGCAATGATTTAAATACCCTTGATCCGTATCGCGGCAAAAAGATTCGCCAAATGATGACAGGACTGAACATGTTCGGTCTGTCCTTTGATACCTCCATGGAACGATATGAAATTACAGAAGATCCAGGTGTATTGAAGCTGACCACCAGTTCATTAAGTACAGGCTTGCCAATCGTTGATAAGCTGCCTTTGTCGACTTATTATGCACCTGATCGGACACTTTTACATGAAGAAGTCTTGAAGCCAAATGAATACTTGTATCGCAAGGCAATTATTGTGAAGATCTAGTTTGACATTTGGGCTGCTTTTTCTTATACTTACTGACAGGATAAGGTTTGTTAACGAACATCCACAGAAAGTGCGGCATAGCTGAGAGCCGCGTGATGAACCTAGCAAATTGCTCCCTGGCATACTTTTGGTTGAAAAACCAACGCTACTCGGCGTTAACGAGCTGAAGAGGTAATGATCTATCATTGCAACCAAGGTGGTACCGCGAGTTTTCGTCCTTGGATGCAGTGGTAGTTTTTTTTATTTTTAAGAAAAGAGGAGAAACGATGAAACAATTAACTAGTGCGCAGGTTCGTCAGATGTACCTAGACTTTTTCAAATCTAAAGGACATATGATCGAACCAAGTGCTTCTTTAGTACCAGTCAATGATCCATCCTTGTTATGGATTAACTCTGGTGTTGCTACAATGAAAAAATATTTTGATGGCTCTGTGACACCTGAAAATCCACGGATTGCCAATGCTCAAAAATCTATCCGAACCAATGATATCGAAAATGTCGGGAAAACAGCGCGTCATCATACAATGTTTGAAATGCTGGGAAACTTCTCAATTGGTGATTATTTCAAAAAAGAAGCCATTGAGTGGGCTTGGGAATTCTTAACCTCACCAGAATGGATCGGCTTTGATCCTGACAAATTATACGTGACTGTTTACCCAGAGGATGCTGAAGCAAAACGCATCTGGCTGGAAGAAATTGGCTTGCCAACAGATCACGTAGTAGAAGTAGCAGACAACTTCTGGGATCTAGGGGTTGGACCAAGTGGACCAGACTCAGAAATTTTCTATGATCGCGGCGAATCCTTTAATGATCTAGCTGAAGATGATCCAGAAAACTATCCTGGTGGCGAAAATGAGCGCTATCTGGAAATTTGGAACTTAGTATTCTCTGAATTTAACCACAAACCAGATAATACCTATGAACCACTGCCTCATCAAAACATTGATACCGGTATGGGCTTAGAACGTATGGTTTCGATTATTCAAGATGCACCAACCAATTTTGAAACAGATCTATTCCTACCGATTATTGCTAAAGTAGAAGAATTAAGCGGCAAGAAATACGGATCAGACAAACTAATGGATGTCTCCTTCAAAGTTATCGCCGACCATATTCGTTCATTGGCCTTTGCAATTGGTGATGGTGCGCTGCCGTCTAATGAAGGTCGCGGCTATGTACTTCGTCGTCTATTACGTCGTGCTGTTATGCATGGTAAAAAACTAGGAGTTAATGAAGCTTTCCTATACAAATTAGTACCAATCGTAGGTGAAGTAATGGTTAGCTACTATCCAGAAGTGCTTCAGCAAAAAGACTTCATTCAAAAAGTGGTTCGCAACGAGGAAGAACGATTCCACGAAACCATCAACGAAGGCTTAACAATGCTAAATGATGTGTTGGCAGACCTGAAAGCGAAAAACGAAACGACCTTAGACGGCAAAGTAATCTTCAAGCTGTACGATACCTTTGGCTTCCCAGTGGAATTAACCGAAGAAGTAGCTGAGGATGAAGGCTTGAAAGTCGACCACGAAGGCTTTGAAGTAGAAATGCAAGCCCAAAAAGAACGGGCACGTGCCGCTCGCTCAACAGAAACATCGATGGGCGTTCAAACAGCCTTATTAGGGGATATTAAGGTTCAAAGTGAATTCGTCGGCTATGACCATTTAGAAGTAGAAAGCCAATTGTTGACCATTTTACAAGACGATGCAGTCGTTGATGCAGTCAGCGGTGGCGCAGCGCAGCTGATTTTCGCCCAAACACCATTCTATGCTGAAATGGGTGGACAGGTTGCCGATCACGGAATCGTGGCGGACAAAGACGGTAATGTAGTGGCTAAGGTGGTTGATGTTCAAAAAGCACCAAATGGCCAGCCATTGCATAAAGTGGAACTGCTGCAGGCTGTTAAAAAAGGTGAAAGCTACTTCCTTCAGGTTAATGCAGCAATGCGCAACAAGATTTTGAAAAACCATACAGCCACTCACTTGCTGCATAAAGCGTTAAAAGAAGTGTTGGGCGAACATGCCAACCAAGCAGGTTCATTGGTTGCTCCAAAACATTTACGTTTTGACTTCAGCCACTTCGGACAAGTAACTGCGGCTGAGTTAAAAGAAATGGAAAAAATCGTCAACCGTAAAATTTGGGAAGCAATTCCAGTTGTAACGATTGAGACAGATATCGATACAGCGAAAAACATGGGCGCAATGGCTCTGTTTGGTGAAAAATACGGACATGATGTTCGTGTAGTAAATATCGGCGACTGGTCAATCGAATTATGTGGGGGAACCCATGTCAGCAACACCGAAGACATCGGCTTGTTCAAAATCGTTTCCGAATCAGGAATCGGTGCTGGCGTTCGCCGGATCGAAGCCTTAACTGGTCAAGAAGCCTATGAAGCCTTCCGTGAAGAAGAAGATCTGCTGGTGCAGGTTGCGCAAACAGTGAAGTCTCCACAAATGAAGGATGTTGTCAGCAAAACAGAACAGCTGCAGCAGCAATTACGTGAATTACAAAAAGAAAATGAACAATTAAGCACCAAATTAGCTAACCAGCAAGCTGGAGATGTCTTCAAAAATGTGAAGGAAATCAATGGTACAACTATGATTACCGCGCAGGTTAATGTGAAAGACATGAATCAACTCCGTCAGTTGGCTGACCAATGGAAACAAAAGAACTACTCAGACATTCTAGTTTTAGGAACTGCTCAAGGTGAAAAAGCAAACTTATTAGTAGCTATGACCCCAGCAGCTGTCGAAAAAGGCCTAAAAGCTGGCGATCTGATTAAAGCAATTGCACCGAAAGTTGGTGGCGGTGGTGGCGGTCGTCCAGACATGGCGCAAGCTGGCGGGAAAAATCCAGCTGGATTACCGGATGCCCTGAAAGCTGCAGAAGAGTGGTTGGCTTAATAAGTATTTTAGATAATTAGTTTTTAAGAATATCGATTTTTCAGAAGTCTGTTCTTTGGATGGACTTTTGAGGAATCGGTATTTTTTTGAATTTGAATTTAAATAGTCTGTAAGCAGAGCGGACAAAGAAAATAATATATAGTCCAGCTCAGGACAAAAAGGTAAAGACCGAAAATCTTAAAAACTAGGCTAAGTGTGGGATTTACTATTTTATGTTATAATCAAAGTTAATAAACACAGAAGGTTGGTGAGAAAAATGGATTACGAAAAAACTTTCAAAATTGAATCACTAAATGAATTTTCTCGCAATGTTTATAATCGTGTTTTGAGATACGTGGTTAATCATCAAATTGATAGACAAAATAAAAATGATTTATATGCTGAGTTGTTGGATCAACTAAAAGGAATGTTGCAAATGAATCTTTTTGAAATGTCTATGAGTGATTTAGCTAAAGTTGAGTCTTATTGGAATGCAATGGATGTTTATACTAAATCTATAACAGATCAGAAGGCAGTTGAACAGTATGTCTAATTTTAATTTAGGTTATAGTGAACAACAGTACTCTTCGGTCTTAGAGGATACCCTAGAAGCTTTGACACTCTCAAAAGATCCATCAGAGAGTCCAAAAGCTTTTTTACTTGGTGGACAACCTGGAGCTGGGAAGACAGCATTAAGATATGCGGTCATTAAGGAAATTGGTACAAATGTAATTGTAGTCGATAATGATTCATTCAAACAGGCTCATCCAAATTTTGATGGAATTGTGGAACAGTATGGTAAAGACTATGTAAAATATGTGACACCATTTTCTAATCGTCTCACAGAAGATATCGTGTCCTATTTGAGTAACGAGAGTTATCATTTGATAATAGAAGGAACTCTAAGAACAATAGAGGTGCCGACGATGACTGCTAGCTTGCTGAAAGAAAAAGGATATGAAATAAGCCTTTACGTAGTTGCTGTCTCAAAAGATTTGTCATATTTAGGGACACTTGCAAGATATGAGTATCAGTTTTCTAAAAATGCTATAACAGCTAGGGAAACAAAAAAAGAACATCATGATTTAGTTGTTAAAAATTTATCAGGGAATATTTCGGAATTGTATAAGAAAAATAT
The DNA here is from genome assembly GCF_000407485.1 of Enterococcus pallens ATCC BAA-351. GTDB lineage: Bacteria > Bacillota > Bacilli > Lactobacillales > Enterococcaceae > Enterococcus_A > Enterococcus_A pallens. Next base: position 96,400 of record NZ_ASWD01000003.1, on the reverse strand, counting down.
TTTTAAAATAATTAAAATTTTTGATAGGGAACTGAATTTATTGTACAATTCTGAACGGACACCTTTAGAAAATCCAAAAGAGGTTTTAGAGCCAATATTAAATGGAGAAGCAGAGAAAAAAGACCTTCTTGATCAAATTCAAAGAATTATACAGTTGATGGAAATAAATAGGCATCAAAAAGCGAAAAGTTATAAACAGTTAGTGTCTAGATATCAATCCTTAAAGAAACTATTCTGAAGCATAAATAGTTTCTTTTTGTTTGTAATGTATTTCCATTTTATTACATGTTTTATATTAGATAGATAAAAAAGAAATCAATAATTATTTTGAACTTAGTGTAAAACAGAAAGGCGCTCAAATTCTTGTGTAGTTCCAAACAATAATATCAAGCTAGCTAAACGGTAGATAGAAAACATAAATTCAAAATCCCCCACAACCCTTGAGATAACAGGAATCCTACAGCGCTTTTCTTGTTATCTTTTTCTTTTATAGGTATAATCCTAAAGAGAAGAGCAAAATTCTGTGAAATTTAGCAGAATTACGAAGGAAGAATGGGGATTTATTTATGAGATTGATTGAAGAAATAATTTTAGGAATCATCGTTGTCAATACGATCATTGCAATTATAACAGTATTTCGTAAACAGCGAAGCATCACAACCATCTTAGCATGGCTGCTGACGCTAATTTTTTTACCGGTCTTAGGATTTATCCTGTATGCTTTTAGTGGTCGGGGAATCGATGGAGAAACGGTGTACCGCTTCGAACAGGAAGACCATCGCCGGATTAAAGAGATTGCGGATATTATTGCGATAGACAATCAAGATGTTCGTCACAATGAGCCCAGTAATCTGTATCCTACAGCCGAGGCACTGTCCCACTATTTTGATCGGCGGGATGAATCACCGATTGCGATTAGAAATGAAATTGAGTTCTTCTTAGATGGCAATGAGAAGTTTGAACGGTTGTTTGAAGATTTACGCAATGCTAAAAACAATATTCACGTAGAATATTACGCCTTCTTTAACGATCGAATCGGAAATCGTTTTTTGCGAATCCTTGAGGACAAAGCCGAACAAGGTGTAGAGGTTCGCCTGATTTATGATCCATGGGGCTCACCAAAAGCCAATAAGAAATTTTTTGCTACGTTAAGAGAAAAAGGCGGGAAAGTAACCCCCTTTATTACATCCAAGAATATTATAGCCAAAACCCGTTTGAATTATCACTTGCACCGCAAACTGGTCATCATCGATGGTCAAATCGGCTGGACTGGCGGCTTTAACGTGGGAGACCAATACTTAGGAGAGTCAGAACGCTTTGGAAACTGGCGAGATACTCATGGTCGAGTCTTAGGAACAGCCAGCTTTACTATGCAGGAAATTTTCTTAAGAGACTGGAATGCATCGGTTTCTAAGAAAGAAGATCGGATGGCCTATTTGCCGGAATATTTCGTGCTGCCGGAAAAAGAAATTAAGAAGGGGGTACCAATGCAGATTGTTGCCGATGGCCCTGAATCAGAGGAATTGATTATTCGAGACGGTTTTGTACGAATGATTTTAGCCGCTGAGGAAAGTGTCTGGATTCAATCACCGTATTTAGTACCAGATGAAACAATGCTGTCGGCACTGTTGATTGCAGCACGTTCAGGAATTGATGTCCGGATTATGGTACCAAATATGCCGGACCATCCCTTTATCTTCCGTGCTACCCAGTATTATGCTAATTTCCTACATGAGCGCGGCATCAAAATTTATCACTACAATAACGGCTTTATACACGCTAAGACAGTCGTAGTTGACCATGAATTAGCGAGCTTTGGATCCACCAATCAGGATATCCGCAGCTATGAATTGAACTTCGAGGTCAGTGCCTTCATTTATGATCCAGCGATTGCCCAAAAATTCCGGGACATTTTTGAAAAAGACATGGAAGATTCCATTCTGCTGACAGATAAAATGATTGCCGACCAGTCCTTCTGGTTGAACTTTAAGCAAAAATTCTCTCGTCTATTGTCACCTATTCTATAGCTTTAAGCTTTTTTGCAGACCTTGGCGAGCGAGATGGTCAGCCCCTTTATTTTTACTTTCCGGGATCCACTGCAGGACCAGCAAAGTAAATTGAGGGGCTAATTCGTTAAACTCCATTAAATATGGCAAAAAACGGTTGTTTTTTGTCTGGCCCTGGTCTAATATTTTTATAGCAGTCTTGCTATCTGAATACAAAAGAACATTTTGATCAGCTAGCTGCTGGTCAAGTAAATACCGCAAGGCGTAAAGAATTGCAGCAAGCTCAGCCGTGTGGTTATCTTCTTCTTTAAGGGGAATAGCCAGTTGCTTTTGCTGAGTATCATCTACGATCAAAATGCCGCCTCCGCTTTTTTTCTGTTGGGCATTCGTAGCGGCGTCTGTATATACTTTTATCATATCAATCATCCTTTTATTAGTTAGGAGTAATGCATGAAGAGCAAGCGCTATTTCTGGCAGCCAGAGCTGTCACTTGCCATCATTTATTGGTCAATTACCTTCATTATCCTGTTTTATGGGTTAATTGTGACGTTAGAAAACACGCGGCCTTTTCTGAAGGGCAACCTGATCATTGGGGTGTTTTTCATTTTTGCAATCATTGGGTTGCATCGTTACTTAACCATCAATGAAAAAGGACTTACTATTCACTATTCACTGTTTTGGCGCAAAAAGTTTTTGCCAACGTCCCATATTGAAGAGATTTGTAACCGAAAAGATGGCATTATTATTCAACAAAAAGGCCTGGGTGAGTATCGCTTGTCCATGTCAAAAAAACAGCGACAGCGTTTCTTTGAAAACCTGGCTGCCCATTTCCCTGAAATCAATGTAAAAGAAGAAAACGTAAAGATCAGCCATGACTAATCTTTACGTTTATTTTTTTAACTCTAATTTCCTGGATTTTCGATATTCTTTTTCACATGCGCTGCTTGTTCACCGCGAGCGCCTTCAACAATCACAAATTGTACTACTTCTCCTGACCTCAATGACTTGAAGCCATCCTCTTCGATAGCTGTAAAATGGACAAAAACTTCCTGATCTTCATCATAAGTGATAAAGCCATAACCTTTTGCTTCATCGAACCATTTAACAATCCCCGTTTGCATACAGCCACACTCCTTATCAGTAGTGATTCTATTATAATCGAAAGGGTGAAAAAAAGCGAATGTACAAGCAATTTTTCCTAATAAAAGTGAAGTCGTTACGAGTAAACAAAGGGGAATCTAGGAGAATCCGAACGCTTTTGCCTTCAGAAGAAATTTACTAATGGTATTTAGTGTTTTTCTCAAATAAATTCGTTATAATGTGGATGAACGAATAAAAAAGAGACCAGAATGATTATCGTTCGGGAAAGGAAGACATATGAAAACAGATATCGAAATTTCTCAAGCAACGGAATTAGCTCCGATAACGCAAATTGCGGAAAAATTAAACCTTACAGCGGAGGATCTTGAACTATATGGCAAATACAAAGCCAAAATTGATTTCTCAGCTTTGGATCGTATTCATCAGCAACCAGAGGGCAAACTGATTTTAGTTACCTCAATCAACCCAACTCCCGCAGGAGAAGGAAAATCTACCGTAACGATTGGCTTAGGCGATGCTTTAAACAAGATCGGCAAAAATACCGTGATTGCGCTTCGTGAGCCTTCTTTAGGACCTGTAATGGGTATCAAGGGTGGAGCGACTGGTGGCGGCTATGCACAAGTGTTGCCGATGGAAGATATCAACCTTCACTTTACCGGCGATATGCACGCCATTACAACTGCCAACAACGCCTTATCTGCCCTATTAGACAATCATCTTCATCAAGGAAATGAACTAGGAATCGATCCTCGCCGAGTGATTTGGAAACGGGTAGTCGATTTAAATGACCGCGAGCTGCGTCACATTACTGTAGGACTTGGCGGACCAATTAACGGCGTTCCTCGTGAAGATGGCTTTGATATTACGGTTGCCAGCGAGATTATGGCCGTTTTATGTTTATCGACAGATATTCAAGACTTGAAAAAACGCTTGAGCAATATCGTAGTAGCTTATACCTACGACCGTGAACCGATTACTGTTGGCGATTTGAAGGTGGAAGGTGCCCTTGCTTTGATTTTGAAGGATGCAATTAAGCCTAACCTAGTTCAAACGATCTACCAAACACCGGCCTTCGTACATGGCGGACCGTTTGCTAACATCGCTCACGGTTGTAACAGTATTCTTGCCACTAACACAGCGTTGCATTGCGGAGATTATACAGTTACTGAAGCTGGCTTTGGTGCCGATCTAGGAGGAGAAAAATTCCTAGATATTAAAGTACCAAGTTTAGGTAAAACACCAGATTTAGTTGTAATTGTGGCAACTATTCGTGCCTTGAAGATGCATGGCGGCGTAGCAAAATCTGATTTAAGTGCCGAAAACCTAGAAGCATTAAAAACGGGCTTTAGCAATTTAGCCAAACACATTGCGAACATGAAGAAATACGGTCTGCCGGTAGTCGTAGCAATCAATGAATTTATCAGCGATACCGACAAAGAAATTACTTTACTAAAAGAATTATGTGAAGCAGAGGATGTCAAGGTTGAACTAGCCAGCGTTTGGGAAAAAGGTCCTGAGGGTGGCGTTGACTTAGCCAATACAGTCGTACAAACGATTGAAGAAAGCGAAGCAAAATTCACCTCTATCTTCAGCCGTGAACACGACGACATAGAAGAAAAAGTAGAAACCATCGTCAAGGAAATCTATGGCGGTTCAGAAGTAAATTACAGCAAGAAAGCGAAACAGCAGCTGGCAACCTTCAAAAAATACGGCTGGGACCGACTGCCAGTCTGTATGGCGAAAACACAGTATTCACTGTCAGATGATCCAGCTAAGCTAGGAGCTCCAAGCGACTTCACGGTAACCATTCGTGAATTTGTCCCTAAAATCGGTGCCGGCTTCATCGTTGCCTTGACGGGTGACGTAATGACGATGCCAGGTCTGCCTAAGAAACCAGCAGCCTTGAATATGGATGTTGATGCAGAGGGTAATGCGATTGGATTGTTCTAAGTGATAGAATAAATTAAACTAGAACCAACAAAAGATGATGTATAGCTGTCCTAGTATTAGGCTTGGCTATACACCATCTTTTTTAGTAGTTTTTCTTTTCCACCAAGGTATTCACTTTGTCTAATATAGTTGTATATTTTTCATAGTCACTTAACAGAATACCCATATACAGCATATCTACTAGAGAAAGCAGGGACATTCTAGAAACCATCGTTTCACTGTAGAAGGTCGTTTCATGATCGCCAGTTAATAAATCGATATCTGAATACTTAGAGATATGCGAGGCTTTGTAGTTTGTTAAGGCAATCGTTGTTGCACCAGCTTCCTTGGCAATTTTTAAACTGTTCACCGCATCAATTGTGCTGCCGGAATGAGAAATTGCGATTGCAACATCTTCTTTTCCTAAAGAGACAAGGCTTAACTGTTCTAAATGGTTGTCCGCGAAATAACGAGCATTCAACCCAATACGAATCAAGCGGCTGACAAAGTCTAAAGCAATACTGCCAGAGGTTCCTACCCCAAAAACCTCAATTCGCTTGGCTTTAGAAATACGATGAACAGCTTTTTCGTACGCTTTATAGTCAAAAATTTTCATGGTATCTTCTAAGCCCTTCATAGAGGAGCTGACAATTTTTTGAGGGATACTTTCCAGCTTATCCTCTGGTGAAATATTCAGATCAACAAACTTGTCAGATTGAGGGAGAGAACTTTCTTTTCCCCAGTCTCGTAAAACGCGAGATTTGAAATCACTAAAGCCTTTGTACCCCAAAGCTTTAGTAAAGCGGACTACCGAAGGATCACTGACCCCAGTCGCTTTGGCCAGTTCAGCTAAAGCCATTTCAGATACTTTATATCCTGTTTCTAAAACATAATCTGCTATTTTCTTTTCAGACTTACTGAGAGAATGATAGTTTAATTTAATCGTTTCTGAGTATAATTGATTGTCATTCATAGATTTAACCAAGCCTTTTTAGTAGTTTTACTACATAGTAATGTATTTTTTTAGATACGTCAAATCCTATAAAAAAGTGCCGGTACAATCAGCAGAAAGAGCAGACTGATTTCTGCTAAAAATATTCTATTTAGTAGAAGTAAATATTTTATCTGAAATTATTGTCTTTGTAGATGTCCTCAAAAAAAGAGAAGAAAGTAATTTTGCTACAATTTCCTCTTTACAAAGTATTAGAAATGTTTTATACTCAAAATGTAGTAAAAATACAAAACGAAAAATATATTAGGAGGTTTACTACTATGAAAAAGGCAGCAGAAATGACAGTAGAAGAATTAGGAATGTATATTGATCAATCAGTATTGAAACCAGATTTTACAGAGGCAGAAATTCGTAAGTATATTCAAGAAGGGATTGATTACCATTGTGCAACAGTATGTATCAATCCTTCATCATTAGATATCGCAGCCGAGATGACGAAAGATACTAAGACAAAGATTTGTGTAGTTTGTGATTTTCCTTTCGGGACAAGTACAACTGCTTCAAAAGCAATGCAAGCTGAAGAGTATTGTAAACGCGGCGACATTTATGAATTGGATATTGTGGCTAATTTTGGCTGGATCAGAAGTGGAAAATATGACGATGTGACTGCTGATATTAAAGCGGTTGTGGATGTATGCCATAAGTATGGAACAGCCGTGAAAGTTATTTTTGAAACAGATACGTTGAATGAAGAACAGGTTCGTCAAGCCTGTGAATGTGCGATTACTGCAGGAGCAGATTTCGTAAAAACAAGTACTGGTTTTATTACTGGATACGAATCGAATGGCGCCACAAATGAAGTAATCAAGATCATGATGGACCAATGCAAAGGACGCATCAAAATTAAGGGCAGCGGAGGCATCCGTACTCGTGACCACTTCTTAGAATTGATCGATATGGGAATTGACCGCATGGGTGTAGGATACAAATCAACACCAACGGTTTTAGGCTTAGATAACAGTGTAAGTACTGACGCATATTAAAAAGAGGAGCGGGTAGTATAAGATGAAATTCTTTTTAGATACGGCCAATGTAGAAGAAATCAAACGGATTAATGAACTAGGATTGGTTGATGGCGTTACGACAAATCCAACCATCATTGCTAAAGAAGGCAGAGATTTTGAAGAAGTAATCAAAGAAATTTGTTCAATAGTTGACGGACCAGTGAGTGCAGAAGTTACGGGTTCTCAAGCCGAAGAAATGATCTCAGAAGCGGAAACCTTAGCAAATTGGGCGAATAATGTAGTCGTAAAAATTCCAATGACTGAACAAGGGCTAAAAGCAGTGAATCATCTATCTAAAAAAGGAATCAAGACAAACGTTACATTGGTATTTACCGTTGCTCAAGGCTTAATGGCCGCGAAAGCTGGGGCTACCTACATTAGTCCATTTTTGGGACGTTTAGATGATATTGGAACGGACAGTATGGCGTTAATTTTGAAACTAAGAAAAGTATTAGATAACTACGGGTACGAAGCAGAAATCATTTCTGCCAGTGTTCGAGGACTTGAGCACGTTGAAAAAGTAGCTGTACTAGGTGCGGATATTGCGACGATTCCTGGCAGCTTATTTCCTAAGTTATGGAGTCATCCATTAACGGATAAAGGGATCGAACAATTTGAGAAAGACTGGTCGGCATTTTCAAAGAAATAAAAATGCTAGATTCTGTTTGTTAAATTGCTTTTCTTAGGTCATCGTAATGAGAAAAACTACGGAGATGATTATAATGAATAACCAAAAAAAACCAATTATCATAATGAATTGGTCCATGAGACAAAATCATATGAAAGATGCAATTGAATTTGCTAAACAGATTAGTGATCGCAGAAACTCAGATGCTGGAATTGACGTTGTCATTTTACCTTCAATGGGAACAATTTATCCAGTACATGAGGTGATTAAAGATACGCCAGTTCATTTGGGTGCCCAAAATATTGGATCAATTGAGCATGGTGAGTTAAGTGGTGAGTTTTCAATTGAATCATTAATAGATATGGAAGGAACTTTTGTTGAACTGGGACATTGGGAAAGAAGAAAGCTCTTTAATGAAACAGATGACATTATCAACAAAAAAGTAAAATTAGCTCTTAATAATAATGTAAGTCCCATTCTATGTGTTGGTGAACTTGAAAAGAAGGATGCAGATAACGTTATCGACGACTTGAAAAATCCAAATTATGAACAAGAACTCGAACAAGAATTATTCTTACGTGTTTTCAATGGTTTGTATAGTGTAGATAAACAAGATTTAGATAAGATTGTTATTGCTTATACTCCTGCATGGGCGGTGGGCCAAAGTAAAGCAGCTGGAGCACCACATATTAAAATGGCAACATCATTTATTCGAAAAGCTCTGACCAGAATTTTTGGAGAAGAGGCAAATGAAAAGGTTCGTGTTGTATATGGCGGATCTGTTAGTCCGGAGAATAGTATCACTATGATTAAAATGGCTGACTTAGATGGTGTATTATTAGGCAGGTTCGGCAGTGATTCAAATCGGTTACAACAAATTGTAGATGTGATTAAAAATTTGAAGGCTGAATTAGATAAGTAGGAAAGCAGCTGGGACAACAGCGTTCAGCTCCAAAAAATAACCGGGATCATCCGAAAATTGCTGAGAGACACAGCGGATCTTGAAGTTGATGTCGAACAGTACCTACCTAGAGCTTTTTATAATCTTGTGATTATTCGGCTTATTTCCGAAAGAGTTGCTTTAGTCACACCGATTATTCGTTATGAAAGAGGCTGTGATGTTTTACGTCACAGCCTCTTTCCTACGATTAGTCAAGAGTAAATGGTAGTTATTTGAAATCTTAGGAGGAAGAAATGAATGTTTGATAACATTGATCAGTTAAGTGTTAACACTATACGCACACTAGGGATTGACGCAATTCAACAAGCCAATTCAGGCCATCCAGGTATTGTTATGGGGGCAGCTCCAATGGCTTACACGCTATGGACGAAGCATCTAAGTGTGAATCCCAAAACCTCGTTGAACTGGCCGAATCGAGACCGCTTTATTCTTTCGGCAGGACATGGCTCTGCTCTGTTATACAGTTTATTACATTTATCGGGTTACAAAGTAACGATTGACGATTTGAAAAACTTCCGACAATGGGAAAGTAAAACACCTGGACATCCTGAATATGGACAGACAGATGGTGTAGAAGCAACTTCTGGACCATTAGGACAAGGAATTGCTATGGCTGTAGGCATGGCTATGGCAGAAGCTCATTTATCGGCGGTTTATAATCGAGGAAAGTATAATATAATGGATCATTACACGTACACTATCTGTGGAGATGGCGATCTGATGGAAGGCATATCTCAGGAAGCTAGTTCAATGGCAGGGCATTTGAAATTAAACAAATTGATTGTATTGTATGATTCTAATGATATTTCTTTAGATGGACCAACATCTAAAGCCTTTACAGAAAACGTGGGCGCTCGTTATGAAGCCTATGGTTGGCAGCATATTCTGGTAGAAGACGGCAATGATTTAGAAGCAATCAACAGTGCGATTGATGAGGCGAAAGCTGAGACAGAAAAACCGACTTTGATTGAGATAAAAACAGTAATTGGCTATGGTGCTCCAAAAGAAGGAACTTCTGCCGTTCATGGTGCCCCAATCGGTGATGAAGGAATCAGAGCAGCTAAACAGGTTTATAATTGGGAGTATCCTGACTTTACTGTTCCAGATGAAGTAGCTGAACGTTTTAAAGCAGAAATGATTGATAAAGGTGGAGCGGCTGAAGGAGAATGGAATCAACTTTTTGAAGAGTATAAAACTGTTTATCCAGAGCTGGCTAAGCAATTTGAAGAAGCTTTTGATGGGAAACTTCCAGAAAAATGGGATGTTGATTTACCAGTTTATCCAGAAGGCTCCAGTCAAGCTAGCCGTGTGTCAAGTAAAGATATCATCCAAGAAATTTCTAAAGCTGTACCAAGTTTTTGGGGCGGATCAGCAGATTTGTCAGGATCGAATAACACAACAGTTGTAGCGGAAAAGGAATTTCAACCTGCTTCTTATGAAGGACGCAATATTTGGTTTGGAGTTCGTGAATTCGCAATGGCTGGAGCAATGAATGGTATTCAGTTACATGGTGGAACTCGAGTTTATGGCGGTACATTTTTTGTATTCGTTGATTATTTAAGACCCGCTATTCGTATGTCAGCTTTACAAGGATTGCCTGTGATCTATGTTTTGACTCATGATTCAGTTGCAGTTGGAGAAGATGGTCCAACCCATGAACCAGTCGAGCAATTAGCAAGTATACGCTGTATGCCTAATGTCCAAGTAATCCGGCCAGCTGACGGTAATGAAACCACCGCGGCTTGGAAGGTAGCACTAAAGACAAAAAACAAACCAACTTTGTTAGTGTTGAGCAGACAAAATCTACCTGTTTTACCAGACACACAAGAAAATGCCGGAATTGGTGTAGAAAAAGGTGGGTATATCGTGTCAAAAGCTCAATCGGCTATACCAGAAGGCATCATTATTGCCACTGGTTCTGAAGTTAGTTTAGCAATTGCAGCACAAACAGTTTTGAAAAAGAGAGGAAAAGATGTTTCTGTAGTATCATTACCTAGTTTTGATCTTTTCGAGGCGCAGGATGATGAATACAAAGAATCCGTCTTACCAAAAGCAGTAACTAAACGATTAGCTGTTGAAGCTGGTACTTCATTTGGTTGGGAGCGATACCTGGGAGACACTGGTAAAATGATCAGTATTGATCACTTTGGATTCTCTGCTCCAGGAGGTCTGGTTTTAGAACGGCTTGGTTTCACTATCGATAACGTAGTGAATACATTTGATTCATTGAACTAAAATATAAAAAGTATCTATTCAATCATCCACTGTAAAATGTTGATTAGATACTCTTTACTTAGTTAAAAATTCGAAATAGCTTAGGTGGACGATGACAAGGAGAAGTTTATGAAAATAGCAATTATCGGGACGGGGATGATTGCAGAAGAATTTTTAAAGGTTCAGCAATACATCCCTGAAATTGAAGTGACAGCCTTATGCACAACAGAAAGAAGTTATGAAAAAGGAGTAGCTTTACAAAAGAAGTACGGAGTTGACGAAGTATTTTCTGATTATAACCTTTGTTTAAAGCAAGGGATATTTGATACGGTTTATATTGCGACACCTAATCACTTACATTATGAACAAGCACTAAATGCTTTAATAAACAGGAAAAATGTAATCTGCGAGAAGCCGTTCGCTCTTCACTCTGAAGAGTTAACTATTTTATCCAATCTGGCTGATCAGTCAAAGTTGATTCTGGTAGAAGCAATTACAAATCAGTATTTAGAAAATTACAAGCTCATTAAAAACTATTTATCCAAGATTGGTGAAATCAGAGTCGTTGAATTCAATTATTCTCAGTATTCTTCACGGTATGATCAGTTTAGAGATGGAATAGTTTTACCTGCATTTGATTTCCAAAAAGGTGGAGGTGCATTAAGAGACCTGAATGTGTACAATATCCATCTTGCGGTAGGTTTATTTGGGAAACCAGTAGATGTAAAATATTTTGGAAATATGAAGCTGGATATCGATACCTCGGGAATACTAATTTTAGACTATTCAAGCTTTCATGTTGTCTGTGTGGCAGCAAAAGATTCTTTTGGTAATAATATATCAACGATCCAAGGAGAGGAAGGGACTATATTCATAAAAGGTCCTACGAACACACTTCCAAGCATTGCGATTGAAAAAAAGGGAGAAAAACGAAAAAAATTTGCTGAAAATTCTTCTTCTCATAGGATGTATCAGGAGTTTACAGAATTTGTAAAAATGGTTGAGTACAAAGATTTTTCCTACAGAGATGTAATGCTTCAGCAAAGCAAAGCAGTTTTAGAAATCATTGATAATGCGTTAAAAGCTTAATCCAAACTATCTGCAGAGATGCCAATTCAAATAAAGCACATATTGACTGAATTGTAGTAATCAGATATTATGAATGAAATTATGTAGTGAAAATAGAGTCTTCAAAACGTGGAGGAACCGAAATGAAGAGAAAAGAAAAAATTGAGAATTATATTGAAGAGTACTCATCCAAAGTGATCCACACCAGTGATCTCAACACTACACAAGGCGTTACTACAAAAGAAATTGGTGCTGAGCTAACATTGGATTTTAATAACGTCAACAGGGACTGTAATCAACTGCATAAAGAGGGCGTCCTAATTAAGGTAAAACAAAAGCCTGTAAGGTTTTTTTCAAGAAGACAAATGGAAGGGCTTTTAAGAAAGCCGCTATCAAAAGATCAACTCTTAGTATCTTCCCTTGCTGACTTTTTAGAAAATAGTGACCCTTTCAAAGAGCTCATTGGACATAAGCAAAGCTTGCGAAGAGCAATCAAAAAGGCAAAATCTGCGATGATATATCCTCCAAACGGACTGCATACTATTTTGCAAGGACCTAGTGGCGTAGGGAAAACTACGTTCGCGCAAAAAATGTTTGAGTATGCAAAACAAAGTGGAACGATCGATTGCAATGGTCAATTCATTTCATTTAATTGTTCCGAATATGCGGACAATGGAGATTTACTTTTTTCTCATTTATTTGGACATGTTGAAGGCGCTTTTACTGGAGCGAATAAAGAAAAGGAAGGTCTTGTCAGTCGGGCAAATAATGGTGTTCTATTTTTAGACGAGGTTCATAGGTTGTCTTTTCAATCCCAAGAAATGTTGTTCCAATTAATAGATAAGGGGCAGTATAGAAAACTCGGATCCTCCAATGATTTTGAAAAATCACAGGTATTAATTATTTGTGCTACGACGGAGAATTTAGAAGAAGTTATGCTAAAAACGCTGCTCAGAAGAATTCCTGTCACCATCTCTCTACCCAGTCTAGGCCAAAAGGACATTTCAGAAAAACTAGATATCGTTGATTACTTTTTAAAAATGGAAAGTAAAAACTTGAAGAGCTCCATTTCGATTACTCACGAGTGCTTAAAAGGATTAATTTTTTATAATCCGTCAGGAAACATTGGACAACTCAAAAGTGATATAAAGATGATCTGTGCCAGAGCCTATTTAGAAGGTCATCAAAATAATTCCGGTAAAATATCGATAAGAGAAGAGTATCTACCTGACAGTATTCAAAAAGAGATACTTAATTCACACAATATTCCTCTCTTTTCGAAGATGAATAACTATATAATTTTTGACTACTTGGATGACAAAAATATGGCCGTAGAGGATTTAGATGAAGAAGCTAAAAAGATGAAAACCTTTGAATTCGATGAATACATACGAACGATTATGGGAACAAACGCTGAAAAAAGGATGCTCCATAAATCAGAATTACTTAAATTCGTCGATCGTGGCATATACAATAACGTCCAGTTCGCTCTGAACTATTTTAATGAAAAAAGAGGATTTAAATCAACGCAACAGCTGCAGAATAATTTGTCTATTTATTTACAGTTTTTGTATGAAAGACTTAGAAGTGATCATTTTGCAGTGGAATTTCAAGAGAATGTGCTAGAAGACTTAGATGGATTAGAGATTTCAATCGCCAAGATGATAAGGGTTTGCTTTGAACAAGAGTTTTTCTTAAAAGTTCCAGATCAAGAGCTGCTGCCGATCATTGAAATTATTCAAAATACAATTGACGAAGAAAAAGTAAGTCAAAGAATTCCTTTGATTATTATTGCTCACGGAAATTCAACAGCTACAAGTATTGCATCCTTTGTGAACGAATTGCTGGGTATCAAGTGTTGTTATGGAATTGATATGCCGCTAAGCATGCCTTCATCTGAGATGTATGACAAAACAAAAGAATTGCTTAAGGAAGTTAATACTGAGAAGGGTGCATTATTACTAGTAGATATGGGGTCATTAGTTAACTTTTCAGCAATGTTGGCTGAGGAACTTCAAATCAATATTGTATCAATTGATCGTGTGACTACTGCTCTAGCACTTGAAGCAGGAATGAAATGCTCCTTAATTGGGATCACTCTCGAAAAACTGGAGAGCTATCTGGCCTCATACTCAAATTATATAAGCCGAAATTCCTTGTCATTGAATAAAGGAATTGACAGAAGCAGTGAGAAAGCCAAGCCTGTAATAATTGTCTCTTGTTCTTCAGGAACAGGGACGGCGCAAAAGATTTCTGACTATCTAAAAGAAAACTATTTTCAAAATGAGCTTATCAACCAGCTTGAAATCGTTCCATTAGGGGAACCTTTTATGTTCCACGAAATGGAACGAGTGATAGCGACGATTGGTACGGTGGACATTAAGGCTCCGAATATTCCTTTTATTTCAATGAATGATATGATGTTCGGCAATGGCTTTAACCGATTAGAAACTATCATTTTCAATGTTCTAAACATTAATTTAGCAGAGAAAAGTGAAAGAAGTCCCGTAAATTCTCTTGTCAGCCTGTTGAAAGAATCATTAGAAGTTATTGATGCCGAAATTGTGCTGGACAATTTGAGAAAAGCGTACAAAATTACTGTTGACGAATATCCATTCCTAGATAAAAATGCGAATTTCTATGTCAGATATATTCTTCACACTTCGTTTTTGGTGGAAAGAGTACAAAAGAACGAAATTCTCGAGAACGAATCATTATCAGAATTAAAAGAGAAATTTCCAAAACAGTTTCAATTAATTAAATCAAGTGTAAAACATATGGAAGACTATTATTCCATTGAGATTCCTGAAAGTGAAATTGCTTATATAGTTGAGATGATCTTAGAAAATCTATAGCATCTTTGCTGCTACAAATCCATGTTAATCCTTGTACGATTAACATGGATTTTTTTGTATTTGGCGGGAATTTCCAAAACTATGTTAAAAGAAGAACATAGAAGAACCTTTCTTAATTCTTCTATGTCTATTTTATAAAACCTTAACCGATAATGAGCTAGTTTAACCTATTTGAAGGAAGAAAACAGCAACATAAATCTTTTGGCACGGCACTTGCTTAATAGTTAAGTGAAAAGGAAGGAGGATTTTAATGGAAAAGGAACCTTGGATTATTGTTGTGACACATGGATTTTTTGGAAAAGAACTTTTGAACAGTGCAAAGATGATTCTTGGTGAAATTAAGAATGCTTATGGGTTTGCCTTAGAACATTCGATGTCACCAGAAGAATTATATGCCTCGATTGCAGAAGAGGTGAAAGATGCACCGGAAAAATCAGTGATCTTCGTTGATTTATTTGGTGGTACGCCATCTAATGTAGCACTCAAACTTTCAAAGGAAAGAAATTTTCAACTGATTTCAGGTGTAAGTTTACCAATGTTAATCGAATTTGAAATGTCGCGCCTTCAAAAAGATCATAGCTATGCCGTCGAAAAATGTATGGATGCTGCTAAGTCAGGTGTTCGAGATGTTGTTCAAGAATTTGAAAATAAGGAGAAATAGTTATGGATAGTCTAAAATTAGTAAGAATTGATTTTCGTCTTATTCACGGACAGGTAATTACAAAGTGGAACAAAAAAGCCCAAGCAAAACAAATTATGATTGTCGACGATCAATTATCTAAAGATCCATTTATGGCTGACATTTATGTAATGGCTGCACCGCCGGGCGTTTCCGTTGAAATCTGTACCGTCGACGATTTTTCAAAAAAATGCTTAGAAAATAACTTCGAATATAGTTCTATTTTAGTACTGCTTAAATCAATTGAAACAGCTAAACAACTTTTTGATAACGGTGTCAAATTAAAGGAATTACAAATTGGCGGAACTGGAAGTGGGGCTGGAAAGGTCAATATCAGTAAAGGAATTGCTTTAACGAAGGAAGAGTATCAAGACCTTTCTGATATGGCAGCTGCTGGAACAAAAGTGTATATACAAATGATTCCAGAGGATTCACCAGTTTCAATTGAAAAGGTAGGAAATAAATTTTAAAAATATGAGGGGGAATTGTTATGACTGGTGTTGCCATTTTTACAGGAATTTGGTACTTCATTGTAAAAGCTGACTGGGGTTACGGATTGAATCATGCTATTCGACAACCCATCTTCTCCGCAATGTTGATAGGGATTGTTATGGGTGATTTGAAACAAGCGATGATTATTGGAGCAGCAGTAGAGGTTCTATACATCGGCTTAGTACCAGCGGGATCCAATATGCCGGCTGATGACGCGCTGGCAGGTTTAATTGCTGTCCCAATTGCCTTACAAGCCAATCTTGAGCCTTCGATTGCAATTGCAATTGCCGTTCCAGTTGGAATTGTTGGTGTGTTTATTGATCAATTGAGAAAAACGTTGAATGCTACTTTTATTCATATGGCAGATAAATATGCAGAAGAAGGAGACACTAGAAAAATTACTTTAGCAGCTACTTTGTACCCACTTTTATTGAGCTTTGTCCTAAGATTTCCAATTCCATTTTTAGCAAATCTATATGGGGCAGACGCCGTTACTAAAGTAATGAATGCTATTCCAGAATGGCTGACACATGGATTTACTGTTGCAGGTGGCATGCTTCCGGCTTTAGGATTCGCCATTACTATTTTCGTCATTGGAAAAAAAGAACTACTTCCCTGGTTCTTCATAGGATACTTTTTAGTCCAATATGCTGGTCTACCAGTTATGGGAGCCGCTGTATTTGGAATTTGTGCAGTACTTCTAATTACAATAAATAAACGCCAATCACAAGAAGCCTAGCGAGGGGGATTACGATGGAAGAAAGAAAAACACTTACAAAAAAGGATGTTCGGAAACATTATTGGTATTATTTTTTAATTTCTGAAGTGGCGATTTCTTATGAGCGTTTGCAAAGCTTAGGGTACTGTACCGCACTCATCCCAGTACTTAAGAAGCTTTATCCTGATAAAGAAGATATGAAAAGCGCCTTGCGACGCCATTTGGTTTTCTTTAATACTGAAGCAGTTTGGGGCGGAGTAATCAATGGGGTAACCTTAGCACTTGAAGAACAAAAGGCTAATGGTGAGGATATTCCTGACGAAGCGATTACCGGCATGAAAACAGGATTGATGGGTCCCTTGGCTGGAATTGGTGATTCAATTGATTGGGCAACCTTGAAGCCGATTATTTTCGGTTTATCTGCAGCGTTATCAGCTCAAGGTAGTGTACTTGGAGCATTTGTAATTCTGCTATTTCCTTTACTGCAATTTATTATTGGTACCTTCTTATGCGACTATGGCTATAAGCTTGGCAAAGAATCTATTCGAAATATTTTATCATCTGGTTGGATTAACGAATTAATCGTTGGTGCTGGGACGTTGGGACTATTTATGATGGGCTGTCTATCTTCAACCTATGTAAATCTAACCACACCAATCAAATTTAGCTTAGGGGCTGACAATACATTTGTTTTACAAGAAATGTTAGATAGCATCTTACCCGGTTTATTACCTTTAGCAGTAACTTTTGGAATTTACTGGTGGTTAAGTAAGAAAAATCAAAACTTTACAGTTATTATGCTTTTGATTTTAGCTTTAGCTATCGGTGGTTCTATTATTGGTATTTTCTAAGGAGGATAAGTATAGATGTGCAAAATTGAAGCTGAAACAAAGGTTATTGATTATGGAGTCTTATTGAAAAAAGGAGAAGCGGTCGTTCAGCAGGTGGCCATGCCTGAAGAACTCGATAATGAAGAGGTTTTGATAAAACAGGATGCTTGTAACATTTGTACCACTGATTATGGACAATGGCTGGGACTTAGAGAACACCAGGGATATCCAATGGCTGGCGGACACGAAAGCTCTGGAACCATTGTTCAAGTAGGTAAGGATGTTAAAGAATTTAAAGTTGGAGATCGAGTGAGCTTCGCTTATAGCTACTGTGGAAGATGTAAGAACTGTAAGATCGGCAGAACGGATAATTGTACCGAGCGTAAAAATATTCAAGTGATGGAAGGTATTAAAGGATTTTTCGGATTCGCTACGTATGCAGTAAGAAAGACTGAATTTTTAGTAAAAACGAATAAAGACTTAGATCCCTCCTTTGCAGCATTTATTGAGCCTTTGGCTACAGTTGTCAGCGCACAATCAAATATTACAATTGAACTTGGTAAAACAGTTCTTGTTGTTGGTGCTGGAACAATGGGGATATTAAATGCTCTAGTAGCAAGGTTAAGTGGTGCTCGCGTGATTATTTCCGAACTAATGGAGAATAAAATCGAAAAAGCGAAAGCCTATGGATTCGAGGTAATTGATGCAGGGAAAGAAGATGTGAAGGAAAAACTGGGTGAACTGACCGATGGTGAAATGGCTGACATTGTAATCCTTGGTGTAGGAGCGAAACAAGCAGCAAAACAATCCTTTGAATTAGTTCGACAATTAGATGGAGAAATCTTATTCTTTTCTGCAGGATATCCAGCACCAGAAATTCCAATGAGCCCCAATGAGCTGCATTACAGAAGATTGAAATTGATCGGTGCTTTCGAGGCGTATATGGAGAATTTCTATACAGCAGCGGACATTTTAAGTCATAAGTTAATTGACGTTACACCACTGATTGAAAAGGTTTTTGATTTAAAGGATATTCAAGAAGCATTTGAATATGCTAGTCAACCTGGTCGATATCGTGTGAGTGTTAGATTATAAAGGAGGCTGAACTATGTTAGTAACATCAAAGGAATTGTTTAAACAAGCACGAGACAAGCATTGTGCGATTCCAGCACCAAATTTTATCGATATTGAATCAATGAAGTGTCATGTGGAGACGGCAGAAAAATTGGGTGTTCCAGTTATTATCGCCTTAGCTGAATCTCATATTGAACTGATATCTTTAGAAGAAGCTGCATTAAATGGTAAATATTTGGCTGAACAAGCATCCGTTCCAGTAGTTCTTCATTTGGATCATGGAATGACGCCTAGCATTATTAAAAGAGCGATTGACCTAGGTTTTTCTTCCGTCATGATTGATGCTTCCCAAGATGATTTTGAAACAAATGTTAAAAAGACAAAAGAAATTATCGCTTATGCTCATCCTAAAGGGGTGGTGGTGGAAGCAGAGATCGGTCACGTTGGTTCAGGGGTGAACTACGAAAATCACGCTCAGACAGATTCAAAATATACCACTGTTGAAGATGCAAAAAAATTCATTGAGGCAACGGAAGTAGATTCATTAGCTATATCAATTGGCACTGCTCATGGAATGTACAAAGGGGTACCAGAAATTAATTTTGAACGCTTGAAGGAGATTGCTGAAGCAGTAGCTACACCACTTGTTCTGCACGGGGGCTCCTCTTCAGGTGACGCTAACCTTAAGCGCTGTGGTCTTGAAGGGATTGCTAAAATTAATATTTTTTCAGATTTAGTTAATGCGGCAATGGAAAATATACGACAACAAAAACCAGACAATTATTTGGATGTTAAGCAAGCCGCGAATGCGGGAATGAAAGACTGCTTAACTCACTATTTTGAAGTTTTTGAAACCCAAAAGCTCAAAGGCTAATTTCTAATCTTTAGAACAAAAGCAACCAGGTATTTTTCTGGTTGCTTTTAAACAAATATTTTGTGAAATCTTTCCTAATAATTAGGTAGATAAATATCGTAGTCCAAGACATTAATAATAGTTATTCTATAACCAGAATGAAAAAGGAAATCAGATCGGAGAGAATAAAATGACTGTAAAAGATTTTTTAATGCCTAGCCTGAACTACTTCGGTGAAGGTTCTGTCGATGTTTTAGGTGATAAAGTTGAGATGTTCGAGGCTAAGAAGTCACTGATAGTAACCGATGCTTTCTTACGAACACTAAAGGATGGACCTGTTGCACAAGTAGTGAAGTCTTTAGAAGATAAAGGGCTTGAATATGCCATCTTTGATCAAGTTGAGCCAAATCCCAAAATCGCTAATTGTATTGCTGGACTAGATCTTTACAACAAAGAGAACTGTGATTCAGTTATCACAGTTGGTGGCGGATCTTCTCATGACTGCGGAAAAGGTATAGCAATCGCTGTTACCCACGGCAAAGATTTAAAAAAATATGCCGGAATTGAGCTGCTAACAGAAAAGCTCCCTCCGATTTTTGCCGTTAATACTACCGCTGGTACCGCAAGCGAAATTACAAAACATTGTGTCTTAACAGACGAAGAGACACATTTGAAATTTGTAATTGTTAGTTGGAGAAATGTTCCTCTGGTTTCAATTAATGATCCATATCTGATGTTAAGTGTTCCCAAAGGACTTACAGCAGCTACTGGAATGGATGCTTTGACTCATGCGGTTGAATGCTATGTATCAGCTAACGCAACGCCATTAACAGATGGATGTGCGATCCAGGCTATGAGGTTGATTGCTCAAAACCTGAGACAAGCAGTAGCCAATGGTCAAGATATCGCTGCAAGAGAAAAAATGGCTTATGCATCGGTATTAGCAGGTATGGCTTTCAATAATGGTGATTTAGGTTATGTCCATGCGATGGCACATCAATTGGGAGGACAATACGATATGGCTCACGGTGTAGCCAATTCGATACTGTTACCTGTAGTAGAACGGTACAACTTGATTTCAAATCCTGAGAAGTTCGCAAAAATTGCTGACTATCTTGGAGAGAATACTACAGGACTTTCTACTTTAGAGGCTGCCGATAAAGCAATCGAAGCAATTGAGCGTCTTTCTGCCGATGTTGGTATTCCAAAGAACCTTAAAGTTATGGGAGTAAAACGGGAAGACTTTGGATTAATGGCGGAAAATGCTTTGAGAGATGGAAATGCATTCAGTAATCCTCGTAAAGGGAATAAAGAAGAAATTATGGATCTTTTTGAACAAGCATTTGAATAGGAAAAAGAACGACTAGCGATGGAACTAGATGAGGAAAGGGTCAAACAGATTGTTTGTTTATGGCCCTTTCTTTTTTCAGGAGAAAGAAAAAATTAGAAAAGTTGAATAATAGTTTACATTTATAACTCTATGTATTCTAATTACAAACATCCAAATTATTATTAGTTTAGATACATTGATGTAATAAACAAATATTTCCTAACGGTGTGGTAGATAAACATATTAGTTAAGAGTGACCAAACCAATTATTAGAAAGCTTTAAAGGCTGTAATTTTTTTTAGAAGGAAAAATATTTAAGATTAATCGTTATGCTGCAAGAAGAACACAATGACTTAAAAGGAAGAGAGATTGCTAAAAGACTAGGTATTTCAGATCGTAGTGTCCGGAATTAAGTGAAAGATTTAAATGAAAACTATTTGATTGATTCTCAGCTTCTTACCAACAAGAATAAAGGATACATCCTTACGGGTGCTGTTGAAGATTTAAAGGTTAGTGAACACTTCGCGTTTGAAGAAAGAATATTTTTCATTGTGAAATTTTTGTTAGATGTGGAAGATTGGATTACCTATGAAGAAATTGTTGCAGCAATACAAACTCCCTTAGTATTACACGGCGGTTCTTCATCAGGTGATGAAAATCTTAAACGATGTGGATTAGAGGGAATCAGCAAAATGAATATTTTTTCCGACTTGATAAATGCTGCCCAAGAAGGAATTAGTAAAGAAAAACTAGTAAACTATCTTGAATTGAAAAAAGTAGTTTCCCATTCAATGAAGAGTTGCTTGAGACATTACTATAAAGTTTTTAGTACATAAAAAGTAGTAAACTAGTCAAAAGCCATGGAAATTTCTCCGTGGCTTTTTCTAGTAAATAAGCAGGAAATTTTTTTGTAAAAAAACTACAAAAAGCGTTTACAAAATGTTTTTTTTATACTATAGTAGGAATGTATTAAAAATACAAAACTAGTTTAGTATAGAAAAAACAATACAAAAGTGTTAGACATCAGTTAGCTTAGCGCAACTATCTGAAAAAAATTCTAGCAATGGGGAAGGGGATTTTTATGACAATTAGTTTTTTGAGGTGCGATGATAGGATTATTCATGGGCAAGTTGTAACAAGATGGGCGATGGAACGTCAATGCGATGGTCTAATTGCAGTTAACGATAAAGCGGCAAAAGATCCGTTAATTAAGCAAGCATTGAAGGCTTCTTCGGACAAAAAGACATTCGTTTGGACTATGGAACAGTTCCTATCAAAAATGCACGAGGCAGAAAAGAGTGCCAAAAACTATTTTGTAATTACTAAGGAACCCGAAACGATGTGTAAACTATTAGTCGATCATGACATGCAAACAAATGTAACTGTTCTTAACGTTGGTCCTCAAAGTGCCAAAGAAGATGCTTTTCAAGTTGGAAAAAACTGTGATGTAACAGCTTCTGATGTTGAAGCATATCAAAAGATTTTTGACAAAGGATATGAGATTGAGTATCAAATTGTTCCAGATGCTACTAAGGTAAAATTTTCTGCTGTAAAAGATGAGCTTTTAGCTTTCGCTAACAAATAGAAAAGGTAGGTAAAATTATGGATATAAATATCTTTCAGGCTTTTTTAATAGGTATTCTCGCGTATATAGGATCATTTATGTCACCTTGGTTACTAGGATGTATAGGTGGTTGGTATGTGGTTGGACGACCATTGGTATCTGGCTTATTAATTGGGGTAATTCTTGGTGATATTCAAACTGGAATTATTGTAGGGGCAGCGGTCCAGACTGTGTTTATTGCAATGGTTACACCGGGGGGCACCATGCCTACCGATCTCAATGCGGCTGCATTCATTGGGGTTGGATTAGGAATTGTAGCTGTTAGAAATGGTTCAAGTATTGAGGCTGCCGTTTCGATCGCCACCGCGATGGGAGCTGTCGGTATTATTTTGCATAATCTCGTGTGTATTTTAAACTCGGGGTTCAATGAACGTGTGATTACTGCTATCCAAAATGGAGATGAGAAGGTATTTTTAAGAAATCATTGGATTTTTCCTCAATTATTGCTACTTGCATCTCGTTTGATTCCTACTTTTATGGTGTTGTATTACGGACAAGATGTGGCAGCATGGATTATTAATACATTTCCTGCTGAGTCCTACGTTATGAGAGTATTAACTGTTTTAGGTGGTTTATTCCCAGCAATTGGAGTAGGGCTTTTAGTGAAAAACCTAGTAAAGGATTTAGGCGATCTTTTAACAATTGTTTTTGGATTTACATTAGTATCTGCTCTTGGTGTAAATATGGTTTCTTTAGCAATAATCGCTGGCTTCTTTGCTTTAATGTCTTATCAGAAAAGTGATGGTATGCCAAAAAACTTAGCGGCAGATGATGATGATTTAGAGGAGGTTTTGTAATGAAAAAGCTTAGTAAAAAAGCCTTGAAAGAAAGTTGGATTCGTTGGGAGGCAGGCTATTTAGTAGATATGACCTATCAATGGGAAATGGCTTTTGGCTTTTGCGATTCAATGATTCCCATATTAAAGGAGCTATATCCCAACAGACCTGAGGAAGTTCAAAAGGGATTGATGCGACATAGCGGATTCTATTGTACCGAGCCGCAAATTGGTAGTATTATTGGCGGCGTTGTGTGCGGACTAGAAGAAGAAAGAGCAAATGGTGTGGAAATTGATGATGAAACCATTAATAGCATTAAAGTTGGTTTAATGGGTCCATTAGCTGGTATCGGTGATGCGATGGTACCAGGTATGCTAATTCCATTATTACTTTCGATTGCAGTTGGAATGTCACAGGATGGCAGCATTATTGGTCCATTGTTTTATATCATTGCCTACTTAGGAGCCATGATTCCAATTTCGTATACTCTTTTCATGAAAGGCTATACATTAGGAACAAAATCGATTGATATTTTAATTGGGGAAACTGCACAAAAGGTCAGAAAAGCAATTAACGTTCTTGGCGCAATTGTCGTTGGCGGAGTGGGTGCTTCATATGTTTCATTGAAGTTGAATTTTACGATTGGTGCTACTGGCGGAAGCGAAGGTATTGTTGCGAATGATATGGTAAATACGATCTTTCCCAATCTGGTTCCCCTTTTGGTAATTTTACTTAGCTGGTGGCTGATGTCGAGGAAGAATGTATCCTCATTAAAAATGATTCTAGTATTTTTGATCATTGCTTTAGCTGGTGTTGCTGTTGGTATTTTTTAGGAGGGAAAAATAATGAGCAGAATAAAAATACCGGAAAATTTCTTAATAGGAACGTCTAGCAGTGCCTGGCAAATTGAAGGAATAGCAGGAAAGGATTCAGATCAAAAAAGCTGGGCAGAACTATTTTATGAAACGAATCCAGATATATGGTTTGACAAAGTAGGGCCGCAAAAAGCGAGTGACTTTTATACAAACTACAAAGAGGATATTAAAACGATAGCCTCTTTTGGGTTAAACACTTTTCGTTTTACCATTCAATGGGCAAGATTCATGAAAGACCCTCTAACTGGTAAAGTTGATAATAGAGCAGTTGACTACTATCGATCAGTTATTAAAGAAATTAAAAAGAACGGGATGGAACCAATGATTTCTTTAGAGCATTGGGATATTCCAGCTATTCTATTTGAAAAATATAATGGCTGGGTAGGAAGGGAAACTGTTGAGCTTTATCAATTATATGTTGAGAAGGTGTTAGAAAATTTCCACTCAGAGGTTAATTGGTGGTTTGCTTTTACTGAGCCAAATATTCCAATTGACAATGGGTATATGGATAGCATTTGGTATCCATTTAAACATGATCCCAAAGAAGCCTATCAAGCACATTTTCATAAAATCCTGGCAACTTCCAAGGCTGTGCAAATTGTTCATCAATATAAAGATTACGGCTGTAAAATTGGCGCGATGGTCCATATGACTCCAATTTATGCTCGGAGTACTGAAATTAGAGATGTTCAAGCAGCTTATTACGCCGATTTGTTTCATGTTCGGATGTATCTTGATCCTTATCTTAAAGGACAATTTCCAACTGAATTTATTGAAGAATTGAAAAAGCATGATTGCATGTTTAACTATCGTGATGGGGATCTAGAAGAAATCAAAAATCATAAAATTGATGTACTCGGTGTGGACTACTATTTTCCTATCCGTGTCAAAGCTAGAGAGTCAAGGTTTGATAAGACAGCTTTTCATCCAGAATACTATTATGAACCATGGGTAATGCCGGAGCGTAAATTTAATAGCGATAGAGGCTGGGAGATTTATGAAGAAGCGATTATTGACATTGGAATGAGAATCAAAAATGATTATGGGAACATTCCTTGGTTCGTCAGTGAGAACGGAATCGGAATTGAAGGTGAAAACCGCTTTAGAAATAAGAATGGACGAATTGATGACGATTATCGAATTGAATTTCTCAAAGGACACTTGAAAAACACTCTGAGAATTAAAGAACTGGGCTCAAATTGTTTTGGTTATTTGGTGTGGTCATTCGTTGATAATCTTTCAGCTCGGAATGCTTTCAAAAATCGTTATGGGCTACTGGAATTAGATTTGGAAACTTATAAAAGACAACCTAAAAAATCCCTATATTGGTTTAAAGAAATAATAGATGCGGGTGCAATTGAATAGGAGTGAAATGATGAAGTATGTTCTCTTAGTTAGTCATGGTAAATTCGCGGAAGGATTAAAAAATGCTGTAGAAATGATGACTTCTGAGCGTAAGGATTTTAAAGCAATCGGACTTGAAGAAGATATGCAGGTAGCTGATTTTAGAAGGAAATTTAGTCTAGTTCTACAGGAAATCAAAAAGGAAGATAAGATACTCTTGTTTTGCGATATTTTATCAGGTTCTCCATTTACAAACGCAATAGATCTAATCAATAAAAAAGATATGATCAATAACTCTTTAATTGTTAGTGGAATGAATATGCCCATTGTTTTGAATACACTTTTAACAAAAGACGGAAAGAATTTAGATGAAATTCATCAGGATATAGATGGATTAAAGTCTACTACTATTGAGTTTTTTAACCATGCTGAAAACGATGAAGAAGATGAAGCGCTTTAGTAATTGAAGCAGACGAGTCACTGTAAAAAGTGACTTGTCCGCTTTTTTATAATTATCCTCTGCTTTTGAAGGGTTGAGGATAATTGATGTTAGAAGTAAACAAAAAGGATAAAGTGACTGAGAAAGCCGAGGTGTTAATATGATCAAAAAAATGAACGGATTAGTTTTTTTTAATGTGGAAGGCGTGCTGTTAAATAAGAAGAATGAGATAGAGTTTTCCATGATTACTGCTATGAAAAACTTGAGATGGAATGGATACCTGCCAATTATCGTGACAGATAAATGTTTTGATAATTTGCAGGTTATTGTAAGAAGATTAGGGATAAACTCAATTATCAGTGACAAAGAAAGCCGTATCTTATTAAATGGAGCAGAGTTGAAAGACATTGAGAATACGGTTGAAGATGACCCTGAAACACTTAAAGAAAGAAGACTGAGAAAAGTTGTTCAGGAATTCGCTGATGATAAGTTAAAACTATACGCCTTTGGGAATACTGAAGCAGATTTAGCACTATTTAAAATTTGTACTACTAGAGTTGCCATGGGAAATGCCTGCTCAAAAATTAAGGAGCAAAGTGATTATATAACCAAAAGTAATTCAGAATTTGGAGTCGTTGAAGGACTAAGAATTTTTCATTTAATTTAGTAATCGTAATAAGTGTATTGGTATTTTACTGATACTTGGTACCGTGTTCAAGGATGGACAGATTGAATAATTCGTCTATTTACAAGAATTTGTAAATGAATTGAATATAGCTTAGAACAAAGGATCCTTTGCCTGCCATAAAGGATAATTATACCGCTGATTCAGCACTGTTCCTTTTTGCAGCTCAACCTGCCCAATTTCTCATAATTATGTAATCATTCGATTATTAAATTGATTCATGCGTTACGATAGTTAGTTTTGATTATACGATTAATGGAAATATTGGGAAATCTCTTCCTGCTATAGTAAAATAATAAGGCAAAATGATTCAAACGATTGGTTCGTTTATGGTTAGGGAGATGGTTGGATGCCGAAACAAGGAGATAATATTTATTTAAGAACAGATGGTCGTTGGGAGGGAAGATTCTCAATCGGCATAAGAAAAAGTGGCCGAACAAATTATTTTTCTGTCTATGGTGAAACCAAAGAAGAAGTCAAAGCAAAATTACCTGAAGTAAAGAAAGCATACGAAAAGAACTTTAGAAGAACTCATCGATTTGTAGGGGATTTGCCTAATCGAAAGTATGCAACGACAAAGGTTTTTACCTTTAGAAAATGGTGTACCTATTTTCTAAAGCTCGATAAGCAAAGGCCAGAAAGAAAAAAATCCACGCATCTAAGATATGAAGGGCTAATCAAGGAATATCTCGTTCCAGAATTTGGTGAGCTGCCGATCACAATGATTACACCTGAAAGAGTCAATCAATTTATCAAAAAACTGATTAATCAGTATGAAAAAGAAAAAGCCAAAGAAATTTTTTTGCTGTTTAATCATTTAATGTGGAAAGCCAAAAAAGCGAAATTTATACGGTATAATCCTTATTATTATGCTTGGCGGCCAAATAAAGAGGAATTCTTTACTCATTTCTCAATCGAGGACCTGCTGGAAGAGCCAGTAGAAAGTGATGGATTCCAGCTAAAAGCGGCTTTATGTGTCAACCAGGAAACAAAATTACAAATGAGCAAGCTGTTAACGCTAAGGTGGGAAGACGTGGATCTTGAAAAACGAGTGATTGATTTAAACGCTGCCTATCATATTGTGGCTAGTGAAGTCATTGATTCGCCTATAACTCGCAAGCTGCCAATACCGGATATCACTTATCAGGTTTTGCAGGAGTTGGAGAAATTTTCGAAGGATGAGTTTGTCTTTAGAAGAGATCGCACGCTGTGGACTGAACCAAGAATAAGTGATACATATGTTGAACTAGGTTTTAAAAAGGTGCTGCCTATGTGGCCTTTCTTAAATAATAAAAGAGGGAACACTCCGGATTCTTACTAATTATCACAATACCCCTGCAAGTATAGAAATATGTTATTGCAGGGGATTTTTACTGTTACGTAGGTTAAGAAATCCCAGATTTACTGTTGACATAGTGTGCACTCTATACCCTATACTTGCGGTAAAGAGGTGAACGAGATGTCCTATTCCATTAAAGAAGCTGCCGAAAAACTAAGCATTACCAAACACACCTTGTATTATTACGAAAAAGCAGAATTGCTGCCGCCAATCCAAAGAGATCAACGAGGCAATCGCGTGTATACTGACTCTGATATATCCTGGATATATCTAATCTGTTGCTTAAGAGATATTAATATGCCCATTCAGTTAATACGGTCCTATGTAAAGCTGTTGCTAGACGAAACGAGCACTTTAGAAAAGCGCAAAGAAATCCTATTACTGTTTCAGCAAAAAATAGAAGAGGACCTCCAGCACTATTTAACAGTTCAACAACTAATTAAGAAAAAGCTGGCGTTTTATGATCAAGCAGAAAGCCCCGCTAATGAGGCTGAAAACTGCTACGATTATAAAAAAGATTGGGAACATTTCAAGCTGATTTTGGAGGAGAGCCATGACTAAAACAGCCTTGATTACAGGAACTACCAGTGGTATCGGCTACGAATTGTGTCATCAATTTGCCAGCAATCAAACCAATCTTGTTCTAGTTTCCCGCTGTGAAGCCAAGCTTCTCAAACAAAAGCAGGACTTGGAGAAGCTTTACGGTATTCAAGTTGAAATAATCTCTTATGATTTAACTAAAACGGATGCTGCTGAGTCAATAATTCGACAGCTAAACGAAAAAAACCTTCCCATTGATTATTTAGTCAATAATGCTGGCTTCAATGAGGTAGGCAGCTTTTTACACACTGAGTTAGACAATGAACTAGATATGATTCAACTGCATATCACCTTCATAACCAAGCTCACCAAGTATTTATTACCTGGGATGATCCAACAGAATTATGGACGAATTCTGAACATTGCTTCAACAGGTTCTTATATTCCCTGTCCTCATAATGTTGTCTATACAGCAACCAAATCCTATCTGCTTTCTTTCACTAAGGGATTGGCAGCAGAGTTGGAAAATACTGGAGTAACTATCACTGCTGCTTGTCCTGGAGCAACAAGAACCAATTTTCCAAAGAAAGCTGGTCTCGATCAATCCTTATTGTTCAAATATTTCGTGATGGATTCAAAGGTAGTCGCTGCCAGAAGCTACAAAGCTCTGATGACTGGTAAAAAGGTGAGTATTATCGGCCTGCACAATAAGTTATTAGTCCTCTCTAGTAAATTATTGCCTAGTCGTTTAATTAATCAGGTTAGTTTGAAGGTAATGAGTTGATTGGCTGTATTGAATAGATGCTTACTGTTAAATGAAAGTCTCTGTGAAGTACCCAAAGTCTAAAGCTAGAAGCCATTTATCACGGTTTCTAGCTTTTTTTAATCGAATGTAATTATAAACCTATTTTGAACATTGCTTCAACAGGTACTTATATTTCCTGTCCTCATAATATTGTCAATACAGAAACGAAATCCTAGCTGCTTTCCTTCACTAAGGGATTAGCAGCAGTGTAACTATCAACTACTGCTTGTTATAGGGAGAAACACGACTTATATTTGATCATAGTCAGTTTATGGAAAAAAGGCTTGTAAAAATGACATCCAAATGAATGAATGTCATTTTTTTTACGTATATTTCTGTTAATCAGACTGAATAATGGATTTCAAATTATCCAGAAAAACACTCGCGGCTTTTGAGGGTAAAAAATCTTTTTTCCAAATAATATTCAAATTTGAGATTAAGACTGGTTCTAAAGGGACAAAAACTAATGTACTGGCAGCCGTATTAATAATCCCATTGATACAAAGGGCAGATGCTAATCCTTCTTTGACCATAAGAGACGCGTTGTACAACAAATTATAAGTTCCGACTACTTGAAAATTTTGTAGACTCACACCTGCCCATTCCGCAATGCGATTGTCAACCAGCGTTTGGTCAGCAATTAACAATGGAATACCGTGCAGGTCATCTACAGTTATCGTTTCATTTTTTGCTAAAGGGCTATCTTCTCTGACTAGGAGTCCCCATTGGTTGATTTCATTAAGTTTAAAATAGTTATATCGTTGTTTCTCAACTGGATCAATGACCAAACCAAAATCTAAAATCCCACTATCTAACATTTCACTGATATGGTCTCCATTGCCACTATACAATTGGATATATATGTCGGGATGCTGCTTTTTCATTTTTTTTACTGCTTTTGCAATGACTTGCATGGCTTCAGTTTCACCACCACCGATCGCCACAGAACCAGTAATGACTTCTTCAGAAGAGATATTAGCAGTTGTTTTCTCGACCAAATCTAGTATTTCTTTGCCTCTATTTGCAAGATACCTTCCTTCATCCGTTAATTCTATTTCACGATTTCCCCTTTGAAAAAGCGTGACACCAAGCTCATCTTCTAACTGCTTTAACTGCTTTGATAAGGCCGGTTGTGACAGATGCAAAAAGTTCGCGGCATTCGTGATATTTTTTTCTCTTACTACAGCCAAAAAATAATTCAATACACGCAGCTCCATGTCAATCACTCCTTATGTATTACTTTTTGTTATGGATGAGTATTCTATATAAGAATTAGACATTGTTAGTTTACCCGATTAAGATAGAGATATCAAGTTAAGCGAAATTGCTTTTCGGAAAAAAAGGGCCTTAAAGTAGTAAATTTGCGTAGCTGATGAACAACATATTTTGTTTTCAAGTAGTAGAGTTGAGTGCTGATTGGAAATTCTATAGGCACTAATAAAGGAGGTATGAAGGAAATGCGAATCAATATGTTTATTGGAGACCACCCTTACCCAGTTCTATTGAACGATTCTCAGGCAGCGAAGGATTTCTATCGATTGCTTCCATTGAATGTAACATTAAACGAATACAATGGGACCGAGAAAATTTGTCATCTGTCAGAAAGATTAGATGTTCGTGATTCTCCTAAAGGGATGACAGCAGAAAGCGGTCAACTGAATTATTATACTCCAATGGGAAATCTCTGTCTTTTCTACAAAGCTTTCCCTTATAGCCAAGGGTTGGTCAATTTGGGAAGTATGGAGGAAGTAATTCCATTCGAGAAATATAGCGAAAACATTTTCGTGTCTTTTAGACAGATGCACGAGTAAGTGAGGATGCCTATGAAAACTTTAATTTTAATCTTTCACCCTGACTTAGACCAAACTCAGATCAACGATTGCTTTGCGGACAACATTGAGCTTCAACCTAAAACGACGGTACGAAGGCTTTATGATATTTACACTCGAGGAACGATCGATGTTTTGAAGGAGCAAAAACTATTAGAGCAGGCGGATAGAATCGTTTTCCAATTTCCGCTGCAACGATATAGTTCTCCCTCTTTATTAGTTGAATGGGAAGAAGAAGTATTGACCTCAAATTGGGCCTTCAATGAAAAAGGAAAACAACTTGAAGGGAAAGAGCTGCTATTAATCGTAACAAAAGATCAAGAAACAAATCATTGCAGATGTGAAATAGACGAATTATTACGGCCATTTGAAGCATTGGCAAAAGATTTAGGCCTGATTTATTTGAAACCAATCGTCTTAAAGGAACAACTAATGGACAATCGACAGGACCTAGACCAGTTAGTTTCAACCTACATTCGAGAAGCACTAAAGGAAAAAACAGAGTTAAGAAGGAGCGTTTAAATGGATAAACAGAATAAATTATTGATTTTATTATTAACCATTGGAGTTTTTGGCATTCTAAATACTGAAATGGGGATTGTTGGGATATTGCCCCAGATTGCTGAACAGTTTAATGTTAGTGTACCAACAGCAGGCTGGCTGGTAAGTGGATTCGCATTAGTTGTGGCATTTGCTGGACCAACAATGCCATTGCTATTTTCTAAAGTGAATCGCAAGTCAGTGATGCTTCTAGCTTTAGGAATTTTTACAGTAAGCAATGTGATTTCAATGTTTGCGACTAATTTTACTGTTTTGCTTTTAGCACGAATTATTCCAGCAGCTTTTCATCCGATCTATGTTTCTATGGCGATGACTGTAGCTGGGACCTCCGTCCCTCCTGAACAATCTGCAAAAGCTGTTTCTCGAGTATTTATCGGTGTTTCAGCAGGAATGGTATTAGGTGTTCCTGTGACCAGCTTTATTGCTACGGAAACATCATTTATGATGGCAATGCTATTTTTCGCTGCGGTTAATGCGTTGGTATTTATTGCAACAATTTTTGTTGTTCCTTCGATGCCGGTAAAAGAAACCTTGTCCTATGGTAAGCAACTTGGTGTTTTGAAAAAACCGATAATGATTTTTTCTATTTTGATCGTCGTCTTTTTGAATGGTGCTATCTTTGGTTTTTATAGTTATCTTTCCGATTTTTTAGGGAACATTACAGAAATCTCAGTCAGAACGATCAGCTTGGTATTGTTGTTTTATGGATTGGCTAATATCGTTGGAAATGTGATTGCTGGAAGAATTTTAACGATTGATCCCCGCCGTTCAACAGTTGTTTTGCCATTTACTTTATTTGCTACTTATTTGTTGCTCTTTATTTTCGGACATTTGAGTCTTGTAACTACTGTTATCGTAGCGTTAATTGGTGTTTTAGCAGGTATAAATTCAAACGTGAATCAATATTTGATTAGTGAGGCAGGGTCAGAGGCGCCAGATTTTTCTAATGGTTTATATTTAACAGCTGCGAATTTAGGAACAACCTTTGGAACCTTCTTCTGTGGATTTTTCATTACCGAAATGGGCACACAATACTCATTATTCGGTACCTTGATCTTTGTTGTTTTAGGGTTAGTATCTATTGTTCTGCGAATGTATTTACAAAAAACAAATCTATCTAAGGTTGATTTGAAAGGGTAAACGAGGAGAGATTATTATGAATATTTCAGAAGCTGCAGGGAAAGTTCAATTGACGCCAGTAGCTTTACGCTACTATGAAAGAGTCGGGCTCATCCCACCAGTAAAAAGAAAAAATGGTGGTGTTCGTGAATTTCAAGAAAAGGATATTCGCTGGATTGAATTTATCAAGGAGATGCGGGAATCAGGTTTATGCATCGAAGCTTTGTCAGAGTTTGTTCAATTGTATCAGCAAGGTCCTGAAACTAAAGGAGAGCAGGAACAGCTGCTGAAAGATGAAAGGGACGGGTTACTGGCTCGTTACCGTGAGTTAGGTGAAACGATTGAACGTTTAAATAAAAAGATCGATCATTATACACACGAAGAAAAAAATTGTTTGCGATGTGTTGCTGTATAGATATCTACAATAAATGCTATTTCTTTTGGAGAGCTTGCTGCAGAGATTCTAAGGCTAAATTATTTTGTTTATCAATCAGGATCCAGTACATTGCCAGAAAGGAAAGCAAATTTTGCTAGAAGAAATAAATGAGGTGAAAAATACCGTCAGATCGTAAATATACTTGAACGATTAAAAAAAGATTGCAGCTTAAGAAAGTGTTTTTTAAGCTGCATAGAAGGATTACCTAAGCAAAATGATGCTCCGAAAAAATTACTGGTAAATCAGTGTGCAGCACTTGAATCCTCCGTTCTATTTTTCAAGTTTGACGTAACCAAGAATTAAAAAGAAAATGTGTGTTTGATTTACATCTAGAGTAAAGGGGATGAGCCACGTGGAGGTTATTAAAAGAATTAATAACAATGTCGCGTTTTGCCTTGATAACAATCAAAATGAACTAATCGCTTTTGGCAAAGGAATTGGTTTCCCTAAGTTGCCGTATACTTTGACGGATTTGAGTAAGATTGATCGCACCTATTATGGAATAGATTCACAATATGTCCAATTGCTTAATGAAATCCCTGCAGAAATTATTGACTTAACTGCAAAAATTATAGATATGGCTCAAAGTAGAATAATGGAAGAGATTCCTCCAAAAGTTCTTTTCGCATTAGCAGATCATATTAATTTTGCTGTTGAAAGATATGAAAAAAATATCGTTGTAAAAATACCGATTTATTACGATCTTCAGCAATTTTATCAGCAGGAGTTAGAGATTGGTCGTGATGCAGTTAAAATGATTAATAAAGAGATGAAGGTTTACCTCCCGAAAGAAGATGCCTTTGGAATTGCGCTTCATTTTATTGACACACTGAGCCATACAAAGAATGAGGGCAGTACTATTATCGATGATGAGGCGATTATTGATCAGCTGGCAACAATTGTTGATGATACTTTTGAGATGCGTGTGGACCGTGATGGTATTAATTTTGCTCGTTTTGTTTCTCACGTTCAGTATCTTTTAAAACGAAAGAAAGAAAACCAAGCTTTAATCACTGAAAATAGAAAAATGTATAGCATATTAAAAGGTGAATATCCAGCTACGTATGTTTGCGTTAAGAAAATGGCGATGTTTCTTGATGAGATGATTAACTGGAATATCTCTGACGAAGAACGATTCTATCTCATGCTGCACGTCAATCGACTTTGCGCAAGAGAAGATGTCCATTGATCACAGGAACCATCTAGGAGGGATCGCAGCAGATGAAAAAAAACATTGACTTAGAAGCTTTTGCGGATCATATTATTGCATCCCTGGGTGGAAAAGAAAATATTTCCTTTTTTACTCATTGCTTGACTCGTTTGAGATTCAACGTGAAAGATCGAAGCGCGGTAGATGAGCAGAGCATAGAAATGGAAGATAACGTCGTAGGATCAAAATGGGCTGGGGGACAATTTCAAGTAATTGTAGGCCAGAATGTCATAGAAGCATATGACTGTATCGCAAAAAAGATTGATCCGAATACCAGCAATGTGAATACAGTGTCTGGAACAAAAAAGAGCTTTTCATTTGCGGTCGTTTTTGATGCCTTTGCAGGTTGCTTTACACCACTTTTACCATTATTGATAGCAGCAGGAATGATCCGAACAATGGTATTAATAGCAATCCAATTGGGCATTCTCTCCACAACAGATGGAACATACCTGACTCTGAATACAATAAGTGATGCGGGATTTTACTTTCTACCAGTATTCGTAGGAGCCACCTCCGCTAGAAAATTTGGAGCGAATATGGGGCTAGGTATGTTAGTCGGTGCCATGTTGATTCATCCACAATTCGTTGAGAGTCTTAGCAGTGGTGAGCTCTCTTTATTTAATTTGCCTATTTATAATGCTACTTACTCTTATACAGTTTTCCCTACTATAATGACTGTTTTCATTATGAGTAAAGTTGAAAAAATAATTTCAACCAGGTCTCCACTATTGATTCGATCAGTTCTAGAACCGGTTGGAACGATGCTGATTATGATCCCACTGACACTTTTTTTAATCGGGCCATTCGGGACTTTTTTAGGAAACTATGTAACAGACGGTATAATTTTTCTTTATCAAACACTTAGCTTTTTTGGAGTGGCCATTTTAGCAGCAGTTTGGCCTTTATTAGTTTTAACGGGGATGCATTCTGCTATTGTTCCTTATCAAATGCAGTCTTTGGCAGTGCTTGGATACGAGCCAATCGCATTAACTGCCATTATTATTTCAAATTTCAACCAAGGTGCTGCAAGTATAGCTGTAGCAGTCAAAACAAAAAACCTTAATTTAAAGTCATCCGCTATATCTTGCGCAGCTACAGCCGTCGTGGCTGGGATAACTGAACCAGCAATGTTCGGTATTAATCTTCGTTATAAAAAACCGATGATTGCTGCTATGTCGGGAAGCTTTATCGCTGCCGGAATTGCAGGACTTTTCAAAGTCTACGCATTTTCATATGTTGGTAGTGCTGGGATATTTGGTCTTCCAGTTTTTCTAAGCGATAATGTGATGAATCTGATCTGCATGTTGATCAGCTGCCTATTAGGAATGTTGATTACTTTTCTGTTAACCTTGTTTTTATATAGAAATTCGACAATTGGATGAAGAGAGCTGCTTATTGTTAGAAAATTGAAAAAACAAATTGACGACGCTTTCTTTTTGTGTTAGACTCTGATCAATAAATAAAAAGGAATCAAATCTTAGATGGATAGTAACTGCTTAGATGCAGGCTTAACCTGATGATTTGTACGGATTTTGTCGTACACTCATTAGGTATTTTTTTGTTCAGCAATCTTTTTTTGAGTATCTGTACAAGTAGAAGCTTATCCAACTAAAGGAGGCCAGAATATATATTTACACTTTTTTTAATTCATTCTTCATCACGAATTATGATGGATAGTAACTGCTTTAATGCAGGCTTAACCTGATGATTTGTACGAGTTTTTGACGTACATTCATTGGGTTTTTTTATTGCTCTTTTGTAAATGAAAAATTTAGTATATGGAGGAAAAAGTAATGGGAAAGTATCGTGATTTAGCAGAAAAGATTGTAGCTAATGTTGGCGGAAAAGAAAATATCAACAGTCTGACACATTGTATTACACGTTTGAGATTCAAATTGAAAGATGAAGAAAAAGCAGATGAGAATGTTCTAAATAACATGGATGGTGTTGTGACAGTGATGAAAAGCGGCGGACAATTTCAAGTCGTTATTGGCAATCACGTTCCAAATGTTTATGAAGATGTTGTAGATGTTGCTGGACTAGGCACTTCCACAGCTAGTGATGATCAGGATGAGACAAAAGGATTCTTCAACAAACTGATTGATTTGTTAAGTGGATGTTTCCAACCGTTTTTAGGAGCAATGAGCGCCTGTGGAATGATGAAAGGGTTCAATGCATTATTTCTATACTTAGGTTGGTATGCGGCCGGCTCTGGTACAGACTTATTTATGACAGCAACTGGTGATAGCATTTATTATTTTATGCCAGTCGTTATTGGGCTAACTGCAGCACGCAAGTTCAAGGTTCGCGAATTCACTGGACTGGTTATCGGGGCAGCTTTAGTTTATCCCACGATCCAAGCAGCAGCTTTAGAGGCAGGCCAACCGATTATGACACTTTTTTCTAATACAATCCTGGAAAGTCCTGTCTATATTAGAATCTTTGGTTTACCAATTATTGCAAATAACTATACAAGTAGTGTTGTACCAGTCATTTTAGTTATTTGGTTCGCTAGCTATGTTCAAAAATTAGCACAAAGAGTCATTCCTGAGATTGTCCAAACATTTTTAGTTCCCTTCTTTACAATTTTGATTTCGGTATTCTTTGGGTTCTTCGTTATTGGACCAGTGATTACATTCCTAACGAATCTATTAGGCGCTGGGTTCACTTCATTGTACGAATTTTCTCCTACAGTGATGAGTGTTGTTGTTGGATTCTTCTGGCAGCCGCTGGTAATTTTCGGACTGCACTGGAGCCTAGTTCCATTAGCAATCATGAATCTATCTACAATTGGCAGCGATACGATTTTGGCAGCTTCATTTGCTGCAAGTTTTGCGCAAACTGCGGTTGTATTGGCAATGTTCTTCAAATTGAAAGATAAAAAACTAAAACAATTAGCAATTCCAGCTTTTATTTCAGGTATTTTCGGAGTAACTGAGCCAGCAATTTACGGATTAACACTTCCTAAGAAAAAACCATTCTTGATCTCAATGATCGGAGCGGCAGTCGGCAGCGTAGTAACAGCCTTCTTTGGAGCTAAATATTTCGTCTTGGGTGGATTAGGAATTTTCGGGTTCATCAATCATATTGATACAGCAACAAATGACATTAGCGGGATGATTGGTCAGTTTGTCGCAGCAGCTGTAGCAATGGTATTTAGTTTTGTTGTTACAATGCTCTTCTGGAAAGATGATTCCGTTGTCAAAGAAATAGATGATATACAAGAAGCTCCAAGTGAAAAGACACTACAAGAAGTAGTCACAGCACCGGTTGAAGGCCAAGTAATGCCTTTAAGTACAGCAACCGATAAAGCATTTGCTGAAGGTCTTTTAGGAAAAGGTGTGTTAATTCATCCCAGCAAAGGGGAAGTTGTCGCACCGTTTGACGGAACAGTCGTTACGTTGTTCCCAACAAAACACGCAATTGGCTTAGTTTCAGACAACGGGTTGGAGCTATTGATCCATATTGGATTAAATACGGTTGAATTAAACGGACAGTATTTTGAAGCTTTTGTTAAACAAGGCGACAAGATTAAAAAAGGAGATAAATTAGTCACCTTTGATAAAGATGCTATTGCTGCTGCTGGATATAAAGTCGAGACACCCGTAATTATTACCAATTCAAGTGATTACCAAGAAATTATTGAAAAGAGCGACAGCGATTCTGACGGTGAATTATTGATTGCCTTGCCATAAAAAAATAATCAGACTCTTTTTTTAAAGGGTCTGATCATTTTTGCTTAAAATCCAAAAGAAGGGAAAAGAGAGGACTTCTATTCAAAAGACGTTGTACCGTCATTTACAATGCCAAGAATTTTATCACACTTAGATAATTAAACTAAGAACTTAGTTATTTTCTTTGCTGTAGAAGGGTTTCCAAAAGAATTAGCATGGTTAAGATCTGTGGTATTTCCCGTAGCTTAACCAAAAGGAGTTTTAAGTACAGCAGGCTTGAATAAAAAAATAATAACTAGATTTACATGTTAACGATAGAACTTTATCTGAAGAATAAATGGAATATTCGAAAAAAATTACAAGGAGGGTGGACTTATGAAAATATTTTTAGCTTTTTTACTAATCGTATTGTTAGGAGGATGTGATTCAACTAGTAGTGATGAGACGGATACAACATCAGAAAATAGAGGCACATATACTACTAGGACCAATTCATCCGATAGTGTAGCAGAAAGCTATAGCATGAAGGAAACTAGTGAAATGAAAGTTACAATGTCGATCGATAATCAAAATTATCTGGTTACATTGAATGACAGCCAGGCAGCAAAAGATTTTTACAAGTTGCTTCCACTGACATTAAATTTAGAAGACTATAATCAAACTGAAAAAATTGCAGATCTTCCTAAGGAGCTTGACACCTCAGATGCTCCTGCAGGAACGGACGCAAAAAAAAGGAGATATTTCCTTCTATGCACCATGGGGGAATTTGGCAATTTTTTATAAAGATTTCGGTTATGGACAAGGGCTGGTCAATTTAGGAAAAATTGATGAGGGCAGCGACATGCTGACAAATCAAGGAGCATCATTTGAGGTAACTTTCAAAAAATAATAATGATGAAAAAGCTGGTAAACAGATTTGATAGTAGTATCTAGTAGTTAATCTACAACTAATATCAAATTGGATTTTTAATAAGAAACTCTGGCAATGAGTGTTGACTTAATCTGCGGGTTAAGTGCTAAACTTTTTTAAAAGAATGAACGGAGGAAGTGCTTCATGAGTTTAGATCAAAATTTTTTATGGGGCGGCGCAACAGCAGCAAATCAATGCGAAGGTGGGGTATCTGAAGGTGGTCGAGGGCCTTCAAATATCGATTTTGCCCCTCATGGTGAAGATAGATTAGATGTATTAGAAGGAAGAAAGAAGATGCTTTCCAGAGAAGCAGGCTATTTCTATCCAGCTGTTGAAGCAATCGATATGTACCACCGTTATATGGATGACATTAAATTATTTGCTGAAATGGGTTTTAAAGTTTATCGAATGTCAATTTCCTGGACCAGAATCTTTCCAAATGGAGATGATGAAACACCTAATGAAGAAGGGTTAAAGTTCTATGAAAATATATTCAAAGAGCTGAAAAAATATGGAATTGAACCTTTGGTGACTATTGCCCATTTTGATGTGCCACTTCACTTAATCAAAGAGTATGGGGCCTGGAGAAATCGAAAAATGATCGATTTTTATGTGAGATATGCAGAAACGATTTTAAGGAGATACAAAGGTCTTGTTAAGTATTGGCTTACAGTCAATGAGATCAATATTATGCTTCACATGCCTTTTGTCGGTGGGGGAATCGTTTTTGAAGAAAATGAAAACCAAAAAGAAGTCATGTACCAAGCAGCGCACCATCAGTTAGTCGCCAGTGCATTAGCGACAAAAAAGGCCCATGAAATTGATCCAAATATTCAAGTCGGATGTATGTTAGCGGGAGGGAACGCCTATCCGTATTCGTGCCGACCAGAAGACTATTTTGAGGCGCTGACTCAAGATCGCGAAGGCTATTTCTTCATCGATGTTCAAGCTAGAGGGAAATATCCAAATTATGCCTTAAAGAAATTTGAAAGAGAAAATATTCATGTGGTGATGGAAGAAGGCGATGATCAGATTTTAGCTGATTCAGTCGTAGATTTTATCTCATTTTCTTATTATGCTTCAAGAACTGTTAGTACGCATCCTGAAGAGGCGGAGCAAACAACCGGAAACTTTTTTGGATCGATCAAGAACCCCTATCTTCCTGCCTCTGAATGGGGTTGGCAAATTGATCCGATGGGACTGCGCAGTGCACTAAATCAAATGTACGATCGCTACCAAAAACCATTATTTATTGTCGAAAATGGTTTAGGTGCAGTGGATGTCCTAGATGAGAATGGACAAATCGATGATGAATATCGAATTGACTACATTCGCCAACATATCAAAGCACTGAAGGATGCAGTAGAAATTGACGGTGTTGATTTATTAGGTTATACCTCGTGGGGGTGTATTGATCTGGTTTCTGCAGGTTCAGGTCAAATGAGTAAGCGTTATGGATTTATCTATGTTGATCGTGATGATCAAGGAAAGGGGACATTCGAGCGCTCTAAGAAAAAATCCTTCTATTGGTACAAACAAGTAATTGAATCGAATGGTGAAAATTTAAGTAGCGATCAGCTTGATTACTAAATAGTAGAAATTAGCATAATAAAGGAAGTGAAGATATGTCAAATCCAAAACTGGATAAAGAAACTCTGCCTAAAATTGCATTGGGAACCTGGTCATGGGGAACTGGTTATCGTGGGGGTGATGAGATTTTTGGTAATCAGCTTAGCGAAAAAGAGTTAAGACCTGTTTTTGAGGCAGCTGTAGATAAAGGTTTAGTACTCTGGGACACTGCAGCTGTATACGGGTTGAATGCTTCTGAAGCGATTCTTGGAAAATTTGTAAAGGAAGCAGAAGGTATCTTAATTTCAACAAAGTTTACGCCTCAGTTAGCCAAAGATGATCATGCGGTAGAAACAATGATTGACGGTAGTTTAGAACGATTAGAAGTACCTTTTATTGATATATATTGGATTCATAATCCGTTGGATGTCAGTAAATGGACTGAAAAGATGATTCCTTTATTGAAAAAAGGAAAGATTAAGCATATTGGTGTTTCAAATCATAACTTACAGGAAATTAAACTAGCAGCTGAAATTTTGGCTAAGGAAGACATAACCCTTTCGGCAGTACAAAACCATTATAGCTTGCTCTATCGCGCATCAGAAAAGGCAGGGATTTTGGAATACTGTGAGAAAAATGAAATTTTATTCTTCTCCTATATGGTCTTGGAGCAAGGCGCATTGACCGAAAAATATAGTAAGAAACATCCTATGCCTGCTGAATCACGCAGAGGGAATGCTTTCCCGCCGAGAACTCTGGAAAAGCTAGAGCCATTGATTACGCTCATGAAGGAAATTGGTTTGAGGAAAAATGTGAATGTGGCTCAGATTGCAATTGCATGGGCTATTGCAAAAAATACGATCCCAATAATTGGTGTTACGAAAGTGGCTCAAGTTGAAGATGCGTACCAGGCAAGCTCTTTAACATTAAGTAAAGAGGAAATAGTGCAATTAGAAGCAGCAGCTTCAGCAAGCAATGTTGAAATTCGAGGCGATTGGGAAAAACCAATGAACCAATAAGCCAACAGAAAACTATTTATTTTTGGAGGAATCATTTATGAGAATTAGCGTTAGTGGAAATGGCAAGAAAATTTTATTTGATTTGAATGATAGTTCAGCGGCTTTGGATTTATACAATCAGCTGCCATTAACAATCAATGTTAAAAATTTTAGTACGAATGAAAAAGTATTTTATCCACCAGAGAGCTTAAACGTTAAAAATACTCCTATGGCGAATGCAAAAAAAGGAACCTTGGCTTATTATGCACCATGGGCAGATGTAGTCATGTTCTATGATCACTTTGGGAAGGGTTCTGGGCTTTATGAGCTGGGTGAAGCAGTCTCGGGTAAAGAGTTGATTGAATCATTATCAGGAATTATCGAAATAGAAAAAGTAGAAAAATAGCAGCTTGTATGTTTAAAATTGTCTGGCTACATTTGACGTATTAGTGGAGGATAGCGGTTGTAACAAAGCGTTCAACTCCGAGAAATAATCCGGAAATTGCTGAGAGGCACAGCGAATAGGTTGGTGTCAAACAGTATCTATCTGGAGCTTTTCATATTTTTGTGACTACTCTCCTCATTTTTCGAAAGTGTTGCTTCAGTTACACCGATTATTCGTTATGAAGAGGCTGTGAAGTTTTATGTCACAGCCTTATGATTTTGCTTCCAATTCTTTTTATACTCTTCGATTCGAAGATTTAACTCCTTGACGGTTTCGTTTATTTTATCACATTTGTGGATAAGGTTTTCTTTTTCCTCAACCAAAATTTCGATACGGCCTAACAAAGTATTGTCACCTTCATTACATAACCTTGTATAATCAATCAGCGACTCTGTATTTAGACCAGCCTGTCTCATGCACTGGATAAACTTAATCCATTCGATATCTTTATCTGTATAGATTCTCCCACCGCTTTTGTTTCTTTTGATTGGCGGGATGAAGCCAATTCTTTCATAGTACCTTAACATTGAGGGCGGCACATTTGTTACCTCAGCTGCAGTCAAAATATCCATAGTAATTCTCCTTTATTATCCATTTTTCTTTATAGTACTTCTTAATCTTGAGGTTAAGTCAACTGATTTTTCACCTTATTTAGGTTTATCCCTTGACTTAATCTAAAGGTAAAGGTCTAAGATCATGTTAGAAGAAGGTAAGTGAATCTGATTCGTTCAATTGCATGGAAAAAAGAATTTCTAGGAGGTAGATTTGATGGATAAAGCCAAAGTAACACTACACATTTTCACATCGGTCGACGGAAAAATTACTGGCAGTTATTCTAAGGCAAAGGAATGCAAGCCGGCAAGTGACTTGTTTAAATCAATCGGATTTAAAGATGATCATCCGGATAGCTTTCATTTTCAAGGTTGGATTTATGGGAGTACCACTGCAATGGAGTTCACCAATCACAATACGCCAATCTTAAAAAAAGAGGTAGAAGCAGTTCCAACAGGCGATTTCATTATTAATAAAGGGAAAAACAAATACTTCATCGCTTTTGACAGAAAAGGGAAGCTGAACTGGCAAGACAACAAAACAGCGTATGCCAATGAAGAAGCCTATGTCATTGAAGTCTTAACTGAGCAGGCTTCCGATCTCTATAAAGCGTTTCTAAGAGAAAAAGAAATTCCTTATATTATTGCGGGAAAAGAAGAAATTGATATCCCCATGGTTCTTAAAAAACTTTCATCGATTTTCGGCTTAAAAAATCTATTATTAGGCGGTGGAGGTATCTTGAACTGGAGTTTTCTTGAGGCTGGATTGATTGATGAAATTAGTCTGATTGTAGCTCCTGCTGTTGACGGTGATGCAAATGATACAGCACTGTTCAATTCATCCTTTACTGGAGGTTCTCGTCCAATCGGTTTTACTCTTAATTCAGCCAAAGTCTTAGATGGTGGGACTTTATGGCTTAGATACAGTGTGAACAATAATTTAGTAAAGGAGCAAAATAATGAATAGACCTTATATTTTTTGTCACATGATTACGTCGATTGACGGAAAAATCGACGGAACACACAAATCATTTTCCGAAAGAGGAAAGAACGCATTAGATTTCTATAATATCGCATTTGGGAAAGAAGCCTATTATGCAACGGATGGATGGCTATCGGGGCGTGCAACATCAGAAGCTGCTTTCACGAAAGGAAAGGCGCCGAAACTTGATCGTCTGGATGCGAATGTTCCTGCAGGGGATTACATTGTCGAGACGGATCATAAATACTATGTGTCCATTGATACTGCCGGAAAATTAGGCTGGGAAACGAATAGGGTTCAATATAGAGACACGGAAGCGCACATTATTGAAGTATTAACGGAAAAAGCCAGTGAAGCCTATAAAGCCTTTTTACGACAGTTAAATATTTCCTATGTGATCGCTGGAGAAAAAGAACTTGATATCGATTTATTGTTAAATAAACTGAAAGAAAAATTCGGTATCCAAACGTTAATGCTTGGGGGTGGCGGCGTTTTAAATTGGTCATTCATTCAAGCAGGAGTTTGCGATGAAGTTAGTATGTTAATAGCCCCATTTGCTGACGGTTCTTCAGAAACGCATGCGATTTTTCAAACAAAGGAAGGTGTCAGCCAAGATATTCCTGTTGCTTTTTCATTGGAAAACGTTGAAGAGCGTGAGAATAATGGGGTTTGGTTGAGGTATAAAGTTAAAAATCCTGTATAGCTATTAGAGACAGCAAAACAAATAGTACGGAAGCTAAGCAATAAAACGAATTGGAGGAACAAACAATGGAATATAGAAATTTAGGAAGAACGGGTCTAAAAGTAAGCCGACTAATCTTAGGGACGATGAATTTTGGGGAATTGACTGATGAAGAAACAGCCTTCAAAATTATGGATCGAGCGTTAGAGGCAGGCATCAATGTTTTT
Source organism: Enterococcus pallens ATCC BAA-351 (assembly GCF_000407485.1). Lineage (GTDB taxonomy): Bacteria > Bacillota > Bacilli > Lactobacillales > Enterococcaceae > Enterococcus_A > Enterococcus_A pallens. The sequence goes on along the minus strand of NZ_ASWD01000003.1, from coordinate 52,023 downwards.
GATACAGCTGATGTATACGGCGGCCCTCAAAAGCCTGACATGGAAAAAGGATTTGGAACTTCAGAAGAAATTATTGGTCGATGGCTGGCTCAAGGAAACCGACGGGATAAAATCGTCTTGGCAACAAAATTGTATCAACCGATGGAGACCGGTCCAAATGATCGTGGATTGTCCATGTATCATATTCGTAGAGCCATTGATGCAAGCTTAAAGCGGCTTCAGACTGACCATATCGATTTATATCAAATGCACCATGTGGATCGCAACACAACATGGGAAGAAATTTGGCAAGGAATGGAGCAGCTCGTTCGTGAAGGAAAAATTAGTTATGTCGGTAGTAGTAACTTCGCTGGTTGGGATATCGCGACAGCACAAAGTAAAGCTGATGCTCGACATTTTCTGGGCTTGTCTTCTGAGCAAAGTCTATACAACCTTAGTAATCGTGCTATTGAACTTGAAGTTATACCAGCATTGCGATATTTCAATATTGGTTTGATCCCGTGGAGTCCGATCGGAATGGGACTATTGTCTGGTGATTTTGATCAATCAAAAGGAGGTCGTCGTCAGACTGAAGGATTGAAAAAACAACGAGAACAGCATTTGGATCAATTGGAGCGATATGAAAAATTATGTCAAGAAATTGGTGAGGAGCCTTCTGTGGTTGCATTAGCCTGGTTATTACAAAATCCGGTGGTTAATGCACCGATCATTGGACCAAGAACCGTTAAGCAGTTAGAGCAAAGTCTTCGTGCTTTAGAGGTGACACTTTCAGAGGAAACAATGCAAAGATTGGACGAAATCTGGCCTGGACCTGGGGGCGAGGCACCACAAGCATACGCGTGGTAATGACGAGTAAATGACAGGCATAATTAAAGGAGAGCTTTGACATACAGCAGTCTAAGCTCTTCTTTTTCTAGCGCATATATCAGTCAGTACTAATGAAAAATATTCGACTATGGTTGCGGCTGTTTGATTCAATAGTTGTATCACTTTAGCGTTTAGGACAAAGGTTAGACCAATAGAAAAAGATGAACCTCTTTAAAAAAACAATCTCTTCTATTTGAGTTTTATGGATTGACTTAATCTAAAGGTTAAGCTTTAAAATGAATAATGTAACAAAAAATCAACTGTTGATAGCACAACAAAAGGGAGAGAAAAGATGTACTTAATCAATGTTTCTATTAAGGAAAAATTTTCAAATCAATCAGCAACGGAACGCTTGAAGCAACACCAACATTGGTTTGGAAAATATTTTGATGAAGGAAAGTTCTTGATGGTTGGACCATCAAAAACCCATGAACTCTCCGGAGTTATTCTTGCGCAAGTTGAAAGCCGTGAAGAACTAGATCAAATTCTTTCAGAGGATGTTTACTTTCCAAATGGTGCTATCTATGAAGTAAACGAGTACGTACTATCTAGAATATCCAAAGACATTACTTTGTTTGAAGGTAAATAGGGGGAATAATCAATGAGTAAAATTATGATTCTCGGTGCAAATGGAGCAATGGCACGATTAGTTACAGAAAAACTAGTAAATGAGACAGATCATCAATTGATCTTGTTTTTAAGAAATGCAGATCGGTTACATCAATATAAAAACAATGACCGCGTGCAATTAGTCGATGGAAATGTCTATGACGCGCAAACACTACTTGAGGCAATGAAAAATGTTGATATTGTTTATTCAAATTTAGGTGGTACTGATTTAGACGAACAAATCAATCAAGTTCTTTCAAGCATGAAGAAATTAAACATTAAACGGTTTATTTATATAAGTTCTTTAGGTGCTCATCATGAGGTTCCTGGTAAGTATGGCGAGTGGAATGAACAAGCAATAAAAGACTATTTGCCTGGCTTTAGAAAATCCGCTGACTTGGTAGAAAAATCCGGATTAGAATATACAGAAATTCGTCCTGCTTGGCTAACGAATAAGGATGAAATTGATTATGAAACCACTCAGGTAGATGAACCGTTTAAAGGGACTGAAGTATCAAGAAAAAGCGTTGCAGAATTCGTATTTACTATTTTGAATCAACCAGATTCATATGTAAATAAGAGTATTGGTTTGAATAAACCAAACACAGATGGTGACAAACCAAGTTGGATGTAGAAAACGAAAAAGGAGAAATATTTTATGGCTATCAAAAATAAAGTCGTTGTGATTACAGGTGCTTCAAGCGGAATTGGTAAAGCGACAGCTAATTTGCTTGCGGAAAAAGGCGCGAAGCTTGTTCTTGGCGCTAGACGTGAAGCCAAATTAAAAGAGTTGGCTGATCAAATCAAAGAAAATGGTGGAGAAGCTGTTTATCAGGTCACGGATGTAACCATTCCGGAAGAGAATAACGCGCTGGTAAAATTAGCAAAAGATACCTTTGGAAAAGTCGATGTGATTTTCTTAAATGCGGGCCTAATGCCGAACTCACCATTATCAGCACTTAAGACAGATGAATGGGACCGGATGGTCGATGTCAATTTGAAAGGTGTTTTAAATGGAATTGCTTCGGTGCTACCAACTTTTAAAGAACAAAAATCAGGTCATGTTATCACTACATCATCTGTCGCTGGCTTAAAAGCCTATCCGGGCGGAGCTGTATATGGTGCAACAAAATGGGCAGTACGGGATTTAATGGAAGTCTTGCGCATGGAATCAGCTCAAGAAGGTTCGAATATTCGGACAGCAACAATCTATCCTGCAGCAATTCAAACAGAATTGCTAGATACCATTACCGATACTGAGACTGAAAAAGGAATGTCTGCAACTTATGATAAATATCAGATCGGACCTGAAAGTATTGCTAATATCGTAGCGTTTGCCATTGACCAACCAGAGGATACGAATGTCAATGAGTTTACTGTTGGTCCAACGAAACAACCATGGTAAATATCGTAAAAAGTAAAGAACGACAACTCTAACACCGAATGAACTAGTGAGACTAGAAAAGCAGCAAAGTTTAAAATTCGACTACCAGTACGATAAATAATGGATGAAAACATATATTGATGAATACAAATTCACTCAATAGTCATCAGAATTATCATTAATATTAAAGACTGTAATTTGAAGGATCTGACGAATAAACTAAACGCTAAAGCTAGAAGCCGTTGATCATGGCCTCTAGCTTTTTTCTCTATTTATTTTTCATCTCTCATCCGAAAGTGAAGTATGCAATAAAAAATTCACTTATCCAATTCTGACGGCAATACCTGTTATATAAAAAGACGAAAAACTTTAAAAGTAACAGAAAACAGATACCACTTAGTAGCTCACCTTGACATTGAAAAAGAAATTATAGTATAGTTACTGAGAAGAATTTAAGAGTTAAGCAAAGTTTATTTATGAACGGGGTTGTATTTTTGAGCGTAACAATGTCTATCTAGATGAATTTAATAGCCGATAAGCAAGCATTTATTTGGCGTGTCTATAGATATTCTTACATTCTCAATCATCATTCATATGAACTTGCTTACACCGAGTGTCAGTTGAATAATACCATTGAGAGCTAGGAGAAATCCTAGCTTTTTGCGTGCTTTATTTGACTGCATTCCTTTAGACATCCAACAATAACGGTATCAATCGAACCATCGATTATACTTGCGTGAAGGCGAATCCGATTTTCAATTTTAGGAGGGTTTCACCTTGGAAAAAAGTAACACGAAGCGTCAATGGCGCATGAATGTTCAAATGTTTTTAATGAGTCAATTTTTAACTGGTATCACCAGTATGACCGTTCAGTATGCGATCATCTGGTATCTTACTGAACAAACGAAGTCCGCAACTATGCTGAGCTTTGCGACATTATTAGGCATGCTGCCTATGATTGTTCTGAGTCCTTTCGTGGGTCCATATGTGGATCGCTTGAATAAAAAGGGACTGTTAATTATTCCAGATTTAATTGCGGCTTTATTCGCGATTATTCTATCTGTTACCGGAATCGTTACCGGAACATTCCCGTTTTGGCTGATTTTTGTTTCTCTATTTGTTCGAGCGGTGACGCAAACATTTCAAACACCAACGATTTTAGCAATTCTACCAACCATTGCGCCAAGAGAAGAATTGACTAAAGTGAATGGGCAATTAGGCATGGTTCAATCCGCCAATCGAATCATTGCTCCAGGAATTGGTGCGTTTCTTTTTGCGATTATGCCGTTGCATCTATTATTACTTTTGGACGTTTTAGGTGCAGTATTAGGTCTGCTGTTGTTGATTTTTGTAAAAATACCGAAAACCTCGGAGCATTTCGGAAATACGCTCGCACTGGAAGAGACCAAACAAGGGATCAGAGACCTGCGAAGTAAAAGTGGCCTATGGATCATTGTGCTGATTGGCGCTCTGTCTTCCATCTTTATTATGCCAGCCGCCAGCATGTATCCTTTAATGACGATGGGCTATTTTGATGGCACTGTCAGTGATGCAGGATTGGTTCAAATGATTTATTCTGTCGGCATGTTGGTGGGGGGGTCAATTATTGGAGTATTTGGAAACTGGAAGGATCGAATGAAGCCATTACTATTTTCTTACCTAGTGATTGGTATCACGTTTGCAGCTAGTGGTCTGTTACCTTCAAATAAAACGGGATTGATTTGGTTTATCGTTTTAAGTGCTTTAACTGGAATAGCTGCGCCATTTTTTGATAGCTTATTAATGGCAATGATCCAGCAGAGCTTTCCAGTCAATCAGATTGGACGAATCATGGGTGTAGTAATGGCCTTGTTAAGTTTATTAGCATCATTGGGCTTGATTTTCACAGGTCCAATTGCAGATCTGATTGGTGTAGAAAATGTTTTTGTCATTGCAGGACTGGGCATTATCTTATGTGCCATTATCAATTGGTTAATTGCGCCAGCAAGAGATTACGATAAACAGCTACAAGAAAAAAGTATACTTGATAGTTCAGATTAAGAAGATTGTTTGATGTGGGACTTTCTATTTTATGAGAGTTGCCAATGATAAACATTTAATTAAAAGCCATTTCACTCAACGGATTGCGAGTTTGCCTGATTATATTAAGGCTTACTTGCCGAAATTGTTGTACGAAACTTGAATAACCAGTAGAAGAAATTTCACATTCCCTTTACGGAGAGGAATGTGGAATTTTTTTTTTGCTGAAATAATGGTGTGATTTAAGGAACCAGTTGCGACATTATCTAAAGTCTATTTATGGACAAATAAAAGCTTACTCCTCGCGTTTTTTTTATAATCGATCAGAAGAACGTACCAGTGAATCCGTCCATTTTGTTTATATTTGGTTTGAAATCGTATTCAAAAGCAAGTCGATTTCTAATAGACTATTGATACACAAAGGAGGAGTAAGAAATGTTAATGGAACAGCAGAGAAAACAGATCGTCGAATATGGGAAACGGTTGATTACCAGTGGATTAACCAAAGGAACAGGCGGAAATATCAGTATTTATGATCCAGAACTCGATTTAATGGCCATTAGTCCAAGTGGGATTGATTATTTTGAAACGTTACCTGAAGATGTGGTCGTGACTAAATTATCGGGTGAAATTGTTGATAGTGAACGTAAACCTTCCAGTGAACTAGACATGCATCGGATTTATTATATGCGCCGACCAGATATCCGTTCTGTTGTCCATACCCATTCACCGTTTAGTACGACGATGGCTACTTTACGCTGGGATTTACCAGCATCGAACTATTATATTGCTATTGCTGGCGGCAAGGAGGTCCGCTGTGCCGAGTATGCATCCTTTGGTACTTGGGAGCTGGCAGAAAGTACCTTTAAGGCAATGGAAGATCGCTATGCGTGTTTCCTGGCGAACCATGGATTACTGGCTGCTTCCTATGATTTACCCAATGCTTTTTCAATTGCAGAGGAAACAGAACGAATGGCGGAAGTTTATTGGCGCGCAAAATCAGTAGGCAATCCAGTGATTTTAGACGATGCTGAAGTGGCGTTTATGCTTGAGAAGTTTAAATCATACGGTCAAAAATAGTGTAGTTAGGTGGAGGATGACGTTGAACGTAAAGGATATTTTGAGAGAGGACTTAGTTGATTTATCAGTTGAAGCAGCCAGCTGCACGGATCTTTTTATGAGGATATCGGACGTTTTATTTAGTAAAGGATATGTAGTACAGGAATACGGGCAGCAGCTTCAAAAAAGAGAACACGCGTTTCCGACCGGGTTGGCGACCAAAACAGTGGACGTCGCCATTCCTCATACAGACGCAGTTTTTGTCAAAGAACCATTTGTTTATGTTTTGAAGCCCAAAACGAAGATCGCCTTTCATCAAATGGGGACATTCCCAGAAAATGGGGTACTGGTTCATCCCAAATTAATCTTCATTTTAGGGTTCAGCAAGAATGATATGCAGCTGGCTTTATTACAAACATTAATGAAAATATTCAATGACGAGACGATGATGGATCAACTAATTGAGGCAGAGACAGAGAAGGAACTTTTTGAATTGCTAAGAAAACAAATAGACGATATCGGGGGAGAAAAAGAATGAGAACATTAAATATTGTTTCAGTGTGTGGGTCAGGTACAGTAACCAGTTCAATGATTGCCAACAAGGTAAAGGATCTATTAGAAGATAATGGATTTAACGCAAAAACTGTAGAAGTGAATCCTGGTGGAGTAGATGGCGTATTAAGCAGTGGCACCTTTGACATGATTGTTCATACAAGTCCTTTAATTAGCACCTATGAGATTCCAACCATCAACGCAGTAGGATTCTTAACCGGAATGGGAGAAGAAGAATTTATTGAAGAGCTGTTAGAAACCGCTAAAGATTTAGTAGGCTAAGGGGGAATAACCATGTTACAAGTATTGTCGAGCGTTATGGACGCATTTGGTGCATCGATTGTCGTTCCATTTGTCATTTTCATTATTGCCATGTTCTTAAAGGTAAAACCTAAGCGAGCCTTTCAAGCGGCTTTAAATGCCGGCATCGGGTTGACCGGCTTCAATATGTTGATTGGTGCTTATACTCCTATTGTAACTCCAGTGGTGAACCGGATGGTAGAACATACCGGAGTGAACCTGCGGATTTTAGATACCGGCTGGCAGGCAACGAGCGTGGTGGCTTACTCTACCCAAGTGGGAATGATCTTCTTAGGTGTAGGTTTATTAATCCAAGTTCTGCTTTTCCTATTAAAATTCACCAATATTTTTATGGCGTCGGATTTATGGAACAACTATTCATTCATGCTTTGGGGATCCATGCTGTATATTGTAACGAACAATCTAATCTTATCCATCGGCTTAATGCTGTTAGCAAATCTATTTACACTATTGTTTACAGAAGTTGTGGCGAAACGTTGGAGCAATTATTATGGTTATCCAGGAACCACGATTTCAGCGCCACATGATGTGACTCAGGTGCCATATGCAATTGTCATGGATTGGATTTTGAACAAGCTGGGGGCTGACAAGATCAAATGGAACCCAGAAAATGTCCAAAAACGTTTAGGCTTCTTAGGTGAACCAGTAACGCTTGGATTAGTTCTAGGTTTACTGTTAGGTATGGCGGGGAATTTTATGCGCTTAAGCGAGCTGGCTGCATGGGGTGAAATCGCTAGTGTAGGAATCGCAACCGCAGCTATTATGGCTATTTTCCCTAAAATTGCTGGGATTTTTGCTTCAGCCTTCACCAGCATTACCGACGCAACCAAGAAATCCGCAAAGAGCTCCGGCAAAGGCCGAGAATGGTATTTGGCAATTAATGATGCTGCCGGCTACGGAGAACCTGCAACGCTCTTAACAGGTCTATTGTTGATTCCAATTATTTTGATCCTAGCAATTGTTTTACCTGGAAACGAAACCTTACCGATGGTGGATTTGATTGCGATTCCGTATATTATTCAACCAATTATTGCGATTTCTAAAGGCAACATTTTTAAATCCCTAATTTCGGGAACCATTATTTTGTCAGTCAATCTGTATATCATTACAGCAGTTGCACCAATATTTACCGAAGTGGCTAAAAGTGTCGGCGTGTCCATCCCAGAAGGCGCATTATTGATTGCCAGCTTTGTTGTATTGGGAAATTATTTCTTGGGATCGTTGTTCCTAATTTTCCTGACACAAAATCCCCTATTTATTGGCTTGGCCGTTGCTGTCTATATTGTATTGTTTATCGTAGTAAAAATGAAAAAAGAAAGTATTGTGGGCTATTTAGAACAAGCTGGTGAAATTAAAGAGCTGGAGCCGGTTGATACTAAACAAGAAGTATAAAGGAGTATTGGATCATGAAAGTTGTAGTAATTGGAGATGCATTAGTCAAAAGTGAAACCCTGATCGAAGCAGTTAAAGAAATGTCCTTTGCCAAAGACCAAGTGTTGGATATCGCGGTGTATGAATGGTATTCAACCTTAAGCAAGGACGAGTTTCAGGAACATATATTAGCCATTGAACGAGGTGGCCCTGAAGCAGTTGAGATTCCAGCGGGGATATTAGTCGATTTAGCCGAGGCAGATTATTTATTTTGCCATTATGCCCCCATATCAAAGGCGATGCTGGAGGCCGGAAAAAATCTGAAGCTGATTGGCACCTGCCGAGGGGGAACGGAAAATGTTCATCTAGAGACAGTAAGGAAGTTAAACATTCCCTTCCTGCATGTCATTCGCAATGCAGAACCAGTGGCAGATTTCACTGTTGGATTGATGTATGCCGAAACACGCAATATTGCTCGCGCGCATGCAGCAATTAAAGCAGGCAAATGGGAGAAAAGCTTTGCAAATGATCCTTACAAAACAATATTGCCTAATCTAACTGTTGGGATTGCCGGTGCTGGATATATTGGAAAGCAAGTAATTGAACGACTGAATGGGCTCAAAGTTCCCGTAATGGTCTATGACCCCTTTGTAAATCAACAACGAATAGAAGAGGAAGGGTTGAAGGTCACGTTTGTTTCAGAGCTTGAGGAGCTGTTTAGTCAGGCCGATATTATCTCCTTGCATATGCGGGTAACAGAAGAAACCAAGCACATGGTGAATCACCGCTATTTGAAATTAATGAAGCCTAGCAGTTATCTCATTAATACAGCAAGAGCTGATTTAGTCTGCAAAGAAGATTTACTAGACGTATTGGCCGCCAAGAAAATTGCTGGAGCAGCACTAGATGTCAGCTGGACAGAGCCGATTGATGCAGAAGATCCATTGCTAAAGCTAGATAATGTGACACTAACGCCGCATATTGCCGGCGATACAGTCGATGCTATTCCTCGGTCTCCGTTTTTGTTAAGAAAAGTAGTCAATGAGTATTTAGACAAAGGCTACAGTGATATGGAAGTCCGGTAATTCATAAGCTAGGATAAAGTCTCGCAGACTTTATCCCAGCTTGTTGCTGTTTTGGAGGTGATTTGTAATGAAAGATGAAGCACTTGATATGTTAACGGAAATTGTCCGTTCACCAGGCATTGACCTGAAGAGTCTGCAAAAAAAGCTGACCATGGATGCAGTCAAAAGTGAGTCTACACTAAAGAAAATCAACGTAATGCTTGAGGAACATACCTATCCTCCCGTTGTCAGAAAAAACAAGCAATTATGGGTCAGTTTAGATTTAGAAGAACTAGAACAATTGGAACAGCTAGTGGAAACCGAACAGCTGTATGCCTTAAGCCGCAAGACTCGGTTGATTCTAATAATCCTTATAATTTTTACTCAAAAACAGACATCGCTAAAATCATTGGCAAATCAGCTATATGTCAGTAAGAACACGATTGTGAATGATTTAGCCGTGCTCAAAGAGGATTTAATGCAGGAAAACATCCAAATAGGTTATTCCAGAAAAGAAGGCTATTACTTTTTAGGCAAAGAAATCGCCATACGAATTATGATTATCCGTCAGCTGCACTTTTTAATCGATGGAAAAGCGCAGGAAAAATTACTAGTTACGTATACGGACATTGAACTAACTGAATTATACGAAGAAAAAGAAAAGCTGTTTAAGCTGGAGAAATTACTACATACACAATTTTCGAATCGCCAATTAATGCTGCTTTACTTGTTGATTCCTTTACTAAAATTACGCGCCACAAATTATCAGGAAATATCTACCAGAGAGTATCAAGAAATTATTCAAATTATCGCAGCTTCAGATTATCAGCGAATTATTCAGGCAATGAAGAGTTCGAAGTTATACAGCGAGGCATCTGAAAACGAGAAGGCTTTTTTAGTGATTCAATTGCTAAGTGCGAATGTTATTAAAAGCCGCGGTGAAGAAATGCCGCAATTAGGAGAAGTGATTGATGCAGTGATTGAACGCTTCGAACGACGATCCGTAATTTTTTTCGAAGACCGAAAACGATTAAAGCAAATGCTGTATCAGCATCTTGGACCAGCGATCTATCGAATGAAATACGGTATTCCCTACGAAGATCATGATATAGAACCCATTATCAAAGAATACCAAGGCGTTTTCCCGATGGCGAAACAAGCTCTGCGTCCCTTGGAAAATTATTACCAAATTCAGTTTACAGAAATAGAAACCGTCTATGTAGGACTGATTTTTCAAAGCTTCTTGACTCAAGGACATTTAATGAAACAGCAGCAACGAGTTCGTGCTATGGTGGTATGTGAGAACGGGGTGTCTGTTTCAAACCTGCTATACGAGACACTCAGTCAATGCTTTCCCATGATTGATTTTGTTTGCAACATTTCAGCTCGTGAATTCTATGAGAATCCCTTAGTCTATAAAGATATAGCCGTTGTCTTTTCGACGATTTATCTGCGAACCACTAAGAAAATCTTTGTCGTATCTCCTTTACTTACCCAAGAGGATCGACAGCGCCTAATCCGGATAGTTAATAAGGAACTCTACAATAGAGATCAAGGAATTAATGTAGAAGACATTTTGACTTTGGTCAAAAAGGAAGTGTCCTTGCCGGATGAAGAAAAGCTTCGGGCACGATTAAATGAATACTTTAATCTGCCAAAGAAGCAAGAGCTAGTCACAATGGATTCCAAATTCCATCGTTTATTGCCAGAAGAGCGGATTAAACTTTCTAAGCGGCAGTTTTCATTCGACGAGGCAATTCAATGTGTTGCTGAACCATTGCTTAGAGATAACTTGATTCAGCAATCCTTCGTGGACAAGATCATCGAAAAATATGATGAACGATTCCCTTATTTTGTCATCGCACCAGGAATAGCGATTCCACACGCAGGCTTCAATGACGGAGTGAACGAGTTGGGTTTTAGTCTATTGAAGCTGGATCATCCAGTACGATTTTCTAGTAAGCTGTCGGTTCGTGTTCTTTTAATGATCGCACCCGTAGATAATTACCTTCACCAAACAGCGGTACAAGCATTCTACAACTGTATGCTGAAGGAGGATTATCGAGAAGAGCTTTTCGGTTTACAAACAGCTGCAGAGATAAAGCAATTTTTTCAGAGAACTATTCAATAGGTAAAATCGATCAACCAGCAGGGATAACTTGCTGGTTTTTTTGAGGGGAGAATACGCTATCCATCAATTTCACGTGCAAAAATCCTAAGCAGCTGTCTGTATCACGTCAGTTTCTCAGGAACAGCAAATAAAATCATTCATAATCATTTATCTGCTAAATTGTAAATTAAGAATCATTCATCCCCAACCAACCCACCTTCGCAATGCTTTCAAGGCATAGTACCCCCTCAAAATAAGCATTGGCAGTAGAACAAATTCTCGGGTAAGTTTACTTAATAGAAGGATTAGCTAAATAATCCTTAAAGGTTTTAGAACCGAGAAATTTAATATGCTTTAGGAGAATGGAAAAATGAACAAAAAGAGTTTCCCGTTAATTGGTTTATTGTCTGCCGCTCTTGTTATTGCTTCTGCACCAGCTATTTCAGCAAATATTCCAGCAATCAGTGCGGCTTTCCCCCATATTTCGGCAACGAACATCAGCTTATTTACTACGATACCTTCACTATTTTTGATAGTAGGTGTCTTTCTTACCACAATCGTAGAACAAAAGATCGGTAAGAAAAAAACTATTCTAACAGGTCTATTAATGGTAGGAGTTTTCGGAAGTTTGCCCTTCTGGTACAGTCAGTCCTTTTGGGTATTGTTTGCTTCTAGATGTCTTTTAGGAATAGGGATAGGGCTATTCAATCGTCTCGTTATCCAAATGATCGGTTTATTGTATCAGCGACACCCTGCAAAGAAGGCTCGTGCACTAGGACTAGAAAGTGCTTTTGAAGGGTTAGGCGGTATCTTAATGACGGTTACGGTGGGCCAGTTGGTTAAAATATCCTGGCAATGGTCCTTTATCGTTTATGGTTTAGCCTTTTTAGGCTTTCTATTGATTTTCTTATTTGTACCGGATAAGGAAGCGACTACTCAGCCGAACCAAATAGGTAATCAAACCAAGGTACCACAAGAGACCAGAAAGAAGATGGTTAAGTTAGCCTTGCTGCTATTTCTAATCGTTACCTTTTTTATCATCTACAACCTTCAGATTACACCGTTGTTAATTGAACAAGGCATCGGCAATGCCACACAAGGCAGTAATATGATTGCGGCTATTTCCATCGGTGCCTTTACAGCGGGCAATCTTTTTGGCAAAACCTATAGCTGGTTAAAAAATTATATTGTACCGATTGCTGCGGCCACTGCAGGCTGCTGTATATTTATCACTACCATTTCATCAGCTGTTTGGGTATCTCTGATTTGTTCCGCTGGACTAGGTTTTTCTTTTCGCAATATCATGCCCTACTTTAACCATTTATATACAGCAGGGAATGAAGCAAGCAGTAAATTTGGTACCACCGTGGTATTGATCGCCTATAATTTAGGCTCCACCTTATCACCTTATGCAATTAAAATCTTCGACAGTGTATCTACTGATAGTCAACCCTCTGTCTTATTAACGTTTGTAGCTGCAGGATTCATTGGCATTGGCTTGATTACCTTGGTTTTCAATAAGAAACTATTCGGATCAATTGAAGCATAGGGACTCAAACGAATCGATGAAAACTTCTTTTTAATTCTCAAAAACACGTTCAATTTCAACACCTTTAAAGTTGAAATCTTCAAAAGAATTATAAAAAAATGATAAAAACTTGACCATTATCCCAGAAATGATATAATCAATCGGCCAATGTTGTTTAATGATTGGTTCTAAGGGTGATATATCAATAGATAATTACCTTATTGAAAATTATTATGATGAATTTTACAAAGTATTGTAAATTTAATCGAAGGGATGAACAATGATTACTAATTTGAAAGAAAAAACGGTACTTGCAAGAGTAATTATGTATGAAGAGTGTGAAGAGATAGGCTGCGACATAGAATATAGTGAATTTGAATCGGGAAATGATTTGTTTGAGAATCCAACTGCAGGTTTGTCATGGTTTGTAGAGGGAGTAAGTGTTGAGCAGTACAACCAAACATATTGGTTAGAGGCTTTAGTTGAAGGAATTGAAGTATTTTTGACAAAAGATCACTTATTTGCTGATGCTAGTAAGCTAGTTATCGATATCATTCAGCTACCGTCAGATATTTTACCAGAACTACCCTTATATCCAGTGGATAACATTGAGGTATTCCTAAAGAAAAGAATTAAAGATAAGAGAATACAAAATTTAGAGATTAGTTTTTTTGGTTGATAGCACAATCATTATTCTATGAAACTACACAGTTATCAAAGTAATAATTACACTTCAGAAGACAAAAGATAAAATTTAACGGCAATACCAAACACCGACCTTAAACAAGCCACTAATTCATTGGCTTGTTTTTTTAATTCAAGAATACGAGTTATTATCTGGAAACAGTGGAAGAATAAGGGGAAGAGAATTCGTTTCTTGGTTCAGTTAGGAATATCAGAAGAAGAGACAACAATTGACACTATAGTCTAATTAGAGTATATTGTTCACATCAAAGAAACAGAGGTGCAAAAATTGAAATCAATTTTATTAATTGGACAATCTAATATGGCTGGACGTGGCTTTTTACATGACGTTTCGCCAATCTATAACGAAAACATCGTCATGCTCCGGAATGGACGTTGGCAGATGATGGCAGAGCCTATCCATAATGATCGCGAAGTCGCTGGGGTTGGACCAGGGGCATCCTTTGCTGCCGCATGGTCACAGGATCATCCTGGAGAAAAAATCGGCTTGATTCCTTGTGCCGAGGGTGGCAGTTCTATCGATGAATGGGCACCGGATCAAATGATATTGCGCCATGCAATTTCTGAAGCACGCTTTGCACTAGAGACAAGTGAATTAATCGGAGTCTTATGGCACCAAGGGGAAAGCGACAGTTTAGATGGTCGTTATGTAGAATATGCTCAAAAATTGCAGACTGTCTTTTCGTATATTCGGGAACAACTTGGGGTACCCAATGTTCCAATTATTGTTGGGCAATTACCTGATTTTCTTGGAAAAAGCGGTTTTGGATTAAGTGCAACAGAATTTACAGAGATTAATCGAGAAATGGCCAAAGTCGTAGCGGCAGATGAGCAGGCCTATTTAGTCAGTGCAGAAAATTTAGCTTCAAATCCTGACGGTATTCATATTAATGCAGAATCACAGCGAAGGTTTGGTTTGCGCTATTATGAAGCTTACGCCAAGCAAAAGGATGTATTGCACGCTCTCGACAACGAAGAGGAAAAGCTAAGCAGCATTTATGCACGACCAGCGACAAAGAATGAAAAAATTTATTTATTAAGCCGCGATTTTGCTTTTGGGAAGATGGATTATCAGCAATTTATCGAAGAAATCACAAAAATCACACAGTAAAGGAAGTGAGTAACAGTGATTCCGCTGTTGATTTTAGGATTATTAAAGGAAAAGCCTCAATCGTACGGATATGAGTTATTGGTAGAAATGAAGAAGAACTATTTCCAGTATTTTGTTCGCTTTACGCAAGGATCCTTTTACTACAATATTCAACAATTGGAAGAAAAAGGCTTGATTCAAAAGGTAATGATGGAAGAAGAACAAAATGAAAAAGAAAAAAATCGCTATGTGTTGACTCCAGCTGGCGAAGAAGAATTTGAGCGATTATTCAAAAAATATGGAAATAAAAATGAACCAATTACCTTCCCTTTTTATACGCCTATGCTGTTTGTTGACCAAGTTGACAGCGAAGAGAAGGAACAGCTGTTAACGAGTCAAATCCAGCAAACTCAAGAAAAAATTCGACTGATTGATCTTGCACTAGAGGAACCAAACGAGTTACGCCAGAACTTTAGCGAAATGCTGAAGAATTCCAAGCGACATCATGAAGTCAATCTAGTATGGTTTCAAGAGCAACTAGAAAAAGACCAATGACATTGTTATGAGAATGTCAGTAATTTTAAATGCGGTCAAAAACAATGTGTTCCGAGAAGCACAGAAACAAGAGAACTCAATATCTTAGAATTATTCACTATTCTAAGATATTGGGTTCTTGCTGATTTAGGTTAGGATGCTCCTAGACAGGGGCAGAGGAGACATCAGTTTTGAGTCATTTACTATCAATACTGTCAAAACTACTTATTTTTTTGTCTATTGAATCTCAGTTATTTCTAAACATCTTTTTTATAACTAATCGTCAGGATCAAAATAGTAACTTCTTTATGATTTTATCTGTCGATCATCAATAACACTAAAACCCGTAGTTATGACAGATGAGTCAAACGCAAGGCACTAAGGAATTTAGCAATTTTTGATGTTATCTTTGCTTTAAAATAGTATGAAATAAGTTAAGTCGACAGAAATGACCGAATTAGCCCTGTTGTTACAGTGCTAATTCTATGCGGAATCCAAATCTAAAACAAGGGAATATAAAGACAGGTAGGTTTGGTAGCGAATTGAAAGCCCATTTGTTCGCTAATGCAAAAATAATTCACATTGGTTACTAGAATGAGTGGAGCTGGACAAAATTATAGAAAAGTATGATGAACGGTTCCCTTGCTTCGCCATCGAACTAGGAGTAGCGATTCCGCAAAAGAAAAGGGTGTTAAAAAGCGTAAAAATTGATTCTTATGTCTTTTATTTTTTTAATAGAGGAACCTTCAAAATAATTCGTTACACTGCATCTTTCTCACGGGCTAAAATTAGTTAGTAATTATTTCTCATATTTGAAAGCGATATCCATATTTTCGTTCGTATGTTAGTATCAAAAGCATAGGTATTAAAGAATGGAGAAGGTGGTGGCTGTAAATGAGTGAAATCATCAGCTATTTAGATACCCAAAGTACTATTCAACTAATAACGAAAGCTCGTCTTGTTCAAAAGGATCTTAGGAAGACTGATGTTCTTTATTTAATGAAGGGGAAAGCTGAGCTGCAAATTGATGAAGCGGATTATGAAATGCGGGCAGACGATATTGTAATTGTGAATAAACACGAGAGCTATCAGCTTGTGACCAGTGATGAGGATAGTCTGCTTTTTTACTTTTCAATCTCAGATTTTCTATTATCACAGGCACTTGAAACTGGAGTGATCAGCTTTGATTGTAATTCAATCAAAGAGCCGGGAAAAAATTATCAATCAACTCGTGAATTGATTATTGAAATCATCGATTTATTATTGTTTGAAAATGATCGGACTAATTTTTTACAGATCAGTAAGGTTTATCGCTTGCTGAACGAGCTTAGCAGCTTGTTTATCGAGTATAGTTCATTAGGGATTCATCAGGATAAACGGATTCAGCAGATCACCCGATTTATCAAAGAACGGTATTATGACAATATCACCTTAGCTGAGTTAGCTGAGCTGGTACATATGGATACCGCTTATTTTTCTAAGTTTTTTAAAAAGAATCTGGGAACGAATTTCAAAGATTATTTGAGTCATATTCGGATGCAACATGCGGTGAGAGATTTGCTGGAAACGGATAAATCGATCACTCGCATTGCCATCGACAATGGTTTCTTTAGTGTCAATGGCTTTAATAAGAAGTTCAAGGATCATTTTCAATTGACACCTTCCCAGTATCGCAGTCAAAATGAAACTCAAAAAGCTGCGCCGGTAACGGAATTAGATCAAAAGGTGAAACGGGCTTTTAGTAAGTTCAAGGAAAAACAGCTGACGAAAGATACCGCGAAAAAGTCTTATCTGAATCTGGATATTGAAGGGTTGGAGCCGACACCGATTAAAGAAACTTGGAGCAAGGTATTAAATATTGGGGAAGCCGAGATTGTCTTGAACAGTAATCTTCGACACCATCTGTTGATTTTGCAGCGAGACCTGTGCTTTAAATATGGCAGAGTCTGGGGAGTCTTTAATAAAACTTTGCTTGGAGACTCGTTGAATGTCTATGAGATGATTGATGAAGTGCTAGATTCCCTGTTGGAGCTAGGTCTTACTCCTTGGTTGAGTCTTAACAAGTTGATTGGCACATTTAAGGAAAGCAATTATCCTGACGGAGTATGGGAGGAGGCATTGAATAATTTTTGTCGTCATATCTTAAACCGTTATGGGCGAAAAGAAGTTGAAACTTGGGTGATTGAGATTGTCGCTAGTGATCCTGAAGATAAGGATTTAGTTGCTCAGTATCGACAGTTCTATCAGATAACTACAAATATATTTCGAACGCTGGTACCTAAAATAACAATTGGTGGCGGGAGTTTTATTTTGTCAAATAAGCTTGATTTGGTAAATTTTCTGCATAATGATTTAGCAGATTGCTCGTTTGATTTTTATTCCTTTGTGGTATTTCCTTATTCTAATCGGATGGTGCGGGAGAAACGTAATTATCAGCGAATCACTGATCCTGATTTTCTATTGAACAAAGTAAAAAAGATCAAGGAGATACCTTTATCGAAGCCGGTTTTTATTATTGAATGGAGTAATACCGTTTCCCGCAGCAATCTTTTGAATGATCATTTGTATAAGGGAGCGTTTATTGTTAAAAGTATCATCGATATTTTTGATCAAGTGGAGGGCTTAGGTTATTGGTTAGGGACCGACCTTGCTCAAAAAACGTCGAAACCATCCTCCTTATTAAGCGGCGGGAATGGATTGCTTACTCGAAGTGGTTTGTATAAACCTGCAATGCATGCAATGAAGTTGTTCGATCAGTTAAAAGGCTTGAAATTTCTTTACAAAGACGAGGAGCGGCTGGTTTGCGCACTGGATGGGGAAGAGCTGTTTGTCCTAGGTCATCATTATATTCATCCCAACAGCCTGTATTTCTTAAAAGACGAAGCACATCTTAAAAAGACCGAGTTGGCTAATTTCTTTGAACCGGAAGAAGTTGAAGAAGAGCTGTTATTCTCAAATATTCCAAACGGTGATTATGAGCTGCGAATTTTTTCCTGCTTAGAAAATCATGGAGATTTGTTTGGACTCTGGCAGAAATTCAATTTCAACAAAAATCTTCGTTCATCGGATCTCGACTATTTAGATAAGAAAAATACCCATTTACTAACGTTAGAGGAAGTCCACGTAACGCAAAATCGTCTGGTTGTAAAGAAACAATTGACAAGCAATGAGTTCTATTCAATCAATATAAAGAGAAGACAATAAATTAAAAAGACAAAAATGAGCAGATCATTTTTGTCTTTTTTTTATACTCGAAAGAAAAAGGCAAAAAATGGCTAATAAGAAAAACAAAAATCTGAATTCTTCTTTTCGGAAAGCGCTTTATACTTCAATCATAGAAAAGAAACAGGTGTCAGTTCCGCTTTTCACAGAAACATAGAGTAAGAGAACAAGATAAGTTTTAATAACCGGAAAAAAGTAACTGCGGTATAGCGGAATGATATCCGACGTGAGGATCAAAATCATTTTTCGAACTTTGAAAAATGACTACATTAATACGAAACAGGAGTTGGAAAGCATGAAATTAGGAATTGTGAGTGCCATTTTTGATCAAAGCGATTATCAAGAGATGATCGATATCGTCGCGAGCAACGGTCTCGACTGTGTAGAGGTTGCTTGTTGGCCCCAAGAGAAAGCGACAAGAAGATATGCTGGTGTTTCCCATATTGATGTTGCCAATTTAACTAAAGAAAAGGCGGAAGAGATTTTAACCTATGCTGCAAATAAAAAGGTCGAGATTTCGGCACTGGCTTACTATCCGAACCCGCTAGATGAGGATCTGCAAAAACGTCAAACAGCAATCGATCATCTATATCGTTTGATTGATGCGGCCAAGCTTATGAAGATCAATCTAGTCACGACGTTTATTGGACGAATGCAGACGAAATCTGTCTCAGAAAATTTAGTCGAGATGGAAAAGGTTTGGAAGCCGATTCTGAATTATGCCGAAGAAGCAGGAGTAAAGATCGGCATTGAAAATTGTCCGATGCTCTTTACTGAAGATGAATGGCCAGGTGGTCAGAACTTGATGACGACACCAGCGATTTGGCGAGAGATTTTTTCTCGTTTAGACAGCGAGGCGCTTGGATTGAACTATGATCCTTCGCATTTTGTTTGGCAACAAATCGATTATCTAGCACCGCTTTATGAGTTCAAGGACAAGATTTTCCACGTTCACTACAAAGACATCAAGCTTTATCCAGAGAAATTGAAGGATGTGGGCGTCATGGCAACACCTTTAGCTTACATGAGTCCGAAGCTGCCTGGGCTAGGCGATGTTGATTGGGGAAAATACGTTTCTGCTCTGACAGATATCGGCTTTGATGGTTATAGCTGTATTGAGGTAGAAGATAAAGCCTTTGAAAAGAATTACGAAGATGTCAAAAAATCTGTGACATTAAGTACTAAGTATCTGCGGAATTTTGTGATTTAGAAAGATGGAGGGTAAAACATGTTTGCGATGCGAATGAAACTAAATGAAGAGATCATCAAGCAAGACTCCTTCAAAAGTATCTATATTAATGGAAGAAAAAATGGATTTTCATTTGATGTTCAACTGGCTTATTACCGTGGTCACTATCTATCAGATATTGATTTGATCGAAGTTTATGTTGATGGTGAAAAAATACCCGATGAAGCAGTGACCTTCGAATTAAATGGCAAAGAGCTGCCGTTATACAAATTGAAATATGCAGTGACGGAATTCTGGAGTCAGGTTGATTTGGCTAAGATACGTGTACTTATGCCTAGTGGAATATCTGGCGAGCATGAGGTCGAGCTGAAATTGATGCTGCGGATTCCATACATGCAAATTGGTCCTGAACATAGCTTCATGCCGCTGGATTCAGGGGAGAAAGTTAGCGTTTCGTTAGGGGGAGAGTGAGATGAGCACAGTGAAATTAGGCGCGACATTATTTTGTTACGGAACAGAGTACGCCCGATATGAATACGATTTTGAAGAGTGCGTCAAACAGGCGGCTTTAGCTGGCGCGACAGGGTATGAGATCGTCGGCACACAAATGCTGCCGAGCTATCCGAATGTCAGCGATGAGTTTTTAGGATTGGTTCAACGACTTAAGGCGAAATATGGCATCGGTCCAGTTGGCTATGGAGCCAATAATGATAAGGGCATGATGCATGATCGTAATCTAACCGATGATGAAATGCTGGCGGATACGATCATTGACCTAAAAGCCGCACATAAGTTGGGCTGTAAAGTGATGCGTTCGCAATATATGTTGTCACCAGAAGCCTTTGAACGATTAGCACCTTATGCGGAACTTTACGATGTTCGAGTGGGGATCGAGATTCACAACCCAGAATCACCGCTGTCTCCGTTAATGAGACGGTATTTAGAGGTAATCAAGAAAACCAATTCGAAGCATTTAGGCTTTGTCCCAGATTTTGGCTGTTTTGCGATTGCACCAAATAAGGCTCATTGGATCAAGGCTTTGGAAGCTGGAGTTGCCGAGGAACATCTGGAAATGGCAGCGGAGATGCGTTATCAAGGGGTTCCTTTGGAGGAAGCTAGAGAAGACTTGCTGGCAAAAGGCGCACATCCAGCGATCAATGCCGCATTACAAGGCATGTATGGCTTTGTTCAGTTCAAACCAAAGAGTGAATTATCGAGAATGCTGGAAGAGTTGAAAGAAATCCTGCCATATAGCTTTGAGCTGCATGGAAAGTTCCATTATTTAGGGGAAGATTTGGTCGAACCAAGTATTCCGTATCCTGAGATTCTCGAAGTCATAAAAGCCTCAGATTTTGACGGTTATCTGATTTGTGAGTATGAGGATGAGTTGTACTGCGGCGGTACTGAATTCACGAAACGCCAACTTTCAATGGCGAAAAGCTTACTGGAAGTGACGGAATGATCACGAAGCAAAGAATCAAGCAGTTTTATGAAGAATTCTTCAACCAGCAGCAGCTTTCTGTTGCAGAGGATTTGATCGCGGAAGATTATCGTCAGCATAATCCGGGGGTGGATCAAGGCAGAGATGGACTGATCAAAGCGTTTAAAGCGAAATTTGATTCAAATGAATACTTTCATTTAGAAGTCGATCGGATTGTGTTAGACGAAGAGTATGCGGCAGTTTTTTTAAGAAGTGTCGATGAACAGCAAAACACAAAGGCCCACGTAGTTGATTTGTATCGAATTTCCGACGATCAATTCGTTGAGCATTGGGATTATTTTGATAGGAAGAGGAGGAAATGAAAATGGCAAAAAAAATAAATTTTGGTATTATCGGTTTCGGTTTCATGGGACAGACCCATGCGGAAACGATCAAAAATTTAGAATATGCCGAGTTAAAAGCGGTTTGCGATACGAATGAAGCACAATTTGAGTATGCCTCAGCTGGAGTCAAAACCTATGTGTCCGCGGATGACCTATTGGCGGATGAAACAATCGATACGGTGATCATTGCTGTACCAAACTTGCTCCATTTAGAAATGGTAGTCAAGGCGGCGAAAGCTAAGAAAGATATTATTTGTGAAAAACCGCTGGCGATGAGCTCGGAGGAAGTTAAGGAAATGATGGCTGTGACGAAGGAGGAGGACGTTCGTTTCACTGTTCATCATCAACGGCGTTGGGATCATGACTATCGTGTTGCTAAGGAAATCTATGATCAAGGATTAGTAGGGAATATCTATACAATAAAAAGTTCGCTCTACGGGTTTAACGGAAATATGCATGATTGGCATATTTATCCTGAATTGGGCGGCGGGATGCTTTATGACTGGGGCGTTCATTTGATCGACCAAATGTTGTGGATGATTCCTGCGAAGCTGCAAACTGTTTACGCGGATGTTCGCAATGTCATCAATGAGAATGTCGATGATTATTTCAATATCCAGCTCTATTTTGAAAATGGCGTGAATGCCCAGATCGAGCTAGGAACCTATTTCCTGAACAGCTCTGAAAATTGGTTTGAACGTCATTGGTTTGTCGGTGGTGACAAAGGCAGTGCCAAAATCGACGGGTTTAATCCAAAGGGTGAGATCACTCGGACTTCAGAATTACTGGGCAATGTTCCTGGAAAAATCACCATGACCCATGCGGGACCAACTAGAAGCTTTGGACCAGCGCCAGAGGGAAGAATCTTGACGGAGGAGCTGCCAGAGGTTGAAGTCTCACATCGCATGTTCTTCGATAATTACTATGCTCATATTACCGGAAAAGAAGAACTGACGATTCAGCCGGGTCAAATCTTGCGCCTGATGCAGGTAGTAGAAGCTATCCGAATCTCTGCGAAATACCATCAGAGCATTCATTTTGAATAAATAGTACGAATAGAAAAGAGAGGAAGACAATCATGAAAAAAGTAAGAATCGGAATTATCGGCTGCGGCGGGATCGCGAATAATAAACACTTTCCAGCACTATCCAGCCAAGCGGACAAATGCGAAATGGTGGCGTTCTGTGACAATCAAGTGGAACGTGCAAAAGAAGCAGCGGAAAAATTTGGGACGGAGGATGCCAAATATTACGAAGACTATCATGAGCTGCTAAAAGATAAAACCATCGATGTGGTACACGTTTGTACGCCAAATGTCAGTCATAGTCCAATCACTGTCGCAGCATTCGAAGCAGGCAAGCATGTTTTATGTGAAAAACCAATGGCTCATACGCCTGAAGCAGCCCAATTAATGATGGATGCTTGGAAAAAATCTGGTAAGAAATTTACGATCGGCTATCAAAATCGCTTTAGAAAAGAAGTCACTGCATTACATGAATCTTGTGCCAATGGCGATTTAGGTGAAATCTACTTTGCAAAAGCTCATGCGATTCGCCGGAAGGCTGTCCCAACTTGGGGTGTTTTCCCTGACAAATCGCAGCAAGGCGGTGGACCATTGATCGATATCGGAACACACGCATTAGATATCACTTTATGGATGATGGATAACTACGAAGTTGAATCTGTGACGGGTTCAGTTTTCAATAAACTAGGCAATCTGCCTGGTGCAGAAGAGGGCAATTTATTTGGTCCTTGGGATACGGACAGCTATGAAGTAGAAGATTCAGCGTTCGGTTTTATCAAAATGAAGGACGGATCAACGATTTTCCTGGAAGCTTCATGGGCATTGAATGTCCTGGAATCAAAAGAAGCGGCAACTACCTTATGCGGAACAAAAGCAGGGGCGCAAATTGATGCAGGCATGAGTTATCCAGTCAACCAATTGACGTATAACCGCTCAAAAAATGGCTTGCTTACAGAAGAAAATCTCAGCGCCTCTGGCAATATCGCTTTCTTTGAGGGCGGCGATTCCGATCCTGAAAAACTTGAAGCGAAACAATGGTTGGAAGCGGTGATCAATGACACCGATCCATTAGTAAAACCAGAACAGGCCTTCAAAGTAACTCAAGTATTAGATGCGATCTATAAAGCAGCAGAGACAGGCAACGAAGTAAAACTATAAAACAAAATACCCTCCTTTATTGATCAAATAAAGGAGGTAGGATGTCAGTTCAACTTTTTGCAGGTTGCTAAGTTAGAAAATCCGTTAGTAAGCTTGAGCAAAACAAAGCTTAAAAGCTTTAGTTGAATGATATACGGCATTCGAATCAACCTAATTTTTCCTTGGAAAAATTATTACATTAAAACGAATAAGGATGTCAGTTCAACTTTTTGCAGGTTGCTAAGTTAGAAAATCCATTAGTAAGCTTGAGCAAAACAAAGCTCAAAAGCTTTAGTTGAATGATATACGGCATTCGAATCGAACTAATTTTTCTTTGGAAAAATTATTACTTTAAAACGAATAAGGAGGCTTTCAAATGTTTGAACAATATTTAGTAAATCCAAATGGGTTTCGTAATGTTAAAGAGGACGATCAAGTGATCGGCTATGAAGTGCAGTTACGAATTCCATATTATCGCGGATTACCTATGAGCTGTGTAGAGGTGATTGATTTAACTGTGGATGGGGAAGAGGTTGCCAATGAAGATATGGCGATCACAGTAAAAGGAGAGACTTTTACTTTCGCTGAACTACCAACAGCGATCAATCATCGCTGGGAAATGATCGAAACAATCACCGTATTTGTGAAAAAGCCGGGTGGATTAGCCGAAGGGGAACACAAGGTTCATGCCTTTGTCAGCCTAAGGATATCCTACCTGCCATTTAACAATGTTGGTGATGATGAAAAAGTATTAGTGCTAGAAGCTTAAGACTGGAGGAGATGACACAATGAGTAAGATCAAACGGGGCGTATCACTATACAGCTACCAAGATGAGTTTTATACCGGAAAAATGAACTTAGAAGATTGCATTCGCGAAGCGTCAAAGGCTGGAGCAACAGGGATCGAGTTCCTGCCAGAACAAATGCTGCCGACATTTCCGAATATTTCAGATGATTTTGTGAAACAATGGCACGAGTGGATGGAAAAATACCAGGTAGAACCGATTGCCTATGATGCTTTCTTAGATAATAAGCTCTTCGCAAATCGTATGTTGACTACTTCAGAGAATGTTGACATGATGAAGAGAGACTTAAAGATCGCAAACCGCTTAGGCTGTAAAATCTTAAGGACTTTAGTTTCAACACCACTAGAGGTCGTGAAGCAGAGCCTACCTTACGCGGAGGAAATGAATGTAAAAATCGCGTTGGAAGTCCATGCCCCATTTACCTTTGGAACTCCTTGGTTTGAAGAACGGCTTGATTTCATTAAGGAAAGCGGCACGAAATGGTTTGCGATCATGCCGGACTTCGGGATTTTTGCAAAACGAATCGGGTCGATCTTTCAAGACCGATACATTCGCGAAGGCGGGACACCAGAGATCATAAAAATGGTCAGCGACAACTACGAAAATGGTGTGAACAAGGACGAAACCTTCGAAAAAGTTTCCAAGATGGCTGAAGCAAATGAAACGGATAAGAGCTTCGCGGAATTTTGTCGTCATTTCGTCTATACTGATCCAGCTATTTTAACAGAGAATATGCCTTATATTGCGCATATCCATGGGAAATTCTATGATATTACAGAGGATTATCAAGAAACAAGTATCCCTTACCATGATGTTGTCAAAACATTGAAGGATGCAGGGTATGAAGGCTATATCTGTAGTGAATATGAAGGAAACCGCCATATTCAGGACTATATGGAAGTCGACAGTATTGAGCAGGTACGTCGTCACCAAGCATTATTAGAAAAAGTAATCGGTTAGCAGGTGACGAAATGATTAAGTTGATTGCGTCAGACATGGATGGCACATTAGTCAGTAGTAATCATGATATCTCGCAGGGCAATGTGGAAGCGATCAAAAAAGCTCAGGGGAAGGGCGTTGAGTTCATTATCACGACTGGAAGAAGCTATGAGGATGCTCATCCGCAGGTCTCGTCCGCTGGAATTGAGTGCAACTACCTGGTCATGAACGGCAGCGAATTGCGAAATGCACAAGGAGAGATTATTCAAAGTCTCTATCTTGAGGATGCTATCGTTGAGCAGATCGTGGAGGAGCTGAAACGACAAGGTCTATATGTCGAGGTCTACACGACAGGCGGGACCTTTTCACTAAGCGATGTCGAAACCTGCAAATGGGCTGTCGCCACTAAGATAAATAATTTTCATCCTGAAATATCGATTGAACAAGCATACGAGGAAGCAGAGGAACACTTTTTATACAAAGCGATTCGACGTGTAGATTCAATCAAAGAAATTTTCGAAAACGATTACCAAGTTGGGAAAATTATCAGCTTTTCAAATAATCGGGAAAAAATCGCCGAGCTAAGGGAATGCTTGTCTGAAAAATATCCTGTCAACGCTACGGGTTCCTTCGCGATTAATTTGGAAATTACGAATCCTTTAGCTGATAAGGGAGAAGCTATCAAACATTACGCGAATAACCGCGGGATATATATGAATGAGATCATGACGATCGGTGATAGCTACAATGACTTGGGCATGCTGAGTGAAGCGTTCGGTTACACGATTGCAATGGGTAATGCGATCAAAGAGGTAAAAGAACAAGCGAAGTATGTGACGGATACAAATGATGCAGACGGTGTTGGGAAGGCAATTGAACAGTTTCTCTAGTTAAACTATAAAAAGGAGAATTTCATTATGAGTTTTGTTGATAATCTCGAAAAGATCCAGCTTACAGCAGAAAAAATTTCAGATAATCGCTATTTGAAAGCAGTCAGCAAAGGAATGGTCATGACTATTCCGGCCAGTATCACTGGAGCAATGTGTACACTGGTTGCTAATCTTCCATTTGATGGCTATCAAAACTTCATTCAGGGCAATGGAATAAAGTCTTTATTATTACTACCAGGCTATTTTACAAGTAACATTATGGGCCTGATCGTGGTTTATTTCATTGCCTATAACTTAGCAAAATCCTTCGATATTGAAGGGATGTTTCCTGGATTTTTAGCTATCGTTTCATTCTTGATCTTGACACCGCTGGCAACAATTGAGCAGCAGGTGCATGATACCGTAAGGCCGGTGGATTTCATCAGCTTTGATTATATAGGATCGAAGGGGATGTTCGTGGGTATTATCGTCGGATTGATCGTCGCGCGCCTCTATTATTGGTTCATAAAAAATAATATCACCATCCACATGCCGGAGAGTGTGCCGAGCTTTGTTGAAAAATCGTTTAGTTCGATCATTCCTTTCTTTGCTATCGCCTTTTTAATGTCCTTGGTTTCTTGGGGCTTTGCTATGACTAGCTTTGGCAGTGTGCATGAATTGGTCTATAGTGTTCTGCAAGTTCCAATTCAGCAAATTGGCGGTTCCGTTGGCGGAGTAATGGTAGCGTATGCAATGATTGGGCTTTTCTGGTGGTTCGGTATTCACGGCAAGGCAATTATATTTGGTGTATACGCACCAATTATCCAAACAATGACGATCGAAAACATGAACGCGGCAGCTGCTGGAACAACACCGCCTCACTTGATTGATTTTGGTTTCACGTCTGTTTTCCTAGAAATCGGCGGCGGAGGTTGTGTTCTTGGTTTAGCAATTTGTTTCCTATTATTCGCGAAAAGTGATCAATACAAAAATATCGGGCGAATCACTAGTGTGCCAACTTTCTTTGGTATCAACGAACCAATCACATTTGGGACTCCTATTTGTTTGAACCCGACGTTCTTAATTCCGACAGTCATTACACCGTTGGTCACTGGACTGATTGGCTATCTATCAATTACTACAGGGTTAGTTCCACGCATGATCGGAGCACAGCTGCCAACAGGGACTCCAACGCTACTTAATGCTCTTATCGCTGGCGGCTGGAGAATGTTAATAGCTCAAGCAGTTTGTGTTGCGGTATCGGTAGGAATTTACTTCCCATTCTTTAAGATGGCGGACAATTTAGAGTGTAAACGTGAACAAGAAGCATTGAAAGAAAAAGAAGCAGAAATTACTGATATGGGCATAGAAAATCAAGCTGCGATCACAGAATAGACAAATACGAATTTTAGTTCCTCTTTTACATGATTGATCTATGGCATGAAAAATTGATTCATTAATTTTATTAAGGAGAATAGAGCGATGAAAAAAATTAATATTTTGTTAGTTTGCAATGCTGGTATGAGTACCAGTCTGTTGATCGAGAAAATTGAAAAGGCGGGCGTTGATCAGGCGATCGAAACCAGTGTAGATGCGCGTCCAGTCGATGATGTGAAGAATCACTTAAAGGAAAAAGACGTGATTTTATTAGGTCCACAGGTTAGATTTAAAGAAAAACAAATCAAAGCTTTAGTAGCAGATGAAATCCCGGTATCTGTCATTGATATGTCTGCATATGGCACGATGAATGGTGAAAAGGTGCTTCAACAAGCTTTATCATTAGTAAAAGAGTAGATTAGATCAGGCGGCGGCTAACTCTTAGCCGCCGTCTTTCTAAACCATTCGTTTGATAGATACCGGTAATTTTTAGAAACGGAGAAAACAAATGAGACAAGAAAAGTTAACATTTAAAGTGATTGGAGCAATCATTTCAACTGGACTTTTATCCTTTTGTGGCGTGCTTGTTGAGACTGCAATGACTGTGACTTTTCCTACATTAAGTAAAGAATTCGATGTAAATACGGCAACAGTCCAGTGGCTGGTTACCATTTATTTATTAGTATTGGCGATCATCGTGCCGCTATCAGGTTTTTTAAAACGTTCCTTTAAAAATAGAACGCTGTTTCTGATCGGTATTGGCTTTTTCACTTTAGGAATCGTCATCGACGCGATTGCTCCAACTTTTTCGATTTTATTATTAGGACGGATCATTCAAGGTATCGGGACAGGGATCGGCTTGCCGCTCATGTTCAACATTATCTTGGAGCAGGTACCATCCAACAAAATCGGTATGATGATGGGCGTTGGAACGATGATTCCAGCGATAGCGCCTGCCATTGGACCGACATTCGGTGGGCTGGTAGTTACAAGTTTGGGTTGGCGTTCCATTTTTATTTTACTGATTCCAGTCATGCTGGCGGCTATGGTAGTCGGTTTAATGACGATTGAACAAAAAAGTGAGGTTCAAAAAGCGAGCTTTGATTTTTTAAGTTTGCTGTCTATTATGCTGATGTTTATAGGAACGATTATCGGCTTCAGCAATATGGGAAGTACAAGCTTGTTTTCAATGCAGGTCGGTGGCGCTTTTATTTTAGGTATCATGGGATTAATTTGCTTAGTGCAGCGTTCGAAAGGTTTGACGGAACCAATTTTACAGCTGGATCTATTGAAGAATCGGGCGTATCGTCTGCACGTAATCTGTTTCTTTATTCTGCAATTGGTCTTGATGGGTCTGGTGTTCATTTTGCCGAACTACATTCAATTGGTGAATGGTGCGACACCCCAGATTTCTGGCTTTGTCGTTTTGCCAGGCGCAACGTTAGGTGCTTTATTCACACCACTAGGCGGACGAATCTTGGATCGCTTTGGACCAAAGAAACCAATTATGGCAGGGTGTCTGGTGATTGCTTCCTCATTACTGCTGTTTACGATCTTTAGCGGAGTATTGAGCAATCTTCTAATAGGAATTCTATATTTTATGTTCACTTTAGGCGTTGGTTTCTCATTTGGAAATTTAATGACCAATGGCTTAAAGCAATTAACTGATTCACAACAGGCAAATGGCAATGCCATCATTATGACATTCCAGCAATTCGCGGGCGCGTCAGGTACCTCAATCGTTGCCAGTATCATTTCCCAAAGTCAGTCGGATCAGGCGCTTAGTATCGCACAGTCTACAATCAACGGTTCAAGAATGGGATTCTTGTTTTTAATTATTCTATTTGCTATCGAACTTTTCTTGCTGGTGCGTTTATTTTATAGTCGAGAAACGCAGGCGGATATTCAAGTTCAAGAAATCGATTAAGAAAGGAAACGACTATGATAAATAAAGTAATGGGCATCGACATTGGTGGTACTTCGATCAAGTTGGCTCTTTTTGATGTGACTGGTCTGATGCTAGATCAATGGAGTATTCCGACCAACATTGCGAATGCAGGCAGCGAGATTCCTGCCGCGATTGTTGATAGTATTAAAGAAAGAATGAGTCAAAACAATCAAGATTTAGCTGAGGTTTTAGGAATTGGGATAGGTGTACCTGGTCCAGTAACTGATCAAGTTGTAAAACGAGCAGTCAATCTAGGCTGGACGGATTTTCCTTTAAAGCAAATGATTGAAAATAGCTTAAATATTCCTGTAGTTCTGTTGAATGACGCCAATGCCGCGGCTTTAGGCGAGTTATGGAAGGGATCAACGGAACAGGTTCGAAATATTGTCTTCGTGACAGTTGGAACAGGTGTTGGCGGCGGAATCATCGTTGATGGCAAAATTGTGAACGGCGAGCATTCCTCTGGCGGCGAAATTGGACACATTCCGGTTCAAGCTGAGGAAGAACGAATTTGCGGCTGCGGCAATATCAATTGTTTGGAATGCTACGGTTCTGCGAATGGAATGATTAAGACATTGAATCTTTTGGCGGATAAATCAGTTGTTTCCAATACAAAGGAATTATTTGCGTTGACCCAACAGAATGATTCCCGTGCTAAAGAAGCGTTAAAAATCACCGTTGATTATCTCGGACGTGCGATCGCAGGAATCATTAATACATTAGATCCTGAGGAAATCGTGATCGGAGGTGGCGTGTCTGAAGCCGGAACATTATTCTTATCGCCATTAAAGGACGCTATCGAGAGGTATGCTTTTCCCCAGATTGTTGGAAATTTTCGATTGCGAAAAGCAATTCTCGGAAATGAGGCTGGCATGTACGGTGCTGCTTATCAAGTGGTCAGTACACTGAAAGAATATGCTATTTAAGAGGAAAGGATAGAAGTGGAATGAATAATCAAGCACAATTAGAAGCGGTGATGGGACTAATCATTCACAGCGGTAATGCCAAAAGCGAAGCGATGGAAGCGATCGAGGTCGCGAAAAGCGGAGATATCGCTGGTGCTATGAATAAGATTGAGATTGCAGGAGAAGCGTTAATTAAAGCGCATCACGCACAAACAGAAATGCTGACAAAAGAAGCTCAGGGTGAGGCAACTGAAATGAATTTACTAACGGTTCATAGTCAGGATCACTTGATGACTTCGATCGCCTTTTGTGATTTAGCGAAGGAAATTATCGATGTTTATGAGTATGTGCAAAATAGTCGGATTTAGTTTGTTAAGTAGAATAGTGACAGATTCAATCAATATACAACTGCACAAATAAG
Source organism: Enterococcus pallens ATCC BAA-351 (assembly GCF_000407485.1). Taxonomy (GTDB): domain Bacteria; phylum Bacillota; class Bacilli; order Lactobacillales; family Enterococcaceae; genus Enterococcus_A; species Enterococcus_A pallens. Next base: position 21,149 of record NZ_ASWD01000003.1, on the reverse strand, counting down.
ACTGATTTAGTTAGTTAGCTTTCTTTTTGTACAAGAAAGGAACTACAAGACCTACGCAGGAAGCAGCAAATAGCTTAAACTTATTATAAGGTTTAGGCTATTTGGTGTTTCTAGCGAGTGATTAAGGGGTTACTTCAGAAGCGTTGTTTTCTATTCTTCAGACGAAAGAAGAATCAATGCCTCTTCTAACGAAGTTACACAGCCGCCGATTAATTTTATTAGATCATTAGAGGTTGAAGTAACCAGTTCTTCAGCAATAGTATTTTGGAAAGAGAATACTAATTGGTTTGCCGCATCATTTGGAATACCTAAATATTGCAAACTATCTAGGACGTTTTTTCACTTTCGTTTTCGTGAATGATCTTTCTTTCACTTAGATGCTCCAACTTGTCAGCGATTGTTCGATAATCAATTAAAGTTGAACTCACTAACCTATAATTTTTATTTACATGATTATTCCCCACAAAAAAACGTAGCATTAACCAAAGCCAAGCCAGTTCTCAATACAAAATTAAATCTTATATTTTTATTGTAGACAAAAGTTCACCTGTTTTTAGTGCTGACTTTATACTAATAGGAGAGGTGTCCCAGCATGTCTAGCGACATTCGTTGAATGTAAGACAAGACATTATGTAGCAATTAAGATAACAAGATTGAAACATGATGTAATGGAACAAATCTCGAACAAGCGTTATGCTAAAATAATTCTAAGCTGCGCTTAATCTTAACATTCGTCTATCACCGATTAGTTACAAGACAGAAACATCATGTTAAGTACAGTGTAAATGGAACGAATGAAGCAGCCGGTTTCTTATGGAAAAGAAGCTGGCTATATCTATATAAAATTCCCATCTCCTCTTAAGCGGAGAGGGAATGAAAAAAAGAATTGGTATGTTACGTATAATTCAACCTTCATCTCAAAATATGTAATTGTCAAAGAACTAATTTGCGTAGTATGAATACTAGACAACCTGCGAATGGGCCCGATTCGCAAGCGTCAGTGTTCGTTTATTTGTCATGGATCATGATCGTCTAACAAATGGTTCACGATAGCCAGAACCACACCGACAATAATCGGGGCTAGAATATATTGCACAAAAGGTTGCACAGTCATCACCTCCCTTCAGTGCAGGATCATGAGCCAGACAAGGGTTATCTACCTACGCTGGTAAATGATCAGACATCATGAAGGGCTATCAGGTGGACTCTTTCGATTTCTTCGTTCTTCTTCCTTCGCTTTTCTCCGTTTTTTACGTTTCACCATTTCCTTAACAATATCGTAAAAATTATCTGAAGGAGCAGCAGCTTCTTCTTTATTGGCTAATGACTTAGTTGTTTCAAGCTTTTCGACAGTGACTTTAGCAGGTTCTGCAGGAGCTTGATTGTTCATGGAAGCAGACAGAACTTCATGAACCTCGCTCCTAATTGCTGGTAAATCTGAAGATACTTCTGGAACTTTTGGTGTTTCCTGCCAGATACAATGAAGAGCTGACAGTTGTTCTGGCTGTTCAATTTCTTCCGGTTTTTCTTCTGGAGCAGGGATGCCAAATAGTTCATCGCCTTCGAAAATAGGGCGTTCAATGGTTTCTACAAATTTGGCTTTGACCACTTCTTGGAACAGAACCACACCATCTTTTTCAAACAGATGTAAACTGCTTAATAGCTTCAATGACTCTTTGATTTCTTCTGGACTTTTCGTCGTATCCGGATCTTTAACCGTAAAATTATGTGTTTTGCCTTCACTATTGAGGAAGGTGGAAACGAGTCTGATCATTTACGTAGCTCCTTTCTATGATTTATTTGCGTAGGTGAGACAGACGATAAGTATCATTTTCAGGTGGCTTCAGTGTCAGCTTCTGTATGGAATAATTTGGCAACTTGTGACTTGATAAGAGATTTGGCTTTTTCGATAAAATTGCGAACAGGGTTCAGCTTTAAATTCAAGATCCGCAATTCACTGGTTTCAAAATAATCTACAAAATACCAGAAAAACTGCTTCATGGTTCTCGTCGCCTTGGTATTCATAAATAAGTGACGAACTAAGTCTTGCAATACCAGAGCGAACTCCTTCGCACCAAGTTGATAACGTACGCGTAAAGCAAGTAATAGTTTGATGGTCATGGTGCTATTCTGCGTTTCCTGATAGTATTCCATGAGTCTTTGTTCAATAGTTTCAAGTTTTAGGTTAAACAGTTGTTGGTGGGTGAAGGGTTGCTCTGACATCATAATGGATTCCTCATTTCTTTTCTTTATAGATAAGCATTCATTCAACCAACTCCTTAGAAAGCTGGTTCAATCATAAAGTAATGCAAGAGAAGCACGACACGTCTGCCGCTGCTTCTCAATTAATAATTAGCGTGTAACAGGAACTTCTTCAAAAATCGGTGTTTCAATTGTTTCGACATACTTGGCACTCACGACGAATTCATATTGGCGAATCCCGTCTTTATGAAAGAGGTTCAATTTCGCCATTTCTTCCAAAAGAGCTTTAATTTGTGAAGGTGTCTTGGTGGTATCAGGATTGCTCAAGCTCCAAGTTTGGTTTTTACCCATACCATTTCTAAAAATAGAGACTAACTTAACGACTTTTTTCATGCTTATTCAACCTCCTTCGTGATACGTGACTGCACAGTCATAATCACACTATCCAATGAGCTGCCTTGTTGAGATAAATCTGCCATAATTTCTCCTAACTTCACCACATCTTCTTCAGGTGGATTGTCAATCACGTTTGAAAAGTTCACTTTCTTCTGTTTGTCTTCACCTGCTTGTTCAATTTGTACTTGTAATTTTGTGCCCAATTTTTGTATCATTTCGATTCCTCCGTTTTCTATAATGTTTTTTTATTTTGGATTATGGTGCTTGTTTTGTTTCCCGGCCGGTGACTAAAAGATATCGGATTTTGCGAAAAAAAGAAAGTCGAGTTATAGGCAGGTTTGGGTAGTTATAGGCACCCTTTATTTTTTGAAAAGGTTGATTTAATAAGGTATTGAAAAAAATGAAATGAAAAAAGGCCCCCTATAACTATCCCAAAATTTTTTTGTCTTTTTGGTTAGAAAAAGAGGAGAAAAGTGCTAGAAATGTTGTTAAATCAAGGAATATGAGGTATAAATAATTTTTGAGATTTTTTTCCAAAAAGATGCTTTTTTTGATAGGGAAACACAAAAAAATAGCAGTCGACTTGTCTTTTCTCAGACAAATCGACTGCCTATTAATTGTTATTTGTAAGCTCTTAATAGCTCAGTAAGCTTTTCAACCGTAAGATTTTCCAAGTCAACATATCGCATCAAGTTCAAGAAATAGCTAAGAATGCTCTCGGCAAAAAGAGCAGAGCGGTAGTCTCCTGCTGGAATCTTAAACGTATGCAATTTGTGTTTTTTACTAATCTGACGAGCGAACGGAGTGTTCGATAGAGAAATGATATCCAAGGGCTGTTCTGTTTGAAGTGGTGCACTTCCTGACAAATCCCGCTTAGAACAAGCATAAGCCAATAACGCATTGGCTGAATAGTTTACGAGGGTTGGCTTTTTGACTCGTACGAACAATCCAGGACCACTCGCTAATTGAATAAAGGTTCGTTGCCCAATCTCTTTAATTTCAACGATAGATAAAGGGTTTATCCAAATGGAATGTTTTGGCGCAGTTAAGGGGAATAGCACGAAATTGTCGCTAATTATAGGATTTCTCCGTTGCAAGAAATCACCTAGACGATCCAGCACTCGACAAGTTACCGTGTAATCTTGAAAAAGAACAGCTTCTTCCTTGTGCTGCAAAGTAGTCAATGTCCGATTTCTCGAATGGTAACACTGATTATCATTATAAAAAATGAGGGTTTCGGCCTTCCCAGGAATAGGCAGGACGCAGTGGATCATGGGAACTTCCATACGGGAGAAATGAGGAAGAGCTTGGTCAATCGCCTCCTCCCAGTCTGATGACCAGTTGTCACAGTCCAAGTGTAGAGTAGGTGTATCGCTTTCATTATTAGAATCCATTGTTTTTTTGTAATCTGTCATAAATTTCACTCACTTTCAAGATAATAGTTTTGAATGATAGAATCATTGCTATCCTATTATACCTGAAATTTAATCAAAAAACATAAAATAACAACAATTGATTATTCATATAAGGTTACATACAATAAAGTGTTTCACAGAATAATATTTAAATGTTTATATTATCGTTAAAATATTATATACTTAGATAATGATATATTCCGTTGTGAAAAGTTTATAACAGATATAAATAGAATTAGTGAGAGAATAGTTGCTGCTTAGAATTAATTTTCGACTATATAGTTTCTTAGTTTTAATCAGACTAAGGACTATAAAAACTAATGATTCATTCAGAATCAATAATTAAACACTTTGCTTTACTAATTATAGAATACTAAGAAAAAATACGCAATAAGTTTTAAAAAAATAATTATTATGAACAATAAAGTTTATTGTGCTGATAAACAGGTGTCGAAAACACCTAGATATTAGGCGGTTTCTTTGAGCCGTCAAAAATACCGTCATAAAAATAGAAAGGCTGGTAGAGTATGCGCAGAGGCGAAAATATCTACAAACGGAAAGATAAAAGATGGGAAGGGAGATTTTGGATTGGCAGAAAAGAAAATGGCAAGCCTAAGTATCGTTCAGTGTACGGCAAGACTTTAAAAGAAGTACGAGAAAAACTATATCCTTTGAAGTTGAAATATCAAATTATCCGCCAGACTCAGGGAGAAAGCTGTATCACTTTGCAGGAATGGAGCCATTTTTGGTTAAACACTGTGCAGTCAGAAATTAAACAATCTACCTATGCCAATTACCGACATAAACTGACTTATTATGTACTATCTACAATTGGCGATTGTCAATTGAACGAGTTGGATCATGAAGCTGCAAAGAAATTGTTGGTTTCTCTACAAGAACGCCGCTTGAAGCCTTCAACAATCCAAGCGATATTCAGAATTGTCAATCAATGTATTAATTATGCTATACAAGAGAATCATTTAACACGTAACCCTTTCTCTTCAATTAAATTGCCAAAAATAATGAAGAAAGGTGATCAAGCCTTGACTAAGACGGAACAAAAAGAGTTGGAAAAAGCAGCTGTAGCAGAAGAAAAAGGCAAAGGTCTACCTATTCTCTTAGCGTTGCATGCAGGTCTTCGGATCGGCGAAGTGTCCGCATTAGCCTGGCAGGATATTGATTTTGAAAGAAATTTAATCCAAGTTAAATCAACCTTTCAACGCGTGTTTACAGTAGTAGAAAACAAAAAGACTGAATTGGTTTACACAAGTTCAAAAACAGCCGCTTCTGTCCGTTCAATTCCGATGAGCCAGACATTAAGAACAGCGCTGCTGCAGCATAAAAAGCAATCAGCAGGCAATTTTGTCTTCTCTAGTAAGGCAAACCCTTCAGAACCAAGGCTGTTAACCTATCATTTCCATAAAATTCGAGAAAGAGCCAAGCTGGAACATATTCATTTCCACCAGTTGCGTCATACATTTGCGACTCGCTGTATTGAAAGTAATGGGGATATTAAGAGTGTTAGCCAGTTAATGGGCCATAGCTCAGCTAAGCTAACGTTAGATACCTATACGTCCTCTTTAATGGAGCAAAAGGTTCTTGTCGTTGAACAAATGGAACGAGCAATCAGCTAAATTCTAAAAAAAAAATTTTTGATGTTTTTTTTTGGGGTAGCTTTTTTTCTTTTAAAAAAATGAGTGATCACTCAGTTAAATTTCTTGATAGTTCTCTCGATCTACCAAATCGAGATAGAGAAATGAAATAAGAAATGCTATTTTAGTTTTATAGGGAGAAATATTATTTTATAGCCAAAAGGCAAAAAAAGTTTCACAACAACCTTTTTGCCGTCTAAAGCCGTCTATTGACGGTTTTTTTGCTGTTTTTACGGGGTTTTTAATGCTTTTCTTAGTCTGATTAAGACCAAGAAAAATAAACGTAAGTTTTTTAACGTAAATTAGTGATTCGTAACTCTCTTTTTTAAAAGAAGACGATAATTGGTTCAATAATTTTTAATTGATTACTTTAATTGATTTATATCAATAAAGTAATTGGTAATAAGTACCCAGGAGGGAAGGCCATGGACATTCATAGACGCAACCCGTTAGTGGAATCGTTTCATTATGATCGAATAAAAGAAGACACTACGGACCAAGTTCTCAATTTAAGTATTCTTCCATTAGATACAGAGCAACCTGAATCATTGGAACATGAGACAAGTACCATCGGGACTCGATTGGATTTTTCACTAACAGTAAAAAAACTCAAAGTTTCTGGTGGGATCAGCCAAATCAACCACATTAAAAATAAACGCATAGAAACTGAGGAGGATCTTACTGAGAACGAAATCGCTGAATTAGTCACCCCCTTATTAGAACTTGTTCAGCGTTTAACCTATGAAATTAGTGAAATTGCCTTAAATGAACCAGGGATATCACTGGATTTTAATCAAATGAACGATTGATTTTTCTACAAATATAATAATCATATAGAAAACAGAAGAATTATTCAAGAAACACGTTAATTTAGTTAAAAATGTTAAGCGTAATAAATGCGAGGAGAGAAGTCAGTTGAAAAAATATCAGCGAATGTGGAAACAAGAAGTTTTTCGTTCAAGAAGCAAGCATCCAAAATTTAAAAAAGGAATCATTGGGACTACGACTCTATTAGGTTCAGCTTCGATTGCCTTAAACAGTACTTCTGTTTTGGCTCATGCGGCAGAAGAAGTTATTCCAACTGAAAATCAAGCAGTAAGTGAAAAGACATCAACTAGTGGCTCTATTACTTTCGACTCTTCAGCGAAAGCAGAAGTGGCTGAAACAAGTGTCACCCAAGTCAAACCTGCACCAAACGTTGAAGCGAATGAAGGAACACCAATAACTACAGAGAATGAGACAAGTAATGCAGCAAAAAATGTTTCTCCAGAAAAACAATTAAATTCTAATACAGAAGAAACATTAATTAATAAAGAACAAGAAGCTTTGGAAGCACCAGCAATTGATTCTAGCACTGGAGAAGAACCAATCCCAAATTCTGAAGAAGAAGTTGAAACACCTACTCCGGATCCTTCAGAAGAGGTGGAGACACCAACTACAGATCCAATTGATGAAGAGGAGGAAGAACAGCCGACACCTGTTCCTGAGCCAGAAGAAGAGCCAGCTCCAACACCAGAACCAGAAAAACCAGAGCCAGAGGAACCAACACCAGAACCTAAACCGGAAGCTCCAGCACCCGAACAGCCAAAACCAGCTGAACCGGAAAAAGAGGTTCCGACAACTGAATCAGAATATGAAGTCAATTATGTGCAACAGCCTGTGGAACAACCCGTTCAAGAACCAGCGCCTGAACCGATCGTTGTTCACTCACCGGAAAATGTTGTCCCGGTTGGCCCAATACAAACGACGCCTAGTCATGGGTCCATTAAGTTTGATCGGAATTTGACAACGACAGAGTTCATTGAAGAAATTGGGGAAGCCGCAAGAGAAGTCGGGCAAGAGCATAATTTGTATGCCTCAGTTATGATCGCTCAAGCGATTCTGGAATCGGGTTCTGGTGGTAGCCAATTGGCGCAAGCGCCGAATTACAATTTATTCGGCATCAAAGGACAACACGAAGGCAAGAGTGTCAGCTTTGCCACTCAAGAAGATACTGGTGGCGGCAATATGACTACCATTCAAGCCAGCTTCAGAGCCTACGACGATTACGAAGATTGCTTTGAAGATTATGCCAAGCTGTTAAAAGAAGGGATTTCCGGTAACTCTGATTTTTATAAGGGTGCTTGGAAGACTACAACAGAGAATTATGAAGAGGCCACAGCCTTCTTAACTGGCAAGTATGCAACAGACACTTCTTACAACAAGAAACTGAATGGGCTAATTGAAACCTACAATTTAACCCAATACGATCATCCGAAAGAAGAGGGGACAGCAACTAATCAAGTCGCTTCATCGGGGTATTTACTACCATTAAATGATTTTGTCGTGTCTAGTTCCTTTGGGATGCGTGGCAGTGAATTCCATCGCGGGATTGACTTAGCTGCAGGAGAAGGCATGCCTATTTTCGCTAGTAAAGCGGGCACAGTATTGATTGCAGAATACCACTATTCATGGGGCAACTACGTTGTGATTCAACACGACAACGGTGAAACCACCTTGTACGCCCACCAACGCAACTTCGCAGTCAATGCAGGGGAGCGGGTAGAACAAGGACAAACAATCGGGTTTGTTGGCTCAACTGGTAACAGTACCGGCAGCCATTTGCACTTTGAATTGTGCTTAGATTCAACATTAGCAGTGGAACGGCTGGTTGATCCAGCGACTGTGTTGTTTTAGGAAAGGTGGGATTGGATGAAATTTGATTCAGAAAAGATTAAAAAGACGACCTTCCCCGTCGCATCATTTTCCGGCTATCGCAAATACGATGTGGATGATTTCCTCCATTATGTAGCCAAGGATTATCGGCGCTTTGAACAGGACAAAGAGGATTTAAAAGAAGACATCGAAATGATCACGGAGCGCCAGAAGAAGCAGGAAGACGAGTTCAGTAAAGAACGCTCTCGTTATGTAATCGAACTCCATGAACAGAAGAAACGCATGGAAGTGCTAGAAGAACGGTTAAAGCAGGTCTCACTGGAAAAAGAACAGGAAGCTGCTAAGAAATCCAGCAGTACCTTCCAGGAAGCGATTCTGATTTCACAGGAAACAGCACTAGAAATTGAGCGCAGTGCTGAACGAGAAGGCGCCAAGATCATTGAAGAAGCCCATGTGGAACGGGGCCGCATTATTAAAGAAGCCAAGGAAGAACAGGCAACGATCTTGAAAGAAGCTGAAGCCAGACGTAATGCCCTGCAGCTGCAAGCGAGAAACGCATTGAATGAAGCTGAACAGAGAAAACAAGAAGTAGATGCCTACTGCCAAGAAGAGTTGCGCAAGCTGGAACAGGAAAAAGAAGTGATGCTGCAACAAGCCAAACACGAACTGAGTTTGTTGGCGGAGGAAATGGCTCAAACCAAACAGGAAATTGAAGCAGCCAAACGAGAAGAAATCAACTTCCGCGACACACTGATCTACGACTACAAAGAAGCCTTAGCCAAAGTCAACGATGTGAAGTGGCAAAACTGGCAACAGACCTTTGAAGACAAGCTGCATCAAATCCAAGCATAGAAAGGAAGGAATCCATGAATTTTGAAGCAGTGGAGCTGCGCAAGCTCACCTTTAAGAAGAACGCCTTAGGCGGTTTTCGCCAAAGCGATGTCAATGATTTCTTGCGAAACGTTGCCGATGACTACGAAACCTATGACGAACGGATTCGTCGTCTGATTGAGGACAAAGAGAAATTAGAGAAGGAATTGGCATCAAAACAAAACAGTCAACAGCGTTTAACTACGCAGCAAGAAACTGAAAAGAACAATTTACTACAGAAGCTTCAACAATTAGAAGCAGAATTAACTCAACTACGAACACAAAAAGCCGAATGGGACCAGTTCAAGCAGCTGCATCTGGAATATCAAGACATTTCCAAGATGAAGCGGATTGCCCAACAAACCTTGGAGGCCGCTGAAAAAGCTGCCAACAAACTATTGGAAGAAGCGGAACGCAAAAAACAAGATGTGCTGACTGCTGCTGAGCATCAAAAGAAGACATTACTATCTGAGGCGGAACAACAAACGCAAGCTATGAGAAACCAAGCCGAAGAAGAGCGACTCCAAAATCTCTTCAATAGTAAGTTGGAAATCAGTGCCTTGCAAAAGGAACAAGAAGATCAGGCAGCTGAGCTAGAACAACAACGGCAGATTCTAGAACACAAGCAGCAAGAACTAGTCCAGCTGAAAGCCGAGCTTCACAATGAAATTCAAACCTTCGCAGGCATGATGACAGCGACCAGACAAGAGATCAGCCAAGAATATACCGACAGTATTGAAACACTCACTAAGAAAAACGAAGCCGTACGAAAGGAAACCAAAATCATCCACCAGCCAACGATCCATGTGCTGGAACAGGAAAAAGAGGTTATGTAAGTGAAGAATGAAGAGCCGCGGCTAACTTCCATCTATGATCCTTTTGTGCTGCGCTATCTCACCTTGGCGAAAAAATTCAATCACAAGGTCGTGTTTCTCTATGAATTCAAGGAGTACAAAACCCTGAAAGAGATTTTATTGTTGGCGGATCGAGTAAAGGAGCTGAGGCGATCATGATGCAAATCCTTCAAACGGTAGGACTTTCTTCGTTGGAACTCGCTGCTGGGGCGAGTGGATTCAACTTTAGACGAATCCTTATCTCCCTCACCTTTACCATGATGGCGGTACGCTATTTACAAAATCGGTGGAAGCATCGCCAGATTACAGCAGAAGAAGAGAATCAGCGGATTGAAGCTACCTATGAAAAAGATGAGAACGGTCTGTATCCTTGGGAAGCTGATACAGATGACAGCCCCGAGCGTGTCTCACCAGACAGTAAACCGATGGTGAACAGCTGGGGACCGAAGCGCGGCCGTTGGCGATAAACAACGGCAAGAAGATTGTTGGAGAAGGGAACGTTTTTGAGTGGAGCAACAAGTAACAAAGCTGGAACGATTACTAAAACAAGTGCCGATTGAGACAAATGAACGACACCTATTCTTATCTGTTTCCAAAGGCAACGAGCGAGCCAAGGTAAAAAATATCCGAGCAGCAAACTTAGAAGGCTGCATCGATTGGTTAAAAAAAGAACTAGCAAAAGCCGATAGTAAGAAGCAATACATTCGAGTAGACGTAGTCAAAACCATTGAAGAATGTAGCTATCTAGAATTAATGCGAAAGTTTTCCGTTGTTACGCGGAATAATTATTTTCGCAGAGGGATTGCTTTTGATAAGAAATTCAATACCGCTTTTCTAGCAGAAGAACTGATGGGCAATGCCCTGATCAAGCCATCAGCCAATCACAAGGTAGGGTTCAATTCACCTGAATTGTCTTTTGATCAGAAGAATATCGACAGTTACATGAAGAAAAAATATGGACAAACACTAAAGAACAAAATTCCCCAACGTAAATTCTACGTGTTTGAAACCCAGGGGTATTACCTGGAAGCAGGCAATTGGTTACCTTTGTCTACTCAACCTGATCAAGCAGGGATGCGTACGGTAGATTACAAAACATTACCACCATCTATTGATTGCGCAATCGAACAGGGTGCTGCTTTTTTGCAACGGCAAATACAGGATTCTGGTCAGTTCGTTTACGGCTACTATCCAACTTATGATTACCAGTTAACTGGCTACAATTCTGTTCGACATTTCTCCAGTTTGTATGCTTTGTTAGAAGCCCAAGAGTATCTAAAGCAAACCGAAGAATTGAAGGCTTCAGAACAAGGCTTGGATTGGGGACTATCCAATCTAACGATTCAAAGAGAAGATGCGTTGTATATCAAAGAAAAAGCGGCATCGGGTATTTCGGTCAAACTGGGGGCACAAGCGTTAGCTGTTTTAGCGTTAGCGAAGTTCCAACTGATTACTGGGAACACCAAATACGAAACAGCGATTAATCAGTTAATTCTAGGGATGGAACGCCACTTTGTCGATGAAAAAGGCGAAACGACACATATCTTAGATGAGAATCTCGAGACCAAGAAAAAGTTCAATATCATTTACTACGATGGAGAAGCTGTTTTTAGTATTTTGCGAGGCTATGCCATCACGAAAAATCCGCAACATCTGGCACTAGCAAAAAAATTATTTGATCGTTTTGTAGCCAAAAACTATGAACGATACCACGATCACTGGTTGAGCTACGCCACCAATGAGATTTTGTTGTACCTAAAAGAACAAAAATACTATGAATTTGGTTTAAAGAATGCCTTTGAGAATTTAAACTTTATCGAGCATCGCGATACCGCCTATCCAACGCTGTTGGAATTACTAATGGCAGCCATCAAAATGACGGATCAGTTGAAAGCGTCCGATGATTATAAAAAGGGAAAGTTTACTCAATTTGTCTCAAAAACTGATTTCTGGCGCTTGCAGCAAGTCGCCATTAAACGAGCCGTAATCGAAATCGAAAAAGGAGTAATGCATCCTGAAATGGCAATGTTTATGAAACGACCAGATAAGATTGTCAATGGCTTCTACACCAGACACGATAAATTCCGGATGCGGATTGATGATCAGGAGCATTTCCTAAGCGGACTGATCAATTTCTATACCTATTTCTACAACTAGTAACTAGATATAAAGGGAGAAAATAGCAAAAAGGGGAGTTGCAAAACGTATGAGTAAGAGAAGGAAAATGGTTTATCGGCATGAACCGATCAAGAAATACCGGATGCACAAGGTGAAAAAGAATTGGGTAGTTAAAGGCGGCGTTGCTGGGGCAATGTTGGTCAGTACGGTTGCAGTTCCAGCAAGTAATATGGTTGCACATGCGACAGAGAATGAGGTTGCGGATGTCACAACTGGTGAAGAGATAGGCACTGTTGCTAGTAGTGATCCAGTGGAGGAAGTGGCACAAGCAGGAAATGAAGTGGCGAATACTGAGGTTGACACGACCACACAGCAGATTCAGCCCTTAGCTACTGAGAATCCTGATGGGTCGACTACTTGGGTTGCGGGGGAGGACTCTGAAGCTTCCATTAGTGGTTTTACACGAGTAAATGCAAGTGGAACTCCTATACCTGTAACTTCTGATTCAACTGATAGTACGGGAGTAAATAGCGGAGTCCAATTCTCTCTAGTGATTGATAATTCAAATAATACGATTGAAGTTGGGGATAAAATTACGATTCCCATAGTTTCAGATAGGCGTGGAATAAGTCTCTTTTCCGGATTGGGAGCTAATATTTCTGGAGTTGGAAGAATCTCATTTGTTTCGGATAATGTTGGTTTTCAGTTGACTGTTAACCAACGAATAGAGAACAAGAAGGAGATAAACGTAACGTTACCAGGTAGTCCAGTAGCATTTGTTTATAGTTATGATGCAGGAAGAAATTGTATGGTTGCTGAACCAATTAACATTTATGTTTCTGGAGTGCGGGTTCGAACACTCAATACATCAAGGACTCTAGCAGGTACAAGAGTTGTTCGAGGTATCGGTGGAGGAGGCCAAGCAGTTGGTCCAACTGTAATGGCTTTTTCGCACACATACACTAATACAACATTAGTTTCTGGCGCTCTTCCTGGAGGGGTTACTGAAAATCTATACAGTGTCAATGATGAAGATATAATTCAAATGACTCATTTTTCAACTGATTCCGAAGTACAAGAAATATATCCTATTTACGCTACTTGGAGCAGGCTATACGTTCCAAATCCATCGGGTGATGGCAGTATGATTGATACTGTTGTTAGTTTGAGTATGAGGACTAGCTATACACAACTTGAACTACCATCAGATTCATCAGATGATGCAATTGAAGCTGCTTTACGTGAGTCTGGGCCAAACTCATATGCTTTTATTGATAAAGGGTCTGGAGAGTATACATTTGCAACAAATATTGGAAACGAACGAAACGGTTACAACATTCGGGATACTTATCAATATCAAGCTTTGCAACCTGAGTCACCAGTCGATTTCTTTGAAAAGCATTTGGGAATAACATATACAGATCCAAATATGATAAATGCGATTAACACAATTTATTCGCGGGATGTAATATCCCTTGGGCTAAATGCACGTATAGATTTCGAGGATGACTCAGCAATTCATACTGCAAACTATAGTTATACGGATAGCATTGGCAGTGAAACATCAGGAAGTGTAAGTACAGTTCCTAACGTTGTAGCTGTTGTAAGCCAAAGTTCACTAACAGCAAACTACGAAACAGCGGATGGCGATACAGTTGATGTATCTGAAGCAATTTCCTATGGTTTCCCAGATGAAGCTAAGGGAATTACGCCAAAAGAAATTGCCGGCTATGAATTTGTAGAAGTACAAAGTGCGCCAGATAATTTTATCACTAAAGAAGATGGGACTTATGAATACACTTTCACAGAGAATACAAATGAAGAAGTAACTTTCATTTATCGCGCCTTGGAACGAACTGTATATGTTGAAGATTATTTAGTTGACGCAGAAGATCAAAAAATCCGACAACTAGGTACTACAAGAGAACTGACAGGAACTACTGGTAGTATTTTGAATGCTAGACCAGGCGATTATAGAGCGCAAGGGTATCTTTTAACTAATCCACTTCCACAGAATCGTTACACAGTGCTTGCTGACGCAGAACAAAAGGTTGAATATCTCTACAAAGAAGTGGGTATGTGGGATTATGACACAACAGCTTATAGGGGTTCAGATGAATTAACTGGTTTAACAGATGCACGCTATACAGTGAATGCTAATTTAACGACAGTCGCAAATCTTACTGTCAGTGGTGTGCCTGCAGGCTATCATTTAGAAGGTGCAGACGGAACTGTTTATGAAAATGGAGCAACTATAACTCCTGCTGATCCTTTAGAAGACACGGTACTAACGTTAACACCAAACAGTGCAACGATAACCTATAATTTTGTTGACAGTGAAGGTGAAGTGCTGCGAGAACCTATCGTTATTGATGATGCATTAGTTGGGGATGATATTCCTGACATGATAACCGCGATTCAAGGATATCATATGGTTGATATAGAATTCTCAGGCATTGAAAGCGCTCCGGAATTGACACTTGGAAGAGTTGATTCTAGCGGAGAAGTAATAATTGATTGTACCTTTGAAGAGATGGGTAGCTATGTTTTTGTTGATGAGAATGGGAATCAAATAGGAGAACCCATTAAATATGAAAACAATCCAAATGGGGATCCGAGGACCAATAATCAAGATCAGATCATTCCTTATAGAGAAGGATATACACCAGTAGATGAGAATGGACAACCCTTACTATGGATTGATCCAACAGATGAAGAACAAGGATACAGAGCTCCAATAGTAGAAATGGAAGACTTAAGTGAAGACACACAGATAAGACTAGAACTAAATGATGATGAAAGCGATTCGGATAGCGATTCAGACTCAGACAGTGATTCAGATTCGGATAGTGACTCGGATTCAGACAGCGATTCAGATTCCGATAGCGATTCGGACTCAGACAGTGACTCAGACTCGGACAGTGACTCAGATTCGGACAGCGACTCGGATTCGGATAGTGACTCAGATTCCGATAGTGATTCAGATTCAGATAGTGACTCAGATTCCGATAGCGATTCAGATTCAGATAGTGATTCGGACTCGGACAGCGATTCAGATTCAGACAGTGACTCAGACTCGGATAGTGACTCAGATTCGGACAGTGATTCAGATTCGGATAGCGATTCAGACTCGGACAGCGACTCAGATTCCGATAGTGATTCAGACTCGGACAGCGACTCAGATTCGGATAGTGATTCAGACAGCGACAGTGATTCAGATTCGGATAGCGATTCAGATTCGGATAGCGACTCAGATTCAGATAGTGATTCGGATTCAGACAGCGACTCGGATTCGGACAGTGATTCAGACTCAGATAGCGATTCAGATTCCGATAGTGACTCAGACTCGGATAGCGACTCAGATTCCGATAGCGACTCGGACTCGGATAGTGATTCAGATTCCGACAGTGATTCAGATTCGGATAGCGATTCAGATTCGGATAGCGACTCGGATTCGGACAGTGACTCGGATTCAGATAGTGATTCAGATTCCGACAGCGATTCAGACTCGGATAGCGATTCAGATTCGGATAGCGACTCGGATTCCGACAGCGATTCAGACTCGGATAGTGATTCAGATTCGGATAGCGACTCGGATTCCGACAGCGATTCAGACTCGGATAGTGATTCAGACTCGGATAGCGACTCGGATTCCGACAGCGATTCAGACTCGGATAGTGATTCAGATTCGGATAGCGATTCAGACTCCGATAGTGACTCAGATTCGGATAGTGATTCGGACTCGGATAGTGACTCAGATTCAGACAGTGATTCGGACTCAGATAGCGATTCAGATTCAGACAGTGATTCGGACTCAGATAGCGATTCGGATTCCGACAGTGATTCGGATTCCGACAGTGATTCAGACTCAGATTCTGATAGTGACTCGGATTCCGACAGTGATTCCGATAGCGACTCAGACTCGGACAGTGATTCAGATTCCGATAGCGACTCAGACTCGGACAGCGATTCAGACTCGGATAGTGACTCAGATTCAGACAGTGATTCGGACTCAGATAGCGATTCAGACTCAGACAGTGATTCAGATTCGGATAGCGATTCGGATTCAGACAGCGATTCAGACTCGGATAGTGACTCAGATTCGGACAGTGATTCAGACTCGGATAGCGATTCAGACAGCGACAGTGATTCAGATTCCGATAGTGATTCAGATTCCGACAGCGATTCGGATTCCGATAGTGATTCAGATTCAGACAGTGACTCAGACTCGGACAGTGACTCAGATTCCGATAGCGACTCGGATTCGGACAGTGATTCAGACTCGGACAGCGATTCAGACTCAGATTCAGATAGTGATTCGGACTCCGATTCTGATAGTGATTCGGACTCAGATAGCGACTCAGATTCAGACAGCGACAGTGATTCAGATTCGGACTCGGATTCGGATAGTGACTCAGACTCAGACAGCGATTCAGACTCGGATAGTGACTCGGATTCGGATAGTGACTCGGACTCAGACAGTGATTCAGACTCGGATAGTGACTCAGATTCAGACAGCGATTCGGACTCGGATAGCGACTCAGATTCAGATAGTGATTCAGACTCGGATAGTGACTCGGATTCGGATAGTGACTCAGATTCGGACAGTGATTCAGACTCGGATAGTGACTCAGATTCAGACAGCGATTCGGACTCGGATAGCGACTCAGATTCAGACAGTGATTCCGATTCGGACAGTGATTCAGACTCAGACAGTGATTCAGATTCGGATAGCGATTCGGACTCAGACAGTGATTCGGACAGTGATTCAGACTCAGACAGCGACTCGGATTCGGACAGCGACTCAGACTCGGACAGTGATTCCGATTCAGACAGTGATTCGGACTCAGACAGCGACTCAGACTCGGACAGTGATTCAGACAGTGATTCGGACTCAGACAGCGACTCAGATTCAGATAGTGATTCCGATTCAGACAGTGATTCGGACTCAGACAGTGATTCGGACTCGGACAGCGATTCCGATTCAGATAGTGACTCAGATTCGGACAGTGATTCGGACTCAGACAGCGACTCAGATTCAGACAGTGATTCGGACTCAGACAGCGACTCAGATTCAGATAGTGACTCAGATTCGGACAGTGATTCAGACTCGGACAGCGATTCCGATTCAGACAGTGACTCAGACTCGGACAGCGACAGTGATTCGGACAGTGATTCGGACAGCGACTCAGACTCGGACAGTGATTCAGACTCAGACAGCGACTCAGATTCAGATAGTGATTCCGATTCGGACAGTGATTCCGATTCAGATAGTGACTCAGATTCGGACAGTGATTCAGACTCGGACAGCGACAGTGATTCGGACAGTGATTCGGACTCGGATAGTGATTCGGACAGCGACTCAGACTCGGACAGTGATTCAGACTCAGACAGCGACTCAGATTCCGATAGTGATTCCGATTCGGACAGTGATTCAGACTCAGACAGCGACTCAGATTCCGATAGCGATTCAGACTCGGACAGTGACTCGGATTCGGATAGTGACTCAGATTCGGACAGTGATTCGGACTCAGACAGCGACTCCGATTCCGATAGTGATTCCGATTCGGACAGTGACTCAGATTCCGATAGTGATTCCGATTCAGACAGTGATTCAGATTCCGATAGCGACTCAGATTCAGACAGTGATTCGGACTCAGACAGCGACAGTGATTCCGATAGTGATTCGGATAGTGACTCAGATTCGGACAGTGATTCGGACTCAGACAGCGACTCAGATTCAGACAGTGATTCCGATTCGGACAGTGATTCGGACTCAGACAGCGACTCAGATTCAGACAGTGATTCCGATTCGGACAGCGATTCCGATTCGGATAGTGACTCAGATTCGGACAGTGATTCAGATTCCGATAGTGATTCAGACTCAGACAGCGACTCAGATTCCGATAGTGATTCCGATTCGGACAGTGATTCGGACTCAGACAGCGACTCAGATTCCGACTCGGACAGCGATTCCGATTCCGATAGTGACTCAGACTCGGATAGTGACTCGGACAGCGACAGTGATTCCGATAGTGACTCAGATTCGGACAGTGATTCAGATTCCGACAGCGACTCAGACTCGGACAGTGACTCGGATTCGGACAGTGATTCAGACTCGGACAGTGACTCAGATTCCGATAGCGACTCAGATTCGGACAGTGACTCAGACTCGGATAGTGATTCCGATTCCGATAGCGACTCAGATTCGGACAGTGATTCAGATTCCGATAGCGACTCAGATTCGGACAGCGATTCAGACTCGGATAGTGATTCGGACTCAGATAGCGACTCGGATTCGGACAGTGATTCAGATTCCGATAGTGACTCCGATTCAGACAGCGATAGTGATTCAGATTCCGACAGCGACTCCGATTCGGATAGTGACTCGGACTCGGATAGTGATTCCGATTCGGACAGTGATTCGGACTCGGATAGTGACTCGGACTCCGACAGTGATTCAGACTCGGATAGCGACTCAGACTCGGACAGCGACTCAGATTCCGATAGCGACTCAGATTCGGACAGTGATTCAGATTCCGATAGCGATTCGGACTCGGACAGCGATTCAGACTCGGATAGTGACTCAGACTCGGACAGCGATTCAGACTCGGATAGTGACTCCGATTCGGACAGTGATTCGGACTCGGACAGCGATTCGGACTCGGACAGCGATTCAGACTCGGATAGTGACTCGGACTCCGACAGTGATTCAGACTCGGATAGCGACTCAGACTCGGATAGCGACTCAGATTCGGATAGCGACTCAGATTCGGACAGTGATTCGGACTCAGATAGCGATTCAGATTCGGATAGTGACTCAGACTCGGACAGCGATTCGGACTCCGACAGTGACTCAGACTCGGACAGCGATTCAGACTCGGATAGTGACTCAGATTCGGACAGTGATTCAGATTCCGACAGCGATTCAGACTCGGACAGTGACTCGGATTCAGACAGCGACTCAGATTCCGATAGTGATTCGGATTCAGACAGCGACTCAGATTCCGATAGTGATTCAGACTCGGACAGTGATTCAGATTCCGATAGCGATTCAGACTCAGACAGCGACTCAGATTCGGATAGTGATTCGGATTCAGACAGTGATTCAGACTCAGACAGTGACTCAGATTCGGATAGTGATTCGGACTCGGACAGCGATTCAGATTCCGACAGTGATTCGGATTCCGATAGTGATGCAGATGCTGATTACGATCATTGGGTGGTCAATCCACCAGCATTAAATCCTAATAAAGCTGGAGATACTGTTATTTCTGGAAGCGTACCGAGTCAAAGCATGGATTATGATCGGACTTACACAGTGGATATCTATGTGAATGACCAGTTGATTGTTAGCGGAATAGCTGTTGATCCAGGTGGAAACTTCTACTATGATTTAGCGGAAATTGCTAATGAATATGCGAGATTGACTGGACGAGTGCTTGAAGAAGGCGATATTGTGACTGCTATCGTTAAAGGACATCAAGAAGGCAAAGAAGATAAAGAAAGTCAAAGTGCAAGTATTGTAGTTCAAGGTGATTCTGAATCAGACTCCGACAGTGATTCGGACTCGGACAGTGACTCAGATTCGGACAGTGACTCGGACTCCGACAGCGATTCAGATTCCGATAGTGACTCAGATTCGGACAGCGATTCAGACTCGGACAGTGACTCAGATTCGGACAGCGATTCAGATTCGGACAGTGACTCAGATTCGGACTCGGATAGCGACTCAGATTCGGATAGTGATTCGGATTCAGACAGTGATTCGGACTCAGATAGTGACTCAGATTCGGATAGTGATTCGGATTCAGACAGTGATTCGGACTCGGATAGTGACTCAGATTCGGACAGTGACTCAGACTCAGATAGTGATTCAGATTCCGATAGTGACTCAGACTCAGATAGTGACTCAGACTCAGATAGTGATTCAGATTCAGACAGTGATTCGGACTCGGATAGTGACTCAGATTCGGACAGTGATTCAGATTCTGATGGTCCAAAGAAACTTACAAATACGAACAATAGTTTCGGGAATTCTGCTGGTAAAAAGACACTTCCAAGCACAGGAGCAGAAGACAATCAACTTCTCTACTCAGTTGCTGGTTTAGGAATGGTTGGCTTAGGACTTACTTTCTATGGTGGTTCAAAGAAAAAGAAAAAAGGAAGCGAACTATCTGAATAAGTAAGCTTATAAAAACCGACTAGTGAGGTCACACAAATAGATACCAATATATTGTGTGACCTCATTTCTTAAAAGGGAGGAGTTTGTTGATGAATTTTGATGAAATGAAAAAGAAATATCAGCCATCTGAAGAAAAAAAGATCATTTACCGTAAATATGGAAGAAAATTTATCTTTACCAGTAGTCCATTTATCGCATTGTTTATTAGCTCATTATCCATCGGGAATGTTTATGCTACAGGATATGAATCGCCTATGATGGATACGAATGAAACCAATTTTACTTTTGAAACCGTTGAAAATATTGTGACCATGACAAATGGTTCCGATGAATTTATTCCAAGACCAGAATTTAACTCGAATAATGAAATAAATGCGTATAACCAATATGCCCTACCCGTTTTTGAAAAGGCTAAGTTAGTCAGCAATGAAGATGGAGTAATGGATGGGATTAACCGGGTTTTAGAAGTAAGAAAGAATGACTTGATTAATGCTAAGGGAGAATTTGCGGAAGCTGCCAAAGAATTAGATGAATTTGTTACAAGGTTGCGAAATGAGCGCAGTGATGCGATTAGAAAAGCAAATGTGGCAAAGAAAAACGATCTTAGAACTTATCTAGGACCTGAGGTAACGTATCACAATTATTTGGATACGCCCTTTGAAACGCTGCAAACGATGATTAATGCTGCTGGAAAAGAACCGACAGTAACAACGGCAGAATTGATCGACTATACTGCTACTTGGGAAAGGCTTTTAGCAGACGTATGGGCAGAAATAGAAGAATATTACGAAACAGGAGAACT
>NZ_ASWD01000002.1 GCF_000407485.1 Enterococcus pallens ATCC BAA-351 | reverse complement strand
GCAGCCCTGATCGGGCTGGGAGACAGTGTCAGATGGGCAGTTTGACTGGGGCGGTCGCCTCCTAAAGAGTAACGGAGGCGCCCAAAGGTTCCCTCAGAATGGTTGGAAATCATTCGCAGAGTGTAAAGGCACAAGGGAGCTTGACTGCGAGAGCTACAACTCGAGCAGGGACGAAAGTCGGGCTTAGTGATCCGGTGGTTCCGCATGGAAGGGCCATCGCTCAACGGATAAAAGCTACCCTGGGGATAACAGGCTTATCTCCCCCAAGAGTCCACATCGACGGGGAGGTTTGGCACCTCGATGTCGGCTCGTCGCATCCTGGGGCTGTAGTCGGTCCCAAGGGTTGGGCTGTTCGCCCATTAAAGCGGCACGCGAGCTGGGTTCAGAACGTCGTGAGACAGTTCGGTCCCTATCCGTCGCGGGCGTTGGAAATTTGAGAGGATCTGTCCTTAGTACGAGAGGACCGGGATGGACTTACCGCTGGTGTACCAGTTGTCTCGCCAGAGGCATCGCTGGGTAGCTATGTAGGGAAGGGATAAACGCTGAAAGCATCTAAGTGTGAAGCCCACCTCAAGATGAGATTTCCCATTTCTTTAAGAAAGTAAGATCCCTGAGAGAAGATCAGGTAGATAGGTCAGGAGTGGAAGTGCAGTGATGTATGGAGCGGACTGATACTAATCGATCGAGGACTTAACCAAAAAACTCGGAAGAGTTTATTTTCTGATCCAGTTTTGAGTGAGCGAAACTTACTCAAGTAAATAGTGTGGTGGCGATGGCAAGAAGGATACACCTGTTCCCATGCCGAACACAGAAGTTAAGCTTCTTAGCGCCGATTGTAGTGAAGGGTTTCCCTTTGTGAGAGTAGGACGTCGCCACGCAACCCATGGGGGTTTAGCTCAGCTGGGAGAGCATCTGCCTTACAAGCAGAGGGTCAGCGGTTCGAACCCGTTAACCCCCATATGAGCCGTTAGCTCAGTTGGTAGAGCATCTGACTTTTAATCAGAGGGTCACAGGTTCGAGCCCTGTACGGCTCATAAAGTATGCGGGTGTGGCGGAATTGGCAGACGCACCAGATTTAGGATCTGGCGCCTTCGGGCGTGGGGGTTCAAGTCCCTTCACCCGCACTTAGAGAAAGCCGGCTTAGCTCAGTTGGTAGAGCATCTGATTTGTAATCAGAGGGTCGAGGGTTCAAGTCCTTTAGCCGGCATCAAACGCGGAAATAGCTCAGTGGTAGAGCACCACCTTGCCAAGGTGGGGGTCGCGGGTTCGAACCCCGTTTTCCGCTTTCCTGAAGACCAGGGGAAAGACGCCGGGGTGGCGGAACTGGCAGACGCACAGGACTTAAAATCCTGCGGTAAGTGATTACCGTACCGGTTCGATTCCGGTCCTCGGCATTAACTAAATTTTGCGCCCATAGCTCAATTGGATAGAGTGTTTGACTACGGATCAAAAGGTTAGGGGTTCGACTCCTCTTGGGCGCGTAGTTTTTTTGTTTTTCGGGAAGTAGCTCAGCTTGGTAGAGCACTTGGTTTGGGACCAAGGGGTCGCAGGTTCGAATCCTGTCTTCCCGATAAAAAAGAAGGTCTTGTGCCTTCTTTTTTTTTATCCTTTTTTAAATATGGCAAATGTTGAACCTTTCTTCTTTATTTCGCTTCCTAAATTCGATATAATTAAGGTCAGTATTAGTCAATAGGAGGGATTTTATGAGTAGAAACACCTCTGATTTGATCGAGTCCTACCTTAAAGGAATATTGGAAAACCATGAAAACATTGAGATTAGACGAGCGGAAATGGCACAATTATTTAATTGTGTTCCATCACAAATCAATTATGTGATCAATACACGCTTTACCTTTCAACGAGGATACTTAGTGGAAAGTAAACGGGGTGGCGGTGGTTACATCCGTATTAGCAAGGTTAAGATCTCAGATCAGCACTATTTTTTAGAGCAATTGATGGATTCATTTGGAAAAGAAATATCGGAAGCAAATGCATTTGGAATCATCCAGAAACTGTTTGAAGAGCGTATTATTACCGAAAATGAAGGAAACTTGATGTTGAGCGCGGTATCCAAGAGTGTTCTTGGAATAAGTCAAATTGAAAATAGATTGCGTGCCCGAATTTTGCACGGATTTTTAGAACGTTTGAGTTACGAGAAAAAGGAGTGAGGTAAATGGATCAGCTATATACGGAACGAGCGAAGGCTGTTTTAGCAATAGCTCAAGAAGAAGCGAAATATTTCAAGCATCGATCTGTTGGTTCTGAGCACCTGTTGTTGGCGTTAGTCATTGAACAACAAGGAATTGCTGGGAAAACTTTAAGACAGATGAATGCTAATGAAAACGATATTCGCGAGGAAATTGAGCATATGACCGGTTATGGTTCTATGCAAACTTATCCAGAAGGAAGTTATTTGCCTTACTCACCACGAGCAAAACAAATTTTGATTTTTGCCGACGATGAAGCAAAAAGATTTAATGCAAAATTGGTAGGAACAGAGCATATTCTACTTGGATTACTAAGAGATGATGAAATTCTAGCCTCACATATTTTAGTTAATTTGGGGTTGAGCTTGCCTAAAATGCGTCAGCTGCTATTGAAAAAGATGGGTGTAACTGAGAATGCTTCACAGAATCATCAAGGTATGGGACGTCGTAAACCGGCAGCAAAAAGTAGCCAGCAAAATACTTCTCAAGGTACGCCAACTTTGGATAGTCTTGCTAGGGACTTAACCAAACTGGCTAGAGAAAAAAGGCTAGATCCAGTGGTGGGACGTGAAAGCGAAGTGCGTCGTGTAGTTCAAATTCTAAGTCGTAGAACTAAAAACAACCCTGTGTTAGTGGGAGAACCTGGCGTAGGTAAAACTGCTATTGTTGAAGGTTTAGCACAGAGAATCATTTCTAATGATGTCCCAGAAGATATGCGGGGAAAACGTTTAATGATGATGGATATGGGAGCTTTAGTTGCTGGCACTAAATATCGCGGCGAATTTGAAGATCGCTTAAAAAAAGTTATTGACGAGATTTATCATGATGGAAAAATTATTTTATTTATAGATGAGCTGCATACATTGATTGGTGCTGGTGGGGCAGAGGGAGCTATTGATGCTTCGAATATTTTAAAACCTGCGTTGGCACGTGGTGAGTTGCAAACAATTGGTGCAACTACCCTAGATGAGTATCAGAAGTATATTGAAAAAGATTCTGCATTAGAGCGTCGTTTCGCACGGGTTCAAGTGGAAGAACCTACACCTGAAGAAGCGGAACAGATTTTAAAGGGTTTGCGTCCGCGTTACGAAGAGCATCACGGCGTTGAAATTACTGATGAAGCATTACATGCGGCTGTTTCTCTATCAGTGAGGTACATTAATTCACGTCAGCTGCCAGACAAAGCTATTGATTTAATGGATGAGTCAGCGGCAAAGGTTCGTTTGGATACAACCGATGAAATTTCCGAACTAGATGAATTGCAGCGAGAAATTCAGAATCTGGTTGAAGAAAAAGAAAAAGCTATTCAAAATCAAGATTTTGAAGCAGCCGCTCGGTTACGTATGAAAGAAAAACAAATGACACAGGAATTGGAGCAAGCTGCCATTACAGAAGCAAAACAAGAAAATGGCTATATCAACCGGGTTACGGATGAAGACGTTGCGGCTGTTGTCTCTCAATGGACAGGTGTTCCACTGCAGCAATTAGAAAAGAAAGAAAGCCAGCGTTTGCTTGATTTGGAAAGCGTGCTACACAAACGGGTAGTTGGACAGGATACAGCAGTAAAAGCTATTTCCCGGGCAATTCGACGAGCTCGCAGCGGATTGAAAGATCCAAATCGTCCAATTGGATCATTTATGTTCTTAGGACCTACTGGTGTTGGTAAAACTGAATTGGCAAAAGCTTTAGCTGAAGCAATGTTTGGAAGTGAAGAGGCTTTAATTCGGGTAGATATGTCCGAATTTATGGAAAAATACAGTACGAGTCGTTTAATTGGTTCACCTCCTGGTTATGTTGGTTATGAAGAAGGTGGACAATTAACTGAAAAGATTCGGCAAAAACCTTATTCAGTAATTTTGCTGGATGAAGTTGAAAAAGCTCATCCGGACGTATTTAATATTTTGTTGCAAGTGTTAGATGACGGGCATTTGACGGATTCTAAAGGGCGTAAAGTGGACTTCCGTAATACTATTCTAATTATGACGTCTAATATTGGAGCTACTGAGATTCGTGAAGAGAAAAATGTTGGCTTTAATGTTAAAGATATTACAAAAGATCATGATGCGATGGAAAAACGCATTCTTGAAGAGTTGAAAAAAGCCTTTCGTCCTGAGTTCTTGAACCGGATTGATGAAACAGTGGTGTTCCAATCATTGGATCAAGAACAGATTCATGAGATTGTAAAAATCATGAGCCGCTCAATAGTTGAACGTATGACTGAGCATGAAATTAAAGTGAAGATTACTTCTTCGGCCTTTGATGTTATTGGTAAGGTTGGATTTGATCCTGAATATGGTGCTCGCCCAATTCGTCGAGCTTTGCAAAAAGAAGTAGAAGATCGTTTGGCAGAAGCATTGCTTTCTGGCCAAATTCAATTAGGGGATGCCGTTACCATTGGTGCCAGCAAAGGTAAGATTACTCTTACCGTTCGGGCGCCTAAAGAAAATAAGGTTCCTCAAGAAGTTTAATTGTAATGAAGAAGTTTTCCTTTTTGGGAGAGCTTCTTTTTTTATAAAGCTGGTTGGAAACTTCTCAGAGCTGTGATAGTATGAAACAGTCATAAAGGAGGACAAAAGATGATTGAAATCATTGCTACCGCTGAATCTATCGCTCAAGCAAAAGCGTTATTGGATGCAGGTATTGATACATTATATATAGGAGAAGAAGAGTTTGGCTTACGCTTGCCAGCTTCATTTTCTCGAGCGGAACAAAAAGAAGTAATTGAATATGCACATCAAAAAGGCAAAAAGGTAAACATTGCTCTTAATGCCATTATGCATCCTGAAAAAATGAAGCAGGTACCAGAATATTTAGATTTTCTGACAGCGTGCCAACCAGATCGAATAGTAGTTGGTGATACGGGAGTCATCCAGGTCTTGCGCAAAGGTGGTTATCCGCTGTCTTTTATTTATGATGCAGAAATTTTGGTTACTAATGCTCGGCAAATTAATTTCTGGCAGAAAAAAGGAGCAGTAGGAGCATTGTTGGCTCGCGAAGTTCCTTTTGAGGAAATGAAGGTTTTGGCTCAACAGGTAACTATTCCAGTGGAAGTGTTAGTATATGGAGCAACTTGTATTCACCAGTCTAAGCGTCCGTTGTTGCAAAATTACTTTAACTTTACTGGTCAAGCTGAAATGATTGATCGTAAACGCGGTTTGTTTTTGTCAGAGCCAAAAAAGGAAGAAACGCATTATTCAATTTATGAGGATCAACATGGCACGCATATTTTTGCTGATAATGATTTGAACTTGATTAATGAATTGAGTGAACTATACACGCAAGGGTTTACTACTTGGAAACTGGATGGGCTATTTACACCGGGCGAAGAATTTATAGAGATTGCGCAAATATTTGCTGCAGCCAAGGAAGCGCTGGAAGCTGGAAGCTGGTCAGAGGAACAAGCTAATGCTGCAGAAGAAAAAATTCAACTACTTCATCCTGCGGAACGAGGTTTAGATACAGGCTTTTATTATTTAGATCCAGAAGCTATTAAATAGAGGAGCAAAACAATGGGACAAAAACAGTTAAAACGTCCGGAGGTTTTAGCACCAGCCGGAACATTAGAAAAACTAAAAACTGCGATTCATTATGGCGCAGATGCAGTATATATTGGCGGAGATGCGTATGGCTTGCGCTCGAGAGCTGGAAATTTTTCGTTTGAGGAAATGGAAGAGGGAGTTGCCTTTGCAAAGGAACATAATGCTAAGGTTTATGTAGCGGCAAATATGGTAACTCATGAAGGTAATGAAAAAGGTGCGGGGGAATTTTTCCGTAAATTGCGAGATATTGGAATATCAGCAGTTATTATCTCAGATCCGGCCTTGATTGAAATTTGTGCAGCAGAAGCACCAGGTTTAGAAATTCATCTTTCGACGCAAGCTTCTGCCACTAATTATGAAACGTTGGAATTTTGGAAAGAAGAAGGCTTGGAACGAGTAGTTTTAGCTCGTGAAGTCTCGATGGATGAGCTGGCTGAAATTCGTCGGCATACAGATGTTCAAATTGAAGCCTTTGTACATGGTGCTATGTGTATTTCTTATTCTGGCCGCTGTACACTTTCTAATCATATGTCGATGCGGGATGCTAATCGTGGAGGATGTTCGCAGTCTTGCCGGTGGAAATATGAATTATTTGATATGCCCTTTGCACAAGAACATCGGTCATTAACAGATAATGGTGATGTGACAGAAGAATTTTCAATGAGTGCCGTGGATATGTCCATGATCGAGCACATTCCCGATTTAATTGAAAACGGGGTAGATAGTTTGAAGATTGAAGGACGCATGAAGTCCATTCATTATGTATCAACCGTATCTAATGTGTATAAGGCTGCAGTTGACAGCTATATGGCTGATCCAGAAAATTATGTCTGCAAGCAAGAGTGGATTGATGAACTGTGGAAAGTCGCACAACGTGAATTATCTACCGGTTTCTATTATCATGTACCTACTGAGGACGATCAATTATTTGGTGCACGTCGGAAAATTCCGGTGTATAAATTCATTGGGGAAGTGTTGGCTTATGACGAAACGACGGGAATCGCTACGATTCGTCAACGAAATCATTTTCGTATAGGAGATGAGATCGAGTTCTATGGTCCCAATTTCCAGCATTTCCATCAAACGGTGGAAGAGATGAAGAATGAAGATGGTGAATCGATTGATCGGGCACCAAATCCAATGATGATTCTTACGATGCCTGTAGCCCAACCAGTGAAGCCTGGTGATATGATTCGTAAGAAAAAAGATTAATCCTCAAATATATGAAGTGGATAGTCTGATTAGGAGGAACGAGAATGGAACAATATGATTACATTGTGATAGGTGGCGGAAGTGGTGGAATTGCTTCAGCAAATCGTGCAGGTATGCACGGTGCAAAGGTTTTGCTAATTGAAGGTCATGAGATTGGCGGAACGTGTGTAAATGTGGGCTGTGTTCCTAAGAAAGTAATGTGGCAAGCCAGCACTATGCTTGAAATGATCGAACGAGATGCTGAAAGCTATGGTATTGCAGCGGATGTAAAAAATTTCAATTTTGAACAATTAGTGGAACGTCGTGAAAAATATATTGAGTTCTTACATGGTGCTTACAATCGTGGATTAGACAGCAATAAGGTTAAACGTATCCATGGTTATGCGACTTTTAAATCAGACCATGTAGTGGAAGTGAACGATATGGAATATACCGCACCACATATTTTAATTGCAACAGGTGGACGTCCTTCCCAAATGCAGATTCCTGGTGGTGAACTAGCGATTGATTCTAATGGTTTCTTTGCTTTGAAGAAGCAACCACGAGAAGCTATTATGCTAGGTGCCGGTTATATTGCAGCGGAATTAAGTGGTGTTCTACAAGGAATGGGTACAAAGGTTCATTGGGCTTTTCGTTACGGTCAGCCACTGCGGACTTTTGACAAAATGTTGGCAGAGAACTTAATGGAAATTTATCGCGATAACCATATGGAACTACATCCATACTTTGTGGCTGAAAAAATTGAAAAGGATGACCAAGGCAACTTTACGGTCTATTTTGAAAATGGTGAAGCTTTAACAGGTGATTGTGTCATTTTTTCAGGTGGTCGTCAGCCTAATACAGATAAGCTGGGGATTGAAAATACAACGGTAGCGTTAAATGAAAAAGGCTTTGTCGAGGTTGATAAATTCCAAAACACTACTGCTGAAGGTGTTTATGCGATTGGAGATGTAATTGGGAAGGTAGATTTGACCCCTGTAGCAATTGCAGCCGGTCGTAGGTTATCTGAACGTTTATTCAATGGGAAGAAAGAGGAGTATTTGGATTATGAGAATATTCCAACGGTTATCTTCACTCATCCAACAATTGCTACAATTGGCTTGTCTGAAGAACAAGCAATTGAACGGTATGGTTCAAAAGATATCAAGATTTATCATTCTCGCTTTACTCCGATGTACTTTGCTTTGAGTGATTACCGGCAAAAATGCGACATGAAGCTGGTATGTTTAGGTGAAGACGAGAAAATTGTCGGACTGCATGGTATCGGTGTTGGTGTTGATGAAATGCTTCAAGGGTTTGCGGTAGCAATTAAGATGGGGGCAACTAAAAAGGATTTCGACAATACGGTAGCTATCCACCCTACTGGTAGTGAAGAATTTGTTACAATGCGCTAGTCAAGAGGTTTAAGAAAGTCACTATGAGATCAACTAGTTTGATTTCATAGTGACTTTTTTACATATCACAAGTTTTTTTGGCATATTCTAATTAAAATGAAAATAAGCTTATAATTCTTCTTGAAAACTCATTTTATTATCGATAGAATAAACATGGCTATGTAGGTTAAGGAGCAAATTACTTATTCGATATGGCAAATGATATAGAGAGAAGGAAATTGTTTTGTTGGATTTTTTTAAGAATTTATCCCTGATTAAAAGAATTGCAATTGGTATTATTGTTGGGGCAATACTGGGGATTGTTGTTCCTCAATGGTCATTTATTGCAGTATTGGGAGATTTGTTTGTGGGTGCTTTGAAAGCAATCGCTCCGATTTTAGTATTTGTTTTGATTTTAGCTTCTGTTGCAAAGCATCAGACGGGAACAAAAACCTTTATTAAACCGATTATTGCTTTGTATCTATTTACAACATTATTGGCGGGAGTAATTGCTGTAGTGGCCAGCTTTATTTTCCCAGTTCAAATTACCTTGCAGCAAGTTTCTGGTATGCAAGAAGCACCTCAGGCATTGAGTGAAGTAATAAATACGATTTTAACCAATATTGTACAAAATCCGATTCAAGCAATGGCGGAGGGGAATTATTTAGCTGTGCTATTTTGGGCAGCCTTGATTGGTTTTGCTTTGCGGACACGTGATCCGCGAACCAAAGATTTGGCAGATGATTTATCAACTGCGATCACTCATGTTGTTCAATTGATTATTGCTCTGGCACCTTTTGGTATTTTAGGACTTGTTTATCAGTCGGTGGCAACAACAGGTGTGAAGGGCTTGGCTCAATATGGTCAATTATTATTGTTGCTAGTTGGGACTATGCTGGTAGTTGCATTGATCGCTTATCCATTAGTAGCATTTGTCTTGATTCGTCAAAATCCGTATCCGCTAGTCTTTTTCTGCTTGAAGGAAAGTGCCATTCCTGCTTTCTTCACGCGCAGTTCGGCGGCAAATATTCCGATTAACATGATGCTGGCAAAGCATTTAGGGTTAAGTGAAGAATCGTATTCAATTTCTTTACCTTTAGGTGCGACCATTAACATGGGTGGAGCAGCCGTCACTATTTCCATTATGACGTTGGCAACTGTGCATACTTTAGGCATTGAGGTTAATATAGGTTTAGCTTTAGTACTTTGCGTATTGTCGGCACTATCTGCATGTGGTGCTTCTGGAATTGCTGGAGGATCACTATTATTGATTCCGTTAGCCTGCAGTCTATTCGGGATTCCTAACGATATTGCGATGCAGGTAGTTGGTGTCGGTTTTATTATCGGTGTGATTCAGGATTCAGTTGAAACGGCGGTTAATTCTTCCAATGATTTGTTTTTCACTGCCGTGGCGGAATTGGCTGATTTACGAAAAAAAGGCAAAGATTTAAAATTGAATGAACGTTTGGCTGATTAAAAGAAGAGCTCTTCTCAAGGATTGCTGAGAGGAGCTCCTTTTTTATTGGATACTGCTTAAACTAATTTCGCCAGAAGACAGGGCGGTTATTTCACCATCTAGGTCAACCAGTAATTCACCAGTATCGCTGATACCAACGGCTTTGCCTGTAAATGGTTGGCTTTTTTGCTGGAAAGTTACCTGCTTGCCTAAGACAAATGACTTTTCGCGATAGACAGATAGATAATTCAAATCTTTTTGTTCTAATAATTGAAAGAAACGATTCCAAATCTCAATAATCAGCTGGTTTCTGGTAATCGTTGGTTCGCCATTTGCAAATAGGGAGGTGGCTCTTTCCTGAAGCTCAGCTGGGAATTTTTCTTGAGGGATAGAAAAATTGATTCCCATTCCAATAATGACGTGTTTCAGGCTGTTGGCTTCTACATCCATCATTGCTTCTGAGAGAATACCCACGAATTTTTTTCCATTTAAATAGATATCGTTGACCCACTTAATTTGAGTGTTAACTCCTGCAAGAGTATCAATTGCTTGAGCGACTGCCACAGCCATTAGTACGGTATATTGTGGTAATTCATGCAGCTGAGTATCTGGTTTTAATAGAATACTCATATAAATTCCGGCTTTTTCCAGAGCAAAAAATGGTCGATTGAAACGGCCGCGAGGAGCTTCCTGCATGTCTGCTACTACTAAAATTGGAGGCTCTTCACCGTTTAGTACCGCCATCTGTGCATCCTTCATGGTGGAGACAGAGGTATCCAAAACACGGATTGTCAAGGGCTGCTGAATTCCAGCGGCTATTTCTGCAGCGTCTAATACGTCAGAAGCTTGATAGCGATAACCAGTTGAGTGATGTTCAATCTGATAACCGGCTTTTTCTAATTCTTTAATGGCCTTCCAAATAGCAGTTCGGGAAAGCTGCAGTTCTTGGGCCAATCGTTCACCTGATACGAAATCAGTGTTGGTTTTTAATTTTTGCAATACTTTTTCTTTTGTTGACAACAAGGTGTTCCCCCTTTTTGGTCAGTGTATCAAAAAAAGCAGACTACCGCAAAGTAGTCTGCCAAGAAGGATGAAAAATTGATGGTTTAGCTCAGCAATAGAGCGTCGTCTTTTAATTCGGCCCCAGAGTTTTGATGGAATAATTCCATTAACTTCGGTACAGTTAAGTGTTCTTTTTCTTCTTGTCGAATATCGATAGCAATTTGACCTTGGTGCAGCATAATCAAACGATTGCCGTAATGGATGGCATCTTCCATATCATGGGTAACCATGAAGGCTGTTAATTGATGTTCACGAATCAATTTCTCAGTTAAGTGCATAACAGTGATGGAGGTTTTCGGATCCAACGCTGCAGTATGCTCATCCAGCAGAATTAATTCTGGCCGCTGTAAGGTAGCCATTAATAAGGTGATTGCTTGGCGCTGTCCACCGGATAACAAACCGATTTCGGCATCCAAGCGATTTTCTAAGTTTAAATCAAGAGTTGCCAGCTGTTCGCGGAAGAATTCGCGATCTTTGCTGCGAACCCCTAAACCAAAGCCACGCTGGAAACCGCGCTTCATCGCTAGAGCTAGATTTTCTTCAACTGTTAAACGCACAGCAGTCCCCATACGCGGGTCCTGAAACACGCGGCTGATTTTCTTGGCACGTTTAGTTACAGATTGTTTAGTAATTTCTTCATCGTTTAGAAAGACTTGGCCTTCTTCGATTGGCAATGTACCTGCGATACTATTTAGTAAAGTGGATTTACCGGCGCCGTTTCCGCCGATGATCGTAACAAAGTCTCCAGGTTCTAGCGCTAAGTCAATGCCACGCAGCACATGGTTTTCGTTAATTGTCCCACGTTCAAAGTATTGATGCAGATTACTGATTTTTAAGACTGGTTGCATTGTTCTCAACTCCTTTCTTACGATCTTTTTTTGGGATATTCAATCCTAGCTTTTGACGAATTTGCGGCAAGGATAGGCAAACCACCAAGACGATAGCAGAAGCAAGTTTTGAATCGGTTGGTTGAACATTCATTTCGAATACTAAGGCCAAAATGAAACGGTAAATAATAGCACCTGCGACAATAGTAATTAAGCGAGTCGCAATAGGACGATTGTGCAGCAGAACTTCAGCGATGATGATGGAAGCCAGACCAATTACGATCGTTCCTACACCAGAGTTCAAATCGGCAAAGCCGTTGTTTTGCGCCAATAATGCACCGGATAGTGCGATACAACCATTAGAGATCATGTAGCCTAAAAGCTTCATGTTTTCAGTCTTAATCCCGTTCGCTTCACTCATGTCAGGATTGTCTCCGGTAGCTCGAATGGCTAAACCGATTTCTGTACGGAAAAATAAAACCAGTAAGATAATTACTAAAGCAGCGATTAAAGCACCAACTGCAATTACAGCATTATTTTTCAGCAGTCCCATATTTTGAATTGGAGTGAAGACAGTATCTTCACCTAATAATGCAATATTGGGAGCGCCCATTACCCGAGAAGTAATAGAGTACAAGCCGGTCATGGTAATGATTCCGGCTAACAAAGCAGGGACACGGAATTTGGTGTTTAAAATTCCAGTCACCAGGCCAGCCAGCATGCCGCCGAAAAAGGCAGCAATGGTGGCTAAAACCGGATGAGTGCCGTTGACAATCATAATTGCCGCGATCCCGCCGCCTAAAGGAAAGCTTCCTTCAGCGGTTAGATCGGCGATATCCAAAATACGAAAGGTCAGGTAAACACCAATCGCAAGTAAAGACCATAGAAGTCCCTGTGACGTAGCTGAGAGTAATAGTGACAAAATATTCATCCTTCATCCTTCTTTCTGGGTGCGTTTCTTACGCTGGTTCTTTGATACTTTCTGGGTCGATTCCTAAAGCTTCGGCCATATCTTTGTTGACAACTAATTCTAGGCTATCAGCACTTTCAACTGGTGTAGTAGCTGGTTCTGCATCGCCATCTAAGATTTTTGCGGCCATCAAGCCAGTTTGTTTTCCTAATTTTTTGTAATCGATTCCGACAGTGGCTAATCCGCCTGCTTCTACTTGGTCAGTTGATCCAGCAACTAATGGGATTTTCTTCTCTTTTACAACTTCACCTATAATAGATGCTGCACTAGCGAAGGTATTGTCAGTTGGAACATAAATTCCATCTACTTCATTGGCCAGAGATTCAGTTACTTGCTGCACATCGTTTGTAGTATTGGCAGTTTTTGTAACTACTTCAACGCCAGCTTTTTCTAGTGCTTCTTGTGCCAGATCTGCTTGGATTTTAGAGTTCGCTTCACCAGCATTGTACATAATACCTACTTTTTTAGCGTCTGGAATGATAGATAAAAGCAAGTCTATTTGTTTGTCGATCGGCACCATGTCCGTTGTTCCGGTTAAGTTGCCGCCAGGTTCTTTATCACTTTTGACTAATTTTGCTTCTTCTAAATCAGTTACGGCAGTTACAACGATTGGAATGTCAGTAGTTGCATTCAATAATGACTGTGCAGAAGGTGTTGCGATTCCCAACAACAGATCATTTTTATCCTTAACTAATTTTTCACTCATACTTTTCAAGTTGTCTTGATTGTTCTGTGCGTTTTGATAATCAATAACTAGGTTTTCGCCTTCGGTATAGCCGCCTTCTTTTAGACCTTCTTTGAAGCCTTCATAAGCTCCATCTAATGAAGCATGTTGCACCAATTGTAAAACTCCTACATGCTTCGCATCGCTGTTAGCTGCGCCGCCTGAACTGTCGGTTGTATCGTTGCTTCCGCCTCCGCAAGCTCCTAGTGCTAATAAAGTAAGTACGCTAATTCCTGCTAATAAAGTTTTTTTCATTTTTCTCTCCCCTTTTGTAATAAAAAAATCACCCACTCAGAATGCTAAGTGGATGATTGTACATACGAGATAATCATTTTCTTATCCTCAGCCACTTAGTATTTCCTCTACGTGGCTGGTGGTACGTGAAATTGCTCTAGCCATCATAGATACAAACTTGCGTTTTGCCCTGTTTGCATCCAGTGATGAATACAAACATTATCTAAAATAGCTAAAGTAGCGGTTATTCAATTGTGGTTTTTTCATCTTTGTCATAATAAAGACCTCCACTTCTGGTTGTTCATTAGTATAAGATAAGAAAAATGAGATGTCAATAATAAAAATGAAAAATTCAGAAAATTAAGAGAGTTTATACATTGCTACTTTGTTTAAGAAAAGCTATACCTAGAGATGGATAACCTTCAGGAGCTATTGACATTCCTATTGGATTCATGTATTATATGAAGTTGCTAAAACTATCTGAAATGATCAAAGACAGGAACGAAATATTGTCCGTTTCGGTTTAAAATAAAGGAAACAAAAGTAGAAGCTCACGAAAATTTTTCAAGAGAACGTTCTATTTTTGGTTTTTTTTTGCCTAAAAGCCGCAAAAAATGTCTCTTGTTACATGAATTTAATATTCGTAACAAAAATGTCATTCATCTTCGGATCGGTTTTCAGACTTTTAACAAGGAGTGAAGAACTTGGCTGGATATGACGTGAAATACGGGAAACACCGCACACGTAGAAGCTTTGCCCGCATCAGTGAAGTATTGGAATTACCGAACTTGATCGAAATTCAAACCGACTCTTATCAATGGTTCTTAGACGAAGGCCTAAGAGAAATGTTTGAAGACATTTTGCCAATTGAAGACTTTACCGGAAACTTGTCATTGGAATTTGTTGACTATGAATTGAAGGAACCAAAATACACCGTCGCAGAAGCACGCCAACACGATGCAAACTACTCTGCCCCTCTACATGTTATTTTGCGCTTAGTAAACCGCGAAACTGGCGAAATTAAATCCCAAGAAGTATTCTTTGGTGATTTCCCATTAATGACTGAACAAGGAACCTTTATTATCAACGGTGCTGAACGGGTAATCGTTTCGCAGTTGGTACGTTCTCCTGGAGTTTATTTCCATGGAAAAGTAGATAAAAACGGGAAAGAAGGCTTTGGCTCGACTGTCATCCCTAACCGTGGTGCATGGTTGGAAATGGAGACCGATGCAAAAGATATTTCTTATGTACGGATTGACCGCACACGTAAGATTCCTTTGACAACACTGGTACGTGCATTAGGTTTTGGCTCAGATGATACCATCATGGAATTGTTTGGCGAAAGCGAATCATTGCGCAATACTATTGAAAAAGACTTGCATAAAAACCCAAGTGATTCTAGAACCGAAGAAGGCTTGAAAGATGTTTACGAACGTCTTCGTCCAGGCGAACCGAAAACAGCGGACAGCTCAAGAAGCTTGCTGACTGCGCGTTTCTTCGATCCTAAACGTTACGACTTAGCTAATGTTGGTCGTTACAAAGTAAATAAAAAATTAGACTTGAGAACTCGTTTGTTGAATTTGACTTTGGCTGAAACTTTAGTGGATTCAGAAACTGGCGAAATCATCGTAGAAAAAGGGACTGTTTTAACTCACCAAGTGATGGAAGAATTAGGGCCTCATTTGGAAAAAGGCTTAAATTCAGTAACTTACTATCCTTCAGATGACGCTGTTGTAACTGAACCAATGACAGTTCAACCAATTAAAGTGTACTCACCAAAAGATCCAGAGCGTGAAGTAACAGTTATCGGTAATGGCTATCCTCCTGCGGCTATCCGTACGGTACGCCCAGCTGATATCATTGCTTCTATGAGCTATTTCCTGAACTTGATGGAAGGCATCGGCAACGTGGATGACATCGACCACTTAGGAAACCGTCGTATCCGTTCGGTTGGCGAATTGCTGCAAAATCAATTCCGCATCGGGTTAGCTCGGATGGAACGTGTGGTTCGGGAACGGAT
Source organism: Enterococcus pallens ATCC BAA-351 (assembly GCF_000407485.1). Taxonomy (GTDB): domain Bacteria; phylum Bacillota; class Bacilli; order Lactobacillales; family Enterococcaceae; genus Enterococcus_A; species Enterococcus_A pallens. The sequence goes on along the minus strand of NZ_ASWD01000002.1, from coordinate 1,278,877 downwards.
GTCGATTCAAGATACTGAAACTTTGACTCCGCAACAGTTGATCAATATTCGTCCAGTTGTCGCAAGTATCAAAGAATTCTTTGGTTCTTCCCAGTTGTCACAGTTCATGGATCAAACCAACCCACTGGGTGAGTTGACTCATAAACGTCGTCTATCTGCCTTAGGACCGGGTGGTTTGACTCGTGACCGTGCTGGTTATGAAGTCCGAGACGTTCACTATTCTCACTATGGCCGTATGTGTCCGATTGAAACACCAGAAGGTCCGAATATCGGGTTGATCAACAGCCTGGCTTCTTACGCTAAGGTGAACAAATTTGGTTTTATCGAAACACCTTACCGTCGTGTGGATCGTGCGACTGGTCGTGTAACCGAGCACATTGATTACTTGACTGCTGATACTGAGGATCACTATGTTGTTGCCCAAGCTAACAGTAAGTTAAACGAAGACGGCACATTTGTTGAAGATCTGGTTATGGCTCGTGCAACTAGTGAAAACTTAGAAGTGACCATTGATAAAGTGGATTACATGGATGTATCGCCTAAGCAGGTAGTTGCGGTCGCAACTGCGTGTATTCCATTCTTGGAAAACGATGACTCCAACCGTGCCTTGATGGGTGCCAACATGCAGCGGCAAGCTGTGCCATTGATCCAACCACGTTCTCCATGGGTTGGTACTGGTATGGAATATACAGCTGCTCATGACTCGGGTGCTGCTTTATTATGTAAAAATGATGGTGTTGTTGAATTCGTTGACGCAACTGAAGTACGGGTTCGTCGCGACAATGGCGCATTAGATAAATATGATATTACTAAATTCCGTCGTTCCAACTCAGGAACCAGCTACAACCAACGTCCGCTAGTCGAACTAGGTGAAAAAGTTGAAACTGGCGACATCTTGGCTGATGGACCTTCAATGGAAAATGGCGAATTGGCTTTAGGTCAAAACGTAGTCGTTGCCTTCATGACTTGGGAAGGTTACAACTATGAAGATGCGATTATCATGAGTCGTCGTCTAGTGAAAGATGATGTATACACTTCTATCCATATTGAAGAATATGAATCAGAAGCTCGTGATACTAAATTAGGACCTGAAGAAATCACCCGCGAAATCCCGAACGTTGGGGAAGACGCATTGAAGAACTTGGACGAAATGGGGATTATCCGCATTGGTGCCGAAGTTCACGATGGCGATCTATTAGTGGGTAAGGTAACACCAAAAGGGGTAACTGAATTATCTGCTGAAGAACGCTTATTGCATGCGATCTTTGGTGAAAAAGCCCGTGAAGTACGTGATACATCGTTACGTGTTCCTCACGGCGGCGGCGGCATTGTTCATGATGTGAAAATCTTTACTCGTGAAGCAGGCGACGAATTATCACCAGGTGTTAACATGCTGGTACGTGTTTATATTGTTCAAAAACGTAAAATCCATGAAGGGGATAAAATGGCCGGCCGTCACGGAAACAAAGGGGTTGTTTCTCGCATTATGCCAGAAGAGGACATGCCTTACTTGCCAGACGGTACACCAGTTGATGTCATGTTAAACCCATTAGGGGTACCTTCTCGGATGAACATCGGACAAGTATTGGAATTGCATTTAGGGATGGCTGCTCGTTCATTAGGTATTCATGTAGCAACACCAGTATTTGATGGTGCATCTGATACTGACGTATGGGAAACTGTACGTGAAGCTGGCATGGCTGGCGATGCGAAAACGGTTCTTTACGACGGACGTACTGGTGAACCATTTGATAACCGTATTTCTGTTGGTGTTATGTACATGATCAAATTGGCCCACATGGTTGATGATAAGCTGCATGCTCGTTCAATTGGACCTTACTCTCTTGTTACACAACAACCATTAGGTGGTAAAGCACAATTCGGTGGACAACGTTTTGGGGAAATGGAAGTTTGGGCACTGGAAGCATATGGTGCTGCTTATACCTTGCAAGAAATCTTGACTTACAAGTCAGATGACGTAGTTGGTCGTGTGAAGACTTACGAAGCGATTGTTAAGGGTGAACCAATTCCAAAACCAGGCGTTCCTGAATCTTTCCGCGTATTGGTGAAAGAATTACAAGCTCTTGGTTTAGATATGCAGGTATTGGATATCGATGACAAAGAAATTGAACTGCGTGACATGGATGATGATGACGATGACTTGATCACAGTGGATGCTTTAACCAAGTTTGCTGAACAACAAACAGCGAAAGCTTTGGAACAAAAAGCCGCTGCTGAACGTGAAAGCCAGGCCGCAGATTTAATCCAGGAAATTGAAACAGCAGAAGACTTATAAGAGTCCGTTTGACGCAAGTCATCTAGTGGTTTAGATGACTTGCGGAGTATAAGAAATGGAGGGAAACCCTTTTGATCGATGTTAATAAGTTCGAAAGTATGCAAATAGGTTTAGCTTCTCCCGAAAAAATCAGAAGCTGGTCTTACGGTGAAGTAAAAAAACCGGAAACCATTAACTACCGTACCTTAAAGCCAGAACGTGAAGGGTTATTTGACGAACGGATCTTTGGTCCTACCAAAGACTGGGAGTGTGCCTGCGGAAAGTATAAACGTATCCGTTATAAAGGTATTGTATGTGACCGTTGTGGCGTGGAAGTTACTCGCTCAAAAGTTCGTCGTGAACGTATGGGGCACATTGAATTAGCTGCTCCTGTGACACACATTTGGTATTTTAAAGGTATTCCTTCACGTATGGGTCTTATTTTAGATATGAGCCCTCGTGCGCTGGAAGAAATTATTTACTTTGCCTCTTATGTAGTCATCGAGCCTGGTAATACAAGCTTAGAAAAGAAACAATTATTAACTGAACGTGAATATCGTGAAAAACGTGATCAATATGGTCAAGAATTCCAGGCTGCCATGGGTGCAGAAGCGATCAAACAACTGTTAGATCAAGTTGATTTGGAAGGCGAATCTGCCGAATTGAAAGAGGAATTAAAGACTGCGCAAGGACAAAAACGGACTCGTGCCATTCGTCGTTTAGACGTATTGGAAGCCTTCCGTTCTTCTGGCAACCGTCCAAGCTGGATGGTTATGGATGTTATTCCTGTTATCCCGCCAGATTTGCGTCCAATGGTTCAGCTAGAAGGGGGTCGTTTTGCGACTTCTGACTTGAATGACTTGTACCGTCGGGTAATTAACCGGAACAATCGTTTGAAACGTCTATTAGACTTGAATGCACCGAATATCATTGTTCAAAATGAAAAACGGATGTTGCAGGAAGCGGTAGATGCTTTAATTGATAATGGCCGTCGCGGACGTCCAGTTACTGGACCAGGTAATCGTCCATTGAAATCTCTTTCTCACATGCTGAAAGGGAAACAAGGTCGTTTCCGTCAAAACTTGCTGGGTAAACGGGTTGACTACTCTGCACGTTCGGTTATCGTTGTTGGACCGTTCTTGAAGATGTATCAATGTGGTTTGCCAAAAGAAATGGCCATCGAGTTGTTCAAGCCTTTCGTAATGAAAGAATTGGTACAAAGGGAAATTGCTTCAAATATTAAGAATGCAAAACGTAAGATTGAACGTCAAGAAGATGTAGTTTGGGATATCTTGGAAGAAGTTATTCGTGAACATCCAGTTCTATTGAACCGGGCACCTACTTTGCACAGACTAGGTATCCAAGCGTTTGAGCCAATCTTAGTTGAGGGTCGTGCAATCCGTCTTCACCCGCTAGTGTGTGAAGCCTACAATGCCGATTTTGATGGAGACCAAATGGCGGTTCACTTGCCACTAGGCGAGGAAGCACAAGCTGAAGCACGTATGCTGATGCTGGCTGCAACCCACATTTTGAATCCAAAAGATGGTAAACCAGTAGTTACACCATCTCAAGATATGGTCTTGGGTAACTATTACCTGACAATGGAAGAAGAAGGCCGTGAAGGAGAAGGCATGATCTTCCGCGACATGAACGAAGCTGTATTGGCATGGCGTAATGGTTATGTGCATTTACACTCTCGTGTAGCTGTTGATCCAAACACTTTAGGCGACAAACCATTTACTGAATGGCAAAAAGAACGTCTAATGATCACAACGGTTGGTAAGATTATCTTTAACGATATCATGCCTCAGGAGTTCCCTTACTTGAATGAACCAACTGATTTCAACTTGACGCAATATACCCCTGACAAATACTTTGTCGAAAGAGGTTCGGATATTCCTGCGATTATTAAGGAACAGGAAATTATCTTGCCGTTCAAGAAGAAAAACTTAGGAAACATTATCTCTGAAGTCTTCAAGCGTTTCAAAGTAACAGACACGTCTATGATGTTGGACCGCATGAAAGATCTAGGGTATAAGCATTCAACTATGGCTGGTATGACTGTTGGGATTGCTGACATCATGGCCTTGGCTGAAAAACAAGAAATCATCGATGCAGCTCATGAGCAGGTCGGTGTCATTACAAAACAATTCCGTCGTGGTTTGATTACTGATGACGAACGTTATGAACGCGTAATTGGTGTTTGGAACGCTGCTAAAGATGCCATTCAACAAAAACTGATGGAATCCTTAGATGCGAAAAACCCAATCTTCATGATGTCTGATTCTGGTGCCCGTGGTAACATCTCCAACTTTACTCAGCTTGCTGGTATGCGTGGATTGATGGCCGCTCCGAATGGACAAATCATGGAATTGCCGATCATTTCAAACTTCCGTGAAGGGTTGTCCGTCTTGGAAATGTTTATCTCCACTCACGGAGCTCGTAAAGGGATGACTGATACGGCCTTGAAAACAGCCGATTCTGGTTACTTGACTCGTCGTTTGGTTGACGTGGCCCAAGATGTTATCGTTCGTGAAGACGACTGTGGAACTGACCGCGGTTTGGAAATCTCAGCGATTCGCGAAGGCAACGAAATTATCGAATCATTAGAAGAGCGCTTAGTCGGACGTTACACACAAAAAACTGTTATGCATCCTGAAACAGGCGAAGTACTGTTGCCAGGTGATACGTTAATTACTGAAGCAGACGCAAAACGCATGCTTGATGCAGGTGTTGAAAAAGTAACGATCCGTTCTGTCTTTACATGTAACACTAAACATGGTGTATGTAAACATTGCTACGGCCGTAACTTGGCTACTGGCGATGACGTTGAAGTTGGTGAAGCAGTTGGTACTATCGCTGCTCAATCTATCGGTGAACCTGGTACTCAGTTGACCATGCGTACCTTCCATACCGGCGGGGTTGCGGGAGACGATATTACTCAAGGTCTTCCTCGTGTCCAAGAAATCTTTGAAGCACGTAATCCTAAAGGTTTAGCGGTTATCACTGAAGTAACAGGTGAAGTATCTGAAATTGTTGAAGATGCTGCTACACGTTCAAAAGAAGTAACCGTTAAAGGTGAAACTGATACTCGAACTTACACTGTCCCTTATACTTCTCGTATGAGAGTTGTAGAAGGTGATATTGTACACCGTGGTGCACCGTTAACAGAGGGTTCAATTGATCCGAAACACTTATTGCAAGTGCGTGACGTGATCTCAGTTGAAACTTACCTGTTGCGTGAGGTACAGCGTGTTTACCGGATGCAAGGGGTAGAAATCGGCGATAAGCATATTGAAGTAATGGTTCGTCAAATGTTGCGTAAAGTCCGCGTAATGGATCCAGGTGATTCTGATATCTTACCAGGTACATTAATGGATATTGCCGACTTTAAAGACCGTAACTACAATACATTGGTAGCTGGTGGCTCACCTGCGACATCTCGTCCAGTCTTGCTAGGTATTACCAAAGCTTCCTTGGAAACTAACAGCTTCTTGTCAGCTGCATCCTTCCAAGAAACAACGCGTGTCTTAACCGATGCTGCGATCCGTGGTAAGAAAGATCCATTACTTGGATTGAAAGAGAATGTTATTATCGGTAAGATTATTCCTGCCGGTACTGGTATGGCTCGTTACCGCAATATGGAACCAAAAGAAGTTGTCGTAGCCAGTGAAAATGTCTACAGTATCTCTGATATTGAAGCCCAATTAGCTGCTGAAGATGCTTTAAACAATCCATTAGGCTAAAAGATAAAGGACCTGCTCAATTCATTTGGGCAGGTCCTTTTTACCAGTCCAACTTTTGGCAGTGATAATAAAATAGAAGAAAAATACTGCTTAACAACAAATAATTCAATAGAAAAGTATAGTTGGATGGTAAGCGTACGAAAATAGAACTCATTTTTCTTGCTTTTTGGAAAAATGAATTCCAAGAAAAGAGTTAGCTGCCAGTCCAACTTTTGGCAGTGATAGTAAAATAGAAGAAAATTACTGCTTAGCAACAAATAATTCAATAGAAAAGTATAGTTGGATGGTATGCGTACGAAAAATAAATTCCATAGATAGAGTTACTCTATTGACAGCATATTTATAAATTCTTTCCATTCATGAGCAAATTTGTTTCATTTCAAATAAAAGGGACTATGATAGAGACAAAGGGGATGAATGCAATGGCAGAAGAAAAAGCAATTTTTGCAGGTGGCTGTTTTTGGTGTATGGTGAAGCCGTTTGATCAAATGCCAGGAATTAAGGCAGTTGTTTCTGGTTATACTGGTGGACATGTACCGAACCCAACCTATGAACAGGTGGGATCTGGTCTAACGGGACATACCGAAGCCGTAGAGATTACCTTTGATCCTGATATAATTTCTTATGAACAACTAGTCGAAATTTATTGGCAGCAAACCGATCCAACTGATGCTTTTGGGCAATTTGCCGATCGTGGAGATTCTTACCGCCCGGTTATTTTCTACAATTCTCCTGAGCAAAAGGAAGTCGCTGAAGCATCTAAGGAACGCTTGCAGGCTAGCGGACGTTTTGACAAACCAATCGTAACGTCGATTGAACCAGCCAAAACCTTCTATCCAGCTGAAGATTACCACCAAGATTACTATAAGAAGAATAAAATGCATTACAAAATGTACAGTGAAGGCTCCGGCCGAGCTGGATTTATTCGCAAAAATTGGAAATAGAAGCAAGCCTAGAGCATAATTTTGTTCTAGGCTTTTTTTATGAGCAGCAGTATAAGAAGTGCGAAGAATAAAAAGGGGACAAAAGGAATTTCAGTTATATTTTTCTTTCGCAGCTGTTGCAAACTGTAAAAAAGAATTCCGCTGCCAGAAGCTATGATCAAAATAAGCAGCAGCTCATCGATCTTTAAAAACAGACTCCAAAGGGCAATGATCCATAAATCCCCACTGCCCATGCTGTCAGGCATCAGTCGCTGCAGCAAATAAAAACTGGCAATCATAATCAACGGATAAGTCCAGTGCAGCGACCAGCTGAGAAATAAAGCACCAATAATCAGCAGCGAACCACTAAAAAGTAAAAGATTACCTTCCACTAAAAACGTATCGTAATCGATCAATGCTAGCGTAAAACTGCTTAGCACCCAAAAGAGCAGCCAGAGATTTTGCCAAGTTAACTCTGATAAGAAAAGGACAAACAGGCATCCGACGAATACTTCGCAAAAAAGATACCGCAGAGGCAGCTTGTGATGACAATGGCTGCAGCGAAAATCCTGCAAAATAATCGAGATGACTGGAATCAGCTCCAACGGTCGCAAAGTTTGATTACAATACGTACAGTGAGAGCCCGGAAAAAGAATCGATTGTTGCTTAGGCAGTCGGTCGACTACCAAACAAAGGAATGAGCCGATAATTGTTCCGATAATAAACAAAAGAAATTGCATCGTGTAAATCCTCCTTTTTAAAAGAAGATACGCAAAATACAAAAAAAATTATCAAATTCTTTGTACTTTTTGCCAAAGTATACTATGCTTTTATTGAGACAAAATTTAGGAGGAATGCATTTATGAAGTTTGAAAAAACAAAAGAAGTATTGAATCAACTGGTAGCGGATTTAAGTCAATTTTCAGTAGTTATTCACCAAACACACTGGTATATGCGCGGACCTGAATTTTTAACATTGCACCCATTGATGGACGATTACATGGATGAAATTAATGACCAATTGGATGTGATTTCAGAACGTTTAATTACTTTGGATGGGTCTCCTTTCTCAACGTTAAGCGAATGGGCAGAGCATACTGGAATTGAAGATGAAAAAGGCCGTTGGGATCGTACTATTCCAGAACGGATGGAAATCTTAGTTAAAGGATACCGTTACTTAGCAGACCTTTACCAAAAAGGAATCGATGTAACTGGTGAAGAAGGCGACGATTGCACGCAAGATATCTTTATTGAATACAAGACAGATGTAGAGAAGAAAATTTGGATGCTGCAAGCAAAATTAGGCAAAGCACCTGAAATCGATGCATAATTGATTTTTTCTTTTAGCAGTGATTCATCAAGTGATTTACTGCAAAAAGAACAAGTGACAAAAAAGACCTGAGCGGTTGTCAAAAAATTGACGACTGCCCAGGTTTTTCTATTTATTCAGCGCTTTTTTGGCTTCTTGGACTTGCCATTCCACTTGTTCAAAGCTGGTGCCGCCTAATGACGTCCGGCGAACTACAGCTGTTTTAGAGGCTAAAGTATCATAAATATCTTCCTCAATTAATTCTGAGATGGCTTGGTATTCTTCTAAGGGAACATCCTGCAGATAAATTCCTTTTTGCGTACAGCTTAAGACCAGCTTGCCGACAATTTCATGAGCTTGGCGGAAGGGAATCCCTTTAGTTGCTAGATAATCAGCCAGTTCAGTCGCGTTGGAGAAATCTTTTTCAGTGGCATCATGCATCGTTTGAGTGTGAACCTTCATAGCATCAATCATGCCAGTCATAATCTCTAGACTGGTTGCTACGGTATGAACCGTGTCAAACATGCCCTCTTTGTCTTCCTGCAGGTCTTTGTTGTAAGCCAGCGGTAAACCCTTCATTACAGTTAACAAGCCGATTAGATCGCCTACCACACGTCCTGACTTACCACGAATCAGTTCGGCCATGTCAGGATTTTTCTTTTGCGGCATAATTGAGCTGCCAGTAGAAAACGTATCTGTTAATTCCACAAATTTAAATTCATGGCTGCACCACAAAATAATTTCCTCGCAGAAACGAGATAAATGCATCATTAGAATGGAACTATTGCTCAAAAATTCCAAAATAAAATCACGATCACTAACCCCATCTAAGCTGTTGCTGTAAATGCCGCCAAAGCCTAATTCATTGGCTGTCATTTGTCGATCAATCGGGAAGGTGGTTCCAGCCAAGGCTGCACACCCTAATGGAGAAAGGTCAATTCGTTTCAGGCTCTCTGTTAAACGTTCCTGATCACGAGTCAGCATATTGTAATAAGCCATTAAGTGGTGACCAAAAGAAATCGGCTGGGCATGCTGCAGGTGAGTGTAACCAGGCATAATGGTTTCAGTATGCTCTTCCGCTTTTGCAACTAGCACTTCTCGGAAGGTAGTAATCTTCTCAATGATGTCTTGCACATGTTCCTTTAAGTATAAATGCATATCAGTTGCTACCTGGTCGTTCCGGCTGCGGGCGGTATGCAGCTTACCGGCTACCGGCCCAATTTCGTCGTGCAGCATTTTTTCCAGATTTAGGTGAATATCTTCATTTTCAATGGTGAAAATCAATTCGTTGTTCGCTAGTTTTTCTGCTAACGTTTGTAATCCAGCTGTAATCGCTGCTGCATCCTCTTCAGAAATAATTCCAGTTTCACCTAACATCTTGACGTGAGCCAGACTTCCTGTGATATCTTGTTTAGCTAATTGTTGATCAAAAGGAATCGATGCGCCAAATGCATCAATCCACGCTTCATTTTTGCCATCAAAACGACCGCCCCAAAGCTTTGCCATAAATGTGTTCCTCCGCTTCTTAATAAAGTTCCTACTATTAGACTAGCTGTTTTCTTGTTAAATGAAAACAGGCTTTTACATTTTTATTCAAAAAAAGCTCCATGAACAAGGGCCGTCCATGAAGCCAAAGACCGATAAGCGATCTTGATTGTTTGGGAGGAGGCATCTTCTCAGATACCTCAGGATGAAACACATTGCTGGTTTCCTTATTTCCTTGCAGGAAAAGAAACTCACCTAAGAGCAATGGCAAGATGTGAACCGGACAGCCTTATTTACCGGCAAGTAAAAGCTGCCTCACATCTGGTTCACCTTGCAAGTTCTTATAAACTAGGTTGTTTGTTGCTTGCCTGTACTTCAGCGTTTACCTTCGTTGGCAGACCCCATAATTTAATGAAGCCGATTGCTGCATCTTGATCAAAGGTATCAGCAGAAGTATAAGTCGCTAAGTTTTCATTATATAAGCTGTTGTTAGACTTCCGTCCTTCAACAATGACATTGCCTTTGAATAATTTTACCCGCAGAACACCATTCACTACTTTTTGTGATTCAGCTAAGAAGGCTTTTAAAGCATCCATGATTGGGTTAAACCATAAGCCGTCGTAGATCATTTGACCTAATTTTTGCTCGATGATTGGTTTGAAATGCGCCATTTCTCTTACAAAAGTCAAATCTTCTAGTTCTTTATGAGCGGCCATTAAAACAGTTGCAGCTGGACATTCGTAAACTTCCCGTGACTTAATCCCAACTAAACGGTTCTCAATGTGGTCGATCCGGCCAATCCCATGTTTGCCTGCTTCGGCATTCAGGTTCATGATCAAATCAGACAATAGCATTTCTTCGCCGTCTAGAGCCACTGGAACTCCTTTTTCGAAGGTGATTTCCATAATAGTCGGTACATCTGGAGTTTCTTCTAATTCGGCTGTGATATCATAAGCACCTTTCGGCGGTGTTGCCCAAGGATCTTCCAAAATACCACACTCACAAGCCCGACCCCACAAGTTTTGGTCGATTGAGTAAGGATTATCTAAGTCGGCTGGGATTGGAACGCCTTTTTCAGCCGCGTAGTTGATTTCTTCTTCTCTAGACCATTTCCACTCCCGAACTGGAGCAATGATCTTTAAGTTTGGATCAAGTGCTGCGATGGAAACTTCAAAACGTACTTGGTCATTTCCTTTACCTGTACAGCCATGAGCGATCGTAGTAGCGCCGGTTTGGTGAGCCAGCTCAACCAATTTTTTCGAAATCAATGGACGAGACAGAGCAGAAACCAATGGGTATGAATTCTCATAGTAAGTATTTCCCTGCAAAGCGACTAAAACAAAGTCCTGGGCAAATTCTTCTCTGGCATCAATTGCGTAAGAAGCAGAAGCACCTACTTGTAACGCTTTGTTTTTGATGAATTCAGTATCTCTGCCTTCACCAATATCCAAACAACATGCCACGACATCGTAGCCTTCGTCAACTAACCATTTAATAGAAACTGAAGTGTCTAAACCACCTGAATAAGCTAAAATTACTTTTTCTTTCATCCTGAAAACTCCCTTTTTCATTGAACTCTAATTTTGTGTTGAGGTTATCTTAGCACCATAAAATACAAAAATCAAGCACTTTTTAAATATTTATACAAAAATATTTTGATTTAGTGTCTTTTTATGCATTTTAGTTCACGCGTAATTGTATAGTAGATAAAGAAAAAGATTGGAAAAAACTTTGTAAAGACAGCAGAAAAACGTTGACAGGACGGGCATTAGGAAGTATTATGGTAAATGGTATTGTTTGCCCCACGAGAGCCCCGGAAACTCAAGTGTTTGTCAAACATTCGAAATTGAAATTGGAGGAAGAAATCGTGCGCACAACATATATGGCTAAGCCAGGCGAAGTAGAACGTAAATGGTACGTAGTAGACGCAACCGATGTTCCTATGGGACGTCTTTCAACTGTAGTTGCTTCTATCTTACGTGGTAAAAATAAACCAACATTCACACCACATGTAGATACTGGAGATTTTGTAATCGTAATTAATGCTGACAAGGTGAAATTAACAGGTAATAAGGCTTCAGACAAGATGTACTACCGTCACTCAATGTACCCAGGCGGATTGAAATCAGTCTCTGCAGGCGAATTACGTGCTAAAAATTCTCGCCGTTTGATTGAAACTTCTGTTAAAGGTATGCTGCCTAAGAACACTCTAGGACGCAAACAAGGAATGAAACTTCACGTTTATGGTGAAGCAACTCATCCACATGAAGCACAACAACCAGAAGTTTTAGACATCACAAACTTAATTTAACAGGAGGGAAATTCATTGGCACAAGTACAATATAGCGGCACAGGCCGTCGTAAAAATGCAGTTGCTCGCGTACGTTTAGTACCAGGAACTGGTAAAATTACTGTAAATAAAAAAGACGTTGAAGAATATATTCCACATGCTGACCTACGTTTAGTTATCAACCAACCATTTGGTGTAACTGAAACTGCTGGTTCATACGATGTATTCGTAAATGTAAACGGCGGAGGCTACGCTGGACAATCAGGCGCTATCCGTCATGGTATCGCTCGTGCGTTACTAGAAGTTGATCCTGACTTCCGTCTTCCATTAAAACGCGCTGGATTACTTACTCGTGATTCACGTATGGTTGAGCGTAAGAAACCAGGTTTGAAAAAAGCCCGCAAAGCGAGCCAATTCTCAAAACGTTAATTCGTTTCTACAGAAGATCAAAGGCACTTTCCATTTGGAAGGTGTCTTTTTTTGGCTTTTCAGTGAAACTTTATATTGAGGAAGATAGTGCCGAGAGTTTAGGCTAGTTTGATTCTGTTCTATGGAATGAATGTTTTACAAAATGAATGAACCATAATTTAGAACTAATTCATCCAGTTTTAAAGTATTTCAAAGTGTAATAATCTAATGAAATAGAAGGCAATTAGAAACTGTTTTTTAAGATTTCTTAATAATTAAATAGTCCATCGAATACTAAATGCTTTAGTTGATTGGGACGAATAAGCATCTTTTTTTCAACCTGATTAATCCAATCTACATTTTTTGACCATAAAAGCGTTCTATTATATTTGCTGCCTTTTTTAACAGAAATGAAGCTACTAAGTAACACCTGACTAATAAAAAAATTGCTGATCAAGTTAATTGCATTTATTCATCTCTAGGAATAAACTACAAACGAATTAAGATTTAGAAATTTTTAGGAGATGAAGTATTATGATTAAAAAGGCATTAATTGGAGGAGTTTCCTTCGCATCATTACTTTTATTATTAGCAGCTTGTGGTCCAAGTGGTTCATCATCAAGTAACAGCTCAAAGGATTCCGCAGCTACAAGTCAATCAACAAGCATGAGTTCAAGTAAAACATCAGAAGTTAAAGCACAAGCTGGTGAAATTATTGGTAAAGATTCAAACGCAGATAAAACAGCAGTAGATATTACTAAACCAGGTGATTCAGTTACCTTTGAAGTACCTGCTGCTAAAGAGGAAGGTTATCTTCACTTTGCCTTTATGCATGCAGCATCAGGCATGAAGGGTTGGTATTTCGCACCAGAATCTAAAGATGGCATCGCTCTTTCAAAAGCTATGTTTGATGGTGACAAAACAGTAAATATCACAGATAAAGTTGCTTTGTTTGCAGCACCAGATGCATCAACTTCTAAAGCTGTAACCGCAAATGATGGCGAACTTAAATATGGTAAAGCTAGCGACTATATGACTGCAACTGTTGCTCTTAAAGATGGTAAATATGAAGTAACTATTGAAAATACTTCTGCAGGCGATTTTGAAACACCATTCTCTTCAGGTGTATGGGAATTAAGTAATTCAAAAGAAGCCGGCTTTGATCACACTGCTTCTGCAGCATTGTCTAAACTTGCAACAAGTGGCCACAGAGATGATCTTTACAAAGAAGTTCAATCTGAAGTGGAATAGTAAGTTATTAATGTTTTCGAAATGCTCGATTTTTTTCTAGCAAGCCTTCAATCGGAGTGAGCTGACTAGTTAATTAAATAGTGTTTGATAGCAGAAACGACGTATTACAACGTTAAGCCAAATAATTTTTTCGAAAACCTAGCATGAGTGGATAAATTCACTCGTGCTAGGTTTTTTTGCAGTTTTATTGATAAGTGATTCATGGGAGGCACGCTCTTTTTCGTGAGTCTAAAGTTGCAGAATAAAATGGGGCTGGAGAATCGTGAAAAAAGATTTATAGGGGATTATACTTTTAGTGATCTTAGAAGACTGTTTGAATTTTTATTGATAACGTTTTTTTCGGTGTAGATGTATTCGAAAGTGGGTGATGAAAACCAGCGTTAACCAAAAAAGGTAACAAAAATATAATTCTTAACCACTATCTAGTGAACAATTCTCAAGCAAGGAGGCTAACAAATGGTTAAGTTAATTGTGAAGCAATTTCTGCAGCATTGGCAGATTTGGCTGTCGGTTATCCCTATTTTCTTTGTTTCGGGCTTAATTTTTGGGGCAGCACTTATTTTGATGGCTGCAGTAAATCGTGCGGGTGCTGATGCAGCGGTTGATTATGGTGCTTTTCTGCAAATGCCGATTTTTATTGGGGGGATTGTTTTATGCATTTTGACAACTAATGCCATGAAACAATGTATTGATCTTTTTGATGATATAAATGATATTCTGCTTCTTTTAGGAAGCTCGCCTGTGCAGCTGAGTTTTTTAATGACTGGACAGATGATGCTGATAGGTCTGATAGGAGCAGCTGCTGGGAGTTTATTTTCTTTCAAGGTTGCCCAATTATTTTTAGCTGTTTTACCTGTGGATTCTGCCAGTCAGACGCTCTCCGAATTGCCTTTACATTTTTCAGAGAGGGTAGTAGTTGCTGTGATGGCCATTCAAACATTCCTTATTATTTTTACCTGTATGCGCTATTGTCTTAAAAGCTTCAAGCAGCGAAACGGGAGTCTATCTTCCTATAATCGCTTAGGTAAATCGAAAAACGGCGGTCGAGTGATTGGGTTAATGGCACTTTTAACAAGTATAGGTGCAACGTTGCTTCTATATGTTAAGGAAGTACCGGATCCAGGCGTAATGAATGAGTATAACAGCAGTATGAACAATTCCATGAGTCTCCTGCTGCTGGTGTGGCTTACATTAATCATTGGGCTGAATTTTTTGATGCGACCACTATTTAACGGTCTAGTGAATAAGATTGTTGATGTGCCATCTATGACTAGGCATCCAAGAATCCGTTCAGCCTTTTATAATCTGCAATACAACGTAGAAGGTCTTGTTAAGTTAAGCCGGCCGCTTAGCATAATCATTTTATTAGTGGGGAATTTTGTCGCACTCTTCCTTAATACTAAATTGTTAGTGGATGGGATGAATGATGATACCTATATTTACGACTTGATTATCAGCCTGGTATTTGTATTTGGTGCACCGATAGTCATCAGTTTAGCTAATATTATTACCTCCATTTGCCTCTTTAAATTAAAAACCAAAACCGAATCAGAGGAGTACTTTTTCTCAGGCTGTACTCCTAACTGGATATTCAATCTAAAGCTAATAGAAATTGGTACGGTTTCCGTCATTTCAATTTTGATCACGTTATTTGGAACTTTCTTGTTCGCAGTGCCGTTGCTACGGGTGGCCTATCTTGGCGGTGGTGACATTTTTAAGGCAAACTGGTCATTCAATATTTTACTATCGTTGGGTATATTTTCACTGTTTTTCTTATGTTTTGCCCTCATCTACTTTGTAGAACGGCAGTCGATTAAAGCTTACATGGGTTAATTAACTAAAAAATCAATCTTCAGGAGTTGAGAAAATGAGTCAGACAGTTATTTCAATTACCAATCTAAAAAAAGATATTGAACTTGCCAAAGGGAATCTGCTGCAGGTACTGGATGATATTTCCTTTGAAGTAAAGCAGGGGGAGTTTATCTCAATTGTAGGACCGTCTGGATCGGGCAAAACGACCTTACTTTATTGCATATCAAGCTTGCTGCCGCCAACAAAAGGAGAAGTGTTAATCAAGGGGAAATCTCCCTATAGCTGGAATGCTGCCAAGCTTGCAAAATTCCGGCGAAAAGAAATTGGTTTCATTTTTCAACAGTTTCAGTTAATTCCTTCATTATCTGCTTACGACAATATGGTATTGGCAGGAACCTTAAATTGGCATAGAATCAAACGGCAGACAGTCTATGAATTGGCTCAACGGCTTGAGTTGAAAGCAGAATTGCATCAATCCATTGATGCTTTATCTGGTGGGGAGCAGCAGAAGGTTGCGATTGGGCGGACGATTTTAGCTGATCCAGAGATTATATTTTTGGATGAACCGACTAGTGCCTTAGATACTCATTCCCGCTTACTTGTTATGGAAATATTGCAGGAACTAGTTGAAAAAGGTAAAACAATTGTCATGGTAACCCATGATTTGGAGCTGGCCAGTCAGTCTTCGCGAGCGATCGTAATGAAGGATGGGCATATTCAAAAAATTATCAAAGCACCAAGGATGGATACTTTAGTGTTTTAGTGAGTCCATCTATAGTAATTATCAAAGGCGCTTTCCGATATAGGAAGGCGTCCTTTTTAACCATTTTTTTCATACCTGTCTGAAATTATCGACCCTTTTCAAAGGTTGATTGCCTCTATACTAAGGCTATCAACCAAAAGAGGGGGCAGGTCTCATGAAGTGGTATCAAGTAACAAGTACAGACATCATGAAGCAAATAAATACAACTATAGCTGGATTATCTCCAGCAGAAAGAAGTCAGCGGCTGGAGGAAAATGGCAGCAATAAGCTGCAGGAGCGCAAACAGCTGAAGCCGTGGCAAAAGGTTTTGAAGCATTTTACTGATTTATTGATGCTGGTTTTGTTGGCCGCGGCGGTTTTGAAAGCTGGAACAGGTGAGTATGTCGAGGGTGGAATTATTTTCTTAGTAGTTGTCGTGAATGGCCTTGTGGGATACTGGCAGGAGCGTAAAGCGGAGGAATCGCTGGATGGCTTAAAGCAGATGATGGGGCAGGAGATAGTAGTTTTAATTGAAGGGATTAAGCAGACGGTTTCGACTGAGGAGCTGGTTCAAGGAGACATCGTAGCTTTGAAGGCCGGCGATGTAGTGCCGGCGGATCTTCGGTTGATTGAGGTTCATGACTTATTGATTGAAGAGTCGATCTTAACTGGTGAGTCGGAGGCGGCTGAGAAAAATACAGCTGTACTGGCAGAGGAGGTACCAGCTGGTGATCAGAAGAATATGGCTTTTTCGGGGACATTAGTTCAAACGGGTTCGGCTTTGGGGATGGTGGTTGAGACAGGAGATGCAACAGAGATTGGGAAAATCAATCAGGCATTACAATCGGTTCAGCAGCAAACAACACCGTTAGTGAAGAAGATTCACCAACTGAACCAACAGATTTTCCGAGGAATTATCGTACTGATTATTTTCTTACTATTCTTTACCACCTTCCGTTACGGAATGGAATGGCAGCTGATGTTCTCAGCAATGATTGCGTTAGTAGTGGCGATGATCCCAGAAGGTTTACCAGCTGTTTTAACAATGATTTTGTCGATGGGTGTCAAGGAAATGTCTGAGGAAAATGCGATTATCAAGAGCATGCCTTCTGTGGAAACGTTGGGCTCCATGACGGTGATTTGTTCAGATAAGACCGGAACGTTGACTAAAAATGAGATGACGGTAGTAAATGTGGCAACGCAAAAGGAAGCAAGAGTTCTAGAGATCATGAATAACTGCCAAGAGCTGAAGCTGGCAGATGATCAAGTGGTTGCTGACTTAAAAGGAAATCCGACTGAACTGGCTCTGCTGCACTATGTAGAGGATCAGGATCAGACAGTGACCTTGAAAGACGTTAAAAGTAAAATTCCTTTCAGCTCCAGCTACAAATACATGGCGACACTTCATCCAGAAGGTGGTCAGGCAGTGGTATTTGTTAAAGGAGCACCAGAGGTTTTACTAAGTAAGGCGAATTTGACGAAAGAAGAAAAACGGAATTGGCAGAAAAAGGCATCGCAATTTGCTCAGCAGGGGCAACGGGTTTTAGGTTTTGCTTTTAAAGAGGTGTCAGAAAAACAGGAACTGACCCATGAAGCATTGACGGACCTAACCTTTGCGGGCCTGGCAGGAATTATTGATCCGCCAAAAGCTAGTGCGATCCAGGCCGTGAAGGATTGTCAGGCAGCTGGAATTGCTGTGAAGATGATTACTGGTGATCACAAGGATACCGCGAAAGCAATTGGTAAGGAAATTGGACTGAAGCATACTGATACGGTTTTAGAGGGCGTTGAAATAAATCAATTAAGTGAGGAGGAGCTGGCAAAGCAGGTACAAAAGGTAGATGTCTTTGCTCGGACCACACCAGAACACAAGCTGAGGATTGTTAGTGCATTACAGGCCAACGGCGAAGTGGTGGGTATGACTGGTGATGGAGTGAATGATGCACCAGCACTGAAGAAGGCGGACATTGGGATTGCTATGGGAATCAAAGGCAGTGAGGTTAGCAAACAGGCAGCGGATATGGTGTTGGCAGATGATAATTTCCACACAATTGCCAAAGCGGTTAAGGAAGGGCGGAAGATTTTTGACAACCTGAAGAAGACCATCAACTTCTTCCTGCCAACCGCTTTAGCCCAGGGGCTAGTAGTTATTTTTGCTCTATTAATGAACCGTCCATTACCGTTAACTCCGATTCAAATTTTGTGGGTGAACATGGTAACAACTATCACGCTTTCTTATGCTTTAGGCTTTGAAAAGGCGGGCAAGGACAGTATGAATCGGCCGCCGCGAGCAGCTAATGAAGGAATCTTATCAGCTTACAGTTTATTTAGAGTTATCTATGTGTCATTGTTGATTATGGTGCCGGCGTACTTTTTAGCGATGCAGTTTGAAGGACAAGCCTTACAGCAGACGATCCTTCTGCAAAACATTGTGTTGGCACAAGCAGTTTATATGATTAACTGTCGCGAATTGACCAATCCTTCGATTAACAAGGGCTTGTTCCAGAATCGACCGCTATTTCTTTCATTAGGTATTCTGACGGTTCTGCAATCGGCGGTACTCTTTTTGCCAATAATGCAGCAATGGGTAGGAACGACCACCTTAAGCGGCACGCAGCAGCTGATAGTCTTTGCCAATGCGGCATTGTTGTTCTTGATCGTAGAAATGGAAAAAGGCCTGACAAAACGGATTGTCCGCAGTCAAAGCCAAACTTCCAGCGATCTTAGCTAATTATAAATAATGTTCTAAAGTGAGCTCGGTTAACTGCCGCAGCTCATTTTTTGTTGGAATCGTCGAGATATAAACCACCGGTACGGGCACGGCTTCTAAAGGAAGGTTGGAGACAATGATATCCTGCGGCTTAAAGGCAACACTTTGCAGCTGAAAGGCTTCAAGATTCTGTAAATGCACCCGGCGGCCCAACAGGTCAGTCAGCTCCTGCTGCAGAAAAACCTTCCAGGCCGGCTCTCCTTGGAAAATAAAATAAACTGTCATGATTTGCGGCTGCAGAGCAAACAAGGCTTGCTGCTCCAAAAGTGCGATCAGATTCAGTAAATAAACTGGATTATCCAATTGAAGAATCGGTTGAAGGATCGGCAAAAGCTCTTCATCACTCCGGTAGCGATCATCGTTCTTTCGTTCCGTCAGTAGCTCCTGATATTCCAGCTGAAACTGTTCTGACAGCCAGGTAGATTCACTGTATTTCAACAGCAGCAGCAAAAGATTTTCCGCCAGCTGTGATTGCTGAAGGGAAATCTGAGTTTGATTAGCGACCTGTTCTGTCAGCTGAGCGGCAACAGCAGCTAACGTAGGATAATGCTGGGCTAAGGCAAGGGCTTCGCCAAAGGAGTTGTTGTAATTCCAGCTTTCTAAAAAACAGAAAAAGGCAAAAAAGCTTTCTTCTTCTTTTAAATAGACACCTTCTTTTTTATACAGCTCAGCTAAAGGCAGCTGATAAAGCTGATACAAGGGATCTTTTTCATTGAAGGGAAATTCGTCAATTCGGCAATTCGCCTTAACACGAATAGCGTTAATGAAAAACCAGCAGGTACCAAAAATTTGCTCAGTCTCTACGGCTAACGGCGATTGATTGAGCTGCTTCAAATATTGGGAATAGTGCTCCTCATGGATCGCATAGTCCTCAAAAAAATAATTGTTATGGGTAAAGGGTATTAGCAGGCGATGAAAAAAGATGCGAATGGAACTTTCGTCGCCTGCCAGCTGTGCCGTTTTAGCCGTCAGCTTAATTTGAATATGGTAAGGCTTCAAATGCTTATTAATTTTTCCGGTATGCCGTTTCAAGGTTTCTAAGGAAAGACCATTTTCCTGCAGAAATTTGGCGGTACTCAATTCTCTGGTGAAAAATAGAGATTTAATAAACTGAACGCTGACTGATTGGGGCAGAAACAAAGACCATAAATCAGTTGCTAACTGTTTTTCTTCATTAATCAGCTGGATACCTTGGCTGCTGGAGTCGATTTGCCAACCAGCTGGCAGCTGATCACGAATAAGCTGTAGGTCAGAAAAAATCGTTCGTTGAGTGGTATGAATTTCTTGAGCAAGCTCTTTTACTGTGATATTGGGATGGTTAAGCAGCTGCTCCAGCAGAGAAACCTGACGCTGAATATCTTTTTCAGTGATAATCTTCTTCAGTAATGAGTACATGAAACCACATCCTTCTGGTATAAGAATACGAATAAATAAAAGAAGGGTCAATTTTTAACAACATAGCTTTTGTTAAAATTAAGCTAAAACAGCCTACTTGAAGAGAAAGTAGGCTGTTTGGTTATTAAGTTACTGCTTCTTTTTCCTTCTATAAATAAATACACCTGCCAAAAGCAGAATCACTAATCCCAACAAAGTGAGAACAGTGGAGTTGTTTTCACCGGTTTTTGGAAGCAGTGTATTTGAATAGGTGGACAGCGCCTCTTTACCCGCAGGAGTGGGGGTAGACTTGTCAGTGATTACTGGTTTTTGCTGCTTAGCATAGACGTAAGTAACTGTAATCGGCTTTTCAGTAAAAAGGCCATCAGCATTTTTGGGAAGCTTGCTTTGATTTAGTTCATAACCATCAATGCTTTTTGCGGTAGTAGTATATTTTTCACCTAACCGTCCACTTTGAGCTTCCTCTGGAAAAAGCGGTGTACCAGTCTCGTCGATATACTGAGTAATTACCGTCCCTTTTTTGGCTGTCACCGGATCGTCTATTTTTTTGTAGACAAAGGTAACTGACTGCTCTTTATCCGAAAAAATTCCTTTGATATTCTCTGGCAGCTTAGACTCATCTAAGGAATAACCATTGATAGCTAATTTGTATTTATCTGAAGAAGCATCATAACTGTCGTCGATAAAACCGCTGATTGTTTGTGGATCGTGAATTTGTTTTCCTTTTTGATCGACATAATGAACAGTGACATCTTTAGCCTTCACTTGGTTTTTAGAGTAGACGAAGGTAACCGACTGCTCTTGGTCAGATAGAGTTCCGTTAATGTTTTCGGGTAGCTTAGACTCGTCTAAGGAATACCCGTCGATGGCTAATTTGTATTTATCTGAAGAAGCATCATAGCTGTCGCCGATAAAGCCGCTGATTGTTTGCGGATCGTGAATTTGTTTTCCTTTTTGATCAACATAATGAACAGTGACATCTTTAGCCTTCACTTGTTTTTTAGAGTAGACGAAGGTAACCGACTGCTCTTGGTCAGATAGAGTTCCGTTAATGTTTTCGGGTAGCTTAGACTCGTCTAAGGAATACCCGTCGATAGCTAATTTGTATTTATCTGAAGAAGCATCGTAGCTGTCGCCGATAAAGCCGCTGATTGTTTGTGGATCGTGAATTTGTTTTCCTTTTTGATCGACATAATGAACAGTGACATCTTTAGCCTTCACTTGGTTTTTAGAGTAGACGAAGGTAACCGACTGCTCTTGGTCAGATAGAGTTCCGTTAATGTTTTCGGGTAGCTTAGACTCGTCTAAGGAATACCCGTCGATGGCTAATTTGTATTTATCTGAAGAAGCATCATAGCTGTCGCCGATAAAGCCGCTGATTGTTTGTGGATCGTGAATTTGTTTTCCTTCCTGATCGACATATTGAACAGTGACATTCTTAGCTGCTACTTTATTTTTTGTATAAAGATAGGTAACAGTTTGCCCATTGGAAGTGAATGTTCCTAAGGCGTTTGCAGGCAGCTTGCTCTCATCTAACGAATACCCGTCAATAGTTAATTTGTATTCATCAGTTGAAGCATCGTAAGGATTTCCAACTAGGCCATAAACTTTTTTTTCGTCATGGATGGGTTGTTGATTTTCATCAAGATAACGTACAGTAACCGGACCTGCGGGTGCTTTTGTCTTTTTACTACTAATCACAGCAGAGTCTTTAATATAAACACCATTATTAGGAATACCGGGTTCGGTCACTCGGGTAAGACCGTACATACCGTCGCTAGGCCATGTGATCGGACCGCCAAGCACATAACCAGTCATATCGTAGGTAGATAGATCTGAATGAAGATAAGGAGTACCAGCGTTATACAAAGTATATTCGTGACCATTTAGGGTAGCAGTCCTTAGTACAGTTATTTGCGGTCTTTTAGTTAAATCTACGCTTCCAAATTGCAGGTAGTAAGAAACACTTGACTCGATAGTGATGTTTTCGTAAGTTCGTACTAACTCTGCGTTGGGGCTATCAAATTTAGCTATTTGTGTGAAGCCGAGATTGGAATAGGTCGTGTACACGTGACCGATCAAAGAATTGTCGAGCATGATATCTTTACTCGTAGTATAGCTGAAGTCAGCTTCCATGGGAGTATAACCGGCACCAGCAAAGGTAAAGGCAATCAGCGGATAGTCTTCTCCAGGTTGTGGATTGGTAATTGCTGTTTTCTTAGGATTATTCAAATAAGCAAATACCTGGACAGTATCAAACTCATATAGAGCTGTATGCCAGCCATTTCTGCGCTGGTTTGATCCAGTGGAAAGCTCAGTATCACCAATATAATAGTATTTCCATCCATCTGCATGTGCTGAGAGGGTGTTTATCAAGGTTGAGGCAAGTAGAAAAATCGTGATAATAAGGTATTTCTTTTTTACAAATATACGCTTCAATTGTATCTTCTCCTTTGAATAATCCTAGCTCTTTCATTTATACGAAATTACCAATGATTCAGTACCTGCATTAATGGTTTCAGCCAAATAGGATGTATTATTTTCGACTATTGGGTAAAGAAAATAATTCAATGAGTATATCATTAAAATAGCCGGAGTTTATTTTAACATCTTTTTTCCGCTAGAGCAACAGGAAGTAACGCAATAAATAATGAAAAAGTAATATCGGTATTAAAATTAACTTTTTGGGATTTGCGAACAAATATAGAAATCTATCCTTGATCACACTAAAGAACTTACATTTTGGTGAATTATCTTTACTAGCGATGAAAAGAGTGCCTAAAAAAGGAGCTGTTGAAGTTGCCTGGGGTTATATATATAGTTAAACCGTCTAATTTTGTGAGAAGTTAAGTAGGCAGAGAGGGGAATAAGATGTGTCGCTGGATGATATAAAACGATGTTTTTTACAACGGAGAGGGCTAAAGAAGCTTTGGTTGAGCGCAGCAATACCAGCCGCAATTTGACTAGCTTAGTGAATGAGAAACAAGCTGGCCAAATGAAAGGACTGTACGGTATTTTGCGCTCGTTTAAGATATTGACGAGGTACTTTAGCGGATAAGGATCAAGCGTAAGGTTAAATTTCTTCCTGCTTATGAAGCAGCAGGAAGAAATGTTCAGCTGCGTTTCAAAATTTTGGCGTGCTTTTTTATTTTCTGTATCTAGAATTAAGCCGCAGGAAAAGCAAAGCAGTGCTGAAAGTAGAAAAAAGATGGCGGTCAAAAAGGTGGGAAAGCGCTCAACCAACCCTGTTTTAAAATAATCCATGATTACTGGTAAGCCAAAACCAGCAGAAAGAACAGCTAATAAAAAAGCGAGAACAGAAAAACAAAGCAAGGGTTTATAATTTTTGAATAGGCTGAAAATGGTGCGGATGACTTTGATTCCATCAGTGACCGTATTTAACTTTGATTCGCTGCCGTCTGGACGATCTCGATAATCAACCGGGACGTTTGAAATGATGAAGTTTTTATCTAAGGCATGGATATTCATTTCTGTTTCGATCTCAAATTCTTTACTTAACACCGGCATGCTTTTTACAAAAAGCGGGCTAAGAGCACGATAGCCGGTTAAAATATCTTTAATATTTCCATTGAAAAAAATATTGATAAGCTTCTTTACGAAAACATTGCCCACATTGTGAAAGGGCCGCTTGTTTTCAGAAAAGTAGGTAGAAGAGAGACGATCACCAATGACCATATCGGCATGCTTGTACAAAATTTCCTCGCACATTTTTTTGGCAAACTGAGCGGGGTAAGTATCGTCCCCGTCCACTAAAAGATAGCAATCCGCCTCGATTTCTCGGAACATTGTCCGGAGTACATTCCCTTTTCCTTGACGAACTTCCTTTTTCACGATGGCGCCAGCTTCTTTAGCAGCAGAAAAGCTGTTGTCTGTAGAGTTATTATCGTAAACATAGATGGCTGCTTCAGGCAGGTTTTCCTGAAAATCGGCGATGACTTTTTTAATTGTGGTTTCTTCATTGTAACAAGGAATTAATACAGCAATTTTATTCAAGGGATGTTTCCTCCTTTTGAGAATGGTGGATGCGGTAGCTGCGCGGCGTTTTATTGAATTGCTCTTTAAATAGTTTTCCGAAATAGCTGGCGCTTTGGAAGCCGCTTTGCTGCGCGATTTTATCTATGGTCCAATGGGTGTTTAAGAGCAGGTTAACGGCAATGGTCATCCGATAGTCATTGACATATTCAATTGGCTTTTTATCGGTGAAGCGCTTGAAAAGGCGAAAGCATTCGGAGCGGCTGAGATCATTGGCTTGGCAAAGACTTTCGATCGTAATTTTAGCCATGTAATTGTTTTGAATGTATTGAATGGTTCGTTTGATTTGCTGCTCATATTTCTCTTCATTGGGCGGCTGTGCGATAAAGCGTTCAGTGGTGAAGCTTTGGAATAATTGTTTCCAAAGTAAGGTCGTCAATGAGAGCTGCTCCAGCTCGTAGCCAACGACGGTAGTGTCTATAGCGGCTAATTTTGTCATCAGGTTACGCAGTCTAGCCGTCTCTTTTTTTTCGCTGTTAAACACACTGCCGACAATATTAGTCGTATTTAAGGGTTGAATGTACTTGTTAAATAGTCGACCTTGGATGCCGCCGGTCAAAATGGTGGGTGAAAAAGCCACTGTCAGAATACTAGCCTGCTCCACCTGATCATTCAAGGAAATGGCATGCAATGTGTTGGCATTAATAAACACACATTCACCAGAATGCAGGCGGGACGTTTGCTTGTTTAGCTGAATGTCCACAGTACCGCTGGTGACTAAAGTAAATTCCATTGCATCGTGCCAATGATATTCTAAAGCGGTCCCATTTTCCTGATCGAATTGATCCTGCCAAACTCCTAATGGAAAAGAATCATCCTGGTAGGTAAATTTCTCTCGTAAAAAAGGATCTAGTTTGAGTCGTTGTTTTTTCATTTTAGCACCTCTTGAAACTATAGTTATATATTTTATGCTACAGAAGGCATTCTTATCGGTAAATTTGAAATTATTTTTATATAAATAGTTTATAGACGAATGAATAGAATGTCAAGCTTCGTCTTGCTAGAGCCTTACGAGAATTCACTTAAGCAGTTAGATACAAATCCAGCGGGATGGTTTATCTAGGGAAGATTGTTCCAACAGATAGCGTATTTTCGATTACCGAGTACAGCCGTGGCCAAGTGAAAATAAGCAGCCTAAAAAGTATCTTGAAGCATCCAGACTGCAGTCGACTAAAAAAGGTGGGCGCTATTTTTCAGTTAATGATGATCGTCATTAAATTACAATTCTAGGATTTTTTTTCGGGTGTTAAGTTAGGATGAAAAATAGATTTTTCTAGTAGCAGCTAAGAGGGAAATAGAGTGAATAATATAACTATTTATAAAGATGTTATTGAAGTTTGCTGATGATTTTGGAAAATAAATTCTATTAAAAGTTTTTTTGTACAATGTAATTTGATATAATTAATTTATTGTGAAGGATAATATAATTGTGATTTTGATCATTCAATCAATTGTCACAGTTTTTTATTTATCTAGGCTTTCTTTTCGATTAGAATGACCTGGGCTTGCTAATAATTTTGGCAGGTTAATTGAACGCCTGAAATTAAGTGAAATGAAGGGAAAAGGAAAAGAGTATGGATAATTTTGTTGCGGCTTTGTTAATTACCGCTAGCCAAGTGATTGCCATAGCTCTCTTTGCCAGGCTCTTTTTATGGCCGAGAAAAAGAGGGATTATTTCTTATGCCGGCTTTCTTCTGTTTAGCTTTGTTTGCAGCTGGCTTTATCTTCAGTCTAATCTGATCCTTCAATCGGCGATAGTTTTTCCAGTGCTTAGTAGCGGGTACTTTTTCTCAGGGGCGATAGAACAGAAGCTTTTTGTTGCCGGCTTGTTTTTACAACTAGGATTTATAGTAAGCGTTCTACCAGGATATGCCGTGGGCTTTTTCCTGCTTTTTTTGCTGGCTATTAGCCTGTGGCGACGAGACAAACCGCGATTACTTCAGCGAATAGGTATCAAGCATTTTCTGCTTTGGGGGCTAACCACCCTCAACCTGATCGGCTTGTTTTTATTGACATTCTCTAGTCATCACCTGGCAGGTGTCGTTAGCATAATTACCGCTGCTTTAGGTGTTGTTTATACGTTTTCTTTCGATCTGGAAAGAAATATCCAACTTAGTGAAGAAAGTAAGCTTGTGGCAAAGCAACTGGAATTTCAGCAGGCAAAGGTCAGGCAAACGAGCAGTTACTTGCAGATAGCAAGAAGAGCTGTTCACAACATGAAACGGCAGTACCGGAAGATCGATGAGGCCTTAGCTAAGGAACAGCTGGAACAGGCAAAAAGTAGTCTGAAAGAAATAAATGCGGAGCTAGATTTTCCGGAATTATTGGAATTTACCGGCAATGATCGGATTGACAGTCTGCTTTATTCATTGCAAATGAACTGTCAGCAGGCCGATATTCAGTTGAAGCAGCAGCTGGTC
This sequence comes from Enterococcus pallens ATCC BAA-351, assembly GCF_000407485.1. Lineage (GTDB taxonomy): Bacteria > Bacillota > Bacilli > Lactobacillales > Enterococcaceae > Enterococcus_A > Enterococcus_A pallens. The sequence continues at coordinate 1,251,998 of NZ_ASWD01000002.1, read as the reverse complement.
ATTCAAAAAAGAGTTTTGTTGGATGAGGCACTGTTAGCCAGCTTGTTAGGGAATTTATTTGACCACGTGATGACTGTTGCTAAACAAAATAAGGTCAAAAAGCTGTCGTTAACTATGAAGACCAGCGCGCAATTTTTATTGATTGAGGTAAGTTATCCAGAAGAAAAACGGCGAAGCAAGCTGTTGAGCAGAGTTACCAGTGAAATACCGGCGGAAATTGTAGAAATTGTAGAGCAGGTTTCTGGTATTTATGATACAGCATATCCGAAGAGTGAATGCCAAATCAAAGTGATGCTTCCGCTGCAAAGAATAGGTAGGTAAAGAGCTATGATTAGTGTCATGATGTGTGAAGATGAAAAGAATTATCGAGATCAAGTGAAGGAAATGCTGGTCAAAATGGCTTTCGCGTTAGACATTGAGATTAATACAGAAGACTTTGCTTCGGCAGAAGAGCTGCTGAAGGCTTATGCGCAGCGCAAAAAGAGCTATGACCTGATGATATTCGACATTGAAATGCCTGGCTGTGATGGCCTGCAGGCCGGCAGAATTATTCGCGAGCAGCACCAGTATGAAGGACAGCTGGTGTATTTGACTAGTCATGCTGAGTTGATGCAGGACAGCTTTGTAGTGGGGACAAATCAATATTTGGTTAAGCCGATCGACTATTTGGAGTTTGATACGAAGCTGCGGCCCATTTTTAAAAAGATTTTAGAGGATGACCAGCGGCTGACAGTGGAACTAGTCGCAGGCGGCCTGCAGCTGATTCCCATGAGAGAAATTACGTCTATTCAGGCTAAAACGTTAGGTCGAAAGGGCGGTGTGGTTATCCAAACCAAGCGTGAAGAGATTGAAGCCTTTGGAAAAATGGTTGATTTTGAGCAACGTCTGGAGAAACGAAAATTTTTCCGGATTCACAAGCAGACAATCGTCAATTTGGACAAGATTTTGCTGTTTGATGGGGTAGAGGCCCTGACTGTCGATAATCAACGGCACAAGGTTAGCCGGAATAAGAAAAAAGAGCTGAAGGATCGTTTGCTGCACCATTTCTGATGAGGGATGATAGCGGAAAAGATGAAATCCAACAAAAAAATGTTGCGAACCTTCAGCTACCTTTTATTAAACCATCCTTTTTATTTGTCGAAGACCAATAAAAAGGCTATTTTTGCTGGCTGATTTGGTCACTGTCTGACATTAACTTCTTCGCTAATCATACTAGCTAATTAATTAGTTTTAACTGTCTTCGCTATAAATGAATTTAATTTGATGAAAAGTTATCGAAAGAAAATTGATTATTTAGTTTGAATAGAAAAATATAATTTGTTACAATTTAAATATGATGATAAGTATATATCGAAAAATAGTTTAAAAATGAAAAAGGTATAACCAATTAGGCATCATTTTAGAATAGACAAAGAATCATAGAGTTAAAAGAAAGGCTTTTTCCAAGTCGTTCGTCATGGGCAGATTAGCTAGCAAGATGAATGTAGTTTGCTGGTATTTTCTCTTTTGAATAAAAAAAGGAATGGTAGGGGGGGATGTTTGTGTATGAAATGTTCATTATTTCTACTGAGATGCTTTTGGCGAATCTTTTTCTGTGGGATCGTTGTGCGAAAAGAAAATATTCAGTCATAGCTACGGTTGCGTGTTACATCCTTTTTCGCTTGTTGATGGTCGTATTAGGGAGTTTGTTAAAATCTGGGATAGGACCACTTTATACAGATGGACCTTTAGTGATGTTAACTGGCTTTCTGTATATTATTCCGATTTTTTTCTTATATGAAACGCGAATTTTGAAGTTGATCAACATTTTTTTCTTTTTGTGGACGTATACTTTTTCCCTGTACTGTATTAGTTACTTTACGAGTCAATTTTTCTCAGCGGATAATCAAATGCTGATTTTTGCTGCCTTACAGACGCTACTATATGCCCTGACTTTCTATTATTATTACACACATCTTATTCCGAAATATTCCTATATGATCGATCATATTTCTGAAAAGGATGAAGCAGGTTTTACTGCCCTGAGTGCCAGTTGGTTTTTGGTTTTATTCGCAATGTATCTGGTTCAGACTTCACCTGAGCTGTTGATTATCCAGGTGCTGGTGTTTTTTCCGTTTCTGGCGATTGTCGGGATCTCCAGCTGGTTGATTTACAATTTGGTGGTTACTAGGAATCAGATGCTTCAGCTAGAGCTGCGTTATGATCATCAGCTGGCACAATTTCAAGAGCAAAAACGGCATATCGCCGAAATTCGCAAGGTATCCCATGATATTAATAAGTATACTACGGTAATCCAGTACGCCATAAAAGAAAAGAACTATGATTATTTAGCTGAATTTTGTGAATCGGCCTTTGAAACGCTGCGGCCGCAATTGAACTTTCAAGAGACCGGTAATGAAACCTTAGATGCGTTGCTCTACCATTTATCCAATCAATGTCTAGAAAAAAAGATTGAATTAACCATGAAATTGGATCCGTCCATCAATGGATCAATTAAGATAGAACCACTGGATATGACTTCAATTTTAGGAAATTTATTTGAAAATGCAGTGGAGGCCTGTGAATTAGTTGAGGAGGACCTGCGCTGGATTACCTTTGAAATCCAGCAGGAGAATGCAAGGCTGCGGCTAGTCATTAAAAATGCCTGTGTCCAGCTAGAAAAGAATAATCGCCAAGGCCTGAAACGAACGCTGCCTAAGCACATCGGAACGACAATTGTTGAACGAACAGTCAAAAAAATCGGTGGTATGGTAAAGTATCAGCCAAAGGAGAATCAATACGAAGTGATCGTGCTTTTGGCCCATAAAAATTTAGGAGAAAAAAATGATCAATATACTGGTATGTGATGATGAGACGCACAGTACACAACAAACAACCGAATACTTGCAGCAATTGGCTGCGGGACTTTCCCTTGAAATAACGGTTGAAACTGTTTCTTCAGGAGAAGAATTGCTTACAGCCTATCAGCAAAAGAGCAGCTCACTGATTATTTTGGATATAGAAATGGATGGCTTGGATGGCTTAGAAGCTGCTAAAAGCTTAAACGAAGAGCTCTCATATACTGGTCCAATTGTCTTTTTAACAAATCATGAGAGACAGCTTTTGACCAGTCAAGAGCGAGGTCACGGCTATTTACTGGAAAAACCAGTGGATTATCCAGTCTTTGTGCAGTTGCTGGAGCCAATCTTAAAAAGGCTGGCTCAGGACAGACAACGGTTCTATTTTCAAACTGTGGAAGAGGAAGAACATTCTCTGTTGGCCAAAGATATTTTGTTTGTTCAGTCAAAGCGTTTTCTCCGCGAACAGGGAGTCCTTTTGAAAACCCAGGAACAGGAATATGTCTTAGCCGATTCAATAGATCAAATCCAACAACAGCTGGCCGGTGATTCCTTCTATCGCATTAATCAACAGCTGCTGGTGAACCTTGATAAGGTCTTGATGCTGGAGAATCATTATTTGCAGCTGACTGGGGACATCAAGGTAAAGCTCCATCGTAGAGACAAAAAAGCGGTACAGGAACAACTTTTTCAGCTTGTATAGGGCAGGTCAACCTTTCTCACACTTGAAAATAGCTTAATTAATCGTATATTTGCGGAGTAAAAAGTCAATGAAACTATTCATTGGCTTTTTTTTTGTGTCTAGCAAGCTAAGTTAATATCATTTTTTTGATTTCACCCCATCTTTATAAGTATTGATCGCTAAAGGAAAATAAGAATTGACACTTCATATGTCATTTTCGACATCTTAATTGCAAAAACTAAAGTTTTCTTTCTAATGTTTTACAATAAATTAAGAATATGATTTATGTCGCATATCTTGTGCGTATAAATAGAAAAAAACAAAAACAGAGGAGTGAAAAAAATGGTTAAAAGCAAAAAATTTAAACGTCTTTTAACAGGGTTGATGGCGGCGGTAACTCTTGCACCAGCAGCGTTGGCTTTGGGTACCGGCACAGTGTCAGCTGCAAGTGCAGATGATCCAGTAACCATCAATGTACATAAGTATATGTACGAAGATGGAACAGTTAAGTATGATTCAAATACTGGTGAAGTTACCAAAGATGGGGCCTACTTTGAAAATGACGGGACTGTCCAAACACCAAAGGGAACTGGCGCAGCGGATTTAAAACCATTTGATCCAAGTAAAGTGATCAATTTGCCTGGTGGCGGCACAACAACTTTAGGAAATGTAGAATTTTCATTGGTGGACATTACAGGCTACGCAAACGGCAAAACGGATGCAGAAATCTTAAGCGAATTGAAAACCAGCAACAAATATGATCCAACCTTGTATGCAGATTTTATTACTGACCATGGTACAGGAGCTGCTGTAACAAAAGAAATTACGACAGCTGGAACCCCCGCTTCATTTCCGAATGTAGCTACTGGAGGAGCAACAGGTAAAACCTACATTATTTTGGAAACAGCAGCAGGACCATATGTTACCCAACGTACAGTTCCGATGATTGTACATTTACCATTCACCAATTCCACAGGGACAGATTATTTGACTGATATTCACCTGTACGGAAAGAACCAAATCACTGAAGGCGGATTAGACTTTACCAAGTATTCAGAGAATTTGAATGCGGGTTCCGAGTTATCCAATGCTGTCTTTAATCTATACAAAGGCACGGCTGGTAGTGGTCAAGCATTCTTAAATGATGGTACATGGGGAGCACCAACAGCTTTGAATCCAGCTAAACAATTCAAGACAGGTGCAGATGGCAAATTGACTCCTTCAATCACTGGATTAGAAGTTGGCGACTATTACTTAGTCGAAATTGGTTTTGAAATTGATGATCCAGCTAATCCAGGAACCCCGATTATTTCAGACAAAGATGCCAATGGTAATTTGTTAAGTCCAAACGCATTAAATAATGCGGATAACAAATTGGGCTTCACTATTGCAGCTGGCGATATTGGCAGCAAAGAAATCAAGTTCGTCAACTTCATTAAACCAGATGTAGAAAAAGACGTTGAAAATGGTGCACCATCTGGAAACGACAACTTCAATGTTGGTGATGACATTGAATACAAATCTACAATTACTGTTCCAACAGATATTAATGGCGGAACTATCTTACCAGATGGAACTAAGAGCAAACCGTACACTAAATTTGACTTCCAGGATACAGCAGTTACAGGTTTGACTTCTAAGGTTGCGGCTTTGTCAGATTTGAGTTTCTTTGAATCAAACGGCACAACACCAATTACTTTTGTAGATCCTACAGACCTGAAATTTACAGCGTCTGGCAACACCTTCAAATTGGAATTTGTTCCTGGTGGAAAAATCAAAGATTACGCTGGTAAAAAAATCATTGTTAAATACAAAATGACCATTAATAACACTGCAGTGATCGATACAGGCCTGGAAAATGAGGTCGATCTGGATTATAGCAATGGACCAGTGACTGATCAAGAAACTGACAAAGAAGAAGTTTACACAGGTGGATACAAATGGCAAAAATACGGTGAAGAAACAGCGGACAAAGACGGATTAGACGGTGCAGAATTTATCGTGATGAATAACAACACAGGTGATACTAACAAAGGTAAATACCTACAATCTGATCCGATGGTCAGCGGAGTTGTTCAATGGGGTGCAGAAGCTACTGCCTACAAATTTACTTCGAAAACTGTTGGTGGCGTAAAAGGTGTAATTGCAGTCGGCGGTCTGGAATACGGACATTACCAATTAAAGGAAACGAAAGCACCAAATCCTTATCAATTGCTAGTTACGCCAATTGACTTTGAAGTAACCAGCGACAGCTGGACAAACAGTATCATTAGTGGTATTTATCAGCATAAAATCGAAAACAAGAAGAAACCTGATCTACCAATCACTGGTGGCATGGGTACACTAATCTTTACGGTTCTAGGTTTAACCGTAATGGGTGCAGCAGTTCTTTACACAGTGAAAAATCGTCGTAAAGCTGCATAGTCTTTCTGCTGAATGAGAAGCCTAGGCTTCTCATTCAGTCTTACATAGGAAATCGTGATACACGTCTTTGGGAGGGAGGGCTCATGACCAAAAAAATCAGCAAAAAATCAACATTTCAGAACGCTGTGGGAATCATTTTATTCCTGCTGGGCTTGGGTCTGTTTTTATATCCCACCATCAGTAATTATATAATGGTTCGCTCACAGACGATGGTCGTGGAACATTACGAACAAAAAATAGAGGAAATACCCAAGAAGAAAAAAGACGAGCTGAAGGAAAAAATCGAAAACTACAACAAAAAGCAAAGCAGTATAGGGACGCCAGTTCAGGAAACAAAAGGAAATGTCCAGGATGAAGATGGCAATGCCGTGTTTGATGTAATGCAGGCAATGCTGGGAGAAGAGGTTGCTACCTTGACGATCCCCAAAATCCATATCACTATTCCGGTTTATCAAGGTACTAGTGAGGAAGTCCTGCAAAAAGGTACTGGATTACTAGAAGGCAGTGCTATCCCCATTGGCGGGGTGGGAACTCATGCAGTTATCACTGGGCATAGTGGTCTGCCATCTGCCAAAATTTTTACCGATCTGCCTAAGCTGAAAATCGGGGATTTATTTTATATTCAATCCTTGGATGAAAAATTGGCGTACAAGGTCGATCAATTATTAACTGTGACGCCAGAGGAAACCGAGGCTTTGCGGGCAGAAGCGGACAAGGATTATGCCACATTGATTACGTGTGTCCCTATTTCGGTGAATTCTCACCGTTTGTTTGTTCGAGGCCATCGGATTGCCTATAAGGAGAAGGAAAAAGAAAAAGTTGACCAAAAGGCGCAGCGAAGCTTCAAGTGGGATCGGGTGAAGGAGTATCTCGTTTTTGCCTCAATCGTGCTGGTAATGATTTTAATAATGGTGTATTTACGCTATCGCAGAAGGAAGCAAAAACAAGTTGGAGGTGAACAGGTTGGAAGGAAAAATGAAAAGTAGTTGGTTAGGGTTGTTTTCATTGCTGCTGTGTCTGGTGGGTGTGATATTTTCCAGTACCGCTGAAGCAGCCGAGGAGACAACCAAGGTAATGATTCACAGGATTGTCTTTTCTGGGGAGCAGAATGCAGACAGCGCCTTTAACAATAATGGGCAAGCAATCAAAGAAGAAGAGTTGCTAGGGGGACGTCCGTTAGAGGGCGCGACCTTCAGTGTTTACGATGTCAGCAGCCGTTTTTATGAATTAACGGATACCGGGCTGGAGAAACAGGAAGCTCAAAAAAAGATCAGTGAAGAAGCAGATCAGGCGGCAGAAAAGAATGAACTAAGTAACTATACTAAGGTTGCAGAAAACCAAACCGGCAAAGATGGGATTGTTACGTTTGAATTGGCGAATTACCATTCTGGATCCTTGGGGAAGGTCTATCTATTTATGGAAACCAGTGTGCCGGAACAGGTTGCTTATAAGGCCAGCAATATTGTCGTGGGCTTACCTTATGCTGCAATCGGCAGCGATAATATCCTGCATCTGTATCCTAAGAATCAGCAGCAGTTTCGTCGACCGTTTTTCTATAAATATGGACGGCAAAGTACCGATCCAGCGGAGGACCAAAAACTAGCAGGCGCGGAATTTAGAGTGTATAAGGAGTTAGCAGGAAAAACTTACTACTTACACAAGGATAAATACAATAATAACAATGCTTGGGTTGAGGATGAAACGGATGAAGGGATCCTGCAGGTTGTTTCTGATCAAAATGGCTTAGTAGAGTTAGCAGAGTATATTTTACCGGCAGGAACCTACTTCTTTGAGGAAACCAAGGCCCCTGAAGGCTACGAAATTACCGCGGATTCAAGAAAGGTAAAGATCGAAATTCCAGCCAGCTTTAGTGAACCGATTCGTGTAACGGTGGGCAGCATCAGTAGTTCTATGAACGAATCCAAGGTGATCAACCTCAAGAAAACTGACGTACCGCCAGCTGAGCCGAATGAACCGGACGGACCAACTACAGGTCGCTTACCTTCGACGGCAGGAACTAGCTCTGTTAGCAAGGCAGCAAGGAATCTGCCGCAAACCGGAATGCAGCAAGCAGGTAGTTTGATTCTATTAGGAGTAATTCTAGTCATACTAGCTGTAAGCATCATAAGGAAACGAAATCATACTGAGGAGGGGCAATGATGAAAAAACTATTTTCAATCTTAGGATCAATCATCTTTTTAGCAATTCTGCTTCTGCCCCTTTTTCACCCAATCTTAACGGCAGTAGCTGAGGAAAGTCAGCCTAAGCTTTTGACCGTCAGCCACAATGGAAAGAAAGTTACGGCAGACCAGGAGATTGAAGCTGGCGATAATGATACCATTCAAATCAAAGCAACTGGAGATTTTACCTTAAAAATTCCTAAAAGCGAAGGCTATGAGATTGGACTGCTGCCAGAAGAAGAGCAGCAGGAAATAAAGAGTAAATCCAAAGAGACAGAGAATCTTTCGTTTGCAGTAACGGCCGCTGAAGAGGGCTATGAGATCCAGCTAGAAAAAGATATGACCGTTTACTTCAAGCTCAATCTGTTAGCAGAATCAGCTACGCTGAGAGGTACGGCCAGCTTTAAAGAGGTGAATCTGCCAGAAACACAGATAAATCTGATTCATTTGGTGAAGCCAGCTGCAACTATCGAATCAAGTGCCCCTCAGCCAGAAGAGACGACTTCAAGTGCAGAAGAGAATCAAGAAGCAAATGAGAAGCTTCAGGAATCACAAGAGTCCTCCTCAGCAGCGGAAGTCACAACGGAATCAAGTGAAGAAATTAAAGAGGTTGTCTTCTACAAAGACGATAAAAAACTGGATGATAAAACAAAGTTAACAGTAGAAGAAGGCGAAGCTTTTAATCCTTCAGAGAATGTCACCGCTAAAAGTGTAGATGGAGCAACAGAGTATCCAGTTAAGGCGGTGGTAAAAAAAGAAGGCAAAAAAATCAGTTTATCGGATGGCAGTTTTATTCCCAAGCTAGAAACAAACTACCATGTTGAGTATCAGGCAGTTGAAAAGAAAACCAACGAAACGATTGCCACGCAAAGTATCGGATTGTTAGTAAGCAACGGAAGTTTGGATGTCTCTTTAGAGTGGGTGACAAACGATGCTGCTCAGCAAACACATTTAACCCACATTGTATCGCAAACAAATGGGTTACGATTACTCACATATAAATTAAATATTGTTACAGAAACAAAAAATTATAAAAAAGGCGAAATAAAGATTACTTTGCCGGCAAACAGTATGAACTTTTCCAATTCAACTGGTTTAAACAAGTTTAGGCAATGGAGTCAAACTAATATTAGTTTGGCACCTATAGGGCAATCAACTGATATCTTTGCGTATGAAAAGGCACCCGATGGCTCTTTAATCATTACGAATCAAAAGGATATCAACGAAACGATTCATCAAAGCTTTGAATTATCTATGCTTTTTTCTGCTAACGAGGATGGATCAAATCAAGGTTATGTAAGGGCGCGTCAAATTTATCATGGAACGAATGCTAGCATGGCGTTTAATGTAGAGGATAGTAGTCAAACGGAGCCAGCCAAAAAGAATTTCAAAACAAATTCAATCAAGCTGACCTTAAATACTAGTTATGCTCAACCCACTATGAATAAGTTCTCCACTCCATTTAATCCGTATGAATGGAAAGCTGAGGATATTGGGCATAACCGTCCTGATAACTTCTATAACTATCGATGGATTAAGTTTGACATTACCCACATGGGCGGTACTGTAAATGGGAAAAATCTCGTCATGAATTTTACGGATCAATTTGCCTTTGAAAGAGGCTCAACAAAAAGAAATTTGACAAAAGCAGAAGTGGATAGCTTAAAAATATTTCCTTATTATGCTGTTAACAATAATAGGCAATATTTTGTGACGGAGGGAAATGCTGGTTTAGATAGTCGGACAACTAGTAGCAGTGGACAAATTAAGTGGACGTCTAAAACAAATCGTAATCACACTGATTTCATTGGTACAAATACTCAATATGGGGAAGGAAGTAATGATCAGCATCACTTTTACTTCGTTGTAGGATTTCCCAAAAATAAATTTGAAACGACCGATAAAATTCACAATACAATTACCTCGGAATATCGCGACGGAGATACTAATACTTGGTATAGTACAGACACAAAAACAACGGTTGCTACCCTTTCAGAGTACAGTTTTGAATATCCACCAGGAGATCTAACTAGTTCTAGAAAAATCTTTGCGCACAGAAGTTACGATACTTGGGATCCAACGTATTCAATTTACGGATCAACCAGCGGATCCACCAGTTTGAAAAAGGAACTAGTTATTCCGGTACTTAAAGCAGGAAATGATGTAACGATCCATACGGCCAAGGCGACCTACAGCGCCAATCAGAGCAAAGCTGGTGGAATCTTCTCATTTGAATTAACAGACGATCATGCCAAATGGAAAACAGGCGGAACGAGTCCTGTAGATATGAAGGCGGAGGATTTCTACTTTAGTCAGATGCGGATTCAAACTCAAACGCTCTTACCAAATGCAGCGAAAAACTGGACACAACAAGATGGCGTAAAGCTTCCTTATTTAAAAATTATGTATCAAGATGATGACAGTGGAAATTGGAAGGAGCATAGCCAATTAATTGCTCCCAAAGTTTATCCGAATGCAGGGACTAACCCTGATGGAACAAAATACGATAAATATGGTTGGGGAGCAGCACGGTCAGGAGAAACAAATTCAGGTGTGTATGGTGTGTTTGATTTAGTGAAGGATTATGGAATAAAACCTTATCGTTTAAGGATGGTAACAGTAGATAAAGCTGGAAATAAAACTAAAAGTGATGGCGCTGTTGGGCAAGTCACCGTTAATGTTCAATATGATATGACTATTCGTGGGATTGATACGACCGATAACAAGGTCACGCAGCTGGAAAGCTGGAACAATAACAATCAATTAGACAGCTTGACTATTCATAATTTTACAGGTTGGAAGGTCGAGGGGTATTACTCAAGTACAGGCAAATATACTCACTATAATCCTGATCACAATACAGCAAATGATCGCTTTACGCAGGATGTAAAGGAATACGGTGACTATCTCGAAAGAAGAGAGGCCAATCATACGATTACCACAGAACCAGAAAAGTCTTTTATGGATAAACAAGTCGTTCATCAATCCAATGATCCCGGAAACAAGTCTAACCTGGTAAATTGGAAAATTAATTGGGCGGAAGGATATGATATTGGTTTAACTGATTTGGATGAAATAAGACAGATGTTTACCAATGGTCAGTTGAAAGTACCTGAACGAAAGATGATACGTTTCACCGATCTTTTACCCGCAGGACACACATATGAAAGTGCCAGCGTATACTATCGAGGAAAATGGTTAGTCGAAGATGAGGATTATACGGTCACCCTTACAGAAAATTATGGGAATACTGGACGAACATTAGTTAGATTTCAGATTGATCCAAGCTCTGTCACCAATAAATCAGGGTACTTAAGTGAAAAAGGTATCACTACGAATAGAAAAGGAATTCGCGGAAATACCCTTAGTGTTAATCTAATAACACGAATTGCTTGGGCGGATCGTTTCTTAGCTAATGAGAATGCGACGAGTTCAAATCGAAATTCAGCAACTATTCAATTGTTTAATCAAAACTATACACCCGAGGCGATGTTGGGTGATGCTAAAACAGGAACAGCAGCGAATACAGAGATAAAAAGTGAATTGAATAATAGTAACGCTAGCCATGCGTCTCCTGGAACAATTACTAAAAATAGTTTAAATGCTTATGAGGCAGTGGAAATTACTGGAGAAACTTCTGTAGAGAATGGTTTAAGCAAATTCGTTAAAGCTGATGAAGAGGGTGCAATCTTTGATATCTCAGGTACAGGCAAGTTCAGTCCAACTGGGAACTATTTCTACCGTTTGGATTATCGAACAGAGGCCTCTGTTGAAGAGAATTATGTTAAAAACGTTGTTCTTTTTGATCAGCTAGAACAAGTAAATACTAACCAACAAGGTTACTCTCAGGGATGGAAGGGGATCTTGGTGGATGTGGACACCAGCTATGCGAGAAGCAAAGGAATTGATGCTAAAATATACGTCAATAATAATTTGATTACGCCATTTAAACCAGGCGGTGGTTCGCTAAATTCAGCAAGCGGTTGGAAATTGTTCACCAGCTCCATGTCAGAAGCAGATCGAAAGAACATTAAGACTATCGCAGTTGACCTGACAAAAACTACCACTGGTGTTGATAAACAGTTTAAAAATAACGAGTATATCAATATTACGTTTAAAATGAAGATGCCTGAAAATATGCCAAGCTTACCGAAGGCCTACAATGTGCCGTGGCTTTCCTCGACTAGAGTAACCTCAGGTAATGCTGTCAGCGATGTAACTGAAGGAGTCTACACTGACTTCCAATTGTATAGAAACCCTGATCTTACGATTGTAAAACAAGACTTGGAAAATCCATCAACGAAATTAGACGGGGTAAAATTTGAACTCGAATATCCTGATGGAACGAAAAAGGATTACACAACGAACAATTTAGGACAGATCAAAGTAACCGACCTAGAACCAGGAAAATATAAGCTGCGAGAGAAGTCTACGAAGTTTGGCTATGAACTGCTTGCCGGAGTCTATGAGTTTACGGTCAATGATGACCGAACAGTCACTCATCCAAAAGATACGAACCATTGGAAGTATAGCTTTAGTGAGAATACAATTAGTCTAAATGTCTACAACCGCAAGAAATTTATTCTACCGATCACTGGAGGTACTGGTGCAGCGATTAGTCTATTGTTGATTGTAGCGATTGCAGTGATTGCTGGTCTAGGCTGGTATTTAAAAAGATATCGTTTCACCGCTTGATGAAACAGAATAATCGAGTAGAAACGGCGTAAACAAGCTTACGCCGTTTTTGCTTAAAAGGATGAGGGCTGATGGATAAAACACTTCAACAGAAAATCATTTCCAGGGTGATTGTGCCGCTGGTTTTTCTGATTGGCTTAGGTATTTTACTTTATCCTAAAATCAGCAATTATCTGCTCGTCCGTTCGCAAACGATGGTGGTAGAGCACTATCAGACTAAGGTAGCTGAGTTACCGGAAGAGCAAAAGGCAGAACTTAAAAAGGAAACCAAGAAATACAATCAATCTCGGATCGAGTCCACACCGTCACTGGGGAACACCTTTAGTGAAGAAAAAGTTCAGGATACCAAAGGGAATGCGGTAGATGATTCAGGCAATCAAATATTTGATGTGATGCAGGCGATGCTGGGAGAAACGCTAGGTACCATTGAAATACCCAAAATCGGTCTGAGTTCACCAATTTATAAAGGAACCACCGAGGAGATTTTACAAAAGGGAATCGGCTGGCTGGAAGGCAGCTCATTGCCAGCTGGGGGTGACAGCACCCATACAGTTTTGACAGGGCATCGGGGATTACCAACGGCGGAGCTGTTTACTAATTTGCCGGAAGTGAAAAAAGGCGATCAATTTGTGATTAGCTATTTAGACGAAAAGCTGGCCTATGAGGTGGATCAGATTTTGACGGTAAAGCCGGAGGAAACAGAGGCTTTGCGGATCGAGCCAGGTAAAGATTATGCTACTTTAATTACCTGCACCCCTTATATGGTCAACAGCCATCGTTTGTACGTCCGGGGGCATCGAGTACCTTACTCTGAAGAAAAGATTGCTGCTGAGAAGAAAGCAGGCAAGCAGCCATTTACTAAGTACCTTGTTTATGGAATTGCTGGACTGATCATTTTGTTACTACTGCTGTTTATCCTGCGACGACGCAAAAGAAACAAGTCTGAAACGAACTCATAGGGTATAAAAAAAGAGATGAAGTCTACGATATTGGTACTGTGTTAGGGAAGGTCACTTTTAGCAGCTGCAATTGACTCAGTCTTCCACTTAAATTATTCGCACAATCCGTCAAAGGCACCGAGAAATATATCTGGCATAAGCAGCGTGTGCTGTATGTACGAGGGCTCTAGGGGATTGATCGTTGAAGAACTACTTAACTCGGTATTAGAGAAACAACCGGAGCCTAAGAGGAAACAGACAAAAATGAAGTGAACAGGAGGAAGAAGTATGCGCCCAATTTTAATTTTAACTAAGAATTTACTAATCGAACAATCGCTGCAGGAGCAGCTGCAGCATCTTAATTACGAGGTGTTTTGTTCGACGTCCATTTTAAAGCAGCTGCAAAATAAACCGAATCAGCCTGAAATAGTGGAAGGCTATCAAGCAATTATTTTTAGCGAGACGCTGACGAATATGGAAATCCGCGATTTACTGCTGTTTATCACTTCAAGTGATTATTTGCTGATCCGCAAGCTGGTGCACAAACCTTCAACCACTGAGCAGGAAGAGCTGAATCAAATAGGATTGGATATGTGGATTTGTGAGGGTGAGCCGGTCGATTTGTTACGGGAACAACTGGCTCAGCAGTTAGCCAACGTACAAAAGAAGGAAAACAATAATGTTTTTTTCTTTTATCAAAAAGAAGATTCACCTAAAACGCTGGAGGAATTCAAAAAGAATCTGACTAAAAAGGAAAGTAAAACCTTTGAATGCCTGCTTACGAGTGAGGAGCCGCTGGTTTCTCGGGAAATGTTGTGCCAATACATATGGAACGGCGGCCCTAATAATTCTCGCCTGACTCAGATTTCGGTATTGATTAAGCGGCTTAAGCAAAAGCTGCAGGAGGCCGGCTTCCAGGAGGAGTTAATCGAGACCGTCTGGGGCTACGGCTACCAGCTGTCACCTAAGCTGTTGCAGTTTTACAATCAGGAACTGGTATAGGGAAAAGGAGCGGATTGTTCGCTTCTTTTTTATTTTTGACGGAGGAGGGAAATTTGTGGTGGAATTGTGTAGTTCTAAAAATAACTTCAAAGGAAAAAAGCCCACTTCGATTCAGGTCTTCTTGACAAAAATAAAATAACCTGTACTATAGCCTATGAAAGCGTGACCTGGGGATGGTGATGTGAGTTGCTTAGAATAAAGAAGATTTTTAACAACAATGTCGTGCTGGTAATTGATGCCAAGGGGCTGGAGCGGATTCTAATTGGCCGAGGGATTGCCTTTCGCAAAAAGGTAGGAGAAACCGTCCAAAAGGATAAGATTGAAAAAACCTTTGTGGTGGATTCCCCGAATGTGACCGATCGTTTTGTTCAGCTGATTGAAGAGGTGCCGGTGAACCGCTTAGAGATGGTTACGGTAATTATCAAGAATGCTGAAGTCGAGCTGAAGAAGAATTTTGACGGCAATACCTATATCGGCTTGGCGGATCACATTAATTATGCCGTAAATCGTTTCCGCAAGGGAGAGACGATTCGCAATGCGCTGCTGTTGGAGATTAAGAAATTTTATCCAAAGGAGTATGCAGCGGGACTGAAGGCATTAGAAACCATTGCTTATTATGAGGGCATTGAGCTGAATGAAGACGAGGTTGGCTTTATTGCGCTGCACTTTATTAATGGCGGATTAGGCAATGATACCACCCAGACGTTATTGACGGCTGAGACGCTGCAAAAAATTGTTTTGATCGTGGAGGATTGCTTAGGGATTGAGCTGGATATGGATTCCTTGAACTATATTCGCTTTGTGACCCACTTGAAATTCTTTATCCAACGTGTCATAATAAATGAACCAAGACGAGAAGCGGTACCCGAGATGTTCCATCAGGTGGTGCAGTTTTATCCGAAGGCGACAGAGAGCGTCGGGATTATTAAGAGCTATCTGCAGGACAAATTACATTGTCAGATTTATCCGGAGGAAGAGATGTATTTAATTCTACATGTCCAACGGCTAATTAAATAAACGGGATTGTAACTGATAAAGCAGGCAACACCCAAACAGGAGATGTTCAGCGTCTCTTGTTTGAGTGTTGCCTTTTTTGATACCCAAAATAAGAAAGGAAGAGGCAGAATGGAAAAGTATCAAGAGCTGGTAGCATTCATTTTGGAAAATGTAGGAGGCAAGGAAAACGTATTAAGTGTGACACACTGTATGACTCGACTGCGCTTTACTTTAAAGGATGATTCGCTAGTTAAAAAGGAGGCAATTGTTCAATCGCCAGATGTGATGAGTGCACAATTCGCCAGTGGCCGTTTTCAAGTTGTTGTTGGAACACATGTCGCAGAGGTTTTTCAAGTGGTGCAGGAAAAGTTGAACGGCACTGCAACAGCTGCGGTGGAAGAGGAAAAGAAAGGGATGCTTAGCACTTTAGTTGATACGATTACTAAGGTGATTACTCCGGTTCTAGGTATTTTGACTGCTTCTGGTTTGCTGCAGGGAATTTTGGCCTTGCTGACGGCAACGCATGTATTGGCTGTGACTGATGGAGCGTACATTATTCTGCATGCGATGGGGCAAGCAGTCTTCTATTTCTTACCTGTTACATTAGGTTATACCAGTGCCAAGGCCTTCAAGATGAATCCCTTTGTCGGCATGATGCTGGGAGCAACGTTGATTATTCCGGAATTGATGACGGGTTTGTCGGACGGCACTGTTTTATATACGTTGTTTAAAGGGACATTGTTCCAAACTCCGGTTTATAATACCTTCTTTGGGATTCCGATCCTGTTTCCGGCCAACGGTTATCAATATACCGTTATTCCGATTATCTTTATCGTTTATGTTGGCTCAAAGGTAGAAAAATGGTTGAAGAAGGTGGTGCCGGCAGTGATTGCCCACAATGTCAATTCCTTCTTAACGATTTTGATTACCGTTCCTTTGGCGATTTTAATTGTTGGACCAATTACCAATGTACTTAGCTCATTAATTAGTGCCGGGGTGTCAGGCTTGTATGGCATTTCGCCAATTGTAACTTCTTTGGTAGTGGCGCTGTTGTATCAACCGTTAGTAATTTTCGGCTTGCATTGGCCAATTTCAGCGATTGGGATTACCAATCTGGCCCAATCAGGAGTGGACTATATTTTCCCAATGTCCTTTACTGCAAACTTCGCCCAAACAGCTGTGGTGCTGGCAGTTTTCCTGCGAACCCGTTCAAAGGATCAAAAAGCCTTGGCAATCCCAGCGATGGTATCGGGGCTGTTTTGCATTATTGAGCCGGCCATTTATGGCTTCAGCCTGCCAGTGAAGAAACGCTTTGCCTTTTCAATGATTGGCGGAGCAGTAGGTTCCTTGATTTTAGCTTTTTCCGCTACGAAAATGTATGCAATGTCCTTTGGTATTTTAGGCTTTGCGGCATTTATCAATCCTGAAACTGGCAGCATGAATGGCTTGATTATGGCAATTATCGCAACGATTGCGACTTCAGTGGTGGCCTTTGTGTTAACCTATATAACCTTCAAAAAAGAAGACGATGTCGTGGACGAGCCAAAGAAGGAATTAGTAAAAACAGAAGTAATTACTGCTCCTGTTACTGGTGAATTGAAACCGATCGAAAGTGCTACTGATGCAACCTTTGCTTCAAAAGCTCTGGGCAACGGTATCGTAATTATACCGAAAAACGGCGAAATCGTTTCACCAGTGAATGGTACAATCGAAACGGTCTTTCCAAGCGGACATGCGATTGGGATTGTCAGCGATACGGGAATCGAAATCCTAATTCATATTGGAATTGACACAGTTGAGCTGGAGGGTGAAGGCTTTAAGCCCCTAGTTAAAAAGGGTCAGAAAGTGGTTCAAGGAGAAAAAATTCTTGAGGTAGACTTAGAAAAAGTCAAAGCAGCTGGTTATTCAATAGAATCGTTAATTACCGTTACCAATACTGATCAGTTTTTAGATGTCATGAGTGAATCGGCTGCCAATATCAAAGCCGGTGAGAAAATTTTGACTGTGATTCCTTTTAACAATCAAACGGAATTCAACAGCTTAGCGGAGGTAAATTAAATGCGAGAAAAAATATGGGGTGTATTAGCTGGAGGTGCTTTAGGCGATGCATTAGGCATGCCAACCGAGTGCTGGTCCCAGCAAAAAATCCGCCAACAGTTTCCTAATGGTGTCACAGAACTAGTTGCTTCTAACGAAAATGATGTCTTCGGTCGCAAGCTAGCAGCTGGAGCAATCACGGATGATACGATCAACGTCTTGATGATTTTATCCATGATTAAGAAAAACCAAGGCCGTATTCGGGTGGCCGATTATGTGGCAGAATTACGGGAATGGAACGACAACTCTCCTGTCTCAGCCTTCGTTTCTGGACCCTCAACCTTGAAGGCTTTGGATAAAATTGCGCAAGGGGTGCCAATTGAAGAAACTGGTGTAACCGGCACAACCAATGGGGCTTCCATGAAGATTGCCCCTATCGGCTTAATTAGCGATTACCGCAAGCTTCCTGAGCTAATAAAAAATGTGGCTGAAATTTGTCTGCCAACCCACAATACCAAAATCGCTATCGCTGGCGCCAGTGCGGTGGCAGCAGCTGTAAGCTATACCGTTCGTGGGGGCCAATCCATCGAAGAAATCTGGCAGCTGGCTTTTGCCGCAATTGAGGCAGCTCAGGAGTATGGCCACGATTTCCCAGCAGCTTCCTTGGCCTTTCGCATGAATCAGGCCAGAAAAATCCTGCAGGAAGAAACCGATGAAGCGATCATTCTGCAACGTTTGTATGAAGAAATTGGAACGGGGATGGAAACGATTGAGACGATTCCAAGCACCTTTGCGATTGTTGAATTAGCAGCCGGCAACCCATTGAAGGCTGCACAACTAAGTGCATCAGTTGGTTGGGATACAGATACTATCGGGGCGATCAGTGCCGCAATTTGCGGTGGTATGCAGCCGGATTTACCTAAAGAAATGATTCGTCAAATCGAAGCAGTCAATGAGCTGGATTTTGATCAGCTAACGGAGGAACTTTTGCCATTTGTTAAATAGAAGATAACCAGAGGGCGTTCCGCGAGTAAGCTGCGGAGCGCTTTTCCCATTGACTAAATCAATGGCAATTAATTACTAATGCGAGTATGATAAAAGAAAAAACAAGGCGGGTATTGAAAGGAGCAAATCTCATGATTAACATTATCCTTGGCGATATTACCAAACTAGCTTTCCATGTTGATGCAATTGTAAATGCAGCCAATGCACAGCTGATTCCTGGTGGTGGAGTAGATGGTGCCATCAATCGAGCAGCAGGTCCCGAACTGGGGAAGGCGATGGCCCAAATCGGTGGAACACCTACAGGTACAGCCGTGATTACTCCAGCCTACAAACTGAATGCCGAATATGTCATTCATACAGTTGGTCCAATTTATCGTGACGGGAAGCATGGCGAGGAAGCTCAGCTGTATGCGGCCTATGAAGCTGTTTTTGCCCTTGCTCATGAGAAAGGGATTCATTCTCTAGCCACGCCGATAATCAGCGCTGGCGTTTACCACTATCCTAAAGAGGAAGCAGCACGAATTCTTTATGAGGTAGCGTCTCGCAAGGAAAATGAGGACCTGCAGGTGAATATTGTCGTGATTCGCGAAAGCTGGCTGCCGATTTTTGAGAAATTAAAGGAATAGATACGAAGAAAGCAGCCTATGCTTGGATTTACCTAAAGTATAGGCTGCTAATTTCTTACCTAAGAATAAGCTTTGCTTCTTTTCTGCAGCAAATCTGTTGCTGATCTGATAAAAGAAAATCCACACAGTCTTGGCCAATCTCTCGAGAAGAAAAATCGATAGTAGAAAAATTCAGAAGTTTACTATAGGATGAGTTGCCCTCACCAACTAGACAAAAGTCTTTTTTATGCTGGAAGCCGGCCTCCTGAAAAGCGGCTAGAATTCCGGCAGCGGTGCTGTCCCCATTGGTGTACACGTACGCTGGAATTTTCCCAGCAGCTGCTTGCTTTTGTGCCCAAGCATAGCCGCTCTCATAGTCATCGATCTCCACAAAATAATTTTTCCCTTCTTCAGCTTTCCCAAAATATTGTTCAAAGGCCTTAATTTTATTTCTAGTGGTGATGCTTTGCTCAGCGCTTCTTTTGGTCACAAATACAACGTCCTTAACTTTCTTAGCGTGCAGCTGTGAGAATAACTGGTTGTAAACCTGTTCCCGGTCCGCATAGATCATAGGCACTTCGGTAGTTTCCAACTTCTCAGTCGAAACTAGTTTGCCCTTCGCCAATAGCCGGGACCAATTAATCGGATGGGGTGTTCGCGAGGTCAGAATCAAGCCATCAATTAATTTTTGCTCCAGCATGGAGTAGTAATAATTTTCCGTTTCCTGTTCATAGTAGGTGGGCAATAGTTGTACCTGATAGCCCTTTTCCTTGGTTGCTAGTAAAATACTGTCGATTAATTGGTCGTAGCAGGAATTATTATAGGGAATTTGTACACCGATTATGCCGCTTTTTCCGGTACTCAATTTTACGGCATTCCCGTTTCTGATGTAGCCGGTTTTTTCGATGGCCTCTTGGACTAGTTTTCTCTTCTCATCAGACACATATTTTTCCTGATTAATCACTCTTGAAACCGTAGAGAGCGAGACACCGGCCAGCTTAGCAATATCACGAATATTTGCCATGAAACATCACACCTTTAATAGTAGTGCTTCTATTATATCAAACACACTCTCTTGATTATTTGATCCGATCACTTTTCCGGCTGCTTTTTTAACTGCTGGCTGGGCATTTTCCATGGCAAAGCTGAAGCCGGCATATTCCAGCATTTCGATATCATTCCCACTGTCGCCAAAGGCCGCTAGTTCGCTAGGGGAAATAGCCCAAACCTGGCACAGCTTCGATAGCCCATAGGCTTTGTGAACACCAGGAATAATTAAATCAATATCGCCGTGGCCGCTGGAAACAGGGATTAGGTCTTCGGCTAAGAGGTCAGTTAAAGCTGCCACTTTCCCGGGAATATTAATGTTAGGAAAGGACAGGGCGAATTTGAAAATGTCATCCGATTCAGTCTGGATGTCCGCCAAGTTTTCCAAACGCTTAATACTAGGATAATAAAACTGCACACTTTCAAAGCGTTCCGCTGGCAGCTGCGCTGAAACATACGCGCTATTTTTGCCACATAATACAATGGCTGTCGGGTCTAGGGTCTCAATTTTTGCCAGTGCAGCGAGAACTACCTTCATATCTAAACGGGCATTATCAAAGTGTTCTCCCTCTAAAACAATATTCGCCCCGTTCTCAGCAACGAAGGACATTTTTTCGTGGTTGTCAGGAAAGAAGCTTTTCAATTGGTCGTATTGATTGCCGCTAGCAACGACAAACTTAATGCCTTTTTCCTGCATTTGATGGAATAACTGTTGGAACCGTTCATGGTTGTAGGCCTTTTGATCATCTAAAAACGTGCCATCCATATCTACAGCAATCATTTTGATCCCCATTTTTCCAACTCCTTCTTAAGGTTTATATAAATAGAATACACTCTGAAACGCATCCCAGGTCAAGAAATTATTGACAACGAAGACCAAGATAGAAGTTTGACAATACTAAGGAAGGAACTTGTTGAGTATCGAGGATGGTGCTATTAATAAAGCACAAGATTTACAACTTGGCATCCTAATAAGCTGATTCTAAATAGTTTTTTAGCGGTCAGACAGACAAAATAAACCAACCCAATTACTTTTTAGTAATTGAGTTGGTTTTATCAAGTTATTTAGTGGTTCTTCGTTTGTAGACAATCAAGCCAGCTAAGGATAAAAAGATCAAGCCAGCCAGGGTCAGAATCATGGAAGTCTGCTCACCAGTTTTGGGGTAAGTTGTACTTGAATGATTGCTTCCAGACTGCTTATTAGAAGGAACAGTAGTCGTTCTATCTGAGACTACTGAACTTCGCTGCTTGGCATAAATATAATTTACAGTAATTGGATCTTTAGTAAAGCTGCCGGCAGCATTTTCTGGTAGTTTAGACTGAACCAATTTGTACCCATTAATGGTTTTTCCGGTAGTGGTGTAGTCCTCACCTATCTTCCCAGTTTGAGTATCTGAAGGAGCTAGCGGTTCGCCGTTTTCGTCAAGATAGTTAGTCGTAACAGTCCCTTCAGCTACTACAGTAGGCTGCTCAATTTTTTTGTATACAAAGGTAACAACTTGTTCTTCGCCAGAGAAGGTTCCCTTCATGTTACTAGGCAGCTTTTCTTCAACGAGCGCATACCCATCAATACTTAATTTGTATTTATCTGAGGAGACATCATAGCTTTCACCGATTGGTCCGCTAAGCGTCTGTTTCTGATGAATCTCCTTACCGTTTTCGTCGACATATTTAATTAAAAGGTTTCCCGTCTCAATGTTTGAAAGCTTAGAATAAACAAAAGTCACCGACTGAGCTTCAGTAGAGAATTGCCCTTGCGCTGGATCGCTATTCACTTGTACTTCCTTGAAGGTAAAACCATCAATAGTAGCTGGTTCGACGAGGTAATTACTACCAACTGAACCATGGATAGTTTGCCGTTGTTGAATTTCGTTGCCGTCTTCGTCAACATATTTAACTAAAAGATGTCCCAATTCAACATTAGGCAACTTAGCATAGACTAAGGTAACGGATTGGGGATCATTCCCAAATTGCCCTTGAACAGGGTCACTGCCAGTTTGAACTTCTTTAAAGCCAAAGCCATCAATAGCCGGAGTATCTACGAGGTAATCACTGCCGACTAACCCATGGATGGTTTGTCGTTGTTGAGTTTCGTTGCCATCTTCGTCAACATATTTAACTAAAACATGTCCTAATTCAACATTGGGTAACTTAGCGTAGACCAAGGTAACAAATTGGGGTTCATTCCCAAATTGTCCTTGAACAGGGTCACTGCCATTTTGAACTTCTTTAAAGCCGAAGCCGTCAATAGCTGGAGTATCTACGAGATAATCACTGCCGACTTTACCATGGATAGTTTGTCGTTGCTGAATTTCGTTGCCGTCTTCGTCAACGTATTTAACTAAAACATGCCCTAATTCAACATTAGGTAACTTAGCGTAGACCAAGGTAACAGATTGAGGTTCGTCATTAAATTGCCCTTGTCTCGGAGCACTACCTGTCTGAACCTCTTTGAAGCCAAAGCCATCAATAGCTGGAGTATCTACGAGGTAATCACTACCGACTAACCCATGAATGGTTTGTCGTTGCTGAATCTCATTGCCGTCTTCGTCAACATATTTAACTAGAACATGACCCAATTCAAAATTGGGTAATTTAACATAGACTAAGGTAACGGTTTGGAATTCGTCATTAAATTGCCCTTGTCTCGGAGCACTACCTGTCTGAACCTCTTTGAAGCCGAAGCCATCAATAACCGGAGTATCTACTTGGTAATTACTGCCGGTTTGTCCGTGAATAGTTTGTCGTTGTTGAATCTCCTTACCGTTTTCGTCAACGTATTTAACTAAAACATGACCCAATTCAACATTGGGTATTCTTGCATAGACTAAGGTAACGGTTTGTGCATCAGCAGTGAATTGCCCTTGGAGTGGGGCACTGCCAGCTTGCACTTCTTTAAAGCCAAAGCCGTCAATAGCAGGTGGTTCAATTTGATAGTCACTCCCGACTTGTCCCTTAATAGATTGCTGCTGTCGAAGGACATTGCCGTTTTCATCTACATAACGAATATTTATAGAACTTTCTCTATTAACTTCCTTATACACATAGGTGATGACCTTTGTACCTTCCCCTAAGCTTCCGGATAAAGGGGCACTGCCAGCCTTAACGTTGCTGAACTCATAGCCAGGGATATCTTTGGGAGTATCCGCAGAGACATCGTACCAAAACCATGAAGGCTCATCGTGTTTTATTTCGTCAGGCGAGATTGTTTCGCCTGCTTCGTTTTCATACCGTAAAATCAAGCTTCCATAGGCGGTAATATTAAAGTTAAACTGGTCTCGATCATGTCCATTCTCACCCTGCTCTTCAAATATTAGGCTAACATTTCCGCTTTCAATAAAGGATAGGGAAATTTCTGTTCTTCCCGCTTCACCTGATGAAGGGGAAACAGCAACTTTGCCATCAGCTGAGGGCGAATTGGTGACTGCCCAAGGGTAATTACTAACGACAACCACTTTCTTTTCGCTACCAGACTTAACCACTTGATTATCGAAAATGGAGCCGGGCAAAAATTCCTGTCCATCAATTTCTAATTTTATATCTCCATATGCTCGAAGGCCTGGCTGATTTTCAGCAGCTAGAGCACTTACTGGAAATAAAGCAGCAAGCAAGAATACAACTATAATTTTTGTTAATATTTTCATGATGTACCTCCTTGTCTGATAAATACTAACTACAAATAACTAATTGTACAAATTATATGATTGGAATAGACCAAGTAATTGCTAGAAGAACAGCGCTTTTTCGTCGGAATGAACTAGCTAAGATCTGACTAGCGAGCGAAGGGTATACTCCTTAAATTTAGTAGAAATGACTGATCAAAGGAATAAGCTACTTCCTCGGATGTTTGATTGTTAATAGGAAGCAGTTTTTTAATTATCAACCTGCTGTAAAGAATAATAGTTAAAGGCTAAATACTTATATAATTATAATGAAGGCGGTAACAAATGAATATTGACATGCTTGATGTTTTACCCTAAGATGATAGAACTAACGCGCCTGATTGTGAACAGGCGAGAAGCTTGACTTCCAAGGGGGAAGAATCATGTCAAAAATAAGTTCGCCTTACGGACTAGGGGTTTTATTGTATGCCTTTTTGAATCGAACAGAGTTGAATTCGCCTTATTATACGGTAGCTAAATATATTTTGACTCACATGGATGAACTGCAGAATGTAGCAATCAAAGACTTGGCAAATAAAACTCACGTTTCTACTGCAACCATCAGTCGGTTTTGTAAGGAGATTGGTCTGCAAAGCTTTGCGGAATTGCGAGAAGTCATCAATCATCGCCAGCAGGCAACCGAGCCTCATTACGAATTTGAACCAGTTGAAGAGAATCAACCGCTAGTTGCCGGTTATCTAGGAGCAGTGAAAAGTGATATTGATCAGCTGATGCGGAAAATCGATTTAGCCAAGCTGGAGCATTTGATAGACGAAATTCACCATTACCAAGATGTAGCAACCTTTGGCGCAATGCACATGGAGACTGTTTCGCTGCTTTTACAAAATAATTTGTTCCGCTGCAAAAAAATCATTGAAACTCGGCTGGACCCAAGAAAACAAGTGGAATTAATGGAGAACACGCAGCAGGAATTATTGGTCATCATTTTTTCCTTATCCGGCAACTATGTTCGGGAATATTTTGCTGATATTAGTCAGAAGGAACAGGTAAAGATCTATGTCATTACGATGAATCCAGAGATTGAAAAGCTGAAATATGTGGAAGAGGTCATTTTACTGCCAGAGGGTGCAGACAGCTTTTCGGCTCATCCGTTAGACTCCCTGCTGATTGTACAGCTTATTACGCTGCTGTATTACGAAAAATATGTTAAGTGAACTGGAACCTAGCAAGGGTTTCAGTTTATTTATTTTCAGAATCTGAAAATAAGCAGTTTGTAAAAATAAAGCGGCTATACTTTAATCAAGAAATCGATTTCAAATCAATCAGGAGGAAAAAAAGATGAGTTATCAAAAAATGGCCGCAGAAATAGTTACTGCTGTCGGAGGAAAAGAAAACGTGGTGGAGTTATCCCATTGTGCGACACGACTGCGTTTCGTTCTTAAGGATACGGCTACTCCACAGGATCAGCAGGTGGATAAGATTGTCGGAGTAAAAGGGATTTCCCGGACTTCGGGACAATATCAGATTATTATTGGCACAGAGGTTCCGGAGGTCTATGCTGAAATCAATCAATTATTAGGAGATATCCAACCGACGAATCAAACAGATCAACCCAAGGAAGGGCTGTTTAATCGATTCCTGGGCATTATTTCCGGTTCGATTACCCCGATGATTCCGGCATTGACAGGAGCCGGTCTGTTAAAAGCATTCTTAGCACTTTTTGTTAATTTAAAATGGATTAATGCCACTTCAGATACGTATGTCATGTTAAATTTTGTAGCAGATGCGGCCTTTTATTTCATGCCTATCATCGTAGCCTATGGTGCTGCTAAAAAGTTCAAAACCAATCAGGTGCTGGCAATGGTAGTAGCGGCAACCTTGATTCATCCAACCTTTACCGCCTTAGTCAGTGAAGGAAATTCCTTTACCTTTTTAGGTCTGCCAGTAACCCTGGTAAGCTACGGCAGTACTATTATTCCAGCCTTGCTGTCGACTTGGCTGATGTCGTATGTGGAAAGAATCAGTGATCGTATCATTCCTAATTTCTTGAAGTACTTTTTAAAACCGTTAGTGGTTATTGCTGTGACTGCCACTATTACACTGTTAGTTTTGGCACCATTAGGTAATTTAATCGGAAACGTGGTAGCTGGTCTTATTGATGGCTTGAATGCCTATGGTTCATGGATCGTACCAACCGTTATTGGCGGATTGTTCCCATTATTAGTTATGACAGGAATGCATTGGAGCTTGGCTCCGTTCTGGCTGGGATCAATTGCCCAAACCGGTTCAGAAACCTTGTTAGGCCCTGGATCTCTGGCATCAAATATTGCCCAAGGAGCGGCCAGCTTAGTTGTAGCCATCAAAACTAAGGACCCAGAACAAAAATCAATTGCCAGCTCTGCCGGTTTTACAGCTTTATTGGGGATTACTGAGCCAGCAATGTTTGGCGTGACCATTAAACAAAAGAGTATTCTGTTTTCAGTTATGGCTGGAGGTTTAGTCGGTGGGGCATATGCGGGATTCTCCGGTCTGGTGCGTTATTCGGCTGGTGGTGCCGGGATTGCGTTATTACCAGTCTTTGTTGGTGAAAATCCAATGAACCTAATTCATGCGCTAATTACTATGCTAATTGCTTTTGTAACTACTTTTATCATCACTTATGTTTGGGGCTTCAAGCCAGAACAGCAGCCAGCGGCTCCTCAAAGCTATGGAAAAGTGACGATCGATGCCCCAGTAAAGGGTGAAACGATTGATTTAAGCAGTGTTAAGGACCAAGTATTTTCTCAAAAAATGATGGGTGACGGCTTTGCAATTATTCCTAGTGAAGGAAGTGTCGTTTCACCAGTTGACGGTAAAGTAGCAATGCTCTTTGATACCAAGCATGCAATCGGTATAGCCTGTGACAATGGACTGGAAATCTTAATCCATGTCGGAATTGATACGGTTAATCTAAACGGAGAAATGTTCAAGGCTTTGGTTAAGCAAGGAGATTCAGTTAAGAAAGGCCAGCCCCTGTTAACATTTGATTTGGCAGGCATTAAAGCGGCCGGATATGATCCAACAACGATGGTGGTATTCACTTCACCAGTTAAAGAAGTCAGCCCAATTTCTTTAGGGGCAAAAAATACAACAGAAGCTGTACTATCAGTAGAAGTATAAAGGATGAAAACAATGACAAGATTTCCAAAGGACTTTTTATGGGGCGGCGCAACTGCTGCCAATCAAATGGAAGGGGCCTGGAATGTCGCTGGAAAAGGGATGTCTGTGGCGGATGTTTGCCGATTGAAGCCAGGTGCTGATCAAAAAAACATGAGTCAGCATTGGAACATTTCTTCACAGGATATTGTTGAGGCTAGAGAGTCTGAAGATACCGAATACTATCCAAAACGTCATGGGATTGATTTTTACCATCATTATAAGGAAGACATTAAGCTATTTGCAGAAATGGGCTTTACCGTTTATCGGATGTCGATTGCTTGGTCACGAATCTTCCCAAATGGGGATGAAGAAACACCGAATGAAGCAGGCTTACAGTTTTACGACGAGGTATTTGATGAGCTGGCAAAATATGGCATTGAGCCGTTGGTAACCATCAGCCACTATGAACAGCCGCTTTATTTTGCAGAAAAATACGATGGCTGGGCATCACGGAAATCAATTGAATTCTTTACTCGTTATGTGGAGGCCCTGTGCCAACGCTACAAAAATAAAGTGAAGTATTGGATTACCTTTAACGAGATCGACAGTATTATTCGCCATCCCTTTATGTCAGGCGGCTTGATCCGTGATCATTTCCAAACAGAGCAGGACTATCAGCAGGCGATTTATCAGGCGATGCATCATCAATTCGTTGCCAGTGCTTTAGCGACAAAAATTTGCCGCAAATGGATTCCCGAGGCACAGGTTGGCTGCATGATTACTAAGCAAACCTACTATCCTTTGACAGCCAAGCCAGAGGATGTCTTGATGGCACAATTAGATGCGAGAGAATTATTTGCCTTCTCTGATACCCAGGTTTTTGGCGAATACCCGGCATATTTATGGACGAAGTACCAAAATGAAGGAATTCAGCTGGCAATTGGCGAGGACGATTTGGCCATCATGAAAAAATACGTGGTGGACTTTGTCTCCTTCAGTTATTACAGCTCTTCTTGCTCAGCCTTTGATAAAAACGGGTTGGATATTAACGAAGGCAATACGGCCACAACGATTAAAAATCCTTACTTGACCACAACAGACTGGGGCTGGCAAATTGATCCAATCGGGATGCGCATTTCCTTGATTGAATTGTACGATCGCTACCGCAAGCCGCTCTTTGTAGTAGAGAATGGCTTAGGGGCCAAGGATCAGCTGGTGGACGGACAGGTGAAAGACGATTATCGAATCAGCTATATGAACGACCACATTTTACAAATCAGTAAAGCCATCAACGAAGATGGCGTGGAGGTCTTAGGCTATACCTCTTGGGGCTGTATTGATGTAATTTCAAATTCGACGAATCAAATGGAAAAACGCTACGGCTTTATCTATGTAGATATTGATGATTTCGGTCATGGTACTTATAAACGATATAAAAAAGCTTCCTTCCAATGGTACAAAGAAATTATCGCAACCAATGGCGAAACATTGGTTGATTCAGCTACCCAATCAGAAAAGGTGCTTTCAGTATGAAGGCACTGATTGCCATTGATTCCTTCAAAGGCAGTGCTACTTCAAGAATGGTGAACCAAGCCGTAGCAGCTGGGATGAAAAAACTTGATCCTGCGATTGAGGTGGAAATAGTTTCCGTAGCAGACGGCGGCGAAGGGACACTAGCAGCCTTTCACGAAAATGGGTTAGGAGAACTGCTGGAAGCACCAGCAGCAGACCTCTACAACCAGCCAATTACAGCGAACTATGTCTTGCTTGATCAAGAAACAGCTGTAGTGGAGGTTGCGGAAGCAGCCGGCATTCATTTTTTGACAGAAGAACGAGGGGCCTGCGAAGCCAGCTCCTTTGGTTTTGGCCAGCTGCTCAAAACGATTGTAGATCAGCAGCCAGCAGTGCAGCACTTTATTGTTGGCTTAGGCGGCAGCGGCATTAATGATGCTGGGATCGGCATGCTGCAGGCGTTAGGCGTTTCTCTAAAAAAAGCAGACGGTACTGAAATTGTTCCCGGACTAGCGGAAATTGCTCAGATCGCCACGATTGATGCCAGCCAGCTGAATCAGCAGGTAGCAAATAAAAAATTCACCTTGCTTACTGACGTAGAAAATCCCTTTGCTGGAAAAGCCGGCGCTACTTATACCTTCGGCCGACAAAAAGGCGTAAAGGATCTTGCCGCAGTTGATGCAGCACTGCAGCATTACAATCAAAAATTAGCAGAATTAACCGGTGTTGATTACGCACAGCAGGCGGGAACGGGAGCGGCTGGCGGAATTGGCCTAAGTTTTCTAAGCTTTTTTCAAGCCACCTACGTTTCAGGAGCCAGCTATATGATCGAGCTGCTGGGACTGCAGGAAAAAATGCAGCAGGTGGACGTGGTGATTACCGGTGAAGGCAAAATGGATCGCCAATCTGCTTATGGGAAGCTGCCTACAGTTATCGCCCAAAAAGCTAAGCTGAGCAAGAAAACAGTGATTGCTCTGGTCGGCGATGCTAGTGAAGTCAGCGAGGAAAACTATCAAGCAGGGATCGATTTAGTTTTATCCTTGCCTAGAGGACCTCTTTCACTGGCTGATTCAATCAGTCGTACTGAGGAGTTAGCCAAGCTAGCAGGCTCAGACATTATGCGAATTTTGAGTATTTAATTTTTGAAAAGCCAGCTCGATAGGCAATGTGACTATACAGTTAGATCTGAGATAAACTGAATCGCAAAGACAGAATTTTTTGAGTCGCTAAGCACACCAGCCTGTGCTTAGCGACTTTTTCCCTTCACAGGGATCACTAGCCCAACTTATTTCCGTTTTTTCTTAGTTCGCTTACTCTTGCCCATTTTTTTGTCCAAACGTCTTTTTAACCGCTTCTGTTCCCACTGCTCTTTTTTCTTGCGAATTTCTTCGGGACTCTCATAAGAGTTCTGCTTTTTATTCTTTTTGGATTTCTTCTTATTAGGGAGCTTTTCTGTTTTTGCTTTTTTGTCGGAATCAGGATCAGGCGTGTTCTCAGGTTCATTACTCAAGACAAATTCAGCTTGAGCATCCTTCAGCTTAATTCCTCGTGCAAGGGCAGTCAACAGCCTGCTGAGCAATTCTGTTTCATCTGTTTCTGGAGGCAGCGTAAAGCCATCCAATAAGAATTCAGTGGTTTCTTCGAGGGATTTGCCTGCATAGACATTATTTTTCAAATAGTCGCTGGACTCAAGAAACGGAACAGTCTCTGCTGAATCACCTTCAAGTTGAGCTTCCATTTGAGCCAAGATATTCATTGCTTTAGAGATTTGTGGCTGTAGAATACTCAGCATGTCATCAGCTGGTTCTGCTTCAACTTCTTTTTCTGCTTCCCGTTCACTGTCGTAAACTGGCTCAGTCGGTAAATAAATGTAGCGAACCAATTCAGTGAAGCGTCTTACGCCATCTTTTTCAAGGATGGTTAGTGAGCTTAAAATGGATAAAAGGGCAGTGGTTTCTTCAATAGAATAGCAAGGATCAGTGTCCTTTAGAGTGAAGCGATGCTTTCTCCCGTTGGCGTCTTTATAGACAGTGGAAATATTCATGAGTTCGTTGGCTTCGCGACTGCCAGAATGCAGCATCTTGTGAAGATGATCAGTTTTCTCGCGGGTAGCTTGGGTAACAGCTAAATACTCTTCGTGACTTTCAAATAAACGGGAAAGGACCTTTTCCCAATGTTCTGGAGTGAAATATTCTTTAAAGTAGACACAAAAATGACGGACGGAGGCTAATTCCTGCACATTACCTTCCAAAAAAATACTGCAAATCAACTCTTGACCTAGGAAAGAAAAGTTATCAGGTGAAAAAGCATTGCGAACAAGTACAAAAACAGCACTTTCCACTATGTGATGGATGGCACGATGCTCCGCGAAGTGCTCGGAAAATCTACGTTCGAGTCCTTTTCTCTTCATGGTTGTCAGTTGAGTTAGCTGTAGTTTTTTTTGTGGTCATGGCATTATCTCCTCATCTATAGTTGTAAGTTTGGATGAATTGTTTCATGTTGTTTTAGTATTCGCTTCCATTGTAATATATTTCAATAAAAAATCAAGTAATTTTTTAAAAAGAAACAAAGTGACTAACAACTAGTCTAGTTGTTAGTCACTTTGTTTCTGTATTTAAACACAACTCTAATAATTATTGTTTAATTATCAGTTATTTATTTTAGGTCGTTTTTGTAATCTTTTAACGAATATAAAAATTATCGATTGGATTTTACTACGTAGAATTAAAAAAATATTGCAAAAAAATCCGAGTTGAGAAGAAATTTTTTTATTCATTCATCTAGAGAGAAAGTTTTCTGATCAGTTCGTGAAATAGGGGGACCTGACAGGAAGCTTCGAAAGTTAAAGCAGCCTACGATTGAGTAAAACCAATCATAGGCTGCCATTTTTATTTCATCATCCGATCCAGCAGCCAATCCACACCATAAGTACATGTCTTCTGTGCTTCATTGTTGCCGCAATGAACATTGCCTTTAATCTCATAATATTCTTTATCGGTACTGGAAGCATTGCGATAAATGGTTTTCGCACCCTCCACACCAATCACCGGATCTTCCTCAGTATGCTCTACCAAGATGGGACAGGTAATATTTTTCAGCACATCATCCAAATTCATGCGATGGGAAATTTCCGCTGCTTCGTCCAAGGTTTCCACGTTGAACTTATTCAAGAAGTTGTATAGATAGAACCGCTCAACTCCCGCAAAGGTATGCATCGTCAATTGATCCAGCTGTGAACAGCCTCCTCGAACCACCAATCCAGCGAATTTATCCGGATAACGGCAAACGGCACTGGTAGCCAGATAACCGCCAAAGCTTACCCCCATAATCCCAATTGTATTGCCCACTGTTGGATTTTCCAAAAGATAATCAACCACGGCCAAGACAGCCTCATCATAATTATCTTCAGTCAAATACAGCTCACGATTCAAATTGCATTCACCCTGACCAGGTCCATCAAAAATCAGCGCCGCACAACCACGATTCACTACCGTTTTGGCAATCACAAAATTTTCTTCCTTGAAGCCAGTCGCTCCAACCACACAGATGATGACCGGAACGTCCTTCGGTGCATTGTTAGGCAGTGCCAGATAAGCAGGCATCATTTTGCCTTCAAAAGGAATCTCGATATACTGAACATTTTCATTTTGCGCCAATTGTTTATGCCGCTTAAAGCTATCTACCAGCTTGCCGTAAATCCGATGCTTCTCTTCGTCAAATGCCTTGATCCCGTAATCGCCTAAACGGTATAGCGCATTAGCATTGAAGTAGTATTCGCTGGCTGTTTCCTTGTGACCAGCTTTCTCGTTCTGCTTGGCATAGCTGTAAGCTTCATCCCCTAAACGTTCACACACTTCTACGAAATCTCCAGCATCCTCTGGGGCAACCGTTTCAAAGGTCTCCAGGTTCATCTCAGTTTCCGCCATCATCTTAAGAAAATCCTCCGGAGACATCCCGCCTCCTAAAATCCGTCCAATATCCTGTGCAGGTGGTCTTTTTCTAATCTCCATTCGAATCGCTCCTTTTCTAGTACAGTGTACTGTTTACGATTTCATAGTACACTGTACTATTCGAGATGTCAATGGCCTTTTTTCTGGTGTATACTATAAACAGAAGAAAAACCGTGCTGATTTTTAACCAGCAGCGAAAGAAAAACGAGGTGACTTTTGTGACAGATACTAAAACCAAAATCTATTTAAGTGCCAAAGAATTATTCCAGGAACGCGGCTACAGCGACGTTTCCTTACGAGATATCGCCGAACATGCCGGCACCACCATCGGCAACCTAACCTATCATTTTCCCAAAAAAGAAGCGATCATGCTGCGGCTGCAGGAAGAGCTCTACAGCACCTTCTTTCATTTCGTCGATGCCGAAATCACTGACGAGAATGCCCTAGACCTATTAAAAAATTCGATCCATGAAATTCAAGAAATCCGAAAGACCAATATGTATTACTACAAATACATCGTCAATATCCACGAAGAATTTCCTTCAATGAAGGAAGAGCTGCTGAAGTTCAGAAAACGGCTGACTGATTTTTATTTGAAGATCTTTTTGACGTTGAAGAAGACTGGAATCATGCGGGATGATATTGAGGACAGTGAATACGAGAAGCTGACTGTACTGGTTTCGCATTTGACTTATAGCTGGTACCAGATGACGAGTCCTTATTATGATGGGGCGGATGAGTTGGAGTTGAGTGAGGGGTTGAGGGTGTTGGTGGGAGCTTACATGATTGGATAAAGAATAGTCATACAGATAGACACAGATACCGCACTACTTTTTTATACTGCTAGTTAACTTTTTTGGTATGATATATGTGAAAAGGCATACAGGAGGATACTTAATGATTAATAGGGAAATTGTTAGTTGGGTTAAAAGGCAAACTTATTGGGAGCAGTACTTAGCAAATGAAATTCTTGAAGGTAAATCTTTAAGTGAGGATGATCTAGAGGAAATTTATCTATTATTTAAAAAGGAATTTGGATTATCAGAAGAGAGTTTAGAGAAAGTAAAGTTGGATTTTCTAAGTCTCGTGGATCACTCTAATGAAGAAGACAAAATAAAATGGCGAAGTGTTTCAAATGTTATTGGTGTCAATGCGCTAAAGCCTAATGAAAAGTTAGAAATCGGAGAACAACTCACTTTAATATACGGAGAAAATGGTAGTGGTAAGTCTGGTTATACGCGGCTTTTTAACAATGCTTTTGTTTCAAGAGGAGATAAAAATATATTACCAAACGTTTTTAATCGAACGAACACACAAGTTAGTGCAACCTTCAACTTTGTAAATGAAGATGGAGAACTTTTAGATTTCATTTATCCTAATATTGGCGATCAAGAAATTTTGAAGAAAATAGCTGTGTTTGATAGTGTCAGTGCCACCAATGATTTAACTTGTGAAACTGAAGTATCCTTCGCACCGATAGAATTCAAATTTTTCGACAAGTATGCCAAAAGCTTCTCCGCAATCAAGCAAAGGTTAAACGATGAGCTGGCAGCAATTAATACTAAAAATGAATTTTTAGATTACTTCACCAATGAAACTATAATCAGACAAAGTGTAGAAAAGATTGATAGTAAAACTGATATTAACTACCTGAAAGTGCTAGCTAAAATAACTGATGTAGATGAAGAAACATACAAGCAAAAGATGAGAAGAAAGGTAAAACTTCAAGCACTGAATATTAAAGAAAAAGAGCAAGAGTATACACGATATGAGAATGAGCTGAATAAGATTAGAGAAAGAATTGAGGTGCTCAATAACAAGTTTTCTGATACTCGAATAATGAAAACCAAAGAGTTAATAATTGAGAGGAATCAATTAAAGCTACTCTCTGCAGAAGAAGGAATTGCGCAACTTAAAGGTGAAAATATTTACAGGTTAGGTTCTGTTGAATGGAAAGATTTTATTTTGACTGCACAATCTTACTATAATTCTATCCAAGAAGAAATTGAACACTGTATTTTTTGTGGACAAGATATAACGCATATTAAGGTAATTGATAAGTATTGGAAGTATTTAAAAAGTGTAGCCGAACAGAATCTAATTACTGCTGAATCAAACATAAAGAAAATCATTCAAGATTTCTCAAAGCAAGA
The DNA here is from genome assembly GCF_000407485.1 of Enterococcus pallens ATCC BAA-351. Taxonomy (GTDB): domain Bacteria; phylum Bacillota; class Bacilli; order Lactobacillales; family Enterococcaceae; genus Enterococcus_A; species Enterococcus_A pallens. The sequence continues at coordinate 1,217,174 of NZ_ASWD01000002.1, read as the reverse complement.
TTTTCATTTATTAGTTCAAGAGTCTAAATTCGATGATTGGCTAAAGAAGAACGATTTAGTGCTTCGCGAATTATTGATTGAGGCGGAGACAAAATATGAAGAGGTCAACTCTTTACTAATTGATAATCTTAACAGTCTTGACTGGAAGACAGAAGTTAAAGAGTACCATTTTAATATTGACTCCTTTGAAAAAGCTTACACATTGTTAAAGAAGGAAGTTAGTAAATTAGATGCTGATAGTATCGATAAAAAAATAAAAGATTTAAAAATATACGAGGATCTTTATCGGGATAAACTGCAATTAAACAATTTACTTCCAAAAATTGAAGTTTTTATAAAGAATCTTCAATGGGTAGACAAGGCAAGATCTATCAGTATTACCACAGGTAAGCTAACGAATTTCCAAAAAAAATTATTTACGAAATACGTAACTCAGGAGTATATGGAGAAGTTTGATGAGGAATGTAGAAAATTGAAAGCAAACTTTTCTGCTGAAATTAAACAACGAGGACGCAGAGGTGCCACTTTAAGTACTTTGTCTGTTAAAGGACGAAAGCCTGTAGAAATTCTAAGTGAAGGTGAACAGCGATCCATTTCTCTAGCGAATTTTTTAGCTGAAACAAATCTAAATAGAGACAATGTCTGTATTGTATTGGATGATCCTGTATGTTCATTAGACTATAAAAGAAGGGACATAATAGCTGATCGACTTGTTGAAGAAGCAGATAATAAACAAGTAGTTATTCTTACTCACGACATAACTTTCTTAATGAGCGTTCAAAAACTTTGCGAAGAGAAAAATATCAAGTGCGATGTAGTTACCATAAGAAAGATAAATCAAGACGCGGGTATTATTCAATATGCTATACCATGGATCGGAGCTCCCGTAAAAGAAAGAATAGGTTATTTGCAAAATAGATTACAGTCAGTTGAAAAAGTCTATAAAGAATATAACTTAGGCAATATTGAACTTTATGACAGATATGGTGAAGAAGCTAAACTTTGGTGTGAACAGCTGAGAGAAACTTGGGAACGTACAATTGAAGAAATACTATTTAATAATTCGGTTCAACGCTTCAATCCAGCGATACAAACACAGCGCCTAAAGCGAGCAGCATTTACACAAGAACTGTACCAAGAGGTAGAAAAAGGAATGAGTAAATGCTCCAATTGGGTTCATGATAGGGCAAGTGGATTAGGTGAAGAAATTCCTACACCGGAGCAACTGACTGAATATCTAGCAGAATGCAGAAGTTTTGTGAAAAAGAATAAGCCGAAGTAGTATTTTTAAAGAATTTGCTGAGACAGGGTCCCTAAATATTGTTGCTAAAAATTTGTAGTAAATATGGAATAATATTTGTAGCTCGTTCTCTAAAATTGTGAGGATGAGCTTTTATTTATATTTATAAGTTGAACCGAAATATTTGCTATAATAGATAGTGATAACATGATGCAGAATAATGAACTGAGTATTGAGGAAGATAAATATGAAATGGATATTTCAACAGGATATAGAAATATATGATATCAGAAAGTCGCTTGAAAATTTAAGAATAATTGATGTGGATCGTAGTGATAATAATCCTAATGTCTATGATATTGTTTATATAATAGCTAGATCGAAAGAACACTTAAAAGTTATTGCGAAAACCATGGTTATTCCCAATCGAGTACCTTTTAAAGAAAATAGAATAAATGATTCAATTTATTGGAAGACAGTACCTTCAATAAGCACCAAAATTATCAGGCTAGAACTGCTTTTTTTGTTGGAAAATGTACTACTGAGAAATATTTCAAAGCGTTCTTCTTTGATTGAAATAGAAGATGGATTTACTTGTATAAGTGAAAAATCTCCTAAAATTTTATCCGATTTAGAGGCGTACATTCTACAAAAATCATCAAAATTAGAAATAGACCCTCAAATGAGTCAAGAAAAAATCGATAGTACAGAGAGTCTTTGTTTGAAACAACACGAAGTAGAAAGCATCACTAAACAGCGGGTGACTCAAGGGCACTTTAGAAGCCAATTGTTAAGGAGGTCACCTGAATGTCAAATTTGTGGTATAAAGTATAGACAAGTGCTAATCGCTTCACACATTATCCCATGGACTTGTTCAAGTGACGAAAATAAAATAGATATTGAAAATGGATTGATTTTATGTGCGCAACATGATCGGTTATTTGACAAAGGCCTAATAACGTTTAATAAAGACGGATACATACAAATTTCATCGTTAATCTCTTCAAGTGATTATGAAAAGCTACAGATTTTAGATTGCCAAAAGCTTGAGGTATCTAAAAAAATGGCTGAGAATTTGGATTATCATAGACAGAATATTTTTTTAGAATAGAGGGAGAGATATGCCACGAGTAGTTACTAATAAAGGTGATGATACAGTCGCTAATCTCATTTCATCACTAATAGATGATAACAGTATGATAAGCATCATGACGAGTTCATTTTCTATATATGCTTTTCACGCTCTTCAAAAACAAATAAAAAGATCTTCAGGAATGCGGATGATTCTTTCGGAAGTTGCTGTAGAAAAGACAGATAGTAGTCTATTGAAAAGATTCGAAATCGCAGAGAAAGAAAATATGATATCTGGAAATAATTATGAGATACGATTACGTAACAAAATGAACTCTGCATTTATTGCAAGAGAAACCTCTGAAATTATCAGGCAAAAAGTACTCTTTAAAAAAGTGCTCAGTCCTCCTTCAAATCAGATATTTATTGAGAATTTCAAAGATGAAGATAAAAGGCTCAATATTGCTGGGGCATTCGATTTTACTGGAGATGGATTAGGTATTGTTGAAGGAGAACAATTATTTCCTCCGCAAGCACTTATAGGATCTGAGAGTTTGGTTGATATCTTTGTTCAAAACTTTAATTCCTTGTGGGAAGATAATAAATTAACGCAAAATATTACTGATCAAATTCTAGAAAAAGTAAAGAAGCTCTATCAAGAAAATACACCCGAATGGATCTATTTCGTTTCCTTGTACCATATTTTTCACGAACAGCTAGATGAGTTAGATGAAAAAAAAGTGATCAAAGAAGGGACTGGTTTTAAAGACACCATTATATGGAACAAATTATATCAGTTTCAAAAGGATGGAGTAGTTGGCTTAATCGAAAAGTTAGAAAAATATAACGGTGCAATTTTAGCTGATTCTGTTGGTCTAGGGAAAACTTTTTCAGCATTAGCTGTAATAAAGTATTATGAACTTCGCAATGATCGGGTTCTCGTTCTTGCGCCTAAACGTCTTAAGGACAATTGGACAATTTATACTCAAAATGATATTCGTAATGTGTTAAATCAAGATCGTTTTAATTATGATGTTTTGAATCACACAGATTTAAGCAGATATCACGGGTTTTCCGGTAATATTGATTTAAGAACGATTAATTGGGGAAATTATGATTTAGTCGTAATTGACGAATCACATAACTTTAGAAATAATGTTGCAACAAACAACGAGAATCCAACACGTTATCACCGATTAATGAAGGATATTATTAAATCAGGTGTGAAAACGAAAGTATTGATGCTGTCAGCTACACCTGTAAACAATCGGATGAATGATATTAAGAATCAAATTGCATTTATAACTGAAGATAATTCTCTTGCTTTACAAAAATTTGGAATAGATGATATCGATCAAGAGTTAAGAAAAGCACAAAATTCATTTAATCGATGGAGCAATTTAAATCCTGAGACACGTACAACTAGGCAATTTCTTGATGCTGTCAATCCCGGATATTTCAAATTATTGGATATGCTGACTATCGCACGAAGTCGAAAGCATATAGAAAAATATTATGATTCATCCGAAATAGGCGAATTTCCAGAAAGATTACTACCTAAGACTATTAAAGCGAATATTGATGAAAAAAATTTATTTATCCCACTTGAAGAGGTAAATCAAAAAATTTCAGAATTATCTTTAGCATTGTATACGCCAATGTCTTATGTGATGCCTCAGTTAAAAGGAAAATATGAGTCTTTGTATGATATTAAGGTTAAAGACGGAAAATCGGTTTTTAAACAAGTAGATAGAGAACAAGCATTGACAGGTCTAATAAGAGTGAATCTATTAAAAAGAATGGAGAGTTCAATTCATTCTTTTCGATTAACTTTAGAAAGGATTTTACAGAATCTTAATGATACTATTGTACAAATAGATGAGTATAAGAATGGAGATATCATTGCAAAAAGTATTAATGATTTTTCGGAAGATGATATTGAATCAATGTTTGATAACGAGCAATGGGTAGGAAAGAAAACAAAAATTTTATTAGGCGATATGGACTTAGTTAAGTGGCGGGGTGCTTTACAAGATGATCGTTTATTGATTCAAAAATTATATGAAGTTGCAACATTGGTGACTTCATATGAAGATTCAAAATTGAATAATTTGAAAGAAATTATACGGAAAAAGATTATTCAACCGATCAATCCTGATAATAAAAAAATAATTATATTTACTGCTTTTTCCGATACTGCAGAATATCTTTACAATAATTTGAGTGAACAAAATTTAGAAGAATATGGCTTGCACACAGCATTGATTACAGGATCTGGCGGACAAAAAACTACAATAGAGAATGTTGAAATAAAAGATATGAATGATATATTGCTTCACTTTTCTCCAGTCTCAAAAGGTCGGAGTCAAGTCTATCCTGATGTGGTAGAAGAAATAGACATTCTCATCGCAACAGATACTATTTCAGAAGGTCAAAATTTGCAAGATGCTGATTTTCTGATTAATTATGATATTCACTGGAATCCCGTACGAGTTATTCAACGATTTGGACGAATTGATCGAATTGGATCACGGAATTCAAAAATACAACTTGTCAATTTTTGGCCTAATATGGATTTAGATGAGTATATTAATTTAGAAAATCGAGTTCGAGGACGTATGGTATTGATGAATGCTAGTGCGACAGGGGAAGATGACATACTTAACATAAAAAACAATAAGGAGATGAATGATTTAAGCTATCGTAAAAACCAATTACGGCAACTTCAAAATGAAGTATTGGATTTAGAAGATGTCAATGGAGCTATTTCTATCACGGATGTTACTTTTACAGATTTTAAGGCGGATTTATCAAATGCAATAAAATCATATGAAAAGGAGCTTCTAGCGGCACCGAAAGGGATGTTTGCCATAACTGATGCATCGTTAGTCAATGGAGTGGATCCAGGAGTTATTCTAATTTTGAAACAGAATAGGCTGTCAATTAAAAAGGACAGTACGAGTCTCTTACCGTATTTACTCATTTATATGAATATGGATGGCACTGTAAAGATTAATCATACGCATGCACGGGATATATTGAACTATTTTAAGCAATTAACCATTAATCAAGATGAATTGTTTCAAGATTTGATTGATACTTTTAATGAGGAGACTGATGACGGTAAAAATATGGATGAATATTCATTTTTATTAAATCAAGCAATTGCCGCAATAAAAGGTATGAAAGAAGAACAAGGCAGAATGAGTCTTTTTAGTCCTGGAGGGACAAATTTCAAAGTGAGGCAACTGGATTCAGTAGATGAGGTTGAACTAATTTCATTCTTGATTATTCGGGAGGGGTAATATGGAAATAGTGGAAATAATAAATGCTTGGCAATTCCCACCGAACACTCTAATCAATCGGTATTTGCCTAAAAATGATTTTTACAAGCACTTAAGAAAAACTGAAGACAAAAGATTAGTTCAGAAGATGATCAAACGTATTTGGTGGTTAGCTTCTTTTAAAAGCGAAACAACGAATATTCCAATTTACGAGTCAGAAAATGAGCTTTACACCGAAATTGAGTTTTTATACGTGCAAATGAATGAACAAGTCGCGTTTGATAAAATATTTCAAGTTTTGTCAAATGCAATTCCATATCCTTTAGTAGTATTTGTTGCTTTCCCCGAAGACTGTGCTATTTATACTGGTAAATACGAGCGTAAAAAAGATGATTACCTTAAACTGATAAGAACATATCCGTCTGCTTGTTTTACTGAAGGTGAGATTCAAAATACATTAAAAAAATTGTCTCTGCAAAATCTACCTTCTTTAAACTTCAAAGTTTTTTACGAAGGGATTAATAATGCTGTATCAGCAACTGTTGTTGAGGAAGAGTTTGGTGTTTATAAAACGTCGATAGATGCACAGTTAAAAGACGACTTGGAGAGGTTAAGTCAAGAAATTGCAAAACTGGAAAATAGAGCTAAAGAGGAAAAACAGTTAAACAAAAAGATTCCTATTTTGTTAAAATTGAAGAATAAGAAAGAAGAACAAGAAAGTTTACTAAGATCAATATGATGGAGGAATAAAAATGCCAAAGGAAATGGATGGAAAAACACCTGATTTGAGAATTGAATCAATAAATAAGTTGAAAGAAATTTTTCCTGAAATAGTAATTGATGAAGATAAAATTGATTTTGATAAGTTGCATACACTACTGGCGGAAGAAGTTGATGATCGACCAGAACGTTACAACTTTACATGGAATGGTAAGAATAATGCGATGCGATTAGCAAATATTCCATCAATGGGAACTTTGAGGCCTGCACAAGAAAAGTCTAAGAACTGGGATAGCACCGAAAATTTGTATATTGAAGGAGATAATCTTGAAGTATTAAAATTGCTTCAAAAATCATATGCAGGCAAAATAAAAGTTATATACATCGACCCGCCTTACAATACCGGAAATGACTTTGTTTATAAAGATGATTTTAAAGATGGTGTAGAGAATTATTTAACAAAGACAAAACAATTGAACGAGGAAGGCTACAAGTTGACCACTAATTCAGAAAGCAATGGTCGCTTCCATACGGACTGGTTGAATATGCTTTATCCTAGGCTAAAGTTAGCTAGAAATCTTCTGACAGATGATGGAGTGATCTTTATAAGTATTGATGATAACGAATTAGCCAATTTGAGAAAAACTTGTGATGAGATATTTGGTGAAAACAATTTTATAGGGCAAATAACTTATATGAATAATCCTAAAGGCCGCTCACAAGACATGTATATGGGAACTGCTTCAGAGTATATATTGATTTTTTCTAAAAGTAAGCTACTCAAAGGTAGTTTATCTATTGAAAAAAATCAGGATAGAATAGAAAATGATTATCCTGAAGAAGATGCTTATGGAAATTATAGACTCATAGAATTGAGAAACACGCATAGAGAATTTGGGAAACACAATCGTCCTAATTTATTCTATCCTATATATATAGATTTAGACGGAAATGTTACTTTAGAAAGTCGAGAAAAATATAAAGAAATTTTTCCACTTTGGAATGATGGATACGAAGGATGTTGGACTTGGGGGAAAGAAAAAGCACAAAATGAAGTTGAGTTTTTAGTTGCTAAAAATGTTAATGGTATATGGAAAATTTATAGAAAGTCTTATGCGAACAAGGATAATATTATTGCTAAAACACAAGTTAAAACTTTTTTAAATGACAAAAAATATTTTACAGATAAAGGTCAAAGCATATTTAATAAATTGTTCGATACAAAAGAAAAATACTTTCAGGCACCAAAAGCAGTGGAGTTAATCAATATGGGTACCAATAAAGATTCAGTGATACTTGACTTCTTTTCTGGATCAGCTACAACGGCCCATGCAACCATGGAACTAAATAGTGAAGATGGTGGAAATAGGAAGTTTATTATGGTTCAACTACCAGAAAAGCTTGATGAAAAGTCAGAAGCCTACAAAGATGGTTATCGAACAATTTGTGATATTGGTGAAGAGCGCATTCATCGTGCTGGAGATAAAATCAAGAATGATTTAGAAGAAAAATATCGTAATCAAGGGATGTTAGATGGACAAGTTGTCAATCCTGAATCCTTAGATATCGGTTTTAAAGTGTTCTCATTAGACAAATCTAATATCCGCCGTTGGAATTCAACAAACGAAGGGACCAGCAATGAAATAACCTTATTAGAAAATAATTTCATTGAAGGTCGAACAGATGATGTTGTTGTTTACGAAATATTGCTGAAGCAAGGTATTGAATTAACTGTTCCTATTGAGAAAGAGACTCTGAGCAATTGTTCTATTTATACAATAGCTTTCGGAGCACTGTATATAGTATTAGGAACTGATATTTCTCGAGGAATTGCGCAAAAGATTGTTAGTAAAAATAGTTCTGTATCAAAAAACTTAGCAAGTATTGTCTTTTTAGACAATGGTTTTTCTAATGATGCTGAAAAGCTTAATAGCTTCGAGATATTAAATGAAGCTGGATTCCAAGACGAAAATCTATTTACAGTGTAGGGGGTATGAAGGCATGAAAATTAAATTTGACCAGCTTGCATACCAAACGAATGCTGTAAATGCAGCTGTTGAAATTTTTGAAGGGCAGATAATAAAGAATTCAGAGTTTACTATCTCGCTTAATAATGGAACGCAAGGCAGCTTTTTTGCAGATGATGGAATAGGCATTGCGAACAAACTATTTATTAATAGTGACAGTATGTTGAAGAACGTGCAAAAAGTTCAAATAAAAAATAAGATTGCTCCTTCTGAAAATTTGTTAGGGAGCAATGATGCTTTCCCACAGTTTAATATTGAGATGGAAACTGGTACTGGTAAAACTTTCGTTTACTTCAAGACAATTCTCGAATTAAATCAGAAGTACGGATTCTCTAAATTTGTGATTGTCGTACCATCAGTTGCAATTAAAGAAGGTGTGATTAAAACTTATGAAATGACCAAGGCATACTTTACTGCACAATTTCATGGATTAATATATGAACTATTTGCTTATGATAGTAAAAGATTGGATCGCATAAGACAGTTCGCATCAGCGAATACGGTAGACATCATGGTTATTACGATGGATAGTTTTAACAAAGAAGCTGGAGAAAAAATTGATAACAAAGGTAATATTAATGTTATTTACAGAGAAAATGACCAATTGTCTGGACAACGTCCAATTGATTTAATTTCGGAAACTCGTCCAATCCTAATCATTGATGAACCTCAAGTAGTAGACAATACTGAGAAAGCTAAGCGTTCCTTAGCCAATCTTCACCCATCAGTTAGTTTTCGTTATTCTGCTACTCATAAGGACAAATCTTATCCTACGATTTATCGTTTAGGTGCAGTAGAGGCGTATGACCAACAACTTGTAAAACAGATTGAGGTAGCTTCTGTTTCTGTAGATGAGGATGGTAATAGAGCATACCTAAAGCTTAAGTCTGTAACGAATAGGAATGGAAAAATATCTGCTCAAATTGAGCTTTACAAAAAAACAAAGAATGACGCAAATAAAAAAGTTATAAAAATGACCAAAGGTGATGACTTATATACTAAAACAAAGCTACAAGTATATGAATCCGTTGGTTTTATTCAAGATATCGATACAACACCTGGGCAGGAAGCAGTATATTTTTCTGGTACACCAGAAAAAATCACTTTAGAATCAGCTAACTTTGAGGATTTAGAGATTAAACGTATTCAGATACGACGTACTATTAAGGCTCATTTAGATAAAGAATTAGTTTTAAATTGCAGGGGAATAAAAGTATTAAGTTTGTTCTTTTTAGACAAGGTAGAAAACTATCGTGTCTACGGTGAAGGTGACTCAGAAACTAAAGGTAAATATGCTCAAATTTTTGAAGAAGAGTATCAAAAAATGATACGGCTTCCTCAGTATAAAGAGCTATCAAATGCAAGTGTTCCAGTTGAAGAGATACATGATGGTTATTTTGCAAAAGATAAAAAGGGGAAGTACAAAAATTCCACTGGAAAATCAACTGATGATGAGAGCGCCTATAATATTATCATGAAGAATAAAGAGGGACTCCTGACAATGTTTAGTGAAGAAAAAGGAAATGTATCTAAAGCTAACAAAATAAGATTCATTTTTTCTCATTCTGCATTGAAAGAAGGTTGGGATAATCCTAACGTATTTCAAATTGCTACGTTAGTTGATACAAAGGACGATATTACAAAACGACAAAAGGTTGGTCGTGGGCTTCGTATTGCGGTTAATCAAAAAGGACAACGTGTTCCAGGTTTTGAAGTTAACACATTAACTGTAATGGCTAATGAAAGTTATAAAGAGTTTGCCGAAGGTCTGCAAAAAGAATATGAAGAAGACGGAATATCATTTGGTTTGTTTGAGGATGATGCTTTTGCAACAATAGTTATTTCTTATGATGAGCTAACTGAAGAAATGTCTGTTTTAGGTAAAGCAAAATCCAAAATTCTAATAAACGAAATGAAGGAAAACGACTATATTAGTCCATCAAAACATGCAACTGATAAATTGCGTCGAGCAGTTAAAGAAGGTAAGGTCGAAGTTCCAGAAGAATTTACTGATTTAGTACCACAAATAATCGAAGTTATAAAATTGAAGATTCGTAATATTAATGTTAAGGACGCAGATGAGAAAGTCAAGGTACGAGTAAACAAAGAAGCGCTAGCTGAGAATTTCTTGGAGTTATGGAATAAAATAAAATCCAAAACTACTTATAGTATTGACTTTGACTCTAATAAATTAATCCATAATGTATTAGAAGGGACCTCAAGTTTAGATGGAATTAACATGATATCAACCAGACACAGTACCTATAAAGAAGAACTTGTTAAGTTAGATGTAAAACAGTCAGGTATAGATATAGTAGATGAAACATTTACACAATATAGTGGGAAACAGAGCGATATTTACGCATTACCTGACATTGTTAGTTTCTTGCAAAATGAAACGAAACTTACGCGGAAAACAATTGTATCAATTTTAAAAGGGTCAAAAAATCTAGAGCTATTCAAAAACAATCCTCTAAGCTATATGAATCAAGCAGCTAAAATTATAAATGCCCATAAAAATCAGTTAATAATAGATGGGATAAAATATATGAAGAAAGAAAATGAAGTCTATGAACAATCACTTTTTACAACAGAAACATTGAATGCTTACTTGGGCGAAAATGGAAATAGCATAAAAATAGACACTAATAAAAATAAGACCATATATGATTACGTTGTAACTGACTCCAATGTTGAAAAGGATTTTGCTAAAGAAGCAGAAGCAGACGAACGTGTTAAATTCTATATTAAGTTACCTGATTGGTTCAAAATTCGAACTCCATTAGGACCTTACAATCCCGATTGGGCTTTGTTACTAGAAGAAGAAAACGAACAAAGATTGTATTTCATCGTTGAAACAAAAGGTGACTCTTCTTCTGACCAATTGAGATTTCATGAGCGTGGAAAAATTATATCAGGAAAAAAGCATTTCCAAGCTGTTGATACAGATATAAAATTCAAGGTTGTAAGTAAAGAGAGTGAAGTTTTTTAAACAATCGTTTTTTCAGCCTGTTCATAATTAATTTATGGATGGGTTGAAGATTTATACATAATTTTATGTGGAAGAAACATATAAGATTTTTTATTGCTTCTGGCTCAATGAATCATTACTGTCCTACTTAATTAACAAAAGTCAATATTAAATAGTAATCATTGAAAAATTAGGTTGATAAGCAAAAATTATATTAAAAAGGGAGGGTCATTTCATGGAAGGAAACGTTAGGTACTTAACTGAATACTTACATGGGGCAACCAAATTAATCATTCCCGTATATCAGCGTAACTATGATTGGAAAAAAGAGAATTGTAAAAATTAATTGAAGATTTGGTTACTTTAGAAAAGGATCAAAAGAAAACTCATTTCTTTGGAAGTATTGTAGTAAAACCAGGAGATTTATCTCAAGAGATTATTATCATCGATGGTCAACAGAGACTAACAACAACATGTTTATTACTTCTGGCTATGAGAAATTGGATGCAAAATAAACAAAAATATGGTAAGAGAATAAATCCCAATAACCTTAATGATGCCTATTTAGTAGACAGTTTCAGTCGAGATATTTATAAGTATAAGTTGAAACCCAATCCTAGAGACTTTAATGCATACAAAAAATTATTCAAAGATGAAAAGTACTTTATCAAAAATTCTAATATCACTGCAAACTATGAATATTTTTATTCTGAGCTAGAGAGAATTTCAATAGACTTAGATATATTGATGAGTTCAATTGAGAAATTACAAGTAATGGTTGTTAACCTTAATTCTCCTGAAGATGACCCACAATTAATTTTTGAAAGTTTAAACTCAACCGGAGTTGATCTGACGGATGCAGACAAAATAAGAAATTTCCTGTTAATGAATGAGAAACAAGAAGAACAACAATTTTATTTTGAGAATTATTGGGAGCCAATAGAAGAACGAACTCATTTCCAATTAAGTGCATTTTTCAGAGATTATCTTACTTTGAAAAATGGTAAATATCTAACGATTGCTAAGGTGTATGAGACATTTGTTTCCTTCTATAAAAGGAAATGTGAAAGTAAGAAATCGTTCTTTGATGAATTGTCTGATTACTCACTTGCTTATCAACAAATTTTAGAAGCTTCGACTAAAAATCAAAAAATTGATAGTATACTGAATCGTTTCAATGAATTACAAGTAACAGTTATTCGTCCATTCTTGCTAGCAATTCTACATGATTTTAATAGAAATGAAATTGATGAAGATGTGATTATAGATATCCTAAGTATTTTAGAAACATATATTGCTAGAAGGATGATAGCTAAAATACCTTCTAATGCACTTAACAAAGTGATTGCAACTTTATATAAAGATATTAATAAAATAGATCGAGAGACTAATATAACCTTAAAAGACGTGTTGAGTTATATCTTATTATCTAAAACTAACACTGCTAAACTACCAGATGATCAGGAAATTTTAGAAAAGCTTCGTACAAATGATTTTTATAATATAAACTCTTCATTTAGAACTTACTTTTTTGAACGTATTGAAAATTTTGATCATGTGGAAGCTTTGCAAATCTACCAAGGAGTTAAGGATCAGAAGTATTCTGTAGAGCATATCATGCCGCGGCACTTAAGTCGTGAATGGAAGAACGAGTTAGGACAAAACTATTTACAGGTCCATCAGACATATTTGAATCGACTGGGTAATCTAACACTTACTGGTTATAACTCCAAATATAGTAATAGGTCTTTTGAGGAAAAGCAAAAAATGGAAAAAGGATTTAAAGATAGTCATTTTGTAAATCTGAATAGAATTCCGGCGAATGTACGAAGATGGGGAGAAGAAGAAATCGTTTTGAGAACAGAGGAACTATCAAAAACTGCACTTAAAGTTTGGCCTTACCCAGAAACAAAATACAGTCCCTCTTCACGAGAGAATCAGTTGATTGTTTTTGATGGTGAACAACACCAAGATAAAGGGTTACAGTTTTATTACTGATGAGTATCAGGCAATAGCTACTTGGAAAGAATTCTTTATTAATGTAATTAGACAAATAGCAGATATTAATCTTAATCCATTGATTGAGTTATCTAAGATAGAAAGTCCGAACGGTCTAGCAGGAATTTTTTCAAATAAACTAAATACTAAAAACAGTGAAGTAGTTGAAGGTATATATGTTCATACCTCCTTGTCTAATTGGAGTAAAATGAACTATATTAGACAATTATTAGATTTATACAAAGTTAAATGTGACTCCTTAATGGTTGATGTAATGGTGTATGAGAATAAAGAAGGATAGCGTTAGTATCCCAAAGATGCGGATACTTTTGCTAGACAAGTCGATATAAACGACGATGGACTTGAAACAACTAAGATAAGAATTATTTTGAACTTGCTGAACATACTTTTTTAGTGTGGGATTAATGATTCGTACATTCATGCGGTAAACAAGAAGTTACTTACCATTTTTTGACTCTTCAAGATGAAGTTAATATCTAGTTAGCAAATAGAGTAAAAGTGGTATTTTCCATTATGGAAAATACCACAAATAGTATAACGAAAAAGCAAGCATACAGAAAAAAGAATTCTGTCCATGCTTGCTTTTTCGTATTCAACATAAATTTAGGATCTTCATTTCCTCATCTTCATAAACTCAATATAATGAACAATCTCTTCAATCTGTTCCTCACTCAAATCATCATCCACATGCAAAGCAACCCTAAGCTGCTTGTCAGAGAGCGCATGATTTTCAGTTGTCTTACGTCCATGAAGATAATCCAAGCTTACATTGAAATAATCAGCAATCTTATTTTGAATATCTACGTCAGGAGATCTGCGACCCTGTTCATAGGAAGAATAAGTTGTTCGTGCAATACCTAATGCCTTCGCAATATCACTTTGTGTTAAACCACGCTGTTTCCTCAATTCTGTTAGCTTCAATCCGAACATCAGCTGCACCTCCTAAATGATTTTATAGATTAATGATACTACGCAATAAGCGTAGCTAAAATAAAATATCGATAATGTGTCAAAAAGAGTAAATTTGTGTTGACGAGTGTCATATTGCGTAGTAATATAAAAGTACGCAATATGACACATTTTGAAAGGGAGAGTAAAATGGCTGATTGGTTGTTAAAAATTCGTTTGGAAAAGCAGTTAACGCAGGAACAAGCGGCCAAACTCATTGGTATCCCTAGAACTACGTATTCCTCTATCGAACAAGGGAGACGTAAACCTTCAGTCAAAAATGCTATGCGAATTGCGTCGGTATTACAGTTTGATTGGACTATTTTTTTTAAAGATCAATGACGCGATATGACGCTTTTCAGAGTATTTCCTATACCCTAATTCTACCCAAAACCCCAGGGTGATTGGAATATAAATCAGGAAATGGAGGGAAATCTATAGAGAAAATAAAAGGTTATATTTACCAATAATAGAGCGGTTCAGACAAGAAGGAGGAGTTTTATTGAAAGCGGTTAATGATGTAGTGCAGTATATTTTGAACTTGGGGCCTACGGTGATGCTGCCGATTATGATCTTGATCATCGCACTTATTTTTAAGGTTCCCTTTGGCAAGGCGTTGAAGTCTGGTTTAACGATTGGGATTGGTTTTGTGGGGATCAATCTGGTGATTGGGGTTTTGTCAGATAATCTTGGTCCGGCAGCACAGGCAATGGTTGAACGGTTTGGGTTTCATTTAACGGTGATTGATACGGGCTGGCCGTCTGCGGCTTCAGCGGCATGGGCGGCACCGGTTTCGGCGATCTTGATTCCGATTTGTGTGCTGGTGAATTTGCTGCTGCTGTTTTTGAAGGTGACTAAGACGCTGGATATTGATTTGTGGAATTATTGGCATTTTATTGCAGCGGGAGCGACGGGCTACATTGTTACCAATGGGAATTGGTTCTTTGCGATTCTGTGTGCGATTTTATATGAGATTGCTTGTTTATTGATTGCGGATAAGACGGCACCATTAGTGGCTGAGTTTTATGGCTTGGATGGAATTAGTCTGCCAACAGGTTCGACAGCGGCCTTTGGGTTGATTGGGATTCCGGTGGGGATGTTAATTGGTAAGATTCCGGGCATTAACAAGCTGAATGCTGATCCGGAGTCGATTCAAAAACGTTTTGGGATTTTTGGCGAACCGATGATGATGGGCATTATTATTGGTGCAGTAATTGCGTTCTTGGGCGGCTATGGTGTTGGCGACATTATGAAGATGGGGATCAACATGGGAGCGGTTATGTTCTTGATGCCGCGGATGGTAAAGATTCTAATGGAGGGTCTGATTCCGATTTCGGAAGCGGCGCGGGATTTCCTGCAGCAGCGTTATGGGGATCGGGAGATTTATCTGGGGATGGATGCGGCGGTCACGACAGGTCATCCGGCGAATTTGGCTACAGGTCTGCTGCTGGTACCGATTACTTTGTTTTTAGCAGTCATTTTGCCGGGAAATCAGGTGCTGCCTTTTGGTGATTTGGCGACGATTCCGTTTTATGTGTCCTTGATTGTTGCTAACCGCAAGGGAAATATTATTCAGTCGGTGATTTCTGGTACGATCGTGATTGCTTTTGCTTTGTGGATGGCGACGAATTTTGCGCCGGTGCATACGGAAATGATGCGCGGGGTTTATGAGTTTCCAGAGGGCGCTTCACAGCTGTCGTCCTTAGATATGGGGGGCAATTTCTTGAATTGGGTTATTTTGAAATTTGCGCAGATGGTTTCGGGAATCTTATAGAAGAGGTCAATGACATGAAGGCAGGATTACTGATAGGATTAAATGAGTTTAATGTACGTGAAATTGAAAAGCCTGTCCCTGGGCCGAATGAGGTATTGATTAAGGTTAAGGCAGCGGGGATTTGCGGCTCGGATATTCATAAGATGCAGAGTGAATGGAAATACGCGCTGCCAATGGTGATGGGACATGAGTTTGCAGGTGTAGTTGAAGAAGTTGGACTGGCGGTTCAGCAGGTGCAGGCTGGCGATCGAGTTGCGGTGGCACCGCTGATTCCGTGCCAGGAGTGTCCGTACTGTCGAGCAGGAAAGTATCAGCTGTGTACCCATTATACGATGATTGGCTCACAGCGCTATGGCGGCTTTGCGGAATATGTGGTGGTACCAGAGGGAAATGTGCTGAATATTGGGGAACAGATTTCCTTTGAAGAGGCGGCGATGATTGAACCGCTGGCTGTTGCCGCTCATGGTGTGCTGGGCTTGGATGTTCAGCTGGGAGATACAGTAGCAGTCTTTGGTTTGGGAACCATCGGCATCTTAAGTGCACAATGGCTGCGGCTGGCTGGAGCCAAGAAAATTATTGGTATCGACCTTGATCAGAATAAGCTGGAGGCTGCTAAAAAATATGGTGTGACTGATACGATCAACGTCATGCGTGAGCCTTTGGAGGAACGTATTCGGGAATTAACGGATGGCTTGGGAGTGGATATTGCTTTAGAATGTGCGGGTTCAGTGATTACTGAGGAGCAGTGTCTGATGGTGGCCAAAAAGGGTGGCAAGATTGGTTATCAAGGGATTGCCTATTCGGATGTTATCCTGCGGCAAACGGCTTTTGAAAATATTTTCCGCCGAGAGTATTCGATTAAGGGCTTCTGGAATTCGTATTCGGCACCATTCCCTGGGAAAGAATGGCTGCACACCATCGATTTCTTAGAGCAAAAGCGAATTGAAGTGAAAAGTTTAATTTCCCATCGTTTTTCACTAGATCAGCTACAGGAAGCCTTTGACTTAACGGTTCAGCGCAAGGAAAGCTATAGTAAGGTGATGATAGTTCCAAAATAGTGACAAAAGAGCGCACAATAGAGAGAATTTTGCTTCATTAAATTGTACTGTCTAGAATAAAACTATGAATGCAAAACATTGATAAAGTAAATAAATAGAAGTATTTCTCTAAAGTTGGTTGATCAGCTTTAGAGGAATACTTCTTTATTTTAATTAGCAAGTATATGTTTCCAGGTGTACAGACAGCTGACAACGTCAGGATCAATAATGTGACTAGACCTTTGGCAATTACGATTGGGGAGAATACTCAGTGTACTCTGACTTTATCAGAAATGGTAGAAGAGGCTATAGCTCAAGCATTTTTTTGGATGTGCATATGGGTTGTTTGAGGGATCGTTTGCGCCACAATGTTCCGATTGAAACCTATCAGGGTCGTGAAGAATGGTATCAGTGTCAAAAGGAGTTGCTACTAAGGATTAAAAAGGGATTTAGTGTCATGAAAAAAGATTATAGTGTCAATATACCTTAATCAGCGATTGCGTGTATTGACGATATTTTATTTAGAAAGACTGACAAGACAGACGGATTTAATGAATTTTAACGAAAGCAAACGGTCCGACACTGAAGTTGGCACGCCGTTTGCTTTTATTAATTATGAAAGCGAGGTGAAGACATTGGTAAGTAAAATTATATTAGCTTCTCATGGCAGCTTTGCATCGGGAATAGAAAGTTCTCTAAAGCTCATTTGTGGTAACACTGCAGCAAT
The DNA here is from genome assembly GCF_000407485.1 of Enterococcus pallens ATCC BAA-351. Classification (GTDB taxonomy): domain Bacteria; phylum Bacillota; class Bacilli; order Lactobacillales; family Enterococcaceae; genus Enterococcus_A; species Enterococcus_A pallens. Next base: position 1,199,356 of record NZ_ASWD01000002.1, on the reverse strand, counting down.
AGAGTCCCTTGATTGCTATACAGTTGAGAACTTTGATTTAACTCAGTCAATCGATGATTTAATGGAGCGTCACGTGAATCAAGAAATTATCGTAGTTACTGATATTTTTGGCGGGAGCGTGAACAATGAGTTTATTCGCTATATCTCACGACCGGGTTTTTATTTAGTTGCGGGATTGAATTTACCTTTTCTTATTGAGCTGGTCACCAAAATGGAGACAACGAACAACATTGAAAGGGTTATTCAAGAATCTTTAGACAACTCAAAGGCTGCGCTTCAATTTTGTAATAAGGTCATTCATCAGGTAGTGGAGGAGGAGGAGTTTTAACGGCTTGGGTCATTTACTTTTTAGAGGATTGAAAATGTCTTTCTTAAAAGAAGGAAAGGAGAATTATCATGATTTTACTAACACGTGTCGATCATCGATTACTGCATGGACAGGTCGCTTTTTCATGGACGCAAAGCATTGGAGCTGATTGTATCCTGATTGCTAATGATGATGTTCCTGTCAATGAAATTCGAAAAACAACAATTAAATTAGCGAAACCTCAAGGAGTCAAATTAGTCATCAAAAATATTGAAGACTCCATTACTTCATTGAACAGCGGTGTAACTGACAAATACAAATTGTTCATTGTTGTTGAGTCTATTAAAGATGCTTATGACTTGGCATTGGCTTATCCAGAAATTAAACGGATAAATTTAGGCGGAACAAAAGCAGGAGCAGATAAGGAAAATATTTCTAAGGCGATTAATGTGACTGAAGAAGAAAAGGAATTATTGAAGAAGTTAGATTCGCAGGGTATTGAGGTGTTTATTCAAATGGTCCCTTCAGACAAAGCGATTAAAATTGCAGATATTTTATAGAGAAAGGAGAAACAGATGAGTAATTTGACGACAGCTATCCTGCTAGGTTTGATTGCCTTTATTGCGCAATCGGAATTTGCTTTAGGAACTAGTCTTTTATCACGTCCGATAGTAACGGCCTCCTTAGCAGGGTTAGTCTTAGGTGATTTGAAGGCCGGTGTCATAATGGGAGCTTCTTTAGAGTTGGCTTTCATGGGAATGTTTTCGGTTGGTGCGAGCATACCGCCTGATCCTGTCTCAGCTGGTATCTTGGGAGCAGGCTTGGCGATCCAAGCCGGAGCTGGTACAGAAACGGCTTTGCTTTTAGGCATGCCAATCGCGACTTTAACGCTATTATTGGAAAATGTTTATCTTATTTTTGTTTTGCCGTTGTTCGTGCGAGGTGCGGATAAAGCTGCTGCAGATGGAAACATCAGAAAGCTGGAGCTGAATCATTTTGGTGCGGGGATTGGTCTTTCATTACTGAAAACGCTGGTTGTAATGGTCGGCTTTCTAGTTGGGAATCAAACCGTTTCACGGTTATTAGAAATGATTCCAGAGTTTGTGCAGCATGGATTAGAAGTTGCAGCAGGGATTATTCCAGCACTAGGGTTTGCAATGCTGGCGGAATTATTACTGAATAAAAAAGTGGCGCATTTCTTCTTCCTAGGCTTCTTTTTGATCGGCTACTTAGAGATTCCAGTAACTGGGATTGCGATCTTCGGGCTTATCCTGGTCATTATTATTTTAAGTGTGAAAAAGACTCAGACACCTGCTACGGAAGGAGTGAGTGATGATGAAGACTTCTAACGATGAAAGGATCACTAAGAAGGACTTAAACAGCGTTTTTTGGCGGTCGCTAACGATGGAATATTCCTGGAACTACGAGCGTCAAGCACATATGGGCTTCTGTTACTCGATGATTCCCATTTTAAAGAAATTGTATTCTGGTAATGAACTTAGTAAAGCCCTGCAGCGGCACATGGAATTCTTTAATACCACACCGCATATTTCCACTCTGATATTAGGGATAACGACTGCGATGGAGGAAGAAAATGCCAAAAATAATTATTTTGACACTGCTTCCATCAATGGGATAAAAGCGTCCTTGATGGGCCCGTTAGCGGGGGTTGGAGATTCCTTTTTCTGGGGGACTTTGCGTCTGATTGCTACCGGTGTGGGGACTTCGCTTGCTTTAAAGGGTAACCTGCTAGGACCGATTTTGTTCCTAGTAATCTTCAATGTTCCTCATCTTATCTTACGTTATTTAGCAAATAATTGGGGGTATAAGGTAGGGACTGATCTATTAACCAAATTGGAAAGCAGCGGGGCTATGGACACGTTGACTTATGGAGCAACCGTTGTTGGGTTGATGGTTATTGGTGCTATGACCCAGTCCATGATCGAGATTGATATTCCTTTCAAATTGGGTTCAGGTGAAGGTGCAATGAGTATTACCGAGATCTTTGGTGAAATCGCACCAGGCTTACTGCCATTGGCTGCCTTTGGGATCGTCTACTATGCGATTAAGAAAGGGGCAAAACCAGTACCGATCTTATTAGGTATTACAGCTATCTCGATCGCAGGAGCATTTATTGGATTGTTTTAAGGAGGTAAATAATGGAAGAAACAATGATGACTTATGTAAAAGAAGAGCCACAGGTTTTGCATAAGATTTTGGATGAATTTGATTATTCAGGCTTGGCAGCTCACTTGCCAAAACAGGTAAAACGCCTTCTTATTTTAGCGACGGGTTCTTCATACAATGCTGCTTTGGCAGCTAAGTATTATATTGAAAAGACAGCTGGAATCATTGTTAGTATAGAAGAACCTTTTAATTTTCAGCACTATGGGACCATTGATGAAACCACGGATTGCATTTTAGCCATTTCTCAAAGTGGTAAAAGCACCTCGACAATCAATGTATTAGAAAAAGTAGCGAATTCTCAAATTCCCATCGTGGCTTTAACAAATCAGCCCGATTCGCCATTGGTTCAGCAAGCAGAGTGCTTGATTGATCTAAATATTGGTGTGGAAAAGGTCGATTATGTGACAAAAGGTTTTTCTGGTACTATTTTAAATCTTTTTCTATTTGCTTGTGCAATAGGCTATCAAAACCAATCTATTACAGAGTCTGAATTAAAGGATAAACAGCAGGAACTTAATCGACTGATCCAAGCACTGCCAGACATTATTGAGCGCTCTGAAACTTATTTTTCAGAAAATGAAGCAAAGTTCACTTCGTATAATCGGTTTGTCTGTATCGCATATGGAGCCAATTTGGGTATTGCTAAGGAGTTTGAAACAAAATTTACCGAGACAGTTCGCTTGCCTAGTGCTGGTTATGAACTGGAAGCATACATGCACGGTCCATACTTGGAAGCGCAGAAGAATCATGCCCTGTTCTTTTTGATCGATGAACAAGCCATTAGTTCTCGAGCTTTTCGCTTAAGAAACTATATTGAGCAATATGTGGGCACGACTATTACAGTGGTGGAAAATGATACTAAGGAAGCTTATGATTTTTCGCTTAAATTGAATGATTTAGATCCATTTATTCTGCCATTAGCAACTGTTGTTTTGGTGCAAGTATGGTCCTATTTGACCGCAACTGCCAACAGACAAGATTTAACCATCGATCCATTCCCGGATTTCGATGCGATGTTAAATAGTAAATTACTTTAGGAGGACGGAAAATGTTAAAGTTTGACGAAGAAAAATATGTACAATTGGCGAAAGAAACGGTAGCACACCGGGCAGAAATTGAAGAAGTAGCGGATGCTGTTTCCAAAGAGGGGTATGAAAATATCTTCTTTATATCTTCTGGCGGCTCAGTGGCGATCATGTTTCCCTATGAAAAGATCATTAAGCGTATCTCTAAGATACCTGTTTTCACAGAAGTAGCTGGAGAAATCGTCTTGACCGGTAATCAGCAGTTAACAGAGCGGTCATTAGTTATTACAGCCTCAAAGTCTGGCGATACAAAAGAGACCGTTAAGGCAATTGAATACTGTAAAGAACGGAATATTCGAGTGGTTTCTTTTGTCGGAATTCTGGATTCAAAATTGGCTGAACTATCGGATTATGTGATTAATGATCATTCTCCTGAAGTAGAGCATAGTTACTTGAATTTACATTACTTCATTTTCCGCCTGTTAAAAAATGCGGGTGATTTTGAAGATTATGATACCTTTGCTGACCAATTAGCTTTATTACCAGAAATTTTTGTCCAAGCGAAAAAAGATTTTGATCCAATCGCTCAAAAAATTGCGAAGGAGCATCACAAAGATGAGTATCAGATTTGGGTAGGTGGAGGACTTCTTTGGGGCGATATTTACTTGTTCTCTATGTGTGTATTAGAAGAAATGCAATGGATACGAACAAAATCAGTTACTTCAGCAGAGTTTTTCCATGGGACATTGGAGCTGGTGGAAGAAGATGTTTCAGTATTCCTAGTAAAAGGTGAAGATGAAACTCGTCCTTTAGATGATCGTGTAGAGAAGTTTCTTAATGATTACACTGAAAGAGGGACGGTTATCGATACAAAAGATTTTGCTTTGACGGGGATCGATGAGAAGTATCGCAAATACATTACACCAATGATAGTAGAAGCGATCTTAACGGAACGCTTAGCGATACAGTTTGAACATCGTACCGGGCACGATCTAAATTTCCGTCGGTACTATCGCCAATTTGATTATTAAAAAGCGAACTCCTTCTGAATAAATCAGAAGGAGTTTTTCAGAAGGAGGAGAAATAATGTTGAGAGGAATAATTTTTGATTTTGATGGAACAATGGTCGATACAGAGAGTTTGATTTATGAGGCAGTTCGTGATTTTATTGCTGAGGAATATCGACTTAGTTATTCGAAAACGGTCTATCAGCTTTCTGTCGGACAATCAGATGAACTATTTTTTGATAACTTGGAAAAAATTATAGGGACGGAGATTGACAAAAAACTATTAAATCAGAGAATCAGAATGGCACAACAAACAGGCTATTGTAACCTTCCGCTGCGACCAGGTATTGAATCAATCATTAGTCAGGCCAAGCTGCAGGACCAAAAATTAGCCGTTGTTTCAAATTCTAGTAAAGAAGAGCTAAATTATTTTTTTGACTATCAGCCAGAACTCAAAAATCAATTCGATAAAATTGTAACTATTGAAGATGTATCTAATGGAAAGCCTGACCCAGAAAGTTATTTAGCGTGTCTATCTTCGCTGCATTTAGCTACTCATGAGACGATTGCAATTGAAGATAGTCCAGTAGGATCATCCGCAGCAATAGCAGCAAACTTGACAACTTTAATCTATCCTAATGAGTTTACTAAAAACATGGAATTTCCAAAAGAGGGAAAAATATGTCTAAATATATTAGAAGCAATAAAAGACCAAAAACAGCAGCAGACGGTTAATAAAAATGCTCAATTATGATGAATTCGATACAAAATCTAAGCTTATTGAAGCGTGAAATTTTCCCGCATGCATGCCAATATTTTTTTCGATGGATTACTTAGCATTAACTGAGGTGTTTGAGGTTATCTCAGTGATGATCACGAGTTACCGTTTTCCGCATGAGTTGATGTTACAGAAACAGATTTTTGCTAAGGTTCTTGCAAAGGAAAAACTTGACTCAATCGAGACAAATATTAACCCAGTAAAGCAAAGAATTTTTTTAGCATTATTATAATAAGGCCTTTTACCAACAATGTATCGGGTATCAATGAAAGAATTATCGGTAGACTTATTTAAAAAGATTTATAGAGAGCTTAGTAAAGAATCAACTGGAGTCTTTATTAAAGTGGGAGACTATTAAAAAAAGAAATTGATTTAAGGTGATCAGAAGCAGCAAAAGCGCTTTTGATCTTTTTTTATAGATCTTTTTTTGATAAAACTAAGCAAAGAATTGTTTTACTTTTACTTGAAACAAATACCACCCCAAATCCAAACTTCGATACTAATACCAGAAAGCGGGAAACCGCTTTATTTTTTGTTCTGAATAGTTTAATTTCTTAAAGAAGACATTAGTATGGAGGGAAACAACATGGAAAAAAGAATTGTTGCGGTAACCGCTTGTGCGGCAGGGATTGCTCATACGTACATGGCGGCGGAGTCGATTGAACAGGCTGCCAAGAAGATGGGGTATCAGGTAAAGGTAGAAACGAACGGGGCAATTGGGGCAGAGAATGTGCTAACTGCTGATGATATTGAGCAGGCTGATTTAGTCTTAGTGGCTTCGGATATTAAGATTGATCCGATTCGTTTTACTGGCAAGCCGTTGTATGTGACGAAATCAATTCCGGCGATTGAGGATGCGGAAGCGTTGATTAACCGAGCATTTGATGAAGCTGAGGTCTTTGGGAAAAAAGGGACCAAGGTTGGAAAGATTCAAGTGGGGAATGACAAAGACAAGGTCAATTTCTTCACCCACATCATGAGCGGGATTTCCTACATGGTGCCGATGGTTATTGCGGCGGGGCTGATTTTAACGATTGCCAACTTGTATGCGTTTCAGCGGGATGACTTAGGTCGGATCGTGGAATGGGGCTTTGACACCAAAACACAGATGGGCTTCTTGATGTCTAAGCTGTTCTATGTTGGTCAAATGGGCTTCAAGCTGATGATTCCATTGTTTGCCGGCTTTGTTGCCAATTCGATTGCGGATAAGCCAGCGATTGCACCGGCGATGATTGGGGCTTACCTGGTAAATGATCCGGAATTTCTGAACACAGAAGCTGGCGGCGGATTTATTGGGGCGATTGTTGTGGCATTTATTGTTGGCTACATGGTTAAGGGCTTGAAGAAGATCAAATGGCCGCGTTTGTTACTGCCGATTGTACCGATTATGATTATTCCATTTGTAGCGACTGCAATTATTACCTTGATTGTGCTCTATATTATTGGCAACCCAATTGCTATTGGAATGGATGCGATGTATGACGGATTAACGAATTTGAACAACAGCTACGCAGGGGCACCGATCTTAATTGGCGCTATCTGTGGTGCCATGATTGGATTTGACTTAGGAGGCCCAATTAATAAAACAGCGTTGGTATTCGGAACAGCGATTTTCACTGATACTTTGGCTAAATATGGAATTGATGGTGCGAACTTTGTGCCGGGAACGGCGACACAAGCAGCGATTTCAGTAGCGCCGCTGGGTGTGTGGTTGGCAACAATTCTTTTCAAGAAGAAATTTTCAAAGGACGAAAAGGTGGCCGCAACGGCAGCCTTTGGTATGGGAATTGTCGGTGTTACAGAAGGTGCGATTCCTTTTGTAGCGGCTGATCCGATCCGCATGATTTTCTCTAATGTGGTGGGTTCGGCAGTGGCTGGCGGACTGGCTGCAGCAACCGGCTGTAAATTCTACGGGGGGATTGGTTCGCCGTTAGGAACCTTTATTGGCTACATTGAACAGCCGATTCCTTTCATTACTTGGATCTTATGTGTGAGTGCTGGGATTTTAACTACGGCATTGCTGATCGGCTTTACCCGCAAGCAGAATGTTGAGACAGCCATTATTGAACAAGAGGAAAAAGACGAGGCTGAGCAAGGTATTATTAAGACAGCTCACGATTAAACTAGTTAGGATGATAAATGATGAATGCAGAAGTATTTAACAAAGACCATATTTTAGTGGATCAAACTGCCACTACTCAAGAAGAAGCTTTTCAGGTGATTGCGGATTTTGCGGATCAATTAGGCTTTGTTCAAGATAAGCAGGCTTATCTTGAAGGGCTAAAGGAACGGGAAAAAGAGGCAACGACTGGTTTTAAGGATCACATTGCGATTCCCCATTGCAAAAGCACCACTAATTTAAAGCCGGGCATGTTTTTGGTGAAGTTTGAACAGGCTATTCCCTGGAATGCGCTGGATGGCAAGCCGGTAAATGTGGCGTTTGCCTTAACGATTCCTGAGGAGGGTTCAGCGGAGTATTTGAAGCTGTTGAGCTTGATTGCCCGTAAATTAATTGATCAAAACTTTAGAGAAGGCGTCTTAAACGAAACCGATCCGGAAAAATTAACGGAAATTATCGATCAGATTGCTTTTTAATCGGAAAACTGGGGCAGCGACTGCTCCAGTTTTATTTAAAAATTGCTGGTTAGGACTGAAAGTATGAAGAAAAAAGTTCACGTAATCCATCACACCCATTGGGATTTTGAATGGTACTTTACCAATAATGAGTCGTTTGTTCAATTAACCTATCATTTAGACGAGGTGATGACGGCTTTAGAGGAAAATAAAATTGATCAATACCTGTTGGATGGTCAAATGAGTATTCTGGATGAGTACCTGCAAAGCTTCCCAGAACAAAAGGAGCGGCTGCGAAAGCTAGTGACGGCGGGTAAATTGAAAATTGGTCCTTGGTATACCCAAACCGATGAGTTGATTGTTCGCGGGGAATCAATTGTTAGAAATTTGCAGCTGGGGATGGCGTTGGCTGAAGAGCTGGGTGGTGCCATGAAAATTGGTTATCTGCCGGATTCCTTTGGTCAAAGCAAAGATATGCCGAAAATCTATAATGGCTTTGGTATCGATCAAGCCGTTTTTTGGCGCGGGGTTCCTAACGATGTTACCACCAAGCGGGAATTTTACTGGCAGGCAGAGGATGGCTCGCAGGTGCTGGCTTCCAATATTAAGAACGGCTATTTTGTAGGTGTCGGCTTGATTTATACCGATGACTATCAGGAGCTGATGGAGACCATCGGGGAAGGTGCGACGGGCAATGAGTTGGTCTTGCCGGTAGGCGGTGATCAGCGGTATGTCGATTTTAACCTGCGGGAACGAATCCAGCAGTACAATCAGGCACTTCCTGAGGCTGAGCTGGTGGAAAGCAGCTATGAAGCTTTCTTTGAGGCGATTAAGGAAAACGACTTGCCAACAGTAGAAGGCGAGTTTATTTCCAGCTCGGTATCGAAAATTCATCGTTCGATTTATTCTTCCCGTTACGATCATAAATACCTGAATGACAAGATCGAGCGGCGGATGATTTATCAGCTGGAGCCGTTAATGGTGATGGCAGAGTCCTATGGTATTCCGTACAAAAAAGGGATTCTTGAACGGATTTGGAAGCTGTTGAACAAAAACCAGGCCCATGATTCAGCAGGCGGCTGCAACAGCGACAAAACCAATCAAATCATTTTGGATCGCTTTGTGGAAGCAGATCAGCTGTCCTATTCCTTAGTCGATTATTTGACCCGCAAGATTGCGGAGTCGCGAGGGGCAGCAGCCAATGATGACTTAGTGATTTTCAACACGGTTCCTTGGTCAGTGAAAAAAGTGATGCATTGTGAGCTGTCTACTACCTATGAACAGTTCACCATCGAAAAGGATGGTCAGTCCATTCCCTACGATTTACTGGAAACGAAAAAAGAATACGCCGGTTCCATCCGTCGTTTGGAAAAGGATCAGGACCCCGAGCAATACTATTTCATTCATCAAATTGCGCTGGAGGTAGAGCTGCCTTCCTTAAGCTTTGAAACCTATCAGGTGGTTGAAGCACAAAACAGCTTGGCAGACACAGACCGAACATCAGCTGAAAAACCTTTGATTGAAAATGACTACTACCAGCTGTTTTTCGAAGCAGGTCAGCTGTCGTTGATATCTAAACAGGACCATCAGCAGTACGAAAACATTCTGACCTTTGAGGATAGCGGGGACGAAGGAGATACCTATGATTATTCTCCGCCGTATGAGGACGATCAGTATCTATTGAGCTTAGCGGATGCCGATTGTCAGGTGAATGAACGGCCGCTTTTATCAGAGCTTAAATTTACTGGTACCTGGTATATTGCGAAGGATTTAAGCGGGAGAAAAAATAAGCAGCGCTCCCAATCGGTGGACTATGAGCTGGTGCTTTCCTTGAAAAAGGGCAGTCGTCAGCTTGAGTGCCATTTGGAAATTGACAATACGGCCTGTGATCATCGGATGCGGGTATTGATTAACACCCCTCATCAAAATACCTTCTCCTATACTGATACGCCCTTTGGCACAATTAAGCGTGAGGTAGAGGATCGGCATATTAAAGATTGGCAGGAGCTGGGCTGGCGCGAGGAACCGACGGCGATTTTTCCAATGCTGAGCTATGTCAACAGCCACAATGAAACCTCCAGCTGGACGGTATTTACCAAAGGCATGAAGGAATATCAATTTGTGGGAGCAGCTTTCGGCACGATGGCGTTGACGTTATTCCGTTCAGTCGGCTTCTTAGGGCGCCCCGATTTACTTCGCCGACCAGGAGTTGCTTCTGGGAATGAGTTTAAGTACATTGCCACACCTGACAGTCAGCTGCAGAAAAAAATGACCTTCAAATTTGCGCTGCAATTGGATCGAACGTATTGCCCAGCCAAGCTGGCGAAGGACTATCTGGATTATGCTCTGTCCTGTCCGTTTTACCAGCTGCAGGAAATGAATCGCTTCACCTCGACACTGAAGTATTTTGTTTCCAATCCTTTACCGGAGAAGCTGGTACCCAAAGAACAGCCTACCTTGGTGAGTGAAAAGCTGGTGTTTAGTTCATTGGCAAAATCAAAGGCTGGTGCAGGCTTTGATCTGAGAGTGTTTAATCCAAGCACTGAGGAGGCAGTCGATGGTGGATACATTGTGTTACCAGCTGAAATGAGCTATAGCTTTGCAGATCTTAAAGGAACTCCCATTTTACCAGTCGAAAAAAATGATAAGATTGCCATAGGAACCGTCAAACCTGGCGAAATAAAGACGATTCAGATCGTGAACTGAGGAGAAGAATATGCAAGAAGATATTTTCATTTTAATTGAGTCCTGTCGGTTGAATTTTACAGCGGTGGAGCAAGTGATTGCCGATTATTTTTTGAGTAAGCAGCAGGCTCCCAAGAACATTGACCAGCTGTCTGAGGATTTGGCAGTCTCGAAAGCATCGATAACTCGATTTTGTAAAAAAATCGGCTTGAACAATTACAAGGAACTGATCTTCTTGTACAAGCTGTCACTGGACAAGGACGAAACCGATCTTTCGGTGTCTTCGAAAGTGACGGCAGCTTACCATTCCTTGGCAACTCGCAGTGACAGTACGTATTCCAAAGAAGTAGTCGATGCCTTTTGCGGCTATTTGCATCAGCACAAAATTATCCATTTCTTCGGCAAAGGGTTCAATTCCTATGCCGGAGCCGATTTTCAATTTAAGTTTTCCCGAGTCGGCAAGTATGTGCGGGTCATAGCTGATGAGAATTCGATTTTAATGTCGGCTAATTTTGCCAATAAGGATGAATTAATTGTGGTTTCAACCTTGCGAGGCGATGACGAGGAACTGCTGGAGGCGATGAAGATTGCGAAGAAGCGTGACGTCCCAATCCTATTGATTACCTCCAATCAGTTTTCTCAGCTGATTCCTTATGCGAATGTGGTGCTGCTTGCGGCCAGCTTTACCCGCGAAGAATCGCTGGGGAACATTTCCCCGCAAATTCCTATCCTTATTCAGCTGGATATGGTCTATGAACGATACATTCATCTGTACTCCGATTCGCTTAAGCAATGGCTGGAATCGGAGCAGATATTACACAAATAAAGGATCGGTTAACCAATGAAAAAATTTCCTGAGCATTTTTTATGGGGGGCAGCCATGTCGGCGCCCCAAACAGAGGGCCAAAGCTTACGTCATGGCAAATCAGCCTCCACCTGGGATTACTGGTTTGCGGAAGCACCGGAGAAATTCAATCAGCAGCAAGGCCCGGCAGATACCTCTAAAATGTACGAGCTGTATGCAGCTGATTGCCAACGAATGCAGGCAATCGGTATGAATTCGGTCCGAACCTCGATTGCCTGGACACGCTTATTACCTGATGGAAAAACGGTCAATCCAGCAGCAGTGACTTTTTATCGGAGCTATTTTCAAGCAATGCTGGATCATGGCGTCGAGCCAATTATTAACCTGTTTCACTTTGATCTGCCCATGTGGCTAATGGACAAAGGCGGCTGGGAAAACCGGGATTCAGTGGCGGCCTTTGCTTATTACGCTGAAACAGCTTTTGAATTATTTGGCGACCTGGTAAAAAAATGGACAACTTTTAATGAGCCGATGGTCCATGTGGAGTGCGGGTATTTGTACCAATACCATTATCCGGCGATTGTTGATTTTAAGCGGGCAGTTCAAGTCGGCTATCATACCTTGCTGGCTCATGCTCGAGCAGTGGAAGCTTTTAGAAAAGTGCTGCCAGCGGGGGAAATCGGTATTATTCTGAATATTTCTCCTAGTTATCCCCGAAGTAACTCGGCGGAAGATCAATTGGCAGCCCAGCGTTCTGACCTGTTAAACACCCGCAGCTTCTTGGATCCAGCTGTACTGGGAAGTATTCCAGAGGAGCTGGTGACTCTTTTAGCAGAGAATGCGTTGCTTCCAGTGGTAAAAACTGGCGATACCGCCCTGCTTAAAGAAAATACAGTAGACTTCATTGGCTTAAATTATTATCAGCCGCGGCGAGTGCAGGCGCCTGAAAACGTGGCGTACCCAGCCAAAATGCCTCATGATTTTTACGCAGCTTATGATTGGCCGGAAAAGAAAATCAATCCTTATCGGGGCTGGGAAATTTATCCTCAAGCCCTGTACGATGTAGCCATCATAATGAAGGAAAAATACAACAACATTCCTTGGTACGTTAGCGAAAATGGAATGGGCGTTGCTGACGAGGAGCGCTTCATGAATGAGTCTGGAATGATCGAAGACGATTACCGGATTGCCTTTATGCAGGAGCATTTAGACTACTTGCATCAGGGGATTAGCGAAGGCAGCAACTGCTTTGGTTATCATGCTTGGACCTTTGTGGACTGCTGGTCATGGCTGAATGGGTATCGCAATCGTTATGGCTTTTACTACATGGACTTGGCGACCTATGAACGTTCGGTGAAGAAGAGCGGGTTGTGGTTTAAAGCAGCCGCAGAAAAAAATGGATTTTAGGTGAAAAGAATGAGCTTAGCAGTATTTGATATTGGTGGAACCGCAGTTAAGCACGGAGTATGGGATAACGCCCAGTTAAGCCAGGTAGATGAATTTCCGACGCCGCAAACTTATGAAGACCTGCTGGAAAAGTTTCGCCAAACGATTCAACACTATGAACAGCCGATTGCAGGAGCAGCCATTAGTTCACCAGGCGCGGTTGATGTTGCCCAAAGACAAATCTTGGGCATCAGCGCGGTGGAGTATATTCACCACCGACCAATTTTTGACGAACTGGAAAGCGGCCTGAACCTGCCAGTAGCAATTGAAAATGATGCCAATTGTGCCGGGATTGCCGAGGTAGAACTGGGAGCCGGCCGCAATGCCCAAAACATGGTATTTGTTGTAATAGGTACCGGTGTCGGCGGTGCGATCTTTATTCAACGGCAGCTTTATAAAGGAACAAATCTTTTCGGCGGCGAATTTGGGTTAATGAAGAGTATGGACACCCAAACCTTTAGTAAGAATGGCACCTTAGTGAAGGCGGCGAACTTCTATAGAGAACAAACAGGTAAAAAAGCTGAAGGCAAGGAGCTCTTTTTATTAAGCGAAGCAGGAGATCAGCTGGCTACTAACTATTTAGATGACATGTATCAAAGGATTGCCAATAATTTATACAACATTCAAGTAACACTTGATCCTGAGCTGATTATTTTAGGCGGGGGTGTTTCAAAACGACCGGAATTGGCAGAAGAAATTGCCCGTCGATTAAACAATCTGCTAAAAGAAGAACAGGTAGAGGAAATCATGCCGCAAATTCGCTGCTGCGAGTTCCAAAACGATGCCAATTTGATTGGCGCAGCCTTAAACTTTGAACAAACATTTTCGCAAAACAAAAAATAAGTACTAAAAAAGCCAAGCAAACCAGATCCTATAAAGATCATGGTTGCTTGGCTTTGTTGTGTCGATTCACTCACTTAGCTTTCTCTTCAGCCACACTGCCAGTATAACTAGCAGCAGGCCTAAAAAAGAGAAAAAGAATAGTTGATTGGTATCACCGGTTTTAGGATACGATCGCTGCTGCACCACATAATGGGGAATCAGCTCTTCGCTTGTTTCAGGTGGTTGTTCTGATTCAACAGGAGCTTCAGGAGCATCAAGTCCTAATTGACCGTAAATCTGAATATCCGTATCCATTCAATCACCTCGTTTAGCAGGAAACGATTAGTTCCATTTCACTGCATCAAATTTTAGGTTCAAGGTGTATTTTAGCTGTTTTTGTGCGTCAGCTGTTGCATTACCAGAGTAAGTAAAGGTTGCTTTGTTTTTCTCAGGTGTTGCTGCAGTATCCGCAGCAGCAAATTGATTTTTGCTGTTAGCCAAAGTGATTAATTCTGAGTTCAATGGTGTTACTAGTGTACCGTTAGTAACTAGGTTGGTAGAAGCCGTTGTAGCAGTAACGCCTGCTGCGCCGGTTACGTCTAGCTTCAAGTTAAAGTCTGTCGGTAATGTAGGATTGCCACTATCGCCAGTGAAGCCATTTGCTGAAACGGTAACGGGACGTCCCGAGTTGTTAACGATTGAATAGTTTGGTGCTTTAATGCTAGTATCGCTTGCTGTATTGTAGAAGATGGTTTTAGTAGGGACTGTAACATTGATCCAGTTTACATCACCCTCTGGGATTTTTGCATCGGGATCGGTGTTGTCGGCACCTAATGTTCCGTTGACCTCAATATCTGCAGTTGATTGACTTTTGATTGTTTGTTGGCTGGCACTCTCCGTACCATCTGCGGCAAAAACAAGTGGCGCCGCTCCCAATGCGATGCCTGCGGTTAACAAAATAGCTAGTAATTTCTTCATTTTATTTTCCTCCTATTATATATAAACATTAAAATGTGTAGCCTAAAATTAGTTCACTAAAATAGTGACGCCTGCTGAGACTTCTCCCTGTTTTTTCTTGGTTTGAGCATCATACAGGCTGAAAGTTGCCGTAGTTTGATGAGTTCCTTTGGCTAACGGCTTGTCCAATTGAACTTGATCGATTTCCTCGCCAGGCATAATCGCCCCTGAGGTATAAATAATTTCACCGGTTTGATCGTCTTTAATTTCGACATTGACCGGATAAGCATTGCTTTCAGGATTTTTGATCGGCAATTGCCCTTTTTGGGTATCACTGTTAATGGTTGCATCTGAAGCAATCATCATATTAAAGTTGCTTTCATCAGCTTTTTGCTGAGCCAGCTCAGCCAGCTCCTTGTCCGACATTTTTTTCGCATCTTTTCCTTCAGGTAAAAAGTCGCCGCTAATCACCGACATGGCTTGCGGCTCAGGTGCGAAAAAGAAATGATAGATGCCGTAACCGCCGATAAGCAGCAGTAACAGGGCTAAAAGCAGCAACCATTTTTTACGTTTCTTTTTTTCTTCCATGGATTGCCTCCTTCTAATTTGTCGCAGCTGAAATAGCAAAAGAAAAACGGTAGCTGAAATGTTGTGGTCCAATCAGTGGTCCCGAGTAATCTCCGGCTAGATACAAGTTAGCCAGAGCATCTGTTTCCCAGAAAGGATCAAGCTGCAGGGTGTCTAAACTTAACGGGTCCTTGTCTACCAAGGGACCAAAGGTGGTTCGAGCACCACTGCCTGCTTTTTCAGCGATTAGAGATAAGAGCAGCTCTTGCTCATGCGTGTTAAATTGCTCAACTAAAGAAAGCTTGGCTGAGCTGTCTGAATTGCGAGTAATGCTGGTTAAGTCAACCTTTGTTGGTACATTGCCAGCGTTGCGGATCGTATAATTGTCTAGATTTTGCTGTTTACCAAATTGACCAGGTATCGGACTTTCGAAGCTCATTGTACCGCTGGAAAACTGGATTAGAACAACGGGTGGTACCTCAGCATTGGTTTCCTGCCATAAGCTTTTAAAGGTATAGCCGGGTATGCGCTGATCGTTGGCCTGAGCATATAAATAGTAGCTGCTTGGTGGCAAATTCGTAAATGAATACTTCGAAGCTTCTCCGGCAGGTGGTGAATCTCCTGGCAGAGTAACCTCGGCTGTTTCTTTAACACCCTCGGCAGCTCCAGCGTTTTGAATACTAGTTTGAGCTGTATTCGAAGTTAGCGTGCCGCTATAAAGCTGCTTAGTTGCCAGCTTATATTGAACTTCGCTGCTTAACATGTCTGCCGGACGGGTACTATCTATTTGAGCAGTCATCGTACTGATATCTGGACCAGTTGTTGGTGTCGCTGATAAGCTGTCAATCGTAGGAAGTTTAGCGTAGGCCACGGAATAACCGTCACCAATATTTCCTGATGAAATCGTATAGCTGGAACCAGTGTTCACTGTAGGAACATATGTGTTTTGTTTGCTGGCCGTTAGATAATCGATTCTGTAAGAAGCATTATCTGAATCCAGCCTCTTGAATATCGGATTCATGGAACCTAATACTTTTTTAGATGAGCTTGTTGCATCAAAGACAATATAATCTGGTGAGTTCAGATTAAAGGTTGGATTGGGTCCAGAAAATCCATTAACATCTGTTGTGAAATGTCCAATTGAGTCCTTAGCAAAATTAGCAGTCAGCGTTCCTGTAGATAAAGTTGCTGTACTTGATGTAGAGTTGACTCCGTAAATATTTTTATAGGAGAAATTCCCTTGTTCTTGAACATTTAGAGTGGCACTGCCATAAAAAAGATAGGTCTTACTGGATTCAATGGCTAGTGAAGCGTGTTTCTCTACGGTAACTGATTGGCTGGTACTGTAGAAAACAGCTGTAGCATCAGTTGAATCATTGTAGACAGTGGTGTCACTACCTTCAGCAAAAGTAACAGAACGATAGCCTTCAACGAATTCCCCACCATAAGAATTACCAGAGGAATAAAAATTATTTTTCCCTTTGAAGGTTAAGGTATTCCCAGCATTATTGTTTCCCCAAAAAGGTTGACTGCCTCTTTGGATAGTGTAGTTAATATTTTCAACGGTGAATGAAACATTGCTATTCGAGGTATAAAGAATTCCATACCAAGAACTGTTGGGATAAGTACTGTTGCCAAAAGTCAAATTTTTGTATGTGACACTTATATTGTTTGCTCCAGTACTGAAGTGAGCAGTACCATAATCTGTTCCGTTGTATAAAAACGCATGGCCATTTCCATCTATGACCGTATTTTGTTTAATGTACGTATAGTTAGTGTTATAAACAATATCGTTTTGCAGCTGAATATACTGTGTCTGTCCAGCTGTTACTGAGGTGGCTAGGGCATCCTTCAATTCTTGAAAGGTTGTGACTCGGTAAGGGTTCGCTTCGGTACCATCCCCAGCGGCTGCCATCACACTTATTTTCGGTGCTTCTTGAACTTCCTGTTCTGGCTCGCTGCTGATCTCGGACGATGACTGCGTTGGTTCTTCGCTAATCGAAGTTTCCGAACGGTGAACAGAAGAGGTCGTCTCTTGTTCTGTCGAAGATACTGGGGGTATAGTATCCGTTTCGCTGTTTATAAGCTGATCGGTCTGTTCGGTGGAGGAGGAAGCGACAGTAGATGTTTCTGCGGCCCAGGCAGATAAGTAAGACGCATTGGTAAATAAAAATAAAACAATTAAAAATGCAACCTTCTTTTTCACTCAACCACCCCCTTTTTATTCTTGTCATTTTTCCAGAAAATAATATTTTTCTAACACAAATTGAATTTTATCTAACTGGCAGAGCAAGTTAAATGTTTATTAACAGTTTTTAAGACAAAATTAATGTTTTGTTTGCTTTTTAAAATATAAAAAAGTATTACTTATAAATTAATTATAAAACTAATATTTTTAATTAAATAGTCGTTATCTGTCGTTATTACTAGATGACAATTGGATTAATTTAGGATTTTTTACTAGAATTATCGAAAAAAGAATGATGAGATATCTGGATTTTTTTATGGAATTTTGGAGATAAAGAGCGGATTGAAAGATTTTTGGGGTTTGCAAAGGTGAATGAGAAAATCGTTATTTGACTTTTTTACCAGAGAATGGAGCAAAGAAAAAAGAGGGTGTGACATTAGTCTTTTTAACAGATGAAATTCCGAACTATATTGTATTTGCGACTACGGTCCAGTAGGTCCTCGTCGCAAATCTACAATATTTAGTGTTTCTTACTAGATATCGTTCGTGAAATCCAGATCTGTTTTTACTAATGTCACAACCTCTTGGCTGTTCATTCATTTTTCTAGCGCAATTAAAAGGCGGTTTTATTCTTTGTTTTTGGCATTCTTTTGTTTAATAAACTCAATATAATCTATGATTTCTTCAATTTGCTCTTCGATGATGTTTTCGTCAATATGGGCAGCAATGATTTCAGCCGGATGAAGTGTGTCATCTTCAAAGTAAGAAATAGAAACACCTAAAGCCTTCGACAGCTTTTTCACTGTTTCAAGAGTTGGGCCTTTTCGTTGGCCGTTTTCAAATCGGGAGATGTTTGAGGCACTTACGCCAGATTTTACTGCCAGCTGGTTAACGCCTAATCCCTTCGATTCACGCAAGTCTTTTAATTTTTTCCCAAAATCCATAAGAAATCTCCCTCCTTCACTATTACTATATAGCCAATTGGCAACAATTACAAAAGGCAATTGTATAATAAATAGTAAAACTATTGCCTTTTGTCAATCTTTGTTTTATCTTATTGACATAAGGCAACGGAGGTGGACCAATGAAAATTGTATTAAACAAGCGGGCACTAAAGCACATGATGAAGCAAAACGGGGATGATGTCTACTCATTGGCAAGTAGAATGGCGGTTGCACCATCAACAGTTTATCGAATTTTAAATGGAGAAAGGGGTGTAGGCAGCCAATTAATCGCAAAACTGTTATGGGCATTTGATCTGTCTGAAAAAGATTTTGACAAATTGTTCATTCTAAGTCAATAATTTATGTGATGAATGAAAAAAATTTAGTAAGATTATGGAAGAATGCACTAAAAATAATTGATTGTCACCATTCATCCTTAAATGGAAGGTAATAAATGAATAGGAAGAGGGTATATTTAGTGAAAGCCGCAGTATTAAATGAGTTTAACAGCTTTACCCTGCGGGAGGTGGACCAACCAGCTCCGCAGGAAAATGAAGTGCTTATCAAAGTGAAGGCTGCTGGTATTTGCGATTCAGATATTCGTCAACTGCAAAGTGAGGGCAGGAATCAATCTGCAGAAATCATTGGTCAGGCATTTTCTGGGATAGTAGAGGAGATTGGCAGCCAGGTTTCTTCGCTGAAGGCGGGGGATCGAGTAGCTGCAGTTCCATTTATTCCCTGTGGGGAGTGTGCGGATTGCCGTGCCGGCAACCGTCATTGGTGTGAAAAAGGGAAAAAAATTGGTCTTCAGCAAAATGGGTGTTTTGCCGAATATGTGGTCCTTCCTGAAGAAAATGTGTTGCCAATTGGCGAGCAGGTGTCTTTTGAGGCGGCGGCCATGCTGGAGTCAATCGCCAAAGCTGCTCATGGAGTGGAAAAGCTGGATATCCGAACAGGGGATACGGTTGCAGTGTTTGGGCTGGATACCTTTGGCCTGCTGAATGTTCAGTGGCTGCGACAAACCGGCGCGAAAAGAATTATCGGCTTAGACAGTGATCGCAACAATTTATGGGAAGCTAAAATGCACGGTGTGACGGATACCATTGATATGCTGCGTGAGTCGGTGGAAGAACGAATTGCTCAGCTGACTGAGGGACAAGGTGTAGATGTTGTAGTGGAATGCACCAGCTCTTTTGTAGCTGTGGAGCAATGTTTGCTGATTGCTAAAAAGGGCGGAACCATTGGTTATTATGGGCAGGAGCCTATGAATATGATGCTGCGCCAGCAGGCATTCAATAATATTTTTCAAAGAGAATATACGCTTAAGGGTCTTTGGAGCTCTTATTCGGCACCTTTTCCTGGTAAAGAATGGGCAGCCGCGCTTTCCTTGATTGAACAAAAACGCCTGGAGCCAGGTACGCTGGTTTCTCATCGGTTTACTCTAGAGGATATTCAATTAGCTTTTGATTTGGCGATGAACAAGGACATTGCCAGCTGGCAGGTGCTGCTTTTTCCTAAAAATTGACAAAAAGGACAACTACCTGCGGCAGTTGTCCTTCGAATTCGTCATTAAGCTTTTTTCGCTGTTTTTTTCCAGTAAAGAAAAGCCGCTGCAGCTACAATTCCTACACCTAATACCATCAAAAGATTGGAAGTGGTGCTACCAGTTTTCGGCAGATTTTTTGCCTGAGTCGTTGGATAGGTTTTTGCTGTAGTTGTTTGTCTTGGCGTATTTACTGGTGTAGTAATCTGTTCCTGCTTAGGTTTTACTTCACCGATTGTAATCACGCTGGTGGCAGAAACTTGCCCGTCGGTATAAGTTACATGATATTTGCCCGGCAGTGAACGGTCAATGGTATCAATTCCGCCTTTATCATTGTTTTCAGTCGACCGGCGCAGTCCTTGATTGACCGCTTCCTGTTCAGTCATGACAGTGATCGTGTCTAAATTGGCTTTGCTGAGTAATTCATGCAGGTCAATATGATACACTTCCGCATTAGGCGTAACATACACATACTCCGTTGCAATAGAAATTTTCAGCTTGCTCTTGTCGCCAGTGTAGGCTGCTAGGTTCAGCAAAGCTGCTTCGTCTAAATATTTGCCAACCTCAACCGGATACGTATGATCCTTAACCTCGATTTTCATCGGTTGTGGAACAGGGGTTGGGTCAGGACGATCTACTCGTAATGCTCCATTATTTCCGGTAACAGTATAGGTAAGTGTTGCTGTATCGCCAGTAGGATTTTGTACCTTCACTTCATAGCTTCCAGACATGGAAAGATTGATTTGCTCGATCTCTGCTGAATCATTTTGTGCTGCGGTTAATTTTAGAGAGCTGGCTTGTTCTTCTGTCAGTACTGAAATTTTATCAACAGTTGTTTTGGTTAACAACGCAGCCAAGTCATGATAATAAACAGTTTCATCAATAGCTGCATAAACCATTTTTGATGTAATGGTTAGAGTCAGTTCACTTGGATTTCCTGAATAGGTCACTCGGTTCAAAAGGTCGGCTTTTTTTAGTACTTTATTGTTTTCAGCCTCTGTAAATTCTTTCTCTTGATCGAATTTTAGTGTCACAGCTGTTGGAGTAGTAGTATCTTTAGTTTTTTTAATAGGTAACACTTCCAACATCTCCGGCACAGCATCACTAACAAAGAAAGTACCTGGTTCTTCAATTTCCTCCGGTAGCTGGACCTTTGGAATTTTTACCTCGTGAGTTCCCTGTTCGTCAGTGTAAGCAGCCAGCATACTTTCGTCCTCCGATAATTGAGCAAAGACATCTGCATCCTGTTTTGCTTGCTCAATATAACCCTGCTTCAATTCTTCCGCTTGTTTGCGTGCTTCTTTATTTGGCGCAACTACTTTTTTAAGATATTCTTCTTTGGCTGCAGCTCTTCTTTTTGAAGTACTTTCAACAGGCACCCATTTACCGTTTTCGTACTTGAAGGTATCAATGCCGTCCCCAATGTCTCGATTCCATACACTGGCATTTTCAATCGCTTCTTTTGGTTTTTCTACTGTGTTATAGGTCTCCGCCATTGCTGAAGCGGAGCCTGTTAGAAAAAATGAGGCGATAACCAATAAACCAACAAACTTTTTCAATGATCTTCCTCCTAGTATTCATTTAAGTCTCTTTTCATCTATAAGTATTTATTAAGCAAATAGAAGAAAAGATTTTCATTCTTTGCTTATTATTATATACATAAATGTCAATAAATACAAAAGATAATTTAAATACATAAATAATAAATTTTTAATTAAAAAAACAACCCGTCAAAACTGAGTTGTTTTTCAGCCTTAAAGGGTTGTACATTTAGTTGAAATCAAACTAACGTTTTACTAGACGGTACCAGTAGCAGGGTTCACCAGTCCGACCGCTAATAACTGTTTCTGAGATTCCGTTATCCGTGTAGTTGCCGCAGTTTTTTTAAAATTACAAATATAACCAAAGTCTTATCATGAGCTAACAATGTACTAATATTATCCTTAACTCTCTGTTCAACCTATTTATTCTATAGGATAATAAGAAAAAATATGTTACGACTAGGAGTATTTATGAATCCAGAATTGTTTATTATTGAGTTGCTATCCTCTAAGGAGAAAATCAGAGCCTATGACAAGGAAAATCGGCGAAGGAATTTACTGGCGATTCTCGGCTACCTAATTGGCGTGTGTATTATTTGCTTTGGTTTAGGCACTTTATTTTACCGAATGTTTCGCTGGCGGGTGCGTTCGATTACCTCTGGCTATTATATAATAGAAGGTTTTTACTATTTTTCGTTGGCGGTAGGCGTAATTGGCGTGTTGTTTCTGCTGGTTTTGCTGCTGAAAACTATTTTTGGCGGATTTCAGCTGCAGTATGCCTACGATCACTGGCTGGAGAAGCATGTGAAGCGGATGTTGAATACACCGTATGTTTTTCAGGAACGTGATTACTATTATTTGTCTGCTAAGCCGCCCGTTTCAAAAATTCGATTGGTAAAAGCAGAATGTATGTCGCTGACTACTACGCTTGATGATTTGGAAATTCAGTTGGGAAGAAAACCGCAATTTCCAGGGATCGGCACCAACCAGCTGTTCCTGCTTGCTGGTGAGCCCAAACTGATGCCGCAAACCTACTCTAGGGCACATTCATTTAATCAAGGAGCCTTGCTTTCTATGTTGGGTCTGCTGCTGGCAGCATTGGCAGGTGTTGCCTATTATGAAGGAACCACCGTGTATCAAAATCTTTACGGCCACAGATCTGGAGAAGAAACTACCTACGAGACCAGCAGTACCACTGCTATAGTGAATGCTGAGGGCTTACTCGAGCAGCAAGGACAGGCACCGGATCGTCAGGTAGGTCAGACCAATCAGCTGGAGCTGATGACTGGAAGTGATGAGTTGTATCTGACTACTGATAATGGTCTCAACTGGTCCTTTGTTCCATTAAAGCCTGAGTGGCTGCGATTTGGCAGTTATTTGCTGACTAGCGGGGAAATTCCTTATGGCTATTGGATGGACAATACCTACAATATTTCCCCAGAGTTTTCGTGGTTTATTTATTCGCAAAATCAGGAAGATATCGAGTTTCTGTCTTCAAAAGACAAGGGACAAACCTGGCAAAAGTCCGTAGTGTCCAGTCGTGCTTCATGGGTTCGCTATCGTAAGGCGCAGTTCTTTGCCAATGGCAGCGGGGTGCTGGTATACTCCACTGCTTCGCCCGAGGTCTCCTCGGAAGGATTGGAGATGTACACTACCAATGATTTCGGCCAAACCTGGAGCAGAAGCAACGGAACCAGTGTGCCTCAGCCAGTTCAAAATGTCAGCTTTGTGAATCCGACCTTAGGCTTTGTATCGACTCGGGAAAAGCTGTTTTACACCAACAACAGCGGCAATTCCTTTAAAGAGGCGGTGGTGACGATTCCTGAAGGCTATCAAACAGGTGGATTGGATCTGTTCCAGTCACCTAATGAAGTCATTCAAACAGGGACCAATCAACTGGAAACGAAATTCTATCTGCTAAAAAACAGCGGCATTGACCAATGGAAGATGTTTGCTTGTTTGTATCGTTCCTCCGACAATGGAGAAACCTGGCAATTTACTGAACAGCTTTCCCAGGTGGAGCAGACGGATTAGGTGAAATAAACTAGGAAAAAAAGGGCAGAGGAGCAGACTGGTTTTAGATATAGACAGCAGCTGCTAATCGAATAAAATCAGCGATGATTGAGAAGTTCGATTGTAATTATTAAATAAAAAATAGACCGGGACCAGTCAATATCGAACTGATCCTGGTCTATTTAGTTTAGTTTGGTATCTACTCGCAAAGCAGTCAAGACTTTTACATCCTGTAAAATTGACTCGCTGGTAATTTCGAGTGCCAGTGATTTGCCATAGTGTCCAAGTGTAGTTTGGCCAAAAATCTTTTGCGTATAAGCAGTTAAGTGGGGCATCAGCAATTCAGCTTCGTCAATTTCTTTACTGCCGACGGGAATCAGCGCCACGAAATATCCTTCCTTTGGATAAAGGGTACAGATGGACTTACCGCTTTTTTTATAGTTTACATTCCACCCCAACCAGTTACCTGCATCCATCCGGCAGCCGCTATAAAATAATTTTGGTTGGATTTGATAAGTTTGTTGCAAATAAACGGTCAATTCATTCCAGTAAGGCACAGCAACAAATTGGCGGATTTGCTCTTCTGTCGGTTCATTTTCCTTTGAATATAAGTCGCTCCACTGCATTTTTTCACCTGCTTTCTTCTATTAATTCAATGGGAATCACCCACAGCTCCATTTGGTACCATCCTTCCGAAGCACTTAAATACTTTTCGGCTAAAAATGCTTGGGTGGTCAACTGATGTTTAGGTAGCCAGATATTGAATAAATAATTAATACTTTTTCCAAGAGCTGAGGTTGTTAGCTCTTTAAAGCTTTCAGCTTCAAAGGAGCAAACGATGTATTCAGCTGCAGGAAGCTCCCAAAGAACAAACTCATCGTAGGCCACAGTTTTTGACTGTGTTAGTGCGCCCACAAAATAGTCAAAGGTCTCTCCTTCACTGGCAGTCATTGTCGAAGCAGCAAATTCGATTTCGTTGTCTATCAACCCTTTAAGCTTGGATTTTTTTCGATGAAAGCTATCCCATAATTGTCCAGCGGTATCGATGCCGGTCGTTTCTCCCAGCGGTATTTGCTGAGTTGCAGCTACTTTTCCAGAAAGACCAATATAGCGTTCGGAAGTGTTTAAGGTGCGGCGAGAAATTTCCAATATAATACTATCAGTAATTAAAGGAACATGCTCATCAATCTGTGTATAACCAATCGCTAAATCCGGCTTCATGAATTGATTCAGCCGAACCGGATGTTTACGGTATTCTTCTGGGGTAATTCCAAATGCATGCTTAAAGGTTTTGGTAAAATGTTCATGGCTGTTAAAGCCGCTAGCCAGTGCGATATCCAAAATCCGTTGTGTTGTATCCTCTAACTTCTCGCAAGCTTTAGCCAATCTGCGCAGCTTAATATACTCGTTGACTGGACGCTTCACCAGTCGGGAGAATAAGCGTTGAAAATAAAAAGGCGATAGCGCAGCAATTTCTGCCAGCTTCTCAGGAGATTGAGGTTCTGCTAAATGCTCCTCAAGATAATCGACGACCGTTTGAATCGCTTCCCATGCGTACATACTAAATCCCTCCATCCGTTAAGATGTCTTCATTGTAGCTAAATATCTTTAGAGTACGCTTGTCCGTCGCTGCCCTTTTCGCAGGTATCTTAGAAGTGACTTAGCTTTTTTTGCCGAATCAGCCGTTCTTTAACCAACTGGATAAAGCTGTCTGGTTCCACCACCTTCATCCGAGCACCGAAGGAAAGTACATTAATCAACAGCTCCGTTTCATCCTTTTTCTCATAGAAAATCGTTAAGCGATACTGATTATCTCCTATCCGTTCCACTGTTTTGCGATAGTTGGAGAAATGAAAGGTTGCCCGTTCTAAAGCACTTCGTTTATCAATCAGGTGGCAGACAATTTTGCAAAGTCTAGGCTGCGACCAAACCATTCCCTCAATCGGAAGGTATTTGGCAGGCTCAAGGGACTGGATGTCTGAACAATTAAAGGTCACTGTTTTCCAGCTGCGACCCGTTTTTCGCTTCCCTAATACTCGGAATTTATTATTTTTCGCCGAGTATTCTAGCTTTAAGGGCTGAAAAAGGTGAGTGGTTGCTTGCTTTTTGCCTGCAGCCTTGTATTCTAGCTGTACTACCTGCTGATTAGTGATGCTTTGCAGCAGCTTGCGAATAATTTGCGCGTATGCGCCAGTAAAGCTGTCCTCACTAACAAATTGATCAAAATAATGAACGTCCTGCCAGTTAAACAAAGGCTCGTAATCTCCAAGATCAAAGGGCTCGCTGAAGCAGGCAAATTTCTGCTCCTGTTGAATGGCAGCCAACCAAGCTTTTTCCAGCTTAGTCAGGGGAAAGGCCTTGGGTGGATGCTTTAAAATGGGACGATTGTCCTTGGTTAGATGCCAGCCGTCCTTGTCCTCAGTTAAATAGGCAGACATCTCAAAGGGAGTTTCCTTAAAGCCGTTTTGCTCTAGCAGCTCCCGCTGTTCTGCTGCTGTTTTCGTCTGCAGCAGCTGTGTCATCAGTTGATAATAGAGACTGTGAATTTCTGAAAAAAGCTCCATGCTACTCCTCCAATCCGTACAGGCGGTTCATTTCAGTTAAGTCGGCCCAAAATTGGTTTTCCCACGTTCGATTGAGTGAATTGATTTGCACAATTCGTCCAATCCAGGTGCGCAGCCAGGGCTCCATCCCCTTAGGATCAATCAAATCAATTGAAAATTCATACAACGCATCTCCCAAAGGTGTCACCGTGCCTTGGCGTTTCTCCCGCAGCAGTCGCTGATACAAATAATGCTCCGGCAAATGCAGGACAATTCGATAATTGACGGTTCGAGTCATGGTGAAGGAGCAGTTCCAGGCCGTTTTTTCTGCTGCTGCTAATTTAGCTACTCCTTGTTGATAGTTTTCCGCGGAGCCTAACAAACGGCCTTTTTCCAAATAATCTAAGCGCAGGGAATACAGCCGGCCTGAATGAATCCCCACTAAATATTGGCGGCCGCTTTCACAGCTGGAATAAACCTTTAGTGGGGTGAGACTTAGTTCGACACCGTTGACTTTGGTTAGCTGGATTCTCTGCTGCTGCTTAATCGCCTGCAGCACAAAGAGCAGCAGTTCGCTGTCCAGCGTTTGGCTATCGTATTTGTGCTTGAAGCAAAAAGGAGAGGCTGGCGGGTCGATCCGCTTTAGCAGCAGATCACCAATGACTCCCATCGGTGCCGTTTCTTTGTAAAACTGAATGGCCTGCAGCTGCTGAGGAGTAAAGCGGATTTCTTTCTCCAAGGCGTACAGCCATTGTTTGCCTGCTTTTTCCTTCGTTAAAATTCCCAGCTGAGCATATTCATTCAATTTGTTGCGGATAGTCAAGCTGTCAATCAAGTAATCATCCTCAAACACGGCTAAATACTTGTCTACCTGTTGAACAATGTCGTTAACGGTCAATTTGTTTTCTGAGGCAAGGATATCCAGCAGCACAAAATGCAGAAAAATATCATTACGGGTAAAGGATTTGGTTTGCCACAAGCAGTGCAGCGGATTATCTGCCTGATTAGCGGGGAGAACCAACCGATAAATTTTTTTATTGTGAATGGTTTGAGTTTCGACATAGTCCTGCAGCAGGCTTTCTAACCGCCGGCGTTCGTTGTCGTAGGTTCGCGGACTGGACAAGGTAATTTCTTCCCGACTTTTAAACCCATAAATTAGAAATTCGCGGGTATAGCTGCGCAGCGTGCTGAACTGCTTCACCAGCTCCTGAAATTTTTTCGCCATTGCTCCGCCTCCTTAGACTGATTTATCTCCTATTGTATCAAGTTCGCACCCTTTTTTTAAAGAACTATTTTGGCCGATTAGGTAAGATAAAGTCAGTTAAACCACAGGAGAACAAGCAGGAGGAAAAAAATCATGGCAATCATGACGGTAACATCCACATATCCAGAATTTACCCAACGAATTAAAAAGCATCCAGAAGGGGGCTTGCTGCTGCGGAGTATTCGCAATGGCACGAGCTTTGGCTGGTACGAAACACCCCAAACCTATTGCTTATATTTTCAAGATTATGGCACCAAGCTTTCGTTTCGCTCTACTCGTGAAGAGCAGCAGCACTATTTAAATGTTAAACAATATTCGGCTCCGCAGGCTTACCTAGCCTTAATGACCGAGTTCTTAAAGTCAGCCATGAAGGAGCCGGAAACTGAAGAATCTGACAATCAGCTGACCATTTCAATGGTGGAAATCAAAAAGCTGGAGCTGTTTCATTCTATCCAGCGGGTCCTGCCAGAGTTTGACGTGCAGGAGGAGCTGCTATTGGATGGATTTTATCGCCTAACTGTGAAGACGAATTCGTTGTATCAGTTGCTGCATGGGACCTATGTGCTGCTTTTGCTGCTGGCGAAGGAGAGCAGCACGTTTTTGGATGAGAGTGATTCCTTGATCCAACGGGGCATTCAATCGCTGCAGGCAATTGAGGCGCCTTATTATATTCGCAATTTATTTGTCCGCAAGTTTTTATACAGCAAGCAAGCCTTTTTGAAATACCAAACGCAGCTGGAGGCCAACAGCCGGGAGCAGATTGCCTTTACTTATCGGGGGACTAGCTATTCCCGAATTGAGAAGGTGAAGGAGTTGTTGGATTTAAAGCAGGCTATTTTAGATGTTGGCTGCGGTGGCGGCGCGTATTTTCAGTTGGCTGAGAAGGTGGACCAGTACATTGGGATTGACATTGACCCAGAGGTTTTGACCTATGCCAAGGAACGAAGTAAACGCATGGAGCTGACCAATATCCAGCTGTTTGCATCATTGGAAGAGGCCAGCTTACCCGCTTCAATGGATATTTTATTAATGGAAGTGATTGAACATATGTCACAGGCTGAAGCAAAGCAGCTGCTGCAACAATTACTGCAGCTGCCCTTCCATCGGTTGATTCTTTCCACGCCGAATAAGGATTTTAATAGTTTTTATGGCATGACCGAGGAGCAAAAACGTCACGAGGATCATCAATTTGAGCTGACAGCAGCCGCATTTAAGCAATGGCTGACAGAAATTGTCGGTGAGGGATTTACACTAGAATTTTTTACAACCGGTGACCAAGTGAATGGCATTGCCACCACTCAGGGAGCTTGGATTGAACGAAAGGAGCAACCAGCATGAAGATAACTACTCAGGTTCACACCATTTTTCTGCTAATTGGACCAACGGAATCAGGTAAGACAACCTTTACTAAAGAAGTTTTGCTGCCGCAGCTGTCCTTTCAAGCGGCTGAGAAAAATTTCCGGACCAATAACCATCATCTGTCTTCAGATGACATGCGGCGGGAACTATTGGGACGGGACTATGATAAATATGCCGCAAGTATGATGGAGGCTTCGGGGATTGCCTTTCCTTATTTGAAGACCAAGCTGGACTTTTTAACCAGTTATCCGGTGAATGCGGAATTTGTAGTGGTGGATACCATCGGCTTGGCGGAAGAATTTCGCCAGGAGGTA
Source organism: Enterococcus pallens ATCC BAA-351 (assembly GCF_000407485.1). GTDB lineage: Bacteria > Bacillota > Bacilli > Lactobacillales > Enterococcaceae > Enterococcus_A > Enterococcus_A pallens. The sequence goes on along the minus strand of NZ_ASWD01000002.1, from coordinate 1,170,487 downwards.
CGGGAAATTGCTGAAAAAAATCATTATCGTGTAGAAGCAGTCGTCTTTGACTATGCCCGCGAAGCATTCTATGCCTCTGAACGCTCCAAGGTATTAATTACCAAGCATGTGGACCGTCTGAAAAAGGAAGTTTTGCCTAAGCTGGCGAAGGAGAATTATGCAGCGGTGCACCGAATCAAACATAAGAATTTTCAGGAGATCACTGTTGAAGTAGAAAATAAAGACGCCTATCTGGCTACTTTGCTGTCCAACCAAAAAGATTATGCGGTGATTGGTGACGTTCACGAGTCAGTAGCGGACTTGAAAAAGCTGATCTCAAAGCTAGGCTATCGAGTGGAGCAAGCGAAAATGGAAATTTCCAGCAAGGAGCCGCTAGAGCTGATTTTGCTGGGGGATTGGATTGACAAAGGGGAGCGTACGGCTGAAATGATTGAGTTTCTTTTTAAGAACCGCGAGCACTTCCAGCTGGTTTTAGGCAACCACGAGCATTTTGTGTATCGGTTTTTAAAAGGCGAAATTAAAGGAGCCGAGCAAGAAATCATCGATCAGCATTTTACGTCAATTCGTACACTAAAAGCACAGCCGAAACTCCTGATGAAATTTAACCAGTTGGTGGAGCAGAGTCAGCCATTTCTTCGCCGCATTGGTGATGAAAAGCAATCCTTTATCGTTACCCATGCCCCTTGCCACCAACAATTTTTAGGGAAAATGGACAGCGCTGCCTTGCGTAATCAGCGCAACTTCCGCTTGAATCGGGAAAAACCAGTACAAGAGCAGCTGCAATGGCTGGAAGACGAAAGCATGTACAACTTGCCGATTCATGTGTTTGGACATATTGCAGCTAAGGACAGCTTCCGGATAAAAAATAAGCATGGGATTGATACTGGCGCTGTTTATGGCAACAAGCTAAGCGCGCTAAAGATTTTTGCCAAGGGCAACGCCAAGGTGTCAGTTGCCTCAGTGAATGAGTCATCTGAAGAATTACCAGATCTTTTCGGTCGTCCTAAGCTGCAATCTTGGGAAAAGCTGACGGAAAAGGAACAAAAGCGACTGCTGCGGATGGCAAACAATCAGGTACAGTATCTTTCAGGAACCATGGCTCCTGCTGCTGCAAATGTAGAAGAAAATGACCTGGAATCGTTGCCGGAAGCTTTGAATTATTACCGTCAGCAAGGCGTTCAGCAGGTTGTGCTGGAGCCTAAGTACATGGGCTCGCGCGCCAACATCTATCTCCATGAAAAGCTGGAGGACTGCTACGCTATCTCTCGTAAGGGCTACAAAATTTATTTGCCCGAAATAGAGCAGGTCTTTGCTCAGCTGCAGCAGCAATTTGCTTCTTATATGAAGGAAAACCAAATAAGCATGCTGCTGCTAGACGGAGAATTGCTGCCTTGGCGAGCTTTAGGTGAAAACTTAATCCAACGCGAATACTGGCCGGTAGCTAAGGGGATTGAAGTGGAGCTGGCCTTTTTACAGCAAAGCCAGTTTTCAAAACAGTTCCAGCAGTTGACTGAAAACATGCATGCCACGGAATTTACCACCGACAGTTATCATTTATCAAAGAAACAGCTAAGCGAAAAATATGGAGATCATCTTACCCGACAGTTTCGGGAATTACTGAAGGCTTTGCCACACCAAGTTCCATTGGCAGAGCAAAAAGAAGCTTTACAGCTGTACCAGCAGCAAATTGAATTGTACGGCAAGGATGCACCGCTGAGCTTTAAAGCCTTTGACTTATTGAAGATAGTATATCAGGATAGAGAGGAAGTCGTGGACAAGCCTACTTCAGAAATTTATCAATTCCTAAATAAGGACGAATTTCTATTGTTGGACCTAAATGCAGCAGATGCAGAAGACCAAGCACAGCGCTATTTTGACCAAATGACGCTGGAGCAGCAAATGGAAGGCATTGTAATGAAGCCGGAAATACAGAAAAAAGGGGTGGCGCCTTTCTTGAAGGTTCGGAACAAAGCCTACCTGACCCTGATTTATGGCTTTACCTATCACAGTCCGCATTATTATCAACGATTGATCAGGGGGAAAAATATTTCCCACAAGCTGCGTACTTCCATCAAGGAATACGAACTGGCTAGAGATCTTTTGCGGCTGCCGCTAGCGAAATTAACTAAGGAAAATCCGGATTATTTAAATCTACTGGCTAATTTATTGTTTGAAATGGACAAGGAATCTGCCTTTGACCCAAGACTGTAAGGAGGGATAACATGGAGCAGAAAATCCGACAAGCTCTGCGGGAAATTGAACAGCAGGAGCAGATTGAAATTTTATATGCGGTGGAAAGCGGCAGTCGGGCCTGGGGGTTCCCCTCGCAGGACAGCGATTATGATGTTCGCTTCATTTATCGCCGCCCGAAAAATTGGTACCTAAAACTGGAAAAGACTGCTGATCATTTAGAAATTCCCATCAATGAACAGCTGGATATTTGCGGCTGGGATTTAGACAAAACCCTGAAGCTGCTGCAAAAAAGTAATCCAGCATTGCTGGAGTGGCTGAATTCGCCGCTAATTTACCATGAGAATCCACCGTTTATCGCAGCGCTTCGGCAGTTGAGCACCGATAGTCTCAACGAGCAGCGTCTGATTTATCACTATTTGCATATGGCAGAAGGCAACTATCGGGAGTATTTGAAAAAAGAGCAGGTTCGGATCAAGAAGTATTTTTATGTTCTGCGTCCGGTACTGGCCTGCATGTGGGTTCAGACGTATCATCAACGGCCGCCCGTGTTGTTTGATGAAATGTTGCCCCTGCCAAACCTGTCGGCTGATTTATTGCAAATTATCTATGACCTGCTAGCGAGAAAAAAGCGAGGCGATGAGCTGGATATAGAAACCTGTATCCCGCAGCTGAACCAATTTTTGGAAGAACAGCTGAATTTCTTTAACGGCTATGTAAAAGGCATGGATAAAGGACCGGCGATTGCTTCCACCAAATTGAATGAATTCTTTTTAAACTGGCTAGAATAATAAAAAGGAGAAGCGCTGAAAATCAACCAGCGTTTCTCCTTTTTTAACTAATTCGGGCTAAAAAGCGTTTGGTCCGCTCTTCTTTCGGTGCTGCAAAGAATTCCTTAGGTGCACCTTCTTCGATGATTCGACCTTCATCCATAAAAACTACATGGTTAGCAATGTCGCGGGCAAAGCCCATCTCATGTGTAACCACCACCATGGTAATGCCTTCTTCCGCCAGCTGCCGCATCACCTGCAGAACGTCGCCGATCAGCTCAGGATCTAAGGCGGAGGTAGGTTCATCAAACAGCAGAACGTCTGGCTTCACGGCAATTGCCCGGGCAATGCCGATTCGCTGCTGCTGGCCTCCAGATAATTCATGAGGATAATAATTTTCGTGACTGGACAGGCCAACCTTAGCAATCGCTTCCCGGGCCGTTTTCAGAGCTTCGCCTTTTGGAACCTTACGGGCGATAATTAAGCCTTCTAACACATTTTCCAAGGCTGTCTTATTGGCAAACAAATTGTAGTGCTGAAAAACAAAGGCGGTCTTTTTACGAAGAGCTAATATATCTTTACTGGAAATTTTGGCTAAGTCGTAGGCGGCATCAGCAATAGCCAATTCGCCGCTGTCGGCTTGCTCCAAACCATTCAGGCAGCGGAGAAAAGTAGTTTTACCAGAACCGCTGGGGCCGAGGATTACAATGACATCTCCTTGATTTACCTGCAGGCTAACGTCTTTTAAAACTGCTTGCTGCTGAAAGCTTTTGTGAATATGGGTAGCGTTTAACATGGGCTTGCTCCTTTCGCTTACTTCTAATGGATTGTCGGAAAATACGGCGTTGCAGCAACGAGAACACTCCTTGAATAGCTCCGCACAGTAGTAAATACACCACGAAAATGACAAAATAGGCTTCAAAATAGTGGTAGCCGTAAGCCGCTTGTACCCGAGCGATAGCGGTAATATCCTGTACCGTCATAACAAAAACTAAAGAGGTTCCTTTAACTAAATTGATCATCAGATTACATAAATTCGGTAAAGCTGAAACCAGAGCTTGCGGAAAAATAATCCGGCGGTAGGTTTGAAAGGTACTTAACCCAACCGCCTGTCCAGCCTCCAGCTGTCCTTTGTCCACCGTCATCAAAGCCGAGCGGAAGACTTCCGATAAGCTGGCCGTAGTAAAAAAGCCAAAGACGATAAAGGCATAGAAGATCGGATTAAATTCAAAGACATTCACCGAGCTGCCAATGTGCTGCATGAAAACATTTAAGACACTAGGCAGCAGGCTGTAGAAAAATAAGATAAGTAAAATCGGCGGAGTTGCCCGCACGAAGGCCAGATAAACCATGGAAAAGGCCGTAACGCCCTTTACCTGATGAATCCGCGCCAGAGCCAGCAGTAAGGCTGGTAAAAAACTAAGTACAAAAGCTACTACCATGATAGCTAAGGTAGTAGGCACACCCTTTAAAGTGAGAAAAAAGGTTTCGATGATAAACTGCCAATCCATTTAAAGCGTTCCTCCTTTATAGTAAGCTATTATTTTCTCCTTGGAAAAATTGAGTCGACGTTCAGTCCACTGTTTTAAGGTCCCTAACGACAATTAAGCTATTTTTTGCTGGAGCGACTGCGAGCTAGGTGAAACTGGAATCCTGCTGGTGATAACAGTTGTTCAGCAGCTTGAGTGGCTAAGGTTAGTACAAAGGCCAAGCCCCAATAAATAATCGCTGCCGCTGTATAAGTTTCCAGCGAATAATTGCCGAAATTGCGGCTGATTAAAAGGTTTGCACCACCCAAAACATCAACTAAGCCAATCGTATAGGCTAAGGCGGCATCCTTCATCAAATTAAGCAGGGCAGTTGAAAAATTCGGCAAGGCAATTCTAGCAGCTTGAGGCAACAAGATACGGTAAAAAGTTTGCAACGGCGAGAGCCCGATACTCAACCCCGCCTCCAATTGACCCTTCGGCACTGCCAGATAGGCAGAGGTGAAAACTTTAGAAATAATCGCCGCAAACAATAAAGTCATGGCGATAACTACGAAGACACCGCGAGACCAGCCGTCACTTTCAATGCCCAGCCACCAGCTAAGGAAGCGGGGAAAGCCGTAAAATACGATAAACAGCAGCACAATTGGCGGAGTACAACGTAAAACAAACACATAGCTCTCGGCAATCTTTCTTACATGTTTATCTGAAGTCAGCAGCCCCCAGGCGACCAAGCCACCTAAAAGGGTTCCTAGAAGCACAGTTACGCCAGCGACAGCTAGCGTAACCGGCAAATGTACCAGCAGGTCGGGCAATACTTGAACGATATGTGCCGGATCAAAAGAGACCATCGAATTCCTCCTTAGTTATTCTCATCAATAAATTTGAAAACATCCTCACCAAAATATTCCTCCGATAAGGCTTGAAGCGTGCCGTCTTTTTCCAGTTCACGAATGGCTCCTTCATAGGCTTTAGCAAATTCCTTATTCTGTTCATTGCGATGCAGCAGCGGGTAGGTAGGGATACCTTTGTAAGGCACATAGGTCAGCTGATCAGCATATTGATGATAAGCACCGTCTTCATTTTGGATGGCTTCTTCATAGGAAAGCTTGATATCAAAGAAGGCATCATAGCGTTTTTCCAATACCCAAGCATAGGCATCTGCGACATTAAAAGCTTCGGCGGCAGTCAGCTGAATCGGCTGATCAGCATGCTCCTTGTTATATTCTTCGATTACGTTCCACTGAGCATTTTGCGGTGAAATCGGTACAAGTTTGCCTCCTGTTTTTGCAAACGAGTCGATATCAGTGATGGTTCCGGCGTCTTCTTTGCGAATAGTGAAGCCAATGATGCTGGCACCGATTTTTTCTTCTGGCAGAATGAATTTCTTCGCCCGTTCAGCGGTGTACCAAGCACCCTTAACGCCTACATCATATTTTCCTGATTCCAAGCCGATCAGTAAATCGTCGTCACTGGTGCCGGTGTACTCCAGCTTATATTGAGGCAGCTTTTTATCCACTGCTTTTAAGACCTGAACCTCATACCCATCGGATTCACCCTTTTCATTGATGAAATCGTAAGGAACATAATTTTGGGTATGAGCAACTTTTATAGTTGTCACCTTTTCATCAGCCGCTTCTGGTCGATTGCTTTGCCTGACCCAAAAGGTTCCTCCAGCCAGTACTAAAACAATGCCTAAACCAATAATGATTTTCTTCATTTTACTTCCTCCTTGTTGTTAGCTCATTTTTATCAAACTAGTAGTTATCGCTAGTGCTGGCAGCCTTTTGATAGGTTACTTCTCGAACCCATTGCAAATACTCCAGCGGAATATCACTTGGCACGGTGCAATCAGCTCCTAAAATTACCCCAGTCTCACCAGCCTCCTCCAGCAGGGCTTGGGCGGTGTGCTGGATATCGGTTTGATTGCCTTGATAAAGCACACTGTTCACCGTATTATCAAAGCCGCCAATGACAGTTCGTTCAAATAATTCTTTTCCTTCGGCTAACGACAGCTCTTCAGGACCAACTGCCCAATTAACCGCTGCGGAAGGATAATCTTGATAAAGGGACAAATCGTTTGTTGCTCCTTCGTAACCGCAAATATGCAAAATGTTGTTGGCAGAGACGGTATTAGCCGCCTTCAGAACAAGCAAATCAGAGCTGCGAACCAACTGAGCGTAAGCATCAGAAGAAATTCGCGGATCCTGCACATTTTGAACACTCAAGTAAATGCCATCAATATCGGTTTGACTCAAAATGGCAGTGACTAGATAAGCAATATCCTCAGCAATCACTGCTAACACCTGCTTTGTCAAATCAGGATTCTCTAATAAAAAATCCGCAAATTGAGCTTCACCACCTGCCAGCTGCCATTTAAAATAAGTCGCTGGTGCAAAAATATTGTAAAAGGCCGCGATATCTTCGACGAATTGTTCCTTTTGCTGCTTCACTAAGTCTACTTGCTGCTGAATCCAGGTATGATCTTTGCCGATGGATTGAATATTTTTCAAGTCATCAATCGTTTTAGCTTGGGCAATTTGATCATTGGGATAGTAGAAGAAACCGTCACTCATCAATTTAACGAAATCTGGCTGGAAGTCTGCGATAAACGCTTGATGACCAGCAATGTTGCGTTCAATAACCGCTGGGACTGGCTGCCGCAGCTCTTCTTCATTGGTAATAAAATGAAACCAAAAACCGACCGGGACTCTTTCGACTTGCTGTTGATGCAGTGCACGTAAAACCAATTCTCTTTTTGACATGTAAAAACACTCCTTTTTTTGTTTTGAACCCCTCATAAGGGATGAATAGCAGCGACGCATCATTGCTTAAATGTAGCGAATTTGTGAAAAAATTCGCAACTAAGCCAAAGAAAAAAGGACTTGAATAGGCATCAAGTCCTTTAGTGCACCTTTTGAAATGAGCTTCATTCCTTTAAGGGTACGCTAAAGAACACGGCATGCATTGACAAGCCATGTTCATTGATTCAGTTGTGATTGCTGAATGATTGACTGTTAACATCCGTGTTCTCCTCCTTGTTTTAACTTTTTCTAACTATACCAAGTTCCAGGTCATTTGGATAATTGTTGTTATTGATGGTCACCCATTGATTTTCTCAATAGATACAGTGGACTGATTCACAGCGATTTGAACTTCCTTAATGAAACGCTCGGCCATGTCACTCAGGGAGCGCTGCTGATGATAGACGACCCCCAGTGTATGGATATCGGAATCGGCCAAGGGAAGCAAGACAATCTGGTCCTTAGCAAAGCCTTCTACAATCCCCAAGCCTGAAGCATAGGCATCTGAACCGCACAATAAATTCAGCAGGGTACCCCGATCGTTGGCGTAAATTACTGCCTGCTCAGTAGGAATCTCTAGCGGGTCCTCTTCAAAGTGAGAAAACTCATACTCCTCCTGATTAAAACGAATTTGCGGATAGTCAGCCAAATCTTGAATCGTCAGCTGTGCTTTTTCAGCCAAGGGATGATCCTTGCGCAGGAAAATCCGAGTAACAAAATTTCCCAACGGCTGAAAAGTCAACTGCTCTTGTGCAAAATGCCGCTCCAGTGACCGTTTATTAGCAGGGGTTAAATACAAAATTCCCAGCTCGCTGCGGAAGCTTTGCAGACTTTCAATAATTTTTTGGGTCGTGGTTTCAATCAAATGAAAGCTCTGGCACTCCTGCTGAAACTGGTGAAAGACAGTCAAGAAGGGCTGGGACAAAAAATCGTAATGCTGAGCAGCGATCACAAAATCTTTTTTCTTGTTGGGCTGATACTGATTCTCCAGCAGCTCCACCTGAGCCAAAATACGGCGTGCGGACACTAAAAACTCACTGCCTTCTTCCGTTAAGCGAACCCCTGATTTGGAACGATGAAACAAACGGATGCCAAGGGAGGTTTCCAACTCCTTGATGGCAGTAGAAAGGCTGGACTGGGTAACAAATAAATCCTTCGCGGCCTGACTAAAGCTGCCGGCTTTAGCGATCGCTACAGCATAGCGGCATTGTTGAAAATTCATCATAAAACTCCTTTCTAGATAAAAGAAAAAGGGGACTTGATTTTCATCAAGTCCCCTGGCTAGATTGCATCCGGCAATCTGAGTATACGCCAAAGAACATGATGCGTATGGACACATCATGTTACGGCAGTTTGCTGTTAAGAAACGGGTTGACTGGTAGATACGCATCACATTCATCACCTTCGTTAAAATAGTATGAATAAGAATAGCATAGTTTTAATGATATTCAAAGGAAAAGATTTATACAACCTTTTGCAATATTTTGCAACGATGTGCATTTTCATATTGCAGATTTATGCAAAAGGTGATAAGGTAGAAAGGAAGGAGCGAACAACAATGTTGATAGAAGAACGGTTAGATAAGATCAAAAGCATTTTAGAACAGCAAAACAGTGCATCCTTAGAAGCTTTAGCAGCAGAGCTGGAGGTTTCTAAGGATACCATACGACGGGATTTAATTAAGCTGGAACAAAAAAATATCGTTAAACGGATCCATGGTGGTGCGATGCTGGTTAGTCGAGAGGCGCTGATTTTCGACTATCAGGAGCGATCCAGCCGCGATCAGCAGCTAAAGGATTCTATGGGGCGACTGGCAGCCGAACAAATTAAGAACAATTCCGCTCTTATTTTGGATTCGTCTACCACTGTTGAAGCAGCCATTCCTTACTTGCAAGGTAAAGGGATATTGGCGATTACCAATTCTTTGACTCATGCAACGTTGCTGGCTCAACTGGCCAATAGCGAAATCCGGATGCTGCCTGGCAAGCTTCACAAGCAACAGCTCTTTATTTATGGTGCTGAGACCGTTCAGAAAATCAGCGAATACTCAGTGGACTATACATTATTAGGTGTATTTGCCATCAATGCTGAAGGCTTGTTTATCCATACGGAAGAAGAAGGCTTGGTTAAACGGCAAATGATTCGGCAAAGTAAACAGGTGATTGCTCTAGCCGACCACACCAAGCTGGAAACTACTGGATTGTTCAAAATTTGTGATTTAAGTGAGATTGACGTCTTGATAACTGATCAAACACCTTCCGCTGAATTTACAACCGCTTTGACCGAAAACAATGTTGAACTAATGATTACTTAAGGAGAAGATGAAATGAAAACAATCAAATTAACCACGGTTAAAGAACCAACGACTTATCATGAAGTTGCCCCGGTCTTTTTAACCGATGACACGATGGCGCAGCGTCAGGCAAAAATTTTAGAACAGCTGTCGGCTGCGGAGTACGATTTTTTGGTGGTCTATGCGGACAAAGAGCATCGCTCCAATTTTGAATACCTAACCGGCTTTTATCCACGTTTTGAAGAAGGATTACTAATTCTCAACCAAGCTGGCGAAGCCTCTTTAGTTTTAGGGAACGAAAATCTGAAAATGGCTAAGCATGCTCGGATTGATACGAAGCTGTACCATACGCCTTATTTTTCACTGCCTAATCAGCCCATGGAAAATGAACGACCGTTAAGCGACATTTTCACGGAGATCGGTCTAAACACCGGGAGCAAGATCGGTGTTGCCGGCTGGAAAATGTTCACCCCTAAACAGGCTGATGGCAAACGGATGCTGGATGTTCCGTATTTCATCATTCAAGCGCTGCAAGCAGCGGCAGGTCAGGCTGAATTACACAATGCCTGCGATTTGTTTATCCATGGCAGTCACGGGGCACGGACTGTTAACAATGCCAACGAGCTGGCTCATTACGAGTACGGCGCAAACTTAGCTTCCACAAGAATCCTGCAAGCTATGAATGCGGTAAAACCTGGCATTAAAGAAAGTGAACTGGGTGAGATTTTAAATGGTGAAGGCCAGTTAAATTCAGTCGTGACGATTGCAGCAGCCGGTTCCCGTTTTGAAAAAGCCAATTTTTATCCTACCCATAAAGAGGTGCAGGAGGGCCAGCCGCTTTCATTGACAATCGGCTACAAAGGCGGTTTGTCCAGTCGTTCGGGGTTTGTGATTGAAGAAGCTAACCAATTGCCAGCAGGTCAGCTAGATTATTTAGACCGAGTGGTGTATCCCTATTTCCAAGCGATGACGACTTGGCTGGAGAAAACGAGAGTAGGTATAGCGGGTGGAGAGCTTTATCAGGCCATTGAAGAAGTGCTGCCAAAGGAAATTTTTGGCTGGGAATTAAATCCTGGGCATCTAGTGGCAGATGAAGAATGGATGTCCTCACCTGTTTATCCAGGCTCTAAAGAAATCGTAAAAAGCGGTATGATTTTCCAAATTGATATCATTCCTTCCATTGCCGGTTATCAAGGAACCAGCGCTGAGGAATGCGTAGTCTTAGCTGATGAAGCGCTGCAAGCTGAAATTAAAGCTCAGTATCCAGAGCTATGGACACGAATTCAAACACGACGGGAATACCTGCGCAACGAATTAAATATTTCACTTTCTGACGATGTGTTGCCATTATCCAACACAGTAGCTTACCTGCGGCCTTTCTTCTTAGCTAAGGATCAAGCGTTAGTTGTAGAATAGTTGATTGAAGCACTGTCCATTGCGGCAGTGCTTTTTTCAGGCATCGAACTTACTGCTGGAAAGTAAACAATTCATTAAGGGTTTTAATCCAATCAGGTACGGCTGAAATTCTCCTTTATAATAAGAACAAACTGAGAAAACGACAGGTGAATATATGAAAAAGAATCTTTTATCGGGTACCTTTTGGCTGTCTTCGGCTAATTTGTTGTGCAAGATTTTAGGAATTATTTATCTGATTCCTTGGCTGCTGATGATGGGATCGCAGGAGGCTGGGCTGCGGGCGCAAGCATTGTACAACGTGGCCTACTTGCCTTATGCCTTGTTCTTAACTTTAGGGACTGCTGGTTTTCCTAGCGGGATTGCTAAAAAAATTGCCGCTGAAAAGGACGATCCTCAAAAGATCCAGCTGCTTTTCAAAAGTTCATTAGGGATTATGGAAGGCATCGGGATTGTTTCAGCAGTATTAATGTTTGTTTTTGCACCGCTGTTGAGTCGCATCAGTCCCGTTAGTGATGTGCAGGAAGCTGTTTGGGCCATTCGCAGCTTATGTCCATCGCTGCTGGTCATCCCAATTTTAAGTGCCCTACGCGGTTATTTTCAAGGTGTCAGTGATGTGATTCCTTATAGTGTGTCCCACGTTTTGGAGCAGCTGATCCGCGTAATCGTCATTTTAATGGGAACCTTTTACATTCGCATGATTTTAAACGGCAGTATTTTCTCCGCGGTGGTCATCAGCACCATGGCTTCATGTGTTGGTGGGCTGGTAAGTATTGTGTACCTCATTTTTATTGGGAAACGCAAAAATTATTTTCGGCTGCGATTCTTTGTTTTTCGGCCAAACAGCTTTTTACAGGAACAACGGCCGCTGGTTCTTTCGGTAATTCGTGAATCGCTGCCGTTTATCTATGTAGGATCAGCGATTTCTTTGGCGCAATTAATTGATCAGGTAACCTTAAAAGGAATTTTGCATTCATTAACGCATCAGTTGAGTTTGGCTCAGGTTGAGGTGCTGTTTACTCAAGCATCCGCTAATCCGAATAAGCTGACGGTATTGCTGATTACAATTATCGGTTCGATTTCGGTTACTTCACTGCCTTTATTAACAAAATTGCGAGAAAAACAGGATCTGCTGGTAGGCATTTCAGATGTGCTGCGCTTAGCACTAACCTTTTTAATCCCAGCAACGATTGGCATGCTTTTACTGGCGGGACCAATGTACACAGTATTTTTCGGGTATGATCCTGCAACGACTGGTTATATGCGTGTAGCAATTGGGACCACTGCCATTCTAAGTATTTGTTCGATTTTGCTGTCGATTATGCAGGCAGTGGGGCTGCATCGTGCGGCGGTTGCTTTGGTAACGAGGGCGCTACTGATTAAGCTGATGCTGCAATTTCCGCTAGTTTGGCTGACTAAAGGCTATGGTTTAAATTTAGCAACAGGAGCTGCTTTTCTAATCATTACTATTCAAAGCTATCAAATAATCTGCAACAATTATCAAATCCAGCCTTTACACTATGTCAGGAATTACCTGAAGCAGCTAACCTTGGCTGCTGGTGGAATGGGTCTACTTTGCTTAGTTGTTTACTTACAGCTGAACAATATTATTATGGTAGAAACAAGAACAGGTGCCTTGCTTATTTCGATAATTATTGCTGGGATTGGCACCATTATGTATACGCTAGTAGGCTTGCCGCGACAAGTCCAAAAGTTAAAACAGCGATTTCTAGTTCGCTAATTGTCATTATTGGGCGACTTTCTTGTATACTAAAAAAGAAGACACAGAAGGGATGGAAAAGCTATGCCAACTTGTAAAGAAACACGGTCGGTTCAGACCCATTTAATTATGTATCCTCACATGAATATGCATAAGGCGCTTTATGGTGGTCAACTGATGCATTGGATGGATGAGACTGCTGGGATTGCGGCGGGACGTTTTGCCAGAACTAGCTTAGTCACGGCTTCACTGGACCATTTGGATTTTTTGCTTCCGTTACTTGAAGGGCATTCGGTTTGTTTAGAGGCCTATGTTTCTGGTGCCGGCAAGCGCTCGATGGAAGTATTTGTTAAGGTAATTGGTGAAGATCTATTAAAAAGCCAGCGCTATTTAGCAGCCACTAGTTTTTTAACCTTTACCAGTTTGGAGCGAAATATTACCTTGCCGGAGATTACGCCCGAATCTGAGGAAGAAAAATATATTTGCGCCGGCTATGACGAACGTCGAGCTATTCGCAAAGAAAAACGCCAAGAAAGCATTGAATTAACCAAGCATGTAGATACCCGTTTACCTTGGTAAAATGAAAAAAGTGGCAGTCTCGATTCCGCGAGGCTGCCACTTTTTGTCAATAAAAAACTTCAGTTTGGTTGCTCTAAAATAAAGTTTTGCTTATTTTGGTTCTTTAATGCTGGCAGGATCAATACCTAAAGCTTCTGCCATATCCTTGTTAACATAGAATGCTAAGTTCTTCGCACTTTCTACAGGCATCGTTTGAGGTTCTGCCTCGCCATCTAAAATTTTGGCAGCCATTTCCCCTGTTTGCTTGCCTAAAGAAACATAATCCACTCCCAAAGTAACCAAGCCGCCCTCTTTAACTTGATCCACTGAACCTGCTACTAAAGGAACTTTATGTTCTTTTACCACTTCACCAACCACTGTAGCTGCACTAGCAAAGGTGCTGTCAGTTGGAATATAGATCGCATCTACTTCGCTGGCTACAGAGGTTGTTGCTTGTTGAACATCATTGGTTGAAGTGGCATTTCTAACCATAATTTCTAACCCAAGCTCTTCCAGATATTCGGTTGCTACGTCAATTTGAATTTGTGAGTTTACTTCTCCAGCATTGTACAATAATCCAACTTTTTTGGCACCAGGTGCAACGGACAGCAATAAGTCAATTTGTTTTTTGATCGGTGAAAGGTTGGTTGTCCCAGACATATTTGTACCTGGTTCGTCATAGCTTTTTACTAATTTTGCAGCCTTTAAGTCAGTCACAGCAGTAACTAGTGCTGGAATATCTGTTGTTCCGTTAGCAATGGATTGCCCAGCAGGTGTGCCGATCCCTAATAATAAATCTGGCTGATCCTTGATTAATTTTTCGCTCATGCTCTTTAGGTTGTCTTGGTTATTTTGGGCATTTTGGTAAGAAATTTCCAAATTTTCTCCTTCAACATACCCGTTTTCTGCTAAGCCTTCTTTGAATCCTTCGTAAGCTTCATCGAAAGAACCGTGCTGTACCGTTTGCAGGACACCGACTTTTTTCACGTCGTTATCTGCCGCATCACCTTTACTACAAGCACCTAATACCAATAAACTAACTAAACTTAATCCTAACAATACATTCTTTTTCATTTTTATTTTCTCCTTTTCCATAAAAAAATCATCCACTCAGTAAACTAAGTGGATGATGGGAATACGAGAATAGAATTCTTCAGCCACTTCGATTACTTCTACGTGGCTGGTGGTACGTCAAAACTCTTTAGCCATCATAGATAGATACAAAACGTAGGTCGTTTGCATCCATCTTGATGAATACAAACCTATCTAAAAAAGCTAAAGAAAAAGCTGTTATTCAGTTGTGAGTGATTTCTGTTCATCATAAGGATGACCTCCAACTTCTAATTGAAGATTAGTATACACTGAGAAAAATGAGATGTAAATAAGAAATTTAAATTTTCTTCGATTTTTTTTATTTAACCCTAGCAATTTTTGACAATCCTAAGCTTATCAACTAAAATAAGAACGTACGTTCGTATAAATTAGGAGGGGTTCTATGGAACTGACAAGAAAGATCGAAATTCTCGCTGAATCAGCCAAATATGATGTGTCGTGTTCCAGCAGCGGAGTGGCCAACAATACCCGCGAAGGCTCAGTCGGCAGTACTGCTGTATCAGGCATTTGCCACTCATTTACTCCCGATGGTCGCTGTGTATCATTGTTGAAGCTACTATTTACTAATGCGTGTATTTTTGATTGTCATTATTGTATCAATCGGAAATCTAATGCTATTCCACGGGCCACCTTCACACCGCAGGAGGTAGCAGATTTAACTATGGATTTTTATATGCGGAACTATATTGAGGGGTTATTTCTCAGTTCAGCCATTATTAAAAATGTTGATTACACCTGTGAGCTGCTAATTAAAACCTTGAAAATTTTGCGGGAGGAAAAAGGCTTTCGCGGCTACATTCATGTGAAAGCTATCCCTGGTGCGGATGAGAAGCTGATTGAAGAGCTGGGTTTTTTAGCTGATCGGATGAGCGTCAATGTGGAGCTGCCCTCTCGTGAAAGTCTAAAACTGTTAGCACCAGATAAAGATCCTTACGCTTTGTATAAACCGATGAAGCAAATTACTACGAAGAAAAAAGAAGAAGCTTTTTTACCAGCTGTCAGAAAAGGTCCGAGCTTTGTACCGGCCGGTCAATCTACGCAAATGATTATCGGGGCTAGTCCTGAAAGTGACCGTTCAATTGTCAAAATTGCCGAAAATTTGTATCAGCGCTATGAGTTGAAGCGGGTTTATTATTCAGCATATATCCCGGTGAATCAGGATTCGTTGCTGCCGGCTGTTACGACGGAGCCGCCCTTGCTGCGGGAGCATCGTTTGTATCAAGCTGACTGGCTGATGCGTTTTTATCGTTTCTCAGCAGATGAAATTTTGTCAGATGACAAGCCTAATTTCAATCTATATTTAGATCCTAAGGCCAATTGGGCGGTGCAAAATTATGATCGTTTTCCAGTAGATGTCCAAACGGCTTCCTATGAGCTGCTGCTGCGGGTACCTGGCATTGGTCCGAAAAGTGCTCAAAATATTGTGAAGGCACGGAAGTATTACCGCCTGCATTTAAGTGATTTAAAGAAGCTGGGGATTGTTATAAAAAGAGCGCAGTATTTTATCGCCTGCAATCATGAAACGCCCGCAGGACTAATCCGTGATCCTGAATGGGTGATTACATCATTAATTTCTTCCAAACAATATCAGACACTGAAACAGCTGAATACCCAAAGTAAAGCAGAACAATTGTCGTTATTCGATGTCGAACGCTTTGAGCATGCTAAAGGGAGTGGTGAGTAGATGAAAGAGGTAGCGGAAACCTGGGAATACGATGGCAGTTTTTACGGGTTTCTATGTTTGGTAGACCAAGCCTTCTCTCGCCAAACCTTTCCAGCCTTGATTCTCACACCCGAAACAGCTTTGGAGAGTTTGTTTATGGGAGAATGGATTGCTACTAACGAGCCTAGAGCACAAAAAATCTATCGCCGCTTGCAGCAGCGTTTGACTGCTGAAAATCTTCAATTTATTCAAACTGGATTTTATGGAACTTTAACTGGCAAGGAACGCTGTCTGCTGGATGCCATTGAAATTGCCCTAGGGACTAAAGATTCATTGGAGAATTACATTGGTCATCCTTCCGTTTTGGCTGTACGCAAAAGTATTAAAACCCTATTGGGCGAAGTTCATTTGTTCACTGGCTTTGTTCGTTTCGAGTACGTCGGTAAGATTCTATTTAGTAAGATTGCCCCAAAGCATTATTCTTTGCCGTTTATCTGTCCGCATTTTGCCGAACGCTACCCTAATGAGCAAATGATAATCTATGATGAAACTCACCGTTTGCTGGCAATGATCGATCATGGGCGAGTAACTCTAATTGAGGATACCGACTGCCCGACTATCAAGGAAACTAGCGAAGAAAAAGAAATCCAAAGCCAGTGGCGAGCCTTTTTATCGGCGGTAACCATCAAAGAACGAACTAATCCCAAGGTTCAAATGGGCCATCTGCCTCTGAGATTCCGTGGAAATATGGTGGATTTTGATTAAACAGCGGGACTATTTATTATATGATACAAACGAACTAAAAAAGACCTTTTCGTTATTTTATATAGCGAAAAGGTCTTTTTTTGATTTGTTAACGAACGACTACAGCAAATTTTTTCAAGTTGTAGCTTGCTTCAAATTTTGCTCCAGATACCCAATATTTTCCAGCATTAGGATCAGATACATGATACGTATTGTTACTCTCATTGAATCCATCCAAGGTCATGATGTGGGCATTATTTATTCCTGTTCCCCAGAAGTAGTTGCCATAGCGAGGACTTTCAAAGTTCAACGTTACGTAAACAACCACTGGATTACCGTTACGAAGTTCTTGTTTAAGACTTCCGACAGAAGCACCTGAAATATTTGCTACTTTTCCATAACGATTGCCCCAATTGGCAAGTGGTGCTGGGAAGATAGATTGGTAGACATTGTTCATAAGCTTATCCGGCTGACCAGCAAATCCATTATTAGGATTATTATCACTAGCTAACGGCATCTCCTTAATGAAGGACTTCAGGTTGTAATTTTTAGCATACCCTTTTAGCTGCAAGGCTTGCAGTAAGGAAGCAGCTTCGCAACCCATCGGCATTCCAGCCGTATTTTGATTGATGTAAGGAGCATTAAGCAGAACGTTGTTGCTAACCCCCACTGCTCCTCCGATTGCATACCAAGCAATTCCTTCATAGCGCCAGCCAACTTTTTGCAGATGATCTCTTTCTGCGCCGTTTAGCGTATAGTGATGAGACCCAGCTTTTGCATTCGGATTATACAACCGATAGAGTGGTTGACCACTAGCTGGTGAGTACCAGCTGACCCCTTCATAACGCCAGCCAACACCTTTTAAGTGATCTCGTTCATTAGCATCTAAAGTATAATGATGATCTCCTGCATTTGCATTGTAAAGCCGATAAACGGGTTGGCCTCCATTCGGAGCTGACCACCCAATTCCTTCGTAATACCAGCCAGCGTTCACTATTTGATCTCTTTCGATCCCATTCGCAGTGTAAAAATGCTCGCCGCTATTGGGGTTATACAGCCGATACATAGGAATTCCGGTTGTAGTTGGAGCAGCAGCTGCAGCAAAAGTAGCAGGAGCCATAGCCGGTTCAATTGAATCTGCGGGCTGTTCAGCTGCTGTTTCGACCTCTACAGAAGCTGTAGCAGGAGCCACAGCAGAATCGTCAACGGTTGCCGAGTCACTGGAAACTTGGGTTTCTGTAATAGTTGCTTCAGCTGTCGAGGGTTCTTCAACGGCTAAGCTTTCTGTTCCTATCAAAAATATTGAAGAAAGAAAAGCAGTACAAAATAACAAACAAACATTCTTTTTCATCGTATTATCTCCTCCGTAATCTTTTGAAACATGCGTTATAATTAACAGAAGTGCTTTATTTATTTTATCATTGACAGTTTTAAAATGCTACAGATTATACAGGGGAACTAATAGGGAAAAGTTATCATCATAAATGATCAAGTTTTTTTGACAAGGGCAAAGCAAATAGTTTAAAATTTATATGAGTTAAGAATTGTTTTTTTATGAAAAAATTAGGAGGTGTAGTAATGGATTTTAGAAAGCAGAAAAAGGGCAATAAAAAATATCTTTTGATCATAGCAGGGCTATTATTCTCTGCAGCATTATATGAGCAAGAAAATGAGACTGCCTTTGCGTCTGAAATTGGAAATGAAGCAGCAGTTGTCGAAAGTACTCCGGTATACTCAGAAACACAATTGGAAACGAATTCAACTGCCGCAAGTGACAATCAAGAGACAGATGCAAACGGGGAAGAAGTTAGTACTCCTGAAGTACCAACTGAAACTGTGGAACCATCAACGCCCTCGTTGAATGAAGAACAAAACGATTCATCCGAGGCAATAGAGCCACCTGAGGAAAATCAAGGAAACCAAAACGAGCAAGAGAATAGCAAAGAAGAGAACCAAGAAAAAATACCTGCTGTAGACGAAGAACAGACAGAGAAAGCAGATGTAACAGAAAGCAATCAGGCAATTGAGAAGGTGCCTGAAGCTAATTATACTGAGCCGGCTAAACCTGCTCCGACACCAGCAAAAGCGCCGCAGCAAACTAAAGCGGCAGTCCAAACTACAAAAGTACCAACTAAAGCCAAGGCAGTTGTACAAGATGTCCCAGTATATAGAATTTACAATCCTAATTCTGGAGAACATTTTTACACAATGAATGGTTATGAGCGAGATATGCTTAAGGGTGTAGGCTGGCGGTATGAAGGAATCGGTTGGCGTTCTGTCTTATCCGGGCTTGAAGTTTATCGCTTGTACAACCCTAACACTGGAGAACATTTTTATACAATGAACGGTAATGAGCGCAATATGCTTAGAGGCATTGGCTGGCGGTATGAAGGGATTGGCTGGCACACATCCGACTCGGGAATGCCAGTTTACCGTGTTTATAACCCTAATGGAGGCGTAGGCGCTCATCACTATACTGTGAATGGGAATGAACGGGATAATTTGAGGAACCATGGCTGGCGTTACGAAGGAATTGGCTGGTACAGCACGCCTTTTCAACCAGAAAGTGTTGTCCAATGGGCATCTGGGTTCTTTGGAATCACTCATGCTCAAATTGTTAATGAGTTAGCAAAGCATGAAAATGATCGCTATTATTTGTACACCCCGTTCAGAGGCTTATCTGGCAATGCCAGTACTTCTATGAGTCCTAATGGTGATCCTAATGGCAGCGGACCAGGTATGAACTGTACAGGTTTTATTGCTAGTGTAATTAAGAGAGCCGGCGGAAATTTAGCCGCAATTACTAATGTTGCCAATGCTTGGGGTGGTGTAGCAAATGGCTATAATTGGCGGGATGCTTTAACCAAAAATGTCCAATACGAAACCTATACTTCAGTAAGTTCGCTGCTGCAAAGCGGCTTGGCTAAAAAAGGTGATATTCTTTATTTTGAACCAGATTACTCTAAACCAAACTATGATTGCCATCTTGGCTTTTTCTGGGGAAATACTCCGAATCATGATAGAATCTGGCATAGTACCTTCCCGCATAACAACATGTCGAATATTAAATCAATGACTCCCTGGACTAAAATTTATTTATTTAGACAAGGATAATGGCGAAAGAAGTAGTCAATTGCCACCAGAGCAGGTGGTAATTGACCTTTTTTTGAGAGCATAAATTGATTCAAGCAAACTTTATAGGAATTCTTGTTTCCGATGCTATGATGAGAGGAATAGAAAGGAACGATGGCAGTGAAAAAATGGAAAAAGATTCTTCTGACAATCCTTATCGGAGTAGCAGTTGTTGTGGCCGGCGGAATTGCTTATTTACAAACACAGACGTATCCGCCTACTAGCGATGCTCAGCAAATTACTAAGCAAGCAGATGATGACAGCAACTGGTTATATTTTCCTTCTGAGGATGATACGAAGCCGATGCTGATTTTTTATCCGGGTGCTTTAGTCGATCCAGGCAGCTACAGCTCTTGAGCTCAAAAAGTAGCACAAGCCGGTTATCCGGTCTACCTGTTGAAGATGCCATTGGATTTGGCTGTGCTGGCCCCAAATCGCGGAGCTAAAGTCTTGGATGAGCAGCCTGATCGCAAGTATATAGTAGGTGGACATTCTCTAGGTGGAGTAATGGCCAGCCGTTTTGCCAAGGAGCACACAGAAAAATTAGCAGGCGTTTTTTTCTTAGCTAGTTATCCTGATGACAAGGGGAGCTTAGCCAACATTCAAGTTCCGGTCCTGTCTCTAACTGGAGCAAATGACCAGGTATTGAATCAAGAGGCTTATCAGAAAGCCAAGCAAGAGCTGCCAAAAAATACTGAATATCAGGAAATTCCTGGCGGTAACCACGCTGGCTTTGGCTCCTATGGTCCGCAAAAGGGAGACGGAAAAGCAACCATTAGTGACCAAAATCAAGAAGTAGCCCAGCGCTTGATTATTTGGTTGGAAGAACACGCTGATCAAGTGAGGTGATCAGCGTTTTTCTGCTTTAAACCCACTTTTATGAAGTTTTTTTCGGTTATATATTTTTACTTATCAAATGATAAGTTATAAAATGGTAAGAGGAGGCGAATGACATTGAAGAAGGTAATAGTAATAGGGGCGGGAGTCGCAGGACTCACTGCAGCGGTGAGGTTGCAAAAAATGGGCTATGCAGTCCAGCTTTATGAAAAGGACAGTCAAGTTGGCGGAAAAATGAATCAGATCAAAAAGGATGGTTTTACCTTTGATGTAGGCCCGACTATTGTCATGATGCCAGATATTTATCAAGAAGTGTTCGAATTTTGCGGCAAAAATCCTGATGATTATATCCCAATGGAAAAAATCGATCCGATGTTAAAGCTGTATTTTACTGATGATGACCCGTTATTGTTTTCGTCAGATTTGGTCGAATTAACGAAGACCCTTGAAGGAATTTCCGAAGAAGATGCTCAAGGTTATTTTGCCTTTTTAGCAGATATTTATAAACGTTATATTATCGCCAAGGATGCCTTTATTATGCGTTCGTTTCGCTCATTTTGGGATTTTTACAATCCTAAATCATTGTTAAATGGCTTGAAATTGAAAACCTTCGGCGATGCGTACAGTTCCATTTCAAAATTTGTAAAAGATGACCGTTTACGAAAGTCACTGGCTTTCCAAACGTTATATATTGGCATTTCACCTTATCAGGGTCCGTCACTTTATACGATCATTCCAATGATTGAGCTGTTGTATGGAATTCATTTTATGAAGGGCGGCATGTACACCTTGGCGCAAGGGCTGGAACGTCTATTTAAAGAACTAGGCGGCGAGATTTATTGCGATACTGAGGTGCAGGAAATCATAATAGAAAATAAAGAAGCAGTCGGGATTAAAGTTAATGACGAGCGAATATTAGCTGACGCTATTGTTTGCGGCGCAGATTTTCCTTATGCGATGAAGCATTTGCTGCCTAACGAAAAAGATCGCGGCAAATACACGGATCAAAAGATTGATCAAATGGAGTATTCCTGCTCTTGCTTCCTTTTATATCTTGGATTAGACAAAAAGTACGATGTTGAAGCACTGCATTCGATTCATTTTGCCAAAGATTTTGAGAAAAATATTACCGATATTTTTGATCAAGGTGTATTGCCAGACGATCCTTCCTACTATTTATATGTACCAAGCCTATTAGATTCTGAGATGGCTAGGGAAGGTCATGAAGCATTGTATGTCTTAATTCCCGTACCGGAGCTGTCCAAGTTTTCGGATTGGAGCGAGGAGACTATTTCTATTTATCGCAACCATGTGATTCAGAAAATTAAACAGGAAACGGTTTTCTCAGATATTGATGATCATATTGTTTTTGAAGAACAGTTTACACCAAGAGATTTTGCCGATAATTTTAATGCTTATCGGGGAGCGACCTTTGGACTAAAACCGACATTAAAGCAAAGCAATTACTATCGTCCTCACAATAAATTTGACTATGCAGATCGGTTATATTTTTGCGGCAGCAGCACTCATCCGGGGGCTGGGGTGCCAATTGTTATGCAAAGCGCTAAGTTAGCAGTAGAGGAGCTGGTTCGTGATGACCAATAAAATTGTTACCGATTTTCGTCGCTATCAAGCGGATTTTGATTATTGCGAACGCATCATTGAACATCATTCCAAAAGCTTTTATGCGGCTTTTTCTAAACTGCCGGAGCAAAAGGCAATGAGTGTTTATGCCATTTATGCGTTTTGCCGCCGTGCGGATGATGCAATTGATGTAGAAAAAAATCCAGAAAAGCTGGCTGAATTGAAGGCACAATTGGAGGCCTTTCAAAAAGGAGAACATCCAGATGAGCCTCTATGGCGAGCGCTAGCTGTGGTCTTTGATCATTATCCTTTAGATCTTCAGGCTTTTTATGACATGTTGGAGGGGCAACGCAGAGATGTGCAGTTTCAACAGCCGAACACCCAACAGGAACTAGAAGAGTATAGTTATTACGTAGCTGGTTCAGTTGGCTTAATGCTGCTGCCGATTCTTTCAAAGGATTGGAAAAGAATTGTGGAAGAAGCCAAAGCACTGGGAGAAGCTATGCAAATCACGAATATTTTGCGCGATATTGGCGAAGATGAAGCAGCTGGCCGGATTTATTTACCCAAGGATAAAATGACAGAGTTTGGTGTAACCCCAGAAGATCTCAAAGCGCATCGTCAAACCCAAGCATTTATTAACTTATGGGAATTTGAGGCGAAGCGGGCAGAGGAAAGCTATCAAAAGGGCTTAACGATGATGCCGTGGATTGATGAGGATTGTCGTGGACCATTGCTGGCTGCAAGCTATTTTTATCGCGAGATTTTACAAGTGATTCGGGAGAATGACTACCAGGTGTTTACTCAGCGACAGATGGTGAAACAGGCGCGAAAGCTGCGAATTTTTCAGGCCATTCGAAAAGAGCTGCAAAAAATCGATCACCAGAGGGAGTCGATTCAGACGTGAGCAAAACAATGTATCAAAAAATATTAGAAACGGCTGAGCAATTGTTTATGAATCAAGGCTATGAGGCTACCTCTACTCGACAAATTGCTGATGCCTTAGGAATTACGCAACCTAATCTGTATTACCATTTTAAAAAGAAGGAAGATATCTATGTTGCTGTAATGCGTGCTTTAGCAGAGGAAGTGGGCCAACAGCTGCGGCAGCTGGCTAAAGAAAATGAATCGACTTTAACAGAAAAACTAACTGAAATGATGGTTTATTTACGGCAGCGGCATCCGTTTGATTTTTATATGATGATGCATGATATGCACTATGCACTATCCAAAGAATCAGCAGAAGAATTATATCTTTTATGGCAGCAGTCTTATGAAGCGCCCTTTATCGAGGTGCTGAAAAAGGAAGGGGTTGCTTTACGTTCAGAGATTCAAGTGGAGTTAGCAGTCAAGCAATTGTTCATTTTGCTGGCAGCGTATTTGCAGCCAGAAACGTATGACAAGCAAGGGAATTCTTTTCCTGCAGCGATTGATATGTTCTTATATGGAATTGTCAAAAAATAAGCTGAGCACCGATTCACGGGTTTGGCTTATTTCTGTTATATACTGAAAGCAAGAATTGAAACAGAGAGAAGATGAGAAGATGGACAAGCAGCGACCGACAGCTGTTTTAGCCGCTTTGATCGCAAATATCTTGGTGGCTATCAGTAAATTTGTTGGCTATGCAATCAGCGGCAGTGCGGCCATGCTAAATGAAAGTATCCATAGTGTAGTCGACTGCAGCAATCAAATCCTGCTGCTGTTTGGCGATAAACGTGCTGGACGCGGGCAAAGTGCCCTGCATCAATTTGGTGAAGGACGGGCAAAGTATTTTTTTAGCACGATTGTAGCCACCATGCTGTTTTTCGGCGGGGGCGCATTAGGGGTAATGGAGGCTCTAGAGAAATTGTTCCACCCAAATCATGAGGTGGAAAATCCAGGGATTGTTTTAGTAATTTTAGTCTTTGGTATTTTGGTTGAAGGTAGTTCGCTGCGGGTAGCTTTAAAAGAAATACGTGAGTTAAATGTTGAAAAATTACCGCTGTTTCGCTTTTTACATGAAAGCCGCCATAGTGAGATTCTAATTATTTTTACTGAGGATTTCTGTGCAGTAATCGGTCTAGTTTTAGCAATTATTGGAACCCTGTTGACAACGCTAACTGGGAATCCGATGTTCGATGCTTTGAGCGGCTTACTAATCGGACTGTTGTTAATGTTTGCTTCGATCTTTTTAGCCCGCGAGTTTTACAGCCTAATTGTGGGAGAAAGTGTTTCTCAAACTGATTTGGCAAAAATTCAACACGCCTTTCAGCGACCAGAGGTTAAACAGCTGATTGATGTGAAAACCGTTCATTTGAGTCCGGAAGAAGTGTTGATTGCAGCTAAAATGGACATAACGGATGCCTATGAAGGCGTTAGTTACAAACTTATCAATGACATTGAGCGGCAGATTCGTCATTCGCTGCCGGATAAAAAGGCATATATTTATATTGAAGTGGATGAATTTGATCCGAATTATGCAATACGAGAGCAGAGCTGAGGGCCTGCTCTTTTTCTTTCTGGAGCAAATCCCTAAGATTCACTAAATTTCCATGTAGTTTTCGCAAAACATTTTCATAAGCATACGTTCTCTATGGTAGAATAACACTAAGATTTTTAAAGGAGCGACTTATGAAAAAAAGAGGATTTGAAATAGTTACTAAGTATCAAGATAAAGAGATTCATTTGCCAGAAAGAGCCACTAAAAATGCAGCTGGCTATGATTTTGAAGCAGCTGAAGACATTGTGATCCCAACATTTTGGAAACAACTGGTAGCTCAGGTTACTGGACAGGCAGATCCAGAAGAAAAACTGGTTAAGCCAGTGTTGGTGCCAACAGGAATTAAAGCTTACATGGGAGAAGATGAATATTTGCAATTGGCAAATCGCTCCAGCAATCCCTTGAAACGCTTTTTAAGTCTAAGTAACGGTGTCGGTGTGATTGACAGCGACTATTACAATAACCCGGATAATGAAGGACATATTATGTTCCAATTTACCAATTTTGGTTTGACGGATGTTACGATAAAAAAAGGTGAACGCATTGGCCAAGGGATTTTTCTGCCTTTCTTAAAAGCAGATAATGATCAGGCAACCAATGAACGAACGGGCGGATTCGGCTCCTCAGATCAGCATCCAAAAAACTAGTTTTATGTTAAAATTAAAGAGGTGTGAATCATGGCGAAAAAGGCCAAAACACAATTTATTTGCCACGAATGCGGCTATGTCTCGCCAAAATATTTAGGTCGTTGCCCTAACTGCGGCCGTTGGAATACGATGGTAGAAGAGGTCATTCAAGACACAGAGGATCGGCGTAATCGGGTCAGCTTAACTGGTGAAAAAGCGCAGCCCACTCTGCTAAAGGATGTTGTTTTCAAAAAAGAAACGAGGATTGAAACGCAGCTGGCTGAACTAAACCGTGTACTAGGCGGCGGTGTGGTCCCAGGTTCATTAGTGTTAATTGGTGGAGATCCGGGAATTGGGAAATCTACTTTGCTGCTGCAGGTTTCTCATCAGCTGGCAGCAACTGGCGGGAAAGTTTTATATGTTTCAGGCGAAGAAAGTGCTCAGCAAATTAAGCTTAGAGCAGAACGTCTAGGTTCCAGCCAGACGGATTTTTATCTATATCCAGAAACGGATATGGGCGAAATTAGCCGGGCAATTGAGCAGATCAAACCGGAATTTGTCATTATTGACTCGATTCAAACGATGACTCAACCGGATATTTCTAGTGTGGCTGGCTCAGTCAGTCAGGTTCGGGAAACAACCGCCGAGCTGTTAAAATTGGCTAAAACGAATGGGATTGCCATTTTTATTGTCGGTCACGTAACTAAAGAAGGAAATATTGCAGGCCCGCGAATGCTGGAGCATATGGTGGATACCGTTTTATATTTTGAAGGGGAAAAGCATCACAGCTTCCGTATTTTACGGGCGGTGAAAAACCGTTTTGGTTCAACCAATGAGATCGGGATTTTCGAAATGCGAGAGACTGGTTTAGTTGAAGTAGCCAATCCATCTCAGGTTTTCTTGGAGGAGCGCTTAGAAGGTGCAACTGGCTCTGCAATTGTGGTGGCGATGGAAGGCAGCCGTCCAATTTTAGTTGAGGTGCAAGCGTTAGTGACCCCGACTGTTTTCGGTAATGCGAAACGGACTACCACTGGTTTGGATTTCAATCGAATTTCCTTAATTATGGCAGTTTTAGAAAAAAGGGCAGGCTTGCTGCTGCAAAATCAGGATGCTTTCTTAAAAGCAGCCGGCGGGGTAAAATTAAACGAGCCGGCCATTGACTTGGCAGTTGGCGTAGCAATCGCTTCCAGCTATAAAGAAAAAGGCACAGAAGCTACTGAATGTTTTATTGGTGAGATTGGTTTGACTGGCGAAATCCGGCGAGTCAACAGTATAGAGCAGCGTGTTAAAGAAGCTAAAAAACTCGGTTTCAAAAAAATCTATCTACCTAAAAACAATATGGGTGACTGGAAGGTACCTAAGGGGATCGAACTGGTTCCAGTTGCTACTTTAGGTGAAACGCTGCGTAAAGTATTTAAATAGTAAAGAATTACAATGACCAACCTAGACTATTGGCATCAGCTGTCAATGGTCTAGGTGTTAAAGTGAATTTCTTAACAGGCCTTGATAAAAAGGTCTGTGAGAATAAATGACTACTTAGGAGGGAAGTTATGCAAAAACGTGTATTAACTGTCATTATAGTTTTAGTTGGGATCAGCATGGGGATTACTTTGCTGCCGACAGCTTGGATGGCAATTGGACAAAGCAGCAATTTATGGTTGAATAATTCGTTGACGAATGGCCTGATTGGCGCAATTATTTTTTTATTATTATCTTTGGTCCTCGTCGAACCGATTACAACCAGTGTCAAAAAAATTGAGAAGCAATTAAACGAGTTTAGTTTAACTTATTTATTATTTGGAACGGTGGGTGCAATTATTGGTCTGACATTAGGCCTGTTTGTTACTAATCCACTGTATAATCTGGAGATTCCAGTGGTTAACAGTGCACTGCCAATCATCATTATGATTCTGTTAGGTTACCTAGGGTTTCGAATGGGAACTACCCGAATCGACGAGTGGAAGAGAATCTTCACACCACGTACGAAAAAGGCAGAAAATCCAGAAGGTGAAGTACTGGATCGCAAGGCAGATGATAATTTCCATAAATACAAAATCTTGGATACTAGTGTGATTATTGATGGCCGAATCTATGACATTGCCAAAAGCGGTTTTTTAGAAGGTGTCTTGATGATTCCGAACTTTGTCCTGTATGAATTACAATACATTGCTGATTCTGGCGATAGCTTGAAACGAGTGAGAGGGCGCCGAGGATTAGACATTCTAAATTCTTTGCAAAAAGAAGATGGAATTGCTGTAGAAATGTATGATGGCGACTTCGAAGATATTAATGAAGTCGATAGTAAACTAATCAAATTGGCGAAGCTGTTAGATGGTGTGATCGTCACCAACGATTACAACCTGAACAAGGTTTCAGAATTCCAAAATGTGGCTGTGCTGAATATTAATGCTTTAGCCAATGCAGTTAAGCCAGTAGTCATTCCTGGTGAGAACATGAATGTCTTGGTGGTAAAAGCTGGTACAGAGCGTCAGCAAGGGGTAGCATACCTGGATGACGGAACGATGGTGGTTGTTGAAGATGGCCAACATTATATGAACGAACATATTGAAGTTGTCGTAACTAGTGCTTTGCAAACAGCAGCTGGTCGAATGATTTTTGCCAAACCAGCCCATTCCAACCGCAACATTAAAGATGATTCTCCTGAGAAAAAAATTGAGTATCAAGAGGGGAAAAAGGATTGACCCTTTACTAAATAGCTGATTGATTGTACAATTTGAGCAGTAAAGCAGGCAATTGCTCTGCTTAATTATGCGGGAAAGAGGAGTTCACATGTCAAAAATTCGTGTGCGTTATGCACCAAGTCCAACTGGACATTTACACATTGGAAATGCCCGGACAGCGTTATTCAACTATTTATTTGCTCGTCACAATGATGGTGAATTTATCATTCGTATTGAGGATACTGACCAAAAGCGCAACATTGCCGATGGTGAAAAAAGCCAGCTGGAAAACTTAGCTTGGTTGGGAATGGATTGGGATGAGTCTCCTGATAAACCAGGCGAATACGGCCCTTACCGACAATCAGAACGGAAAGCAATCTATCAACCGTTGATTGACCAATTACTAGCCAGTAATTTAGCGTATAAGTGCTATTGTACAGAGGAAGAATTAGAAGCTGAGAGAGAAGCGCAGCGTGCACGTGGCGAAATGCCTCACTACGGCGGCAAATGTGCCAACCTGAGTCCTGAGCAGCAAGCAGAAAAAGAAGCGCAAGGCTTAGAACCAGTTATTCGTTTCCGCGTACCACGTAACACAACTTACAGCTTTGAAGATATGGTAAAAGGCGAAATCAACTTTGAATCAGATAATGTCGGCGGCGATTTTGTTATTCAAAAACGCGATGGCATGCCTACTTACAACTTTGCAGTAGCAGTAGACGATCACATGATGAAGATCACCCACGTATTACGTGGCGATGACCATATTGCTAATACACCAAAACAATTAATGATTTACGATGCCTTTGGCTGGCCTCGTCCAACCTTTGGGCATATGACGTTAATTATTAATAGCGAAACCGGTAAAAAGCTAAGCAAGCGGGATGAATCAATCCTGCAATTCATTGAGCAATATCGCGAATTAGGCTACTTGCCAGAAGCAATGTTCAACTTTATTGCTTTGCTAGGCTGGTCGCCAGTTGGTGAAGACGAAATCTTCTCTCAAGAAGAGTTAGTTAAGATGTTTGATACCAAACGTTTAAGCAAATCACCTGCAGCCTTTGATCAAAAGAAATTAGAATGGGTAAATAATCACTACATCAAAGCAATGGACTTAACCACATTGACTGAATTGTGTTTGCCATTTTTAATTAAAGCAGGTAAAGTAGAAGAAAATCCAAGTGAAGATCGTAAAGCTTGGGTTCAACGAGTAGTTGGTTTATACCAACCACAAATGAGCTTTGCAGCTGAAATCGTGGAAGTATCTCAATTATTCTTTGAAGAACATCCTGTATTGGATGAAGCCGCTCAAGAAGTTTTAGCGCAAGAAACTGTTCCCATGGTTCTAAGTGCGTTTAAAGAACAACTAGAAGATATGGAAACCGTTGATGCAGCAGGTGTTTTAGCAGCGATCAAGGCTGTTCAAAAAGAAACGGGTGTCAAAGGTAAAAACCTTTGGATGCCGATCCGTGTTGCTGTTAGTGGCGTTACACACGGCCCTGAATTACCTGAAACTGTCGAGTTATTAGGTAAAGAAAAGGCTTTGGCACATTTAAATCAAGTAATGTAAACACATTGATAAGAAGAAGTAGCAGGAAGAAGTCTTCTAAGAGAGTCTGCGGCTGGTGTAAGCAGATAAGATGAACCCTGTGAAATGCATCTTGGAGTGGTTTTGGCGAGTTTCTGGTAGCCAAAAACGGCAAACGACCGTTATCCGTCAGAGGCAGCAAGAGCTGCAAACAAAAGTGGGACCACGTGAACACGCGTCTTTTGAGGAAACTCAAAAGACGCGTGTTTTTTGTTATTAAATGGTAAAAGTTATGCTTTTGGTAGGTAAAAGTAAGGAGAGTTCGTTGTTTGAAAATAAAGGAGCGATTAAAATGGGATGGTGGAAAGCCGCAATAGAGGCTGCCAAACGAAATGATCCTGCTGTTAAGTCAAGTGTTGAGGTGGTATTAACTTATCCAGGGATACATGCTTTGTTTTTCCACAAGCTGTCCCATCTTTTCTACCGCCACAACCTTTTCTTGCTGGCACGGATCCATTCGCAATTTTGGCGTTTTTTAACTGGAATTGAAATTCATCCAGGAGCTAAAATAGCCCCAGGGGTTTTTATTGACCATGGTGCTGGGGTGGTGATTGGTGAAACCGCTGAAGTAGAAGAAGGCGTAGTCATGTTCCACGGTGTAACATTGGGAGGGACAGGCAAGGATACCGGCAAGCGGCATCCGACAGTTCGTAAAGGTGCTTTTGTGTCAGCCAATGCACAAATTTTAGGACCTGTGGAAATTGGTGCTGGTGCAAAAATTGGTGCTGGCGCTGTTGTTTTAAATGATATACCTGATCATGCCACCGCAGTTGGTGTGCCAGCTAAAGTAGTTAGAATTAATGGAAAGAAGGTTCAACATGATTGAAATCTATAATACCTTAACCCGTGAAAAAGAAGTCTTTCAACCAATTGAAGAGGGAAAAATCCGTATGTATGTCTGCGGACCGACTGTTTACAATTATATTCATATTGGTAATGCTCGCAGTACAATAGCTTTTGATACGATTCGTCGTTACTTTGAATATCGCGGCTATGAAGTGAACTATGTCTCGAATTTTACTGATGTGGATGACAAAATTATTAAAGCAGCTAAAGAATTATCCATTACTGCTCCAGAAGTTGCTGATCGGTTTATCGCCGCCTTTGAAGAGGATACAGCGGCTTTGAATGTAAAACCAGCAACCTTGCATCCACGAGTAATTAACCATATTCCAGATATTATCGAGTTTATTGCGGTTTTGATTGAAAAAGACTACGCTTATGAGTCCAATGGCGATGTTTATTATCGCACCCGGAAGTTCAAAGACTATGGAGAATTGAGCGATCAGTCGATTGATGAATTGGAAGTAGGCGCTAGTCAGCGTACCGGTACGGAGCAGCTGCAAAAAGAAGATCCGTTAGATTTTGCTTTGTGGAAAGCTGCTAAACCAGAGGAAATTTCTTGGGAATCACCTTGGGGCAAGGGGCGTCCAGGCTGGCACATTGAATGCTCGGTGATGGCCACTAAGCATTTAGGCGACACCATTGATATTCACGGTGGCGGACAGGATTTAGAATTTCCTCATCATGAAAATGAAATTGCTCAAAGCGAAGCAAAAACGGGCAAAAAATTCGCCAATTACTGGATGCATAACGGTTATGTGACTATTGGTGAAGACGATGAAAAAATGAGCAAATCGTTAGGCAACTTTGTGACAGTGCACGATATGGTGAAAGAAATTGATCCGCAAGTATTGCGCTTTTTCATGGCAACTACACAATATCGCCGTCCAATCCGTTATAGCGAAGCAACTATGAAAGATGCCCAAGCAAACTTGCAGCGTCTACGTACGACAGTTGAGAATGTGAACTTCCGTAAAGATACTGCTGAAGACAAATTGGCAGACGACGAACAAAATATTCAGGCTATTCAAGCACTGGAAGCTCGTTTTGTTAAAGAGATGGATGACGATTTCAATGCAGCAAACGGAATTACAGTGGTTTATGAATTAGCAAAATGGTTGAATCAATACATTGAGAGAGCAGAAGTTTCTGCTGCTACACTACAATATGGCTTGGATATGCTGCTGCAATTATTGGCTGTCTTTGGAATCACTTTTGAAACTGCTGAACTGTTAGATGAAGAGGTGGATCAATTGATCGCTGAACGTAATCAGGCCCGCAAAGATAAAAATTTTGCCCGCAGTGATGAAATTCGTGATCTATTGAAGGATCAAGGAATTATTTTGGAGGATACGCCACAGGGTACCCGTTGGAGAAGAGCTTGATGATAGACGTAAAACAATTAAGTGGATTAACCTTAGCCTATGTTGGGGATGCTATTTATGAAAGCTATGTGCGGGATTTCTTGGTTCTTTCAGGCCAAACCCGCCCTAATAAGCTGCATCATATGGCTACCCGTTATGTCTCAGCGAAAGCCCAAGCAATGCTGATTCATGAGATGGAAAAAATCAACCTGTTAACCGAGGAAGAGCAGGGTGTTTATCGCCGCGGCCGAAATGCGAAAAGCTATACATCTGCCAAAAATACCGATAAAATGACCTATCGTATGTCAACAGGTTTTGAAGCAGTGATGGGGTATTTACATTTATTAGGTGAAAAAGAACGACTGGAAGAATTAATGAGTTGGTGTATTAAGAAAGTAGGTGAACTGGATGAAAGACAAGCGTAAACGCAAGCCGCAAAAAGCGGTGAATATACCAGAAGAAACAAATGAAGAGAAAAATTTTGTTTTCGGGCATCACGCAACAGTAGAGGCCTTGCAGGCTGGACGTGGAAATAAATTGTTTTTACAAGAGGATGCCCGCGGAGAAAAAATTGAGCAGTTGAAGACCTTGGCTCAAACGCAAGCTGTGCCAGTTAAGTGGGTACCGAAACAAAAGCTGGATACATTAAGTGATCAAGGAGTCCATCAAGGAATTTTGCTGGCGATCACTCCTTATCAATATTTAACGATAGATGAGCTGCTTGAACAGGTAGCAACAGTAGAGGCACCTTTTCTATTGATTTTGGACAGCTTAGAGGACCCCCATAATTTTGGATCAATTTTACGAACGGCTGATGCCAGTGGTGTAAGTGGAGTAGTCATTCCTAAGCATCGTTCAGTTGGAATTACTCCGGTGGTCACGAAGGCATCGACAGGCGCAGTGGAATATGTGCCTATCGCTCGAGTGACTAACCTTAGTCAAACGATTAAACAATTAAAGGATTCCGGTTATTGGATTTTTGGAACCGATATGCAAGGAACGGATTATCGTCAGTGGAAGGTGGATGGTCCAATTGCTTTAATCATTGGCAATGAAGGTAAAGGAATGAGTGCAGGCCTGAAAAAGGAAGTCGATGAAATGCTGACGATTCCAATGACTGGGCACGTCCAAAGCTTAAATGCAGGTGTAGCTGCGGGACTTTTGATGTATGAAGTACTTAGAAAGCGAAGTGGCTACTAATGAAAAAGCAATTATTATTAGTCGATGGATACAACATGATTGGTGCCTGGCCAGATCTTTCTCAATTGAAAAAGCAAGATCATTTAGAGGAAGCGCGGGAAGTGCTGCTTAATCGTTTGTCTAATTATGCAAAATACCAGGGACTAGAGGTAATTGTAGTATTTGATGCTCAGCTAGTTCCGGGTATTCAAAAAAGTTATCAGAAGTATCAGCTGTCAGTAGTCTTTACTAAAGAAGATGAAACAGCGGATAGCTATATTGAACGTACCGCTAAAGAATTGAATGATCGATTAACACAAGTGACTGTAGCAACCAGTGATTTAGCTGAGCAATGGACTGTTTTCTCACAAGGAGCTTTGCGAACCTCTGCTCGTGAACTTTATAAAGACGTAAAAAAGATTGAAGAAACTATTTTGGGTAATACTAAAGATACGCAATTTACTGATTTTCGACGTAATTCTCCATGGAACGAACGACAATTGCACGATTTGTCCCAAAAAAGGGACGAATTGAGCCAAAAATAAAAAGTTGTTCCTTAACCACTTCTAATCTGGAAAAAATCAGGTATCCTTTTATTCAGAAAGGAGTGGTTACATGGAAAAGGTTGAGTTACATGGTTGGTTAAAAAAAGCAAAATTAGGTGATGAAGAAGCGTTTGAAACACTCTTTACAGCATACAAAGGAGTGGTTCAGGCGATGAAGCAGGTTTACTATATACGATTATTTGATGAGGAAGATTGGTTGCAAGAAGGTCGGCTCGCGTTGCAGGATGCAATTGAAAGCTATGAATATGGCAGCCATGTGACTTTTGGTCTCTATTTCAAGCAGGTGCTAAAAAATAGAATATTATGCGAGCTGCGCAAGCAAGAAGCAAAAAAACGACGCAGCGAGAAAAATGTAGTGTCCGTTGAAAGTGACGGGCTGGAGTATTTTACTCAAAATCTAGTTTATAGTGAACAAATAGAAGAAAAATTGATGATTCGTGAGGCGATTGAGAATTCAACGATTGAATTCTCCCTGATTGAGGCAAAAATATTTCAAGCTTACATAAATAATATCGAACTTACCGAAGCTGCCAAAGAGATGGGATTGAAACGTTCGCAGGCAGAAAGTGCCTTGAACCGAGCCAAAAGAAAACTAAAAAAAGAGTTATCTTATCAAGAAGAACTTTTGTAATCGGATACATTCGTGGTTGATACTAAAAGGGTTGCAAAGCAATTTCTTTTATGATAACATTGTAAAATTCAACTTTTTCTGTTATACTGTAGGGTGAGGTGAACTGAATGCCAACAACTTTAGCAACCATCAAGCAGAGCTTAGAAGATCGCTTGGGCAGTCCGATTTTACTAGTCGCTCAAACAGGCAGAAAACGTCAAACGCAACGCAGAGGAATTCTAACTGAAATTTATCCATCTGTGTTTGTAGTCGATTTGGATCCTGAAGAAAATTCTTTTGAACGGGTATCTTATAGTTATTCCGATGTATTAACACGTACAGTAGAAATTGAATTTTTAACTGAAGCAGTTTAAGAGCCATGGAGCATAGTTGCTCCGTGGTTTTTATTTTATCTAAAATAGAACAACGAGCGCTGACATATTCTAGGCTCGTTGCTCAAGTATCTAGTTACTCTAATTTATCTTTATCCGTGCTATTTTCTTGCAAATGTTTTTGTTCCGCCAACATATCACGAATATCAGCTAAATAATCTTCAGCTGTCGGTGCTGCTACTTCTTCTTCAGCTTCTTCTTTAGTGCCTAAATTCTTCGCCCGATTAGCTGCTTTAACAATTAAGAACAAGACAAAACCAGTAATTAAGAAAGTAATAATCGCACTAACTACATCACCAAATGCAAAGGTAACACCTTTAACTGGTGACCAATCTAAAACAGAAACGGCATCTTCTAGATTTTGTCCTCGAGTAAACAATGAAACCACTAAGCCGACTAGTGGAGTGATTAGTCCTTCAACAACTTTATTTACAATGGCAGTGAATGCACTCCCGATAACAACCCCGACTGCTAAATCAAGTACGCTGCCTCGCATCAGGAATTCCTTAAATTCTTTAAACATATTATTCCTCCTTACCTTTACATTCTCCAGTATAGCGAACTCCCTAAAAAAGATGAAACAAAAGGCTTGCTTATAGCAAATGCCAGCTTTAGACTTTTTCCTGTGCTATAATTGAAGGTAATGACAAATCAAAGGAGCTTGTATATGATTCGACTAAAAAAAGGCATTCGGCTTCACGTCTTACCGACGAAAAAATATAAAACGATTCAAATTTATGGACGATTTACAACAAGACTGCGTAGAGAAAAAATGACAACGCGTACGCTTCTTGCGAACTTACTAGAAACCAATTCATTAAATTATCCCGATCAAACAAAACTAAGTGCACATTTAGCAGAGCTTTATGGTGCGGGTTTTGGACTGAGTGTAGGACGTAAGGGCAATCTTCATTGGATGAACCTTGGGATTAGTGTAGTAAATGGAAAATATGTTGACGACCCAACGATATTGGCTCAAGCAGTGGACCTGTTTAAGGAGGTTCTTTTTTATCCTAATATCAAAGATGGCCAATTCGATGAACAAACCTTTCAATTGGAAAAAGAAAATTTGAAGGGCTATTTAGAGAGCCTGGAGGAAGATAAGCAAACGCTGGCTTCGTTGAAATTACAAGAAACTTACTTTACTGATGAAGCTCAGCAAATTCCAAGCTTTGGAACAGTGTCTGATTTGAAGCAGGAAACGGCTCAAACCTTGGCGGATTACTACCAAGAGGTATTAGCAAATGATCAATTGGATCTTTTCGTAGTAGGAGATGTCAGCGAAGCAGAGGTAGCGGAGCTGTTTGCTGCCTTGCCGTTTACAGATCGTGAAGAGCGTTCACCTGAAATTTATTACGAACAGACTGTCAGCAATGTCATTCGTGAACAGCAGCTGCAAGAACCGGTAATTCAAGGTAAATTAAACTTAGCATACGCAACTGGGATTTATTACGAAGATGCCCAGCGTTTCCCGCTATTGGTCTTTAATGGTTTATTCGGTGGGTTTCCTCATTCGAAATTGTTCATGAATGTTCGGGAAAAAGAAAGCTTGGCCTATTATGCTTCTACTACCTTTGATACCTTCCGTGGTTATATGAGTGTACAGACGGGAATCAACAGTGAGAATCGTAACAAGGTGCTGCGTTTAGTTTCTGAACAATTAGAAGACTTGCAGCAAGGAGATTTTACAGATCTAGCCTTCCAGCAAACCAAGGCTATGTTGAAAAATCAGTACCTCTTAGGTTTGGATCGTCCACAAAACGTGATTGAGATTGCCTATTTGGATCAATGGCTGCCAGGCAGTCAGCTCTCTGACGAAGCTTGGCTGAAACGACTAGAGAAGGTAACCAAACAAGAAGTACAGCAGGTTGCGAAACAAATGCAGCTGCAGGCGATCTTCTTTTTGGATGGAGGAAAGCAAAATGGATAAACAAGTCTACGATAAAATTAATGAAACGTTATATAAAGAAGTGCTGCCCAACGGCTTGACTGTTTATTTGTTGCCGAAAGAAGGGTATCACAAAACTTATGGATTGTTCAGCACTAATTATGGATCAATCGATAATACCTTTATTCCTCGCGGCGGTGATGAATTTATTACAGTACCGGATGGAATTGCACACTTTCTAGAGCACAAAATGTTCGAAAAAGAAGAAGGCGATGTGTTCCAAAAATTTGGTGAACAAGGTGCTTCTGCCAATGCCTTCACCAGTTTTACGCGAACCAGCTATCTGTTTTCAACAACAGATCAGCTGGAGCTGAATTTGGCTACGTTGCTGGACTTTGTTCAGGAGCCTTATTTTACAGAGGAATCTGTACAAAAGGAACAAGGAATCATTGGTCAGGAAATCCAAATGTATCAGGATGATCCTAACTGGCAGCAATTTTTTGGGATTTTGAAAAATATGTATCCAAAGCATCCGCTGCATATTGATATCGCGGGTACAGTAGAATCCATTGCAGAAATCACTGCGGAGGATCTGTATACTTGCTATCGGACCTTCTATCATCCTAGCAACATGACGCTATTTGTGGTTGGTAATCTAGAACCAGAAGCGCTAATGAGCTTTATCCGAGAAAATCAAGCGCAAAAAGAATTTGCAGCACCAGAGCCAATCCAACGTCAATTTCCAACTGAGGGACTAGAGGATATTATACAGGTCAGCGAGCAAAAAATGCCTGTAGCTATGCCGAAATCAATCGTAGGAGTTAAAGGAATTTCTGCTCTGCCGGAAAATGATAAAGAACGGTTGATTTTTAAGCTGTCTGTTGATCTATTGCTGCAGCTTTTAGTAGGAAATACCTCCCAAAATTATTTGCGCCTATATAATGAGGGGATTATTGATGATAGCTTCGGTTATGAATTTTCACTGGATCGCAGCTTCTATTTTGCTGATTTTGGTGGCGATACTGAAAAACCAGAGCAGCTGGCGGATGAAGTAATTAAAATCTTGTTGAACTTTGAGCAGGATCCAGAGGTTAATGAAGAGAATTTGGCATTGTTGAAGAAAAAGATGCTGGGTAAATATTTCCAATCCTTAAATGCTTTAGAATATGTGGCAAACCAGTTTACTCAATCATTATTTGGTGAATGGACGTTATTTGATATGCCTGAGCTGATTCAAAGTGTACAGTTGCAAGATATTTTGGCTGCTGGACAGTTATTGATCAAGGAAGAGGCATTCAGTCGGTTCTATATGCGTAAGGAGGGGTAAGCATGCCTTACGGTCTTGTGATGGGTGCCAGTGGAGATATCGGGCAGGCGATTTGTTACGCCTTGGCTGAAGAAGGCTGGTCGCTTTACTGTCACTATCATCACAATCAGGAAAAAGTATTAAATTTAGTTTCAGACTTGCAGCAACGTTATCCCCAGCAAGATTTTTTTGTGTTATCCTTAAACATGCTAGAGGAATCTGCAATCTCAGCATTTGTGAGCCAGTTATTTCAAGTGGACGGAGTTATTTTTGCTTCTGGTTTTACGGTATATGAATTATTGCCGGAAACAACCAGTCAGCAGATGGACAGCTTATGGCAAATTCACGTAAAAACACCGCTTTTATTGTTGCAGCAGCTGCAAGTGAAATTAGCTCAAAACGGCAGCGGCCGGGTTGTTTTTATCAGCTCAGTCTACGGTCAGCATGGCAGCAGCATGGAGACAGTTTATAGTGCTGTTAAAGGAGCACAGGAGAGCTTTGTTAAAGCTTATGCAAAAGAGGTAGCCTCCTTAGGCATTACTGTTAATGCAATAGCTCCAGGAGCGGTGAATACTCGAATGAATCAAAACTGGTCATCAAATGAGCAAGAGATTTTAGCGGCAGATATTCCTTTAGGTCGAATGGCCGAACCCGACGAAGTGGCAGCGGCATGTAAATACGTATGTTCAAAGGAAGCCAGCTATACAACAGGCACTACTCTGGTGGTTGCCGGCGGCTGGATGGATTAAGGAGTAGAAAACGAGTGGCCAGTATAAATATAGGTGAAACATTACGAAAAGCCCGAATCGATAAAAAAATTAGTCTTGACGAGCTGCAGCAAAAAACGAAAATTCAAAAACGTTATTTGATTGCCTTAGAAGACAATGACTTTCATTTGCTGCCAAGTGATTACTATTTGCGAGCATTTATCCGTCAGTATGCAGAGGAAGTAAAGCTGGATGGCAATTATTTATTAGATGTCTATGATGGGAAAGACCAGCCCCGGCCAGTTTATCCTGAGCTTGAGCCAGTAGAAGGCTCCCGCAAAAATAAGCATGCTGAGCACCCAACGAAACGACGGGTTAAAGCGAGTTTGCCTGCGGTGCTTTTAGGCTTGGTTGCATTATCGATTATTGTGGTGGTAGGATATATGATGTGGCTTGATAACCAAGGAGAGCCGATCATTTCTCCAAATAATTCAATGGCTGTTGAAGGCTCTGTGAGCTCAAGTGTGGCAGACAGTGCAAGTACAAGCAGTTCAGCTGTGGAAAGTACAAGCCAATCTTCCTCGGAGCCAGAAAAACCTAAGATGGCAATCACCATGGAAAGCAATACAAACAGCGAAGCGCAAATGAAGGTGGAACAGATCAAAGGATCGGTTAAGCTAACCTTCACCGGCAAGGAACGTGTGTGGATTGGTGTTCAAGTAAATGGTGCGTTAATTTACCAATACACCTTGCAGCCAAATGAAACGCAATCAACCGAGCTGCCTGCCAATACGGCAGAAGCGGTGATTACTGTCGGAATAGCCCGCTATGCAGATGTTCAAATAAATGATGAGCCGCTGGATTATCAGCCTGCGGATTCAGCAAGTCAAAAGAATATTCGTTTAGCACTGAATTACGCGGATTGATAAGAAAGGAGCAAGACATTGAATTTACCAAATAAATTAACGGTGATCCGAATTTTTATGATTCCGTTATTTATGATTATTGTATTGGCCCCATGGGATTGGGGAACAATTATGGCCGGAGATACAGCTTTGCCGATTACGCAGCTAGTGGGGGCAATTGTTTTTGCGATTGCCAGCTATACAGACCATTTGGATGGCAAAATCGCTCGTGCCAGAGGTTTAGTAACTAACTTCGGTAAATTTGCAGATCCATTAGCAGATAAAATGCTGGTAATGACTGCGTTTATTATCCTGGTCGAGCAAGGTAAAGCACCTGCTTGGGTTATTGCAATTATTGTGTGTCGTGAATTGGCAGTAACAGGGTTACGCCTGTTGATTGTTGAGCAAGGCGGCGGTGTAATGGCAGCAGCAATGCCAGGGAAAATCAAAACAGCTACTCAAATGATTGGAATTGTGTTGCTGTACTTGAACAATGTTCCCTTCAATTACATTGGTATTCCTGTTGATCAAATTATGCTGTATGTTTGTTTATTCTTTACCGTTTATTCAGGGTATGATTATTTTGCTAAAAATACGGCCTTATTTAAAGGCTCTATGTAGAAGATTTGAACTGCGAAGCTGGCTTCGCAGTTTTTTTATGGTCTAAAATACCTGATTCCTGCAAAAAATTCCCGAAATTTTATTTTTTCTGGTATAGTTGAAGGGAAATTGCGTATCTTAAGAAAGAAGTGAATGAAATGAAAGCAGAAATTATTGCTGTCGGAACAGAATTATTAATGGGGCAAGTAGTCAATACCAATGCAACTTTTTTATCTGAACAATTGGCGGACTTAGGAATCGAGGTGTATTACCACACAGTTGTTGGAGATAATCCAAAACGTTTAGAGGAGTTATTGCAATTAGCGGACACCCGTAGCGACTTGATCATCTTAGGCGGAGGATTAGGTCCAACCGATGACGATCTAACTAAAAATGTTTTAGCTGATCATGTGGGAGTACCACTGGTTCAAGATGCTGAAGGGTACGCGCATATGATGACCTTCTTTAAAAATCGTCAGCATCCAATGACTCCGAATAATTTACGA
The DNA here is from genome assembly GCF_000407485.1 of Enterococcus pallens ATCC BAA-351. GTDB lineage: Bacteria > Bacillota > Bacilli > Lactobacillales > Enterococcaceae > Enterococcus_A > Enterococcus_A pallens. Next base: position 1,129,942 of record NZ_ASWD01000002.1, on the reverse strand, counting down.
CAAGTAGAAACATTGAAAGACGGTATTCCATTACAAAACCGGACAGGACTTGCAATCGGTTGTCTCTATAAAGGAAAAAAGAACAATTATATTTTATTGCCTGGACCTCCAAGTGAATTAAGACCGATGTTTTTGGAGCAGGCCAAACCTTTATTGCAAAAAGAATTTCCAACGCAGGAAGTGCTGACTTCTCGAGTATTGCGCTTTTACGGCATAGGTGAATCGTTGTTAGTAACAGAATTAGCTGAAATGATCAAAAATCAATCCAACCCAACCATTGCACCTTATGCTAAACCAAATGAAGTAACCTTACGAATTACCGCTAATACGATGGACGATACTTCAGCAACAGTATTATTAGATCAAGCGGAAGCTGAAATTATGGCTAAGGTTGGTGAATACTTCTATGGATATGGTGATACCAACAGCTTGGAGGAAGTAACTGTTGATCTGCTGAAGCAGCATCATTTAACAGTTACAGCAGCGGAAAGCTTAACTGCGGGTGAATTTCAAGCAACATTGGGACAAATCCCTGGGGTTTCAGAAGTGTTCCCTGGTGGCTTTGTAACGTATTCTAAAGCGACAAAGGCAGCTTTCTTAGATATTGATCCAGCCTTGTTGGACACGTATGGTGTGGTTAGTCAAGAATGCGCGCAAGCGATGGCAGAGCACGCTTTGGCTAAAGCAGGAACCGATTTTGCGGTTTCCTTTACAGGGGTAGCGGGTCCGGATGAATTGGAAGGCAAAATTCCTGGAACAGTCTATATCGCGTTGGCACGGAAGGGCAAAGAAACGATTGTAACCGAGAATCACTTCTCTCGTGACCGTTCTTATGTGCGCCACAGCGCGGTTATGAAGGGATTAGACTTGATCCGCCGGGCAATTCTAAATAAAAATTAAAATACGAATGTTTGTTCGTTTTTCGCTTGCTTTTTTGGCTGCGAACCGATAAACTAATACTACTGACCCGAAGAAAATCATTCACTGAAATGTTTTTATTATAAGGAGGATTCGCGCTTGGCAGACGATCGTAAAGCAGCCTTAGAAGCTGCAATGAAGAAAATTGAAAAGAACTACGGAAAAGGCTCCATCATGAAATTAGGGGATAAGATTGATCAACAGATTTCAACTATTCCTAGTGGTTCATTGGCTCTAGACGTAGCATTAGGTGTAGGCGGCTACCCGCGTGGACGTATCATCGAAATCTACGGACCAGAAAGCTCTGGTAAGACAACTGTAGCGTTACATGCGATTGCTGAAGTGCAAAAGCAAGGCGGAACGGCAGCCTTTATCGATGCAGAGCATGCATTGGACCCGCAATATGCACAGCACTTAGGCGTCAATATTGATGAATTATTGCTTTCCCAACCAGATACTGGTGAACAAGGTTTGGAAATTGCTGACGCATTGGTATCCAGTGGTGCAGTAGACATTATTGTTATTGACTCAGTTGCTGCGTTGGTTCCTCGTGCGGAAATCGATGGTGAAATGGGTGCATCTCACGTTGGTTTGCAAGCGCGTTTAATGTCTCAAGCATTGCGTAAATTATCTGGTTCGATTAATAAGACCAAAACGATCGCGGTATTTATCAACCAAATTCGTGAAAAAGTTGGGATTATGTTTGGGAATCCAGAAACCACTCCTGGTGGACGCGCATTGAAATTCTATGCGACTGTTCGTTTGGAAGTACGTCGGGCCGAACAACTAAAAAATGGAACTGACATTGTCGGTAACCGTACGAAAATCAAAGTAGTGAAGAACAAAGTGGCTCCGCCATTTAAAGTAGCTGAAGTTGACATTATGTACGGTCAAGGGATTTCACAGGAAGGTGAACTCTTGGATATGGCGGCTGAACAAGACATCATCGATAAAAGTGGTGCTTGGTACAGCTATAAGGAAGAACGAATCGGACAAGGTCGGGAAAATGCGAAGAAATACTTAGCAGAGCATCCTGATATGACAGCGGAAGTTTCTAGTCGTGTACGTGCTGCTTACGGTATCGGTGAGCCAGTTGAGGTTCCTGAAGATGTAGAAGAGCCTGGACAAGAAGAACTTCCTTTAGAAGACTAAACGCTAAAACACTAACGAAGCACGTTGTTTCGTTAGTGTTTTTTTGTGCGCGTAAAGGTCCTAAACCCTTACATAGAGCGCTAAAAATGAACAAAGTGTCTATTTGTGTAAGAAAATGATTTTTTACTGGGGTTTCTATTTATGCTAAAAACAATGGCAACCGTCAAATAAAGTTGACACCCTATCCTTCAAACATTAGAATAAAGTTGTGTGACTATACACACGCATGCAAGTAGGCATATTGATAATTTTAACCACGTTTATCAAAAAACTACACATAAAAAAATAAGATAGTACGGAGGTGGATTCAATGACAGTTCCTATTCTCCTCGCTATCATCGGTTTAATTGTCGGTCTTGGTTTAGGATTTATGGTTGCCAAATCACGTCATGAAAAAGAAATTGATGGGGCACAAAACTCAGCTAAAGGGATTATTACTCAAGCAAGAAAAGAAGCTGAAACCTTAAAAAAAGAAGTTTTGTTGGAAGCCAAAGAAGAAAACCAGCTGTATCGAGCACAAATTGAAAGTGAGTTGAAAGAAAGCAAACAAGAACTAAAAACTCAAGAAAATCGCTTGCTTCAAAGAGAGCAGACTTTAGATCGTAAAGATGATTCTCTAGAGAAGCGTGAAAACTCACTGGAAGACAAAGAAACAAAACTCAGTGCGAGACAACAATTAATTGACGAGCGAGAAAAAGAAGTAGAACAACTAATTGATGAACAACAAACAAAACTAGAACAAGTGGCATCTCTTTCTAAAGAAGAGGCAAAAGATGTCATTATGCGAACAACAGAAGAAGAATTAAACCATGAACTAACGGTTATGGTGAAAGAATCTGAGCAACGGGCGAAAGAAGAGGCTGATCGCAAAGCGAAAAACCTGTTGGCAATGGCTATTCAACGTTGCGGAGCCGATGCTGTTTCTGAAACAACTGTTTCTGTTGTAACACTGCCAAATGATGAGATGAAAGGTCGCATCATTGGTCGTGAAGGACGTAATATCCGCACATTAGAAACATTAACCGGTATCGATTTGATCATCGATGATACCCCTGAAGCAGTAGTATTATCAGGTTTTGATCCAATTAGACGGGAAACCGCCCGCATGACCTTAGAGAAATTGATTCAAGATGGTCGGATTCATCCGGCTCGAATTGAAGAAATGGTTGAAAAATCTCGCAAGGAAATGGACGAACGCATTCGTGAATACGGTGAACAAGCTGCATTCGAAGTTGGTGCGCATACCTTGCATCCAGATTTGATTAAGATCTTAGGTCGTCTGCACTTTAGAACGAGTTATGGTCAAAATGTTCTAGATCATTCCGTAGAGGTTGCCAAGCTGACTGGTGTCTTAGCTGCCGAGTTGGGTGAAGATATCCAAATGGCGCAGCGTGCAGGTTTGCTGCATGATATCGGGAAAGCTCTGGATCATGAAATTGAAGGCTCTCACGTTGAAATTGGTGCTGAATTAGCAGCCAAATATCGTGAAAACCCAATTGTGATCAATGCCATTGCTTCTCACCATGGCGACACAGAAGCAACTTCAGTGATTTCAGTGCTGGTGGCAGCGGCTGATGCAGTATCGGCAGCACGTCCAGGAGCCCGCAGCGAATCATTGGAAAATTATATTCGCCGTCTGGAAAACTTGGAGAATATCTCTAACAGCTTTGAGGGAGTTGATTCTAGTTTCGCCGTACAAGCCGGACGGGAAGTTCGTGTTATGGTTAAACCAGAAGAAATTTCTGACTTGGAAGCGGTTCGCTTAGTTCGCGACATCCGTCGTAAGATTGAAGACGAGCTGGATTACCCAGGTCACATCAAAGTAACAGTTATCCGTGAAACACGCGCGACTGATTACGCAAAATAATTATCAATAAGACAAAAATCCTTCGTGATTTTTGTCTTATTTTGTTTTTAGAAAAATTTTATCCATTCTCGCCATTTTATTATCAAAAAGTTCGTAAAAATAGACAGTTTCAAGTTGGCAAATGAGGTAGAATAAGCTACGATAATAGAAAAGATGAGTAGGAGAAACTAAGTGGAAAAACGTATGACGCCCATGAGCGGATGGTTCAAACGTCATGCTACCTTATTGAAGATTCTTTTCTTCGGTGTTGTTTTATTTTTCGTGGCCAATCAAGTAACACACATTGCCCAGGGGATGAGCTGGCATGAGGTTTGGCAGACGATTCAGCAGCAAGATCAGTGGTCTTTATTAGGGATGCTAGGAGCCGGTTTGGCTGGTGTAGTCCCGATGCTCCTATATGACTATGTAGCTATTAAAACTTTAGAAGAAGAAGGTCGACCCAGGATGGATCTCAGCGGATGGCTGGTGGCTGCCTGGACGACGAACACAATAAATAATTTAGCAGGCTTTGGCGGTGTCGTTGGCGCGAGCCTGCGGGCGAGCTTTTATGGCAAAAACCTGGAAAGAAAAAAAGTTCTAGCCACAGTCTCAAAAATTGCTTTGTTTATGCTGAGCGGACTGTCGATTTTAGCTTTTGTTACTGCCTTGGATTTGTTTTTATTCCGCCAAGATAATCCCTTTGTCCGTTATCGGATTTGGTTATTGCTGGGGGGCGTTTTTGCCCCGCTATTAGGCGCAATCGTGTATTCTCGCCGAAAGACTCTATTTAAAGAATTTAGACCTAAACGGATTATTATTCTCTATTTGGCCTCTTTGGGTCAGTGGCTGGGGGCTTTGGCCGTATTTTTGACGGTGGGTCATTTGATGGGGATTCAATTAGCCATTAGTGCCGTTTATCCGATGTTTATTATTGCTACTGGCTTTGGGATGATTACGATGATTCCTGGAGGAGCCGGTACTTTCGATGTCATGATGATTTTAGGATTGGGGCATCTTGGGCTGAGTCAAAGTCAGGCGGTTGTCTGGATTTTGTTCTATCGGCTATTTTATTATTTACTGCCGTTTTTATCAGGTATTTTAATCTTCATCACTAGTACCAGTATGCGAATGAATCGCTATTTTGATAATTTGCCGCGCATTTTATCACAAAAGCTGGCCCATACGGTTCTTGTATGTGCTGTGTATTTTGCTGGAATCATGATGATTCTACTATCGACATTTACTAACCTCTCGAACATAAGCCGGTTATTTGAAATACTATTGCCTTACTCCTTTGATTTTTTGGATCAAACCTTGAATCTGTTAGTGGGCTTCCTATTGCTAGGACTGGCCCGTGGGATCGCCGAGAAGGTCCGTAAAGCCTTTTGGCCGACAATTGTCCTATTAGTCTTTGGAATCGTTAATACGGTCGCTAAGACGGCTTCCTTGCGCTTGATTATTGCCTACATTATTGTTCTTTTGATTGTTTGGGCTTCTCGTAAGGAATTTTCGCGGAAACGCTTTGTGTATTCATGGGGAGCACTGATTGTTGATGGCTTGATCTTTGGAATCTTGTTTATCTTCTATGCGGTGGCTGGCTATCACAGTGGTCAGCTTTGGCGGGCAGAGGCTATTCCTAATCGCTACTTTGCTTTTCCATCTGAAGATATCTGGGTGTCTGGAATTGTCGGCTTGGTGCTTTCGATTCTATGTCTGGCGATTTTGTATCAGTATTTAACGCAGGGCAAGGAAGAGCTGGGTACATCCTGGGATGAGAAACGCTTCAACTATTTGATTAATCGTTATGGCGGCACAGCGGCAGGGCATTATCTGCGCTTGCCGGGGTATGATTACTACTATTATCAGGAAAATGGCAACGATCAGATTGTATTTGGCTTCCAGACGAAAGCCAATAAGTGTTTTGTCTTAGGTAATCCCATCGGCAATCGGGAAAAATGGCAGGAGGCAACGATTGCTTTTCTGGAGCATGCAGATCGTTTAGGCTATCAATTAGCCTTTTATAAGATTTCTGATGATTATGTTTTGCTGCTGCATGATTTAGGTTTCCATTTTGATAAAATCGGAGAAAATGGCGTAACGGATTTCAAAGCTCATCCTCGCGAAGTTTTTTCTGACCGCTTTGAATTCAAGCGATTGACCAATGAGGGCTATCAATTTATCTACTTTAAAAAGATACCTGATGAAGTGTATGAGGAAATGCGGGAAATCTCTGAAGAGTGGTTAAATGGAGAAAAGGAAAAGCATTTCTCGGTGGGACGTTTTGATCGGGCCTATCTTGAAGCAAGCCAAGTGGGAATTGTTAGAGATCCTGCGAACCGGATCGTCGGCTTTATTTCGAAACAGCCGATTGATGCTAACCGCAGCTCTTATGATTTGCTGCGCTATCGCAATGATGTTCCGAAAGAACTGCCGACCTTTTTGAAGCTTCAGTTGATGGATGAGTTGAAGCGTCAGGGTGTTCAGCTGGTTTATCAGGGAATGGCGCCGTTAGCCAAGGTAGGGGAGACATCCTACTCCTTTTTAGGAGAGCGGATCATGAATCTGATTTATAAATATGGAAATTCCTTCTATGCCTTCCAGCAAGTCACAGAGGAGAAAACATTATACGTAGATTATTGGCGGCCTCGCTACTTTGCTTACATGAAGTCCAGCAGCTTTTTATTCTCAGCTTTGCAGCTGCTGCTGCTGATTGGACGAGGGAAGAACAAAGGAGCAACCTTAACCGATGAAATGATCGAAGTATAAAAAGCTCTAAATGGCTCGACCCCCAAAAGTTAGATGTTTGGTCTAACTTCTGGGGGTCGTTTTTTTATTGAATATCAATTTTTTTGCGAGTTTGTCGATCGGCTTCGATTTTAGGTAAGGTTAAATGAAGGACACCCATTTCAAAAGCGGCGGTGATTTGGTCTTCTGCAACATTTTTTACGACAAATTGGCGGCGCAGGGCAGTAGTCGAGCGTTCTTTACGCAAATAGCGTCCATCGTCGCCTTCTTCCTCTTTACTCACGGAATGCTCTGCTGAGATAGCTAGGATTTCACTATCGTATTCGACAGTAATCTCTTCTTTGCTAAAACCAGGTAAGTCGGCTTTCACTTCATAGCGATCAGGAAATTCTTTCACATCTACATTTAACTTTCGGTCTTCGCCAAAGCTGCTTAACAATTTTCCAACTAACTCTTCTCCGTCCAACCAATCTTTTTTAGGAAACAGTCCTGCCATAATACTCTCCTTCTTTCCTTTTTCTTTAATCGTAAGCGTTCCTGAGAAAATATTCAACCGATAATATTAAAAGCATGCTAAAATGGAGTAACTATACTTTTGCGAGGAGCTATGATAGAATTTCCTAGTGAAAAATTCGAATAGGTGAGAAAATGGAGATCATGGAAAAAGCGCCAGCTAAGATCAATCTTGGCCTGGACATTCTCGGTAAACGTCCAGATGGCTTGCATGAATTATCAATGGTTATGGCGAGTATTGATCTGGCGGATCGTTTACATCTAGAGGAAATTCCTGAAAATAAAATTATCATCGAAACCAATAAGGCATTTTTACCCACTGATAAGAAGAACCATGTTTATGAGGCACTGGAGCTGGTGAAGGATCGCTACCAGATCGACACTGGATTAAAGGTGAATATTCATAAGCAGATTCCGGTTGCAGCAGGTTTAGGCGGCGGTTCAACGGATTCAGCAGCTGCGTTACGGGCAGTGAATCGTTTATGGCAGCTGGGCCTATCAATGGAGGAGCTGGCTGCATTAGGTGCAGAAGTGGGTTCGGATGTTCCTTATTGTGTATATAGTCAGACTGCATTAGTTGAAGGCTTTGGCGAAAAAGTGACCTTGCTGCCATCAATGCCCCAATGCTGGGTAGTGGTGGTGAAGCCGCGGATGAGTGTTTCCACCCGCAGTATCTTTTCGCAAATTGTCATGGAGGACTTGTACCATCCTAACATTGCGGCTTTAATTAAGGCGATTGAAACACAAGACTATCAGATGATGACGGAAAATTTGGGGAATTCAATGGAAGTTGTAACGATCAAGAAACACCCAATTATTCAAAGAATCAAAGACCGGATGATGAGATACGGTGCAGATGCTGCGATGATGAGCGGCAGCGGCCCAACGGTTTATGGCTTGTGCCATAAGCATTCCAGAGCACAACATATTTACAATGCATTAAAAGGGTTCTGTGATGAGGTCTACCTTGTCAGAACCTTAAAGTAAGATCCACTTGTGGGTCTTTTTTTCTGTCTATGGCAGGAAGGTACATAAGAAAAATAACACCTGGAGAATATATTATCTTTCTATCATATGAACGTATTAACATGTATTTTACGGTTTGATGGGCTTTTTATTTGGTAAAACGTAAAATTTACGCTTTGTCTTGACGGATAGAAAAACATCTGTTAGATTATTTTAGGTCAAATGGATTTGAAAGGTGTGAAGTAAATGAAAAAAACGCTTCTATTTTTAGCATCAATAGCTGCAGTAGGCTTGCTAGCTGCCTGTGGCAATCAACAGGATCAAAAGGCGACAAAGAATGATAAACTACAAGTCATGACGACTTTTTACCCGATGTATGAATTTACCAAGGAGGTAGTTGGTGATAAGGGAGAGGTGGAGCTGCTGATTCCAGCGGGGACAGAGCCTCATGATTATGAACCATCAGCCAAGGACTTAGCGAAGATTGCAGAATCAGATGTTTTTGTATACAACAGCCCCGAATTAGAAACGTGGGTGGATAATCTGACAGATACCGTGGATGACAAGAAAACGACGGTGATTGAAGCTTCTAAGAATATTTCTTTAATGGAAGGTTCTGAAGAAGAAGAGGGGGAAGAAGGCCACGATCACAGTCACGAGCTTGATACTCATGTATGGTTAGACCCCGTTTTGGCGATTAAAGAAGTCGAAACTATCCGTGACGATTTAAGCAAAAAATACCCTGACGATAAAGCAGCTTTTGAGAAAAATGCGGAAGCGTATATTAAAAAATTGCAGGACTTGGATCAGCAATATCAAACAGCCTTTGCCGATGCATCCAATAAAACCTTTGTGACTCAGCACGCGGCCTTTGGTTACTTGGCGAAACAATATGGGCTGACACAAGAAGCAATCGCAGGTGTTTCTCCAGATCAAGAACCTTCGCCTGCTCGTTTGAGTGAGTTGAAGCATTATGTCGACGAGAACCAGGTTAGTGTCATTTATTTTGAAGAAAATGCCTCTTCTAAAGTTGCCGAAACCTTATCACAGGAAACCGGCGTTAAATTAGAGGTGTTAAACCCATTGGAAAGCTTAACCGATCAGCAAATCAAAGATGGGGAAAGCTATTTGACGGTGATGGAAAAAAATCTTTCCGCACTGAAAGAAAGTATCAAGTAAGAATTAAGGAGGAATGGCAATGTCCTATATAAAAGTAGAAAATCTTTCCTTTTACTACGATGAAGAACCTGTTCTGGAAAATGTTTCCTATCAGGTAGATCCAGGGGAATTTGTCATTCTAACTGGTGAAAACGGAGCAGCTAAGTCTACCCTGATTAAGGCTACGCTAGGACTGTTGAAGCCAAGCAGCGGTCAGGTGACAATTGCCAAACAAAATACGGAAGGAAAAAAACTAAGAATGGGGTACATCCCTCAACAAGTTGCTTCCTTTAATGCTGGATTTCCCAGTACCGTCTTGGAATTAGTCAGCTCAGGCCGCTATCCTAATGGAAAATGGTTTAAAAAATTAACGGAGCGAGATCATGCTCACGTGAAAAAGGCGTTGGAAGCTGTCGGAATGTGGAACATGCGGCATAAACGAGTTGGTGAGCTCTCCGGTGGGCAAAAACAGCGGATCAGCTTAGCCCGGATTTTTGCCAATGACCCAGATTTGTTTATCCTAGATGAACCGACAACGGGAATGGATGAACGCTCTCGGAACAATTTTTACGAATTGCTGCAGCACAGTGCTCACGAGCATGGAAAGAGTATTTTAATGATTACCCATGATCATGATGATATCAAGGGCTATGTGGATCGGCAAATTCGCTTAGTGCGGAAGGAGGATTCTCAATGGCGCTGCTTTCATATGAATTCATGATCCGAGCCTTTTTGGCAGGGATTTTTATTGCCGGAATTGCCCCAATGTTGGGAGTTTTCTTGGTTATTCGCCGCCAATCGTTAATGGCAGATACCTTGTCCCACGTTTCCTTGGCTGGAGTAGCCTTAGGATTTTTCTTAAATTTGAATCCAACGGCAACCACCTTGCTGGTTGTGGTAATTGCGGCAATTATTATGGAGTATTTGCAGAATATGTACAGCTCCTATTCGGAAATATCCATTGCGATTTTGATGGCAGCTGGCTTAGCTATTGCTTTGGTCCTAATGAAGCTGGCACCTGGCAGCTCAGCCGTTAGTATTCAATCTTACTTGTTTGGTTCGATTATTACGGTTACGTGGCCGCAGGTGGGATTTTTAGGCGCTTTGTTCGTATTAGTTAGTATTTTGTTTCTCCTATTCAAACGTCCGATGTATGTTTTAACCTTTGATGAGGATATTGCAGCGGTTGACGGCTTACCCGTGCGCTTAATGTCCATGATTTTCAATGTAGTAACTGGGGTCGCTATCGCAGTAATGATTCCGATTGCCGGCGCGTTATTGATTTCAGCAATCATGATTGTTCCCGCAGCAACTGGAATGCGGGCAGGCAAGAGCTTCAATGCCGTTATTCTGATTAGTGTGATCATTGGCTTGGTGGGAATTATCAGTGGATTGACCGGTTCCTTCTATATGGATATTCCACCAGGGGCAACCATTACTCTTTGCTTTATCGGACTGTTCTTGCTGATGAACGTGTTTCGTCGGGTGAAAATGATGCTTCAGCGAAAAAGAAATCAAAATGATTAGAGGAAAGCGAAGGCTTCTCCTCTTTTTTTATGCAATTTATTAGAAAAGCCGAACTTTTTCTGTCAAAAACTAGAAAATGCTCGAATTTTTTGAGCTAAACCCTTATAATGAGTAACGATAGATTAGGATAGGAGTGAAAATGACGTGAAAATTCGTCGCAGTGAGCGTTTGATCGATACAACGCAGTATTTACTAGAACACCCCCATACGTTAATTCCACTGACTTTTTTTGCTGCCCGTTACCATTCAGCGAAATCATCCATCAGTGAAGACTTAGCAATTGTTAAAAAGACCTTTAAGGAACGAGGTACTGGCTTTTTAGAAACGATTCCGGGAGCAGCTGGCGGTGTTGTTTATACACCAAGTATTTCACAAGAAGCAGCGAAGGAGTATATTGAATCATTAGCTGATCGTTTGTCAGAAGAGGATCGTTTACTGCCAGGCGGCTACGTTTATTTATCCGACATGCTGGGACAACCAGATTTACTGCGGATGGTTGGAAGAATCATTGCCGCACAATATTTGGATAAAGAAGTGGATGCTGTCATGACTGTAGCAACCAAGGGTGTACCGATCGCTCAGGCTGTTTCTTATTATTTGAACGTGCCTTTTGTCATCGTTCGTCGCGACTCGAAGATCACGGAAGGTTCCACTGTAAGTGTGAACTATGTGTCAGGCTCCTCTGAACGGATTGAAAAAATGGAGCTGTCCAAACGCAGCTTGAAACGTGGATCAAAGGTGTTGATCGTGGATGATTTCATGAAGGGCGGCGGTACCGTCAATGGTATGAAGAGTCTAATCGAAGAATTTGAAGCAGAATTAGTGGGAATTACCGTATTTGCTGAGTCACGCTTCAAGGGTGAACGTGCGATTAATGATTATCGTTCATTATTATATGTAAAAGACGTCGATACCAGTACTAAGACGATTACAGTTGTACCAGGAAATTGTTTCAACGAATAAGCAAGGGCTCCTTGCTTATTTTATTGCCAATTGAAAATGAATAAGTAGTGAGCTACACTTATTCAAAGAAGGATTACGAAATTAGGAGTGACTATTTTGGAAAATCGATACGCCATTATTTTGGCTGCGGGTAAAGGAACCCGTATGAAGTCAAAGCTTTATAAAGTGTTGCATCCAGTAGCAGGCAAACCGATGGTAGAACACATCATCGAACGAGTGATTGAAACCAGCCCGAAAGAAATCGTAACAATTGTAGGACACGGCGCCGAAAAGGTAAAGGCACAGCTAGGTGAACGCAGTCAATATGCGCTGCAGGCAGAGCAATTGGGAACAGGCCATGCAGTATTGCAGGCAGCTGAATTTCTAAAGGATAAAAGTGGTACAACCTTAGTCATTAGTGGAGATACACCTCTATTAACAACCCAAACCTTAGACAATTTATTTGATTATCATCAAGGTAAAAAGGCTAGTGCCACCATTTTAACTGCGCATGCTGAAGATCCAACTGGCTATGGCCGGATTTTACGTGATCATGTAGGCATCGTGGAAAAGATTGTTGAACAAAAGGATGCGACTCTTGAAGAAGCTCGAGTACAAGAGATCAATACTGGCACTTACTGCTTTGACAACCAAGCATTATTTGAAGCTTTGGCAAAAATTGGAACCAATAATGCACAAGGTGAGTATTATTTAACCGATATTGTCGAAATCCTAAAAAGTGAAGACAAAACCGTAGCGGCTTATCAAACAGAGGACTTCGAGGAATCTCTAGGTGTGAACGATCGTATTGCTTTAGCTAAAGCAAATGAAATCATGCGGGCACGTATTAATAAAATGCACATGGTCAATGGTGTCAGCTTTATTGATCCTGCCAGCACATATATTGATGCGGGTGTAGAAATTGGTTCTGATACAGTGATTGAGCCAGGTGTTCAGCTGCAAGGAAAGACTGTTATTGGGGAAGATTGTCTAATCGGTGCCCATTCAAAAATTGTCGACAGTACAATTGAAGACAACGTTGAAATTAAATCTTCCGTAGTTGAAGAAAGTATTGTTCGCAAAAATGCCGATGTAGGTCCGTATGCTCATTTACGTCCGCAATCAGATATTGGTGAACATGCCCATATCGGAAATTTTGTAGAAACGAAAAAAGCAACCATTGGTGAACAAACTAAGGTGGGGCATTTAACTTATGTTGGTGATGCTACGTTAGGAAAAGATATCAATGTCGGTTGTGGGGTAGTTTTTGTTAATTACGATGGCAAGAACAAACATCATACAACGGTTGGGGATCATGTGTTTATCGGTTCAGGCTCTAATTTAGTTGCACCAGTTAATTTGGAGGCAAACAGTGTTACAGCAGCCGGTTCTACCATCACAGAAGACGTAAAAAGTGGAGATATGGCGATTGCTCGAGCTAGACAAGTGAATAAAGAAGGCTATGCCTCTCATATCCCTTTTTAAATTTTTAAGCTAGATAGCTTGATTTCCTATAGAAAAATGACTAGTATTTTACTTGAAATAGTATATAATCGGTAACGTATGCAAAAAGAAAGTGGAGGGACCCATGTCAAAACAGTATTTTGATCCAAGATTGAAAATCTTTGCCTTGAACTCGAATCGTCCGTTAGCAGAAAAAATTGCTGAAGCTGTAGGTGTGCAATTAGGAAAAAGCTCAGTCACACAATTTAGCGATGGCGAAATTCAGGTGAACATCGAGGAAAGTATTCGTGGTGCGCATGTCTATGTTATTCAGTCAACCAGTAGTCCGGTAAATGATAATTTGATGGAACTATTAATCATGATTGATGCCCTAAAACGTGCAAGTGCAAAAACTATTAACGTAGTAATGCCTTATTATGGCTATGCACGTCAAGATCGAAAAGCTCGTGCTCGTGAACCGATTACAGCGAAATTAGTCGCTAACATGATCCAAAAAGCAGGAGCAACGCGCCTGTTAACCTTAGATTTGCATGCCTCACAGATCCAAGGATTCTTTGATATTCCAGTGGACCATTTAATGGGGGCACCTTTAATCGCTAATTACTTTGTTGAACAAGGGGTTTGCGGCGATGATGTAGTTGTTGTCTCTCCTGACCACGGCGGTGTAACCCGTGCGCGTAAGCTGGCTGAGTTTTTGAAGGCACCAATTGCGATTATCGACAAACGCCGACCAAAAGCCAATGTAGCTGAAGTAATGAATATCATCGGAAATGTTGATGGTAAAACTTGTGTGATTATTGATGATATGATCGATACTGCAGGTACCATTACCCTAGCAGCCAATGCTTTAAAAGAAGCAGGAGCAAAACAAGTCTATGCATCTTGTACGCATCCGGTTTTATCAGGTCCAGCAATGCAACGTATCCAAGACTCTGCAATTGAGCATTTAGTAGTTACTGATTCAATCTACTTGTCAGATGATCGCAAAATCGACAAAATTGATGAAATCAGTGTTGGTGAATTAATGGGGGATGCAATCAAACGTATCCATGAAAACAAACCAGTCAGCCCATTATTCGAAACGAAAAAATAGATAAATCAAACCAAATGGAATCAGGAGACTGGTTCCATTTTTTTGTGTTTGAAAAGATTTTACGGTAAAAAAATAAGGCCTGAGCCTTTTGATAAAGACTTTGAATTGTAGGTTGGCAGCTACCTAGTATAGGAAAGAAGAACATTTTCGTACGTCTACCATCTAACTAAACAGCACGAGCGTAAATTTGTGAATCATCACAGGTTTTTGCTCGAACTAAATGAATTGCGAAAAGTTAGACTGGCAGCTAACTCACAAGTAAGGGAATCATTTTTAGAAGAGCACGAAAAATGAAAAAATTTTCGTACGCCTACCATCTAACTAAACAGTATGTATATAAACATGAGGATAACTTTTAAATTTCTTTCGAGCTGGATAATCTGCGCAAAGTTAGACTGGCAGCTACCTCATGAATAAGGGAATCATTTTTCGAAGAGCACGAAAAATAAAATGATTTTCGTACGCCTACCATCTAACTAAACAGCACGAGCGTAAATTTGTGAATCATCACAGGTTTTTGCTCGAACTAAATGAACTGCGCAAAGTTAGACTGGCAAAAAAAGAACCCGTCGGTGGGTGGCCGACGGGAAAAGGAGTTAAAAAAATGAAAAAGTGTTAGGGTTGTTTGTTGGTATGCTTATATACTACAAGAAAAATGTGAATAAGTCATGAATTTAGTCTTGACAAACGTTGAAAAATCGTATAGGCAAGGAAAACTTTAGAATTGCCTAAAAAATTAGATAAAAATAGCCTGTCAGTGGGTGGCTGACAGGCAAGGAGTTAAAAATGAAAAAGTGTTAGGGTTGTTTGTTGGTATACCTATATAATACAAACAAGTTGTGAAAGAACTATGAATGAAGTGTTGGAAAACTGTAAAACCTGAAAGACTATTTTGAATACTTTTCAATCTATGATTAAATCCTTCAAACTGCAAGTAATTCCTTCGGTACTAATTTCTTCTTTTATTTTTTATCAAAAAAATAGCCTGTCGGTGGGTGGCCGACAGGCAAGGAGTTAAAAATGAAAAAGTGTTAGGGTTGTTTGTTGGTATACCTATATAATACAAGCAAGTTGTGAAAGAACTATGAATGGAGTGTTGGAAAACTGTAAAATCTGAAAGACTATTTTGAATACTTTTCAATCTATGATTAAATCTTTCAAACTGCAAGTAATTCCTTCAGTATTAATTTCTTATTTTATTTTTATCAAAAAAATAGCCTGTCGGTGGGTGGCCGACAGGCAAGGAGTTAAAAATGAAAAAGTGTTAGGGTTGTTTGTTGGTATACATATATAGTACAAGAAAAATGTGAAAGAACTGTGAACGAAGTATTGGAAAACTATAAAAGTTGAAAAAAATTATCCATATAAGACTTTCGGAAACTCAATTTCACTAAGATTGCTAAAAAATAAACTCAATATCAAATAGACAGTCAAAAAAAACTATCAAATAAGTTTAAATTGATTTTTTCTATTGGATCAATAAACCGCAGAGAAAAGAGTTTCGTACGCGATTATCCAACTAAACAGGTTGAACAATCGACTTGTGTAAATGTTGATAAAGGATTTTTTACTAAATATAGCTGCGAAAAGTTGGACTGGCAGCTAACTCACAAGTAAGGGAATCATTTTTCTAAGAACATGAAAAATGAGTTTTATTTTCGTACGCATACCATCCAACTAAACAGCACGGCCAATGCATAGCTGTTTAATTACTAAATTATTTTCGCTCCATACAAAACTGCGAAAAGTTGGACTGGTAAAAAGAAAGCCTGCCGGTGGGTGGCCGGCAGGCAAGGAGTTAAAAAATGAAAAAGTGTTAGGGTTGTTTGTTGGTATGCTTATATAATACAAGCTAAATGTGACAGAACTATGATCAAAGAATAGGAAATCGATGAATTTTGTTCGCAGGATTTCTCTTTTTCCTTAACGAATTATTACGCCTTTGATTTGGCGCGATTTTTTTGACCATAAATTTCTCGCAGCTTCATATATAAAGGAATCAATTCTTTTTCTCTATAGTTATGATCGAGAACATAGATTGGCAGCATTGAATTTTCATTTTTTAGCAGCGTGGAGGAGCTGATGATTAAATCATAATCCTCCTTCAAGGAAGCGTCATAAGGCTCTGCTTGAACAAAACGCAGGTCGTCTAAAAAGTGATACAGCTCGCGAACAAACATAGCATTGTGTTCGATGGCGATACCAAGCTTCAAATTCTGAGCATAAGGAAATTGATTGAAGCTAGGCATTAGTAAATGCTTAAAGGATTTACCTAAAAGTACACGAACAGAACGTATAAACTGATAATCAGGATTTTCACCGGCGGTTTGCATAAAGCTCATAATATTTTGCTCCAAGACATGTTCGCCCTGGGTCTGTTCTTGATTTGACTTCAGTACCATACTCATGATATTTGGAAATGGTTGACGGAAAACATAATAGGCAAAGGTAATATTTAACAGATTGCCAATAATCAATGGGTCATCTAAAATTTCTGGTTTATCTGGAAATAGTGTCTTTTTGCCAAACCGGCGGAATTCATTGACAAAGTCATTCACTGGATTCGGGCGAGCGTCAAAATCATGAATGGTTTGTTTCAAGCTGTTGTCATCACGAATCGTGTAGAACGGCGCATAATGAGCGAGAAAATAAATGAAGCTGGATTCACCCTTTAATTGTCTAGTAGTTAGCTGCACGTCAATTAATTTTCCGAGAGAAGCGAAATCATAATAAGGATTGTCCTTCATTAAGAAATTGTAGCGCGCATCGTATTTAGTAAAATGTTGTTTGTTTAGACGTATTAAGGAAATTCCCGCGAATAAACGCAATTCCCGTACGCCAAAATATGTACGAGACAGCGGAAAATAAGATTGAAAGGCTTCAACCGCTTGATCCACCAATTGTTGATTAACATTCAGCGGATAATCTAACCCCCGAGTTCCTAACCATAAAATATCAAAAAGGGCAATTCGAATGAGACGTTCATCTCCAGACATTCCTGCCTCCGTGTAAGTAAAACGTAAATTGAAGGTTTTTAAGTAGCGTTTCAACCGATCAATTTTACGAGAAACAGTAGAGCGGCTGACAAAATACTTATCGCAAAAACTTTTAATCGTTGGAGATTCTTCATTCAAAAAATACAGAATAAATTGAAAAGGGACTGATTGCTTCAATAAGTGGTACCGATATTCATCAAGGGTAGCAGAAATATTTTCTAAGTTAATCTTTCCGGCCCGTAACATAATACTTTCGTGTTCTGGATGGATATCTTTTAATTCTTGGTCAATTTCAGTTAATTCAATGACGGTTTGCTGGTAATTCAAATCCATTTCATCAGATAATTGGCTGATGGGAAAGATTTGCATACTGGATTGATTTAAATAATGGAAAATTTTAAAACGTAGAAGGAGCGATGAATCAAACATCAATTCTTCATAAAGCATCTTATTTCCTCCTTTACAAGTTTGGTGGCCGAAATTCGGCAGATACTTGTCTACATTGTACTTTATTTGTTAAAAACTGTCAGTTTATAGATACGGAGGCAGATAAAAGATCAAATTTATGCAGAAAATGAGTTTTTCGTGTATGCTGTGGTTGAAGGTGATAAACATGACAAAATCAAGGCTGGAGGCATTCACCGATGGAGTGGTGGCGATTGTTTTGACCGTCTTAGTTCTGGACATTCAGATTCCAGATCCACCAACGTTTGCCTCGCTTTACAGCATATTCAACACGTTGTTGGCCTATGTGGTCAGCTTCATTTTCGTTGCGGTGATTTGGGTAAATCACCATCGAGTCATGCAAATGACAGAAAAAATTAATTATGGGGTAATTTGGGCCAATATTTTCTGGCTGTTTTGGTTGACCCTGTGTCCGGCTGTCACCAGCTGGGTAGGACGCAATCCCAATCAGTTTTGGCCTGAATTGGCGTATGTTGTCGTTTATGGGATGTGGAGTTTTTCGTTTGGCATCTTTTCAAAGAAAGTGATTCAAGCCAACGATGCGAACAGTCACGTTGTGAAGGTTTTAAGTCGAGACAAGCGCAGCCGCTTATCAATGATTATTAATTTGATTCTACTGGTAGGAGTGTTCATCTATCCAGCAGTTGGCATGCTGGGACGCTTCTTAGTATCTGCTTTGTGGGTAGTGTCTTACCGAAAGGCCGACGAGTATTATCATAAAATTTTTCCTGCAAAAAAAGGAGCCTGATCAAAATGATCAAGCTCCTTTTCGCACTTTATGGTTCTGGATGAAGTACACGACGCAGGAATTCTTTGGTGCGGGCTTCCTTTGGTCGAACGAAGATGTCCTCTGGTGAGCCTTCTTCAGCGATCAACCCTTGATCCATGAAGATAACCCGATCAGAAACTTCTTTGGCAAAGGCCATTTCGTGGGTTACCACAACCATGGTTAAACCAGATTCTGCCAAGTTTTTCATGATGCTTAACACATCACCAACCATTTCTGGGTCTAGCGCTGAGGTTGGTTCATCAAACAGCATTACCTCAGGATTCATGGACAACGCTCGGGCAATTGCTACCCGCTGCTTTTGTCCGCCAGATAGTTGGGCTGGTTTCGCATCAATGAAACGCGACATGCCAACCTTTTCTAAATTTTCAATGGCTACCTTGCGCGCTTCCTCTTCGTTGCGCTTCAAGACGGTTAATTGGCCGCTCATACAGTTTTGTAAAACATTCATATTGTTAAACAGATTGAAGGATTGGAAAACCATGCCTAAGTGTGTACGATATTTTGGCAGATTATAGCCATCCGCTAAGACGTTTTCTCCTTTATAAAGGATTTTGCCGTCAGTTGGGGTTTCCAGTAAATTAATGCAGCGCAAGAATGTTGATTTACCAGAACCAGAGGCGCCGATAATCGTCACAACTTCGCCTTTATTTACGTTCATATTAATATCTTTTAAGACGAGGTTATCGCCAAAGCTTTTTTTCAAGTGTTCGATTTGAATAATGCTGTCCATAAGAATACCTCCTATAATTATTTATCTGCTTCAACCGCAACGTCCGTTTCTTCTAAACGTGCGTAAGCATCTGGGCCATCCATTTTCTTCTCAACAAGGCGCAGCAGGCGAGTGGCTGAGAAGGTTAAGACAAAGTAAATCACACAGATAATGAAATAAGTTTGGAAGAACATGTAGTTCGTTCCGGCTGCCGATTTCCCTTGGAAGAACAACTCAGAAACAGAAATAATACTCAAAACAGAAGTATCCTTGATATTGATAACCAATTCATTACCAGTTGCCGGTAAAATGTTTCGTAAAACCTGTGGCAATACAACCTTGCTCATCGTTTGACCGTGCGTCATCCCAATTGCATGAGCCGCTTCAAACTGACCTTTATCCACTGCATAAATACCGCCACGGACAATTTCAGACATGTAAGCCCCGGTGTTAATAGAAACAATGAACAAAGCAGCTGCAGTTCGGTTCAAGTCGATTCCGAAAGCCATCGCAATTCCGTAGTAGATAACGGCGGATTGAACGATCATTGGTGTACCGCGGAAGATTTCGATATACGCATTCAGCAGCCAGCCAAATACCTTTTGCATCCCGCGTTTGGCGCTATTTTTTGATTCAGGTATCGTACGGAAGACTCCGATTAACAAGCCGATACCAGTACCAACAGTTGTACCAACAATTGCCAATAGCAGGGTCATACCAGTTCCTCGTAAGAACATCATACCGTTTTGTTTCAAAATACGAACAAAGACATTTTCTTGGCTGCCGTCTTCGTTAGTCGCAACCTCTTCATTGGCAGGTTGATTTTTCACTGCTTGGTCCATAATGTCCGTACGTTCATCCGCCGGAATTTCACTCAGGATTTGATTCACTTCAGCTAATAGCGGATCACCTTTACGCATCCCAACAGACACTTGAACATCTTCAGGGTTGTTTTGGAAGCCTTGACCCTCTGGGAATTCCACCATTTTCAAGTCGGGATTGACCGATTCAACAGTGACCCCCTCAGGACGTTCACCCACATAACCATCAATGGTACCAGATTCTAAGGCTACCCGCATGGCTGGGAAATTATCCATCGCTTGCTGCTTGTCTACGTTAGGGATCTGATCAATTACACTATAATGGAAGGTACTCAATTGACCAGTAATTTTTGCGCCGGAAAAATCTTCTAATGACTTAGCTTTGGCATATTTTGAATCCTTGCGGGTAATGATAACTAGCTGAGATTCGTAATATTCATCTGAGAAATCGACTTCCTTGCGTCGTTCCTCTGTAGGAGACATCCCTGCAATAACGGCATCAATTTTACCTGATTGCAAAGCAGGCAATAGGCCGTCCCACTCAGTCTTAACAATTACCAGCTTACGGTTCATTTTGTCAGCAATTCTTTTGGCGATCTCAACATCGTAACCACCAGCATAGGATTTATCTCCTTGGATTGGAACCGCACCATTGCGATCATCCTTTTGTGTCCAGTTAAACGGAGCATAACCCGCCTCCATGCCGACCCGTAATTCTCCTTCTGGTGTTTTATCATCTGCATGTGACACGAGCGGCAGACCTAAAAATGAAACAAATAAAGCAATAAATGCGATAACTGAAAAATACTTTTTGTTCATGTTTTTCTCCCCTTTATTATGATAAACGAGATGGGTGCCTGTCCTTGCGAAGTAAATCCAGCAAAAAGAAAAAAGCCGCCAGAAAACAAAGGCCGCTTGCAACTATAAGAAGATGTCCCTCTCACAAAACATAGCGCAACTTAGCATCACTGCTAAGACAGTCCGCAAGTTATTCGCTTGCGTCCCAACATACAGAACAAAAAGAGAATTCTGTACATTTCGGCGAAACTTCCTAGACCTGCTTCTTCATGTCTCTTGCACTCCACAGGATTAATAAGCTTCGCGACCTCTACCTCATTGATTTGAGGCATCTCGTATTCAGTTATTGTAAATTATAGTCTAAAGGCTTGTTTCTCAAATGTCAATGGAAAGGAAATAGAAAACGCGGGTTATTTAAAACAGACTGGAATTCAGGCTTTTTTTCTGGAAAAATGTTTGTTTAAAAGCAGCTTTTCAAGAAACTAGTAACACAAAGTTTTTTTGCTAGGGCTGATTTTACGACAGATAATGTCTAGAGTTATACAAGTGCTAAAAAAACTGAATAAATTCTTTAAGTTATATATAACTTGTTTATATATTGTTTTTTTTGTAGATGAAACTTCTCTCCTTTATTTTCTTCTCTAAGATTTACCTGGATTCACCTGAAGATCAACCTGATAAAACCTCTCTAAAAGGCCGATTATGAACTAAAAAGAGTCTTTTATGATAAAAAGCCTTCTCTTATATATAAATATTTTATACTTTTATTAATATGTCATTTTTGTTATGGATTTGCTATTTTTGTGGGAGAAGACCTGTCTGGCAATTCTGGTGAGAAAAATGAATTCATGCTTGAGTAAATACTTTAGAGATTATCAAGTAAGTAACTCGTACTCTATTAGGGAAACAAAAGAGCATAGGGATGGATATTCCTTGCAAAGATTATTTTGTGCGTAAGTGGGTGAATTGAAAGCGGTGAGTAGGTTAAGTTTGTTGGTATTTGGAATGTCTTTTTTCGTTTGGAAAATCGGCTGCAGTATTTTTGCTGTGAATGACAATATGACTTGAAGCGAAGTACGAGCTTCAAGTTTCTTCGCGAATAAGATTTGAAGGAGAGGTGATTAATTGAAGCGATTCCTTACTTTTATTTTAATACTAGGTATTCTATGTCTCTGTTGGGCTAAACTGACTCACTTAAATGAGTTGTCAATGGAGGCCGCTTCGGAAAAAACGCTTAGTTCTCTAAGCAATGACAAAGAGGTTTATGCGTATCTACACGTTGACGGTACGAATATTGATTATCCTGTTGCCCAGCATCCAACTGATGACAGCTACTATCTTAGCCATGATATCGATCATAACGAATCGATCTATGGCGCAATTTTTACAGAACGAGTAAATGCAAAGGATTTTAATGATTTGGCAACTATTATTTATGGTCATGCCACACAGGATGGGACTATGTTTGGCACACTATCATACTTTGCCGATTCTGAATTTTTTAACAAAAATACACGAGTAACCGTCCAAACACAGCAGGAAAAGATTTCTTATGAGGTTTTTGCGGCATACAGTTTTACCGATGAACATATCTATCATACGTTTCAGCTAGAGAATAAAACTAACGTAAACGCTTATTTTGGAAAAATCAAAGAGCTTTCTGTAGAGCTAGGTGGGAATTATTGTGAATTAAAGAGAAAACCTACTGACAGGCTATTAATATTATCTACTTGTGATGCGAAAGATGGGGGGAGAAGATTTGTTGTTCACGCGATTGAAAGAGAAAGAAAACCAGTTTAAAAATCAATTAGCGATAGCACCAAAAAAACGCTATTTTTTTATGTATGTTTTAGGCTTAATGCTTTATGGAATGGGCAGCTACTTGTTTTTAAATGAGCTGCTGATTTCTATGTTTAATGCTAGCAGAAAGGCCAATCTATTTTATATTTTAGGTGTTTTGACGATAAGTGTAGGCTTAGGCCTGTTGCTGTTTTTGTTTTACCAGTTTTATAAACGCGTTTCTTTTAAGGATAAGACACGTATAGCACTTAGAAATTACGTACTGCTGATTCTGATCTCTGGAGTTGTCCTTGGTTTAATCGGAGAGGGGATTTATCGGTCTACGTCCATGAGCTATGAATGGGTGAAAAGCTTCATTTGGGTTGTAACCACTTATATACAAGGAGTTTTTCGGTTTGTTTTTATCTATTATTGTCTCACTCTTCTGCTAGAAGAACCTTTTAATTGGAAAAATCCATCATTAAAGAAAATGTTACTGGGTGTCTTTCTACTATTAAGTATATCTATAGGGATTAGTCTGACTTTTCCAACGATGGGTTCGTTAGCGATGTTTGTTGCTGACTTAGTAATTGCAATAGGAGTTGTTTATAAGGAATTAATCCGATCTTAAAATTTTGTTAGGGGTAATGGTATGAAGAAAATAGTAGGAAATTTTGTTAAGTATGTCACGCTGGTCAGCTTGCTGATGGGAAGTATGCCTATTGCATATGCAGAGGATATTAAAGAAGCC
This sequence comes from Enterococcus pallens ATCC BAA-351, assembly GCF_000407485.1. Taxonomy (GTDB): domain Bacteria; phylum Bacillota; class Bacilli; order Lactobacillales; family Enterococcaceae; genus Enterococcus_A; species Enterococcus_A pallens. The sequence continues at coordinate 1,106,509 of NZ_ASWD01000002.1, read as the reverse complement.
GTTGATCAAAGCAAGGCAGAAAATTATTACAAGGATACGATTGAAAGTGTTCAAGAATCTGTTGTTCCTGATGCAGGAAATTCAGTTGAGGTTCCTTCTACTGAAGAGGTAAAGGAAACAGGTCAGTCTTCTAGTGAGCAGTCGGAAGAGGAAGGTAAAACCCAACCGGAAGAGCCAACGGAAAATAAAGATGAAGAACCCAAAGACTATGAGGTTCGCTTACCCGAAGTAGAAGAGAAAAAGAATAGTATCGAAGAAGAAGCCTTAAGAGAAAAGTATGGCGAACCGATCTTAGTAGATGGACAAGAACAAATTTATAAAGTGGATGAAACACATTTCATCACTTATATTAGCGGAGATGTAAAAACATACAAAGATGACGAGGGGACGGAAACACCTGTTGATTTAAGTCTGATAACCGATAATCAAAGTGATGAAACAGTCTTTAAACCTAACAGCAGTCCAGTAGATGTTGTGCTGCCTAGTAAAGTAGATAAAAATCAAGGGATTCAAGTTTCTAAAGGAGAAGATACGCTAGAGTTAATTCCTAAAGATATGACCTACGAAAATGCCACAGTAAAAGAAAATGCTCTTTTGTACAACAATGTCGATGAAGCAGATGATGTCCAGTATACAATTACTGATAATGGCGTCAAAGAAGAAATTATTTTGGAGGAATGGCGAGAGAAGCATCAGTTTACTTACCATTTTTCTTCTGATAAATACTCAGCAACTGTAGAAAACAATCAGGTCATTATTACCAGAAAAGGAAAAAAGGAAGTTCTGTTTGTATTGTCTGCTCCTGTAATGATCGATAGTGCTGGGGAAACGAGTGATGAGATTCAGTTAAGCTTAAAAGAACAAAAAGATAAGTATGAACTAACAATTGATGCAAGTGAAGAATGGCTTAAGGACACGAATCGAGCATATCCTGTTCGAATCGATCCTACAGTAACAGTTCCGACTGAAAACCTGATTGATACGGTAACCAGTTCTGTTCATGGAACCTATCAGGGACGTGGCTATGGGTATGTTGGATATATTACACAAGCGATGACTGGTATATGGAATGCCAAGGACGTAGGTCGTACCAGAATCTATACCAAAGTAAATTATGATTTTTCGAAGATTCCGAAAGAAGCAAAAATCGATAATGCTACCTATAATTTGTACCAATATATCCAGTATCCTCAAACCAATGCAACGTTTTCCAGCTACAAGCTTACTCAGGATTTTGATATTAACGCATTAACCTGGGATAATTCTGTAGGTTTATCGCAAGAACCCACAGGTGAAAATGCGATTAGTCCAGCAAAGCATGGAATGCATAGTTTTGATATTCGAGATGCGGTAAACAGCTGGGTTCAAGGAACAAGTCCAAACTATGGAATCGTTGTACAAGCAACGAATGAAAATGATTATGGTGGAGCCTTCTACACAACTTATTCAACTGGTGGCCCAGGACAGGTAGACTTCACTCCGGACAAACGACCAAGTATGACGATTAATTGGTCGATTCCGGATCCGGTTGATGCAAATTATCCACTTAAGGATACTTCTGTTGCACTTCGCTCCATGATGCTAACAGACAAAAGCGGGAAGCTGCAATTTCAAGGGGTGTTTTCAGACGGGTTAACTACTCCCGGAGCGATTGTCGATTACGAATTGAGTGATGCAGGAAAGAGCTATAGTGGGCAGTCTTATGCAAGTTACTCCTACAAGTATCCTAATTCAAGCTTGTTTGATTCATATTTTCCAAAGGGAACAACTAAATATAGAGATAAATTATCCAATTGGCAAACTGGGATCCCGTTTACTAGTCCTGATTTTAATAAAGTTTATACGATAGACGCTGAGAGTAAAAAGGATGGAAATAGCAGCGGAAAGAAGAATAGCGAAAAATTCGTTGTTTATAAGGTTACTCAATATGATACTCTGCCTAAAATAGCGGCTTATTATGGCGTTCCGTTGGCACAAATTGTTTATGATAACCGTGTGCAGGATATGCTCCTTTTGAGTAATAATACACTCTTTATTCGTAATCCGAAAAAGAATGCAGATAAGCCCTATAATCCACCAAAGCTATCTGATGGAACAAAAGAAGATATTGACAGCTTATTAATGGGGCGAGGGCTGCATTGTGAGTTTGGATTTGAACCAATCAACCTTAATACTGGGAATTTTTATCTAGATCGTACAGATGTATCGATTCCGAGTTTTACTAGCGACTTCGAGATAACCCGTTCATACAATTCAAAAGGGGCAGATTATAATAGTCTCTTTGGTCGAGGATGGTCGTTTGCTTACAACGAGCAGGTAACCAGTGATGAAAAAGGCAATCTTTATTATACGCGGACCGATGGCAGTATCTTAAAGTTTAAAAAAGAGGGCAACAAGTATGTGGCGCCTGAAGGTTACGACTTAACTCTGTCAGTGAAAGACAAAGAAACAAAAGAAGCCGATTTTGGCAATGGCAATGAAAAATATACTGTCAAAGAATACCATATTACAGATAGTGAAAATCAAGAAAAAATCTTTAATTATTTTGGTCTTCTAGCGAGTCAGAAAGACGAAAAAGGGAACGTTACTAAGCTTGATTATAATAAGAATGCACAATTAACAGCAATCACTGATCCTACAGGAGCTCTTTACAATGTTTCTATGAACGAAGAAGGGTATATCGGAAGTATTACTGTGCCTAATGGGTCCAAATTAACCTATGAATATGATGACAATGGACATTTGACTGGTTTTACTGATTCAACAGGTGTAAAAACTCGTTATGAGTACAACAAAGAAGGCCTGATGACTGCTTGGTATGATGGAAATGGCACTAAGATTATTGAAAACACATATGACAAAGAGGGCCGTGTCGTAAAACAGGTAGATGGCACAGGCGCAGTTTCTACTCTTGAGTATAGTAATGGGCAAACATTTACAACGGATGGGAATGGAAATAGTACCACCTATCATTATGATAAGCAATACAGGACAACAGGAATCGATTATCCGGATGGAACAAGTGTCTCTAACACCTATGATGCAGCTAACCGGCTGATGAGTGAGACAAATGAAGCAGGTCAGACCACTAGCTATACCTACGATGACAATGGAAATATCCTAACTGAAACACGATTTGATGGTGCTGTAAAACAAGCAACCTATGATGCAAAAAATCATATTACCAGTGAAGTTGACTTCGACGGCAAGAAAACCCTTTATACGTACGATGGCTCTGGTAATTTAAAAGCTATTCAAATCAATGATCGCCCGAGTACAGCTTTTGAAGTAGATAAACAAGGACGTGTAACTAGCACAACCGATTCTGAAGGAAATACAACATCTTATGGTTATTCTGGGGCATTCCTAAATAAAATAGTGAATCCCCTTAAAGGAACAACAACTATTGACTATAATTCTCATGGTCTTCCAGTTAGTATGACGAATCCTTTAGGTGGAGTCACAACGCTGACCTATGATAATGAGGGACGGAAAACCAGTGAAACTACACCAGATGGACAGAAGACCTCGTATACCTTTGACGGCGCTGGTCAAGTGATCGCTCAAACTGATGGGAATGGTTTTACTTCGAGTTATACCTATAATGCTGTCGGAAATCCTTTAACGAAGACTAACGGTGAAGGAGGCAGCTATTCATATGTCTATGATGGTGTCGGCAATAGAATCCAAATGACCGATGCTGAAGGGAATAGCACCACTTATGTCTATGATCAGCGGAACCGTTTATTAAGTGAAACCGATGCTGCCAGTCAAACGTTGACTTATCAAAGAGATCCACTAGGACGATTGCTGAGCGACACTAATGAAGCAGGAAGTACTACTACCTACACCTATGATGAAGTAGCTAATCAAATTGCAACTATTACGGACCCGTTGAATCAGTTAACCAGCAATACCTATGATGCCTCCGGTAATCTCATTAAAACGGAACATCCTGATGGAACCCAAGTGATCATGGAATATGATGATCTAGGCCAAGTGATTAAGAGTACTGATGAGGCTGGAGTAGTCTCTACTTATGAGTATGATGCTAATGGTAACAAGCTAAGTGAAACAGTAGACGGACGAACTACCAGCTATACCTATGACTCATTGGGAAATGTAACTCAAGTGACTCATCCCAACCAAGAAATAAATACGTACACCTATGATTCAATGGGAAATATTTTATCTTTCACTGATGCTCGAGGGAAGAAAACTTCTTATACGTATACAAAAGGCGGCGCATTGGAAACAATTACCGACGCACTTGGGAACAAATCATCGATTTCTTATGATGGTAATGGCAACCAGGCGAGTGTTACTGATGCAGCAGGTTACACAACCAGCACTGCGTATAACGGTCACAATCTGCCAGCAATTGTAACGGATGGATTAGGAAATAAAACAACCTATTCCTATAATCAGATAGAACAAATAACCAGTTCCACAGATGCTCTTGGCAACCAAAAAACTTATTCCTATAACGAACTTGGTTATCCAACAGCTATCACAGATGAGAATGGGAATGTTTACAAGCTATCCTACACCCCAACCGCTCAAACAGAAAAAATTGAAAAACCGGATGGGACAACCTTAACCAACAGCTACGATGCTCTTGACCGTTTGGTGAAAGAAACACATTCGAACGGTTTAGTCACTGAGTACGAATATGATACAAGTGATCGAGTGGTTCATGTGAAGGACAATCAAGGATTAGATGAGACATATACCTACAATAATCACGGCAAACGTCTCACAGAAACTAATAGTCTAGGTGAAACCACTACGTATGCATATGACACTCAAGGCAACTTAATCAAGGTAGAATATGCCGATAAAACAAGTGAAGCCTTCACCTATGATGATATGGGGAATATGTTAACCTCGACAGATGTCGAAGGAAAACTAACGACGTACAGCTACGATAAAAATGGCAATCTGAAAGAAGCAACGGATGCGAAAGGACGGGTAACCTCCTACACTTATGATGATATTAATCAAATTGTGACAGAAACGAATCCAGCCGGAGGAGTCATTACCTACACATATGACGTACTGGGAAATGTATCGAGCATTACCGATGAAAATGGTGAAAAAACCAACTACGGATACGATGCCAATCAAAACTTAATTCTTTATACAGATGCCAAAGAAAATACAACGGCACTAAAATATGATCCGTTGAATCGTCTAATGGAGAAGGTTAGTCCAACAGGAGCTGTACAGAGTTATTCGTATGACAATCTGGGCAATCCACTGACAGAAACAAGTGGAGAAGGAAATACGACCAGCTATACCTATGACGAAATGAACCGTCTGGCAAGTGTTACAAAACCAACTGGTGGTGTAAGTGAATATACCTATGACCAAACGGGCAGTCTTTTGTCGGAAACCGATGAAAACGGGAACCAGACAACCTACGAGAACGATCTCTATGGACAGGCGACCAATCGTACCTTGCCAAATGGCGCAAAATACAGTTATGCCTATGACAAGCTTGGACGACTAAGTCAACAGACCGCGCCTCAAGGATTGTCTCAAAGCTATAGCTATGATGTGTCTGGCAATTTGATTCAGCAAGAAGATCAATCCAAACGTACCACCAAGTACACCTATGATGAAGCTGGACGACTGCTTACCACCACTGATCCTGCTGATTTAACCACTACTTTTGACTACGATGATGCTGGAAACTTAGTTGAAGCAGTAAGCCCTAGCGGTATAAAAACAAATTATAGCTATGATGTGTTAGATCGCTTGGAAACAGTGACTCAGCCAACCGGTCGCCAAACAGCTTACGAGTATGATCCTGTGGGACAATTAACCACAAGAACAATTAATGGCAAACGCAAAGAAACCTACAAATACGATCCAAATGGGAATCTTACAGAAACCGTTAATCCATTAGGACAAGTAGCCACCAATAGTTATGACGAAGAAGACCGTTTAATCGCTGAGACAGATACAGCTGGACGAATCACAACGTACAATTATGATAAAGACAATCGACTAACAAAGGTAACCTCCAGCGAAGGAGCCTTCAACGAATTTGCTTATGATGGGAATGATAACCTAACCAACGTTACTTCCGGTGGACAGCGGGTAAACAGCTATAGTTATGACAAGGCTGATCAATTAATCGAAGCAACTACTGGGACAGGGGATAAAGCCTCTAAAACTAGTTATGCCTATGATTCGGTCGGAAATGTAACTGAAATTACTAATGGAAATGGCAAAGTTACGAAGTACAAATATGATGAATTATCCAATGTAATCGAAAAAGTAAACAGCTTGGGAGATACGACGAAGTATACCTACGATGTAGATAATCGACTGGATAGTGTTCAGCAAGCCAACGGGAAAACGATCAAGTACGATTACAATAAGTTAGATCAGCTTCTGCAGGTGAATTATTCAGAAAAATCGGATGGCACGGTCATGTATACTTATGACGCAGAAGGTCGTCGGGTATCTATGAATGATTTAACCGGTCAGACGAATTACGAATACAATGAAGAAGATGAAATCACTGGTGTTCGTCAAGGTGATGGTAGTCTAATCAAGTACGACTACGATGATTATGGAAATATCGAGAAACTAACCTATGCGGATGGATCAGAAGTTAAATACAACTACGATGAATTAGATCGACTAACAAAGGTAACCGATAGTGACAATAAAACGACCACCTATGAATACGACGAAGCAGGAAACATGACGAAGATCAAACGTAAGGATGGAACAGTCTCAACGCTAAGTTATCGTTTGGATAATCGAGTGGAGAAAATCGTCCATCAAGATAAGAAAGGAAAAACAATTGCCTCTTATCAGTACGCTTACGATGCAGATAATTATGTTTCTGAAGAAACGATTATTCAAGATGGCAAAACTATCGTTCAAACCTATGAGTATGACAGTCTTGGTCAAGTTGCTCAAATGACGGTCTCTGATAAGAAGAAAAAGAATGAGTTAGCCAGCTACGCATATTCTTATGATCTAGCTGGAAACAAACTAACCAGCACGGAAACCATCGATGGGAAAGAACAAACGACTAATTTTACGTATGATGACAATAATCGATTGATCAGTATGGAAAATCCTGAACAAACCATCCGTTATGAGTACGATAAGAATGGTAATCGGATCAAACAAAGCGGTACCGATGAAGTATTAGATTATATCTATGATACAGAAAATCGCTTGCTTGCGGTAAAAGACAATCAAGGTCTCCTGATGGCAGCTCTGTATGATGGTGATGACAATCGCGTATTTACTGCTAGCCGAACAGAAGATGAAACAGCTTATCAGCTCTTTAAGCGAAAAGAAAAGGATGCGAAGAAATCTTCTTCAGGTGAATCGGCCCCTTCGTCTAACACGGTTCCTAACACTGGTGGCAGAAAATCGCCGAAAACAAGTCCGAATGGGGAAGAAAATTCACTCTTCTGGTACGGATTTAGCGAGAATGTTATTCAAGGAATTTCAAGTTTGCCGGAAACAGTGGGTAATCTTTGGATGGATGTCTTTGACACGGTCTCACATGCGTATCATCAAAAAATTGCGAAGGATCGGGCAAATGAGGAAGGAATTGTTGTTAATCCGCCAAGCTTAGGCAACCTGCCAGGTGAAGGCGAAGTGACTTATTCTTCTGAGGTACAGGAAGTATTGATTCCTTATACGACTCGAGAGGATAGCTACAACTATTACGAAGTTCGCAACTACGTAAATGATGTTAACCAAGAGAATACGCAAGTGCTTCAAACCTATGATGATGAGCTAAAAGCCCGCGAAACCTATACCTATGGGAATGAACGACTCAGCTATAAGAATGAACAAACAAAAGATGAGTACCAATACCTGACGGATGCTAGAGGCAGTGTGACAGGCATGACGCAGGATGGAGAACTCAATAGCACGAATAGCTATTCAGTATTCGGAATGCCAGAAGAAGTAGATGACACTGGAAATCCTTATGGTTATACAGGTGAAGCACAAGACATAACAGGGTATAATTATCTAAGGGCACGCTACTACGATAGTCAAACCGGAACCTTCCTGACGCAAGATAGTTACGAAGGGGAAGAAGACAATCCGCTTAGCCAAAATGGGTATACCTATGTTGAGAATAATCCGATTAATTATACAGATCCGACTGGGCATAAGAAAAAAATGTTTGCTAGTGTTAAGTCGTTTGGAAATACAATGAAGTCCGTTGCTAACAGGATTGTTAATAGCGTCAAACGAACTGTCGAAAATGTCAAGTATCTTATTGGAGTAAATCCTTATCCAAGTGTAAGAAATAACAATAGCTTTATTTCTGGAAAATCATCTTCAAGTAGCTTTGGTTTTGGGAATGCTGTAAAGCAAGTTGCACAAAATGTTTATCGCCAGCAACAGATCAATATTGCTTATAATAAAGCAACTGGGAATAAAGGACTACCAAAAACTATGGAAGGCCGAAACCTACTACTAAACTGGAACAGAGCTTACCAAAATACAATAACACGTTTTTGTGCGATGACTTCTAGTCTTACCAACATTAGATTTAGTAAACCAAAAGAAAAAGATAGCCTAGAAAGAATTCTAGGGGAACCAGATAGCGCTGGACGATATCTAGTTCCTTGGGTTAACAACGGCGGACAAGCAGTTTGGATGGCTCCGGAAGCTGCGAGGCAACATATCAATGGTTTACAGGATCTGGACGCGCTCGAAGAAAAGTTTGCAAAGGAAATCCTATCAATTTCCACGTTTATGGCTTTTCTGTTAGCTCCTGAATTTACTGTTCCGGGTTTAAGGACTACCTTTGCAGGTGATGGTGCAGTTATTGTTGGAGACACTATATCTATGAGAACAGCCACTGGGGTCCTCGGGATTGGTGGGATTATAGTAAGTGCTAATGCAGGTAAGGGCAATGGGTCTGGTAAAAATGTAGAATGGACAGGGGATAATTTTTCTGATTTAGCAAAAAAATATAAGCCAGACGAATTAATAAATCAACTTGAATCTCAAGGTTGGAAAAAAACTGTTGAAGCCGGGGGAAAGAAAAGTGGACCAGCTACTATATTAAGAAATCCTTCTACTGGTGAAGTTGTTAGAGTGCATAAGTCACCTTCAAATGGGCAATCCTATTTTAGAGTGCAAAATAAGGGAGGAAATTATTTAGACAACACAGGGAAATTCCCATCAAATGCAAATAAACAAGAAGTACGTAATTTGACACATTTCTACTTTAAATAATCTATAGGAGGGCTTTATATGAGCTTAAAAAGCAAATTGCAAAGAATAAAAAAATTTTTTTATGACTATGATTTTATCGACAGTATCATTGAAAACTTATACTTTGATAATAGCCTGGTAAATTTTTGTCTTCTTTTAGATTACTATTTTACAGAAGAAACCGAAGAGCATATTAAATTAACCTTTGAAAATTGTACGGAAGTAAGTTTTGAAATTCCACAAGAACTTTATGAAATGAACAATAACGTGTTGAATTTCAGTCACTTCACCATTACCAAAATAACAACAGTCGAATTAGATAGTCAAGTTTGTATAAGAATATTTACAGTCAACAACGAAACTGAATTTTTAAAGATATTATGTGGAAATGTTAGCTTTGAAAGTGTAAAGGTACCAAAACCATAAGTAGTCTCCTTTTTAGAAAGAATAAGCGAAAGCTACATTGGGGAATAATATTGTATTCAAAAGGGACCTATTATGGATAGGAGAATAAAATGAAGAACTAAATTTTTAGAATATCAAACTCAGAAAAAGAAAAGGCTAAGAATGATCTGCTTAGTAGTAGTTTTTTTAATGCAGACATTGAAAATGAATGTCTAAAAAATGACGAGTCATTTATGAAAGAGATATCCCTCCTGTTTGAGTTTCCGTATGTGATTACGAATCCCAATGCATTGAATGACTATATGACAGATTTAGATTGGTTGAACAATGACATTGTAAAGTATAATCATCAATAATTTCCTTCAAATAACATGTAAATCCTATAATGCAGGGATTAAAAGCGCAGAATTGAATTTTGTTGGAATGATAAGCTGGTTATCTCATTGGGAAGATGATGTGGAACGAGTAATCGGATACTGGGGTGAAGAAACTCAAACTTTCAGTGGAGTGATGTCTCTTAAGAAATTCGATATTTATTTAGTTGATTAATAAGTGAAAGCCAATTGTTACTTAGATAATAGTCCAGATTTTAGGAGAAGTAATTTCCCTTCTCCTTTTTTTGTAAAGGACTTATAAATAACTGGAAGTTATAGAAAATACTTTCCAAGATAGCGATAGTGGTGATATAGGTGTCTGGAATAGTTTTAGATAATGAGATTAAATATTATTTGCTCTCAGAAACGAATAGTCATAAAGGCTTATTCGTTGAATTGACGATGTCCTAGCATTTAGGTTACCAGATAGGAGAGTTAGAAATGTCTTATGATTTAAATATCTTATGTGTGAATCAAAAGAAAAAAATAAAAGAACTACCTGTAAATATTTGTGTAAATGCTCGTAACAAAAATAAAGATGCTTATCCTAAGTACTATGACAGATATTTTCATTTCATGAATTCCATAAGTGGTATTTGGTACTATTTGACAGAAGAAGAAGAAAATTGGTCTTCATTTGAATTATGTAATATGTGCGAAATTGACGATGAGCTTTATAGCGAGCGATATCCACTAAAATTAAGAGAACTCTATCCTTTTTGGTGTGACTCAGCCGATGAACTTGATATTGATATTTTCTGTTTAAGAGAAAAGCATAAAGAAGACGTGTTAAAAACGATGCAAATTCTAATTGAGAGCTCTCCCATTCGCCGAATTGTCTTTTTGGCAAAATATCAAATTGTAGATGATTCGGAATTTATATATGGAACGATTAACTACGAAAAATTTGTTGAGTTATTGTAAAACAAAAAAAATCTATTCAATACGTGTTATGTCATAAAAGGATAGTACCGTTAGATATATTAGATTAGCGATTTACAAATTAGCACAAAACGGTGTTTAAGTTGGGGTTTAATCGGATTAACATTAGGGAAACTAGTAAAAAGAAAGAATATTACTCATGATGCCAATTTGAATAGGATGATGGATTAATATGAATTGTTACAGAATTACAAAGTATAACCCCCGATATAGAAATTCTAACGGGAATTATATGAAGGATGATTGGACTGCTATCAGCGATATTGGAAAAGTATACGACAATAAAAAATTCACTTTATCTGATTACTTACTTGTCGAAGAAAAATATTGTGAGGCAGTAAAAAGTATGATGAGTGAAGTGAAAACAGACAGCTTAAGAATTAAAGAACTTGAGAAGAATCACCATCCGAGTAAAAGTGAAGAAGCTTCTGATGAATTGAAAAAAATGTATGACTTACTTGAAGAAGGAATGACAATTAGTAACTGTAATGTACCTTTAGCAGTGAAATTAATTTTACGAGAAAATATATGGGCGAAACTTGTGAGTAAGGAAATCGAAGTCCATTTTGGGTATGATTACTATATGTTCATTTGCTCAAGTGGACCTTCGAAAAAATCAATTACACAAATAACCGAAAATGGATTGTTCGTTGAAGAAATGGAATCACCTTATCTCTAAAGGCCAAAGCTAATACTTAGACAGTGGAGATTTTCGGCTTTCTTTTCATATTCATAGGTGGAAAATTACTCAGGACGAAAAGCAAGGTTTACAAAAGTTTCTATTTTGTACATCTTGCTTTTTTCAATTGTGGTAGCTCCTCAAAATTACTTCATTCATAAGATTCTAATTTTGAAAAAATGCTGATATGATAACTTAGTAAACAATTTCTGGAAGATTTCAACAAAATGAAGAACAACAAGCAGAAATTCTCCAATACCACACTACAGCTAAAGACTATTAGGAGGGAAAAGGATGGACTTAGAACTAAAAAGCAGGACTGAAGGAGATTCAAATAAGATAGTATTGGTTTGCACTATAGGGCTATTAGAAGCTTTAAAAGCTAAACTTTTAACAACTAATGAGTGTGAACAATATTTATTTTCCCCATATTCAGTAAGTATTTTAAATAGAAAAGGTATTGATAGAAAAGTAGTTGAGATTATAGAATTTGCGTGTGAATTAGAAGACGTAGAGTCATTAAGGCCTGAAAGATTGGATTCGAATATAGATTATTTAATAAATAAAGCGAAAGAGCGTCTAAAAAGTATTGAATTTGATCCTAACTTTAATATAAAAAGAAAATGGTTGAATGAAGATCAGTGAGGAATTTGAATTAGCAGCTAATTTTGAGACTGGATTCTCTAAAACATAAAAAGTCTTTACCCCCAGTGTTGTATAATTCATGTAGGATAACTTATTACAAGATCTTATAAATGCAGAGATAGCCACGATCTAGAGCATTTACTGAGAGTTTAGTTGCACTCAATACAGGTATCAAAAGTAGATATTAATTCATGGGACGTATAGTAAGTATGTATATGTGTCATCTACTAAAAAACTGCGTGGATTTTGTTTTGAACTAAAGTTTAGAAGTGATAGATAGACAGTGGTTAACTATCTCAAAAATGAAGATTACTAGGGCTCCAGCTATTTGTTGATCAAAACTAGCTATCATATGGAGATCGGTAAAAGAAAGGCTATAAAGATGAGAACGTTTAGAAAGTTCGAGATAACGAGTGATCGTGCAATAGAATTTTTATTGGAAGATCCCCAGAATTATGGTTATTTTTCTCAGCTGAGAATTGAGTACTATTTTGAAAATAAAAAAATCAAGCTGTTTGATGATTTTGTGATCGAAGGAATCCGTACGTTTAAGAACGTTCTACAAAAATGCCTGAATGGTGAGAAAAATTTACCATCAAACTATTTTGAAAAAGGGATTGGATATAGGTGGAATAAAACCGCTTATCAAATAGCCGAGGGAGACTTTAGTGACGATGATGCAACGTCATCATTTCTAATGTGGGAAACCGTTTCTGGAATGGCTACCTGGATCTATACTTACAAAGGAAAAACATATTTGGAGATATCTCCACAATACCAGTACAATTATTCAGAGCCAGATAAGGATTTTGTTCCGTTTGAAACATATATGGCGAATTATGAGATGGTGGATAGGATAGAGTTGGCTATTGAAACGATAGATGCTTGGTACAATGATGTGAGTGCTATTTTGAAAAAGCTTGATTATTAGTTGGTTTAATTAAATAATAGGCCAGCTATTCGAAAAAAGTTAGATATAAGGAGGAAAAAATGTCTAATGAGATAAACTATACAAAACTGAGTAAAGAAGTTTCTTATGCCTTGCGTCATGCTCCATGGGAATATGAATTGGAATTAGATGAACAGGGCTGGGTGGAAATTGACCAACTAATGCAAACGCTTCACCAATCTCCTGAATGGCAAGAGGTAGGACTGGATGATTTAAGAAAAATGATTGTGAAATCGGAGAAGAAAAGACATGAAATCAATGGGAATAGTATTCGAGCATTATACGGACATTCTATTCCAATGAAGATAGTAAAGGAAGCGGCTGTTCCTCCTAAATACCTATATCATGGAACGGCGCATAAGTTTTTACCTAAGATTGAAGCAATGGGTTTATCTCCAATGTCTCGACAATATGTTCATTTATCCGAAGATATTGAAACAGCTACTTTAGTTGGAAAAAGAAAAGATAAGCAACCGATTATTTTAGTGATCAATACCGAAAATGCTAGAGCAAAAGGAACAACATTTTATTTGGGAAATGAAAAAGTCTGGCTAGCAGATAGTATTCCACCAGAATTTATCGAAGTTTTGAAAGTAAAATAGAATGAGTCCGGCAATCTATACAGACCATTGATGTCAGGAAAGAGTAAGTATATTAGATTGAATTTGATTCCAATTTATATCTAGTTATGAGTTAAAAATTTCCGATTATCCGAAGTTTCTAACTTATGGGTTGAAAAAGTCTGGGAAAAAATTAGTCAGTGGAAAACATGAAAAGGCTGAATAAACTCTTCGGTCGTTTCTTTATTAATCATTTGGAGGTGCAGATGCTAAATCACAAATTTTATAAATACGATGAAAATTTTCAGATTGATTTTGTGCAAGAGGAAGATTTTATCCGAATATCGAATCGTCTGATAGAGGACTTAAAAAGTTGTTTGAGTAGGCATAAATTCATGGAATACTATTCGGAAGAGACAGATTATGGATTAAGTAAAGGTGTTACATTACTTGATGCAGAAGATATCCTATATCTTCAAAATTGTCTGGTTTTAAAAGGTAATACTTCACCAGAATACGTGAAATTCAGGTCATTTTTAGAAGACTGTCTTTCTAATGGCAAGCAGGTTTTTCACGTAGATGGGAGTCCTTCGACAGCAGGATTGATTCATGATTTTGTCCTATGTAAAGAAGTACCCGATGATCTTGATCCGAGAAAATATAAAAGTATAAGCATTAAAATTCAAGATCAATTTATTCTTGATAACTATGATGTTTTCAAGGATGTAGACATGTATTGTAATAACCTGGATAATTTAGAACAAGGATTCAATTACTACGGGATAACCATTATTACGCCTAAAATTGCTGAAAAACTACTTCAAACGGTGGAAGCCTTTTTGGCAGGCAATGGAATCAGAGCAAGCAAAATATTTTGTAGGTGATGAATGGGATACGTTGAAGCAAATTTTGGAAACGGCTATAGCTGAAGATAAATTTGTTATTCATTTTGGAATCTAATATAAAGAAGAAAGGCTACTAACATGAAAGCGTTTAGAATGAAGCAATGTGTGATTATTTTTTTCCTTATGGTTGCTATTTTAAGTGGCTGTTCACTGAAAAGACCACCAAGGGGAATGCCAGTAAAGAAAGCTCCTCCTGTTGAAACACATGTAGATCAAAGTGGCGGCCTTTCTGATTACATCACAGGAGAATCAAAATTTGAGATAAAATCAGTAACTTCCATCAGAGAGGATGGCACAAGAGATCAAGTTACAATAGATGGGAAAAATTTTGATCTAAGCATTCCAGCATCAATCACTGATAAAAAGCTGAAGCTCAAGGTGATCTTTAAAAATGGAAAAAGAGCTAATGTTGAAATCGAATTACCCAAGAGAGAACCAATTGATTCCTATGATACTTTTGCTGATCAGATGAATGAGGCTATCAACGATATGGGTGAAAATGCCGAAACTAGATTTCCTAGTACAGTCAAAGATGGCACTTTTATTGCCGATGATAAAAATGATGCTCAAACTTGGGTTCATATTCAGGAGGGGAAATTACTTGGATTATCTATGATTGCTGGAGAGGAAGCAGCAACACCAGAACTAGCAGCTATCATGGTAGCATTTATACTAAATTACGAAGTTGATAATGACAAAGTATTTAGAGCTTTTAATGATTTGTTTGAGACTGGAGAAACCAGTACGGTCACTTCAAATGGTTACCAATTTACATTCGATATTTATGATTACAGCTTATACATTGACATAACTAGAGTGGTTGATTGAAGAGGAGAATGCAAGCTATGAGACCAAATGAAAAAATACTTGAATTCTATAATGAACAATCGAAGTTTGGGTATATAGAGTCGTTATCAATGTGCAAGCTTATCGAAGCTGAAGAAATAACCATTAATCTAAGAATAACTTTTTTTAGCTACCCGTATACTATGGGAGATAAAAAAATGGTGGCAAATTTTATCGGCATCAAAGAGTTGAAGCTAAACGAACTAGAAGGGCTTTATAAAACAATTTTTACTATTACCGATATAAGCTCATATCAATTGGAAAATGTACGATACACAATAGTAGAAGAAGAGCATAATATATTGCGTTTTAGCTGTAGAGATTTCAAGATTAGTATTATTTAAAATGTGAGAGCTTTTGTAAGCGATCACGTAAAGTGCCTATTTATAAAGCTGGATATGTAGTACTGCTAGGAGGAAAACAAGCAGTTTATAAAGAATGGAAGGGGGATAAGGTTGTGCGTTACAGGTGTCATTGTTGTGGTTATTACACTCTGATCGAGGATAGTGATGACATTTGTCCTGTATGCTGGTGGCAAGATGATATAGTACAAAGGGAAGATCCAGACTATGGTGGTGGGCCAAACCATGGTATAAGTCTTAAATAGGGCAAAGGAAAATTTCAAAATGTTTAGTGTGTCCAATTTAGAATACAAAAAGGAAGTTAGGCAGCCATTGCCTGAGGAACTTCCGGAGAACAATCACTAGAATTTTTGTGAAAGCTAAAAATGTAGAAGCAGTAATTACGATTTTATAAAAGTGTCAAACTAACGATGTCAGGAGAGCAAAAATGAAAAAATGGGTTGTTTTAGTAATGATGGCAGGTATTTTAGCAGGATGTAGTTCTGGTGGCACAGAGGAAACCACTAAATCAGAAAGCACTGCAGAATCAACTGCTGTAATGGAAGTTTCTTCCTCTGAGAAAAAGATCGAATTAAAAGAGGCCGCTTTTCAAATTGAGGGAACGCCTTACAAAATCAAAATCTTGGATAAGTGGGCGATTCAACCAGAAGAGGAAACTATTCCGTTTAGTGCCAGAGAAGAATTAGGTGTGCAGGGAATAATGGTTTACGGGATGAAAAAGACCGATGTAGATGGATTTGAGACCTTCAAAAATGGCATGAAGGAACAGATCGTTTCAACGGAGGACTTTCAAATCGAAGAGGGAAGTGCTGCGGAAGCAGATTATCAAACAGCGCATTATTCGGGAAGCGAATACAGTTTTATTGGTATTACAGAAGGGATAAAGATTGAAGTCCAGTACTATTTATTAGAGACAGATACAGACTATATTGTTGTTAATCTTATCGGAGTTCCGTCATTCTTTGAAAAGAATGCTGAGCTTATTACTGAGATGATGAATTCATTTGTTGCTGGATAGAATAGTGAGGGGTCTAATTGGAAGGCAAAAGAGTGATTCGAAATCGTTCATTTAAAGTAATAGAGCTGTCAAATAGATTCAATTATTGAATTAGTAAAAAATCTTTTACTAACCGAAAAAGTTCTAAAACAACGTATTTTACGAAAGATACACACGAAAAGTTAATTGTGTGTTTTGAAGAAATTGAATAAAAAAGTATTTCACCTTTATTAAATTTAGCAAAAAGTCAATTAATTATATTTACTCCGATATCCACATTTATTTTATATATTTACACCGTTTATCGCCATGTGGTATTATTGTTTGTGCGTAAAATAAAACAAAAATGAAAAGAGTGTTTATATTTTATGTAAAAATATTTTGGGGGATTTAGGATGAAAAAAATTGGATTTTTGGTATTTGGTCTCGCAATTACCTTATCATTTTCAGGATGTGGCGATAAAAATGAAAATGATCTTTCTGAAAGCAGCAGTACGCAAGCTTCAACGCCAGCTAAGAGTAAAAAAAGTAAGGTTAAGCTAACTTATATGGACTATTTTGCTGCTATTGATGTAGGCGAATCACTAGAACAGGTTGAAGAAAAAATGGGTGACATAGGCGAAATAACTTATGATAGTGAATACAGCACTACATATTTTTGGGATGTAGAGGATGGTCATGGTGTCACTGTCGATGTTGATAAAGAAGAAAACAAAGTTGAGAAAGTTGAATTAGAGTATGATGTAAAAGATATCACTAACCAAAAAACAAAGGTCAAAGATCTAGATGAATTAAAGACCAAGATAAATGATGGTGTAACATACGATGAAGTGAAAGAATGGGTTGGCGGAGTTGACGGAGTATTGTGTGAAAAAACTGAAGATTCCAAAGACTATTATTGGCGTGGGACCGATAATAGCTCTTTATCGGCTACCTTTAGTAATGAAACAGGGTTATGCCTGTCTTATGTTGGTTTTGGGAATTAATATTAAATAAAGCAGATACAGGAACACAGCATACAACCACTTGCGGATTATAGTGACCAGCGAAAAAAGAAATGTTGAATGCTAGTTCTGATTTCGCTAATCGTTGGAAATCCAACCAAGCGTTACAGCCAGACTCAACAATAGCCAATGGGTGAGATATAAGAAATTAAAAAAACGTAAGTTCCTTTTCGTAAGGACTTACGTTTTTTCGTGTTGTGTCATACAAATTCAGACTGTATAAATAGACTTTATTCAGAAGCTCTTTTTAAGCGGAAAGATAGAAAATAGAGAATAAACATGGTTTCAAGTTAAGGTCTCTTTATATGATGAAGTAATTTTTCGATTCTTGGGCAGAAGCTATTTGTTGAGTAGGCAAGTATTTCTCATGCTAACATACAATTAAATGAAGAAATGCTAGTGTTTATATCCTGTATTGATAATTTTGTTGAAAATCTGTATGCTTTGATTAAGTGAAACTATACACAATATTAAATAAAGCAGGTGCAAGAATGAAGAGTAATCCATTTGAAGGTAAATCAGCAGAAATAAAATTTGACTCTGGTTTGCAGTTTCGAATTGATTTTTTACCAGACAACCAATTGCGCTGGACATCGATTCGAGAAGAAGATGCGGGAGCAACAGATGTGGAATCGATCCATTTTGAAGAATATCCTGGGGGCATTTATTCCATTGACTGGGTGGAAGAATCTGGGCTTTGTGTTTCCTACACAGTCGATGTACCCAACAACTATGTTAAAAGCTTTATGACCTTTACCGATGAGAATTACCGTGGAGGACGAAGACCCTTTACTCATGAGGGACCGTTCCACTTTATTACCGAGAATAGCTGATCAATGGCATTAATCAAAGCAGCAATAGCTACTAGTAAATTGGTAGTTATTGCTGCTTTGATTTTACTCTTCGGATTCTTAACCTAGAAATCTATTTTATATGGATAAATAGGGATTGCTGAAGCTATAAAATTCATGAATATCTATGTACATATTTATATCTGCAGAATTTTTTTGAAATTCTAGTATATTTACGAACTTGCTGTGTATATATAGGTGACAGACGAAACAAAAAAATGAGGGAGGGATTGTTTTGGAAGACTTGGAATTGCTGCAGAAAATTGCGCAGCAGGATGAAGAAGCTTTCGAATTGCTGATGGACAGGTACTCAAAGCTGCTTTGGGTAGTCTCCTTATCCATACTAGGGAAAAACCATGATCCACAGGATATCGAAGAGATTGTAAGCGACACCTTTTTGCGGATTTGGAAGGCCCCCCACAAGTATCAGCCCAAGCGTGGCTCGCTTAAAAACTATCTGATACTGATCACTCGAAGCCTTAGTATTAATAAGCTTCAACGAAATCAGAAGGACTATCTGCTTAATGATAATTTCACATTGGAAAATATTCCAGCAACAGAAGAAAATCGTGAATTCATTAATGAGATGTTTGACTTAATTAACAGCCTGAACAATCCGATGCGTGAGATTTGCCTGCAGCGCTATATTTTCGAAAAGACACCAACAATGATCAGCCGCGATTTAAAAATTTCGCTAAAGACGGTGAATAATTATCTTTACCGCGGGAAAAGGATGCTGCAGCAGACCTTTGCGGAACAAGACATGGAATTTTTACTACTACTAAATAAAGGAGCGGATAGAAATGGTAAAAAGATATGATGAGCATCCATTAGGCGAGCTTTCTGATGAACAGCTAGATCAGATTTTAGACAACTATATCAGCAGCTATTCCGCTGAAAATCATAAAAATATTGTACGTAAAACTAAGCTTAAGAAAAAAGAACCCATTGTTCGAGTAACCTTTACTAAGCACAAGCTGTTGCTAGTTGCTGTTTTGTTGCTTTTCTTTATACCAGTAGGAACCTACGTTGCAGCGAAGCTTTGGGAGGTCACTGTTGACAAGCAAGGGTATGAACTTACAACCAAAATCGACAAACCAGCTAATCAGCAGCCGGATACGGGATATTACCGATTAGTGGCTGAGTATGTTCCGGAGTATTTCACTGTTGATGAAGATCCATACACATTATCTTTTTATGAAGATTTAGGATTGGATGAAGAAGATGAAGAGAATTGGGAAGCTTTATCCAAGGCTCGTGTAATGTCTTTCCAACTCTATGAATTAAACGAAAAAGATACGGTGATCGATGAATATATAAAAGATTACAAAGAGATCAAGCTTTCAAAAGGCAAGGCATATATGCTGAAGCAAACAGATAACTTTGGTAAACAAGAAAATACTATAGTTAGAAGATTTTTTGAAAATCATAATAAGTTTGTTGATTTGCAGTATCATGGGAACATCTCCCAAAAGGACATCGAAAAAATTTTAGACAATCTGCATTTAGTCAGTGTAGCTACTGCGGAAGAAGCAACTTCTGTGGGTGATTACTTTAGCCCAGATGATTTGGATGAGAGATTTACGAAGCTTTTAGGGTCAAATGAACCAATGGCTTTAGATATTAATAACAAAAACGAAGTTGTGCAATTGAATGAAGCAATCAACACTATTGATATTTACAATATGCCTCTTCAAGAAATTACAGTAACTAGAGCAACACTTAGTGATAAAATTGCTCCTGAACAGTTATCCGTATTAAATGAGCGTTTGAAAGTCGGCACAGATTACGAGTGGGCATACAATGCAAAATGGGATAAAAAAGGAAAACTTTTACCTCTCACTGCAACGGAATATACATGGGGAGACGGTAAGAGTACCCTGAGTAAAGAGGTTCGAGAGTTCAAAATTGAACCAAAATATCTAGAAGTTGAATTACAGGTTAAAAACGTAACCGAAGCCCCTATGGAGTATGACCCTTATATTCAAGTTAGGAGGCTTATAAAACAAGGAGATACATTTACCGACTTACCTACTGATACATTCCTTGTTAGCAAAGTATATTCTAATCCAGAAGATCCGTATATTTCCTTAAATGTTCCCGCATATACCTTGCCAACAACAGTTGGAGAAATTGTGGATCGTACCATTAAAGAAGAAACGGCTGCTCGTTCCATTGCGCCAGGAGAAACTGCTACATTCACTAGTGGCTATATTGTGGTTTACGAAGAGTATGACTATTTATTTATGAATCTAAATGCGTACACACCTGGAAAACGCTACATTCAACTAACCCAATAACCCCCCTCAAAATCCCGAGCAATCCCACCGCTCGGGATTTTTCTATCCTCTAAAAAGGCGGCCTACTTGATCCAATGCACACCAAAAGAGAAAACAGGGATTTAATCTCTCAAAAAATAGAACCATTTTTTTCCTCATTAGAGAAAATTTTGATTCATTCTTGTGACCGAAAATAATTTTGTTATCGAATGGAATAGACCATTTGGAATGGAGCTTTTAGTTCCATTGTGAATACTGGTTTTTCTGCTAAGCCAAATCTTCTTTGTTTTAACGGTTAGTTATTATAAATGCAAATTTTGATATAAAGGCAGAAAATAAATGAAATTCAAAATCCAATTATTTAACAAAGCGAAAAGAAAGAGGTAAATTGATTTCAGTAAATAGTTAGTAACTATTAAGTGAGAAACTGAAGGGTTGGGATTAGAGTGATCAAATTATATATTTCTCCAAGTTGTACATCATGTAGAAAAGCAAAGGCATGGCTAAAAGAAGCGGGATTAGATTTTCAAGAACGTAATATTTTTTCTGAGCCTCTAACTAGAAATGAAATTAAAGAGATTCTATCATTAACAGAAACCGGAACAGAAGAAATTATTTCTACTCGTTCAAAGGTGTATGAAAAATTAGATGTTGATTTAGATGATTTAAGCTTTAACGAACTTGTGGCATTGATTGAAGAAAATCCAGGCTTGTTGAGACGACCAATTATGACTGACGGCAAGCGATTACAGGTAGGATACAATGAAGAAGATATTCATCAGTTTATTCCGCGAGAAATTCGTCTTTATGATGCACAAACTAAAGCAAAACAATTAATGTATTTAGAATTGAGACAACAACAGCTAGTTTAAAATCAGGTGAGCTAAGTCATTTTTCACCTTTTTAATAAAGAAGAGGCCAGTGAAATGTACCTATTTCACTGGTCTTTTCGTAGTGTAGGAATTTTAAGTGCTGGAATTCAGATTGTAGGCTAACAATTGGTAAAAAATCATCGGAGACTAACCTTCAAGAATATTAACTTTATTCATAATTATTTTACGAAATACAATTAGTAAGATTGCGTGTGTCATATGGCAGCAACAAAGAAGAAGAAAATTTGAAGAATGATATTATGACGCTGTATACGATTGAGTTATTGAATTCTTCTGAGGCAAAGTTACGATTAAAGCAGCTTGACTACTAACATATAATCTTCTATTTTCTCCTTAAAACCCACATGTTATAATTAAACAAGGCCAGCCTCAACAAATAGGCTGCCTTTTTTTGTTCTCGACGTGAGCAGATGGTTGCAATATCCAAAAAAAGAGAGAGTAATGATGGGAAAGATACTAACAAAGATCAAAGCTTTTTTCTTGAAGGAAAAGAAAAGCGATTCAGTGGTGAAAACACCCTCCAATCAACCTTATGCAAATGCTGAAGTCACGAATAAATTGAAAAAATTGGATCGGAAACAAAAAAAGAAAAAGCGTCAGCTGTACGGAAATACCATCAATAAAATGAAAAGGGGTTATCCATATGTGGTTTGTTCATGCCATGCTGACAGTACTAGCGTGGGGAAGTGCGGATTTATTCTATAAGAAGGGAAATGATCCGAAAGATCGATATAGCGCGGTCAAGACGACAATTATCGTTGGACTGGTGATGGGTCTGCATGCAATTATTTATTATGGTCTGATTGAGCGGATTTCTTATGATTGGATGAATCTGGTTCGGTATTTGCCGGTCTCCTCAATGTACATTGGTTCAATGGCTGTCGGGTATTTTGGTTTACGATACATTGAAGTATCTATCTCATCACCGATTTCCAATTCTTCTGGCGCTGTTACGGCGATGCTGGGGGTCATCTTGCTGGGGAATCGGATCAATGGTGGTCAGCTGTTTGCGGTACTGCTTATCCTAGTTGGTATATTACTGCTGTCAATTTTAGAAAAGCAGGCTGAAGATGAAGAGCTGAAGCAAGCAGGGGTACAAATAGAAGAAAAGTATCGGTTTGGTGCGTTAGCTATTATTTTTCCCATTATTTACATGATTGTCGATGGGATGGGAACCTTTTTAGACAGTTATTACTTGGAATACAAGCAGATTATGCCAGAAGACCAGGCCAATATGAGCTACGAGCTGACCTTCTTGATTGTTGCTATTGTTTTAATTGGCTACTTGTACTTCCGCAAAAATGAAAAAATCCAATTCTTCCAGGAGCGGGATCGCGGCTTGGCAGCTTTGTTTGAAACAGTCGGCCAATTCTTTTATGTTGGAGCAATCGCTGGCAAGCAGGCAGTAATTGCAGCACCATTGATTTCGTCTTATGCGATTATTTCGGTATTGCTGGGTCGGATTTTCTTGAAGGAGAAATTGAACTGGAAGCAGTATGTAGTAATTGCGATTGTGATGATAGGGATTATTATCTTAGGCTTTTATGATGGATAAATAGAACCAGACCTGTTGAGTGATAGGTCTGGTTTTTATAGTTATTGTATTTTATTTCGCATTTCGTTAAATGAAGCGGTAGTGAATTGACTGTTTAGCGTTACTCTATCTGCATTTGTTTCAAAGGTTTGACGATTGGCATGGTAGTCATCTAACAAGTCAAGTTTGGAGACTGGGGTGGTATTTACAGGAGCATTTTCGTAGACAGCTTCAGCTGACTGATCCACTAAAACAAAACCAGATGTTGGATAAACGAATTCATCATCTTCAGTTAACAAGTAAACAGGATGACCAATTCCGGCACCGGAGCTCAAATTGACGATTAAATTATTGCTATCAATGTTGTAGTTAATATAATACTCCCTAAAATTAGCTGATTAATGAAGAAAAGCTGTTTCCAACAGCTGTCTGCCATCGGCAACAACAGACAAAGTGTTCCATGCTATACTGAGAGCAAAGGAGGAATCGTCATTGTCTGAAATCGTGATTGTCCCATTTACAAAGCACTACGAATCCCAGGTTGTCGATCTGATTATTTCCATACAGCAGGAACATGGTGTTTCCGTTACCTTGGAAGATCAGCCTGATTTGTTACGCATCCAAGAAGAATACATAGAAACCGGTGGCAACTTTTGGGTGGCGCTCGCTGAAGGTCAGGTAGTAGGAACGATTGCCCTAGTTAAACTAGAAAACGGCAATGGTGCCATCAAAAAGATGTTTGCGGCTCCAGCTTTCCGTGGCGAAAAACAATTAGGAAAAAGACTGCTGGATACACTGATTGCGTACTGTCAGGCTCATGGCTACAAGGCGCTTTATCTAGGTACAGTCAATGTCTTAATTGCAGCTCAAAAGTTCTATAAAAAGCATGGCTTTGTAGAATGTTCGAAAACAGCTATGCCTAAGGATTACCACATCATGGATGTCGATAATGTGTTCTTCAAGAGAAGCTTAGCAGAATAAAAAGGAGTGGTTTATCAAACTTCTAGTTAGCAGGCTGTCGTGATTATGTGCAAAAATATACAATTGAATTTCCAGTTCTGTTTGTTATTCTGTTCAAAATATTTTAATATAAAAATGTCTATCGAATGCGGTAGCAGCGATTTAATATGGAAAAGAACAGACGGAGGTTTGTTCTTTTTTTATGGCTTCAGGTTAGCCGATCCAGAAGCTTCGGTACAATGAAATCAATTTTAGAAACCTATTTTGTACTGAACGATAATCGAAAATGAATCGTTTTCATCCTATACTAAAGTCAGGAGGTGGCGGAGATGAATTACAAATTGAGTTATCTCCTATCCCAAAAACCCGATTGCTTAATCACGCTGGAACAAGCGCAAATTCAGACAGGCCTGTCTGCTAAAGAAGTCCAGCAGCAATCAGGAGAACTACAGACACACAAGCAAAAAACGCAAAGGACTGCTGCAGGAGTCTTTTACGTGCCAAGGATTTCGGCAAAGCAGTGGGCCAGCTGGTTAACCCATGAGGAAGAGGTTATTTATTCCGAGGAAGAGCGGCGCGCCCTCATTTATCTGCTAAGCTATTCACAATTTGAAGAGCTGTCGTTGTTCCATTTTCAAGATTTTCTAGAAATCTCAAAGGGAACGGCGATTGCTGACATCAAGAAATTACGCAGTGTGTTAACTAGCTTTGATCTTCGCTTAGAGTACACACGGAAAACAGGTTTTCTGATTGAGGGCGAGGAGGAAAATGCTCGACGGTTAGCCAAAAACTTTGTGGCGCAGCTGCTGCAAACCAATTCTGGTAAATTCGGCTTGCTGCATTGGATTAACCAACAGGATTTGGCTACATATGCCAGATGGCGGGATACGATTCAGAAGCAAACCAAAAAAGTTGGCTTGGAAATTGTGCCTAGTCGGATTGATGAAGTCGCATTATTTTTAGCCTTCTCTGCCGATCGAATCGCCAATCGACCGTTATCAGCTTTAGAAGATAGCGAGTTGATTCGTTCCTTAACCGCATACCAGGCGGGTACCTTGATTTATCAACACTTTTTTGACAACGAAAATGCCAGAGAAACAGCCTATTTAACCGTCATTCTAATGACCGTTGTGCAAGGTGAAATACAGGATATTCAATTGGATCAGCTCTTAAGCTGCTCAGCTGAAATTATTCATCGGATGGAAAATCTGTCCGCCATTGAATTTTCTAATTTCCGTGAGCTGCTGATGAACCTGTTTTATCATTTAGTGCCGGCTTACTTTCGGATTAAGAATGGCTTTTATTTGCCAAATGTCCTAATCGACAATATTCAAATGGAGTATGCGGAAATTTATCGGTTTACTAAGGAAGCCTTGTTACCGCTGGAACAGTTAACTGGTAAGAAAATTCCAGAAGAAGAAGTAGGATTCTTTTCCATTTTGTTTGGCGGTGAAGTAGCGCGGCAAAAGGAAGAGGCGGTTCAAGAAGAGGTTCGCGCCCTGATAGTATGTCCGAACGGGATCAGTTCTTCCCTGATTCTGCAAACAGAATTGAAGAAAATTTTTCCGACGATTCATTTTGAAGAAGCCAATTCGGTAGACCAGCTGCAGAGTATTCCAGAAGAAAGCTATGATGTCATTTTTTCCACAATCCAAGTGGATACTACAAAACGTGTTTACCTAGTGAAGCCATTAATGTCACAGCTAGAAAAGAACCAATTAATCAATCGTGTTCAGCAGGAACTGTTGATTCCCGGCTTCTCATTGCCTAGTGCCGAAGAGATTGTTGATGCCCTTTTGCCGTATATCAGCATCAAAAAAGGTGTTTCCAAGGAAAAGCTGTACAAAACCTTAAATAAAAAAATGAATCGATTGATTGAGAAAAAGGAGGACTGTCGCCCAATGTTAACTGAACTAATTACCCCAGAGATGATCCAGCTGAATGATCAGCCGCTGGAATGGGAAGAAGCCATTCGCTTAACTGCCCAGCCGTTAGTGACTCAAGGGAAAATTGAAGACCAATATATCGACGCTATGATCAATAAGGTTAAGCAATACGGACCGTTTATTCATATCGGAAAAGGCATTGCCCTGCCTCATGCCCGTCCAGAAGACGGTGTGAACGAGTTAGGCATGTCGCTGCTAAAAGTCAAGGAGCCTGTATTGCTGATGGATGACGAGAAGCATGCCATTCGACTTTTCGTTTGTCTGGCTGCTGTCGACAACGAAGCACATTTGCGGGCATTGTCCAGCTTAACCAAATTATTATCTAACAAGGAAAACTTAGAAAAGCTGTTAAATGCAGCAACCAAAGAAGAAATCTTATCAATTTTAACTAAAGGGGAGAATGAATAATGAAATTTGCAGCAGTTTGCGGGTCCGGCTTAGGATCAAGCTTTATGGTAGAAATGAACATCAACACAGTATTGAAGGACTTGGGCGTTAGCGATGTAGAGGTTGCCCACTATGATATGGGCAGTGCTGCACCAGATTTGGCAGACGTATTCTTTGTCGGCGGAGACTTGGCAGACAGTGCGACACATTTAGGTGAAGTAGTCGTCCTGGACAGCATCATCGATATGGATGAGCTAAAAGAAAAGGTTCAAGCTGTTTGTGTCGAAAAGGGCTTGTTATAAAGACAATGCCCTTTCTCTTGAGAGGGCAAGCAAGATAGTTAAACAATAGGAGGAAAAATAGAATGAATGGAATTTTAGATTTACTAGTCGATATCGCTAGTACCCCGGCACTGTTGGTTGCCTTAATTGCCATTTTAGGAAATGTTCTGCAGAAAAAAGATTTAGCCTCTACAGTTAAAGGCGGAATTAAGACTTTTGTCGGCTTCTTAGTTGTAACCGCAGGAGCTGGTGTCGTTGAGAATTCATTGGCACCCTTTGGCGAAATGTTTCAGGCTGCCTTTAACATGCAGGGGGTTGTCCCGAATAACGAGGCAATCGTAGCTCTGGCCTTAACCACCTTTGGAACGTATACCGCACTTATTATGCTGGTTGGTATGGCCTTCAACATTTTGATTGCCCGAATCACACGCTTTAAGTACATCTATTTAACGGGGCATGCAACCTTATACATGGCTTGTATGATTGCCGTAATTTTAAGTGTTACGGATATGGGACCTGTGCCGTTAGTATTATTCGGCGGTTTGGCTTTAGGGTTAGCCAATACTATTTTCCCAGCAATCGCTCAGCCATTTACTCGTCAAATTACTAAAAACGATACCGTTGCTTTAGGACATACAGGGAACTTCGGCTATGCCTTAAGCGGTTTGATCGGAAAATATGTCGGAGATAAAGAAAAATCAACTGAAGACATTAATTTTCCTAAAGGCTTATCTTTCCTACGTGATTCAACGGTAAGTATTACGATCACAATGGCAGTTGTTTATGTCATCGTCGCTTTGTTTGCTGGAAATGCCTTTGTAACTGAAAACTTAAGCGATGGTACGAACTACATTATTTATTCATTGCAGCAAGCAGGATCATTTGCGGCCGGCGTCTTCGTTATCCTAGCAGGTGTTCGTTTGATCTTAGCCGAAATTGTCCCAGCCTTTAAAGGAATCTCAGAAAAATTGGTACCAAATTCTATCCCAGCTTTGGACTGCCCAATCGTATTCCCATATGCTCCAAATGCGGTATTGATTGGCTTCCTAACTAGCTTTGTGGGTGGAATTGTCAGCTTAGTCATTATGGTCTTCACAGGAACAACGGTAATCATTCCTGGTGTTGTCCCGCATTTCTTCTGTGGCGCTACAGCTGGGGTTTACGGCAATGCGACTGGCGGATTGCGTGGGGCGTTAGTTGGCTCCTTCGTACACGGTGTCATTATCAGCTTCATGCCAATCTTATTAATGCCGGTTATGGGAGATCTGGGCTTCCAAGGCTCAACCTTCTCAGATACTGACTATGGTGTAACTGGCTTGTTCCTAGGCAACCTGGCAAACTTCGGTGGGCAAATTGCTGCGATCGCTGGAATTATCGCAGTCTTAGCTGTTCTTATCGGTTTGACTGTGGCTGCAAAGGGTAAAAAATCAAAAGCAGTTTCTGAATAATGGAGGAAAAATACACGATGGAAAAAGCTATGCTTGCTAAACTAGAATCGCTAGCCGCTGAAATTCGCATTGACAGTATTGAAGCCATTCGCAAGGTAGGAGCCGGACATATCGGCGGCTCCTTATCGATTGCTGATTTGTTGGCTGTCTTATATGGAAAACAAATGAACTACGACCCTAAAAATCCTGAATGGGAGGAGCGAGATCGCCTCGTTTTATCAAAGGGACATGCTGGCCCCGCTTGGTACAGTGCCCTTGCAGCAGTTGGCTTCTTTGACAAACAATGGCTAGACACCTTGAATGAAGGTGGGACTCGCTTACCTTCTCACCCGGACCGGACCAAAACTCCAGGAGTCGATGCTACTACTGGTTCGCTAGGTCAAGGGACGTCAGTTGCTGCCGGGATTGCTACTGGTTTGAAGATGCAGAAAAAAGACAGCTATGTTTATTTAATCGTCGGCGACGGCGAATTAAATGAAGGCCAATGCTGGGAAGCCTTCCAGTATTTAGCTCATTTCAAACTAAATAACTGTATAGTCATCATTGATGAAAACAAAAAACAACTAGATGGCACAACAGTGGATATCTTGAATCCTTTTGATATCACAGAAAAAATGCGTGCATTCGGCTTCCATACTACTAAGGTAAAGGGTGACGATCTAGCAGCTATTGATGAAGCTATCGATCAGTGCAAGGCTGTTACCGACCAAGCCGTTTGTATCGTATTAGATACCATCAAAGGCCAAGGCGTCAAATTCTTTGAAGAAATGGCTGCCAATCATTCTGTAAAATTCGACAATGAAGCTGTTCAAACGGCCACTGACCAAGCCTTACAGGAACTAAAAGCAAAGGAGCGTGCCTAGATGTTTACACTAGCAGAGAATAAAGAAGTTGGTAAAGAACTGCGCGCGACTGTGGTGGATGCGTTGACGGCCGTTATGGAAAAAAATGATAAAGTCGTCGCTTTAGATGCCGATCTAGGCGGTGCTAGTAAATGGACCGATATTGCTAAAACCAATCCTGATCGCTTCATCAATGTTGGAATTGCCGAAGCGAACATGGTCGGCGTTGCAGCGGGCTTGAATTTAACTGGCTATACGCCATTTATCCATACCTTCGGACCTTTTGCAACCCGACGAGTACTGGATCAAATTTTCCTGTCAGGTGCCTATTCAAAAAATACCATCAATATCTTTGGTTCCGATCCTGGCTTCGCAGCCGGACATAACGGCGGTACCCATACTACTTGGGAAGATGTTGCGTTACTGCGCTCAATTCCAAATGTAGTCATCTGTGATGCAGCCGATGAAGTACAAATGGACTGGATTATTAAAACCTTCAGTAAAATGGAAGGTGTTCATTATGTACGGGGCAATCGCAAAGGTGTTCGGAATGTCTATGCACCAGGCTCTACCTTCGAAATTGGCAAAGGCAACTTGCTGAAAGAAGGATCAGACTACTTAATAGTAGCAACTGGACAGTTAGTATCCGAAGCCTTAGAGGTGGCTGAACAATTAGCAGCCAAAGGTGTAACCTGTGATGTAGTAGATATGTTCACGATTAAACCGTTAGATGAAGAGCTATTGCTAGAACGATTAGTTGGTAAAAAAGGCGTCATCACTATTGAAAATCATTCAATTACAGGCGGCTTAGGCAGTGCAGTAGCAGAGGTTATTGCCGATAATGGCTTGGCAGTTCCTTTGAAACGAATCGGTGTTGACAATCGTTTCGGTCAAGTAGGCACACCAGAATTCCTGCAAGAAGAGTTTGGGCTGACAACTGGTAAAATGCTAGAGCAGTTAGTCAAATTTTTGAAATAGGAAAGTGAGATATACGATCCGAAAATGATCAATCAAAGAAGACAGAAGCCATAATTTCCTGCGGGATATGGGTTTCTGTCTTTTTAGTTTGTTGTCACGCATAAATTTTTTGTTTCCGGAAAAATTAAGGGATTAGTACAACCCATCGATAAGGATAAGTGTTATGGTATATGTACGATCAATTTGATATAATTTACTATTCGAATTGTATTACGATACACATAGAAAGGTGATTAAACATGTTAACTACAACATCGAGACTGCAAGAAAACACTGTTGTGATAACTCTCCCGCCTAAAGATGGTAAAAAGCCAGAACCCAATAAAGAGTACATTGTTGAATACAGTGAAGATGGAAGTATTCTGTTAACTCCTAAAATGGATGATCCCTTTGTTACTGCAGTGATCGGTGAATTTTATGAAAAAGATGAATGGGTTGGTCTACAAAATGTAGGAAGAGAATTCCTTTACTGACACATGAAAGCAACGAAAAACGGTGGTAATGCTTAGAATAGTTTTGTACACGCTGCTAGAAGTAAAATGAAGAAAAGTTGCCCTGCTCTTAAAACGAGTAGGGCCTTTGTATTTCTAAAAGTCAAATGCTATAAATTCCCATAATTATTCCTACACAGAGTTTAATGTAGAGAACAAACTTGTTTCAAAATCTGAAACTGCCTTAGATAATAAGAAATCGCGCTTCCCAGAATGGAACCTTTGTCCTGATAATAGTTGCTATACTGAAAAGGACAAAAGGAGGTCCTATGAATGATTGATGTTTTTCAGTACCCAGGTATTCAATTCCCTAAGGAGTTTTTGATGGGAGCAGCTACCGCCGGGATGCAAATTGAGGGAAATAATCGTTCCTATCATGATGATCCAGACTTTGCTCCTGCATTTGCCTATGGGGGCATCCCTTACCAAATGGCAGGTAAAGCCGATAACAGTTACGAGAAATTTGAGGAAGATATTGCGCTGTTAAAAGCCATGAACTTAGACGTCTATCGGATGTCGCTAGAATGGGCACGAATTGAACCAGAAAAAGGCTGCATTGATCCGCAAGCTGTAGAGCACTACAAAAAAGTATTGAGCCGATTGCAAGAAGAAGGCATTAAAGTGTGTCTGACTCTGCATCATGTGTCCCATCCTGTGTGGTTTCATAAGCAGGATGCTTTCAAAACGTTAGACAATCTGCCAGACTGGGAAAATTATATTCACTTTGCATCAGAAACGTATCAAGCCTATGTCGACTATTGGCTAGTAATTAACGAGATGAATTTAGCCTTCGAGTACTCTATTGAGGAAAGAATTAATATGCTGCAATATCATGCTAGAGGGTATCATATCATTAAGCAATATTCGAATAAGCCAGTCAGCTCTACCTTGTCCTATTCCATGAAAGAGCCTTTTCGGGGGCGTTACGACTATCCCGATAAAGTGATGGCGGATTATGTCGATTACATTGAAAATGAGTTCTTTATTCATGCCATTCGAACAGGTGAGATTGTGATGCCTTTTCATGATGCAGTTGTCATGCCAGAGCTTAAGGATACTTGCGATTTTTGGGCATTGAACACGTATATTCGTCAATTTATCAATAGCCGTGACGAAAATTTCCGTTTTGATGTTTATACAGCCACACACTTTAAAGCGTTAGATAAGCCTTTCTTTACAGAAGAAATCAATCCAGATATTATGATTGAGATGCTTATGCGGTTTCGTGATAAGCCGATAATGATAACCGAAAATGGTATTGCGGTAGCGGATGATCGTCTACGAATCGTCTACATTGCTGCAATGCTTCAGGCGTTAAAACAAGGAATGGACTTGGGTGCAGAAGTCATTGGCTATTTGCATTGGTCCTTGATCGATAACTGGGAATGGGGCAGTTATCACCCAATCTTTGGCTTAGCCAGTGTAGACAAAGAAAGCTATACACGAACGCTAAAAACGAGCGGGAAATTCTATGGAGCCATTGCTGAAGCTAAAGAGTTAAACCAAGAAATTATCCGAGAGTATCTGAAAGAGCCACCTTCGATTATTAATAAGTAAGGCTATATTTACCTCAGTTAGAAGCTGGCTGAGGTCTTTTTTTGTTTAAAAGCTAGGGCTCTTCTGATTAAAACGGCCGAGTTTTCCAATATGCTATAATAAGAAAAAAAAGACAAGGAAGAGGTACGTCCATGGAAATGCGCACGTCGGTCTTGAGCCTTCTTTTACGCTATGTGAACAACCGTGAAAAGCGGGACAATAATTATCATATTGCAAGAGCAATGCTGGATCACTTTGATCAAATCCCGAAGATAACCATTTACGATCTATCAGAGCTTTGCTTTGTTTCGACAGCAGCCATATCAAGGTTTATTCGCCAGCTTGGCTTTTCGACCTTTACAGCGTTTAAAGAGGCTTGTGCTGAAAAGATTGACATCACAAATGATTATTCTAGTAAATACAACGCGGCAGCACCGGATGTTTACCCTACCTTTGTTAAGCAATTTACAGAGAATATTCAAGACAATGTTCAAATAATCGCTAACCAATTGGATTTTGAGCAATTTCTGCGTATTAATGAATACATTCATCAGTCAAAAGATGTCGGTGTGTTTGGTCTAGAGTTTGCCTCCTTTTTGGCTCAGCATTTTCAAATAAAAATGGCAGAGTTAAATAAATATACCCGAATTGGATTGACGAAAGAAGAACAATTGACTGCTGCTCAAGAAATGGCTGAAGGTAGTACGGTATTGATCTTTTCCCTAGAAGGCGGATACTTTTACTACAATGAAAAGATATTAGACATTCTCAAAGAAAAAAAGACTAAAATTATCGTGTTTACCTTGAATAAAACAGCGATGATTGAACGCACAGCAGACGAAATTGTCTTGTGTGGCACGCATAATGAAAATACAGAGGGGCGGCTGTCGATTCTTTATATAATGGAGCTGCTGATATATCAATATTTCCTTCACTATCATCATTAGTTTCATTAGTTGAAACAAGCTGGGCAGTTTTGAAACTGTTCAGCTTGTTTTGATATCGCATTGTATATTCACCGATGTTATCGTTTTCACATAGAAAGAGAGGACGGATAACAGATGCGAGAAAAACAGTTTTTATGGGGAGCCTCAACGTCGGCTTTTCAAGTAGAAGGCGGCTATCAAGAAGATGGGAAAGGACTTTCCACAGCTGATGCACGAACAGTTCCCCCTGGAATTGCGGACGCCAAGGTTGCTGCCGATCACTACCATCATATGGTAGAAGATGTTGCCTTGATGAAGGAGCTAGGCTTAACCATTTATCGCTTTTCCTTTAATTGGTCCAGAATTATGGGAGATGGCTTTGAGCCCAATCAACAAGGAATCGATTTTTATAATCAACTAATTGATGAATGCCTACGAGCAGATATAGTTCCATTTCCAACCTTGTATCATTTCGAAATGCCGCAAGCGTTAGTTGACAAATTTGGCGGTTGGAAATCAAGAGAATGTATCAGCTGCTTTGTAGACTATGCCAAGGTTTGCTTTGAAGCTTTCGGTGATCGGGTGAAAATGTGGGGAACCATTAACGAACAGCTGATCGTTAGTGCAGCTTCGGACCTCAACGGAAATCATGAAAAAGATGCTGCTCAAAAAATGAAGGATATGTACCAAATGAGCTATCATATGTCACTGGCAGAAAAGCTTACAATTCAGCTCTTTAGAAAGCTGGTACCAGAAGGGGAAATTGGACCAATTTGTTCGATGCAGGTAGTTTATCCCGAAAGCCCCTTACCAGCGAATATCTTAGCTGCTAAAAATGCAGAAGACTTTCTGCAGCATTGCTTCTTAGACATGTCAGTCTTTGGACGATACCCACAAGCCTATCGCCGTTACTTAGAGAAAAAAGGCTGGTATCCAGAGACTCAACCGGAAGATGTTAAAACCTTAACAGACAATAAACCGGATCTGATCGGTATCAATTATTATTGCAGTACGTGTATCCGAGCATTGAAACCAAATGAAGATACCAGCAAATTGCCGCCGTTTTATCGAAATGAATTGTTTACCTTAGGAAGTAATCCCTACCTTAAAAAAACGAAATGGATGGAATTCGGTATAGATCCTGAAGGCCTTTATA
Organism: Enterococcus pallens ATCC BAA-351; assembly: GCF_000407485.1. Lineage (GTDB taxonomy): Bacteria > Bacillota > Bacilli > Lactobacillales > Enterococcaceae > Enterococcus_A > Enterococcus_A pallens. The sequence goes on along the minus strand of NZ_ASWD01000002.1, from coordinate 1,072,117 downwards.
TCGGAATGCGAGATATTTATGAACGCTATCACTTGCCGATGATTGTGACCGAGAATGGGTTGGCCTATTCAGACGAATTAATCGACGATCAAATTCATGATCCCTATCGAATTGACTACCTGTCGGCTCATATCTCACAGTGCGAACGCTTTGTCTCAGAAGGGTATCCACTCTTGGGCTATTGTGCCTGGTCATTGCTAGACTTAGTCAGTTCTCATCAAGGCTTCAAGAAACGGTACGGCCTTATTTATGTAGATCGAACAGACGAAGACGTGAAGCAATGCCGTAGAATACCAAAAGACAGCTATTATTGGTACCAAACAAAAATAAGAGACGGATTAAAAGACTAGGGGGAGCAGAAAATGAATGCATTTATTACTTTTATGGAGCAAAGATTTATTCCAATTGCCAATAAAATTTCTTCTAATAAATATTTGAAAAGCGTAAGTACTGGTTCAATGGCATTGCTGAGTGTCATCATGCTAGGAGCAATTTTCACAGTGATCACCAGTTTTACCTGGGAACCGTATCAAAACTTCATGAATGCCACAAATTTGGGAACGATTTTTGGGTATATTCCAGCATTTACGATTGATTTGTTAGCAGTGTACATGTCTTTTAGTATTGCTTACTGTGCAGCGGATATTTTTGGTATTAAAGCACATGCTTTAAGCAGCGGCTTCATCTCTTTGGTTTCATTTTTATTATTAACACCTGTAAATGATACATTGGTAGAACGAGTGAACTTTCTGGATATTTCTTATCTAGGTGCTAAAGGAGTCTTTGTAGCCATTTTTGTTTCTTTGCTTACCGTAAAAATGATGGGCTTCTTTGTTAAAAAGAATATTACACTGAAAATGCCTGACGGAGTTCCTGAAATGGTAACAAAATCCTTTACGGCATTAATCCCAGCTGTCTCCATTGCGTTGGTCTTTAGCATCGTGAAGTTCTTATTTACTTTAACGAGCTACAATACAGCTACGGATTTTATTTATACAATTCTACAGCAGCCCCTGCAGTCGCTAACAGGTACCCTGCCAGCGTTCTTGCTATTGATTCTAGTATCAAATTTGCTTTGGTTCTTTGGAATTCACGGTTCTATGACAGTCCTTCCGATTCTAATGCCAATTTTCTTAGGTTATTTAGCAGACAATAGTGCTGCCGTTGCAGCAGGTGAAGCCATTCCTCATGCAATCAATTTTGGCTTGTACGACTTGGCTTGTCTAGGCGGAAGCGGCGCAACGATCGGATTAGTCGCAAATATGTTCTTTTTCTCCAAAAGTAATCGATACAAAGCTTTTTCTAAGATTGTCTTTCCAAGTGGATTATTTGGCGTAAATGAACCAGTAATCTTCGGGATGCCATTAATGTTGAATGTTATGCTGCTGGTTCCCTTTTTATTAACACCATTAGTAATTGTAACTTTGGGTTATGTACTGATATCCTTAGGAATCGTAACCGCTCCAATCGGTATTTTAGGTGCAGGTTCTTTACCACCAGTAATTCACGGAATCGTTCAAGGCAGCCTGTCCTTTGGTATTTACGAAATTCTCGCAACCGCCATTTCTATGTTGATTTATTATCCATTCTTCAAAGTGCTGGATAATCAAGCCGTAGAAGAGGAACTAGTAAATAAAACCGAAGAAATACTTGAATAAGAAAAGATGACCATCTATTGCTGAGATTCTGCTTTTTCAACAGATATCATTTATTCAATTTTCAATGAACACATGACCGCCTGCGAAGCTAGCATTCACAGGGGTCTTTTTGTATCGTCATGGATCATGATCGTCTAACAAATGGTTCACAATAGCGAGAACCACACCGACAATAATCGGGGCTAGAATATACTGTACAAAAGGTTGCACATTCATCACCTCCCTTCAGTACAGGATCACGATCTAGACGAAGGTTATCTACCTACGCTGGTAAATGATCAAACATCAAGAAGGGGTGTCAGGCGGACCATTCCGTTTCTGACGCTCTTTTTCTTTGGCTTTCCGTCGCTTTCTTCGCCGAATCATTTCTTTCACGGCATCGTAAGGACTTCCGGCAGGAGGAGTTAAAGGTGTTTCTTTATCTAAAGTAGTTGTTGCTTCAATAGAAGGAAAGGTAGTTGCAGCAACTTCCTTAACCTCTCCGTCGTTCTCAACTACAGAACGCAGAGTATCGTGTACCTCACTTCTAATTGGTGGTAAATCTAAGGATATTTCTGGAACTTTTGGCGCTTCCTGCCATGTGCAATGTAGTGCTGTCCGTTGTTCGGGCTGTTCAATTTCTTCCGGTTTCTCTTCTGGTACTGGAACACCAAACAATTCATCGCCTTCAAAAATTGGATGTTCAATGGTTTCTACAAATTTGGCTTTGACCACTTCTTGGAACAGAACCACGCCATCTTTTTCAAACAGATGTAAACTGCTTAACAGCTTCAATGATTCTTTGATTTCTTCAGGACTCTTCGTCGTATCCGGATCTTTAACTGTAAAATTATGTGTTTTTCCTGCACTGTTCAGGAAGGTGGATACTAGTTTGATCATTTACTGGACTCCTTTCTTTAGGTTATTCGCGTAGGTGAGACAGACAATGCATATTACTTTCAGGTGGCTTCAGTGTCGGCTTCAGAATGGAATAGCTTGGCAACTTGTGACTTGATCAGAGACTTGGTTTTTTCGATAAAGTTGCGAACAGGATTCAGCTTTAAATTCAAGATCCGCAACTCACTGGTTTCAAAATAATCCACGAAATACCAGAAGAACTGCTTCATGGTTTTCGTAGCTTTGGTATTCATAAATAAGTAACGAACTAAATCCTGCAATACCAGAGCAAACTCCTTCGCACCTAACTGGTAACGTACACGTAAAGCAAGTAATAGCTTGATGGTCATGGTGCCATTCTGAGTTTCTTGGTAATATTCCATGAGTCTTTGTTCAATGGTTTCGAGTTTTAGGTTAAACAGTTGCTGGTGAGTGAAGGGTTGCTCTGACATCATAATGGATTCCTCATTTCTCTTTATAGTTAAGTATTCATTGGACCAACTATCTAGGAAAGTTGGTTCAATCATAAAATAGTGCAAGAGAAGCACGACACGTCTGTCGCAGCTTCTCATGTTTTAATTAGCGTGTAACAGGGACTTCTTCAAAGATCGGTGTTTCAATCGTTTCGACATACTTGGCACTCACAACTGTATCAAAGAGACGAATGCCATCTTTTTGGAACAAGTTTAGTTTGGACATTTCTTCTAACAATCCTTTGATCTGGGATGGCGTTTTTGTTGTATCGGGATTGTTTAAACTCCAAGTTTGACTTTTTCCTGCACCATTTCTAAACATGGAAACTAATTTCACGACTCGATTCATCCTTATTCAACCTCCTTCGTAATTCGTGACTGCACCGTCATAATCACACTATCCAATGAGCTGCCTTGTTGAGACAGATCTGCCATAATTTCGCCTAATTTCACCACATCTTCTTCAGGTGGATTATCAATTACATTTGAAAAGTTCACTTTCTTCTGTTTGTCTTCGCCTTCTTGTTCGATTTGTACTTGTAGTTTTGTGCCCAATTTTTGTATCACAATTCATTCCTCCGTTTTCTGTTTTTAGTTTGTATTTGGTGTTGCTTGTTGTGTTTCCCGGCCGGTGACTAAACCATACTTCAATAACAAAAAATTGAAAACTGTAGAAATATGCAGGTGCCCCCACAAATACGACTGTCTTATTTTTAAGGAATGCTGATTTAATCAGTTTTTGGTCTTTTTGGGTGGGGGAAAAGTGTCGTATTTCTAGGGTCAGGGAAATTTTTTATTTCCGATAGGAAAACAAGGATATTGTGAAAAAAAGGATGTGTTTCGCTGATTTTAAAAGGATTTTATTGTGAAGGGGATGGGGAAGGAAAAATAAAAAAGCTGCCTTCGCTTCCCGAAAGGGAAATAAAATAACGAAGGCAACCTGAATAGAACGATGAAATCAAGTCAGTAATGTTGTAAGCAGCTCAGAAAAAGTCTCATAGTTCCACTCAGCTGGATCTAGTGAATGTCCCAGATGCAGGAAGGTTTGAAGCGCATGTTCTTTTTCATAAGCTTCTTTTAAAGCACCAATTGGAAGCGGAAAGGCTTCTAGCATCGCTCGTTTGCTGAGAGAGCGTAAAAATGGCGTATCTGGCAGCTGCAGAAGTGCTAAAGGCGAAGAAGCAGACGATTGTAAATAGTCGCGTTCAAGTAGGGAAAGAAGAGACAATGCCTCCTCCGAGCGGTTTCGGATTGTCCGAGTAGTTAGCGTCGTCCGGAGTGTTGAACCATTTACTAGCTGGATATATGTGAATCCCGCCTCTTCTTTTAATTCTTCAATGTCTGCCGGATTGATCCACGGACTGTGCTGTGGCTGTCCCAAAGGGAAAAGAACCGAAGACAAACTAGCCATTGGATTGTTTCGTTTACTGAAACAGTCAAACCGTCTCAAAGCACGGGCAAGTGCAGAATAATCTAGAAAATTCATTGTTTTTGCATGTTTTTGTAAGGTGGTAAGCGTTTGGTTGGGTTGGTGATGCTGGATGTTTTGGAAAAACAGGATACTTTCATTCCGATCAGGCACAGGAAATATCAAAGAGAGTGCGTGATTTTCTGGAAAAGTGTTCGTATTCAGCGATAAATCGGTTTCATTTAGTAATTCAAATAAGGAATTTGGTTTATACATGTGTTTGTCACCCCTGCTTTTTTTAGTGGGATGCCAGCGAAATGGGGTATCAATGAATCGATCAACGGTACTTTTTATCGCGAATTAAAAGTACTTGTTCATACACAATTGGTAATGAATAGGGCCCTATCATTACCTGCTACTGAGACGTGACGCGGTTTCATTCAGTTTCTGTCATTTTGCTATGGCATCTTCATATAATTGTTTGTTACAAGAGAAATAAACGAGACTCTTAGTAACAACTAATATTATAAACTATATTACCGAGAAATAGTTAAAAAAACATCAATGATATAAGGAAACGAAAATTCTCACTTGGATGTTTAATGATTATTTTAATTAAATTTAATTTAATAATTTCCTGTCAATATGCAATAATCAACTTATGAGAGGCAGGGAAGCATGGTTTTTATTTAAGGGACGAACAAATTAAATAAATATGGTTATTTAATAAATCAAAAAAACTTCTTGGTATTAGAAATACTAAGAAGTTTGTAGAAGACTGTCGATAAGGTAGTTATGTTTTTAATATTTCAGTGGCTCTTTACTAGTCTAATTATAGAATACGAGAAATAAATACGCAATATATTTTAAAAAAATAATTAAAATGGTTTTTTATTTCGTTTTTATAATGATCAGGCATGCAATATTTGCTGCGGAAATGCCAAGGAATATAGCTATCCTATTAGCCGTCAAAAAATCGTATTTTATAGAAGGGAAGTAATAGGATGCGCAGAGGAGAAAATATCTATTGGCGAAAGGACAAACGATGGGAAGGTCGTTATGCCAAAGGACGAAAACCGAACGGCAGAATTTTATACGGTTCTGTCTACGGCAGTACCTTAACAGAGGTGCGGGAGAAGTTGTACCCATTGAAAGCGAAATATCAATTAATTCAAAAAGTTCAAGGAGAGTCCACGATTTCTCTTCGAGAATGGGGCTATTTATGGCTGCATGACGTTCAACCGACTGTAAAACCAGCCACCTATGCCAACTACGAACATAAATTGGTTCAATATGTCTTATCAGCTATTGGTGATTATCGCTTGAATGAATTGGATGAATCAGTGGGAGAAGAATTGTTAGCGTCTTTGCTGCAGCGCAAGTTGAAGCCTTCTACGATCCAAGTGATCTTTCGGATTACGAATCAATGTTTGGCAATTGCTATACGGAAGCAACGAATCAAGGTCAATCCATTCCTGTCTGTGAAGCTGCCCAAAGTAGAAAAAAGAAAGAATCAAGCCATCACCAGACAAGAACAAAAAAGATTGGAAACGGCAGCTTTATCAGAAAAGAAAGGCAGAGGGGTGTCCACCTTGTTAGCCCTGCATGCCGGCCTTCGGATTGGTGAAACAGCGGCTTTAGCTTGGCGAGACATTGATTTCGACAATAACCTTATCCATGTCCGTTCTACTTTTCAACGAATTATTGGACTATATGCGGGTAAAAAAACCGGCTTGCTCTACTCGAGCTCTAAGACCGCTGCTTCGACTCGTTCCATTCCTATGAGCAAGCTGTTGCGACAGGTGTTGTTGGATCGGAAGAAGCAGGCCAAAGGAGAATTTGTTCTCTCTGATAAGAAGGAACCAATCGAGCCACGACTGATTACCTACCATTTCCATAAGCTGCGCCTAAAGGCGGGGCTGGAAACGATCCATTTCCATCAATTGCGTCATACATTTGCGACCCGTTGCTTGGAAAGTAAAGGGGACATTATGAGCGTGAGTGCTTTAATGGGGCACAGCTCTACTCAAATGACCTTGGATACGTATGCGGGTTCACTGATGGAGCAACAAATTCAAGTCGTTGTACAGATGGAACAGGCGATTAGTTAAGTTATTAAATTAAAATGTTTTTAAAAAACTGATCTTTATTTTAAGGAGGGAAACAGTTTGCTCAGTTAAAGTAAGCGCTTCAAAAGTTATAAAGTTATAGCTTGGCATGATAACCTTAAATAACAATCGTTATTTAAAATAAAAACAGCCACCTCGGCTCCATCGTTATTTAATAAAAAAATTGCTGACCATTCGGCCTGCTATTATCCGTCATTCTTTGTCAGGGGATGGCTTTTTTTGTTGCTGTAAAAGGGTTTCTGAGGAGTTTCGTAGTCTTTCTAATACTAAGTAAAAAAAGGCAAAACGAGCGCTTTGCCTTAAAAAAAGTATAGATGAATGAAGGGAGTTTTTCAAAAGAAACCCCTGCGAAGGAATAGAGGAGGAACGCTGGATGTTTGGATTTGGCAAGCAGAAAAAAGATAGCTATCAGGAAACCAATCAAGACGATTATTTTTACGATGATTATGAAGAGGGGTACGAAGACGATTATGGGTATGACTCGTATCCTGAAGAAGAATATGAACGGCCAGTAGAAAATTATCGTGAGTATGGTCGTGAAGAACGTCGCTCACGGAGACGAACAGAACCTTCCGCGGAAGAACGTTATGATGGCCGTTATAGTGGTGAAAATGAGCCCATGCATACATCGGCTATTGAGGAGGAGCAATCTAGACATCAAGAGCCCCCACTGCAACAGGAAGTGGAACGGTTGGAAGAAACCGTTGCTCAGTTAAAGCACCAGCTGGAAGTCAAACAAACTGAGATGACAGGGATGGCAACGACCTTGACTGAAAAAGATCAAGCATTGCAGGAGTATCAGACCAAAGCAGAGCAACAAGTAGAAGCCCTGCGGGAAGAAAAAGAACGCGAACTCCAAGCCCTGCAAACAGAAAACCAACAGAAAATCCAAGCACAGCTGGCAGCAAAAGATCGACAAATCAATGAGTTAAAGGATCAACTGACTCAATTGAAGAGCGACCTGCAAAAGGATCAAACTTACCAAAGTGAAGCCTTGGCTCAGGCCCAACGTCAAATTGACACCTTGAGACAAACGCAAAAAGAAAATGAAGACATGAAGGCAGAATTGGCGACGATTCTGATTGAAACGAAGAAACAGGAACGTGCGATCTTGGAACGGGCCGAATACGAGGCCAAAGGCATTCGCAGTCAAGCCGAACAAGAAGCCCATCAAGTGATTCACGATGCGTCGTTGGAATTACGTGTCATGAAGCAGGAAATCAGGAACTACCGCAAACGCCTGCGTTCGGTGCAAGAAGAAACCACCCAATTTTTTGTGCGTTTGTTAGCAACGAGCGACAACTTATTGGATGACGAATAGAAGAGGGGATGATTGTTGGTGAAGCAAGCACAGAATCAACTCGCCTTATATCCCACTCCAGCTCCTGCCATGCAGGAGGAGTTAGTGACCCAGCCGCTCTTAGAGGAAATTGAACGGGCGTGTGAATATTTATACGCACCACATGGCACCTTAAACGACGACCAGCGGAAAAAGATTTATCAGCACTTTGAGCAATTGTTTCGTCTGATGAACAGCAGCTATCATGTGGAGCTGTTGTTGCCAACCGGCTATTTTGATTGGTCGGGTTTCTGGCAGTCGCTGCATCAGTTCTTTCCGCAATTTGCTTGGATCAAAGCACAAACGGAAGAACCAAAATATGGCCGGCAGATTTATCGCTTTGACTTTATTCCGTTAACTTTTCGCGAAGTCGGGTTTCCCTTTGCGATCCACTTAGAGGAAAGCTTGATCCAACAGTTTCCTTTGTCTGCCGAAGAAGCCTTGGACCGAGCAGAGCAGTTATTACTGGAATTAGTAGAACAGCACCTGTTAGATGTGCCGCCTAAATCAAAGGACACATCAGAAAAGACCGCGAATGTTCCAATCAAACAGGTAGAAGAACAGGTAAAGAAAGCGGAAGTATCTGTTAATCGGGTCCAACAGGAAGAAGTCAAGCAAGAAAGTCAAAGCAAGGCTCGGCTGCGAGCAGTAAATCAGAAGTTAGAAATGGTGATTGAAAAACTAGAATTATCCATGCTCTACAGCGGTATCCAATACTTTGAACGAGAAAACAAAGAAGAAAGCGATTGGGACAAACGAATCAAAATCAGCTTGCGGGAATACACGTATTTGCTTCAGAAGGCAAGGTTTTTGGAACAGATGTGGAATCTCAATGGTGAGCTGGTGAATAAAACTGAAAAAATGACCGTGACCGGCAACAAACTGGTCTACGAGCGAGATCAAGTCAAACAAATCAAAGCCAATCTTTCAGCCAGAGACATTCACTTTGTCCTATATGAATGCCAAGTGATTGAGTCGCGGGCCAAAGTTCATGCTCGACCTTGGTTTAGAAAACCCTACGTCAAACTGATGAAGATGGATTACGACAATTTGTTAAGTAAGGCAGCCTACTTTGATTTGCTTCAAGGAGAAAGTGCTTTGTTGGAACGGATGGTTCGAGAACAAAAGGATGCGCCAGTCAAAGAAGCCCAGGAGGTTGGATGAGGACAGCGATCCAAAAATTGGCCGATTGTTGCAAAACTCGCAAGTGCATTTATTCTTTGCTATTTACTATTTCTTGGAGCGTTTCGTACCTATCACTGGCTATATCCAAAGTATTTTGTCAGTGGGGAATCCATGAATCCAACCTTCTGGGAACAAGAAGTGGTTCAAGTGAAGGCACATCGTGAACCAGAACGGTTTGATGTGGTGGTGCTGCATCCGCCTGATGCACCGAATGATTTGTATCTGAAACGAATTATTGGGTTACCAGGGGAGCGAATTGATTACAAAGACGGCCAGCTATTTGTTAATGATGTAGCCACGCCGGATAGGTTCGCAGCAAACACAGAGCAATTCGAATGGAAACTGTTGTATGAGGAGCCTATTCCTCCAGGTTATTACTTTGTATTAGGAGACAATCGCAACATTTCCAAGGATAGCCGAATCTTCGGACTAGTTTCAGAAAAACAAATTTTAGGAATCGTCAAAGAGGGGAACAAGGATAAATGAAGACACTGCAGGAAAAAATCGAATGGTACACCTTTTGGTATTGGGTTTATTGGCTTCTCTCTTTAGTCGTGCTGTTTGGAGTCATCATATTAGGTATCTTTTTCTATTTTACGGATTTTCAAGAGGTAGTCACGGTTAGTCAGTTGTTTCTATTGATGTTGTTAATGGTGTTGGCACTTTATCTAAGGATGACAGCGTTACATTATCACAATGTTCTTTTGAAATTGAAGCAGTTAGCTGCTCGGCCTAGAAGACCGAGAGGACGTCCGCAGCCGCGACCGCAGGAAAGGCGGAAGCAAGATGAAGGGTAAGGTCTTGCTGGGAAGCTTGGGGTTAAGCCTTTGTTTATTTACAATTTATCAAACTCAAGTGAAACAAACTGTTTTAGCAGAAACGCAGGAGTCAATATCGTTACAACAGGAAGTGGCTTCCAGTGTGACAGCGAGCTCCAGTCTTGTTAGTGAAGTAAAGAAAGAGTCAACTGAATCAACTACACCTCCGGCTTCTTCTATAGAAGAAACGACAAATAGTGAAATTGAAAAAGGGAACTCAACGGCTTCAACTACTGCCTTAGGTGAATCACCAAAAGTAACAGAAGAATCTGTAGCGGCTATAACAATGCCCACATCAGAAGCAGTTAACAAGGTTCAGGCACCGCTGCCAGCTGCCAAGGTAGAGGAAAATTATCAGTTTTCAGTGGCGAAAAATCAAACGACTGAAGAGTTTATTCAAACCATTGGGGCGGATGCCCAGCAAATTGCATGGAATGAAGGATTATATGCTTCGGTCATGATTGCCCAAGCAATTCTGGAAACAGGTTCAGGTAACAGTCAATTGGCGCGTCCACCGCATCATAATTTGTTCGGAATTAAAGGGAGTTATCAAGGGAAAAACGTGTCCTTCAATACACAAGAAGATAAAGGGAATGGGCAGTTATACACGATTCAATCAGCATTTCGTCAATATCCCAGCTATAAAGAATCGTTAGAAGATTATGCCGCATTGTTAAAAAAAGGATTGTCGGGGAATCCAGGATTTTACCAAGCAACCTGGAAAACAAACGCCGCAACCTACTATGAGGCAACTAAAGCGCTGACAGGTAAATACGCGACGGATACTTCCTATGACAAGAAGCTGAATGCATTGATTGAAACCTATGAGTTAACGAAGTTTGATGGTGAGCCGGATAAGGCTGGAGAAACAGAAGGATTGTCAGAACCAATTAGAACTGTCGTTTCAACTGAGGAAGGTATTAGGAACGAATCTAATTCAAGTGAGGCAGGTTCCGAATCATCGGAAGTTGAAGCGATAGCCGTTAAAACTAAACAAAAAGTGGTCGTAATTCCATCAACTGCTCAACGGCCAGCTAAGCAGCTTATTGGTAATCGAACTGCACAATGAGAGGAGGGGAATCATGCCGAGAACACGGGACTATCGAAAGGAAGAACCACCTTATCGGGAGCGAGCCCCTTCTGAACGTCGGCCGAGCAGGAGATACGAAGAGGATGACTATGTGGATGATCGTTACAACGATCGGAGGCCAAGGCTCACCAATCATCGTTCAGTGCCGCCTAGAAGAAATTACAATCGAGAGTACTATCCACCTGTTGATCGGCACCAACCGCCTAGAGGGGAAAGGCGACCAGTCAATCATTATCACGATGAAAGGCCGCGACCCATTCCTAGAGGATACGAACGTGAAGTAATTCCACCAAGGCAACGCCCAGTACAGCAACGGCCGGCATCTACTGGCAGTCAACCATTGCGTGAAGCTAAAGCATCAACGAATCGAAAAATCTTTTTATTCATTTACAACTTGTTTTTCTACACGTTGACGATTGGCATTCTATTGAGTTCCTTGATGTTTGCTTTTAGTGAAAAATCAGATGCGGCCATTTTTGGTCATCGGTTTTATCGCGTGTTAACTGATTCGATGGCATCACAGCCAGATGCTCAGTCCAAAGGATTCTATTCAGGCGACATTGTACTGGTGAAGATGACGGATGGTAGTCAGGTGAAGGAAGGAGATATTGTTACTTTCCAGGTTGGTGATGGCGATCGTTACCTGACTCATAGAATGGTAGAGCGTTTAACTGAATTGAATGGTAAAGAAGGAGACTACATTGTCACCAAAGGGGATGCAAATGAAAGTAAAGATCCTCCAATAGAAGCCTCGCGAGTCTACGGGAAGGTCACCTTTGTAATTCCGAGAATGGGCAGTGTACTTAATTTTGTTCAAGAAAATCTCTGGTTATGTATTGTTTGTGTCCTATCGACCTTTGGGTTCTTTCTGGTACTCAAAGCATACTTTTTACAACCAGACACAGTAAGAGAATCAACCAAAAGAAATAGGTATCCAAATGGGGTATAACCATCTGCATTGCAGGTGTTTATATAAAAAAACAAAAAAAGGAAAACTATAGGAGGAAAAGAAATGAAGAAGAACAGTAAAAAGAAAAAGCTGATGGCTGCAGCAGCAGGTTTAGCCTTAATCGCAGCTATTTCCGGGACATTTGCCTGGATTACGTCACAGGATCAACGGGTCAATAAGGTGAGTTCATCAGCGGTTGTTGATAACAGTGTAACCATCAATGAGGAATGGGAACCAAAGCCGTTAGTAGCGGGTACAGAGGCTACTAAAAAAGTATCTATCTCTAACACAGGTACTGCAAGTGTATTTGTTCGAGTTTCTTATGAAGAAGTCTTGAAGCACTTGACCAACAAAGGTGAAATCAAATTCGCGCCAACGACTGGTGCAGGAGCAGTTCCTTCCGCTAAGTATACCTATGTGGCAAACGATCCAGGCTTAGGCAAACATATGCCAGCGGAAACATTAGTGACTGGATACGTAGAAGCGACAAATGTAACCGGATTGGAGCCTAATACAAAACTATTTGTTAAAGGTGGAAGAATTGTTGATGGTGTAACCGGAGCTATTTCATACAACGATGAACCAAAAGTTGTTCATGAGTATGCGCCTGGGAAATACCAAGACATGACAGCAACTGTCACTATTCCTAATAAAGACACTGAAGCAAGTAATGATGCGAAAGATTGGACCTTCACAGTTTCTGATTCGCAATATGGCTACTTTGAAAATGGCTACAAACACACAGTTGCTAATTGGGCGAAATCTTCACTAGAAGATGAAGCAGGAAACTTGACTGGGAATGCTTTGCTGGGAACAAGCGGTAACCGTCATGGTGTGAGCTACAAGTACACAATTGCAGATTTAGGTATAGCTGCAATTCCTGGTGAATCAGTAACAACAAACACTGCGCAAATTCCTACAGGAGCTGGACAAAAAGCTGTTCAAGCAGATACTGATCCTACAGGTTTAGGCAAGAGTGAAATCAACGTAAATTATACTGCAGCAGTTATTGGTCAAGCCGCTTTAGCTACCGCAACAGATAACTGGATTTACAACTCTGAAGATGGCTGGTTCTACTATACTCAACCACTGAAAAATGGTGTGACTACAGCAGAATTATTAGACAAACTAGTATTTGGCAGTGCGATGGGTACAGAATACAGAAATGCTTCTTACGATTTAGTTGTAAAAATGGAAGCAATCCAAGCGACTCCAGAAGCATTAACAGATAGTAGTGGTTGGAAATTAGATATTACACCAGCAACCAAACCAATTACTAAGGCTATTTACGACAAATTAACACAATAATCACTATGGAAATAAAACCATGAAAAAGGGAGGGGTGGAAAAAGTTGCGCAAGCTCAAAGCTATATTCGGTATTCTGATGTGTCTCCTTGCTTGTTTTGGAGGATTACGTTCAGCAGAAGCCGCACAAGCACTTCCTCCCGGCATGGTAATCGGGGATTCTGATGGTGTCTATGCAACATCTGAAGGGGAATACTATGTTGATTTAGTGAATATTCTGCCTGGTGATATGTATGAAAAAGAGATAACCATCCGCAGTTTGGATCTGGAGGAGCCCTTTTCTTTAGGGATGTTGGTGGAAGAAGGCGACTCTACGGGGTCAGTGGATTGGAAAGAGCATATTACGATGACCTTAACTTTGGATGATAAAGAAATTTACCATGGTCCATTACTAGGCGATGGCAAAACGGATTGGACGAAAACCCCTTTGGAACTAGGTGTGTGCAAGTATGGGACTGACAAGGTTCTCGTCGCAAAATTCTCTGTCGATGGCAGCCTAACCAATGAAGATTTGCGAGAAGACAGTACCCTGCAATTCTACTGGACTTTTATTGGTACCAAGGATCAAAAACCAACAGAACCAACAGAACCCAGCGAGCCAACAGAGCCGACTGTACCAAGCGATCCTACAGCACCTAGTGGTTCAGGAGACTTACCAAGAACTGGTCCAACGACTACTGCAGGAACCTCTGGTAGCGGAAAACGTTTGCCGCAAACCGGTGAACAGCTGGTTTACCAGTTTCTTTCCGGCTTGTTGTTGGTGTTACTTGCATTGTTCTTATGGAAAAAACGCCGAGAGGAGGAGCGGGAATGAGCCAAAAAGACAAACGAAGACATTTACTAAAAGTCTTTGTTAAAAGCAAGGCACTCTTTGCCTGCTTCTCCATCGCGTTGAGTTTGCTTTTAATTGTTGGCAGCACATATGCTTGGATTACCTCTAGTGATGAACGGGTCAATCGGAATGTGGCTAACCATAAGCGGTTAGGTGCAGTAATTGTTGAAGACTTCAATCAGGTGTTTCATTGGTCACCCGGCACTACAAAGGAAAAGAATATCCGAGTGAAAAATACTGGGGAAGTCCCCGCACTTGTGCGCATTTCTTTGACAGAATTCTTTGCGGGATTTGAAACCGATGTGACTGACAATCACGTAGGCACGGGCGATGGCAATGGAAATTTGAAGGTCTATGGAGTTCCAACGACGGCTATTAAGGTAAACGACACGTCTACTTGGAAGAAGGGTAACACCTATGAACAAAGTGCCAGCAAATATTACAAAGCGGATAAGGTTTTAACTGATCAGAAGATTGTCTACAATGGGACGCGTACCCAACCGCTTCCTTCAATTGAGTTAACCTATCAAGCAGGAAAAGTGTTTGATTCAACGGTACCGCCTGGAACAACGAAGTATTGGTATTACGAAAACGGCTACTTTTATTATTCAGAGGTGCTGAAGCCAGGTGAAGAAACCGAGAATCTCTTGGACAGTGTGTCGTTAAGTGCAGAGTATGCCAATCAATACAAAGGTGCTCTGTACAAGCTGGTACCAGAGATGGATGCTCATGATCTAACCAAATCTTTATTAGATGATTGGGGTCTGGTTTCAACCGATTATGTGTATAACCTGTATCAAGGGAAACTAGCGAAGTAAAGGAGGAGCAGGATGAATTTGCGAAGAAAATCAGTTCGTGCTGTCTATGTATTAGTCACTATCTGCTCCATCCTTTTAGTAGCTGGCGGCGGCTATCTGGTGTATGCAGCTATGACAGACACAGACGAAAAAGTGAATGATTTCCAAATCGGCCAGGTGGAAACTAAATTGGTAGAAGCCTTTACGCCGATTACTGAAATACCGAAGGACCAATCAATTGGTAAGGATGTCACCATCAAAAATACTGGAACGATTAAGCAATTCGTTCGGGTAATGGTCTTGCCTGAAGTACGGACAACAATCGCAGGTGATCCCAACAATACCCGGACACTGCCGTTAGTGATTGGGAAGGATTTGGAGCTGGAACAATTGAATACAAGTGAGTGGAAGGATGGCGGAGACGGCTATTACTACTATGTAAAGGAAGCCGTGCCTGCAGGGAAACCTACCACGAGTCTGTTCAAGACAGTCAAGCTTTCCAGCAGCCTAAGTGATCAATACCATGGTGCCACTTTCTCATTGTCATTGAAGGTAGAAACCATCAACTGTAATGAAGAGGCGTATCAAAAGGCTTGGTGGCAGGGAACCGTACCAACGGATGATCCACTAAAAACCATCAATAATACCCTGAAGACTATGACCGATAACTAGGGGTACAGAATTTTCTGTATCCCTCTTAATAAAAAAGCAATACTCATGAGGTGAGTGTTTTAAGTGTAAAGCATTGATTTGATGGGTACTAAGAAATTATATGTGGGGGTAACGAATAATTACTAATTCTGAGGAGGTGTCAAAGTGAAAAGAAAAATACTGTTAGGGTTGTTGCTAGCACTCATGGCAAGTGTTGGATTCATAGGTCATACGTATGCTGCAGAAAATACAATTAAGCCAAGAATTATTATTGGACCAGATGATCGTGAGTTAGTTAGTGGAGAACATTTGGAGCAAGCACCCTATCGCTGGACTGTATTCTTAGATATTACTTTTGCAGATGGTTCGCAAACTTACGCCAGTGGAGCAATGGTTTCTAAAGATACGGTTTTAACTTGCGGACATGTTTTATTCAATTCATCTAAGGGTTGGGCAACGGATGTGAAGGTCCATGCGGGTTTCGATGGATTAAACAACAAGTATTATGCAGAGGCTGCACAAATTTTAGGCGCAGCTTCATGGACGAAGATAACTAGTTTCAATTCTTCCTACGATTTAGCAGCAATTAAGCTGGATCGTAACCTAGGAGAGGAAACGGGGTGGTTTCCACTTCAGCAGAATATTTCCTTGCAGGAGTCGGTGACTCTTACTGGATACCCTGGTGAGAAAAACAAGACAATGTGGACAGGAAAAGGATCGGTCAATCAGATATATTATAACGGAATTACGTATAGTGCTGACTCAACAGGTGGAAATAGCGGCAGCCCTGTCTACAACATAAACAATGAATTGATTGCTATTCATTCAGGAGGGGTAAACACTTCAAATAATGGCGGTTCGAAAATTACCAATACTGCTAAGCAAATGATTGATTTTTGGGTGACAGGTCAAGCAGAAGTTGAAGTGACTGATGTTTCCTTGTCCAATCAATTACTTTCGCTAGAGAAGGATCAGACACATCAACTAAGTGTCAATGTGCTGCCGAGCAATGCAACGATTAAAGAAGGAAAATGGACAACGAGTGATAAGTCAATCGCTACTGTTGATTACGCTGGAAAAGTAACAGGCAAGAATCATGGTCAAACAACTATTACGTTTACTACTGATGACAACAGAAAACAGGCTACTTGTTTGGTGAATGTAGTAGATGAAAATTATGTACCGTTGGAACGAATTGAGTTTAGTAATAATGACCAAGTGGAAGATGTAGAAAAAGGAAGATCTTTTTCTACCAGACCACCAATATTTATACCAGAAAATGCTAGTAATAAAGAAATCTACTATACGAGTTCAGATACGGATATTTTAGATATGGAGTTGAAAGACCCCTACTCACCAAAATATCGTAAATCAGGATCTGTAGATATTTATTGCCATTCGAAAGACAACGGACAGACATATAAAGCAAAGACTGTTCGTGTTGATGACCATGGGGATAAGTTTGAGACGGCAACACAGATTGAAAGTAGTGTAAGCCAGTGGGGTTACTTTTACAAATACTCTGATTTGGATTATTTCAAATTTAAAGCTGAATCTAGTGGCGAATATACAATTGATGGAGAAGTATTGGGACCAAATAACGTAGCGTTAAATCAAGTGTGGGAATTCATGATCTGGGATGAGAATGGAACTTATCTTAAAAAGGAGGAACAAAAATACTTTTCTTATTCCTTTGAAGCAGGTAAGAGCTACTATATATTACCTAAACTACGTAGGTTCTATCATATAGATGAAGAAGCATACAAAACTAACTATGTGTTAAATATCTTTCCAAAAGGTTCCGAAAAGCCTAAGAATATTACTAACATTACTTTAAACAAGAACCAATTAGAATTGGACGAGGGAACCTCAGAAGTTTTACAAACCACAATCACGCCAGCAGATACTACGGATGATAAGACCATTGGATGGAGCAGCAGTGATGAAAGTGTCGCGACCGTTATGAATGGAGAAGTCATCGGTATTAGTGAAGGAACCGCAATAATAACCGCTAGAACAAGTAATGGCTTAACTGCAACATGTGAGCTTAGAGTGAATGAGGCAATTATTCCTTTAGAGCGAATTGAGTTATCAACTGAGTTTAAAGAGGTTTATGTAGGGAATGATCGAAAAGTAAGAACACAAGTAAAATTCTATCCAGAAAATGCAACGGATAAAACACTCGTTTGGCATAGTAGTGATGAATCAATTCTAACTGTTAGTGAAACTGGAGTTGTTGAAGCATTAAGTGAAGGAACCGCGACAATTACAGCAACTAGTGGTTCAGTTTCTGCTGAAATCGATTTTGATGCAGTTGATCATCCACAAATAATTGAAATCAATCAGGAAATAGCTGCGGGCGAGGTTTATGAAGAGGAATTCCAGCTGCCTGATGGTGAAATTGGGAGAGGGTTCAATAGGCTAAGTTTCTATTATGAAACTGACACTGGAGGTGGTGTATACGGCAAGTACCCTTGGGTAACTATTTCAGACACCACATTTCCTTATTCTATTTACAATGGTGATCACCGTAATTTTAGGTGTTCAACTTATGTCTTTCCAAATTCTACTCTGAAAATACGGGTAGTTAACCTGAACCAATATTACAAATGTGAACTAAGGTTTGAGCTAGAAGTTTGTCCACTTAATGACAGGATTCCTCAGCCGCTTTCAACTCAGAACCTATTGGATGAGTTACCTGAAAATGAAGAAAATATTCTAGAAAATAATTTCGTATCACAGTAAAGATCAAGAGGAACAATTAGGGATACAGCTTTCTGTATCCCTCTCATAAAAAGCAACAACACTCATGAGGTGAGTGTTTTAAGTGTAAAGCATTGATTTGATAAGTGTTGAGAAAAAGGAGTCGAGAAGAATGAAGAAAATAAAAAGAATTCGTTTTCTTTTATCGAAAAATAAACAAGCAAGAAAAGCATTAGCACTAGTATGTTTTATGCTATTGATGTTGGGTGCCGTTCTTGTCGGTATGAAATTGCTAGATGATAATGGGAGAGTTTCTGCGCATCCGACAAATCCACTCACTGTGACAGATGAAAATGGGAATAACGCATTTAATGTACCGATAGATGGTGGCGCAGTTTTTGAACAATCACTTACTAGTCAGACCCCAAGATTTAATAACTATCTGCAAAATGATGAAATAGTAGCAATATTAGAAAAAAAGATTGTAGATGCTACAGGGGCAGCTGTTAGTGAACTCGGTACAATAAGCGTTGCAATTAGAGCAATTGAAAAAACGACATATGGAAATTATGTTGTATTGTATGGTTTTGCTGGATCCAACAAAGGCGGATTGATCAAAGTAGCTGTGTTCAATAAAGAGGGACAATTATTAGCAGAAAACTTAGTAGGGAAGACAACTGATATTGCCTTGAGGATTAATACAGGTTTTTATAATGTATCAAATAATGCTTATTTAGTTGGAACACAGGATGGCTCATTCTTCAGATATGAGATAAGTGGAGAATCGAACACTGCGGCTAGTATTAATAGAGTGAAGTTAACCACTACTGATAATCCCAATACTGGTATGAAAGCTAATTACCATATAAAAGTAAATACTTTCAGTACTTATTCTGATGATTCAATAATTGTAGGTAGGATAAACACTTCTAACTCAACACACGAGGGAAAAGTGAAGCACCGAGTTCCATTTGCGGCGATTAACGTCAACGGTTGGGAAGGATCTGGATTTTCTGGTGCTTCTTCCTATTTGTTTTCAGTTGAAAACTTATTGAATACAGATCCAGAAATCAATTTACCAAATGAAGGTGTGCAAGTAGTAACTACGCCTACAAATATTTTTTATAATAATGATGGAAAAGTATATGGAACTTTTAGCAATAGTCACTATGATGGTGTGAAAACTACTTCAAAATTATCATTTCAAGTATTCGATACTAATGAGGATATTCAAGACCCTTTAACAGGAGAAAACTTAAAGAAAAGAAAATATTCATATGCTACTAACAGAGAATTGCTAGTTTTAGAAGAAATTTGTACAGATGACCATGCTTATTTCTTGGTTGTAGATTCTCCTAAAACTAAGTTGATTGAAGTTGATCTAAATACTTATGCATCAAGAGAAATACAAACTTTTCCTAGATTGACTCGGATTAAGCTAATTAATAATAGTGACGGAACAATTTCATATTTTGGTTCCACATCATCTTTGACTGATAATTTCTACTCTGATTATTATTCTAATAACTTAACAGGGGCCAACTATTTTATTTCTGGGCTGATGAAAGGTATAACAGATTCAGAACCTTTGAAAACTATCTCTGTCCGTGCACTTGAAACAAATGGCTTTGTCCTTCCAACTAAGATTATTGATTCGGGCAATAACCAACTATTTATGGGGGGATCAACAGCAGATAAAGATAAGTTTGTAGACAAACTTAGTCTTTACCATGAAGCTGTTCCACCAGCAACTAGTGGAGCTCCTTCTTCAAATATGGGTTTTATAGGTGTACTAGAGATAAATGATGACTATTCACCTGCGATTAAGGGTGAAAAAGCTATTACTGTAGATATCACAAATAATGCTGTAGCAAATCCTAGCCCTACAAATTATCGAAATTGGAACACACTAGATCGCTGGTTGATTACTGGCAAAGAAAATGGCTTAATGTCTGATGATACTGCGATAAATGTTTACGACCAAGTAGATAGTAACGATACATCTCTAGGAGCAACGCCACAAGATCGAGAAAATGCATTACAGATGAAAATTAACAGGAATCCTTTAAGTATTTCTTCACCGATTGATTGGAGTGGATTAGGTTTTGATAAAACGAAGGCTGGACCACAATTAATTACCTATTTTGTATCAGATTCACAAGGGCAAGCATCGGTAACTTCTCGGTGGATTAACAAGAAAACATCGCAAACAGTTGACGACCCTGATAACAAATTTGCTTTGGATGCTCAAAACTTCCATATTCCATTAGCTGATCTTGAGACCACTTTTAACGTTGCCGATGCAGATAAAGTATTCAAGAAGCTCGCAAAGACAACTGCTTGGGATTTGGTTAACCATGGTACTGGAGACGGTGACCATGGCGAAGGCTTAGATGAAGATGGGGAAGAAAGTAAGTTCTCAAGTAAAGTAACGGTGGATGCTAACCAATTAAAAGCTTTGCGAGAAGCAACTGTTGCGAAGCCTTACCCGGTGGATGTAACCTACACAACAGGCGTATCGGGAATTACGATTAGGAATCGGGTTTGGGTGTTTGCAACAACGAAAAATACGTTGCCGAATACTAAAACCAATCCGGCTATAACACCGAAGGATACCAATGGCGTTGTTTACTATGCGGATGATTATACTATTCCGTATCGTTTACGTAAGACACAGACCAATAACAAGGTATTAGAGAACGGTAATGTAAAGGTCTACGACTACTTTGATGCGTCTAATGAAACTAGTGCAGAACTGCCAACCTTGGCGGATGCAACGAATAATCCAAACAAATTAGTAGTTAGCTTACCAACCATTCATGATGCCTTAGCACCAGGGAAAGTGACACCTTCAGTGACCTACAAATGGGATGGGCCATTGGATGCCAATCACAAGGATGGTTCAATTTCTGGTAATGAGACGATCGGACATTTGGATATCACCTTAACAGGTAATGTACTATTCCATGTTCGACAAGTAGTCTTGAATGAATCTGGTGAGATTGTAGTGCCAACTGAAGGCTATTTTGACATCAAAAACATAAAAAATAATGGTGGCAATCCAGCTGTTGATCCAGATTATCAGGCCAATCTGACTGGGAAGTCTGGTCTATTAGCAGATGAACCGGGCTTCACTGATATTGCAGTGGATACAGATCAGTTGACTGATTTAGCTGATCAAGTTCAGATGTCGGTGGTTGTTCCAGAGTTTTATAACCTGTTGGGCTATTACCAAACGACTCAACTTGCCGATGCGAATGGTGCAAGTCATGAGAACCACAGTGCCTATACGGCAGGACCGTTGCAGTTAAGCAAAAATGAGTTAAATCAAGGGGAAGAATTTTGGGTGACCTTCTATGTTCAGCCGAATGTAGATGGACAAGATAATCCGAAAACTCCACAGCCGTATAGTTGGGACTATAAGAAGAATGATTTAGGAAAAATAAAAACCAAATAAACGAAAGAGGCGAGGAGTGATGCAATGGTCTATTTATTATTGCTAGTGCTAGGCCTGATTGTATTGGTCCAAAGCTATTTACTATTCTCGCTGATGAAGGGTCAACGGGACTTGCAAATGAAGGTTGCTCGACTGCTGCGAACGAACCAGCAGTCGGCACCTGCGAGAAAAACTCCGACAGAAAGAGGAAGGACACGATGAATCTTGGCTATGCACGCGGGTATCAGATTACCCAACAATTGGATATGCTGGAGGATTATCCGGTGGACGAACTTTTCTCTGATGGGCATCAGGAGGTAGAGGCCCTGAATTCGCCTACCAGTGAATTTCAAGCACTGCTGAATTTTGCTCAGCCAGGAGATCATCTGGTGATTGCTTCATGGGAAGTAATTTCTCGCGATTATCGCCAATTATTAGCTTGCTTGGATCAGTTGGAGGAGCGGGAAATTACCTTGGATGTGTTGAATTTACCGCAACTGAATATGGAGGAATGGCGCCAGATTTTTCGTTGGTCGCTGCGCAATGATCGCTTGTTGCATCCGGTGCTGGTGAAGGCTGGCAAGGAACGGGATCGCAGTAAGGATGCTTACTCATTATTTAGTAAAGAACCGGAGGCACGCAAGCTGTATCGTGAGATTATTTGGCTTTTAGTGGGCAAGCACTCGATCCGTCAGGTGGCCCAACAAAAGCGGGTACCGCTGGAGACAGCTTACCGCATACAGCAAGAGCTAAAGCAACTTCAGCTGGCAATGGTTCTAGTTATTTGTTTTCTATTGGCAATTTTTAGCATTAAGTTGGCGGAATCATATTTTGATCAATTGTGGATTCAAATAGCGATCTGTGTGGCAGTAACACTGATTATTTTATGGAATGTTTTGATTGATACTGAGGAATCTGAAACTAAGCCGCCAAACAAAGAAAAGAACGCTTCAAAAACATAAAGAAAAGGGGAATCCCCATGCAACATGTACTTATTTTAACCAAGAATACCTTGACCGAAGAAAACATTATTAATAAGCTGCAGCGAATGAACTGTGAAATTTTGTGTTCGGCGGATATGCTTCATCGTTTACAGAACGGCACCGTCAATCCGTTTATTTCGTATTTTCAGGGAGTTATCTTGAGCGAGAGCTTGTGTCATTCAGAAGTAGAACAGCTGTTAACCCTATTAAAAAAATATCCGCTCAAGGTGTTACGGATTGTGGAGAACTATCCAAACGAAGAGGAACAGTCGCACTGGCACGAACAGGGGATTGCGGACTGGTTGACGAAGGATACCAGCTACGAGAGCTTGCGGGAAAAGATAAACGACTTGACTCGTCAGTTGGAGCAGGAAATGGCCTCAGGTAATCCGATTCTTTCCTTCCCACATATGGGGGAAGGTCCGAAGTATGACAATAGAAAGCTTTTGCTAAAGAGTCTATCCAAAACTGAGAAAAAAGTGTTTGAATGCTTAGTGGAAGCCTACCCAAAGAGTGGTATCTTGTCTCGAAAAGAGTTGTGTGATCACCTTTGGCGTGATGGGGATACTTCCTCGAATATGAGTCAGTTATCTTGTTTGATTAATAAATTAAAACGTAAATTTGAACAGCATGGATTTACCAGCGAAGCCATCATTACTTTGTGGGGACGAGGGTATAAGTTAAGCAGCGAATTCTATGACTATTGGCTTGTGGAATCTCAGCAGATGGAAGAGATGTATTACGCGACAAATTAATTATAGGAACGCTTGATCGAATGATGATTGAGCGTTTTTTCTGATGGGAAGAAGATAAGAGATATTCTTTCTAAGAGAAGTAAATACTCAAAGTGGACGATAAATTGTGTTGACTGAAAAAGTGAGAATAAGCTACAACACCTAATCGAAAACAAAAAAAGCTAGTCGGTGGGTGGCCGACTAGCAAAGGAGTTAAAAATGAAAAAGTGTTAGGGTTGTTTGTTGGTATGAATATATAATACCTGGAAGATATGACCGAATTGTGAATAGACTGTTTAGAAAGAGTTAAAACGGTATAACTTTTTTTCGATTTAGGCTAAGCTTAGTTTTCACATCTTTGAATGACGTTTAACCGACTGGTGGGATATGGTATACTTTTACTAGTAGTTTTCGATGATCAGCGGCAAGAAGAACTTTTCAAAACCGACTGAAAGAATTTAGCGTATCCCAAGTAGTGAGGTGATAACATGATTGAAATGAGAAATGTGAGTAAATTCATCACTGAACCGCGTCGAGTTAAAATCGATGGCGCAGTGAAAATAAAGAAGCAGCAAATCCCCATTCTAAGACGAGTGAATTTAGTGATTCCTTCTGGAGAATTCGTTTATATTACTGGCGCTTCTGGAGCAGGGAAATCAACCCTGTTGAAGCTTTTGTACAAAGATTTAGTTCCTGAACAAGGTGAAATTTTTGTCAATCGACACCAGCTGAGCACCTTAAAGCGTAAAGAAATTCCTTATTTGCGAAGAGAAATCGGTGTAGTTTTCCAAGATTTCCGTTTATTGCCGCAAATGACCGTTGAGGAAAATCTGGTGTATGCATTAGATATCGTTAATACGCCGCCAGAACAGATTCCAAGGAAGGTCAATCAGATCCTGCACTTAGTGGGCTTGACTCACAAGCGTCATGCCATGAAGCTTTCAGGTGGGGAAGCACAGCGGGCAGCAATCGCACGGGCGATTGTCAACCAACCGCGCATTTTATTAGCGGATGAACCCACGGGGAATCTGGATGCAGCTAATGCGAAGCAGATTGTCCAGCTGTTGGAACGCATCAATCGTAAAGGTGTCACTGTCGTGATGACCACGCACAATCATGGGCTGATTCGTCGGTTCCCTCATCGTGTGGTCCATCTGGAAAAGGGCAAGCTGGTTCATGATACACGACCAGTGAAACGATTAGCTAAAAAGCAGACACGGAGTCGAGCATATAGTCGATAGTAGAGACACCTCTCAATCAGGGGGGGCTTACTAATGCAAAGAAACCAAGCTTATTCAACTTTATGAATAGGCTTGGTTTTATTTTGTGGCTTATCTTCGTACTCGCTCTATTGAGATCTGTTTCTTCTCGAGTTTCTCTAGCATAGCGTTATCCTTTGAATCTGTTACTAAAACATTGATTGCTTCGGCTGCACAACAAATGTAGTTACTGTAAACGCCCAATTTATCAGCAGAGGCCATCCCAATTACTTCATCAGAGACCTCCGTCATTTTCCTCTTTACCTGTGATTCCTGTTGACTATGAACGGTCATGCCTTTCTCAGGATCGAGATTGTAAATACCCATCACGTAAGTATCAATTCTTAATGTGTCTAGCGCTTCTAATGCTTCCACTCCAAGACTGACAGCTGCACGTTTAGCCATAATACCACCTAGTACGATAGTTTCGATATTTTTTCTTTTGATAGCTTCGATAGTGATATACGGTGAGTTGGTAATAATGGTAGCTGCAAAGTCTTCTGGTAAAGCTTTCACCAGTTCTAAATTGGTAGTGCCGCCATCGATCAATAAAATGCTGTCTTCCGTTAATAACGGGAGCGTTTTTTGTACTAAGGATTGTTTTTGATCGGTATTTACACCTAATCGCTGTTCAAAAGTTGTTACTGCTGGACCCAGGCTAATAGCCCCACTGTGAATCCTCCTTAGTAATCCTTGCTGATCAAGCTCTCTAAGATCCCTTCGAATGGTATCTTCCGAACAATGGAATTGCTTGCTCAAATCTGCTGCAAGAACCTTTTTCTTTACACTTAATTCTTCCAATATTAGGCGTTGTCTTTCTCTTTTTAACATATGCCCCTCCAACCACTCATTTTCCTGTCTATTTTACCATAAAAATACTACGTAATAAATCTACTTACGCAAAATGTGCAAAAATATTGAACGAACGTGCAAAAAATGTATTGATTTTTGCACGTGTACCGTTTACAATGATGTCAAAGACATGGGTAACGTTTTCAAAATGTCGAAAAGATAGCTTAGTAGAGCTCCTGGGTTATCAAATAAAATTTGTGAGGTGTCCGAAGTGTCAGAAAAGTGGTTAGATTTGTCAGGTAAGGTAGCGATTGTCACAGGTGGAAGTATGGGATTAGGTGAAAAGATGGTGGATAGCTTAGCAGGAAATGGTGCCCAGGTTATCTCAGCAGATGTTACTGAAACGAACAACCATGATGGGAAAGCCAATGTCGACACAATGATTTGTGATGTAGCCAATAAAAAATCAGTGGAATCCATGATTCAGCAAGTGGTGGAAAAATATGGACGGATAGATGTATTGGTGAACAATGCTGGGGTTAGTCGTCCTCGAATGTTAGTCGATTACTATGGGAAGAAGCCTGAGTATGAATTAAGCGAAGAAGATTTTGATTTTATGACCAACGTCAATCAAAAAGGTGTTTTTCTTTGTTCGCAAGCTGCTGCGCGAGTGATGATTAAGCAAAAATCAGGAGTAATCATTAATATGTCCTCTGAGGCAGGGTTGGAAGGATCAAAAGGCCAGAGCTGCTACTCAGGAAATAAAGCAGCAGTTCATGCGTTTACTAAAGCTTGGGCAAAAGAGCTAGGAGCATTCAATATTCGGGTTATTGGCGTAGCACCTGGAGTAAATGAACGGACACCTATGAACAGTGAAGAGAATTTCAGAGCGCTAAATTATACGAGAGGTGTGGATCCAGAGGCTGTAAATGATGATTACACCGGGAATTATACGGATACCATTCCATTAGGACGACCTGGAAAAATGACTGAAATTGCCGATTTGATCTCCTATTTATCTTCGGATCATGCTTCGTATATTTCAGGAACAACAATTAATATTACTGGAGCAAAATCAACTCGTTAAGGGGGATTAAAGTGATGGAGATGAATATCAGCGGAGGCTCAAGCGGCTCAGGTATTTTAGCGAAAATCCGCCGCTTTGGCGGATTTATGAGTGGCATGGTAATGCCCAACTTAGGTGCGTTTGTTGGGTGGGGAATAATGGCAGCCTTGTTTATCCCTAATGGTTGGCTGCCTAACGAACAATTAAATGAACTAGTAGGACCGATTCTTAATTATGTATTTCCACTATTGATTGGTTACACTGCTGGCTACAATATTCACGGCCAGCGTGGTGGAGTTATTGGATTATTTGCCAGTATGGGCGTAGTTGTAGGATCAGACATCACTATGATTAGTGGTGCGATGATCATGGGACCACTGGCAGCTTGGGTCTTGAAGAAATTCGACCAGGCTATTGACGGCAAGATCAAACCTGGTTTTGAAATGTTTGTGAACAATTTTAGTTTAGGGATTATTGGTGCGATTTTTACGATTGTTGCTTTCTTATCCGTAGGTCCTGCGATTCGTGGGCTAGTAGCAGTTTTGACAGCAGGTGTGCAATGGGCAACAGATAATCGCATGATTCCGGCTTTATCTATTTTTATGGCACCTGCTCAAGTATTGTTTTTGAATAATGTAGTGAACCACGGCATTTTAGCTCCAATCGGGTATGCACAGGCTGCCGAACTAGGTAAGTCGATTATGTTCTTAGTGGATACTAATAACGGACCGTTATTAGGAACGCTGTTCTCAATCGCTTTGTTTGGCCGAGGGAAATCTAAAAATACAGCGCCAATGGCAATGTTCATTGCAGGTATTGCGGGTATTGGTGAAGTGTACTTCCCATTTGTATTAGGAAATCCAATTATGGTTTTTGCAACAATGGGCGGTCTAGCAGTTTCGCTGTATTTACAAGTACTCTTGGGTGGAGGCTTAATCGGGGTAGCTTCTCCAGGAAGCTTGATAAATATTGCCCTGATGACACCGAAGGATGCGATATTTGCCAACTTCGTCTCGATTCTGGCTGGTTTCATTGTCTCGACGCTGATCGGAATGTTCCTGTTGAAGACGTTCGGTTCTGGTGAAGAGGGCAAAGAGTATGCCGTGGGTAATCACAAGGTAAAAAGTGTTGCAGATTTTGCGAAACAGTCCGCTAAGCAAACAGCTTTATTGAAGGAAATGGATGCTGCTGTTCAAAAAATTATTGTGGCGTGTGATTCTGGTATGGGATCTAGTGCTATGGGGGCTTCTGTTTTGAAGAACCTACTGAAAAAGGAAAATCTTACAGGTATCACTGTAGTAAACTCTTCGGCGAACAAAATTGATTCGGATGCAGATTTAGTTATAACGTTGGATTCGTTGATTGAACGAGCCAAAATTAGTGGGGATAATGATCAAATTGCCTATATTCCGATCAATAACTTTTTAAAGGAAAGTGATTATGATGAGGCCATTGCCTTCGTAAAAGAACGAAATCAGCATGGTCAGGTTAACAGGACAACTGAAGCTCATGAAGATACCGCAATAATTGATCGAAAAATCTTGAATGAAGCGAATATCGTGCTTAATCAAAGCTTTGAAAATGTAGAAGAAGCTATCGTTGCTTCGGGCCAGCTTTTAGTCGAGCAAGGCTATGTAACGAAGGATTACATCGATCAGATGCTTGAACGCAATCAACGCTTACCAGTTTATGTTGGGAATCATGTAGCCATCCCTCATGGGTTAGAAGAATCCCGAGGCGCCATTAAGGAATCAGGGGTCTCGATTGTGCAAGTGCCGGAGGGCGTGGCTTTTCCAGATGGAGAAATTGCTTATGTCTTTATCGGAATCGCTGGCAAGGACAATAGTCACTTAGAAATTTTAAGTGTGATTACTCGTTCGTTGATTGATGAAGAGAAGGTAGAACGGATTCGCAGGGCCGTAACGGCAAAAGAAATTATGGATGTTTTTGCAAAATAGATCGCAGGATTGGAGAATGTAGGATGAAAAATGTACTTATCGTTGGTGCTGGGAGATTGGGTAAAGGATTTGTAGGAGAAACATTTTTTAATGCAGGCTGGAACATCACCTTTTTAGATAGTGACCCTCGAGTAATTGACGAACTGAATAAAGAAGGGCATTTTGATGTACGAGTTCATACAACTGATGATGTATTTATGAACAAAATTGATGGCTATAAAGCCTTTGTAACTGATGAGGAATACTCAGTAATGGATAGTTTTCTTAACACTGATTTAGTAATGCTTCCATTATATCCAGAAGATTTTGAAGCGTCGGCTAAATACTTGGCTAAGTGCTTTGACAAGCAGTATGAAGTGAATCCTGAAGGCAAGAAAACCTTGATTTGCTTAACCAATAAAAACCATATTATTGATCAAATTACAGCATATTTCAGAGACAACTTAGGATCTGAAGAAGCTAAAAACTGGTTTGACAAAAATGTGGTTGTCCGTGACTCGATCGTTCGTCGCTCTACTGATGCGGAAACGGCCTATTCGACAGATTTGGTAACTACAGCTGTGGCTGCGTTAATCATTCAAGGACCAGTCTATTCAGACTTCAGTGATGTGAAGTGGTTAGATGTCCGAGAAAATGTTGAAATGCTGAAGGATATTAAAGTCTTCACCATTAATGGACCACATGCTGCTACGGCTTACTACGGGTACTTAAAAGGGTATGACGATATTGTTACTGCTCAGGCTGATCCAGATGTTGCTGCCTTAATTAAGGCTGTTCACGATGCAACGGTACATGCAGTTCTATTTGAATATCCTGTTACTCGTGAAGAAATTCGTGAGCTGGAATATTTACCAAAAGCTAAAAATGAAATGCCGGATGCGATTTATCGTGTGGCTTACGATCCAATTAGAAAGGTTGGTCCACAAGATCGCTTCATGGGAGTCATTCGCTTGTGTCAAAAATATGATATTAATTATGATGGGATCGCAAAAGCCTTAGCTTGTGCTTTTGCTTATAGCGAACCAGAGGATGAAAGTGCTGTAACTATTCAGAAGGATATAGCTGCTGATGGCGTAAGAGCAACCGTTGCAAAATATATAAACAGAGCTGCTGACGATGAAGTGGTCGATAAGATTGTCACTGCGTATCAACAACTGCAAGAGGAAAAAGCTAAATGACTTTTAAAGCCGTAATTTTTGATATGGATGGGGTCATCGTTGATACAGAACCGTTACAGTTCGCTAGGCAGAAGGAATATTTGCAGCACTTGGGCATAACTATTCCAGAAGAAACACTGATGAAAATGGTGGGCGGGAATAAAAAGATGGCTTTCCAAATTATTTCTACCTATTGTAAGGAAGAAATATCATTTAAGGAATATTACAAACGGTTTGGTGCTTATTATGCGGATCGGCCCATTGACTTTACTGAGATTCTAAATGATGGAATTGTCGAAATCTTGGAATGGTTGAAGTCTCAAGGATATCGTTTAGCCTTAGCTTCCTCAGGAGCACCTGAAAAAATAGAGGCTGCCCTGACACAATGTCAGATTAAGGATTATTTTGAACTGATCTTGAGTGGTGACATGTTTAAAGCGTCCAAACCGCATCCAGAGATTTATCAAACAGTTGCAAAAAAAATGTGTCTTACACCAGAAGAATGTCTGGTAATTGAGGATTCTAATTACGGTATTGAGTCTGCGACACGAGCAGGGATGTATACCTTGGCGAAACGGGAAGAACGATTCCCCTTCTCACAAGAACAGGCTGATGGACTTTTTGATTCTTTCAGTGACATCCAAGACTTTTTAGAAAAACAGGAACTTAAAGCAGCAAATTAATGGTGGAGCACCTCTCAAAATTGGGAGGTGTTTTTTGTGCGGAGGTTTTAATTGAGGATCGCTGGAAGCAATATTTTGATAGGATATTCAGCGAACTCATCCTATGTTTGATTAATGCTAATAGCTAAAGATAGAACTATTTTTTGAAATTAAATCAAAAAGGTTCTTTTTTGCGTACTTTATATAATGAACAACTATTTTTTGATGGAGTAAGGAAACCCGTGCTATACTTAAGGTGAATCCTTCTCTAGCCAGAGAGGACGTAAAAAATGCCCAACTATTTACCAACCAACGATCTGTTATTTCACAAGCTTTTTACATCTAAGGATACCAATCACATTCTAAAAGCTTTTGTCAGAGATGTTCTTGGCGAGGAATTTGAGACCCTGACGCCTAGAGACACCTATCACATTGACAGCTACAAACAATCTTTGGAGGATGAGAACAAGCTGAAGTACACGGAGGTGGACGTGCTGGCTGCCAGCAATGATGGCACGCAGGTGACTATCGAGATGTTATGAAAAGTAAATAGTTATGTAAAGTTGAGTGAACAGACGTTGATTTGTCAATGTCTATTCACTTTTTTTCTTCACATAATGAAAGATGGTGGTACAGTTGATTTGTATCCAAATAAAAGAAAAGGAGGTTTTTACATGGATACCGATCAGATTGTTCCTACTATGAATCAACTTATCAAAAAAATGAAAGGCGATGGATATTCCGACAATACACTGGATCATTTTTTATGGATTGGTCATACTTTTGAAACTTTCTGTGTTAAGAGAAATATTCAGAAGGTGAACTCTAATGAAGCTCGAAATTTTTTTAAAGAATCCTTCGACTTTGATTTAGATGCCCCTAACTGCCAATTACAATTTACTCTTCGCCGCCCCGTACTTTTACTGTTTGAATTTTATCACACTGGAAATTACTTATTAAGACATCACAACACGGCTTATACAAATATCCCTACTGCATTTTTAGATTTTTATTTAGAATACAAAGATTTCGTAGATAATTTAATCACTTGTCAGAAGCAAGCAAAAAAAAATAAGTTATGGACAATGGGAAAATTCCTTCTTTTTTTAGATAAAAACCGGGTCTATTCATTTAGAGAACTATCTACTACACTTGTCCATCAATTCATCAATAGTTTAGAAAGCTCTCCAAATACTAAGGATTTACATCGTGGAAATCTTAGACAAGCAATTGATTGGATGTTTGATAAACAAATTTGCCCGTTTTCTGGGTATTCTATCTTTCCAGTTATCCATTCTAGTCAGAGATTATCTATATTATCTTATTATAGTAAAGAAGATATGAGAAAAGCATTTGATGTTATCGATATAAACTCTGTTCAAGGTAAACTTGAAATGGCAGTTATTACAACTCTTTATTATACTGGAATACGTGCATCTGATTTATTAGAGATGACGTTTGCGCAACTTGATTGGGAAAACGATGTTTTCTTTATCAGGCAAAAGAAAAGCGGCGAACCTCTGACACTTCCATTATTGCCCGAAATGAAATTTGCCTTGTTAGATTACATTAAGAACAGCAGAAAAGCGGTCAATGAGGACTTGGATCATATTTTTTTAATTAGCTGTGCTCCCTATCACAAATTTTCTATTGGTGGAATTTCTTCTATCGTTAAACGAGTCTTTCTAAGAGCAGAAATTGATATTACTGGTAAGCATGCGGGGGCCCATGCCATGAGACATTCACTTGCGACAAATTTGATGCAGGAGTCAGTTCCAATTAGCGCAATTTCTAATGTTCTAGGACACAAGCAAATAAGATCGACAGAGAAATATCTGACCATTGACGAAACCAAATTAAGAGAATTTTCTTTGGAGGTGCCTTATGTCTTTTTATAATTATAAGTTCGCCGAACCTTACAACGAACCATTTGAGCGTGTTATTCAATACAAACGAGGAATAGGTTATGATTATGGCGACTGCTATGTTGGTTTTTATAGACGAATTGCAAAATTTCTCAGTCAGTTTAAACCAACGAAACCAATTATTACACAGGAAATGTATGAGAAATGGTGCGAACAAACTGACAATGAAGGAAAAGTCTACCATAACATGCGAATCAAAGTACTCTGTGATATTTGTCATATATTAACTGACATGGGTTATCCAAATATTTATATTGATCCATTTGAACCGAGATACCTGAAAAGCTCTTTTGTCCCTTACATTTTTACTCACGAGGAGATTATCCGTCTATTTGATAATCTAAAAAAGATCGTCAATCAAAAGGATTATTCAAATGATGCGTTTACCTTATTATTCATTTTGTACTACTCTTGTGGTCTGCGTCGCTCCGAAGGACTGCATTTACGGAAAAAACATTGTAAAGTGGATCAAGGGATTATTGAAATCATTGATTCTAAAAATCATATAAGTCGAATCATTCCATTATCTGATAGTGTGCATGCACAATTACAAAGCTATATGACCTCTTACAGTTCCCACTTAGAACCTAACCAATTCATTTTTCATCACCCGAATTCTTATGACGAACATTATTCTATAGGGTCTCTATATCGTAGATATAGGAAACTACTAGTAGACTCTTACATTCCATATCGACAGGGCGGTAATTTACCTCGAATTCATGACTTACGTCATACGTTTGCCATTCATGCGCTTGAAAAGGCAGAAAAAGAAGGAATTGATCTTTATGCCGCACTTCCTTTATTGTCTGTTTATTTAGGACATGAACACCTGACTCAAACTGAAAACTATTTACGACTAACCGTTCAGCAACATAAAAATGTGAGCACAAAAGTGAAAAAGTATATCGGTAACTTGTTCTATCAAGGAGAGGAAGATTGACATGCATGGCTTTTCATTTTATGTGATGAATTATTTTTCAAGTTATTTAACTAAATTCTTAGGTTGCTCAAAAAAGACTATTGAATCTTATCGAGACACTTTCGTGCTCTTTTTTGACTATTTAGCAACGCACGAAAGAATTACTTCTGACAACATAAAGCTAGAAGATTTTAATGAAGCAATCGTTGAAAGGTTCCTCAACTATTTAGAAGAAAATCGTGGAAATAGTATCAATACAAGAAATCAACGCTTAGGTTGCTTAAAAAGTTTTGCGAATTATTTAAAACGAAAAGAGTTTGCCTTTTTGAGTCAATGGGAAAGAATAACAGACATTCCTAGCAAAAAAAAGATCACTCAACAAATAGCATATTTAACAATAAAAGAGTTAAAAATACTTTTATCTATGCCTGATAATACTACTAAAAAGGGGCGCAGAGAAAAGGCGTTATTATCCTTTATGTATGATACAGGCTGTCGCGTTCAAGAGATAATTGAGACCCAAATATGTAATATTCGCTTTTCTTCGCCACCTTCAGTGGAGGTTCTTGGAAAAGGCGCTAAATATCGTCAAATACCTTTTTCATTAGAAGTCCGTGACTTACTGAGGGAATACCTTAAAGATCAAAATCTGAATATTTCTTCAGAACAATACGTCTTTCGAAATAATGTAAATAAGAAATTGACCCGAGCAGGCGTCCAGTATATATTGGATAAAAATATCCAAAAAGCTCGACAGGAGAATCCACACTTATTTCTCAAAAAAATTTCCAACCATAGTTTGAGGCATAGTAAAGCCATGCATTTGTTGGAAGCTGGGGTTAATTTGATTTATATCCGAGATTTATTAGGACATGCCTCAGTGAATACGACAGAAATTTATGCAAGGGTAAACCCAGAAATAAAGCGAAGGATATTGGAAAAAAACTATTCAGAAGTTCATTCTGATACAAAGTATACGGACGAAAAAAAATCAGAATTGGTTGAATGGTTGAAAACTTCACTTTAGTTATGTAAAGTAAAGAGCATCACGATAGTTGATCTACGGGCACTATTTTGATGTTCTTTACATAACTATTTACTTTTCATAACATTTCTTATGCAAAGCTTTACATAAGAAATGCAGGTCCGCAGCCATGATTTTTTCAGAGAACGTGCAGTCTTTTATTTGTCCGCTGCGTATGCTTCCCCTTATGGTGATGAAGATGCTGAAGCTTTTGAAGAGGATAACCAATTTTCTACTCTGCGCGCTGCATACGGCATAAACATCATTGACTTTCATATGTTTCCTAAAGATGAGGATGCGTTGCAAAATATTAGCTACCACAATGACAAAACTCATAGACCTTTTTTAGGCAGCCAAGGCCAAAAAATCCATCGCTTATGTTTTCTTAGCTTGAAAAATAAAAACATTGAAACAGACAGCCCTGTTTACCACTGGCAGCAATTTTTCAAAACTGGCCAAGTGGCAGAGCATGCCCCTCAGTATTTGAAGGATGCCCAGAAGAAGGTTAATTATTACTCATTAAACGAGGAGGAGAAGAAAATGATTATGCGAGTCGACAAAGGTCGAGCGATCCGGAATGCAGAACTGTCCACTGCTAGAAGAGAAGGCAGAGAAGAAGGCCAGACCAAAAATAAAGTTGAAACAGCAATTAATTTCTTAAAAATGGGTTTATCCCCAGAACAAGTAGCTCAGGGGACCGGGTTGTCTGTTGGACAAGTAAAAGAACTGGAACGACAATTAGAATAAGTGACTGGGAATATAGCGAGTCCAGAGCATTAGGAGTTGATGATTGCGGAATTCCTTTTTTATGTGCTGTATGTAGATGTGTGGACGAGAAGAGGAGGGGGAAGTGTTGATGTTAAAGATCGACAAAGGTCGAGCGATCCGGAATGCAGAACTGTCCACTGCTAGAAGAGAAGGCAGAGAAGAAAATAAAATTGAAACGGCAATTAATTTCTTGAAAATGGGTCTATCCCCAGAACAAGTAGCTCAAGGCACCGGGTTATCTATTGAACAAGTAAAAGAACTGGAACGACAATTACAATAAGGAAACGGGGACACTGTAAACACCTAAGCATCAGAAGTTACCAAGTGATAATGATGGTGTTCCTTTTTTATTAGCAACAGTACCTATACCTCCTCAAGCTGGGAGGTGTTTTTGTTTTACCATGCAGTAGAAGTATAATAGATACGAGGTGATAAAAGTGGAAACAACCATTCAAGCAGCAGTGCAGAAAATACAAGCGGCAAGCAGCATTACCTTTTTAACTGGAGCAGGTGTTTCAACGCCATCAGGAGTACCAGATTATCGATCCTTGAAAGGTGTTTATCATGGTATGGAAGCACCGGAGTATTTATTGAGTGTTGATTGCTTAGACCGAGAACCGGAGAAATTCTATTCCTTTGTTAAAGCGTTGTACCATCCGACTGCCAAACCAAACGTAATTCATCAAAAGATGGCAGCATTGGAGAAACGTAAACCGATCAGGATTGTTTCGCAAAATATTGATGGTCTGCATCAAGCAGCCGGCAGTCAACACTTGGTGAATTTTCACGGCTCACTTTATGATTGCTATTGCCGCAAGTGTGGGCAGACGGTGCCTTGGCAAGAATATTTGAAGAATGATCAGCATGAAAATTGCGGAGGGCAGATTCGACCAGGGATTGTTTTGTATGGCGAAGGTTTTACCGATGATACCATTAGCCAAGCTATTCAAGCGGTAAAAGCTTCAGATTTGTTAGTAATCATTGGAACAAGCTTTCAAGTCCATCCGTTTTGTGATTTAATTTATGAAAAGAACGAAAATGCCGCAGTGCTGGCTATCAATCGGACACCGATCCATGTTCCGATGATGCATGACTTTGTAGAAGCCGATGGCAGTACTGTTTTCGAACAGCTATAGGAGGATTTTGATGGAACGTACAGAAAAAGAGAAAATGATTGCCGGAGATTTATATTTTGCAGGTGATCCCGAATTGGTGGCTGATCGTAAAGATGCCCGAGTGAAAATGCGAGCAATCAATAGCGAAACCGATGCAGCCAAAAGAGAGCTGATCGTCAAATCAACCTTTGGTAAAACGGGCAATCATGTCTACATCGAGCCGACTATCTCCTTTGATTATGGCTACAATATCTCGGTGGGCGAAAATTTCTACTGCAACTTTAACAGTATTTTTCTAGATATTTGCCCGATAACTATTGGTGATAATTGCATGTTTGGTCCTAATTGCCAACTGTACGCAGCGACTCATCCGGTTGAACCAGTGAAGCGCAACAGTGGGATGGAATTTGGCAAACCGATTACTATTGGCGACAATGTTTGGTTTGGTGGTTCAGTGGTAATTACGCCAGGTGTGACGCTAGGAAACAACGTGGTAGTCGCAGCTGGTTCAGTAGTAACCAAATCATTTCCAGACAATGTGGTGCTTGGGGGAAATCCAGCTCGAATTATTCGGACCATTGATGAGGATGACAAAGCCAATAAGCTCGAAGCAGCTCGTAAAAAAATCGATGCTATTGATGAACAATTAGTGGCATTGTTAGAAAAACGACTACAGGCAGTAACAGAAGTCACCGCCTATAAAAAGGAAAACAAAAAAGATATTCTGGATCAAAGCCGAGAAGATGCTGTCTTAGAAAAAGTAGCACAGCGGGTTGAAAATCCTTTGTTTGAAGAGACCATGGTAGCGACCTTCCAAGATATTATGAAGCAATCTAGAAATTTCCAATCTAAAGAGTTAGGTGAATGAAATGAAAGACGGAATTAAACGTAGAAAAGCAATTTTGAAAGAGCTGGGAGAAACAGAAAAACCGTTAAGTGCCAGCAGCTTTGCCAAAAAATATGATGTAAGCCGCCAAATTATTGTAGGAGATGTAGCCTTGCTAAGAGCTGCAGGTGAGAATATTATCGCAACTTCTCGCGGCTATTTGCTAGAGCGCAAGTCCACTCAGCTATTTAGTAAAATTGCGGTTCAACACGATAAAAACCAAGCAGAAGAAGAACTGCGCACGATTGTTGCAGCAGGCGGAGAGATTGTTGATGTAATTGTAGAGCATCCTTTATACGGAGAATTAGTTGGCGGCCTACACATTACTACTCAAGGAGAGGTAGATGATTTCTTGAAAAATTA
Organism: Enterococcus pallens ATCC BAA-351; assembly: GCF_000407485.1. GTDB lineage: Bacteria > Bacillota > Bacilli > Lactobacillales > Enterococcaceae > Enterococcus_A > Enterococcus_A pallens. The sequence continues at coordinate 1,034,853 of NZ_ASWD01000002.1, read as the reverse complement.
CCAATCATCTAATGCCAGCTTCTTATCAGAATTAACAGATGGTATCCATCTGCATACAATTGCCTATGAAACCCAAGAAGATTTTGAGCGAATTACTCAAGCTTTGGCAGATAAAGGGATTTTGTACAAAGAAAAAGAAGCGTAAATGCGCGATAACTCAATAAAATAGCTGTCTAGTGAAAAATGCTTTCTTAACGAGAGCATTTTTTTGTTGGAGAAATTTCTGTGTTTACGTTTACATTTTGATCCAGCTAAGGTATACTCGTCTTGAGGATAAGACGTTATAACGTCTTATCTGGTTGTGTATCGTGTTTCTGTTCATAATATGGAAGGGAGTCAATAATGATGGGGAAGACAGAGGCTTTGGCTAAACAGTTGCTTGATTTAATGGGAGGGGCTGACAATGTTGTTTCAGTCACTCATTGTGCCACCAGATTACGACCGCAGCTTAGGGATCATGCACTCGTTGATGCGAAGCAAATAGAGGCACTAGAAGGAGTGACTGGCGTTGTAGATAAAGAATCAGGAATTCAAGTGGTCATTGGAACCACGGTTGGTGAAGTGTATGAAGCGTTCTTGAAGGAGTTAGGAACAGAATCAGATGTAAAAGAGCATCCGATTGAAGAAGTGAAGAAGGAACGGCACTTGTTAAATGATTTTGTTGCATTGGTAGTCAGTATATTTTCTCCTTTGCTGCCGTTGCTCGCTGGATCAGGATTGCTTCGCGGCTTCACAATTTTAGCAAATGAATTAGGCTGGTTATCAACAGAAAGTACGACTAATTTAGTGCTTACCTTGGCTGCAACTTCTGTATTTTATTTCTTGCCATTACTCGTTGCGGTAACCTCTGCCAATCGCTTTAAAACCAGTCCATTCATTGCAATGGCTGTTATGGGTGCTTTGATCATGCCTGGATTTATAGAGCTAATCCAAGGCGACGGGGGAAACATGGTTTCATTTTTAGGTATTTCAATTCCAGTATTTAATTATACGAGTCAAGTGATTCCAGCTATTCTAACGATTTGGCTTCAATCAAAAATGGAACACTTTATGAAGGCGAAATTGCCGAATAGTTTACACATGATTATTATTCCAACCGTTTTATTGTTGGTATTAGTACCAATTGCTGCAGGTATTTTTGGACCGATTGGTAATTATTTAAGTATTGGTATCGCCAATGTTGTTGGCTGGTTGGCAAGTATTAATCAAATTGTTACAGGGGCAGTAATTGGCGGTATTTGGAACATTCTCATTATGTTTGGAGTTCATTGGGCACCGAATACAATGGTCATTATTCCAGAAATCGCTCGGACAGGTTCTTCGCCGTTTATTGCCTATGGGGCTAATGCAAACTTTGGTATGGCGGGTGCAGCCTTTGCTATCTTCTTGCGGTCTCGCAATCAAAAACTGAAAAACTTTTCTTTAACAGCGATCACCTCAGTACTTCTATCAGGAATTGTTGAACCAGCTATCTATGGTTTAGGGGTGAAATTTAAAACACCTTTAATTGCTGGTTGTTTAGGTGCAGCTTTAGGTGGAGCATTCATGGGAGCCTTTAATGTAATCGGTAATGCCTTTGTATTTGGTGGGTTAACGACTATTCCAGCTTTTGCTGGCCCGACATTGTGGGCATATATCGTAGGTTTAATCATTTCTTTTGTGGGTGGATTGATTTTAACACTAATTTTAGGCGTGAAAGATCCAGAAGCAGAAATGTCAGCTATTAACAAAATGGGAGGAAACAAATAATGACAATACAAACAAAAATTCAAGGGATTTTAGGTCTAGCAGCAATTGGCGATGCGATGGGGGCGGTAACAGAGAACTTATCCTTTGATCAGATTCGCCAACAGTTCGGAGGACCGGTTACTGAACTGCGCAAGCCTGGTGAAACGGCTTTTGCTTTAGGGAATGAGGCTGGACAGGTTACAGATGATTTCTCTCAAATCTATTTTCTCTGCCAAGCGATTTTAGAAAATGGGGGAACGCTAGATAAGGAAACTGTGATCAAAGCTATTTTAAAATGGTCAGATGTTTCTTGGTACTTTGACCGCTTTGCTGGACCAACTACTCGAAGTGCAGTAGCGATGTACAAAGATCCTTCTTTAAAAATGAAACCTTTGCCTGGTGCTGTAACAGTGGACTATGCTTCTAAAGCGACGAATGGTGCAGCAATGAAGATTGCTCCAGCAGGTATTTTGAACCCTAACGATTTAACAGGAGCAATTGAAGCAGCAATTACTATCACTCAAGTAACCCATGATAACTCCTTGGCAATCTCTGGGGCCTGTGCTGTTGCAGCTGCGACTAGTGCTTCATTAGCTGAGTATGCGACTGTTGAAGACGTATTAGCAGCTGGCTATTATGGAGCAGTTCGTGGAGAAGCATTAGCGAAGGAAGTTTCTCGAGAAGTGGCTGGGCCTAGTGTTGTAGAGCGCACACAACTAGCGTATAATATTGTAGACGGTGTAGGTACAAAGGAAGAAAAACTACGTCGACTGTCACAAATCGTTGGTAGCGGGCTGCATATTTCAGAAGCGGTACCTAGTGCTTTTGGAATCGTGTCCTTAAATAAAGGGAATGCTTTACAGGCAGTTATTGATGCTGTAAATATTGGATACGATACAGATACAATCGCAACTATTGTTGGTTCAATGGTGGGAGCATTTATTGATTTATCTGATCCAGAATTCCTTTCTTTATTTGAAACTGTTCAAAAGGCCAATGATTTTAATATTGTAGAATTATCAAATTCATTAGCAGATGTGGTGAGGTTTCATGAAAGGAAACAGTGTTAAATATCTAGCAATTTATGAAGAATTAAAGCAAGAGATTATCAATGGTAAGTATCCTGTAGGTGATCTATTTCCGGCTGAACCTGACTTGCAGAAGCGTTTTAATGTAAGTCGAATTACCGTTAGAAATGCGGTGAAGCTTTTAGTGGATGAAGGCTATGTTCAGCGTATTCATGGTGTAGGGACAATTGTTTTGAGTCGAAAAGAATCACTGCAATTACAGACTTTACTTAGTTTCTCTGAAGAAAATGGAGATCGTGGGGTACATTCCACATTGCACTCTTTTAAGGAGACGGTTATAGCTGATCCTATGGTTTGCTCACAACTAGAGCTGCCAAAAGGGGCAACTGTTAGTTGTCATGAGAGATTGCGTTGGATTGGGGATTCACCAATAGGCTTTCAACGAGTGTACTGTCCTTCTTTTATTCCATTGGCTGCAGAAGAACTAGAAGCCCCAGATACTTCATTATACAAACTGTTGCGGGAAAAAGGTTTTGTGGTGACAAATGCAAAAGAGACGATCGAGTCTGTGGTAGCTGATAAGCAATTAGCAGAATATTTAAAAGTAGAAGAAAACAAACCTTTATTGTATGTTCAGCGGGTGACAAGGGATCAACGCGACCGACTAATTGAGTACGCTGAAATCTATTATCGTGGCGATCGCTATCGCTACAATGTACAGCTGCAAGTACCAAGATAAATTCAAAAAGGAATCGCTCAAAATTTTATTCTTTGAGGGATTCCTTTTTTTTTTTTGCCAATATAGTGCAATGTAATAACAAGATTATGCATGGATGCCATGACGCAAGCGATTGAAGGATTTATTACGAAGGGTGCTTGGGAATTAACTGATATGCTGCATCTGAAAGCGATCGAAATCGTAGGTCGTTCGCTGCGGGATTCGGTAGCTGAGCAGCTGGAGGTACGGGAAGAAATGGCTTTAGGCCAATATATTGCTGGTATGGTTTTTTCAATGTTGGCTTAGGCTTGGTTCACGGAATGGCACACCCATTAAGTGCTTGGTATAACCTTCCCCATGGGGTAGCCTGTGCTTAGTTACTGCCAACAGTAATGAAATTCAATAAGGATTATACGGGTGAAAACTATCGTGATATTGCTTTAGTTTTAGGGATTGAGGAAGCTCGAGAAGCGGCCTGTGCAGCGATTGATCAGTTAAGTAAAGATGTAGGAACTCCAGCGACGATTTCTGAGCTGGGGGTTAAGGCTGAGGATATTCCTAAAATTTCCGCGGATTTCCGCGATGTTTGTTCACCAGGAAATCCACGGGATGCGACTATTGAGCTGTATCAGAGTTTGATGTAGTTGGGTCTAGAAAACAAAAAACAACTGGGAATCAGACAAGTGCTGAGCCCCAGTTGTATGTAATTCATTCTTCTATTCAATCACCAACACGCCGTCATCTAAAGTGAACGGTGTTTTTTCGTCGATGTGGTCGTAGAACATCACACCATTAATGTGATCAATTTCATGTTGTACAACGATTGCGTTGTAGTTTTTTAAACGAATTTTTTGTTTGTTGCCTTCTGCATCGTAGTAGGAAACAGTGATTCGAGCAGCTCGTACCACGTAGCCAGGAACTTCCCGATCTACTGATAGGCAGCCTTCACCTTCACCAAGGCAGGCTTGTTGGACTGAGTGACTCAAAATTTTCGGATTATACATCACTGTGCTAATCCCAGAATCTGGTTTCTCTGGATCAAGACTCGGCACATGAACCGCTATAATTCGTTTTGAGATATCTAATTGGGGAGCGGCTAGACCGACGCCTCCGCGCAAATGCAGTTCTTCAGCTTTTACTGGATCTTGGCTATTTTTTAGAAATTCCATCATTTCTTCACCAAGCTTCACGTCTTCTTCCGTAGGCGGAATAGGAACTTCTTTGGCAACTTCACGCAAGGTGGGATGTCCTTCCCGAATAATATCATCCATTGTGATCATTAAATAGGTCTCCTCTCAAAGGACTTCATACATCAAGATAGTTTATCACAAAAGTAGCCGCAGGCAAACGGCTTGCTTAAAACTTGCGAATTTTTAAAGAATCCTCTATCCTGATGAATTGGATGAAATATTCCTGGCAAATCTTGCATTTTCCTACAAAATCAAGTAAAGTATTAAGGTACGCTATGCGTATATCGCCTATTACTTGGTTGGGCGCTTCACCAACGCTTTACTCAGTTGTAGGGAAAAAAAGAGAAAGAGGTGAAATACATGGCATTAACACAAGAACGCAAAAATGAAATCATCAAAGATTTTGCTCGCCATGAAGGAGATACTGGTTCTCCAGAAGTACAAATCGCTGTACTTACAGAAGAAATCAACCAATTGAATGAGCATGCACGTGTCCACAAAAAAGACCACCATTCATACCGTGGCTTAATGAAAAAAGTTGGTCATCGTCGTAACTTGTTAGCTTACCTACGTAAGAATGATGTACAACGTTACCGTGAATTAATCCAACGTCTAGGACTACGTCGTTAATTTTTACCTAAAAGTGAGGTTCCTAGGAATCTCACTTTTTTACTAGGTTGCCAATTACAGCTTTTGGCAGTAAAAGGAACAAGGCACATAGCAGATAAGCATGTGTACAAAAAATAAGGCCCCTCCCACAGATTGCCGTCACTCTACTAACCAAATGCAAGAAGCGAAGCTGTTCGCTGTTTCCATTTGTTTAGTAGCGTCGCACCTGTCAGAGGGAAAAAGGAGAAATTATGTCAGAAAAACAAGTATTCAAAACCACTTGGGGCGGACGTCCCTTGCAAGTCGAAGTTGGTCAATTAGCGAAGCAAGCCAATGGTGCAGTCTTGGTTCGTTATGGTGATACGGTTGTATTAAGTGCAGCAGTTGCTTCAAAAGAAGCGAAGGATACTGACTTTTTCCCGTTAACAATCAACTACGAAGAAAAAATGTATGCAGTAGGTAAAATTCCTGGCGGCTTCATCAAACGTGAAGGTCGACCAAGTACGGAAGCGACGTTAACCGCGCGTCTGATTGACCGCCCAATTCGTCCGATGTTTGCGGATGGTTTCCGTAATGAAGTACAAGTAACCAACATTGTTATGAGTGTGGAACAAGATTGTTCACCTTCAATGGCCGCTATGTTTGGTTCCTCATTGGCTTTGGCAATTTCAGATATTCCTTTTGACGGTCCAATCGCTGGTGTAGATGTTGGTCGTGTAAATGGCGAATATGTCTTGAACCCAACTACCGAACAAAATGAAACTTCAGACATTAACTTAACTGTTGCTGGTACTAAAAAAGCGATCAACATGGTTGAATCGGGTGCCAAAGAAGTTTCTGAAGAAGATATGTTAGGTGCTTTGCTGTTTGGTTTTGAAGCGATCAAAGAAATGGTAGCCTTCCAAGAAGAAATCGTAGCAGCTGTTGGCAAACCTAAAATGGAAGTTAAATTGTTGCAAGTAGATGCTGACTTGAAGAAAGAAATCTTCGACGGCTACTATGAAACAATGAAGACGGCCGTTATGACTGAAGAAAAATTGGCTCGTGAAGACGAAATTGACAAAGTGAAAGATACAGTTAAAGAAGTTTACGCAGAGAAATTTGCGGAACATGAAGACGTGGATCAATTAACTAAAGAAGTGAAACAAATCGCAGAAGATCTTGAAAAAGATGTTGTACGTGAATTAATCACGATTGACAAAATTCGTCCGGATGGCCGTAAATTAGATGAAATCCGTGCATTGGACTCTGAAGTTGGCGTATTGCCACGTGTTCACGGTTCTGGTTTATTTACTCGCGGACAAACTCAAGCTTTGTCAGTATGTACGTTAGCACCATTAGGGGAACATCAAATTATTGATGGCTTAGGAATTGAAGATTCTAAACGCTTCATCCACCATTATAACTTCCCTCAATTTTCAGTTGGTTCTACCGGACGTGCCTTTGGTCCTGGTCGTCGTGAAATTGGACACGGAGCCTTGGGTGAACGTGCATTAGCACAAATCATTCCTAGTGAAGAAGACTTCCCTTACACGATTCGTCTAGTTGCGGAAGTATTGGAATCAAATGGTTCCTCTTCACAAGCAAGTATCTGTGCTGGAACATTAGCCTTAATGGATGCTGGTGTGCCAATTAAAGCACCGGTTGCGGGTATCGCAATGGGCTTGGTTTCAGATGGCGAAAACTACACCATCTTAACAGATATTCAAGGACTAGAAGATCACCTGGGCGACATGGACTTCAAAGTTGCTGGAACAAAAGAAGGTATTACTGCCTTGCAAATGGATATCAAGATCCAAGGAATCACAGAACAAATCCTAAAAGAAGCTTTGGACCAAGCGAAAAAAGCTCGTATGGAAATCCTTGAAAACTTAACTAGCACTCTGGCTGCTCCACGTGAAGAGCTAAGTGAATATGCTCCTAAGATTGAAATGATCAAAATTGATCCTGATAAGATCAAAACCGTTATTGGTAAAGGCGGCGACACCATCAATGGTATTATTGATGAAACCGGCGTGAAGATCGATATCGATCAAGAAGGTCAAGTAAGCATTGCTTCATCTGATGCTGAAATGATCAAAAAAGCGATCAAGATCATTGAAGAATTAACTAAAGAAATCAAAGTTGGCGAAGTTTACCTAGGTAAAGTTGTCCGTATTGAAAAATTTGGTGCTTTCGTTAACTTGATCAAGGGTAAAGATGCATTGGTACACATTTCTCAACTTGCCAACGAACGTGTAAACAAGGTTGAAGATGTTGTGAAAATGGGCGACGAAGTCTTAGTTAAAGTTACTGAGATCGATCGTCAAGGCCGTGTGAATGCCTCACGTAAAGCAATGTTAAAAGATGATGAGAATAAAAAGGAAGAAAAATAATTTTTTCAAAATCATTCACATTTTCTTTGACAAATAACCAAACTACGCCCATAATACGTTTATGTTTTAGGGGAGTAGCGACATAGAGTTTCTATGCTTTTAGATCAACAACTAGTGCCTATGCACTGGTCTAAGAGATAATTTGCCAGACCTAAACGACAGTACAAGCTGTTGTTTAGGTCTTTTTTGCTAGTCCAACTTTTCGCAGTTTATTAGGTAAGTAAGCCAGATAAAGATTAGGAGCCCAGTGCTAAGTTAGTGCGGTTTAGTTGGATAGCATGCGTACGAAAATAGGACTCATTTTTTCGGTCTTTGAAAAAATGAATTCCTAACAAAGAGCTAGCTGTTAGTTCTGCTTTTCGCAGTTCGTCCGACAATTACCTGCTAAACCTAAAGGTATAGCAGATTATCGAACTAAGCGGTTTAGCAGAATAATATGCGTACGAAAAAATGAATTCCTTACCTTGAGTTAGCTGCCATTGTTCCCCACCAAAGCTTATTTAGTAGGTATTTGCTAAATATAAAGGTATAGTAAATTAAAAGATATAATTAATTGTAACTAGCAATTATTCCCTAAGCATCAAACTAAGCGAACAAACAGCCTCGATTTTTACTCAGCATAGAAAATTGAGTTCCTATATAAGAGTCATCTGCAAGAGGAGAGTGTAAGAATGGAAAAGAAAAGTCATGTCAAAAAATTATCAGTTGCTGGATTATTAGTGGCGATGGGCGTGGTCTATGGGGATATTGGAACAAGTCCCTTATATGTAATGAAAGCTATTTTGATGGAAAATGGCGGTCTTGCATCAGTCACCAATGATTTTGTTATTGGTGTCGTTTCATTGGTTTTTTGGACAGTGATGCTGTTGACGACCGTAAAATATGTGATCATCGCGCTGAATGCCGATAACCATGGTGAGGGTGGTATTTTCTCTCTGTATACTTTGGTGCGCAAGGGCGGAAAGTATTTAATTATACCGGCGATGATTGGTGGGGCAGCCTTATTGGCGGATGGTGTTTTAACTCCGGCAGTAACTGTTACAACAGCTATTGAAGGGTTGCGGGGGATACCTATCTTCTATGATCGATTCGGCAATAATCAAAATATTATCGTAATTATTACGTTGCTTATCTTGCTGTTTCTCTTTTTGATTCAACGTTTCGGGACAGACTTTGTAGGAAAAGCTTTTGGGCCGATTATGCTGCTGTGGTTTACTTTCTTAGGGGTTATGGGATTAATTAACATTCCATATGATTTTTCAGTTATTCGTGCGTTAAATCCTTACTATGCAATACATTTATTATTTAGCCCGGAAAACAAAATGGGTGTCTTTATCTTAGGAAGTATTTTCCTAGCAACGACTGGGGCGGAAGCTTTGTATTCAGATATGGGACACGTAGGCAAAAAGAATATTCGTTTTAGCTGGCCGTATATTTTCATTTGCTTGATGTTAAACTATGCAGGACAAGCAGCTTGGATTATTCATGCGAAGGGGAACCCGGCTTATGAAAATCTGGAAAATTTGAATCCATTCTTCCAAATTTTACCAGAGGGCTGGATTGTGTTCGGCGTTGTATTTGCGACCATCGCTGCAATTATTGCTTCTCAAGCTTTGATTTCAGGTTCCTTTACCCTCGTTTCTGAGGCTATTAAGCTGAAGCTGTTACCAAGAATGCGTATTTTTTATCCTGGTAGTTCCATTGGACAAATGTATATTCCGGCGGTGAACTTCATTTTATGGGCGGCTTGTTCATTAATCGTAGTAACCTTTAGAACCTCTAGTCATATGGAAGCAGCATACGGCCTGTCTATTACAGTAACGATGCTGATGACGACTTTCTTGTTGTATCATTATATGATTCAGAAGAAGGTTTCACGCTTCTTAGCTTATTTGATGGTTCTGTTCTTTGGCTTCTTGGAAACCTTCTTTTTCATTTCCAGCGTGACGAAGTTCTTCCATGGAGGATTCGTGGCAGTAGGAATGGCACTACTCATTTTAGCGTTAATGTATATTTGGTATCGCAGCAATCAAATTCAAGAAAATACCAGTCAGGAAGTCAACTTCCAAGATTATATGGGACAGCTGCAAGAACTACATGAGGATGATCGGATTCCTTATTACCAAACTAACGTTGTCTTTTTAGTGCCAAAGCTTGAAGAAGATCAAATTCCGCAACAATTCATTTATTCAATTTTAGACAAACGCTTGAAACGAGCGAAGGTATATTGGTTTGTAAATGTTGAGGTTACAGATGAACCTTATACAGAAGAATTCTCCGTTGATATGATGGGGACTGATTTTATCGTAAAAGTAAAATTATACCTAGGCTTCCGCATGTCACAGGATGTAAATGTGTACCTGCGTCAAATTATTCATGATCTGATGAAGCAAGGACGGCTGCCGAAACAACCGCAGCATTACTCCTTAACACCTGGTCGGCAAGTAGGGGATTTCCGTTTTGTATTGATACAGGAAGAACTGTCTTCAACCACAACAATTGCAAAATGGGATCGTCAAATTATGCAGGCTCGCTTGGCTATTAAACGTTACACAGTATCTCCAGAGCGCTGGTTTGGTTTGGAATATAGCGAAGTCGTCTATGAATCTGTGCCACTGATTGTGGGACAAACCCGCAAGACGTGGTTGAAGGAACGAAAATAAAGATGGAAGCTGCCGTAGAATAAAATCTGCGGCAGCTTTTTTATAATGGATGATTTTGGCGTAAAATGAAAAAGACTGAGAGGTCCCCAAAAAAGAAATCAGTTAATTAAATTCTCGTTCATAGTGAGACCATACGGATTGAATGATAATCAGTTGATCTTCTTCTACGACGCTATAAACTAAGCGATGTTTAATATTGAGTCTTCTTGAATAATAAGGAATGCCAACCAGTTTTTCATAAGGAGGTGGAATTTGAAAGGGATTCTCCCTAATTATAGTAATCAATTCGTCAAATTTATTGTTTAGACGCGCATCTTTTAGTTTGGATAGATCTTTACGTGCATTCTTTTTGATTTTTATAGTGTATCCCAATCAATTTCCCCCAGATCTTCGACTTCTTCCTCTTCGTAATGCTTGATTCGATCCAATACACCAGTATTTTGTAAATAAATAGTTTCCTGTAGAGCATCCCAATCACTTTTACTAATAACTACAACACTCTCTCTTTCACCTTTTACACTAGCTATTTCGATAGGTTGATTATCGGAAACAACTCGTTTAATTATCCCGTATAAATCTTTGCGGGCATTTGTTGGAGAAATAACTTCCATTTATCTCACATCCTCTTTAAGCTACCTTTATTTTAAGGTACGTTTTGACGTACGTCAAATGCTTTGCCAGTGACTATCCAATGATAAGATACGCATAAAGTAGATGTTTGTATTTTAGTAGACAGTTTATTTCCACAGTGTTTAAGGAAAAGTATACGAAATTTATCACCAGAACAGTTCGTTTCAAGAAATTTGAAATGAACTGTTCTTTTTCACGCGATTGCCCATCCTTTATACTAAAGTCAGGAGGAAGACCTATGGATAATCGATTATCAAATTTATATAGCTTGCTAGCAAAGCAAGAAACAAAAGTAAAAATCAGTGAGTTGGCCGCTCGCTTTCACGTTAGCACTCGAACAATTTACAATGACATCGATAAACTAAATGAACTACTAGAAACAGTCGAAGCTGCAGAAATAATGATCGAAAAGGGGCACATTCAATACGAATGTGAAACACCTGTCGATATTGAGAAAATTTTGTTTAAAAACAATGACTTTATCAGCAGCGATCAGCGAATCAGAAAAATTCGCATGTTGGAATCGGTGTTGCTGCTGCCGGATAATTTCAGCTCTGATACGTTATTGCAGCAGACATTAGTATCTAGAAACACATTGCTAAATGATTTACGAGCTGTTCGTAAGGAGTTGGAGAATAACGAGATTTTCCTAGAGACCATTCCCTTCCGTGGGTATCGGGTGATTGGTGAGGAAACAAGAATCAGAAATTTTCTAGTAGCAACCTTGGGACAGGACCCACTAGTATTTGAGACTGAGAGCTTTCAAATGGAAAGAAAAAGTTTAGTGGAAATTGATAGGCTAATTGAGGCCATTTGTCAGGAGATCGGGATTCAGCTAAGTGATGAATCCTTTCAAAAAGTTGTTCTGCACTTTTGGGTAACTAAAAAGCGGCTGGAAGTGAACAAGACAATTAAACAGTGGCCAAAAAAAGACATCTACAATAAAGAGGAACAGGTTCTGTTAGCGAATGAAGAGACGATAAGCATGCTGTTTAATCGATCTGTAACTCAAAATGAACTGCTTCATCTAGCAAACAAGTTATCAGAGGCTTCGATTACGAAATATCAGGAGTTGTTAACTGACAAATGGTTAACATTTAATCTAATCGTTGAGCAATTTATTAAGGCAGTCGATCAGGATTTTCCCCCAATCGATTTTACGACTGACCAAAAGCTTTATGAAGGCCTGTTGAATCATCTGCGACCAGCCTACAAACGAACCTTGGCTCATGAACCTATTGAAAATCCCATGTATGACTATGTAATGGAAAATTATCAAGAGCTGCATGTTTCTGTTCGTGCACAAGTGCCATTGCTGGAAACGAAATTGAAGGTAAGATTTACTGATCAGGAAATCAGCTTCTTTACCTTGTTCTTTGCAGCATCATTGGAACGTAAAAAATTCTTTACCCCGCAAAGAACAAGAATCATCATTATTTGTAATGCTGGTGTTAGCACCTCAGAAATATTGAAGAGTAAAATTCAAAATACGTTTCACGTAGAAGTATTAGGGACATTCGGCACACGAGAAGGTATCAAATGGCTGAAAGAAAATAACGTGGATCTGGTGATTGCTACAATTCCTTTAGAGCTGAAGAGTGTCCCAGTGGTTCAAGTGAACCCTTACTTGTCAGAGCAAGATCGCGAAAGCATTAATCGGTTTGTTAAGCCAATCTTTCGCGAGGTTAACATTGATCAGTTACTAACAATTGTAAAAAAATATGCACCCTTATCTTTTCAGGCATCAAAGAGCTTATCCGATGAACTGACTACTTATTTGAATTTACCTAAATCCCAGAAGAAGAAGGAGTACCAGCCTATGCTTAAAGAAATTCTAACTCCCAATTTGATCGAGCTTAATTACTTAGCCAAAAATCGAGATGAAGCCGTGAGAAAAAGTGGAGAATTATTAGTACACAGTGGTTTAGCGACCAATAGTTATGTAGATGGCATGATTGAAAATGTTGAAGTTAATGGAACCTATATAGTGATTGCACCAGGAATCGCAATGCCGCATGCTCGTCCGGAAGAAGGCGCACTGGATGTCGGCTTCAGCATTGTCACTTTAAAAGAGCCAGTGGTTTTTGGTCATCCAAAAAATGATCCGGTGAAAATCGTGATTGGACTCTGTGCAATTGATCATCAAACCCATTTAAAAGCGTTGGCTGAATTAGTGGAAATTTTATCTCATGAGGAAAACGTCGCATGCTTTACTAAAGCCGTTAGTAAAACAGAAATTATGGATATAATCGAAGGAGGAGAAGCAACATGTTAAAAATCGTAACCGTTTGTGGAGCTGGAGTTGGTAGCAGTATGATGATGCGCCTGTTTACCCAGCAAATCCTAGATGATGCAAAAATTGAAGCAACCGTTGATGCTGCAGATATTGGGTCGGTTGATCCTAACAGCTATGATATTTTAATTACTACGTCTGATTTTGCGGACACACTGCGAGATTCAACCGCAAAAATCATCCGGATTGATAATATGATGGATAAAGCGTATTTGAAAGAGCAAGTATTAGCAGCCATCGAAGCTTAAGGGGGTAAATACTATGTCAGTATTTCTATATATTGTCAACAATGTGCTGAGTCAGGCAGTTTTTATTATTGGAATGGTTGTTGTTGTCGGAATGATTGCTCAAAAGAAATCATGGGATCAGATTTTACCTAGTGCGATTAAAACGATGATCGGCTTTACTATGATTAATGTCGGTGGACAAACATTGGGAGGCGCTTTGTTGCCTTTGCAGCAAATGATTTCTAAAATTTTCAATATGCAGAGCTTCTCAGCTGATATCGGGGCTGCCCAAGCGGAGAGTCTAGCCGATATCGGAACTGAAATGGCCTTAATCTTTGCCTTTGGTTTTCTAATTAATCTATTGTTGGCTCGTTTTACTCGGTTTAAATATGTTCACTTGTCTGCCCATGTGTCCTTCTTCTTTGCAGGCTTGATCGCAGCTTTATTGAAATTTGGGACAACCTTGCCTTTTACTGGGATTGTGGCGATTGGTTCAGTCTTACTTGGCTTATACATGACTTTCTCTTGTGCTTATGTAGCTGTTTGTATTAAAGGAGTGAAGGGAGGAGAAGGCTTTACTTTAGCTCACTCAAGTTCTTCAGGACTTTTAGTTGCGACCTTATTGGCGAAAGCCTTTGGTAATAAAGAGCATGATTTAGAGCAGCTGGAAATACCTAAAAAATTAAACTTCCTACGGGAAATGACAATTGCCTTGACCTTAGTGATGACTGTGCTGTTCTTATTAATTAGTTTAATTGCCACACCAAGCTGGACGATGGAAAATATTACTGGTGGTCAAGATATTATTGTCTTTTCTTTATTACGTGGTGTTGAGTTCGGCATGTGGATTACTGTCATTATCACTGGGGTGCGTATGATGCTTTCAGAAATTATCCCCGCCTTCCATGGGATTGCCAACAAAATTATTCCTAATTCTAAGCCAGGATTGGATATCCCTTTGCTGTTTCCAAATTATCCAACATCAGTAATTGTTGGTTTCTTATGCAGCTTAGTTTCAGGTTTAGCAGGCATGTTGATTCTTGGTGCGTTGAATTATCCAGTAGTGGTTTTTCCAGCATTGATCCCTACGTTCTTTACTGGGGCAGCAACTGCGATTTTTGGAAACGCCCATGGTGGTCGTCGTGGAGCAATTATGGGTTCTTTGGCAAATGGTTTCATTTTAATTTTCGGACAAGCCTTTTTGCTGCCGATGGTTGGCAGTTATGCACCAATTATGCGGATTCTTAGTGAGACGGATTATACAGTTTATGGACCGATTTTAGGCTGGTTCCTACAACTGTTTGGAGGTGCGTAATGAACAATTTAGCTTTGTACGTAACGATAAATTATCCGACACGAGAAAAGTTTTTTGAGATTTTAGATGTGATTGAACAGTTTCAAGTAGGGTATGTGGAAATCGGAATTCCGGTGGAGAACCCACATTTAGATGGTGGAGTGGTTAGAAAAACCCAGGAGTTGGTTTATCCTAATCTTTCTCAAGAAGAGATCGTTTCTGTGCTGGAGGAAATCCGTCAACGGTATCAGTTCAAGGTTATCTTAATGACTTATCAGCAAGGGATTGAGCATTTTCAGCTTTCGCAGGTACCGCGACATTTGTATGATGCAGTATTGTGTGTCGATCAAAAGCTAAACCCCAAACAGTATCCCGGTCTAGTTCACATATTTACCAACCAGTTGGGTCAAGCGGCTATTGATGAACAGCTTGCCAGCAGCTCACAGTTTGTTTATGTAGTGTCAGGTGAAGGAAAGACTGGTGAATTCGATCAATTACCAGATGATTATCTGCAGCTGCTTCCATATATCAAGGAACACACCCAACTGCCGGTTTTTATTGGCTTCGGGGTGAAAACAGTGAAAGATGTGATTAGTATTTTAGATAGTGGGGCAGATGGGGCGATTATTGGTTCAGAGTTTATCAAACAGTTCAACCAATCCCAGCTTGCCGGTATCGTAAACTATTTAAATGACTTAGAAGCAGCCTTCAACAAGAAATTGTTAACAGAAAGCTGAAAATAAAGAGGCTGCCATCGCTTTTGCGGCAGCTTCTTTACCTTACACAGACTAGAAAAAAAGCCTAAAATCCGCAAACAGCAGATTTTAGGCTTTTCAATTAGTTCGGTGAGGTTACTGGCTTGTGTTCTTCTTCTGGCAAACCAATTTCTTCCGCTTGCTGCTGACGTTCCAATTCTTTCAGCTTGCGGATTGCTTTGATTGTTGATGGCAGGAGCACCGATACAGAGCCGATCCAAGCTAATGGTGAAGCAAAGGCTGCACCAGGGTAGCCATATAAACCAGTCAAAATAATCGCAGCGAATGAGCGCATCAGCAGCTCCATAATCCCAGCGAAGGTTGGAATTTTTGCTTGGCCAAGACCTTGCAGTGTGTAACGCAGAATGAATAGAACTGCTAAGATCACATACAAGACACCACTGATATTAAAGTATACTTGAGCCAATTGGAAAACTTCTGTTTCTCCCTTGTCGACAAACAATGCGACTAAATAGTGTCCAAAGAAAATCACTGAGAAGCCCGCCAGCAAGCTGAATAGGATATTCATGATCAGGCTTTGTTTGATTCCAGTTAGAATCCGGCTGTACTGTCTTGCTCCGAAGTTTTGAGCAGTAAAGGTAGCCATAGTAATTCCAAAGGACATCATTGGCAGAATAGCAAATTGCTCGATTCGGCCTGCAGCTGCTTGAGCTGCTACTACGTCAGTTCCCAAGCTATTTAAGGCTGATTGCAAAACAACGGCACCAATTGCAATAATAGAAGATTGGAAGCCCATTGGCAAAGCAGCATTCAAGTGAGTACGAAATTCTTGTTTATCGAATGAAAAATGTTTCCGACCAATTTGCAGTAATGGGATACGTTTGCGAATGTAGATCAGGCACAACAGACTGGCAATTACTTGGGCGATTACTGTTGCATAACCAGCACCAGCAATTCCAGAATGAAACTTAGTGATGAAGACGATGTCCAGAACCACATTCACGAGAACAGCAAGAGCTAAAAAGATTAACGGTGTTCGACTGTCGCCTAAAGCACGAATCATGTTAGACAATAAGTTGAACATCATCGCTGCAAAAATACCTGCTAAAATAATTGAAATAAACTCTTGGGCTTGATCCAAAATCTCAGGCGGTGTTTGCATAACCAATAGTAACGGACGTAGAAACAACAGACTCAAAGCAGTAAGAACAATAGTGACAACAGCGCTGATTACTACAGAAGTCGCAAAACTCTTACGAACGCCTAAGGTATCCTTAGCACCAAAGCGCTGAGAAGTAATAATGGAAAGACCAGACGTCAAGCCTTGGGCAAACCCAATAATTAGAAAGCTGACACTCCCAGTTGCACCAACAGCAGCCAGAGCATCTTTACCTAATGTCTGACCTACGATGATCATATCAATCATATTATAAAATTGTTGCAAAACATTACCAGCTAACAATGGAATAGTGAAAAACAAAATTAATTTTGCAGGATTTCCTCGTGTAAGTTCTTTCATCGTTTTCATTCCTTTCATGAAAATGCTCACTAGATATTACCACAGAACCTGCACAATGCAAGAGAAAATTTTGAATTATAAATTTTTTACAAAAAAGACGTACCAGATACGGTCAAAACCGCTGCTGGTACGCCTTTTTGATAGGTAAAGAAATAGTAAAATTTACTTAATTACTTCCACTATCTTATTCAGATTTTAGTTGTTTCAGGCTGCAAATGTATTTGACAGCAAAGTTTGTTTTAACGTTGTCTAATTTCGTTAGGTAATAGAATAGTTTGGCGGTTACCGTCATCATAAGCATAAACTTCTGCTGGGAATTCGGAAGAGTAGACAAAAGGAAGATCAATATCCATCTCTACCTCACTGCCTTCTTGAGAGAAGTGCATCGTGACATGTCCTTGCTTGTTTACAAGATCAAATGTCAGCATATTGTCTAACGGAATCAAGCCCTTCAAATCCAAATCGATGATAAACCAAATGCTGTCTATCAATTCACCAGGCAAGCTGGAGACTACACCGACAGAGGCATAACGACTTCTATTTGCATCAAATGTTTCAAACATGTTTTGTCCTCCTTTGCGGAACAGGTCTATAGACTAATTATAGCGCAATTCACTGAACCTTGCCTTTGTAGTGATTTATTGTAAAGCTTTTTATAAGAAAAAACAATTATTTACTACCGAAAAAGGAATTTGTTTTTGAGTGAGTCTTTGCTACAATCATAAGAAAGCGACCATTTAAAGAGGTGAGAACCATGAAAGCAAAACTACTAAACTATTTAGAAAATCAAACAGCCTTTATTGATTTGAAAGCGGTTAATGAAGTATTTACTACGAAAAAGCTGGCTGAGATATTTCAAGTAAAACGCAATACGATCAGCCATTATCTGAATCAACTGAATGATGAAGGATTATTGATTAAAGTGAATTCTCGACCAGTCTACTACTTCCATAAGGAGGCTTTTGAAAGACAATTTTTCTCATTAAGTCAAACCTATTATCGGTCGCTGGAGGAAATTATCAAGGAGCAGCCCTTGTTCGATCAGCAAAAGGATTTGTTTTCATTAGTAATTGGCCACGATAAAAGCTTAAGGCGCAGCGTGGATCAAATTAAGACGGCGTTGGATTATCCTGGAAATGGCTTGCCGGTTTTAATTACTGGTGAAAGTGGTACAGGGAAAAGCTTCATGGTAAAAATTATTTATCAATACTGTTTAGAAAAGGGGCTGATTGATGAAAATGCCCCCTTTGTAACGTTGAATTGTGCACAATATGCCAATAACCCCGAACTGTTGACGAGCAATCTTTTTGGTCATGTGAAAGGAGCCTACACCGGTGCGGATCAAGATAAAGAAGGAGCTTTTGAAGCAGCCGATCAGGGGATTTTATTTTTAGATGAAGTCCATCGTTTGAATCCCGAAGGCCAGGAAAAGCTTTTTACCTTCCTAGATCAGGGAATTATTTATCGGATGGGGGATACTAATCATCCGTTGAAAATTAATACCCGCCTGTTTTTTGCGACAACTGAAGATTTGCAGAGCAGCTTTTTAACGACCTTTATTCGGCGAATCCCGATTCAAATCGAGCTGCCTGCTTTAGCAGCACGCAATCGAACTGAACGGCTGGAATTGATTTATTCTTTCCTATTAGCCGAACAGCGAAAATTACATCTCCCAATGAGGGTCTCGGGGCAAGTCTTGCAGCTGCTAGCCAGCGGTACCTGGAACGGGAACATTGGAGAATTGAAAAATGTCGTCAAGGTGACAGTCGCGAAGGCTTTTTCGGAGCAAAAGGGGGCAGCAGAGATTCAGGTCACGATTTACCATCTACCAGACAGCAGCCTGAATACCTCCAATCTGACAACCCAATCAACGATTCAAGAGGAAATTTGTCTCAACGATCAACTTTCCTTAGAGCAGCTGGTTGAAAAAGCTCATCCAAAGCAGCAGCGTGTCATGAAAACCTTTGAGCGGCTATTAACCGAATTTCAGCAGCAGGAGTGCCAGTTGGCAGCCTGCGAGGAGAAGTTCAAAAAGGAAGTAGAAGGATTATTTGATTTCTTGCTGTTTGAAACTGATCGCCAGCAAAAGCATGAGCTGCTGATTTATTTAACTCAATATGTACGGGATACCTTCACTCAAATGGAAAGTGCCTACCAAATTCGCTTTAATGGAAATAGTGTGTATGCTATCAGCTACTACTTGTTCCAGCGAGGAAGCAGCCATTGGTATCCGGAAGATCCGGATATTAATCGCTTGATTAAGGAGTTGGAACGGCAGGTAGAACAGCGTTATGCTGCTAGCTATCGTTATGTCACCCGTGTCTTAGAATTGTGTCGCCCGAAATTAGATTTGGATATTTCACCGATGGACAAGGTGCTTTTGACTATTTATTTAAGGAAAACTGATTGGAAGAAGCTAGCGGGAATTCCTAAGGCGGTCATCGTAGCTCATGGGTATGCAACTGCCAGCAGTATTGCTAATGTTGCAAACCGTTTATTAGGCAAAGACATTTTCGAGTCCTTTGATATGCCACTGGATGTCACGCCCCAGAAAATTGCTGAGGAAATTTTAAATTACAGTGAATACCATGATGTTTCCAATGGTCTAGTAATTTTAGTCGATATGGGATCATTAAAGGAAATCTATCAATACTTTCCTAAACAGATAACTACACCGATTGTCATTATGAACAATGTAACGACCCCTTTGGCGATTGCGATGGGCGAGCAGCTGCAGCAGCAAAAATCCTTACAAGAAATTGTCCAGCAGACCGCTGAGGCAGCGCCATTGGATTGGGAAATCATTTATCCTGAGGAGAACAAGCTGCAGGTATTAATTACCACCTGCTTTACCGGAATTGGAACAGCTGAACACATTTGTCACCTGCTAGAAAAAAGCTTGCCGCCAACCTCTAATTTGAAGATTTTGCCTTATGAATACCATCTATTGAAGGAAAAAAAGGAAGCTGAAACAATCTTTTCCATGTATGAAGTCTTGGGCGTTATTGGCACAGCTGATCCGGATATTCCAACGATTCCTTATTTATCCTTAGAGGAACTGATTTCTGGTGATGAGGAACAGACCTTAGTTCGCTGGTTGGACAAAACGTTAACGCCTGAAGAGAATGCCGTGTTCAACAGCAATATTATTCGTAACTTCTCCTTGGAAAAGGTGATTGACTCAGTGACCATTCTTGATACAGACAAAGTTATGGGAGAAATCGAGCTTTTCATGCGGGAGCTGGAGAGCCTTACGAAGCTAACTATCAGTAATGCGAAGAAGCTGGCATTATATGTTCATGTTAGCTGCTTAATTGAACGACTGATTCGCAATGTAGCCATTGATAGTTATCAAGGCTATGAAGAATTGTACCAGTGTCAAAAAGAAGTGCTTCAACAGATCAAACTGGCCTTTAGTGTCATAGAAAAGGTGTATAGTGTCAAAATCCCTGACTCAGAGATTGCCTACATTTATGATATTGTCTTTAAAACGACTGATACAACAGCTGAAGTTGAAGATTTTTAAGAAAAGCAAGTCCCTTGCCACTAAAGTTGGCACAGGACTTGCTTTTTATATTTGTAAAGAAAGGAATTTTCGCAGCTGCTCCAAAGGGGGGCGAGTTTGCGAAGTCTTTCTTAGGTAAGCGAGGTGAAGCGTATGGCAAGAGAAATTATTTTAGCCTCTCATGGAGCATTTGCGTCGGGAATTCTGAGTTCATTGCAGCTGATCTGTGGAGGAGATCCATCTATTACAGCGTTAGATTGTTACATGGAGGAAACCTTTGATTTAACTAAAGAAGTACGAGAAATCATGGAATCTCATGCAGCCGATGACTTGATTGTTGTTACAGATTTATTTGGCGGCAGCGTCAACAACGAATTCCTGCATTACATTCATTGCCCGAATTTCTATTTAGTGGCGGGCTTGAATTTACCCTTCTTAATTGGCTTAACCACTCGACTAAAGAGCGCCGATACTACAGCGGTAATCATTCAGGAAGCGCTGGAGGAAGCTAAAGCAAGTATTCAATTTTGTAACGAAACCGTTAAAAAGGAATTAGCGGAGGAAGAATTTTAAACAAAATAGGAGGAACGAAAGATGATTTTATTGACGAGAGTTGACCATCGTTTGCTTCATGGACAGGTTGCTTTTTCTTGGACCCAAACGATTGGCGCGGATTGTATTTTAATTGCTAACAATGACGTGCCAACCAACGAAATTCGCAAAACAACGATTAAATTGGCCAAACCACAAGGAGTTAAGCTAGTAATCAAGAATATTGAGGATTCAATTGCTGCCTTAAAAAGCGGCGTTACTGACAAGTACAAATTATTTATCGTAGTAGAATCCATTGCTGATGCCTATAAATTAGCAGAAGCGTACCCGGAAATTAAACGAATCAATCTAGGGGGGATTAAAGCTAAAGACGGTTCTCGTAGTATTGGTAAATCGGTCAATGTGGTGCCGGAAGAGGAAGAATTACTAAAGCAGCTGGTGGAAAAGGGAATGGAGATAGATATTCAACAGGTACCATCAGAGAAAAAAGTTAAGGTTACTGAAGTGCTATAAGAAATGGGGGAGAACAATGGTAGGACAAGCTATCTTACTGGGGATTGTGGCATTTATTGTACAGTCAGAATACGCGTTGGGAACATCACTGCTTTCTAGACCGATTGTGACTGGTTTGTTTGTAGGGATTGTATTAGGTGATGTGAAAACGGGCGTCATTATGGGAGCCACGTTAGAGTTAGCATTTATTGGGTCATTTTCAGTGGGCGGCTCCATCCCACCTGATGTAGTAACAGGGGGTGTATTGGGAACGGCATTTGCAATTACTGCAGGCGCAGGAACAGAAACAGCTTTGCTGCTAGGTTTGCCGATTGCTACCTTAACCTTGATCTTGAAAAATGTCTATTTAGGATTGTTGATTCCGATTATGAATCATAAGGCGGATGATTACGCGGAACAAGGAAACTATAAGGGTGTAGAACGAATGCATTTAATGGCTGGCTTTGGCTTATCCTTGATGCTGGGATTAGTGGTTACTATTTCCTTCATGGTAGGGAGTAAAACAGTTGGTGGTTTGTTAAACAGTATTCCAGAATTCGTACAGCATGGACTAAGTGTGGCAACAGGCTTGATTCCAGCTTTAGGGTTTGCGATGCTGGCACGGTTGTTGTTAAACAAGAAGGTCGCTCCTTACTTCTTCTTAGGCTTTGCTTTGGCAGCTTATTTAGAAATTCCAGTGACTGGTCTAGCTATTTTCGGAGCGATTGTAGCTGTTGTTGTTGTGAATATTATGAATGTTCGGGCGGCTCAGCCTGCTCAAACCACTACCGGGGAGGTAATCGATGATGACGAAGACTTCTAATAACGAGTTGAAAATTACAAAGAAGGATTTGAATAAGGTGTTCTGGCGTTCCTTCCAAATGGAATTCTCATGGAATTATGAACGGCAAATGAATATGGCCTATGCCTATGCCATGATTCCGATTTTGAAAAAATTGTATACCACTAAAGAAGCGATGGCCAGCAGTCTAAAGCGACATTTGGAATTTTTTAACACCACCCCTCATGTCGTCACCTTGATTTTAGGAATCAATGCAGCGATGGAGGAAGAAAATGCCAACGACCCTAGCTTTGATGTAACGGCCATCGACAGTATTAAGACTTCGTTGATGGGGCCTTTAGCAGGGATTGGCGATTCATTGTTCTGGGGAACGCTGCGGTTGATTGCAACAGGCGTAGGAACGTCATTAGCGCTTCAGGGAAACATTTTAGGACCGATTTTATTTTTGGTAATCTTTAATGTGCCACATCTTTTGTTCCGTTACTTTGCGACTGGCTGGGGCTATAAATTAGGCACAGGCTTTTTAAAGAAAATTCAGGAAAATGGCATGATGGAAAGTTTGACTTTCAGCGCAGCGATTATTGGCTTGATGGTGGTTGGCGGGATGACGGCAACGATGATTGAGGTAAATATTCCTCTGCAAATTGGTTCCGGCGACAATGCGGTGACAGTTCAAAGCTTGTTTGATGATATTGTGCCTAAGATTTTGTCCTTGGGAGCCTTTGGCGGTGTATTTTATCTGTTGAAGAAAGATCTGAATCCATTAATCATTTTAATCAGTATTGCAGTTGTTGGTATTTTAGGCTCGTTAATAGGAATCTTTTAGGAGGGGAAGTATGGCAACAATGTTGGATTATATCCATGAGGAGGAGCCGACGTTATTCCGTATCTTAGATAATTTTTCAAAGAAAACGGAGACCGAATTAGAAAACTGTCAAAATATTTTGGTGTTGGCAACTGGCTCTTCTTACAATGCATGCTTGGCGGCTAAGGTTGCATTAGAGCAGTTAGGGGATGTAACGCTCACGATTGAAGAGCCTTATCATTTTCGGCATTATGGCAAGCTTTCGTCTGCGATTGATACGGTAGTTGCTGTTTCTCAAAGTGGAAAAAGTGCTTCAACAATTTATGCCTTAGAAGCATTGGAACGGTCTGAGCTGTATACCATAGCCTTGACTAGTAATTTAGACAGCTCCTTGGCTCAAAAAGCTGATCGGACGATTGACTTGAATATTGGAGTAGAAACAGTCGGCTTTGTCACTAAGGGATATGTAGCAACTGTACTTCAACTGATGTTGTTGGGACTAGCAATCGGGCAAGCGAAAGGGCTGCCGGAAGAAACGATTCAACAGACAATTGATGAATTACGGCAATTGGTTAAACGTATTCCTTCTATTATAGAAGTGTCAGAAGCATTTTTTAAAAGACACGAGGCGATCTTTAAGCTTTCAGAACGATTTATTGGGATTGGTTATGGAGCCAACTGGGGAACGGTAAAAGAATTTGAGACCAAGTTTACGGAAACGGTTCGTAAACCTTCTCAAGGCTTTGAACTGGAGGCTTATATGCATGGACCGTATCTTGAAGCTGATAGTCAGCATGTCCTGTTTTTTGTAGAAACTGCCGATGAAAATGCCCAACGTGCAGCGATGCTGCGAAAATACATGGAGCCAGCGGTAGGGCAAACCTTTACGGTAACTGCTGGAATAAGCAAGGAAGAAAATGTTTTGGGTTTGGAAATTGAAGGTGAGAGTATTCTTTCCTCCTTAGTAATGGTTATCCCATTCCAGTTATTTGCTTGTCGAACAGCAGCAGCTAAGGGAATCGATTTGAGTCAACGGATTTTTGATAATTTTGACGATGTACTAAAAAGTAAATTATAGAGGTGAAGACATGTTAAAGTTTAACGAACAGCAGCAAATTGAGGATATCCAAGGAGCATTAGCCTTACGACCAGAGGTAGAAAGGCTGGTAGATCAAGTTTGGGAAAAAGGCGTTGACGCAATTTATTATTTAGGAATTGGCGGGACCTATGCGTCGGCAATGCAGGCAGTCACTTATATCAATGGAAAAAGTGCACTTCCAGCTTACGTTCAGCATGCAGCAGAATATTATACGACCGGTAATCGACGTCTAACAAAGAATTCCTTGGTCATTTTATCTTCAGTAACTGGTACAACTGAAGAAGTGGTGAAGGCTGTAAAGGAAATCAAAAAAACAGGAGCTGTCCTGTTAGGCTTCATCGATACACCTGATAGCATTCTGGCTGATTTGTGCGACCAGGTAATTTCTTATCCAAATCCTGGAACTGAGCAGCTGAAATTCTTTATGGTGGCGGATCGTTTGATGAAAAATAATGGCGACTTTGAAGATTACGAAGAGTATTATCAAGAATTAGACCAGCATTTAGCTGTCGGTTTGGTAGAAGCTGAGAAACAAGCAGATGCATTTGGTTTGAAGTTTGTTGAAAAGCATCGTCATGATCCAATGCATTATTTCATTGGTGCTGGAAACCAATGGGGAGCGGTTTATTCTTATGCCATGTGTTACTGGGAAGAGCAAAGCTGGCTGCGTTCAAAATCTATTCATGCAGCAGAATTTCTGCATGGTACCTTGGAGGTAGTGGATGAAACTACGCCAGTTACCTTATTCTTAGGAGAAGATGAACAACGGCCATTAGCCGAGCGGGTGGCAAATCTGCTGCCGCGGATTTGTGGAGAGTATACCTTCATCGATACAAAGGATTATCCGGTTGAAGGAATTAGTGAAAAATATCGCGGACGTATTCTGTCACCGTTGTTGATGCATTGTGTCACGCAACGAATTGATGCCCATATCGAAAAATTGAATTGTCATCCATTGGACATTCGCCGCTACTATCGCCAGTTTGACTATTAGAAAAAAAGCAGGAGATCAGCGGATCTCCTGCTTTTGACGTGTTAAGCTTATTCTTCTGATTCACCAATTACTTCTGGTTCTGCTGCTTCAGCAGGTTCACCAGTTTCAGGAGCTTCTTCTTGTGCTCCTTGAACAGCTGCAACTTGTTCGTCAGCATCTGTAACGATAGTGTAATCAGCATGGGCTTTCAAGTCACCAACAGTGATTGACTCGCCGATTTCCAGATTTGTAACGTCTACTTCAACGTTTTCTGGTAATTTGTCTGGAGTTGCTGAAACCACGATACTGTACAATGTTTGAGTTAATACACCGCCAGCTTTAGCACCAACTGCTTCTCCAACTAGTACGATTTCAGTTTCAACTTCTGTTTCTTCTGCCATATCAACTGACAAGAATTCAACGTGGGTTAATTCACGTGTGAAGGTGTCTGCTTGATAATCATGAAGCAAAGTATTTACTTTTTTACCATTCAAATCCATAGTGAAGACTGTGTTTGATCCGTTTTCGCGCAATAAACGCATGAATTCATGGTCATCGATTGAGATAGGTGTGCTTTCCACATTGTATCCATAAACGATGCCAGGTACTTTACCTTCGTGACGTAGCTTGTTGCGTAGGGAACGGGGACGAGTTGCTCTTTCTTCTACTTTCAATGATACTGCCATAACCAAATTCCTCCTTAAAATGTCACTGACTGTTGGTTTTCAGTCAGATTCTCTTAAAGTGACGGGTTATTCTCAGCACAATGGTTTTGCGAAAATACGCAAAAAGACAGTCGCATAGCGCAACTGTCTAAAAAAAGTCTGGGTTCAACTTTCTCTACCAGGTCATTACGCTGTGTATGAGAAACCTTTGATTCACTTAGCAGACCGCAGAAATTTACGATCTAATTAAAGGTTAACGCGTTTTTCAGCAAATTGCAAGGAAAAGCGCTTTTAATTTGATGTTTCCTCAACTTTTTCTGTAAAAAATACGAAAAAACATTTTCAAGGCGTGTAAACTGACGAGAAAGAGGGGGTGTGCTATGGTTTTTTATGAGAGGAGGAATAATAATGGATACACAACAACAAAAGGGGTTCAATTGGGGCTCGTTTCTTTTAGGAATCTTATTTATTTTAGTTGCTTTACTGTCATTTCAAGATCCAGTAGGAAATCTTGTGGCGATTGTCATTGTAATCGGAGCCTTTGCTATTATTAAAGGTCTGTTTGAAATTTTTGTACGGAACAAGGTGAAGGAATTTACTGGATACCAAAGCAAAATGCCGATTGTGATTGGGATTATCGATATTGTGATTGGATTATTGCTGCTATTTAATATTGGTGCAGGTGTAATCACTTTACCATTTGTTTTTGCTTTATGGTTCTTGTTAGATTCAATTGTAGGATTGATGACTGCAGGAGCTGCGAGAGTATTCAGTAATGGCTATTACTGGTTCACGGTAGTAGTAAATGTTCTGGGAATTCTTTTAGGTATTTATTTATTGTTCAATCCAGTATCATCCGTTCTAACATTAAGCTTCCTAGTCGGTGCATATTTCATGTTAGTAGGGATTACCGAGATTGTTTATGCATTTCGTTAGTCAAAAAGACCTGACAAAAAGTTGTCGGGTCTTTTTTCACGTCTTTTTCTTAAAATGGAGAATGGTGGCCACGAAAATCATAATGAGTAAGAGCAACAAGAAGAGCAGAGATAATTGTGATCCTAAGACAGTTCCTTGCTGAAAATTACCTTGTTGGACTTGAGCTAAATTAATGATAGTTGCGACAATGGCAGTAGCCACTGCGCCGGAAAATTGCTGCAGGGTGTTAAACAACGTATTGCCATCACCATATTCCTTTTCTGATAGCTGGTTCATTCCAGTTGTCATCATATTGCTGTAGGCAAAGCCGATACCAATCATGTAAAAGACATGTCCAGCGACAAAACCTAATAAAATTGGTGATTTCATCAGAAGCGTTAAGCCGATCCAGCCGATAGTGGCACAGCTTAAGCCAAATAAAATGGGCTTTTTCGGGCCGACACTATCTAAAACACGACCAGAAACAGGTGCCAAAATAGCTCCCACTGCTGCACCCGGCAGCATAACCAAGCCAGCGACAAAGGCATCTTTTCCTAAAATAATTTGTAAAAAATTCGGTAAGACAAAGGAAATTCCTAACAACAAAAATTGGCAAACTAAGAAGCCTAATAAAAAAAGTCGAAAGGTTTTATTTTTCAAAACGGTCAGCCGAACTAGTGGATGTTCGGCCTGATTTGCTTGGTGATAAAACAAAGCAAATCCAACTAGTCCCACTAGTAAAGGAACTAAACTAAACCAAGAACCCAACTGATTTAAAAAGAGCAGCAAACCGCTGAATAATAAGCCAACTCCCAGCAATCCTAAAAAGTCCAGCTGAGTAGTCTTTTTGACAGTCATCTCAGGAATTGCTGCTACACCAGTGACCATTGAAACCACTAAAACAGGAATCAAAAAGAGAAAGATATAATGCCAAGATAATGCTGACGTCAACAATCCGCCGTAAGTTGGACCAATTGCGGGTGCGATAGAGGTAGTCAATGTTCCCAACCCCATCATGGTTCCACGCTTATGCATCGGAGTGAAATTCAAAATAATATGAAACATTAAGGGTAAGGCAATTCCGGTACTGATCCCTTGAAGAAGACGTCCTAGTAACAGCACACTAAAGGAGGGGGACCAGAAATCGATAATCAGACCAGCGATAAAAAATAAATTGGCCGCGACAAATAAGCGCCGAATCGAATAGTTTTTCAATAAATAATTAGCAAAGGGCACCATAATGGAAATAACCAGCAAGTAAATAGTTGTGACCCATTGAACCAATGCAGTAGACAGTCCAAATTGATGAATCAAGGTAGGAAAGGTCACATTCATGGCTGTTTCAATCAGTACGCCAGAAAAGGACATAATCCCAGTAGCCAGTACGGCAGGAATTAAATGAATCGTTTTTTCTTTCATAATATCACCTCAGTTTTTGTTAACAGCACAGAAAATTCGCAACAAAAAAGAGAGACGTTTCTAAATTAATAGAAACCGCCTCTCTCTCGACGCGTAGCAATACGCGTTATCTGTACGATTTGTTCACAAAAAGGATTGTAAAGCTTTTCTGTGAACCAGTCAAGAAAAACTGGATTATTTTTGCAAGAAAAAGCTGAGAATAGCAAAAATTGCGATATGAGCAGGGTAGAAGTAGTAAAAGAAGCTGCGCATACTGCGACCCTTTTCACCGTTATACAAGATAACTGGAATTGCTGAAAGCATCATCATCCATTGGAAATTTACGGTGAAGGGATGCTGCATTCCGCCAAAAACGAGTGAAATCAAAGCAATGCTTAGTAAAGCTGCCACCTGCAGCCCCTTTTTACCATGAAAAAGATAAAATAATACTGCTAAAAGGACGAACAAAAAGCCGCCTTCAGTTAATAACAATGTGGGTACTAAATAGGTGAAAACTTGGAAACCAATCATTAAAACCGGATTAATCGTACCACCTGAAAGAATAAGCAATGGAAAAATACTAAGAATCAAAGGGATAAACAACCAAAGTAGTCCTTTTCCAAAAACACGCCCTTGCTTTTGCTTAACTCCAGTAATCAAATAGTCAGCGGCTTGCATGAAAACAGTACCTAAAAAGAGGGTGCTGAAAATATTATTGATGACTACAGCATTACCAATACTGAAATACGTATTTAAAACCCAGTCAATTGCTCCCATAATCCAAAAGCCAATTAGTAAGCGAAGCATATATTTTTTACGATTACTAGTATGGATGAAGCCTTCAGAGCTTTCGAACAAGAAAATAGGTGCAGCGATTCGCCCTATCCAATGAAACCAGAGCGGGGCACCTAAGAAAGCGAAAAATTGTCCTAAATGATCAATGACCATGGTAATGACTCCGATTATTTTAAGTTGAAACCCCGTTAAACCTTTTTGCATAGATATGCTCCTTACTTATAAAATTTTGAACATAGAACTGCTCTTTTGCTAAGTAGTATAAGGAAACTAAACAGGTTTCACCATTTATTTGGCTGTCAATGAACTTACAAAATTGTTCGAACGAAAAAATCATGACGCCGCACGCTCTTTTTTAGCAGCTCAAATTTTGATTAAGACCGGGAATTTCCCCTTTTTTCTTTAAAATAGAGCCTGGCTAATTACAATGGTTACTAATTCCAGTATAATGTATCCGACAAGCCTAAAGGAGTTTTCACAGTGCGTTTGGATAAACTGATCGAAACCAAGTTGCATACTACCCGAAAAGAAATGAAGCGTCTGTTTCTAATGAAGCGGGTGACCGTAGATAATGAAGTTGAATTGAACCCACAGCGAAATGTGGATAGTCAGCTGCATCATATTGTAGTCGACGGGCAAAACTTACAAACGGATCAGGTTTATTATTTATTAAATAAGCCTAAGGGAGTAGTGACAGCCAAGCAGGATAATCATTGTCAGACCGTGTTAGATCTAATTGATGCCAAAGACTGGCGGCAAGAGCTTTATCCTGTTGGTCGTTTGGATCGCGATACTACCGGTTTGCTTTTACTGACTGACAATGGTCAGCTTGGTTATGATTTGCTGCAACCAAAGGAAAAAGTAGCTAAAACTTATCGAGCAGTGGTCAATGAGCGAGTTACAGAAGAGGATGTAACTGCCTTTGCTAGAGGGATTGTCTTCCACGGTGGAATTGTTTGCCAGCCAGCTGAATTGAAGGTTCTTTTTGCCAGTGAAAAAGCTTCTATGGTTGACCTGACGATTCATGAAGGTAAGTTCCATCAAGTGAAAAAAATGTTTCTGGCTTGTGGTAAAAAGGTAGTTGATCTCCAGCGATTGAAGATGGGGCCCTTGTCTTTACCAAACGATTTAGCGATAGGCAGCTATCGTGCACTCACTTTAGATGAGCTGCAGCTGTTAAAAAAATATTTTAGATAGAAGGAAAAAGAATGTATACCACTTTATTATTCGATATTGATGATACGCTATTGGATTTTCAAGATGCCGAAGAGCAGGCTTTAAATAAGTTGTTTGTAGAAATGGGTGTGCCTTTGAATGAAACAATCAAGGACGCTTACAAAGAAATGAACCGCGGTTTTTGGCGCCAGCATGAACAAGGGACGCTTTCGCGGCAGGAATTGCTAAATACACGTTTTAGTCTTTTTTTCGATACTGTAGGTAAAAAGGTAGATGGTCCAGAAACCGAGGAACGGTATCGCTATTACTTAAACCAAGGTCACAAATTGATAAAAGATGGGCTAGCTGTCGTTAAACGTCTTAGCCAAACCAAAGAATTGTATGTTGTGACTAATGGCGTGTCAGAAACACAGCATCAAAGGTTGCAGCAATCTGGCTTGGCACCCTATTTTCAGAAATTCTTTATTTCGGAGGAAATGGGGGTCCACAAACCAATGAAAGAATACTTTGATATCGTGTTTGACGAAATCCCTCACGTGGATAAAAAGCAGACGGTTATTATCGGAGATTCTCTAACCTCAGATATTAAAGGAGGGCAGACCGCTGGAATAGATACGGTCTGGATGAACCCGCAAAATAAACCAGCTACAGAGATTCAGCCAACGTATCAAATCCGTCAATTGACCGATCTTTACAAAATTTTGCAAGAATTTTGATAAACCAATAGTAATTGCCGCGATTTTCGCTATAATAGTTGTAGCAAAAGACACGAAAGAGGTTTTATTTCATGAAAAGCAAGCCAATTATCATTGGTGTAACAGGTGGCTCCGGCAGCGGGAAAACTAGCGTCAGCCGTGCAATTTATAATCATTTCCCAGATCATTCAATTATGATGCTGGAACAAGATTCCTACTATAAAGATCAAAGTAACTTAAGCTTTGAGGAACGGTTGAAGACCAATTATGACCACCCCTTTGCTTTTGATACCGATTTATTAATTGAACATGTGAAGCAGTTGTTGAATTTTGAAGCAATCGAAAAACCGGTCTATGACTATGTTGCTCACACTCGCAGTACGGCGGTAATCGTACAGGAGCCAAAAGAAGTTATTATTTTAGAAGGAATTCTAATTCTGGAAGACGAACGGCTTCGTGATTTGATGGATATTAAGATTTACGTTGATACAGATGACGACATAAGAATTATCCGTCGAATCAAACGAGATATGGAGGAACGGGGAAGAACCTTAGACTCTGTCATTGAACAATATTTAACCGTTGTAAAACCAATGTACCATCAATTTATTGAACCAACCAAGCGCTACGCAGATATTATTGTGCCAGAAGGCGGCGAAAATCATGTGGCGATTGATTTATTGGCGACGAAAGTATCCTCTTTTTTGAATCATGAGTAAGAGTATTGAAGCAGACAAATCCTTTTGGGAGCTGTCTGCTTTTTAGCTAGAGAGAACAGGGGGAATATTGCATGAATTTAGAGAAACTGCGCTATTTTGTTGATTTGGTTCAGACTGGGAGCTTTACCAAGGCTGGAAAGAAGAATTATGTTTCGCAGGTGAGTATTACGCAACAGATTCATTTTTTAGAGGAACACTTCGAATGTCAATTGATTGACCGAACAACAATACCCGTGACCCCGACAGAAGCTGGTAAAATTTTGTATCAGGAATCGCTGCAGCTGCTGCAACAATATCAACAGCTAAACCAGCGATTGGTTGACTATAATGAGGGGCAAAATCGTATTCGGATTGAATACACTTCGATTATGGATATCCAGCAATTGTCACAAGTGATTCATAAACATGATTTAAAAAAAGCAGACATTGTGCTAGATGTTGAAAAGGTACCTTTAAAAGGAGTAGCAGAAAACCTTAGAAATCATCGCTATGATTTAGCCATCAGCTTTGACTCTGAATTTTTTGAAGAAGAGGGCATTCGTACAATTCCTTTATATCATGGGAATTATCTAGCAGTAGTGGGAAAAGGTCATGCCTATTTTGAAAAAGAGTCTTTAACGATTGATCAACTGTACAGTCAGCCAATCGTGATGTTAGCACCGGAAATGATCGGAAAGTCTTATTATTTGATGTTGGAGAATGCCTTAAAAGATGGTTATGCTCCCAATATTATAAAGGTAGCTAGTGATATTGAAACGGAGCTATTCATGATTCAAAACAATAATATGATTGGTTTTTTTCCAGAAAATTACCCGTTAGTTAATAATGGGGATGGAGTAAAATTGTTGCCAATTGAGCATTCTCATCATCAATTTTCAATTGTTCTCGCTTATCGGAAGGGAGAAAACAAGCCCAGTATAAAACGATTTTTAGGCATCATTCGCGGATAAGGTATAAGTTTTACTTATAGATTATTGAATCTTTGTATTGGTTATTGTTCATTTATTCACATATGATATAGGTAACGAAAACAAGGAGGAGATATCAAATGAGCAAATTGATTTTAACTGGTGTGGATGGAAATCTAGGTAGCCAAGCAGCAGAATATTTGATGACTTTGGCAGATAAGGAACGCTTAGTATTTTGTGGCTATTCATCGGCTGCCTTGGAAAAGTATGCGAAGCAAGGAGTGGCAGTTCAACAAACGAACTTCAATCATTTAGAAGGCTTAGCTGAAAAATTTGCTGGAGGCGAAGTCTTAGCGTTAATTTCAATGCCTTTTGTAGGTGAAAAGCGGCAAGCCGCTCATAAAAATGTTGTTGATGCAGCTAAAGCAGCTGGTGTGAAGAAAATTATTTATACTTCATTAGTAAATGCTGCTGATCCAAGTAATCCAAGTATTGAAAAAATTGATCATGCTTTTACTGAAAAATATATTGAAGAAAGTGGCTTGGACTATATCTTCTTACGTAATTCGCAATACGCAGAAGCGATGGTAACTAATTACTTTACTTATGTTAAAGGTAATGGTGAATTGACTAATAGCCAAGGTGATGGGAAAATGGCCTACATTTCCCGCAAAGACTGTGCTAAAGCAGTCGCTTATGCCTTAATTAATGAAACCTATCACCATAAAATTCTAAATATTAATGGCAAAGATTTGATGACGATTCAGGATTTTATCAATATTGGCAATGAGGTAACTGGAAATAAGGTTGTGTATAGAGAAGTGACGGATGAAGAAAATTATGCCGTTTTTGATGCAATGGGCGTACCTCGTACCACCGACGGCAAATTTAAAGACGGTTCAGAGGCACCATTTTCTTCAGAAGGAATGGTAACCTTCGCTCAAGCTATTCGTGAAAATAAAATGGCTGAGCATACGGATGATTTTAAACAATTAACTGGTGACGAGCCAATTACAGTTCGCTATATGTTTGAACATGCGGAGGATTTCCAAATTGGTGAACGCCATTCGAAAGATGCATAAAAACAGCGCTGAGGCTTTTGACCTCAGCGCTGTTTGCTTATCTTATAAGTAGTATTTTTTCGCTACTGTTAAGTCATCATTCAATTCATAAACAAGTGGTTGACCTGTTGGGATTTCTAAGTCCATAATATCTTCATCAGAAATACCTTCAATATGTTTAGCCAAAGCACGTAATGAGTTACCATGAGCTGCAACTAAAACAGTTTTGTTGTCTTTCAAAGCAGGAGCAATTTCGTCTTGCCAGAAAGGTAATGCACGTTCTAAAGTAACTTTTAAGTTTTCTCCACCAGGAATGTCACGAGGATCTAACATTGAGTAACGGCGGTCTTGAGCAGCAGAACCTTCATCAGTTGCTTCCATTAATGGAGGCAATACATCGTATGAACGACGCCAGATGTGTACTTGTTCGTCGCCGTATTTTTCAGCAGTTTCTTTTTTGTTAAGACCTTGCAATTTACCATAGTGACGTTCGTTTAAGCGCCAAGATTTAACGGTTGGTACCCAAAGTTGGTCAGACTCTTCTAAGATGTAGTTACAAGTTTTGATGGCACGAGTCAATACAGAAGTGTAAGCAACATCAAATTCGATGCCAGCTTCTTTAATTTTACGTCCGCCTTCTTTTGCTTCTTCAACACCTTCTGGAGCTAAATCTACATCAGCCCAGCCAGTAAATTGATTCAATTTGTTCCATTCACTTAGTCCGTGACGAGAAAAAACTAATTTTGGCATATTATTCTCTCCTTTAGTCCATTTCTGAAATTTTCAATTCCTGATTCATTGTACAATGTTTTCAAAGGTTTTTCCATTGTTTTCCTTTATTAACCGCGGATTTTTAAAAAAAGAATTATTTATTAGGAACTGCTAATTCTTTTGGACCATCGGGAGTACCTACAACAACTTTTGAAATCATATCAATAAATAAACCATGTTCTACAACACCGACGTATCTGTCTAATTCATCTGCGAGGGCATGAGGGTCTTCTATTACTTCTAAAGCTAAATCGATAATGTAGTGTCCGCCATCGGTAACTAATAGTTCACCTTCTGCTGTTTTACGCCATTTTGGATTGTAGCCCTTTTCTTCAAAAAGACGGAATAGATTATGGCTGCCAAAAGGTACAACTTCTACAGGTAACGGGAAATTGCCTAATTTATCAACCATTTTACTTTCGTCAACAATCCAAATACATTCTTTAGAATAGGTTGCCACAATCTTTTCAAATAATAATGCTGCACCGCCGCCTTTGATTCCTTGGAAATCACTGCTGATCTCATCAGCGCCATCAATTGTCAAATCAACATAATCCACTTCATCAATGGCCTTTAAAGGAATACCTAGTTCTTTTGCTTGTTTTTCAGTCGCAGAAGAGGTAACTACACCTGTAACTTGAATGCCTTCTTCCTTCATACGTCGACCAACTTCTTTTACCATGTAATAAGCAGTAGATCCAGTACCTAATCCAACCACCATGCCATCTTTAACATATTTTGCGACTTCAATGCCTACTAGTTCCTTTAGATTCATCGAAAAATCCCACCTTCGTTTTAGTTACCTCTATTGTAATCGGAACCACAAAAAAAAGATAGTTCTTTTTTAGTAAAAAAGACCAAAAAGATTTTTCTTTCTATTTAAATACAAGAATATTAGGAATGAAAATATCCTAAAAAAACTTTCAAGAGATTATTGACAGGTAAAATCAATCATGATATGCTATCTGAGGTGCTTTGTGAACAGGTCTCTCAGATGAGACGTGCTGACTGTGTCAAGGTACGCTTGATAGAGAATGCAGTGATTGCATTATTTTTTATCGCCGAAAAAGAACCACCAGGATGTGTGGGACTAGAAAGCGAATCGAGGAAGGAGGAAACAAGGAATGCCTACAATTAATCAATTAGTACGTAAACCTCGTAAATCAAAGGTGGAAAAATCAGATTCACCTGCATTGAATAAAGGATATAACAGCTTTAAAAAAGTTCAAACAAACGTTAACTCTCCGCAAAAACGTGGGGTATGCACACGTGTGGGTACTATGACACCTAAGAAACCTAACTCTGCATTGCGTAAATATGCTCGTGTTCGTTTGTCTAACTTGATCGAAGTAACAGCTTATATTCCAGGTATCGGCCACAACTTGCAAGAACATAGTGTTGTTCTATTGCGTGGTGGACGTGTGAAAGACTTACCAGGGGTACGTTACCACATCGTTCGTGGTGCACTAGATACAGCTGGTGTTAACGATCGCAAACAAAGCCGTTCTAAATACGGTACTAAGAGACCTAAAGCTTAAAAAACGAACTAGATAAAAGACATATTTTCGGAAGGAGGAGTTACGCATGACTCGTAAGGGTGCTGCTATAAAACGTGATGTTTTACCAGATCCTATGTATAACTCAAAGCTAGTAACTCGTTTGATCAACCGTGTAATGGTTGATGGCAAACGTGGTATTGCTTCAAATATCGTGTACAACGCATTTGATAAAATTAAAGATTCAACAGGGAATGACCCATTGGAAGTTTTCGAACAAGCAATGGAAAACATTATGCCTGTATTGGAAGTTAAAGCTCGCCGTGTCGGTGGTTCTAACTACCAAGTACCAGTTGAAGTACGTCCAGAACGTCGTACAACTCTTGGTTTGCGTTGGGTTGTCAACTATGCGCGTTCTCGCGGAGAACACACAATGGAAGACCGCTTAGCAAAAGAAATCATGGATGCTGCTAACAACACTGGAGCTTCTGTGAAAAAACGCGAAGATACACACAAAATGGCCGAAGCCAACCGTGCATTCGCTCATTATCGTTGGTAAAATCCTCTCTGCATTTGACTACTGTCAGCAGAAAGATAATAGAACGCTTAATTTGATTTAAGAGAGGAGAAACAGAAGAAATGCCAAGAGAATTTTCTCTAGACAACACTCGTAACATTGGTATCATGGCCCACATCGATGCTGGTAAAACGACTGCAACTGAACGTATCTTGTATTACACTGGTAGAATCCACAAGATTGGTGAAACTCACGAAGGAGCTTCACAAATGGACTGGATGGAACAGGAACAAGAACGTGGTATTACTATCACTTCAGCTGCGACTACCGCTGCATGGAAAGGTCATCGTATCAATATCATTGACACACCAGGACACGTGGACTTCACTGTAGAAGTTGAACGTTCATTGCGTGTACTAGATGGTGCTGTAACTGTATTGGATGCTCAATCTGGGGTTGAACCTCAAACTGAAACCGTATGGCGTCAAGCAACCACTTATGGTGTACCACGTATCGTATTTGCTAACAAAATGGATAAAATCGGTGCAGACTT
Source organism: Enterococcus pallens ATCC BAA-351 (assembly GCF_000407485.1). Lineage (GTDB taxonomy): Bacteria > Bacillota > Bacilli > Lactobacillales > Enterococcaceae > Enterococcus_A > Enterococcus_A pallens. Next base: position 997,966 of record NZ_ASWD01000002.1, on the reverse strand, counting down.
CTTATATTCTGTAGAAACTTTGCATGACCGTTTGAACGCAAATGCTCATCCAATCCAATTACCAATTGGTGCGGAAGATGATTTCACTGGTATCATCGACCTTGTGAAGATGAAAGCTGAAATCTATACAAACGACTTAGGTACTGAAATCGAAGAAACTGACATTCCTGCAGACTACTTAGAGCTTGCTGAAGAATGGCGTGAAAAATTAGTTGAAGCTGTTGCTGAAACTGATGAAGATTTAACGATGAAGTATCTTGAAGGTGAAGAAATCACTGAACAAGAATTGAAAGAAGGAATTCGTAAAGCAACTGTTAATGTTGAATTCTATCCAGTTCTTTGTGGTTCTGCTTTCAAAAACAAAGGGGTTCAATTATTATTGGATGCCGTTCTTGACTACTTGCCTTCACCATTGGATATTCCTGCAATTAAAGGAATCAATCCTAAGACTGAAGAAGAAGAAGAACGTCCAGCTGATGATAGCGCACCTTTTGCTGCTTTAGCATTTAAAGTTATGACTGACCCATTCGTAGGTCGTTTAACTTTCTTCCGTGTGTACTCTGGTGTCTTAGAATCAGGATCATACGTACAAAATGCTACTAAAGGCAAACGCGAACGTGTAGGTCGTATCTTGCAGATGCATGCTAACTCACGTTCTGAAATCTCTGAAGTTTACGCTGGAGATATCGCTGCTGCAGTTGGTTTGAAAGATACAACTACCGGGGATACTTTGTGTGCTGAAAAATCACCAGTTATCCTTGAGTCAATGGAATTCCCAGAACCAGTTATCCAAGTCGCTATTGAGCCTAAATCAAAAGCTGACCAAGATAAAATGGGTGTTGCCTTGCAAAAACTATCTGAAGAAGATCCTACCTTCCGCGCTGAAACAAACGTGGAAACTGGCGAAACAATCATCGCTGGTATGGGTGAACTTCACTTAGATATTATCGTTGACCGTATGCGTCGCGAATTTAAAGTTGAAGCGAACGTTGGAGCTCCTCAAGTATCTTACCGTGAAACATTCCGTAAAGGTACTCAAGCAGAAGGTAAGTTCGTACGTCAGTCTGGTGGTAAAGGTCAATACGGTCACGTATGGATCGAATTCGAACCAAACGAAGAAGGCGCTGGCTTTGAATTTGAAAATGCAATCGTCGGTGGGGTTGTCCCTCGTGAATACATTCCAGCTGTTGAAGCAGGATTGAAAGCATCAATGGACAACGGTGTATTAGCTGGCTACCCTATGGTTGACATTAAAGCTAAACTTTACGATGGATCTTACCATGATGTCGATTCAAATGAAACAGCCTTCCGTGTTGCCGCTTCTATGGCATTACGTGCAGCTGCGAAGAAAGCTGATCCAGCGATCCTTGAACCGATTATGGCAATTGAAGTTGTTATCCCAGAAGATTACTTAGGTGATATTATGGGTCACGTGACTGCTCGTCGTGGTCGCGTAGAAGGAATGGACGCTCGTGCCGGCGGCTTACAAGTTGTTCGTGCAATGGTTCCATTGGCTGAAATGTTTGGTTATGCAACCACGCTACGTTCAGCAACACAAGGTCGTGGTGTCTTCACTATGACATTCGACCACTACGAAGCTGTTCCAAAAGCAGTTCAAGAAGAAATTATTAAGAAAAATGGCGGAAAATCTGAGTAATTTAAAAAATCTTAGACAAATTCCAACTGTTTTTCTAAAAGACCTGTATTTTTGTGAACAATTCAGATAAAATGATATCGATGATATGGGCTCGCGGTACAATTGTACCGCGGACCTATCAGATAAAAAAACAAACTCATTTAGGAGGAACATATTTAAATGGCTAAAGAAAAATTTGACCGTTCAAAACCCCATGTTAACATTGGTACTATCGGACACGTTGACCATGGTAAAACTACTTTAACTGCTGCAATTACTACTGTACTTGCTAAAAAAGGCGGCGCGACTGCTATGGATTACGCACAAATCGATGGTGCTCCAGAAGAACGCGAACGTGGAATTACTATCAACACTGCTCACGTTGAGTACGAAACTGAAAACCGTCACTATGCTCACGTTGACTGCCCAGGACACGCGGACTACGTTAAAAACATGATCACTGGTGCTGCTCAAATGGACGGAGCTATCTTGGTAGTATCTGCTGCTGACGGCCCAATGCCTCAAACTCGTGAACACATTCTATTGTCTCGCCAAGTTGGCGTACCTTACATCGTTGTTTTCTTAAACAAAGTTGATATGGTTGATGACGAAGAATTGTTAGAATTAGTTGAAATGGAAGTACGTGACCTATTAACAGAATACGACTTCCCAGGTGATGACACTCCTGTTATCGCTGGTTCTGCTTTGAAAGCTTTGGAAGGCGACGCTGCTTACGAAGAAAAAATCATTGAATTGATGGCAGAAGTTGATGCTTATATCCCAACTCCAGAACGTGACACTGAAAAACCATTCATGATGCCAGTCGAAGATGTATTCTCTATCACTGGTCGTGGTACAGTTGCTACTGGACGTGTTGAACGTGGACAAGTACGTGTTGGTGACGAAGTTGAAATCGTAGGTATTGCTGAAGAAACTTCTAAAACAACTGTTACTGGTGTTGAAATGTTCCGTAAATTATTAGACTACGCTGAAGCAGGCGACAACATTGGCGCATTATTGCGTGGTGTTGCGCGTGAAGATATCCAACGTGGACAAGTATTATCTAAACCAGGTACTATCACTCCACATACAAAATTCTCTGCTGAAGTTTACGTATTGTCTAAAGAAGAAGGTGGACGTCATACTCCTTTCTTCACTAACTACCGTCCTCAGTTCTACTTCCGTACAACTGACGTTACTGGTGTAGTTGAATTACCAGAAGGAACTGAAATGGTTATGCCTGGTGACAACGTAGCAATGGAAGTGGAATTAATCCACCCAATCGCTATCGAAAACGGTACTAAATTCTCAATCCGTGAAGGCGGACGTACAGTTGGTGCCGGTGTTGTTTCAACTATCAACGCTTAATTTGATTTAACAAAACTTTTAATAAATTAGCTTTACCTATGCTCGGACGTAAAGAGTCACCGAATTATCGGTGGCTCTTTTTTTGGTTGTATGCTTTGAAAACCACCTGCTATGCAGGTGGTTCCGGAGAGCTTCCAGCGTGGTAGTGAAAAAACCTCCTAGAATGTTAAACTGATGCTGGTTTCCCGACCGCATCGCAAACAAATTAGGAGGTACCCTTATGAAAAAGGACAAAGAAAGTTTATCACATACCAGTTGGAGATGTAAGTACCACGTTGTATTTGCCCCAAAGTATAGAAGGCAGATTATCTATGGAAAATACAAACAAAGCATCGGCGAGATTATTCGAGAATTATGCGAACGAAAAGGAGTAGAAATTCTCGAAGCAAATGCCTGTAAAGACCACATTCACCTACTTGTTAGCGTCCCGCCCAAAATAAGTATTTCTCAATTCATGGGTTACTTGAAAGGAAAAAGTAGTTTGATGATATTCGATCGTCATTCCAATCTAAAATATCGTTATGGGAATCGAAAATTTTGGTGTCGTGGCTATTACGTGGATACAGTCGGACGAAACAAGGAGAAGATAGCAGAATATATTCGTAATCAATTACAAGATGATTATGCAGCAGATCAGTTAACATTATTTGAAGAATATGATCCGTTTACAGGAGAAAAAAACAAAAAGAAATAATCCGAGATTCTTTTAGAATCAGTGGGTAATAGTGGTGCGGGAGGAAGCCCCTTCAGAAGGCCTTTTAGGCCAAGGCCGGTAAAAGAGGCTTTCAGCCGAAGAGCAAACCACCCGTTACCACGGGTGGTTTTGATTTTAAAGAAGGTATAAATTTCTATCAATGGTATTTTTGAGGATGTTTAATGTAGGAAAGTTAAACAAGAGTGCAAATCATTTTTATACAAATAGTCATAGGCGTTGTAGGGATTCTTTATGGTAGCTGTTAGAAATTTAATAAATAGTAAGAAATGGGCTGTTTTGAACTGAAATGGAAGGTTATCAATTTGTTTTTTAGCAGAATTCCAGTAGGATGATCACATGGAAATTGAAAGGAAGATAGATATGATTCTTATGCCAATACCAGATTATGGTTTTGATCCGACAGAAGCTGCTGTTCCTTGGAATTACTTAAAGGAAAAAGGAATTGACATTGTTATCGCAACGCCCAGTGGGAAAATGGCATCTGCTGATGAACGCTTGCTAACAGGCGAAGGTTTTGGGCCATTTAAAAAGTTGTTGATGGCGGAACCCTCTGCTTTAAAAGATTACCGCAGCATGACCAAAAATGAAGCCTTCAGACATCCGATTCGCTACTCCGAAATTGATACAACACTATTTACTGGCGTTTTACTGCCGGGTGGCCATGACAAAGGAATGCGTGAATATCTAGAATCAGAGATACTGCAAAAGAAAGTAGCGGAATTCTTTTTAGCGGAAAAACTTATTGGTGCCATTTGTCACGGCACTGTACTAGCTGCTAGAACGATAGATCCAAGAACTGAAAAATCGGTAATTTATGATTACCAAACGACTTCTTTGTTAAAAAGCCAGGAAATGGGAGCTTACTACCTGACAGCTTTATGGCTAAACGACTATTATCGAACCTATTCGATAACTGTTGAAGAAGAGGTGAAATCAGTATTAAAAGAAAAAAATCAATTTTTAACTGGCAAAGTCACCATGAGCCGCGATTCAATAAAGAATGAAAAACCAGCTTTCGTTGTAGAAGACCGGAATTACATTTCCGCAAGATGGCCAGGAGATGCGCATACTTTCGCGAGAAAATTCTATAAAAAATTGTCCGCAGAAAGATTCTAATATAATAGAAGGAAAAATATTTTCTGAAAACGAAATAGAAAATACAAAATGTCTTAGAAAAACCTTGCAATCACTGAACCTATGTAATATAATCATAAAGGTGCTGTTTACAGAAGTGTAAACGTACTGGGGGGTTCTTAATAGAATTCACCGGCTTTGAAACGAGAGGTTGCGACACGCCCGGACGCTTTGCCACGAACGAGCGTGACGGAAATTTTCGTGGAGCTATGTCTACTTTTAAAATAGGCGAAGGAGGGAACAAGATGGCAAAACAAAAAATTCGTATCCGTTTAAAAGCGTATGAACATGGTATTTTAGATCAATCAGCAGATAAAATCGTAGAAACTGCAAAAAGAACTGGAGCTAGCGTATCAGGTCCAATTCCATTACCAACAGAACGCAGTCTTTACACTGTAATCCGTGCGACTCATAAATACAAAGATTCACGCGAACAATTCGAAATGCGTACTCACAAACGTCTAATCGACATTGTGAACCCAACACCAAAAACAGTTGACGCTTTAATGAAGCTAGACTTACCAAGCGGTGTAAACATTGAAATCAAACTATAATAAGAAAATGGAGGTGTAATCATGACCAAAGGAATCTTAGGGAAAAAAGTGGGAATGACTCAAATCTTCACAGAATCTGGTGAATTAATTCCAGTTACTGTTATCGAAGCTACTCCGAACGTTGTTTTACAAGTGAAAACAATGGAAAACGATGGTTACGAAGCAGTTCAATTAGGTTACCAAGATAAACGTGAAGTTTTGTCTAACAAACCTGCGAAAGGTCATGTTGCAAAAGCAAACACGGCTCCTAAGCGCTTCATTCGAGAATTCAAAGATGTTGAGCTAGGAGATTATGAAGTAGGACAAGAAGTGAAAGTTGATACTTTCCAAGCTGGAGACATCATTGATGTAACCGGAACGACTAAAGGTAAAGGATTCCAAGGCGTTATCAAACGTCACGGACAAAGCCGCGGCCCAATGGCTCACGGATCTCGCTACCATCGTCGTCCTGGATCTATGGGTCCTGTTGCACCGAACCGTGTATTTAAAAATAAAAAATTAGCTGGCCGTATGGGTGGCAACCGCGTGACAATTCAAAACCTTGAAGTTGTACGTGTTGACGTTGAACGCAACGTTATCTTAGTTAAAGGAAATGTTCCTGGAGCTAAAAAATCATTAATTACAATTAAATCTGCTGTGAAAGCGAAATAATCGTTAGAGGAAAGGAGGAACTAAGGAATGCCGAATGTAGCATTATTCAAACAAGATGGAACTCAAAATGGTGAAATTACTTTAAACGAAGAAATCTTCGGAATCGAACCAAATGAAAGTGTTGTGTTTGATGCAATCATCATGCAACGCGCTTCATTAAGACAAGGAACACACGCTGTGAAAAATCGTAGCGCAGTTCGTGGCGGTGGCCGCAAACCATGGCGTCAAAAAGGAACAGGTCGTGCCCGTCAAGGTTCAATCCGTTCACCACAATGGCGTGGAGGTGGCGTTGTCTTCGGACCTACACCACGTTCATACAGCTACAAACTTCCTAAAAAAGTTCGTCGCTTAGCAATTAAATCTGTTTTATCAGAAAAAGTTGCTGGAAACAATTTGGTAGCAGTTGAAGCATTAAGCTTTGAAGCACCAAAAACAAAAGAATTCAAGCAAGTTTTAGCTAACTTGTCTATTGACTCAAAAGTATTGGTTGTCTTAGAAGCAGATAACGAAGCTGCAGCACTTTCAGCTCGCAACTTACCAAACGTTACTGTTACTACTTCATCAAACGTTACTGTACTTGATGTAGTCGCTAATGAAAAAATCTTAGCAACGCAAACTGCTCTTAACCAAATTGAGGAGGTGCTTGCATAATGGAATTACTAGACGTAATTAAACGCCCAGTGATCACTGAAAAAGCCATGTTAGACATGGACGAAAAGAAATACACTTTCGAAGTGGACACTCGTGCGAACAAAACTTTAGTTAAACAAGCTGTTGAAGCTGCGTTTGACGTTAAAGTGAAAAACGTAAACATTCTAAATGCTAAACCAAAAGCGAAACGTATGGGTAAATACACTGGTTTCACTAAAAAACGTCGTAAAGCAATCGTGACGTTAACAGAAGATTCAAAAGAAATCCAAATTTTCGACGCTGCTGAATAAGCACAAGAAATAGCGATTAATATAGGAGGGAAACAGACGTGGCGATTAAAAAGTACAAACCTACCACAAATGGCCGTCGTAACATGACAAGTTCTGACTTTGCTGAGATTACAACTAGCACACCAGAAAAAACTTTGTTAGAGCCATTAAAAAACCATGCCGGTCGTAACAACAACGGTCGTATTACTGTACGTCATCAAGGTGGCGGACATAAACGCCAATACCGTGTTATCGACTTTAAACGTAATAAAGACGATGTAGTTGCAACTGTTCAAACAATCGAATACGATCCGAACCGTTCAGCAAACATTGCATTAGTTCACTATTCAGACGGAGTGAAAGCTTACATCTTAGCACCTAAAGGCTTAGAAGTGGGCATGACTATCGTTTCTGGATCAAATGCCGACATTAAAATCGGAAACACTCTACCTCTAGAAAACATTCCAGTAGGTACTGTGGTTCACAATATTGAAATGAAACCTGGCAAAGGCGGACAATTAATCCGTTCAGCAGGTACAAGTGCTCAAGTACTTGGTAAAGAAGGGAAATACGTATTAGTTCGTTTGAATTCAGGCGAAGTTCGTATGATCTTAGCTGCTTGCCGTGCAACTATTGGTTCTGTTGGTAATGAACAACATGAATTAATTAACATTGGTAAAGCTGGCCGCTCTCGTTGGATGCGTAAACGCCCAACTGTACGTGGTAGCGTAATGAACCCTAACGATCACCCACACGGTGGTGGTGAAGGTAAAGCTCCTATTGGACGTAAAGCTCCAGTATCTCCATGGGGACAACCTGCATTGGGTTACAAAACTCGTAACAAGAAAGCAGCATCAGACAAACTTATCGTACGTCGTCGTAAGAATAAATAGAATCATTGACCATGTGTCGCACATTTTGAGAGGAGGTACACCATGGGTCGTAGTTTGAAAAAAGGACCTTTCGCTGATGATCATTTAATGAAGAAGGTCGAAGCACAACAAGGCGCTGAAAAGAAAAAAGTCATTAAAACTTGGTCTCGTCGCTCAACAATTTTTCCTAATTTTGTAGGTTTCACAATTGCTGTGTATGACGGACGTAAACATGTACCAGTTTACATCCAAGAAGATATGGTAGGACATAAATTAGGTGAATTTGCACCAACAAGAACTTATCGTGGCCACGCAGCCGATGATAAGAAAACAAGACGTTAATTTTGAGGGGAGGATATCATCATGGCAGAACAACAAATCACATCAGCTAAAGCAACTGCAAGAACAGTTCGCACGTCTCCTCGTAAAGCGCGTTTAGTAATCGATCTTATCAGAGGAAAAAGCGTAGCAGAAGCGATTTCAATTTTGAAGTTCACACCAAACAAATCTGCTGGTTTAATTGAAAAAGTTTTAATGTCAGCAGTTGCTAACGCAGAAAACAACTTTGACTTAGATGTTGAAACTTTGGTTGTCTCTGAAGCTTTTGTTAACGAAGGACCTACAATGAAACGTTTCCGTCCACGTGCTAAAGGATCAGCTTCACCAATCAACAAACGTACAAGTCACATCACCGTAGTGGTATCAGAAAAATAAGGAGGGATAATCAGTGGGACAAAAAGTAAATCCTATTGGAATGCGTGTAGGCATCATCCGTGATTGGGATGCTAAATGGTATGCCGAAAAAGAGTATGCTGAGTTTCTACACGAAGATTTGAGAATCCGTAAGTTCATCGCAACTAAACTTGCTGATGCCGCTGTGTCAACAGTTGAAATCGAACGCGCTGCAAATCGTGTGAACATTTCAATCCACACAGCTAAGCCTGGTATGGTTATCGGTAAAGGCGGTTCTGAGGTCGAAAACCTAAGAAAAGAATTAAATAAATTAACTGGTAAACGAGTTCATATCAACATCGTTGAAATCAAAAAACCAGATTTAGATGCAAAATTAGTCGGAGAAGGAATTGCACGTCAATTAGAAAACCGTGTTGCCTTCCGTCGTGCACAAAAACAAGCGATCCAACGCACTATGCGTTCAGGCGCTAAAGGAATCAAGACTCAAGTATCTGGTCGTCTAAACGGAGCTGATATCGCTCGTTCAGAAGGATACTCTGAAGGAACTGTTCCTCTTCATACATTGCGTGCCGATATCGACTACGCTTGGGAAGAAGCAAACACAACATACGGAAAACTAGGAGTTAAAGTGTGGATTTATCGTGGAGAAGTTCTTCCAACTAAAAAAAACACTAAGAAAGGAGGGAAATAATCATGTTAGTACCAAAACGTGTGAAACACCGTCGTGAGTTCCGTGGAAAAATGCGCGGAGAAGCAAAAGGCGGTAAAGAAGTAGCATTTGGTGAATATGGTTTACAAGCTGTAGAATCTCACTGGATCACAAACCGTCAAATCGAAGCAGCGCGTATTGCGATGACTCGTTATATGAAACGTGGTGGGAAAGTATGGATTAAAATTTTCCCTCATAAATCTTATACTGCCAAAGCAATTGGGGTACGTATGGGATCTGGTAAAGGTGCTCCTGAAGGCTGGGTTTCACCAGTTAAACGCGGCAAGATCATGTTTGAAGTTGCCGGTGTTCCTGAAGAAGTTGCACGCGAAGCTTTACGTCTTGCTTCTCACAAATTACCAGTGAAAACTAAGATCGTTAAACGTGAGGAAATGGGTGGTGAATCGAATGAAGGTTAAAGAAATCAGAGAATTAACCACTGCCGAAATGCTTGATCAAGAAAAACAATTAAAAGAAGAATTGTTCAATCTTAGATTCCAACTAGCAACAGGTCAATTAGAAAACACTGCACGTATTAAAGAAGTACGTAAATCGATTGCACGCATCAAAACGGTATTGCGTGAACAAACTGTAAAATAGTGGAAGGAGGCCATTTCAGGTATGTCTGAAAGAAATCAACGTAAAGTTTACCAAGGTCGTGTGGTATCTGACAAAATGGACAAGACAATCACTGTTGTCGTTGAAACCAAAAAGAACCACCCAATCTACGGTAAACGTATGAAATATTCTAAAAAATATAAAGCTCATGATGAAAACAATGAAGCAAAAATTGGCGATATCGTGAGAATTATGGAAACTCGTCCATTATCAGCTACTAAACGTTTCCGTTTGTTAGAAATCGTTGAAAAAGCAGTGATTATCTAATCACACGAGCTTTCCTAATAAGACTAAGTTTCTCAAAAACTTATTTCCTTGAAATTGAGAAAGGGTGCCAGTTTCACTTTTATCAAGTATCCTAGTGAAATGGTATACGTCTCGAAGATAAGACTAAGTTTCTCAAAAAATTAATTCCTTGAAATTGAGAAAGGAGGATACACAAGTGATCCAAGCAGAAAGTCGTTTAAAAATCGCGGACAACTCAGGCGCTCGTGAAATTTTAACTATTAAAGTTCTTGGCGGATCTGGTCGCAAAACCGCTAATATCGGTGATGTGATTGTCGCTACGGTTAAACAAGCAACGCCAGGTGGGGTTGTCAAAAAAGGTGAAGTTGTTAAAGCTGTTATCGTTCGTACGAAAACAGGAGCTCGCCGTCCCGATGGTTCATATATTAAATTTGATGAAAATGCAGCAGTTATCATTCGTGATGACAAGAGCCCAAGAGGAACACGTATCTTCGGTCCTGTTGCTCGCGAATTGCGCGAAGGCAACTTCATGAAGATCGTTTCATTGGCACCGGAAGTATTATAATCGGAAAGTTCCAACCAAAGGAGGTGCGCAACAGTAATGTTCGTTAAAAAAGGCGATAAAGTAAAAGTTATCTCTGGTAAAGATAAAAATAAAGAAGGCGTAATTCTAGAAGTCCTTCCTAAAAAAGATAAAGTCGTTGTTGAAGGCGTCAATGTCGTTAAAAAACACCAAAAACCTTCTCAGACTTCCCCTCAAGGCGGAATTCTGGAGGTAGAAGCGCCGATTCATGCTTCAAATGTAATGGTTATTGATCCTTCAAACGGAGAAGCTACACGTGTTGGCTACAAAGTAGTTGACGGTAAAAAAGTCCGTGTTTCTAAGAAAACCGGCGAAGTTTTAGATAAATAATTACAGGAAAGGAGGATCTTATTAGATGAACCGCCTAAGAGAAAAATACTTAAATGAAGTAACCCCATCAATGATGGAAAAATTTAACTATAGCTCAATCATGGAAGTACCTAAAGTTGACAAGATCGTCATCAACATGGGTGTTGGTGATGCGGTATCAAACGCAAAGAACTTGGACAAAGCAGTTGAAGAATTGGCATTGATTTCTGGTCAAAAACCAATCATTACTAAAGCTAAAAAATCAATCGCTGGATTCCGTTTGCGTGAAGGCATGCCGATTGGTGCGAAAGTAACACTACGTGGAGAAAGAATGTATGAGTTCTTGGACAAATTAGTGTCTGTATCTCTTCCACGTGTACGTGACTTCCACGGTATCAGTAAAAAAGCCTTTGACGGCCGCGGCAACTACACTTTAGGTATCAAAGAACAATTGATCTTCCCTGAAGTTGACTATGATTTAGTTGATAAAGTACGCGGAATGGACATCGTAGTAGTTACAACAGCTAACTCTGATGAAGAATCACGCGAATTATTAACACAACTTGGAATGCCATTCCAAAAATAATCAAGGAGGCGAAAAAATTTGGCTAAAAAATCAATGATTGCTAAAAACAAACGCCCTGCAAAATTCTCAACGCAAGAATATACTCGTTGCGAACGCTGCGGACGTCCACATTCAGTCTATCGTAAATTTCATCTTTGCCGTATTTGCTTCCGCGAACTTGCCTATAAAGGACAAATTCCCGGCGTGAAGAAAGCTAGCTGGTAAAATACAACTCGCATAAAGGAGGTAAACAGTTCAATGGTCATGACAGATCCAATTGCAGATTTTCTAACGCGTATTCGTAATGCCAACATGGTTAAACATGAATCCCTAGAAGTACCTGCATCAAAAATCAAACGTGACATCGCAGAAATCTTAAAACGTGAAGGTTTCATTCGTGATGTTGAATATATCGAAGATGACAAACAAGGCATGATCCGTGTTTTCCTTAAATACGGTAAAAATGACGAACGTGTTATCACGAACTTAAAACGTATCTCAAAACCAGGTTTGCGTGCTTATGTCAAAGCTGACGAAGTACCAAAAGTATTAAATGGTTTAGGTATCGCAATCATCTCTACTTCTGATGGTGTCGTAACAGACAAAGAAGCTAGAGCGAAAAACGTTGGCGGAGAAGTATTAGCTTACGTTTGGTAATTTCAAACAATCCATGAGGAGGTGTCTTTAAGTGAGCCGTATTGGTAATAAAATCGTTGTTTTACCTGCAGGAGTTGAAGTAACTCAAAAAGGTAACGACATTACTGTAAAAGGACCTAAAGGTGAATTAACACGTACGTTTTCTTCTGATATCAAAATGAGTATCGAAGGCAGCGAAGTTACTTTCACTCGTCCAAATGACAGCAAAGAAATGAAAACAATTCACGGAACTACTCGTGCAAACTTCAATAACATGGTTGTTGGTGTTTCCGAAGGTTTCCAAAAAGCATTAGAATTAATCGGGGTTGGGTACCGTGCACAATTACAAGGTTCAAAACTTGTATTGAACGTTGGTTACTCACATCCAGTTGAGATTGTTGCTCCAGACGGAATTACAATCGAAGTTCCTGCGAACACACAAGTGGTCGTTAAAGGATCTAATAAAGAAGTAGTCGGAGAAGTTGCAGCGAAAATCCGCAGCACTCGTCCTCCAGAACCTTACAAAGGCAAAGGAATTCGCTATGTTGGTGAATACGTACGCCGTAAAGAAGGTAAAACTGGTAAATAGTAGGCTCGCCCTACATGCGGCCTAGGCCAGCTTAATTAAAGAGGTGACAATTGTGATTACAAAACCAGATAAAAACAAAACACGCCAAAAGCGCCACATGCGTGTACGTAGCAAAATCTCTGGTACTGCTGAGTGCCCACGCTTGAACGTTTTTCGTTCTAACAAAAACATCTACGCGCAAGTAATTGATGACGTAGCGGGTGTGACGCTAGCAAGTGCCTCTACCTTGGATAAAGAAATTTCAGGTGGAAATAAAACTGAACAAGCACAAGAAGTCGGTAAGTTAGTTGCCCAACGTGCTTCTGAAAAAGGTATTAAAGTAGTAGTCTTTGACCGTGGTGGATACCTTTACCATGGCCGTGTAGCAGCTTTAGCACAAGCAGCTCGCGAAAATGGACTAGAATTTTAGGAAAAGGAGGAACACCATTCATGGTTTATATCGATCCAAAACATTTGGAATTAGAAGACCGCGTTGTTGCGATTAACCGTGTAACTAAAGTTGTTAAAGGTGGACGTCGTCTACGCTTTGCAGCCCTAGTTGTTGTCGGTGACAAAAACGGACACGTAGGCTTTGGTACCGGTAAAGCACAAGAAGTACCAGAAGCAATTCGTAAAGCAATTGAAGATGCGAAGAAAAACTTAGTCGAAGTACCAATGGTAGGAACAACCCTTCCTCACGAAGTTATTGGTGTATTCGGCGGTGGACGTATCTTAATGAAACCTGCTGTAGAAGGTTCTGGGGTTGCCGCTGGTGGACCTGTTCGTGCCGTCTTGGAATTAGCAGGAGTAGCGGATGTTACTTCTAAATCTCTAGGCTCAAACACACCAATCAACGTTGTTCGTGCAACTGTTGAAGGTTTGAAACAATTAAAACGTGCAGAAGAAGTAGCGCAATTGCGCGGCGTTTCTGTAGAAGACTTAGCATAAGGAGGACGAAAATAATGGCTGAATTAAAAATTACTTTAAGACGCAGTGTTATCGGACGTCCTCAAAACCAACGTGATACAGTGAAAGCTCTAGGCTTGAGAAAGTTGAACAGCACCGTTGTTAAACCTAACAACGAAGCCATCAAAGGGATGGTTAACACTATTTCACATTTAGTGGACGTAGAAGAAGTCTAGAAAATAGATTTAGATTGTTAAGGAGGTGCCAATCAATGAAACTTCATGAATTAAAACCTGCAGAAGGTTCTCGTAAAGTACGCAATCGTGTCGGTCGCGGAACTTCATCAGGCAATGGTAAAACTTCTGGTCGTGGACAAAAGGGTCAAAACTCTCGTTCAGGTGGAGGCGTACGTTTAGGCTTTGAAGGGGGACAAACTCCTTTATTCCGTCGTTTGCCAAAACGTGGATTTACTAACGTAAACCGCAAAGAATACGCAGTAGTGAATTTAGATGTTCTTAACCGCTTTGAAGATGGAACAGAAGTAACTCCAGTTGTTTTAGTAGAAGCTGGAATCGTCAGCAACGAAAAAGCTGGAATTAAAGTATTAGCTAAAGGGACTTTAGAGAAAAAACTAACAGTCAAAGCTGCAAAATTCTCGAAAGCTGCACAAGAAGCAATTGAAGCTGCAGGTGGATCAATTGAGGTGATCTAATGTTTAAACTTTTAAAGGATTCTTTTAAGGTAAAAAACATCCGATCTCGCATCCTGTTTACAGTACTGATTTTGCTGGTTTTTAGAATTGGCGCTCAGATTACTGTTCCTGGGGTTGATGCCAGTGGATTGCAAGGCTTGAGCGAGATGCCATTTTTCAGAATGCTGAATATGGTCAGTGGTTCAGCTATGCAAAACTTCTCAATTTTCTCTATGGGAGTTTCCCCATATATCACAGCATCCATTGTAATCCAGTTATTACAAATGGATATTGTGCCTAAATTTGTTGAATGGTCCAAGCAAGGTGAAGTAGGACGGAAAAAGTTGAATCAGGCGACTCGCTATTTAACATTAGTGTTAGCATTCATCCAATCTGTTTCCATCACAGCAGGATTTAACTATTTTGCTCAATTTGGTTTTGTGCCAGATCGTGATATGCAAACCTTCATTACTATCGGTGTCATCTTAACAGCTGGTACGATGGTAGTTACTTGGCTAGGAGAACAAATTACGGAAAAAGGAATTGGGAATGGCGTTTCTATGATCATCTTTGCAGGGATTGTTTCGCGATTGCCGCAAAGTATTGTAGACATTTACGATGACTATTTCGTAAACATTGAATCAAGCGAAATTTGGAAATCTGTCATTTTTGTTGTAATTCTAGTAGCTGCAATGCTATTAATCATTGTTTTCGTTACTTATTTCCAACAGGCAGAAAGAAAAATTCCAATTCAATATACAAAACAAGTCGTTGGGGCACCAACCAGTAGTTATTTACCTTTAAAAGTGAATGCTGCCGGGGTTATTCCGGTTATCTTTGCTAGTTCATTTATTGCAACGCCTAATGCGGTGCTGCAAGCTTTAGCTAGTCGTTATGGTGCTGAAGATTGGTTTGATATTTTAAAAAATCTCTTTAGCTATAACACGGTACCAGGTGCGACGATTTACACTGTTCTGATTGTTGCCTTCACCTTCTTCTATGCGTTTGTTCAGGTTAACCCTGAGAAACTTGCAGAGAACTTGCAAAAACAAGGAAGTTACATTCCGCGTGTGCGACCAGGTAAAGGAACAGAAGAATACGTTTCTCGTATCTTGATGCGTTTGAGTGTAGTTGGTTCGATCTTTTTAGGACTGATTGCCTTGATTCCGATCATCGCTCAAATGGTTTGGAACCTGCCTCAATCTATTGGATTGGGTGGTACCAGCTTGCTGATTGTGGTTGGGGTTGCACTAGAAACGGCGAAACAATTAGAAGGACTCATGTTGAAACGACGTTATGTCGGTTTCATGGATGCAGAGTAAGCGGGTTGAGGATTTCCTCAACACCCTTCTCGCTTCGCAATGACTAAGGAGGGAAAACCATGAACCTCATCTTAATGGGGCTGCCTGGAGCAGGTAAAGGAACACAAGCAGAAAGAATTGTAGAAACATACAATATTCCGCATATCAGTACCGGTGATATGTTCCGTGAAGCAATTAAAAACGAGACTGAACTCGGATTGAAAGCAAAATCCTTTATGGATGCAGGGGATTTGGTCCCAGACGAAGTAACAAACGGTATTGTAAAGGAACGTCTAGCACAACAAGATACTGATAAAGGATTCTTGTTAGATGGTTTCCCACGTACTTTAGATCAAGCAGAAGCACTAGCTGAAATGCTTGAAGACTTGAACAAAAAGATCGATGCAGTCATCGAAATTCAAGTTGCTGAATCAGTGTTAGTTGAACGACTAGCAGGACGCTTTATTTGTCGAAATTGTGGAGCGACTTATCATAAGATATTCAATCCTACAAAAGTCGATGAAACCTGTGATCGCTGCGGCGGCCATGAGTTTTATCAACGTGATGATGATAAGCCTGAAACGGTTAAGAATCGTTTAGCTGTGAATGTGAAAGCTAGTGAACCTATCTTAGCCTTTTACAAAGAAGCAGGTCTGTTATATCCAGTCGACGGAGATCGTGACATTGATGCCGTATTTGCGGATGTAGAAAAAATCATTGCAAAATAGTTTTTTACTACCGACTTGAAAAATGCAGTTCGTCTTGCCAAGTTTAAGGTTTTATGATAGAATATGTCAGTCCGACTTCTAACTAGAAGTGAAACTTAAAAATTAAGGTGGGAACTGCAGTTTCCGCCATTTTATCGTGTGAAAATGCGAAACAAAAACAAGGAGGTACTCTGCGTGGCAAAAGATGATATGATCGAAATCGAAGGAACAGTCGTCGAAACTTTGCCGAATGCAATGTTTAAAGTCGAATTGGAAAATGGGCACGAAGTACTTGCACATGTTTCCGGTAAAATTCGAATGCATTATATTCGAATCTTGCCGGGGGATAAAGTGACTGTTGAACTTTCTCCGTATGATCTAAGTCGTGGTCGCATTACCTATCGCTTTAAGTAAATTGTACTCCGTAAAACTTCAGGAGGTATTATCATGAAAGTAAGACCATCAGTAAAACCAATGTGTGAACATTGTAAAGTGATTCGTCGTAATGGACGAGTTATGGTGATTTGCCCAGCAAATCCGAAACACAAACAACGTCAAGGATAATTGGAGGTGTAGATAAATATGGCTCGTATTGCAGGAGTAGATATTCCTCGTGATAAACGCGTAGTAATTTCTTTAACCTATATTTTTGGGATTGGAAATACTACTGCTAAACAAATTTTAGCCGATGCCGGCGTATCTGAAGACATTCGTGTACGTGATTTAACGAATGAACAAACAGACGCTATTCGTGCAGAAGTTGATAAATTAAAAGTTGAAGGTGACCTTCGTCGTGAAGTCAACCTAAACATCAAACGTTTGATGGAAATCGGTTCTTACCGTGGAATTCGTCATCGTCGTGGATTACCAACTCGTGGACAAAACACGAAAAACAATGCGCGCACTCGTAAGGGTCCAGCTCGCGCGATTGCAGGTAAGAAAAAATAATTAGTGAAGGAGGTTAAATCTTCATGGTAGCAAAGAAAGTTAATCGTAAACGTCGTGTGAAGAAGAATATTGAGTCAGGAATTGCTCACATTCATTCGACTTTTAACAATACAATCATCATGATTACTGACACAAACGGTAATGCTCTAGCTTGGTCTTCTGCTGGCTCATTAGGCTTCAAAGGTAGTAAGAAATCTACTCCTTTTGCGGCACAAATGGCTGCTGAAACAGCTACAAAAGCTGCAATGGAACATGGTTTGAAAAGTGTTGAAGTGACTGTTAAAGGACCTGGTTCTGGTCGTGAAGCAGCAATTCGTTCATTGCAAGCAACTGGTTTGGAAGTAACCGCAATTCGTGACGTGACTCCAGTACCTCATAATGGATGCCGCCCTCCAAAACGCCGTCGTGTTTAATGAGTGCCCCTCTCACTATGAGTTTTACAGGAACGTCATTGAACAAGACACTTTTCGTTTTGAAAGGGGTAAATGATAAGAATGATTGAATTCGAAAAACCAAGAATCACAAAAATTGATGAAGACAGAGATTATGGCAAGTTCGTTGTTGAGCCTCTAGAAAGAGGTTATGGAACTACTTTAGGTAATTCTCTACGTCGTATTCTACTTTCTTCTTTACCTGGTGCTGCTATTACCAATATTCAAATTGATGGTGTGTTACATGAATTCTCTACTGTAAAAGGTGTAAGAGAAGACGTAGTACAAATCATCTTAAACATTAAAGGTTTAGCGTTAAAATTATTCACCGAAGAAGAAAAAACCCTTGAGATCGATATTACTGGACCAGCAACAGTTACTGCCGGCGATATTATCGTTGACAGCGACGTTGAAATCTTAAACAAAGACTTGTACATTTGTACAGTATCTGAAGGTGCGACATTCCATGCTCGCCTAACAGTAAGACCTGGTCGAGGCTATGTTCAAGCAGACGAAAACAAAAAAGAAGATATGCCTATCGGTGTACTTCCTGTCGATTCTATCTATACTCCAGTACGTAAAGTCAACTACCAAGTTGAAAATACTCGTGTTGGTCGTAGAGATGATTATGATAAATTAACGATGGAAATTTGGACAGACGGTTCAATCATTGCACAAGAAGCATTAAGCTTGGCTGCAAAGATTTTAACTGAACATTTGGATATCTTTGTAAATCTAACAGATGAAGCCAAAAATGCTGAAATCATGGTAGAAAAAGAAGAGACTCAAAAAGAAAAAATGTTGGAAATGACCATCGAAGAACTAGATTTGTCTGTACGTTCATACAATTGTTTGAAACGTGCTGGAATCAATACGGTTCAAGAATTAACGAATAAGTCTGAACCTGAAATGATCAAGGTTCGTAATTTAGGTCGTAAATCACTTGAAGAAGTAAAAGCTAAATTACACGATTTAGGCCTTGGCCTACGTAAAGACGATTAATATTGTTGACAAAGGAGGGAAACCTACGTGAGTTACCGTAAATTAGGACGCACATCTAGCCAACGTAAAGCAATGTTGCGTGACTTAACAACTGATTTAATTATCAACGAACGCATCGTAACGACTGAAGCTCGTGCGAAAGAAATTCGTTCAACAACTGAAAAGATGATTACTTTAGGAAAACGCGGGGATCTTCATGCACGTCGCCAAGCTGCAAGCTTTGTACGTAATGAAGTAGCCGATGTTCGCGATGATAACGAAGAAATTGTTAGAGAATCTGCTTTGCAAAAGCTATTCAATGACATCGCACCTCGTTACGCTGAACGTCAAGGAGGATACACTCGTATCTTGAAAACTGAACCTCGTCGCGGCGACAACGCCCCTATGGTTGTTATTGAACTTGTTTAATAATCACTCTTCACTTTATAGATGATTCTTTTAGAGTGTTATGATGTTGGAGATTATCTCCGAGTCTAGCTCAGCGCTGCTTCCCAGATTGTTCTGGGAAGTAAGCTCTCATCATAAAGTGTTTTTTTGTACCCTGATTTCCTGTCAAGACATCAAGGTATCAAAAAGCATTTTAAGTAGAACAGATTGAAAAAAGAAGACTTTTTTGCTAGTCTTAGTACAGGTTTTTAACAGAACGAAATATAAGTAAATGAAGGGTGCTGTCATGGATCCAATTATTGAAATTAATCAGATTGAATTTAGTTATCAAGAAGATACACCACCAGCATTAACCGATGTTTCTTTTTCGATTAATAAAGGGGAATGGATTGCGATTGTTGGCCATAATGGTTCTGGTAAGTCTACCTTGGCTAAAACTATTAATGGGTTGCAGATGCCGCAAAAAGGTACCGTGACTGTTGGCGGAAGGGAACTTTCAGAAGAAACTGTTTGGGATATTCGCCGCATGGTAGGTATGGTTTTCCAGAATCCTGATAATCAGTTTGTGGGAGCCACAGTAGAAGACGATGTGGCCTTTGGTTTAGAGAATCAAGGGATTGAGCGCAGTGAGATGCAAAAGCGTGTGTCTGACGCATTAGAGCAAGTGAAAATGTCTTCATTTGCAACGAGAGAACCGGCTCGTTTATCTGGTGGGCAAAAGCAGCGGGTTGCGATTGCTGGCGTTGTCGCTTTGCGTCCAGATATTATTATTTTGGATGAAGCAACCAGTATGCTGGATCCAGAAGGTCGTGAAGATGTTATTTCTACGATTCAGCAGATTAAAGAAGAAAACGATTTGACAGTTATTTCAATTACTCATGATATTGACGAAGCGGCGAGTGCTAATCGTATTTTAGTGATGCGTGAAGGCCGGCTTTATCAAGAAGGAACACCGGAAGAAATTTTTTCAGCAGGTCCTGAATTGGTTTCTCTAGGGTTAGATTTGCCTTTTCCTGAGAAACTAAAGATGGCATTAAAAGCCAGGGGTGTTGATGTCCCAACAACATATTTGGATGAAGAAGGGATGATGGATTGGTTATGGACATCCGTTTTGAAAAAGTAAGCTATGTTTATCAACCGAATACTCCCTTTGAACAACGAGCACTATTTGACATTGATTTAGCCATTGAGGAAGGTTCTTACACTGCCTTAGTAGGTCATACTGGCAGTGGTAAATCGACGCTATTGCAGCATTTGAATGCTCTTTTAAAGCCTACTGCGGGACAGGTTAAGATTGGCGAACGCCTGATTACCCCCGAAACAGACAATAAAAATTTGAAACCGGTGCGTAAAAAAGTGGGCATCGTTTTTCAGTTTCCTGAGGCACAGTTGTTTGAAGAAACTGTTGCTAAGGATATAGCTTTTGGGCCGCAGAATTTTGGTGTTAGCGAAGAGGAAGCGTTAAGGCTGGCTGCTGAGATGTTAAGTTTGGTTGGCTTAGATGAAAGCTATCTTGAACGATCTCCTTTTGAACTGTCTGGTGGACAAATGCGTCGAGTGGCAATCGCTGGAGTTTTGGCTATGCAGCCGGAGGTTTTGGTGTTGGACGAACCTACAGCCGGGCTGGATCCTGCTGGTCGCAAGGAAATGATGGATATTTTTTGGCGGCTGCATAAGGAACGAAATATGACAATTGTTTTAGTGACTCATTTAATGGATGATGTAGCTAATTTTGCTAACTATATGTATGTTCTGGAAAAGGGACAGGTTGTGAAAAGCGGCACTCCGCAAGTAGTTTTTCAAAATGTTGAATGGCTAAAGGAAAAGCAGCTGGGGGTACCAGCCGCCAGTACTTTTGCGGAGAAGATGCAGGAAAAGGGCGCAAGCTTTACTCAGCTGCCTTTAACTGAGTCAGAATTAGCTGACTGGATTATTCGTGAGGCAGGAGGTACTGCCCATGATGAATAAATTGATATTTGGCCGCTACATTCCAGGCGACTCAATTATTCATCGCTTGGATCCCCGAGCTAAATTGGTTGCCAGCTTTTATTTTATCGGTATTATCTTTTTAGCCAATAACTGGCAAAGCTATTTGTTTCTGGCAATTTTTACCTTAAGTGCTATCATGCTGTCAAAAGTAGATCTCAGCTTTTTTATTCGTGGCGTTCGGCCATTGATTTGGCTGATTTCGTTTACGGTTATTTTGCAAATGCTGTTTACCCGTGGCGGGACATTGTATTGGTCGTGGGGCATTTTTAGTTTGTCAGAATATGGTATTCAAAATGGTTTGTTTATCTTTTGCCGTTTTATTTTGATTATATTTATGTCGACATTGCTGACGTTGACGACGCCGCCGTTATCCATGTCAGATGCGATAGAATCGCTTTTGGGGCCTTTTAGAGTGGTTCATGTTCCAGTGCATGAGATTGCGTTAATGCTCTCTATCGCTCTTAGATTCGTCCCTACGTTGATGGATGAGACTGAGAAGATTATGAATGCTCAGCGAGCACGTGGTGTTGATTTTGGTGAGGGCAATCTGATCCAAAAGGTGAAAGCAGTGGTTCCTTTGCTGATTCCTTTGTTTGTCAGCAGCTTTAATCGTGCAGAAGACTTGGCCACCGCAATGGAAGCGCGAGGTTATCGTGGTGGTGAAGGCCGCAGCAAATACCGTGTGCTGAAATGGTCGGGACGAGATACCGCGGTAATTATTATTTTTGCAGTAGTAACAGTTGGATTAATCTTTTTACGCAGTTAAGAGGTTGTGACATTAGTAAAAACAGACCTGAATATCACGAACGATATCTAGCAAGAAACACTAAATATTGTAGATTTGCAACGAGGACCTACTGGACCGTAGTCGCAAATACAATATAGTTCGGAATTCCATCTGTTAAAAAGACTAATGTCACAGCCTCTTTTTATAATGACAATTTAGGAGAAGAACGAATGGTTAGATATAAAGCAATTATTGCTTATGATGGAACCAACTTCCATGGATTTCAGCGTCAGCCCAATGGAAGAACGGTTCAAGAGGAAATCGAAAAGACGCTGCAAAAGATGAACAATGGTCAAGCGGTTCAACTATTTGGTTCTGGACGTACCGATGCTGGTGTTCACGCCTTAGGGCAAGTAATTCACTTTGATTTTCCGCAAAAACGACCTGAAGAACGGATGCGTTTTGCTTTAGATACACAAACCCCAGAGGATATCGCAGTTCGTTCAGTTGAGATTGTGCCTGAGGATTTTCATGCTCGTTATGATGTGCATGAAAAAACCTACTATTTTAAGGTTCAGATTCAAAAGCCTCGTAGTCCATTTCGTCGGTTTTATGCAGCTTATTATCCATATCCCTTGGATTTGGAAAAGGTTAAGCAAGCCTTGCCGGATCTGCTAGGGACGCATGATTTTACTTCTTTTTGTGCAACTGGTAGTTCCATTGAAGATAAGGTGCGGACGATTTACCAGGCGGATATGGAAGTGAATGCTGAGGGGAGTGAAATTACCTTTATTTTTCGCGGGAATGGTTTCCTTTACAAGATGATCCGTATATTAGTGGGTACATTGTTGAAAATTGGAAATGGTCGACTGGCTGCTGACAGTATACCTGAAATAATAGCTAAAAAGGATCGAAATGCGGCTGGTCCTACTGCTCATCCAGAAGGCTTATATTTAGCCGAAGTGAAATACAAAAAAACAAAATAGATATGTATCTAGTAATTTGAGATCAATAGCCGTAAAGTGCTACTGGTCTTTTTTTTGTCGTTTTTCGCATAAATTCGTCAATAAATATGCTTAAAGTCATATTATTTGATAAAAAAATCCAACACTTGTTACACTGATTATGTATTCATAATAACAATGAAGAATAGTTACTATGAACAGAGTACTAAGAAAGTATAGGCAGCCTGATGTATGAACAGCTGTTTTCGGATAATTTAGTGAAAGATTTGGTTGTTGAAGACAAAAGGTAAGAAAATGATGAAAAGGAAAAAGCATGCACGTAGCCAAAAAAAGATAAAGAACTACTTCCAAAGTTTTTTTGTGGGAGCAAGTAAGGATACGGCGCTTTAGATCCTCTGGAAAAAAGGCGTAGAGTAATAATCTGGCGCCTTTTTTCTTGGTTTAAAAAAGTAGGGGGAAATCCAATGAAAAGAACCGCACCTGGGAAGTTTAGTGGAGGAGTTATTTTTGCTCCATCGACAGAAGTGTTCAAGGAAAAGTGGAAGGTTAAGCAGAGTGAAGTGATTACATTCGTTCCTCAACGAGTATACATTCCAACTCAGCAGCATATTGGAGCACCAGCAGAACCAGTGGTTGAGATAGGAGATCAGGTAAAGGCTGGTGATTTGATTGCGGAAGCGGGGGATTTTGTCAGTGCGAATATCCATGCCACAATTACTGGTACAGTCACAGATATTTTAGATTGGCCGGACAATTCAGGAAACAAAGTCCCGACGATTGTAATTGAAAAAGAAGAAGACGAAGTTCGGGAAGAAAATCAGCACGCAGTTTCCTTTGACTCAATGGATAGGGAGACGTTAATTGAGCGTGTATCGGCTGCTGGTGTAGTTGGAATGGGGGGAGCTACCTTTCCTACTCATGTTAAATTAACAGTGGATGATGAGGTAGAAGTGGAAACAATTGTATTGAATGGAGCGGAGTGTGAGCCATTTTTAGAGGCAGATAATTTATTAATGCAAATAGAAAGCGGCAAGGTGTTGACGGGTGCACGAATTGCGCAAAAAATTTTAGGAGCAAAAAAAGTGATTGTTGCTATAGAGGATGATAAGCCGGAAGCGATTCGTCAAATGAAAGAGGCTGCCGAGGCATTTGCTGATGTTTTTATTGAAGCTGTTCAAACTAGCTATCCGCAAGGTGGTGAAAAACAGCTGCTGGAGGGATTACTTGGTGTTGAGGTGGATTTAGATGGTTTGCCAGTTGATTCTGGTGTTTATTTAATGAATGTAGCAACCTCTGCCGCAGTAGCAGATGCAGTGGAACGACAGGAACCATTAATCAATCGATTTTGCACGGTAACTGGTGATGTACAAAATAAGCAAACTGTTTCTTGTCCAATCGGAACGTTAACGGGAGATTTGATTGATTTTTGTGAAGGCTTTGACGGGGATCCTCGAAAGATTTTTGTTGGGGGGCCGATGATGGGGAAAGCGATTGATACGTTGGAGGTACCCATTACTAAGTCCAGTAATGGTTTAGTCGTTATCAATACTGAAAATGCAAGGTATTACGAAGAGAGCCCCTGCATTCGCTGCAATCTGTGTGCGGAAGTTTGTCCGATGCGGTTGGAGCCGCAGAATTTGGATCTTTTTTATCGTGCACAGGACTATAAGCGTTGTCAGGATTTAAGAGCGGATGCTTGTATCAATTGTGGCGCTTGCACGTATGTTTGTCCGGCAAGACGTGATTTGGCGAAGAATATTACGGCAGCTGCGGGCAAAATCGAAGAATTGTTACAGGAGGCCTAAAAATGAAAAATGATGCAAAACAAGTGGATCATGTCTCTGGTAAAAGTGCTCAAATTTTTGCTGAAGCACAAAAAAATGTTCCGCCGCCGGAGGCTAACCCTCATATTCGAGGTGACAACACTACACGAAATATCATGATGTGGATGATTATCGCCTTAGTTCCTTCTATGTTAGGCGCTGGTTATTATTTTGGTTTTCGCGTTTGGGGGTTATATTTAATTGCTATTATTACCGCTCAGCTTTGTGAAATTGCTTGGTTTAAATTGTGTAAGCGAGAATTAACTTGGGACTTGAGTGCCGTAGTTACAGCTATTTTGTTAACGGCGAATATGCCGCCATCGGCTCCTTGGTATTTTCCGGTAATCGGCTCGGCCTTTGCTATTATTGTAGTGAAAGAATTTTTTGGCGGGATTGGCTTTAACTTTATTAATCCCGCATTAGGTGGAAGAGCCTTCTTGGTCGCTTTATTTTTTACAAAGATGTTTGAAATCAGTTGGCCGGATCCGCCTTTCAGCCGGATTACGCCAGATGTTGTTACTAGTGCCACGCCATTAGCTATTTTAAATGAGGGTGGCAGCTTATCTAGTCAGGAACTTTTTAATAGTTTTATCGGAAATATTGGAGGGCGCTTGGGTGAGACGAGTACGTTGTTGATCTTAATTGGTGGAGCAATTCTGTTGTATAAGAAAATAATTCATCTGCGTATCCCTTTAACTATGCTGGGAACTATAGCGGTGATTGCTTTTGTCTTTGATGGGCAGAACTTTTTCACGGCAGATTTAACTACTGTTTTAGGGTATGTTTTTGGTGGTGGTGCAGTTTTTGGCGCATTCTTTATGGCGACCGACTATGCCTCAACACCTTCTACTCGAGCAGGAGAATATCTTTTTGCCTTTTGTTGTGGTGCTTTAGTCATGGTGTTTCGTTATTATGGCGTGACCGAAGAAGGGGTCAGCTATAGCATTTTAATTATGAATTGCTTCACACCATTGATAGATTATCTGCTGCGCAATCGTGTTCTAGGTGAAGACGGAAATCAGCTGTTGAATATTAAGTGGAATAAATAGAGGGATCGTTGGAAAAATAAACGAAGGAAAGGGCGTGTAACAAAATGACAATAGCGAATCGTTTAGTATTTTTCGGCTGTATTCTATTTACCTGCTATTGTGCACAAAAATACAAGCAAAAAAGTGTTCCGGCAGAAGGGGCAAGCCCGGTAGCTCGGACAGCTTATGCTGGT
Source organism: Enterococcus pallens ATCC BAA-351 (assembly GCF_000407485.1). Lineage (GTDB taxonomy): Bacteria > Bacillota > Bacilli > Lactobacillales > Enterococcaceae > Enterococcus_A > Enterococcus_A pallens. Next base: position 972,090 of record NZ_ASWD01000002.1, on the reverse strand, counting down.
GCATTGAACTATTTGGCTTATTGTATTGCCGGGCTCTTGTTTGCTTTACTAGTTACAGCATTTGAAATTCCAGGCACAGAGAATGTGATGAAAATTGTGTATGCTGGTGGTCTTGCATTGATGGTAAGCGGAGTGACTCTTTTAGCACCGAAAAACAAACAGTTTTTGACAGTAGAGTTGAAAAAGATGATGGTTACCGTAGTTTTCTTATTAAGTACAGCTACATTTTCGCGAATAGAAGCCGTTGATGTGGCTGATTTTATGTATCAGGTAATCATTTATGGGGCTATGTATTTTGTATTTAGTTTGGCTTATATCGGAGCACTGGATCGGATGTCGATGGCAACAATTCCTAATTTCTTAAAGGGGATTCCGATTGGTGTGATCACTATGTTTTTAATGTATATGAGCTTTTCTTTCTTTAATGGTGTGTTTTTTGGTTCTTTATTTTAAGATGAAAATGCGGTCAAAGGAGGTGTAAATCCCTTGACCGCATTTTTCTATTCTTCTGATGAAACCTCTTTGATATGTTTGACCTTAGGCTTACGTTTTAGCCATTGAAGATACAAGACAAATAGTAAGATGGAGATAATAAAGGAAGCAATTCCCGGAGCTAAACCTGCTGGGAGGTAAGTAAAGGTTACCTTGTGTGTACCTTTTTCGATCGGAATACTGATAAATGCGTCCTCAAAGGCAGTAATGTCGACCTTCTTGCCATCTACTCTTGCTTGCCAGCCTTCATCGTAAGGAATAGTCGTGACTAAGGTTTGATCGCTATCTGCTTCGACTGTACCAGCAGCGCTGTGTTTGCCGACAGTCATTTCCACTCCGTTATCCTGAATCTTACGACTGGCTAAATGATAAGCCACTGTATCTAAAGCTAGTACCTGCGGATTTTGGAAGCTGATAGATTTTGTGCCATAAAAGCTGGCAGTAAAGGTTACGTAAGTTTCTGCAGGATAGTAGCCTAAATCATAATACTGTCCATTAATATTAATCTGCGTTTTTCTCGTTCGTCCATTGACGGTCACGCTGGCGGTAGAGCTTTCCAGTTCGCTAAAATTATAAGGAAATAGGCTTAAATAAGCTTGAGTGTTGGCAGGCACTCGAACTTGCCAAGTCACCTGTTTGGCCACGTTGCCTTCTTCTTCAGCGATGGTCATGATGTTGCCCGTATTCGTTACAACAGCGTTCTCCGTACCGACCTCTTGGATTGGCAGAAATTGGTAGTATTGATAATTTTCATCAGCCAAAGCATTGTACAGCTGGGTCTGGGTGCCTAAATTATCGTTAGGCAAAGGTTTCAGCTTAGTCACAGCTTTTGGTGCTTTGAAGGCTAAAGGCAACTGGTATTCATTTTCGTATAAATGATAGTCACCTTTTTTTCCTACCTGACTAAATCCGTACTTAGCTAAATCATCCGTTTTAGCAATGTTATATTTAATTCCCGTAAAGGAATCCATTAACAGAGTATTATTCGGATAACGAATATTCAAGTTGGTTCCTCGCGAACGAAAACCTAGCTGGTCTAAATAGCCAGAGGAATGCCGATTGCGAATCGATGAGAACATGCTGATACCGCTGTAGCCGTAGTTAAAAGCATCGTTTGAAGAGACCGGATCAAGATTTTCTAGCCGATAAAAGCTGTCATTTTCTTTTTTAGTCTGGTCAACCAGCGCTTTAATGCTTGGATAAGGATCCGTATACAGACTGCGAGATGCATAATTCCAATCATTGAGAATACCGTGGAGCATAGAATCAGCATTCACAAAGGCTTCTGTTCCCATCAGCAGCAGGAATAAAACAGCTAAAATTTTGATAGGTATTTTTTTAAGATAGTAGCCAGTAACTAAGAGTGCATACACGGCTAGAAATGCTAAGGATAGATAGAAGGAATGATTTTCAATATAGCTGTAATCAGTTCCCTTCATCCCCCAAAAAATGGAGATAATCGCAATCATCATTAATAAAATAGCTGCCAGCTGTACGCTGTTTTCCCGGGTAACTTCTTCCCAGCCCCAGGCGCCTAATGTAATAATCAGGAAGGACAATAAATAAGCATAACGGAATAAAAACATGTTTGGTGCGTGCATGCCATGCCAAAAAAGGTTCATAGGAACGATATAAAAACTGGCGATTAACAGTGCACCTACAAAGCCATAAAGAATTTTGTTTCGCCAATGAATGCGTTTAGAAACAAAATAGAATAAACAAAGCGCCAAGGGAAAAAGCCCGATGTAAATAAAAGGGATAGAGCCGTATTTGGTGGTGTCATAAACCCCCACCATATTCTTAGCTACAAAATCCCACCAGCTCGTGGCTTCGGTTTTAAATTGCGTAATTTTCGTTAACTCTTCACCATTGGTTCTTAAGTCTACTACAGCTGGCAAAATCATAATCATGGAAGCAAAACCGGCTAATAAGGAAGTAATTCCGTAAGGCAAAATGCTCTTCTTGTATCTTTTCCAATCCGTGAATAGGCGGGCTGCAAAATACAATACTGAAAAGATGCCAATCATAAAGCCCATATAAAAGCTGGTTAAAAACAACATTAAATAGGAAACAAAAAGAACTGTCGGCTTTTTTTTGTCCATTACTCGATTAATACCAAGGATCACCAGAGGTAAATAAACAAAAGCATCCAGCCACATAATAATTTCTGAATGAGCCGTAGTAAATGACATTAAGGCATAGCTGACACTTAAAGCGACCTTTGGCCAATCCGGCAGTTGAAAGCTTTCCTTGGCATAAAACCAAAAGGCTAGTCCGGCTGACCCGATTTTAAGCAAGGTAATTACGTATAGCGCATCAGGCATATATTGATTAGGAAAGAAAATAACCAGCGGTGTAAAAATACCGCCTAAGTAATAAGAGACCAACGAGAGATAATTTAATCCCATCGAGGCATTCCAAGTATAAAGCAGCCCTTGCTTGCCTAGCAGCATATTTCTAAAGCTGGCATGGAAATTTGAAAATTGCGAAAAGGCGTCACTAGCTAAAATACTGCGACTAGAGCCAGGATAGATGCCAATAGTTAAATAGGCAATGATCATTAATACAAAGGGAATACCAAAGCTGGCCAGTAGATACCAGCGATTTTCACGAAGATATTTTTTCAACAAAGTCACCAAATTTCTAACAATAGGTAGTACTCAAAGTTTACCATAGATGAAAAGAGATGGAGAAGAAGATCACCTGAAAGAAGTGTTAAAATTTTATGAAGAAAAAAACAAGCTGCAAGAAGCTTCTATAGTAAAGACAGCTTCTTGCGGCTTGCTTAACAAAATAAAAAACCGTTCAGTCGAACGGTTTGGTTGTGTTCGATTAATTTGAAATTAAACGCGCTCAACTTTTCCAGATTTCAAAGCACGAGTTGACACCCAAACTTTTTTAGGTTTGCCGTCGATCATTACGCGAACTTTTTGTAAATTAGGTTTTACAGTACGTTTTGTAGCATTCATAGCGTGTGAACGGTTGTTGCCGCTGCTTGTTTTACGACCAGTGAAATAGCAAACTTTTGCCATGTTTTGTTTCCTCCTTTTGCCTTGATATTGGAGCGCTTCTTTGGCTCATACTAAAATAATTTAGCACAAAAGAAATAAAATAGCAAGCATATTTTCTAAGAAAGATTGACAAGACGGCTTTTTGCAGGTAAATTAGACAATGTTAGCTCAAACAGGTAAAAGTTGCAAGTAGAGATGGCAGCCTTTTAGTCGAACTTCCTTTTATTTGCATGAGGGCTATGATAGAATATTATAGTAGAAAAAATGGGCGAGTGTGCCTATTTAAGGAGGCTAACAACAATGGCTGTGAAGATTAATACCCAAACAGGCATGATCGAGATTTCAAATGAAGTCATCGCAACAGTCGTAGGCGGTGCAGTAACCGATGTTTTTGGTATTGTCGGTATGGCAAGCAAGAACCAAATTAAAGACAATATTACTGAAATTTTACGTAAAGAAAACTATTCCCGTGGGGTTGTCGTACGTCAAGAAGAAAATGGCATCGCGGTTGATGTGTATACAATCGTCAGCTATGGAACAAAAATTTCTGAAGTATCCCGCAACGTACAAGAAAAAGTAAAATACAATCTTGAAACGTTATTAGGTGTTAAAGCCAATTCAGTGAATGTATTTGTCCAAGGTGTACGTGTACTGCCAGATTAGGCAGTGTTCTTAAGGAGGATTATCTAAGTGAAGGTAACAGAAATCAGCGCGAGCCAATTCCAAGAAATGGTGGAGGCTGGCGCTAAACGTCTGCAAGCTAATGCAGAATATGTCAACTCGTTGAATGTCTTTCCAGTTCCCGATGGTGATACTGGAACCAATATGAATTTATCTATGACTAGCGGAGCAACAGCAGTAGTCAACTCCCCTTCGGAAAAGGTGGGGGAATTAGCCAATGTACTTGCCAAAGGTTTGTTAATGGGGGCTCGCGGCAATTCAGGCGTTATTTTGTCGCAATTATTCCGAGGTTTTTCTAAAGAAATTCCTGATGTCGTAACCTTAAATGCCCAAGACTTGGCAAAAGCACTGGTTCACGGTGTGGAAACGGCTTATAAAGCAGTGATGAAGCCAGTTGAAGGAACCATTCTAACTGTAGCTCGTGAAGCAGCTAAGGCTGGTGACCGCAAGGCAAAACAAACTGACGATGTCATTGAAGTAATGGAAGCTGTGGTAAAATACGGCAAACGCGCATTAGACAAGACACCAGAAATGCTGCCTGTACTGAAAGAAGTCGGCGTAGTAGACAGCGGCGGTCAAGGTCTATTGTTTATCTATGAAGGATTCTTAAGTGCCTTAAACGGCGAATTCTTAGCAGATGAAAGCTATGAACCAAGTCCAGCCGAAATGGATGAAATGGTGAATGCTGAGCACCACCGCAGTGTTCAAGGACACATGGCGACTGAAGATATTAAGTTTGGTTATTGTACCGAAATTATGGTTCAACTAGGCCAAGGTCCAACAGTAGACAGCGAATTTGATTATGATACTTTCCGTAATTATCTGGACGGAATCGGGGATTCTTTATTGGTCGTAAACGATGATGAAATTGTCAAAGTGCACGTACATACTGAGCATCCTGGTGAAGTGATGAATTATGGTCAAAAATTTGGTTCTTTAGTAAAAATCAAAGTTGATAATATGCGTCTGCAGCATGAAAATATCTTGGAGCATGACGAGCAAGTAGCCGAGTTTGAGGGCACAAGTACTGAACGCAAGCCGTATGCGGTAATCGCTATTTCCGCTGGAGAAGGCATCAAAAACCTATTTGAGAGCTTAGGTGTTTCTTACGTAATCAGCGGTGGACAAACGATGAATCCAAGTACGGAAGACATTTTAAAAGCAGTCAAAGAAGTTAATGCGGATCAAGTAATTGTTTTACCAAACAATAAGAACATCTTTATGGCTGCGGATCAAGCAGCAGAAGTAGCTGAAGTTCCTGTAGCTGTAGTACCAAGTAAGACGATTTCTCAAGGGATGACAGCGATGTTAGCCTTCAATGAGGAACAAAGCTTAGATGAGAATAAAAAAGCGATGACTGATATGCTTGATTCAGTCATCAGTGGGCAAATCACCAATGCGATTCGGGATACATCAATTGATGGCGTCGAAATTCATGAAGGGGATTACCTTGGCATGATTGATGGCAAAATTGTTCTATCAGAATCTGATTTGTATCAAACGACCTTGGACACCTTAAAACAAATGATCACTGCTGATATAGAGATCATTACTATTATTTATGGTGAAGAAGGAACCAAAGCCCAAGCACAACAATTAGCAGAAGCGATCGAATCCCTGGATAACGATTTAGAAGTTGAAATCCACGAAGGTAATCAACCCGTATATCCTTACTTGCTTTCAGCTGAATAAACCAAAGAGGCCGGGATTTCCCGGTCTCTTTTTCTTCTTACACAAATGTGAGGAAAGGAGGAGTTACATGCCCCTGCAAGAAAGCGTGAGTGTCCTGCCTGGCGTAGGTCCCAAGCGTGCACAAAACTTAGCGGAGTTGGGAATACTTACAATCGAAGATCTGTTAAGCTATTACCCTTTTCGCTACGAAGATATTCAGGAAAAGAACTTATTGGAAATTAATGACCAGGAAAAAGTGACGTTAAAAGGAGTTGTAGTTTCTGCTCCCGTATTGAACCGCTTTGGCTATAAAAAAAGTCGGCTGCAATTTCGTATGATGCAGGATCACGCTGTTTTTACAGTTTCCTTTTTCAATCAGCCTTATTTGAAAGATAAAGCTGAGGTTGGTGAAGAAATTGCGGTGTATGGCAAGTGGGATGCTAAACGCAAATCACTAACTGGAATGAAAATTTTAGGTGGGAAGCAAACTGAGGATTTTGCTCCGATTTATCATGTCTCCAAGTCGGTACGGCAAAGTACGCTAGTGGAACTGATTAAAGTAGGCTTTGAAAAGTACGGCGCTGAAATACCTGAGAATCTACCGGTTTATTTGTTAGAAAAATATCGGCTGATTTCTCGTAAACAAGCCATGTATGCGATGCATTTCCCTCGAAATCCTGAAGAGAGCCATCAAGCCAAGCGGCGAGTGGTGTTTGAGGAGTTTTTCCTATTTCAAATGCGGATGCAAGGCCTTAAAAACCGCGAACGCAGCGAGAAAAATGGCATCGCAATTCGTTATGATGTGCAGCGCTTGAAGCAATTTACTCAAAGTCTGCCCTTTGAATTAACGGATGCTCAAAAACGCGTAACGAACGAAATCTGTTACGATTTGCGCAGCAAGAACCATATGCAACGCCTTTTGCAAGGAGATGTTGGTAGTGGGAAGACAGTAGTAGCAGCCATTGCTTTATATGCTGCCATGACCGCAGGCTTCCAAGGTGCATTAATGGTACCAACTGAAATCTTGGCTCAGCAGCATTTGGAAAGCTTAACACAATTATTTGATCCGTTGGAAGTCAGTATTGCTTTATTAACTGGGTCAACTAAGGCGAGAGAACGTAAGGTGATTCTAGAAGCACTTGCCAATGGAGAGATTGATGTAATTGTAGGGACTCATGCGTTAATCCAAGACAATGTGCAATTCGCTAATTTGGGTTTGGTGATTACGGACGAACAACACCGTTTTGGGGTGAATCAACGGAAGGTTCTCCGGGAAAAGGGGCTGCATCCAGATGTTCTATTCATGACGGCAACTCCGATACCGCGAACCTTAGCCATCACAGCCTATGGTGAAATGGATGTTTCCATTATTGATCAGATGCCAGCCGGCCGCATTCCAGTGAAAACCAGCTGGATTAAACCAAAGCAGCTGGAGCATACGTTGGATTGGGCACGGCAGGAGCTCCAAAGAGGCCATCAGATTTATGTTATCTGTCCTCTGATTGAAGAATCGGAAGCTTTGGATGTTCAAAATGCCACGGAAATTTATGAACAGCTAAAAGACTATTATGCCCCAGATTATCAAGTCAGCTTACTGCATGGTAAAATGAAAAATGCTGAAAAAGAAGCCATTATGGAAGAATTCAAGGACAATCAAAGCCAAATTTTGGTTTCAACAACGGTCATTGAAGTTGGCGTCAATGTGCCCAATGCTACCGTGATGTTTATTATGGACGCTGAACGTTTCGGCTTGGCTCAGCTGCATCAGCTGCGGGGCCGTGTTGGTCGAGGTTCAGAAGCTTCCTATTGTATCTTAGTAGCCAGTCCCAAAAACGAATTGGGAAAAGAGCGCATGAAAATCATGACTGAAACCAATAACGGCTTTGTCTTGAGTGAAAAGGATTTGGAATTGCGGGGACCAGGGGAAGTCTTTGGATTTCGACAATCGGGTCTGCCTCAGTTTATTATTGCCGATTTAGTGAATGATGCCAATGTGCTGGAGGTAGCTAGAACAGAAGCTGCGGATATTTGGAAAGTAGACAATTGGCAGCAGCAGCCGGAATTTTCGCCGTTGGATCAAGTAATTTTACCGTCCAATGCGGGTGAAACATATTTTGATTAGTGTGCTATACTAAAATAAAAATTAAAGGAGTGACGCTCAAATGAAAATCGCAGTTGATGCGATGGGTGGCGACTTTGCCCCACAAGCGATTGTGGAAGGTGTTATGCTGGCAAAGAAAAATCATCCAGAGATTGAGTTCCAATTATACGGAAAAGAAGATGCAATTCGTCAATACGTGACGGATGAAACCAATATTACGATTATTCATACTGATGAAAAAATTAACAGTGACGATGAACCAGTGAAGGCGATTCGCCGAAAAAAGACCGCTTCAATGGTTTTAGCTGCTCAGGCTGTTAAAGAAGGAAAAGCAGATGCGATCTTTTCTGCTGGAAATACCGGAGCATTGCTGGCTGCTGGTTTGTTTGTAGTCGGACGGATCAAAAATATTGAACGTCCCGGCTTGATGTCGACTATGCCAGTCCTGTCTAGTGATCAAGGATTTGATATGCTGGATCTAGGGGCCAATGCTGAAAATAAACCGGAACATTTGCATCAGTATGCTATTTTAGGATCATTTTATGCCAAACACGTTCGCGGTATCCAAAACCCACGTGTAGGACTTTTGAATAATGGAACGGAAGAAACAAAAGGCAGCGAGCTGACTAAGCAAGCGTATCAATTGCTGCAGGCGGAAGAGAGCATCAATTTTATCGGCAATATTGAAGCCCGCGAATTATTGAATGGTGCTGCAGACGTGGTAGTTACCGATGGTTTCACTGGTAATGCCGTGTTAAAGACAATCGAAGGCACAGCTATGGGCTTAATGCAGTTAATCAAGGGTAGTATCAATGATGCTGGAACGAAAGGAAAATTCGGAGCTTTACTGTTGAAAGATACTTTGTACGGCTTGAAGGATAAATTAGATTATTCCTCCCATGGCGGAGCAGTTTTATTTGGTCTAAAGGCACCAGTTATCAAAACCCACGGGTCAACTGGTCCTGAAGCGGTTTCTCATACGATTACTCAGATTCACACAATGCTGGAAACTGACGTTGTCGGTCAATTGGTCCAGTTCTTTGAACAGGAGCAATAAGCCGTCTGACAAGGGAATTTGCCGAAAAAGGTAGACAAACCCTTGAAACAAAAGTAAAATGTACATTGACCTTCTGGTAATTGAATAGGAAATAAATGTTAATCGTATGGAGGTGAATGTTGTTGACGCGTGAGGAAGTATTCGGCAAAGTAGCTGAGATTATCTCAAATCATTTTGAATTAGACAAAGACAAAGTAACATCTGAGTTAAGTATCAAGGATGATTTAAATGCAGATTCAATCAGTATTATGGAATTTGTTCTGGAATTAGAGGATGAGTTTGGTACAGAGATTTCTGATGAAGATGCAGAAAGAATCGAAACTGTTGGTGCTGCAGTTGACTACATTATGGAACATCAAGGATAAGAGTAAAGACGCAGAATCGCAGGATTTTGCGTTTTTTCGTTGAGGAGGAAAAAATGAAGGCAATCGATATGCACTGCGATACGATTATGAAGCTCTATCAAACACCAGAAGCTGAATTAAAAGAAAATGATTTTCAAATTGATTTATTGCGTATGAAAGAAAGTGGAACCGACCTGCAAAACTTTGCGATGTTTATTCCATTGGACGAAGTAGATGATCCATATACGGTCTGTCGTGAAATGATCGATTGTTATCAAAGTGAGATAGGAAAAAATACGGATTTGATTCGAGCAATTACTACGATGGCGGAGTACGAAGAAAATCAAGCTGCGGGACGTCTAAGTGCTTTGTTGACAATGGAAGAAGGGGCACCGCTAGCTGGTCGCTTGGATCGTTTGCAAGAATTTTATGACTTAGGTGTGCGTATGTTGACTTTAACCTGGAATTTTGAAAATGAACTCGGTTTCCCCAATGCGCTTTATTGGAATGAAGTGGAGCAGACGTTAAATCCTGATCAACGAGGATTGACTGAAAAAGGGATTGAAATTGTTCAGCGAATGGAAGAGCTGGGGATGATAATTGACGTATCTCACGGATCGGATCAATTAGTTCGGGATGTTTTAACTTATACTAAGCGACCCTTTGTAGCCAGCCATTCCAATGCTCGAACCATTTGCAATCACCCGCGCAATTTATCTGATGAGCTGATTCATGGAATTGCTGAGCGTGGCGGAGTAATTGGCATGAATTATTACGAAGCTTTTATCCGCCCACCAGGCAGTCAGCAGTCATTAGCAGCAGGCTTGATAAATCATATCAAGCATTTTATCCAAATTGGTGGTATTGAGTGTGTAGGTCTTGGATCAGATTTCGATGGGATTGAAGAGCATCCAGAGTTGGCTGATATTCGGTCAATTGAAAAAATCGAGCAGGCGTTACGAGCAGCAGGCTTTTCGGCTAGCGAGCGTGAGAAAATTTTTTATCAAAACGTGGAACGTTTGTACCGTGAATTTTTATTATAAGAAAAGGTCGTTCTCAACGTGCGAACGGCCTTTTCAAGTCTATCCAATTGCTAGTCCTGTTTCGATTGGATAATGAAGTTTTTAATGACGGGACCGGCTTTTGCGCAGCCAGATATAAGCAACAACCCCGATAATGATTAATCCAATGACAATCATCCAAGTTGTTTTTTGTTCGCCGGTTTTTGGCAGAAGCTTTTGCACGATGCTTTGACTTTCTGAAGAAGAGGGGGTTGTAGCCCCATTATTCACTTTATTTCCAGTAGATTCTGATGTGCTGGTGCTCGTACCAGTACTTTGTCCAGTGGAACTTTCGGTAGCTGGTAACCCTTTTTCAGCGTAGTTAGAGATTAAAGCAATCATTCCTGGCCACAAGTAGCCTCGTTCTTCAACAATTTTTTGTTGGACAGGAGCAATATGCTTCAAGATAGCAATCAGTTCATCATTGCTCAGATTGCGAATTCCCCAAAAACTGCTGTTTGCTGGGTACATTGCTTTCAAATAAGCTTGTAATTGATCGATATCTGAAATCATGTCAAGGCTGCTTTGATAATTGTTGGGATTAAAAGCTAAGGCATTGACTGCTTTGTCATAGGAAAGTGACTTATCTTGATACAAAGCTCGCAGCAGCCGTGCAAAGCTGCCGGCATCCATTCCAACGGTATCATGGTTATAACGCTCAAATAACGTTTGAGCATCTAATAATTGCTGATCTGTGTAGCTGTCAATTTCTTCTTTAGAGATTAGATTTCCACTAATTTCGTACAGCGCATCCCGCCATTGCTGAGCAGTTAAATTTGTCTGCTGCTCTTCGGTGGCTTTAATGCCTAGATCCTTTTCAATATCCTCAACGACTTTTTTTTGAGTATCTTCTGCTTCTTTACTGGATACAGTTTTCTCAGAAGTATTGTTCTTCTCTTTATTAACAGAGGTAGTTGGTTCCTGCCCTGCTGCTGAATCGCTAGTTGCTGTATTTGCTGAATCATTTGTTAGCTCAGTTGATGTTGTAGTGTTTGCTTGGTTGCTATCTACTGTGGATGCAACGGTTTCTTCTTGGGCAGTTAAAGCTGCTCCGTTCCCGTTCATTTCATTTTTTTCAGCATGAACACCCATGGGGAAAGCCAACACACACACTCCTAATAAAAGCCATTTCTTCAAAGTAACCACTCCTTAATCCTTTTGTAACAATAGTGTAACATAAGAAATTTTATTGTAAATAGAAAAATTGCAGTTTTTTGAAAAAAATTTGAGATGTTGAATGAGCAGTAGAAAAATTTCGCTGTTTTTCAAGTTTTTCTTACTATTATTACTTCTCATTTAAAATTTTCCCAAAAAACAGTATAATGGAACGTGATGTAAAACTTTAAAAAAGGAATGTAGCCAATGGATACGCAATTGATCAACGAGCTAAAAGAACGCTATGGCATTGTCTTCCAAGATGTCACGTTACTGGAACAAGCTTTTACTCATTCGTCTTATGTCAATGAGCATCGCAATATGCAGCTTTCTGATAACGAACGTTTAGAATTTTTAGGAGATGCGGTGTTAGAGCTTCAAGTTTCTCATTATTTGTATCGTCAATACCCGGATGTGCCGGAAGGAAAATTAACGAAGCTGCGTTCGGCAATTGTGCGTGAAGACAGTTTAGCTAAATTTGCAAAGAAATGTCATTTTGATCAATACGTATTATTGGGCAAAGGTGAGGAGAATTCTGGCGGCCGTAATCGAGCATCTTTATTGTGCGACCTCTTTGAATCTTTTTTAGGTGCCTTGTATTTAGATCAAGGATATGAAGCCGCTTTGAAATTTATTCAAGCAGTTATTTTCCCAAGAATAGAAGCTGGGGAGTTTACCCGAGAAATAGACCACAAAACCCGTCTGCAGGAAGTACTGCAAAAAAGTGGGGATGTGACGATTGACTATCGTTTAGTTAGTGAAGAAGGTCCGGCTCATGAACGAACATTTACAATTGAAGTGTACGTGGATGACCGACTAATTGGTTCTGGAAAAGGCAAGTCGAAGAAACTAGCAGAACAAGATGCTGCAGCTAAGGCTCTGGCAGCTCTTAAAGCATAATTGGAGGTACCACCTTTCGTGTATTTGAAACGTATAGAGATAGCTGGATTTAAATCCTTCGCTGAACGCACCAAGATCGAATTTGAAACGGGTGTGACAGCGGTAATCGGACCTAACGGCAGCGGAAAAAGCAACATCACTGAAGCCATTCGTTGGGTACTGGGAGAACAATCCGCAAAAAGCCTGCGGGGCGGTAAAATGCCCGATATTATTTTTGCAGGATCAGAAGCAAGAAAACAATTGAATATTGCCGAAGTCACCGTTGTTTTAGATAATACGGATCACTATTTGCCTTTGGATTTTAGCGAAGTCAGCGTTACCCGTCGCTATCGTCGAACGGGAGAAAGTGATTTTTTCATCAATAAAAAGGCCTGCCGCTTAAAGGATATTCAAGATCTGTTTATGGACTCAGGGTTAGGTAAAGAATCCTTCTCTATCATTTCTCAAGGTAAGGTTGAAGCCATCTTCAGCAGCAAACCGGAAGATCGCCGAGGAATTTTTGAAGAAGCCGCTGGAGTGCTGAAATACAAACAGCGTAAACGGAAAGCCGAGCAGAAATTGTTTGAAACTGAAGACAATTTAAACCGCGTACAGGACATTATTTATGAACTGGAGGATCAACTGACGCCTTTAGCAGCTCAAAGCGAAGCAGCGAAAGAATTTTTGACGTTAAAGGAACAGCTGACTGAAACCGACGTTAGTTTGACGGTGGCAAAAATTAAAGCGAATAAACAAGCATGGGAAGTTGCTTGCCAAGAATTTGAAGAGCTCTCGGCAACGGTCGAGGAGCGTTCGCAATTCATTCGCCAAACAGAAGAACAACTGGGCAGCCTGCGGGAAAAACGTGGGAAGCTGGATGAACAGCTGGAAAATGGACAACAACAGCTATTGCATCTAACAGAGGCGCTGAAGCAGACTGAGGGACAAAAAGAGCTGTTAAGCGAGCGTTCGAAAAACACACAAAAAACTAGCGAAGAATATCAAGCTTCTTTGGAACAAAACCGAGAGAAGCAAACAGCGGTTGAAGCGTTAATCCAACAGCTGGAGAACCAGCAGCAGCAAAAAGAAGCTGAAAAAGCAGCGCTGGATGCGGAGATAAAACAATTAACCGCAGAATCAATTAAATACCAAAAGTCGACCAAGGAAGTGTTGGAAGATTTACGTGGAACTTATGTTGAGCTCATGCAAGAGCAAGCCAATGTCAGCAATGAATTGAAATACTTGGAACGTCAGTATACGCAGGAAACCGCGAAGAATCAGCAAAGTGTCTCTCGTTTTGAAGCTTTGCAGGCGCAATTAAAAGAATTGCAGGAAAAACAACAGACAGCCCAAGAGCGAGCTGAAACAGTGGGTGACCAATTAACCAATGAGCAGCAGCAATATCGTGAACTGACAGAAGAAACGACCAAGCAGCAAAAACGATTGCAGCATGAGCAGCAATTGATGTATGAGCTGATGAATCAAGTGCAGCAGGTACGGGCCCGCAAAAAAAGTCTGCAGGAAATTCAGGAAAATTACAGCGGCTTCTATCAAGGTGTACGCAGTGTCTTACAGCATAAAGATAAGCTTTCAGGAATAGTTGGTGCAGTAGCCGAATTAATGGAAGTGCCGCAGGAATATGCTCTGGCAATTGAAACAGCTTTAGGTGCGGCAGCCCAGCACGTCATTGTAGAGAATGAAGCAGACGCACGTAAGGGCATTACTTATTTGCGCCAGCAACGCAGTGGTCGTGCCACCTTCTTACCTTTGACGACAATTAAACCGCGTAGTTTAGCTAGTCATCATTATCAAGCCATTAAGGATCACAAAGGTTTTATTGGTGTAGCCAGCCGATTAGTTTCCTTTGAGCAAAAGGTTTCAACGGTTATGGAAAATCTGTTAGGCGGTATTGTTATCGCACGAGACTTAGAAAGCGCCAACCAATTAGCAAAGCAGCTGCATTATCAAGTTCGGATCGTTTCGTTAGAAGGCGATGTTATGAATGCCGGTGGTTCTATGACTGGTGGAGCGACTAAGCAAGGCAATCGAGGCAACCTGTTTAATCAAGGTCATGAATTGACTACATTAACGAAGCGTTACGAAGAATTAAACCGTGACTTGAAAAATAAAGAGCTTTTAGTAAAACAGATGCAGCAATCGATTCAAGAAAAAACGGGACAAATCGAGGCTTTACGCACCAACGGAGAACAAACTCGTTTGACCTATCAAGAAGCGCAGAGCGAATTGGAACGTTTAGAAGCTGATTTAACTCGTTTAGAAAAAGAACAATCGCTTTTCTCTTATGAAGCGAAGGAGCTGGATCGTTTCTTAAACGAATATCAGCAGCAAAAAGCCCAATTGGAAGCTCAAGCTGAACAATTGCAAACAGAGCAGCAACGGATCGACCAGGAAATTAAACAGTTGAACCAGGAAAGTGATCTGCTGGAAGAACGCCGGACGACCTTAGCCGCTCAGTTAAGCGGATTACAGGCAGATCGTGCTGTAATGGAAGAGCAGCTGAATCATTTCAATCAACAACAAATTATGCAGCACCAGCAGCTAACCGTTTTAGTGAATGAGATGGAAAGCCTAGAAAACCAGCTACTGGCTTTATCAAATGATTCTTCTACTCATGAAGAAACGGTAGAGAGCTTGAACCAGCGTTTGACAGAGTTAGAAGCCGCTCATGAAGAATTAGTGAAGCAACTGTCTGACTGGAAACAAACGCGCCAAGGCTTGCAGCAGCAAGTAGATCAGGCTGATGGTGAGCTGACACTGGCTAACCGTGAGCAGAAGGACTTGCTGGCTCGTCAATCTCAGGCTGATGTCCAAAAAAATCGTTTGGAATTGCAATTAGATAATGAATTGGATTACTTGCAGGAAGAATACAGCTTAAGTTTTGTGGCAGCCGAAGAAATGGCAGATATGACGATTGATGTCGGTCCGGCTCAGCAAGAAGTAACGCGTTTGAAGCAAGCAATTGAAAAATTAGGGCCAGTCAATCTGAATGCGATTGAGCAATATGAACAGGTGGAAGAACGGTATGATTTCTTGACTACTCAAAGAGATGACCTGTTATCGGCTAAAGAACAATTGTTTGAAACAATGGATGAAATGGATGATGAAGTAAAATCACGTTTTTATACGACCTTCCAGGCAATCCGAGAACAATTCAAGCAAGTCTTTCCTAACATGTTCGGCGGCGGTCGGGCAGAGCTGTTGCTAACGGATCCAGATGATTTGTTAAATACCGGGATTGAAATCGAAGCACAACCGCCAGGCAAGAAGCTGCAAAGTTTATCCTTGCTTTCAGGGGGAGAGCGGGCATTAACCGCAATTGCTTTACTGTTTTCAATTATTCAGGTGCGCCCAGTGCCGTTTTGTGTGCTGGACGAAGTAGAGGCAGCCTTGGATGAAGCCAATGTTTCTCGCTTTGGCCGCTATTTGAGCTCATTTGAAGATGACACACAATTTATTGTTGTTACCCACCGTAAGGGAACGATGGAAGCAGCAGACGTCTTGTATGGGGTGACGATGCAGGAATCCGGGGTATCGAAGATTATTTCGGTTCGTTTGGAACAGGTAAATGAAGGTGGAAAATTTGAAATTGGAGAGGAACAGTCCCATGATAAAATTAGTAGCAATTGATTTAGACGGCACATTACTAACGGATGCCAAAACGATTTCTGACAAAAATAAACACGCCTTGGCTAAAGCGAAGGAACAAGGGGTAAAAATTGTTGTTTGTACCGGTCGACCTTTAATTGCCATTGGGGATTATTTGGCAGAGCTGAACCTGATGGAGGAAGGGGACTACTCCATTACATTTAATGGTGGCTTAATTCAAAAGAATAATACCGGTGAATTATTAGGGAAAACGGCGCTGGATTTAGAACAAGTTCAAGATATTTACAATTTGTTTACTAAACTGCCTTTACCAATGGATATTTTGTCAGACGCTCGTTGTCTACAGCTTGCTACTGCACCAGATCATGTTTCCTTATATCCGACGATGAACAAAAAAGTCACTTATTTTCCAGCCATCATCGAGGAATTAACTGAAGATACATTATACAATAAAGTAGTTGCAGCAATTGATGTGGATTATTTAGACGAAAAGATGGCTGAAATTCCAGCAGCTTATATCGAACGTTACGAAATTTGTAAGACCCGTCCTAACTTGTTAGAGTTCATGCCAAAGGGTGTAACAAAAGCATACGGGTTAGAAGTTTTAGGCAAGGAATTGGGAATTAGTGCCAGTGAAATGCTGACCTTAGGCGATGAAGCGAATGATTTACCGATGATTGAATACGCAGGTATCGGTGTAGCCATGGAAAATGCAACCGAAGATGTAAAGGCAGCAGCTGACTATGTCACAGCGACTAACCAAGCGGATGGTGTTGCTTTAGCCATCGAAAAATTTGTTTTGAACTAGGAGGAAAACGATGGGATTATTTGATCGAATAAAAAATGCCTTCATGAGCGAGAAAAAAGAAGAGCAGGAAACACCCGAGTCAGCTGAACAGCAAGAAACCGAAGCAAGTGATGCCAACAGTCAATCCGCTGATAAAATGCCAGCCGATCCGTCTGATTCGACAGAAGAAATCACAGACGTTGAAGCTCCAGCTGATCAAGAGGACCTAACGGATACTGAAGAAACCTCTCTAAAGGAAACTTTGCCAGAAGCGGAAGAATTAGAAGAGGTAGTGGTAGAAGAACCTCAAGAAACAGAAATCTTAACAGATGAAGAGTTAGAAGCACCTGTCGAAACACTAGAAGTAATGGAAGAGCTGACCGAACCTGCTGAAAGCTCTACGCAAGAAAAGTATGACAAAGGGTTGGAAAAGACCCGGAAATCGTTCGGTGACCGGATGAACGAACTATTTGCTCGTTTCCGTCGGGTAGACGAAGAGTTCTTTGAAGAATTAGAAGAAACGCTGATTGGCGCTGATGTAGGCTTTGACACAGCCATTAAGCTGACAGATGCTTTACGTCAAGAGGTGAAGCTGAAAAATGCCAAGAAGCCGTCTCAGATTCAGAATGTCATTATCGAAAAACTAGTTGATATTTATGAAGCTGAAGGAGTAGATGAAAACAATCAGTTGAACCTGCAGCCTGAAGGTTTGTCGATCATTCTATTTGTTGGAGTGAACGGTACAGGTAAAACCACAAGCATTGGTAAGCTGGCTAATCAGTATCAATCAGAGGGCAAAAGAGTCTTGTTGGCAGCCGCGGATACTTTTCGAGCGGGAGCCATCGACCAATTAGTGGTTTGGGGTCAACGTTCTGGTGTAGAGGTCGTTCGTGGAAACGCGGGTGGCGATCCAGCTGCGGTCGTTTATGACGCAGTAGCCAAAGCGAAGAACGAAAATTACGATATTCTACTAATCGACACAGCCGGCCGTTTGCAAAATAAAGTCAATCTGATGAACGAGTTGGAAAAAATTAAGCGGGTTATCCAGCGAGAATATCCAACTGCACCTCATGAAGTTTTATTAGTTGTTGATGCAACTACGGGACAAAATGCGTTGTCGCAAGCTCGACAATTTAAAGAAACTACTGATGTAACTGGCTTAGTTTTAACTAAACTAGACGGAACGGCTAAGGGTGGAATTGTCTTGGCTATTCGCAGCGAACTGCATTTGCCAGTGAAGTTGGTCGGTTTAGGTGAAAAAATTGATGATTTAGCAACCTTTGATCCCAACGATTTTGCCGTTGGTCTATTTAAAGGATTGTTGAAAGAAGAGTAAAACAGAGCTTATTCGCCCAGGCAGCAGAAGCTGGCTGGGCGAATAAGCTTTTTTTACTGGGAAAAATATTTACTTGAAACGTCAATCGAGAGCGAGTTTATACTATATAAATAAAGCTTCAATTATAAGCACGGTCACGCAACAAACAATCGCCACTTGAAAAAGATTGCCGCGATACCAAGCAGCAAGGCTGCCGGTAAGTAAAGCTAGTAAGCCAGCCAAGGGTACTTGTGTGACTTCTAGGATCGCCGGAAAGGTCATCACTGCTAAAGTTACATAAGGAACATAATGCAAAAAGGACTGGATAAAAACATTTTTAATGGGTTTACGCAGAATGGTTAAAGGCAATAGTCGAATGCTGTAGGTAACTGCCGACATGACTAAAATATATAGATAACTGTTAGGCATTTTTTTCACCTTCCTTATTGATAGGAAACAGCAAGGCAGCTAGCGTACAAAGAATGATCGTTAAAAGAATGGTTCGTGAGCCACTGGAAATAGTGGAAAGAATTGGAGCCTTTGCAGTAAAGTAGCTGGCTGCAAAACTGCTCAAGACTAAAATCCCCAATACTTTATTTTGGCGAGTCGGAGGAATAATAACGGCTAAAAACATACCATACAAAGCTACACTCAGCGCGCTGACTAGCTGTAGTGGCAAAATGTTTCCAGAGACAACGCCGATTGCGGTGCCGATTGCCCAGCAGGGAGCAGCAGCTGCTACAGCCCCATACATATAGTAGGGATTTAAATAGCCAGAGCGAGCGATCATTAAGCCGAACAACTCATCTGTAATGTCAAAGCTTAAAAAGAAACGATGAATGAACGGCATTTGCGGAGACAGCTTTTGACTTAACGCGCAGCCCATTAATAAATAGCGTGCGTTGGTAATCAACGTGACTAAGGCCAATTCTAAATAGGAGCTTTTAGCTGCAATCACAACTAAAGCTGCGTACTGTCCAGCGGAAGCATTATTCAACAAGCTCATCAAAAAGCCTTGAAAAGCCGACATCCCAGCATTTCTGACGGTAATTCCCAATGAAAATGCAACAGCAAAATACCCAATTCCGATGGGGATGCCATCCTTAAAACCGACTTTAAATGCGGCGGTGTTGGTAAGCGTTTGCGGATTTTCCTGTTGCAAAAAGTATTCTTTTTCTTCCATCCCTGTTAACACCCTTCGTTTTTATTGTAGGTATTATATCAATGGTTTTTACATTAGTAAAACAAATGATTATAATAGATACATAAGAAAATGTAATGGAGGAGAAGCGATGATATCTCGCTATACTGTATTTTGCCAAGTCATTAAGGCTGGCAGTTTTACGCAGGCTGCGGAAGAGCTGGGGTATTCTCAAAGTGCAATCAGTCAAATCATCAAAGCGCTGGAGCAAGAATTGGGTACCGTCTTAATCCACCGTAAAAAAGATGGCTTGGCTCTAACAAACGATGGGCATCAATACTTTCCTTATTTGCAAGGAATCTCAGTAGCTGAGAAAAACTTGCAGGAGAAGCAGCAAGAGATCAAAGGACTGAAAAATAGCACGATTCGTATTGGAACCTTTACTAGTGTAAGCCGAACCCTGCTTCCACCTCTGATCAAGGCTTTTAAATTAGAATATCCAGCAGTGAATTTTGTGATTCGCCAAGGAGAATATACCAGCATTGCTGAATGGGTCAGGAACAACGAAGTAGACTTAGGGTTTGTCCACACGGCAGCAGTATCTGACATTGAATTACAGGTTTTGTATCAGGATGTAATGGCTGCCATTTTTCCTAAAGAGCATCCGTTAGCAGAGCAAAAAGACGTTTCTTTATCCCAATTGACGAGTGAACCCTTGATTTTGTTAGATGAGGGAACCTATAGCGTGACACTAGCGGCATTCAAACAACAAGAATTGCTTCCTAAAATCGAATATGAAGTATACGATGATTATTCAATTATTGAAATGATTCGCCAAGGATTAGGGTTTTCTATCATGTATCAACGGGTGCTATTAGGGATGGAAGAAGAGTTGGTTATTCGTCCAATTCGAGAACGACCAGAACGGACTGTAGCATTAGCTTGGCGAAATAAAGAGACACTTTCTTACGCTGCACGAACCTTTGCTGAATTCATTGTACATGCAATAAAGGAAGAAACAGACTAAGCAGATGAAAAGCTGAAAAAATAAATTTAAGCATTTCCATTCTTTTTCAATCAATAATTCTATATAATAGGCGTGATGAGGAGGCCTGCACAGATGGAAATCAAAGAAATGATGCGCCAAGAAAAAGTAAAGCCGTGGTTGCTGCAAGCACGCTTTGGAATAGAAAAAGAAAGCCAACGAGTTGACCTGCAGGGCCAGCTAGCTAAAACGGATCATCCGGATAAATTAGGCAATCGTAGTTTTCACCCATATATTCAAACAGACTTTGCTGAGACTCAATTAGAATTAATTACACCGGTCAGTGAGTCAGTCGATGAGGTATTGGCCAGCCTAACCGCTGTTCATGATGTTGCTCAGCGCAGTATGCCGGAAAGTGAAATGATGTGGCCGTTATCCATGCCGCCAGCTTTACCAGAAAAAGAAGAAGACATTGTGATTGCTAAACTGGAGCGTCATGAAGATGTATTATACCGTCGCTTCTTGGCTCGCGAATATGGGAAACGCAAGCAAATGGTCAGCGGGATTCACTTTAACTTTGAATATGGACTGGACTTAGTAAACGAACTGTTTCACTCTCAAACGGAAGTTACCTGCATTGAGGCCTTTAAAACCGAGTTGTATATGAAAATTGCTCGTAATTTCTTGCGTTACCGCTGGCTGTTAACTTACTTGTTTGGCGCTACGCCGCTCAGTGAGGCCGGTTACTTTGTCGATGAAGATCGTCCCAATGAACCAGTACGCAGTATTCGGACTAGTCCCTTTGGCTATGTAAACAAACCTAATGTAAAAGTATCTTATGCTTCATTGGATCGATACAGTGAAGACCTGGCAGAGAATGTTGCGCAAGGTCGTTTGTCTGAAGAAAAAGAATTTTATGCACCCATCCGTATGCGAGGCGGGAAAAAAGTCGCTGATTTGTTCCATACAGGAATTCGTTATGTCGAATTACGCAATATTGATCTGAATCCTTTTGAGCGTATCGGGATTAATGAAGAAGCCATCAAATTCATTCATCTGTTTATGCTGTATTTATTGTGGACAGATGAAAAGGCTCCAGCTGACGAATGGGTAGAGCAAGGCAATCAAATAAACGATGCTGTGTCTCTAGAGCACCCTTATGAACAAACTGCTTACCTGGAAGAAGGAAGACAGCTGTTTGCGGAAATGAAGCAGATGGCCGCAGAGCTGGATCTTCCGGCAGCTGAGCTTTTAGGCAACTATCAGGAATGGCTGGAACAACCAGAATTGACCCTAGCTGCTCGTCTGTTAAAAGCGGATGAAGCAGAAGGGCAAGCTGCGTTAGGTCGACATTTAGGGAAAGAATATTACGACGAAGCATATGCACGTCCTTACCAATTAGCTGGCTTTGCGGAAATGGAATTGTCTACCCAAAGTTTACTATTTGATGCCATTCAACTAGGCTTAGAATTTGAGGTAATGGATCGCAGTGACCAATTTGTTTTATTAAAACATGGTGACCATAAAGAATACGTAAAGAATGCCAATATGACCAGCAAAGATACTTATATTTCACCATTATTGATGGAAAATAAAACGGTAACCAAAATGGTATTGGATCAGGCAGGTTTCAGAGTACCTGCAGGAGAAACCTTTACCTCAATTGAAAAGGCGCAAAAAGCGTATCCGCGTTACGCTAAGCAATCCTTTGTTATTAAGCCTAAGTCCACCAACTATGGTCTAGGAATTACTATTTTTAAGGAAGGCGCCTCACTGGAAGATTACATGGCTGGTTTGGAGATTGCCTTCAAAGAGGACGATTCCGTCCTGATTGAAGAATTTATGGAAGGAACTGAATATCGTTTCTTTGTGATTGATCATCAAGTAAAAGCGGTATTGCTGCGAATTCCGGCGAATGTAGTGGGAGATGGGAAAAAGACTATCAAGCAGTTAGTTGATGCGAAGAATCAAGATCCATTGCGCGGGACGCATCATCGTTCACCGCTGGAATTAATCCAGCTGGGGGATTTAGAAAAACTAATGCTTAAAGAACAAGGCTTCACTATCGATAGCGTACCGGCACCTCAGCAGCAGGTCTTTCTACGAGAAAATTCCAATATTTCTACTGGCGGCGACTCCATCGATATTACCGATGAGATGCACGAAAGCTATAAAGAAATTGCCATTGATGCTGTAGAAGCACTGGGAGCTGAAATTAGCGGGATTGATTTGATCATTCCAGATAAAGACAAGCCTTTTAAAGATGAGAAGGATTATGGAATTATTGAAGCCAATTTCAATCCAGCAATGCACATGCATATCTATCCTTATGCTGGAAAAAGCCGTCGTTTAACACTAGATGTTTTGCGGTTGCTATTTCCAGAATTAGGTTAATAAAAATTTCCAGGTATCCGTACTCTTTGAGTTAGAAAGAGAAAGGAGATACCTGGATTTTTATTATGGGAGAGGGAGAAGGTGTATTTGCTTCATCGGTTGTTTATTGGGCTTTTCCTGCTAGAATAAAGGCAGGAGGTTGGAAAAGCATGAAAAACCAGAAGGCAATCACGATTCAGAAAAATTTGCGCTTTTTACGCATGCAGCATAATTTTACCTTAGAGGAAGCAGCTGAAAAAATCGGAGTCACTCGCCAGGCCATGGCTAAATGGGAAGCTGGGGATTCAATGCCCGATTTAGTAAACACATTGGCTTTAGCAAATTTGTATGATGTCACTGTGGATGATTTGATGAGCTTTGATGAAGAAGACTCTCTGACCAAGATCGCTCCAAAAGGCAAGCACATGTTTGGGGTGGTAAAGGTTCAAGAACAGGGACAAATTGTTATTCCTAAAGAGGCTCAAGAGGTTTTTAAAATAGAAAAAGGCGACAGCTTTGTATTGTTGGGGGATGAAGATCCCGAATCCTTTGGTTTAGCGCTGGTACCAGTTGATCTGTTTTTGGGGTTCTCAGAACGAATGAAAAAAGAATTGGAGAAACGTTAACGTTTAGTAGCTGAGAAAGTATTTCTGAGTGTTGGAAGGTTGATCTAACTCATTAATGGTGGTTAGAGATAACCAAGTTTAGCAGTAAGTTTTTTTCTGAAAGTAAAAACAGGGGTCGTTCACGATCATATTTTGACCGATTCGGACATCTTTAACCATTATTAGGTTTCTTTTGCTATTCTTATCTCAGTAGTTACGAAAGAGGTGGGAAAGAATGAAAGATCGAACAATGATGTATTTGATGGCTGCAGCGCTGTTTTTGAATTTTCTAATTCCTGCGCCTTATTGCTGGATTACTTTGGCAGTTACAGCCCTAATCGGTATTAGTTTAATGGTAGTGACTTTAAAACATAAAAATGAAACCAACATATAAAAGCAGGGACTTCAGGTAGAGAAGAAACTGTTTTTTTCATGTTTGAAATATCCAGCATACTAGGAGAATTTTAACGATGCCTAGTCCTGCAAATCCGTCCAAAATTAAACGGGGTGTTCGAATCATTTTTTACTTTACTCTTTTAAAGAATTCACGCGAAGAGTAAAATGAGAATGGGGTGGTCAGATTGGAAAGCGAAATTCAAGAGGTTCTGGCTGCAAAGGATACAAAAGATGCCCTGCAGCGATTTAAGAACTTGGAAGAACAATGCAGCGAGAAGCGTGAAATGTACCAGTATTGGCCGCTTTACTTAGCAGGACTGAAGGGACAAAGATCCTGTAATCGTGCGAGAGGCTTTAAATTAATAATGAAGACGGTAAAGTGGGATAAGCAGCAGCAATTGGATAAATACTTACCAGAAATATTAGCCGTTTTGGATGATGAAAAGTCAATTACAGTTCGCCAGTGTATTCCTTATTTGCGGGAGTTACTAGAGGTTCGACCAGAGTTAAGACCATTGATAATCCGCAAGCTAGAGCAGCTGGAATTATCGAAATACAAAGAAAGCATGCAAAGCTTGATTGCACGTGATATTGCAAATTTACTAGAGAAACTAGGCGATTGAGAGTGCGGATCAGTTTAATTGGCTGCTGCTTTGTAGGGACTTTTTTGGTGGTTTCGTTAAAAATACGAACCACAAATAAAAGAATAACTCCTTGATTGTTTCGAGGTTAGTTTTGCTTGAATCATCACAGGATTTTACTAAATTATCAGAGAGTGAGAAGAGAGAAGGAACGGATATGCTTTTTTCTATATTTGGATTGTTATTGTTACTTTATCCCTTAGCTAATGTACCAAACTTATACAAAAACAAGCAACAGACGGGGACCTATTTTCCATCAAATTCTCGTTTTTTTGTAATAAAAGATAAGTATTTTGGCAATGGTTTGAACATGAAAAATAAGTATGCTTTTGGGATGAATTTATTACTGGCTGGATTGTTGATAGCTTTAGGGGTGTTAGTTGGGTAAAGGAGAGGTTGATGAGAAAACGAAGGAGTTATTTTGTTTTTATTGTTGGGGCAGTATTCATTATTAGCTTAATTGAGGTTTTAACGGGTAGGATAAGTTTGTATGGTGTGCTAGGCTATAGCGCCCTGCTTGTTTTCTTAGCATTAACCTTTTTGTTTGAGAAAAAATGGTTGGTAGGAAGATATTGGCAGTTAGGGATATATACCGCTTATTGGTTTCTAATCGGTACCTTTGGTTCTCTAGTTTTGGCTCAAAATTCAGCGAGTTTTCAATTGCTGTTTCTTTACTTTGGACTGAGTTTTATCGGATCTCTTATCTGGTGCGCGATTTTACCAAGGGTGTTTTCTGAAAAAGTAAATAAGTAGATAAAAGTATTGGCTATTGCGGCTGATACTTTTTTTGTTGTAAAGAATAGTTTTGACAACTGATATATACTGTTATATACTGTTTGTAGGGAGAAGGAGAAATTATGGAAATAATTATTCAGCATTCATCGATGACGCCTATATATGAACAATTAGTTCAACAAGTAAAGAGAGCAATTATTCAAGGAAGTTTAAAAGAAAATGATCCGTTACCCTCTGTCCGTTCCTTAGCAAAAGATTTGAAGATTAGTGCTTTAACAGTGAAAAAAGCCTACGATACGTTGGATCAAGAGGGGATGATTGCAACAGTTCATGGCAAGGGGAGCTTCGTTTTAGCTATTAATCCGGTGCAGAAGCGAGAGGAACAGTTAAAAGTTGTTCAGAGCGAGCTTGAGGCAACTGTAAATAAAGCACGAATCGCCGGGATTAGTGATGAGGATATTAAAGAACTGTTAACAATTGTAATGGAGGAATCATGATGCTTAGACTAAAAAATGTGGAAAAGAAATACAATGATTTCAGCCTGAAATGTTCTCTGGAGGTTGAACCAGGTCAAATCATTGGACTCGTTGGTCGCAATGGCGCCGGGAAAAGTACGACATTTAAAATAGCCTTAGGACTGCTAGCTTATCAGGCCGGAGAAGTGGAGATTTTTGGCAAGCCGCTGGAAGAGCTGACTGAAAAACATCGGCAAAGATTAGGGGTTTCGTTGTCAGAGTCTGGTTTTAGTGAATATTTGACTATTCAAGATATTGTCCCTATGCTGGCTACTTTCTATTCACAGTTTCAAAAGGATTTCTTCCTAGAAAAATGTGCAGCTTTTCAACTTCCACTAAATAAAGCAATTAAAGATTTTTCTACCGGGATGAAAGCGCGGTTGAAAATCTTAATTGCTATCAGTCATCAAGCTTCTTTACTTATTTTGGATGAACCTACAGCAGGATTGGATGTTGTTGCCAGAGAAGAGATTTTGCGTCTTTTGCAAGAATACATGGAGCAGGATGAAACGCGGGCAATTCTAATCAGTTCTCATATTTCAAAAGATTTAGAGCAGCTGTGTGATGCTTTATATTTTATTAATCAGGGCACAATCATTCTCCGAGAAGACACCGATGTTTTATTAGATGAATATGGACTTTTGAAAATGACTGAGGAACAGTATGCACACATTGAAAAAGACTATCTGATTGCTGTGAAGAGAACAAGCTTTGGCTATCAAGGGTTAACTAAGCAACGCCAATTTTATGTGGAGAATTACCCGGAAATTGTTATGGAGAAAACAAGTGTGGATGAAATCACTTTAATGATTATGGGAGGGTTAACTGATGAAAGGCTTATATATTAAAGATATACGGTTGTTGTTAAAGCAAAAGACGTTTTTCTTGGTGATTATCTGCCTGTCAATTTTTAATAGCCTGAATCTCAAAAATATTGCTGTTGTGCCGAGCTTAATGATATTTTTTCTAGTCAGCCTAGTGTTTACGACAATCGCATACGATGAGGTAGATCATGGATTAATCTTTTTATTTACATTGCCGATTTCTCGTAAGAAATACGTCGGCGAAAAATACTTGCTGTCAATTGGTACTATTGGCGTTGCGCTACTTCTGTCACTGGGAATTATTGTTGTCATGAACAAGATTCAAAATCAGTCAATTGCTGCAGAGAAGCTGCTTTTCATATTTGGTTTTGTCTGTCTACTCGGCTTGCTGTATATGAGTTTGCTGATGCCGATTTATTTCAAGTTTGGAGCAGAACAGAGTCGGTTAATTCTCATGCTTGTAATTGGCACAGTTTTATTTTTAAGCTTTGCCGGAAGTTATTTAGCAGAGAAAATGGATATAAATGTAGCAAACAAGCTAAACACAATTTTGTCCCAACCAGCATGGCTGTTGATCTTAGTGAGTCTAGTCATTGTAGCAATAGCTGCTGCTTTGTCTTATGTAATATCTGTCAGCATCGTGAAGAAAAAAGAATTATAACTTTTAGAGAGCCGCTCTCGCAAGGATAACGAGAACGGCTCTTTTTTTAATACTTTCTTATTCGAGGCGGCTCGTAGGAAGCGATGAATCGTTCAATTTCGGGAATTGTATGAGCAAACAGCATTTTCTTACGGTCGTTGATGGAAAGAAAGTCAGTAGCCACCATTTTGTCAAAAAAGTCCTGTAGCGGAAGGTAATAATCATTGGTATCATAGAAAATGCAGGGGCTGTCATTTTGCCCTACACGAGCCCAAGAGATGGCTTCGCTGATTTCTTCCAAGGTACCTGGACCACCAGGTAGTGCGATGCACACATCCGCAGCAGCAATCATCTGATTTTTGCGTTCAGACATAGTCTCAACGACAATTAATTCATTCAAATTGGGATGAGCCAGCTCACGTTCCTGCAGAAAAGTAGGGATGACTCCAATCGCATTGCCGCCATTTTCTAAAACGGTATCAGCAATCACACCCATCAGGCCAGCTTTACCGCCACCGTAAATTAGTTGATGGCCGTTTTTCGCAATCCAAGTGCCTAAGGTTCGAGCATTTTCGGTATAAATCGGCTCGTTACCTACACTAGCACCACAATATACAGCTATATTCATCAAAAGACCTCAATTCTTTTTTTTAATCAGTATAGCAGAACGGAGAATAAAAATGGATATCAAAAAGTATCAAGCATGGATCAGTGAATTCTATAAAGAAAGGAATTGGTACCACTATCCACCGTTTATTCGGGCCAATTTTTTAACCGAAGAGGTAGGAGAAGTTGCCCGTGCAATTCGCACCATTGAAATTGGGCGTGATCGTCCCGATGAACGGCAAACGACGGAGCAAGAACAATTAGATAATTTGACCGAAGAATTGGGAGATGTACTGGATAATTTATTTATTTTGGCAGACAAGTACGAAATCTCGTTGGAAGATATAATGGAAAGCCACCAAAAGAAATTACTAGAACGGTATCAGTGAGACGATAAATACGCGCGTAGTAAACCAAGCTCAGAGTACTGGCGGGTTCAATAGCTACGAAAAAGGATCAGTTCAAAAAATTGGACTGATCCTTTTTCATCGGTTTTTAGTATTCAAATTCTTTGATTTCGATCGTCTGCTTAGTTTCTTCAACCACCAGACCAGTTTTTTCTTCCCACCATTGCTTCATCTCTTTTTCAAAGGTGGTAGGGAATTGACGGACCAAATCTAGTAAGGGAGCGCCTTGAAGTGTAGCGTATGGGAAATTTAGCGTCAAATTGTATTTCAGTTCCGTTAGCAAGCTGTAGTATTGAAACATCATATAGTACATTTCTTCCAAATCTTCCTCTGCTAAAACTCTCGGTGCTCGATCCAGCATGAAACCTAAACTGCGCATCATAAACAAGAATCCCGGCAGTTGCTCTGGACAAATGTCGTCGACTTCTTTCAAAATATCAATGTGCAGATCAAGCGCTTGCAATAAATCTTCTTTTAACTGCGAATAGGTAACCATAGGCGATCCTCCTTTACTTACTACCTTTAGTATAGCATAATCTTTACGCAGGCTATCTTATAAGTTGGAGATTTTTACCCCGTATTTGGGAGTGAAATAAAGGAGATGATTGAATGGGCAAGCTGGCGATCATTAGTGATCTTCATGCGGATATTAATCATTTTGAAGAAACAGAACTAAACCTTTTATTGGAAACGTTGCAGGAGAAAAAGATTACTCGACTGCATTTCGCAGGTGACAGTGCAAATAAAATTGAACAGACACTTACCATTAATGAATATTTTCGCAAACACGGGTTGGATACGACCTTCAACTTAGGAAATCATGAGATGGGCAGTATTGCTGGCGAAGAGATGATTGAACATTATCCCGACAGCCACTTTTTAAATTTTCGTTACTTGCCGTTAAATGATTCTACCGTTTTATTGGGGCTGAATGGCTGGTATGATTACCAGTTTTCAGAGCTGCAGGATCAGGAAAAAATAGCATCAATGAAACGACTGTATTGGTACGATCGAATCATTACACGCTCAGGGGATGATCCTACCGTGAATCAACGGATTTTGCAGCAGCTGGATTCAGTGCTGCAGAATTTGGAAAAAGCGCAGTATCGAGTAATTCTGGCGACTCATTTTGTTCCGCAAAAGCAATTTATTGTTCGTTTGGAGGGCCAATATCAGATTTGGAATCAGCTGAATGCCTTTTTAGGCTCGGCTTCGTTGGGTGAGCTGTTGAATCGCTACAATAATATTTCTGATGTGGTCTTCGGTCATACGCATCGGCGCTTTGATGAGCAGCTGATTCAAGGAACCCGATATCATTGTCGTCCATTAGGCTACTATTATGAATGGCGCTTGACTCGGGATTTTGTCTTGAATAATCAATTGGTAGAGGAGTATAATCCAATGAAACTGCGGGGTGTGTTACGCAAGCATCAGGAAGCTTTTCAAGCGTACAAATCGGAACATTTGAAACAAGAATTTCAACAGGCGATGACCGTGATCGCTTATTAGGAAAAGAGGAATCTGCATGGAAAAGATAAAGACTGTGTGGCAAAGTTTTGCGCAGGCGACACCATTTATTTTATCCAATACGTTAATTATCGTCCCATATTTACTCTATATTCACTTAATTAATGGCCGTAATACCATGAGTGTGCTGCCTTTTGTATTGTTTTATACCTTTCGTATGACTGGTGTGTTTTTAATTCGCAGTCTTCAACGTTCAATTGAAAAATACACACTTTTGATTCTAGCGCTGCTGCTAGGAGGGAGCGGCTCATTGCTTAGTCTGCTAGGTGCGTTATATGCGCCCTTTTTCCTGCTTGCCAGTATTTGCCTAGGTTTAAGTGCGGCGTTATTTCCGCCGGCGAATGTAAGTGTAAATTATTTTGAAAAAACGCAGGGAGAACGAGTAGCCGGTGGAAAAATGTATTTGTTTGGTCTAGTTCTGCTGCTGCCATTATTTTATGGGTTGAGTTTACCAATTAATGCTCAGCTGGTGATTGTTCCAGGGCTGTATACCATTTATTTTGTTTTTGCGTATCATACCATTCGTCATTATCCGCACTATGAATTGGATTTTAAAGACCTGTCGAAGAATGTCTTTTCGCCTAAGGAGTTAATTTGGTTCAGTTTATTTTTTGTTGCGATCTTTCTTTTGCGCAGTGGGAGATTGTTGTTTAATGAGGCGTACTTGAATAGTGCTATTTTGATCTTTTGTTTGATTTTTGTTTTGTCTGTATACGGAGTTAAAATTGCTAAACGAAACTGGCGCCTTCCTTCTTGGGTGAATATGTTAACCTTCTTCAATGGAATGTGCGGCAATTTTCTAATTTTGTTTGGCACCTTTTATACAGCTGCCGTGTATGGTAAACAAACCTTATCAACCCATCTTTTTTTACCATATTTGTTGGGAATTATCGGTGCCATGCTTATAGGGAAAAAAGTGAGGGAGCTTCTTGAGAATCCTTTGCTGGCTCAATTACTCGGGTTAGGCTTGGGCTTGGCACTCCTATTTTATTCTCCGATGTTTCCAGTAGCGATTGGGGTTCTCTCGTTTTTTCACAGCAGCACCAGCAATTGGCTGAATCAGTGGTACTATCAACAGGATACAATCGAAACGGAGCAGCGAATTATTGCCAAATATGCAACCTCAAATAAAGGAAGCATTGCCCATCAATTCCTGCTGATGGTTTTCATGCTGCTAGTTTTAAGGTATGATCATTTTTCAGTGAATGAATTGTTCTCCTTGCCAAGCTTGCAGCAGGGCAGTAAGGCTTTGGGAGCAGTAATGATGACTGTAAAAAATGGGACCAGTATTTTTATGTTGCTTTGGCTGGCGGTGATTGGAAAGGTGGGACGGCATGCGTTTGATCATTGATGGAGATGGCTCTCCGGTAAAAGATACAACAATTGAAATTGCGCAACAGTTTGAATTAGAAGTAGTAATCGTGACTAGTATTGACCATTACTCTACCAAGGAGTATCCTAAATTTGTAAAATTCGTTTATGTGGATCGGGGAATGGATGCTGCAGATTACAAAATTGTTTCGCTGATTCAACCTGAAGATGTCTTAATTACTCAAGATTACGGATTAGCTTCCTTAACGATTAGCAAGGCGGCACATGTCTTGCATCAGTCAGGGATGGAGTATACCATGAACAATATTGATGCACTTTTGGGCCAACGCTATATTAGCGGAAAAATGCGTCAAGCTAAACAACGAACAAAGGGGCCAAAACCTTATACTGAAGCTGATCGTGAGCAGTTTCGTCAAGCGCTGCTTCGAATTGTTTCGCCATAAAAATTCTTAAGCTTCGTCACATTTGTAAATTTTTTTTTCGGCTTTTTGTTTTTTATGCTAAAATATGGGGGAATCTTAAAAGTAATGGGGGATAAGTACTTGAAGATTATTTTACTGTATGGTGGAAAAAGTCCTGAACACGACGTATCCATCTTATCGGCTTTTTCAGTAATTTCAGCCGTTTATTTCGACTATTATCAAGTGCAGCTGGTCTATATTGACAGAACCGGCCAATGGGTGAAAGGCCCGTTGCTGACTGAAGCACCTGAAACAGATGAAACATTGCGATTAACTTGGGATCCAACCGGGGCCGATGTCGAAGCCTTTACTGGCAAAGTGATTGCACCAGGAGATATTAAGGAAGACGATGCGATTGTCTTTCCTGTACTGCATGGTCCAAATGGTGAAGATGGAACGATTCAAGGGTTCTTGGAAGTTTTAGATATGCCCTATGTCGGTGCTGGTGTATTAGCTAGTTCCAGTGCCATGGACAAGATTATGACTAAATACATTCTGCAGGCAGCAGGTATTCCGCAGGTGCCTTATGTACCCGTGCTGAAAAACGAATGGAAAGAAAACCCTAAGCAGATTTTTGATAAATGTGAAGGGATGCTGCTTTATCCGATGTTTGTTAAGCCAGCTAATATGGGTTCTAGTGTAGGGATTTCTAAAGCTGAGAACCGCGAAGAGCTGCAAAATGCATTGAAGGAAGCGTATCGCTATGATTCGCGAGTAGTAGTTGAACAAGGAATTGACGCGCGAGAAATCGAAATAGCAATTTTAGGAAATGCCGATGTGCGAACCACGTTACCAGGTGAAGTAGTCAAAGAAGTTGCCTTCTATGATTACAATGCTAAATACATCGACAATTCGATTAAAATGGCTATTCCAGCAGAGGTTCCTGAAGAGGTCAGCGACAAAGCACGGGAATATGCAAAACTGGCATACACCATGCTAGGCGGATCGGGCTTAACCCGTTGCGATTTCTTTTTAACCAATAAGAATGAATTATTCTTAAATGAACTAAATACAATGCCAGGCTTCACTGAATTTAGCATGTATCCTTTATTGTGGGAAAACATGGGCTTGAAGTATGGTGATCTAATTGAAGAATTGATTCAATTAGGCTTAAATCGTTACAAGCAGCAGGCTTCTTTTGAATAAAAGACGGGTACAATGAAGTAGACAGTATTCAATGCAGGCTTGTCAACATGCTTCTTTAATTACCGCTTATTATTAGGGAAAGAGTCTGGAGCAAGTAGTTGACCAGACTCTTTTTTTAGACAAGAAATGGGAGGAACACACCATGAAATTAACAACGACGATCATCAATAGAGCCGTTCAAGGCGAATTAGTCGGTGCAGAAGAAGTAACTGTCACCGGAGTTGAGTTTGATTCGCGTAAAATTAAAGCAGGGGATTTGTTTGTCCCATTACAAGGCAATGCCGATGGTCATTTGTTTGTTCAAAAAGCAATTGAAAATGGTGCAGTTGCAACACTTTGGAGCAATGAGAATGTCCAACCGCCAGAGAATATTGTCGCTATTAAAGTACCGAATACTTTAAAAGCTTTTCAAGCATTAGCCAGTTATTATTTGTTGGAAGAAAATCCTGATGTTATAGCTATTACCGGCTCAAATGGTAAAACGACGACGAAGGATATGACTGAAGCTGTTTTGCGTCAAAAGTTTAGAACTTATAAAACGCAAGGAAATTACAACAATGATATTGGTTTGCCCTATACGATTTTACATATGCCAGAAGGAACAGAAAAGCTGATTTTAGAAATGGGTATGGATCATGCCGGAGAAATCAAAGTTCTTTCGGAGCTGGCTGAGCCGGATGTGGCTGCAATTACCATCATCGGCGAAGCCCATATTGAAAATCTAGGTTCGCGAGCAGGAATAGCAGAAGCGAAGCTGGAAATTACTAAAGGCTTGATTGAAGATGGACTGCTGCTGATTCCGGCAGATGAGCCATTATTAACAGAGCGAACGCAAAACCTTTCACAAAAGCAAGAAACCTTTGGCATTCAAATGGGTGACGTTTCCGCAACCATTATGTCGGAATCGCGGGAAGCTACGCTGTTTACTGTGGATGGCAAGGCTTATCAAATACCAATGCCGGGAAAATATAACGTTAAAAACGCACTGATTGCTATGGCTATCGGACGCTGGTACGGCTTATCTGATGAAGAAATTTATCAAGGACTAGCTTACGTTGAAGTAACTCAAAATCGCACACAGTGGCTGAAGGCGGCTAACGGGGCTGATATTTTAAGCGATGTTTACAATGCTAATCCAACCGCGATGAGCTTGGTACTAGATACCTTTGCTAAGCTGCCTACAAATGGCCGACGATTAGCGGTTTTAGCGGATATGCTGGAACTCGGCCCAGACACTGCTCTTTTGCATCAAAATATGCTCAATCATTTGAATGATCAAGAATTTGCAATAGTCTATCTGTATGGAGAACAAATGAGGAATCTGGCCGCTATCCTTGCGACCCGTTATCCACGCTTGTTAGTCCAAGCATTCGCTAAAGAGGAAAAAGCCAAATTAATTGAAGCGGTCAAAGCCGACCTGCTTCCTGAAGATAGCATTGTTTTAAAAGGAAGCAATGGCATGGGACTAATAGAAGTCATTGAAGAGTTGCAAGCGTAAGAATTGAAACTTGCAGAAAATAGTTTCATGTGCTATAATAAGCTGTTGCCGAGAAATGAAGTAATGATTGAATGAGTCATCCAATAGATTATTGAAAGCCCCATAAAACGGGCTTTTTTTTGAGAGATGTTCCTTCCGCCTGACTTCAAGGAGCGGTTTTTCGGTGGTATCACAATAAACGGCAACTAAAAGGGACAGTTGCAGATTATTGATAGATACGAGGACCTGTACGCTCCACCTGACATAAGTCAACATATACTAGGAGGATATCATTTGAAATTTAAAGAATTACAGTTAGCACCAGAACTACTAGCAGCCATTGAACGCGCCGGCTTTGAAGAAGCAACTCCGATTCAGGAACAAACTATTCCTTTAGCTTTAGAAGGAAAAGATGTGATTGGTCAAGCACAAACAGGAACAGGTAAAACAGCTGCTTTTGGCTTGCCAATGCTGAATAAGATTGATGCGAAGAAACAAATTCTACAAGGCCTGGTTATCGCACCTACCCGTGAACTAGCTATCCAAACGCAAGAAGAATTATTCCGTTTAGGTCGCGACAAAAAAATTCGGGTTCAAGCTGTCTATGGTGGTGCTGATATTGGTCGCCAAATCCGCGGCTTGAAAGACCGTCCACATATCGTAGTGGGTACACCAGGACGTATGCTGGACCATATCAATCGTCACACCCTAAAACTTGAAACAGTTGAAACACTTGTTTTAGATGAAGCCGATGAAATGCTGAACATGGGCTTCTTAGAAGATATCGAAAAAATCATCAGCAAAGTCCCTGAAAATCGTCAAACACTGTTGTTCTCTGCTACTATGCCAGATGCAATTAAGAAAATTGGCGTCAAGTTCATGAATAATCCAGAACATGTGCGAATCAAAGCAAAAGAAATGACTGCTGATTTAATTGATCAGTATTATGTTCGTGCAAAAGACTTTGAGAAATTCGATATTATGACTCGCTTATTTGATGTACAGACTCCTGAGTTAGCAATTGTCTTTGGTCGTACGAAGCGTCGGGTTGATGAATTGGCTCGCGGCTTAGAAGCCCGCGGCTACAAAGCTGAAGGAATTCATGGCGATTTGTCACAACAAAAACGGATGAGCGTTTTGCGTTCATTCAAAAAAGGTGACTTAGATATTTTAGTTGCTACCGATGTTGCTGCTCGCGGATTAGATATCTCAGGCGTAACACACGTATACAACTACGATATCCCACAAGATCCTGAAAGCTATGTCCATCGAATTGGTCGTACTGGCCGTGCTGGTAAAGGCGGAATGTCAGTAACCTTTGTTACACCAAATGAAATGGGCTATCTGCATGTCATCGAAAACTTGACTAAAAAACGCATGACACCTTTACGTCCGCCAACCGAAAAAGAAGCCTTCAAAGGCCAATTAGGTGCGGCAATTGAACAAATTCATGAAGAATTAGACGGCAGTGCTGAAAGCTTAGACAAGTACACAGAAGCTGCAAGAGATTTGCTGGAAGCTTATAGTGCGGAAGAAATGGCTGCTTTACTATTGAAAACAGTCGCTAAAGATCCTTCTGATGCTGTTCCAGTGAAGATCACACCAGAACGTCCATTGCCTTCAAACAAAAAAGGCGGCTTTAACCGTGGCGGCAAACGTGGTGGAAACAACAATAACCGCAACCGCAACAAAGAAGGCGGCTACCGGAAAGATCGCGATCGTGACCGTTCAAACAAGAACAAAAACTACAGCGGATCAAAACGGACCAACAACCGCAGCAATGATAAAAAGCGTGGTTTTGTAATTCGTACTAATTCGAACGACTAATTAGCAAAGGGCAGTCTGACTATTCCAGTCAGATTGTTCTTTTTTTTGACTTCTAAGGGCATAACCTGTTAAAATCCTGTATCCTCGTTTTAAAGCAAAGACAATTACTTATTTTTAAGTAAAAAAAGTTTTGCACTCTTTCTTACTAATGAAGGTCTCAAAACGGTATAATACATTCTAAACGTGATCGACAAATGAACATTAGAATAAATGATGGAAAAGTCATTTATAATAGTCGGAAAAGCATGAGAAATAGCTGGATACAACATTCATATTCTATTATATTTGTAATAAGGGAAAATAATTTTAAAAACCGAATCTTGTAACTTAGAGCAATATACCGCCTTTTTTCTGTTTTTGCTCGTTATTGACCCAAGACATGATGAGGCTGTAACCTACTGATATCAGCGATCATAAGTCTTTTTATCTTTTTTTAGCGTTCTTTTAAAAAAATAAATAGATTTTGATGAAGACTTTGGTAAAATAGTAGTGATACATGGAAAGGATGTAAGCATGATCAAAGGAATCGGCATAGATGCGGTGGAACTGGATCGGATGGCAAAAATCATCGAAGCCAAGCCGCAATTTGCAGCCCGAGTATTGACTGAAAAAGAGTTAACGCTTTTTACTAGCCATTCTGCTCATCGCAAGGTAGAATTTTTAGCAGGACGGTATGCGTGTAAGGAAGCTTTTTCCAAGGCTTGGGGTACTGGTATCGGTGAAATAAGCTTTCAAGATCTAGAGATCCTTCGTAATGAAAACGGAGCTCCCCAGTTTACTAAGTCTCCACACATGGGAAAAGTTTTAGTGACCTTAACCCATACAGATACTTTGGCTATTGCCCAAGTATTATTAGAAGAATAGGAAAGAAGGATTTTTACGTGGTTGTAACGTATCATCGACCAACAAGAGCACTTATACATAGAAAAGCAATCGAGAAGAACATAAAGCAAGAGATAGAGCGCCTGCCAGAAGAGGTAGAGCTATTTGCTGTGGTAAAGGCACAAGGCTATGGTCATGGAGCAGTTGCAACTGCTCAGACAGCATTAGCAGCCGGTGCTGCTGGTTTTTGTGTAGCTACCCTGGATGAGGCGATTGAGCTGCGAGAAGTTGGGATTGTAGAACCCATTCTGATTTTGAGCGTTGTTTTTCCAAGTTATTTGTCGTTAGTGTTGGATTATGATTTATCTATTACCGTTGCTACAAAGCAGTGGCTGATTGAAGCTCAGGAGATGCTTGCTGATATTGGTTCGGATTTGCCATTAAAGCTTCACATTAAGGCAGATACTGGAATGGGGCGGATTGGTTTTTTGACTCCTGAAGAGGTGAAGGAAGCTGCTGACTTTATCCAGCGATCGCCGAATATGCTGTGGGAAGGTCTGTTTACTCATTTCTCAACCGCTGACGAGCCAGACACGCGTTATTGGGAGCAGCAGAACCAGCGTTTTAAGAAAATGCTGGATGTGTTGGAGGAAAAACCGCGTTATATTCATGCCAGCAACAGTGCGACGGCATTGTGGCATAAAGAGTTTCCAGGGAATATGATCCGCTATGGTGTAGCCATGTATGGACTCAATCCATCTGGTCATGCTTTACCAGATGCATATCCATTAAGTCCGGCATTGGAGCTTGTTTCAGAGTTAATCCAAGTAAAAGAATTACCCGCTGGAGAAGGGATAGGTTATGGGGAAACCTATATCACGCCAGAAAGGGAATGGATAGGGACTGTTCCAATCGGTTATGCCGATGGCTGGCTAAGAAAAATGCAAGGTTTTTCTGTTTTGGTAGATGGCAATTATTGTGAAATTATCGGTCGTGTTTGTATGGATCAATTAATGATTCGCTTGCCCCATGAATACAAAGTGGGAACTCAAGTGACGTTGATCGGGAAAAGTGGTGCTGCAGAAATTACGATGCAGGAGGTTGCAGACCATTTGGATACCATTCATTACGAAGTAGCTTGTATGATTTCAGAAAGAGTGCCACGAATTTATAAGGAGTAGGAGGAGTGTCATGGTTAAACGTGGTGATATTTATTTTGCGGATTTATCTCCAGTAGTAGGATCAGAACAAGGTGGTGTCCGTCCAGTTTTAGTGATCCAAAATAATTTAGGCAACCATTTTAGTCCAACAATTATTGTTGCAGCAATTACAGCTAAAATGGCGAAACCCAAGCTGCCCACCCACATTGGTATCAATGCCAATAAAACAGGGATTGAGAGGGATTCGGTCATCTTGTTGGAGCAGATTCGAACCATAGACAAATCACGGTTAAAAGAAAAGGTTTGTCATCTTGATAAAGCAATGATGAAATCAGTAGATGAGGCATTACGGGTTAGTGTGGGGATCGAGATATCTTCTTCAGTTGTTGCCGCCCAGCCAAATTATACATAAATTTTTTCAGATAATAAAAATAAAATGTGGGATTAGGTAGACAGTTGAGCCGTTTTTCTGTTAGTCTTATATGTTAGATACTCTCAAGTTTCTCAAAAAGAAGCTGTAGATGACATGGAGAATGCGTCCAGTTTTGACGGTTAAAGCAGTCATTCACGAAATTTTATCATTTATCGTATAAGCAGCCTTTGCATACTGCTAATTTATTTAGAGTGAGAGAGTGAACGTGTAAATCAATGGATTTATGACTCACTCTCTCGTTTTTAGCACTTTAACAACAAATTTTGCTAGAAAAGATTGTTTAACCATTATTTGATTTGAAATGTTTGTTTTTTTTAAGTTTGTAATTGATGGCTTATACGAGAAAAAAACAGTTGTTTTAGGTATAATACCTGTGTGCTCTTTCGATTATATGTTTTAGTGAACGAAAGAAAAAACAAATCAACGTAATGATTAGCAGAGGAGGGCTTCCCTTGAAGCACCTATTAAAAACGACGATTCAACGCCGATTGTCGATCATTGGAATATTAAGGGATTTCTATGATTGGCAAGACCCTCAACTGCTGGCTGATTTGCTGGATTGTTCCACTAAAACAATCCTTTCTGATATAGAGGCAATCAATCATGACTGGCAAGATAAGATCGGTATTGAATATTCAAGAACTAAAGGTATACGATTAGATGATAGCTTACATAACAAAATCCGTCCCTTAGCTGCTGACATTATGGAAGAGTCAGAAAGCTTTCAATTTTTGGAGCGGGTCTTTTTCCGCCCGAATGAGGATGCTGATTATTGGATCAATGAGCTGTATATTAGTGAAGCGACCTTTTATCGCATGGTTCGTCAGATTGATGATGTCATGGAGAAAAGAGGACTGCGATTGGAGCGCAAGCCGTTTCGCATCACTGCTGACGACGAACGCTGGGTTCGCATCTTCTATGTTCATTTATTCCTCGAGAAGTATGGATTGAGTGAATGGCCTTTTGATCTGGAGAAGGACAAGATCATAACCTTTGTTCATCGTTCCAGTGAAGCTTTTGATATCATGATGAATGACCGGGATACAATGGAATATAGCTTCCTGCTTTCTATCATTATCATCCGTTGTTCGCAAGGCCTGATTATGTCTAACCCAACGATTAAGGAACCCGATGAGGAAATACTAGCTAAGCTGAAGGATTTATATACCTATGCAGAAGCAACTGTTGAAAATTCCGATTACGTAGTAACTAAAACGTGGTACCAGGAAG
Organism: Enterococcus pallens ATCC BAA-351; assembly: GCF_000407485.1. Lineage (GTDB taxonomy): Bacteria > Bacillota > Bacilli > Lactobacillales > Enterococcaceae > Enterococcus_A > Enterococcus_A pallens. The sequence goes on along the minus strand of NZ_ASWD01000002.1, from coordinate 932,626 downwards.
TGATTCATAGCTTGTTTTATGATTACTTTCTCACCAACAAGAAAGAAACCTACGATCAGGTTTGTACAGGTATTGAGAGCTTCTTGGAGCAATTGGTTTCTACCTTCAAAATTCCATTGGAGGAATTGAATCAAAAGCACCTCACGCAAAAAATGTTGCGGATTTACCGCGGATATTATATTTATCCCTACTCTCGGGCCATGCTTTTCAACGAGGCTGCTTTTTTCAGTCGTTCGGCTCAGCATTATTATCCTCATTTTGCAAGAACGGTTCAACAGCAGTTGATTGATTTAGAACGTGAAATGGCATTCCCCTGGTTTAGTCAGTTTTACTTTTTAGTATTGCGTTGTTTGTTTATCGAATGGGGACAGCTGGCGCATTATCTAGATGTTCTCTCGCCAAAGGTTAAAATTTTGATCGTCAGCGACTCTGGTCGGCGGCATGGTGAGATGCTCTCAGAATTGATCCAAAGCCGTTTTTATTATCGGGTGGAAATTACGGTGTATGATGAATCTGTTTTACATTTAACACCGGAAAAGATGGAAGCTTTTGATGTGTATGATTTAGTAATCTCCAACTATAGCTTGAAGCAATATCCTTATTCTAATTTACAAATTGTAGATGATTTTTTAACCGAGGTCGATTTTTCTATTGTTAATTCAGTGATTAAACAGATTCGTTAATAATCGAGAAAGAAAAAGGGAGGCGTGCCTCTCTTTTTCTTTTGAGTAAGTGAGTCTATTATTAGGAATACCTGCCAGAAACTTTTATACTGGTAATGAAGTGAAAGGACGTGAATGTATGCTGAAAAAGCTGCTGGCAAATGTCGGCGAATATAAGAAAGATAGTTTGTTGACCCCTTTATTTACAATGGGGGAAGTATTGATGGATGTTATCATGCCATTGATTATGGCAAGTTTAATTGACCAAGGAATTCAAAAAAGTGATCAGTCAACGATTTTACGCTATGGCGGTCTGCTGTTCCTGTGTGCTATTTTTGCACTGTTTATGGGAACGCTGGGAGGGCGCACGGCTGCAATTGCTTCCGCTGGGTTTGCGAAGAATTTGCGGCACCGTTTGTTTGAAAAGGTTCAAGGCTTTTCCTTTTCCAACATTGACCGTTTCTCCAGCTCTAGTTTGATTACGCGTATGACGACGGATGTAACCAATATCCAGAACGCATACCAAATGATTATTCGTATCCTCGTTCGTTCTCCCTTGATTTTGATTTTTTCTTTAATAATGGCCTTTCATATCAACCGTAGTTTATCCATGATTTATTTGATTATTGTTCCTTTATTGGGCATCGGTTTAGGCTTGATTATTCATTTTGCTTATCCGATTTTTATGAAGGTGTTTCGCACTTATGACCGGTTGAACAACGTTGTTCAAGAAAATCTTCAAGGGATTCGGGTAGTAAAATCATATATTCGTGAAGAACATGAAGAGGAAAAATTTGGCGAGGTTTCTCAAGCGGTTTACAACAACTTTGCCAAAGCACAACGAATTGTTGCTTTTAATATGCCGGTAATGCAAATTGCTATTTATACCTGTATGCTGCTGATTTCTTGGCTAGGTGCCGAATTGATTGTTGAACAAAGCTCTTTAACAACGGGTGAGCTGGTTAGTATGTTTAACTACACTATGCAAATTCTAATGAGCTTAATGATGATGTCTATGACCTTTGTTCAATTGATGATTGCCCGGACCTCTGCTGAGCGGGTTATTGCAGTGATTGATGAAGAAAGCGACTTGAAAAACAATGAAGTCGCATTGACCGAAGTACCGGATGGTTCAGTTGTATTTAAAGATGTGTGCTTCAGCTATCAAGACGATATGGAAAAGCTGGTTTTGGAAAATATTGATCTATCCATTCCTTCCGGGGAAGTGGTAGGGATTGTTGGAGGAACCGGAAGCTCGAAATCCAGCTTGGTTCAGCTGATTCCGAGGCTTTACGATGTAACCCATGGACGAGTGGAGGTTGGCGGACACGATGTTCGTGATTATGACCTAGAAGCATTACGGGATCAAGTCGGAATGGTTCTGCAAAACAATGTTCTATTCAGTGGAACGATTAACGAAAACCTGCGCTGGGGCAATGAACAGGCGGCGGAAGAAGAAATTCAGGCAGCCGCAAAAATTGCGCAGGCTGATCCGTTTATCCAGGAGTTTCCTGATAAGTACGAAACTATGATCTCTCAAGGCGGGAATAACGTTTCTGGCGGACAGAAACAGCGGTTGACAATTGCCCGCGCATTATTGAAGAAACCTAAGATTTTAATTTTGGATGATTCAACTAGTGCGGTAGATACAAAAACTGATCGGGCAATTCGTGATGGTTTAAATCAAGCAATTCCAGGAACCACAACCTTTATCATTTCCCAACGGGTTAGCTCGATTCAAGATGCGGATCGGATCATCGTTTTAGATGACGGCAAGATAAACGGTGTTGGAACGCACGAGGAGTTGTTGGCCAATAACCAGATTTATCAAGAAGTCTTTAATTCTCAACAGAAAGGATTTGGTGACCATGATTCCGAATAATCGAAAATTTGCTAAATCCAGTCCAGGCAGGACGTTAAAGCGTTTGTTGAGTATTATGATGAGAAAATACAAGTTTCAGCTTGTTGTCGTTTTTATCGCTATTTTGGTTAGTGCCTTTGCCAATGTACGAGGGTCATTATTCCTGCAAGTAGTAATTGATGATTATATCACGCCGATGCTAGGGCAAGCCAATCCAGATTTTAGTGGATTGCTGCGGGCAATTATTATGATGGCGATGATTTATTTAGTAGGTATTGCGGGGACGCTTTTCTACAATTTAGTCATGGTTAAGGTGTCAGAAGGTACTCAGAAAACGATTCGCGACAGCATGTTTACCCATATGGAAAGTCTGCCGCTGCGTTACTTTGATGCGAATTCTGACGGGGATATCATGAGTCATTTCACCAATGATACCGATACCCTGCGTCAAATGATTTCCCAAAGTATTCCTAACCTGCTGATGGCTTTGGTGACCTTTATTTCGGTGTTTATCGCGATGTTTTCAATCAGTGTGCCGTTAACATTGTTTGTTATGTTCTCAGTCTCCTTGATGTTTGTGATGCTGCGTTTTATTTCGAAACGAAGCGGACGCTATTTTGGCAGTCAGCAACGGGATCTGGGGAAAGTGAACGGCTATGTCGAAGAAATGATGCATGGTCAAAAGGTTGTTAAGGTCTTTAATCACGAACGAAAAGCGATTGAAGAGTTTGATGAGATTAATGAGAAGCTGCGTCAAAGTGCAGCCAAAGCCAATGGAACAGCCAATATGCTGATGCCGATTATGATGAACCTGTTAAACATTCAATATGTTTTAGTAGCCATTGTTGGCGGTTTGTTTGCAGTCTATGGCGTTTCGGCTTTAACGGTAGGGATGATTGCCTCCTTCCTGCAGCTGAGCCGTTCCTTAAATGGCCCCATCAGCCAAATTTCCCAACAAATTAACTTTGTTATTATGGCCTTAGCTGGTGCTGACCGGATTTTCCAATTATTGGATGAAGAGCCAGAGGTGGACGATGGTTATGTAACACTGGTCAATGTAAAAGAAGAAAATGGTCAGCTAATTGAGACAAATCAACGAACTGGATTGTGGGCCTGGAAGCACCCTCATGAAGATGGAACGACTACTTACACACGTTTAACCGGTGATGTACGTTTTGAAGACGTGAACTTCGGTTATGATGCCAAAAATATGGTGCTGCACGATATTAATCTCTATGCAGAGCCTGGGCAGAAGGTGGCCTTTGTAGGAGCAACAGGTGCTGGTAAAACAACCATTACCAACCTGATTAATCGTTTCTATGATATTCAAGAAGGAAAAATCCGTTATGATGGCATTAACGTGAAGAAAATTAAGAAAAACTCTTTGCGGCATTCACTGGGAATTGTCTTGCAGGATACGCATTTGTTTACTGGTACGATTAAAGAGAATATCCGTTATGGACGTTTAGATGCGACGGATGAAGAAGTGTATCAAGCGGCAAAATTGTCCAATGCAGATATGTTTATCCAGCATTTGCCGGAAAAATACGAAACGGTAATTACTGGTGATGGCGAAGGGCTGTCACAAGGACAACGTCAGCTGCTGGCGATTGCCCGAGCAGCAATCGCTGATCCGCCGGTAATGATTATGGATGAGGCAACTTCTAGTATTGATACTCGGACTGAAAGTATTGTGCAAACGGGGATGGATCGGTTGATGGAAGGCAGAACAGTCTTTGTCATCGCTCACCGCCTGTCAACTATTCAAAATTCCGATGTCATTATGGTAATGGACCACGGTCGCATCATCGAACGTGGAGACCATGACAGCTTGCTGGCTGAGCATGGAATGTATTACCAATTATATACTGGCAAGGTTGAGCTGGATTAGAGCTAGATAGTTTCCAAGTTATCCATTTTGTATTATTGTTAATATAGGTATGCGGCTAGGTTTCGTGTAAACCTAGCCGCTTTTTTTTAGGTAGAAAGGATGAGGAAAATGAAACGCTTTGCGATGAAAGATTACGGACCTGCCAGAGAAGTCTTGCAGGAAATAGACGCTCAGCCAAGAGAAGTGGACGATACCCATGTTCGGGTGAGAATTGTGGCCTTTGGCGTGAACCCTTATGATGTTTCGCTGCGTCAAGGCAACATGAGCAGCTTTCGGACATTGAAGTTTCCTTATGTTTTAGGCAATGATGGAGCGGGAATTGTAACAGAGGTGGGCGCACAGGTGGATCATCTAGTTGTTGGTGATAGAGTTATTGTCCATGCTGTTGGCGGAACCTATGGAGAAGAAATTGTTGTCCCTGGTAAAAAGGCGGCTAAGAAGTCACCTTCAATCAGCTGGGCAGAAGCGGCTGGAGCAGTTACTCCTTGGTTGACTGCCTATAATGTGGTCACCCATTTACTAGGGGATGAAATTGGCGACACGATTTTAGTTCAAGGTGCTTCTGGGGCAGTCGGCTCATTATTGGTTCGTCTGTTGAAATATCAGGGGAAAAAAGTTTTTGCTACAGCCTCTAAGAAAAATGAAGAAATGGTGCGTAAATTTGGTGCAGATGAGTTTGCTGCCTATGATGAAGAGGATGTTGGCGAGCTGTTTAAAGAGCAAGCTGATACGGTAATTGATGCGACAAAAGGCAGTCGAACAGCGGAATCAGGCTTAAAAGCCATGAAACCTGGCGGAAATTATGTAGTATTGAATGATTTGCCGCAGGATCAGTCAAAGCCTGGAAACTATCTTCACTTTGCCCCATCAAAGGATTATCCAGATTTAGAAGCCTTAGAAGCTTTTAATCAGCTTTATGAAGAAGCAGACTTGTATATTACCATTGCCAAAAGATATCCCTTTACCTTGGAAAGTGTTATTGCCGCTCATGAAGCGCTTGAGGGTCATCCGATAGCTGGTAAATTCGTGGTGGAGAGAGAGGAAGCATAAAAAATGGATCAAAAAAAATGGGAAACAGTCTTAGCGAATTATTCTGCGGAAAAAGAATTTATTGAGGATGGCTACTATCGGGTAAGAATGGTGGAGGAAGGGTATCAAATGGCGTATCTTGTGCCAGGACTTTGCGGGGAGACGCTGATTCATCCAGAAATTACGATTGAAGTAGTAGACGGACAAGCTGTCCCCAGCCGTTTGATGGATTTAGAGACAACACCAACCACTCGTTTGTCAGTAAAGGATGGAGATCAGGAGCAAATTGAGGCGCAAGCAGAAGCCTTGCTGGATAAATTTCTAGCGGCTAAAAATCTCGGACATTAAGCTTTTCTTTAGATTTAATTTTTGGAAAGGGATACAATTATGACAGATTGTCATATATGTCGTAAAAGTTGATTTCACGCAGTTTAGATGATTGAAATCAGGCAAATTTCCATGCTAAAGTAAGTCAGTCGAAAAATAAAACTAGTGGGTGAAATCAAATGAAACCATTCCAATCAATTAAACATACAATTCAACTATACGCCCTCGATTGGAAACGAATTGCCAAAAATCCAATCGCGGTCTTACTGATGATCGCTTTGATGATTATTCCATCGCTGTATGCCTGGTTTAATATCAAGGCGTTGTGGGATCCGTATTCTAATACAGGCGAGCTGCCAATTGCTGTCTACAGCGCCGATGCTGGTTCCTCTTTTCAGGGAAAGGACATCGAGATTGGCGATCAGGTAATCGATAATCTGCATAAAAACAAACAATTAGGCTGGCGGTTTGTAGATTCTAAGGAGCAAGTCGTTGAAGGAGTAAAATCAGGTAAATACTATGCCGGCATTTATTTACCAAAAGACTTTTCAGCGGATTTACTAAGCTTTACCTCGGGAGATATTAAGAAACCCAAGATCGAGTATTATTTGAATCAAAAGATCAATGCCATTGCGCCAAAGATTACAGATAAGGGAGCCAGCTCGATTCAACAAGAAATCACAGATGAATTCATCAAAACAGCCAGCTCAACGTTACTGTCAGTCTTCAATGAGATCGGCTACAACATTGACGAAAATCTTGTCAGCATAAACAAAGTCAAGGATCTCATCCTTAAGACCAATGATAATTTGGACGAAATTGATCAATATACTCAAGAAATCGTAGCGGTTCAAGGCAAGCTGCCAGAGCTAAAGCAAAAGCTGGCGCAAGCCAATCAAATACAAGGCTATTTGCCACAGATTGATGATTTAGGACAAAAAATAGTCACCTTGAATCAGAAATTTCCGGAACTAAAACAGCAGGCTAGTGTCATTCTAACGCTACAGCAAAAAATTCCAGAAATTCAACAAGCTGGCCAACAGCTAGCAACAGTGGATTCAGATTTTGCTTCAATCCAACAAACCTTAACTGATGGCATCAATGAAGCAAAACAAGGGTTGCAAATTATTCAACAGGTTCAGCAAATTCTGCCGGATGTACAAAAATTAGGCAACCAGGCCGATGACCTAGCTACTACTACAAAAAACGGAGCAGAGCAGTTAAAGAGTGCGGTGCCAAGTATTGCTAGCAGTGCCAGCGCAACCTTGAGCTCAATTGGCGAAGTAGCAACGGCTACGGATTCTTTATTAGCCAACATTCAAGAGCTATTGAACAAGGAACAATTGACACCTGCTGAGAAGCAGCACATAGCATCCTTGATTCAAGACTTCCAGACAAATATTGCGACCCAGCAAAGTGCAATTGATAATCTAGTCGGTTTTTTGAATCAGTTAAAAGAATATGCTGACAATAATAATTTGCCAGATGCTAGCCAAGCTTTAGCAACGATGGTTAGTCAATTAGGAAACGTAAAAAATAGTTTAGGAGATTTGAGCAATCGACTAGGGAATTTGAACAATCTAGTTCAAAATGGCTCACCTGCCGAAGCAATAGCTTATCTAGATCAAATTCGAACTGTTTCAAAAAATATTGCTAATCTAGTTGCTCAGATTGATGTAAATCAAGCTTCTAAAACCATTACAGATGTCCTAGACAAAGTAATCGGCACCATCACGACTGCGCAAGGAGTATTGAATCAAGCGCAACAAATTGATTTTGCGTCTCTTTTGAACAATACCCAAAAGACAGTTGCCAATGCAATTCCAATTTTGGAAAAGTATCAGCAACAAATGCCAGCGATTGGGCAAGAGGTGCATGATGCCAATGTCTTGTTAAATGGACATATGGATACCATTGTAAATGGCATCAACACAGGTGCTAGCTTGTATAACAATGAATTGCCTGTAGTTGAACAACGGTTAAATCAGGCAGCGAATTTCATGCAAAATGATTGGCCAGGGGTCAAAAATGACATTAATCAAGGCTTAAATATAGCCAATGAAAAAATGCCTGAAGTCGAATCTGCACTGAATATGGCGACGGATTTGATTCAAAATGATTGGCCATCGATTCGCGGCGGAATTCAAAAGGCTGCTGCTGCAATCAATCAAGGGGATCAAACGATTGATTTTGGCGAAGTAATCAAGCTGTTGAAGCTGGATGCACAGAAGGAAAGTAATTTCTTTGCTGAACCAGTTGATCTGCAAACCAACACGATGTATCCAATTGCCAACAATGGTTCAGCTAGTACCCCATTTTATACCGCACTTTGTTTATGGGTAGGAGCCGTTCTATTCTCTAGTGTAACAACTACGGATTTCTATTTGGATAAAAAGGATCGCGGCAAATATACGAAACGTGAACAGTTCAGTGCTCGTATGTTGACTTATATGACGATGGGGATTGCTCAAGCCTTGGTAGTTACCTTGGGAAATTACTTCCTGTTAGGTGTCTACGTGAAGAACCCTGTCTGGAGTGTGCTGTTTGCTCTGTTGATAGTCATTGCCTTTACTATGATGGTGTATGTCCTAGTCGCCCTGTTTGGAACAGTGGGTAAGGGAATTGCCATCATCATACTGGTGCTGTCCATCTCTGGTGGCGGCGGAAACTATCCAATTCAAGTATCCGGCAAGTTTTTCCAAGCAGTAAATCCTTGGCTGCCGTTTACCCATGCAGTCAATCTGTTGCGGGAAAGTGCTGGTGGTATCTACTGGCCTAATGCCAAAATGGATATACTAATTATGATATTTATCGTTATTTTATTTGGAGTCGTCGGTACGTGGGCGTATCCAATTCTTCAACCAAAAATGGCGAAGTTGACCAAGATTTCCCATGAAAGTAAAATCTTCCATTAAGCGAAAGCAGACAGTCATCTTATTGTTGATTGTCTGTTTTTTTGTTGCATGCTTAAGAAGCTATTTTATGTTTGGGTAACCGGTTAGAAGGGAAGTCACAATACTCTGGTAACAAGCAAAGCTTTTGAGAATATGAGCAAGAAAGTGGGAAAGCCAAAAGCGGAGGCAGCAGCTTTTTGCTTAGCTGTCTTTTAGCATAATTTAATCAAAACTAATATTGACTTTTATTAAAAAGGCGAGTAGTATGGCGATTGCTTGTAGTTATTTAGCAGATGAAGACGGCTAATTTGCCTTGCTCAGCTTCTCGCTAAATCTACCAAGCTGCTAGGCAGGATAATGGGAAAGTCTAAAAAAAGCAGCTAAACTAAGAAGAGAAGCTTAAATGGTGCGAAAAACCGAAGCGATTCGTTAAAAATAAGGAGTTGAACAAAGTGAATTATTTGAAACGGCTGCTGGTAGGTAAGCCTTTGAAATCCTCTGAAAATGATGATCAAAGCTTAACCCGATTTGCAGCTTTAGCGATGCTTTCCTCCGATGCACTGTCATCAGTGGCGTATGGTACGGAACAGATCGTAGTTGTGTTAGTAACGTTGTCTGCTGCAGCGATTTGGTATTCGTTGCCAATAGCAGCAGTAGTACTGGTCTTGTTGACCTCGTTGATTCTTTCTTATCGACAAATCATTCATGCGTATCCTCATGGCGGAGGGGCGTATGTTGTCAGCAGTGAGAACCTAGGGAAAAGTGCCGGCTTAATTTCAGGTGGTTCACTGCTAGTGGATTATATGCTGACGGTAGCAGTATCGGTTTCTGCTGGAGCAGAAGCCATTGCGTCAGCCATACCGGCTTTGTATAGTCATCGAGTATTGATTGCTATAATAATTGTATTGCTGTTAATGCTGATGAATTTACGGGGACTTAGAGAGTCCGCTGGCTTTTTGATGCTTCCGGTTTATTCGTTTATTGCTATTATGACTATTTTAATTGTGGTTGGATTATTCAAAATTGTAACCGGAATGGCGCCTATGAATGCAACTGCTCAGCCGGGATCATTTGTACCAGGGATTAGTATCGCCCTGCTGCTGCGGGCCTTCTCATCAGGTTCTTCCTCACTGACTGGGGTTGAAGCCATCAGTAATGCAGTACCGTTCTTTAAGAAACCGCGAGCAAAGAATGCTGCTGGAACCTTAGCCATGATGGGAATTATTCTGGCTTTCTTCTTTACCGGGATTACTTTTTTAAACTATTGGTATGGAATCGTGCCATCTGAACAAGTAACGGTGTTGTCTCAAGTAGGCGAATCGGTTTTCGGTAAAGGGATTATGTACTACATTATGCAGTTTGCGACTGCGTTGATCTTAGCGGTTGCGGCTAACACTGGCTTCTCAGCTTTTCCAGTTCTGGCTTACAACTTGGCGAAAGATAAATATCTTCCTCACCGCTACCAAGATCGCGGGGACCGCTTAGGCTATTCGAATGGGATTATCACGTTGGCATTAGGTTCAATTGTATTGCTGCTGATTTTCCAAGGCTCAACGGAACGCTTAATCCCTTTGTATTCAGTAGGTGTATTTATTCCTTTCACTCTCTCGCAAACGGGAATGGTGAAGAAATGGTACAGTGAAGGTGGTTCATGGTTAAGAAAATCAATCGCTAATATTATCGGCGCACTGATTTCCTTCTCTATTGTGGTTATTCTGTTTGTTTATCGCTTGAATGATATTTGGCCATTCTTCATTATCATGCCGATTTTGATTTATATTTTCTACAAGATTCATAAACATTATCAAAATGTGGCGGAACAATTGCGTTTGGCTGAGGATGTCGAGCTGCATGAATACGATGGCAATACGGTCATTGTATTGGTGGGAAATGTCACTCAAGTAAATATTGGAGCGATTAATTATGCGCGTTCAATTGGTGATTATATCCTTGCGATGCATGTGTCCTTAGATGAAAATTCGGAAAAGGAAAAGGAAATTCAAAAGGAATTTAAAGAGAAGTTTCCTGATATTCGTTTCTCCGTGGTACATTCACCGTATCGTTCAATTATTAATCCTGTTACTCGTTATGTTGATCGGGTAAGTAAGAAATCCAAGAAATACAACTATACAACGACGGTATTAATTCCAGAGTTCGTACCGAACAAAGCGTGGAAGCTTTCCCTGCATAACCAAACGGCTTTGCGCTTGCGTTTACGATTGTCCTATCGGGATGATATTATTATCAGTACCTATAACTATCATTTGAAGAAATAAAAAAAAGCTAGAAACGGTGTGTGTACCACTGTTTCTAGCTTTTTTGCTATTTGCTTGTTTTAGTTGCTGGATCTAAACGGCGTTCCACTAAGCCTAACAGCCAGTCAGTAATAATTGCCATTAAGGCTGTCGGCAGTGCACCGGCTAAAATAATCGCAGTACCATCCGTGGCATTTGTCCCACGTATAATGATATCTCCTAAGCCGCCTGCTCCCACGAAGGCACCAATGGCTGTAATACCAATGGCAACAACCAAGGCATTCCGAATCCCTGCCATAATGACTGAGACCGATAAAGGTAATTCAATCATGTATAAGCGTTGGAAAGAAGTCATCCCCATGCCTTTCCCCACGTCCAAGGCATTCCGATCGACCTGGCGCATTCCGGTATAGGTATTTTTGATGATTGGCAAAAGGGAGTAAAGAAACACGGTTAGAATAACCACGTTTGCTCCTAGTCCTAAGCCCAACATCAAAATCGAAATCATCGCCAATGAAGGGATGGTTTGAATGATGTTTGCAATCCGGATCACCCAGTTGGCTAATTTGTAATGTTTAGAAATGAAGATACCTACCGGGATGCCTACCAAAGCAGCAAAAAGTACCCCATAAATTGAAATCAAGAAGTGGCGATAGAATTGTGAGAAGACATAGCCGCCATTCACTTGAAAATATTCAAAGAATTGTTGAAACGTGTTCATGTTTTCCATTGCGCTCACTTCCCTTCAAAGTAATTGTGCTCTTCTAAGAACTCCTTGGCTACTACAGATGGTTCCACCAAGTCGTTATCGGCACGATAGTTTAATTTCTGCATTTGTTCGGTATCAATCGTTCCGGCCAATTTATCTAAGGCTTCACGAATTTTTGGATTTTTTCTTAGAACTTCATCAGTTGCGACAGCAGCTGCGTCGTAGGGTGGGAAGAAATTCAAGTCGTCTTCCAGCATCACTAAGTCATAACTGGCAATCCGGCCATCGGTAGAGTAGCCCAGCACAATATCCATTCTTCCAGCATCTACTGCATCATAAACCAAACCAATCTGCATTGGCAGAATCGATGAGAATTCAAAACCATAGGCCTGCTTGAAGCCATCATAGCCATCGCCTTCACGAGTAATCCAAGCGGTATCAACTCCAGCTGTTAGTTCGCCGGCAACGTTTTTCAAGTCACTAACCTTTTTCAAGTTATACTTTTCAGCGGTATCCTTGCGAACTAAGAAAACATAGGTATTATCAAAGCCGTAAGAAGGGAACCAGGTTTGCTGGTAGCGTTTCTCGAACTCATTGCTGACTAGATCGAAAGCTTTTTCCGGGTCTTTTTCAGCTGGCAGTCCCAAAGTAGTGGTGACATCTGTACCAGTATAACGAGCTGCTGAGATCGACGCATTATTGTTCATCATTGCTTGATGATTAATGGTTGTAGTCGCTAAGTTGTTAATGACTGTAGTATTCAAGTCGGTATAATGTTCGATCATTTCGGACACGATACCACCTAAAATCTGAGCCTCCGAGGTCACTCCGCCAGTAATTCCGACAGTGTCCTCGTTATCATTAGAGGATAACCCAGGGAATGAACAGCTGCTTAGAAAAAGTAGCGCGAGTCCTAACATAAGTAATTTTGCTTTCTTCACAGACTACTCCTCCTTCCGTAGTGCAGCTGGGGTCATTTTGTCTTCCAATACGCCCAACAAGAAGTCTGACAATAAAGCGATAATGATAACAGGAATTGTTCCGGCAAAAATCAATGGCGGTTGGAAGTTGTTCAATCCGCTAAAGATCAAATCACCTAATCCACCAGCACCAATATAAGAAGCCAAGGTTGCCCAAGCCACTACGTATACAGCAGCCAGACGAATCCCAGCCATAATAGTAGGCATAGCAATTGGCAGTTCAACTGAAATAATTGATTGCATGTTGGTCATGCCCATCCCTTTGGCGACATCTCGGTAATTGCTGTCAACATTTTTCATACCAATATAAGTATTACGCAAAATCGGCAACAAAGAATAGATAAACAGTGCAATGATCGCAGGCAGTTTTCCGACCCCGAAAAAGGGGATCATTAAAGCCAACAATGCTAGTGAAGGGACGGTTTGCAAAACACTGGCAATTCCGATAACTATATTGGCAACCTTAGGCAAGCGGGTCAATAAAATTCCTAAAGGTACCGCAAACAAAATACCTAAGCCAAGTGCAAAAGCAGAAATATAAATATGCTCGGCACTCTTAGTCAGGATTTGTCCGCCGTATTCATTAATGAATTGTTGCATGCTTACGCCTCCTCATTCGTAGCGGTAATCGGTCCAGCAGCACTGATGACAGCATCTTCCTCGCCCCATAATGCATCATAGACAATATCCACCAAGGAAACACGAGTCAAGATACCAACTAGATGCTTATGATCATCCACTACTGGGACGTATTTAACGCCGCGTTTTAGAATACGCTGCAAACTGTCACGCAGCAAAGCAGACTCTTTTACATAAAATACTTTTGTGTTGATAATATCGCCTACACTAGTTGCTGCACTGCGACGACGTTCCTTTTCGATGGTTTCAACATCCACGAAGCCCTTTAAGGTGTTGTCTTCATCGACAATCAGTAAGGTATCCACCCGTTTTTCCCGCATTAGACGAACGGCACTTTGCAGGCTCTTTTCAGGAGTAATTGAAACAGCGGTGTGCATCATAATTTCGCCAACTGTTGTCGTATCTGATTTGGCCTGCAGCAGACGATCCTCACCTAAAAGCTCTTCAACGAAATCATTGGCAGGGGCACGTAGAATATTTTCTGGTGTATCAAACTGAATAACATGACCACCATCCATAATAGCGATTCGACTGGCTAATTTCAGGGCTTCATCCATATCATGGGTAACAAATACGATGGTTTTCCCTAAACGTTCCTGAAGATCCTTTACTAGATCCTGCAAGGAATCACGGGTAATAGGGTCTAAGGCACCGAAGGGTTCATCCATCAGAATAATGTCTTGATCGGCAGCTAAGGCACGAACAACCCCGATCCGCTGCTGCTGTCCACCAGACAGCTCATGCGGGTAACGGTCCAGCATATCTCTAGGCAGCTCGACTAAATCAATCATTCGTTCAGCTGTCTTATCACGTTTGTCTTGATCGACTTTTAATAATTTTTGTACGAGGGTAATATTTTCACGGATTGTCATATGGGGCATTAAACCGATGTTTTGAATGACATAACCAATTTGACGGCGCAGCTCGACAGGGTTAATTTGCTGAATGTCCTCACCATCAATTTTGATGGTTCCTTCGGTGGGATCAATCATCCGATTAATCATCCGCATCGTCGTGGTTTTCCCGCTCCCGCTAGTACCAATTAAACAAATAAACTCACCCTTATTGAAGGAAAGGTTGACATTTTCGACGGCCATTTTGTTGCCTGGGTATATTTTTGAAACGTTATCAAATTCAATCATTTTTTTCCACCTTTATATCCTTTCAATCATTTCTGATACTTCTAGTATGCTATAAATATGAGAAAAAGACAAATCTGAAAGCTTTTATCAGGTCTAAAATGGCGTATTACAGGCATTTTATAAGATTATAAAATAACTAATAGATGTGATTTTAATTATTAAGGAAGCTTATAATAAGCACTGTATAGCTTGGCAGAAAAGCAAAAAGAGTCAAAAAAATAAAAAAACAATCCTCCGCAACGAATGGAAGGATTGAAGATTTTTGACTAATTTTCGGGATAAAGCTGCTTTTCGATCTCATTTCGTTGATTTTCTAAGAAGGGCGGCAGGGCAAAAGACTCTCCTAAATGAGCCAAATCTTCGTCGATGGTGAAGCCCGGCCCCATTGTCGCAAACTCAACTCGAATGCCGCCTGGTTCACGAATATAAAGACTCTTAAAGTAGCCGCGAGAAACAATTTTCTCAATCTGCCATTGCTGCTCTTGCGCTTTCTTGTAAAGAGCTGTTAAGGTGTCCTCATCCTTTAATGCAAAGGCGACATGGTCGATGCTGCCACGTCCCATGCGGCTAGTATCGGTGGTATCTGAGGCAGAAATTTTTACGAATTCCTGAGAGCTTAAAGGGATCACACCATCTTCTGTCTGCCAGTCCAGTAGTTTTCTGAAGAATTCGCTAGTCTTTGCCGGTTCAGGCACATGGAAATGGATGGAGCGCAAGCCCAACAGCTGCTTGTCCGCCGGTACCTCATTAGCCACTCGATGATTTTCATTTAACGGCGGCTGATCTGTTTCCGTAAAAATGAGGGCTACACCATCTGGATCATTAAAGAGCAGCTGATTTTGCTGCTGCGTGAAGGGAACCTGCTGCTTTTCTAGCCGCTCTTTCCAGTATGACAAGCTTCCTGCCGGTAAATTCCACTCCACTTCTGCTAAATAATGGTCATTATCGTAGCGATGGCCTAGTTTAGGAACGACAAAGAAGGTAATAACTGAGCCAGGAGCACCTTGATAGTCTCCATAATAATAATGAAGCATGCGATGATTGTCTTGATTGACTGTATTTTTGACAAATCGCAGGCCGAGTAAGTGGGTATAAAAGGCAACATTTTCTTCCTTGTGTCGCGTCAATAGTGAAACATGATGATAGTAGGTCATAATGGTTTGCTCCTTTAATGGTAAATTTATAATGAATGCTATTTAGCTATCGAAAATCTTCATCGGTATTACTTTTACTAAAAGTAAGTATAACGCACATTTAATAGGATTCAAAGGAGTCTGCTTTCCATTCCAGTCCATGCGTGTTAGAATAGCCGAGGAAATACCGTTGCTAGGATAGAGACGGTCACGAATACTTTAATAGAAAAAAGGAAGAAAAATATGTTAACTACAGAAGATTTTGATTTTGATTTGCCTGAGGAACTGATCGCTCAAACCCCACTGTCTAAGCGAGACAGCTCCCGCCTGCTGATCTTGGATCGCCAAACAGGAGAGGTAGAGGATAAGCATTTCCATGACATTATTGATGAATTAGCACCAGGAGATGCCCTAGTAATGAACGACACGCGTGTCTTACCAGCCCGTTTATATGGTGAAAAGCCAGAAACCGGCGGACATTTGGAAGTTCTTTTATTGAATAATACTCAAGGAGACCAGTGGGAAACCTTGATTAAACCCGCTCGCCGGGCCAAAGTTGGCACAAAAATCGTCTTTGGTGATGGCCGCTTGCGGGCGGAAGTAAAAGAAGAGCTGGAGCATGGCGGACGAATTGTGGAGTTTCAATATGAAGGGATTTTTCTAGAAAACCTGGAATCATTAGGCGAAATGCCTCTGCCTCCATACATCAAGGAGCGCCTGGAAGATCCAGATCGTTACCAAACGGTTTATGCCAAAGAAAATGGTTCAGCAGCTGCCCCAACAGCAGGTTTGCATTTTACACCAGAGCTGCTGCAGGCAATTGAAGCAAAAGGGATAAAACTGGTTTATTTAACTCTGCATGTCGGGTTAGGCACCTTCCGACCAGTCAGTGTGGACAATATTGCTGAACACGAAATGCACAGCGAGTTTTATCGCCTGACTCAAGAAGCGGCTGATCAATTAAACGCAGTACGTGAAAATGGCGGCAAAATCGTAGCCGTAGGAACTACCTCGATTCGTACCTTGGAAACAATCGGAACCAAATTCAACGGTGAAATTAAGGCTGACAGCGGCTGGACGGATATCTTCATTACTCCTGGGTATGAATTTAAAGTAGTCCAAGCCTTCTCCACCAATTTCCATTTGCCAAAATCAACCTTAGTGATGCTGGTAAGTGCCTTTGCTGGAAGAGAAAATACCTTGGCCGCTTATCAGCATGCCATTGACGAACGCTATCGTTTCTTTAGCTTTGGCGATGCCATGTTCGTGAAGTAGGTTCGGCTATAGGAAGTATAAGAACGGATACTACTACTTTATCAGCTTACAATACCCTTTCTAACAGCTACTATTGGGAAAGTTGTTGTAAGCTGTTTTTTTAGTGTTGTACTAAATGACCTGAATAAATTACCAAAAAAGTAGCTGTGCTGTTGTGACATTTTGAAAAATCAGGATTATTCAAAATATCTAATCATTCGTTAGAAGCTATTATGAAATCTTCAAATTCAAAGACTAGGACCATTATGTGTAGATGGATTTATTAATCTTTAGGGAAGAAAGATAGGTAATAGTCAATTACCACAGATAGCGAAAAATTAAATGGAGATGATTAAAATCTGCCTCCAGGCTTACCTTTCTTATACATAGAATTCTGCTGTTGGAATAGGCTTCTCATCAAGTATTAAAAATGAGTTTCGTCAACCTCAAGCTTAGCGAGTGCTTCGTTAAGTTCATTCAGCTCAGTCTGAGTAAGAATGATATCTGCACTACCAAGATTTTCTTTGAGACGATGGAGCTTTGTTGTACCAGGGATTGGAATAATGAACGGTTTTTGAGCTAGCTCCCAAGCGAAGACGATTTGTGCGGATGTAGCGTTTTTACGTGCAGCAACATCTGCGATAATATCTAGGAGTGCTTTATTATGGTCAATCACTTCAGGTTTGAAACGACCCATGAAATTTCTGAAATCTCCTTCAGGAAACTTGGTGTCTTTTGAGATTTTTCCACTTAGAAAACCATTTCCCAGCGGACTATAAGCCACAAAAGAGATGCCATAGGCTTCGCACAAATCGAATAGTTCTTTTTCAGGTTCTCTCCACACCATAGAATATTGATTTTCAACGGCTGAAACTGGACAAACAGCATGTGCTCTTTTAATATAATTAATTGGCGCGTTTGATACTCCCCATGCTTTTATCTTTCCTTCTGCAATCAATTCTTTCATCGTTGCTGCTACAATTTCCGGCTCAACGTTTGGATCTACCCGATGTTGATAGTACAGATCAATAGCATCTGTTCTTAGGCGTTTCAGTGATCCTTCTAATTGTTCTCGGATTGACTTAGGCTGACTGTTTAAAATATTTTGTGGCTCTCCATCTACGATTTCTTGTCCTATGATACCAAATTTTGTTGCTAACACGACCTGCTCGCGAAGGGGTTCAAAGGCTTCGCCTAACAATTCTTCATTGGCTTCTCCATAAACTACGGCTGTATCAAAAAAATTACAGCCAAGTTCAACGGCTTTACGCAAAAGTTTAATCATTTCGCTACGATCGGCTTGAGGACCATAGGCGTGGTCCATTCCCATTGTTCCTAAACCAATTGCAGAAATCTCAATAGCTGTTTTACCTAATCGTCTCATTTTCATATCTGCTTCGCTCCATTCGATAGTTAGTATAGGACTTATCTTAAACTATGGAGTTAACTCAAGCGCAAGACATTTGTCAAATTTTCTCTACGGTGGTTTCCTTATCTTCTGCTTTTTCGCCGAGCGAATACAAATCAATCAAAAGAATACTGATTCATTGCTTGCCTAGGAGTTCACTCCATAGTTTATACTAGTAATACAAAATAAGTGAAGGAGAACTAGCATGAATATCAAAGAAGTCAGTCAAAAATATGATCTTTCTATAGATACGTTGAGATATTACGAGCGAATCGGTTTGCTGCCGAAAGTAAATCGGATGAAGAATGGGTATCGAGATTATTCAGAATATGATGAAAATTGGGTTTTCTATATCAAATCAATGCGAAGTGCAGGGATTTCGGTGGAAACATTAATTGAGTACGTAACACTTTTTCAACAAGGTGCTGAGACGATACCTGCCCGAAAGGAACTACTTTTGGACCAGCGAGAAGATTTAGCCTTGCGAATCAGCGATATGCAAAATGTGTTAGCTCGGTTAGATAAAAAAATTGAGGGGTACGAGGAACGAGTATTAAAGTATGAAGCCAATGAATTGGATGGATGATCGATGAGTGGAAGTTAATAGGTTTGAAATAAGTCAGGGCATAAACGAAAGACTTCTCCCCGATGCTCATTCTTCGCTACTTTTTCAGCAGTTCAGTATAATGAATATAAATGAAAACGTTTCGTTGAAAGGGCGGCGAAAAAATGTCAATAACAACCGATATTGCTTATCACGGAGAAACAAAGCAGCATACTTTCTTTGAAGGCTGGTATTTGAAACATCAAATAGAGCAACAGGCCTATGCTTTTATTCCAGGGATTTCGATTGAGCAGGATGGAAGTAAGCACCCTTTTATTCAAATTATTCATGACGACAGCTCTCATATGATTCATTTTGCTGAGGATGATTTTTTTGCAGAAAAGGATCATTTTCATGTGCGCATTGGCAACAATGTGTTTGGAGAAGAAGGAATCTCATTAGACATTCAGGATGAGAAAGAGAAGCTAGCTATCTCAGGACAAATTACTTACGGGCCATTTGCACCAATTCAACGGAGTAAATTTGCACCAAGCATCATGGGTCCTTTTTCTTATTTAAGCTTTATGGAATGCTATCATGGCATTTTAAGTATGGAGCATTCTTTACAGGGCAGTCTTACTTGGAATGGGCAGGTGATTGATTTTTCTGGAGGAACAGGCTATATCGAGAAGGATTGGGGAACGTCATTTCCTAAGGCCTATATTTGGGTACAATCGAATAAATTTTCGAAGAGAGATGTTCAGTTTTTCTTTTCCTTGGCAGATATTCCGTTTATCGGCTTCGAGTTTTTGGGCTTAATCTGTGTGTTAGTAATTGCTGGAAAAGAATACCGAATTGCCACTTATCATGGGGGAAAGGTTCAATCCATTACCCGAGAAAATGAGCAGCTGATAATAACCCTTAAACAAAAAGATTTAGTATTAAGAATAGCTGTTGATAGTCGTGTGGGCCACGCGTTAATGGCACCAAGCCAAGGTGAAATGAACCGGATTATCCGTGAAAATGCGAATACGACCATTAATATCACTTTAATGGAACAAGGTAAACAGATCTTTGAAGGCGAGGGCCGAATGTCGGGATTTGAAGAGGTCGGTCAGGTTAGCTCTTTTACCTATTAATGAGTGATAGAAATCTGAAACCCACAACTTAAAAGCGTAGAGCAGAGGAGCTGCTCTACGTTTTTTCTTTTCCTTCTAATCGATATTCCCGCGGTGTCACACCTAGATACTCTTTGAAGTGCCGATTAAAGCTCCGTAAAGAATCATAGCCCACGTAAGCCGCAATATAGGCGATTTCCAATTTGGTAGCTTTAATCAAGGAGGATGCATAAGCCATGCGAATGGTTAAAAGCAAGTCAGAAAAGTTGATAGACAGATCATCTTGCAGCGTTTGCTTAATTGTGTGAGGGCTCAAGAAAAGGCGCTTTGCTACATCATCCAGACTAATACTCTCTTTGAAATGCTCTGCGACAAACAGGATGATTTTCCAGACCGTATCAGCTTTCTCGTGAATAGTTGTTTCCTGTGGTAAATTGCTCTTCCGATAGGCCTCAGGTGTCGTTCCCTTTAGCTTCTTAAACACTCGATAAAAGGTGGCCGGCGATTTGTAACCAACATAGCGTTGAATATAGGCAATCGACAATTCAGTAAACGGCATCATGGCACAGGCATTGCGAATGCGAATCTCATGCAAATTGCCCATAAAGTTTGTTCCGGTTTTTTGATAAAGCTGATGGTTCAACTGGGTTACCGAGAGCTGGAATTTTTCGGCCACTGTTTTAGCACTCAGTTCTTGATTGAAGTACAAATGCATGTATTGCAAAGCTTGCCAAATAGCTGTTTGTTCCTGCGGGATTTTTTCCGCCTGCTGAGAGGCTCGCTCAAAATACAAAGAAAGCTTCGTTAATTCGGCAATTATTAAATTGTCACAGTAAATATCCGCCTGTTCTTTTTCCTCCAAAATTTCGATAAAAGATTGCTGTACCTTCATCTGGTTAGTGAGAGGGATAGTCACTACTGGGGGTAAATTCTCGAGAATGTAATAGCTGCTGTAACGCTTTGACAAATCAACATCTACATACATCAAAACCGAAAGTGGAAATCGGCAATAGATATACTCAACTGTCACGGCCTTATTTTCTAAAGCATGAATGTGAAAGGGAAAAAGCCGAATTAATGCTCCTGGTTCAAAATCATATTGTCGACCATTGACATGCAAGCTCCCTTGACCACTCATAATATAAATCAGTTCAATACAATCATGGGCATGCAATTCCTCAGAACGGATCAGCTTTTTCTGTTCAGCTTCAAAAGCAACAGGTTCAAAGGATTGCTGGTGATACTCCGCTAAGGAATAAGTGTGAATATTTTCGTAATCTCCCACAAGGAATTCCTCCTCTCAAGTTCAGAATACCATAAATGATAGCGTTTTTTTAGTTAATGGCTAATAAAATGAGAATAGATGTGATCCTTTTGTCCAGAATGGTTTCAAAAGGTGTGAGAAAATATTGTTGAATCATTCACAAGGAGGAGGATATATTATGTTTCCGACACTTTTTTTACCGGTCACTATTCGCCAACTGACTTTGAAGAATCGTGCCATTATGCCAGCAATGGGTACTAAGTTCCCGAAGGACAACCAAGTAACACAGCAATTGATTGATTTTCATGTAGAACGGGTAAAAGGCGGATCCGCCTTGAACATGGTTGAGGTAACTGGGGTTCATGCAGGCTCCATTCCTAGTCACTATCTGTCGTTAGCAGAAGATCGTTTCATTCCCGGAATGCAGGAATTAACAGCCGCAATCCACGAGTACGGCGGAAAAGCCGGCGTTCAGCTTTGGCAAGGCAGTATCGCAGTTGCCGCGGACCCGACTTCTCAGGTGATTGTTGCCAGTGACATGCCGGTATCACCCGAATACACGATTCCGGGTGCCAGTAAAGAATTGATTGCTGAGCTGATTGAGTGCTATCGGCAAGCAGCTCGCCGTGCAGTAGAGGCAGATTTTGATTGTGTAGAAATCCATTTAGGTCACAATTATATTTTGCATTCCTTCCTATCTGGAGGAATCAATCGCCGAACCGATGAATACGGCGGCAGTCTAGAAAATCGTGCACGCTTCCCGTTGGCTGTAATTGAGGCAGTTCGTTCTGCGCTGCCAGACACGATGCCTTTGTTTATGCGGATTGACGCCCATGATGACTATCTGGAAAATGGACTAACCATTGAGGAAGTCATCCAGTTTATTAAGTGGGCCAAGGAACGTGGTGTAGATGTTGCGGATGTTTCTCGCGGCAATATCATCTCCAGCGGCTTGAAATACGAAGTGCCGCCAATTGATATTCCCTTCGGCTTCAACATTGAAAATGCGGCGCGCATAAAAGCAGAAACTGGCATAATCACCATGGGAGTCGGTCGGGTGAATCGACCGGAATTAGCTGAAGAAATTCTGGCGGCTGGAAAAGTAGATTTGATTGGGATCGGCCGTGCCCAGCTATCTGATCCAGATTTCTTGAATAAGGCCGAAGCAGGCAAGCTAGAAGACATTGTTTACTGTGTTGGCTGTAACCAAGGCTGCTATGATGCCTGTGAACGAGCGGATATCCCTCACATTACTTGCTTGAGAAATCCAGCGGTGGGGAAAGAACGAGAATACCGGTTGAAACCAGCTGATGAAATGAAGAAAATTGTGGTTGCTGGTGGAGGAATGGCTGGAATGGAAGCTGCAATGACGTTGAAGGAACGCGGATTTGATGTCATTTTGGCGGAAGCATCCGATCGTTTAGGCGGACAATTCCTATTGGCTGGCATGGCACCTCGCAAGCAGGAAATGAAGGATGCCGCTGAATTGAAGGGCGAACAAATGCAACGAGCGGGGGTAGAAGTACGGTTGAATACGCCCGTCACACCTGATCTGTTAGCTGAACTGAAACCAGATGTAGTCATCAATGCTATTGGTGCACAGCCACTTATACCAGCGATTCCGGGAATTGAAGGGCAGAACGTGCATAACTTTGTAGACATTTTACAAAACAAACCACATTTGGCAGGTAAAACGGTGGTTATCGGTGGTGGCTTAGTCGGTCTAGAGGTAGCTGAAACTTTGGCAGAAACTGGTGGTGAGGTTACCGTGATTGAGATGACCGACACGATTGCCAAAGATCTAGGCTCAACTAGAAAAATCACTGTGATGGAACATTTATATGCAGATAACGTTGTAACCATGACCGAGACTACGTGCTTAAGTATTTCTGATGACGGTGTCCTTGTAATGAAGGAGGGCAAAGAAGAACGTTTGCCAAGTGATCATGTTGTCTTGGCCATTGGTTCTCGAAGTCGCGCCTTCGAAGCCATTGCCGACTATTGCGAAACACAAGGGCTGGATTATTATGTAATCGGCGATGCGCTGCAGCCGCGTCGGGCAATCGATGCAACAGCAGAAGCCGCAGAATTAGCGAGAAGTATTTAATATTAGAAGGGAGAATAAAGCATGGAAAGAAAAATTGCAATTGTTAGTGGGGCTGCTACTGGAATCGGACGGGCGAGTGCGGTTCGTTTAGCAGAGGATGGATTTGCTTTAGTATTGGCAGACTGGAATGAAGCAGAAGGGAAGACTACTCTGGGTCTATGTAAAGATGTGCATAAAGATGTCGACTTCGTTTTAACTGATATGGGTAAAGAAGCCGAAGTAGAAAAGCTGATGAAATTTACTATGGACAAATATGGAAAAATTGATTTCTTCTTTAACAATCAAGGCGTTTTGCATATGCCAAGAGACTTTGATGAGTTGACAGAAGAAGACATGGATTATGTGCTGCATTCCAACTTTAAGGCCTGCTTCTTCGGTATGAAACATGCCTTGAAAGTAATGAAAAAACAAGGCTACGGTCACATCTTGAATACTGGTTCTTCCTCAGGGATTCGCCCAGAAACCGGCTTTGGCGTATACTCTGCCACTAAGCATGGTGTAGTTGGTATGAGTAAAGTTGCCGCAATGGAATACGCGCGTTACGATGTGCGAGTAAATTGTCTGTGCCCAGGAGGCTTCATTACTCCAATGACAATGGAGGTTGGGCAATACATGCAGGAGCATCAGTATCAACAGCCAAAACCATCTGTTGCGCTGTTAGGTCCGGCCAAAATGGGGGATACCAGCGAAATTGTTGGTATGGTGTCACTGATGGCTTCTGAAAATTCTAGCTACATGACCGGTGCGGTAATTAGTGTAGATGGTGGCAACACGTTGTAGTTCAGCAAAATAAAATCAAATGAAAAAGAAGGCTTGAGGACAATTCCCTCAGGCCTTCTTTGACTAATCGCTCAACACATCGTTCAACGCTTCTGACATAGTTGGATGAGTATAAATTTGATCTCTTAATAGCTGATAAGGCAGGTCAGCCTTCATCGCTAAAGCAATCAGGTTAATCACTTCATGGGATTCCTCGCTGTAGATCACTGCACCTAAGATTTTATCCGTTTTAGTATCCACCATTACTTTGAAGAGACCAGTTGGATCTTCTAGGACCTGTGCTTTGGGTACCCCAGCTGTCGCAAAGCTGAAGGTTTTATAGTCATAGCCAGCAGCTTTGATTTCTTTTTCGCTTAATCCAACTCGCGATAACGGCGGGGTCAGGAACACCGTATAAGGCACGAATTTGCGATCAGAGGTAGACCGGTCGCCCTTTCCTAACAATTGATCCTTAATGATACGATAATCATCCAATGATACATAGGTAAATTGTGGACCGCCGTTCACATCGCCAATGGCCCAAACATTGTCAACCGTAGTTTGTAGCTTATCATTGACCTTGACTGCACCTCGTTCAGTGATTTCAATTCCGGTATTTTCTAAATGGAGACTTTTCGTATTTGGCTTGCGGCCAGTTGCTACCAAAATCGCATCGCCTGTGATAATGTGCTCAACATCCTTTTCAAAAGCTACCTGAACACCGTCACTGGTTTCAGTCACGTGCTTAATGGTTGCACCTAGTTCAAATTCAATGCCCTTTCTAGTTAAATCTTGAAAGATCATCTCAGCAATATCCGGGTCTTCCTTAAACATAAACTCAGTGTGAGGATCCAAGACGGTTACTTGGCTGCCATAGTTGGCAAACATCGAAGCAAACTCTAATCCAATATAGCCTGCCCCAATAATAATCAAGCGTTTAGGCAACTCAGGCAATTCCATCGCTTCTTTAGAAGTCACAATCCGTGAACTCAGCGCAAGACCAGGAATGTCCGGAAGAACTGGTGTCGAACCAGTATTAATGAAGATTCGTTCACCCTGAATTTCCTGATAAGTACCATCTGTCAATTCCACAGCCAGCTCATGGTCAGACAAAAATGAAGCTGTGCCAGTCCAGACCTCGCCAGTCGGCTGATCAGCAACCATATGATA
Source organism: Enterococcus pallens ATCC BAA-351 (assembly GCF_000407485.1). Classification (GTDB taxonomy): domain Bacteria; phylum Bacillota; class Bacilli; order Lactobacillales; family Enterococcaceae; genus Enterococcus_A; species Enterococcus_A pallens. The sequence continues at coordinate 907,480 of NZ_ASWD01000002.1, read as the reverse complement.
ATTTTTATTCCGCAGCTTGGCTGTCAGCTCGCCGCGATGCGCCACTGCTTCTGTAAAAGGCAAATTTCTTTCGCTGTTAACAATCAAAGACTTTGAAGGAATGCATCCAATATTGATACAAGTTCCGCCATACATTTGATCAGAGGCTTCGATCATTAGAACTTCTTCACCATGCACCGCCAAGCTTTTAGCCAGTGTTTTACCGCCCTTGCCAAAGCCGATAATCACGTTTTTATAGTTTTTCATCTTTCAGCCTTCTTTCTGCACTCATTATAGCAACGTCCTTCTAAATGGAAAAATATTCCGTCCTAATGCTTGTTTATTGAAGAATGAAGTATAAATTCTTAAAATAAAACACCGGATCAAGGAAGCGACTCCTTAATCCGGTATTATTTGGTGATGCAATAAATCTGAGTTACTAAAACGTACATCAGAATCCTAAAATTTTTAGATAATCTTGTTTTTCAGAAAGAATTCGGTCAACGTATATTGTGTCTTTAATCAATTTATAAAAGATTATATATGATTCCACAATAATAAACCGATAGGCTGTATGATCATGTACTCTTGTTTGTAGTGATGTACCTATCAGAGGTGTGTTCGTGAGGCTGCTGATTGTTGCATAGATTCGATTGAGAAGGGTTTTTATCGTAGCACTGTATGTTCGTTGTCGTGCATATAGTCGATACTATCGCTCAAATCATTACTGATTCGAGATGATAAATACAACTTATAATTTTGCACTCATTTGTTCCTTAAGCTGTTTAAGCGTAATGGAGCCTTGCTCCCGCCTAACTTGTGCACCTTTTTCAAGTTCGGAAAAGAGTTTCTTTTTTGCTAGGTCAAATTCACGGCGATTCGTACGAGCTGACATCGCCTGTTCAGTATTTTCCATGTGTCACCAGCTCCTTTCTATCATTATAGCACGGTTTCAACATACACAATCAAAATCTTAATTGAATAAAGATGATATGGAGTAGAGGGGAAATAACTAAAGATAAAAGTCTTTTAAATAGGTGAAGATAACTAAAAAGCAGTTAGACAACTACGATAAATCAAATATAAGCTGACATAGGACCAGCTGGAGAAAAAATCCCTGTCTCAAAAAGACCATTTTCAATTGGGAAATAGGAAAGACGATATATGGCTACTAATCCAATAGTTATACATTTCTTTTTTTACGCAAATATAGTAGCTTAAGGAGCGCATTCTCATTGAAGAATGCCCCTTTTTTATTGCCTTTCTGAAAATTGGCAGGGCATTCTCAACGACATTCATAGCATACATGATTTTACGAAACGCGAAGAAAAATTAAACAATTGTTCAATATGAGCAAAGCTCATTTAGTTTCACTTAGAAAAAGAAAAACTGTGAAGCAGCCACCTATTCGGAATCAATGGTTGCTTACACAGTTAAGGGTAAAATATTAAGTTCGTTGCAAAATACTTCCTACGTAGAATTTGTTTGATTTCAACCAAACGCGTCCTAATTCAATGATTGAATCATCATCTAAATGAACAAGCTGTTCTTGATAAAGCAACGGAGAGTTTTCTTCAACTTGAAGAAGCTCCGAAATCGTTTTAGTTGAAGGGACAGCGGCAAAAGAAGTCTCACTATAAGCTACCTTGTGTTTGCTATAACTTTCAACGATGTTAAACAGACTTTCATGAGCGTAATCTGCAGTATCGATATCTGGTGCTAATTGAATGTTGATATTATTTTGGATAAACATCACCACTTCATCATGAACCGTCCGCGTCCGTTCAATAAATAAATAGTCATCGCCTATATTGATTTTTAACATGCGCGCGATTTTTTCATCGGCCTGTCGCTTTTCTAAGTTAATCAATTTTGTATCAAACTCAAGACCTTGATTTTTCATTGATTCAGAAAAGGAAATCAATCCTTCAGCAAAAGGAAAGCTGATATTCTCATCAATGACAAAGGTTCCTTTTCCTTGTTTCTGCGTCAATACTTTTTCTTCTACTAGTAAAGCAATCGCTTTCTTAATCGTTCCACGACTCACATCAAAAAGCTCCATGAGATCTTTCTCGGTAGATATTTTATCCCCTTTTTTCCATTCGCCTTTTTCTATTTTCTTTTTAATATAGTCCATCACTTGTTCGTAAATTGGTATTAATGAATTTTTATCGATTTCCATAAAATCAATTCTCCTAACTCTTAGTCGAAAAGCTCTTGCTCTCATTATATCCAATTTCACCTGTGATATGTAGGGATAATTCTCTTAAATATAGAACTAAATGACAATAGTTATTTCTTTTGTCGATAAGGGCGAACAATTAAGAATACAAAAAGCTACATTCTAATTGAGATTGTATCGCCAACCTTTAGATCAGGTAAGTCTTTATGTTCAACATAAATGGTACCAGGCATGTCACAACTTATCGCACCATTAAAATTGATCGTGATATGCCCAAGGTTCCGCAAGTTTTCTTCAGCGACTTCACCGACAGCGGTAATCTTGTAGGCATTCTTATTAAACCAAACCTTCATTCCCGGGGTGATGGTTTGCTGGATTGGCTTGATCAGAATCTTATAACAAAAATCACTTAGCTCAGGCGGAGCATCTTCTCCAAAGAGCAATAGCATATCCTCCTGTTTGAAATCCTCTGCATCCTCACCAATCGCAATTACTTGAGTTTCAAAAATGTTCATTCTACTTCCTCCTTGAAATATTTTGGTAAATCCTATTGACAAATGAAAGCGTTCCTATTACTATACCATTATAGACGTTTATATATGTATAGTAACAAATTTTAGCATTTATCACAAGTAGGGGAGGATTTGTTCGTTTCGTTGGTTTTTTGATCTTAATTAAAGAAAGGGAGTTTTCGTATGGATTTCTTAGTAAGTATTGCTGAACATTTTACTGGTTTGTTCCAAGCTGGCGCCGATCAATTCACTTCGTTTGTTGGAGGAATGATCCCGCTGATCGCCTGCCTGATTCTTTTTGTTAATGCTCTTATACAATTTATCGGGGAAGATCGAGTCTTTGGTTTCATGAAAAAGATGACGCGATTTACGATTTTGAGATACACAATCATTCCATTCATGGCTTGTTTCTTTTTGACCAATCCAATGTGTTATACCTTTGGAACTTTCTTAGAAGAAGAATATAAAGCAGGATTTTATGATTCGACGGTTTCAATGCTCCATCCGATTACGGGATTGTTTCCACATGCTAATTCCTCAGAATTATTCGTTTGGTTAGGTGTTTCTGGCGGGTTTGCAACAGTTGGTAATCAGAGTGATTTGGCGATTCGTTTCCTATTAACAGGTTTTGTAATTTGCTTGATCAGAGGAATTGTCACCGAACAATTAGCAAAACGTTTTGCTGCTAGAAGATCTGCTGAAGTTTCTGAAACATAGGAAAATGAAAAAGAAAGGGACGAAGTGATATGTATAACTCAATTAAGATTTCTCATGGAAATGGTGGCTGGGGTGGCCCACTAGTAGTAAAACCAACAGATGAAAAGAAATACGTCATTAGTGTCACAACAGGCGGTGTTCATCCAGTTGCTGAACGAATTGCAGAATTATCTGGTGCAACAGTGATTGATCAGTTTACCAATCCAATCGATACGGGGGAAGCTTTCTGTGCGGTAATCGATTGTGCAGGGATCGCTCGGTGTGGGACTTACCCGAAACTAGGAATTCCAACAGTCAATGTGAAATTAGGCTCACCATCTGGCCCGTTAGCAAAATATATTACGGAAGATATCTTTGTTTCAGGTGTAGTGCCGGACAGTATTGCTCTTGCTGAAGGCGATGAAGCACCGATTTCTTCAACAGTAAAAGAAACAGCTGTCCAAGGACCAAAGAAAAGCATTACCAAAGAAGCTCGGGAAAAATATGAATCCAACAAGACGAAAAGCAATGGCATGATGGATGCAATTAACAAAGTCGGTGTAGGAGTAGGAAATGTCATCAATGTCATTTATCAGGCAGCTCGCGATACAGTTGATACGTTGGTACGAAACATTATTCCTTTCATGCTGTTCGTATCAGTGTTAATTGGGATTATTAACTATACAGGTTTTGCAGATGTTATTGCGAATTTATTGTCACCATTAGCAGGAAGTATTTGGGGATTGATCGCAATCGGACTGTTCTGTAGTATTCCATTCCTTTCGCCGCTGATTTGTCCAGGAGCGATTATTGCTTCGGTAATCAGTCTGTTGATTGGGAACCAAATTGCAAGTGGGACAATTCCGGCCCATTATGCGTTACCAGCTTTATATGCAGTGAACTGTCAGGTTGGCTCAGATTTTGCCCCAGTTGGTTTGACATTAATGGAAGCAAAACCAGAAACGATCGAAAATGGCGTACCGGCCTTTTTAATCGGAAAACTATTAACAGGACCTTTGGCAATCATTATTGCGTACTTTGCCTCATTCGGACTGTAGAAGATAGGAGTAAAGATCATGGGAGATTTGAAAGTATTACTTTTGATTATGCTGATTTGGATATTAGGCACGATATCTTCTTACTTTCACTGGAAAAAGGTCAATCGAAAGCTGAGTGAATTGAAGCAAAGTTTTTCCGGCTATTTAGGAACGGGTGTCAGTAAGGTCAATTTTTTTCGCAAGGTCATGATCATAACTGTGAGCGATTTTGAAGGAACGATTACTGAGTGTCAATACCTGTATGGCTGGACGACTTTTTCCAAATTTAAGCAAAAATCTGAGTTAGTCGGCTGTGGGGTAAATACGGTTTTAACGGAACTGAATGGCGATAAATTTTATGATGCAGTAAAGCTGTCAGTAAATAAAATCCAAGAACAACGGAGTTGATAGCAATGACGAAGGAGAATTACTTTATCGGCATTGATATCGGAACATCCTCAATAAAGACAGCAGTCTATAGCGATGATTTTACGTTAGTTGAGGAGTACAGCAGCAGTTATGAATATGTTTCGACTATGGCTGGCTGGACAGAGGTCGATCCAACGATCTGGTCAACTCAGGTTCTAGAACAGTTGTCGCAGATTTTTGAAAGCATTCCTTATCAACAAGTGAAGGGCATCGGACTTACCGGGCAAATGCATACGACCGTTTTCTTAGATCAGGCGAATCAACCATTTCGCCCAGCGATCATGTGGAATGATAAACGAACGGTAGACATTGTAGAAGAGATCAAAATGAAGCTGCCGAGGGTGAAACAAACAGAAAATATCTTTTCTATCTTATCGACTGGGAGTCCGCTTGCCAACTTGATTTGGCTAAAGACGTATGAACCCGAAAACTATCAGAAATTAGGCAAGTTGCTGATTGCTAAGGATTATGTGCGGTATGTTTTAACGGGCGAATTAGCGACTGACTATTGTGATGCTTCTACTAGCAGTCTCTATGATGTCGTTTCAGAACAATGGTCATCTGAAGTAATCAATACCTTTCAGCTTCCCTTAGAAATTTTTCCGGAAGTGAAGTTTGCGTCTGATTTTGCAGGGAATCTAGATTTATCGTTGTTAGGAATTGAGGCAGAAGCAGCTATCCCTGTAGTAATCGGAACAGGAGACAATGTGGCTTCTGCTATTGCCAACCAAAATCAGAATCAGCCAATTATTTCGCTGGGGACATCAGGCGTGGTGATTTTGACGAATCAAAAAGGTCAATGGTTGAATACCGGAAAAAACATCCTTGCTAAAATTTCAGTAAACGATCAACGTGTAATCACTCAAGGAGCATTGCAGAGTGGGGCAAAAGTAATTGATTGGTGGTCCAAAAAAATCATTCAGCAGGATGTTACACAATTTGAAGATCAATTGGAGCAACAATTGGGTGAGAATCAAGTGCTTTTCTTTCCTTATTTGAATGGTGATAAAACACTTTTCAAAGAATCTGATCTTTGTGGAGCCTTTTATGGAATTACCTTGAATCATAATCAAACAAACTTTTCATTGGCAGTTTATGAAGGGGTCGCTTTTGCGATGAAACGCTTGATGCAACAAATGCAGCCAGAACTAAAACGGGATATCTTGTTGATTGGCGGCGGTGCGAAAAGTAACATTTGGCCGCAAATTTTCGCTAATGTTTTTAATACGACAGTCACTGTTAATCAAACTGCACGTGAAGCAAGCTGTGGTGCAGCAATGCTGGCATACTATAATTTATTCAAGGAATTTCCCGATTTGGAAAATGAGCTGCGTGAAACGATACCAGAAGAGATGCTAGTAAAAAAATACCAAAAAAACTATCGAGCATTCATCAGTTTTTCGGATGCTTTGATCAAAAAGGAAAGGAGAGAAAGATATGAAGCGTGAACAAATAACTCCTCCCTTTTTTACAGTTAGCCCTAAATCTTACTTAGTAGGTAACGAACTAATAGAATTAGCAAAAATGACAGACGAGTTAGCCGAAAAACATGAATCTTCTATCTTTTTTGTAGCACCAGCGGCTGAACTGGTGAACATCGTGCAAAATACTGAACATGTGATTGTGACGGCACAAACGGCAGATGCTAATGGATTGGGGAGAGGAATGGGGAGAACCCCCTTAGAGTCTTTAAAGGCAAATGGCGTTGAGGCAACTTTCTTGAATCATATGGAACATCCATTAACGATTAAAGAATTGAGTACAACAATCAAGCGAGCAAAGGAATTAGGAATTATTACCATCGCCTGTGCGGATACACCAGAGGAATCAGCAGCAATTGCTACTTTAGATCCTGATATCATCTTATGTGAACCGGATTGTTTAGTAGGTACTGGAACAGTGAGTGATGAATCCTACATTGCTGAGACGATTGCGGCAGTGCGGGCAGTGAACTCTGAAATCTTGATCATGGAGGGTGCAGGGATTACTTGTGGTAAAGATGTTCGACGCTTACTCAGATTGGGTGCTCAAGGGACAGGGATTTCCAGTACGTTGGCATTGTCAGAAAATAAAAATGAGCTGCTGACGGATTTACTAGGAGCGTTAAGATAACGTAAGGAGAGTGAACAAAAATGCCATTAGTTAACGGCAAGTTATTAGTAAATTTTATTCAAGAACAACAGGTAATGGGCGGCGCTTTTAATACAACCAATTTGGAAACGACCGTTGGGATTTTAGATGCCATTGAAGAAACAAAAATTCCAAGCTTTATCCAAATCGCTCCTTCAAATATTGAGTTAGCAGGTTACGAGGGAATTGTGGAAATGGTAGAGCGCAAAGCTAAGCAAATGGATACACCAGTAGCTTTGCATTTAGATCATGGTAAAAAGATGGAAGACTTCAAAGCGGCGGTTCGAGCAGGGTTTACTTCTGTAATGATTGACGGAGCTGAGTTTGATTTTGAAGAGAATATTCGCTATACCAAAGAAGCAGTAGATTTTGCGAAAGCCTATGGTGTTCCTGTTGAGGCGGAATTAGGCGCGATCAAAGGAAAAGAAGACGATCATGTCAATGAAGCGGATTGCAAGACTGATCCAAAGCAGGTGAAGGAGTTTGTTGAGCGAACAGGCTGTGATCTACTAGCAGTTTCAGTAGGAAATGTACATGGAATGGATGAAGAGCCTTGTATTGATTTTGATTTATTAGCAGAGATCGAAAAAGAATCTCCTGTCCCACTGGTTATCCATGGTGGCTCAGGGATCGCTTCCGAGCAGCTTCAGAAAATGAAAGACTACAATGTAGTGAAAATCAATGTAGCCAGCGAGTTGCGGCAGAGTTATATTCAAAGTATCGGTCATGCTTACGATGAAAATCATCAAGAAGCGAATTTAATCGCGGTTTTAACCAGTGCAAAAAATTCTGTCCAAAAGAAAACGATTGAAAAAATCAAAGAGTTGAATGATTGATTTTCAATCAATGAGCCAGCAAACTGTTGTTGGCTTTTTTTAGTGCGCAAAGTCTGGCGCCTGAAAGAAAAATCAACAAGTCTGTTTGAATAATATGAGAGACAGGAAGTAGCAAGATCGATTAAAAAGCTGATGAAGAACATTAAAAACTAATATGGACTACTAGTTACTTATTCAAAATTATCGGACTATTCGTATCCCAGAAAAAAGAATATTATATGAACTGTGTGAGTAACCACTAATTTCATGTTGGAAGTTACTTCACAGTTTTTTTACAGGAGAACAACATGAGGGGCTCGCAATATTTTATTATTGTTACTCTACCTCGTAAATACCAGTGAAATTGGCAGTTATCGTCATTTTCACTGGTATTTTTTTAGAGACTTATATCACAGTCTTTTTTTGTATCAATGACTGAAGCACCTATCATATCGAAGAGTTCGTTATTTTATTTTCTGTTCTTTCTAATTAATGAAAAATAAGACACATCTGTTCTTTTCTAAAAATCAACGAAATGACAAACTGATGACAGCGTTGTCAAGCTCTTCCAACTTGTAGATTTAATCAGTGCTGGTTCATATAATCGGGTTAAAGAAAGGATGGGCGAGCATGAATCAGGTTATAAAAAAAGTCAAAGTAGATTTAGTTGCAGCTCCAATTGATTATGGTTTTCAAGATGCGACTCGAACAGTCGAAACAGTCGGCATGTGTGTGGTCCAGGTAGCAACTGATCAAGGATTAGTTGGGATCGGTGTCACCTATCATGAAGTAGGCGGCGAATCGATCAAAGATTTGATTGAAAGATACTATGCACCGAAAATTATTGGTAGAACACCATTTGAGACAGAAGATATCTGGGAAGAGCTTTTCCATTATCCAAGAGGTGTTGGTCGGAAAGGATTGGCTTTCTGTGCTTTGAGTGCACTGGATATCGCATTATGGGATTTAAAAGGAAAAATTCTGGATATGCCGCTATACAAATTATTGGGCGGAACCAAAACAGAAATTCCGATTTATGCTAGCGGAGGCTGGACATCTCATGATGACGACGCATTAGTTGCAGAAGCGTTGGAAATGGTTTCTCGTGGATACACAGCCATCAAGTTAAAGGTAGGATACAACGGCGGGAAAGATCTTAAAGCAGATGTTCGAAGATGTCGTAAAGTTCGAGAGGCAATTGGACCAGATATTGAATTTATGGTTGATGCGAATAATGCTTTCTATGCCGGAGATGCAGTAAAGCTGGCAAATGACATTCGTCAATATGACATCATGTTGTTTGAGGAACCTGTTTTTGCGGATGATATCCCCGGCTTACACAAATTCAAGCAGGGTACAGACATTCCACTAGGAACTGGGGAACATGAATATACAAAATACGGCGCGAGAGATTTACTTTTGGCTGAAGCTGTAGACTACTTACAAGTTGATGCTTGTCGTTGTGGCGGATACACCGAGACGTTAAAGATTATTGGTTTATCTCAAAGCTTTAATATCGCTTTTGCGCCACATGCGATGGAACACGTCCATATGCACTTAGCAAGTGCGGCTCCAAATGCAGTGTTCTTAGAACGGTTATTCCTTTTTGAAGACGTGACCAAAATGGTGTACAAAAATCCGCCAGAACCAAAAAATGGTATCTTAACCATTCCAGATGGACCTGGTTTGGGAATGGAATTAAACGAAGACAATATAACACTACTGAAATAGGCTGTCAGTTCCACTTTTCGCAGTTCTTTTCGGCTAATGATCAAAAAAAAAGTCATCATTCGAAAAAGTCTGCGTTTAGTTGAATGATATACGTGGTGAGCATCAAACTCATTTTTCACTTTTTGAAAAATGAATATCATAAAACGAACTAGGAGGAAAGTAATTATGAAAATGTTGATCAATGGACAATGGGTCGATTCAAGTAACAAAGAGACACAAGATGTAACTAATCCGTATGATGGAAAATTTTTGGATACTGTACCTATGGCTACGAAAGAAGATGTTGATTTTGCGATTGAAAGTGCAGTTGAAGGACAAAAAAATTGGAATAAAATAATTATTCGCGAACGTGCTGCAATTATGCGTAAGTACTTAGAGCTAATCAAAGAAAATCGTGATGACTTAGCCAAAACACTAACCCTGGAAACTGGGAAACCAATTTTCGATTCTTACGGTGAAATTGATTCAGTTTACATGACCTTTGAAAGCTCAATCGAAATCGTTAAGCATCAATATGGCAAAACGATGCCAATGGGAATCGAAGGCGGTTATGACGATGATTTACAAGTAACAGTCCATGAACCACTCGGAGTAATTGCTTGTATCATTCCTTTCAACTTCCCAGCGGCATTATGGGCGTTCAAGGCTGGTCCCGCGTTGATGGCAGGAAACTCAATTGTAGTAAAACCAGCATCTTCTAATCCATTATGTGTTATGAAGCTAATGGGCTTATTGGTTGAAGCAGGGGTGACACCAGAAGCTGTTCAATGTGTTACGGGCGGTGGATCAACAGTTGGCGGCTGGATCTGCGGAAATCCTTTATTGGCTCAAGTGAACTTGACTGGCGGCGTTTCAGCAGGTATCTCCATCGCGAAAAGTGCAGCTGAAAACTTAACGGACTATAAATTTGAACTAGGTGGAAATGATCCGTTAATCATTTGTGCGGATTGTGATATGGACTTAGCGGTCAATGAAGCCGGCGATAAAACGAGAAATGCTGGTCAAGCTTGTTCAGGGGCGAAGCGTTTCATTGTTCATAAATCAATCAAAGAAGAGTTTGTTAACAGATTGATTGAGGAACGGTTGAAGACGATCAAAACAGGAGACCTGTTAGACCTTGAAACAAATTATGGCACTTTGATTAGCGAAAAAGCAGCGATTGATGTACAGAAACAAGTAGAAAAAACGATCGAACAAGGAGCCAAATTAATCTATGGCGGCACTCGTGATGGGGCTTTCTATGAACCAACTGTTTTAGATAATGTAACAGTCGACATGGATATCGCTAGAGATATGGAAGTTTTCGGTCCTGTATATCCGATCATCGAATTTGAAACCCTAGACGAAGCAATAGAAATTGCGGAAGCATCTAGCTTTGGTTTGAGTTCGGGTGTGATTACAAATGATTTCCAAGATGCTATGAAGGTTGCCGGATCACTCAAAACGGGAATGGTCGCAATCAATGGTTCAGGTGGTTTCCGAGCGCAGGAATTACCATTTGGCGGCGGTAAGAAAATGAGCGGTAATAGCCGTGAGTGTATGTCTTCTGTCCTTGAAGAAGTAACCCAAGAAAAATCAATCATCTTCCGTTATGCGATGAAAAAATACAACGACAGCAAATAACTAGATAGGAGTCTAGCGATGAAAAAGTTTAATGGGATTTTTACAGCTTTAGTCACTCCTTACGATAATAAAGGAAATATCAGCTATTCCTCATTGGAAAAACTTATTCAAAAGAATCTTGATGAAGGTGTAGAGGGCTTCTATCTTACAGGTAGTACCGGAGAATCGTACATGCTTTCAATGGCAGAAAGAGAATATCTGGTAGAAGCGGTGATGGAAATTGTTGGAAAAAGAGCAGAAGTCATCGTAAATGTTGGAATGTTTTCAACGAAGCACAGTATTGAGTTGGCAAAACACGCAGAAGAGTTGAATGTATCAGCTATCTCTTCTGTGCCGCCATTCTACTTTTCATTCAATATGGATGAATATGTTCAGTTTTATAATGACTTGGCCGATGCTGTTTCTGTTCCGGTAATCGTGTATAACATTCCAGCGATGTCAGCGGTGAAATTCAGCATGGATGATTTAACTCGTTTGTTGTCTAACGAAAAAATTATTGGTTTGAAGCATACTAGCTATGATTTATTCCAATTGCAGCAGCTCGTTGAACAGTTTCCGGAGAAAAGTATTTTTATCGGACATGATGAGATTTATCTAAGTGCTTTATCAGTCGGCGTTAGTGCTGGAATTGGAAGTACCTATAACATTATGGCTGGTAAATTTGTTCAGCTGAATCAACTGTTTGCGGCGGGTAAGCTGCAAGAGGCTTTGAAGATTCAAAATGAAGTCAATAATGTTGTTTCTGTCCTTTGCGAAGTCGGTGTCTTTAAAGGCGTGAAAGAAATCTTGAAGCTGCAGGGCATTGATTGCGGTGAATGTCGTAAACCGTTTCTACCTTTGACTGATGAGGAAAAAGCGAAGCTAAAGAAAGTGGCGATTGAAAACGGGTTACTATAATTGATCAGTCTGAAAGAGAATCAAATAGAGCAATCTGTCTAGTTGATTCTCTTTTTAAGAAATAGTTTTATCTTAAAATGGAATGTAAGAGTTTTCAATGAGGTGAAGAAGGGGAGCATATGAACTATACAGAAAAAATTCGTACCTATATTAATGTCGAGAAGGAATGTATTGATGAGGTTTATAACAACATTGATGAACAAACGTACAACCAAGCGGTGGAAGCCATTCTAAATTGCAAAGGCAAAGTAGTATTCTTAGGTGTTGGAAAATCTGGCATTATCGGAAAAAAACTAGCTGCAACTTTTGCTAGTACAGGCACAACAGCATTCTTTGTCCATGCGACAGAAGCACTACATGGCGATCTAGGAATGATCGAGGCAAAGGATATTGTTGTGATGATTTCAAATAGTGGAGAAACCGGGGAAGTAATTGCTACGATCACACCAATTCGGGCAATTGGCGCAAAAATTATTTCGATTACCAGTAATCCTGAATCAACAATTTCAAAAGCAAGTGATATCAACCTTAATTTATTTGTTGAAAAAGAAGCCGATCCACTAGACTTGGCACCAACGAACAGCTCAACAGCGACCTTAGTTGTGGGAGATGCGATTGCCTTGACGCTATCTCATGTGAAGAAATTCGGGAAATCCGATTTTGCTTTATTTCACCCCGGAGGAAGTTTAGGTATTAAAAGCAGCAAATAGAAAGGAGGCTTTCAAATGAAAAAGATCCTGGTTATCGGCAGTTTTATGACGGACTTGGTTGTTCAAGCGGATCGTTTACCAAAAAATGGAGAGACCTTTATAGGGAATTCTTTTAACCAATTCACTGGCGGTAAAGGTGCAAATCAAGCGGTGACCGCAGCAAGACTTGGTGGAAAAGTCGATATGATTGGTAAAGTCGGAGACGACGCTTTTGGTCAAGAACACATAGAAGCGTTAGAAAATGATGGGATTGATAGTAAAAATGTCTTTCGTGATCCCAAAAAGGCGACAGGAGTAGGCAGTATCACTTTAGATGCAGAGGGAAACAATCGAATCATTGTTGTTCCTGGGGCCAATATGGAGCTGACCGTTGAAGAAATTGACTCCTGCGAGGCATTGATCGCGGCAAATGACATTATTATTTTACAGTTGGAAGTTCCGTTACCAGTTGTTTATCGCTCGATTGAATTGGCGCGTAAACACAATAAATTTGTGATCTTCAATCCAGCCCCAGCACAAAAGATTGATGAAAAATACAATGACATGATCAATTTGATCATTCCTAATGAAACCGAGGCAGAATTACTGACAGGAATAGCAATCAAAACAGATCAGGATGCACAAAAAGCTGCAGCGGAATTACGGAATAAAGGGTTTGAGAAAGTAATTATTACTCTAGGTGAACGTGGCATTCTTTTTCAAGACAACACGAATTCCTTCTTTAAAAATGCCCATAAAGTGCAGGTGGAAGATACAACAGCCGCAGGTGATTCCTTTATTGGTGGTCTGGCTTTCGGTCTATCAATCGATTATCCAATCGAAGCCGCTTTGGAGTGGGCCGTGGCAACATCAGCAGTTACAGTATCAAGATTAGGAGCACAACCATCCTTGCCGACTTTTTCTGAGGTTGAGAAACAACTCGGTCTAAAATAGCTTAAAAATTGAATGAAGGAGCCAAATCAAATGGGATCAAAAATGAAAATTATCATTGCTTATGATCAGGCAATTAGTCAAATGATCAAAGGAACGATCGCAATACTAAAAGATCATGGATATGAGATCACTGATGCTGGAGCTGAAAAAGAAGCGATCGGTGAGTTCACCAGTTCAGCTAAGATCGTTTCTGAGGGAATCCAGAGTGGAGAATATCAAAGAGGAATTTTATTCTGCGGATCGGGAATCGGCGTATGCATCGCTGCGAACAAGTTTCACGGAGTAAGAGCAGCGTTAGCTTATGATATTTTACCAGCTGCTCTCTCTGTGATCGATAATAATGCTAATGTTCTTTGTACAGGGGCCTGGACAATGGAATCAGATGAAAAATGCGCGAAAATGATCGAAACTTGGTTGATGGTTGGATACAATAACCGCGACGAAAAAGGTATGAAATGTATTGAAATGATCGAACAACAATTTTAATTACAGGAGGTGTCCATAAATGAATAAAAAAATAAAAGTAATTTTAGGTTGTGATCCTAGTTGTATTAAGGAGAAAAATGATTTGATTGAATCATTGAACGCGAGCGGAAAATACCTAATTGATGAAGCAATTGACGGAGCGGCTCATTACACAGAGGCTCTTGAAGCAGTTTGTAAAGCTGTTCAATCCGGAGAATATGAGCGTGGGATTCTAATTAGTACTACAGGTCAAGAAATGAATATTGCAGCAAATAAATTTAACGGAGTTCGTTCAGCGCTTTGCCATAACCCTTATACCGCAAAATTATCTCGGGTAGATACCAATACGAATGTCCTATGCTTAGGAACTTGGAATTCATCCAGGGAAGAGTTGAAGAACTTAGCAGCAATTTGGTTGGAGGAAGAATATTTTCAAAATAATCTAAGTTGCTTGAATCAAATTAAAGATTTCGGGGAAGAACAAAAAGCAAGTTGCTAATTTTTCACATAAGGGAAGGAGAATGAAATGCTGAAGGGAAGTTTGATTCATCCAGAGATTCTCTTCGAGGTCGCAAAATGCGGCCATGGAGATAAAATCTTGATTACTGACGGGAATTATCCAAAATACGAAAAGAAACATGAAGCAGCTCGTCTGATTGATTTGGCGCTTAGCGAAAATATTCCTAGTGTCATTGAGGTTCTAAAAGCACTGACGAGTGTTGTGAATGTTGAAAAATATGAATTGATGGATCCAGGTGACCATGAAGAACTACCTGCCCTATTCACTGAATTTTCGGAGATTTTGATTGATATCGAGAATGAAAAACTTGGGCGATTTGAGTTTTACCAAAAAGCGGTTGAAAAAGAAGTTCGCTTAGTCATCGGAAGTGCTGAAACTAGAGTATTTGGCAACATACTATTGACTGTCGGCGTGCGTTAAACAGTAAGGGGAAGATAGAAATGGAATTCAAAAAAGAACCAGCGATTTTAATTGCGACTCATGGACCGCTTTGTCAGGGACTGATCGACTCATCCAAAATGATTATGGGGGAAATCAATGATATTGAGGTTTTACCCTTGCTTGAAGGAATGAATGTTGAAAAATATGAAAAAGAAATGGCGGATATTGTAAAAAAATACGAAGGAGATATTGTGATCTGCTTAGATATCATCGGTGGAACACCCTACAACACTGTGATGAAAGTCAGCCGTGATTGGGAACTATGTGCCGTCGCCGGAGTGAACTTTCCAATGGTGTTCCGAGCAATGGAGCTACGTATGAGCGGTGAACGTAATGCAGATGTGTATGCGGACCAGATGGCAGAGGCAGCAGCAGAAGGCATAAAAAATATGAACGCTGATTTACGAATGCTTCATACCATGTCGCAAGGGTAGAAAATTTAGAACGATATCATTGAAATGACAAATGAATGACAGCGTTGTCATTGCTTCGCAAATTAATAAAAGAGCCGCTTTATGATATATAATTTGACTAAAGAAGAAACGTAATAAAAGTTGAGGAGGATTATTATGAGTAACATTAAATTATCTCGTGTCGATAATCGATACATTCACGGACAGGTAAATGCACGTTTGATTAAGGAATACAATATCACAAAAGTCTTGATGATCAGTGATATCAATGCAAAAGATCCATTTATGTCAACGCTTTATAAATCTGTCGCAATTGGTTATACAGTAGATATTCTAGGAATCGAAGATGCTGTGGAGGCCTGGAACTCTGGGGTTTATCAGACGGAAAATATGATGCTGCTGTGGGGAAATATCAAGGATGCTTATGATACTTTGCAAGCAGGGTTAAAATTCGATTTTATTGCATTAGCTAATATACCTGGTGAAGTAGGAGCGGTCCAAGTGAATGCGTCTTGTTATATCAGCGAGAAGGAAGCGGATTATTTACGCAGTATGAATGATGAAGGTGTTGAAATCTATTTCCAAGCGATGCCAAGTTTACCGAAGACGACACTTGAAAAGGCCCTGCAGATTACCAAATTATAGAATATTAAGGAGCGATTCACTATGGCGTTAGTTACAGCATTTCTATTAGCACTTTACTACGGATTCTTTTCCGCACACCCGATCATGTTGATCATGGGACCATCGGGAATGCCAGCAGTTATCGGACTTTTCATCGGTATCATCATGGGAGATCCTGCAAAGGCAGTCATGATTGGAGCGATGATCCAAGTCATGTATTTAGGCGTAGTTCACTACGGGGGAACAATGCCGGTTGACCAATTCTTTGCAAGTATTATTGCGATTCCAATATCTATTTCAACCGGTATGGATGACAAGCAAGCCTTGGCATTAGCAGCAGCATTTGGTGCTTTAGGAGTTGCCATCGATACCATCTGGAAAACGTTGAATACCTCAGCTTGGGGACCATATGTTGACCGAGCCTGTGAAAAACTACAATATGGAAAGATCAGTCGAGGGAGTACATTATTTCCCATCCTGACTAGAATTCTATTATCGACTCCGATTATTTTCTTAATTCTTTATGTCGGTACCGATGCTGTGAACTGGCTGATGGATAATTTACCGCAATGGCTGTTAATCGGATTCTCTAACATGGGTGCGATTATTCCGGCGATGGGGTTTGCGATGTTTATTACGATCTTAGGGCGACCATTACAGATTCCATTCTTCATTATTGGTTTCTACATCATGCGATTCGGTGACATACCAATTATTGGGATGGCAGTGTTTGGTGCATTCTTAGCCTTCCTATCTGTATTATGGGGCGATCCGGATTTCTTTAAGAATAGGGGGCAGGCATAATTATGGAAAATGCAAACAATTTAGCTAATATGACGAGTTCACAAGAACCACGGAAAGTACCTAAATCTTTACTATGGAAATGTTTTTTCAAATTTGCTTTCTTCCATCATTGTAGTCAATCCTTTGACCGCGGGTATGTTAATTCATTTACCAACGCGATTGCACCAATTTTCCGTTATTTGTATGAAGGACGTCCAGATGCAGATGAACAAATTCGTGCTGGGTTGATGCGGACACGAAACTATTACTTATGTGAACAGAGTTTTTCGACAATCGTTTTTGCTATTATCATTGGTATGGAAGAACAAAAAGCAAATGGTGCTGAGATTGATGGGGACTTGATCGTTGCTACACGGGCCAGTATGATGGGACCACTATCGGGGTTGGGAGATGCGATCAATGGATCGACGCTTCGACAAATCGCGATCGCTATTACCTTGCCCTATTGTTTAGAAGGAAGCGTCTTTGGTGCTTTCATGATGATGGCTGGGATGAGCTTAGCACCATGTCTAATTGCTTTACTTGGTTATCCAAGAGGCTATAGACTAGGTAACGAGTTTGTATTGAAGCTTTTACAAAACGGTATTATGCAAAAGGTTGCTGACGCTGCCGGGATCATGGCTATGTTTATCATGGGTGGAATGTCTTCTAAATTCGTATCTATTACTACATCGTTGGTCTTCCAGAACAAGTACAAGGAAATCAATATTCAAGAAATGATCGATAGTGCGATTCCTGGTATTTTAACCATCGGTGCCGTCTTTATCTATTACTGGTTATTGAAGAAAAAAGTCAAGATCAGTCATTTAACGATTGGGACAATGGTCTTAGGTATTATTCTATCGGTATTCAAAATTATGGGGCATTAATTCTCACAAAAGAACATCTTCAGGATGTTCTTTTGTCTTTTATTATCTGGCTGCACGAACTAGCTTTCTCGATAATAAGCGAAAATTTTGATCAGTCTGGGAAGCTGCAGCTCAAAATTTTAGTCTTATTGCTCAAAAAGTGAGCGAGTTCGTTCTACTTTTAAGGAGGAAATCATGGAAAACGAACCTGTAAAAACAGCAGTCATTGGTGCGGGAATGATCAGTGATATTTATTTAACAAATATGATTCAAAAATTTCCTGCTATTGAAGTAGTTGCGATTGGAGCTGCTTCTGGTGCACAGGAAAAAGCGAAGCAGTATGGGATACGTGCTGAAGAAGTTGAGGACATTTTTGCTGATCCTGAAATCGAGTTGATCGTTAATTTAACCCCAGTGCAATTCCACTATGAACTTATTAAGCAGGCATTGGAAGCAGGAAAGCACGTTTACACTGAAAAAACATTGACGAATAGTCCTGGAACTGCACAAGAACTTTTATTGTTAGCTCAACAAAAAGGTTTGCTTTTGGGATCTGCACCTGATACGTTTTTAGGTGCTTCTTTACAAACAGCGCGGAAACTAATAGATGAAGGAGAAATCGGGCAAGTTACGTCTTTTGTAGTTTCTGCCAATCGGGAGAATGACCATATGCTGAGCTATTATCCGTTTCTGCGTGCACCTGGCTGTGGGGTCTGCTATGACTATGGCGTGTATTATATGACAGCCTTAGCTAGTTTATTTGGGTCAGTTGCTACTACAGCAGCATTCACGGACAATCCGATTCCTAGACATATCAACAGTAATGTCAAAAGTCCAGACTATGGCCAAGAGTTTATCTGTGACAATGAAAGTCGTGTCTCAGCTATATTACGATTTGAGAGCGGATTGACGGGAACCTTCCATTTGAATGCGAATAGCATTGTCAAAGACCAAGCGGAGTTTATTGTGTATGGAACCAAAGGCATTCTTCACTTTGGGAATCCAGATAAATTTGGCAGTGAGATTACGCTAATAAAAACAAAAAATCAAGCTACCAGAGAAATAGAGAAAGAGATCATCAATTTTCAATTTCCTTTTGAAAATAATAGTCGTGGGATTGGTCCGGCGGATATGGCAGAAGCGATTCGAAGGAATACTAAACCTAGAGTTTCCGCAGAATTAGCCTATCATGTATTGGAAGTATTGGATAGCTTAATTCAAGGAAGAGATAAACAAACCTTTGTTCCGATAACCTCGCGTTGTGAGCGACCAAAAGCGATGGAGCCATAAGGAAAAAGGGCGTTACAGCAGTAGTATTTTACTGTTGTAGCGTCCTTTATTATCTATAGATTTTCAATCTGTGGATATTTTTCCATATAATGCTGAAATGGATAACTAGGCAAGAAAAGTTTTTCTGATAACTGAGCAGCAGCTTCGTTGATATACATAAAGACACAATTAGCAAAGTGCTGGTGTGTACAGATAGTAATCTGATCGCCTTCTGATTCACTAAAGCTAATAAGATAAGCACCATAAGCAATGTGAGTATCGACTGGGTAGAGCGGTTCATCGATTGGATAGAAATGGAAGTTCTCAAATTTTTGTGAGTATTCTAGCGTAGAAATGATGTGCTCAAAGTATTGATTCTGCTTGTAAGTCAATGTCTTCCCAAAAAATTTATCGGAATGTGGCATGATAACTTCCCCAGACATTTCATCTTCTATAAAGAAATACTCCATACTACCTTGATCAATATATTTTTCGAACCAATGCTTGTATTTAAGATGAAGTTCAACATAGCGGGAAATATTTTCTGAACTAAAACCGGCCCTTTCCAGCATGTCCTGCAGGATCTCTGTCGGAAGAGTCGCCAGAGGAAGTGCATGGCTATGGGAAATATACTCTTTGGAACTGTCGAGATAGTCATCGTTGGCAATTAAATTGAAGAGCCGCTCATGGTCGTAGTTCTCCCAATTTTTCGTTATTTGGATACATCTAGAAAAAAGAATTTCAAAATCATCAATAACATAACGCGTTTCTTTTTGATCGGTAATTAAAGTGACGTACTGATGGGGAGAATTCATCACTGACCAGCCAGTTACCGCTCCTATTTCTGGGATAGCGAAGGATACATGACTGAATAAACGCCGATTGGTTTCGCGATTAGCTAAGCCATAAAGCCCATAAAGCTCAGTATTGGGGATTGATTGGACGAGTGACCAGAGGCTTATATAATTCCCCATCTTTTTTGAATCATTTGAGATGTGAAATATTAAACGGACTCTCATTCCGATCTGCTTGGCCTGATTGATAACTTGACTAAAAAGATTAAAAAATTTCTTCTGTCTTATCAACCATTCAAGGCTGTCATTGCCAAAGAAATACAGTGTGAAGGGCTTTCCGGTGGCTAAAGCCATTTCTAATAAAGACTTTACACAACTTCGATAGCCGTCATCACCAGAGTATAAACTGACCTGAGTTGGCTGCAATAATCGCTCGCTGCCGTCTGTATCCCAATTAAATTGAACAGATGAATCGTTCTCGATATCGTCTGATAACCATTTCGATAGGGTTAATTGAAGCATACGAGTGTCATTGAATAGATGATCACTATACTGCAGCTCCAAAGTTCGGCATAGAAGCAGCTTGGTATTTGTATCCTCACACAATGAGATGATCGCGGAAGAAATTTGTTTTACAACATCTGTAGTCGGTTCTCTTTTTCCAGTCCGCCAACGAGAGACCAGAGAGCGGTCGATGTATAAGGCATCCGCAAGATCTTTATTTTTGAAGGCTATGGTGGACATCAAGTAGTTGAATCGAGAATGAAACATTTTCATCACTCCTAACGGACAAATACAATTCCATATTTTTCAACTTCAATAATAACATTATTTGCAATTTCAACCATATAGGTATTTTCCTGGATTTTACGAACTATACCATGTATACCACTGTCTAGAGTTACATTTGAACCAATAGCGATGTCTGAACTGACATCGGTTAGTTTTCCATTATACGTTTTGTTTGTATTACGATTTCGACGCGAAAAAATACTAAATGAACCCAAAAGGATTCCCAGGAATAAAAGCCACCAGTTTTCTCGAATAAAATCTAAAAGCATCATGTTTCCCCCTCGCTTAAGAATAAATAACTTCAATCCTTCTATACTTTGATTCTATCAAATTCCAAGCTTCATAGCAATTTGACCAATAAGCTGAACCCTATGAAAAGGTTGACAACATAATATTTGACATCAAAATGATATGTTGGTGACAGTGATGATGAACAAGACAATTGTCAATATATACGTGCCCTTTAATTTAAGATAAGAGAAGAAGATCGAAATAGGAGGGATAGAAATGGAAAAGCAACAAATCAAAATGATCGGTTTAGATTTGGATGGTACATTGCTAAATCTAGAGAATAAAATAACGGATTATACCCGTAAAGTGCTGGAACAGACTATCGATAAAGGTATAACTGTCGTGGTTGCGACTGGCAGACCTTTGACAGGTATACCAAAAGAAATTCGCTTGATTCCAGAAATCCGTTATGTACTTGTTTCAAATGGTGCCCGGGTTTTTGACTTGAAGGAAGATCAATTGGTGTTGGAAAAACTTCTATTGGCAGAGGATGTGAAAAGGGCTCTGACAATTTTGAATTCCTATGATGCGTTAAGAGAAATTGTTTTTCATGGTGTGGGATACATTCAAACAGATCAGATGAAAAAGATAGAAAAATATACGACTAATCCCCACATGGAAAAATATGTTAGAGAAACTAGGAAGACCGTTGATCGGCTAGAAGATATGCTAAGAGAAACTAAGGATGGTTTCGACAAAATCAACTGTGTTTTTCTTGATAGTAGGGAGCGCAAAGAAGCATTCAATAAAATGAGTGGAACCGGGTTAGCTCTGACTTATGGGAATGAACGGAACATGGAGATTAATCAGAAACAGGTCAATAAAGGGTCATCACTGATCGAATTAGCGAAACTTCTAGGAATAGAACGTCAAGAAGTTATGGCCTTTGGCGATGGAGTTAATGATCTTGAAATGCTTCGTGAAGTGGGACTAGGAGTTGCGATGGATAATGCAATGAAAGAAGTAAAAGAAGTGGCAGATACAATTACCTACACCAATGATCAAGAGGGCGTAGCAAGGGCTATTGAGCAGTTTGTTCTATAGAAATGTGGCAACAAATTGCTAACTTGGTGACAAGCATGCTTGATCCTTTCAACTCATTGTGAACGAAAGAACTATTTTGTAAGCTTTAGGAGAAGAAGAGGGGGAATCAAGATGCCAAAGATGTTATGGACAGCGGATTATAGTCCAGAATGGGACAAACGTTTTCAAGAAGTTGTCGAAGTAAAAAGGGCAGGATTCAACGTGCATAATCGAGCGAATGATTATTTTGACGAAGATGAATTGATTGAGCAGTTAAAAGGCTGCGACATCTTTTTTAATGCCTACGACACAGTCACAAAGCGCGTATTAGAAAATAGTCCAGATTTGAAGCTTATTCTTTCTGTACGTGATGGTCCAGAAGAAGGGACGGATTTAAAGGCGTGTAAAGAACTGGGTATTCCTGTTTTAAACAGTGCCGGAAGATGTACTGTTTCTGTTGCCGAATTTACCTTTAACTTGATCATGAATATGGCTAGACCTGTATTCGAGTTGACTTCTACTATGCGACGTGATGGCTGGACAAAGGCAAATCAGCAATCACTGCGGAATATCGTCACTGAAAAATCAACGGAGCTTTACGGGAAAACGTTAGGGATTGTTGGATTGGGCAGAAACGGACGGCAAGTCGCAAAATTTGCTCAAGCGTTTAAGATGGATGTTATTGCATATGATCCATTCCAAAATGAAGAGGCGATGGCAAAAGAAGGCATTGAATTAGTCGAACTGAATGAATTGATGTCTCGAAGTGATTATATCAGCGTACTTGCTCGTGTTACGCCAGAAAACCATAATCTGATTGATTTCGAACAGTTTGATTTGATGAAACCAACGGCAGCATTTGTCAATACTGGTCGTGCAGCATTAGTTAATGCAGATGCTCTAAAAGATGCATTGAAGAACAATAAGATTCGCATGGCGGCAGTGGATGTTTTTGATGGTGAAGGTTTGCCATTGACCGATAGTTATTATGATATTCCTGCTGAAAAACTGATACTTACTAATCACACTGCTGGTTTCAGTAGAGAGAGAATCGATCACCAATATGAAATCGGGTTGAGTAATCTAGTGAAATTTCTAGATGGTACTGAGATTCAAAACAACTGCACACCGGGTGTAGAATCCACAGATGCCTACAAATCGCATGGTGGAAAATTATTCGGGATAAATAAGAAAGTGCAAGTTTAAGAACACCGAACAGTTTAAAAATATGAAATAGGAGGAAATAAATATGTTAGTCACAATGGGAGAATTATTGAAAGAAGCACAAAAAGGGAAGTATGCTGTATGCGCGCCAAGTAATAAAGATGAGATTACTTTGCGAGCGTCCATCGATGCCGCTGAGGAAACACGTTCGCCAGTTATCATCAATTTAAACTATCGGGCCCATCCAGATATCAAGTTCTTTGCTCGGATGTGTCGTGACCTTGCTTTAGAAGCTACTGTTCCAGTTGCATTAAATCAGGACCATGGAGCCTGTTATGACCATGCAATGTGTGCCATCCAAGCCGGTTTTACATCCGTTATGGCAGACCGTTCAACATTGCCTTTTGAGGATAATGTGGCTCAGGTAGCTGAAATTGTCAAAGTGGCCCATGCTTGCGGTGTTACCGTTGAAGGTGAATTAGGACATGTTGGCTATAGTGATAAGGATGATGAGGATCAACGCGCTTTGACTGTCCCATCAGAAGCAAAAGAGTATGTAAAACAAACAGGCGTAGATTGTTTGGCAGTAGCTATCGGAACCATTCATGGTGCTTACAAAGGAACTCCGTATATTGATTTTGATTTATTGCATGAATTAACTGAAGCAGTCGATATCCCATTAGTTTTACATGGTGGTTCAGGTTCTGGAGACGAAAACTTAGCTCGCGCTTGTCGTGAAGGTATTTGTAAAGTAAATATTGGAACAGATGTGATGCAAAAAGGCCGCGATGCCGTTTTAAATAGTACAGTTCATGCCCCACATGATACGCTGCCATTCTTCTATGAAGCATACAAAGAAGAACTGAAACGCTACATGGTAATGTTTGGATCAGCTGGTAAAGTTTAATTAGAAAATGGAGGAATAGAAAATGAAACAATTTACAGGTGAAATCGGTGGACGAGTAATTATTCTTAGGCTAGATAAAGGAGAGCTAATGCTTGAGTCAATCAAGCAAACCATCAAAGATCTAGACATCAAAAATGCAACTTTAATGTGTGGTTATGGGACTTTTTCAGATGCTAAGATGCATATGGTGACAACAACAGGCGAGTTTCCAGCAGGAAATATTTTCCCAGAATGGAAAGATGCACCATTAGAGCTAGCTTCAATGACAGGGGTTATCGCTGATGGCGAGCCGCATATCCACATGGTCATCTCACAAGGGAAAGAGACCTTTGCAGGTCATTTAGAAGATGGCTGTGCAGTATGTTATGTCGGTGAAGTGGTTATTTATGAACACAAAAATATAGAGTTGGTTCGTGTTCCAACTGATTGGGGTCCAGAACATTTAGATGTAAAAGAATAAGACTACTTGATAGGTGTTCAATAAAAAGCTTTGGAAATCTCCGTCAAGATTCTAATCTATATATATTATTATCATGAGGCCCAATCATCGTAATGATGGTTGGGTTGTTTTTTATGTTTAAGGAGGAATAAGTAGTGTTTGATACGCGAGAAAATTGCTGCATCACGAGAAGAGTAAATGAACAGGTACCAAAAGAAATGCAGCTAGGTTGTTAACAGTTGATTGATGAAAAGTCAGAGGAATCAGAAGTGATCATGGATTATCCGCCAAACTACTGCAATTCATTACAAACTTTAGGCAATCATTTTTTTGATAATCTTTTTTTCAGAAAGAATTCGGTCAACGTATATTGTGTCTTTAATCAATTTATAAAAGATTCTATATGACTTCACAATAATAACCCGATAGGCTGTATGATCTGTACTTTTGTTTGTAGCGATGCACCTACTAGAGGTGTGTTATTGAGGCTGCTGATTGTTGTATAGATTCGATTGGAAATGGGGTTTATTGTAGCACTATATGTCCGTTGTCGTGCATATAGCCGATACTATCGCTCAAATCATTACTGATTTGAGATGATAGATACAACTTATAATTTTACACTCATTTATTCCTTAAGATGTTTAAGCGTAATGGAGTTTTGCTCCCGCCTAACTTTTGCACCTTTTTCAAGTTAGGAAAAGAGTTTCTTTTTTGCTAGTTCAAATTCATGGCGATTCGTACGAGCTGACATCGCCTGTTCAGTATTTTCCATGTGTCATCAGCTCCTTTCTATCATTATAGCAAGGTATCAATATACACAACCAAAATCTTAATTGAATAAAGATGATATGGAGTAGAAGGGTAAATCGTTAAGGGATAAAAACTTTTTAATAGGTGAAAATAAATAGAAAGCAGTTAGACAGCTATCAGCAAGTAAATCAAATATAAGCTGACATAAGACTAGCTGAAGAAAAATATTTTTCTCAAAAAGACCATTTCCAATTGGGAAAAAAGAAAGACGATCCGGTCAGAGTTTGCTTCCGAGCAGCTGCAGAAAATGAAAGACTACAAATCAATGTAGTCAGCGAATTGCGGCAGAGCTATATTCAAAGTATTGGTCATGCTTACGATGAAAATCATCAAGAAGCGAATCTAATTGCGGTCTTAACCAGTGCAAAAAATTCTGTCCAAAAGAAAACTATTGAAAAAATCAAAGAGTTGAATGATTGATTTTCAATCAACAAGCCAGCAAAATGTTGTTGGCTTTTTTTATTGCGCAAAGTCTGGCGCCTGAAAGAAAAATTAAAAAGTCTGTTTGAATAATATGAGAGACAGGAAGTAGCAAGATCGATTAAAAAGCCACTGAAGAATAATGATAACCTTTACACACGTATTGATACGTACTAAGATAAAATCGTAAAGAGCTATAGTGCACATGCTACTTGCAGGAAAACAGATCCTGAAGTTATTGAAAAAAATGGTTGGATTGAGCGTATGTAAGAGGGTTCTCATCATTATATTTATAAGGAGGGCAATTAAGATATCAACCGAAGACTTGAGCAACAAATTTTGAAGGACGCGGGATTGAAATAATCCTGTGTCTAATTAAAAGAAAGGACTGAGTGAAGTGTTGAGTGAACCTTTAGCTAAAACTTATCCAGCTGTATTTCAACCAGAAGAAGGTGGCGGATATTTTATTACATTCCCTGATATTCAAGGCGCATATACAGGAATCAATGAAGAGGACATTTCGTATGGGATTGCAATGGCAGAAGAGGTACTTGGAATAGTCTTAGCTGATTATATTGAGCATGAAGATCCTTTACCAAAACCAACACCAATTAATGAAATAAAAGTTGAGAATGATTCCTTTACTACATTCATTCGAGTGAACGTTGCAAAGTATTTAAAAGATACTGAACTGGTTAAGAAAACGTTGACTATTCCTAAATGGGCAGATACTTTAGGAAAACGAGCAGGCATGAATTTTTCAGTTCTTTTAACAGAAGCTATTGCAGATAAAGCAAATGATATTCTTCATTCAAATAAATCTCGAAAATAGTAAATTAATTAAGAAAACTACTAGAACATACTCTTTAGATGAATTTCTTAGCGCTTTGTAAATCTATATTTGTTTGATATGCGTAGCATCCTTATAAATGATCCCCATCCGCTATGAAACCGACTTTGACAGCTTGTTTCAAAATATAGAAAGAGATTTCTTAAAAGTGTCGTTTGAGCAAAACATCGAACATAATAATCCTTACTAAAAGTTGAGAAATACAAAACCGAGTTCGTGAATCCTAAGCCTGAGAATCAACGATAGTCTATAAGTGTCCTGATTTCATTAATCGTTTATCTCATTGAACAAATACCAATTTAATCAAAATAAGTGAATCAATGTTTGACCGACCTAAAGTAGAATAGATACAATAATAGAATGCTTGAGCTGTTGAAGAAGAGTCATATTAAAAAAAACTGATCTAGTAGGGATGATATATTATTAGAGTGTTTGAAGTCTTGATAAGAAGGAAATAAATCAATTAAAGGGTGGAATATATGATAGATGACATTCTAGATATTATAAAAGCAGAGGATATAAATCATCCTTTGACTGATGAACAAATCGCATTAAAGCTAAATACTGCTAGGGATACGGTAACAAAAATCCGTCTTAAACATGAGATACCCGATTCTCGTTTACGAAAGCGGAAAACGATTGAAGAACAGATCGCTAAATTGCTTAAAACAGATCCACAATTATCCGACCGCAAACTGACTTCATTAGTCAATGAGGTGGGAATTGAAGCAAGCCGTACAACAATTAAAAGCATTCGTAACGCTATAGAGGAATCACTTTCGACAGAACTTACTAGTCATGCACCAAAAGATACAATGGCAGAAATTATCGGTGCTCAGGGAAGTTTAAGAAATGTAATTAATCAAGCAAAAGCGGCTGTTTTGTATCCACCTTTCGGGCTTCATACTCTGATATTAGGGCCTTCTGGTACTGGAAAGAGTTTCTTAGCACAAAAAATGTATGAATTTGGAAAAGAGAAACAGATCTTTTCTAAATCAAGTCCTTATCATGTATTCAACTGTGCGGACTATGCTGAAAACCCACAGTTTTTACTTTCTCAGCTATTTGGTCATACAAAAGGTGCGTTTACTGGAGCAAATGAAAGTAGAAAAGGATTAGTTGAAATTAGTAATGGAGGTATTCTTTTTTTAGACGAAGTCCATCGTTTACCACCTGAAGGACAAGAAATTTTGTTTACCTTGTTTGATAAGAAAATGTATCGGAGATTAGGAGAAACGGAGTTAACTCGAAAAGCCAATGTATTAATAATTGCGGCAACTACAGAAGAACCTGAGAATTCTTTGTTGCTAACTTTTAGAAGACGGATTCCAATTAGTATAATGCTACCGAAATTTTCTGAAAGACCGCTAGATGAAAAATTTATCCTATTGAAGAAGTTTTTTGAAGCAGAAAGTCAACGAATTGGAAAACCTATTCATATAAAAAAAGAAGTGATTAAAAATCTGCTTACCTATGATTGTCCGGGAAATGTTGGACAATTGAAATCTGATATTCAGGCAACTTGCGCCCGGGCATTTTTAAAAGCAAGTATTGATAATCAAGCAGTCGTCCATATTGATAATCATAATTTGGCATTGCCTATGGTAAATCAGTCGTTTAAGCCAACCGATTTTTTTGAGAGTGCTATAAACGATTTAGTAATTGATGAAAATCAGGAGAAGACTAGTGAAAAAGGTAATTTATCTCTTTATTCTATTTATGACTATATAGAAGAAAATTATCATAAACTAATTCTTCAAGGAAATTCCAAAGAAGAAATCAGTCAAATTATCAATCAAGAGATCGATGAAAAATTCAGCCGTTTTATCTCAAAAATTCAAAAAGATAACCTACATCAAAACATAGTGGAAAGTGTTATTGGAAAAGATATTCTTGATATAACTGACAGATGTATTCAAATGGTACAAAAAAGATTACCGACGATTGATTCACAAGTAGTGATTCCATTGGCACTCCATTTAAAATCACGGGTGAATCGTCAACTGAATCAGGAAGAGGAAATCAATCATATATCGATTAATTCAATAAAAAATCCTATTTACTTAGAGTTTGCCGATCAAATTCGGGATAAAATCAATCAGCATTTTGGGATTGCCTTGCCTGAAGACGAAAACTCATATATTTCATTATATCTTCAAAATTTTACCCAAGAAATGAATAAAAGTCAGCAATCTGTGGGAGTATTAGTCTTGAGTCATGGTCATGTTGCTAAAGGTATGGTAGATGTAGCTAATTCTATCTTAAATACTTCTCATGCAGTGGGTATTGAAATGAGTTTGAATGATTCTTTTGAGATGATTTTGGATCAGATTATTGAGCAGATAAAAAAGGTAGATTGTGGAAAAGGGGTCCTTATCTTAGCTGATATGGGCTCGTTGATTCGGGTAGAAGAAATCATCGGTGAACAGATAACAACGCCGATTAAGCTGATTGATCGGGTGGACACCTTAATGGTATTAGAATCAGTTCGAAAATCGTTATTGCCCAATACTACTTTGGAGGGGCTATACGACGAGATACTCAGTGAAAAAGGCATTTCCTTAATAACTCCTAAAATAACTCAAAAGCAAAAAGTTATAGTCACAGTTTGTTTGACTGGTCAGGGAGCAGCCTTGGAGATAAAGGAATTCTTAGATGAAAGTTTAGCTAATAAAGGATTTGATATAGATATATTAGCAGCTGGTTTTTTTTCAGAGAACGATATTTTAATAGAGCTGTCAAAAATCCAAGAACAGTTTGAAATTATTGCCATTGTAGGAACCATGAATCCAAAATTTCCTAATGCAAAATTCTTTTTTGCCAATGATCTACTAACACAATCTCCCAATGCTTTAGTCTGTTACTTGGATTCAATCAACATTGAAATTAGGAAAAATATCCTTTCCGAATTTATTAAAGAAGATCAAATTGAAATTTGTCAACAATATAAAAATAAAAATCAGCTGATTGATGAAATGGTAACGGCGCTTAACATTAAAGGCTATGTCGATGATCATTTTTTACTGAGTGTCTATAAAAGAGAAACAATGAATTCAACTTTTTTAAAAGGCGGGATTGGTATCCCTCATGGAGATTCTGAATTCGTCACAAAACCAACCGCTTACATCACAAAATTGACCACGCCAATAATGTGGGAAAATGACCGAGAAGTTGAGTTTGTTATTCTATTGGCTTTGAATAAAGATAGTGATATTTATATTAAGCAGTTATATCGATTAGTGTCGTCAAAAGCTTTTTTGAATAAGCTTCGAGATACGACACAACCAAATCAAATTTATGATTTACTAACTAAAACACAAATCTAACCGTGCCTTGGCACGGTTTTTGCTTTATGTAATGTGTGAAGGAGGAAAGTACATGAAAAAAGCAATTACAAGTGAACAATTAGTCTGGATTCAGCAAGATTTCACTAGTCGAGAGGCCCTATTTAGCTTCATGTCTCAGCAGCTATATGAAAAGGGGTATGTCAATGAGGGGTATCAAGAAGAAATTATAAGCAGAGAGGAAAAATTTCCTACTGGTTTAGTACTTGAAAATTATAATGTTGGTATTCCTCATTGTGATAGTCAGTATGTTAAAAAAGATTTTATTGCTATTGTAATTTTGTCAAATTATATCCAAATGAATCAAATGGATAAACCTGACAATGAAATTCCAGTAAAATATCTTTTCTTTTTGGGATTACAAGATGCTAATAATCATTTGAAAATTCTAAAAAAAATCATGAAGGTTATCAAAAGTGAGCAATTAATTCATCGAGCGGAAAATAGTCAATCAGTAAAAGAAATTAGTGAGTTATTAAAAATAGAAATCGAATTGGAGGAAAAAGTCTATGAATAAAAAAGTCGAAATTTTAATTGCATGCGGAAGCGGAATTGCTACTTCAACAATGGCAGCAGACGAAATAAGCGAATTGTGCGAAGCCTTAAATATTCCTTTTCATATTCAAAAAAGCAGCATGACTGAGATTGAAGGGTATTTGAATCAAGTGGATGTGGTATTTACGACCAATAATTACTCAGGAGAAATTTTAAAGCCCCATAAGAATATTACTGGATTAATAACTGGCATTAAGGAAGATGAAATCAAAGAAGAATTAAAAGAGCTGTTGTCCAATATTTCGGCTGAAAAATAAGGAGGAAAACTATGAAAATCCAGTTGGCGATTGACGAATTATCTTTATCAGAGACACTGAATATTCTAGATGAAATTGTTCCCTTTATCGATATCATTGAAGTCGGGACTCCTTTTATGATTGATGCTGGGAGAGAAGCAGTCAGAAGAATAAAAGAAAAATATCCTCATAAAGAGGTATTATGTGATGCCAAAATTATGGATGCGGGTGCTTATGAATCTGAGTTGGTATTTGAAGCAAAGGCTGACTATGTTACCGTATTAGGTCTAACTGATGACTCAACTATTCGGGGATGTGTGGAAGTTGCTAAAAAATATGGGAAAAAAGTTTTAGTTGACATGATCTGTGTTGGAAATTTGGAAAAAAGGATTCCTGAAATTGAGGCCTTAGGTGTGGATATTATTGCGGTTCATACCGGAGCGGATCTGCAAAAACAAGGACGAACACCGTTAGAAGATTTAATCGAAATGAAGAAACATGTGAAGAAATGTCAGATTGCCGTTGCAGGTGGTATCAATTTATCAACCATTGATAGTTATATAAAAGAATCACCAGATATTGTAATTGTGGGAAGTGGTATTTTAAATGATGCTCAACCAAGAGAAGTTGCTGAAGGGATTTTTAGAAAAATAAACGGGGTGAAGTAAATGGAAACGTTATCCAATGCAGTTCAATTAGTTTTAAATTTAGGTGCTAAAGCTATTTTGCCAATCATTATCTTTTTTCTTGGTATATTTTTCAGAATGAAAGCTAAAAATGCACTTATCGCTGGTTTAACAGTTGGTTTAGGATTTTTAGGTTTAGGGTTGATCGTTGATCTTTTAACCTCTACTTTACAGCCGGCGGTGGACTACTACCAAGAATTGGGAACTGGATATACCATTATTGATATTGGCTGGGCCGCGGTTGGCGCTGCTTCTTGGATGGCTCCTTTTGCTGCTCTTGCGATTCCAGTTGGACTCTTATTAAATCTACTGTTAATTCGCTTTAAAATTGTCAAAACAATGAATATTGATATCTGGAACTATATGCATTTTTTAATTCCCGGATTTTTAACTTATGTTTTATTTAACAGCGTAATCGCTGGATTCTTAGTAACTATTTTAATGTCAGTTATTGCATTATTTGCAGGGGATAGACTGGCACCCTTGTGGCAAGAGTATTTTAAATTAGAAGAGACGACTTGTACGACGGTTAACTTAATAGCTTGGACTTTTCCAGTAGCTTGGTTAGTAAATCGAATTATTGACTTTATTCCAGTAGTCAACAAGATTGATTTAAGTATGGAGAAAATTCATAAACGAATCGGGATTTTTGGTGATCCAATGGTTATTGGACTAATTGTAGGGGTTTTGTTAGGTGTATTAACGAAACAAGATGTTTCTGAAATTATTTCAATGGGTATCGGTGTGGCCGGTGTTATGTTGTTAATGCCTAAAATGGTGGGGGTAATGATGGGTGGACTAGCACCTGTTGGAAAAGCAGCTAACAAATTTATGAAAAAAAGAATGGGCGACAACGAAAATTTATCGATTGGTATGGATGTAGCTCTTGGGATGGGTGATCCAACAGTTATTACGACAACAGTTATTACGATTCCACTAGTTATCTTAGCAGCACTAGTCTTGCCAAATGTTCAGTTTTTCCCAGTTGGAATGTTAACTTCTGTTTGTTACTTCGCAGTAGTTTGTACTTTAGCAAGTAAAGGGAATCTTTTCAGATCGATCTTATCGACGCTAATTTTTTGTATTATCTCAATGTATACCTGTGCTTATGTTGCACCTGGAGCAACGGAAATGTTGCGAGCAGCTGGTTTTGAAATTTCTGGATTAGGCACGGATGTTTCAGTCGGTGCACCAATTTGGGGTGTGATGATCTATTGGATAAGTACATTATTTTAAAAAAGGAGTGGTATAGAAATGGAAATATTACCATCATTATTTAATTCTGACATATTAAATTTACAATCTGAGCTAGCATTTATGGAAAGTCAAGGCATTAAAACTATTCATATTGATATGATGGATGGGAATTTTGTGCCAAACATTTCATTCGGTCCCGATCAATTACGGGAGATTAAAAAAAATACAGCAATGAAAATTGACGTGCATATGATGGTGCAACATCCTGAAAAATTAATTGATTTACTGGCGGATGCTGGGGTGGATATGATTTCGTTTCATTATGAAGCAACGCCTCATCCCCATGAAATAATTAGGTTAATCAAAGCTAAAAACATCAAAGTCGGTGTTGCTCTTAGTCCAGCTACTTTACCGGAAGTTTTAACCTATCTTTTAGACGATCTTGATTTTATTTTATTGATGTCGATTAATCCTGGATTTTGGCATCAGGATTTTATTCCGACGATTTATCAAAAAATTGAGCAAACAAAAGCGTTGATTGGTGAACGAAACATTTTAATTGAAATTGACGGTCGTATGAATGTAGAGCGAATTCAAAAAGCTGCCGAAAAAGGTGCAGATTTATTTGTAGTAGGTAGTAATTTATTTAGTGGGGATAAAGAAAAAAATATTAATGCATTACAAAGTTTAGCAGGGGGGAAGTAATGTGAAAGCATTAAAATTGTATGGTGTGCAGGATTTAAGATATGAAGAGGCGGAAAAACCAACACTTCAAACTCCTAATGATGTAATTGTCAAAGTTAAGGCAGCAGGTATTTGTGGTTCAGATATTTCTAGATATCGCCTATTAGGGCCTTATATTGAAGGAATGGTTTGGGGACACGAATTTTCAGGAGAAGTTGTAGAAGTAGGCAATCAAGTGAGTGATTTAAAAATTGGTGATCGTGTAGCAGGTTGCCCGGTCGTCTTTGATGGAGTAGATTATTATTATCGAAAAGGAGAGTATAATCGCAGCGCTCATAACAATGCAATCGGTGCAAAACAACCAGGATGTTTTGCAGAATATATATGTTTACCATCTGAGAATTTTGTCAAAATTGATGATGCCATTTCTTTTGATTCCGCAGCTTTAATTGAACCCTCTACAGTTGTTTTGCATGGTTTATTCCAAACAAAATTGCAACCAGGTGATTCGGTAGTGGTAGTCGGAGCAGGAGGATCAATTGGTTTATTAGCAATTCAATGGGCAAAAATTTATGGTGCCAGTAAAGTTATTGCGGTAGACATTGATGATGAGAAGTTGGCATTAAGCAAGTTGTCAGGTGCGGATGTTATTGTGAATTCTCTCAATGAAGATGTTGAAAAAAGGGTGGAAGAAGAAACAAAAAATCTAAAAGCCAATTTAGTAATTGAAGCAGCAGGAAATCCAACTACAGCCTCTCAGGTCTACGCTTATGCAACGAAAGGGGGAGAAGTTTTATTCTTAGGGATTCCATATGGTGATGTAAAAATTAAAAGATATTACTTTGAAAAAATTCTTAGAAGCGAGCTTAGAGTTATCGGTTCTTGGAGCAATGTATCTGCACCATTTCCTGGTAAGGAATGGGACACCAGCGTAACATTTTTTGCAAATGGCAAAATTAATACCGAAAACATCATTACTCATCGAAAACCATTATCAGCTGGTCCAGAAATGATGGATAAGTTATTAGAAAGAAAAGAATTATATGGTAAGGTTATTTTAAACCCGTAAATAAACAGTTTGAACGAGTAAGACAAAAGTTTGAAGCATAAAGTTTGATACTAGATAACTGGATTTTGGTAGGTAATTTGTCAATAAGACAATAAAATATTTAATGATTATGTGAGCTGCTCTTCGCTTTGCGATGAGCGGCTTTTATCTAGTTGTAAGATTGTCTGCATAATCGTTAGGTAGCTTCGTAGTAGTGGTTACTATACTTCATCGGAACTAATAGTGGAAGTTTTTATTAGTAACGACTGTTATTAACTTTTGGAAATCTTAATATAAGCACTAAAGCACTTATCTGTATTTATAAGATCTGCATAGAGAACTCCAATAAACGAAGCGGAGCACTTTCACTTAACAGCTTTGAATAAAATCATTTGCAAAAAGGAATCGATTGAGCGAATACTCTTAGACACAAAAGAGAAGCATAGAATGCGTTGGACCACGTATCGAGGTTTGAAAAAAAGTAGCAGTGCATGCGGAGCTTATGCTTGCGTTTATGATAGATATAAATTGAATGAAATTAGCTACTTGGTTACAGAAGGAACGAGTGGCTCTTCTCAGAACCGCTTCAAATCGCTATCCCTCATCGCATCACAAACCACACAAAAAAGCCAGGCTCTCGATAAGCCTGGCTTTGTGTTGCTGCGGAAGGATTTGTTATTCGAATTTGCTTACTTCTTTACTTCTTATACATGTAAAGTATTTACACGAATTTCTAGATCATAAACATAAATCTTGCTTATATTACTTTTTTTCACACTATTCAGTTTTACCAATGTTCAATTCTTACGTATCTTTTTTACTTAATTTTGATTCTTTACTCAACGACTGATACGCATTCACTATTTATAAGAAAATACTCTACACATATCGTGTTGCTTATTTGGTGAATCTGGTATTACGAACAACTTTATTGTTTACTTTTTCTTCTACACTCAAAACTATCGAGAAATTCTTCGAATAACAAATGTCCTCCTTCCTTGTATCTATATAATAGCACAGATTAACACTTTTGGGAAGCGTTTACATCTGATTATTTAATCTTTAGGTTTTGTTACTTTATGACCAATTTTCGAGTTGAATCCTTTGAATTGTCAAGTAATACTATGTTATAGTAAGTAAAGAGAGTGGTTTTTTATAACATGAAGGAGGAATAGGATGGAACCATACAAGAAGACGATTGAAGAAATTAAGAAGGAATTTAACACGGATTTCGATAACGGTTTAACATCTAATGAAGTTGATGATAGACTTAAAAATAACGGGAAAAATAAGTTCGAGGAAGCCAAGAAAGAATCGGTTGCTAAGAAGTTTTTCCGCAGCCTATCAGACTTTACAACCATTATTTTACTTGTAGCAGCAGTCATTTCTTTATACACTGCAATTGCTACCGACCATGGAGATTATTTCGAGAGTTTCTTGATTATTGCTATTGTTGTGATTAATGCCGTTTTATCGATAGTCCAAGAAGGAAATGCCGAAAAAGCACTATCGGCCCTGCAAGACATGAACAAACAAACCTCGCGAGTAATGCGTGATGGAAAAGTTGAAGAAATTGACGCGGAAGAACTCGTTCCCGGTGATGTTGTTCTGTTAGAATCTGGCGCGCTGATCACCGCAGACGCCCGACTCATTGAAGATTCACAATTACGAGTAGAAGAATCCGGACTAACTGGTGAAAGTGAACCGGTAATGAAGGATTCAGCTTATGAAGCACAAGAAGACGATTCATTAGGCGATCGGTTGAATATGATCTATAAAGGATCCACCGTCGTAAATGGTCGCGGGAAAGCAGTGATTACTGCTACTGGTATGCAGACTGAAATGGGTAAAATTGCTGATCTGCTGAATCAGGATCACGAACAAAAAACACCACTACAACAACGTTTAAATCAGCTTGGCAAACGCATTAGTATCATCGCGTTAGCTGCTGCAGCCTTAGTATTTGTTATTGGTGAACTACAGGGAGAACCTGTGTTAGAAATGTTCATCACCTCAGTCTCTTTAGCCGTTGCCGCTGTCCCAGAGACACTAACGGTTATCGTAACATTAACCCTTGCCTACGGTGTACAAAAAATGGCGAAGAAAAATGCCATCATCCGCAAATTACCCGCAGTTGAAACATTGGGTTCGGCGAATGTCATTTTGTCAGACAAGACCGGAACTCTTACCCAAAATAGAATGCGCGTCCGTCGAGTTTGGACTCGTGGCGATTCCGTGGTGGATACGGAAGAAGGTATGACAGATGAAGCGATGGAAGTACTCAGTATTGCTGCTCTTAATAGTGATGTCATCGTAGAAAAAGAAGACAACGAGTTAATCATTAAAGGAAACCCAACCGAAGCGGCGATTGTCCGCGCAGTGGAAGAAAATTATCATACGAAAGCTGAATTAGAAGAAAAATATCCCCGAATTGGTGAAATTCCTTTTGATTCTGATCGTAAAATGATGACAACCGTGCACAAGCGCGGTAAGAAATATATGTCGATTACTAAAGGTGCCTTTGATGTGCTATTGCCTAAGTTCCATTATGGCGATGTCGATCAGGCCGCTGTTGTAAACGACCGTTTTGGTAAAAAAGCCTTGCGCGTTATTGCAGTGGGCTATGCCATCCATGACGAAGAACCAAAAGAAATTACTTCAGAAGCTTTAGAAAAAGATCTACACTTAATGGGCTTAATTGGGATGATTGACCCACCACGCCCAGAATCAAAACCAGCAATTGCCCGTGCTAAAAAAGCTGGAATTAAAACGGTCATGATTACAGGGGACCATGTAGTAACTGCTGGTGCGATTGCCAAAGAGTTAGGAATTATGGCTTCGCGCCAAGAGGCTATTTCTGGAGCACAACTGAAGAAAATGACCGACGAAGAACTAGATGAACAAGTCAGTAAACTCTCTGTTTATGCCCGTGTAACCCCTGAAGATAAAATCCGAATCGTAAAAGCTTGGCAACGAAGCGGAGCAGTTGTCGCAATGACAGGTGATGGAGTAAATGATGCCCCAGCTCTGAAGGCAAGTAATGTTGGAGCAGCCATGGGGATCACCGGTACTGATGTAGCCAAAGGTGCTGCTGACATGGTATTAACCGATGATAACTTTGCGACGATTGTTGATGCGGTTGCTCGTGGACGTTCTGTCTACCAAAACATCCGTAAAGCGATCAACTTCCTGTTAAGCTGTAATATCTCAGAGATATTTATCGTATTGATTGCCCTGTTATTAGGGTGGGGAGCACCATTTACTGCTGTTCAATTACTGTATGTAAATGTGGTAGCTGATGGACTTCCAGGCTTTGCTCTTGGTCGCGAACCAGCTGAAAAAGGAATCATGGATGAAAAACCAATTCCTCACGATGAAGGTATCTTTGCCCGCGGCTTGTGGCAGAAAATTGCACTGAACGCAACGATCTTCACGATTGTTACATTAATTGGTTTTTATGTAGGTGCATTTGTTAACGAAGTCAGCCATTGGATCGCTCCAAGTCTTGAAGTGGGCCAAACTGTTGCCTTCTTAGTCTTGGCTTACTCATCGATCCTGCACGTCTTTAATGTACGCAGCAGCAAATCGATCTTCCAGGTGAACCTGTTAACGAATAAATCGTTGGCTCGCATGGCTTTACTAGCTATTACTATAACCACAGTGATTGCTTTAGTACCAGTTACTCAAGGTCTATTTAACCTAGTACCAATTGGTTTGACTCATTGGATGATTGCGATTATCTTATCCTTTGTACCAATCATCATCAATGAACTAATCAAGTTCCACAAAGCACCAGAAATTGATCCAGAAGAAATTTAAACCTGCGACGACGAGAAATCTAAGCCATTTCTTGTCGTCTTTTTTCGTGCAGGCAAATACTGAAAAAAGGTTGACAATGATGAAGAATTCATAAGATAATAATTTAACAAGATCTTAGTAAAAATGTGAACAAGTAAAATTTTTAAGGATAAAGCAGGAAGGATATATCCACCGACTGCTATTTTCGCTTAATAAACGGGTAACATTTATACATTTAGAAGTGACTTTTATGGAATACCAGCAAGGATGTTAAAGGAGGGAAAGGATGTTTCGTTACCGCATAAAAAAAGTTTGGAAAGAAAGCTGGCAGAACATTTCGCGGCATCGATTTCTTTCGATCATCAGCTGGCTAGTTGCCGCCATTTCTTTACTCTTCTTTAGTTTATTGGTGGTTTTGCTGCTGAATATCAATCATTTTTCACAGCAGGCCAAGGAGAATATTCAAATTCAAGTATTTATTGACTCAACAGCCGATCAGCCACGGATTCAAGCCTTAGAACAGGGAATCAACAGCTTGGGAAATATTTCCAAGGTTACCTTTATTTCCAAGGATGAAGGCATGAAGCAAATGGTGGAACACTATGGCGAGGCCTTTGAAATGTTAGAGGGTGACACCAATCCGCTGTATGACCAGCTAACGGTAGAGGTTGCTGACAACTCACAGATTCAAGCAACGCTGCGCCAGATTCGTCAGCTGCCAGATGTATTCCAGGCAACCTACGGCGATGAAGCTGCCGACAGTTTACTGTCTGGCTTACGTGGGGTACAGGTTACAGGCTTCATTATTTTAGGCGTCACTTTACTAGTGACAGGGATAATTCTATTTGCTACCTTACTGATGAGTATCAAAACACGCGAAGAAGAGATCCGTACTCGCACCTTGTTAGGAGCGACTAGAGGCTATGTCTATCGACCATTCTTCCTGCAAAGTGTATTGTTAACGGGCTTAGGCGGACTAGTCGCTGGAGCAGTAGCCTTGAGCGGGTATCGTCGTTTTGTAACAAACTGGGTACGTATACCAGCAGGTTACAATTGGTTGGACTTCTCGACTTTAGTCCCATGTATTATTGGTGCTAACATTTTGTTGGCTATCATTATCGGCGGAATGAGCGCTAGTCTGGCAGTCCGCAGCAGTATTAAATATCCGAAATAGAAATTGAACCGGAAGCATCTTTACCACAGATGCTTCCGGTTTTTTTGCATTCTTTAAGAGACATCTAGTAGCCTCCCGTTGTGGAACTAACTAGATGTTTTTATATATGCCTATTTTTTAGGAAATATTGAGGTAGTTAGCCCGTAGCATCATAGAAAAGGAAGTTTATAAAATTAAGAGATTGCTTCTTAAAAACTGATGACAATACATAGTTTACGCTTATTTAGAAATAGAAAAATGATTTTAAAATTATACCAACATCTACTGATCATTTGTTCGTTATTTTTATTAGAGTGAGTTAAACCTAATGGAAAACATTAAATATACTAAATAATTGTTTTACATGAAGTTGATTTTTCTATATTATGAAAAAAGTTGAAAATTATCTTTGAATTAAGGAAAACAGGAAAAAAACTCAGGTTTAAGCTACGTAATTGATATATGCTTTTATCTTTGTGTTCTATTCTCTGGAAATTATAAAAGAAAATAAGGGAGAAAGCAACGGTAATTTTAAATTTTCTGTTACTTTTTTTAAAAAATCTACGTAAAGATAGGACGAGAATAGTGAAGTCGTGGGATTTGTTTTAGAAATTTTTTTGTCTATTCTCGTCAAAATTCGTCGTCAAACTATTAGAAGGAGTGGGTTATTTTATGGCGCGTACTGGAGAAAACATTTATAAGCGGAAAGATGGTCGATGGGAAGGGCGTTATCACATCGGCCGGAAATCAAACGGTCGGCTACGCTATGGTTATATTTATGGGAAAACCTATAAGGACGTAAAAGAGAAGCTTGAGCCATTGAAAAAGAAAATTGCTTTGTTGTCTCACTATCAAGTGGTTGGTGGGGTGACCTATCAGCAATGGATTAACCAGTGGATTGTTGAGATAAAAGATACGGTCAAGGATTCCACCTTTGCTAGCTATAGCTACAAAATCAACCGATACTTAATGCCTCACTTAAAAGAAACACCCTTACATGAAATCAATGATGTGCAGTTAAAAAGCATGATTCAAACATGGATGGATGAGGGACTGTCTGTTAGCAGCATTAAAATTATTGTTGGCTTATTGAACAAATCACTAAAAAATGCAGAACAACTGGGAAAAATTGAGAAGAATCCTTGTGTGAATATGATCCTGCCAAAAACTAAAAAGAAAAAGATTCGCGCGCTTTCTAAGCGGGAACAAAGAAAGTTAGAACGTCTGGCAGAGAAAGCCAAGAGCTCGAAGGCACTATCTGTAATACTGGCAATGCACACAGGTATGCGAATTGGAGAAATTTCTGCCTTGAAATGGGAGAATATTTTATTCGATCAGAATTTGATCATGGTTGAAAATACCTACCAGCGTTTAACAATGCCGAATGGGCAAAAAACAAAGATGAGCTATAGCTCCGTAAAAAGTGTTTCTTCCCTTCGAGTAATTCCAATGTCAAAAAAAATCCGTGAGGCCTTGATAGAACGCAAAAAACAGGCAATAGATGAGTATGTATTTTCAGTAAATGGCAAGCCTTGCGAACCACGATTGTTGACGTACCATTTCCATCGTCTTCGTAAAAAAGCGAAGCTGGAGCAAGTACATTTTCACCAATTACGTCATACATTTGCGACACGTTGTTTAGAAAGCGGTGCTGATATTCCATCAGTGAGTGCATTGTTAGGTCATGCCTCTTCACAAATGACATTGGATGTTTATTCGGATTCGATGTTAGCCCAGAGAGTAGTGGCTATTTCCAGTATGGAGAAAGCAATCGGATAAACTGAAGAATCTATAACAACTGTTTTTTTAACGAAAATAGACGATTCGGAGGAGAGTTTTTTTGTCTTTTTCGAGAAAGCGCTAACATTAATTAGTTGCCCAAATAAAACATTGTCTATATAAATTCTTTAGCAGGAAAATGACATTCTTGTTATGAAATGTTTTTTTTACAAAATCATAAGCCGTCATCAATAATCGTCACACGAAAAAAAGCCTGTCATTACAAGCTTTAAATACGCCATCCTGTTTTCCTTAATTCAAAGATAGAAAGCGGGGGGTGTCTATTTGTTTATATTTTATCACGAAGCACAACTATTTGGCATGTATTTGGTAGGTAGTTTAAAGCTTTCTCATAGTTTGAGAATTAGAATGCAAGGTTAGTGACCGAGGAGGAATAGGAACATGTTTGGATTTGGCAAACAGAAAAGGGATGCGTATCAAGATTCACATCAAGAAGACTACTTTTACGATGAATACGATGCTGAGGGATATGAAGAAGACTATGGGTATGAAGCTTACCCGGAAGAAGCCTACGATCGCCCAAGAGAAAATTATTCTGAGTATGATCACAGTGAACGCGAAGACCGACGATCCCAGCGAAGAACAAGTCCTTCAACAGAAGAACGGTACGATTCCCGTGAAGAGCGATATGCTTCCCGATATGAGGAGGAAGAAAATATGATTCCTCAACAAGCAGATGAGGAGCCTATTGAGGAATCTCCCATGCATCAGGAAATTGAACGATTAGAAGAAACTGTTGCTCAACTAAAGCATCAACTGGAAGTCAAACAAACAGAAATGTCTAATATGGCAACAACTCTGACTGAAAAAGAACAGCAATTTCAAGATAAACAGGCTAAAAAAGAGCAAGAGCTGGTTCAAATGAAACAACAGCTAGCTCATTTAAAGGCGCAGCTTGACAGCAACGTGAAGGAGCAAGCAGAAGCACTTATCCAAGCGCAACAAGAAATTGAAGCCTTGAAAAAGGAACAAACAGCAAATGAGGAAATGAAGGCAGAGTTAGCGACTATTTTGATCGAGACTAAAAAGAAAGAACGATCTGTCTTAGAGCGAGCAGAATATGAAGCGAAAGGAATTCGCAGTCAAGCGGAACAAGAAGCTGAGCAGGTCATCCATGATGCGGCCCTAGAGCTGCGGGTGATGAAACAAGAAATCAAGAATTACCGCAAACGACTGCGTTCAGCACAAGAAGAAACAACACAATTCTACGTTCGTCTACTGGCTAACAGTGACTCGCTGTTAGATGAAGAGTAGTAGAAAGGATGGTTTTGCGGTGAAGCAAACCAGTAATCAAGTCACGCTATACCCAACTCCTGCACCAAAAATGCAGGAGGAATTGATCAGCCAGCCATTGTTGGAAGAAATCGAGCGAGCTTGCGAATATCTGTATGCACCTCATGGCACATTAACCAGTGATCAACGGAAGAAAATTTATCAGCATTTTGATCAATTATTCAACCTAATGAACAGCAGCTATCATATGGAGCTGTTGCTGTTGCCGGGGAAATTTAATTGGTCGACATTCTGGCAATCATTGCAGCAATTTTTTCCGCAATTTGCTTGGATACGATGCCAAACAGAAGAACCGAAATATGGTCGTCAAGTTTACCGGTTCGATTTTGTTCCGGTATCGTTCAGTGAAATGGATTTTCCTTTCTCAGTGAATTTAGAGGAAAGCCTAACTCAGCAATATTCGTTGCCAGCGAAGGAAGCGTTAAAACGTGCAGAACAATTATTGCTGGAGCTAGCTGAGCAACAAATTTCAGAAGAGTATGAAGTATCCCAAGAACCTGAGAAGCCAACTGAAAAGCAAGAGTCCAGTACTTCGTTAGATCTAGTCAAAAAGGAAAATTCCCGGCAGGAAAGTCAGAGTAAAGCCCGCTTACGTGCAGTGAACCAAAAGCTGGAGATGGTGATTGAGAAGCTGGAGCTTTCTATGTTCTATAGCGGGATTAAGTATTTTGATCAACCAGACA
The DNA here is from genome assembly GCF_000407485.1 of Enterococcus pallens ATCC BAA-351. Lineage (GTDB taxonomy): Bacteria > Bacillota > Bacilli > Lactobacillales > Enterococcaceae > Enterococcus_A > Enterococcus_A pallens. The sequence goes on along the minus strand of NZ_ASWD01000002.1, from coordinate 864,452 downwards.
AAGAAGAAAGTGACTGGGATAAACGATTAACGATTAGCTTGCGAGAATATACGTATCTGCTTCAGAAAGCGCGTTTCTTAGAACAGATGTGGCAGCTGAATGGTGAATTGGTGAATAAAACAGAAAAGATGACGGTGACTGGCAACAAATTAGTTTATGAACGAGATCAGGTGAAGCAGATCAAGGCCAACCTTTCAACTAGAGATATTCATTTCGTTCTTTACGAATGCCAGGTGATTGAATCTAGGGCGAAGGTACATGCTCGACCTTGGTTTAGAAAGCCTTACGTCAAATTAATGAAAATGGATTACGACAATTTGCTTAGCAAAGCTGCATATTTTGATTTACTGCAAGGAGAAAGCTCTGTTCTTGAAAGAATCGTCCGAGAGCATAAGGATATTTCAACTGAAGATGCGCAGGAGGCAGGCTGAGGTCGAAGAAAACGACCCTTTCAGCAACAGGCACTTTTGTTGGGAACTACTTTTGTTACGTGTTACTTACTATTTTTTGGTTTATTTCGTACTTATAACTGGCTGTATCCCAAGTATTTTGTCAGCGGTGAATCTATGAACCCCACCTATCGAGAACAAGAAGTGATCCAAGTAAAGGCCCACCATCAGCCGAAACGTTTTGATGTGGTCGTACTACATCCACCTGATGATCCCAAAGAACTTTATTTAAAACGAATCATTGGCTTGCCTGGTGAGCAAATTGATTTTAAGCAGGGACAATTATTTGTAAATGAAAAACCAGTTGCCGATGAATTCGCTGATCGAACGGAAGATTTTCATTGGAAGAGCATGTATAAGGAGCCAATTCCAGAAGACCATTATTTTGTTCTAGGAGATAACCGGACTGTTTCAAGAGATAGTCGAATCTTCGGAGTAGTTTCGAAAAAACAAATTTTAGGAATCATCCAAGAGAGGAATAACTGAAAAAATGAAGACACTACAAGAAAAAATCGAATGGTACACCTTTTGGTATTGGGTCTATTGGCTCTTTTCTTTGGTGGTGCTGCTAGGTGTATTTGTACTAGGCATCTTTTTTTATTTTACTGATTTTCAAGATGTTGTAACTGTCAGCCAATTATTTCTATTGCTGTTGCTGATGGTATTGGCCATTTATTTGCGAATGACTGCTTTACATTATCATTCGATTCTACTGAATTTGAAGCGAATGGCTGCTCGTCCACCCAAACGGCCAAGAAATCCTCAGCAGCCTCGCAATAACGAGAGGCGGAGGTTGGATGAACAGTAAGGGTTTATTAGGCAGTTTCTTATTGCTAAGTACGCTGTTGTTAGCTGGCTGCCAAGAGAAAAAACAGGAAACCGTTTTGGCAGAAACTAAAGAAGTTACCCAACAACAGAATACCTTACAGGATAGAACAACTCTCTCTTCCAAAGAGAAGGAAGCTTTAGTGCAGGCTGCAAGAGAATCCTCTGAATCAGCATCGACTACTGGAGTGTCTGAATCAGCAGAAAATAATCTGAGTCAAAGTACGCTTCTCAGCAGTGAAGAATCTAATGAAGTATCCAGCAGTGAAGTGCCGATAGAAACAAGCAATCAAATACCCGGAGCAACGGAAGCTCCTGCAGAACCTGCTTTGATACCTGAAGCGATCCAAGAGGTTCCCCCAGCTTTACCAGCCGAAAATGTAGAGGAAAACTACCAGTTTTCTGTAACTAGAAATCAAACGACAGAGGAATTTATTCAAACTATTGGCAAGGATGCGCAACAAATTGCCTGGAGGGAAGACTTATATGCCTCAGTCATGATTGCCCAAGCTATTTTGGAGACAGGATCTGGCAATAGCCAACTAGCCCGGCCACCTCATCATAACTTATTTGGCATTAAGGGCAGTTATCAAGGGAAAAAAGCCAGCTTTGCAACCCAAGAGGATAAAGGGAATGGTCAACTGTATACGATTCAATCGTCTTTTCGCCAATACCCTAGCTACAAGGAATCATTGGAAGATTATGCTTCACTTCTAAAAAATGGAATTTCTGGCAACAGCAGCTTTTACCAAGCTGTTTGGAAAAAGCAGGCAACGACTTATCAAGAGGCAACAAAAGCCTTAACCGGAACCTATGCTACAGACACTTCTTACGATAAAAAACTGAATGCATTAATTGAAACCTATCAATTAACTTCTTATGATAAAGAACCAAATGCTGAAAGCGAAGATTCCTCTGAAGTTGCAGTGAATCAAAAGGAAACTAAAACAACAGCCAGTGCATTCAATGAAGCAAGTGAAAGCAGTAGTACGGAACAAAATAGAAGATCGAATCTGCAAGTTTCTGAGACAAAGCAACCAGTAAAAATAATTCCGCCGTTTGCCCAGCGTCCTGCTAAACAGGTTACTGGCAAACGAATAGCACAATGAAAGAAGGGGACCTATGCCGAGACAACGTGATTACCGAGATCGAGAGTCTGACTATGATTTCGATGACCGGCCGCAGTATCGTGAGCGCTCCCCCTCTAATAGACCACCTGCTAGAAGGTATGAAGAAGACGATTATTATGATGACCGTCATGAGCGTCATCACTATCACGACAGACTGCCGGTTCGAGAGGCCCCGCGAAGAGAACATTATCGGCCGCCACGTCAAGCTGATCCACGGCGTGAGCCAAGGAGGCCTCAAAACGGAGGGGGCCCACCACCGCAATATTATAGAAATACTCGTCCTACCTATGCTCATCAGGGGACTCCTGAGCCACCGCATGCACGACCGCCAAGACAGCCAGCGCTACCGCATGGAGTCCAACAGCTGCAGCAAGCTAAGCAATCAACGAATCGAAAAATATTTTTGTTCATCTACAATTTATTTTTCTACACGTTGACCATTGGCATTTTGCTCAGCTCATTAATGTTTGCCTTTAGTGAAAAGTCTGATGCCGCTATTTTTGGGTATCGCTTCTATCAAGTTTTGACTGATTCGATGGCACCACAACCAGATTCACCTAAGGGTGGTTTTTATTCAGGAGATATTGTGTTGGTCAAACTGGTCGATAGTAAGCAGGTCAAAATGGGGGACATCGTTACCTTTCAAGTAGGGGAGGGGGATCGCTACCTAACGCATAGAATGGTAGGGCGCTTAGATGAGTTAAATGGCAAAAAAGGTGATTATATTATCACCAAAGGAGATGCCAATAACACCAATGACCCACCGATTGAAGCTGATCGGATTTACGGAAAAGTAACCTTCGTCATTCCTAAAATGGGTAGTGTCTTGAACTTTGTACAAGAAAATCTATGGTTATGTCTGGTTTGTGTCTTGTCAGTTTTTGGTTTCTTTCTGGTTCTCAAAGCTTATTTCCTACAACCAGAACCACCAACGAGACAACCAAACCAAAGAAACAAGTATCCCAATAGGGTATAACCACTTGCTTTTGCAGGTGTTTATATAAAGAGAAAAAGGAAACAGGAGGAAAAGAAATGAAGAAGAATAGTAAAAAGAAAAAGCTGTTAGCTGCTGCGGCAGCTCTGGCCTTAATTGCAGCGATATCAGGAACGTTTGCCTGGATTACTGCGCAGGATCAACGGATTAACCGAGCGGAATCTGCAGCGGTTAACGATAACAGCGTAACCGTGAAAGAAACATGGGAACCAAAACCATTGGTGCCAGGAACCGAGGCAACCAAAGAGGTAGCCGTGTCCAACACAGGTACAGCGAGCGTATTTGTGCGGGTTTCTTATGAGGAAGTGTTGAAACATTTAGCTAAATTGGGTGCTGAAAAGTACGATCCAAGCTCAGTTGCAGGAGCAAGATATACTTATGTGGCGAATGATTCAGGACTGAACAAACATATGCCAATTAACTTTAATGGGGATCAAGCTTATAAAGATGGCTTTGTCCAAGTACCTGCTGGACAAATTACTGGGTTAGCAACACCAGCAGATGACAACGTGAAGCTATTGGTTAAGGGTGGAAAAACAATTGATGCCGTTACCGGAGCAGAGAAAATCAGCTATGAATCTAAATTAATGTATGAATACTTCACCCATGCAGATAACGCTGGTAAAAATCCTGGAGACGCCGGCTACGATGCCAGCAAAAACAAATACCAATCGATGACCTTTGATATTACAGTCAGCGATGAAAACAGCAGCCTTGATGCAAAAGACTGGAAGTTTGCTTTGACTAATGTGAAATACGGTTATTACGAAAATGGTTATAAGAATACAGCAGTTAACTGGGCAAAATCTTCTCTACCAGATGAAGACAAAGCAGTAACAGGCCGCGCGTTGCTTGGTACTGACGGTGTTCGTTACAGTGTGGACTATGACTACACATTCGGTGGTTTAGGTTTTTCTAGTGCAACAGATTTGCCAGCAGTTACACCAGCAACATCAGCAGATCAAATTCCAACAGCAGCAGGTAACAAAGGTGTTCAAGCAGATAAAAACGGTTTAGGTAAGAATAATATCCGCATTGGGTACAGCACTGATATGACAGATACTACTGCTTTAGACAACAGTAAATGGGTCTACAATGCAGATGACGGTTGGTTCTATTACACAGTACCAGTGAAATCAGGCGAAACAACGAAGAATCTATTGGAAAAATTAATCTTCGAAAGTGAAATGGGTACTGAATACACCAATGCTTCTTATGATTTGATCGTGAAAATGGAAGCAGTCCAAGCTAATGCCGACGCATTAACTGACTCAGCAGGTTGGAACTTAGGTGAAGGTGCAGCACCAACTGGCGATACGCTAGCAATTGTGAACAAACTTAAAGCTGGTATTTAATTGAAAAGGACACCATGAAACGAAGGGAGAAGTGGCAGATGTTGAGAAAACTTAAAACAGTAGTAAGCATTATCCTGTGTTTCGGTTTCTTCTTTTGCAGTACGGCCCCAGTCCAAGCTGCAAAAGCACTTCCTCCCGGCATGGTGATCGGGGATTCTGAAGGAGTGTATGCTACCTCTGATGGAGAATATTATATTGATTTAGTAGATATTTTCCCAGGGGATGTCTACGAAAAGGATATCACAATTCGTAGTCTGGATTTGGAAGAACCGTTTTCCTTAGGGATGTTAGTCGAAGAAGTTAATTCAAAAGGCTCTGTTTTATGGAAAGAACACATCACGATGACCTTAACGTTAGACGGTGAAGAAATCTATAAGGGACCATTGTTAGGCGACGGTAGTTTCGACTGGTCGAAAACACCGTTAGAATTAGGCGTCTGCAAGTATGGAACTGACAAAGTTTTGCACGCAACCTTCGCAATGGATGCGGCGTTGACAAACGAAGATTTACGAGAACAAAGTCAGGTCGAATTTTACTGGACCTTTGTTGGAACCAAGGATCAGCCAATTGAACCAACTAAGCCCACAGAACCGAAAGAACCAGAGCCAAGTACTTCAAATGAACCGGGAACTCTACCTAACACAGCGTCAAACAATAAACGCTTACCACAAACTGGGGAAAAAATTGTTTACAAGTTTTTAACTGGTTTGCTGTTAGTATTGATTGCGTTATGTCTATGGAAAAAAAGAAGAGAGGAGGAGGAGGGATGAGTCAGCGTGAAAAATGGCGTCATTTGCTCCGAGTGTTTTATAAAAGTAAAGGCTTCTTCGCCTTCTTCTCCATCTTATTGAGTTTACTATTGGTAATGGGGAGTACGTATGCCTGGATTACCTCCAGTGATGAAAGAGTGAACCGCGTGGAGGAGAATAAAAAGAAGCTCTCCGCCAAAATCACCGGGGATCTTGATCCAGTCTTACACTGGGCACCTGGGACAGTAAAAACGAAACAAATCCGGGTGAAAAATGATGGCGAGGTTCCAACGATTGTCCGCCTGTCATTGACTGAATCCTTTGTCAGTTTCGAAACGGATGTACAGGACAATCATGATGCCGGAAACGGAAACGGGGACTTAACGGTTTATCCCGCACCAGTTTTGCCGGTTATTAATGTGAAAGATACTAGTACTTGGGTAGTCGGTAAGACGTATGAAATGAACGCAAATACGCATTATAAAGCGAACCATGCATTAAGGAATCAAACCTACGTTTATCAAGGCGCACGGACAGAACCGCTGCCGGCAATTCAATTAAATTTCCCTAATGGCAAAGTATTTGATGAAAATAAACCGCCTGCCAGTACAGACAAGGCTTACTGGTATTACGAAGACGGCTACTTTTATTATTCTGAGGTTCTTCACCCCAATGAGGAAACCAGTAATTTGTTAGACAGTATTACCTTGGACGCAGACTATGCGAATCGTTACAAGGGGGCTTTCTACAAATTAGTGCCTGCCATGGATGCCCATGACATCACTAAGGATTTGATTTCCGATTGGGGAATTAATTCAACTGATTACGTGTATAGCCTTTATCAAAGTAAATTGTCCAACTAATGAGGAGGAGAAAAGATGAAACCACAAAAATCAATGCCTCGTCGGCTGATTTATCTCATTGCTTCGATGGGCCTCGTACTCCTTTTAGTTGGTGGCAGTTACTTGGTGTACGCAGCAATGACAGCGTCAGATAGAAAAGAGAATGATTTTCAGATTGGACAAGTCGAAACCAAGCTTGAACAAGTATTTGATGGGAATATCAAGGAAATTACTAAGAGCCAAAGTGTGGAAATGAAGGTAACCATTAAAAATACTGGTACGATTAAGCAATTTGTTCGAGTGATGGTCTTACCAGAGGTTCAAGTAGCTGTGGTTGGCGATTCAACAAGTAAACAAATTCTGCCAATGGCGATTGGTACGGATTTACTATTAGAGCAGTTGAATACAACTGATTGGAAGGACGGCGGAGATGGCTACTATTATTACGTAAAGGAAGCAGTAGAGCCTCGAAAATCAACTACCAATTTATTTGATTCGATCATGCTATCTGATAATCTCAGCGACCAATACGATGATGCTGAACTTTCCTTATCATTAAAGGTAGAAACAATCAATTGCACTGAGGATTCTTATCGGAACTCTTGGTGGCAGGGCACTACACCAACTGAAGAGCCGCTGAAAACAATTGATGACATTTTAAAAACGAAACTAGATAGCTAGGGATACAGACACACCTCTGTATCCCTTATAAAAATGTCAATGCTTATGAGATGAGTGTTTTACTATGTAAAATACTGATTTGATCAGCTTTTCAAAAACAAATAAAGAGACATACATAAAAAAAGTGCAAAAACACATTGGATCATTTTTTAGTCCTTGTGGGTCTCTTTTCAAATGGCGTTTTTCGAACCATTAATCAGTTATCAAATCCTGTTAAGGAAGTGAGGACTTTAAAAAAGAAGCTCCGAAGGACAAATAGAATTGAATAGTGATTTCTGGGATCAGTAAGTCTCGCTAAGCTTCATGAAGATTATTTTAGCTATCGATTGATCAGAAAAGCTGCAAATAAATGCTCTTCATTGAAAATTAGTGATCTAATTCATACTATACCTCGATCCAGACCATAAACTAGGAAAATAAGAAGCAAACAATTTTATTCAAATCAAGACAACATAAAAGGAAAGGGGCGAAAATCAGTGGTTTATATTTTATTACTAGTATTGGGACTTGCTCTGCTGTTTCAAGGATACTTACTGGTTTCACTGATAAAAGATCAGCGTGAACTTCAGGCAAAAGTAGCCCATTTGACTCACCCGACAAAAAGACGACCGGAAGCAAGAAAAGCCCCATCGACAAAAACGATAGAAAGAGGAAGGCCGCGATGAATCTGGGATATGCACGGGGGTATCAAATTACCCAACAACTGGATATGCTGGAAGACTATCCAGTTGATGAACTCTTTTCCGATGGGCATCAGGAAATTGAAGAGCTGAACTCTCCTACTAGTGAATTGCAGGCGTTACTCAATTTTGCTCAGCCGGGTGATCATGTGGTCATTGCTTCTTGGGAGGTGATCTCTAGAGATTATCGCCAATTACTGAGCTATTTGGAGCAGCTGGAAAAACGTGAGTTAACCTTAGACGTACTCAATCTTCCCCAGCTAACACTTGTTGAATGGCGGCAAATATTTCTGTGGTCGCTGCGCAATGAGCGTTTACTGCATCCCTTTTTGGTTAAGGCTGGCAAAGAACGGGATCGCAGCAAGGATGCTTACTCTTTATTTAGTAAGGAGCCAGAAGCTCGCAAGCTGTATCGAGAAACGATTTGGCTGCTAGTCGAGAATCAATCGGTTCGTCAAGTTGCAAAGCAAAAGCGATTACCCATGGAGACGGTGTATCGGATTCAACAGGAACTAAAACAGATCCAGCTTTCAATTGTATTAGTCATTTGCTTCCTGTTAGCCATTTTTAGTATTAAGCTGGCCGAATCCTATTTTGATCAACTATGGATACAAGTGGCCATCTGTGTGGTGGTCACACTAATTATTTTGTGGAATGTTCTAGTAGATACTGAAGATGACGAAGTGAAAGTATCTGCCAAAGAGAAAAAAATATCAAAAAACTAAAGAGAAGAGGAATCACGATGCAACATGCACTAATTTTAACAAAAAATACTCTAGCAGAAGAAACGATAATCAAAAAGCTGCAGCAGTTGAATTTTGAAACCTTTTGCTCAACTGACTTACTCTATCGCCTGCAGCAATCCACAGCTTTACCATTTCTTTCTTACTTCCAATGGGTAATTTTAAGTGAAACTCTATGTGATGAAGAAGTTGAACAGCTGCTTTGCCAAACAAAAGGTCTGCCTTTATTGACTATACGGATAACTGAGAGTCAGCTGACAGAAGAAGAACAAACAGAATGGAAGAATTACGGACTAGCTGACTGGATAGTAAGCGATGCGACTTTTACGACCGTTCGTGAAAAGATAAATTGCTTGCAAAAGCAATTACAAGAAGAAAGTACAACGGGAAGTCAAATCCTAAACTTCCCAATTACAGCTAATGTCTTTGGAAATAAGGGGTTGAAAGCCTTGGTAAAAAGTTTATCAAAAACGGAAAAAAGAGTATTGGAAAACCTTATCCAAGCGTATCCCAGCACCGGCGTACTTTCTCGTAAAGAGTTGTGTGAACAGCTATGGTGTGACGGTGAAACCTCATCTAATATGAGCCAGCTATCTTGTTTGATTAATAAATTGAAACGAAAATTTGAGCTGCACGGGATTTCTGGTGAATCCATTACAACGCTATGGGGGAGAGGCTACAAATTAAGTAGTGAGTTCTATGAGTACTGGATGGAAAACAGCCAACAGGAAGAAGTAGTCCAGTACTCAGCAACAAACTAAACAAAGAAGCCGCTCAATCATTTCTTTGATTGAGCGCTTTTGCCAATAAAGGTGTAGACAGCAGCTAATATTATGAAGTCAGCATATAGAATAAAAACAACCAGCAGTAAAAAATAAATAGCCCTTGTTTTAGGAAGATCTGTGTTTACAACGAAAACAAAGCAAGAATTTAGGAACATCATTTGCTTTCGATGGAGATATGAACCTTTCATATTATAGCCATAAAGAGAACAGATTGGAACAATATCCAGCTTTCCTCAGAAAGGCTTAGTTGAATGAGGGCTGAAAAAGGGTGAATTAAATGGTTAAAAGGAGCAAGCAAAGAGTTCCTAAAGGTATTTTAGGCTTATTATTAGGAACAATCCTAGTAGGAATTGGGCTGTTTTTCTATTTTGGAAAAGAGCCTATCCAAACGATTCAAGCATCTTCTGTGGTTTCGACCGGTGATTTTCGCTTAACTGCGAAGAATAGCTGGGATAACTCAGCTAAAAGAAGCTATGTCGACATGAAATGGGACAAAATTGCTAACCTATCCCAATCTGGTTATAAGCTTTATCAGTCAGAGAATGGGTCAGATTGGAATATACGTTCAACAACCTACGGAAAGAGTATTAAGGTATTAAATGTTTATCCTGATAGTGCCGCATCAAATACCTTAAAGGGATGGATGGACGGACTGAATCTAAAAGGCACGGATGGCAGCAATTTAATCCAGGTTACACCTGTAGCGATTACAACGTTTAATGGTGCTGCAGACTCCTATTTAAAAAATAGCGCTGGTGAATACCAATACGATGTAATCATGTTTGGCAGTTGGGACAGCAACAATAATAAAAATATTTCTGTAGCCGCTGCTGAGGCTACTACTCGATTTCTTAGCTCTGGCCGAGGCGCATTGTTCGGTCATGATACGGTTGTTTCTAAAACGGAATCGAAGAACTTTTGGACCTATTTTCACGACAAAAAGGATTATTTAGGGATAGGTCACGAGAAAGCCATGGAAGGATCGAACGGAATCGTTACCAGCAATTATTGGACAGGCTCCCAAAAGGTAAAGGTTATTAACGATGGTTACTTAATGAAGTATCCTTTCGAAATGGCGAATGGACTTGTTTTGACGATTCCATATGCGCACAATATTGAACTAAGCAACAAAAATGTTGGAACCGTCTGGTCTGAATTTATTGAACCTTCCGGTGGTTACCCTAATCAACCCTATGATGCTGGTATTTGGCGCGGTGGTTGGTATTTGAAAACCAATGATAATGCCGCGATGATTCAAACAGGGCATAGCGGGGGTCAATCGACACAGGATGAACGTAAAATTATTGCGAATGTTCTGTATAATTTGGCTCAAGTTTCCTTAGAAAGTAATGCAACGGACTATTCAGTGACTGACGATCAAGGGCCAGCTAAGCCTAAAGTTACAGCAAGGAACAGCAACGGAAAGGATTTAAGCCTGCAAGTAGAGGCGACTGACAAAGGGAAAGATTATCAATTCTATGTTGATGCAGATACTAAGGATCGTGGTGTATTGCAGTCAGATATAGTAAAAGAGACAGTTACCAGTAACGTTGCTGGCTACTTCTTCGAGCTGTCTGATTCTCCCAACAGTACCTTAACTGATCGGGTCAATGGATTAAAGGATGAATTTGGGCGAATTGATCCTAGTAAGTATGACTTATATGTAGCACCAGACAGCAGTGATACTGACTACAACACTTCCGGCAGTAAAATAGTCTCAGCAAATAACGTTATCGGCAAATATCTCCATGTAGTTGCTGTCGATCGTGCCAATAATATTGGTGAGATTGCCAGCCAGCCAGTGCGAGATCTTACTAGACCGATGGGCTTCGGCTTGGAACGAACCGGAGACGAGGCGAAAATTGTGGATCTAACGATGGATGCTGCGACGATTGATAACCGAATGAAATCAATTGAGATTCAGATTCCTAAAAATTCCGAGATTAAGGATTTTAACTCACTGCAGCTGCCAACTGGCTGGTTCTCTTTTGAAAACAGTGAAACGGACAGCTATTATTCCTTCAGCTTTGCGATGGAAACCAACAACAGTCTGGCAACTATTCAATCATTTTTAGAATCCTTGCGCTTTACCTTGAAGAATAATGTGAATGATCCAGGACGGATAAACATTATCTTCCATGAGAAAATATATACCTCATGGATCGATCCAAACGGTGCCAACCATTATTACGTATTTATGCCAGAGATGTCTTTACCAGGTAAAAACTGGTTCCAAGCCTATAATAGTGCGAAGCAGTTAAGGTACAAACAACTAACAGGTTATCTGGCAACCATAACCTCTCTAGAGGAGCATGACTTTGTCTTCAACAATATTTCTAAAGAACCTGGATGGTTAGGCGGTACACGGGGAGTCGTCAAGACAGGCAACCGCAAAATCAATGATGAAGCCACTGTACCTCAGAATGTCTCAGATTATAATCTCACCTTAAAGGATTGGTATTGGGCAGACGGCCCAGAAGCAGGACAAGTATTTTACAATGGCATAACCTATAGCGGTGGGAAAACACCTGCCGGAGCATACAGTGCGTTTAATTCTAAAGAGCCAAACAATTCTGGAGGATCAGAGTTTACGCTGCAATTCGCCCAAAGTAACAGTAAATATTGGAACGACTTACCAGGTGATCTAGGCTTTTGGGCGAGCAATCACGGATATTACGTAGAATTTTCGGAATACGGTGACCAAAAAGAAGGCATCGAAGAAACCGATATAGGCTGGACTGCGGAAATGCCGCAAAAGATTACCCTCCAAGCCTATGAAGAAAGAGGATCACGCCTCCCATACGGTGATTTGGTTTACGATCAACAACTACGATTAGAAAAAGGCATTACCGCTGAACCTAAAGACATCGACTTGTATAAATTCGTAGAGCTGCGAGATATGACAGATACTCCAAGAGATATGAATTATATCGTGGGACCTCAGCATCAAGAAGGTAAGCTAATCTATACCTCTCGTGGAGCCAAGCTGCATGTTCGCCAAGTAATCTTGGATGCAAATGACGAGATTCCAGTACCTAAGGAAGGATATTTGAAAATTAGGAATAAGCAATTCAATAATAATAGTCCAACTTTAGACACTGAGTATCAAAATAATCGAATCCTTTCATCTGGAAAGCAAGAGGATAATCCGAATTTTACGGAGGTAATTTTCTCAACGGTGCACCAAAAAGACGGACAGGATGCATCATTATTTGAACTGACAGTGCCAGCTTATTACCAATACGAAGGTTACCACTTAACGACTCAGCAACAAGATCCGAACGGTGCAAGCCATCAGGCAAATACCGTAGTAACACCAAGTGTACCAGCAATCAGTCGAGACAGCTTCTACACGGATCAGGAACAGTGGCTGACCCTCTATGTACGCTCCACTAAAAGAGATGGTGATACCCCAGAAGTTTATAGCTGGGATTATGAACGAAATAAATTCGACAAAGTTCATACTATTCTTCCATCGTAACAACCAGTAGAATTAAGTAATGAACCGGAAGTATCTTCAATAAAGAGACTTTCGGTTTTTTGCTGCTAAAATAATGGAATATCTTTTCTTGCTCTACATCAAAAGAGCATTTCTTTTCCTCTTTCTTATTAATCAAGCTATGCTTGAGAAAAGAAAGGATGGTTAAGATGAAGGACCGTTTTTTTATTGAAAAGAAAAATGACCCGCGAGATTTTCCTTTTTATAATGGTCAGCCAAGAAGCATAGCAATGTCTCAATGGTTGATTATGTTAGGAATTGTTTTCATCGGTTTCTTAATTGCTTCGTTCTGGATACCTAATGTACCAGGAGCATTTACTATTTTAATTGTTGTTTTATTTAGTTGCATGAATCTTATTTTTGGTTTAGGAAGCTTGAGTATTTTTGCTGGGAAAGACGCTTTTACATTATTCAAAAAATTCAATGTCAAGGATTTGCCGTTTCTGCTGGGCACTTTAATCCTGAATATTGTTTATTCACTCGTTGCCAGCGGAATTGTTGGGATTTTTTCTAAAACCAATGCCAATCCAGCTGCGATTACTCATGCAGAGGGAAGTCGTGCCTTAACGCATCTGCTATTAAATACCTTATCTGATATCCCTACTCTTTTAGGAGAAGAATTTCTGGCAACATTACCATTCCTAGCTCTTTTATACTTTTTTTTATCAACGAATGAATTGGTCAAGAAGCAAAAGTATAGGAGTTGCTTTAATGCTTTCTTCATTGATCTTCGGGTTATTGCATTTGCCAACTTATCAGTGGAACTGGCTGCAGGTTTTTTTTGTGATCGGACTCGCACGAATTTTTGAAACAATAGCCTATATTCGAACGAAATCCATCTGGGCGTCCTTTCTGGTTCACTTTACATTTGATACGCTCACATTTTTAGTTGGATTCTTAGCAAGTTAGATATAGGAGATAAATGATTGGACTCTGGGAAACGGGGGTCCTTTTTTGTTTCGCAGCTACTATTCTGTTTTCAAAGAACGAATTTTTATCGTAGGAATAAAGCGACAACCTGCGAATGGGCCCGATTCGCAAGTGTCAGTTGTTGATTCTTCGTCATGGATCATGATCGTCTAACAAATGGTTCACAATCGCCAGAACCACACCGACAATAATCGGGGCTAGAATATACTGCACAAAAGGGTGCATTTTATCACCTCCTTTCATGTGCAGAATCACGACCCAGACGAGATTAATCTACCTACGCTGGTAAATGATCAGACTATCAAGAAGGGGTGTCAGGCGGACCATTCCGTTTCTGACGCTCTTTTTCTTTGTCTTTCCTCCGTTTTCTCCGGCGAATCATTTCTTTCACGGCATCATAAGGACTTCCGGCAGGAGGATTCAAAGGTGCTTCCTTATCTAAAGTAGTTGTTACTTCAATAGAAGGACAGCTAGTTTCAGTAACCTCCTTAACTTCTCCATCGTTCTCAACTACAGAACGCAGAGTATCGTGCACCTCACTTCTAATTGGTGGTAAATCTACAGATACTTCTGGAATTTTTGGTGTTTCTTGCCAGATACAATGAAGTGCTGACAGTTGTTGTGGCTGTTCAATTTCTTCCGGTTTTTCTTCTGGTACTGGAACACCAAACAATTCATCACCTTCGAAGATTGGATGTTCAATGGTTTCTACAAATTTGGCTTTGACCACTTCTTGGAACAGAACCACACCATCTTTTTCAAACAGATGTAAACTGCTTAACAGCTGCAATGACTCTTTGATCTCTTCCGGACTTTTCGTCGTATCCGGATTTTTAACTGTAAAATTATGCGTTTTTCCTGCACTGTTTAGGAAGGTGGATACTAGTTTGATCATTTACTTGACTCCTTTCTTTCATTTATTCGCGTAGGTGAGGCAGACGATAAGTACATTATCAGGTGGCTTCAGTGTCAGCTTCAGTATGAAATAGCTTGGCAACTTGTGACTTAATCAGAGACTTGGTTTTTTCGATAAAGTTGCGAACTGGATTCAGTTTTAAGTTCAAGATCCGCAACTCACTGGTTTCAAAATAATCCACGAAATACCAGAAGAATTGCTTCATAGTTTTCGTAGCTTTGGTATTCATAAATAAGTAACGAACTAAGTCCTGCAATACCAGAGCGAATTCCTTCGCACCAAGCTGGTATCGGACACGTAAAGCAAGTAATAGCTTGATGGTCATGGTGCCATTTTGGGTTTCCTGGTAGTATTCCATGAGTCTTTGTTCGATAGTTTCGAGTTTTAGGTTAAACAGTTGTTGGTGGGTGAAGGGTTGCTCTGACATCATAATGGATTCCTCATTTCTCTTTATAGTAAGTATTCATTGAACTCAACTACCTAGGAAAGTTGGTTCAAGCATAAAATAGTGCAAGAGAAGCACGACACGTCTGTCGCAGCTTCTCAATTAATAATTAGCGTGTAACAGGGACTTCTTCAAAGATCGGTGTTTCAATTGTTTCGACATATTTAGCACTAACAACGGTATCAAAGAGACGAATGCCGTCTTTTTGGAACAAGTTTAGTTTGGACATTTCTTCTAACAATCCTTTGATCTGGGATGGCGTTTTAGTCGTATCTGGATTGTTTAAACTCCACGTTTGGCTTTTTCCTGCACCATTTCTAAACAATGAGACTAATTTCACGACTCGGTTCATCCTTATTCAACCTCCTTCGTAATTCGTGACTGCACGGTCATGATTACACTATCCAATGAGCTGCCTTGTTGAGACAGATCTGCCATAATTTCGCCTAATTTCACCACATCTTCTTCGGGTGGATTGTCAATCACGTTTGAAAAATTCACTTTCTTCTGTTTATCTTCTCCTGCTTGTTCGATTTGTACTTGTAATTTCGTGCCTAACTTCTGAATCATTTTTTTCATTCCTCCGTTTTCTGTTTTTGGTTGGTATTTGGTGTTGCTTGTTGTGTTTCCCGGCCGGTGACTAAACCATACTTCAATAACAAAAAATTGAAAACTGCACGATTAGCTCTCGGACTGCATGATTAGCCCTCTAAATTTTTTGAAGAATCTTGATTTCATGGGATTTTGTATTTTTCGGGTAAAGAAAAAGGTGGCTAATCAGAGGGTCAGAAAAAGTTTGTAGGTTTTATGTAAACTTCCTGTGTTTTGTGAAAAAAAGGTACATTATTGCCGTATTTAAGGCGTTCATACTTGTGAATCAGAAAAAAGGAACGAAAAAAAGTTGTTTCCGTCTTCCCAAGAGGGAAATAAAATAACGGAAACAACTCTTCGGTTGTGTTGACTAGAGATTACTGATCAAATAAATCGTAAAAGGTTTGATGGTTCCAATGCTCCAAGCCACTCTGATAGCCAAAACGCAAAATCGTTTGTAGAGCGAGTTCTTTTTCATACGCCTCTTTAAGAAGCCGCAGAGGCAGCGGAAATTTCTGCAGCTTCGGTCGTTGACTAAGGGAACGGGCAAAAGGCGTGTCTGGGATACCTAAGACAGACAACGGAGAGACCGGCCCAATCATCCCAGTGGAGAAATGATCCCGTGCAACCGTGGCTAAAATCACTAAGGCATTTTCGGTGTAATTTCGAATCGTTTGGCTGGTTAAAGGAACCTTGATAGCTGGTCCATTACAGAAATAGATCCACGTAAATGGCCCCTCCTCTTTTAGTTCCAAAATTTCAAACGGATTGATCCAAGCGGTATGGTTAGGTTTCCCCAAGGGAAACAAGACAGACGTAAAGCTGACCATCGGCATCCGATAATGGCCAAAGCAGTTAAAGCGTCTCAATACTTTCGTTAATACAGAATAATCCAGAAAATTATGCGCTTTTTCATAGATTTTAAGAGTAGTGAAGGTCTGTTTCGGGTAGTAATAGTGTGTATCCTGATAAAAAATCATGCTCACATTTTGTTCTGGAACAGGCAGCACGAAAGAGAGCGGTTGATTTTCCTGTGGTACATAGGGTTCTGCTTGGCTTAACAGTCCTTGCCAGACGTCGGAATCCTTTTCGCAATCTAGTAATAATGAGTTGGCCCCAACAAATTCCTCAGGGGAAGTTTCTTTTTGCATAATCCTTACTCCTATTTCTTTTCTATTTTTAGTCGCTCAATTAATCGTTTCAATGTTAGAAAATACTACTTGAATGGTTTTGATTCAAATCAAAAAAGTGGTTGTCAGAAGCGTTGACTGCTTTGAAGCAGGTACAGGCTCGTGCGCACGAGAAGAATTGGAAGGAAAAAGCGATTCTTCAAAGCGAGTGATCAGTCAAAAGCGTTTTTTGATGATCTCAAACGTCACTGACGAAGTTACTAATAACTATCTGGTAATAGTTATCAATAACTAGATCATACACATGATTTAGTTATTTTGTAAAGTCATTCTGAAAAATAATTTCATATGAAAATCAGCGATGAAAGCGTACGGTAATCAATTTATGCGAAAAGTGTTTTTTTGAGTATAATACTTAAAGTAATAATGAAGGTATTTAGGTGGGTATCACAAGTATGATAAAGGAAATTACAAAAACAAATGTTATTTATTTTGTTAAGAAGTTTCATGGTCTTAAGAAGACCAAGAGTTCCTCGGGTAAACGAATCTTTTTTTACCATTGATTAATATAATTATAGAATACGATGAATAATTACGCAATATCTTTCAATAAAAATAATTAAAATGGCAATTTTATGATTGGTTTACGATAAAAATGAAGAGTTTTGACTAGAAGCGATGAGAAAAGACGGAGGATTGACAGGTGTTCCAGAGACCGTCAATGGCACCGTCGAAAACGAAGGAGTGTATACCATGCGAAGAGGCGAAAACATTTATTGGCGCAAAGATCAACGATGGGAAGGGAGGTACTGCAAAGGTAAAAAGGAAAATGGTAAAACAAAATATGGTTCGGTATACGGGAAAACACTTGCAGAAGTTCGCGAAAAGCTGTATCCCTTGAAGGTGAAGTATCAACTGATCCTAAAGAATCAAGGGAAAGTAACCATGTCGGTGTATGAATGGGGGCATCAGTGGCTGGCTGAAGCGCAAGAAACCATTAAAGAATCCACTTATGCCAACTATGAATATAAACTGACCCATTATGTGTTGTCCGTTTTGGGGGATTGTGCACTGAATGAACTAGACGAAGCAAGCGGTGAGAAATTGTTGGATTCCTTGAAGCAACAAAAGCTAAGTCCATCAACGATTCAGTCGGTCTTTCGTATTACGAAGCAGTGCATCAATGCGGCTATCCGCAAAAAGCTGTTAAAAGAAAATCCATTTACGCAAATTTCGTTGCCTAAGTTAGTGAAAAAAAAGCATCAGGTGCTGACTAAAAGAGAACAAAAATGTCTTGAAACAGCTGCTCTGGCGGAGAAAAAAGGAAAAGGACTACCTATACTATTGGCACTCCACGCTGGATTACGGATTGGAGAAATTGCGGCCTTGTCTTGGCAAGATGTTGATTTTGATACCAATGTTATCCATGTACAAGGAACGTTCCAGCGGATCATTGGTGTGTTTAATGGAAAGAAAACCCAATTGATTCACAGTAGTTCAAAGACAGAAACATCGACACGTACGATTCCGATGAGTCAAACGTTAAGAAAAGTATTATCGCAACAGAAGAAGGAAGCAACCGGTGAATTCGTCGTTTCCAGAAAGCAGCAGCCGGTGGAGCCGCGTTTGATCACGTATCATTTTCATAAGATTCGTAAGAAAGCCCAGCTTGAAGCGACTAATTTCCATCAACTGCGCCATACATTTGCGACACGCTGCTTGGAAAGTCAAGGAGATATTGTCAGTGTGAGTGCGTTAATGGGGCATAGCTCTACTCAGATGACGTTAGATACCTATGCCGCCTCCATGATGGAGCAGCGGATCCATGTTGTGAATCAAATGGAAAAGTTTATTATAACTAAATAAACCGCTTTCAAAATTATAATTGATAGTTCCTGGGAGGAACTTTACTGCTTTTTCCAAGTAAGCGCTTCCTAAAATAAGGTATGTTAATTGTGACAGCTGAAAGGACATAATCGATGATTAATTATGCTAAAAACACCTGCTCTTGAGCAGTGTTATTGAAAACAAGAAAATGAAGAGGTGGTTTTCAATGGATTCCACCGTCGGTGACCGTCCAAGGGCGGTCTTTTTTGTTGTTCTGACAGTCTTTATGGTAGTTATCCTGGTCTTCTTAAGACCAAGTAAAAAAATGAGCGGAATGACTGATAAGAGTATAGAGCAATTATATGAATAGATCAAAACTAACGGGGATGAGACAGAGGAGGAAACTGCATGTTCGGATTTGGCAAGCAGAAAAAAGAGACATTTCAAGAAGGTCCACAGGAAGACTACTACTATGATGAGTACGAAGAAGGCTATGAAGAGGATTACGGGTACGATTCTTATCCAGAAGAAGGGTACGAACGACCAGTTGAATCGTATAACGAGTATGAACGGGGAGGCAGACGTTCGCGACAACGAACGGAAGATCATTCTCAAGAGGAACAAATAGGACGAAAGGAAGTAACAACTGCTAAGGAACAGCCATTACAACAGGAAGTTGAACGCCTAGAAGAAACCGTGGCGCAATTAAAACATCAATTAGAAGTGAAGCAGACCGAGTTGACGAGTATGGCAACAACGTTGACCGAAAAAGAACAACAGCTTCAAGATCAGAAACTTGCCAATGAGCTGCAAGGCAATCAGCTCAATGAACAAATCGATCAACTCACTTACTTGAAAGAAGAAGTGCGACAGTTGAATCGAGAATTAGATGAAAAAGAATCCGATGCCTCTGCATTGATTGAGGCTAAGCAACAAATTGATCAACTGAAACAAGAGTTGTCCGCCAATGAGGAAATGAAGGATGAACTGGCCAGTGTTTTGGTGGAATCCAAAAAACAAGAGCGGGAAATTCTGGAACGGGCGGAATACGAAGCCAACGGCATTCGCCATCAAGCCGAGCATGAAGCCCAACAATTGATGCATGATGCGGCCTTGGAGCTGCGAGTGATGAAACAGGAAATCAAGAATTACCGCAAGCGCCTGCGAGCAGTGCAGGAAGAAACGGCCCAATTCTTCGTGAAATTATTAGCCAACAGCGATCATCTATTAGATGAAGAGTAACAGAAGGGATGATCCACAGTGAAGACGAACCAGACACAAGTAACACTGTATCCCACCCCGGCACCAAAGATGACCGATGTCTTGGCTGAAACAGACTTATTAGTGGCTATCGAAAAAGCCTGTGAGTATTTGTATGCACCGGAAGGTAGTTTAACTAGTGAGCAGCGAGAAAAAATTCACACCCATTTTAAACAATTATTCCAATGGATGGACGGCAGCTATCATTTGGAATTATTGCTAGAGCCTGGCGAGTTCGACTGGCAAGCTTTCTGGAAAGCTATTCAACAATTCTTTCCTCAGTTTGCTTGGCTAAAGGCACAAACGGAAGAAGCTAAATATGGACGACAAGTCTATCGTTTTGATTTTGTGCCGCTGACATTAAGAAAAGAAGGGTTTCCTTTTGCGGTTCATTTAGAAGAAAGCCTGTCTCAACAATTTGCCTTGGCACCAGAGGAAGCCTTGCAACGAGCCGAACAGCTTTTCCAAGAATTAGCTGCCCTACAACTGGAGAAAGAATTAGAGCAATCAACCACTACTACAGCGGTTGATTCAATCGAAACATCATCAATCGATAGAGTTCAAAAAGAGGAGGAAAACCTCGAAAGCCAAAGCAAGGCCCGCCTGCGAGCGGTGAACCAAAAGCTGGAGTTAGTGATTGAGAAGTTAGAGCTTTCCATGCTTTATAGCGGCATTCAATATTTTAAACAGGAGCAGAAAGAAGAAAGCAACTGGGACAAACAGATTAAGATTAGTCTGCGAGAGTACACGTATTTGCTTCAGAAAGCCAAATTTCTAGAACAAATGTGGAACCTTAACGGTGAGTTAATCAATAAAACGGAAAAGATGACTATTACCGGAAATAAAATGGTCTACGAACGCGATCAGGTGAAGCAGATTAAGGCCAATTTTTCTGCGCGTGATATTCATTTTGTGATCTATGAATGCCAGGTCATTGAATCTAGGGCAAAGGTTCATGCCAGACCGTGGTTTCGTAAGCCCTACGTCAAATTGATGAAAATGGACTATGACAATCTGTTAGGCAAAGCAGCGTATTTTGATCTACTCCAAGGTGAAAGTTCTATTTTAGAAAAGATGGTTCGAGACCATCAGGATCCCCCGGTAAAAGACGCCGAGGAGGCGGGTTGAGGTGGGAGACTCAATCCTTTCAGCAGATGGCCGCTTCCAACGAAAGTTGCCCTGCTTTTTGTCGGACTGTATCTGATATTTTTTAGTTTCTTTCAAGCGTATCACTGGCTGTATCCCAAATACTCAGTCAGTGGCTTGTCCATGTACCCAACCTTTAAAGAAGAGGAAGTGATTCAAATTACTGCCCATCATAAACCTAAACGCTTTGATGTGATTGTCTTGCATCCGCCAGAAAACCCAGAAGGAACGTATTTAAAACGAGTGATTGGTCTGCCAGGAGAGCGGATTGATTATCACAATGGGAAATTATTTGTCAATAAAAAGCGGGTACACGATCCGTTTGCCCCAGATACTGAGGATTTTAACTGGGATGACTTTTCTCGAGATCGAATCCCGGAAGGCTATTACTTTATTTTAGGAGATAATCGGGAACTGTCTTGCGACAGCCGCCATTTTGGTTTGATTACCGAGCCCCAAATCTTAGGGATCGTCCATGAGGGGCTCTATCGAAAATGAAGACACTGCAGGAAAAAATCGAATGGTACACCTTTTGGTACTGGGTATATTGGTTGTTTTCACTTGTGGTGTTGTTAAGTGTCTTAGTGTTAGGAATTTTCTTTTACTTCACCGATTTTCAGGAAGTGGTAACTGTCAGTCAATTGTTTCTATTGTTGTTACTGATGTTATTGGCGATTTATTTACGGATGACAGCTTTGCATTATCATTCGACACTTCAAGACTTAAAACGAATGGCTCGACCAAGAAGGCGAAGACCACCGGAAAGACGGCAGTCCAATGAATAATAAACGAGCATTGATTATCTTGCTGGTTAGTTGCTTTGGGGTAATGGGCTGTCGCTCTCAGATAAAAGAAGCTGTTGGGGCGGAAACCATTGATTCTGGAATTGTCCAAGAAGAGACAGCACAAAGTGAAAAGGATTCAACGGTCCAAAGCAGTCCATCCAATAGTCAACTGCGGGAATCGAACCTCTTGGTAGAAACGTCTATCCAAGAGGAAAACAGCCAAACAAGCGAAGGTTTCGCGTCTTCTTCAATAGAATCAAGTGAAGCCGTGATTCCTGAATCAACAGCACCTGCAGAACTCATTCAACCACCAAGCACGAACAAAAATGCTAAGGCGAATGATCAATTTTCAGTGCTTAAGGATCAAACAACGGAGGAATTTATTCAACTAATCGGAAATGATGCCCAACAGATTGCGTGGGACAACGGACTCTATGCTTCGGTGATGATTGCTCAAGCGATTCTAGAAACGGGTTCTGGCAATAGTCAACTGGCTCGACCACCGCACCATAATTTGTTTGGGATAAAGGGGAGTTATCAAGGCAAACAAATAACTTTTCCAACTAAAGAGGATAAAGGCAACGGACAGCTGTATACGATTCGTTCCGCTTTTCGACAATACCCCAGCTATAAGGAATCGTTGGAAGATTATGCCTCTCTATTGAAAAAGGGTCTTTCTGGAAATCCTCAGTTCTATCAAGGGACATGGAAGGAAGTCGCAACAACCTATCGCGAAGCAACTAAAGCATTAACCGGAAAATATGCGACAGACACCTCGTATGATAAGAAACTGAATGCTTTGATTGAGGCGTATGAGTTAACTAAGTTTGATCAGGAACCCAATCGAGAAGCAGAAGTGACCTCACCTGAGACAGCTGAGTCTTTAGAAGAATTACCAAAACCAGAGGAACCGACCTCTGAAACGAATGATTCTAATCATTCTATAGAAGAAAGCCAAGTAGTGATAACAGAAACTAAGCAATCTGTTGTGAAGGTATCACCGGTCACACAACGACCTGCGAAACAAGTCGCAGGAAAGCAAATTGTGGAATGAAAGAAGGGACAGGATGACGAGACAAAAAGAAGAGAGCAGGCGGGAAGATCGTGAAGCACTACCCTATTATCGGTCATCCAATGAGTATCAACGTCCTCCTTCAAAACCACGGCCTGCTAGAAGGCATCAGGAAGAAGACGACTATTTCTATGAGGAGCGTCCCCGCTATCGAGACTATCCGGAGCAACAAAGGGAACGACCAAGGCGACAGAAGGAGTATCGACAGAGGGAACAACCACCTAGAAGACCTGCTTCGCGACCGTATTATCCTTATGATCGCGAAGTGCCACCTCAGCGGCAAAGAGCGTATCCAAGGGAACCTGTTTACGAGGGTCGTTATCCGCTGCAACAGGCGAAGAAGACTACCAATCATAAACTCTTTTCGTTTGTTTACAACTTGTTTTTCTATACCTTGACGATTGGGATTCTCTTGAGTTCGGTAATGTTTGCCTTCAGTGAGAAATCGGATGCGGCTATTTTAGGACATCGGTTTTATCAGGTATTGACGGATTCCATGGCACCGCAGGCCGATTCGCCGAAAGGCGGTTTCTACGCAGGGGATATTGTCATTGTCAAATTGATGAATGGGTCTGAGGTCAAAGAAGGCGATGTGGTGACCTTTGGCGTGGGAGAAGGCGACCGTTACTTAACCCATAGGATGGTAGAGCGCTTGGATGAACTAAATGGCGAACCAGGGGAGTATATCGTGACTAGAGGAGATGCCAATAACACCAATGATCCGCCGATACCTGCAGAGCGAGTCTTCGGCAAGGTGACGTTTGTTATTCCTAAGATGGGCACTGTTTTAGCCTTTATTCAAGAAAATGTCTGGCTGTGTTTGGTCTGCGCCTTGTCCACCTTTGGTTTTTTCCTCGTATTGAAAGCCTACTTTCTGCCATCAGAAAAGACGAATCCGTCACCATCAAGGATATAACATTTGTTTCACACAAATGATTATATAAAAAAAGACAAATTTTTTTAGGGGGAGAAAAGAAATGAAAGAACGTAAAAAGAAAAAGTTGTTGGCCATTGCCGCACTGCTGGCATTAATTGCGGTGATTTCCGGGACATTTGCCTGGATTACGTCACAACAACAACGAATTAACCGAGTGGAGTCGGCGGCGGTAGTCGACGACAGTGTCACTGTAAATGAAAAATGGGAACCAAAACCAATGGTTCCAGGAACGGAAGCAACCAAGGAAGTCAGTGTGACCAACACTGGGAATGCCAATGTGTTTGTTCGGGTTTCCTATGAAGAAGTATTGAAACACTTGGCAAGTAAAGGGGTTATCTCTCATGGTGACAAGGATGTTGCCGGGGCGAAATATGATCCAGATGCTGATCATGCGCTAACCGATCCGGTACCCGTTAAGTACAGTGCAGATAAAATCAGTGCCGCCAATGGCTTTTCTGAAGTGACCGATCCGAGTACACAAGTAACTGGATTAGAGCCAAATACGAAGTTATTTGTCAAAGGTGGATTAACGGTTGATCCTACGACAAACGAGCGATCCGTTAGCTACGAAGCAGTGGTTGTTCATGAATATGCACCAGGTGAATACCAGGCGATGCAATATACCGTTACACCAACCGAAGATATTCCTGACAGAGCTCTCGCTGCAAAAGATTGGAAATTTACCGTTAGTGATTTGAAATACAGTTACTACGCAGGTGGGTACCAAAATGCCGTGGTGAACTGGGCAACATCTTCTTTACCGAATAAAGATAACATTAAAACAGGACATGCTTTGCTGGGCACAGAAGGTAATCGTCATGGGGTCGATTATGACTATACGATTGAAAAATTAGGAATTGCGTCTATTCCAGATCCAACTAAAGCAACAGATTCAGATCAGATTCCACTTGCTAATGAAGAAATTAAAGGCGTGCAGGCAGATAAAAAAGGTTTGGGTACGAACTATATCCGTATCGGGTATGGAACAGCTATTACCAAGGTTGAAGATTTAGCTGCAACTAGCTGGATCTACAACGAAGAGGATGGCTGGTTCTACTATACTGAACCATTGAAACCAAGCGCAACAACGCCTGACTTGTTGAAAAAATTGATCTATGACAAAGAATTAGGCGGCGAATATACCAATGCTACCTATGATTTAGTGGTGAAAATGGAAGCGATCCAAGCCACTGAAGAAGCGTTGAAAGATACATCAGGTTGGGGATTAGGCAGTGCAGCGGACGATAGTACGACAGGCAAGATTGTTGAAAAGCTAGTTGAACGAATTGGTGCATAAAAATGAGGACTAGAGAGGGGGAGGTGTATGAAATACCCGAAATCAATCATCCGTTGTTTACTGGGACTTTCTCTTTTCCTCCTATCTTTTGGTCATGGACTAGTCAGTGAAGCTGCCAATACATTGCCGCCAGGGCTTGTCATTGGTGATTCAGATGGCATCCATGCGACTTCTGAAGGCGAATATTATGTTGATTTAGTGGATATTCTGCCAGGTGAAAGCTATCAGAAAGAAATTACGATTCGCAGTTTGGATCTAGAGGAACCTTTTTCTCTAGGTCTGTTGGTAGAAGAAGTTTCCTCTAGTGGTTCCGTGTTGTGGAAAGACC
Organism: Enterococcus pallens ATCC BAA-351; assembly: GCF_000407485.1. Taxonomy (GTDB): domain Bacteria; phylum Bacillota; class Bacilli; order Lactobacillales; family Enterococcaceae; genus Enterococcus_A; species Enterococcus_A pallens. The sequence continues at coordinate 839,056 of NZ_ASWD01000002.1, read as the reverse complement.
ATATCACGTTGACGTTGGTACTGGATGAGAAGGAGATCTATCAAGGCCCCTTATTGGGCAATGGTGAATTCGACTGGTCGAAGACACCGTTGGAGTTGGGTGTTTGCACGTATGGTACGGATAAGGTGTTGCAGGCAACCTTTACTATGGATTCTGCATTAACCAATGAAGACCTGAGAGAACAAAGTCGGTTGGAATTCTATTGGACCTTTGTGGGAACCAAGGATCAACAGCCGATTAAACCGACAGAACCTTCGACGTCCGATTCGTCGACACCGACGGTTCCTTCTGATTCAACTTCAGGGCCCGGTCGTGGAACGTTGCCAGCAGCTGGAGGGACTCCCCATACCTCCGGCTCTGGCAAACGATTGCCGCAAACCGGTGAAGAAATGGTGTATATGTTTCTCAGCGGCCTATTGCTTGTACTGATTGCCTTGTTCTTATGGAAAAAACGACGAGAGGAGGAACAGGGATGACCCCAAAAGAAAAACGGCGCCATTTAATTCAAGTATTTCTTAAAAGTAAAGCCCTGTTCGCCTGCTTCTCGCTCGTGTTGAGCTTCCTTTTGATTATAGGCAGTACGTACGCTTGGATTACTTCAGCGGATGAACGAGTGAATCGAACAGAAGCCAATCGACGGAAGTTGTCTGCTCGAATTGATGAAGACTTTAACCAAGTCTTTCATTGGGCACCAGGAACGACTCAAACCAAGGCTGTTCGAGTGACCAATGATGGAGAAACACCGGCAATTGTCCGGCTGTCTTTTAAAGAGTTCTTTGTAGGGTTTGAAGTCGACACGACTGATAATCACCGACAGGATGTCAACATTCTAAACGGGAATGCGAATCTGACCCTTCATGAGTTGGATGAGCAGAATGATACGTTAATTGACACAAAAGATACAAGTACTTGGGAGATCGGTAATGTCTATTCGGTAGATGGAACGAAGCATTATGTAGCCAATGCCAGTGTACAAGATCACGACTATCTTTATAAAGCGGCAAGAACAGAACCATTGTCTGCTTTTCGGTTGAACTTTCAATCAGCGAAGGTGTTTGATGATCTTGACGATACAGTAGGAGAAGAAAACTACTGGTTTTATCATGAAGGATTCTTCTATTATTCTGAAGTCTTGCAGGCAAAAGATGATCCAGCAACACCTCATAAGGACAATCTGACAGTTAATCTGTTAGAAAGCATCACCTTGGATGCTGGGTATGCCAATCAGTACAAAGGCGCCCTTTATAAGTTAGTTCCAGAAATGGATGCCCATGATATTACAGAATCACTCCTAAGTGATTGGGGAATCACTGGCAGTCCAGTGGAGGAAATGTATAAGGATCAGCTGGTCTATATGAGTAAAAGTAATCAAGGAGGCGGAGGATAATGCAAAAAAACAAAACTATTCACCGCCGATTTTATCTGGTTATTGCGATTGCTTGTGTTGGTTTATTGATTGGTGGCAGTTACCTAGTGTATGCGGCGATGACCGCATCTGATCGTAAAGAAAATGATTTCCAAATTGGACAGGTGGAAACTCAGCTGTTTGAAGAAAACTTCGATGAAGATCTTACGGAAATACCCAAGAATACAGCAGTTCCCAAAGAAGTCCGAATCAAAAACACTGGGACAATCAAACAATTTGTTCGGGTAATGGTCTTACCAGAAGTACGGGCAAAAATTGTAGGTGACGAGCAAAACAAACAGGTTCTGCCATTGAATATAGGAACGGATATTGAACTGGAGGAGATGGCTTCAGCGGATTGGATTAAAGGTGAGGATGGGTATTACTACTATAAAGAAGCAGTAAAACCTAAAGAATACACCAGTTATCTGTTTAAGAAGGTAAAATTGTCTAACCAACTAAGTAGCCGTTATGAACAAGCGACGCTAACCATCACCTTGAAAGTTGAAGCCGTCAATTGTGCGGAATTTGCTTACCGTGATGCTTGGTGGCAAGGTACCACACCGACCAGCTCGCCATTAAAAGATGTAGATGATGTACTAAAAACAAAAGTAGAGGACTAACAGGATACAGTTTCCCCACTGTGTCCTAAGTAAACGAAACAACACTCATGAGGTGAGTGTTTTACGACTAAAGCATTGATTTGATGAGTATTGGAGAAAAGGGGTTTAGAAAGATGAATAAAAGAAAAAAAAATCGAATAGAAACATGGATTCACAGAAGTATCTTTTGTTCACTTGCAGCACTTTTAATTGTAGCAGGAGTTTGGTTATTTCAATCAGAAGCGAAGAAAGACACGGAAAAAATTGAGGCTTCTACAGTAGTAACAACGGGAGAATTTCGTTTGACAGCAAATAATAAATGGGATAATACTGCAAAGCGAAATTATGCTCAACTTGATTGGGACAGTATTCCAAATTTGACACAATCTGGATATAAGCTTTATCAGTCTGAAAACGGGATAAATTGGGAGATTCGATCACTTTCGTATGGGAAGAGTATTAAGGTGTTGAATGTTTATCCTGATATAGAAGCTTCTAATACTCTTAAAACTTGGATGGACAGCTTAGAATTAAAGGCAAATGATAACACAAATTTGATTCAGGTAACACCTGTCACAATCACGGATTTCAATGCAAATCCCAATAACTATTTAAAGAACGGCTCAGGTGAATATCAGTATGATGTAGTAATGTTTGGAAGTTGGGATTGGTTTTATAGTTGTGATCTTTCTTCAATTGGAGCAAAAGCTGTACAAGAATATATAGACTCCGATCGGGGAGTGCTTTTTGGTCACGATACTCTTACTGGTGTAATAACTGGTGGAAAAGGGAAACCACAATTTGGTAAGTTTGCAAATCAATTAGGTATAACCCTACCTAGTAGTGTAGCTCCCAACATTATTGTTCGTATTCGTAGTGAAAAAATAAAAGTAAATAATGACGGTTATTTAATGAAATACCCTTTTGAAATTCCAAATGGAGCTGAATTAAGTATCCCTGAAACGCATACGTTTAATCAATCTATTCCAGCAAACTCAAAATTAACTAAATGGTTATCTTTCATTGCTCCATTTAGTAGTAACATCAATACTTCAGGCGGAGATGGGAATTATTATTTAATCACGAATAATAATCTTGCAATGATTCAGACAGGGCATAGTATGAGTCAATCCTCTATAGATGAAAGAAAGATCATAGCAAATACGTTGTATAATTTAGCACAAGTTTCTTTAGAGAATAATGCAACAGATTACTCTGTTTTGGATGACAAAGTGCCTGAAAAACCAGAAACTATTATTCGCTGTGGAAGTGATGAAACATTAAGTATCAAAATGGATGCTAAAGATAAAGGAAAAGAGTATCAATTTTATGTTGAAGCAGATACTCGAGATGCTGGATTAAAAAAATCAGATGTGGTAAAAGAAAACATTATTAGTAATATTGCCGGATATTTTTATGAAGTGACTGATTCCCCAACAACGAATCTGGCAACTAGAGTTGAAAGTTTAAAAGATGAGTATGGACGCATTGATCCTAGTGAATATGATATATATGTTGCTCCTGATGATGATTCGGTTGACTATGATACTTCTGCACTGACAACTATTTCTGAAAAGAATACCTCTGAAAAGTATGTTCATGTTTTAGCAGTAGATCGGGCGAATAATATTAGTACTGTCTCTAGTAATCAAATTAAAGATTTAATACAGCCAGTAGATTTTGAAGTTGAACGAACCGCAGATGAAGCTAAGCTAGTAGATGTGGCTATTGATCCTTCAATTGGTGACAAGATGAAATCCATTGAAATACAAATTCCAAAGAACACAGAGATCAAGAATTTTACTTCATTAACTCTACCATCCGACTGGTATTCATTTGAGAACAGTGAAACCGATGACTATTATTCTTTTAGTTTTGCGATGGAAGACAATAATGCTGCAGCAACTATTAAGGATTTTCTTGAAAGTCTATTATTTACAATAAAAAATCCAGTAAATGATTCAGGAAGTATTAAAGTTATCCTACATGAGAAGGTATATACTTCGTGGATAGATGAAAACGGAGTGGCACATTATTACGTGTTTATGCCAGAGTTTACAGCTCCTGGGAAGAATTGGTTTCAAGCTTATAATAGTGCTAAGAAGTTGACCTACAGAGGATTGACTGGATATTTAGCGACTATTATGTCAGAAGAAGAACATGATTTTATTTTTGAAAATATTGCTAAAGAGCCAGGCTGGTTAGGTGGGACAAGAGGTAGATTAAGGAATGGAACTAAAATTAATGATGAAGAAACGGTGCCTCAAAGGTCCGAGGATTATGATACAAATTATGATGAATGGTACTGGGCAAATGGCCCAGAGACAGGAAAGATTTTTTTTGTAGGGAAAGTGCGAAATGAAAGTTACACACCTTCAGGTGCATATAGCGCCTTTTCTTCAACAGAACCTAACAATAGTGGTGGAAATGAATATGCGTTACAATTTGCCCAAGCTAAAAAGAAATTTTGGAATGATTTGCAGGGAGAGTGGACATACAATGAGATTAACATGAAGGGATATTATGTTGAGTTCTCCGAATATGGTGGTCAAACCGAAGGCGAAGAGATTACAGATCTTTGCTGGAGTGCGGCAATTCCTCAAAAAATTTCTTTGAAGGCTTACGATGACAAAGGTGGGGCATTGCCATTAGGCGATATTCTTTATGATCAAGAATTGCGGCTTGGAAAAGCCATTACAGTTCAACCAAAAGAGTTGGAGTTTTATACATTTCTTGAAGCGCAGGATTCGGACGGAGCGCAAAGAGGTCTTTCTTACACAGTAACCAATACGTATCAAGAAGGGAAACTAATCTATTCCTTGAGAAAAGCAGACATAAATATCCGGCAAGTGATTGTCAATTCCAATACTGACCTAGTTGTTCCTAAAGAAGGATATTTGAAGGTACAACACCAAGCTCACAATAGTGGCAGTCCTGCAATAAATGGAAATTATCAATTAAATACAAAAATTTCATCGGATAAGCAAAACAACAATCCAGAATTCACTAAGGTGATTTTTGCAACTAACCATTTAGCGGATGCACAAGACCAAGTACAACTATCTGTGATTGTTCCAGAATTCTATAAGGTAAGTGGTTATTCTCTATCGAATGATCAAGCAAGTCATACAAATACGCCAGATTATACTGATGACAAGATATCCTTAAGTCGCCAAGAGATTTATGATCAAGGTGAATTCTGGATCACTCTCTATCTAGAACCAAATGGCACAAACAACGGGAAGCCGCAACCCTACAGCTGGGATTACAAACACAATGACTTAGGAAAAATTACTGAGTAAACGAGAGGAAGAAACAAGCGGTGGTGTATCTTTTATTATTAGTGCTGGGACTAGTGCTGCTGGTTCAAAGCTACTTACTAGTTAATTTGCTTCAAAAACAACGTGAATTGGAACAAAAAGTAGCTCAGTTGGCCCGTAGAAAACGGCCTCCTGGCGCTAAACAACCACCACGGAAACAGAAAAATGGAGAAGAAAGAGGCCAACGGCGATGAATCTAGGCTATGCACGCGGCTATCAGTTTACCCAACAATTGGATTTGTTAGAAGACTATTTAGTAGATGAGATGTTCTCAGATGGTCATCAAGAGGCAGAAGCGTTGTTTTCTCCTGTGAGTGAATTTCAAGCACTTTTGGATTTTTCCAAAGCGGGGGATGTACTCGTGGTGGCTTCGCTTGACGTTCTTTCGCGAGATTATCGCCAGCTATTGGCTTGTTTAGATAAGCTGCAGGCGCTTGAAATGGAACTGGTAGTCTTAAACATGCCGGAACTAAGTTTGGAAGAATGGCGCCAAATTTTCAGCTGGTCTGTTCGCAATGATCGTATCCTTCATCCATATTTAGTTCAGGTAGGCAAAGAACGAAGCCGCAGTAAGGATGCTTATTCATTATTTAGTAAAGAACCAGAAGCTCGCAAACTCTATCGAGAAGTCATTTGGTTGCTGGTAGAGAAGATGTCCGTTCGTCAAATCTCCCAGCGAAAACGAGTGCCAGTAGAAACGGTCTATCGGATTCAACAGGAATTGAAGCAACTACAATTAGCCATTATCCTGGTCATTTGTTTCCTGCTGGCAATTTTCAGTATCAAGTTAGTGGAGGCTTACTTTGATCAAATTTGGATTCAAGTCTTAATTTGCATCGTGGTCACGTTAATTATTTTATGGAATGTCTTAGTCGATAGTGATGAAGCAGCTGAGCCAAAGCAAGCAATAAAAAAATCTAAACACTAGAGAAGGTGGAACCTTATGCAACATGTACTTATTTTAACCAAAAATGTTTTATCCGAAGAACCCTTGATTCAGCAGCTTCACTATTTGAATTATGAAGTCTTATGCTCCGCTGATTTGATTCAATCTCTACAGCAAGGAAGAATGTCACCAGTCATCGCTTATTTCCAACTGGTAATTATCAGCGAAACAGTCAGCAACAGCGAAGCTGAACAACTTTTGCCAACTTTAAATCGCTATTCACTAGCCGTTATACGGGTGGGCGAACCTTTGCCATCCAGTGAACAGGCGATGTGGCAGGAGCAGGGGATTCATCATTGGATTACTAAAAGTCCGACCATTCAAGAGCTGCGAGAAGGACTAGTAGAAGCAATCCGCCTATTGGAAGATCAACGGGTGGGGACGAATCAAATTTTGAGTTTTCCAATGAGTGAAGTCGTAACAGAAGAGGCTGGTATGTTAAAAAAAGTTCACAAGACCTTTTCCAAAACAGAGAAGAAGGTATTTGAACGATTATTATGGGCACAAAGTCATGGTGGTGTATTATCCAGACAGGAGTTGTGCGAATATCTGTGGGAGGACGGACAAACCTCGTCCAATATGAGTCAGCTATCTTGTTTGATTAATAAAATCAAAATAAAGTTTGAACATGCTGGGGTGACTCATGAAATCATAACTACCTTATGGGGCAGAGGTTATAAGCTAAATGAAGAGTTTTATCAACGCTGGTTAGCTGAAGAACAGGAAGCGCAGCTTTATTCTCCTCAGTCGGTTATTTAGATGATGAAACGGGGACGCTCAATCAGGAAGAGATTGAGCGTTTTTGTGAATTTCGGATAAAGGGTTTTGTATACAGGAATTGCGATGCTTAATATATATAGTAAGTAACTACTGTAAAATTAGGACCATTCCTATTGTTTAACAACAGTGAAATTATTTATTAATTTTCAAAGATGTGAAAAATTAGAGGGAGTGGGAAAGTAAGAGCATGATATAATTGATTTATAAACGTTTACCTTAGGGAAGAGGTGCCTCTATGAAATACAAAACTTATTTCCCCGTTGTGCTATTTTTGTCTATTGCTCTGTTACTTCCCTTAACGTGGTATAAAGATATAGTTATGAGCCAATCGTTATACAGACTTTTAGACTATACTGGATTTCAGGTATTCTCTATAAAATTCCCCATCATTTATACCTATGTGACAACACTAATCGTGCTTTTAATCACTGTTAAAAGAAAAAAATGGTTGAATTTTGCAAGTGGGCTAATATCAGTATTCATTGCTCTGTTGATATTCTTTCCGACTTTTATGGGGTTTCCGGTATTTTCAAAGTTGTTTTTCGAAAGGTTCGGATTTGTATCCATATTCGTCATACTGATATCTGGACTAACTGTATTTTTTATCCAACTAATAAAAAGAGAATAGAAAATGAAAAAATTGGCTTTAACTATCTTGATGACAATTGCCTTATTCAGTGAACACAACTGATACTACTAAGGAGACAATGGCTGCTGGGAGTAAAGGGAGTTCCGAATGGGATATTACGTATTACAAATTACCTCTGCTTGTGGCATCACTCATGCTATAACCGTCAACCGAGGAGGGTCAAGTTGGGGCTTTACTCATCAGAATAACATCTAAAAATTATAATTGAATCGTAAAACCATAGAAAAGATGACAATCTAAAAGTCTCTTTGAAGAGAAATCAGCACAATAAAGCCGAATGATTCTATCTCAGTGAATAGAGATAAAATCGTTCGGCTTTTTGCTTGTTATTCAAGCTAATTCTCATTTTTTTGTTCGATTGATTTTTTTAAACATTAGCCTATTTTGCTTCTTTGGGATGGCCTATTTTTCTGATGGGAAGAAGATAAGAACTTTCTTTTCAAGAGAAGTAAATACTCGAGGTGGAGGATAAATTGTGTTGACTGAAAAAGCGAGAATAAGCTACAACACCTAATCGAAAACAAAAAAAGCTAGTCGGTGGGTGGCCGACTAGCAAAGGAGTTAAAAATGAAAAAGTGTTAGGGTTGTTTGTTGGTATGAATATATAATACCTGGAAGATATGACCGAATTGTGAATAGACTGTTTAGTTTGAATGACATTTAAACGACTAATTGGAGTGAAATTATGGAACTTGGACAAACTCTGAGAAACAAAAGGGATACAGACTTTCAAGCGAGTATAATCTATGAGTATTTCACATAAAGCGCCGCCAGCGAAGAGTATGGCGGCGCTTTTGTGTTGAAATAGACAATTGAATAATCGAGGAGAAGTGTTCTACCGTTAGCAGTCCGACTTTCATGGTCTGACGCTCAATCAGAGATTGAACGTTTTTGTGAATTTCGGATAAAGGGTTTTGTATACAGGAATTGCGATGATTAATATACAGAGTAAGTAACTACTGTAAAATTAGGACCATTCCTATGAGAGCTGTTAGAAACGAATTGATTCGTTTTGAAAATTCGTCATTACCAGCTGATAAGAGCCTGTCCTACTAATATCATAAAACAGTAATTAAGCATTTGCGGAAGGCTGAACTTCATTAGCAGATGCTTATTTATTTTGGTGAATAGCAAGGGAAGCAGCCAGAGATTTAGTGGGTTGAGGTAGAAAACTAATTTTCATTGACTTTTTTGATGTATCTAACAAAAATTATCGTTTTTTTAGCTTGGTTAATCTATATAATGTACAAGGGGTTATTAATCTTTGGAAATAAAAAAGCCATTCAATAATGATGAATGACTGAAAGAATTGAATTTATTTCATAGTATTTGGAAGACTATGAGATGATTTCGTAAGTAATTATGTTTATTTATATTTATGGATTATTAACTAGTCTAATTATAGATTAGGAGGTAGAAATACGCAATATGTTTTATAAAAATAATTAAAATTATTTCTTTGGAACTTCTTGCTCTGGTTAACAGAGTAGGAATCCCTTGAAATAGACGGAAAATCTATTCACCGTCAAAAATCACGTCCTTAATGAATATAATAGAAAGAAGTGAAGACATGCGCAGAGGTGAAAATATCTATCGCCGCAAAGACAAACGCTGGGAGGGCCGCTATTCCAAAGGCAAAAACGCAGAAGGCAAAACTATGTACGGATCAGTGTACGGCAAGACTTTAAAAGAAGTCCGTGAAAAGCTGTACCCCTTAAAGCTGCATTATCAATTTATCCAAAATAATCAGGGAACTGCTGCAATCAGTTTTAACGAGTGGGCCTACCTGTGGCTTCAGGAGGTTCAAGCCAATGTGAAGCAGTCCACCTATGCGAATTATGAGCATAAATTGGAACATTATGTACTAGGAGTACTTGGGGAATATAGTCTGAATGAACTAGATGAAGCTGCGGCAGAAAGCTTATTAAGAGACCTAGAAAAACGCCAATTGAAGCCTTCAACAATTCATGCGGTCTTCCGCATTACCAAACAATGCATCAATCTAGCCATCCGAAAAAAAATGATTAATGAGAATCCATTTGCTTCAGTAAAGCTGCCTAAACTGGTGAAGAATAAGAATCAGGCCCTTACAAAACAGGAACAAAAAGGCTTGGAAACGCTGGCTTTGTCGGAAAAGAAAGGGCGCGGAATCGCAACGTTGCTGGCTCTTCATGCTGGTTTGAGAATCGGAGAGATTTCTGCTCTTACTTGGGGAGATCTTGATTTTGAAAACAACTTGATTCATGTTCATTCAACGGTGCAGCGTATCATCGGGGTATTCAATGGAAAGAAATCTGAGTTAGTTTATACCAGTTCAAAAACAGCTTCTTCCACGCGCTTGATTCCAATGAGTCAACTGCTAAAGCAAGTGTTGTTGAAACAGAAACAGCGGTCAAAGGGCAAATTTGTTCTCACCAATCATGAGAAACCGGTAGAGCCAAGACTGTTGACCTATCATTTTCATAAGATCCGTGAAAAAGCTAAATTGTCGACAATCCATTTTCATCAATTGAGACATACCTTTGCGACTCGCTGCTTAGAAAGTCGTGGGGATATCATGAGTGTCAGCGCCTTAATGGGACATAGCTCCACGCAAATGACCTTAGATACATACGCAGGTTCTCTCATGGAACAACGGTTCCAGGTAGTTGGTCAAATGGAGAAGGCAATTAGCTAAACCGTTTTCAAAAAAGACGATATTCTTCATTGGGGAGGCTTTTTTTATCTTTTTCTAGTTAAGCGCTTTCTTCGAAGGTGAGGTAATGGTTCAAGGATTTTCCGGTCTTTGTGTGACTGGTTGTTTTATTTTCCGGAGAAATTGTTTAATTGAAGTGATGAAAAAGAGTACATACATTTTTTATACCGTCAACAACCGTCAAAGGACGGTCTTTTTTTGTTGGTCTGATAAGCCTTTAGGGAGGTTTCATAGTCTTCCAAAGACTATGAAAAAAGCAGCTTTTTTGTGCTTGCTAAAAGTATAGATGAAACAAGCAGAATTATCAAAAAGCAGTATTTAGGAGTTAGTGGATAGAGGAGGAAGCGGCATGTTTGGATTTGGCAAACAGAAGAAGGATAGCTATCAAGAAACGAATCAAGACGACTACTATTACGACGAATATGACGAAGGGTACGAAGATGATTACGGATATGACTCGTATCCCGAAGAAGAATATGAGCGGCCAGTAGAAAATTATCGGGACTATGACCGTGGAGATCGGCGCTCACGCAGACGAGCAGAACCTTCTGCAGAGGAGCGTTATGACACTCGTTATGGTGGTGAGCCTGAACCAAAGCACTCACCCGCTTTCGAGGAAGAGCAACCTGTACGACAAGAGTCGCCACTGCAACAAGAGATCGAGCGTTTGGAAGAAACAGTGGCTCAGCTGAAGCACCAGTTGGAGGTCAAGCAAACTGAAATGACAGGGATGGCGACTACCCTGACTGAAAAAGATCAAGCATTCCAGGAGTATCAAACTAAAGCAGAACAACAAATAGAAGCCTTGCAGGAAGAAAAGAAACACGAGCTCCAAGCCCTGCAAACAGAAAATCAACAGAAAATCCAAGTGCAGCTGGCAGCAAAGGACCAACAAATCAATGAATTGAAGGAGCAACTGTCTCAATTGAAAAACGACCTTCAAAAGGATCAAACTCATCAAAGTGAAGCCTTGGCTCAGGCCCAACGCCAAATTGACACCTTGAGACAAACCCAGAAGGAAAATGAAGACATGAAAGCAGAATTGGCGACGATCCTGATTGAAACCAAAAAACAGGAACGAGCGATTTTGGAACGAGCAGAATACGAAGCTAAAGGAATTCGCAGCCAAGCTGAACAGGAAGCCCATCAAGTGATTCACGATGCTTCACTGGAATTACGCGTGATGAAGCAGGAAATCAGGAATTACCGCAAGCGTCTGCGTTCAGTTCAAGAAGAAACTACCCAATTTTTTGTGCGTTTGTTAGCAACGAGCGACAACTTGTTGGATGACGAATAGAAGAGGGGATGAGGTTTGGTGAAACAAGCACAGAATCAGCTCGCCCTCTATCCAACACCAGCTCCTGCTATGCAAGAAGTGTTGGTTTCACAGCCGCTGTTAGAAGAAATTGAACGGGCATGTGAATATTTATATGCACCGCATGGCACCTTAAACGAGGACCAGCGGAAAAAGATTTATCAGCACTTTGAGCAGTTGTTTCGTTTGATGAACAGCAGCTATCATGTGGAGTTGTTGTTGCCAACCGACTATTTTGATTGGACCGGTTTTTGGCAGTCGCTGCATCAGTTCTTTCCACAATTTGCTTGGATCAAGGCCCAAACGGAAGAACCCAAGTATGGCCGACGGGTCTATCGATTTGACTTTATTCCATTAACTTTTCGCGAAGTCGGGTTTCCCTTTGCGATTCATTTAGAGGAGAGCCTGACACAACAGTTTCCTTTGTCTGCCGAAGAAGCTTTAGAACGAGCAGAACAGTTATTGCTTGAATTGGCAGGGCAGCATTTGTCAGATGTACCACCTAAGTCGAAGGAAGTAACAGAAAAGGTTGAGACTATTCCAGTTAAGGAAGTAGCAGAACAGGTCAAGGAAGCAGAAGTATCAGTTAACCGAGTCCAACAGGAAGAAGTCAAACAAGAAAGTCAAAGTAAGGCTAGGTTACGAGCGGTCAATCAAAAGCTGGAAATGGTAATCGAGAAGCTGGAGCTCTCCATGCTTTACAGCGGGATTCAATACTTCAATCAAGAGAGCAAAGAAGAAAGTGATTGGGATAAACGAATCAAGATCAGCTTGCGGGAGTATACCTATCTGCTACAGAAGGCAAGATTTTTGGAACAGATGTGGAATCTCAATGGTGAGCTGGTGAATAAAACCGAAAAAATGACCGTTACCGGCAATAAGCTAGTTTACGAACGAGATCAAGTCAAACAAATCAAAGCGAATCTTTCGGCGAGAGATATTCACTTTGTACTGTATGAGTGCCAGGTGATTGAATCACGAGCCAAGGTCCATGCCAGACCGTGGTTCAGAAAACCCTACGTCAAACTAATGAAGATGGATTATGACAATTTGTTAAGTAAGGCAGCCTATTTTGATTTGCTTCAAGGAGAAAGTGCTTTGCTGGAACGAATGGTTCGAGAACAACAGGATGCGCCAGTCAAAGAAGCTCAGGAGGTTGGCTGAGGTCGGAGATTTCAGTGGTCAATAGCTTCAAAGCTGGCAGGCATATTTGTTATTTGTTACTTCGTATTTCTTGTTGCATTCCGGACCTATTACTGGTTGTATCCAAGATATTTTGTCAGTGGGGAATCCATGAATCCCACCTATTGGGAACAAGAGATTGTCCAAGTGAAAGCCCATCGCAAGCCGAAACGTTTCGATGTGGTGGTGTTGCATCCACCAGATTCCCCTGATGAGTTGTATTTAAAACGAGTAATTGGTTTGCCAGGGGAACGAATTGATTATCAAGCTGGTGAGTTACTCGTTAACCATGAAGTAATAGCCGACACTTTCGCCTATCGAACAGAGGACTTTGTTTGGGAGAGTATCTCAAAGGAACCAATTCCAGAAGGCTATTACTTTGTTTTGGGAGACAATCGCACCATTTCTAAAGACAGCCGAATTTTCGGATTAGTCTCAGAAAAACAAATTTTAGGTATCGTCCAAGAGGGGAACAGTAATAAATGAAAACATTGCAAGAAAAAATTGAATGGTACACCTTTTGGTATTGGGTTTACTGGTTGTTTTCCTTGGTGGTGCTGTTAGGAGTTCTTGTATTAGGAATTTTCTTCTATTTTACAGATTTTCAAGAGGTAGTGACGGTTAGTCAGCTTTTCTTACTATTGCTATTAATGCTATTGGCTGTTTATTTACGAATAACCGCGCTGCATTATCATAGTGTTCTTTTAAGACTGCAACAAGCGGCAGCTAAAACAAGGCGGCCAAGAGGAAAGCCGCGATCACATCCTCAGGAAAGGCTAAAATCCAATGAAAGGTAAAGTCTTATTGGTTGGTTTTGGGATGAGTGTTTTCTTATTTACTATTTACCAGGCATCCATGCAAATCGTATTGGCAGAGGTAAAGGAATCCACTGTTTCAACTTTGCGACAGGAAAAAACAGCATCAATTATGATGAATAGCACTAGCAGCAGCGCAGCCCAGGAATCGATCGCGTCAACGATATATTCAGAGACTTCTTTAATGGGAGAAAGCAAGAGAGATGAAACACAAGAGTCAACTACCTCAAATTCAAATGAACAAAAAGAAAGAACGGAAGAGACACTCGACTCTTCATCATCTGTTCTAGAAACAGCTCAAGCTAAGATTCAAACAGCACTACCTACTAAAAAAGTAGAAGAAAACTACCAATTCTCGGTAAGTAAAAATCAGACAACCGAAATCTTCATTCAAGTCATAGGGAAAGATGCGCAAGCAATTGCTTGGCAGGAAGATTTATATGCTTCGGTCATGATTGCTCAAGCGATACTAGAAACGGGATCAGGCAACAGTCAGTTAGCTCAGCCACCTTATCATAATCTGTTCGGGATCAAAGGCAGTTATCAAGGCAAGCAGGTGTCTTTCAAAACACAAGAAGATAAAGGGAATGGAGAGTTGTATACGATTCAATCGGCTTTTCGACAGTATCCAAGCTATAAAGAATCCTTAAAAGATTACGCAACCCTTTTGAAAAATGGTCTCTCAGGCAATGATGGTTTCTACCAAGGAACGTGGAAATCAACTGCTGCAACGTATCAAGAAGCGGCAAAGGCTTTAACTGGAAAATACGCGACAGATACATCCTACGACAAGAAATTGATTGCTTTAATTGATGCATACGATTTAACAACCTACGATAACGATCCAGCGAAAAATACTGAAGTGAAGCATGAACAATCAGCCAATGATCCAATTAAACCAGAAAACAATTCGGAAGAAAAACAAACAGTGAAAGCTTCCAATGAGAATAGGAAGCAGCCAATTATTGTTAGTGAAACAACACAAACAGCAGTCATGCTTCCACCGACTGCCCAAAGACCGGCAAAGCAGCTATCTGGCAATCGAAGTGTCCAATGAAAGAAGGGGAGATATGTCGAGACAACGTGAATACCGGGATCATGACTATGAATTTGATGAACCACCGTATCGTGACAGGGCCCCTTCGAGCCACCGACCACCAAGAAGATATGACTATTACGAAGATGAGTATGACGATCGAAGATCCTATCCACCGCAACGACCAGTTAATCGAGGACGAGAAGGCTGCTATCCTCGTCGAGAGGTTCCACCCGTCCGAGGTTCCTATCCTTCTCGAAGGGTATCGGAAAGATATGAACGGTCGCGACCTTATGATCAGAATCAATCAATACCGCCAAGAGCGCGACCACAACGTCCTAGACCTGTCCAACAAGGAGCGCCACCACTACAAGAAGCCAAGAAATCTACGAATCGCAAGATTTTCTTATTCGTGTATAACCTGTTCTTTTACACGTTGACGATAGGGATTTTGTTGAGTTCGCTGATGTTTGCCTTTAGTGAAAAGTCCGATGCGGCTATTTTTGGCTATCGCTTTTACCAGGTTTTGACAGATTCGATGGCACCACAGCCGGATTCTCCGTCGAAAGGATTCTATGCGGGAGATATTGTGTTAGTGAAGATGACCGATGGCAGTCAAGTCAAAGAAGGAGATATTGTCACTTTTCAGGTTGGGGAAGGCGATCGTTATCTGACCCATAGAATGGTGGAGCGATTAACTGAATTAAACGGACAAGAAGGTGACTACATCGTTACCAAAGGGGACGCCAATAACAGTAAGGATCCACCAATCTTTGCTGACAGAGTTTACGGAAAAGTCACCTTTGTCATTCCTAAAATGGGGAGTGTCTTGAACTTTGTACAGGAAAATCTGTGGTTATGTCTGGTATGTGTCTTGTCTACCTTTGGCTTCTTCCTAGTTTTGAAGGCATATTTTCTACAGCCAGAACCAGTGAGAAGACCCACCAAACAAAGGAATTATCCAAGAGGGGTATAACTACTTGTTTGTACAAGTATTTATATAAAAAGAAAAAAGGATGTATAGGAGGAAAAAAGGAATGAAGAAGAATAGTAAAAAGAAAAAGCTGATGGCTGCCGCAGCGGCTTTGGCGTTAATCGCAGCCATCTCCGGGACATTCGCCTGGATTACTGCGCAGGATCAACGGATTAACCGGGCGGAATCTGCAGCAGTAAGTGACAACAGCGTGACAGTAAAGGAAACCTGGGAACCAAAACCATTGGTACCAGGAACTGAAGCAACTAAAGAAGTTGCCGTATCGAATACTGGTACAGCGAGTGTATTTGTTCGAGTTTCTTATGAAGAAGTGTTGAAACATTTGGACAAATTAGGTGCAGAAAAGTATGATCCAAGTTCAGTTACGGGTGCAAAATACACCTATGTAGCGAATGATTCAGGATTGAACAAACATATGCCAATTAATTTCAATGGAGACCAAACCTATAAAGATGGCTTTGTCCAAGTGCCAGCTGGACAAATTACTGGGTTGGCAACGCCAGCAGATGACAATGCAAAATTATTGGTTAAGGGTGGAAAGACGGTTGACCCAGTTACTGGTGCTGAAAAAATTAGTTATGAAGCAAAAATGATGCATGAATACTTTACTCATACGGACAACAATGGAAAAAATCCTGGCGATACTGGTTACGATGCAAGTAAAAATAAATACCAATCCATGACTTTCGATATCTCAGTAACCAATGAAAACAGCAAATTGGATGCCAAAGACTGGAACTTTGCCTTGACCAATGTGAAATACGGTTACTACGAAAATGGGTACAAGAATACCACTGTCAACTGGGCAAAATCATCTCTACCAGATGAAGACGGTGCAGCAACCGGTCGCGCGTTGCTGGGAACAGACGGTGTCCGTTACAGTGTTGACTATGACTATACCTTCGGTGGATTAGGCTATGCTGCCGCTACAGACCTACCAGCGGTTACACCAGCAACAGTAACGAATCAAATCCCAACAGCAACAGGTAAAAAAGACGTTCAAGCAGATACCAAAGGTTTAGGTAAGAGTGAGATCAAGATCGGCTACAGTGCAGATGTTACAGACATCGCTACTCTAGGTAGTGACAAGTGGGTATACAACAAGGATGATGGTTGGTTCTACTACACTGTACCAGTGAAATCAGGTGAAACAACCAAGAATCTATTGGAGAAACTAGTCTTTGAAAGTGCAATGGGTACAGAGTATACGAATGCTTCTTACGATTTAGTAGTGAAAATGGAAGCCGTTCAAGCCAACGCGGATGCACTAACTGATTCAGCAGGTTGGGAATTAGGTGGCGGTTCAACACCAACAGGCGATACATTAGCAATTGTAAACAAACTTAAAGCAGGCATCTAGGCTATGAGCACGCCATGAAAAGAAGGGAGAGGTGACAGAGGTTGAGAAAACTTAGGATTTTATTTAGTAGTATCCTGTGTTTTTGTTTCTTCTTTTGCGGCATGTCCACTGTGCAAGCGGCAAAAGCACTTCCCCCCGGCATGGTGATCGGCGATTCCGATGGGATGTATGCCACCTCTGAGGGAGAGTACTACATTGATTTAGTAGATATTCTCCCCGGAGATGTCTTTGAAAAAGAGATTACGATTCGCAGCTTGGATCTGGAAGAACCATTTTCCTTAGGAATGTTAGTCGAAGAGATTGACTCCAGCGGGTCGGTGGACTGGAAGAATCATATTACCATGACCTTGGTTTTAGATGGCAAAGAAATTTATCATGGTCCATTACTGGGGGATGCCAGTCGAGATTGGAGTAAGACACCTCTGGAATTAGGTGTTTGTACCTATGGAACAGACAAAATCATGCAAGCAACCTTTGTAATAGATGCTGATTTGACCAATGAGAATTTGAAAACAAAAAGCACGTTAGATTTTCTGTGGACCTTTGTGGGAACGAAAGATCAACCAACAGAACCCACACAGCCGACGAAGCCAACGGAACCTACGACACCAACGCAACCATCTGAACCCACAATCCCCAGTTCGTCTGGAGGATCAGGCAATTTGCCGTCCACTGGACAAGGAAACCCTTCTAGTCGGAAGCTATTGCCGCAAACAGGTGAACAAGTGGTCTACATGTTTCTGACTGGTTTATTACTGGTAATGATTGCATTGTTTCTATGGAAAAAACGTCGAGAGGAGGAGCAGGGATGAACCAGAAGGAAAAGCGAAAACATCTATTTCAGACCTTTGTCCGCAGTAAAGGACTGTTCGCCTGCTTCTCTCTAGTGTTGAGCTTGTTATTAATCGTAGGCAGTACCTATGCGTGGATTACCTCTGCCGATGAACGGGTCAACCGGACGGATGCCAATCATCGAAAGTTGTCAGCGATTGTAGAAGAAGACTTCGGCCAAGTCTTTCACTGGTCACCAGGAACCACGAAGGAGAAAAACGTTCGAGTGCGTAACACGGGAGAAACACCAGCAATTGTGCGCATTTCTCTAAAAGAATTCTTCGTTGGTTTTGAAACAGATGTCACTGACAATCATGGTATTGGTGATGGCAATGGGGATTTGAAAGTCTATGGCACACCCAGTGCAACAACGATTGATGTCAAGAAAACCAATACCTGGGTTGTTGGCAACACGTATGGAACGAAGGCCAATACGCATTACAAAGCAAACGTTGCCTTGATAGATCAGACGTATCCTTATAAAGGAACAAGAGCAAATCCTTTACCGTCTATTGAATTGAACTTTGAAGCTGGAAAAGTCTTTGATCAAAGTATGCCTCCAACTGCTAGTGACACCAATTACTGGTATTACGAGAAGGGATATTTCTATTATTCAGAGGTTCTTCAACCAACGGAAGTTACGCCTAATTTGTTGGATAGTGTTACTTTAAGTGCAGCTTATGAGAATCAACACAAAGGAGCCTTGTACAAATTAGTTCCTGAGATGAATGCCCATGACCTGACCAACGAACTAATCAGTGACTGGGGAATTCAACCTACCGATGATCATGCCTATCAGTTATACAAAGATAAACTAGTCAAGTAAAGGAGGAGCAAGATGAAGCAGCGAAGAAAAAATCGTCGAAAGTTCTATCTTTTCATTGCAGTTAGTTGTCTCCTCCTATTGCTTGGTGGAAGTTATTTAGTGTATGCAGCAATGACGGCAGAGGACAAGAAAGAGAATGATTTTTTAATCGGGCAGGTAGAAACCGAGCTGGACGAAGTTTTCAACGAAGGTATTCAAGAGATAAAAAAGAATACTTCGGTTACAAAGACTGTAAAGATTAAAAATACCGGTACAATCAATCAATTCGTACGAGTGATGATTTTGCCAGAGGTCCGAACGAGCATTGCTGGAGATCCTGATAATTATCAGATATTGTCCTTAAAGCTTGGAACAGATTTGATTTTAGAGGGACTGGATGCGACTGAATGGGTAGATGGAGAAGATGGGTATTACTACTATATTAAGGAGGCACTAGAACCTGGTAAGCCAACAACAGCGCTTTTTGAAAAAATCAGATTATCCGCTCAAATAAGTGATCAGTATCATGATGCCACATTCACCATCTCACTAAAGGTTGAAACCATTAACTGTGCGAAACATGTATATCGTGACGCTTGGTGGCAAGGTGTTGTTCCTAGTGTGAATGGAGATCCTTTAAAGATAGTAGATGAAGCATTAACGGGAAAAACAGAAAATTAGAGATGCAGTTTCCCCGCTGTGTCTCTTTATAAAAAGAAACAACACTCATGAGGTGAGTGTTTTAGTAAGTAGAACATTGATTTGATGAGTATTGAAAGAAGGGAATCGGGATGAGAAAGGTTAAATTTAATCAAAAATTGTCAAACAATAGAAGCTGGAAAAAGTGCTTAGGACTGATTTGTATTCTAGGAGTTTGTTTATCAAGCATTGTTTTCTTAGTAAGTTTTTTTCAGGAAAAAAAGCATGTGTCTGCCCATCCCGCTAGTACAATTGAATTAGGAAGTGGCGGCACGAAGTTTACAGTTCCTTTAGATGCAACACAGTTGGAAGAGCAGGTGCTTAGGGATTTAGGATCGCAATTTGATGGCTATGTTCAAGGAAGTGATAAGGTTCCAGTTTTAAATAAGGAAAACGTTAGTGCCTATGGTAGTGAACGAGCTTCGAATGGTGCTGATATAGGTGTAAACATTCAAAGTATCGAGGAAACAGAAAATGGTAATTATTTTGTGCTCTTTCAAATAGCTGGTGGCGGTGTTGGTGGAATTACTAGAACAGCTGTTTATGATAAAGAGGGGAACGAACTAGCATCAAATAGTATTGGCACAAGACATAATGTGAATCTTCGAGTTGGCACTAAAATATATAACAGGAGCAACAACACTTTCTTAGTAACAACTTTCAATAATACTTGGTTTAGGTACACAGTAAATGATACATCAACCCCCGTAACAATTGACCGGTACCAATATCCGGTAGGGGTTGTTACGGGGAATCCTAATACTGCACTTAAAATTGATACTCATATTATCATTGATCAATTTTCAAATTATTCGAATGATGCACTAATCATTGGTAGATCTTATCCAGGACATCCTGCTTCTCCAGGTGTTTACAGAAAAAGAATTTCAATAGGAGCCATAAATAATAGCGGATGGGAAACAGGAGGATTTAACAGTGAATCCACCTATCAATATACCTTAGAATCTTTATTGATGTATGAAGAACTAAATCTTGATGAGTCGCAAGGAGCTAATGTCTGTTCAGTGAGCGGGTCAGATATATATAAGTTAGACAATTATATTTTTGGACTGATAAATTATGCTGGATATCAACATGGAATACGGAAAAACCAGCAGACCTTCCAAGTCTTTGATGCGAATGTTAACGTTCAAGAAAGGGGAGACATAAATCCAGGGATGGTAAATCCAATTTTGAAGGAACGTGTATACCAGCATAGGACTGTGGAACAAATAAAAAGTGATATTGTAACTGGAAATAACCATTCTTATAAAGTGATAAAGAATATGTGTAATAGTGAATATATTTATTTCACTGTGGAAAATCAAACAGAAACTCAATTAATTCGTGTGGATTTAAATACTTATACAGATGAAATAATTAAAGTGTATCCTCGAGCAACAAATATAAATTTTTTTAAGAATACAGATGGGACTTTCTCATACTATGGAACAACTACTAGTCTAACAGGAGAATTTGCTTCCAATTATTATCCAGCTAATCCAACCATAGGAAGTCATTTCTTCGTAAATGGTACGGTTGAAGGAATAACAGGTAGCGCTGATGATCTGGATATTAGAAGTTTGAGAGCTTTCGAGGTGGACGGATCGATATCCGCTGATTATGCATTAGAAGGCCAAGATAACAAAATTTTTATAGGGGGGATTACAAACGATTTTGATATCTTTCCTAATCAAACATACACTATCGATGAAGGTCCCCAAGGTATCTATCTTAATCCAGCTGGAAATCCTTCAAGTAATTGTGGATTTATAGGTACATTGAATATCAATGATGATTATGCACCAATAATAAGCAGTGATAATAATATTTTAGTAGACATTACTGATAAAGCTGTTACTAATCCTGTTGCAACTAATTATAGAGAATGGAATACCTTAGATCGCTGGCTAATTACCGGCTCAAAAAATGGGACTATAGCAGACTCTTCTGCAATCAAAGTTTACGATTATTTTGATAGCAATGATTCTTCCATTGCTGGAACATCTGCTGAAAGAGAAGAATGGCTTCAAAAACGTATTAATCGAAACCCTAAGGATATTTCCGCATCAATTCAATGGAAAAGTTTAGGATTTGATGCTTCAAAAACTGGACCACAGCTTGTGACGTATTTTGTAACAGACACACAAAATCAACCTGCTGCAACATCCCGATGGGTGAATAGTAAGACACCACAAACAGAGGTAGAGGACGAGTATATGCTGGACGCACAAAACTTCCACATTCCTTTGAATAAACTAAATACTTCTATGCCTGATGCTGACAAATTCAAAGAGTTGGCAAAAACAATGGCTTGGAATACAGCGAATGCAACTATAGATGAAGATGGAACAGATACTAATAAGTTGTCAAGCAAAGTTGTGATAAATGTGGATCAGCTAGAAGCACTTCAAAACGCAAAGGTCGCAAAACCTTATCCAGTCGATGTGATCTATAAACCTGAAAACGGCATTGAAATCAGGAATCGGGTCTGGGTTTTTGTTACCACAAAAAATACAGTGCCAAATAGTAAAACTAATCCAGAGGTAACGCCTGCTGATACCAATGGTGTAGTCTATTATGCAGATGATTATTCTTTGCCATTTCGGTTAAGAAGTGGACATACTGCAGCCGATGTATTAGATCGAGGCAATGTTCGTGTGTATGACTATTATGATTCTACTCATGAAACAGATACTGAGCTGCCTGTATTAGCAGATAAGACAACCAATTCTTCCAAACTACAAGTAGTCAATCTTAATGCGATTAAATCAGCTACTCAACCTGGCTTAATCGATTCCAGTCCACCGGATGGAGCACCTATGATTCGTTATGAATGGGATGGAACCGTGGATGGCAATCATCAGGCCGGAACGACAAAGCCTACTCTTGGAGGACTAGATGTCACACTCACAGGCGATATACTCTTGCATGTACGCCAGGTGATTGTAGGTGATTCCAATCAGTTGGTCGTACCTGAAGAAGGCTACTTAAGAATGGCGACCAATGATTACGATGGAGTGTCTGGAACAACAATAGAAAATGCAGATCAGTTACGACAGGTAAGGATTTCATCAGGTAAGAATGCCGATAATTCAGCCTTTGAAACGATTGCTGTGAATGCAGACCACATGGATGATCCGTTGGATGAATTGGAGTTGAAGCTAATTATCCCTGAATATTATGAAATAGTAGGCAACTATCTAACTTTAGGAAATGCAGACCCAAATGGTGCAAGCCACACAGGGAAAACTGAAGCAAATAGCAATAAAGCTTCTTTAATCTTCAAGCGGGACGAGCTTTACAACGACGAAGAATATTTTATTACTATTTATCTAAAACCTAAGCTGAATCAAGATGGCCCACAACCCTACAGTTGGGACTACAAAAAGAACGACCTAGGAAAAATCAAAACCAAGTAAACGAAAGAGGCGAGGCAGAACGTGGTCTATCTATTATTACTGGTACTAGGCCTGATTGTACTGGTTCAAAGCTATCTACTGTTCTCGCTGATGCGAAGCCAACAGGACTTGCAGGAAAAAATGACTCGGTTGCTGTTGAGAAGGCCGCAACCGAATAATATCAAACGAAAAACTTCAACAGAAAGAGGAAGGACACGATGAATCTTGGCTATGCACGCGGGTTTCAACTGACCCAACAATTGGATATGCTGGAAGATTACCCAGTGGACGAACTCTTTTCTGATGGCGCACAAGAGGTGGAAGCTCTACATTCACCAACAAGTGAATTCCAGGCATTAATGAACTTTGCTCAACCAGGTGATCATCTAGTAATTGCTTCTTGGGAAGTTATTTCCCGTGATTATCGCCAGCTGCTGGCTTGCTTGGATCAGTTGGAAACACAGGAGTTAACCTTGGATGTATTGAACCTGCCTCAACTCACCATTGAAGAATGGCGCCAAGTTTTTCGTTGGTCCTTACGCAACGATCGGTTACTCCATCCAGTGCTAGTCAAGGCAGGAAAAGAGCGAGATCGCAGTAAAGATGCTTACTCCTTGTTTAGTAAGGAACCAGAAGCACGAAAGCTGTATCGTGAAATGATCTGGCTTTTAGCCGAGAAAAATTCCGTTCGACAGGTAGCCCAGCAAAAACGTGTACCAATAGAGACAGCGTATCGTGTGCAACAGGAACTAAAACAAGTCCAACTAGCGATTATCCTAGTGGTTTGTTTCCTGCTGGCAATTTTTAGTATCAAACTAGCTGAATCTTATTTTGACCAGCTATGGATTCAAGTAGCTATTTGTGTAGTTGTAACTTTAGTCATCCTGTGGAACGTACTGATTGATACTGAAGAAATCGAGACCAAGCCGCCCATGAAAGAGAAGAAAACACCAAAAATTTAAAGAGAAGGTGAGTCCCCATGCAACACGTACTTATTTTAACGAAAAACTCCTTGGCTGAAGAGCCGCTGGTTCAGAAATTACAACGAATGAATTGTGAAATTCTCTGTTCAACAGATCTGTTCAAACGGCTAAAAGCAGGAACGATCAGCCCATTTCTTTCTTATTTCCAATGGATTATCTTGAGTGAAAGTTTATGTAATTCGGAAGTTGAACATATTCTGCAAATGCTAAAAAATCATCCTCTATTGGTTTTGCGAGTAGTAGAAACTATTCCGAATGAAGAAGAACAGGCCTACTGGCAAGAACGAGGCCTAGTCGACTGGATATCAAAAGAAACCAGCTATGAACTTTTACGCGAAAAAATGAACGAACTGCAGCAACAAGTGAAACAAGATGCAGTGACAGGTAATCAGATTCTGAACTTCCCAACGACACCAGGAGAGGAAACCACTCCGAATAATTTGAAGTTATTGATTAAGAGTCTCTCCAAAACAGAGAAACGCGTTTTTGAATGCCTCATCCAATCCTACTCTACTAGTGGCGTTTTATCTCGCCAAGAACTATGCAATTACTTGTGGCAGGATGGCAGTACGTCTTCAAACATGAGCCAGCTATCTTGCTTAATCAACAAATTGAAGCACAAATTCGAATTGCATGGTATTAAGGGCGAAACCATCACTACCTTGTGGGGCAGGGGCTACAAATTAAGCAGTTCCTTTTACGAATACTGGCTAGAAAACTCTCAGCAGCTGGAAGAATTAAAGTATTATTCTGCGATGAATTAGTTAACCAAGAGCACTCAATCACTGATGATTGGGTGTTTTTTCCATCAAATACACGATCATATAGTATCCAAGGCTGGAAAGCATCCTTTCCAGTCTTTTTTCCTCTTTCCTACCCATAGGAAAAAAGTAAGTTTGTGGGGGAGGTCTGGACTTCCTATAATAAGAGTATCAAGAAAAGAGAGCGGTGGAGAAAATGAAAAATATTCTATTAATTTGTGGGTCCGGTGCTTCCAGCGGGTTTATGGCGGCAGCAATCAGAAAAGCAGCTAAGAAGCGTGGCGTGGGGGTAACGGTAAAGGCGGCAAGTGAATCACAGTTAGATGATCGAATTAATGAAATCGATTACTTGCTGATTGGGCCTCATTTGTCTTACATGCTAAATGATATTCAGGAACAAACAAAAGATAAACAGGTGAAAGCAGCGGTAATTCCGCAAAATGTTTACGGAGCGTTAAATGGTGAAAAGGCGTTGGACTTGATTCTAAGTTTGGAGGATTAATTGATGGATAATATTATGAAATTTATGACGGAATCCTTTGCTCCTAAGGTGAATAAGGTCGTGAAGAATCCGTGGATTTCAGCGATTCAGGATTCGATTATGATTGCACTGCCTTTAGTATTTGTGGGTTCGTTAGTGACAGTCGTTTCTTTATTGGGGAACATTTTTAGTGGGATGCCAGACTTTTCTATGATCAGCAGCTTCTCCTTTGGGATGTATGGGTTAGTCGTCGCTTTTCTAATTCCTTACTATTTAATGGAAAAGAAAGGTCACGGCGGGCAAAAGCTGATTTCCGGTTCTACCTCATTGGTTCTGTTTATGATGCTGCTGTTTCCGACGATTACGGAGGATGGCGAAGCAATTTTTATTCTTTCTCGTTTTGGGTCAACTGGGATGTTCTTGTCAATTGTTACTGGACTATTCGTGGCGTTTGTTATGAATTTAGCTGTCAAGAAATCATTCTTTGATGAAGATACGCCGATTCCAGATTTCGTGGTGGGTTGGTTTAACAGCTTGCTGCCGATTACCTTTGTTTTATTTGTCGGTTGGTTAATTACCTTCCAAATGCAAGTGGATTTCTTTGATGTGATTATCTTGATTTTCAGCCCACTGGCGAAAATTGTTCAATCTTACCCTGGTTTTGTGTTATCCGTTTTTATTCCGGTATTCTTATATACCTTTGGGATCTCTGGTTGGGTAATGATGCCGGTAATCTATCCGGTGTATATGTCAGGTCTAGCGGAAAATGCCCAAGCAGTCGCAAGTGGCGGCGAAGCTATGCATATCGCTACGCAAGAAACTTGTTATGCTTTTTCTTCGATGGGAGGAATTGGAACTACGCTGGCCTTGTCAGTAATGATGCTGATTTTGAGTCGTTCCGCTCAGCTGAAGGCGATTGGTAAGGCGATCATTGTTCCGTCCATCTTTAATATTAATGAACCGCTGGTGTTTGGTGCACCGATTGCATTTAACCCTTACTTGATGGTGCCAATGTGGATCAACAGTATTATTGTTCCGACTATTGCTTATGTGACGATGTCCTTGGGGCTGGTAAATATCCCTTCCCAGACGTTCTTATTATGGTATATGCCTTATCCAATCACCTCTTATTTGGCAACACAGGATTGGCGGGCCATTGTAGTAAGTGTCATTATTTTTGCGGTAACTTGGTTGATCTTCCTGCCATTCTTTAAGGCTTACGATAACTCTTTATTGAAACAGGAAGAAAAGGATGCATTAGAAGAAGCACAAATGAACGCAGCAGCACAATAAGCTTAGCAACGAAAGCAGGAGGTCGCATATGGAAGAGACAACTTATATAGAAGAAAACGATCAGCTGAACCAGTTATCCATGAATATTCTGGTTCATGCTGGCAATGCCCGAGATCATTTAGTTCAGGCATTAGAAAGCTTAGAAACAATGGATTTTGAAAAGGCTAAAACTGAAGTGACAGCTGCTCGCAAGGAAGTAGTCGTCGCTCATGGTCTTCAGACGGATACATTGCAGCTGGAGGCTTCAGGTGAACAGATACGCTACTCGACATTGTTTTGTCATGCGCAGGATACTTTGATGACTGCTCAAAGCGAAATTTTAATTGGGGAGCATTTAGTGAAGCTTTTTGAAGCGTTTAGTCAAAAATAAGGAGGAAGCAACTTGAAAAATTATCAAATGCCGAAAGATTTCCTGTGGGGTGGCGCGATTGCTGCCAATCAGGCAGAGGGTGCTTATAAAGTTGATGGAAAGGGCGTCAGCCTGGCTGATTTGCACAAGTATTATCCTGACAAAAGCAATGCTGAGATTGCCGAAGAGCAGCATAAAGGAATGTCGTTAGCGGATGTGAAGGCGAATATGGCAGATACGGAGGGTTATTATCCGAAGCGTCATGGCATTGATTTTTATCATACGTATGAAGAAGATTTAGAGCTGTTAAGCGAAATGGGCTTTAAAAACTTTCGGACGTCGATTGACTGGACACGAATTTTTCCAACCGGTGAAGAAGAGGAACCCAATGAAGCTGGCTTAGCTTACTATGATCGATTAATCGATAAGATTCTCAGCTTAGGAATGGAACCGATTATTACCATTCTGCATTATGAAACACCGGTTGAGATTACTTTAAACTATGGCGGCTGGAACAATCGCAAGGTGGTTGACCTGTTTGTAAAATACGGCAAGGTTGTGCTGGATCGCTACAAGGACAAAGTGAAGTATTGGATCGTCATTAACCAAGTCAATCTGATTCAGTTTGAGCCTTTTAACTCAACGGCGATCCCTTACGATACGGTAGATAATTATTTAGAGGCTAGTTATCAGGCGGTGCACCATCAGTTTATCGCTTGTGCCTTGTTGAAGGAATATGCGGAAAGCATCAATCCTGAGATGATGATCGGTACAATGATGGCAGACTGTACAGCTTATCCATATTCTTGTGATCCGAATGATGTGAATTTGGCGCTGCGTCGTAACCGGATGCAATACTTCTACACAGATGTTCAGTTTCAGGGGGAATATCCGCAATATGCTCTGAACTATTTTGCAGAAAATGATATCCACTTGGAAATTACAGAAGAAGACAAGCAACTCCTGAAGGCTCATCCAATGGATTATCTAGGTCTCTCTTATTATTACTCGCAGATGGTGGACTCCACAAAGAATGATATGAATCCTTCTTCGGTAACACCGAATCCCAATCTTAAAGCCAATCCATGGGGCTGGGCGGTTGATCCGCAGGGACTATACAATTCCTTGTCACAATACTGGGATCGCTACCACAAGTCGATAATTATTGCCGAAAATGGCTTTGGGATGTATGACAAGCTGGAGGATGGCAAGGTGCATGATGATTACCGGATTTCTTATCTCTCTGAGCATATCGCACAAATGAAGCAAGCAATGTACGATGGAGTAGACGTAATTGCTTACTGTGCTTGGGGACCGATTGATATCATCAGCTGTTCCTCAGCTCAAATGGAAAAACGCTACGGCTTTATCTATGTAGATTTGGATAATGAGGGGAACGGCAGCGGCAAACGAATTAAAAAAGACAGCTTCGACTGGTATAAACAGGTAATCGCTACAAACGGCGAGCAGCTGTAACGAATCGAAAAGCTGGTCCCTTTGGCCAGCTTTTCTTTGAATAGGGGTGAGACGATGCTGACGGAAAAAGAAAAGGAATTAGTTGGATTTTTAGAAAAGAAGCAGCCGCAGTGGGTTACCTCCAAGGAGCTGGCCGCATTCTGCCAATGTACAACCCGAACCATTCGCAATCGTGTCGCAAAAATCAACCAGCAAACACCAGAACTTGTTTTAACCAGTCATTTAGGCTATCAGCTAAATTCAGCGGTAGCAATTGCTGAAGAAGGGGTGGAGGATCGAAAGTCGCGCATTTTTCTTGAGCTTTTAAAGCATTCTTCTAAAGGTGTCGATGTCTTTGAGCTGGCTGAAAAGCTGTTTGTCTCAGAATCAACCTTAAAGAATGATATCCAGCAATTAAAAAAGGAAATTACCAACGATGCGATTCAGATTGCTTTTGAGCAGGATTTTGTTAAGCTGACGGGACCAGAACGGGCCAAACGCCGCTATTTGATCTCTTTGCTGTATAACGAAAGTGATCTGCAAGAAAAACTAAAGCACAGTATTCAGCAGATGATTGGCTACATTTCGTTGGAAGAGCTGCAGCAGACCATCCAACAAACGCTGGCAGCTCACGAGATTCAGATCAATCAGTATTCTTTGAACAATATTGTGCTGCATTACGCCATTAGTATTGAACGGATTCGTCAAGGACACAGTCTGAATATTGGCCCCAGCATTCCCCTATTACAAGAGAAGCCAGAATTTTTATTAGCCGAAGAAATTGGCGACTCGCTGGCTCAGGAATATGACATTCATTTTTCGAAAATGGAATTAGAGCAGCTGTCCTTATTATTTATTGGTATGCAAAACGAAAACTTAGCAAAAGAGAGCGATCAGCAGCTATCGACCTTTGTTGATCCTAAAATTATCCGTGTACTCAAGGATGTACTGTATGAAGTGGAGCAAACCTACTTAGTGGAGCTGCACGATCAGGATTTTTTCAATAAGCTGGCGATCCATATTCAAAGTCTGTACTACCGCTCTCATTATGAAACCTTTACTCGCAACAGCAGCTTATTAGATATCAAAACGGCCTATCCTTTGACCTATGACTTAGCAGTGTACATCTCCTCGCTGATTCAGGAACGCTTGGATATCTGGTTCAACGACGATGAGATTTCCTTTATTGCTTTGCACATTGGCGCCTTTTTGGAGACGAAGCGGCATCATCAAAATCAGATTACTATTCGATTAATTGTGAATGATTATCACGACATTGGTCAGCAGTTAAGCAAGCAAATTCAGGAGAAATTCAGTGATAGTCTGGTAGTTCTAGTCACTGAGCGTCAGGCTGAGAATTTGGCTGCTTGCGACTTGCTGTTGACAACGGATCGCAGGGTAGCCTCGGCGCATGCCGGTTCAGTGTTTATTCATCCTTTTCTGACCACCAAGGACATTAAAAAGATTGAAAACCGAATAGAGGCAGTCAAATCACAGCGAGAAAAGAAACGCATGTATCAAGCCATTGATGCCTTTATTTTGCCGGAATTATATTTTAACCAAATTGATCCCTCGGAACTAAATCCAGAGGAGATTCGTCAACAGCTGTGCCAGCAAATGGTAGCTGCTGACTTGGTGGATGAATACTTTATTCAACGAGTAGAAAAACGGGAGCGCATGTCACCCACCAGCTTTCCTTCTGGGATTGCGGTACCTCACTCGGTTGAGCTTGAGGCCAAGAAAAGCGGAGTTGCGATTATGACACTGCAAGAGCCGCTAATCTGGGCGAATTACCCCGTGAAGCTGGTGGCCTTTATTGCAATCAATAAGGAGGAAGCCAATACCTTCAATGATTTCTTCGAGAAGTTTATCGAGATCGTTTCGGAGCCGGTGAACACTAAGCAGCTGAGTATGAGCGAGGATTATGATGAATTTATTTTGAAATTGAAAATGATGGTTGAAGCGGATGAATAAAGTCGGACGTATTATTCAGGTCTGCATCGGCACAATGCTGATGGGACTAGGGATACAGGTAATTGTGACTGCTGGTCAGGGAATGGATTCGGTTAGTACCTTAATCAGTGGGTTGATGCAGCATACGAGTATTCCCTTCGGCCGCTGGAGTCAGATTATTAGTCTAATATTTTTAGCAGTCAGTTTTTTATATAATCGAAAAATGCTGGGAATTGGCAGTGTGATTAATACTTTGTTAGTAGGTGAAACGATTCGCTGGGTGCAGCCGTTTATAGACAGTGTTGAAGGGCTGCACGATCAGCTGATGGTTTCCTTCTTCGGTTTTCTAATTATGGCTGCGGGTACAGCTTTATATTTAGCCGCTGATTTAGGCTCAGGACCTTTAGAGGGCATGATGTTTTGTGTTTGCAGTTTGTTAAAGGTCTCGCTGCAACGAGGAAGAGTGTTGTTGGATTTCTTGATTGTCTTAGCGGGTTTGCTGCTAGGCAGCTTTGTCGGCTGGGGTACATTATTTGCCATCTTTTTGTTAGGACCTACGATTCAATTGTTTCTGAATCTAGGCACAAAGGTTAGTTTGAGAATGAAAGCAGACGAACTGTCTTGAACGGTTCGTCTGCTTGTGTTTTACTTGTTCCTCGAGTTGAGTGATTCTTATTTACGCTTCTTCTGGTGTCAAACTTTCTTGTTGAGCTTTTCTTTGTCCACGATTATCTTCTAAATCAGCTTTGCTTTTTTCTTCATAGTGCTTTACCCGATTGTAGAGATTAATACATCTCACTGGATATACTAGGCTAGACAGAAAAAATGCGGTGTGTAAATGAGTAGTAAACAAAACAATATCCTGTTGACGATAAATGGGTAGGATAACTAAAAATTTCAACTCTTATTTTTTCAAAGCCAGACTAGGCGATATATTGACCAATCGATAATTAGCAAAAGTAGTTATTCCAAAAACTAAGCCAATATTTACCAATAATAAAAGCATAGCTAGTTGGAAATTTAAATCTAAATTGTAACCCAATTTATAGCTATAAACAGTAGAAAAACTAAGAAGTAATAGTGTACTCAATAGTATTGACAGGATACAAAATAGAGCCGTTTCTCTTATCAATATCTTAGAAATATTTTTGATACTATATCCTAAACAGCTTAATATACCGATTTCAGAATATCTAGTGATAGATATACGATATATTATAATAAAACTAACAGAAATAAATATGATCAAAAGTAAATTGGATAATAGTGTGAACAACTTTACAGTATCAGCAAAACTATTTTTGAAAGCACGAATATCTTTTTCCTTAGTATATACATCATATCCTTCATTTTTCAGCTGGCGATGAACTATGGGAATATCCTCAAAGTTCTTTACACTAAATGCTATGGCAGAGGCCTTACCTTTATTTATTTCTCTATAAATTTTCTTTTCCATCTTCGTGCTCATTGTAAAATTATCTAAAGAATCGTTTGAAATGCCGCTGACTTTCATTTTTATTCTATTTTTTTCTCCATGCTTATCAAAATATTCAAAGTCTATATATTTCCCAACTAATTTACTGATATTTTTATTTAAAGAGGAGGCAATACTGAGAGATAAGCATATCTCATTCTTATTATCCTTAGGCATATCTCCATAAATCATCGAAAGATTTGAAGAAATCAATGTTGGCGGTTTAGTATCTAAGTGTTTATTCTTATGATCGTATTTAAGATTAATATTTTGAAGATTATACTGATAATAAACATCCTTAACATTAGGCAATGAATGCAAATAAGTAATCCCCTCAGATAAAGGCTTATTTGAAAAAGCAATTGATCCTTTACTATAGTAAGCATTTTTCTCTTTAAATAACTGTATTTCATTGTTTATGGTCCCTTTTATCCCTAGTGTCGCAATAAAGGAGACCGAGCCTAATGAAATTAGTAAGATAGCAAGTAAGTTTTTGAAAAAATGTATTCTAAAATTCTTCATAGCGATCCCAAAAAGTAATTTTGAGTTGATTTTCGGAACTATATCTTTGTTTTCTTTAGTTTTAAAAGACTTATTTTCTTTGTTGTTGTCTAATTCATGCTTAGCTTTTTCTTTCACTATCTCTAGCGTATGATTTTTTAAACAAACTATTTCATCGGCGTACTTTGAAACTGTTTCACTATGTGTAATAACAATCACTGTTCTATTTCTTGCCAATCTTTTTAGTATCCTCATTACACCATCACCAGTTAGTTCATCTAACGCAGCTGTTGGTTCATCTGCAAGAATTATTTTAGGATCGTTCATTAGTGCTCTTGCTATAGAAGCCCTTTGTTTTTGACCACCGCTTAACTCATGCACCATTTGGTTTGCTTTATTTTTTAATCCCAGTTCCGTTAATAATTTTAATGCTTTTTCTTTTTTCTTCTCTTTAGTCAATTCAGAGTTTAAATGAACACCCATTATTACATTTTCAATCACTGTATATCCGTCTAAGAGATGATAATCTTGAAAAATGAACCCTACATTGTTGAATCTATAATTAGACAAGTTTTTATTAGATAAGCTTGGCTCTTTAAAACATACATTTTCAATTACACCCTCATATTCTGTATCTAAACCTGCTATTAAATTTAATAACGTTGATTTACCAGAGCCACTATCACCTAAAACGCAAGTTAACGTACAATCTTTAAAGCTATAATTTGTATGAAGTAATATATCCAAATCTTTGTATTTTTTACTGACATCATTTAAACGAATCATTAGGATCACCTTGTTTCATTTTGGTAGCAGGATTAATTTTAAGAAATAATAAGTATGACAGGACACTGATTAGTATTGATTGGACAAACGGTAGCAATAACACTAAAACTAAATTATTTGTAGATACTACATATATGTTAAAAAACTTTTGACTTAAGAGACTTAGCAACGGAAAACTTAGAAGGAATAGAATAGAAGACATCATTCCGAGCATAAAGTATTCTGAAATCGTCAAACTCAAAATATTTTTATTACTGAAACCATTGAACTTGAAAAAAACAAATTCACTTTTCTTTAAATGGAAATTGAATAGAGCCAGAACAATACTAATTGTTAATGACAAGATAAAGAAAATCAAACTGATGGTAGCACCTTGTTCTTCGTTTTTCTTTCTCAATCGGAGCATGTCTTCAATCATGCTGAAATCTCCAGAAGGTTGTAAACCTGATTTTTGTAGTGTGTTTACAATAGGTAAAATGTCATCTAATGTTTTTGCTCGTATGTTATAGCTCATAGATTTCTCAACACCTGCTTGTTGACGCATTTTTTTGATAGATTCTACACTAAATAGCAACGGACCATCTGTTAGTTTCCCATCATGTCTCCCTAGAGTACTGGTAATCGCTCCACCTTTAGGATTATTTTCAATAACTCCTACTACTTTTACATCATCGAGTGCAACCTTTGACCCTGTAATTTCGTCACTTCCAATCTTTGGATTTACATCTATCAGCCCTGTCATATTTAAATTTTTCCCAATCACCTCAGATGGTTTTAGACCTAATAAATCAAGTAATCGTTTAGGAACAGCAACCTCTGTTTCACCAATTGAGGGATATCTTCCTGCTATCAATTTGGTAATTGCAGGGTAATTAAAGCTGTCCTGTACTTCATAATTTTTAACTACATCCCCTATGCTTATTTTTAAATTACCTACTATTTCTAAGGCTGCCATAAAATCTACTCTGGGGTCATCTTTCAATAAATCAACAGCTCCTGAAACATCTTGTTTTAGAGAACTAGAAGAACCATTTCCTGTCGATTCTTTTGGTAAAGAAATATCCTTTATGGTCTCTCCTCTTTCTTCAACAAGACGACTAAAATTACCATCTTGCTTTTCTTCTATTTCTCCACTCAAATTAATAAGCATAAAAAAGGAAGAAAGTATCAGTAGACTAATTGTTAATATGGAATATATAGATGCTCCTTTTAGAATGTTAAAAGATTGAGAAATACAATTTCTTAAAGATAAATACGGAGATTTAATCAATGGCTTCTTTTTCTCGCTATCTTTTGAGTTTTGTTTACTTTGTTCTACTAATTTTAATTGTCCTTGCTCTATTCTATAGACATTTGAATTTTCCCCAATTAAACCTTTATCATGAGTTACTATTATTACTACTCTTTCT
The DNA here is from genome assembly GCF_000407485.1 of Enterococcus pallens ATCC BAA-351. Classification (GTDB taxonomy): domain Bacteria; phylum Bacillota; class Bacilli; order Lactobacillales; family Enterococcaceae; genus Enterococcus_A; species Enterococcus_A pallens. The sequence continues at coordinate 804,776 of NZ_ASWD01000002.1, read as the reverse complement.
TTAGCTATCTTTTGTAATTCCGTCATTATTTTTTTAGAAGCTAAAGGATCTAATGCCTTTGTTGGTTCATCAGCTAATATAATTTCTGGATCTTTTACCAATGCTCTGGCTATCGCTACTCGCTGTTTTTGTCCACCAGATAATTTTGCGACTTTCATTTTAGCTAATCCAGATATTCCTAGTTCGTCTAATACCTTTGCGACATTCATTTTTCTTTCTACTTTATTTAAATTCGATAGACTTAGAGCTAAATCAATGTTGCATTCTACACTCAAGTATTCTATTAATTGGTAATCTTGCCATATAAATCCTATTGAATTGTAATAATAGTTGGATAGCTCTTTTCTTGTGAACTTTTTAATTGACTGATTATTAAAGTAAACATCTCCTTCAAAATTTTGATCCATACCACTAATTATATTTAGCAATGTTGTCTTTCCGCTACCAGATGGTCCGTAAATAAAATTAAGTCCTTTTTGGAAATCACCTGATAAATTATTTAGTACTACTTCCTTTCCAAATACTCTTTTTATCTTTTTTAAACTTAACATAAGAAGCTCCTTCCATAGCTCGATCGCGTTATTGTTTTGCTAGAATAATCTGTAACGTTACGTCACATTCAAGGAGGAAATTATGAATAATTATTTAACAATTAGTGAATTCGCAAAGTACGTAAATTTAAGTAGAAGAACTTTAATCTATTATGATCAAATTGATCTGTTCAAACCCCAAAAAATATCTGATCATGGTTTTAGGTATTATACTTGTGACCAATGCTTTGAATTAGATGTTATATTGACCTTAAAGTTCCTTGATGTACCTTTAGAACAGATTAAATATTTTCTCGATAATAGAAATATGGATGACACGTTAACCGAATTTAAAAATCGCAAAAAAAATTTGGATAAAAAGATCAACAACTTAAAACATATGCAGACGTTTTTAGAAAATTACATAGACAGATATACAACGTTAAAAAATATAGATTTTAATACCATTACTCATTCTTATAGAGAAGAAGAATCGTTTATTTGTTCTGACTGGATGCATTCTCATTACTACGACTCAATAGACTCCTTATCTAGCTATAGTGATTTCTATTTATCTTTAGATAAAAAAGATTTATTCAATGGTTATCCGATAAATTTTATGGTAGAAGATTCTATTTTTTCTGACATTCAAAATACTCCCTTTAAGTCACTAATTAAAATAAATAAGGAACAGAGTAAACTCTACGATAAACAAAAAATTGTAACTAGGCCAAACGGAATATACGTATCTTTCTTTGTACAGGATTCGAATTACAATAAGGAAAAACTCAATAATAAACTAACTAACTATTTTCTAGAAAATAAATTTATCCCTGAAAAATTCTTTTGGAAAATACTTTGGCAAGATGAAATTACTACTACTATTCCTGAAAAACGAGTGTTTGAAATTTTAATACCTGTTAAAAAAAGATAATTTTATGCAACTAAGCAGGTGCATCATGGAACCTGTGAAAACAATCAAATAGGAGTCGAGTCTTCGACATATAGGCGAAGTCCATGTACAGTGTGAAGAACTTGGAATAACACCTAAGAATCTCTCGAAATATTAGGAAGCGACATGAAAGACAGTAGTTAGGGGAACTGGGGAAACCCTTCCCGTCACCTTGATAAATGTAAAGCAGAAATCTATAAGGAAAAGCTGAAATGAGAACTGGATGGAAGGGAGTAGGAGGAGAGCATAGTACTAATGATCGCTAGGACAACATAACTTAGCGTAGAAAAGTACATCTACTTCATTTAAAGAATTTGAAAGGTGGCGTTCATACATGAATGTCAAAGCAATGACTAACACCATATTGAAACCCAAAGTGAATGCCTTGAGACAAATTCTAATATCAATGGGCTATGGTACAGCCAAAACGTAAGTTTCATGTGTTATACGATAAAATTTATCGACCAGATGTACTAAGACTTGCTTGAGCAATGGTCAAGCAGAATCGGGGAAGCGGTGGCTTCGATGGATAAACGATCGACTACATCAACGATTGGTGAAAGCCAATTTCTAAACGACTTGTATCAGAAACTTAAAAATAAAACGTAGGAAACACAACCAGTCAGACGTATTCATATTTCGAAGGGAAATGATGATACAAGAAAGACCATGAGGTATTCTAACTATCGAGGATCGAGTGGACTACCAAGCAACAAAGCTGATTATAGAACCCATTTTCGAAGTAGATTCTAAAGATTGTTCATATGGTTATCGACCAAACCGGAGCATACATCAAGACTAAAGGGAAACTGGAAAGGCTTCAGAGAGTGCCATGTTGAGGCCGACTGGCTGCTTATCTATCGGATTCACAATGATGTATGTGAGTTAGTTCTTGTTAGAACTGGGAATCACGACAATTTACTAAGATAACCAATTAACCTAAAAAGCCGAACCACCTTCAAAAATAGAAGGCAATTCGGCTTTTCTTACTTTTATTGTTTGTAGTCGAAGCAGGTCACGATAATCTCTTTCAACTCGCTGATCAGTGGTTCTTTTGGATTGGCGGTTGTACATTGATCCTCGTAAGCTAGTTCAGCCATCCGATCGGCAGTAGCATCCAAGACTTCTTGGGTTACTCCTTGGGCTTTCAAGTTCATTTCGATACCTACACTAACACCCAGGTTGTAAACGGCTGAGATCAAGGCTTCTACTAATTCAGCCGTTGTATTGCCTCTCAAGCCTAAGAATCTAGCAATGTCTGCATAGTCAGTATCCGCTCGGAAGTAGTCGTATTTAGGGAACATCGCATGTTTTTGCGGGTCCTTGGCATTGTAACGAATAATATGCGGCAATAGAATCGCATTGGTACGTCCGTGAGGAATACCGTATTCGCCGCCGATTTTATGAGCGACTGAGTGACAAATTCCTAGGAAAGCATTGGCAAAGGCCATACCAGCCATCGCTGACGCATTATGCATTTTTTCGCGAGCTTCGGGATCAGCGGTTTTGACTGATTTTTCTAAATAGTCAAAGACGATCTTAATTGCCTGCAAGCTTAAGCCACGTGTGTAGTCTGACGCCATTACAGATACATAAGACTCAATCGCATGGGTTAATACATCCATACCAGTATCAGCGGTAATTGATGCTGGCACAGTGACTACAAATTGTGGGTCAATAATTGCCACATTTGGCGTCAATGCATAATCAGCTAACGGATATTTCACGTGTGTTTCGCTGTCTGTAATAACGGCAAACGGTGTTACTTCGGCACCTGTACCTGAAGTAGTTGGGATACAAACCAGCTGAGAGTTCACAGGTTTCTTAATGCCGTACGTCCGTTTGCGAATATCTAAGAATTTTTGTTTTGCGCCAAAGAAGGAAGTATCTGGGTGCTCATAGAACATCCACATGCCCTTTGCCGCATCCATTGCTGAGCCGCCGCCTAGACCGATAATGGTATCTGGCTGGAAGTCAATGATTCGTTCCAAGCCTTTGTAGACCGTATTAGTAGAAGGATTTGGTTCAACGTCTGAAAAGACTTCAACTTTCACATCGTTGTCGCGCCGATTTAAGACCTCAGTCACGATGTCAGCATAGCCAAATTGAACCATTCCTGGGTCACAAACGATCATAACCCGAGAAACATCTTCCATCTTGGTTAGGTACAATAGAGAGTTCTTTTCAAAGAAAACTTTCGGTGGTAATCTAAACCATTGCATATTTTTTCTCCGTTTCGCTACTGTTTTGACGTTTAATAAATCAGGGGCTGAGACGTTATGAGAAACTGAGTTTTTACCATAAGATCCACAACCAAGAGTTAATGATGGAATCAATTCATTGTAAATATCTCCAATACCACCTTCAGAGGATGGTGTGTTTATTAAGATACGGCAAGCTTTCATGCGCATTCCGAACTCTAATTGCAAATCTTCGTCCTCGGTATGAATAACCGCGGTATGGCCTAAACCACCCAAATCTAGCATTGCTTCACAAAGATCGAAGCCGTGTTCCGCGTTATTGGACTTAACCATTGCTAAAACCGGAGAAAGTTTTTCACGCGATAATGGATAATCCGTGCCAACGCCATCTAATTCAGCAATCAGCATCTTTGTCCCTTCTGGAACTCGAATGCCTGCTCTTTCAGCAATCGTAACAGCGGAAAGCCCAACAATTGCTGGGTTAACAGCATATTTGCCTTCGTTCATTACGGCTGCTTCTAATTTTTTCAATTCAGATTTTTTCACGATATACGCTTGATGTGCTTCGAATTCGCGTTTCACTTCATCGTAGACTTCTTTGTCAACGATGACTGCCTGTTCAGAGGCACAAATCATCCCGCTGTCAAAGGTTTTAGAAAGGAATAGGTCATTGACGGCACGTTTAATTAACGCTGTTTTTTCGATGTAGGCTGGTACGTTACCAGGTCCCACACCCAAAGCAGGTTTACCAGTGGAATATGCAGATTTAACCATCGCGCCACCGCCTGTTGCTAAGACGATCGCTACCCCTGGATGGTTCATCAGACCTTGTGTTGCGTCTAAGGATGGTGTTTCGATCCATTGGATACAGTTTTCAGGAGCGCCGGCTGCTACTGCTGCATCACGGACGATCCGTGCTGCTTCAGCTGAACATTTTTGAGCGCTTGGATGGAAAGCAAAAATAATTGGATTACGCGTTTTAATAGCAATTAATGATTTGAAAACAGTTGTAGAGGTTGGGTTAGTTGTAGGTGTAACTCCGCAGATAACACCGACAGGCTCGGCAATCTGGATCAAATGGCGCTGCTTGTCTTCGTGAATGACGCCAACGGTTTTGTCGTGCTTGATATTGTTCCAGATATACTCGGAAGCATACATGTTTTTGATCGCTTTATCTTCGACAATTCCACGACCCGTTTCTTCAACAGCCATTTTGGCTAACAGCATATGCTTATCTAAAGCAGCCATAGCCATTTCGTGAACAATATGATCGACTTGCTCTTGTGTAAAGTTTTTCATGCCCTTCAATGCAGCATTGCCTTTAGCAGCCAAGTCGTCAATCATCTGCTCCACATTGATTGTTTCTTTTTGCTCTGTTTCCGCTGATTTAACCATTTGTTTCCTCCTAAATAATATTTTATTCTCACTAAGCATAGGCTAAGAGAACGCGCTTGTAAACGGTTTCTAAACATAAAAATATTTTCACAAACTTTTTCATATAATGAAATAACAATACTTAGCTCATTGTATTATAGTTATTTTTTCATCTCAAATATATGTAAAAGCTTAGTGACAACTGTCTTGTGCCACTCTTTAGCTGAGCTTGTGAAATTAATATAATAGAATCGAACTTAATGCAATAAAAACTTTTTTAGTTACTTGAGAATTTGAGAAAAGAGTAACAAGCGTTAAAATTATAAAAAAATGGCAGAATCTGTCTTTAAAATGAAAAAAGTGCTCATTTTTCGAAAATTCGATGCTGGTAGAAAATTCTTTTTAAAAATATCTCAACAAGTCATTAAGCACCCTTTAGAAAGTTGCAAAAGGGCGTTAAAACCAGTATGATGATACAAGTTGTTTGTCCATACATAGCAAGGAAAGTAGGAAGAAAAATGACACAACCTGCGATTTCTTATCGTTTAATTAAAAAAGAAAAACATACAGGTGCCCGTTTAGGTGAAATTATCACTCCTCATGGGACCTTTCCCACACCAATGTTTATGCCAGTAGGAACATTAGCTACTGTAAAAACCATGTCACCAGAAGAATTAAAAGAGATGGGTGCTGGGATTATCCTGAGCAATACCTATCATTTATGGCTGCGCCCAGGAGAAGATTTAGTGGCGGAAGCTGGTGGACTGCACAAGTTCATGAACTGGGATCAACCGATCTTAACTGATTCAGGTGGGTTTCAAGTATTCTCTTTAGCTGATATGCGAAATATCGTTGAAGAGGGCGTTCATTTTAAGAACCATTTAAATGGCTCGAAAATGTTCTTATCTCCTGAAAAAGCAATTGATATCCAAAACAAGCTAGGCTCAGACATCATGATGAGCTTTGATGAGTGTCCACCATTTGATGAAAGCTATGACTATGTGAAGAAGTCGGTGGAACGCACTTCACGTTGGGCAGAACGCGGCTTAAAGGCGCATGCCAATCCAGATACTCAAGGCTTGTTTGGAATTATTCAAGGAGCCGGCTTTGAAGATTTACGTCGTCAAAGTGCGAAAGATTTAGTCAGCATGGATTTCCCTGGCTATTCTATTGGCGGCTTATCCGTAGGGGAACCAAAGGCTGAAATGAATCGGGTTTTGGAATTTACTACACCATTGATTCCTGAGAATAAACCTCGTTACCTAATGGGGGTTGGCGCTGCGGATTCATTAATTGATGGCGTCATTCGCGGCGTAGATATGTTTGACTGCGTATTGCCGACTCGAATTGCTCGTAATGGGACGACCATGACTTCTCAAGGCCGTTTAGTAGTAAAGAATGCGAAATTCGCGCATGATTTCCGTCCGCTGGATGAAAACTGCGATTGCTATACTTGCCGTAATTACAGCCGTGCTTACATTCGTCATTTGATTCACTGTGATGAAACATTCGGGATTCGTTTAACTTCTTATCATAACTTGTATTTCTTAATCAACTTAATGAAGCAAGTTCGTCAGGCGATTATGGATGATAACTTGTTAGAATTCCGTGAAGCGTTCTTTGAGGCCTATGGATTTAACAAAGAAAACGCAAAAAGTTTCTAAAAAATGATGCAAACCACTAGTTTAAGTCTGTTATCTTTGTTACAGTATTTAGTGACTATTAGAATGTGAGGGGAATAAACATGGGAAGCTTTCCAATGATAATCTTGTTAGTTGTGATGATCGGTATGTTCTTTATGATGAATCGTACCCAAAAGAAACAACAGCAAGAACGTCAAAATTTATTAGATGCAATGAAGCCAGGCGATAGTGTTGTAACAATCGGCGGCTTGCACGGAGTTATTTCTGAAATGAACAGTGCTGAAAAAACTGTTACTTTAGATTGCGAAGGCATCTTCTTAGTGTTTGATCGGGCATCGATCCGCACTGTGAAGTCAGCAGCACCAGTCAATCCAGCACCAGTTGAAACAACTGAAGCAGTTGTTGAACCGGAAGTAACACCAGAACCAACGGATAAAGAAGAATAATTTTGTACAGATGAAGGCCGCAGGTAAGCGTAATGTTTACTTGCGGCTTATTTTTTGTCTCGTTTTTTCAATATTCTGCCAACGTTGTGAAATGTTGAATTAAATAATGTTTGTCTTTTTATCTTTTGCAGAATTTCTTAAACTTTAGAAAATACCACAGAAGGCCTAGCAGCAGGCACATTTGTTAAAGAATAAAAAGGTGTGAAAAAAAATCACAAAAAAGTATTTACAAATCTAAACCGATGTTGTATGATGGGAATGTGAAAAAATTAACAAATAATTTATGTTATTAGGAGGACTCACATGGCAAAAGCGGTTGAGAAAGAAACAAAAGACACGATCAATGTTGAGCAAATGATCGATGAGATGGCAACGAAGGCCAATGTAGCATTAGATATCATGGCTGATTTCGATCAAGAAAAAGTTGACCACATCGTTCACGAAATGGCAATGGCAGCACTAGACAAGCACATGATGTTGGCAAAAATGGCAGTTGAAGAAACTGGCCGTGGGATTGTCGAAGATAAAGCAATCAAAAACATGTATGCTTCTGAGTACATTTGGAACAGCATTAAACATGATAAAACTGTTGGTGTAATCGGCGAAGACAAACAAAGAGGTTTGATCGAAGTTGCTGGACCAGTTGGTGTTATCTGTGGGGTTGTACCAACAACTAACCCAACTTCAACAACTATTTTTAAAGCAATGATTGCTTTGAAAACAGCAAACCCAATCGTATTCTCATTCCACCCATCTGCACAAAAATGTTCAGTGGAAGCTGCACGCATCGTCCGTGACGCTGCAATTGCTGCTGGAGCTCCTGAAAACTGTATCCAATGGATTGAAACACCATCAATTGAGGCAACTCAAGGCTTGATGAATCATCCAGGCGTAGCGATCGTATTAGCAACTGGTGGACCAGGCATGGTTAAATCTGCTTACTCTACTGGTAAACCTGCTTTAGGTGTAGGTGCTGGTAACGCTCCTGCTTATATCGAAAAAACTGCGAAAATCAAACGTGCAGTTAATGACTTATTTGTATCAAAAACATTTGATAACGGCATGATCTGTGCTTCTGAGCAAGGAATCATCGTTGACAAAGAAATTTACGATGATGTGAAACGCGAATTTGAAGCACATCAAGCATACGTTGTTAAGAAAAATGAATTGAAAAAATTAGAAGATGCTGTAATGAACGAAGGCAAATATGCTGTTAACCCAGCAATCGTTGGTCATTCAGCTATGGATATCGCGCAACGCGCTGGCATTAAAGTTCCTGAAGGGACTAAAATGTTAATCGCTGAATTAGATGGCGTTGGTGCTGAATATCCATTATCTCGTGAAAAACTTTCTCCAGTACTAGCAATGGTTAAAGCGAACAGCCAAGCAGAAGCATTAGATATGTGTCAAGGTATGCTTGAACTAGGCGGACTAGGACATACAGCAGTTATTCATACTGAAGATGAAGACTTGCAAGTGAAATTTGGTTTGCGCATGAAAGCTTGCCGTATCTTAGTTAACACACCATCTGCTGAAGGTGGTATCGGTGATATCTACAACGAAATGATTCCATCATTGACTCTTGGTTGTGGTTCATACGGTAAGAACTCTGTATCTAAGAACGTATCTGCTATTAACTTAATCAATGTTAAAACTATAGCGAAACGGAGAAATAATATGCAATGGTTTAAATTACCACCAAAAATCTTCTTTGAAAAGAACTCATTATTGTATCTAACTAAGATGCAAAATGTTGAACGCGTTATGTTAGTTTGTGACCCAGGTATGGTTCAATTCGGTTATGCTGACATCGTTCGTGAAGTATTAGGCCGTCGCAAAAACGACGTGAAGGTTGAAGTATTCTCAGATGTTGAGCCTAACCCTTCAACAAACACTGTTTACAAAGGTCTAGAAATGTTCAACGAGTTCCAACCTGATACTGTCATTGCATTAGGTGGTGGATCTGCGATGGATGCGGCGAAAGGTATGTGGATGTTCTTTGAACACCCAGACACTTCATTCTTCGGCGCGAAACAAAAATTCTTGGATATCCGCAAACGTACTTACAAGATTGCTGATCCTAAGAAAACACAATTTGTATGTATTCCAACTACTTCTGGTACTGGTTCTGAGGTTACTCCGTTTGCCGTTATCACCGATAGCGACACTCACGTGAAATACCCATTAGCAGACTACGCATTAACACCAGATGTAGCGATTGTTGACCCTCAATTTGTTATGACTGTGCCACCTTCAGTAACAGCTGATACTGGTATGGACGTATTAACTCACGCAATTGAGTCTTATGTATCTGTAATGGCATCTGACTACACTCGCGGATTGAGCTTGCAAGCAATCAAGATCGTCTTTGAACACCTTGAAAATTCAGTGAAAACAGCTGATCCAGAATCAAGAGAAAAAATGCATAACGCATCAGCAATGGCTGGTATGGCATTCGCGAATGCTTTCTTGGGAATTTGTCACTCAATCGCTCACAAGATCGGTGGAGAATACGGCATTCCTCACGGACGTACGAACGCAATTCTATTGCCTCATATCATCCGTTACAATGCGAAAGACCCACAAAAACATGCAATGTTCCCTAAATATGACTACTTCCGTGCCGATACAGACTACGCTGATATCGCGAAGTTCTTAGGTCTTAAAGGTAACACAACTGCAGAATTGGTTGATGCATTAATCGAAGCAGTTTACAACTTAGGTAAAAACGTTGGTATCGACATGAACTTGAAAGCACAAGGCGTAACGCAAGAAGTTCTAGATGCTACAGCGGATCGTATGGCTGAATTGGCTTACGAAGACCAATGTACTACTGCTAACCCTAAAGAACCACTAATCAGCGAGCTGAAAGAAATCATCGTTACAGCTTACGATTACAAAGCATAAGACTACAATGAAGAGCCTCCCACGTGGAGGTTCTTTTTTTGAGTTTTTAAGCGAAACTTTTATTCGGAAAATAGCTCTAAAAAACTTCATGAATCAGCTTTAGATCTGATATGAACTTTCTTGGGTTTCTTTATTTTTTATAAATTTGAACTCTACGATTGTTCTATTTTAAAAAAAAAGTTAGACTGGTATTAAGGGAAGAAAAGAGGGACAGACGCCAGTGGAAAAGCTAACGCGGGAGATACGTGAACTCAGCCAAACAAACGCAGAATTGGTTTCTTTAGGCGAGTTTTTAACCAGTCAAACCTATTTAATGAATAAAAAAGCCGCCCAAATCTTTATCTTGGATTTAAGAGATTATGTGGAGGCGTTAGAGATAGTAACAAACCTCGTACCGGCAGCTGATAGTCAGCAGCAGGAGCCGAGAAAGATCAACAGTCTGCTTACGCGGGAATATGAACTGATTAAATTAATTCAACGGGATTTTCAGCGTTTGTTGAAAGCCCAAGGCGAAAAACTGAACTTATTCGATTTAAACGCAGAACAAATCACTCATATAATGGAGCAATTAGAGCAGCTGCATATTTTAAACCAGTTCCTGTTGCAGGATAATTTGGTCTTTCAGACGATGATTAGTACCCACGAAACAACAGGTGGCAATATTCGTGTGGGAAAAAAGAAAAGCTTCTGGCAGCGATTGTTGAACAGAAAATAGGAGGAAAAATGAAGACAATTGGATTATTAGGCGGTATGAGTTGGGAAAGTACGGTATCGTATTACACTCTGATTAATCAAGGGATTCAATCCGAGCTGGGTGGCTTGCATTCAGCCAAGATTCTCCTAGGCAGTGTGGATTTTCAAGAAATAGAAACGTGTCAGGCGCAAGGTGAGTGGGAGAAGAGCGGCGAGATTTTAGCTGATTATGCTAAGGGATTAGAAGCAGCTGGAGCTGACTTTCTGTTAATTTGTACCAACACGATGCACAAGGTAGCGCCCCAGATTCAACAGCAGCTAACGATTCCTATTTTGCATATTGCAGATGCGACGATTGATCAGCTGAAGCAGGAGGGAATTACCAAGGTGGGGTTATTAGGTACGAAGTATACCATGACCCAAGACTTTTACAAGGAACGAATCATTGATCAGGGAATCGAAGTGTTGATTCCTGATGAAGAGGCAATTGAACGAGTGAATACGGTCATTTTTGATGAGCTGTGTTTAGGGACGATTAATGCCGCTTCGAAGCAGCAATACCTAGCAGTGATTGATCAATTGAAGGCTGAAGGCGCTCAAGGGATTATTTTGGGATGTACGGAGATTGGTTTGTTGATCCAGCAAGCCGATGTGGACATTCCATTGTTTGATACCACGGAAATTCATTGTACAGCTGCCGTGAAGAAAGCTTTGGCAGAATAAACAAATAAAGACGAAAGACTCAGCTAATATTCTGAAGTCTCTCGTCTTTTTTAGCGTGCAGCTAAGTTGTAAAGGTTAATCCCCCGCAATTCCGCCCATTCTTTGGGGGCTCCGGTGATGATTAACTGATTTTTTTGCACATCTTTAGTTGTTGCTTTGCCTGTTAACGCGTAAAGCAAACGCAGTTGAGCTTTCCAGTCTTCTACTAACTCAATTGTGGCATCTACACCCTCCGACATGACGGTGTTTAAGATAGTACCAGAAATACCTACCGCGTTAGCTCCTAAGCTCACCGCTTTAAAAATATCAAAGGCATTGCGGATACCGCCTGAAGCCAAGACAGTCAGCTCATCCATAAACGGCTGAGCCTCCAGCAGGGAAATGACAGTGGATTGTCCCCAGTTGTCTAAATAAGACAACTCACGACGCTCACGACGAGAATTTTCAATCTGAGTAAAGCTGGTACCCCCGCGGCCAGAAACATCCACTGCTTGAACCCCAAGCTCTAACAGCTTTTGAATCGTTTCCTGAGCCATGCCAAAACCGACCTCTTTGACGATGACTGGAACGGAAACGGCCTCTATCGTTTCGCGAATATTGGCTGCCCACGAGTCGAAATCGTGTTCACCTTCAGGCATTACCAATTCTTGAGGGACATTCAAATGGATTTGCAAGCCATCCGCATGCAGCAGATCAATCATTTTTTGTGCATCCTCGGCATTTCGGCCAGCACCCATATTAGCAAGAACTAGCCCTTGTGGATTTTCATCGCGGACAACCGTGTAAGAGTCAGCGACCGATGGATCCTTCAAAGCAGCTGAGACAGAACCCGTTGCCATCATTAGGCCAGTTGCTTTTGCCACCATGGCCAATTGTTGATTAAACACTTTGGTCTTTTCACTGCCGCCGGTCATAGCATTAATATAAAAAGGGACTTCTAAAGTGAGTCCATTAATCGAAGTGGTTAAATCAATCTGAGCATCGGAAATCGAAACCATTGACTGATGGACAAAAGATACCGCATCGAAGTCATTTTCTTTTGGCTGGCTCTGTTGCGCTTTTGCCAGTAACAGGTGTTCATCTTTACGATTCATTAATTTCCTCCGTAAAATGGTAGACATGTAAAGGTAATGGGGTAATGCCAGCCTTTTCCCATGAGCTCATCAAAGGAAGGATGCCAGCCTTTTTATCAACGATGACAATACCGCAATCGCCGCCGCCAGCACCAGATGATTTGGCTGCCCCAGAATATTTTTCCGCCAGGTCGTTTAAGACCTTCAGCTGTTGTGTTTCAATCGATACATTACTAAACGTAGTTAACTGATTAAGCAGTTCGCGATTTTTGCGAATCATTGCTTGAATTTCAGCTACATTTTCATGCTTAAAGCCTTCAATCATTTGGTCCACACAGGCTTTGCTGTCAGCTAAAAACTGTTCATAAGCCACGGCTTTTTCTTCTCTTGATTGATGAACCTGATCCACCAAATCAGAAGTAGAAGCTGGGCTGCCTGTCCAACCAATCAGCAGCCGCAAATCCTCCGGTGCCTTCAAGGGTTCGATTCGCAAACTAGGCCAGTCGCTTTCAATAATAGTTGATAAGCTTTCCTGCTCCAGCTTTTCCAGCAGCCAATCATGATCAAAGGTTGAAAAAGCCAACCAACCGCCATAACAGCTGGCTGCAATATCTCCACAGGAACCATTGCCCTGCACATTTAAATGGGCCAGTGTAGCTAACTTGAACAGCTCTAATTGAGAAAGCTGCAGATCGTAAAAGGCATTTAGCGCTTTTACCGTAGCGACGGTTACCGCACCGCTAGAACCTAAGCCGTATTTGCGACCGTTGGAATTATCTAGCTCACTGGTTACTTTTAAATTAAAAAAGGCCAGTGCTTTGCCTTTTTCCTGCGCATAACGCTCAGTAAAATGAATGGCAGCCAAAATATAGTGAAAAGGGTTGTCCCTGATATCTAAAACTAGTTCATTGTTTCGTCGTGTCCACCGAATAGGCAGGTCACTGTATTGAGCCGATTGAATACTGCCGCTTTTTTTAGCAGCTTCAATGGAGACGTTGATAAACTGGTCGATGGCTACGATAATAGCTGGATGACCAGGCTCGACTACGGCATATTCGCCGGCGATATATAATTTACCAGGAGCTGAAACTTCAATCATGCTTCTACTTCCTTTGTCGTTATTTTGATTCCAGGCCCAGCATGGGCAGTGATCAATTGATCCGCTGAAAAATGTTCCTGCAGCTTGCCTAGTAAGGCCGCTTCGTCTTTTCGCTGTACAAGAATTTTAACATTTGGTCCTGCATCCATCGTGAAGTAGCAGGACAAGCCTTGATTGCGAAGCTGACGGACAAGATTCATGGCCCGCATGCTTTCAGCCGACCAATAGGTAAATGGCGGTGCCGCAGCTAAAGTAGTGCCGTGCATTTTCAGAGCACTAGCTTCGGTAACTTCACCTAATGCTTGGAAATCTTTATCAGTGATTGCTGTGTGAGCTTTAGCTAAATCTTGAGGCACGGTAGCCAGCCAACCATCGTAAAATGCGGAGGTTTCAACCGTTCGCTGCATCCCATCCCGACTAGAAACATCCTTTTGCTGGTCGTTGACTACCACAAAGATCATACTCAGCTCATCTTCAAAGCTGTTGGAGACAATCGGTACAGCATAAGAGGTTTCATCGGAATCCCCTTTTTGCCATTCTGCAAAGCCGCCGTAAACACTGCGGCAAGCTGAACCTGAACCACGTCGGGCTAACCGAGACAATTCTTTTTCTTCCAAAGATAAGCCTAAAGCCGCGCTAGCCGCACCAGCCAAAGCTGCTAAACCGCTCGCCGAAGAAGCCAGCCCAGCTGCTGTCGGGACAAAATTTTGACTGTCCACTTTGGCAAATAGCTGACTTTGTGCTTTTTCTCTAATTAAATCGAGAAAACGGCTAATCTTATCGGTTGCTTTTTTATCCTGTAATTGGTGATCTAAATAAAACTGATCCTCAGAGAATTCTGAGGAAAAGGTGACGGAGGTTTCTGTGTAGAAAGCATCCAGTGTTAATGACAAACTATTGTTCATGGGCAGAATCAGCTGCTGATCAGCCTTCCCCCAATATTTAATCAACGCGATATTGGTGTACGCTCGCGCGTGACCTTTATACATGTGCATATACCCCTAACCCTTCGATCCACGTATCGCGTGCGCCGGCACTGAGTAAAATCTGCTGCAGGCGGCGTCCGCTTTCTTCGTTTTTTGTTAAAGCAATCATACACCCGCCACGACCGCCGCCAGTCAATTTCGCACCCAACGCTTGATTGGCTAAAGCAGTTTCGATTAAGTGGTCCAAGGCATAATCGCTGGTTCCTAATGCTTGTAAATGTTCCTGTGCCCGAGTCATATAAGCACCCAAAAGCTCAGGCTGATTGGACAAAATTGCTTGCTGTGCTTGTTTGGTCAGCTGTCCCAGTTGACGAATTCGGCTGCCGGTTACCAAGCGGTCAACCTCCATCAAATGAGCAACATCTTTTACAGCTTTACGGGTCTGTCCCTTGTGTCCAGTGTCTGCCACCACTAAGAAGGCATCCATGTTTAGCTGGAAGGGCTGAAAATCCAAGCCCTTTTGGTAAAGCAACGGCTCTGTACCGCTAATCGTTGCCGCATCAATTCCGCTAGGATTTCCATGGGCAATTTTCTCAGCTTGATTAACAAAAAATAATATATTTTCTTGATCTGCCGGCAGCTCCAGCCAGTCGAAAAATGCTCTGGTGATAGAGACAGCCACGGCTGCACTTGATCCCATGCCACGTTCGGCTGGAACCGTACTTTCAATTGTTACGTAAAATGGTTTCTGAATAGCAAATTGGCGAATCAGCTGCCATAATAAGACCGTCACATTCCGCATAGAGTGGGGGGCCTTTGTCAAAGGACCATGATAAAAGCTGGATTCAATCCAAGATTCGTTTCCTTGATGAAATTGGACAGTAGTTGTAATGCCGGTACCAGAAAAGGGAAAAGCAATTGCGGGTTCCCCATAAACCACCGCATGTTCCCCCATTAAAATGATTTTTCCGCTGGCGTGTCCTAGGCCAATGTTTTTCATTCAAAAAACTCCTTTTTGTGCCCGATGCAGAAGTTTCACTCCTGTATTCAATCTCTTCTATTTTACTCAGAGAAAACAAACAAGTAAATGAATCCGTTAAAAACTTTTATAAACTGAACTTTTTTTTAAACATTCCTTGACAAGCAAATTCTTATATGTTTCAAAGGTTCTTTTATTGACGATACCAGATATTGGGGGTATATTATTAAAGTTAATGAAAAAACACCACATTTTGTATGAAACGAGTTGGAGGTAAATGAGCGTGATTGTATTAGCAGGTACTATTGGAGCAGGAAAATCCAGTTTGACTGCGATGTTGTCAGAACATCTAGGCAGCCAAGCTTTTTATGAATCAATTGAAGACAATGAGGTATTGCCATTATTTTATGCGAATCCAGAGCAGTATGCCTTTTTATTGCAAATTTATTTTTTGAACAAACGGTTTGACAGCATCAAGCAAGCGATGCAGGATGACAACAATGTATTGGATCGTTCGATCTATGAGGATTCTTTGTTATTCCACTTGAACGCTGATCTTGGACGGGCAACTGATACTGAGGTAAAGGTCTATGATGAGCTGTTAGCCAATATGATGGAAGAGCTGCCTTATGCGGCGCATAAGAAGCATCCTGATTTGTTGGTTCACATTCGGGTTTCTTTTGAAACGATGCTGGACCGGATTGAAAAACGCGGTCGGGAGTACGAACAATTGAGCTTTGATCCTACCTTATATGATTACTATAAAGAGTTAAATACCCGTTACGATCAATGGTATGAGGACTACAATGAAAGTCCGAAAATTCAAATCGACGGCGACAAGCTGAACTTTGTCGAAGATGCAGCGGCTCGCGATATCGTCCTGCAAATGATTGATGAAAAAATTGCTGAAGTACAAAATATTTCAGTTATCTAATAGTAGAAATTGTCCAAGAGAAGCTGGAGTGCTCCGTTTCTTTTGGGCATTTTTTTGTGCAATCTCTCTGGGGAACCGATATAATGGAAACGATGAGGAGGAGAATGCATGGAGACGCACCGTACATTTAATCAAGGATTGTGTTCTTGGATTATTATTGATTCCAAGGATACCAAGGAAATAGAGAAGTTAAGAGACACGCATCACATTAGCGACGAAATGCTGACCTATTCTCTGGATAAAAACGAGCGAGCACGAGTAGAGTATGATCCCCTTGATCAAGCTTTACTGGTTATTTTCAATGTGGCGCATTTAGAAAAGACCGATAATCATTATGAAACGAGTCCAATGGCTTTCATTATGAAGGATCACCATATCTTTTCATTTATTTCGGATAAAACTGATTATGTCGTAGGCTTAATGGAGAATGTGCTAAAGCGTGATCCACAGCAAAGTACAGCCAGCCTGCTTTTTCACACACTTTTTTTGATTTCGGATTATTATTTTCCAAATATCGAAGAGGTCAATAGCCAACGGATTCGTTTAAACACCAAGCTGCGGAAAAAACCACGAACAAAAATTTGCTGGAGCTTTCCGATTTGGAGATTGGACTGGTTTATTTAGTAACGGCAACCAAGCAAAATGTTGTGCTGCTGGAGCAAATTAAAGCCCAGGGACTCTTTCCAAACTTCACGGATAAAGAAAAAGAAGAATTAGATGATGCTTTAATCGAAGCCAAGCAGGCAGTGGAAATGACGAAATTAGCCAGTGAAATCCTGGATCAGCTTTCCGGCACCTACAATAATTTGCTGAACAATAACTTGAATGACACGATGAAGATTCTGACAATCTGGTCGTTGCTTCTGACGATTCCCACGATTGTCACTGGTTTCTTTGGCATGAATATGCCCTTGCCATTTGAGCATTCAGAAATCGGCTGGATTATTTCGCTGTTTATCAGCTTAGGTTTATCTGTTTGGTTAATTGTGGTTTTGTGGCGGAGGATACGATAAAAAAAACGAGTAGGCAGCTACTCGGTTTCTTTGTCGAAGTTTTCATGAAGGTTGAACTTCTGATTGTAAAATTTAAGGCCGGTGGTCATAACCCAGGCAGCTGCCAATCCCAGCAAGCTGCCAAGGACAATTCCTAAGAAGCGATACTGGATCAAGGAATATAGGTATTGCTGACGTACCAGCATGGAAAGCATCAAGGCCATTGGTGTGGTAAAGAATTGAGCAATCGCATAATTACGTTTAACGAAAAATTCTACGGTTACAAACAAAGCCGTAATCACTAGCAACGTTTCAAACACTGTCAAAGGAAGATTCAATAATCCGGCCGCAATTACTAAGCCTACCAGTGTGCCGAAAATCCGTTGAATATTGCGATGCAGCATCGCCCGCAAATTGTCTCCCTGCAAAATAGAGGCACAAGAAACCACTAACCAGTAAGGATTCTTCAGCTGCAGCCCCATACTTAAATAAACAGCAAAGAACAGGACCGAACTATAAAACAAGCTATCAATCAATACAGCTGGATCATCATTCAGCCGTTCCTTTAAGCTTCTTTTTGCTTCAAGCTGTGGTGCTCGTTTGTCAAAGAAATGCAACAAACAGCCAAACAGTACCGCAAAGCAGACACCAATCAAGAAGTAACTGCTCATTACAGGAATTTTATGTAAAGGGATTTGAGTGCTGGCCCCCATGGCTGACACCATGACAATGAAAAAGGCACCTGGTTTAGCAATATCGTACAAACGGAAAAAGAAGCGGCCAATTAGACCAATCAAGGCAACAAATAATGGTGCGGTCCAGTGCCAATGGGTGGAAAGCATGCCGAAAAAATTGCCGGCGGTTAAAAATAGCCCAATCAGGCTTAAGCGAAGAACGAGTTGTTTCAATGGTAAAGGCTGATAATACAAAAAGGTGAAAATACCTAGAGAACCGAAGCTGGCGATGGCTAGCTGGTGAGTAAAATAGCCGGTAAAGAGGACACTGATCATACAAAGACCGGCACCGATCAGTCGAATATAGGAATCCTTGGGTTGATTATAATGAATTAATTCGCGAAAAAAAGAACGTTCCATTTGATCACTTCTTTCCTTATATAGTATGCACTTATTAAGGAGCGTTTCTTTTAGAGAGCTGAAAGCTTCTCTTTAAGCTTAGCACATAAATGTAAAGAAAAACAACCGTTCTTTTCTGAAAAAAGGAAAATTAAGGAATAAAAGGGTTGACGCAAAGAGCAAAAACCTGTATACTATAAAAGTTGAGAAATGAAAGCAGAAGCACCCGCTTCTCGCCTTACGCGAACATCTCGCTGGGCTAGATAGTTAATGACTCGTCTGTAGGGATGAGTATGGCTAAGTTGCGGGTTCAGTATGAACTCGTTTTTTTTGTGCCGAATGCGGCTTTTATTTTCTCTCAAAAATTTTGGAGGTGAATGACCATAGCAAAGGATATGATGGTTAACGACGGCATTCGTGCTCACGAAGTACGATTGATCGGACAAGATGGCGAACAATTAGGTGTGAAGTCTAAAGCAGAAGCATTAAGAATCGCTGAACAAGCAAACCTTGATGTTGTTCTAGTAGCTCCCGGCGCAAAACCGCCAGTAGCGAAAATTATGGACCACGGCAAGTATCGTTTTGAGATGCAAAAGAAAAATCGTGAAGCTCGTAAGAAACAAAAAGTGATTAACATCAAAGAAGTTCGTTTAAGTCCAACAATCGACGTGAATGACTTTAATACAAAACTTCGTAATGCACGTAAATTCCTAGAAAAAGGCGATAAAGTGAAAGCTTCTATCCGTTTCAAGGGCCGTGCCATTACCCACAAAGAGATTGGTCAGAAAGTTCTTATGCGCTTGGCTACTGAAACAGAAGACATTGCGACAGTCGAACAAAAACCGAAGATGGACGGACGCAGCATGTTCTTAGTGCTTGCACCGAAAGAGAAGAAAGACTAATAGTCAGCAAAATATTTTGAGGATGCTTGTTCAACTTTTACATTTCTTGTAGTTGAACGGTATGCGAAATGAAATGTAGGAGGAAATTATTATGCCAAAACAAAAAACACACCGCGGATTAGCAAAACGCGTAAAACGTACTGGTGGTGGCGGTCTTAAACGCTTCCGTGCCTTTACAAGTCACCGTTTCCACGGCAAAACTAAAAAACAACGTCGTCAATTGCGTAAAGCACGTATGGTGTCAGCTGGCGATTACAAACGTATTCGTCAACAACTAGCTCGCATGAAATAATTGCAGCACCTAAGCTTTACAAACATTTAATTTTAAAATTCAACGGAAACATTTAGGAGGAATTAAACATGGCACGTGTTAAAGGTGGAACAGTAACTCGTAAACGTCGTAAAAAGACACTAAAATTAGCTAAAGGTTACTACGGTTCTAAACACACACTATTTAAAACAGCTAAAGAACAAGTAATGAATTCATACAACTACGCATACCGCGATCGTCGTCAGAAAAAACGCGACTTCCGCAAATTGTGGATTGCACGTATCAACGCTGCAGCTCGTATGAACGGCTTAAGCTACTCAAAATTAATGCATGGCTTAAAATTAGCTGGCATCGAAATCAACCGCAAAATGTTGGCTGACCTAGCTGTACATGATGCATCTGCTTTCACTGCGCTTGCTGACCAAGCAAAAGAATCATTAGCAAAATAGTTTTTCTAAACTTTCATCCCTGCTCGCTTGAGCAGGGGTTTTTTGTTATCAGGAATCCTCTATTATTATGTGGCATCTCCAGAAAAATTCTAGGGTTGTGTAAAAGTAAAATAATGCTGCTTAGACGATAGTTTCATAAATAAAATCCAAGAACTTTTTTATTGAGGGAAGCAAAGTGAACCAATACATACAATTTGAAGATATAATCATCATATCTTTTTACCAAGATATTGGATAAAAATCATTTATATTTACAGTGTTTGAAATGGATAAATAGTTTAATTATTTTCGATCGTCATGAAAATCTGAAGTATTAATATGGGAAATGATAGTTTTGGTTCATAGGCTACTATCTACTACCTAGTCATTAGCTAAAAACTTTCAGCTGAAAAAAGAGCAGTGACTTCATGACATTGATGTTTTTGATATGTACCATTTTATGATGTTGGATAAACAATTATAAAAGATTAGACTTCATGAACACTCTAGTAAAAACACTTGTAATATTGTAAAATAAACAGGAATGATTGAATTAGAATAGGGGACCACGCTTTTTTCGGGTTGGCAATTCAACAAGAATGAAGTAGGAGGAAAATAGATGTTTAATAGTTCGAAAAGAAGCTTTAGAATTAATTATTTTATATCTTCTTTCTTACCTACTTATATCTTTCTACTACTTATACTTATTATAAAACATTTTGAAGTCAGCGGGGAAATTTTACCGATTAGTTATCACATTACAAGTACGAAGGTAGTCTTTTTTTTGACTGTTGTATTATTGACCATGTCTTTCATATGCTTGCTAGGAATAAAAAGTTCTTTAGAAAATATTTTGGAAAATTCTAAAAGCAGAGGCGAAAAATCCAGAAGTGCTTACATAACAAGAAATTATAATATTGGAATGCGAGAATTCTTATTAAGTGTTTTGGTACCAGTAATGACGACTATATCAATAGAAGACAGTCCAATAACAGGATTTTGCTCAATGTTAATTTTACAAATTTTAATTTACTTTTTTTATTCGAACTCTAGTGAATATTTCCCTAATTTGAGTCTCCAATTAATTAGATATTCTGTCATAAATGGAATTGATAAAGAAAGTAATAAAGAAATCTATCTTTTTGTCAAAACATATAAAATATCAGAGATGATAAATGAGAGTCGTCAATTCGTCTATTTTGGAAAATCAAATAAAAATAGTGAAGTAGGAATTATTACTGAAGGAGAATAAAATGGAAATTGATATATGTGGAGTTTATCTAGTTGAATTTAAAAGTGTTGAGAAGATTCAGATTAAAAAGTTGTATATCGAAAATAAGGATTTAGCTAAACTATCTAAGGAAATAAAAATACCTAGTCAAAAAAGATTACCTAGCTTTGATTCTTTAGGAGAAAATATATTCTCAACGTCTACCAGGTTTAGGATAGAAGAGTTAGAGGTCGATAATTATTTATTCTTTTTGAGAGACTTTTACAAACAAATAATCAATTCTGATGATGACGACAATTGGTTAAATTCCTTAGATGAGTTATTTGAAGAACAAAAACTATTCGAACCCAATGTGATTATCTATAGATTAATTGAAAGTAACGATAATAAGGAAAAAGAGTGTCTATATGTAAGTTTGTTTAAAAACAGTATGCTTATGAAAGATAAAACGATATTGTTCGGTAAAAAAAAGAAAAAAGACAAAGAAATGGATGTTACTGAAATTGGTATCCTCGAAAAAAGAGATGTTTTCATTTTACCTGAGAAAGACTTCATTTGTAGCATTGAAAATTTTGAGGGGAAAATTGGATTAAAAGTGTACAGAGCTATTGAACTAGATAAGTTATTCAGTGTAACTAGTTTAATAGATGACTATGCGGAAAAGAAAATTCGTAGATTTGTTTGTGACATAGATGAGAAAAAATTCAAGATAACAAATCAACATGCTGATGTGGTTTTCGAAGATGACCTTGGTAATGATCGTTTAATGAATGTCATAACTGAAGTTATTTCTAGTGATAATATTAATCTAAAAAAGACTTATGCGTCTTTCTCTGGAAGAGCTACAAAGACAATCCAAAAAATAAGTTTAAGTAGATTAGAAGAAGTTATTGAAGATTTAAAAGAATATGTAATTGATACGCAAACGGATAACTTGTTCACACTAGATGAAATACCTCGAATTGACCCAATACAAAAAAAGATGTATGTGGATGAGAGATCTGTGAAGATTTTTGCAGCTATGTTAAATAATGAGATTATCCAAAAATTATTAGATGGAACCATTGAAATACCTTATTATCAAGAAATATGAATAGTAGCAAAATAGTTTTTCTAAACTTTCATCCCTGCTCGCTTGAGCAGGGATTTTTTTGTTCATTTTTATCGGTATTTGATTCACTATGAGTGCTTAGTTTTTTCCTTCTCAACAAAAATCAACCACATGGTTGATTTTTTTCATCCCTGCTTTTTTGTAAGCTTGAACTATCAAAGGAGGAAGTTCAGATGCAGCCATTAATTGAAGTCAAACAACTAGTTAAATCATATGAGAAGAAAAAAGTTTTGCATGGCATTAGTTTCACGATTTACGAAGGGGAAATATTATGTTTTTTAGGGCCGAACGGTGCAGCTAAAAGTACGACAATCAATATTTTGTGTGGGGCATTAAGCTTTGATAGTGGAGAAATTCGCTATGAAGGCCAAGTAGTTGTCAAGAAATTACCGACATTCAAGAAGCAGTTGGGGATTGTTCCGCAAGATCTAGCTATTTATGAAGATTTGAGTGCCGAGCAAAATGTTCGTTTTTTTGCTTCGTTGTATGGATTACGAGGAGCTGATTTATCAGAAGGGGTAGCATTTGCTTTGCGGTCGGTAGGGCTATTGGAGCATCGAAAGGAAAAGGCCCGGACTTTTTCTGGAGGAATGAAACGGCGACTAAACATTGCTTGTGCAATTGCTCATCGGCCTAAGCTTCTGATCATGGATGAACCTACAGTAGGAATTGATCCTCAGTCTCGGAACCATATCCTGCAGTCCATTCGTGAGATGCAGGCAACCGGAATGACGATTCTTTACACTACCCATTATATGGAGGAGGTTGAAGAGATTTCAACCAGAATTATCATTATGGATCATGGGGAAATCATTGCCGAAGGAACCAAAGAGGCCCTTAAGGAAAAAAATAAGGAGCGCAAGATTTTGATCGAGTTGGAGGCGCCACATTCCGATAGCTTTGATGATTTTTATCAAATCGAAGGAGTAAAAACAGTGGAATTTTCCCATAAAACGCTGATGCTTACGGCAATTAAAGGGATTGAGAATCTTGATCGGATTATTGATTATTTAGTTCGGCGTAAGGAAAAGATTCAAAATATTGCGATTCAAACAGACAATCTTGAAACGGTCTTTTTGGATTTGACGGGCCGTTCATTGAGAGATTAGGAGCTGAAATACGATGTATCAATTAATTAAAATGATCCAACGGGATTTTTTGAACCTGCTGTTTAATCCCACTTGGCTGTTCTTTTGTCTAATGTTTCCTTTCTTGCTGATAACAATCGTCAGCTTTATGACGCAGGGAATGTATAGTGACAGCTTTACCAGCTATGATTATTACGGAGTTACCCTCATGTTTTATTCAGCCTTATATTCGGGAACCTTTGCAGCCAATAGCTTTATGGAGGAACGGATAAAAAAGGCTAATCTACGAGGAATTTACGCCCCAAATTGTGAATGGAAAATTCCTTTCTCAAAAACAATCGCTACGTTTCTTTATACGCTGATCATTTATTCATTTGTTGCTGTTTTAGTGAGTGTATTGTTCTCAATCAACTACGGCGCTGCTCTTTTTCAGCTATGGCTGTTGTTTGTTGGGATAAATTTAGCTAGCAGCAGCTTTGGTGTCTTCATGTGCTGTTTGTTCAAAAGCGAAGGAGTTGCCAATCAGATTTTAAGTGTTTTAACCAGCATTGTAGCAATTACTGCGGGGTTATTATTCCCGGCGGCAGCGATGGGTCCGGCATTTAGTAAGGTAAGCCAATGGATGCCGTTGTCAAAAGTTATTCAGGCTGCTTTTGAATTGATTTATGATAACCATAGTCAATATTTTCTGCTGGCTTTCATTGGTTCCCTGCTGGTTGCATTAGTATTCAGTCTATTGTCGCAATTGCTTTTTAAAGGGGAGGCATATGTATGATGGAGCTATTGAGAAACCATTTAATACGAGCTTGGAATAAAAAGATGCGGCTTATTATTATGAGTAGTTTAATTGTAGCTGCTTTAGGAGTCGCCTTGTTTTTAAGTGATCGAACATCCTCTTCTTTAAAAATTGCGGTAGTGGGCAATCCAACAATCCAGCTTGAGGATAGTTCCTTGGAAATCACCTCTTTAGAAAAACAACCAGCAAGATCGGAGCTGGCATTAGGAACCTATGATGCAGTGGTAGACTTCTCTCAAGGAGCACCACAAATCACTACCTTCAAAAATAATGATTTTAAAAAGCAATTAGCGGCTTTTTTGGCAGGGAAATCTGGGGAGGCTGTTCAAACGGCTGCTCAGATGAATAAGGCACAGCGAATTCTAGGATACGTGCTGATGTTTCTGCTGATGGCGGGGATTACCAATACCTTTTTGTTTAGTGAGGATAAGGAAAAGCATTTAATGGAACGAATGATTTGCAGCGGTCTTTCTCAAGGAAAACTCTTTTTATCTTATTTCATTTTTCTATTTGGCTTACTTTTTATACCAACCTTCATTATTTTTGCGACGGTTAATCAGGTATTCCAGGTTGACCTGGGGATGTCGTTAGGAAATTATGCTTGTTTGCTGGCGTTGCTTTGTTTAATTGGTGTTAGCTTTGCCTTGTGTAATGCTTCCTTCTTTAAGGATGGAGATCAGGCAAATATGATTGGATCAATGCTTATTGTCATTACCTCGCTTGTTTCAGGCAGCTTTTTCTCTTTGGCGGATGACACTGGCTGGTGGAAAAGCTTAACCCATTATTTGCCGCAAAAACAATTTCTGCAGCTGACAGAAGCGATCAGCAAGGGACAAAGCTATCAGGAAAATAGCTTGAAAATTATTTTCTTAGTTGTGCTAAGTGGAATATTTCTGCTCATCGCGATTAAGAAAAATCAAAAGCAATATTTACAATAAGAAAAAACTGCTATACTGGATAAAAATAAGGGGAGGGATTGGTTTGTGGAAATTTTAGCCAATAGCCGCATGACACCACCAAAATTGAAAAGCAGCCGAATCCCTCGAAAACCATTGGTCGCCAAGATTCAAAAGGGATTTAAAAAGAAAATAACCGTTCTTGAAGCAGGCGCGGGGCATGGGAAAACCTCTGTTCTGCGTCAGGCCTTAGAAGGATTGCCCAATCAACAATGGCGTTGGTTGAGTTTGGCAGAAGACAGTAATCAGCTTACTGTATTTTGGAGCTATGTTTTAGAAAGTCTGTCTGATTTTTTGGGTGCAAATAAGGCAGCCGCATACGAGTATTTTCAGCAGGGGATGCAGGAAAACCAGATCGCAGAGTTTGGTTTATACTTGTTGGAGCTGCTGCCTGATCAGGATATCTATTTAATCGTAGACGATTTTCATCATATTAGCGATCCTTGTTTGGTGGCGTCAATGGATTCATTTGTGGCCGCTCTGCCAGACCACCTGCATTTAATTTTACTCACCCGCAGCAAGCCGTCGATTTATTTAGGACAGCTGTTGATGGAAAACGAGCTACTCTATATTCATGAAGAAGATTTCTTGATTACGCCAACGGAGGCTAAGGAATTTATTGGGGAAGTTAGCGGTGAGCGTTTATCACCGGGGCTTCAAGATGAACTAATCGAGAAAGCTCGTGGTTGGCTGGGGGGCTTACAGCTGCTGCTGCTTTCCAGTAATTTTTCTTCAGTAGATAAAAGGGAGCCTTCAGAACAAAAAATTGTTTTTGATTATTTGGCAAAGGAAATTTTAGATAATCTCCCTGAGATAGAGCGAGACTATTTGATTCGGACGGCCTATTATCCATTTGTATTTCCTGAATTAAGCTACACGCTGTTTCCGAAGATAATTTATAAGGAAATGCTGGAAAGCTTACAGGAGCAGCATCTGATGATTACAACCTTAGAGGGTACCGATGATAGTTATGTGTATCATCCATTATTGCGAGATGCATTAATTGAATCTTTTTTGAAGCAGGCGCCGAATGAAGTCATTGCTCAGAAAAGGCAGGCTACGGATATGTTTCTGCAAAAGGGATACTTCGATGAAGGAGTAAAGCTTTTATTTGAAGTGGAAGAGTATCAGAAAATTATGGAATTATTGTTGGAAAGACCGCAAAATCTACGAACTTCCTTTTACATCCAACAGGTACCCGATGAAGCGGCAATCACCAATATTGATTTTGCGTTCCAAAAGATATTCTATTACTACACAGTTCTAGACTATGATAGGCTGGAGCGGTTAATTAATGCATTGGAGGACTCTTTTCCAGCCATGTATGAAGCTCATACATTTGAGGGGTTGCGGATGCTTTTAGGGATTAATTTGACGGAGGTAGAAGATACGCTTCTTTCGCTGCCGGTGCTGTATGCCTTACCTTTGAATGACGTATCCAAAGCATTT
Source organism: Enterococcus pallens ATCC BAA-351 (assembly GCF_000407485.1). Classification (GTDB taxonomy): domain Bacteria; phylum Bacillota; class Bacilli; order Lactobacillales; family Enterococcaceae; genus Enterococcus_A; species Enterococcus_A pallens. The sequence continues at coordinate 777,999 of NZ_ASWD01000002.1, read as the reverse complement.
TTGCTTTTAAAAAATGCAGTGATTTCTTACTATCGGAATGATTTTCGTCAGGCGGTTTATTTAATAGAAGAAAGTTTAACGTTGAATCGAAGCAGCAAAAATCCTTTCATCAATTATTTCTGTGAAACCTTTCTGGCTCAAGTGTATGAAGAAATTGGTGATTTTCAACAAGGCCTGATTTTATTGGACAAGACCTATGCGAAAATCGGAGATATTAGTGCCGACGAAAGAGTTATGCGCAATTATCATTTAAGCTTCAATTTAACCATTGCTGGAATCTATTTGAAAAAAATGGAGCTGTCTTCAGCAGAAGAGGCCCTTCAAATGCTCGCTCAGCAGCAGCATCCGCACATGCGGGCTTCCTATCTCTATAATTATGCTGAATTATTATATTTGAAAGGTGAGGACGAGGAGGCTTTGGCTGCTGTTCAACAAATGGAGCTGACAGATTACTACCAAAACTTGCGCATGAAAGCTGGATTATTCCGTTATATGCTTAAAAGTCACCAATTGTCCGAGGGAAAACAGCAGCAGTATCTGGAAGAGTATGCTAAAACCAATCAACATTCTCTCAGCAATCAATTGTTTTACAGTATGCTTTTGTTGGAGCAGAAGCAACGAGATCAAGCATTAGAAATGATTGATCAGGTCTTAGAAATCAGTCGCCGAGAAAGAATCTATTTACGGATTATCGGCGCTGATTTACTAAAAATGGATATTCTGATGCAGCTGGAAAATAGTGAAGAACGAAGTCTTTGTGATCTGTACCATGAAGCGGTTCATTATGGAAAAGAATATCAAATTTTAAGCGAGTTCTTTTTATATAGAAGAGAACTGGTGCTTCTTTTTCAGCAACTGGGTGATCGTATTTGTGAAAATTTTGAACCGGATGAATTGCAGTTTCATCAAAAGGTGAAAAGCTTAATCTGTTCAGAAGAGAAGGCTCTCTTAAGTAAACGGGAGTTGGAGGTGCTGAAGGAATTAGCCAAGGGGTTGACTAATAAAGAAATATCAGCTCAGCTATTCATTTCAATGGCTACTACCAAAACCCATATTTTAAACATTTACCGTAAACTCGCAGTCAGCTCGCGAGTCATGGCAGTTGAAAAAGCGCGCCATTTGAAGCTTTTGGACTAACTTTTTCAATAGTTAGTCCTGCTTTTTTTACAAGGATTTTAATTGGATTTCAATATGCTAAGGGGAAAAACGATCAAGAAAGCGTTGACACCTAAAATTTAAGGTGCTATTATCATTTTGTAAGAAAGAAAAAGAACTAAGAATGACATCGTAGTCATTTTTAGAGTTATGTGACTGGTCATGCAGGCAGAACTCAGATTATGCACTAAACGTACCGAAACGTTTCGGTTTGTTTAGTATGTAATCTGAGTTTTTTTTCTGGAAAGGAGTAAATGATGAAAGTAGTCAAAATTTTGAATAACAATATTGCAATAGTTGATAAGGGTGGGCATGAATCCATCGTTTATTCACCAGGAATCTCTTTTAAAAAGAACGTTGGCCAACGGATTAGTGATTCTGAAATTGAAAAGACTTATGTGCTGGATTCAAAGGATCGTTTAGAACATTTCAGCTATTTGCTGACAAATTCAGATGAGGAAATGATTCATTTATTGAATGACATCGTTGCCTACGGTGAATTTGTGACGAAGCAGGAAGCCAATGATTATTTGTATCTAGCACTGCTTGATCATCTTACTTTTGCGATAAAACGGGGAGAAAAGGATCAATTTATTCGCAGTCCGTTAACTTGGGAGGTTCAGAAGTTTTATCCTAAGTTCTATGATATCGGTTTGTATGCAGTGAAATTGATGCGTAAGACCTTCAACATCGAATTTCCCGATGAAGAAGCTGTTTCTATCGCCTTACACTTTGTCAATATTCAGGAGAGTCAGTCGTTACTGGATGAAACACTGGAGAGCATGGAAATTCTACGAGATATTTTGAATATTATTAAGTATCATTTCAACATTTCGTTAGACGAAACTTCCATGAATTATATGCGGTTAGTGACCCATTTGCAGTATTTCATTGAGCGGCTGCGCAAGCAGGAGGTTTACAGTCAAGATAGTGCCGGGCTATATGACCAAGTGAAGCTGCTCTATCCTGAAGCTTTTAAAGCAACTGAAAAAATTGATATTTATGTGAAGGGTAGATTCAATCAGTATTTAACCAAGGATGAATATACCTATTTGATGATCCATATTAATCGCGTGACAGAAAGAAAGGACGAACAAACATGAAATACCAAGAATTCAATCAAAACATTATTGATTTAGTTGGCGGCAAAGAAAATATTCAGGCAGTGGTACATTGTATGACTCGCCTAAGATTTACTTTAAAGGATCGTTCCAAGGCGCAAACGGAAGCTTTGAAAGAAATGGATGGGGTAATTGATGTTGTCAGTAATAAGGTCGCTTACCAAATTATTGTAGGGACTCACGTCAATGAGGTGTATAAAGAATTAGTCAGTATGATCGGCTTGAATCCTGAAGCACAGGTAGATGCGCCGAAGGAAAAGAAAAACTTTGTGAAGGCCGCCTTGGACGTAGTTTCTGAATCAATGACGCCAATCTTAGAACCGATTATCTGTGCTGGATTGTTAGCAGCTGTACTTTCGATTGTTTCATTAACTGGAATTATTTCGCCAGAAAGTTCAACCTATATTATTTTTGATACTTTACGCAGTGCTGTTTTCTACTTCTTGCCAATCTTTATGGCAATGAGTTGTGCCAAACGTTTGGGTGCTAACCCGTATTTAGCAGTGGCTTTGGCGGTAACAATTCTGTCGGATTCAATTAATGGTGTTTCTGGATTGACAATGTTTGGCATCTCACTGCCAGAAATTACTTACTCTAACAGCTTTGTACCAATTTTGCTAGCTGTTTGGGTGATGGGCTACGTGACTAAATATGTGAAGAAAATTGTGCCAAATTCCTTGCAGCTGTTTTTGACACCCTTGCTGGTCATGATTGTTATGCTGCCAGCAACATTGCTGGTATTCGGTCCAATGGGTTTTTATTTAGGTGAAGGAATTATTGGTGTATTCAATTGGTTGTTGAATACTGTTGGCAGTTGGTTTGTTATGATGCTTTACTCTGCTTTACAGCCATTCTTGATTATGCTTGGTGCTGGAAACTTTATTATGCCAGTCGTTGCTTCGTTAATTGCTTCTAATGGTTATGATCCAGCTTTTATTACTTCATGCACGATTTCTGATATTGCTGTGGGCGGTGCGATGCTGGGATACTTTTTGCGGACTAAGAACAATAAGCAAAAGCAATTATTTGGTACAGTGACATTATCGGCGATTTTAGGAATTACCGAGCCTGCCATTTATGGTGTATTTGTTAAGTATCGCCGTCCTTTCGTAGCAGTAATGATTGGTGGGGGACTTGGTGGATTATTTGCAGGGATTACTGGTGTAAAAGCTTATTCCGTTGCCTGGGGATTGTTTGGTTTACCATCTTATATCGGAGAAGGCGATTTTGCCAACCTGTGGTTTATGGTGGCATCGGTAGCGATTAGTTTCTTAGGAGCAGCGGTTGCTTCATATATGCTGGGAGTACCGGCTGAAGATGGCGCAGTTGAATCTACAGTTGAACCAAAACAGGTTGTTGCTGAGGATACTAAAATTAATTTACGTTCGATTCCTTTAAAGAGTGTGGTTAAGGGGCAATTGGTTCAATTATCAGAGCTAGAAGACAAAGCTTTCTCTACTGGGGCACTAGGTAAAGGGGTCGGAATTATTCCTGAAGCCAATGAAATCTATTCACCAGTCAATGGGGAAGTAACTGTCGTATTCCCAACCAAACACGCAATCGGAATTAAGGGCGAGAACAACGAAGAGATTTTGATTCACATTGGAATTGACACGGTAGAATTAGATGGTGATGGTTTTGAAATTGCCGTAGCTGCTGGCGACAAAGTAATGGCGGGACAAAAATTGGGGACAGTTGATTTTGACAGAATCAAACAGGCTGGCTATGATCCAACTACAATTGTTGTTGTAACCAATACTAATGATTACTTGGACGTCATTCCCGAAGCGAATAAAGCAGTTTGCGACAGTGATTTGGCAATGAATATTATATTTGAATAGAGGCTAGTAAATGGAAATGAACAAGGACTTCTTATGGGGCGGTAGTATTGCTGCTCATCAATGCGAAGGTGCGGTAAAAGAAGGTAACAAAGGAACTGGAATTATGGATTTAGTGACAGTGGGAGCTTATGGGCAGCCACGGGAAATTCATCGTGAATTTCAGGCGGAGAGTCGTTATCCCTCGCATCAAGGAATTGATTTTTATCATCGCTACAAAGAGGATATTGCACTGTTTGCCGAGATGGGTTTCAAGGCGTTGCGTATTTCAATCGATTGGTCGCGGATTTTTCCTAAGGGAGATGAGGAAGAACCAAATCAAGCTGGATTAGAGTTCTACCATGATGTTGTGGATGAGCTGTTAAAACAAAAAATTGAGCCAATTGTCACCTTGTATCATTTTGAGATGCCGATCCATTTAGTGACCAAGTATGGTTCTTGGACCAACCGTAAAGTAGTAGATTTTTATTTGAAATTTTGTGAGACCATGTTCCAATCGTTAAACAACAAAGTAAAGTATTGGGTAACCTTCAATGAAATGAATCATATTGATCCTCAAACTGAGGCTAGTGACATTTTTACTTACATTATTGCTGGTTTAAAGTATTCAGAAATTGAAGACAAGAAGCAAACCTTAGCAACTATCGGCTACAATATGACAGTAGCTAGCTGTATGGCGGTTGAGTTGGGTCACAAGATTAATCCAGAAAACAAGATTGGTTGTGTCTTTGGTATTGAACCAGTGTATCCAGTAGACTGCAATCCAGAGAATGTATTAAAGGCTTTCCAACAAATGGATCGTGATTTTTATCAAATTGATGCGATGTGCAATGGTGAATTTCCTAAGTATAAAATTCGGGAATATCAAGCGATTGGGATTGATTTAACGGTTAATGAAGCCGATCAGCAGGCCTTTAAAAACGGCAAACTGGACTTCATTGGAATGAATTACTATGCCTCTTCCGTCGCTGAGTACGAGGGGGCGGAAACGGGAGCCAGTGCTTTATTTGGAGGATTGCAAAATCCCTTTTTGAAAACTAGTAAATGGGGTTGGACGATTGATCCAGTAGGTATTCGTTATCTGCTGAATTATACGTATCGTAAATACGGCTTGCCGATTATTATTACCGAAAATGGTCTTGGTGCAGTAGATGAAATCGGCGAAGATGGCCATATTCATGATGAGTACCGGATCGCATACTTGAAGGATCATATTTTGGAAGTGAAAAAAGCAGTTGAAATTGATCAAGTGGATTGTTTTGGTTACTTAATGTGGGGACCGATTGACCTAGTTAGCGCAACTACTGGTCAAATGAGTAAACGCTATGGCTTTATTCATGTAGATTTAGATGATGAGGGAAGGGGAAGCTTGAATCGATCCCGAAAGGATTCCTTTGATTGGTATAAACAAACAATTGCGGAGAATGCAGGTAACTTATCTGCTCAATAAAAAAGAGTGGAAGCTGAAAGGCTTCCACTCTTTTTACTGTCTATTTTTCTTTTGATAGATGGCATAAAGTTTTTTAAACAGCTGTTCTTTCATACCATCAGGAACGCCTCTGATATCAACTAGGAAAGTACTGCTGCTGGTTTCAGGAATAAATGATTGAAACGTACTAATGAATAAATCAACTGCAGGATCATTTTTGTCCCTGTAAACAACCTCCACAAAAGAAAAAGAAGCAAGAAATTCAGCTAATGTCCGCATGAGAATAAAATTGGGCAGCGGAGTAATTGCGACAATGACCTTCTTCTTTTCATATAAGTAAGGTTTCACAACATAAGAAAGGCAGGCCGCTAATTCATCGGAGACATTCGTTATCCAGCCAAGTCCCTTACGGCGAGCAACTTTCTTAGTGAAGGCTTGAATGAAAGGAAACGATGCTTGATAAATATGAGGGAAAACGGTCTCGTGTCGGGCAATTTCATTTTTATCAGGCAGCGGTCGATGATTGAAATAAAAGCCTAACAAAATTGCTGAAAGGTTTGATGAAACGGTAAGAAACTCATTGGTATTCATCTGAGTTTTAGCTTTGACCAAATGGATTAATTCATCAAACAATAACCAAAATTTATCGTCGCTTCGCTCTTTTTCCATTCGGATAAATTCCTCCAAATAATGAATTCGCATATCCTGAGCATCAAAAGCTAAAAATTTGTAGTAGAGACAATAGACCAGAAAGTTTAATTCTGTAGGCAGCTGTGAAGCATCTGGTAAAAATTGACGAAGGTACTCGGTTAAAATTTTCGTCTCTTGTTTAGGCAAATGGTTATTCATTACCGGAAAGCTGTCAACGGGACAATTATTTTCCATCCTTAATTGAGCGATAGTCAACAACGTCAGCAGCTCATTATTGTTGATAAACGGACTATCCCAAAAGCCGATTTTTTTGAGTACCTCTATGTGCTTTTGCCTAAAATGGTCGTGTTCAAGGATATCTTTACCAGATGAACCAATCCAAAGCAGGGCATTAAAGGCTAAACGAATTTCGTATTCATTCCCTTCAATTTTCATTGAAGCTAAATTGATCTTTATGTCAAAGGTTTCCAAGAACGTTAAAAAGGGCTTTAATAATCTGCGAACAGAAGAAGTACTCATAAACAGCTGTGTACAAAAATCATCTAACGTTTTACGAGGATTCAATAAAATAAATAAGATAAATTGATAAGGAACAGACTTGTAAATTAGGAATTGGTGGTAGCGGTTAGTGTCAATGGTACCGCCGCCGGTAATTCTTCGATTAGAACCAAATAAATGATAGCCGAAAAGTTCTGCTAAATCATCTGAAATACTGTCGAGCAAATAAAGAGCTGTTTGTTTAGAAAAAGGCGATACGCTTGCTATGTAATGAGTCGTATAAATTCCAGAATCCAGATTATTTAACAGATTCACTATTCTAATTTTTTTCTTCGCATCTTCACTTAGCAAGATGGATTCCATTCTAAACCTCCTCTGTGTGGTTATCTGTTTGATAGGATCACTTAATTAAAATAGCACAAGGATGATAATTATTATTTTCAAATTCTAGTCAAAAAAAAGTCGGAATTTGAAAAAAAAAGTGATTTGGAGCTCGAAAGATAACAGCGGTTATCGCTATATGTTGTTACTCTTAACAAGATAGCCAGGATATTATATAACATAAAAATTAAAGGATAATTTGTTTTAACTTGAGAAAAAGTTAAGTTTGAATGATGTCGACAAATTGATATAATCGTAAAAAAATACAAACTGGTCAAAATACTTAGTTAAATCTTTTGTTTGCGAAAAGCTTATTAGGTTTATAACTAATTTTCTGTATTTTTTAGCTTCTAATATACAAGGACAAGATTTTAAACAATAATAGGAAAGCTAATTAAAACGATTATCTTTATAGAGTTAATTAGGATGACTATTAATAGATGAGAATTGTGGATCAAGAAGAGAATCGCTGATGAGCGATAAGCAGAATGAAAAACGAAAGACAGCCTTACAACAGGAAAGAGCAGAAAAAATGGGTGTTTAGCCAGTGGAGGCAGATAACACAAAATTTGTGTAAAAATAATCGGCTAGAATTTGCTAGAGTTCAAGCACGTTCACATAAAAAATTAAGCAAAGGAAGATCAAAAAGTGAAACGGATCCTATTGTTAACTGAAAATATCCTGGTGGATGAATCATTTCAAAAGAAATTACAGATTTTAAATTTAGAAGTATTTACTTCGGCAACTTTTATTAAGGAAATAGAAGATGATCGAGTGCCTGCTTATATGCTGAATTATTTTCAGATAGCCATTTTGAGTGAAACGATCGCCGAAGCAAAAGCAGACAGAATAGCGGCTATCTTAAAAAAAGCGAATATAGACGTTGTGAGAAAGTTCGATCAATTCCCCTGTGAAGAACTAGAGCTGAAATATATTAATAAGGGGCAGCAAAACTGGTTAAATAATGGTGCAACGATTGAAGATATTAGAGAACGGATTAGCAGTAGTCCTCTGGAACATTCGAGTATTGATGTTTTGAGAATAAAAGAAAAAGCACAGCAGCAGAACATTCACTTAACCAAGCGCGAACGTAAATTATTAGAAAGATTATCCCTTGCAGAGGGACAAACGGTATCTAGGGAGGATTTGTGTCATTATATTTGGGAGGATAAGCAGGTTACTCAATCTCGTTTATCAGCTCTATCCGCAATAGTTCAGGGGATTAGTAAAAAAAATCAACAATTAGGTATCCAACGATCCATTCATACTTTTTGGGGGAGGGGCTATTCGTATGACAAAGAATTTATTAAATTGCTAAAAAAAGGTGACTATCTTTTCTGATCTTTTGCGTTTGTATAGAAAAAATCGATAACCGGCTATCAATAAAAGCTATTATCCTGTTGAATTTGCCCATGATACAATGACTTCAATATCTAATAAAGAACGATGGAAGAAATGAGGGATAGCATGGGCAAAATAGTCAATAATATTTTAGAATTGACTGGTGAAACACCGATTGTGAAATTGAATCATGTGGTGCCAGAAGATGCAGCAGAGGTTTATGCGAAGCTGGAATTTTATAATCCAGCAGGTTCAGTGAAGGATCGGATTGCCGTAGCGATGATTGAGCAGGCCGAAAAAGACGGATTGCTGAAGCCGGGAGGAACGATTGTCGAACCTACCTCAGGCAATACCGGTGTAGGCCTGGCCTTTGCTGGTGCTGCTAAAGGCTATCAGGTGGTGATTGTGCTGCCGGATACCTTCTCCATTGAACGGCGAAAACTGATTCAAGCCTATGGGGCAAAATTAGTTTTGACACCAGGGGCAGACGGGATGAAGGGAGCTATTGCCAAGGCGAAAGCACTAGCTGAGGAGCATGGCTGGTTCTTGCCTATGCAGTTTGATAATGCAGCCAATCCAGCTGTTCATAAGCAAACTACCGGGAAAGAAATTGTCGCTGCTTTTGGAAGTGAAGGCTTAGATGCTTTTGTTGCCGGTGTTGGAACGGGAGGAACGGTTACTGGTGCCGGAGCTGCAGTCAAAGAAGCTTACCCTGAGATCGAAATCTTTGCAGTCGAGTCGGCAGAATCACCGGTTTTATCGGGTGGGCAGCCAAGTCCTCATAAGATTCAAGGGATTTCTGCTGGTTTCATTCCGAGTATTTTAGATACTGAAATTTATCAAGAGGTTTTACAAGTCTCCAGTGAGGATGCGATTCAAACAGCTCGTTCGGTGGCTCAACAGGAAGCTATTTTGGTGGGAATTTCCAGTGGTGCAGCCATTAAAGGGGCAATTGAAGTTGCAAAACGCTTAGGCAAGGGAAAGAAAGTATTGGTTGTGGTGCCAGATAATGGCGAACGCTACCTGTCAACGGTACTTTATGATTTTCCAACTGAATAAAAAAATGCAGTGAAAAGAAAAGTACATTTAACCAACATATCCAGAGAACCCCGGTATGCTGTGAAGGGGAAACGGCAGTTAAATGGAAAATGGTCTTTGAGCAAGGGCAGATGAGAGTAATCAAATTTGTCACGGGAGTGCCCGTTACAGCATCACGGAATGCGTCACTGACAAGTTCCGGTAGAGGTTATTGTGTAAAAGCGATAATGAACTTAGGTGGTAACACGAATGCAGCAGCTTTCGTCCTAAATGTAGTAGATACATTTGGGGCGAGGGCTGTTTTTTATTTGAAAAAATTGGAGGAAGAGAAGATGAAAAAATTGGTTTGGGTAGTTCTTGCGGTTGTTGTTACGATCGGGTTAACTGGTTGCGGAAAAGGCGGCAGTGCAAAGGAAAATGAAACGTTAGTCGTGGGAACCTTGCCGACTCCTCATGGCGAAATTTTAGAGCATGTGAAGCCGTTGCTGGAAGAACAGGGAGTGACGTTGGAGCTGACCAACTTTGATGACTATATTTTGCCTAACAAAGCTTTAGCTGACGGAGAGGTGGATGTCAATTATTTTCAGCATAAGCCCTTCTTTAAAAAGGCAGTAGAAGAAAACGATTATGATTTTGCTGATGTTGGAGCGGTGCATGTTGAACCCATGGGTTTTTACTCCAAGAAGTTGAAAAACATTCAGGATCTAGCGGATGGGGCTACAATAATTACTTCCAATTCAGTTTCCGACTGGGGGCGCATTTTGACCATCCTGCAAGAGGCAGACTTAATTACGATTAAGGATGGTGTTGATTTGGAGACTGCCAGCTTTGAGGATATTGATCAAAATCCTAAGAAGTTGACCTTTGATCATTCCATCGATCCAGCCTTACTGGCAACTACCTACAATAATGAGGAAGGCGATCTAGTAGCAATCAACGCGAACTTTGCTTATGGCATCGGATTGAATCCGGTGAAGGATGCGTTGCTGCTGGAAAATGATAACTCTCCTTATGGCAATATTCTGGCTGTTCGTTCAGAGGATGCAGAGGATCCGCGGGTGCAAAAGCTGATTGATGTGCTGCATGAGGATGAGGTTCAAGCATGGATTTTGAATAAATGGGGCGGCTCAGTGAAGCCTGTCGATCAATAATAAAAAGCCAAGCCTTTACCGGGCTTGGCTTTTTGTCAGCAGTGCTTGTTCTTTTTTGAACAGCAGGGTTTGGCAAAATTCATACTCTTTTTGTGAGGTCTTAAGTGTTAAGGTGTCCGCGTAGTTTTGTACAATTGATTTTACGATGGCTAAGCCTAAACCATGACCTTCTCCTTTAGTCGTAAAGTTTTTTTGATGAATGAAGGAGACCACATTTTTTTGCTTCGTTGAATTTACCAATATAACTACATAGTCCTTTCGATCCTCAAAAATTGCCAAACGAACATAAGGCTGTTCACTTTCAGCAGCAGCCTCCATGGCGTTATCAAGCAAAATACCGAAGATCCGCGACAGCTCTAAATGATCAATCGACAAATCAGTAATTTGATTCTCGATTTCAATTTCAAAAGCAATATTACGTTTTGTCGCTGCCATAAATTTCGTAAAAATTAAGGTCTTTAATTCAGGAATTGCCAAATTTTTCAATTTCGATATTTCAATAAAATAATGGTAGTCTTCTTCAAAGGTTTGAGTAACGGATTCAAAATAAGCGATTAATTCTTTTTCGTTAATCGGGGTTTGATAAATGTACCCGCCCAATGAAAAAAGGATATTGCTGAAATCATGATGATTCTTTCGAATGTTGCTTGTAACCGTTTCTAATGTATTAATGTATTGTGTTAATTCATATTTTGTCCGCTTTTCCTGAGCTAACCGTTCCTTCGCACGTTTGTTGAGCAGAAGCAAGAAGGCAAATGCCCCAATGACGAGAGTAGTAAAAACCATAACAACTGTGCTGACTGAAAAGACATGATAGACCGGTTCAATTATAAAGTAGGCTGACGGAGCAAGCCACTTAACAAAGGAGGTTCCGATAAAACTAGTCGATAAATAGACCACTGATGTATAGTCAGAATATTTAGAAGAATCACTAACTGAAGAGACTTGTACAAAGATATAAAATAATGATAACGCAATCAAAAATATCCATAACCCAGCGAGAGTCTTAGTGGGTGCAAATCGAGTCCGCTGTTTGGATAAAGACAATAGCTTTTTGACTGCAGGAAGCAGGCCCAGTGTCAGCACGAAATACCAGTTAACCACAAAGATCGAATTGAAAGGGGTAGGTCTGCAATTCAAGATGAACATTCTTAAATATTCAAAAAGACTTGCTGCTAAGGCGATTAAAATAGTCATAGTCAACAGATCAATCAGAAAGAGCCGTTCACCCCGGTGAAAGACAAAATAGAAGATCAGAATCATCGCAAATAGATACTGAATAATCAATAGATTGTGAATTACTAATACGTCTTGGAAAAATTTTTGAATTACTAGGTTAAATATACCGCCAAATATTATACTTGCAAGTACAATAAAAACAATTATTCGATTCTTGAACTTATTTGGAAAGCAATAAGTCAACATACCTAAGTAGACAATCAGAACAGGCGTAGTCTGTAGTACATAGGTAAGAAGCATTTCATTTTGAGTTAGATGTTCACTATAAAAATAGATCATAAGAGTCCTCTATAAAAAATATAATGTAATAGGGTAAAAAATGATTTTTACTCACTAGATTATTATATAACATTTTTTAGCATATGGGTATCCCGGTTACATGAAAAACATAATTGTTTTATAAAAATGACAAGGGGAAAATTTTGGATCTTTTGATCTTTTATAATGTTCTAAATGATTTTCTTTAATAAAAAAATGAATTTTTAGTGAATCAAAAAGTAAAAAAGAATAAGGGGGAACCTAATTTTAAGTTGACGCTTATGTTGCATAAGCGTCTCTTTTTTTCGATAAAAACAACACTTAATCCTGCATTTGGCTATTCGTGATTATTCGTAAAAACCATTTATTTGCTATTTTATAATATTTTTGAGATTGGAATTAGTGTTGGAGTTAGCAGAGGAAAACGTGTGATTTCTTGCTGTTCAAATGCTTATGCTAATTGAAAAATCTCTAGTTTAAAGAAAGGAAGATGAGGATGTGAAGCAACGCAAATACAAAGCCTTCCTGATGGTTTTTCTACTACTCAGCACATATCTCTTAGGTATTTTAAATCTAAATCCAGAGAAAGCCTTGGCGGATAATTGGCCAGTGAATATTACGGGGTATGACGTGACCCGACAATATGGTTCCGGCACTACAATGGAAATTGGGGAAAGTATCAATGTTCATATCGAATTTGACTTAAATCCACTTCCAGAAGGTGCAAAGGTGGGAGATACCTTTGAGATTACCATTCCGTCTGGGGAATACTTTTCTTATCATAAGCAGAGCGGGACATTGCCGGTTAACTCAGAAGACCCGCTGGTAACGTTTCGAATTGTGGGAGATAAAGTGATTTTCACTCTTTGCGATTTGGCGATCGAATCCAGTGGACTGACGAATGGAATATTAGATTTAACTGCAAAGTCAATTAAGACTACCGAAAAATATGGACCAATTGATTCCGGCGGGGATGGCTCAGTCCCAGACATCACTATTAAACCAGCACCCGATCCTACAGATTATCCAGAAACTAATCGTCCCTTTCCAAATGAGAGCAAGTACCTATTTAAAAATGGACAACAGTTAAATGGAGAAAATGCCATCGCTTGGTCAATGCGGGTGAATTACTCTGAGTATGGAAGAGCCTTTGATGAGTACACGAAAGATCAAGGGGCAACTAAAATTATAGATAAGGCGAACGGGATGGTGGTAGATCACTTAACACCAGGGACGAGCTTCCGAGAAGATTCCCTGTATGTGACTGTACCTACGTATATTATTACCTCTGATAAGGACCCTGGCGATCCAGTAGCTCAGATGGGAGATCGGCAGATTGGTGGCTACAATGGCTCACCATTGAACTTTTCAGATGTAATTATTGAGTTAAATAGTGGGAAAAACCCTGGTAACCCTCAATCCTTTGTAAGGTTGCAGCCGGCAGCTGGGCAAAGCTATGACGATTTTGCAGCGTATGTTCAAAGCTATCCAGATGATAATGGTGGACAGCGGGCCTACGGGGTTTACAAGCATGCAGATGAAACAGAATCTGTCTTGATTGCTTTTGGTACGATGCCAGGTACAACGCACTATTATGAAGATTTGCGTAAGGAGTTTGATTTAGGCAGCGGACCAGAACAGGTTGGTATTCTTAAAGCAATTAAGGAAGATACTAGTTTAACAGATGATCAGAAAGAACAACTGAAGGATATTTACGGCAAAGGAAGTAAAAGCCCCTCAGGTGGTGCGATTATGGCCTATAATATCGGATTCTATGTTGATGTCGATACCACTAAGTACGGTTCAGGTACTTACAAAAATGGCATTGATTTTGTCTATGGAAATGGCGAGAAGGAATCAACTGTAGGTGAATCCGGGTTCCAGGACATCAATCAGAATTTGGATGCCAACTTCTTGCTAGCCAACAAAAAGGTCTCTGGTGAAGATGGCAAAGAGCTAGCGGAAAGTAAACAGTTTAAGTTCAATGTAGTGGACAAACGAGGAAATATTTATGCCTACGGGCGAACCAAAACGGTTGTTACGCATAAAGGAACCGAAGTAGAGATTGAATTCTTCCGTGATTCTGGCTATACGATTCCGGTTGAGAATAAAAACAAGGCAGATCCAAATTATTGGGGGAATTTTCTAGTAGACGGCCAATGGTATTACATTGAAGAGGTGGATGCCGATGGCTATGAGGTTCACATACAAGATACCTTAGCAGGCACGGAATCCAATCGTTTCAGGTATCTAGATGGTGTGGAACAGCGCTGGCGTTTTGCGATTATCAATCGAGAGCCCATTCAAATCGAAGGGAACAAAAAAATCGTCGGCACGGGTAATTTGAGCAGCAGCAAGGAATTTAAGTTTGAATTACGAGATACGCGAACAGATCCAGGAACGCCTGTCGCCTACGGAAAAACGACTGTCGATAATAAAAATACCGAGAAAAAAATTACCTTCTATTTAGATGATGCTTATACAACAGAAATTACAAATTGGAAAAAAATGGAGATTTCGGGAACCGAGTATATCATTTTAGAGGACGGTGTGACCTATCAGCTAGTGGAGGTTGATAACCAAGGCTATGAAGTCAATTACTACAATGGCACGGATGATCAGGGAAATCCGATTTTGGGGAATACCTATACCGCCAATTACGAAGAAGGCGGCAAAATCACCTTCTTGGTGGAAAACAAAGATACCTTCAACTTTGCAGCGAACAAAAAAATTGCAGGGTCAGGGAATTTAGCAACCCCCAAGACCTTCACCTTTGAATTGAAGGATCTAGCAGATGACACTGTAGTTGCTTACGGAAAAGTGGCTGTTGGTGTTAAAGGAACGGATCATCCGATTGAGTTTTTTACTACCAGTGACCATGATCCAGCGAATAGAATCACGGATTGGACAACCGAGTTAGACGAAAATAAATCTTATCGGCTAACGGAAACGGGCACCCATAATTACGCACCATCCTACACCGGTGGGACAGGAGCAGCCAAGAATGAATTTGTTGTCACCTACAACAATTCTCCAACGATTACGATTAATACGGAAAATAAAGATACCTTTCATTTCAGTGCTTCGAAAAAAGTAATAGGAGATGGCATTTTTGAAGGCGAAGACTTTAAATTCCAGCTGCTGAACAGCAGCAATCAAATCGTTGCCCATGGAAAAGCTTCAGTCAGCAGTAAAAATACAGAGGTTGAAATCGACTTTTATACCGATCTAAATGATCCTACTACTAAGATCAACGATTGGACGAGCGTATTAATTGAAGGTGAAACCTATCAGCTAAAAGAAGTAGAGGATACTGGTTATGCGGTTACCTATACTAATCAGGATGGGACAGAGACGAATCAATTTGTTCCTCAATTTAATACCGGACAGTCATTTGCCATTAAGGTAGAAAACAAGCGAGACAAAGCTCCCTTGCCGCAAACCGGTGGCGAAGGCTTGCATCAGCAGCTGCTGTTAGCAAGCGGAATTATTTTCTTAGTACTGCTTACTGCGGGGATGATCGAATACCGTCGCAGAAAGGCAGGTGCCTAATATGAAGAAGACAGCTATCCTTCTGACAGGATTAATGATGCTCTTGGGATTAATGGGCTTTTCTAATCAAACCTTGGCCGTCGAAACCCAAACGGTCTACCTGCATAAACAGGTGACTAAAGGGGAAGTTGTGACGGAAGCAGCGCTCAGCCAAAACCAAGAGATGATGACAGCAAAACAAGGCATCAATGGTGTGGAATTTACGGTTGTTGATATTACTCAATATGTTCGGAATCACTCTTCGTTGGAGGCTGCTTTAGAAGCAGCGAAAGCAGTGACTAAGAAAGAAGTTGCTGGACTAAGTATTGGCCAAGAGCTTTCAGGCTATGCTGGTATGACAGTTGCTGCAAAGGGGAAAACCCAGCGGACAGCCTGGCTGGATAAACAAGGCCAAACAATCGAATCAGATGGTGTTTTAAAGCTAACCTTAGCAAAAAAAGCCGCAGCATTCGATGCCAGCTATTTATTTGTCGAAACGTCTTCGGTGGATGCGGCAAGACCGAGTGACAACCTCATTTTGAATTTTCCAACTGAAAATCAAGAGGAAGAAATACATGTTTATTCTAAGAATGATACATTGCTGGAGCTGCCAGCCATTGAGAAAAAATTAGACGGAAACCAGCAGGATTTTTCATACAGTGAAGCGATTCATTATGAAATTTCAGTCACTGTTCCGACACTGATTGCTACGTATCAATACTTTCAGGTAGTGGATGTCCCAGATAAAGGCTTGTCTTGTGATTTATCCTCTTTGCAAATCACAGCGGATGGAAAAGCGCTAGATCGTTCTTGGTATCAGGTTGAAGCAAAGGATAACGGGTTTATCTTAAATTTTGATCCGAGTAAGCTGGCACCTTTGAATAGCAAGCAGCTGCGGATTACTTACCAGCTTTCACTAGATAAGGATGTGCAGCCAGATACAGCTTTTTATAATCAAGCCTATTTGAGGTATCACAACTCACTGCAGGAGGGTGAACAGCAAAGTATTTCTAAAGAGGTATTCACTGGCGGTTATCGCTTTATTAAAGTCGATGCAGCCAATCAGAAGCAAGCATTAAGTGATGCTGCCTTTGTTATTAAGAATGAGCAAGACGACTATTTGACGACTGATTATCAGTGGAAGAATAAAAAAGCAATGGATAATCAAGAGCTATTTAGAATCACCTCAAATCAAGAGGGAACGTTTGAGATAAAAGGACTAGCTTATGGCAAGTATTTCTTGGAGGAAGTGGCGGCACCAAAAGGGTATCGTCTGCTGGATAAACCGATCGAATTCACGATCGAAAAGAATACGTATCTAGCAGAGAATCAACCTGCACCAATGCTGCCGGTTCTAAATAGTAAGCTGCCGTCAACAGGAAACCCTGGAACAACGAATCAGACTGGGCGTGTAACGACTACTACTGCCACAGCAAAGAATTCCAGATTATTGCCTCAGACGGGAGAGCAAGCATCAACAAAAGCAGTAGGCTTAGGCTGTTTGCTGGTAGCATTCGTCTGCACACTGCTGTGGTTCAAGCGCAACAAACAGCAAAAGATCAAAAATAATGGAGGAGAGACAAAAAGATGAAAAAGAAATTAATGTTGCTTATCGCAACGGTGATTATGGTATTACCAGTTGCTTTAGGCTTGGGGTCCAGCTTAAAAGCTGAGGCGGCTGGAACGGTAGATATTACCTTGCACAAGAAGCGGTTTAGCACTTCCCAAGCACCAATTCAAAATACAGGTGAAGTTATGTCAGAATTTGCATCAGCTGACGGCTTTGGCGGGGTAGAATTCAAAGTTTATGATGTGACAGAGGAGTTTTACACGCTATTAAATACAGTAAAGCCTGGCGGTGGTACAGCTAAATACACGATAGATGAAGCAACTGCAGCATTAAGTGGGAAGTCGACTTATACCGGCCCACTAGTAAAAACAGGCACAACCTCATCAACTACTGGTTCAGTTGGGGACCTAACATTTTCAGGATTACCTGATAAAACCAACGGGAAAAATTCGGTTTATGCGATTGTTGAAACACCAATGGCTGGGGTAACAGCAGCTGCTAATATGATTGTTGCTTTGCCTTTAGAGGATTCTGATGGAGATCCGCTTGTCGATATTCACTTGTATCCAAAAAATGTGGTTGAAACTGCTGGAGTTGAAGTGGAGAAGCTTTCAAGCCTGAAAGATGAAGATGATAATCCAATTCCATTGAAAGATGTCGAATTCGTTATTCACAAGGGTGGTCTTTACAGTGCAACAGGAACTGAATACCTGAGCGGATTTGATTCATCTGGTACACCAACCTGGACGACAGTAAAAGGAAGTGCCCTTAAATTTAAAACAGACGAATACGGTAAATTCAAAGAAGAACGCCTATTGTTCGGCACCTATTATTTAACTGAGGTAACAACCCTTCCAGGTTATGCCATTCAAAATGGGGCCGTTAACCAGCAATTTACCTTGGATAGTGGCACACCGCTTAAATCATTTACCGGCAGCGATGCAATCATCAATGATGATATTGATGTAAAAAAGGAACATAAAGGCGCAACCGTAAATGTTGGGGACTTTATCGAGTATACAGTGACAACGGTTATTCCTTTGGGGATTAAGGACAAAATTGATTCGAATGGCGATGGTACATTAGACGCGCCTCGGTACACTAAATACGAAGTAACAGATGCTTATGGTACGCACTTAGATTTCGATTCAACGACCGCGGATTTAACATTAACTGATGGAACAACTGTTTTTTCACCAACGACACATTATACCTTGGAGGTAAATGCTTCTGCTGATCCTAGAAACTTTGTTGTGAAATTTACTCCAGCTGGTATTGCTGCGATGGAACCAGGGGCTACCTTAACAATGACTTACAAAATGAAATTGCTTCAAACAGCAGCACCAGGAGCAGACATTGAAAATACGGTAAAAATTGATACCGACTTTGATACAGATGAAGGGAAAACTTCCGTTTACACCGGTGGTTATAATTTTATCAAAGTTGATGGCTCAAATGACAATAAAGGATTAGAAGGTGCTGAATTTGTTGTTCGCGATGGCAGCGACAAATCAACGGCTAAATATTTAGTCATTGGTTCAAATGGAGAAGTTAGTTGGTCAGCAAATGCAGCAGATGCAGAAGTCTTCACTTCCAATCCAAGTGGTTATGTAACAATTAAAGGCCTAAAAGATGGCACATATTACTTGCAAGAAACCAAAACACCAACAGATAAATATGTATTGTTAACAGATATGGTTGAATTTACTGTGTCTAAAACATCTTTTAACACGACAGATCCATTGGCAGGTACACCAGGTCAAGTAGTCAACAAGCAAAAGGGCAGCCTACCATCAACAGGTGGTTCAGGTATCTATGTCATGATGGCTCTTGGTGTGGCAGTAATGGCGATTGTTGGCGTATGGTATGTACGTTCACAACGAAAAGAAGCGTAACAATTAAATAGAAGCTTAAGCTTCGATAAGACAGTAGCGAAGAGGAGCGACATTCGTTACTGTCTTTTTTCAATCATTGGATAAAGGAAAGCGAGAAATGAGGAGAGCATCATGGCGAAATTGGTGAAAAAGAAAGAGAAAAAATCGAACGCGGTGGCAATCATGCTGCAGCGGATATTCATGCTGCTGTTCTTTCTTTTTGGTCTTTCATTGCTTTTGTATCCAATAGTAAGTCAGGGAATCAATGATTATTTAGACCAAAAAATTGTCCAAAAATATCAAAGAGAGGCTTCGAAGAAAAACGAGGCCGAAATTCAAAAGCTGCAGCAGGAAATGCAGGCTCGGGATGAAAAAGCCCGCAAGGAGAAAAATCCTGGTTCTGATGGGGAACCTTTTTCTGAAAAACGCCGGCAAAAAGAAAAGAAGGTAGAGGCAACGCCGACTTACGTAGAGGAGCACACGGCAGGAATGATTGTTATTCCGAAAATTGATGTCAAATTGCCGATTTATGATCTAACCAATGACTTTTTTCTCTCAAAGGGGGCAACGATCTTAGAAGGGACGTCCTCTTTAAAGGGCGGAGAAAGCTCCCACTCGGTCATTTCTTCGCACCGCGGCTTAAAAAAAGCCAAGCTGTTTTCTGATTTGCCTGAGCTAAAGGAAAAAGACTTGTTCTTCATCGAAGTATTAAAGGAAACCCATGCGTATGAAGTGGACCAGATCAAGGTCATCGAGCCCACCGATGCGCGGGATTTATTGGTAGTTGAGGGCAAGGATTATGTCACCCTGCTTACTTGTACGCCCTATGCGATTAATACCCATCGCTTATTAGTACGCGGCCATCGGGTTCCTTATACCCAAAAAATGGAAAAGGAAATCAAGCAGGTAGATAAAAACAAACAACAAACCCTGCTGTTGATGGTAGCCGGCGGGATACTAGGCAGTTGTTTGCTGCTGTTTATCATCAGGCAAATTATCCGCTTAGGCATGATTGGCAGAAGAAAATATGCCCTGGTTTTCTACCTGAAGGATCTGAATCAGCAGCCACTCGCTGGCGTTTCGCTGCAGCTTTTAGGGAAACGTGGAAAAAATCCCGTCCTTCTAGAGGGTGAAGCCCTTGTTGCGGTTTCTGATGAGCAAGGGAAAGTAGTCTTTCCTGATCTTTTTGGAAAAACCTATACCATTGGTGTTTCAGGAAAAGAACGTCTATTTTTAGCACGCACCAAAGTAAAACGAATCAAGGATACAACCTTCACACTAAAAAAGGTGATAAAAACCAGCGTTGTGGAAAAGCAAGAAGTACACATTTCAAAGGATTTGCTAAGATGAAAAAATTTGTTAGTCAAAAAATAAAGAGTAAACGAAACGTAGTTCTGCTTTTAGGCAGCTTAGGCATTGTTTTGCTGATCGGCGTTGCCTTTTTCCGCGAGCCATGGGTGTTGAAGGTTAATGATCAGGCAATAACGGAAGAAGAATATGCCTTTTATCAAAAAATAAATCCGCGTTTAAATGAGCACGAGCTGCAAAAGCAGATTGTTGAAGACAAAGTCCAGCTGCAGCAGGCGGAAAAGCTGGGAATCAAAGGAGCTGCTACCTATAAACAGTTAACCCAAGAGCTAAAAAAGGTCAATAAAGAAAATGAAAAAAAGCTTCAAAAGGGTCAAGTGGTTTATGGGTTGAAGAAATATGACCTAGAAAGTTTTTATCCTTATTCACTTAGCAATACCATCAACAAACTCAAGGAAAAAATGCGTAAGGACATTTCTGATCAAGCAGTTAAGAGATACTATCAAGCCCATAGCGAACAATTTAGAACCATTGATACCAAAAAGCTTTATCGGATACGAGGTCCCAAACAAACGCTGCAGGCGTTAGCCGCTAAAGAATTCTCAATGGATGAAATTGGTTCAGCTAAGGACGTAATGGTTGAGGAAACAACGCTGAATGAACAATCATTGCGAGATTGGATCAAGTATCGGGAAGACGAACTGTCTGACGTAGTAACACTTAAAGCGAAAACTTGGAGTGAGCTGTTCGGTACGGAAGCTGAAGCATGGGGCTACTATTGCATGGATTCACAAGGAGGAACCATTCAGCCGTTAGCTTCTGTAGAGGAAAGCATCAGAATACAACTGGAAAAAGAAAATTATCAAAAGCAAGTGAAAAAATGGGTGGAGGCAGCACGGGTAGAACGAAAATAGACACAGGAGGGAAAAATGAAAAATAATCGAGTGTTCATGCTATTAGGGATCGTATTACTGGTATTACCGATGCTTGTTGGGGCGCTGCCCCAGAGCACATATGCGGCGGGAACAATTTATTATGTGAATGCTGAAAGTGGAGATGATGAGAATCTGGGAACATCTCCTGGCGAAGCCTGGAAAAGCTTAGATAAGCTGGAGCAGACCAAGTTTGAACCGGGCGATACGATTCGGCTCCATGAAGATAGTATATTTGATGATACTTTATTTTTAGAAGGAAAAGTGAATGGTGAAGGCTCGGACGACGCACCAATTGTTCTAGAAAGCTATGGCGAAGCTGGTGGAAGAGCTACGATCAATGGAGAAGGCAAAGGCTACATTTCCCAGATGGAGGATATGGGCAAAGAAATCTATGCTGCGGTCACTTTGTTCAATGCCAGTAATTGGACGGTTAGAGATTTAGCCATTACCAATCATGGAGAGACTGAAATGCCCGACTGGGGAACGCAAAATACCCCTGAAGGCCGTGTCGGCTTTTATGTGTTGGCGAAAAATAATGGCTTAACCAAAAACATTCATGCAGACAATTTGAAGGTTACGGATGTCAATGGCAGTGTTCATGCCAAAAACTGGGGAAATGGCGGGATTTATTTTACAGTCGGCGGAACAACCGAGGGAGAAATTACCCGATTTGATAATATATCCGTGACGAATTGTCACGTAGAGGATGTGACTCGAACAGGTATTTCAGTCGGCTGTACAGTGTATGAAGGTCTAATTACAAACGAAGCGGAAGCCACAACTATTGATCCGGAAAAAATTCAAAAATACGGACATACGAATGTTCTCATCGAAAATAATTATGTACAGGATGCCGGCGGTGACGCCATTGTGCCTTTTGATTCATACCAACCATTAATTCAATACAATGTATCAAATGGAGCAAGCAAAAGCCATGAGGAAGATCCGCGACTTAGCCAAGTCCCTAAAGTCCCAGACTATTGGCAAGTGAATGCGGGAATTTGGCCTTGGTTGTGCTATTATCCGAAGTTCCAATTTAATGAAGCCTTCAATACAGTCGATAATTATGACGGTGAAGGGTTTGATTGCGACTCAGGAACGGGGACGATCTATCAATACAATTATAGTCATGACAATCAAGGCGGATTCATGCTAATCTGTTCAGCAAAGAATTTTGATACGGTTATTCGCTACAATATTAGTGAAAATGATCGAAAGCACCTGTTTTTAGTGTCTAATAGTTTAAATCCAGATTATAATGATCCGCGTTATCCTGGGATTACGGAAGAAGAGGTCGCCCAAGTATACAACAATACTTGTTACACCGGCGAAGGGATCGGTGTAACAGTTATGAGTCAAGAAGAACCAGGGTATGTGCGAGTGAAAAACAATATTTTTTATAATGAGGGTACCAACGTGACGCCTTATTGGCAGCCAGCACATTATGGCAAGGACCATCCTGCTACGATCAAGTATGACCACAACTTGTATTACGGCTATACGAATGTGCCAGAAAATGAGAAAAAACCCATTATTGTCAAAAATCCCGCTGTAGAATTAACCGGAGCGATGAATTCCATCAGTCTTCCTGGGGAGCCGCAGCATGAGCGGGCAGTCACGGAAGCCGAGGTTATTGAAGGGCAAGTAATGGAAGCACCGGGAACCGGCGGCGTAGGATTAGCAACAGTCGGAGGGTATCAGCTAACAGCAAATTCGCCTGCAATAAATCAAGGTGTCGCTATCGCGAATAATGGCGGACGTGATTATTTCGGAAATCCTTTGGCAGACGGACAACCAGACATAGGAGCGCATGAATATTCTGGCGTAACACCACCAGAACCAAGCAGTGAGTCCAGCAGCGAATCGAGTACAGAGTCCAGTAGTGAATCTAGTAGCGAATCAAGTACGGAAT
Organism: Enterococcus pallens ATCC BAA-351; assembly: GCF_000407485.1. Taxonomy (GTDB): domain Bacteria; phylum Bacillota; class Bacilli; order Lactobacillales; family Enterococcaceae; genus Enterococcus_A; species Enterococcus_A pallens. The sequence continues at coordinate 754,769 of NZ_ASWD01000002.1, read as the reverse complement.
CCAGTAGCGAATCCAGTAGTGAATCGAGTAGTGAGTCGAGTACAGAGTCAAGTAGCGAATCCAGCAGTGAATCAAGTACAGAGTCCAGTAGCGAGTCGAGTAGTGAATCGAGTAGCGAGTCGAGCAGTGAATCGAGCACAGAGTCGAGTAGCGAATCGAGTACGGAATCCAGCAGTGAGTCGAGTAGCGAGTCGAGTACGGAATCCAGCAGCGAATCGAGTAGCGAATCGAGCAGCGAATCGAGCAGTGAATCGAGTACAGAGTCCAGTAGCGAATCCAGCAGTGAATCAAGTACAGAGTCAAGTAGCGAGTCGAGCAGTGAATCGAGCACAGAGTCCAGCAGCGAATCGAGTAGTGAGTCTAGTACGGAATCGAGTAGCGAATCGAGTACGGAATCCAGCAGCGAATCAAGTAGTGAATCAAGTACGGAGTCGAGTAGTGAATCGAGTAGCGAGTCGAGTAGTGAATCGAGCACAGAGTCGAGTACGGAATCCAGCAGTGAGTCAAGTAGCGAGTCGAGTAGCGAATCGAGTACGGAATCCAGCAGTGAGTCGAGTACGGAGTCAAGTAGTGAATCGAGTACGGAGTCCAGTAGCGAATCGAGCAGTGAGTCGAGTAGCGAATCGAGTAGCGAATCCAGCAGTGAATCAAGTACGGAATCGAGTACGGAATCGAGTAGCGAATCGAGCAGTGAGTCAAGTACGGAATCGAGTACAGAGTCCAGCAGCGAATCCAGCAGCGAATCGAGTAGCGAATCGAGCAGTGAGTCGAGTAGCGAATCGAGTACAGAGTCGAGTAGTGAGTCGAGCAGTGAATCGAGTAGTGAGTCGAGTAGTGAATCGAGCAGTGAGTCGAGTAGCGAATCGAGTACGGAATCCAGTAGCGAATCCGGTAGTGAATCCAGTAGTGAATCCAGCAGCGAATCGAATAGTGAGTTGAGTCCGGAATCCAGTAGCGAATCAAGTACGGAATCGAGTAGTGAGTCGAGCGCGGAATCCAGCAGCGAATCGAATACAGAATCGAGTAGCGAATCCAGTAGTGAATCCGATAAGGGGCCGGGTAGCAGTTCACCAAGTGAGTCTAGTGGAATAAATAAAGAAACGACGAGTAGTACTTCAGAAAAACAAACCAATCTGATAGGAAGCAATTCAAAAAATTCGGGCACACCAGGTTCACCTAATGGAACATCGTGGATTTACACGAATAGAGGCATCAATCAAAATGGAAACACAAACACGGTTCAATCGAATAGCAGCAAACGATTGCCTCAGACGGGTAGCTCAGCAAATGAATTTTTTGTCTGGGTTGGTTTAATGTTGATGGGAGCAAGCATGTACTTGCTGAAAAAAGGACGATAAAAGATACGATAGTAGTTGAAGCTGGCTAATTATGAAAAAGGCTAATTGTTATATATCTCTGTTTAAGCCGATTGATTGTTAGGAGCTGTGCAACGATACCTTTTTTGGAGTAGAGGATAATTGATGGAGCCAGGAGGCGATGTTTAAAAATAGTTTCTAATAGAACATAAATCAAAAAAGATCGAACTGATAACGGAGGAGCAAGCATAATCAGGGCAGCTGCAATAGCAGCTGCTCTAATTATGTTTATACTGATTCTGATCACTTTATTATGGAAAAAGAGATTAGAAAAAAGCAGCAGCTGAAAAAGACTAGCAGATAAGCCTAGTTAGGAAAAACCACTCAGAAAAAATACTAAAAAATTTCTCATAAAGCAAAATTAAAAGCAGATTTTTTGCTAAAAACAGCAGAAGAGTCTAAGCTGTTAGTAAGCATGCATGTTATCAAAAAAAAGTACTTAAATGATGATGAATGAAAAAACAGGCACCTGTTCTTAAACACGTAATTGGATTTTTCTGATCAGAAATTATTGCCGGCAAAGAAAAACCCTGCAGGATTTTTATGTAATTTATTGAGATACCTATCGAATCAAACGGTTCGATGAACGAAAAGAAAGAGAGTGGTAAACATGATTTGGTCATTAATAGTAGGCGGCGTAATCGGCGCTATCGCTGGAGCAATTACAAGTAAAGGAGCTTCAATGGGAATCATTGCAAACGTTGTTGCTGGATTAATCGGTTCTTGGTTAGGTCAAGCATTGTTTGGCAGCTGGGGACCAGCATTAGCTGGTATGGCAATTGTGCCATCAATCATCGGAGCAGTTATTTTAGTTGCCGTTGTTTCATTCTTTTTTGGAAGAAATAAAGCGTAAATACCCGTCATAAAGGAGGAATCTTAGGATGTTTTTGCACAAAAAAGAGCTACAGTTTGAAGCGAAACCGGATAAGCCCAATCCTTTAATTGCCAAGTATTTACAAGAATTAATTGGTGGGCAATACGGCGAAATGAGTGTTGCGATGCAATATCTTTTCCAAGGTTGGAGCTGTCGCGGCGAAGAAAAATATAAAGACATGTTGATGGATATTGCTACGGAAGAAATTGGTCACGTAGAAATGCTGGCAACAATGGTGGCTCGTTTGTTAGAGGGCGCACCAGTTGAGGATCAAGAAGCCGCAATGAAAAAGGATCCAGCTATTGGCGCGATGATCGCCGGAATGAATCCGCAGCAAGCAATTGTTGCTGGATTAGGACCACGACCAGCGGATAGTCTAGGAAATCCTTGGAGCGGTGCTTATATTATCGCCAGCGGAAATCTATTGGCAGATTTCCGAGCAAACCTAAATGCTGAGTCGCAAGGCCGGCTGCAGGTAGCTCGTATTTATGAAATGATTGATGATAAGGGAGTCAAGGATCTGTTAGCAGTTTTACTGGCTCGCGATAGTTATCATCAAAATTTATGGGCAGAAGCAGTAAAAGAACTGGAAGAAAAAGAGGGATCTATTTTGGTTCCAAGTACGTTTCCTCGCGAAAAGGAACGGATGGATATCGCCTATGATTTCTATAATTTTTCTGAAGGAGAAGACAGCAAGAAGGGCAGCTGGGCTGAAGGCAAATCACTGGATGGCGAAGGTGAGTATCAGTATCACGAAGAGCCGAAGGTGGAAGGCCAAGCACCTAAGTTGTCAGACGTAACTCCTAAAATGTATGGTACACCAAAGAAATAGCTTGTTAAAGGCACGAGAATTTGAGCGAAGGTTCAAATTCTCGTGCCTTTTTGGCTTGTGGAATAGTTAATCATTTCCTGCCTAAACATTCACCAGCTGTTCCAGCATATGGGGAATACCATCAGCATTATGGGAAAGGGTAATGTGATCAGCCGCCGCTTTTAATTCTGGCACGGCATTCTCCATGGCAACGCCTTTGCCTGCATACTGAATCAAGGTGATATCATTATGACCATCTCCAAAAGCCGCAATCTCTTCAGGAGTAATGCCTAGCGGTCGTAAAACCGTGTCTAAGGCTTTGGCTTTGTCGATTCCTTCAGCGGTAAATTCAAAATAGAAATCAGCGGTAAAAACACAATTTAAGGAATCACTAAAAGGCGCCATCATTTCTTGATAATGAGTGGCTAGATACTCTGGTTCGCCAGCTGTAAGAATCTTGCTGGGAGGCTCGTTTAAAAAGGCAGCTAAATCATCAATTTCACACAGCTTGTAGTTGCCGCCGCGAGATTCGTATTCAATAATGTTTATTTTATTCCCTTTATGGGTAATATCACAGTCGTAGACATTATTTACGTACATATAATCGTCTTTATCGATCATTACCTTCACATCAAATTTCTTCAGGTGTTCCAATACTGCCCGGCCTTCTTCCACCGTCATTGCCTGGCTGAACAGTTCCTCATTCGTCTGGCAATCAATTACCTTGGCACCATTATACGAAACCAGCAAACCATGGTGCTGCTTCATTTCAAGCTCATCGGCGTAGATTAGCATTCCCGAGGTCGGACGACCAGAGGCTAAAATAAGCTTGATGCCGTTTTGCTGCGCCTCGATCAAGGCTTTCTTCGTAGCGGGTGAAATTTCTTTTTTTTCATTTAACAAGGTTCCATCGATATCCAAAACAATTGCTTTTAAGGTCATTGTTTCTCCTCCTCTTTTTTAGAGTATAGCAAGAAAAAAAGAGAAAGTTGTCGGTAGGAGCGACTTTGAAACAACTTTTTCAATGAGCGGCAAACAACAGCCGCAAGCTGAAACATTTATTTCAATTCTTTATTGATCTTCTGATAATTGGCAATTTTGAAGGCAACGTTTTGTTCATAATGATGGTTAAAATAGACGGCATACAACGTATCGAAAATCATCAAGAGCGACATTCTTGTGGAAAAAGAAGACACCTTGTCGTAATGATTTTCAATCGAAGCCATAAAAATTTTGTAATCCGCGAAGCTGGCTAAGGGATTGTCCTGAACTGAAGTAATTAGGACGATCGGAATCTGATTTTCGTGGAGAATTTCCACGACTGCATTCAGTGTTTGCCCCCGACCGCCATAAGAAACCACGATGGCAAGGTGATCGGCATCACTATTGGCTGCGGACAAGCGCTGCATGTAATCTTCCTCGGGAACGTTGACTAGTACGCCGATTTCCTGCATTTGAAATTTGAAATTTTTGGCGAAAAATAAATTGGCAGAGGCCGAATAGATATCAATGGTTTTAGCTTTTTGCAAGGCTTGACCGATAGCCGCTAATTCCTCTGGGTCAGAAAAGGTTAAGGTTTCGTCAATTGTCCGCTTATAAATCTTGTTTAAGTTCTCCGTAATTTGAAAAGGCGTGTCTGACTCTAGAATTGGGTAATCGTAATCGATCGCTGCAGATGACTGGGATTCCTTTAATGAGGAGGCCAGCTCCACCTTCAGCTCTCCCATACCGGTAAGTCCCAGCTTATTAATGAAGCGGTAAAGAGCAGCTACGGAGACAAAAGCAGCATCAGCCAATTCTTGGGCTCTGAAAGTCAATGTTTTTGCTGGATCGGCTAGGATATACGCCACGAGTGCTTTTTCGTTATTCGTTAGATGGTCCATTTCAGCAAATTTTTTAAATAAGTTCATAAACTTCTCCTTTAGCAAATACCTTGGTTAATAAACAAATTATAACATGACCCTGCCTGCTGATTAATAGTTGATAAGCTCAAAAATAAGCTGTGAGGATCGATAAAATAAGAAAAATTAGCTGGAGTTATTCTTGCTTTAGTCGATTTTGATCTAAATACTTCCTTTTTTGAAAATTCATCTCTGAGTGGAAAAACTGCCTTTAGAATTTCTAAGAATGCGTTTTCCCATTGCCTTAGAAACGTATTTAGAATGTAATTTTAGGAGGTGAATTTGCTTGTATCAAAAGAGTAACTAGGGCAACGCATGTGAGGGTGATGCAAGCAATACACAGTATGAAAAATATCCACAAGGTTGTTCAGCAGTATGGATGGAAACTGGAAACAAGGTGGTACGCTTTTGGAGGAGGCTATTTTGTTTATGTAACTCCGTATAAGCGACATTCCAGTGACTTCACGGGGCTGACTCATTTACCTAATGCGTTGTCCCTAGAAGCTAAATGGATGTACCATTTCATACAAAAAGAGGGGGCATGGCTGCCGATTGTCTACGCGGAAACCTTAGATGAAGGGGTGGTTAAGCTGGAGAAAAAACTAGAGGGGATGATTACGCAGGAATGGCTGGATCGCGTGCACCAGGCCTACGACGATGTCCTGCTCCTGTTTAAGGAATCCGCAGAAACCCAAGAGGAAGATCACTCGACGGAGTAATCTCTCTGGCGTTAATGAATGCTTATCAGCAGCTTTTTGGAGAGAAGCTGCTGATTTTTTCTATACCATAAAAAGTGACTGCCGCTTCTCAGGAGCTGCCAGTTTAGATAAATATTAATGCTATTAAGTAATTATTTAGCATTGTTCGTTTTTTCTCCTTAGATTCTTAGTCTTTGTATAAGTTCTTATGTTTATAGTTAAGTCATCAACTGGTGGATGAACTTGGTGTTTGAACTCTCAATGAGACGTAAACGACGGTTTGTTTCATATTTATTAAGAGCTGCAGGTTCGATTCCTGCCGTCCACATTCACTAAAAAAGATAAGGAGGACGTTCAAATGAAGCATTTAATTCTAAATTCAAGTGTAGTAGCTGCAGTTATTTTTTTCTGGATGGTCCGTAAGGAAATTCATCGCGAGCTAGATGTTCTAGCAATCAATAAAAATAAGCAAAATCGTTATTATCCTGATTAATTTAGCAGTCGTTTTTTTCGGCTATTCAATCTGAAATAGGCATTGATCAACTGGCATTCTGTTGATCAATGCCTATTTGTGTTGAAGTTGGGAAAACCTAATTAGACAGTACCAATCTCTTTTTTATAATAACTCAATTCTGTTATCGTTTAAGGGGTTTTATAAGGTAGAATACCTATATTGTTGCTTTTTTTAGAGGAGGAAAGTATATAAATGATGTTATCACTATGGAGAAGCTATAAATAGGCCGACCCATTCTTAATTAGAGTAAATTATCTGGTTTTTTTCGATTAAAAAGAAGATTTTGAAAGTCTAAGGAGAAATTTTTTTCTTTGAAGGAAGAAAAACAAGAATAAACAAACGAAGAATAGTTAAAAAACCGATCTTATAAAAGTTCATTTTTAAGATAAAAAGCACTTTCTTGTAATCATTCTATTTTATCGAAGTTTAATTGTCAATTAGAATTCTAGGAAAAAGTTCATTTTTTTTTAAAAATGTACAGTATGCAAAAAAAATATGTAGAAAATGAGTTTTGGATAGCTGGATAGTTTTATTCATCTAGTTTTATCCGCCGTCAAATAAGCCGTCGATTATATAGAAGGAGAGGAATCATTTTATGGCCCGTAGAGGAGAAAATATTTACAAACGAAAGGATGGACGCTGGGAGGGACGCTATATTAAAGGCCGAACAGAAAGCGGTCGAATTCGTTATGGGTATGTCTATGACCGTTCATTTAAAAAGCTGAGAAAAAAGCTGCTGCACTGCAAAAATCTCTATGAGAACAGCAATATTTTATCCAATGACTTCAGAGGAACGGTCAAGGAATGGCTGAATCAATGGTTTAAAGAGCTGGAGTATGAACCATTGAAGCCTTCAACCCAAGCAAGCTATCAATACAAGCTGATTAAATATGTTCTGCCTTACTTAGGAAATAAAAGGCTGGACAAGCTTACACAGGAGGATATTCAAGCGCTGGTACAGCAGCTGAAACAAACCAATCTATCGACTTCATCTATCCGATTAGTACTGCAAATTATGAAGCGGTCGCTGCGAAACGTGTTTCAAGCGTCGATGATTGTCCGCCTATTTGACTATGTAAAACTACCAAAGGCCGCGAAAACCAAGATTGCTGCTTTGCCAAGAAAAGAACAGCTCAAGGTAGAGGAATCACTGGCTGAAAAGGAGGTAGAGCTGCCAGTTGCCATTGCCTTAAATACCGGGATGCGAATCGGTGAAATTTGTGCCTTGAAGTGGGAAGATGTTGACCTTTCTGCTAAAGAAATCACGGTGAGGCATACACTGCAAAGAATTCCAGTCCAAAACGCAGAACAGAAGACGGTAGTGATTGAAGGACCGGTTAAAAGTGAATCCTCATTACGAAAGATCCCCATCAACTCAAGCCTGCTGTCGCTGTTAAAAAGAATCGCTGAAGAGAAGAAAAGTCCTTATGTGATTGGGAAAAAGCAGCGCTATATTGAGCCTAGAGCATTAAATTATCAGTTTAAAACATTTATGAAAAAGCTGCAGCTAGGAGCTGTTCATTTTCATCAGCTGCGGCATACCTTTGCTACAAGATTGCTTGAAAAGGGTGCCGATGTAGCCACCGTCAGCGCTTTGTTAGGGCACCATTCGGCTAAAATGACGCTAGATATTTACGTGGATTCTACCAAAGAACAGCGGATAAAATGGGTAAACGCACTATGCAGCTAATTTTTTAAAAATTAGGAGAGGTACCTTACATTGAATAACTCGAAAATGTAAGCGCTAACTAAAAAGAGCGTTTTTTTGTTTGTTTTAAGTTCTTAATTGCTGACTCGGAAAAATGAGCCGTCCGCCTCCGCCGTCAACTGCTGCTTTAAGCCTTGATATAAAAGGATTTTTGGTGTTTTTTCTCAGAATTCTTCCTTCAAAGAAAAAAGGGATCCAGTCTGCAAAGGTGCAGGTATTGTAGTGTGCTGCGTAGGCTGAAAGTAGGAGGTGGCTATTTTTGAAGAGAGAATCAAAACGCTTGGTAAGAAAAACCAGCGTGATTAGGAAGGCGCCAAGCTTTTTATGCTTTTGGCTCCTATTGAGTGTTTTTGCACCAATACTTCCTAATACTGTCTTTGCCGAGACAGAAAAGGTACCTACAACAGACAGTTCAACACTAAAAACGATCCAAAGCGACGTTGTAGAAAATGAGTTACCTAATTATAATCAATCCTCAGAAATAAAGGAAGAAAATGCAATGCGTTCTTCTAAGGAAGCGGAGACTTCAACTTCTATGGTTCCGGAAAATACAGCACCGGAAACGACCGAAGCGGAAAATAAAGCGCAGAAAAGTCGTGGCTTGACCCGCAATGCGGAGGCCAAGATTACGATAGTTGATACAGGCATCGTATTGAAAAACGATGGAACGTACTTGCTAATGGATAATCCGGAAGACTATGCCGGAGGGATTCACCGTCCAGAGGATGTTAAAGGGTCGGGGCAATACGATGCACAGACGATTGTTGAATTTGCTAATGTTAAGGACTATGGCTTAAATCGATTGTATTCTGAAAAGAATCCTGCTGGCGACAGCAATACAATTCAGCAGATTACGATAGCGGCTGGCAGCTACAGTGAATTGACTATTTTAAGTGACTCCGACTTGACTGTTCAAACGGATTTAGCTTATGGCATTCACGTTAATCGCTTGATCATTGGTGAATTAGAGGAGCTGGTCTGGAATCCAGTTCTGCTGAAGGTTCGGGCGGCCAAAGTTGGTATTTATACGCCTGATGGCACAAAAAATGTTACTGGGGATGTTGATACTTCCGCCAGTCAGGCTGGGATCAGTATGACCAAAGAGACTCCGCCGGTTCGGGAAGATTATACTGGATTGGCTCAGTTTTATGAGAAGCTTGACCAGGAGGATGCTGCTTCTTCATCCTATGAAGCCTTATCGGGAACGAAAATGCTGGCCCATGGAACAAGTGCCAACGGCTGTGGTGCGGTATTTGCCAGCTATCAGCTGAAGGGAACGGAACTAACCGGGATTGCCGATGGTGCTGGCTACGGTATTTTTTCTAAGGAGGAAGGGATAACCATCGAAAGTATCCCAGATGCTCATGGACAAGAAGCCGAGCGCTTCTTTGAAGGGAAGCTAAACGGAACCAGTGTGTCAGGGATTGGTGTTTTTGTTGATGGCTATTTGACAAATTATGGCGGAATCATTAGGGGAGCGTCTACAACAGCTACGGGTGTAGAGGCAGGCAACTATACTTGTGATGCAGTTTCCTATAATGGGACAGATTACCTGTCTGAGCTGGAGGGAACTGTTCAGTCAGGCTTTGGCATTTTGATGCGCTCAGCGAGTGTCTATGATGGAACAATCTATATTGACCCGGGAGATATGCAGCTGAACTCCGGGAAAGTTGCCGGTTTTGCAGCTGAGGGCACAGGGGTCTTTACTGGGAGTTTCAGGATTGAAGGAAATCAAGAGGTTGAGTTAATTGGCGAGGCAGATAGCGGACAGGGAATTGTAGCAGCGAATTTATTGATCAATACGTATTCTACACCTAAGCCTAAAGTAAGAGTCACAGGCAACTCCTCAGGGGAATCGTCAGTGACTATGGCTGTTCTGCTGGAGCTGCTGAGTATTGCTACTAGTTCAACGCTGACTGAGCTGCCGACTTCGGCTGGAGTAATTTGTTTGCTGGAATTCAGTGATCAGGGCAATGATCTTACCTTGAAAGCCCAAGCTCCGACTGCGATAGCTGGTTCTTATGGCTTCTACGGCTTGGATGGGACAGAAGCAGGCATAAATATTATGGCTGAAAATGAAGTAATCATCGAAGCTGTCGGTGACTGTGGGATACAGACTGCCAATTTAGAGGTTATGGCATCCAATGGACTGACAAATACGGAAGGTTTATTGTCGATAGATGTAAATGCCAGAACAACCGGAGTTAGAACAAACAAAAGCTTTAAAGCGAGTGCCCCTAATGCGTCAACCGTTGATGGTGGGTCAAAAATAGCAGTTACTGCTAGTGCTGGCGATGGGATCGTAACAAGTACAGGTGTTGAATTAAAATTCATCAGCGGATACGGAGAAGAAAATACGTTCAAAATTCCAGTCACGATTACGGCCCAAGCTACAGGCATAAAGTCAGAATACACCACCTCCAATTGGAGTCCAGAAGGCATCGCCTTGGAGGGAATTGCTTTAACCATTGCTGGTGCCCAGGAAGGGATCAAAGCTAGTGGACTGGACATGTACAATTTTAACAGCAGTAAACTTTCGATCAATACTAAGAAAACTGGGATGCGGCTCACTGGTGGTGACAGCTCAGGAATGGTAATGCTTGCAGACACATCAGCGACTATCGTTAGTGGTGAATATGGACTCTATACAGAGCAGGCCTATGTTGAGATTACTTCTGGCTATAGTGTCGGCGATATGCGGATTGAGGTGACAGCGGATCAATACCCGGTTTGGATTGATGGGGAAGTAATGATTAGCAATTATGAAAAAAATGATGAGTCTACGGGTAGTTACTATGATAATTTGTCCATCATTACCACCTCAAAGGGGATCCAGCCTGATCAGGGAACGTATCCAGCTTTTTATGTTAAGGATCATTTAGTGTCGATAGATGGCTATTCAGAAAAAATCCAGCTGATCGAAAATTATCAAAAAGCCGTATCGATACCGTTTAATGCGGCTCCGTCCATACCGTATTCTATTGCAGCAAACTTCAATATGGAGAAATATGCCAATTATGAGTGGGAAGCATTGCGGACAGACAATAACAATGCTCTGGTAATTGATCAGAGCCAGATTGATCAAAACAAGCTGTTTACGTTAGATACAGAGTATGATGAAGCCCAATTAACCGCCAAACGGACGCTGCATAAGACTGGAGAACGTATTTTCCATGATGAGGCCAACGTAGCGAATCCAGGACAAATTTTACATGAGATCAACATGATTGTTCGCCGCGAAGAGCAGTATAGTGTCATCTATGATTCCAATGGTGCAGATAGTGGAACGACGCCAACGGATTCTAACTTATACAGCCAAGGAGATACGGTTAATGTTGCTCCGCAGGGGGATTTAATCAAAGCTGATCACAAGTTTGTCGGCTGGTTAAATAGTGTAGATAATCAAATTTATCAAAATCCTTTCTTATCCAGTACACCAACGACCTATACGATGGGGCAGGAAGATGTAACCTTCACAGCTCAATGGCAGTCAGACAGTATTGTTGAAGAGTTGAATTTGTTAACAAACAAAATACCCGATAATTTGAAATTCGGGACACACAAAATCGAAAACAGTACCACTAAAACCTACTATGCAACAGATAGTGGAAATGACACTGAGAACGCCGCAGCAAGTGATTTAACGAAAGGCGCTGTCGGCGTAGAAGATACGCGGCTGTCTACTGAAGGCTGGAGTCTAACGGTTAAGCAGCTTACACAATTTAAAACGGCTGCGAATCAAGAGCTGAACGGTGCTGAATTGTCGATGGATGTGGGACAGCCGGACTTGAGTCAAAGCACAGGTGGAGCGCCAACGGGTGTAAGCAATCAAAAGGTCACGTTGACACCATCGCTTTCAAGCCAGCTATTACTGGCATCAGGTGGACAGGGAAAAGGCATTGTTGAACTGCCAATTGATAAATTTACTTTAGAGATACCTGGCACTGCGGATAAGTATGCGAGTGAATATACAACGCAAGTCGAGTGGCTGGTATCGAATGTACCGTAAACGGAGGAAGGGAGAACAGCAAATGAAAAAGTGGCTGCCAAGAATCTTTGCTTGCCTATTCTTAAGCATGTTTGTACTTCTGACTAACGCCTCTGTAGGGTATGCTGCTGAGAATATTGAAGAAAACAAAAATAGTATGACAGGCAATGTGGGCTTTTATGAAGAAGAGCCGCCAGTCAGTACCAGTGATAGTCAAACGGGGACCAATCGTCTGCCAGCAGCTGGAGGAAACGGCGATACGAAATCTACCCGCAGACTTCCTCAAACCGGAAGCATTTTAAAATGGTCAACGGTTGGTCTGGGAATTGGCGTCATTGCTTTTTGTATCATGCTTTACCTAACTAAGTTAGTAAAACAATTATTGTTTTATTATAAAAAAAACTAAGGAGAGAAAACGATGAAGAAAAGATCACTAGGTTATTTATGTGGAGTTGTAGGGATTTCGTTGGTTACATTAAGTGTGGGAACACAATCTGTTAGTGCAGCGCCAGTAACAACCAAAACAACCCAAGGTACAGTTACTTATACTGAAGGGGATGTAGTCATTGACGGAGCCAAATTACCAGACAGCTTAAATTTCGGTACGCATGCAATCCGGAATGATATCGAGCAAACATTCTATGCAACAGATGATGGTACAGATACTGAGAATGCAAGTGCTGCTAACCTGACAACGGGTAAAGTAGAAGTAACAGATAACCGCAGCTCTAGTACGCATGGATGGACAGTAAATGTTCAACAAACAGCACAATTTGCTAATGGTTCAGATGTTCTGACTGGTTCAACTCTAAGCATTTACGGAGATCCATCATTAGTTACCAATGTAACGGGTGCGAACGGATTTTCAAGTGGTAAATTAGATGTTGCTGTAGGGTCAGATAAAGTGGTTCTAGCTGCCAAAGCTACAGATACCAATGCTAAATTTGTTAGTTTAGACCTGACTAAATTCAGCTTGACCGTTCCAGCTAATGCACCTAAAACCAATGTTACGTACACATCTGACATTGTTTGGACTACTTCCAACACACCAGGAGTTTAATGGTAAAAGTAGACAAAAATGGCTCAAACATTTCCGTTTTTCAGGTCAATGTTTGGGCCTGTTTTTACGAAAAAAGGCAGAGACGAGGGTGAAACATGAAAGTCAAAAAGGCGACGCTTGTTTTTATGACAATTGGTTTATTGGTTTGCAGTCTAATCTGGTCACCAGCCGCTGAAGCATCAAATGGGCTGAAGTTTAATGTGAAGGCCAATATACCAGAAAATCAGCACAATCCCGAAGTTACGTATTTTGATCTTCTGATGTCGGTTGGTCAAACGCAGGAAATCTCAGTAACGTTAAAGAATAATACCGACGAAGAAGTCATCATTCTTCCCAAAATCAATGCAGCTATGACGAATTCTGATGGGGTAGTAGAATATTCGAATTTTAACAACAAGGAACGGATTTATGACAAGTCTCTGCAGACGAACATTGAAGAGATTGTAAAGCTGGAGTCCGATGAAGTTGCTTTGGCGCCGCAAGAAGAACGAGAGCTGAAAATGACGATTCAAATGCCGGCTGAAGAAGTAACAGGTGTCATTGCCGGCGGTATTTATTTGTCGCAAAAGTATACAGAAGAAAAGAGCGATAAGAACGCTGTTGAAGAGGGAACTTCTACCAATTTAAGGAACCTGTTTGGTTATCAAATCGCATTGTTGCTGAGAAATAATGACAATTTAGTTACTCCTGAAGTAGTTTATGAAGGTGCTGAAGCTAATCAATTGAATGCTCGTAATGCTGTTTCGTTGAAGACTCGCAATAGTTCTCCTACATACATTAACCAGGCAGTTTTTAAAGCGAAGATAACGCGGGCGGGTTCAGATGAAACCATTGCTGAGGTCAAGAAAGAAAAAATGCAATTTGCCCCCAATACGATTTTTGACTTGTATGTGCCGATGCAGGGAAAACAGTATGAGGCAGGGGACTATGTTTTGACGGGATCGATTACCTCAGGAAATAACGAGTGGCCGATTAAAGAAGCATTTACAGTGACTCGGGAGCAGGCCAATAAATTTAATGAAGCGGATCCGGATGTTGAGCCTGAGGACTACACAATGATTATTGTTCTTGCGGCTTTAGCTGCTGTGTTTGCGCTAGCTGCTGTTTACTTAATTCGTAAGAACAAACAGCAAAAGGCGCTATTAAAACAGCTGAATCAGAACGATAAGAACAAAGAATAAAGAACGGTAAGGAGTGAGACGGGCATGAAAAAAATAGTAGTATTAACGAACAATGTTTATGCAGAACAAAGCTTTCAGGATAAGCTTCTGGTACTAAGTCATGAAGTATATTGTTCAAAGTGCCTGTTAGAGGAATTGCCTAGTGAGCTGATTACTTATTTCGATATCCTTTTATTTAGCGAAACGATTCCGGATCAGGACGTGAGTAAGCTTCTTTCAGGAATCAAAGACCAAAATATAGTGGTTATCCGCAAGTCAGTTGAGCGGCTTTCAACTGAGGAAAAAGCGGACTGGGTGGAACAAGGGATTGCCGGTTGGCTGGATTACACGGTGACGATCGAAAAGCTGCGGGAATCATTAGATGAAATTATTCGCGCCAATCCTACGCCCCTCACTAAGACTGTTGCCAAGTCAACGGTCTCGCGGAAAATAAAATTTTCAAAAATTGAGTACCGGATTATTTGCACACTGCTGGAGCAGGAGGACTTTTTTATGACACGTCCGGATTTGTGCTGGCATTTGTGGAACGAAAAGCCCAGCAATTCGCGCTTAGTCCAGCTTTCAACAATGGTGAATAATATCCGCCGAAAGCTTCGGCTGGAGGGAGTTGAAGCAGATGCAATCAAAACGCTCTGGAATAAAGGGTATCAGCTTTCACAGTCATTGGATTGGAAGGCGTTTTATCAGCAAGTCTAAAGAAAAGGCGTGCCTATCTGTTAGTTAATTAACTAGCAGATAGGCATTTTTTTTCGGAGATCAAAAAAATTTAAAAAAATTTCCCGCTAATCTTTTTAACTAAATTAAAAAAGAGAATTACATTTCTGATCGGAAATTAATGGAGGTTTAATTAAGTGGTCCGCTCCATTTTAGACAAGCGGATAATAAAGTAGCGATTTCGCTGTTAATTTGATTAAAACACTTAGTTATATACAATAAATATCAAATGAAAACGCTTGTTGATATATTCTTGTGGTTATATTACAATAACTTCGAAATAGCTAGCCGCCTGTTGGAGCACTGCAGGAACAGATTTCCAAAGGGGCTTCTAAGCGAAGATAAAGAGATGAGTAAATTTACAAAAGGGACGTTTGAAAAGGGGAGAAAATGATGGTAAGAAAAGGTTCGGGAAGAATAGACTTGGGGATGACACAGATTTTTAGAATGGGTGCCACGAATTTAGATAAACGCTTTAATGATTTTTTTAACGCGACTAAAGACGCGACTTACGTAATACAATGTGCTATCGCTGTCATGGTACGTAATGGGTTAAGCTGCGGCGATTTTTCTACTGTGGGCAAAGATTTAATTCGTGATCTGTATTTAACCAATGATCAGGTTCGTTCAATGCCGCTTACCTGTATTTATTTCCGCGATTTTTTCACCAGTGAAGAGTGGGAAACGGTGAAAAGCCGTTTGTTTGCTAATGAAGACGAGTTTCAGCAAGTAACGAAAAGCACCAGCACCTACTTAGAGCATTTACGTCCTAAATTAAATTCTGGGGCTCACGAGGTTGAGCGCCGAACCAGTATGATCTCTTACTTTAAGGATGGAGCTGGCAAAAGACACAGCTGGAGTCTTAGCAATGTGAATCCTGAGATTACCAAGGAGGAACATTATCAGCTGTTATCGATTCTCAGCACGCTGGATATTTTTAAAAAGGATGGCGTCCGTCGTTTCGCAGAGCCAATTTATGCTGACTTCATGATCTATCATTCTGGTTTTGATACGCGCAAGGAAGAGGAAGTGAACTTCTTACAGCAACTACCAGGCCGATTGCTGCCTGTTCGCACTCAAGCAGCGAGTGTTCAAGAAGAAGCGACCGCGACTTCAGAAGAGGCCAACCCAACAATCCCTTCTCAGCAAGCAGCAGCTCAAACGGAGACAGGGGAACCAACTGCTCCTCAACAAAGCGCAACTGCTCCTGCAGCAGAAAACGCAGCAGATATGGAGGCCTATTTATTGGAAGGCTTTGATCGTAGCTCTGTTTCGGAAGAAGAATTGGCTAAGCTGGCAATGGTGGCTGTGTTGCAGGGTAAACAAATCAAGGACGTAGTAGGATTGGCGCATTTAGTTGAGTATAATGCAGGTGAAGAGTCGGAAATGGAGGGCGAAGAGGAAGAATTATTTAACTTAACAGACCTGCTAACTTCAAATCCTGTGTCTGACGCAACCGCAGAAGCTGAAGACCAAGCATCAGAAGAAACCGCAAATAAATCCAGCCGCAAATTAAGTAGGAAGGAAAGTCAGCAGCGGCTGCAGCAATATAACCTGAAAAAGAAAGCCAAAAGCAGACGGAAAAAACGGAAATAACTAGTGAAATTGTTTTAGAACGGCTGTAATAAAAATAGTTACTTTGGCAATAGTAAACGGGAGCTGCATCAACGGATTAAGCAGTTCATTCAGCTGAATGGGAGGGTTTCCTTCTAGCTTCTTTGTCGTGCAAACGGATATTTTCCTGGTGATCTTCAAATATTTTGTTCACCAGTGGTCAGCATAAAAGAAAATCCCCTAATTTATAGGCTTATTTGAGCTGTCTGTAAAGGCAATAAATTAGTTTCTTGCTTCGTCGCTTACTTTACGGATGCCATAAAGAGTTGACATATTTATGATGAAGCTATACTTAGCTAAGAGAGAGCGAATCCATTGTGGCTAGAAAAATTTATAATTGTGAAAAGGGCTGTGCTGTTGAGTCCGTTTTGCAGGTTCTATCGGGTCGCTGGAAAAGTGTCATTTTGAACCATTTGATTTTTGACGGTGAATTGCAAAGGTTTATTCCCGGCATCACTAGACGAATGCTTTCCTTACAGCTAAAGGATCTGGAAAGTGATGGATTGATTAAGTCATGAAAGAGAAACCGTTAATGGTGGTTTACGGGATGACTGAGTATGGTAATTCTTTAAAGCCTATAATCGAAAGACTTTATGTCTGGGGCGAAGCGTTCAATCTTAAAAACGCTGGTTATCTTGAAGAAGAAAATTTACTCAACTAATAGGGAGGGAGCGCCATAAAACGGTGTTTCTTTTTTTTGCAGTATAATCGTTTGTGAGAGGGAGTTTTTTATGAAGGAGAAAAAAATGATCACCAATCTGAAGGCATTATATGAAGTATTAAGTGAAGCAATGGACCATTCTATTTGGTGGAATACGGAAAATCCATGGGAAATTGTGGTAGGTGCCATTTTGGTTCAAAATACCAATTGGAAAAACGTCGATTATTCCTTAACGAATATTAAAGAAAGCATCGGCTTTGATCCGAAGGCACTGGCCGCAATTGACCAGCTGGAGCTGCAGGAGCTGATTCGACCCAGCGGCTTCTACAAAAATAAATCACGAACGATAAAGGACGTCTTTAATTGGTTTCAAGGTTATGGCTTTGATATTGAAGCTTTGGAAAAGAAGGATGTCCACTCCTTGCGGGAAGAGCTGCTGGCTATTCGGGGGATTGGCCAAGAAACAGCGGATGTCTTGCTGGTATTTGTGTTGAATAAGGTAGCTTTTATTGCCGACAAGTATGCTCAACGGATTTTTAAGTGTTTAGGAATCGAAGAAACACTCACCTATGCTAAGCTGCAGGGGATGATTCAGCTGCCGGCTGATTTTACCAATGAGCAGGCTCAAAATCTTCACGGCTGGCTGGTGGATTATGGTCAAATTTATTTGAAATCACCGGAGGCTTGGGAAAAAGGTGTATTAAATAATTTTGAGCTGCAGCAGGAATAAGTGGTATAAAAAATTCTCTCATTTACATTTTAGTTGTGAGGGTTTAGTCTAGTGTCGTTGAGGAAAGATAACGGTAGTTTTTTATCGCGTACCTTTGACGGCAAAGGCTCTGCCCAAGCTGAATTATTCGAATGCTGCTGAATGGTAGCCGATCCTCAACCAGATAAAGCTATATAATAGAAGGAGAATGACTCATGACTGATCAAGTAAAGCTACGTAACGAAATAGTAGCTATTCATAAAAAGCGGTTTGCGACTAAAAAGTTTGATGCTGCCAAGCGAATTTCAGCGGAAGACTGGCTGACGATTATGGAGGCTGCTAGGCTGTCCCCTAGTTCGTTTGGCTACGAGCCTTGGAAATTTTTACTAATTGAAAGCCAGCAGGTAAAGGATGACTTGCAGGATATTGCCTGGGGAGCCCGGAATAGTCTGAACGGAGCCAGTCATTTTCTGATTGGGTTAGCTCGGAAGCATGTAACCGGCGACAGTGCCCATGTCAAGCATATGGTAGAGGACGTCTTTGGGGTGCCTTATTCTGAAACGTCGCCCCAAACAATCTTCTTCAACAATTTTCAAAAAGAGGATTTTCATTTAACTGATGAACGTTCGCTGTTTGACTGGGCAGCGAAACAGACGTATATTCCTTTAGCCAATATGATGACGACGGCTGCTTACTTAGGAATCGATAGTGTACCGATTGAAGGCTTCAATCAGGCCGCCGTGGAGGATTACTTAACCGATCAAGGAATCATTGATCCAGCAGAATTCGGCGTGGCTTACATGGCCGGCTTTGGCTACCGAGAGCAAGCTGTTCCGGAGAAGAAGCGTCAAAAGCTGTCAGAAATTTATGATGTCATTAAATAGAAAGCAGAACGTTTTGTAAATTAGAGGCTTTGTTCCATAATCAAGGTAGCTGCTCAACGTAAGGCTGCTGCTTTGCGCTGGGGAAAATAAGGAGGAATTCAAATGTCAGAGAACAAATTTATGCATGCAATTGGTTTTTTCGAAGGACTGCCAATTGACGATCCTCAAAGCTTTATTGATGAAAAAGAATTAATACCAACCCCCGGTTCTCGTGATTTACTAGTAAAGGTAAAAGCCGTATCGGTTAATCCAGTAGATACGAAATTACGCCAAGGCACCCTTAAAAGAAACGCCCTGCGTGTTTTAGGCTTTGATGCTGTCGGTGAAGTGGTTGCTGTCGGAAAAGAAGTTGAGAAATTTAGGGTTGGCGACCGAGTCTTTTATGCGGGCACCACTACACGTGCCGGAAGCAATCAGGAGTATCAAGCAGTAAATGAACGAATTGTTGCTTTGGCACCTGAAAAGCTGTCGGATGAAGAAGCTGCAGCATTGCCCTTGACTGCATTAACAGCTTACGAATTATTGTTTGAAAAATTCGGTTTGATTCCAGAAGAGAAGGCCAATCAAGGCAAAAGCATTCTAGTAATCAATGGTGCTGGCGGTGTCGGCTCGATCTTGAATCAGCTGGCACACTGGGCCGGATTGGAAATTTACGCAACAGCTAGTCCGAAGAATTTTGAATGGCTGGAAAAAGTAGGGGTGGATCATCCCCTTGATTATCATGAGGATTTAAAGGCCAGCCTGAGAGCTTTAGGGGTTCATGAAGTAAATTATATTGCTGTGCTGTTTGATATTACTCGCTACCTGGATCAAATCAAATACATGGTGAAGCCGTTTGGTCATGTAGGAACCATTGTGGGGATTCAGGAACCCATTGATATAAGTGAATGGAAAAACTTATCTGTCAGCTTTGACTGGGAGTATATGTTTGCCAAAACCGACCATGACTATGCGGTTGAAACGCAAGGTCAAGCCTTGGAGTTAATTGCTAAGTTAGCTGATGAGGGCAAACTGATTACTACTTTGAGCAAGGTGTATGCAGATGGTATTAATGCAACTAATTTGAAGCAGGCGACCAAAGATGTTGAAGGGGGTCACATGCTGGGGAAAGTGGTTGTTAGTGGTCCCTTTAACGGTGGCGAACCACTTGAATAGCAACGAATAAAAAAGATTGTCCGAGTTTCTTCTATTATAAGAAGCTCGGCAATCTTTTTTGTTTTGTCTTTCATTAGAGACAAGCGTCGACTATCCAGTTGAAAAAGGACGGAGACCTTTTCTTGTAGGAAGAAGGTATCCGTCCTTATTTGAATCAAGCAATGGCTAGAATTTCGCTGAAGCATATTTTGACTGCAGCGTTCTTAAGGAATTACGTTTGCGAACCGACACGGGAATGATTGTGCCATTCTCCAGCTCCAAGTTGCTGAAATCACGGGAGATTTGGTTAATATATTTTGTATTAATCAAAAAGCTGCGATGGCAGCGAATAAACTGATCCTCCAGCTGCTCCTGGAGGTGGTTTAAGGTTTCCTGATAGATTTGATACTCTTTTTGCTTCGTATGCAGAGAAAGCACGTGGCCCTTATTGGCAGAAATATAAAGAATATCCTCCACAATAAAGGAGGTAATCTCACTTCCTGTATTTAGTTTGATGGTCTGCCCCGTTGATAAGATGCTTAAACGCTGCTCCACTGTTTTCAAACAGGCATGAACACGTTCCTGAATATTAATGGTGGGTTCCTTAATGATAAAATCCAACGCCTGCACGCGGTATTGGAAGGTAAGGAAGCTGAGCTCAGATCGGACAGTGATAAAGACGATAAAGCCAAAGGGGTCAAAGTTGCGAATCTCCTGCGCCACAATAAAGCCATTATTCAGTCGAGTATCATTGGCTAAGTTAATGTCCAGAAAATAGATATTCCATTGATTTTCACGATCAATACTTGCTAACAGCTCCTCACCAGTAGAAACGGTACTGGCAATTTCCAGCTCCCAGTCCGAAAACAGCTGATAGTTTTTTACAGCCTGCTTAATTTGTTTACGTTGCTCAAAGTTGTCTTCAGCGATATATACTTTAATAGTCATAGTCGTTCTCCCTTTTGGCTTAATTAGAGTGTGATCCAGCTGCCGTTAATCAATAGATAAATAAGCTGATCAGAAAAAATAAAATGAGTTTCGCAGAGAAGATTAAGTCAATTTTGATTTTTATAGCCTAATCATTGCGCCATAAATAAATTCATAAGTTTATTATATCAGGTAATAACTAAAAAATGAGTAAAAATATTAAAAAAGGTGACGCTCATGTAAGTTAAACGTTGGTTTTTGTAAGTAAGAGTGACAGTTATGCTGCTATAACACTATTCGTGCCAGTTCTAGATAAACTTTTTATTGACATAATATAATGTTTTTGAAAGAAAAAAGTTTAGGATAAATTTCTAAACATAATAGAGAAACAAATCGACAAGTGGTCAGCTGCTTTATCAGCTGAAGACAAAATTATGAGAATGAGGTGGACAAAATGAAGAAAGAAGGCGTACCTCGCTGGATTTTAGATTTAAATGAACAGGAAATGGAATTTGTGAAAAGCTTTTTACTTTCCTCAGGGTCGATTAAAGAGCTGGCAGGGGAATACTCATTGAGTTATCCAACTGTGCGAAAACGGCTGGATAAGCTGATTCAAAAAATTCAAGTAAGCGAAAGAAAAGACAATGACCAAGTAGTGAAGCTGATTCATCAGCTGGAGCGGGAAGGAAAGATCGATCGCACGATTGCAAAGACCGTTGTCAACGAGTACAGCAAATCGTTAAATTGTTTACTGGTTGATTAGAAAACCTTTCATAAAATGAATAATCAGGCAAAGACTCGTCCGCTGACGAGTCTTTTTTTCTGCCATTTGCTAAAAAAAGCGGCTAATTTTAGTCAAAACGCCAAAATCCAAAAGTAAAAAAGTCTTTTATGGCAAAAAATCTTAGTAAAATCTTTCTAAAATGAGAAAAAGAAAACGGTTTATTAAAGTCGATTTGTCAGAAAAATCAGATAAGCCTGTCATTTTAAATTCCCTATAAATAACCGGTTTGTGAAGTGAAATCGTTAATGGGATTGTTGATGTACAGGTATTTTATGCTAAACTAATTGCCTAATTGTGAAAGCGATTACTTTTAGATGTGATAAGTTTTCTGCGAAATTTCTGGTCAAAAGCGGTTTTTATTTGCTCTACCTATAAACGTATAATTGCTGATTAAATAAGAAATATGAGAAGCTCTATAGTTATTTATTATAATTCGAGGAATTCGAATGCACAAATGTTGTAAGCGTTGACACGGAGGATATATACTACAAATGTAGGTGACAGAGAAATGATTTATTGATCGGTTTCGTTATCTTTTCTAAACTGATCACTTAGAAAAGATAACGATCGATTGACCACACATCACCCGTAAAAAAAAGCAATGGAGGAATCGACATGAGTTCAAAAGTACTTGATCAGTTTCTTGAAAGCAATCTGAAGGAACTAAAAGAAAAAGGACTGTTCAATACAATTGATGTAATTGAAGGGAGCAATGGCCCTAAAATTACCATTAACGGGAAAGAACTAATTAACTTGGCTTCAAACAATTATCTAGGCTTTGCGACTAGACCTGAGCTGATTGAAGCTGATGTAAAAGCAACAGAAAAATACGGAGCGGGTGCTGGAGCAGTACGAACCATCAATGGCACGTTGGAGATTCACCGCCAATTAGAAGAAAAAATTGCTGAATTTAAAGGAACTGAAGCGGCAATTGCTTTCCAATCAGGCTTTAACTGCAACATGGGGGCCATCTCAGCAGTTATGAAAAAGGGCGATGCCATTCTATCAGATGAATTGAATCATGCCTCCATCATCGACGGCTGCCGTCTATCTGGTGCCAAAATTATTCGTGTAAACCATCAGGACATGGAAGACTTAGAAAAGAAAGCCAAAGAAGCAACGGAAAGCGGCGAGTACAACAAAGTGATGTACATCACAGACGGCGTATTCTCCATGGATGGCGATGTAGCCAAAATTCCAGAAATCGTTGAAATTTGCGAAAGATACAACGTGATTACCTATGTAGACGATGCTCACGGTACAGGTGTAATGGGCAAAGGTGCTGGAACGGTGAAACACTTCGGTATGCAGGATCACATTGATTTCCAAATGGGAACATTATCCAAAGGAATCGGTGTTGTCGGCGGATACGTAGCCGGAACGAAAGAATTAATCACTTGGTTAAAATCACAAGCGCGACCATTCCTGTTCTCAACTTCTTTAACACCCGGTGCAGCTGGGGCAGCTATTAAGGCTATTGAATTGATTCAGGAACATCCAGAATATGTAGAAAAACTTTGGGACAACGCTAACTACTTCAAACAAGAGCTAAAACGGATTGGCTATGACATTGGTAAATCCGAAACACCAATCACACCAGTTATTGTAGGAGACGAAAAATTGGCGCAAACATTTTCTAAGAAGCTAATTGAAAACGGTGTCTACGCCAAACCAATCGTTTATCCAACAGTACCGCTGGGAACCGGTCGGGTACGCAACATGCCGAATGCCGGCCATACGAAAGAAATGCTGGATGATGCGATCAAGATTTATCAGCAGGTCGGTCAAGAGTTAGAAATTATCAAATAAAATTATTCAATTAAAGAAGGGGAGTATTTTATTATGAAACGCGTATTAATCACTGGAGCTTTAGGACAAATCGGATCAGAATTAACGGAACGTTTACGTCGCGACTTAGGTGTCGATAATGTAATCGCTACCGATATTCGTCGTCCAGACAACAACCCAACTGTTGAAAACGGCCAATTTGAAACATTAGATGTACAGGATTACGATAGTTTCTTAGCGTTAGCTAAACGGTATGATGTGGATACCATCATTCACTTGGCTGCTTTGCTGTCAGCAACGGCTGAAAAACGTCCGGCCTTTGCTTGGCAATTGAACATGGGCGGCTTAATGAATGGCTTGGAAGTCGCGCGTGAATTAGGCGATGGCATTAAATTCTTTGCGCCATCATCGATTGCGGCTTACGGTCCAGATGCGGAATCAGACAGCACACCGCAGGATACTGTGATGCATCCAACAACCATGTACGGTGTTACCAAGGTTGCAGGTGAATTACTGGAAAACTATTACCATGATAAATACGGCGTGGATACTCGCTCTGTCCGTTTCCCTGGCTTGATTTCTTATAAGGTTGAACCTGGCGGCGGAACTACAGACTACGCAGTAGATATTTTCTATGAAGCATTGAAGAATAAATCCTATACCTCCTTTATTGCAGAAGGAACCTATATGGACATGATGTACATGGATGATGCAATTGATGCGATTGTTGACTTAATGAATGCTGATGCAGATCGTTTAGAGCATCGCAATGCCTTCAATATTACGGCAATGTCCTTTGCACCTGAAGAAATTGCCGCAGCCATCAAAAAACGCATTCCAGAATTTGAAATGCATTATGAAGTGGACCCAGTTCGTCAAGGTATCGCTGAATCTTGGCCAAACTCCATCGATTGCCAATGTGCTGTGGATGAATGGAACTTTACCCCAAGCTACGACTTAGAACGCATGACAGATGAAATGCTGATGCGCTTAGAGAAAAAATTTGAAACAGAAGGTATGGTCGCAAAATAACCCAACACACATCGTTAAAAAATCTATGAGGCGCCGCTAAGAAAAAGGTGAGTGTTTTAAGCAAAATACTCCCTTTTTCTAGGCTGCGTGATAAAATATTTGGCAGACCAAAAAAGCCGCCATTCCTTCGCAAACTGCATTTATTACATTAGCGATTGCGGCTGGTCATTGCAAAAGATCAATGAGGGGGAACAAGCATGGCAACGAACCAACAAGAGGTTGCTGCATCAGCAGCAACAAAAGAAGGTGAATTGAAACGAACGATGACCTTCTTCCCGGCGCTATCTACCGTAATGGGTACGGTAATCGGTGCAGGAGTATTTTTTAAAGCAGCCAGTGTTGCTGCAGTAACTGGCTCAACCAGCATGCACATGCTTTCTTGGTTCTTAGGAGGACTAATTAGTGTCTGTGCCGGATTGACCGGAGCGGAGCTTGCCGCAGCCATTCCAGAAACCGGCGGAATGCTGCGTTATATCGAACGCGCTTATGGTAAATTCCCAAGCTTCTTATTAGGTTGGGCTCAAGTAATTATTTATTTTCCAGCGAATGTGGCCGCATTGTCGATCATTTTTGCTACTCAGTTCAAGAATTTGTTCGGCTTAGGAGATGGAACGATCATCCCAATAGCAATTGTGGCGGCAGCCTCCATTATGCTGATTAATTTCTTAGGCTCTAAAGCCGGCGGAATGTTCCAATCCGTTACACTAGTCTTCAAGTTAATCCCACTAGCATTAATTGTAATTTTTGGTTTGATGCGTCAAGGTGCCGTAGAAGTCAGCCTGTTTCCAGTTCAAGCTGGAGCGAATGTCGGCGGCTTCGCACCAGCGTTAGGTGCCGGACTATTGGCAACAATGTTCGCTTACGACGGCTGGATTCACGTAGGAAACCTGGCTGGGGAATTGAAAAAACCAGCGAAAGATTTGCCACGAGCAATTGCTGGCGGAATCTTAGGTATCATGGTAGTGTACCTGTTAGTCAACTGGGCTTACTTGAAAACCATGGCTATTCCAGAATTAGCTGGTAACGAAAACGCAGCGATGGAAGTTGCCGGACGCATTTTCGGCGGTATGGGTGGACGTTTGGTCACTATCGGTATCTTGGTTTCCGTATACGGAACGATCAATGGCTATACCATGACTGGGATGCGTTTGCCATACACCATGGGAATTGAAAAACAATTGCCATTTTCTAAACAGCTAGCCAAATTAAACAGGAATTCCGTTCCTTACATTGCCGGTCTCTTAGAATTAGTCATTGCTATTGGCATGATGATGGTAGGCGGATTTGATTTATTAACGGACATGCTGGTCTTTGTTATCTGGATTTTCTATACATTAGTTTTCATTGCGGTAATCAAGCTGCGGAAAACCGAACCAGATCTGCATCGCCCATACAAGGTGCCGTTATACCCAATCATTCCAGCAGTTGCCATCATTGGCGGGGTCTTCATTTTAATTATGACCCTAATTAATCAATTCTCACTAGCAATGGTTGGCTTATTGATTACTGCATTGGGAATTCCTGTATACTTCTATATGATGAAGAAAAATCAACAAGCATAAGTATCAAACGAACATCAGCAGCCACGGTTGCTGGTGTTTTTTTGTGCTTTGAAAACCACCTGCTATACGGAGGGTTCAAAGCACAAAAAAAGATTGTTGGAACTATTGCTCCAACAACCTAACGTGTTATTCATTTTTACATGCGCGTGGTGGTGTCTCTAACTTCAGCCGAGCGCGAGATAAGTGGGAAGAAGCGTAAGCAATAGATCGCACAAATCCCGACAACTACGTAAATAATTTTTGCGAGAAGGGTAGCTGGACCACCTGCGATCGCTGCTACTAAATCAAATTCGAATAACCCTACTAATAGCCAGTTTAAGCCGCCAACGATCAATAATCCAAGTGCAATATAGTCTAATGTTTTCATTGTCATTTCCTCCTTTATCTTAAGATATTTTATATATTATAGCTTTTTTACAGAGCTTACAAAGATATGAACTTGTTATTTCTCAGTATGGGAAAACTCTAATGGCACTAGTCGCAATTTGGATAAAATCAGATGTGAATTTAACGATTGTCGGCAGTGAAGTGAAAAAAAGTATTGATTTTAGATGATTTTTGGTAAATCGCGAATGTTTCTGCAATTTACCGTAAAAATCAGTTGCTTTTTTGTGTCTGAAATTATAAGATATTTCAGAAAGTTATGAAATTTTGTTCAATCGGAGGCTGTTATGGGAAAATATTTAGTGTTACAAACGGATTTTGGATTAGGTGATGGCGCGGTCAGCGCAATGTACGGAGTGGCTCATATGGTGAGTCCAGAGATTACCATTAGTGATTTGACTCATGATATCCCTCCTTATGATATTTGGGTAGCTTCTTATCGGTTATACCAAACAGTTAAATACTGGCCAGAGGGAACGGTTTTTGTTTCAGTAGTCGATCCTGGTGTGGGCAGTGCCCGTCGCAGTATTGTCTGCAAAACCAAGTCTGGGCATTATGTAATTACACCGGATAATGGGTCATTGACACATATTAAGCATTATGAAGGTATTGAAGAAGTTCGGGCGATTGACGAAGTGAAAAGCCGTCTGCCGCATTCCGAGGAGAGCCATACCTTCCACGGTCGGGACATTTATGCCTACAATGGTGCTCGTTTAGCTAGTGGAGAGATTACCTTTGAGGAACTAGGCAGTGTCGTTTCTAATGATAGTATTGAAAAATTAGAGATCGTTGAAGCGAAGCATGAAGGCCATATTTTAAGCGGCAGCATTGACGTATTAGATGTACGTTTCGGTTCATTATGGACCAATATTCCGCTGGACTACTTTAAAAATGAAGGCATCCAGCATGGAGATATGCTGCAGGTAACCATTTTCCACCAAGGCAAAAAGGTCTATCAAAACATTATGCAGTTTGCTAAATCATTTGCTGATGTGAATGTCGGCGAACCGCTGGTTTACATCAATTCATTAGTAAATATCGGTGTTGCTGTCAATCAGGATTCCTTCTCTGACTTGTATCATATCGGCACGGGTACGGATTGGAAGATTGAATTGCGCAAGGCACCACGGATTATTTTTGAGGAGGAAGAAGTGTGAAAAAAGAATTTTCAGTCAAAACAATTGTAGCCATCGGGATTGGCTCAGCGGTATTTGTCATTTTGGGACGTTTTGTGGTGATTCCAACCGGGATTCCTAATACCAACATCGAAACAGCGTATCCATTCTTAGCGTTGATGTCTGTCATTTATGGACCTGTTGCTGGTGCCTTGATCGGATTCATCGGCCATACGTTAAAAGACTTTACTACTTATGGCAGTGCTTGGTGGAGCTGGATTATTTGTTCAGGGGTTATCGGGTTGATTTTCGGCTTTGTGGGCCGCAAGATTGATTTGCAGCATGGTATTTTTGGTAAAAAAGAAATAATTTATTTCAATATTTTTCAAGTACTGTCTAATGCAGTTGTTTGGGGCTTGTTAGCACCAACTTTAGATGTTATCATCTATAGCGAACCTGCCAACAAAGTTTATACCCAAGGCGTTGTCTCTGTGGTGGTAAATGCTTTGGCTGTAGGAATTATTGGTACATTATTAATGAAAGCTTACGCAGCGACCCAAACCAAACAAGGAAGTCTGAAAAAGGACTAGCTGTCGCTAGCCGGGTGCCTAGCACTCGGCTTTTCTGCGTTTTATTGCTCAAGGAGAAGATCACATGACGAAACCGATGATTGCATTTAACAATTTTACTTTTCAATACCATAGTCAATCGGAACCAACCTTGAAGAATTTAACTGTCACCATTAATGAAGGTGAAAAGGTGTTGGTCGTGGGCCCATCTGGCAGCGGCAAATCAACCTTCGCCCATTGTATTAATGGCTTGATTCCCAATCAATACGAAGGAACCATTCAAGGGGAAGTAGTGGTTGATGGGAAAAATATTGCTGACAGTTCGTTGTTTGAGCTGTCCTTTAGTACCGGAACTGTTTTGCAGGATACCGATGGTCAGTTTATCGGCTTAACCGTCGCTGAAGATATCGCCTTCGTGCTGGAAAATGACACAGTGGACCAGGCACAAATGAAGGAACAGGTAGCACGCTGGGCTGAGGTGGTGGATATTGACGGTCATCTGGACAAACGACCGCAGGATCTATCAGGCGGTCAAAAGCAGCGGGTTTCCATGGCGGGTGTGCTGATTAATGAGGCACCGATTCTCTTATTTGATGAGCCTTTAGCCAATCTGGATCCTTCGGCTGGTAAAGAAGCGATTGCCTTGATTGATCGGCTGCACAAAGATTCTAAAGCCACGGTAGTCATTATTGAGCACCGTTTAGAAGACGTGCTGGATCAGCCGGTGGATCGGGTGATCGTTTTCAATGAGGGCGAGATTGTTGCGGACATGAAACCAGATGAGCTGCTGCGGTCTTCGGTTTTAGCTGAAAATGGGATTCGCGAGCCGTTGTATGTGACGTCTATGAAATATGCCAAGGTTGACTTAGAAAAAGTAACGAATTTGGCGAACCTGGCTGCTTTAGATGGTTCAGAAATCAAGGCTAACATGGTGACTTGGGAGGCGGCGCACTTTGATTTGAGTCCTGCTGAACAAGGGGCGCCGCTGTTAGAATTATCCGACTTAACCTACCGTTACCGCAAACAAGATCCATTAGTGATTGATCACCTATCAACTACGATTCACAAAGGCGAACGGATCAGTATTGTCGGCAAAAACGGTGCCGGTAAATCCACCCTGTTTAAAGCGATTTGCGGCTTCATCTCACCCGATGGTCAAATGCTGTGGAACGGTCAGGATATCACTAAGGAATCTATTAAAGAGCGAGCCGACAAAATTGGTTACGTGATGCAGAACCCTAACCAAATGATTTCAAAGAAAATGATTTTTGACGAAGTAGCTTTGGGGCTAGTGCTGCGAGGAGTTTCTGAAACAGAGATTAAGGAACGAGTCGAGCATGCCTTAAAAGTTTGCGGACTGTATCCGTTTAGAAACTGGCCGATTGCCGCCCTTAGCTACGGACAGAAAAAACGGGTAACGATTGCGGCGATTTTGGTGCTGGAGCCGGAGATGATTATTCTTGATGAACCAACGGCTGGGCAGGATTTCCGTAATTATACCGAAATGATGAGCTTTATCGAAGAATTAAACAAGCTAGGAAAAACCGTGGTTATGATTACTCACGACATGCATTTAATGCTGGAATATAGTGATCGGGCCTTAGTGATCGGCGGCGGAAAAGTCTTGATGGACACCACGCCAATTGACGTTCTGACCTCGAGAAAGCTAGTAGAGGAATCTTCCTTGAAGGAAACCAGCCTGTTTACCTTTGCCGAGAAAATCGGTCTCTCGGACCCGATTGCTTTCACTCGCAAATTTATCCATTATGATCGGGAGGTGCGCCAACGATGAACGAACATCAAACCTTAGGGTATCATCCCGATAATACAATGATCCACCACTTGAATGCCACAGCTAAGCTGGTATTCCTGCTGCTGGTGTCAGTAGCCTGTATGACAACCTATGACACCCGGTATTTGCTGATTGTCAGTGTCTTTTCCCTGTTCCTGTTTAAACTGGCAAATATTAAATGGCACCAGATCTCCTTTGTTATGAAGTTTATCTTTTTCTTTTCGGTGTTAAATTTACTGGCAGTCTATATTTTTGAACCAGAGTACGGGGTTCATTTGTATGGCAGCCGCCATGTGATTTTGGAAGGAATCGGTCGCTTCACCTTAACGCAGGAGCAGCTGTTTTACTTGTTTAACCTAGTGCTGAAATATTTTTGTACGATTCCGTTGGCACTGGTCTTTTTATTAACGACCAATCCCAGCTCTTTTGCGGCCAGTCTGAATAAAATCGGCTTGAGCTACAAAATCAGCTATGCAGTTTCCTTGGCTCTGCGCTATATTCCAGATATTCAAGAGGACTTCTTTAGTATTTCCCAAGCCCAGCAGGCTCGCGGTTTTGAAATGTCCAAAAAGGGCAAGCTGTCGCAACGCTTGAAGGGCACAGGACAAATTGTGCTGCCGCTGATTTTCTCCAGTCTGGATCGGATTGAAACCATCAGTACCGCGATGGAGCTGCGCCGCTTCGGTCAAAAGAAAAAACGCACCTGGTATGTGGATCAACCATTTAAGAATAAGGACTATCTGTTGATGCTAAGCAGTGTGTTGCTGTTTGCTGTCAGCCTGCTGCTGTTTAGAGTCAATGGAGGACGTTTTTATAATCCGTTTTAACGAAAGCTAGTTAGGTGAAGGCCTGACTAGTTTTTTTGGGATGTTTTGATGTTTTATGGTAGAGTGAAAGAAAAAAAGGGGACAGGGAAAATGGCAATCATTGCAATCGAAGTAAGTGATTCCGAAAAAGAATGGCTGCAATACATGGCAGAATTTTATGGACTGTCTCTTTCTGAATTAATGAAGCAGTACTCCATGGAACAATTGGAAGACGCTTACGATCAGCAGCTGGCTGAAATTGCTCATAAGCAATGGCTGGAAGCAGGAAAAGAAACAGTCTCGCTAGCAGAAGTTTTAGCTGAGTTTGGCGGACTAGAATAAGGCGAAAAAACCTCCAGCCGATGGAGGTTTTTTCTATTCCAGCCAATCCTCCAACGCCTGCAGCACCTTCTGCACCTCTGGCTTGTGGACTTCCTTTAGAAAATCATGTTCCAAATAATAGACCGGCTTGAAGCAGCTGTCAGGAATTAAACGACCGATTTTCTTACTATAGCTAAAGGGGATTTCCTTATCGGAAGTACTGGCGCTGCTGAAGGTTCGCGGGAATTGTGCCAAGTCGGCATCTGTAACCGAGAATGCCTCATCAGAATCTACCCCATAGTATTCCGGCAGCAGCTTTTGCTGCACTGCGTAATGGTAAAGCAAGAAACGGGTCATCAGCGGATCGTCCCAAACGGGTTGCGTCAATTCCACCGCAGCAAGCTGCTCCTTTTCAATCGTCATAGGTAGCAATTGCCGATCCTGCTGAATAAACGCCAAATCAGTATAGCCATAGAAATTAACCAAAAAGTCCGGCGAAATTCCCTTAGCCAACAAACGCTTCGTCAACAGCAGCATCAAATACCCGCCAGCCGAACGTCCGCAAAAGCCAAAGGGCCGATCACCAAACACCGAATCCTTCAATAAATAAAAGCTTTCTTCTAAGGCATCAACAATTTCCGGCAGTGTATTATTCGGGGCTAGCAAGTAATCTACCGCTAGAACAGTGTAATCTTTAGCTAAAAATTTCTCGCTTAATTCGCTGGGTAAATCGTTTTTCGAACCGTAAATCAAGCCGCCGCCGTGGAAATAAAGCACGACTTTCTTTTCGGAAGTTGCAGGATATATAGCAACAGCAGCATCGTTAGTCAGGGTGATGATTTTTTTCAATGGCGTTTCTCCTCATCTTAATAATATAGGTACCAATTTCATGGTTCATGACCTGCAAGGGATCATCCAGCTCAATTGCCAGAAACTGTTCGATCTTGGTCAAACGATAGCGAATCGTTTTCGAATGCAGGAACATGGCTTCGGCCGTTTGCTTATAATTGCGCTTGTTGCGCAGAAACTGATAGAAGGTTTCAAACAAATCGTAGTTTTCCTGCGACAAAGCCAATAATTTTGCTGGCACCAGTTCATCAATCACTTCCAGCTGTTCGCTGCGAATAAAATGTCGGAAGATGCCAATATCGGCTAATTCCACTACATCATCGTGATAAAATTCCTCGCTGAAATTCAGAATATCTAAGCATTCCATCAAAATTTCCTTCAGTTCATGCTTACGTTTCAAGCTGCTTAAGGCAAACGTCATCGAAGGATGGTATTCCAGCACCTCTGCCAACAAACGCTTCACCTCGACCTTAGCAATACTCTTCTCCTGATCAAAATTCAGCAGGATCAAGGAGTAATTGTGGTGATCAAAGAAGATCGATTTAGATTTCAAGGACTTCAATAAATTCAATGTCCGATCCTTAATCAGCTGAGCCTCTGGTGTCTTAGTGGGGAAGGCAATTGCCTGATAGAACGCATAGTGGTTCATATCGGCTTCCTTCAACAGGCTTTCCAGTTCCTCCGGATTTTTCGGCGTATTTTGCAGGATGGCATCCGCTAAGTTGTTCAGCCGTTCATAGCGTTCCTTCTTTAATAAGTACTCCGTATTGAATTTCTCCTGCAGCACATCAATCGTATTTTCGATAATCATCAAATCCGTTTCCTTCACCTCTGCCTGGTTTAGATAAACCAGCAGCAGACAATTGCTGGAGTAAGGATTGAATAGGCTTACCTCCAGAGCCGAGCGCGTCTTGCCTTCGTGTTGCGAAAAAAGGGTCAGCAGTGTGTAGTCATTCTTAGTAAATTCGCCACTGGCTAAGCTCTCCCGATTTAGTACCACGTCATTTTTCGGTACTTCGCCAAAGTGAATCTCCCGCTGCTTATCAATCAGCTTCAAACTGCAGGGATAATTAATTACTTGATAGAACTCTTCCATAATCCGTTCTAAAGAAGGATAGCTGCGCTCCAGCTTAGTAAAGCGCTGGCGTACTTCGTAATAGGTGCGTAAAATATGGGTTTGGTAATTTAGCAGGGGCTCATAAATCGTCAACAGAATTTTTTCGTAGCTGACCTCCTGGGCAATCTTAATCAAGGGAATCTCATATTTAAAGGACAGCTCGATTACCCATTCCGGGATAATTTTGATGAGGCGATCCATCTTTACCACTAAGCCGCTGACGCCAATCTGCTGCATCTTACAGAAGAAGATTTCCAGCTCCTCCTCGGAAACCCCATTGAAGGCGTAAAAGGAAGTCAGAATCAATTGATTTTTCTTGCTCCAATTTTCAATGTCCATGGCTTCTAAGACCATCGCCGATTCTACATCGTTTTCCAGACCGATATCCTTAGTCAGAATTTTACTCGTTTTTAATTCTCCCTGGGCCAGCAATTCCTTTAATTTCATGAGATTCTCCTTTTTGCGCTTTATGGATAAAAAGTATAGCACTTTTTTAGAATATTGTCCGATGAAAACGCAATCTTTTATCTTTAGAATAATAGTGTAGAGGAAAGGTAGGATAAATGAAATGCTTAATACAGTTATTTTAAAGAATAATTATCAAGATTCCATTAATTTGATGCTATTGACCAACCGTATCAATGAATTAGAGGCAGTTACCATGAGTCAGCTGATGATGGGAACCAATGCCAATAAAGATATTTTAGAAAATACCGGTTTATTAACGGAAGAAGCGAAAGCGGCTTCACCCAATGACCTGATGATTGTAGTTGACAGCGAATTGCCGGAAATTATGGAGCAGGTCTTGCCAGAGGTGGACAACTTCTTAAGCGATTTGTCTTCTAAAGGCTCTAGCGAAGCAAAAAAGGCGTCGACTACTTGGCAGGAAGCCTTGGAGCAATTACCAGATGCCAACATGGCGTTGTTCAGTATTCCCGGAGAATATGGAGCAGCTGAAATGGAAACAGCGTTGAAAAACGGATTGCATGTCTTCTCCTTCACTGACAACATTCCTGTAGAAGACGAAGTACGTTTGAAACAACTGGCCCATGAAAAAGGCTTGATGATGATGGGGCCAGACTGCGGAACGGGGATTATCTCTAGTATTCCGATTGCCTTCACCAATGTCGTGTCACCAGGGAATATCGGGGTTGTCGGAGCTTCCGGAACCGGGATTCAAGAAGTAACTACGATTATTGATCGTCTAGGAAATGGCGTGGTTCATGCCATTGGTACCGGCGGTCGGGATCTCAGTGACAAGGTCGGCGCGATTACGATGAAGGATGCAATTGTGGCTTTAGAGAACCACGAACCTACAGATGTCATTTGTGTCATTTCTAAGCCGCCAGCAAAAGAAGTGCGGGATGAAGTGGTGCAGCTGCTGCAAAGTATTTCCAAGCCAGTCGTAGCAATTTTCCTAGGTGAAAAACCTGCAGCTCATGAAGGCAAGGTTTACTTGGCTCATACGTTAGAGGAAACAGCTAAGATTGCGGTTGATTTAGCTAATGAAGTACCCGTTAAGGAAAACTATTTCGAACCAGTTGCGGCACCTGAGCAAACAATTGGCGAAGACAAAGTTATCAAAGGCCTTTATTCAGGAGGAACCTTGGCAGCTGAAGCCGGCATGCTGATCTCAGAAGCTCTAGGCTTGGCAGGGTTAGTTAAGGAAGCCGGCTACATTTTGAAATCAGCTGGCTACGATGTGATTGACTTAGGGGATGATATTTACACTCAAGGCAAGCCTCATCCTATGATTGACCCAGAAGTTCGAGTGAAGAAGATTCAAGAATACGCAGCAGATGCAAATACCGGAGTCATCTTGTTGGATGTTGTTCTAGGCTACGGTGCTCATGAAGACATGGTGGGGGCGTTAATGCCAGCCATCAAGGAAGCCCAAGGTGTTAATCCAGAGCTGACATTTATCGCTACGGTAGTTGGAACGAATAAAGATCCGCAAAACTATGAAGATGCCGTTTTACGTTTGAAAGCCAAAGGTGTATTGGTTGCCGAAAGCAATGCGAAAGCCGTCCAATTGGCTTTGCGCTTAAAAGGAATTGAACTAACCGAAGAACCAAAAGTCGTGGTTGCTTATCAAGGCAGCAAAGTAACCGTGCCTGCACCAAGTGAAAAGGTGATGGAACTATTAAACACAAAACCACGGATCATTAATGTCGGTCTGCAAAGCTTTAACCAATCGATTCAAGCCTTCGATGGCAAATCGGAGCAATTCAACTGGAAGCCTCGGGCAGGCGGCAATCAGAAGATGATCAAAATCTTGAACGCTTTAGCTGATTACGAAGATCAAATTAACGAAGAAAACCAGCAGGTAATGGAAAAAATCAAAAACGCTCAGCCATTCCTAACCGATGTTGTGCCAGCTAAAACGGTGATTCCAGAGCTGAATGAAGCAACCAAAACCTTGCTGCATGCTGGACCACCGATTGCTTGGGCAGACATGACTGGTCCTATGAAGGGCTCAGTGGTAGGGGCCGCTATTTTTGAAGGCTGGGCGACCGATGAAAATCAAGTCACTGCCTTAGTCGAAGCAGGAGAGATTCGCTTTATTCCTTGTCATCATGTCCATGCAGTTGGACCAATGGGAGGGATTACCTCAGCGAACATGCCGGTCTTTGTAGTTGAAAATCGCCTGGACGGCTCAACTGGCTATTGCACCATGAATGAAGGTATTGGTAAAGTGCTGCGTTTTGGGGCCTTTTCACAGGAAGTGATTGACCGCTTGAACTGGATGAAGGATGTTTTAGGACCAACCTTGTCAGGAGCATTGAAACAAAACGCCAACGGAATTAACTTGAGTGTTCTGATTGCCCGTTCAATTACGATGGGGGATGAGTTCCATCAACGCAATTTTGCGGCATCCTTGAACTTTTTACGGGAAGTAGCACCACATATTGTGACGCTGCAAATCGATGAACAAGACAAATTCGATGTCATGAAATTCTTGGCAGATACCGATCAGTTCTTCTTGAATATTATGATGGCAGCCGGCAAATCCATCGTAGATACGGCGCGTAAAAATGCCAAAGGAACAGTAGTTACCACCTTGACGAGAAACGGTGTTGATTTTGGGGTACGGATTGCTGAGACCGGCGACGAATGGTTCACTGCTCCGGTGAATTTGCCAAAAGGCTTGTATTTCACAGGATTTACCGAAGAAGACGGCAACCCGGATATGGGAGACAGTGCCATCACTGAAACCATCGGAGTCGGCGGTATGGCGATGGTAGCAGCTCCTGGGGTCACTCGTTTTGTCGGAGCAGGCGGCTTCCAAGATGCCTTGTCTATCTCCAATGAAATGGCCGAGATTAGTATTGGACATAACCCAACCTGGACCATTCCAACTTGGGATTTCCAAGGGACCTGTCTAGGCATCGATATTCGCAAAGTTGTAGAAACAGGAATTACTCCAATTATTAATACCGGTATTGCCAATAAAGAAGCCGGCGTTGGTCAAGTCGGTGCAGGAACAGTTAGAGCACCATTAAGCTGCTTTGAAAAAGCCTTAGAAGCCTATGCAACATCGCTAGGCATCGAAGTCGAGTAAGAAAGGATTAGACAAACATGGGATTAAATGTGATTGCTTTAGGCGGAAATGCCATTTTAGATAAAATTCCTACTGACGAAGGACAAAAGGAGGTTGTACGCAAGGTCGCGTCAGACATTATCGAATTTATTGAACTCGGAGAGCAGGTGGTGATCTGCCACGGCAATGGTCCGCAGGTAGGAAACCTGCTGATCCAGCAAAAGGCCGGTGATTCAGAAAAGACACCTATGATGAAGCTGGACACCAATGTAGCTATGACAGAAGGCAGTATCGGCTACTGGATTCAACAGGCGATTCAAAACGAATTGCAAAAACGCAGCATCCAAAAAAGTGTCATTAGCGTGATTACCCAAGTGGAGGTAGATGCCGCAGATCCCTCCTTCCAAAATCCTACGAAACCAATCGGGCCTTTTTACACCAAAGAGGAAGCGCAGCAAAAAATGGCCAATGGGGAAGGTGTTTATCAGGAGGATTCAGGACGAGGCTATCGTAAAGTGATTGCCTCTCCTAAGCCTAAACGGATTGTTGAAAAGGATGCGATCCTATCACTGGTGGCAGCAGATGTTATCACTGTTTGTGTCGGTGGCGGCGGCATTCCCGTGATCAAAAACCAAGACGGTGTTTATGAAGGGGCAGAAGCGGTGATTGATAAAGATCTTTCCGCTAACAATCTAGCCAAAGAGATCAATGCCGATCGACTGATTATCCTAACGGGTGTCGATAATATTTACATCAACTACAATCAGCCGGATCAAAAGAAGCTGGAAAAATTAACAATTGAAGAAGCCAAGCAATACATTAAAGAAAATCAATTCCCGCCAGGCAGCATGCTGCCAAAGGTTGAATCTGCGATTGATTTTGTAGAAGAAAGTCAAAAACGCGAAGCCGTGATTACGTCCATTGAAAATTTAAGCAATATTGTAGCCGGCTTTGGAACGAGAATTGTTTGTTAATACTACAAAGTAGAGGAGCTTAGTCATGAAACGAAAAATTACGTTATTTCTCCTGATGTTGCTGGTAGGCGTGACATCAGGAATCAGCGCTTATGCATCGGATGGATTAGATGCCATTACTGCGCCAACTGGATTTAAAGCTATTTTAGTTATTGTTCCCTTAATATTGGTGCTGGTTTTGCTGTTTATGAAGGTCGATATGATTATCGCAGGTTTAGTAGCCGGGGTTCTAGCCATGCTGATCGGCGGCGTCAGCCTAATGGATGCCAATGCTCAGCTGTTGGAGACCATTCCATCAATGTTGAGCATCACCGTTCCCATTATCAACTCAGCAGTAGCGATGGCGGTATTTAAAGCAGGCAGCTACTCGGCAGCCTTAACACTGGCTAAACGAGGCACTAAAGGAAAAGTCGAATTTGTTTCAGCATTTATCGTAGTGTTATTAGCCGCAGCAACCTACATGTCAGGAATTGGCGGCGGCAGCGCGATGGTTATCGCACCCTTGGCCTTTGCGGCGGTTGGGGTTGTTCCCGAGCTGATTGCCGGAATGTCCTTGGCGGCAGCGGTATCTTTTACCACTTCACCGGCTTCTTTGGAATCAAGTATTGTTTCCAAGCTGGGAGATGTAAGTGTTGGTGATTACGTTTCAGTAATGCGTCCGTACTGGTTAGTATTTGTTGCCTTAGCGATTGTTTTAGCTTTCTGGGGAACCAAACGCCGGAACGTCGGCTTCAAGGAATCAGAGGATGATGTTTTTGATAAAAAATCCAATGGAGAACTGTTCAAATTAACTTTACCGGCAACTTTCTTGTTGTTTGCCGTAATCTTTGGTCCAGTGGTAAATGATGTAATCGGATTTGCCTTCTTCACGCCATTGGTTTACATGATTTTAACCTTAGCACTGGTATTCATTTGTACCGACTTCACCATGAATCAATCAGTGGAAGCAATGGTCGACGGTTCCACCTACATTTTAACGCGTTTGTTCCAAGTAGGGATTTTCTTGGCCTTCATTAATGTTATCGCTCAAACAGGAACCTTTGCGGTAATCGCCGGAATTGCACAAAATGCGCCGGAATTTATCGTAGTACCAGTAGCTATTTTGACTGGCGTATTAATCGGGGTTCCAGCAGGTGCTTATGTAGGTTCGGTATTGACGTTAGTCCTGCCAGTCGCAGTTTCACTAGGCTTCCCACCGTTGGCTTTAGGTTTTGTGACGATGGGTGTCGGCTTAGGCAGTCAAATGAGCTTTGTAAACATTACGATGCAGGCTTTATCTTCCGGTTTCCAGATCCCAATTTTGGATGTGGTAAAAGGAAATGTCAAATGGCTGAGTTTAGCCTCGGTTTTACTGTTAGCAATTGGATTAATTTTTGGTTAATATAAAAAAGACATAGGAGTGAACAGAATGGATTTATTAATTAAACAAGCACGATTAAATGACGGCGAAGCGTTGCAGGATATCGCAATTGAAAACGGCAAAATTGTCAAAATTGCACCGACGATTGACGAAACCGCAAATGAAGTAATTGAAGCAGACGGCCGCGTATTGATCCCAGGACTAGTGGAAAGCCACATTCATCTGGACAAGGCGTTAATCGCTGACCGTGAACCGAACAAATCAGGCACGTTAAAAGAAGCAATTCAAGTAACCGCCAAATTGAAACCAACGTTCACTGAAGAAGATGTATACAACCGGGCGAAGCAAGCCTTGGAAATGATTATTCGCCGTGGGGCAACAACTGTTAGAACCCATTCCGAGTTTGATCCGGCACAGGGCTTTACCGGCTTTAAGATGATTTTGAAATTAAAAGAAGAATACAAAGACATGATTGATATGCAGGTAGTGGCCTTCCCGCAAGAAGGAATTTTCAAAGCACCTGGTACAGAAAAAATGATGTATGAAGCCATGGATATGGGTGCTGATGTAGTTGGCGGCATTCCTTACAATGATGCACCAGCCAATGAGCACATCGACTTGATTTTTGAAATTGCTAAAAAATATAACAAGGATATCGACCTGCATCAGGACTTTGCGGACGAAGCAGATGAAACGTCCATCGAATACCTGTGCGAAAAAACCATCAAAGAAGGCTACGAAGGCCGTGTTTCAGTGGGGCATTTAACGGCTTTGCATGCCATGAAGAAAGACGAACTGGATCGAGTAATCGGCAAGATGGCCCAAGCGAAAATCAATGTGATGCCATTACCAGCGACTGACTTGCATTTAGGTGCGCGTAATGACGAATACAACGTTCGCCGAGCGGTAACGCCAATTCGCAAGCTGCGTGATGCCGGCGTAAACATCTGTCTGGCAACCAATAATATTCGCAACGCCTTCACCCCTTACGGCAATGGTGACTTGATTCAAATTGCGATGCTGGCGGTTCCTGTGGGACATTTAGGCGGCGCTGACGATTTACCAACCGTTTTACCAATGATTACTGAAAATCCAGCCAAGGCTTTAGGCTTAACCGATTATGGAATTGCAGAAGGGAAAAAGGCTGACCTAGTCTTGTTAGACACGAAGGTCAAAGCCAATGCGATCATTGACATCCCTGAACGAGTTTATGTAATTAAAAACGGCTGTGTAACCGTGAAGGTGGATACAAAAGTAACCATCAACCGCTAATTAAACGAAAGGAGTGCAATAAACATGAAAAATAGCTGTCAGATTAGTTCCTATCTAACGTCCTTGGATGGCTTCGGCAAGATCGGGCAGATTCACAGTGTGTTTCAGCACTCCTTTAATTTAGTGTTTGGCCAGCAGCTGCTGCATGTAACTGATGCGAAGGATTTTCTGTCCAGCTTTGGTATTCAGATTCCAGCGGAAAGCTTCCAGGCAGTAAAACCCTTTTGCCAGCAGGGCAATGTGGTGAAACTAACGGATCACTCCATGACCTTTTACAGCCGCAAGGGCACCAAAAGAATCAGCTTTGAGGTAGTTCAGCCAGTTTCTTTACGCTTGACGACGGTTTCCTTTGACTCCACGGTGCTTATGACCATGATTGCTAAACTAGAAAGCCTTCAGCTGCGACCTCAGCTGGGCTTGACCGTGGGGGTAAAGGAATCCGCCTTCTTTGAATTCTTGCTGCAGCCGAACTTGGACCGTGAAAATTGGGAAGCATTGACTACATATTTTGTAGGGCGAGGGCAGGGATTAACCCCCAGCGGCGATGATTTGCTGATGGGTTATTTGTTTGTCCTGCTCAGTTATCAATTGCCGGCAGCCCAACAGCTGAAGACCGCTTTGGCTTCAAAAACGGATCGAACGACGATTGTCAGCCAAAATTATTTGGAAGCGATGCTGGCCGGCTTTGCCAGTTCACCTTTTGTAGAGCTGCAGCAGCGAATGCAGCAGCCGGCAGCCGAGGCAGAATTAGCACAAGCCGTGCAACGAATTTTATCTATCGGAGAAACCTCAGGAAAAGACACAGCCTATGGGATTTTACTGGGCTTAAATGCAGTAAAAAACAGGTGAGGAAGCTAAGCTTCTTCACCTGTTTGATTGTAATAGTCCATAAATAGTTGATGTAATTCAGGATTTTGCCGTTTCAAATGAACCAGTCGATTGGATTCACTGGACATGAAGCAATGCTCGCTAGTTCCAACCGTCGTGGTTACGCCAGTTGCCACGTTAATGATTTGATACTTGAAATCCAAACGAGTCCCAGTATAGTTGCTGATAGTCGGCTTGACCAATACTTCATCACCAAAGCGTACCATATCTTTGTAAGTGCTGCTGACGCTTAAAACCGGCACGATAATCCCGTATTTTTCGATTCGCTCAAAGGGATAGCCGACAAATTCCAGCATGTCCACTCGAGCTTCTTCAAACCAGCGAATATAATTGGAATGATGAATAATGCCCATTTTGTCTGTTTCATAATAAAAAGGTTTGCGTTTGTAGCCAGGATAAAGTTTCATTTTTTTGTCCTTTCTTGTTGTGCGTATTTTTTCATATAGCGGGAGATTTCTTGGCTGATTGTGGTAGGAAGAACCACATAATGCTCCTCAGCCAGATCATCGCCGATTTTACTGTGAAGATAGACCGCCGCTGCAATTGTTTCACTGCTGCCGCCAAACTGAGCAATAAAGCCGGCAATCATGCCTGCCAAAGTATCCCCTGTGCCGCCAGTTGCCATCGCAGCGTTGCCGGCAGTATTGTGCCAAATCTGATGGCCATCGTAAATTTCAGTGCGATGGCTTTTTAGTACGATCATGGCCTGCAGCTCTTTTTGTTTTTCCTGATTGTTTTCAGTTGTCTGCTGATCAATTTCCAGTCCGCTTAGTCGCTGCCATTCTTTTTGATGCGGGGTAAAGACAACCTTTTCCGGGTATTTCAAAGGCAGCCGATGACTAGCAAACAGGGTAATTGCCGACCCGTCAATAATCAGCCATTGGTGCTCCAGCTGAACCTGCAAGATTTTTTTTAAAATAGATAGAACGGTAACACTGAGCCCCAAGCCTGGACCGATCAAAATGACGTCCATACTCTTCAGCAGATCCACCAGCAGCTCTGTGTCAGAATAATCGATAACCATCGCTTCTGGCAGTCGGGCATGCAGGGGTGCATGATTTTTTTCAGAGGTAACGACGGTTGTCAAGCCAGCACCGGCATTCACACAGGCTTCGGCACTCATAATAATGGCACCGCCATATTGGTTGTTTCCGCCGATTAAAGCGGCACGTCCAAAGGTCCCTTTATGGGAATTCTCAGGACGCCGAGTAATGACCTTAGTTAAAATATCTTCGGTCAGTTGGTTCACGAGGTTCACCTTCTTTATGCTTTTCTTCTTATTATAGAACAACCAGGGTCATCTGTCTTAAATAGTCGGTTTATTTTGTTTTCATTTTACAATTCAGAGTGCTATCATAAAAGTGGTAAAAACAAGGAGGATGAATGCAATGACCATCGATTGGAAAAAAGAAGTCGAAGCACGGAAAGACGACTTGTTAAACGATTTGAACGACTTGTTGCGAATCAACAGCGAACGTGACGACAGTCAGGCAACAAAGGAAGCCCCATTTGGACCAGGACCAAAAGAAGCCTTGGAAAAAATGTTGGCTATCGCTGAACGTGACGGCTTTGCTACTAAAAACGTAGACAACTATGCCGGCCACATTGATTTTGGCGAAGGGGATGAAACCCTAGGAATCTTCGGCCACTTAGACGTGGTACCTGCTGGTGATGGCTGGGATACAGATCCTTATGAACCAGTAGTAAAAGACGGGAAATTATACGCCCGCGGCTCAAGCGACGACAAAGGCCCAACCGTTGCGGCTTACTATGCAATGAAAATGATTAAAGAATTAGACCTGCCTGTTTCTAAAAAAATCCGTTTTGTCATCGGAACCGATGAAGAAAGCGGCTGGGCAGATATGGATTATTATTTTGAACACGAAGAAAAACCAGACTTTGGCTTCTCGCCAGATGCGGAATTCCCAATGATCAATGGTGAAAAAGGGAATGTTACCTTTGTTCCTCAATTCAGCGGCACAAACGGCGTGGACTATGTACTAAGCAGCTTTAATGCTGGCTTGCGTGCCAACATGGTACCAGGCAATGCGAAGGCAGTTGTCCAAACGCCAGATGAAGCGGCTGCTAAAGCATTAGCCAATGACTTTGCAGATTATGTTGAAAATAATCCTATTAGTGGTACTGCTGAAGTAAACGGCAACGAAGTCTCCATTGATCTTGTCGGTAAAGCTGCCCACGGTGCCAGCCCACAATCAGGAACCAATGCGGGAACTTTCCTGGCAGTCTTCTTGAACAACTACGATTTCGACGGAGCGGCTAAAGCCTTTATTGATTATTCAGCCAACTACATCCATGA
This sequence comes from Enterococcus pallens ATCC BAA-351, assembly GCF_000407485.1. GTDB lineage: Bacteria > Bacillota > Bacilli > Lactobacillales > Enterococcaceae > Enterococcus_A > Enterococcus_A pallens. The sequence goes on along the minus strand of NZ_ASWD01000002.1, from coordinate 711,544 downwards.
AGATGTTTATGGTAAAAAACTAGGCGTGGCTTACCAAGATGAAGTCATGGGCGAATTAACCATGAATGCGGGTGTATTCAAATTTGAAAACGGCCAAGACGAAGGCAACCAAATTGTCTTGAACTTCCGTTATCCAAAAGGCATTACAGCAGAAGAAATTGAAAAAACATTAACTGACTTATTTGCGGACAATGCGAAGGTCGTCTTAGATGGACACCACATGCTGCCTCACTATGTACCAGTGGATGATGAATTAGTCGCTACCTTGATGGATGTTTTTGAAGAACATACCGGACTAAAAGGCGAAGAAAAAATCATCGGCGGTGGCACCTTTGGCCGTCTGTTGGAACGCGGCGTAGCATACGGGGCACAATTCCCAGGCTATACTGATACCATGCACCAAGCCAATGAATTTATGCCAGTAGCCGATATTTTACGGGCAACTGCCATTTATGCAGACGCAATCTACCGCTTGGCAAAATAGTAAACAAAAAAAGTCACGAAAATCGACAAAGATTTTCGTGACTTTTTTACATAGCTAAACGATCAATGGTTAAAACTGCTCCGGTTTTGGCATCAGCCATAAATTCGTAGGCCACCAATTTCCCATCCTCTAGACGGGTAATGCCGCCTTCAACAGCATTCATGCGAATAGCAAATTTTCGTAAAGGTTTTGTTTCAAAGGAAATCCATGAGCCTTCAATGGGTCCTTCTTCTAAAAACGCTTTTTTAATGCGATTTAAAATCTCATCCGGGGAGACATTTTGTTTTTTCTGAATCCAGTAACTACCGGCAATTCCACCTACGAGTCCAAGAGTTGAACCAAGGAGTAAGCCGCGGGAAAAATCTGTGTGCTTGCCCATATGCATAAACCTCCTGACGTCTATTTCCCATCAATTTTAACATAGATTCGCTTAAAAGGTTTGCTTAATTGCCAAAAATACTTTCTTTCGCAAAACAAAAAGAAACGTGTATAATTAAAGTAACAAAAGAAAAGGTCGTGACGCAAATGATTATTCCAAAGAACATTGAGGAACTAGCCAGCTATGCAGAAAAGGGAAAAAATGTTTTCTTTTTTACTGCCGACTGGTGTGGTGACTGCAGCTTCATCAAACCGCAAATGCCGGAGATTGAAGCCGCCTTTCCTCAGTTTCAATTTATTCAAGTGGACCGGGATGAATACTTGGATGTAGCCGCTGAGTGGAATATATTTGGCATTCCTAGTTTCGTTGTCACCAATGATGGGGAAGAATTAGGGCGTCTGGTAAATAAAAATCGTAAAACCAAAGAGGAGATCGTAGGCTTTTTAGAAAAAGTGGAAGGATAAGTGAGAAAAATGATGATACAAAATTATCAACGCATCTTAGTAGGGACAGATGGCAGCGAACAAGCACTCGAGGCATTTAAAAAGGCTCTTTCTGTTGCTAAGCGTAACCAAGGAAAGGTTTATGTGGCTCATGTTTTAGACAATCAAGCTTATAACATTATGGGCTATTCGTCTTTAAACGAAAACATCATTGAGCAGCAAACCAATGATGCCAAAAAGCTGATTACCGACTATCGGAAGCTGGCAAAGGATTTCGGCTATGATGAGGTGGAAGGCATTTTAGCTTACGGCTCAGCAAAAGAAGCGATGGCCCACAAGCTGCCGGAAAAATATGGCATTGATCTGATTATGGTGGGACAATCTGGTTTAAATGCGGTTGAACGGTTTATGACGGGCAGTGTAGCCAGTCACGTGATTAAGGAAGCACCTTGCGATGTACTGATCGTTCATCCAAGTAAAGAAGCTGGTGAATAGCCAGCTTTTCTTTTGGGCGCAGCGGGCTAAAATGAAAAAAATCTCATGCACTTTTTTGCTTTTTTTGATAAGATACCAGAGAATTAAAGGGAGGTCACAGCATGATTTTTGCTTATAATAAAGAAACAATCGGCGATACACTACTGGTGATCGTTGCCAATGATGAAAACAAAGAAAATCAAACGGAGCGTAAAGCAAATGTTGCACGTATCCAAACCGACGAGGGTAAAACAGTTGCCTGGAACTTCTTCAACGTTTCCGACTATTTAACGATTGAAGGCAATGGACAGGTCAACGTAAGCGATGAAGACATTGATGTATTGAATAAACAAATGGAAATGGCCGGCTTTGAAGAGCGCTTAGCTCCAGATCATGAGCCTAAAATTGTGGTGGGCTATGTGAAGACCTGTGTCGATCATCCCGACTCAGACCATTTGCATATCACCGAAACTGAAGTAGACAACGGCCAAGTGCTGCAAATTGTTTGCGGCGCCAGCAATATCGCAGCAGGACAAAAGGTAGTGGTAGCTAAACCTGGTGCGATGATGCCTGACGGTTTAATGATCTGGCCTGGTAAGCTGCGAGGTGTTGAAAGCTACGGCATGATTTGTTCAGCGAAGGAATTACATTTGCCTAACGCTCCAGAGAAAAAGGGCATTTTGGTTCTTGATGAAGCTGCTGTGGTGGGAGAAGCTTTTCAAGTAGGAAAATAAGCAATAGCCAAACGGGAAAATATCCTTCGTTTGGCTATTTTTTTGCTGAAATTCATAAAAAATCGGGTTATTTTGAAAAAAATCATACAAATTATTTGTTAAATCGGTCGGAAGTCTTTTGACAGAAATTCAGATAATGGCTATCCTTGATTAGAATAAAGAAAAATTTCTGAAAAAATGAAATTTTGTATCAAGGAGGTTGAAATGACCACGCAAAAAATTTTACGCGGACTAGGGAGTTTTCTAGTACCGTTTGTTATCATGCTGGCGATCTGGCACTCACTGGCAATTGCCCCGTTTGGCGATAATAACTTATTGGTAAGTGATATCGGAACCCAATACCTGGAGTTTATGAGTTTGTTTAAGCGTTTCTTCGATGAAGGAGTCAGTCTGTATTCCTTTTCAAATGGAATTGGCGGATCAATCGAGGCATTGAGCGGCTATTACTTAATCAGTCCTTATAATTTGATTTGTCTGCTCTTTCAAGACGAAAATCTGCCGATTGCTCTCATCTGGATTATCACGGCCAAAATCGCTACGATGGGCAGCACCATGTACTACTATCTAACTCGACACTTTAATCAACCCAGCTTTGCGACGATTATTTTTTCCACCTCCTACAGCTTGTGCGGGTTTGTAGTGGCCTACAGCTTAAACTTTATGTGGCTGGATGCTCTGATTTTACTGCCGCTGGTAACCTTTGGACTGGAAAAGCTGTGGCGCAAGGAAACGGGATCGCTGTATGGGATTTCGCTGTTTGCGACGATTATGACCAATTATTATTTAGGTTATATGGTTTGTATTTATGCCGTGATTTACAGTGTGTATCTTTACTGGCTGGCTCATCCGGAAAAAGGTGCCTGGAGACCCAAAGTTCTGTGGCAGGAATGGCGGAAATTTATTGTCGTTTCCTTTTTAGCCGGAATTGCTACCAGCTTTATTTTGCTGCCATCGTTGGTGGGCATGCTGCGGACTGCCAAAACTAATTTTGATCCGCTAAGCTTTGCGCCAACGCCTCGCTTTGCGTTGTCCGCTTTCGGTGAATTAGGAATTGGCACGTATGAATTCGAGGATCGTCTGCAGCATTTGCCAACGATGTATTCAGGCATTTTGATGGTTCTGTTGTTTATCAGCTACTTTTTCTGTCAAAAAATTAGTAAGCGGGAAAGAAAAGGCACCTTCTTTTTGATGCTGGCCTTATTTCTATCCTTTATTGTTCAGCTGATAAATACGGTCTGGCACATGTTCCAAAGTCCAGCCGGTTTTCCTTACCGCAATGTATTTATTTTCAGCCTGCTGATGATTCGCTTTGGCTATGCCGCCTGGCTGAAATTAGACAAAGAGCAGCTGACTCAGACGCTGGTCAAATCGGCGGGCGTTTTTAGCATTTTGCTTTTACTGGCGCCACTTAGTGCGAATATTGAAGGAACAGCTAACGAACGCTGGTTCATCAAAAATGAATTGGTCAGCAATACCGCTTATCTCGGCTATAGCTTAGCCCTGATTTGGCTGTATGCATTGCTGATTATTATTCTGAAGCGCAAAAATTATCAATGGCTAATCGGTGTTATCGCCTGCTTAACCTTTTTCGAATTGGGCTTTAACTATCAGCATGCGCTAAACGCGATTCCTTTTGGCAGCCAATCAAAGTTCGCCAAATTTTATGAGAACCAAAGTGAGCTGATTGATGAGCTGAATGCTTCGCCGACCCTATGGCGCATCAATGAGAAGACCGATCAAAACAATGATGGCTTTTCAATTGCTTACAACAGCTACAACGACTCGTTCTTGTACAATTTTGCTGATATTTCCAGCTACACCTCTACCTTGGAAAAGGATGTGCTGGACACTCTCGTCAATCTGGGCATTTATTCGCGCAATGTACGGCGCTTTACGTATGTGGATGAAAATCCGGTACTGAATTTATTGCTGAATGTTCGCTACTCGATAAAACCGCAGGAACTAGAGGATCGAGCCGCCTTTAAAAAATCGCACAATTTACATGTTTACGAAAATTCGGAGGCCTTGGGAATGGGCTTGCTGCTGGAAGACAGCCAAGTAAAATTGCAGCCGAATAAAGTAATTGATAACCAGGAAAGTATTTTACAGTCCCTTAAGAAACAAGAAAAGCACTATTTCCAGCCGGCTAAAATGACGATGGGCGAGAAGCCCAATACCTTTACCCTGGAAACAACTGAGAGCGGCAAGCTGTTCATGTATTTGCCTAAAGTCTATTGGAAAAATGTTGATGAATTATTAATCAATGGCAAAAAACACCAAACTGCTATTGGCATTCAAACCAATCAATTGTTCAACTTAGGTTACTTTAAAGCTGGTGAACAGGTTACCGTTGAGCTGAAGGGCAAGAAAGACTTTAACTTTAAACAGGCAGAAATTGCTACATTGGATGAAGCCAACTTCAATCAGCTGCTGGCTGACAAGCATCAATTTGCCTTTGATTTGAAAGGACAGCGAGATGACCAGCTGCGAGGTACGTTAAACGTTGAAGAAGACAATCAAACAGTGTATTTGTCGATACCTTATGACGATGCCTGGAAGGTGTATATTGATAATCAAAAAGTAAAAACTAAAAAGGTTTTCGGCAGCTTTTTATCAGTGACTGTCCCTAAAAAGGGAGAACATCAGATTCGACTTGTGTACCGTCCAACAGCACCGGTTGTCGGAGGTATCGTGTCCATAGTTGTAATGACAGGTGTCATTGGCTATTACGTTGTCTACAAACCGCTGGCAAGACGCAAAGAAGCAGAGAAATCCACCAAGTAATTGGGGATTTCTCTGCTTTTTTTGCGCAAGAAAAAGGACGATCTCGCGACCGCCCTTTTAGCTATTCACCTTGTTGGTTGTTTGATTGCTTTTGCAATGCACTAGAATCTAATGACAATTCAACCTTGGCTGTATGCTCTTTGTCTTCACGGTAGTAGGTAATTTCAACGGTGTCCCCAACTTTATGTTTGTATAAAGCGGATTGCAGTTCAACTCCAGTGGAAACATTCTCGCCATCAATTTTAGTAATTACATCATATTGCTTCAAGCCAGCTTTTTCAGCTGGAGTTGCTCCTTGAACAGAGGCAATAACCACACCTTGGGTTACCGAGCTAGGTACTTTAACGATTTGTTCCTGTTGTTGACTCGTTAAATCAGAAAGATTGTGCATGGTAATTCCTAGAGCAGGACGAGTTACTTTTCCATCCGTTTCCAGTTGATTGATGACATTGACTACATCATTACTTGGAATGGCAAAACCAATTCCTTCAACACTTACGTTAGATTCAGTTTGAACAATTTTACTAGAGTTAATACCGATTACTTGTCCGGCAATGTTTACTAACGGACCACCAGAGTTACCAGGGTTAATCGCAGCATCTGTTTGGATGGCATTGATATTCACCGATTGGCCTTCACTTGTTTGGCTGACTACTTGCCGCCCTAATGAAGAAATAATACCAGCAGTTACTGAGTTGGCATATTGAGAACCTAGTGGAGAACCTAAAGCAATTGCTGGTTCACCCGCCTTCAAGCTGTCAGAATCACCAAAGGTAGCTGGTGTAATATCTGCAACCTTGTCTGATTCGATTTTCAAAACAGCCAAGTCAGTGTAAGTATCCGTTCCGATTAGCTCAGCTTTTACTTTAGAGCCATCTTTTAGCAAAACTTCCAGCCCATTTTGTCCTTCCACTACGTGATTGTTAGTTACGACATAAGCTGTATTGCCTTCACGTTTATAAATGACACCAGAACCTTCAGAAGCCTCTACCAGGTTGTCATCACTTTCATTTTGGCTATCCTGAGACTCTTCACCGCTATTTCCATTATTTCCGCCGCCAAAAATATCTGACCAGCCGCCTAAGCCATTTTGCTGCTGTTGTTGTCTTTGCAGGTTAACTACAGATACTACTGCACCTTGCACCTTTTCAACTGCCTCAGTAATATCAGAATTTGCGTCAACCTTCATATTGCTGACTTGAGTACTGCCAGCACTTGGTGACCCGCTGGCATTGTCGCTAGAGCCAGCACTAGTTGCAGCATAATAAATACCAAATATTAAACCTGCCCCAACCAAACCGCCTAATAGGCCAATCCCAAACCGCTTAAAGAAGCCGTTTGAATTTTTTGGAGTAGGGGTCATATCATTTTTATCCATCATTATTATTCCTCCACCTTTACTTGAATATACGTTATATTAAGTATAGTATTTTTAACTAAGATTAGTCTACTATGCTGTTTTGACTTTTTTATGAAGAAGTTGGGTAATTATTTTTTATAACATGAAAAAAATTAGACTACTTTTCCACATTCCTCGTGGAAAAGTCAGGGAAAACTCTGTTTAAAAGAGGAATATAGTTATCCACAGTTTTGTGGATAATGGGGGTAACTCTGGGGAAAACATATGTTTGTAAGCAAAATTCGTATCAAAACAGGCTTTTTACCCCATGTTTTTGTGGATAAACCTGTGATTAGTGTGGATAAAAAAGTGGAAAAGAGGAAAACAAAATGAATATCAAAATCATAACTGTGGGAAAGCTGAAAGAAAAATATTTAATTCAAGGAATTGCCGAATACACCAAACGCCTGTCAAAATACGCAAAAATAACTATTCTAGAGGTTCCAGATGAAAAAGCCCCCGAAAAACTAAGCGAAGCCGAGATGGAGCAGGTCAAACAAAAAGAAGGCGAACGCATTCTAGCCAAGATCAAAGAAGGCGAATACGTCTATGCCCTAGCTATCGAAGGCAAAAATCCCACCAGCGAAGAATTCGCTGCCCAGCTGGACCGCCTGCAGGTTTCTGGCAACAGTCAATTCGTCTTTGTTATCGGTGGATCATTAGGTCTAAGTCCAGAAGTCATGAAGCGCAGCAATGCTCAAATATCCTTTGGGAAGATGACCTATCCTCATCAGCTGATGCGGTTGATTTTGGTGGAGCAAATTTATCGATCGTTTAGGATAAATACGAATGCTCCATATCATAAGTGATGCGATTAGTGGGATATTTGTGAGAGATAAGAATGATTCAAATTATAAGTAAACATCAATGAAAGATAGGTTGTTTTGATTATTAAAAATAAATTGGTAATCCATTTACGTAATATAATAATAGCGTTGTGTACAATATATTAAATAGATGCTTATAAAAACATTGTGATGAACTATATATAATATATTAAGAAATAATTTAAAAGGAGGTAGCCTGGATTATTGGGCTAGAAATTATATGAGTAATATAAGAATCCAATTATTATCCATTCTGAATCGTGAACCAGCAGACTCTGTGAATTTTGTTATTACTAAATACATACTTGAAAACATCAAGTATCAAAAGAAAATATCTATGTCAGATATGGCGAACGCTTGTAATGTATCCAAAGCATCTATTAGTCGTTATTCTAAACGGCTTGGTTATGAGGATTATTTTGATTTTCAGCTAGCTTTAGCAACTTACCGAGTTTCTAAAAATGATTATTTTTATTTAAACGCTATTGAAAGTGACGATTTATTTAACAATTACTTTAGTAAGGTAAAAAATCAAGTCGATTATTTAAGTGATAATTTAGATTTAGGAGAAATCGAGCATTTGGTTGAGTTGATTAAAAGTCATGACAATATTTTTTTAATGGGACAAGTTTCTTCTGGATTTGCTGCAGTTTCTTTACAGGATAACTTAACTAAATTAGGAAAAGTTGTCCGGACCAGTCATGATTTTGTTGAACAGAAAGAACTGATTGAAACGTTGGAAGATGATGCTTTAGTCATTGTTTTTTCAGCTGGCGGTAAGTTTTTTGAAAGAGTAGAACCAAATCCAATTACTATGCAACGTTTAAAAAAGCCGACTATTTACTTTATTACTATTGATGAGACAAAAGACTATTCGTATGTTAATCAAACTATTGTATTGGGTCAAGAAACAGATTATTCATCATGGATGTTGTTGAATGTTTATTCAGATTTACTTTACCTAAATTATAAAAGAAAGTTTGATGACGAAAGTGTTTCATAATATGAAACAGAGAATCATAACGTGAAAAAAACGCTTTCTAAAGCGTTTTTTTTGCTACTATCAACTTATAAATAGTAGGAGGTAATATTATTATGAATAAGCCATTTAATATGCTATGGGGAAGTGCTAGTGCAGATTTTCAGTATGAAGGAGGATTTTCTGAGGGGGGAAGAGGTCTGTTAACTCATGATTTTGTAACAGATGGTTCTCATGAAGTACCAAGAAAAATTACTTATGAGTTACCAGATGGAATAAAAGGCTCATCGCCAATTCGTGGTTCAATTCCAGAAGGAGCAATTGGTTGTATTGACCCTAATGAGTATTATCCAAGTCACAAGGCAGTAGATTTTTATCATCGGTATAAAGAAGATATCGCATTATTAGCAGATATGGGGTTAAGTTTAATGCGTTTTGGTATTTGTTGGACACGAGTTTTTCCAACAGGGGAAGAAGAATTACCAAATGAAGAAGGATTAAAATTTTATGACAATGTTATTGATGAGTGTCTAAAATATAATATTGAACCGATGATTACAATTTGTCATGATGAATTACCTGCTGTATTAGCGAATAAATATGGTGGCTGGTCGAATCGTATTTTAATTGATCGCTATGTTAAATTATGTGAAGTTTTATTTAATCGTTTTGGAGATAAAGTAAAATATTGGATTACCTTTAATGAATTAAATGTGTTACAAGGATATTCTCACCTTGGAACAACTAGAGCAGATGCCCAAACAACCTTCCAATGTATTCATCATTTATTTGTAGCCAGTGCTAAAGCCAAAATACTTGCTAAAGAACTTATGCCAGGTGCTATGTTAGGTGCGATGTTTGCTTCTTCACCAACTTATCCAGCAACATGTCATCCTGATGACCAACAAGCCTGGATGGATCAAAGAAGAAGAGTCTTCTATTTTTCAGATGTGATGTTAAGAGGTTACTATCCATCTTATAGTCAAAAAATATGGGATGAATTAGGTATTTCTATTACGATGGCTGATGAAGATGACGATATTTTAAGAGAAGGAACATTAGATTTTTATTCATTTAGTTGTTATCGTTCAACAACTGTTTCAAGAGAAGATACTTTAGGAATTATCGCTTTACCTTTTGGATCAAACCCATATTTAAAAGCTACACCTTGGGGTTGGCCGATTGATCCAACAAGTATTAGATATGTTTTAAATGAAGTTTATGATAGATACCAAAAACCTCTATTTATTGTTGAAAATGGTTTAGGTGAAATTGACCAACCTGATGAAAATTTATTTGTACAAGATGATTATCGTATAGACTATTTAAATGATCATTTTGCTGAAATCAAAAAAGCAGTAGAGATTGATCAAGTTCCAGTTCTTGGTTACACCATGTGGGGTGGTATTGATTTAGTTTCTCTAAGTACCGGCGAAATGAAAAAACGTTATGGTTGGGTATATGTAGACATGGATGATAAGGGAAATGGGACAAAAGATAGATATCCGAAAGCTTCTTATTATTGGATGAAAGAATTTATTGAAACAAATGGAAAAAACTTAAAAGGAAACTAATTTTAAGGATGACATGGGGAGAAAAAAATGGATAAGAAAAATCAAGCTAAAAAGATCTTAGAGCTTATTGGTGGTAAATCTAATGTTGTAAGCATGATGCATTGTATGACTCGCCTAAGAGTTAATCTAAAAGATAATAATCTTGTCAAAGTTGATGAATTAGAAAAAGTTGATGAAGTTTTAAAAGTTCAATTTAAAAATAATCAGTTGCAAATTGTTATCGGTCCACAAGTTGCACAGGTTTATAGTGAAATTAATTTACTAGGGAATTTTAATTCTGAAAATGCAAATCAAAATGAATCAGAAGAGAAGAAGGGAATTCTTTCAAACTTCTTGAATATTTTATCTAGTGTATTTGTACCAGTTATTCCAGCGATTGCTAGTGCGGGAATGCTTAAAGCTATCTTAGCGTTAGTTAAAGCTTTTAATTTAGTACCAGTTGAAAGTGATGTTTTTGTTCTATTTAATATGATTGCGGATGTTTCTTTTTACTTTTTACCAATTTTATTAGCATCCTCCGCTGCTAAGGTATTTAATACAAATAGAACAATAGCGATTGTTTTAGGGGCTGCTTTAATTCACCCAACTTTCACTGCTTTTGTAATTGGTGGCGAAGTAAGCAAACTATCATTCTTTGGTTTACCAATTCCAATTATTAATTACGCGAACTCAGTTATTCCAATTATTTTATCAGTCTGGATTTTAAGTTATGTTTATAAGTTTGTAGATAAACATATGCCAAATGCTTTAAAAGTTATTTTCACACCAACTATTGTACTGTTAATCATGATCCCATTAATGTTTATTATTTTAGGACCTTTAGGAAATTATGTTGGAGTAGCTATTTCAACCTTCGTTGGTTCATTATTTTCATTTAACAAATTAATTGCTGGTTTCATTTTATCATTTTTAAGACCACTACTAGTTATTACAGGTATGCATCAAGCTTTTACACCTGTGATTTTCCAGAATCTATCGGATCGTGGAAGTGACTTTTTATTGCCAACAATGATGATGTCTACAATGGCTCAGTTTGGAGCAACGGCAGCGATGATTTTTAAAACAAGAAATAAAACAGAAAAAGCAGTAGCCACTTCAGCCAGTATTTCAGCAGTTCTTGGAATTACTGAGCCAGCTTTATATACGGTGCTAATTCATAATAAACGGGCTTTATTTTCTGCTTGTTTAGGTGGAGCGATTGGTGGAGCTTATATTTCTTTTATGGGAATTGAATTGCCAGCGTTTGCTTCATCAAGTATTGTTAGTTTACCAATCTATTTACAAGTTAATGTACCCGTTGTTTTAAGTGCTTTTTTAATTAGTACGGTAGCAGGTTTTGTGATTACCTTCTTAATTGTGAAAACACCGAAAAAAGAAATTGATGTTGAAATTTCGCAAACTAGTGATGATAGTGTAGGCTTGTTCAACTCTCCTCTATCAGGTGAAATAGTGGAACTATCTAAAGTAAATGATCAAGCCTTTTCAACTGGAACAATGGGATCAGGTTTTGCGATTAAACCAACAGATGGAATAGTAGTTGCACCATTTAGTGGTGTCGTTACTACGGTTTTTCCAACAAATCACGCAATTGGTTTAACTTCTGATGAGGGAATCGAATTGTTGATTCATGTGGGAATTGATACGGTGGAACTAGATGGTAAACATTTTACACCTCTTGTTAAAACAGGAGATAAAATAAGTATTGGACAAGAATTATTAAGCTTTGATTTAGAAAATATTGGGAAAGAGTATGATACAGTCGTTCCAATAATTTTTTTGAATCGAGAGCTTGACAAAAAAAATATTGGGAAAATATCTAACAAAGTTGAAAAAAATAGTTATTTGTTTAGTTTGTAAAGACAGTTTGGAAGAGGGCTTATAACTAGAAATATTGATAACGTTTTCTTTTTATTGATGTAAGTTCAAATCAACAGGTATGTCACTGGTAATGCAGACAAGACCAAATAAGTAGAGAAGACTATGTTCTTTTCTACCTATTTGGTCCTGCCTATTTTTTAGTTGACCACTAAAAAAGGGTATTTGTTAAATGATATTGTTTTTAAATTAAGTTAAAAAATGGAGAACATTTCGATGTTCTCTCAGATTGCAGAGGTAGAGGTTTGATCCTTTATATTTAGCAACTTTCTTACGAATTCACTTGTCTGTTCGTCTTTCTTTCTATTGCTCTTAGTCGTAGGCATTTGGTTTTTCCTTCTATATTTTGTTCAGCGACTTAATTATAGAGGAAGCAAATGCCTTTTGTCATAAAAAATTTGGTGTTCCTACTCATTTAAGTAATAACACCAAATATTATGGAATCATATTTACAGGGTTCATTTTATTGATCTGTAGAATTATTTTTAGCTTGCTAAAACGATTCGATTCACTGAATCAGTGATGCAGGTTTGAAGTGAGATGCGTTCTCCCCCGGCATCAATTACTCTAGCCCAAATATCGTCGTTTGGGTCATGGACATTAATTCCATCATCATAGACATCAAGTACTTCATAAACTGTGTAGGTTCGAGTGTTACCTTGCCCATCAACTACGGTAATTGGTGTGCCAACTGTGATGTTCATTACTGGTGCAAAGTCACCAGGATTATGCCCAATGAAATGGGTAGGTGCGCCATCATTGACCATTCCTGTCCCTGTCCATGTACCGGCACCGCTGCTAGGAGCTTGACTAGCGCCATTACAATTGATGAAGGGAATGGTACTACCTAAAAAGCTGATAGTAGAATTTTGTTGGGTCATGACTGATTCAGCTTCAGGAACGGGTGCTGTATTCTCTTCGACCAATGCAGGTTGATTTTCTGTAAGAGTATTATCCGCAACTGGTTCTACAGCTTCAGGAACATCGGGATTATTTTCAGCAACTGGAGTATCTGCTTCGACGGATTTTGGTTGATCAGAAACAGCAGGCTCAACAGTTGAAGGGTCTTCTTTGTCTGGAACAATTGTGACTGTTCGTTTTTTAGAAGTTTTATTGCTGCTGCTGTCTGCTACAGAGTAAATCAATTCATATTTTCCAACCGTGTCCTTCTTTAAGTCACTGTTTAGCTTTATTTTTTCTGTTAGATTTCCATCTACGTTATCAAAAGATTGTACATTTTCCATTGGATCAAAATTTTTTGCTTCGCTTAATGTCAACGTGCAGTCTGCGATATGCTCGATTTTAGGGGGCATCGTGTCTTTTGCACTTGCATTAGAATGATCATCTTGCTTTGCAAATCCTAGAAAAGTCAGTGGTAACAACAAACCAATAGAAAAAATCATTGCTTTTTTTAATGCAGTCATTGTAAACACTCCCTTTAATAAAATAGATTTATTTCTTTTTTCGAGAGTAGTATACAATTTCTTTTCCAGGATATTTTCTATCTTATTTCATGGATTTTCACAAAAGATGAAAAAATAAAGAAAACAGCTGTAGCCCTAGTGCCAGAATGGCTTTTCTAAGGTACAGCTGTCTTCTTTTGAGGTATTATTCAGTTTTCCAGTTATAAACATAGGATAAAATATTTTTGGTATCCTCTAAAATCGAGTTTCGTGAGATTGGAAAGAAGGTGAGTGAATCGGGAATCGTGAAATCGTATTTTAGCGATCGCTCGCATATAACGATACTTGGCCAGTCTTTGACATAAATTGGTAATTCATCTAAGGAATAATACATAGTGCTATCAATAACATTATAGTCCAAGTTCAACCAACGTTTTAAGTTCTCCCGGTAAATAGTATGGGATAGCTCATCTTCTGCAATAAAGAAGAAAACAAATTTTGGGGTTCTTTTTTGCATCAAACTCACGGTTACTTGAGAGCAGAACTTTTCAAGTGTGGTCTGATTGAATGTGACTTCTGTTTCTAAATGGAAGTGTTTCTGCCAAGATTCTAAGACTTGCTTGATTCTTTCTGCTAACTGTAATTGCTGGTCACTTAGATAAAAATGCTTTTCAACAGAAAAAGCTTGGGTTTCCTGCCATAAAGAATAAACAAAATTCATAAAGGGTTTTTCAAATAGAACATGATTGAACAAATCAGCAGAAAATTCATCTTCAAAATTTTTAAGCAATTGTCGAACCATAAAATTTTTCTCGATCATCAATTCTCTTTCCCTCTGATAGTTCATTTCCACAATTAAATAATTTCTCGTGTTTAAAGGGATCGATTTATAAATCGAAGCCAGATATTGAATTTCAGTTTCCGGTAATTTGTCTTTCGTCAAAATCAAGTCATTAACGTCCATCAGTTGTTGAAAAGTCGGTGTATTTTTCAAATAGGTAATGGCTTCTTTTTCGTACATTAAAGAAAAATCTTTAAAGCGACTGAGCGACAAATAGGTATTCAGCAGCAAAAATTGATATTCTCTTTTGTTTTTTTCGTAACCATTGGCAAACTTGAATAAGACTTGATTTACAAAAACAGTAGCGGTTTTATACTTATCTGAAACAATCAGCTTATCCAATACATCGCATCGCATCCAAACAGAAATAAGGACTAAACGATAGCGAATTTCATTATTAATGAAGGCACCATTTTCGTCCATGATCTCTGCTGCCTTGAAATAGTTTTCTACCTGCTTTTTTATTGTGAAAGCTTTGGCGACTGAAATAAATTCTGCTTCTACCAGAGTCAGATAATCGGATTCACCAAGCAAATAATAGGCACATGTTTTTAAAAAATACGAATCTTGGTAGATCAATTTAATTAATTCATAACGCGTAAAGGAGCTATTGAAAATAATGGAAATCGTTGTACTGGTGATTTCAGAAAACTCGATTTGCTCCTCTAACATTAAGACGACTTTATCAAAGTCTCGTTTCACTGTATTCGTTGTCACTTGTAGCCGCTTGGCAACCTCACGCAAGGTCAGCTTTTCTAACTCATAAAGGTATTCGATCAATTTGACTTGTCGAATAACATCTTTTTCAATAAATGCTTCAATCACCGTACTACCTCCACTCCTCATCACTACATTTATTATAGTCTGACCACCTGCAAAAATCACGAACATTCCGGATTTTTGTCACTAGCTTTAGCAATAAGAAATCTGATGCTATCGAGAAAAGTCATGGCTATCATTAGTTTATGATAGGGAGAGGGGATACTGAGTAATGCGGTTTTTGAAAGTATTATTTGCGATATGTGGGTTCGTAATATAAGTAAGTATTTTTTTGCGGACATTTGAACATTAGATGCTAGTGTCAGTGTAGATATAAAAGCTACAAGTGTTTTGAGTCGCTCGATTAAGGTATAATAAAATAGTGTAAGCACGGGTGGGGAGGAAAAGACATGGATGTTTCTCAAGACTATTTAGACGATGCGCTTGTCCGAATGGCGTATCATTCCAGTGGAATAGAAGGTAACACCATCAGCTTGCCGCAGACGGTCTCTATCCTTTTAGAAGGAACGCTTCCCAGCAGCGGTAAAAGCATTCGTGAATTTTATGAAATTGAAAATCATAAGCAAGCCTTTGCTTATTTGATTGGATTGTTAGCTGAAAATCAGTCATTAGATATAGCAGAAATCAAGCAATTTCATTTTCTGCTAACAGATCGTCTGCAGCATGATAAGGGTCAGTTTAAAACGCAGCAAAATGCGATCCGTGGAGCGGAATTCAAAACGGCTGTGCCGGAGGAAATGCCATTACTAATGAGTCAATGGGCTGACAATACAAACAACCGTCTAGATTTATTAACTGATGAACAAGAAATTTTGGAAGTATTAGCAGATACTCATATTCAGTTTGAACGAATCCATCCTTTTTCTGATGGAAATGGACGAACCGGACGCCTACTATTGATGTACCTGAGTATGAAATATTTAGGAGTGCCGATTGTTATCAGAAAAGAATGGCGAGGTCAATATATGGAATATCTAGGAGAACAGGATAGTGAGTCCTTGGCAAAATTATTTAAGGAATCAATGGTATTTGAACGTGAACGAATGACTGAATTCCCATAGTTAAGCTTAGTAATAGCAATGACTTTTTGCTTTGAATGAATAAAGGCGTTTAGAAATTACACCTTATGTACAGGAATGTTTCCTGCATATGTGTAATCCTAAATGTCTTTTTTACGTATTTGCATCACTAAAGCAATTAATTGTAAGGTATACTACAACTGATAGGATGTTTGAAATCAATTTTCGAGAATTTCAAATAGAAAAACGAAAACAAGGAGACACTAAATGAACAACAATGATAGATTGCTGCGTTTAAGATACGCCATTGATATTAAGGATAATGATCTCATCAAGGCTTTTGAGCTAGGTGGAATCACGATTACTAAGGATGACATGCATAAGATGCTGACTAAAGTGAAGCCTGCTTCACGTGAGGAAGACAATGTGTATTTGAAGCCGATCGACAATCAAGAATTAGATGCCTTTTTGAATGGTTTCATCATTCTTAAACGCGGTCCGCAAAAAGATAAACCTGCGGAAGAAGTACAGCCGCAAAGCAAGGAGATCAAATATATTAATAATGTTCTTCTGAAAAAGCTGAAAATTGCGCTATTCTTGACTAGCGATGACATGCTGGCGATTCTTGCTGAGGCCAAAGTTTATCCTTCAAAAGGTGAGCTTGGGGCTATCTTGCGAAAAGAAGGACATCGCAACTTCAAACCTTGTGGAGATAAGTATGCGCGTAATTTCTTAAAAGGATTGGGTTTGGTTTATCGGAGTGAGGAAAATCGAGAGAAGTGATTAATGCTTGATTTATAATGTAAAAATCGCTTGATATCTATAATCTCGAGCCGGATTCAAAATATGAAAGTAGCCCGTATTTAGAAACAGTAAGGGAGTCGCTTTATCGTGGAAAAAATTTATGCTGATGCCCACAAATATTCAATTTACAACAAGGAGTTGTTAAAGAATTCAGGCTTGTGTGGTTGCTTCTATTGTGGTGCAATCTTTAATTACGAGAGAATTCAAAGCTGGATTGATGGGGAACCGGATCAAACGGCGTTATGTCCAAGCTGTGGTATAGATTCAGTCATTCCACAAGGCAGTCAATATACATTGTCTGATGAATTTCTACGTAAGATGAATGAAGTTTGGTTTTTAAATTAACAGTTGGAAATGACAGTTGGCCTAAAAGCAAAGGCTCCGTAGCTGGAAACGATGAGGATTATTAGATGGTGAAGCGATAAATTTAGCTAGGGTGGTTTATTACGCAAAACTATTGAAAAAGTAATCTATTATCTAGTATTTAGCAAAAGAATAAATTCAACCCAAGGTACACGGTCAATCCGTGTACCTTTTTAACATGTCTTCAACTTCTTCTCGTATTTTGTCCACAAATGACGGCGGCGAAAGTACCTGAACATTCTTGCCTTGACTCAGCAGCCACATGATTACACCGGTATCGTAGGCAGTGGCTTCAATAATCACGCTAGTGTCTTCGAATGTTTTGATGACTCTAGAATTTGGCAGCTTGTCTAAAGCGGCCTCGACGATTCCCCAAAAACGAAAGGTGAAGGTGACTTCTTTGCCGGCATACATAAAGTGGATTTTTTTCCGCAGCTCACCATCCTCTAGACGATTTTTGTAGGGGATTTTTATTTTGTCTGAAGTAATAGTGATTTTACCGAAACGATCCAGGCGATAAATCAAATAATTTTCATACGTTGGGTTGTACAGCAGGACATAAAAATAGTACTCCGAAAAAATCAGTGAAACCGGCAGGCCTTTGCGTTGGACAAATTCGCCGCGATTTTTGCGGTAATCGAAAGCAATGACGGTGTGTTCAGCAATGTACTGGCTGAAATCCCAAATTAATTGGAATAGGTTTTCCTGATGCTTTAGTGGATAGTAGTTTAACAACTCATTTGCTAGTGACTTCTTGACTGTCTTGCTGGATTCGTCAGAGAGTTCCTTTAATAGATGATTAATGATCTTTTCTAGTTCTTCTTTCGTCAGTGCTCGACTCTCCAGTAGAATCTTGCCGATTGATAAAACTTCTTGTGGTGAAAGCTTGTCAGTATTTTCCAGCTTATAGCGTTGTTGATGGGGATCGTAAATCAATTTTAGCGCAACATCGCTGGTGCTCAGAATCTCTTTAATTGCGGCAAGATCCCGTTGAATGGTACGCGGCGAAACATCGTAGCGAGAACTAGTCTCTGGGATAGCAAGACGTTGACCTTGGTAAAGAGTGAGAAATAATTCAATAATTCGCTTATTGCTGTTCATGAGGACCTCCTTGCGACATAATGTGTCATTGCTTAATGATACCATATTGCCGAAGGAGGGAGGTTTCAATGGTTGAAAAAGAATTACTAAATAGCTTTTATCAAGAATTAGCAGAGCTGCTGGGCGAAGAAGCAATGCTGGTATTTTTTGAGCATTACCAAGGGCTGGTAATTAGTGTTCCTAAAAAGCTTTACAGTGGTAAAAAGCTGGCAGAAAGACTGGCAATCCTTCCTCCGATTGACCTTAAGACCAAACAACATCTTGCCCAGAAATATGGCTATTCACAGCGACAGATTGAACGACTTATCAAGGAAAAACAAAAAGAGGATTTTACCTAGTTGTTGTTACAGAGTCAACTAGAAAGCAGCGACAAAAGGAAGCGTAATGTCGTTGAAAAAATCGCGAGATAAGGTTTTTTGAAAACATTATTATTTTAACTAAGGAGTGACGAATGGGGGAAAAGAAGTGAATGAGCTTGATACGTCTGGTTGGAATAAAATTTATAAAGACTTGCAGAAAGTTATTGGTACCGAAGCAACGTTGAACTTATTCAAGGAATATCGAGGGATTCAATTGAATTTACCCGTACGTTTGATTTCTCGGTCACATATGCTGGATGTACTGCGCAGCGATTACGATGGCCGCAACAAGCAAAAGCTGGCTCGCACCTATGGCTACAGTCAGCGCAGTATTGAGCGAATGCTGCGAGAAATCAAAGAGCAGGAGGAAAGTTAGGCTTATGAAATTTTGTGAAGAATGCGGTGCGCCGCTGGCAGAAGCTTCAGCCTTTTGTGAGAAATGTGGAACATCGGTTAAACATTCAACGCCAGAACCAATTGAAGAGTCGGCAGAAACTGCTGTCGATACCGAAGCTGTTACAGAGAAAATTATTTCGCAAAAAGAGGAAGGGGCCATCTACCGCGGCAGGCCGCAAATAAACCCTGACCCCAAAAAGTCTGGTTGGAAGTGGGGCCTGCTGGTATTACTGCTGGTTGGAGCAATCGGCGGTTATTTCTGGTGGACAACCCGTACTTCTGAAGAAAAGGCAACGACGGTTCAGTCTTCCATTGAGCATTCAACGGAAACATCACAAGAAAGCAACACCAGTCAATCATTGGTCTCTACCACGGAGACAACAGGCGAATCAGAGGAGTCAACATTTAACGTGGCAGAAGCCAGAAGAATTGCTCAAACTGCTTTAAACGGAGCTGATGGAAATTTCAGTGTACTGCTGGCACCAATTGAAGCTGACGGCCCTACCTTTACAATGGAAGAAAAAAATATGCGACGGGCTGCAAGTGTAATCAAATTATTCATTATGGCAGCTGTGTATGAGCAAGTGGATCAAAAAAGATTGGCGTTAAATCAGGAATATACGCTGCTCAGCCAAGATATTGTTGGTGGAACGGGCGTGTTGCAAGATTATCCAATTGGTAGCACATTGACGATCAATCAGTTGCTTGCTCATATGATGGTGGATAGCGACAATACAGCTGGCAATATTCTGGTTGAACAGCTTGGGGGTCTTTCAGAGTTGAACAATTATCTTCGTGAGCAGAATTTTTCCGGAACCGTGATGAATCGTTTGTTTCTGGATACGGAAGCATTGGAAGCGGGAATTGATAACTACACGAGTGCTGAAGATGTAGCTCGCTTACTACAAAACGTTTATCAGCAAAAACAGGTTTCACCGGTTCATGATTTAGCAATGCTAGAGCTCTTGAATCAGAATAAAAACCACCGCAAGCTGCCGGCGCAAATTGGACCAGAAGTAAATATCTACAACAAAACGGGAGAGTATGCTGATTATGGAATAGAAAATGATGCCTGTATTTTTGAAAAGGACGGCAACGCTTATGTATTGGTGGTTCTTTCAGAGGATGGCAATTCTAGTGAACAATTAGTAGCAATGAATCGTTTAGGAAAAGAATTTTACGAAACGTTTATGAGGAGTGATGAAGAATGAAATTCTGTCCACATTGCGGCAATCAATTAGGGGATCAAGCAAAGTTTTGCGGGAAGTGTGGTGCTGCATTACCAATGATGACATCCCCAGCGGAAGCGGCGGAAACAGCTAAAGCGAAGGGACTTTTTACCGAAGCGACTCGGGCAATCGGCAAGTACGCTGGAGAAGAGGATGGCCTGCAGATTGATTTGAATCAATTGTTTTCACAGGTCGCTAAAAAGCACACAAACGAGGAAGCTGAAAAAATTTTTATTGCGGGCACGAAGCAGACGACACCCGACATTTCAGAGGTTTCTGACAGCTGGTCTAAGCCATGGTTGTTTTCCCGAATTTTTATCGCGGCACTGATTGTTTTTGGAGCACTTTTGGTAGCTGTGACTAGCTTTGAAAACAGCAATGCACTTCCAGGACTGATTATCATTGGTGCTTTTGCCGTTCCCTTCTCAGTATTGATCTTTTTCTTTGAAACTAATGTCTATCAAAATATCAGTATTTTTGAAGTCATTAAAATCTTTTTCATCGGGGGTGTTATTTCAATTCTTAGCACATTATTTTTGTATGAGTTTGTGACGTTTAGTGATGAAGCAACTTATTTTGGAGTAATGACGATTACAGATGCTTTTTTAGTCAGTGTGGTAGAAGAGCTGGGAAAGGCAGTGATTGTTGTTTACTTTATTAACAAATATAAGATTAACAAAATTCTAAATGGCTTGCTGATAGGAGCGGCGGTTGGTGCAGGTTTTGCGGCCTTTGAAACTTCTGGCTATGTCTTTAGGGAATTGTTGGGCTATGGAGATGTGATCGGATTGATTATTTTGCGGGGCTGGATGAGTATCGGCACACATCTGGCTTGGTCAGCGATGATTGGTGGAGCGGTGATTATTGTGAAGAAAACCAGCTCTTTCAATATGAATCAGCTGTTTGATACACGCTTTGTCTTTTTCTTTGCTTCGGCAGTGGTACTCCATGGCGTCTGGGATATGGGCATCGTGTTACTGAATAGCGAGCTGCTGATTTATATTTTGCTGATCGTTGCGGCTTGGATCGAATTATTTATTTTAATGAGTGCCGGATTAAAAGAAGTTAATCAGTTTCGGCAGATAAAAAATTAGAGGAGATGGATGAAAATGGCAGAATCAAAGATGTTTACATTAGAAGAGGGAATGACAGCTGAAAGTGTTGGTCGCGGCTTGGAGATTTTTTTCCGTGAAAAGAAAAGATTTGTAGTCGAAGGAATGGCAACACCGGAAGGTTATCTGGTTCAAGCAAAAGAAGAGCAAAGCTGGAAAAAGTTTGCTGGCATGGATCAAGCGACACAGGTGCAGATCTTCCAGTCGACACCAGAAAGCATTACCGTTAATGTTGGTACTGGAAAATGGGTTGATAAAGCTGCCGCAGCAGGTGTCGGAGCAATTGTTTTTGCCCCATTGCTGGCAACAGCTGCATTTGGAGCCTTTAAGCAGCAGCAATTACCACAGGAAATTTTCGCTGCAATTGAAAATTATATTCAAACCGGCGGCAAAATAGTGACTGTTTCGATGTCTGGCAGTAATGGAACTGCTGGAATTGTCTGTTCCAACTGTCGGGCGCAAAATCCAGAAGGAACGAAATTTTGCAGCTCTTGCGGACAATCATTACTAGACACTTGTCCCAATTGTCAGGCTGCAATCGACAAAAATACCAAGTTCTGTCCAGAGTGCGGCACAAATGTACAAGCAGCTCAAGAAAAGCATTGTGAAAATTGCCAGGCGTTACTGGCTGAGGATGCTAAGTTCTGTCCAGAATGTGGGACAGCAACAAAGGAATAATCCAAATGCCTCAGTAAGCAAACTCCTACTAGGCAAAATAGTTTATTTTCAACTTAAAGTTCAGCGAATTCTCGTTGAACTTTTTCAATCTTATAAAGTCTAAATTGGACTATTAAAACAAATGGTTAACGCTTTCAAAGCTGATTTAATGCTTATGAATTAGGATTTCACTAGATTAGAATGGTTAAAAATAACAAATGATTTTATTACTAATAATCATCTAATCTTACTCAACTATATGGTTACGGCGACATAAAAAAACTAGATTGAAATATTTCTGTAACATCCTATTCATATGTGTGATACATCACTATGGTAAAATTGCTTCTGGTATCGAAAGAAAATCTTATGAAGAGCTTATTAAATAATTAAAGTTGTAACCGGAGGAATTATTCAGTGAAGAAAAGTATTTTATCAGCAGTATTGGTCTGCACATTAGCTTTATCAACAGTACCAAGCATTGCTTTAGCCGATAGCTACGACCAGCAAATTCAAGAAAAAGATCAAAAAATCAGCGAATTGCAAGGAAAACAATCATCTGTTCAAACACAGATTGACGAAATGACTGCTGAAATCGCAACAGTAAGCGGACAGGTAAAAGACTTAGAAGCGAAACAAGAAAAATTAAACGAAGATACAATGAAATTACAAGATAAAATTGCTACCTTAAAGGTTCGTATTGCAAAGCGTGAAAAGTTGATTGAAGATCAAGCTCGTGATGCACAAGTAAATGGTCAAGCAACTAATTACGTGAACGCAGTGTTAGATGCTGAATCATTATCAGATGTTGTTGGTCGTGTTCAAGCGATGACGACAATGGTTAAAGCGAACAAAACATTGATGGAACAGCAAAAAGAAGACAAACAAGAAGTTGAAAAGCAAGTCAAAGCCAATGAAGAAAAAGTGGCTGAGCTGGTTGCAAACCAAAAAGAACTAGAAACGCAACAAAATGCGATTGCGAATAAGCAAGCTGAATTGAACGTTATCAAAGCAAACTATGCGGCTGAGCAAGCAACTGCTGAACAAGATAAATCTAAATTGAAGGCGCAGCAAGAAGCTGCTAAAGCAGAACAAGCGCGTATTCTGAAAGAACAGCAAGAAGCTGAAAAAGCACGTCAAGCGGAAGAAAAACGTCAAGCCGAAGAAGCAGCGAAAGCACAAAAAGCGTTTGAAGCTTCTCAAGCTAAAGCAGCTCAAGAAGCGAAAGAACAAGCAGCAACTTCAGAGTCATCAACAGCGGCTACTGAATCAAGCTCTTCTTCAACACAAACAAGCTCTGAGCCAAAAACAGAAACAAGTTCTTCTGTACCACAAACACCTGCAGCGACAGCTCCAAGCACCAGCACTGGCGGCAGAGTTGATCATACTGGTTCAGGCAATATGTACTCACCAGGTCAATGTACTTGGTACGTGAAATCAGTAGCTCCATGGGCTGGAACTTACTGGGGGAATGGCTGTCAATGGGGTGCTTCAGCAGCAGCTGACGGCTTCCAGGTAGACGGATCTCCTGCAGCTGGTTCAATCGTTGTCTTTGCTCAAGGACAATCTGTTGGAACATGGAATGCCGATCCATCTTATGGACACGTAGCTTACGTACAATCCTATGATGCTGGCAGCAACACAATCACAATCACTCAAGGCGGCATGGGCTTCCCAACACCAATGGGACCAAACACTGCAACCTTAAGTGCATCAGGTTTAACTTATATTCACCCATAAAGCAATCAATTACGAGCTTCCGAATTTCGGAAGCTTTTTTTGTGCCTTGAATATAACTCTTTATCATTTAGCCTATCTAACTTTTTACAGTAGTTTTCTGAGATAAGTGAAAAATTTATCAAGACTGGATTATTGATCAAACATCAAACAGCAACATATTTTTGAATAGCTTAGTTTACTTGACAGTTAATAAAAAAACAACAACTGCTTTTTCGGAATGAAAAAAGAGAGACTCTAAACCTTTTCTCAGGTATTCAAATGTCTTCTCTAACCTCTAAAGGTTTCATGAGTTAGTGAAAAAGTAAATACTGCACTTGGGGAAAAGCTGTTTATAATAAAGGTAACAATAGGCTACTTTACTGGGGGGATAAGTATGCTAAAAGAGCGTGAAAAGGCGATTGTTCAACTGCTGATTCATCAAGACAAAACGATTACCACTGAGTATATTGCTTTAATGCTGCATGTTTCTTCGCGGACAATCAAATCGGATATCAAAAATATTAACCAAAAGCTGAAGTCTGAAAACATTCAAATCCAGACACTTAGAGGCAAAGGAGTTTTTTTGGTCGTTGATGAAAATAAAAAAGGCTATTTGTATAACTTGATTGGTTCTGTTGATGCTACTACTAATCAATTCACAGATAATTTTCGGAAATATGAAATTATTAAGTATTTGCTCGGACAGAATAACTATATAACGATTGCCGAAGTATGTGAGTCTATGTATTTTAGTCGAAGTGTGATTACCAATGAATTGGATATAGTAGCTAAGGAGTTGGAAAAACATCAGCTGAAATTGTTGAGGAATAACTTAGGATTATTTGTTTCGGGCAACGAAATCGATATTCGGATGGCATTAGTCATGATTGAGCTTAAATCCAAAAGTTTCAGCCTGTTTCAAACATTACAAGAAACAAAGGATTATCAGGGAGTTTCTGTCATAGGGTTATATGAGTTATTAATTGAATACGAAAAATATCACAACACAATTATTCCCGATCATGAATTTAAGAAATTATTCATATACTTGTGTGTGACTATTTATCGTCAAAAAAAATTCTTGGATCGTCGAAAAATAATGGATGAAACACAGGTAGAAACGATTCTTTTCAAGCAGAGTAATTATTTGTTGGAAAAGCTATGTGTTGCCTTTGATTTAGAATATCGCAGCGCTGAGCTGACGTATTTGGCTTGTTTTCTGTCAGGTTTGAGCATGACCACTGAGAATATTCATCATTCAACGATCGATCCGCAACAGGTTCGCCAAATTTTGACGACTGTCTTGGAAGAAATTGATCTAATCTATTTTACTAATTTTCACCACAATCAGCGTTTGATTGAGAATTTGTTTAAACACCTGATACCTGCTATTAATCGGTCAATCTATAGCATTCAAATAGACAATCCATTATTACATGAATTGAAAAGGTCTTTTGCATTCTCCTTTGAGATATCGTTGTTAATTGCCAAAAGACTAGAAGATCGGTTGAGTATTCACCTTAGTGATAAAGAAATTGGTCTGTTCACTATGCATATCATTGTTGCCTTGGAAACGAAGGTCAATCAAAATGAACAGAGTCAAGTAGCAATTGTCTGTCCTTCAGGAAAAGGGATGGCAGAGTTTTTAAAGGTTAAGCTTCATTCGGAAATCCCCAAGCTGCATGTCGTAAAGGTTATGACCAGCAGTCGGCAATTAGATAAGCTAGAGGAGGAGCAGCTTGACTTAATTGTTGCGACTACTGAAATAAAGAATGTTGAAACACCGGTAATTTATGTATCGCCCGTATTGAAGCAACATGATATTGAGAAGATTCATGATTATTTGAACAGGAAGGAACAAACAGAAAAAGAAAGCTTAAATCTGCTCTTTGGCTATTTTAAAGAAGAAATATCAATATTTTCAAAACAAATTCCTGACAAAGATGAAGCCTTGCGTTATATTTGCTGTAAGATGGAGGCTCTGAACTATGGCTCTTCTGATATGTATGATTCTGTTGCTAAAAGAGAGACGGTCAGTGGAACGGAAGTAGGGAATTTTATTGCAATTCCCCATCCCTATCCCGAGGTCATCCAAAAGAATGGAATCGGTATTCTCACCACTGCTAAGCCGTTGTTATGGAATCAAGAAAAGGTTCAAATTGTGCTGCTTTTATGCATAAAACCAGATGAAACACGTGAGTTTGAACGTATCATGGAAAGTATTTATGAAATATCGCAGCTGCCTTTTTTAGTTTCCCAATTAAAGAAAGTAGAGAACTTATCTGAATTTAAACAGGTCATTGAAGAAGGAATCGGTAATAAATTTCACTAAGCAAGTGAAGAATTTTATTGAGTGATTGCTGACGTTGCATTGAATAAAGGAAATGAATTGTATAAGTGAGTCTGCTTTACTCAAAACTAAATGAAAATTTCTGAATATTCAAACAGATTTTCTCAGACTATACTTAGGGTGTAAAAAAATAGGAAGGGTGATCGAATGAATAGGGAATTTTTAGAAACGATGGCTAGTTACTTTGACCACAGTTTGGTAAAGGCAGATGCAACGAAGGAAGAAGTATTGAAATTTTGTAGTGAAGCCAAAGAATATGGCTTTGCTTCCGTTGTTTTAAGTTCAAGCTATTGTCAATTGTGCAAAGAGGCTTTGGCTGGTACGCAGGTGCATGTATGCTGCACAATGGCTTACCCTTTAGGAGCAATGACGACAGCAACAAAGGTTTTTGAAGCGCATGAATGTGCAAAGTATGGTGCTGATGAGATTGATATCGTGATGCATGTTGGGAAATTTTTAGATGAAGATTATTCGTATGTTATTGCTGATTTACAGGCGGTTGTGCAGGCTTTCAAGAGTTATGGAGAAGAAAAAATTGTAAAGGTGATTATCGAAACTTCAATTATTGGAAATGACAAAATTTCAAAGGCAGTGGAGTGTGCAATTGAGGCGGGAGCAGATTTTGTGAAAACTTCTTCTGGGTACGCGAATTACGGATCTACTGTTGAGGATGTGACTGCAATGAAAAAAGCCGCTGGAGATAAAATTCTAGTAAAGGCCTCAGGCGCAATTCGTACATTAGAAGATGCGTGCACTTATTTAGAAATTGGGGCAGTCCGTTTGGGAGGAACCGCAGGGATTGCTATTACAGAAGCAGCCAAGGAACAGCTGGCAGAGGAGGGGTAGAATGTTTGAGCAGCAAGTCGTATTGATTAATGGTGCTTGTGGCGGAATCGGCCGTGTCTGTGCACAGAAGTTCTATGAAGCAGGCGCAAAGTTGATTTTAACAGATATCTCTTTGCCAGCGCTGGAAGAAATGAAGGAAGCCAATGCTTATTCAGATGAACGCTGTATTTGTCAGGCGGCTGATATAACCAAGGAGTCTGAAGTTATTCAGGTTGTGAATAGGGGAGTTGAACATTTTAACAAGCTTAATCATCTGGTTAATTGCGGCGGAATAGATGGGAAACAGGCCTACATTACTGACATGGAGGAATATGATTTTGATGTAATGATGAACACCAATGTGAAAGGAACATTTTTCTTTATTAAACATGCAATAAAGGAAATGCTGAAAGACAAGCAAGGAACAATAGTGAATATTTCTTCAATTGCTGGGTTATCTGCCAGCCGAAGAAAACCACTGTATAGCGCTGCAAAGCATGCGGTGAATGGATTAACTAAGTCTGTGGCCTTGGAGTATGTGAATGAAGGCATTCGGGTGAACTCAATTTGTCCAGGATCAGTCGATACAGCCATGATTCGAGCGATGGAAGAAAAAGCTCAGCCGGAAAATCCTGCTGCAGCTCATGCGGATTTTGTCAGTGGTATTCCATTAAAGCGTTATGCCAAACCCGATGAGATAGCAGATTTAGTCTTGTTTTTATCATCGAATAAATCCAGTTATATCGTTGGCTGCTGCTGTCGAATTGATGGAGGAATTGCAGCAAAATAGACTGCTGATGCCAAAAAAGCAAATGGTGGTGTGAGGAGAGTACATGATGGAAAAAAACATTGGAGCGATCTTAAATGAAAAAACTTTTTTTCTAGATATAGCCCCGTTCAATGATAAAGATGAAATGTTTGTTCAATTAACTCGATGGTATTTTGAAGCGGGTCTTATTACCAATAAAGAAGTATTTAAACAGGCGTTATATGAAAGGGAAGCTTTAGGCTCTACTTACATGGGCAATGAAATTGCTTTACCTCATGCCAAAAGCTCTGTAGTAAAAAGGCCTGCAGTCTTGTTTTGTCGAATGCGAGAGCCCTTCTTATATGAATCTTCTGGTGAGACCGGCTTGGTTCGTTTTATATTTATGTTAGCGGTTTCTCAGGAGCAATCGGGAGAAGCTTATATTCAAATGCTGGCCAGTTTAGCCGGTTTATTGGCTAATGATGAATTTTTACAAAAATTACGTTCACTAGAAACACTGCAAGAATTCTTGAAGTATGCCAGAGACTTAGCAGATGAAGAGAGGGAATACACATGAAAATAATTGCGATTACATCTTGCGCGACAGGGATTGCGCACACTTATATGGCGGCGCAATCGATAAAGAAATTATGCAAACAAAAAAACATCCCTTGTAAGGTTGAGACTCAAGGCGCCTTAGGGATTGAAAATGAGTTGAATAAAAAAGATATTGAAGAGGCGGATTTGATTGTATTAGCAAATGATGTCGGCATTCAAAAAAGCGAACGATTTGCAGGATTTGAAGAAAAAATTTTTCAAACAGATCCTCATACTTTAGTGAAGGATGCGGGCATTATCTTTAGGAAGGAGCATGAAAATGAAGCAAATACTGAATGATATAAAAACGGGATTGTTAACAGGGGTATCGTTTATGCTGCCGTTTGTTATTGCCGGCGGTATCTTAGTTGCTTTAGGGTTTGCGGTAGGGGGAGTAGATATTCCCAGCTCGGTTGAGCCTTTCGGCAATGTCAGCAGCACCATTTTCTGGGTAGGGAAACGAGCTTTCGCTATGATGACCCCCGTACTGGGAGCTTATGTAGCTTTTGCCATCGCCGATAAGCCAGCTATCTGTTCCGGCATGGTAGGTGGGCTATTAGCTGATGAAATGGGTGCTGGGTTTATTGGTGCTTTGGTCGCGGGGATTATTGCCGGCTTTTTGGTTCGCGAATTAAAAAAGATTCCATTACCTTTGAGCATGCGTTCGCTTCTTCCGACTTTGATTATTCCTATAATCAGCGTTCTGGTTATTGGCTTTTTAATGATTTACGTGATTGGCAAGCCGATGACTGCGTTAAGTGTGGGTTTGACTAATTGGTTAGAGGGGTTAGGTACAGGAAGTGCTATTATGCTGGGAATTATTCATGGGTGTATGATTGCTTTTGATATGGGCGGCCCGCTGAATAAAGCGTCTTACGCGTTTGCCTTAGCAGCTAGTGAAGCAGGAAACTGGATTCCTTTAACAACTAGTTGTGTGGCGGCAATGACACCTCCTTTGGGAATCGCTATAGCAATGATTATTATGAAAAAGAAATTCACTAAGGATGAGTTTTCAAACCTGCCTGGGTTGATTACTGGAGGGATTTTTGAAATTACCGAATTTGCCATTCCTTTTGCTGTTGCCGATCCTTTTCGAGTTATTCCGGCGTTGATGGCTGGCTCAGCGGTTTCTGGTGCGCTTTGCTATGCTTCTGCCATTACACTTCATGCACCTCATGGGGGATTGTTTGTCGTTTTTCTAAGCAGTAATCCCGGTTTGTTCGTTCTTTATTGGCTGCTAGGAGGAGTAGTAACTGCGATTTGTCTTCTCTTATTAAAGAAATCGCCGGAAGCTGAGACTCAAATAGAAGAAGAGCCGTCGGTATAAAAGGAGAGATACTCAATGGATAAATGTAATTGGGGAATAGTGGGCAGCGGTTGGATTGCTCATGAAATGGGCGAGGCTCTGACGAAAGTAAATGGGGAGATTTATGGTGTTTATGATATTTCAGCAGATATGGCTAAGAAATTTGCCGAGGAATATGCGATTCAGCAGGTATTTACCAGTGAAAAAGAGTTTCTTGAAGATAAACAGATAGAGATTGTCTACGTGGCCACCCCTCACAATTTGCATTATGAGTGGATGAAGAAAGCTTTATTAGCTGGAAAGCATGTATTTGTAGAAAAAGTGATTACGGTTAATAATCAACAATTAGAAGAATGTATCGCAATTGCTGAGCAACAGAACCTAGTAATTATGGAAGGAATGACTCTGTATCATATGCCTCTGTTTTCGGCGGTCAAAGAAAGACTGCAGTCAGGAGAATTGGGGAAAGTAAAAATGGTTCAAGTAAATTTCGGCAGTTGTAAGGAGTATGATGTAACTCATCGTTTTTTTTCCAAGGAGTTGGCAGGAGGTGCTTTACTGGATATCGGGGTCTATGCGGTGTCCTTTGCTCGCTTTTTCTTAGCTGAAACGCCGAACGTTGTTCTCTCAACTGTAAATTATTTTGAAACAGGAGTGGATGAAGAGGCCGGAATTTTGATGAAAAATGCTTTAGGTCAGCTAGTGGTTATTGCGTTGACAATGAGGGCTAAGCAAGCTAAACGTGGTACGATTATTGCAGAAAAAGGATATATTGAAATTGAAAATTACCCCAGGGCGGATCAAGCCAAAATAGTTTTTACTGAGGATAATCGAGTAGAAGAAATTGTCTTGGGACATAGTGGCGCAGCGTTAGAGTATGAAGTGGCTGCTATTCAAAAATATATTACCGAAAATAAAAGCAATGACACATTGGCTTGGAGCTTGGATGTGAACAGACTACTGACAGAAATTCGTAATTTATGGGGATTTAAATATCCCTTTGAATAAAAAATGTCGCCAGCTTTGTATGAGAGTATTCTTTCTTCTTAGAGCAAAGAATTTCCGGCTGCTCCTTGCACCAGAACGTTTGCTGATAAGTAACCGCTGTAGTAAAGTGAGTAATAGATACTAGTGTTCACTTTGGTTTAACTAGGAGGGGTACAGATGAATTTTACAAAATTGTCGATTGATACGTTGAAGCGGGGGCAGGAACGGCTGGAGGATACCTTAGGCCAGATGAGTGTGGAGGAAGCCAACACGATGCCGGCACCGTTGATCAAATCAGTTACTTGGCTGATGTGGCACACGGCTCGCGAACTGGATTTTCAGATTTCAGAGTTGAATCATACGAAGCCGCTGTGGCTGTCAGCTGGTTGGAGCGAAAAGTTTGCGTTGGATTTACCGGATGATACAGAAGAGTGGCATCATACGCCAGAAGAAGCCGAGAAGGTGGTAGTGAACAACAAGGATATTTTGCTGGACTATTTGTCGGCCTGTGTTGATTTTACGATTACTTACTTAGAAGGGCTAAAGGAAGAAAGTCTGGAGGAGATCATTGACGACAGCTGGACACCACCGGTAACAAGAGAGGTGCGGATTGTTTCGGCAATTGATGATGCGGTGATGCATTCGGGGCAAGCAGTTTACACTAGAAGACTGGTCATCGGCAAATAATTCTATAGGTTAAGGCTGATCATCTTAGGGTGGTTGGCTTTTTTAGAATGGATCTTATTTTCTTAAGAATCAAAAGGTGTTGCAAAAAAGTAAGCGAGCGATCGTTGAAAAATGATATTATAAAGCTAACTTAACTAGAGGAGCAAAACAGATCACATGAGAAATATTAAACTGACCATCGAATATGATGGCAAACGTTACCTGGGCTGGCAACGGCTGGGAGATTCAGATAAGACGATTCAGGGGAAAATTGAGAATATCATTAAGCAAATGACGGGTGAGGAGCTTGAGATTATTGGTTCAGGACGAACCGATGGCGGAACTCATGCGCGTGGTCAGGTAGCAAATTTTAAAACCAACAGTGACATGTCTTTGGCGGAGATGATTGCTTTTCTCAATCGGTATCTGCCGCAGGATATTGTAGTGAAGAAAGCCGAAGAGGCAGCTGAACGATTTCATGCGCGCTACAATGCGACTGGGAAACAGTACAGCTACTATGTCTGGCATGCTGAAATTCCTTCGGCTTTTGAACGAGGCTACAGCTATCATTATCCGCAAGCGTTGGATTTAGATCGCATGAGGGAAGCATGTCGCAAGCTAACTGGCAAACATGATTTTATAGGCTTTTCTGCTTTGAAGAAAACGAAAAAATCGACTGTTCGCACAATTGAACGTATTAGCATTGAGGAAGAAGGCAGCCTGCTGCATTTTACCTTTGTGGGAGATGGCTTCCTGCATAAAATGGTGCGCATTATTGTGGGGACGTTACTGGAAATTGGTGCCGGAACAATGGAGCTTGAGGCAATTGACGAAGTATTTGCCAGCAAGGTCAGAAAAAATGCTGGAGAAACCGTGCCAGCTCAAGGGTTATTTTTGGATGAAGTGTATTATAAATAGAAAAATGGGCGCAGCGAAGATAGCTGAGCCCATTTTTTATCTGGATAGTTAAGCGTATTTAGTTGTTATATTCTTTTTTGGTACGGGTTCTTCAATTAGTTGGTTTGCCCGAGCTTCAGGGGTCAGGTTCAAATGATTTCGATTCCTGAAGTACTTGGTAATTATCGGCCAAGCGTAGCAAAGGGTCATGATAACAGCTGCTGTGGCAACGTCAGACCAGCCGATCGAGTAGCCAGACATCGATTCGCCGGTAAGGTCGCCAGCGAAAATCGGTGCCAGATTATTATTCAGGAAATGAATCGCAACCACACTCCAAACATTGTCGGTCTTCATATATACCCATCCCATGAAGATACCCATGGTGATACAAACCACAAGTTGATTAGCTACGGAAATAATACCGATGGCTGGTGAAGTATAATAGAAGAAATTCAGCGGCAAATGCCAAAGTCCCCAAACGATTCCTAGTAGTAATACACCTTTCACCATGCCATATTTTTTCTGCAACATCGGCTGCAGGAAGTAACGCCAGCCGTATTCTTCACCAAAATAAGGGGCAAACATAATCAAGTAGCTGACTAAGGTTTGTACTAAGAACAACCAGGTTTGCGATTTGGAGAAGATCTCTGTCATACTGCCAAGTTCACCTTCGATTACATAATAAATCACCATGCGTGCGGTATACAATACAACAAACAATAAAACCAAAGCGACGGTCAGCTTCCCGTTTTTTCTACGCAGACCATAAGCTTCTCGGCGCTCTTTTTTAGCAACCGGCAGAGCAATCCATAGAAAAATACTGCCAAGAATCATGACGAAGCTGCCGATCATCATAAACGTGCTGCCGCCCATAAATAATCCCAATAAGCTGCAGGCAATCATCATTCCGGTTTGAATCAAATAACCAATAAAAAAGGCTTTCGGAATAGTTTTCTTGGCCTTTCCACTGATTAAAAGGGCCATCATTGCTCCAGCTGCCGGATAATACATATGTGTCAAGGTGAAAAGATCAATGTTTCCTTTAGTATTGTAGCCATACCACATGAATAACCCCATAATTACTGGTAATCCAAAAGCAATAGCGGAGAAAATCTTCAGCTGTTTACTTTCAAGTTGCTCTTCCATCATTTCCACTCTCCATTTCTTTTCTTATAGCAAGTTTAGCGGATATGCTGACTGGAGAGCGGCTTTTTTCCTAAATGGTTGAATATTAGGCGTGAATGAGAAAGGAGGTCCATCTCAAGGGATGAACCTCCTAGTAAATCAGCTTGCTTGAATGTTGCAGGTAACCACTACATCGACGCCGGTATCTAAAAGATTTTCAATCGCGACATCACCGATTTTGACAGGTGCCTGCAGTCGGACTTGATCGATCTCCTGCATGGCAGCACGAACGGCTTCTTTTGGGATGCCATGGGCGGTTTTGACTGAGCAACGATGCGCTTCCCCGTTGTTTACTACAACAGTGGAGGTCACCACCCGAATGGGATTGGTGGCTTCGGCTTTGCCGTATTTAATTCCTTTATTGCAGCTATAGCCGGTAACCTGGTAGTCATTTTCTTCGTCGACTGTTAAGTGACAGCCCTTGGGACACATAATGCAAATGAAATTTTTCATGCTTTTACGACCTCCTCCACTGAGATTTCAATTTCGCCGCTGCCGGCTTTATCCAAAACTTTTTTCGATAAATTGATCTTTTCCATTTCTCCAGGAACAATATAGCTTTTTCGTTTTTTAGCAATGACCTCTCCTTGAGACTTCACAACAATTTGACTGTCGTCAAAGACCTTGTTTACCCGGAAAAACAGCTCTACTTTTTTCGGCACGTTGTCCTCGCGAATTTTTTGCGGCACGACATAGGTGACATAATTGCCATTTTTAATTGTGAGACAGTCGGTTTCCTGTTCCTGCTGGTTTTGTTGGGACAGGTACTGAGCAGCTGCCACACCAGCCCGGGTACTTTCGGCGGTTACAAAATCCACCAAATCATGGACGTGAACCACATTTCCGCAGGCGAAGATACCTGGGATTGAGGTTTCCATGTTTTCGTAAACAATAGCACCACTGGTTTTATTATCCATCACAACACCAGCGCTGCGACTCAATTCATTTTCTGGAATTAAACCAACCGACAGAAGAATCGTGTCACATTCGAAGGTCTGTTCTGTACCAGGAATCGGTCGCCGGTTTTCATCCACTTGTGAAACAACGACTTCCTCTACCCGGCTTTTGCCACGAACTTCAGTGATGGTATGGGATAAATATAATGGAATATCAAAATCGTCTAAGCACTGAACGATGTTTCTGGTCAGACCGCCTGAGTAAGGCATCACCTCAACACAGGCCAAAACATCAGCCCCTTCTAAAGTCATGCGGCGAGCCATAATAAGTCCAATATCGCCAGAACCTAAAATCAGCACCTTCTTCCCAACTAGGTAGCCCTCCATATTTACATAGCGTTGGGCAGTACCAGCGGTGTAAACACCTGCTGGTCGACTGCCGGGAATCCCAATTGCTCCACGAGTGCGTTCGCGGCAGCCCATTGCTAGGACAATGGATTTAGCCTTCAGGATTTGATAGCCTTGCTCCTTATTAACAATATGAACTTCTTTATTTTCGGATACTTCCAACACCATTGTATCTAAAAAGACCTGAATAGTTGTTTCCTTAATCATATCGATAAACCGTCCCGCATATTCGGGACCAGTCAGCTCTTCTTTGAAGTAGTGCAGGCCAAAGCCATTGTGGATGCACTGATTCAAAATGCCGCCTAATTGCTTGTCTCTTTCAATGATTAAAATATCTCGAACTCCTTCATTGTAGGCAGCCATCGCCGCCGCCAGCCCAGCTGGACCACCGCCAATAACGATTAATTCATGCATATTAAATCCCTCCCTTAGTAGCTTCGACTAATACGTTGCTTCCATTACGATCCTGCAGCACCTCTAGCGGAGAAATCCCCAGCTCCTCTGACAAAATTTCCACTACTCGGGGACCGCAGAAGCCGCCTTGGCAGCGTCCCATTCCGGCATTGCAGCGGCGTTTGATGCCGTCCAGCGAGGTAGTAGGAATCGGTGAGTGAGCGGCTGCTTTGATTTCGCCCTCGGTAATGGTTTCGCAGCGGCAAATTACTCTCCCGTAGCTAGGGTCTTCTGCAATCAATTGATTTTTTTCAGGAATAGTCAGTTCCTGGAAAACAACTTTTTCCCGTGTATCGACAAATGTTTCTTTTAGTTCAAATGAGGTTTCTGCTGATTTTTCCAGCAATTCAATGGCATAGAGCGCAATGGCTGGCGCAGAGGTGAGACCAGGCGATTTGATCCCGGCCAGATCGATGAAGCCGGCTGCTGCCTCTTGAATTACGAAATCACTGCCGGTACTGTTGGCCCGAACACCGGAAAAATTACGAATCGACTGCCGTAGATTAAGATCTGGAACCGATTTGGCGGCTAGCTGGGCAACCTGGGATAATCCGGCAGCGGTATTGCCTGTATCTAAGCCAGTTCCCAGCTCACTTTTCTGAAGGCCATGAGAGTTAGGACCAACAATCAGGTTACCGTGAACGGTTGGACTAATCAGCACGCCTTTTCCTATACTTGAAGGACATTGGAAAATTACATGATTGACAACAGCGCCTTCTGATTTATCTAATAGATAGTATTCACCGCGATTTGGGGTGATTTCAAAATTCGGCTCAGCAACCATATTGTGAATGTCGTCTGAATGAATGCCGGCTGCATTAAAGATATATTTCGTTTGATACGTGCCTTGATTGGTTTCAATTTGGTAGCCTTCCGCGGTTTGGGTGATGGCTTCTACCTGATTATTCAACGCCAGTTCGACTCCGTTTTTTACGGCTGTTTCAGCTAGAGCCAGACAAAATTCCCAAGGATTAACGATGGCAGCACTAGGTGCATAAAGTGCCCCAACAGCTTGGTGGGAAAGGTTAGGCTCCTTTGCCAACAGCTCTTCTTTATTCAGCAACGCTAAATCTGGCACCCCATTTTTTACTCCACGGTCATATAGTTCCTGAATCAAGGCTAAATCTTCTTCGGAAAAAGCAACAACTAATGAGCCGATCTGGTTGTAATGAACGGCAAGCTTTTGGCAAAGCTCCTTGGCATACGCAGCACCTTCCACATTCAGTTTGGCCATTAAAGTACCAGGCTCAGGATCAAAGCCGGCATGTAAAATAGCACTGTTGGCTTTGGTGGCTCCTTGGCTGACATCGTTTTCGGCCTCCAAGACGAGTGTTTTTAATTGATATTTACTTAATTCATAGGCAGTTGCGGCTCCGACGATGCCACAACCGATGATGGTTACATCATACATATTCTTTCCCCCTAGCTTAATTTTCAAGGACTACAGCACAAAAAAAGAGTATAGGAAACAGATGCCAAGGTTTGTTGGCATTTGCTGCTATACTCTTTTTGTCTCTAGCAAGTTATTTAGTTACCTGTATTATAACACCTTTTTGCGGCGGCAACAATATTAGATTGACCAAACGGCAGCCATTGTTGTTGATACGGCGAGACTTCCAGCTCCTAAAGCCCCCATGACATCTTCCTTATCACGAATTAGTCCACCAACAATCAAGGGCTTGCGGGATTGTTTAACCAGCTCTTTAACGATTTTTGGCGAAACACTTGGCAGGACTTCCACTAGATCAGCTTCGGTCTGAGTCAGCTGCCGTTCAACATTGGCTAAAGCAGAAGAATCCAGCAGGAAAAAACGCTGAATAGCCAGCAGCTGCCTTTTTTTCGCATAATGAACAATTGTAGACTTGGTGGAAATAATGCCATCAAAAGAAGTGCTTTTTTTAATATAGTCAATCGCTGTCTCATCTGAGGACAGTCCCTTGACCCGATCCGCATGTAAAACGGCAACTTTGCCGCTGTGTTTAATCTTTTCTGACAGCTCCTGCAGCTGCATTAAATGAGATTGCAGCACAAACACGACCTCTACATCAGTTAGTAAAGCTTGAGCCAATTCTTCTTCGTTATTCACAGCAGCAATCACTGGAGCCAGCTCCAATTTTGTATAGAGTTCATGTGTGTTCATCGTCAACTTTCTCCCCATCTTGAAAGGAACCAAGGTCCTTTAGTAGTCAGTTTTATTTTATCATAAATTACTAGCAGAATATGGCTCTGCTAGTATGAGGAAAAATTTTGCCATTAGCGAAAATATGAGAAAACGATTAAATAATTCAGTATTTTTTTCCTTCTATTATAGTATAATCAAACTAACAAAGAATGAGGAGTGGTTGAATGATCAATGTAGCAATTGTCGGGTATGGAAATTTAGGTCGCGGTGTGGAGCGTTCCTTAAAACAGAATCCGGACATGGAATTAGTCGGAGTATTTACTAGACGATCACCGGAAACAGTCGCAACAGAAGGAGCTGCGGCTTTCCACATGGATGATCTATTAAGCAAAAAAGCAGATATAGATGTTTGTATTCTGTGTGGTGGTTCAGCAACTGATTTGCCGGTACAAACACCGGAAATCACCAAGAATTTTAATACGATTGACAGCTTTGATACCCACGCCAAGATTCCTGAGCATTTTGCCAAGGTTGATCAAGCGGCTAAAGCCAATCAAACAGTGTCGATTATTTCAACGGGTTGGGATCCTGGATTATTTAGCTTGAACCGATTGTATGCACAAAGTATCTTGCCGACGGGTGAAACGAATACCTTCTGGGGCAAGGGTGTCAGTCAAGGACATTCAGATGCTTTACGGAGAATTGCAGGCGTGGCCGATGCGACTCAATATACCATTCCTAACAATGAAGTAATTGAAAATTTGAAGGCCGGCGAAAAGCTGGAATTAACCACTCGCGACAAGCATTTTAGAGAATGCTTTGTCGTATTGGAGGAAGGCGCAGACGCCGAAGCAATCAAAGAAGAGATTGTAACCATGCCAAACTATTTCTCTGACTACGATACCGAAGTGAACTTCGTTTCTCAAGAAGAGTTAAATCGTGATCACAAAGCGATGCCGCATGGCGGAACGGTTTTACACACAGGAACGACTGGTGAAATCACGAACCAAGTGATCGAGTACACCCTGCAATTAGAGAGCAATCCAGAATTCACAGCCAGTGTATTAGTTGCTTATGCTAGAGCGTGTGTCCGTTTGGCAAAGGAAGAACAATTTGGGGCATTCACTGTATTAGATATTGCACCAAAATACTTGTCGCCGTTAGATGATGCGACGTTGCGGAAAGAATTACTGTAAGAATAAAAAAGTTCGACCTTTCTCGAAGAAGGGCCGAACTTTTTTGCTGTTTATAGCAATAGCTGTAGTACCATAAACGGCCGATTAAATGCTATTTCACAGACCAATGCCGTATTTTTTCATTTTTCTCCAGAGGGTAGTTGTACTAATTTTGAGCTCTTGAGCTGTTTGCTTCCGATTACCGAAATTCCTTTTTAAAGCTGCTTCAAGGCACCTCGCTTCATCAGTTATCGGTTGAAGCGGAGTTGCCGCATCTTCTATGTCTATTGAGGTGTCCTCATTTACTGCTTCGAATTCCTTTTTACAGACCTTCTCTACAATGTATTGACTAATTTTTGAATAATCCGCTAAGACAGCGCATCTTTCTACCAGATTGATTAATTGTCGGATATTCCCCTCGAAAGGAAACTTTTTAAAATAATCGAGACTAGCTTCTTCGATTTCAATCGTTGGATAGTTAATTTTTAAATAATTTGAAACCAATAGGGGAATGTCCTCTTTGCGCTCCTTCAATGGAGGCAGTTCTAATTCTAAGACGGATAAACGATAGAATAAATCACTGCGAAATTCATTTTTTCTAGACAGCTTCTTCAGATCTTTATTCGTAGCTGTAATAATCCGTACGTCGACAGGAATAACATTGTTGCCACCTACGCGAACGATCTCCTTTTCTTGAATCACTCTTAACAGCTTCGCTTGCAGTTCACCGCTGATCTCACCAATTTCGTCTAAGAAAAGTGTTCCTTTATGAGCAAGTTCAAATACGCCCATTTTCCCTTGATTGCTGGCGCCAGTGAAGGAACCTTTTTCATAACCAAAGAGCTCGCTCTCCAAAATGGAGGTTGCTAATGCCGCACAGTTGATGGCAATGAAGGGACCATACTGACGAGAACTGAAATTATGAATGCTTTGAGCGAACAACTCTTTACCTGTACCGGTATCACCGTGAATTAGAATATTGTTTTCAGACTTGGCGATTCTTTTAGCCCAAGTAATTGTCTTGGCAATGACACTGCTTTTGCCTATTACATCCTTGAAGTTTGATTTAGCAATATGTCCTTTTTCGGCTAATTGTTTCCGCAAGGTAGTTTCCGAATTAATCAATTCGGTACTAATTGTGATGGTTGCTACGGCGCCGTAAACTTTTTGATTAGTAATTAATGGTTTGATGGAGAGCAAGTGTGGTTCTTCATTGATTTGAATTAAGTAATTTTGCAGGCTTTCTTGATTGTCATATATTTTTGTCTTGATTTCAGCTGGAAAGAGTTTTTCAGTAACGCTTTGATTCAACTCGCTTTTGAAAATTCTTTTGGCCTTGTCATTGATAAAGGTGATCTTCAGCTTCTCGTCAAAGGCGATAATCGCATCTTCTGAGGTGTTCAGGATCGTTTGAATTAATGTGAAATTCTGGCTTCTTTCTGATTGAATGTCAATTAAGCTCAGTGCCTGATCTAAAGCTATTTTGATGGATAGCGAATCGCTATCCAACATGACATGGTTTAGACCGAGTTCACTACAGGCTTCACGGGTTGTAATTCCGCCAACAAAGGTATCGTACCCTTTAGCAGCCGCTTCCTTCATCAAATGACTGACGTTTTTCACATCGTCAATTTTAATTGCCAAAAACTCTTCCTGTGAAATGCGTTGAAACCGTTGAATCATGGTGTAAATCGAACCGTAGCCTAGAATCGCAATTCGATTGGAAATCATTTGTGCTTGTTGGTAAGCCACCAAAATTTCCTCGTAGGTAGCTCTTACCGAGACAGCCGGAATATTGTATTTTTTGTTGATCAGGTCAAAATTCTGTCCACGAGCAATAAATACTTTGGCGCCATTTTCAGAATAGAAGTCAGCTACCTGCTGAGTTTTTCTTCCAGCCGTTTCCACAACTAGACATCGTTCTTTAAGATTACGGTCTTCAAGAATTTTTTCCGCCTTTGCAGTAAAGCGTTCTTGACCAGAAAAAAGTATGATCTCCATGATATTCTCCTTTGGGATAAAATATTTCGTTGAAATAAAAAGTTTCGCTATATGAAATATATCATTTCATAAATAGGGAAGTAAACCCTTTCTTTTAGGCTTTTACTTTTGGCACGCTATTTGCTTTATAAATAGTTGTATAAGAAAAAAGGAGGAGTTATTCATGGGATACAAAATTTTATTGCCGCAAGAAATTATGGAAGAAGGAAGAGAGTATTTAGAATCACGAGGGTATGAACTAATTAAAGGTTCAGGTCTAGAAGAGGAAGATATCATTCGTGATATTAAGGGCTGTGATGGCATTATCGTACGTCTGTCAAAGATGTCTCGCAAGGTGTTTGAAGCAGCTGATAAATTGAAAGTCGTGGTACGTCATGGGGCAGGCTACGATACGGTAGATTTACAGGCAGCCCGAGACCACAATGTAATGGTTTGTTATGCACCAGTTGCAAACAGCATGTCGGTTGCTGAAGCAGCGATGATGTACATGCTGAATTGCTCACGCAATTTCAAAAAGACTCAAAAGCACTTCATCGATGATTTCTACTATGCAAAATTAAAATTACCGCGTGTAGAAATGGATGGGAAAACATTAGGACTTATTGGAGTCGGTAATATTGGTTCTCGCGTAGCCAAAAAGGCTTTGCACGGCTTTAACATGAAGGTCATTGCTTACGATCCATATAAAACCCAAGCCGAGGTTCCAGAGGGTGTTCAATTAATCGATGATTTTGATCAGATCTTTAAGGAAAGTGATTTCGTGTCCTTGCATTGTCCGGCTAATGAAGAAACAACAGGATTTGTTGGTACACGAGAATTAGA
Organism: Enterococcus pallens ATCC BAA-351; assembly: GCF_000407485.1. Taxonomy (GTDB): domain Bacteria; phylum Bacillota; class Bacilli; order Lactobacillales; family Enterococcaceae; genus Enterococcus_A; species Enterococcus_A pallens. The sequence continues at coordinate 670,371 of NZ_ASWD01000002.1, read as the reverse complement.
GCTTATGAAACCGACTGCCTACTTAATCAATACCGCCAGAGGGAAATTGATTAAAGAAGACGAATTTTACGAAGCGATGAAGAATGAACGAATTGCTGGCGCTGCACTGGATGTAATGATGGAAGAACCTCCAAAAGCTGATAACCCATTGCTTTATTTAGACAACGTTACAATTGGGCCTCACTTAGGTGCTGCCACGATTGAAGCAACAGATCGTGCGTCGCTGCATTGTGCAATTGGTGTGGATGAAGTGCTTAGCGGCAAGGAAGTCACTTGGCCGATTCCAGAAATGAAGGACTTTTGTAAAAAAAAGGTGACTGTTTAAATCATAAAAAGTGAGGGTTTGTAATGAAAAGGATCGTTAAATTAGTGATTGTCTTTTTAGTTCCTGTGATTATTTGGCTAATCGAAACACCAGCAGGCTTAGAGACAGAAACGTGGAGAATGTTTGGAATTTGTTTGTCTGTTCTGCTAGGGCTTATCCTGAAGCCCTTAAGTGAACCAATCATTTCCTTAGTAATTATCGGTGTCTTCGCCTTCTTTGTCGAAGATGCCACTGTCCTGTTTTCCGGTTATGCCAATCAGGGTGTTTGGTTTTTACTGGTCGTCTTATTGGTTTGCGGGGCCTTCAATAAAACGGGTTTAGGCAAACGCTTGGCCTATATGATTCTTTCGAAATTCGGCAGAACTTCCTTGGGGTTAGGCTACATCATGATGTTCTGTGATTTGATTTTAAGTCCTGCTACGGGATCGAATACTTCACGATCAGCGATTGTCTTCCCGATTTTTAGAGGGGTGGCGGAGTCTTTAGATTCCCATCCTGATAAAAATCCAAGAAAATTGGGTGCTTATTTAGAAATATTGGAACACGTAGTGGCAATGTCCACAGCGGTGCTGTTTCTGACGGGGATGGCTTCCAATGCGGTAATTGCTTCAACGATTAAGAGTGTAGCAGGAATTGAGTTAACTTGGATGCTTTGGTTCAAGGCTGCATTAGTACCAGGTGCTATTGTATTGTTAATTTCACCGCTAGTGGTTTATAAGCTTTACCCGCCTGAGCTGAAAAAATTGGAAAATATCAAGCCTTTTGTGCAAGGGAAATTAGCTGAAATGGGCGAAGTTTCTAAGCAAGAAAAGCAATTAGCAGTGCTGTTTATCTTAGCTATTTTAGGCTGGATGATTGGACCTCGTTTTGGTATCGACATGTACGCCGTTGCTTATGGATTTTTAGCCTTGGAATTAGTTCTAGGAATATTGGACTGGAACGATTTAATGCAGGAAAAAGCTGCTTGGAACATGTATTTATGGTACGGCTTATTCTTCAGTGTCTCTTCTGCACTTATGACCGGCGGCTTTTATGTTTGGCTATCTGGTATCCTGGAAGCCAATTTAGATTTAGTTCATGTCAACGGTATGGTTGTATTAGCTATCTTATTATTAATTAGTTTTCTCACTAAATACTTTTTCGTATCGAATGCAGCCTATATTGCTTCGATCTATCCGGTTATTTTAACGATTGCTTCTACTACACAGGTTAATATGCTGATCCTATCCTTTATGCTGGCATTCTTTGGCGGCTATGGCGCACTGCTGTGTAACTACGGAAATGGAGCCAGCATTTATATCTACGGAAATGGATATGTTTCGCAAAGAGATTGGTATGTAGTAGGAACCATTATGCTGATCATCATCTTAGCTATTTATATTGTTATTGGTTTTCCTTATTGGAAGCTGCTAGGTTTTTGGTAAAAAGAATTCCCTGTTTTAAATAAAAAAAGAAGGAGTAACAAAAATGACCTTAAACAGACAAAATATCTTAGATTTTTTCCCAGCTTTAAATGAAGTAACAAATAAACAATGGGTGGATACCGCCTGTGATATTTGGATAGAAGCCTTTGAAAAAAGTGACTGGAAGGACGTTCAAGATGCCCAGTTTGCTATGCGAGCACCTAATGTTCCTTTGGTGCAGCATACTAACAGCGTAGTCGACAATGCCTTGAAGGTTGCGAAGCGGACAATCACTGAATACAATTATCCGCTGGATCTTGATATCTTGATCATTTCAGGTGTGCTGCATGATGTATGCAAGCTAGAGGAAATGACCTATGCTGAAGGCGGCGTCGGTACTAGTAAGAAATCAGACATTGGAGCCATTTATCAGCACGGGTTCCTAAGCGGCTTCTATGCGCAAAAATACAATTTGCCAAAAGAAGTAGTGGCTTTCTGTGTTTCTCATGCGGGGCAGTCGAAGCTGTTGCCTAAAACAAAGGAAGAATTGATTTTATTTTACTGTGATGTTATGGATGCGGATCTTCATTTTATGGAAGCCAACGTTCCGCTTACACTAGAAGTTGATTAGGAGATGGAAAAATGGGTGTAGGAAGTAGAGTTTTTTTAGAAAGAGAATTACCTTCAAAAGAATTAATCGAGAAGTTTAGCAAACTCCCAGCGGCCAATGTCGCGGACACAATGGGGCGCTTATGTGCGATGCACAGCGATATTAAATTAATGTCTAAACCAACAAAGTTCATGTGTGGTCCAGCCTTGACGGTAAAGGCACGTCCAGGAGATAATCTGATGATTCATGCGGCTTTAGATATTTCACAGCCGGGAGACATCATTGTGGTATCCAATGAAGGCGATCGCAGCCAAGCCTTGATGGGGGAAATTATGACGGTGTATAGTGCCAGCTTCTTGGAATTAGGCGGCATTGTATTAGATGGTCCAATGCGAGACATCGACAGCATTGGTAAAATGGATTTTCCTTTCTATGCTAGCGGAACAACTCCAGGTGGCCCTTATAAAGAAGGCCCCGGAGAAGTGAATGTTCCGATTGCCTGCGGACGAATTTCCGTGAATCCGGGCGATATTATTTTAGGTGATCAGGACGGCGTAATTGTTATTCCACGGGAAGACGCTGAAGACATTTACGAAAAAGCGCTGAAGCTTTCTGAAGGCGATCAAGCGAAGGTGAATGCTGCTAGAGAAGGCAAAAACAATCGTGATTGGGTAAAAAATACACTTGAGAAAAAATCTATCGAGTTTATTCCAAGCAAATGGAATGACCGATAAACTAATTTAGAAAAGAGGTAAGCCGGCTTGAACTCGAGCCGGCTTATTTTGTGCGATTGCAATACCAAACTTTATTCCAACTATAGAAGTAGCAAAAGCCAACCATAAACTTCTGTTCAGGAAAGAAAAGAAACCATTCAGGAAATTCAAGCCTTCTCTGCGGCTTTTTCCAGTATCTTTAATTCATCGAAGGAAAAGAAAAAAGGAGCGAGTTAAACATGGCAAAAGAAATTAAAGTGGTAGAATCATTGAGAGCATTAGGGGTAGAGCCTTTAGAAAACAGCTGTATCGTAGTAAAATATGCAGCGCCAAACTTAAGTGAAAAGGTCGCACGTTTTTTAATTAAGGAAGCACCTTCTTACATTTTACAGCTTTGCGAAAAGGATTTAGTCTTGGCACCGTTAAGCTGGACGGGCAAAGTGAAGGATCAAGAGCCCTTAAAAATTCCTATCAGTACAGTTAAATCGGTACAGATTGAAGAATCAGGCTTTGACTACCGGATCTCTTTGGGACTAGAAGATGGCAAGATTGATTTGGTTACCCAGCAAAAAGAATTGGCACTATTTAGAAACAGCGGTGCACTTTCGGTTGAAAACTTCTGGGGCACCAAAAGCTGGCATGTAAACAATTTAGATGGAACGTTGAAAAAAATAGCGGCTTTAGCTGAATAGATCGGATGAAGACATAACTGAAATTGGTTGTGTCTTTTTTTGTGCCATTGACATAAGTAGATTGTCGACATATACTATAAGTAGATAATCTACCTATGGAGGTGAGATCAATGATTGATAAAGGCTTAGTATCTGGTAGTACGACATTGCTGATTTTAAGTTTGCTGTCAGACAAGGATATGTATGGCTATGAAATGATCGAAACCTTAGCCAAGCGCTCGCAAAATGTATTTGAATTGAAAACGGGTACCTTATACCCCTTGCTGCATCAGCTGGTAAAAGCTGGACATTTAACCAGCTATGAAACTGAGGTGAAGGGGAAAAAGCGGAAGTATTACCAATTGACTGCAACCGGCCGTCTTTTTTTAGAAGAGAAAATCAAAGAGTGGGAAACCTACTCCAGCACCGTCACCGACATTCTTGGAGCTGTGACTTATGGATACTAAAAACTATTTAAAAAGGCTGACCAAGCAAATCAGTGTCAGCAGTGTTCGCAAAGAAATTTTGGCAGAGTATACCGCTCATATTGAGGATCATAAGGAATCGTTGATCCGTCAGGGGATAAGTGAAGAAGCGGCTGAGCAGGAAGTACTGGAGCAATTAGGTGATCCAGTCGTTGTTGGGAGACAATTGAACAAGGTCCATCGTCGAGGAATTGATTGGCGGATGACCGGTTACTTTCTAATTTGTGCGGTAATTATAAATGTAGTTCCTTACTTTTTCGGCTATGGACGAACCAGTGCTTCGGCACCAAATTTTATTTTGTATGGCATTGCGGGGATAACTGCGTGCGCCGGCTTTTTGATTTCTTTTATGGAAAAATATACCGATTCGGCCTTGTTCTATGCTTGGGGTGAAAACTGGGATGGCGGAGGAATTACCAATAGCGGCTTCGTTTTAGCAATCGCAGTTTTTCCGTTTTCCGGCTCTCTCCAGCAGAAGCTCTTTTGTATTTTGCTGTTGGCGGGATTGCTTACCCTGCAGCGGTATCTGATCACATTCGTCAAGGACCGTAAAGAAAAGCAGCTGCTTTGGGAAATAGGTGTGGCTGTCACGGACATTTCTTACAAAGGGACTGGTCTTGTTAATGGTAAAAAGCTGAGCCTCAAAACCAATCAAGAAGTGATCAAAAAAGATCGACCATTTATGGTAATCGGCCTAGAAGGATTTCGGCCGGTGGCAGTGGCAATTTAACAGCAGATTCAACTTGAACAATCCGTCTGCATCGCTTATGATAGGAAATATTTTCGAGGAGGGATTCTATGACCGTTGAATTGCGTCCGGCACAGGTGACTGATTTGCCGGCAATTGCTGCTATTTATACAGAGAATTGGCAGCACACGTATAAACAAATTTTACCTGAGGCGTTTCTGCAGGCGATGAATCCAGCAGATAGTGAAAAGCAATGGGCGAAGTTTTTGGCAACGCAAGAAACGACCTTACTGGTTGCAATGGCAGAAGGACAAATTGCCGGCTTTGTTGCTGTATCAAAAGAGTCTGAGCTGGAAAATACGATCTATGTTGATTCTCTTCATGTTTCCTCGTCGTTCCGCAACCGAGGGATTGGTTCTTTACTGCTGCGAGAAATCTTAGCTGATGCCAGACAGGAAGGAAAGCAGGTCACTATTTGTATCCTGCGAGGCAACGACCAAGCCCGAGCGGTGTACAGCAAACTAGGTGCCCTTCACTTGAAGTATTTTGAAGATACGATTGGTGGAATAACCACTCAGTCGGAAAAGCTAATTTGGAAAACAGAGCAATAAAAAAGGTGCACTTTCTCAGCTAAAAAAGAGAGTGCGCTTTTTTCGTCCCTATAAACAGCAAATTTAACGTGTGGTCCTATGAGTGGTAGAGTTGAAGGTGGAGAGTTGATTTTCATGGCGAGGGCTGTTTTTTGAATTCAGGAAAACAAGCATGTTTGCCTTAAAAATGAAGGTCAGCCATATTACTAAAGGAGGAATTTGCAAATGACAGCACCAATGATTACATTGAATGATGGACACAAATTGCCAGCTTTAGGCTTAGGGACAGTAGCGATTCGCGGAGACCATGGGATGAACCAGATTATTACAGCGATTCAAAGCGGGTATCGTTTAATCGATTCTTCCACGAACTATGACAATGAGGGCATTGTGGGTGAAGCGATTCGCCGCTCAGGTGTACCGCGGGCAGAGCTTTTTGTAACCTCTAAATTACCAGGGAAATATCATACCTATGACGATGCCTTGATGATGATTCAAGAATCGCTGCGTCGGATGGGCTTGGACTATTTTGATTTGTATTTGATCCACTGGCCGCTGCCAAAGCGAGATCATTATGTAGAGGCTTGGCAGGCCTTGATCACTGCTCAGAAAATGGGCTTGATCCGCTCCATTGGGGTGTCGAATTTTGAACCCGAGCATTTGGATCGCATCATTGAAGAAACGGGTGTCACACCGGCAGTCAACCAGATTGAGATTCATCCTTACTGGGTGCAGGAAAAACGGCTGGCTGAGAACAAACGTCGTGGTATTGTCACCGAGGCGTGGAGTCCATTAGGTCGCGGCACGGTTTCGCTGGAAGAAGACATATTGAAAAAGTTGGCGGAAAAATATGATAAAACCCCGGGGCAAATTGTCATTCGCTGGCACTTGGATCGCGGAATTTTACCAGTAGTAAAATCCAGCAATCCGCAACGTCAACGGGACAATCTCGCCGTTTTTGATTTTCATTTGACCGAGGAAGAAATAGCGGCGATCAATCAGCTGAACAAGCCAGAGGGTCGTGTGGATGGACAAGATCCAAATGAATATGAAGAATTTGACTAGCAACTAAATACAATTGACCTTTGCTGAACAAGTTAGCACTCGCTGCTCTTGTTCAGCTTTTTTGTGTTTCGTGTTTAAGTTACGTAAGAAAACGCAAAAGAATTTCTGATTATTATTCCCAAAGGCCTTTGTCTTTAAATAACGTTAGTAATTTTATGAGTGATAATAAATCGATTGGTTTTGAGAAATAAGTTAAATGTTTTTTGTTAATTTAGCTCTAAACAATAATCTTTAATTAAAGCTGATTAAACGAAAAAATAAGTGAATTATAAAATAATGTGTTGAAAAAGCAAGTTAAATCCCATAAAATAAAATTAAAATAATGTTATAGGGTCAGAAAATGATTTTTGGTCTGAATCTATGAGGGAAGTGAAGCGATCAAATTACTTTTTGTGAATTAATGGACAAAATAATTTTTAACAGAAATGTGAGGGGAAAAAAATGAATAAAAGGATTAAAGGATTGTTAGGAATCGGCCTGCTGCTGTTTTCATTCGGCGTGGCAGGACAGAAAGCGTTTGCGGATGAAATGACGGTTACTACGGTTGCAGATTTGCAGGATGCGGTGAACAATGCACCCAGTGATCGAACCGTTACCTTGGACAGCTCGTTTCCAACGGATCTTGATACAACGATTGCTTTGCAGGAGTCGCCGTATCAAGTGGTGGTAAACGGGAATGGCCTGACCTTGCAATCTACTACGGGAAAGCAATTGTTTTCCTACGGCAGCGGCACGGGAGCTGCCGGCTCAACCTTAACCTTGAAAAATATGAATCTGGAAGGATTGGGTAATAATGCACGCGCCTTAGCTATCTCTGGTTACAAGGGTGAGTTCATTTTAGAAAATACCAAAGTGAATAATTTTCAATCTTATGACGATGGGGCTGCCTTTTACACGGCAGGGAATACCCGATTGGTTAATTGTACCTTTTCCAATAATAAGAATACCGGCTCTGGTTATTCTGGGGGAGCAATTGCCTGTAAAGGGTATTCTGCTAACTTTTCTGCCAGTAATTGTCAGTTTCTAAACAATGAAACCACCTATGCTGGAACCGGCAATGTCGGTGGTGAAGGTGGGGCGATTTATTTCTTCCAGCCTAGCAGTGCCGCAACCTTCAGCTTTACCAACAATTACTTTGAAGGCAATAAATCGGTAGAAACGATTACCAGCGGAAAAGCGAAGCTGGCGGATGGTGGGGCTATCGCCTTCTTTAATACGGTAGCCGGCACGCAGATTTTATTCGACAGCAACTCCTTTGTACGCAACATTGCCGGAGATGATGGCGGTGCGATTCTGATACAAACTAATGACAACATTGACAGCGGAGTGCTGTTCAAGAACAATACCTTCTACCAAAATAAAGCTTTGGGACAGGATCTTTCAGGAAACAGCGGCGGGGCCATTCAGATATATGCCAATGGCGGAATGACTCAAGGCAGAAAAGCGGCCATTGATTATGTCAATAACAGCTTTGTGGAAAACGAAGCTGTTTACGATGGGGGTGCCATTGGAAGCTCAGGCTATATAACGAATGTTTCTGCTGGACGTTATGCCAACAATCTATTTGTCGGCAATAAATCCCGAACGGCAAGCAAAAACAATATTGCCGATGCTACCTCAATCGCTGGTACCGGTGATTTAGAAACCAACATTGGGTATGACAATGGAACAGCAAGCACCACAACTATGACGGATGTTTTCGGAACAGCGCCAGTAGGGTTAGTGGACAATTACAACAAAATCACAGCAGGCACTGCTAGTGATGCGATCGTTTTACCGACTGTCCCAATTGCTCCTGAAAAAGCCGCTGATGACCAGGTAGATAATCTGTGGGGTGTATTTGTAGATCAGCGGGACTTGCCAAGAACGGCGAAGGCTGACATTGGATCGGTTGAAATTGATTGGATTAAATATGACAGCAATGGCGGGATTTTTGATCTTGGTACGGAGCTGGCTAAATATGAAGGTACCATTTACTATGAGGGGACACAGCCCACTGCTTACTATCAAGTAGGCTACAAGGATTTGAACCAGTCAATTCCTGCAGGTACTGACCTGAAAGCAACCAAAGAAGGCTATCAATTTGCTGGCTGGTCAAAGGATGAAGCAGCCAAGGACCCTGACCCAACTTATGCGGAGGGCAATTCGATCACCATCCCTAAAGGCAATGAAACGCTTTATGCTGTTTGGAAAAAATCAGAGCCGGTAATCGTCCACTACATGACCTACGACGAAAATAAACAGCTGGTCAGCATCAGCCCAGATGAAACGTTAACAGGTGCCTTAGGAGAAACTTACCATGCATCAATTAAGCAAATTGATGACTACGTGTTTTCCGGGGTAAAGGAAGGCGACTCAATTACTGGTATCTTTAGTGATCAGCCGCAGGAAATTACCTTGATTTATACGAAGACGGTAAAAGAAAAAGGAACTGTCTTGGCTCAATATCAAGACGAAGAAGGCAAACCATTGGCTGGCGATGAGGTTTCGATGGGAGAAATTGACACCGATTATACGACCCAGCAAAAAGACATTCCAGGCTACACCTTCAAAGAAGTGCAAGGCGCACCCAATGGAAAGTATGCTGCAGGAATAACGAAGGTTGTCTACGTTTATACGAAAGATCCAGCGGCACAAGGCCAAGTGATCGTCCACTATCAGAAGGAAGATACCACACCATTAGCTGATGATGAGACATTAACTGGAGCTGTGGATGAGTATTATGCTGCTGAGGTGAAAGCCTTCGATGGGTATGTATTGAAGGGAATCACTGGCGCTGTCAGCGGGAAATTCACAGCCGCCGATCAGGAAGTGACCTTGATTTATGCTGAAAAAGACAGCGGAAAACAAACAGGTGTCTTGGTAGTTGAGCATCAGGACGAGGATGGTCATCCTTTGCGCAACAGTGAAGTGACGATTGCTGAGGTGGGCAAGTCCTATACCACTTCTTCTAAGAAAATTGAAGGCTACACCCTTAAGGAAGTTCAAGGCTCTGAGGTCGGCGAATATGCCGAGGGAATTACGAAGGTTACCTACATTTATCAGAAAAATGTGAGTAAAGGAAAGCTGATTGTTCATTACCAGGATGAAGCCGGCAAGAAAATTGCCGAAGACTTTTCAGATGAACAGCCAATCGACACAGCGATTCCGTTGGAGCTGTTTACCAAAACAATCGATTCTTATACGTTAAAGGAAATCAAAGGCTTAACTAGCGGCTTCTACACCGAGAAGACCCAAGAGGTAACTGTGATTTACCGGAAACAAGAAGGTAAGGTACTCGTTAATTACTTAAGCGAAGAAGGCAAGCAATTAGCGAATCCAGCTCTCTTATCTGGTGCCGTCAATTCAGATTACCAGACCGAAGAAAAGAAATTTGATGGATATGTATTGAAGGAAGTATTAGGCAATAAGGCGGGCAAATACACCTTGGAGCCACAAATAGTCACCTACATTTACAGCAATAAGGGAACCATCGCAATTCGCTACGTGGATGAAGCCGGCAATGAACTAGCTGACACTGAACAGCAAACAGGCATCATTGGCGAAAAATATGAAACGACCGCTAAAGCAATTACTGGCTGGAAGGTAAAGGAAACGCCTGAAAATGCGAATGGCACTTATCAGGAGCAAGAACAAACCATTACCTATGTTTATGTGAAAGACAGCTTGCCAACAACCGGTGACGGAGCTGGTTCAGCAACTGGCGGAGGCACAGGTGTCATAACAACACCAGCCACAGTCAGAAGCCTGCCGGACACTGTACAGCGCAGCACAGCACCTGCTGCTCAAGGCAAGACGCTGCCTAAAACGGGAGAAGAACGAGCGAATCCAGTGTTGATCACTGCTTTAGGAATTTTAATTGTTGGAGCAGCTGTTCTCCTGTTAAGAAAACAAAAGTTCAGTAATCTCTAAAACAATTTGAGTGCGTACTGTAAAAGGTGCGCACTTTTTTTGTCTGGCGGAAAACTTTACTTTTGTCAGAGAATACGCTAGGCTTAAGGTATCAAACAACCAAGTGAGGAGCTAAAGCCATGACTGCATCAATGAAATTGCGCAACGTACTTTTGAATAGTTAATTGAATACATTCAAAAGTCTTGGGAAGAGCGATTTCAAGGGATGAGTCTATACTTTTTTCCTGTTCGAATAGAAATGGCTAGAGATAGTACCAGACTATCTCTTTTTTTGTGCGCTCTTTTCCCAAAAGGAGAGCAGGGAAATCATGGAAACTTTAGCAATCAAATTAACCAATATTCAAAAAAGCTTTGGCGCAAAAGATGTGCTGCACATTGAAGAGTTGAGCGCCTACGAGAATAACCGCATCGGCATTATCGGCGACAACGGGTCGGGAAAATCTACCTTACTAAAAATAATTCAAGGAGAACTGGCTCCAGAAGTAGGAACTGTTCAGCGAGAAACCAGCTTTAACTACTTTTCGCAAATTGCCGAAACGATAGAAGTAACGGATTCCGAGAGTATGGATTGGGAATTAATGGGACGGTTGAAGATCCCTAAAAACGACGTCGCAACCTTAAGCGGGGGTGAAGCTACTAAGCTTCGACTGGCGCAGGTGTTGTCCACTTATCAAATGGGTCTGCTGCTGGACGAGCCAACGACTCATTTAGATCGCAAGGGTGTCGATATTCTAATTGAGGAGCTGCGCTATTACTATGGTACCTTGATTTTTGTCAGCCACGACCGCTATTTTCTGAATCAGCTAGCGACCACCATTTGGGAAATCAAGGATGGACGAGTCACCGAATACATTGGCAATTATGAAGACTATAAGCAGCAAAAAGAAGCTGAGCAGTTGGAGCAGAGCCGAGCAGCTGAAAAGTATCAAAAAGAAAAAAGTAAAATAGAAGCAGCCATTGCCAAGAAAAAAGAACAGGCAGCTAAAGCCGAAAAGGTATCTGCTAAGAAAAAGCAGCAAAACGTTCGGCCGGATCGCTTGTCCTCCTCTAAGCAAAAAGACACCGTTCAAAAAGGTCTGCAAAAATCAGCTAAAGCGATGGAATCTCGTTTGGCACAATTGGATCAAGCAGTAGCACTGGACGGAAAACCAAGGATTGCTTTTCCTAAGAGCCAGTCATTGGAGCTGCACAACAAATTTCCTATTCGTGGAGAGCAGGTAACACTGCAGCCAGGAGACAAAATCCTGCTTGAGACTTGTGATTTCCAATTTCCATTAGGTAAAAAAATCGCCATTATTGGCGACAATGGTGTGGGCAAGTCCACCTTGCTAAACCAGATTGCAGCCAACGGAGAGGGAATCATTCTTTCTCCAAAAGTAGTCTTGGGAATGTATCGTCAGATGGATTACAAATATAGTGGGACTGAGAGCCTGTTGCAGTATTTGATGAAGCAAACCAGCTATTCCGAACCAATTGTCCGCAGCGTGCTGAACAGGCTCGGCTTCTCTCAACTGGATATTACCAAAGCATTGTCTGAGTTGAGTGGTGGTGAGGCGACCAGAGTTTCACTGGCTTTGGTGTTCATTCAACCGTCTAATACGCTGATTTTAGATGAACCGACCAACTTTATTGATTTGACAACGATTGAAGCTTTGGAGGAGCTGCTTCAGGCTTATGACGGAACCGTATTGTTTACTTCCCATGATTCGTATTTTGTGGAGCGGGTCGCAGACGAGGGGTATTTGCTGGAGGGGCAGAAATTAAGCTTGCAGAACTAAAATAAGCCGGACCATTCTTCCCGTCGAATGGTCCGGCTAGCGTAAGGTTTTATGTGAATGTTAATACGTTAAATCGAATGATTAACCGTTCATTAAAAAGTCTAAAATGTTCCAGCCATCGGATGTTTCTCCGCGGTACATTTCGGTGTAGCCGCATTGCGAGCAGCTGATGGTATGGAATTTTTTGTTTTGCACATCAAAGATTTTGGCAAAGTTTCCCCCAGTTGCCTGAAACTGATCGGTTTCGTAATGCTGATTCCCACACTTGTCACAAACGTATTGTCGTTTTTCCATTTTCTTTTTCTCCTTTATTTAGCTTAACTACACTTATAGAATAGCAATTTTTCGGGAAAAAAGCTTACTCCTTTAGACTGATTTTTGTCTTGACTTTAGGAGTATTTTTTAGCTGGAGAGAATGAATAACTGAGGACAAGCGCTTCTGATGGAATTTGATTAATAACTGCTTTTGGTTGGTCGGAGTAAAGCCATTTTAGAAAAACAATAGTTATGCTTAGCATTTATTGCTAAAATGAGTTAAGGAATTAAAAGGGTTGGGAGGAGTAAACATGGGGAATAGAAGTTACTTGTTAACCGATGATCAGTGTCAATTATTCGAGGCCAACAATACGTTACCAGTTTTTTGGATTTTAGGCGGGTGTCCGCAGCCGTTTCAGGCCAAAATAGCAGAAGCTGTTCAGCTATCCGCTCCAAAAGAACCAGAGGGAATGGATGAGGATGACTACGAAGAGCTGTATGTGGACTGGTTCACCACGAATCAAATTGGTGAAGTTCAGCTAGGCATTCAAGCGTATTTAGACAACTTAGAAAAGAATCGTACCTACATTGAGTCGGCATATGGCTGCTTAACGGAAACCTATGATGCGTTTATAAACGTAATTAAGCAGCAAAAGGAACACAATCCTGAGGCAACGATTACCATTGACTATGGACAGATGATCGGTTTTTATGAAGACCATTTGGAATTTTATCACGCCATCGCAGCGCTTATTCAGCAAATTGAAAAGCTGGAAGAAAACCAGTGGATTTTTCCCGGGGATGCATTAGGTTCGACGATTGGGACTGATGAATATTCTAATCATCACGGGGAAACACTTTTCACCAGAGAAAGCTATCAGCAGCTGAATGCTACTTTGATGAAATCGTTGAGAAATGAGCAGAAGGCTAGCGAACCTGCTGCGAAGCAAAGCTCTTTGCTGCAAAAGTTTTTCAGTAAGCTGAAGAAAAAATGAGATCTGGAAATATTTTTACCAGAGTGAAGAGCGTTCTTACCTAAGAGAAATGAGGATAACGGATGGCCAAGATTTTAATTATTGAAGATAACAACGATATCAATGAAATTTTACAGGATTTATTGAAGGAGCAGCATGAGGTGTTTCCGGCTTTTTCGGGGACTGAGGGGCTGATGCTGTTTCGTTATGAAGCGATCGATTTAGTGTTGCTGGATATTATGCTGCCGGGGAAAAACGGTGAAGAGGTGTTAGCGGAAATTCGTCAGAGCAGTAACGTGCCGGTAATCATTATTACGGCCTTAGGTGATAAAAAGACTGTTAGTGATTACTTGCTGAATGGCGCCAATGATTACATTACCAAGCCCTTTGATTTAGATGAAGTCCGTGCCAGAGTGATGGTTCAGCTGAGAAGTGCTCAGCCTGCTGAAACAGAGAAACCCTGTTTATGCTATAAAAATATCACACTGGATGAGAATTCTTTTGCCATCCAATCAGGGGACCAGTCGCTGCGGTTAGGGAAAAAGGAATTTGAGATTTTGAAAACGTTAATGAGCCGTCCTAAGCAGATTTTTACAAAGGAACAGCTGTATGAGCAGGTTTGGCAGGAAAGCTATTTGCCAGGAGATAATACCTTGAACACCCACTTAAGTAATTTGCGTAAGAAAATCAGCCAGCTGGATGCTGAGAATGAGTACATCGAAACCGTCTGGGCTGTCGGTGTAAAGCTGGCAGGTGAATAATGAGCTATTTAGCAATTTTTAGTACGTTGGCAGCTGTGTTTTTGGCTTATCGTTATATTGTTTTGCGTTTGAGCCTTCGCAGTCTGGCAAAAGAGATTGAAGAGAAGCGAGTCAGTCAAACGAACGTTGTTTTGATGAATTCCCAACATCAAAAGGGGCTGGACCCGTTAATTCATGAGGTAAACCAGATTTTTAACGAGCTACAGGAGAGTCGCATTCTTAATCAGCAGGAGAAAAAGACGCTGGATTTAGCCATTCATAATATTACCCATGACATTCGGACACCCTTAACAATTGCCAGCGGCTTCACGCAAACCTTGATAAAGGAGCTGCCGGAGGAACAGGAACGACTAGCAAAAATCCAAAAGAATTTAACGACAGTTTCTCAGCGGGTCGAGGTATTGCTGGAATATCAAGATTTATTGGAGGCCAATGTCCAGCCTAAGTTTCAGCAGCTGGATCTTTCGCAGGCATTAACCGAAAACCTGTTAAATTATTATAGTAGTTTGACTGAGCAGCAGTTTGAGGCAGAGGTGGCTATTCAGGAAGGCTGTTTGATCGAAAATGATCCAGAAATCTTGCAGCGGATTTTCCAGAACATCTTCAGCAATATTTTAAAGCATGGGGAAAAGCAGCTGACGGTTAAGCTCTCTAGTGATGATAAGCGGGCTTATGTAACCATCTGCAATCAGAGTCAGCAGGAAATTCAAAATCTCGAAAAGCTGACCAGCCGTTTTTATTCAGAGAATATGTCTGAAACGGAAAAATCTTCGGGATTGGGCTTGTACATTACGAAAGAGCTGGTTGAATTGACGCAAGGATTTTTCTCCATGAAGGCTCAGGACCAACAGTTTTGTTTAGAAATTACTTGGGAGTTAAGCAGGAAATAAAGAGAGGCTGTGGCGATAACCGTCACAGCCTCCTGTTTTTATAGATCTCGCTTCTTAAAGGAGATGAGGGAAAGCGTGCCGCAGCAAATAATTACTAGAACAGCTGCAATCATGGTGTTTAACCAAAAGTTGTCAGGAAGACTTAGCCAAGCAGAATCCATGCTGCCTTGGAAGCTTATATATTGCAGAACTTTTACCTTAGAATAGATGATAGTGATAATTCCAGTTGCAATCGGCAAAATCACGACAGCTAGAACGGCTGCAATATTAGAGAAGCATAGATACAGAGCCAGTAAACCAAAAGCAAAGATTGCGTTAATGGATAAATACTGTACACCTAAGGTACGGAAAAAATTTTCAAAGTAATTGACCCCAAAATCCCCTACGCCATTTTTGATGGCTGCCGTTAAAAAGGATAAACCATAATAAAAGGCAAATTGCATCAATATGGTCACCAGGAAAACAATGTATTTTGAAAAGAAAAATTCCCCGCGAGAAATGCCAGATGAAATCAAGTTTTTCAAGGTCTTTTTTGATAGATCAAAGCCGATAGTCATAACGAAAAGCGGCAAGCAGAAATACATAAGAAAACTGGACATAGTGGACATGGCAATTAAAGTGTTGGCACCCGACCACTTCGCTTGGGTAACCTGCTCCTGCAGCTGCTGGAGAGAGTCATGGGAAATCCCGACGGAGCCTAACGCTTCGGTGCCGACTGAGAGCACGACTAAGCCAATTAAAAGCAGCTGGTTGATGTAAAAGCCCTTTGAATGAAATAAACGATAAAAATCTGCTCGAATGGTATTAATCATGATAAGTTTCCTCCTAATTCACCCACAAGTTCGGTGAAATAATCCTCTAAGTTTTGTTTTGAATGGTAAATGCCGTCAATGACAATTCGTTCCTCAACCAGCGCCTGAATGATGTGATTGACTTGATTGGATTCTCCAAAAATGTGCATGGTATTCTTGTCAACTACCTTTAGGACATAATGCAAGCTGTCCTGTAAAAATTGACTGGCCTGCTGGATTTGCTTGGTTTGCAGGACGATAAATTCATCATTCATCTGATCAAATTCAGTTTTCGAAATTTCCTTCACCAGCTGACCGTCGTTAATAATCCCAAAGCGGGTTGCCACATGATAAAGCTCCGTTAAAATATGGCTGGAAATAATGATGGTCATGCCCCGCTCTTCATTCAAGCGTTTAATCAGACGACGAAACTCGACGATCGCAATTGGGTCCAAGCCGTTAATCGGTTCATCTAGAATTAGAAAGTCTGGCCGAGTCAAAATAGCAATGGCAATCCCCAGCTTTTGCTTCATCCCTAATGAGAAGTTCTTATATTTTTTTCTGCCGGTATCCGTTAAGTCCACCAGTTCTAGGGTTTCTTTGATGACCTGCTTTGACTGAACAATGCCGCGCAATTTGCAATAGTAGGCTAAGTTTTGTTCGGCTGTCAGCTGATCGTAGGCGGAGGGTGTTTCAATCACCGCCCCAGTACGCTTTAGGCTGTTGGTCCATTCTTTATCGGTAGAAGAACCGAACAAAGCAATCTGGCCGTTTGTCGGCGCAATTAATCGGGTGATTGCCTTTAGCAAGGTTGTTTTACCGGCGCCATTGCGACCGATCAAGCCGTAAATTTCTCCTTTGCGAATGTGTAGTGAGACATCCTTTAAGGCATATTGCTGTTTGTATTTTTTATTCAGCTGCTGAACAGTTAGAATAGTTTCCATGGTGTGCTGCTCCTTTTAAGTTAAGTTTAGTTTTAATAAGGTCCGGAATCAGTTAACTGACCTTCTATACTTATCAGTTTACGGTTTCTTTTTCAGATAACTCTCAACCAATTCTAAAATATTTCTAAAATTCTTGAGAGGTTTAGCCGGAAAAAGGTTCTCTAAAGGGCTGGAAACGTGAATTCTTAAGCGGACGTAGAAATGAAAGAGTGGAGGAGCTACTATCACAATGGGAAAATTCAGAGCTTGGGGGGGTACTACTTAATACTGGTTTTTTATTCTCTTTTTAGGAATTATGATGTCGACAAGGGAACGGTCTTCAGTAAATAGGAGACGTTTATAGTTGGATTTTTGTAAAATAAAAAAGCTGAGGGCTATGCACCAGCTGAGGATGGGGTATTCAATGTAGGAAAAAGTTGACGATCCCGTCTTTTCCAATGGCATAAAGGAGCCTGGCTTTGCTGCAGAGCGTTGGAGAAAAAGGCAATTATGGCGTCAATTTAACTCAAAAGACAAAGATGCCCGTCATTTCTGTTTTTTGAATGCTTACTGGTGGTAAGACTTAAGCTCTCCTCTGGTATAATAAATAAACCATCAAACAAGTGAGGGGAACCCAATGAAAACTATTTTTTTAGATATTGACGATACCCTTTTAGATTACGAAAAGGGGAGTGAGCAGGCGCTGAAAAAGACCTGCCAACAGCTGGACATCGGGTATTCATCAGCTACGTTAGCCATTTATCGCCAAATCGATAAAATGCTTTGGTCCAAACAGAAAAAAGGAGAGCTGACCATTGAAGAGGTGCTGAGAGAAAGAGCTCGGCAATTTTTAGAGCAGACGCAGTCATCCCAACCTTATCAACGATTCCAAACCATGTTCCAGCAACATTTAGGCGAAGAAGCTGTGGTAATCAAGGGCGCACTCGAAATGCTGTCCTATCTACAACAGAAAGGCTATGGGCTTTATGCAGCTTCCAATGGTATTTTGGCCACGCAGCTCAAACGGTTAGCAAAGGCCCAGCTGCTTCATTTTTTTGACGATACTTATGTTTCAGACGAAATAGGGTATGAAAAGCCTGATCCTGAGTTTTTCAACGAATGCCTAAAAAGAAGTGGTGCTGCAGCTGAAGCAACGTTTATGTTAGGAGACAGCCTAACAGCAGATATCCACGGTGCAATAAATGCCGGATTAATTCCTATCTGGTTCAACAAGCATCAGCGAAGTCGACCAGCGGATCTTCCTGAACTCTTGGAGCTCACTAAGCTGGAGGAATTGCCAAAACTAGGAATTTAATCCTTCGTAAACTAAGTCCTAAGCTGGCTGCTGGGGCTTTTTCTGTTTTCCCAACATACAGCTATTTCCGCCTATTCCGCTTCCGGTTCTTTTTCTTGCTGGTATTCTTGCGCAGCGCTTTTTCCAGCTCAAGATTCCGCTTTTTTTTCTTTTTTTTGCCAGTTGCAGTCAAGTCTTTCCAGCTGGGTATCCGATCCGTTGGGACTTTGCCGGCTTTTTTCTTCTTCGTATCATTCGAAGATGGTGTCTGCTCTGACTGATTAACGGGCGGAGCTGACTGAGCCTCAGTATCTGCGTCTGCTTTATCACCATCGTTTGGCACGGCCTTTTTAGCTGAAGCTTTTTTTTGCTGTTCGGTTAATTGTTCGCCTGCTTCTTCCGCCGTGTCTTCTTCATTGCGAATGTCGAAGTTGCGGGTGCGTTCATCAGGGGCAAAGTCCAGCCAAACCACTTGGGTGAATTGACGCCGGCCATCCTTTTGGAAAACGGTTAAATTTCCTAAAATATCTAATAGAGCCCGATGTTCTTCAGGTGAACGCAGACACACTACGTTACTTAAGCTCCAAGTATGCATTTTGTTGGCTTCATCTAAGAAGCCGGCCTTCAATTTTTGTCTGCTGTCGACGGGTTGCTCCCCAGAAATTAGTGCAGGGCGCAAGGGTTCTATCTGTAAACGCGCTTGTTGCGTCAGCTCGTTGAATTCTTGTTGGTTTTTGTATAGGCGGTTGATGACAGTTTGCCATTCTTTATCAGTGGTAAAATAATCTTGGAAGTAGATGCATAAATGACGAACGGAGGCCGGAACTTCGCCAGTTAGGAATAAGTCGCGCACTTGTTTTTTTGCGACAAAGGATAGATCAAGCGGACTAAACGCATTGCGTACCATGATGGCTACACAAAATTGAATGAAAAACGCAGTATTTTTGGTTTCCGATAAAAAAGCTTCTAAGCGGCTGGAAAGAGTCTCGCGTTTTTTTAGGGTGAAGACCTGTCTTTTTCCGAAGGGCTGGGCTGATTTGTTCATAAGTGATTTCGCTGTCATAGTTACATCTCCTCGTAAGCATTAAATGGTTTAGTTGTAGCAAAAATGTGATCATTCTAATTTTTTTGTTTGTTGTATTGTTGTAAATGCTCTAATAATTTGGTTATAGAATACCGTAAAAAATCTCATGATTCAATAATAAATTGCAATTAATAGTCACTTTTGTTAAAACTATTTATAACACGTGTAATATAACAGTGGTTATTTTATGTAAGTTTTTTTCGTGAAGAGAAAAGTGAAAGGTGACTTACAATCAAGTATTTTCGTTAATTTCTTTTGTTTTTTGGCACGCCAGCATCACTTTCAAAAGCATTCTGGTTTTCACACGAATATTTGTTATTTTAATGCTGAAAAAATTTTTAACACTGGAACGCAAGGTGCAGGATTTCTTAATCAAAATGCGAGCAAGAGAGAGGATATCGCTTGCCCGAGTATAAGAGTATCGTTAAATGTTTTCCTTGAACGAAACCCGGACATACTTTTCGATGAAACGACAAAGAATAAAAGAGACATAGCTTCAGACTGTAGACAAAATTCCTAAAAAGGAATGGAGGATACAGTCTTTTTTGGGATCAAAATACTAACGGGTAAATGCTGTCTTACAATAAAGCGACAAGAAATCAAGAGTGCCTTTATCGAAGGGCAACATTAAATAACCTGAGTGATTTTTTAGGAATAATATTTCCGAAAATGGGAAATTTGAAAATATATATTGAAATAATATTCCTAAATGTGTATAATGTGTTTGTGAATGAAAGGGGTTGCAGTTTTATGGACGGTATCTCAGTATTTTTGGATCAGGACATGAGCCGCGAGCAAGAAGCGTATATTCGCCAAGCACATCAGGCGGGTTTTACAGGGATTTTTTCTTCTCTGCACATTCCAGAAGAGGATGCTTCGCAGTATAAAGAGCGATTGCAAAGACTGGGTGCATTGGCGCAAGCGTTATCGATGAAGCTGATGGTTGATATTTCAGCGAATGCTTTGGAAAAGGCGGGATTTTCCTTGCAACGTGTGGAGGAATTGAAGCAGCTGGGGGTCACTGGTTTGCGAATGGATGATGGTATTTCTAATCAAACGATTGCTGAGCTGACACA
The DNA here is from genome assembly GCF_000407485.1 of Enterococcus pallens ATCC BAA-351. Classification (GTDB taxonomy): domain Bacteria; phylum Bacillota; class Bacilli; order Lactobacillales; family Enterococcaceae; genus Enterococcus_A; species Enterococcus_A pallens. Next base: position 650,083 of record NZ_ASWD01000002.1, on the reverse strand, counting down.
CCGAATTGAAATCGGTTTAAACGCCAGCACGATTACACCAGACGACCTAACGGAGTTGCAGGAATTAGGCGCAGATTTTTCAAAGCTTGAGGCATGGCACAATTATTATCCAAGACCTGAAACGGGCCTAGATAATAAGTGGGCGGCTGCTAAAAACCAGTGGTTAAAGCAATCCTTTCGGGTAGTAGCTTTTGTTGCTGGTGACAAGGAACGACGAGGCCCGTTGAAGCGAGGACTGCCTACACTAGAGCAGCATCGAGAGGTTCATCCTTTATTTGCCAGCTGGGAATTGAAAACGCAGGGCTATTGTGACGCTTGCTACATTGGAGACCCGCAGATTAAAATGTCCACTTTGCAGCAATGGCAGCAGTTTTCACAGGAAAAGAAAGTAGTGCTCAGGGTTCAAAAGGTGGTTGAGGACTATCGATCAATGATTTTGCGCACACACCGGAATCGTCAAGACGAAGCCAGGGATGTAATTCGCAGCGCAGATGCTAGGTTTCAAGACATTGATTCAATCCCGCCAGAAAATACTGTTGCACGTCCAATTGGTGCTGTGACAATTGATAATCAGAAGTATCAACGCTATATGGGAGAGATTCAAATTATCAAAAGAGCCTTACCCGCAGATGAAAAGGTAAATGTTGTGGCAGCGATATGCCCTGAAGATTTACCGCTGCTAAACCTGGTGACTGCAGGGGTGGCCTTTGAGTTAATTGAACAAAAGAAAGAGTAGGAGCAGGCAAATGATTAATTTGGAAAATTTGATTACAGAAAAACGGAATCAGGCAACGATGAATTTAGATGAACTATCGATTTCAGAGGCACTTCAGCTGATGAATCAAGAGGATCAAAAGGTTGCCAAAATTGTAGAGAAAAAGCTATCGACAATTGAGCCAGTCATTGAAGCGACGATCCAATCCTTTAATCAAGGAGGCCGTTTAATTTATTTAGGTGCGGGAACTAGCGGACGCTTAGGAGTACTGGATGCAGCGGAATGTGTGCCAACCTTTGGTGTTTCCAGTGAAATGGTAGTCGGACTAATTGCAGGCGGAGAAAAAGCGATGACGGTTGCCGTTGAAGGTGCTGAAGATTCTCAAGAACTAGGAAGACAAGATTTGATTGATCTGAACCTGACGGATAAAGATATGGTCATCGGAATTGCTGCCAGCGGAAGAACCCCTTACGTAATTGGTGCTTTAACGTATGCCCAAGAAGTCGGTGCTTCAACGGCTTCCTTATCCTGCAATGGCGATGCGGTGATCAGTAAATACGCGAAATACCCAATTGAGATTGAAGTCGGTCCAGAATTTTTGACTGGATCAACCCGACTAAAATCGGGAACAGCTCAGAAGCTGGTTTTAAATATGATCTCGACGCTGTCGATGATTGGTATCGGAAAAGTATATAAGAATTTGATGGTAGATGTGAAGGCAACCAACGAAAAACTAGTGGAACGCAGCAAGCGAATTATCATGGAGGCGACTGATTGTACCTACGAAACAGCTAGTCAAGCATTCGCTGAATCCGGCGAGAGTGTCAAAGTAGCCATCGTGATGATTCTAACTGGTTCAAGCAAAGAAGCAGCAGAAGAGAAACTGATTCAAGGCAGAGGCTTTATCAAGAATACTTTATAGGAGAGGTAAAAAAATGGCAGAAGACAAAATCAAACGCATTTCAAGAGAAATCTATGAAAATGTTGGTGGCATGAACAATGTCAATAAAATCGTTCATTGCATGACGCGAGTTCGCATGGAAATTAAAGACTATGACAAAGTAGACCTGGAAAAGCTGAAAGCAGTTGAAGGCGTCATGGGTGTGGTCGAGGATGAAACGCTGCAAGTGGTGGTTGGTCCAGGAACAGTCAACAAAGTAGCTAATGAAATGGTTGGTTTGGCGGGCGTTAAGCTAGGGGAAGAATTTCCCAATGCTGAACCAGAATTAAGCGGCAAAGCCAAAGTCGAGCAGCGGGCGGCAGAGGTTAAGGCGCAGCAAAAAGCGAAAACCAATAAGAACACCCCCTTCAAGCGAGCGTTAAAATCAATTTCCAACATCTTTGTACCGCTGATTCCAGCCTTTGTTGGCGCAGGAATCATTGGCGGGATAGCCTCTGTCTTAGGAAACATGATTACTGGGGGACAGCTTTCCGGCGACTGGCTGCAATATGTAACAGTGATGAATATCATCAAGAATGGTATTTTCACCTATTTGGTTATCTATGTAGGGATTAACGCTGCGACTGAATTTGGTGCGTCACCAGCCCTGGGAGGAGTCATCGGCGGCGTTACTATGTTAAATGGAATGAATGTGGAAGAACCCTTGAAAAACTTGTTTACCGGTGGCGATTTAGCTGCTGGGCAAGGAGGAATTATCGGGGTAATCCTTGCAGTTTGGTTATTGGCAATGCTGGAAAAACGTCTGCACAAAATCATTCCTGAAGCAATTGACATTATCGTTACACCAACGATTGCCTTGCTAGTGGTTGGTTTAATCACCATTTTCATCCTGATGCCTTTTGCGGGAGCTGTATCAAACAGCTTAGTTGGTGCGATTAATACGATTTTGAATGTTGGTGGTGCATTTGCTGGTTTTGCTTTAGGGGCGTTATTCCTGCCGATGGTAATGTTTGGCTTGCACCAAATTTTGACACCTATTCATTTGGAAATGATTGATCAATCTGGAATGACTTTGCTGCTGCCAATCTTGGCAATGGCTGGTGCAGGACAGGTTGGAGCTGCTGTGGCTCTTTGGATCAAATGTCGTAAAAATCATCAATTGACAGAAATGATCAAAGGGGCTCTGCCAGTAGGGATTTTAGGTATCGGTGAACCATTAATTTATGGTGTGACCTTGCCATTAGGACGTCCCTTCGTTACGGCTTGTATTGGCGGCGGCATTGGTGGTGCCGTAATTGGTTTAATCGGCGGCATTGGGGCGACGACAATTGGCCCAAGCGGCGTGGCGCTGCTTCCGTTGATTGCTGATGGCAAATGGTGGGGCTATCTGGCAGGACTTTTGGCCGGCTATCTTGGCGGCTTTATCGTAACGTATCTGTTTGGTGTTCCGCAACGAGCGATTGATGGCGATATTGCATAACCTTTGAAAAGCTCCGGTTCGATACCGGAGTTTTTGAATTTTCTCTATCTAAATAGTAGGGCTTCCTGTAAAATATTCACGAAGAGGATAAAAAAGGATTAGTACAAAATCAGAGATCTTGGATTCTCTGATATCAATTTTACGAGGAGCTGACTTTTGTGAACGATGATATTCTATTTTTAATTCGAGACAAGCTGCCTACCCTTAGTAAGTCTGAACGGAATTTAGCAGAGTATATTTTAGCAAAGCCAGAAAAGGTAATTCGTTATACGGCCAGTCAATTAGCCAAAGAGGCTGCATCTAGTCCTGCGACGATTATTCGTTTTACTCGTTCGATCGGTTTGAACGGCTTTACCGAGCTGAAGCTGCAGCTGTCTTCAGACATCGGCCAGCAAAAAGTTGAGGTTTATACGGATATTGATAAAGAAGACAATCCTGATACCATCAAAACGAAATTGAAGGCTCGAATCGATTATGTCTTAAACAAAAATGTGGCCTGTTTAACCAATGAAACCGTCGAAAAATGTGTAGAATTGGTAGAAAACGCACAGACGATCTATATCTACGGGGTGGGTGCCTCCAGTTTGGTCGCCCAAGATATGTATCAAAAATTTTCTCGTTTAGGAAAGGTGACGATCTTTGAGCAGGATTACCATCACATGGCTGGAATGATGGCTTCTGTCGGTGAAGGCTCACTGTTTATCGGAGTTTCCAACTCTGGCGAAACGCGGGAAACAATTCGTTTAGCACAATTAGCTCGAGAGCGACAAATGAAGGTAATTGGCTTAACCTCATTCGGGGGTTCAAAATTGGCCGACATCGCCACCATCAGTTTGGTCAGTGAGCACGAAGGGGAGAATCCTTTGCGTGCGGCAGCCACCGTTTCTTTAATGGCGCAGCTGTTTGTAGTGGATGTCTTCTTCCTGTCTTATGCAGCAAAACATTACGATCAAACCATTGAGCTGCTGCAAAATACCAAAGAAGCAGTTAAGAAAGTGAAAATTGACCATTAATCGTAAAAAGTTAGCATTCAGTTTCCAGGCTGAATGCTGATTTTTTTATTCAAAATCACCTGCTTTCTTTTTGGGCAGGCCATTTTAGCTATTGTTGATTCTCTGTTTCTAGCTTATAATGCTAACCAATAGTTTGTCTGTTAAATTATATACGTGAAATGTCGAACAATATCAAAGGGGATGATACTTGTGAAGCAGAAAATATATCAATTTGTAGTAGATAAAAATCAACAGGTCAATCAATTGGATGAAGCAGCAGCAGTGATTGCTAACGAAATTTGTGATTACTTTACCATTAAGCGCAACACCGCTAGTAAGTATTTGAACGAGCTGGTGGAAGAGTCGTTGTTAATCAAAATCAATTCCCGGCCAGTTTATTTTTTTAGTCGGAATTTTGTTGAAACCGTTTTAGATTGTGCTTTGGAGGGAGCGGTGTACGCTTCGATCGGAGAGCTGAAGCGCCAGGGAGGAGTCGATGCTTTTGATCGAGTGATCGGCCGCAACGACAGTCTGAAGGAACCAATTGAGCAGTTGATTTCCGCGGCGATTTATCCAGAAGGCTTACCGATCCTGCTGCATGGGGAGTCAGGAACTGGGAAAAGCATGCTGGCTCGTCTAGTTTATGAATACAGCCTAGCAAAGAATATTTTGAGCGAAAAGGCACCGTTTATTGTGTTTAACTGTGCCCAGTACTACAACAATCCGGAGCTTTTATCCAGTCAGCTTTTCGGCTACAAACGTGGGGCATTTACCGGAGCGGATAGTGACCGTGGCGGTTTAATCGAAGAGGCTAAAGGTGGTATCCTTTTTTTGGATGAGGTTCACCGATTATCGCCGGAAGGACAAGAAAAGCTATTTATTTTGATGGATCAGAAGGTTTTCAGTCGGATTGGGGAGACGGACAATCTGCGGAAAGCCAATGTTCGGTTAATTTTTGCCACAACTGAAGAAGTGCAAAGCAGTTTTTTGCCGACCTTTTTACGGCGAATTCCTATGATTTGTCATTTGCCGAACTTTGCGGAGCGAACCTATCAGGAGCGTCAGGATTTGATTTACTTGATGTTGAAGCAAGAAGCCAGTGTCCTGCAATGCTCACTGCGGGTGTCCAGTACGGTCATCCATCTACTGACGCATGCTCAGCACAAAGGTAATATTGGAGAAGTGGAGAATTTGATCAAACGGGTTTGTGCCCGCGAGTATTCGCTGCAGCAGGGAAAAAATCCAGTAGATATTCGCCGGAATTCCGTGCCTGAGGAAATGCTTTTAGCTAATTTGGATTTGTTAAATGAGAAGAAGTTCTTGAACGAACCGGTTTTGTTTACTCCGGCGATGGAGATTCGGGTATCTAAGGAAATTACCTTGTTTAATCGCTATGCTGACAAGATGATTCGCCGGGTACTAAAGCTTTTTAAGGCCCTGCAAAAGGAGCAGCTTACTTTTGTCGATTTTCAGGAGCAGGCGATGTCGGAATTGTATTCGTTTATTGATCAATTGATTTTCAATGATGTCAGTACTTCTCAGGAAATCCTGAATTACATGATTCGTCAGGTGCAGGAGACCTTCCAGCTGGTGATGCACGCTCAGAACCATCTGTCTAACGGCAATGACATCTTCATGATTGCCAATTATTTATTGAAACGAACCGAAGCACTGCAGTTTAATATAGAAAAAGCCGAGCTGCAGGAGCTGTACCAATACCTTTATAAAATGAGTAAACAAAATACCCCCACGTTGTTTCAGCTGCTGGAAAACAATTTAGATTTGTCCTTAAGTCAGTTTGATAAGCTATTTATTATGCTCACGCAAATTGCCGGAAAAACGGTTGAGAGCAAAGCGATTGGCGGCCTAATTATCGCCCATGGCTATGCGACTGCCAGCAGTATCAGCAGTGTGGTGAACCGAATGCTAAAGGCGCATATCTTTGATTCCTTTGATATGCCGCTGGATGTTAGTGTTGACGAGTTAATTGAACGCATTGAGCAATATGTAGAAAGCTACGACTATCAGGAAGGATTGCTGGTGCTGGTGGATATGGGTTCGCTTCACAATATTGGCAAGCAGTTAGTTAAAAATATTACTTCACCGATTGTACTGATCAACAATGTATCCACTGAAATGGCTTTATGGGGCGGTGATCTAATCCAGCAAAAGCAAAGTATTCTTGAAATCTCTGAGAAGATGAAGGAAACCGGAAAAATTCACTGCCAGCTGATTTACCCAGAGAAGAAAGCTTCGAAGGCAGTGATTATATCCTGCAGTACCGGGTTTGGGACTGCCATTAAACTAAAGGAATTGTTCACTAAGATTGTACCAGCCGAAAGCGAGCTGCAATTTATTGCTCAAGACTTTGAGCAGCTGAAGCAAAAGGGCTTTGAAACAGAGGTCTTCAAAACGAATGAAGTGATCGGTTTAATCGGCACGGCTGATCCGCAGCTGGGGCAGCTGCCGTTTATTTCAATTGAGGATCTGTTTTCCGATAAGGACAATCGGCTGCTGCAGCTGTTGGAACAGCATACCGCCAAGGAAGTGGCAGAAGTGGTAAACAATGAAATGATTAAGAATCTGTCCTTGAATAAGATCATTGATTCCTTAACGATTTTGGACAGCACTAAAGTCATTTCCCAAATTGAGCCCTGTATGGAAACGTTGGAACGCTTTATCAATCGCAAGCTGAACAATAATCAAAAGCTGACGTTGTATGTGCACGTCAGCTGCATGATTGAACGGCTGATTCGCAATCAGCAGATGGACACGATGCCGCAGGATGAAGCATTTTTACGAAACCAGCAGCAGATTTGTTCCATGATCCAAACGGCCTTTCACCCAATCGAGCAGTTGTACAATATTACATTGCCGGTAGAAGAGGCTTATTACATTTACAATATCACTCAGAACTTTGTGTGACACTAAATAAAGAAATCAGTGACACTGTCTTTTTGCAAAAGATAGTGTCACTTTTTGTTTGCATTCAATCCGCAGTCCTTGCAGCAGTAGGATTTTGGCTTATTTTTTATTGATGAACAGTAATTGGCACAGGACTTGCTTTTAATAAAGCGAAGAGGAAAAAGGAGGGATTCCATGAGGAAGGTTTTATGCTTCAGCCACGGTTGGTTAGCCAAAGGCATGGTAGATACAGTCAAGATGATCGCTGGCGATTTTCCCAATCTTGATTATTATTGTGCTTACACCCGGGAGCATGAAGATGTCGAAAAAGAAATCGACCAGATCATTCAGGCAAACCAGGACAATGAATTGTTTGTAGTTTCCGATATATTTGGCGGCAGTGTAAACAATGAATGGATGAAGCGTATCAATAAAGGCGAAAACATTCATTTGATTTCGGGCATGAACTTGGCGTTTTTAATTGATTTGCTGGTGCAGTTGTCCAACGAAGAAGCCGACAGTCAGACAGCGATTGTTCAGGCGATGGCTAGTGCCAATGAAGGATTTACTTACTGCAATCAGTTGCAGCTGAACATGACAGAAGACGAATTTTAGGAGGGAAATGAAATGATCCAATTAGTGCGTGTTGATCATCGCTTAATCCATGGACAGGTAGCCTTGTCTTGGACCAATAGTATCAAGGCCGATTGTATCTTGGTAGCTAACGATAGTGTAGTTAACGATGCCTTGCAAAAAGCGACCTTGAAAATGGCTTGTCCCCACAATATTAAGGTGGTTATCAAGACGGTCAAAGATTCAATTACAGCGATTCAAGCCGGTAAAACCGACAAATACAAACTATTTATTGTTGTAGCTTCAATCGACGATGCTTATCAATTGATCCAGGCAATCCCGGATATTAAGCGACTGAATTTGGGTGGAACTAAAGCACGAGAAGGAACCAAAAATATCTCAAAAGCCATTAATCTGCTGCCGCAGGAAGAGGAACAGTTGAAGGAGCTGGTTTCAACTGGAGTCAGCGTAGAAATCCAACAGGTTCCCACCGATTCAATTGTTCAATACAAATAAACGAGAGTAATTTTTGAAGGAAAAAATAGGAGGAAAACAATGATTATTCCAATGCATCAGCTGTTAAAGGAAGCCAAGAAAGGCGGATACGGGGTGGCCGCACCTAATGTGTTTAACCGTGAAACGATAGAAGCCTGTTTTTTAGCCGCCAAGGAGCTGCGGGCACCAATTATTTTGGATGTTGCAGGGGTTCACGGCATTTATGAATGTGCTGAGATTGCTCGTTTTTATGAACGTCGTTATCCAGAAGTACCGGTTGCTGTCAATTTGGATCATGGCGGACCCTTTGAAGATATCGCCAATGCGATCCGAGCCGGATTTAGTTCAGTCATGATTGACCGCTCTCAAAGCAGCTTTGAGGACAATGTGAAGGAAACCGCGGAAATTGTTAAGTTTGCCCATGCCTGCGGAATTTCGGTAGAGGCAGAGTTAGGACATGTCGGTCAAGCCTTTGAATACGATAAGACTCGTGATTCTGGGTTGACTCGACCAGAAGAGGCTGCCGATTTCTTAGCCCAAACTAATGTCGATTGTTTGGCAGTAGCTGTTGGTACCTCTCATGGTGTTTACCAAGGTGAATGCAAAATTGATTTCCCATTGCTGGATACTTTGGCCGCTCAAATTGAACAGCCATTAGTCTTGCATGGCGGATCTGGTTCCGGCGATGACAATCTGCGCAAAACCATCGAACATGGCATTCAAAAGGTTAATTTAAACACTGATTTAGTAATGGCTGGTTTAGATGCGATGGAAGCCAGCTATGCCAATAATTTAGAAATCAAAGTACCAAAGGGAGTAGACACTGATGAGTTCACGACTAAACGCATGAACATGCAGCAGCTTTTCGCTGTAGGCGCCGATGCTTACAAAGCTAAATTAATGCATTATATGAAGCTGTTCAAATCTGAAGGGCGCTGGTAAGATGCAGCGCTTTGCCCCGATGAATCACTGCTACCAGCAGTATCAACTGGAAACTTTTCTAAAAGAGATCAGTGAAATTGGCTATCAAACGATTGATCTTTGGGCTTGTCCGACTCACTTTTTCATTGATTCATACAGCCACACGGACACTCTGACTTTTCAGCAGCTGCTGAAAAAGTTCAGCTTATCTGTCAGCTGCTTGAGTCCCAGACAAAGCTGCCCACAGCCTTTCCACTTGGCTGCTAAGGGAACCGAAGCAATTCGACAGACTAAAAACTATTTTCGCCACGTGGTATACAGTGCCCATGAGCTGGAATGTCCGAGGATTATGATTACTTCCGGCTGGGCATTTCACGATGAGGATCCGGCTGCAGCCTGGCTGCGATCAGTTGAAATGGCGCATTGGTTAAGTCGATTTGCCAAAAGCTATGGTATTAAGGTGGCAATGGAGCCGTTAACTCCTCAAAGTACCAAGCTGGTAAACTCGTTAGAACGCATGAAACGCTATTTGACTGAGGTAGATGAGGAGAATTTGAAGGTGATTATTGATACGGGAACCATCAGCCGTCAGGGCGAGTGTATTGCTGATTATTTTCAGATATTCGGCTCATGCATTGATTATTGTCATTTAACCAATTATCAAAAAGGGCAATTTGCCCATGTAGCCTGGCAAACGGGAGAGCTGAAGCTGCAGCAGGTGCTGGAGGAATTTCAACAGCAAGGGTATCAAGGGGAATTTTGCTTAGAATTTACCCACAGCAGTTATCGTGAAAATCCTCGAAAAATTTACCAGGCTACCTATGATCAACTAAAACTATTGGAGGAGCAATTATGACCAACCAAACAAAATTTGCTGTTATTACTGATAAATTCGTCGCTCAGGTTCATGAGCGCACTATTCCGGAGCTGAAGCCTGATCAAGTCTTAGTAAAAGTTAAAGCCTGCAACCTGTGTACGTCAGAATATGGTGTCTGGAATGGTGCCCGTCTAGGCAAACAACCATTGCCTATGGCTTTCGGCCATGAATACAGCGGGGAAATTATTGCCAAAGGAGCGGAAGTTCCTGATTTTGAGGTCGGTGAAACGATTGGTGTCGGCTATGACTGGTGCGGTGAGTGTGACTATTGCCAAGCAGGAAAAACCAGCCAGTGTCCGCATCGCGGCGTAATGAATGTGGCTTCATCAGATGGCTACTACGGCAATTTTGGCTGTGGGGAATATGTGGTGAAGACTTACCGTGCTTTGTGCAAAATGAGTCCAGAGGTTGATCCTTCTGAAGCTGCTTTTGTGGAACCTGCTGGAACGGTTGTTGAAGGGTTGCGAAAATTACGGGTTCAGCCAGGAGAAACTGTAGCAATTATTGGTGCCGGCACGATGGGGATCTTGAATGCATTAATCGCCCGTGAAATGGGCTGCCAAGTAATTTTAACTGAAATGATGGAGAAGAAAATTCAAACTGCCCAGGATTACGGCTTTGAAGTTGTCAATGTTTCGGAGACAGATCCAGTGGAAGCCGTTAAAGAATGGACTGGCGGCAAAGGTGTTGATGCAGTGGTGGTTGCGGTTGGAGCAACCTCGGCCAATAATCAGGCACTGGAAATGGTGAAGCAGATTGACGGACGAATTTTACTTTTTGCGGCCGGCTACCCCAGCCCAGAGCTGAACATTGATTCCAATGCTATTCACTACCGCAAGCTGGAATTGTTAGGAACTTTTAGTGCCGATATTGATGATTTCCAATATGCGGCTGAGATTATTAGTGAAGGAAGAATTGATGTATCCAAGCTAGTAGAAGCCAAGTATCCGCTGGGAAAAATTCAAGAGGCTTTTGAAGCGGCTACTGTCCCAGGTGCATTTCGGGTAAGCGTCGTCTTTTAAAGAAGAGTCAAGGAGGGAAAACTATGTTAGAAGCAGTACTTGCAGGGTTGATCTTGGGAATCTGTAAGATGGATATGTTTTTTGGCTACTGCTACTTGTCACGTCCGCTGGTGGCATCCACGCTGATGGGACTGGCATTAGGAGATGTAACGCAGGGTGTAATTATTGGTGGTGTGCTGGAGGTTATCTTCATTGGTTCGTTTCCTGTTGGGGCAGCGGTAAGTCCAGATGGCGCTGCTGCTGGGGTTATCGGAACCGCCTTTGCCATTATGACTAATGCCGGCAGTGAGCTGGCAACCGCTTTAGCAGTTCCAATTGGTTTATTGGGGGGCTTCCTGTTTATTGTTGTGAAATTATTTAATTCCGTTTTTGCCACTGCCATGAGCAAGCAGTTGGAAAAAAGCCAGCTGAAGTCGGCCTCGCGAATTTATGTGCTGGGCTGCTGGATTTCTACTTTTGGGATTTATTTTGTTTTCGGCTTGCTGGCGGTCTATTCCGGCAGCGGTGCAGTTCAAACCTTTGTTGATTCCATTCCAGTAGATGTCATCAACGCGATGTCAGCTGCAGCCAATCTTTTGCCGGCTATCGGTTTTGCCATGCTGCTGAAGATGATTATCAGTAAAAAAATGTCGCCGTTTTTCTTCATCGGCTTTATGCTGGCAGCCTATTTGAAATTGCCGACGATTGCTATTACCTTGTTTGCCGTAATGTTTGTGATGATTATGCTGACACCGCACAATTTAAATAATACACCAACCGTAGAACAGGGGGATCTGGATGATGACTTCTAAATTAACTAAAAAAGATTTAAATCGAGTGTTTACCCGTTATATTGCCTTGAATTGCTTGAATGATTACCCTGGGCAAATGCACAGCGGTTTTACCTTTTCCATGCTGCCAGCGTTAGAAAAAATCTATGCTGACAATCCTGAGAAATTAAATGAAGCGGTTCGTCGTCACCATACTGAATACTTCAATATCACGCCATCTCTAGCCGGCTTTCCGTTGGGGATTACCTTGGCGATGGAAGAGGAAAATGCCAAGTCGGCTGAATTTGATGTTACTACTATTAGTGGGATGAAGACTGCGTTAATGGGTCCCTTGTCTGCGATTGGCGATACGATTTTTCCGGCAACGCTGCGAATTATTGCCACTGCGATGGTTACTGAAATGGCGGCAAACGGCAGTGTGTTGGCACCGATTATTTTCCTGCTAGTGTACAATATTCCTAATTTTTTAGCCCGCTTTTATTCCTTGAAGCTAGGCTACAACCTAGGAAGCGACTTTATTATCCAATCGGAAAAATCCAACATTATGCAAAAGGTTTCTTATGCCTGTTCAGTAGTGGGATTGATGGCAATTGGAGCTATGTGTGCCTTTAACATTAAAGTTTCTACCCCAATCGTGATTGGCGGATCGGTGAAGGACGGGGCGATGCAGCTGCAGGAAACCTTGGACAGTATCTTGCCAAGCATGCTGTCACTAATTTTAGTAGGAATTATATACTGGCTGCTGGATCGCGGTGTAAAGGTTGTACCGCTTTTGCTAGGTACGATGGTGGTCGGCGTTGCCTTGTTCATGCTGGGCATTATTGCCTAAAGGAGCGAATAGAATGAAACGAGCACTAATCATCGGAGCAGGAAATATTGGCCGCGGAGTCGTGGGCTATTTGCTGAAGGAAGCTGGCTACCAGCTTTCCTTCTATGATTTAAACACTGAAGCCTTGGAAACTATGCAACAAAATGGCGGCTATTCTGTTTTTGTCGCTGACGGAGAAACATCGGAACGGCATGAGATAAATACTTTTGAAATTATCCCGCCGGATCGACTAACCGAAGCGCTAATCGATCACGAATTCGTTTTCTGCTGTGTTTACGAAGGCGCTTTTCAAAGCATTGCAAATCATCTCGCTGAAGCGCTGCGTCAGAAAATGAAACTGATGAACATTATGCTTTGTGTGAATTCTTTAGGTGCACCGCAGAAGTTCCGTGCTTTTGTTGAAGACGCCCTAGATGAAGATAAGAAGATTGATTTCCAGAAAACAGTCGGAATCAATCAAGTGATGGTTTTATCTGCAGGTCTGCCATTAAGTGAAGCACAATTGGAGAAATACCCATACGCAGTTATGATTACTGCTAATCCGCACTTAGAAATAGATGGCTTGTCCTTCAAAGGTGAGCAGCCGCAAATTCCACAGGTAGCGTTTGTCTCTAATGCGGAAGGTCGAATTTATCGCAAGGTTTATGTCGGCAACATGCGGCATGTGATGGCCGGTTTTATCGGTGATGCACAACACATGACCTTTGTCTGTGAAGCTCAGCAGGACTCGAAGATTCGCTCCTATTTAATAGGTGCCTTTGAAGAAGCGCATGAGGCGATAAGCGCCAAATACACCTTTGATCCAGTAGAAGACCAGGAATGGGTAGCCTACATGCAGGAAAAATTAACCCAAAATGTCAAAGACCCGATTCAACGGGTTACGGCCAATCCAGCGGTAAAACTAGGTGCCGAGGAACGTTTTATTGGACCAGCGAAGCTGTGTTTGGCATACAATATTTTGCCTTTCTATATTACATTGGGGGTTGCCTATGGGCTTCGTTATCTGCAAAAGGAAGATCAGCGAACTGTTGATCAGCTATTGATAGAAGTCTGCGGCCTGGATCCTCAGCAGGATTTTATCCTCTATCAGTTAATCAAAAAACACTATCAAGGAATTGAAGGAGAAGAAGATGAGATATAAAAAGAAGATGAGATATAAAACATTTGGCAGTACGGGACAGGAAATTTCCTCTGTAGCAGTTGGCACTTGGGCAATGGGGGGAGCCAATTCTGCGGGTGGCAGCTTTGGCGAGGTAGATCGCAGTGAATCAATTGCAGCGATCAAAGCGATGCTGGAGGAAGAGGTCAATATTATCGATACCGCTCCGATTTACGGTGAAGGAGCAGCAGAAGAAATTGTCGGGGAAGCAATCAAAGGCTATGACCGTGAAAAATTATATCTTGCTACCAAGTTTGGCTCGTACATCAGTCACTTTGACGGCAAGCCGGTTCGCAACAACAAATATGATCCCATTATGCGAGAATTTGAAGATTCATTGGAACGATTAGGTACAGACTACATCGACTTTTACTTGATGCATTGGCCGGATGTTAATACGCCAATTGAAGAAACAATGGCCGCTTTAAATGATTTGAAAAAAGCCGGCAAGATTCGTTATACTGGGCTGTGCAATGCCTCTAAAGAATTAATCGAAGAAGCCTTGCAATATGGGGAAGTCAATGTAATTCAACCACCCTTTTCAATGGTTAACCAGTCACAAAAGGAATTGATGCAGTGGGCAGAAAGCAAGGGCATTGCGACAATGACTTCTGGTTCTTTGGGAGCAGGAATTTTAACCGGCACTATTCGCGAGTTGCCGAAGTTTGATGAAAAAGATTTCCGATTAACCTTTTACCCATTCTTCAAAGAGCCAACCTTCTCGAAGATTATGGAACTATTAAAGACGTTGGATCAGATTGCCGAAAAATACGACAAGCCAGTCGCTCAAGTCGCCATTAACTGGTCTACTCAGCAAAGCTTTGTGAATACTGCTTTGCTAGGCGTACGCAACCCACAGGAAGCCAAAATCAACTGCGAGGCCTTCAACTGGCAGCTGGCAGACGAAGACTTACAGGCTATCAATGCCGAGCTGGAACGGTTGGAAATTGGATAACACGCACAAAAACTGCTGACACGCCTATAAAGGCTGCCAGCAGTTTTTTTGCTGGATTCATTTAGGCTATAATAGAGAAAACACGCAAGAGAGGGGAACCGAAATGTGGTTATCGGATGAAAAGATTCAATGGCGCAGTTATCAGGAGCGTCTATTGACTAACTTTGCTGCTTATTTAACCAATAATTCAGTCCATCTGGTGGCTCCACCAGGGGCTGGCAAGACCTTTTTAGGGATTGAAATGATCCGGCGTTTGGATCGTAAAACCTTAATTTTGGTTCCTTCCCTGATCTTGAAAAAGCAGTGGTTAACAACAATCGAAGAATATTTTTTAGTAAATCCAGCAGACAGCTGCTATCTTTCTGGCTCGATTGAACAGCCTGGTCGTATTACAGTGGAGACGTATCAGACCATTTACAACCGACTGAAGGAGGAGCCGACTTATGTTGATCAGCTGGAGCTGTTAGTTTTTGATGAAGCCCATCATTTAAAAAAAAGCTGGGGCGAATTGCTGATTGACTTGAAGAAAAAACATCCGCAGCTGTTGACGATTTCCTTGACTGCCACACCGCCAATTGACAGTTCGCAGGCGGAGTGGAAGCAATACATTGAGTTAAATGGCCCGATTGATGAAGAAATTAGCATTCCCGAGCTGGTGAAGGAGGAGGTTCTGTGTCCGCATCAGGATTTTCTCTATTTGATTCCGGCCAATCAGGAAATTACCCAGCAGTATTTTGCCTTTTTAGCGAAACAAAATGAGCTGGTGGAAGCGTTGATGGAAAGTCAGGAGACGGTGGACTATTTGCTTTCCTTAGGCTTTGTTCAGCAGCCGCTAGAGTACTCAAAGGAGATTTATGAAAATTTTGAGCTATTTACTAGTGCCTTAATTTACTTGAATCATCATGGCTATGAATTGACTCCTGAGCATTGGCAGCTATTAGGCAGTTCCAAGCGTCAGGGGAAGAAAGCTGCAGTTCCACCTTTAGGCAAAAAGCAATTAATTACTATTTATCAGCAGCTGTTTGCAGAGCAGCCGGAATTGCCCATTTTTCATCAGTTGAAAAAGGCGGGCTGGTTGTATGATGAGGCGCTGCATTTGTTCCCAGAATATCCAGACACAGTTGGCAATCAAGCAATTCCCGAGAAAAAGCAAGCCGTGTGTCAAATTCTGCTAAAGGAAGAAGTTCAGCTGAAGCAGGAGCTGACAGCAGTCGTTTTGACGGATCGTATTTGCAAGGAGGTATTGGCAGGCAGTGATGGCACCTTAGCTTATGGTGTGGTTCCTTTGTTTGACGAGATTGTTCGACTATTAGGTACCACCCAGCAAATCGGTGCAATCTGCGGAGAGTTCTTACTACTGCCGCAACAGCTGGTAACTGTTGAGCTGGCGGAACTTGCAGTGGGCATGAAGGAACATCCCTATTTGTCGGGTTATTTCTATTTGGCGCTGGATGACAAAAATCGTCACGCCTTGATGCAAGCAGTTACGCGACTATTAACCGAGAAAAAGCTGAATATCTTAGTAGGAACCGTTAGTTTGTTAGGAGAGGGCTGGGATTGTCCGGTGATTAATCTGCTGATTTTGGCTAATCAAGCTTCGTCTTTTGTACAAACACAACAGCTGCGAGGTCGCGGCTTACGTCTAGGCGCGCAAAATAAAGTAACGAATATTTGGCATTTGGCGATTGGCCTGCCAGGAGTTCCGCTGCCTGAGCAACCGGATTTGATAAGAATATTGCGGCGTTTGGGCTATATTTCTGGTTTGACCTTTGAAGCTTCTCCCAAAATTGAAAGTGGTGGGGATCGTTTTGCGTTGCCGCTGGACTATACGACTACTACGATGGAAACTTATACCCAGTCGATGTTCTACTTTTCCAGTGAACGGAGTCGGTTGAAGGAACAGTGGCGCACGGCTTTAGCTGACGGCTGGCATCTTTCTATGCCGGTCATCGTTCGGAAAATCGATCAGGCAAAGCCAGAACAAGCAGCTTTATTGCCAATGGTAGTTAAAAATACAGAGCCGCCAAGCTTCTGGTCAGCTCTACTTAAAGGCAGCTTGCCGGAATATTTCCGAACTCGGGTCCAGCAGAAGCACTGGCAAAAGGAATGTGCCCGCAAAGAAAGCTTGGCTATCTGCGTTCAAAAGACGTTGCAGCGGCTTGGTGAAATTAGTGAGCGCAAAGTAATCGCAGCGGCTGATCAGCAGGAATTCAGCTGCTACCTTGAGAATGCCGGCTATCGAGAAGGACAGCTTTTTACAGAGGTTATGAGGGAGCTTTTGGCACCGTTGGAGAACCCGCGGTATTTAATTGAAGGGAAAAAGCTGGTTCTGTCAGTGCCGGAGCGCTTCGGCCGAAATAAGCAAACCGCAAATCTTTTTCTTAAGGAAATAAATCAGTCGCCGCTGCTTAAATGTCAGCTGGTGTATACTAGAAATCCTGTCGGCCGTCAAAAGCTGGTGGCTTACCGGATGGCACAGGTCTTCCAGACTCGCGATGAAGTAATTGTTCAAAAAAATATTTGGACGTAAGGTGATGAAAAATGAATCTAACTAGAGCGGAACAAGTTCAAGAATTCAGCCGCTACTTAACTGCTGGGGAATATGCCAGTGCCGAGGATGGGCGTATCTTTTTCTTAACGACCGAAAGGAACC
Source organism: Enterococcus pallens ATCC BAA-351 (assembly GCF_000407485.1). Lineage (GTDB taxonomy): Bacteria > Bacillota > Bacilli > Lactobacillales > Enterococcaceae > Enterococcus_A > Enterococcus_A pallens. Next base: position 632,837 of record NZ_ASWD01000002.1, on the reverse strand, counting down.
ATCCGATGATTGACGGGAAATACGATTCTGCCAATACTCAAAAGGTGCTGATTTCTGACCAGCCTAAAGCATTTTCCGGCAGGATACTTTGGTTTACCAGCGGTGGCGAAATTAAAATCTTTTCCCCAGAGAAAGTGCTGATTCTATGCAGCAGCAAAACCAGTTATCAGCAGAAAATCCAGCATTACGATTATTTTTCGTCGTTCTTTTCCGTACCAGCATTGCAGCAGCAGGATGCTGAAAAACTGCAATTGATGGAAGAGCGGATTGATTTTAGAAAAATCACGCCTCAGGATGATTCACTGATCCTAAAGACGATTTATCAGGATTACAGGCATTATTTTCAGCAGCAGCGAACAACCGCTGCAGCGCATCGTTTAGCAGATCAGACAAGGGAGGAACTCGCTGTGCTAACGAAGGAAATTCATCCTGACCTGCTGGCAACCAAGTTTCCTTTTCTAATGCTGCATGGTGATTTGTGGACGGAGAATATTTTATTGGAGCGAGAAAGTGAAAAGCTTTGGTATATTGATTGGGACACGGCTGGCGACTATCTTTTTTTCCACGATTTTTTCAAGTTCATCTGGAATGAGCTGGATGTACATGGTAATCAGCATTATTATCAGGATTACTTAGCAGGGAAGTATGACGAAGCTTTTGCTGAGAGCTTCCAGCTTTTTCAATTGGACTTTCAGCCGCAGTATCGCAAGGACTATTTCTATTTGTTTTTCTTAGGCTTTATGCTGAAGCAGGATGATGCGATTGCGGATAAGTGGAAGCAGCTTGAATTCGCTGATTTCTTAAAAAAGGTTGTTTTCAGCTAGTCAAGGTTTCTCAGCGGGTGACAAAGTTAACTACAGCTCTCTTACTAACTAGTCTTGAGCGTGCTACACTTAGAATAATTAAAAATTTATAGAACAAAACGAGGATAATAATGAAAGCCATTGAAATAGCACAGCTATCAAAGCATTTCGGTAATCAACAGATTGCCGTGGAGGATCTGAATCTTTCGATTAACCAGGGTGAGGTCTTTGGTTTTCTTGGGCCAAATGGTGCCGGGAAAACTACGACAGTCAAACTACTAAACGGCATGCTGCAGCCTACCAGCGGACAGATGTCTGTATTGGGCCATGATCCTACCAAGGAGCCGGAGATCATTCATCAAGTTTCTGGTGTATTAACCGAACGGGCTGCCATGTATGATCAAATGACCGGCTTGGAGAATCTGATGTTTTATGGAGAAGTATTCGGTCTAAGTAACCAGGAAAGTCGAGAAAAAGGCTTGGCCCTATTGGAGCAATTAGAGCTGACTTATGTGGCTGATCGCAAGCTGACCTCTTATTCTACGGGGATGCGCCAGCGGCTTTCCTTGGGACGAGCATTGATTCATCAGCCTAAAGTCCTTTTTTTGGATGAGCCAACAAGCGGATTAGACCCGGAGAGTGTCTTGAATGTGAATCGGCTGATTCAAGAGCTGGCTAAAAATCAAGGAGTTACGGTCTTTCTCTGTACCCACCAATTACGATATGCCCAGGAGATTTGTACTAGCTATGGGCTGCTGGATGAAGGCAAGCTATTAGCTGCCGGCACATTGGAAAGCTTGCGCAAACAAACCTTCAAGGGGCTAAAGGTGCAAATCGAAGCCAATCAGCTGACTATAGACGAACCTTATGAGGCTTTGAGCCCTGGCGAGTTTGAATTCACCTTAGCCAGTGAACAGGAAATTCCTAAGCTGGTAAGAAAAATTGTTCAGTCAGGTACGGACGTTTATGGTGTTTCGGCGAAGGAAATGACGCTAGAGGAAATTTATTTTGCCTTGTTAGAAGAAGGAGGGCCAGCCCATGATTAATTCCAAACAAAAAGCCATCGTCAAAAAGGATGTTCAGGGCATCATTGCCAACAAGCGCTATTTTTATATGCTGTTGTTGCTGCCCTTACTATTTTCGGTAATCTTGCCTAGTGTGTTCGTGTTAATTGCATTGCTGACGCCTACCAGCTCCAATGATTTTCAAAAGCTGTTAACCATACTGCCGAATCAATCGCAGGGCGATTTAGGTGTTGTAATTGTTCAAACAATCTTCAATTCGGTTCTGCCAATGTTTTTCTTAATGATTCCCATTATGACGGCGACCGTTATGGCTGCCAGCTCCTTTGTAGGGGAAAAGGAGAAGAACACCTTGGAGACGCTCTTTTATTCGCCATTGTCAGTCAAACAGATTTTTCAGGCGAAGGTCTATTCTTCTTTTGTAGTCAGCTTTGGGATTACCTTGGCGTCCTTTGTCATTATGTTAGTAGTGGTTCAGTTGGAGGTCTTCTTACTGCGAAGCACGCTGCTTTCTTTAAGCATCTCGTGGGCTTACATTTTACTGCTGCTGGTACCGGCAATTACTTTAGTATCGATTACCTTGATCGTTAAAGGCTCTGCCAAGTCGCAAACCATGGAGGAAGCTCAGCAACGTTCCGGCTTTTTGATTATGCCGCTAGTGCTTTTCATGGTAGGTCAGTTTACAGGATTGTTCCTGATTAGTTCGTGGGCTCTTTTGATAGCCGGCGTGGTATTGTTTGGTGTGGCGATTGCGTTGCTGCAAGGTTCGATGCAAAGCTTTACCTATGAGATGCTGTTGAAATAGTCTGTTTTTTGCAAAAAGTTTTTGGCGAAGTGCTTGTTTGTGAAAAGGGCAATCCGTGAAGGAACACTAGCTAGGCAGGTGTTTTTGAGAAATACGCTGGTGGAAATAATTGAGCAATATCCCGGGCTGCTGCGGCGTCCATTGAGGCTAGAAGAAGCTTCAATGAGGATGAGATTCATCGGTTCACCCCTGTGAAGTTCCGCGAGTCAAGTCGAAAAAAAGGTCGGAGCAGCTGATCGCTTTAGAGATAATCAATCAAAGGTTTAGCTAGAATAGATGAATAATAAGAATGGTAAAACAGATCAGCTTAAGGTTGGTCTGTTTTTTGCTGTTTATACAGAAGAAAAAAATCATTCTATTTTGCAGAATGCGTATTTCAACATATAAAATAACGGATGATATCGAAATAAGATAGAAATATTTTTTCGGAATGTCAAATTAACAGTTTATTTTTTGGTATTTTGACCTTTATTTCTATTTATGAAAATAAACGACAAGAGAAGGTTCTGTTTTAACTGGATCAGACAATTAATTGTCGGAAAAGAAAAAAAGAACACTCAAAAGTTGGTTAAAAAAAGAACAGTAATACGAATACGAATAATTGAAAAAAAAACGATGTATAAGTAAAATTAAAACGAATTTTTTGTGTTTAAAACTAAAGAATATTTAAAGAGGCGATTCTGGCAAAAATCGATAAGTTTTTGTTTCGTTGTTCTATTAATTTATCAAGAGGGTGGCTAATGACAGGTTAAGGGATTTTTTTTATTTTTTGTTTTCGAAATTTTTTAAATAGAATCATTTTAACTAGCGATGTAAGATATGAATTGTCTCAACGACATCTGTTTAAAAATAGTATCGAAGGGGGAGATGACAACGAAAAAAATAAGAGTACTTCTAATTGTCGGGTTAATATTTTTAGGATCGTTCAATCCTATCTCGGTCTTTGCGGAGGAATCGAAGGCGTATCCTTCACATGGAACTACCTCGTTTTATGGGACGTACGAAAAACCTGATTCTTCTGTAGATAAAGGCGAGGATCACGGAGCAAGCAACGGTACTGTGGGCGGAGCGAGTGGCGGATCATTGCATTATCAAACTTCCCCCAACTATTCTGCTTCTGGGAAAGAAATTATCCCTCGAACCGGCGATCAAAATCTAGTTGCAGTTCAATCCGCGGGAATGATCTTATTGCTATCGATTGCTTCATTCCTATGGATACAAAAACGAAATAAAAAAGGAGAGAAACAAGCATGAAAAAGACTGTATTTTTAGCATCAGCGGCTTTATTACTAAGCCTGGCGGCAAACACTTCGCAGGTTTTCGCTGCTGAAGGCGGGACTTACCCAACTCAGGGAACGATTAATTTTGAAGCGGGGGATGATGTTACACCGCCGGTCGATCCAGAAGATCCAGATATTCCGATTGACCCAGTTGACCCACCAACTCCAGTAGGCGGTTCATTATCAATCGACTATGCTTCTCAGTGGAAATTTGGGACCCAAAAAATATCAACAACTGATCAAACGTATTTCGCACAATTGGATCAATTCAAAGATAGCGAAGGAAAACCTACGATTGAAAAACCTAATTATGTTCAGGTGACGGATAAGCGCGGGACATTGGAAGGTTGGTCACTATCTGTTACTCAACCAGAGCAATTCAAAACAGCTGATGGCGATGAACTGACTGGAGCGGCGCTAAAAATCAAGACGGCGGCTATCGCGGGGCTTTCTGGCAGCGATACTTACGCATCGGGAACTGTCGCAGCTTCAATTGATTTGACACCTGGTCAAGAAGCGGCTGGTATCACGGCTGAAAAAACAAAAGGTGCAGGTACTTGGGTCTACCGATTTGGTAACGACGCAGATACTGGTAAAAAAGCGATTGAATTAGATGTACCTGGTAAAACAGTGAAATTAGCGAAGGAATATAAAACAACCTTGAACTGGACATTAGCCAGCACACCAGGCAATAACAATTAAAACGAGTGAATAATCACTTAAATTCTGATGTACTAAAGGAGTATGCTCAATGAAAAATATTAAATTATTAAGCATTGTCGCTTTGAGCGCAATTGCATTAACCACTGTCAGCACCACGGCATTTGCTGCTGACAGCTCAGAATATCATTCACACGGAGTCGTTGAATTTGTCCCTAACGATGGTCAAACTGATCCGGTGGACCCAGAAAACCCTGATCCAGAAAATCCCGTTAATCCCGTTGATCCAACCAATCCGGATCAAAAACCAGAGCCAGGAACAAACGGTCCATTATCAATCGACTATGCATCCAGCTTTGATTTTGGTTTGAATAAAATCTCTAATAAAGACCAAACCTACTATGCACGTGCGCAGCACTACGGAAATGGTCATGCCGATACGGAAAACTATGTACAAGTTTCTGATAATCGCGGAACTAATGCGGGCTGGACTTTGACGGTCAAACAAGATGGACAATTAACTGCGACAACTACTACGTTGAACAAAGTTTTAGATGGTTCGCAAATCACTGTCAAAAAACCGACCGTTACTTCAAATGCAAAAGGAGTAACACCTCCTGAAGCAAAGGAAATCACCTTAAACCCTGATGGTTCTGAATCATTGGTAATGTCTGCGAAGGCGGATTCCGGTGCCGGAACTTGGGAGGATTATTGGGGTAAAGTCGAGTCAGTGAAGGAAAAGGATAAAGACGGTAAAGAACAAGATGTCAATGTAACAAAAGATGTCAGCCTAAGCGTGCCAGGTGCGACACCTAAAGACGCGGTGAAGTATCAAACGACTTTGACCTGGATGCTGACTGACGTTCCAGGTAACTAAGTAAGACAGAAAGAGGCGAGAGAACGTGTACAAGAAAGTGTTAACTACAGTGGTTACGGCAAGTATATTTATGAGCTATATGCCAATTGTAAGCCTAGCTTCTCCTACGTCAACTTCGCAAGAACAATCAAAAAATGGACTTGTTGAAGAGCATGAACTGAGTGGAACAGGCACAATAGATTCTAACTCTCAGCCTAATCAATCATCTGAGGCGGCAACGTCTGCTTCAGATGTATCTTCTTCTACCAGTTCTACCGAGTCTATGACAGCATCGGAATCATCCGAGCCAGCGCTGGCTACTGTCTCTTTTGAAACAGATGCAGAGCATCCATTTACCGATGGAACAATTGCGAAAAATGTTTCGGTTGACGAAAAGGATTCCATCACGAAAGATCAGGTTCCGGATTTTTCTGAGCAGGACGAAGCTGCCTTTGTCGGCTGGAAAGCCGACGCACGAACCTACACGATTGAAGATTTGGAAGAAAATCCTGTTGATCAAGATCAAGTCTATTCCGCGGTCTTCAAGGAAAACAAACCCGCAGTTAACTTAAAGGCTGTCTCTGATTCGATCAAGGATGTCATCAATGCCGCGGATAAGACAAAAGTCATCGTTGTACCCAGCCCAGCTGGTGACGGCGCTGCGTATAAAGAATATGAAAGCTCGGATACAGGGTTGAAAACAGCATTATTCGATTTATATACAAATGGCGGTGGAAATGATTTCGTACTGTATGTCGGAAAATCCTTCTCAGTAAGTGAGGCGACAACCGCGAAGGCTGTTCCAGCGACCGTATCGGATAAAAATATTACCTTTACCGCGCTTCAGGGAAAAGTCAATACACTGGCAATCACTGGAAATAGCAATGATCCTGTGGACGCGACGGATTCAAATGGTGCAAATACCTTAACCTTCGAGAATCCGGTTCATTTTGGGACCAATATCCAATTGAGAAATATTAAATATACGGGATCGGCGATTTATACCAACGGTCATGATCTGACGTTAGCTGCCAGCGCCTCTGGTCCGGCGACTTCTTCAGTCTATGGCGGAACGGACAAAGGGGATGTCAGCGGCAATCCTACCATTACGGTGAATAGTACAGGAACTGGACTATGGCATTTTTATGGCGGGAATGAGGCTGGTGGAACCTTAAAAGGCAATCCTACGATCAACATCAATAACACCACTGCTGGTATTACTGATTTGGTTGGCGGTGCAGAACAAGGCACGGTGGATGGAAACATTTCTGTGAACGTAAAAAACATTAACGGAGCATTGACGAATTATTATGGCGGAGGCGAAGGTACGACTGCGAATCACGCGAATGTGACTGGGAATGTGTCTACCACTATCGATATCCAAGATCCCGCGACGAAATTCTCATTAGGTACCTTCTATGGCGGGGTCGAATATGGAGATATCAATGGCGGTATTCAAAACAAGGTAAGCGGTTATGGCAAGTGGTCAAGCCTAACACAAGATTTTAATGGCGGCTCTCGTTCAGGAAATATTGGAACGGATCGAGGACAGGCGGCAATCACGACGAACCTTGACAGCAGTAAATTTTCAGATGGTACCGCGGCTTTTGTCGGTGCGAATTCGAATGAAGGAACGATTATGGGTTCCATCAGCAATACGATCAAAGCTGGCGTTTATCATGAAGGCTCTCTTCGCAGTGTCAATGGCGGAGCTGGACTGGATGTAGAGGTCGCCAACCTCCAAACCGGAAGTGACGCGGCTTATGATGCAATGAGCCCCCAAGATCGTAAGGCTTTTGCAGAAAAAACAGCCAGGTTTAAAGTCTATGGAAATATCACCACAGATATTTTAGAAGGAATGATTAGTGAAGGTGGCGACAATACCGCGTATGCCAGAGGTGCTGGTTATGGCGGATATGTCGAAGGCGATACGACGATTGAAGTAGGAACGCTCCGTGCGGATAAAAAAGTCGGCGGTCCTGGCTTTGTCTATAATTCTGGCGGCAGACAATACAAGGACGGTATCGATTATCGAAATAAAAGGCCTTATGTAACAGAAGCAATCGGTACTTTTGATATTGTCGGCGGCGGCGGAAGCAACGCGGCTCGGGCGACCAACATGTACATTTGGGGAAATACCAAGACGATCCATAACAATGATTTAGCTCGTTGGACATACGGCGGAGGCTTTTCGGGCATCATCGAGGGAACCACGACGAACGAGATGAACGCGGGTATGGTTTCCACCCTTGAAGGTGCGGGGTATTCCGGCAAACGTGTGTATGGGAATACTAAATCTATCGTAATTTATGGTGAAGTTGACTGGTTCTTATCTGGCGGCGGCTGGAATGATCAGAAAATCGTCGGGGATGTCGGTGTTGAAGTACATGACGGAATCATCAACGCATCCATGGGTGCATCCTATGGTTCCGGCGCCGATCATACAGTTGATGGAGATTCACATAATTTCATTTATGGCGGAGACTTTTCTGGTACTCCATTGAAAGGACCAAGCGCTTTTTCAGGGGGAATTACGAATACGGGGAAATTATTAGGAAATGCTAATTTAACGATCGATTTGAGGAATTATCAGGGCGATTTTAAACTTCCTAGCGGGACAAGTATCTCTGGCGGAAGACCTTATAATGGTACAACCTCTTTAGGTACCTCAGAACAGAATACGATCACCTTGAATATCTATCTCAAGGATGGTGTGGATTCATTAGCCGGAGCGAATGTGTATGGTGATGGCGGAACAAGGGCTACGAATACGAAAAATGGAAAAATCACCATGAATATTCAAGGGGTAGGTTCCAATATCGGGCATATCTATGCGACACAATATTCAAATATTAGTGGCGGCAAGATTCTCCGCGATGTTACGGCGAATATCCAAGGAGCAGCCAGCATTGATGGCTTTTCTGGCGGATCAGAGGGGGATAATTTCACCAACACGATCGTCAAGAACAGCACCAACAAATCTGTCTTTAATTTTGGGACGGATGTTGATGGGACTGGCGTGATTCAGAAAACTCCGATCAAGGTAAATGGCGGAGGTGTCGTGAACTTTACACAATTGAATGTAACCAATGGTCTAAAGCTTGAAGCGGATCAAGGGAATATTTCGAATGGTAAGGGAGCGAATGCTGCGAATCATGGCTCTAACTACAATGAGTTTGGAGACATCCATTTAACTAAAAATGCCGGATTGGCCGTTGCGAAGGCAGGGCAATTGATTTCTGGCGGAAAGCTGACTGTCGAAGATGAAGGCACACTGGAGTCCCCTCAAGGAACCGGCGTGGTCAATCTCTCGGACTTTGAAACACCGGATGCGTCGAAAGACCGTCTTACTTGGATCAAAAATACGGATGATACAAGCAAACTGGTGAATAACAAGGGAACCTGGTTTGGTGATACAAAAGGGTACCAAGTATTGACCATTAACCCAACAAAGGCGAATGCGGAAAAAATCACACCGCAGAATTTTACCGGTTTTGAGAAAGCTACAGGTAAAACATATATCGGGGATAACGATGTTCAATCAGATGCAAATGGCTATGGTGTGATGATTCCCGGTTCAGTGATTGATTATGAGGTTGAAAATCCTGGAATCGCTGAAGGAAAAGGCGCGATCACTCACGACGTTCAAGGAGTCAAGGAAAACAACGCGCCATTGACTATCTCTGCTTGGGGAACAGTGGTTGCTGGAAAAGAAGTTCAAAAAGGACGGTTAGTTGTTCCTTTCAAAACGGGCCAACAGCCTAAATTGAGCTTTGCTCCCGATAAGGCAACCGGTTCTTGGCTATACAGCGGAAATATTGTTTCCTCGAAACTAAATAGTCAGCCTGATACGTTAAAGGAAAGCACTACGACGGATCCAGTCGATTGGCAAGTGCCTGATGGAGAATACAGCTATCAGGTGAAAGTGAAATATTCAAATGAAGCGCAACTGACGGCTAAAAATGTCATCGTTACAGAGCAGGAAGCTAGCAAATTAGCGACCAAAGAGGACGTGATGAAGATCATGGAGGCTTCAGGGCGGCCATTATTGAAGGAAGACATTACTCCTGATGTCTTGGCGACTATCCAAAAGCCGTTAGCGGAAAATGAAACCTATCGAAAACAACCGATCCATTACAGTGTTGGCTCATCTGACACAAACAAAAAGGAAGTAACAGCGAACCTTGTTATTGTTCCTAATGACAGCGCGGTTTCAGACGATCGTTCATTTGCCGTTTATGCGCAGGATGCACGTTTCAGTCTCGCGGATGCCAATGCATTACAATCTATCGATGAACTTAATACCCATACAAAAGCTCAGGTGATTTTTGCGGATGACACGCCGAATGCTGCGCCAAGCTTGCCGCAGACGACGTTTGACAGTATCAAAAACACCACCGCCGCTGAAATCATCAAGAATATTCCGACTACTTATTCCTATGATTTAAACGGAAAGCATGTAGAAAAACAAGTGAATGTTCAGATTTCAGGGGAATTGAAGCTGGAAGAAGTACCAAGTGCGATGGATTTTGGAACGCAAAAGGTTTCAAACAAAACAGCAACCTATTGGCCCACTCTAAAAGGGAATCTCGTTGTCAGCGATACTCGTGGAGCAGGCAAGAAGACATGGCGTTTAATGGTTGCCCAAACTTCACCATTGACAGATGGAAATGATTCTCTAGCAGATGGGCTAACCTTTTCAAAGGATGGCACCAGCGACACCACGATCGGCACAGAGCAGGTTAAGGTAGAGGAGAAGAAATTCACCAATGATGGGGAAGAGGTTGTCAACCAAGACTGGGGCAAAGACAGTAAAAAAGGAATCAAGCTGACCGTCCCTGCCAACAAGCAAAAAGTCGGCAACTATAAAGGAACCTTGTCCTGGACATTGGAAGATGTTCCAAACAATAACTAAACAAATGAAAGAAGGCATATAGCATGAAAAACATTTCTAAATTATTCTTATCAACCGTGATCTTAGGATCATTAGCAGCGGCGCCGGTAACAACTTTTGCGGCAGATGGCGGCGTGTATCATTCAAATGGCGTGATCGAATTCGTACCAAATGATGACCAAACAAACCCGGTTGATCCCGTTGATCCAGTAAACCCAGTCGATCCAGTTGACCCAACTGATCCAGATGGCAAGCCAGATCCAGGAACAAAAGGTCCATTATCTATCGACTTTGCTTCAAGCCTAGATTTCGGTCAACAAAAAATCACCTCAACTGACCAAGTCTATAAAGCGGCACCTCAGCTTTATCATTTGTTAGGTGAGGATGGCAAACCAACTGGTACAGATAAAAAAGGTCCGAACTACGTCCAAGTAACAGACGATCGCGGAACTGAAACAGGTTGGACGTTGACTTTGGCTCAGGATGCACAATTCAAAAGCGATAAGAACCATGAGCTAAAAGGCGCGGAAATCACTATGAAAAACGCGAATATCCAAACCGCTTCTGATTCGCCAAAGCCAACTACAACAGCTACGATCACATTAGTTCCTGGCGATGACACAAACCCAGGCGCTGCGGTAACAGTAATGTCAGCAGCAGCGGGTCAAGGTGCGGGTACTTTCCTAAATGACTGGGGTACCGATGAAGCATCTGGTGCGGATAGTATCCAATTAGCTGTTCCAGGCTCAACAACGAAATACGCGGAAAAATATTCAACGAAATTAACTTGGACATTAACGGATGTTCCAGGAAACTCAGGTACACCAGCACCTTAAGCTGTGTCAGATCATACATCAAGTAAGATTCGTCTTTGACGAATCTTGCTTTGTTTACATATAGAAGGAGAAAAGCGTAATGAAGTTCAAAAAATCTATGATCGCGTTGGGGATTCTGCTTGTTTCAGTTTTTGCTGGAACGATTCCGACCTTTGCGAGTGAATTCAGCTTTGCCGTAACACCAGTCATTCCAGAAAACCAAATCGATAAAACCAAAACCTATTTTGATTTGAAGATGGCACCGGATCAAAAGGAACAGGTCAATGTGGAGCTGCGTAATGATACCGACCGCAATGTAAAGGTCGATGTGACAGTCAATAGCGCCACTACCAATTCAAATGTCATCGTGGAATACGGGAAAAATAAAATCGCTCCCGATAAAAGCTTGAAATACAACTTGAAGGACTATGTAAAGGCACCGAATCAAGTAACGATCAACGCCCATTCCACCTTACAGGTACCCTTTGATTTGACCATGCCTAAGGAGCAGTTTGACGGCTTGATGGCCGGCGGGATCACCTTTAAAGAAGCGAAGGATGAAAAAACCACTGAAAACACCTCTGAGCAAAAGGGCTTGGCAATCGAAAATGAGTATTCTTACGTTGTTGCTTTATTGATGCGCCAAAATACAACGAAGGTAACTCCGCAAATGGCCTTGAATACTGTTAAACCAAGTCAGCTGAATGCCCGTAATGTCATCGTCTCTAACCTGCAAAATTCCAAGGCGACTTACATCAATCAAGTAGCGATCGATGCGGAAATCACCAAAAAAGGCGATTCAACTGTTCTTTACAGCGAACATCATGATGGATTGCAAATCGCGCCAAACTCTCAGTTTGATTTTCCAGTACACCTAAACGGCAAGCCATTAGAGGCTGGAAAATACCACATCAAGCTTGTAGTAAACGGGGATAAAAACGCGGAAGGACAATATATTCGCGGAAAAGATAAGGACAATCAGGCAGAACATTACACGAATCAGTGGGTCTTCGACAAAGACTTTACTATCGATGGACAGGTTGCCCGCAAATTGAATGATAAGGACGTTACCATCAAGAAGGATTACACTTGGTTGTACATTTTGATCGGTATTCTATTACTGCTTTTGGTATTGTTTATTATTTGGCTGATTTGGAGAAAAAAGAAAAAAGATGAAGAAGACAAGGAAAACAAAGCAGAATAGTCTACTCAAGATCATTTTATTGCTGCTGACTTATATCGGCTTGCTGCTGGTATTTTTTCCAATTATCAAGGATCTGGTATTTGTTGAAAAAACGACTCATACTACCATCACCAAGATCAATCAGGCGAAGGAAATCGAGAACATACCCTTTGATCGGATCGATGCGCCTACATTGCGTGAGATTGCTGAGAGCAGTCCGCAAAATCTGGAAAGTATCGGGGAAATCCAACTGCCTTCGATCGACTTGGTGACACCGATCTTCTCAGGCTTGAGCCAGCAGCAGATGATTTACGGCGCCGGATCGATGTATCCCAAACGTGATCCCCGCCGTAATAATCTTGTTCTTCTGGGACATCATGTGGGCGTCTCGGATCTGCTTTTCGGGAAATTGCAGCAGGCGAAGGTTGGTCAAAAAATTTATTTGCGCTATTTATCCGATTATTTGGAGTATGTCATCACGGAGCAAAAAACGATCGACGAAACCGATCTCGCTTATTTAGCCGAGAGCAGCTCGCCCAAGCTGACCTTGATCACCTGTGATAAGCCGACGTTGACGAAAAAGAGGATCGCGGTGATAGCCCAGCCGATAAAAGCAGCGGGGGCAGCATCCGTTAAAACCAAAATGAACAAGGAAACAAAGCAATACAAACAGGTGCAGACAAGCTTGCGGATCAAAAAAATCGTGTGGCCGATCGTCTGTCTGGCGGTGCTGTTTATTTTAGTGACGATTGGCATTCTAAAGAAAGTTTGAGTGACGAAAAATGAAAGACCCTAAAAAGAAAATCGTGATTGCTGGCTCCATAATGCTTTTTTCAAGCGCGCTCTTTTTTGAAGGGAGCATCGTCTTTGGAAAGACAGCCATCTATGACCCTACGAATCCCAATCAGGAGATCCTGCCTGCCGATCCAAGCGAAAGCACAAAAGCTGCTAGTAAATCAAGCGGCAACCAAGCCACGAGTTCAAGCAGTTCACAAGAAGCACCTGCGAAACCCGAACCAGAACCTAGAAAAACAGATAAAAAGAAGGAAATATCTAAAAAGAGAAGGAAACACTATATCGATGATTCCTTCTTTTCGAACACCAGCAATCAAGCAGCGGTACTTAACGCGCCTTCAGGTGGGGCTGGCGCTTCAGGCGGTGGGCACTATCTAGCGGAAACAGTCCAACTGCTCTCGGGAGTGGCTCTTTACGGAAGAAAGAAGTGAAATGAAGTGATGGAATTAGAAAATTTACTGAATAAAGACGGAAAACGAAAATATCAGTTTATGCGTTTTTTGGAGGAAGCGACCGATTTAAGCGCGTTAAATTCAACGATCCAAGACCGTCTTGATTTGTCAAATTTTCTATTTAATAAAACGATCGATGAGTTAAACACTGATTTTGATGCGTTTCAGCTGACCGAATATTTTTCACTGGAAACTGATACTCAGCTCACTCGATTGATTGAAAATGGCCAAGCCACTTCGGATATCCTGCTGGAGCATTACCTAAAAGAGTCAATGAGCTTTCAAATTCTAGCCGATCTTTTTACGGAGACTTATATCTCGACCCATGAATTTGCTTTGAACCATTTTACAAGCTATTCAAAGGTCTATTCCCGCACGTTGGAATTAAAAAAAATGTTTAAGCCGCTAGAGGTCACGGTCAATAAAAAATATCAGGTCACAGGAAATGAAGAAACGATTCGCTTTGTTTACACACGTTTGTTCAGCTTTGCCTTTCCGAAAGAGTACGCTTTTTATGATGAGGCACTTAAACAAACCCTCGTGCAGACGGGTGATGCGATCGTTGAGCAGTTCGGCAATATGGGCAAGCATTTGGAATACAAGCTGACTCATTTTTTAGCGGTCTCTTTATATCGGGAAAAGTTGGGGTATCATTTAGCAGACTACAGCGACAACAAAGAAAAGGTCTTTCAATCCTTAAGCCAAACCTTTCAGGCAGAATATGACTTTTTGTCGGATCTTGGGCTACCATCGCTAGTGACCAAGGAAGTCTTCTGCTTTTTATATACCCACTCTCTCTTTAATGAAGCCAAGCGGTCTGATCTAGCTGTTGGCAAACGAATTGAACGCCTTAATGGTCGATTTTTAGCTGAGTTTGAAGACCGCCTTGGCAAGCTGAACCCGGAAACACTTCAGGCGGTAAAAAACGAGTTGACACGGATTCATTTTGAGGTGATCTATTTTCCAATCAACCTGTTTTATTCCTACGAACGCTTCGACGTCACCTTTTTCGAGGAGTCCTACTTAGAGTTTTTTGACTTTTGTCGAGAATATTTGATGGACGAAGCCTTCATTCGCAAAGAGGGCTTCGAAGGAATACGATCGTATTTGTTCTATCACTATTTGATGATCTTGGTCAGTCAGGTTTCTTTAGAAGCCATTTCGCCAGAGATCGTTGTCTGTATCGACTTTTCCTTCGGCCAGCAATACAACCTGTTCATTGAGAAGAACCTAGCGTTTTTCGTCTCACTCAATCTGACCATCACCAATCACTATTCCGATCAGGTGGATGTAGTCATCACTAATTTAAATGAGCTGTATGCCTCATATGATGTAAAAAGCGTCATCTGGCTTGATCCGCCAAGACCCTCCGATTGGGCGAATTTAGCGAATATCGTCAATGATGTACGGATCGAAAAACGGTCATAAATATGAAAACAAGAAGCAGTGTGATGGTTTAACCCGCAAACCGTTGCACTGTTTTTTTGAGACGTCCTAAATTTTTTAGAATGTATAAGTTATCAGATTATTCAGATAATATTTGTGCAACACTAGTGAGTTCTCGTACAAAAACATAGAAGAACATCTTTGGATAATCTCCAACAACATAAGCTAGCTGCGTTTATTTAGTCAAATTTCACGAAAGATCAAAATGATTTTAATCTTAATTTCATGTATAATTAGTCTTACCAAAGAATTAGAAATGATAGAGTGAACAACAATATTGAAAAGAAGGCTTATCGAAATGCCCCTGCATTCGTTTTCTTCGTAGTACTTATTCTGATTGTGCTATACACGTTAAAAGAACCCTTAATGGTCAAGGGACATTATTTGATGGGTTCGGTGGGATTAATATCTTCGTCTTTCACATTATCAAAGGTTATTCGGGATAATTAGGAGGATGAAGAAATAAAATGTTCCGCATCTAAGATGACGAGAACGAAGAATAAGACAACTCTACCGATTCCTATTCGCATTGTTTAAAACATGAATTCATAAGTAATAAAAAATCAGTTAGGACGCTGGCTATGGAAATGAACGATAATTTTTTGAAGCTTCAAATAACTACTCAAGATATGTCGAAAATGCTGCTAGTGGGGTTATTAGGAATGATTGGCGTTATTGCTAGTATCAGTTATGGAGGTTGCTTACTTTATGAAGCACTCAAGGCTGATCGGTTAGCAAGTATTTTCTTGCTTTTTGAATCCATAACCTTTTGGAATCTTATACCGGCTTTAGTATTTTTAGCGGTGATATTCTGGATTTCTAGTATTTTTTTCCTTCAGGGCCTCAGAGACATTATTTTTTTAGTGAAATATCAAGGCATTGTTTTCTATATGGATTCTCAAGGGATGCAGTTTTATAATTTTGATACAAAAGAATTTAAAACAAAAACGTGGGCTGATTTTGAAGATGTGGGCTGCTATAAACAAGAATCTGAAAAATTATTATATAAGTATCAAATCAAATTTACTGATGGAGATGTTTATGACTTTGACTTAAGAGGAACCATCCCCACAAAAGAATTTGAAGACAAAATCGAAGAATTCTATCTGCGATATAGCGAAATGTAATTCTCTTGCAAAAATGATTTTGAAGGTGTATGCTTACTCGTGAATAAGGGATGGTGTTCCCGATAACTGCTAAAATTAGCTGATGACACCTGTTTAACTATTGTTTATTTGCGTTGCCTGAAAAGGGCAATCCGTGAAAGAACACTAGCTAGGCAGGTGTTTTTTCGCGTATTTTAAAGGAGGAAAACGAACATGGAAACAAGTATTGAAAACATCAAAGCCAGAGAAATTTTTGATTCACGAGGCAATCCAACTGTTGAGGTGGGTGTCTTATTAACGGATGGCTCATTAGGCCGAGCTGAAGTTCCATCTGGGGCTTCAACTGGTGATCGTGAAGCAGTCGAACTGAGAGATGGCGGCGAGCGGCTGCAAGGAAAGGGCGTTTTAAAGGCCGTCAACAACGTAAACACGGAAATTCGTGAAGCACTAGTTGGAAAAACACCCTTTGATCAAGCTGGAATTGATCAACGCATGATTGAGTTAGATGGCACAGCCAACAAGGAACGTCTCGGTGCCAACGCAATTTTAGGTGTTTCGATGGCAGTTGCTCGAGCTGCGGCAGCAAGTCTAAAGATTCCATTGTATCGCTATTTAGGCGGTGTGGATTTAGAATTGCCTCAACCCTTCTTCAACGTAATCAACGGTGGCGTTCATGCGGACTCAGGCATTGATGTACAAGAATTTTTGATTACCCCGGTGGAACGGAAAAGCTTCCGCGATGGTGTGGAAAAAATTGCCAACATTTACCATACATTAAAATCAGTTTTAGCTAAAGAGGGCTACGAAACTGCGGTTGGAGACGAAGGCGGCTTTGCACCAAAACTTGGCAGTACCGAAGCGGCAGTAGAAATGCTGTATCAGGCGATTCAAACGGCAGGCTACCAACCAGGCAGCGAAATTGCAATAGCCTTAGATCCCGCCTCCAGTGAATTTTATTCAGACAAAACCAAAACCTATCACTTTGAAGGTCGTGAACTAACATCTAAAGAACTGTTGCAGTATTACCAAGAATTGGTTGGAAAATATCCAGCCATTATTTCAATTGAAGATGGATTCTCCGAACATGATTGGGACGGCTTCAAGGCACAAACTGAGGTCATGGGGGACAACATTCAATTAGTCGGTGATGACATTTTTGTTACCAATCCAGCTATCTTTAAGGAAGGAATCGAAAAACACATCGCTAATGCAATTTTGATTAAGTTAAATCAAATCGGAACGGTGTCGGAATCGATTGAAACCATCAAGTTGGCACGCAAGAACGGCTACAACACCATGATTTCTCATCGTTCCGGTGAAACGGGTGATACCTTTATTGCCGATTTCGCCGTAGCCATGAATGCTGGACAAATCAAAACGGGTTCAATGGCTCGCAGTGAACGAGTCGAAAAATACAATCAATTTCTACGGATTGAAGAGGAGCTAGGGGATGCAGCCAGCTTGGCAAGGTTTCCCAAGGCTTAGTGCATAAGCAACCGATCAAAAAAGCTCGATCGCAGACAGATGAGACTGTCTATGATCGAGCTTTTTCAGTTAGCTTATTCGCTTTTTTTGTGTGGGAAGTTGATAATTTTCGAGGGTTGTTCAGCCTTCTGAGGATTACTTGGTTCTTCCATCACTAACTGCTTTGGCGGAGGTGAGAATCCGAGACAGTGGTCAGTTGACGACAAACTGGAATCCTTTACAGTTTCTGACCAACTTTCCGAACCAGAATGATGAGAATCATAGAACTGCTTTGACGTTACCGGAATGACTGAAGGAGCTTGGTTAAGGTCTTCTTTTTTCTTCCGTCTTAACACGTTTACCCGTTCCATCAGCTCACGAAATTCCTCCTCGAAGGAATCTGAGTCTGGAGAAGAAAAGCTCCAGCGTTGGACTTTTCCTTGGCTGTTTGTATAGTTAGCAACAAGTTTTACCATAGCAGAATCTCCTCTCTAATAGAGTAAAATATGTTTATTTTCTTGACATGATAGAGTCAAGCTTATACGTCCATAATCACCAGCAGCAGTGAAAATTCATGCTCAGATGAGTGGATCTGGATCGTTCCTTCATAATTATCCACGATTTCACGAATATTTGCCAGACCAAAGCCATGGTTTTTCTTGTCTGCTTTAGTAGTAAGCAGATTCTCTGCTGCGTTGCTGGTAGCAGCTGAAGTAGTATTGGTAATCTCATAGCTGAAGCAGTTACGATGATAGCGCGCTTTAACGGTCAGCTTTCTCTGACTAGGCTCTTCAATTTTTTGACAGGCTTCAATGGCATTGTCCAAGGTATTGGCTAAAATGGTACATAGACTGACATCGTCAATGCCAATGACATTACTGATATCAATATTGATAAAGCAGTCGATCTCATGCTCTTGGGCTAACTGATATTTTATATTTAAAACGTTATTGACTAAGGGATTTTTACAGAATTCACGTTGTTGATTAGTATAGACAGTTGAAAGTTCAGCAAAATAAGCTTTTGCTTCCGCCACCTGATCATCTTCTAAATAAGTACCTACCACACTTAAATGGTTATTTAAGTCATGCTTAAGCTTCCGGATTTCCTGCTGGTTTTTCTCCAGCTCCAGATAATAAGCTTCCTGCATTTTCAAATTTTTATTTTCCATTTCCTTTTTAAAAGCGTCTGAAAGATAGCCCGTCAAATACTGCATACTAAAGCTGGTTAGGGCAGTAGCACCCATCACTGGAAAGGTTAGCCAAATCGTATCAGGTGAAAAGATCACGATAAAAATAATCCCTACCAGCGGTCCTAAGCAAATTAAACTGATCATGCCCCATGCAGAAGCGTTTAGCACTTTTTTTGCATTGGTAATCTTCTGTTTAAAGCCCCGATAGACTCCATACCATAACAAACTTTTCACACTGGAAAAAACCACATGCAGCAGCGCGTCTATCAACTTCCCTTGAATAGTCATGAAAAAGATGTAAGCCCCAATTTCTTCCAGTAAAAAATTAGATGCAATCACTAAAGGTAGTAAAATCGCGATCGTACTAATCTTTCTGATGACTGTCCCATTGAAGCCAATGAAAATCGTTAGCACAAACAAAAGGGATACGCCAAGGACATTTGCCACATCCTGTGGTTGGATAACGGTCAGCACAATGATAAACAGCATGAAACCAACCAGTGCTTTCATGATTCGATTGTTTTTGACCGGGATAAAACAATTCACTGTTCGGTAAAAATAATAGGCTGCAATAATATGAAACAGATCATTAAGCAGGATTAATAAACGGAAAACTAGATTCATTGGTCTACTCCAGTAAAGTTCTAGCGAAGGCAAGCTGCAGTTCTTGCCTGTTCGCCCGACTAAGCGGCAACGACTGACCAGCACAGCAGACGCTCGTACTGCTGATTTCTTCAACAAACTGCAGGTTTACGAGATAGCGGTTGTGGATCCGAATGAAAGAATCTGGCAGCTCCAGTTCAATTTCATTGAGCTTGCCATAAAAGGTAAAGGTCCCCGTTCTTGTTTGAACATGAACCTTTCTACCTTCACTACAAAAGTAGGAAATATCCTGCAGCAGCAGCTTTCGCTGACTGCCCTTATGGCTGAACAGAAAGGCTTGCTTATTGTTTATACTAAGCTCAGAAAGTGCATAATCCAGCACCTCGAGAATTTTTTGTTCCTTATAAGGCTTCAAAATATAGTGCAGGGCTTTTACCTCGTATCCTTGGAACACATAGTCTGGATGTGAAGTAACAAAAATGAGAATGGTTTCTGTAACCTGCTTGCGTAAGAGTCGTGCAGTGTCCATCCCGTTCAGCTGACCCATTTCAATATCGAGAAATAAAATGTCGGGAGTAACCGTCGTTAACTGAGCCAATAAAGCCTCGCCACTTTCAAATTCATCGATTTGATAGGACAGCCCCTTTAATTGCAGAGATCGTTCTACGGTTTTTCGCAAAGTATTGCGCTGTTTTGGTTCATCATCACAAATCGCAATTCGCATCATTCTCACACTCCCTGTTCATTATTTTATCATAATTCCCCTGCAAAACTTTACAAAAATTGGGACAAAGTTGACATTGCCTTATCTATTTTACCGCTGCTGTTTTGCTTACTATTAGAGTATAGAAAACGTGATAAAGGAAAGAGGAGGAGTTATATCATGCTGCAGGTGAATCATTTATGGAAAAGCTATCAAAGTGGGAAGATGACCTACGATGTCTTAAAGGATGTTTCTTTTACAATTGAAAAGGGGGAGTTCGTTGGGGTGATGGGTCCTTCAGGAAGCGGGAAAACTACGCTGCTGAATTGTATTTCCTGCTTTATCCCTTATGAAAAAGGAGAAATCTTGTTAAACGGCTCCAAGCTGGCTGCCTTGGAGGAAGAACAAATGGCAGAGGTTCGCAATGAAAAGCTGGGGTTTGTCTTTCAGGATTTCATGCTGCTGGATGGCTTAACTATTTTTGAAAATGTCTGTATTCCTAAAATTATCAAAAATGCCCCTTACCGCAAAATGGAAGCCAAAGCACAAAAATTGCTTCGCATGTTTGATATTGAAGAAATCGGCCAGAAATATCCTGTCGAGGTTTCTGGCGGACAAAAACAACGAACAGCCGTAGCTCGGGCATTAATGAATAATCCCTTGCTGATTTTAGCCGATGAACCGACTGGAAACTTAGATAGTCGCTCAAGTGCTGCGGTAATCGGGGCCTTCGCTGAAGCGCAACGCGAGCTGGATGCAACGATCTGTATGGTTACTCATGACAGCTTTTCAGCCAGCTATTGTGATCGGGTGATTGTGATGAAGGATGGCCATGTATTTACTGAGCTGACACGTAAGGGCAGTCCGGCTGTCTTTCATGATGAATTGCTTCAGGTGCTTAAGGAACTGAGTGGAGGCGCTAGTCATGAACATGGATAAAGTTTTCAGCAAGCTGCGCCGCTACAATCGCGGCAATTATGTTCAGCTGGTCTTTTGCTTAGCCTTTGCCGTTCTTTTAGTCACCTCCTTTGCAGCGACCATGTACAGTCAAACTGTGCAAACCGTGCTGCCGCTGGGAGGAGATTCCCGTAAGCAGGTTAACCTGATCTTTGCGGTGGCTTTAATCGGCTGTTTAATGTTTGCCGTTTATGCAGCAAGTCTTTTTTTCAAATACAAAAGCAGAGAGACCGGCGTATTTTTGGCACTTGGTGCTTCGAAAAGGATGCTAGCGAAGGCCTTCTATAAGGAATTAGGAAAGATTTTGCTGGCCTGCAGTCTTGTCGGCATTATTGTAGGAAATATTACTTCCTTTCTGATTTGGCAGGCCTTTCGTTTACTAGTGATTGACACTAGTCAGATGGTGTATCGGTTTTCTCCGATAGGCTCTGTTATCGGTTTAGTGTTTAGTTTAGTTGTTGGCTTGTTTGTGCTAGGTCTAGCGTATCTATTTATGAAGCGCAGCAATTTAATGGACATTTTAAACGAACAACGTAAAAACGAACCGATTCAGGAAGTGACGAAAATCTATGGCTTGCTTGGTCTGGTAATGGTTGTCGCAGGGGTGTTATTAGGCTATATCGTGCCGATGATCTCAGCAAATTTGCTTAAATTTAACCTGCCAGCGATCTGGGGCGTGACCTATCTCCTGTCCGTTGTAGGGATTTATCGGATACTCACATATTTGATTTCCCATCATGAACGAGGCAGACGGCCCCAAAGCTATTACAAAAAAATCATCCCCTTCAGTATGATGAAATTTCAAGGAAAGCAAACCGTCCGCAATATGTGCGTGATGGCTCTGTTAGTATTAGCGAGTCTGATGGCTTTGTTCTATGTCCCAATGAATTCTGTTTCCTTCTGGTCAATTGACGATAATCCGGTTGATTTCACCCTGCCTTTTCCTGATTCTATTGATCTTATGAATCAGGCCGATATTGAAAGCTTGGCTGCTGAGCATGGAGTAGCGGTAACAGATTACCAAGAGGTCGTTTTTGCTAAATTGCTTGCCAGCGGAGTGGAACGGGATTGGACCGATGACGGGGAGTTTATTGAAGACTATCAAGAAAAGAGCCGCTACAGTGAGTTTATCAGCGCTTCTGATTATCAACAAGCGACAGGGGAAGAGCTGAAGGTACCACAAGGAAAGTACTACATTTTATCAGGTGGGCCTGAAGGATTCTGGGATAAGTTTGATGATTTGGATAAGGTAACCAACCCAGTGACGGATGAATCCTTTGATCTAGCTTTTGCTGGCGATAAACAAGGTTCAGCTCTTCATCGGTTTGGGATAGATCGTTATGTATTAAATGATGCCGATTTTGCCCAAATAGTCGGTGAAGGAATGCCGGCAGAACATCGGTTGAAGCAGTTAATGTTTAATGTAGAGGAAAACGAGGCTGCTCAAGCATTCGCCCAAGATGTATTTCAACTATTTGTTGATTGCTCACCAGCGGAAATGGCGCGAATCAATCCCTTTGATGAGTATCAGTTTGAACAGGCCAAGGCCGCCAATGACCCCTATGGCAATGATATTCCGATTGAATTAAACGTGGACAATCCTGACTTAAGAGACAATTGGAAATATTATCCCAACATTAAAATCATCATGAAGCAAAACTTTCTGCGAGATATGGCAGTGTACTTCTTGCTCTTTGTTTATGTAGCGATTATCTGTCTAGCAGCTGTCGGGATTATTGGTTATACCCGCAGTATCACGATTGGCATCAATAATAAACAATTGTTCGATGATTTAACGAAGCTAGGAGCCAACAAGCGGTACATTCGCAAGACAATCAATTCGCAACTAACCAAGATCTTTGTCTTCCCAATGGTAATCGGAGGAATCGTGGTAATGCTTTATACACTGCTGATTTTCTGGGGCAATGATCAGGTGCTGACCCCAGAAGAGTGGAAATCGTATGTAATCGATGCTGGGCTAGTTGT
Organism: Enterococcus pallens ATCC BAA-351; assembly: GCF_000407485.1. Taxonomy (GTDB): domain Bacteria; phylum Bacillota; class Bacilli; order Lactobacillales; family Enterococcaceae; genus Enterococcus_A; species Enterococcus_A pallens. Next base: position 609,815 of record NZ_ASWD01000002.1, on the reverse strand, counting down.
TGTTGTGAGTCTTTACATTTATATCGTCTATCGCGCTTCTTTGAAAAAATTACTGAAGATTGTTTATCAGTAGGAGCAGTTCGAAACAGCAAGTTATTATAAAAAAATAGCCGATTAAGCTGGCAACTGTTAAGGATGACTTGTTTTAGCAGCTGCCAGCTTGTATGATTAAAAGAAATACAAGCGATGCAAAGGAGAAGCTATGTTTGTTTACGAGATGCGATTGCCAAAAACAAAACTTCCCAAAGGATATCCTTACGACGTTTTTGCGGTTCAAGAAATCCTAAAACAAGCAGGCTCTCTGTCTTTTACGGCACCCGTTACTTTTTTATCTGGTGACAACGGGACGGGGAAATCAACTATTTTGGAAGCTATCGCAGTGGCCTACAGTATTAATCCTGAAGGGGGAAGTCAGAACTTTAACTTTGCCACAGTGGAAAGTCATTCTTCCTTACATGAACAGGTGATTTTAGTCAAAAAAGGGGATATCCCGCGAACTAAATTCTTTTTGCGTTCCGAAACCTACTACAATGTTGCCTCAGAATTAGAGGAACTAGGAAAAGAGTCATCCTTAGCTCATGCCTCTTACGGTGGCCAACCGTTGCATACGCGTTCACATGGAGAAGGTCTATTATCCATCATCGAAAATCGTTTTGGCGACAAAGGCTTTTATTTATTAGACGAGCCGGAAGCGGGGCTGGCAACCAGTCGCCAATTTGCCTTGCTGCAGGAAATCCATCGCCTAGTAAAAGGCGGCTCGCAATTAATTATTGCCACCCACTCGCCAGTCATTATGTCTTATCCCGATGCGGTTATTTATCAGTTTTCACAGGTCGGAATTGAAAAGCTTCCTTTAGAAGAAACCATCGCCTTTAAGGAGACGAAGCTGTTTTACGATGATCCGAAGCGGATGCTGCATTATTTGTTGGAGGAATAGGAAGAGAATTACTGTTTATAAAAAATACACATCCCTTCTTAACTTAAAGAGGATGTGTATTCTTGTTTTAAGCTTGTTGTGCAGTATTTTCACTAATATAGTGGTCATAAAGCATTTCTAAAAACTGAATTTCAGTCACATTTCGATAGGGTAATACATAAAAATTAGTAAATTGGAAGATACTTACGATGTTCCAGAAGAAGAATGAAACACGCAAGATTAAAAACTCAACCTTATAACCGTACATGATTTGTTGGCTTAAGCTAATCGCTTCTGAAGCACTTAATTGGGGATTCTTCTCCAATAAAAAGTTGGTCATAGCATACGCAGCACTTTTGATAATACCTGGAATAACAAAAAGCAGCGACCAAAGGAAAGTGTAAATAGCAATTAAGACATTTGCTTTTAATATTCTATTTTTCTGAGCCTTAACAAAATAAGTGAAGATTTTTAGCCCATCGGCACGCTCACCCCGTAATGTATGGATGGCACACCACTGCAGAACAGCTGTGGATAAAGCAGCAATTAAAAACATAAGTACAATGGCCAAAATCATTAACAAAAACCAGAAAAAGCGTGAAACTCCTGCATAAGGATAAATATAGCCAGAGTTGTAATAACCATAATTATAAGAAAAACTATTGAATAAATTCAATAGGCTGTAGTAGCCATTTGCTAAAAATCGCATTGAGGCCAATCGGAAAATAAAATTAGCTAAAAATTCTACAATAATTAAAAGTACGATGGTCTTACACCATTCACCATATCTTCCAGATAGTTTTTCTTGAGCACGTTTTTTTATTTCGGCTCTGGTAATATTCATTCCTTCAGCTTTTTCAAGCTTCAATTCTAACTCATCATCTGTTTTCATTTGATTAATCCGGTTAGCCAACCGTTTATCTAGAGGTTCATTATCTTTTGGTACTCCCTGTTCCAAGCTAAATCCACATTTGGGACAAAATTTTGCCTCGGAGTTTAGCTCTGTGCCGCAATTTGGACAGTATTTCATTTTCTTCACCCTAACTAAATTATTTATTATTTCATTTTTTTCCAACAATAATGATAGTGCTAAAAAGTCTCTTGAAGTGTATTAATTACCCAGTTAGCATCTTGAATAAGACACAAAATCAATTTCACTTCTGCTCTTAACAATAACAAAAAAAGTAAAAAAGATAAATAGGGGATGATTTGTATATGGTAAGTATTATTGATATACTTTTATTAGTCAATAACTTTAAGAGGGTAAATTTAAATTGAGAAAAGCAAACCGAAAAAAGCAACAGCAGCTTAAACAAAAACTGGTCTTGTCAGTTGCTATTTTATTTCTAGCAACTTGCCTGGTCACCTTTTTTTCAATGAAATTGGTAAAAGGGAAGCAGCTAGAAGAAGCTTCTACAGCTCAATCGTTAAAAAAAGCAACCAGAGAAGAAAGCAGTTCAACACTCGGGACAACAGCTACGTCTACTGTTTTGACAACAGAAACTACTCAGCAAGAATCTAGTACCGAGACCACTGATACAGTGGAGGAACTGAAGCCAGAAATTTTGGATGATTCGGGCTTATTAGCTAATGCTAGTCAAGTAAGCTATGGGGTATATTATTTTAAGGATGATAGATATATTTCGAATCAAAATTCAATGCCTACACCATCAGCCAGTGTTATAAAAGTTTTTATTATGTCTTATTTATTTGATAATAATCTGGAGATGCAGACGAACATTAATGGTGAGCCATTAAGTGAGCTTACTCGTAGGATGATTCAAACCAGTGATAACCAAGCAACGAATACGATTATTGACTATGTTGGGATGGAACAATTGAATAGTTACTTTATAAGTGCAGGCTATTCTGATACCCAGTTACAGCGTAAAATGTTAGATGAACAAGCAATGAGTCAAGGAAAAGAAAACTATACATCATTAAATGATACGATGTCTTTTCTAAAGAAAGTCTACCAAAATAGTGAGACTTATCCTTATTCATCAATGCTTAATCTAATGTTAGGACAACAAATCAGAACCAAAATTCCCAATAAATTACCTGCGAATGTGACTGTAGCTAATAAAACAGGCGAACTTTCAGGGGTAGAAAATGATATTGGATTAGTTTTAGATGAAGAGGAGCCATTTGCAATTGTTGTTCTTTCTAATGGTGTAGTAAATAGTGAAGGAATGCGCGATGCAATTGGGAATTTCACTCTACTTGCGTTGAGATAAAGAGGTATGAGGGTGTTGGGTTAGTCTAATTGAAAAGGAGTGTAAAAAATGAAATATTGTCCGAACTGCGGAGCAGCAAACCAAAAAGATGCGGCATTTTGTGAACAATGTGGACACAAATTCGCTTCAGAAACAGAAGAAAATATTACAACAAATAATGATAATCAAACAGAAGAAACAGACCATTTACAAACTGTTCGAAATGCTACACGAACGCATCAAAACAGTAAAACACCTTTAATTATCGGCATAGTGGTACTTTTAGGTATAGTGGTTGGAGCAGGAATATTTTTTGCTTCTTATCGAAATAATCCTGAACCGGCAGCTTCTCGAACAACCTCATTGGCTTCCAGAGAAAGTTCAAGTGAGCAGTCAAGTGAGACCTCTGAAACCGTAGACGACGATTTATCAAAATATGATGAGATTATTCAAGAAGCAAAGGAATTAACTATCAATGGGGAATTTAAAGAGTCTTCATTAAAGTTGGCATCAATTCCTGTAAGTGATCTTTCCAAATCTGAATTTCGTGTGATTCGTGATGCTGTTCAAGATCTGACTCAGCAGAACAATATTGGAATTCAAGAGGAAAAATCTGAAGAAATGAAGCAATCAAACAATGCTAATCCAGGCAGTGTTTCAACTGGCGGTTTTGTTGATGATTTTGCAAAATGGGCGAATACGTATACCTTTTACTATTCTCAAAGCGGACAAAAGCATAGTTCGTTGACGATTGCTGCTAATGGAGGAGTAACCCAAAATAATTATGATGGCACACAATACTTTGGTAAAGCGTCGATTTCTAGCGCTAGTGGAAGTGTGTTAAGCTATGAAACAAATGAACTGTACCCTAGTTCAATGCCAAATACAAAATCTATTCGTCCTGATGTACAGATCCATGTTAAATGGGACACAGGCGGTTCACAAACTTTTTATGGCTATCTATCTTACTCTTCTCGTTTAGCCCTAACTGATGGTGTAAATAAAGGAGCTGGAGTAAACGAGGTTTGGATTTCCTATTAAGCTTTTGATTTTTAATAAGAAGATTCGTAAAAACGGTTGATCGAGAAAGATCAACCGTTTTTTTCTCTTTAAGTTTTCATTTGACACCCCACCAAAAGGGCCGTATAATTCAGTTATATAAAATTGTGAAAAAATTCACTAATGGATTTCTGAAGCTTTGGTTTAATAAGTGAGGCACTCACTTTTTAAAATAGAGAAAATTAGGAGTGGAAGATATGGAGAAATTGATGCTGGCAACAGAAGATATTTTTTTAGACACTACCAATTCGGAACCATGTATGGCTGCTGAATGTGCGAAGCTGGTAGAGTATTTGCGACGCAGGAACTTTGAGACAGGTTTAGTTTTACTGGACGATTCGAAGAAGATTGATGATTCGGTGGAGGAAGCAATAAACCTTCACATAACCGTTGAAGAAATCTTCGATAAACAAACCTTTCCCCACCATACGAAATACTTTTTAGATAATTCACCAGAGCGCTTGGAAAAGGCCGCAGACAAGGGATTCATCCCGGTTCTGATTACAGAAGATTCGAAGGAGAATGTGGCGTTTAACTGTTCGACCTTTCCCTCCGTCTCAGATTTCCATCTTTCTTTGATTCAAGCAAATTTTGAAGCGTAATAGAATAGATAAGGCTGTAGAGAGGCTTAGCTTTCTACAGCCTTTTAAGCATAATTTTTTACAGTATCTTTTCTTAGATGGTACCTTGGAAACTAGGAAAGCGTTAAAAAAAGACCAGGAGTGATACGAATGAAAAGAATACTGATCTTTGGTGCCATTGCCAGTATTTTTCTGACTGGCTGTGCGGCAAACGAAACGACGAACACGAGTACTGATGCAAGTACGAATGAAATCTCCAGCTCCACCAGTAATCCAGCCAACGCGGAAACCGAAGTAATCGCAGACAATTTAGATGTTCCTTGGGCAATCGAAAAAAACAATGACACGATTTACTTAACCCAACGAGGCGGGTCAATTATCCGAATTGAAAACGGTGAAACCCAGGAGCAGCCGGTAAATTTTGACGAAACGGTCTCGTCTGCCTCAGAGGCGGGATTTCTCGGCTTTGTTTTAAGACCAGACTTTACTTCTTCTAATGAAGCATATGGCTATTACACCTATGAAAAAGACAGTGATCGCATGAACCGAATTGTGAAGCTGCATTTAGATGGAAACCAGTGGGAAGAAACCGAGGTACTGCTGGATGAAATCCCTAGTGGAGCCAATCATCATGGCGGCCGGATGAAGATTGGTCCAGATGACAAGCTTTATGTTACGACAGGGGATGCTTCTGTTCCAGAAAATGCTCAGGATATGGATTCTCTAGCAGGAAAAATTCTGCGCATGAATTTGGACGGCTCTATTCCTAATGATAATCCATCAGCTGATTCTTATGTTTACAGCTACGGACACCGTAATGCTCAAGGGCTTGCCTGGTCTGATGACAGTACCATGTATGCCAGCGAGCATGGCGCCAGTGCCAACGATGAAATCAATGTAATTGAAGCCGGTCGGAATTATGGCTGGCCAGAAATTGAAGGAAACGAAACCCGCGATGGTATGGAAGCACCGTTGTTTACCTCTGGCAGCAACCAGACCTGGGCACCTTCTGGGATGGGGTATCATGATCAGAAATTGTATGTTGCTGCATTGCGTGGAAATGCCGTGCTGGAATTCGATCTAGCTAATAATCAGCAACGAGAAATGATGACAGATTACGGACGTATCCGTGATGTCTATATTGATGGCGATAATCTGTATTTCATCACCAATAACCGCGATGGCCGAGGCAGTCCGGCTGATAATGATGACCAGCTGATTCGAGTTCGTTTGCAGTAGTAAGTGAATAGAATAAATATGGACACAGACAAGCTTAATGACTAAGTTTGTCTGTTTTTTATTGCCCAATTGCCCTTAAGTTTTTACAATCAATCAGACGACCAATTCGGCTTTGTAAATAGTTCAATACATAACCTTTGTGCGCTAGCTTATCTGTTGGAGCCGAAAATGTTTAGAGATGAACAACAGGTAGTTTAAATAATTACCAATGATGGTTTGGCAAAAGGAAAAATTCTTCATTAAAAAGGAAAAGCTTCCAAAAACTGGAGTCTGGAGATATAGTAGTCACTTATCAAGACATTGAGCACTGGCATGGTGCTGCTGCAGATGGATGGTTTGAATATATTGCCATTACCAACGGAAATGTTGAATGGTTAGAAACGGCAGACAAGGAAAACATTTGTAATTTTCGAGCGATGTAATTTTGAAGGACGTAAAGAGCAGCTCTTGCGTCTTTTTTTGTATAACAAAATAAGTTTAAACCCCGTCATATCAAGGAAACAACGTAGCGTTGAGCAGTAAATTATCCAGTCAACAAATTCGTTACCTGAAAAAGCTGGTGAGTAGTTCAACAGATGCGTTATACTGAAATAGAGGAGGATAACTCATGATTAAGATTGGTTCACAGCTCAAATATTACCGTGAAAAAAATCAACTCACTCAAAAGGATGTCGCTGTTGTTCTTCATGTAACGCCTCAGACCATTTCTAAATGGGAACGTAATAAGAGCTATCCGGATGTGGATCAGCTGGTGAGCCTCAGTGAAGTTTACAAGGTTAGTGTTGACAAGCTGATCGGTCGTGCCAAACCTAGCATCTTAGACTATTTAGCCAATTCCCAAAACCTAAAAAACTATTATGGTATTCCAACAGTAAAGGAGGATGACACTCATGGAACATAAATTGAATAAAGCAATTTTGATCTTATACAATCTGTGTGGAATTTCGTTGTTTGTTGTTTTGGGTAAAGCGGGTATGGCGCCTCCAGTTGGGTATGTGCCTCCTGGTTTGCTAATTATCGGGTCGATTCCATTTATTGCGTTGGTTGCTGCACATGTTGCATTAAAAATTGTAAAAAGAAAAGCTAAGAAGGTGTCAAAAAATTAACAGCATAGAATATAGGAAAAGAGAATGTGCGGTCGGCATTCTCTTTTTTTGTTGTATTCGTCAACTCGTTGCTGAAGGGATTATTCCTGTTAAATAAAAAGTGGTCAGAAATAGGCTTTCTTCCGGATTTAATAAATCTCATTTCCGCTTAAATCAGAGGTATTTTTCCTTAATTGTTGTAGTCAAATGACTTTTGTTTAGGAATTTTTAAAAAGTGCTAATTATGCTCTAATAATTCCATTTTGATTATAATTCTATGATAAAATAGTTTTAGATAAATGATAGATATAAAAGGTATTTCAATGCTATAATAGGAATATTGTGTGAAGAAATAGGATATTTAAATAATCTAAATAATAAAAATTTTTGTGCAACAAAAAAAGGTTCAGCAGGGGAAACATTCAGCTTGGAGGGAGGGATTTTAATGATAGATTTAATGAAAAGAAATCGTTATAAATTAGCAATTGTATTGAGTGTGTCAATTGTTTTCTTCTCTCTAGTTGTGAGCTTAACCTATTCGAAGTTCCATGCTTCCTTTGAAACAGATACTGCAACCAGAACGGCTTTTTTTCTAGGGGATCGTTTTGAATCCATTCCAATAAATGCAGAAATAGCTCCTGGTGAATCACGTGAAATAGCAATAGAAGTTTCTGACAGGGATGGAGCCAAGCGGATTGAGACCTCGATGCGTTATATCATTGAATTGGAAAGCTATGGCTCGTTACCTCTAACTTATGAGTTGTATAAAGACCAGGATAAGCTGAATTTTACAAATAATCGGGTAGAAGGAACTATGCAAGTAGGAGCTCAACAACCGCAAATACATAATTATCACTTGAAGATAATTTGGCCGGAGAATGAGAAAAATGCTGTGCATGAAAATAATTTAATCGCTATTCGTTTAAATTTGCGAGCAGAACAAATAGATTAGGTGGTACATATGAAGAAAGCTTTACTATCTAAATGTAAAGAAAACAGAACCCAGATGATTATTCTTTTCGTCATCGGTTTTTTATGCTGGGGTTCTTATGCTCTGGCGAAGTATTTTTCTCAACAGACCCAAGATTCAACAGCTAAGGCCGTTGAGATGTTTTTTACAAGTGATTTATTAAAGGAATCTGTCAGTGATGCCAAAGAGTATGATTATCTAATTGCTGAATGGGAAGCAGGCGATACAATTAGCATTGAGCTGAGAAATTTTCCTGACAGTGAGCGTTTAACCAATCGAAACATCACTTATACAGTTGAAGTAAACGATCCTACAGCAACTTTCAAGGATGCAAATGGGGGGATTTCTTCTACTGCAGGCGTCACAGAGGCACTGACATTGGCTAAGGATAGTCAAGAAGCTGCAACGATTGAGATTAAGTTGGGAGACGACTTTTTAGATGGTGTAGCTAGCGGGGCAGGAAAAGTTGCGACTGTTAAGGCAAAGGCTTCTTATCCTTATACTAAGGAACTCACTGCTCGTTTTATGATTGAAAAAGCTGCTAGCGGATTTAAGGTAGTTGTTGAAGATGCAGTGGACAGTCCTTATGCAAAAGTAATCGTAACAACAGAAGAAGAGAAGCAGCTTCAGTTAGTCTGGAACAGTGATGCAGTTGTTCCTGATCAAACCAATCCGATAATTGACAACAAAACGATTACAAGTGATAACAACAATAAAGTCATTGATTTGGGCACATTGGAAGATACTGGTTCTTTTACGTTTTACATGATGAAATATGATGAGTCAAAAGATTATACAACGAATCACGCAGGGATTTTTGATGTAATTGAAAAACAAGGGGGAGGATAGGATGAAACAATTAAAAAAAGCCGTTTTTCTTGTTTTAGCAGCAGGATTAATCGCCCTTCCTTTAACAAATAGTGTGGTCGCACTAACGGAACCGGCCTATGCAGCAGAAAGTGAAACGTCAAATAGCCTAGAGAGCAGTGCAGCAGAAACGCTTGCCGACAAAACTAGTCTTCCGATAGAAAAAAGCGAAACGCCAACAGAAGAGTCTACAGAGTCTAAAGAAGTTCCGCCAGCAATAGCTGAAAGCCATGCTTCAGATGAAGAACTGGTGGATGAAGGAGAACAAGAACAGACTGCCACAAGTCAAGAAGACGAAAAAGAGGAACAGGATCTTCTCCATTCCTTAAGAGATGCAAATGAAACCTTCATTTCAGGTATCCAAAGTGATGTGAATGGAGAATTAACCCCAGTTTATTTAAGAGACGAGCAGGAAGCTGAACAGGTGGCTGTTAATTGGAAGGTTCTAAAAAATGATGGCTACTTGCTGGGATTTCAATTAAACGATGCTGCTTCAGGGGCAACCTCTAGACAAATAGAGGTCGTTGTTCCGCGAGGTATTCTGGTTAAAAAAGATCATTTGCAACAGATTGTAGAAGACAATGCCAATATCAACAGCTATTCGGTAAAGGATATAGAAAATACAGTGACCTATCAGCTGGGTCTGAATTTTAAAAAGGCATCATTTGTCGACCCTTTAGCAGGAACCGACCCTTTTTCGAAGGATTATGTAACGGGTGCGACCATTGTTTTTGATGTGTCTCCTTATGTAGGTACCTTGGGTTTTCGAATCAATTTGCTGCCTAACTATGAAGACGGAACAACCAACAGTCCCAATTTCTGGACGGGTATCAGCGGAGATAGCTTAGTTCGTCATCAGCCGTTGAAAGTCAAATTGATCGAAAATGATACACCGGTTAAAAGCTTAGTCATGGATGATTTTATTATTCCAAGTGAGGTTGAGCGTACAGCAACGGTTAGAAGTCCTGACAGCGGCTCTGTTAATCTAGGACCGCAAACGTTGGATGATGAGCTGCAAATGATTATTCAACCACGGTTACGTAATAAAACAGAAAACAACAGCAACAACGCTTATTACGTGGGCAATGTTTCTTATCAGGTGTATGTTCCATATAAAAAATTATCTGGTAACAATTATTTATCGGCAGAGTTGTTAACAGATAAAATGGATGCTTGGGTAAACAGTATTACTCAAGCAAACAATGGTGAGCAAATTGTTACTTATTCGGTAGATGACTTAGCGGATGGAAGAAAGATCGTCACCTATTCTCTAGCCAATCCCAATCAAGAATATCTGATAAACGTTGTTGATCTCTCCTTGTATTATCGTTTGTTCAGTGAAGAGAATGAAGAAGGGGAATCCTTTGCTGAAGGCAATTCGCTGTTTTATACGCAGAATAGTTTAGGCTGGATCTTTCATAATTATCGATACGCAGAAGATGGAACACCAGTAATGGAAGAGAATACCCAGATTCCTCTCACTGATCCGACAAATCAAGCAACAATTACTAGTAATTCTGCTTTTAAATTTGCTTTCATTAATGATCCGTCGAAGCATTCAACTATCTCGGTTAAAGATACTGAGGCAATAACGCTGTTAGGTAACGCCTTAATCAGAAATGATTCGACTGCCTTAGGAACGGCACGAGCTACCTACAAGTTTGACACCGGAACAACTTGGAATTACGGAGTTACTACTGTGCAGTTTTGGACCGTTTATGCTACTACGGCAACGCTGGCCGAATCTCGTGAGTATACTTACAATTTTGACTTTATTTTGCAAAAAAAAGGAGCTCCTGCTGGTGAAAATCTAGTAAAAGGAACCTATGCACTAACACCCAGTCAGCAATATCAAGATGTTAAAATCAGCCGATCAGATGGAAAGAAATCAAATCTTCTAGGGTATGACAAGCCGAAAGAACGCTACTATTATTATGTGAATCGTCAGATGTTGTCTGGAGGAACCTTCACAGAATCCTTGCCGGCGGACTTTGACATTAACGATTACTATATCAAAGAATTAGCCTATGATTTGGAGATCACTTCACCTAACTATATTAGTGGTGACAGTGGTCGACCGAAAGAAGGCGGCGGACAATTTTTGGGCCATACCTTCGGCAACACTAATTCTAAAGGAGTGGCAAATTTTGAAATAAAGCCAGCGCCGGGTTATTCAGGCGACACATTAAACGGTTCCTCTACAACGACCATCATTGAAAAAGAGCCCACTAACAAAGATGTCGGGTTATTATTGGATGATTCTGGAACAAGAATGACGATAAAAAATGAGAATGGGCAGACCCTTAGTACGATTAATCATGCAGTGGATGTTGGCAAGAAAGTAACCGTTAATGCAAATGCTATAGCCAGCTTTTACCCATATGGTGCCACTAACTACGCGCCAAATCCTGTTTTTCTAATTCGAACACCGCTGGATATGGATCTGGATGTCGGATCCATTAAGCTAACGCAAAATAATCGACAGCTTAGTTATACAGTAGATGATCCTATTTTATTGGACGATGAGAGCAAGCTGTATTATGTCAAGCCGACCAACAGTGATGGGCTGGGCTATTATAATGAAGATCGAGAGTTGATTGGGGAAGCAATTACGATCAATTATCAAATGGCTGTCAATATTCGGGCACGATCGGAAGCCATTTCCTATCGCGAGCTGTTGTTTGTGACAGATCAAAAGTTGGCTGCGCATCTTTCAGGCAGCTATTCGAGCAGTCTTGTTGCAGATAGCTGGGGCATTGCTGCAAAACTAGGAGCAGGAAAAGCTGGTTTTTACACTGATAAGGGCACTACTTATCTGGCTGCCACCAAACTGGGATACGTATTCAACACGAATCCTGCCAAATTGGATTTTGGCTACGACCTGGAGCTGTCCTCCAACGTTACCAACGATCCTACTGCCAGTAAAGGCAATGGCCTGTTAGATCAGAATGCCACCATTTTTAATTCTAAATTCTTCTTCAAAAATGTCAGACAGGCAGGAGAAGTGGACAACAACGGTCGCTTTGTCTTTTATTTACCGATTGCTAAAGAAGGGCTGGTTCCGGAGTGGAGAAATGCTCAGCAATCGAAGCCCGATTATTCCTTGTCTTTAAAAGGGCGGGTGACCATTCAATCGACTAAAGGGGTAACCTATACGATTCGCTATTCGACCGATCGAGGCAAAAAATTCCATAATGGAAATGCCAGCTTTGCAGGGGATGCTACGCATGCAGACTATAAAGAATATCGTCAGGTGGATGATAGTTTAGACAGTGTGACAATGATTAAGGTTGTTGCCGAGCCGAACGAAGAAACAGGCTATATCATTCCCTTTGGAGAGGAAATGACGGCAGATATGCCGCTAGCTTACAGCTCGGATAATTCTGCCGACTTTGCGACTCTTGCGGGGAAAAAGGCGTATTGGACGCCGTACGTTTCTTTTATTTACAGTATGAATGGCTCAAGAAATGAATTTAATGATCTTGCACCAGAAAATACGTTACGAATACGGTACCGACCAGCACCTAAAACGATCGATATTTGGGCTTATAAATCAACCGATTATCCCAACGGTGAAAGTGAGGGCTGGAATAAAACAGCAAATGTGGCATTGCCTAGCTTCGTTAATCACTTTGATTTGCAAATCAATCAATTGACCTCTTCAAGCTTAGAGAATATGAACTTGGCCTCAATTGCTGAAATTGGTGCCAATATAAATGAGCCAGTCAGCTATGGAAATACTACCTTTGGCTTTGGCACTGGGCTCAATATTACTAACCTAGGTGAGGAAACGGCCTTTAAAGATTTGAGTACGGCATTAACAAATAATCTCGCAGTAGGCACAACGGACAATTCCAATAACCTGAATTACAAGATTTATAATACGAATAACATCAATGATACGTTTGGTGATCGCCAAGTAGTATTAACCTATTCTTCTGCAGGCAGCGATGATCTTTTGTTTACGATTATCTTGAACATTAAACGCAAGGCTTCTACCATTGAGGCTCATCCAGCTTTAACAGCTGGGAAGGTTTATCGTGAGTTTACCGATACAGGAAACAGCATTACTACTTTAGAGGATGGTGCGTTTACCCTTCAAGTGGCTTATGAAGTTTCATCAATCGACAGTTTGCCTGTGAATGCAAGCGAAGAGGATATTTATTTAAAATTTGGAACAATTGATTCTGCTGGTTCCTCCGTAAACGGACTGCCTCCTGAAGATACGATCTTGATGAAGGTTCAGTCTATGGGGACAGATGGTCAAAGGGTAAAACCAGAGTATTATTACTATAAAAATACTTCGTCTGTGCAGCAGAAGGAAATCAAGTTAACTAAATTTGCTAAAATGGGGACGGAAACAGCTTCACCAGAGTTCTTAACGATGGAAACCATCAGTCAGCATGTGAAAGAGGCCAAAAACTTGTCCTATCTATTTATCTTTGATTTTGCCAATCAAGATGCAGTGCCATCAGATACAGATACGATTGGTTTGCAGCTTGATTTTGATGAAAATGCACCAGTAGGCAATGAAGGGTTCATTATTGAACAAAAACGTTCAATTACCAATACGACTTCTCTATTGAATGCTGGGACTTATCAGCCTCATGAGCCAATTCAAGTGAATGGAGTATTCACCCTCAGTGATATCACAGGGGCGATAGACAGCTATAATCAGGACAAATCGCTGGCTCTGAATCTGGAATTGTATGAGGTAAACGGCTCAACAGCAACTAAGGTGAATTGGCCACAGGGAGTATTGCTTCAAAATAGGCAGGATGCAAATAATCCTGGCAGTTTAATCAGACCCAAAAACGTAAATGGCGACCTGCAGTTTGTCTATCCAGCAGGAACCATTACGAATACGTTACGGAATTTGCCTTACCAGCTGACTATCTATACAGATGTTCAAGCACTGACAGCTGGAAAAAATTACGAAATAAAGGTTTCCGCCCGTAAAAGCTATTCTGCAAGCCATTCATTGAATGGTGAAGAAGTCTTAAACAGTAAGGAACTAAATTTCCAGATTGTGCCGTCTGTTCAGTCCGGATTAAAGGTAAGTACGACGGATTCTTCACTGGTGTATAACCAAACAAGTAATCAGCAGGCAGCTATGAGGTTCAACGCAACAAATATAGAAAAAGTGGTACCAGTTCTTCAAAAGAAGGTCGGTACTAATTATTACCCAGAAACTGCTTGGTCAGATATAATAGCCACCCCTCTGCCAAGTGGGCTTGATCCAGCAGTAACTAATCCATTTACCATCAGGTTTAAAAACCAATTAAACGAAAGCTTTAACGGCGAATATCGAATTGTCTTTGAAGCTTACGAGAAAACTACAGATACAGAACCATTATATGAAACTGCTTGGACCTTAATTATTTGGGACCCGCCAGCTAATTAAGTCAAAACGATTCATCCTTTGTGATAGGATGGATCGTTTTTTGTTAGAATTTATTAAGATGGCGTGATTGAATAGTAAAATGAAGCATAATGAGTATAATTTGGATAGCTAAGAGAAAGGACTTTTTAAGATGAAGCTCTTACTATGTGAAGATGAAGATAAGATGCGGGAATTGCTGAAGCGCTTCTTGGTGCATGAAGGCTATACGGTAGTGGAGGCCACCGATGGCGAAGAGGCGCTAGAGGCTTTTTACCAGGAGAAATTTGATCTGGTGATTTTGGACTGGATGATGCCTAAAATTAACGGGTTGGAAGTTGCTCAGCAGATGAAGCAGGAATACAATATAAAAATTTTGATGCTAACGGCCAAAAATATGCCGGAGGATGAAGTGGAGGCGCTGATTGCCGGTGTGGATGATTATTTGGCGAAGCCGTTTCATGCGAGTGTTCTGCTGGTACGAGTGGCGAAGCTTTTAGGCGTTATCCAACAAAATTTGAAGCAGCCATTGGTGTTTATTCCTCAAGAAAAACGGGTACTGCTGCATCATCAGGAGTTGGATTTAACTAAAAAAGAATATGATCTGCTCTATTATTTTTACCAAAACCAGCAGCAGGTCCTGACCCGCGAACAGCTTTTACTGGCAGTTTGGGGTTCAGATAATGAGAATGATGAAAGAACTGTGGACAGCTTTGTGCGAATCATGCGTGGCAAGCTGGGCAAGGGATTTATCCATACGGTCTACGGAACGGGGTATCGCTTTGAATTACCCGAAGAGTAGCTTAACCCGGAGATTTATTCAGCGGATTGCCTTGATTTTTGTGGTTGTGGCGGTTCTCTTTGGCTTATTTTACCGCTGGGTTTTTCCTACGTACTATTATTGGAAAATGGAGCAGCCGGTCAAGCAGGCGCAGGAAATGCTGCAGCAGGGAAAGCAGCCGCTACTTTCAGATGATCTGGTACTGGTTAAAGTGGAGAGAGAGAGCTTTGCTACCGAAGAGGAGCTGACGAATGAGCTAGCCTTTCGCCTGAATCAAAATGGGATTTCCTTAAATCGTTTTTGGGTGGACACCACTACCTTGGAGGCGCTGCAGGCTGGCCGTTCAGTTCAGCGTTTGTACAATCAAACGAAGCAAAAGAATGATTTTTACACAATCTTTTTAGTGCAGGACCAGCAGCTGTATATGATTGGTACGAGTATTCCTGATTTTAAAGCGGCGATTCAGACGCTGCTGCCGATTTTGATAGCGACAACCGTGGTGTTTTTGCTGCTGCTGTTTGGTTTGATTGTATTATTAGTGCGTAAACAAATTATTAAACCAATTGGCCGGCTGGAGCAGGCGACCCGCAGTATTTCCAATTTGAATTTTGCTGATTCGGATATTCAGGAGGAAAACGAGTTAGGCAGCTTGAGTCAGTCGATTAATCACATGAAGCGTTCGCTGCAGCAGCATGAGATGGAAATGCTGGAGCGCAACGATCAGCTGAAAACTTTTTCGGCTAATTTGGCCCATGAGCTGAAGACGCCGCTTTCAGTGATGCAGCTGCTGGTGGATAGTGAAGAGATGGGGCTGAACAGTCCAACTTTTTTAAGTGATATTGATCAGCAGCTAGCCAATATGAATGAGCTGGTGACACAAATATTGGCTTACAGTCAGCAGCTGAAGGAAGAAATCGCGATAACCTCTGTGGATATTCAAGCTCTATTGGATAAAAAGCTGCACCAGCAGCAGGTAATTGATCCTGCTTTTCAGGTGGACGCCCAGCTGGAGTCCAGTGTGCTTGCTACGAATGAGGCCTTACTGGAAATTGTAGTATTGAATCTATTGACTAACGGCTTGAAGTACAGCTTAGATAAAAAAATGACGATTAAAGGTCAGCGGCAGGCAACCAAATATAGCTTAACGTTTGAAAATAAAGCCGCTCCTCTGTCACCGCAGCAATTTTCTCAGCTAACTGATCCGTTTGTTGTAGGAGAGCAATCCCGCAATACCCATTTGTCAGGAACCGGCTTAGGCCTTTCCATTGTGGAGCAGTCGTTGAAATCCCTTGGAGGCGAGCTGCTCCTGCAGCAGGAAGCCGGACAATTTATCGCAAGGGTAAGTTTACCGATCAAATAAAACAAAGTCTGGAATGAACCAAGCATTCCAGACTTTGTTTATTTGATAATCATTACTGAAATTGGTGAATGCTTTGCTATATAGGAGGCACTCGTACCAAAATACCCCTGAATCCCATGGTGAGCTCGCGATCCGATAACCAATAAGTCAGCTTGAGTATTCGGCAAAATGGCATTGATTATTTTTTCCGCCGGGTCACCTTCCTCTGACATTAGTTCAATCTCCTTTACCCCATGAGCGACGGCGTATTTCCGATATTCTTCCAGCTGGTGAATTAAGTTTTTTCGCTGTTGAGTCATGTGAGTATCATCCATTACCTCGTAGACATTCATCTCATTGATTTCCAAAATCGTACAAATAATCAATTTAGCACCTTCTTGATACGCACGATCCACCGCATATTTAAAAGCCTTTTGGGCATTTTCCGAATCATCTACACCGACCAGCATACATTGGAACTTTTCTAAAACCTCATGATTTACCATCAATGACTTCCTTCTTTCAGTAAGGCTTCTTCAACGCGTTTATTGCCTTTATACAAATCATAAATAGTCCAGGCCAAGAGCAGCAAGACTAAAACAATAATGACATAAGCGATGGAATCAGCCAATAGTAATTGATCGGTGGAGGCTTGATCGCCGAAAAAGCCTTCAATTTGACCTGGTAAACCAATCAGGTTCAAATAAGTCAACCCAATCACTGAAATCCAGCCTAAAACTTTTACCATTAAGGTATTCTTGAATCTTTCTCCCATTTCTGCTCGGCTGTCAGTCATCATCAATAGCGGAATCATGGAAAACGGCAAAGCAAAAGCCAGAAAGACTTGCGAGTTGTTCATTAGGTTATTTAACGCTTCATGCTCCTCAATCGTTCCTTTGCCGCTGGTTAACAGGACACAAACTAAAACAGGAACAACAGAAATCAAACGAGTAACTAATCTTCGCAGCCAAATTGGCATCCGCATATGAATGAAGCCCTCCATAATTACTTGCCCGGTCAAGGTTCCAGTAATCGTTGAATTTTGACCAGAGGCCAGCAAAGCCACCGCAAACAAGGTGGACAGCAAACCAGATTTAGCCACGGTGATCAAAATCCCATTGCTTAGAGTAGACGGATCAGAAAGGGCCTGATATAAACCAAAGAAGGAAGGGTCCTTCACTGCACCCGTCTTAAACACAGCCACTCCCATAATCAAAAGCAATGCATTGACGAAGAAAGCCATGGTCAGCTGAATATTGGAATCCCAAGTAGAAAAGCGAACCGCTTCGGCGACACTTGCTTCATCGCTGTGATCAATTTTTCGAGTTTGCGAAACAGCTGAATGCAAGTATAGATTGTGAGGCATAACCGTAGCCCCGATAATTCCCAGTGCTCCAGTCAAGGGTGTTTGTCCTCCAATTGACGGTTCGTTAGAAAAGGTGTGACTGTTTGGGATAAAGCCCTTGAACATTGCTCCCCAATCAGGATTGGATAAGGCCACTTGATAAATAAACACAAACAAAATGACAAAAATCAAACAGACCACAATGGCTTCGATTTTTCGAAAGCCGATCTTAGTCAACAAAAGCAGCAATAAAACATCAAAAACAGTAATAAAGACGGCGATGACTAACGGAATATTAAACAGCAGATACAAGGCAATCGCTGCCCCGATAACCTCTGCAATATCCGTAGCCATAATCGCCAGCTCCGTTAAGATCCACAAAACAATTCCCAGCTTTTTACTAGTACGGGCCCGAATCGCTTGAGCCAAATCCATCTGGGTAACAATCCCTAATTTTGAGGCCATATATTGCAGCAGCATAGCAATCAAGCTAGACATTAAAATTACCGACATTAACAAATATTGAAAGTTTTGGCCGCCAGTAATCGATGTTGACCAGTTTCCGGGGTCCATGTAGCCAACTGCTACTAATGCACCTGGCCCGGAATAAGCCAACAAGGTTCGCCAAAAGCCCTTCCCCTTCGGAACAATCACGGTTCCATTTATCTCCTGCAGTGATGGGCCATTGGCATGGTCAACCAGCTTATGTTTCTTCTCGCTCATTAAAAAACCACCTTTCAATCGATCATTTCGAATCTATCATACACCTAAATAAGGTATAACGAAAGCGAAAAATATGGTGTACCTAATTTTTTCTGATTTATTTCAATAAAAAAAGGGATGAGAAGGCTATTTCCAGATGTCAAAGGCCAATTTTTGGCTTTCAATAAAAATTCGCTTAAAAGTATCAACAAGCTATCATTAAATATTGTTGCATTTGCAACAAAAATAGAGTAAAGTAAAACACACAAAGGGGCTGAAGCAATGAACGAAGTATTAAGAGAGATTGGAATGATTGCTCGAGCCTTGGATTCCATCAGCAACATCGAATTTAAAGAGCTTGATTTGAATCGGGGGCAGTACCTGTACTTAGTCCGGATTTATGAAAATCCTGGAATTATTCAGGAGCAGTTAGCAGAATTGATTATGGTTGATCGCACGACCATTTCTCGAGCAATTAACCGCCTGCAGGAAAAAGGGTTCATTTATCGACAGGAGGACCCCATCAATAAAAAGATCAAACGGCTGTATGTCACTGAGAAAGGCCAAGAGCTTTACCCGTACATTATGCGAGAAAATGAGTATTCTACCCAAACCGCTTTGGCTGGCTTAACAGCAGCAGATATTCAGCAGCTGCAGGAAGCTTTGAGTATCGTACGAGGAAATGTCAGCTCTGATTGGGAGTTTGTCAAAAAAGGAAATAAGCGAAACTATTAAGTGAATGGAGAGTCGTTATGAAAAAAGTCATCATTGATCCAGCCTTTTGGGAATTATTCCCACAAGGACAAATAAATGTATTAGTTGTTAAAGGGGTGGATAACCATTTCCAAGCAGGCCAGGAAGATAGCTTAAAGCAGCTTTTATCAGAAGCAAGTCAAACAGCCCAACAATTTGTCCAGGCGGAGTCTATTAGTGAGAATCCCGTCGTGGCCCAGTGGCGAGAAGCCTTTAGCCAATTCAAAACTAAAAAAGGGGCTCGTTCCTCAATCGAAGCTTTATTGAAGAGGGCGAAGCAAGGGCGTGATTTTTTACCCATCAATCCTTTAGTGGATGTTTACAACAGCGTTTCACTTAAATACGGTGTTCCCTGCGGTGGTGAAGATATTGAACAGCTTCAAGGTGATTTGCATTTAGGAAAAGCCCAAGGCGGCGAAGCTTTTTTCCCATTGGGAGCAGAGAAGGATGCCCCGGCTCTTGAAGGAGAAATCATTTACTATGATGAAGCTGGAGCCGTTTGCCGCTGCTTGAACTGGCGAGAAGCAAAACGGACGATGCTGACAGAGAAAACAACGAATGCCGTCTTTTTTATTGAAGCCATCAATTCGGAACAAGCCGAGCGGGCAAATGAAGCGGCTGCTGAATTAAGCAAGCTTTTCAAGGAACAGCTCCAAGTGGAAAGTGTTGGCAGCCAATTAACGCGGGAAAACAGTGAGTTTATATTATAGTATTGTTGTCCAATCACTTTCGGGTGGTTGGCTTTTTTCATGCTAGTCTGAAAAAAATTGACCTTACAGCATGAAGCTGTAGCAGGCGATTGGAAAACGGCTGATTTTGGCCGAACGCTTGCAGGGATAAAAAATAATTAGGAATTTTTTAAACAGCTGAAAGCTAGAATTATCAAGGGTTATAGCCATTCTCTGTTTTTTTATCGGAATTTTTTGGAAGATATTTGTTGATTTTCTAAGTCTAATGTGAAAGAATAGAGCCAATTGAAAAATAGACTTAGTACCGATCGCCGGATGGGTACTTCAAAAAGTCAGCCAAACTAACTGTAGGCTTTTGTGGTTAGTTTGACTGGCTTTTTTTGTTAGGAGGTAACAGGCATGAATAAAAATTGGAACAACAAAGGGCTTACAGCCAGCGAAGTGAAGGAACGGTTAGCAAAGTATGGAGAGAATACGATTCAGCAGGAAGCGAAGAAAAGTTTTCTGCGTTACCTGTGGGATGCGCTGAAGGACATCACGATTTTGATCCTGATCGTGGCAGCAGGTCTGTCTGGTTATGTTGCGTATCAAAACCATCCCGATGATTTGACGGAGCCGCTAGTTATTGTGGGGATTGTTATCTTAAATATTTATCTATCCATTCGTCAGCAGAAAAAGGCAGAAAAATCGATGGATGAGCTGAAGAGTTTTAATGTCCCCGAATCCAAGGTTTATCGCGAGGGACGTTTGGTCAGCATCAAAAGTACTGACATTGTGCCGGATGATTTGCTGCAGCTGGAATTAGGGGATCGGGTGCCTGCTGATGCACTACTGCTTAGTGCCACTAACTTTTTAGTGGATGAATCCTTCTTAACTGGAGAAAGTGAACCTAGTGAAAAGGATGTGGCGTATGTTCCAAGCGAGAGCGATTCGATTGGTGATATGAAAAATCGTATTTTCTCAGGTTCCATGGTGGTTAGCGGACGGGCAACAGCGGTGGTAGAAACCACCGGAATGGCTACGGAAATTGGTAAAATCTCCGGTATGCTGACCGAGGCGGCTCCAACCCTGGCACCGCTACAGATTCGGATGCAAAAGCTAGGAAAAAGCTTAGGGCTGTTGGCGATTTTGGCAGGCGTCTTAGCCATTCTGATTGGTTTTGTTCGCGGTTATGCGATTGAAACAACGTTGATGACGGCTATTTCCATGGCGGTGGCTGCTATTCCAGAGGTGCTGCCAGTGGTGGTTACTATTTCGTTGTCCTTTGGTATTCGTAACATGGCTAAGCGCAATACGATTGTGCGAACCCCTACAGCAGTTGAAACGATCGGAAACGTATCAATAATTTGCTCGGATAAAACCGGTACAATCACTGAAAATAAAATGTCGATTGAAAAAATTTATCCTGCTGACAAAAATTTAAGCGAAAAAGAGCTGCTGCTGTATTTTTACTTAGCCAGCAACATTACTGGTGATGAAGGAAATATTGGCAATCCCACGGAACTAGCAATCAAAAAAGCGGCTGAACAGCTGTTTGATCAACAAAAATTGCAGCAGCATTTAACTAAGTTTCAGCGAGTACATGAAATTCCCTTTGACTCCAAACGCAAACGGATGACGGTGATTTATCAAACGGAAGACGGCTACCTCTCAGTAACTAAAGGTGCGTTTGATCGTCTGGCAATTGTGGAGGATAAGACCGAGCTGATGAACATTCACGATGATCTAGCCAGCCAAGCGTACCGAGTACTGGGAGTTGCTTACAAAAAATATGAACAGCTGCCGGAGGATTTAAACGCCGCTGCTATTGAAGAACAGCTAAGCTTCGGCGGCTTCATCGGAATTATTGATCCGGCCCGCAAGGAAAGCTATCATGCGGTGGAGGTAGCTAAAAAGGCCGGGATTCGTCCAATTATGATCACGGGTGACCACCTGCTGACAGCCCAAAAAATTGCAGCGGATGTGGGCATTCTGGAGCCAGGTACCAAGGCTATGACCGGGGCTGATTTAAGCAAATTATCCGATGAACAGTTATCACAAGAAATTCATGAGTATCGAGTATTTGCTCGAACAACGCCAGAAGACAAAATTCGAATCGTCAAAGCCCTCCAGCAGAACGGCGAAACAGTGGCCATGACCGGGGATGGAGTAAACGATGCACCAGCCTTGAAAGCGGCGGATGTGGGCATTTCGATGGGCAGCGGGACCGAGGTTGCGAAGGAAGCCTCAGATATGGTGCTGTTAGATGACAACTTTGCTACGATTGTCGATGCAGTCAAAGAAGGACGGCGAGTCTACAGCAACATTCGGAAATCCTTGTATGCCATGTTAGGCTGCAACATCTCAGCTTTGACGATTGTATTGATTTCGATGATTGTTGGCTGGGGAGCCCCAGTGACTGCAATTCAGCTGCTGATTATTAAAGTAGTTGCTGATGGTATTCCCGGCTTAAGTCTGTGTGTGGAACCGGCAGCTAAAGACATCATGCTGGAAAAACCAATCAAAAAAGGCACTAGTATTTTCGCTAATGGTTTATTGAAGAAGATTATCGAGATTTCGGTCGTATTTACGGTGCTGACCTTAGCGGCAATTTATGTGGGTCACTCGGTAGCTTTGCAGAATACAGCACCCTCATTGCTGATTTCTAATACGATGACCTTTATTGTATTGGGCTTAACGACAATTATTCATATGTACAATTGCCGCAGCAGCCGCTCAATTTTCACCATCGGCTTTTTGACTAATAAGCTGTTGCTAACTACGACAATTGCCGGTACGGTTATTATTCTGCTGCTAGTAAACTTACAGTCAACTGCCAGAGTCTTTGGCTTTACCAATTTGACCATGAGCCATTGGCTGCTAGTGCTAGGTTTATCGATTGCTCCGCTGATTTATATCGAAACCAAAAAACGGTTAGGTAAGTTTTAAGTCAAAAAATCCCTCTGACAATTGTGTTAGAGGGATTTTGGTGATTCTCTAGGAACAAACAACGAACGGGAGACGTTGAAAATAAACACTAGAACGACTGACACAAAAATGCCATTGGCTAATGCTGATGTCCCGTTAAAAATAAAGGAATACAAAAAGGGATTCATATTCTCAGGAGCATAGGCGCCCCAGACAAACACACCGGCCCAATAATGCCAAAACCAGCGACTGAAGGCAGCGATGAAGCCGCCTGCAATAATCAAGAAAATTGATTTGCGTTTTTGCTGAGCCTTTATGGCCGTATGCAGCTTTTGGGACAGCACACCGCCCATTCCGCCAAAGGTAAAGGCAAAGGGGTATTCAAAAATAATTTGCGGCACACTGATAAAGTTGCGCATAGCCGAACCCACCACGATGGTAAGCAAGCCCCAAGTAAAGCCTGCCATCAAAGCAGGCGCTAACCCGCGACGAAAGGAATACAATACTAAGGGGACAAGTCCTAACGACAAATCTAAACTGGCATTTAATGATTGAACGGGCAGAAAGGATAGACTCATTGCCAAAGCAGCAATCAGCGTACCTTCAATCCAGACATTCAGCGATATTTTTTTATTCATAGCGACCTCGCTTTTATAGTATGTAAAATAGTCTACCAAACAACGCCAGCGGGTAAAAGCAAAAATAGTCGATTCCCGTAAATTTGCACAAGTTTTGCATAATCCTTTTGTATCCTTCTGTTTGTACAAGAACGAACCTAGGAGGAACAACCATTGGAAAACAAAACGAAAAAGAAACTAATTATTGGCGGCTTGACAGCGGCATTGCTTTTATCAGCCGGCAGTTTGGCAGCTGTAGTTACTCATTCAAAAAAGGATCAGTCAGAGCAGCTTTCTTTAAGCTTTGATGCCAAGAAGATTGCTAAAGAAGACGCTAAATACAGCATTAAGGACGTTGATTTTGCTATCGATCCTGCTACCTTTCAGCTGAAGCTGACTGCTAAGGATCATCAATTTACCTTTGGCGGCAACCAGCCGGAAGCAGTGGCTAATGTCAAAAAAAACAAAAACCGTATTTCGTGGGAATATCCGGAAAAAGGCTTGCACGTAGCTGTCACCAAACAAGACGATCACCTGCAGGTAAAGGTAACGCCTCAATCGGAGAAGGCTGAAGTGATCGAATTTCCAAAAATTCAAGGAGACCACTATTACCTGCCAATTGGCGAAGGCAAAAGCATTCCGGCTGACAATGCCAGCTGGCAAAGCTATTTCCAGGAAAACAATGAACTGGATCTAAATGAGAGTTTCTCCATGTCCTTTCTGGCAGCCGCTCAAAAGGATACGGCGGCAACTGTCATCATGGAGAACAATTTTAACCAAGAGCTGGACGAAGATTCTGAAACACCTAAGCTGGATTTTCAATTAAAAACCAACCTCAACCGTTTCAATCGTAAGCAGGCGCAAACCTATGATATTTATTTATCAGAAAACAACCCAGTGGCGGTAGCGAAGCTTTACCAAAAGAATCGGATTGAAAAAAATCAATTCACTTCGCTGGCGGAAAAAGCCAAAACGACTCCAGACGTGAACAAATTAATCGGAGCACCTCATATTTATTTCTGGCAAAGCCGCATTTTGACTACCGAGGATGTAAACTGGCAAAAACTGCAAAAGGAAGACCATCAAAAGCTGTTTCAGCAGGTGGGAGATTTATTAGCGGAGCATTCAGAGGATGGTCGGGAAGAGTTTGATCAGGCCATAGCCGCTTTGCAGCAAGGAGAAGCTTACAAATATGAGAAGAATACGATTTTGACTGGGTTGAATACAGTCTTGGCCTATCCAGATTTTTATAATCCGGAAGTATTTCCGACCTTAGACCAAAAGGATCAAAACTATCTAAAAAGTGTTAAAACCGAGATGCCAACTGAACGCAGCTTTTCGATTAACAAGCAGCTGCTTAAAGAAGAACTGGCAGATAGTACTAAACCGTTAGAGCAGTGGGGACAGCAAACTAGTACAAATGTAATTCAGGAAATGAAAAAAAGCGGGATTGAGCATGCTTGGGTTGGCCTGGCCAATTGGAATGAAGGCTTAATCAATCCTGCGTTTGTTCAAACAGCGAAGAAGGACGATTACCTAATCGGGCCTTATGATTCCTATCAGTCGATTCACGAAACACCATCACTTGATTGGAACACAGCTGGCTTCAAAGACAATCCTGATGTTTACAATAATAAAACTATCATGAAGCCTTCTGGTGAATATGTTTCTGGTTTTCTTGGCAAAGGACGCAAGGTGAATCAAACCTTGATTCCCGATGAATGGCACTATCGTCTGAAGCAAGTGGCCTCAAAGGAAGTTCCTTTTAACACGTGGTTTTTAGATACCGATGCAGCTGGAGAAATTTACAATGATTTCAATCCGAAGCATCCAACTTCAATTAATGAAGATGTGAAGGCGCGACTAAAACGCGCTGACGGCCTTGCGGATAACGGGATGGTAGTCGGTTCAGAAACCGGAAATGATTACTTTAACCAAGGCATGGTTTTTGCTCATGGGCTGGAAACACCGGTTATTGCCTGGAGTGATCCTGATATGCGGGAAAACAAAGAAAGCCCCTATTATGTTGGCGGATATGCATCACTATCAGATGGTATTCCCGAACGGTACAGCAAGCAAGTACCGATCAAAGAAGAATATAAAGCCACTACGATTGATCCAGAGTATAGTGTGCCTTTGTATAAGTTAGTGTACAACGAATCAGTAATTACGACGCATCACTGGGAGTGGGACAGCTATAAAATTCAGGACGAAGTGCAAAATCGCCGATTGAAGGAATACTTGTACAACGTACCACCATTGCTGCATTTAGATGCAGCAACTTGGCAGAAACGGAAGCAGGATATCGTTGCGAACACCAAGCATTGGCAAGCATTCCAAACAGCAGCAATCAATCAAGAAATGACAGACTTTACTTATTTAACCGAAGACAAATTGGTACAGGAAACCAAATACGGCGACGATCTATCAGTAATTGCGAATTTCTCAGATCAGGTGCAGCAGGTGAAAGACACCAGCCTGCAGCCTCACACCGCATTAATTACCAATCACGGAAAACAAACAGTGATTGAGAATCAGAAAGCAGGGAACGAATGAGACGAAAAATAATGATCGGCCTGCTACTGCTGCTGGTATTTATTCCCTTTTATGCTTTCAAAATTGAACCGAATTTAGCAGTCGTTCACCGTCTAGAGCTGGGGGATCAAAGCAAGCCAGCTGAGTTAAAAGTCGTGCAGCTTTCAGATATTCAAGTGTCGGAAAGCTACGCGACCAATCGCTTGGATAAAGTAATCAAAAAGGTAAATCAAGAAAATCCCGATATCATCGTATTTACCGGCGATTTATTCGATAATTATGCTCAGTACAATCATGAACAGGAAATCATCGATAAGCTGAGTCAAATGAAGGCAACCATGGGAAAATACGCAGTCTGGGGCAATCATGATTATGGCGGCGGAGCTTCACGAGTGTATCAGCAGGTGATGAATGCGGCCAATTTTGAAGTCCTGCAAAATACAGGTGAAACGATCACTCTCGCTAATGGCAAACAGGTTTTTATTGGGGGCTTGGATGATTCCTTGTTAGGGAATCCCTCCATTTCTGGAACCTTGGCTTATCGTCAAGGGTACGATTATTCGATTTTACTTACTCATGAACCGGATGTGGCAGATGGCTTTATCGGAACCAACACGCAACTGGTATTAGCTGGTCATAGTCACGGCGGTCAGGTTCGCTTGCCTTTTTATCAGGTGAAAAATGTCTTAGCGGAGAAATACGTTCGCGGCTTATATGAATTAAGCGACTACACGCAACTGTATGTAAACACTGGCCTGGGAACGACAGCGATTCATGCTCGTCTCGGTGTGCCGCCAGAAATTTCCAGCTTCACCTTGCATTTTTAATGGACAAAAAGCATACCACTGGTCTTAAATTTAGTTTTGAGATCAGTGGTATTTTTCACCTAAATTCCCTAACTGGTATTAGATTTTGGTCTTTTTTTAAGGGAGTAAAACAAAGAGAAAATAAAAATGAGAAAACATTAATAATAAATCGGTTTTATAAAACCCTTGTATATCAATAGCTCAGCTTATGTGAATTGATTTTTTGTAACCGCTTAATAATTATTTCTTGACAGCTTTTAAAAGACCACCTTACACTTGTCTTGTGGTTATAACCAGTTACGAAGGTGGGAGAACAACAATGGAAAATTCCTTTAAAAACAAAGCTTTGTACTATCAATTGGTGGACCTGCTGAAGGAACGGATCGAAAGCAGCATGGTTCCCCATGACAAACTGCCGTCTGAAAGGGAATTGACGGCACAATACGGAGTTAGTCGGACGACGGTTCGTTTGGCTCTGCAGGAATTAGAAGCAACCGGCTATATTTATCGGCGGCATGGAAAGGGAACCTTTGTCTCGGACTTAACGAAGAATGCAGCAGATTTGGCAGGAGCGTACAGCTTTACTGAACAAATGCGCAGCTTAGGACGTAATCCTGAGACACGCATTTTATCCTTTGAAAAGATCGAAGCGGACAAGTACATTGCCCAGCACATGAATTTGCCGTTGGGAGAAGCAGTTTTCAAGCTTAGCCGTCTGCGCTTAGCGGATCGTGAGCCATTGATGGTGGAGGATTCATACTTGCCAGTAAAACTATTTTTATCCTTGGACGAAACCATGCTGCGACGTAAGCCGCTTTATGATTTGTTCTCAGAAGATTTCAATCAAACGGTTCGTCTAGCGGATGAAGAGCTGTATGCCAGCATCGCACAAAAGGATGATGCCAAGCTGCTAGGGATTCATGAAGGATCACCGGTTCTGCATTTAGCTCGATCGACCTACAATATGAAAAATGAAATTATTGAATTTACGCTGAGTGTGGCACGGGCGGATCAATTTCATTACCACATTCGCCACATTCGAACCAATTAAGCTGTCTGTTGATAGTAAACTAACTTATTTAATACGAGGAGAGTTAAGCATGTATTCATTGTCTACTGAAGAATTAGAAAAAATGGGGGCGGAAATTACCACGCGGGAAATTCGTCAACAACCCGATTTATGGGAAGAAACCTTAACGCTGTACCAAAAAGAGCAAGCCAACCTACAAGCCTTTTTAGCTGAAGTAAAGCAACAAGCCAAAGGAGCAAAAACGCGCGTAATTTT
Organism: Enterococcus pallens ATCC BAA-351; assembly: GCF_000407485.1. Lineage (GTDB taxonomy): Bacteria > Bacillota > Bacilli > Lactobacillales > Enterococcaceae > Enterococcus_A > Enterococcus_A pallens. The sequence goes on along the minus strand of NZ_ASWD01000002.1, from coordinate 581,743 downwards.
TACAGGTGCTGGAACTTCACAATATGTAGGGGATACGTTGGTTCCTTACTTAAGGGCTCATGGGAATCATCAGGATTTTATTTTTGAAAGCATCGGAACTACCGACATCGTAGCGGCACCGCAGGAATATTTGCTGCAAGATGTGCCAACCTTACTGGTTTCCTTTGGCCGCAGCGGCAACAGTCCAGAAAGTATTGCAGCGATTGAAGTAGCGAATAAAGCAGTTGATACGTTGCATCATTTAACGATTACTTGTGCTGAATCAGGTCGTTTGGCTGAAATCAGCCGCAACGACGAACGCAGCTTGTTATTCCTAATGCCAGAACGTTCTAATGACGACGGCTTTGCTATGACTGGCAGCTTTACTTGCATGACCTTGGGGGCTTTACTGACCTTTGATGAAACCGAGCTTGTTGAAAAGCAAGGCTACATTGAAGTAATGGCTAAATTAGGCCGGGAAGTGATTAGTCGCGAAGCAGAAATTCAAGCCATCGTTGACCGTGATTTTAATCGAATTGTTTATGTGGGCTCAGGCAGCTTGTCTGGTTTAACCCGGGAAGCACAGTTGAAAATTTTGGAATTAACTGCTGGTAAGGTAGCGACTGTTTTTGATTCCTCCATGGGCTTCCGTCATGGACCAAAATCATTTATTAACGAACAAACCTTGATGTTCGGTTTTGTGAACAATCAGCCATACACGCGGGATTATGACCTGGATGTGCTGGAGGAAGTTAAGGAAGACGGCATCGCTGTGGGAACATTTGCGATTACTCAACCAGGCGACCGGAACTTTACTGGTGATACTTTTGAATTTGCAGCGGATTCAACCTTGCTGCCAGATGGGTATTTAGCTTTAGCTTATGTAATGGTTGCCCAAACTGTGGCTTTGCTGACTTCAATTAAAGTAGCCAATAAACCAGATACTCCTTCTCCTACTGGCACAGTTAATCGGGTAGTTAAAGGCGTTACGATTCATGAATTCAACAACTAGGAGGACGGTAGAAGATGCTGAAATTAACAAAAGAAAAAAAGGCTGCGATGGACCGTTTATCAACCAAAGACGGAATTATTAGTGCCTTAGCCATTGATCAACGAGGCGCGTTAAGAAAAATGATTAAAGCATTGGAGGTAGAACCAACAGATCAGCATATTGAGGAATTTAAAGAGCTGGTATCTAGTGAGCTAACTCCCTATGCCTCAGCTATCTTGTTGGATCCTGAATATGGATTGCCGGCAGCTAAGGCGCGTCACAAAGAAGCAGGCTTGCTGCTAGCGTATGAAAAAACCGGTTATGATGCTACCACCCCAGGACGTTTGCCTGATTTATTGGCTGACTGGTCCGTCCTGCGGCTTAAAGAGCAGGGCGCTGATGCGATCAAATTCTTACTTTACTATGATGTGGATGAAGCTGCAGCCATTAATCATCAAAAGCACGTATTTATTGAACGTCTTGGCAGTGAATGTGCAGCAGAAAACTTACCTTTCTACCTGGAATTAGTGTCTTACGATGCCCAAAATAGTGATGCCAATTCATTGGAATATGCCAAAGTAAAACCTCATAAAGTTAATGCTATGATGGAAGAATTTTCGAAGCCGCAATACAAGGTCGATGTTCTTAAAGTAGAAGTACCAGTGAATATGAACTTTGTTGAAGGCTTTGCCTCAGGAGAAACAGCGTATACCAAAGAAGAAGCTGCTGCTTATTTCGCAGAGCAAAGTCAGGCAACGGAGCTGCCATTTATCTTCTTAAGTGCAGGTGTTTCAACGGAGCTGTTCCAACAGACCTTAGTATTTGCTAAAGAGGCTGGTTCTACCTTTAATGGTGTGTTATGTGGTCGAGCAACCTGGAAAAATGGGGTGAAACCATTTATTGAATCCGGCGAAGCAGCTGGTCGCCAATGGCTGCAAACCACTGGTCGTGAAAACATCGAAAGCTTGAATCGGATTGTTAGTCAAACCGCCAGCTCATGGCATGATAAAGCAGAAGTTCTTGATTAGGGGGGAGAGCATATGATCTTAACCGTAACCATGAACCCTTCCATTGATATTTCTTATCCGCTAGATCGGTTTGTCCTAGATAAGGTGAATCGGGTGAAGCAGGTAACCAAGACACCTGGAGGAAAAGGCCTGAATGTTACCCGCGTAATTCACGATTTAGGTGGTGAGGTCACGGCAACAGGAGTATTAGGCGGATTTCATGGCAAGTTTTTGGCGCAACAGTTAGATCAAGAGGCGATTACTCATGATTTTACCTCAATCGAAGGTGAAACTCGTGATTCGATTGCCATCTTGCATGAAGGCAATCAAACGGAAATCTTAGAAGCTGGGCCGACTGTCAGCCAAGCGGAGCAGCAAACCTTTTTGGAAAAATACCAACAGCTTATAAAGGAAGCTCAGCTAGTCACTATTTCCGGCAGTTTAGCGAAAGGACTGCCTAGTAATTTCTATCAAACATTGGTAAAACTGGCAGCTGAACAGCAAGTAAGAGTTTTAGTAGATACCTCTGGTGAAAGTCTGAAGCAGGTTCTAGCTGGTGAGGTTAAACCCTATTTGATTAAACCGAATTTAGATGAATTAAGCGATCTGTTAGAAAAAAAGCTGGCGATTGATCGTTTGGCAGAAATTACGACAGCTTTGCAGCAGCCGATCTTTCAAGGGATTGAGTGGATCGTAGTTTCTTTAGGCAAAGCTGGCGCATTGATTAAATACCAAAATGAATGTTACCAAGTAGAGATTCCCAGGATTCAGGTGGTGAATCCGGTGGGCTCTGGAGATGCAACGATTGCTGGTTTGGCGTATGGTCTTTCTCAGGATCACGATCCTAAGTTGATTATGAAAGAATGCATGGCAGCTGGAATGGCTAATGCCCTGCAGGTGAAAACGGGACACGTGGATCCAGCCGATTTCCATCAGCTAGTGAAAAAAATCAACGTAAAAAAGCTTGATTAAGCAGTCAGCTTAATCAAACTAGTTAGAGTTAGAAACCAATTCAATTTTGTAGAAATTCCATTTTTTGAAGGTTTCAACGTATTCAAGAATTTGCTCAGTATCTTTTCGTTTAGTTATCCTGACTTGCAAGACCACAGGTTCTTCCTTAATGATCTGCAGCTTTTCACAGGCCTTAGCTGGTGCAGGGAACTTAATTTCATTGGTTTCGACGAAGGATTCATCGTTCATGTGAATATTGTAATCCAGCTTAAAGCGTTGGTAAATCGAATTATAGTAGCTTAAATCAGGATAGTTAGGATTCACATATTGCTCTGGTAAATAGGTTTGGTGATAAATATAAGGAACGTCTCCAGTGGTGCGAACCCGTTCAATACAGTAGTAAAAGGCTGTTTCTGTCAGCCCCAGCCGATTAAGGTATTCTGGATCATTGCCTCGGGTAATACTAAGAACCTTTACCTGATCATGATTGATCGGAAACAACTCAATGTCGGAAAACTCCACCAGCTTGCCTTTGCGAGCTCGGGAAACAAAGGAGCCGCGGCCTTGGTGGCGAACAATAAAACCATCTTTTACTAGTTCGTTTAACGCCCGAATGACTGTGATGGAGCTGACATTAAACATTTTGACTAATTCAGCTTCGGTGTAAAATTTATCGCCATTCTCGAATCGACCGGCTATGATTTGTTGTTTCAGCTCATCTTTAATGATCTGGTATTTTGGGATTGTCATTTGCTTTGCCTCCAATTATGAATAAATCCTAAAAATTTGCTTAGTATTTTTTCGTATACCCTTTCAACCATGATTTTACCACAAGTTTGAGTAAATAAAACTGTTGACTTTTTATTTGATAGAATTTAGTATATTAATATACTGAAAACGTTTCCTAGGAGGAGCTATTGTTGAATACTTTTGAAATAAAAGAGGATTTTTTACTAAATGGTCAGCCCTTTAAGATTATGTCAGGCGCCATTCATTATTTTCGGGTTCATCCAAGTGATTGGTATCATTCCTTGTATAACTTAAAGGCATTAGGCTTTAATACTGTCGAAACCTATGTCCCTTGGAATCTGCATGAGCCGAAAAAAGGAGCGTATCACTTTGAAGGCCTGCTGGATTTAGAGAAATTTCTAAAGACCGCAGAGGAATTAGGCTTATATGCAATCGTTCGACCCTCGCCATACATTTGTGCGGAATGGGAGTTTGGCGGATTTCCAGCGTGGCTGTTAAATGAACGAATTAGAATTCGTTCGTCTGATCCAGCTTACTTGCAGCATGTGGCTGATTATTATGATGTCTTGATGGAAAAAATTGTTCCCCATCAGATAACTCAGGGTGGCAACATCCTGATGATTCAGATTGAAAATGAATACGGTTCCTTTGGTGAAGACAAAAAATATTTGAGGGCCGTTCGTGATTTGATGAAAGAAAGAGGCATTGATGTTCCCTTCTTTACTTCAGATGGGCCTTGGCGGGCAACCTTGCGAGCCGGCAGCATGATCGATGAAGATATCTTAGTCACAGGGAATTTTGGCTCGAAGGCGAAAGAAAACTTTGCTGATATGGAAAATTTTTTCGCTGAGCACGACAAGAAATGGCCGCTGATGTGCATGGAATTTTGGGATGGCTGGTTTAACCGCTGGAAGGAACCGATTGTGCAAAGAGATGCCGAAGAATTAGCCGAAGCAATCAAGGAAGCCTTAGCCATCGGCAGCATCAACTTGTATATGTTCCACGGCGGCACGAACTTCGGCTTTATGAATGGCTGTTCAGCAAGAGGGACGATTGATTTGCCGCAAATTACTTCTTACGATTATGGCGCACCGCTAGATGAACAAGGGAATCCAACAGAGAAGTATTACGCAATTCAGCGAATGATTCACGAGACCTATCCTGAACTGCAGCAGCTGGAACCGCTAATTAAGAAAGCGACAGAAGCCAAAGCGATCCCGTTAACTGGCAAAGTCAGCTTATTCGCAACCTTGCACACAGTAAGTCAGCCGATCTGCTCCCAATATACACAGGGAATGGAGGAGCTGGGACAAAATACTGGTTATCTGCTATACCGAACAACGATTCAAAAGGACGCTGAAAAAGAAAGAATTCGTATTATTGATGGTCGTGATCGAGCGCAGCTGTATTTAAACGAAACGTGGCAAGCAACGCAATATCAAACGGAAATTGGTGAAGACATTTTTGTAGAGCTGGAGCAGCCGGAAAATCAGTTGGATATTTTGATGGAAAATATGGGTCGTGTAAATTATGGACATAAATTGTTTGCAGATACGCAGCGTAAAGGTATTCGCAATGGTGTGATGGCAGATTTGCATTTTATTACCCAGTGGCAGCAGTACTGCCTGCCGTTAGACAATCCTGCACAAATTGATTTTTCCAAAGACTGGCAGCCGCAGCAGCCAAGCTTTTATCGTTACAATGTAGAGCTGTCAGATAGAGAAGATTGTTTTATTGATCTGTCAGGATTTGGTAAAGGCGTTGTGTTTGTCAATCAGGTAAACATTGGTCGTTTTTGGGAAGTTGGACCGACATTGTCCTTGTATATTCCTAAGGGCTATTTAAAAGCAGGAAGCAATGAAATTATTGTCTTTGAAACTGAAGGCAAGTATCAGTCAGAAATTCAATTAACCGCAAAACCAATTTATAAAGAAATGAAAGAGGGAGAAAAATGAGTATTATCGGAGTAAGAATTGATGGACGCTTGATTCACGGACAGGTAGCAAATTTATGGACAACGAAATTGAATATTAGCCGCATTATGGTAGTAGACGATGAGGTTGCCACAAATGATATTGAAAAGAGCGGCTTAAAGCTAGCTACTCCTGCTGGGGTAAAGCTGAGTGTATTGCCAATCGAAAAAGCTGCCAACAATATTTTAGCTGGTAAATATGATTCGCAACGCTTATTGATTATTGCCCGCAAGCCGGATCGCTTATTGAAGCTAGTGGAGCTTGGTGTGCCAATTACCGAAATTAATGTAGGAAACATGTCGCAAACTGATGAAACTCGTTCGATTACGAAGTCGATCAATGTAGTGGATCAGGATGTGGAAGTATTCAATCAGTTAGATGCTAAAGGTGTTCGTTTAGTGGCACAAATGGTTCCAAGTGATAAAGCAGAAGACTTCATGAGTTTGTTGAAGAAATAAGGGGGAAGTAAAATGGATATCTTATGGTGGCAGATCTTATTATTATCATTATATGCAGGGTATCAAATTTTAGATGAGCTGCAAATTTACTCATCACTAAGTGCACCAGTTTTCGCCGGCTTATTTGCTGGTTTGGTTATGGGAGATATTAAGGCTGGTTTGATTATCGGTGGTAGTATGCAACTGACAGTATTAGGTGTTGGAACCTTCGGAGGAGCCTCCAAAATTGATGCCAACTCAGGTACGGTTTTAGCAACAGCCTTCTCAGTTGCTTTAGGCATGAATCCAGAGCAGGCGATTGCCGCGATTGCGGTACCAGTAGCCAGCTTGATGATCCAACTGGATATTTTGGCCCGGTTTGCAAACACGTACTTTGCTCATCGAATTGATAAGCTAGTTGAAGATATGAATTACAAAGGCATCGAACGCAATTTCTTAATGGGTGCACTTCCTTGGTCATTATCACGGATGATTCCAGTGTTCTTGGCTCTGGCCTTTGGCGGAGGCTTAGTTGAACGTGTAGTAGCCGTTTTGAATGGCGATTTGAAATGGTTGGGAGACGGCTTGTCCGTAGCCGGTGCTGTATTGCCAGCCGTCGGGTTTGCGATTCTGCTTCGCTACTTGCCAGTGAAGAAACACTTCCCTTACTTGATTCTAGGCTTCACATTGACTGCTTTGTTAGGAACAGTATTTACTAATATGCAATTATTAGGTGGCGGAGTTGCTAGTGTAGTGAAGGACTTTGAAGGAGTATTCAACTCATTGCCAATGTTAGCAATCGCATTAATCGGATTTGCCTTAGCTGCCATCAGCTACAAGAATGGGCAAATGATACCAAGCGGTCCGGTTTCTCATAGCAGCAACGATTCAGACGAGGGGGAAATTGAAGATGACGAAATCTAATTACAAATTGACCAAAGAAGATTTTAAGCAGATCAATCGTAGAAGCTTGTTCACTTTCCAGCTAGGCTGGAACTATGAACGGATGCAAGGCTCCGGTTATTTGTACACGATTCTGCCGCAATTACGTAAAATTTATGGCGATGATACACCAGAATTAAAGGAAGTTATGCGGACCCATACCCAATTCTTTAATACCTCCAACTTTTTCAATACCATTATCACTGGGATTGACTTGGCGATTGAAGAAAAAGAAGGCATCAGTGCCAAAGAAACCGTTTCAGGGTTAAAAGCTGGTTTAATGGGACCTTTCGCTGCGATTGGGGATTCTATTTTCGCCGCGTTGATTCCAACAATCTTTGGGGCCTTGGCAGCAAACATGGCAATCAACGGCAATCCAACCGGTATTTTTATTTGGATTATTGCCCAAATTGCAGTAATGATTTTCCGCTGGAAGCAGCTGGAATTTGCTTATAAGGAAGGGATTTCTTTAGTTACGACTATGCAGCATCGTTTAACAGCACTGACAGATGCAGCAACTTTATTAGGGGTATTCATGGTAGGTGCCTTAGTTGCAACGATGGTTAACGTGAAATTCTCATGGGCACCAAGCATTGGTGATGTAACGCTGAATATGCAAAATAACCTTGATATGATCTTGCCGCGTCTATTGCCAGCAGGTATCGTTGGGGCAGTTTATTGGATGCTAGGTAAGAAAAATATGACCTCTACTAAAGCGATCTTCATCGTATTAGTCGTCTGTGTTGCTCTATCTGCTTTTGGCGTAATTTCTAAATAATTCAGACGGGAGAGAACAACAAGTGGGAAAACAATTAGTGTTAGTCAGCCATGGGTTATTTTGCCAAGAGCTGAAAAAAAGTACAGAAATGATCATGGGGCCTCAAGCGAACATTCATACGGTCGCCTTGCTGGAATCAGAGGCACCAGAGGATTTCCGCGAAAAATTTGAAGCGGCCATTGAAGGGTTGGAGGATTTTGTAGTATTAGCCGACTTAATGGGGGGCACCCCCTGCAATGTCGTTTCCCGCCTAATTATGGAAGGAAGAGAGATTGAGCTATATGCAGGCATGAATATGCCGATGGTCATTGATTTTATAAATAGTGAATTAGTCGGCACCGAAATGTCTCTAGTACAGGCCGGAGCCAGCAATATTGCCTATGTTAATGAAGTGATTGCTTCAGACGATGAGGACGATGACGAATAAAACAGTAAAACCGTTTCTTTTACAGAAACGGTTTTTATTCTTGGTTGTATGCTTTGAAAACCACCTGCTATGCAGGTGGTTCCGGAGAGCTTCCAGCGTGGTAGTGAAAAAACCTCCTAGAATGTTAAACTGATGCTGGTTTCCCGACCGCATCGCAAACAAATTAGGAGGTACCCTTATGAAAAAGGACAAAGAAAGTTTATCACATACCAGTTGGAGATGTAAGTACCACGTTGTATTTGCCCCAAAGTATAGAAGGCAGATTATCTATGGAAAATACAAACAAAGCATCGGCGAGATTATTCGAGAATTATGCGAACGAAAAGGAGTAGAAATTCTCGAAGCAAATGCCTGTAAAGACCACATTCACCTACTTGTTAGCGTCCCGCCCAAAATAAGTATTTCTCAATTCATGGGTTACTTGAAAGGAAAAAGTAGTTTGATGATATTCGATCGTCATTCCAATCTAAAATATCGTTATGGGAATCGAAAATTTTGGTGTCGTGGCTATTACGTGGATACAGTCGGACGAAACAAGGAGAAGATAGCAGAATATATTCGTAATCAATTACAAGATGATTATGCAGCAGATCAGTTAACATTATTTGAAGAATATGATCCGTTTACAGGAGAAAAAAACAAAAAGAAATAATCCGAGATTCTTTTAGAATCAGTGGGTAATAGTGGTGCGGGAGGAAGCCCCTTCAGAAGGCCTTTTAGGCCAAGGCCGGTAAAAGAGGCTTTCAGCCGAAGAGCAAACCACCCGTTACCACGGGTGGTTTTGATTTTAAAGAAGGAAGGAGTTACTTATAATAAAAAGAAAAGCTAAAAGTATTTGTCTAGATCTAGAAAGCTCAGTTTGATTATGGCATTTTTGTCGTCTGATGCTGAATATTTCTGAAAAAGAGGCGATTTGCTCACTATTGCTCATTGTTTCACAGGTTTTGCTTCTCCAATTAATTATCCTAGTGTATACTTTGAAATATAATACATTTTAAGAGAATTAATGATCATTCTAATATGGTAAATGGTGCATGAATAAAAAATGTACTAATAATTAAATAGATGAAGTGGAGGAGTGAAAAATGATTCAAGTACTGTCTGATCCAGGGTGCCCCAACTGTCAGAAAACGAAGAAATTGCTGCAAATGAATAACGTAAATTTTGAATCCTACAATCTGCAAACTGAGGCGATGCAAAGAGAGACGTTATCCACTATTTTAAAGCTGGTGGATGATATTGATGAGATCCTTACGGTAGGTTCACCAATTTATAATGAGCTGGCATTGGATTATGGCCATCTGTCCCCAGAAGAATTATTGAAAGTATTAAGAACCTATCCCAATTTGATTGATCGCCCGATTTTATTTGATGAGAACAATTTGTGTGTTGGCTATAACCCTGAAAAATTAGCTGCTTTCGGGGTAAAGGCTGACGTTTTCTAATCTAACTTTTCTTTAACTAACCGTCTAAAACAGGCGGTTTTTTTATGGGATTTATCTTTTAGAAGGGCTTGTGGTAGAAAGCCACAGGCCCTTCTCATGCTTATTCTTCTTTTAAATAGCGCCACAGAGTGGTTCGGCTGATGCCTAGTTGTTCAGCCGTTTTTGTTTGGTTGCCGTTGTTTTGTTCCAGCACGTTTAAGACAATCTGCTTAATGTAATCAAACAGAGTAGGCTGTTCAGCAGTAAGCTGCAAGGTTAAAGGTGTTTGATTACTGGTGGAAAAGGATTGAATCAGCCGCTCTTTTTTCAACAATTCGCTAACTTGGTGTTCCGTGATGTAGTGAGTTGCAGCATGAATCACTAACTCCTTGATGGCTGCTTGCAGCTGATTCAAGTTTCCAGGCCAGTCAAAGGCTAGGAATTCCTTGATGGCTTTGGGATCAAAGCCCATAATTTCTTTATTGCACTCAATATTCATTTTATTCAGCAGCAAGGTCGTAATCACACTAAGTTCGTTTTTACGCTCGCGGACAGCAGGCGCATAAATACTGGCACAATTTAATTCTGTTATCAGTTGTTCGTAAGTACTTGCTTCGTGAGCCCGATTGGTATCGTAAGTAAAAATTACATGGTTACGCTGAAGCAGACGAGTGTTTTGAATAATTGTGATCAGATGATCAATATCCTGTTTGGAAAGCTGTTCAACATGCTCGATTAAAATAGTGTTGTTCACATCGACAAATGGCCCGTTGGACGGATTAACCAGAAATTTCCACATTTTGTCATTGATTAGCTTGGAGTCGATGGAGATCAAAAAATTATTATGAGTCTTTTTATTTAAGTAAGCTTGATAGGCCATACTAGATTTGGCTGTGCCAGATTCACCAAAAATGATCATACCTTGATAATGATCAGCCAGCTTTTGCAGCTCTTGCTTGGTTGATTCCTGAATAAATTTAGTAAAGAGTAGTTTGGTGGTTAAGGTTTCCTCTACTTCGCTTCTTTTTTGATAAAGAATTCCTAAGCGATTCCCCACAATTGGTGGAGTAGAAGTATTGATGGCACAGCTGTAATAAAACTGTTCGTCAATCAACAACGGTTTCAGTTCAATACTATAGGATTTTCCCCGAATCGTTGTATAGTACTGATTTTCCTCCGCTAATGATTTTTTAGCTTGCAGAAAGAGCAAGAAGGCCTTTTCCAATGCAGGATTAAGGGTTGAAAAGTGAACGTGGAATTCCTGATCAATAATCAAGCAGTCGGACCGTTGGCTTTTCAGGCTTTCAGCTAACATCTGATACTCCTGCTGAGCCTTTTTTAAATAGGTTGCGATCGTTAGAGCTTCGGTAAAGGCGTGCTTAATACTATCAAAACCTGAAGTAATCAAGATGGTGTTTAATGATTTTGTTAGGGCCAGCCGATTAGTAATGGCATCGCAAAGAATCATTTCATACTGTTCCTCCACTAAATTATCCAAAATTTTATTGGTATCCGTTGTGTTAGTCAGGGTAATGATTTTAATTTTATACCCTAAAATATCACAAAGCAGATGAGCTTTTTCAGTAATACTGGCATACCCCACAATCGCAAAATTGGCTGTATAATTTTCTGCCAGTCGAATGGCACCTAAAATATCGTAAATGGAAATGGAGACATCAATGACTGGAATCGATACAGCTTTACGAATCAAATCAGCGGTTCCACCTCGGGAAATAATGGCATCGTATCCATCGCTAAACAGTTCAACAGCCAGCTTTTGACCTTCCTCTAAATCAGCTGTGTAAATATCTGCCTGCAGCTCTTCAAATTGTTCACTGACCACATTCATAGAATGATTCAATTCTTCATAAGGAGCAATTCCTAAAAATTTCGTTTTCATCTTTTAAACCTCCTGGGTGTTTCATATAGTAACAATAATAAAGGCAATTAGCTGATAATGATATATAAATTTCTATATTGTTTCATAATTAAACGACTTTTCGCTTTTTTTGATATCAAAAGTGGGGTTGAGAGCATAAAATGAAACCATGAAATCCAAGGTGGTGAACGAATGTTAAAATTATTAGTCATTGCAGATGACTTTACTGGAGCTCTTGATACAGGTGTTCAATTTTCCAACCAGGGAGTCCATACCTTGGTTTCAACGGAAATAGATTTGAACAAGATTGAGTTGGAGGAAAGTGTCGCTGTACTGGTACTAAATACTGAGAGCCGCTATTTACCTTTTGAAGAAGCCTACCAGCAGATGAGTGAAATAATTGTAAGCGCTCAACGGAAAGGGATTCCTTATATATATAAGAAAGTAGATTCTGCGTTGCGGGGAAATATCAGTGCCGAGGTCAAAGCCATTCTGGATACCAGCCAAGCAGAAAGCATTCCATTTTTACCAGCCTATCCTGAAATGAATCGCGTACTAATTGACGGTAATTTGTATATCGATCAGGTTTTGGTTTCTCAAAGTGTGTTTGCTGATGATCCCTATGAGCCAGTAACAGAAAGCAACCTGATTCATCGATTAAAGCAAGAGGCTGGCATCGAAGCTCTGCTGGTCAAAGCCAATGAACTTCCCCATAATAGACAAGGTGTTTTGGTATTTGATGCGCAAACAGAGAATGATTTAAAGCGGCAAATGCAATTGTTAAAAGAAAGCGAACTATTGGCAATCACCATCGGCTGTGCTGGATTTGCCAAGATTTTAGCTCAGCAGTTATTTCCGGCCGTGTCTGTCAGCCGCTACTCGTTAAAAAATCCGTTAGTGGTGATCTGCGGCAGCGTTAATCCTATTACTAAAAAGCAAATTGAACACGCTGACAAAAAGGCTTATCCTAGAATTTCCTTAACTCCCCAACAGCTGCTGGAGCCGAATTACTGGTCTGGTTCAGAAGGGAAACAGGAACTTCAAAACTATCTGGAGCTGATGGAGGCCCATCCTTTGCTGGTTTTTGAAACCTTAAGCGAAGAGACTTCCGCAGGGATTAAGACTTACAGCCGGGAAAAAGCGCTGCCTGTTTCTGAATATCGCTTTCGAATCGGCAAGTCGTTGGGCGAGTTGACTCAGGCCTTGTGGTCCAGCCACAGCGAAAATACCTTTCTTTTCACTGGCGGGGATACCCTTTTCCAGTCCATGAAGGTATTGGGCATTCAGACGATCCGACCACTGACAGAGCTCAGTGCCGGAACCGTTTTATCAACGATTGAATGGAACCAAAAGCAGCGCCAGGTGATTACTAAGTCAGGTGGATTTGGCAACGAAGAGTTGTTTGAAGAAATTAGTCGTTTAAATGAAAACATAGGAGGAAGAACATGTTAGTAGATTATCAATTAAAAATGCCCAAAAATATCAACGCCGGAGAGCACGCCCTGGAGCAATTGGCCGGCATCATTGCCAATGGAGTTCAGAAAATTGTCATCTTTACTGATAAAGGAATTTTAGGAGCCGGCTTAGTGGATATCCCTAAGGCAATCATTGAAGAAGCTGGAATTGACTATACCATTATTTCCGACATCCCAGCTGAACCAAACTATCATGAAGCGCAGGCTATGATCGATGAATTTAAAAAACAGAAAGCTGATTTTATTATAGCCATCGGCGGAGGAAGTGTCATGGATGTTGCCAAGCTGTCCTCGATTTTGGCGACAGATGAGTATACTGTGAAGGATTTGCTGGACGAGCCATTGCTGGCGAAGAAGCAAATTACCAGCTTGATGATTCCAACAACTGCCGGAACTGGTGCTGAGGCGACTCCTAATAGTATTGTTGGTGTTCCAGAGAAGGATTTGAAAATCGGGATTGTTAATCCAGAGATGATCGCTGATTATGTGATTCTTGACAGCCGCATGATAAAGAATCTGCCGAAGCCGATTGCTGCGGCAACTGGAGTAGATGCCTTGTGTCATGCGATTGAATGCTTCACTTCAGCCAAAGCCAACCCCATCAGCAATACTTTTGCTTTGGAGGCCTTGGATTTGATCATGAACAATTTGGTTGAAGCCTGTACCAACCCAGAAGCTTTGAAAGCGAAAAGTGATATGCTGTTAGGCTCCTTTTATGCTGGCGTGGCGATTACGTCCTCTGGTACGACAGCGGTTCATGCCTTGTCTTACCCATTGGGCGGGAAATATCACATTGCTCATGGGGTATCCAATGCTATGCTTTTGACTCCAGTGATGAAATTTAATGAACCAGCTATTAAGGATCTGCTGGCTATTGCCTATGACCGAGTAGTGAAGAACGGCAACAAGGATTTGTCTGTTGATGAGAAATCGGGTTATATGATCAATCAGCTGGAAGAAATGGTGAAGGTGTTGGAGATACCAACCAGCCTGAAAACCTTCAATGTACCAGAAGAAGATCTTGACGGCTTAGTGGCTGCTGGGATGGAGGTTACTCGCTTATTGGTTAACAACAAACGGGAAGTAACTCCTGAGGATGCACGAAAGATTTATTTGGAAATCATGTAGCAATAAACATTGTTGAATAAATGCAAAAGAAATTAAGCAGCATTCGTTTCTTACTTATTATAGAAGGAGTTTTGCAGCAATGAAAAAAATCGTCGGTATTACCATGGGAGATCCAGCTGGTATTGGACCAGAAATCGCCTTGAAGGCTTTTCTGAAAGCAGAATTATATGATCGTTGTCGTCCACTGTTAGTCGGTGACAAAAGTGTCCTAGATTATTATTTAGCTCAGCACCCGGAATTGAATGTGACGGTTAATCCTATTGACAAACCAAGTGATGGGAAATACACCTTTGGCACCATTGATTTAATTGATCTGCAGGTGGTTAACATGGATGAACTGCCGATCGGTGAAGTATCCGAAGTTGGCGGTAATGCAGCCTTTCAATACGTGAAAAAAGTCATTGAACTAGCTTTAGCTAAAGAAGTTGATGCCACGGTAACCAATCCATTGAACAAAGAAGCCATGAATGCCGCGGGCCATCATTATGCTGGTCATACGGAAATTTACGCTGACTTAACTGGGACCGACAAATATACCATGATGCTGGCTGACGGCAATTTGCGGGTAGTGCATGTTTCTACTCACGTATCCTTGCGGGAAGCCTGTGACCGGGCGACTAAAGACCGGGTCTTGGATGTCATTCGGATTGCCGATACTGCTTGTAAAAATCTCGGCATTAAAAATCCACGCATTGCCGTAGCTGGATTAAATCCTCATTGCGGGGAAAATGGTTTATTTGGACAAGAAGAAATTAACGAGATCAATCCAGCAGTTGAAGCGGCTAAAGCAGAGGGCATCAATGCTTACGGCTCATTGCCAGCCGATACGGTTTTCTCAAAAGCCAACGGCGGCATGTACGATATTGTTGTGGCTATGTATCATGATCAAGGGCATATTCCCTTGAAGCTGTTGGGATTTGTTTACGATCAAAAGACAGCTAGCTGGGAAGCTGTAAAGGGAGTCAATATTACCTTGAATCTGCCGATCATTCGGACTTCAGTGGATCATGGAACGGCCTTCGACCAGGCTGGCAAGTGGACAGCAAGTGAGTTAAGTCTGGAAAATGCGATTGATTATGCGATTCGCTTAGCTGAAAATTCTTAAAAAACGGTGATCGCTGATTCTTCTTGCTGTGAATTAAATAGTATTAGGCAAGAAGAGCTAGCGGTTGCCGGAAATATTTTATATAACCAAAGTGACGATTAAGCTCAGGCTTAATAGAAATAAACAGATAAAAAATGACGTAGGGGGATTAAAAAATGGCTACAAAATTACCAAGTGTCCGACAATCAGAACCAAATGGTGTGGTCTATCGAGATGAATTTTTAGCTGTCGATTTTGGCCTTATTCCAACTGGCGGTAACAATACTGCCCACGCACCAACGCTGATTGAGACAAAAGACGGCGGTTTGCTGTGTGCCTGGTTTGCTGGAAGCTTTGAAGGCAGCGGGGATATTTCTATCGTGGTTTCCAAGCTTGATCCAGAAAAACAGGTTTGGTCAGTACCTGTAACTGTCTCGAAAGGAGAAGACCGCAGTGAGCAAAATCCGGCCTTCTTTAGATCACCGGATGGCGAAATTTGGTTAATTTATACGTCGCAAGTTAGTCGCCAGGAAGGTAAGGACAACATGCAGTTTACGTCGGTTATCATGGTTCAAAAATCCAGCGATGAAGGACAAACCTGGGGAGAACCAGAAGTATTGTTTGCCAATGAAGGGACCTTCTCACGCCAAGCGATACAAATCTTAAGCAACGGCCGCTGGATTTTCAGTACCTGGTTGTGTGAAGATTCGCCAGACGGATTAACCAATGATCCAACAGAATTTCAAGTATCTGATGATGAAGGACAAACCTGGACAGCAGTTCGGATGCCTGACAGCAGCGGACGTGTTCACGCTAACATTGTGGAAGTAGAAGATGGACATTTAGTAGCCTTCATGCGCAGTCGTTTCGCGGATCATGTTTACAGCAGTGAATCCTTTGACTTTGGCGACAGCTGGAGTGTGCCGGAACCGACAGTATTGCCGAATAACAATGCAAGTGTCAGCGCTATCCGCTTGCAGTCTGGCGAAGTAGCCTTGGCGTATAACTTAAATGCAGCCAATCATGCAGCCTTCGGAAAAGTAGCTTGGCCAGGATTACGAAATCCAGTTGCCGTTTCCGTAACAGAAGATTTTGGCAAAACTTGGCCGATCGGTCGCGTATTTGAACCAGCAGAAGGCTATATTGGGATTGAAAACAAAACCAACAATTCGCAGCATGAGTATCCAACGCTTTATCAAGATAGCCAAGGCATATTGCATTTAGTTTATGCCTACAAAAATCGTCTTTGCGTAAAATATGTCCGTTTTACAGTGGAAGATTTATTTGGAGAAAAACGGGAGACTGAAGGCTTATATAACCCAACCTCAGGTGAAGGGGTACTGGAATAAGTCTTTTGAGAGAAGCACCAATTGAGTAAATGATACCGCATTCTTAATGATAAACAACACAAAAAGGAGAGAATTAAATGAAACCAACAGAATTAAAAGGAATTATTACCCCGATCTTAACCCCTATGAATGAGGACGAAACACTGAATTTAGAAGAACTGCGGGCTCAGGTTGACCGCATGATCGATAACGGCATTCACGGGATTTTCCCTTTTGGAACCAACGGTGAAGGCTACATTTTAACCGCAGAAGAAAAGAAATTAGTGGTTGAAACAGTGGTAGACCAAACCAATGGACGTGTACCCGTGTATGCTGGAACGGGCACCCTTTCTACCAAAGAAACAATTGAACAAAGTAAAATGGCGCAGGCTGCCGGAGCTGATGTGTTATCAATCATCACACCAAGCTTTGCTGCAGCGAGTCAGGATGAGTTATACACGCACTACAAAACAGTGGCGGAAGCAGTTGATATGCCGATTGTTTTATACAATATTCCGGCTCGGACTGGAAATGCGTTAACACCGGCAACTGTAGGTCGTTTAGCAGAAATTGATAACATTATTGGTGCCAAAGATTCTAGCGGGAATTTCGCCAACATTCTGGGCTATATTGACGCTGGGAAGAAGAAAACCAACGGTAAATTCTATACCCTGTCTGGCAATGATCAGTTGATTATTTGGACCTTGTTAGCAGGAGGAACTGGAGGCATAGCTGGTTGTGCCAATGTTTATCCGCAGACTATGGCGTCGATCTATGACCTGTTTATGGAAGGCAAGATCGAGGAAGCTAAAAAAGCCAATGAAAGTATTCAAAGCTTTAGAGCCTGCTTCAAGTACGGCAATCCCAATACCATTGTAAAAACAGCTACGCGTTTATTGGGACATAATGTAGGACCTTGCCGGGCACCATTTAATCAAGTGCCGGAAGAGGGGATTGAAGCTATCAAGAAAGTGTTGGAAGAAAATAAAGCTAAAGGGATGAAATAGTTGAAGCAGCGATGATGATCGGTGCCATTGCGGATAGAGTATGCTCCTTGTATTCTATCCCGCCAATGGATCGATGAATAAAGCTTAGGAGGGTATTATGACTATTGAAATGATTATTGCTTTGGCAATCACTGCCTTCATGATTTTGTTAATTATGATTGACAAATTGCCGTTTGGTGCACCACCATTGTTTGCCTGTATCTTGCTGGTAATTTTTGGCATCGCCGATATTAAAGGCGCCTTTGCTGGATTCTCCAATTCCACGATTATTATGTTAGCTGAGTTTATGGCTATTATTGCGGCCCTGCAGAAAACGAATTTCATTGTGGTGTTTAAAAGGGCCATGTTTGCCATGGCAAATAAGGGCGGCTTCAAATCCTACATGCTGATTATTTTGGTTGTTATGTTGGGCTGCAGCATGTTTGGAACAGGTTCAACCGCCTACTATGTATTAACCATTGGTTTGCTTTCAACGTTACCTTATAGTAAAAAACTTCCTCCTTCTAAAGTAATCATGACGGCAGGTTTTGCTGCGAACCATCCATTGATTCCTTTTAATACAGCCTTGCAGTACGGAATTGTCATCGCTGTACTGGGAGCGGCGGGACAAGCAGTCAATGTTTCGGTTTTCAAATTTGCTATTGTCAATTTATTCTTATCTCTGGGATTCTTGTTAAACTGTGTCATTCAATATAAATTCTTGCCGGATCATCCCATCAAGGATGAAGATACCGAAGAGGTTGGTACTGAAGGAAATGAAACCGTTTCGTTATTACCTCAATGGAAACAAAATGTTACTTATGCAGCCTTTATCTTTGCCGTGGTTGGTATGCTGCTGCAAAGCAGAATCGGCGATGCTGGCTATGCGATGGCGGGGTTGTCGGTTGCAGTCATTTTAGTTGTTGGCGTGCTGGATTTTACGGAAATTAGGGATGCGATTAGTGCACCTATCATTTTAATGTCAGCCGGTGTTATTGGTGTGGCAGATGCTTTGGGAAGTACCGGGCTTACTAATTTAGTAGGCGAAACGGTTGCCGGAATGTTAGGTAACAATATTAATCCTTTTATGATGATCTTTGCTTTCTGTATTTTGACTAGTCTGCTAGCGACATTGACAGGGTCAACGATAGGAACGGTGTATGTATTTACACCGCTAGCCATTGCAGTTTGTTCCAATCTTGGATTAGATCCTACCGCAGCTGCCTGTGCAATTGTTATTTCCGGCTGGTGTGGACACTTCTTGCCAATTGACGGAATGCCGGCAATGATTTTAGGTTATGGAAAATATTCAGCAAAAGAATTTTGGGTATTTACCATTCCTCAGTATTTCATTCGGTTGATTGCTTTGACCGTTGGCGCGTTAATTATGTTCCCTATGTAAATTTTTTAAGGAAGAGGTATGAATAATGACAAACAAATTTGAATTAGAGCATATTGGTATTAATACGGAAAATGCACAGGAGGCTGAAGAGTTGGCACAGCTGTTAAGCAGCATGTTCAATTTAACACCTCGGCATGGACAGAAGTCGGAATTCGCTGGTGACTATTTTGAGTGCATGCGCAGCCCGTTCTTAGGAAAGAACGGCCACATTGCGATGCGAACCGCTGATTTGGAAGGTGCGGTAGCTGAGCTGAAGGACAAAGGCTTGAGCTTCAATATGGACACAGCTGCCTATGATGAAGAGGAAAAGCTAAAAAATATTTATTTAGCAGGAGAATTTGGCGGGTTTGCCATTCACATTTTGAAGAAGTAACCTAGATTAAATCTGCTAATTTTATAACATTAGTTATCATCGGTTAAAGAAAATAGCATGAGGGAGTAACTGGCAGCGCAGGCTGTGGCAGCATCACCAATCCTGAAAGAAATTTCTGGTGCTGTCTTAAACAGTGAGACTTGTGTATGTTTAAGGCATATACAGGTCTCTTTTTTTAGCAAATAAAAGGAGGCAACTATGACGGAACAACAGAAGAATGTAAGCTTTTATGCGTTAGATACAGCAAGTACTTTAGCTGAGGTGAAGGCCTCACCGACAGGTTTAAGTAAGAAGGAAGCGCAAAAGCGATTAGAAATTTATGGAAAAAATGAACTAGCAGAAGGCAAGAAAAAAAGTTTAATCATGAAGTTTGCCGAGCAGTTCAAGGATTTTATGATCTTGGTTTTATTAGCAGCTGCCATTATTTCGGCGATTGTTTCTCATGAGATTGTCGATTCCATGATTATTCTTTTGGTGGTAATTATTAATGCAATAATGGGTGTCTTTCAAGAATCTAAGGCTGAGCAGGCAATTGAAGCCTTGAAGCAAATGTCGACGCCCAATGCCAATGTGCTGCGAGATGGTCATACGCTGTCAATTAAAAGTGACGAATTGGTTCCAGGAGATATTGTTTTGCTGGAAGCTGGGGATGTAGTTCCGGCTGACCTGCGTCTTTTAGAGGCAGCCTCTTTGAAGATTGAAGAGGCCGCTTTGACTGGAGAATCGGTTCCGGTGGAAAAAGAATTGGTTGTTCTGCCAGCAGAAGACATCGGTATCGGTGACCGAATAAACATGGCTTTTTCTAACAGTAACGTTACCTATGGTCGAGGAAAAGGCGTGGTAGTTAATACTGGAATGAGTACCGAAGTTGGTAAGATCGCAGACATGCTGGCGCAGGCAGATGAAACGGAAACACCGTTGAAAAACAACTTAAATGAATTAGGAAAATTCTTGACCATTGCGATTATTGTGATTGCGATCATCATGTTTGTTGTGGGAACTGTATTTAATGGAACGTCGTTTGTGGATATGCTGTTAACCTCGATTTCTTTAGCAGTGGCAGCTATTCCAGAGGGGCTACCAGCAATTGTAACCATTATTTTAGCGTTGGGTACACAGGTTATGGCGAAACGTAATTCGGTCATTCGCAAGCTGCCGGCAGTCGAAACATTGGGTAGTACAGATATTATCGCTTCCGATAAAACCGGGACCTTAACCTTGAATCAAATGACAGTAGAAAAGCTGTACTATGATTTCCATCAGGTGGCTTCAACGGAACCGATTGAGTTAACGAATAAAGCTCTGCGGATTATGAATTATGTTAATGATACAAAGGTAGCTCAAGATGGTTCTCTAATCGGTGATCCTACAGAAACAGCCCTAGTTCAGTTTGGCTTGGATCATCAACTAGATTTAGCTGATTGCTTGAAGCAGGAACCACGTGTGGCTGAATTGCCCTTTGATTCAGAGCGAAAATTAATGAGTACCATTCACCAAACGGCTAATGGAAAATACTTAGTAGCAGTTAAGGGAGCACCGGATGTATTGATCGAGCGAACCACCCGTGTGTTGTCACAGGATCAAGAATTGCCAATGACTCAAGAGCAAAGACAAGAAATCCTATTTAACAATACAGATATGGCGAAGCAGGCTCTGCGGGTCTTAGCGATGGGTTATAAATATCTTGATGAACTACCGGAAAAATTGACTTCAGAGGAGCTGGAAAATGAGTTAGTTTTTGCCGGCTTGGTGGGAATGATCGATCCAGAAAGAAAAGAAGCTGCTGAAGCCGTTCGTTTAGCTAAATCAGCAGGAATTCGACCAATTATGATTACCGGTGACCATAAGGATACGGCTGAGGCGATTGCCGTCCGCTTAGGTATTATCCGTGCTGGAAACGACAAGGCTGTGCTGACTGGCGCAGAATTAAATGAAATGACCGATGAAGAATTTGCAAAGCGAGTTTATGACTACTCTGTGTATGCTCGGGTATCCCCAGAGCATAAGGTTCGTATCGTTAAAGCCTGGCAAAAAGAGGGCAAGGTTGTTGCCATGACTGGTGATGGCGTGAATGATGCACCTTCATTAAAGCAAGCAGACATCGGTATCGGTATGGGAATCACCGGAACAGAGGTTTCCAAGGGAGCTTCTGATATGGTTCTGGCCGATGACAACTTTGCCACAATTGTCGTAGCCGTCGAAGAAGGACGCAAGGTGTTTTCAAATATCCAGAAAACGGTCCAGTATTTGCTGGCGGCTAATTTAGGGGAAGTGTTGACTTTATTCCTTGCGACTTTATTTGCTTGGGATACCCTGCTGCCGATTCACTTATTGTGGATCAATTTAGTCACCGACACTTTCCCAGCGATTGCTTTAGGAATGGAGCCGGCGGAAAAAGACTTAATGAGTCACAAACCAAGAGGACGTAATTCCAATCTTTTCTCTGGTGGCGTCTTTAGCAGTATTATTTATCAAGGAATTTTAGAAGGAGGCATTACGCTGTTTGTATACTGGTTCTCTCTGCGGTATCCAGCTCACACAGCCTTGAACATGCCAGGACTTTCTGAGCAGGCATTATATACATTGCAGCATGCCGATGCTTTGACTATGTGCTTTGCGACACTTGGGTTTATGCAGCTTTTCCATGCCTTCAATGTGAAATCCGTTAAGCAGTCGATTTTCAAGGTGGGACCGTTCCGCAATAAAGCCTTCAACTGGGCAATTCTGTTGTCCTTTGCATTGATGGGCGTAATTATATTGGTACCAGGACTGAATGATATCTTCCGGGTAGCTTCACTTAACGCTGGTCAGTGGGCTGTAGTAGCAGGGGCTTCCTTCTCAATCATCCCAATTGTTGAAATTGTAAAATTTGTTCAGCGAAAGGTTGAGACTGTACAAGAGAAAGAACAAAGTCTTCCTGTAAATAATTAATAGTTTTCAGGCACTAAAACAGCTGTTTATCAGCGTTTTAGTGCCTTTTTTCTACATTAATAAGCGGCATGAGAATGAACGAGCCAATGATTTAAAAAGTCGGTTTCTGTCACGCTATTGATTTTTTTGCCTTGGTCACGTATAAAGGAATGGAGGTGGGGAAGATGTATAGTGGAGAAATTTTGTTAGCAAAAATAAAAGCAACGCTTGCGCAGGGAGAAAAATTCACAGCTGCTGATATTGTTCAGCAGACTAATTTATCTCGCAGTATGGTATCAAATTACTTAAATCAATTAGTGAAGGCGGGAGAGCTGGCGAAGGAAAATACCCGACCAACTCAATTTTGGCTGCCCGAGGTGACGGATGTTTTTGCTGAGGTGATTGGTAGTGAGTTTAGTTTGCGGCCAATTATTGAACAATGTAAGGCGGCAGTGAATTACCCACCAAACGGTTTGCCAGTAATTTTGCGCGGCAGCAGCGGGGTTGGCAAGAGTATGCTCGCTCGAAAAGTTTATGAATACGCAGTATCCCAGAAGGTTATTCCAGCGGATGCTCCTTTTATCGTCTTGAATTGTGCAGATTATGCGAACAATCCTGAGCTGTTGTCTTCTGTTCTTTTTGGTTATGTGAAGGGGGCTTTTACAGGAGCTGAGGGAGAGAAAAAAGGCTTGCTGGATGCGGCTGATGGCGGTTATCTCTTTTTGGATGAGGTTCATAATTTGTCGCAGGAAAATCAGGAAAAGCTCTTTTTACTCATTGATCAAAAGCAATTTCGTCGTTTAGGAGAAGAGGAGCAGTGGCAGGCAGCCGATATTCGCTTGATTTTAGCAACAACTGAAGAAACCAGCAGCAGCTTACTGGCAACCTTTAGACGAAGAATTCCCTTAGAGGTAACTTTGCTGGACTTCAAAGATCGGACTCGAAATGAACGAATCCAGCTAATTTTAACCTTCTTTTTTTTGGAGGCTAGACAGATGAACAAGAAAATTTGTCTGCACCCATCGTTAATCCACCAGCTTTTGTCCAATGAAGAAGAGGGCAACGTTGGAGCAATTCAAAACAAAATAAAGCTTATGTGCGCAGCTACATATAATCAACAGACTTCTCTGACGAATTTATTCATTCCAAGTGCTGGACTAGAGCATTATATTGAAATCAATCCGGAGCATTTTGAAATGAAGGAGACTCTTCGTACAAATGAACTGGAAGACCTGATTCATCAGTACATAGAGGGAAAAGAATTTGATGAACTAATTAAACAGGTGCCGCTGCTTATTAAAGAGCTGGAAGTCTTGTTTCCGGATAAAGAGTTGTCCGCCAGCACTGTAATGGTGAGGACCCAACTGCAGGAAGGCAAAGAACAGTTCGCTCATTTTGGTACGGAACTGACGGAGCAGCAGATTTACCAGTTAGCTTTATTAATTGATCTTTTTAGAGAAAAAGTGTCAATTACCCTTCCGTCGATTGAACACAAACGTATGTCTAAATACTTCAATATGGCAAAAAGGTTGTTGGAAATTACCGAAACAGAAGCATCAGAGGTGTTGTTGTATTTGCTGGCAGGCTATTTCGTCAATCAGCTGCCGATTGTCAGTCAGAAGAATGCCTTAATTCTCATGCACGGCAAGCAGTCGGCCTCCAACTTAGTGAGGGAGGTTAATTGTTTAGTTGATGACTATATTTTTGAGGCTTTTGATATGCCGATTCAGGTTGAGACGAAAGAAATTGTTGCTAAAGTCAATCGTTATGTTTCCCAGGTGGATACTCAGGATGGACTGATTTTACTAGTGGATATGGGGTCTCTGGAAAAAATGTATGAAGAAATTAAGGACAACGTCAGTGGAGATTTACTAATTGTGAACAATGTTTCTACTGCGTTAGCCCTACATTTTGGCTTTGCTTTGAAGCAAAATCGGCCGATAGAGTATTTTACTACCATGGATTACAGTGATTTCAATGTAAAACCGCAATATTTTGAGGGGATTTCTCAATCGCCCAACATTGTCATTTCCTGTATGTCTGGTGATGGTATTGCTGACAAGGTTAAGGAGATTTTTCTGCAGCAGGAACCGAAGACGAATATCGAAATTGTCTTAATGGCGTTTGATGAATTGAAACAGTTGGAAAAGGAAAGAAGTTTGACTTCTTTTAAAAATACTTTGTTGATTATCAGTACGTCAAAGGTTTCAGTGGCGGGAGTCAAAAGTTTAAATATTGAAAATCTGGTTAACGGCAGCCAAACGCTGGACTTTTTACACACAATTTATTCTGAGGAGCAGCTGAAGCTTATCACCAATGAGATTGTTAAACTATTTACGATTGAGGGAGCCAGTGCTCGTCTCCGTTTCTTAAACCCTGATATGGTCATTAATGAAATCGAGACAGTGATTGCAGCGTTGGAGAACAAATATCAAGTCGTGTTTAAAAACTTCATTCGAGTAAATCTGTTTTTGCATTTGTCTTCGATGATCGAGCGTCTGCTGGTAGGAGATGTTAGTGATGGAACATCGAGTGATCAAAGTACACAATTTAAAGAGTTTATTACAGCTGCCACGATAATCTTTGCTCCAATTTGTCAGAAATACAATATTCAAATTCCGGATAAGGAGTTTGAATACATCTATCAAATCATTCATTCGCAATTGAAAAGCTAGTGTTGATTCAATTTAGCTAGTGTTTGTGACCGGCAAACACTAGCTTTTTCTGTAGTAAAGCTGCTGTAAAGGGGTTTGTAGTCGTTTTAGAAGTTGGCACACCACTTGCTTATAGATAAGTAAAGAAGGAGGAGAAAAAATGGATATTCAATTTTGGCAAGTAGCACTTATTGTGTTGTATGGATTTTTCATCAATTATGACAAAAACGGAACAATGCTGGGGACCTCTCAGCCGGTTACTGCGGGGATGCTGATAGGTCTGATTTTAGGGGACATTACAACTGGACTTTATATTGGTGGAACATTGCAGCTGATGACGTTGGGAATTTCAAGCTTTGGTGGTGCTTCAGTACCTGATTATCAAACGGCAGCTTTGGTAGGTACTTATATTGCTATTACCACGGGACAAGAAGCATCAATTGGAATTACCTTAGCGATACCAGTAGCCATGTTGATGGTTCAATTGGATGTTCTAAAATGGACGACCAATATTTTTTTCCAAAACAAAGCGGAGAAATATGCGGATGAGGAAAATTATAAAGCAGTTGAACTGATGCATTTATGTGGTGTAGCCAATACCATGTTAACATCTGGTATTCCGGTTTTACTTACGGTGATTGTCGGACCAACTGTTGTAGGAAAAGTTATCGAGTATATCCCTGAATGGTTAACAGGTGGCTTAACGGTTGCTGGAGGGTTATTACCAGCTTTGGGGATTGGCTTGCTGTTAAGATATTTACCAGTCAAAAGCTATTTTGGCTACTTAATTATCGGGTTTGTAGTAGCAGTTTATTTAAATATTCCAATTCTAGGTGTTGCTTTGCTAGGTACGGCCATTGCCTTGATTTTATTCAAGAAAAATAGTACGGCACAACCTGTTCAAACTGTAGGAGGGATGGATGAAGATGAGTAATCAAGTGAGTCAAAAAGCGAAAAATCGTACATTGCTGCGTTGGATGTTAAACGGTGGTGCCTCACTAAACTACGAAAAAATGATGGGGTTAGCCTACGCGTATTCTATGATGCCGTTTTTAAAAGAAAATTATCAAGACGATCCAGCAGGTTTGAAGCAGGCTGTGAAGATGCATTTACAATTTTTCAATACTAGTCCGTATGTTGCTCCTTATGTAATGGGCGTAAATATGGGTGTCGAAGAAGTGGAAAAGGCGAAAAACTTAGATACGATTATGGCGCTAAAAACTGGCTTAATGGGACCACTGGCAGGTTTAGGTGACAGTGTTTTTGTAGTCATTCCTTGGACAATTTTTGGTGCAATTGCGGCAAATATGGCTCTGGAAGGCAGTGTTGTCGGGATCGTAATCTGGATTGCTGTTACGTGGTTATTGAAGGCGTTAGGAATTCCGTTGTTTAAAGCAGGCTTGAAATCAGGAACGAGTTTATTGGCTTCGATTGAAACGAAGCTAAAGGCTATCACTGAAAGTGTAGCGATTCTAGGATTGATGGTGGTGGGGGCACTAATCCCAACTGTAATTAAAGCAAATTTGGCCTTTACCTTTAAACAAGGGTCACTGGAAATGACGGGAGACGAAATTCTTAATCAGATTATGCCAGGTGTTATTCCGGCCTTGCTAGTCTTCGCAGTATACTATTTATTAGGAAAAAAAGTAAAACCGATCTATATTATTTTGATCATTATGGTTTTATCTGTCGGACTATATGCACTAAATATCTTAAAATAAGGAGTGGAAAAAATGGAAGGAATTATTCATATTCGCGTAGATGATCGCTTGATTCATGGACAAGTTGCAACTCAATGGACTAACGAGCTGGGAGCAAGCCGCATTATGGTAATCAACGATGATGTAGCAGTGAACGATGTGCAAAAAACAGTTTTGAGGATGGCTGCACCACCAAATGTAGCCACCTCTATCATTACTAAACAAACGGCAGCCACCAATATTTTGGCTGGAAAATACAAAGGACAAAAGGTCCTAATTGTAGTGAAGAGTCCAGTTGATTTACTGGATTTGATGGAAATGGGCTTGCCCATTCAAACGGTCAATGTCGGCAATATGTCAGTACGTGAGGGAACTCGTCATGTTCGCCCAACGGTCAGTATTACTGAAACTGAAGAAGCGGCTTTTAAAGAGCTGCTAAATCGCGGCGTTGAAATCACCACGATCATGGTTCCAGGAGACAACAAAATTT
Organism: Enterococcus pallens ATCC BAA-351; assembly: GCF_000407485.1. Classification (GTDB taxonomy): domain Bacteria; phylum Bacillota; class Bacilli; order Lactobacillales; family Enterococcaceae; genus Enterococcus_A; species Enterococcus_A pallens. The sequence goes on along the minus strand of NZ_ASWD01000002.1, from coordinate 554,675 downwards.
ACTTGAAGGATGTCATTGTGTAGGAGAGGGTAGCATGTACGAAATAATCATTGCCAGCCATGGACCGCTGGCCTCAGCTATGAAGGAATCATTAAGCTTCTTTTTCCCAGAAAACGATCTTTACACAGTTGAAATCGACCAATCTGGAATTGAGCAATTTCATGTTAAGATGCAGGAAACAATGGAACAGCTTCAGGAGCAGCCGCTATTAATTTTTACGGATTTGCTCTATGGAACGCCCTTTAACGTTGCAGCCAAATGTGCTGGCGAATATGCTAAGGAATTTGAAATTATCGCGGGGGTTAATTTACCTTGTTTAGTTGAGGCAGTTAATTTGAGAAAGCAGCAGCAATCGTTAAAGCAGGCTGTCCCTCAGCTATTAACCGCTGGCGCTCTATCAACCTTCACTCAACAGGTAAAGCTGCGAACGAATGAAGACGATGAATAGAAGGTGAACAGATTGACACGCTATGGTTATCATATTGCCCCGCTGCAGGGCTGGAGCAACGATCCCAATGGTTTATGCTATTTTCAAGAACGTTATCATGTGTTTTTTCAAAACAATCCGCTAGCAACGAATACGAAAACGATTGGCTGGGCGCATGTTTCTTCTGTGGATTTGATTCATTGGACGAGGGAACCAATGGCCTTACTGCCAGACCAGGATTACGATCGGGATGGGTGCTTTTCAGGGAGTGCAATTCAAGTGGGAGAAGCACTGTACTTGCTGTATACTGGGCACAAAAATCTTGCACAGAACTATGCAGAAACGCAGTGCTTAGCTGTTAGTCAGGATGGAGTCGTTTTTGAAAAACTCGACAATAATCCGATCATTACGACACCACCTGCAGGCAATACCCATCGCTTTCGCGACCCTAAAGTTTGGCAGGAGCAGGAGAAATTTTATGCGGTAATTGGTGGTGAGAGTCAGGAAAACTTGGGTCAGGTCAGTCTTTACCAAAGCGACAGCATCACCGGACCTTGGGAATATGTAAGGCAAGTTGCTCAAGCGCAGGCGGGTCAAGGAACCATGTGGGAATGTCCAGATTATTTCACTCTCGATGGGAAAAGGGTGCTGTTGGTTTCGCCTAAAGGGTTGGATACTTCCTACAAAGGCGGCTTCGATACAACATACTTTATTAGTGATGAATCAACATGCTTTGAAGAAATGCAAGTCTTGGATGCAGGTACGGATTTTTATGCTGCGGCTACTTTTTTTGATCCAATCAATGAGCGTCGTTTAGTGTGGGCTTGGTTTGGTTTGCCTGGTGAGCAGGAAAAGGAAACTCAGCACCAGGTAGGAGCTTTAACCCTGCCGCGAGAGTTGCGAGTTAAGGATGGACATCTCCGGATGCAGCCGATTGCGGAGCTGTGTGAGTTGCGGGAGCAGCACCAGAAGCTAGTCAATGGGATGGTAATTGGGGGAACAACAGAACTTATTTTTCAATCCAAAAATCTATCTGCTTTTACCCTTAAATTAAGTACGGAGCAAGCCAGCTATAAAATTAGCTATGCTCATCAGCAGCTAATGCTTGAAATTAAAGATGTGTTTAGAAATAGAAGCAAAACGGTCTCACTGGCTATGATTGAAGAGGTTCGTCTATTTCTTGACCGAGGACTAACCGAATTGTTTATTAACGATGGACAACTTGCTTTTACCAACAAATGTGAGTTAAGTGGTCCAATAAAAGTAGAAACCAACGGAATTACTGATGGAAATGTTTATTTACTGGCTGCTGATGAAAAAATTTGGCAGTAGTTTTCTACATACAAAGCAAGGGAAGGAGCGCAAAAAGGCTATCCTTCCCTTGTTTTAGTTTTTATTAGGGTCGTTAATTTCCAGCAACCGAAAGGTGTCATCAGAAAATTCAAATTTTAATATGCAGCAGTTACCCAAACGTCCCGAGTGAGCAAGGTCACTAGTATGGGCCCAAGTGCTGATAAATTGGCGGCAGCAAGCTCCGTGAGAAACCATCAGGACATGCTCGTGTTTTTCTTTTTTCATTAGGTCAAGAATCGTCGCGGCAACGCGTTTTCTAAAAGGTTCTTCGCCTTCTCCGCCAAAATCGACAAAGAAATCGTCGTAAGGAAGCGGTGGAATTAAGTAATCATGCTCCCCCTCCATCGCCCCAAAATTCCATTCTTTCAAGCCTTTGATTCGTTGATAAGGCAAGTCGGTAATCAGCTCCAGGGTGTCGCTTGTTCGCTCTGAGGTGGATGAGTAGGCACTTCCTAACGGAATATCTGTAAAATATTCAGCGGCTGCTCGTGCTTGTTGCTTGCCCAATTCGGTTAATGGCGAATCGCACCAGCCCTGCATTTTTCCCTGCTGATTAAATAGGGTTTGTCCATGTCGCATTAAATAAAGTGTTTGTACCAAATAAATCCCTCCGCTTTTTCTGATACTCTCATTGTAACCTAACAAAGACTTGCTAAGGTGATAAGATTGCAAAAACTCTCTGACTATAAATGTCGGGTTTGTGGTATATTTTAAGAAAAGATGATGGGAAAGGAAGAAACGAATGAGAATTGAACCTTTTAAGGTCGAATTATGGATGAATGAGCACGAGGAAAAAGCCGTTTATAATACGGGAGAAACCTGTGTGGACTCTTTAAGCGTTGATGAATTGTTTGAGCTAGCTGGTATAAACAAAGAAGAAAAATTGACTGAATTGATGGAAAAAAGACTGACCTATGGCCATATTTTCGGCAATCCTGTTTTTAAAAAAGGGATCGCTTCTTTATATCAAGGAATTGAATCGGAACAAGTTTTAACCACTCACGGCGCAATTGGAGCAAATCACTTGGTTCTTTATTCAATGATTGAACCAGAGGATGAAGTGGTAGCAGTACTGCCGACTTATCAGCAATTGTATTCAATTCCTGAATCCTTTAGAGCAACCGTTAAACGGCATACGTTAACACCAGAAAACAATTTTCTGCCTGATTTAGCGGAGGTTCGCAAGCTGGTGTCTGACAAGACTAAGATGATTATCATTAACAATCCGAATAATCCGGCTGGTTCTTTGATGGATCAAGAAATGCTGCAGGAAATTGCAGCCATCGCTCAATCAGTGGATGCCTATGTTTTATCCGATGAAACGTATCGCGGCTTGACTCAAGCAGAGGAAGCAAACCCGTCGATTGTTGATCTATATGCTAAAGGAATCAGCGTCAGCAGTATGTCGAAGGTCTTTTCTTTAGCTGGTTTGCGTCTAGGTTGGATTGCTGCAACGGATCCTGAGGTGGTTGAGCAGTGCAGCTTGCATCGTGATCACAACACGATCAGCTGTGGCATGCTGGATGAGGAGCTGGCGGGGATTGCACTGGCTAACAAAGACAAAATTTTGGCCCGCAACAAAAAAATCGTACGCGATAATTTAGCAATTTTAGACGAGTGGGTGCAAAAAGAGCCTCACATTCGTTACGTGAAGCCTCAGGCAGGAACGGTTACCTTGCTGTATTACGATTTTGATCGTCCTAGCCGGGAGTTGTGTATCGACCTGATTGATAATCATGGCTTGTTGTTCACCCCAGGGGATTGCTTTGAATTTGAGCATTGTGTCCGAATCGGCTATGCTTGCAAAACGGAAGAATTAATCGCCGGATTAGCTAAATTTTCTGAGTATTTGGCGAAGATATAAAATAAAAGAGCGGCTTCCCTTAAAAGTGAGGGGGAAGCCGCTCTTTTTCTAATTTCTTACGATTAAATGAAAAATAGTGAAGAAGAGTGAGAATTATTCCTTCGATAGAAATAAAAAAAACGAACCGACGGACTGCTAAACAATACCCCATTTATGATTAGTGAACTAAAAATTGACGAGTAGATTCTAGTCAGCAGCTGAACTGTTTAACCTGTTGAAGAATCGCTCTATCTGTTTAAACACATCGAAAGGTCGAAAAAAGACTGCTGTTATAGCCTTTTTGACCTTTTGTTTTTTTGGCATGGCACTTGCTTAATAATAAAGTGAGGTGAAGAAAATGGAGAGACAGTATATGATCGCCACCCATGGTGAACTGGCCGCAGGCTTCCAGAGTTCGTTAAATGTGTTGGCGGAAAAAGGAAACGAAATTGAAATTATCAATGCGTATATAACCGATGAGGATTATACACCCAAAATCGTTGCATTTATTGACGAGGTGCCTGATGAGAAGCAGGCAGTGATTTTTACTGATTTGTTTGGCGGCAGTGTCAATCAAAAGGTAGTCACGGAAGTAATGACGGCTAAGAAATCAAATGTTTTTGTGGTGTCAAATGCAAATTTAGCCATCGTCCTTTCCATTATTTTTTTAGAAGAACCATTGAGTAATGAAAAAATCGAACAGGTGATTTCTGAGTGCCAAGTACAGCTTGTTCAAGCAACTAATTCAGAAGAAGAAGCATTTTTTTAGGAGGAAAAGAGAATGATTACCCAAATTAGAGTAGATGACCGTCTGATTCATGGACAAGTAGCCGTAGTATGGACCAAAGAATTGAATGCTCCCTTGTTAGTAGTTGCTAACGATGAAGCTGCCAAAAATGAAGTGATGCAAATGACCTTAAAAATGGCCGTTCCTAATGGGATGAAGCTGCTGATTCGTTCGGTAGAAGACTCCATTGAGCTATTCAACGATCCACGAGGAAAAGATAAGCGGATATTCGTAATTGTCAATAGCGTTTCGGATGCTAATAAGATTGCACAGCAGGTAGCCGATGTTGAGACAGTGAATGTTGCCAATGCTGGCCGCTTCGACAAATCTGACCCTAAATCCAAAGTGATGGTTTTTCCTAGTGTTCAGTTAAACCCTGATGAATTAGCTGCTGCTAAAGAGCTGGCTGCCTTAGAGCGGGTAGACAGCTACAATCAAGTGCTGCCCAGCAATCCTAAGTCAGGCTTAAAAGCAGCGTTGAACTAATAATAGAGGAGGAAATAACATGTTGGTACAAGCAACCATGGCTGCCCTAGCCGTGTTTATCTGTTTTGCAGGTAACTATTTAACTGGACAAAGTATGATGGAACGTCCACTGGTTGTAGGACTAGTCACAGGTATATTAATGGGAGATATGCGCACCGGGATTTTAATGGGCGCCTCTTTAGAAGCAGTATTTTTAGGAAATGTAAATATTGGCGGGGTGATCGCAGCTGAGCCGGTAACAGCGACCACCTTAGCCACAACTTTTGCCATTATTGCGAATGTGGAACAACAAGCGGCTATGACCTTAGCAGTGCCGATTGGGATGTTAGCGGCGTTTGTCGTAATGTTTTTGAAAAATGTTTTTATGAACATCTTTGCTCCAGCATTGGATAAAGCCGCCCGAGAAGACAATCAAAAAATGGTTGTTTTGCTCCATTATGGAACATGGATCATTTATTATCTGATTATCGCTTCGATTTCGTTTATTGGAATTTTGGCAGGAAGTGGACCTGTTAACACTTTTGTGGAGAACATTCCAGAGACTTTGATGAACGGATTAAGTACCGCAGGCGGGTTACTGCCAGCAGTCGGTTTTGCTATGTTGATGAAATTATTATGGGATAATAAACTGGCTGTTTTCTATTTGCTAGGCTTTGTTTTGACTGCCTATATACAGCTACCAGCAGTAGCAGTGGCGGTAATTGGCGTTGTTATCTGTGTCGTTAGTGCTCAACGTGATATTGACCTTCGGAATATCAGAACGCAAGCAGCTCCAACTGCAGCAAATTCGAAGCAAGAGGAAGAGGAGGACTTTTTCGCATGAAATTCCAAGAAAATTTAAGCAAAGAAGATAAAAAAATGATGCGGTCAGTATTTTGGCGCTCATGGACCATGAACGCTAGTCGAACAGGGGCAACGCAATACCATGCGGTGGGCGTAATGTACACGCTGCTGCCAGTCATCAATCGTTTTTATAAAACCAAAGAAGATCGGGCGGATGCATTAGTCCGCCATACAACCTGGTTTAATGCTACTATGCACATCAATAATTTTATCATGGGTTTAGTGGCTTCGATGGAAAAGCAAAACAGCGAAGATCCTAGTTTTGATGACAGCTCCATTACTGCTGTTAAAGCTTCCTTAATGGGTCCTATTTCAGGAATCGGCGACTCCTTTTTCTGGGGTATTCTGCGGGTAATCGCTGCAGGAATCGGGATTTCATTAGCAAGCAGTGGTTCACCTTTAGGAGCCGTTCTTTTCTTACTGATCTACAATATCCCTGCCTTTTTGATTCATTATTACGCGTTGTATAGTGGTTATTCGGTGGGCTCCAGCTTTATTCAGCGTATGTACGAATCTGGTGGGATGCAAATTTTGACCAAAGCCTCCAGCATGCTGGGCTTGATGATGATGGGCAGTATGACGGCTTCCAACGTAAAGTTCAAAACGATTTTGGAAGTCAGCGTTAAGGGCAGTGAAGAAGCTATGAAGATTCAAGATTATTTGGATCAGCTGTTTGTGGGAATTGTACCGTTGACTGTTACTTTACTGGCCTTTTGGTTATTGCGTAAGAAAGTGAACGTTAATGTAGTAATGTTTGGTATTATGTTTTTAGGGATCATCTTAGGTCTGTTGGGGATCAGTTAATGAAAAAGACAGCTATATTTTTTGATGTGGATGATACACTGCTGGATAATCATAATGCCTTTAGACAGACGTTATGTCAGCTGTGGCCAAATTGGCAGGTCAGTCAAGGAGAACTGATGAGACTCTATCAGAAATTTCGTGCAGACAGTGAAACGATTTATGCTCAGGCTCAAACAGAAAAAGCTCACGTATTTCTGTCCAGTCATGAACGATGGGCCCATTTGATAAAGGAGATTGGTGCGTCCGGTGAACAATCACCACAGCAAGCAGACCAGCTTTATCACAAGTATCAGCAGCAAGAAAATTTATCACCAGAATGGGTTCAATTGTTTAAACAGCTGCAAAATCAGACCAGTGTGCAGGTGGGCGTATTTACCAACGGCTTCAAAAAGGTGCAGCAGAAAAAAATCGCGCAACTAAAACTAGCAAACTATTTGGTGCCAGAATGGCTGTTGATTTCAGAAGCTTTCGGGGATGCAAAGCCCAACGTAAGCTGCTTTGAAAAACTGAAGATTTGTTTACCGTCTACCATCGAGCAATTTATTTATCTAGGCGACAGTTATCGCAATGATATTGTTCCCTCACTGGCAGCTGGATGGCAGCCGATTTGGATCAATCGATTTGAGGAAACACGCACGCAAAAAGGTGTAATTGAAGCAACTAGTATACCGGAGGCCGTGAGGCAGCTTCAACAGTTGTTATAGAATAAAATGTCAGCGCAAGCAATCTTTTTTTAAAGAAATGCTTGCGCTCATTCCCATTTTTTAGCTAGGAGGAATAGTTATGCGTTCAGAAACACGGACGTTATTATTAGAAACATTACGAAAAAATCCAGAAGGGCTTACCACTACAGAGGTTGCCGAGAAAGTACAATTGAGCCGATCAGTGACTAGCCTTTACTTAAATGAATTACTGCAAAATGAAGATGTCCATCAACATGGCACTAAGCCGGTTTACTGGCAGTTGGCCGAACAAAGTGCAGCAGTCAATAGTGGACAGGACGTCTTTCAACAATACATCGGCAGCAATGGCAGTTCCAAAGAGGCTATTGATCAATGCAAGGCTGCAGTTCTATATCCTCCATTGGGCTTGCCTTTATTGATTCATGGCAGCAGTGGGGTGGGCAAAAGCTTCTTGGCCCAATTGATCTATCAGTTTCTGAAGGAACAAAAGATGACGGGGACAGAAAACTTCTACATATTTAATTGTGCGGACTATGCCAACAATCCAGAGCTGCTTTCTTCGATTTTGTTTGGGCATACAAAGGGTGCCTTCACTGGAGCTGAAAAGGAGAAAAAGGGGTTGTTAGCTCAGGCCGATCACTCTGTTTTGTTTTTGGATGAGGTCCATCGCTTGTCTCATGAAAACCAAGAGAAGCTTTTCCAGTTTATGGACACTGGACATTTTAGACCGATTGGCGAAGAAGAAAAAGTAGTTGCTTCAGAGGTCCGTTTATTGTTCGCAACCACTGAGGACCCTGAAAAAGTTTTGCTGCCAACTTTTTATCGCCGAATTTCAGTGATTATTGAGCTGCCCTCGTTTCATAAGCGGCCTATTTTTGAACGCTTGGAACTAGTAAAGCATCTTTTTTTGAAGGAAGCGAAACGAATAAAGAAGAATATTCGCATTGACAATGCTACATTCAGTCAGCTGACAGAAAAGGAGCTGCCGGGAAATGTCGGCAGCTTGGCGAATCAGGTTCGGATGCTTTGTGCTGATGCCTTGCGTAAGGACCGCAAAGCTGCTACCTTGAAGATTGGTGATCCTAGCGATTCCACGATATTGTTAAGGTATGATGAAGCAGAAGAAAAAACTGAAGAAGATACGAAGAAAAACATGAACGCTGCTTTTATTCAGTTGATGGAGGAACCAAAGGATTTTTTGGAATTAAAACAGCAGCTGCTACAATTTGATCAGCATTTTCTTGAAGGTATTTTCGACCATAACGATAGTTTGTTCAGCCAGGTATATGAAAGTATTCAGAGACAAAATCGCTTAGTGATTGACAATGAAAAAATGACTAGTGAATTGGTAAAATGTGTCTTACGCTTTTTACTTATTAATCAGAATACCTTGCCGTCAGCATTATTGGAAGATATGGAGCACCAACTGTCCAAAAGCTACCCGCGCACTGTTTTGTTAGCCGACAATTTAACCTGCCACACACCGCCTGAGATTCGCAGCTTTCTGCGGATACTGTTAGCTGTTTTAATGACGGAAAACATTTCAGAGGAAATTCGCTATCAAGCTTTACTGGTGGCCCATGGCAATACGACGGCTTCCAGCATCCAAGCAGTGGCCAATAAGCTGTGTGGAGATTATATATTTGATGCCATCAATATGCCGCTGACTTCTTCTATCCGAGATGTGATCGCTCAGGTAAAAATCTGGCTTTCAGAAAGAGATACTTCTGAAGGCGTCATCATGCTGGTAGATATGGGTTCATTAACGCAACTATACAAGAGCTTGAAGCCGCAGATTTTAGGTGAATTGCTGGTAATTAACAATTTGACGACTTCTTATGCGCTAGAAATTGGACAACAGCTGGTGAATGGTAAGATGTTTTACGAAATAGCCAAAGCAGCTGAGAAGAGCTTTGTCACTAACGTTCAGTATTTTGAGGGATTTGCTGTAGAGAAGAACATCATTATTTCTAGTATTTCAGGAAAAGATGTAGCCAAAAAGATTAAAGCGATCTGTCAAAATTACTTTAATCCGGATATTAAACTGATTGTTTTGAATTTCAATGAATTGATGGGAGCGTTGGATCGTGCCTATTCGGAACAAGGCTATTTAAAGGAGACCGCTTTAATCTTGACTACCTCTTATTTAGATAATAAAACCGAGGTTCCCAGTATTAATTTGCTGAATGTCTTGGATGAGGATGCTGAGAATCAATTTAGCCGTGGTTTAAAAAATTTAGTTCATCCCAATAACGTTCCGGTCTTGCTGAATGAATTTATTCACTTCTTTTCAAAAGAAGGATTGTCTGAGAAGCTGGAATTTTTGAATCCAGATATTATCATTCGCCAGGTGGAGGACATCACGGAAAAATGTGAAAAACGCTTCAGTTTGCAGTTGAGTGCCAAAATGAAGTTCAATTTAACCATGCATTTAGCTTTGATGATTGAGCGGACGATTCTTGGTGCCGAAGACTATCCGGTACCAGAGGACATTTACGAACTCAAGGTAAATAATCGCCCCTTCTACCAAAATGTGAAAAATATCTTTTATACTTTAGAACAATTTTATCGCATTCAAATTTCCGAATGGGAATTGTATATTCTGTACGAAATTTTGATCGGATAAATACAAACGATAAGAGCAGAGTTGAAGAATTCTTTATAACAAAGGAGAATTCTTTGACTCTTTTTTGACTCTATATTTCGTAACGACCTGGTCGCCTTTTTTTTGAAACATAATGTCTTTATCAACAGATAAAAAAACAAAGTACCATTAAAAAAACACCAGTTGCTAAAATAAATAGAATATTTTCTTAAAATACCTATTGAAAAATCTTGTAAGTAAAATTAAAATAGTAAATGTAAGTTACTATTACTACTATTGCTAATAATGAACAATAGCATAGGTCATAATTAATATTAAAAAAAGAGGGTAAGGGGTTGTCAGAATGGGTAAAAATGTTGGGGGAAAAGTAAAGTTAACGAGTCGTCAGTTGTTTACGCTTAAAACGAAAGAAAGAATTTCTGATCGGTTTAAGGCTCATTATAAGGAATATACTGATGCAGCATACATCATTCAGTCTGCGGTGATTGTTCTGGTTCGTAATTTTTTCAGTGAACAGGATTTCTCCGAGGTAGCTAAAGACTTGATTCGTTCGCTGTTTTTGACCAGCAAGGATGACCTTTCGTCTGTCCGCCATTTGTGTGTCTATTTTCAAACTTACTTCAGTCCGCAAGAGTGGGAATTAATTGTTTCCCGCTTATTTAAAAATCAGCAAGAATTTTTAACCATTACCCAGCATACTCGATCACAGATAGATACTTTAGGTCCAGTCCTACATTCTAAGGAACAAACGGCTGACAAAAAACGGATTTTAAAGGCCTCCTTTGAAGATGTGACTGGCAAGCTGCATAACTGGAGTCTAGGAAATGTTGTCCGTCCGCTAACGACTCAAGACCGTAAAGCTGCTTTAGATATTTTAGGTGAGGTAACGATCCTGCAAAAAGAGGATGGTACCCGCAAATTTGTTCGTGTAGTAAAGATGTATTTTGCACTGGATGAACGGGAGCATGATTTTAATACCCGCGATCAAGAAGACCCATTTTTTGAACCGCGGGATAATCAAGAACAAGCAACGAAGCAGGCTTCAAGCAATGAAACTGCATCATCTCAAGCAAGCACAACTTCAACCGCATCACGACCTAATTCGAAGGAAACCGATAAAACCGCTGAATTATCAGCCGAAAAAGCGTCACCGCAAAAGGATGGAACGACGACTGGCAAAACGCAAGCTGAGCTCGCTCGTGAAATAATGGGCGGGCGACTGTCGGATCACCACAAGAAATATCAGACACCTGATTCGTTGCTTAATAAACCAAAGCCCGAAAAAAATTCGGCGATTGAGAAGGCGTTGAGGAAGAATAAGAAGAAAAAAGGCAAGAATCGAAAACGGAATAAGCGAAAATAGCCGAAGGGATGAATAGACAGCAAATAAACAGCTAGAGGCGAAAGTTAGTAAAAAGCGGCTTTCCGGTTCGTTGGTTGTCCAGTTGGCAGAATCTGCTGCCAGCCAAAATTTTTTGATCCTCTGATGAAGGCGATTGTATTCGACTGAAGGTCAAGGTACAATCAAGTCATACACACTTAGGGTGATTTACTGGAGAAGAATTTTGGAGGGCAAGATGAACCGACATGAAAATGCTAAATTAAATTTACAATATATCAGTATGCAGATGCCTTACTGGATGGGGTATTCCGTATTAGGAACCTTTACGTCTGTTTTTCTGCTTTCCCGCCACTTTAATAATGGACAAATTGGCTTGGTGCTGGCGATTGCCAACCTGGTTGCGACGATTTTACAGCCGTTTATTGCTTCCTTTGCTGATCGTATGCAAAAGCTGACCCTGTCTCATCTGGCCGCGGTTATGGCTGTCTTCATTGTTGGCTTTTCGTTGATCCTGATTGTTCTGCCGAGTCAGTTTTTACCGGTAGCCCTCATTTACATTCTGCTTTATACTAGCTTGATTTTGCTGCAGCCAATTACGATTTCAGTCGGCACTTTTTTTATCAGTCGCGGGTATGCCTTGAATTTCGGCGTTGCACGGGGATTAGGATCCTTGGCTTTTGCCGGGGCTTCAGCAGTTACCGGATTGTTAATCGAACGCTATTCTGCGAATGTTATTTTGTTTTTGATGACGGGGATCTTCCTCTTCTTTATTGCGGCCACCTTTTGGATTGATACCCGAAAGACTGCGGGGAAGTACTCAGCTTCGTTAACGGATATCGAAATAACTGCTGATCCAGTGATGCTGGAGGAGCCTAGTAGTTTGCCAGTCTTTATAAAAAAATACAAACGGTTTATGGTCCTATTAGTTGGAGTATCGATGCTGTTTGTTTTTCATACGATTGGGAACAGCTATATGTATCAGATTTTGGCTCCTTTAGGGGGAACGGAAGCAAATGTTGGATCGTCGCTTTCGATTGCGGCGGTTAGTGAATTGCCGACAATGTTCCTGTTTACTTGGCTGCTGACGCGGTTTCGCTGTAAAAGCTTGATTCGGGTGGCGGCTTTCTTTTTCACAGTGAAGGCCGTATTAATGCTGCTTGCCGGAAATATTGCCATGGTCAATGTGGCGCAAAGTCTACAGATGTTTGGCTTTGCTTTGCATACAACGGCCTCCGTGTACTATACCAATCAGATCATTCCTCAAAAGGATTTGATTAAGGGACAAACCTTAATGGCAACTGCCAATACGATTGGCGGAATTGCGGGGTCCTTTTTAGGAGGAGTGCTGTTGAATTTCTTTTCCGTTCAAGCGATGCTGCTGGTAGGCACAATTATCTCAGCTACTGGGACACTGATTGTGTTTTTTGCAGCCGAGGATTAAGAAAAATAATGAATCTAAAATGATAGCGAAATGGCATACCTATAGTAGGAGTCCTTTCGCTTTTTTTGCTTGGTCAGCAGATTGTTCGCCTAAATTATCGTTTCAGAGTATACTGGCCTTACAAAGAAAGGTGGATAAAAAATGACAAGTTATGCAAAACGAACCGACGACCATTTGTTATCTCCAGATAATACTGTATTGACAGTAATCGACTATCAACCAACCCAAATTAATTCGATTAATTCGATGAATCGTTCAGAATTAATCCGCAACGCTGAGATCGTAATTGAATTGGCGAAGCTATACAATATTCCAATCGTCTTATCAACCGTAAACGTTGAAAAAGGCTGGAATACTGACACAATCCCGGTTCTAAAACGAGCAGTTGGCGAAGAGGCCATTTCCTATGACCGTAGTTCCATCAACGCTTGGGAGGACAAGGAATACAATGAAGCGATCAAAGCAACTGGTCGTAAGAAAATTTTGATCTTAGCCTTATGGACAGAAGCCTGCTTAACCTTCCCAACTTTAGATGCCTTGAAGGAAGGCTTTGAAGTTTATCCGGTTGTCGATGCAGTCGGAGGAACCTCGTTGCTTGCCCACGAAACAGCTTTACGTCGTGTAGAACAAGCGGGTGCTCAATTGACTTCGATTGCGCAGCTAGCCTGTGAGCTGCAGCGTGACTGGAATCGTGAAGAAACAACAGATGGTTTTGATGAGCTGATGACGAAGTTCGGTGCTTTTTCAAATCTAAGATAATAGGATGAAGTCGTATCTGATTAGGGTACGGCTTTTTTTGTGTCTGCGTTTTTTCCTGATTTTTTTATTTTGTGAAAATAGAAAATGAAAAAGTTTGGAAAATTACATTCTGAATCCCTGCTATACTTCGTCTTGTAAGAAAAGAGGTGCACAATTAGGAAAAAGGATTTGCTTTTCCTTTAAACAAAAAAAGCAGAAAATTAAGACGAGGAAGTATTGATATGGACAAAAAACAATTATCTCTATTCGGTTTTTTTGCCTTAACGGCTTCAATGGTTTTAACCGTTTATGAGTATCCGACCTTCGCTACTTCTCAGCTGCATTTAGTTTTTTTCTTGTTACTAGGCGGTATTTTGTGGTTTCTGCCGGTGGCCTTGTGTGCAGCGGAAATGGCGACGGTTGAAGGTTGGAAGGATGGCGGGATATTCAGCTGGGTTAGTCAAACCTTAGGTGAACGTTTTGGCTTTGCGGCCATTTTTTTCCAATGGTTTCAGATTACAGTCGGTTTTATTACGATGATCTATTTTATTCTCGGTGCATTATCCTATGTGCTGAATTTCCCGGAATTGAACACAGATCCTTTAATTAAGTACATTGGTGTGCTGGTGATTTTTTGGGGACTGACTTTTTCTCAGCTAGGAGGGACGAAACGCACGGCGAAAATTGCTAAGGCAGGCTTTGTAGTGGGCATTGTCATTCCTTCCATTATTTTGTTTGGTTTAGCGATTGCTTATTTTATTGGTGGTAATCCGATTCAAATGACGATTAGTCCAGAAGCCTTTATTCCAGACTTTTCAAAATTATCGACCTTAGTCGTGTTTGTTTCCTTTATTTTAGCCTATATGGGTGTGGAAGCTTCGGCTTCGCATATTAATGAGTTGGAAAATCCCCAAAGAAATTATCCACTGGCCATGTTTTTGTTGGTTATCTTAGCAATTGCGCTGGATGCCATTGGTGGATTTTCGGTAGCTGCAGTGATTCCCCAAAAGGAATTATCCTTGAGTGCAGGGGTGATTCAAACCTTTGAAACCTTGATTTTACATTTTAATGCCCATTTAGGCTGGGGGGTAAAAATCATTGCTTTGATGATTGCCTTTGGTGTCATGGGAGAAGTGAGCTCATGGGTGGTAGGTCCTTCCAGAGGGATGTTTACAGCAGCTCAAAGAGGGTTGTTGCCTCCATTCTTTCGGAAAACCAATCAGCATGGTGTTCCAGTTCCGTTAATTATGGTGCAAGGAATAATTGTCACTATTTGGGGCGCTGTTCTAACTTTTGGAGGCGGCGGAAATAACCTGTCATTTCTTGTAGCGATTTCGTTAACGGTGGTGATTTATTTAGTAGGCTATTTACTGTTTTTTATTGGTTACTTTGTGTTAATTTTTAAGAAGAAGGATCTTAAGCGCACGTATAATGTTCCTGGTAAAACAGTGGGTAAAACCATTATTGGCGGATTGGGGTTCATTTTATCAATTTTTGCCTTACTGATTTCATTTGTTCCCCCAGCTTCTATAGCTGCAAATGAACATCGAACCTATCAGATTATTTTGTTAATCAGCTTTATTGTCACTGTGCTGCTGCCGTTTATTATTTATGAGCTGCATGATAAGAAACAGCACACAAATTTGGAAGAGCCTGTTCACATGAAGGCAGAAGAGGTCAATCGCTCCGTCTACCCAGCTGCTCGCGGCGAGCATCATATTATTCAAAAAGATGAACATGTTTTAAAACACTAAGGAGGAAGATACAATGTTATACGGAAAAGAAGATCGTGAAGAAGCAGAATATTTGGAACCTATCTTTGGTTCAGAATGTGAAGATGTCGATTTACCCAAATATAAATTGAACAAGGAATCAATGGAACCACGGATTGCCTATCAATTGGTTCAAGATGAAATGTTAGACGAAGGCAATGCTCGCTTAAATTTGGCAACCTTCTGTCAAACCTATATGGAACCAGAAGCAGTTAAGCTAATGAGCCAAACCTTGGAAAAAAATGCGATCGATAAATCAGAATATCCTCGGACCACAGAAATTGAAAACCGTTGTGTCAATATGATTGCCGACTTATGGCATGCCAGCAGTCAAGAAAAATTCATGGGCACCTCGACTATTGGTTCTTCTGAAGCCTGCATGTTAGGCGGAATGGCCATGAAATTCTCTTGGCGCAAACGGGCGAAAAAGCTGGGATTAGATGTGCAAGCTAAAAAGCCTAATTTGGTTATTTCATCAGGCTATCAAGTGTGTTGGGAAAAATTCTGTGTTTACTGGGATGTTGAAATGCGGGAAGTACCAATGGATAAAGATCATATGTCCATTAATCTTGATACTGTAATGGATTATGTAGATGAATACACGATTGGAATTGTAGGGATTCTAGGAATTACTTATACGGGTCGTTACGACAACATCAAAGGCTTGAATGATTTGGTGGAAGCGTACAATAAAAAGACTGACTACAAGGTTTATATTCATGTGGATGCAGCGTCTGGCGGCTTTTATGCACCATTTATCGAACCTGAGTTGGTGTGGGATTTCCAATTGAACAATGTCATTTCGATTAATGCCTCTGGTCACAAGTATGGCTTGGTTTATCCTGGTGTTGGCTGGGTATTATGGCGCGACCAACACTATTTGCCAGAAGAATTGATTTTCAACGTCAGCTACTTAGGAGGAGAAATGCCAACGATGGCAATTAATTTCTCTCACAGTGCTGCTCAATTGATTGGTCAATACTACAACTTTGTTCGTTATGGCTTTGACGGCTATCAAGCAATTCACCAAAGAACACATGATGTGGCGGTATATTTAGCCAAAGCGATTGAAGAAACTGGACTGTTTGAAATTATTAACGATGGCTCACAATTACCATTGGTCTGCTACAAGCTTAAAGAAGATGCTGACCGTGAATGGACGCTGTATGATTTGTCTGACCGCTTGTTGATGAAGGGCTGGCAAGTACCGGCTTATCCATTGCCAAAGGATTTGGATCAATTAGTGATTCAACGTTTGGTTGTCCGAGCTGATTTTGGCATGAATATGGCTTATGATTATGTTCAAGACATGCAGCAAGCAATCGATGATCTGAATAAAGCTCATTTGGTTTATCACCAAAAGAAAGAAGTAAAAACTTACGGCTTTACTCATTAAAAAAACTCCCTCAAAAAGCGATCTTTTGAGGGGAGCTGACTTAACAGTCATTGGCAGATAACCGGCAAACCTGTTGATTCAACTGGGTAATAACGTTGTGCACCGTGTGGAAGGTGATGGGATAAACCTGCGTGTTTTCGGTTTTCAGATCATCCTGGTACAAGGATGTATCGCATAAAATAATCCGTTCGGTACAAAAGAAGGTATCGTCTACCAGCTCAGCCAAGTCGCTGCAAATCATGCTGCTGACTGTGAAATGTTCACTAAGCAATTCCGTCAGCAGCTGATGATAATAAAGAAATTTGAAGTCCGTCGGCGCAGCAATAAACACTTCGATCGTCCCCATCGATTGATCCGTCAGCAAAAGACTGACACTGGTAGTGAATTTTCGAATCAAGTTATCGTTCCAGCGCAGGGCAAGCCCGTGCTCCTTCGTCCATTGTCGAAGAATCTGATCAATGAGGCGATAAAGCTCCCGCTGCTGCGGGTCAAGCAGATAGATTTTTTCTGGTAAAAATAGTTGAGTATCTGCCCAAGTGGATCGAATAAAAGGTAAAAAAGCTTTTTCAAACAGGAGTTGATCCTCTTTAGATAGATTTAATGAAGTGTTTAAACGCTGCGCTAAATTGGCAACTAAAGGATTGTACTGAATGTGATTTTGATAAACTACTTTAAAATCCTTTTGCATCAGCTCCAAGCTGTTGCTTAAATAATTCCGCGAATTGAATAAGGAATACACGTAAAATTGTTCATCCTCCGTCCGGCAAAGTGCAAAGTCAGTTTGCTGCAGACCCGTGTGAATCAATTGAAACAACGGCGTATGCTGAGCCAACTCTTTTTCTTCGGTCGTGAAGAAAACAGGGTTGGTTTTTGCGCGCTGCAAGCCAATCGAGACGCCCAATTGAATTAGCTGTCTTTCTTCTGGTGGATAACTGCGGGAAAAAAAGTGACGTTCAACGTAATCAATTAATTGCTGACAAGCTGACTCTAATGGATGATTCAACGAAGTCAGCTGGTTTTGATTGGTATAACGACTAAGTGCCAACAGCAAATAGCGATAGTCTTTTTCGGGGATGACGACTTCTCCAGCCTCTGTTAAATAATCCATTTCGGCTAAAAACTGCATTAAGTCATTGCGAATGGTATAAACCTTGCTTAAGGAAATAAACGTGTTATCCGCCATAGTTGACCAATTGCGTTCACCAGTCAAATACTGAGCTAAAATAGCTAAAAAATTAGAGCGTTGATAAATTGTTTGTGTCAGTTCCAGGTGCGAACAGGCGGGATCAAAGATGATCCTGCAGCTGTTGCGTGCTTTTTCGACTGTTTGAATCTGAGGCTCTAACAGCTCAACAATTGTATCTAAATCATTGCGAACCGTTACCGGACAGACTTCCAGCTGCTCAGCAACCTCATGAATTTGAATGGTTTTCTTATCGTACAATTGTTCACAAAGATAAACTTGGCGGAAGACATTCTTTTCTATAAAATGCTCCAACATAAAAATCCTCCCTTTTTCCTCTTTTATTATATACCTAGCTATGAAATTTTGAGGTTGCTGAAGCGTTCTCGCTGGAGAAACTAGTTATATTCTTAGAAAGGTAAATAAAATAAACAGTAAAAGATAAAGCAATTGGGTGGAAAAATACAAAGGATGAGAAATAAAGGTTGATTTGAAAATAATACGGTAGGAGGAAATAATGAGCAGACAGGCGTGTGTCGATTAAAATTACCGACAATTATAATGAGAAGCGCAAGGCAGTATCCATTTTAGATACTGCCGAGGCTTTCTTGAGAGGATAAAGTCATGTCAATATGAGGAATCCCATCTTCCAAATATTCTTCGGAAACAGTCCTGAAACCGAAGGACTCATAAAATTTTTGCAAGTAGGCTTGGCCGGAAATAGTAATGGTTTTACCTGGAAAGCGCTGTTGAATTTCTTCGATGGTTCGCTGGACCAGCTGTCGGCCTAAATGCTGTTTGCGGGCATGCTGTACGACTAGGACACGTCCAAAGGTGACATAATCGCCTTTATCAATAATTCGGGAATAGGCTTGTAAATTAGGGCCTTCGGTGAAGCAAAGATGCAAGGCTGTTTTGTCCTCTTCATCGGCTTCTTGATAGGGGCAATTTTGTTCGACTACAAACACAGCTACCCGTTCAATAAAAATAGTTAATAACTCTTCAGCAGTTAATTCGCTGATGGTTTTTACTTGAATATCCATCTAGGCAGGTCTCCTTTTTCGGTTATTATAGCAAGTTCGAGTAGTAATTTCATGGGGTTTCCAGCTTTTATTTTTTGAAAAAATTTTGGCAAATGAAAATTCGTAGAAAAGCCTGTTAAACCAAGGAAAACATTGAGAATAACTTCACAATGCAAGACGTTTTTTTTTAAAAAGTAAAATTTTTTTTAGCAAAAGTGTTGACAAGCGGCAGAAACATCTCTAGAATTAAGCCAATCTTAAAAAACAGTTTGGGGCGATTAATATGATCAAGAATATTAATACACAACTGAATACGTATTACTTTAGCTATTTTAGATAGGTTTGTATTCATGAAATCATGGATGCAAACAGACAACGTGTTTGTATCTATGATGGCTAGAGAAGTTTGAGATGACTTTCGCCACGTAGATGAAAATATCTATAGTGGCTTTTTCTATACCTTTTATTTTTCGGGCAGAAGACTCATTGTAGATTTTTCATCTACAATGAGTCTTTTTTTGGCTACTAACTGTAAAACTTGAGGAGGTAAGGAATGAAAAAAGCAATTTCGGGACAGACAAGACTAGCAGGCTTATATGCCTTGCCAGCAAGACCGCCAACGATGCCTACTACATCGTTTCGTGAAGTAGAGATTAACGCAGTCTATTTAAGCTTTGATGGGAAGCCTGAGACGTTGGGCCGACGTATTAAAAGCGGATATACGGGTGTTTGATAATAGTTAGCTTCCAGCAGCTGCCTTTAAGCGAAGAAATACAGCGGGAAGTTCCCCGATCATTAGTAACAACGGAAATTAAAAAATAGGAGTGTGACATACATGATTTTAATTATGAAGCAGGAAGTAACCGAGGGCGAATTACAGCCGATTATTAATAAAATTAAAGAAAATGGCCTGGAGGTGCAGGTTAATCACGGAAAAGATCGAATCGTATTAGGCTTACTAGGAGATCCGGAAATTTTACAAACCATCTCCTTCCAGCGCTACTCCTCAGTGGAGCGGGTAGTACCAATTACGAACAGCTACAAATTGACTTCACGAGAATTCCATCCCCAAAATACTGTCGTTGATGTGGACGGTGTGAAGATCGGTGATGGCAGCTTCGTTACAATGGCTGGTCCTTGTTCAGTTGAAGGAGAAGAACAAATCATGGAGGCTGCACGCATGGCAAAAGCCGGCGGAGCTCAGATTCTTAGAGGCGGGGCATACAAGCCGCGTACTTCTCCTTATGCTTTCCAAGGAATGGGGGAAGAGGGCTTGAGAATTATGCGGAAAGCTGCCGATGCTCATGGCTTGAAGGTAATTACCGAAGTGATGGACGAAGCCCATATTGATGTGGTTTGTCAGTACGCAGATATTATTCAAATTGGTGCCCGCAACATGCAAAACTTCCGTCTATTGGAAGCTGTGGGCAAAACAGGAAAACCAATTGGTCTAAAACGCGGAATCTCCGGTACGATTGAAGAATGGTTGAACGCGGCAGAATACATCGCTGTTCAAAATAATTTCAACATCTTGTTCATTGAACGCGGCATTCGGACTTACGAACGCGCCACCCGCAACACCTTAGATTTAAGTGCCGTACCGTTAATGAAGAAGCTGAGCCACTTCCCAGTTATTGTTGACCCTAGTCACGGGACTGGAATTTGGGATCTGGTTTCACCAATGGCTCGAGCAGGTGTTGCCAGCGGCGCTGACGGCATGATTGTGGAAATTCACCCTGATCCAGTCAATGCTTGGTCAGATGGCGAACAATCGCTAAACGAAAAGAATTACTTGCAAATGATGAAGGAAGTCACTATTTTAACCGAAGCGATGAAGCAGATTAACGAGTTATCGAAGGAGGAAATCGTATGCTAAAAGTTGAATTACCTAGTAAAACCTATGAGATTCTAGTCGAAAAAGATGCACTGAAGCGAATTGGCAGCTGGACAGCTGACATTTGGTCTTCACGTAAAATTGCCCTAATCAGTGATACGAACGTCTTTCCTCATTACGGACAAACGGTCGTACAATACTTGGAAATTCAAGGCTTCGACGTTTACCCTTACGTTGTTGATGCTGGCGAAAAGACAAAGTCACTGGTGACAGCCAATGAGCTTTACGATTTTCTCACAGACAACGACTTCAGCCGCAGCGATTCATTAATCGGTTTAGGTGGCGGAGTAATTGGGGATCTAACCGGTTTCGTGGCTTCAACTTACATGCGTGGCTTAAGCTTCATCCAAGTGCCGACTTCGTTATTGGCTCAAGTAGATTCCAGTATCGGCGGCAAAACGGGCGTGAATTGTGAAAAAGCTAAAAATTTAATCGGGACCTTCGCCCAACCAGACGGCGTTTTAATTGATCCCAATACGCTGCAGACTTTACCGCAAAGACGTTTGTCAGAGGGCATGGCGGAAGTGATCAAATGTGCCTTGATCCAGGATATTAATCTGTGGAGACAGCTGCGGAAAATGACTAAGATGGAAGACATTTTAACCAACAGCGAAAGCATCATCAAAAAAGCCTTGAATGTGAAGAAACATCTGGTTGAACGTGATGAATTCGATCAAGGAGATCGCTTGCTGTTAAACTTCGGACATACGATTGGTCATGGACTAGAGGCCAGTGAAAATTACGAAATGATCAGTCATGGAGAAGCCGTTGCGTTAGGCATGGTTCAAATGACGCGAGGTGCGGTAAAAAAGGGCTGAGCAGAAGGCAATTAACTGAGGAAATTATTCAAATGGTAGAAAAATTTCAATTGCCTTCTGCCTATACACCATGGAACACGGAGAAAATTTATCAAGCAATTATGCATGACAAAAAAGTCAGAGGAGACAAGATTCGAATCGTAGTGGTGGAGGACATCGGGAAAGGTCAAATCCACACCGTTCCTCTGACAGAGCTTAAAGAATACATTACTGCCTAAAAAATGAAAAAAAGGAGAAGTTTATGATGGAATCTATTATTTTAATCGGGTTTATGGGAGCAGGAAAAACAACAATCAGTCGCGAGGTAGCCAATATCTTGAATTGCCAACGGGTAGATATGGATGATGTGCTAGTTGAACGTATCGGCTCAATCAGTCAATACTTTGAGCAGCATGGAGAAGCTTCTTTCCGTCAGCACGAAACCAATTTGCTGAAAGAAGCCATCACTCAAGAGTCCGTAATCGCAACAGGCGGCGGAGTCATTTTGCAGGAAGAAAATCAGCAGGTATTGGCAGATAAAAAAGTCATTTACCTAAAAGCTGATCCGGAGGTGCTGATTGACCGCATTCGCAATGATGAAGAAAATATTCGCCCGAATGCAGCTAACAAGAATGATGGAGAAATTAAGGACCTATTCCATTCTCGTGAACGCTTGTATGAACAATTAGCCAAAATTACGGTAGAAACCTCTCATCGCTGTCCGCAAGAAATCGCTAGCGAAATCATCCAACAGCTAGCGTAAGGAAATTTAGCGTAAAATATGTTAAACTAACAGCATATTTAAAGCGAAGGGAGCGATGAACATGATTGCCCACAAAAGAGATGAACTCCATGTAATGGCCAAAAGATAATCTAATTACATGGAGGAAAATAGAATGACAAACAATATTTATGACAACGAAGAATTTTTTGAAAGCTACAGTCAAATGGACCGGAGTAAAAAGGGGCTGCAGGGAGCAGGCGAGTGGCAGACACTAGAAGGCCTGCTGCCGGATTTTGAAGGCAAAACGGTGCTTGATTTAGGCTGCGGCTATGGCTGGCATTGTATCTATGCTGCTGAGCATGGCGCCAAATCGGTTATCGGCGTAGACATCTCTGAGAAGATGCTGGAGGTTGCTAGACAGCAAACACCCTATTCCAACGTGACCTATTTAAGAGAAGGGATCGAAGAGGCTTCTTTTGATGCGGATCAATTTGATATAGTAATCAGTTCTTTAGCGTTTCATTACATTCCATCTTTTGAAGCAGTGGCTAAAAATGTTCATAGCTATTTAAAAGACGGTGGAAAATTTGTCTTTTCCGTAGAGCATCCAGTATTTACTGCTTACGGAACCCAGGACTGGTATTATGATGAAAACGGCGAGATTTTACACTTCCCGGTAGATAATTATTTCTATGAAGGGGAGCGGACGGCCCACTTTTTAGGCAGCGAAGTGACTAAATACCATAAAACGTTAACGACCTATTTAGATGGTTTGTTAACCAATGGTTTTGCCATCAATCGTTTAGTGGAGCCCACTCCGCCAGAATCAATGCTATAGGTTCCCGGGATGAAGGATGAGTTCCGTCGCCCAATGATGCTGATTGTTTCAGCAACCAATTCAAAATAAGATTCCTAAGACCTTGTCGGAAATTTCCGGCAGGGTCTTTTTTACGCGGCGGTTTATGCTACACTTTATATAAAAAAAGGGAGTGGAAAAATGGCGGTAATCGGGATTGATTTAGGAACGTCTAATAGTTTGGCATCCTTCTGGGATGGGGAGCAGGTGGTGCTGATTGCCAATCGATTTGGCAGCTATTTGACTCCGTCAGTAATCGGAGTAGACGAAAATAACGACATATTAGTGGGAGAAATTGCCAAGCAACGTCTGGTTAGTCATCCACAAAAGACAGCGGCAGCTTTCAAGCGTTTTATGGGAACAGAGAAAATGTATCAGTTAGGCAGTTATTCCTTTTCACCGATCGAATTTTCTTCATTGGTTTTATCAAGCTTAAAGGAAGATGCTGAGCTGTTTTTACAGGAGCCTTGTGACGAGGTTGTAATCAGCGTACCGGCCTATTTTAACAATATTCAACGGGAAGCGACGATGGAGGCGGCTAAATTAGCCGGCTTAAACGTGTTGAATCTAATTAGTGAGCCGACTGCGGCTGCCATGGCTTATGGGCTGCACCAGGAGGAAGATTTATCCATTTTAGTGATTGACCTAGGTGGGGGAACCTTCGATGTTTCTCTATTGGAAATGTTTGAAGGGATTATGCAGGTGGAGGCAATTGCCGGAGATAACCAGCTGGGAGGAGAAGACTTCACCCAGTTGATCATTCGAGATTGCTTAGTCAAAAGCAAATTGGAGCAGGAAGCTTTGCCAGCTGCGGTTCTTTCGGTTATTTATCAAAAAGCTGAAATGCTGAAAAGGGAATTGTCCTTTCAAGCAAGGAGTGGTTTCGAGTTTGAAAAGGACGGTACCATTTATTCCTATGAGCTGACTAAGCCGCAGTATGAAAAATTGTGTGAGCCCTTGCTGGCTAAAATGCGTCTGCCGGTTGGTCGAGTGCTGAATGATAAAAAGATGACAGTCGAAGAAATTGACCGCGTAATCTTGATTGGCGGAGCCACCAAAGATCCTGTTGTACGCAGCTTTTTGGCTAAGCTGCTGCGAACGATTCCTTATACTTCCATCAATCCAGATGAAGCAGTAGGTATCGGTGCAGGGATTCAAACTGCGTTGAAAAAGGATCACAGCATGGTATCTGAATTGATGCTGACGGATGTCTGTTCCCACACACTGGGGGTCGAATCGGTTAGAGAGCTGGGCAATGAATGGATCAATGGGGTTTTTACGCCCATTATTGAGCGGAATACGACAATCCCGGTGAGTAAGGTAGAGACTTTTTATACGGTAAGAGATCAGCAGCCCAAAATCCGTTTTGCCGTGTATCAAGGGGAAAGCCCCCGTGTCAGTGAAAACCTGAAAATTGGCGAGATCATTATTCCGCTAGATCCAGCACCTAAGGACTATCCGGTAGATTGCCGCTTTACTTATGATACGAGCGGTATTTTGGAGGTGCTGGTAACAGTGAAGCAAACCGGAGAAACTCATCAGCTGATTATCGAAGAATCACCAGGCAAGCTGAGTCCCGAGGAAATTCAGCACAGCCTCAATAAACTGGAAAAGCTGAAAATCCATCCACGAGATCGAGCGGAAAACCGTCTGCTAACCGCCCGACTGGAACGTTTATATGCGGAAACAACCGGTGAAAAGCGGGAATATATTCAAACCTTATTGCTGCGTTTTGAGGCAGAGTTAGCCAAGCAGGATGACCAGATAATTAAAAAGCTGGTCAAGGAACTGACGGAAACCTTAAATGAATTTGAAAAGGGAATGTGGCTATGAGCTGTTGGGAAATTTTAGGCATTGAACCGACGAAAGAGCTTAAGCAAATTAAAAAAGCCTACGCGGTCAAATTAAAGCAGCTGATTCCAGATGAACAGCCAGAAGAATTTCAGCAATTAAAAGAAGCCTTTGACTGGGCAGTTAGGTATGCCAAAGAAGAGACGACAGCTGTTCCACCGCCGCTTCATTTTGAGCAGCCAGCACCAGTGTCAGTAAACCTAGAAGAAAGTATGATTGAGTCGACCTTTAAAGAAAAGCTGGATCAGCTGGTGGCAACCGATACCTTCTTCGATGATTTAGCAGCCTGGGAACAGCTATTAGCCGACAATCAAACCTGGGCGATTCAAGAGTTTATCGAGAATTCTCGTGTGATCCAGCATTTTTTAGTTGAGAACTTCATGTATTTGGCTCGGCCGATTCTCGCTTTATTGTTTCAAACCTTCCAATTGAATGAGCTGAAGAATGAGGCCACTGGACAATCGTTGGCTTTGCCCGGATTTTTATATAAGAGGGAAGAAATTATGCAGTACCCGGATTTCTCCTTTGCTTTGTGGCCTGAGCTATCGGCAGCTGATCGGAAGGATTATTTTTTCTATCGCTACATCTATTATTACTATTTAAATAGCGAAACGCTTGAGCTGGTTAGACTAAAGGAAATGGCGAAAAAGATTGAGAATTTATTTACCAATGATGGCGATTTTATGCTGTTGCAGGCTTGGAGGAAGCTGATTGATGTAAAAGGCAATTTGAAGCAGCCGCTAATGATGAAGGAATTTTCCCAGCTGCTGGATCAGGCGATGCGTACAGCGTATGGCAACAAGCAGTTAGCCAGCTTTTTACTCATCTATCGCAGGGCTTGGCAAACAGGAGAGTTAAGCGAATTTAATCGAGTGCAAATAGAGGAAGGAGCCTATTTATCCATCCCTTTTTGGCAGCCTTATCTGTCAGGAATGCTGTACTATCAAGTGGCGGATTATTCCAGAGCCTTTGCTTGCTGGCAACGGGTCTCTTATTATCAGTTTGTCGCTTTACAGCCTTATTTACGAAGGGTAGAAGGGAAGCTGTCGAATGAAGAACAGGATACCTTTCGACAAATGCGGCGATTTTATGATTTGGAAAGGGAGCCCGCCGTTCCTGTTGCGCAAAAAAAACCTCGTGACACCTATAAGCACCTTAAAGTAATTTTGATTCTCTGTGTGGCGGTGCTGACTTTTTACGTACGCGTTTTTCAAACGGTAAAGACAAGCGAGTCGAAACAAGATCAGATTGAACGATTGCAGCTGCAGCAGGAAAAGCTCAAGGAAATCCCGTCGCCTTTTTCCATTGAGCGTCTGATTGGCGAGGATACAGATGCCGTTCAGCAGTTTGTCTACTATTATTTATGTACCAGTGATGTGCAGGAACGACAGAACTTCAATAACGAGATGGCTTCCTGGGAGGTACGGGAATTATTAAGTCAGCATATGAATGATGAGATTCGTTACCCAGATGCCACTAACCTTGATTTTACCTTTGAGACGGATTATGCCACAGCGCAAGGGCACTGTCAGGCAGTTAAGTATAAGGGAAATACGATTTTAATTGTGAAGCTGAATGAAGATGAGAAGATCGTGGATATTCTTGGCCAAGGCTGGCATGAAATCGATCCGGCAGCCTTTGATGAGCTAGTGGCAGATATTCAAATTCGACCTTCTTTAACCATCAACTTCTTTATATCCAACTACTTGGTTAGTGAGGAGCGGGAAGAACTGCTGAAAGAATACCCGGAGTACTGTACTGAAGAAATGCTGGAGCGCCTCATCCAAAAGCAAGGGGAAGGGCCTACGGAGAAGTATCGTAATGGAACCTGGCAAATCAGCAGCTGGCAGGATCAGCTCTATCTAGTCATTAATGATAACCAAGATCAGCCAGGAATGATCCTAAGCTTCGATGAGCAGGGACGTTTAGCTCATGTTTATTTGGATGGCTGGGAAGCCATGGATGAAAAAACAGTCAAACAAATTTTGGACCAGCGGACTGCTGAAAAACACGATATATTGTAATAAAAAGCTTAGCAATTGAAATCAGTTGCTAAGCTTTCTCTAGTTGTATCCAGTAAATCCGAATTCTTTTTCCCTCTTTGTCGACATTTTCCTCTGTCAAAACGCCGCCTTGCTTTTCAATCGTTCGATAGGAGCCTACATTAGCTGCATGACACCCCAGCATGACTTCCTTTAAGCCAAGGGATTGTGCGTATTCCAACCCCAGCTGCAGCATTTCAGAAGCATAGCCTTTTCGTCGTTCTGCTGGCCGTACGGCATAACCGATATGCCCAGCATAGCTGCGCAAAAGGGGGTGGTCAATATGATGACGAATATCGATAATTCCAACAATTTGTTGATCGGTTTTTCTTAGGGCAAAAAAGGTCGTTGAGGGAACCCAAGCTGCTTGCGCATTTTCTGCTTGGCGATAAGCCTGAGTGTGGGCTAGCCACTCCTCGTAGCTTAGCTGATCCAACAGCCCGCTGCCCGAAATTATCGGCTCGCCGTATTCAAAAAATTCTTGTTTAAAGGCGTGCACGGCGTTTTCTGACTGGGTTTCAGGTAGGACTAGTTTTAATTCGTTCAATTTCTGCTCACCTCTCTTGCGTTTAGTGTAACATGAATTGAATGAGGATGGTTTGATTTAAAAAAATATAGTGCGTTATTTATTTTGATTGATGAATCACGGAACTAAGGAGTTTCAATGGATAAATACAACTAGCTAATTTTTTGTTCAAGCAGTTGTTATAAAGTGATATTTATATTGTTATCACTTGTTTTTGTTGTAATATCGGTATTTCTATCCAGGTTAAACGATGGAGTAGTCCAAAAAAGCAGGAATAGAAACACTTTGGAAAAATAGCCTGAATCATGCGCAAGGGAGGAGATAGAACAGCTTTTTCCTGATTTTATTTTTCTTTAATGTTATTAAGAAAGAGTAAATTAAGCGAAAAATTCTGGTTTTTGGTTGCAAGCTGCTTAGGGGAAAGAGTAAGATTGGGTCGTAAAAATAAAATAGTAACAACCTTGTTAGGTGAGGCTCCTATACAAACATAAGCTATTGCTCAGAAACATCGAAAGATGCCAATGGGTAAAACAGGAATTGTCGGATTAAGGCTTTTTCCAAGATAGCTAAGATGAACATCTTTACGTTGTATAGTGCTAAAACTCGGACGATGAGATGATGCTAGGTCAGAATTCTTGTTCGAAAAGGTTTCTGACCTTTTTGTATGGATTCTAAACTAGTAGAAATAACCGCTCGCTTTCGCCTAACTTTGTTGAAGGGAGGTGAAGCAATGCAAACGATGAAAAAGATCGATTGGTGGATTATTGGACCCTATGCTGTCCTGTCTATCATCGGTCTTTTAGAGGTTTTCAGCGCAAGTTCGTACCGACTCATAATCGCCGGAGCGAATCCGCGAAGCCTATTTTATCGTCAGCTGATTTTTGTGCTGCTGAGCTGGGGGGCATTGGGCTTAACCTATTCTGTTAAGCTGCAGCATCTTCTGAAATTGAGAATCGCGCAAATTCTTTTAGGCTGTTCGACCGTGCTTTTGCTGCTGGTAAAGGTGCATCTTTTTGGCGTGACTGTCAATGGGGCTCAGCGCTGGATTTCAATTTTTGGGATTCAATTTCAGCCTTCGGAGCTAGCGAATATGGCTTTGATTTTCTACTTGAGCTATTACTTTCGCAATCCATTGCAATCCAAAAAGGAGCTGCGAGCACCGATTATCGTTACCTTGTTTTTGGCTACACTAGTTTTTATTCAGCCTAAAGTAACTGGGGCCTTGATCCTGCTGCTGGTGGCAGGGGTGCTTTTCTGGGCAGCTGCGATTCCAGTCGATGTCGGACTGATATTAGGCTTTGCTGCGGTAATTGGGGCCTTGATTGTTGCGGGAATTGTTCTGCTGCTGGGGAGTCACGATTTATTGCCGCACCTTTTTCAACATGTGTATGAACGAATCGCAATTGCCGGCAATCCCTTTGCAGATGTTAATGGAACAGGCTATCAAATGAGCAATTCCTATTATGCCATGTACAATGGTGGCTTCTTTGGTCGGGGAATCGGCAACAGTATTACCAAAAATGGCTATTTGCCAGAAGCAGAAACCGACTTTATTTTTTCAATTATTGTCGAAGAGCTGGGAATGATTGTGGCCTTGTTTTTGCTGCTGCTCTTGTTTGTGATTTGTTTGCGGTTGTTTTGGCTAAGTACTCATTGTAAAAATCACCAGGCGGCACTGCTTGTAATGGGGATTGGTACGTTGCTGCTGGTGCAAACAAGTATTAACGTAGCCAGCACCTTAGGCCTAATTCCTATGACGGGAATTCCATTACCGTTTCTCAGCTATGGTGGAACCAGCTATCTGATTCTTTCAGTCAGCTTAGGAGTTGCGCTGAATGTTTCAGCTAGGGAAAGGAGATGAAAAAGTGAAGCGTAAAGAGTGGAACGATGCCTTATTGCTGCCGATCCTGTTACTATTAATTTTAAGTGTTTGGGTTCAGTATCAGGCGGCATTGTTGGATGGTCGAGCCGTTCAGCCAGTCATTTTTAAACAGCTGATTTTTAGTGGCTTAGCTTTAGGCGCGTTATTGGTTATGCGGCGAATTCCGTTTCTATTTTTAGTGAAGTTTGCACCGATTTGGTACAGCTTTTCTTTAGGAGTGATGTTGCTGCTGCATTGGTACTACGATCCGACCATGTATTTGTTAACTGGGACAAAACGCTGGCTGCGCATTGGACCCTTGTCGCTGCAGCCCTCAGAAATGGTGAAAATCAGTTTTATTTTAATGCTTGTCCATTTTACGCTGAAGTATGAAAAACAAGCGCGACCGCATTCGTTGAAAGCGGATGGGGGGTATATAATAAAAAGTTTGGCCATTGCTTTACCAACATTTTTGCTGATGTTCATGCAGCGAGATTTTGGAACCAGCTTGGTATTTATCAGTGTTTTGGCGGCTTTGTTTATTGTAGCAGGTGTGGATAAACGAATTTTACTAGCTGGAGCAGGAGCATTGACACTGTTAGGCGGCTGTTTGCTGTTGTTTGTCTTCACCGAATGGGGACGAGGAATCTTGCAGGCGCTGCATTTCAAAGAGTACCAGCTGAATCGAGTGGAGGCCTGGATCGATCCTTTTAAATACCAGGATTCAATTTCCTTTCAACAGGTTCGCAGCATGCTGTCTGTGGCAGTAGGTGGTTTTGCTGGGAAATCTAGTGAGTTGGCCTCAATTTATGTTCCGGTACGTGAGTCAGACATGATTTTTACCGTCATTGCAGAAAAAAGCGGGTTTATTGGCAGCAGCGGTGTCCTGTTTTTGTATTTCTATTTGTTTTATCAGATGCTGACGGCTGGAATTCAAACCAATAATCGCGGCTGCTTATATTTTTCGGTCGGTTTGGTTTTTGCCTTATTGTTCCAAACTGTCGAAAATATCGGTGCAGCGATCGGAATCTTGCCGTTAACGGGGATTCCATTGCCTTTTTTGAGTCAAGGCGGCACCTCCATGATCACCGTATGTGTGGGTCTAGGAATCGTGCTGGGCATGGAGAAGCCCAAAAAAGGCCGAAGAGTGGCAGCTCTATCGACCCTAAAAAGATAAACTGAGAAATTCTCAGCTTGTGACTTATCATAATAGAGGACTTGTGATTTGGCAAGTGAGAGTTTCCCTTCAATAAGAGAGGAAATCAACGATGAATAAGCGACAAAAAGCAACGATTGTAATTTTGCTGCTCCTGATTGCAGCAGTCGGCTTTGTCTCCTTTGAGTTTCTCGTGGGCTTTACCGCCGAGAAAAAAACGCAGACAGTCAAGCAGGAGGAGGCAGAGCTTCCGGTACCTGCAGGGGTGCCGGAGATTATTAACTTCACATTAGTTGGATCGGATGCGCGGCCCGATGAAGAGAGCGGGCGTTCGGATAGTTTAATGCTTGGTCAGTACAACCGTCGGACTAAGCAGCCTAAATTGATTTCAATTATGCGAGATTCCTATGTGGACATTCCTGAATACGGGAAGGATAAAATCAATGCCGCCTACTTTTACGGTGGTATGCCTTTACTCGAGGAGACGCTGAAAGATAACTTCCAGGTAGAAACACCTTACTATATTAGTATGACCTTTGATAAATTTGTCGATTGTATCAATGATTTATTTCCAAAGGGCGTAACGATTGATGCGCAAAACTCCTTTGAATTGGACGGGGTGAACATTGAAAAAGGCAAGCAGCAAATGGATGGCAATACCTTGTTGCAATACGCTCGTTACCGTGGAGATGGTAACGGAGATTTTGGCCGAATTGAGCGCCAGCAGCAGGTAGTTAAGGCTTTATGCGAGCAGTCCCAAGACCTGACTACCTTGATGAAGCTGCCAAAGACCATCGGTAAGCTGATGGGCAGTATTGACACCAATATTCCAAGCAAAGTATTGCTGGCTTGCGGGTTGGATTTTATTAAGGGGGCTGAAAAGTCAGTGGAAACATTGTCTGTTCCAGTTGAGGATAGCTGGAGATACAATGACGATACGCCAGCTGGTAGTGTGCTGGAAGTACAGCTGGAAAAAAATCAACAGGCAATTGCTGAGTTTCTAAAATAAAAGAACTTCCCTCCGCCGCTAGAAAACGGAAGAGGGAAGTTTTTTATAGTTGTATGCCGCAGGTTTTCTCGATTTCGGCAATAAAGTATTGTTCTAATTCTGTGGATAGCGGACCACGAACGCCAGTGCCGATCATTTCGCCATCTATGGTAGTAACAGGTGTTACCTCTGCCATGATACTGGAGATAAAGACTTCATCTGCCTGTTTTAATTCTGTTAGGCTGAATACTCGTTCTTCGATGGCAACCTTGTTTTCCTTTGCCAGCTTCAAAATCGTTTGCCGAGTAATGCCATTGAGAATCAAATTATTTGCCGGGTGAGTAATCAATGTATTGTTTTTAACGATGAAGACATTGGAATGCGAGCATTCTGTTACGTGATCTTCATCCCGATACAAAATCGCTTCGTCAGCACCAGCCTTAGCCGCTTGGTTTTTAGCTAGGACATTGCCTAATAAATTCAAACTTTTAATATTGCAATGCAGCCAGCGATCATCTACTGCTGTAATTGCAGTAAGGCCCTTTTCAAAAGCAGCTAGATCACGAGGGGCTGCTATGGAAGTAGCCATTAAAACAGGGTGATTGTCCGGTGAGTACACATGATTTCTAGGCATTTGTGTCCCACGAGAAATCTGTAAATAGATCATCCCATCCCCCAATTGATTGGCAGTGATCAATTCAGTTAACTGGTCCTTTAGCTCTTCCTTAGTATAAGGAATTGCCAAGTCGATCAATTCAGCACTATCAAACAGGCGGTCGATATGCTGATCAAAGGTGAATATACAGCCTTGATAGATGCGAAATCCTTCATAAATCCCATCGCCAAACTGGTATCCTCGGTCTTCGATATCCACTTTAGCTTCCGAACGCTCAACCAGCTGACCGTTTAAAATGACTTTCATACTCTTCCCTGCTTTCTTATATGTAAATTCTAAGTTCAATGTGTCCTAGTCAAGGCCAATTCAGTAAAGACAGAGCCGATGAAAGGTGGCTGGATGCTTAACTGAATTTTTTTGATTAGAACTCCTTCATCCTTACATAAGGATAATTTAATCTTGGAGGAAGGTCAACAGAATTCTTTCGCTCAGTAAGGGCAGTTAACCAGTCTGGTTCACCACTTTATTTATAATTAGATATTCCTTATTATGTATCATTGTTGCAGGAAGGAAATGACAATTTGATTAAGAATAAGCAAGTCTTATCCTTCGTAAAATAGTTTTTATTTTATTACAATTGATAGATAAGATAGAAAGGAGGAGGCGTATGATTGGAAGATTGATTCGATGGAAGCGTCTGATGGCAGATTGGTCGATGAATGATTTGGCGAAACGAATGCATATAACGATTTCTCATTTATCCAATATTGAAAAGGGACGTAGAAAGCCCTCGATTGAAGTTGAAATTTGGACTTCAGAAATTTTTGGAACACCAGTCCATTTCTTAACTCATGAAGCAATAGACAATAAAAAATTTTACAGCTACCTAACACAGCTCGTGTCAGCTGAAAGATTTGAAAATATCGCTGTAATACAAAGGATCCAAAAGGAACAGAAACTGACCGTGCAGCAATATTTAATTAGTGACATTTTTGCTCATTCACTAACAACCTTTACACATAAAAAAAAGCGAAAAGAAATCACTGAATTTCTTAGTACGATTTACTTGAATGAAAGTCTAGATGATGAATTAAGGAAAGCATCCTTGTATTACTTACTGATGGATTCGTTAAATCAAAAAAGGTATGACGAAGCCTACAGATTTGTGAATGACTACATAAACTTGATCCCATCTGATGAGCAGCAGGAGAAGGCCTGTATGCTGCTAAAGCGCAGCATGATTCAATGGAATCAGGGGGCCAGAGCTGATTTATTACGGCTGCTTCCAGAGATAAAAGAAGAAATAGAGACATCAGCAAATCCAGACGATCTGATCGCTCACTGGAACTATTTATATGCCAAGTGTCTAATTTATTATGGCTTTATTGATGAAGGCGCTTATTTTTTAGAAAAAAATATTCAGCAGCCAAAGCCTGAGAAATTGGGAAAAACAATAATTAACCTAGTAAGTAAGATCCTGCTTTTTACTTACACGGATCGAATTATTCCAGAAAAAAATTCCATTATCGCAACGATTAAAAGACATTCTGAGAACCATTGCTTCATGCTGGCAGTAGTCCCCTATATCTATACAATGGCCTCGGCTTTTCTCAATTTTGACAAAATAGAGGAGGCTAAACAGGTTGCAGCTTTAGCTGAGAATTATCCGTTAACGAATGAGGACTTGTTGAATCGGCAATTCTATTTGATTTTATTAAATACGAAGGAAAAAAAGGGTGAAGTTGTGGAGTCCTTGGGAGAAAAGTATTTTCAAGAAGAAGGTTGTGTTGCTGCGAATCCCTTTCAAGCGATGGATGTTTGCAAGCTGATGATTCAGCATTTTGAGGATAAAAATCAATACAAAATGGCTGCGAAATGGGGCAAAACAGCCACTGAAATATCTACCACTTATTTTGGACCGCGTAGTTTAGCCTAATATACGCAACAAATATTTTTGAATTTTCTAACACTTGAAAACGAATGGGCAAAAAACTAAAAATACAGCTTTTTTTTTACAGTACTTTTCAATATACAGTTCCTTTCTTTCTATTGAATATAATTATTATATAACAAGAGTTATTTTAAAGGGAGAGAAGAGAATGGAACAAGAGAAGCTGCTGTTGACTATTGAAGACTGTACCTTGGCTGCCGATCAGTATTCTGTTGAGTTGTGTGCCAAGGAATTAATGATCTTAATTAAGCTGTTCACTACTAAGGACACGAAGGCTTTTGTATCACCTGTTACGTTAAATGAAGAGATCTGGAAAGAAGATCAGTTTCGTGGGAAACGCGATTCTCAAAAAATTCGATATTATCTATTTCGCATGAGAAAGAAGATTGAAGAGAGCTTGAAGATCAAGGATTTCTTTTATAGTGTTCATGGGAAAGGCTACAAAATGAACGATTCCATTGATTTGAAGATTCAAATTGTCAAAGAGTAGCAATAAGAATAATTAAGATGAAAGCAGCGGAAATTTCGCTGCTTTTTCTATTCTCTTAGTAGGTACCAACTACAGAGCATATGCGAGTGAAGCAGCGGCATATTTTCAGTTATTCCCAAATCGCAGCGCAGGAACAGATTTAGAAAGAGTCCATTCCCCTATGGCAGCTGCCGCAATTTGGTTCACTGTAAAAGACTGTTATAATAGAAGAAAATGGAAGGAGGCTGAGGATGGAAATCCGTTTGTTGCGCTATTTTTGGACCGTCGCCGAGGAAAAAAACATTTCAAAGGCGGCTAAGTTGTTGAATATTACTCAGCCTACCTTGAGTCGTCAGATAAAAGAGCTGGAGGAATCACTTGGTGTGGCTTTGCTCCACCGAACGAACAACCAACTCTCCTTAACTGAAGAGGGGATTTTTTTAAAGGAACGAGCGGAGGAAATCCTGCTGTTGAATGACAAGCTGGATCAGGCCTTTCTCGATCAAAAGAACAAACAGCTAAGCGGAAGCTTTTCAATCGGCTGTGTTGAAGCAGATAATTCTGATACCTTGTCCATGATGCTTGAAGAATTCATTAACGATTATCCTCAGGTTCGCTTCAATTTGGTAACTGGTACCAGTGAAGATATTTCTGATCGGTTGGATAAAGGTCTTTTAGACTTGGCCCTGCTGTTAGAACCAATTGATATGAACAATTATGAATCGCTCATTCTTCCGCGAGAAGAAAAATGGGGACTTCTAGTCTCGAAGGAAACCTTTTTGGCTCAAAAGGAGACGATTACCCCGGTGGATTTAAAAGGAATTCCACTTTTAACTTCTTCTCGTAAAGAGGTTCAGGATTTGATTGCTCAATGGTTAGGCGCACCCTTTGAAGAACTGAATGTGGTAGGCACCTACAATTTAATTTTTAATATTTTTTCTTTAGTAGAAAATCGGGTGGGTTCTGCTTTAGCAATCGAAGGGGCAACGGCTCACCGGGATATTCAGCAGTTTCGCTTTGTGCCCTTGGAGCCGGAACTGAAGACTCATGGCGTGTTGGTTTGGAAGCGACGGATTCATACACCAGTAGTCGAAGAGCTGGTTCACCGCTTTACCCATGCTTTTCAAGCATAGGACTATGATTCAAGAAGTATTAGACGAATAGACAAACGCGCTGTAGGATGAAGGTATCATCTTACAGCGTTTTTCTTTTAGATAGAGGGAGGTTCCATATGAAAGCAGTGATCTACTTTTCTCGGCGAGGAGAAAACTTTGTTAATGGAAAAATGGAAGAATTAGCCGTTGGAAATACGGAAGTGGCGGCCATGAAACTTGCCGCAGCGTTAGGAGCCGATTTGATTAAGCTAGAACCAGTAGTACCTTATCCCAACAGCTATCAGGAAGCCACCAAACAGGCAGAGCTTGAAAGACAGCAGCGTGCATACGTCGCTTATACAGCAGACAAGATAGCTTTGACAGATTATGAAACGATTTTTTTAGGCTATCCCAACTGGTGGGGTGGATTGCCGCAGCTGGTGGTCTCCTTTTTACAAGAGAATGATTGGCAAAACAAAACAATTTATCCATTTTGTACTCATGAAGGCAGCGGGATGGGCAGCAGCATCGAGGAGCTGAAGCAGCTTTGCCCCACCGCCACAGTAAAGAATGGCTTGCCAATCCGCGGTTCCCAAGTGGCACGTTCCGATACAGCCATTAAAAATTGGCTGACAACTATTGAAGAGTAATGGAGGAATGCATTATGACAAAGCATGAAGAAGTAAAAAATGGCATCATCTTTCCAAGCGGTGAAAAAAATGATGCCTATGCTCAATATTTTATTGGTCAAAGCTATTTGCACTCACTGGTAGCTGATCCAGAGATAAATGTAGGTGTAGGCAATGTAACCTTTGAGCCAGGCTGCCGCAACAATTGGCACATTCATCATGACGGCTTCCAGCTGCTGCTGGTAACTGGTGGTGAAGGCTGGTATCAAGAAGAAGGCAAAGCAGCCCAAGCGCTAAAGGCGGGAGATGTAATTATTACCCACGACGGCGTAAAGCACTGGCATGGTGCAGCGAAAGATAGTTGGTTTGAACATATCGCAATTACTGCTGGCACACCAGAATGGTTGGAGCCGGTTAGTGATGAGCTGTACGATCAATTAGCAAAATAAAAAGGAGCGAATACAAATGGCAAAACAAACAGCAGGCAGAGATCAGTTAGGTGAATTTGCCCCACAATTTGCAGCATTAAACGATGATGTTCTATTTGGTGAAGTATGGGAGCGGGAAGAACAGCTCTCGGCGCATGATCGCAGCTTAATTACCTGCTCCGCTCTATTAGCAATGGGAGCCCCTCAATTAGAAGCCCATCTAAACATTGCCAAACAAAACGGTGTAACCGAAGACGAGATTGTAGAACTAATTACCCACTTGGCCTTTTATGCAGGGTGGCCTAAAGCATGGTCAGCCTTTGCACTGGCCAAAGAAATTTTTGGTGAATAAAACAAACATACACTTCACGAACTGGCTTGCTGGTTCGTGATTTTTTTGCGAGGATAGAGAAATTGCGAACCTAACACCTAATAGGTATTTCGCCCTTAGTAAGTTTATAGGATATACTTGCCAGAATTATCATTAATTGTCTTATCTGTTAAAGATTTGAAAGTAGCGTCCAATAATTAACTCTATCAGAGCATAAACACTTGGGCTTTCTGAGTTACAGGAGTAGCTACCGTTCGATCTGCTTCATTTTTCACAGTTGTTGACCTTTTTATATTTAGAAGGGATTTAAAAGATGATGTGGAAACGCTTAGGAAGTAATGCTAAACTGAGATATACCTTTAGTGGAAGTGGATGAAGCATGGTACCTATTTATATTTGTGATGATGTCAAAGAAACGCGGGAATATATAAATAAACTTATTTCTAATCTAATTATGATTCATGCCTACGATATGGAAATCGTTTTGGTAACCGGTGATCCTGAAGCAGTATTGGCCCATCGCCGTTCTCATAGTATGCGCTCGATTTACTTTTTTGATGTGGATTTAAAGCATGAAACGTACAACGGTTTTTCTTTAGCCAAAGAAATACGAGAGCTGGATACACGAGGATTTTTGATTTTTATTACGACCCATGAGGAAATGATTTTTGAAACATTCAAATATCGGCTGGAGGCAATGAGCTATTTATATAAGGATACTCCTGAGAAGCTGAACAGCCAATTAATGGCTTGTCTACAGGATATTCAGCATTTGCTGACTCAGGAATTAGGCGATCCGCAAAGCTATTATACAGTAAAGGTCGCCGATACTAGTTATCAAATACCATTGGAAAGTATTTTATTTTTCGAAACCGTCGGGGCACACCGGGTCGTAATCCACACGGAAAGCCGTTTATTGGAATTTCGAGGGGAATTGAAGAAGATTGAGCAGCAGCTATCAGAGAATTTTTTGAAGATTCACCGCTCCTATCTAGTGCAAAAAAGTAAAATTCAGCAGGTCAATTATTCAGACAATACGGTAATTATGGAAAATGGTTCGGTTTGTTTAATGTCACGAGCGGGTAAAAAGCTGTTGCGAAGTTATTTCGAAGGGAGGACGGACTAATCGACTATTTAATGACTATGGGTGTTTTAACGTATGTATTTATGACTACCTTTATCCTAGAATATTTGCTTGTGTATCTAGTTTTCAAAGAGAAACGAAAAAGCTCGTATACGTGGCTATTGTATTTAGCTATGTCGGTCTTTTTTGCGGAATTGACCTATCTGCTGGCTGATTTGCCATTAGGTGTTTACATTTTAGTTCAGGCCGGTATCACAACGGTGCTCTCTTTATTCCTGCATCACTACATTTTCAAAGTGGTGGACTGGCGAATGATCTTCTTTTTAGCCATATTTATAACGTTGGTGACAGTCGTCTTCAACAGTCTTTATCAGAGTATCATCTTGGCAGCGGCTCCTGACATTAACTATGGCGTGATGAATATACTGGGAACAACGATTGTTTTTGGTTTAATTCTATTAATATATCGACTCCTGACCAAAACTCGCGTCTTTTTTGTCCTACGGCGGATCATAGAGTATCCTAGACTTGCTTTGATGATTGCTTTAATTATCAGCGCCTTAAATGTTACCATCGAACTGGTTAAAGCGACCTTTTTCCTGAATGATTTTTCGTTACTGGTGACTGCGCTGTACATTCTAAGCTACGGCATGGTAATCGCAATCTATATTTTTTTACTGCGGGAATACTTGCGGGAACGACAGCTAAAGGAATCAGAAGCCTTGATATTACAGCAGCAAGCCTATTTACAACGGTTGGAAAGTATTCAAATGGATTTGCGGAAGATTCATCATGATTATAAAAATGTTGCTACCGGCCTGTATGCGCAGGTGGAATCAGGGGATATCAAAGCTGCTCAGGAATTCATCAGCACAAAAATGCTGCAGATGGACAAAGAAATTCGCTTGGATATGCAGCAGCTGAATCAGCTGGCGAACATTGAAGTAATTGAGCTGAAAACGTTGATTATGGCTAAGATCATGCAAGCAGAGAAAATGCAAGTTCAGCTGATGATTGAAGTGCTGGAGCCAATCAACAAAATTCCGATGGAGATCTCTGACCTGTTAAGATGTGGGGGCATTCTAATGGACAACGCCATTGAAGCTGCTGCCCGGGAAAAGAAGCCGGAGGTCACGATTGTCCTGCTGAAGGAGCAAGGTAAGCTGACCTTTATCGTCAAGAATCCAACAAGTCAAACGGTTGACCTGCAGCGGATTTGGACAGCTGGTTATTCTACCAAGGGGGAAAGTCGTGGTCTAGGCTTAACCAATTTAAAGGAAATTACCCGTCAATATCCAGATGTTTGGCTAGAAACACGGGTAGAGAAGCAAGAATTTGTTCAAATGCTGACCTTCAAACTAACCTAAGACAGAAAACTGCCAAAAAGGACAGTTTTCTGTCTTTTTTGGACGCAGACCCCTTTTTTAACTCTGAATGCTTATAGTTAAGATAATAACTAATGGAGGTGGCGAAATAGTGAAAGAAGAATTACTGAGATTAAAGCATATTTCAAAAGCTTTTTCTAATAAACAAGCCTTAAGAGACATCAACATGACCCTCTCTGCTGGGGAAATTCTGGGCTTTTTAGGGCCATCGGGTGCTGGGAAGACCACGACAATTAAGATCGTGACTGGTCAAATGATTCAAAGCTCAGGTGAAGCCACTATTTTAGGCAGTGACACCCGGAAGCTGAACGAACAGATTTATGAAAAGATTGGAATTGTTACCGATGCCAGTGGAATTTATGAGGAATTCACTGTGTACGAAAACCTGTTGCTGTTTGCTCAATTACTAAATGTACCCAAAAAACGAGTAGATTATTTACTAAAAAGGGTGGGCTTAACTGAACAGAAAAAACAGCCGGCTGGTAAATTGTCTAAAGGTCAAAGCCAGCGACTAATTTTGGCACGGGCCGTTTTGCATCAGCCCAAGGTATTGTTCTTAGATGAGCCGACTTCAGGTCTGGACCCAACAACGGCATTGGAAATTCACCGCTTACTGCTGGAGCTGCGGGCAGATGGCATGGGGATTTTCTTGACAACCCATAACATGGAGGAAGCCACTAGGTTATGCGATCATGTTGCTTTGTTAAATGATGGCAAGATTGTCGAATTCGGTTCACCGCAGGAAATTTGTCTACGCTACAATTCGGAGAAACAGTACCGGATTTTGCTGAATACAAAAGAAGAAGTTACCTTGGCACACACCGCTGAAAATACGAAAAAGCTGTCTGAATGGATCACCAATGATGTGATCGAATCGATCCATTCCTGTGAACCAACCTTGGAAAATGTCTTTTTAACGGTCACTGGAAGGGAGCTAAGCTAATGGGACTTTCATTCAAAAAAATTCACGTATTAACCCGCTTCAAATTCAAAGAGCTGTTCCGCAACAAGACCTTCCTGATTACTGGCAGCATGGTTCCATTGTTAACCCTTTTGATGCGCTTTGTGTATCAAAATCTGCTAGATGGCAAAGCGATGCCGCCGATGATGGTGGCGCTGGTGCTGAATCTGGGTCTATTAATGAACTTAACCAGTGTATCCATGATGATGCCAGCTACTATGCTGGCAAAGGACAAAGAAAAGAATACGCTGAGAACCTTGATGACTTCTTCGGTTAACGGAACGGAATACTTTATTAGCTCGGTCATTCCTTCCTTTGTGGTTTCTTTTCTAATTAATCTGCTGGTACTGGTTCTTAGCGGCATCAACTTAGGTGAGGTCAATTTAGTTTTGTATGTACTAGTTACAGCTATCGCTGGCTTAACCAGTTGTGTCTTAGGAATGCTGATTGGCTTGTTTGCTAAGAATCAAATGTCATCCAGCAATATTTGTACCATTTTTGTTCTAGTTTTAATGCTGGTTCCAGTGCTTGGCAATATCGCTGGCAGTTTTCAAAAGGTTAGCAACTTCTTGTACACCGGGATCGTCGGCAATCTAGTTTCGGCCTTTGCTGAGGGCAGTCGACAAGGCTTGAGCCTTCAAAGCTGGCTGGTTCTAGTGGGCGAGCTGGCGGTTATTTCCTTGCTATTTGTTGTTAATTACCGCAAAAATGGCTTCGAACACGAATAGTTAGGGAAAGAAGCGGCTGAACAGTGCTCGGTCGCTTTTTCATTTATCAGCACTTTAGCTAAAAACTATAGAAAATCACCTCAAACTATGATAGGTTGTTTATTGATTATGCTTTGGGGGAGGAAAAGAGATGACAAGCT
This sequence comes from Enterococcus pallens ATCC BAA-351, assembly GCF_000407485.1. Classification (GTDB taxonomy): domain Bacteria; phylum Bacillota; class Bacilli; order Lactobacillales; family Enterococcaceae; genus Enterococcus_A; species Enterococcus_A pallens. The sequence continues at coordinate 513,439 of NZ_ASWD01000002.1, read as the reverse complement.
ATTTAGTAGTGGGCAGCGGATTGTTTGGGGCAGTTTTTGCCAACCAGATGGCAGCAAAGGGTCACCAAGTAACCGTACTGGAAAAACGTCCACATATTGCCGGAAACATTTATACCAAGGAAACTGAGGGCATACACGTTCATCAATATGGAGCCCATATCTTCCATACATCCAATAAAAAAATCTGGGATTTCGTTAATCAATACGCAGAGTTTAACCGATTTACCAATGCACCAATTGCTTTAAGCAAAGGCAAACTCTACAATCTTCCTTTTAATATGAATACCTTTTATGCTTTGTGGGGACTGAAAACGCCACAGGAAGTAAAAGAAAAAATTGCACAGCAAAGTCGGCTTTCTCACAATCAGGAACCACAAAATCTGGAAGAACAAGCCATCTCGTTAGTTGGTCGTGACATTTACGAAACCTTGATTAAAGGGTATACGGAAAAGCAATGGGGAAAAGCTTGTTCAGAGCTGCCGGCCTTTATTATTCGACGCCTGCCTGTGCGCTTAACCTTCGACAATAATTACTTTAACGATTTGTATCAGGGGATTCCTATCGGCGGCTATACTCAGATTGTTGAAAAAATGCTGGATCATCCCAATATTCAGCTTCAGCTAAACACCGATTTTATGGTGAAGAAAGAGCAATGGCTGGCAAATTACGAAAAGGTCATCTATACCGGCATGATTGATCAGTATTATGACTATTGTTATGGCGAATTGGAGTATCGTTCTTTAGCATTTGAACATGAAACGCTGGAGACTGACAATTTTCAAGGAAATGCCGTAGTAAATTATATTGATAAAACGGTTCCTTACACGCGGATTATCGAGCATAAGCATTTTGAGTTCGGCACTCAGGAACGAACCATTATTACGAAGGAGTATCCGAAAGCCTGGAAAAAAGGCGACGAACCCTATTATCCGGTCAACAATGAGCACAATCAGCAAACCTATCAGCAGTACAAACAGCTGGCAGATCAGGATGAACAGGTGATTTTTGGAGGGCGTTTAGGCATGTATCGTTATTTTGACATGCATCAGGTTATTGATGAAGCACTCAGTCTTGCTTCAAGCGAGTCATAAAAAGCAAGCAGTCCGCGGGATTTTTCTCGCTGGCTGCTTGCTTTTATTAAGTGATAGGCAATAATACTTTTAAAGAGAACCAATTGTTTTCATGGCTAATGGTCATCGTTCCATCGTATTTATTGGCAATATAGGAAATACTCTTCAAGCCATATCCGTGGTATTCTTTATCATCCTTGGTTGTTTTAGGGAGACCATCCTCGAAAGACAACTGATCTTCACTGTAATTATTTAATAAAAACAGCAGAAAGCCAGCCTTTTTTTCTACCCGCAAATTAATCAGACGTTTGTCGGTGTCAACATTTTTTAACGTGGATTCGATGGCATTGTCTAAGGCATTTCCCAGCAGGCTGCACAAATCCATCACCTCAATAAAGTCCAATAATTTTCCGTCAACAATGCAAGTAAAGGTAATCTTATTTTGAATACAAAAGCTGTTTTTTCTAGTTAAAATGACATCCATGATAGCATTACCAGTCTTAACGGTTGCCTGATATTGCGTAATATCCTTTTTTAACTGACTGACATATTCTTTTCTTTTAGCCGGCTCCGATTCCATTTCAATAATGTCTAATTGGTGCTTCAGGTCATGAAATTTCTGGCTGACTAGCGCATTGCTTTCTTTGAAGGCTTCGTATTGCTCGTATTGCGACTGCAAAACATTGTTAATCGAGGAAAGCTCATTTCTTAAATAAATATCGTACCGCATGCCTTCTTGAATGTACAAGATCAACAATCCGCATAAATTAATGAAGGTTCGAAAGATAAAAATAGATTGTCCATCGCCGGCAGCTAAAAAGGTTTGTGAAAACATAAAGCCCATATTGCTGACGGTAAAGATGATAATTGCCGAGAGCACAGCAATTACGACTTCTCTTTTTTTGATGTTCTTTAAGACAACCTGGTGCGGGCTGCGTTTCTCAAATATGTAGTACAGCAAGGACAAAAGGAGGTACATCATCAGCATGAACCCCAGCCGTACAGTCGCATGCTCCGTTGTGCGTAGAAAAAGAATACAGAACAGCTGCCAGGAGAGCGATGCAATAAACTCCGCAAAGATGAAGGCCTTGCACAGGTTATAGAAATAGCTGAATTTTGAAATGTCTAGAGTAAGGTAAAGGGTCAGCAGCATCCACAAGACATTTAACATCATTCCCGGAATCCAAAACAGCAGCGGCCAGGTGCCAACAAATAATTGCAGAAGAATTTGACCTGCTCCCATAAAGGGCAGAAGAAATAAACCTCCTTTTTTCCAGATTTGCCGATCAAATTGAAAAATTATAAAGATACACGCCCCCCATTCAGCGATTGCCGTGTAAAAACGAGGGATATTTGGCAGCAGCTCGTTCAATTAGATTCCTCCATTTCCTAGATAATTCGTCAACGCCGCCATGAAATCCTTCTTTCGCGGACGGCTGATTCGCAAATCAAATCGGCCAACGTGGGCGGTGCTGCCATCGATCGCTTTAACGTGCTTCAGATTGACTAAATAACAATTATTGCAGCGGAAGAAATTTTGCGGCTTTAATTCGCTTTCAATATTTTTCATGGAGCCAAGCAGGGAATAGACTTGATCATTGGTGTAAAAATACAAATAATGGCCTTCACACTCTACATAAATCAACTCCTCCAACAAAATTTTACGTATCCCGGAGTTTGTTTTAATAGTAATTGTTTCTTCAGTTTTCTTCGATAATTTTTCAACGATTTTTTTAAAATGTTCGCTAAAATTAAAATAAGTTAAAGGCTTTAACAAGAAATCGTCGGCATTGACTGCATAGCCGTCAATGGCAAATTGCACGTAATTCGTGAGAAAGACAATAGCAACATCTGGATCAATCGCTCGGATTTTTTTGGCGGTGGTCATGCCATCCATGATCGGCATTTCAACATCAAAATAAATAACATCAAACTCTCCTTTATACTTCTCAATAATGTCAATTCCATCATTAAAAGTTGTGATGCTGACAGGCAAGTTGTTTTCCACTGTGTAGCGATTAACCAGTGATATAAAGCAATTTTGTTGCTGAATGTCATCTTCTACGATGGCAATTTTCATAAGAAGCAACCTCCCAAAAATTTAGATCTACTTTCACTTATTATAATTAATGCTGCCTTTAAAGCAAGGTCGTTTTTTAGAAATCGGCAGATTAAATGATGAAAAAGCAGGTTATGAATAAAAAGTGTCAAAGTATGAATGAACTATTTGTTACCGCTTCCTTTGATGATAAATTGATTGCATAAATTGAAAAGGTGAGTAAGATGCTGAAGAATAAAAAAATTATTGATACTCTCACGTTGGAACAAAAAGCCTCGTTGATGTCGGGGAAAAATACGTGGGAATCCCAGGATATTCCAGAAGTAGTACCAGCTATTTTCATGTCTGATGGTCCCCATGGTCTGAGGAAGCAAGTGGGAGAAGCCGATCATTTAGGCTTAAATGCTAGCTTGCCGGCCACCTGTTTTCCTACCGCTGCGACCTTGGCCAACAGCTGGGATGAAGCGTTAGTCTATCAAGTCGGAACCTGTATTGGTGAAGAAGCCAAAGCCTTAGGGGTAAATGTTGTTCTAGGTCCTGGCTTGAATATCAAACGGAATCCTAAGTGCGGCAGAAACTTTGAATACTATAGCGAAGATCCCTATTTAGCTGGGAAGCTGGCTGCATCTAGTATCAAAGGGATACAGGCCAATGGAACAATCGCAAGTCCCAAGCATTTTGCAGCGAATAGTCAGGAGTATCGCCGCATGGCCTCAGATTCGATTGTGGACGAACGGACACTGAGAGAAATCTATACAACCAATTTTGAAATTGCTGTAAAAGAAGGACAGCCTAAGTCAATTATGTCTTCCTACAACTTATTAAATGGTCAGTATGCCAATGAAAATTCTTATTTGCTGCGAGAGATTCTGAAGGAGGAATGGGGCTTTGAGGGCTTTGTAGTTTCTGACTGGGGCGGCGATAACGACCATACAGCCGGTGTAAAAAACGGCAGCCATCTAGCTATGCCAACCTTAAGTAAAAACGGTACGTTGGAGCTGGTTGAAGCGGTCGAAAATGGTGCACTAGACGAAGCTGTTTTGGATCAGCGGGTAGATGAATTGCTGTCTGTCATTTACATGGTAGAGTCATCAGGCTCCGAGGGAGAGATTGATTGGCAAAAGCATCATGAAGTAGCGAAGAAGGCTGCTATGGAAAGTGTGGTTATGCTAAAAAATGAAGCCGGAATTTTGCCTTTAACCCCAGATAAAAAGGTAGCGGTTATTGGCGACTTCGCCCAAACGCCTCGTTATCAGGGAGCCGGTTCGTCAGTAGTAAATGCAAAGAATTTGGAAACCACCTTAGATGTTATCGGGGAGTATCCCTTAACGATTACCGGCTTTGCCAAGGGTTATGAACGTGGCGGGCAAAGCGATGACCAGCTAGTAACTGAAGCTCTTGCGTTAGCTGAAAAAAGCGATGTAATCTTGCTTTATGCTGGGTTGGACGAAATTTTGGAAAGCGAAGGAATGGATCGTTCGACTCTTGATATGCCTAAAAACCAATTGGCCTTGATTCAAGAATTAGCAGCTGTCGAAAAACCGATCGTGGTTGTTTTGTCGGCGGGCTCTGTAGTGGAATGCTCGTGGGAAAACAAAGTGCAAGGGATTTTACATGGTTATCTGGGCGGAGAAGCTGGCGCCAGTGCTATGCTGGAGGTACTTTGCGGAAATCACAATCCGAGCGGCAAGCTCAACGAAACCTATCCGCTTTCTTATCAGGATATTCCCTTTGGCAAAGAATTTCCGGCTAAAGGCCGATACGTTTACTACAAGGAAGGACTATACGTTGGTTATCGGTATTACGATACGGCCCAAAAAGCGGTTCGCTATCCCTTTGGTTATGGTTTAAGCTACTCGCGTTTCCAATATAGTGAATTGCAGATTACCGAGTCAGGTGTAAAAGCAGTAATCACCAATATCGGTGACAAAGCCGGAGCAGAAATTGTTCAATTATACGTTGGCAAGCCTGATTCACCATTAGTAAGACCGGCTAAAGAGCTAAAGGGATTTACTAAAGTCTTCCTGCAGCCAAAAGAAAGCCAAACAATTGAAATCGCCTTTGATGATAAGAGCTTTCGGTATTATGATGTTAACAGCAAATCATGGAAAACCGAGGCAGGAGAATACACGATTATGCTGGCAAGTTCAGCGCAAGATATTCGCCTAGAAGGCAAGCTGCTGGTTTCAGGAACACAACCTGTAATGACTGCGCAGCTGTCAAAATATCAGACAGCGGAACTTGAAGCGGTAACTCTGGCGGATTTTGAGGAATTATACGGACAAAAGGTTCCTCAAGAAGAAGTCAGTGGCAAACGTCAGCTGAATCGAACAAGTATTATTGCTGAAATGAGCCAAGCAAAGAATCCATTGGCCCGTTTAGTGTGTCGCATCATTGGTGCACTGCTGAAAAGAAGTGAGAAGAAGGGCAAACCGGATCTAAATTTGTTGTTTATTTCTAATATGCCTTTTCGAGCGATTGCTAAAATGACGAATGGAATGGTCAGCTTAGCCATGGTTGATGAAATGCTTGTCATGGTCAACGGTCATTTTTTCAAGGGCTTTGCAGGTTTAATCAAGCAATTTTTCCATAATCGCAAGCTTCAAAAAGCAAAGTAAAGGAGAAAGCGTATGAAGCAAAGTCAATCCAGCAATAAGCTGGTACAAATCATTCAAAAATTCAAACACGAGCATCCAGATGTCTATGAATTTATTTTGTTCAATATTATGAGCAATGTTGCTACGATCACCAACTTCTTAGTACTATGGATCGGTACAGGAATTATTTTTTCAGGGTTAAGCAACATTCCCTTTAACTGGTTTATCTTTCATTATGGAACGGAGCAAGGCGGCTTAGGAGGGTTTTTAAGCTTCCTCGTTGCTTATGTCTGTGCTCAAATTGTGAACTTTATCGTTCAACGCAAGGTAGTCTTTTCGGCCACTGTTGACGTGAAAAAGGTCTTGCCTTGGTATATTGCTACCGTTACAGTAGCCGGCCTGATTTCTGTTTGGCTGCCTCCATATGTAATCGCACGATTGTCGCCTTACATTGGCAATTTCGCACCGACTGTCGCAAATATTGTGAACATTGTTATCCAAGTTCTGATAAACTATCCAATGATGAAATTTAAAATAATGAAGAAAGAAAATTGATCATGAAAATATTGAGTTTAATTGTTCCCTGCTATAACTCAGCAGATTACATGGAACGCTGTATTAATTCCTTACTATTAGGAAAAGAAGCTGTCGAGATTATCATTGTTAATGATGGTTCACAAGATCGTACGGCAGAAATTGCCGATCATTATGCCAGTTATTTCCCGGAAATCATCAAAGCTGTTCATCAGGAAAACGGTGGACACGGTCAGGCTATCAACACTGGCCTTGATCATGCTACTGGTCACTATATAAAGGTTGTGGACAGTGATGATTGGCTGGATGCCAATGCCTATCAGCAGGTTTTGCAAATGCTGACGGAAACAGTTGAAACGGATCATCCAGTTGATATGCTGATCAGCAACTATGTGTACGAAAAACAAGGAGCCAAGAACAAGAAAGTTATCTCTTATGAATCCTTTTTGCCTGTGGATCAAGAATTTTCTTGGGCGGATGTTCGCTTTCCGTTAGGGAAATATTTGCTGATGCACTCGGTCATTTATCGTGCCAGTATTTTAAAGGAACTGTCATTAAAATTGCCTCAGCATACGTTTTATGTAGATAACCTGTATATTTTTCAACCATTGCCGTTGGTCAAGAATATGCATTACTTGAATGTAGATCTGTATCGCTATTTTATTGGTCGAGAGGATCAATCTGTCAATGAACAGGTAATGATTCAACGGATTGATCAGCAATTAGCAGTCAATAAACGGATGGTTGCCTTCTATTCAGATACACAGGTAGAAAACGAAAGTCTGCTGAAATATATGCAGCGGTATGTCGAAATTATTACGACAGTTTCCTCGATTTTTTTGCTCAAAGAGGGATCGCCAGACAGCATGCAGAAAAAGCAGGAATTATGGAATTTTATTAGAAAGAGTGATCCAGTATTGTACAGAAGATTACGCAGAGGTGTATTTGGTTTAGGGGTTAATCTTCCAGGCAAGCTGGGACGAAAAACAGCAATTGGTGCGTATCAAATCGCCAAACGACTGTATGGTTTTAACTAAGATTCGCTACTTGCTCTCAGCTGTTTAAAAAGAGCTGAAAGCAAGTTATGAATAAATAGCAACAAGATATGAATGAGCTGTTTTATTGTTCAATTCGGTTGCTATACTATGCCTTGTAAAGGGTTACATATGTCTTTTCAAGTTAAGATAAACCGGTGTATTTTAGCGGGAAAGGGCAATGGGTATCGGCTTTGCAAGTTAATTTTCAGAATATGGAAGGGGATACAAATTGAAAAAGTATCGTAAAATACTAATACCTCTGGTGGTTGTTTTAGCAATTGCAGGTGTTGCAGCATTCTATTTAAACAAATTAAGCCAAGACGGCGTACTCAATATGGCGGATGTTTATGCCACTATTAAAAAGGTTTCGGTCTACTTCATCCCTGCCGTTGTTTTACTTGTACTTATAATTATCGCGTTAATCGTCTTTAGAAACAAAGAATGGAAATTTAAATTCTGGCTTAAGGGTGAATCACTAATTGCAATGCTGATTGCGGTTATGATCACAGTGAATGCGATTGTCTTTGGGCCAATGGCTAACTTGTTTAACTTAAATTACGCAAGTTTGGATAATGTTAGTGCAGCTACATTGAAGAAAAATGGTGAACTGACTGAAGAAATTGCCAACGAAGGAACCGTGCTGTTAAAAAATACGGACAATTATCTTCCGTTAGCTGAAAGCACGAAAAATTTGAATGTTTTTGGTTGGGCTTCCACGAATCCTGTATATGGGGGAACTGGATCTGGAAACGTTGATACCAGCAACGCAACGACTATTTTAAGTGGTTTGCAGGATGCAGGGTTTAAACTGAATGACCAATTGTCGGATTTTTACACAGATTACCGCAAGGATCGTCCAGTAGTAGGTATGTGGGAGCAAGACTGGACTTTAGTTGAACCTAAACGTAGTGATTATTCCGATCAATTAATCAATGACGCCAAAGACTTCTCCAATACGGCAGTAGTGGTCATTTCTCGTGTTGGCGGTGAAGGGGCTGACCTGCCAACGGATATGAAGGCTAAAGACATTACCTATAAAGGGAACGAGGGCGATTTTGAAAAAGGTGACCATTATCTGGAATTAACGAAAACCGAAAAAGACATGGTCGACTTAGTCACTGAGAATTTCGAAGACGTTGTCGTGCTGATTAATTCATCAAATGCGATGGAGCTAGGCTGGTTAAATGACTACGACAACATCAAAGGGGCTTTATGGATGGCTGGACCTGGTGCTACTGGCTTTTCAGCATTAGGGAATATCTTAAATGGTTCAGTTAGCCCATCAGGTAAAACTGTTGATACTTTTGTTTATGACCTTAAGGCGACACCTACTTGGAACAACTTTGGTGATTTCTCTTATGATGACAGCAAATATAAATTTGTCGATTATGTAGAGAATATTTATGTCGGCTATAAGTTCTACGAAACCTATTATCAAGATGATCAAGAGGGTTATTCAAAGGCCGTTCAATTTCCATTAGGTTACGGGTTAAGCTATACCACCTTTGAACAAACGATGGGCGATTTGCAGACGAAAAGTGATGGAACCATTGAATTTGAGGTAACCGTCCGCAATACTGGCGATAAAGCCGGAAAAGACGTTGTTCAAGCCTACTTCACGCCGCCATATAAAAACGGTGGAATTGAAAAAGCAGCAACAAATGTCTTAGCTTTTGAAAAAACAAAAGAATTGAAGCCAGGGGAAAGTCAAACATTGACGATTTCCTTTAACCAAGAGGATATGGCTTCCTATGATAATCAAACAGCGAAGGCCTATGTTCTAGAAGACGGTGAGTATACCATTGCTCTGAAGGCGAACGCTCATGAAACATTGGACAGCAAGCCTTATACCTTGGGCCGAACAATTACCTATAGTGGTGAAAACAAACGCAGCACTGATGGAATCGCAGCAGAAAATCAGTTTACTGATTTTGCGACAGGTGAAGTGGAATACTTGAGCCGTAAGGATGATTTTACAAACTACGAAGCAACAACTGCAAAACCTGAAAGCCGTCCATTAACTGATCTAGAAAAAGATGGCTTAACCAATGCAGATGATTACAAAATCGAAAATGATGACAAAGATGAAATGCCTAAGACAGGCGTATCAAATGGCATGGAATTAAATGATCTAGCAGGCTTAGAGTATGACGATAAAAAATGGGACAAGCTGTTGGATCAAATGACTGTAAAAGATATGAGCAATATCATCACTTATGGTGGCTACCAAACCGTTGCTGCTAAATCAGTCGGCAAATTACAAACCTACGATTTTGATGGTCCAGCGGGAATCAGCAGCTTCTTTGTTCAAGCAAAAGGCACAGCCTTCCCAACCGCAACCATGATTGCTGCAACCTGGAACAAAGAATTAGCTAAAGATCGTGGTGAAGCCGTCGGTGAAGAAGCAGCCGAAATTGGTATTTCTGGCTGGTATGGTCCGGCAATGAATATTCATAGAAGTGCCTTTGCTGGCCGGAACTTTGAATATTACTCAGAAGATGGGGTAATCTCAGGTGTTATGGCAGCGAACGAAATCGCTGGAGCAAAATCAAAAGGCGTTTACTCTTACATGAAACACTTTGCCTTGAATGACCAAGAAAAGAATCGGACTGACTTACTGCTAACCTGGTCAACTGAACAGGCGATTCGTGAAGTCTACCTGAAACCATTTGAAATGGCAGTTAAGGACGGCGGAGCAAATGCTGCCATGTCAGCCTTTAACTATATTGGTAATCAATGGGCTGGTGGATGTTCGCCACTATTAAACACTGTATTACGAGACGAATGGGGCTTTGATGGATTTGTCTTAACGGATTACTTTGGCGGTTACGGTTATATGGATGCTGATAAAGCGATTCGAAACGGTAACGATATGATGCTGTCAACTACTGGTGAAACAGGTGCTGGTCTTGACGACACAGAAAGTGCCACAGCGGTTAAAGCCATGAGAACAGCCGCTCATAACATTCTTTACACAGTAGTTAACAGCCGTGAGTATGAGAACTACGACAATGCTTCCCAATGGATGCCTTGGCAGAAAACGGTCATTAAGATCAATATTGCTGTAGGAGTAGTTATCCTAGCGATACAAGCATTGATTATCTACTTGTATAGAAGAAAAGCACGTAAAAATGTTGGCTAAATTGAATTAGAAAAAGAAGTTATCGGAGGATTTGCATTCACTCTTAGGAGGAATGCAGGTCTTCCGAATTTTTTTCTTAAAAGGTACGTTGATTGAATGGCCTGCAAAATATTATTTCAGATGAAACTCAGCAGCTAGTCGATTAAAGACGGTGAAATCTGTTCTCAAATCAGATTTTTGTCAAAAAAATGCAAAAAAGTGTTTACAATAGAATGAACTTCTGTTTATAATGATTATAAATTAAGGAGAAGCATGGATGGAAGTTTTCAGATTTTTTCACTCCAGCTTTTTCAATTAGAGAATCATATTCTCATTATCAAACAGGAGGGATTTACCCATGTCATTAATTGGAAAACAAGTAGAAGAGTTTCAAGCGCAAGCATATCATCAAGGAGAATTTGTAGAGGTTTCTCAAGAAACTTTTGCTGGCAAATGGAATGTATTATGTTTTTATCCAGCTGATTTTACCTTTGTATGCCCAACAGAATTAGAGGATTTGCAGGAGCAATATGCAAAACTGAAGGAATTAGGCGTGGAAGTTTACTCTTGCTCAACGGATACTCATTTCACTCACAAGGCTTGGCATGATACCTCTGATGCGATTGGCAAAATCGAATACACCATGATTGGTGATCCTTCTCATCATATTTCACGTATTTTTGATGTGTTGGATGAAGAATCAGGTTTGGCACAGCGCGGTACCTTCATCATTGATCCAGATGGTGTGGTTCAAGCAATGGAAATTAATGCAGACGGTATTGGCCGTGACGCCAGCATTTTGGTAGATAAAATTCGTGCTGCGCAATATGTACGCACACATCCAGGTGAAGTTTGTCCTGCGAAATGGAAAGAAGACGGCGAAACATTGAAACCAAGTTTTGACCTAGTCGGAAAAATTTAAGGAGCGCACAATGTTAGATAATGAGACAAAAGCACAGCTAAAGCAATACCTTGAACTGTTGGAATCTGATGTGGTTTTCACCGCCAGTGTAGCAGAGGACGAAAATTCGAAAAAAGTTGCGGAATTCTTAAATGAAGTAGCAGAAATGACTCCTCGTATTACTGTCGAAAAAGCAGCTTTATCTCGCACACCAAGCTTTGAAATTAACCCTTCTAGTACGGAAAAAAGCGGGATCGCTTTTGCTGGACTACCAATGGGACACGAGTTCACCTCCTTCATTCTGGCTTTACTTCAAGTAAGCGGCCGAGCACCAAAAATTGAAGACAAGGTAGCGGCTCAAATCAAAGCCATCGACAAAGATCTGCACTTTGAAACCTATGTCAGCTTAACCTGTCATAACTGTCCAGACGTGGTTCAAGCGCTGAACATTATGTCTGTGTTAAATCCTAAGATTTCCCACACCATGATCGAAGGCGGCATGTATCAGGCAGAAGTAGATGCCAAGGAAGTTCTGGCTGTTCCAACAGTCTTCTTAAATGGAGAAGAGTTTAGCAGCGGTCGTACAACAATTGAGCAATTGATTGAAAAAGTTGCAGGCCCTCTAGGAGCAGAAGAATTTGCTGAGAAGGAACCGTTTGATGTACTAGTTATCGGTGGCGGACCTGCCGGAGCCAGCTCAGCCATTTATGCTGCTCGAAAAGGGATCAAAACAGGAATGGTGGTTGAAACCTTTGGCGGTCAAGTACTTGAAACCTTAGGAATCGAAAACGTCATTGGGACTCCATATGTTGAAGGTCCTCAGTTGATGCGTCAGGTTGAAGAACATGTAAATCAATATGGTGTTGATATCATGAAAGGCCAGCGTGCAAAATCTATCCGCAAAAATGAATGGATCGAAGTAGAGCTGGAAAATGGCGCACAATTGAAGTCGAAGACAGCCATCTTGGCTACCGGTGCTCGCTGGCGTGCAATTAATGTTCCTGGCGAAAAAGAGTTCAAGAATAAAGGAATTGCTTATTGTCCACACTGTGACGGTCCATTGTTTAAAGGCAAAGACGTGGCGGTTGTGGGTGGCGGCAACTCTGGAATTGAAGCCGCAATTGATTTAGCTGGTTTATCCAAGCATGTCTATGTTTTAGAATTCTTGCCTGAATTAAAGGCCGATCAAGTCCTACAGGATAAACTGTATCAGCTGGATAACGTGACCGTAATCACTAATGCTGCAACCAAAGAAATTACTGGTTCAAGCCATGTGGAAGCCATTACTTATACAGATCGAGTAACCAACGAAGAGCATACCTTAGATGTTGAAGGTGTCTTCATCCTAATTGGCTTAATGCCGAATACCGAATGGCTGCAAGGCTCTGTTGCGTTAACTGAACGAGGAGAAATTCCGGTTGATAAGCATGGAGCAACCAATGTTGAGGGAGTCTTTGCGGCCGGCGACTGCACAGACAGCGCCTATAAACAAATCATCATTTCCATGGGATCTGGTGCAACAGCCGCTTTAGGAGCCTTTGATTACACGATCAGAAATGAGTTTCCAGAAGCATAGTATTAAATAAATCAACACAAAAAAGCTGCAACTCTGCAGCTTTTTTGTGTTGAGGGATAATAGGTTTAAAAATAGGGATTGATTAAGCTAAACTTTTCTTCTCTAATTCCATAAATACCAGCATTCTAGCCATTTCCTTGGCTGCGGTACGACGGATTTCTCTGGGAATGAATTGATGAATTTCATCCTCATTGTAGCCTACCTGCAATCGTAAAGAATCCAAAATAATTGGTCGACGCAGCAGACCTGGGTATTTTTCAATCAATGCAATCAATTCATTTGTAGATAATTTATCAAAATCTATGTTCAATTTTTCATAGATTTTTGATCGTGTAGAAATAATTTCTTCTGTACCAAGTTCAGTTAATGATAGAATCTCTCTGATTTCATCTGAATTCAATGGATCCGAGAAAATATTTCGTTCTTCAAATTCCAACCCTTTTTCTTTTAGCCATGCTCGCGCCTTTCGACATGAAGTACAACTTGGAGAAATATACAATTTAATCATTTAACATCCTGCCTTTCTAGAAATAAAAAAAGATTATATAAATAACGAGACATATCTTACACATACTAAGTTACAGGAAATTTAATCGTTTGTGAAATTTTTGAATTAAAGAAACGTCTAAAAGATACTGATTTTAATTTGTAATGTATAATAAAAGAACGGATTTCATTTATAATAGCAAGTGGAAATTGTTATAAAGAGCTGTCTTAATAGTGTTTTATATTAGATTGAGTAATTTGCTGATAACAGATGAAATTAATAAGCTAAAATACAATCAAAAAATTCTTAAGAATCGAAAAAACTGATTTAAACGATTTTTTTGCTTTTTTTTGCTTAAAAAGAGAACAACTGAAAAAAAGTAAGAGGATTCATTTTTATCTTTTTTACAGAAGGTACTGCTGCAATAAATTATAAAATTACATGGTCTTGTTAGGAGCATCTGGCTTTAAAATGAGAATAGTCATTTTGATCAGTTTAAATATCCTGAGTTTATTCATTTCGACTAAATTTATACATAATCCAACGTATGCGAAAACCGACTAGTTTCTCTCCAGAGAAGGCTAGTCGGTTTTCGTTATCGCTTTAGTAATTTTCTAAAAATCAGTGAGAGGCCAAACCAAAGAACTGTACTGATTACTATCGTAATTACCCAACCAGAAGCATTATGTTCCAAAGGCAAAGGCATGTTCATACCAAAAAAGCCAGTAATTATGGTTGGGATAGTCAATAAAACAGAAAGAACGGTTAGAATGCGCATCGTATCATTTAGGTTATTATTCAAAACATTATTATAGGTGCTGGATAACTGCTGAAGGATTTCAGAGGATAGCTTGGTCATTTCGACTAATTGTTTCGCTTCAATCATCGCATCTTCCAGCTCTTCTTTTTCCGGATCGCTTAGCTGTTTATAAACAGTGTGTGCTTTAATTTGTTCCAACAGGACAACATTCTGTTTAGAAGCAGAAATGAAAAAGACAATTCCCGTTTCTAAATCGGACAATTCCAATAGGTTGCGTTTAGTGGTTTTCTCCTTCAATTTACTGCTGACCTTGGTTCGATCCTGATTCATCTCTTCAACGAAAGGAAAAAAGGCATCACTAATTAAGAAGAGACTGCTAAACAGGAATTGGAAAATCGAGACATTCGGAAACTTCTCCAAATAATTTTGCATTTCAAAGAACAAATATTGGTTTCTCCTATTTGTGATCGTTATAAGTAAACGATCTTTGACAATAAAGGTCATAGGAATTGTCTCGTAATGGTTGTCAATTTTTAAACGATTGGGAACATTGTAGATTAGGACGAAGGTTTGAGCGGCCTTGTCAAAATCCAAATGGGCTCGTTCATTTTTATCTAGGGAGTATTCGACAACCTCTTGATCGATTTTGTGTTCGCTGTAAAGTTGAGCAACTTCCTCTTTACTTTCAGTGGTCAGGTTGATCCAAGTATTTTGATTATGGTTAAATGTTTGTTTTGTCAGCATAATAGCACCTCATTTCTATAGAAGAAAGTTCGCTTCATTGTATACCTTTTTAGTAAAAATGAGAAGTATGGTTCTAGCGATTTAAACCTGTGATGAACTCATGATGTTTAAATCGTAAATACCTGTTATTATAGAAGAAAAGAAACACAATTAAACAAGGTGAGGGATGGACTATTGTTAAAAGATGAAAGGCATAAAGCGATTATGGACTTGCTCCAAATCAGCGGAACGGTTAAGGTAAGCGACCTGATTAAGCAGCTGAATATTTCTGATATGACTGCCCGACGCGACTTGGGTGAGCTGGAAGGCCAAGGACTGTTGGAACGAGTCCACGGTGGTGCACGACTGAAGGACTTTATTCGCAGTCATGAACTCTCCCATCGAGAAAAGCAAATTATGAACATTCAGGAGAAGCAAGCGATTGCTCGACAGGCAGTCCAACTCATTCAAGATAATGAGACCATTTTTCTGGGACCAGGAACAACGATTGAACTATTGGCGGAGCTGATTACTAGGCAATCGATTCGAATTGTTACCAACTGTCTTCCAATCTTTCAAAAGATAAAACAAACTAGCGAACAACGCAAAGTTTATTTGTTGGGAGGAGAGATGCGTGATACCACGCAGGCTTTTTTTGGAGAGCTTACTAATAAAAATTTAATGGATATGCATTTTCATAAAGCTTTTTTCAGCTGTAATGCGTTAAATGAACAGGACATTATGACCTCGACCTTTGAAGAAGGGCAAACACAGACAATTGCTCTAGATAACTCGGTGGAAAAATATCTTTTACTGGACAGCACAAAGGTTGGTCAAAAGGATTTTTATTCTTACTACCATTTAAAAGATGTAACAGCTGTTATCACTAACCAGGATGCGAATGAAAGCTATACACGAATTGAAAAAGACGAGGTTATTTTGGCATAATACTTTCGTCACAAAAAGGATACAGGCATGAGACATGCCCTGTATCCTTTTGTGTAACTATTTGGCTTTTGCATAGGCCAGATTACGTTTTTTCATTTCTCTTGCGTACCAAATAAAAATTAATAGATAAGCGGCTAAGGCCAAAGCAGCATACAAGACAAATTCAATTTGGCCCTGTGAAGCATTCCCTACCAGATAACCTAGGAATTTTTCAATAGGTCCTTCCATTGTTGTATGTGAAATCAAAGCATTTTCGCTCAAACCAGCTGGAAAGGCCCCTACTTTTTTAGCAGTTTCGGTAACAAAAGGAGCAATCAAAGTTCCTGACCATAAGAAAAGGGGTAATTCAATGGCACCAATTATAATCATGCGAATCAGTTTTCCGCGAGTAACTACCAATAGAGCTGGAGTAACTCCCATTGCAATAATTCCACCTAAAGGTAATAATTTATTGCCGGGTAGAATAATAGCTTCCAACAGCATGATGGGGGCAAGTACATTGGCAGCTGCCCAAATTTCAGCTCGGCCTGCAAGAAAAGGCCAATCTAGTCCAATATTGATGGTACGGCCTTTCAGGCGTTTATTCGCAAAGTCGGTAATTCCCTGAGATAGCGGTTCTACTGCTGCTATGAACCATGCGCCGATCAAAGAGAACAATTCCAAACAGACTGCTGCGGTGAAGGCCAGTGAGAAAATTTCTGTCGGTGTCTGTCCAGCTAGTAAACCAACAAAAATCCCCAAATAAATGCCAATCGCAAATTTTGATCCCCAAAATCCAATCTTGCTATTTAACTTGGCAGCATCAAAATCATATTTGTCTAACCAAGGAAACAGCTTATCAAAAATTTTATCAAAGACCATGATGATAGGATTCATCATATAGTTCATATGTGTTGTAGTCATCGGGTTTTCGTCTGGCGCATTCAATAAATCATTGAAGGTTGGCTTCATTAAATCAGAGTTGATAATTTTTAAAATTCCAATAAAAATGACTAAAGCAGAAGCAATCAATAAGTTGGCACCGCAATAAATAGCAAATAATCCAACGATTGAAAGATGCCAGATGTCAAAAATGTCGACATCTAAAGTGTTGGTTTTGTTCAAGATCAGCATAGCGACATTAACGATAACCATGATAAGTAAAAAATAAAGAGTATATGGGGATCCCCAGGTAATAGTGGCTAAAGGTGCCCAGCCAACGTCGGTAATATTTAGGGAAATACCAGTACGCTCCACAAAAGCGGCCATGGCATCTGAAAAAGCACTAGTTAAGATCCCAATAATAGCACCGATACCCGTCAAAGCAATCCCCAGTTTTAACCCGCCTTCTAGAGCACGAGTAGGTTTTACTTTAAAGAACAAAGCGATCAATGTTAATACGATGGTCATTAGTGGTGCAGCCCCTAAATTGATCAGGGGTTGGAATATTGCATTAGCTAAATCAATGATAGTACTCATTTAAGGCTTCCTCCTATATGGAATGTCCGATTATTATTTGATTGACTGAATCGCAGCTTCCATATTTTGGTAAACTGGCTCTGCCATAGCCGGAATACGATAAAGGATTGCCCCAGCATCTACTACCGGAATATTTATATCGAAGCCTAAGTCTGTATTGGCAATCTGGGCGAAAATATCGTAATGAGAAAGCATTTCTTCATTAATATCCTTAATCATGACTGCATCACAAGTAACTTGATACCCACGGTTTGCCAATTCATTTTCCAATGCACTTTTGATTTGATGGCTTGAGTTTACTCCAGCTCCACATGCTGCTAAAATTTTAATCATTTTATTTCTCTCCTTTAAAATTGTTTTCTAAAAACTGATAAATTTCTTCAGGGTTTTCCGAAGAAAAAAACGATAACAATGCTTGCTTTTCGGTTCGGTTAATAAAATCCATAATGTCCGCCAAAACTCCAGCTTGTTCTACACCATTCTCATTCAAGATCATAAATAAGAAACAAACAGTCAACTGATCATCCGGTGCAATCATGTTGTGAAAAATAAGCGGTGTCTTAAGCTTAATTGGAATAACTCTGGTTGTACGAACATATTCGCTTTCTGTATGAGGAATAGCGATGTTCGGCAACTGACGATCTATTGGAGTGAGATCAAGACCAGTTGGATAGTTATGTTCCCTTTCTAAGAGACTGGCTAAAAAATCTACCGTCACGAGTCCTTGCTTCAGCAGGTCCAAGTAAACCTCTTCGAAAACATCCTCTGGTGAGTTCTTTTCAGACACATAGACTGTCTCCCGCTTAAAAAGCGTCGTCATGTAATTGTCCTCCTTTGTTTGTTTTTGTTGATTACACTATGAGTATAAACGCTTCCAAATACTGTGTCAACCTAAAAAGAAACTTTTTTAAACAAAATTGGTTGAAAAATGTTTGTTTGTGTTTTATTATGGTGGTGGAGGTAAGGCTATATGTTGAAGAGTGAACGCCATCGTTCAATTGTAGAAATGTGTAACTATCATGGTTTAGTGTCCGTTAGTTTTATCCGTAAGGAGTTGCGGGTTTCTGATATGACTATCAGAAGAGACTTGGATGAATTGGCTGAACAGCGAAAAATTGTACGTATTCGTGGAGGGGCACAAAGTGCAGATTATGAAAAAGAGGAGGGGCAAAGGGACCGCAAAGAATTATCTCACTTAGAAAAGATGCGTCTGCATACAAAAGAAAAACAGTACATTGCCAAGAAGGCTGCTGAATGTATAGATGAGGAGGACACTATTTTCCTCGGATCAGGAACAACCATTGAATTAATGACGCAACACTTGACCAACAAAAAAATCAGAGTGGTAACCAATAGTCTTCCAGTTTTCCAACTACTAAAGGAACAACACACCTTTGAATTATATTTAATTGGCG
Organism: Enterococcus pallens ATCC BAA-351; assembly: GCF_000407485.1. Lineage (GTDB taxonomy): Bacteria > Bacillota > Bacilli > Lactobacillales > Enterococcaceae > Enterococcus_A > Enterococcus_A pallens. Next base: position 494,753 of record NZ_ASWD01000002.1, on the reverse strand, counting down.
GACTGTATCGTGATAAAACAGGAGCGTTCATCGGCACAATGGCTCATGAGGTAGTCCAAAAAATCGGCATCAAAAAAGCGTTTATTGGTGCTAATGGTCTGCAACAGCATATGGTGTCCAATTTTAGTATTGAAGAAGGAACACTGCAGCGGATTGTGTTAGACAACGCCCGTAAAAAATATTTAGTGGCTGATGCCAACAAGTTTGACCGCAGTGATTTTTACAATTTTTATGACCTGCGACAGGTGGATGCATTATTTACAGACTTCACCTTACCTGCTGGTGTAAAAAGAAATTACCAACAATTTACTACTATTATTAATTAGTTGAAAAAGGAGGAAAAAACATGCGTGTAGTACTAGGTTCAGATCAAGATGGCATGAAATTAAAGGAGTATATCAAGGAAAACTTAATTAAGGAAGGTCATGAGGTAGTAGACAAAAGTGAACAACCAGCAAAGGATTTTGTGGAATCCACTTTGGCAGTGGCACAAGATCTTTTGGCAAATGACCAAAGCTTAGGGGTTGCCTTTGATGGCTATGGTGCGGGCAGCTTCATGACTGCAACAAAGGTAAAAGGCATGGTAGCAGCAGAGGTATCCGATGAGCGAACGGCTTACATGACTCGGGAGCATAACAATTCTCGCATGATTACCTTGGGAGCAAAAATCGTGGGACCAGAACTGGCAATGAATATTACTCGTGAGTTTTTATCTGCTGATTACGACGGTGGACGTCATCAGGTTCGAGTGGATATGTTAAATAAAATGGCTTAAGAAAGGATGGAAAACATGAAAATTGCACTAGGATGCGATCATATTGTAACAGACACTAAAATCGCAGTATCTGATTTTTTGAAATCAAAAGGGTATGAGGTAATAGACGTAGGTACCTATGATTTTACTAGAACCCATTACCCTATTTATGGCAAGAAGGTAGGCGAGGCGGTAGTAAATGGCGAGGCTGATTTGGGTATTTGTCTGTGTGGAACTGGAGTAGGGATTAATAATGCTGTCAATAAGGTTCCTGGTGTTCGAGGTGCGTTGGTTCGGGATATGACCACTGCAATCTATGCGAAGGAACAATTGAACGCCAATGTAATCGGCTTTGGAGCCCGAATAACAGGCGAGTTTCTAATTTGCGATATTATCGAAGCCTTCATTAAAGCAGAGTATCAAGAAACCCCAGTCAACAAAGAATGGATTGCTAAAATTGATCATATTGAACAAGCGTCAGAAGAACAATTTGCGGCTAATTTCTTTGACGAATTCATCGAAAAATGGGACCGTGGCGAATACCATGACTAAGGAGCGGAACGAATGATTGTAACGATTACGATGAATCCTTCTATTGATATCTCCTATCCGTTGGAAAGATTTCAGCTAGATACGGTTAATCGTGTAAACGATGTAAGAAAAACGGCTGGCGGCAAAGGCTTGAATGTCACGCGTGTTTTGAAACAGCTGAAGCATGACGTGATTGCCAGTGGTTTATTAGGCGGTTATATCGGTGAAGGAATGAAGGCTGACTTGGATAAAGCCGATATTGCTCATCAATTTACTGCAATTTCTGGCAATACGCGAAACTGTATTGCCATCTTACATGAAGGAAAACAAACGGAAATTCTGGAAAACGGTCCAACCATTCAACCAGCAGAACTTCAACGCTTTTTAGCTCAGCTGGATGCGTTAATTCAAGTAACTGATGTAGTAACGATTTCCGGCAGCTTGCCTCAAGGTGTTCCAGCAGATTTTTATGTAGAGGTAATTAAACGCTGCAACAGCGTTGATAAGCCAGTTGTACTAGACTGCTCAGGTGAAGCGCTGCGCCAAGTATTGACTAGCTCACACAAGCCCTATTTGATAAAGCCAAATCGGGAGGAACTATCAGATTTGCTGGGCACTTCACTCGAAGACCTGGCAAGTATCAAGGAAGCTTTAGCGAATGATTTATTTGCAGGGATTGAGTGGGTGGTTGTTTCCTTAGGAGCACAAGGAGCCATCGCCAAGCATGAGAACAACTTTTATCGAGTGACGATTCCTAAGATTGAGATTGTGAATCCAGTCGGCTCAGGTGATGCGACTGTTGCTGGCTTCGCAGCCGCAATAGTTGAGGGAAAAGAGGCAACAGCTTTGCTGAAAATGGGTAATACACTTGGCATGCTAAACGCTCAAGAAGCGATTACCGGATCAGTTAATCTAACCAATTATCAGCAGCTGTTTGATCGGATTGAAGTAACTACATTTTAGAAAGCAGGGAAAGAATGAAGGAAGCAAAGAGAAATTACTTAAAGCAATTAAGCAACGAGCAAAACATTATTGGTGCACTAGCGATTGACCAACGGGGCGCTTTGAAGAAAATGATTGCTAAGTTCAAAGGCAGCGCGGCTACCGATGAAGAAATTGTTGAATTTAAGCAATTGGTTTCAAAAGAGCTGACACCCTACGCTAGTTCTATTCTGCTAGATCCAGAATATGGCTTGCCAGCGGCTGAGGAACGGGCAGATACTGCTGGTTTACTTTTGGCCTATGAGAAGACTGGTTACGATGCGACAACTCCAGGGCGTTTACCAGATATTCTCGCTGAATGGTCAGTTAAACGCTTGAAGGAAGCTGGAGCCGATGCGTGCAAATTTTTACTTTACTATGATGTAGATGAAGATGAAGCAATCAATCAACAAAAGAAAGTATATATGGAACGAATCGGATCGGAATGTGAAGCAGAAGAGCTGCCTTTCTTTCTAGAGCTGGTTTCTTATGATGCCAATAATGCCGACAGTAGTTCACCAGAATATGCGAAGGTAAAGCCGCATAAGGTTATTGAAATGATGAAGGAATTTTCAGACCCTCGCTATGGGGTTGATGTATTGAAAGTGGAAGTGCCAGTCAACATGAACTTTGTAGCAGGCTATGGCGAGGAAGAACCAGTCTATACAAAAGAGCAGGCAGCAGGCTTCTTCAAGGAACAAGCCGAAGCAACTAATCTGCCATTTATCTTTTTAAGTGCAGGTGTCAGTGCTGCATTGTTCCAGGAAACTTTGCATTTTGCCAAAGAAGCCGGCTCTACCTTTAATGGTGTATTATGTGGAAGAGCAACCTGGGCAAACGGGGTAGAACCCTACATTACCCAAGGAACAGCGGCTGCCAAAGAATGGCTGCAAACTCAAGGCCGAAGCAACATTGAAGCGTTAAATCAGGTTCTTAACGAAACTGCCACACCGATAAAGCTTGATTAGCTTAAACTCGACAAACACAGCTGACTAATGTGTTTGTCGAGTTTTTTATCTGCTGCTTTCAATCATTAGTCAACAATTCTCGTTTTAGCTGGGTTTGCCAATAACGAGCAAGATATATTCCTAGCAGTACAACCCATGAAAAAGTTTCTGCATAGGCAACGATCATACTGTCAAACTGATCCACAAAGCCATAAGACACAACAATTCGAACCAGCAGTGCAGCAATCCCGGCAATACTGGAAAACAGCATGTCGCCTCTTCCTTCTAAATACCCTCTGATAGCCATTGCCAAACCAAAGACGATATAGAAAATTGCCAAAACTTGAAAGAAGGAGTTGCCAATCGCCACTGATTGGGAGGTAAGCCCAAAGGTGGTCAATAAATATTCTCCGGTTACAAGAACCAGTCCTGTCAAACCGATTGAGATAATCGCCATCATAATCAGGCCGATTTTCAAGGCCTTTTTCGCTCGCTCAGGATTACCTGCTCCAATATTTTGCGCCACGACGGTTGCAATTCCTGATCCAAAATTCACGATGGGTAAAAGAATCACAGAGTCGATGCGATAAGCCGTGCTAAAGGCGGCAATTGCTCGCTCGCCAAAGCCATTCATGAACCGCTGAAGAATCAAGTTGCCTACTGAGCTAGTACTCGCTTGAATCGTCGGCGGTAAACCAAAACCAAAGCCTTGAGTAATTGCTGTAGGATGAAAGAATTTTCTATTCCAGCGAAATTTCAAATAAAAATAGTTTCTCTCGGTGTACAGAACAATGAACACCGTCATAACAAACTGAGCAAACACAGTTGCAATAGCCGCTCCCTCTGCACCTTTCTTCAAAACAGCCACAAATAGAAGATCTAATACCACATTGATCAGTGATGAAACGATAATTGCGACAAACGGAGCTCGGCTATCCCCGCAGCCCCGTAAGATAGCTGCGTACACATTATAAATAGCCAAAAATGGAACCCCAATGAACATGATTCTGAGATATTGTCTCGCAACCACCATTAATTTCTCTGGGGTACCTAACAGATCAATGATGGGTGTTGTGAAAAAAATCCCCAGAAGTGCCACCAACAAGAAAAATACACCTAAAATCACGACAAAGGAGATAAGTGTATTTCTCGCTTTGTCCAGTTCCTTTCTCCCTTGCTGCTGCGCAGACAGAATTGAGATTCCTGAGGTAAATCCTACGATTGCAGTGATACACAGATTATAAACGGCTGAGGTCGCACCAATTGAGGCTAATGCGTATTCACCTTCGACATTTCCAACAATGAAGGCATCTACCCAGTTGAACAGCTGCTGAAATACGCCGCTCAATACCAAGGGAATAGTAAAAAGCAGCAATGTTTTAATAATTCCGCCTTGTGTCATATCTTTTCCCAACTAAACCCCATCCCTTCTGAATTCAACCTCTGATTAATTTAGAAAAAAAGACGTTCAGCGATTACGCAGGTGTACAAGCTGTACACTAGGGGTAATCGCTAAACGCCTGGAACTGATCACATATTCTAACCAATATTAAAGTAACAAGGGGCAAGTGAAATGTCAATAGACTTGTTGAATCTACTGTTAAGAGACAACACTGTGCCAAAGAAGCATTAGAACCGTTTCAGTTGGCAAATGTTGAGTTTTTTACGCAGCTTCGTGATGATGAGCATTTAGAATATTTCTACTGCTGTCAAATGAAGAATGTTTCTATCAATAAATTTCAAGTTTTGTTATTTGAAGGAGGTACCAGCAACTCCTAATAGTTTTTCCCAAAAGAATAAATTGCTTTTAAATTGGAAAAGAATAAAAATTCTCATCGTAAACTAAGTATTCAAAGGAGTTAAATCGCATGTTATCTAAGAATATTATAGGACTGCATTCATTAGCGATGCTGTCTTGACAACGTTTTCAGTGCTGTTATAATTAATAGATATAGCAACATGTGAAAATATTGACAATGTTTTTTCTCTAAGATTAGAAAATGATATATATTCTAATGGGTTGTTAAAGAAAGAATCGTGTGGGGAGATAATTATTTTATGGATGAAGAATTGTTACGCGTCGATCACCTGACTGTAAAATTTCGAACGTATAATGGGACAGTTACTGCAATCGATAATTTAGACCTTCAATTAAATACAAATGAAACCTTAGGAATTGTTGGTGAAAGTGGGAGTGGTAAGAGTGTTACTTCTTTGAGCATCATGGGGCTGTTGGATGAAGATACTTCGTCAGTTACGGGACATGCCTTTTTTAAGGGCAAAGATTTGATTAATATGCCCGAAAAAGAGAAGCAGCATTATCGCGGGAACCAGCTGGCTATGATCTTCCAAGAACCGATGACTTCTTTGAATCCGCTCCATAAATGCGGCAAACAAATCATGGAATCGATGTTGATTCATGAGAAAATCAGCAAAGAAGAAGCGAAAAACAAAGCGATTGATCTGCTGAAGCTGGTAGGTATTCCAGCACCAGAGCAGCGCTTCAATGAGTATCCTCATCAGATGTCTGGCGGGATGCGGCAGCGGATTATGATTGCGATGGCTTTAGCCTGTGATCCGCAGCTTTTAATCGCCGACGAACCAACAACCGCCTTAGACGTTACGATCCAGGCACAAATATTAGAGCTGTTGAAAGAACTGAAGGAAAGACTAAAAATGGGGATCATCATGATTACTCATGATTTAGGTGTTGTTTCCGAAGTATGTGACCGTGTAGTGGTAATGTACACGGGAAAAGTTGTGGAGCAGGGCAGTATCCGCGATATTCTTGATTCGCCGATGCATCCTTATACGGAGGGCTTAATTGCCGCAATTCCTAAAATGAAGGATCAAAAGGAACCGTTGAACAGCATTGACGGCGTTGTTCCGCGTTTAGATGACATGCCTAAGGGTTGCAGCTTCCACCCTAGATGCCCCTATGCCATGGACATCTGCAAGGAGAAACGACCTGCTTTATCAGAAACTGCCGAAGGACGTAAAGTTCGCTGCTTTAAATATTCTTCAACTGAGGAAGTCGAGGTGAACCCATAACGATGGAAGCACAAGAATCAATTGTAGTATTAGAAAACGTAAAAAAATATTTTGACATTCGGGACAGCAAAGGGAAAAAAGGGACCCTGAAAGCCGTAGATGATATTTCTTTCCAGATTAAAAAGGGTGAAACCTTTGGATTGGTAGGAGAAAGTGGTTGCGGTAAAAGTACATTAGGTAAGACACTTTTGAACTTGTTCCCAATCACAGATGGCACGATTTACATTCAAGGACAAGATGTTACCCAATTTAAAAGCCGCAAAGAAAAAGTGGCTTTTGGCTCCAAGGTTCAGCTGGTATTCCAAGATCCATCAGCTTGCCTGAATCCGCGAAATCGGATTGGGGCCATCTTGGCGGAACCTTTTAAAATTCATCATAAAAACAGTATGTCCAAGCAAGCGATTGATCAAAGAATCGATGAGCTTTTAACCATGGTGGGCTTGGCACCTGAATACAAGCATCGTTATCCCCATGAAATGTCTGGAGGACAAAAGCAGCGGATCGGTATAGCCCGAGCGTTAGCGCTGAATCCTGAGATTATCATTTGTGATGAGCCGGTATCGGCCTTGGATGTATCCATTCAAGCGCAAGTTATTAACCTGCTGGAAGAGCTGCAGGAAAAGATGGAACTGACCTACTTGTTTATTTCCCATGATTTAGGGGTTGTTTATCACATGTGCGATCGAATCGCCGTGATGTATTTAGGAAATATTGTGGAGCTGGCGGATAAAAAGGCCTTGTATGAAGATACGCTACATCCTTACACGCAGGCATTAATTTCGGCGGCACCGACGATTGATTTGGAAAAGAAGGACCGTGTGGTATTAAAAGGCGATGTGCCAAGTCCTTCCAACCCACCGAAGGGCTGCAAGTTTCACACACGCTGTCCCTATGCTATGCCGGTTTGTGAAACAGAGAATCCGGAATTAATGGAAGTAAAAGACAATCACTTTGTGGCTTGTCATTTATGTAAAAAAACAAACACTGAGGGAGGAAATTAGAAAATGAAAAAACATCAAAAAGTCGCATTGGGTTTGTTAAGCGCGTTGGTATTGATGTTAACCGCATGTGGCGGTGGCGGAGATACAGATGATTCAGGTGGTGGCTCTAGTTCTGGCGGCAGCGCAAACGGGGGAAATACGTTAGTTGTAGGAATGGATTCTGACTTGAAGACATTAGATCCGGCTCATGGTTATGAAGTTTACGGTAACATGGTTTATTATGCGATGTATGATTATTTGTATCGGACATATGACTCATCCACACCTGAACCATCCTTAGCTGAAGAGCATGAACTAGACGATACACAAACAGTTCATACCTTCAAGCTGAAAGAAGGCGTGAAGTTTTCTAGCGGAAATGATTTAACATCAAAAGACGTTGCCTTCAGTATTAATCGGACGAAAAATTTAAAGAGTAATACCAGTCATCATACTGAAAACGTGAAGAGTGTGGAAACACCAGATGATCATACAGTTGTTATTACATTAAATGAACCAGATGCAGCATTCTTAGTAAAATTGGCGAATAATTCATTTGCAATTGTTGATTCTGAAGTAGTGAAGGAACATGGCGGAACTGATGCAGAAGATGCTTCAACTAAAGATACTGCAGAAGAGTGGTTAAACCAAAACTCAGCAGGTTCAGGGGCATATGTTTTAAGCGAATGGAAGCAAAATGTCGAGCTGGTGATGGAACGCAACGAAAAATACTGGGGCGAAGTAAAGAATGATAAAGTCATTTGTAAAGAAATCCCAGATGTGAATACTCAAATTCAAAACTTGAAGCAAGGTGATATTGATATTGCCTTAGGTATTGGGGTAGACAATGCTTCTCAATTAGAAGGCCAAGATGGCGTAGAATTGAAGAACTACACTGGAACGACTTCTACTTTCCTATTAATGAATGATGACCCAGAAATTGGCGGACCAATGGCTGATGCGAAGGTGCAAGAAGCGGTTCGTCGAGCAATCAACTACAAAGAATTATTGGAAATCTGCGGCGACAAAGCTGTATTGCCATTGAACATTGTACCAAAAGGCTTCACTGGTGCGTTGGAAAAAGAAACAGATTACATGGACTTAGACAAAGCGAAGAAATTAATGGAAGAAGCTGGCTACAAAGACGGCTTTGAAGTGAAATTTACGGTAGCGAACTTTGATACAGAAGGGATGTCTTGGACAACTATCGGACAAAAAATTAAAGACGATTTAAGCAAAATTGGTATCAATGCTAAAATTGAAACTTCTGAAATCGGAGTTGTTATTGACTCTTACCGTGAAGGAAAAGAACAATTCTTGTTAATGCACTGGCACCCAGATTACATGGATATCAACAATCAATTGGCCTTCTTACCAGGTGAAACCGTGGGTGAACGTGCGAACTGGTCAGATCCATCAAATGGCAAGATTGGCGAACTGCAAAAAACTATTGAAACAGAATCGGACGAAGACAAACGTGCGGCTGCTTCTGAAGAGCTTCAAGAATTGCTTGATAAAGACATGCCTTATGCTCTGTTAGTTCAGCATCCGAAGGTATTGGCTTACCGCAGTAATTTAGATGGCGTGAACTACTACGAAGTACAAAAAATCAACTTCCAGGATGTAGCCATCAAATAATCTAGATGCAAGGAGCAAAATCACATGAGGAATATGGCAAGGTTTTTATTGCGGCGCTTAGTGTTTGTCTGCTTTTTGATCATCGGCATCTCGTTTTTGGTGTTCATGATCTCGCATTTGGTTCCCAGTGACCCAATTGCATCAAACATGAGTCCCCACGCAATGAGTGATCCTGAAGCCGTTGCTGCCTATCGCGCAAGATGGGGACTTGATAAACCGTTGATGCAGCAATACTTTATCTATCTAGGCAATTTGCTGCGGGGCGATTTAGGGGTATCCATCCGTACCGGTAATCCAGTGTTGAGTGATTTGAAGCAGTTCTTCCCAGCTACCTTGGAGCTGTCGATTGTAGCGATGATTATCGCTATCCTCTTCGGTATAACCTTTGGGGTGCTGTCGGCTGTTTATCGCAATAAGTCAGTGGATTATGCAGTTCGGACAATTTCTATCAGCGGTGTATCCATTCCTAACTTTTGGTTTGCTCTGGTGATGCTGTTGCTCTTTTATTCGAAATGGCACTTGTTCCCAGGTGGCGGCCGAATTAATTCTAGAATGACGGCACCAACAGGCGGAACAGGGTTGTACGTTTTAGATGGAATACTGCAAGGGGATTGGGCGTTGGTAAACGATGCCCTTTCCCATCTAATACTTCCAGCAATCGTATTAGGGTTCTTTACTATGGGATTAATCTCGCGACAAACGCGTTCCAATTTATTGGAGGTAACTTCGCTGGACTATATTCGAACGGCTAAGGCTAAGGGCTTATCACGTGGCCGGATTATTATGCGTCATGCGTTGGGAAATGCCTTGATTCCAGTAATTACCGTGATGGGCATGGGCTTTAGTAATTTGCTGGGGGGGATGGTTTTCGTTGAGAAAATTTTCTCTTGGCCGGGGATTGGGCAATATGCCTATTTATCGGCAACCACGCTAGATTTTCCAGCCATTTGTGGCGTATCATTGCTGATAGCGATGGTCAATGTCATCCTCAATCTATTGATCGACATTCTGTATGGAGTGATTGATCCGAGAGTGAGGTACAGCTAATGAAACGATTTTTAAAGCAAAAAAACTTTCTATTTAAGTTAGGAATTGTCATTTGTATCGGCTGGGTATTAGCAGCGTTGCTTTCACCTTATCTCGTTTCTCAAGATCCAATCGCCCAAGATATGACTGCACGTTTCCAGGCGCCAGGCTCCGGCCATCTGCTGGGAACCGATGAGTTGGGCCGGGATGTATTTTCTCGAGTTTTAGTCGGCAGTCGCGTGTCGATTGCGGCAGGATTGGTGACCGTTTGTATTACGATTGTTGTGGGAACAATCTATGGCGGAATTGCCGGCTATGTTGGTGGATTTATTGACGACGTGATGATGCGGATTGCTGAGTTGATCAATGCTTTTCCACCGCTAATTTTGGCAATGGTTATTGCTTCAGCCTTAGGGCCAAGCATTTCGAATTCAGTTTTTGCCATGACTATTATTTGGTGGCCGAATTATGCCCGGCTGATGCGTAGTTTGGTCATTACCTTGAAGGAGAATGAATACATTGTCGCCTCCCGTGTACTAGGAGCCAGCCATCTACGGATTTTGGTGAAGGAAATTGTTCCTAATGCATTAGGATCGTTGCTGGTTATGGCAACTTTGGATATCGGCAATGCCATAGTGACCTTCTCCGGGTTGAGTTTCCTAGGGTTGGGTACCCAACCACCCACTCCAGAATGGGGCTCGATGGTATCGGATGGCGTGAACAACATGAATTATTGGTGGATGTCTACCTTCCCAGGCTTAGCGATTTTCTCCATGTCCATCGGCGCCAACTTTGTTGGTGATGGTCTGCGAGATTATCTCGATCCAAAACTGAAAAATAAATAAACAGATTCAATCATCCGAACTAGCTGATGGAAGCTGGTTCGGTTTTTTATTCAAGTCAGTCAAACAAAAATTTTAGAAAAAGTACGAATACATAAGATGTATTAAATTGGTTGAGAGGAGATTGCTTGTCAACTTAGCTAAGAGTTAAAAAAGGAGAAAGCAAAAATTATTTTAACCTATCTATTTAAAGATATTATTCTGTGCTTAAAGATGAATGGGAATAAATGAGCTGAGATGCGAATTGGCAAACAATAGGAAATTAAGTGGGATTTCTTGTCGGAAATTTTCAAATGCGACAGCTAGTTGTCATATTAGGTATGCTATGATTTTTTTTAAGAAAAGGAAGAAGAGCCATGCAAATTGAACGTTTAATACGAATGATTTTCTACTTAATGGATCATGAACAGGTGACCGCAAAGGAACTGGCAGAACAGTTTAATGTTTCGACAAGAACCATTTATCGAGACGTTAACACACTGACTCTGGCGGGAATTCCTATCTTGTCTTCCAAAGGGACAGGAGGAGGGATTTCTTTACTAGAGGGGTACATGTTGGATAAATCCTTGCTAACCAAAGAGGAGCAGCAAAATATTTACCACGGTCTTCAACTGCTTCAAGCAACCCACTACCCAAATACAGAGGCAGCAATCAGTAAGATTGGGGCAGTCTTTCAAAATGTGCTGCAGCCGCAATGGTTAGAGGTTGATTTTTCTTATTGGGGCAGTGATGATACTGAAAAGATAAAATTATCGGATTTGCAATATGCAATTTTAAATAAGCATCTTATCTCCTTTGACTATGTAAATTCTGAATTGCAAAAATCTCAGCGAATCATCGAGCCCTTGCGGTTAGTATTCAAATCCCATGCCTGGTATATTGTCGGCTATTGTCAAAAAAGAGCGGAAACAAGAGTTTTTCGGCTTTCCCGAATAAAACAGTTAGTGGTACAACGGGAAACCTTCACTAGAGAATTATCGCGAAAGTACTCGATGAAATCACCAAAAGCTCAGGAAAAGCTGACCAAGCTGCAGCTGAGGTTTTCACCAGAGGCAATCCATCGATTATATGATGAATTTGCTGAAGACCAATTAAAGGCAGCTGAGGACGGCAGTTATCTAGTGGAGTTTGAAGCGGAGGTAAATCATTGGATGGTTCATTACTTGCTTTCCTTTGGCAGCCAGGTGCAGGTTCTGTCACCAAAAGAAGTGCAAAGAATGCTAAAAGAGCAAGCATTGATGATTGTTCATATGTATGAAGATTAGAGGAGTGAAAAGTAAATGGAAAAATGGGTCTACGCTATGTTTATTGAAAAAACCAAAACCTACAATCGTTTGACAAAGGCTGAGGTGGAAAAGCATGTTGCGCATCTGCGAAAGCTGGATGAAGCTGGCAAGTTAGATTTTTGTGGTGTTTTTAAAGGATATCCAGGTGTCGCCGGCATGCTGCTGCTTAAAACCGATAGCTATGAAGAGGCTGAAGAGCTGTGCAAGCAAGAGCCGTTAGTTATCGGCGGGTACGCCAAGTACAAGTTGAAAGCACTGCGGGTAGCTGATAAGGAAAACAATTATTTGTTTGGCAATTAAGGGAGGAGACGGAAAACAAATGAATGAACAAAAGATGTTGTATGCAAGAACAGATTACAAGCTCGATGAAAGAGAAGTCACCGAAGAGGAAGCCATGGCTTCAATGACGTATCTTCAGCAGTTGGCCAATGAACGCTATTTATTGGCTGGAGTATTTGGAAATATGGAAACCGAGGAAGTAGATGGAGCGATGATCCTTTTTGAAGCCGAGGATTTAGCAGAGGCTCAACGAATTTCTGATGAAGATCCGATTATTAAAGGCGGTTTTTATCGTTACGAATTGAAGTGTTGGAATTTGATGGTCTTTCCGACGAACGACAAGCAATAATCTTATTTAATAGAAAGAGGAAGCAAGGTTTTAGCTATTCCTTCTGAAGTTTATACCAAAACTTCAGAAAGAATTGTTTGGCCTTGCTTCCTCTTTTTTTGCTTAAAAGAGTTTTATAAGTCAAAAAAGAAAAGAAGTGATAATAGAAAATCAATATTCACTTTTTTAAGTTATAGAAATACTTGGAAATGATTTTTGGTTATTAAATTTAACCTCTTATTCCAAAAAAATGCATGTTGTACAAATCATATTGTTACCAAAACTTTGTAGAAATATAATGTAAATGAATAAAAATAATTTTTATCTTTGTTAATCGTCAGTTAAGAATATTTATCTAAGTTTATTGGGTATTTCTTCAGGGTACTATTTTTGACTAAAAAATGAACATGATAAAAATAGGAGGTGCTAAAGGGAATCAACTATTTTAAGTGAAGGTGACGAAAATAAATGACGAAAGGAGGAAATCATGAATAAGTGGAGAAATCGCTGCTGGACATTGTTTTCTCTCCTGTTAATGTTGCTTTCTATTTTTCCGCTGGGAACATTGGCAGAAACCAAGCAAACCGCAGCCAATCAACCAGTCAAAGAACTAAAGTTAATGGATTCTGCTGGAAATCCATTGGCTGCAACAATTGAACCAGAAGAGACTATTTTTGCTCAATTTACTTTAACCATTGAAGAAGATGCGGATTGGTCACTACAGTTACCGACAGAGATTCTGGCAACGGATCAAATAATATTCGAGCAAGAGAATAGCCTCATTTCAATCGAGAATAATTGTTTAAAGGTACAAAATAAAAATGGAGCAAAACAAGTATTGAAAAAGCTCAGTTTTGAATTTGTATTAAGGAAGCAGGCCCTTAAAGGCTCTCATTTAACGTTGAATTTTTTTGATCAATTTTCTTTTCAAGTAGCATTTAAAGCATCAAAGGAAGCCTCATTAGAAAAAAAGACACCCCAGATTTTATCTGAAGAAATTGGCCCACAGTCAGGATCAGATAAGACCAGCTTAATGAACAATCTTTGGATAAAAGATATCTATATTGTCAGAAGCGGTAATACTAAAGAATATATTGTTCAAAATTATGTCCCGGTTGACCCGCAACCAACAGTAAAAGTTGGTGATGGGGTTTACTTTGATTACACGTTTAGTGTTCCACAATCTGCACATTTGGGAGCTGGGGATTATATCTATGTTGATCTGCCGGAAGAATATTTCAGATTCTCAGCGATTAACAATACAATGCCCTTTATAGAAAGTCAATCAAATGACGTGATTGGCGAGATTTCACTTGTGGATTTCAGTGGAGACAAAAAGTTGAAAATTACCTTCAATGATAAGGTAGCTGAAAATTGGAATGGGCTGAGTGATTGCTACCTCACAGCTTATGGTATTGCCAGTGTGGAAACTGACTCAGGAGTGATTGAAGGATCTGAATCAAGCGAATACCCGATTGTAATTGATCCTAAACCAGGTGAGTCAAATCCAGGTAAACCAATCGGAGACTTGTCAACAATCACTAAAAATGGTGGAACCTATGTTAACAGTAATCAGGTTTATTGGACGATTAGTCTAATGATGGATAATTATAAAAAAGCCTTAGAAGGAGACACACCTGACTTCTATCAAAATGTTTATCTGGAAGACCAGCTGGATGAATCCTTAAGTAACCTAACCTATTCGATTTACATGAATATTTACACTGTAACCGATGATGGAAAAATGGCGAAAGATCCTATTGGACAGGTGCAGTTGGCTGGAACTGACGGAGTAAATACCTTAAGCCCACTGCAACTAAAGACACAAGGGAGCCTACAGTCGAATGAAGACTTTGAACAAGAGATTCGTAATCATACCTATCCTTGTTATGGAGTTACCCGTTCCAACAAGCTGGTGATAAATTTAAGAAGCTTTCCCAACCTAACCAACGATCGAAGTAATGGCCTGCTGTTATTTGGTAATGCTGCTGGCAGTGCCAAACAAAGAATTTGGAAGGTGATCGCAGATGCCGTTGTCTCTGAGAAAATTACAGCAGTACAAGGTGAAAAAACACAAGAAGCCTATGAGCGCTATTTTTCTCACGACAGTGGTGGAACCTATGATAATTATCCCTATGGGTTAAACATTCGTTTAAATGCAGTCACTTCATTGGGAGAAGGTTCTGTAATTGAGAATAAAGCTACCGTTTTTTGGGAAAATAATACCGCCGGTGAAGAGGGTGAATCCAATAAAATTACCATCAATAACTGGGGCGGGGGAGCAACCCGTGTGCCTCCCACAACCTTCCGACTGAAAAAAATGGACAATGATACCAAAGTAACTCTGAAGGATGTTGAATTCAAATTACAACGGGAAAAGACCGGTGAACCAGGGGTTTATGAGACCATTACAAACGGTGTGAAGAAAACTGATGCGAACGGTGTCTTGCTTTATGAAAATTTGACGGATGGGAACTATCGCCTAATTGAAATGAATAACCCTGATCCGAGGTACACAGAGAAGCTAACGATTCTGCCGCCAGACGGTGTCGGTGAAGAAGGAATCTACTACTTCACAATTAATAGTACTGCCGCTGAAGGAATCGCAGTTAGTGCTTACAATTATTTGGCTAAGGGGAAAATTACCTTAATCAAAAAAGATGCAGATACCGGTGAGCAGTTGAATAATGCCCAGTTCACTCTGATGAAAAAGACTGGTGAGGAACTGGTTCAGCCACAGGTGTTGCTGACAACTGGGAAAAATTATTTGTATCAATACAATGATACAACCAGCAGCTACGAACTGGTTGAAGATTCTGTGCCAGGGATAAAAGGAAAGATTACTGTTTCCGGTTTGCCTTTAGGTGAATATTATTTCCAAGAAGAGGCGGCACCAGACGGCTATACCTACGATGATGATGGGAAATCAGATATAGGTGAAATTAGTGTAGATGGTGAAACGGTCAGTGTGACTAGAGAAAATCGACCAAAGGCTGGGAAATTGAAACTAACCAAGCTGGCACCAGATGGTAGTAAATTAAATGATGCCGAATTTGAATTGTATGCAGTAGCTGAGGGGACTAGCGAAACAAAATTGGGAACCACCTTCGTAACTGGTAAAACATATACCTATGAGTACAATTCAGTAACTCAAAAATATGAATTCAATGAAAAGCCTGGTGTTAACGGCGAATTAAACATTTCTGGATTGCCATTAGGTAAGTATTATCTTAAAGAGGTGCAGGCACCAGAAGGGTATAAGATTTCAGGTGATGGAAAAACTGAGGTAAAGGAAATCACAGAAGATGGCGTAACGATCACCTATGAAGTCACCAATGAAGTAGCTGAAGGAGCGGTGACTTTAAAGAAACAAGATGGGAATTCCAATAAGACTTTAAAGGGAGCCAAGTTTAAGGTAGCTGTTAATGCTGCCGGCACTACCTGGTTTGCTGATGAAGAGCTGGAGGTTGGTGATGGAACGACGGCTAAAGGAACCTATAAGGCTGTCAAAAGTGGCAGTACCTGGAGCTTTGTGCCAGACACTACAGTTGTCACACCTGAGGGCGAGCTGGTGATCACCAATTTGCCGGAAGGAACCTACTATTTTGTTGAAACAAAGGCCCCTGATGGGTATGTACTTCTGCAAGAAACAATTAAGTTCATCATTACTGGTGGACAAGAAGCTTCAGCGAATCGATTAGTTGTTGATAATTATCCTAAAGGAACCTTGCCTGAAACTGGCGGAAATGGGCCTTGGGTAATTATCGGGATGGGTGTATTGCTTGTTTTTGTATTCTTCCTTTATTTAATGAAGGAAAAGCTGACTCGAAAAAAGGCAGGTGATGGAAGATGAAGCTAACACGGATTCTCTCACTGCTTTTTCTATTGACAGTCGGCATATTGAGTTTTCAACCAGCTACGGCATTTAGTGCCGAAAATGCTGAATTAATTCTTCATAAGCGGGTTTTTACAGATGCTAATCTGCCAGAAGAAGTGAATCAGGCTGGAGGGCTGGGAGATTCAGAACTGCTGAAGGATTCTTATGGCATAAATGGTGCAACCTTTGGCATTTTTGAGGTAAGCGAATATGTGGCTTTCTTAACACACTCCCAGCAGCTCTCGTTAGATGAAGCAAAAAAACAGGTCATGGATGAGGCAAAGGTGTTGCGCAGTGATTTACTCATTTTATCGACACCATCTGATCCTGATTTTTCTAGGGTTCAAGCACTTTATCCAGGCATTGAGCTAGTGAAAAGGGAACAGACCAAAAGAGGACAGATCATAGATGCAACCGGTGCTAATTTAACAGAAGACGGCATTATCTCAGTTTCTGTGCCGAGGTATCAAAACCAAGAATCATGTCTGTACCTAATTATTGAACTTGAACTAAGTGAACAGCTTCAGACCGATCAAGCAGGCTATGCGAGTTATCTTTTGGTAGATGGTGCGCTCTTAGAAAAGCAGCCTACTCATTTGTATACTAAAAACTTTACTTATGCCAGAGAGCCTTATTTTTTGAAGATGGCTAAGGAAATTAATGGTCAAACGAGCCCTTTGAAGGGTGCTCAGTTTGTCCTTTCGAAAGTACAGCAGGGTGAGAGGTTTTATTTAAGAAATGGTTCGGGAGCAGTTAGTGAATGGCTTTCAGCAAAAGACGTGGAAACCTCACCATTGACAGATTCCAGAGTTAAGAAGCTAGTGTCTCAAAATGATGGTGTTGTCAGAACCGATGTTGGTCTAAAAAGCGGCGACTATTTAATTGAAGAGGTAGCGACGGTTGACGGGTATGAGATCTCAGCAGAAGCACAACAAATTAGGGTGAAGATTCCTAGTGATATGCAGCAGCCGATCTTGGTCAATGGTCAGCCGTTAGCCTCGTTAGTAGAAAAGGAAAAGCTGCCGATTATTTACAATGAACCAGCTGGTGGCAGGAAATACTTCCAAAAGGTTGATGAACAGTCTGGCAATGCCTTGGCAGGAGCTAAATTTGTCATTTGCAACGAAGAAACTCACTATTTGACGCAACAAGGGGAGTGGGTATCGGCCGAGTATGGGAATCAGCATTTTGACGAGCTTCAGGTAATCACCTCAGATCAGGCTGGAAATTTTGAAGTTGGTAAACTTGCTTATGGGAAATATGCGTTGCTGGAAATTCAGGCACCCGAAAATTATTATTTGCCAGAACAGCATTTTATTTCTTTTGAGATTAACGAAACGAGTGACGAAGTGAATGAACCGCTAAAAATAGTCAATAAGCGACTAGATCGGCCAACATTGCCGGGAACACAAGGGACGACGAGTATTCAAACATTACCTAACCGTCGTCTGCCGCAGACCGGTACGGATCAATCCCTCTATTTATTGGTAATTGGCGGTATGTGTATTTTTTTAGCAGTCATTTTAAAAAAGAAGAAAAGGGGCATGAAAGATGAATCGTAAAAGAATAGTTATGGGGTTCGTAGGTCTGGTTTTTCTGCTATCTAACTTTATTGGATTAGGCAGTCAGATTGTGGCTGAAGCAGCACCAACCAATGTTGATGTAAATATTTATAAAGGGGCGTATGACAGTGTACCGGCGGATCGTCAAAATACTGGGGAAAAAGATGAAACCTGGCATACTGCGGCTGGCGGTCGTCCGCTGAAGGATGTAGAATTTACCGCTTATGATGTGTCAGCCAAATTTTATGAACTGGCCGCTGCTGACCCTTCTAAATCAGTTAATGACTTAAGAAATGAAATCGCGGCAATGACTGCAACGGCAGCTGGTGGTGTTCAAGTAGGAACGGCAAAAACGACTGATGCAGCTGGTCATGCTAAATTTACTTTACCAGACAAGGTGACCATTGGTTTAGAAGAAAAAGATGCAGTTTATTTAATCGTTGAAACGAAGGCACCAAGCAACGTAACAGTAAAAGCTGATAATATGGTCGTTGTGTTCCCGGTTTACAAGATGAATGCGAACGGCACACCTAGTGACACCAAACTAACTGAACTATTTTTATATCCTAAAAATGCTCAAGAGGATAAGGTTGAAGTAAAGAAAGAGAAAGAAATCAAAGATGATTTTACAGTAGGGGAACCAATCGAGTATCAAATTACCTTCACTGTTCCAGTGGGGATTGATGGCTTAGCAAATAACGATCCAACAAATCCAGTTTATCGTTACACGCAATTCTTCCTGCGAGATGAATCACAGCCGAACCTGCATTATTTAGACAATCAAGGATTATACGAAAAAGATGCTACCACGGGCGCTTTAACTGCCATTAATGATGTTGATTTTTCTGTTGTTGAGGATCCAACAGACCCACCTGCTCCGATTAATAATGGCTACGATAATATCTGGTATGTCTTCTTTAATGGAGAAAATGACTTTGCTGAACAAACACCTGATAATGTAAAATTAGGTGCTTATGCCGGGAAAACTTTAGTCTTCAAATATCGTATGTATTTAGATGAAACCACGGTTCCGGATACTTGGATTGATAACCAGGCGACTCTTCAATATGAAAACAATCCATCAGAGGGTCTGCAAACACGTCCGTGGACTGGTGATGATGTAATCACGTATGGCCGCCGCTTTGAAAAAGTCGATCAAGACAATGGTTCTTCTTTAGTTGGAGCTGAATTTATTGTAAAACGTAAAAACAATGGTGTTGTGGAATACATGATTGCTAAGGCAACTACGTCAAGTCCTTCACGTTGGTCTACCAATAAAGATGACGCATTAGTATTAACTTCTGTAACCGGCGGACTATTCACCGTAACTGGATTAGAAGGAACAGTCAGTCATGATGCAAGCGGAACTCCCCTGCAACTAGAAACAGCTCCAGGAAGCGTTTCTGTGGGTGATCCAAGTCACCCTGCAACAGTAGGCAAACCACTGGTTCAATACTGGTTGGAAGAAACCAAAGCACCAAATAACAACTATGTAAAAATTGAAGCGGATATTCCATTTACAGTAGATTATAATACCTATACTACAACAACTGCTGTTGGCAGTGAAACAGAAGTAGAAAACAAACGTAAAGGAACATTGCCAGGTACTGGAGGCAATGGTATTTACGGTATTATTGCGGTAGGTGCGGCAGCCTTACTAGTTGCTGGGGTATACTTCTCACGTAATAGAAAACCAGCTAAAGACTAATTCTGTTCAAAGGCAACAAGGAGAAGCCGAGAGATTAATCATAAATGATTTGTATCTCGGCTTTTTTATTTTTTAGATAAAGGGGCGCAGGAATTCCATGAAAAAATGGCAAAGAAAAATCATGATTGATGGTCTGATGATACTGATATTATTTTTTGGCTTGGGTACCATCGCGTACCCTTTTCTAGGAAATGCATTCATGGCTTACCGCGATCAGCGGATTATTGAACAAGCGCAAGAAAAAGCCAACAAAGCGGATCAGACCAATATAGCTGCCTATCAAAAGAAAATGCAGGAAGAGAATGACAAACTGGCGTTGGAGGGAATCAATGCCGGAGCGGATCCCTTTATCGAGAGCGCAACGGAGGTTGATTTTTCGAAGGAACCTGATTATTTAAGTAGACACACACTTGGCGTTATATCTATTCCTAAAATCAATGTGAGTTTGCCTATTTTTGATCGAACAACTGAACTCTTTTTAGCACATGGCGCTTCCTTATTAGAAGGCACCTCTTATCCGATTGGCGGGCAAAATACTCACTCGGTAATTTCTGCTCACAGAGGATTATCCAATGCTAAATTCTTTTCTGATTTGCCGGAGCTTCAGAATAAGGATCAATTTTACATCGAAATCGGTGCCAATGTATTTGCTTATGAAGTAATAAATATTCAAGTAATCCCACCAGAAGAAACCGAGCACCTTAGAATTGAGGAGGGCAAAGATTTAGTCACCTTATTAACTTGCACACCTTATATGGTTAATTCTCACCGCCTATTAGTTAAAGGGGAACGTACAGAACTTCCTGCAAAGGCTAAAGCGCAGCTGTCAGCTTTAAAAGACAAGCAAAAATGGATCCTGAGCTTATGGTTATTAGGTCTAATCGTTGCTATTGGGTTCATATGCTGGCTATTTTGGCGAAGAATTAAAAGGCAAATCATTATTCATCGCAAGTATACTCTATACATTCCGCAGGTTAAGAATCATTCACTCAAACTTTATAATCGTAAAAATTCATCCTCCACTGATCAACCGATTTCTGTAGTATGTCCGGATCATGATAATCAGTTAATTTATGAAGGTTTATATGGAGGAAAATATACATTAATTGGATCTAATAATGAAGGTTATCTGTTATGGATAGATAAGGTTGGTCAACATTTTTTTCTTATAAAAGAATATAAAAAATAATTTAATGCGAAATGTTTAACTTTTTTGTATACTATTATATAGGTGGGGGGAGGTTTTTCTATCAAAATTGAAGTTAATATAATCGATCAAGGAGAAGAAGAACTTTTCCTGAAAATAAAAACATTGGACGAAGATATTTTAAAATTAATTAATACTCTACAATTAAAAAATGAGTGTCTATGGGTCAGTAAAGAAGGCGACATGCGAAAAATAAGGCTGAGTGATGTATATTACTTTGAAGCAGTCGAAAAAAAGGTATTTTTGTATACAAAGGATGAAGTGTTTGAAATAAAGGAAAAGCTCTATCAGTTGGAGGAGAAGTACGAGGATACTCAGTATATTCGAGTTTCCAAATCAGTCATTCTCAATATTGAAAAGATTGAATTGATTTGTCCAACCTTTAATGGGCGTTTGATTGTCAGGTTGAAGAATAATGAGCAGGTTTCTATTTCAAGGAAATATGTTCGTAATCTCAAGAAACAATTAGGAATGGAGTAGTAAACATGAAAATTACAATGATTATCCGCGAACTACTCATCATGTTCTCCTTCATTTTTACCTTAAGTACGCTATTTGCGTTGTTAACAGGGGCTCATCTAACAAATAGCAGTATTGCTTCCATCGGTATTTTTTCTTTTATTTTGAGTATCGGCTGCTGGATCTTCTATATTGATCGGATTGTCGACTTCTTGGGTGTTGGTATTGTACAGTTTATTTATATTTTGTTTGTTTTCCTCACCTTTGTTTGTTCAAATTATATATTTGCATGGCGAGTACCGATTCTTATTATGGGAGTCGCCTTTGTTGTTATGATAATTTCTTTTTTTATAGGAAAATGGATTTTGTTCAGTATTAGTATGAAGCTGACACAACAAATGAACAAACGTTTAAAGAAAAAATTCCATTCAAAGTGAAGGGGGGAATGAGAAAAAATGATATCCGTGCTATTTTTGTCAAAAAATGTATTAGTTGAGAAAACACTCCAAAGTAAATTACAACGATTAAACTATGAAGTTCTTTGCTCGCCGCGTATATTTTATTTACTAATGGAGAAAACTGAGATGACAGAGGTAATCAATTATTTTGACTATATTATTCTCAGTGAAACGATCTCGGAAGAAGAAGTAAATACAGTGCTGGCTTCTTTATTAAATAAAACAGGCGTTATTATCAGGAAATTCGAGAGTGTTCCCGAAAATGAAGAAGCTTTTTATATGGAAGGCATCGCTGACTGGATTAGCGAGGATCTTTCGACTGAGACTATTCGTGAAAAGCTGTTCCGATTGAGCAATCAATTAAGTCCCCCGAGTGAGGGCTTTAGCATCCAGCGAAACATGGGAATGCAATTGCCGAGAGAAAAGAAACCGTTAAACACATTATCTTTATCCCGGCTGGAGCGGTTAGCTTTAGAAAAGCTGTTTCACTCAAAAGGCCGTGTGGTTTCGCGAGAGGAACTATGCCATTACTTGTGGGGAGAACCAACGAGTAATTCCCATTTGTCTCAGGTTTCCTTGCTCATGCGGAAGTTAAGAACTGCTTTTGAACGGGAGGGAATCGAAGGAAAAACGATTGAAACTTGCTGGGGAGAAGGGTATGCTTTGATGGATACTATCTATGAACATTATACAGCGAATGAAGAAGTTCCCGAGCCTCTTTAGCCAAGAAGAACGCTTGAGTATCTATTGTGTTTATGGGTCAGGGGATAGATTGGAACAACCGCCGCCCAATTTTGGATATGGCCGCCATTCCATTTGTTGTATACGTAAATATAGCAGCTTAAGGAGCGCATTTTCAATAGGAAATGCCTCTTTTTTTTGTGGTGTTTGTTTACACTAAAAAAACTTCAGGATGCCGGTCTTTCTACAAAAGCAACGGTCACTTCACCAAGAGCCAAGCAGCAATTTTCCTAGCGCACTTTCTACTATTTTACAAAATCGTCTTGCCATTTCATGCACATTCTATTATGATAATTCTTACGAGAGAATATTAATTTTGAGTTATTTTCTTGGTTTTAATTGTTCATTCATGCTGTTTTAACTTTGTTTAAAAGTTATTCGGCGTGTTTGTAACTTTTTTTCGATGAGATGGTGGAGGGGAAATAATATGAAAAAAGCACATGTTTTTATGACAGCATTGATACTTTGCTCGCAAGCACTGGTTCCTGTTGCAAGCTTTGCTGAGGCGGCACCTGATTCTTCAGGTAATCACCAAGAAGCAGTATCAGAGGAATCAGGAGAAAAATCGAATAAGCAAATAGCCGCTTCAACGGCTGGAGAAAGTCAACTCCCTAAGGACACAAAAGCAACAGAAGAGACTGTGAATAGTGAGAAGACTCAAAAGAATACAGAAAATAAAAAAGCGGAAGTGCTTGCTGAAAAAGAGTCCTCCATTGATTTATGGATGCCTGATAAAAATTTGCAAGCAATTGTAGCCGAAATTCTAGGCAAAACAGACTTCACCCAAGAAGATATGCTGAACATCACAAGTGCGTCTATTGATAACAAGGAAATTTCTAACGCGCAAGGTTTGTCCTATGCAAAAAATTTAACCTATTTATCAGTAACAAATACCGACTTATCACACACACGCAATTTATCTGAAATTGGTACATTATCAAAGCTGGAAACAATCGTTGCAACTGGGGACAACTTGTCAGACATCTCCTTTGTAAAGAGTAACCAGCTCACCTCGTTAAAATCTGCGGATCTTTCAAACAATGTATTGACGAATTTGAATAGTATTGCCGGGATTAAGCTGCCTAATGTTGAACGGATCGATGTATCAAACAATTTATTAAATGACATTTCAATTATTGAGAACGTCGATGTGCCTAAGCTAAATACCTTATTGGCTTCACACAATCAAATTACAGATATTTCACCCATTGCTAAGTCGACCTTAACGAACTTAGTAACGCTTGATGCCAGCCATAATAAGATTACTAACGTCGATGCTTTTGCCAATGCAACATTTACTAAGTTGGAATATTTAATTGTTAACGATAATCAAATTTCTGATATCTCTGTGATGAAGAATTTGAAAGACCGCTACCCGAATTTACGTGTTTATCAAGTAGATAATAATCATATTTACAGTATTGAATTTATGGAAGGCTACCAATTGAATTCAAGTACCTCAGCCATTAATCAAACCTATGAAAAAAGTATTTCGTTACTCAAACCAATAGGGCAGAATACGAAGCAATTTGAGATTGCGGTACCAATTACTTCGTTAGATTATCAATATGACAATTCAACAGGGTACTATTCTGGCACACCCGATCCAACAGCCAAAACCTTAACTTTAGATAATTTAACGGGCATGTCGGCCGTGAAATTAACAGATGGTACAGTCAAGCCTGTGGAAGGTAGTACAACTAGTGTTCAAAGTTTTATTATCGAAGCAGATCAAACCAATTTGCCGTCACAGCTGCACTTTACTTGGCAGGGAGCTCAAGGGCAATACAGCGGCAGCGGAATAATCAATATTGAATGGTTAGATCCAAAAGCGCCGGTTATTGAAGCGAGTGATCGCACAATCTATGTAGGAGAATCCTTTGACGCGCTGAAAGATGTTTCTGCCTTTGATCAACAACCAGATGGCTCTGCTAAAGTAGATTTAACGGATAAAATCGAAGTATTAAGCAATAGCGTGGATGCCAGTAAACCAGGCACCTATACAATAAAATATGGTGTAACTAACGCCTATGGACTAACAGCCACCAGCATTTCGACAATCACCGTTTTAGCAAACAAGCAAAAGCTTACTGGTGAAAATTTTACTATGTATGTAGGAGATCCAGAACCCACTGCCGCTGATTTTCAGGCTAGCGCAACAGACAAGGATGGTAAGCCTTCCGAGGTTAGCGTTGACTTAAGCAAAGCTGATCTGACTAAGGCTGGAGAATATGTAGTGAGCTTGACAAGTGCAGATGGCCAAGCAAAAAATGTAAAATTAATTGTTCTACCTAAAAAGGATCTGCCATTACCATCGATCGAAGCCGCTGATAAAACGATGTATGTTGGAGATAAATTAACTGAAGAAGACGTCCTGTCTTGGGCTAAATTCACGAATGCAGAAGGATTTGTGACAGGATTTGATGTAGAAGGAGAAGGGATACCGATTTCTACCAGCAATGACACGCTGACCAAAGCTGGAAAATACAAAATTACTTATTATGTTGAAGACAAGTCTAAAAACACTAAATCCCATGTAGTAGAAAAGGCAATTACGTTAACCGTTTTGGATAAACAACAGGCGGATACAGCGGATCAAAATACGCCAACAGGTACAATAAAAGCAGGAAATTCCTCAATGATACCATCTACTAGTGTGCCAAGTACGGTATCTGCCAATAAAGCTTTTCCGAAAACAGGAGAACGTTCAAATCAGTTAGTTACAACGATAGGGATAATCATGACAGCTCTATCAGCTGGATTATTTATTTGGCTGAAGAAAACAAAAAGAACGAACTAAGCAGAAGCCTAATTAAAATTTTAGTCAGCAATTTAAAAAAAAGTGCTAAAGCTCGATTCAATCAATCGGATGCAATAGAATTTTACGAGCATGCTTGCATATAAAAAAGGTCACCGCTCAAAAAATCATGTTTTAAACGATTTTAGAGAGGTGATCTTTTTTTATTGTTTGAGGAAGTCAAAATTTTTCACAAACAGCAAAGCTTAACGAGTGTGTATCAGGATTTATTTTGGTAAATAGGATCCTTTGAAGTAAAAGGAGTTCTCTTTAGCCAGTCCGCTAGCTGCTGGCCTAAGTCAGCGGCCATGTCAAAGGAAGCTGAGATTTGTTCTGGAGTAATTCCATCAACATGAACCCCAGAGGTAATTACGCAATTTCCTGGAAGAAATGGTGTAAGGATCTCCAGAATCTTTTCTGCTAAAACATCATCTTTATGGAAACGACCGCTATGACTTTCAAAGCGAATGGTTTCTTTCTGCTGCTTAGTTGAGAAAGTCGTTACTGTGCCAATGTGAGGGGTGTCTCCACCAGTCAAAGTGATCAGCAGATCTCTGCCAATCTGTTTAGCTTCAGCCGACATCGTAAAATCGGCAAGCTGAGTTTTTACGACTGTATGATTCATGTTAAGCATCCTTCCAACGACCAGACAACTCATTATCAATCTGCAAGGCATCCAACAGCTTCATGGTTTGATGATGCACCAAATCCTGAATTGTTTGCGGCTGATTGTAAAAAGCTGGAATCGGCGGAATAATTTGCACGCCCATTTTAGCTAATTTCGTCAAATTTTCTAAATGAATGGCATGCAACGGGGTTTCTCTGGGAACCAAAATCAGCTTGCGTTGCTCCTTTAAGGTGACATCGGCTGCTCGGGTAATCAAATTGTCGGCTAAGCCCATCGCAATGGCTCCAACCGTTCGCATGCTGGTAGGAACGATCACCATTGCATCCACTAAAAAAGACCCGCTGGCAATCGAAGCCCCTAAATCCTTAACTGAGTAATGATAATCCAGTAAATCATATACCTCAGTCAAACTCATGTCAGTTTCAATTTTCAGGTTTTCCTTAGCCCAGTCACTAATCACTCCATGGGTCTCAATTTCAGGATAATTCTTCAATTCCTTCAACAAATCCAACGCATAAACAGTACCAGAAGCACCGGTGATTCCAATGACGATCCGTCTTTTTTTCATCCAAAACCCTGCTTTCCTATTTCAAATATTTTTCCCAGTCCGGGACTTCTTTAAATTGGGCCCGAATAAATTTATCCTTTAGGTCAAAAGGAACAGTGCCATCTAAAATCGTTTTGGCGCTCATTCCACGGAAACGAATCACACCTGGGTTGTATTCAGGAATTTCTGACGGATCCAACGGATGATTCCGCATGCCAGGCAATACAATAATGTCCTTATCGCCTTGGAAGCGAGTGTTCAAGGTCCACATCACATCGTTCATATCAAAAATATCCACGTCATCATCCACTAAAATGACCGTCTTTAATTCTTTGAAGGCGGACAAAGCTAAAATCGCCGCCTGCCGCTGAATGCCTTCATCAGCTTCTCGCTCCTTACGAATTTGCAGGATACTCATTAATTTACCACCACCAGCAGGGGGATTGTAAACATTCACTACTTTTCCGGGGATGGCTTTTTCCACTAAATCTAAAATACTGGCTTCAGTAGGAATTCCTGCCATCGATACATGCTCTTCACTTGGTCCAATCGTTGTTTGCATAATGGGATTGTCTTTGCGATGAGTAATCGCCTTAACTTTTACGACATTTACGGCCGGATTCGCATCACCGTTATAGCCAGGGAATTCCGGCATAGCATGTCCGGTGTTAGTGTGCAAATCCTCCTGCATCCGTTCATTCGGCAAAATTTCTGCTTCAATAATAAATTCCGAGCGAGCAATGCCCACTTCATCAACCGTGATACTGTCGACTAACTGTACTGGCTGATTACGTAAAGCTCCAGCGATCCACAATTCATTATAGCCAAGAGGAGTAGTTGGCGGTTCAAAGGTTGTACCGATGGAGATGGCTGGATCAAGTCCGATATTGATCGTAATCGGCATCGGTTTATTTAGTTTCTCGTATTGCTCTTGGAAATGACCAATGTGGCGTCCACCTGGCATGACATACATACCAATCGTGTCTTCGTCTTCTAGGACCATCCGGTGAATCGTGACATCACTCATCGTTTTATCCGGATCAGAGCCTAAGACTATCCCCATGGTAATGTAAGGCCCAGCATCTTGCGGCGTATTTGTCGGTGCCGGCAAAATCTTACGAATATCAAATCCTTCATCTGTAGCTAAATGAACAACTTCTTGTGCAGGAGCCTCTTCTTTAGAAACCTTCACGGGCTTGATCGGATTCGCTACGGATTCCTTCAACAATCGACCAAGATGCCGATAATCATAATTTAAAATTTTTCCAACCCGTTTACGGCTGGCCATGATACCGATTGTCACGCGCGTACCGGGAAAGCCCTTGACGTTGTTGAACATCATGGTTGGACCTTCTTGAGTTGGCCGCATCACGGTACCACCAGATCCAATGTAGCGGTAAGCACCAGCCAGCTCTGAATCAGGGTCGACTTCAACATACGTTTCATGGTAAGCACCAGGCTCTTGTTTTAATTCCTCTAAGACTTTGCGCAGATCATACAATTCTTCTTGGCTCATCTGTTTTCCTCCTAATACATTTCTTCTCTTTTATTGTATTCTCCTTGATTGATAGAAAACAAATCGTATTTTAAAAAGAAGTATTCCGAAATGGAATATGTTCCTAGAAGAGAAGAGTATAATTTTTATGCTATTCGTTCTAGTAATAATGTATTTTTTGAATGATTTTGACAGGGATTTATTTTCAGATTAATCTGACATTACTTCGTATAACCTGAAATAGATAAGAGCTATTTAAAGGTTGAAGGATAGCGCTTTAAGCAACTTCAGTCTGATAATTGTTCTTGAAAGTGACAAAAGATGAACTTAATTAAGATTGATTACTGAAAGCGTCCACATTATATTGTGAGTAGGAGCTGAGGTCAATGATAGATAATCAGGATTTAGCAATTCTTCATGAAGTAACATTTAGAAATGAAAGGAGTCTAGAAGAGCTAGAAAAAAAGTTCGCCTTAACTAGGAGGCAGTTGACGTATGCAATAAAAAAGATAAATGAGATTTTAATGGACAATCAGCAAACTGAGATTCGGATTACTGGTAGCAGTCTTAGTTTAGCTAGAGAAGCAGAACGATATCTGCAAAAGTATTTGCTGGAACTCGAAGTTTTTGATGATGTTTATCATTCAAAAGAAAACCGACAATTAATGATTTTGCTCATGTTATCTTGTTCACTGGAGTACATCTCTTTGGATCATTTGATAGTTATGCTGGAAAGCAGTCGCTCCACTGTCTTAAATGATTTAAAAGAGGTCAAAAACCAACTGACAGAAAACAATCTAAAAGTGAACTATACTCGAGCGAAAGGTTACCATTTGTTAGGCAAAGAAGAAGATATTCGCTACATGATTATGAAAAAAGTAATTACCTGCTTGCATGAAGACAATGGGGAACTTTTTATTGAAAGTTTTTTAAACAAACACCTTAAAATTAGCTATTTAGATTTTGAAAGAAAAATTCTTAAGGATAGCCAAGTGTACGATATCCATTTCTTTGAAAATAAGCTTAAGGAGTTTACCTATTGCTTTGTATTGCTGAACCAAAGATTCAAACATTATGCTTTAGCTTCAGACTATGGAAACGACCTATTTGATTGTAAATCGAATGAATATCAATTCAGTCAAAGCATTTGTAATTATTTCGGAATAATAGAAGAGCAGAATATAAGCTATGTAACGGCCTGGATTTTAGGCTTGTCAGTAGGAGATATTACAAAACAAACTAAAGATAGATCAATGATCAAAAAGATTGTTCAGCGCTTAGTAACTAGATTTGAAAATCTAGCGGGCATTCGATTTTTAAATGAAGAGGCTGTTGTTAAACGACTATATGAACACGTTCGATCAAGCTATTACCGAATCTTTTATCATCTACCAATCGTTAACCCTTTAACATCAAAAATCCAAAAAGAGTACGCGGAAATGTATTGCTTAGTTAACGAAGCGATCCGACCTTTACAGCCATTGTTCAAAAGGGAACTTCCAGCGGATGAGATTGCTTTTTTAACAGTCCATTTTGCTGCTTCAACCTTTGAAGAAAAAGAAGAGCAGGTCAAGCGTAGTCGAGGACTGGTTTTGTGTCCAAGCGGTATTGGAACATCGATCATACTTTTGAAAGAGCTTGAATCGCTTTTTCCCTGCATCGAATTCATTGCACAAAATCTGCATAAGAAGAGAGAACTTTCAGATTTTGATATTGTTTTTACTACAACCATTACGTCAGATATTTTGAGCATAGATATTCCCTTCATTGTCGTCAACCCAATCATGACGTCGAAAGAAAAATTTGAGTTGATCGGTCGAGTCTATGATTTGATCAGCGATGATTCGCTTATCGATCCTAAGGTAAGAGACATTCTGAAGGTGGTAAAAAAATATGTTAGTTATGAACAATACGAAAAAATTGAAAGTGAGGTACTAATTCAATCAGGTGAAACAAATTCACGCATAATAATTGAAGAGGGAGGTGATTATCCATTGTTGAGTGAAATTACTAATAAGGAGTTAGTAAAGCTTGGTGTGGAGGCTTCGAATTGGGAGGATGCAATTAGAAATTCTACACAAGTACTTGTAGAAAATGGCAAAGTTTCACCAGGTTATATTGATGGAATGATTCAAACAACAAAAGAAACAGGACCCTATATAGTGATTACAAAACATGTCGCCTTGCCTCATGCCAGACCAGAAACAGGAGCTAAGGAAATAGCAATCAGTATTGCTACATTAAAACAACCAATTGAATTTGGGAATGCTGAAAATGATCCAGTAAAGTATATTTTTGGGTTAAGCGCTTTGGACAATCAAACGCATTTAACAGCAATGGCTGAATTAGCAGAGCTGTTGGACCAGCAAGAATTTTATGAAATACTGGATAATGCAAAAAAACCGGAAGAAATCATCGATTTTATTAAAAAATTTGAGAGTGAGGAGTAAAGATGAGTGGAATGAAAAAAGCATTAATTGCCTGTCGAACAGGAATGGGCTCAAGTATGATGTTAAAAATAAAGGTGGATCAGGTTGTGAAAGCCAATCAATTTCCTCTGGAGGTTCAGCACAGTACCTTAGATGACGTAAAAAGTTTCAAAGGAGATTTACTTATCACGATGTCGGATGTAGCGGATGAATTGAAAGGTCAAGTGCCTTATGTGATCGGAATAAAGAACCTGATGGATAAAAAAGAAATTGAATCCAAGCTAAAGGAGTTTTTTGATAATAAGGCTTAAAAAAGTAAGGAGGAAAATCAATGGGTGTTATCAAGGTTTTAGTATTTGATTTACTGTCTTCGGCACCAATCTTAGTTGGGGTGATTGCATTAACTGGATTGGTTTTACAAAAACAACCCGCAGACAAAGTAATCTCTGGGACATTAAAAACAATTGTTGGCTTCTTAGTATTTGGTGTTGGTTCTGCCGCAGCTGTAACATCATTGGACAGTTTTCAAGCATTGTTTGCAGAAGGATTTGGCTTAAAAGGGGTGCTGCCATTAGCTGAAGCAGTGACTGCTCTAGCACAGGATAAGTTTGGTACAACTGTATCAATGGTTATGCTGCTTGGTTTTTTGTGTAATCTTCTAGTAGCCAAATTTACACCACTAAAATATATCTTTTTGACAGGACAGCATAATTTATATTTAGCCGCGCTATTAACTATCATGTTTAAAGCATTGGGCTTGAGCAATACGCTAACAATTGGATTAGGGGGTGTATTTCTTGGAATTTGCGCAGGGTTATTTCCAGCTATTGCACAGCCCTATATGCGAAAAGTTACTGGTGATGATGAATTAGCGATGGGACACTATGTTACCGTTGGTTATGCTATTTCAGGATGGATTGGATCAAAGGTAGGTAAACCGGAAGACAGTACCGAAGATTTAAAGCTTCCAGCGTGGCTGACTATGTTCAAAGATTATGTAGTGGGAGTTTCAATTACGATGGTTATATTCTTTTACATCGCCGCAATTGCAGCTGGCAAAGGTGCTGTTGAAGAATTATCCGGAGGAGTGAACTGGCTGGTTTATCCGTTGTTCCAAGGTTTGAGCTTTGCTGCCGCCTTGTATGTAATCATAACCGGCGTTCGTCTGTTTCTGGGAGAGATCGTCAGTGCATTTGTTGGAATTTCAGAAAAGCTAATTCCAAATGCTAAACCAGCGTTAGATTGCCCAGTAGTTTTCCCTTTTGCACCAACTGCAACAGTCATCGGCTTTTTAGCAGCATATGCCGGTGGGATTGTTACGATGATTATCATGGGCTTGATTGGGACGATCGTTATCATACCTGTAGCTGTTCCTTATTTCTTTATCGGAGCAACTGCGGGAGTGTTTGGTAACGCTACTGGCGGCTGGAAAGGCTGTATCGCAGGTTCCTTTGCAGTAGGGATATTAATTGCTGTTGGCCCAGCATTAATTTACCCAATTATGGAAAACATAGGATTAACCGGAACATCCTTCCCAGAAACAGACTTTAATATCGTCGGGCTGCTTATATATTATATAGGTCAATTATTGCAAAGTGTATTCTAAATTTCAACTATATTAAACATAATGGAGGAAATTGAATGAGTAAAAATATTGATAATAAATCTGTCGCTACAATGAGAAATTTAGTAGTAGATAGCGTAGAGAATGCAAATCACGGACATATGGGAGCGCCTTTGGGATCAGCTCCGATGGGCTACGAGTTATTTAGACATCACATGAATCATAATCCTAAAAATCCCCAATGGTTTAATCGCGATCGTTTTGTTTTAACATCAGGACACGGGTCTATGCTACTATATTCATTGCTGCATTTATCTGGGTATGATCTTTCAATGGATGACATTAAACAATTTCGTAAATTAGACAGCAAAACGCCAGGTCATCCAGAAGTATTCCATACACCTGGAGTAGAAGCAACTACTGGACCATTAGGGCAAGGATTTTCAATGACAGTTGGCTTGGCAATTGCCGAAGCGCATTTGCGGGATCGATTCAATCGGGATCAGTTTAATGTCGTTGATCATTTTACCTATACGATTTGCGGTGATGGCGACTTAGAAGAAGGCGTTGCTTTAGAATCTGCAGCAATTGCCGGAAAACTAGGTCTTGGTAAATTAATTGTTCTTTATGATTCAAATGACATCACTTCGGATGGACCGCTTACTCAATCAGCTCATGAAGATATTCAAGAAAAATTTAGAGCAATGAATTGGCAAACACTTTATGTAAGTGATGGCAATAACTTAGAAGAAATTTCTGCCGCGATTGAGGAAGCTCAATCAGAGTCTAAAAAACCAACATTGATTGAAGTCAAAACAATTATTGGTTTTGGTTCAACCTTACAAGGGACAGAGAAGATTCATAGTAACCCAGTTGGAACTGAAGAAGCCAAGAAGATTAAAGCAGCGATAGGCTGGGAATATGAAGATTTCTTTGTACCAGAAGATGTAAAAATGAACTTTAACGAAATTAGTGTACAAGGTGAAAAATCCGAAATGGCATGGAATCAGCTAGTAGGAGAGTATCAAAAGAGTTATCCAGAATTAGCAGCAGAATTAGAGAAGATAATTTCAGAAAAATTTGAGGTTACTGAAGCGGCATTAACGCCTTTCGAGGATGAAAAGATGGCCACTCGTACAGCTAGTGGGAAAATGTTAAATCGAATTTATAAGGATTTACCAATTTTAGTTGGTGGTTCAGCTGATTTAGCTTCTTCCAATAAGACAACCATCGAAGGTCAGCCATTTATGGATGAAGAAGCCCATGATGGGCCTAATATTTATTTTGGAGTTCGTGAGTTCGCAATGGCTTCAATTTGTAATGGGCTTACTTTACATGGAGGCCTGAGAGGTTATTGTGGGACTTTTCTAGTCTTTTCTGACTACATGCGTTCAGCAATTCGCCATTCTGCTTTAATGGGTGTGCCAGTAACTTATATTATGACTCACGATAGTTTGCAGGTAGGACAGGATGGCCCAACGCACCAACCAGTTGAACATTTAATTTCCTTAAGAGCAATGCCTAACTTGGTTGTCTTTCGTCCAGCAGAAGCGAATGAAACGGTTGTAGCATGGAAGCTGGCAGCAGAATCGAAGGATCGGCCTTTCTTAATCGCATTAGGGCGTCATGACGTTCCAGTTATTGCAGAGGTTGACTTTGAGGCAGCAGAAAGGGGCGCATATATATTATCAAAAGATGCAGATGAACCAGATTTAATTCTGATTGCGAGCGGTTCTGAAGTTGAGATGGCCATACTTGCCAAAGAACAGCTAGCTCAGCATAAAGTAAATGTCGTTTCCTTCCCTAGCTGGGAGCTATTTGATGCGCAAAGTGACGAATACAAAGAATCCGTTTTGCCGAATCATATTGTTAACAAGTTATCGGTAGAACTAGGATCAACTATTGGCTGGTCGAAATATGTAGGAGAAAAAGGAAAATCATTAGGGGTAGAACAATTTGGTAAATCAGCCCCTGCAGGAGATTTGCTAAACGATTATAACTTCACAGTGGAGCGAATTGTTAAAGAAGCCCAACAGTTAATTGAAAAAAATAAATAGTAGAACAGAGCAGAACATCAAGTGAATAATCTTGGTGTTCTGCTTTTTAAAATGGATATTTAAAGAGCAGAAAAATGAAACCATATTTTTATAACCTGTTTGACAAGAAAAAAAAGGGGGTGGTAGTAACTTAAGTTTGATGTTAAGGAAGAAATTCAACAAGTTAATGAAGCCTGAGAAATCAGCAGAGAAAACTATACTTGATAAAAGTTGTACAGAAAAGAATTTATCAAAATCTATGTGTAAATAAAACAAACTAATCCTCAAAAAGAGTATTCAAAATGGGCCATACTTTTGAATAGTCTTTATTAATGATTTCAGAATCAGTTTTACTGATACCTTATTGAAGAAGCCCAAATGATTTCCTTTTTGAAGGAATCAACATTAAATGATCGACTCCCAAAACAACTCATTTGCAGCACTATGTTGTCCCTTTTTGCGAACAAAGCACAGATGACTAAGCTTAGTGGGCACGATAGGCAGATAAACAACTTGATCAGGCAATTTTTCCTGAATCGTTTTTTCCATTAACAATGAAATGCCCAGACCGCTGGCGATCATGTTCAAAATTAAATCAATTCGTGAACCGCCATAATTATTCTTAGGAGTAAAACCAGCCTGCTGGCATAGCTGAAGAATCGGTGTCAAAAGACCGGTCTCTTTTCCCAATAACAAGAAGGCTTCTCTTTCTAAACACTCTAAAGCCAACTCCTTTTCACCAGCTAAGGGATGATCTGCCGGCAGTACAGCTACGAAGTGATCCTGATCAACAGTCTTGTATTCATAGGAGCTCTCCGGCAAATGAAATAAGCGCGTAAAAAACAACGTATTCTCATCAAAAAAATCGATTGATGATAAGGGCGCATTTTCCGTTTCCTTCAATAGCAAATTAACTTCTGGATGCAGATTGCGAAAGGCTGCAATCTTTTCTAGGCCAGGGTAGCTAATTAAGGTTGGGATAGTGTAGATAGTCAATGAGTGCTGATGCTTTTGATTTATCTGAGCTGCTGTTTCCTGCATAAGATGGGCCTGCTGCACAATTTGTTGAGCATAGGGCAATAACTGACAGCCAGCTTCGGTTAAAGTAACTTGGCGTTTGGAACGATTAAACAGATTCACATTTAATTCCTTTTCCAAAGCTAAAATGTGTTTGGAAATATTTCCCTGCGTAGTATAAGCTTTTTCGGCAGCTTTAGAATAATTTAAATATTTTGCTAGCTGAATAAAGGTTTCGATTTTTTGAATGTCCATAAGCAGATCCTCTTCTGTTAGTTACTCCTATTATAAGGGAATGTGAAGTTTTTAGCATGAAAACTCAAAAAGCTACAAAAAAATTCCGCTAATTGATGAATTACAAAGATAAATAGTGTTATTTTATAAATTACGACGTTTAGTTTGTCTGTTCTATTATATTGTATTTATTATAAGGTTGCTGTTGTCGGAATAAATACAGTCTCTTTACATTTTATGAATATTTTGTTATTATCTAGATGTTTTCATTGTTATGTTTTGAATAGCTGAAGCTGTAAAAAATGTATGTGGAAGAACAATAAAAATATCTTATGATTATTACTACTAAAGAAAAGGTGGAAAAATGACTTCTGTATTAATTTTAACGAAGAATATTTTAGTGGAGCAAAAGCTCCAAACGCGGCTGCAACGATTGAATTGTGAAGTATTTGCTTCCCCAAAAACGTTGAGCTTGTTAATTGAACGCCCGAATGAAATCCTGTTAGCCAACTATTTTAATTGTGTCATCATTAGTGAAACAGTGACCAATGAAGAGCTTCAATGGATTATGCCGAGCCTGAGAACGACTCCTAAGATTATTTTGCGTAAGGTCGATCAATACTTCGATAGCGAGATAGAGGAATCCGTAGAGGGAATCAACGGTGTAATCACAGAATCCATGAATCTTGAAGAACTTCGTGAAAGTTTGTTCAAGCGGGATGAAACGATCTCCCGTGAGGCGGCAATTTATTCCTTTGATCCGAGAAATACACCAGTTCAAAGAGAAGTGCGGCTGCTTAGCTCGCTGCAGCTAACTAAAATGGAAGCGCGTGTTTTACGCAAGCTGTATCAAACTCGTGGAGAGATTATTTCTCGGGAAGACTTGTGTTCATACATATGGGGGGATGGTGCCAGCCGTTCTCACTTATCACAAATCTCTTGGATTATGAAGCGCATCCGCAATGCCTTTGAAAAGGATGGTGCCCAAGGCTCAACCATTGAAACTCACTGGGGCAAAGGTTACTCTTTAGCAGAAGAAGTGTACGAACGCTATGTTGAAGAAATGAAGCTGCCGGTTACTTTCTAAAATAGACCAAACAGCCAAAAGACACCTCAAAAACTGTCTTCCATAAGACAGCTTTTGGGGTGCCCTTTTCAGCTTCCCAACAGGTTAGCATCCAAATCCAGCTTGTATTTCTCGTATAAACCTTGAATCTGCGTTCGCTTTTTAATATCCAGCTTAATAAAGATATTATGGACATGTGTTTTGACGGTTCCTACCGACAAAAACAGCTCATCAGCAATCTCTTGATTCTGCTTATGCTCCAACAGCAGGCGGAATATTTCCATCTCCCGTTGGGTAAATTGATAAGCAGCACAGAACTGTTCAAACAAGCGCTCCTCTTGGACATCTTCGGCGACTTCTGCCTCTGACTGCGAAACACTTCCTCGCAGGAAATAGTTCAACCCAATCACACAAACCAAGATCGAAAAAATATCCTCACAAATATTGCGATTGTAGATTTTTATTGTCAGTGAGGTGTACTGATCAATATTGAAGATGACAAAGGTATCTTCTACTAGAATAGCCAGACTGGCGACAATCGCTAGAATGGCAATCCGCTTTAAATAGCTTGTTTCGGTTGGTGATAGTCCCTCGGTCTTTTTGTAGCGATTCCAGGCGTAGCATCCTACATAGAAAAGAAACAATTGATTTGGCAGATAGTACAGCCAAACCTTGAAAGCTGTATTAGCCAAAAGAGGTGTCAGCAGCATCCAGACGGCTAACATAATCAGCAGAGCATTCTGGTAAGGCTTGAATTTGGATTTCGCAAGCAAATTTACAATCCATAAGGAACAAAAAGCATTCACTACGAAAATAATGGTCTTGGCGGCCGGTACACTCATAAACGTTTGGTTGTACTGGTGAGCAAAGGTATTGAAGAATTCAGTCATGTAAATAATAACATTATCAAGAATAAAAAAGGCCAAATAGACGGAGAAGGCAAGAAAAATTTTTCGTTTTTCTCTCAGATAAAAGACGAGGGAAGTAGACATGGTAATGGTATATAAAACAATCAAAACAATGTTGTATATGAAAATGGCGATCATAATTGTAACCCCTTTCGATAAACCATTTACTAAAATTCGGTCCCAAATTTTCCTTGAACCAATTATAACATTTTTTTGCGGAGTTTTTTGCAGAAATAGGCTAAACCACTGTCTAAACTTTTCTAAACCTTTTAAAGAAAGCGGTTTATATCTATAAATAAACCCTGGTTTTAAGCCGTGTTTCCCGTTGGTAGCGTTTACAACTAAAAGATTATCGTAAACCCTTTCATAGATTGGTACATTGTGGATGTAAAGCAAAACGAAAAAATATTTTTATAGGAGGAATTATCATGGCAAAACGCGATTTCATTACTACGGAGAATTATACGAAGGAGGAAATTTTATACATCGTTGATCTATCATTAAAAATTAAAAAGGCGATCAAAAATGGCTTCTATCCACCTCTATTAAAAAACAAAACATTGGGAATGATCTTCCAACAATCTTCTACTAGAACACGGGTATCCTTTGAAACAGCGATGACTCAATTAGGTGGACATGCACAATATTTAGCACCAGGACAAATTCAGTTAGGCGGACACGAAACAATTGAAGATACGAGTCGTGTATTATCTCGCTTAGTAGATATCTTAATGGCACGGGTAGAACGTCATCATAGTGTAAATGACTTAGCAACTCACGCAACTATTCCAGTAATCAACGGAATGTCTGATTATAATCACCCAACACAAGAGGTTGGCGACTTAACTACTATGGTAGAACATTTACCAGAAGGCAAGAAATTAGAAGACTGTAAAGTTGCCTTTATCGGGGATGCAACGCAGGTCTGCTTCTCATTAGGTTTAGTTACTACTAAGATGGGGATGGATTTTGTACAATTTGGACCAGAGGGCTTCCAGTTAAACGACGATCACAAAGCTAAATTAGAAGCGAACTGCAAAGTGTCTGGCGGAACGTACACTGTAACTGATGATATTGAAGCAATCGTAGGTGCTGACTTCGTTTACACGGATGTATGGTACGGCTTATACGAAGCAGAATTATCAGAAGAAGAACGCATGAGCACATTCTATCCGAAATACCAAGTAAACGAAGAATTAATGAACAAAGCCGGTAAAAATGCGAAATTCATGCATTGCTTACCAGCAACTCGTGGCGAAGAAGTAACAGATGAAGTAATGGACGGACCAAACTCTATCTGTTTTGATGAAGCGGAAAACCGTTTGACTTCTATTCGTGGACTATTAGTTTACTTGATGAACGATTATGCTGAAAAGAACCCAATTGATGAAGCTGCAACAGCTGAAGCCAAAGCAGAATTGGAAATGTTTATTAAAAAGCCACTGTAAAACAGCGTAGGAATGGAAATAACTCTGTTTTTCGCTAAGGACTTATTTCCATTAGATGGTTGAGGCATCCGCCTCGACCATTCCTTCCATTATAGAGAGGAAGAGAAAAATGGAACAAAAGAAAAAATTTAGCTTGATGAGTGCCATTCTTTCCGTAATTTGTGTGGTATTCGTAGCGGAAGCTGCCGCACCAGTTGCCGCAATTGGAAATTCACAGTTCTTCTGGTGGATTTTCCTGCTGGTTGCCTTTTTATTGCCTTATGGCCTCATTTCTTCAGAATTAGGAACCACTTATATTGGCGATGGCGGTATTTATGACTGGGTTACCAAAGCCTTTGGTCACCGCTGGGGCTCACGGGTTTCTTGGTATTATTGGATTAACTTCCCTTTGTGGTTGGCTTCACTGGCGGTAATGTGTCCAGAATTGCTTACCACTATGACCGGAATTGAATTCCCAGTTATCCCGTCAATCATCATTCAGCTTGTCTTTATCTGGCTGGTTGTCTGGATCAGCTTTTATCCAGTCAGTGACAGTGTATGGATTTTGAATGGTGCAGCCGTAATCAAAATGATTTTAGCCGTATTAATTGGCGGATTGGGTCTTTATGTAGCCTTCACTAGAGGGATGGCGAACGAATTTACCGTTAAATCAATGCTGCCATCCTTTGATTTAAACAGTCTTTCCTTTATTTCAGTTATCATTTTCAACTTGTTAGGATTTGAAGTTATCTGTACCTTTGCCGATGATATGGAAAATCCTAAAAAACAAATTCCGCAGGCGATTGTTGCCGCAGGAATCGTAATTGCAGCGATTTACATCTTCTCTGCCTTTGGTATTGGGGTAGCCATCCCGACTGATCAAATCAGTACCGGCAGCGGAATGATGGACAGCTTCAAGCTGTTAACTGGCTCAACTGGTGGTTGGTTTATTATTTTAATGGCCTTCTTCTTCCTGTTAACCCTATTTGGAAACATGATCTCTTGGTCATTAGGTGTAAACAACACGGCCTGCTACGCAGCTGAGAATGGCGACATGCCAAAATTCTTTGCAAAACGCAGCCAAAAGAATGAAATGCCAATTGGGGCGGCTTTAATGAACGGAATTGTTGCGACAGTTGTAGTTGTGATTGCTCCAATCTTACCGAACCAAGATTTGTTCTGGGCCTTCTTCTCATTGAACCTGGTAATGTTCCTTTTGTCTTATGTACCAGTGTTCCCAGCCTTTTACAAATTGCGTAAAATTGATCCAGATACTCCACGACCATTTAAAGTCGGCGGTGGAGATGGCATGTTGAAACTATTAGTAATAGCACCAATGCTGATGATCATTATTTCTCTAGTCTTTACTGCGATTCCATTGCAGTTCGATGCAGCTACCTTAGCTGAACAGCTGCCGATCACCATTGGAGCAATCATATTTATCTTGTTTGGCGAAGCGATTATTGTTTTCAAAAAAATAACTAAAGAAGGAGCCGATAACAATGGCGAAGAGAATCGAAGCGACAACACCGAAACAAGACGGGTTTAGAATGCCCGCAGAGTTTGCACCACAGGAAAAAGTATGGATGATTTGGCCTGAACGTCCAGATAACTGGCGTGACGGTGGGAAACCCGTACAAGAAGCCTTTACTGAAGTGGCAAAAGCAATCAGCAAATTTACACCAATGAACGTGGTGGTATCACAGCAGCAATTCCAAAACTGTCGTCGTCAATTACCACCAGAAATTACCGTTTACGAAATGTCCAACAATGATGCTTGGATTCGTGACTGCGGTCCGACATTCTTAATCAATGACAAAGGTGAATTACGTGCAGCAGACTGGGAATTCAATGCTTGGGGCGGATTAGTTGATGGCCTGTACTTCCCATGGGATCAAGATGACCTAATTGCACAAAAAGTTTGTGAAATTGAACATGTGGATTCTTATCGGACTAGCGGATTCGTATTAGAAGGCGGATCATTCCACGTAGATGGCGAAGGTACTGTTTTAACCACTGAAATGTGTCTGTTAAGTGAAGGCCGCAACCCGCATATGTCTAAAGAAGAAATCGAAAAAATGCTCTGCGACTACTTAAACGTTGAAAAAGTTTTATGGTTAGGCGATGGAATTGATCCTGAAGAAACGAACGGACACGTAGATGATGTGGCTTGCTTCGTCGCACCAGGTGAAGTAGCTTGTATCTATACTGAAGATGAAAAGAGCCCATTCTATGAAGCAGCTCAAGATGCCTACAAACGCTTGTCAGAAATGACTGATGCGAAAGGCCGTAAGCTGAAAGTACACAAATTATGCTGTCCAGTTGAAACAGTAACCATTGACGGCAA
Organism: Enterococcus pallens ATCC BAA-351; assembly: GCF_000407485.1. GTDB lineage: Bacteria > Bacillota > Bacilli > Lactobacillales > Enterococcaceae > Enterococcus_A > Enterococcus_A pallens. Next base: position 453,603 of record NZ_ASWD01000002.1, on the reverse strand, counting down.
CTTTAAGATTGATTATGTAGAAGGAACAATGCCTCGTGAAGACGGCGACATTTGTATCGCTTCATATATGAACTTCTTGATTACCAACGGCGGCGTTATCGTACCGCAATACGGCGACGAAAACGATGCATTAGCCTTGGAGCAAGTGAAAGAAATGTTCCCAGACAAAGAAGTCGTGGGTGTAAATACTGTAGAAGTTGTTTACGGCGGCGGAAATATTCACTGTATCACCCAACAACAACCAAAACGCTAAATCATTACTCCGGCTATCTTTTCAAAAAGGGTAGCCGGAAAATTATCCAATAAAGATTTTTAACGAAATCAGAAATGAGGGTTCCACATGTCGAAAATTGTTATTGCTCTAGGTGGTAACGCCTTAGGCAACTCAGCCAACGAACAATTAACTAAAGCCGAATTAGCAGCAAAATCAATTGCTGATTTGATCCTAGCTGGACACCATGTAGTCATTGCTCATGGAAACGGTCCGCAGGTAGGTCAAATCCGCTTAGCCTTTGAAAATATGGGCGGGGATGATCCTGAGAAGGTGATGCCATTCCCAGAATGTACAGCCATGAGCCAAGGATATATTGGTTATCACTTACAGCAAGCCATCGATGAAGAATTAGTTGCTCGCGGAGTAAATGATGTACCAGTTGTCTCAATGCTTACTCAAGTAGTCGTTGATCCAGAAGATCCGGCCTTCAAGAATCCGACTAAACCAATTGGCGGCTATTACGATGAAGCCACAGCCAAAAAAATTATGGATGAAACCGGCGATATCTATAAAGAAGATGCTGGGCGTGGGTGGCGCCGAGTAGTTCCTTCACCAAAACCAATGGATATCTATGAAAAAATCAGCCTGCAAACCTTAGTAGATGCAGGTCAGGTAGTGATTGCCTGCGGAGGAGGCGGTATTCCAGTCGTTTATCATGGCAAACGCTATGAGGGCGTGGACGCAGTAATTGACAAAGATTTCGCTGCTTCTAAAATGGCAGCCTTAATCGATGCCGATATCTTTATTATCTTAACAGCAGTTGACCATGTCTTCGTCAACTTCGGTAAAGAAAATCAAGAAGCGTTAGTCGATACCACAGTGGAGAAAATGAAAGAGTATATTAAAGAAGATCAGTTCGCTCCTGGCAGCATGCTGCCAAAAGTTGAAGCAGCCATTGACTTTGCGGAATCAAAAGCTGGTCGCAAAGCTATCATCGCTTCGCTAGAGCAAGCCTCTGAAGCCATCACTGGCAAAAGCGGTACAACTGTTCAACAATAAACCATACCTATTGACCGAAGTCCGCTTAACAATTTTGTTAAGCGGCTTTTCCTGTGTATTGGTTTCCTAATAAAGAAGGACGGATATAAAAAGAGCATTCATCTGTAAAGGCTCTAGATGAATGCTCTAATAAATCTGGTCTTTTCAAGTTACCACTTTTCTTACTGTTCTGCTGGTTCACGGCGAGTCAATAATTCAGCTCGAATGAAGCCTTCTTGTTTTTCATATCTATAATAGCGCAGCATTGGAACGGCTGCTAGGGCAAATAGAATGGCCGGTAACCACAGGAAAACAAATTGAATTCCTGCTAAGGCCTGACTAGTCTGCACTTGATTGGCAACGTAGTCAGTTTTTGCCATAATGACAGATAAAAAGTAGCTGCCTAGACCAGCTCCAACTTTGATACAGAAAGAACTGCCCATTGCTGACAGAAATCCACTGGAACGAATGCCGCTTTTCCATTCACCAAAATCTACCGCATCTGAAAGCATCGCAAAAGGCATGGAACAAGCGATTCCTGAACCAATGCAGGCAATTGCCCAAGAAATCACCAAGAAAGTCATTGAGGTTCCAGATAAAAACAGCAGGAATTGCCCGACTACCGCCAATCCTAATCCAACAATCATCGTACCCGTCTTTTTAAGTCGCTTAGAAATAAACGGAATGGCCATCATGCCTCCGACTTGAATCAGAGAAATTCCGTTTATCAAAGGAACTAGATTTTTACTGCCTAGATTGTATTCGAAATAATAAAGTAAGGCAGACGTTCGTACGGTCAAAGCCATCCAAAAAGCTAAATTAGCTAAAACCAGCAATACCCAAGGCCAATTCCCCTTAACCGCTTTCAAACTATCTTTGAAAGGAATGCTTACCGCTTTTTTAGTATTGATCTCTTCTAAGTTAAAAAAGGCAAAGAAGAGTAGGCCAACTGCAATAACTGCGAAGAAGGCCACCATTAGACTGAAGCCTTTTCGATCATCGCCTCCACCAAAGAGTGCAACTAACGGCAATGCAAAAGTAACAGCAGCGAAGTTTCCAACATTGCCTCCCACCATTCTAAAAGAATTTAGATGAATCCGCTCATCTGGATCGTTGGATAAGTTCGGCAAAATAGAAGTAATCGGCGTAGCAATGCCACTGTAAATCGTGCCAGCAACTACATAGGTCACTCCAGCATAGATTACCTTTGCCGTTCCAGATAAATTAGGTGTGGAAAATGCCAAAACAGTAGCAATTGCAAAGGGGATGGCCAACCATAAAAACCAAGGCCGACTTTGCCCATATTTGCTCTTGGTGTGGTCAATAATGGAACCCCAAAACGGGGCATCAAAGGAATCAACAATTCGCGCAATCAGTAGTAGAATACCTGCTGCTCCCACAGTTAATCCATAAACATCTGTATAAAAATAGAGAATATAACTGCTGATAATACAAAACAATAAATTTCCAGCACCATCTGTACTAGCATAAGCCAGCTTCTTAACTAACGGGTGGGCTTTTTTCTTCGTCGCAACAATTTCTTTCATTTTCTTGCTCCTTCTCTTCAATTTCATAGATATCTATGTGAATAATTGTAAGAGGTTACAAAAGAGAATAAAACGGATTAAAACGTAGCAAAAGTATACATTTCCGTTTTTTTGATAAAAAAGACCACTCAAATTTTGAGTGGCTGGAGTTTTGCTATTGTCCCAGTAGTTTTTCGACTGCTTGAGGAATCGGCAGCTTTGGATCGATATAGGGATTGTTTTGATGCGTACCAGAATAGGCTTTTCGGTATTTGTTAGGGGTCAAGCCTGTACGCTTTTTAAACATGCGAATAAAATATTTTTCGTCTGCATAATAAGACAATTCGGCAATTGCCTTAATCGGCAAAGTAGTCTGTACCAGCAATACTTTTGCGACAGAAATTTTTAAATTGATTAAATAGTCTCGTAAATTCTTGCCAAAGGCTTTTTTAAATTGGCGAGACAGATAATCTTGAGAGACTTCAAAATGATCGGCAATGTCTTGGATTGATAACTCTTCACTCATGTTTGCACGAATCCATTCGGCAACTTGATGAATCTTGGCATCGTACTCCTCACCAATGGCGGAAGAAACAGTTAAGTATTGATTACATAATTCAATCAATATGGTTTGCGTCAAGGTATCTGCCATTTTGGAACTATAGTAATAAGTATTGGAGACATTCAACAATTGATTCATCAAGATAATTAAGAAGTTGGGCTCCTTGATTGTAAACAAGGAAGGCAGCACACAGTGATTATTGTAAACTGGTAGTATTTTGTGCTGATTAAAAGCCGTTTGCAGCTGACTAACCGTTTGATCATCAGCAGGTAACAGCTGCCACTGCGCGTAAAAATGCAACCAATAAAAACGAACCGGTTGGGCTGAAAGCTGCGCACCTTCAATGGTTGTTTCGGGTGGTAAAACTAAGCAGTCGTTTTTCTTCAAATGAATCGGCTGACCGTCAATCATTAAAGACAAGCGGTTTTCCAAACAAAAAATAATCTCAAAATCCTTATCATGGAACATTTTTTTGTGCTGCCAGCCAGTACCAGCAGAAAATTCACCAGCTTTATAGTAAAACACTGGTTGCTGCAAATCAATCGCTAACATCGCAGTTCCTCCTAACTAGTTTGCCTTGATTATAACGAAAAAATCCGTAAATGGATTTAATTTCCGGATTTATCTACTTTTTCTACGGAAAAAACTAATCAAAATTGAACGGTCGCGCAAAAGTCCACCTTTTATACAGAAGTATACGCTTACAAGCAGAGTTTGAAAGCTTATATTTTTAGGTACAAGCAAACGATGCTGGAAAGGAAGGAAAAAATGATTACAAAAAAGAAAAATCAGTTAAAAGACATCCAAATTACTTCTGAATTCTGGAACCAATACCGGGAATTAATTGTAAAGGAGGTATTGCCCTATCAGTGGGAAGTGATGAACGATTCGGCCGATATTTCCATCACTCATGAACCCGGCGGAAACGAAGAGCATCAGGAGCACAGCCATGCAATCCAAAATTTAGAAATTGCAGCTGGGCTAAAAGAAGGCAGGCATAATGGCTATACTTTTCAAGACACCGATGTTTATAAATGGCTGGAAGCTGCAGCCTATTCATTGACCTATCATCCAGATCAGGAGTTAAGAACAATTACCGATCGATTGATTGATTTAATTGCTCAGGCTCAGGAGGAGGACGGCTATTTAGTCAGCTTTTTCCAAATTGAGGCACCAGACCGCAAGTTTGCTCGATTAAAACAGTCCCATGAATTATATACAATGGGCCATTATATTGAAGCTGCGGTTGCTTATTTTGAAGTTACAGGAAATCAAAAAGCTTTATCCATTGCAGTTAAAATGGCTGACTGCATGCTGGAGCATTTTGGGGAGGGTGCAGATCAAATTCCAGGATACGATGGTCATCCTGAGATCGAGTTGGCATTAGCAAGACTTTATGAGCTAACTGAAGAATCAAACTATTTAGACTTAGCTCATTTTTTTATCAATCAACGAGGACAAGACGATTTCTTTGATCGACAAATTGCTGCAGACGGAATAGACCGAGATGTCATTGATGGGATGAGAAACTTTCCTTTATCCTATTACCAAGCGGCTGAACCGGTACGCCAACAAGAAACAGCAGAAGGTCATGCGGTGAGAGTCGTTTATCTTTGTACCGGTATGGCGCAGGTTGCGCGACTGACTGGTGATGAAAGTCTGCTGGAAACCTGTCGACGCTTCTGGAACAATATCGTGCATCAAAAAATGTACATTACTGGCGGTATAGGCTCCACAAATGTTGGTGAATCCTTTACAGGTAACTACGATTTGCCTAATGATACCATGTATGGTGAAACCTGCGCCTCTGTAGGCATGGCATTTTTTGCCAGAGAAATGCTTAAGCTGGAAACTAAAGGCGAGTATGCAGATGTATTAGAAAAGCAATTATTTAATGGGATTATTAGCGGCATTTCCTTGGATGGCACGCACTTCTTTTATGTGAATCCATTGCAGGCTGATCCAGATATTTCAACGCATAATCCTAGTCGCAACCATGTCTTAACACAGCGGGCAGAATGGTTTGGCTGTGCTTGTTGCCCTAGTAATGTTGCGCGACTTGTAGCTTCAGTGGACCAATACATTTATGCAGTAAAAGAAGACGTAATTCTTTCTCATCAGTTTATTTCTAACCAAGCGACCTTTGAAAACGGTCTGACTGTTCAGCAGGAAAGCAATTTTCCATGGGAAGGTACCATCAACTATAAATTAGAAAATACGTCCGAGGAAACCTGTACTTTTGGTATTCGAATTCCTCAATGGTCACAGAAAAACGCCCGACTATCAATCAATGGGGAACTGCAAGACTATCAATTAAATGATGGCTTCGTCTATTTGGAAGCTACACCTGGTATAACAAGCATTGAACTGCTTCTAGACATGTCAATTAAGAAATATCAATCCAATACCAATGTGGTTTACAATTTTGGAAAGGTCGCAATTCAAAGAGGACCCTTGGTTTATTGCCTTGAAGAGGTAGATCAAGAAAAATCCGTTTGGAAATATTGTCTGGCTTCGGATGAACAGCTGGATTATCGCTTTGAATCAGAATTATTAGGTGGCTTAGGAGTAATTTATGCAGCAGCTAAAACACCGAAAGAAAAAAGCGATCATTCTCTTTATCATGAATATACTCCAATGGAATGGATAGACACACAAATAAAACTGATTCCTTACTATGCTTGGGCCAATCGAGAGGAAGGGAATATGGCGGTTTGGTTGGATCGGGAGAAAAACTAATGATATAGACAGCTTTAAGAAATAAAAAAGGGTTTTGCTCTTGTTAGATGAGCAAAACCTTTTTTGTGCACCAATAAAAACTGATTTGTAACGATGCGGATAGTCAATTTTATAGGAAAACCGGAATAAGTTTGTTGTCGAGTTTGTGTGAAATCTCTTAACTTTTCGTTGAAATCACAAATAGTTATCGCTTTCATAGGATGGTATCTTAATTACATAGAAAACAGAGGAGGAAATGTATGCTGGAAAATGAACAATTTCAATTGGCTATTGCGAAAGATGGACATGTTTCGAAGCTGTTGTTTAAGGATGATCCTTATCAGATGAACTGGGTAATTGAAGAAGAATACTTAAGAAAGGTAGGTTATAATGATAGAGAGAAGTTGTTCGGACAATTTGATTTAATCGTTGATGGGAAAAGTTTTTTAAGTATTGATGTTGTCCCAACGATTGTATCAAGGGATCACCAGATAGAGGTTACTTATTCTTTCGATAATGTAAGCGTAATCAGTAAATATGAGCTGAATCAGATTTCTAATGGAATTGTTTGGACAATTGAAGTGGTAAACGAAACAGAGCGAACATTAACTATTCAAGATTTTGGGGTCTGGGCTGCATTGAGTTATGTCATGTTTCGCGATAAAAATGTTTTGCGGAACATTCATAATTCTGCTGCTGTCTTTTCATCAATTTCTACTAACTATACAAAAATAAATGCTGTTCGTCGTGATAATCGAGGGGGCAATCTTGGCATATATCAAACAAAAGGTCGGACCTTGTCTGTAGGGACTTTTTGCGAATACGAAAATTTGTTTTTTGAAAATGTATCCCCTTCGTTGGACGGTTTGTTATTTCATAAGCTGATCTTGGCCGGAGGATATCCTGAAAATTTTAAAAATAGAGATTGGATTTATCCTAAAACAGCTTTGTTTTTAGAACCAAAGGCAAGCCAAAAATGGGAGTATACACTTTTAAAAAATGAAAACCAATCAGATTTTTATCAAAAAGGTTTACAGCTGAAGCATCCGAAAATAGCTTATACACCGTTAAATATCTTAGGAAAAATAGCTCGAATAACGATACAACTGCCAGAAGGAGTGGCTTTGAAAGACATCGTAGCGATTTATCAAAAAGATCAGAATCTGGTTTCCAAAAATTTATTTGCTGATTTACAAGAGGATGGAAGCCATGTCGTGACCTTTAAACCAGATACTCTCGGTGAACATAAAGTAGTTTGTACCTTCACAGATGGCAGTGAAGATTTTGTGGTACTCAATGTAATGAACGACCTGGCAACGGTGATAGAAGAGCGAGCAGAATACATTTGTGACACACTCTACACTGGAGCCAGTGGAGCCATTCCTTTTGCTTTTAAGCCCATCTCTAATCAGGGAGAATCTTTAGGGAAAATGAATTTGGTACTGAAGAAAAATCTGTTGGGACGGCTGAACGGAGAGCAGGTACGTAAAGTGGAAGAAAGTGCTGTACGTTATGTAAGACCTAAGTGGTTTATTAATGGGGATTTCACGCAGCCAAGAAAGCTTTATGGCGATTTTTATCGCTGTATGGATTTTGAATATATTGGACATCTCTTCTTCTTGCTTTCGGAATTTGAAGAGGACACTCTACAGCTGCATTCAGCAGATACTTACTTAGGCTGGGCAGCAGAGGTCTTTGAATTACGAGTGAACCCGGACCTGCATTCGGATCTAAGAGGCAAGGAAGAAGCACAAATGCTAGGAGTCTATTTCCTTTATATCCAAGAGTTGCTGGCTAAACTGAAGGCCCATGGACTGATCGAGAAATACGAAACGATTCGTAAGCTTTGGGGAGAAGTGACGAATCGAGTGGACGCTGAATCAGTAAGCTATAAAGCAGCCATAACAGAGCACTTTTACGATAATGCGGGTTTTGGTCCAACAGCTGGGGCATTAAGTGAGGCTGGTTTGCACGAAAGTGCTAAAAAATATGGTGAATTATTGTTGGCTAACATTGGATATGCCAATGATTTTCGTGGGCAAAACGCTGATCGTTGGTGGGAGGCCTTGACCTATATGATTCATTCTCTCTGGGGTGGTGTAACTGCAGCAGCAACGTTCAAGGTTTTTGAATTTTTACAAGACGTAGAATATTTGGAGGCTAGTTATCGAGCAACGGCGGGGATTTTGTATTGCTACGATACGCATTCTTCAACGACACTGCCTTTAGAAAAAGGAATGGCAGCTTCTACTTACGCTGCAGCTGGACCGCACCTCAATCGACCAGATCTTTCTCGCGAACGATTTGGACAAGCAACCTTCTGGAAAGATGGTGGAATTTTTAGCCGATTGTTTGAAAATGACAGTCAAACACCTGATTGGGATATGGGAGAAGAACTGGTTGCCTATATGGAAAGCTTTGGACAGAAAACGTTTATTATTAAACGCGGACAAGAAATAAATGTAATTAATGGTAGCTTTGAAGAACAAGGCGAGGACTATTTAATTACTAGTTTTGCTCCTTTTATTCAGGCTTATTATGTGCTGGAAGATGATAAAATTAGGATTATTGAGGAAAGCAGTCAAGAGCTTCGTCTAAAAAAAGCAGAACTTTTTTCATTAGTAACAGCTAGATAAAAGATGTGCCGCCAAGAAAGGAGTTGGTAAAATGTCAGGAGAAATCATTTCGATCTCAATCCCGCCGTTTCCAGATTTTATCGAGGGAAACTACCGGGTCTTTCAAAAGGGTCAAAATCATCCAAATCGCAAAGCATTAGGTTATTTCGATTTGATTGTTGTAAAAAAGGGCTGCCTTTATTTAATTGAAGAAAATCAGCAATTTGAAGTGAAACAAAATGAGATGCTGATCCTGCTTCCTGACAAGCATCACTATACTTGGCGGCCTGTTGAAGAGGAAACTGGATTTTATTGGCTTCATTTTTATACGACCGCGCAATGGAAACAAAGTACTAGACCTAGTCGTTTTATTTCGGATTTACCGATTCCGGATCTTCATTTTCATCAGCGTTCCTATACCTTGCATTTGCAAAAGCATGCGACGATCAAGGAACCTGAAATTTTATTTGAGCTGATCCAAACTATTTTAGATAGTACAGTCATTGAAACGGAAGAACACGATATCTGGCAAACAGAAGAACTCTTTCTGCGTTTTTTAAAATTTATTGAAAATCAAGGGATTCATCGGGATCGTTTGACGGTTTTAGCCGAGCAGGTACAGCTGTTTCTTGAAAATAATAGTGAAAAAGCAGTAACGAATCAATTGCTTGAGGAGCATTTTCACTTGCACAGCAATTATATTTCGACTGCGATGAAGAAGACATTTGGCAAAACACCTTTAGAAATTTTAGCGGATATCCGGATGGAGCGTGCCAAGCAGTACCTGCTGCGCACAGATTTAGAGATTCAGCAAATTTCTAAAATGGTCGGCTTCAATTCGGAAATTTATTTTTCAAATCGATTTAAGAAATTAGAAGGACTTTCACCGCAGCGCTACCGAAAAAAATACAAAAGCTAATAATTTCCCTAATTACTTCAGATAAATGAGGGGAGAAATCATGGATCAAACAAAAATGAATGAATTGACAAAAACTAGACAAAAAGGTCTAAGCTTGAACAATCGATTAGCCTACGCTGGCACGGATGCAGCAGGTAACTTACTTTATTGCACATTAACTAGCTTTATCAATTTTTTTCACACAGATGTATTTGGGCTTTCAATCGGAACTGCGGCAACCATTGCTTTAATGGTCCGAATCATTAATACAGCAACAGTTCCGCTTTGGGGATTAGCCATTGATAAAACTAAATCAAAATATGGGAAAGCTCGTCCCTGGTTTGCCCGATTAGCGATTCCTTTTGGGGTGTTTATGGCGTTGACTTTTTTCACACCCGGATTGGATGGAACAGCTAAGGTTGCGTATGCCGCATTTACTTATTTAACAGCAAGTATTTTGTATACAGGAATTTCGACACCAATTACGGCGATCTTACCTAACTTAAGTAACGACTCACTTGAACGAACCAAATTAAATTCTTTTCGAATGATTGGCGGAAATGTTGGCTATTTTATTACAGCAACTTTCACCTTGACTTTAGTAACAATTTTAGGAGGAAACAATCGCCAGCAAGGCTTCTTTTTCACTGTAGCAATTTATGCTTTAGTTTCAGCAGTGATATTTTTCTACGCATTTAAAAATACAAAAGAAATTAATTCAGAAGGAGCAGGTAAAAGCTTACCTGTTCGAGAAAGCTTCAAAGCTTTAAGAGGCAATTGGCCTTGGGTTATTATTGTTTTAGCAAGTATGTGCTATTGGCTAGGAAACTCAACACGCACCTCTTCGTTGATTTATTATGCCCGCTATAATTTAGGTAACCAAAATTATGTGTCAGTGCTCAATGGACTTGTATTGACGCAAATGATTGGGGTTATCTGTATTCCTTTCTTGGTCAAGCATTTTTCTAAAACACAAACTATGATGATTGGAATGTTCACGGCAGCAGTTGGTCAAGTGCTGTTAGGTGTTGCTGGTGGCAATTTTCCAATGCTAGCAGCGATGTGGGTAGTAACTAGTATTGGAACAGGTATTGCCGTGTCTATGCCTTTTGCCATGCTTTCAGACACTGTGGACTATGGAGAATATAAAACAGGCATACGAGCCAGTGGGTTTCTAACAGCAGTCGGCAGTGCAGTAGGGCTGCAAATTGGAACTGGTTTGGGAGATTTTGTTCCTTTGAAATTGATGCAGCATTTTGGATACGTTGCGAATCAAGAACAGACTACAGCGGCTCTAAGTGCAATAAAATTTGCTTTTTCCTATCTGCCAGCAGTTTTCTTTATTAGTGGGGCATTGATTATTCTAACCTACTTTAAATATGAAAAAAATGAAGGAACTGTATTAAAGGAATTGGAATTAAGGAGAGAAAAAACACGATAATTGTAATGGAGAGAGACCTTAGAAAGAGGGCTCTCTTTTTTGTAGGCATTCCCTTTCACCGAGGAAGTATGCTACAATTAAAAAAATTGTTCGGACAAATTCTTAGGAAGGACTATCCACATGAGCAAAACAAAGTATCAAATTATTGCAGATGAACTAAAAGAAAAGATTTTCTCTGGTGATTATCCAGTAGGCACAACGATTCCTCCTGAATTGCAGCTGCAAAAGGATTATGATGTGAGTCGCCATACCGTTCGGCAGTCAATCGCCCAGCTGGTCAATGAAGGCTATTTAAGAAAAGAAAAGGGTTCAGGTACGTATGTTGACGATGCCTACAAAAGAAGTAAAGGTCCAACACCCAAAACAATCGGGGTAATTACTACTTACTTGTCTGATTATATCTTTCCTTCGATTATTCGCGGAATTGAGAAAACCTTAAGTGAGCATGGGTATTCTTTATTGCTGGCCAGCACCAACAATGATTATCAGCAGGAAAAGGCTTGTTTGGAGAAGATGATTCGTTATGGCGTGGACGGATTAATCGTCGAGCCAACCAAAAGCAATCAATACAATCCCAACCTTGCTTTGTATGTGCGGTTAAGGGAACAAGGAATCCCGATGGTAATGATTAATGCGGTATATGAAGAGCTGGAATCTGCATCCATTTGTGTGGATGATGTGAAGGTGGGTTTTTTAGCGGCAGAATATTTGATTCATCAGCAGCATGACAAGCTGCTGTTTGTGACCAAAATTGACGACCTGCAAGGGAAATATCGGATGAAAGGCTTTATTCAGGCCTGTGAGCAATACGACATTCAATTTGCCCCAGAGGATATCGTAACGTATACGACGGAAACCAGAAAGCAAGTACCGGACTTAGTAAAGTCCCGGTTAAAAGAAGCCCCGGAAATCACCGGAATAGTTTGTTACAATGATCAGATTGCAAGTTTACTGCTGGATCGTTTAGTGGAAGCTGGCTATCAAGTACCAGAACAAATTTCGATTATCGGCAATGATGATTCTTCGTTAAGTAAGGTTGGAGCAGTAAAGCTGTCCACTCTGATACATCCGAAGGAAAGAATGGGAAATGATGCAGCAAATTGGATTATTCAAGCCGTTGAAACTGGAAAATATGGAGAAAGTATTCTTTACGAACCTGAATTAGTAACCAGAGATTCTGTATTGAAAAAGTAAAAACTAACAGCCTGTAATGGGCTGTTTATTTTTTGTCTTTGTGTACGTACAAATTTAAATATTATTGTTGACATGTACGTACATGAATTATATACTGGGCTTATCAAATAGTGGAAATAAGGAGGCGATTCCTATTAAAAGCGAAGAAAAGATGGTTCAGACCAAGCTGGATATTATGGATGGACGGACAGCTTTGGGTATTGAGTTTGGGTCGACACGCATCAAGGCTGTGTTAATTGGATCGGATTTGACACCCGTTGCAGGTGGAAGCTATGAGTGGGAGAACAAGCTGGAAGAGGGCATCTGGACGTATTCATTAGAGGAAATTTGGAAGGGCTTACGCGTCAGCTATCGGAAAATGGCCGCAGAAGTGTTTGAAAAGTATGGTGAAACCTTAACTAAGATTGGCTCAATCGGTTTTAGCGCAATGATGCATGGCTACATGGCCTTCGATGAACAGGATGAGCTGCTGGTTCCCTTTAGAACTTGGCGCAACGCTATCACAAGTGAGGCAGAAGAAAAGCTGACCGCTGCTTTTCACTACAATATTCCTCAACGCTGGAGCATTGCTCATTTGTATCAGGCAATATTGAATCGTGAAGAGCATTTAGCAGAAATCACTTATTTTACCACCCTGGCAGGCTACATTCATTGGCAGTTGACCGGACAAAAAGTATTAGGTGTTGGTGATGCGTCTGGCATGTTCCCAATCAATAGTACGACCAAAAATTACGATCAGACGATGTTGAACATTTTCAAGGAGCTGGCTGAAAAGGAAGGCTTTACTAAAGAGCTGCAGGCGCTTTTGCCTAAGGTTCTGCTAGCTGGAGAAAATGCAGGTACTCTGACCCAAGAAGGCGCCTATTTGCTTGATCCGACAGGAACACTTCAGCCAGGAATTCCTCTTTGTCCACCTGAAGGCGATGCGGGAACCGGGATGGTTGCCACCAATAGTGTTGGTCAACGGACTGGAAATGTCTCGGCAGGCACGTCGGCTTTTGCCATGATCGTTTTGGAGGAAGAATTAAAGGAGGTTCATCCTGAGATTGACTTGGTGACCACACCTGCAGGCGATTTAGTAGCGATGGTTCACACCAACAATTGCTCCTCTGAAATTAATGCCTGGGTAAAAGTGTTCAAAGAATTTGCTGAAAGCTTGGGACTGGAAATTAGCGGAGAAAAGCTATATGACACGTTATTCACTAAAGCTTTAGAGGGCGCTCCTGACTGTGGCGGATTACTGTCTTATGGCTATTACTCTGGCGAAAATATTACCGGAGTTAATGAAGGCAGACCATTATTTGTTCGGACACCTGAGAGTGATTTTAGCTTAGCCAACTTCATGCGTCTGCACTTGTCTAGTGCGTTTGGTGCCATGCGCATCGGAATGGAAATTTTGAAAAAAGAACAAATTCAGATCGACAAATTAGTTGGTCATGGAGGAATATTCAAAACCCCTGAAGTTGGTCAGCGGATCTTAGCAGCAGCAATGGAAGCTCCTGTGACTGTGCTGGAAACAGCTGGTGAAGGCGGAGCTTGGGGGATCGCTTTGTTAGCTGCTTATCAAATGGAGGAAGAGTCATTATCTCTAGCTGAGTTCTTGGAGCAAAAGGTTTTTGCTGGAGATGAAGGCGTTACGATTATTCCCACCGAAGAGGATTTGCAAGGCTATGAACAATTTACTGAGCGCTATTTAAAAGGACTAACGATTGAAAAAGCTGCAATTGATGCGTTGAAATAAGGAGTGGATTAGATGCTGGAGCAATTAAAAGAAGAAGTTTTTCAAGCCAATTTAGAATTACCCAAGCAAGGTTTGATTAAGTACACCTGGGGAAACGTGAGTGCTTTTGATGCCGAAACAGGTTATTTTGTCATCAAACCAAGCGGAGTCAGCTATGAAGAGATGAAGGCTTCCGATATGGTGGTGGTAGATTTAGAGAATCAGGTGATTGAAGGAGAAATGAATCCTTCTTCGGATACAGCGACACACGCCGTTTTGTACAAAGCTTTTCCAGAAATTGGCGGGATTTGCCATACGCATTCTACGTGGGCAACGATTTGGGCGCAATCTGGTTTAGATTTGCCAGCGATGGGAACCACTCATGCGGACACTTTTTACGGCAGTGTTCCCTGTGCCCGATTTTTAACCCAACAAGAAATTGATGCTGGGTATGAATATGAGACAGGCAATGTCATTATAGAGACTTTTAAAGAAAGAGCAATCGATGTTATGGAGATTCCTGGTGTTCTACTGCATGGGCATGGACCCTTTACTTGGGGCAAGGATGCTAAAAGTGCCGTAATGAATGCGGTAGTGTTGGATGAGGTAGCAAAAATGAATTTGTTCACGCGCCAATTAAATAGCTACGCAGAGGAACTGCCGCAGCGGGTATTGGATAAACATTATTTACGAAAACATGGAAAAAACGCCTATTACGGGCAAGCAAAGTAAACAAGAAAAAATAATTAATTTAGAGGAGCGAATACAATGTTAGCAATCAGTAAAAAGGAATTTTGGTTTGTTGTAGGGTCACAGCACTTATATGGAGAAGAAGCGTTGCAAAACGTGAAAAGCAATGCAGAAACCATCGTCAAGGGCTTAAACGAAAGCGGCAAGATGCGCTATCCAATTGTATTAAAGGAACTAGCAGTAACAGCAGATACGATCACAAACATCATGAAGGAAGTTAACTATCGAGATGAGGTAGCTGGTGTTATCACTTGGATGCATACTTTCTCTCCAGCAAAAATGTGGATTCGTGGGACCAAGCTGCTGCAAAAGCCCTTACTGCATTTAGCGACTCAATTTAATGAAAGTATCCCTTGGGAAACAATTGATATGGACTTCATGAATTTAAACCAATCGGCTCATGGGGATCGTGAATATGGCTTCATCAATGCACGCTTGAAAAAGCAAAACCAAATCGTTGTTGGCTACTGGCAAACTGAAAGTGTCCAAGCCCAAATTGCTGACTGGATGGATGTTGCGGTGGCTTACAATGAAAGCTTTAATATTAAAGTCGCTCGCTTTGGTGACAATATGCGCAATGTAGCTGTGACAGAAGGCGACAAGGTAGAAGCTCAGATTCAATTTGGCTGGGTAGTGGATTATTTTGGAATCGGGGATTTAGTTCAATTTATTGATGCTGTGAAGGAAGAAGAAGTGGAAGCCTTATTTGCCGAATACAAAGAGCTTTATGATTTTGATTACGGTGATTATGATCATGAGACTTGGGAAGCTCATGTGAAGGTGCAGGCGAAACAGGAAATTGGCTTGCGACGCTTTTTAGAGGCAGGGAATTACAATGCCTTCAGTTCTAATTTTGAAGATTTGTACGGCATGCAGCAGCTGCCAGGCTTAGCCGTTCAACGATTAATGGCTGAAGGCTATGGATTCGCTGGAGAAGGCGACTGGAAAACAGCTGCCTTGGATCGGTTGTTGAAGGTGATGGCCAACAACGAAAACACTGGCTTCATGGAAGACTATACGTATGAATTAGCGGCTGGAAAAGAAGCAATTTTACAGTCTCATATGATGGAGGTTGATCCTACCTTAGCTGTTAACAAACCAAAAATTGTCGTTTCTCCATTATCAATGGGTGATCGTGAAGATCCTGCTCGATTAGTCTTTGATGGAAAAGCTGGAGATGGGGTCGTGGTTTCGATGGCCGACTTTGGTACGCACTACAAGCTGTTAATCAATGAAGTAGAAGCTTTTGAACCAACTGAGGAAGCACCAAACTTACCAGTGGCACGGGTATTATGGAAGGTGAAACCGAATTTCCATGATGGTGTCGGGGCATGGATTCGCACAGGTGGTGGACATCACACGGTCGTTTCATTGAATCTGACAACTGAACAAATTGAAGCTTGGGCGAAGCTGGTTGATTTAGAATACGTAACGATTAAATAAATTCCATGGATTGGCTTGGAAAGCTCCAGGCCAATCTATTCGTTTAGGAGGATAAAATGGAAAAGAGATTTTTTGGCTCACTACCTAATGGTGAAACAGCTTACCTGTTTGATTTTGAAAACACTTCAGGGATGAAAATGACTGTCAGCAATCTTGGGGCAACCCTGATCAATCTTTGGGTGCCAGATAAACAAGGCCATCTAAGAGATGTTGTTCTAGGCTATGACAACAGTGAGCAATACCTCAACAATACTAAGACCTTTTTTGGCGCAACCATTGGCCGCAATGCGAATCGAATTGCAAATTCCGCATTTGACCTAGCCGGAGAGAGACATCAGCTAGCCAAAAATGAAGGGGAAAACAATCTTCATAGTGGTCCAAATGGATTTCAATTACGGTTGTGGCAGGTTAAAACAATCGACGAAGCTGCTAATAAAATTATCTTTGAATTAAACAGTCCAGCTGGTGATCAAGGATTTCCCGGTACTTTGATTTGCAGCGTTGCTTACCAATTGAAAGTGGACAACTCTTTGAGTATCACTTTTTCAGGTGAAGCAGACGAGACAACGGTTTTCAATCCGACCAATCATAGCTATTTTAACTTGAACGGACACGATAGCGGATCTATTTTAAATCATGAGCTGCAATTAAATGCGAAGGAATATACGCCAGTACTGAATAGTGACTCGATTCCTACTGGTGAAATAGTCACAGTAAAAGACACGCCCTTTGACTTTACGCAAAAGAAAAAAATTGGCGCGGAAATTGATGCAGCCTGCCAGCAGCTGGAGTTTACCGGTGGATATGATCATAATTTTGTGTTGGACAAGCCTGCGGAAACCCTTGGAGAGGCGGGAATTCTGACCGGAGATAGCAGTGGAATTTCTATGGCGGTTTCTACCGATTTGCCTGGTATACAATTTTACTCAGGAAATTTTGTTGACAACGAACGTGGGAAACAAAATGTTTATTACCAATCTCGATCAGGGGTATGCCTGGAAACGCAGTATTTTCCAAATGCAGTTAAGGAACCAAATTTTGCTGCACCGATTTTGCCAGCGGATACACCGATTAGCTATCAGACAAGTTTCCGCTTTTTCTTAGAAGACAAATAAAAGGCTGCGAAATTGTTGTGGAGCAACTGAAAAGGCTAAGGAACTAAGCGCTATATGAAAATACGACCAAAAGAAACCTTTTTTTCTCTTGATCGTATTTTCTTTTTTAATTTGGAGTCTGAAAACATTATTAAATTAGCACTGCAGTTTTGAAAGGCTTTTTTACTTTTATGAAGGCTTTCCTTCATTCCTGAAATCTATGGGTGACATTCCTGTGGTCTTCTTAAAAACCTTTGAGAAATAAGAATAATTGTCATAGCCGATCTGACTAGCGATCAAGTAGACAGGGGTCTCGGTTTCCAGCAGCAGCTCTTTTCCTCTAGCTACTCTTTTTTCAGTTAAGTAATTAATCAAGGTGTCTCCAGTCTCTTTTTTAAATAATCGTGCCAAATAATCCGGACTTAAGAAAAAGTGTTCTGCTAATGTTTTTCGATTAATTTCTTCCGTGTAGTGGCGATCAATATAATCAAGTAATAACTGAGCGATGGATTGCTTTGATTCAAGAAAGTCCACTTGATCTTTAGCAGTTTGAATGTAATAAGAAACGTAACGAACAAATGCCTCAATGGAGTTATAGCTTCGTTGAATCAAAAAATCATGCTTCGGATTTTGAAATAGCTTATGTGCTAAAATTTCTTTTTGATCTAAATAAATGCCTATTTTTTGAATCAAATCTGGGCGCAAGCTTTTTAGGATAGTCATAGCAATGACGTCTTTTTTTTCGTAGCGACCTATTTCTTTTTGAATTAGTTCCTCAAGTGATTCAGAACTGGAAGTCAAAAAGTTAGAAAAATTCAGTTTAAGAACTTCATGATCTGGTAAAGGATAGCTATTCTTACTAATGAAATAGAGCTGATCATTATGCCCACAAAAATCTTGGATAAAATGATATATCTGATGGGTATTTACCAAGATATTCTCCATTGAAGAAAGCTCACCTACGACAAATTGATTCGTTTTGTTCAGCTTATCCGTCACGAGATCATGTAGGACAGATACCTGCAGTTTCGAAAACTCAGCTGGTGAAGTTTTTAGTAAACAAAAATATTTATCCGAGTAATTGTCTATTTTAAAAGAAGTGACCAAAGACAAGGATGTCAATTCAGCTGTAGCAGTAACAAGAGTTTCTCGCAGTAGTTTGCTCCAAGAGTGATTTTCGATAGCGGTATCTTGTTCCAAGAGATCCAGAGTTATCACCGCTGGTAGAAGCTTTTCGTCTTTTGATACTGAGACTTTTTTGCTAGCCGCCTCAAACAAAAACTCAGCTTCTCTTTGGAGAGTGGATTTACGTAAATAATCAAACCAGAAGGAATCCTCAATTAAACTATGGCTCTTTTGCTGGAAAGCTTCTTGTTTGATGCGTTTTAGCACCTTTCTAATGATTAATTCCAACTTATCAAATTCAATTGGTTTTAAAAAATATTCAAAGCTTTGCAATTCGATAGCTTTTTGAGCGTAATTGAAATCGGCATAGTTTGTAAGAAAGATTGCTTGGAGATGATAGTTTTCTTGCCTAATCCAAGCTAATAATTGCAGACCGCTTCCTTGAGGCATCTCAATATCACTAATCAGCAGGTCAATGTGATGTTCTTTAATGATTCCTTGTGCTTGGCGCATATTGTAGGCGGAGAAGACGGTTTCTATTCCTAAGTCCTCCCAATCAATTTTTTCTTGAAGAGCCTGAATAATGTAACGATCGTCATCTACAATTAAAGTGTTCATAGGGCCTCCTTTAAGCTAGCTCAATAGGCAAAATTAAGTGAATACTTGCTCCTTGATCGAGCCTATTGCTTAATAGTAGTTGATAGTTTTCAGAATACAATAAATCTAAGCGCTCGAAAGTATTGGTCAATCCTACATGTTTCCCTTCTTCGGTAACTAAAGATACCCGAGCACGAAGCTTGCTTAATTCTTCTTCTAGGAACCCAGGACCATTATCCTCGATGATAATACGATAAAATTCGAGGGAATCAGGTGCATAATCTATTTCCATAGATATGACTAGATTCGTATCGACAGAAAAGCAATGCTTAAAAATATTCTCAATAAAGGTCTGTAAAATCAGCGGTGGAATTAAAACATTTTCCAACTGAGGATTCACCTTAAGATTGAATTGAAAGCTGTCACCGTAGCGTAGCTTCTGAATGTCAAGATAGTCATGAATATGATTCAGCTCTCCCTTTAATGAAATAAAGTCCTGATTAGTTTGAAAAAGGTAACGGAAATAGTTAGAAGTAGAAAGAGTCAGTTGTTCAATCTCATGATAATGCTGAGTTTGCATCATACTATGAATCATAGTCAAAATATTGAGATAGAAATGGGGCCGAATTTGGTTACGTAAATGATTCATTTCGATTCTCTTTTGTTTTAGCTCGGCTTCGTAAACATTGATTCGCAGTGTTTGCATTTCTTTTACCATATGACTGATTTGATCATTGGCATGATCGATTTCAATCACACCCTCCTCATTAAACAAAACAGGCTGTCCCTCGGATGCTTGACTGAGTCGAACTGTCAAACGCTTCACAGGCCGTATAACTTTTTTTTGGATATAAATCAGCAAAACCAGTGAACATATACAAATGAACAAAGGGATCAGCAGCATAACTAGCTGTAGTGCCACCATGTTCCGGAAGGCACCTTGATAATCGACAGTTATATAGAGGTTAAAAGGTAGATTCGTCTGATTCTTTTTGGCGACTAAAAGATGTTGATTCGAAAAAGGAGCATTTAATTTTGCAGAAGTTTCTTTATTTTCTATCAAGGATAACGTGCCTTTCTTGCCAATGTCAATTTGCCTCAGCGGTTTCAAAAGATCCTCAGAAGAAACCACAGCATGTAGCGCTTTGTTTTCATAGATAACGGTTTTGTACATGTAGTCGTTTTTTCCAATTTGTATTGGCAGCCAAGCATCTGCTGCAGTAGTTTCTTGCTGTTTTTCTTCATTAAAAAATTTTTTTAGAAAAAGATAGTCAGAATAGGGAATATAAGTCTGAGAAGCATTAGTAAAAATGCCTTTTTCCTTATTTTGAATTAAGAATGTGTAATCCACTCGATTGTAGTACTTAAAATCATTGAAACGAATTCGGGTTTTATCTAAAGCCTCTTTATAATTTTGGGTATTTTCGCTATTGTTCAAAGCATCAATTGTTTCATCATGAAGCACAGACCAATACATAAAACGATCCACAGCAACCAATTCTTTACTTAGCGAGCCAGCAAAAATATTGATTGTGTTAGAAATGTGATTTAGATTTTGTTTCTTGATGGTGGTCAAACTTAAGTAGCTTAGAAAAAGGTTGATTCCCATAATAAGTATCAGTAACAATACCAAAATCTTCGCAAAAAAATCAATTGAATGTCCAGACTTGGTTAATTTGATTTTTTCCATTTTCCCCACCTCTCTTCCATTATACACAAATTGAATCAAGGGACTTTGCATAATTCCGACCTGTTTTTATAAACAAGTCGGAATTGTGCAATAGATTTCATTTTTTTGCTTGTAATCGGATTCAATTAGTCGGAATAATACATGGAAACGTTCTCAAATGGCTTATCTATTTTTTCAGTGAGACCCTATAATAATAAATGAAAGGGGAATTCATATGGAAAAACCACGAGTAACAACACGCTTTTTTGGGGATAGATTTAAACGTAGTGTTCCATTGTATGGTTTAATGCTGCCAGCGGTTATTCTGCTGCTTGTCTTTTCATACATACCTATGGCTGGATTAATCCTTGCTTTTAAAGACTATTCACCTTCGTTAGGAGTTTTTGGCAGTCCGTGGGTGGGATTTAAACATTTCATTCAGTTTTTTAGCTCGTATCAATTTGGAATTACCATGAGAAACACCTTAAAAATTTCACTGTATAGTATTTTAATTGGCTTTCCTTTACCCATTCTATTAGCACTTATTTGTAATCAGATTCGGGTAGAGAAGTTTAAAAAGTTTTTTCAGGTAACTACGTATTTACCACACTTTATCTCCACAATGGTGATGTGTGGGATGCTAATTTTATTCTTTTCTCCCAGCAGTGGTTTGATTGCCAATTTTTTAGGCTTATTCGGAATTGATATGCCGGCTTTATTATCAAAACCGGGAAGCTTTGCGGGTGTATACGCTTGGAGTGATGTGTGGCAGCATGTTGGCTGGGACAGTATTATTTATTTAGCCGCTCTTTCAGCGATTGATCCAACCTATTATGAAGCTGCTACTATGGATGGAGCTTCACGTTTACAAAAAATAAGACATATCGATATGCCGCTACTTTTACCAACGACAATGATTTTACTCATTTTGAGAGCGGGCAGCCTGTTAAGTGTTGGGTTTGAAAAGGTCCTGCTTTTACAAAATCCGTTAAATTTAGCTGGAAGTGAGATTATTTCTACCTATGTATATAAAGTCGGGATGCTCAATTTTCAATACAGTTACTCAACGGCAATCAGCTTATTTAATACAGTAGTAAATATTGTTATTTTGTTGTTCGTCAATTGGTTTTCCCGTCGAACCACTAAAACAGGATTATTTTAATAGTAGGAGGAAAAAACTATGGAAGCAGCCCCTTTAAAGGAGAAAGAAAAAATTCGTAAAAAAGCATCCTCAGAAATAGTTTTCGATGTATTTATCTATGGATTGGCTATTCTGTTAATGTTATTGATTATCTATCCCTTATGGTTTGTCATTATTGCCTCATTTAGTAACCCGGCAGATGTTGCCAACGGGACTGTCTGGCTTTGGCCGCGAGAGTGGCACTTGGAGGGGTATCAAAAATTATTTGAGCAAAACTTGTTTTGGCGTAGCTATTTGAATACCGTTTTGTATACTGTAGTTGGAACAGGCTTTGCATTAATCGTAAATATTCCAGCTGCTTATGCGTTATCAAGGAAAGATTTGTTAGGTCGAAAATGGCTGTCGCTCCTCTTTATTATTCCGATGTTTGTTTCGGGAGGATTAATTCCTACCTATTTAACAGTAAAAGGTGTTGGCTTAGTGGATTCTTTTTGGGTGATGGTTATTCCTTTTGCTGTCTCAACCTATAACATCATTGTGGCACGTACCTTTTTCTCTAATAGTATTCCTGATGGTTTGTGGGAAGCTGCTCAAATTGACGGCTGCAGTACGATTCGTTACTTTTTCAGTATGGTGCTGCCTCTTTCTAAAGCGATTTTAGCAGTAATTGGTTTATGGACCGCGGTTGGAATCTGGAACTCTTGGTTTAATGCATTAATCTATTTGACCGACGAAAAGCTGCAACCGCTTCAGCTGATTTTAAGAAGACTGCTGATCAGCAATCAGATGTTACAAAGTCAAGCATCCGGCGAAATGGCTACACAATTGAGAGCAACAGCAGACATGATGAAATATGCGGCAATCGTTGTTTCAACCGCACCAATCATGATGTTGTATCCATTTTTACAAAAATATTTCAATCAAGGCGTCATGATTGGCGCACTCAAAGAATAAAACTAACAGGAGGAAAAGAAGATGAAACAAAATAAATGGGGTTGTCTGCTGTTATCCACACTGGCAATTAGTTTGTTGACTGCCTGCAGTAGTTCAGACAAGAGTAAATCAAGTCAAGCCAACGCTGATAAAGCAGATTATAAAATTACCACTGTTCGCTGGAGCGACTGGGGAGATGACTTTACTAAAGGTTTTATGGAAGAATCACAGGAAGCAGCTGGTATTACGATTGACTGGGATATCCATGTAGCTTCTGACTGGGGAGATAAGAAATCTGTTCTAATGGCTAGTGGCGACTTGCCAGACGCATTCTTAGGCTCGAATTCCTTCAATGATGCGGAGCTAGCCCAGAATCAGGCAGTTTTCATTCCCTTAGAAGATTTGATTGAAGAAAACATGCCTAATTTGACAGCAGCAATGAAAAAAGATCCTAAGCTAAAAGCTCAAGTATCTTCACCTGATGGGCACATTTACAGCTTACCACGAAAACTTCCAATGCGTCCATTGTCTGGAAATCAATTATTTATTAACCAAACCTGGTTGGATAATTTAGGTCTGGAGATGCCTGATACCTATGAAGATTTTATCAAGGTTTTAACAGCCTTTAAGGAAGAAGATGCAAACGGAAATGGCGATCCAGACGATGAAATTCCTTATAGCTCAGGTAATTTTAGCGAAACCTTCTCGTTCATTTTACCCTTTGATAATCGACTAGGTGCTGATAATACGTATGAAATGTCGTTAAAAGACGGTAAGCCAGTTTATCTTCGAACAGAAGAAAGCTACAAAGAAGGGATTGCATGGATGCATGAAGCTTATAAAAATGGATTGATCGATACTGAATTATATACCCACGATGAATCAATGGCTTCATCTAAACGGATGGATAAAAAGGCTGCACGGGTAGGCGTTTCCTCAGGTTGGACTGCTGATGCGGTGTTTGGAGTGAATGCAGATGAGTATGTGGCCATGAAGCCGCTGAAAGGACCTGACGGAGAACGTTACATCATTTCGGATCCAGACCATTACAACTACGGGCGTAACGAATTTATGGTTACTACCAGCTGTGAAGATCCAGCTAAACTGCTGAGGTGGGCAGATCAACTGTATACTGACGATGCCAGTATCCAAAATTTTTATGGTTCATTTGGTGTCGGAACTGAAAAAGATGGTGATCGGTATAAGGTGTTGCCGCCACAGGACAATAAAGCAGCGGACGAGTGGGCTTGGATTCATTCTTTACGAGATTTTGGACCTAAGTATTCTGATGATACGCTAAATGAACGAGTAGACATTGACCGTACACAAGGAGATGGTTTGAAGCTAGAATTAGATAAGGAAATTAATCAATATGCTAAACCAGCCTTTCCAAATGTCAACTACTCTCAAGAAGAATTAACTCAGCTGTCTTCTATCTATGTAGATCTTGACCCGTATGTAAAACAAATGGCTTCAAAATGGGTCGTTGAAGGTGGAATTGAAAAAGAGTGGGACGGTTATATTAAACAGCTGGAATCTATGGGGCTAAAAGATTTTAACAAAATTCAACGTGATGCTTATGAAAGATATGAAGAATTAGTTGAGGAATAAAAAGATGGTTGAAGCTGACGGAATTAGTCAGCTTTAACTTACTAGTTAAGTTATGTGAGAGGAGCTTGTACTAGATGAAAGAGATATTTAGCCTGGAAAGTTCAATTATGAGGACTTTAGCCAAGGTAACTGATCTGTTTTTACTGAATGTACTGTTTATTGTGACAAGTTTGCCAATTATTACGATTGGCGCATCAATTACTAGTTTGAATACCAGTTGGCAAAGAATGTTACGGGGAAATGATTCAGAAATCGTATTTAATTATTTACGACTGTTTAAAGCTAATTTTGCCCGCTCGACACTTCTTTGGATCGGTTTGGTACTTTTTGGAGGCTTTTTTTCATTAGATTTTCTATTAATCAGCCAGCAAGATAGTCCGATAAATTATTTTGGAATGCTGCTCCTAGCCCCTTTTGTCATTGCCTGGTTATTACTAATGTCAGTGGTCTTTGCCTATCAAGGCAGGTATGAAGATCAATTGCTGCGCAGCTTGAAAAATAGTTTATTGATTGCCTTAAGTACACCAGTACAAGCATTACTGCTGATCATTTTAAATGTTGGGGCAATTTACTTCAGTATCAGCACGCCTGAGCGGTTGATGACAGCAATCTATCTTTATACCTTTGGAGGTTTCTCTCTATTAGCTTTGCTAAACAGTCTCATTGTAAAGAAAATGTTTCAACAGATTGAAAATCGACTGGCTATTGGTTAGAAAGCTTTCAAAAAGTAACAAATAGCTAATGACTTGACTAAGGAGTAAGACAAATGACGAAAATATTTCAGGGAGACAATTACCGTATCACGGTTTTAACCCGTCAGCTGGTACGATTAGAGTATTCACCAGCCGGCTACTTTGAAGATGGACTAACGCAGGTTGTTCAAAATCGGGATTTTCCAGATGTGGCATTTGAAGTAAATGAAGACCATAAAAAGGTAGAAATTATCACAGATGCTTTTCACATTCACTATAAAAAAGGCCCTTTTTCGCCTCAAAATCTATTTATAGATGCTCGCAATAATTATTCAGCTTACGGGAATCGCTGGTATTATGGTGAAACCTACGAAACCTTAAAGGGAACTGCTCGAACCTTGGATGGTGCCAATGGAGCGATCGAACTGGATGAAGGAATTCTCAGTAAAAACGGCTTCGCGGTCTTGGATGATTCCGATAGCTTTCTATTAGGAGCAGATGGCCCGAACGTTCGGCCGGAGAAGGAAATCGATCTTTATTTCTTTGCCCATGGTCGAGACTATTTAGGTGCGCTAAAGGATTTTTATCAATTAACTGGACAGACACCTTTATTACCTCGATATGCATTAGGAAACTGGTGGAGCCGCTTTTGGCGTTATTCAGAAGATGAATACTTAGAATTAATGGAACACTTTGAAAAAGAACAGGTTCCTTTAGCGGTCAGTGTAATTGATATGGACTGGCATTTAACAGAAGTTCCTGAGCGTTTTGGCAGTGGATGGACGGGCTACACATGGAACCACGAGTTGTTTCCAGATCCTAAGCGTTTTTTGAAAAAACTACGAAACAAAGGCTTGGCTACGACTTTAAATGTTCATCCTGCTGATGGAATTCGAGCTTTTGAGGCGGCCTATCCACAAGTTGCCAAACGAATAGGGTTGAATCAGGAATTAGAAACCCCAGCAATCTTTGATATAGCCGATCCAGCGTTCCGCGAGGCCTATTTTGAAGATGTGCACCATCCCTTGGAGGAACAAGGTGTTGATTTTTGGTGGATTGATTGGCAGCAGGGCATTAAAGGAAAAATGTCTGAAATGGATCCTTTGTGGTTGTTAAATTATTACCATTATCAAGATATTTCAAGAAAAGGCAAACACGACATCATACTCTCTCGTTATGCGGGACCAGGTAGTCATCGTTATCCGGTTGGTTTTTCAGGTGACACAATAACCACATGGGAGTCATTGGCATTTCAACCCTATTTTACAAGTACGGCTTCCAATATCGGGTATACCTGGTGGAGTCATGATATTGGTGGACATATCGGAGGTTCTCATGACGAAGAACTGGCGTTGCGTTGGTTCCAATTTGGTGTATTTAGCCCCATCAATCGGTTGCATAGTGCTCCTAGTCCTTTCAGTGGAAAGGAACCTTGGAGTTATTCAGAAAGAACCTGTCAAGGGATGAAGAAATTTCTGCATTTACGTCATGAACTGCTACCCTACTTATATACAATGAATGTTAGAACAAATGAGGATAGTTTACCATTAATACAGCCGATGTACTATCACTATCCACAAGTGGAAGCTAGCTATCAAGTACCCAACCAATATTTTTTTGGCAGTGAGTTCATCGTGGCACCGATTACTGAAAAAGCCAACGCAACTTATAAGACAGCCAAGACAGAGGTTTGGCTGCCAGAAGGAACTTGGTATGATTTCTTCACTGGAATGAAATATGAAGGGGATTCTCAGTTAGACATCTACCGTCAAGTAGATGAGATACCTGTTTTTGTAAAAGCAGGTGGACTGATTCCTTTAGATCATCAGCCTGTGCTGACGGGAACGGACCTGCCAGAACAAATAGATTGGCATATTTTCCCAGGAGCATCCAATTGTTTCGAATTAGTGGAAGATGAAGCAGATCTACGAGTAGTTACTACGCTTACTTTAGATTGGGAAAACCGCAAGTTGACGCTAGAAATTTCTGGTGATCAGCAAATACTTCCAGAAGAACGCCAGCACCAATTGATTTTTCATAATTTACAGACAGAAGAAATCATTTTAGGCAATGCTGATCAAGAATATAATTTTAACGAGTTTCTCCCACATGTGGAAGATCGAAATGCTCGATTATTTGAATGTTTAAACAATGCTGAAATTGCTTATGACTTGAAGGATAGTATCTGGTCTCAGTTAAAGGATAATCACAATCACAGGCAAGTAATGAAGATCATTCAGCGTCTAGAGCCAGAATTACGAAATCGTATTTTTGAAATTTATTACACAGAAGAAAATTAACAAAAGGAGCCAAACAATGACTAAGAATTGGTGGCAGGAAGTAGTTGTTTATCAAATTTATCCCCGCAGCTTTAAAGATAGTAACGGAGACGGAATTGGTGATATTCAAGGGATAATTGAGAAGCTGGATTATTTACAAAAACTTGGTATTGGTGCTATCTGGCTGTCACCAGTGTATCAGTCGCCAAATGATGATAACGGTTATGATATTTCTGATTATCAAGCAATTATGCAGGAATTTGGTGAGATGGCTGATATGGAGATATTTATATCAGAAGCTAATAAGCGCGATATTCGCATAGTGATGGATTTAGTTGTTAATCATACTTCTGATGAGCATAATTGGTTTATTGAAGCTAAAAAAGGACGAGACAATCCGTATCGGGATTACTATGTCTGGTCTGATCCAGGAGTGGATGGTGGTGTACCTAACAACCTCACTTCAACCTTTTCAGGTCCTGCCTGGGAGTTGGATGAAGCCAGTGGACAGTACTATTTTCATTTATTTAGCAAAAAACAACCAGATTTAAACTGGGAGAACCCTCAAGTACGTCAGGCTGTTTACGATATGATGAATTTTTGGATTGCAAAAGGGATCGGCGGGTTCCGAATGGATGTCATCGACTTAATTGGTAAAGTACCTTTAGAAGGAATCACTGGAAATGGACCTAAACTTCACCAGTACTTGCAGGAAATGAATCAAAAAACCTTTGGGGCGTATGATTTGTTGACAGTTGGCGAAACTTGGGGAGCAACTCCAGAACTTGCTAAGCTGTATTCGGATCCTAAACGTAATGAACTGTCAATGGTTTTCCAATTTGAACATGTCTCTTTGGATCAGCAGCCAGGAAAAGATAAATGGGACTTATATCCGCTTGATGTGGGTGAATTAAAAAAAGTCTTAACTAAATGGCAGGTAAAATTGGGTAACGATGGGTGGAATTCCTTATTTTGGAATAATCATGATCTACCACGTATTATTTCCCGCTGGGGCAACGATCAAGAGTATCGTGAGGAAAGTGGCAAACTGTTAGCTATTTTACTGCATATGATGAGAGGGACTCCATATATTTATCAAGGTGAAGAAATTGGAATGATCAATACACCGATTAACGATATCGCTGAAGCAGAAGATATTGAGTCGATCAATATGTACCATGAAAGGCTAGAAGCCGGGTTTGATTCAAAAGATATTTTAGCCTCGATTAATGCAAAAGGACGAGACAATGCTAGAAGGCCAATGGCTTGGGACAATAGTGATCAAGGCGGTTTTACAACAGGAACACCTTGGTTGGAGCTAAATGAAAATTATGAAACGATCAATGTGGCTGCTGCTTTAGCTGATCCCAATTCGCTGTTTTATACATATCAGCAATTGATTCAGCTGCGTAAAGAATACCCACTCATGGTATGGGGAGAATTTGAACTTTTGGATACTGCTGAGCAAGTATTCAGCTTTTATCGAACGTATCAAGATCAGCGCTGGCTGATTATCACTAATTTTTCAAATGAAGAGCAGGTATTTTCTTGTGAGGATAAGATTGAGGAACTAATCATTCAAAATTATAGGTGTCCGATAAACCAGCTTAGCAATATAAAGCTTCGACCTTGGCAGGCTCTAGTTTTCAAAGTGAAAAATGAAGTAGCTAGACTAAGTAGCAATGAGGAGAAGAAGCTATGAGCAGCTGGTGGAAGGAAGCAATAGGGTATCAAATTTACCCAAGGAGTTTTAAGGATACAAACCAAGACGGGATTGGAGATATTAATGGAATTCGAGAAAAGCTGCCGTATCTAAAGGAACTGGGTGTTGACTTTATCTGGATCACTCCTATCTATCAATCGCCAAATGTTGATAATGGGTACGATATTTCCGATTATTGCAGCATATCTGAAGATTTTGGGACGATGGAAGATTTTAAGCAGCTAGTTTATGAAGCAAAACAAGTGGAAATTAAGCTGATTATGGATTTAGTTATCAATCACACTTCAAATCAGCATTACTGGTTTGAAAAATCTCGGGAAAACGACACTAATGACTATAGTGATTACTATATTTGGCACAAGCCAGTTAATGGTCAAGCACCAAACGACTGGCAAGCAATCTTTGGCGGTTCAGTTTGGGAATTTGATGAAACTAGAGGAGAGTATTATTTCCATACTTTTGCCAAAGAACAGCCAGATTTAAACTGGGATTCTGAAGCAATGAAGCGGCAGGTTTTTGCCATGATTGAATGGTGGATTGCTCAAGGAATTGACGGTTTTCGGATTGATGCTATTTCTCATATAAAAAAATCCGAGTGGAACCAGCCCTTCTGTCCAGAAAGACCATTTGAGCATTTTCAAAATACCGAAGGCATCGATAGCTACCTGAAAGAATTAAGCAGCTTATTAAAAAAACATCAGATGATGTCAGTAGGGGAAGCGTCGGGTGTCTATGCTGAAGAAGCGACTAAGTGGGTAGGGCCAGATGGCCATTTTGATATGATGTTTGAGTTTGAGCACATCAATCTTTAGCGAACAGAAGCCAACCAAGGTCTCGACTTTCGATCTTTCAAACAATCGCTTATTCGTTGGCAAACCGCCTTGAGTAACGGGAAGGGTTGGAATGCCTTATACATGGAAAATCATGACATTCCTAGAAGTGTTTCTGTTTTTGGAAATGACCACCCAGAGTATCGCATACTTTCAGGGAAAGCCTTAGCCATGACTTTCATGCTACTGCAAGGGACGCCGTTCATTTATCAAGGGCAAGAAATTGGCATGACGAACGCTCCTTTCACGGCTATCAATCAAATTGATGCTGTAGACTCAGTCCATTTGTACAATCAATTGCTAGAAACAAAAAAATCGCCAAAAGAGGCTATGAAAATCGTTGCCGATACCACCCGTGACAATGCAAGAACTCCTATGCAGTGGGATGATTCAGAATATGCTGGATTTTCTGAGGCTAAGCCATGGTTACTGATCAACCCAAATAAAATAGACATCAACGTAGAAAACGAGAGAAGTAATCAACAATCATTGTTCCACTTTTATCAGCAGCTTATTCGTCTTAGAAAAGAAAATACAGGGCTTACTTATGGAGAGTTCCGTTCAATTGAAATTTCACAGGACGCAGTCTTTTGCTATGAACGATTCGATGCATCAAGCCGGTTCATAATAATAGTGAATTTAGGTGAAACTGAACAAGTGATTGACTCGCTAGAAGAATTTTTTAACTATCCAATTATGTTAACCAATTATGATTCGATAAGTACAAATATATTACGTTCCTATGAGGCAAGGCTGTATAAAATTATGTAAACGGCAGCTAATTCCAGAGACATCCTGAAAGGCGGAACTACTAATGGTAGAAATGGCATTAAAACAAATCTATAAAAAATATGACAATAACGAAAACTATTCGGTTACTGATTTTAATTTAACAATTTCAGATAAAGAATTTATCGTTTTCGTAGGTCCTTCTGGCTGTGGGAAATCCACAACCTTGCGCATGATCGCAGGCTTAGAAGATATTTCTGAAGGTGAATTTAGTATTGGTAATAAGGTGATGAATGATGTCGCTCCAAAAGATCGAGATATTGCGATGGTATTTCAAAATTATGCTCTTTATCCTCATATGACTGTTTATGATAATATGGCTTTTGGCCTTAAATTACGCAAATATAATAAGGAAGAAATTAAGAAAAAAGTTGTTCATGCTGCAGATATTTTAGGCTTGACAGAATATTTGGATCGAAAGCCAGCGGCATTATCAGGTGGACAGAGGCAACGGGTTGCTCTAGGACGTGCAATTGTACGAGATGCAAAAGTCTTTTTAATGGACGAACCTTTATCTAATTTAGATGCTAAGTTGCGGGTTGCTATGCGGGCGGAAATCGCCAAGTTGCATCGAAGTTTGGGGACCACAACGATTTATGTGACTCACGATCAGACAGAAGCGATGACCATGGCAGATCGAATTGTTATTATGAAAGATGGCTTTGTTCAGCAGATAGGGTCCCCTAAAGAAGTCTATAACTCACCAGTTAATATGTTTGTGGCCAGCTTTATCGGTTCACCGGCTATGAATTTCTTCGAGGTAATCATTGAGGAAGATCAAATATTAGCTGAAGGAAATCTAAAAATGAAGATCCCAGAAGGCAAAGCTAAGGCTCTTCTTGAAAAAGGTTATAACAAACAAGAAGTGGTATTTGGTATTCGTCCAGAGGATATTCACAGCGAACAAGTAGCGATTGAAGCGTCAATCGATTCGACAATTCTGGCAACGATTGAAGTATCTGAACTATTAGGAGCAGAAACTATGCTGCATTCGAGAATTGGTCAAACTGGTTTTATTTCAAAAGTAAACGCCCGTGATACTTATGATCCTGGTGCAAGAGTCACTCTTGCTTTTAATATGAATAAGGCACACTTCTTTGACAAAGCAACAGGAGAAGTCATTAAACTTCCTTAATAGACTCCTCAGCTGGAACAGAAAAAGTTCATCCAGCCAATGAAATACTTATTTTTGTGAACCTCTCGCCATGTCTTCGTCTGACACCCTTTCGTCAGATCAGACAAAAGCTGCTTAAATGACAGCTGATGGCAGTTAAGTGTTCTATATATTACGTTCAGCAATCGGACGTAAGCGCTATGCAGTGGATTATCTTTTGACGAGCAGCGAAAACTCTTCAAAAGACGATTCCACTGTATTTTTTGTAATAGAAGTCATGTTGACTGTATCTGAGAAACAGACTTTTTCAGTGACTCTGATCGTCATACCTTGCCTTTTTTGTATGCTGTTTCCGATATTCCTTTGGAGACAATCCATTTCTCTTCTTAAAGGTAAAGCTGAAATAATTGGGATCATTGTAGCCTATTTCAAAGGTAATATCGATTATTTTGTGTTGGGTTTCAGTCAACAGCTTTTTGGCTTGCTCCATCCGAATATTTGTTAAATAGTCAATAAAGGTAATGCCTTCGATTTGCGAAAAAATAGTACTTAAATAGGCCGGACTTAATTCTAGATGGTCAGCTAGAAACTGCAAGGAAAGATTTGGGTTATTGTAGTTTTCTCGCAAGTAGTCCACACACTTTTGGATCAGTAAGTCTGCTCTTGAATGAGCCCCGTCTGTCCGTTCTTGTTTTTTTAGCCGTTCCACCTCTTCCAAAAGCAAGCGACTTGTCAGTTTAAACAGGGTAGGAGTCTGGCAAATCATTTCAAGGTTGCTGCTGGAATATTCCTGCGTTAATTCGTCGTAGCTTGTCTCATCCATTTGCTTAATCCATAAAAAGAAGGTGTCTAAAATGGCTTGGTTTAATATTAATGGATTGGTGGTTTTGTCTGTGATTTGAATCGTTTCTATGTCCTTTAATATTTCAGGAATGTTCAAGCTTTCCGCTTCTAGCAGCTTCATTAAGGTAACTGAAAATTCCTTGGGTACTCTTGAAGAAGGAACAGTCAGCTCAACAATCTGTTGTTGAGGAGAAAAGCTCGTTAAAGCAAGAGCATCTTCACTTTTTTGAATGGCTGAAGCCAATTCGGAAAGGCGATTCGTTGTGCTGCCGATCCCAATTAAGAAGGTTTCGATGGCTTGTTTGCGTAATTCATATTGAATAATGTCAGCAACATAATAGGCCTTATTCAGGGATTCTTTAAAGCTGTTGCCTGCAATTATGCCGACCATTGTAAAATTATCGAATATAGTTAATAATACATGATCATCTGCTTGAAACAATTCAGAAAAACGAGTGATGAGTTGGTAATAAAAGGATTTATTCGCCGATAACGGCTCCAGCTTGGCAGTCAAAATCGTAAAGGTCTTACCAACAAATGTGATAGCCAAGCGTTTTTCACGTTCAAACAAATCATCTGCACTGTATTTGCCTTCCTTCAGCTTCTTCACAAAATGTTCTTTATAATACTCAAAATCAATCATGATCTCCTGATTTAAAGGATTGCTTTGCTCCAGCAGCTTTTTTTCACGCTTGCCCCGAATCCGTTTCAGCACATCATCTAATTCTTTCGACAGGATGGGCTTTGTTAAATAGCCGTCTACTCCAACAGTAATCGCTTCTTGTAAATACTCAAAATCTTGATGGCCACTGATGATTACCACATGCAGCCAAGGAAACAGCTCCTTTGCATACTTGGCTAAAGTTAAACCATCCATAAAAGGCATGCGAATATCGGTCAATAGAATGTCTGGTTTAATCTCCCGCATCATAGATAGAGCAATTTCTCCATCACTGGCTTCACCAGCGTAAACAATCTGATGGGACTCTTCGTAGGTCACCAAAAGATTTCGCAGACTTTCTCGAATCAGCAATTCATCTTCAACAATAAATACCTTCAGTAAGGACTGATCAGTCATTTTTTTCACCCTTTTCTGGCAAAATAATTGTTACACTCGTTCCCATGTCATAGTGACTTTCAATCAACAGTTCAGCTTCATCAGCAAAATAAAGCTTTAAGCGGCGATACACGTTGTATAAGCCATAGCCGTGAAGCTGATTTGAAAAGTCTTCATCGGTGATGACCTTTTCTAGATTCTCTTTCACCTTGGCTAAATCTGCTTCCGTCATTCCAGTGCCATTGTCTGTCACCGTGAAAAAGAGCTGTTGATCCTTTCTGCCAGCTAGAATTTCTACTAAACCACGTTTTCGGCTTTTTTTAATCCCATGATAAACCGCGTTTTCTACTAACGGCTGTAAAATCATTTTCAAGATAACTTCTTGATTCAAGCTAGGATCAACAGTGATTTCGTAGGATAAAATAGGGCCGTAACGGGTTTTCAAAATATCCAGATAGCTTTTTACATGCTTCATCTCTGTGGAAACGGTGGTCCACTCGTTCCCCTTGTTTAAGGTGATTTTGAAGAAATTCGACAAGGCGTAGGTAATTTCCTCCACCCGTTGATTGTCGCCTTGCTGGGCTAAGGACACGATGGCATCCAAGGTATTGTAAATGAAGTGAGGGGTAATCTGCGCCTGCAGTACCTTCATTTCTGATAAAGCCAGACTTTTTTGTTTTTGTGTATTTTCATCGAATAAGCGTTCAATCTGATTAGCCATTTGATTCAAGTTATTCCCTAGTGAGTCAAGCTCGGTGACATGAACATGATCGACCCGTGCTTGCCAATTTCCCTGAGAAATTTCAGCAGTCATCTGGGAAAAATTGGTGATAGGCTCCTGAATCGTGCGGTCCAAGTAGCGCTGGAAAGAACGGATGAAAATCAACAAAGCAAAAACAAGGAGCAGCTCTAAAATAACCAGCACAATAATGACGGTAGACATGTAATTATTCTTTTGAGCAGCTACGTTAATTTCACTGGCTACATACTCTCCTAACGTATCTTCCAGTAGCTCATTGACTTCATAAATTTCCTCTAGAACTTTTTCATTTTCCTCCACGGGAAGATTGTTGTTGATATTAGAGTCAATGCGCCAAGCATAATGCTCTACGGTTTCTAAGATACGGGAGGCAACAACAGCTGTTTGCCGCAATTCAGTAGTAGAAGCCGCAGCTTTTAACTCGGTTAATTTTTCAGCATACATAGTAATAACCGCAATCGGATTCTGTTCATCGGTGGCTTTTCCGGCAACTTGATACCAGAGCGCATTGTTAATCTCAGCAGGAGCGGAGGAACGAATTTCATCCGCGTTGTTTACATTTTTAATGATGTTGCGGTACTGATTCATACTGATGAAATAAAACAAGGAAATCAATACGACTGGCAAAACCGTTAACAAAATCATCAGCCGATGACTAAAATGTAAGGCCCCTTGAATACTGGTAGCAGTGAGCGCCTTTAGCTTCAACATTAATACCCCCGATCCTTGATGGCAGCTAAATCAGAAAACTCGGAAAAAACCTGTTCAGAAAGGTAGTTATGCTTTTCCAGTTTTCCGTTGTTCAATAAATGATTAATGGTGGTCATCAGCTTAGGTCCGCTATTGGGATTACATTCCACCGTACAATTAATTTTGCCTGCTTTTAACAGCTCAATCGCTTCCTGCTGGGCATCTACAGAAACAATCACAATATCTTTCCCAGGTTCGATTGTAGTCGTTTCTAAATATTCCACAATTCCTACGGTCATGTCATCATTGTGGCTGAAGATGACATCAATGTTTTCCAATTGTCCTGCTTGGTCCAGCTTTCTAATCACTTGTTTTCCTTTTGATAGCATGTAATCACCGTTTTCTGAAGTGATAATGCTGAAGCGAGGATCGGTATTTATTATCTCGCGAAAGCCTTCTCCACGTTTTTCAGCTGAGGAGGAGCCAGGGGTCCCGGTAATTTCTACGATTTCGATCGAGTCCTCGTAACCAGCAAATTTCTTTTGTAAAAATTCAGCGGCTCTTCTGCCTTGGGCAATCCCATCAGTTCCAACTAGTGTTTGATACAGACTGGGATCATCTACAACAATACTGCGATCATTCAAGATTACAGGGATATCCGCTTCCTTGGCTTCTTCCAGAACATTCTCCCAGCCAGTCTCAACAATAGGGGATAGAACGATCACATCTACTCTTGAAGCAATAAAGGAGCGGAGATCTTTGATTTGCTTATTTTGTTTTTGCTGGCCATTTGCAAATAGGATCTTATAATCAGTCATTTCAGCCGCTTCTAAAATTGATTGTGTATTGCGCTCACGCCAAGCGCTTTCACTTCCCAGCTGAGAAAAACCGATGACAATCTCTTTTTCCGGTTCGGACTTTTCCTCGCAGCCACCAACCAAAAAGCTCAAGAAAATAAACAACAAAAGTGTGATCCGCTTCTTCATAACTTCCCTCCTAAGTTAGCTAATCCTATAAATTAATAATAACCGATGCCGGCATTTTGGTGAATGGCCTAACCCGTTAATTTTCAGGAATCAACAGGGATCAAAAGAATTTCAAGGAAAAATCAAAAGATATCCAAGAAAGCGTTATCCTGCTGCGGTGAAGCGAAAATATTCAAAGATTTTACCCAAAAATAAGAATGAAACCGCTAGCAACAAACGCTTACACTTAACTCATAAGAAAAAAGGAGGCAAACAGTCAATGAAAAAAAATCTGTTTAAAACAATGTTAGGGTTAGTAATTTGTGGCGCTTTTTTAGCAGGGTGTGGAAATGGAGGAGGCGATGCCAAAGCAGATGACAAATCTGATGGTAAGGTAACAGTCGGATTTTCTCAGCTAGGTGCAGAGTCCCAATGGCGAACAGCCAATACAAAATCTGTTCAGGATGCGGCTAAAAACAATGACAAGATTACGCTTAAATTCTCTGATGCCCAGCAAAAGCAGGAAAACCAAATCTCTGCAATTCGCAATTTTATTCAACAGGGAGTAGATGTAATTGCGGTAGCACCGGTTGTTGAAACCGGCTGGGAAACCGTCTTAACTGAGGCCAAGGATGCAAATATTCCAGTTATTCTAGTAGATCGCCAAATCACTGGGAAAAATGTAGATGAGCTGTACACCTCTTGGATTGGTGCTGATATGAAAGAGGAAGGTGTGAAGGCTGCTACTTGGTTAGAAGGTTACTTGAAGGAACAAGGCAAGGATCAAGAACAAATGAATATTGCACATCTTCAAGGAACAACCGGTTCTTCTGCTCAGGTCGGACGTACGGAAGGGCTGGAAGAAGGAGTAAAGGCGAATAAAAACTGGAAAATTATTGAGCAGCAGTCTGGTAACTTTACTCGTGCAGAAGGAAAAGAAGTAATGGAAGCTTTCTTAAAATCCTCAGGGGATAAAATCAACGTGCTGGTTTCAGAGAACGATGATATGACTATGGGAGCTATCCAAGCCATTGAAGAAGTCGGAAAAGTGCCAGGTAAGGACATCATCATTATTTCCTTTGATGGAACCAATGATGCTTTGCAGCAAATCAAAGACGGCAAAATCAATGCAGTCATTGAATGTAATCCATTGTCAGGAGAAGACATTATGGAGACTGCAACAAAGATTAAAAACGGAGAAGATGTTGAAAAAGAAGTCTTCGTTGAAGAAGGAATCTTTGATGCAAAGAATGTCGAAGAAAACATGCCTCGACCATATTAACCTTAAGTGACTGTGACATAAAACGTCACAGTCACTAAAAACGTATAATCGGTGTGACTGAAGCAACTCCTTCGGAAATAAGCCGAATAATCGCAAAAATATGAGAAGCTCCGGGTAGGTACTGTTCGACATCAACTCCGATGTCCGTTGTGTCTCTCAGCAATTTTCGGATTATCCGTCTTATTTCTCGGAGCTGAACGCTTCTGTCACAACCTCCAACTATTGACACTACAAGGGAGTGAGAACTATTGGAAGAAGTGGTATTAGCCTTGCAGCATGTATCCAAGGAGTTTCCTGGTGTGAAGGCCTTAGATGACGTGCAATTGAACTTATACAAAGGGGAAGTCCATGCCTTAATGGGAGAAAACGGTGCTGGAAAATCAACGATGATCAAAGTGATCACTGGCGTACACACCAAGACACAGGGAACAATTTCCTTAAACGGCAAAGAAATTGATCCTCAAAGTCCCGAAGAAGCGCAAAGAGAAGGAATTAGTACGGTTTATCAAGAAATCAATCTATGCCCCAATTTAACAGTAGCTGAGAATATTTACATTGGCCGGCAGCCCATGAAGCAGGGGCGTGTAGACTGGAAAACGATGAACCAAAAAGCCAAGGCATTATTAGAATCGCTGCACATCCAGGTAGACGTCACCGAAACCTTGGACAATTATTCTGTCTCTATCCAACAGATGATTGCGATTGCTCGAGCGGTAGATATGTCAGCAGGTGTCCTGATTTTAGATGAACCAACCTCCAGCTTGGATGAAAACGAAGTAGAACAATTATTTGGTATTATACGGAACTTAAAAGAGCAAGGCATGGCAATTCTGTTTGTCACGCACTTTTTGGATCAGGTCTATGCTGTTTCCGATCGAATTACTGTTTTGCGAAATGGCAAGTTTGTAGGCGAATATTTGGCCAGTCAATTAAGCCAAATTGAATTAGTTACCAAAATGATCGGTCAGGAATTCAAGGATGAGGATACTCGCGCCTTCCGCAAGGATCAAGAGTATTCCCGAGAAATTTTCGCCAAGATGGAAAAGGTAACTAAGCGAGGAGTGCTTTACGACTATTCAATGGATATTCGCAAAGGGGAGGTATTAGGCCTAGCTGGACTTTTAGGATCGGGCCGCAGTGAAATTGCGGAATTATTATTTGGCGCAAAGCAATTTGACAGCGGTGTGCTGTACATCGGCCAGGAAGAAATAAAACGAATGTTTCCTCAAAAGGCAATCAAGGAAAACATGGGCTTTTGTTCAGAGGATCGCAAAGCTTCAGGAATCGTTGCTGATTTAAGCATTCGAGAAAATATCATTTTATCGTTGCAGGCACGCAAAGGCTTAAAAAAGATCCCGGAAAAGCAGCAAAAGGAAATAGCCGATAAATACATCAAGCTGTTAAATATCAAAACACCCAATGCCGAGAAGAAAATTGGTGAGCTGTCCGGTGGGAACCAACAAAAAGTCCTGCTGGCACGTTGGCTGGTAACTGAGCCGGAGCTGCTGATTTTAGATGAACCGACCAGAGGGATTGATATCGGTTCGAAACGGGAAATTGAACAATTGATTTTGAAACTCTCAAGAGAAGGAATGTCCATCTTGTTCATTTCCTCAGAATATGAAGAAATGATTCGTTGCTGCGACCGTATTTTGGTGATGCGGGACCGTGAGCAGGTGGGGACGTTAATTGAAGAACGAATTTCTGAAGAGAACATTATGAAGGCGATTGCCGGAGAGGCGGTGTAAAAACATGAAGAAACTTTTAACGATGAAAGAGCTGTGGGCGGTGATTGGATTAGGCTTGATTTTGCTGTTTAATCTAATTTTTTCTCCCAGCTTCTTTAAAATAGCGATTACGGATGGTCATCTATACGGTTCGATGATTGATGTATTAAACCGCGGGGCTTCCCTGGTGATTGTCTCTCTGGGAATGACGTTAGTAATCGCCACGCGAGGCATTGATATTTCCGTAGGCTCAGTCAGTGCATTAGGAGCGATGACCGCTGTTTATCTGCTAGGTGTTTCTGGTGCGGCTGTTCCAGTTGCCATTTTGGCAGGCCTGCTGGCAGGAATGCTCTGTGGTATTTGGAACGGATTATTGGTGGCTCGCTTGAACATTCAGCCGATGATTGCCACCTTAATATTGATGACAGTCGGGCGGGGGCTGGCTCAAATTATTTCTAATGGAGAAATTTTAACTATTACTAGTCCAGCTTATTCCTTTTTAGGGCGAGGCTACGTGTTCGGTATTCCTTTTGCCACAATTTTGATGGTTGCAGTCACCTTGCTTATTTATTTTGTCACGCGTAAAACATCTCTAGGCCTAGGCATTGAAGCAGTCGGAATTAATGAGGAATCGGCCCGCTATTCAGGTATTGATACTCAGAAAATCCTATGGTTCTGCTACATCGTGTGCGGCATGCTGGCTGCTTTATCTGGGATGATGGAAAGTGCCAATGTATCCAGTGCAGATGGCAACAACAACGGATTAAACCTAGAACTGGATGCTATTTTAGCAGTCGTCCTAGGAGGAACATCAATGGATGGCGGCAAGTTTCATCTAGGGGGAACCGTCGTCGGTGCACTGTTTATTCAAACGCTGACAACGACGATCTTTACCTTTGGCGTACCAGCAGAAACTATTATGGTGGTAAAAGCGATTGTAGTCATTTTCGTTGTCTTACTGTCTTCGGAACGAACAAAGGAATGGACCCAGCACCTTCCATTTAAGAAAGCAGGTGTTTCGATTGAAGAGTAAAATAAAAATTAAAGCAAATAGCCTGCCGCTTTTCGCAGCCCTGGGTATTTTTCTGCTATTGTTTTTAGCTGGCTCAGTAATGTATAGCAATTTTCTGTCGTTGCGCGTAATCTTGAACCTGCTGATTAGCAATGCACACGTCATTGTTTTAGCCTGCGGTATTTGTTTCACTATTTTGACAGGAGGCATTGACCTGTCAGTTGGTGCGGTAATTGCGATGACTAGTATGATTGCTGCTGGTTTGTTAAGAGCTGGTTTGCCAGCATTTGCAGTGATCTTGATTTGCTTAGTAGTTGGGAGTCTATTTGGAACCTTGCAGGGCTTCTTAATTCAGTATTTCAAGCTACATCCGTGGATCGTCACTTTAGCCGGAATGTTTTTTGCTAGAGGTGTCTGCTACTTGATCGATGTAAAAACCATTCCGATTACAGATGATACCTTTCATGCAATCTCGCAGTTTAAGATTTACCTATTGCCAGGTTACTTTATTTCGTTGAATGTCCTGATTGCTTTGGTATTCTTATTGGTTTGTGTCTATCTTTCTAAATTTACTAAATTCGGACGTACGATTTATGCAATGGGAGGAAATTATCAATCCGCAGTTTTAATGGGTCTGCCTGTTGAGCGGACGAAAATCTTAGTTTACAGCTTTTCCGGCTTCAGCTCTTCTCTGGCAGGGATTATGTTTACGTTGTATACACTTTCTGGCTATGGATTGCATGCACAAGGACTGGAAATGGATGCCATAGCCGCCTGTGTGATTGGCGGCGTACTGCTGACAGGGGGTGTCGGTTCACTGTTTGGCCCATTTATTGGTGTATTAACCTCAGGAGTGATTCGAACAATGGTGGATTTTCAGGGAACACTAAGCTCTTGGTGGACCAAAATTTTTGTTGGAACCTTAATGCTGATCTGTATCGTCATGCAGGTTGGAATTGTCAAACGAGGAAAAATTAAAAAAGGTTCGGAGATAATCGAGAAGGCGCCTGAAGAGAAGGAAGAAGATTCAAAAGTAGAAGTTGCTTAAAAAACTGTAAATAAGCGAATAATTTTAACAAATGAGAGAGAATAACTAACCATCTATTGGTCAAGTTACCTTCTCTCTTTTTTTATTTATCGAGTTCTCATAAAACGAGACAACGAATTATTCGACAAGGCAGAGCTCTAAATAGTAAAAAAGTTGGTGCTTGCTATATTTAAGTTAAAAAAAGCAAAAATATTTGTACATAGGGTCTTGCTAGTCGCGTTCAAATATGAATATAATGAAGGGAACACATTTTTATACATTATATTTGTAAAAGAAAATTACCAGCTTCATTTGATCGAACAAGATGGCAAGCATCTTTTGATATGAATGCTGAAGCAAGCAAGAGTTAGTATAGGTCGAAAAAGGGTAAGAACAGAGGTGCTTAAATGAAAAAGTTGTACATAGCGGTTATCGTAAGTATGGGGTTATTTTGTTTCATGACTCCGGCCCACGCTGAGCCGAAAGAAGAAGCTCAACAGGCGATTACGGAATTGCAGGAGCGCTTGAGCCAACTAAATGATGAAATTTCAACAACCGTAGTGGAACAAGAGCAGCAAGAAAAAAAGATCCAAAGCTTAGATCAAGAAATCATTATTCAGGAGAAAAAAGTGGCGGATACGACAGACAAGCTGACACAGCTGGAAAAGGAAATTCAAGAACGAGTACGAGCCATTCAACTGAAGGATGCCGATCGGAAAGTGAATTTCTTTCAATTAGAGGGCTGGTCAAAAATGCTAAGCTCCATCAAAGGAGTTGAGAAGGTTCGTCAATCGGATGATGCCAAAGCTAAGGAATATACCGAATTAACCGAGAACCTTACCAAGCAGCAAAAAGAGCTGGAGAAAAAACGAGCAGAATATCAAGCCACTCAAGAACAATTAAACGCTACGATGGCAACGCAACAGTCCAGCAAGGAACAACTGGAAAAAGAACTGAAGGACAATGAAGCCTTACTGGCTCAGATACAAGAGGAAGAACGCCGACAGGAAGAAGCCTTGAAGTCGCAGCAACAAGCGCTACTAGATCAAGTTATCTTAGGTCAAAGCTTATCGACGGATGAAGAAGTTTCGGACAAAGCTCAAGCGATCATCTTGTCAGCTAAAAAATACCTTGGTGTTCCATATGTCTGGGGTGGTACTACTCCAAACGGCTTCGATTGTAGTGGACTTATGCAATGGGTCTTTGCCGAAAATGGGATTGGAATTCCGCGAGTCAGCCAAGCCCAACAGGCAGCAGTGAAGGAAATACCGATTAATGAAGTGCAGCCAGGCGATTTAGTTTTCTGGGGCAGGCCTGCTCACCATGTGGCATTGTATATTGGAGATGGATACTTTATCCAAGCACCGCAGCCAGGTGATGTCGTGAAAATTACTCATGTCAGCTGGTATCCATTTGAAAGTGCCGGAAGAGTGTTGAACTAAAATTGAATAAAGAAAAGAAGCATCTGCGAACGGAGTACTCGATGGCAGGTGCTTCTTTTTATTGTGCGAAGAAATGATTAACTAAGGAGACGGATAGACTCAAAAATAAATCTTATCAATATTTTTGATGTATCTAACAAAAATTATCGTTTTTTTAGCTTGGTTAATCTATATAATGTACAAGGGGTTATTAATCTTTGGAAATAAAAAAGCCATTCAATAATGATGAATGACTGAAAGAATTGAATTTATTTCATAGTATTTGGAAGACTATGAGATGATTTCGTAAGTAATTATGTTTATTTATATTTGTGGATTATTAACTAGTCTAATTATAGATTAGGAGGTAGAAATACGCAATATGTTTTATAAAAATAATTAAAATTATTTCTTTGGAACTTCTTGCCCTGGTTAACAGAGTAGGAATCCCCTGAAATAGACGGAAAATCTATTCACCGTCAAAAATCACGTCCTTAATGAATATAATAGAAAGAAGTGAAAACATGCGCAGAGGTGAAAATATCTATCGCCGCAAAGACAAACGCTGGGAGGGCCGCTATTCCAAAGGCAAAAACGCAGAGGGCAAAACTATGTATGGATCAGTGTACGGCAAGACTTTAAAAGAAGTCCGTGAAAAGCTGTATCCCTTAAAGCTGCATTATCAATTTATCCAAAGTAATCAGGGAACTTCCGCAATCAGCTTTAATGAGTGGGCCTACCTGTGGCTTCAGGAGGTTCAGGCCAAGGTGAAGCAGTCCACCTATGCAAATTATGAGCATAAACTGGAGCATTATGTATTGAATATTCTTGGTGAATATAATTTAAACGAATTGGATGAAGACGCGGCAGAAATTTTATTAAAGAACTTAGAAAAGCGAGCACTGAAGCCTTCAACAATTCATGCGGTCTTCCGCATTACCAAGCAATGCATCAATCTAGCCATTCGGAAAAAAATGATTAATGAGAATCCATTTGCTTCAGTAAAGCTGCCTAAATTGGTGAAGAATAAGAATCAGGCCCTTACAAAACAGGAACAAAAAGGCTTGGAAACTCTGGCTTTGTCGGAAAAGAAAGGGCGCGGAATCGCAACGTTGCTGGCTCTTCATGCTGGTTTGAGAATCGGAGA
The DNA here is from genome assembly GCF_000407485.1 of Enterococcus pallens ATCC BAA-351. Lineage (GTDB taxonomy): Bacteria > Bacillota > Bacilli > Lactobacillales > Enterococcaceae > Enterococcus_A > Enterococcus_A pallens. The sequence goes on along the minus strand of NZ_ASWD01000002.1, from coordinate 409,956 downwards.
GATTTCTGCTCTTACTTGGGGAGATCTTGATTTTGAGAACAACTTGATTCATGTTCATTCAACGGTGCAGCGTATCATCGGGGCATTCAATGGGAAGAAAACTGAGTTAGTTTATACCAGTTCAAAAACAGCTTCTTCCACGCGCTTGATTCCAATGAGTCAGACACTGAAAAAAGTCTTATTGCAACGAAAGCAGCAGGCAAAAGGAAAATTTGTTCTCACCAATCATGAGAAACCCGTAGAGCCAAGACTGTTGACGTATCATTTTCATAAGATTCGCGAGAAAGCTAAATTGACGACAATCCATTTCCATCAATTGAGACATACCTTTGCGACTCGCTGCTTAGAAAGTCGGGGGGATATCATGAGTGTCAGCGCCTTAATGGGACATAGCTCCACGCAAATGACCTTAGATACATACGCAGGTTCTCTCATGGAACAACGATTCCAGGTAGTTGGTCAAATGGAGAAGGCAATTAGCTAAACCGTTTTCAAAAAAGACGATATTCTTCATTGGGGAGGCTTTTTTTATCTTTTTCTAGGTAAGCGTTTTCTTTAAGGGTGAGGTAATAAGTTAAGGATTTTAAGGTCTTTGTGTGACTGTTTGTTTTATTTTTCGGAGAAATTGTTTAATTGAAGTGACGAAAAAGAGTACATCCATTTTTTATACCGTCAACAACCGTCAAAGGACGGTCTTTTTTTGTTGGCCTGATAGGCCTTTAGGGAGGTTTCATAGTCTTCCAAAGACTATGAAAAAAGCAGCTTTTTTGTGCTTGCTAAAAGTATAGATGAAACAAGCAGAATTATCAAAAAGCAGTATTTAGGAGTTAGTGGATAGAGGAGGAAGCGGCATGTTTGGATTTGGCAAACAGAAGAAGGATAGCTATCAAGAAACGAATCAAGACGACTACTATTACGACGACTATGACGAAGGGTACGAAGATGATTACGGATATGATGCGTATCCCGAAGAAGAATATGAGCGGCCAGTAGAAAATTATCGGGACTATGACCGTGGAGATCGGCGCTCACGCAGACGGGCGGAGCCTTCTGCAGAGGAACGTTATGACAATCGTTATGGTGGTGAGCCTGAACCAAAGCACTCACCCGCTTTTGAGGAAGAACAACCAATACGACAAGAGTCACCACTGCAACAAGAAGTGGAACGGTTGGAAGAAACCGTTGCTCAGTTAAAGCATCAGTTGGAAGTCAAACAAACTGAAATGACTACTATGGCAACCACCTTGTCAGAGAAAGATCAAGCGCTTCAGGTACATCAGTCTGAAACAGAACAACTGAAAAAAGAGAATAAAAAAGAATTACAACAGCTGAAACTAGATAAAGATCGTGAGATTCAGGAATTAACGGATAAAGTAGAACAGCTAAAAGCTGATTTGAAAGATAGTCAAACCAATCAAACCGAGGCCTTGATTCAAGCACGCCGACAAGTCGAAGAGCTGAAACAAACCCAAAAAGAAAATGAAGAGATGAAGGCAGAGCTGGCTACGATTCTGATTGAAACCAAGAAGCAGGAACGAGCAATTTTGGAACGAGCAGAATATGAAGCTAAAGGTATTCGCAGCCAGGCAGAACAAGAAGCCCATCAAGTCATTCATGATGCTTCACTGGAATTACGGGTGATGAAGCAAGAGATTAAAAACTATCGTAAACGTCTGCGTTCAGTACAAGAAGAAACGACCCAGTTTTTTGTGCGTTTGTTAGCGACAAGCGACAACTTATTGGATGACGAATAGAAGAGGGGAGGTTTTTCGGTGAAGCAATCACAGAACCAACTTACCCTTTATCCAACACCGGCTCCCACCATGCAGGAGGAGTTGGTTTCACAGCCGCTGTTAGAAGAAATTGAACGAGCCTGTGAATATTTATATGCCCCACATGGCACATTGAATGATGAGCAACGGGAAAAGATTTACCAGCACTTTGAGCAATTATTTCGATTAATGAATAGCAGCTACCATGTCGAATTACTTTTGATCCCAGGAACATTAAACTGGAAGGCACTTTGGCAATCACTACATCAATTCTTTCCACAGTTCGCTTGGATTAAGGCCCAGACGGAAGAACCCAAGTATGGCCGACAAGTCTATCGCTTTGATTTTATTCCGTTGGTTTATAGAGAAACAGGCTTCCCTTTTGCGATTCATTTGGAAGACAGCTTAAAGCAACAATTTCCAATGAATACAGAGAATAATTTGGAGCAAGCAGAACAATTATTGTTAGAAATGGCAGAACAACATTTTTCTGAAGGGATTGTTCAAGAAAAACAAAATGGAGAGCCCAGTCCAAGCAAACCAATAATCAAGCAGACTCAAGAATCCACAGTACCTGTGGATCCAATCCAGAAAGAAGAGGTTCGGCAAGAGAGTCAAAGCAAAGCTCGGCTGCGGGCCGTGAATCAAAAACTGGAAATGGTGATTGAGAAACTGGAGCTCTCCATGCTTTACAGCGGGATTCAATACTTTGATCAAAAGAGTAGCGAAGAAAACGACTGGGACAAACGAATCAAGATTAGTTTGCGGGAGTACACCTATCTATTACAAAAAGCTCGCTTCCTAGAACAGATGTGGCATCTAAACGGGGAGTTAATTAACAAGACGGAAAAGATGACAGTCACTGGAAATAAACTGGTTTACGAGCGAGATCAAGTCAAACAAATTAAAGCGAATCTTTCGGCGAGAGACATTCACTTTGTCTTGTATGAATGTCAGGTAATCGAGTCTCGAGCCAAGGTGCATGCCAGACCCTGGTTTAGAAAGCCTTATGTCAAGTTGATGAAGATGGATTACGACAATTTGTTAAGTAAGGCGGCTTACTTTGATTTGCTTCAAGGAGAAAGTGCATTACTCGAACGAATGGTTCGAGAACAACAGGATACACCAGTCAAAGAAGCTCAGGAGGTTGGCTGAGGTCGGAGATTTCAGTGGTCAATAGCTTCAAAGCTGGCAGGTTTGTTTGTTCTTTGCTACCTCATATTTCTTATTGCATTCCGGACCTATTACTGGTTGTATCCGAAATACTTTGTCAGTGGTGAATCCATGAATCCCACTTATTGGGAACAAGAGATTGTCCAAGTGAAAGCCCATCGCAAGCCGAAACGTTTCGATGTGGTGGTCCTTCACCCGCCGGATTCGCCCGACGAGTTGTATTTGAAACGAGTGATTGGTTTGCCAGGGGAACGAATTGATTATCAAGCTGGTGAGTTACTCGTTAACCATGAAGTAATAGCCGACGCTTTCGCCTATCGAACAGAGGACTTTGTTTGGGAAAGCATCTCAAATGAACCGATTCCTGGAGGCTATTATTTTGTCCTAGGAGACAATCGCACCATTTCTAAAGACAGCCGCATCTTTGGCTTAGTCTCAGAAAAACAAATTTTAGGTATCGTCCAAGAGGGGAACAGTAATAAATGAAAACATTGCAAGAAAAAATTGAATGGTACACCTTTTGGTATTGGGTTTACTGGTTGTTTTCCTTGGTGGTGCTGTTAGGAGTTCTTGTATTAGGAATTTTTTTCTATTTTACCGATTTTCAAGAGGTAGTCACTGTTAGTCAATTGTTTCTTCTATTATTGCTAATGCTTTTGGCACTTTATTTACGGATGACTGCGTTGTATTACCATAATGTCCTATTGAAGCTGAAACAAGCAGCTGCCAGACCAAGAAGGCCGAGAGGAAAGCCGCGACCACCGTCGCATGAAAGGCGGGAGCCTAATGAAGGGTAAAATTCTGCTTGGCAGTTTGGCACTGGGCATTATTTTAATTACTGGAAATCAGCTATCAATAAAACAAATCGTTTTAGCAGAAGTGAGGGAATCAGCTGATTTCCAACTGGAGACAGCGGCAAGTACAGAGAATGGAATCATCGCTAGCAGTAGTACAGCTAGCGAACCAGTCGAATCAACAATATCTTTAGCTTCTTCCATAAAAGAAAGCAGAAGTAGCGAAGCATCTAATTCAAGCACATCGACTATATTGTCCAGTGAATTAGAAAAAACAGAAGAATCGAATGAATCTTCACTACTCATTTCAGAAGTAACGAATAAGATTCAAACAAATCTGCCTGCAAAAAAAGTAGAGGAAAACTACCAATTCTCGGTAAGTAAAAATCAGACAACCGAAGCCTTCATTCAAGTCATAGGGAAAGATGCGCAAGTAATTGCTTGGCAGGAAGATTTATATGCTTCAGTCATGATTGCCCAAGCGATCTTAGAAACAGGATCAGGCAACAGTCAGTTGGCACGACCACCGCATCACAATTTATTTGGAATTAAAGGGAGTTATCAAGGGAAAAACGTGTCATTTAATACGCAAGAAGACAAAGGAAACGGTCAGTTGTACACGATTCAATCGGCTTTTCGGCAGTATCCAAGCTACAAAGAATCTTTAGAAGACTATGCGGTGTTACTGAAAAAGGGTATTTCGGGGAATGCAGGCTTTTATCAGGCAACTTGGAAAGAATATGCAGAGAGTTACCAAGTGGCGACGAAAGGACTGACAGGAAAATACGCCACTGATACGTTCTACGACAAAAAGCTAAATGCGTTGATCCAAACCTATCACTTAACGGTATTTGATGCTGATCCTGATGCGGAAGAAGAAAATCCTTCATCCAAAGACCTAGAAATCTCAGAGGAAAGTACAGAATCTTCCGTAGAGCAGATAAAAAACGAAAAAACGGAATCAAGTACCCCTGAAAACACAAACATTCTAACAAGCGAGACCAAACAAACAGTGGTAACAATTCCACCAATCACTCAGCGACCGGCAAAAGAGGTGACAGGCAATCGAACGGCACAATGAAAGAAGGGGAGCTATGCCAAGACAACGAGGTTATCGAGAACGGGACTACGAGCATGAAGAACGACCATCTTACCGTGAAGAACGGCCCCTTTCTAGTCGCCGCTCTTCTCGAGGATACGAGTATGAAGAAGACTATCCGAATCCTAGAGGGTCTGCTCCAAGACGACCGGCTGAACGAATGTATGAAGAATCAAGAAAACGGGAGGGACAATACGGCCATCCTAGAGGAAGACATACTGAAGATTATCCGCCAAATCGGATACCGCGTAACCCGCGGCCGTCGTATGCTGACGTTTACGATCGCGAGCGAATGCCGCCACCTAGAGGAGCACGACCGCAGCGGCCAATGGCTCCGCCACAAACGGCATTGCCTTTACAGGAAGCCAAAAAATCAACCAATCGAAAAATCTTTATGTTTATCTACAATCTGTTTTTCTACACGTTGACGATTGGTATTTTACTTAGCTCCTTGATGTTTGCCTTTAGTGAAAAATCCGATGCCGCTATTTTTGGTTATCGCTTTTATCAAGTGTTGACCGATTCCATGGCACCGCAACCGGATTCTCCTTCACGAGGTTTCTATGCTGGGGATATCGTACTGGTAAAGATGACTGACGGCAGTCAAGTCAAAGAAGGCGATATTGTCACTTTCCAAGTCGGTGAGGGCGATCGTTACCTGACCCATAGAATGGTGGAGCGGCTAGATGAACTAAATGGGGAAAAGGGTGACTACATTGTCACTAAAGGGGATGCCAACAAAAGCAAGGATCCGCCCATTTCCGCTGATCGTGTGCGAGGAAAAGTGACGTTTGTCGTTCCCAAAATGGGCAGTATCTTAAACTTTGTGCAGGAAAATCTGTGGCTGTGTATTGTGTGTGTGCTATCGACTTTTGGCTTCTTCTTGGTGTTGAAAGCTTATTTTCTGCAACCAGAACCAGCCAAACGACCAATAAAAAGAAATGGGTATCCAACGGGGTATAACCGCTCGTAAGTTGCGAGTGTTTATATAAAAAAAGAAAAAAGGATGTATAGGAGGAAAAAGGAATGAAGAAGAACAGCAAAAAGAAAAAGCTGATGGCTGCCGCAGCAGCTTTGGCGTTAATCGCAGCCATCTCTGGGACGTTTGCCTGGATTACTGCTCAGGATCAACGGATTAACCGGGCAGAATCCGCGGCGGTAAATGACGACAGTGTGGTATTGAAAGAACAATGGGAACCAATGCCGTTAGTTGCAGGGACAGAAGCGAAGAAGGAAGTGTCGGTTTCCAATACAGGGAATGCCAGTGTATTTGTCCGAATTTCTTATGAAGAAGTGCTGAAGCATCTAACTGAAAAAGGGGATGTGAAGTACGATCCAGCTACTACAGCTAATGCAAAATACACGTATGTAGCCAATGATCCTGGTTTAGGCAAACATATGCCAGTAAATGCCAATGCAGCAGCAATGTTCAATGACGGGTATGCCATTGTTCCAACTGCGCAAGTCACTGGCTTAACTGCGCAAGACACCAATGTAAAATTACTAGCTAAAGGTGGAAAAGTAGTGGATCCGCTAACAGGATCTATTAGCAACAACTTGGAAACTAAAATGGTTCATGAGTATTACACGGATCCATCCAATGCTGGTTTAAATCCAGGAGATCCAGGCTTTGATGCAACAAAAAATAAATACCAAGCAATGACTTGTGATATTAATGTAACTAATGAAAACAGCAGTAATGATGGGGTTGATTGGGACTTCACCGTATCAAATGTAAAATACGGTTATTACGAAAATGGTTACAAGCATACCGTAGCTAACTGGGCAAAATCTACTTTACCAGATGAAGCCGGTGCTGCTTCAGGTAACGCATTGCTGGGAACTACTGGCGTACGTTACAGCGTAGACTACAACTACACGAACACAGCAGCTGGTTTAGGTGCTGGCTTTACTATTCCTGGACCAACTCCAGCCACTGTAGCAGACCAAAAACCAATCGCTTCTTCAACTAATTACGGGTTACAAGCAGATACGACTGGTTTAGGTAAAAATCATATCCGTGTCGGTTATGGAACAGATATCACTGACATTGCAACCTTAGCAAGCAGCAAATGGGTATACAACGAAGAAGATGGCTGGTTCTACTACACTGTTCCATTGAAATCTGGTGAAACAACTCCAGATCTATTGAAGAAATTGGTCTTCGAAAGTGCGTTAGGCGTTGAATACACCAATGCATCCTTCGATTTAGTTGTGAAGATGGAAGCTGTACAGGCAACAGAAGCAGCATTAACAGACAGTGCAGGATGGAACCTAGGTGGTGGTTCAACACCAACTGGCGATACGTTAGCAATTGTAAACAAACTAGTTGCTGGTATTTAACTTGATGAGGTTTTAAGCAAGGAGGGAGTGAATGAACATGCGCAGAATACTTATTGGAATACTCAGTCTCATCATTCTGTTCAGCGGTTCTCTAGCTGTTGAGGCAGCCAAAACACTTCCTCCTGGCTTGGTGATTGGTGATTCTGAAGGCATGTATGCCACCTCTGAGGGAGAATACTATATTGATTTAGTCGGTATTCTCCCTGGAGAGGTCTATGAAAAGGAAATTACCATCCGCAGTTTAGACCTGGAAGACCCTTTTTCTCTAGGCCTGTTAGTGGAGGAAGTAGGATCAACCGGATCAATTTTTTGGAAAGAGCACATTACCTTAACCCTTCTTTTGGATGAAAAGGAAATCTATCAAGGTTCGATACTAGGAGATGGCAGCTTTGACTGGTCAAAGACTCCTTTAGAACTGGGGGTATGCAGGTACGGAACAGATAAACTGTTGAAGGCACGCTTCACGATGGATGCACATCTTACCAATGATGATTTACGGGAACAAAGCAAGCTGGAGTTTTATTGGACCTTTGTGGGAACTAGGGATCAACCGACAGAACCTCCAACACCAACGCAACCATCTGAACCGACAATCCCCAGTTCACCTGGAGGATCAGGCAATTTACCGTCCACTGGACAAGGAATTCCTTCTAATCGGAAGCTATTGCCGCAAACAGGCGAACAAATGGTTTACATGTTTCTGACTGGCTTATTACTGGTAATGATTGCATTATTCCTATGGAAAAAACGGCGAGAGGAGGAGCAGGAATGAACCAAAAAGAAAAACGGCAACATCTTTTTCGTGTATTTCTAAAAAGCAAGCTGCTTTTTGCCTGCTTCTCACTTGTTTTGAGTTTGCTTTTAATTGTAGGCAGTACCTACGCCTGGATTACATCTGCTGATGAACGGGTGAACCGTGCCAACGCAAACCATAAGTCGTTATCTGCGCTAATCGAAGAAGATTTCCAGCGGGTTTACGACTGGGCACCAGGAGTGAAAAAAACTAAAAAGATAAAAGTAACCAATAATGGAGAAGTTCCGGCAATTGTTCGTCTATCTTTGACGGAATTTTTTGTCAGCTTTGAGGTAGATACATCGGATAATCATCGTTTGGATACCAATCCGCAAAACAATTTGAATGGTAACGGGAATTTGAAGGTTTTCGACAGCTTTACTACTTTAATTGATGTAAAGAGAACTGAAACCTGGGTAGTGGGTAACACCTACGAAGTAAATTCCAATACTTACTACAAAGCAGATACGGCTCTAGTTGATCAACCTTACGTATATGGTGGGGCTCGTACGCTGCCATTATCAGCATTTGAGCTAACCTTTACTGCGAATAAGGTATTTGATACACCAGCTGCAGCGAGTGGGAAAGACAACTATTGGTATTACGAAGATGGGTATTTTTACTACTCAGAAATTTTGCAGCCAAAGGAATCAACTACTGATCTGACGGAAAGTATTTCCCTAAATCAAGGGTATGCCAATCAATATAAAGGTGCATTGTACAAATTAGTTCCTGAAATGGAGGCCCACGATCTTACGAAAGATTTGCTTGCTGATTGGGGAATTACCAGTAGCGATCACGCCTATCAGTTATACAAGGATAAATTAGTCAAGTAGAGGAGGAGCACGATGAAGCAGCGAAGAAAAAATCGTCGCACGTTATACCTTGTCATTGCATTCAGTTGTCTCCTCCTATTAATTGGCGGCAGTTATCTGGTATATGCAACAATGACAGCAACAGATCGGGAAGAAAATGATTTTCGGGTTGGTCAGGTGGAAACGAGTATTGTGGAAGATTTTGAAGTTCGAACGGAGGTTCCTAAAGATTTTTCAGTTAAAAAAGAAGTTTCAATCAAAAACAATGGATCTATCAATCAGTTCGTTCGAGTAATGGTGTCTCCACAGGTACAAGCAGAAATAGCTGGTGATGCCCAGAACAAGCAGATCTTGCCATTGAAAATTGGGACAGACTTAATATTGGAAGAAATGACTACGTCGGATTGGTTAGATGGCGGAGACGGTTATTACTACTATATTAAGGAAGCCGTTAAACCTGGAAAAGAGACCAGTGAGCTATTCAAGAAGGTGAAGCTTTCTGATCAGTTAAGAGATCGGTATCACGATGCCAAGCTGAGTATTATTTTGAAAGCTGAAACGATTAATTGTGCAGAATTTGCTTACCGGGATGCTTGGTGGCAAGGAAACACACCAACCACAGCCCCATTAAAAGATGTAGATGATGCACTGAAAACAAAGGTTGATAAGTAGGGATACAGGTTTCTGTGTCCCTTCATGAAAAAGTGCAGCACTCATGAGATGAGTGTTTTATCGAGTAGAACATTGATTTGATAAGTGTTGAAGGGAAAGGGATTGATAAGAAATGAAAAATGGGTCGAAAAAAGGAACGAATTATCATTCTCGAATCGCTTTGGGAATTTTAGTAGCAATGATAGCTGTTGCTGGGATGTTTGCGTTTTTTACTAACAAAGATAGTCCCAAAAAAGAAAAGATCGAAGCTTCTGAAGTAGTAACTGACGGAGCTTTCCGACTAACCGCGGATAATCGATGGGATGGAACCGATAAAAAAAGCTATGCTGAGTTGAATTGGGATGATGTTCCTGATTTAAGTTCAGAAGGGTATCGCCTGTATCAATCAGAAGATGGAACTACTTGGGATGTACGTTCTACCAGGTATGGGGATGCAATAAAGGTTTTGAATATTTACCCGGATGTTTATCCTAATGATGTTCGTGACTGGATGAGTGATCCGACTGTGGGGTTAGGTTTAATCGATGTTACACCAGTTTCTCTCACGGATTTTAACACCAATTCCAATAATGATCCTCTTGGTTACTTGAAGAATGCTCAAGGAGAATATCAATATGATGTTGTTTTTGTAGGAACTGCAAATGCCAATAATAATGTTTCCTTTAATGAAAAAGCCGTTGATAGACTTATTGAGTTTATTGATGCAGGCAGAGGTTTATTGGTGGGGCATGACGTGTTATCTGGCAATACACGGGGATGGGCGGGATTAACGGCTGATTTAACCCAAAATAATCGTTTAGCTCCTTATTTGGGGATTGAGCTGAGAAACCAACATGCTCTTGGTGAATTATATCCAGGATCAGCTACCGTCATTGTTAATAATAATGGCTATTTAATGAAATATCCTCATGAATTAGAAAATGATCAAGAACTTACTGTACCTTATACACATTCATTCGGTCAAGCTGCTGGAAGCGCACATAACGGAACAATTTGGCTTAATTTTAAAAACCCTGGAACGTGGGATCTAAGCAAAATCCATGATACCCCGACTTCTACGGCTAACTTCTATTTAGTAACAAATGGAAATGCAGGGATGATTCAAACCGGGCATAGTAGTGAAAGCGCAAATCGTTCTACAATTGATGAACGAAAAATAATCGCTAATACTCTATATAACTTGGCACAAATTACGTTAGAATCCAAAGCTAATGATTATACAGTATTAGACAACGCGAAGCCTGAACAGCCAGAGCTTATTATTCGGTGTGGGAATGAAGAAAACGTAAATATTCGGGTGGATGCTACAGATAAAGGAAAAGAATATCAATGGTACGTTGAAGCGAACACTAAAAATAGTGGAGTGAAAACTTCGGATAAGGTGAAAGAAACCATTACTAGTAATATTGCAGGCTATTTTTATGAAGTGTCGAACTCGCCTACCTCAACTTTAGCTGCCCAAGTAGAAGCAAAGAAAGATGCGTTTGGTCGCATTGATCCTAGTGACTATGATCTTTACGTAGCACCAAATGATGATTCAGTGAAGTACGAAACTGCGGCAAGCTTTAGCTTAACAGAAAAAAATACTTCTGGAAAATATGTTCATGTGCTTGCAGTTGATCGTGCCAATAATGTGGGGACTGTTTCCAGCCAACAAATCAAGGATATGACCCAGCCGATTGACTTTGAGATTGAACGGACAGGTAATGAAGCAAAATTAGTAGAGCTAGCTGTCGATTCTACAATGGATAATAAGATGAAGTCGATTGAAGTTCAAATTCCGAAAAATACAGAGATTAAAGATTTCTCTTCGCTAACTCTACCAGCAGACTGGTATTCGTTTGAAAATAGTGAAACAACTGACTATTATTCTTTCAGCTTTGCGATGGAAACAAATAATAGTGCAGCGACCATTCAAACATTTCTTGAAGGATTACGATTTACTATTAAGAACTCGGTAAATACTTCTGGCAACATTAAAATAATTCTTCATGAAGAAGCTTATACGTATTGGATTGATCCTAGTGGGAAGAGGCATTATTATGCATTTATTCCCGAGGTGCATACTTGGATGGAGGCATATAATCGAGCCAAAACGATGTCTTATCGTGGGTTAACAGGCTATCTAGCAACGTTAACCTCAGAAGAAGAACATGACTTTGTTTATGACAACATCGGAAAAACTTATGGCTGGCTGGGAGGTACTAGGCTGAGGATGACGACACCTTCAGCTAAACGAATTGATGATGAATCCTATATCTCTCCTAATATTACTCACTATACTTATGCAGTAGGTACAGCAAGTGACTGGTACTGGGTGAACGGGCCAGAAGCTGGGACGGTTTTCTTTGATAAACCAACTTTTGCTGAAGGAGGGAAATCACCGGTTGGCGTCTATAACGGATTTAATAATCCTGATAACTATTCAGCATCGCCGTCCCATGAGCCTAACAATAATTTGAATAATGAATGTGTTTTACAATTTGCACAAGCTAATGAAACAAAGTATTGGAATGACGTTGTATATGATGGGGTTTACAGCGGTGGAACTGTAGTTGCCGGCTTTTATATCGAATTCTCCGAATACGGTGGTCAAACAGAAGGAGAAGAAATAACCGATGTCTGTTGGAACGCAGCTATTCCGCAGAAAATATCTCTGAAAGCCTATGATGAGCAGGGAACGGCTGTGACAGATGGAGATCTACTTTTTGATCAACAACTGCGACTGGACCAGACGATTACCGTTCAACCTAAAAGTCTAGAATTTTACAGCTTTGTTGAACTTCGGGAGACAGATGATACACCAAGAGGAACTGGCTATACAGTTTCTGCAACCTATCAAGAAGGAAAGGCAATCTACTCCTTAAGAAAAGCAATCCTTCACGTTCGACAGGTAGTGATGAAGCCATCCAATGAACTAGTGGTACCAACAGAAGGATATATAGAGATTAAAAATCGACTATTTAATAGTGGTAATCCAGCTATTGATCCGACTTATCAAGCCAATACAATTGTCAATTCTGGGAAGAATGCGGACAATCCTGCATTTACCAATTTTATTTTGACAACCAAGCCATTAACAGATGATTCAGATCAGATGGTTATACAACCAGTGATTCCGTCCTTTTATGAGTATCTCGGCCATTATGTGACCACCGAAGCCGCCAGCCATCAGAGCAACACGGCAATCACTGCTGGTCCTGCGATACTGAACCGAGGAACAATTGATGCCAATAATGAATTGTGGCTGACTATTTATCTCCAACCAAATCAAACGGCAGATGGAGAAAATATAACACCGCAGCCTTACAGCTGGGATTACAAAAAGAACGACTTAGGAAAAATTAAAACCCAATAAACGAAAGAGGCGAGGCAGAACATGGTCTATCTATTATTACTAGTACTAGGCCTGATTGTACTGGTTCAAAGCTATTTACTGTTCTCGCTGATGAAAGATCAACGGGACTTAAAGAATAAGATGGCTCGGCTACTGCGAAGCAAGCAGCGGCCGGGTTCCGATAGGCGGAAAACTTCAATAGAAAGAGGAAGGACACGATGAATCTTGGCTATGCACGCGGATTTCAACTGACCCAACAATTGGATATGCTGGAAGATTACCCGGTGGACGAACTCTTTTCGGATGGTGCACAAGAGGTGGAAGCCCTGCATTCACCGACAAGTGAATTTCAAGCGTTAATGAACTTTGCTCAACCAGGTGATCATCTAGTAATTGCTTCTTGGGAAGTTATTTCCCGTGATTACCGACAGCTGCTGGCTTGCCTAGACCAACTGGAAACACAAGAATTGACGCTGGATGTACTGAATCTTCCACAATTAACAATTGAAGAATGGCGACAAGTTTTTCGTTGGTCGTTACGCAATGATCGCTTACTTCATCCCGTATTAGTTAAAGCAGGAAAAGAGCGAGATCGTAGTAAAGATGCATACTCTCTGTTTAGTAAAGAACCAGAGGCACGCAAGCTCTATCGCGAGATGATCTGGCTTTTAGCCGAGAAGAATTCCGTTCGACAGGTAGCCCAACAAAAACGAGTCCCGATTGAAACGGCTTATCGAGTTCAACAGGAACTAAAACAAGTCCAACTAGCGTTTATCCTAGTCATTTGTTTCCTGCTGGCAATTTTCAGTATCAAGCTAGCAGAATCGTATTTCGATCAGCTGTGGATTCAGGTAGCCATTTGCGTGGTTGTAACGTTAGTTATTCTGTGGAACGTACTGATCGACACCGAAGAAACCGAGACCAAGCCACCTATAAAAGAGAAGAAAACACCAAAAATTTAAAGAGAAGGTGAGTCCCCATGCAACATGTACTTATTTTAACGAAAAACTCCTTGGCTGAAGAGCCGCTGGTTCAGAAATTGCAACGAATGAATTGTGAAATTCTTTGTTCGACAGATCTATTCAAACGGCTAAAAGCAGGAACGATTAGCCCATTTCTTTCTTATTTCCAATGGATTATCTTGAGTGAAAGTCTATGTAACTCAGAAGTGGAACATATTCTGCAAATGTTGAAAAATCATCCGTTACTAGTTTTGCGAGTAGTGGAAACTATTCCGAATGAGGAAGAACACGCCTACTGGCAAGAACGCGGATTAGTCGACTGGATATCAAAAGAAACCAGCTATGAACTTTTACGCGAAAAAATGAACGAGCTGCAACAACAAGTAAAACAAGATGCAGTGACTGGCAATCAAATTCTGAGCTTTCCAACGACACCAGGAGAAGAAAGCACTCCGAATAATCTGAAGTTACTAATCAAAAGTCTCTCCAAAACAGAAAAGCGGGTTTTTGAATGTTTAATTCAGTCCTATTCTACTAGTGGTGTTTTATCCCGCCAAGAACTGTGCAACTACTTATGGCAGGATGGCGGCACCTCATCAAACATGAGCCAACTGTCTTGCTTGATTAACAAATTGAAGCACAAATTCGAATTGCATGGTATTAAGGGAGAAACCATCACCACACTGTGGGGCAGAGGCTACAAATTAAGCAGTTCCTTTTATGAATACTGGTTGGAAAATTCCCAACAATTAGAAGAATTAAAGTATTATTCTGCCATGAACTAACCAAGCAAACCACTCAATCGATTAGTGATTGAGTGGTTTTTAGTTAATAAGAATTTCTGTGATAGTTTGGTCCACTAATAAAGAAAAGGTTCGGCAGACAATCTTAGAATTTTAAGAAAACAGATGAGTAAAGGGTATGAATTAGAAAACTAATTGAAAGAAGCATTTGCAAAGGACGCCCATTTTGCAAATGCTTCTTTATTATGGCTTAGGAAAGGTTAGTCGGTAATTAGAACAGGGGTATAAAACTAATTTCATCATTTTTTTTTGTTTCTAATAAAATTTATCGTTTTTTCGGTCTAGTTAATCTATATAATGTACAAGGGGTTATTAATCTTTGAAAATAAAAAATGCCATTCAATAATGATGAATGACGAAAAGGTTTGAATTTATTTCTTGGTTTTTATAAGACTATGAGATGTTTCGTTAAGTAATTATGTTTATTTATATTTGTGGGTTATTAACTAGTCTAATTATAGATTAGGAGCTAGAAATACGCAATATGTTTTATAAAAATAATTAAAATTATTTCTTTGGAACTCTTTACAACAATCAAGGAAGAGAAAATCCCTTGAAACAGACGGAGAAATTATTCACCGTCAAAACCCACGTCGTTAATAATTAGTATATAGGAAGGAAGCGAAAAGATGCGCAGAGGTGAAAATATCTATCGTCGCAAAGACAAACGCTGGGAAGGCCGCTATTCCAAAGGCAAAAACGCAGAGGGCAAAACTATGTACGGATCAGTGTACGGCAAGACATTAAAGGAAGTACGGGAAAAGCTCTACCCTTTAAAAATGCACTATCAATTTATCCAAAAGAATCAGGGGGATGCCGCAATAAGCTTTAATGAGTGGGCATACCTGTGGCTACGGGAAATTCAAGCCAGTGTGAAGCAATCCACCTATGCGAATTATGAGCATAAATTGGAGCACTATGTATTGAATCTTCTTGGTGAATATAGTTTAAACGAATTGGACGAGAGTACTGCGGAAATCTTATTAAACGACTTAGAAAAAAGAAAACTGAAGCCCTCAACGATCCATGCAGTATTCCGTATTGCCAAACAATGTATGAATCTAGCCGTTCGAAAAAAGATGATTAAGGAAAACCCGTTCGCTTTGGTTCGATTGCCCAAACTAGTAAAAAATAGGAATCAGGCCCTTACAAAACAAGAACAAAAACGCCTGGAAACAATGGCTTTAGCGGAAAAGAAAGGGCGCGGAATCGCGACACTGCTGGCTCTTTACGCTGGTTTGAGGATTGGGGAGATTTCAGCGTTAACTTGGGAGGATCTTGATTTTGAGAACAATTTAATTCATGTTCATTCAACGGTGCAGCGAATTTCTGGAGTATTTGATGGAAAGAAGACCGAGTTACTTTATGCTAGTTCAAAAACAGCTTCTTCTACGCGCTTGATTCCTATGAGTCAATTGCTAAAACAAGTGTTGTTGAAACAGAAACAACGGTCAAAAGGCAAATTTATTCTCACTAGTCATGAGAACCCAGTAGAGCCAAGACTGTTGACCTATCATTTTCATAAAATCCGCGAAAAAGCTAAATTGACTACAATCCATTTCCATCAATTGAGGCATACATTTGCGACCCGTTGTTTAGAAAGTCGGGGAGACATCATGAGTGTCAGCGCCTTAATGGGACATAGCTCCACGCAAATGACCTTAGATACATATGCGGGTTCTCTCATGGAACAACGTTTCCAGGTAGTTGGACAAATGGAGAAGTCAGTTAGATAAACCGCTTTCAAAAAAGACGAATTCTTCATTAGGGAGGCTTTTTTTATCTTTTTTAAAGTAAGCGCTTTTTTCAAAGAGTGAATAGGTGAATTAGAGTTTTTTGTTTTTCTGTAGTTAGTTTGCATTCGTTAGCAGAAGAATTGCCTTATTTTCACAAGAGAAATTATTCCTGTTCTTTTTTATACCGTCAGTCACCGTCAAACGACGGTCTTTTTTTGTTGGTCTGATGGGCCTTTTAAGAAGTTTCATAGTCTTATAAAGACTATGAAAAAAGAGCAGCTTTTTTGTGCTTGCTAAAAGTATAGATGAAACAAGCAAAATTATCAAAAATCAGTATTTAGAGACCAGTGGATAGAGGGGGAAGCGGCATGTTTGGTTTTGGCAAACAGAAGAAGGATAGCTATCAAGAAACAACTCAAGATGACTATTTTTACGATGACTATGACGAAGGGTACGAGGACGATTACGGATATAATTCGTATCCCGAAGAGGACTATGACCGACCAGTAGAAAATTATCGGGAATATGACCGTGGAGATCGGCGTTCACGCAGTCGCACAGAACCTTCTACAGATGAGCGGTACGATAACCGCTATGGTGGCGAAGCTGAATCAATGCGAGGACCAGAGCTTGAGGAAAAGCCTGAACGTCAAGAGTCACCACTGCAACAAGAAGTCGAACGGTTGGAAGAAACTGTCGCACAGTTGAAGCATCAGCTGGAAGTCAAACAATCAGAAATGACTACTATGGCAGCCACCTTGTCAGAGAAAGATCAGGCGCTTCAGCAGCAACAGGAAAAAGAAATCCAGCTGCAAAAGGAAAAGCAGGAAGAACTAGGAAACTTACAGTCTGAAAAAGATCGTCAAATTCAAGAGTTGTTGAAACAAGTCGAACAGTTGAAAACTGATTTGAAGGACAGCCAAACCAATCAAACCGAGGCCTTGATTCAAGCACGCCGACAAGTGAAGGAACTGAAACAAACACGAGAAGAAAATGAAGAGATGAAGGCGGAGCTAACTACGATTCTGATTGAAACCAAAAAACAAGAACGCGCAATTTTGGAACGGGCAGAATACGAAGCTAAAGGAATCATCAGCCAAGCGGAACAAGAAGCCCATCAAGTCATTCACGATGCTTCACTAGAGTTACGAGTCATGAAACAAGAGATTAAAAACTACCGTAAACGTCTGCGTTCAGTCCAAGAAGAAACGACTCAATTTTTTGTGCGTTTGTTAGCGACAAGCGACAACTTATTGGATGACGAATAGAAGAGGGGAGGTTTTTCGGTGAAGCAATCACAGAATCAACTCACTCTTTACCCAACACCGGCTCCAAGTATGCAGGAAGAGTTAGTCACACGATCGTTATTAGAAGAAATCGAACGAGCCTGTGAATATTTATATGCCTCACATGGCACATTGAATGATGAACAACGAGAGAAGATTTACCAGCATTTTGAGCAATTATTTCGATTAATGAATAGCAGCTACCATATCGAATTACTTTTGATCCCAGGAACATTAAACTGGAAAGCATTTTGGCAAGCACTACATCAGTTCTTTCCCCAGTTTGCTTGGCTAAATGCTCAGACCGAAGAACCAAAATATGGTCGACAGGTTTATCGCTTTGACTTTGTTCCGTTGGTTTACAGAGAAGCAGGCTTCCCCTTTGCGATTCATTTGGAGGATAGCTTGAATCAGCAGTTTCCGACAACTAACGAAAATGCATTGGAACGAGCAGAGCAGCTGTTGCTGGAATTAGCAGAACAACATTTTTCTGAAGGGATTGTGCAAGAACCACAACCTGAAGAGGCCAATCCAATTAAACCAATAATCAAGCAGACGCAAGAATCCACAATGCCTATGGATCCAATCCAGAAAGAAGAGGTTCGGCAAGAGAGTCAAAGTAAAGCTCGTTTGCGGGCCGTGAATCAAAAGCTGGAGCTGGTAATTGAAAAATTGGAACTTTCTATGCTCTACAGTGGCATTCAATATTTTGATCAAAAGAGTAGCGAAGAAAGCGACTGGGATAAGCGAATCAAAATCAGTTTGCGAGAATATACCTATTTGCTTCAAAAGGCTCGCTTTCTAGAACAGATGTGGCATTTAAATGGGGAACTAATTAACAAATCCGAAAAGATGACTGTCACTGGAAATAAATTGGTTTACGAACGAGACCAAGTGAAACAAATCAAAGCGAATCTTTCGGCGAGAGATATTCACTTTGTCTTATATGAGTGCCAAGTAATCGAATCTCGTGCAAAGGTTCATGCGCGACCTTGGTTTCGAAAACCTTATGTCAAGTTGATGAAAATGGATTACGACAACTTGTTAAGCAAGGCGGCTTACTTCGATCTATTACAAGGAGAAAGTGCACTGCTGGAGAGAATGGTTCGGGAACAAAGAGATACACCAGTCAAAGAAGCCCAGGAGGCTGGTTGAGGTCGGAGATTTCCACGATTAAATCAATGGCCAATAGTTTCGAAAATAGCAGGAATATTTGTTCTTTGTTACTTGCTATTTCTCATGTCATTCCGAACTTACTACTGGTTGTACCCAAAATACTTTGTTAGTGGGGAATCCATGAATCCCACTTACTGGGAACAAGAAGTTGTACAAGTGAAAGCTCATCGCAAGCCAAAACGTTTCGATGTGGTAGTGCTTCACCCGCCGGATGTCCCCGATGAGTTGTATTTGAAACGAGTGATCGGACTGCCGGGAGAACGGATTGAGTATCAAAGCGGGGAGCTATTCGTAAGTGGTGAAATAGTTGCTGATGAATTTGCTTATCGTACGGAAGATTTTGTTTGGGAAAGTATCTCAAAGAAACCCATTCCAGAAGGCTATTATTTTGTCTTGGGAGACAATCGCACCATTTCTAAAGACAGCCGAATTTTCGGATTAGTCTCAGAAAAACAAATTTTAGGCATCGTCCAAGAGGGGAACACGGAGAAATGAAGTCATTGCAGGAAAAAATTGAATGGTACACCTTTTGGTACTGGGTTTATTGGTTGTTCTCTTTAGCGGTGCTGTTAGGAGTCGTTGTATTAGGAATCTTTTTCTACTTCACTGATTTTCAAGAGGTAGTCACTGTTAGTCAATTGTTTCTTCTATTATTACTGATGCTTTTGGCACTTTATTTACGAATGACTGCGTTGTATTACCATAATGTCCTGTTGAAGCTGAAGCAAGCAGCCGCTAGACCAAGAAGGCCAAGAGAACGCCCGCGGCCGCAGGAAAGGCGGAAGCTGGATGAAGGGTAAAGCTTTGTTGGGTAGTTTGATGATATGTGTGTGTTTATTTAGCAGCTATCAAATATTTGCAAAGCAAGCTGTATCAGCCGAAACAAAGGAAACGGCTGTTCTAAAACAGGAGACAACAGTAAGTACCGAAGTGGCTAGCAGCAACACCATTGAAGAGCCAGTCGAATCAACGAAACCCGTAATATCTTCGTCTATCGAAGAAAGCACGAACAGTAAACCAGCCGAAACAAACCGTTCATCTATTGCGGTAAATGAAGCAAAAGAAGTAACAAACGAATCGAGTGAATCGTTGCCATCAGCTCCAGAAACGACTGTAAACATTCAACCAGTACTTTCTGCAGAGAAAGTTGAGAAAAACTATCAATTCTCTGTTAGTAAGAATCAAACAACCGAAGCTTTTATTCAACTCATTGGCAAAGATGCCCAACAAATCGCTTGGAATGAAGAGCTGTATGCTTCGGTCATGATTGCCCAAGCGATCTTAGAAACAGGATCCGGCAATAGTCAATTAGCACGACCGCCTTATCATAATCTGTTCGGAATCAAAGGCAGCTATCAAGGCAAACAGGTATCTTTCAAAACACAAGAAGATAAAGGGAATGGAGAGCTCTACACGATTCAATCTGCTTTCCGTCAGTATCCCAGTTATAAAGAATCCTTGGAAGATTACGCGGCACTTTTAAAAAAAGGAATTTCCAGCAATGCTGGTTTCTACCAAGGAACGTGGAAATCGAATGCTGCAACCTATCAAGAAGCGGCGAAAGCTTTAACTGGAAAATACGCGACAGATACATCCTATGACAAGAAATTGATTGCTCTGATCGAAGCCTACAATTTAACGATTTACGACCAAAATCCAGTAATCAATGCTGAAGCAGAGAACGGACAACTAACGGATCATTCTATCCGATTAGAAGAGCGTTCAGAAGAAAACCAACCAGGGGAAGCATCCAATGAAACGGATGAACAATCCATTATTGTCAATAAGACAACACAAACAGCAGTAATGATTCCACCAACTGCGCAACGACCAGCAAAGCAGCTATATGGTAATCGAAGTGTCCAATGAAAGAAGGGGAGATATGTCGAGACAACGTGAATATCGGGAGTACGACGATGATTTTGACGAACCATCATATCGTGACAGGGCCCCTTCAAATCATAGACCACCGAGAAGACGTAACTATTACGAAGATGAGTATGACGATCGAAGATCCTATCCACCGCAACGACCAGTTAATCGAGGGCGAGAAGGCGGCTATCCTCGTCGGGAGGTTCCGCCTGACCGAGGAACGTATCCCCCTCGAAGGGCAACGGAACGATATGGACAGTCACGACCCAGTGATTATAGATATGACCGGGATCAATCGACACCGCCAAGAGCACGACCACAACGACCTAGACCTGTCCAACAAGGAACGCCACCACTGCAAGAGGCAAAGAGGTCTACAAATCGAAAAATCTTTTTATTCATTTACAACTTGTTTTTCTACACGTTGACGATTGGGATTTTGTTGAGTTCGCTGATGTTTGCTTTTAGTGAAAAGTCCGATGCGGCTATTTTTGGTCATCGCTTTTATCGCGTGTTGACTGATTCGATGGCACCACAGCCGGATTCGCCTTCTAAAGGATTTTACTCTGGCGACATTGTATTGGTGAAGATGACGGATGGCAGTCAGGTGAAGGAAGGAGATATCGTTACCTTCCAGGTTGGTGATGGTGATCGTTACCTGACTCATAGAATGGTAGAGCGTTTAACTGAATTGAATGGTAAAGAAGGCGACTACATCGTTACAAAAGGGGATGCCAACAATAGTAAGGATCCACCAATTTCAGCTGACAGAGTATACGGAAAAGTCACCTTTGTCATTCCAAAAATGGGAAGTGTCTTGAATTTTGTACAAGAAAATCTGTGGCTATGTCTGGTTTGTATCTTATCGACCTTTGGGTTCTTTCTGGTACTCAAAGCCTACTTTTTACAACCAGACACAGTAAGAGAATCAACCAAAAGAAATAGGTATCCAAATGGGGTATAACCATCTGCATTGCAGGTGTTTATATAAAAAAACAAAAAAAGGAAAACTATAGGAGGAAAAGAAATGAAGAAGAACAGTAAAAAGAAAAAGCTGATGGCTGCAGCAGCAGGTTTAGCCTTAATCGCAGCTATTTCCGGGACATTTGCCTGGATTACGTCACAAGATCAACGGATCAATAAGGTGAGTTCATCAGCGGTTGTTGATAACAGTGTAACTATCAATGAGGAATGGGAACCAAAGCCATTAGTAGCGGGTACAGAGGCTACTAAAAAAGTATCTATCTCTAACACAGGTACTGCAAGTGTATTTGTTCGGGTTTCTTATGAAGAAGTCTTAAAGCATTTGACAGATAAAGGAAACGTTAAATATGCGCCGACTACTGGTACAGGAGCAGTAGTTGATGCTAAGTATGTCTATGAGGCAAATGATTCAGGCCTAGACAAACATATGCCTGTAGACACATTAGTGACTGGTTATGTAGAAGCAACAAATGTAACTGGATTGGAATCTAGTACAAAATTATTTGTCAAAGGCGGAAGAATTGTTGATGGTGTGACTGGAGCTATTTCATACAATGATGAAGCAAAAGTTGTTCATGAGTATACTACTGGGAAATACCAAGTAATGAATGCGACTGTCTCTGTTCCTAACAAAGATACTGAAACAAGTAATGATGCGAAAGATTGGACCTATACGGTTTCTGATTCGCAATATGGTTACTACGAAGATGGGTATAAACATACTGTTGCCAACTGGGCAAAATCTTCATTAGAAGATGAAGCAGGATCAGTAACTGGGAATGCTTTGTTGGGAACAAGTGGTAACCGTCATGGTGTGACTTACAATTACACAACTACAGCATTGGATCTAGTTAATATTCCTGGTGAATCAGTAACAACAAACACTGCGCAAATTCCTACAGGCGCTGGACAAAAAGCTGTTCAAGCAGACACTAATGCTACAGGTTTAGGCAAGAGTGAAATCAACGTAAATTATACTGCAGCAGTTATTGGTCAAGCTGGTTTAGCTGCCGCAACAGATAACTGGATTTACAACTCTGAAGATGGTTGGTTCTACTATACTCAACCACTGAAAAACGGTGTGACTACAGCTGAATTGTTGGACAAATTAGTCTTCGGCAGTGCAATGGGTAAAGAGTATACCAATGCTTCTTATGATTTAGTTGTAAAAATGGAAGCAATCCAAGCAACAGAAGAGGCGTTAACTGATAGTACTGGTTGGAAATTAGATATTACTTCAGCAGATAAACCAATTACTAAGGCTATTTACGACAAATTAACACAATAATCACTATGGAAATAAAACCATGAAAAAGGGAGGAGTGGAAAAAGTTGCGCAAACTCAAAGCTAAACTCAGCATATGGTTGTGTCTGCTTATTTGTTTGGGAGGAATTCGCTCAGCAGAGGCCGCCCAAGCACTTCCTCCTGGCATGGTAATCGGTGATTCTGATGGCGTCTATGCAACATCTGAAGGGGACTACTATGTTGATTTAGTGGATATTCTGCCTGGTGAGACGTATGAAAAAGAGATAACCATTCGCAGTTTAGATTTGGAAGAGCCTTTTTCACTAGGAATGCTGGTGGAAAAAATTGATTCTACGGGTTCATTGGATTGGAAAGATCATATTACTATGACCTTAACTTTGGATGAAAAAGAAATTTATCATGGTCCGATATTAGGCGATGGCAAAACGGATTGGACTAAGACTCCTTTGGAACTAGGTGTGTGTAAGTATGGGACTGAAAAGATTCTCGTCGCAAAATTTTCTGTCGAAAGCAGTTTAACTAACGAAGATTTGCGAGAAGACAGTACCTTACAATTCTACTGGACTTTTATTGGTACTAAGGATCAAAAACCCACGGAACCCAGCGAACCAACAGAGCCTACTGTACCAAGCGATTCTAAAGCGCCTGGTGGTTCGGGAGATTTACCAAGAACTGGTTCAACGATTGCTGCAGGAACCTCTGGTAGCGGAAAACGTTTGCCGCAAACCGGTGAACAGCTTGTTTACCAGTTTCTTTCCGGGTTGTTATTGGTGTTACTTGCATTGTTTCTATGGAAAAAACGACGAGAGGAGGAGCAGGGATGAACCAGAAGGAAAAGCGAAAACATCTATTTCAGACCTTTGTCCGCAGTAAAGGACTGTTCGCCTGCTTCTCTCTAGTGTTGAGCTTGTTATTAATCGTAGGCAGTACCTATGCGTGGATCACCTCTGCCGATGAACGGGTGAACCGAGCAGATGCTAACGACCGAAAATTATCGGCAATTGTAGAAGAAGACTTTAATCAAGTTTTCCACTGGTCGCCTGGAACCACGAAGGAGAAAAACGTTCGAGTGCGTAACACGGGAGAAACACCAGCAATTGTGCGCATTTCTCTAAAAGAATTCTTCGTTGGTTTTGAAACAGATGTCACTGACAATCATGGTATTGGTGATGGCAATGGCGATTTGAAAGTCTACGGAACACCCAGTGCAGTAACGATAGATGTCAAGAAAACCAATACCTGGGTTGTTGGCAACACGTATGGAAAGAAGGCCAATACGCATTATAAGGCCAATATTGCTTTATTAGATCAGACGTATCCTTACAAAGGAACAAGAGCAAATCCTTTACCGTCTATTGAATTGAACTTTGAAGCTGGAAAAGTTTTTGATCAAAATACACCTCCAACTGCCAGTGACACCAATTACTGGTATTACGAGAAGGGATATTTCTATTATTCAGAGGTCCTTCAGCCAACAGAGGTTACACCTAATTTATTGGACAGTGTCACGTTAAGTGCAGCTTATGGGAATCAACATAAAGGAGCCTTGTACAAATTAGTTCCTGAGATGGATGCTCATGACCTGACCAAAGAACTAATCAGTGACTGGGGAATTCAAGCTACCGATGATCATGCCTATCAGTTATACAAAGATAAACTAGTCAAGTAAAGGAGGAGCAAGATGAAGCAGCGAAGAAAAAATCGTCGAAAGTTCTATCTATTCATTGCAGTTAGTTGTCTCCTCCTATTGCTTGGTGGAAGTTATTTAGTGTATGCAGCAATGACGGCAGAGGACAAGAAAGAGAATGATTTTTTAATCGGGCAGGTAGAAACCGAGCTGGACGAAGTTTTCAACGAAGGTATTCAAGAGATAAAAAAGAATACTTCGGTTACAAAGACTGTAAAGATTAAAAATACCGGTACAATCAATCAATTCGTACGAGTGATGATTTTACCAGAGGTCCGAACGAGTATTGCTGGAGATCCTGATAATTATCAGATATTGTCCTTAAAGCTTGGAACAGATTTGATTTTAGAGGGACTGGATGCGACTGAATGGGTAGATGGAGAAGACGGGTATTACTACTATATTAAAGAAGCACTAGAACCTGGTAAGCCAACAACAGCGCTTTTTGAAAAAATCAGATTATCTGCTCAAATAAGTGATCAGTATCATGATGCCACATTCACCATCTCACTAAAGGTTGAAACCATTAACTGTGCGAAACATGTATATCGTGACGCTTGGTGGCAAGGTGTTGTTCCTAGTGTGAATGGAGATCCTTTAAAGATAGTAGATGAAGCATTAACAGGAAAAACAGAAAATTAGGGATGCAGTTTCCCCGCTGTATCTCTTTATAAAAAGAAACAACACTCATGAGGTGAGTGTTTTATGGTGACTAAAGCATTGATTTGATAGGTGTTGAAAGAAGGAGTAAGAAGATGTGGAAGAATAAAATAGAACAGCGACGACCAATCAACAAAAAATGGTCTAGATATATAAGACTTATTTGTATGTTAGGGATTCTTTTAGTCAGTATTGTTGTATTGTTAAATTCCTTTCAAAAAAAGGAAAAAGTTTCTGCCCACCCAACAAGTAGTATAAATCTAGGAAGTGGGAATACAGAGTTTAAGGTGCCGATAGATGCAGTAGATTTAGAAGAGCAGGCTCTTAAGGAGTTAACAACTCAATTTGATGGATATGTACAGCAACCTGGCGAAACAATCCCTATTTTAACAAAAGAAAACGTTGAAGCATTTTGGAGTGAGTCAATAGATAAAGGCGGAAGATTACAAGGTGTAGGGTGGTCAGTTAAAGATGTTCAGCAAACTATAGAAGGAAATTATTTTGTCCTCTTAGGGGGGTCTGGAACGGGTGTAGGTGGGATCATTGGTGTATGCGTAATCAACCCTTCTGGCGTGTGTATTTATAAAGATATGCAAGGTGATTTAAATAGTACAGTCGATCGTGTAGATACGAAATTGTATTCTATTGACAATGGTACAAACTTTTTAGTTGGTACTAGTGGTGGCAGCAATTATTATAAATACATGCTTGACGAAACAACGGATCCAATCTCTGTTACCAGAGAGAAAGTTACTGTCAATGGTAATAATAAGCCACAAACAACTTTAGGTGTAGGATATTTAACGATTGCTGATTCGTCATCAAATAATAATAGACAAACTTCTATTGCAGGAACAGTATATTTTGATAATAGGAATGCATATAACGCAAATCCGTGTTTGCGTTTTAGAGTTCCAATTGCCACCATGTCCATTAACGGTTGGAATAATGTTAATCCAAGTTTTACCCATAGCACCCAATATGAATATTCTTTAGAGAACTATATCCCTGCAGGGGCTAATAATCCTGTAGGAAACGCTAGCTATGGGTATTTAGATGTTATAAGTACCACAATAACTGAAAATCATGTATATGGAGTCTATCAATATTTTGCTGGATCACAAGGTGGAGAAACACAACGCACGTTTCAGATATTTGATAAAAATGACATTGATAACTCAAATGGAAGACCTATGATACGAAGAAAAGTATTATACAATAGTACGCGTCAGAGTAATGGAAAACTACACGTCGTGGAGGAGTTATGTACTGAGGATGAAGTTTATATTTTTTCAACAGAAGAAACAGAGAGCAAGTTGATAAGAATTGAATTGGGAGGACAATACACTCAAGAGACTGTTAAAGTCTATCCTAGAGACACCGTTTTGAATTTCGTAAAAAATCCTGACGATCAAACTAAAGTCTTCTATTTTGGTTCCACTAGTTCTTTACAAGGTGAATTTGAACATCGAGTATTATCTACAACAATTCAAGGAAACAGTTTTTACGTACAAGGTGTTTTGGATCAAAATTTTGACCGGCAATCACTCTATGCTTTTACTATTGATGGTACCATTTCGCCTGATTTCATGAAACAAGGTAATGGGGGAGCCTTAATTTTTGGACGTACAATTTCTACTAATAATCTATTTGTCGATGAACACCATAAAATTGGTGAAACGGGGACAATTACTAGTACGGATGAAGAACCAGGAGAAATTTGCTTAGAAGCCTTTATGGGGTTTGTTAAAGCTAAGGATGATTATCCACCGGTTATTAAAGCTGAAAAAAGTATTAGTCTCGATATTACGGATGTTGATTTAAGAAACACGGACAAGAATACTTTTAATTGGACGTGTTTAGACAATTGGTTGATTACTGGTAGAAAAAATGGAACACTTGCTGACTCTAGTAATGATGATGCGGTTAGAGTATATGACACTATGGACTCAGAAAATACATCTTTAGGACAAGAGTGGATTGAAATGCGCATAAATAGAAATCCAAGGGACATAGATGCTGATATTGAATGGAGTAAATTAGGGTTCGACATAGACGAAGTAGGCCCACAAAGAGTGACCTATTTTATAACAGACTCGGAATCACAAACGACTACTACCTCTCGATGGATCAATGCAAAAACTTTTCAAACAATTGAAACAGATGACTATGCGCTAGACGCCCAAAACTTTCATATCCCTTTGACTGGCATTGATGCAGCAATACCTGAAGCTTTCAAGGTTGAAAAATTCAAAGAACTGGCTAAAACAAAGGCTTGGAATACAGAAGACCATGATGAAAATACTGGAGATCAAGGATACGGACTTGATGAAGATGGGACAGACTCTAATAAAATATCAGGAAAAGTGGAAATAGATGAAGATCAATTAGATGTGCTCCGAAATGCGAAGGTTGCTAAGCCTTATCCAGTGGATGTGACGTATAAACCAGAGAACGGTGTGTCCCTAACTAATCGTGTTTGGGTGTTTGTAACAACAACCAATACACTACCAAATAATGAAAATGATTCTCCAGAAGATACAAATGGTATGGTGTTTTACGCTGATGATTATTCAATACCGTTTCGTTTGCGAGGTGGACACAATGCACAGAATGTCCGGGAACGAGGAAACGTACGTGTGTATGATTACTTTGATACCACACACGAAACAGATAGCACATTAGATAACGGAGAGTTGCCAACATTGGCAGACTCCACCAAAAATCCTGAGGACTTAAACGTGCGATTAATAAACGAAATTCAAGGTGCGCTAAGTCCAGGTGTTGTTCCTCAAATTGTTGAATATGTATGGAAAGAAAATACTGACAATCATCACACAAAGGATGTTGCTATGACAGGCCATTTAAATGTAACCTTGACTGGAGACGCCCTACTACACGTTCGTCAAGTAGTGTTGAATCCTTCTGCTAAACTGGTTATTCCTCAGGAGGGATATGTGAAAATTGAAAATAGGTTACTTGGTCAGGTAGACACAGAACCGACATATCAGACGAATAAAATAATAAATACACAGGAACAAGCGGATTCACTCTCGTTTACTACGTTTGCTGTTTCTGTGGATCATTTAGCAAATGATGAAGATGAGATCCTTTTGTCTCTGGTTGTTCCAGAAAATTATCACTATGTAGGACAATTTGTTTCTCATGGAATATCTGATCCAAATGGTCAAAGCCATGATCAAGGGCATCAGTCACTGGCACTTGGACAAGCCATAATTGATAAAGGGACAATCATTTCACCACTTGAAAATAGTGAATTCTGGATCACCTTCTATATCAAACCGAATGAGGATGATGCTGGAAACCAAAAGGCAATTCAGCCCTACAGCTGGGACTATAAGAAAAACGACTTAGGAAAAATTAAAACCAAGTAAACGAAAGAGGCGAGACAGAACGTGGTCTATCTATTATTACTGGTACTAGGCCTGATTGTATTGGTCCAAAGCTATTTACTGTTCTCGCTGATGAAGGATCAACGGGACTTGCAGAATAAGATGACTCGGCTACTGCGAAGCAAGCAGCGGCCGGGTTCCGATAGGCGAAAAACTTCAATAGAAAGAGGAAGGACACGATGAATCTTGGCTATGCACGTGGGTTTCAACTCACCCAACAATTGGATATGCTGGAGGATTACCCAGTGGACGAACTCTTTTCTGATGGCGCACAAGAGGTAGAAGCTCTACATTCACCAACAAGTGAATTCCAGGCATTAATGAACTTTGCCCAGCCAGGAGACCATTTAGTGATTGCATCTTGGGAAGTTATTTCCCGTGATTACAGGCAGCTGTTAGCTTGCTTGGATCAGCTGGATGCGCAAGAATTAACTTTGGATGTACTGAGCTTGCCTCAATTAACAATCGAAGAATGGCGTCAGGTTTTTCGTTGGTCATTACGCAACGATCGTTTACTCCATCCAGTATTGGTTAAGGCAGGAAAAGAGCGAGACCGCAGTAAAGATGCTTACTCCTTGTTTAGTAAGGAACCAGAAGCTCGTAAGCTTTATCGTGAAATGATCTGGCTTTTAGCGGAGAAGAATTCTGTTCGACAGGTAGCCCAACAAAAACGAGTCCCGATAGAAACGGCTTATCGTGTACAACAGGAATTAAAACAAGTCCAATTAGCAATTATCTTAGTGATTTGTTTCCTACTGGCAATTTTCAGTATCAAGCTAGCTGAATCTTATTTCGATCAGTTGTGGATTCAGGTAGCCATTTGTGTGGTAGTAACGCTAGTCATCTTATGGAATGTCCTAATCGACACGGAAGAAACCGAGGCAAAGCCACCTATAAAAGAGAAGAAAAGACCAAAAATTTAAAGAGAAGGTGAGTCCCCATGCAACATGTACTTATTTTAACGAAAAACTCCTTGGCTGAAGAGCCGCTGGTCCAGAAATTGCAACGAATGAATTGTGAGATTCTCTGTTCGACAGATCTGTTCAAACGATTGAAAGCAGGAACGATTAGCCCATTTTTATCTTATTTTCAATGGATGATCTTAAGCGAAAGTCTATGTAACTCAGAAGTGGAACATATTCTGCAAATGTTGAAAAATCATCCGTTACTAGTTTTGCGAGTAGTGGAAAATATCCCAAATGAGGAAGAACAGGCCTACTGGCAAGAACGAGGCCTAGTCGACTGGATATCAAAAGAAACCAGCTATGAACTTTTACGCGAAAAAATGAACGAGCTGCAGCAACAAGTAAAACAAGATGTAGCAATCGGTAACCAAATTCTGACCTTTCCTACGATACAGGGAGAAGAAACTACCTCGAATAATCTGAAGTTGTTGATTAAGAGTCTCTCCAAAACAGAAAAGCGGGTTTTTGAATGTTTAATTCAGTCCTATTCTACTAGTGGTGTTTTATCCCGCCAAGAACTGTGCAACTACTTATGGCAAGATGGCGGCACCTCATCAAACATGAGCCAGCTATCTTGCTTAATCAACAAATTGAAGCACAAATTCGAATTGCATGGTATTAAGGGCGAAACCATCACTACCTTGTGGGGTAGAGGCTACAAATTAAGCAGTGCGTTTTACGAATACTGGCTGGAAAACTCCCAGCAGCTGGAAGAATTAAAGTATTATTCTGCCATGAGTTAGTGGCTCAAAGCATTCAGTCAATATTGATTGAGTGCTTTTTTAGGATTGAAAATATTTAAGCAATGAGCATGCTGTAACCAACTTATTCTCCTAATGACTTTACTATGTAGAAGGCAAAGAATTTTGTCTTTGCAAGAGAGACAATAAAAAGAGTAGCAGTTCATTTAAACTTCTCTATCACTATTTCTCATAGGAAGGATGTGATGTGTCCATCTCACTAAAGATAACCTTAAACCTTTATTTCAGTACGCCAATCTATAAATATTTAGTTTTCAACGATCGAATTTAATTTGCGTAGTAAGATCTGATAGCAGAAGATTGAACAACTTGCGAATGGGCCCAATTCGCAAGTGTCAATCTCTATTGCTTCGTCATGGATCATGATCGTCTAGCCAGTGATTAACCACAGCGACAATCACCCCAACAAAGATTGGGGCTAAAATATACTGCACAAGAGGATGCAAGTTCATCACCTCCTTTCAGTGCTTAATCATGATCCAGACAAGAATTTATCTACCTACGCTGGTAAATGATCAAACAATCAAGAAGGGGTGTCAGGTGGACCGTTCCGTTTCTGACGCTCTTTTTCTTTGGCCTTCCTCCGTTTTCTCCGGCGAATCATTTCTTTCACGGCATCATAAGGACTTCCGGCAGGAGGATTTAAAGAGGTTTCCTTATCTAAAGTAGTTGTTACTTCAATAGAAGGGCGTTCAGTTGCAGCAATTTCCTTAACCTCTCCGTCGTTCTCAACTACAGAACGCAGAGTATCGTGCACCTCACTTCTAATTGGTGGTAAATCTAAGGATATTTCTGGAACTTTCGGCGCTTCCTGCCAGGTGCAATGTAGTGTTGTCCGTTGTTCAGGCTGGTCAATTTCTTCCGGTTTCTCTTCTGGTACTGGAACACCAAACAATTCGTCGCCTTCGAAAATTGGTCGTTCAATGGTTTCTACAAATTTGGCTTTAACCACTTCTTGGAACAGGATAACGCCATCTTTTTCAAACAGATGTAAACTGCTTAATAGCTTCAATGATTCTTTGATCTCTTCTGGACTTTTGGTCGTATCCGGATCTTTAACCGTAAAATTATGTGTTTTTCCTGCACTGTTCAGGAAGGTGGATACTAGTTTGATCATTTACTGGACTCCTTTCTTTTATTTATTCGCGTAGGTGAGACAGACAATAAGTATCATTTTCAGGTGGCTTCAGTGTCGGCTTCTGTATGGAATAGCTTGGCAACTTGTGACTTGATAAGAGACTTGGTTTTTTCGATAAAGTTGCGAACCGGATTCAGTTTTAAATTCAAGATCCGCAACTCGCTAGTTTCAAAATAATCCACGAAATACCAGAAGAATTGCTTCATAGTTTTCGTAGCCTTGGTATTCATAAATAAGTAACGAACTAAGTCTTGCAATACCAGAGCGAACTCCTTTGCACCAAGCTGATATCGTACACGTAAAGCAAGTAATAGTTTGATGGTCATGGTGCCATTCTGGGTTTCCTGATAATATTCCATGAGTCTTTGTTCGATGGTTTCAAGTTTTAGATTAAATAGTTGCTGGTGAGTGAAGGGTTGCTCTGACATCATAATGGATTCCTCATTTCTCTAAATAATTTATATAAGGTAAGTAAAGTAAGAGAAGAGCGACACGTCTGCCGCTGCTTCTCGACTAATAATTAGCGTGTAACAGGAACTTCTTCAAAGATCGGTGTTTCAATCGTTTCGACATACTTCGCACTAACCACTGTATCAAAGAGGCGAATGCCATCCTTTTGGAACAGGTTCAGCTTAGTTAAATCTTCCAAAAGAGCTTTAATTTGTGAAGGTGTTTTAGTTGTGTCTGGATTATTTAAAGACCACGTTTGGCTTTTTCCTGCACCATTTCTAAACATAGAAACTAATTTCACGACTCGATTCATCCTTATTCAACCTCCTTCGTAATACGTGACTGCACGGTCATAATCACACTATCCAATGAACTGCCTTGCTGAGACAGATCTGCCATAATTTCGCCTAATTTCACCACATCTTCTTCAGGTGGATTATCAATTACATTTGAAAAGTTCACTTTCTTCTGTTTGTCTTCGCCTGCTTGTTCGATTTGTACTTGTAATTTCGTCCCTAGTTTTTGGATCATTTTTTTCATTCCTCCATGTTCTGTTTTGAATTTGATTTGGTGTTGCTAGTTGTGTTTCCCGGCCGGTGACTAAACCATACTTCAATAACATGAAATTGAAAAACGACGAAAGTACTTGGGCATGTCCCAAAATGTCCCTTTCATTTTTCGAGAATCCTCATTTAATCAGCTTTCGTAAATTTTCACTCGCTTTCAAAGCGGAAAAAGGGGTCATTTGGGACATTTAAAAAAATTTTCCCATGTCCCAAATTCCAAAAGTAGTTTGTGAACTAAAAGTCTATATTTGTTGATATAATCATGTTTGTATTAGTGAATCACCAAAAAACAGGCAGAAAAAAAGCTGTCTTCGTCTCCCGGCTGGGAAGTTAAATAACGAAGACAGCTTTAGCTGCGTGAATAAATTTAATTGGTTTTACTTAATAGGTAGGGTGTGAAGTGACTCATGAATCCAGTCCATCCCTTCGATCGAATGCTCCATACGAAGAAGGGTCTGTAACGCATAAGCTTGTTCATAAGCTGTTTTCAACGCCCGAATAGGTAGTGGAAACTGTTGAAGCAACGGTTGCCGACTGATGGCTTGCGCAAAAGGCGTATTTGGCAGCTGCAGCACCTCTAAAGGTGAATGAGGGCCAGCTTTACCGACAATCAAACAATCTCGTTGGATCATAGATAAAACAGAAAGTGCAGCTTCTGCTCGATTAAGAATGGATTGATGGCTAATCGCTACTTCGATGATGAGCCCATTAATCAATTGAATCTGAGTAAATGGCCCCTGTTCATTCAATTGGTCAATC
This sequence comes from Enterococcus pallens ATCC BAA-351, assembly GCF_000407485.1. Taxonomy (GTDB): domain Bacteria; phylum Bacillota; class Bacilli; order Lactobacillales; family Enterococcaceae; genus Enterococcus_A; species Enterococcus_A pallens. The sequence goes on along the minus strand of NZ_ASWD01000002.1, from coordinate 376,673 downwards.
ATTAAGGGATTGATCCAACTGGCATTGCGCGCTCTTCCAATAGGAAATAAGACCGAACACAGGTTGACCAACGGCAGTGCTTTGTTCCCAAAGCAGCTGAAGCGCTTTAAAGTATAAGACAGGGCAGTATAGTCCAAATAATTATGGACAGCTTCGTCTCTTTTCAGGGCTGCCAACGATTGATGAGGAGAATAATACCCACCTGTTGTACCAAAGAGAGCAGTCCCGTTACGTTCAGGAACTGGCAACACTAGCGAGAGTACAGGATCTTCTGGTGGAGCATACAGCTCTAGCTGAGCCAACACTTTCTCCCAATTCTCCGAAAAAAAGTCACTTTCCAAAAGAACGCTTTCAATACAACCGCTAATAAGGTAATTCCCCATATGTTTACACTCCTTTTTTTTTTCAGTCACTGAAGAAGATCGGAAAACTCCCTTGAATCAGCTACCGACTATCGTTGACCGCGTATCAACGAGTTGTTTTTTTCTGGTTTGTCATGAGAGGCCTCTCATCTCAATCGGTATGGATTCGTGGTTCTTCTATACTTTTCAGCCTGATGAAATCTTTAGTCATAGGAATGAATACTATGACGTACTTCAATTTTACCTCATAAAAATGACCTTGTGTTAAAAAAACGTAAGGTATTGATAGATGAAAAGTCTAAAATTTATAATTATTCAGTATAATATTATGATATAATTTCATGGATGTTGTTCTTATAGAATAACAAAAGTTATTTTTTGAATAATTGAATATGTAAATCTGAAAACTGTATAGCGATATAACTTGAAAAAAATTGGCGATTTTAAGTTAAAAAAATTAAGGAGTGAGTATGAAAAAATCCTAGTCTAAGTCAGACTAGGATTTTATTACTCGTTTTATGTTGTTGTCTTTCATTTTTTATACATCTGTTGTTTTAATTATAGATTATCGCTAATGATTACGCAATATCTTTTATAAAAATAATTAAAATGAATATTTAGATATTCTCTTCTACATATTAAAGAGGTAACTTGTCAATCGAATGTAGTAAAAAGCGGAAAAATCGTAGTTTTTATATACCGTCAAATTTACCGTCAAAATAGAAAGGATGTTCACACATGCGCAGAGGCGAAAATATCTATCGCCGCAAAGATAAACGTTGGGAGGGTCGTTATCCAAAAGGTAAAAAAGCTAATGGTAAAACTAAGTATGGATCTGTATACGGAAAGTCATTACAGGAAGTACGAGCAAAGCTTTATCCATTGAAAATAAAGTATCAACTCATCCAAACGGTTCAAGGAGAAGCTGCTATTCCTTTGAACGAATGGGGCTATCGCTGGTTACAAGAGGTAAAACCTGGGGTTAAGCCTTCTACCTATGCCAACTATGAACACAAGCTGGTTCATTATGTTTTGTCGGTGATTGGGCCGTATAACCTCAATGAATTGGACGAAGCTGTGGCAGAGGAGCTATTAACGACCTTGGTGGAACAGGATTTGAAGCCTTCGACCATTCAAGTCATCTTCCGAATTACCAAACAATGCATTAATCATGCAATTCGAAAAAAACTGATAAAGGAAAACCCTTTTGGATTGATCAAACTTCCTAAAGTGGAAAAAAATAGAAACCAGGCGCTTACAAAACAAGAACAAAAAAGACTGGAAACAGTGGCTTTAAAGGAAGAAAAAGGTCAAGGATTGCCCACACTATTGGCGCTGCATGCTGGCTTGCGGATTGGTGAAATCTCTGCGCTTACTTGGCAAGATATTGATTTTAACAATAATCTGATCCATGTCCATTCAACGTTCCAACGAATTTTCGGGGTGTACAATGGTCGGAAAACGGAATTACTCTATAGCAGTTCAAAAACGGCGACTTCTACCCGTTCGATTCCCATGAGTCAAGCAGTTAAAAATCAGTTACTGCAGCATAAAGAGCAGGCAGATGGTCCTTATGTCTTTTGTCGGAAACATCGTCCGTGGGAACCACGTTTATTAACCTATCATTTCCATCGCATTCGCAAGAAAGCGGGGTTAACCCATGTCCATTTCCATCAGCTGCGCCATACCTTTGCGACGCGTTGTTTAGAAAGTCAGGGAGATATCATGAGTGTTAGCGCGTTATTAGGCCACAGTTCGACTCAAATGACGTTAGATACCTATGCAGGAACCCTAGTAGAACAACGAATTCAGGTTGTCGCTCAAATGGAACAAGCAATCTTGTAAACCGCTTTCAAAAATAACAAATTTGGATATTGGGAAGGATTTTTTTGCGTATCGAGAGAAAGCGCTTACTGAATAGTATACACTATATTTTTGTCTTGTTAAGAAATAGAAAATATAATATAACATGTGTTATTTTAAAAAGCGGGTAACTCCTTGTTTAAATTGTTATTTAATGGGTAATATTGAATTTTTTTTTGATTTCTTCAACCGTCAGCTACCGTCAATCGGGAGCTGATTTTTTGTTGTCCTTATAAGCTTTATTAAGTTTTTTCCTAGTCTGACTTAGACTAGGAAAGAAATAATCGCCATTTACCAATATTAAGTAAAAGTATAGAGCAACGAATCAAATATAGCAAAAATATTTTGAATGAGCTGGAGGGGAAACTGCATGTTCGGATTTGGCAAGCAGAAAAAAGAGACATTTCAAGAAGGTCCACAGGAAGACTACTACTATGATGAGTACGAAGAAGGTTATGAAGAGGATTACGGGTACGATTCTTATCCAGAAGAAGGGTACGAACGACCAGTTGAACCCTATAACGAGTATGAACGGGGAGGCAGACGTTCGCGCCAACGAACTGAAGATAACTATCAAGAGGAACAAACAGGACGAAAGGAAGTAACAACTGCTAAGGAACAACCGTTACAACAGGAAGTTGAACGCTTGGAAGAAACGGTAGCGCAATTAAAACATCAATTAGAAGTAAAACAGACTGAGTTGACCAGTATGGCAACAACGTTGACCGAAAAAGAACAGCAGCTTCAAGATCAACAAGCAATATGCGACCAGCAAAAAAGTCAGTTAACTGAACAAACTGAGCAACTGGAACATGTTAAAACTGAGATCCAGCAACTCAATCAAGAGCTAGAGGAAAAAGAATCCGATGCCTCTGCATTGATTGAGGCTAAGCAGCAAATCAAACAATTAAAACAAGAACTATCAGCCAATGAGGAAATGAAGGATGAACTGGCCAGTGTTTTGGTGGAATCCAAAAAACAAGAGCGGGAAATTCTGGAACGGGCGGAATACGAAGCCAATGGCATTCGTCACCAAGCCGAGCATGAAGCCCAACAGTTAATGCATGATGCGGCCTTAGAGCTGCGAGTGATGAAACAAGAGATCAAGAATTACCGCAAGCGCCTGCGAGCAGTACAGGAAGAAACGGCCCAGTTTTTCGTTAAATTATTAGCCAACAGCGATCATCTATTAGATGAAGAGTAACAGAAGGGATGATCCACAGTGAAGACGAAACAGACACAAGTAACACTGTATCCCACCCCGGCACCAGAGATGACCGATGTTTTGGCTGAAACAAACTTATTAGTGGCTATCGAAAAAGCCTGTGAGTATTTGTATGCCCCAGAGGGCAGCTTAGATGGAAATCAAAGAGAAAAAATTCAGTCCCATTTTAAACAGTTGTTTCAATGGATGGACGGCAGCTATCATCTGGAGCTGTTGTTAGAGCCAGGCGAATTTGACTGGCAAGCTTTCTGGCAGGCTATTCAACAGTTTTTTCCTCAGTTTGCTTGGCTAAAGGGACAAACAGAAGAACCTAAATATGGACGTCAAGTCTATCGCTTTGATTTTGTACCACTGACATTAAGAAAAGAAGGGTTTCCTTTCGCGGTCCATTTAGAAGAAAGTCTGTCTCAACAATTTGCCTTGGCACCAGAGGAAGCGTTGAAGCGAGCCGAACAGCTTTTCCAAGAATTAGCTGCCCAACAACTGGAGAAAGAATTAGAGCAATCAACCACTACGACAGCAGTTGATTCAATCGAAACATCATCAATCGATAGAGTTCAAAAAGAGGAAGAAAATCTCGAAAGCCAAAGCAAGGCCCGCCTGCGAGCGGTGAATCAAAAGCTGGAGTTAGTGATTGAGAAATTAGAGCTCTCCATGCTTTATAGCGGCATTCAGTACTTTAAACAGGAACAGAAAGAAGAAAGCAACTGGGATAAACCGCTGAAGATCAGCTTGCGAGAATATACCTATCTATTACAAAAGGCTCGCTTCTTAGAACAAATGTGGCATTTAAATGGTGAGCTGGTGAATAAGACCGAAAAGATGACTGTGACTGCGAATCAGTTAGTTTATGAACGAGATCAAGTCAAACAGATCAAGGCCAATTTCTCTGCGCGTGATATTCATTTTGTGATCTATGAATGTCAGGTGATTGAATCTCGCGCGCAAGTTCACGCCAGGCCCTGGTTTCGTAAGCCGTATGTCAAATTAATGAAGATGGATTACGACAACCTGTTAGGCAAGGCAGCGTACTTTGATTTGCTTCAAGGTGAAAGTTCCATTTTAGAAAAGATGGTCCGGGAGCATCAGGATCCCCCGGTAAAAGACGCCGAGGAGGCGGGTTGAGGTGGGAGACGCAATCCTTTCAGCAGATGGCCGCTTCCAACAAAAGTCGCTCTGCTTTTTGTCGGACTGTATCTGATATTTTTTAGTTTCTTTCAAGCGTATCACTGGCTATATCCCAAATACTCAGTCAGCGGCTTGTCCATGTACCCAACCTTTAAAGAAGAGGAAGTGATTCAAATTACAGCCCATCATAAACCTAAACGCTTTGATGTGATTGTTCTGCATCCGCCAGAAAATCCAGAAGGGACTTACTTAAAACGGGTGATTGGTCTGCCGGGAGAACGGATTGATTATCATAATGGAAAATTATTTGTCAATAAAAAGCGGGTACACGATCCGTTTGCCCCAGAGACTGATGACTTTATCTGGGATGACTTTTCTCGAGATCGAATCCCGGAAGGCTATTACTTTATTTTAGGAGATAATCGGGAATTGTCTTGCGACAGCCGCCATTTTGGCTTGATTACCGAGCCCCAAATATTAGGGATCGTCCATGAGGGGCTTTATCGAAAATGAAGACATTGCAGGAAAAAATCGAATGGTACACCTTTTGGTATTGGGTTTATTGGTTGTTTTCTCTGGTCGTCTTGTTAGGTGTTGTTGTGTTAGGAATTTTCTTTTACTTCACCGATTTTCAGGAAGTGGTAACCGTTAGTCAATTGTTTCTATTGTTGTTACTGATGTTATTGGCGATCTATTTACGAATGACGGCATTACATTACCATTCGACACTTCAAGACTTAAAACGAATGGCTCGACCAAGAAGAAAACCGCGGGGGCAACCGGAAAGGCGGAGGTCAGATGAAGGGTAAAATTCTGCTGGGATGTTTTTTGTTAAGCAGTTGTTTGTTTATTCTTACTGGATGCCAAAAACAAGTAAAACAAACAGTACTGGCAGAAACAAAGAGAATGGTTTCTTCTCAAGCAGAGACACTCCCAGAGGTAGAAACCGATTCGACTGTTATCAGTATGGAGAATGACAAAGTCATTGACTCTATTGATTCTTCATCTGTTTCTTCTATTAAAGAGACAAAGAGTACCGAGGAAAAAGAATTACTTTCTGCAAGTACCGAAACAAGTGAATCAAAAATAAACCAAGAGCTGCCAAGTACTTCTGTTTCAGAAGAAGTGAGCCAGGTTCAAACACCGCTTCCAGCAGAAAAAGTTGTAGAGAATTATCAGTTTTCAGTGAGTAAGAATCAAACAACCGAAACATTCATTCAACTGATTGGTAAGGATGCTCAACAGATTGCTTGGAATGAAGGGCTGTATGCGTCAGTCATGATTGCCCAAGCGATCTTAGAAACAGGATCAGGCAACAGTCAGTTAGCTCGGCCGCCTTATCACAATTTGTTTGGCATCAAAGGTAGTTATCAAGGCAAGCAGGTGTCCTTCAAAACACAAGAGGATAAAGGAAATGGACAGCTTTATACGATTCAATCTGCTTTTCGGCAATATCCTAGTTACAGAGAGTCATTAGAAGACTATGCGGCTCTTTTGAAAAATGGTCTCTCAGGGAATTTTAGATTCTACCAAGAAACGTGGAAAGTGAATGCTGCAACATATCAAGAAGCGGCAAAGTCTTTAACTGGAAAGTATGCGACAGATACATCTTATGATAAGAAGCTGATTGCTCTGATTGAAGCCTACAAGTTAACTTCCTATGATCAGAACCCAGAAATAAGTATTGAAACAGAACGAGAACAACCAGTGAATGAGCCAATCCAACAAGAAGATAGTTCAGAAGAAAATCAGGCAGTGGAAAGATCAGGTGAGAGTAGTGAACAGGAACTACAAATCAATCAAACAAGGCAGCCGATAATATTTATTCCATCAACTGCCCAGCGACCAGCCAAGCAGCTGTCAGGGAATCAACCAGTCCAATGAAAGAAGGGGAACTATGTCGAGACAACGTGACTATCGGGATCATGACTACGAGTATGACGAATCGCCGTATCGTGAACAAGCCCCTTCCAATCGCCGACCAACTAGAAGAAGTGACTATTACGAAGAAGAATACGAGGATCGGAGATACTATCCGTCTCAACGACCAACTAATCGAGGTCGAGAAGGTGATTACTCACGTCGAACAGTGCCACCTTCACGGGATTCTTATCCACCAAGAGGGAGGCCGAACCGACAAGGATATTTACGAACACGACCCAATAACTATGGATACGAACGGGAACAACTGGGACCACCGAGGCCAAGACCTCAGCGCCCAAGACCTGTGCAACAAGGAAAACCGACTTTGCAACAAGCGAAGAAATCCACGAATCAAAAAATTTTCTTGTTTGCCTATAATCTGTTCTTCTACACCTTAACGATTGGCATTCTGTTGAGTTCCTTAATGTTTGCCTTCAGTGAGAAATCAGATGCAGCTATTTTGGGTCATCGTTTTTATCAGGTATTGACAGATTCCATGGCACCTCAGGCAGATTCGCCTAAAGGTGGTTTCTATGCAGGGGATATCGTGATCGTTAAATTGATGAATGGTTCTGAGGTCAAAGAAGGCGATGTGGTGACTTTTCGGGTAGGAGAAGGCGATCGTTACTTAACCCACAGGATGGTGGAGCGTCTGGATGAATTGAATGGTGTACCAGGGGAATACATCGTGACGAAAGGGGACGCCAATAACAGTAATGATCCGCCTATAGAAGCGGATCGCGTCTACGGTAAAGTAACGTTTGTCATTCCTAAGATGGGCACTTTTTTAGCCTTTGTTCAAGAAAATGTCTGGTTATGCTTGGTCTGTGCCTTATCCACCTTTGGCTTTATTCTAGTATTGAAGGCATATTTTCTACCGCCAGAAAAGGGCAGCCAACCGGGACACCAGCCATCAAGGATATAACATTTGTTTAACTGCAAATGTTTATATAAAAAATATAACGTTAAGGGGAGAAAAGAAATGAAAGAACGTAAAAAGAAAAAGTTGTTGGCCATCGCGGCATTGCTTGCACTAGTTGCGGTAATTTCAGGGACATTTGCCTGGATCACCTCACAACAACAACGGATTAACCGAGTGGAGTCGGCGGCAGTAGTCGATGACAGTGTTACCGTAAATGAAAAATGGGAACCAAAACCAATGGTACCAGGAACCGAAGCAACGAAGGAAGTAAGCGTAACGAATACAGGAAATGCCAATGTGTTTGTACGCGTTTCCTATGAAGAAGTGCTGAAGCATTTAGCAAGTAAAGGGGTAGTTTCTCATGGTGACAACACAGTAGCTGGAGCAAAATATGATCCGAGTGCTGCGAATACACTAACTTCTCATGTTCCCGTTAAATACAGCGCAGATAAAATCAGTGCAGCCAACGGTTTCTCTGAAGTGACAGATCCAAGTACACAAGTAACTGGATTAGAAGCAAAGACGAAATTATTTGTCAAAGGTGGGTTAACCATTGATCCGACAACAAGCGAACGTTCTGTAAGTTACGAAGCAGTCGTTGTTCATGAGTATGCGACTGGTGAATACCAAGCAATGCAATATACAGTGACACCAACCGAAGACATTCCTGACAGAGCTCTCGCTGCAAAAGATTGGGAATTTGAAGTTAGTGATTTGAAATACAGTTACTACGCAGGTGGTTACCAAAATGCCGTGGTGAACTGGGCGAAGTCTTCTTTACCTAATAAAGACAACACGCTTACCGGTCATGCTTTGCTAGGAACCACAGGGAATCGTCATGGAGTGGATTATGACTACACGATTGGAACATTAGGAATTGCTTCTATTCCAACACCTGCTCCAGCAACAGACGCAGATCAAATTCCATTAGCAAATAACGATGCGAAGGGTGTTCAAGCGGATAAAACAGGGCTAAACAAAAACCATATCCGTATCGGATACGGGACAGACATTACAACGGTTGACGCTTTAGCAGCGACTAAATGGGTTTACAACAAAGACGATGGTTGGTTCTACTTCACTGAGCCATTGAAGCCAAGTGTGACAACCCCTCAACTATTGAAAAAATTGATTTATGACAAAGATTTAGGTGGCGAATACACCAATGCGACATACGATTTAGTCGTGAAGATGGAAGCAATTCAAGCCACTGAAGAAGCATTGAAAGATTCAGCTGGTTGGAATCTGGATGGTGCGGTAGATGATAGTGACACGGACAAAATTGTGCAACAATTGGTTGCTCGCATCGGAGCATAACAATGAGGACTGGGGAGGAGGAGGTGTATGAACTACCTAAAATCAATGGTAATCCGTTTGTTGGGCATTTCTCTTTTCCTCCTGTCTTTTGGTCATGGACAAATTAGTGAGGCTGCCAATACCTTGCCACCAGGTTTAGTCATTGCCGATTCAGAAGGGATTTATGTCACTTCTGAAGGAGAATATTACATTGACTTACAAGATATTCTCCCAGGTGAAACCTATGAAAAGGAAATCACCATCCGTAGTTTGGACTTGGAGGAACCTTTTTCTTTAGGTCTGTTGGTAGAAGAAGTTTCCTCTAGTGGTTCTGTGTTATGGAAAGACCATATCACGTTGACGTTGGTACTGGATGGAAAGGAAATCTACAAGGGACCATTGTTAGGCAATGGTGAATTTGACTGGTCGAAGACACCGTTAGAACTGGGTATTTGCAAGTACGGTACGGATAAACTTTTAACCGCAAGATTTACACTGGATTCCAGTTTGACGAATGAAGATTTGCGAGAACAAAGCAAGCTGGAGTTTTACTGGACTTTTGTGGGAACCAGAGATCAACAGCCGACTAAGCCAACTGAACCAACGAAACCTTCATCTTCTGATTCTTCTGTTCCGACAGCTCCGTCTGATTCTGGAACTGGATCGGGCACTGGTCGGGGCAATTTACCAAATACTGGAGGCCCTCCCCAAGCCTCTGGTTCTGGTAAACGATTGCCACAAACTGGGGAAGAAATTGTGTATATGTTTCTAAGCGGGATGTTGTTGGTGTTGATTGTCTTGTTCTTATGGAAAAAACGACGGGAGGAGGAGCAGGGATGAACCAAAAAGAAAAACGTCGGCATTTGTTTCGGACCTTTGTTCGCAGTAAAGGATTATTCGCCTGCTTCTCTCTCGTGCTGAGTTTATTGCTGGTCGTAGGTAGCACCTATGCTTGGATTACCTCTGACGATGAACGGGTGAATCGCAGTGAAGCCACTCGCAAACAATTATCTGCTCGAATTGATGAAGACTTTAACCAAGTCTTTCATTGGGCACCGGGAACTACGCAAACGAAAGCTGTTCGAGTGAAGAATGATGGAGAAACACCGGCAATTGTCCGGCTGTCTTTTAAAGAGTTTTTTGTAGGATTTGAGATAGACACGACTGATAATCACCGACAGGATGCCAACATTTTAAACGGGAATGCGAATCTGACACTTCATGAATTGGATGAGCAAAATGATACGTTAATTGACACAAAAAACACAAGTACTTGGGCGGTTGGTAATGTTTATTCAGTTGATGGAACGAAGCATTACGTAGCCAATGCTAGTGTACAAGATCACGATTATCTTTATAAAGCGGCAAGAACAGAACCATTGTCTGCCTTTCAGTTGAACTTTCAAGCTGCTAAGGTTTTTGATGATCCTGACGATACAGTTGGAGAGGAAAACTATTGGTTTTACCATGATGGTTTCTTCTACTATTCTGAAGTCTTACAGTCAAAGGATGACCCATTGACCCCTCAAACAGAGAATCTAACGGTCAATTTATTGGAAAGCATTACCTTAGATGCTGGATATGCCAATCAGTACAAGGGGGCTTTATACAAACTGGTACCTGAAATGGATGCCCACGATATAACCGAATCGATTCTAACTGATTGGGGAATTGCTGGCAGTCCAGTAGAGGATATGTATAAGGATCATTTGGTTTTTATGAGTAAAAGCAATCAAGGAGGCGGAGGATAATGAAGCAAAAAAGAAAAATTCACCGTCGACTTTACCTTGTATTAGGTTTTATCTGCTTTTTACTTTTAATTGGAGGAAGCTATCTAGTTTATGCAGCTATGACTGCTCAAGATCGTAAAGAAAATGACTTTCAGGTTGGACAGGTAGAAACAAGGATTTTTGAGGAAAATTTTGACGAAACCATGACCGAAATACCAAAAGATCAATCCATCCCTAAAGAAGTACGAATCGAAAATACGGGAACAATCCGACAGTTTGTACGTGTCATGATCTTACCAGAGGTTCGAAAGAGTATTGTGGGAGATGCTCAAAATGAACAAGTTCTGCCACTACCCATTGGTACAAGTATTGAACTAGAAGGAATGGTGACAGCTGATTGGGTTGATGGCGGTGATGGGTACTACTACTACAATAAGAGATTAGATGCCAAAGCCAGGACTAGCTATTTGTTTGAGTCAGTAAAGCTGCCGGATCAGTTAAGTGATCGTTATCATCAGACAGACTTGACGATTTCCTTGAAGGTGGAAACAATCAATTGTGCAGAATTTGCCTATAGAGATGCTTGGTGGCAAGGAAATACACCTGAAGCAGACTCACCATTAAAAGCGGTGGACGATGCATTAGAAGCATTGACCGAAAATTAGGGATGCAGTTTCCCCACTGTATCCCAGTAGTTATGAAGAAACAACACTCATGAGGTGAGTGTTTTATCGAGTAGAACATTGATTTGATAAGTGTTGAAAGAGGGAGAGAAGATGAAAGTGGAAAAAATAAGGAAAAGACGTGTACAACGAAGTATATTTCTATCAATACTGATAACACTACTAGTTGGGACAGGCTATTACTTTTATTCGAAAACCGTTTCTGTTAAAAAAATTGAAGCATCAACAGTGATTACTGAGGGGGAATTTGATTTAACAGCAGAAAATAGATGGGATGAGACTGAAAAGAAGAATTATGCTGAATTGAATTGGGACTCCTTATCTAACTTATCACAAAATGGTTATCAACTGTATCAATCTGAAAACCAAACTGATTGGAATCAACGTTCTCTTAAATACAATCAACAGATCACAGTGTTAAATGTATATCCCGATAAACCCGAATCCGATACGTTAGAGGGTTGGATGGCAGGATTGGATTGGAAAGATGATAATCAGTTAATTGAAGTAGATTCTTGTACTATTACTGACTTTAATGCTGGTGCAAATAATATTCTAAAAGACGGAGATAACTATAAATATGATGTGATAATGTTTGGGAGCTGGGACTTTTACAATCAGAAAATGTTAGCTAAAGATGGATATGATGCTACAAAAGCTTTCATTGATTCTGGAAGAGGTGTGCTATTTGGGCATGACACAATGCTTCAACACGTTACAGTAAAGCCTCCACCTGGTGGAAAGGACTATTTTTTTGAATTTTACGATAGCTTAGGTATTGGGTTTCCTGATGACTTAAGTGTATCCAATAATTATATCCCAAATACAAGTTCTTGGACGGGTGGGGAAAAGGTAAGAATTCTGAACGATGGTTATCTCATGAAGTATCCTTTTGCAATGCAAAATGAAGAAGAATTGACAATTCCTGAAACGCATAATACAACACTTTCTGATCAGAGTGTTGGGACAGTATGGGCTGAATTTATTGAACCTTTTTCGAGTACTAACAGACAAGATATCTATGATGATGGAATATGGAGAGGCGGATGGTACTTAAAAACCAATAACAATGTAGCTGCAATTCAGACTGGACACAGTAATGGACAGTCTACAGTTGGGGAAAATAAGATTATCGCCAATGTTCTTTATAATTTGGCTCAAGTATCTTTAGAAAATAATGCTAATGAGCGTACTGTGGAAGATGATCAGGCTCCCAATAGTCCAAGCCTAGATATACGTTGCGGTGATCGTGAAAACTTAAATATTCGGGTCAATGCTCAAGATGTTGGAAAGAAATACAGATGGTACGTAGAAGCTGATATAAAGGATCATGGTGTTAAAAAATCCGATACAGTGGAAGAAGAAATTATTAGTAACATTGCGGGGTACTTTTATCAGGTAGTAGATACACCAGATGATGTGTCATATAAAGCAAGTATAATAGCTAAGAAGGATAGTACTCATAACCGAATTGATGAAAGTGAATTTGATCCAAATTTGTATGTTGCACCAAACAATGATTCTCTTTCTTATAATACAACCGCTTCTTTTACGATTAATGAAAAACAGGACTCAGAAAAATATCTTCAAGTGATTGCAGTAGATCGTTCAGGTAATGTCAGTGAGGTTACAACAGTGCAAATCAAAGATGTCACTCAACAGGTTGACTTCGAAGTTGAACGAACAGCTGACGAAGCAAAATTAGTAGAAGTGGAATTAGATAGCTCAGTTGAAGACAAAATGAAATCCATCGAAATTCAAATTCCAAAGAATACAGAAATTAAAGATTTTGCCTCATTAACTTTACCAATGGATTGGTACTCTTTTGAAAACAGCGAAACGGTTGATTACTATTCTTTTAGTTTTGCGATGGAAGACAATAATAGTGCAGCAACTATTAAAGATTTTTTAGAAGAATTACGATTTACCATTACGGATCCTGTCGATGCTTCAGGAAGTATAAAGGTAATTTTACATGAGAAAGTGTATACTTCTTGGGTAGATGAAGATGGGACGACGCATTATTACGTGTTTATAGAGGATACAACAGAACCAGGTACAAACTGGTTTCAAGCATACAATAAGGCTAAACAGTTGAGATACAGGGGATTAACTGGTTATCTTGCGACGATTACTTCTGCAGAAGAACACGATTTTATTTTTGATAATATTGCCAGAGCGCCTGGCTTACTTGGAGGAGCAAGAGCGGTATTAGCGGATGGAAGCAAAATAGATGATGATTCTATTATTCCACAAACTAGAGACGAATATGACATTGATCAAGATGATTGGTACTGGGTTTCAGGACCTGAATCTGGAGAAGTTTTTTTCGTAGGAAAAGATGCAATTGTTGGTAACACTCCAGCAAATGCATACAGTTCTTTTGCACCTGGTGAGCCTAATAATGCCATCGAAGTTGGCGGAGAATATATTCTTCAATTTGCTAAAGATGACAGTAAGGAATGGAATGATCTACATGGTGATTTAGGGTATGATCAACGATATAATCACGGTTACTATGTCGAATTCTCCGAATACGGTGGACAAACGGAGGGAGAAGAAATCACAGATGTTTGCTGGAAAGCAGCCATACCTCAAAAAATTAACATACAAGCTTATACTGAACGTTTAGGTCAAACTCAACGTCTCGCTCGAGGAGATATCATTTACGATCAGGAGTTAAGAATAGGTAAACAAATTACAGCACAACCGAATGACTTCGAATTATTCACATTTTTGGAACATAGAGAGCGCATGGGGGATAGTGTACAAGGTGCTCGACCACTAGGTAACCAGTATACCATTACGAAAGATTTTCAAGAGGGTGCCTTCATTTATGCGAATAGGCAAGTCATGCTGCATGTTCGCCAAGTTGTACTGGAGCCTGAGAATCAATTAGTTAATCCAGAAAAGGGATATTTGAATCTGAAAACATCGCTATATGATGTAGATAGTGGTAATCATGTTGAGGATTCTAGTCAACTAATACAAACACAAATACCGTCTCAACATACTGATGCGGTTTCTGATTTTGAAACGTTTGTAGTAAGTACAAAACACATGACCGATGAGCTTGATCAATTGAGCCTTAACTTAATCTTGCCTGAATTTTATGAATATGTAGGTAATTTTATAACTCCACGTCATTTTGAAGACCCCAACGATCCCATGGGAGCAGATCACCAAGGCAAAACAGAAAATGATTTATATGGTGGGATCATAGAACGTTCAAGAAGAGATATAGATATGGATAGAGAGTATTTTATTACACTTTATATAAAGCCAACTACAGCTGGAAAGACTCCGCAACCATACAGCTGGGATTATAAGAAAAATGATTTAGGGGAAATTAAAACCCAATAAACGAAAGAGGCGAGACAGAATATGGTCTATCTATTATTACTAGTGCTAGGCCTGATTGTATTGGTCCAAAGCTATTTACTGTTCTCGCTGATGCGAACTCAACAGGATTTACAGAAAAAAGTAGCCCGACTGCTGCGAACAAAGCAGCGTTGGAAACCTGAAAAACGAAAAACTCCAACAGAAAGAGGAAGGACACGATGAATCTTGGCTATGCACGCGGGTTTCAACTGACCCAACAATTGGATATGCTGGAGGATTACCCAGTGGACGAACTCTTTTCTGATGGGGCACAAGAGGTGGAAGCCTTGCACTCACCGACGAGTGAATTTCAAGCGTTAATGAATTTTGCTCAGCCAGGGGACCATTTAGTAATTGCTTCGTGGGAAGTTGTTTCCCGTGATTATCGTCAGCTGCTGGCTTGCTTGGATCAGTTAGATGCACAGGAGCTGACATTAGATGTTCTCAATCTTCCACAGCTAACGATTGAAGAATGGCGCCAGATTTTTCGTTGGTCATTACGGAACGATCGACTGCTTCATCCCGTATTAGTCAAAGCAGGGAAGGAACGAGATCGTAGTAAGGATGCATATTCGTTGTTTAGCAGAGAGCCAGAAGCACGCAAGCTCTATCGCGAAATGATCTGGTTATTGGTGGAGAAGAATTCCGTTCGACAAGTAGCCCAACGAAAACGCGTACCGATAGAAACAGCTTATCGTGTTCAACAGGAGCTGAAACAAGTTCAACTAGCGATTATCCTAGTCATTTGTTTCCTACTGGCAATTTTTAGTATTAAGTTAGCGCAATCCTATTTCGACCAGCTATGGATTCAGATAGCCATTTGTGTGGTTGTAACATTGGTCATCCTGTGGAATGTCCTAATCGATACGGAAGAAACCGAGGCAAGGCCGCCTATAAAAGAGAAGAAAACACCAAAAATTTAAAGAGA
Source organism: Enterococcus pallens ATCC BAA-351 (assembly GCF_000407485.1). GTDB lineage: Bacteria > Bacillota > Bacilli > Lactobacillales > Enterococcaceae > Enterococcus_A > Enterococcus_A pallens. The sequence continues at coordinate 361,232 of NZ_ASWD01000002.1, read as the reverse complement.
AGGTGAATCCCCATGCAACATGTACTTATTTTAACGAAAAATGTTTTATCCGAAGAACCCTTGATTCAGCAGCTTCACTATTTGAATTATGAAGTCTTATGCTCAGCCGATTTGATTCAATCTCTACAGAAAGGAAGAATGTCACCGGTTATCTCTTATTTTCATCTAGTAATTATTAGTGAGACAGTCAGCAACAGCGAAGCTGAACAACTCTTGCCAACCTTAAATCGCTATTCACTAGCCGTTATTCGTGTAGGCGAATCTGTAACTGCTAGTGAACAGGAGGCATGGCTGGAACAAGGGATTCATCATTGGATTATCAAAAGTCCGACGATTCAAGAATTGCGAGAAGGGCTGGTGGATGCACTTCGCTTACTGGAAGAGCAGCGAGTGAGTACTAGTCAAATCCAAATCTTGGATTTTCCAACAAGTGAGGTAAATACTTCAACGGTTGGGTTATTGCGAAGTGTTCAAAAGAGTTTTTCTAAGACTGAGAAAAAGGTATTTGAGCGATTATTATGGGCACAAAGTCATGGTGGCGTATTGTCCAGACAGGAGTTGTGCGAATATCTGTGGGATGATGGACAGACTTCCTCCAATATGAGTCAGCTGTCTTGTTTGATCAATAAAATCAAAATAAAGTTTGAGCACATTGGCTTTTCCCATGAAATTATCACCACACTATGGGGCAGAGGTTATAAGCTAAATGAAGAGTTTTACCAACGCTGGTTAGCTGAGGAACAGGAAGCACAGCTGTATTCTCCTCAGTCGGTTATTTAAATTAGAAAAAGGTTTGATACTGGTCTGAAAAAAGAAACGCTGAACGATTGTATGTCTATTCGTCAGGATAGGACATAATCGTTCAGCTATTTTTTTAGGATTAGTCTCAAATTTTATTGTAAATGTATTGCTCGCTATTGATTCAAGCAAAAACTCTTTAAAAACAGCTATTTCTCTTATCAGAAGCAAAGAGTGCAGTATGCTGCCAAGCAGGCTTTTCTTTCTTTTTAGGACTAGGTATACTGTAAGAAGATGAATGAATCATCTGTTGGGGAACACTTTCATTGTTATGACTGATAAAAGGCGAAGACATAGTTGGAGGAGAAGAAAATGAAAAGGGTTAAGTTAATAGTTTTGCTTGGGGTAGTCTTGCTTTTAGGGGCTTGCAGCAAGAGTCCGAAAGAAGAGTTTATCGGTGCTTACAGTGCGCTGGGCAGTGAAGAGTACAATGCTGGAAAATTTGAGGTGTCGATCACAGATTTTCAAATGAATCAGACTACTGGAGCAGCTTGGGCTAGTAGGTTAAGTGAAAGCTTGAAAGACATGTCAATTGATGGGGACTATCAGTATGACGAGAAAGATGAAAGCTTCCGTTTTGATGCGGATGTGAAAGCATTCGGGAACACAATGCCTATTGAATTAGTTGGAAAAGGAAATGAAGTGTATCTATCGACTTCCTTCGTTGATGGCATGCTGACGTTCATGAACAGTTTTGGTATGCCAGCTGAAGTGAATCAAGAACAAGTAGCTGAGTTAAAAGGAAAATATATTGCGATTGATCCAGAAGAAATGACAGCAGATAATGACGACGAGGATACGCTAGATCCTAAGGAAGTTAGAAGTAAAACGAATAATTTGTTAAAGAAAGCCAAAGAAGACAGCTTCAAGAGTGATGGCGAGACCGTTTCTCACACCTTCACCAGCAAAGAGCTAGAAAAGCTAGCTAAAAGCGTTAATCTCGGTGAAGATACTGAAGAGAGTTTACACAATATGACGTTAACAATGAAAATTAATAAAAAGACATTAAAAACGGACTGTACGGTAAAAATGCGGGACTCGGAACAAAAGATGACGATGAAGGCCGTACTCACGCCAAGTAAAACGAAGAAGGCTATTTCAATGCCAAAAGAGCAGGACATTGTTCCTGAGGAAGAGCTAGATAGTCTTTTTGAACCGCAAGAGCTGAGCGGTGTATCCGGTGAATTTTATCAAGGGGATGAAGAACTAGAAGAGCTGTCAGATGGAGAGTTCGAGATGCTGTATCAGCAATTTGAAGCAAATATGTCAGAATTAGATGAGGCACAACGTCGAGCATTGCTGAGTGCTTATTCGCCTTATCTTAATGATGAGCAGCTTGCACGATTGGAAGCTTTGCTGAGTCAAGAGTTCGCAGTTTAGAAATACACAGCTAATTAACAGCCTATGCTTTTTCGAGCTTAGGTTGTTTTTTTGTCCGCTCTCACCTTACTTTTTTGTTAGATTGATTTTAGCTGATTCGATGTCGATTTCTCCTTGCCTTCAGTAAACTAGAGCTAGAAAGTTTATTTGGAGGAAAAACATGAAGAAAAAGACAAAAATAATTATTGCTGGTGTTGCGGGTTTAGTTATTGCAGGTTGTGGATTTATGGCCTTAAGATCAGGAAAATCGGAATCTACATATAGTGCATATACAGTAAAAACTGCGGATTCTTTACAGCTAAAGGGAAAAGTTGAACCGATTCAAAAGCAGCTTTACTTTCTAGATACTACCAAAGGAGCAATCAAAACGATTCCTGTTGCCAATGGACAGGAAGTTTCCGTGGGCACACCTTTACTGGAATATCAAAACGATACCGCACAAAATGAACTGGTTACACAACAACATGCGGTGAATAAGAGCTCTTTAGAAGCCTCCCAGGCAGAAGCGGCTGTTACATCAGGTGAGCGGCAGGTTCAGGCAGTGACCAACCAGATAGCTGATACACAGCGAAAGCTTGCACAGGCACAGGATGAGGAAGAAAAGGCTGGTCTCAACGAACAATTGAAGCAGCAGCAAGCAGAGCTGCAATCGGCGAATGATCAATTAAGCCAAGCACGTTTTGCCGTACAGGGTGCTTACGAAGACGTCCAATCTGCAAAAGATGTACTAACCGGACAACAGCAGCAAGCCTCAACGACTGTTAATGCTGAAATTGATGGCATCGTATCCGTTGAAGAAAAGGGAAAAGCTTCACCAGAAGTACCAGTTGTCACAATCTCTAGTAAAACCAAACAAATAAAAGGCATTGTAACAGAGTATGATCTAGACAAATTGGTGCCTGGTCAAACCGTTCAAGTAGCCACTGTGGGCGATAATCAACAGGCTGAAGGCAAGATCAAGAGTGTTGCCTCTAGTGCGATTGCTGCTAGTAACGATAATAATAATGTTGCTTCTTATGAGTTTATTGTGGAAGGAAATTTTCCTTGGTCAGATGATTTATCAACGGTAATTACCTTAAAACAGGACCAGCTTATCTTGCCTGATGCAGCCATTAAGCAAAAAGGAGACAAGCAATATGTCTTTAAATACAACAATGGCAAAGTGAAGCAAACGGAAATTCAAACGCAAGAAGTTAACGGACGCAAGGTTGTTCAAGCAGGGCTTAAAGCGAAGGATCAAATCATTGAAAATCCGGATGCTGACTTGAAGGATGGCGCAGAGATTCAGGTGAGTGCCAATGATTAAGCTGGAGCATATTTATAAATACTATGAAACCGGTGAGACGAAGCTGAATGTGCTAAATGATATCAACTTTACGATTGATGCTGGTGAATTTGTAGCGATTATGGGGCCGTCTGGTTCTGGGAAATCGACATTAATTAATCTTTTAGGCTTTATTGATCGAACGTTCGAGGGACATTACTTCTTTAAAGGTCGGGAAATTGATGAGTTTAAGGATGAAGAACTATCCGAGATTCGTAATCAGTCAGTGGGTTTTGTTTTCCAAAATTTTAGTCTGATTGAAAATTTGACTGTTGCGGAAAACGTCGAGCTGCCGCTTTTGTACAATGGTGCTAAGCATAATGAAACCCAAAAAAAGACAAAGCAGGCGTTGGAAAGGGTAGGATTGGCGGACAAGCTGGATCAGCTGCCAAAGCAGCTCTCTGGTGGACAACAGCAGCGAGTAGCAATTGCGCGGGCATTGATTAATCAGCCTAGCTTTATTATTGCTGACGAACCAACAGGGGCCTTGGATACTCATACAACCGACGAGATTATGCAGCTGTTTAAGCAGTTGAATGATGAAGGGGTTACTATTATCCTCGTTACTCATGATCCAGAAACAGTTGTTTATTGCGACCGTTTGTTGAAGATCCGAGATGGACAGATGATTGAGGAGGTAGTGCAATCATGAGAAAGTACATTCTTTGGCGTACCGCTTTTCGCTCGATTTTTAAAAATAAGCGCCGCAGCTTCCTGACTATGTTTGGTATTATCATTGGGATTGCTGCAGTGATTACGATTGTCGCTTTAGGGAATGGTTTTAAGCGTAATATTTTAGCAGAAACAACCGGAGCTGATGAAACGGGTCAGACGCAATACATCAATATCAAATACAATGATTTTGAGAATCTGATCAAGGAAGATTCGGGAATTTCTCAAACCGATAAAAATATGGTCGCTAATCTGCCAGAAGTGAAAGAAGTTACTTATTACAAAGCGACTAAAAAAGACAGCAATCCTTCGGTGGATTTCTACGACAAAAATACGAAGCTGACCATGACTGTTGAGCCAACTGAAAAAACCGAGTTATCCATTTTAACAGGACGTCAGTTGAATCTAGCTGATAATGATGGATTAAATAAGGTAGTTGTCCTAGACGAAGTTGTTGCAAAGCAAGTTTTTGGTTCGGCTGAGGCGGCCTTAAATAAAGGCTTTGAATTGAATGGGCAAGTATTTACGGTAGTTGGCATCTCCGCTAATACCTCTGGAGAGATCGGTCCGCAAAACTATGAACCATTGGCTTATTTTCCTAAAAAGACTTATACCCGCTATTTAGGTAAGAAGGAAGATCACTCTGTATTGGCAATCAAGTTCAATACGCAAACAGAGGATGGAGCGGCGATGGACAAGGTACTTAAGCAGTTGAATGTTAATGGAGAAAGCCGATTGCAAGGTGAATATCAAAGCTATGATCCTTCAGCTGAGATAAAACAATTGGGCTCTATGCTGGATCAGATGACGCTGTTCATTAGTGCTGTAGCAGCAATTTCGTTATTTATAGCGGGTGTCGGGGTAATGAACATGATGTATATTTCGGTATCAGAACGTACCAAAGAAATTGGAATACGGCGTGCACTGGGTGCCAATGCGAAATCCATTAAGCAGCAATTTCTCTTTGAGGGAATTGTCCTAACCTTGAGTGGTGGGATAATCGGCTATGTGTTAGGAATTCTAATTGCTTTTGCTGCTTCCTTTGCGTTACCTTTTTCAGTTCGTCCAGATTTGATGACTGTTTTGATTTCTATTGGAACGTCAACGTTGATTGGTGTTTGCTTCAGCTATCTACCAGCTTCAGCAGCAGCTAAAAAGGAATTAATTGATATTTTGAAATAGTCTCCTAATTTTTTAGGAGTCTTTTTCGTGTGTAAAAGGCTTCAAACCAGACTTTTCAGAGAACATGTAGTAGACTCAAAAAGGAATGTAGGGAGGAATTTTGAATGCCTAAAAATAGAATTGAAGCCTTCACCGATGCAGTCATTGCCATTGTTATGACTTTATTAGTTTTGGAGCTGCACGAGCCAAATGGCGACACGTTTTTTGCTTTTGAAGGCCATGCGCATCAATTTATCATTTACTTGGTCAGTTTTATTTCGCTGGCTATTTACTGGAACAATCATCATCACCTTTTTCACATGGTAAAAAAAGTAGATGGTTTAGTGTTGTGGATGAATAATTTGTTGATCTTGATGATGTCACTTTTTCCATATGTGACAGTTTGGGTCACGGATTATCCGACATCGCTGGCACCGCAAATTTTTTATGGCTTAGTTATTTTAGGAACAGATGTGGCTTACTATCTGTTGGGTTTATCGCTAGTCCGTTGCAATGGAAAAAATTCGGCCATTGGTAAATTGTTTAGTCATTATAAGAAAATGTGGGTGACACTTTCGCTGAACGTCATCGCTTTATTGGCCGGCTGGTTAATCCATCCATTATTAGTTATTGGGATTAATGGTTTCATGTTATTGTTGTGGTTTATCCCTGAAAAGAGATTAGAAAAAGTTAATTTGGACTAAAAATAGTCAAAAATGGATAAAGAAAAACGCTTGATTGACACAATCAAGCGTTTTATTTTGAAATTTTTACATTCTGCTCTATGCTTAATACATAAGAAAAGAGGAGGATGAAACATGGAAATTCAAAACTTAGTAGATAAAGACATGAAAAAAGAAGTTACCGAAAGTGTCAAAGAAGCACATGATGCAGCCGGCGGAAATTCACAAGACATCAAAAAAGATGAAAACAAGGTCGAAGATCAAAAGGTTAAATCACCTGATGTGAAAGACGATCAAAACAGCAAAGAAACAAAAAGCGGCAAAGATGTAAAAGCTGCTGAAGTAAAGCAAAAAAGTGAAGAAAAAAATTCAGATAATAAGGAGGAAGCGAAAGCTATGAGTAACGACATGAACAAAGATATGAATAAGGAAGCAGACAAGAAGGACCAAAAATCAACTGACACTAAAGACATCGAAAATATCCGTGGTGAAGTTGAGTACGACGACTCAGTAATCAAGAAAATTATTGCGGTGGCATTAGACAGCGTAGATGGTTTATTAAACGTAGATGGCGGCTTCTTCTCAAACACTGCTAAGAAGATCAGCAACAATGCGGACGATACTGCTGGAATTGAAACTGAAGTTGGCAAAAAACAAGTAGCAATTGATATGGACGTAGTTGTTGAATACGGCAAAGACATCCAAGAAATCTTCAACAACCTAAAACAAGTAGTTGCTAAAGAAGTTAAACAAATGACAGGTTTAGATGTTATCGAAGTGAACTTGAAGGTCGTTGACATTAAGACCAAAGAAGAACATGAAAAAGATAAAGAAACCTTGCAAGACAAAGCTTCTGAACAAGCAGACCAAGCCAAAGAATATGTAAACGAAAAACGTGAAGAAATGTCTGATGACGATAAAAAAGAAGAAAAATCTGAAGAACCACGTGTGAAATAGGCCATTAGCTATAGCTACAAGGCAAGACCATCTTCGGTCTTGCCTTGTTTTTTTTACATCATGAAATTGTGAGGGTCAATCTTTGTAGTGCTGATATTATCCCGGATTTTCTTCAGAGAATCCGTATTTTGATCGTAGTTGTGATGCATGACATTGGTGTATAGAATATCCATTACTGTTAAGTAGCCGATTCTGGAAGAGAGGGCTTCTGTTCGAAATAAGCTTTCATCAGTAACAACAATAATTGCTTCGTCTGAAAGGTTGACCAGCTCTGAACCGCCATTACCAGTAAGAGTAATCAGCTTAGCATCAGTTTTTTTTACTTGACGGGCTAAATTGATTGATTCCTTAGTTTGGCCCGAATGTGAAAAGATAAAAACACAGTCTTCACTCGTTAGTTTAGTTGCGAAACTTAGCTGCATGTGGTAATCAAAAACGTAGTTGCAGCGGTACTTAGTTCGTATAAACTTATGGAAGCTGTCGAAAGCTACAATTGTCGATCCTCCTTGACCAAAAAAGTGCAAGGTCTTTGCTGAATATATTAAGGCTAGAGCATTATCTAACAGCTCTTCAGTGATAAAATGAGTCGAGTTGCTTAAGGAATGCAGATTTGACTGCAGCACTTTTTTAGCAATGTCGATACTGGAATCTTCTGAAGTAATATCATCCGTTCCGCTTGTTCCGCTCATCGTATTAACTGCTTGGAAATTCGGCTGGTAATTGGAATTGCGAGCAATATCTATTTTAAATTCCTGAAACCCTCCATATCCGATTCGTTTAACGAACTGGTATACAGAAGATTGTGAAACACCAATTTCATTAGCTAATTCGTCTAAGGTTTTATGAGCAACGCCTTCTTCTGAGTGAACAAGGTAATTCGCTATTTTTTGCTCAGTATCACTAAGCTTGGGTCTTTTTATTCTAATCCGCTGATCAAGGTAATGGTTTTTCATGTCTTTTCCTCCATTCAAATTCTAATTCAAGCGGTTACATTGATGATTTTCCGAAAGATCTTATGCTCATTATAGTGAAGTGTACTCTAAAAGACAATTTCTTCAAAATATCTTTTTTCCTTTATATAAGTCCTTAACTCTTCTAAAAGCCTATGAGAACGGCTTTTATCAACTGTTTGACAGCCAATCCTTCAAAATAAATAATCTTTATTCAAAAGCTATAAATATTTTATTAAATAAGAACAGGTTTAAGAATTTGAAGTAAAGATAAATCGAGACAGTCGTGAAAGACAGCTAGCATTTATCGAAACGCTTACTTGAAAGTGAGGAATGTATTATTAAAAAAACTCCTATTTAATTCTTTTTGCTGTAGTAAAAAAGCTTGCTATAATAGTAATCGTTTTTTTTATCTAATACTTCTATTGGTGTTTTCTAATTTTTGTAACAGATTATAAGCCAAAAGAACTCAGTAACAATGATGGTAACGGTTACAAAGGAGTGCTTTAACTTATGTAGATAATTTATTGAATAGAATAACACAGTAAAAAAAACACGAATAAAAAATATTTTTTATTTAGGGTAATTGTTTACAATTTATTCTTTTCGCAATATGATTTTAGTATAGCAGGAGGGCGGTGAACAAGAAATATGAGAATAGGATTCATTGGGCTTGGCAAAATGGGCTTAAACATGGCGCTGAATGTAATGGATAAACAATGGGAAGTTATTGGTTTTGATGCAAGCAGCCAAGCACGTGAGCGAGCCGATGCAGCAACTGTTCAAACGGTTTCTACAATTGAAGCTTTGTTAGATTCTTTAGATGAACAAAAGATAATTTTTCTAAGCACACCAGCTGGAAGAATTACGAATTCATTAGTGGAAGACTTGTTGAAAGCGCTTGATAAAGGCGATGTGATTATTGACAGTGGTAATTCTAATTTCAATGATAGCTTAAAGAATTATCAAGCAGCTAAAGAGCAAGGTATACATTTTGTTGATTGCGGCACGTCTGGTGGAATGGAAGGCGCTCGTAACGGTGCATGTTTAATGGTCGGTGGTGATGAAGAGGCAGTGAAGATCGTTGAGCCTTTCTTGAAAGATTTAGCTTGTGAGGATGGTTATTTATATTCGGGTAAGGCCGGTTCAGGTCATTATTTGAAGATGGTGCACAACGGAATCGAATATGCCATGATGCAGGCAATTGGTGAAGGTTTCCAGCTGTTGGAAGCTTCCGACTACTCTTTTGATCTAGAAAAAGTAGCAAACGTTTGGAACCATGGTTCAGTGATTGAGGCCAAGCTAATGGAATTAGCGGAGCAGTCATTTGCACAAGATCCTCATTTAGATGAAATCAAAGGCGAGGTAGATGCCAGTGGTGAAGCAAAATGGACGATCGAAGAGGCTTTAAGCTTGGATATTCCAGTACCAACTATCGCGTTATCCTTATTCGTTCGTAACCAAAGTAAAATTTCAGACAGCTTTTCCAATAAGGTCGTCGCTTCATTAAGACATGGTTTCGGTGGGCATGCTGTCGTAAAGAGCAATTAAAGGGGCTTAAAAATGTCAAAATACAACATTGCAATTGTTAACTCCAGTAGTTTTGGTCGAGTATTTCCCGAACATATTCAGCGTTTGGAAGAGATTGGATCAGTAAAGCATTTTACAGTGGATGGTGAAATTAAAGGCCGGGAATTAGCAGAGACACTTCAGGGTTATAACATTATTATTGCGAGTGTTACTCCATTTTTTACGCAAGAATTTTTTGATCACAAGGATGAACTTATTTTAATTACTCGACATGGGATTGGTTTTAATAATGTCGATACTGAAGCGGCTAAAAAGCACAATACAATTGTGACGATTATCCCGGCATTAGTAGAAAGAGATGCCGTAGCTGAGAATAATGTAACTAATTTGATGGCGATTTTACGGAAAACAGTGGAAGCTCATCAGCGAGTGACTGAGGACCGTTGGGAAGAGCGTGCTGAATTTGTTGGTCGGACTTTATTTAATAAAACTGTGGGTGTCATAGGCGTTGGTAATACCGGCAGCTGCGTCGTAGAAATTTTGCGAAATGGTTTCCGTTGCAACGTACTAGCCTACGATCCATACAAATCAGAGTTGGATATTCAGAGTCGTGGAGCGAAAAAAGTTGAATTGGAGGAATTGCTCCAATCAGCGGATATCATTTGTTTATGTGCTAATTTAACAGAAGAAAATTATCATATGATTGGTGATAAGGAAATTGCACAAATGAAGGAGCATGTTTATATATCTAACAGTGCTCGTGGTGCGTTATTGGATGAACAAGCGGTTGTAAAAGGATTGAAGACCGGCAAAATTGCTGGTTTTGCAACAGATGTTTTAGAAGAAGAGCCAGGACGTAAAGACCATCCCTACCTAGCATTTGACAATGTGGTAATGACACCGCATACGTCAGCTTATACGATGGAATGTCTTGAGGAAATGGGTAAAAAATGTGTTCGTGATGTAGAGGATGTGGCAAAAGGGCAGCTGCCGGAAAGAGCAGTGCAGCCAGTAAGCAGCTATATCAAATAGACAGGGAGAAATTGCCGATGTTAGAAGGTTTGAAGGTAAAGGTAGGACCACAATTTTATCAGTATTGTTCAAATGCATTTGAAATGGTCCCTGCCTTGTTGGAAGAATATGATGCCAAAAATGTATTGATTGTTCATGGAACTATATCGTGGCAAAAGGCTCAACCTCGCCTAGACTTTTTAAAAGAGGAGAGCTATTGCTTTACCTATCATCAGTACACGGGGGAATGCAGCTATTACGGAGCAGACTTAATTGGTGAAGTGGTTCAAAAGGAAGACATTGATTTTATCATTGGTGTTGGTGGAGGGAAATTGACAGATTTGGTTGGTTACGCTGCCCATAAATTCAATGTAAATTTCGGAGTAATCCCTACACTAGCTAGTAACTGTGCTCCCTGGACTCCGCTGGCAGTGATGTATAAGGAGAATGGAGATTCAGAAGGAAAGAGTGAACATTTTCTACGGCAGGCTGCTTTCTTGATCACAGAGCCTGAACTAGTGATTGACTCACCAGTTGATTATTTTATTGCCGGATTGGCTGACACCATCGCTAAATGGTACGAATCAGAAGCCATTCTGGCACAGGATCATTTAAAGAATGAGCCTTTTTTACAAATGGCAGGGTATACGGCAAAGCTTTGTGAAGAAGTAATTACGCGTGATTCGGCTAAAGCTATTCAAGACATGAAAGATCAGCGATTATCTGATGAATTTGTTCATCTGTCAGAAATTGTCTTTGGTGTTGCTGGATTAGTAGGCGGTTTGGGAGATAAATACGCTAGAAATGCTGCTGCCCATGCAATGCACGATGGGATGAGTAAATATATTCCAGCTTGTCACCGTTATCTCCATGGTGAAAAGGTAGCTTACGGAATCTTTTTCCAACTGGCACTGGAAGGCAAGTGGTCAACCATTGATCGTTTAATGCCGTTTTACCAGGAATTGAATTTACCAACTTCCATGCATCAAATGGGCATTTACCCTGAGGATGAAGCGGTGCTTGATCAGCTGGTTGAATTCATTGATTCCAAAGAGAAGGTTCATTTGATTCCACTAACCATTACGAAACAGAAATTAAAAGAAACAATTGAAAGTTTAGAGCAATATATAAATTAAACGAGCTTCAAAAGGAGGACATATGGAAACTTTAAGTGTAATGCAGAGTTTGTTAATCGCGCTATGGGTTGCGGCTGTTATGTCAAGATGGCTAGGGGGCGGGGCAACACTGACCCTGCGTTTCTCTCCATTAATGACAGGACTTTTTGTAGGGGTGGTAATGGGAAATGTTTCCCAGGCAATGATTGTTACCGCAGCACTTCAGATGATCTACATGGGGGTATTCTCACCGGGTGGATCAATGCCGGCAGAACCTTCTATCGCAGCAGCGATTGCCGTACCAGTAGCTTTGCTAGGAAATTTGAAACCAGAAGCGGCAATTGCCGTAGCCGTACCAGTAGGACTTTTAGGTAGTTATCTTTATCAATTTAGATTCTTCATCAATACTTTTTTAGGGAAATACACGGATAAAGCAGTGGAAGATCTGAATCCACGAGCAATTGCCCGTTCAATCATTACTTATCCAACTATTGCTTCATTCTTATTATTTGTACCATTAGTATTTGTAGCATTGTTCTTAGGTGCACCAGTTATTGCAGATGTCATTACTGCTTTAGAGGGAACCGTAGTTATCCACGTCCTAGAAGTAGTCGGTGGCGGATTAGCCGCAATTGGGATTGCAACAACAGTTTATGTTATTGGTCGAAAAGATTACATGGTCTTCTTCTTCCTTGCGTACTTCATGAGTGTTGTCTTCAAATCATTGGAAATTACCATGGTTACTTATGCTGTCTTCGGCATAATTATTGCCTTAATTTTTGTACAATCACAAAAAGGTAAATTAGTACAAGCATCTGACAGCGGATCAAGTACACCAACCTCAATGGATGATGACGACGATGATTACGATGATGGATTTTAATTGATAAGGAGGGAAAAAACAATGACAGAAGCAACTAAAACAACCAATTTAGCACCAGAAGAAATTACTAAAAAAGATGTAACCAAAGCGTATCTTCGCTGGCACTTTGCCAATGAAATTCCGCATTCATTTGAACGTTATTTGGCACCGTCTTTACTATATGCTATGATGCCAATTTTAAGAAAATTATACAAAGATGATGATAAGTTAAAAGCTGCTTACAAACGGCAATTACTATTCTTCAATACTCAGTTAAGCTGGGGTGGTGGAGTTATTACCGGTTTAATGTCCTCAATGGAACAACAAAGGGCAGAAGAAGAATATGAGCAAAAAGAAATTATGATGCAAGATGATTTAATGTACAACACCAAAGCCGGTTTAATGGGCGCTCTAGCAGGTATTGGGGATGCGATCGACTCTGGAACTGTTCAATATATCTTTATTGCGATTGCTGTTCCTTGGGCTCAAGAGGGTAGCGCATTAGGTGCGTTATTCCCATTCGTATGTTTTGCTTTATATCAAGTATTGCTTGGGGTATTCTTCGCACAGCAAGCCTTCTCAATGGGGCGTAATGCAACTGGTTTGATGCAAAGTACAGGTGTGCAAACAGCAATTGAAACATTGTCCGTACTTGGTTTGTTCATGATGGGGATTCTAGCTGGAAACTATGTCAAAGTGGCATCAACCTTGAAATTCAGTCTGTCGGGTCGAGAATTTGTTGTTCAAGAAATACTGGATCAAATTGTTCCGGGAATCTTGCCTTTGGCTGTCGTAATGGGTGTCTATTGGTTCTATACCAAGAAGGGCTTGAAGGTTACTCAGGCACTGCTTTGGTTGACAGCAATTCTGATTGTTTTAGCAGCTGTAGGAATTCTATAAAATTTAAAAGGAAGTGATCCGTAATGGGAGTAGTAAATTTAGCACGTGTTGATGAGCGTTTGATCCATGGTCAAGTAATGATGACCTTATCACAAAAGAGTGGAGTAAACTCAATATTTGTAGTAGATGAAGTAGTAGCTAAAGACAAATTTATGCGTGATCTATACAAGAGTGCAGGAAGTCGTACTGGTCAAAAGACCATAGTTATTACACCAGAAAAAGCGAAATTCTATTGGGATGAGTATAATTTCAAAGATTACAATTGTATCCTGATTACCAAAACTGTTAGCGTCATCTATGATTTGGTTAAACATGGCTTACCAATGAAGGAATTGAATATCGGTGGGATTGCTCAAAAAGATCCTGACAAAGATTTGTTGGTAACAAAGTCTGTTTATCTAAACAAGGAAGATGCTGAAAAGCTAAAAGAATTGCATGAAGATTATGGTGTAGAGGATATTTATTTCCAAGCAACACCATCTGCACCTAAGTCTTCATTGAAGGATGTATTAGGGCAATTCGGTTTATAAAATTGTTGAAAATTACCATCACGCAGTATCCGATGGTAATTTTCTTTTAAGGAAAGACCAAAATGTTGGGAAGTGAAGTAAATGGAACAAAATGAGATTTTTAACGATTGGCTGTTTCGTTATCAATATGTATATCGGGTAAGGCGTACCGCGAAACAAAAACGTAGATTCATTACGGCATTGGCTACGGATATTGCCAAAATGAGGGAAGATATTCAGGTGATTGAATACAACCGTCATAAAAAATATGCTGCCAATAATATTTACGTTGGAGATATTGAAAAAGCCGATCAGATCATTTGCACCTATTATGATACACCGCCTCAGCATTTTGGTCCTTATTATTTATTTGACCGAAAAAAACAAAGCAAAGGAACTACAAGCTTTATTCTAGCCAGTGCTTTGTTGACACTGCTGGCAGGTTTGCTATTTACTTTTGCCTATATGCAAGTTGCACCAAGTGCTTTTGATCTTTCTTCACCTCTGACTATCTTTGTAGCGGTTTGCTATGGAGCATATTTCATCTTTTTAGGGAAAGTAGCTAAGGGATTGTCGAATCGCAATACGTTGATTCGGAATACGTCATCTATTTTGGCTATCTTACAGTTGATTAATAGTATACAAAACAAAAAGATGGCCTTCGCTTTTATTGATGAAGGTGCTTATGGAGATGTGGGGCTAAATGTTCTGAAAGATTCCTGCAAGTCATCAGCGAAAATTTATTCTTTGGATGCAGTTGGTGCTCATACGGAACTGCATGCTAAAGGAAAAGGATTCTCCAGTGAAATGTTGCAGCAATCAGCTGTTCGTCAGCATCCTGGGATAGGAAATATCAATTATTTATTTGGTGCTAATGTTAGTGAAACTTCAGAAGGTACTCAGTATATTTTGGATAAAGTAGAGCTAAAGCAAAAGACTTTGAATATGGAAAATTTAACGAAGATTATCAAGTTGTTCCAATAAAGAATAGGAGGCTTTTTACATGTTAGGTATCGTCATAGCAACACATGGCAAGTTAAGTGATGGATTGAAGGATTCAGCTGAAGTCATCATCGGTGCTACCAACAACATCGCTACTGTAAACCTGAATCAGGGAGACGATGTTCAAGCATTAGGAACAAAAATCAAAGAAGCAATTCTTGAAGTTAATCAAGGCGAAGGTGTTATTGTACTTGTTGACTTGGCAAGTGCGAGTCCTTACAACCAGTCAGTATTGATGGTGAATAGCTTGGAAGCGGAATTGCAAGAAATGGTATATATTATTGGTGGTGTAAACCTGCCAATGCTGCTAGAAACGATTAATCATCAAATTTTAAGCACGCCAGTAGAACAAACTGCGCAAGCTGTGATTAACCAAGGTACTGAAAGCTTAAGCATGTGGCATGTTTCTATGGTAGATGCATCAGACGATGATGATGAGGACGATTTTTAAGAAATGGGGGAAGGTCTATAATGAAATGGGGATTTAGATGGTATGGAGAGAAAGGTGATTCCATTCCATTAAACAATGTGCGTCAAATTCCAGGTATGAATGGGATTGTCGGTACTTTATTAAATAAACTTCCAGGAGATGTCTGGGAAGTAAACGAAATTCAAGAGTTGAAGGACTCCATCGAGAAGGAAAACTTGGAGCTCTTAGGAATTGAAAGTGTTGCAATTCATGATGCTATCAAAGCCGGAACAGCTGAACGAGATCAGTACATTGATAATTATATCCAGACTATCAAAAATTTATCAGCCTGCGATGTTCATATGATTTGTTACAGCTTCAAGCCAATATTTGGCTGGGCTAAAACAACTTTAAATTATGAGAATGAAGATGGCAGCTATTCATTGGTTTATGATCAATCAGTTGTGGACAATATGGAACCAAGTGATATGTATAAGTTGATCCATAGCCAATCAAAAGGATTTAAGCTACCTGGGTGGGAAGAAGAGCGGTTGAAAAAATTTAACAGCTTAATGGCTACCTATGAGGGTGTAACAGAAGAAAAATTATTTGAAAATTTAGAATATTTTCTAACTCGCATTATTCCAGTATGTGAGGAAATGGATGTCAAAATGGCGATCCATCCGGATGATCCGCCTTGGGAAATCTTTGACCTGCCACGGATTACTAAAAATCTAGAGGATCTGAAGAAAATTTTGAGCATCGTTGATTCACCTTATAACGGAATTACTTTCTGCACAGGGTCCCTTGGTGCTGATCCCAATAACGATCTAGTTGAGATGGTTCGTGAAATTGGTCACAGAATTAACTTTGTTCACTTCCGCAATGTTGGCTTTATGGGTGAACGTAAATTTAAAGAAACGGCTCATTTAAGTACGGAGGGTTCTCTAGATATGTATGCTATAATGGAGGCCTTAGTTGATGTTGGCTTCGAGGGACCAATCCGTCCTGACCATGGTCGAACTGTCTGGGGTGAAGTTGCAATGCCTGGTTATGGCTTGTATGATCGGGCAATGGGAATTACCTACTTGCAGGGTCTGCATGAAGCAGCAGTTAAGTCTAAGAAAGCAAACTAATTTTGCGGGAAAGTGAGACGAACGATGTTAGCAAATATGGATCATGAACTTTATCAACAATTAGCGGAGGTTAAATTACTGCCACTATATACAGTAACTGATTTGGATTGTTTAGATAAACTAGAAGAAGTACTGGTAAAAAATGATGTTCGGTTTATCGAAGTTGCCTTTCGCAGCGACCTAGCAGCTGAAGCCATCAAGCGCTTAGCTGTTTCAGGTGAATTAATTGTGGGAGCTGGTACAGTCAGAACCTTAGCAGAGGCCAAGGTGGCATTGGAAAATGGTGCGAAATTTGTTGTTTCACCGGCGATTGTTCCAGAAGTGATTGACTACTGTATCGAACGGGATGTACCAGTCTTTCCAGGGACTGCAACACCTGGAGATATCCAGCGAGCAATGGAATACGGCATTAACGTTGTAAAATTCTTCCCAGCAGATATTTATGGCGGTTTAAAAGCAATCAAAGCGTTAAGCGGGCCGTTTTACGACGTGAAGTTTTTGCCAACTGGCGGGATTAACCAAGAGAACTTCATGGAGTATCTTGAAAATGATCATATCATTGGCGTTGGCGGCTCATTCATTATTTCTGAAGCACTTTTGAAAAAGGACGACGGAAAAAGTGCGGATGAGAATTTACGTGAGTTAGTAGCGAGAACCAAAGGGTAACAATTTCACCGGGGACGTAAAAGTCTCCGGTGTTTTTAATTACGTTTTCTACAATTTATTGAAGATTTTTTAATAGCTCTGAAACTAGGTAAACGTGTTACTGTAAACTATTTCGAATTTCTTCAATTTCTTTAATGGCTAAGCCAGTACCAACAGCCACTTGTTCCACCGAAAGCCCCATCTTTAGGAGATTCAAAGCGATATCCACTGATCTCATATCAGCACCTTCTTTAATCCCACGTTCCTCAGCTTTTCTCACTGCGGTTGACATCACTGCATCGTTAATCATCTTTGCCTTATTCATATTCATGATCATTTTTTGTTCCTCCTCATCTAACGAGTAGTAGTTGGTCTTTTTTTGAGCTTCTTTTAAATAATCTGGGGCATTATCGGGCACTTCACCAGTTCTAAAAAACTGTTGCCAAAGAAAAGCAGGGCTGTTTTGATCAATTATTTTATTCTTTAAACTGAAAAAGCATAGAATAATCAATTCGTCTCCTTGATGGGCTTGCAACAATTTGTGGGAATCCAAGTCTAGCAGGGCAAACTTGCGGATTGCCGGATCTTCTCTTTCAAACAAATGAAAATCAACGATATTAATACCATAGGTTGGGCGCAAAGCGGAAAAATTATTGCTTTTGATGAAATCCTCCACTTCTTGATTGCCTAATGAGCTGCGATAGGCTTCTCCTAAATAAAAGAGCGCGCGTTCAACAAAAAAATCGTGGGACTGGACTTGCATTTCTTATGCAAAGCTTTACATAAGAGATGTTATGAAAAGTAAATAGTTATGTAAAGTTGAGTGAACAGACGTTGATTTGTCAATGTCTATTCACTTTTTTCTTCACATAATGAAAGATGGTGGTACAGTTGATTTGTATCCAAATAAAAGAAAAGGAGGTTTTTACATGGATACCGATCAGATTGTTCCTACTATGAATCAACTTATCAAAAAAATGAAAGGCGATGGATATTCCGACAATACACTGGATCATTTTTTATGGATTGGTCATACTTTTGAAACTTTCTGTGTTAAGAGAAATATTCAGAAGGTGAACTCTAATGAAGCTCGAAATTTTTTTAAAGAATCCTTCGACTTTGATTTAGATGCCCCTAACTGCCAATTACAATTTACTCTTCGCCGCCCCGTACTTTTACTGTTTGAATTTTATCACACTGGAAATTACTTATTAAGACATCACAACACGGCTTATACAAATATCCCTACTGCATTTTTAGATTTTTATTTAGAATACAAAGATTTCGTAGATAATTTAATCACTTGTCAGAAGCAAGCAAAAAAAAATAAGTTATGGACAATGGGAAAATTCCTTCTTTTTTTAGATAAAAACCGGGTCTATTCATTTAGAGAACTATCTACTACACTTGTCCATCAATTCATCAATAGTTTAGAAAGCTCTCCAAATACTAAGGATTTACATCGTGGAAATCTTAGACAAGCAATTGATTGGATGTTTGATAAACAAATTTGCCCGTTTTCTGGGTATTCTATCTTTCCAGTTATCCATTCTAGTCAGAGATTATCTATATTATCTTATTATAGTAAAGAAGATATGAGAAAAGCATTTGATGTTATCGATATAAACTCTGTTCAAGGTAAACTTGAAATGGCAGTTATTACAACTCTTTATTATACTGGAATACGTGCATCTGATTTATTAGAGATGACGTTTGCGCAACTTGATTGGGAAAACGATGTTTTCTTTATCAGGCAAAAGAAAAGCGGCGAACCTCTGACACTTCCATTATTGCCCGAAATGAAATTTGCCTTGTTAGATTACATTAAGAACAGCAGAAAAGCGGTCAATGAGGACTTGGATCATATTTTTTTAATTAGCTGTGCTCCCTATCACAAATTTTCTATTGGTGGAATTTCTTCTATCGTTAAACGAGTCTTTCTAAGAGCAGAAATTGATATTACTGGTAAGCATGCGGGGGCCCATGCCATGAGACATTCACTTGCGACAAATTTGATGCAGGAGTCAGTTCCAATTAGCGCAATTTCTAATGTTCTAGGACACAAGCAAATAAGATCGACAGAGAAATATCTGACCATTGACGAAACCAAATTAAGAGAATTTTCTTTGGAGGTGCCTTATGTCTTTTTATAATTATAAGTTCGCCGAACCTTACAACGAACCATTTGAGCGTGTTATTCAATACAAACGAGGAATAGGTTATGATTATGGCGACTGCTATGTTGGTTTTTATAGACGAATTGCAAAATTTCTCAGTCAGTTTAAACCAACGAAACCAATTATTACACAGGAAATGTATGAGAAATGGTGCGAACAAACTGACAATGAAGGAAAAGTCTACCATAACATGCGAATCAAAGTACTCTGTGATATTTGTCATATATTAACTGACATGGGTTATCCAAATATTTATATTGATCCATTTGAACCGAGATACCTGAAAAGCTCTTTTGTCCCTTACATTTTTACTCACGAGGAGATTATCCGTCTATTTGATAATCTAAAAAAGATCGTCAATCAAAAGGATTATTCAAATGATGCGTTTACCTTATTATTCATTTTGTACTACTCTTGTGGTCTGCGTCGCTCCGAAGGACTGCATTTACGGAAAAAACATTGTAAAGTGGATCAAGGGATTATTGAAATCATTGATTCTAAAAATCATATAAGTCGAATCATTCCATTATCTGATAGTGTGCATGCACAATTACAAAGCTATATGACCTCTTACAGTTCCCACTTAGAACCTAACCAATTCATTTTTCATCACCCGAATTCTTATGACGAACATTATTCTATAGGGTCTCTATATCGTAGATATAGGAAACTACTAGTAGACTCTTACATTCCATATCGACAGGGCGGTAATTTACCTCGAATTCATGACTTACGTCATACGTTTGCCATTCATGCGCTTGAAAAGGCAGAAAAAGAAGGAATTGATCTTTATGCCGCACTTCCTTTATTGTCTGTTTATTTAGGACATGAACACCTGACTCAAACTGAAAACTATTTACGACTAACCGTTCAGCAACATAAAAATGTGAGCACAAAAGTGAAAAAGTATATCGGTAACTTGTTCTATCAAGGAGAGGAAGATTGACATGCATGGCTTTTCATTTTATGTGATGAATTATTTTTCAAGTTATTTAACTAAATTCTTAGGTTGCTCAAAAAAGACTATTGAATCTTATCGAGACACTTTCGTGCTCTTTTTTGACTATTTAGCAACGCACGAAAGAATTACTTCTGACAACATAAAGCTAGAAGATTTTAATGAAGCAATCGTTGAAAGGTTCCTCAACTATTTAGAAGAAAATCGTGGAAATAGTATCAATACAAGAAATCAACGCTTAGGTTGCTTAAAAAGTTTTGCGAATTATTTAAAACGAAAAGAGTTTGCCTTTTTGAGTCAATGGGAAAGAATAACAGACATTCCTAGCAAAAAAAAGATCACTCAACAAATAGCATATTTAACAATAAAAGAGTTAAAAATACTTTTATCTATGCCTGATAATACTACTAAAAAGGGGCGCAGAGAAAAGGCGTTATTATCCTTTATGTATGATACAGGCTGTCGCGTTCAAGAGATAATTGAGACCCAAATATGTAATATTCGCTTTTCTTCGCCACCTTCAGTGGAGGTTCTTGGAAAAGGCGCTAAATATCGTCAAATACCTTTTTCATTAGAAGTCCGTGACTTACTGAGGGAATACCTTAAAGATCAAAATCTGAATATTTCTTCAGAACAATACGTCTTTCGAAATAATGTAAATAAGAAATTGACCCGAGCAGGCGTCCAGTATATATTGGATAAAAATATCCAAAAAGCTCGACAGGAGAATCCACACTTATTTCTCAAAAAAATTTCCAACCATAGTTTGAGGCATAGTAAAGCCATGCATTTGTTGGAAGCTGGGGTTAATTTGATTTATATCCGAGATTTATTAGGACATGCCTCAGTGAATACGACAGAAATTTATGCAAGGGTAAACCCAGAAATAAAGCGAAGGATATTGGAAAAAAACTATTCAGAAGTTCATTCTGATACAAAGTATACGGACGAAAAAAAATCAGAATTGGTTGAATGGTTGAAAACTTCACTTTAGTTATGTAAAGTAAAGAGCATCACGATAGTTGATCTACGGGCACTATTTTGATGTTCTTTACATAACTATTTACTTTTCATAACATCTCAATAGTGACATGACAACCGTCTTCCGTTTCCGCTAAAATGTCTACTTCTGTACGCAGCAATTCTGGATCTTCGCTAAAGGTTTTCTTATAGTTGTCAATATGATACGTCTCTCTTGGCTTCAGAGACTTAAAATTTTTGTCTAAAACATCTTGGACAAATGCTTTTAAAATATGAGACGAATCCTTGCTTGTAAATAATTTTCGGAATAACAAGTCAGTTGTAGGCAAAACCTTGAACATCTTCTTCATCAAATTCTCTACCTTTCGTGGATAGAGAATTTCTTCACCATTAGTATATCATGGCAGACTATTCTCTATCAAAATCTGGTTCAAGATAATATACGCAAAAATAGAGTAAAAATTCGTTGAAATTCTAAATTGCTTAAGTTGTTTTGTGAAAGTTGTTGGCTGCCTTGGAGAAAGGGCTATAACGACAATTCCCATTGCAATCTAACAATAAAACCGTCAAAATGAAAGAAGAAGTAAATACTGTTAGGAGGAGTTACATGAGCCAAAGTGAGTTAAAGATTGTCATCTTTGATATGGATGGGCTATTGGTTGATACAGAAAGGGTTTATCGCGATGGGTGGGAGTATGCAGCGAATTATCATGGAGTTCAGCTGCCAGCTGAAATGTTTCATGGCTGGGTAGGCAAAGGCTATCATGAGACCACTGAAGAGCTGGTGAAGCTGACTAACGACCGAGATTTAGTGATGGCAATTCGTAAGACTAGGGAAAAATATTTTTATCAAGAATTGGATGAGGGAAGGGTTCCTCCTAAGCCTTATGCTAAGGAAGCATTACAAGCAGCTAAGGAAAACCATACAGTTGGTTTGGCAACATCTACGGTTGCCAAACGGGCAGGAGATGTGTTAGCAGGCTTGGGGTTCTTAGACTATATTGATTACCCGGTATTTGGCGATGATGTAGCAAACCTGAAGCCAGCACCAGACGTATATTTGGAAGTATTAAAACGGGCTGGTTTTACTGCTGATGCTGGGATTGCGGTAGAAGATTCGATTCCCGGAAGTCAGGCAGCTGAGAATGCTGGATTGAAGGTTTTAATGGTGCCGGATGCGAATTTTGAGTTGGATATTACTAAGGTGCCAGCTGGAGTCATTCAGCGAGGAAATGATTTGCAACTTGTTTTAGATTATTTGAAAAAGCATTGACAGACGCTGGGAGTAATTATAAGATACTAGGTAATTACTAATCTATTTTTAATAATTATGCATGGAAAAGAAGAGTACTATTTGCAAGAGTTTTAGAGAGTCTCTGGCTGGTGAAAAGAGATATTCGAGCGGATAGGAAGATGGTCTTTTGGCATCAGTCGCTGAGGGGAATTCCTAAGGTGCTGCGGGTTCGCCCGATATCGCGACGAGGCTATCGAAGTCATTTCCGTAGCTGAGAGGCTTGTTTATACAAGTAAAAAAAGGTGGTACCACGATCACAGGTTGTAATCGTCCTTGGTTTAGCATTTCGTATGCAAATCAGGGGCGTTTTTTTTTATTTAGAAAAAGGAGTGAAGGAAATGGTTTTGAAGGAAAATTTGCCAGATACAACAGTAGCGGTTTTAGGGGGTGGTGCAGCTGGCAAAGCCGTTGCAGCGGATTGTGTACTAGGTGGAAACAAGGTTAATATTTGTGATTTGCCCAATTTTTTTGAAACAACGCTGGCATCGGTTAAACGAACAGGGATTAATATAACCGGCAAGCAAAACAGCAAGTATGGCTTTAAGCGTTCCGGTAATGCTCGCTTTGAAAAGATTACTGATAATGTGGCGGATTGTGTGAAGGGCTGTAAATTGTTGATAGTAGCCGTACCATCGATTGCCCACGATGCCTTTTTTGAAGAACTGGTTCCGGTGTTAGAAGATGGCATGATTATCCATATTATTCCTGACAACTTTGGTTCATTGAAATTACGCAAAAAAATGCGGGAAGCCAACTGCACAAAGCAAGTAATCATCGGTGGCTGGTCCAGTGCCCCCTATGGTGCGCGAGTTGTGAAGGAAGGCGGTGTGATGACTTCAGAAATCGGTTTGATCTATCGAGCGATTACTTTACGCGGGGCAAGCTTGCCTTCAACTGATCAAGAAGCGTTCTTGGAAAGCACGAAACAATTAGGCTGTTTTGATGCGATTACAGAAGGCGACGGGCCAACCAGTGGGAAAACGGTTCTAGATGTCGGTTTTAGTAACGTTAATCCGGTGCTGCATTGTCCGGGAACGATTTTGGGTGTAGGGGTAATGGAAAACTGGGGGCGCGTATTTGGCGGCAATGATAAATCTACCTACTCGATTTATTCCCATGCTTATTGTGAATCGATTTCGAAAGTGCAATACGCCTTCTATTTAGAAGAGGTGGCATTGGCTGAAGCGATTGGTGTGGATTTGCAGCGCTTCCCGAAAAAGAATTTCTTGTCTCGGACTAGTATTTTAGGGCCTGAATACATGGGAGATGATTGCATTGTTCCGTTTGATGAACAATATGAAATGGCAATCGGTACTGGTCCTTTCAGTATTCAGGATCGGTATATCACTGAAGATATTCCAGTAGGCTGCCACATTT
The DNA here is from genome assembly GCF_000407485.1 of Enterococcus pallens ATCC BAA-351. Classification (GTDB taxonomy): domain Bacteria; phylum Bacillota; class Bacilli; order Lactobacillales; family Enterococcaceae; genus Enterococcus_A; species Enterococcus_A pallens. The sequence goes on along the minus strand of NZ_ASWD01000002.1, from coordinate 337,401 downwards.
ATCATGAGCTGGGCAAAAAATTTGGGGTAGAAACTAAAGTTATCGACAGTATGATTACTTTGGCGTCTGTGATGACGGGTCGGGATTTCTTAAAGGAAGGGCTGACCTTGGATGATCTAGGAATTGGTCATTTAGAAAAAGATGAGCTGTTAACGTACTTGGAAACTGGCAAGCTATAGGAGGACAAATGATGCATTGGAGAGGGACCTTGAACAATCCGAATGAACTTCAGGGGGTTCATCAAGTGCCGGCTGCGCCGTTTGCTGGTTATGCAATCGGGATTATTGCTGTGAACCTAAACTATCCTAAACTTCCGGGAAATGTAGCCAATGCCACAACATTTCCTTTTCCCGTTTTGTATGAGGTGGTTGAGTTTGAGATTGAAGAACTCTTTGCTGGAGCTGCTGCAATTGAGGCACAAATTATAGCTGCTGCTAAAAAGTTAGCGGATTGTGGTGTCCGAGCAATTGTTGGGGCATGCGGCTATTTTGGGCATTTCCAACAGGCAGTGGCAGAGGCTGTAGAGATTCCCGTTTTTATGTCTAGCATTAGTCAGGTACCTTTGATTAAGCTAGGCTTGAAAAAGCAGCAAAAAATTCTCACCTTGGTAGCTAGTGGAGAGGATGTGAGTCCAGCATTTTTCCGCAAATCAGGTGCACAGCTGGAAGATTGTTTAATTTGCGAAATTGGTTCTTTAGAAAGCTTTGCTCCGATCCGTTGGGGCAAAACGCAGCTGGACAACCAACAGTTGACACAGGATTTGGTGACAATGATTCAGAATCAGCTAGCAGAGCATCCTGAGATTGGAGCAATCTTATTGGAATGCAGTGACTTGCCACCCTATGCTTGTGCATTGCAGCAGGCAACCGGACTCGCTGTGTTTGATTTTATTACTTTGATTCATTGGGTATACAGCAGTGTGGTGCAGCGGCCGTATTATGGTCATTTTTAAATAGATAAAGGCAAAAGCGAGAAAATCACTCTTCTGATTTTCTCGCTTTTTTCTAGGTTGTTCTGCCCTGAATCAGCTTCACTGGCAGGGAATAATGCTGTTCCAATTTTTTATCAGGAGTGGTAATCCGTTGAATCAGCAAATCCACCAGCAAATCAGCAAAATCAGAAATCGGCTGCGCAATTGTTGATAATTGCGGGAAATAATTCTGAACGAATTTGGTCCCGTCGTAGCCGATTAGCTTCAGGTCTTCTGGAATTGAAATCTGCATTTCCTGGCAAATGTTATAAACTAGAATGGCCGTTAAATCGTCGGTACAGAAGAGACTATCCAGGTCTTCTTTTTCTAAAATTCGTTTAATTTCCAATGTCTTCAAAGCCATCGAGCTGGCTCGGGAATCAATGGTGAAAATACGAGGCGCCAACTCTTTTTCCTGCAGCAGCTGTTCATACCCCTCCAGCCGCCCGTTGGTAGGAGAGTTGGATTTTAAACTACCAGTTAAAATACCGATTTTGCGACAGCCTCGCAGATATAAGTTTTCGGTTGCCAGATAGCCGCCGCGGAAGTTGTCGCTGCCGATAATCGGAATACTTTCCGACAGGTAGCGGTCAAAGGAAACAATCGGCAGACCGATGTTTTCATATTCCTTGATCCCAAGGTTGTGAGCACCGGCAATGATACCATCCACACGATTGGCTGCCAGCATATTAATATAGGCCCGTTCCTTTTCTTTGTTGTTGGCACTGTTGCAAAGAATTGTTTTGTAGCCTTGCTCGAACAACGTGGTTTCCAGTTTATCCACTAATTCGCCAAAAAAAGGATTCGAAACCGTTGGGAAAATGAGCCCAATCAGCTGGGTGTTTTTTCCTTGCAGGGAACGGGCGAGAGAATTGGGCTGATAGTTTAACTCCTCCATAGCTGCCTGAACTTTATCAATGGTTTTTTGACTTAATGATCCGTAGTTATTAATGACACGGGAAACCGTTGTAGGGGAGACCCCGGCTTTTTTAGCAACATCGGTTAATTTAATTGCCATTGCTTGTACTCCTTAGTCGTTTTTCATCTTGCGCAAACGCCAGAAATCACCTGTATAAGAACCTGCTCCTTCAATCAATACTGATTCCTCTCCTTCGCCAGGAAAGACTCGAGCGGTAACAACCTGTTGCCCACCGTTGATAAATAATTCGCAAACGGATTGGTCAACTAAGAGCTGCAAGGTAAGCGGCTGATTCTTTTCGACGGAAACAGAACGCGTAGTTCCGTACTCTTCAGCAAAAGGACTGCCAGCGTTTGTGCGATCCACCTTAATCATACCATTTTTTGTGTCAAAATCGATAACCATCGAGTGATTCAATGACTGATCAGCAAACAAATGCAGCTTTCCTTGACTGTCAGCAGGGAAATCCAAAATCAGCTCGTAGCAGTTGTTCGTTTTTGCTAGTAAAGTTGTTGGCTGCGGTGTTAATTCGCCAGCAAGCATTGTATGCTCTTGACGTAATTCGGCCTGTTCCTTAACAGGTGTTTGATACAAATGGCCGTTTTTCAATTTCAGTTCTTTGACGATACTTAAGCAGTGGGCCCAGCCTTCCTGATCACTAGGATAAGCAATCTCAGGCATCCCAATCCAGCTGACAGCTAACGCCCGTCCATCTGGAGCATTAAATGCTTGAGTCGCATAAACATCAAAGCCTTCGTCCAGATTTTTCAAGGAAGTTGGTTGTGTAAGAGCCAGTTTTTCGGTATCAAATTCTTTAGCAACAATATAAGTATTTGGGTAGATAGTTTGATAATCCAACACTTCTTTGTCTAAGCCTTGTGGACAGAAAAGAAGTACTGGTGTTTCTTCAATGAACACTAAATTGGGACATTCCACCATGAAGCCCATGGATTCGTTAGTAAAGTGCAGCTCACCTTGAAATATTAGGTTTTCTAGGCTGTCTCCAGAATAAGCTAAAACTTTTCCTTCCGACTGATCAGTTTGAGCACCGATCAAGAGCCAGTATTGATTTTGATACTTGAACACCTGCGGATCACGAAATTCATGCGTATAACCCTTTGGCGGAGCCGGAATAAAAGGCTTGTCAGCTTTCGTGATTTCTCCTTGTGGATTCATTTTTGCCAGCATTTGATAAGACTTACGCTGCCAGTTTTGATCGCGTACATTTCCAGTGTAGGCCAGCACCAGCTCACCATCCACGACAATTCCAGAGCCAGAGTAGACACCATGACTGTCATAAGCCATATCGGGTAAAAGAGCTAATCCTTCTGAGTGCCAATCAATCAAATTGTTAGAAGTAACGTGGTACCAGGATTTCACCCCATGCACTGGTCCCATCGGGTAAGCTTGATAGAAAAGATGCCATTGTCCATTAAAATAGGAGAAGCCGTTGGGATCATTTAACAGGCCGCTTTCAGGTTGAATGTGATAATGTTGTCGCCACTTAGAATGGTTCACTGTTTCAGTCAGCAGCTGCTTATACTGTTTGTCCCATTGATAATAAGGCTGATAGCGCAGTTCGTCGGTCCAATTCTTGATTAATTCCATTTGTAAGCTCCCCTTTTAGAAAACGTATTCCTTTGCTATTAAGATACTGTATCTACATAAAAATGTCAAACGTATATCATTTTTGATCACCTTATGATTATTGGTTCATTTTGGATTTAGAGATTTTCTAAAAATAATTTTGTTAAACGTTTGACATTTGGTGAATATCTTTGTATGATTAGGATGAAAAAAGCGATTACATGGGAAGGAGCATAATTATGAATCATCAAAAGGTAGCACAAGAGGTAAACAAAGCCGTTGGGGAGGGCAACATTCAAGCCGCTGCTCACTGTGCCACTCGGTTACGTTTAGTATTAAAGGATCCCAGCAAGGTTGATCAGGCTGCTTTGGACAATAACGAGGACGTTAAAGGAACCTTTGAAGCTAACGGACAATTTCAAATTATTATTGGACCAGGAGACGTAAATAAGGTGTATGCCGAATTGGTTAAGTTAACCAATGTAAAGGAAGCATCTACAGAGGACTTGAAAGCTGTAGCAGCAGAGGGGAAAAAGACTAACCCAGCGATGGCCTTTATCAAGGTATTATCTGATATTTTTGTTCCAATTGTCCCAGCTTTAGTTGCTGGTGGTCTGTTAATGGCGATCAACAATGTTTTGACATCACCTAATCTGTTTGGCCCACAATCAGTCGTTGAAATGTTTCCTAACATTAAAGACGTTGCCAGTATTATTAATCTATTGTCATCAGCACCTTTTGCTTTCTTGCCGATCTTAGTTGGTTTCTCTGCTACCAAACGCTTTGGCGGAAACGGTTATCTTGGGGCCGCAATGGGGATGGCGATGGTGATGCCTGATCTGATTAATGGTTATGGGGTTGCTAATGCGATTACTGAAGGTACCATGCCTTACTGGAATATTTTTGGTTTAGAGGTTGCCCAAGCCGGCTATCAAGGTTCGGTATTACCAGTCTTGGCCGTTTCATGGATATTGGCGACCTTGGAAAAATTCTTCCATAAAAAAATCTCAGCAGCTTTTGATTATACGTTTACACCAATGTTAGCACTTATTATTACTGGATTTTTGACCTTTATTATTGTTGGACCGGTGATGCGTACGGTTTCTGATGGTTTAACGGACGGCTTAGTGTGGCTATATCAAACGACCGGCGCAGTTGGTTTAGGAATCTTCGGTTTGTTCTACTCACCGATTGTAATTACCGGCTTGCACCAAAGCTTCCCGGCGATTGAGACGACCTTGCTGGCAGATGTTGCTCGAACTGGCGGATCCTTCATTTTCCCAGTTGCTTCCATGGCTAATATTGCACAAGGAGCAGCAACCTTAGCGATTTTCTTTTTAACTAAAAATGAGAAGCAAAAGAGCTTGGCTTCTTCCGCTAGTATCTCAGCTTTATTAGGAATCACCGAGCCGGCTATTTTCGGAATCAACTTGAAGATGAAATTTCCTTTTATTTGTGCCATGATTGCTTCTGGGATTGCCAGTGTATCGTTAGGAATTTTCCATGTATTGTCCGTTGCAATGGGACCAGCCAGTGTGATCGGGTTTATCTCCATTGCGCCTAAATCCATTCCATTCTTTATGATTGGTGTTGTAATCAGCTTCGTGCTTGGTTTTGCTTTAACCTTTGTTTACGGCAAAAAGAAAATGGAGGTTCCCGCAACAGAAACAACAGACGACAAAGCTGCGGTTGCAATTAATGAGAACCCTGATCAAGCAGCAGTGCTCCATGATGAAGTCTTAGCTACTGCGGTTGCGGGAAAAGTGGTTCCTTTAAAAGAAGTCAATGATCCCGTATTTTCAACGGAAATGATGGGTAAAGGAATCGCAGTTATTCCTGAAGACAATCAAGTATTCGCACCCGCAGATGGCGTATTAACGGTAATGTATGACTCGAAGCATGCTTATGGGATTCAATCAGATAATGGTGCGGAAATTTTGATCCATATCGGTATTGACACGGTTAACTTGGCGGGCAAATTCTTCACCACCAATAAAAAACGAGGTGAACGAGTCAAGAAAGGCGAATTATTGGGAACCTTTGATCGAACAGCAATCAAGGAAGCTGGCTACGATGATACAGTAATGCTGCTGGTTACGAATACTGCGGCTTATGGAGAAGTAGCTGACTTAGATAAAGCGCAGGTTTCTGCTGGCGATGATTTGGTAGCAGTGAGTGTAGCGTATGAATAATCCTTGGTGGCAAGAAGCAGTCATTTATCAAGTGTATCCTCGCAGTTTTCAAGATAGCAACAACGATGGAATTGGCGATCTGAATGGTATTACCCAACGGCTAGATTATCTAGCCCTCTTGGGTGTAGATGCTCTGTGGTTGAGCCCTGTTTATCGTTCGCCTAATGACGATAACGGTTATGATATTAGCGACTATGAAGCCATCGGTCCAGAATATGGCACGATGGAGGATATGGATCGGCTGATTGAAGAAGCTAAAAAAAGCCAGATTAAAATTGTGATGGACTTAGTGGTGAATCATACCTCAGATGAACACCCTTGGTTTCAAGAGGCGCTAAAAGGACCAGACAATCCTTATTATGATTTTTATGTCTGGCGTAAAGGTGTTGATGGTGGCCCACCCAATGATTTACAGTCGAATTTCACCAGCTCAGCATGGACCTATGTACCTCATTTGGATGAATACTATTTGCATCTTCATTCGAAAAAACAGCCGGATTTGAATTGGGAAAATCCTAAGATGAAGCAGGCAATTTGGGATATGATGAATTATTGGTTAGCCAAAGGGATTGGCGGCTTTCGCCTAGATGTAATTGATTTAATTGGGAAAGAGCCGGATCGTGGTATTACTAAAAATGGTCCCAAGCTGCACGAGCTATTGCAGGAAATGAACCAGAAAACCTTTGGTAAATACGATGTTCTGACTGTTGGGGAAACCTGGGGAGCAACCCCTGAAATTGCGGAGCTGTATTCGGGGCCTGAACGGAATGAATTGTCGATGGTTTTTCAATTTGAGCATATTAATTTAGATAAACAGCCAGGAAAACGCAAATGGGATTTGAAGGCGTTAGACCCGCAGGAGCTGCATGACGTATTTTCTAAATGGCAGATTCAATTGGATCAAAAGGGCTGGAATTCGCTGTTTTGGAACAATCATGATCTGCCGCGAATTATTTCTCGCTGGGGGGATGACTCACCGAAGTTCCGGGAATTGAGCGGCAAGATGCTGGCGATCTATCTGCATTTCATGAAGGGAACACCTTATATTTATCAAGGTGAAGAAATTGGGATGATCAACTACCCGATTCAATCGATTGATGAAGTGGACGATATTGAAAGCATTCGGACTTACAATCACCGTGTGGCAGAAGGCTATCCGGTAGAAGACGTGATTGCTTCGATTAATGCTAAGGGACGAGATAACGCGCGTCATCCAATGCAATGGAATCAGCAGACCAATGCCGGCTTTAGTGAAGCAGAGCCTTGGTTGCCGGTTCATCCTGATTATCCAACGATCAATGTGGAAGCAGCGTTGGCAGATAAAACGTCACTTTTCTACACGTATCAGAAACTGATTCAGCTAAGAAAACAGTACCAGGTGATTGTGTCAGGCAGCTATCAAGCTGTTGCTGCCAATAATCCTGAGGTGCTGGCTTATCGACGCTTTACTGGCAGTGAGGAAATCTTGGTAGTTGTTAATTTCTCTAAGGAAACCCAAAGCTATCATTTAGCAGATCAGGATTGGCAAGCAGCTGAAGAGCTGATCCATAACTATCCTGAAAGCTCTCAGCAATGGACGCAGCTGAAGCCGTATGAAGCATTCGCTGTGAAACGTAAGAAATAAAAAACTCCCTTGCAGCTGTTCAATGGCGGCAAGGGAATCTTTGAGTTAACACTTTTTCCAGTGGAAAAGCAGGGTCGCAAAATCTTCTTTAATTCGAGGAATAGTAATCCCAGCGTAGTTTAATTCAGCGCCTGAGATTTGTTGACCAGTTGCTAGATCTTGGTAAATTGCTTGATCTTCCAGGTAATGAGTTTTTAAATATTTAACTGGTACAGCTGGGCGAGCCAGACCATTAAAGTAGATCACAGCCGCTTCTTCCTTGTTGACAACCAGCCAGGCAGTCGCAAAAAATTCGTTGGCTGGCTGCAGACGGTAGAAGCGGCCAAACTGGAACAAGGAGCGATGCGCTTTGTAAAAAGTAATTTGCTGCGCAATTTCTGCCTGCTGGTTGGCTGGCAAATTCGTTAGATCCAGCTCGTAGCCGAAGTTGCCGCTCATAGCGATTAATCCGCGTGTTTGCAAATTGGTGATTCGTCCCACCTGGTGATTGGGAACCGGAGAAACATGCGCTCCCATCATAATTGGCGGATATAAGTAGCTGTAGCCATACTGAATTTGACTGCGGCAAAGGGCATCCGTGTTATCACTCGTCCAGGTTTGAGGCATGTAATGCATCATGCCGGGATCAAAACGTCCACCGCCGCTGGAGCAGTTTTCGAATAAGCATTCCGGATACTTGCTGGTAATTATTTCCAAAATCCGATAGAGGCCTAATACGTAGCGATGGGAAATTTCCTTTTGCTGATTCGCTGGAAAGGCTAGGCTGCCAACCTCAGTCAGATGCCGGTTCATGTCCCATTTAATGTAGTCAATTTTGCCCGTAGCTAAATAACTGCTTAACATCTCAATTAGGTAATCTTGAACAACCGTCTGGCTTAAATCTAAGACATATTGGCGCCGTCCTTCAGTCAGTGGATAATCAGGAACCTGCAGAGCCCAATCAGGATGCGTTTTAAACAGCTGACTGTTTCTTGAAATCATTTCTGGTTCGAACCATAGGCCAAACTGCAGGCCTTTTTGATGGATTTTATCAGCTAGTCCAGCAATCCCTTGGGGCAGTTTTTCTAGATTTTCCTGCCAGTCACCTAAAGAAGAGGTATCGTCGTTGCGTTGACCAAACCAGCCATCATCCAAGACAAACAATTCAATTCCAGTTTCTTTAGCAAGATCAGCTTGCCTTAACAGCTCGGTTTCATGAAAATCGAAATAATTAGCCTCCCAAGTATTCAGCAAAATCGGCCGTTCTTGTTTTTGCCAGGCTGCTGGAACTAAGTGTTGCTGATACAGGTCGTGAAAGGTTTGCGACATCCCGTTGAATCCAGCGGTTGAATAATTTATGACCACTTCTGGTGTCTGAAAGTCTTGTTTAGGTTCTAAGCGCCACTCAAAGGTTTCAGGCTGAATACCTAATTGAATCCGGCTGGAGCCATATTGCTCAACTTCAACCTGAGCGGCAAAGTTTCCGCTGTAGATAAAATGAAAGGCGTAAACTTCTCCCTGGAATTCATTGGTACTTGGATCAGCGAGCGCCAGAAATGGCTGGTGCTGAGGGCTGCTGGTTCCTCGAGAGCTTTCGATTTTTTGAATGCCAGCGTGCAGGGGCTGGCGTGAAAGATTTGCTTCATTCGTATGTGCGCCATTTAAAGTAATCAAATCAAACTGTGTGCTAGGCAGATCTAGCATCATGGAACCGGCATTTTCTAGAAAGACCGTGTTGGTTCCATGATTTTCAAAGCGAACACTACGGGTAATGACTGGCTGATCGTCATAAATAGAGTAAAGCAGCACCATTTCCAAATCTTGAACAGCATCATAGAGGGAAACTTCCAAGGTTGCGGCTTGTTCGCCACGTAAACTAGGCAGACCTGGTAATACGGGCTTGCCTGAAGTGATTTTATGGCTGCGATAAAAGAAATTAGTGACGTTTGAGCCGTTGGCGGAGCGAATTTGATAATTGCTGATCCGGTGATCGCCGTTTCCTTGAGTACTGGTCTCCATTGGCAGGGCATTTAGTGAAAAGCTTCGATCCAGCTCGTCAGGATTAGTGGCAAATCCGCGGTCAATCCGTTGAAGAGCATTGCTGCCGGTGTAAAAAGGCAAGGCGCTGCCAAAATAGCGATGAACTAGATAGCGGTCTTTCTCAATCCCTATGACATAACTGATTTGGGAATTGGTTAGATGGAAGAACTGTTTTTCGGAATCGTATAAAATGGGCATGAAATCTGCTCCCTTCTTCTGTATACTGTAAGAATAAGCAACGAATCGATTACAAACAAGACGAAATAATTGTAGGTATGAGGTAAAAAATTGCAAAACTATTTTTCGCATAATTATTACTATTTGGACCACTATTCGCTGCCCTATTTAAAAGGTGTCGGCTATGGGCATGGCAGTGAAAGCTATTATTGGGACAGTCGAAAACGCAAAGACAATTTGATCGTTCTGCAGTATACGTTGGCAGGGACGGGAACCTTTGAAACTGCGGATCAGACCTTTCGGCAGCAAGCTGGCAGCTTCTTTTTGGCGGAGGTTCCTGGGGATAGTCGGTATTATGGTCAAGTTGACTGGCAGTTTCTATTCTTTGAGTTTTCAAAAGATATTCTTCCGTGGTTCTATCCGATTAATCAAAGCCAACAGAAGGGCTCCCCCCATTTTCAGCAATTTTTATCGAACCTAGTAGAGGAGCTGAGGGCGTGTCCGGAATTGGCGTTTTTTTCCAACACTCAAGCTGCTTACCAATTGATTGTCGAGCTGAAAAAGGAGCTGCTGACGAAGAAAACGGAAGAACATCCGCTGGCTGAAAAAATAAAAACCTATTTAGAACAGCATTACCGAGAGCCGATTAGCTTAACGGATATCGAGGAGACTTTTCAGCTGTCTAAATACAAAAGTATTCGACTATTTGAACAGGCCTTTGACAGTTCCCCGATGGCTTACTTGAAAAGGTATCGCGTAATGCGAGCCCTGCCTTTCTTGCTTGAGGGGCAGCGAACGGTTGATGACATTGCTCAGCACGTGGGTTTTTCCAATGGCAACTATTTTGCTAAAGTGTTTAAGATGGAGCTGGGAATGACTCCTAGCGACTATCAGAAAAATAAACAATTATTTACAGAGACAGCAATTAATCAAAATGAGGAGTGACAACATGGTATACGGATCTATTGAAGCAGGCGGCACCAAATTTGTTTGTGCCATTGGTGACGGCGATTTAAACATTACAAAACGAGTGAGCTTCCCAACTACCACCCCTGATGAAACCATGAAGCTGGTGATTGATTTCTTCAAGGAATATCAGACGGAATTAGAAAGTATCGGAATCGGATCCTTTGGGCCAATTGATATTCATCGCGATTCACCAACCTATGGCTATATTACTTCAACCCCGAAGCTGGCCTGGCAGAACTTTGATTTTGTCGGCACTTTGAAAAAAGAGTTCGACATTCCGATGGCATGGACAACTGATGTAAATGCGGCGTGCTATGGGGAATACATTGCTGGCGAAGGAAAAGGATATTCTAGTGTGGTTTATTATACTGTTGGAACGGGTGTTGGCGGTGGTGCGCTGCAAGACGGCGTCTTTGTGGAGGGCTTCAGTCATCCAGAAATGGGACACATGCTGGTGCGCAATCATCCAGACGATTCCTTTGAAGGCAATTGTCCTTTCCATAAAACCTGTCTAGAAGGCATGGCGGCAGGTCCAGCAATGGAAAAACGTGCAGGCAAAAAAGGGCAGGAATTAGCGGCAGATGATCCGAACTGGGAGATCGAAGCTTATTATTTGGCTCAATGTGCTTACAATACTACCTTGATGTTGTCACCAGACAAGATTATTTTAGGTGGCGGAATCATGAAGCAGAAACAATTATTGCCTAAGATTTACCAAGCCTTTGAAGAGCTGATGAAGGGCTATGTGAAAACACCGAAGCTGGAAGAATATATCGTAACACCAGAATTGGGAGATAATGCCGGGACTGTAGGATGTTTGGCTCTGGCGAGAGACAGCAAATTACATTCATAAAAATAGGTCGCTAAACGTTAGTTAGCTAACGTTTAGTGGCTTTTGTTTTAAAAAAAGAAGGAGGCAGTCGAATGGATAAACACCAAGTGATTCAAGATGAGCAAAAGGTAGTTTTTAACGAGTTTACACATGAGCTGGGTTTTAAGATTGCGCAGCGAATTATTGAAAAGGTAAAGGAACGTCAGCTAAAAAGCGTGGGTGTCCGAATTCTTTTCGACGACCTGCTGGTATTTCAATATTTAATGGATGGTAAAAGTGAAGACAATTGGCTAAAGCGTAAAGAAAAGACTGTGTTAGACAGTGGACATTCTTCGCTGTATGTCTTTTTTCATCAGGAGGATTACAAGGATTGGCTCAACGATGAGCAGTACGCTGTTTGTGGTGGCGGATTCCCAATAATTATTAATGATGAGGTTCGTGGTGTGATTGGAGTTTCAGGCTTGAAGCATGATGAAGACCATGCGCTATTGACCGAAACAGTTCGGGAGTTTATTTAGATAAAACAGCGCAAGAAACTGGGAAAGTCAGTTTCTTGCGCTGTTCATTAAAAATTTAGGTATATAGCTCGAAAAATGAGCAGTCTTTCTTAGTAACATTTTGAACAAGGTGTTAATCCTTGTGCTTGGGCTTCCTCCAGAGTTGCCGGATTGTACGTGCCGTTTCCGCATTTGTGGGTATGGTATTTACTGCCAGTCGGTGTTATATAGACCGTTGTTCCTTGAGCGGGTTGAGCAGCCTGTTGTGCTTGTGCTTCGGCGGCCGCCTGCTGTTGGGCAGCCGCTTCCTGGGCAATTCGCGCTTCTTCTGCTTTGCGCTGAGCCTCTGCTTGCTCGGCGGCAATTCGTTCTTCTTCGGCCCTTTTAGCAGCTTCGGCTTGTTCGGCAGCAATTCGTTCTTCTTCGGCTTTTTTAGCGGCCGCTTGCTCCTCTTCAGCTTTTTTAGCCGCAGCTTTCGCTTTTTCTTCTTCAGCCTTTTTAGCTTTGGCCTTCGCTTCTTTTGATTCTTTAGTTTCGGCCTGCTTTTCTTTCTCATAGGAATTGACGGTTTTTTCTAAGGAAGAAACCGTTTTTGTTAATTCCTTGTTTTCTTTTTCCAGTGACTCAATTGTTTGTGATTGTTGAGTGATGGTTTCCTCACTGTTGCCAGCTCCACAGCCTGTAAGAGTTAATCCCAAGGACAAAACCAACCCAAGCTTCAGTAACTTTTTCATTTTCTCCCTCTTTTCCCTCCGTTTTGGTTAGACGTTCCGTTCTTTTATTCATCCCTCCTATTTTTAATCATTTATTACTCCCCAGTAATGCTCTCACTAAAATAGTACTATATATATTGAATATATAATAGATGAATAACTGATCTTTTGAGGCTGTTTCATTCTAATTAATGGATATTTGCTGTAAATCTTGATTAGACAGTTGAAATCATTTTGTGTATGATCGTTTTAGACAGATCGTAAAGAGGGAAATAAGATGAGAAAAAGCGCAAAAGAACGAGTCTATGATTGTTTGATCCAATTGAATCAAAGCTTTGGGGCGGTTACTGCTGAGAAAGTGGCAGAACAGCTGGACATTTCCCGTCAAAATGCCAGCCACTATTTATCTCGTTTGTTAGAAGAAAGAGCAGTGGCTAAAATTCCTGGAAAGCCGGTTCGCTGGGAAGCAGACTTATCTGAAAATGGTCAGTTAAGCGAGCAGGAGGCGACGGTTTTTCGCAAGGTGATTGGCTACAACGGCAGCTTGAAGGAAGCCATCCAGCAGTGTATTGCTGCGGTAAAGTATCCGCCAAATGGATTAAGTGTCTTGATTACAGGTGATACCGGTGTGGGGAAAAGCTACTTAGCAAAGCAGATCCATGATTATGCTGTTGAACAGCAGGTTTTGGCGGAGGATGCACCTTTTGTTGTGCTGAACTGTGCGGATTATGCAGATAATCCGGAATTGTTGGCAGCTACCTTATTTGGTTACAAGAAGGGTGCCTTCACAGGTGCTGAAAGTGATACACAAGGTTTGTTGGCTGCAGCTGATACAGGATATTTGTTTTTAGACGAAGTCCATCGCTTGTCTAAAGAAAATCAGGAAAAGCTCTTCTTGTTTATGGATAGCGGCAACTATCGACCAATTGGGGAAAATCAAGTTTGGTCCACTTCCAATGTTCGCTTCATTTTTGCCACGACAGAACGAAAAGAAGAGTATTTGCTGGATACCTTTGCACGCCGGATTCAATTATCTGTGGAGCTGCCACCCTTTCATAGTCGTCCGTTGATGGAGAAGCTGCATATGATCGAAACGTTCTTCCATCAGGAGGCGCAAACGATTCAACGGGATATTTTATTAACTAAGGAAGCCTTAACGCTTTTAGTTGCTCACGATTTTACCGGCAATGTTGGTGGGCTGAAGAATATTGTTAAGATCAGCTGTGCCAGTGTTTTTAGTCGGGAGCTGGGGCCGGTCTTGCGAATTTCGGAGCAAGAACTTGCTCAGCTGCTGGAGCTGCCTCATTTGAAGAACGATGTCTTGTTTACTGAAGATGTTCTAGTAGAATGGCAGAAGAACTTGAGCTATTTTTCTGAAGGCTTTACGTATGAAAAGCAGCTGCAGGTGATTGTTGATGCAATTAATCAGGGCTTGGAAGTAAATGAAGGACCGATCAAACGTGAAGTATTAGAGCTGTTAGCACAGGTCAATCAAGCTGGAACGACGAAATTGCAAAAATTATTGTCGGCCACTTATCAATATTTATGGAATCGGATCGTAATGAAAAAGTATGGACTGGTAAAAAGCGGAGCGGCTGGCAGCACGAGCAGCGTCTTCTTTTCGCATATCGCTTATTCAAACCAGGAGCTTCAAGGGGCGATTAAAGTTCTAACCAAGAATTACCCCCGTTCAGCTCATGTTGCGGAGCAGTTTATCGCAGCTTTGCCTAAACAAACCTTTCAAGAGCGGCAGCAGCTGTTGTTGATTTTGATTCTTGTTTTGTCTGATTATGTGGATGAGAAAATTGAGCTGAAGGGCTTGCTGCTGGCTCATGGAGAAAGTACCGCCACCAGTATCCAGTCAGTAGTCAATCAGCTGTGTGAAAATTATGTTTTTGAAGCATTGGATATGCCAGTAGAAAGTAATGTGTCAGAGCTGGTGGAGCAAACCAAATCCTTTGTCCATAAGCAAGTGAATACGGATAGCTTAGTTTTGATTGTGGATATGGGCTCGTTGAATCAAATTTATACCCAAATCAAAAATGACCTGAAGGGCGAACTGCTGCTGATTAATAATTTGACTACCTCGATTGCCTTAGATATCGGCTTGAAGATGTCGATTAATGCTCCTTTTGATCGGATTGCTGAAGATGCCAATGCGAACTATTCGATTAATGTCCAGTACTTTGAAGGCTTTGCTAAAAAGAGCAACATTATCATCTCCTGCATGTCAGGGCTAGGAATTTCCGATAAGCTGAAGGATATTTTCCGCGAGCATTTGTCCTCCAGTAATTTAGAGGTTTTTACCAAGGAGTACAAAGAGCTGAAAACACTGATTAATCAAAACGAAGAAAATTACTTTAACAAAACCAAGCTGGTGATTACTACATCTGATTTGCCTAAATCCTTTGCTATCGACAATATCAACATCTACAATGTTTTGGATGAAAAGGGTGGTCAGCAGCTGGAGGAATTATTAAGCGAGGAGATGAACCCGCAGGAATTCCAGCGTTTGATCGAGGAGCTGGTGAAGTTCTTCTCCTTTGAAGGAATTGCCGATCGATTGACCTTTTTGAATCCGGCTTTGGTAATGGGAGAAGTCGAATCCGCAGTAGCCAAGTATGAAAATTATTACCAGTTCAAACTGCATGGCAAGGTGAAGCTGAATCTTTACATGCACACAGCCTTAATGATTGAACGTTTATTTTTGGCTCGCACTGAGAAAACAGAGGATATCTTGCCAGAAATGTCTAAGGAAGCGGAGGAATTTCATTATGTTTCCCGCAGTATTTTTCAGCCGATGGAGATGAAGTTTAACTTCAAGGTCACGGCTTATGAGATTTCGCTGCTGTATGAGCTGCTGGGACCATTCATCGAAAAATAAGTGTCTAAGGATGTGTCTAATCTGCCATAATGAGATTAGACACATCTTTTTTTGACGAAAAAAGCCTATTAAATCAAGGAAATAAAAAGTTGGCACAGGACTTGCTTTATAGAAAAGTGAAATGTAGAAGGAAGGAATTAAGCCTATGAAGAAACTATTGATCGCCTCCCATGGCGATTTGGCAAAGGGGATGCTGAGCAGCATACAAATGATCACTGGATCAACGGCAGGCATTACTACGATAAATGCCTATCAAGAAGGCGTTGATTTGGATGGGGAATTAACAGGCTTCATCCAAAGTGTAGAAGCAGCTGATGAAGTATTTGTTTTTACTGATTTGTATGGAGGCAGTGTGAACCAGAAAATTACGGAACGTTTCATGCGAGAGGGGTTGGCGATTCGCATTATCAGCGGATTTAATTTCCCTGTGATTTTGGAAATTTTACTGGGACCAGAAACGATTACTTCAGAAATGTTGGAGGAAATGATTGAAAAGTCGCGGCGTGAATTACAAATGAATGTATTGGATCCGCAGCTGGTAATTGAAGATGCAGAAGAAGATTTTTTTAGCTAAAAAATAGGAGGAAACAAGATGATTACAGCAGTACGTGTAGATGAACGATTGATTCATGGACAGGTAGCCATGACCTGGACAAAGACATTGAATTTGGATGGCTTAGTAGTAGCCAGCGATGAGGCAGCAGAAAATGATATTCAAAAGATGACCTTGAAAATGGCGGCACCCGCTGATGTGCGAACGATTATTAAATCGGTAGACGGCGCTATTCAGCTGTTGCAAAATCCCCGATCACAGGAAATGCGTTTGATGGTATTAGTGCCAACGGTTAAGGATGCCGTCAGAGTGGCTAAAGCTTTTCCTAATCAAATTGAGTTTATGAATGTGGGTAATGCCGGTAAAATGACGCCGCCTTCGCCAGATAAAAAGCTTTTGACGAAAGAAGTAATGCTGACGCCTGATGAGATTACTGCTTTGGGGGAATTGATTGAATTGTATCCTGAGACGGTTTTTCAAGCGACACCAGTAATGGAAAAACGCTTAGCCAAAGATGTGTTAGCAAATTAAAAAAGGAGAGATGAAAAAATGTACGATGCTTTTGTAGTAGCACTCGCAGTCTTTATTGGCGTTGCGGGTCATGAAATGTTTGGAATGGCGATGCTGAGTCGACCGATTGTCGTTGCTCCTTTAGCCGGTGCTTTGATGGGAGATGTGCAAACTGGGTTAATTGTTGGTGCTTCATTAGAGGCGATTTTTATGGGAGTGGTCAATATTGGGATCTCCAGTACGGCTGAACCTTCCTTGGCTGCCGGCTTAGCGACTGCTTTTGCAATTAAAATGGGTGGAAACATAGATGCCGTTATTCCGTTAGTCTTTCCATTAGCTGTTTTAGGCTTGCAGCTGATGAATATGATTTTCTCCTTTGTTTGTGGGCCGATGGCCGCTAAATTTTTAACCTTAGCCAAAGAAAACAATCAAAAGGGTGTCATTTCACTGCACTTCTTCATGTGGGTTGTCCACTATGCGCTGTATGCTCTTATTCCTTTCTTTGCTGTATTGTTTGGCGCAGATGTAGTGAAGGCTGTTTTAGACAATATTCCTGAGGTTATTATGAACGGCTTGACGGTTGCTGGAAATCTGCTGCCAGCGGTTGGTATGGCGATGCTGTTACGGATGCTTTGGAGCAAATCGATCGCTGTTTGGTTCTTCTTAGGTGTGGTATTGATGGCCTATTTCGAATTACCGTTAATTGCAATTGCAGTAATCGGTGCGATCATCGCCATTGTTATTGCCCAAAGAGATATGCAGCTGAAAAAAGCACCTGCACCACAAGCTGAAGGACCTGCTGGATCGGTGGGATTAGATGCAGAAGAGGAGGAATTTTTCCAATGAAATTAGGACAAACGATTACTAAAGAAGAGAAAAAGCTAGTCACTAAAATGTTTTGGCGCTCGATGACCATGTACGCTTCAGTCAATCCGGTTACCATGGGAGGCGGCGGTTTCGCATATTCCATGATGCCGTTTATCAATCATTTCTACAAGGATGAGGAACAAAAAGCGGCTGCCTTGGAACGTCACACCCAGTATTTTTCTACCACGATTCCTTGTGCCTCGTTTATTATGGGAATTGCGGCTTCGATGGAAAAGGAAAATTCAGAAAAAAGCGGCTTTGATGTAGAAAGTATCAATGCGATTAAGACGAGCTTGATGGGTCCTTTAGCCGGAATTGGCGATTCATTGTTTTGGGGTGTTTGGCGTGTAGTATCAGCTGGGCTGGCGATTAACTTAGCGAATGCGGGGAATATTTTCGCTCCGATCATCTTTTTAGTTATGTTCAATATTCCTAACTACGCCATGCGTTATTATGGTGGATTGCTGGGGTATTCGCTGGGTTCGAAATATATTGAAAAAATGTATGCCAACGGGTTGATTGAAATTTTGACTAAAGCGGCTAGTATTTTAGGCTTAATCATGGTGGGGGCGATGACCATCAGTATGGTGAATTTCAATACGATTTTAACCTTCTCTATGAAGGGAGAAGAAATCATGAATGTCCAGGAAGTACTGGACAGTATCTTTAAAGGGATTATCCCATTGGCAATCACGCTAGGCTGCTTTAAGCTGTTGGATAAAAAAGTGGGCGTAATCAAAATGATTTTCGGTATCGTGGTATTAGGTATCGTACTTTCCTTCTTAGGAATTGCCTAAAATGTAATGAGATGAGGAGGCTTCTTCATCTCATTTTTTATCCTATTCGGCTTTTCAAAGACAATTAGCCTATCTAAAGGAGATGAATTGATGAAGCAGAAAACCAATCCTTATTTTCAATTGCAAATAGAAAAGGGTCACTATACAACGAAGAATACGATCAGCTATTATCGAGGCAATTTGTCCCATGAGGGATTGACCTATGATGTATCAAATCAAAAAGTGTTAGCTAATCTAGATGTCTTTGGCAATTTGGAAACCTTGACCTTTTACCAGCAGAATTTTTTGACTGAGGAGAAGCCGGGAGTTTGGGTAAATAAGCAGCTGATCCAAACCCAAAATATTTCCTTTACGGTAACTGTGAATCAGGTTGTGTATCAGCTGGACGATGGGCTGCATCGAGTGACAGTAGATGTAGAAGATAATCTGAATCCACATTTTGTTCATGAGTATCCTGAATTTCGTCTGACAATTCGACCGTTTTGCCCAATTGTTGCAGGAGAGCGGTTGAGCTGTCTAGTTTATGGGTTTGAAGTGGAGAACATAAGCAATGAGGCCTTGGAAGTCAGCTTTGCGCTTCCGCAGCTCTATCAGCAAAAATTGTCGGATCAGCAAAATGTCCTGATTGTAGGGCAGCAATTGAAAGCTGTTCAAATCGCTCCTCAGAAAACAACTACTGCAGCGATTGCCTTAATTGATCCTAATTGTTATCAGCTGATGGATCTTTTTGCGGTGGCCAACTGTGAGGAGTGGTTTGCGGATACGATGGACTACTTTCGAGGACGCTTTGGCAAGCTGACAATGGAGGATGAGTATCTAGCCAGCTTGTTCCAGCGGGCGGCTTATCAGAGCTTTGCAGCCTTTGGTATGAATCGAGAAGGTCAGCTGGTGGGCAGCAACTGGGGCAGTTATCCTGCGACTAACCGGATTTGGAATAAGGATATGTATTATTCTTCGCTGCCTTTTTTGTTTTTTGATCAGGAACTGATGGAGCAGACCATTTTATGGTTTCAGCAATACGCCATTAAATTTCCGGGCACTAAATTTGCTGGTGGAATCTCTCATTCAGTGAGCAATGCTTTAGCACCTTTATTGTTAAGCAGCTTGTATTTGGATTATTACAGAAACGATTTTTTTAAGGAACATCCGGAAATTTGTGAAAAGGGTCAGCAGTTAGTGGAAGAACTGTTGGCGACTCGTGAAGATACTAGCCGTTATTTGGTTCATTCCATTTGGATTAGTGATGCCTACGCCTTGGGAGATTATCATACGGGCACCAATATTTGTTTTTGGAAAGCCTGTGAGGGACTGGCACAGTTGTATCGAGCAAGTGGAGAAACAGGGCTGGCTGACAAATACTCAGAGGTGGCCGAAAGGGTTAAGGCTGATATTCTGGAGCTCCTAACCATTGAAGGGCCGTATGGTCGGCAGTTTTTAGAAGGGGCCGATCAAAGTGGTGCTGCTTATACTTCATTGGCTCAGTATCAGCAGCCGATTCTCCAGCAGGGATTGATCTTTTTGGAAGCAGTGATTGAAGGGGAAAAGATCAATCTGTTAATGCATGATGGTGAGGAATCAGACACAACCTTGTCAGCCTTTTACGGATTTTTACCAATAGAAAATCTTATTTATCAAAACAGCATGCGTTTTGCAGCGAGCCCCGAAAACCCTACTTATAGTGAGACGATTGAAGGAATCACCTGGGGATTGGAATCAGGCGCAACGTTTCCAGGCTATACGACGATGCTGATGAGTGGCTCCCTAAATGCAGTAGCATTCAAGAAAAGGCTGGAAGTTTTAAAGCGATTGGCTGATTTGGATGGTTCTTGGTGGTGGTGGCCTTATCCGTTACAGCCTAAACAAGGAGAAGTGGTGCGCAATTTTGGTTGTGGAAAATGCGGCTGGGCTTCGGGAATTTTTATCAGCTTGTTTATTACGCATTATTTAGGGTTGAAGCAAGAAGCAGGGATTTTATCCTTTGCACCAATGGAAGGGATAGAGGTGTTTTCTTGGGAGAATTTCCGATTAGGAGATAAACAGCTGAGTATTTATTTTGAGAAGGAACAAGTGGTGGTCGTCAATCACAGAGAGCAGCCGTTTGTGCTAAGGGTAGCTGGTGCGAGTTTTTCAACGACTGAATGGTTAGTAAAGGATCAGGTAACGATAGAGAGGAAGAGTTAAGTGAGTATTTTAAGTGAAATTACCCAATATAAAAAAATGCAAAGCCGAGCAATCACGCCGGAAAATCCTACGGGGGAGAAGGGCAAGGCGGCGATGCTGCCAAGTCCATTGGGGCCAAGTCGTAAAGGCAAAGGAGCAATTCCGTTGAAAAGCGGGGAAGAAACCGTGATTGCTCAAATTGAAGGTCCGGGAATCATTCGCCACATGTGGATGACGATTCGTGATCGGACGGAGTTCGGCAGTTTTGTGCTGCGGGATTTGATTTTACGAATTTATTGGGAGGATTCAGAATTTCCAGCTGTGGAAAGTCCGTTAGGGGATTTCTTTTGCAACGGCTTTGGTCAGCGCTGTGATGTGAATTCGTTGCCGATTGTGGTGAATCCGACAGGTGGTTTTAATTCCTATTTTGAAATGCCCTTCCAGCGAGCAGCAAGAGTTACGATTGAAAATCAGCATCCCAAGGATATGACTTCCTTTTTTTACACCATTAACTATGCCTTGGTGGAAGAATTACCAGAGGAAACGATGTATTTCCATGCTAATTGGCGACGAGAACGAATGACTAATTATCAGCAGGACTATCAGCTGATTAGTGGTTTAAAGGGAAGCGGTTATTACGTGGGAACGTATTTGGCATTAACTTGTTTGGAAAGATATTGGTGGGGTGAAGGTGAATTTAAGTTTTATATCGATGGCGATTCCAATTATCCGACGATTACCTCTACTGGAACAGAGGACTACTTTGGCGGTGCTTGGGCCTTTCATGAGTTTGATGAATTTGGCCGTCCTCATGCTAAAAATTATTGTACGCCATTTCTCGGGTACCCCTACCAGTCCAATCGAGATACCACTCGCGAACGCTTTGAAACAGGCAAGCTAAATGCGGTTCATGCCTTTGGAGACGATGCCTTACCATGTCACGGCTTGTATCGCTGGCATTTGCAGGACCCGATTGTGTTTAATGAAGATTTGACAGTTACGCTGCAGCAGATTGGTAATGATGATGTGCAGCTGTTTGAACGTCAGGATGATGTAGCGACGGTAGCTTATTGGTATTCAACAGATTCAAATGGATTAGCTACACCGATCTTGAGTCGGCGCGAACGATTACCAAGATAGGAGATTGATAAATGTACGGAGCAATTGAAGCAGGCGGCACCAAATTTGTTTGTGCCATTGGTGACGGCGATTTAAACATTACAAAACGGGTGAGCTTCCCAACTACCACCCCTGATGAAACCATGAAGCTGGTGATTGATTTCTTCAAGGAATATCAGCATGAATTAGAAAGTATCGGAATCGGATCCTTTGGGCCAATTGATATTCATCGCGATTCACCAACCTATGGCTATATTACTTCAACCCCAAAGCTGGCCTGGCAGAACTTTGATTTTGTCGGCACTTTGAAAAAAGAATTCGATATTCCGATGGCATGGACAACGGATGTAAATGCGGCGTGCTATGGGGAATATATCGCTGGCGAAGGAAAAGGATATTCTAGTGTGGTTTATTATACTGTTGGAACGGGTGTTGGCGGCGGTGCACTGCAAGACGGCGTCTTTGTGGAGGGCTTCAGTCATCCAGAAATGGGACACATGCTGGTGCGCAATCACCCAGACGATTCCTTTGAAGGCAATTGCCCTTTCCATAAAACCTGTCTAGAAGGCATGGCGGCAGGCCCAGCAATGGAAAAACGTGCAGGCAAAAAAGGGCAGGAATTAGCGGCAGATGATCCAAACTGGGAGATCGAAGCTTATTATTTGGCTCAATGTGCTTACAATACTACCTTGATGTTGTCACCAGACAAGATTATTTTAGGCGGTGGAATCATGAAGCAGAAACAATTACTGCCTAAGATTTACCAAGCCTTTGAAGAGCTGATGAAGGGCTATGTGAAAACCCCGAAGCTGGAAGAATATATCGTAACACCAGAATTGGGAGATAATGCCGGGACTGTTGGATGTTTGGCTCTGGCGAGAGATAGTAAACTGCATTCATAGAGGAATAAGGAACGAGCAGATGGGGAGTCTGTTCGTTCCTTTTTGTTGTATGCTTTGAAAACCACCTGCTATGCAGGTGGTTCCGGAGAGCTTCCAGCGTGGTAGTGAAAAAACCTCCTAGAATGTTAAACTGATGCTGGTTTCCCGACCGCATCGCAAACAAATTAGGAGGTACCCTTATGAAAAAGGACAAAGAAAGTTTATCACATACCAGTTGGAGATGTAAGTACCACGTTGTATTTGCCCCAAAGTATAGAAGGCAGATTATCTATGGAAAATACAAACAAAGCATCGGCGAGATTATTCGAGAATTATGCGAACGAAAAGGAGTAGAAATTCTCGAAGCAAATGCCTGTAAAGACCACATTCACCTACTTGTTAGCGTCCCGCCCAAAATAAGTATTTCTCAATTCATGGGTTACTTGAAAGGAAAAAGTAGTTTGATGATATTCGATCGTCATTCCAATCTAAAATATCGTTATGGGAATCGAAAATTTTGGTGTCGTGGCTATTACGTGGATACAGTCGGACGAAACAAGGAGAAGATAGCAGAATATATTCGTAATCAATTACAAGATGATTATGCAGCAGATCAGTTAACATTATTTGAAGAATATGATCCGTTTACAGGAGAAAAAAACAAAAAGAAATAATCCGAGATTCTTTTAGAATCAGTGGGTAATAGTGGTGCGGGAGGAAGCCCCTTCAGAAGGCCTTTTAGGCCAAGGCCGGTAAAAGAGGCTTTCAGCCGAAGAGCAAACCACCCGTTACCACGGGTGGTTTTGATTGTTAATTGGAATCCATAATTTTCGGTAAGGTATTGCGAAATTTAGAAGGAGAAGTGTTTTCTTTCTTATTGAAAAGATAAAAGAAATGGCTTGAATTGGAGATGCCCACTGCCTGACTGATTTCTTCAATACTAAGATTAGTAGTGACTAGCAGTTCCTTAGCTATTTGGATGCGATGATCAATCAAGTAATCAATGGGTGGTTGACCAATGTGTTTTTTGAATTCTCTGGATAAATGGTATTTGCTGAAATTGAACTGTTTGGATAAAGTATCCAGCGTAATATTGTGCTGATAATGCTGTTCCATATAATATTGAATTTCTTTGATGTAATGGGGAACTATATGCTGTTTTCGCTTCTTTTTGTCGATTTCCAGGCCAATTTCACACAATAGCTCAGTGATAATAAAAAGAGCATTGGTACTAATAGAGCTGGCAGCGTCGGCAGCTGGGTACAATAGCTCTCGCAGCAAGGAGCGAAAATGTCCACTATCAAAAAAAGAAAATTTGTAATAGCGTTCCTGCACCATTTGTTCGTAAATATGACTTACCATATCGCCAGTTACGCGAATCATAATGTTGCGCCAAGCGTCTTCTGAGGCAGCAAAGTATTTGTGGTAGTTTTGACAATTAATGATCATACCTTCGTTGGTACTTAGTGAGATTTCTTGTTCAGTAAAGGAGACCTTTCCCTTTCCTGCAATCGTATAGAGAATTAAATAGACGGGTGTATCTGAGTGAATAAAAATACCGGAGGCGGGGATGTCCACAACGGTTGTACGTAACGGTTTTACCGCCGCAAAGCTGGGCAGCTGATTGTACGTATAGAAACGAGAATGTTCCAGTTTTAAAGATTCAGGCAATGAATTTTTTTGAATATGTAAATTTGTGACGTCCTCTTCGGCTAAAGCATTGGCAATGAATTCGTTAGTCAGATAGGAATCATCTAAGGTTTGTTTGATTTCTCCGATTAACAAAGAAGAGAAAAAGGCTGTTGCATCCTTTGGCTGATCATGAACCATGTTGTCTTCCCCCTTACAGTTTGCTCACATCTGCACAACTTTATTATAAATGAAATTCTTCTAATCTTTCTTGTGAAAAAAATGTAAGCAATATTCTTGATGAAAAAGCAAGATATCGAATAGAGACTTGGTAAGAAATTAGAATAAATTAAGGGGAAAATGGTACTTTTCCTTAAAGTAAAGGATTCGTATTGATCTGTCAATGGCTCATTAATATTGTATGCAAAAAAAATTTTAGATTGTTACTATCGGATCGAGCAAGATTTCAGAGGTTTACCACAAAATAGATTATTCACAAATTAGAGAGCGCTTTCTAAAATAAGAGTGTAAGTAAAAAGAAGGAGGTATAGGTACATGGATTTTACGGAAGAACAAGTCATGATTAGAGATATGGTAAGAGAATTCACAAAGAAGGAAGTCGAGCCACGGGATGCTTGGATGGACGTTAGCGGATTTGACCACGACCTTCACAAGAAAATGAGTGAGACAGGCTTAATGGGGATACATTTGCCTGAGGAATATGGTGGTGGCGGCGGTGATGCAGTAACAAGTGCGATTGTCATTCATGAAATTGCTAAAGGGAGTGCTAGTGAAGCCCTGTTTTTAGATGCCCACTGGTTGGCAGCTGATTGTATTTTGCATCATGGTACCGAAGAACAGAAAAAGAAATACTTACCGATGGCCGCTGCTGGGCAGATCTTTGCGTTTGGATTGACTGAAGCTTGTGCAGGAAGTGATGTAGCCGGAATTAAGTCGATTGCGGTGGCGGAAGATGATGGCTGGGTGCTAAATGGCGGCAAGGCATGGATTACCAATTCGGGAATCGCAGATGTGTATGTCATTTTAGCCAAAACTGAACCGGATGCGGGTGCTCGGGGTGTTTCAGCTTTTATTATCGAAGCAAATACTCCAGGATTGATTGTTGGCAAGCACGAAAACAAGATGGGGATGCGAGGAACAAGCACTACCGAGCTTTCCTTTGATAATCTTCGTTTGCCAAAGGATGCCTTGCTAGGGAATTTAGGAAATGGCTTCAAGATTGCCATGATTGCTTTGGATGGTGCTCGTATTAGTATTGGTGCCATTGCTACAGGATTGGCGGAACATGCGATGGAGTTGGCGAGAAAATATGCTAATGAACGACATACATTTGGTCGGCCAATTGGCAAGCATCAAGGTGTGATGTTCAAGTTTGCAGATATGTCAGCAGGAATTCGGGCCATGACTCTAATGACATACAATGCGGCCCAAATTAAAGCTGCCGGTAAGCGCCATACGCTAGAGGCTGCCGAGGTTAAATTGTTTAGCGGTGAAACCTGCTTCAACATTTGTAATGAATGTTTACAGGTGTTCGGCGGTTACGGCTATAGTAAAGAATATCATGTTGAACGGTTTGTTAGGGATGCTAAATTGCTGCAGATTGGCGAAGGAACAAGTGAAATTCTGCGAATGTTGATTGGTAGTACAGTTTTGGCTCAGTAACAGGAAGGATTTTTCGTATGAATATAGCTGTTTTTATTAAGCAAGTACCAGATACAGTAGAGGTAAAAATAGATCCTAAGACGGGGAATTTGGAGCGAGAAGGTATTGAAAGCACGATTAATCCGTTTGATCTGCATGCCATTGAGGCAGGTCTTCAATTAAAGGAACAGGTGGACGGCAAAGTTACTGTTTTAACAATGGGACCAATGCAAGCTCAGGCTGCTTTAAAGAAGGCTTTGGCGATGGGCTGTGATGAGGCCGTATTGTTGAGTGACCGCAAATTTGTGGGGGCCGATACTTTGGCAACCGGCTATGTGTTAGCCAAAGCCGCCGAAAAGCTGGATTCGTTAGACGTGCTTTTGTTCGGCCGACATGCAGTAGATGCTGACACCGGGCAAACAGGACCGATTGTTGCGAGTTTGCTGGGGTTGCCACAGGTTACTTTTGTTCGTTCTATTGAAGTAGAGGATCAATTCTTATTATGTGAACGACTGCTGGATGATTGTGTGGAAACTGTTAAGGTAAAGCTGCCGACATTATTGACCGTTACCAGCGAGCTAAACGAACCACGCTACGCAACTCCGATTAATATCATGAAGGCTGGTAAAAAACCGCAATTTATCTGGTCTAATGAGGATTTGGGGTGTGATGAAGACCGCGTGGGTCAGTCTGGTTCTCCTTCAACGGTGCGCAAGATATATGAGCCGGTTCATGAAACAGGTAATTTGCAGTTGCTGGAAGGAACTATAGAAGAACTTGCTGCAGGTTTGGTGGACCTTTTGGAAGAGCAGCACATTATATAGGAGGTCTGTCATGGATAAAAAGAATAACGGAATTTGGGTGGTTGCTGAGCAAAAGGGCGGCAAAGTTTTGGAGGCTTCTTTTGAACTACTGGCGAAGGCTTTAGAGTTGAAGAAAGCTGCTAATCAAGAAATCACCGCAATTTTATTAGGCAGTCAGATCAAGGAAGCTGCTCAAGAGCTACTTTGTTACGGAGCTGATATCGTACGAATTGTAGATGATGAGGTGTTGAAATACTATAAACCACGTACTTTTGAACGTGTACTGGTAAAGTTGATTAGAGACTACCAGCCAGCGATTGTCTTGTTAAGTGCTACCTCACAAGGTAGAGATCTTGCACCACGGGTCATGTGTCAGCTGCAAACGGGATTGACTGCTGATTGCTTAGATTTATCAATCGACGAACAAGGGTTGCTGGTTCAGGAGAAGCCCTCATATGGCGGAAATATTATGTGTACGATTGTTATTGAAAACGCACTACCTCAGATGGCTACAGTTCGCCCAGGAGTGTTCTCTAAAATTGAGCCTTTAGTTAATCCTCAAGGGAAATTAAGGGAAGAGGCAGTGGAAGTGCTGGACGATGAAGCGTACGAAATCATTGAAAGCTGTCCAGTATCGGCTTCAGGCAGCGCGATTACCGAAGCAGAGATTATTGTGTCTTGCGGGCGAGGAGTTAAGAATCAACAGGATTTGGCACTATTGAATGAGTTGGCGGAGTTGCTTCAAGGGGAAGTGGGATGTACGCGGCCGCTGGTGGATCAAGGCTGGTTTACCCACGAACTTCAAATTGGGCAAAGCGGTATTACAGTTAAGCCCAAGTTGATTATTAATATTGGTATTTCAGGGGCAGTGCAGTACGTTGTTGGTATGCAAAATGCCAAAACGATTATCAGTGTAAATCGCAATCAATCTGCTGAAATTTTTGCCATTTCCGATTATGGTATCGTCGCAGATTATACAGAACTTCTTCCAGCAGTAATTAATGAAATTAACAAGCGCAAGCAGCAAGGATAAGAAAGGAAGCGAGGAATATGACAACAAACAGAGAATTTTTAGTTCCTGAATTTGGTCCCTTTGCAGGCATTCGGATTGTTGATACTGGATCTTTAGTAGCTATGCCTTACGCTGCAACATTAATGGCGGATTTTGGGGCTGAAGTGATCCATATTGAACGTCCCAAAGTAGGGGATACGCTAAGAGGATTAGCTCCGTTTGCTGATGTTAATGGAAAAAAGGTAAGTACTTCATGGGTACAAGATGGCCGTAATAAGCTGAGTATGACGATGGAATTAAATCTAAAGCACCCTGAGGTCAAGGAAGCTTTTTATGAATTGATTCGTGAATCAGATATTTTTATGGAGAATATGGTTTGGTTGGAAAAACTAGGAATTCGTGATGAAGAGTTGCTGAAAGTGAATCCAAAGCTGATTATTGTTCATGTTAGCGGGTATGGAAATCCAGCTTTTGGCGGGGTACCTGAGTTTTGTGACCGCGCTTCCTACGATATGATTGGACAAGCCTTTTCCGGCTGGATGAACCTAAATGGAGATGCCGATGGTGATCCGGTGATTGCCAAGCCTTGGACCAACGATTTTGTCTCGGCAATGGCGACCGTGTTTGGTATTTTTGCGGCCTATGCTGGGGTACAAAAAACAGGAAAAGGTCAAATTGTCGATGTGGCTCAATATGAAGCGATGGCGATGTATATGTGTGATACCTTTACTACCTATACCATGACTGGAAATGTTCGTGGTCGAACAGGGAATAAATCAGCTGCCTTCCAGCCTTATGGATTGTTTAAATCAAAGGATGGATACGATGTGGCCTTGGGTGCTTTTGGACCAGGTGTATACAAACGCTTCATTAAGGGCGCTGGCTTTGATTTAGACTACTTTAATTACAAGGATTGTTCTTCAGGAGTCGAAGCAGTAGCTTCAGAAAAAGGACAGGAGCTGGATAGAAAGACAGTTGAATGGTGTTTGGCTCGCAGCGCTGAGGAAATCGAAGAAGCAATGGCGGAGGTGAAGGTACCTTGCAGTCGGGTCAATACAGCGGAGGATTGCTTGAAGAATGAACACTTCATCAAGCGGGATAACTTTATTAAGTATCAGGATCAAACAACTGGTGGGGAAGTTACTGCCTTTGGTGTGGTACCAAAATTAAGCGAAACACCTGGTAAAGTTTGGCGAGGAGCCCCAAGCTTAGGCCAAGATACGGAAGATATTTTACGGAAGATTTTGAAATATGATGATAAAAAGATTATGATTTTACGGGAAAAAGAATTGATTTAAGAAACGAAAAAGTCTTGAAGAATCTGGTGAATTATCCAGTTTCTTCAAGACTTTTTGAGCGTTCTAGAAGCTCGTCTTCACGATTTCTTCAATAAAAAAGCGTAGACAAAGGTAAATCTTCTATACTATTCTTAGAAACAAGAGAGAAAAGGGTGTGTGTTCAATAAATGAGAGTATTGATGATTGAAGATAGTATTGAGCTGGCGAATACGGTGAAGGCTGGGCTGGAGCGGGAAAATATTTCCGTTGATGCGGCTTATACTGGCATAGCAGGAGAAGAGAAGGCCTTTGTGAATCAATACGATGCGATTTTATTAGACTTAAACCTGCCGGATAAGGATGGATTGGAGATCCTTAACTTTTTAAGAAGTGCTGAAATTGAGACGCCGATTATTATTATTACGGCTCGAGATGAGATTCAGGAACGAGCAAAGGGGTTGGATTTTGGTGCAGATGATTATTTGGTCAAGCCCTTTGAGCTGTTGGAGCTGAATGCGCGTCTGCGGGCGATTATTCGCCGGTTCCATGGTCGAACAACGCCGCAAATTACGATTGGCGATTTGGTGGTAAATCCGGTTTGTCGTGAGGTATCTTATAGCGGCCAGGTAATTGAGCTGAAGCCGAAGGAATTTGATATTTTGTTGTGTATTGCGGAAAATTACCCGGCTATTGTACCGGTGATGAAAATTGCAGAGCATGTTTATGACGAGGATTTTGATCCTTTTTCCTCGGTGCTGCGGGTGCATATGGCTCGCTTGAAAAAGAAATTAGGGGATGCAGCAGGTAAGGAAGTATTGAAGAACATCCGAGGAAAGGGGTATCAGCTATGCGATTAAATTTTAAAATGACCTTAGTCATGCTGGTCTTTTCGCTGCTGGTTACGGCTGTGTTGATTTCCAGCTTTGTTTTACTGCGAACCAATATTGTTCAAATGAATGTCGCTGATTCGTTAGGCGACACTTTTTTTGTAGAAAATATGGAGCAGGCTCAAATTGAGGTCAGTAGTGATGAGAGTTTGACCGTTTCCAAGCTGGCAGTCAGCAGTGAGACCTTGGACAATATCTACATGAAGGAATATTTTAAATATTTGCCGTCGATTGCTTTAGGGATCTGTGGGGTTATTTTGCTGCTTACGTTTGTACTGTGGGCGGTTTTGCGAAAAATATATGGTTCGCAGGTTTTGGCGATCACTCACGACATGAATTTTATTGAGCAGCTGTCTCAAGGCAGTGTGAAGGATGAAGCAGTTTCTAGTGCTTTTGAGAATTTGAAGCAGAAATTTGATGGCCATTTGGCTGACTACAAGCGCTTAAACAGTTACTTAACTCATGAACAGAAAAATGCGATTGCTATTTTGCGAACCAATCTTGAGCTGGAGGCTGCAGGGCAGGCCAATTTGCAGGTCTTGGATCGTTTGACCGACAGCATTGACGATATTTTAACCTTGTCCAACAATGAAGGGGATTTAACTGAGGAGCTGGTGGATGTGGCGATGATTAGTGCGGAGGTTTGTGATTTGTATAAACGGAATTATCAGCAGCTGCATTTTGAGTTTGATGAGGAGCTGCCGGCCTTGATTTACGGCAAGGATCGTTGGATTTATCGGGCGATTTCTAATTTAGTGGACAATGCTATTAAGTATGGCGAGGATCAGCCGATTACGGTATCGGTGGAAAATAAAAAGGGCAGTGTGCTGTTGAAGGTAGCCGATCAGGGGGCTGGAATTCCTAAAAAGAAGCAAGCAGAAATATTTGCTCATAATTATCGGATTCATGGCTTGAAGCAGGATGGCTATGGAATTGGATTGTCAGTAGTCATGCATGTGTGCAGCCTGTGTAAAGGCTTTGTTTATTTGGAAAGTGAAGAGCAGCAGGGATCGACCTTTTATTTAACTTTTCCCAGTGCTGGAGAGTTAACACAGAGTTAACAATTGATTTGCTAGTATGCAGAGGTAGGAGGAAATGGTGATGATGTTCATCCAACATGCTTTTTTAAATCTGAAACGGAATAAGCGTAATGATTTTTTCATCGGCTTGCTTTTTTTTGGCATACTGCTGAGTTTCTTTTGCCTGCTGCAGGTCTATGGGGCGGTGGAACATTCGCTGGCGGAAACGAAAAAACAAACCGACACGCTGATAAACGTGAAACCAGATTTTGAAAAACAAGAGCATGTCACAAATTTGAATGAAGCCGATTTACAAGCATTAAATGAATTGCCTAATGTTGAAGAAAGCGTATTGATGGGCTACTCAGCGGTGGAAGTTACAGGTCTGGTTATGGATGCGGGCGAAAATGTTGAGACCGTTCATTCCGGTGCTGTCAGCACAATGAGAACTCCTCAAATGGGGGTGACTGCTTTGGACAATGCTTCGTTGAAAAGATATTTTCAGGCATCAAAGAAGGTATCCTTTCAAGGAGAGCTGCCATTAGAGCAGGGCACCTGTCTAGTGACAGAACAGGTTGCTAAAGGCAACAAGCTGAAGCTGGGAGATGAATTAAGTATCGGTAATGGCAGCAAAAAGCTGAAAATTGTCGGGATTGTTTCCGGCAAGCAGGAGCTGCAGGAGGTTTTTGGTGGAATATTCATCAATCTGCAAACAAACGAATACTTAGCGGAAGGGAAACAAAGCAGCTTCAATACGGTAACGGTGCGTTTAAGTAGTCAGCAGGCTGCTCGTGCGTTTGAAAAAGAGCTGCGTAAATTGCCCGCGTTTGATCAGTACCAGATTTACGCTGATCAGGAGTATCTGCAGGTTTTTGACTCTTTTGTCAGTCAACAAGAATTGCTGTTGAATGGGGTGATTGCTGCCGGAGTTTTGAGTTTATTCTTTGTGGTCCTGTTTTATAGTCAGCTATTCAAGCGGCGGGAATCAGATATTTTCGCACTGCGTTTGATGGGAATGCGGCCGATGCAGCTGATTGGCAGCAATATCCTTGAGATTACATTGATTGCCCTGCTTAGTTCTTGCTTAGCCTATGTCTGTGCCAGCTTCATTAGTGAAGGCCTGGTAGCAAACTGGTTAAGGGGCCTGCGCCAGACTAGCACCACTCAGATTCCCTTAATCACCATCAAGCAGGCAAATTTGTCTGCTGCTGAAATTCGCCAATTACTGGAAAATAGTAAATTTTTGAAATTTTTATTGCCGTACTTTGCGAGTATGCTTTTGGTGATTGTGGGATTAACCAGCCGAATGATTTTTGTCTTTGGTGAGTATTCTTTTCAGTTAAGGAGAAGCATATGAGACAGCTTTTACTGAAAAATGTCAGCTATTCTACCAATAAACCAGCAATTGAACTTATTCATCAGTTGAATGCGGAATTTTTACCAGGCAAGGTGTATGTGATTTTAGGCCATGCTCAGTCTGGCAAAACTACGCTGCTTTATTTATTGGCTGGTTTGAAGACCTGTTCAGAAGGGGCGATCACGTTTGATGGACAAAATCTGACCGCGATAAACCGGGACGATTATCGAGCACGCAAGGTCAGCTGTCTTTTTCAAACAGGCAGTCTGGTTAAGGATACGCCGCTGGCTAATTTGGCATTGGAAGCAACCATTGCCCAACAGGAAGTGGCGATTAGTGAGCTGACGACTATTCTTCAACAGGTAGGATTAACGCCGAAACAAATCAAGACGACAGTGAACAAGCTGGATAAACGAACTCAGCAGCTGGTGAGCTTGGCTAAAGTAATGGCCAGCAAAGCGCCGCTAGTGCTGCTGGATGAGCCGTCCAAATTGTTTTCAGAGCTGGCCATCGAGGAAACGCTAGAGGAACTGTCTGAATTTTGCCGGCAAAAAGAAAAATGCTTAATTATCGCTTCACAGTCGCACACGACGATCAAATTTGCTGATGAACTTTGGGGTTTGAATGGAGGAAAACTACTATTTATCAAAGAACAGTAAACTGGGGGAGTACAACACTGTTCGGCGAGTGAAAGGAAAGCAAATGAATTATTGGAAGCGAGCATGGAGCAGTGTCAGTCGGAGAAAAGGGAAATCATTGATTCTTTTTGCCGTAATTTTTGTTTTAGGAAATGTCATTGCCGGAGCGATTGCAATTCAGCAGTCTACAGGAAATGTGGAGAAAAAAATGAAGCAGCAGCTGGGGGCAACCGTCTCGGCTGAGGTGGACTTGGATAAGCTGATGCAGGGTAGCGATTCAACGGCAGCTATGAAGGGGCCGGAGCCTCTAAAAGAAGAGCTTGTTAAAAAGATTGGTGAATCTTCTTATGTGAAGGATTACGATTACAGCTACACAGGTTATCTTACGTTGGATTCCTTTAAAACTTATCAGTTAGAACAGGATAGTATTAGTATCAACGGCGGGATGAATATGCTGACGTTAAAGGGCAGCAATAAGACCGAGCCGGCAGATTTTAAAAATAAAAAAGTCAAGCTGGTAGAAGGCAGCTTCCCGTCACAGGAGGATATCAAAAATGGTCAATCAACGGCGGTGATTTCTAAAAAGGTTGCCGATGAGAACGGCTTAAGTGTCGGTGATCAAATGGTGCTGGACACCACGTTTGTTTCGCAAAAAGCAGATGGCAGTACCGATTCTCAGGAATCATTGAAGCATTCAGTGAAGATCGTCGGCCTTTTTGAACCAATTAAATTAGATAAAAAGAAAAACGATGGCAAAGGTGGCGGGATTCAAGAGCAATTCATGGAAATGGATCAGTTTAATACGGCGTACATGCCCAATAAGTTGGTGAAATCCATTACCCAAGCTGAGTTTGAAAAGGGCAAAGAAATTGATCCAGCAGCTTATGATGATGCCAGCAGCACTGATCAAATTACTCCAATTTATACCTTGAAAAGTCCCGATGATGTCGAAGCCTTCAAGGAAGAAATGAGTACCATGCTGCCAGAAGGCTACAAAGCGACGGCCTCTACCGATGAGTTTGATAAGGTTGGCGCTAGTGTGAAGAAGCTGTCCACGATTTCTGGCTATGTGGTGATTCTATCGATTATTGCCTCTTTACTGATTATTTCGTTAGTGGTGGTTCTATTCTTACGAGATAGAAAGCATGAGTGGGGCATTTACCTTTCCTTAGGCGAGCGCCGCAAGAATATTATGCGTCAGGTTGTTTTGGAGCTGTTAGTGATTAGTTTGGTGGCGATGTGTCTGTCGTTAGTGACCGGTAATTTCTTAGGAAAACTGATCTCAGAATCTTTGGTTTCCAGCGATGCCTTGGCCGAGGTTCAAAGTGCTGCAGGGAGTCAGATGATTGTGGCTGGCAGCCAAAGTCTAGGCTCTGGTCTAACGACCGATGATGTCATCAACAATTATGAAGTGACGTTCTCCTTGTCTTATATTGTGACGTTCCTTGTTTCAGGATTAGCTACCGTATTATTGTCAGCTGTCTTACCGCTGACCTACGTGATGCGCCTAAATCCAAAGAAAATCATGATGTAGGAGGAAAACTAGATGACAATTTTAAAAGCAAAAAACGTAAGCTATTTTTACCAGGATGGCGATCAAAAACGGATTATTCTGCAGGATACCTCGATTAGCTTTGAGCAGGGACAGTTTTATACTATTTTAGGTGATTCAGGTTCAGGAAAAACGACTTTTTTATCACTGATTAGTGCGTTGGACGAACCAAAGTCCGGACAAATTCTTTATCACGATAAGAATATTAAAGAAATTGGCTACGATGAGTATCGCAGAGATGATATTAGTATTATTTTCCAAAATTACAACTTGGTTCCCTATTTGACTGCTTTGGAAAATGTTTTGGTGGCTATGACCATTACAGATAATAAATTACCAGCAGCTCAACAGGAGGTAGCTTACAATCTGTTGGATTATATTGGTATTACCAAGACGAAGGCGGACCGATTAGTGACACAGCTTTCAGGGGGAGAGCAGCAGCGGGTAGCGATTGCTCGGGCATTATCGACGAATGTGGATATCATTTTGGCGGATGAGCCCACCGGCAACTTGGATGAAGAAATGGAGCAGGAAATTGTGGATATCTTCAAGGATCTGGCCTTCACTCACAATAAATGTGTGATTGTGGTTACCCATTCCAAGGAAATTGCCAAGCAATCGGATAAAACCTTCTTCCTAAAACAAGGCGAGTTGGTCAGCTATGAGTGATTTTCTCTCTAATTTTAACAGCAACAACTACCATAAGACGGACAAACCCTCTTCTGATGAGCCAACATCATCTCTCCCCAAAGAGCCCGTCGAGGAGGAGCCTGAACAAGCGTCAGCTTCAGAGGAACCAAAAAGCGAAAGCCGCCGTCAAAAGACTGAAATGACTGAGATAGACGATACCTATCAAGCCAAGCAAAAGAAGAAAAAAAGACGGATTGTGATAGGGATGATCGTTGCTGCAATTGTCGGTATAATGGTCTACTATCGGATTAGCCATGTAAAAATGCCTAATTTCGCGGACAAGCCCTTGTCAGAAGCTCGGGTCTGGGCAACTGAAAACAAAATACAGGTGGAGACTAAACAGGAATTTTCACTGAAGAAGGAAGCCAACACTATTTTATCTCAATCGCAGAAAGCAGGCAGCCAGGTCAAAAAAGGCGGCAATCTTCAGCTGACGACCAGCAAGGGACCGGATCCTGACCAGAAGCTGAAGCTGCCGGACTTTTCAACCTTAAGCAAGCAGCAGGCGGAAAATTGGATCAAGGAACATCAGGCAACCAATATTTCGTTGATCGAGGAATATAGCGATACAGCTGAGAAAGGGAAGTATCTTAATTTTGAGATTGCCAACCCTGAGGTAACCAACCAAAATTATCGACGCAAGGATGCTGCTAAGGTCTTCTACTCAAAAGGGAAGGAAACCTACAAGAAGAATATTGCAGTGCCGGATTTCATTCGCAAAACCCGGGGAGAAGTAGAATCCTGGGCAAAAACCAATGAAATTAATGTGACCTACGAAGAAGCGACCTCCAACGATGTACCGGCAGACAGCATTATTTCGCAAAATCTCTCGAAGGACGAAAAAATTGCGAAAAAGGATGCCATGACAGTCGTTGTGTCACTAGGCAAAGGGTTCACGATTCCCAACTTTGCAGACTACAGCTTAGAAGATGCCGCCAATGCAGTCGAAGGTGTTCAGGTTCAAGCAAAAGGGATTTATACCAACGATCTGCCGTATGGTCAGCTGGTTTCTCAAAGTGTTGCTGCCGGGACAGTACTAAACGCTAAAAATGATTTACGGGTTCAAGTATTGTATTCATTGGGACAACCGTATTTAAAGGATCTTAGAGGAACGACGGTTGAAGGCGATTTGCAGAAGTATTTTTACAATGAGTTTCAATCTAAAGGAGCCAATATTCATTATGTCATCCGTCATGTGGATTCTGATCAGCCAAAAGGAACCGTGGTGGGCATGAGTACCCGCAATGTTTATCTGCCACTGGACTATACAGTTTCACTGGATATTAGTTTAGGAAATTTAGGCTCAGCAGATAGTATTCCTAACAGCAACAATCAGCAGCAGGGCGGAAGCGGCGAGTCCCAAGGAGATACTCAAGGACAAGAATAAAAGTTGTTTATAGCCTTAATAGCAAAATGACTAGTAATTATGAAAAGAATAATCATCGCTTGTGTTATACTCAGCGGTGGTTGTTCTTTTTTTTGTTATAAGGATCTTGAAATCTGAAGGTTTGCTGAGATGGAAACCTAGAAATTTTATTGTCTTTTTATTGTGTTTAGCTAAAAAAGCATGGTTTTTTTCGTTATAATTAAAGGAAGGATAAGGAGGAATGCGTTTGGGGAATAAATTTAAATTATTTGAAAAAGGAATCAGTTCTTTTATTGACCTTTTGTTAGCGCTTTTAATTATTGTGGTTTTGATTGTTATGGGAGAAGCTATTTTTACCATCATTACCCATGTTATTCCGTTAGCTTCAATGGAAGAATTGTCGATTTTAATTGAAGAAGTTGCTACGTTGTTTATTTTGCTGGAAATTATTTTGATGCTGCTGCGCTATGTTAAGGAAGGCCATCATATTCCGGTTCGTTACTTGATTTTGATTAGTATTACAGCGATTCTACGGGAGCTGCTGCTGGCTCAGGGAGAAGGTGTCGAAACACTCTTTTTGGCACTGTCCATCTTAGTTTTAGTGTTTGTATTGTTTATCTTAGAACGAATAAAAGCCTTCCACAAATCCGATAGCGAATTGTGAAAGGCGTTGGTTAGGTTGTTGGCGGGTCATCAGTCAATGGAATTCCAATAACAAAGGAGGTTCCGGCATCTGAACTGGTGACTGAAAGCAGCCAATCGTTCTTTTTAATAATCGAGGAAACAATAAACAGACCTAGTCCAGTACCACCACTGGCAGTTTTCGTGGTGAAGAAGGGCGTGAAGATTTTGTCTTCAATTTCTTTCGGGATACCGGGCCCATTATCGGTAATTTGAATTAAGGCAAAGTCTTTGGTACTGTAAGCCAGCGAATGTTTTTGGAATTGCTGGCATTCCTGTTCATCAGCCCGTTTAACCAAAACATCAATCACCGTATTGGCTTTGCGAGCTTGGTAGGCATTGGTTAACAAGTTGTACAGAATTACCTGCAGCTCTTCTTTTTCAAAATAGCTGTAGCCGGTAGCCTGCTGTTGAAAGGTCAGCCGAACTTTTTTAGGAATCAGAATCCGCATTGTTTCAATTGCTTCGGCAACGGCGGAGGTAATATTAACGGTCTCCTTCGTATTAGAGGCCAGTTTGGAAAAACGCAGGACATTGGTAGAAAGCTTCTGTCCACGTTGGGCAGCATGATAAACTTCCTGCAGATCCTCGACTAATTCTGGATTTTGCTGGTGTTCTTCGATCATTAGTTCTAAATTACCAATCATCGGAGTTAAGAAATTATTCATATCATGAACAATCGAAGTCGTCAGCAGGCCGATGGTTTCTAGTTTGGATTCCTGCAGCATGCTTTTTTCCAGGGAGTGCCGTTCGTTCATCAGCTTTTGTCGTTCAATGAGGCGTAAATTTTCAAGGTAGCTTTGGTTGCGCCGCGAGTAGCTTCGTAAACTAAAGGCCAGCAGTAAAATCGTTGCCAGCAGGATGCAAAGCAGACCTAAAATAATCAGACTTTCTTGGATGGCCATGCCGTTTTGTTCATAAAAATCAGAATTGGTGGCAACGATCCAGCGGGCTTTTCCGATGGTAATCCAGCGGTAAGCAGTCAGCTTGAGGACGCGGGCACGGGCAGGGTCCTTTTTGTCCCACCAATAGGAATAATAGCTCATGGTTCCATTAGCGTTGGCTAATTGCGTCTTTTCTAAGCGTTCGAGATCGGTATAATCAAGATCAGGGTATTTTTTTTGACGATCCTCCACAATTGACCAACTGATTTGTTCATGGGAGGGGTGCATGAGCACCTTCATATCGCGGTCTTTAATCATGGTATAGCCGCTGAATTGATCATCTGGATCCAAGGTTGAATGATACAGCTGCTCTAAATTAAGGGGCAAAATCAGCAGTGCAATCGGCTGATTCTGACTGTTTTTTATCAAGCGATACAGGTTTAAATAAGCATGACCAGCTTCAAAGTAGCTGTCGCCATTTTGATCTACCTGCCCCTTTAAGGCTTTCGAAAAATAGCTGTCCTTTTTTATCACTGCCGGCAATTCAGCTTGAGAAGTAAAGGTTTTGTTCTCAAATGACTTGCCGTCTAGCAGGTTCCCTTGCAAATCCAGCAGATAAAGCCCCGTAATAGCGGCTGATTTATTGCTTAAGCTGTTTTCGATTTGTTCGGTTTTGGTTAATTCCAGCGGTGTATCGTCAAAAAAGACATTGGAGGCATAATCCTCCAGCGACAAGGAGTAAGACTCAATTTCTAACGTAAGAATATTGATTGCATAATCGTTTATTTTAATTAGCTGATCAGTTCCCATTTTCAGCGCATGCTTCTGTGTGCTGCGATAGGTAGTCGCCGTCACGACAATCCCAATTATTGTTAAGCAGAGGATGCTGATTAGGCTGATAATCAACCATTTATTTGAAGGTTTATTCATAAATGATCCTTTCCGAAAAAAAGAAATATCCACCCATCATTAGGAGGAACGAATGTGAGAAACGAAAAGATTTTGGTTGTAGACGACGATTCAGCCATTCGGCGTTTAATTTGGAAATCATTACAATCAACAGGTATTTTAATTTATCAAAGCGACTCAGTGGAAAAAACGGTTGATATTATGAGTCGTGTCAAGTTTGACCTGTTTATTCTAGATATCAGTCTGGAGCATGACAATGACGGCTATCATTTGGCCCAGCTGATTAGAGAACAGGATCAGGTTGTTCCAATCATTTTTCTTAGTGGTAAGAAGAATGAAGAGGACATTATCAACGGACTAGAGGTAGGGGCCGACTACTATATGACCAAGCCTTTTTCACCGAATTTGTTAAAGGCTCAAGTCGTGGCCACTCTGGACCGCGGAAAAATCCTTAAGAACCATCAGACGACTGAGAATAAGAATGAAATCATTGAGGGGGATTTTCGCTTTGACCGCAGCCGTTATCAGCTGTACAAAAAGGGCGAACCCATCAAGCTGTCCTCAAAGGAAATCAAGCTGATTCAGTTCTTCATGGAGAACCCCGATCAGGTTTTCTCCAAGGAGCAGATCTACCATAGTGTCTGGGGAGATGGCGAAATGGATGCCAATACGATCATGGTGTTCATCAATCATCTGCGCAATAAAATTGAAGATGACCCTAAGGATGCCCGATACATTAAGACTATTTGGGGCTTGGGTTACACCTTTTTGCCAAATGGGGAGTAGAACAAGCCCTCCAGCTGAGCAAAATAAATTCCCAGAGCCAGTAAATCGGCGGAACCTCCGGGACTAAGATGACGCTTCGTTAATAGTTTATCATAATTTGTGAGTTCATTAAGCAATTCTTTTTCTAAAAGAGCTGCTTGATGAATTTTTTTGCTTTCTTTACGAACGGTTTCTAAGGCTTCGCTGCCGCCGCGATGCAGGAGATTGCTGTCTTCAATTTCACTCATTAAATAAATCAAGCTGCGCAGCAGCAGGATATCGGTTTTCTCTTGCTGATTGGTCCGCAGGTAGGGCAGCAGAACATTTGCTAAAGCCGGGTAACCAGCCGCTGCTTCACCGCGAATGCCGGTACTGCCTTTTTCTAAGTATAGCTTTTCACCATAGGAAAGGTTTTTCTTCCTATTTAAATGTTGAAAATCCTCCACCAGCAAAGGCTTGGTTAATTCACTAGCCAGCTTTAGAATTGCTTGAGTATCGGCAGGTGAGAAGGGCAGCTGAGAAGCTGATTTTCCTTGAAGATACAAGCCAGTAGCGCCTAGCAATACAGCAAAGGAAAAATTAGCACCTTTATGGGTATTGATCCCCTTTGTTGCTGTCAGCATAGCTTCTTCAGCTAAGCTGCCGGTTTGTCTTAGCTGATTGAACAAATCAGGTAGGCTGCCGGTATGCTGATAGCCTAATTCAAAATAGTTTTGCAGAAATGGACGCAGACTGACAATACTGTGAATAAAGGTAGTAAAGTCCATATCGTTGTGGGCGCCGTTGGTCACTCGGTCCACCAGTCCCGGCTTAGGCGTTAAAGCTACCTCCAGCCACAGCGCTTTTTCAGCACAGCTGACAATGGCGTTTTCTAGACTAATCAATTTTCCGCCGCTCCATTTCCGTTAAAATGAATTTCAGTGAACGTTCCAAATGCTCATGGGTAATCAAGGTAATTTGTTCAACATTATTGGTTTTCATACCGCGATAAATTAACCAGTGTTCCTTCAAGGCTTGGTCTCGGCGATTGGAGGAGCGAATAGCAATATCGCGAAAATAGACAAGGTAAGCCTGTAAATTCAGCACAATTGATTTCAAGCGAGGCATCTGACTTTTTTCATAAATGAAGGCATTAAAGTCAGAGAAATTCTTCAGCACTTCCTCTACTTTGTCTTCTTTATTTAGCTGTTCACCGTATTCCAGCAGCTCCTTTAATTCAACAAAATCAGCTTCCGTCATGCTTTCCATGGCTTTAATAGTAGCCATCGTATCTAGCGCCTTGCGGATATCGTAAATCTCGTAGGCATCCTTAATACTGATTCCCTTTACAACAATGCCAACTCTTGGTACATGCTCCACCAATTGTTCCTTCACTAATTGGGTCATGGCATAGCGGATGGGAGTACGGCTGATATTCAATACCTCAGAAAATTCTTTTTCATTGATTCTTGCGCCCGCCGGGATTTCTCCTAAAATAATTGTTTTGCGAAATGCTTCATAAATTAAGACCTTTAATGTTTTATTTTGGGTCAGGTCCAAATTTTTACGAATTGCTTCTACGTAAGGACTCATGATTTTCTTCCTTTCATTTAGCATAGGATAAAACAGGAAAAGCAAGGCCAGAAATCCGGCCTTGCAGGTTTTCTTATTGAGGAATGTATAGTGGCATATAACCAAATAATACTAAGGTAACGATGAAGATTATGAAAATACCTAATGCATATTTGGCAGATTCTTTTTGCCATTGTCCCATGTCTAAGCCTGTTAGACGCAGCAATAAATAGATAAAGGCTACTAAAGGACTCAATAAGTGGAAGGCTTGTCCCATTAAAGAGGCTAAAGCCATTTGCATATTGGTAAAGCCGTAAGCACGACCTGCTTCCGCCAAGACCGGCAATACACCGAAGTAGAATCCATCGTTGGAGATGAAGAAAGTACCTGGTGCTGAAATTAAGGCAATTACTAAACCCCAGAAGCCAGCTAGTTGTTTAGGAATAATTGTGGTGAAGCTGTTAGCCAAGGCAGTTGCCATTCCTGAGCCTTGGAACAAGCCCATGAATACCCCTGCTGCAAATACTAGGATAACTACTTGTACAGCATCCCCGCCGTTTGCACCGATTC
This sequence comes from Enterococcus pallens ATCC BAA-351, assembly GCF_000407485.1. Taxonomy (GTDB): domain Bacteria; phylum Bacillota; class Bacilli; order Lactobacillales; family Enterococcaceae; genus Enterococcus_A; species Enterococcus_A pallens. The sequence continues at coordinate 295,879 of NZ_ASWD01000002.1, read as the reverse complement.
GAGCTGACTGATGCTTCAGCACTGGATAGTTTACCATTAAAGCGATACAAGTACCAACTAAGAACAACAATAATGGTGGCAAACCGATTGGCTCATAGAATGATCCAGCTACTAACCAGGCAATCAAACCAATTGTCAAAATACCATTAAAGATAAAGTTTTTCGGACGACGGATTTCTAAGGTTTCTGGATCCGTTACAGTAGTCATTTCTTCAATTTCAGCATCAGATAATTCAGTAATCCCTAAGCGGGCACGTTCCTGTTTACCCATACGACGAGCAACAAACAAGATTACATAAAGAATAGATAATACCATTCCTGGTGCTAAATAACTTAAGATGTCGGCGTCTACTTCTAGTACGGCCATCGCACGAGCTGTTGGACCGCCCCATGGAAGCAGGTTCATGATAGTGTTTTGTAGAATAACCAAGACACCTAGGTTCATCATTTTCATGTTTAGTTTCTTATAAATAGGAATAAAAGCTGAACAACAGATTAAGGTAGTGGTTGTTCCATCACCATTCAATGAAACAGCTGCTGCAACTACTGCCGTTGCGATCAACACCTTCATTGGATCGCCTTTGGCAAAGTGAATCATTTTCTTGGTTACCGGATCAAATAATCCCGCATCCAACATAATAGAGAAATATAAAATAGCAAAAAGCAGCATAATACCTGTAGTAGAGGTTGTACTAATGCCTTCTAAAACAAAATCCCCGATATTTCCTTTTTCAGCTACCCCAGCCGCCATGGCAATTAAGGTGAAGATTAATGGAATGACCACCAGCGAGGTAAATGGGGACATTTTCTTTTTCATGATTACAAACATAAAGACAATAATCATTAAATAAGACAATACAGTTAATAACATTTTTTCCCTTCCTTTCTCATATGAAGCTAAAACTCTTTTTTGTTGTAAGCGTTGACAAACCCCGGTGATAAAATATAGCTTTTTTTGATTTGTATAATACTTATGTTATTTATCGTGGGTGTGTAACCGCTTAGCACCTATAGAATAATCAATTCTTCCTCCACAAAAAAGAGCCAAAGGGAAAAAAGAACAGGAAAAGAACAATTATCAACTGATAGTCTTAGCGATTACTTAACAAGATATTAATAGAATCTTAACGCCTTGAAAAACCTATTAAATCAACGTTTTTAAGGAGTTTACCCGTTTTTTTCTATAAAAGGAACAATGAAAGAACAATAATTCGGGATTTAAGACTATCCAATTGCTGGTGAAATCATTTAATCTGGACTCAAGCAAATAAAGTTGGAAAGGAGATTGACGTGTCTTTATTCAATAAGTTTTTTAAAAAGAATAAAATTGAACAAATGGATCAGCCAACTGCCAAGAGTATGAAGGAAGAGTCACCGGCGAAAGATAACGATGGATGGGAAGAAGTGCCAGCTTTTATTGCTACCGATCCAAAGGGCTATCCGTTAGTTAGCTTGATTGCCACCGCCATAGCCACTGGCGATCAGCCTGACAGTCAGTTTGTAGTGAAGCGGATTTTGAAGCGAAATCCTGAAGCGAAACAGGTAGCGTTGATTGCTGCCAGCCTAGCTGCGGGAGCTCATCCAGACAGTCAGTTAAGTGTTCGAAAAATTTCAAAGAGAAAGTAATTAGGAGGAAGAAAATGTTACGCAAATTTAAAATCTCAATTGATGGTCAAGAATATTTAGTAGAAATGGAAGAAATCGGCGGGGTTCCTCAGCCAGCACCGGCTGCTCCAGCAGCTCCGGCACCTGCAGCTGCTGAACCAGTTCAAGCGGCAGCCCCTGCAGCAGAAGCACCAGCAGCGCCAGCGGCAGCATCCGCACCAGCGGGAGCCGATGCGCTGACAGCACCAATGCCCGGCGCTATTTTGAAAATTCTAGTAAATGTAGGGGATGCAGTGAAGCAAAACCAACCATTAATGATTTTGGAAGCGATGAAGATGGAAAATGAAATTGTGGCCAGCAGTGACGGTACCGTTACCGGTATTCATGTACAACAAGGCGATGTAGTAAACCCAGGCGATCCTTTGATCACAGTTGGTTAAGAAATAAATATGGAAAAAGGAAGTGACTTTTGTTGGAAACATTGATTGAAGGAGTTTTAGGCATGGGGCAGGAGCCAGGACGCATCGTCATGATGGTGATCGGCGCTGTACTAATGTACTTAGGTATCAAGAAGGAATATGAACCAACCCTGCTGGTACCGATGGGGTTAGGAACAATCCTAGTAAACTTCCCGAACTCCGGTGTGTTGAGTGCTGCAGGAGAACCGGGACCGTTCCAAGTATTGTTTGATTTTGGAATAAGCACGGAATTATTCCCCTTGCTGTTGTTTATCGGAATTGGGGCGATGATTGACTTTGGACCATTGCTGCAAAATCCGTTTCTACTATTATTTGGGGCTGCGGCTCAATTTGGTATTTTCTTTACGATTATTGTCGCAGTATTGTTAGGGTTTGATTTGAATGATGCGGCTTCGATTGGAATTATTGGAGCAGCCGATGGACCAACCTCCATCTTTGTAGCAAATACCCTGAATTCGAAATACATGGGCGCCATCATGGTAGCCGCTTATTCCTATATGGCACTAGTGCCGATTATTCAGCCAGTTGCGATTAAGGCTGTAACGACGAAAAAAGAACGTCAAATTCGCATGAATTATCGTGCCGGTGAGGTTTCACAAACAGCGAAGATTTTATTCCCGGTGGTCATCTCAATTGTTGCAGGTCTGATTGCACCAGTTTCACTGCCATTAGTTGGTTTCTTGATGTTTGGGAACCTGTTAAGAGAGTGTGGCGTATTGGATCGCCTATCCTTAACTGCTCAAAATGAGCTGGTGAATATTATTAGTATTTTGTTAGGACTTTCTATTTCCGTAAAAATGCAATATGCAGAATTCTTGCAGGTAGATACGTTAATGGTAATTGGCTTAGGTTTAGTCGCTTTTGTAATGGATTCTGTTGGTGGTGTACTATTCGCCAAATTACTGAATCTGTTCCGTAAAGAGAAGATCAACCCAATGATCGGAGCAGCCGGTATTTCAGCCTTTCCGATGTCTAGTCGCGTGATTCAGAAGATGGCAACAGAGGAAGATCCGCAGAACTTTATTCTAATGCATGCGGCAGGCGCCAATGTTTCTGGTCAGATTGCTTCAGTTATTGCTGGTGGGCTGTTGTTGGCCTTGTTAGTTTAGGAGGGAAAAAAGAATGTCTGCAGATTTAATGAAGTCATTTGAACTATTGGTATTTGGTTGGGGCGGCGTGTTTGTCGTTATCCTGATTATTTACGTAGCTTCACAATTGTTAGCGAAATTGTTCCCAGTCAAAAAATAAAAAGGGGATTTTAAAATGTTTGATTTAAAAAGGCTCTGGCTGGATAAAGACAAAGCGATGCTTCAGCAATGGACGGATCTAATGGAGCGTTCCGGCTTAAGCCCGCAGGAAAGTGTCGAGTACACAGTAGGACTACTTAAAGACGGTCAATTGGTTGCTTCAGGATCTTATCAAAAGAACATTATTAAGTGCTTAGCGGTAGATAAAGAATACCAGTCAGAAAACCTGTTAACTCAAATCATGATTCATTTAATGGAACGGATGCGGGAAAAAGATCTGAATCATTACTTCCTGTATACCAAACCTAGTGAGGCGAAAATTTTTCACTCACTGGGGTTCCATACGATAGTAGAAAACGAATCGGTGCTGTTTACAGAGCAGGGCTCACCTAATATTGACGACTACCAGGAGCTCTTAGAGAAACATCGTCATACAGGGACAGCCAGCAGTATTGTCATGAATGCCAATCCTTTTACTAAAGGGCATCAATTTTTAGTGGAAACGGCCGCAGCTAAGAGCGATCATGTCTATGTTTTTGTTCTATCTGAGGATCGCTCGGATTTTTCTAGTGAGGATCGAATGAACATGGTGAAGCTGGGTGTCAGCCATTTGGATAATGTAACTGTCCTGCCTAGCCGTGATTATATGGTATCGACAGCGACCTTTCCAGCTTATTTCTTAAAAGAGAATGCACCGCTAGCCGTAGCCAAAACTCAGGCCGCGGTTGATGCTCAACTGTTTAAAGAAAAAATTGCACCGATTTTGAATATTCGCTCCCGCTTTGTTGGGGAGGAGCCATTTTCACCAGTAACGGAGGTCTACAATCGTTCATTGCAGGAGGTTTTTGGCCAAGAGCTGGAGCTGGTAATTGTTCCTCGCAAGGAAGTGGAAGGTGCAGCAATTAGTGCAACCAATGTACGTAAAGCATTAAAGGAAAAAGATGTCGAATTGTTAACCCATCTTGTTCCTAAAACAACCTATGACTATTTGAAAAAAATCAAGAAAATAGAGGTGGAGTTCAGTGGAAATTACTAAGAGTGCGGTAGCCGGTACAGTTGAATCAAGCGACATTATGATTACGCTTGATCCTCATGAAGGCTCAACAATTGAAATCGAATTGGACAGCAGTGTAGAAAAGCAGTTTGGTGATCAGATTCGCCAGGTAATCAAGGAAACGCTGGAAAAGCTGGGGATTACTTCAGCCAAGGTTGTAGCGGTGGATAAGGGCGCATTGGATTGTACCATTCAAGCCCGTACGGTAACCGCTGCTTATCGGGCAGCCGATCAAAAAGCCTACAACTGGAAGGAGATCGACTCATGGAACGCTTAAGAAGAACAATGATGTTTGTGCCAGGTGCCAATGCAGCTATGTTAAGAGATGCCCCTTTATATGGAGCAGATTCGATTATGTTCGACCTAGAGGATGCGGTTTCTTTAAAAGAAAAGGATTCTTCTCGTACCTTGGTGCACTTTGCGCTAAAAACCTTTGATTACAGCAAAGTTGAAACAGTCGTTCGTATCAACGGTCTGGATACTGTCGGTGCGTTGGATATTGAAGCGATGGTATTAGCTGGAGTAGATGTGATTCGGTTGCCGAAAACGGAAACGGCTCAGGATATCGTGGATGTAGAAGCGGTGATCACTCAGGTAGAAAAAGACAATCAGATTCCAGTCGGCACCACTAAAATGATGGCAGCGATCGAATCAGCTGAGGGTGTACTGAATTCTCGCGAGATTGCTAAAGCTTCTGAGCGGCTAATTGGTATCGCTTTAGGAGCGGAAGACTATGTGACGAATATGAAAACGCGCCGCTATCCTAATGGGCAGGAATTGTTCTTTGCCCGCAGCATGATTTTGCATGCGGCACGAGCAGCGGGAATTGCAGCGATTGATACGGTTTATTCAGATGTGGACAACACAGAAGGCTTCAAAGACGAAGTTCGCTTAATTAAACAGCTAGGCTTTGACGGAAAATCTGTCATCAACCCACGCCAAATTCCTTTGGTTAATAGTATTTATGCGCCAACCGCTAAAGAAATTCAAAACGCCAAGGAAGTCATTTGGGCAATTCGTGAAGCTGAAGCAAAAGGCTCCGGTGTCATTTCGCTAAACGGTAAAATGATTGATAAACCAATTGTTGAACGGGCAGAACGAGTGATTGCTTTAGCCAAAGCAGCAAAATTAATTACCGAGGAGGAGATTTAATTATGGTAATGAATAAAGTGAATCGCGATATTCCTCAGGTCTATGCGGATCAGTATGGTGTATACGAAGGTGAACTAGCTCATATTGATGCTTATCAAGAAGCTAGCCGTCACATTCAGCCTAAACGTCCACGGGATCAAAAATTAGTGGGCAGCTTACGAGAAGCCATTGAAAAAACCGGTTTGAAGGACGGCATGACCATCTCCTTCCATCATCATTTCCGGGAAGGCGACTATGTGATGAACATGGTTATGCAGGAAATTGCGGACATGGGGATTAAGAATCTTTCGATTGCACCCAGCTCCATTGCCAATGTGCATGAACCGTTGATTGACCATATCAAAAATGGCGTAATTACCAATATCACTTCTAGCGGCCTGCGAGATAAAGTTGGTGCTGCGATTTCGGAAGGGATTATGGAAAATCCTGTAGTAATTCGTTCCCATGGTGGACGTGCACGTGCAGTTGCTGCGGGGGACATTCATATTGATGTGGCCTTCTTAGGAGCGCCTAGCTCAGATGCTTACGGAAATGCTAACGGAACAGTCGGCAAAGCTACCTGTGGTTCATTAGGCTATGCTATGGTGGACGCGAAATATGCGGATCAAGTGGTCATCATTACCGATACCTTGGTGCCATTCCCAAATACACCAATTAGTATTCCTCAAACAGATGTGGATTTTGTGGTGGAAGTAGAGGCGATCGGGGATCCAAAAGGGATTGCCAAAGGCGCGACGCGTTTCACTAAGAATCCGAAAGAATTATTAATCGCCGAATATGCTGCTAAAGTCATTACCGGTTCACCTTATTACAAAGAAGGCTTCTCTTTCCAAACAGGAACCGGCGGCGCGTCCTTAGCAGTTTCACGTTTCTTACGGGAAGCCATGATTGAAGACGGCATTAAGGCCAGCTTTGCACTAGGCGGTATTACCAACGCTATGGTTGAATTGCTGGAGGAAGGCTTAGTTGAAAAGATTATCGACGTCCAAGATTTCGATCATCCATCTGCGATATCCTTAGGTAAAAATGCGCAGCATTACGAAATTGATGCCAACATGTATGCTTCACCTTTAAGCAAAGGATCATTTATCAATCAGCTGGATACAGCGATTTTATCGGCTTTGGAAATTGATACCAACTTCAATATTAATGTTATGACCGGTTCAGATGGCGTAATTCGCGGGGCATCTGGCGGACATTCCGATACAAGTATGGCCTGCAAGATGAGCTTGGTGATTTCACCGCTGATTCGGGGAAGAATTCCGACAATCGTGGATGAAGTAAATACGGTAATTACACCTGGTGACAGTATCGATGTGGTCATTACCGAGGTAGGGATTGCCATCAATCCAAAACGTCAGGACCTGATTGAGCACTTTAAAGATTTAGCTGTACCGCAATACACGATTGAAGAGCTAAAAGAGCAGGCTTACAGTATCGTAGGGGATCCTGAGCCAATTCAATACGGAGACAAAGTAGTAGCGCTGATCGAATATCGTGATGGGACCATTATTGATGTCGTCAAAAACGTTTGATGACCTCTTCAACGGCCCAGACATCTCACTGGAGGAAATGCTGGAAAGCCGGGAAGAACGTGCGGCAATGCAACAGGATTTGCTGCACGCCGACAACCAGAGTTCATTGCTTTGCGCGACGATGAATATTCCTGGTCCAGTGAAGACGTCAGTGAAGCTAGAGGAAATATTTAAAACAATCACTGAAGCAATTGAACAGGAATTAACCGGAATTTCTCCCAATGCCAATCTATATTGGGAGAAAAATACGGGGCTGGAATATTATCTGCTGCTGCCGCTGGCGCCTCAAGAGCTGAAGAGCAAGATGGTTCAGATTGAGGAAGAGCATCCTTATGGTCGATTAGTTGACCTGGATGTGCTGTGGCAGGAGGGAGATAAAATTAAAAGCATCAGCAGACAGGAGCTGGGCTTTGCCCCGCGTCGTTGTTTTATTTGTGACAAGGATGCCAAGGAATGCGGCCGTTCCAGAGCCCATTCCATTCTAGAAATGCAGCAGGCGATTGCTGAAATTGTTGAAAAGGAAGAGGAGTTGAAACATGGCTAAAAAAATCCAGTTCATGGAAACCGTACTGCGGGATGGTCAACAAAGCCAAATCGCAACGCGCATGCCAACGGAGGATATGCTGCCGATTTTAAAAACCTTAGATGAAGCAGGCTATCATTCGCTGGAAATGTGGGGCGGTGCCACCTTTGATTCATGCATTCGCTTTTTGAATGAAGATCCATGGGAAAGACTGCGCTTGATCCGCAAAGAAGTCAAAAATACCAAGCTGCAAATGCTGCTGCGGGGTCAAAATTTATTAGGCTACAAAAACTATGCCGATGATGTTGTTCGTGATTTTGTTGAAAAATCCATTAAAAATGGGATTGATATCATTCGAGTATTCGATGCATTAAACGATACGCGTAATTTGACTACCTCTATTGTGGCAGCCAAAGAAGCTGGCGGACATTGCCAAACCGCGATATCCTATACTACCAGCGACATCCATACGGTGGATTATTTTGTAAAGCTGGCGAAGGAAATGGCTGATTTAGGCGCTGACTCAATTTGTATTAAGGATATGGCGGGTGTTTTAACGCCCCAGACTGGGTTTGAGCTAGTCAGCCGGATCAAGGATCGAATTGATTTGCCGCTAGAAGTTCATACCCATGCCACTAGTGGTATTTCAGAAATGACCTATTTGAAGGTTGCTGAAGCAGGTGCGGATATTATCGATACGGCTATTTCATCCTTCTCCAGCGGTACGAGTCAGCCTGCAACCGAATCAATGGCATTAGCGCTAGAAGAACTAGGCTTTGACACAGGCTTGAAGATGGATAAAGTGAGCGAAATTGCTAATTACTTCAATCCGATTCGCGATCGTTTCCGTGATGAAGGCATTCTGAATCCTAAAGTGAAGGACATCGAACCAAAAACCTTGATCTATCAAGTACCTGGCGGCATGTTGTCCAATCTGCTAAGTCAGTTGACTGAGCAGGGCATGCAGGATAAATATGAAGAAGTCCTAAGTGAAGTGCCAAAGGTTCGGGCCGATCTAGGCTATCCGCCATTGGTTACACCGTTGTCGCAAATGGTGGGAACGCAAGCCCTAATGAATGTTATATCCAAGGAACGCTATAAACTGGTTCCTTCTGAAATCAAAGATTATGTGCGTGGGCTCTATGGCCGTCCGCCAGCACCAATTGATCCGGCAGTACAAGAAAAAATTATCGGTGACGAAGCAGTGATTACCAATCGTCCGGCTGACTTAATTGAGCCGCAGCTGCCAGCGTTCCGAGAAGAAATCAAGGAATACGCTAAATCAGAGGAAGATGTTCTGATGTATGCCTTATTCCCGCAGCAGGCCAAGGATTTTCTCGGCCGTCGGGAAGATCGCTTTTACGATGTTCCTCTGCAAACAGTTCAAGTAACGATTGATATCCCTTAATTTTGTATCCTCCTTATGATAAGTTTAAATAGAAAACAGAAGCAGTGCTGGTTGCTTCTGTTTTTTTGTGCGTTCATTTTTTGATTGAAAACGTTTATAATAAAGCGGAATGGCAGGGGGGAAGCACATGGATTTGAATGAACTGAAAAGACAGCTGTGGGCTGAGAATGCGATTGAGCGGGAGCAGCGAATTGAAGGCTACAATGTTAATGACCAGCATTTGCCTTATGATGAAGAGGCGGTGCCTAAAATGCCGGGCAAGTCCTTTTTCAAAGAGGGAAATATTTTTATAAACAAGCACCATCGCTATTCTGAGATGCCAGCGCATACCCATGAATTTGTGGAATTCAATTACATGTTTTCCGGCAGCTGTGTGCAGTATATCAATGACAAACGGATTGAACTGCAGGAAGGCGAAATTCTGCTGATTGATAAGGAAATTGTTCAGCGGATTGACGCGCTGGGTGAGGATGATATTTTAATCAATATTTTATTGCGGGATGACTCCATCACCACCGAGATTGTGGTGAACATGGTGAAATCTAACGGGCTGGTGAATGAGTTTCTGATGAATGCCTCCAACGATTATGGCAGTCACGATGCCTTTATTCATTTCCATAGTGGCGATAATCCAGCCGTGCAGTCGATTATTCATCAAATGATGCTGGAATATTTCAGCAAAAAGAATTATTACATGCGGGCGATGAATTTATGGCTGTCCCTGTTAATGATTGAGCTGACTCGCGTGATTGAGGAGGACAGCTTGGAGCAATACAGCGAACGGGATGATGAAATTTTAAACATCCTGCGCTATATTGAAGCGAATTATGCATCTTTAACCCTTTCGGAGCTGTCGCGGCATTTTGGCTATAATTCCAATTACATCAGCAACAAATTGAAGAAGGAAACTGGCCGTTCTTTTCAGGAGCTGATTAATTCGCTGCGGTATCAGACAGCGCTGGAATTGATGGAGGAAACGGATAAAAGCTTTGAAGAGATTTCCTATGAGATCGGCTTTGAAACAGTCCCTTCCTTGTATAAGCTGTTTGCTAAATACACTGATTTAACACCAAAAGAGCTAAGAACGGCGATTTTATCAAAGGATATAACATAAGAAAAGCAAGAAGTACGTTTGATCGGTACTTCTTGTTTTTTTGTCTTCATCTGTGAAATGGATAAGAAATGTGTGGGATTTTGCAATAGCTGAAAAACGGTAAGGCGCTTACAATTCAAGTAGTTAATCAAATAAATTATAGAACTTAAGGAGAGTGTTTAACTGTGAGTAAGCAAAAGAGCTCAACACTGGTGAAGGAATATTCGCCATTAGCAACAGCTGCTGGAATCGGCTCAATGTTAGGATCAGGCTGTATTGTGGGTTTGTCAGCGACTATTCCAGTCTGGCAAAAGGGATTAGAATTGACAGCTGGTCAGGTTGGAATTATTTCTGGAGGATTAACCTTTGCGATTGCCTTCGGGTCATTATTTGCCGGTCAGATTACTAAAGGTTTCGGTCTTATTCGTTCGTTTAACTGGTTGAATTTATTTTACGCAATTGGTGCTGGTGTATGTATTCTGTCAAATAGCTTTGCGATGCTATTAGCGGGTGTGATTGTGATGGGAATTTCTTCTGGAGCCGATTTACCAATCAGCTTAACCGTCGTTTCCCATGATGCACCGGATGAACAAACCTCGGCTCAGCTGGTATCCTCTACTCAGATTTTTTGGCAAATTGGGGTTTTTATTTCGTATATTTGTTCCTTCCTGCTTTCAGGAATCGAAGGGGTCTTAGGGGCAAGAATTGTTTTTGGAATTTTGTTTGCCTTTGCCTTAATTACTTGGTTATGGCGTTCATTTTCACAAAAGTTCAAACGGTTTCACGAAGAAGGGACTGCTCGTCAATTAGCACAAAAAGCAATTCAAAATGCACCGCAGGAAGTTTCCTTCAAAACGGTCTTGTTTGGTCAAAATAAAAACAAATACCTGGGCTTCTTCGCCGCAATCTTAATTTTCTATGTATGCTGGAATTTACTGGCGAATACTTGGGGCCAATTTCAAACCTATGCCTTAACCAATGCAGGGGCTAGTCAAACCCAAGCAACTGGTTTGGGAATTGTTCTAAACATTGTTTCCTTAGCTACAACAATTGTTTTTGCTTCAGTGGCTGGTGGGAAATACCGCAACAAAGCATTCTTTATTGGCGCATTTGTTCAGTTCGCAGCTATGCTGGGTATGGCCTTAATTGGCGGCGGTGCCGGCTTTATCGCTTTAGCAATCACGATTGCTTTTTACAACTTTGGGAATCCTTTGGCTGGCGAAGCCATTTACAAGGTATGGACTCAAGAGTCCTTCCCAGCAGAGGTTCGGGCATCATTACAAGGCTTTATCAACGGATTTTCTCGGATGTGCTGCGGCTTGTTTGCCTTCGTAACCCCATTTTTAGTAGCACCTGACCGGATTCAAACATCAATGTACGGCTTTGCCGGAATCGTGTTGCTGGCAACAATTGCTGGAGTGATCATGATGCGCCTGCAGAAGAAACATGGCGTTGGCGAGCAGCAAGCAACCGAAGAATCAAAACTGAAGGATGCAACCGTTTAAGGATAATAATCGGAGAAGTAATCAAGGGATTGCTTCTCCATTCATGGAGGGAAAAAGATGGCATTTACATTTCAAATTAATCAGGATGTGGTTTGGAACCACGACGAAAAACTACTAGCCAAGGCGGAAAGCAACACGCCTGATTTGATTCAGACAACGGTGACACCCACTGCGATTGCCGAAATCGTCCCTGATGGGAAAAGTGTCAACGGTTTCAAATCAGTAGTTAGTGAGAAAAACATTGGACAGCTGCCTGAGTATACGCTGGGGCGAGATGAAAAAATCGTCTTAGACTTAGGCGATCATTACGTTGGGAAATTTACCATTGATATTGATTCAGTGGGTTCGCCGATGGATGCGCCATTGTATCTACGGTTAAAATTCGCCGAAGTACCGGCCGAAATCGTGGCGGAGTCCGCCGACTATGACGGTTGGCTGTCACGGTCATGGATTCAGGAGGAATTTGTGCATCTGGATGTGCTGCCGGCAACCTTAGCAATGCCGCGTCGCTACAGCTGCCGCTATATCGAGCTGAGTGTGATTGATACTTCGCCAAAATGGAAGGCCAGCTTCAGCAATCCTACCTTCACAGCAGAAAGCAGCGTATCAATGGAACAGCTGCCGCAGCCTGTGATTGAGGACAAGGAATTAGAGGCGATCTACAATATTTCAGTTAAAACGCTGCAGGATTGTATGCAAACAGTCTTTGAGGATGGACCTAAACGGGATCGCCGGTTATGGATTGGCGATTTGCGCTTGCAGGCTTTAGCAAATTATGCCACCTTTGATGATTTAGCTTTGACGAAACGTTGTATGTATCTGTTTGGCGGGATGACGACGGACGAAGGCAAGATTCCGGCTAACGTTTTTACCGAGCCTAATTTAACACCGGATGATACCTTCCTCTTTGATTATAGCTTGTTCTTTTCTACGATCTTGTTTGATTATGTCCAACATACCCAAGATCAAGCGGTTTTGCAGGATTTATATCCAGCAGCGAAAAAAGGAATAGATTTAGCTTTGCAGCAGGTGGATGAAGCTGGTCGTTTAGTGTTAACGGAAGATTGGCCAGTATTTATTGATTGGTCCAACGACTTTGACAAAGCAACTGCAGGGCAGGCCGTCATGATTTATGCAATCAAACGCTTTATCCAATTGGCGGAAAAAATGCAGGATCAGCAGTTAGCCCAGTATCAAGAAGCTTGCCAAAAATTAGAAAGCTTTGCTAAAACCGCTTTGTATGATGCAGCGAAAAAACAATTTGTAATTGAGGACAGTGGCGAAGTAAACGTGGCCAGTCAGGTCTGGATGGTTTTAGCTGAAGTGATGGATACTAAAACTAATCAGGAAATTATGGAAACAACCATCAAAGAACAATTTCCGATTACCGGCTTTGGTACACCGTACATGTATCATCATGTAGTAGAGGCACTGTTTGTGGCTGGATTGCCAGAAGCAGCAGTGCAATTAATGAAGGATTACTGGGGCAAGATGATCAGCATGGGGGCCGATACTTTCTGGGAAGCCTTTAAGCCAGAGGATTTGGACTTCTCACCTTATGGCAGTCCGATTATCAGCAGCTATTGCCATGCTTGGAGCTGTACACCCGCATATTTAATCAAGAAATATATAAAGTAAGACCAACAGAAATGGGGAAAGAAGATGGAGTCTTTGAAAATGAGTACACAGACGGATAAACCAATCTCAAAGTGGCAGCAGCGTATTGGTTATGGCGTTTCTGATTTGGCATGTAATTTAATTTGGCAGATGATTTCGCTGTATTTATTGTTCTTTTACACTGACATTATGCAGCTGAGTGCTTCGGCGATTAGTTTGATGTTTGTTTTGACCCGCTTCGTGGATGGAATCACCGATCTGTTGGTTGGCTATTTAATTGATCACACCCACACCCGTTGGGGCAAATCCCGTCCGTATTTTCTTTTTGGGGCGGTGCCCTTTGCCTTGTTTGCCTTTCTTTGTTTTAACGTGCCGGATATTTCGGCTCATGGCAAATTGATATATGCCTACATTACTTACTTTGGTCTTTCGTTGGCTTATACGATCGTGAATGTACCCATGGCTTCGATCCTGCCTAGCTTGACGAACGATACGGAGGAACGAACCGCTTTATCGACCTCCCGGAAATTCTTTGGCTTCATGGGAGCAACCGTAGTTAGCTCATCTGCCTTAGTGCTAGTCAATTACTTCGGTGGGGACAATCAAGCGGTGGGCTTTAAAATTGTGATGGCGATTTTTGGCGTAATCGGCTGCCTGCTGTTTTTCTTTACCTTCTTTAGTGTTCGGGAAACTGCGACGATTAACCCCGAGAAGGCTTCGGTGAAAGAAATTTTTACCAGCCTAAAGCAAAACAAGCCTTGGTTGATTTTTGCTTTGAACATTCTCTTTATGTGGACCGGATTCTTTATTCAAACCAGTGCTTTAGTTTATTACTATACGGTGGTGGTAGGCAGTCGCGCCTTATCGATTTCGGTGGCAACGATTATGTCGATTGTCCCAATGGTTGCAAACTTCTTCGTGCCGTTTTTGGCAAAACGCCTAGGTAAACGGAATCTGTATGTTTCTGCTTCAGTTGTTCAGGCGTTAGGAATTGTGATTATTTTGCTGGGAGATGTGAATCATTTGATTATCCTGTCGGGAGCGGTAGTCTCAGCGATTGGTTATGGCGTGAAGGAAAGTATTTACTTCTCCATGCAGGCGGATCCAGTGGACTACGGCGAATGGAAAACCGGCGTGAACGTTTCTGGTTCACTTTCGGCCATCAACGGTTTTTTAGGAAAGGTGGCACAAGCTTTATCTGGCGGGATCGCCGGAGCCTTACTGGCTTGGGGAAATTACACACCAGGGGCTGCAGCTCAAAGTTCGCAGGCGGTATGGGCAATCAAGGCCATGTATGGGTATATTCCTTTGCTGCTGATTATCGGTTCCATTGTGACCATGCTTTTCTATCAGCTGGACAGCATTTATCCGCAAATTAAACAGGAATTGGAAGCAAAAAGAGCAGCATAAAAAAGAGGTACTCGCTGATGGCATAAAAAAGCCGCAGCGGGTCCTCTTTTTTTCGTAAAAATTAGGCTCCTCCGTTATAACCAAGCTTAAAGGGAGGAGTTATAGAATGACCCTTAAAGAAAAATCATCGCTGAAAGTCAACGGCTGGGAATTGATAAAATCGGCTTTGCTTCTGCGGAGCCGTTCACTGAATTGGAAGCTTCCTTGCAGGAATGAGCCTACACTTCAGGTTTTGAGCATTCGGTGATTAAGGAACGGATATATCCAGAGCGAACCTAGGTGATCGTTCCGCTTTACCCGACTTGTTCAAGGTAGCTAAGGAAGATGTTCGTCTGGTAATTCGAGGAACAGCAGCCTGAGCGATTGGTCGGTTGGGAAAGAAGCGGACATTTGGTTAGAGAACTTGCAGGAATTACAGCGAATAGAACAAGATCAAGCAGCGCTGAAGGAAATCCAGCAGGCAATCGATAGATTAGCATAAATAGGCCGAATGAGCCGGTACTTGTAGAAGTACTGAAATCATTCGACCTTTTTTTAATTTTTCTAAAGGGTGCCGTAGTGCAGAATTTGATGATTGGCGTATTCTTGATAATCCATTAATTTAGCAATCGCTTGATCAAACTGATTGTTCTCAATCAGCGCCAAGTATTCCTGAAAGAATTGAACGGTGCTGATCGTTTTCTTTGGTGAATTGTGAGGATCCGCCATTTTGCGATACAAAGAGGTGCTGATTACTCGGGCCCACAGATTTTCATAGGTAGGAATCAGCAATTCGTTGCCGGCTGCTTCCATAATTTTGGTGTAAACCTTGGGCATTTGATTAATATATTGCGCATAGTCTAAAGCTGCGCGATAATTTTTGGCTGCAGTTAGTCGTTCCTGGATAGCATCTACATCAAGAATGCTTAGTCCGGTTTGGGCTTTTTTGGTGGCCAAAATCATCCACTCGACACAAATCTGAGTTACATCCACCATTTCCTTCACACTAGCCTCACGCAAAGTCACGCCGCGATTCTTCTTGTAAACTACCAGCTTTTCTTGCTCCAGCTGTTTCAAGGCAGAGCGGATCGGCGTTCGGCTGTGGCCCAGCTTTTTGGATAAAGAAGCCTCAGATAAAATTTCATCCGGTTCAATCCGACCATAAAGAATGGCTTGCTTGATCTCCTGGTACGCACTGGATTCAATCGATTGAGTCATGACATTCATTCCTTTACATAGAATTTACAAAAAAACTACGGAATCTTGATGATTCCTGCTCTTCATCAACAGTATACTACAGTTGTTCAGTGGTATACTACTGAAACTTAAAAAAGGAGCTTTTAAAAAAATGAAGAAAATAAAACTAGCCGTTTTGGCATTACTATGTGGCACAGCTTTGGCAGCTATGACTGGTTGCGGAAATGATCAATCGGCGACAGCTGCAGATGAAGTAGATAAATTGACAATTGTTCAAATGCCGGATGAAACCAATCCTGATGCAGGAAGCAAAAATGATCAGTTTCGCAAGGATATGGAAAAAGAATTAGGTATCGAGATAGAAGAACTAGAGGGCGCAGAATATTCGGTCGGAATTGAAGCCATGAAGGCAGGCAAATTAGATGTCCTGTTAGTTACTCCTATGAGCTATTACCAAGCAAAAAAAGTAGCCGGGGTTGAACCGCTGGTGACAACCACCTCAATGGTTGAGAAGCCTTACCGAACCGTGTTCATTGTGAATAAGGATGACAAAGAAACCCAGTCCTTGGAAGATTTGAAGGGGAAGACCTTTGCCTTTGTTGATCCAGCTTCTTCTTCCGGTTACATGTTTCCTAAATCAAAATTAGTTAATGAATTGGATCTTGATCCAGATCAGCTGGAAAATCCAGATTATTTCTTCAAAACAGTCGCTTATTCTGGCAAGCATGACTCCAGTATTATGGGGGTTATCAAAGGCGACTATGAAGCAGCTGCTGTGGCTGAACAGATTATTCCTCAGCTGGTGGAAGCCGGTATGATGAAGGAAGATGATGTTCGAATCGTTGGCGAAACAGATGTTATTCCGAATGCCTGCTTTGTTATCCGCGCGGATTTGCCGCAGGAAATGAAGGACAAAATCAAAGACTTCTACTTGAATTATGAAAATGGCGACTATTTTGAAACCTTATACGGCAGTAAGGATGTTCGTTTTGTGGAAGCCAAGGATGAAGATTACGACGTTGTAAAAGAAATGGTCGAAACCTTAAACATTGAGGAGACAGAATAATGACAGAAAAGCTGCTGGAATTAAAAAATGTAGGCAAAACCTATGACAAGAAAAAGTATGCGTTGAAGGATATTAATTTAACCATTAATAAAGGAGAATTCATTGTTGTAATTGGACCATCGGGGGCAGGCAAGTCCACCTTTATCCGTTCAATTAATCGCATGATTGATCCATCAGAAGGCGAAATTATTTTTGATGGTGCCCACATGGAAAAGATTAAAGGCCGCGAATTGAAGCGCCAGCGTTCAGACATCGGCATGATTTTCCAGCATTACAACTTGATTGGCCGTACCAACGTGATCAAAAATGTGCTACATGGCCGACTGGGGAAAATCTCCTTTGCCAAGAGTTTGTTTAGCCTCTATTCTGAAAGTGACAAGCAGGAGGCCGTGGATTTATTAAACAAGGTCGGACTGAGCCAGCAAATTTACCAGCGGGCTAATGACTTATCTGGTGGACAAATGCAGCGGGTGGGCATCTGCCGGGCAATGATGCAGCATCCTAAGCTGATTTTGGCGGATGAGCCGATTGCTTCCTTGGACCCTAATTCTGCTAATATTGTGATGGATTATTTACAGGATGTCACGAAGGAACGTGGCATTACCTGCATTGTAAACCTGCACCAGGTTGATTTTGCCAAAAAATATGCGACACGTATTATTGGCATTCAAGCAGGGAAAGTCGTTTTCGATGGCAAACCCGAGGAACTAGATGATCAAACAACTGCGATGATTTATCAAGGTAAGGAAGAACAAATGAAGCTGCGCAAAACAGCTTCAGTGATGGAGGAAGGAAGCTTGGCTTATGGAGAAATCTAGTCATAAGGTGGTTTTGACTGACCAGCGGAAATTTTCAGCAATCATGAAGTATATGGGGATTCTAGCTGTGGTTATTTTCGCTTTTGCCTACTTAAAGGTGAATGTGTTTGAGGCATTGCTGGCCTTTCCGGGTTTCTTCCACTTCTTTTTAACCAATTTTCTGCCAGCCAACTTTAGTCAGCTGCCTACCTATGTGCCGTTGATTGTTGAAACAATTCTGTTTGCGGTAGTAGGGACTTACTTTTCAGCAATTTTAGCCTTTGTTTTTGGCTTGTTGATGTCAGAGCAAACCAATCCCTTTCGCTGGGTGCGAATTGCTGTACGGATGTTCATATCTTTTCTAAGAAATATTCCCGTGTTAGTCTGGGCTTCGCTGCTGGTTTACATTTTTGGAATTGGCAATATGGTAGGGCTGCTGGCATTGATTATCGCCACATTAGGTTTCCTGGCCCGATCTTATGCAGATTCGATTGACGAAATTGCCGGCAGTAAGCTGGAAGCACTGCGGGCCAGCGGTGCCTCTTATTGGCAAATTTTGTTTCATGGCCTGATTCCAGAGTTCATTCCTTCTTGGATTAACTGGACCCTGTTTTCTTTTGAAATCAATATTCGAGCATCTTCAATTCTGGGGATGGTAGGAGCTGGCGGTATCGGGATCATGATTCAAACCAATATTCGGCTGTTTAAATACCATGAAGCCCTGTCCCTGATTATTATTTTAGTGCTGATGGTTCTGGCAACAGAATTTGTGGTGAATCGTCTGCGGCGATTTGTAAGGTAGGAGGAGCTTATGGAAGCAAAAATAGCAGTATCCAGCAAACGAGAAAAGGTAACCACCCTCGTCATTGGACTGGGATTAATTAGTTTATTTGCAGCGAGTCTGTATTTTTTAAAGCTGGACGTGAAGACCTTTGTCAGTCGGTTTGATTCAGTGGGAGCGGTAGTGCCTAAATTCTTTGTGCTAGATTTTTCGGATTTGGGGACGATTATTTCTGAGTTGTTTGTCTCTCTTTGCATGGCAGTGGCCGGCTTAGCTTTAGGCTTTGTTATTTCCATCCCCCTGAGTTTTTTAGGGGCCAGCAACACAACACTTCATCCCTTACTGGCCGGTTTGATTAAGGGAATTGTCGGAATTGTGCGAGCAGTCCCGGCATTAATCTGGATTTTAATTGTGGTAGCAAGCCTAGGCTTTGGCAATACCGCTGGAGTTGTCGGTCTGATTTTTCCAACAACGGGTTACTTAACAAAGTCCTTCATCAGTTCGATTGAAGAGCAAGACCCGGCAATTATCGAGACCATGAAATCTACCGGTGCCGGCTGGCTGCAGCTGATCACAGAAGGCTTGCTGCCAGGCTTAACCAATCCGATTTTGTCTTGGACATCGATTCGGCTGGAATCCAATATTGCAGAATCAATCTCTTTAGGGATGGTAGGTGCTGGTGGTATCGGCATGGTATTAACACGCTCAATCGGCAAGTATGAGTATGCTAAAATCTCCACGATTATTTTAGTCATCTTTGTGACCATGATCACTGTGGAACTGCTGATTGGACAAATCAAAAAAGCCATTAGATAGGAGCAAAATCAAACGATGACAAATTACACACGTTTGCCGTTAGCCGGCAGCTTTAATACTCGGGAGCTGGGAGGCTATCCTGTAAAGCAGGGCATTACCCAATTCCAAAAATTTTTACGCAGTGACAGCCTGTCTGACTTAACAGAGCAGGATCTCACTTTCTTAGAAAACTATGGTGTGCGGACCATTGTTGACTTGCGCAGCGATAGTGAGGTAAGGGAGTCGGCTAATCCGAGCTCTCCGCTGATTCAGAATCTGCATATTCCTTTAGTGACCGGCAATGTAGCCGATGCCACTAAGGACATTACCAAGGAAATGAATTATTCCATGGGCAGCTTTTATGTGGATTGCTTGAAACGCTATCCCGACAGCTTGGTTAACATTTTTGAAGCGTTTGCCGAAAGCGAAGGCTGTATTCTGTTTCATTGCGCCGCTGGAAAAGACCGTACCGGAATTGTTGCGGCATTTCTATTGGAATTAGCCGGCGTTTGTCAGGCGGATATTATCGCAAATTATCAAATTACCCATACCTACCTCAAGGCAAATCCAAACTTTATGCGCGCACACGGAAGCTATCCGGTGGAAATGTCGTATTCCTTGCCTAGCTATATTGAGGAAGCTCTAGATTATCTGCATTCGTATCATGAATCAGCTGAAAATTATTTGCGCAGCTTTGGTGTAGCGCAAGCCGTCTTGACGGAGCTGAAAGACCGAATGGTTCCCAACAAAATCCTGGTTTGAGCCCCTAACGTGTAATCAAGCAATTGGTTATGCGTTTTTTTGTATTCAGTTCAAGCGATTCTTGCTAACTACTTCCGCCGCTTATTCTTTTTATTTTTTTTGCTTTTCTTGCCTTTTTTTCCTAAGGCTTTGTTAATTTGATTTTGCCTTTTCCGTTCTTCTCTGGTAGGTGGGTTGCCAGCGGCTTTTCTTTTTAGTTGGTTCATGTAGGCAGTGACACTTTCAACATCGTTCAGTTCATCAGAGGGATCGGCTTCAGGCGGTGTTTCAGTAAGTGATGGCGGCTGCTTAGACACGGAATCCGATTGCTCTAGTTTACTTGATTTCGTTGGATTTGGGTTGTTTGTCACAGAGTTGTTTTCTTGTTTATCCGACTTAGCGGAATCCGCTTCTTTTTGCGGTGCGGTTTTGGCAAGTGTTGCTACTCGCGGCAGAGCATCAGTCAGCTCTTTTTTGGCCTCAACTTCCTCTTGCGTACGACGACCAATACTAGTCTGGTGAAGCGTGTAATTCACTTCAACAATCGCGGTAAAGCGACGAACACCGTCCTTTTGCAGAATCGTCAAGGTAGTTAGCAATGACAAATAATCCTCGTGCTGCTGGGAGGTTAAATTCGGGTCCACATTACTCAAGGTCCAGCTATGCTTTTTGCCATGTTCATCTAAAAAGGTTGATAATAAGCCAGCCTTGGTATCGACGTCCCGTGCACCGGAATGCAGCAGAGGGAATTTTTCACTATATAAACGAGCTTGCTCGGTAATTGCTGAACGTTTCTGAGGGGTTGGAAAGAGACGAGTGATCACTTTTTCCCATTGATCATCGGTAAAATATGGGCGAAAATAGATACACAGCTCCTTGACCTCTTGGAGATCATTTTTTTCTAAAAAGAGTGTACAAATTAACTCCTTAGCCAGGAAAGAAAAATCAGCTGGACTCAAGGCATTCCGAATGAGGGCAATCAGTACCGATTGAATCGTGAAGGCGCTATCTTTTTCGTGAGCATGGTTTTCAATCAGGCGAGCCTCAAGCGTCTCGCGTTTCATTCCAAAAAATTGTCTCTGGCCAAGTGGTTTCATTGTTACAGCTCCAATCCATTACGTTATTATAATATGGTTATAAGTATAAAATAGGCCAATGGCAAAATCAAGCATAATTTCTAATTAACAATAATTAATCCTATAATCCGGCATGAATACAATAGAAAATAAGTGAGTAAATAACATATATATAAAGATGTGTCAAAGCAGACTCTTTTGCTGTTAAAAAAACACTCGTTATTTTAATGGAGGGCGTTATCCGCTTTACACAGATCGATTTGCTTCAAGAATCCTGCAGTTAAAGCTTGAACAGCACTATCTTTTAAACTCATAATCAATTTCCTCGACGAAAAGTCTTTTTCCATTTTCGAGACAACTAGGTCAGGTACGATACGTCTATACTAGATTTGAAAAAACAAGTTTTTGAAAAATAAAGCTAGAGGATAATGAGATGAATCTCAAAAGCAGAGCAGCCACAAAACAGGTAATCCTGTGATAAATCCTTAAGCAGCCTTTTTCAACTATTTCTGGGAAGTACCATTAACTAAATAGTCGACTAGGGAAATGGCATCAGTGAGGAAGCAGCCAGCAAAAAGAAGTGTCCATTAAAAGCTTTTTTGCTTTGTCAACCAACAGTTGCGTGCCTATTTGACGGGATTTGGTACACTAGTGGTAGGAGGAGTTGAGGAAAAATGCAAATCAATCAATTATTAAAAATGCGGCGCCTGGAAGCACATTGGACACAGCAAGAATTAGCCGATCAATTATATTTATCACGTCAAGCAGTTGCTAAGTGGGAAAATGGCGAAGCCGTTCCCAGTATCGATAATCTTATCTTATTGAGTGATCTTTACAATGTTTCGCTGGATGAGCTGGTTCAAGGCAGTCCCTTTTTCAAAAAGCCTTATGTAGTAGGCAAAGGAATGTTTAAGGCAAGTATTGGGAAATTTTGGTTTATCTGGCTGCTGTTGTTTATGTTCCTGCCGCTTTTAGGATTTTCATGGGTAATTTCTCTCGTGGTAATCGTCTTAATTTTACTAATCACCTTAGCCAATCTGCCTACCTTGGTGGAGGATTACTGGGTAATTCATCAGCAGAAGATTACGTTAGAAAGCTTTTCCAGCAATCCTTTTAAATTAGCGCTGCAATTAATCAGAAAAAGAAGCAATCAAACGAATTTAACCTATGAAATGATTGAATCGATTGCCATTACTTATGTCATTCGTGACCGTTACTCACCACTTGACGTTAATCGGGACCCATTTTACTTAGCGGTAAAAACAAAGGAACAAGGGGATTTTTCGTTGGATCTGCCAGCCGATGCGAAAGGCTTTTTACCGCAGTTTGTGGCTTTTCTGGAAAGAAAAGGTGTTCCGGTTAAGGATCCCAATGAAATTCTGCCAGAGTTAATCCAAGGAAATTCGATCTATGAATATATGCACCAGCGTCAGGCGCAAAAAGAGGAATCGCAGTGAGCGATTCCTCTTTTTCTACACGATTTGCTTGCGTTCAGAGCGTTGATAAATCCAACTGGCCAGTCCACCGAAAATTAACGGACCGACAATTAAGGTCAAAAAATTCAAGTAATCGCCCATCTTTAACGGTTCATAAATTTGAAAGGCAATCGCTAAAAAGATACAGGTACAAACGCTAAAGGACAGCGTATAATTGCTTTTCCTTCGCTGAAGCAGCAGCTCGTCCGGCTGAACCATGCCCTTTTGCAAAAAGAAGGGAAAGCTCATAGCAACGATAAAATAAGGCAGTGCCCGCGAAACATTCGTCATGTACGTTAACTGATTAAATAAATCAGAGACAAAGGAATGATTAAAGGCTAGAGCAAAAATACATAGGGCTAACAGCAGCGACTGTACCCATAAAGCTTTCGCCGGCATTTGCTGCTTATTCAAGAGCACCAATTTTTGCGGCCAAAGCTCCTTTGGTGTGCCTTGGATCAAGCTTTTCAAGGGACCGTAAGTAATTGACGACAGCAAGCTGAGGTAGGCAACAAACATAGTAAAGGCAGTGTAACGAATGTATACCTGATACAATAGCTGACTTTGACTGCCGCTCAGATGGAACAGCTGACTCAGAGAATGCGCTGTACTTCCGATCAGTCCATACATCAAATTCCCTAAATGCATAGGATCACCGCTTCTCAGCTGTTCCAGATTAGCCGCAGCACTCCACAAAATAATACCGCCAAAATACAGCAGAAAAATCAATCCAGCACTGTAGACAATCGCTTTAGGGAAACGGGTCTGACTTTTTTTCGTGCGATCAGCCAAGCTGGCAACAGTATCCAAGCCGCCAAAGGCAGTGATGGAAAAAATAAAGAAGGGCAGTTGAGATAAAAAACGTTCATTGGTGCCGGCAAAAAAGCTGGGTGCCTGCAAGCTTTGCGCTAGATTGACGGCGATCAGCTGCGGCTGCTGCCAAATAATCGTTAAATTACTCACCAAAGACAGCAGGAGCAAGCCGATCATGGCATAGCTGCTGAGCTTCAAAAAGGACAAAATCGTTTGAAAGCCGCGAGTAATTAAGGCGGTTAAAAGGAAAACGGCTAGAATGGCAAAGAAGGCCAGCCAAGCCTGAGGTGGAAAGCCAAGCCAGTCGATTTTTCCAGTCAAATCCTGTCCAAAAAGTAAAATCGATAACGGAATCAGCAGCTTCATAAACAAGCTGATCATCCAAATAAAATAGCTGCAATACCATAAAAAGGCGGTCACAAACGCTGCCTTAGGCGACAAGGAATCCTTCAGCCAATCATAAATGGATCCCGAACGCTGGGCATATTTTTTAGTATATTGAGCGACAATCAAGGCATAGGGAATAAAATAGCAGGCAGCACTAATCAAAAACCAGAGTAACGAGCGGCTGCCTAACATAAAGAAAGCCGTGGTCATACTGGAAAAGGAATAGACGGTTGTTGTAATGATTAAAATTAAGCTTGGCAAGGAAACATTCTTACGCAAATTCCCCACGCACCTTTCTAAAACTTCTGGTATGATGGTACTGAATCAGTATCTTTATCATAGTGAAATGGATAACAAACTACAAGTAGTAAAAAAATATATAGGGAATTGGAGTAGTCGTGATGGAGCGGTTAAGCGAATGGTTAATGGGGTATCAAGCAAAATGGGGCTGCGATTTTTTAGGAATTGCCATGGATGTTGCCGCCGAGGATGCCCCAAAGGAAATACGTTGGCTGCATGTCGCAGGCAATCGCAGTGAAGCATACAAAAATATTCGTCTGCAGGTAGGGCGGGGAATTGCCGGAATGGTATGGAAAACGGCCCGAACGCAGCTGGATGAACACATTTATCAGCAGCCAGACAAGCTGGTGGAGTACCCGATAGCTCGTACCGAAAAGCTGCAAACGGCCTTAGCTGCACCAGTGATGGAGGATAAGGAAGTACAGGCAGTTTTGATGAGTGGTTATCGGGAGGACCATTCGTTTTCTGCGTTGGAAAGACAACAGCTGGAGGCCGCTGCCGCCGAACTTAGTCAACTATTAAGGAAGTGAATAAGTCTTGCTTGAGTTAAATGAAACACTGTTTAAAGCTATTCAAGAGGCCATCTGGTTAAGTAGATAATGAAGATCAACTCGTTGCCAGAAGCCAAAAAGCCCAGGAAATTGAGCACACCTACCGGTTTAATTTACTCTCAGTTCTGGAAATCAGCCGTGGTCAGGGCTGTGCCTTACACAGTACAAAGGACGAGTGCTTAAATTGTCCGCTGGAGGGCAAGGTTTCGCCGCTAGGTTTTCCTTTTGTCTTGCTGACTAAAGAAGAGGACAAAACAGAGGAGTTTTGGGGCAGAGTGGATAGTGCTGACGGGCAGCTGGTGCTGCAGGTTCAGAATCGGCCTGCGGATCAGCAGAAAGGCTCCCTGTTTGACTATTTGAACAATGTCCGGGAGTTGGAACGAAAGAAAATTGCCCAAAATCTCCATGACGGGATTGCTCAAAGTGTTTACAGCTTGATGCTGGAGGCCCGAGGGTTGAAATGGGCGACGGCGGAAGAACAGCCGAAAAAGATGAAAGCCTTGGATCGGCATTTTTCGGAGGTGCTGAATGAAATCAAGGATTTGGCAGGTGAGCTGCGGCCCATGGCGATTGATGAGTTTGGGCTGGTTCAGGCGTTAGAGCAATTTATTGAACGAACGAATGAAATGACTGGTTTCGAGATTGATCTAACGGTGACTGGAGCTAAGCAGCCGTTGACAGAACCTGTGCGAATCGCTATTTATCGAATGATTCAAGAAGCAGTTTCCAATGCTATGAAGTATTCTGGTGAGAATTTACTTTATCTGTCGTTAGACTTTACAGAAAATCAGCTAGCTATTCGCATTCAGGATAACGGTGCCGGCTTTGACATGACTCAGCAGGGCGGCGGCTTTGGTTTAGCTAATATGCGGGAACGAGCTTCCTCGATTGGCAGCAAGCTGATGATTCATTCTCAGCCGAATCAGGGAACCGTTATTCAGCTGCAGGTACCGTTGAAGGAGGGGTAGAGAAGAATGAGGATTTTAATCGCTGATGATCATGCCATGATTCGCAATGCCTTGGCCTTTTTGATTAATGCCCAGCCGGATATGGCGGTTGTTGCCGATGCAGCCGATGGTCATGAAGTATTTATGACGGTGGAAAATAACGACATTGATGTGGTTCTAATTGATATCAGCATGCCTCCAGGAGAAAATGGCTTGCTGACTACTAAGCGTTTAAAGGAATCTTTTCCTGAGGTAAAGGTGATTGTTTTGACAATGCATGATGAACGGTCTTATGTACGAGAAGCCTTGGAGGCTCAGGCGGATGGTTTTCTCCTTAAAACAGCCAACGATGAAACCTTGATCGAAACGATTCGTGCCGTTTATCAAGGGAAACGGCACTACGATGGCTATACGGAGCAAGCTCTGAGTGAGATTGCTTTGGAGCAAGAGGACCCCTTGTATGGCAGTCTCTCTAAACGGGAAAAAGAGATCCTGCCGCTGGTAGCTTTAGGCTACAACAACAAACAAATTGCCGAGCGTCTGTTTATTTCAGTGAAGACGGTAGAGGTTCATAAAGCCAATGTTCGCAAGAAGCTGCAGCTGGAAAGCTATGCCAGCCTGCTGCAGTACAGCTTGAAGCATCATTTAATAGATTTTTAGGAGGAGACTCATGAAAGGAATTGTATTTGTTTTACATGGACGAAAAAATAAGCTCTCGACAGCCAACTTAGCTTTAATCGAAAAGACAGCGCCGCGTCTCACCTGTCCCTATAAAATTGGTCTGCTGGAAGGAGACCATCAAACGCTGGAGGAGGCAATTGACGGCTTGTTAGCTCAGCAGGTTGAGGAAATTATTTTCCTGCCGATCCTATTATTTCCAGCAACTCATGCCAAAGAGGACTTGCCGCAGCGAGCAGCGGCCTTGCTGGAGGGCAAATTGCCCTATCGTATTTTAGCTACCTTGGGAACCACCCAAGCTGTCAGCCAATATTTGATTCAACAGGTGGAGGAGGCGGCTTCAGCTGACAGCACGGTTTTATTGATTGCTCATGGCACCCCTCATTACGAAGAGCCTTACCTGCAGCTGCAGCAGCTGGCAGAAGAAATTTCTCAGGCTACCGGCAAAATAGTTTATCCTGCCCATTATCATGGGGACCATCTTTACCAGGAAGTTTTGGTTCAGCATCCGGAACTGTTGATTATTCAGCGTTTATTTTTGACTGAAGGCTATTTAGCCAAGAAAATTAAAGAGGAAGTTGTGCAGCAGCGGGGCTCGATTGACGTGCTGCTGCCAACCTTGCAGGATCAGCCGGCACTAGCAGCGGCAATTATTGAACGATTAGAGGAAGCCGCATGTATCCAATCTTAGTTAATTTAAGTCGCTTAGAGGTATTGGTAATTGGCGGCGGAAAAATCGCTACCCGTAAGATTAAGGGCTTGGTAGAAGAAGGCGGTCGGCCAATCGTAGTGGCTCCTGAGGCAACTGATGAGCTGAAGGTCTTGGAGCAAGCCGGTCAAATTGTCTGGCAAAAGCGGTCGTTTCAAGCTGGCGATACTAAAGGCTTTCAAATGATCTTTATTTGCACCGATAAGGAAGCAGTTAATCAGCAGATTTTGCAGGAAACCACTTCTCAGCAGTTGGTCAATGACACAACTAAACAAAGCCGCAGCAACTTTTTCAATATGGCCTTTGTCAAAGAGGGCGACGTCGGTCTGGCGATTACCACCGGCGGAAAATCACCAGAAAAAACCAAAAAACTACGAGCAACTGTGCAAAGCTTCTTAAAGTCGTTAGTTAAAAGCTAACGGCTTTTTTTAGGCAAAAAAGTGAATAAAGCACCAAAATCAGTCGTTATTGTAAATTTTTTTGCTCTTTTTGACTAATAAATAGGGGATTCCCTAATATAAATGGCTCAGCTTTTCCTTTATTGTGATGTTATGAACAAACAATAAGCAGGTTGAGGTGGAAATGAATGAAAGAACGTTTAGTTGTTATCGGCAACGGGATGGCCGGGGTCCGCACAGTAGAGGAAATTTTGGATCGCGATCCTGA
Organism: Enterococcus pallens ATCC BAA-351; assembly: GCF_000407485.1. Lineage (GTDB taxonomy): Bacteria > Bacillota > Bacilli > Lactobacillales > Enterococcaceae > Enterococcus_A > Enterococcus_A pallens. Next base: position 268,293 of record NZ_ASWD01000002.1, on the reverse strand, counting down.
ACGTTACGAAATTACGATTATCGGCAAGGAAGAATACCCTAATTACAATCGCATCATGCTGTCCAATGTCTTGCAAAAGAAAATGACCGTAGATGAAATCATCACCAATCCCTTAGACTGGTACGAAGAAAATCAGATCTTTTTGATCAATAACAATCCAGCAGTGGGTGTCGACCCGGAATTGAAAACTGTTACGACGGAATCTGGCGAAACGGTTCCTTACGACAAGCTGATTATGGCAACTGGCTCACATCCTTTTATCCTGCCGATTCCAGGTGCGGATAAAGCAGGTGTTGTCGCGTTTCGAACAATTGATGATACTGCTGAGATGCTGGCTGCAGCTGCCAAATACAAAAAAGCAGTCGTTATCGGCGGCGGACTTTTAGGGCTGGAAGCAGCAAAAGGTCTGCAGGAGCAAGGCATGGAGGTTACCGTTGTTCATTTAGCCAAATGGTTAATGGAGACACAGCTGGATGAGAAAGCAGGCAAACTGCTGCAGGCTGAGCTGGAGGACCAAGGCTTGAAATTCTTGATGGAGCATAGCACCCAGGAAATTTTAGGTGAGCAGCGAGTGAGCGGCATGCGTTTTTCTAATGATACCGAAATCGACACCGATTTAATTGTGATGTCAATCGGCATTCGTCCGGCTGTTGAACTGGCGCGTGAAATCGGCTTAACAGTCAATCGCGGAATCGTAGTGGATGATTACATGGCAACCAGTTTGCCGGATATTTATGGTGTAGGCGAATGTGTCGAGCATAATGGGACTTGCTATGGTTTAGTTGCACCATTGTTTGAACAAGGGAAAATCTTGGCAGATGTGTTAACGGATCAACCAGAGATTAAGGCATATCAAGGCTCTAAAACCTTTACTTCTTTGAAGGTTTCCGGTGCCGATCTGTATTCAGCTGGAAACATCTTGAATACAGAAGGCATGGACAGTATCGAAGCCTTCGACAGTGCGTCCCGTAAATACAAAAAAATCTTCCTAAAAGATGGCAAGATTCAAGGGATTGTGCTTTATGGCGATACAGATGACGGCAGTCGCTATTACAACATGATGAAAAAGGGACAAACGATTGAAGATTTACAATCCATCGCTGTCTTACAGGCAATTGGCGAAGGGGCCGGCATGGGCCAAGACGTGATTGAATGGGACGATGACGAAACTGTCTGCGGCTGTAACGGGGTTGAAAAAGGGAAAATCCTGCAATCAATTCGTGAAAAAGGCTTATCCAGTGTCGCTGAAGTGGGGAAAGTCACCAAGGCTGGAACTTCCTGCGGGAAATGTAAGCCGCAGGTTCAAACCTTGCTAGAATACGAATTAGGCGATGCCGTAACGACGGCTACCGGCATTTGTCCATGTACTGATTTGAATCGTGATCAAGTCGTTACGCAAATTTATGCCAAGCATTTAACCAGTACCCAAGAAGTCTTTGACGCGTTGGACTGGCGTAATGCTGAGGGGTGTTCGAAATGTCGCCCGGCGGTTAACTTCTACTTGAACGTAGCTTGGCCAGAAGAACATGAAGACGAACGGGACTCACGCGTTGCCAACGAACGGATGCATGCCAACATTCAAAAAGATGGGACCTTCTCAGTGGTACCAAGAATGCGCGGCGGACAGACCTCGCCCCAGCAATTAATGAAGCTGGCGCAGGTTGCAGAACGTTATCAGGTGCCGCTGGTAAAAGTTACCGGCTCTCAACGGATTGGCTTGTACGGTGTGAAAAAAGAGGACTTGCCGAAGATTTGGGAAGAACTGGATATGGTTGCTGCTCAAGCCTATGGCAAAGTCTTCCGTTCGGTGAAAACCTGTGTGGGTCAAAGCTTCTGCCGTTTCGGGACGCAAAAAACCATGGAGCTGGGGGTTCGGATTGAAGAAAACTTTGAATACATTGATACCCCTCACAAATTTAAAGTTGGCGTTTCCGGTTGTCCTCGAAGCTGTGTCGAATCAGCAGTCAAAGATTTCGGAATCATCGGGGTTGAAAATGGCTTCCAAATCATGATCGGCGGAAATGGCGGGACTGAATTGGTTGAAGCACAACACTTGGTGACGGTTGAAACGGAAGATGAAGTTGTCGATCTTTGTGGGGCAATGCTGCAATACTATCGAAAAACCGGTATTTACGGGGAACGGACCGCACCATGGGTAGAACGCATGGGCTTTGAAAATGTAAAGACCGTTTTGTTAGATGCAGACAAACGCAAGGAGCTGTGGGAAGGGCTGAATAAAGCCATCGCAGCTAAAGGACGCAAGGATGCCTGGGGACCAATCACCAAAGATGTTGATCTGCGTGAAAAAATGTATACCATCGAAAAACCAGAACTAGTAGGAGCAGGTGAATAATATGCGTGTATTAGCCACTAAAAAATCAAAACTAATGCCCCGGGTTGGCCGTTCGGTCGTTTTAGAGGAGCAAAAAATTGCTATTTTCCAAATCAGCGATGGCCGCATTTTTGCCATTGAGGATTACTGTCCCTTAACTAAGGCACCGGTTTTAGAAGGAATTGTTTCAGGGAAATATCTGTATGAACCGATGCGAGAATACAAAATTTCGTTGATTGATGGTGTCATTCAAGAGCCGGATGAAGGTCAGCTGAAGGTTTATCCAGTTGAAGTGATTGATGATGATATCTTTGTAGAGGTGTAGCGATGATTTCGTTTGTCGGAGCCGGACCTGGCGATATTGAATTGTTAACGGTCAAAGGACAGCGGCTGTTGCAGGAGGCTGACGCGGTGATTTATGATCGCTTAGTCAATCCTTTGCTGCTGTTCCATTGTAAACAGACTTGTCAGTTCATTTATGTAGGAAAGACACCTTATCAAAACACCATGAAGCAAGGTGAAATCAACCGACTATTACTTGAAAGTCAGCAAAGCTATCCACGAGTCGTTCGCTTAAAAGGCGGCGACTCAGTGATCTTTGGTCGTTTAACCGAAGAGCTGGAAGCCGTGGCTGCTGCTGGGATTTCCTTTGAAGTGGTTCCAGGGATAACGGCCGCAAGTGGAGCTGCCGCCTATAGCGGAGTTTCGCTGACTGAACGGGGCAAGGCGCGCTCGGTAACCTTTATGACAGGTCATTTGAAGAATGACGACCAGCAAACCTTCCCCGTTTTTGGGCAGGAGCAGACGATTTGTTTGTATATGGGGATGGAGGCCTTGCCTAAATTTCTTAAACACCTGCAGCAGCAAGGCTTTGCAGCCGATACTGACATTGCCGTAATTAGTTGGGGAACCTATGGCCGTCAGCAAAAAGTAGTGGGCGACTTTACCACTATCCAAGCAAAAGTAACCCAAGCAGGAATGAGGAATCCGGCAATGGCGATCATTGGCGAATCGGTAAAGGCGGAAGCGAAATTCAGCTGGTTTGACCAATTGCCGAGGTTTGGCGAACGAATGCTGCTGGTGGCCTCAAAAAAACCAACGATAGATGAATTGATTTAATTCACGAGTCAAGGTGCCGATATTTGGTGGCATCAGGTGGGGGAAAAGCGGGATCGCCGCTTTGACGAAATCAGCGAACGCTATTTGTCAGAGCAATCCTTTTGCCAAGTATTGTTCATTGATGAACAAGCGAAGGCTGTTTATGAAATTGAACCGGATTAGCGATCCATGAGGAAACAGACGGCAAAAAAATAATTAGTAGGAGTGTTTTACATGTCATTATCACCAAAAGAGTTAGTAGATGAAGCGATTGCCCGCGGAAAAGCCAAGGCGAATTACAGCCTTCTAACCACGGCAGTATTAGGAATCATGGCGGGTGTTTTTATTGCATTAGCCGGCGTAGCGATGATTCGTACGATGGGTTCGATGCCAAAAGAGTGGGGAACCTTCGTTAATTTAATGGGCGCCTTAATTTTTCCCTTTGGACTTATTTGTTTGTTACTGGTTGGAGGCGAGCTGGTTACCGGAAATATGCTGGCAGTCAGTATGGCTTTGTATGCCAAGGAAATTACATTAAAGCAGTGGGCACGCAATATGTTTCTAGTTACGCTGTTTAATTTAGTAGGTGCAGTAGCCGTCGCGATTTTCTTCGGTTATTTCTCCAACACGCTGCAGGGGGCATTTGTGGAACGTACGATTGCCGTTGCCCAGGGACGAACAGCCGATGGGCCGCTGCAGGCCTTCTTATCGGGAATTGCCTGCAATATTTTGGTTTGTACAGGTGTTTACATGAATATGGCTTCCCGTGATTTTGTCGGGAAAATGTTTGGTACGCTGCTGCCGGTAGCGGGTTTTGTCATTGCAGGGTATCAGCACGTGGTAGCGAATATGTTTTTAATTGCCGCAGGGATTTTAGCTGGTGGAGCAACTATTGGCGAATTTGTGCAAAACATGGTCTTTGTTTGGAGCGGCAATCTAGTCGGCGGCGGAGTCATTTTAGCAGGGATGTACTTTTTAGCCTTCAAGGTAGGCATGAAGCCTGCTGGCAAAGAGTTGGAAAAGCAAGACAGCTCGTCTATAATCATAGAAGAATAAGTTAGATAGAGGGAAAATGATGAAGACCTTACGAGTAGGTACGCGGAAAAGTCCGTTAGCTATGCGTCAAACCCAGCTAGTAGTGGATCAATTGAAAAAAATTTATCCGTTAGACATCGAGATTGTCGGACTTTCTACTAAAGGCGATCGTATGCCTCACGCCCCCTTAACCCAAATTGGGGGAAAGGGCGTCTTTGTAAAGGAAGTTGAATACCATTTGCAGCAAAAGACGATTGATTTTGCCGTACACAGCTTGAAGGATTTACCAGCACGCCTGCCTGAGGATCTAGTGTTAGCAGCTACTCCTAAACGAGCTATGCCCTATGATTGCTTGATTCTCAAGGAGCCAATGAATTTAGCAGCTAAGGAAGAAATTATTATTGGAACCAGCAGTATTCGCCGGAATAAGCAAATCAGCAGGCTTTATCCCCATGCGAAAATAGTACCTATTCGCGGAAAAATTGAAACCAGACTGAAAAAAATGGTCACTGAGAACATGGATGGGACTGTTTTGGCCTGTGCTGGTTTGGAGCGTATGAATTATTTTGATCAGCTGCCGGCCTATCGGATTCTTTCTCCAGCTGAATGTGTGCCGGCAGTGGGACAAGGAATTTTAGGCGTTGAATGTCGCAAGGAGGATGTTGAGCTGCAGCAGCTGTTGGCTCAGGTCAGTGACCCAGACACGCATTTAGCTGCAGAGGCCGAACGCTACTTTTTGCGCCAGATGGATGGGAATTGCGAAATTCCGATTGGTGCTTTTGCGAATCGATTATCGCGGGACTGGGAATTTTATGGTTTTTTGGCAGAGGATTTAGAAGCTGAAGGTGTTAGGATTCGATTGACAGGAGGCGATCCGCTATCGTTAGCCAAACAGGCAATCAAGGAGGTAATGCCCAGCAAACAATACTGCTGACCCGTGGGGATGGACTGAATGCAGCAGATCAGGCTTTTTTTGAGGCAATCGGCTATCAAACAAGGGTGCTGCCGCTAACATCGATTCAGACTCTGCCGTTAGCAGGGGAAGAATTGCAGCAGCTTCGTTTGAGCAGCTGGCTGTTTTTTACCAGCCAGGCAGCAGTCCCAACAGTTTTAGCCCAGGTACTGCCGGGGATCAATGTAGCAGTTATCGGCCAGAAAACGGCGGAGGCCGTTCGAAGAATGGGGGTCGAACCGGCTTTTATCAGCTCTAAGGAAACCAAACGGGAGATGGTAAAGGAATGGCGAATGCTGTATCCGCAGCCAACCACTATCTTTTATCCCAAAAGTCAGCTGGCAGACAATCTGCTGGAGCAAATGCTTGAAGATACGTATCAGGTGCACAGCTTTGTCGCCTATCAAAATCTGTTTTTGCCAGATAATCAGATCAAGCTGGATGACCTGCTTAGAAAAGCAGCTGTTCAAAGCGTGTATTTCACCAGCCCATCTGCATGGCGACGTTTCTATTCTGTTTATCAGCACTATTATTTACCGCTGGAATTGATCGCGATTGGTGAAACCACCAAACAGGCAATTGAAAAAACGGGCTGTAAAGCCACCTTGATAGAAAAATATACCGCAGTAAACGAAAACGGACAAATCTAGCCTAAAGGCTGTGATTTGTCCGTTTTCGTTTTAGCTGACTGCTGGTGACTCCTCATTGTTGGCTTGAATCTTTTGTAGAACCATCCGTGAGAAAGGTCCGACGAACAGTAATTGCAGCGGTAGTGCCGCAATGAAGTTCATTCTCCAAGCCATTAAGTAGTCAGAAAACAAATGACTGGTAAAACCAATTTCCATCATCATGCCGAATAAAGACATGAAGGTAACCATCCCTAAAACCATTAGTGAAGAAATCGCAATAATCGCCTGCCATTTCTTTTCTCGGTTAATTGGCAGCTTGAACGCCAGTTTCTTAGCATAAACACCCACAACAAAAACATCCAAAATAAACGCAACCACAAATCCCGGAACTAAACCAATCAGCAAAGCACTAAGAGTAAAGCTTTGGTGAAGCAGCAGGTTATACGAGCTCATCCCCAAAACCATTAAAAAGCACATCAGTGTAGTAAAAATAATTCCTTCTTTTTTGTTTGTTGGCAAATAAATCCACTCCTTTTCTTAAGTACAGGTTTTACCATAGCACATTTGAAAATTTCATGTAAGTTTTATTTTTAAAAATTTTCCTTAACTATTTCAGAATTAGAAGCTTGTCATTTACAATCATATCTTTTCATAAAAATAGGGTAATTTGATAAGATAAACGAGTAGATAACAACTGTTGTAATTAAGGAGGATACAAATGAAAAAGACCAGCTTCAAAATCATTTATTTTTTTATGACAATTATCGTAATACTCTCCAACCTTGCGCCTTTAACGGTAATTGCTGAAACCCTTTCAACCAATGAAATTATTCAATTAAAAACGTTTAAACTAACCGAAGCTGCCGAGGGACAAATTAGTGGGGAGCTCAATTTAGACGTGGGGAATGATCAGTCTTCGATAAATGAGACAATTCTCACTTTCGATGAAGGAGTCACGGTACAAGAGGCAACTGTTACGCCGACAGACAATACTGTTGTGGCTGAAACAGCCGATCAACCGTCAAGTATTTCGCAAATCCAGCCTGAAGCAGCAACCTCCTCCAGCGATGGATTAACCGAGTCCCCGCTTCAACCGCTGAAACCAACGACCATCACTAAAAATCAACTTCGCCTTGTCACACAGCCGAATGTGCATAGTAGTCCAGTGGTACGTATCAAATTAACTGTTGATTCACCAGACAAAAAGGAAATCACAGTCGCGGCTAGTCCGCAACAGCAGCTGACCACTGAAATTCCGCAGCCTGCCAACGAATCAAGTAGCGTTGAAACAACCGAAACCAGCAGCGAAGCCGCGTCGACAGCTCAATCGTCTGAGTCGACTGCTGAGGAATCAACAACCCAATCGTCTGAAGCCAGTACTACCGAAACAACAACCAGCTCCAGCAAAACAACCGAAACCCAAGAATCAGCTGATTCATCAAATAAAGAGGCTGTCCAAAGAGCTGCTGCACCGCAGCGTGAAGCCGAAAATATTAAAGATTTAATTGATCAATATTCTCCTGGTGATCGTTTTATTACTAATGTGGAAACAACCATTCCTAATCCAGCAACCATTTCAGATCCCAGTAGTCTGCACATTGACTTTGCTATTCCAGAAACTGTTCGTACGCAGCTGCAAATTGGTGATTATTACGAAGTACCTTTGCCACAGGGCTTGAATGTTTCTTCTTTAATTGCCGATCAAAATTTGGTTGACCCCAACGATCCAAGCATTATTTGGGGAAAATATACGATTAACCCTGCCAGTAAAACCATTCGCATTGTTTTAACCGATACAAGCGGCGGAACCACGGGCACCTTTGAACCCTTTCAAACCGGGGCGATTGATTTTTCTACCCGTTTTGATCAGCAGGTGATTACTCGTCCAGGAAACAATCAAATTATTTATCCTAGTGAATACAATCTGCCACCATTGACGCTGATGATTCAGCCAACCACCAGCACGTCTGTTTCAAAGGCCGGTACCTTCGACAAACAGGTCAATCCAGAAAAAATTATTTGGTCAGTCGATGTAAATAAGGATTTGTCTTCGTTAGCTTCACCAACCTTAGCGGAAGCATTTCCGGCAAATACTACCTATGAGTCAGCACAAGTATTTCCGCTGGAGGTGAATTTTAATGGAGAAGTCACTTCAGTCAGCAACACAGCACTGGAACCTGATCAGTACCAAATAGATAATAATGGCAATATCACGTTTTCCGGTACGATTAATCAAGCCTACCGAGTGGTTTATACTACGCGGATTAATGATGAGGCTAAGCCGTCAGAAGGTGGAAATCCAACCTTTACCAACAACGCAACCTTTAACAACTTGCCAGCCAGTGCAACGGTAACGGCTAATTACGGCAAACGAATTGAAAAGGTTCAAGACAATTATTCAGCCTCCAACCAAGAGTATACCTGGACGATTCGTTATAATTACGGGCAAAAGGAAATTGCCGCTGGAACGACTGTAACTGATACTTTTTCAAGCAACATGGATATAAAAGCGGAGGATGTACAGCCTTATTATGTCGCTATTGCAGATAATGGTGCAATCTCTCGAGGACTGCCAGTACCTGCGGATGCCTATACAGTCACTATTACACCAGGTTCACCAACAAGTACGATGACTGTTACTTTTAATGATACTGTTCAGCAAAATCAGGCGATTAATATTGAGTACACCTCGAAAGTGAATTCGATTGTTTCGGGAGAAAATGATCCCGTCATTACCAATCGGGCAGAAACCGGCGGGATTACGACTACGCCAAATATCACACCGCCAGCGCAGCAGGCTGTCATTAAGAATCGACCAACTGTCGAGGTTGGATCTAAAGTTGCCAAGTGGTCAGTAGATATTAACCGCAACGGCTATCAGCTAAACAATGCGGTGTTTACCGACAAGCAGGATCAATCAGAAAAAGGCTATCTTTCGTATCCTTACTATCCGCAAGGGGGACAGGATGTAACCGGCGTTCGGATCGTTGATACGACAAACAATCAGACATTGACTGGTCGTACGTTGATTGATGGCACACCTCAAGGCAACGTCAGCAATCCAGATTTTGAAATCAATATCGTTACCAGTAATGGCGCAGGTAACGAAGCGCAAGGTGATCCTTATAGTGAGTTTACGATTCGTTTTTTGAATAATTATCAGGAAACCGATCATACGTTTAGGATGGAGTACCAAACAAAATACAATCAGTTTTCTAGTACGAATCCACCTTATCCGCAACGATTAGCCTACAATAACGGAATTGAACTGGATTGGACAGACGAGAACAATACCAGTCACCATTCTAAATCGAATAATGGCTTTGAAACTAGTACGCAGGAAGCCAACAAAGGAGAAAAATCCGGCAGCTATAATCCAGTGACTAAAGAAATTACCTGGACGATTGTGGCCAACTACAACAATGCTCAGGTAGAAAACTTTACCTTTAATGATCCGATTACCGGAAACCAAGTCTATATTAAGGACTCATTGAAGATTACCCGAGGAACAATTGATGACGCTAACGGACAATTTATAGCTGCTCAAGCTTCTGAATATCAAGGAGAACAAAAGGATCAAGGTTATATCGACTACACCGAACCGGAAAAATATTTTTCCAATGGGACTATTACCGATCCTGCAGGTGCTGCCAATGAACTGAATATTTCTGTAGGGGATGCTCAGCAAACGATTCCTGGCTGGAATACAGCAGGTGCACCTCGTGTGTATCAGATCCAGTTTAAAACCAGCTTGAAAGGTCAAATTCTACAAGATCAAAGTACGTATGACAATATTGCCCATATATCCATTGAGGGAGTTGTTGAGAATTTACCAGCCTCTATTTCCCTGCGCTACAATCAGGAAACGGTGAATAAATCGGTCAACTACGACGCCAATACCAATGAGATCAATTGGGGATTATGGATTAATCGAAACCAATCCTTGCTGGTACAGCCGACTATCACTGATACGCCCTCCAATAATCAAATCATTGATCCGGATTCAGTCGAAATTCATTTGGGAGAAGTGGCTAGTGATGGAACGGTTAGTGAAACGAATCAGACTTTAGTCAAAGGGACAGATTACACGGTTAACATCACAACCGATAACACGACAGGTCAGCAGCAGATGGTGGTTGTCTTCTCCGAAAATTACTTGGAGGATGGTCAGACCCAAAAAGGATTCATCGAGAAGCCTTATCGTTTGACCTATAGTACTAAACCTAATTTCACTACTGCCTCTGAACAGGTGAGCAATTCAGTGAATGTTTCGACTAAAGAAGGCGTGATACCACGTCCGGGCACTGAGACCGCCACGCAAGTTCAGATTTCTAATACTAGCGGAACAGCGATTGGGCAAAAGGGCAGTGTAACGATTCGTAAAACAAATGGACATGGAGCTGTTTTAGCAGGAGCGAAGCTTACTTTAACCCGGGTGTTTGCTAATCCGAATATTCCAGATCAGCCCTTGTATGAGCTGACAACAGACCTAACAGGCAGTGCCACATTTGGAAATCTGGTTTATACCAATACCAATCCAACCAATGGCTTCCGCTATATTTTGAAGGAAGTAGAAGCTCCAAACGGATATACCATTAGTGATGAGCTGGTAAATGGTATTGAGCTAGTGGTAAATCAGGATTCTTCTGCAGCGAACGCGGTAGAAACCATTGAGAACCAGCCGGTGTCAGTTACCTTTAACAAAGTAAATGCAGCGAATCAAGCTATTTCCGGCGGGTTATTTAGTTTAGAAAAGCAAAATGCTGACGGAAATTACGAAATTTATGACTCGCCTTTTGCAGCGAATTCTTCAGGCAAGGTGCTGTCTAATTTGACGGATGGCAACTATCGATTGTTTGAAATCATTCCTCCGACAGACGAGGCGGGTAATTTAGGGTATCTCTTTAACCGAACACGTTTGGCCTTTACGGTGTCACCAGATGCGGATGGCAGACGGCAGGTGCGAGTCGATGGGACTGCAACAGATACCTTAACACTTAAAAATTATCGAGGCAGTGCGGAGCTTTACAAGCATAATGAGGCTGGCGTACCAGTGCAGGGAGCTAACTTCTCTGTTCAGTGGGCACCGTTTAATTCTGAAGATTTTACGGATTATCGACCAGGAACCATTTATACTACTAATGCCCAAGGAAAATTAGAATTAACCGATTTAATTCCTGGGAAATATCGGGTGAAGGAAACGGCTGCACCAGATGGGTACTTTGTTAACAATCATTTGTTCAATTTTGCAATTGATCAAGCTGGTACGGACGGTTCACCAGCTGTGGTTCAACTGAACACCGCCAGCAATCCATTAATTGACTATCTCGGCAATGCTCGTTTTAGAAAAGTGGATGGCAGTGTGTTTGCTGAACCAGGGGAAGAAAAGCCGCTGGCGGGAGCTGTGTTCCAGCTGTACAAAGCAGATGGAACAACCAAAGTCGGTAGTCCAGTTACCTCTGGACAGGATGGCTACTTTAGTTTTGAAAACCTGCAGGCCGGCGAAGAATATCGCATTCGTGAAGTAACACCGCCGAGTGGTTATATTCGTAATGATACGGTGATCCGCTTCACCATGCCAACCTCAGCCAGCAGTACGCCGACCTTTATTACCAATGCTGGCGAAAAGCTGGTGTACGATGAAACAACCGCCTTTAAAAACTATAAAGAGCATGTTCGTTTTAGAAAATTAGCCCAAGATCGGATTAGTGAAAATGCTACAACCCCGTTGGCAGGAGCAAAATACTCCTTAGAAGTCCAAAACAACGGTCAATGGGAGGCAGTTCCTAACCCAGAACAGCTAGGGGCCGATCCTGATGGAAACTTCCTTTCAGCTGAAGACGGCTATGTCCGGGCAATGGAATTAAGCCCTGGCAGCTATCGCTTTATCGAAACTGAAGCACCAGCCGGCTATATCCGCAATACTCAACCGATTCCTTTCACTGTTCCAACAGGTGGAATTGGTGATCCAGGTATTCTAGACATTGATATAGCTGCTGACGAAAACATCAATTACAAAGGCGCAGCACAGTTAATGAAGGTTAACGAAGACAACGATCCCGTAGCAGGAGCAGCCTTCGAAATTTATACCGCTAGCAACGAAAAAGTTGCGGAGGCTACAAGTAATGCAGCTGGTGAGGTTTATGTTGAAGGGTTAGCACCAGGAAATTATTATTTCAAGGAAGTCAGCACCGCTAACAAGCAATACTTAGTCAACGAAACACCGGTTCCATTTACGATTGCAGCTGAGTCTGCCGGGAAACCAGCGGTCGTGAAAGAAAATGAGCAAGATTCGCTTTCACTAACCAATTACTTAGGCTCAGCCGAATTAGTGAAATATGCAGCAGATGGTACAACCGTTTTGTCAAATGCAGCCTTCGAAGTTTTGAACGAAGCTGGCGAGGTTGTTCAACCGAATGCAACCTTTGAAACCGATGCAACCGGAACCGTCCGCATTGATCAATTAGCACCAGGAAATTACCAGTTTGTCGAAACAAAAGCACCAGCCGGGTACATTCGCAATACGACACCCGTCCCATTCACTATTTCTGATGCAGCACTTGGGCAGCCGGAAGTTGTGAAAACAAATGACCAGGGTGATCTCAAGCTGTTGAACTATCAAGGCTCTGCTCGGATGATTAAGCAAAACGAAGCCGGTAATCCATTGGCGGAAGCGAAATTCAGCTTAGAGCAGCAAACCGCGGATGGCTGGAGCCCCGTTGAAGCTTATCAGGATGAAGCTAATTGGCTGGAATCAGCGGAAGATGGGTCAGTAACAGCAGAAAATCTAAGCCCGGGAACGTACCGCTTTGTGGAAGAACAGGCGCCAGCCGGTTATCTGCTGAACACAGCAGATTTACCAGCCTTTGAAATCGCGGCAGACAATGCCGGTGCACCAGAAACAGTTACTACCTTTATTGATGACAGTGGTCAGGCGCAAACCTTAGGAGCCACCAACTATCAAGGAACGGCTCAAATTCAAAAATACACTGAGGAAAACGGTAGCGAAATGGTTCTCCCAGGCGCTATCTTTGACGTCATTGACGCAGAAGGGAAAACAGTCGCAACGGGCATTGAAAGTCAAAGCGATGGCATTGCCACCGCCGAAAATCTAGCGCCAGGAACGTATCGTTTCAAGGAGGTTCAAGCGGCTCCCGGGTATGTCTTAAACGAAACACCTTCTGAACCATTTACAATTGCAGACAATGCGCAAGGTAAACCAGCCATCGTGCAGGTAGGCAAGTTTATGAACTTCAAAGGCACCATTCAACTGAAGAAGGTAAACGCAGAGGATAAAGCCTTGGCCGATGCTCATTTTGAGCTTTGGAAAGTTGATAATGGGAATGAAACCAAGATAACAGAAAGAGACTCTGACAATGAAGGGCTGATTAACATTACGGCTTTAGAGCCTGGGGATTATGAACTTAGAGAAACGAAAGCCCCAGCCGGCTATATTGTCAACACCGATCCAATCGACTTTACGATTGCTTCTAAAGCAGCTGAGCAAAAGGTTCAGGATTTAGGCAAGTTTGCCAACTACAAGCAAGGAATTCGTTTAGTTAAACAAAACGAGGATGAACGTCCGTTGAAGGATGCCGAATTCCAGTTACAAAGTCAGCAAGGCAATCAAGTACCAGACAGCGGCAAACTAGTGTCCAACAGCCAGGGGGAAGTTGAGCTGAAGGATCTAGCGCCAGGCGACTACCAATTAGTGGAAACCAAAGCGCCAGCCGGGTATATTCGTGATACGAAACCCTTAGAGTTCACGATTAAAGCTCAACAGGCTGGTCAACCTAAAGTATTAGACTTAGGTAAATGGACCAACTATCAAGGCCAAGCTCGTTTGACGAAGGTGAACGGCAGCGGTGAAAAATTGAAGGGTGCGGTATTCCAGCTGCTGGATGAAAAACAGGAAATTCTGGAATTAGCCTTGGATACCAATGGGCAAGGAGAAATTAACCTGAATGCGTTGGCCCCAGGTACCTACTACTTCAAAGAACTAATTGCACCAAATGGTTATCAAAAGAGCGATCAGCTGCACAAGCTTGTGATTCCTGCAAAAGCAGAGGGCAAACCTAAAACAGTTGAAACGACGGTAACCAACGAGAAAGTACCATCACCGAAAACACCAGCTTCACCACATGGTACAAATAGCACAACGGGCAGCCGTTATCCGCAAACCAATGATCAAAATTCACCAATCTTATGGTTGGTAGGGATTCTCATCGTGGTTAGTGCGGGAGTCGGCTTCTGGCTGAAACGAAGAAATAGGCCATAGCAAATGAACATCCGCTGACAATCGTTAGCGGGTGTTTTTCTTTGTGGATAAGTTCAGGTAAATTGTTGACGTTAAACCCAAAACGCCCAACGGACATCAAAGCGATCGATGAATCGAACGACACACGGACTGTAATCCGTCGGCTGCATTGGTTCGATGGTAATACTGTGTTCTTGCAGTACAGTGTAGGCTTTTTTCAGGGAAGCTTCGTCGTCAAATTGAACCGAAATCTGGTATCCTCCCGATGTTGAAATACCATCGTTGTTTCCAAAATCGTTCACCATTAACAACTCATTATGGATAACGATTTCGCCATGAACCACAAGCGACTGCTCGGCATCCTCTATCAGAGTTTGAACCGTCGCACCAAACGCTTTTTTGTACAGCTCAATGGCTTTCTTGCACTCGCCGTTAAAATAAATATGAGTTACTAACACCAGCATCCCTCCTCGTAAAATATAAAAGCGCAAACGTTTTACAAATTGTATCATAGAAAAAACTGAACAATAACGGATAGATAAAGAAATAGTCAATTCCGCTTACTAAAATCAGCCGGTCTTTTCCAAAATTTCTTATTTTACTACCAGCTTTCGTGATACACTGCAAGTAACAAAGTAAAAAGCGAGGCGAAAAGTATGAAAGTACTTGTAGTAGGTCCAAAGGGGAAAATGGGACGATTAATTACGCAGATTGCTGCAGAACGGGAAGACATGACGCTGGTTGGCGGCGTAGGTCCTGTGGGAAGAGCGTATATCGGCCAGGACCTAGGAAATGTAGCAGGAGTCGGTTATCCGCTGAACGTACCAGTAGTGGATCGATTGGAAGAGGTAATTGATGATTGCGATGTACTCATTGATTTTTCAACTAGAGAAATGGCATTGGAAGCTTTACAAGCAGCTGTTGCTCACAAAAAGGCATTTGTTTGTGGAACGACTGGTTTTTCACCAGAGGAAATGGAGAAATTCAAGGAAGCTAGTCAACAGATTCCGGTGTTGTACGCTGCCAACACTTCAAAGCTGGTAAATGTGATGAACCGCTTGTTGGAAATTGCGGCAACAGCCATTGGCAACGAAACAGATATTGAAATTATCGAGATGCATGACCGCTGGAAGAAGGATGCTCCAAGTGGTACCTCTAAAGAAATAGGTGAGGCGCTGGCAGAAGCGCTGGGTCTTGAGCTTGCCGATGTAGCCGTATTTGGTCGGAAAGGTGAAAGCTTGCGCCAGGAAAATACGATTGGCTATCATTCAATGCGCATGGGGGATTATCCAAGCAGCCACATCGTGAACTTTGGCGGCTTCGGTGAACGGCTGGAAATCAGTCACCACAGCTACAACTTCAGCTGCTTTGCCAGCGGCGCCTGTGATTGTGCTGCATTTTTAGCAGACCAAAAGCCTGGGTATTATACGGTTAAGGATGCCATCAAATTCTAACAAAAGCGAGCCTCCGCTGGGAAGGCTCGCTTTTGTTCCTAATCATCCTGCTCTTTTTCCAAAATATTTCCCGTTTGTGCATCAATCTTTAACTCTGTTTCAAGCTTGCCGTCTTCTAATTTTACTTCCCAATAAGTGGTACCTAGATCCTTCGTTAATTCCATTTCCACAACGCTGCCGCGAGCATTAGAATGGGCGATTTCAGCAACTTTATCTGCGTTTAGAATACCATCTAGCTGCAGCGCCTCCTCTTGCCGTTTGTTTTGGTCGTCATGATCCAGGTTTTCGTCCTGCTGCTGCAAAATGTCATTGGTGTCGGCATTAATTGTGAGTTCGTATTCCTTTGTATCATCAACACCCTCGATTTGATAAATTGGCCTGCCCAATTTGTATTCTAAAGAGATCGAGGTAATGTCGGTATCAGGGTAAGTCTCCCGATAACGCTGGATAGCATCCTCAGTAGATACTTTTAGCTGAACGATACCGACCTTTGATTGGTTGGTGTCAGACGACATGCTAGAGCTGGCAGGTTCAGGTTCAGCTGGTGGCGGATTACTTCCTTGGTGGGAACAGCCGGCCAATGTCAAAGTGGACAATAAAACAATTGTTAAAGCGATTTTTTTCATGGGGGTTCCTCCTAACTGCGAAATCCCAGAATAAGCCAACAGGTCTTCACTTCTATTTTACCAAAGCTCCTTGAAAAAGTTAATTGCTGACAGAAAACGATTTCTAATGGCAGCTGTCTGTTTTTTCCATTATAATATGCTGAGAAAGCAGGTGGGGGTTATCAAACAACGAGGAATTTTGTTCGCAGCGCTGGCTGCGTCGTTCTGGGCAATTTCAGGGATTTTGGGGCAATCCTTATTTACCGATTATAACTTTCGCGCAGATTGGTTGGTGTCGGTTCGGCTATTCTTCTCAGGAATTATTTTATTAGGCTTAGCAAAAGGCTGGAAGAAGGAAGCTGTTTTTGCGCCCTTTAAAAAGAAGCGTGATTTAGCAGCACTTCTGATTTTTTCAGTCTTTGGCATGTTTGCTGTTCAGCTGACTTACTTTAAGACGATTGAGCTGAGCAATGCTTCTTTTGGGACAATTATTCAGTATACGGGACCTTTTTTCGTCATTTTATATGAGTCCTTCAAACAACGAAAAGTCCCTTCCTTTTTGACGATTCTGCTATTATTCACCACCGCGCTGGGAGTGGTTTTTATCGCAACCAAAGGAGAATTTACAAATTTATCCATCTCAGCCGGTGCGTTAGTGTGGGGGATTGGTTCGGCGGTTTCTTTGGCCTTCTATTCCTTGCAGCCGCGGCGATTGCTGGCGACTTACGGCAGCTTTGTGACGGTTGGCTGGGGCATGCTGTTTGGCAGCATCGTTTCCAATCTCCTGCAGCCAATGTGGCAGACGTCGGGGATCTTCACGACTGGCTCTATGGTGTCGATTTTCTTAGTCGTAACCATTGGGACTGCACTGGCCTTTCTTTTATACTTGTCCAGTCTGCAGTATATTAGTTCGAGTCTGGCAAGCACCTTAACAGCCTTCGAGCCTTTGTTGGCGACGGTTTTTTCAATTGTAGTTTTCAGCTTGCCGCTAACTTTATTTGAGGTCGTAGGATTTTTATTGGTTTTAGGGTCGATTTTATTGATTCAAAAGAAATTATAACGGACAGTCCGCTGTCCGTTTTTTTCTCGTGTTATACTAAATATATAAAGTATGTGGGGGGAGATGGAATGAAGAAGCAGCGGTTTAAGGGTGGAATTGATTTACATCAAGATGAAGCCTTGCATTTGCGAGGCATCGAGAATTACAAACAAGTGGAAAAGATTAATCCTAAAAAAGTATATATCCCAGTGCAGCAGCATATTGGCGGTGTGCCTGAGGTGACCGTTTCGCTTGGTGAGGAGGTTTATTTAGGGCAAACCATTGCCAAAATGGATGAAGGCTTAGGAGCTAGTGTCCATGCCAGCGTTTCCGGCAAAGTCGTGGGTATCAAAGAAATTGATCAGGGGCAGGGGGACGAAATGACCTGCATCATTATCGAAAATGACTTTCAAGAACGGTTAAAGGAGGAGCACCATGAGCCGCTTGAAGAGCTGAATCGGGAAACGATTGTGCAGCGTGTCGAGGAGGCAGGGGTCGTTGGTCTGGGAGGTGCGACTTTTCCCAGTCATGTTAAATTGAATCCTAAAGAAGACATCCACACCTGTATTTTCAACGGGGCCGAATGTGAGCCGTTGCTAATGGCAGATGCGGCTTTAATGGTGACTGAAGGAGAAAAATTACTGAAAGGCTGCAAGGTCGTGATGAAGGCCGTGGGTGCCAAGGAGGGGATCATTGCGATTGAAGATGACAAGCAGGAAGCAATCCAAACGATGCGGGAATATTGTAAAGACGTTCCTAATCTTTCAGTGATGGAGGTCCCATCCGTCTATCCTCAGGGCAGCACGGAAATGTTGTTTAAAACTGTTACGGGCAAAGAAGAACCCTTTGGTGGCTCGACACGGGACGTGGGCTACTTAATTATCAATGTGGCAACCACGGTAGCCGTTTACGAAGCAATTGAACCAGGACGGCCGTTGAGTCATCGGATTTGTTCGGTGGTTGGTGACGTGATGGAACAAAAGAATGTCTATTTTCCATTAGGTACTACCATTGAAGACATGATTGAATTTTGTGGCGGCTTTGACGGAAAACCGTCTAAAATCATCACCGGCGGATTTATGATGGGCACCACAGTAGATACGTTAGCGGCTTCCTTGACGAAATCAGCTAATGGATTAATTGTTATTAATGAAACGCATGATGAGGATATGACGCCTAGCCCTTGCATTAAATGTGCGCGCTGTGTGGAGGTTTGTCCCATCGGTTTGCTGCCGCATCAGCTGGAGAAAAATTATTTGAAGCAAAATTGGGAGCGGCTGGAGAAGCTGTATGTAGAAAGCTGTATTAACTGCGGCTGCTGCACGTATATTTGTCCCGCTCGCCGTCACTTAGCGGAGCACATTATTGCTGGTCAGCAGGTAGTTGAAGAAAGGAAGGCAGAATGATGGAGAAGAATCGTTCCTTTGAAGCATTACGCAGCAATCGCTACCCAATGATGGAAGCTTCTCCTCATTTACTATTCTGGGAGAAAACGGATCGTATCATGAAGCTGGTGGTACTGGCACTTTTACCGAGTGTGGCCGCTTCGATTATCTTTTTTGGCTGGCGTTCCCTGCTGCTGTATGTGATTTCGATTGCTACCTGTGTGATTTGTGAAATTCTTTGGTTTAGAATTCGCAGAAAGACGGTGCCCAATGATTTTTCAGCAGTGGTTACGGCAGTGCTTTTAGCTATGAGTTTGCCGGCTAGTGTGCCTTTGTGGTATCCCGTAGTAGGTGGAGTGATTGGGATTGTTTTAGCGAAAGAATTGTTTGGTGGGATTGGCCGCAATTTGTTGAATCCAGCCTTGACGGGGCGAGCCGTTTTGCGGTTAGTATTTGTACAGGAGATGTCTGCCAATGTGCAGCCGCAGCCATGGTTTTCTACCAGTGGACTGGATGTTGTTTCGACAGCTACGCCCTTGATGACTGCCGAAGCTGGCGAAAGTCTGTCCTCCGCCCAAATGATCGACAGCTTAACGGGATTAATTGCTGGAAAAAATGCTGAAACCACTGCAATTTTACTATTGTTAGGTGGGGTGTTTTTACTTTATAAACGAGTGATTACCTGGCATATTCCGCTGTGTATGCTGGCAACAGTTGCGGTAGTGGCTTTAATTGTCGGTCAAGGGGATCTGACGATTGTTTTTGCTCATCTTTTTGGCGGAGCTACCATGCTGGGGGCTTTCTTTATGGCAACCGATTACAGCACCTCGCCCACAACGCCTAAGGGTGAAGTGATTTATGGAATTTGCTGTGGCTTGCTTTTGATGGGCTGGCGCCTGTTTACCTCGATGCCAGAAGGAATGACCTTCATTTTATTGATCATGAATTGCTTTGTCCCGCTGATTGATCATCTGATTATCCCCCGAGTATATGGGGAAAAACGTACGTAAAAAATCGACCTTGGGGTTATTTGGCTAATCGTCGGATATTTCCAAGGCTTTTTGTGATTTTAAAGTCGATTACTCGCTTTTTTTTGAAAAAAACAGGTATGATAGAAGCAGCTAAACAAAAAGGAGGAAGCATATGGAAACGTATCAATTAAGAGATGGACTAGTCGTTCCAAAGGTAGGGTTTGGTACTTACAAGTTAAATGGCTTAGAAGGGGTAAATACGATGGTTCAAGCCTTGTCTAACGGCTATCGGTTACTGGATTCGGCTTTTAACTATGAAAATGAAGGAGCGGTAGGGGAAGCCATTCGCCGTTCAGAGGTTCCGCGCTCGGAAATCATCGTTGCTTCAAAGCTTCCAGGCAGACATCATGCCTACGATGAGGCCATTACTACGATTCAAGAATCTTTGCTGCGGGCAGGTTTGGATTATTACGATCTGTACTTGATTCATTGGCCTAATCCCAAGGAAGACCGTTATGTAGAAGCTTGGCAAGCCTTAATTGCAGCGCAGCGTTTTGGTTTGGTTCGTTCGATTGGGGTTTCTAATTTTTTACCTGAACACCTGGAACGCTTGGAAATTGAAACCGGTGTACTGCCAGTAATCAATCAAATTGAGCTGCATCCTTACTTCAATCAGGAAAAACAACGGGAATACAATGCGCAACGCGGCATTTTGACGCAGGACTGGAGCCCGCTAGGCCGTGCCAGCGAAATAATTAACCATCCTGTTTTGTCAGAAATCGCCAATAAATATGGCCGCAATGTGGGGCAAATTATTCTGCGCTGGGAAATTCAATTGGACACACTGCCAATTCCTAAGGCCTCCAGCACTATGAGACAATTAGCCAATCTAGATATTTTTGATTTCCAGCTGACCGCTGAGGAAATGACCCTAATCAATGGCTTATCTAAACCAGACGGCCGCTTGAAAAATCAAAATCCTGCTGAATACCAAGAATTCTAACAAAAAAAGCCCTCAAGCGAGGACTTTAACGGACATACCAGTCAAGAAACAATTGAAGTAATGCAAGCCCAACGCTAGCGAAGGTAATGAGGGCGCCCATGATGATGTGAATTCGCTTGTTCATCACTAAAAGAGCAGCGAATTCTCTCAAAAAGGCATTCGGTAAATAATATTTCGCTGTTTTTGCACCGATACCATCCGCCTTTAAGCCAACCTGCTGGGCATACATGCCTGCTCGAAAGATATGATAGTTGTTGGAGGCAAAAATCGCGCGATAGCCGCTTGGTTTTTCCCGTTCCATAATATCTTTGCTGAAGCGCATATTCTCCAAGGTAGTTGTGGAATGTGTTTCAATTAGAATTTCCTCTTCCGGAATTCCTTGCTCTAAGGCATAGTTTTTCATGGCGACTGCTTCTGGAACCTTTTCATCTGAACCTTGGCCGCCAGACATTAACAATTGAGGCGGAGACAAGGTTTTGCGGCTTTGCTTATGGTAAAAGGCAATCGCTCGATCGATTCGCTTGGCTAACAAGGGGGAGACTTTTTCCCCTTGGATCAGTCCGGCTCCCAGTACAATTACATAATCTTGATCTGGCTTAGGGTCATTCAGCTGATAAATTAAAGAAATCGATAAAAAATTCCAAAAGACAATAAACAGATAGATCAGAATCGCCGTAGGAATAAGCAACAGCGGCGCTGACCAGCTAGGAACAAATTGTGTCCCAAATCTGCGGATAGCACTAGCAACAATCACACCCAAAGCCAAGATTAAGGTTAGCAGGTTGGCTAGTGAATGAGATTCTCGTTTAAAAACCAAGTAGCTGTTCCAAAGCAGAAAAATAATCAGGGCATAAAAACCGAAGAGCAGCACCAAAATACCCAGTACGCCCAAGACAAAGAGGATCCCGATAGTAATTAGAGAAGCTGAGGTAAGGGAGAGAACACCCAAATAGGCAAACAGGCTAATTAAAAACAGATTGAATAGCCAGCCATTACGCAGTCTTGCCTTTTCTCTAAAATAGAAAAAGTGGAACAACAAATAAAAACCAACTGGAAGGGCCAAATAAAAGGTTCGTTCCTGGATCTCGATTAATAAAAAGTACAGGATAAGAAATCCACCGGTCCCCAGCAGATTTTTACGCAGACGTTCCTCTTTTCCAGCTTTGGTTATCCAAATATTGAGTAAAACAATAATCATGAAATAAATAATAAGAGCAGTTATATCTCTTGCGATATACATCCTAACACCTCTTTCACAATCAGTATAGCAAATTATTCAAGAAAAAATGCCAGAGAAGGATTTTTAGCCGATCATTTTGTTAATACTCAGTAGGCTTGCTAAAGGGAACCTTCAATCCACACAGCTAGCAGAGTTGATTGAAAAAATTATGTACGATACTTAAAGATCAAACAATCCATGCATGGTCACTAGTGATCATGTATGGATTGTTCTGCTCTGTTTTTCTATTTTGATATGGAAATCAGATTACTTGGACTAAAAGCGCAAGTGCAATTGTTTCTGTTTAAAAAAATTTCCAATGAGTATGCGTTTATTCTCATGATCAATCCGATAAAAGATTCCATAGATGCTCCCAATTAAAATCCGATAAGTAGGCTCCGAAAAACCATAGATAGATGCGACATTTTCGTACATCTCAGGAAAAAGCTTAAGTAAATTTATCGAGCGGTCAATCGACTGGATAAACGTGCGGATCTTTTCCTCGGGAATAGCCAGCTCTTCTTCCCACTCTCGAATGTTCTCCTTTAGACTCTCCGTAAAGCTTGCTGCATAGAAAATCAGATAGTTTTTTTGCTCATTCTCCCCAGCCATAGTTTCCAAGCTCTTTCTTCATTTGTTCTTCTGTTGAAAAACGACCGACTTCAAAATCAGCGAAGCTTTCTTCAATTAGCTGACGGTCATGCTGCTTGGCAGCACTTTGGGTATTTAGAATATAATTGTTTCCTTCCTTGGTATATTCTAAAATATCTCCGTCCTGTAAGCCCCATTCCTTTGGAAAAAGTGCGCCAACTGAATTACCAATTTTACGAACCTTTAATTTTCCCATCACAAGCATCTCCTTTTTTTCATTATAACACGTTATAACTTTAACAGGGGGCGCCACATCATATTACTGCTATTTTTTTAGAAAACTTGTTATAATTACAATGATTGGCAAGAAGGATAGTTTATATTGGGCTTTATCAAGAAGCTTCATTGGTATAAAAAAGCGCTGGTGGTTTATCGCGTTAGTTCTTCCTGCGCTTCGATTTAGAAAAAAGAAGAATAGCTAGTTGTACTGTTGTACTAAAGGCGAAAGTTTTTTATCTTTAGATAGCTAAAGATTGATGATAATGAGCTTGATCAGTGAATTTAGGAGGAAAATTTATGGACATTAAAGGAATTAATCGCGTGCAATCACCTAATTTTTATGTAATTGGCAAGGAAGGTCGAGGACTTGCCGAGGAATCAAGCTCGTGGGTTCCCTTGCTGTGGGATCAAATGAATCAGCACTTTGAGGAAATTGCCGGACTGATCGATGCCGCCGATATGAGCCAGCTGCATTTATGGGGCCTCATGAGTGACGGCGATCACTGGCTGGAGCCGTGGCAAAAAGAAGGACGCTATTTGGCAGGGGTTCAAGTACCCGCGGAAGCAGTACCGCCTCTTGGCTGGATTCGCTGGGAAATTCCTGCAATGACCTATCTAACGATTAAAACGGATGCCGAGCGGATTGACGAAGCGACTCAGCTGATGCTGGGGCAGGTTTTTCCCTTAGAAAAGGTTGAATTAGCTGGCGCTGTGCAGGAGCATTATCTGCCAAGCTTTTCAGAAGGGGAAGTTGAACTGTATTTCCCCATCCGAGCAAGCAGTTAAAAAGAACCGAGGAACGTTGCAACCTCCAAAAGGGGGTACTGCAGCTATCCTCGGTTCTTTCATTTAATTAAAAAAGTCTAGAATTTTTCGCCAAATCAGCAAAAAGATATTGGCCTTTTCAACTGAGCTGCTGGTAACTACGCTGGCACTAGGCGCTTCATTGGGATCAACATAACCTAAATCATCTTGATTCAATTTGACTGTAGTCACACCAAGCTTTTCACCTTTACGTACTGGGGCAATTAATTTCCCGTCATTCAGTAAGGTGTCATTCATCTGGGTTTCCGTCGTTAGTTGATTCAAATCCATATCATTACGCGCCCAAACCTGAACAACGCCATCATTTTGCAGTTGAACCTCTTCTTGCTTACCGTCAACAACAGGAAGCTCAGTTTCGCCAGTCATCGGCTGATTAGCTAGATCAACTGTTTTCAGCTGCCAATTATTAAAGCAATAATCCATCAAATTACTCGTTTCAACAAAGCGGGCATTTTTATCACGGACTTCGTTTGACGCATTCAATACCACTGTGATGACACGGCGGCCGTCACGCTCCATTGTTCCAGCAAAGCAGGCGCCGGCTTTTTCAGTTGTACCGGTTTTCAATCCATCTACGCCTTCTTTGGCATTGGCTAAACCTGGAAGCATACTGTTGGAGTTTTCCATTTCAACCGCGGAATCAGTTCCTGGGGCAAACTGGGTTTTGGCAACCTTGGATGTTTCTAAATATTCAGGATGATCCTTAATCAAATGGCGAGCAACAATGGCCACACTGCGGGCTGACATCATGTTCTCGTCTTCTTCACCTGTATCAGGATAACGTCGATCTCCTAAAAAGTAATTATTCAGTCCAGAAGCATTCACTAAAATCGCATCAGTAATTCCCCAGCTGGCTACCAGCTGACGCATTTGATCTACAAAGGCATGCTCGCTGCCAGCTAAAAACTCAGCTAAGGCAATTGCAGCGGCATTTCCCGATTCAATAATGGCTGCATCATACAAATCCTTCACCGAATAGGTTTGATCTTTACTTAAAGGAACGTTGGATAACTCTGGGTTGGTACTATTTTCGGCTGCATAATCCGAAATAGGCACCTGGGCATCCCAAGTCGTCCTTTGCTGCTTTATAGCATCCAAAACTAAATAAGTCGTGATCATTTTAGTAACAGAAGCAATGGCCAAAGGGGTGCTTCCATTTTGATCATAAAAGATTTTACCCGAATCCGCATCAATCGCAAAGGCGGCCTCCGCTTTAATCGTAAAATCATCGGCTGCTTGTGCCGGAATTGCTGTGAATAATTGTAAAAAAAGACCTAAAATTACAAAAAGCAAGGGAATTTTTCTTTTATTTTGCATCAATAATCTCCTTTTTTTCTCTTAACCCTAAAATTCTAGCAAAGTATCCTGCTGAATTCAAGTGTTCTCAGGCTTTAAACGAGATTAAGAAAGAAAGTCTTTACTTATTTCGTTACAAAAATCACCATAATTAACAGGAATCAGTTGTTTTGATTCCTGTTAACTACTATAAAAATAACGAATTTTGTTAAAAACC
This sequence comes from Enterococcus pallens ATCC BAA-351, assembly GCF_000407485.1. Classification (GTDB taxonomy): domain Bacteria; phylum Bacillota; class Bacilli; order Lactobacillales; family Enterococcaceae; genus Enterococcus_A; species Enterococcus_A pallens. Next base: position 243,106 of record NZ_ASWD01000002.1, on the reverse strand, counting down.
ACGTCCGCCGCCGCCAAAGGTTCCACCACCACTGGAATTGGTCGTACTGCCGCCACCGCCGAAACCACCGCCGCCATTATTATCTTTGGAAGGCTTAGGAATTCGCCGCGTGGTGACAAAGGAATTCACCAGCTGATCTTGGCGCTCTTCTAATTCCAGTCTGGATTGTTCCCGATACGGGTAACGATAGGTTCCTAACTTCAACTGGTATCGCATACGGACAACAATGAAGAAGGCGATTGCGGCAATGAATCCTACAACCAAAGCAGTAATTGCATCTGTTTCAGTCAGGGAACGCGGTTCAGTGACTTCACTAGTTTGGCCATCGACTTCGCCAGTTTCACCATCAACGCGATAGTGATTGCTTGGAATACCGGCATCGACATATTCGCTGGCCATTGTAAAATAGCTTGAGGCTGCTTGGTAATAATTTCCATCCCGCATGGCTTCTTCGACAGCATCTAGAATGTTATCGCGTCTTTGATCGGTAATATAATCAATCATATTGCCCGAATAAGTGAGATAAAGCTGTCGTTGTCCCATATCTAACAGCAGCAGTGCGCCGTTTCCGTCTTCACCCACTCGTGCTTTCAGCTGCTGGTTAGCAAACAGCTGCGGGTCCTCTGTATTCGAATTAGTGGTTAAGACAAAGGCTTGTCCTTCCATTTTCTCGTTCAGCGTATCGGCGAGACTAGCCAGTTCTGTTTGCTGCTCAGGAGTGAACAGAGCGGCTTCATCAATAACAGTATCATCGGCAGCAAAAGCGCCTACCGGAACAAGTACTAGTAAAAGGCCTAATAACCAGATAAGCTTTCTCATACGAAATACCCCGCTAACAACATAATGATCGCCGTAACAACGAAAATACCTAATGAAAACCAGGCCAGACGTTTATTACTAATAGGCAAGATACCGCTAACTTTACCCGTTCGACCGTTCATGGCGTAATAATACACCTTGTCATTATTCCCCTGATAAGTCACCAGCCAAACTGGCAGCAGCATGTAATGGTTGCTTTGCCAATTAATCGCTGCTGAGCTGCCGGTTTTATTAAAGGTGGTATAGCCGGAAACCGTATCTCTCAGCAGATCATTGGTGTATTTTTTCAGCTCCTGCTGCAATTCAGGAGTAATATCGGCAATTTCAATATCCCGTTTCTCCGCCTGGAAGCCTGACAGATATTCGGTCTGGAAATCGACTGCTTGATCAATCGGGAAGGGCTGAACCGCCTCCACCATTTTCTGTTGAAGATTTTTGGTTAGCGCATTTTTTACTAAATTGTTAATGGTTGCTTTCCCTTTGCGGTAGACTTGGTAAATCTTCGTCTCGGTATATTCGATATCTCCGACAACCCAGACGCGCACAGAAGTCCCTTTACCCGTATATTCTCCTCGTGTCTGAGCATCCACTACCCAATAGGGAAAGTAGACACCCGTCAGCTTTTCAATTTGAGACTTGTTAAAAAAGTCTTTCGGAATAAACCATTTTTTCTTTGTCCAAGCCAAAAATTGTTCTTCCGCTTTTTGGCGATCAATTTGAAAAGGTAAAACTTTGTTAGGCAAAAGCTCTCCCGATAAGCGCCCAGCTAAAATCACCGGATTGTGGCAGAAATAGCAGTAGGTTGCTGCTGTAGTGGCATCGGTGACGATTTCCGCCCCACAGCTGGGACAATTGAATACGTCCATTGCATCTGTTTCGGCCTTTTCCTCTGCCGAAATCGCCGATTCTACCGGATGCTTTGCTTCAAATTCGTCAATATCGGCTGAAGTAAAGATACTCAAGCAATAATCGCAATGAAATTTTTGATCGTCTGGGTTAAAGGTCAAAGGACCGCCACAGTTGGGACAATGGTGTGTTAATACATCAGCCATTAGTTTCCTCCTTAATCCAGCGGAATTCCCTTAAAGGGTTTGCCGCAATGAGGACAGAATTTCGGTACGCCATTGCTCAAGTCAACGATTTCTCCGCATTCACTGCATTTCATTTGAATTTTTGGTGTTGCTGCCGCGTCCGCTGAAGCCGGCTTTGGTTCGCCGCAATTGCTGCAGAATTTTCCTGAGTTTTCAGTGCCGCATTTCGGACAGGTCCAAGTATCGCCCTGGGCTTGTTTTTGCTGGGCTTGCTGCTGGTTGGTTTCTGAAGCCTGAGACAGGTAAGAGCCACCCGTATTCATTCCCATGCCCATTCCAAAGAAGGCATTGCCGGCGCCAGATTGATTGCTTCCTGCTGCTTCCATTCCACGAGCGACTGAACCTTGCACGTACCCTTCGCGAATTCCCGGATCACCCAGCATGGCACCTTTATTGCGCATGTTAATCAGTTCGGTTGAGTCATCAGTATAAGAGATGCTAGCGACTGCCACAGAAACAATTTCCATCCCGCGAAGTTCACGCCAGTTATCATCCAAGACATTGGACATGTATTTGCTCAGCTCCATGCTTTTTGATGGCACATAGGAAATGCGCTCACCGTTAGCAGACAACTGGTTGATGGTTGTTTGCAGGGCAGTTAGAAATTCTTGCAGGTATTGTTCATTAATATCGGAAATGTCCACCTGTTCCAGATTGCGCGGTACCGCATTGGCAAAGAATAAAATAGGATCGGTAATTTTAATCGAGTACGTACCATGGGCTCTCAAAAACAGCTCCGCATTATAAAAGTTGTCAAAATAGTTCAATGGTGTGGGTGTGCCAAACTTGATCCCTTTGATTTCCTGCAGGTTAATGTAATAAACCTGCTGCTTTTGAGGAGTCACGCCACCATATTTAAAGCGATCAAAGGTTTCAGCGATGGCTTCCTTCAGTGAACCTTGGAACATAGAAGGAGCAGAATCATTTTTCACTGTGTAATAGCCTTCTTCAGCCGTAAAGTCAATGACCTTGCCGCCGTCAACTAAAAGCATCATCATATTTGGGTAAACGTGAACCACGGAACCATCGGTGATTACGTCCTTGGTTCCTTTTTTATTTGATCCCCGGCGATCGTCTTGACGCACGGCAACGCCTTTAGTCATAACAGTCGTTTGCCCCATATCAGCAGGTTCAATGACCTCTAGCCACTGGTCCGCTAAGCCGCCGCCAATGGTGCTTGTTGCTGCTTTAATTAGTCCCATAAAATAGCCTCCTTAAGATATCTTTTTTTATTATATCATAGAGAATATCGGGCTCAGAAATAAAGATTTTTCAAGTTTAAAAACTCGCTAAGCCAGCTGGATTAATGTAGTAATTTTTGACAAAATCACGTATAATAGGGAGCGGTGATTTTAAAGCAGGGCACAAAAGAAAAGAGGGTGACTATGGCATATCAAGCACTATATCGTGTCTGGCGTTCGCAGCGTTTTGACGATGTGGTTGGACAAGAGGCTATTACCAAAACGCTGAAAAATGCGATAAAACAAAAAAAGACCTCCCATGCGTATTTGTTTACTGGACCGAGAGGAACCGGGAAAACCAGTGCTGCAAAAATCTTTGCCAAAGCCATCAACTGTCCCAACAGTGTCGACGGAGAACCATGCAATGAATGCGAAATGTGCCGTTCGATTACCGAGGGACGCCAAGAGGATGTTATTGAAATTGATGCGGCCAGCAATAATGGTGTCGAAGAGATCCGCTTCATTCGCGATCGGGCGAACTATGCGCCAACGACTGCTGAATACAAAGTATATATTATCGATGAAGTACATATGCTTTCCACTGGGGCCTTCAACGCTTTGTTGAAAACCTTGGAAGAGCCAAAAGAGCATGTGATTTTTATTTTAGCAACCACGGAACCGCATAAGATTCCGGCGACAATTATTTCACGAACACAGCGCTTTGATTTCAAGCGAATCGGGGTACAAGCGATTGTCGGTCGGATGCAGTACATTTTAGATGCCAGCAACCTGACTTATGAGGAGCAGGCTTTGTCAGTAATTGCTCGTGCTGCTGAAGGCGGGATGCGGGATGCCTTGAGTATTTTGGATCAGGCGATTTCCTTTAGTGACGAAACAATTACCTTAGCTGATGCTCTAGCCGTTACCGGCAGCTTAACTACTGAAATGATGGATGCCTTTATTTCTGCCTGCTTAGCGCAAAATGTCAGTGCAGCTTTAGAGGTGCTGGAAAATATTTTGGCAGAAGGGAAAGAGGCCCGTCGCTTAACGGAGGATTTACTGTTGTATTGCCGTGATTTGCTGATGTATCAGCAAGCACCGCAGTTATTGAATGATCGGGTCAACTTAACAGAAGCCTTCAAAGAGTTGGCGGAGAAGACACCAGCTGATCGCTTCTATTGGATGATTAAGATTTTAAGCGAGACGCAAAATGAAATTCGTTTTACCAACCATGCCAATGTCTATTTGGAGGTTGCCACGGTAAAACTAGCCGCACCTCCAGTCAACGCAGCGCCAGCTGTTAGTGGTGGAGAACCTGCAGCAGCGGCTCCTGTGAACAGTGAGGAAATTCTTGAGCTGAAACGTCAGATCGTGCAGCTGCAAACGGAAGTCAAGCAGCTGAAGGAGCGACCTGCCCCTCAAGCCAAAGCTGAAGAGCCAAAGGCAAGAGCACCAAAGAAAACCAGCAGTGCTTATCGGATTCCGACTGAACGGGTTTACCAGGTTCTGTCTGAAGCGACTAAGGATCATCTGCAAGGAATTCGTGGCGTATGGGAAGACTTACTGATGGCTTTACCGGTGACACAACGCGCGCTGCTTAAGGCCAGTGAGCCAGTTGCCGCCGGACCAAGCTTACTGCTGCTAGCTTTTGATTATGAGATTGTTTGTCAGCGGGCAGACGGTAACGAAGAATTACGTACGAATATGCAAAACTCATTAGGACTAATGATTAAGGATTACTCACCAGATTTTGTCTTTATTACCCGAGAAAGCTGGCCGCGTTTGCGCCAATCTTATGTCAGTCAGCACAAAGACCTGAAGCCGGAAGTCAGCGACACGGAAGAAGAAGGCGAAATCGAACTAATTCCGGAAGAAAACCAAGTCGTTGAACAAGCCAAAAGCCTTTTCGGTGATTTAGTTACTATTCAAGAAGACTAATCGCTCTGCAATATGCAGACAAATTTGAAGAATTTGTTATAACTTGCTTCAAGTTAGCTCTAAGCAGCTTTTGATAATTACTATCTAAAGTGAGCTATAATAATAGAAAAATTAATCGATAAAAAGAAGAAAGAGAAGTGATCAATTGTGATGCGTGGAATGGGAAATATGCAAGGTATGATGAAACAAATGCAAAAAATGCAAAAGGAAATGATGAAGGCACAAGAAGAATTGAATGCAAAAGAATTTTTCGGTGCATCTGCTAATGATTTAGTAAAAGTTGTTTTCACTGGAGATAAAACGATGAAAGCAATGGAAATCAATCCAGAATTAATTGATCCAGAAGATCCAGATATGCTGCAGGATATGGTTATCTTGGCAGTCAATGATGCGCTAACAAAAATAAGCGAAGAAACCGAAGAAACAATGGGTAAATACACCAAAGGATTACCTGGGATCTAATTGCTTTTCGGTTGAAAGGAAGTAGTCCATGCAATACCCAGAACCAATAGCAAAACTAATCGAAAGCTACATGAAGCTGCCGGGAATCGGACAGAAAACGGCTACGCGCTTAGCTTTCTTTACCATTGATATGAAGGATGAAACCGTAAATGACTTTGCCCGCTCACTGATCAGTGTGAAGCGGGACCTGCATTTTTGCAGTGTCTGCGGCAACATCACTGAAGAAGATCCTTGTGAAATTTGTCGTGATACCACTCGAGATCGCAGTACGATCTTAGTAGTAGAGGAGCCTAAGGATGTTATGGCTCTGGAAAAGGTTCGGGATTATCACGGATTGTATCATGTGCTTCACGGTGTTCTGTCGCCTATGGAGGGGACTGGCCCGGAAGATATCAATATCGCACCATTGATTAAGCGTCTGCATGACGATGAAGTGAAAGAAGTCATTATTGCCACCAACGCTACGACTGAAGGGGAAGCAACCGCCATGTACTTGTCGCGGCTGATCAAACCGGCAGGGATAAAAGTTACGCGTTTGGCCCACGGCTTGTCCGTTGGCAGCGACATTGAATATGCAGATGAAGTGACTTTGTTAAAAGCGGTGGAAGGACGTCGTGAACTCTAGGTTTTTCTTTCACGACGTTTTTGTGTACAATGAGAATAGAACTAATGGAGGCAACGAAGAGTGAACGGCTTATTTATTACTATTGAAGGTCCAGACGGCGCTGGCAAGACAAGCGTGATTGAGGAATTGTTTCCTCTCTTACAGCAGGTAGCCACCAAGGACATCGTAAAAACTAGAGAACCTGGTGGGATTCCGATCGCTGAAAAGATTCGCCAAGTGATTTTGGACCCTAAGAATGATCGAATGGATGATCGGACAGAAGCACTGCTTTATGCAGCAGCTCGCAGACAGCATCTGATTGAGAAAATTTGGCCTGCTTTAGAGCAAGGTAAAATTGTGCTGTGTGACCGTTTTGTCGACAGCTCGTTGGCTTATCAAGGAGCAGGTCGGGGAATTGGGATGCGAGAAGTCGCTCAAATTAATGAATTTGCCATTGAAGGAACTGTTCCTGATGTCACTCTTTACTTAGACGTTGATTCTGATACTGGTCTGCAGCGTATTATGAGCAGTCGCACCAATCAAATTGATCGACTAGATGCAGAAGGCTTGCAATTTCATCAACGGGTACGTCATGCCTATTTAAAATTGGCAGATGAACACGCCGAACGTATTATTAAAATCGACGCTAGAAAACGTCTAGAATTAGTCGTGGAGGATTGTTTTTACGAATTAATCTCCCGTTACCCTAAGTATTTTCAAAACTAGAGAGGTGTAGAAAATGAAATTAATTATGGCCATTGTGCAAGACAAGGACTCCAACCGTTTAGCAAATGAATTTATCGATGCCAACATCCGTGCGACCAAGCTTTCTTCTACTGGTGGATTTTTAAAGGCTGGCAACAGCACCTTTATCATCGGGATTGAAGATGAACGGGTAGAAGAAGCACTGGGATTAATCAAGGAAACTTGTCAGTCCCGTACCCAATACGTAACGACACCTGTTACCTTGGATATTTCATTGGATGGTCAAGTTCCTTATCCAGTGGAAGTTGAAGTAGGCGGAGCCACCGTGTTCGTAATGCCGGTAGAAGGGTTCCACCAATACTAAGATGACAGAAGCAGAAAAACTACAACAACTTCAACCGGTTGTTTTCCGTCAACTACAGAACAGCTTTAAGCATGGTCGTTTAGCCCATGCTTATCTTTTTGAAGGGGATCAGGGAACCGGAAAAGCGGAAATGGCTTTATGGTTTACCAAGCACCTGTTCTGCCTGTCCTTAAAAGACGGACTACCGTGTGAAGAATGCAACAACTGTCTGCGAATCGGCAACCATGAGCATCCCGATGTCGTGGAGGTCGCTCCAGATGGTCAAACCATCAAGGTAGAACAGATTCGCCAGCTGCAGGTAGAGCTGGGGAAAAGCGGATTTGAATCAGCTAAAAAGGTTGTATTAATTCATGAAGCAGAAAGGATGAATACCAATTCTGCCAACAGCTTATTGAAATTTCTGGAGGAACCGCCAGCGAATTTTATGATCATTTTAGAAACACAGGCAATCGGCAAGATCCTTCCGACCATTCGTTCACGTTGTCAAATAATTCATTTTCAAGCCTTGTCGACAGAAAAATTGGTCGAACAGTTGGAAAAAGAAGCCCATATCCCTCTCAAATCAGCGAAACTCTTGACGAATTTAACAAATAGTTATACAAAAGCAGTTGAAATATCAAAGGATGAATGGTTTAATGAATCTAAGGATACTGTTATTCAATGGTATAGTTACCTTGAAAAACAGGACCCGCAGGCCTTTATCTATGTACAAAAAAAACTAGTAAAAGTTTTCAAGGACAAGATGCAGCAGCGAACAGCCTTTGAAATGCTGGCATTTTATGTAAAAGAAAAGCGTAATCAAATGCTTCAGCAAAATCAACAGTCCATCGCTTTCTATAACCATCTGTTAGAAGAGATTTTACTTGCCAATCAGAAACTAGAGGCCAATGTATCCTTTCAAAATATTGCAGAACAAATAACGTTGCATGTTATATTTGCTTAATGTTATTTTTTACAGAGAGTAGGGAGACCAATGGTTGAAGTTGTCGGTGTCCGTTTTCGCGAAGCAGGGCATATTTATTATTATGCACCAGGCAAAAACGAATACTATTATAATGAAAAAGTATTAGTTGAATCACAACAAGCGCATCAGATTGCCACTGTAGCCATCCCTAAATTAGAGATGGATTCTAGTGATTTATCAGATGATTTAAAAACAATTTTGCATAAAGCTTCAGAAAAAGAACTGCAAAAAGCGCTGGAGAATGAACGCGATGCGCAGGCAGCCTTTAAAGTAGCCAAAGAAAAAATTCGGGATCATGAACTAGAAATGAAGCTGATTCAAGTGGAGTATACCTTCGATCGCAGCAAAATGATCTTCTATTTTACTGCGGATGGTCGGGTAGATTTCCGTGAATTAGTGAAGGATTTAGCTTCGGTGTTTCGGACTCGAATCGAACTTCGCCAAATTGGCGTACGTGATGAAGCGAAGATTTTAGGCGGGATTGGTCCTTGCGGTCGACCGTTATGCTGTTCGACCTTCTTGGGAGACTTTATTCCTGTGTCGATTAAAATGGCCAAAGATCAAGGATTGTCCTTGAATCCAACCAAAATTTCAGGCTTATGCGGCCGTTTAATGTGCTGCTTGAAGTATGAAAATACCGAATATGAAGCTGCGAAACGTGAATTACCAGACTACGGAAAAGAAGTCCAAACACCAGACGGCAAGGGGCGGGTAATCGGCCTGAACTTGTTAAGTCGTGTAATTAAAGTTCGTCTGCCTGGACGAGAAACTGCTATTGAATACGACTATAGTGAGCTGCAGGCAGTAAAAGCAGGTGATCAGCATGATGGATAGACGTTCGCTTTATGATGGGCTGAATCGTTTAGAGCAGGAAATGCAGCATAATGTAGCCGAGCTAGCTGAGATGAAGGAAGATCTGCTAGAACTAATTGAGAAAAATGCTACCTTGGAAATGGAAAATGAACGGTTAAGAGAGCGGGTTCGCGAAATGAACCAGAAAGCTTCGCCGGTTACTGATGAACGCCAAGAGCTGTCACGTTCTCGGATGAATTTGGAAAAAATTTATGAAGATGGCTTCCATGTCTGCAACTTATTGTACGGGTCCAGACGGGAACACGATGAGCCTTGCGCATTTTGTTTAGATGTCATTTATCGCGAAAGCAAACAAGGGAAATGAAACCGGGACAATTCGTTCCGGTTTTTTCAATGAGACAAGGAGGACGAATGAGTGAACATTCAAAGAAGCTATGGCAGTCACGACACGGGCACCTTATACCTTGTTCCCACGCCGATCGGCAATTTAGAGGATATGACGTTTCGTAGTGTTAAAACGTTGCAGGCAGCAGATTTGATTGCTAGTGAAGATACGCGGAATACGCAAAAATTACTGAATCATTTCGAGATCAAGGTTCCGCAAAAAAGCTTTCATGAGCACAATTATCGCGAACGGATTCCTGAACTGCTTGCACTTTTAAAAGAAGGACAAACAATCGCGCAGGTAAGTGATGCTGGAATGCCTTCGATTAGCGATCCTGGTCAGGAGCTGGTAGCAGCCTGTATCGCAGAAAATATTCCGGTTGTCTCTTTGCCGGGGGCGACTGCCGGGATGACCGCATTGATTGCTTCAGGACTGGCACCTCAGCCTTTTTATTTTTATGGCTTTTTACAGCGAAAAAAGAGCCAACAGAAAAAAGAGCTGGAGCAGTTGAAGAATCAAACAAGTACCATGATTTTTTACGAATCGCCGCATCGAGTAAAGGAAACGCTGAAGAATGCGGAACAGGTTCTAGAGGATCGACAAGTGGTAATCTGTCGAGAACTCACTAAGCTTTATGAGGAATACATTCGCGGAAGCATGCAAGAAGTGATTGACTATTTGGCAGAGCATCCTTTAAAAGGAGAATGCTGCCTGCTGATAGCAGGAGCTTCGGAAGTTGTTGAGGAAGAAATTCCAGAAGGCAGTTTGAAAGAGCAGGTTGAGCATCTGATAGCAACAGGCCTTTCTTCTAAAGAAGCGATTAAAGAAGTGGCTAAGCGTAATCAGCTAAAGAAACAGGAAGTATACAAAGAATTTCATGAGCTGTAAGATCGGAGAAATCCGGTCTTTTTTTATACTCTATTGTTAGTGAAATAATCGCTACTAAACCAATTAACAGATAAAAAAACCGATTATAAATGTAAGGTTTTCTAACATGAATAGTTACTAAATTAGAAAAAGATGAAAAAAAGCTTGGAAATCACTGGTAATTTTTCTGTATGGTGTTAGAATATGTAACATATTAAAGAATGAGGTGTGTGTTATGACAGGGAATATTGGATTTATTTTAATTTGTTCGGCAATGGTGTTTCTAATGACTCCTGCGTTAGCTTTCTTTTATGGAGGATTAGAGCGACGCAAAAATATCTTAAACACCATGATGATGGTAATCTGTACCATGGGGCTAGCCTCACTGATTTGGATTACAGTCGGTTACTCTTTATCGTTTAGCGGCGAAGGAAGCTTCATTGGAAACTTGGATAAAGTCTTTTTCAATGGTGTATCTATGACTGAAGGTGACGGGATACCTGAAGGTCTATTCGCATTCTTCCAAATGATGTTTGCTTTAATCACTACAGCAATTTTAACCGGATCGGTTGCAGGCAGAATGAAATTCTCCGCAATCTTTCTCTTTATCGCTTTATGGCTGCCGATTGTTTACTTCCCAATGGCTCACATGGTTTGGGGCGGCGGTTTCTTAGATCAAATCGGATCAATTGATTTTGCCGGTGGGAACGTAGTGCATATCAGTTCAGGAATTTCAGGTTTAGTATTGGCCATTGTTTTAGGACGTCGTCGCGAATATCATTTGACAGAATATCGTCCACATAATGTTCCTTTCGTTGTATTAGGTGCAGGCTTATTATGGTTTGGCTGGTTTGGATTCAATGGCGGTTCAGCATTAGCAGCCGATGGTTTAGCGATTCACGCGATGCTGACGACTAATACAGCTGCTGCTTGTGGAATGCTTTCTTGGATGTTGATTGAAAAAATCACGAATGGAAAACCAACTGTAGTAGGCGCATGTACAGGTGCAGTAGTTGGCTTAGTAGCAATTACGCCAGGTGCCGGTTTTGTCTCTCTTTGGTCTAGTATTCTAATTGGCGCGTTTGTTAGTCCCTTCTGTTACTTCTTTATTGCAATCATCAAACAAAAACTAGGGTTGGATGATGCCTTGGATGCGTTTGGTTGTCATGGTGTTGGAGGAATTTTCGGCGGAATTGTTACTGGGATTTTTGCTGATCCTGCTGTAGGTGGAAGAACAGGACTCATCTACGGTTCAATGGATCTATTCCTAGCACAGCTTGCCAGCATCGGGATTACATTAGTTTTTGCAGGGGTTGCCAGCTTCTTGATTATCTCATTTATCAAAGCGATTATGCCAATTCGCGTATCTGAACATGAAGAAGCAATTGGCTTGGATCAAATCGAACACGATGAAAATGCCTACCCAACCTTTATGGGCTTGGATTCTTAAACTGGAGGGAATAGTATGAAAAAAGTAGAAGCGATTATTCGTCAAGAAAAATTAGAAGAGTTAAAAGCAGCTGTTGATCGAGAAGTGGAGATCAGCGGTATGACCGTTACCCAAGTACTAGGCTGTGGCGCACAGAAAGGACAAAAGTCCCATGTACGCGGTCAAGAGATAATTACTACCTTATTACCTAAAGTAAATGTCAGCTTTGTCTTAGATGATGAAGCAGTAGATAGTGTGATCGATTTGATTATCGATCTTTGCCACTCTGAGGATTACGGTAACGGCAAGATCTTCGTTTATCCAATTGAAGAAGTTATTCGTATCCGCACCAGAGAATCTGGTAAAGCAGCGATTTAATAGGAAAAGACAACTGGCTCCAGACGGTCACACGACCGTTTGAGCCAGTTGCTTTTTTTTATTGTAAAATATCTTTTTTGACTTGTTCAAATTCTTCATCAGAAAGAATGCCAGCATCCAGCAGCTCCTTCATTTTCAACAGCTGCTCAGCTTTGCTTAAGGATTCTTGCGGTTTTTCCTTCTTCGGCAACGCAGTGTCTTCCTGAGCATTCTGCTTAAGACTCTGAACAATATCCTCTGCTTCAAGGGAGGTCAACATGATACTCACCGGATTATCAGAAGTAAAAATTGTTAAGGTAGCTGTAGTAGAATCCATCTTCAGCTGAATATCTTGCAAATTATTTATGGGAATGCTTTTCAAATCTTCGCCAATTAAGCGCTTTTGACCCATCATAAAGCGGCGATTGGTCAAAGCGTAGCCATAAAAACCATCATCCTTGGTGGGTGATTTGCGATTATGTACGCCAATAAAACAAACGACTACTTCTTCATCTTGGCCTAAATGGTTTGCGATAACGTTAAAGAGCTTTAAAGTAAAATTGCGGTCAGATCCGGAAAAATAGCCCTTATCTCTGCAATAATTATACATTTCTTCTGCTGTTTTCATGCATATCCTCCTTGGGGTGTAGCTTCCTATTCTCATTGTAGCAAAACACCCGAGGCGGAACAATCACAAAAAAACCACCATAGCCGTCACTATGGTGGAAATGAAGGTTGTTATTTACTCTTGGTAGGAGTAAGTATGAAAAAACCAATTCGGGATAATTGGTATATTTATATCATAAAGGAAACGCTTCAAAAAATCATGAAACTTGCTTATCGAAATGCTAAGAAATCTATTAGAAATATCTTAGACGATTTCCATCATCTTATAGTAAAAAAGGCTTTTACCGGAATAAGCGAGTAAGTTTGCAGATAAATGCTATCCATACTTTTCTTCTTTTGATAAAAAATCCTTCGCTTCATATTATTTCAAGTAAAGATAGAGCTGTGTTAAACTGAAGTTGTAAGATTTTATTAGGAGGGGTTCATTTATGGCAAACATCAGTAAAAAATTACTCGCTGAACTGACTTCAGAGGAAGCACACGGTCCGTTCATAACATTCATGTTAAACACGCACGTAGCACACCAAGAAGTCGAAAAGGATCAACTTCTTTTCAAGAACTTTGCAAAAGAAGCGAAGCAGCGTTTTGAAAAACGTTACGCCGATCAAAGCTTTGCACCATTCCAAGAAAAAATCGAACGACTACTAGCTGATCAGTCTTTCTGGCGCAGCGGAAGCAAAAGTGTTGCAATCATTATGACTGCCGAAGACTTGTATATTCATCGGCTTAGTATAGAAGTAGACAATCAATATTATGTAAGTGATCTGCCATATTTATTGGCAATTATCAAAAATACTCAATTCAACTATCCTTACTATTTAATGGCGTTGAATCGTGATTCAATGAAGCTTTACTCCGTTAAAAATAAGTCTGTGAAGGAAGTTGACCTGCCTGAAGGAGCACCAGTGGATGTTGTAACAGCTTTAGGTGACGAATTAACTGGCGGGAATCTGAACTACTCTGCACAGGGCAGCGGTCAGGGCTCTAAAGAAGGTGTAGCTTATCACGGTGTAAATGCAAAAGACGAAGAAGTGGAAATCGACTGGATCAACTACTATCAAGCAGTGGACAGCTTCCTGCAAAATGAGTTTGACAACCCAGAAAATTTACCAATCTATCTTTATGCTTTGCCAGAAAATCAAACCCAATTTAAAAAGGTAGCGAAAAACAAATTCTATTCCGATAAAGCGGCCGTATCAGCATCTCCGGCTCAAGCAGCCTTAAGCGATATTGAAAAAGGTGCGGACAAGATTGCTGAAGAATTAGCAGCGGAGGAAACCGATAGCTACCAAACCATGATGAATAAGAAATTTATCGATCAATTGGTAGATATTGTGCAAGCTGCCAAGGAAGGCAGAGTCTCTCATTTGTTTATCGCAACCTCCAATTTGACACCAGGTTTTGGCGATGATCCAGATACCGAATACGATCGCCGTCAGGTACTAAACGAAACAGCCGACCATGTAATCAAGAATGGCGGACAGGTTTTCGTCCTGGACCAAAAGGATGCGCCAGATGAGAAAAGCTTATTAGCAATCCTGCGCTTTTAAAAAAATAAGCGTTTTTTAGGAGTTCATGGTAGAGTTTTCAAACAATTTGTGTTATAGTAATGAATGTAGTTTTTTGTACGGTAATATATGGCAAGCTTGTTTCCAACAACATCTTCCTTATTCACCAATCAAGCAATTACAAAACAATTTTTATCCTAGGAGGATGTTTAACATGGAACAAGGTACAGTAAAATGGTTTAACGCAGAAAAAGGTTACGGATTTATCACAGCTGAAAACGGAAACGACGTATTCGTACATTTCTCAGCTATCCAAGGTGACGGATTCAAAACATTAGAAGAAGGCCAAGCGGTTACTTTTGATGTAGAAGACGGACAACGTGGACCTCAAGCTACTAACGTTGAAAAAGCTTAATTAAAACCAACATTTATGCCGAGTGCTTACTAGCACTCGGTTTTTTTTGTCTAGAATTTTCAAGGCTCTTTTTTTCTTCAATTGGAAAGTTGTTAAAAGCATCGAAATTCAGCTATAATGCTAGAGGAGGAGGGGCAGTATGACTAAAACTTATGCAGTGGTTGATATTGAAACTACTGGAACAGATCCAAAGACGGATCGAATTATTCAATTTGGCTGTGTACTAGTAGAAGATGGACAAATTGTCAGCCGATTTGCCACCGATATTAACCCGGATCAGAAGATCTCCAAACAGATCCAGCATCTAACCGGACTTACCAACCAGCGTGTTCGTAAAGCCCCTTATTTTGAAGATGTGGCCTTAACTATTTATAATCTATTAGCTGACACCACCTTTGTCGCACACAATATATTTTTTGATTATCCTTTTTTAAGCAATGAGTTGGCTCGCTGCGGGATGCCTGAGCTGCGTATTCCCGGGATTGACACCGTAGAGCTTTCACAGGTCTTTTTTCCGACAACGTTGAGCTTTCGCTTAAGTGACTTGGCTCATGAGTTTCAATTAGCCCATGATAACCCTCACCAAGCAGACAGTGATGCCGAAGTTACAGCGCAATTATTGTTAAAAATTGAGAAAACGATCAAGAGTTTGCCATTGGTGACGGTGGAAGAAATTATTCGTCTGTCGGATCATATGGCTTTTCAAACGCAAGAATACTTAATTGAGCTGGCGGAGGAGATGAAGAATGATCCAACGCCGCTGTCACCAAAGCTAGAAGTTGTTCACGGCTTAGCACTAAAGAAGAAAACAGTTCCTTTATATGAAGAAACCTATTATGAGAAAAAAGCGTATCCCCGCTCGAAGAAAGCCAAGGAAGGGCTGTATCAAGGCCAGCTAGTTTTTCGAAAAGAACAAGCTCGGCTAATGAATTTGGTGTTTGATTTTTTCAATAAGAAAACGGCGAAGAATGTTTTAGTGGAGGCAGCTACTGGTTTGGGAAAGACCATGGGCTATTTGCTGCCAATGAGTTATCTGGCAACACCAGAGAAGCCGTTGATTGTCAGTACCGTTTCATTGTTGCTGCAGGAGCAGATGCTGGAGCATGATATACCAGCTTTAAATCAACTATTGCATCAGCCGTTGCAGGCGGTAGTGATGAAAAGCAGCAGCCATTACATCGATTTGGCTCGTTTTTATCAAACCCTGCAGAAGGAAACGGAACAAAAGCAGTATGCCTTTTATCAAATGGCTGTGCTGGTATGGCTAACGCAAACTGAATCTGGTGATTTTGATGAATTGAATATGACTAGCCTGCAGCATACCTTTTGGCAAGAGGTAGGTCATCAAGGAATGGATACGTTGGTCGCTCACAGTCCTTTTTATCAAGTCGACTTTTTACGCCATCGTCAGGCTAAGCTGAAGCAAAGCAATATCATTATTACCAATCATGCTTTCTTAGCTCAGGAAGATCAGCGGAAAACCTTTCAGCTGCCAGCTAGTCCGTATTTAATCATTGATGAAGCTCATCATTTGAATCGCGTACTAGAACGGGTCAGCACTCGGCAACTGAGTGTGACCGGAATTCAGCGAGAAATCAATCGCTTAAAGGATGTCGGTGCCTTTCAACAATGGCAGGAGTTAGCTGCCGGAGATCAGGCTGTGTCTCATGGCATTGAGCTGCTGGAAGACATAGGTGAAGAATTAATCGAAGACTTGACCGATTTATATGCTGAGCTGGGACAGCTGGTAACGAAGGATTCAACGATTATTACGAAAGAACAGATGGATACTTTATCAGTAACCGGTGAACAGCTGGTTCAACGAATAGAACGTTTGTACGAGGATGCTCTAAGCCTAGCCAGCCAAAGTCAAAGCTATTTTATGACGCATAAAGAAAGCTTTGCACTTGTACAGCAAACACGCTGGAATACGTTTATCGACTGGTTCGAGAGTTTGCAGCAGCAGCAGGAGGCCTTTGAAGCCTTTTGCGAACAATGGGCTGCTCGTTACGTACACTGGCTGGATGACCGTGGGCAAACCTTGCATTTTCAAGATTTGACTGCTTCATTGCTGCCAGAAGCAAAGTGGTATGACCGCTATGAACAGATTCTTTATATTGGTGGAACCTTGAAATCCGGCAGTGATCGTCAGTATTTTCCGAAACGCTGGGGCATTCCGGATGCTTCGCTCAAGGTGATCCCAAGTCCTTATGATTATGCCAGCCAAGCGCGTCTTTTTCTGCCAGATGAGGGGATTGCGATTCAAGAATCTTCATCAGAGCGTTATGCTCAATACCTGGCTGAAGTCATTCGTGATCTAGCCGAAGCGGAGAAAAAGCCGATTTTAGTCTTGTTTACTTCTCATGAAATTTTGAATCGGGTCTATCACCACTTGAAGGTGCCTCTGTTGAATGAGGGTCGGGAAGTGCTAGCCCAAGGAATCGGCGGCAGTCGGGAAAAACTGCTGAAACGCTTTTTGCTTTCAGAGGATGCCCTGCTGTTTGGTGCTGACAGCTTCTGGGAGGGTGTGGATCTGCCAGGTGAGGTCTTGCAAATTATGGTAGTGACTAGACTGCCCTTTGAAAATCCACGACGACCGCTGGTGAAAATCCGTAATGAGTATTTAGAGGAACAGGGTGTGAATCCCTTTTTCCAAGAAGCAGTTCCGCATACCGCTCTGAGATTGCGCCAAGCGTTGGGACGGCTGATTCGTTCTGAAACGGACAAAGGAGTGATGATTCTCTTGGATCGTCGCTTTATAACTGCCGGCTATGGTCAACGACTGCGTAAGGCTTTGCCAAAAGAGCTGCCGATCGAAGAAGCCAGCCTGCCGGAAATTATTGAAAAGACCCACAATTTTTTAAATTCTAAGAAAACTGCTGAGAATGAGTGAGGAACGTGAATTCTTTTGGTATAATGGGGCTTATCTGAAAGGAGTCATGCTTTTTGGATACATGGAGATCAAAAGTAAATAAATGGATCATCGGCTTAGTTGCTGTTCTGCTGATTATCATTGTGTCGGGAACGATTCTTTTCATCCGTTCCAACCGTCCGATGCAGCAAGCGAAAAATGAAGCAGTTGAATTGGCTAAGCAACATGCCAACCTGGAAACAGTAGAGCATTTCTATTGGTTCAATCGCGATCAAACATACTTTACAGTCACTGGCGAGAACCAGTCGGGCAAAGAGATTGTTGTGATTATTCCTAAATCCGGCCAAAACATCCAGGTGTTGGATGCTGCCGATGGTTTGACGGAAGAGGCTGTAACAAAGCAAATGCAAGCAGCCCATCCTGAGGTCACTATTGAAAAAGCTAATTTAGGCAAATTCAAGGATCAGCCGGTCTGGGAAATTACCGGTAAGGATGACGAAGGAAATATCAGTTATTACCTGTTTTCTTTTGAAGACGGTGAAGAAATACAAAACGTTAGTTAAAAAAACTTGGTAGGGGAGTTATGGGCGATGAAATTATCAAAACGTATACAAAACCTGGAACCATCAGTAACACTAGCAGCAACCGCAAAAGTAAGAGAACTAAAAGCACAAGGGCACAATGTGATTGGTTTAACAGTCGGCGAGCCTGACTTCACAACACCAGATAACATTGAAGAAGCTGCGATTGCAGCCATTAAAAGTGGCAAGGTCAGCTTCTATACAGCTGCCGGCGGTACACCTGAATTAAAGGATGCCATTATTCAAGTTACTAAACGCGATTACGGCTTGGATCTTAAACCAAACCAAGTGATTGTGACCAGCGGAGCTAAATTTGCTTTGTACGCGTTGTTCCAAACAATTTTGGATAAGGGCGATGAAGTAATTATTCCAGTTCCTTATTGGGTTAGCTACGGCGAACAAGTCAAGCTGGCTGAAGGTGTCCCTGTGTTAGTGGAAACTAAGCAGGAAAATGATTATAAAATCACTGTAGAACAGCTGAATGAGGCATTAACTGACAAAACTCAAGCTATCTTGCTGAATTCTCCTTCTAATCCAACAGGGATGATCTACACAGAGGATGAATTACGAGTAATTGGTGAATGGGCCGTAGAAAAAGATATCTTGATCATTTCCGATGATATCTACGCACGATTGGTTTATAATGGCAAGCATGCGCCATATATGGCGTCATTATCTGACGAGATTGCAAAACAAACCATCATTATCAATGGTGTTTCGAAAACCTTCGCAATGACTGGTTGGCGAATTGGCTATGCGATTGGAAATGCAGAGATCATCAAAGGCATGTCTGATATCGTTTCTCAATCAACCAGTAATCCAACAGCCGTTAGCCAGGCTGCTGCTGTTGAAGCGTTATTAGGAGATCAATCAACCGTTCGGAAAATGCGGATTGCTTTTGAAGAACGCTTGAATATTATCTATCCGAAAGTTGCTGGATTGCCAGGCTTTGAGCTGAAGAAACCACAAGGAGCGTTCTATTTGTTCCCTAACATTAAGGGTGCTATGGAAATGGGCGGCTACGACAATGTAACTACCTGGGTAAATGATCTTTTAGAGCAGGAGCACGTTGCTTTAGTTACTGGTGAAGGCTTCGGCGCACCAGAGAACGTTCGGATGAGCTACTCCAGCAGCATGGAGGATCTAGAAGAAGCAGTAGTTCGCATCCGACGATTCATCGAAAATAGTCAAAAGTAAAAAAAGACGGTTCGGGATAAAAGATAGGAGAGACATTTGTGAAACAGATTCAAATTATTGATGCCAAAAACCATGTTGGCGAGACCGTAAAAATTGGTGCTTGGGTAGCTAACAAGCGCTCCAGCGGGAAAATTTCTTTCTTGCAGCTTCGTGATGGAACAGCTTATTTTCAGGCTGTTGTGGTAAAAAATGAAGTTGGCGAAGAAATCTTTCAGCTTGCCAAAGACTTAACACAAGAAACCTCGATTTGGGTAACAGGAGAAATTCGTGAAGATACTCGTTCCAAATTCGGTTATGAGTTAGGTGTCAAATCAATTGAAGTCGTTGGCGAAAGTCATGATTATCCAATCACACCGAAAGAACACGGCGTTGATTTCTTAATGGATCACCGCCACTTATGGTTACGTTCATCGCATCAGCACGCGATTATGCTGATCCGTAACGAAATCATTCGTGCAACCTATGAATTTTTCAACAACAATGGTTTTGTAAAAATTGATCCGCCAATCTTAACCGGCTCAGCACCAGAAGGCACAACAGATCTATTTGAAACCAACTATTTTGATCAAAAAGCTTACTTGTCACAAAGCGGACAGCTTTATATGGAAGCAGCTGCAATGGCCTTAGGAAAAGTTTTCTCATTTGGACCAACCTTCCGGGCAGAAAAATCGAAAACTCGTCGTCACTTAATCGAGTTCTGGATGATTGAACCAGAAATGGCCTTCATGCATCAGGAAGAAAGTCTGGAAGTTCAAGAGCAATATGTGGCTTATCTGGTACAAAGTGTTTTAGATAACTGTGAATACTCACTAGATGTCTTAGGCCGCGACAAAGAAGTCTTGAAACGCTACACACAATTACCTTATCCACGGATTTCTTATGATGATGCGGTAGAACTATTGAAGGAAAACGGCTTTGACGATATTGAGTGGGGCGATGATTTTGGTTCTCCTCATGAAACCTTTATCGCTAATTCCTTTGACCGTCCAGTCTTCATCCTGAACTATCCAAAAGCAATTAAGCCGTTCTACATGAAGCCACATCCAACACGAGAAGATTTGGTTATTTGTGCAGATATGATTGCGCCAGAAGGCTACGGTGAGATCATTGGCGGCTCTGAACGGGCAACCGATTATGAATACTTGTTAGAACAAATTCGTGAAGCTGGTTTAGATGAAGAAGAATACTCATGGTATTTAGATTTGCGTAAATACGGCAGTGTTCCCCATTCCGGCTTTGGTCTAGGCTTAGAACGTACGATTACTTTCCTTGCAGGAATCGAGCACGTTCGTGAAGCAAGTCCATTCCCACGTTTGTTGAACCGAATTTATCCATAAGCAAGCAATGGCTAGGCAAATTTGCCTAGTCTTTTTTTGCTTACTTTAGTTCTTATGTTTCGAATTTTCAATCCTACTTTATCGAAGATGGTTAGCAACATTTACTTAGGAGTAATCAGCCAATTTGCTGATCAGGCAATTTCTAGCAGCGGTTATCAATGGAACAGTAAAGATATTCTTGTCTAATGGTTAGCTTTGAACTGTTCCACTCTACCTATAAATAGAATAGATAGAGAATAAAGACGAATATAAGAGATGTTATAAAAGTATTGATCATGAATTTTTTATTCACTGTTTTCTTTTTCACAAAATAGTATTTTTCTTTAAAGGAAACTATGGTATTCTCAAATTACGTCATCGTAAGCTGTTGCGATGGCGGATTTTTCTATGGTGGGGAATAAAAAAGAAATAAAGGGGATTCTTAAATGAAACAAGCTAAAAAACCAAAAATGACTGAAATGAAAAATTCAAAAGGCTTTAAAGGATTCATCATCTTCTTAATTGTTGTCGTAGTAGGCGTTATCGCAGCTTTCAAATTCTTCGAGAGAATTGATAACGGATACGTAGGCGTTCGTTACTCAATGAACGGCGGAATCAAAGATCAAGCCCTTACGCAGGGGGTAAAGTTTGTTGGGATTGATAAGGTCATCCAATATCCGATTCGCTTGCAGACAATTCAGGCTGAAAATGTCTCAGTGTCAACAAGTGACGGCAAGAAAACGTCTATTAATATCAAATATGACTATAAGGTTGACTCAACTAAAGCTGCAAAAATGTACAAGGAATTCGGGAATATTACCAGTACCGATATTGAAAACGGCTGGCTAAAATCGAAGCTGCAAAAGGTATCTCGAGAAGTCTATGCAAAATACAGCTTATTGGATATCCTTTCAGGAGAGTCTTCCAAGGTGGAAGCTGAGGTATTAACCAATTTTGCTAAGTCAGTAGAAGGAAAAGGCTTTGAAGTAGAAGATGTAACTTTAGGTGTTCCTGACGTTGATCCGGAAACGCAAAAATCCATTGATGCGATTATTCGTGCCGGTCAAGAAAACGAAAAAGCCAAGCTAGATGCTGAAACAGCTAAAACGCAAGCGGACAGTGAAGCGTATAAAATCACTAAAGCTGCCGAAGCAGAAGCAGCAGCCAATCAAAAAATTGCTGAATCAGTGACAGACGAACTGATTCGCTATGAAGAAGCTCAGGCGAGAAAGAAACACGGGTGGGTTACAGTTAACGGAACAGATACAGTTGTAACGCAGCAAGGTGAGTAATCATGAGCTTTTTTATCAGTAAAATTCTCATTGCTTTGATGTTAGCTGGTGGGGCAGCCTATCTGGTTTACTTCTTGTTCATTAAAAAGGATGCAAAGGAAGACAAAACAGAGAAGACAGACGATCAAGACAAATGGGAAGATTTTTAACAAAATGAGGGATCTAAGGAGTTAATCTGAAAGAGAGGGTTTTATGTTTGTAATTTGGGGAAGTAAAGGATTTGCGGAAAGTCTAGGGAAGACGCATTTGGAGTGTGAGTGTCCTAATTGTAAAAACTGGGTAACAATGGAAGGACTTAAAATCGGCAGTAAATTTACCTTATTTTTTATTCCGATATTTACAGCTTCAGCGGAATATTTTATCGCTTGTCCAATTTGTTATTGGAAAGAAGAGGTTAGTATTCCCAAATTGGAAAACTACTTAATAGAAGGAAAAGTAAAATAGCGTTGAAATGGGGGACATAAATCCAACCCCATAAAAATAGGCAGCAGGGAAAATCATTGATCTTCTCTGCTGCCTATTTGTTTAGGCTGGAAATGCGCATTTGTTCGAGAGATAAACAAGGTGAAATGGGAAATGCCATAATTGCAATCAGCGAAAAGAAGCTCTTGAAAAATAGAAACCAAAATTACTTTTGCGACTTTGACTACATTTTTAGGTGAAGTTTGGAGTATCTCCCAGCCTTTTTACACCTGAACCATTCATGATTTAACAGAATAATTGGTTCTTTCCACTTATTTGGCGAAAAAATCAGGTATAATGGGAAAAACAAATTATTGGAAGTGAAGATAGATTGACCCTAGTTACTCTTGAAAACGTGATGAAGCAAAAAAATAATCAGTTCATCCTGAAAAATATTAGCTTAATCCTTAATGAAAATGATCAAATTGGCATTAAAATGACTCATGAAGAAAGCCAGTTATTGTTCAAATTAATCATGGGGAAGATTGCCCCCTCCAGTGGTACCATTGAATGCCAGACAACAGGCTTGCTTTCAGAGATGAAGGATGATGGACTTTATGAGCATTTGACTGTCAGCAGCTATCTAAAATTCTTCAAAAAAATCGCCAATTATCCTGCCAGCTTGGATTCTCAGCTGGAAGCTTTTTCGTTGTTGGATGTTTGGCAAACGAAGATTAAACAGCTGAATCCGGATCAGAGAAAACGAGTCAGCTTATTTCGACTCTTTTTATTTCAACCGCAAGTGCTGTTAATTGAGAGTCCCCTAACGAATTTGACTGATGAAGGCATTGAATTGTATCTGAGAGCATTAGAGTATATTCGCCAACAGAAAATAGCGATTCTTTTTACTGCTTACTATATTGAAGAGCTGTTCTTGGTTAGTAAAGACATTTACCGCTATCAACGGAATACGGGCCTGGAAAAAACCGATCTACTTTCAGAAGACTCAGCACTACCATCAGAGAATGAAAGCCAACAGTTACAGCCAAAGAATGTTTTTAAAGTAGCTTGCAAATTAGCTGACAAAACGATTTTCTTCAGTCCCAACGAAATTGACTATATTGAAAGCATCAATAGTGTCAGCAATATTCGAATTGGGGAAGAATACTTTCCTTCAGTTTTAACGATGACTGAATTAGAAGAAAAGCTGGCTCACTTTGGATTCTTCCGTTGTCATCGTTCTTATTTAGTTAATCTGCAGCGGATTTCTGAATTGATCAGCTATTCCAAAAATAGTTATACGCTTATTTTGAAAGGCACATCTGCTAATAAGCTTCCGCTATCCCGAACTCGTTTAGAGGAAATGAAGCAATTGATTGAAGGATAAAGGTACAATTCAGGTTGAAATAGACTGTTTTCAGCTTTGATTTCGTACATTTGGGCGAAATAGAGTACTGTTCGCCCCTTTTTTTACGTCTTTTTTTGCCCACTTCGCTAAGATAGGTATCAGAGAAGTCGAAAACAACGATTACTCAATTGACGCTAGTGAAGGGGTAGAATCAACATGGAAAATTCAGCAGTGATTCAAGTGAATCATTTAGCAAAACAATTTAAAAAGGAAACAGCTTTAAAAGACATCAGCTTCTCTGTCCAGTCAGGTGAAATTTTTGGTTTTTTGGGACCGTCGGGAGCCGGAAAAACTACTACTATTAAAATTTTGACTGGACAGCTTACACAGAGTGCAGGTAATGCCTCAGTCTTAGGAAAGCCCGTTGAACAAATTAATGAAACAATTTACGAGCAGATAGGTATTATTACCGACAACAGCGGATTATATGAAAAAATGAGTGTCTATCAAAATCTCGCTTTTTTTGCTCGATTGTTAGAAATTGACAAAAAACGTATTGAATTACTTCTGAGAAAGGTTGGTTTATGGGAGCATCAGAAAAAGCTGGCCGGTAAACTTTCAAAAGGGATGAAGCAGCGTTTAGTGTTGGCCCGAGCGATTTTACATGAGCCCAAGGTGCTTTTCCTAGATGAGCCAACCAGCGGACTAGACCCCAGCACCTCAGAAGCAGTTCATCAATTGCTGCTGGAGTTAAAACAAAAGGGAACCGCTATTTTTCTAACCACTCATAATATGGAGGAAGCTGCTAAATTATGTGATCAGGTAGCGTTACTCAATGATGGGTTAATTGTGGAAAGCGGCAGTCCCAAAGAGTTATGCTTGAAATTCAATCGCAACAAATTTTATCAGGTCACCTTAAAAAACGGGCAGGAATTAACCTTGGCTCATTCGACTGAAACAAGAGTTAAAATTGACCAATGGCTAGCAGAAGATAGCTTGGCGGCGATCCATTCCTGCGAACCGACATTAGAAAAGGTCTTTTTA
The DNA here is from genome assembly GCF_000407485.1 of Enterococcus pallens ATCC BAA-351. GTDB lineage: Bacteria > Bacillota > Bacilli > Lactobacillales > Enterococcaceae > Enterococcus_A > Enterococcus_A pallens. Next base: position 218,525 of record NZ_ASWD01000002.1, on the reverse strand, counting down.
GAAGTAACTGGGAGGGAATTAGTGTGAAATTATCTATTAGAAAAATCGATGCTATTTTTGTGATGAAGCTGCAGTCAATCGTACGCAATATGAGTATTATGGTGGCTCCTTTTATGGCGATTGGCTTTGTTGTAGTAATGAAGTCAATAATGCCAGAAGTGGATGCTACAGAAGGTGGGATGCATTTCTCTAAAGATTCATTTTTATTAAGCTTTGGACTTATGTTTAATATCATTATGGGTGGTATTATGATGAGCAGCCATCCGCTAGCTGAGGAAAAAGAGAAAAACACCTTGCGCGTCTTGATGACCTCTTCAGTGAATGGAGCAGAGTTTTTCATCGGCAGTATGCTGCCATCATTGATGATTATGATCATCGTTAATCTCTTGTTAATTCCTGTTAGTGGCGCCTCCTTTGGAAGTATTCAGTTGGGTACTTATTTAACCATAACTACGGTGGGGAGTTTAATTAGCATTCTGATTGGTTACATTATCGGCATTTATGCTAAAGGCCAGATGCAATCAAGTCTAATTGGCATGCCAATTTTGCTATCGCTTACGCTAGCTCCCATGTTTCGTATTTTCAATCCTACTTTATCGAAGGTAGTTAGCTACGCCTATTCAGGTGTCATTAGTCAATTTGCTGATCAGGCATTTTCTGGCAGCGGTTATCAATGGAACAGTAAGGATATTATGGTTTTAATGGCTTGGCTGGCAGTTAGCTTTGGACTGTTCATCTATGCTTATAAAAAGAATGGATTGGATGGAGAATAAAGACGAAAAATAAGTGAGCTACAACAATAGGTATCATAAACTCTTTGTATGCTTTTTTAAGTAAGCTATAGTATTCCCCAATTACGTCATCGTAAGCTCTTGCGATGACGATTTTTTATAGTGGGGAAGAGGTTCAAGATAAGCGAAGGATTACTAGAAATTGGAAAGCTATTTTATATAGAAGGAAACTGGAATAGTTTAAGTTATCAAAAGACATTTAACTCTTTTGATCTTTTTTTAGCAATAAAAAACTAAAAATTCTGAAAATAGGTAAAACACGAACATTTAAATATAAGATTACTATTCGAATAAAATATGAGAGAGACTTTTTGTGTTTATTTAGTCATAAAAAAAGAAAACATTAGAGCTTTTTGACCATATTAAATTGAAAGCATTTTTATTGGCAAATTTGTATTGTCCGCGTTAAAAAAATCAGATATACTACAGCTATGTTAAAAACGAACGAGGAGTTTAAAATGAAGAAAAATGTTCCTTATTTCATTCTTTTACCGGGATTTGTGCTATTGGTGTTTTTTTTGATTCTTCCTTTAGTGGCAAGTATTTTCCCAAGTTTTCTGCCAGAAAATGGTGGACTGAGCAATTATGTATCTTTTTTCCAAGATGAGTACAACCGAGGGATTTTCTGGCGTACCATCCGTGTGTCAAGTATTGTAACCATTGCTTCTTTAATTTTTGGAATTCCTACTGCGTATTTTATCGCGGGCTTGAACAAAAAGTGGCGTGGTATTTTAATGGCGATGACCTTGTTTCCTTTATTGACCAACTCAGTAATTCGAAGCTTTGCTTGGATCAATATTTTAGGGAAAAATGGTGTGTTAAACAGCTTATTATTAAAAAGTGGATTAATTGAGCAACCATTGAATCTGCTATACACAGAGTTTGCCATAATTATCGGCTCGGTGTATTTATTTTTGCCAACTATGGTAATGACATTAGTTGGGGTGATGGAGAATATTGAAGGCGAGATGCTGGAGGCTGCTGAAACATTAGGCGCTTCACCATTCACGGCTTTCATAAAAATTGTGCTGCCCCTATCTATTCCGGGAGCAATTGTCGGAAGTATTCTTGTATTTACTGGTACATTAACGGCATATACAACGCCACAGTTGTTAGGTGGGAACCAGAAAATGTTGATGTCGACCTTCTTGTATCAGCGTGCGGCCACCTTAGGGGATTGGAATGGTGTAGCTGTGATTGCTTTAATAATGATTGTTACGACCTTAGTGGTGATGAAGGTCTTGAATTTCATTGCGAAACAAGTGGATAGGAGAGAGTTTCATAATGCGTAGACAAAAAGGGATGACTATCATTGCGATCTTAGTGTTCGCGTTTCTATTTTTACCGTTAGTCTTGATTGCGATTACCTCCTTTGGTACCGCAGCGGCTATCCAGTTTCCAATTAAGGGCTTCACTCTGGATTGGTATGCCAATGCCTTGTCCAATGAATCTATCATGAGCAGCTTCAAGCTGAGCTTGTTAATCGGTGTTCTAGCCACCTTTTTGGCTTTATTAGTCGGTGTGCCAGCTTCTTATGCCCTGGCTCGTTTTCCAATGAAGGGCCGCAGCTTAATTAAAAGCTTCTTTTTATCACCTACTGTAATTCCGGGAATCGTGGTGGGTTATACCTTGTTCCAATTTATTGTGGTGTCCTTAGGTTTGCCGGTTTTTCAAGGCTTGTTGATGGGACATTTTCTAATCAGTCTGCCATACATTATTCGGGTAGTCGGTTCTAGTATGGATCAGCTGGATTATTCCATGGAAGAAGTTGCCTGGACGCTAGGGTGTACAAGATTTCGGGCATTTGTTCAAATCGTATTGCCCAATGTTTCATCTGGGATATTCGCTTCCTTTATGCTGGCCTTTGTTAATTCCTTCAATAACGTGCCAGTGTCGATGTTCTTGTCTGGCCCAGGAGTTACCATGCTGCCAACCTCGTTGTTGAGCTACATGGAGTACAATTACGATCCAACAGTTTCAGCGATTTCAGTCATGTTGATGCTTTTGACAATTGGCTTAATGTTCTTGATCGAACGAACGTTGGGATTGGCATCGATTGTGTAATGCCAGTTCTGCTTTTCGCAGTTATTCAAGATAAATGCCGGATTTTGTTTTGTAGATTTGTCAGGATAAATCTACTTAGCAGAATGGTATGCGTACGAAAATCAGAGTAATTTTTCCAGAGAAAAATTACTTCCCTTAACAAACTAAGAATAAACAAGGAGCGAAACTATCGTGTCATTTGTAGAATTAAGCGACATTCGTGTCAGCTATGACGGCAAGCAAGATATTCTAAAGGATTTAAATATTTCCATGGAAAAGGGTGAACTGGTTTCTTTGCTGGGACCAAGTGGGTGTGGGAAAACAACCACTTTGCGGGTAATTGCCGGCTTGATTCAACCGAACGATGGTGATTTTATTTTAGATAATGATAATTTAACTAAGGTTCCAGTTCATAAACGGAACTTCGGCATGGTATTCCAAAGCTATGCGTTGTTTCCCCATTTAACCATCGCAGAAAATGTAGCCTTCGGACTAAAATTGCGCAAAGAGAAAAAAGAAGTTATGGATCAAAAAGTTGCAGACATGTTAAAAATCTGTGGCTTGGAAAATCTAGGCGATCGGTATCCTAAGCAGCTGTCTGGTGGCCAACGTCAACGGGTGGCTTTGGCACGGGCTCTGATTATCGAGCCGAAGCTATTACTATTGGATGAGCCATTAAGTAATCTAGATGCAAAACTGCGGGTAGCAATGCGGATCGAAATTAAGCGAATTCAACGTCAATTAGGGATTACGACAGTCTTTGTAACGCATGATCAAGAGGAGTGCTTTTCAATTTCTGATAAGGTGGCAATCATGAACGGGGGCGTAATTGAACAATACGATACGCCGGAAAACATTTATCGGTTGCCTAAGACACAGTTTGTGGCTCATTTTATCGGATTTGAAAACTTTTTTGAAGTAACAAAGAATACTGATGGGACCTACACAACAGCAGATGGGACGATTATTTCCAGCAAGCTGTCACAAGGAACGATGGAAACAGCAGTAGCGACGATTCGTCCAGAAGATATCGAAATTACGGCAGATGGTCCAATCAAAGGCAAGGTCAGCGTTCGAACCTTCCTAGGTAAGAGCCATCAGTATGAAGTGGAATCATCATTAGGCAAGCTGCTGGTGAACGGCAGTGACCAACAAGTGTTTCAAACAGGGGACAGCATTGCGCTGAGCTTCCCTGCTGAAAAATTAGTCATTTTAGAAAAATAAAAGGAGCTAAAAGGATGAAAAAGAAATTTTTAGTAGGTATGGTGGCATTAACAAGTATTGCCCTAGCAGCATGCGGCAACAGTGCGGCAAACAACGGCGGCAGTACAGGAAGTTCAGATGACAACAGCTCAAGTGCCGGCAGCAAAACATTGGTAGTTTCTACTTTTGGATTGAGCGAAGACATCGTCAAAAAAGACATTATGGATCCATTCTCAAAGGAAAATGATGCAAAGGTTACATTAGAAGTCGGCAACAGTGCTGACCGTTTTACCAAGCTGAAAAATAATCCAAAATCAGGTGTGGATGTCATTGAATTGGCTCAAAACAATTCAACTGAAGGAAACCAGGATGATATGTTCCTAAATATTACTGAAAAAGATGTACCTAATTTAGCAAACTTAACAGATGGTGCGAAAGAAGTATATGAAAGCGGAGCTGGTGTACCAATTGCCGTAAACAGTATTGGTATCGTCTATGACAAGGAAAAAGTAGGAAAAGAAATTACTAGCTGGGATGATCTTTGGAGTGCTGATTTAAAAGGCAAAATCTCTGTTCCAGATATTACTGTAACTGCAGGTCCATTAATGCTTTACGTAGCAAGCGACCATGCAGGTAAAGACATTGCTTCTGACGATGGCGAAGCAGCCTTCAAAGCAATGGAAGAACTGAAACCAAACGTAGTAAAAACTTACTCTAAATCTTCTGACTTGGCAAATATGTTCCAGTCAGGTGAGATTGAAGTTGCAGTGGTGGCAGACTTTGCTGTAGACATTATTAAAGGTGCAACTGACAATGTTGAATACGTAGTACCTGAATCAGGCACTTACGCAAACTACAACACTGTAAACATTCCAAAAGAAACAGAAAACAAAGAGTTGGCCTTAGCTTTTGTAAATCACCGTATCAGTGAAGAATCACAAAAAACAAAAGCTTTATCGTTAAACGAAGGTCCAACCAACAAAGACGTTGAATTGACTGAAGCAGAAGCAGAAAATAAAACCTACGGAGCAATTGCTGATCGCGCAGAAGCAGTTGATTTCAAAATGATCAACAAAAACCTGCCAAACTGGATCGATCAATGGAACCGTACCATGAATAATTAAACAAGTAAGAAAAGCTGGCTTATCCCACCTACATGAAGGGATGAGCCAGTTTTTTTTCTGTCAAAGGACACACAAAAAAAGAATTGCACCAAATAGTACTATATAGTACTATTGAATTAAATAGAGGTGAGCAGCTAATTATGGAAACACAAGGCGGATTTTTAATGACTCAGATTACGCAAATCAGCGGCAGAATCTTTGAAAGGCTGCTGGTAAAGGCTGGGGTGGAGGAATTCAATGGAGCACAAGGACGTATTCTTTATGTTCTATGGCAGGAGGACAATATTTCAATTGTAGAGCTGTCGCGAAAAACCAGTTTAGCGAAAACAACCTTAACCAGTATGTTGGAACGAATGGAACAGGCCAATTTGATTAAGCGAGTATCCGATCAAACAGATAAGCGGAAGATTCGTATTTCCCTGACAGACACAGCACGTAAATTAAACGATGACTACAACAAAATATCTCAGGAAATGAATGACGTGTACTACGCAGGTTTTTCGGAAGCAGAGGTTAGAGCTTTTGAGCAAAACCTGCAAAAAATATTGTCCAATCTTACCGAAAAGGAGCATCAGCTATGAAAAAATCAATCGACATCTCCAATCACTTCTGTCCCCAAACTCTGTTTGTGTATGGTACAACAAAGGAGGATGGGACGCCCAATTTTGGCTTATTCAGCTGGTTCAGCTATTATTTCGATCAAGAGATGGGGGTCATGGCCTGTATTGGCGACGAAAAGCTGACCAAGGATCGGATTCGAACAACTAAAATTTTTTCTGCTAGTCTGGTTACTGAAGAACTGCTGCCAATGGCGGATTATTTTGGTAATACCAATGGCTATACTGATGACAAAATGAATATCCCTATAGAAGTGGAGAAGGGTCGAGTTCTAGATGTGCCAGTTCTTGCAAAAAGTCCTTGGGTTTATGAATTGGAAGTAGATCGTTCGATTGTGTTGGATGGCGGCGATGTCTTTTTATGTAAAATTCGAAATGTACTAGTGGATGATTATGTCTGTGATGAGACGTTGACAGTGGAGCAGCGAATGCAAAGAATTCTACCTGTCCAATCTATCAGACAAACTTATTTTAATTGGGATGGAACTTCTCCAGGTGATTGGGGAGAGCCGATGAAAGGAATAAAAGGTGAAGAAAATGACTGACCTGCTTACATTTGTTGACCGAGCTGAGTTTCGGGCTTGGTTAGCAGAAAATGGAACTACTAGTGAAGGTGTTTGGCTGCTTTTTGGGAAAAAGGGCGGTCCCAAAACACTTTCTGCAAATGACGCCTTAGAGGAAGCGTTATGCTTCGGTTGGATTGATGGCCAGATGAAAAGTCTAGATGATCATTCCTATAAGAAATACTTTGCTTGTCGTCGGACCAACAGTAAATGGTCAGAGAAGAATAAAAAGCTGGTTGAAAAGCTAGAAGAACAAGGGATAATGACCGACCTAGGCAGAGCTAAAATCAGTGAAGCTAAGGAAAATGGTCAATGGGATAAGCCTAAAGCACCGCAAATCACAGAAGAAGATATTGCAAGGGTAGCAGGGTTGCTTCAGGCATATGAACCAGCCTTTACGAATTTTGAAAATATGTCACCTTCTGTGAGAAAAACCTACACCCGAGCTTATTTGGATGCCAAAACAGACGCAGGTCGGGAAAAACGTTTGGCCTGGATGGTGGAGCGTTTAAATCAAAATTTGAAGCCGATGTAAGCTTAGTACTAATCAGTTAAGCTAGCTGGAAAGAATGAACTTCCAACTAGCTTTTATTGTGTGAAAAACTAAATTCTTTTTGGCAAGGATGCTTTGGTTTGCTAAAATGAGGGAAAGAAAATGAAGAATTAGAGGAAAACAATCATGCATGTAGACAAGATCATTAAAAATGCCCAGGTGTTTCAAACGCCCACGCGGACATTCACCAAACAAAATGTTGCTATTAAAGGCGACAAATTTTATTACATCAGCTCAGCTGATTTAAATCAGCTATCCAGCGAGGTCATCATTGATGCTGAAAATCAGTATATGATTCCCGGCTTGCTGGATATCCATATGCACATTGAAAGTTCGATGACGACACCAACTATTTTCTCGGAAGCTGTCATGCGTTATGGGGTGACAACCGTGGTTGCCGATGCTCATGAAATGGCAAACGTATTTGGCCTAGAAGGCTTGAAGCATTTCATGGCAGCGAAAACCAAGCTGGATATTTTCCATGCAATTCCGTCCTCCGTGCCTTCTACCACCCCTGAACTGGAAACAACGGGCGGAGTTATCGGCTTGCAGGAAGTCAAAGAGCTGCTGAAGGATCCGCGGGTTATTTGTTTAGGGGAAGCTATGAACTTTAAGGGGATCGCCTATGAACCGGATTCCTTAATCGCTGAAATTATTGCTTTATGTAAAAAGGAACGGCCAACTATGCCTTTGGAAGGGCACATTCCGAAGATTTACGATCAAGAATTGGCTGATTTTCTATACAGCGGCATCACTTCAGATCATACGCATCAATTTCCTGAGCATTTATTAGAAAAAATTCAAGCCGGATTATTTATTCAGTTTCAAAATAAATCGATTACTCCAGAAAATATGGCAGTGATCAATGAGCACCAATTATATGATTTTGCTTGTATTATTACTGACGATGTAATGGCGGATGATCTGCTAAAGGGTCACCTGAATGAGAATTTGAAAAAGGCAGTTGCCAGTGGGTTGCCAATGGAGCAGGCGATTTACATGACCACTTATACTCCAGCACGTCGCATGAGCTTAAACGATCGCGGCATGATTGCGCCAGGCAGAATGGCGGATTTCATTTTGCTGGATGATTTAGCTGATTTTGCGATTGCAGCTGTTTACAAATCCGGTCAACAAGTTTATCAAGAGGGAGATGCCTTCCACCACCCAGAAGTTGTTGAAGCCTTCCCGGCAGAGTATCAAAGAAGTGTCCGCTGTCGTCAGTTGACGCCAGACGACCTGCAGTTGAAGATTCAAACGGATAAGGAAATCGTTCGCTGCAACGTGATTCAGAAGCAAGTAATTGGAACCTTTACCCAACCGATTGTTAAGGAAATTCCAGTGGCAAACGGCGTTCTTGATTTAGAAGCAGCTGACTGCAGTTTGCTTTTAGTAATGGAACGGTATGGTATTAATGGAAATATTGCTTATGCATTAATGGACCAACCGATTAAATCTAAAGGTGCTATTGCAACCACTTGGGCACATGATCATCATAATCTGATGGTGATGGGCAATGATCAAGCGTCTATTTTAGCAGCTCAACATAAACTTTTGGAAATGCAGGGAGGCTATGTAGTAGTGGAGGCTGGGAAAGTCACTGCTACCTGTCCACTGCCAATTGGCGGAATCCTGTCTCAAGCACCGATAAGTGAATTAGGGCAAGATTTGCAGCAGGTTCGATCAGCTATGCAAGCCTTAGGTTACGAAAACATGAACGAAATTATGTCCTTCTCTACGTTATCATTGCCGGTTTCACCAGCGATTAAAGTTACTGACAAGGGAATGATGGATACGAAAAATCAAACCTTCTATCCGCTGGTATTTCCTGAAGATGGAGTGTTAATCAATGAAGCAGCTGATTAAAAATGTTCAGATCCTTACGATGGATGAGGAGTGGACAGAGTACAAGGATGGCTATCTTTTAATAGAAGAAAACCGCATCAGTCAGCTGGGAGCGATGACGGATCCGCTTCCGCAGGCTGATCAAGTAATTGATGGGAAAAAGGGAATTTTATTGCCAGGTATGATCAATACCCATACGCATGCCGGCATGATTCCCTTTCGTTCTTTAGGTGATGATGTACCTGATCGCTTGCGACGTTTCCTTTTTCCCTTGGAGCAGGTAATGACACCGAAATTAGTACGAGCATCAGCGGAATATGCCATGGCCGAAATGTTGCTAAGTGGTGTGACAGCTTTTTGCGACATGTACTATTTCGAAGATGAAGTGGCTCAGGCTGCTGAAGCAATGAAGGTTCGCGCTTTATTAGGAGAAACCATTATCGATATGGCTACCTGTGATGCCAAAGATTCCATAGAAGCATTAGCTTATTGTGAGGCCTTCATTCAAAAATGGCAAAATCATGCAATGATTACACCCATCATTGCACCTCATGCTCCTAATACAAACGATCCCGAAACCTTAGCAGCTATTGTTGCTTTGAGTCGGAAATACAATGTACCGATTACGATGCATGTGGAGGAAATGACTTATGAAATGGAGGAGTTTGCCAAGAAGTTTCAGCAAACCCCCATCGCTTATCTTCATGAACTAGGCTATCTTGATCAGACGTTTATTATGGCTCACTGCATTTTTATGACTGAGGAAGATATGGCGTTAGTGAAGAAATATAAAGACAACGTACGGATTGCCCATTGTATTGGTGCCAACACCAAATCAGCTAAGGGCGTAGCACCCGTTCGTGGGATGCTGGAAAACCATTTAACAGTCGGTCTAGGCACAGATGGACCGAGCAGCGGCAATACACTGGATCTTTTTACTCAGATGCGCATGTTTGCTAATTTCCATAAAACTCATTTAGCCGACCGTGGCGCTTTTCCGGCCAAGGAAATTGTCCACCTTGCCACAGCCGGCGGAGCTAAGACATTAGGGTTATTTGATCAAGTGGGGTCTTTAGAAATCGGAAAACAAGCCGATCTCACCTTGGTAGAAACTCAGTCTATCAACATGTTTCCCATTTTCGATGCCTACTCAGCCTTGGTTTATTCAGCCAATGCCAGCAATGTATCAGACGTATGGGTAAACGGGCAGCAGCTAGTTAAAGAAAAACAATTGGTTCAAAAAGATGTACAAACTTTGCGAGCAGCTTTATACCAGCAAATGGATCAATTTGTAACAGAAGCCAAACGTAAAGCCGCGGAAGTGTAGCAGAACGGCTGTTTTACTAAAGAGATGGAGGTGCGTGTGTGGCAGAGCATCGTATTTTTACCATGAGTGTAGCCAGTGTCTATCCTCATTATGTGACTAAGGCAGAGAAGAAAAATCGTACCAAATCAGAAGTGGATGAAATCTTCCGCTGGTTAACCGGCTATAGTCAGGAAGAATTGGTAGCTCAGCTGGAAAATAAGGCTGACTTCAGGACCTTCTTTGCAGAGGCACCTGCGATGAATCCATCCCGTGAATTGATTAAAGGTGTCGTTTGCGGCGTAAGGGTAGAAGAAATTGAGGATCCATTAATGAGAGAAATCCGCTATTTAGACAAGCTGATTGATGAGCTGGCTAAGGGCAAGAAGATGGAAAAGATTTTACGAAAATAAATGAAGCGATCCTATTGAGATAGGGTCGCTTTTTTAAAGTAGTTTAATTAACACAAAAGAAAGTTAGTTGATTCGATTGACATATGAATTTGTGATCATATATAATTATCTATGAGGAAGTACTCATGTGTTTTGGGAAGAAGGGACGAATCATGGAAAAGACGTATCGTTTAGACGGTTTGGATTGCGCTCATTGCGCCGCGAAAATCGAACATGCAGTACAGGGGATAAATGGAGTAAAAAGAGCCACTGTTGATTTTATGACTACCAAAATGATCATTGAAGCACCGGAAAAGGAAATGCCGCGTATTTGTGATGAAGCAGAGAAGGCGGTCCATCAGTTTGAGCCAGACGTTGAGCTGAAGGATTTGACTGCCCCTAAGGAAGAGGAAAGTCAAACTGGAAAGATCATTCAAATCGCAGTGGCCTTAATTGCTACCTTGAGTCTTGTTTTGCTTGAACCAGCAATGCCTTGGAAGTTTGTGGCGTACTTGGCCGTTTATTTATGGATTGGTTGGGATGTCTTAAAAACAGCAGCGACCAATATCTTAAAGGGGCAAGTTTTTGATGAAAACTTCTTAATGTCTGTTGCAACGATTGGTGCCTTAGCAATCGGAGAATATCCTGAAGCTGTTGGTGTCATGCTCTTTTATCAAGTCGGAGAATTTTTCCAGGATTATGCCGTCAACCGTTCCCGAAAATCTATTAGTGCGTTACTGGAAATTCGCCCGGATTATGCCAATCGTTTAGTCGATGGGCAAGTAGAAAAAGTCGCACCTGAACGTGTCAAAATTGGGGAAAGCATCGTGATTAATCCTGGCGAACGAGTACCATTAGACGGAGAGATTATTGATGGTCAATCGTTTGTAGATACATCAGCATTGACTGGGGAATCTGTTCCTAGAAAAGTTGTCACCGGGGAAGAAATTTTGAGCGGCTTTGTGAACCAAAGTGGCCGCTTAACCGTTAAAACAACCACAACCTTTGGTGAATCTACTGTAAATAAAATTTTGGACTTAGTGGAAAATGCCAGCAGCAAGAAAGCCCCAGCCGAAAACTTTATTACCAGTTTTGCTCGTTACTATACACCAATTGTCGTTGGATTGGCTGTTCTATTGGCAGTTGTACCGCCGATGATTTTAAATGAACCTTTCCAAATGTGGGTCTATCGAGCGCTGACTTTCTTAGTTATTTCTTGTCCCTGTGCCTTGGTTATTTCGGTTCCGCTAAGCTTCTTTGGTGGAATTGGCGGAGCTAGCAAGGCTGGAATTCTTATCAAAGGCAGCAACTATATTGAACGTCTGGCAACTATTGAAACCTTGGTATTTGATAAAACAGGTACCTTAACCAAAGGTGTATTTGCTATTCAAAAAATCGAAACATCGATGGATCAGGAAAAATTCCTGCAGGGTGTCGCTAGTGTTGAACAAAACTCTAGTCATCCGATTGCTCAATCAATTTTAAAGGCTAACCAAGCACCACTATTGCCAGTTACTTCTTTAGAAGAACGGGCTGGTTACGGAATTGACGCAATGGTTGAGAAACAGCGATACTTAGTTGGTAATGCCAAGCTGTTGGAACAGGCTGATGTAGTCTTTGAGCCGGTGAACGAAATTGGTACGGTAATCTATGTCGCTATAGATCGACAGTACATCGGGTATTTGTTGATTGCTGATGAATTGAAGGCTGATGTGGCTGAAACCATATCTGAATTAAAACAATCCGGCATTAAGCAAACGGTTATGCTGACAGGGGATAATCGGACAATTGCTGAAACTATCGGCAACAGGATTGGAATTGATAAAGTATATAGTGAACTATTGCCAGCAGATAAGGTCTCACAATTGGAAAAGCTTTTGGATCAGAAGGTGGCTTTTGTAGGTGATGGAATGAATGATGCGCCGGTTCTTGCCAGAGCTGATTTAGGAATTGCTATGGGGGGCTTAGGCAGTGATGCGGCAATTGAAGCCGCGGATGTGGTGATCATGGATGATCAGCCTGCCAAAATTCCTACAGCCATTAAAATCGCTCGCAAAACCATGCGGATTGTGAAGCAGAATATTGTCTTTGCTATTGGAGTGAAAGTTTTTGTTTTGATTTTAGGCGCTCTTGGACTAGCTTCGATGGGAGCTGCGGTTTTTGCCGATGTCGGCGTAACAGTATTAGCAGTATTAAATGCTATGCGGTGTTTGAATAGTGGGAAATAGCAGCAACGCTTTTAGGCGGTTGAGGAATAAACGAATTCCTCAGCTGCCTTTTTTTATTTGCGGTCAAAAAAGTTTATTTTTTAGTATTCATATCACTTGACCTTTTCCAATTACAAATGTAAACTATGTTTGTAATTACAAATGTAATCGGAAAGGAGGAATAGCATGTCTGTGACGTTAGAACCAGTGAAGATCAGTGATTCCGAATGGGAAATCATGCGAGTTGTCTGGACACTGCAGAACGCAACTGCTCAAGAAATTATTGAAGTTTTAGGTGAAAGCAAGGAGTGGAAGCCTGCAACAATTAAAACCTTGCTAGGCCGTTTAGTAAAAAAAGAAGCTCTTCGTACAGAACAAGAAGGTAAGAAATATATTTACCATCCAAATGTCAGTGAAGCTGAAACAGTTCAAAGTGCAACCGAAAATCTTTTTTCGCATATCTGTGCCAAACGAATCGGTCATACCATCGGTGAATTAATCGAACAAGCCGAGTTGACCGAGGAAGACATAGCTTTTATCCAACAACAATTAACCAACAAAAAACCAGTTGCCACCATTCAATGCAACTGTATACCCGGTCAATGCGAATGTAAGCATCATGCCAGCAGTAATTAAAGTAAAAAAGTAAGTTAAGCAAAGCATAACCTATTCACTAATAAAAAAACCTAGTGGAATGGTATGTGACACGAAAAATAAAAAAACAAAAAAAGGGGATAAACATCATGAAACAAAAATTTGCAATCAATGGAATGAGCTGTAATCACTGCGTAGCAACAGTTGAAAATGCGGTTAACGAATTACCTGGGATTCAAAAGGTGAAGGTTAACTTGAAGAAAAATGAAGGTGTTGTGAAATTTGACGAAAGCCAAATCAATGCGCAGCAAATCGCGGAAAAAGTTACCGCAGCAGGTTTTGATACTGAGGTGGTTTAATTGTCAGAAGCTACAGTTGAAACTTATGTAATCACAGGCATGACCTGTGCCAACTGCTCGGCTCGAGTGGAAAAAGAATTAAAAGAAACCCCGGGTGTAGTTGAAGCGACAGTAAATCTAGCAACTGAAAAAGCGACTGTTCAGTTCGCCGATTCTCTGACCTCTGAACAAATCATTCAACGAGTTGAAAATATCGGCTATGGAGCGATTCTTTTTGATGATGCCCACAAGCAAAAAATTGCTGAAGAAAAAGCTCGTTACTTAAATAAAATGCAGCGGGATTTAATCATAAGTGCTGTGCTGACTGCACCATTAATGATTTCGATGATTGCAATGCTGCTGGGAAGTCATGCCGGTTGGGTGCATTTCTTCCATCTTCCATGGGTTCAGCTGATTTTAGTGACACCCGTGCAGTTTGGGATTGGCTGGCGTTTTTATCAGGGGGCGTACCATGCGTTGAAAACCAAAGCACCTAATATGGATGTTCTGGTGGCGATGGGAACTTCAGCTGCTTATGCCTTGAGTATTTATAACGGATTTTTCAATCCATACAATTCTGACCTTTATTTTGAAAGCAGTGCAATGATTATAACCCTGATATTATTAGGGAAATATTTGGAGCAAAAGGCTAAAACCAAAACTAGTGAAGCCATTAAGCAATTGATGGCTTTGCAAGCAAAAACCGCTTCTGTTTTGAGGGAAGGTCAGGAAGTTACTATACCAGTAGAAGAAGTAGTGGTGGATGATATCGTATTGGTTCGTCCTGGAGAACAAATTCCGGTGGACGGCTTGATTGTTTCGGGCCAAACTACCATTGATGAAAGTATGTTAACCGGTGAAAGTTTACCAGTGGATAAAAAAATAGAGGATTCAGTTTTCGGCGGCACGATGAATACCACAGGCACGATCCAACTGAAAGCGACTCAAGTCGGTAGTATGACTGTGCTTTCTCGGATCATCCGAATGGTAGAAGATGCCCAGGGACAAAAAGCACCGATTCAGCAAATTGCTGACCGGATCTCAAAAGTATTTGTGCCGACGGTCTTAGGTGTGGCCTTGATCACGTTGCTTGCAACAGGCCTTATTACTGGGGATTGGCAGCAAGCCATCGTTCACAGTGTTTCCGTCTTAGTCATCGCTTGTCCGTGTGCCTTAGGCTTGGCAACTCCGACAGCCATTATGGTTGGGACTGGATTAGGTGCCAAAAATGGTATTTTGATCAAGGGTGGCGGTGCGCTGGAAAAGATCGCACACTTAACTACGATTATTTTAGATAAAACGGGGACCATCACGGAAGGTAAGCCGGTAGTAACAGAGTTTGAAAGCAACAATCCTGAAGCTTTGGCGATTCTAACCAGCTTAGAAAACCAATCAGAGCATCCGTTAGCTAAAGCGATTGTAGCTTTTGGCAAAGAACAAACCAATCTTTTACCAGTCACTCAGTTCGAAAGTTTGACAGGTTTGGGAATAGTTGGTGAAATAAATAATGAACAGTATTTTGTCGGTTCAAAACGAGGCATTGCTGCTAGGGGATTAGCTCTAACAGAATGGGAAAAGCTGCTGGATTTAGAAGCTGAAGGCAAAACAGTCATGTTTTTAGCTGACAGCCAACAGGTCTTAGCCGCAGTTGCGGTGAGCGACCAGATTAAGCAAAGCTCAAAAGCAGCAATTCAGGAATTGAAGAATAATGGCATTAAAGTCAAAATGGTCACCGGTGACAACCAACGGGCAGCTGGCTTTATTGGTCAGCAGGTAGGACTCAGCCAAGAGGAAATCGTGGCGGAGGTTTTGCCAGAAAATAAGGCTGAGGTTGTTCAGCAGCTTCATCAGGGCAACGAGCTGGTAGGCATGGTTGGAGACGGAATCAATGATGCCCCAGCCTTAGCTTTAGCAGACATAGGCATTGCGATGGGCAGCGGCACGGATATTGCCATGGAAACAGCGGATGTGACCTTGATGAATAGCGATTTGTCTTCTATTAATCAAAGCATTCAACTGTCTAAATTAACCTTGAATAAAATTAAACAGAATCTATTCTGGGCATTTTTGTACAACGTTATTGGCATTCCATTTGCGGCATTCGGATTTTTAAATCCGATTATTGCTGGAGCAGCGATGGCCTTTAGTTCAGTTAGTGTGTTAATCAATTCCTTGAGTTTGAACCGGAAAAAAATCTAACCATGGAGGGATTATCATGAAACAGGAGCAAGAATCAGAAGAACAACAAATGCACCATGAACATCACGATCACAACGAAATGAGCCATTCCATGAAGGAAATGAATCATATGGATCATTCACAGATGGACCACATGGATCATGGCGATATGGGAGGGATGGACCATTCGATGCACATGGGAAATTTTAAGCAGAAGTTCTGGATTTCTCTTGTACTGGCAATCCCGATTATTTTAATGTCTCCTATGATGGGAATTAATCTGCCGTTTCAGTTTACTTTTCCAGGTTCAGAATGGATTGTTATGATCTTAGCGACAATTCTCTTCTTCTATGGAGGGCAGCCCTTCTTTTCAGGAGCAAAAAGTGAATTAAAGGCCAAAAGTCCAGCTATGATGATGCTGATCACCATGGGGATTACAGTGGCGTATGTTTATAGCTTGTATTCTTTTATCATTAATATGATCAATCCTGAAGCCCACGTAATGGATTTCTTCTGGGAATTGGCAACCTTAATAGTGATTATGCTGCTAGGACACTGGGTAGAAATGAACGCTGTATCTAATGCCAGCAGCGCGTTGCAAAAATTAGCTGAGCTTTTACCCGATGAAGTCAATCTACTTCAGTCTGATGGCAGCACAAAACAAGTGAAGCTGAAGGAAGTAAAAAATGGCGATCATCTGTTGGTACGTGCTGGCGATAAAATGCCAACGGACGGAATAATTACTAAAGGTTCCACGACAGTTGATGAATCAGCGGTCACTGGCGAATCGAAGGGTGTCAGTAAAAATTTAAACGACAAAGTTATTGGTGGGTCAGTTAACGGCAATGGGACCGTTGAAATTAAAGTTACTGGTACTGGCGAGGACGGCTACTTGGCTAAGGTGATGAAGATGGTTCGTCAAGCCCAAAGTGAAAAATCTAAGCTGGAAACCTTATCAGATAAAGTGGCTAAATGGCTCTTTTATGTCGCTTTAGCAGCGGGGATTCTCAGCTTTGTAGCTTGGTTATTTGTGGCAGACCTGCCGGAGGCTTTGAATCGGATGGTGACGGTCTTTATTATTGCCTGTCCTCATGCGTTAGGTTTAGCGATTCCTTTAGTCATTGCGCGCTCCACATCGTTGGCTGCTCGTAATGGTCTGTTGTTGAAGAACCGTCAAGCTCTGGAACAAGCGAACGAAATGGATTACATTTTTCTCGATAAAACAGGTACGTTAACCAAAGGGGAATTTACGGTAACGGGTGTAGAAGTAGTCGAACCAGATACTACTAGGGAACAAAGTTTAAAATATATCGGTGCCCTAGAAGCGCAAACCAATCATCCTTTAGCAATCGGTGTTATGAATTACCTGAAAAAGGAAAATATCACTGCTTATCAAGCCAGTGAAGTAAAAGCCATCAGCGGAGTTGGCGTGCAAGGTATTGTGGAAGGTAAACAAGTCCTGTTAGCCAATCAAAAGGAAATTGAAAAACGCGGCTTAGCGATTGATGAAAAGCAATTAACACAATACCAGCAGCAGGGCAACACGATTTCCTTCCTGCTGCTAGATGACCAACTAGTTGCATTCTTTGCAATGGGGGATACGATTAAGGAAGATGCGAAGACCTTTATTGCCGATTTGAAGGCTAAGCACATTCAACCGGTTATGCTGACAGGTGATAATCAAGAGGCAGCCAAAGCGGTAGCTAATTATTTGGGAATCGATGAATTTTACGGTGAGCTGTTACCGGATGACAAAGAAAAAATCATCAAGTCCTACACCGAAAAGGGCAAGAAAGTCATGATGATTGGGGATGGAATCAATGATGCCCCTTCATTAGTACGTGCCTCGATTGGGATGGCGATCGGTGCGGGAACAGATATTGCCATTGACTCAGCCGATGTTGTTTTAACCAATGACAACCTCGGTGATATTCTTAAGTTCATTCAATTGGCGAAGAAAACCCGCAGCAAGATGATCCAAAACCTGTGGTGGGGAGCAGGCTACAATATTATTGCGATTCCTTTGGCAGCTGGTATTTTAGCGCCGATTGGAATTATCTTAAGCCCAGCAGTGGGGGCAGTGCTTATGTCCCTAAGTACAGTAATCGTTGCAATCAATGCACTACTGTTAAACGTCTGATTTTTATCAGGCGTTTATTTTTTTTGTTTAAAAAAATTAAAAAAGTTCAATAACCAGCTTTTTACCTCTATGGTATGTTTAATAGTGAGGGGTGGAAGTATGTTTTGGAACAATATTACTGAGAAAAAAACACAACATTATTTGTATCTATTATCATTATTGAAAAAAAGAACTTACTTACTAGAGGAATTAACCAACGAATTAGGTGTAAGCATAAAAACCTTGCGGCGTGATTTGGAATACCTGCAAAAAAGCTATGATTTGGATATTGAAACCAAAAAAACGATTGTTTGGAATAACCCGCAAAAATATAGTCAATCCTACAAAGCAATTTTGAATCAAAGCAAGCAATTCACAGTTTTCTGCGATGCTTTGTGGCAGAGACCCTTGAAGACAACTCGGCCGGTGATTCGCCGATTAAATGAGAGTTTGTTGCCTTATAATATGTGGATTGACCATCAAAGACAGCGCTTGAGAGCTTCGCGGGCGCTAGTATTCAAATTGCAGCTGCGCTACCTGCAAGAATTTAACCAGGAGACCCTGGGCTTAAGCTCTACAGATTGTTGGAAGTATTTAGCTGTTCCGAAGATTTCACAGATAGATATACAAAAATGGCAGCGTTTAATTGTCGAAAAAGAGCTCTTCGAAGAATTTGTTAAAGCGATTCAACCAACTAAGGAGCTTAGCTATTTACTGTATTTTGATTACCAAAAAACAGACCCGCTTCGCCAGCAGCAGTTTTACGAAAGTCACGAACGTAAAGCGACCTTCCTTTATCGAGCAGCCTGTGACATTACTAAAAATGTGCTGCATTATTTAGAAGTGTCGGCGGAATTCAAGACGATTTTGCAGATTCGTTTTTTCAATGTATTAGTCGAGCTGTATATCGGCATTCCAATCAATTATTACAGCAATAGTCAACAACCAGTAGCAATCCCGCAGCATTTACTTGAAGTAAGCTATCAAATTAAAAGGGATTGGTATTACTTTGATAACTGCTCCGCTTCAGAGGTCTCTCTGCTGCTGTATGCAATCTTAAAACGAATTTATCCAGTTTCGATGGGGCAGCCGCTTTTTTCTATCGGTTTGAAGCTAAATGGTTCTTTAGAAGAAATTGAGCATACGTGTGTCAAACTGAATCAGGCGATCCAGTTTGGTCATCCCATTGCTTTTTTTCCCGTAAGGACTCCAGCCATAAAGTATGATTTGTTAATTGTGGAAGGTCCTCCTGCCTATGAGGATGAGCCAAATGAAATTATTTATATTGAGGACCCTTCCTTTGGCGATTTAATTCAGCTGGCTGTCCGATATTTTCCTAGTAAAAAAGGAGATACTGTCTTTACAATTCCCTAATATGCTATAATTGAATGAATCAGTCTGAAGGGAAGAGAGTTATGGAATTGAAGAAATTAGATGTTCCCACATCTTCCATCACGGAAGTAAAGAAGTCACCAATGGATGTCTTCGCGCAAGCGCGCAAAGCGGGGACTGGCGTGTATGTCTTCAACCGCGAAAAAATCGCAGGTGTGATGCTGACCCAAGAACAATACGAAGAATTATTAGAAGAATTAACCGATCTGCGAGATAAACAATATCAGCCTGTGGAGCATGAACTGCCGGTGCCAGAAGAGCTGGAGGAGTTGGCGGACGCTTTACGTTCAGCAGTATCTATGGGTTCAATATTATCGGCTCGTTACTTAGATGAGCGGATGGTTGCTATGGGCTTCATTACTAAGAAAACCGGGTTTGGCGGTGTGACAGAAATGTTGCGGGAATTAGTTGAAACTGGCAAAATCATTTATCAGCTGAGACGTCGTGAAAACAATAAGATTATTTACGCCGAAATTGTAGCTGAATTGGAAGAGCTGCCTCGAGGAACAGATAAGGTACTCATTCGCAAAGTAAACTTGATTGAACGTTAAACAATCATGAGTAGAAGCATTTGAAGGGAGAGGTCCTTTAAATGCTTTTTTTCATGAAGCAAGTAGACGATTCAAGTCCATCAAACCGTTAAAACTTCTCTAATGATCGCTTTTCTTAATTTGTCTATGAACGCACGTTCGGTTATAATGAGAGTGTAAAGGCAGGTGATTTTAAAATGGCAGAGCTATATTTTCCACTGAAAAATGATACCTCAAGAAAAATTATACATATTGATATGGATGCCTTCTTCGCTTCGGTAGAGGAGCGAGATGATCCTGAGCTGGCGAAGCATCCTTTAGTGATTGCCCGTCATCCTTCAGACACTGGGGGAAAAGGAGTAGTTACTACAGCGAATTACAAGGCTCGCAAGTATGGTATTCATTCCGCCATGAGTGCTCAAAAGGCTTATGAGCTCTGTCCGCATGCCATTTTTAAACCAGGAAATCACGAAAAATACAGTGCAGTTTCCAAACAGGTTCGGGAAATTTTCCATCGCTATACCGATGTGATTGAGCCGGTTTCGATTGATGAGGCTTACTTAGATGTGACTAAAAACAAAGTAAACACCATCTCAGCAATTCGGATTGCCCGCATGATTCAGCGAGATGTTTGGCAGGAACTGCATTTAACCTGTTCAGCGGGAGTCAGCTACAATAAGTTCTTAGCTAAGCTGGCGTCAGATTATCAAAAGCCTCGGGGCATAACCGTCATTTCACCAGCGGAAGCCGTAGACTTTTTAAAAAGCTTGCCCATTGAGAAGTTCCATGGTGTAGGGAAAAAAACAGTTCCAAAAATGAATGACCTAGGTATTTTTACCGGCGCTGATTTATACGAAAAAAGTGAAATGTTCATGATTCAGGAATTTGGCAAGATGGGTTACTCTTTGTATCGGAAGGTACGGGGAATTCATGATTCGCCAGTGTCGGTGACTCGGGAACGGAAATCGGTCGGCAAGGAGCATACGTATGGCCGTTCGTTAACGACCGAAGATGAAGTCCTGTCACAGCTACGCCAATTGGCTGAAAAGGTTGAAGGTGCCTTGCGACGCGTTCAACGTCACGGCAAGACAGTAGTGGTCAAGATTCGCTATACTGACTATACAACTGTAACGAAGCGGGTAACTCTGCCCTATTACATAGTGAAAAAAGAAGAGTTGTATTCCCAGGCCCGGTTAATTTGGGAAGAGGTTGGCGGTATCGAAAAGGGCATTCGTTTGTTGGGAATTACCTTAACCAATCTAGATCCCATGGCGTATGAAAATATTGTCTTGCCTTTGTGGGAAGAACGAACCTACTAGTACTAAGTCAGAGAAAAAAAGGGGGCACATGATATGGGAAGATATATTGCCCTTTTACGAGGGATAAATGTCGGAGGCAAAAATAAAATTGCTATGCCCCTTTTGAGACAGACTTTTGAAGAGTTTGGTTTTACAGAGGTAGTTACATATATCAACAGCGGGAACGTTGTTTTTTCCAGTGACTGTCTGGATAAAACCGAATTGATCAAGCAGTGTGAAGCAGCAATTACTTCAGCGTTTTCGTTGACGGTTCCAGTTAATGTTATTTCCGCCAGTGAGTTAGCTAAGACTTTAAAGCATGCGCCGGACTGGTGGGGAGAGGATAAGGATATTATCCACTATGCTATTTTTCTTATTCCGCCAATCAGTATGGAAGAGGTCTTTGACGCAGTAGGCGCGATCAAACCGGAATATGAAAGGATTGCGCATCATAAACGAGTGATTTACTGGTCAGCACCGGCAAAAACCTTTGCTAAATCCAGATGGTCAAAGATTGCCAGTTCAACCGTTAACAATCATGTAACGATCAGAAATGCCAACACCGTAAATAAATTAGTAAAGCTGAGTCAATAAAAATAACCAGATTTGAAAGCTGTTGAAAGCCTTCAAGCCTGGTTATTTTTAAATGAGTTCACTTTTTTTGATTTGTTCAAAGGCTTTCTCTGAATCATGCAGCTTTTCCCAAATGACAACTTCGCCTTTTGCCAAGGATTGTTTCACATCTATGATGCGCTGGTTAGAGCTGCCGCGAAATTGCAGCATCAAATTCTTCTTATTGATATCAAACCGTCCATCTACCAGAATGTCAATCTTGCTTAACAGCTCCAGCTTGTCTTCGCTGTCCAGCAGCAATTCCTCAAAGGTATACCCGCTCCACGACCAAATATCCTTCGTATCGCCAAACTCAGCATGAATGCGATCAACCAGCTGCAGGCAGACTTGGGTATTTAAGAAAGGCTCTCCACCTAGTAAAGTAATCCCCTGGACATAGTTATGGGCCGTATCTTGAATAATTTGATTTTCTAATTCCATCGTATAAGGCTTGCCGTAATGGAAGTTTTGAGCAGCGACATTAAAGCAGCCTTCGCAAGCAAAGGGGCAGCCGCTGACATAAAGACTGTTGCGCACGCCTTCACCATCTACAAAGTTAAACGCTTTGTAATCGGCAATAAATTGTTGGCTTAATTCACTAGCCAGCCATTCCTTCGGCTGTGGATTACGCATAGTTTCACCTGATTTCTTTAAAGAAACAGGGATAAGCAATGCTATCCCTGTCCGGTTTTTATTAATAAATTTAGTTGTTCATATGTTTAACACGAGATGAAATTTCTTTATGACGTCCATGAACCATTGGGCGTTGTTGCGGATTACCTAGATAACCGCAGGTACGTTTCACAACATCACAAGATTTTGGATCGTGGTTGCCGCATTGTGGACATTCAAAACCACGTTTGGTTGGCTTGAAGTCTCCTTCAAAGCCGCATTCGTAGCAGTGATCAATCGGAGTATTTGTTCCTAAGTAGCCGATCCGATCATAGCCATAATCCCAAACGGCTTCTAACGCTTTTGGATTTTGCTGCAGTACTGGGTATTCACAATAGTGAATGAAGCCGCCTGAGCAATATTTTGGATAATCCTTTTCAAAATCCAATTTTTCAAACGGTGTTGGATTTTTGCGAACATCATAATGGAAGCTATTTGTATAGTATTCCTTGTCAGTAATGTTCTCAACAATTCCAAAACGTTCTAAGTCTAGACGACAGAAGCGGTCAGTCAAGCTTTCGCTTGGTGTAGAGTATACGCTGAAGTGGTAGCCGTATTCATTGCCCCAAGCATCAGTATGCTGCTTCAGGTCTTTTAGGATATCCAAGGTGAATTCTTTTGCTTCAGGATTGCTTTCCCAGTCGCCGCCAAAGAAGGAAGCAGCCACTTCGTACAAGCCAATATAACCAAGAGAAACAGTTGCCCGTTTGTTCTTGAATAATTCATCCACAGAATCTGTTCGTTTCAACCGTTTGCCAAAAGCACCGTATTGATAAAGAATAGGAGCATTCGCTGGTGTTGCTTCTTTACAACGATCCACTCGGAAAACCAAGGCATCCTTAGCAGTTTGCAGACGTTCTTCCAACAAACTCCAGAATTTATCACGGTCACCAGCAGCTTCCATCGCAATTCGCGGCAGGTTCAGGGTAACAACCCCTAAGTTCATGCGGCCAACATTTACTTCTTGACCATTTTCATCTTTCCAGCCTTGCAAGAAAGAACGACAGCCCATTGGTACTTTGAAGCTGCCAGTCAGCTCAACCAAACGATCATAGTTCAAGATGTCTGGATACATACGTTTAGTCGCACATTCCAATGCCAATTGCTTCACATCGTAGTTAGGATCAGCTGCATCTAAGTTTACGCCGCGACGCAAAGTGAAGATCAACTTAGGGAAAATCGCTGTACGCTTTTCAATACCCAAACCATCAATCCGGATTTGCAGAATGGCTTTTTGGATTTCCCGTTCGAACCAGTCTGTTCCTAGACCAAAGCCTAGTGAAGTAAAAGGTGTTTGACCGTTGGAGGTAAACAAGGTATTAATTTCATATTCTAAACTTTGCATAGCATCATAAATGTCTTTGCGGGTTTTTTGTTTCGCAAATTCTTCACGACGTTCAGGATTTTCGATCCATTCTTCAGCATCCTTCATATGCTTTTCGTAGTTCAAACGGGCGAATGGCGCCAACAGTTCGTCTACACGGTCTGCTGAACAGCCGCCATATTGACTAGATGCTACGTTTGCGATAATTTGTGAAATTTGGGCGGTTGCTGTTTGAATAGATTTTGGACTTTCCACATCAGCATTCCCAATCTTAAAGCCGTTGTTTAACATACCTTCGAAGTCAATCAAACAGCAGTTAGTCATCGGTGTGTATGGATGGTAATCCAAGTCATGGTAATGAATGTCACCTTTTTGATGCGCATTTGCAACGTGTGGCGGCAGCATCTTTAAGCCGATAGATTTACCAACGATTCCCGCTGTTAAATCCCGTTGAGTATTGAAGACATCGCTGTCTTTGTTGGCATTCTCGTTAACAACTGACTGGTCCTTGTTAATTAACTTGCCAATCGTAAAGTTAATATCGGTTGCCTTGCTGCGGGAGAAATCCCGTTGTGTACGATAGTTGATGTATTCCTCTGCTAATTCATACTCATTGCTTTCTAATAAGATATGCTCCACAATGTTTTGAATTTCGTAGATTTTTACATTATCTGTAAATCGTTGAGCAAGCTCCGCATCTACTCGTTCGACAATTGATTGAATACGTCCATGGGCTAAAGGATCAATTGTTCCATGAATTTTCGTTTCTGCTTTGATCAATGCATCATAAATTTTTTGATCATCGAAGGCCACGTGACGACCATCGCGTTTGATGACTCTCATACTTTTGAGAGTAGGTTGAAAATCGTTGACTTGCGCGTCTTTGGTTCGGATTTCCATCATATCAACCACTCCTTTTCTCTAATTTCGACTACTTAATCATATAGTATTTTTCGCTAAGATGCAACGATATATAGTGGGTATTTTGCTTAAAAAACAAAAAAGCACACTACATATAGTGTGCTTTGTGATTGAAAAGTTCAATGAAAACTACGGGTCATCATATTTGGTTGTCTTGGTTTTTGTGAAAAATAACGCAAAAAAAAATCCTGTCAGATGACAAATTTGTCAGACAATCATTAGGCGTTCGTCATCTTATTTAGCCTTAGATATGATACCATAAAACTAACCAAGAAAACATTAGAATTTGTATGAAATTCTACAAATATTTCTTTAAAGGAAGTGAAAAGCACGGACTGACGCGTTTTGTCGAGGTGCGAAAGAATATGAAAAAAATAATTGACGTCCAACATCTAAGCAAAAGTTATGGAAATCGCAGTAATAAGGTCAGTGTGTTGAATGATTTGAACTTCTCCATTGAAGAAGGCGAGTTCGTTGGGATCATGGGTCCCAGCGGTGCGGGAAAAACAACCTTGATGAATATTCTATCCACTATTTTACTGCCTACTATGGGGTCAGTCCGTATTGATGGTCAGAACATTACCCAGATGCGGGACAGCCAGCTAACGGATTTTCGTCGAGAAAACCTGGGCTTTATCTTTCAAGAGTTTAACTTAATCGATAGTCTTAGTGTGGAGGATAATATTTTGTTGCCATTGACTGTCAGCAAAATGACCTATGAACAAATGCAGCATCGGTTGAAGCATTATGCCAGCATCTTAGATATTGGAGGAATTCTGGATCGTTACCCAGAAGAAATCTCCGTAGGGCAAAGACAGCGAACTGCTGCTGCCAGAGCATTGATTACTCAGCCAAAGATTTTGTTTGCGGATGAACCGACGGGGTCGCTGGATTCGAAATCATCTGCAGATTTCCTTCATTACTTAGCAGAAATTAATCTGCACGAGGATACGACAATTCTGATGGTAACCCATGATCCTTATACGGCCAGCTATTGCAATCGGGTGCTGTTCATTAAGGATGGCAAATTCTTTTCTGAAATTGTCCGCCGTTCTTCACGGCAGGCCTTCTTTGAAAAAGTCATCGATATGCAGGCGACTATCGGAGGAGGGGGGAAGACCAATGCTGATCAGATTAGCCTGGAAGAGTTTTAAGAAACAGGCTAAAGGATACTTGCTGTTTTTCTTTAGTATGGTATTTGCCGTAATGGTTTATTATTCCTTCACTACTATGAGTAATGAACAGCTGGCTCAACGAGGAGCAGATACCAGCAACAATATTGTGGCCATGCTGGTCTTTGGCGGCTTGTTGATCGTTTTGATCCTGATCTTTTTTATGCTGAGTGCGAGTCGCTTCCTAATTGAAAACCGGCGGAAGGACGTTGCGATCTTTCATTTGTATGGTCTAAAGTATTATCAGATCTGTTTACTGTTTATTTTTGAGTTTTTGTTTATTGGACTGCTTTCATTTATTAGCGGAATTTTATTGGGCATTCTGTTTTCACGATTGTTCAGCATGGTATTGTTGAAGGCAATGGATTTGTCATTGCAGGTAAAATTCTTCTTTTCTGCTAGCGCGGTAAGTACCACCGGCTTGGTTTTATTAATTATTCTAGGGTTAGTTTCCTTGCAAATCTTGTGGCTGGTTTCGGGTTATCGTTTATCCGCCCTGCGTAAAGAAGAGAAGGCGCGACGTAGAATTTCCCACTTGAATCGGTGGCAAAAAATGCTGGCTGTCTTAGGTGCATTACTGCTAGCTGCGGGATGGACAGCGGCGGTTTTCTATATCAAGGTGGTTAATCTATTTATTCAACAATTTGGTTTTCTGCGGGCGAACTTTAATACGATGTTAGCAATTTTCGCTGTTTGCGTGGTGGGAACCTATCTCTTTTACAATTACACCTTACGTTGGTTTTATATCCGTAAGACGAGTCGGAATTATCATAAATTGCGGGTACTTTCTCGTAGTGAAGGACTGTTTCGCTCTTATCGTGAACGGAATTTTTTAGGTACCGTAACGATTTTCTTAGGATTGGCATTAACCTTTCTGGGGGCAACCGCCGCTACTGTTTCGATTCAAATGAATCGAGTAGTCGAGGTGGCTCCAGTGTCCTTGATGATGGATCGTGGAAGCTTTGAACAGCTAGCACCTGAAATTCAAGAAAAAATGGCGAACTTTGAACAACAGACCCTCACCTTTAAGTCTGTGGGGGGCATCCAGCCGCTGATGGTTACTGGAGAAGGCATAGAGGAGCGTCCAGAGGTGATTGATCTAGTTGCTTTGTCTACGTATCAGCAATTTCAGCAGTTAAGCCACCGTTTAGCTGATATTCATTTGAAAGGGGCGAATGATGCAGTGATGCTGACGCCATTTCAGCCTGTTTTTAGAGAGTATTTGCACTATAGCCGCACCGTAAACTTAATCGGTGAAAAGCTGGAGGTCCGACAGTTAGAAACAAATTATATGGGTGATCCTTCTTTGCATTACGGACAAAATTTGCTGGTAGTATCGGATGATTTGTTTCAAAGAGTACAGGGAATTACTTATCAGCTAGAGGCTGTGAATGTACCAGATAATCAGGAAGCCAAGTTGAGTCAATTAGTAGAAAAACGAATCAATTATGATTGGATTGATCCGATTACAGCTGAGTTAAGCTGGAAAAATAAGCAGCTGACAGGGGAACTAGTCCCCGGGGATGATCCTAGCAATGATCTCAAGCGTTATGCTACGTATCGGGCAAATTACGTTTCTTACGATGAGACTTATCGTACCAGTCGCAGCAGTGCTGGGTTGTATTTATTTGTCTTTACTTTCGTAGTAATGATTTTTATTGTTATCACCGCCAGTACAGTTAGTCTGCGCCAGCTTTCTGATACGAGCGACCAAAAAGAGCGTTACCGCTTATTGAGTCATTTAGGAATCAGCCAACGGGATTTGAAGCAGTTGATATACCGGGAAAATCAGATGCTGTTTTTTCCACCAGTAATCTTAGGTTTATTTCACAGCTTCTTTGCCATCTATGTCTTTTCACAAGTTGTAGAAAGTGCCGATTACTGGTTTGTGTACCTGTTCTTTGGTATTTTGCTGATTGTTTACAGTGTTTTCTTCTATTTAACTTATCGCTACCAAAGAAAGTTATTGCTTTAATCCATGAAATCTTGCCGGCTAAAGTTTCTCAGTCGGCAAGATTTTTTGGTGAAAGCAGAAACTATTGTTAAAATAAGGTGAGCGAGGAGGAAACGTCATGAAATTAGAGGATGAGCTATTCATTAAGAAGGCAATTATTTCACAGCTAGGTGAAGACGAACAGCTAGTTGCACTAAGTATGTCTAAGGAACGGAAATCAGCGTATGCTTGTTTGGTGAGAGGGGAAAATAATTATTTGACCTTTAGAATCAGCGACCATCTAGCCAGCACGAGCTTTTACAGCAATCGAACCTTTAACTTTAATCGAGAAAATCTGGTTTTCTTACAAACAGAACTTGCGGATTATTTGACGAAAAGCTCTTGGTACACCTTCTTATACAATGATTTTTTCCTTTTGTATACGCTAAAGTTTGCCTATAAATATCATTTAGCAATCCTCATTGATGACCTTTATGATATTTTCAGTAATGAGGAAATGGGTATCGTTTTTTATCAAGAAAAAATCTATGGTAAAAAGAAGAAAGACGTCAACATTGTTTCGCCAAGTATGACTAAATACTTGCGCAAGCTATTTGCTACTGGTTTATTAAGCAGTATCCATAAGCCCAATTTAGGAAGA
This sequence comes from Enterococcus pallens ATCC BAA-351, assembly GCF_000407485.1. Classification (GTDB taxonomy): domain Bacteria; phylum Bacillota; class Bacilli; order Lactobacillales; family Enterococcaceae; genus Enterococcus_A; species Enterococcus_A pallens. The sequence goes on along the minus strand of NZ_ASWD01000002.1, from coordinate 190,140 downwards.
AAAATTTTTGTTACAGAATTAGGGATGCGTTTATTGGATGTTTTTTCCAAAGTGTATATTGATCAATATTTAGTGGATTTCGCTAATATCAATTGGAATTATTTAGAAATTCCTAACGATGATAATAAGGAGAAGCGAATACGTGATTGATGGACAGGGTAGAATTAGGGGATAGACAAATCAAAAAACGCTAACCTATTTGGTCAGCGCTTTATGACTTGAACATTAAACGATTGAGCTTCCACCATCGATAACGATGAATTGACCAGTCGTATAGCTTGAACCGTCACTTGAGAAGTAAATAATTGTTCCATTGAGTTCGCCCCGTTTACCTGGACGGCACATTGGATTTGTTCCATTGTATAGGTTTAGGAAATCATCTGATTTGAACAAGGTGTCTTCAGTCATTTCCGATTCGAATAGACCTGGTCCAATCGCATTCACGGTAATATTGTATTTACCATACGAAGCAGCCATCCCTTTAGTCAGTCCTAGAACAGCTGATTTGCTGGCATTGTAAGAATGACGAATGAATACATCCGATTTATCAGCCATAATTGCATTGATTGAGGCAACATTGACAATTCGGCCGTACTTATTGTCCATCATGTGTGGGACTACATATTTGCTTACCAAGAAAATCCCTTTAACGTTTACATCCATTGATTTGTCGAAGTCTTCTACAGACAATTCATGTACACCGCCACGCACAGCAATTCCAGCATTGTTTAAGAGGATATCTAAATGACCAAAGTGCTCAAAGGCTTTTTGAATACCTTCCTTTACATTTTCTTCATCGGTAACGTCCATCTTGATTGGTAAAACATCGCGACCCATTTCTTTGATCTCCGCTGCTACCTCTTCCAAACGCTCCAGTCTTCTTGCCAGTAAGACCACATCTGCGCCTGCTTCAGCATAAGCGATTGCAGCATCACGGCCTAACCCACTACTTGCGCCAGTAACTACAGCAACTTTTCCTGTTAAATCAAACATTTACCCATCCCCAATCTGTTTTTAGTAACTGCTTACATTTTGATGAATCAACGAACTTGTTGACCTATAAAAAGAGTACCTGAGAGTCCCTAGCATTGTCAATAGATCTTGTGAATAAAAGCACATTTGTTTTTGCTAACCTCTTTGGACCAATAGAAAAAGCAGTTCCCTATTAAACTGCTTTTTCATGCCATACGTATTATTCTACGAAGTACTCCTTATAATCATGGATATAGTTTTGAATCGTTCGGGGAGGATGCTTCAGAATTTTTTCTAGAGTTGGTGTTTTTTTTTCGCATTACCTAACTGGGTGATAAGATAAAGCATCACCATCACATTGACGAACTCCTTCGGCACACCGCGTTTAATCATTGTATGACGAAACCTTAGCAAGCTAGGTTTGCTATAAGTAATGGTAGTCCCTAAAATCCGACTCATTTCAATGGCGATCTCAGCATAGGTCAGTGCAGCAGGGCCGGTAATTTCCAACGCTTGATTCAAATAGTGAGAATCCGTTAGACAGATAGCAGCCGCCTCACCAATATCTCGGGTATCAATAAAGCTTGTTTTCGCATGCCCTGCTGGAATGAACAGGTCATGATTGTGTTGAATATCTTCTCGGTGGGTCGTGTTCAAATTCTGCATAAAGAAGCTTGGACGAATAAAAGTAAAAGGAATCTCTAACTCACGAATCATTTTTTCGATTTGATGATGAGGCGTTACTGGATTTTTTTCAACACCTAGTAGAGAAACAAACACTATTTGTTGAAGATGTTGCTGCTGAGCATAGTTTAAAAAGGGTGCCATATCTTCCTTTGGCTTAGATAATTGCGGTGCCCGTATGAAAAATACCTTGTTCACCTTGGAAAAAGCCTTCGGAAAAGTAGCTGGATTTAGGAAATCAAAGGGAACAAGTGTCACATTTTCGATACCTTCAAACTTTTGTTGAGATTTCGTTACGTCACGAACGCCAACATTCATTGTGATAGTTTTGTTTTTTGACAAGCATTCGATTAGTGGAAAACCAATATTGCCGGTTCCGCCAATGATTAGAATATGATCCATTAAAGCTTCCTCCTTTCCTGGTTGATTTTAGTGAGTAAATGGTTCAAGGTTTGCTGCTCTTCAACAGATAAGACAGAGAGACTTTTTTGCAGAATCTGTTCACTAATCCTCTGACATTCCTCCAAAATGACCTTGCCTGCTTCCGTTAGCAATAATAATGATGAACGTTGATCTGAAGGGTGCGGTACCTTGGACACTAACTGTTTCCCTTCAAGTCTCTTTACAATCCCAGAAACAGTAGGTTTATCCATATCCAGCTGAATAGATAATTCAGCGACTGTGGCTTTCGTTCGTTGATTGATCTGTTGAATGACTGCCCATTGCTGCACAGTCACGCCTTTTTGAAGCAATGCTTGGTTAAGATCGTATTTTAACTGTTTGGAGATATTCATTAGTAAATAGCCGGAATCCATAGCTTCATCCTCCTGTAATTAGTTAGTATGCTAACTAAATAGAATGAATTTGTCAATAATAATATGTAAGAAAGCGACTAGCTGGCTAATCAAAAGCATTGCAACCGATAACAAACCATTGTACCATTATAGTATAGTGACCGATAGGAGGCGACGACATGTCAAGAATAATCTTAGGCTTAAGAAAGTTAAACCTGCAAAGACTAGAGTTGAAGAGCTTATCTGACATGAAAGACTCCCAATGCTATAAGGAACAAAAAGCAGTCCTAAAATTGCTTCTATCTGAACCAAAGGTATTGTTTAGCGATCAACGCTTTGATGCTAAGGAAAATGAATTGTACAAATATACTAACCATTTAAATCGGTATGCCGGGAATAAAGAACACTATAAAATGGCTGTAAAATTTTTAAAATAGTTTTTTGACAAGAAGTCACTGAAGCGATGGGTGTTCATCTCTTTAGTGTCTTTTTAGCTGGTGAACACTTATTTAATTTGATATAAGGATAAATTGCTAACGCTTTATTAGTGAAATTAAGTGGTTTGTGGTTTAATTTAGTATAGGAAAAAATTCGAACTGAGTAGAGAATGCTGCTCATAAGAGAAGGGAGGCTTCTAATGAATGTAAGGGACATGCTAAAAATTCCATCCATGGAAGGGGCGAAGGTTTTAGCAGGAGAAAATCAATTGGATCGACTAGTAACGACTATTTCAGTCCTAGAAGTTTCTGAACCGGCTGCCTATAACCAAATGCCGATCAAAGGGGAGTATTCTGGTAATGAGTTTGTAATCACCTCTTTTGCTCAAATTGCCGATAATATCGAAAAGCAATTAGAAGTCGTTTCCATTTTGCATCAGCATAGTCAACTAGGAATTATTCTTTATTATGTAGGTATTATTATGCCTGAGGTCTCACAACAGCTGATTGATAAAATGGAAGAGCTGAATATGGTTTTGATTATGATGCCAGAGAAACGAATGGAGCTGCGTTACAGTGAAGTCATTTCCGAAGTATTAAGCTATGTGAACAATGAAGAGTCTCAATTTGAAGCTCAGCAGGATATTTTAATCGAGACTATTCGCAACTTACCCCAAGGCCAGCATCAAATTGAAACCGGCCTAAGTATTTTATCGGATAAATTAAAATGCAGCCTTTTTTTACTGAACAAGGAACAGGATGTTTTAGTTTCGAAATCTTGGCCGAGAAGCCTAGATCATCATCTAAGAGATTATCTGCAGGATTCGACAGCTGTTAAACAAAAGAACGCGGTAATTGAACTGCAGCAGACCGTCTATTTCTACACACAAGCTCCTTTGGATTTGCCGACGCTGTCTCAGCCTTATTTCTTGGCTGCTTTTCGTAAAGAACCCTTGTCAGACTCGCAGCTAAACAGCCTGCAGCGAATGATTGAAACGATGATTAAGTTTTTCGGAGAAGAGCAGCTGCTGAATACTAGCCAGCAATTCTTTTTCGCTTGTCAAACTGGAGATCTTGCGATGGCGAATCTTTTGGCAAAAAAAGCTGGGATTACAACGAATCAACCAATGGACTTCTATTGCTTTTACAAAGAGCAGGGAGAAGAGCGGTTAAAGGAATTGATCAAGGAGTATTCCAATAACCTTTATTATCAGGATGCCAAGTTTGAATGGCTGATTGGAAATTCAGTGGATACTACTAAAGGCGAACGCTTAAAGCGTAAGACTTCTTCTGAGTTTTTATTCCAAGTCAAACAAATTCCAACGCTGGAAATCGTTCATCAGCAAATGCAACTAATTGAAAGAAACTTGCAGGATTTGTTGCGGGCATTTCCTAATAAGTCGCTATTTATTCCTGAAGATTTAGGTTTGGTAACAGATGTAACGGCTGACTTTGTTCCAATTGATCTTTCCCAAGCTTTAAAAGACGAAGAAATGATCGACACCCTGGCTGCCTACTTTTTGGATTATGATGAAAGTATAAACAATACTGCTGAAGCTTTATTTTTGCATAATAATACGATAAAGTATCGATTGAAAAAGGCTCAAGAGCAGTTAGGACAGTCTTTTTCTCACACTGCTTCTCGTTATCTATTGGTGAAAAGTTTGATTTATTATCGTAAATATCGTTGATAAACAAGTGCCTTTGTCAAAATAGACAAAGGCCTGTTTTGTTTTTAGTTCCTGAAACATAGCGATTGCGCATGACCTTCGCTATAATGTTGAAAATATTTATTTATCAGAAAATTCAGAAATGAGGGGAATACATGGAAGAGGTTGTGGAAACGAATACGGGAAATTATGAAAGAGAGCGGGTACCAGAAAGTGAACGGAAGCGTTGGCTTTCCATCAGCATGGTGTGGATCGCAATCGGGATTGATCTATCCGGCATGTTTATGGGGATTTCTTTGGCGCAAGGAATGGAATTTTGGACAGCGATCGCTGCAGTAGTCATCGGTTCAGTTGTTTTAGGTATATTAGCCATTGGTGCGACCTATATTGGAGCTAAAGCCGGATTATCAACCGGGATGATTTCCCGAGTAGCCTTTGGTAAAAATGGGGCAGCATTGATGGGGCTGATTATGGGGATCTCCTCGTTAGGCTGGTTTGGCGTTCAAATTGGTTTCTTTGCCGAAAATATTAGAGGTGCCATTACACAATTAACTGGTGCCTCCTTACCATTATGGCTGCTTTCTTTAATTGGCGGCGGCTTGATGATGCTGTCAGCTTTTTGGGGTTATCAAGCAATCGAAAAACTATGTACGTATTCAGTGCCATTATTGGCTGTATTGATCATTGTAGCTACAATTATGTCGATTAGCAGTAACGGAACTGCTGGCCTAGCAACAGCGCCGCAAGGAACACCCATTTCTTTTGGTTTAGCTGTTTCGTTGGTTATTGGTGTTTATATGGTTGGGGTAGTGATGGCACCGGATGTGGCTCGATGGGCCCAAAATCCTAAGCAGGCGATGATTGCCGGCTTTGTTGGGTTTACTATCGGAAACAGCTTCATGATTATCATTTCATTGATTTTGGTGAAAGTGATGGATACCGGTGATTTGACTGCTGTCTTCTTTGCTTTAGGATTAGGAATTCCGTCAATTCTAGTTTTAACCTTAGCACAGTGGACTACTAATACGAATAATCTGTATTCGGCTTCTTTAGATTTTTCGATTGTTTTTCGGCGAGTGAATCCTAAGTTAATTACGGTAATCAGCGGGTCATTGGGAATTTTAATGGCTATGCTGGGAATTTACGGCAAATTTGAAACCTTTCTTTCGATTATTACGGTGCTGGTTTCGCCAATTGCCGGTATTTATATGATTGACTATGTGTTCTATAAAGAAAAATATGATTTTGCCTATGAGAGCAAGCTGAAGGATTATTATCCGATTGCTATTATTTCTTGGGTGATCGGCAGTGTCGTAGCCTTTATGACTAGTGCCCCACCTGCCGGTTTCGGCTTGTTTACTATCACTAATATTTCAGCTCTAGACGGTATTATTGCTGCTGGAATCTGTTACTTCGTATTAACCAAATTAACTAAAGGACGGAAATAGCTAATGGAATGGATCACAGTAGATGATTTAAACGATATTGCTACAGGCGCAACCCTGTTAGGAACTGGCGGTGGAGGCGATCCCTTCGTCGGTAAATTAATGGCTCTCCAAGCACTGCAAAAATATGGACCAGTTAAGGTTTTAAGCGTTGATGAGCTAGATGATAAAGCTATGGTGATGCCTGTCGGTGCGATTGGCGCACCCTCAGTTTCTAATGAAAAAATTGCGGCAGAAGAAGAACTTTTTGCTCCAGTAGAAGCATTAAAAGACTTCTTTCAAGAAAAGACCCAAGCAATCATGCCGATTGAAATTGGCGGAGGAAATTCGATGCTGCCAATTGCCTGTGCTGCCAAAATGGGCCTGCCGATTGTTGATGCAGACGCCATGGGACGGGCCTTCCCCGAATCGCAAATGGTGACCTTTTTCTTAAAGGGCTATCAGCCAGAAGTAGTAGCAATGGCCGACAGTCAAGGCAATCGAATTATTTATTATCCAAAGGACGGCGAATGGTCAGAAAAAATCGCTCGCTCCATCACAGATGTTATGGGTGGAAATGCCAATATGGTGGATAATGTGTTTCCAGGAGAAATCGTCAAGGAATGTGCTATCCGCGGGACACTAAGCCTAGCTAAAGAAATCGGGGCAACCTTGTCCCGTTTAACTGACTCGGCTTCACCAGTGGCTAGTTTACTGAATAAACTAAAGGGTTATTCATTATTTGAAGGTAAGATCAATCACATTGAACGCAACGTAGAGGGCGGCTTCACTCGGGGCCGTACTACCTTATCTGGAATTAACCAAAATAAAGGTGAAGAGCTGGAAGTCCTTTTTCAAAATGAACTGCTTTTAGCGAAAAAGAATGGGGAAGTAGTAGCTTCTACTCCAGACTTGATCTGCGCTCTGGACCATGAAACAGGCCGACCGATCACTACAGAGACTTTACGCTATGGCGCTCGCATCCACATGATCGCCTTACCTTGTGATCCCAAATGGCGTACCGAAAAAGGCATTGAGGTGGCTGGACCGAAATATTTCGGCTACGACATCGATTATGTGCCGGTAGAGAAATTGATGGGGGAAAAAGTACATGTATAGATTAGGCATCGACGTTGGCGGAACCAATACAGACTGCGCGATTTTAGACGAACAGCTGCACTGCATCGGGAAAATTAAAAGCCCGACCATGGAAGATGTGAGCCAAGGCATCGACTTAGCCATCCAAAAAGTACTGCAGGAAACCAATATTCCTGCTGAAAAAATCAAGGTTGTCATGCTAGGAACAACGCACTGTACCAATGCCATTGTCCAACGCAAAGAGCTAAGTAAAGTGGGGATTCTGCGCCTAGCAAAACCAGCCACTACCTCGGTAGAGCCGATGATCGGCTGGCCAGAGGATTTAGCCGAGAAAATGGACTGTCAATCCTTTATTGTATCTGGCGGCTATGAATACAATGGCGATAAAATCGCTGAAATTGATGAAGCTGAAATCCGTCAGGTTTGTCAAAAGCTAAAAGGTAAGGTTGAAGCAGTCGCTGTAGTTGGCGTTTTTTCACCCGTCAACAACCAACAGGAACGTGAAGTCGCTAAAATAGTAGCAGAAGAGCTGGATGTCCCAGTGACTCTTTCTGGTGAAATCGGTTCAGTCGGATTGTTGGAAAGAGAAAACGCCAGTATTCTAAATGCAGCATTAACCAAGACAATTGTTGAGATGGTTCAAGGACTTCAGCAGGCACTAACCAAAAATCAGATCTCTGCGGATGTATATATCTGTCAAAATGATGGGACACTAATGAATTTAACTAAAGCATTGAGTTATCCCGTGTTAACTATCGGTTGCGGCCCGACTAACTCGATTCGTGGAGCTGCTCATTTAAGCGGCTTGAAGGATGCATTGGTGGTGGACGTTGGCGGTACGACTACGGATATTGGTGTTTTGAAGAAAGGCTTCCCTCGTGAATCTTCCTTAGCGACGGTAATCGGTGGCATTCGAACCAATTTTAGAATGCCCGATGTTTTGTCAATTGGTCTTGGTGGCGGAACGATCGTCACTCAAGAGGATGAAATCAAAGTAGGACCTGAAAGTTTAGGGTACCGTATTTTAGAAGAAAGCTTAGCCTTTGGCGGCAGTACGTTGTGTGCGACTGACATTGCTATTGCCAATCGCGAAAATCATGAAATAGCTGGTATTCAGGCACCTAGCCTAGACGAAGCGTTAGTGACGGGTGCTAAAGCAAAAATCAAGGACTTGATTGAAGATGCTATCGATCAAATGAAAACCGATAGTGGTGAAGTTCCAGTTATTCTTGTGGGGGGCGGCAGCATTATTTTACCAAAGGAAATGAGTGGTGTCTCCGAAGTGATTATTCCGGAAAATTATGATGCAGCCAATGCAATTGGGGCTGCTTTAGGAGAAGTTTCTGGTGAAGTAAATTCTGTCTATTCATTGGAAGGAACCACTCAAGAGGCGGTAGTAGCTCAAGCGCTTCAAACAGCCGAAGCTGCGGCAATAGAATCTGGTGCCAAGCAAGAAGCTCTAGCAACTATTTCTATCGAAGTTATTCCATTGGCTTATCTACCGAAGCAAGCAGTGAATATCAAAGCAAAGGTTGCGGGGAAACTTGTTTTCTAGCGAGACAAAGACAAGACCGCATTGAGCTCAAATTAACAACTTATAGTAGTAAGAGAAAACACCAAAATGGCGAAAAAGCTCGTCCATTTTGGTGTTTTCTCTTTGTAATAAGCTTATACACGAGATATTTAGGCCTGCAATGAAAGGAATTTATGTGTAAAGGATATAAAAAGTAATACAACAGGTGTATAAATGGTGTGTAAAAGACGTCTTGATTTGAAAGGAGAACACGATGAAGACAAAAGAAAGGTTAAATATTAATTTAGACAAAGAACTAAAAGAAGAAACAGCAAAAGTTCTTGAAGAATTAGGCTTAGACTACACGACTGCCATTACCATGTATTTCAAGCAAATTGTCAACAAGAAAAAAATTCCTTTTGAAATATCCACTAAGAAATATTACTCAGTCGAAGAAGTATTTGGCGAAAGCTGGAGAGATAAAGTAGCGGAGCTTGAAGATGAGTGGGGATGAATGACGTAATTAAATTAACGGAGGTTTTAAAGGAAGATAAGTCAGGATTAAGAAATAGGCATACTTTCGTTTTACACGTGTTATTATACGTGCTATACTGTAGATAGAGAGGAATAGAGTGTGAAAGCAAAAGAAATGATCAAACTGCTTGAATCTGATGGCTGGTACGAGAAGAATCAAAAAGGAAGTCATAGACATTTTCTTCATCCAACAAAAAAGGGAAAAGTTACAGTACCTGAACATGGTAGTAAAGATATCCCAAAAGGAACTGCGAATAACATCTTAAGCCAAGCAGGTTTAAGATGAAAAATGTTCGCTTTCTTGAACACCTGTGTCACTATTTTCTACTAGAAAGGGGTCAATACTATGTATATTTACTATGCTTTATTTAACTTGGCTGATGATGGAATTAATATAGAATTTCCAGGATTAGATGGTGCTTTTACTTTCGGATCGGATATGCACGATGCTTTATATATGGCTAAAGATCTATTAGCGGGTTGGCTGATCAACGCAGAGGATGATGGAGAAACAATCCCTGAACCGTTGCAGCCAGTTGAAATTTCAGTTCCAAAGGGAGACTTATTGATTCCAATTGAAGTGAATACAGATATTTATCGACTAAAGTTTGATAACCAAGCAGTTAAGAAGACTCTGACTATTCCGCGCTATCTCGATGCACTTGGTAAAGAAGAGAACATTAATTTCTCTTTAGTTCTAACGGAAGCACTAAAAGAAAAGTTGGGCGTTTAACTAAATGTTCAAACGAAGCCGTGACTGTCAGTCACGGCTTTTTTACAACTTCAACTATTTAATTATCCCGATAAGCCTCCGGTAAAATAAAGCAGCCCTGCTCCTCAAGCTGTTGACCAATCGCCAATAATAAGTCCTCGCGACCTTTAGAAGCCATAAACTGAATCCCTAGTGGCAAGCCTTCTGCCGTTAAATGAGCAGGTAAACTAATCGCTGGCTGTCCAGTCAAATTCGCCAACTGGGTAAAAGGTGTCAATGTCAGGCTCTTTTCAAACATTTCATAAACAAGACTTGCTAATTTTTCTTCGGACAGACTTTCCGCATTCATCAATCGTTCGCGGATATTGTCGCTCTGTAATTCCTCGTCAATTCTCGGCGCTGGAAAAGCAGTGGTTGGTGTTAAGAATAGATCATACTGAGTAAATAGCTGCTCCATCGCAGCAGCGGCTCGATCCCATAAGTTTAAAGCATTCACGTAGTTCTTTACTGGTGTCTTTTCACCATATTGATAAATGCCCCAGGTCAGCAACTCCATATCGTTAATTGTTAATGGTCTGCCTAGCCGTTGTTGAATGCCATCAAACATCGCAGAAGTCTCAGCGGCGTTCATGGAATAATAGCTTCGAATCAATTGTTGACCATCCACTGGCCAAGCAATTTCCGTGACCTCATGACCTAATTCTATCAGCTGTTTCAAGCTGTTCTGCACAGCCTTCACCGCTTCATCCGACACGCTGCTGCCAATTGGCGAATCCGTTAGATATGCAATCTTTAATGACTTAGGAGTTGTGTGGGATTGCCACTCATCCATTGGTGGATGATAGGGCGCAGCCTTCTCATTTCCTCGTAAAGCATAAAATAATTTTTTCGTATCCCGCATAGAAACGGTCAAAGCAAAATCAATCGATGCGCCCTGCCAGCCACGCCAGCCGCCTGGTCCGCTAGGCATTGCTCCGCGAGTGGGCTTCAATCCGATTAATCCGCAGAAAGAAGCCGGAATTCGAATCGAGCCACCTCCATCACTGGCACCGGCAATCGGAACAATGCCACTAGCTACCGCTGCCGCTGCACCGCCACTGGAGCCACCAGGTGAATGTTCGGTATTCCACGGATTGCGAGCTGGTCCGTAGAGCACTGGATCTGTGATATTTTTAAAACCAAATTCTGGGGCATTGGTTTTGCCAGCTGGAATAAAGCCTAGTTCTTCAATTTTTTCGGTGAAGTTGGAGGTTTTATGAGCGCGTATCTCCGCCAACAACCGGGAGCCATTGGTTGATTTCCAGCCCGCTTTGTCTTGACCGCCCAACATTTTTAACGGAAAGGGAACACCTGCAAAAGGTGCATCTTCAGCAATTGCAAAATCAGCTACTTGCTGTTGCATCAGTTCTTCTCCAGACCATTCCACCCAAGCATTCAAGGCAGAATTTTCCTGCTTTATCCGCTGGCTTAATGCTTGATAATATTCGGCTAAACTGATTTCTTTTTGCTTAAATTGTTCACTCCAATAAGTAGCATCCTTCATCCTATCACTCCTGGTTCTCTAGTTTATTCTCTATAATTATAACAAAAAGAGTTTTTGATCGCTGAAACAGCTCCACATTGGTTAATGTGACAAAACTGTTCGCTGAATACAAGGCCAATAAATGGTCTTTTCTTGCCAAACTGACTATAATGGGTTCGAAAGTAAGGGAGGCATACCAATGCGAGAAATCCTACAACGGCCGTCAGTCAAGTATTGGCTGGGCTTTGTCGGCAAAACCATCTTTTATTTTGCCATTATTTTATTTTTGATTTACCTATACCATTACAAGAGCATTCATGGTGGTAATTTCATTTACAACGAGTTTTAAGGAGGGCAGCAGCTATGACAATTATTGAACAAATTGAACAATGGGCGCAAAAAGATCCTGACCGCTTGGCCTACCAATCTGAGTCTGAATCTTTCACCTATCAAACTTTACAAGAACAATCTCAACAGCTGGCCTATTACTTGCAGGATAATGTACCAGCTAAAGCACCGATTGTCGTATTTGGTGAATTGGAATTTGAAATGCTGGTAGGCTTTTTAGCCGCTGCAAAATCGGGTCATGCGTATATTCCCATCGAGTCCACTACACCGATTGATCGCATTCAATTAATCTTAGAAGTAGCAAAACCGGCATTAATAGTAAGTGTCAGTCAATGGCCATCAGGTGTAGAAACGGACATTCCTGTCTTGCCCTTCGTAGAAATGAAAGAAGAGATGAAAAGCTGCTCACCGGTTTCATTACAACCAGTAGCAGGAGACGAGAATTACTACATCATCTTTACTTCAGGAACCACTGGTGTTCCTAAAGGGGTTCAGATCAGCCACGACAATCTGATCAGCTTTGTCAGCTGGGACTTGGCAGATTTTGGGATTAAAGAAGGCATGCGTTTTTTGTCTCAAGCACCGTATTCCTTTGATCTATCAGTCATGAGTATCTATCCAGCATTGTGCAGTGGCGGAACCCTAGTACCGATGGAAAAACAAATCATTAATGATTTCAAAACGTTGTTTGCCTTTTTGCCTACTTTATCTTTAGATGTCTGGGTATCCACTCCTTCATTTATGGATATTTGTTTAATGGAAAAGAAGTTCGATGGAGAACATATTCCATCCTTAAAAATATTCCAGTTTTGTGGCGAAGAACTGCCGCGGAAAACAGCCCAAGAATTATTACGGCGCTTCCCCGACGCTAAGGTTTTCAATACCTACGGACCCACTGAAGCAACGGTGGCTATCTCTGGGGTGGAAGTAACCTCTGATTTGTTGGAAAAGTTCGATCGAGTGCCAATTGGCTACGTAAAAGCTGATACTGAAGTTCGGTTGACTGAAGACAATGAGCTGCTGATCAAAGGCCCCAGTGTTTCCAAGGGTTACATGAACAACCCTGAGAAAACTGAAGCTGCGTTCTTCACCGAAGAGGGTATCCGGGTTTATCGTACAGGTGATGCGATTCATATCACTGAGGATGGCTTGCTTTTATATGAAGGTCGAATTGATTTTCAAGTGAAGCTTCATGGGTATCGGATCGAATTGGAAGATATTGATCATCATTTAGAACAAGTTTCTTATGTACAACAGGCAGTTGTTGTGCCAAAGTACCAGCAGCATAAGGTCCAACAGCTGGTAGCATATGTCGTTGCAACAGACAATTCCTTTGAGAAAGCTTTTCAGCTAACCAAGGCTATTAAAGAAGAATTAGCAGATAGTGTGATGGACTACATGATACCTCAACGCTTTGTCTATGTGGAGCAGCTGCCTCGCACTGCTAATGGCAAGCTGGATCGTAAAGGATTGATTGCTGAGGTGAATCAATCATGATATTGCCACATATGAATCCGTACGCTGCACCTAGCTATTTCGTGTATCTAGTGATTGCATTGCTGCCGATTATCATAGCATTGCTTTGGAAGGGCAAACGGTTGCCAATCTATCAATCCATCGTAACGCTGCTATTTCTCTATATTTCCTTTGGTGGAGCAGATGCTAACCAAGGTTTGGCCTTAATAGCATACGTCATTTATCAAAGCTTGTTAGTTTGGCTGTATCATCGGTATCGTACAAAGCAAAATAAAACAGGTGTTTTTTATACAGCGGTATTTTTAAGTATTTTGCCACTCATCTTAGTTAAGATTACGCCGTTTTTGGAAAATGGAAATGCTTCGATTGTCGGTTTTTTAGGAATTTCTTACCTAACCTTCAAGTCGGTACAGATGATCATGGAAATGCGGGACGGTATGATCAAGGAATATAGTCCGCTGCATTACATCCAGTTCTTGCTGTTCTTTCCTACGATTTCGTCTGGTCCAATTGACCGGTATCGTCGATTCACCAAAGATTTGGAAGAACCGCCGACACCAGATAAATACGTCGATCTGTTGGGAGACGGAGTTAAGAATATTTTCTTAGGCTTCCTTTACAAGTTCATTATTGGCTATTATTTCGGGCAAGTATGGCTGCCAATTGCTGATCATCTTGCCATGCGGCATGGTGGATTCTCATGGGCCTTGGTTGCTTACATGTACATTTACAGCATGTACTTGTTCTTCGATTTTGCTGGGTACAGTCTCTTTGCAATCGGGACTAGTAAACTGATGGGCTTTGAAACACCACCGAACTTTAATAAGCCATTTCTGTCTTGGAATATTAAGGAATTCTGGAATCGCTGGCACATGACCTTGTCCTTCTGGTTCCGTGATTATATTTATATGCGTTTAATGTTCACCCTGCTGAAAAAGAAAACCTTTAAGAGTCGTATTGTGGCTTCAAACGTAGGTTACTTTGCCCTGTTTATGATCATGGGCGTTTGGCATGGGCTGACCTGGTATTATCTGCTTTACGGTTTTTATCATGCAACGCTGATTTGTTTAACCGATGTTTGGTTGAGATTTAAGAAGAAGCATAAAGAGCTGCCTTCTAATCGTTTGACTCATGCCTTGGCAGTATTTTTAACGTTCAACGCTGTATGTTTTAGCTTCCTGATTTTCTCAGGATTTCTCGATAAGCTATTGTTTCACCACCTATAATTAGAAGGAGCGATTTATCATGGAAGAAAGTATTTTTAACATTTTAGAAGAAATAACTGGTACCGACGAAGTAAGGGCAAATCCTGATGTGGATTTATTTGACGAAGGTTTGATGGATTCACTAGCAACTGTTCAGTTGTTAGTGGAATTAGAAGGACAACTGGATGTCCAAGTCCCTGTTTCAGAGTTTGACCGCGACCAATGGAACACCCCTAATAAAATTATTGCCCAAGTAAAGGCATTGCAATAATGAAAAAAAAGCTGTTCGGCATCTTCGGACCGATCCTGCTTGCCGCGGTTTTGTTGCTGCTGCTGTTCTTTTCTCCAGTGAGAAAAAATACGAGTGATCCGGCATTGCTGAAAGAAGCATCCAGCTCAATGTCAGGAAATGTCTTGCGGGGCAACGATATAAAAAGAGGCGCGATCCGAACCGGACAATACGTACCGTTTTTCGGTTCATCAGAATTAAGCCGTATCAGTCCGTTCCATCCTTCGGTCCTAGCTGAAAAGTACCATCGAGGCTATACACCGTTTCTAATGGGCGCACCCGGTACGCAATCACTGACCCAATTTATGATGATGCAATCTTTGGGCAGTGAAATAAAAGATAAGAAAGCTGTCTTTGTCATTTCACCCCAATGGTTCGTCAAAGATGGTATCAATCGAGATTATTTCGATGCCTACTATTCACCAGAACAAACCTTAAATTGGGTGCTGGATTTGAAAAAAGTTGAAGCAAGTGACCAATATTTAGCTGGCCGTTTGTTAAGCTACGGTGTTGTGAATAAAGATGATCGCTTAGCTCGCATGCTGGATAATATCAAGGAAGGTAAGCTGCCAGATAAAGAAGACTTGCGCATCAGCCAGTTGAAATACAACATGCTTAGTCGTGAAGATGAATTATTTAGTACGATTGGTATGCGCTCGAAGCAAGAGTCGATTGATAAGAGTACCAAAGCATTGCCTGATAAGTATGACCTTGCAACACTGGATCAACTAGCCGATCAAATTGGACGCAAAGCAACCAGAGGGAATAACTTTGAAATCCAACACCACTTCTTCAAGCAACGGATTCAACCGCAATTGAAGCAAATGGAAGGCTCACAAAAGAATTGGGATTATCGCTATTCTACTGAATTTTCTGACTTTCAGTTAGCCTTAGATCAATTAGCCAAAGAGCATACGGATTGTCTATTCATTATTCCGCCAGTCAATGGCCGTTGGGCTGCCTATACTGGATTGTCACAGCCAATGCTGGAACAATTTGCTCACAAAATTAAGTACCAATTGAATTCTCAAGGCTTCAATAATGTTGTGGACATGACAGATAAAGCGAATGTTCCTTATTTTATGCAGGACACGATTCATTTAGGCTGGAAGGGCTGGCTGACAGCCGATCAGTCGATCCAACCATTTTTGGAAAACAAACAACCAGTAGAGGTAAACTACCAAATCAATAATAAAAAATTCTTGAGTACCGAATGGCAAAAGACCGATCCTAACAAGTTGCCAGAGTAAATAGATGACTTACCACTAAACCTATGTTATTCTGCTTTGGCGAGGAGGCATTCGCTATGAATAAAACGGTATTAGTTACTGGTGGTAATGGATATTTAGCGCTGCATATCATCTATCAACTACTGCAACAGGATTACAAGGTTCGAACAACTGTCCGCTCATTAAAAAGCGCTGATCATATAAAGGAAACACTGCGTGCGAACGGGATTACCGACCTTAGCAAGCTGACCTTCGTGGAAGCTGATTTGTTGAAGGATGAAGGTTGGGATCAGGCGGTTGAAAATCAAGAGTATGTGTTGAACGTTGCGTATCCTTCTGAGGTATCATTTGAAGATAGAAACGAAATAAATCCCCCAGTCGTTCAAGGAGTTCGACGCGTTTTGACAGCTGCTAGTAGAGCAGGTGTCAAACGGATAATCCTGACCTCTAGCTTTAATACAATAGCTTCCAGAAGCTTGGAAAAGAGCAAGGTATTTACTGAACAGGATTGGGCAGAGGAAAACCAACCAGGACTCTCTTACTACGATAAGTTTAAGCTTTTGGCAGAAAAAGCAGCTTGGGAATTTATCGAAAATGATCCTAGTGGCATGGAGCTTGTGACAGTCAATCCAGTAGCAATTCTCGGTCCTCCGCTGGATGGCTATAAATCAGGAAGTTTTAGTATGCTGAAAATGGTCTTCGTAAAAGGATTTCCCGATCTACCTTTGAATATAGTTGATGTAAGAGATTTGGCAGATATCCATATTCGTGCAATGATTACTCCAGAAGCCAAAAATCAACGCTTTATTGCTGCTACGGGCAAGATTACGATGTGGAAGATTGAAAAGCTACTCCGTAAAGAACGTCCAGAAATGGCAGCCCAATTGGCCGCTAGAGAGATTCCTCAAAGGGTATTAGATGTTGCCGCCGTGTTTAAGGATCCTGCTAAATTGGAAATCCTTCTGCCGAATCTGAACCATACTATCAGTAATCAAAAGGCTAAAGATATACTCGCTTGGCGGCCATTATTCACGAAAGAACAGACTGTTTTGGACTCGATTGATGGTATGGTGAGAGATGGTGCGCTTTAATTTGCCATTTTCACTTAGAGTAAGAGCACCGCAAGAAATAATAGGCATGCACAGAAGTGGTTAAACAGTTGGGACCAGACTGTTTAACCACTTTTTTACAATTGGAAAGCTTCTCAGAGTGAAAAAACGTGAAGTTGACTTTTAGTATGTATCCTACTTCTCCTCAAAATATCCATCAGTGTTAATACTATTCGATTTTCAAGGACCAAATCCTCTACTCAGATCAGAGGTGCCGCGCGCTGGCACCTCAATAGCACTGTTTAAGACAGTGACTGTGAGAGTAGAAACTATTTCTTCTGGTGTCGATCAAGGGTAATGATCAAGGTGGCAAAGGCAATTGCCAATGTCAACGCCTGATACACAGTCATGGCGGGTGTTCCTTTCCTAGGATGAACATAGCAGCATCACTCCTTTCTTAGAGTTCAGCCACCGCCAGAAACACTGCTAAATGCGGCATCACCCCCTTTACGACAGCTCAGATTAGGGAGAAGACTTAGCGTTTTTTCTTCGTCTTCTTTTTCTTCTTGGCTTCATGAAAGGCTCGAACACGATCGATCTGAGCCTTCCTTGGATTGACCGGCTTAACTGGGACTTCGGGTTCTTCTGATTTAGCGGCTTCAAGCAGCTGCTTAGCCGAATCATTTGGCAGCTTCTTCGCTTTCATTTCTTCAGGAACAGCCGCTGTTGGAACAGAGACTTTTGCCGGACTAGCGGCTGGAACGGTTTTCTTTACATCTGCCTCTAATTTTTCTTCTATTGAAACAGAAATGACTGGTTTTTGTTCTGCGGGTTTAACTGCTTCTACTGGTTTTACAGTCTTTTCTTCCTTCACTTCAGTAACTTCTTCAGAGACTTGGGCTACTTCTTCAGTAATAAATTGTGGTGCGAATATATTAGTAGGATCTGCTACATAAGCCTGTGGGTCTGGTTTTGATAAATCGAACAACGGTGTTTCAATTGTTTCGACGAATTTAGCAGAAACCACCTTTTGGAATTGCTTCACATTGTCTTTCTCAAATAATTTTAGGGTGGTTAAGGTTTCTAAGGAAGTACGAATTTCCTCAGGTGTTAGGTTTGGGTTGGGTTCATTGTAGGACCAAGGATGTCTTTTCCCCAGTTCATCTTCAAATGACGCTTTTAGTTTTAACATACATATCTCTCCTCGTTTTTATTTTTTATCTTATTCAGGAGCTTTCCGCTGCAGTCGGAACGGCTCCAGGCATAGCGGCTTCAGTGACTTCAACTAATTCAGTGGCGACAGGTTCAGTGGGGAAACACCGAGCAGACAGCTTTTTCCACTCATCCTGGGTGAAATAGTCCGCAAAGAAAAAGAAATAGCGGCGAAGGGCTCGGTTAATCGTAGCCTTGGCAAACAAATGCCGTACCAATTCTTTCATGAATAAATTAAAGCTCGTATCCCCTAGCTGATAGCGGACTTTTGCGGCTAATAATACTTGAATCGTTGTCCCGCTGTCTTGTGTTTGTTGATAAAACGTTAGAATCGCTTCCTCCAATTTTTCTTTTTTTGAATGAAACAGCTGATGAGGGGTAAAGGGCTGCTCTGACATCGATTTTCCTCCTTAAGCTCCCGCAGGACTCAGACTGCGGGGGCTATTTTTTTGATTTTAGTGACTAAAAAATAGTTGTTTCTTGGGTGGTGATAAATTCAGCGCTTTGCAACGCCGCAAACTGACGAATGCCATGCTTTTGAAATAGGTTCAGCTGGGTCATTCGTTCCAGCGTTGCTTTGATTTCTTCTGGTGTCTTGTCGGTGTTGGGTGACTCATAACTCCAGACTTGATTTTTTCCATTCTCCGTTTGGAAGACAGCAACTAATTTTGTTGTGGGCATAGGCTCCTCCTTTTTAATGGGTCACACGGGTTTGATTGGTGACAATCACACTATCCAATGAGCTGCCATCAGGTGCCAGATCCGCCATCACTTCACCTAAAGCTAAGATGTCGGCTTCCGCTGGATTATTGACGATATTGCTGAAATTCACTTTCTTTTGTTTGTCTTCGCCCGCTTGTTCGATTTGGACTTGTAATTTGGTTCCTAGAAGTTGGATCATTTTTCGTTCCTCCTGTGTTGTTGTTTTATTTTTCGATTTTATTTCCCGGCCGGTGACTAAACAATAAATAATTTTTCAAAAAAAAGCTATAGGAACCAGAGAGCAAAAAT
This sequence comes from Enterococcus pallens ATCC BAA-351, assembly GCF_000407485.1. Lineage (GTDB taxonomy): Bacteria > Bacillota > Bacilli > Lactobacillales > Enterococcaceae > Enterococcus_A > Enterococcus_A pallens. Next base: position 170,961 of record NZ_ASWD01000002.1, on the reverse strand, counting down.
AGGGATTAAACGGCCTTTTGAAAAAACTAAAACCTTGATATAATAGGCTTTTGATTTTTTAGCAAGCAAAAAAAGGGCCTCTAGTACCAGAAAAGTTTTTTTAAGCCGGGTTTATCCTTTTTACAAAAAAAGTCAGATAAAGGCTGATATAACAATAAAGGTGTGGATTGAGCAGAATCTTGTGGAATTAAAAAATAACAGAGTTAGAGAAGGAAAGGAGCAAACAAATAGGCAGCTTCGCCTGGGAAAAGGGAAGCTACCTATAGTTTTAAGTTATTTATTCTTGATCAATCAGAGAAGTTGTTGCTTTAGAGGGAATGGTTTATGAGTCACATAATATAATCACCAAAATTCAATAGTTACTTTGCAGCAAATCTAGCTAAACAGAAAATTTGAGTACAGAATTATCGGGAAAAAATATTATGAAGTACTTAAGGAATTCACAATCACCAACTCAACTTTTCCACCAACTTCAGTATTACTCAACACCAATCGGCCGCCATGCAACTGGGCGGCTTTTTCGGCGATGGCTAGGCCAATGCCGTAATTGCTGTCTGGTGTCCTGCTTTTATCCTGCTGCCAAAACATTTCTGTGGCATGTTGTAAGGCTTCGTTGCTAAAGCCTGGTCCACGATCCACAAAAATGAAGTGGGTTTCGGTTTCTGTTTGGGTTACTTGAATTGTTACAGTACCTGAATCAGTAAAGCGAACAGCGTTTTCGCCGATACTGATAAGTGCCCGTGTCAGCATGTATTCTGAGCCGACAACGTTCTGTAAGTTTTGAGTATAGTGATAGTCTAAGTTGATTCCCTTAGCTAGAGCTAAGGGAGCAAGAGCTTCATCCAATTCATGAAGCAAGAAATTAATCGATAAGGGTGTTTTATCTTCACTAACTACTTCGAAATTAGATAATTGCTGGAGAGCACCTACATATTGCTTAGCTTTGGTTCCAGAGTGATAGATTGCTTGCACTAAGCTTCGCTGCTCTTCATCTAAATCATCTTCTAATAAAAGTTCAGCGTTGCCATTAACCACAGTTAAGGGAGTTTTGATGTCGTGGGTCAAGGCAGCAATTTCCTGTTTTCGTTGCTGCTGAGCTTCCCATTGCTGGAGCAGTGAAATCTTTAAAGCCTCTCGCATGTCCTCCATTGATTGCAAGGTCTGATTGAATTCACGTATACCTGCAGCTGTGGAGATGGGCTCTTCAAGGTTTTGTTCAGTAATCTGCTGACTGGCAGCAGTTACCAGGACCAGCTTTTCTCGTAGTTTCTGACTAATTCTGCGAGTGTATATCAGAAAGAAGAGGATCAGCATTAGCCCAGTTCCAATCATAAAAATTAGTTCAGCACTTGGTAAAAGGCGGTGTAGGGTTTCGTTAGTAAATTGCGCGTTATATTTCCAAGTCAACAGGCAGCGACTGCCATCGTCAAATTGGATATAAGCACCAGTTGAATAGGTAAGACTATCTGAAGCGTATTTATCGATTTCCTTGGTTAGTTTATCGCCACTTAAAGAGGATGAAATTACCTGATTATGTTGGTCAAAATAAATAAAATCATAATAGCTTGGTTGTAAGTCATCAGGAAATTTATTCATTTGTTTTAACCGTTCAATTTCTGATCGGGCAGCAGTCTCTCCAGCATTGGCTGGGGCAATGAAGCCGGACTGAATCAACAATTGAAAGAAAAGCAAGGCGGCTGCAAGAATGACAAAGACTCCTAAAAAGGCTACCAATAAAATCCTGGTGATATAACCAGTTAAACTAATTATTTTTTTCGTTGCCATCGGTAGCCGATCCCCCAAACTGTCTCAATTGGCTCTAATCCAAGCTTTTTTAATTTAGCACGGATATTTTTGATATGCTCCACGATGGCACTCTCATCGGATTCTCCTTCATAGCCAAAAACAGCCTCGTATAATTGCCTTTTAGAAAATACCTGACCGACATGCTCCATCAGGTGGGCGCAAATACCGTATTCTGATTTGGTAAAGCTAACAGGTGTTTCGTTATATAAAATTTGTTTGCTGGTTAAATTCAATACTAAGTCATCTACGCGTAATACATGAGTATGAGTCCGTGATTCTCGTCTAAGATGTGCAGCTACTCGAGCTCTCAACTCTGCTACGGTAAAGGGTTTTTGAATATAGTCGTCAGCACCAATACCTAGGCCATGGACCAAATCGTTTTCTGCTGTTCGAGCAGTTACGAAAAGAATGGGGCAGTCCACCAGCTGGCGAATTCGCTGGCAATAGGTAAAGCCGTCTTCTTCCGGCATCATAACATCTAATAAGATTAACTCAGCAAAGGCGGCCTTTGCTGAAGTAATTTCTTTAGTTGAGGTGAAGGTAGTAACCTGATGCCCCTCTCTTTCCAAGGCAGTTTTGATAAAATTCAAAATCTCGCGATCATCATCAATTGCTAAAATCTGTGCCATCTGTGCACCTCCTGCTTAAGTATATTTTGAACTCTGCTGTGGGACAAGTGGGCTAGTCCTCATTTTTACGACCTTCCCAAGTTTGAAACCAGTGGAAAAGAAAAATCAGCATCAATAAAGTACCAATTCCTACTGCTGCAAAGCCTAGTTTTGTTGCTGATTGAGAAGTCGCTACTAGAGGAACCAGTCGAATTCCCCAAGCACAAGGGAAGAAAAACCAAATCGTTTCACCCAGCCCAGTAAGTAAAAGAGCAGCCAGCAGCAGTTCAACAGCCGCAATTGCAAAGCTGCTATTCCGGCCAAAGCGTAAGCCGATCCAAGTGTGAAAGGAGTATTGAAACAGCGCACAGCCCCAGATCACTAAAGCTAAGAGCAAACAGGTGCTTAACGGCAGAGAGTAATCGACAAACAGCAGGCTCACTATATAGTGATACCCAATCACTACCAATAAACAAGCGAATAGACCGGAACCGATCAGAACCATCAGCTTGGAAGCTAATGTATGGCTGCGTGAAGTAGTATTTAGTAGAAAGAAACCACCGCCGGCCTCGATTTCCTGATCAGTTATCAGTGTACACATCCAAGCAGCGATTAAAGGGTAGATTAAAGTCAACAGCTGATAATAATTAATGGTTAATGCTTCTGCGGGATATTGGGTCATTAGTTGATAACTGATGAAAATGACTAGACCTAGTAAAGGAATCACGAGATGCAGAAGGAAAAAAGGGGTACGACTTAATTTGAGTTGGTCCGCTTTTAATTGCTGCTTTAACATAGTTACTTCCTCCTTTGACTGAACCATTTGGTTGTTAATAAATACAGTAGCACGAATAGGATGGTGGTAATGGCTATTCCTGGTAAAATTACGCTAGAGTCATGTAAGGGACTAGCGGTATCCATCGGTACACCATTTGGATTGATTTTGATCAACGCAGCCATTAGTCGAGCTGGAATAGCAAAAGGAATGAACCAAAGGGAACCACCAGCAATATTTTGAGTGGAAAACCCGATGTTTAAAATTAAAATACTCAAAAAGGTAACGATTGAATTGAATTGCGCGGCTAGAAACATGCCCAATGGAATTTGCCAAAGCCAAGTAATTGTTAAAACTAAGCCAGCTACTAAGCCGCGCCATACAGGATATTGAGCATCGAACAGCGAGCCGGAAAGTGTAGTCAGACCAAAGACAACACTGTTTGCCAAGAGTACATAGAAACAACCGGTCCAGATTTTCGCCTGCCAAACTTTTGCTTGGGCAAGCGGTAGGATGGAGGTATTGAAAAAATCTAAGCGTTTATCAGGATTAATTATATTGATACAAACTAGGGCAGCCACAGTAGGCAGCAGCATCATATACCACCAGTTATAAGCTCCTATTTGGGTGAGTTGACCACCCATTAAAAAAATGGCCATCAAAGACACAAGAAGCGGAAATAGGATGAGGCTTTTACGTCCAAAACTGCGACGTCCTTTAATGAATTCTCCTTGAATCAGTTTATTCATATTAACCAACCCCCAGCTCACGATGAGATCGAGCAACATCCATGAATAAATTCTCCAAAGCAGCACTACTTTTTGGCAAGACTCCTTGGTAGCCCAAGCGCCCATTAGCAATGATCCCAATCGTATCCACAGTGCTTTCCACCTCGGATAAAATATGACTGGAAAAAATCACTGTAATTCCTTTAGCGGGAAAAGAACGGATTAACTCTCGCAAATCTTGAATGCCTAAAGGGTCTAAGCCGTTTGTAGGCTCATCTAAAATCAATAGCTTAGGATGATTTACAAGGGCCAGCGCAATTCCTAAGCGCTGCTTCATCCCCATGGAAAATTGACGGGCCTTTTTCTTTCCAGTATTGGTCAAATCTACTAATTGCAATACTTCATGAATTCGTGACTTAGGCAAGCCTAGAGTGGTAATTCGAACCAGCAAATTCTCATAAGCAGTCAAGTTGCCGTAGAGCGGCGGACTTTCAATCAAGGCTCCGATTTCTGTTAAGTCTTGTCGTTGCCAAGGTTTTCCCTGATAAGTGATCGAGCCAGTAGTTGGCTGCACCACTCCTGCGATCATTTTAAGAACAGTTGATTTTCCAGCGCCATTTGGACCTAAAAGACCGTAAATACTATTTTCTGGAATAGCCAGGGAAAGATCAGCTACAGCTTGCTGGTGATGATAGGTTTTGCTTAGATGTTCAGTGGTTAAAATCATTTTTGTCATGTAAAGTCCTCCTTTGATGGTTTTACTATAATGAAAGAATCTAAGGAAAGTATAAGGAAGAACGATTTTTATTGGAGAAGCTTCTAAAGCTCGTATCAAAGGAATTATACAGACTATAGAAGAACGATTCGATTTTAAATTAGGAAGCTCCTTATTTTTTCAACCAGCTAAGGGCAAACAATTTCTAATTATAGTGGCATTTCTTAATATAATTATTTAGATGAATAAACGATGGAATTTCAGACTAAGCGTGGTGTTCAATTTTCTTTACTAAAGTTGCATGAAAAAAAGAGATCAAAATAATTAAATCAACCTGCTTAATGATTAATAGTCCTGCTAATCCAAACGTTCAAATTGAGTTTGATTTCGAACCTTCATTTGCTCCACTCATTCGAAAAATTATTCAGTTATAAGGGTATAAGCTTTATTGATAAGAGTGAACTAAAATAAGTTAGGAACCCCTTGCGACATTTTTTATATAAGAAAAACAAAAAAGTGAACAGATTGTGTAATTTCCTATTTTATCAAAGAATTCAATGAAGTATAATAGTCCACGTGTTTCAGTTTTTCCTGAGATAAGCAACAGTTTATTTTTAAATGCAGTGTACATAGAATAAGATGAAATCAGCATTTTTGTTGATTAGTGGACAGTAGAGCTAATCAAGCTGGAAAGTCAGCGAGACTAAGTATGGGTAACAACAATTTTCAAGGTAATTTATAAGAGGCAGGGAGCTTGATAGATGAATGAAAACGGAATTGGCTATCGCAAAAATATCAGCAATGAAGAATTGATTGCCTTAATCCAGCATAAAGCCGCCGAATTAGGTCGGTCGCCTGCACTTAGAGATGTTGAGGTGGCCGCAGCAGCAACAGCCACTAGACGCTTTGGCAGTTGGAACAACTTTCTTATCAGTGCTGGACTAGAAATCAATAGTCAGGGGAATGCTCCGATGAGTGATGAAGAAGCAATCCGATTGATTCAAGCCAAAGCCGCCGAGCTGGGACGGACACCTGAAAGGTCTGAGTTTACTCAGGCAAGAACGGTGATTAAAAAATATGGCGGCTGGAAAAAATTTTTGAAGGCTGCGGGACTAAAACCACCAAAAAGAAAAAAATGTAAGTTCATCAGTGATGAACGGCTGATCGAGCTGGTGCACGCCCGAGCGGCTGAATTGGGCCGAACACCTAAAAAAAATGAGTTTGTTCAAGGGACAACAGCTGCAAGCAGATATGGTAGTTGGGCCGCCTTTTTACTAGCGGCAAATCTAGAACCAGCCAAAGTGAAAAAAAGCAGAGACAAAATGCCAAAAAAACAATTCAGCGATGAACGGTTAATCGAGTTAGTGCACGCCCGAGCGGCTGAATTGGGCCGAACGCCTAAAAGATATGAGTTTGTTCAGGGAGCAACAGCTGCAAGCAGATATGGTAGTTGGGCCGCCTTTTTGCTAGCGGCAAATCTAGAACCAGTCAAAATGGGGTCTAATGGACATACAGTGCCAGGAAAACGGTTCAGTGATGAACGGTTAATCGAGTTAGTCCAAGCTCGAGCGGCTGAATTAGGCCGAACGCCTAAAAGATATGAGTTTGCTCAGGGGGCAACGGTCACAAAAAGGTATGGGAACTGGCAAAGCTTTTTAGCTAGCGCCGGTCTGGAAATGGAGGAGCGTAAAAAAAGTCAGAGAGCACTGAGTAATAAACAGCTGATAGAATTGGTTCAAGCGCAAGCCGCCGAATTGGGTCGACCTCCTCAAAAATACGAGTTTACTCAGAATAAGCAGGCTTGTGATCGCTTTGGAGGTTGGCAAAACTTTTTGTTCCGTGCGGGTTTAACAAGTGAGAAGCCTAAAAAGTATCAGAAATTAATCAGTGATAGGCAGCTGATAAAGGCAGTGCGCACGCAAGCGGCTGAATTAGGGCGTACCCCGAAGAGAAAAGAGTTTAAACACGGAGATCAGGCGGTCGCTAGATATGGTAACTGGACCGAATTTTTACTGGAAGCGAAAGTGAATCCTGATAAATTTATTCGGGTCAGTGACGAAAGACTAGTTGAATTGATTCGGACCAAAACGGTGGAATTAGGTCAAGTGCCAGATTGGGAAGAAGATCCCTATTGTAAACTAGCGGTTAAGCGCTATGGCAGTTGGCAAAACTTCTTAAAAGCGGCAGAGCGGATGCCAGCTGCAGAGATGAAAAGTATTCTTAAACTTAGTAATAACCAGATGTTTCGATTGATCAAAGCCCAGGCGGAGGAATTGGGACGAACACCGACCATTATTGAGTTTGAATACGCAGAGCTGGCGAAAGACAGATTTCACAGCTGGGAAAGGTTTCTAAAAATTGTCGGCTTGGAGCCAGAAGAGCCACCGATAGAAATAACTAAAGAAATAACTAAAGAAAGAACCATAAAAAGAGCCAAAATCAGCAATGAGCAATTGCTTGAGCGGGTTCAAGAGCAAGCAGCAGAGTTAGGTCGAACACCGACCATAAGAGAGTTTAAACATGCTCGATTAGCAATCGCCCGATTTAAAAGATGGACCGCTTTTATACAGCTTGCAGGACTAGAGCCTGCAACGACTGTGAAAACAGGTTTTCGCTTCAGCAATGAACAGTTGATTGAGCAGATTCAAGCACAAGCCGCCGAATTGGGACGAACACCCTTAAAAAAAGAGTTTCCGCGTGGTCAATTAGCAACTAGACGATTCGGGACTTGGAGCGCCTTTGTCCAAAGTGCAAACCTAGAACTTGTAAAAACTGTGGAACCGCCAAAAGCAGTTTCTCGAATCAGCAATGAGCAGCTGATTGAGCAGGTTCAAGCTCAAGCAGTCGAATTAGGTCGAACACCGACAAAAAAAGAGTTTTCTCATGGTCAAACAGCAGCCAGACGATTTGGAAGCTGGAGCGTCTTTATCGAAAGAGCGGATCTGGAGCCTGCCAAGCGGATAAATCCGGATGTCAAACTCAGCAACGAACAGTTGATTGAGCAGGTTCAAGCCCGAGCCATCGAATTAGGCCGAACACCGCTAATAAGAGAGTTTAAACATGCTCGATTAGCAATCTCCCGATTTAAAAGATGGACCGCTTTTATACAGCTTGCAGGTCTAGAGCCTCCAACGACTGTGAAAACAGGTTCTCGCTTCAGCAATGAGCAGTTGATTGAGCAGATTCAAGCGCAAGCTGCCGCATTGGGACGAACACCTATAAAAAAAGAGTTCCCGCGTGGTCAATTAGCAATTAGACGATTTGGAACTTGGTCCGCCTTTATCCAAAGTGCAAACCTAGAACCTGCAAAACGGCAAAAACCAGCTCTTCGAATCAGCACTGAAGAGATGATTGAGGAAGTTCGAGCGCAAGCTGCCGAATTAGGTCGAACACCGGAGAAAAAGGAATTTCGTCATAGCCAAGCAGTAGTCAAGCAATTTGGAAGCTGGCGCGACTTTATCGAAAGAGCGGGTCTGGAGCCTGCCAAGCCGATAAAATCGGATGTCAAACTCAGCAACGAAGAGTTGATTGAGCGGGTCCAAGCCCAAGCCATCGAATTGGGCCGAACACCGATAGCAAAAGAGTTCCCGCGTGGTCAATTAGCAATTAGACGATTTGGAACTTGGAACGCCTTTATCCAAAGTGCAAACCTAGAACCTGCAAAACCGCAAAAACCGGCACCTCGAATCAGCACTGAAGAGATGATTGAGAAAGTTCGAGCGCAAGCAGCCGAATTAGGCCGAACACCGATAATAAAAGAGTTTCAACATGGTGGATTAGCAGTCAGTCGATTTGGAAGCTGGACCGCTTTCCTAAGCCATGCTGGCTTGAAAAAGGCCGGCAAGTATAAAACAGAAAATAGCAACAAACAGCTACTTGAATTGGTTAAGCAAAGAGCTCATCAATTAGGTCGAGCACCGATAAAAACAGAGTTTCCGTGTGCTCAAATAGCAATCAGTCGATTTGGAGGTTGGCGCGCTTTTATCGAAAGAGCGGGTCTGGAGCCAGCAAAACAAATCAGCGATGAACAGTTAATTGAACGTGTTCAAGCTCGGGCCGCTGAATTAGGTCGAGCACCGGTAAGAAAAGAGTTTCCGCGTGCTCAAATAGCTACCGATCGATTTGGAAGTTGGCATGCTTTTATCGAAAGAGCGGGTCTGGAACCAGTAAAAATACGTCCTCGAATCAGCGATGAACAGTTAATTGAACGTGTTCAAGCTCGAGCCGCCGAATTAGGTCGAACACCGACAATAGAAGAGTTTCAACATGCTGCAGTAGCAATGACCAGATTTGGAAAATGGCTAGCTTTTCTAAAACATGCAGGCTTGAAAAGGAAAACAGACATCAGCAACGAAGAGTTGATTGAGCAAGTTCAAGCCCTAGCCGCCGAATTAGGTCGAACCCCAAAAACAAAAGACTTTCAGTATGCTAGTTTAGTCTCCCGACGATTTGGTAAGTGGAATGTCTTCTTAAAAGAAGCTGGGTTGGTTTAACGAAACTATTGAAAAGTTAAATAACAAAATATAAATAGCTGCAAAGTAGGGGCTAACAGCCAATAATTCGCTTATCAGTCCCTACTTTATAGAAGTGATTCATCTCTTTTCGTGTAAAATAGTAGAAAGGCTCCCATAATAATCATGTAAAGATTATTATGGGAGCTTTTTATTTCTTCTATTCTATTGATACTCCTGATAATAAAAAATGGCCAGCTGCGTTCGATCCCGGACCTCCAGCTTTTCCAGCAATTGACTAATATAATTGCGAACGGTCCCTTCACTTAAGAAAAGTGCTTCGGCAATTTCCTTATTATTTTTGCCGTGAGCCACCTCTAACAAAATCGCTTCTTCTCGCTCGGATAATTGATAATCATGAGTCTTTTTAGGGGCTGTATTCTGCAAAATCTCGGTTAGTTTACCTACTATCTCCGTTCCGAAGACAGATTGTCCGTTGTTCACAGCTTTAATTGCTGGGACGATAGCTGACAAGTTTTGCTTAATTAAGTACCCCTTCACACCCAAAGCCAAAGCTTCTCGGATGTATTCATCATCTGAAAAGGTAGTCAAAAGCAAAATAATTGCTTCTGGTACCTGCTGGAGAATTTCTTTAGAAGCTTCAATGCCTGTACTTTCTCCCATTCGAATATCAGTTAGTAAAACATCGGGCCGTTCTTTGAGAAATAAGGTCACTGCTTCAGGAGCAGAATGACCGGTGCCCACTACTTTAATTTCCCCGCTGGCTTCAAGAATCGTTTTTAAGGATTCGGTTACCAGACAATCATCATCAACTACTGCTACCCGTATCATCGGATGCCTCCTTTGGTAAGATTATATTGATTTGAAACCCTTGCTGTGAAGGATGGATATGCAGCTGACCATTCATTTTTTGGACCCGCTGTCGCATACTAGCCAATCCCATGCCATTAGTGATTTCAGGATTTTCTGGAATTGCTTTGCCATTATCTAAAATTTTCAGACGATAAAAAGCGGGTAATTCATCGAAGATCAAACGAACCTGTGTAGCTTGACTGTGCTTCATGACATTAGACAACGCTTCTTTGATTACTGTCAGAAGCACTTTTTGCTGAGACTTCGATAAGCTTTCAGGAATAGTTCCTTCTAGCTTCACAGGACAAAAGCGGAAGTCCGCCAACAAAAGCGGAACCGATTTTGTCAAATTAAGTGAGTCGTTATGGAGATCATGCACACTTTTTCGGATACTATTCATACCGCTATGAATGGTTTCTTTCAGTTGTTCCAATAATTTGCTAACTGTTGAATCTTGGTTGACGGCCTCCACTGCACCTAGCTGAATGATGGCACTAGAAAGCAAATGTCCAACATTATCATGAATGTCTCGGGCAATCCGGTTACGTTCTTCAGCAATCTCCAGCTCAAGAAAGGTTTCCTGTGAGCGAATCAATTCATCGTTTTGTTCCTTCAGTAATTCCTGCTTCTCCCAGCTATCATCCTTTAGCTGCAGCAGTTCCCCTCTTAATTGGGTATATTCTCGTTCTCTTAAGCACAGATACAAGGCAAACAGCGACAGGCTGGCAAGGATGCCGCGAATAAAGATTGTGATTGCTGGCTGCAGCAGCACTCCGATAATGGCTAAAGGAATTAACCAATCATAGCTTTTAGCTTCTCGCCAAACAATCCGTAAGGTTGCTGGAAAGAAAAATAGGAAGCTGGGCACAATCACCCCCGTAACGGAAATGGCAGCAAAGGACAGCCAAGTACCGTATTGCTTAGGAAGTAGGGGTGCTGGGGCAATCAATAGAATCGCAATCAGCACATACCAAACATTCTCTGGCTGAAAACCGCCACTGAATAATAAGAGCGCTCCACTGATAAATAGGAAGAGATATTCAAGCCAGTAGGTGTATTTCGTCATGTCCGTCTCCTGATCATGTGACATTTGTCATGTTGTATTTAGCAGAATCTCACTATTTCCTCTGCTCATTTTCCATTATAGTCATGGTAATAAGAAAAAGAAAAGGAGTTTTTACTCATGATGATCGAAATTGAGAACTTAGTAAAACGCTATGGTGATTTCTTAGCCATTAATCATTTAAATTTGTCAGTTAAGCAAGGAGATATTCTAGGACTATTAGGACCAAACGGAAGCGGAAAATCAACAACCATTAATTGTGTATTGTCGCTGCTGTCTTATGATCGCGGCAATATCAAAATTTTTGGGGAAGAAATGGGTCCTAACAAATACAACATTAAACAAAAAATTGGTGTAGTACCACAGGAAATCGCTGTTTTTGAAGAATTGAATGTAAAAGACAATATCGACTATTACTGCGGATTGTACATCAACGACAAAAAAACACGAGCACAATATGTAGAGGAAGTTATTTCTCTAGTTGGTTTGGAAGAGTTTTGCAAGTTCTTCCCTGCACAGCTTAGTGGGGGCTTGAAGCGCCGTCTAAATATAGCCTGTGGAATTGTTCATAAGCCGGAGCTGATTTTCTTGGATGAGCCCACCGTAGCAGTTGATCCACAAAGCCGCAACAAGATTTTGGAAAGCATCAAAGAACTAAACCGCCAGGGGGCAACAATTGTTTACACCACGCACTATATGGAAGAAGTTGAAATCCTTTGTAACCAAATCGTGATTATTGACCAGGGTCAAGTAATTGCAGAAGGCACGAAGGAGCAGTTAAAGAATATGGTTCGTACCAGCGAAAAGGTAATCATGGAAGTACCAGATATTTCTCAAGTACAGTTGAAGGCAGTTAGTGAATTGCCAGGTGTTTCCGATGTCAGTTACGACGAAATGTACCTAACCTTATACACAAAAGAATTGAAGCAAAGTATGCTTCCGGTATTAAGCTACTTTGAACAAGAAAATATTCCTTATGCCAATCTGGTTACGGAAGAAGCGACATTGAATGATGTGTTCTTAGAAATTACTGGCAAAGAGCTGAGAGATTAGGGGGAGTCGAAGATGTTTTTACGATTGTTTGTTTACCGCATCAAGGTATTATTAAAAAATAAAGTTCTGCTATTTTGGACCTTCGCTTTCCCAGTAGTCTTAGGCTTATTGTTTAACTTAGCTTTTAGTGGATTGGATGATATGGATAGTCTAGAAACTACTCAGGTAGGGATTGTTTCCAGTGATAAGCAAAAAACAGAATCCTTTGAAGATGTTTTGTATTCAATCGAAGACGACCAGGGCAAGCCAGTGTATCAAGGCGAGCGGATGAGTAAGCAGGAGGCGGTTAAACAATTGGCTGACGACAAGATTGCTGGCTACTATGAAATCACGCCTGAAGACATCGCTCTTTCCGTTAGTCAAAGTGGAATTCCCCAAACAGTTTTGAAGGAATTTTTGAATCAATACGTTCAAAGAAGTGCTGAGATAGAGGCGTTACTTGCTTCTGGAACCGTTGATCCTCAGAGCTTGTCTGCAGATACCTTTGGCTCAGAGGATTTTGTCACTGAAAGCCATGAATCTAGTAATTTCAGCATCAAATCTTTTTACTTCTTTACTTTGGTGGCGATGGCAATTATGTATGGGTTTATGTGGGGCTTGAAGAATGCGAATGATCAGCAGGCGAACCAATCAGCTAATGGTATTCGCTTATGTATTATCCCGAAAAATAAATTGGTGGTAGCTACCGCTAATTTACTAGCAAGCTTTGTTCTCTTCTATATTCAAAGTATGGCGATTCTAGCTGTTTTCCGTTTTGTTTACGGTGTAGATTTCGGGGATCGCTGGGGTTATATTTTACTGATTTATGCGATTGCTTCATTGGCTACACTGTCCTTTGGAACCTTAGTAGGAAATGCATTTACTAAAATGACCTTTCAGCAGAAGATTAGTGTGGGTGTAGGAATTTCGATGGCGATGAGTTTCTTTGCCGGTATGATGGGATCACAATCGTTGAAGTACTGGATTGACCTACATTTACCGCTTTTGGGCAAGCTGAATATTGTTAATTTGATTAGCGACAGTTTGTATCAATTGTTTTATTATGAATCCTTGCGCCCTTTTTATCAAAACCTGATGTGGATGATCGGCTTTGCGATACTTTTCACCTTATTAAACTATTACTTCGAGAGGAAGGTTCAATATGACCACATATAATGCAATCTTACAAATTTTGAAACGAAACAAAGGCTCTTTATTATTGGGGATTATTATTATGGGCATCATAACTGTCTTTTATGCAGGACAGTTAAAATCTGAACCAAAGGATTTAGGAGGCGCAAAGATTGTAATTTTTGATAAGGACGATTCAGCGATTAGTCGCAGCTTGGTGCAACAGCTGTCCCGACAACATGAACGAGTAACCTTAGAGGATGATAGTCAAAAAGGAATTGACGATGCACTCTATTTCGATAAAGCAGAGTATGTATTAACTATTCCCAAAAACTTTGGTGCAGATTTAGCTGCCGGAACGAAAGCAGCCGTTGATAGTCAGACAAAGCCAGATACCTTTTCGAAGTCATTGGTTAATACAACAATCAATCATTTTTTGAACACTTATCAAACCTTTCAAAAGCAAATGCCCTCAGTGAGTCAGAAAGAAATCCTGAGTATGACCCAAGATACCTTGAGTGAAGAAGGCACGGTCCATTTTGACACTACGTATCATCAGAAACGACGTCAAACAGTTAAGGCAAGCATTTACAATCTATTAGCTTATGGTTTGTTTATGACAATTTTCAGCGGCTATTCGGTAATCAACTTAGCGTTTAACCGGAAGGAAATCAAAGATCGCAACAGCTGTTCACCAGTCTCTCGTCGTAAATTGTCTCGTCGTATTTCAATTGGCAGTCTGGCCTACTCGCTATTTTGTTTAGTGATTTTCATGGTTTTTGTTTTCTTTGCTACGGAGAGCGGCTTTAATCAATTGACAGGTTACTTTTTATTGAACACGTTGGCTTTCTTCTCTGTTATGGTTGCTTTTTCTATCTTGGTTACTAGTGTGATTAAGAGTAGTGAAGCGATTGCCGGGATTAACAATGTTTTTATTATGGGTTCTTGCTTCATCAGCGGAGTTTTTGTCCCAACCGATATATTACCTGATGTGGTAATGAAGATCGGTTCATTCACACCAACCTATTGGTTCGTTCAAAACAATGAATTACTAGGTAAAACTATCGAGTTTAATCAAGCCTTCAAGGATAAATTCTTGCAGCAGACGTTGATTCTACTAGCCTTTACAGCAGTTTTCTTGGTTATTCATTTGATCACTATGAAGGAAAAAGGCGGCTTGAGTTTATTTAGCAAAAAAGAAGCAGCTGTCTTAGAACATTAAAAAAACTGGCAAGCAATGAAGCTTACCAGCGTATCACAAGTATAAGGGATCACTTTTTGGTCCCTTTTTAATGTGTTTCGAAAATTCTTGGCAATACTTGATCAATTCGAACCTGTTCATCATCGGAAAGGACTTTTCCATCTTTGCGCCAAACTGAAATAGTACGTTTGTCTTTTTCTAAAGCATAGTTGTTGGCAACGTATTTTGCTTGAGGGTTACCGGTTAATTGTCGGATAAAGATATTTCTAAGTTCGCTTAAGGACAAGTCGTTTTCTCCCTGTAGCAAAAAAGGGGACTCATAGCGATAGACTCGTTGATCATTAGATATTATTCCGCGCATTGTTTACCTTCCTTCCATTTTTCCTTATTTTACCAATAATTAGCCGGATATAATACACTATTTTTTCAAGTTAAGCTTAATCTTCTTGATAATAATGTTGAAGCTCGCCAAAAAATACGGGGAGTAAGTTATTCAAGGTACCAGCTAAGCGCTGTGTCTGTAAATCGTCTTTGTTCACCCAGAAAAGATTACTCTTGGCATAGGGTTCCTCGGCAGTTTTAGCAGTATACAAAAACGCCAGTTCCCGTTCTTTTTTTGCTAAATGATTCCATTCAGCTATCCCCATCAAAACTGGATCAATCGTTAAGCCCGTTTCTTCTTTAATTTCCCGAATCGTAGCCGCTCGGGCGCCTTCATTTTCTTCGACATGTCCACCAGGGAATGTCCAGCCAGGCCAGTCTTTTTTCTGGCGGTCTTGAACGAGGATTTGGCCTTTGGTATTTTCAATCATGACCATCATCGTTACTTCTACAGCTAACAATCGTGACATTTTCTTCACCTCGGGTATATTATACCAAGAAAAAACATCTAGACTACGCAAAGTTTTTTTACAATGGTATACTTGGAAGTGTGAAAAAAATCATCATAGTTTCATGTATTTGTAGGAATGAGGAGGATGTATTGTGGATCAAAAGGAAGAACAACTACTAATTGATTTGACTTCAGCCCGAGGAATTGCTGGAAATGAAGACGAGGTAAGAGAGGTTTTTAAAGACTATGCCAAGGATTTTGCGGATGATATCTTTTTTGACGGCTTAGGAAGTGTCATTGCCAAACATGGTGCTGGCGGCGGTCCAAAAGTATTTATCTCTGGACATATGGATGAAGTAGGTTTTATGGTTACGAAAATTACTGAAAAGGGCTTTTTGGAGTTTCAAACCATTGGCGGCTGGTGGAATCAGGTTATGCTGGCACAGCAGGTGGAAATTAAGACAATGGATGGCGAAATCATTCATGGGGTAATTGGATCAAAACCGCCGCACGTGCTGTCACCTGAAGCGCGTAAAAAGCCTTACGAAATTAAAGATATGTTTATTGACATTGGGGCTTCCAGTGAAGAAGAAGCCAAAGAGTGGGGGATTCGTCCTGGTGACATGGTGACACCTTATACTGAATACAAACGTATGAACAATACAAAATTTTTATTAGCTAAGGCTTGGGATAATCGTGTGGGAACCGCAGTTGCTTTGCGTGTGTTGGAAAATCTTTCAAAACGTGAACATCACAACGTATTATTTGCTGGCAGCGATGTGCAAGAAGAGGTTGGATTACGCGGCGCACGTACCAGTACTCATTTGGTAAATCCCGATGTAGCTTTTGCTTTGGATACTGGAACTGCTGGGGACACTCCAGGGATGACACCCAAAGAAGCAGATTCTGTTTTAGGTAAAGGACCGCAAATTCTAATTTACGATGCGTCAATGATTCCTCACAAACGACTATTGAACTTTGTAATTAAGGTTGCTGAAGAATTAGAGATTCCATTCCAATATACTGTGATTGCTGGTGGTGGAACGGATGCAGGCCAAATGCACTTAACTCGCGATGGCGTACCATCTTTGGCAATTACCGTGCCAGTACGTTACTTACATTCTCACAATACAATCATTCATGAAGATGATTATTTAAATACCGTTCGTTTAGTCACAGAGGTAGTGGCTCGGTTGGACAATGATGCATTAGCAAGCTTGAGAGATTATTAAAATAGAGATGGAAAATGAAAGAGGTATACAATGGAAAAATTAAAGGTTAGCGATTATCGTAAAATTGCTAAAGAGAGTCTAAGAGGTCAATGGGGGATTAATGCTGGATTTATTTTCCTTAATTCGTTATTGGTAATGGCCATTGGACAAGTCACAGGTGTAGTTAATAACGGTTCTGTTCAATCAGTGATGTCATTTCTAATCAGCACCTTTGTCTTGTTTGCTTTTTCTTATGCGACTTACTATGTTGGTTTATTTGTGGTTCGAGGCGGTCGAGCGGACCTTGCCCAATTATTTGTGGTTTTTCAAGGAAAGTATTACCTGCCAGTCCTGATAATTAATGTCATCTATTTGATTGTACAGTACGTATTAGGGTTTGTTATTTTCATACCGCTAATCTTACAAGGAGGACTAGCCTTTTATTTCAGTTTAGTTATTGGGGCAGGAAGTATTGATTACTTCAGCCTAGGGCAATTAGCGACTGCTGGTTTTGTGCTTTTATTTCTAATTACCTTGATTTTATTCTTATTTGTAACAAGTATTGTTGGCGGTTTGTTCCGCTTTGCTGCTTATTTACGATTTGACTATCCTGAGTTAAGTGCAATGGATTGTATTAAAAAGGCTTGGGATTTGATCAAGGATCGTTGGGGTCAATACATTTTACTAGAGCTTTCATTTATTGGCTGGTATATTTTAGGTACACTATTATTTGTTATCCCATTACTTTGGGCCATTGCTTATTCAAATACAGCTATTGCGGCTTTTTATGATCAGGCACTGAAAGAGAAACTGGAAACAGAGGAGACGATTGTATGAAATTGACAGTCTTAGGCTGCCTAGGTGCGTATCCTTACGAAGGACAAGGGACCACCAGCTACTTGCTGCAAAGCGGTGATTTCAATTTGCTGCTGGATGCAGGTAGTGCAACCTTAGTTGAACTGGAAAAAGAGTTGGATCCATTAGAGTTGGATGCAGTAATTTTAACCCATTATCATCATGATCATATTGCGGATTTGGGTGTGCTGCAGTATTACTGGCAGCTTTATCCAACCCAAGTACCGAAACCGATTTTACCGATTTATGGTCATACGGAAGATGAGTTTCACTTCAATGATTTAACAATGGATGGAGTAACAGAAGGACGTCCTTATTTTGAAGCAGAAGACTTGAAGGTAGGACCACTTACGATTACCTTTATGAAGACAATCCATCCGGTTCCTTGCTATGCGATGCGTTTTGTGGAGGATGAAACAGGGAAGATATTCGTATTCACCGGTGATTCTGGTTATCTGGAAGGCTTCAATGAGTTTGCTAAGGATGCTGATTTATTCTTAGCAGATACGTATTTATTTAATGGAAACGAGCATCACAAAGCCCATTTCACTGCACAAGAATCCGGAACCTTTGCCAAAAATGCTGCTGTGAAAAAGCTAGTACTTACTCATTTACCACAGCAGGGTGATTTAGAGGAACTGCGTCAACAGGCTCAAGCAGCCAGTGGCGAAATCCCAGTAGAATTGGCTGCACCGCATAAACAATTTATTATTTAGGAGATGATTGAATGCTTTACGTGCCAAACGATCAAGAACGTGATCCACGAGTAAACCTTGCGATTGAAACCTATCTATTGCGCAACATGCCTTTGGATGAGCCAATCCTGTTGTTTTACATTAATGAGCCCTCAATTATTATTGGGCGCAATCAAAATACGATTGAAGAAATTAACAAGGAATACGTGGAAGAACACGGTATTAAGGTTGTTCGCCGCTTAAGTGGTGGGGGAGCTGTTTATCATGATACTGGGAACTTGAACTTTAGCTTTATTATGCCAGATGATGGCAATTCCTTCCGAGACTTTAAGAAGCTGACTGAACCGATCGTAGAAGCGCTGCATAAGCTTGGGGTTCAAGGTGCTGAATTGAAGGGACGTAATGACTTAGTAATTGAGGACAAGAAATTCTCTGGCAATGCCATGTACTCAACTAATGGACGGATGTTTGCTCATGGTACTTTGATGTTTGACAGTGATGTGGATGAAGTTGTTAATGCTTTGAAGGTTCGTAAAGACAAGATTGAATCAAAGGGGATTAAATCCATTCGTTCCCGTGTGACCAATATTAAGCCATTCTTACCTGAAGATAAGCAGGGAATGACGACTGAAGAATTCCGCCAAGCGATTCTATTACAAATTTTTGGCGTGGATAGCGTGGATCAAGTGAAGACCCATGAATTAAACGATGAGGATTGGAAAGCCATCAATCAAATTTCCGATGAATACTACCGGAATTGGGATTGGAATTATGGCCGTTCTCCTGAGTTTAACTTGGAACGTCGCCAGCGTTTTGCCATCGGTTCCATTGAGGTACGTTTAAATGTAGCTGAAGGTGAAATCAAGGAAGCCATAATCTTCGGTGATTTCTTTGGACTAGGGGAAATTAAAGATGTTGAAGATCAGCTTATCGGTACAAAATATGAAAAAGGAGCCTTAGAAAAGGTAGTCGATCAAATTGACTTAACTCATTACTTCGGCAACATTACAAAAGAAGAATTCTTGACGTTAATCTATTAAGAGCAGAAGGAGCAGCGATCGCTTGTTAGGCGATTGGCTGCTCCTTTTGTGAGAGGCGAATAATTAATTGGTGCTCTAACCGTTGATAATGACCTTTTCTTTTTCCAACGGAATTTCTCAATTTCTGCTGATAAAACGTCAAATCCTCTTGAATTGTCTGATCGAAGGTAGGACGACTATATGGCTCCATATGACTTTCAATAATTAGTTGATCTTCTTTTTGGCTAATAGAAAGAGCGGCATCGCAGCCGGTATGCTGCTTTAAAAGCAGTAATTTTTCAAAAATTTGAATCAATAGCTGCAGTAGTTCTTCTTCCAGCACTTGGTTCTTCTGCTGCAAATGGAATTCACAGGCTAGTTTTCCGTCAAGCTTTGCAAAAGCTTCTTGGTAGTACTTTCGTAAAGTAGCTAAGGTTAAACCTATCGGTAATGCTTGTACGTGGTTTTCTTTATAAACTAACGAGCTAAAGTAGCAGTTTAAGGCTTGAAGTTTTTGTTCAAAGCAGGCTGAACGAGAAGCTGCAGATTGTTCTTTAGCTTTTCGTTTGCTTAGTGCAGCATATTCCTCCCAGAAATGATATCCGCAAATCAGAACCGCTAAGGCAGTGAATAGAATCATCGGCCAATCAACAATCAGATTCGCAGCACCAATGAATAATTGAATGTAAAAGAAGCAGTGGATGACTGCTGCCATGACAATCCCTGGTGAACAAATGATATAAAAGCGATTGTCAGAAGCTGCCTCTAATAAAGAAATCATGGCTGTATACAAGGTTAAAAATACGTTTAAGCCGCTAACTACCTGAAGAATAACCGGCAAAGCTATCTGCTGTGTTATCAAACTAATAATTGTGAGTACCAATAATACATATTCGATTGCGATGACGGGAAAATACCATTTACGATACAAGGTAGTTCTCAGCCAATAGTAACTGGTTAAAGCAATCGGAATCAAGGTAGCTGTTAAGCTATAGCACAGCGACAGTTTATCAGGTGTAAACAAGGTACCAGTAGAAAGATTGTTTACTGAAGATTGAATGCCTACCAGTAATGAGAAGATACTCAATAAACCAGTTAGAGCAATACGCTTTTTACTCAAATTCCTTCGTAGAATTAACAGAACAATGGCTGATATACCAATACCTAAGCAAAGCATCAGAATGATTATTTGTGGTACGGAATGCATTAAGAAAAATTGATTTACTTTAGTCGTTTCTCCTAAAAAAACTTGAGCGGGTAATCCAGCATAGTAAGGGTAAGGGCTCTGGGTTACAATTCTCAAAGATTTCTGTTGATAATCCTTTGGTAATGAAATTTTGGTGAATAAGAGTCCAGGATTCTCTTGATTCGTTGTTTTCTGATACTGGTACAGAATCTGGTCATTTAGCAAAACCGTGACCCATTGATGATTGGTTCGCAAAATGAGCTCAGGATTTTTGACCGTTTGCCGTAAGGGCTGCTGCATAATTAAGACTTCATTGGGATCAACAAATTCGATCCGACGATTATTCTCACCAAACAACTGCTGATCAGAATGGTTTTCAACAAAGAAAACCCAGTCTTTCTTTAATTCCATAACATGTGTTTTTTTAAGTTCTTTTCCTATTTGAAAAAAGGTGATAGAAAACAGGATTAAAATAACGGTTATTATGGTAACGAGTATCGAGGTGTGTCGTGAATGGAAAGAAAGTAGCTTAGGGACGTGTCTGCTCTCTTTTTGGGACATAAAATAATACCTCGTCTTTCATCAGTTTTCTTATTTTAAAATTGTAGCTACATTAATACTATCATATTAGAAAACAATTGAAAATTAGAAATAAATTGGTGGTAAAGATAACTGTCATATCCATTGATTGAATGAATATGATATGATAGAAATGAATGAGGGAAACTAGTAGAATAAAGGAGGGAAAGAATGAATTACTATAAAAAGATAACTGTTGTTTGTGGAACAGTTATTGTGTTCTTCTTCTTGCTTACAACTCTAACAATTGTTATTCCTCGTCTGTTAGAGGTCACTCCTTATGTCGTGGAAGATGACAAAATGGCACCGAAGTATCGTAAAGGAGGACTTTTATTTGTCCGTCCTAACAAAAAGCAGGCGCAAGCAGGAGAGTCGATTACTTATTATGAGAATCAAGGGAAGTCTGTGAAAACGCGTCGTGTCTTGTCTGTTGATGAGAAAATTCATGGCTATTTTGTTAAAGGGGATAATGTCTCGGAAGCTGAAATGGGGTTGGTGCATTTTCGTAATTTCATAGGAAAACCGACTTTTTATTTACCTTATTTAGGCTTTATAGTAAATAGCCGGTTTATGAATATAGTAAAGGCTTCGTTGTTCTTATTGGCGATTTTGTTGACCCTGCTGACGATTTTGCATCAAAAGGATTACTATGGTAAGAAGCAGATGCTTGAAAAATTAGAGGATGAATGAAAACCTGTTATCAATGTGATCCGATAACAGGTTTTTTCATGTATTCTCTTAAAAGAAAATCACTTAAATTTCTGATTGTTTCCTGAGCCTGCAGCGGATGGCAAACGTCCTTGACTTATTTTAAAGGTGAAGGAATCCCGATTGATAGAGCCAACAACTTCTCGGCTATCATAAAGCTGCAATAGAAATTGAGCCATTTCATCCCTGTTTGCTTCAATTTACGAATAAAGACTAACCACTCCACATCTTTTTCATCAAAAATCCGACGATTGTTAAGATCTCTTTTAGTCAGAATAATTCCTTGCTTTTCATAATAACGTATTGTATCGATGCTGAAGCCAGTCAATTCTGAAAAGGTTCCAATGCTATAGGTCATCCAATTCCTCCTTCATGCAAATGGTTATTTTAAAAACAAGTATAACCTAATAGGCTCCGTTGACCAATAGCTTTCGTGATACATTAGAGCAGATTTTGGGTCTAGCTGATTGGAATTTTAACCGTATGTAAAATAATATTAGGGTGGCCTATAGAAATTTTTTTAAGCGCCCAGCTTTTGTTTTTTTCGTTTCTGCTAAACAGTAAAAGTTGCCTAAGAAATAGAAAAATAGCGTCGTAATCATTAAAAAAGACAGGTATTATGAGTGAACCGTTTTTATTTTTTTGGTAGAAGGAGAGAGTATGATGAAAATGAATTGGGAGGGCTTGACGACTGATCAAGTGAATAAACAATTAGCAGAATATGGTAAGAACCAACTGGAGCAAAAGCAAAAGGAGCCATTTTATCTAAAGGTCTTTCACATTATTTTAGAACCGATGTTTCTTTTGTTGGTGGTAGCGGCACTGATCTATTTCTTTCTGGGAGAACCAAAGGATGGCTTAATTATGCTGACTTTTGTCGCAGTGATTATTGCGATCGAAGTGGTTCAAGAGTGGAAAACCGATCAAACATTGAATGCGTTAAAGGACCTATCTGCGCCGAAAGTCAAAGTGATCCGTAACAAGCAGACAGTGGAGATTTTGAGCGAGGATCTAGTTCCAGGAGATGTAATGCTGATTGAAGAAGGTGTGAAAATTCCTGCAGATGGTTTTGTTATGAAGGCTAATGATCTAAGAGTTAACGAATCGTCATTGACAGGTGAAGCTGAAGCCGTCTGGAAAAAGCTTGCGCTAACTGAAGAAAATACTGGAAAGGATTACTGGCGAGACGACTACGTTTATACTGGAACATTGGTTACAACTGGCAGTGCAACGATTCTTGTGGATAAAACGGGGACACAGACAGAATATGGCAAAATTGGCAAGCACTTGGCTACAGTAGAGAATATGCCGTCTCCTTTAGACAAACAAATAGGTAAGCTGGTAAAGGTATGTGCTACGATTGCCTTTATTTTTTTATTGCTTGTTGCCGTAGTGACTTTCTTCAATGACCGTAATTTGGCTTTTGGAGATCGGATCATTCAAAGTATTTTATCAGGAATTACTATTGCGATGGCTATGATTCCAGAAGAGTTTCCTGTGGTATTAACCATTTTCCTATCAATGGGTGCGTGGCGCTTAGCTAAAAAGCAGTCGTTAATCCGTAAGCTGCCAGCTGTTGAAACGATGGGATCGGTATCTGTCTTGGCAGTGGATAAAACCGGAACAATTACTGAAAACAAAATGACTGTTAGCGATAGTTGGATAAAAGATCAAGCAAGCCAGCAACGCTTTACCGAAATTGTCGGTTTGGCCTGTGAGACTGAGCCGTACGATCCGATGGAAATTGCGATCTTGGAATATGCCGCTGAGCATAATTGGGATAAAGAAGCCTTGTTTTCTAATGAATTAATTACAGAATATCCTTTTACTGACGAGTTGAAGATGATGGGGCATGTTTGGCAGCGATCAGGCAAGCCGACGATTGCCGTGAAGGGTTCACCGGAGAGTGTTTTGGCTATTTCAACCCTCTCACCAGAAGACAAACGAGTAATTACGCATGAAATCAAGCAATTTGCTAAAAGAGGCTTGCGAGTTTTGGTAGTGGGTGAGCAGGTAGTTGCTGAAAAATCTGAGATTCCTGCATCCATTGAAGAGTGTTCTCTTACTTTCTTAGGGTTGGTGGGATTAAGCGATCCACCGCGTCTTGGTGTGAAGAACGACATTTTACAATGTCGAAAAGCTGGCATTAAAGTAGTGATGATTACCGGAGACAATGGGATTACAGCTAGTGCTATTGCCAAGCAGGTAGGAATTGCGAATGCTGATTATGCGATGACAGGCAACGAAATAGATCAGTTGACTGAGGTAGAGCTGGCGGAAAAGGTGAAAGGAGTCAACGTATTTTCGCGAGTAACTCCGGAGCACAAAATGAAAATTGTCAAAGCCATTAAGCAAAATGATGAGGTTGTTGCTATGACAGGTGACGGAGTAAACGATGCGCCCGCCTTAAAGTATGCGGATATTGGCATCGCCATGGGTAAACGTGGTTCTGAGGTTTCCCGCGAGGCTGCTGATCTGATTTTGATGGACGACAATTTTTCAACTATTGTCAATACTATTAAAGACGGTCGGCGAATTTATGACAACATCAAAAAGGCGATTGGGTATATCTTTGTTATTCACATTCCAATTGCTTTGACCGCTTTGTTTGGACCGTTATTAGGAATCGCTCAATCAGCGTTATTTCTATTGCCGACGCATGTCGTATTGTTAGAATTGGTGATTGATCCGACGTGTTCGGTTGTTTTAGAGAGACAGCCCAGCGAGCCAGATATTATGAATCGTCCGCCAAGAAGTCGGTATGAAAATATTTTATCTTCAAAATTATTGCTGAAAAGTGTGGTTCAAGGATTGATTATTTTTGCGGCATCATTTGGAGCTTACTATCTTAGCCTGCAGCAAGCTCCGACTAATGATGAGTTAGCCAGAACAATGGGATTAACTGTGTTGATTGTTGCTAATATCTTTTTGGTGATGGTAAACAGCTCGAATCATTTATTGGGGATTCAAACCTTTGTTCAGCTGCGTCGTGATAAAGTGATTTGGGGAATATTGGGAGGTACCATTGTTGCTTTGCTGGGACTGATCTATTCGCCAATCAATGGCTTTTTAGATTTGGCAGCTTTATCTATGTCCCAATTAGCAAGCTGTGCTTTGCTGGGAATGGCTGCTGTCTGCTGGTATGATGTGGTGAAACTGGTCAAGAATAAAATGGAAAAGAATAGTCAGTTAGCAATGGAGAATAAGCAAATTTAGTTTACTGAATTACGGTGATTTGATGAGTTAGGAAGTAGGATAAAAGCTACTTCCTATTTTTGCTTTCAATGGCAGGAAACGATAGAATTCGTTGGTGCGGATTATTATTTGAAGGATGCACTGGAAAGTGTAACGATTGCCAAGAAGTTTTTTGGGGTGGAATAATAGAAGAGCTGCAAAACACTTGCTGTGAGGTGTTTTGCAGCTCTTTTGTATTTCCAATAGTTAGACTGCCGTCCATCCGCCATCAATGGCAATCGTTTGTCCGGTTGTATAAGAAGAATTTTCTGAAGCAAACAATAATAATTGTCCTAGAAGTTCTTCAATTTTCCCGGGACGTCCAATTGGAGTACGGAATTTCAATAGCTGTTCAACCGATTCGTCGATTACCATCATTTCACTTGGGAACATGCCTGGTGCGATGGCATTAACTGTGATATTATACTGTGCCCATTCTTGCGCAAGGCTGCGGGTGAAATTTGGTACAGCTCCTTTCGTTGCGTTGTAGGCTAAATTCGGCATTTGCATACCTGCGATAATACCAAACATCGACCCGGTATTGATGATTCGTCCATAGTTATTTTCAATCATGTTTTTACCAACTTCTCGTGCCATTAAGAAATAGCCGGTTAAGCTGACATCGACTACCTGCTGCCAGTCTGCTAAAGATAAATCAACAGAAGGGGTTACTTGAATCGATCCTGCATTATTGACTAAGATATCAATCTTACCAAAATGATCTACTACTTTTTGAACAGCTTCAACAACGGCATTTTCATCAGTGACATCGACAGGGACAGGCAGACATTCACCGCCGGCACTATCAATTTCATTTTTAACTTCTTCTAAGCGTTCTACACGGCGTGCCATAACAGCTACCTTAGCGCCGTTCTCAGCTAAAGCTTTTGCATATTCTCGGCCTAAGCCTGATGATGCACCTGTAACAACTGCAACACGACCAGTTAGATCTAAATAATTTTTCAAAAAAATCCCTCCCTTTTTTATCATGTTAGCAAATAGAAAGCCTTTTCACAAGAGGGTTGCAAATATACTTTTTTAGGATAAATAGACTAGTTAAAAGCGTTGGAGTTTGTCTAAGAGGGTTTTGAACAAAGAAAAAAATCTGTTAGAGGCCTAACAGATTTTTAACCTACTGACAGCTATCATCAGTTGAAATGTTGTTTGTACGTGCCAGGAGGGATTCGAACCCACGACCGCTCGCTTAGAAGGCGAGTGCTCTATCCAGCTGAGCTACTAGCACAAGTAGTTTAGCAACAATAGCTATTATAGAAAAACTACTTTAGAATGTCAATCTTTATTTAGTTATTTTATTTGATCAAAGAGATATTTTTGAATCAACTGCACAGTTTTTGCATTCTCAACGAGTGATCCATGGTCTGCATTTTCATCAACTGTCATTTCTTGATAGCTCTTTGAATCGCCGTAGATTAGTCTTCCGGCTAAGACACTGGTTAGTGGAACTGTTCCATCGGTATTTTGATTATCGACATTTCCGCTAAGATTGTAGACGGAGATATTTTTCGGGATATTATCACGGCCCTTTAGATAATCCATTAAAAGAGCACTCTTTTTTCTTGGCTCGGTAAAAACAGTGCTGTTGTCGTTGTCTTCCCAAGAGGTACCATTATAAGGTGTTCCTAGAGTTACTAGATGATTGAGAGCAGGGTCGCTTTTTTGCTGGTCATTTTCCAAATAGCCAGTAAGAATTAATCCCCCGTTAGAATAGCCTAAATAGTCATAGGTTGAAAAAGCATAAAACTGCTCAGTATAGGCGAGCGCTTTTTGCAGCCATTGGGATTGCTTAGGCAGCGACTCGTCTGAGCCATCGTCAAAGGCGACGACTAAAATCGGATGCTGAGTTTCCAGGGAAAACTTACCAGCACTTTGTACCGAACCATCTGTTTCGACTGTGAGCTTCACTACATCAATGCCAGATTCTTTCTTTTTCAACGTTTTGATTAGACCGTCAAACTGATCTACATTGCCATTTGTACCGGGCACCATGACAACAGGCTCCGAAATTGGCAAAGCATGCTGATCCTGCGGTGAGGCAGCTGCGCGATCTTTTGTTCCAATCCAAACCAACCCTAAAGTAACAATAGTAATGATCAAATAAGTGATCAGTGAATTTTTTCTTTTGTTCATGCCAAGGACCTCCGTACTGAATCTTCCTCTTTAGTTTATGCTGCTTTACCTTGGGAACAAGAGAAAATAGAAATTCTCAAGAAAAAAGTAAGGATTGCTTTATTTGTCTTTGGTAATTAGTGCTACTCCATCGCCTAAAGGAAGCAGGCTGGAGGTTAAATCGGGAGCCTTAGTGACTGTCTCTAAAAACTCATTCAGCTTGCGATAGATGGCACGATTTTTTCGGGGTGTTTCTTCAATAGGGTGGAAAATAGTGCCCGCCTGAAAAATGTCATCTACCATCAAGACACCACCCGGCTTCAATAAACGCAAGCATTCGGGTAAGAATGTAATATATTTTGATTTGGCGCTGTCCATAAAAATGAAATCATAAGGGCCTTCAAGCGTTTGTAATAATTCGGCTGCTTCACCCTCCAGCAAAGTTACGCGCTCAGATAAGCCCATTTTTTCAAAATTTGCTTTGGCCTTTTCGATCATGACAGGGAAGCGATCGATAGTAGTAATATGAGCCTCCTCGCCTAGGGTTTCCGCCATTAAACTAGCAGAAAAACCAATTGCTGTTCCGATTTCCAAAACATTTTTCGCTTTTAGCTGTTTTAATAGAAACTGCATAAAAACGACGGTTTCGTGAGGAATAACCGGGACACCCTGTTCGTGAGCATAAGCCTCCAATTCACCTAATTTACCAGTAAGTTGTTTTTGTTCGGTTCGCATATAATGTAAGACGTCCTGATTCACAATTGGACGATGCATCATTTCATTAAGCATGTTGTTACCTCTTTTCTTCTATTATTAAACCGAGATTTTTCCAATCCTCGGCGATGCTTTCTGTTAATGAACGATTATAAAAAATAGCTGCTGGGTGATATAGTGGATAAACTAAATATTCTTTAGCTGAAAACTGATAGTCATTTTGCGTCTGATTCAGCTTTTGGATCGGTCCGTGATAAAGTTTTCCATGCATGTCAGTAATCTGATGACCAGATCCTAATAAACGCTGCAATCCAATATTGCCTAACGTAGCAATCATCGGTGGGTCGATCACTGATAATTCATAATCAAGAATGGGTGCATGAGCCAGCACTTCTTTTTTTGAAGGCGTTCGATTCGGATAAACGGTTTCTTCCTGGTCTGTCCGGCGATTGATGCGGTGGACTTCCTTAAAAGGGCGACTGCGTACCGCGCTGGTAATATAAGTGTTCTCCCGTGTTAGTCCAATGGAAGCCATCGCGCTCAGCAGTTCCTTGCCGGCTGCGCCGCTGAAAGGAATAAAATTTTCAACTTCATTACGACCGGGTGCTTCGCCGACGAGCATTAATTTGGGGTGCCTCGGACCTTGTCCAGCCACAAAGCCCTCCAAACGCAGGCCAGTCGATCGTTCTTTCACTAATTGGACCAATTTGTCAGGATATTCCATGGATTTCACCTCGCCTTTCTATAGTAAAGAATAACCTAGCCTCTCGTCAATAATTTAATCATTGACTTGGTAGTATTTTTTTAGTAAACTAAGAATGTTGTAATTGTGGACTCCACAGCTACAACCGCACAGAGCAAGTCTTAAGTACGCAAGTCACTTGTGATGGCGAGTCTAAGTATAAATTATAAGGAGGTGCCACAAGCATGTACGCAATTATCAAAACAGGCGGCAAACAAATCAAAGTAGAAGAAGGTCAAGCAATCTACATCGAGAAATTAGATGTTGAAGCTGGCGAAAAAGTTACTTTTGATCAAGTTGTTTTAGTCGGCGGCGAAACTACGAAAGTAGGAGCTCCGATCGTTGAAGGTGCAACAGTTGAAGGTACAGTTGAAAAACACGGCAAACAAAAGAAAGTCGTAACATTCAAGTACAAACCTAAAAAACATTCACACCGTAAACAAGGTCATCGTCAACCTTACACTAAAGTTGTCATTGACTCAATCAAAGCGTAACAAAGAAGGTGCCTAAATGATTTCAGGTACATTCAAACGGAATGAATCAGGACGGATTGTTTCTTTTGAACTCTCTGGTCATGCGCAGTCCGGTGAATACGGACATGATATTGTGTGTGCCGCTGTTTCTGCTCTAGCAATTAGTACTGTTAATGGTATTGATGCATTAGCTGGAACCCAGCCGATCATTGATGCGGACGAAGTTGAAGGTGGCTACCTTTATATGGAGCTCACAGAAGGATTGACTCAGGAGCAAACCAATATCACGCAAATTTTATTAGAGAATTTGTTGTTGGGCTTACAGGCCATTGAAGAAGAGAACGATCAGTACATTCAAACTAAAACTATCAAACAATAACCAGGAGGTGCATCTCATGTTGATGAAAATGAATTTGCAATTCTTCGCCCATAAAAAAGGTGGCGGTTCAACTTCTAACGGACGTGACTCAGAATCTAAACGTTTAGGCGCTAAACGTGCAGACGGTCAAACTGTTACAGGTGGATCAATCCTTTACCGCCAACGCGGTACAAGAATTTACCCAGGCGTAAACGTGGGTAAAGGCGGAGATGATACTTTGTACGCAAAAGTTGACGGCGTAGTACGTTTCGAACGTAAAGGCCGCGACAAAAAACAAGTATCAGTATATCCAGTAGCTCAAGAAGCTTAATTAGTAGAAATAAGACCAGAATCCTTTGGGGTTTTGGTCTTTTTTTATTGGGGAATCTTAGCTATGCATATATTTTTACAAAAAAACTCTTCATGTAACTCAAGAATGAAAATTTGAGGAGAATAACTTGTAAACTTTCATGCTCTTAGGTACTATTACTCTAGATTTCTTTACATTCTATAGTTAGTAGGCGAGTTTATGGAGAAAAAACTTTCATTTAGACAGTATTTATATGTAGGATCGATGCTTTTTGGTTTGTTCTTTGGCGCGGGGAATCTGATTTTTCCCGTTAACATGGGGCAGTTGGCTGGAGAAAATGTCTTGCTGGCGAATCTGGGGTTTTTGGTTACAGGGATTGGGTTGCCGTTTTTAGGTGTGATTGCTATAGGGGTTTCTCAAAGCAAAGGGGTTTTTGAGTTAGCTTCAAAAATCGACCGCAGGTATGCCTTTATTTTTACTGTTTTGATTTATTTAGTTATTGGGCCGTTTTTCGCACTGCCTCGATTGGCAACAACTTCTTTTGAAATTGGGCTGGCGCCGTTTGTTGGTGATGGAAATCAATCGATTGTTTTGGCGGTCTTTAGTCTAGTGTTCTTCGTGGCAACCTGGTTCTTTTCCCGTAAGCCCACTAAAATATTGGATTATGTGGGTAAATTTTTAAATCCGATCTTTTTGCTGTTGCTGGGAACACTACTGTTTTTAGGTTTTACTCGTCCGTTGGGGCCGATAGCTGGTGCGGTGGTGCAGCCTTCTTATACGACTGCGGCTTTTTCAAAAGGGTTCATCGAAGGGTATAATACGCTGGATGCTCTAGCTTCGCTGGCGTTTGGGATTATTATTGTGACGACGATTCAATCCATGGGAATCGAAAAGCCGAACCAAATTGCTAAAGACACCATTAAATCTGGAACGATTAGTATTGTATTGATGGGTGTCATTTATACATTGCTGGCTTATCTAGGAACCATGAGTCTGGGAAAATTCGCTTTGAGTGAAAATGGCGGGATTGCCTTGGCACAAATTGCCAATGAATATCTAGGAACGGCTGGCAGCGTACTTTTGGCTTTGATAGTTATCTCGGCCTGTTTAAAGACGGCGATTGGTTTGGTAACGGCCTTCTCAGAAACCTTTGTTGAACTGTTTCCAAGCCGCAGTTATCAATTTTTCATTGTCGTTGCAAGTATCCTGCCGTGTCTATTTGCCAATGTCGGTTTGACGAATATTATTCAACTCTCTTTACCTGTTTTGATGTTTGTCTATCCGTTAGCGATGACGTTGATTTTGCTATCTATAGTAAGTCCGTTGTTTAAACATCGGAGAATTGTCTATCAAATGACTACGGTGTTTACTATTGTGCCAGCGATTTTCGATGGGTTGGCTGCTAGTCCTTCTGGCATTTTGAACATACCTAGTGTGGATTCGCTTTTAACCCTTGCTGGAAAATATTTGCCTTTTTTCCATATAGGGATGGGTTGGGTATTGCCAGCCTTTGTCGGATTTTTGATTGGGATAATCTACACACTCTTTACGGAAAGTAAACGTGCTGTTTAGAAAACATAGTTTCGAAAAAAGTTCACCAAGTTGGTGAGCTTTTTTTGTTAGCGCGTAAAAATGGATTTTTCGTTGAATAACGAAAATCATGTACTTTATTCTAGTGAAGTGAGGGGTATGAAAAAGTCTATTGACTAGACAATTGGTCATATGTGATAATGTTCATATGAATGAAAGAACATGCAAAGTGAGATGATTGAAATGATGGTTAGGGGATTGATGTTAGTAATCGTTTTGCTATTTTATGTAGCGTATTTGTTAAAAGCAATGTTGTTGGCTCGTCAAGGGATTAAGGTAAATTTTTTAGGAGATGAAAAGCAGGATAAAAAAACCGTACTTTTTGAATGGGTATTACGGGTAATAACGGGAGTGGGAGCATTTTTCCAATTTGTTCTGCCATTTTTTGTAAATTCTGGCCCTTTGGCGTTAAGTGTAGTAGGATTGATGATTGCGAGTTTTGGAACGGGGATCTTCGTCGTTGCCGTGAGAACAATGCGAAATAATTGGCGAGTTGGTTTTGGAGAAGAGCAGGTAACAGAGCTAGTTACTACGGGAATTTATCGCTATAGCCGCAATCCGGCGTTTGTCGGTTTCGATTGTTTGTACGTGGGGATAGCTATGGTGTTTCCCAATTTATTGACCTTATTGCTAGCGATTAGTGCATTGGTGCTTTTTCATTTTCAAATCAAGCAAGAGGAAACGTATTTGCTGACTGAATTTGGTGAAAGCTATCGGAATTATCAACAGAAGGTACGGAAATATCTCTAATAATGAAGGGAAAACTCGATCCTGGGACCGAGTTTTTTTATTTAGGAGTGGGTGACTTCCTTGATGGTTCGAGTATTTAGTTGATAAGTAACACTGGAAAATAGCGTACCTGTAAGCATCAGAACGGCTGCGTAAGTACCGGCGGATGACCAAAGTGCTTGAATAAGGATGTTAGAGAAATTTCCTGTTGAAACTCCTAAAAGTTTAGTGTGGTAACATCATATTTTTTACCTTATGTAAGTTCATATAACATAAAAATAGAAAAACCGCCAAAAAAATCCAGTATATGTAATAAAATTTAACATAAGACCTTGACTGTTTTAGTTCGTGTATGTATGATGTTAAAAAAGGTAACATATACGAAAGGGTTGGTAGGATGTATTCATCAATTGATGTGGTATGGACGTTATTAGGGGCATTTTTAGTATTTTTTATGCAGGCAGGTTTTACTTTAGTGGAATCGGGATTCACAAGAGCAAAAAATGCCGGTAACATTATTATGAAGAATTTGATTGATTTCTGTTTTGGGACTATTTTGTATTGGGTTATTGGTTTTGGCATTATGTTCGGCAGTAGTAGTGCAATTTTTGGCGGATTAAACTTTTTCGCTTCAGGATCATTGACCTTTGATCTGCCAACACCAACCTTTTTACTATTTCAAACGGTCTTTTGTGCAACAGCGGCAACGATCGTTTCAGGAGCAATGGCGGAGCGGACTAGCTTTGTCGCTTACTGTATCTACAGTGCAGTGATTAGTGGATTGATTTATCCGATTTCGGGGCATTGGATTTGGGGCGGCGGCTTCTTGTCTGAGATGGGCTTCCATGATTTTGCTGGTTCAACGGCTGTTCACATGGTTGGTGGCGTAGCAGCTTTTGTCGGAGCAGCAATTTTAGGGCCTCGGATTGGCAAGTATACTAAAGACAAAAAATCGCAGGCGATTCCAGGACATAACCTAACTTTTGCAGCTCTGGGAGTTTTCATTCTGTGGTTTAGCTGGTTTGGATTTAACGGTGGGTCAACCACTTCGATGACAGGTGACGATACGATGGTATTGGCATCTAATGTTTTAGTGAATACCAATATTGCGGCGGCTGCTGGAACTCTGGCTGCAATGATTGTTTCTTGGATTAAATTTAAAAAGCCGGATGTGTCTTTGACCTTAAATGGGACATTGGCAGGATTAGTAGGGATCACCGCGGGCTGTGATATGGTTAGTGCACCAGGGGCTTTAGCGATTGGGGTATTCGCAGGAGTTGCAATGGTTTTTGCAGTTGAATTGATTGATAAAAAGTTACACGTAGATGATCCAGTTGGTGCGGTAGCAGTTCATGGTGTCTGTGGAGCGCTGGGAACATTGTTGACTGGAGTATTTGCATTAGATGGTGGGTTGTTATATGGCGGCGGCGCTAGCTTTTTAGGGACTCAGTTGTTGGGTGTGGCGATTACGATGGCATGGGTTGCAGCAACGACTACCGTGTTGTTCACTGCCTTGAAGTATACAGTTGGTTTGAGAGTTTCAGAAGAGGATGAACTTGCCGGTATGGATATTATGGAGCATGGCTTGCCAACAGCGTACAGCGGCTTTGTTTTCGGTCCAGACATGACAGATGCAACTGGTCAGCTGGCTGCGCAAAATGCTTTACAGGCAAATGGTACAATGTTTTCGCCAACACCGGAGTTGGCAACTAATGTGACGAATATCACTTTGGAGGACACTGTTGCTGAAACGAATTCAACGACTACTTCCAAGGATTGGTTACGCCCTTCGAAGGGGGAAGATAGTCATGGGATCACAACAGTTTCGGTGGTGATCAACGAAAATAAATTGGATAGCTTGAAGAAAGGTCTGGAAGAAATCGGAATTGAAGGCTTGACGGTCACTCAAGTGCTTGGTCACGGGATTCAAAAGGGTCACACTGAATACTATCGTGGCTCGCCAGTGCCAACTAAGCTTTTGCCAAAGGTTAAGGTAGATGTAGTGGTTAGCAGTATTCCAGTTCAACAGGTGGTAGGTAAAATGAAGCGTATTCTGCATACCGGCCAGCCTGGCGATGGAAAAATTTTCGTATCCAGTATGGAAAATGTGATTCGTATCAGCAACAGCGATGAAGGAACTGAAGCGCTGCAAGGATATGATACCAAAATATGATGTTAGCTAGGTCTAAACCTGCTTGACATATTCTCATTCTTTGACGACCTGCTTAACACCAGCAGGTCGTGTTTTTAGTTTTGAATAAGTGATGCGTCAAGAAAATATATACAGTTTTTTTGATAAAGTTGACAGGGATTCGTCAGCTTGGTATAGTGTTTTTGAGAATAAATTAAAACCTAGAACGAATGGGGACTTTTTTGTGAGTGTAACAGGTATCTAAATCAGTAAGTTGAATAGCCAATAAACATGAAGGTTTATTTGGCGTGCTTATATGAGTGATACCTGTCGATAGATAGAATGAGTGTGTTCTAAGACGATAGTATGACTATCGTCTTTTTTGTATTTTCTAGGTGAATAATTTATTTAGGGACGGGTATCTCTCTTCAGAAAAAGGAGAAGAGATCAATGAATAACGAAACAATTAACCATTTACAATTTGACCGAATTATTAGTGAAATCCAAAGTCGGGCAATCGGTGACTATAGTAAAGAACGAATCGCGGCTATCACACCGCAAAGCAATTTGGCAACAGTGAAAATGTGGCAAAAGGAAACTCAAGAAGCACGGCTGATTATTGACAGCAGTCAGCATGTTCCTTTTATGGGGTTAAGTCAGATTAACCAGTTGATCGGTCAAGTAAAAAAGGGAATGATTCTGTCCCCGCAAGAGCTGATTGAAGCTGCTGACTTTTTACGCAGTAGTCGTATGATTACTAAGTTTTTTGAAAAAAATAAATTTCAGACACCACTACTTTATAACTATGCTAAGGAATTGCCTCAGCTGGAAGTAGTTGAAGAAAGTGTCTACCAAAAGATTCATAATAAGAAGGTTAGCGATGATGCTTCTAAGGGCTTGCGAAGAGTGCGCAAGCAGCTGCAGGAAACGGAAAAAAATATTCAGGACAAGTTAATGAAGTTTATTCGCCATCCTTCTAATAAAGAGATGCTGCAAGAAGCTTTAATTATCAAAAAGGGTGAACATTACACCGTTCCGATTAAAGCCAGTTACAAAAATCGTGTAGCTGGAACCATCGTAGAGCAATCCAGTAAGGGGCAAACAGCGTTTATCGAACCGATGGCAATTGCGAAGTTGAATGAACGACACGCACTTTTGAAGGCTGAGGAAATTGCTGAAGAATATCAAGTGCTGGCAGAATTAACTGGTTTGTTTGCTGAGCATGAATTGGTGATTGATTTTGCAATAGAAACTATTACGGCCTTTGATATTATTTTTGCTCGAGCGAAGTATAGTCGCGAGCTACAGGGGATTACGCCGACTGTAAATAAATCAGAAGTCATCGAGATTAAAAAGGGGCGTCATCCATTTTTGCCAAAGGATGCTGTACCGTTGGACTTCACATTAGGGGAAGACTACCGCGGTTTGGTGATTACCGGAGCCAATGCTGGAGGTAAAACAGTTGTGCTGAAAACAGTTGGCTTACTGACTTTGATGACGATGATTGGCTTACAGATTCCGGCTGAAGCTGGGACGAGAATTGCGGTGCTGGATAATTTGTTTGTTGATATTGGCGATCAGCAGAATTTAGAGAATGCCTTAAGTACTTTTTCGGGCCATATGCATAATATTGCTCAAATTCTAACTAAGGTAAAACGTAATACGCTCATTTTACTAGATGAGATTGGCAGTGGAACGGAACCGAACGAGGGAGCTGCCTTAGCTGTTGCGATTATGGAAGCTATGTATGAAAAAGGTGCCTTAGTGGTTGCCACTACACATTATGGGGAGATCAAACGTTTTGCTGAGATTCATGAAGATTTTGTCCCAGCAGCAATGGCTTTTGACCGAGAAACGCTAACACCGAAGTATCGACTGCAGGTTGGTGAAATTGGTGACAGTCAGGCCTTATGGATTGCTAAAAAAATGCATATGTCCAAGGAGCTGATTCGTCAGGCTCAGAAATATATCGATCAAAAGGATTATCGAATCACTAAACAGCATTTCAAGCAAGTAGAAGAAGTGAGTTTATTCAGAAAAGAAAAAGAAATCACTAAGTATCACAAAGGGGATCGTGTGCGTTTGACAGAAACAGAAGCAATTGGTTTGGTTTATCAAGACGAAGGTGCGGATCGGGTTGACGTCTTGGTTGATGATCAAATCATCGAAGTACAGCGTCAGCGAGTTCAGTTGGTCATGTCCGCTCAGCAGCTCTATCCGCAGGACTATGATTTAGACAGCCTGTTTGTTGATTTCCAAACTCGGAAAAGAAATCGTGATTTGGATCGCGGATCGAAAAAAGCCCAAAAACAATTAGACAAAGAGATGCGAGAAAGACGTTTCTCTGGTAAATAATTCGGAAATGAGTAGAAAGAGGTGTAGTTGTTTGACGTCAATTGTCAACCATCGGCTTTTCAGCTGATGGATCAATAATGAGAAAAAAGCTGAAAAGTCAAGAAGGGAGCAGATAACTAAACATAAGGAGTAAAACCATGAATACAAACCATTCAGAAAAAGCATTAATTACTTCTGTTCATAAAGATTTATTTGGCTTTACCTGTGCTAAAGGTGCGGGTTTTGCTAAGGTGAAGCGAGGAAACTACCTGAAAGAAGCGGAGGATTATCCGACGGTTGGCGACAAGGTAGCACTAGATTATCAAGGACAGGATTACAGTCTGATTTTAGAAACTTATCCGCGCAAATCGTTATTTGCTCGGGCTGATTCAGCTGTCTGCGGTTATAAAAGGCAAGTTGTAGCGGCTAACTTTGATTATGTTTTCATTTTGCAAGCAATCGGTCATGACTTTAATTTGCGACGACTGGAAAGATACCTGAGTTTGGCTTGGGAGTCGGGAGGATTACCCGTAGTTTTATTAACGAAAATTGATGAAGTGTCAGACTATTCTCGTCAGCTCGCGGCGGCAAAAGGAGTTGCTGTAGGAGCTAAGGTTCATGCAGTCAGTGCAGTTACTGGTGCCGGGATGAAGGAGTTGGAGGCGTATTTGCAGCCCGACAAAACCATCGTTTTATTAGGTTCTTCGGGAGTTGGTAAATCTACCTTATTAAATTATTTAGCAAGGGAACCATATATGGATACGGCCGAGGTAAGAGTGCAGGATCAACGAGGTCGTCATACTACTAGTCATCGTCAACTGATTACCTTGCAAGAAGGATCCAGGGTGATTGATACTCCTGGAATGCGGGAGCTTGGTATGTGGGAAAGTTCTGCAGGCTTGGAAAAAAGCTTTGCTGATGTCAGTGATTACTTAGGTCGATGCAGATTTAATAATTGTCAGCATCAAAAAGAACCTGGCTGCCGAGTAAAAGAGGCGCTTCAGGCAGGAGAGCTTTCACTGGAAAGATGGGAGAGCTATTTAAGACTTACAATTGAAGCTCGTTTTACAGAAGACAAGGAAGAGTATTTGCGGAAAAAGGAGAAGCGTCTTAAGCAAATCTCTCAATTTGCGAAGCAACTGAAACAACCAGATTATCGTAATGAAGCCTGCACAGACAGCTTTGTTTGCGAGGATTGTGGGAAAGCGGCGGTGCCTGAAGCGGCAGGAAGCAAACATCGTAACCATTGTCCTCATTGTCTGGCTAGTAAGCATGTAGATAATCGCCCTGGTGATCGGGCGGCCCTTTGCCAAGGAACCATGGAGGCGGTTAGTCTCTGGTCAAGAGCACAGGGGGAGTGGGCAATTATTCATCGTTGTCGTTCCTGTGGTGTGTTAAAATCTAACCGAGTGGCCGCAGATGACAATCAAGAAGCACTGCTAAGGCTAATCCAACAAGTAATGCAGCAGGCACCTTTTCCAATAGAATGATCAAAAGACTATAGCAGCTGAATAAAAGGTTGCTATAGTCTTTTATTTCTCTTATCATTTTTCTTTAAGATTCACTCCTTGTTTTTAACAAAAAATAAGCGTAATCAAGACTTTTTCCCGACTTTCTATTTACCATATGTAAGCTAATATAAATAACAGGTATAATTCGATGGGAGTTGAGCCTGTTTTTAATAAAAAGTTATAAAAAACTAGCAAATGAGCAGGTTTGTTAAACAGTATCGATTGATTTATAATTTAATTGATAGGTGAAAAAGAACGTTAACTAGGGGAGTCAGATATGAATAAAACGTTAGAGGAGTTAGCGCAGGAATTAGTCATAAGCAAAGGCCAACTGAAAAAATTGCTAAACCAAATGGGTATTGTTGACGTTGGCAAAACGGGTTTAAGCGATAAACAGGTGAAATTTATTCGTTTAATTGTCAGCAGTCAGCGGCAACGTCAGCAGGAGAAAATTACTGCTGAATCCTATGAAGAACAAATCTTAGAAGAAAGTGTCGAGGAACGAGGGTTCCCTAGTGTAGGGGAGTTTGTTCTAGAGCAGCTGGAACAAAAGGATCGAACAATCACTCAACTGCAGAAGCTTTTAGATCAGCAGCAGCAATTGAGTCTTGAAGATAAGCGGATGCTGCGTTTTTTCAGCAGTCAGCTGATAGAAAATACCCGAGAATTTATATCATCGGAGCAGATCCCATTTCTAGATGAACAAATTGTTGAGAAGCTGGTACTAGAAAATAAACAATTAAAGCAGGAGAATTTACGCCTGAAGCAAAAGGAAATTCGGCTAACTGAAGAAAAGCAGCGGGTGACGGAAAACTTGAATCATTGGATGAATTACTATGCTGATTTGCAGGAGAAGTATGATAAGGCGACAGCTGGACAAACGAGTTTTTTGAAAAAACGTTGGAGCTTTAAATAGAAGCAGCCCAGCTAAATTTAGCTGGGCTGCTGATTTAGCTTTCGGCGAAGGTGAGTACATAACCAGAATTATCAAGAATAGCAAATTCCTTTGTGCCATAAAAAGTCTCGTGAAGGTCTGCTGCCAGAGTAACGTTAGACTTCAAAGATTGGTAAAGCTGATCGAAATCCGTGACCTTAATAAATAGAGTAATGCCTGGTTTGGTTGCTGAAGTTTCCAGCATCGGATATTCTTTGATTAGGTTGCGGCGTTCTTGAAACATTAAATGCAACCCGTCCTTTTCGACAATGGCAAACTGAAGATAGCCTTCATCGTTGGGAACAGACGCGACTA
This sequence comes from Enterococcus pallens ATCC BAA-351, assembly GCF_000407485.1. Classification (GTDB taxonomy): domain Bacteria; phylum Bacillota; class Bacilli; order Lactobacillales; family Enterococcaceae; genus Enterococcus_A; species Enterococcus_A pallens. The sequence continues at coordinate 131,991 of NZ_ASWD01000002.1, read as the reverse complement.
GGCTGAAGCTTAATTTTTCTTGATAAAAAACCAAGGTTTCCTCAATGCTGTCCACCATTAAATTAGCAGTTAATTGTTGATACATAAGTATTCCTCCCATCGGTGTTCTTAATTGAACCCCTTTTTTCTACTTTATGGGAAAAAGGCCCAGATGGATAGGAAAAATCCGTCACTGACGGTAATGCTGAATTAATTCTCGTGGTGTGATTCCAATATTGCGTTTGAAATCCTGGATAAAATGAGATTGATCGTAATAATAATCCAAAGTAGACGCCTCATCAACCTGCATTAATCCCTGCAGAGCCTTTTGAAAACGTAAAATAGACAGGACTTTTTTTGGAGACAAGGCATACTTCTCTTGGAACATTCTTTGGCAGCTACGTTCTTTCATTTCAAGCTGATTATATAAATCGGTAGCTGTCATAGGCAGCTGTTCGTTTAAGTTATCGAACAAATGGGTGAAGGTGTCTGCTTTTTTTCTTTCCAATAGCTGTGTCCAATAATGAATGAGGTAGTCCTTAGCAGCAAAAAATGGTAGAGAGAAAAATTTATCTGAATCAAAGGCAGGATCAACTGTTTCAATAGGTAAAAAGCGATCCATCCCAAGCTCAGCTGGCAGCTGGAATAATTGGTTGAACGCACCAGGCTTCATTCTCAGTCCTAGAAAGCGTTCATTAGAAAAAATCGGAAAATGAAAATCTGTCTCCCGAGTGCCGGAAAACCCGATTTGCTGCTGATCGAAGGCGACAACTAAATCAATACAACCATCAGCGATAATAATGTTTTCAAGATGTCGCGCTTCTGCAATACGTGGAAGCATCTGCCAAACACAAATAACAAATTCACTTAATGGTTCAATGACTTCTTCCTGATAATCCACAGATTGACGGAAGGCTTTCGACAGCAGGTTAGGAATTTGGACAGGATAGTAGCCAGCAGGTTTAAGCATCTTGTTTTGCCTGCCATTTAGCCAGCTTGGTTTCTAGTAAATCCTGTAATTGCTCATTGCTAGTGCCTAATTTATGCAAAAGGGCAAAGGCAACCAATAGAGTATCCGCGATTTCTTCTTTTACATCCTCGGTTGTCAGCATTTTGTATTCGCTGCCTGGTGCTTTTTGGCTGGAAAGCAGGGCTTGAGCTGTTTCGCCCACTTCCTCCATCAGCTTTAATACCAGTTGCTGTTCATTCTTTTGTTCCTTTTCTGCTGTTCGGAAAATTTCGTCTAACAATTCATTCATCGCTGCGCTCCTCCATCGGTTTTCTTCTATTATATAGAGTAGAATTTGGGATGAAAAGAAAAAATCGCTCCTCAGCAACAGAGGAACGATCGATCATGCCGGCAAAGCCTTTAATAAGCTATGGAAGAAAAAGCCTAAACCGATAGTTAACAGTAGGTGACCGATGCCGGCAATCCCTGAAATGGCCGCCGAATCCGGATAACCGAGAACGGTCAGGGTACCATGAAGCAGCAACATTCCTATAGTGATTACTAAACCAGCGTTAAAAAATAAATAAAACTTCTGGAAATGCTTCTGTTCGCTTAGCTTGAAATTCTTTTCTAGCAACAGAACAATCAAGAAGAATAGCATTCCTAAAACTAATGTATGCGTGTGTAGGACGGACAACTGTGTTTTTCCGGAAAAAGCGGTGAACTTAGTGAATTCTCGGTAATACACTCCGAAAACTAGACCGGCAATCATGTAAATCAAACTTGTTTGAGCCAATTTGCGCATTTTTTTTCCTCCTAGTGATTCATTCCAACAATTAAGCCAGCAACATACGGCAGCAGCCAGAAAAGCCAAACAACTAAACTAAAGCGATGAAACGTATGTTTAGCGTTGGAACTTCCTTTGAAGTAAACGTAGATTCCCCAGATTAGATGACAAGCCATCAAAATGATAGCTAAAACACCCGTTACTTGATGCAAGGTTAGCCCAGCAGCGGGAGCTGTTTTAGCTATAGCTGACATGATAGTGGTTCCAGTCGTATCAAAAATGAGCCCAAAGGCAAAAAGAAAAAGATGCTTCAGTTTTAATTCTCCAGCACGACGCTCAGAAAAAACACCCCACGTATAAAAGACAAGAGCTAGAGTAATCGTAATGATAGCTAATAATAATTTGGTTGACATAGTTCCCTCCTTGAGTGACGGTATGTCACTCTTTGTAATAAGTATAAACTATAGGTGACGAAATGTCACTATTAAATAAGGGCAGCCTTTTCCTTGAGCTTTTTAACTTAGGTAATCAGAGAGGTTATGCTATACTAACCGGGAAAACTTAGTATAAGGGATGAGCAAAATGAGTAAAAAAAACGAGAGAGAACATAAAATTCAACAGTTAGGCCGAGCTGCCTCGGTTTTATCTGTGTTGATGTATGTTTCATACATTCCCCAGATTTTGAACAATCTTCAAGGGGATAAGGGCAGTCCAATCCAACCTTTTGTAGCAATGGTCAATTGTACGTGCTGGGTAATTTACGGCGCACTGAAGAAGCAAAAGGATTGGCCGTTGGTCATTGCCAATTTGCCAGGAATATTTTTGGGTGCAATCACCTTTTTTACGGCAATCTAAGTCCCTTTTTTGGGACTTTTTTATTGAATTCTGCTTTTTCAATTATATGATGGTATTGATTGTTGATAATAATACACTAATCGAATAATGCAACAGATAATGTTTATTGAAAGAATTAATCTTTATTATCTAAAGATATTCTTCCTTTAATAATGGGTATTTGCTTAATGAAATATATTATAAATGCGTAAAGTGAAAGGGTAATCTTTTGTGTTTGAGAAGAAACTAGTGTATTATTTCTTTAGAAAATAATTATGAATTTGTGAAGTGGATAGGAAGAAATGATACACTTAAAAGTGGGTGGAAAAATGGAACGACGAATTGATCGTATTTACCAATATGTTTGTGATCACGCCAATGTAACAACCAATGAAGTTGCGGATGCTTTGCAAATTCAACGAACCAACGCTAGTAAAGATCTGAATTTGTTAGTGAAAGATGGGACGTTGTGCAAAAGTGATGGACGTCCGGTTCGCTATTTTGCACCAGCGCAAAAATCAGAATTAGCTCAAGTGACTACTGAGGCGGCTTCTGCTGTTCAAAAGGAACGGCCAGAAAAAAGAATTCTGAAGCAACAGCAAGGTGATGTTTTTACGAGAATCATCGGCTCCAGCGGTAGTATGCGTAATGCTGTTGAGCAGGCTAAGGCAGCAATTCTATACCCGCCACGTGGATTGAATTGTTTAATTACAGGTCCTACCGGCTCGGGAAAAACTTTCTTTGCCCATGCCATGTTCCAATTTGCTCAATCGCAGCAGGTGATTGACGAAAATCGTGAACTAGTGGTGTTTAACTGTGCCGACTATGCCAACAATCCTGAGCTGCTGATGAGCCACTTATTTGGTTATGTAAAAGGGGCCTTTACTGGGGCTGACAGCGATAAGGAAGGGCTGATTCAACAGGCTGATGGCAGCATGCTCTTCTTAGATGAAATTCACCGGTTACCGCCAGAAGGTCAGGAAATGATTTTTTATTTTATGGATCACGGCAGCTATAATCGTTTAGGAGAAACCGGCAAAAACCATCGTGCAGATGTTCGGATTGTAGGGGCAACTACGGAAGACCCGCATTCTTCTTTACTAGATACCTTTGTCCGCCGAATTCCTATTAATATTCAGATGCCGCCGTTTAATAATCGGCCACCTGCTGAACAAGTTGATCTGGTACGGGTAATGGTGGCTATGGAGGCTAATCGGATTCAACGCAATATTACTTTGGCTGAAGACGTGGTAAAGGCATTGTTGGGAAGTGTGACCTATGGAAATGTCGGTCAGTTGAAATCCAATGTTCAGCTAGTCTGTGCGCGTGGCTTTATGCTGCATATGAATCAGGACAAAATTTCTATTACCTTGAATGATCTGACCGATGGGATCAAGTCAGGTTTGGTTCAATTGTCAGCAGATCGTTTCAAAACGACTGATATTTCACCTTATTTGGAACCTAAGATGATTGTCACACCGAATGAGATTGAAGAATTAATCAAAACAGATACCTACGAACTGCCTTACAATCTTTACGATATTATTGGCGACAAAGCGGCTCTCTTAAAAATGGAAGGATTGGATCAGGAAACCATCAATCATTTTATTTCAACCGATATCAATATTCATTTGAAATCCTTCTATAAAGATCATGGCTTTACCTTTGATACAGAAACGCGTTTAGCCGAATTTGTCGACAAGCATGTAATTGAAGTAAGTAATCGAATTGCTACTTTAGTAAGTGAGCGGTTGAATACGTACTTCCAGCAGAATTTTGTTTACGCTATGAGCCTGCACATTTCTTCGTTTTTGAAAAAAATTCAGGAAGGAGAAACGCGGGAAACCAATGCCAACATTCGTGAGATGGCAACAAACTATCCTAAGGAATTTCAGGTAGCGCAGGAAATTCGTCAGTTAGTAGAACAGGAATTTCAGGTTAAAATTCCTGATAGTGAAGATTATTATTTGACCGTCCTACTCGTTTCATTAAGAGAAGATCAACCAACAGGTAAAATTGGTGTTGTCATCGCAGCTCACGGAAATAGTACGGCTTCCTCCATGGCTCAGGTCGTAAGAGAGCTGCTGGATGTAAATAATTTAAGGGCTGTCGACATGCCTTTAGATATGCATCCTAGAACGGCTTTTGAAAAAATTCGCGAAGCTGTTCTTCAAGTGGAGGAAGGCAGCGGTGTATTACTGATGGTGGATATGGGCTCATTGGCTTCATTTAATGATGAGCTACAAAAAGAAACCGGAGTACCTATCCGAACTTTGGACATGGTGACCACTCCGCTAGTAGTAGAAGCTGCTAGAAAATCTAGTGTGTTGGGCTCAGGTATTGAAGAGTTGTATGAATCTTTGAAAGGCTTTAGAGGTTACGGAAAAGTGGCTTTGGAAGAAGAGAAGCCTAAGGTAGAAGAAAAACAGGCAATTTTAGCCATTTGTGCTTCCGGTGAAGGAACAGCTCAACGACTTAAGGAAATTATTGAATGGCCGTTGAAACAGCGCAAGTTAGAGCATATCCGGGTGCTGACCCTTTCGGTGACTGAAATTAAAACCAAGATCCCTCAATTCAAAGAGGAATACAAAATAATCGCTACAACCGGAATTATGGACCCTAAAATTGGTGTTCCGTATATTCAAATGGAAAAATTCATTAACCAGCGTGCGGATCAGGTAATTGATGAGTTGCTGTTGGAAAATGATTTGGAGAACCAAGCCGAGGTAGAGCTGACCCATGAAACGGCACGCGAATTGTGTATCAAGTTTATGGAAGAAAGCTACACCTTCGTTAATCCGAAAAAGATCATTGAACCTGTCTGGCGTTTGGCAAATTCAGTAATTCTGGATGAAGGACATTCCTCCGATTATGCTTTAATGGTAAATTTTGTTATGCATATGGCTGGTGCGATTGAACGAAGTATCTTAAATCAGCCTCTGCAAATTGATAAAGAGACATTGACTGAATACCAGCATGTTACAGACAATACAGCAATGAATCGTGCTTTAAATGATTTAGAAAATCAGTTAAAGGTAACATTTTCAGAATCAGAGCGATACTATATTTATCAGTTGTTAAAGAACCATGAAGAACTAGTACAATAAAGATACACAAAAAGCGATACAGTATACTGTATCGCTTTTTGTGTATTGTTTAAAAGGCTTGATATAAAGCTTTTTACAGATAGTGTATTTTGGCACGGTACTTGCTTATATATAAGTGAGTGCTTGTGTACTCATCAGCACATCGGATCTTTTTAATAAGTTGAATCAGAATTGGGGGTGACGCAATGGTGATGGATGTCCGTCTAGCACGGATTGATGATCGTTTGATTCATGGGCAAGTGGCAACTGTCTGGTCAAAAGCTACTGGAGTGGAACGAATACTTGTCGTCAGTGACGAAGTGGCTCACGATGAATTGCGGAAATTCCTGTTAAAGCAAGCTGCTCCACCAGGAATCAAATCCAATGTTATTACGAAGAAAAAAATGGTTGAAATCTATCATGATCAATTATTTGATCAACTGCGCGTTATGCTCTTATTCGCTACACCACAGGATGTTTTAGAAATAGTAGAATCGGGTGTTGGTTTAAAGTCAATCAACATTGGAGGCATGCGATTTTTAGAGGGGAAGAAAATGGTAACAAATTTTATTTCCTTAAATGAAGACGATGTCAAATGTTTCTTAAAACTTGCTGAGTATGGGATAGAACTAGAAACACGTAAGGTTCCAACCGATCGCAAGAATGATTTGATTCAGCAGATCCAAAAAGAAAAGATGCTGCCGTAAAAAATCTGGTTACAGGTTCTTAGAACTTATTTATATTATTTAGACTGTAACAATAATAGTAGGAGGTAAAAAGATGGTAGGAATTATCATTGCCAGTCATGGTGAATTCGCTAATGGTATCTTGCAATCCGGAGCAATGATCTTTGGAGAACAAGAAAATGTAGCAGCAGTTACATTAATGCCAAGTGAAGGTCCTGATGACGTTAAGGCAAAAATGAAAGATGCGATCGCTTCTTTCGAAAATCAGGATGAAGTGCTGTTCTTAGTCGATCTTTGGGGTGGAACACCATTCAACCAAGCCAATAGCTTGTTTGAAGAACACAAAGACACTTGGGCAATCGTTGCTGGTATGAACTTGCCAATGTTGATTGAAGCTTATGCTTCTCGTTTCTCAATGAACACTGCTCACGAAATCGCTGCTCATATCTTGGGCACTGCAAAAGAAGGGGTCAAAGTAAGACCTGAAGAGTTGGAACCAGCAGAAACGGCTGCCGCTCCAGCTGCTGCACAGCCTTCTAATGCTGGCGCTCCTGGAACATTTAAGTATGTTTTAGCACGTATTGATTCTCGTTTGCTGCATGGACAAGTAGCAACTGCCTGGACTAAAACTACCGGACCAACACGGATTATCGTAGTATCTGATACTGTGGCGAAGGATGAACTTCGTAAGAAATTAATCCAACAAGCTGCTCCTCCAGGTGTGAAGGCTCACGTTGTACCAGTTGATAAAATGATTGAACTGGCAAAAGACGACCAACACTTTGGCGGACAACGCGCATTATTGCTTTTTGAAAATCCTCAAGATGCACTTAGAGCAGTTGAAGGAGGCGTTCCATTGGATACTATTAATGTAGGATCAATGGCTCACTCACCAGGTAAAGTTCAACCAAATAAGGTTTTAGCTTTCAGTCAAGATGATCTAGATGCATTTAAAAAATTGAAAGAACTTGGCTTAAACTTCGATGTTCGAAAAGTGCCAAATGATTCAAAAGGCGACATGGACGAAATCATGAAAAAAGCGCAAGAAGAATTGAACAAACAAAAATAATTATTTTATCAGAGAAACGGAGGATTAATAATCATGGAATTAAACATTATTCAAATGATATTAGTCGTTATCGTCGCATTCTTAGCTGGTATGGAAGGTATCTTGGATGAATTCCATTTCCACCAACCAGTAATCGCTTGTACGTTAATCGGCTTAGTTACAGGTAACTTATTGCCATGTCTTATTCTTGGTGGTACCTTGCAAATGATCGCTCTTGGTTGGGCGAACATTGGTGCCGCTGTAGCACCCGATGCTGCATTAGCATCTGTTGCATCAGCAATTATCTTAGTACTTGGTGGACAAGGACAAGCTGGAGTATCTTCAGCGATCGCTATCGCAGTTCCTCTAGCAGTTGCAGGTCTATTGTTAACAATCATTTGTCGTACAATTGCGACAGCTTTCGTTCACTTTATGGATGCTGCTGCAAAAGAAGGCAATATCAAAAAAGTTGAGTTATGGCACATTATTGCAATTGCTATGCAAGGGGTTCGTATCGCAATCCCTGCTGTCCTAATTTTAGCTATTGGAGAAGGTCCGGTACGTGGATTGTTAGAATCTATGCCTGTTTGGTTAACAGATGGCTTAGCAATCGGCGGTGGCATGGTAGTGGCTGTTGGTTATGCAATGGTTATCAACATGATGGCTACAAGAGAAGTATGGCCATTCTTTGCAATCGGATTTGTATTGGCAACTATTTCACAAATTACTCTTATTGGTCTTGGTGCAATCGGTGTATCTCTTGCTCTTATTTACTTGGCCCTTTCTAAACAAGGTGGCGGTTCAGGTAACGGCGGCGGTTCTAACACTGGTGACCCACTAGGCGATATCATTGATAACTATTAAGAAAGGAGCTAACACGAAATGGCAGAGCAATTGAAATTAACGAAAAAAGATCGTATTTCCGTTTGGTTGCGTTCAACCTTTATTCAGGGTTCTTGGAACTATGAACGTATGCAAAATGGTGGTTGGGCATTCTCAATGATCCCAGCAATCAAGAAATTATATCCTAATAAAGAAGATCGTGCCGCAGCATTGACACGTCACTTGGAATTCTTTAATACACATCCATATGTAGCTTCACCAATTATCGGTGTAACATTAGCACTTGAAGAAGAACGTGCGAATGGCGCTCCTGTAGATGATGTAGCAATTCAAGGGGTTAAGGTCGGTATGATGGGACCTTTAGCTGGTATTGGAGATCCAGTTTTCTGGTTCACAGTTAAACCGATTCTTGGAGCGCTAGCTGCTTCTTTAGCATTAGCTGGAAATATCTTAGGACCAATCATCTACTTTGTTGGTTGGAACGTAATTCGTATGGCATTTATGTGGTATACTCAAGAATTTGGCTACAGGGCTGGTTCTAAAATTACTGATGACTTATCTGGTGGATTATTGCAAGATATTACAAAAGGTGCTTCAATTTTGGGGATGTTCATCCTAGGATCATTGGTTAACCGCTGGGTATCCGTTGGCTTCAAACCAACAGTATCTGAAGTACAATTGGACAAAGGCGCTTATATCGACTGGGGTAGCTTGCCATCAGGTGCTGCAGGAATCAAATCAGCATTAGAGCAACAAGCAGCAGGTCTTTCATTAAGCGATGTTAAAGTAACAACACTACAAGACAATTTAGACAGCTTAATTCCAGGATTAGCTGGCTTAGGATTAACACTTCTATGTATGTGGTTGCTTAAGAAAAAAGTTTCACCAATTTTTATCATTCTTGGTTTATTCGTAGTGGGTATCCTTGCTCACTTAGTAGGATTGATGTAAGAAAAACTAGCCTGGGCAGTGATGCCTGGGCTTTTTATGTCTTTTGCTTAAAAGGCTAAAAAACAGTATAATGACTAGTGAAATAAAAGGAGATGGAGCAAAGCAAATGGTTCAATCAATCAACACCCAAGTTGACTTAGTCATGAATGCCACTTCTCATATGGGAATGACCGATTATGGGAAAATTATGATTGGTGATAAAGGGTTCGAATTTTTCAATGATCGTGATGCACGCAAATTCATTCAAATTCCTTGGGAGGAAGTAGATCAAGTAATTGCTTCTGTAATGTTCAAAGGAAAATGGATTCCTCGTTATGCCATTCAAACTAAGAAGAATGGAACCTTTACTTTCTCTTCAAAGGAACCTAAAAGAGTTTTACGGGCAATTCGCGAGTATGTTGATCCAAATCACATGGTGCAATCCTTAAGCTTTTGGGATGTTGTCAAACGAGGATTTAAGTCAAGATTTAGTAGATAAACTGGCTATTGCAGTCAGTTTTTTGTTTACTCAAATGTACATAAATGCTGCTGAATTATCAGATGCCAAACCAATCCCCATAAATAATTTATCTGATGAAAAGAAACTAGCAATTGCGTCTTCTATGAATGATCACAAAACAGAATAGGCTGCTTTACTGAAAAGTGCCCAATTTATTCAATAAGAGGCGATGATCTGTCACAGGATCAATTTTATGACGTTAACAACCTAAAGATTTATATATTAGCTTTATTCAAGTCAAATATAAACAGTTATGACAATCTGTCAAAAATTGTGCCTGACAAAGTTGGCACAAAGTTCTGTGCCAAAGCTCTATTTACTATTAATTGAAAGCACTTACTGATACAGGCTACAATATACATGTAAACGAAATCATTCTATTTTATTATTTTGAAGGAGGAAATGAAAATGGAAACTACTGCAAAGAAAAGCGGACTGAAAGCAAAAGTCCAGCGACTAGGCAGCCACTTGTCAGGGATGGTTATGCCAAACATCGGGGCCTTTATTGCCTGGGGTGTTATTACAGCACTATTTATTGAAGCGGGGTATTTCCCAAATGAGCAGTTAGCGACACTCGTTAGTCCGATGCTTACTTTCTTATTGCCATTATTGATTGCTTACACAGGTGGTAGCATGGTACATGGTCAACGTGGTGCGGTTGTTGGGGCAATTGCAGCGATGGGGGTTATTGTAGGATCAGAAGTTCCGATGTTTATTGGAGCGATGATTATGGGACCTCTTGGCGGTTGGTGTATTAAGAAATTTGATGACGTATTTCAAACAAAAATTAAAGCCGGTTTTGAAATGCTGGTTAACAACTTCTCGTCTGGTTTAATCGGTTTTGCTTTAGCGGTTGTCGGTTTTTACGCGATTGGTCCAGTAGTAGGCTCACTAACAAATTTAATGGCTGCAGGTGTTGAAGCAATCATTAACATGCGTCTATTGCCATTAGCAAATATCTTTATTGAGCCAGCGAAGATTCTATTCTTGAACAATGCAATTAACCACGGAATCTTAACACCTCTAGGGGCAGATCAAGCAGCAGAAGCTGGAAAATCAATTCTATTCTTACTTGAAGCAAACCCTGGGCCAGGTTTAGGTGTGTTGTTAGCCTTCACCCTATTTGGCAAAGGTTCAGCGAAATCTTCTGCACCAGGTGCGATTATTATTCAATTCTTGGGTGGTATCCATGAGATTTACTTCCCATATGTAATGATGAAACCATTGTTGTTCCTAGCAGTTATGGGCGGCGGTATTGCTGGAACCTTCACCTTCCAATTACTAGGTGCTGGTTTACGAGCAGCGGCTTCACCAGGATCAATCATTGCAATCCTGGCAATGACACCACCAGATAGTATGCTCGCTGTTATTGCAGGGGTTATCGTTGGTGCAGCTGTTTCATTCTTGATTGCTATGGTTATCATTAAAGCGGATAACAGTGAAGAAGATGATTTAGCAGCAACTCAAGCAGCTGTTCAAGAAGCAAAATCTGCAAGTAAAGGTCAAGCAGCTGTTCAAGGCGGCAACCAAGAAATGTTCGGTAATGTAAACAAAATCATCTTCGCTTGTGACGCAGGTATGGGTTCAAGTGCAATGGGTGCTTCTGTATTACGAGACAAAGTGAAAAAAGCAGGAATTAATATTCCAGTATCAAATTCAGCGATTAATAATTTGTCTGATGATCCAAATGCTTTAGTCGTAACGCAAGAAGAATTGTATGATCGTGCAAGTCAAAAAGCGCCGAGCGCAACCTTTGTCCAAGTAGAGAACTTCATGAATTCACCACGTTATGATGAAATCGTTGAACGTTTATCTGATGGTCCAGCAGCAGGTAATGATGGAAAAAAGTTGAGTGACGATGTCGTTGAAGGTGTTGCCGATTACGACAGAGTAGACCACATCGTCTTTGCGTATGAAAAAGGAAAAGGCTCAGCCAATATGGGCGCAACTGTCATGAAGAAGGTCTTAAAAGAGCATGGTGTCAGCTTGCCAGTAACTGTAGCAATGATCCAAGAATTGAAGGATGAGCCTTCAGCTATGATCGTTACGGTTAAAACAGAAACAGTGAACGCGGAGCAGCAAGCACCAAGCGCTGTTCACGTACCGGTAGCTGATATGGTAACCTCAGAAAAATATGATAAAATTGTCGCTCAGTTAAAAAATAAGTAGTCTTTTTTGCAGAATCGTATTACCCTTAAAGCAGTGAGTATTCACTGCTTTTACCCTTTTACTATTTGGAGGAGGTACTCGTGTACTTTTCGGTTCGAGAAAAAAAGATTTTAGCTCTTTTGTTGGCTTACCCAGCTGGGGTTCAGCTGGATCAGCTTCAGCATGAGCTAAACGTTAGCAAGCGTACGATTTATCGTGAAATTTCCAGTATAGAAAAAACTATCAAGCCTTTAGATGTTCAAATTATCAAACCTCGCGGCGAGGGATATCGAATCGTTGGTGAGAGTATTAATCTTGATAAGCTGAGGGATCAGCTGGAGGAAAATAAAGAAGAGCTGTTTACCGATAATGTGCAACGGCAAAGTGCAATTGTTACTAATTTGCTGATGCTGGATGAAGAGGAGACGATTGAAGGGTTGTCAATTGATTTTCAGGTCAGTCCATCAACGATTGTTTCTGATTTACAGGCGATTGAGCAAAGCTTGGAGGACTATCGTCTGCAGCTGCTGCGATTAAAGGGTCGAGGAATAAAAATTTCCGGCCGAGAAAAAGAAAAGCGGCAAATTTTGGGAAATCTAATTTTTAACGGAGTGAATGAATATGAATTTTTTCAATTCATTGATCAGTTAAATGAAGAGACTACTGAAGCTGAGACAGACAATTTTTTCTTAAAGCAGCTATCTCCGCAAGGCTTGTATTTAGCTAGAGATATTCTTTACCATATACCACAGTATTCGCTAAAGGAAGTTACCGACAATCAGTTACAGCGAATTCTGATTTTGCTGGCTCTGTCGGTTGACCGGATTCGTCAAGGTAAGTTTGTGGAAGAAGAGCAGGACAGCAGTCCGAAGCCAGAAAGCATGCAGATTGCCAGTCAGATTATGATCAAGGTGGCTACTTATTGCGGGCATTCGATTCCGGCACAGGAGGTTCGCTTTTTTGCTTATCAGCTGGAAGGTATTAATTACAAGAAGCCGCAAAATATTTTTATTGATCATTTTGATGTGGAGCTGTCCTATCAGATTAAGGAACTCATTCGCCTAGTTTCAGAGGACAGTGGTCTAGAGTTTCGTAAAGATGAGCAATTGTTTAATGATTTGCTTACTCATATGTCAGCGGCTTTAAAAAGAAGTATGACGGTATTGCCGAATATGGTAAATCCGCTGCTGCAAAAAATTCAGGAAAAATATAGTACGTTGACGCAAGCCGTAACCAATCAGCTGGCAGTCATTTTTCCCAATCATCAGTTTACCCACGATGAGCTGGGCTATGTCGTCATTCACTTTGCCACTTCTCTGGAGCGCAATCCCTCCAGCAAAGGATTGTTTGTTTTAGTCCTGTGTTCCAGCGGGATTGGAACCGCTCGAATTTTAGAGAGTCGCATCAAGAAATACATGCCGGAAATTCAACAAATTCAAGTCGCAAAGATTTCTGAGATGAATCGGTTGAATTTCAAACAGTATGACCTGATTCTGGCTACGGTCTTTTTACCAGAATTTACGCTGCCGTATAAAGTAATTTCACCACTGCTCTTGGATGAAGAAATCCAAGAGCTGCGGACGTATATCCATGACGTGCGGCCGGAGACGGAACGCATGGTAGTTGAAGAGACTGTTCAAGAGCCCGGGGAAGATTTCAATAATCTTTATGAAACGATGCGTACGGCCAATCATTTATTGAATCAGCTTGAGGTGCGGCCATTCGCGGCAGAAGAAACGATTGAGTTAACTTTGGAAAAGGTGATTGGCGAACTGGAAGGTTCAGTAGTGACCAATGCTGAGTATGTTACACAAAAGGTAATTGACCGCTATATTGTTGCGCCAATTGGGGTTCCAAATACCAACTTTGCCCTGTTCCATAGTGCCAACAAGCATGTATTGGAGCCGTATTTTGCTATTTATGATTTGGATAAGGCCTTCTCGATTTTGGGTATGGATAAAAAGAGTATCAAGTTGACTCGGGTATTGCTGCTGTTAGCACCTGACCCGTTGCTGGAAGCGCAAAAAGGCTTGCTGGGAAAAATCAGCAGTTCTGTTATTGAGAGCGATTTGAACACTGAGATTTATAAGTTTGGTAATCATGAGCTAGTGTATCAATTACTCAGTTCACTGTTCATTAAAGAGATTAAAGAGAACTAAGGAGGAAATACAAATGGATTTACAACCAGAAATGATTTTATTGGATCAATCCTTTGCAGACAAAGAGGAAGCGATTCGCGCGTGTGGACGTCTACTTGTGGAAAATGGCTGTGTGGATGAAGCGTACATTGAAGCCATGATTGAACGGAATCAGTTAGTGTCTACTTATATGGGGAATTTTATTGCGATCCCTCACGGCACGGACGAAGCAAAACGTTTTGTGAAAAAAAGTGGCATTTCAATCGTTCAAGCACCAAACGGCGTACAATTTGGCAACGATGACACAGAAGACGTAGCGATGGTTCTATTTGGTATTGCTGGGGTAGAAAATGAACATTTGGACTTGTTGCAAAAAATTGCGATTTTCTGTTCAGATGTGGAAAATGTCGTGAAGCTTGCCGATGCTCAAACAAAAGAAGAAATCATCGGTTATTTGCAGGAGGTTGAATAGGATGCGCGCAACTCACTTTGGTGCCGGTAATATTGGACGCGGATTTATTGGAGAAATTTTAGCCAAAAATGGTTTTTCAATCGATTTTGTTGATATCAATGCCACCATTATTGATGCGTTAAATGAACGCAAGGAATACACCATTGAATTGGCTGATGAAAACAAAGAGCAAATTCATGTTGAGAATGTGGATGGCCTTAACAATCAGACGAACCCTGAAGCAGTAGTAAATTCAGTTGCTGCAGCAGACATTGTGACCACCGCAATCGGTCCGAATGTGTTGCCTTTTATTGCGGAATTGATTGCTAAAGGAATTCAACAACGAAAAGCTGAAAACAATACCGCACCACTTGACGTAATCGCCTGTGAAAATATGATTGGCGGCAGCCAATTTCTATTTGAAAAAGTTAAAGAGTATTTAACTGATGAAGATATGGACTATGTTGAAGCTTATGTTGGTTTTCCTAATGCAGCAGTCGATCGAATTGTGCCGATTCAGCATCACGAAGATCCATTGTTTGTATCAGTGGAACCCTTTAGTGAATGGGTCGTTGACCAAACACAATGCAAAAACAAAGAACTGCATTTAAGTGATGTGACCTATGTTGAAGATTTGGAACCGTATATTGAACGCAAATTGTTTTCAGTTAATACCGGTCATGCAACAGTGGCTTACACTGGAGCAAATGCTGGTTATCAAACCATTGATGAAGCAATCGGGCACCAAGAGGTTTTAGATCAGTTGAGAGCAGTGCTGGCAGAAACCGGCAGTCTGTTAATTGCTAAATGGGGCTTTGACCAAGAGCAACACCAGGCTTACATCAACAAAATTGTTGGTCGTTTTGAAAATCCTCATATCTCTGACAGTATTGATCGAGTGGCTCGTACGCCAATTCGCAAGCTAGGTTACGATGAACGTTTTATTCGACCAATCCGTGAGCTGAAAGCTCGTGGCTTAGGATACATGCACTTAGTTGAAGTTGTAGCAATGATCTTGAAATACAAAGATCCACAGGATGAGCAAAGTGTTCAACTGCAAGCCATGCTGAAGGAGCAATCTTTGGAAGCTGTTATTACTGAAGTAACAGGTGTAGACGACGATACGTTAATTGCTGAAATTGTTGCAGAATACAATAAATAGATCCTGATTTTCAGGATCTTTTTTTGATTCTCATGAGAACCATTGATAATCGACTTAGCAATTTCTTATGATTTGGTCTAGACATTTATATTGCTTAATCCGCTGGATGGTGTTAAAATTGGTGTATACCAAATAGACAAAGGAGCGTTTACCATGGAAGTAATTCGCGTAAAAGATGCCCAAGAAGGCGGAAAAAAAGCATTTGAACTAATTAAAGACGGTATGGCTAATGGTGCGAAAGTTTTAGGACTAGCAACTGGCAGCACTCCTGAAACCTTATATCAAGAAATGACCCGCAGTGATTTGGATTTTTCTAACATGACTTCTGTTAATTTAGATGAATACGTAGGTTTAGGCGGCGAAGATACACAAAGCTACCGCTACTTCATGAATGACCATTTATTCAACAAAAAACCTTTCAAAGAAACTTTTGTTCCTAACGGTAAAGCAGAAGATTTGGAAGCTGAAGGCAAGCATTACGATGATATCATTGCTGAGCATCCAATTGATATTCAAGTATTAGGAATTGGCCGCAACGGACATATCGGTTTTAACGAACCAGGTACACCATTTGATGAAACAACGCATGTCGTTGAATTGACTGAATCAACAATTGAAGCTAACAAACGTTACTTCGATAAGGCTGAAGATGTACCAACACATGCTTTATCCATGGGTATCGGCTCAATTATGCAAAGCAAAAAAATCTTATTGCTCGCTTTTGGCGAAGCAAAAGCTGATGCAATTAAAGGCATGATCGAAGGCCCAGTAACAGAAGATCTACCAGCAAGTGTGCTGCAAAATCATTCTGACGTAATCGTAATTATTGACGAAGAAGCAGCCAGCAAGCTATAAACAAGCATAATTAAACGATTGGTCGGCAAACGCACAGTTTGTCGGCTTTTTTTGTTGGAATCATCAGAGCAGAGGACTGCTAGTCAGCTTATTTCCGCCTGTTCCGTTTACGGTTTTTGCCTTTCTTGCCTTTCTTTTTTGAGGCTTGTTCGATAGTCGGCTTTTTTTCTTGTTTTGATTTATTAAACAATGTATTAGAGTCCTTAAGTTTCTTGGAGTGATCTGACGTCAGTTTTCCTATCATCTCGCGAGCCAGTTCAGACTGGGATTTGACAGGAGGGGCTGCCTCTTCCGCTGGGGAAGCCTTGTCTGGCTTTGATTCAGCAGTTTTGTTTGACTTGATTATCTGGCTGTTGCTGTCAGGCACTTGTGCTGCTTTGCTTGGCTTAGCTGATGCAGTTTTGCTAGTCGATGCAGATGATTCTTTCTCAGCCTCCTGCGATTCAAACATGGGATCTTTTTCGTCACGCATATTAAAGTCATACTCCCGCTCATCCACGGCGAAATGCATCTTCACCACTCGAACAAATTTGCGGGTGCCATCATCCTTTTGTAAGATAGTTACTTCGCCTAAAATATCCAACACGGCTTTACGATCCTGCTTGGTTAGCGGACGCACCGCATTACCTAGACTCCAACTGTGCAGCTTGCCGTTTTCATCTTCAAAGGCGGCTTTTAGGATTCGTTTTCTATCTGTCGTTTGTTCTTTAGAATGCAGAATTGGTCCTAAAGTATTCATATGTGAACGCGCTTGCTCAGTCAAGGTTAAGAATTCTTGCTGGTTCTTAAATAAACGAGAAATAACAGTTTGCCATTCCTGCGAACTGAAAAAAGGTTGAAAATAGCTGCATAAATGACGGACAGAGGAAAGGTCATCAGAGCTCGTCAAAAACAACGAGCGAATTCGCTTTCTGGCTACATCGGAGAAATCGTTCTCACTGAAAAAATTGCGTACTAGAACAACAAGTGCTGCTTGAATAATGTGCACTGCGTTAGCGTTTTCAGTAAAATGACTTTCAAAGCGGGCTTCCAGCGTCTTTTTGCTTTTTATTGAGAACAGCTGGCGGGCTTCCAGCTTTACGTTTGATGCGGTAGTTTTTGACATGATGACCTCTCCTTACAAATGTTATTATAATCTCACATTCCCCATTCTAAATTTTTTTGCAAGGGATTTCAATAGGCAATGTTACTAAAAATTTGTTTCTTTTTAACAGTAATGCCATTTTTAGAATTTAACTTGTATTTTTAAAAAATGAGAAAAATTTCATTTCTGCATCAAAAATAGATTCTACGATACGAAATGTCATTTCTTTAAAATAGAACCTGTTATTTAGCGCTTGTAAAAAATTTTTAGACAAAACTGTTTTTTTAGACGAAGAGATTAGTTCGTCCAAAGATTTTTAGCGGTACTTTTTAAGCGAAGATTGTATCCAGCCGTATTCCTTGCTAAAGTAGAACTATACCAATAGGAACGAGGAAGGCCAATGCGAAAAATTTTACTGCTAGAGGATGATAAAAATTTGAATCGGGGCATAAATCTCTGCTTGACCAAGGAAGGATATGAGGTAGTACCCTGTTTAGACATTGCTTCAGCTAAGGCGGCATTTAAGCAAAATAAAATTGATGTCATCATCAGCGATATATCTTTACCCGATGGCAGTGGACTGGACTTTTGCCAGGAAATCCGCCGCCAATCCAGCGTAATAATTGTGATGTTGACCTCCTACAATCAAGAGTATGACATTGTTACCGGCTATGAACATGGCGCAGACGATTATGTTACTAAACCCTTTAGCTTAATGGTCTTAATCGCTAAGATCAACGCATTGGTTAAACGGATTGCGGAGCCAAATGCGCAGAAATTAACTTCTGAGGAGCTCTGCCTGTCTTTATCAGAGATGAAAGTGACGAAAGACAACGAAGCCTTGCTTCTGAGTAAAACGGAGTTGCAGCTGCTCACTATTTTTATGAAGAATCCTAAACAAATTCTTTCTGCTGATCAGCTGCTGGAGCAAATTTGGGATACAAAGGGAAACTATATTGACAGCAATACGGTCTCGGTAAATATCAGCCGGCTGCGACAAAAGATTGGCAAAGAGAAGATCAAAACAGTCAGAGGGGTAGGCTATTTATGGGTTTCCGACGTGCAAAAATAATTGGAGCGTTTATCGGGATTATCGTGATCAGCTTAGGATTCATCAGCTGGAATCATGTCGCAATGCGGACAGCATTAGAAGCTGATCGAACTGCTCTTCTAGGAAGCTTAAGTGAAAATGAAGACTTTTCTGAGGCGCAATTAATCAAATCCTTCAATCAAGCTGGCAATGCAGCCGATTATAATAACGGCGCTGAATTAGAGGTGAAATATGGGCTGAACACGCGGGAAACAGCGTATGAGTCATTGGTTCAATCTTATTTACTGCGGGATTTGCTACTGGTGTTTACTGCCGTTTTATTATTATTCCTGCTGTCTATTCGGAATCTAAAGGAGCAACAAAAGCTGCGGGAGGAATTGGAGCGTGTAGAGCATCAATCCCTTACTGAAAAAAAACAATCCGCTCTTTTATTGCATCGTACCCGCCAGGAGGATAGTCAAATCAAGTCAAGTATCACGGATATTTCCCACCAGCTAAAAACACCGGTAGCTTCTTTAAAGCTGAGTTTGGAGATTGCATTGTCTGAAGACTATACAGCAGTCGAACGTCAGGAATTCAGTGAGCAAGCAGTCCTGCAAATCAACAAATTGGACTTAATGCTGGATGGATTGGCGAAAATTTCGCAAATGGAGACCGATTTGATTCAAATCAATCCGCAAAAATACCGGTTAAAGCAATTAGTAAAAGAAGCAATTAATGGTGTGATCATCAAAGCTCTTGAAAAAGAAATCGAAATTGAAGTAGGAGCAATGGATGAGGTCACTATTTTTGTTGACCACAAATGGACCCTAGAAGCTATCAGCAATGTGCTGGAAAATGCGATTAAATATTCACCTGCGCATACTACGATTCAACTTCGCAGCAACTCGTTAGTAACATATGTGGTGTTAGAAATTCTTGATGAAGGTCCAGGTATTCCCAAGCAGGAACAAACCTTGATTTATCAGCGCTTTTATCGTGGCGAAAACAGTCAGCAGGTAGAAGGCTCAGGGGTGGGTCTGTATCTAACTAGAAAAATAATTGAAGAGCAGGGGGGTGCCATTTTAGTTAAAAATCGTGTGGCTCAGGGGGCAAACTTTCAATTAACGTTTCCTTTATCCTAATCCTTTCTTACAGTTTTGTAACGTTCTCTGCAAGTGAGTCGCAAGGTTCAAACAGTAGACTAAAGGTAAGGTAAAAGAAAGAAGGAGACTAGGATGATCTTAAGAATTAGGGATTTGATGAAGCATTATGACGATGGAAACAGTATTGTAAAAGCAGTTGACCAGGTTGACTTGGATGTGCATAAAGGGGAATTTATTGCCGTTGTCGGGAAATCGGGATCAGGCAAAAGTACCCTGCTGAATTTAATTGGCGGCTTGGATCGGCCGGATTCTGGTGAAGTCTTAGTGGAAGGCAGAAATATTTACCGGATGAAAGATGAGCAGTTAGCGGTCTTTCGCCGTCAAAAAATTGGGTTCATTTTTCAAAATTACAACCTGATTCCTTCACTAAATGTCTGGGAAAATGTGGTTTTGCCAATTGGCTTAGATAATCGTAAAGTAAATGTTCATTTTATCGAAGATTTATTAACTACCATTGGCTTAAACGATCGCAAAAAAGCTTTGCCGAGCATGCTTTCTGGCGGCCAGCAGCAGCGAGTAGCCATTGCCCGAGCAATTGCAGCAGAGCCGGCAATTATCTTGGCTGATGAGCCGACCGGGAACCTGGATACCAAAACTGAGCTTGAGGTCATGTCCCTGTTAAAGAGCTCAGTAGAAAAATTTGGTCAAACCTTGATTATGATCACGCATGACGAAGGGGTGGCTCAAACCGCCGATCGGATTATTCACATTGAAGACTGGCGGGTGATCTAAAATGAAAATGGTTAATACGGTGGCTTGGGCGAATACGAAGTTCCATCGCAGAAAAAATATCTTGACAGGTGTGGCGATTATTCTGACGTCGGTTCTAGTATTTTTAATTGTTACCATCGGATTAGGCACAGTTAACACGCAAAATGCCGCAGTGAATAAAATTTTTCCTACTTGGCATACCATGTATCGAAGCGTTTCGGAAGAGAACAAGGATAAACTAGCTCAGCATGCAGCGATCGAAACGTATGGCCTGCGCCAGGATGTCGGACAAATCGGCTTGGACGAAGGCTCCGCTATCCTGCTTCATTTGGATGAGAACGCGCAACGCTTGAATAAAACCGCAATTGATGAGGGAAGAGCCCCTGAAAGTGGAAATGAAGCGGTTTTTTCGTTGACGATGTTAAAACAAATCGGCCATGATCAAGCAAAGCTGGGGGATGAACTAACTCTGCCTTTTCAACGCTATACAGAAGATGGGATGGGCTTGGCTGAACCGACAGCTTTCAAAATTGTTGGCCTAATGGATGATACACAGACAGCCAATGGGAATAATATGTACGCCATACTGGTTTCCAAAGAGTTCATGGAAGCTAACATTCCTTCAGACCAACGAGCTTATCGAATGATGATTCGTTTAGCCGCCGAGGAGTTTGCTACTACCGACGAAGTTGAAAAAGAAGCCAAAAAGATTGGTAAAAGCTTCAATGTTCTTGAAAGCGATGTGGTCATCAACCAGGAGTATCTATTTGCCAACTATGTTGATCCGGCTTTTTACAGTGGCATGATTATTGTTATTGGGATTATTTTAGTCGCTGGGGCCCTAACGATTTACAGTATTTACTACGTATCCTTAATAAGTAAGGTCCAGGAATTCGGCAAGCTGAAAGCATTGGGGGCAACGAAAAAGCAGGTTCATCAAATTGTATTGCGGGAAAATCTATTGGTTGCCTGCATTGCTATTCCCATTGGCTTGGTTATTGGAATGATCGCCACCAAGCTTTTCTTTGGCAGAATCGTCGGAATTTTACAAGAAGGGTCAGTTTTGACTACTACCATGCAGCAAATTGTTCGAGACAATGAGGTTCAATTAATTATTCCTTGGGTAATAGCTCTAACCATTGGCATTTCACTAGTGACGGTATTAGTGGCATCGTTAAAGCCTATGCGTTTAGCCAGCAAAATCATGCCGATTGAAGCCATGCGTTACACTGGGCAAAATGAATCTAAGCAGAAAAAGCGCAGCGGCTTTACGGAGCTGAATCTGGAACGTTTAACAGGCGCAAATTTAGCAAGAAATAAGAAACGAACCTTGATTACTATTGTTTCCTTGGGTTTAATCGGGATTTTATTCGTGGCGGTATCGACCGTCTTTAACTGTATGCAGCCGGAGGAAATTGCCCATCAGCTGATTGCTGAAGATTTTCGGCTGGGGCTGGAGACCTGGAGCGGAGATCAGATGAATCCAGAACGAGAATGGAGAAAGCTGCAGCAAAACAATCCGCTGACACCTGAGACCATTGCGGCGATCAGGCAGCTTCCTGGGGTCGAAAAAGTGGATACGCAGGAGATTATTAGTGGTGAATTGACTTCGATTAAGGAGGTTGACACAGGCGAGCCGCTAGCTGTCTCAATTGCGGGGATCAAAGAAAGCCAGATGAAGGAGATAACTAAGCATCTCGAAAAAGGCAGTGCAACCTATGAAAAGTTAACAGAAGGCAATTACTTAATCGCCGGCGGTTTTATGTTAAAAAACTATCCTGATTTAGAACTAGGTAAGCCCACAGAGGTAATCGTATTTGACGGAGACAAACGCTCCGTCGAAAAAATGACGATTATTGCTGCTGGCTACTTGCCTGAAAAAATCGTTCACAGCGCCAGCTTAATTGCTTCTGAAAAAACCGTTCGAGCGTTGTCTGACAATAATTTGATTAAGTTTGTGGATATTAAAGCCAATAGTCAGCAGCTGCCGGCAGTTAAAAAAGAGCTGGAGGCAATCAAGGGAGAAAGTGAATTTTATCAGCTGGAAAGCTATGAGGACCTTTTACGTACCTGGGAGTCGGCGACCTTGATGACCGTTGGTGCCGGCTATAGTATTCTTTTAGTACTAGCAGTAGTAGGTATTATGAATCTGGTAAACACGACCATTGACAGCATTCTAAGCCGTAAAAAAGAATTAGGTGTGATGCAGGCAATCGGCATGTCCAATAAGCAAATGCGGAAGATGCTGCAGCTGGAAAGTCTGTTTTATGCTGGCGGTATTATCTTGCTGTCGGTTGGAATTGGCAGTATTGCTGGTTATCTGATTTATCGCTATGCCGCAGCCAATGCGCTGATGCAAATTCAAAATTATTACTACCCCTTTGTTCAGGTCGGACTGCTTATTTTAGTAACAGTTGTTGTCCAGTTGCTTTTGACGATTGCTACGACCACAATCGTTAATAAAGAATCAGTCATTCAACGAATTCAAGCAGCTGAATAATTGTCATTAACCGATTATCATCCAAGATCGTCGGTTTTTTCTTTTGTGCCGGTCCTTTTCTGTGGCATAATGGAAAAAAACATAGGGAGAAAAACATGCGTTTAGATAAATTTTTAGCCGAGGCTGGATTAGGCAGCCGAAAAGAAGTCAAACAGCTGATAAAAAAAGGTCTAATTACAGTCAATGACCAAGTTGAAAAAAAGGACAAACTTCAGGTTGAGCCTGAAAAAGATCGAGTGGCTTATGCTGGGGAAGTCTTGAATTATCAAGAATATTACTATTATTTGCTACACAAACCAGCTGGAGTAGTTAGTGCCACTGAAGATAAAAAGGATCGTACAGTGCTGGATCTATTTGCGGCCCAAGATTATCGCAGTGATTTATTTCCTGTGGGACGTTTGGATAAGGATACTGAAGGCTTTCTTCTTATTACTAATGATGGTCAGTTGGCCCATGAATTGCTGTCACCGAAAAAGCATGTGGAAAAAGAGTATTTGGCACAGGTGGCGGGTGTGATGACAGCCACCGATCAACAGCGTTTTCATGAAGGCATTCCCATGGATGGCGCGTTAACTTTGCCAGCAGAGCTGATAATTGATGCAATCAATGAAGAGAAACAAACCTCAATCGTGCGAATTATTTTACAGGAGGGGAAATTTCATCAAGTGAAGCGGATGGTGAAAGCCTGCGGAAAAGAAGTGACGTATTTAAAACGTCTTCGCATGGGTGGACTCTCTTTACCGAATGATTTGGCAAAGGGTGCATACCGTGAACTAAGTAGAGCAGAATTGACGCAATTGAAGGGTTCTGAATAATTGTTCCTTCGCCGACGTGCTATACTTAACTAGAGGTGATCGGAATGGAAATGGATTTATCTATTACAGAGATTATGCTTCGTTTGCTGATTGCGATGGTTATGGGCGGAGCAATCGGTATCGAGCGAGAGTATCGCAATCGACCGGCAGGGATTCGCACTCATATTCTTGTTTGTATGGGGGCAACCATTATTGCTTTGATTCAAACCGAGATTGCCAGCAATTCCCTACGGTACGCCATCGAAAATCCTAACTTAGCAGGAGTCGTTCGTTCCGATGAAGCCCGCCTAATCGCACAAGTAGTTAGCGGTGTCGGCTTTTTAGGGGCGGGGACGATCATCGTGACCAATCGCTCGATTACGGGGTTGACTACAGCGGCTTCGATTTGGGCAGGTGCTGGGTTAGGCTTGGCAATTGGAATGGGGTATTACAATATTGCACTTGCCAGTTTTGTAGGAGTAATGCTGGCGTTAACAGTGGTAAAAAAAATCATCAAGGTTCATGCGGTTAAAAAGCTGGAAATACGCTTCATTCACCGAGAAGAAACCAAAGAATTCATCATGAACTATTTCGAAAGCAAAAAAATCGAAGTAGACAATGTCGATTTCAATGTTGACTTCCGCAATGATTACCGGATTTATACTAACGTATACACGATTGATCTGCCGAAGGGCTTATCCTACACAGATGTCATTGAGGATTTGTCCATGTACAAAAACATTACCAAGCTGCGATTGATTAATGTATAAAAAAACCTTTATGACTGCCGATTGTGCTTGCAGTCATAAAGGTTTTTTTTAATCCATCCCGATTAGGTAGTCATCGTCTTGCATCGCTTCTACTTGGCCTAACAGATAGCCATTTCCAACTTGGGAGAAGAAGTCGTGGTTGCTGGTACCGGTAGAGATACCGTTCATCACGATCGGATTTACATCATCAGCAGTGTCTGGGAACAGTGGGTCCATTCCCAAGTTCATCAAAGCTTTGTTGGCATTGTAGCGCAAGAAGGTTTTGACTTCTTCAGTCCAGCCAATTTCATCGTACAATTCTTCTGTATAACGTTCTTCGTTTTCGTACAATTCATACAATAAATCGTACATCCATTCCTTCAAGCGTTCTTGTTCTTCCTGCGGCTGCTCGTTGAAGCCACGTTGGAACTTGTAGCCAATATAGGTGCCATGAACAGATTCGTCGCGAATGATCAATTTGATAATTTCCGCTACGTTAGCCAACTTGTTGTTGCCTAAATAATATAGCGGAGTATAGAAACCAGAGTAGAATAGGAAGGTTTCTAAAAAGACACTAGCGATTTTTTTCTCAAGCGGGGTGCCGTTTTTATAAATTTCATTCACACGTTCTGCTTTCTTTTGCAAATAAACATTGGTGTTGGTCCATTCAAAGATCTCGTCAATTTCTGCCTTCGTATTTAATGTACTGAAAATAGAAGAATAGCTTTTAGCATGAACAGACTCCATAAATTGGATATTATTCAGAACAGCTTCTTCATGGGGAGTACGTACATCCGCACGTAATTGTTCCATGCCACTTTCTGATTGAACCGTATCTAAAAGTGTTAAGCCGCCAAAAACGTAACCAACCACTTTTTTCTCTAAATCAGACAGCTTGCGCCAGTCATCCAAGTCATTGGATAAAGGAATCCGAGTATCCAACCAAAATTGCTCAGTCAGCTTTTCCCAGGTTGATTTATCAATGACATCTTCAATTTCATTCCAGTTAATGGCTTTGTAATAAGTTTCTGCCATGTAGTTTCCTCCTTGATCTTGCTTTACTACTGTTAAACATCACGAACCGAGATAGATTCGTGATGTTTGTTCTTGTCGTTCTTCTGTGCAGAGATAGGTGCTTAGTCTTTTGTATAGTGATAAGTTTGGGACTGGCGGCTAACTCCTGAACATGGAAATAATTTTTCTTTGGAAAAATTAGTCTGATTGTCGTACGCATACCATCCTGCTAGACAGTATGAGTCTATAATAGATGAAATATTCATGTCTGATGTTCACAATTGTTAAACTGTGAAAAGCAGGACTGGCAACTGGCAATTAAATCACACAGCTTTCACATTGGTTTGAGCCGATTTCTTCGGCATCCTCAGTGAAGGTACGAACGTAATAAATGGATTTGCAGCCTTTGTAGAAGGCGTAGTTCCGTAAAATATTCAAGTCACGGGTGGTTTGTTTGGTTTCATTCTTCCATTCGTACAAGCCTCGTGGGATTTCTGAACGCATAAACAAGGTTAAGCTCATGCCTTGGTCAATGTGTTGTTGCGCCGTTGCGTAAACATCGATCACTTTCCGCATATCCATATCGTAAGCAGAAGTGTAGTAAGGCAAAGTCTCATTATTCAAGTAAGGAGCTGGATAGTAAATTTTACCAATTTTCTTTTCTTGACGTTCTTCAATTAAGCGAGTGATTGGGTGCAAGCTGGCACTTGTATCATTGATGTATGAAATTGAACCATTTGGAGCGACAGCTAAACGGTTTTGGTGATACAAGCCGTCTTCTTGAATCGCTTCTTTCAGTGCTTGCCAATCTTCTTTGGTTGGAACAAAAATGTCCTTGAAAATTTCTTTGACTTTATCCGTTTTAGGCAAGAATTCATTCGTCAAATATTTGTCGAAATAAGTTCCATCGGCATATTTTGATTTTTCAAAATTATGGAAAACTTGTTTGCGTTCTTTGGCAATTTGGTTGCTTTCCATTAAGGTCCAGTAGTTTAATAAGGTAAAGTAAATATTAGTGAAATCAATTGATTCCTCAGAACCATAAACCATTAAGTTTTTCGCAAAGAAGCTGTGCAAGCCCATCGCACCTAAACCGATTGTGTGGTTCAAGCTATTGCCATTTTGAATCGAAGGAACGACGTCGATGTTTGAAGCATCGGTAATATAAGTTAAACCACGAACCATGGTACGAACAGATTGACCAAAATCTGGGCTGTCCATCAGGTTGACAATATTGGTTGAGCCTAAGTTACATGAAATATCTGTTCCTAATTCATCGTATTCTTGACGATCGTTAATTACTGAAGGTGTTTGCACCTGCAGAATTTCGGAACAAAGATTACTCATGACGATTTTTCCATCAATAGGGTTCGCTTTATTAGCTGTATCAATATTGATAATATATGGATAACCTGATTCCTGCTGCAGTTTAGATAGTTCATTTTCTAAATCGCGGGCGCGGATTTTTTTCTTGCGAATATTTGGGTTCGCCACTAGGTTGTCATACTCTTTAGTAATATCAACGTAAGAATAAGGAACACCATATTCACGCTCAACACCATAAGGACTAAACAAGTACATATCCTCGTTTTTACGAGCCAATTCATAAAATTTATCTGGCACAGTGACACCTAAGGATAAGGTTTTAACCCGAATTTTTTCGTCAGCATTTTCCTTTTTAGCAGACAAGAATACTTCAATGTCTGGATGGAAAACATCTAAGTAAACGACACCAGCACCTTGACGTTGGCCTAACTGATTGGAGTAAGAAAAACTATCTTCAAATAATTTCATTACGGGAACAACACCGCTGGCAGCTCCATCGTATCCTTTAATTGGCGCACCGGCTTCACGCAAGTTTGACAGGTTGATTCCAACACCGCCACCAATTCGTGACAGCTGTAAGGCTGAATTTACCGAACGGCCGATGCTGTTCATGTCATCAGTTACTTGGATCAAGAAACAAGAAACCAATTCACCGCGACGTTTGCGACCAGCATTCAAGAAGGACGGAGTCGCTGGCTGATAGCGTTGATGAATCATTTCATCAGCTAGACGTAAGGCTAATTCCTCATCGCCGTTGGCAAAGTACAAAGCATTGTAAGCCACACGATCTTCATAAGTTTCCAAGTATTCAGTGCCTTCGTTGTTCTTTAAGGCATACTGTGAATAAAACTTGTAAGCAGCCATAAAGGATTTGAAGGTGAAATTTTGCTCATCTAAAAAGGTAAATAAACGATCAATAAATTCTGGCGAGTACTTAGCAATAAATTCTTCTTCTAAATAATCATGCTCTACTAGATAAGCAATTTTTTCTTGGGTGCTGGCAAATTTGCGGGTATTTGGTTCTGCGTTTTCTTTAAAAAAGGCTTCTAACGCTTCCTTGTCTTTGTTTAAGGGGATTTGTCCATTAACTGGACGATTGATTTCATTGTTTAGTTTAAAGTAGCTTACGTCTCCTAAGTCTTTCAGGCTCATATCGTCACTTCTTTCCTTATTCATAGTTTTGGACTAATTCTTCCAGCTGAAAAATTAGTCCATTAGTGTAGAGCTATAATAGAAGAAACTTTGCAATCCTTCGACTGCAAAGCTCCAGGTTAAGCTAAGGCTTTTAGTTGATCAGGTCTGAAACCGATAATGGCTGATTGACCACCGAAAACGACAGGAACACTTTGAAAACCTTGGTTTTTCAAGAAATCTAGTGCTTCAGGCTCGTTGTCAATATTCACTTCTTCAAAGGGAATACTATTATCTGATAAATAACGTTTTGTCATTTTGCATTGCATGCAGTTGTTTTTTGAATATACTTTAACCATAAGAAGGCCTCCTTTTTCTTTACATTCTCTAGTATAAAAGATATAGAAGAAAAGTCAATTACAAGATACTACATATTGTGCTGCAAGAAAGCACATGCACAATAGTTTGTGTTTTTTGGAAAATGGTGAAAACACACCATTACACAGATTTTAGCGGTTTTAAAGAAAGAACAATGTTAGTCAACGTTTTTTTTAGCAAATAAAAAAAGTTAGAATAACTTTTTTGACCAAAATCCAACTATAGAATCAGCGATTTGTCAACTGAAATGCTCAAGAATTTATTGACTTCTCATGGCAATCACTGTATTCTAAATGAGAAAGATTATCATTATTAATGAGAGCGAAAAGCGGGTGGAGGAGCCATGACTACATTAGCAGAAATGCCGTTAAATCAGGTGGTACAAATTGAAGCCATTCAATTAAATAGTGAATTAAAACGCCACATGCAGGATTTGGGAATGACAGTAGGAACAAAGGTAGCTGTAGTAAATCATTCCGGAGACAATAGTATTGTTTTATTACACAATACCCGCGTGGCTTTAGACGAGTCTTTATTAATGAATATTCTCGTGAAAGAGATAACAGAAGATCAGCAGGCCTGGTCTTCATTAGATCAATTAGCTATTGGTGAAGAAGGTCAGATCGTCAATGTTCATGGCAGTGGTGCGGTGAAGCGTCGCTTGATGGATATGGGGTTGACGAAAGGAACTAAGGTGAAGGTTGTGAAGCTGGCACCTTTAGGCGATCCAATGGAAATTCGGGTTCGCGGATATGAATTAAGCTTGAGAAAAAGTGAATCAGAGATGGTTGTTGTAGCCAAGGAGGCGGAATAGATGGCAGAATTGCATATTGCTTTGGCCGGTAATCCCAATAGTGGAAAGACTAGTACCTTTAATGTACTGACTGGAACCAATCAATTTGTTGGGAATTGGCCGGGGGTAACCGTTGAACGTAAAGAAGGAAAGTACAAGAAACAGCATGACATAATTATTGATGATCTGCCTGGGATCTATTCATTGTCGCCTTATTCTCCAGAAGAGGTAGTAGCTCGCGATTATTTGTTATCAGATATCCCGGATGTCATTTTGAATATTATTGATGGTACGAATTTAGAACGCAATTTGTATTTGACTACGCAATTGATTGAGACCGGAATTCCGGTAGTTGTTGCAGTCAACATGATGGATTTGATCAAAAAAGAGGACAAACAAATCAATTTGGAAAAATTGTCTTATGCGCTTGGTGTTCCGGTTATAGGTATTAGTGCGTTGAAAAATTGGGGTGTCGATAAAGCGGTGGAGCAAGCGATCGAACTAGCGAAAAAAGGCTCTCCTGAAGAAGCCAACTATCCTCATTATGACAAGCGAGTAGAAGCCGCCCTTAGTGAAATTGTCTCAGTCTTAGGCAACACGGTTTTAGAAAAATATAGCCGTTGGTACAGTGTAAAGCTGTTTGAAAGAGATGTACGTGCACAAGAGCAGCTGAGCTTAAGCAATATCCAGCAAAAAGAAATTGAAGAGACCATCAAAATTACTGAAAAAATCATTGGCGATGATGCAGAAACCATCATTATTAATGAGCGCTATGAGTTTATTACCAATTTGCGAACACTCTGTATTGTTGATCATAATGAATTTAAATTATCTGTTTCGGATAAAATAGACCGTGTGGTTACCAATCGATTTTTGGCTTTGCCAATTTTTGCCCTTGTCATGTGGCTCGTTTACTATATTTCGATTCAAACCATTGGGGTAATGGGGACTGACTGGGTAAATGACGTCCTATTTGGTGAAGCAGTACCGAATTTTGTTGGCAATGCTTTGGCTTCATGGAATGTGGCCGAGTGGATGCAAAGCTTAATTTTAGATGGAATTATTGCAGGTGTTGGAGCAGTGTTAGGCTTCTTGCCGCAATTAATGGTTCTCTTCTTCTGTTTGGCTTTGTTGGAAGACTGCGGCTACATGGCGCGGATTGCCTTCGTTATGGACCGAATTTTCCGCAAGTTTGGTTTGTCAGGGAAATCTTTTATTCCGATGCTGATTGCGACAGGCTGTGGAGTGCCTGGGGTAATGGCCAGCCGAACGATTGAAAATGAAAAAGATCGTCGTATGACTGCGATGTTAACAACCTTTATGCCTTGTTCCGCAAAATTACCAATTATTGCTCTAGTGGCAGGCGCGTTCTTCCCTAACAGCAGCTGGGTTGCGCCGTCAGCATATTTTGTTGGCATGGGTGCGATTGTCTTATCTGGGATTGCCTTAAAGAAAACTAAGCTGTTTGCTGGCGATCCAGCACCCTTCATTATGGAGCTGCCGCTGTATCATATGCCTAGAATTGGCAATACCTTACGCTACACCTATGACCATAGCAAATCCTTTATAAAACGGGCTGGAACGATTATCTTTGTTTCTAGTATCATTATCTGGTTTATTTCCAGCTACGACTTCTCACTGCAATCAGTGGATGAGAACGACAGCATCTTAGCTTTCTTAGGTGGGTTAATTGCTCCAATTTTTGCACCTTTAGGCTGGGGTGACTGGCGCGGTGCCGTAGCGGCGATTACGGGCTTGGTAGCCAAGGAAAATGTTATTGGCACCTTTGGTATTTTGTATCGTCATGCTGAAGTAGCGGAGGATGGTGTGGAAATTTGGCAGGCCCTAAGAGCAGCCTACACACCAGTTGCCGGCTATTCCTTTTTAGTATTCAACTTGCTGTGTGCACCGTGCTTTGCGGCAATCGGTGCGATTCATCGGGAGATGGGCGATACGAAGTGGACCTTGCGAGCAATTGCTTATCAATGTGGTTTGGCTTATGTAGTCAGCTTTATTATTTATCAAATCGGCCACGTTATCTTTGAGGGTGGAACGATTGGCCTAGGTTTAGTTCTGGCGATAGCTTTAATCATCGTCATGCTATACTTCTTAGTAAGAAAACCTGCAAAACGTACGCCAACTGTTACGATTGAACACATCAAAGAGGTGAAAGAATGGCAACCATAGTTTTATCTATTTTGATTTTTGGCAGTGCCGGTGTGATCGTCTACCGGAAAATAAAAAACGGCAGTTCTTGTGAAGAATGCGACTGCAGCTGCCCAGTAAAACATGAACAGGAAAAATAGAGAATGAACCCGCAGAGAAAAGAATCTTCTGCGGGTTTTTGGCGATTATTATATAATAGAAGAAAAAGGAGAGAGTTGATTCAGATGTTTGCTAAAAAAGAGATCTGGTACATCAAGCTATGCCTAACGCTGCTTATGCTGGCGGCGATTGTCCTAATGCCGACATTCGTTTACTCATTTTGGCGCGGGATGCTGATTGTTGGCTCTTATCTACTACTGTCAATTCTGAATTATTATGCAGAAGAGAACAGGGGTTGCTTCAAAGAGCGTCGAGACAATCTGCTATTTGATCTGATCATGATTTTTATCCTGTTTTTAGTTCTTTGCTATGCCTTCTAATCAATCGGCAAATAAATCAATACTTCATTTTTATCAGCAGCCGTAGTGTTAGGATCTGTTAAATACAGCTCCATTGTTGGCCCAACTACTTGATAGCCCTGCTGCTCCACCCATTGGCCTAATTGCTGATAGGCCTCCGTCAGTCCCTGATAGTTACCAGCATAATAAAGCTTCGCCGCCCTAACCGAAGGCAAGCTTCGTGTTCTTGGGCTAACTTCTGGCACTGGTATAGCAAATTCCATGTCATAGCTTTCAGGATTATATTCAGGGCTGTGGTAAATAAACAGCGGTGCTCCTATGGGTTCGAAAGGTTCTTTGCTGATAGCTTCAAACACCTCATTAATTAATTCTCCAGCATGCTTCACGTTGATGACCTTACGGATAGAAAAAATTGTTAATTCTGGGGTAGCGGCTACTTCAATGTTCTCCTGATGAGCCATAAATAGATTTCCCTCAGATAGAGCTGTCAGATCCTTGTCCAGCAAATCCGTCAAAGAAGCATAGCTGTTTAGCTTCGCGTCAATTTCAGCCTGCTTTTTCTTCAGCAGCGGCTTCAGTAACTGATTGTCCTGGAGAACTTCTTTAATTTCATTTAATGAACATTCGTATTTGCGCAGTTTTTGAATTAGAAAGACGGTCGCCATCTGATGACTTTGGTAATAACGATAACCGTTATTTGGATCGATAATCGCGGGCTTCAGTAAATCGATTTCGTCGTAATAGCGCAGTGTTTTGGTAGTCACTTGGGCAATTTTCGAGAATTGACTAATTGTTAGCATACATTTCCTCGTTTCTATTGGTCCATTTCTGTCAACGAAGGGGCCAAAAAATTCCTGCTTCTATTATATCATGAGCAAAAGCGCAGTTTTGTTAGGAAATCAATGGTAAGATTAAAAGAAAAGCGAAGGAGCGGTTTGATGGATTTTGATGTATTATTTCTAGGCAGTGGACAGGGCGCATGGAATGGGGCCATTCCAATGGCGAAAGCGGGATTAAAGGTTGGCGTAATTGAAGAAGGTCTATTTGGCGGTGTCTGTACCAATCGCGGCTGTAACGCAAAAATTACGTTGGATCGACCAGTGGAGCTTTTGCGCCAGGTGGAGCATCTGCAGGGTCGAGGGTTTGACAGTCTGCCAGCCTTGAATTGGCACGATTTAATGGCTCATAAGCATGAAGTCATTGACAGTCTGGCTGAGAGCAACAAGCAGAAGCTGGAAAATGCTGGCGTGAAAACGATTATCGGTCATGGAACCTTTGTCGACAGCCATACAATTGAAGTGGCAGATACAAACTATACTGCGGAAAAAGTTGTCATTGTCAGTGGTCGTTTACCACATCGTTTGAATATTCCTGGTAGTGAGTTATTCCATGATAGTACAGATTTTCTTGTGATGGAAGAGATGCCTGAACGTATGACGCTGATCGGTGGCGGATATATTGCAATGGAATTTGCGACGATTGCCAATGCTTTTGGCAGTGATGTGACCGTCATTTTGCGAGGAACCAAAATTTTACGCGATTTCCATCAGCCCTATGTTCAAGAAGTCGTAAACGATCTAAAACGTCGCGGCGTAAAATTCCAAATGAAGGTTACGTTGGAAGCTGCTGAACAAACTGAAAATGGCATTGTCCTGCATGGGAAAGAAGGCTACCAGCATACGACTGATTACGTTATCGATGCCACTGGAAGAGTACCTCAAACCGAGAATATGAACTTCGAAGGCATTGGTCTGGAATTTGATGCAGTAAAAGGCATTCCCGTGAACGAGTATTTAGAAACGAATCTTCCAGGTGTTTATGCAACCGGGGATATTTTAGACAAGAAGCAGCCGAAAATTACGCCAGTAGCTGCCTATGAGTCACAATATTTGGCGCATTTATTTGCGGGAGACACCAATCAGCCGATTGTTTATCCACCAATTGCTTACAATGTCTTTACCTCACCACGAATCGCTACGGCAGGTATAACAGTAGAGGAGGCAGAGCAATCACCTGAGAAGTATAAGATTACTGCGGTGGATTATGCTGGAAAAGATTGGTTCCATCAAGTCGGAAATGACGAGATTAATAAAATCACTTTTGTCTATGATAAAGATGACTACATGGTTGGGGTAACGAATGTTGGGAACGATGCAGTGGAAACGGTGGATGGATTACTGGACGTAATGAATTCCAAGCTGAAAGCGCCTGACCAGGAAGAATTGATTTATATTTTTCCAAGTATTGCTCATTCCTATATGAAGTACATTTAAAAACAACTGTTTTTTATAAATCTTTCTTGCTATAATAAAGAAAAGATATTTAGGAGGTTGTTGTTTGAAGAAAGAACCTTGGATTAAGGTATCAGATATTGTATTTTTTGTCTGTGCGATGGTGACCATGCTGCTAGCCCGTCATTTTGTCTTTACCCCGATTGAAGTCATTGGTGCTTCAATGAATCCAACCCTGCAAGACAGCGAGCGCTTGTTTGGCTTGAAAATGGGAGAAATTAAGCGTTTGGATGTTGTCTCCTTTGCGGCACCAGATGTTGAGGATAAGGATTATATCAAGCGAGTAATTGGTCTGCCAGGAGAAGAAGTCATGTATGCGAATGATCAATTGTATATTGATGGCGAGAAAATTGATGAGCCTTACTTAGCTGAGAATAAAAAAGCTCTTCCTGAAGGAGTGCTGTTAACAGACAACTTTGTTTATACAGTTCCTGAGGGCACTTATTTTGTCATGGGGGACAACCGTCAGAACTCCAAAGATAGTCGAATGCTGGGAGCAATAGACGAAAAAGAAATTTTCGCCAATGCCAAAGTCGTCTTTTGGCCAATCAATAAAATAGGCACTGTGGATTAAGACAAAGCAGCAAATCGAGGATTTGCTGCTTTTTTTGCGTTCAAACGAAAAACTAATGATTCAAATTACTGCTTTGAACGAAAAATTGCGAGTGTTCATAATGGTAAGTAGTTCGGGAAAAGTCAAAAGGCACACCGGAGGACAAATAAAACAGTTCTTCGATGAGCAATGCGGGATCGCCAACCGGTAAGCCCAGTAACTCACTACTTTCTTGATTTACTTTAACCACGTGCAAATATTTATCTGAGAAGCCAATACTCAATTTCAAAGCAGTTTCTAAATAATTGAAAATCGAGCCGCCAACAATTTCCAAATTTAAAAAGGTTACAATGTCCATTTTGAAAAAAGATTCCTCGATGCAAAGCACTTGTCCGTTAACATAGCGAATTCGTTTTACTCGATAAACTTCCTCATTTTCCTTACATAATAAATTTTCGCGCACTTCCAGATCAGGAACAATCTTCTCCAACGAAAGGACCTTCGCTGTAATATCAAAATGATCCAAGTTCGTCGTAAAGCCTTGATTTTCGATCATGTTGATATAGCCTAAACGACTACGGCGACGGACAAAAACGCCACTGCCTTGAATCTGATAAATAGCTCCCCGACCTTCAAGAATATTTAACGCCTTCACGATCGTACTTTTACTGACCCCATATTTATTGATTAATTCATCAAACTTTGGCAACTTGGTTCCTTGTGCTAAATCATTATCAACAATAGTCCGTTCAATATCCGCTGCGATTTCCATATATTTCAGCATATCGTTTCCCCTTTGTGTTGTTCTCGCTAGTATCATACCACAGTTCAAAAAAATTATACAGGTCTTGACAAATTGTGCATTCACAATTATTATGTGTAGGTACAATAAAAAGAAAGAGGTTGAAAAATGAGTAAAGTCAGAGATTATTCTAAATTAGCCCAAGATATTTTAGATATCATCGGTGCAGATAAGATTGCAAACGTTACCCGGTGTGCAACCCGGCTGCGTTTAGTTTTGACAGAAGTGCCAGCAGGAGCTAAGGAGAAAATTTCACAATTACCTGGAGTAATTTCGGTAGTGATTAATAATGGACAATTTCAGATCGTGATTGGTACCCATGTAGGGGATGTATATGATGCGTTTACCAAGCTGGTAAATGTTGATACAAGTTCAGAAGTTGAAGAACCTAAAGGAAGTATTCTCAATCGCGTTATTGCCACTATGTCTGCAGTATTTGCACCTTTTATTTATGTATTGGCAGCAGCGGGGATTTTACAGGGCGCACTTATTCTTATTAATTTAGCTTTCCCAGCCTTTTCAACCACCGATACGTATCGTGTGTTCAGCTTCATTTCTTGGGCACCGTTTACTTTCCTGCCGATTTTCATTGCGATTACGGCATCGAAGCATTTTAAGGTAAATATGTATATTGCGGTAGCCTGTGCGATGGCTTTAGTATCGCCAGATTGGGCAACGATGGCTGCTGAGATTGCCGGCGGACAAAGTTTAGCATTCTTCGGTATTCCTTTGACTGAGACTACCTATACATCATCAGTTTTACCACCGCTTATCTTAGTGTGGTTACTGTCTTATGTAGAAAAAGGGATCGAAAAGATCTTGCCAGATGTGGTTAAACCATTATTTACACCCTTGTTGTGCCTAGTAATCATGGTGCCATTAACGATTTTAGTTTTAGGACCAGCTTCAGCGATTACCGCAACAGCAATTGCTAACGGGTATAATTTCTTAGTGTCAGTTGCACCACCATTGGCTGGCGCGATCATCGGCGGTTTTTGGCAGGTAGTCGTAATCTTCGGTGTTCACTGGGGGGTAACGCCGATGGTTTTGGCAAACTTTGACATGTATGGACGCGATTCTTTTCAAGCTTTCCAAACAATTGCCGTAGTTGCTCAAGTAGGAGCTGTGCTAGGTGTCTTCCTGAAGGCGAAAAGTAAAGAACTGAAGAATGTTTCGCTTTCAGCTTTTATTACTGGGATTTTCGGAATTACTGAGCCAGCTATTTATGGTGTAACATTGCGTTTCAAAAAACCATTTATCTTTGGTTGTCTCTCAGGAGGAATTGGCGCAATCGTTGCTAGTTTCTTCCAGCCTTATTACTTTGCTTATGCGGGTCTGCCAGGCTTATTAACGATTGTTAATGGAATTGACAGCAGTGTACCAACCTCATTTATCGGAATTGTGATTGGCTGTGTAATTGCGATT
Source organism: Enterococcus pallens ATCC BAA-351 (assembly GCF_000407485.1). Taxonomy (GTDB): domain Bacteria; phylum Bacillota; class Bacilli; order Lactobacillales; family Enterococcaceae; genus Enterococcus_A; species Enterococcus_A pallens. The sequence continues at coordinate 95,204 of NZ_ASWD01000002.1, read as the reverse complement.
GCAGGACCAGTAGTACTGATTCAAATTTTCGGTTTTGGAGAAACCATCGAAGAAGATGCCAAAATGAGTCAAGAAATCGAAAAAGATGCAGCTGTTCCAGGGTCATTAGTGTCTCATTTTATCAGCTCACCGCTAGAAGGCGAAGCCATTAGTTTGAATGAAGTACCCGATGAAGTATTTGCTAGTGGAGCGATGGGTTCAGGAATTGCGATTCAACCTACCAGCAACAAAGTTTATGCGCCGTTTGATGGTATTGTAACCAGCTTGTTTGCTTCAAAACATGCGATCGGTTTAACTTCTGATGAAGGGGTAGAAGTATTGATCCATGTAGGATTAGATACTGTGAACCTAGAAGGCAAACCGTTTACCTGTTTAGTTGCGCAGGACCAAAAGGTGAAAAAAGGCGACGTATTGATGGAAATTGATTTAGCAGCTATTGAACAAGCTGGCTATTCGACAATCACACCAATCATTGTGACCAATACCTTAACCTATGATTCAGTGGAAGAAGAAAAATTGGGTACAGTTTGCCCGGACGATGCAGTTTTAAAAATTAATTAGGAGGACAACAAAATGAACGACAACTTTTTATGGGGCGGCGCTTTAGCCGCTCACCAATTCGAAGGTGGATGGGATGCAGATGGCAAAGGTCCTAGTGTGATTGATGTTATGACCGCTGGCGCTCATGGTGTACCACGGGAAATTACAGCAACCATCGAAGCTGATAAATTTTATCCGAACCATGAAGCGATTGATTTCTACCATCGCTATAAAGAAGATGTAAAACTTTTTGCTGAAATGGGTTTAAAATGTCTGCGAACTTCGATTGCCTGGACTCGCATTTTCCCAAATGGTGATGAAGAAACACCTAACGAAGCAGGCTTGCAATTTTACGATGATTTATTTGATGAGCTATTGGCTCATAATATTGAACCTGTAATTACATTATCTCACTTTGAAATGCCTTTGCATTTAGCTCGTGAGTACGGCGGTTTCCGTAACCGTAAAGTGATTGACTTCTTTGAAAAGTTTGCAGTGACTTGTTTTGATCGTTACAAGGATAAAGTAAAATACTGGATGACCTTTAATGAAATCAACAATCAAATGGATACTAATAATCCCATTTTCTTATGGACTAACTCCGGAGTATTGGTTGAAGAAGGCGAAAACGAAAAAGAAGTGATGTACCAAGTGGCTCATAACGAATTAGTTGCCAGCGCCAAAGCGGTCATTGCCGGTAAGAAAATTAATCCTGAATTTGAAATTGGCTGTATGGTTTCGCATGTACCAATTTATCCTTATTCATGTAATCCTGCTGACATTATGGCTGCTGAGGAAGCAATGCATCAGCGTTTCTTCTTTGCAGATGTCCATGTTCGCGGATATTACCCAACTTACGCGCTAAAAGAATTCGAACGGGAAGGCTACCAAATAGATATTCGCGAGGAAGATTTAGCAGTCTTAAAAGAAGGAACAGTCGACTACATCGGCTTCAGCTATTACATGTCCACCGTTGTAAAGGCTGACGTGAGCAATGATAACTTAGGCAATGTAGTTAATGGTGGTTTACCAAACGGTGTGGAAAATCCGTATATCGAAAGCAGTGACTGGGGATGGGCAATTGATCCTGAAGGCTTGCGTTATACTATGAATCGTTTGTATGATCGTTATCAATTACCCTTGTTCATCGTAGAAAACGGCTTTGGTGCAATTGATCAGGTAGAAGAAGATCATTCCATTCATGATCAAAATCGGATTGACTATTTAACTAAACATATCGAAGCCTTGAAAAAAGCCGTTGATTATGATGGTGTTGAATTAATGGGCTATACGCCTTGGGGCATCATTGATTTGGTTTCTTTTACTACTGGTGAAATGAAAAAACGCTACGGCATGATCTATGTCGATCGCGACAATGAAGGTAATGGAACCATGGAACGTTACAAAAAAGATTCCTTTGATTGGTACAAACAGGTCATTGAATCAAACGGCGAAAAACTATAAACAATTTTATAGGATGGGACCTTCTAGGAGGGTTCCATTTTTTTAAAGTTAAAAATAAAACACCGATACTGAGGATAAAGGTGATTAGACAAAAGGGAGTCATTACTAGACGCTCTTTTTTACTATTCGTTAAAAAGGCATTCGAGAAAATCGCAAAAAGCAGAAAGACCGTTACTGCAATAATTACCCATCGGTCCAGGTGCTCCAGCCTAGACAAACTGATAAATCCTCCATAATTCAGATAGCAAATGCCAACACTGATCCAAACAATCAAGAATAGCATACTGAGTATTCTCATAGAATAAGGTAGTACCGTCTGCTTACCTCCCAGTACATATTCACCTAATGGAAATCCAACAATTAATAATAGATGCAGTAGTGCATTGGCGAAGAAACCAAGTGCTGCAATTAAACAAAAACACTCCAACATAGATGTTTTTCTCCCTTATTGTTTTTTTCAGTATATAATAGGAAAAAAACTTACACAATTACGCACAAATAAGTAAGATACTAACTAGGAGGTAAGCAAGTGGAAGAAAATAAAGATTACTGTATCGTAGCAGATTATGGATTTGAAAAGCTGGAAAAAATCTTATCCATCATTGGCGGCAAGTGGAAAATCCAACTAATCTATCATTTGGGACAAAAGCATACGCTGCGTTACGGAGAATTGAAACGGCTTTTACCAGCGATTAGTCACAAAATACTCTCAGCTCAATTAAAGGATTTGGAAAAAAGTGGATTAGTTCAACGTATCGAGTATCCTGAAATTCCAGCGCGAGTAGAATATCAGTTAACGAGATCTGGTATAGAATTGATGCCAATTTACGAAGCTGTAAATAAGTGGTGCGAAGAAAACGGCGAAGTGTTTATGACAGAATAGATGATTTAAACAGAGATGTTTTCCCAAAAAACTTTCGAGCTGTTCTTAAAATCATCGTGATCGTAGCTATCTTAATTATTAAATCGATTGCAGTGCATGCAAAAAAACAGGACGCATCCATACGATGGGTCCTGTTGCTGTATTTAATAGTTAGGCATTTTTTCTTCGTAAGCCGTAATCGCCGCTTCATGCTCCAAGGTAATGGCAATGTCATCCAAGCCCTTGACCAGTTTGTCCTTCCAGGTTGCATCAATAGGAAATTCATAACGAGCATTTGGTGTGACAATCGTTTGATTCGGCAAATCAATCGTTACTTCAGCATCCGCTGGCAGTTCACTTAGTTCTTTACGGACATCGGCGGGCATGCGGATCGGCAGCAAACCATTTTTCAAAGCGTTCATATAAAAAATATCGCTATAGCTGCCAGCAATGACTGCATGGAAGCCGTAATCCTGCAAAGCCCAAGCTGCGTGCTCACGTGAAGAACCTGAACCGAAGTTTTCACCTGAAACGAGAATCGTCGCCGTTTGACGTTCTGGCGCGTTTAAAATGAAATCTGGATTCGGTGAACGATCCTCCAAGTAACGCCATTCATCAAACAAGTGCTTGCCGAAGCCCTTTTTATCTACTTGTTTTAAAAAGTTTTTAGGAATAATTTGATCGGTATCAATATTATCCTGCATAAAAGGAACGGTGGTTCCAGTATAAACCGTAAATTTTTCCATTAGATTGCCTCCTTGCGAATGTCAACAAAGGTTCCGTTTAGCGCAGCCAATGCCGCCATTGCTGGACTACACAGATGGGTCCGCGCATCTTTTCCTTGCCGTCCTTTGAAATTGCGGTTTGAGGTTGATGCACAGTGAACGCCTGGTGGTACACGGTCAGGGTTCATGCCTAGGCACATCGAGCAGCCTGGTTCACGCCATTCAAAGCCGGCATCTTTAAAAATTTTGTCCAAGCCGATTTTTTCAGCCGCTTTACGTACAGGTCGAGAGCCGGGAACCACGATTGCTGTAACATTTTCATTCACCTTTTTACCTTCGATCATGCGAGCAGCTTCCTGCAGATCAGATAGGCGCCCGTTGGTACAAGAACCAATAAAGACATAGCCGATGTTGATGTCGGTTGGTTTTTGACCAGGTTTCAAGTCCATATATTCATAGGCCTTTTTGTATTCTTCTGTTTCAGGCTCTGGGAAGGTACCATCCACTGGCACACCCATCTCCGGATTGGTTCCCCAAGTTACAAATGGTACCAATTCATTTGCATCCAAAGTTAGGATCGTATCGTATTTCGCATCTTCATCGGTATACAATTCTTTCCAGTCGTTAATCGCGGCTTCCATATTCTTCGGTGCATATTCGCGCCCTTCAACATAAGCAAACGTTTTTTCATCCGGCGCAATCAAGCCGATTTTTGCTCCGCCTTCGATTGACATATTACAAATTGTCATGCGCTCTTCCATCGATAGAGAACGAATAGTATCGCCATAAAATTCCGCAGCGTAGCCTACACCAAAGTCAGTGCCATATTTGGCAATCAAAGCTAAGATAATATCCTTGGCGTATACACCTTTAGGAAGTTCACCAGTCACTTTAACGCCCATGTTTTTCGGTTTGTTTTGCCACAAGCATTGTGTTGCAAAAACGTGCTCCACTTCACTAGTCCCAATCCCAAAAGCCAGAGCTCCAAAAGCGCCATGAGTAGCCGTATGGGAATCGCCGCAGACAATCGTTTTTCCTGGCTGAGTCAATCCAGTTTCAGGACCAACCATGTGGACGATTCCTTGACGATCACTGCCATTATCACAAAGAGTAACGCCAAATTCCTCGCAATTTTCTCGCAAGGTATCGATTTGTTTTTTTGCTACTAGATCGGTAAAATTGAAAATATCAACTGTCGGTGTATTGTGATCCATTGTTGCAAAGGTACGCTCAGGACGACGCAATTTCCGACCGGCCTCGCGAATTCCAGCGAAGGCCTGAGGTGAAGTTACCTCGTGAATCAAATGCAGATCAATATAAAGCAGTTGGGGTGCGCCTTCTTCGCCTTGCACCACGTGGCGGTTCCATAGTTTATCAAAAAGTGTTTGTGCCATTGGTTATGCTCCCTTCATTTCTGTTAGTACAGCTTGAGTAAATTCTTCAGTTGAAGCATTCCCGCCTAAGTCGCCAGTGAAAATGCCTTTTTTTAAGATTGCATCGCAAGCTGCTTCAATTGCTTGTGCAGCTTTTTCTTCATTAAATGATTGACGCAGCATTAAGGCCACTGACAAAATCATCGAAATTGGATTGGCAATGCCTTTGCCAGCGATATCTGGGGCTGAACCATGAATTGGTTCATAAAGTGATGGCCCCTCAGAACTATGACTGGCACTTGGTAGTACACCCAGCGAACCAGGTAATACGGAAGCTTCATCACTTAAAATGTCGCCGAATAAGTTTTCAGTAACAATAACGTCAAAGCTGCTTGGAGCTTGAATCAGCTTCATAGCCGCCGAATCGACATATTGATGTTCTAAGGTACAATCTGGGTAATCCTTCGCCACTTCTTCAGCAACTGAACGCCATAATTTGCTGGTAGCCAACACATTGGCCTTGTCTACAGAGGTAACTTTTTTGCCGCGGGTTTGAGCAATTTCAAAGCCTTTGCGCAAAATCCGTTCGATTTCAAATTTTTGGTAGCGGTTGGTGTCGTAAGCTTCCTCAACTCCCAGCTCTCTAGGTTCTCCGAAATAGATACCGCTAGTCAATTCACGAACGATAACCAAATCTGTGCCATTAATAATCTCTGGTTTTAAAGGAGACAGGTGAAGCAAAGCTTCAGAAACAGTAACTGGTCGGATGTTGGCAAAAAGATTTAATGCTTTACGTAAAGCCAGCAAGCCTTTTTCCGGTGTTTCTGGTCCTTTTTCCCACTTAGGTCCGCCAATTGCTCCTAATAAAATGGCATCGGCTTCTTCACAAGCCTTTAAGGTAGCTTCTGGTAAAGGCTGTCCGGTTAAATCAATCGCAGCTCCGCCGAAAGGCTGTTCTGCAATCTCAAAGGGTTCTCCAGTTAACGCTTCGGCCGCTGCTAAAACCTGCAGGCCGCTGTTCATAATTTCTGGTCCGATGCCGTCACCGGCTAAAGCTACAATTTTTTTCGTCATTTCCTTACTCCTGTTCTTTCATTTGATTACTCGCCTGGATGTACGCTTTAGCTGAAGCCTGCAATACATCAAAATCAATACCGATCCCACGGAAGTCTTGCTTGGTTGTTGGATCATGTAAGGTTACACGAACCTCAGCCTGAGCATCCTCGCCGCCGGTAATGGCTTGAATTTCATATTCGGATAGTTCTGGTTTTTGCTGGAACAGCTCATCAATCGAATTATAAATGGCCTGGATACTTCCTGAGCCGATCGTAGAAGCTACTTTGGTTTCACCAGCTTCATTGATAATCGAAACGATCGCACCTTGATAACCGCCTGAGCTGTATTGAACTTGCACGTTCGCCAGCTTGCAGCGTTCGCTTTCTTCCCGCGACTGATCCGTCAACAAAGCAATCAAATCCTGATCTGTAATTTGTTTCTTCTTGTCAGCCAAATCCTTAAAACGCTTGAAGGCTGTTTTAATTTCTTCATCCGTCAACTGATAGCCTAGTTCTTCTATTTTTGTTACAAAAGCATGGCGCCCTGACAGCTTGCCCAACGGCAGTGAGTTTTGACTGACACCCACCAAAGTCGGTGTGATAATCTCATAGGTTTCTGGATTCTTCAAAACACCATCCTGATGAATTCCAGATTCATGCGCATAGGCATTGTCGCCGATGATTGCTTTGTTTCTAGGAACCGGAATCCCTGATAACCTTGACACAAGATCACTGGTGCGTTTGGTTTCGTTCAGCACAATATTTGATTCGCAGTTGTAGAAATCTTTGCGAATATGCAGCGCCAAAGCCACCTCTTCCAATGCTGTATTGCCGGCCCGTTCACCAATACCGTTGATGGCACCCTCTACCCGATTTGCACCATTTTCAATGGCTGCTAGAGCGTTGGCAGTGGCCATCCCCAAATCGTCATGACAATGTGAAGAGAAGGTGATTTCCTGGTCGCTTTTAATATGTTCAATCAAGTATTTGAAAATACCGCCGTATTCGGTTGGGTTGGAATAACCAACTGTGTCAGGTACGTTGATAATTGTAGCACCAGCATCAATTGCTGTTTGAACAGCTTCCAGCAGGAAATCTCGATCTGTCCGAGAAGCATCCTCCGGTGAGAATTGTACCTTTTCAAAAAGCGTCCGAGCATAGCCGACATGTTCTTTAATAGAAGCAAGTACTTCCTCTCTGGTCATTTTTAATTTATATTCCATGTGCACATTGCTGGTGGCTAGGAAGGTGTGAATTTGAGGATCTACGGCATCCTTCAGGGCTTCATACGCCCGATCGATGTCTTTTTTCTGGCAGCGAGCCAGACCTACAACAGTCATGCGCTTTGCATTTTCAGCAATTGCCTTAACTGCTTCGAAGTCTCCTTGAGAGGCAATCGGAAAGCCGGCTTCGATTACATCAATGCCCCATTTTTCCAGCTGCATCGCAATTTGAATTTTTTCCTTGGTATTAAAATTTACGCCGGGGGTCTGTTCACCATCACGCAGGGTGGTATCAAAAAATTGAATCTTTCTCATTTTCATCCGCTCCTCTTAACAAAAAATAGGTATAAAAAAAGCATCCCATCTAAGAAGAACCATTTTTCTTCTCGATGCAATGCGAATAGGGACTCTCTTTTAATTGCTTAAAGAGTCCCTGCTATAATAATAAGTTGTTGAAGCTATTGGCTTTATATGTCATGGTATTCACCTATCAATTGTCAGAATTTTTTGTTGATAAAAGCATATAAAAGATTTCGGGTAAAGTCAATAGATTTATGAAAAAAAGATTAAAGATAAATGATTAAAGGATTTTATTTGGAGGAGAAATATGCTGATTAATTCAATGAAACGTATTTACAACCTTTCGATAAAAGGCTTATAATTTCATTAATGAGAGTCGTTTACAACTAAAGGAGAGTGGATGAAATGTTGTTATTGTCAAAAAAAGATATTCAACAAGTTTTTACAATGAAGGATGCCATTGAAGCGGTCAAGGAGGCGTTCTCTTTATTTTCGGCTGGGAAAAGTGAAGTGCCTCTACGTACCCAAATCGTTAGTGAAGATCAATCAGGAACCTTCTTGTTTATGCCAGCATATGTGCCAACGATGAAGGCAGCAGGAATTAAGGTGGTCAATATTTTTCCTAACAACATTGATAAAGGCTTGCCTTCTGCACCAGCGCAGGTTTTACTCATTGATGGTGAAACAGGTTTTGTTACTTCGGTCCTAGATGGCACCTTTGTCACTCAATTACGAACAGGAGCTGCATCAGGAACTGCTTTTGATGTGTTGGCTAGAAAAGATGCCCAGAAGGGAGCTTTAATCGGCACTGGTGGACAAGCAGCCTGCCAATTAGAGGCGATGATTTGTGCTCGGGACTTAGAGGAAGTGAAAGTTTTTGACATGAATCCTGAGCGAACTGCGGATTTTGTTCAAGAAATGAATCAGCAGCTTGCCAGCTATGGTACACACATTGTGGCAGCCAAAAGCTCAGATGAGGCAATCGAGGGCGCAGATGTAATTATTACTGTTACCCCTTCCAAAAAACCGGTTTTTGATGGTAATAAAGTTAAGAAGGGTGCGACAGTCAGCTGTGTAGGGGCGTATCAGCATGACATGCAGGAGATGGACCCGGTGATTTTAACTCGAGCTGATAAAATCTATTTTGATTCAGAAGAAGCTGTTCTATCTGAGTCAGGGGATATTTTGATTCCTTTAGAAGAAGGAACCATTACAAAAGAAGATTTTACTGGTGATATTGGAGAAGTAATTTTGGGGAACTTAGTTGGCCGCGAGAATGACGAAGAAATTATTGTTTTTGAAACGGTCGGGATTGGTACGCAGGATTTGGTTACGGCTAAAGCGATCTACGATAAAGCAACCGAAAAGGGTGTCGGAACCGTCTGGGAATAAGCAATTGAAGGAGGAATTTGAATGGCAGAATATGCAAGTATTTTCAATGATGTGCTAGGCCCAGTGATGGTCGGTCCGTCTAGTTCTCATACAGCTGCTTCTGTTCGTATTGGTAAAGCGCTGCGCCAAATGGTCAAAGGCAAGATCAATTATTTCCAAGCTGATTTTGATCCCAAGGGTTCTTTAGCAGCTAGTTATATCACCCAATGTTCTGACGTTGGCTTAGTCGGCGGACTGTTAGGGATGGAGCCCACCCATGAAGATTTACTGCGCTCTATTGAGTTAGCCGAAGCTGATGGAATGACCATCAATTTCCGAATCGTTCCTTACAAAGCAGAGCATCCAAACACTTACCGAATGACTATTCGCAGTGATCAAGGAGAAGAGGTGAAGGCTACGGCCTTATCAGTTGGTGGTGGAATGATTGCCTTTACTGAAATACAAGGTGAGTCAGTGTCGATCTCTGGTGGTTTTTATGAAACTTTGATCTACGGGAATTCGCCTGCAGCTGCAATCTCGAATTTAGCGGCCTATACCGAGGAAAAGGTAACTGGCTTTTGCCAAATGGACCAACGGTTAGAAGGTGAGAAGATCTTTTTGAATATTAAGTCTCATCAGCCAGTTTCTGCAGAAGTGATTGCTGGCTTGGCCCAATTCTTCCAAGTGGATGAGGTAATTGCCTTTGATCCTGTTTTACCAATCATGTCGCAAAAAGAAAAGCAGGTTCCATTTAAAACCGCAGAAGAAATGCTGCAGATGGCTGAAAAGGATCAGCTAGAACTTTGGCAGTTAGCAACTAAGTACGAAAGTGTTCGCGGCAGCATTACTGAACAAGAAGTCTATGATAAGATGTCCGATATTGTTGCTATCATGCGTAAAGGAATCGAAACAGGCTTGAAGGGCACCGAATACGAGGATCGAATATTAGGATATCAATCCTATAAAATTGAAGAACACAAAGCACAGATGATTGGCGGGACGCTGACTGCGGATATTGTTGCGTTTATCACAGCGATGATGGAAGTCAAAAGCTCTATGAACGTATTCGTAGCTGCACCGACCGCTGGTTCCTGCGGTGCGCTGCCGGGAACAGTTTTTGCCGTTGCTAAAGAATACAATAAATCCAACGATGAGATCATCAAAGCCATGCTGGCTGCCGGGATCATCGGAGTTTTCATAGCTGAGTATGCGACCTTTGCCGCAGAAGTAGCCGGCTGTCAGGCCGAGTGTGGCGCCGGATCAGGCATGACTGCCGCAGCCTTGGTACAGCTGATGGGGGGTTCAGCACGAACTGCCGCTAATGCTGCTTCGATGGCTTTGCAAAATATTTTTGGCATGGTTTGTGACCCTGTTGATGTACGAGTAGAGGTGCCTTGTTTAGGTAAAAATATGATGTGCGGTATGAACGCTTTGGGGGCCGCCAACATGGCCATCGCCGGATTTGATGTAGTGATTCCGTTGGATGAAACGATCGACAGCTTTGATAAAGTAGGCCGCATGATTCCACCAGAATTGCGTTGTACGGGTCTAGCTGGATTAGCCCAGACAGAAACCGGACTGGAAATTTCACGACAGCTAGCCTGCCGAAAAGGCTGTTGCTAAAAACAAACGTCACGATTTTTTCGTGACGTTTGTTTTATGCGTTTTTAAAGCACCACTCGCACTAGCTGATAATCCAAATCAGCAGCATATTCTGTTTCAAAAGTAGCAATCAAGCATTCAGCTGCTCCCGAAGTGAAAACCAGCTATTTAGCCAACTTGCCATTAAACAGCTGACATAAAACTTCCCAAGCATGGAAAATTACATCCGAAGATTTTAAAGAATTCTCCAATTGGCTAAGGGTGGTGATTACAACCTCAATAACAACAGCTAGTTTTTTTGTGTAGTAACGGGATTGTCTAAATAAATCAACTTTCATTTCTCATTATGTGAAAATCCCTTTGTGGTAAAGTAAAGACTAAGCGGAAAGCAATGCTTCCTAGAAACTTCTAAGCAAGAATCCATTCAGACTCAGGTAAATGTATCAAAATACTTTTGCATCTTCCTCACCTTTTGGCAGCAGCAAAGTAAAGTAGCCGTAACGTAAGACATCACAGCTACTGAACACGATATGATTGACACAACTATTTTTCAAAGATAAGAACTTCTATCATAACCTTTAATTTAAATTTTTAGGCAACAAGGATTTCATCAAGGAAAATTGACTGTCAATTTGGGCTTCGGTGATATCTCCAATCAAAGCCAGCACACTTAATCCCTCAATCACAAACATAAAATTCTCGGCTAATGTATCTAGCGGCTGATCAGTTAAAACACCCTGTTGGACTCCTAGCTCCAGAATTTCGTAAATCGTCTGTTTAGTAGCTGCCATTTGAGCCTGTTGAAATTCCCTATCTTCTTCCGACTTATGGGTAAAGTAGTACTCATACATGGCTCGCAGAATACTATCGTTGATGGAATTTAACAAACGTTCTTTGTGGCTATTAAAATAGGTATCCAGCAATTCATCAAAGGGCTGATTCTCTTTAATTGCCGAGCGAATCGAATCAAATTTCCGACTGTTCCGGCGTTTAACTGTCTCAATAAAAATTGCATCTACTGAATCAAAATACAAATAAATTCCGCCGCGGCTGATTCCGCAAGCATCAATGATATCCTTCATCGTAACGTCAATTAAGCCCTTTTTAGCGAATACATTACGAGCACTTTCCAAAATGGCTTCTCTCTTTTGACGCTTCCGTTCTTCATTTGAATTATTTTTCATATGTCACCTCAGAAATAAATTAATGACACGAGTGTCATTTTTATGTATAATCATCCCAATGACATGTGTGTCATCAAAATGAGCAAATAGGAGTTGTAAAAAATGAATACAAAAAATAAAACATATCGCTTAACGATTCGAGCGATCTTGACGGCTTTGATCATTCTGCAAGCAATGGTTCCATTTTTAGGCTTTATTCCATTAGGTATTACTGACTTGACCATTATTCATATTACTGTGATTATCGCTGCTGTAGTCTTAGGAACCAAGGATGGTATGTTTATTGGAATGGTGTGGGGAATATTTACCGTGATTCGAGCATTTACTTCTCCAACCAATCCTTTAGACACCTTGGTATTCACTAATCCGATTGTTTCAGTCTTACCACGAATTTTAGTTGGATTAGTAGCCGGCCTGCTATTTACCTGGTTGTACAAAAAGTATCATAAACTGACGATGGCTACAGTGATTGCCGCCATTTTTGGTTCATTGACTAATACAGTTTTAGTCTTGTCGCTTATGGGATTATTATACACTAATGGTGTTGCTGATGCCTATGGGGTAAATCCATCTGCTTTGCTTAGGGTCCTTGGAACACTGATACTTACGAATGGAGTAACTGAAATGATCGGTGCTGGAATCATTACGCCTTTAATTGTTCGCGCACTGTTTGCAGCAACCCATTTAAGCCCAGACAATCGAAATTAAAAACACACTTAGCTATATATTAAATAGAGGAAACACGGATCAAAGTTAAATTGATCCGTGTTTTTAGGTTGAAAACCGTTTCTACTTAAGCAAAACCTGCAGCGGATATTTCACAAAAATCCGTTACAGGTCTGTATACTCTATTAGTGGCTAGTTCGCTTCTTTCTCCAAGCAATCAGTCCAGTTGCTGCAACTACCACCATTCCAACGATAGTTAAGTAAATGGTACGCTGTTCACCTGTTTTTGGATATTGCTTTTGTACCGCTGCTTGTTGCTCAACTTTTTGTTCAGCTTTTTTAGGTGCTTCAGTCGTTTGATTATTATTGGTTGCTACATTTGTTACTTTGTCATTTTTTCTAGGACCGTTGTCAATTGGGACATTGCCTATAGACGATGCTTGAATCCAGTTGACTACGCCACTGAATAAGCTGCCATGTCTAGCAATCAAATCTTTTTGAGCGGGTGTAAGATGGTTTAGAATATGCACCAATTCTTCTTTAGAATAATGACTTAATTCAGCAAATCCATTGCCTTTAGGATAAAGAACTTGAATGTAGTTATATAGTTGATCGACATTTTTAATCAAGTCCTCAGTAGTTTGGTACTGACTAGGATTGAAAGCTAAAGCTTTTTCAGCATTTGTCCAAGAAATGACATTATCCTTATAGACCATACGCAATACTCGAACATAACTGCCCATATCCATACCAATCACATCATAATTGTAACGTTCAAATAATTTGAAGGTATTCGCTAACTGATCATCTGTGTATCCAGTTAATTCTGTTTGATCAATTCCATAATTATCTTTTGTCAAAAGATCCCGGATGACGGCTGGAGTATATTCCTTTGTCTCTTCTTTTTTAACTGGAGCAGGTGTTTCAGAAACTTTTGTTTCTTCCTTAATTGGTTCGTCAGATTCTTTGGTTCCTGATGATTGAGTGGTAGAATTTTTCGTTTTAGCTGCCTCTTTTTGCTCAGGATCAGCAACGGAAGAATTGGTTGTTTTTGCCTTTTCATCTGCCACTTCTTCAACACTAGGAACAGTGCTTTTGGTTGTCGAATCAGAATCTATGATTTTTTCCGCTGCAGGAGCAGGAATACTTTCAACCGTCTGTTCTTGGCGAGACTCAGTTGTATTAGGGACGGACTCGGAAGTTTCAGCAAACGCTGCAATTGGGAAGGTTAATACCAGCAAACTAGTCAAAACAATTTTTTTCATCTCATTCACTCCTTGTAATCTTTCTGTAATATTATTGTAACATAAGAAATCTGATTGTAAAGTATAAAATTGTCCTTTTTCAAAAGTTTTTCCTGCTGAATAGTTTTTGAGTATTATTGAGGTAATACTAGGAGGAAGATGATGTGCTGAAACATTGGAAGGTTTTGGAAATAGAAACCAGAAAAGAATGTCGAAAAAAAGAGAACTACAAGGCTTTTAAATCCCTGTAATTCTCTTGAGTGATCTATTTTTAATCTAAAATCTGGACAGCAACACCTAAAGTATTTGGTCCGGTGTGTACGGACAAAGCCGGTGATATTGGCCCAAAATAAATATTTTCTACTTTTGGGAAAGTTTCTTTTAAGCGCTTTTTCATCTTAATGGCATTTTCCATTGCATCCGCATGAGCAACGGCTAAATTGAAGCGTTTGTGCTCATGGATCATGTCATTGATAATTTGGATTGTTTTATCAAAGCTTTTATTCAAGCCGCGAATTTTGGCTACGGTATAGTAAATACCATCTTCATTACATGAGATTATTGGTTTTAGCTTTAAAGCGCTACCTAGTAGTGAGGCAACTAAACCAATTCGTCCACCTCGTTGTAAGTATTCCAAAGTGTCTACATTGAAAAATACTTTGGTTTTTGTTAAGCATGCTTCGACACCAGCGATGACCTCTTCAAAAGATTTTCCTTGTTGAACTAAATCGGCGGCCAAAATGACTGAAAAACCAGCTGCTATGCCAATATTTTTAGTATCAATTCCATAGAAAGTCAGGTCATGATAATCTTCAGCTAAAACTCTTAACGCATTAAAGGTACCACTCAGGCCACTAGAGATCGTAATAAAGATAACATGAGTAAAGCCCTGAGCTTTGATTTCATCAAAAACTTTTGTAATCATTTCACCATCAGGCAATGAGGTTTTAGGTAGTTCCTCCTTAAGCAGAGGAAAAATATTGTCTGAACTAACTTCCACACGATCCAGTAGTTCTTTGTCTTTAAAAATGATTCGTAAAGGGACCATGAAAATAGGGGCGTTGTCCACAACTTCTTGTGGCGTATCTGTTCCTGAATCTACTAAAATAGCAATTTTTTCTTTAGTCATCTTTTTTCTCCAATTCAATGATTTTTTCCACTAGCAACTTGCTTGCAAAGGATGCAGTAGCATTTTCTACTGCCAAGTAACGATAATCCGACTGTTTAACAGTGGGGGAAGTTTTTCCTTCTAATAAAACTAAATCGGCTACATGCTGTAAAGAATCTTCTTGCTTTTGACAAAAAGTATTGTAGGCTATTTTAGGCTCCTCAATGGCCAACTGCATAACAATGAGTTCTTTAATATTCGGAATTGTCAACACTTGTTTAATTAGAGTGATGGCAATTAAATAGGCTAAATGGTTTTTGTTGTATCGTTTTTTTATAGGTGAAGGAATTAAATGATGCTTTACATAGTTGTTAACCATAGCACTTGAGAGCAAGTGATGTTTTTCAGGTTCAATGATTGGCGAAAGGTAACGATCAATCAGTGTGATTACTTGATCCATATAAAGCTCCAGTTCAGGGAGTTCTTCCCAACGCGGTAAATGGATGTCTTTCAGCGCAGCCGCCCATTGCTTCAGTTCTTCATTTTTTTTCATCTATTATAAGACCCCCTTCTAAATCTATTTTAACAAAATCAATAAGATTATACAATATAGTTATCGAAACCAGATGGAATTATCACATGAATATTTCATAATTTTTTGCTCCTTTTTTCTTGCAATTTTAAAACGCCAGTGCTAACATATTGGAGTAGCTTATTTGGGCCGTTAGCTCAGTTGGTAGAGCAGCTGACTCTTAATCAGCGGGTCGCGGGTTCGAGCCCCTCACGGCCCATTGGGTGCCAAACCCACGAGAATGGTATTCTGTCGGCGTCTTTTGACGTTTAGAAGATGGAATACGCATTCTCTTTTTTTTGTTAAGTATAGAAAATGTTTCGTTTTTATTGTTCGAGTGACTAGAAAATGGTGATTAAGTTTTCCAAGCACTTTTTCAATTTTTCATAAAAGATAGACAGGAAGAGGACAGAAAACCTCGAGAGGGTGAAACACTTTTCGAAATAAGGTATAATAGAGAAGCATATAATTTAGATGAAAAAGTTTGAGGTGACGCTTAGTGAAGAAAATTTTAGTTGTAGATGATGAAAAGCCGATTTCTGACATCGTTAAGTTTAACTTAACGAAAGAAGGATATGAGGTATTTACCGCTTATGATGGCGAAGAAGCAATTGAGAAGGTTGAAGAGGTTCAGCCGGATTTGATTTTGCTTGATTTAATGTTGCCAAAAAAAGATGGATTAGAAGTGGCTCGTGAGGTTCGTAAAACCCATGATATGCCTATTATTATGGTAACAGCAAAAGACTCTGAAATTGATAAAGTGTTGGGCTTGGAACTAGGTGCAGATGATTACGTAACCAAACCTTTTTCAAACCGCGAGCTAGTTGCACGAGTAAAAGCAAATCTGCGTCGTGGCGGTCAAACACCTAAAGAAGAAGATGATTCTACTCAAGGTGATCTAACTATTGGTGATTTAACGATCCATCCGGATGCATACATGGTAACAAAGCGTGGGGGAACAATTGAATTAACGCACCGCGAATTTGAACTGCTGCATTATTTAGCTAAACACATTGGTCAAGTAATGACTCGCGAGCATTTGCTGCAAACCGTTTGGGGCTATGATTACTTTGGTGATGTGCGTACAGTCGATGTAACTGTTCGCCGTTTAAGAGAAAAAATTGAAGACAATCCTAGTCATCCAACGTACTTAGTAACTAGAAGAGGTGTGGGCTATTACCTGCGCAACCCTGAACAGGAGTAATAAATTAAATGAAAAATAAAGTCCGTTTTTTTCAATCAGTAAATTTCAAGATTGCTTTTTCGTTTATCTTGATTCTATTGATTTCGATTGAAATTATCGGTGCGTACTTTATTCGTGGATTAGAAAAAGAAACAGTCAATAATTTTACCAAAGATATGAATCAGCGCGTTTCGTACCTGGCTAACGCATTAGGAACTACAATGTCTCAGGATGAAGGTACTGAAGGCCTACAACGGTTGTTAGAAAACAATAATGCATCGGATATTCAGGAGATGTGGGTTGTTGATGACAAAGGAATTGTAAAGGCGACTAACGATGTAGGACGTAAAGATTCTATTGTAGGTAAGAAAAACGAATACAGTGATATTGATGACTTTACTGTGAAGCAATATGTAGCACTAGATGATAATAATAAACGGGTATATATCAATGTTCAACCAATTCAGTCCCCGACAGGCGATTCCGCCGTGCTGGGGGCTCTTTATGTTAAAAGCAATATTGAACAGAAATATACCGAAATAAGTGAAACGGCCATTATCTTTTTCACCGCGTCTTTAATAGCCGGTGTTATTTCTATGGTGGTGGCTTTACTTGTTGCACGCTCCATTACTAAACCGATTGAAGAAATGCGGCAGCAGGCTATCAAAATTGCTCAGGGAGATTATTCTGATAAGGTTGAGGTTCATGGTCATGATGAGCTAAGCCAGCTGGCAGAAACCTTTAATAAGCTATCTGATCGAATCGAAGATGCTCAGGACACCATGGAAGCGGAACGAAACCGTTTGGATAGTGTGTTAACCCACATGACTGACGGAGTAATCGCTACAGATCGTCGCGGAAAGGTTATTACTATTAATGAAATGGCTCTATCTCTATTGGATGTAAAAAACGAAGAGGCCATTGGAGAGTCCATATTAACCCTGCTGGACTTAGAAGAAGAGTATACGCTGCGGAAATTACTAGAAGCACAGGAAGAGCTGCTGTTGGATCGTTCTAAATCTGATCAGGAAGAGGACCGCATGATTCTGAGAGCCGATTTTGCCATGATTCGTCGTGAGTCTGGGTTTATCAGCGGATTAGTAGTAGTTCTACACGATGTTACTGAACAAGAAAAAACTGCCGAGGAACGACGTCAGTTTGTTTCTAATGTCTCTCATGAATTGCGAACACCATTGACTAGCGTACGGAGTTATTTAGAAGCATTAGATGAAGGAGCTTGGGAAGACAAAGAAGTGGCCCCTGAATTTATTCAAGTGACTTTAGGTGAAACAGATCGCATGATTCGAATGATTAACGACCTGTTAAATCTTTCTCGAATGGACTCAGGAAATCAGCAGCTTGATTTAGAGTTTGTCAATTTCAATGAGCTGGTGGACTATGTGCTGGATCGTTTTGACATGATGGTTAATAATCAAGACAAAAAATATACGATTATTCGAGATTTTACTGAGCGTGATCTATGGGTAGAAGTTGATACGGATAAAATTATGCAGGTAATTGATAATATCATGAACAATGCTATCAAATATTCCCCAGATGGCGGGAAAATTACGGTTCATCTTCTGGAAACTCATAATAATGTTGTGTTAAGTATTTCTGACGAAGGCTTAGGAATTCCTAAGAAGGATTTGGAGAAAGTCTTTGAACGGTTCTACCGGGTGGATAAGGCTCGAGCACGAAAACAAGGTGGGACAGGCTTAGGACTAGCCATTTCTAAAGAAGTAATTAAAGCCCACAAAGGATCTATTTGGGTGGACAGTATTGAAGGAAAAGGCTCAACCTTCTCTTTCTCTTTACCTTATGAACCTTATGAGGAGGATTGGTGGGAATGAGAATCTCAGAAAAAATCTTGCGTGGACTTTTGATCTGTCTGATTTTACTAAGTTTGTTCTTTACCTACTCCATTTGGGTAAGTCCAGCTGGGCGTACGCCAACCGTAAATTCTAATAATCAGGTAGTAAATAATGAACAAAATTATACTAAAGCAACTGATGCTTTTCTTCCATTGAGAGGTATCTGGGATGTAGATGGCCAGCATTTTCAAACAAATAGTGAAAATTTATTGGCTACATTGCAAGCCCGCTTAACTGAAAGTACCTATGGGCAATTGGAAGTAGTAGCTAATACAGAAGAAGAATCGGCTGATTATTACCAGCTGACGAATGGGGTGGAACTGAATTATGAAGGGCCTTTTTCGTTAGCTGAATATGTCAAGGTGTTTGATATTCCGTTGAATTTAAGTGGAGTTGACGATGAGGAACATATCCTTTTTGGTAAAATTCAGTTGGACTTTGAACATGAGAAAATTCGTTTTTTGAATTATCAGAAGCATATAGTGTATGAAGCTTCGATTGTTACTGACTTTGAACCAATTAAAGCAATTTACAACGAAAATCAGGATCGCTTTTTAGCTATGACGACCGAGAATCAAATGGTACCTCGGTTAATGCAAACGCAAGAAAATGTTCGATTGAAAAAGTACAGCTATATTTTAACTACGCAATCCTACTCACTGTTTCGTAATGCCTTTTTCCAAGATCCGGAACAAGCTAAAGGAGAAGAGGAAGAGAATAAATCTCGTACTTTTGTTAGCGGGCATGAAGAATTAACCATGAATGAGGACAACAAATTGGTTAGTTTTTCTGGCGAACTTCCTAGCGAGCTTCAGGACCAAAGTTTGTATACTCAAACCTTCAGCTATGTGAGTCGGTTAGGTACAGCAGTTGGAAACCTTAGGTATTTTGATCGCCAAGATAATCAGGTGAACTACCGAATTTTTGTAGAGGGATATCCTATTTTTAGTCAATTAGACAGCCCTTCTCCAAAGGGGAAAATGACAGTAGCAGTCGATCCTAAAAATCCGTCAAGTCAGGTGAAAATTGAAACCAGTATGGAAACTGTCCAGGTGCCAATTCCAGCTGAAGAGACAGTTGAACTTCCTAGTTCAACCACGATAGAGGAGTCATTATTATATGCTGGTCGAGACATCAATTTGGTTCAAAGCTATATTATTGGTTATACATGGCGAGATGTAGCTGATGTGAGTCGAGTAGTCGCTCTTGATCCAGAATGGTATATAAAATACGACGGGCATTGGTATACCTTTAACTATTTAATGGACCCCAACTTCGTAGAAACGGAGGCGAACTAAATGGATTTTCGCAAAATTGAGTGGATCTTCTTTATCGCCTTCTTAGGAATCAATATGTTTTTGTTTAGTATCTACTGGAGCAGTCGCCACGAGCAAAGCTTAGTAACCAATTCCAACCAACGAGAAGATATCTCCCAACGCCTGCAAAATGATGATATTCATTATAAAGGCACAATATCTGATCAGCACTTTGAAGGCTATTATTTAAGCGCTGAACAAGATGAGTTATATAGTCGGTTAGACCAAGAACAAAATGCAGCTATTCGGAATTCTTCCTATGTGTCTGATAAAATTTTAACCAGCAAGTCTTTAGAAACGAGAGAGTTCAATTTAAAAGAAGTGAAGAAAAGCTTTAATGAGCTGATGCGTGATCCTGAATTCATTATGTCGGGTGATCAATATATGTACGTTCCAAGCATTTCTAAAAAAGATGACGAGGGCTCTAAAATTGTAGGTGCTCAAACCTATGAAGGAATTCCTTTTATTGATGAAACTTCTCGAGTGACCTTAAATGTTGAAACTACGAGTGATGATACGACACAGGTGACTGACTACACACAAACTTTGTTAAGAGAGATTGAACCTTTACGAGAAAAAATGAGCCTTTATTCGGAAAAAGAGATCCTGAACACCTTGTACATCAACAATAACATTCCACCAGGTTCCACGATTCAGGAAATCTATTTAGGTTATTTTCGGACATTAGAGGTTCAAGAAAAGAATGTATATGTGCCTGTTTGGTTTGTTCGGATTGAAAATGCGGATAAAGTGATTCAGATAGAAAAGGTCAATGCTATTAGCAATCAGGTTATTTCTAATAATTCGGTATCAAAGGTGGAAAATCCATAAAAAGGGTTGTATACTAAGAGCAGTTTTACAAAAGAGAGGACAATCACTTATGTTGGAAATGAATCATGCCTTTCAGATCAGTGTTCTAGCCAGCGGAAGTACCGGCAACTCCTTATACTTAGAAAGTGCTGAAAAGAAAGTTTTAGTGGATGCTGGATTGAGCGGAAAGAAAATAACTTCATTACTGGCGGAAGTGAATCGTAAGCCAGAAGACTTAGACGCGATATTAGTCACTCATGAGCATCGTGATCACATTCATGGTGTTGGTGTTTTGGCTAGGAAATATAAATTACCTGTATATGCGAATGAAAAAACTTGGGAGGCAATGGCTCCTTTAATCGGAAATGTTGCTTTGGAGCAGCGGCAAATTTTTGAAATGGGTAAAGTGCTGACCTTTGGGGATATGGATATTGAAAGCTTTGGTGTATCTCATGATGCAGCAGCACCTCAGTTTTATCGTTTCTATAAAGATGGTCGTTCATTTGTTATGTTGACAGACACGGGGTATGCCAGCGATCATGTTCGTGGGACGATTAGAAATGCGGATGCCTATTTAGTAGAGAGCAATCATGATTTAGAAATGCTGCGCATGGGACCGTACCCGTGGAGCTTAAAGCAGCGAATCTTAGGTGATCGTGGTCATTTATCTAATGAAGATGGTGCTTTAGTAATGACGGATATTATTGGTGATAATACGAAACGAATCTATTTGGGTCATTTGAGTAAAGAGAACAATATGAAAGAATTAGCTCATATGACGATGGAGGAAACCTTGACTCGTTATGATTTAGGTGTAAATTACCAGTTTAATATTTATGATACCGATCCAGAATGTTCAACTGAATTATTTGCTATTTAATACAGAAGCCTGAAAAAGTGATACCCAATCATTTTTTCGGGCTTCTTTTTAGCTGTTGTAGCAAATTATTTTGTCTAGTAACAGAATTTTGTTTAATAAACTCTTGTAACTTCTCGTTTAAGGAGCTAAGTGATAAAATAAAAGAAGCAAAACAAAAAGGGAGGAATTACATTGAAGAAGATTATTAACCAACCAAAGGATGTTGTCGAAGAGATGGTAGCTGGATTAGTAAGCGCTTATCCTGACTACGTAAAGCAAATTCCAGAAACATTAGTTGTATCCCGAACAGATGATTTTGACCAAGTTGCTTTAGTCAGTGGAGGAGGAAGCGGGCACGAGCCTTCTCACGCTGGATTTGTTGGAGATGGAATGTTAAGTGCAGCAGTTTGCGGGCAGGTCTTTACTTCACCAACGCCTGATCAGGTTTTTGAAGCAATCAAAGCTTCAGATAAAGGCAAAGGAACCTTAATGATCGTAAAAAATTATTCCGGTGATGTGATGAATTTTGATATGGCTAAGGACTTGGCTGAAATTGAAGACATTGAAGTGGCTTCAGTCTTAGTAGATGATGATATTGCAGTAGAAGATAGTACGTACACCCAAGGCAGACGAGGTGTTGCTGGAACAGTTTTAGTCCACAAAATTTTAGGAGCGTTGGCACGAGAAGGAAAAAATCTTAATGAGCTCACTGAGTACGGGAAAGAGTTGGTTTCCGATATTAAAACAATTGGAATCGCTTTATCAGGAGCTACCGTACCAGAAGTCGGAAAACCTGGCTTTACTTTAGCAGAGGATGAAATGGAATATGGAGTGGGGATCCATGGAGAACCCGGGTATCGTCGCGAAAAAATCAAGACCTCTCGTGAAATGGCTGAAGAAATCGTGAGTAAGTTGAAAGCTGAGTTTGACTGGCAATCAGGTGAAAGCTATGGACTGTTTGTTAACGGTATGGGGGCTACACCGTTGATGGAGCTATTCATTTATTTTAACGATGTCAAAAACTTATTGGAAGCTGATGGAATCACAGTAGATTTTTCTAAGGTTGGCAACTATATGACTTCTTTAGATATGGCTGGAGCTTCAGTAACGATGATCAAATTGACTGACGATCGTTTGCGCTGTTTAAACGAGCCTGTGCATACCATCGCTTGGTAAAATTATTCGATCCAAGCAAAAAAAGGAAAAGTAGGAGGAAGCCATGTTTACACCTGATAATTTAAGAACTGCTTTGCAACTGTTTAATGAAAAAATTCAAGCTAAGAAGGATTACTTGAGCGAATTAGATACACCTATTGGAGACGGCGACCATGGAAATAATATGGGGCGTGGATTAGAGGCTGTTATGGCTGCTAATCTAGATGGAGATTTACCTGCAATCTTTAAAGCTTCCGCAATGGCACTCATTGGTAAGGTAGGAGGAGCTTCCGGACCTTTGTATGGGACAGCTATGATGGAAATGATGAAGGCCAGCAAAGATTCAGATGATCCTGTTACATTGCTGACAGCTGCAGCAGCTGGAATTGCCAAGCGTGGAAATTCAGCATTAGGCGAAAAAACAATGCTGGATGTATGGTTTCCGGCTATTGATTTGCTAAAAGCAGGTGAACTGACAGAGGCTGCACTGCAAGAGCTCGCTGGAAAAACGAAAGACTTAAAAGCTACTAAAGGTCGAGCATCTTATGTAGGAGAGCGTTCAATTGGCCATATCGATCCTGGAGCGATGTCTTCGGTCTATCTTTTTGAGTCGTTTTTAGAGGCAGGTGTATTTGATGACTAAAGGTATTTTGCTGGTATCTCATACAACTGAAATTCCGGAAGGGTTAAAACGCTTGATCAGTGAAGTGGCAAAAGGAGTCTCTATTACTACGGCGGGCGGTCTCGAGGATGGCTCTACAGGTACTTCAATGGAAAAGATTCTTCAGGCTATTGAAGAGAATGAAAGTAATGAACTGTTTGCCTTTTATGATTTAGGCAGTGCAAAGATGAATTTGGAAATGGCAATAGAAATGACTGAAAAAAAAGTGGAGCTTTTTGATACTGCTTTCGTAGAAGGTGCTTATACAGCAAGCGCACTTTTAGCAGCTGAAGCAGATGAAGAGGAAATTAAGGCACAATTGCAAAAATTAATCATTAAGTGAGTGAAAGGGATCGAACAAGTTATATGTTCGATCCCTTTACTGGTTTACAAGCTTACGACACTAAAATGTTGATTGGCATGTTGGTTATTTAAGGCTTCATCAACTATAGCAATTGCATAATCAGCCATGCTGATTTCGCTCTGACCATCATTATTTTTCTTTAACCGATTATCACTCAATTGATAGTAGCCAGTTCGTGGACCGTTTGGAACGAAATTAGCAGCAGGACTTAAGTAGCCCCAGTACAAATTTTTCGACTTAGGTAGTTCCAAAAAGGCTTGGTACATGTTATAAGCAGTTGGATAATAAGGTGCTTTAGGATCAGAAACGTCAATCATTCGTTTCGTTTTTTCATCATCTAAATATAGAGAAGAAGCTCCCCCGACAACCAATAGGCGAGTCTTTGTTCCTGACAAGATATCTATAAGATGCTGTAAGGAACTTTGATGCATTTCTTCCTTGCCAAGGGGCGGACGAAAAGCATCAATGACTACATCAAATTTAGACAAATCTTCTTGTGTCAAATCATATAAATCCTTTTTCAAGTAAGGGACATCAACCACTAATTTCTCTGGTTTGCGAACAATTGCTGTTACATCGATTTGCCGTTCTAAGGCCTCATTCAAAATCAACGAACCAGCATGACCTGTGGCACCAATAATAGCTAATTTCATAAAAAATTCCTCCTCACTAAATCTAGTGTAGGAGGAATTTTGCGAAAAGGTAAAGATTAAGTTTTTTATGGAACTAACTTATTGCCAATTGAGCTATTATAACAATCAGGTTCATCCCCACATGAGTAATCATAGATGTCCAGATTTTTCCAGTGTATTGGTATAACCAGCAAAAGAAAAATCCTAAGCCACCGTATAACAAGTAATGACCATCCTGATGAGCTAAGGCAAACAAAAGGGAACTAATTATTGCAGGTAAAAGAAAGCCAAACCGTTCATTAAGACTACCAAAAATGGCCCGACGAAAAACCATTTCTTCCATAATAGGACCTGCTACAGTAGTAGCAATAATAAATACCGAATTTTCTTGCATTAGCTGAACAATGTTCTGAGTATTCTGAGAGGCTGCTGGTTGGTTAGTTAAACGAGTTTCAATTTGCAGCAAAACCATTTGCAGCACTAAGGAAATTAGAATACTTGCTAAGCCCAGAAGAATAGAGGAAATTCCGCTTCGATTCGTTCTTTCAATAGTTAAAGGCTGACTCTTTTTCCAGTAAAGCAAGAGTAATAGAGCCCCTGCTATATAAGAAACTGTTGAAATTTGGATTAACTGCTGTACGTTTGCACCGATAAACGGTGCAAAAATGACTGGCGAAAACAGAACAAGACCATAAGTAAATATTGTAAGAAAAAGATACCGTTTAGTAGACATTGTCTTTCCTTTCTAAGTAACAGATTTGTTAGCCATTATAGCATACATAATGAAAAAGACTGCTTTAGAAAATTTGTAAAAAAAAGACAGTATGACTTGCAAAAGACATAAAAAATGGGTATGATAATAACTGTGAGTTAGCACTCTTAACTCGAGAGTGCTAACGACTTTAACATCATTACTATTTTGGAGGGATTTATCGTGTTAAAACCATTAGGTGATCGCGTCATTCTTGAAGTCGCTCAAGAAGAAGAAAAAACAGTAGGCGGCATTGTTTTAGCCTCTGCTGCCAAAGAAAAGCCACAAACAGCAAAAGTTGTTGCAGTGGGTGAAGGCAACGTGTTAGATAACGGTGAAAAAAGTCCAATGCCCGTAGCGGTTGGCGACACAGTAATGTTTGAAAAATATGCTGGTACAGAAGTAAAATATGACGGAACAGAATATTTGATTCTTTCTGCCAAAGATATTATGGCTATTGTAGAATAAAAAAGATTGAGGTGGAGAAACAATGACAAAAGAAATTAAATTTTCAGAAGATGCACGCGCAGCTATGCTTCGCGGGGTTGATAAATTAGCAGATACAGTAAAAGTAACTTTAGGGCCAAAAGGTCGTAACGTTGTATTGGAAAAATCATATGGTTCACCATTGATTACTAACGATGGGGTAACAATTGCTAAAGACATCGAACTAGAAGATCATTTTGAAAACATGGGAGCAAAATTAGTTTCAGAGGTTGCTTCTAAAACAAATGACATTGCTGGTGACGGTACAACTACCGCAACAGTGCTAACACAAGCAATTGTTCGTGAAGGCTTGAAAAATGTTACCGCTGGTGCGAATCCAATGGGCATTCGCCGCGGGATTGAATTAGCAACTAAAACAGCTGTTGAAGAACTACACAGCATTTCTAAAGAAGTAGACTCTAAAGATGCGATTGCACAAGTAGCAGCTGTTTCTTCAGGTAGTGAAGAAGTCGGCAAATTGATTGCAGAAGCAATGGAAAAAGTTGGTAATGACGGTGTTATCACTATTGAAGAATCTAAAGGGATCGATACTGAACTAGATGTTGTCGAAGGTATGCAATTTGACCGTGGTTACTTGTCACAATACATGGTAACTGATAATGACAAAATGGAAGCAGCTTTAGAAAATCCATATATCTTAATCACTGACAAGAAAATCTCTAATATTCAAGATATCTTGCCATTGTTAGAACAAGTATTGCAACAATCACGTTCATTGCTGATTATTGCTGACGATGTTGACGGTGAAGCTCTACCTACTTTGGTATTGAACAAAATCCGTGGAACATTTAACGTTGTGGCAGTTAAAGCTCCTGGCTTTGGCGACCGTCGTAAAGCAATGCTAGAAGATATTGCTATCTTAACTGGTGCTACTGTTATTACAGAAGACCTTGGTTTAGAATTGAAAGACGCAACTGTTGAAAACTTAGGTTCTGCTGGTAAAGTGGTCGTTGATAAAGATAACACAACAATCGTTGAAGGTGCTGGCAACAAAGAACAATTGCAAGAACGTGTAGAATTAATTAAACGTCAAATCGATGAAACAACTTCTGATTTCGACCGTGAAAAACTACAAGAACGTTTGGCTAAATTAGCTGGCGGGGTAGCAGTTGTTAAAGTTGGTGCTGCTACTGAAACGGAATTAAAAGAACTGAAATTGCGTATTGAAGATGCATTGAACTCTACGCGTGCAGCAGTTGAAGAAGGAATCGTTTCAGGTGGTGGAACTGCGCTAGTAAACGTAATTAAGAAAGTTTCTGAATTAGAGGCTGAAGGCGATGCAGCTACTGGTATCAATATCGTGGTTCGCGCTTTAGAAGAACCAGTTCGTCAAATTGCTGAGAACGCTGGCTACGAAGGTTCAGTTGTTATCGACAAATTGAAAAACGCAGAACAAGGCGTTGGCTTCAATGCAGCGACTGGTGAGTGGGTAAACATGATCGAAACAGGGATCGTTGACCCTACTAAAGTAACTCGCTCAGCTTTGCAAAATGCAGCTTCTGTATCTGCTTTGCTGTTAACAACAGAAGCAGTTGTGGCTGACAAACCTGCTGAAGGCGGTGCAGCTGCACCTGCAATGGATCCATCAATGATGGGCGGTATGATGTAAGAACTTTAAAGGAACCTTGCTGAATCAAGCAAGGTTCTTTTTTTAACGAAAATTCAGCTAAAGTGTTTTAGTAAAAATGACGTTAGCAACAAAGGATAAAAATTACTTAAGGAATTCGCTTGTATTTAGAAAAATCAATTTCTTTTTTGCCTCTTTACTTATATACTTATTTTAAGAAAGCTGTAAGCGCTAACCTTAAAAACTGATTTATAGATGATTTTTATAGATATAATCCAAATAAAGTATTAGATTTTATAGTTTCTCTCTCTTACAATAGTCATGGAACAGTATGGGCTTTTTTTGTACCAAATGAATATCAATGTAGGTTGCAGTTGTTGTCGAAGGACAGAGATCAATTGCAAAGATACATAAGTGAAGTATTTATTGAAAAAATGCAACATTTAAAGGTTGTCGTTTTATTTTTATCATACAATGCTCACATGATAACAAGCTTTTGATAGAGGAGGCCATTTTTTGTCATTGGAAACCCGTATATTGGAAATGATGGGTACAGTTATTACCTTATCTATTGATACTTCCGACTCCCCACGGCTCTTAGATCAGGCCCAAAAAATGTTAGAAGATTTTCAGCAACGTTTTAGTGCAAATCAACAGGATTCAGAGTTAATGAATGTTAATGCACAAGCAGGTATAAAAGCAGTCCAAGTTTCGGCGGATTTATTTAGTCTAATCCAAAAAGGCCGAGATATGGGAATCTCTTCACATTCAAAGCTTAATATCGCCATTGGACCTTTGATCAAGCTCTGGCGAATCGGTTTTGCAGATGCTCGTGTTCCAACAAAGCATGAGATTGAAGAACGATTGTCACTTATCAACCTAGAAGACATCGAGCTAGATGCAGAAAAGCAAACGGTGTTTTTAAAGAAAAAAGGTATGGAGATCGATTTAGGCGCTTTAGCAAAAGGATACTTTGCTGATCAGCTTAAGGATTTTTTTCAAGCAAATGGTGTTCAATCAGGAATTATTGACTTAGGCGGTAATGTTTTGACTATCGGAGAATCTGCGAAAAATCCGGAAGGAGTTTGGCAGATTGGTATTCAAAATCCGCTGAAGGAACGAGGTAATCTCGTGGCAGTCATTGAGAGTAAAGATCAATCGGTAGTAACATCAGGAATTTATGAGCGAGTATTGAAAACAGGGGAAAAAAAATATCACCATATTTTTGATTCCATTACTGGATATCCGGTAGAAAATGATATCGCAAGTTTGACGATTGTATCAGATCAATCCTTAGATGGCGAATTTTGGACAACGATATTGTTTCATGAATCGCCGTACAAAGTACTTAACTGGCTGAACCAAATGCCCCAAATAGAAGGAATAGTTATTAGCCGGACAAATGAACTGTTTGTTTCGGAAAAGCTGAAGCCTCATGTCGTTTTACTGGAATAAAATTTTTACCTATTTGGAAAAATTAAATTTATAGATTTATATAGGAGGAGAAACAATAATGGCAAGAAGTTTATTTGATGCAGTCACTCTAAATTCAGGGGCTACATTCAAGAATCGTTTATTCATGTCACCGATGACTACCCAATCAGCATTTTACGATGGTGAGGTCACACAACAAATTATTGATTACTACAAATTCCGTTCAGGCGATGCAGCTGCGATTATCGTAGAGAGCTGTTTTGTTGAAGATAAAGGCCGTGGCTTCCCAGGAGCAGTAGGTGTAGATACTGATAAGAAAGTTGCTGGACTATCTGAATTGGCATCAGCAATTAAGGATAAAGGTTCGCAAGCCATCATGCAGATTTATCATGCAGGACGGATGGCTTGGCCAGAATTAAACGGGGGGGCAGTCCCGATTTCAGCAAGTCCGGTAGCAGCTTTGCGACCAGGTGCTCCAGTTCCTAGAGAAATGACCGAGGAACAGATTGAAGAGATGATTACGCTATTTGGAGATGCGACACGGCGTGCTATTGAAGCTGGTTTTGATGGAGTGGAGATTCACGGAGCTAATACATTCCTACTACAGCAATTTTTCTCACCTCACTCTAATCGACGACAAGATAAGTGGGGAGGAAGTCGTGAGAAACGTGCCCTTTTCCCAATGGAAGTCATGAAAGAAGTTCAACGAGTTATAAAGGAACAAGGAGCTGAAAACTTCGTTGTAGGTTACCGCTTTTCTCCAGAAGAGTTAGAAGAACCAGGAATTCGTTTTGAAGATACTATGTATTTGTTGAATACATTAGCTACCTTAAAACCTGATTATTTCCACTTCTCAATGGGAGCTTATACTCGTCCATCGATTGTTGAATCAAATGATCCAGAACCATTAATTACGAAGTATCTTGCTCAGCGTTCACCTGAACTGGCAAATATTCCAATCATGGGTGTAGGAGCAATCCTGCAACGTGAAAATGCAGATGATGCATTACAACTAGGTTATGATTTATTAGCTGTTGGTAAAGGATTCTTAGTAGAGCCTAATTGGGTACAAATGATTAAAGATGGTCAACCTATTCCTGAATATGCTCACATTGCGAAGCAAAAGGAATTATTAATCCCAACACCATTGTGGGACTTCATGGATTCTATGGTTATGGTTAAAGACCCAGAAGAAGAAAAACGTAAATACGAACGCTTGAAAGAGCTGCAAAAAATGAAGCTGGAGTTCAAGCCAGGCACTTATACAGTTGCGGCTAAAGGACATAACAGTGAAATCGAAATGAAAGTCACCTTCTCAGCCGAGCGAATTGAAAGCATCGAAATTGATTCCGGTGAAGAATCAGAAGGCTTATCAGATCAAGTATTCGAACGACTGCCACAGCAAATTATTGATGGACAAACCTTGAATGTTGATGTCATCTCTGGTGCTTCCGCTTCGAGTCAAGGGGTTATCGACGGAATTGCCGAAGCAGTTGAATTAGCTGGAGCAAGCTCAGAGGTCCTACTAGCAAGACCAAAACCAACCATTCAGTGGTCGAAAGAAGTTGTTGAAGAAACAGCTGATGTAGTTATTGTAGGTTCTGGAGCAGCGGGTATCTCTGCTGCACTGCGAGCTGATCAATTAGGTTTACAAGTAATTCTATTGGAAAAAATGAGTTTTGTCGGTGGTGCTATTTCAATCAGCGGCGGGAACCAAGTAGTAATGGGTTCTAAGCTGCAGGCTGAAGCAGGCGTTACGGATGACACAGCAGAGTTAATGGTGGAAGACTTCCTAAAAAATGGAAGTGGAAAAAATGTTCCTGAACTATTGAATTTATTAGCTCAAAACGTCGGAGAAGCGACTGATTGGGTTCATGAATATATGGGCGTAGATTACGATATGGCAGGCGGCTTGCATGTGTTAGCTGAATACCGTAAAAATCGTGAGCTTGCTTATGAAGATGGGGGACATGGTTTTGCGGCAAGTGCTCGTAAAGCATTAGAGAATAGCAATGTAACAATTTATCTACAAACAAAAGCAGAAGAATTAATTGCTGATGAAGCTGGGAAAATTGTAGGCATCAAAGCGGTTGAGGAAACCGGTAAAACTCACAATATTACTGCTCAAGCAGTTATTCTAACAACTGGCGGCTATGGTAACAATCCTAATCTATTAAGTAAAGAATTGAACAAGGTCTTGTTCTATGGAACAAAATCATCTACCGGTGATGGCTTGTTGATGGCGACTGCACCAGGAATTGATGCAGATACTCGTTTAATGGAACATGGAAAGATTTATCCAAACGGTGTTGAAGTATCTAAAGGCTACGCAAAATCAACTATCGGTGGCAATATCGCTGTATTGAAAGAAAATGGTTTATTAGTAAATATTGATGGTAAACGTGTAGTCAATGAGCGTGCCAGCAATAAAGAAATACTAGAAAAATTATTGGAACAAAATCCACAAATGCTTTACATTCTGTTGGATCAAGAGCACTTTGAAAAATTTGCTGATGCTGTTGCTGAAGGTGGAATTGCGCATGAAGATTTAGAGCGCTGGATTTCTAATAATGGGATGGGCACACCAAAAGCGTTCCGTGCGGAATCCTTAACCGAGCTTGCAGCTAAAGCAGGCATGCCTGGAAATAGTTTGGCAGAAACAGTAGCTCTTTACAATGAATACGTAGAAAAAGGTGAGGATGAGGAGTTTGGACGTCAACCAGAATTCCTGCAAAAACCTGTAGGTGAGGGTCCTTACTACCTAATTGAGCAAAAACCTCGTTTTGCAACCACAATGGGTGGACTTGTAGCGAACGATCAGCTGGAAGTGTTAAACAAATCTGGTGAAGCTATTCAAGGTCTATACGCTGCTGGTGAAGTAGTCGGTGGTGTTATGGGAACTGATTCACCATCAGGAGCAAATAATGCTTGGGCATTAACTTCAGGAAAATTAGCAGCTGAGAGTGCAAGTAAAACTACAGCCAAATAAACAAACTCAGAAGCCATAGACCTTTTTGTCCTTGGCTTCTGTTTTTCTGATTTAACAATGGATAGCAAGGCTTTGTAGGATGTTAGAAAAACTTATGCTTTTTTTTAAGGAATTTTTGCGATTAACGGGACTCGCTGATTAATATGTTCACATCCTTGTGATACAATAGCAAAAAAAGGAGTGTGAATGATGAAATTAATCGAGACCCCAATTACCAGTAATGTTAATCTTGAAGCAATGTATCCAGAATTATCTAAGCTGACGTTTGCTAATCAGCAGGCAGTCAAACTATATAAACTGTACGCTTACGATCGTACAAAGATTATCTATTTGGATCGCTTTGATACTATTTCTTTGCTGCTGTTGAATCGTCAGCGAAAAATAAAGCATGACGAGGTGGATACGATCATCCATCGCATTCTAAAGGTTGATCGCAAAGAGGTTACCGTTAATGTAGGCTATAAAAAACAGATCATGGAAATGGGTATACGCCCCCGTCATAACTATAAGGATATTATTTTAATTGAATACAATGTGAAATAGAATTTGTGATAAAAGAGGAAAAGCCGTACGCTTTTCCTTTTTTTTGATATAATAGAACCATTGAAATTACTAAAAGGAGCATGATTATGGAAAAGCTATACGAGGATGACAGTTTAACGCTGCATACAGATTTGTATCAAATCAATATGATGAAAACATATTGGGAAACCGGAAGGGCAGATTTGCATGCAGTTTTTGAGTGCTACTTTCGCACAATGCCTTTTGAAAATGGGTATGTCATCTTTGCGGGACTAGAACGTTTAGTAAAATATTTGGAAGAATTAACCTTTAGTGAAAGTGATCTGGCCTATTTGGCAGAAGTCGAAAACTATCCACTAGAATTTATTGAATACTTACGCAACTTCAAATTTGCTTGTACTGTCCGTTCAGCAGTAGAGGGAGAATTGGTATTTAACAACGAGCCGATCATTCAAGTGGAAGGACCGTTGCTTCATTGTCAATTAGTGGAAACAGCATTACTAAATATCGTCAATTTCCAAACATTGATTGCTACTAAAGCTGCTAGAATAAAATCAGTCATTGGTGATGATCCCCTGTTGGAATTTGGAACCCGACGTGCCCAAGAATTGGATGCAGCTATTTGGGGAACTCGAGCAGCTTATATCGGGGGAGCAGATGCTACCAGCAACGTTCGAGCAGGTAAAATTTTTGGTATTCCGGATAGCGGCACTCATGCTCATTCTTTGGTTCAATCCTATGGTAATGACTACGAAGCTTTTCTGGCTTACGCACAAACCCATAAAGATTGTGTTTTCCTAGTGGATACTTATGATACGCTAAATTCTGGTGTTCCAAGTGCGATTCGAGTGGCCCGCGAAATGGGAGATAAAATCAATTTCTTGGGTGTACGAATTGACAGTGGAGACATGGCTTACATTTCTAAACGAGTTCGGCAGCAGTTGGATGAAGCAGGCTTCCCAAATGCTAAAATCTATGCTTCTAATGATTTAGACGAAAGTACGATTCAAAACTTAAAAATGCAGCATGCTAAAATTGATGTTTGGGGAGTAGGTACAAAACTAATCACTGCCTATGATCAACCGGCCTTGGGTGCAGTCTTTAAACTTGTATCGATTGAAGATGGCAATGGAAAGATGATTGATACGATCAAGCTGTCAAGCAATGCTGAGAAAGTAACGACTCCAGGTAAAAAACAAGTCTGGCGCATTACTCGTAATTCAGACGGGAAATCTGAGGGGGACTATGTAACCCTGTGGAATGAAGATCCTCGTGAAGTGGAAGAAATTTTCATGTTTCATCCAGTTTATACTTATATTAATAAAATTGTCCGCAATTTTACAGCTCGGCCTATATTACAGGATATTTTTGTGGCAGGTGAGTGTGTATATGAATTGCCGACAATTGAAGAAGTGAAGCAAACTGCCAAAGATAATTTGGATTCGCTATGGGAAGAATACAAGCGGGATTTAAACCCTCAGAAGTACCCAGTGGACTTGTCACAAGATTGCTGGGATCATAAGAATAGAATTATGGAAGAAGTACGAAAATCTGTAGCAAAAATGAAGGAGCGATACAATGACACTGCAAACGGAAATCATTAAAGAGCTGGGTGTTAAACCAACGATTGATCCAAAAGCTGAGATTTTACGCAGCATTACTTTTTTAAAGGACTATTTAAAGGCTCATACTTTCTTAAAAACATTTGTGTTGGGGATCAGCGGTGGACAGGACTCATCCTTAGCTGGACGCATAGCTCAATTAGCTATGGAAGAAATGCGAGAAGAGACGGGAAACGATCAGTATCAATTTATTGCTGTTCGCTTGCCTTATGGTGAACAATCTGATGAAGCAGATGCACAGCGTTCGCTTGCTTTTATTCAACCAGACGTAAGTTTGCGGGTAAATATTAAGCCAGCTGTAGATGCTCAGGTAGCAGCACTAGAAGAAGCTGGACTAACTGTCAGTGATTTCAATAAAGGAAACATTAAAGCAAGACAACGTATGATTACGCAATATGGTATCGCTGGTGAAAAAAGCGGTGCAGTAATTGGAACAGATCATGCTGCTGAAAACATTACCGGCTTCTTTACCAAGTTTGGGGATGGCGGTGCAGATATTCTTCCGTTGTTCCGTTTAAACAAACGACAAGGAAAGATGCTGCTAAAAGAATTAGGAGCTGAAGAAGCCATTTATTTGAAAGTACCAACAGCTGACTTAGAGGATGGCAAACCTTTAGTTGCTGATGAGGTTGCTCTAGGTGTAACGTATGATAATATTGATGATTATCTAGAGGGCAAAAAAATCAGTGAAAAAGCGCAGGAAACGATTGAAAACTGGTGGAATAAAACGGAGCACAAACGTCATTTGCCGATTACGGTCTTTGATGATTTTTGGAAACAATAACTTTGGGAAAACTGGAAGGATTTGCTTCCAGTTTCTTTTTTTAAAGAGGTGAAGAACATGTACAAGATTCAATTATTAGCGGATTTCGATGAAGAGCAGCTAACAACATTAGACAAAAAGCATTTTAAAGTTACAACTAAAGCTGGAGATGCTTTGATGATTCGCAGCGGTGAAGTTGAAGCGGAGACTTTAAATGATCAGCTATTAGCAATTGCTCGGGCAGGCGTGGGCATTAATACTATTGATGTAGCAGCAGCGACTCAAAATGGAACAATCGTTATGAACACACCTGGTCAGAATGCTAATGCAGTAAAGGAATTAGTCTTGGCTAGTCTGTTTCTGACAGCTCGCCCTATTTTCCAAGCTGCTGAGATGGTTGAACAGCTAAAAAGCAGTGACCTATTAACTATGGCTGAAGAAAAGCGTGCTGATTTTGTTGGCCAAGAATTACAGGGGAAAACGGTGGGGCTTTTAGGAATCGGAGCAATTGGTTCTTTAGTGGCAGAAAGCTGCTACGAATTAGGTATGGAAGTCTTAGGCTACGCTCGCAATGATCCAGAAAGTGACATTATGCGTTTTGCTTCTTTAGAGACCATTTTGACTGAAGCAGATTTCATTGTAGTGTTACTGCCTTTATCAGAGAACACTGAACAGCTGCTTTCTAAGCAAGAATTACAGCATATGAAATCAACAGCCTATCTTCTAAACTTTGGTCGGGGAGAAATTGTCGACAGCTCGGCTGTTTTGGAGGCCATTGAAAACGAACAATTGGCTGGCTATATTACCGATTTTCCCGAAAGCGAATTACAAGGTCACAAGAAGATTCTGCAGCTTCCTCATATTGGCGGAACGACAGAAGAAGCTCTCAGTGGGAGTGGGGCAGCGGCTGCCAAAGCTTTGAAAGCATTTTTGCTCCACGGCACGGTAAAAGATTCCGTGAACTTTCCTACAGCAAAGCTACCCTTTAGAGGAGAGTATCGCTTCACACTATTTTATGAGAATCAATCGAAGATGTGGCAAAAAATAATTGAGGCAATCTCAGAGGAATCACTTGAGATTGTAGACATGATCAGTAATCGTAAAGGAGATTTCATTTACGTAATTATTGATGTCGAGTCAGTTGAAGAGGTGAAATTGCAACAAACAGCCGAGAGATTGCAGCAGCTTGCTGGGATGAAGCGGGTACGTGTTTTAGCGCAGCCCCACAAATAATGTCATCTTTACTTTTAGTTGATTTCTCGCTAAAATAACCAATGATTGATTAGTAGGAGTTGACTAACATTAATAAATTACGCGAACATAAAAGAATAGTGAAAACAGCTGGAGGTATTTTAGGCATTCTTTTGCTGATAATTGTTTCCAATCTATTTTTACAATTAGCGCAAAATGATTTTTCTTTTGATTTAGCCTTCAAGTTTGCCTTTTCCTGGCATACAGAGAAATTTTTTCTGGGCTGCTTAGTATTACTGATTGTCTATTTATTTATCACAAGTATTATGGGCTCTTTTCTATTTGGCAGTTTGTTTTATACTTTTTTGATTATCGGCATTGGAATTGCAGATTATCTCAAAATGAAGTATCGGACAGAGCCGATCTATCCAGATGATTTAAAAATGATCAAGGAGTTTGGTATGATTCGTGATCTTGTTGGCTGGCCCCTATTTATTGGTTTTCTTTTACTGCTGATTGTTGGCATTGCGATTACTGGTTTCAGCATTTATAGAAGTCGAAAGCTGACTAAAAAACAGCAGATTACTCGTTTCGTTGTTTTAGCAATTAGCAGTTTGGGATTGCTCTATATCAGTCATTTTAATAGTCCCGACAATTTGCTTCGTAAGGCCTACAATAAAACAGCTCTATGGATTCCTTACAGTCAGGAAATGAATTATTATAATACTGGCTTTATGGGTGGTTTTTTATATAACCTAAGGGTAGAGCCGATGGATGAACCTGAAGGCTATTCTCAAGCAGCTGTCAAAAAGATCACAGAAAAATATACTTCGGAAGTCCCTAAAGATGAATCAGATGAAACACCAAATATTGTGTACATTATGAATGAAAGCTTTTCAGATCCAAGCCGTTTAAAAGGAATTCAAATCAATGGTGGAGACCCATTGGCTGACTATCGCGAAATTGCTGAATCTACCTACAGTGGCCAAATGCTTTCACAAAATTATGGTGGAGGAACAGCCAACATCGAATTTGAAGCTCTTACCAGCTTTTCGATGGAGTTGTTCAATCCACAAATGACCACACCGTATACGATGCTGGTACCTA
The DNA here is from genome assembly GCF_000407485.1 of Enterococcus pallens ATCC BAA-351. Classification (GTDB taxonomy): domain Bacteria; phylum Bacillota; class Bacilli; order Lactobacillales; family Enterococcaceae; genus Enterococcus_A; species Enterococcus_A pallens. The sequence continues at coordinate 58,609 of NZ_ASWD01000002.1, read as the reverse complement.
AAATGGATCGATTGCCTTCATTAGTTTCCTTGTTGAAAGGACGGAATTATGACACAACAGCTATCCATCCGTATAATACGTCAATGTATAAACGAAAAGACGTATATGAGGTATTGGGGTTTGACCAGTTTTTAGATGAGGATACAATGAAGCATACAGAGACACAGGAAAACAATCCGTATATTTCTGATGCATCTGCTTATGAAGAAATTTGGGATCTATTAGCTAAAAACAATCCACAGTTTATCCATTTAGTTACTATGCAGACTCATATGCCTTACAACGGAAAATATACTAAGAATGATTTCCAAGCTTATGGAGACAATAACGCTTCGGTAAACAATTACCTGCAGGATATTTACTATGCTAGTGAATCATTGAAAGAATTCCTAAAGAAACTGGATACGTTAGATCAACGAACATTGGTTGTTTTTTGGGGTGATCACTTACCAGGAATTTACAGCGAGAAGATTCAAGTAGAAAATGCTGGACACACATTGCATGAAACAGAGTTTTTCTTATACGATAATCGCCATCAATTGAAGAAGCAGGATCAACAGAATGCTATAACCAGTCCTTTTTATTTTACGCCTGATTTGCTTAATCAAGCGGGTGTTCAAACTACGGGATTTCATCAGCTGTTGTTAACTCTACAGGAAGAGATTCCGGCTTTTGAAAAAGGAATGTATTACCAAAGTGGTCAATGGGGTGAAACAGCCCGACTAAATAAAAAGCAAGAAGATATCTATAAGGATTATCAGATGATTCAGTATGATATTACAGCAGGGAAGCAGTACAGTCTGCAGGAAAAATTTTTTGAGGAGTAATTATGAGTTTTAAGAAAAAAGATAATCAACACTATTACAATCCGATGCGCCGTGCTATCCTAAACCATCAAATGATTGAACCCGGTGATAAGGTTGCTGTAGGAATGAGTGGCGGTAAGGACAGTACCTCATTATTTTACTTATTGGATCAGATTCGTTGTCAAGGTCGTCTAGGCTTTGACTTCGAATTGATTCCAATATGCTTAGACATGGGATTTGAAGGCTGTGATATTTCTCCTTTGAAGGAGTTTGTAGCGAAATTGGGCTATCAGCTGGAGATCGTTCCTACCAATATTGCTAAAGTGGTCTTTGATATTCGTCAGGAACGTTCTCCGTGCTCCTTATGCGCCAAATTGCGTCGAGGTATTCTCTACAACCGTGCCAAAGAACTAGGCTGTCAAAAGGTTGCTTTGGGTCACCATTTGGATGATGCCATTGAAACTTATTTTATGAATTTTCTTTTCCATGGTCGCTTAAACAGCTTTGAACCAAAAAGCTATTTGACTAAAACGGGTGTAACCTTAATTCGACCATTAATTTATATTGAGGAAAAACAAATTATCCGCTTTGTAAAACGCGAAGAGCTGCCAGTGATATTCAATCCTTGTCCAGTAGATAAACAAACGAAACGGGAAGAAATGAAGCAGCTGGTTACAACTCTTGCTGAAGACTATCACGATATCCGTGAAAAGTTTATTATGGGGATGGAGCAGGGGACAGAACAAGATTTTTGGACAAAAAGTATGGATGAAAGCCTTTTATCTTAAAAGAATCACTTGGGACCGATTGAATTCTAGTATTTCCTCATGGTATAATTCTACTTGTATTATTCATGAGGGAGTAACTAGCAGCTGAAGCTGTGGCAACGCCACCAGCAAGAAAGAAATTTCTGGTGTTGTCTTAAATAGTGAGACTTATGTATGTTCTTTAAGCATACACAAGTCTATTTTTTTTCCTTTTTCTCAGGAAGTAGAGTAGACTTGGTGGTGCAGAATAACAAAGGAGGAAGAACATGTCAGAGGAGAAAAAGCAACAATTATCGCATCCTTTTTATGCTGAAGAGCCTGAAGCAGTTTTAGAAAAGATGCAATCATCACAGGAGGGTTTGTCTTCAAGTGAGGCTGAAAAAAGAATCAATGAATTTGGTCCCAATGAATTAGATGAGGGCGAAAAGAAAAGTATGATCGTTCGTTTCTTCGAACAGTTTAAAGATATGATGATCATCGTCTTGATTTTTGCCGCAGTTATTTCAGCCGTGGTCTCTCACGAAGTTGTGGATTCAATCATAATTTTAGCAGTTGTCATTATTAATGCAGTAATGGGTGTACTGCAAGAATCCAAAGCTGAACAAGCAATTGAAGCATTGCGTGAAATGTCCACTCCTAATGCCAATGTGCTGCGAGACAATCATATAAAATCAATCAAATCAACAGAACTAGTACCTGGTGATGTCGTGATGCTTGAAGCTGGTGATGTGGTTCCTGCTGATTTGCGTTTATTAGAAGCTGCTTCATTGAAAATTGAAGAAGCTGCTTTAACTGGTGAATCTGTGCCGGTGGAAAAAGAAATGATCGTTATTGATGAGCAGGATGTAGGTATTGGTGATCGAGTTAATATGGCCTTTTCTAATAGTAATGTCACCTATGGTCGCGGCCGTGGTGTAGTAGTTAATACCGGAATGAATACGGAAGTTGGTAAAATTGCTGGAATGCTTGCTCAGGCGGATGAAACTGAAACACCGCTGAAAAATAATTTGAATCAATTGGGTAAATTCTTGACGATTGCAATTATCGTGATTGCGGCAATTATGTTTGTAGTCGGTATTGCGATTAATGGAACTTCGTGGGATGAGATGTTCTTAACATCAATTTCATTAGCTGTAGCTGCTATTCCAGAAGGGTTGCCTGCAATTGTAACAATTATTTTGGCTTTAGGTACTCAAGTTATGGCCAAACGTAATTCGGTTATTCGTAAATTGCCAGCTGTTGAAACATTAGGTTCTACTGATATTATTGCTTCTGACAAAACGGGTACCTTAACTTTAAACCAAATGACGGTTGAAAAGCTCTATGTGAACAATCAGCAGATTGGTGCTAAAGAGGAAATTCCTAATAATTTAATGGCAGTCAAAGTCATGAACTTTGCCAACGATACCAAATTTAGTCAAGAAGGCGGATTGATTGGTGATCCAACCGAAACGGCTTTAGTACAATTTGGTTTGGACAAAGGCTTTGATGTTCGTCAGGAAGTACAAAAAGAGTCACGGGTAGCTGAATTACCTTTTGATTCAGATCGTAAACTGATGAGTACTATTCATGAACAAGCTGATGGTAAATATTTAGTTGCTGTCAAAGGTGCACCAGATGTATTACTGACGCGTACGAATAAAGTATTATTAGATGATACTATTGTTCCAATGACCGAAAAAGAAAAAAGTGATATTTTAGCTAACAATACCGATATGGCGCAACAAGCATTGCGAGTTCTAGGTATGGCGTACAAAATAGTCGATACTATTCCAACAGAAATGGAATCTGAAATTGTTGAGAATGATCTGATTTTTGCTGGACTGGTAGGAATGATTGATCCTGAGCGGGCAGAAGCAGCAGAGGCAGTACGTGTCGCTAAAGAAGCTGGTGTTCGTCCAATTATGATCACAGGCGACCATAAAGATACTGCTGAAGCAATTGCAGTTCGTTTAGGGATTGTTGAACAAGGTGACGATGATGCAGTCTTAACTGGCGCTCAGCTGAACGAAATGAGCGATGAAGAATTTGCACAAAAAGTTTCTGAGTACTCGGTTTATGCTCGGGTTTCCCCTGAACACAAAGTGCGGATCGTAAAAGCTTGGCAAAAAGAAGGCAAAGTTGTTGCCATGACTGGTGATGGCGTGAATGATGCGCCTGCCTTGAAGCAAGCAGATATTGGTATCGGAATGGGGATCACAGGGACTGAAGTATCCAAAGGAGCTTCTGACATGGTCTTAGCCGATGATAACTTTGCAACAATTGTTGTCGCTGTTGAAGAAGGCCGTAAAGTCTTCTCAAATATCCAAAAATCTGTGCAATATTTGTTAGCTGCTAACTTAGGTGAAGTATTGACATTGTTCTTAGCTACATTGTTTGGTTGGGATACTTTATTACCAATTCATTTATTGTGGATCAACTTAGTAACAGATACTTTCCCAGCGATTGCTTTGGGAATGGAACCTGCTGAAAAAGATTTAATGTCTCACAAACCGCGTGGCCGAAACTCTAACCTTTTCTCAGGCGGTGTATTTTCTAGTATTATCTATCAAGGTATTTTAGAAGGTGCTACGGTATTGTTTGTTTACTGGTCTGCAATTCAGTGGCCGGTTCACAGTACCTATGACGCAATCCATTCAGATGCCTTAACCATGGCTTTTGCTACCTTAGGCTTAATGCAACTGTTCCATGCCTTTAACGTAAAATCAGTGCATCAATCGATTTTCAAGGTTGGACCATTCCGCAACCGTACCTTTAACTGGGCAATCTTGCTATCCTTTGCTTTAATGATGGTGATCATTGTTGTTCCAGGACTAAACGATGTCTTCAGAGTAGCTCATCTTGATTTATATCAATGGGGCATTGTGTTAGGGGCATCCTTTGCGATTATTCCAATTGTAGAAATTGTGAAGTTCTTCCAACGCAAAGCACTGAATTAAGGTATAATAACTAATAGAAAAGCTGTCGCTTTTGCGGCAGCTTTTTTAAGAACGAATATGTAAGAGGAGAGATAGTATGCGTCCCAATGTAGGATTTTATGCACGTGAAATCAATGAAATCATAAAAAACACCGAAGAGATGGGGGAAAAACTTCATCCCAGCTATGAAAAAATCCGTAATGCCATTGACAAGAAAAAGGAACTTGATTCTAAGGAAATTTCTGAAATCCATGAATTATTTGCGGAAGGAACGGAGTTTTATCAATTGAATTTGAAAAAAATTCAATTATTAAAGCCGCCTGCTAAGGTAATGGGAAATCATAAAAAATTTGAAAAAGCCTATGTGGATTACGTAGCTGGCTGTAAAGAAATGACGGACAGTTTACTGCCAGAAGTCAATGTTAAAGCCTTTGATGCGGCTGAACAAAAACAGGATCTTGCAACTGATACGATCTATAAAACGATCCAAAAAATTACGAACCTTTTACTAAAATAAGAAAAAAGGCAAACAAAACAAACGTTTTCTAATTTTAATATAACGTGATTTTAAATACAGAAGAGGCTGTTTAGGGTATATTATATCCATAACCTAAACAACCTTTTCTTTTTATTACGTAAGTATTTTCTCCTTAAAATATTTACTCCTTTTTCCACCGATCCCCAGTCGGTGGTTTTTTTGTACCTTGAATAAAAAAGGCTGAGGAAATGATCAAGTATTTCCCCAGCACCTTTTCATTAGTTTTCTATATTGCGCACATAGTTTTCAAAGTAGTCATTCAAATCATTTTTAAGTTTTTGGTACTCTTCTTCTGTATATTCTTTGTCCTCAATTTTTCCGGTAAAGCGTGGAATTTTCAAGTCTTTACTAAGACGTTCCAGAACTTCTTCTTTATTCATTATTCAAAACCCTTTCTAATCAAAGTAAACACAAACACATTCAGGTGCATAAATATCTTTTTGCAACAGTTCTAGCTTACCAGTGGCTGAGTCACGACGATACAAGGTTAAGTTGTCGGTGTTTTGATTTCCACAAACAACGTATTGATTTTCCTGATCTAGATTAAAGTCACGAGGACCATCGCCTTCGGTAGAAATAAATTGAATGGCCTCTAAGTGTTTTCCTTCTTCAGAAATACTGTAGACAGCGATTGAATTATGGCCACGGTTTGAAGCATATAAAAATTTACCGTCATTTGAGATGCGAATCGCTGCACCAGAGCTCTCACCAGAAAAATCTTCAGGAAGAGTGGAGAGTGTTTGAATGGCACGGAAGCTGCCATCTTCACGATTATAGTCTAAAACAGTAACTGTATTATCCAATTCACCAAACAAGTAAGCTAAATCTTTCTCTGGATGAAAAACAATATGACGAGGGCCGCTGCCAGCCTGACTAGTATAAATAGCCACCTCGGTTAATTGTCCATCTTGGTCAACATCGTAAGTATAAACATGATCAGTACCAAGATCGCATACGACTAAACGTTTGTCTGGTGTTAGATCAGTGTAGTGGACATGGGCTGTGTTTTGATTTTCATGTGGACCAGTTTCTTCATCATGGAAAACAGAAGCAGCAGCGGTTAGCGAGCCATCCTTTTCGATTCGATAAACGTTCACTTCACCTTTATGATAATTAGCCCCGTAAAGCAATTGGCGTTCTTCATCTACTCCAACGTAACATAAAGGGGCGCCTTCTTCGGTTACTGCGTTCAAAAAATTCATTTGCGCGTCGTAGCTGGATGCACCGCCTTCTTCATTTCTGGTTGTAACAGAATAAAGATTGCCAGCCTGACTTTTTGTTAAGTAAGTCGGACTGATTTCTTCAGTAACTAGTTTTAAGTTATCCAGCGTTGCTTTTTCAGTATCCAACTGAATTTGATAAATTCCTTCGCTTCTATTTCGAGTATAAGTTCCTAAAAGAATCGTTTTAATCATAATATCCTCCTTTATTGGTTGTCTATATTTTACCAGTATGGAAGAGACTTGGATAGCTACAAGTTTATGATATAATTGAACAAGAAACTAGAAAAGAGCGTGAATGATGACAAAAACAGAAATTATTCAAATTGGAGAACAAGCAGTCAATGAAGAACCCCTTCTGATTCTTTTTGGTGAATCAGTTACACCGGAACTAGCGATTCATTCGATCGTTCAGCGGAAAGTCGATGCACAGCCGTTTGATTTGAAGGTTGGCAGTGAAATTCGCTTTGGTGAACAAGTGTACCAAGTAACAGCATTAGGAGGTCTAGCCAACCAAAACTTAAATGAAATCGGTCATGCGACACTTTTCTTTAAGAAAAGCGAAAACGAAAGTGCTAATGGCGTCTATTTAGAACCCGAAGTTGTACCAACTGTTGAAGCAGGAATGGAAATCAGCTTCTTGTAGGAGTGAATGCATGGATAAAAAGAAATTTACGGAAAAGACTTCCTGGTTTTGGAAGTGGTTTTTAAATAATCAGGTAGTAGTGGGCCTAGTAGTTGTCTTACTTTTACTTTTGATTTTATTAGTATTTACCAAAGTTTCCTACCTATTCGAACCTGTGGGGCAGTTTTTTGCTATTGTGGGGCTGCCTATGGTGTTAGCCGGGATTCTTTTTTACTTGATGAATCCAGTTGTTAATTACTTGGAGAAGAAGGGAATAAAGCGGCAATACGGTATTATCCTATTGTTCATTGTCGTCTTACTATTGCTGGTTTGGGGAATCGTGGTAATTGTTCCAGAGATTAGAGAGCAGATTCAATCTCTTGTTAAAAGCTTTCCAGGCTATATCAATACAATTGGTGAGAAAGCTGATCAGCTGTTTAAAGATCCTTCTTTCCGTTCAATTCAGGAATATATTGAAAATAGTGCGCAAAAGATATTGGAATCTATTACTGACTTGACTCAAAATCTTTCACGAGCAACCTTGCAAGGTTTAGGTAGTGTGGTATCTGTAGTCACTAATATTGTGATTGCTTTGTTTACAGCACCGATCATTCTATTTTTCCTATTGAAGGATGGTAAACGTTTAGGGCCATACTTAGTTTCCTTTTTGCCAAATAGAATGCGACGCCCAACTTATCGTGTGCTGAGTGAAATGAATCAGCAGCTAGCCTCTTATATTCGTGGACAGCTGACAGTTGCTTTTGCAGTAGCGGTGATGTTTATGATTGGTTTCTCCATTGTGGGATTGAACTACGGCATTCTGCTAGGCGTTTTAGCTGGTTTTCTAAATCTGATTCCTTATTTAGGATCATTCTTAGCAATGGTTCCAGTTGTATTCATTGCAATTGTGACTGGGCCGATTATGTTGGTAAAAGTAATCATTGTATTTGCAATTGAACAAACGATTGAAGGTAGAATTGTTTCTCCTTTAGTTTTAGGCAGCCAGCTGGAAATTCATCCAGTAACCATTATGTTCGTCCTGCTGACAGCTGGGAAAATTTTTGGACTAGCTGGAATTATATTAGGTATTCCATTCTATGCTGTGGCGAAAGTAATCGCTACACATGTCTTCGAATGGTACAAGAGTGTCTCGACACTATACAATGACGAAGAAGCTGTAGAAGAGTCAGCTGATTCGTAACAAAAAGAGGTCACTAGAACCAATCTTTTGTGATTTGGTTCTAGTGACCTCTTTTATTTGAATCAGCATAAAGCTGTGAGTTTGTTAAAAGTTTTTAGCAATTTCAACGGCTTTTTCTTTTGCTGCATCTACAATAGCAGTACGTTGATTAGGATCATAGTCTGCACCTTCAATGTAAACAGCTGAGAAGTCAGTAACACCAACAAATTTCAGCATTTCTTTTACATACATCGCTGAAAAATCTTTTCCATCGTAAACACCGCCGCTGGATTGAATATGCAAGGCCTTTTTACCCTCTGTTAAACCAACAGGGCCTTCTGCTGTATACTTGAATGTTTTGCCTGCCACGTTAACAGTATCAAACCATGCTTTTAAACGGGTTGGAATATTCAAGTTCCACAAGGCATTTGCAATGACAATTTTATCACTAGCTAAGAATTGTTCGGTGAAATCATTGAATAAGCGAACTTTTTCTTGTTGGTCTGAACCCAAATCTGTGAACTCTTTACCTTGACTTAGTTCTTTCCAAGCCATTAATAAATCTTGATCAATCTCCGGTAGACTTACTTGAAATAAATCAACAATGTCGACAATATCCTCAGGATGTTCTGATTGATAAGCTGAAATAAATGCATCTAACACAGTTAGTGTTTGTGAATCTTCATTTGTGAGCGGGTGCGCTTTCACAACTAGTACTTTTGCCATTAATATACTCCCTTTCTTCCAATGTATCTTAATAGTATCGGATAAGGTCAAAATTCTCAATTTATTTGCTTACAAAAAGTACTAATAAAATGTAATACACCTCATTTGTCTAATAGAACAGATAAATGAGGTGTATTATTGATTTTTCTTAGCTTGCTAGATAGTGAGTAAAGGCAGTTGCACCACCAATAACGTTAACTACATGATAGCCTTTTTGTCTTAAAAAGCGTGCCATTATTTCTGATTGGTCGCCAAATTGACTAAATAAGTAATAGGTTTTGGTTTTGTCCAGTTGAGTAAATTGATTTACTAATTGTGTTAATGGAATTTTTGTGAGCTCAGTAAAGCTTGCCAAATCTGTTGTATCAAATATATCTGGATCTCTGAGGTCCAGCACATGCAGGCTATCGTTAGCCGAAAGTACCAAAAATTCTTGGATGGTAATTGAATCGTTCATAATTATCCCTCTGTTCCATTTATGCTTGCTCCAGATATTAATACAGATAACTTGTGAAAACAAGTACTATTGGAAACTTCTTTAAATAGTCTAAGTATCTTTAAAGAAAGATTCACAAATAAGGCAAAATAAGACCGGGTAAATAAAAAATGGCACAAAAAAGAGCCAGAAATTTCTGACTCTAAGAATCTAACTTAGGATAATTCTGACTGATTGATAGTCCAGCGTGAAAAAGGTTTACTTGGCAAAATTAGTAGTACAAACATGATAATCGGTCCTAAAATAGGAATGATGTAAAGCAAAATCCACCAGTTGCTTTTATTCGTATCATGCAGTCTTCTTGCACGGACAGTAAAGTTTGCTAACCAAATTAGAAATGAAAGAACTAAAAAGATCAATACACGAATGTTCAGTTCTTTTACCGATTCTGTTGAAAAATCATAGTATCTCGATAGATTAGTTAACCAGCTGTACAGAAATAAGACTAAATAATTAGCTACCTGCGGCCACCAATATTGACTGCGAGTAGCACGAGCGTCCATCACCGTAATGTTTTTCCAATATTCTTTATATGCTTGAATCATCGATATCACTCCTCTCATTTAGTTTCTCTTTAAAAGAATAATTAGTCAAATGATCGGCTTAGTTTAGGAAAACTGACAAAGTACCTCTTGCAAACGAAGTCATTTGCTGATTTTAAATTTAACCTCTTCAATGTATAGTACAATTTTTTATAAGCAGTACAAAAGCAGCTACGTCAAATAGAAGCAAAAAAAAGAGAATGAGAGCAAGTAATAAAAAGGAGTGGTTCATAAGAAGGAGCAGTATATAGCAACAAAAAATTGCAGGATTATTCCTGCAATCTGGGCTTGCATAAATAAATGATTCGAATGATCAAGGCTATTCCAATTGTGTGAATAGATGCTTTCTTTGTTCTAGCCGAAAAAAAGCATGTTTTGTTCACTAAATAAGTATTTTTTACAAAAAATAGTTGCAGGAACAATCATGCAAAATGTCCAATCCTTCTCCTTTCTTTTTCAGTATAAGATGGACGTAGAAAGAGAGAAAGAAGGGAAATCAATGCAACTAGTAAATGGGTACAAGCTCATGGAGTATGCACGGGAAAAAGGCTTGGTATTACCTGCCTTCAATACAACCAATTATGAATTAACAACGGCTATTATAAAGGGTTATCAGGCAACGGGCTTGGGTGGCTATATTGCCATTTCTTCCAGCAATTTGAAACTATCAAGTCCGAAGATTATCGCTGACATGGTTAAGTCCACCATGCAGGAGGTGACTACCCCTATAGCTTTGCATTTAGATCATGGGAAAAGCTTTGAAGATGTAAAAGCCTGCATCGATGCTGGCTTTACTTCTATCATGGTTGATGCTTCACATCTTCCTTTTGAGGAAAATATTAGGGAAGTGAAGCGAACCGTTGAGTATTGCCACTTTTATGGCATTCCTGTTGAGGCAGAGCTTGGGGCAATCGGTGGAAAAGAAGATGATCACATTGCTGAAGAAGATGCCAAAACAAATCCAGCTGATGTAGCGGAATTTGTTAAGCGGACCAATTGCGATTTACTGGCGGTTTCTATTGGCAATGTCCACGGGATGGATTTGTCACCAAACCTGGATTTTCCATTGTTGGAAGAAATTGCACAAATTTCTTCAGTACCTTTAGTTTTACACGGTGGATCGGGGATTCCTTTCGAGCAAGTAAGAAGAGCTAAAAAACAAAATTTGATTAAAGTGAATTATGGCTCAGATCTCCGTCAAGCATTCATTCGCACCTTTGGCCAAGCCTATGAAAAGAACCACAATGAGTTTGACATTATGTCGTTGTCCAAGAAAGCAATCGCACAGGTAGAAGAACGTGTAAAAGTGATCATTGGAGAAGTCAACGGCAAGTAAAGATAAAAACGAGGGAGGGGAAGCCATCGTGTTAAGTAAAAGACAAAAAGAAATACTAAGAGTATTCGAAACTCATAGCCCCTCTTTTTTAACTGCTGACTATTTTGTAAATAAATTTGACGTAAGTATGCGCACCATTCAAACCGATATTAAACGAATTCGTGAAGAGCTAGCCAAGGAGAACTATGCTGAACTCATTTCCGTAGCTTCAAAGGGAAGTAAGCTGGTGATTAACGATACAAAGCTTTATCAAAAGGCTATGACAGATGGTGAAATGTTTAATGAACAAAACCAATCAGATCGCGTGAGAAAACTATGTATTTTACTGCTGAATCAAAAAAAGCCAATAAGCCGTCAAGCGTTAATGGATCGACTGTTTATCTCGGCTTCAACGCTTAATTCTGATTTAAAAGAAGCGGACAATCTGTTAAGCAATTATCAGTTGACAATTGAACGCAAAAGAAATTCAGGGATTGTAATAGTCGGCAGCGAATACAACAAACGGAAATGCCTGCTAAAGCTGGGGCATATCGAAATTCATCAAAATCAAGATAACTTAAGTAATCAAGAGAACTTACGGCAGGATATCGAAAAGATTTTGGTCAGTGTATTGCTGAAACATCATTATCATATTTCAGAAACGCTTTTCCAAAATTTGATCGTCCATATTGAGATGGCGATTAAACGAATGAACACGGGATTTTACATTGGTGCTCATGAGTTAGAAGAAACTAGTGATTTTGAATCAGAAATAGACGTTGCCAACGAAATTTTTGCCAAATTAGCTGAGCGCTTTTACTTCAAGGTATCCCACGAGGAAGCAATTAATTTAGCGATTTATATTAAAGGAAAAAGCGATTATGAAAATGATGACTATATTTCTGAAGAGGTAAATACCTTTATCTTACATTCATTAAAGGAAATTAATGAAAAATTCGACATTGACTTTAGACAAGAAATTGATTTGCGAATTTCTTTGGCTCTGCACTTGATGCCACTTTTAACTAGAATTGAATACAATATTCAAAATGAAAACCAATTATTGGATCACATCAAGCAGTCATTTCCATTGGCTTTTGATATTGCAGCCTATATGTGCTTGCTGCTACAGGAAAATATTCATAAGCGGATTGAAGAAGGCGAAATTGCTTATTTAGCCATTTATTTTAATCAATACTTAGCGAAGTACAATGATATTTCTGGAAAGAAACGTATTTTAATTATTACTAGCTTGAAGCGCAGTGAGAGTGTCTTGCTTCGTCAACGTTTTGCTACTTGGTTTGCAAATGAGATAACTGTTTTAACGCTGCTGAACACCCATGAAATTCAAGCAATTGATGTAGAGGATTATGATGTGATTTTTACAACAGAGCAAACAGAATTTACCGACAAAATTGGCGCAATTTTAATTAGTTTTTTCCCTAGTGAAACGGAATATTCAAAAATCAAATTAGCAATTGATGGCTTTAATGACAAGTTCGATATTGTGAATTTATTTAATGAAAAGCTGTTCTACCATGGACGTTTTAGTGAAAAAAAAGAAGTGTTAGATAAGATTTGCTCCATTTCTGTAACCAAAGTCGGGGATAAGGTGTTCCAGCTGCGAGAGGCGGTTGAACTGCGAGAAGGTCTGGGCAGCAGCTACTTTGGCAATGGAATTGCTTTACCGCATCCGATTAATCCGATTATGGCAGAAACATTTGTTTCAGTCATTTTGTTAAAGGATGAGCTGAACTGGGATACTGATGGAAATAAGGTTCGCTTAGTCATGTTGGTAGCGATCGAAAAGAATAATGCAAAAGTTTTTCAGCTGTGGAATTATCTTGGAAAAATAATCCAGGAAAAAGGGTTTGTTGATCGTTTAATCAAAGACCCTACATTTGAGAACTTCAAAGAAAATCTTTCACAGCTGCTAGATGAATATATTTAAAAAAGCGAGGAGGATAATACATGAAATACATTTTTGTATCCCATGGTGATTTAGCAAAAAGTATCTTGGGCAGTGCTCAAATGATTGTTGGTGAGCAAACAGATGTGAGAGCTTTTGGGCTCTATCCTAAAGATGACATTGGCGGCTTAGCGGCTCAGGTTAAGGAAGCTATTGAAGATTTCGGCGGTGGAGAGGATATTATTTGCTTTACCGATTTGTTTAGCGGCAGTCCTTTTAATGCGGTGGTTTCGTTGATGGGGGTCTTTCCAATTCGTCACATTACAGGAATGAACCTGCCGATAGTTTTAGAAGCGTTTATGGCTAGAATGAATGAAGAATTTACAGCCGAAGAAATTGCTGTAAAGCTTTTGCACCAGGCGCCAAAGACAGTCATTGATGTAAATAATTATTTGGAACAGAACTTAGAGGAGTAGTTAGCAGATTCTTGAGAACATCCAAAAAGAGGAGAGAGAAAAAATGAAAAATATTGTTTTTGCAAGAGTGGACGATCGCTTAATTCATGGGGAGGTAGTAACGGCATGGACACCCTCGTACAGTATCAATCACATTGTCATTATTGATGATGTAGTGGCTAGTGACCCATTTCAAAAGAGAATTTTGAAAGCTTTGGCTCCTACAAAGGTAAGAGTTGATGCCTTCACAGTGGAAGAAGGCATTGCTGAGCTGAAAAAACCTTATAACGAAAAGGAGCGGATTTTGTTATTAACGAAGACACCAATTACGTATGCCAAATTAGTTGAAGGAGGAATTGAGCTGCCACAGGTTAACTTGGGTGGTATGGGGATTCGTGATGAACGGAAACCGTTTATTAAAAACGTGGCCTGTGACGAGGAGGAAATAAACGCAATTCGTCAAATGGTGGATAAGGGAGTTCATGTGTTTTATCAATTGGTACCAGAACAACGACTTATCGAAATTACGAACTTATTGTAATTATAGAAAAGGAGGAAATAAGTATGTCCATCTTTCAAGCATTTCTTTGTGGGGTAGTTTACTTTTTAGCGATTGGGAATCTGCCGTTTGTTGGTTTATGGTCACTGCAGCGTCCATTAGTTTGTGGGCTGGTAACTGGAATTATTTTAGGGGATCCTTTGACAGGTGCAATGACAGGCGCTTCGATTAATTTGGTTTATTTAGGATTTATCTCGGCTGGCGGCTCAATGCCAGCAGATATGGCTCTTGCTGGGATTTTGGGAACAGCATTTGCTATTACTGGTGGTTTAGATGCGGAAACGGCACTATCAGTAGCTGTTCCGATCGGTTTGCTGGGAACAATCGTCTGGTATGGTCGAATGACTTTTGGTTCGGTTTTTGTACACGTTGCAGATAATTATATTGAAAAGGGTGAATACCACAAGATTTGGCGAGCAAATGTGCTCTTTCCACAATTGATGACTGCTCTAATGACCATTATTCCCTGCGGTTTAGCTGCTTACTTTGGTGCCAGCTATATATCTGGTTTTATTGAAGCTTTAAGTGGAACAGCATTGACCATCTTCACTGTAATCGGTGGAATGATGCCTGCTTTGGGGGTAGCGATTACCTTACAGTATATTTTTAAAGGTGAAGCACGCGTCTTCTTATTTTTAGGCTTTATTTTAGCGACGTATTCAGGACTCGATTTATTGCCGCTAGGTGTAATTGCTGGATTGTCGGCTTTAATTTATGTACAAGCAACTAGTCATAAATCTGATTCAGAGGAGGAAGAAATCTATGAGTAAAGAGGTTGAAGGAAGCTTGATTCGCAAAAAAGATCTATTCCGCTCTTGGCTGATTTGGGAGAACCTGCCGCAAACCTGCTACAACTATGAACGGATGATGGGGCAAGCAGTCGCTCATGTGTTTGTTCCAATTTCCAAACGACTTCACAATGACGATCCAGAAAAGAAAAAAGAAATGATGAAGCGGGAAATTGAGTTTTTCAATGTCCATATTGAATTTGGTTCTTGTATTATCGGGATGATCATTGCTTTGGAAGAACAAAAAGCCAAAGGTGTAGAAATTCCTAGTGAGTTTATCACCAGCTTGAAAACTTCATTAATGGGACCATTATCAGGAATTGGAGATACTATTTTCCAAGGGGTTCTTATTCCAATTTTATTGGCAATCACGATTGATTTGACGCTTAAAGGGACTATTTGGGGCTCCATCATTTACGCAGTAGCTATCATTGCAATTGCCTGGGGAATGAGTTATGCCAATTTCATGTTCGGGTATCGAGCCGGGGCTGATGCGGTGATGGATTTTCTAGAAAAAGGTATCCTAAACAAAGTATTACGTGGAGCTGAAATCATGGGTTGTATGGTAATGGGTGGTTTGATTTCAAGCTATGTTAAAATGCATGTGGCTTTAGAAATCGCCAGCTCAACTACGACCTTTAAGGTTCAGGAACAGTTTCTAGATGCAGTTATGCCAAATATTTTGCCTTTTGCCTTTACTATGTTGATTTATTGGTTAATGAAACGCGGCTGGTCTTCCTTGAAGGTTATCGGTCTAATTGTAGTTGTCGGTATTGCGGCAGGTTTCTTAGGAATTTTAGGCTAGACAGGAGATTCTATCATGAAAGCAATTGTAGAAGTGGGAGTGAAGCAATTAGAAATTCAAGAATTGCCGACTCCGGTAATTGAAAAAGATGAAGTGCTAATGAAGGTTCGAGCTAATGGCTTATGCACTAATGATATTCGTGATTATTTGGGGGACACGGTTTACTCGTTCCCCCGAGTTGGCGGACATGAATTTAGTGGTGAAGTGGTAGAGGTAGGTTCTGAAGTAAATCCAAACCACTTTAAATTGGGGGATCATGTTGTAAAATACATCATTCCAGCTTGTGGTGAATGTCATTACTGTAAAATTGGTCGTGAAAACTTGTGTACGGAGGTTGCCTCTTCTTCAACTTTTCAAAACCCAGCTGGACTGTCAGGTTTCTTCGGAATGGCTCAATATATTGCGGTAAAGAGTTGGGATTTGTATAAGTATCCGAAAGAAGTGCCATATACACATAGTGCTTTTACTGAGCCCTTGGCTTGCGTGGTGAATAGTGTTGAGCGAGCAGATATTTTATTTGGACAAGATGTTCTGATAATCGGCGGGGGCGTGATGGGCCTGATGCATGTAATGCTGGCAAAATTAAAAGGAGCTCGAGTTTTGGTCAGCGAACCAAATACAGAACGTCGGCTGCTTGCTGAAAAAGTAGGTGCCGATGTGACCTTTGATCCAACACAGAAGGATGCTGTTGGATACATCAAAGAACAAACAGAAGGTCGTGGTGCGGACGTTGTCTTTAATACGACTGCTTTGCCAGGGATTGCACAGCAGGCAATGGAGTTTACGGCAACAGGTGGACAAACATTTATGTTTAGTTCTCTTCATCCGAATGAGCCTGTTCCAACTAACATGGGAGCAGTTCATTCCTATGAAAAAGTGATAACAGGTACAGTCAGTCCGACTATTCGAACGTTCTATCGCTCGATTCAACTGATAGCCAAAGGCTTAATTGATCTTACACCTCTTTTAGATAAAACATTTGATTATACTCAAGCAGCCAATGCATTTGAGTATGCTTTAAAACCTGAAACATTAAAAACAATGATTACCTTTGATTAAAGAAAGCAGGGAGAGCGATGAAGCAGCCGATCTATGTTGGCTTGGATATTGGTACGACAGCTATAAAGATATCTGCAGTCACTCAACAACTAGAAGCGGTGTATGAGATGCAGTACGCCTATAACTACCGCACACCTTGCAAAGGGTGGACGGAAATCAACCCAGATACCTGGGTTGACATCGTGTTGGAGGGGCTAAAAGAGCTGCTCCAGCACATTCCTGCTAAAAAGATTGCAGGAATTGGGATTACGGGGCAGATGCATACTATAGTTTTTGTTGATCAGCAGGGAGAGTCTGTTCGACCAGCTATATTGTGGAATGACAATCGGACAAAGGAAGCTATTCCGATGATAAAGCAGCAACTGCAAAAAAAAGAACAAACAGCTCATCTGTCGCAAGTGGTTTCGCCTGGAAGTCCCTTAGCCAGTTTATTATGGGTAAAAGAAAATGAACCAGAAAAATATAATCAAATTGCTAAAATTTTAATTGCGAAGGATTATGTAAAGCTGAAGCTTACAGGAACTTATACCACTGATTATTGTGATGCCTCAACTTCCTCTATGTATAATCTATATACAGACACTTGGTCAAAAGAGGTGCAGCAGCTATTTGATTTTGACCCACAATTATTTCCAGAAATAAAACCTGCATCAACGATTGTGGGGTGTTTAACCCCTAATGTATGTGAAATACTTGAGATTGATACGAAAATACCTGTAATAGCCGGTACAGGAGATAATGTAGCGGCAGCTTTAGTTTCACGCAGCTTTGAGGAGAATCAGCCGTTAATTTCTTTAGGAACATCAGGTGTGGTAGTCATTCCTGATCAAACGCATTGCTTAAAACCAAAAGGAAAAAATGTTGTTGCGAAAATTACGGAAACGGACAACGCTATTATCACACAAGGAACTGTTCAGGCAGGGGCCAAAGTAAACAGCTGGTGGATGGAGAAGATTTTACATACTACTGAGTACTCAAAAGAACAAAAACAGATTGACGATAATCTTTTAGGAAAAAATGATGTGCAATTTTTCCCACATATGAATGGAGAGAAGACGTTATTTGCAAATCCTATGTTGCGTGGGGCTTTTGTTGGTTTAGGCTTGGAAACGACTCGGGAAGAAATGTATTTAGCTGTATTAGAAGGGGTGGCTTTCGGTATTCGACAGCTATTTGAAGCTATGCGAAATAAACAGCAGCCAGAATATTTTACGATAGTCGGCGGCGGTGCTCAAAGTGAACTGTGGATTAAGATCATCTGCAACGTATTAGGTTACCCAATTAAGCGAATAGTCTCCTCCCAAGAAGCTGTTCATGGGGCAGCGATTTTAGCAATTATTGGCGTAGAGGGAAGTTTTTCCTTTCCCGATAATGAATACCAAATGGTTTACCCAAAGCAATTACTATGTAAGAGCTATGAGGATTGTTATCAAAGATATATAAAGTTAGTCCAAATGTTTCTATCTGCAGGAGGTGCTGAAAATGGGAGAATGTCTGATTTGTAATCGTTCTTTACGTTTTATTAAATTTAAGTGTGCAGATGGTTATGTCTGCAAGCACTGCTATGAAAAAGTGAGCTTAAACTTTACTCAAACCATTAAGACAAAAACCAGAGCAGAATTGTACGACCTGTTAAAAAATTTTGATAAAAAGCAGCAAGCAGAACCTTTTGAAATTTCTCGCAGAATCAACCAACTGGTTCTGTTTGATGATCAGCAAAAGCAGCTGTGTCTTCCGCACCATAAAAAATACACAAAAGAAGCACTGAAACCTGAAATTTACTCATTTTCAGCGATTAAGGAGTGTCAGCTGGTGGAAGATAAAATCGAAAAAATTGTTAAGAAAAAGCAGCAAACATTAGGATGTATTAAGGTTGCGATTACTTTCATAGAGGGAAATGAGGTAACTAGAGATATCTGGCTGATTCCTAACTATATCAGCCGCAGCAGTATGCCTTATAAAACGATGAAATCACTCGCACAGAACATTGTTACTGAAATTAATCGATCAAAAGACATGGTCCTTTATACTAAATAACAAAAAAACAAGAGTGGAAAAATGTTCGCGCTTGTTGCTTTGACTTAGGGTTGCTTTCTCTTTATAAGAGTAAGCAGCTTTTTTTCTTGGTAAAATGATGTCTCATGGTACATAATATTCAACAAAAAAATTGAATAGTCAGTTTAATTTTTTGAGAGGATGTAGGTTTTTGAAACGGCTCTTCTAATTGAGCTGGAATTTGATTATGTTCAGTTTGACCGCAGTGAGGATATTTTGGTGTTAAAAGATTCTAAATTAAGAGAACTACTTGGTATAACACTATGACTATAAAACTGTTCAGTGAGCGAGTTGCTGGGAAACTTTATTTAGGTAGAAATGGATCCACTTTGTTTTGTAAAACAATTAGTTTTCTAAGATGGAAGGCTGAATGAGCGTAAAACCGAACATTTTAAGGAATACTTCTCTTTAGGGAGGCTATCACTTGCGGTATTTACGTGCTATGGGTAAAATTAGGATGAATATGGAGGGATTAAATAAGATGGGGAAATTCAATTTGGGTAATCTCGCACTTAAAACGATTGCGGTTCGAGTGAAAGATCGTGATTTGATGATTCATTTTTATCGAGATATCATAGGATTTCATTTGTTGCGAGAAGAAAATGAATTAGCAATTTTAGGTTATAAAGAGCCAATGACTGAATTACTATGGCTGGAAGAAAGCCCGCGAGCAGAGGATCACAAGGGAGAAATTAAAAAAATGCAGCGTTTTTCATTGGCAGTTCCCAATGAAGAAGAATTGGCAAACGTTGTATATCGTGCACAAAAAAATGATTACCAAATTAACAGTGCTCTGAAAACAGAAAAAGAAAAAGGTATTTTACTAGTTGATCCAGAAGGCAATGAAATTGAAGTTTTTTACGCACCAGACGAAAACAGTTCAACTGAAGAAGCGAATACTTTCAATGTAGATTCTTTAGCAGCTAAATCAACGCAAAAAGAAAAAATTCATCAGTCCTATTTTGGTCGGGTTCATTTAAACGTAAGCGATTTAGCAAAAGAGGAAGATTTTTTATCTGAGATTTTAGGCTTGAAGGTTCAAGAGGAGTCTGGACATCTAAGAATTTTAAACCGGGGAGATTTCCATGTAGGTCTATCGCAAGCCAGTGGTGGAACAATTGATAAGCCTACAGATAAAGTATTAGGCTTAGATTTTTTGCAATTTATTGTTACGAAAGAGGATTTGTTGGCACTAATTGATCATTTAAATGAAAACAACAAAGAATTTTTTGTCGATCAAAAACAATCGTTGATTACCATCTACGACTCAGTTGGCATCGAATGGTGGTTTGTTTTAAAATAGTAAGAGATTGCCGCGTGAGAACGCGGTTTTTTTGATAGGAGAAAAGAATGTTTCCTAAAACGACTAAGAAGCTTAAAGAAAAAATGAATCAAGGTGTTTTTCCCGGAGCAGTATATACTTTTATCGAGGGAGAACAAGAACAGACTTCAGTAATTGGACTAGCACAAATTGAGCCTGTGCAACGGCCAATGCAAGAGAATGCGATCTTTGATGTGGCTTCCTTGACGAAGGTAATTTGTACAACTACTGTTATGCTAAGGCTTTGGGAAAGAGGGAAGTTTGATTGGGATCAACCTTTACAGACCTTATTGCCAAATTTTCAAGACTCGCATATTACCTTGAGACATTTGCTGACCCATACGTCAGATATTCAAACCTACATTCCCAATCGAGATAAATTAAATGCGCAGGAATTACGATCCGCTTATTTAATATTGAAATCGGGAGAATTGTTAGGAAAGCAAGTGAAATATACAGATGCAGGAACAATATTACTTGGTTTTCTGCTAGAGCATTGGTACCAAAAAGATGTAGTCGACATTTTTCGTGAAGAAGTGTTACAGCCTTTAGAAATGACTAACAGCTGTTTTTTGCCAAAGGTTATTGATGATCGTTTTGTTCCAACTGAAAAATTGACTAATGGCCAAATACTTCAAGGAATTACCCACGATCCTAAGGCTAGAGTTTTAGCAAAGCATGCAGGAAATGCCGGATTGTTTACAAATATGCAAGATTTGAAAAAATTTACTCAAATGTATTTGAATTTTGGTAGGGTTAACGGTAAGATTTACTTGCACGAGAGTACAATCAACTTTTTATTGTCTGATCGAACACCTTCTGGAAAAGGAGAGCGCAGTATCGGCTGGGACTTAAAAGTTAGCTCTATGGATCAGGAGACATTACTTTTTCATACCGGCTATACTGGAACATTTATGCTTGTTGATCCGATGAAACAGTCAGCATTTCTCTTTTTATCTAACCGGGTACATCCGCAAGACTATCGAAGTGAGTACTTGCGTCAGCGTGATGATATTTTAGCAACTTATTTAGCGGAACGTGCAGCACTATATCAAAAATAGAGGAGTTATCGACGTGGAACCATTATTTTTAAAACCAGTGTTTCAAGAAAAAATTTGGGGAGGCAATCAGCTTCATACGGTTTTCGGATTTGATTTGCCAAACGACAGTATTGGTGAGGATTGGGCGATCAGTGGTCATCCCCATGGAGTAAGCGTTGTAGAAAATGGTCCTTTTAAAGGTTGGCAGTTAGACAAGCTGTGGGCAGAACACCGAGAATTATTTGGCAATGCATCAGGTGATGTTTTTCCTTTGCTGACCAAAATTTTGGATGCAGAAGATGATTTGTCTGTTCAAGTTCATCCAGATGATACTTATGGCCTGAAACATGAAGGTGAATTAGGTAAAACTGAATGCTGGTATATCATTGATGCTAAACCAGGTGCGGAAATTGTGTACGGTCACAATGCTAAAACGCGAGAAGAACTAGCTGAGTGGATTAAAGCTGGCGAGTGGGAACGTTTATTGCGACGAGTACCAGTGAAAAAAGGCGATTTTTTCTATGTACCAAGTGGAACGATTCATGCAATCGGTCGTGGTATTATGATTTTAGAAACTCAGCAAAGCTCAGATACAACTTATCGTGTATATGACTATGATCGGAAAGATGATCATGGAAAAAAACGTGAACTGCATATTCAGCAATCTATTGATGTAACAACAGTTCCTGCAATCAGTCCTGAATTAGAAGTAAAAGAAACGAAACATGGTGAGTCATCAATTATAAATTATCTAGAAACTGACTTTTTCAATGTATATGAATGGGATGTTTCTGGTTTGCTTTCCGTGACAAAACAAGGCTTATACACATTAATGACTGTAGTAGAAGGCTATGGAAACCTGGTTGTCGATGGTCAATCCTATGAACTTCAGCCGGGAACTAGCTGTATTCTTCCGTCTGATATTCAAATGTGGTCACTAGAAGGTGAAATGAAGATCATCGCTTCTACCCCAGGAAAATAAAACAAAGCAGCTTGATCCACAATTCACACGGATCAAGCTGTTTTCTTATTCTGCTGGAAGTTCTGGAAGCTCAACTTCTTCGCCGTACTTATTTTTTAGTGCGGTGTGTAAAAGTCTTAGTGCTAAAGCTTTGTTGCGGGAAAGAATTGGTCCATGGAAGTAGGTACCATAAACATTTTTATAAATGACTCCTTCTCCTTCATCTTCACCATTATTACCTTGTCCTTGAACAACCTTGCCTAAAGGTCGTTCACCTTCACCAAGGAAGGTTCGACCATTGTGATTTTCGAAACCGTAATATGTTTCATTAAACTCTTCGTTGTGAATAATAATGTCGCCAATAAAGCGATTGTTATCTTGACTCAAGGTATAGTGATCCAGTGCCCCAATACCATTAATTTTTTCACCGTTTGCACCGATATAATAGTGGCCCAATAACTGATACCCACCACAAACAGCTAAAATAACCCCATCGTTTTCGATATATTCGGTAAGTGCTTCTTTTTTATCTTGAATGTCTTTAGAAACAATTACCTGTTCATAGTCTTGACCACCGCCGATAAAAACTAGATCATATTTTTGCGGATCAAAGTCTTGATGGATGCTGATAATTTCTGTAGTTAATTCAATACCCATTTGTTTAGCATAATATTGAAACATCAACAGATTGCCGTTATCACCATAAGTATTTAACAGATTTCCGTATAAATGTGCCATTGTTAATTGATAGTTAGCCACGATCCATTCCTCCATCAATATAGCCTTTTTGCGCTAATTCTTTACGCAGCTGCAATACAGCCGTATAAGTAGCCAAAATATAAACGTGCTCAGTTGGAACAGTTTTAATTGCTTCAATTACATCTGAGAGACTCTCTTTTTCTGACAAGTGCTCTGGTGGGATACCTGCCACCTTCAAGCGAAGTGCCATATCTGTGTGACGATCGCCACCGGCAATAACAGCAGGAATTTCCATGTTGGCAAAAGCTTCATGATTCCCATCCCAAATCCAACTGACGTCAATTCCATCGGCATAATTAGCATTTAATAGAGAAACTAAGGAGAAGGGATAAGGAGCTAATCCGATCATATCAATAACTTGATTCAAGCCAACTGGGTTTTTTACTAAGACCAAAGTACATTTCTTATCGCCAATTGTAAATTCTTCTTGACGGCCAAATACTTTTTCATCGTACCCTAAACCTTGCCGAATCTTTTCAGGAGAGACATTAAAATGTTCTGCTACTGCAGTTGCTGCTAAAGCATTGTAAACATTATACATCCCACCAACTTCAATTTTGTATTCCTGACCATCAATGACAAAATTTGAAGAGGTATTGTCCATATCTAGCATTTTGGTTAATTTGTAATCTAACTCCGGCCGATGGAAGCCGCAGTTTGGACAGAAGTATTTCCCTAAGTTTGCATAGGTGATCATTTGATAGCGTAAAATGTGCTGACATCTAGGACATAACAGTCCATCAGTATTATAGTGAGCTTCTTGTTCTTGATCAGGCAAATGATCAAATCCGTAATATTTTCTCGGATTTACCGTATCTAGAGAATTAAAGATAGGAGAATCACCGTTACAAATGATCGGTGCATTAGGAGATTTAGCCGCTCCTTCAACAATCATTTTGTAGGTTGTATAAATTTCTCCATAACGATCCATTTGATCACGAAAAATATTGGTGAACAAAAATAGTTCGGGTTTAATATACTCGGTTACTTTACTTAAACTAGCTTCATCAATTTCAAGGACTGCAAATTTCTTTGATCCTTTTTTTCCGTTGGCCTGCAGGAAGGTAGAGACAATTCCTTGAGCCATGTTGGCACCTGTAGGATTGGTTAACACTTGATCAAATTCTTGTTTCAAGATATTAACAGTTAATGCCGTTGTTAAGGTTTTTCCATTAGTTCCAGTTACGACAACAACACTATAATCTTTTGCCAGTGTATCTAGAATATGAGGATCAAGCTTTAAGGCCAATTGACCAGGATAACTTGAGCCGCCTTTAAAAAAAGTTTTTAATACCCATTGGGAGGTCTTGCCGGCTGCAATTGCCAGATGACTTCGTAACCCCATAGTACATCCTCCATGTCTTTGAACAAATTTAGTTTATCTTATCATACTTGAAAAAAAAGTTTAAACAGCTTTTCTTATTCTTAAGTTTTCTGCAAAAAAGGCAGGAGCTGAACTCCTACCCAATAATAATTTTTTCTTCAGGGTATTCATACCCTAAGTCACGAGTTTCTTTTGGAACAAATAGCAGCAACGTATAAAGCATTCCAATTCGCCCGATGAACATAAGTATGGCAATCATAATCTTGCCAGTGGCAGACAAATCATCGGTAATGCCTAAAGACAGTCCGGTTGTTCCAAAGGCTGAAGTTACCTCTACAATGATAGAAATCAAGGAGTGTTCTTCTGTTGCTGTTAAAAACAGGATACTAAAAAAGCACATGCCCATAGAAAGCATAAAAACAACTACAGACTTACGAACATCATTTTGTGGGATTCGTCGATTGAAAATATTGATATCTTCTTCATTTTTCAAAAAAGAGTATAGATAAAGACCAATAATAGCAACCGTTGTCGTTCGAATTCCACCCCCAACTGAGCTGGGGGATGCCCCAATAAACATCAACATAGAGAAAATGATGAGAGTAGTATTTTGAAATTGATTCAAATCATGAATCTGCAAACCAGCATTTCGCGTAGTCATGGAATAAAAGGCAGAATTTAACCATTGATCACCAAAGGATAGTTGATGAAAGCTATGATTTTTTTCCAGCAGCCAAATGATAATAGTTCCGCCCACAAACAAAACAACAAAAGCCAAAAGAGCAATTTTAGAGAACAAACTGAAACGAAAAGGTATTTTTGAAGTAGACCGACGATGCATAATCCAGCCATAGAAATCCATCAACACTGGAAAACCAATTCCGCCAATAAAAATCAAGAACATAATGACGATCAAAAATAAGTGGTCGTTGGCCAACGGAATAATTGAGTTTCCCGTGACATCAAATCCAGAATTAGTCACTGCTGAAATTGATTGATAAAAACCATAAAAGATCGCTTCACCAATTTTCGAATAATAGCCCATCATGTAAAAATAGATTGAAAAAATGGTACCGAAAACTAATTCTGTACATAACAGCATAGTTAAGGTGATTTTGATCAGTAAAACAACTCCACTTAAACGTGGCTGATTCATGTCAGTCATAATCAATTGTCGCTGCTTCAAGGTAATCCTTCGTTTAGAGACAATAAAAAAGAAGGTACTGATCATCATAATCCCTAAGCCGCCAACGTGAAACAATATCTCCAACATGACAACTCCAGCCTCATTAAAGACCGAATTAATATCAAAAGTAGTTAAGCCAGTAACTGAAACGGTTGAAATAGCCATGAAAACCATATCCAAAAAAGGAACATGGGAATCTTGTTGACGAAAAACTGGTAAATAAAAAAGAAGTAAAGACAACAGTGTCATGATCAAATAGTAGAAAACGATAATTTGGATCGATGAGAACCGATTGTCCAATCTACGCAAACTTCGCTTCACGAAGTTCAGTCGACGGGAAAAATTCATAGGGACAATAGACTCCTTCTATCAATAATTATCACTAGTATATCATGCTTGCAAATAGAAGAAAGAAGAATTCCTCAGTTCTTAGTTGCCGGGGCAATTTCTTTACGGAAATATCAAAAATTACAAAGAATTTCCTTCTTCTTTAGAGAATCAGCAGAGAATAGAAATTATGACTGTAAAAAATACTGCTTTTCAGCTATAATACGATAGGAATGTAGTGAAAGGTGAATAGAGATGGCACAGCTTTTTTTTAAATATGGCGCAATGAACAGCGGAAAGACCATAGAAATTTTAAAGGTTGCTCATAATTATGAGGAACAAAATAAACCAGTTGTATTAATGACTAGTGGTTTGGATACTAGAGATGGTGTTGGCATGATCGCTAGTCGAATTGGCTTAAAGCGTCCAGCAACTCCGATTTTTGCTGACACGAATGTTTATCAATACGTTAAAGGATTAGACTATAAACCATATTGTGTTTTAGTTGATGAATCACAATTTTTACAAAAGCATCATGTTTTGGAATTTGCCCAAGTTGTTGATGAATTGGGCATACCAGTGATGGCTTTTGGGTTGAAAAATGATTTTCGAAATGAATTATTCGAAGGATCGAAATATCTACTGTTGTATGCAGATAAATTAGAAGAATTAAAAACGATTTGCTGGTTTTGTCACAAAAAGGCCACAATGAACCTGCATTTTATTGATGGCAAACCAGTTTACGAAGGTGATCAAGTGCAGATTGGCGGCAATGAGGCTTACTATCCAGTTTGCCGCAACCATTATCTGCACCCGGAAATTAAGGAGGATGAATAAATGTACGATCAGTTACAAAGTATTGAAGATCGTTATGAAGAGCTAGGTGAATTACTAAGTGATCCGGAGGTTATTACTGATACACAACGGTTTATGAAGCTTTCTAAAGAAGAGGCAAGTATCCGTGAAACCGTTGAAACCTACCGTCGTTACAAAAAAGTAATTGAGGGAATCAGCGAAGCTGAGGAATTACTAGGTGAAAATCTGGAAGCTGACATGGCTGAAATGGCAAAAGAAGAATTGTCAGAATTAAAAAAAGAAAAAGAAGTTTTAGAAGAAGAAATCAAAATTTTACTACTGCCCAAAGATCCGAATGATGACAAAAACATTATCATGGAAATTCGTGGGGCAGCTGGTGGCGATGAAGCAGCACTATTTGCTGGTGACCTATTTAATATGTACCAGCGTTATGCTGAAGCACAAGGTTGGAAAACGGAAGTCATGGATGCCAATGTTACGGGTATCGGTGGCTACAAAGAAGTAATCATGATGATTACCGGAGACAATGTATTTTCGAAATTAAAATACGAAAGTGGAGCTCATCGAGTACAACGTGTGCCTTCAACGGAATCACAAGGACGAATTCATACTTCTACCGCAACTGTTGTTGTTATGCCTGAAGCAGAAGAAGTTGAAATTGATATTGATGAAAAAGATATTCGTACAGATATTTATCATGCTTCTGGAGCTGGTGGACAGCACGTTAATAAGACTGCTTCAGCTGTACGTCTGACCCATATTCCCACAGGTGTAGTAGTCGCAATGCAGGACGAACGTTCACAGTTGAAAAATCGTGAGAAAGCGATGAAAGTCTTAAGAGCACGAGTATACGATAAGATTTCGCAAGAAGCTCAGTCTGAATATGATGCAAGTCGTAAATCAGCGGTTGGGACAGGAGATCGTTCTGAACGTATCCGTACCTATAATTTTCCGCAAAATCGCGTAACCGATCATCGAATTGGTTTAACGATCCAGAAATTAGATCAAATTTTAACTGGTAAGCTGGACGAAATTATCGATGCCTTGATTATGTATGATCAAACGAAGAAACTGGAAGAGATGCAAAATGGTTAAAACCTACGTAGAAGTCCTTTCAAGGGCTTCTTCTTTTTTAGAAGAAGCAGGTCTAGAAGGCTATGCAATTGAATACCTATTTCTAGAACGTAAGGGCTGGGACAAGACCCAGTGGCTTTTACATATGCGTGAAGCAATCACGGTTGAAGAAGAGAAGTGCATTCAAGCAGATACTCAGCAGCTTCTTAAATACATCCCAGCTCAATATATTTTAGGTTACAGTGATTTTTTAGGTCATCGCTTTAAAGTGACGAAGGATACTCTGATTCCTCGTCCAGAAACCGAAGAGCTAGTTATGCTTTGTTTAGAAAAAAATCAACAGCGGCAGTGTTTAAAAGTTGTAGACATAGGAACAGGAACAGGAGCAATTGCGATTAGTTTGAAATTAGCACGTCCTGATTGGCAGGTTCAAGCTGTCGACATCGCAGAAGAAACGCTGAAGGTTGCTGAAGAAAATGCTAGCAATCTAAAAGCAAGTGTTTCATTTTATTTGGGTGATGTTTTATCAACTATCAGTGAGCCGCAAGATATTATTATTAGTAATCCGCCTTATATTAGTCATTCTGAATGGATGTTAATGGATGAGAGTGTTCGAACCTATGAGCCTAAAAAAGCTTTATTTGCTGAAAACGATGGATTGGCTATATATCAAAAGATTGCTGAAGAAGCTCCAAACTGCTTAAAGCCAGACGGAATGGTATTATTGGAGATTGGTTTTAAACAAGGTTCACTAGTTAAAGAGATAATGGAGACTGCTTTTCCTGACAAATATGTTGAAGTAAAAAAAGATTTATCTGGCAATGACCGTATGATTGTTGTTTCGTAGATAAAATTAGTGTGGATAAAATTTTTTTGAACCGATGAATTTATAAAAGAACATTGATTTATCAAGTGATAGAGCTGTTTAAAAGTTATCAACAAGGTTATGCACACTTGACAAAATCAATATCCACAGTCCGTGGATAGCCGTTAAGAAACATTTGATAGAACGAGAAATTAGAAAAAAGGAGCTGTGGATAAACTGTGGAAACGAAAATATTCCAAGCAGAGCAATTGGACTATGCAGCTAAACTGTTGAGAGATGGGGAGTTGGTAGCCTTTCCTACCGAAACGGTCTATGGATTAGGAGCTGATGCACTTTTACCCGAATCAGTCAAGCGAGTATTTCAGGTTAAAGGACGTCCTAGCGATAACCCGTTAATTGTTCATGTCGCAGATTTTGAAATGACAAAAGTATTTGTGGACAACTATCATCCACTGACTGAAAAAATTATTCAGCACTTCTGGCCAGGTCCACTTACCTTGATTTTTCCAATTAAAAAGAACAGCTTAAGTCCTGTTGTAACAGGCGGTTTATCCACAGCTGCCTTTCGAATGCCAGATAATAAAATAACTATTGAATTGATTCGCAAGACGGCCGCTCCGTTGGTAGGGCCTAGTGCAAATACTTCTGGCAAACCAAGTCCTACGACTGCAGCACATGTTTATCATGATTTAAAAGGAAAAATAGCTGGTATTTTAGATGATGGAGCAACACAAATTGGCGTGGAATCGACAGTATTAGATTTAAGTGGAGACGAACCTGTTATTTTACGTCCAGGTGCCGTAACTAAGGAAAAGTTAGAGGAAGTTCTGCAAGTAGAAGTTTTCCTAGACAAGCATTTAGTAAAGGAAAGTGAATCTCCTAAAGCTCCAGGGATGAAATATAAACATTATGCACCAGACACTCCTGTTGTCATGGTCAGAGACGAGGATTGGGATCAGGCAGTTGAATGGGCTGAACAAAAGTACAAACGTGTTGCACTATTAGCTGGACCGTCAATTACAGAGAAATATCAGGCAGCAGACTATTATATTTTTGCAGATGATTCTATAGAATCAGCTACTCGCGGTTTATACAGCGGCTTACGCTCATTGGATGAAGCTGGGCGTAGTGACGTGATTTTGGCTCAGGTGTTTAGAGAAAATGAATTAGGTGCAGCCTATATGAATCGGCTGAAAAAAGCCGCCGCCCAAAAATATTTTAAAAAAAATTAGCCAAAACATTCGATTATATGTCAATCTTTTCGTATACTAGATACAACAATCAGGAAAGGTGAGGATGTATTTGAATTATCAAGCATTAGATCCCGATGTATGGGAAGCCATAGAGAAAGAAACGCAGCGGCAACAAAACAACTTGGAGTTGATTGCTTCAGAAAATATTGTTTCTGGAGCAGTTCGTGCAGCACAAGGGAGTATTTTAACCAATAAGTATGCAGAAGGGTATCCAGGACGACGATATTATGGAGGCTGTGAATTCGTTGATATTGTTGAAAATTTAGCGATTGATCGGGCTAAAGAGCTGTTTGGTGCGAAATTTGCTAATGTTCAACCCCATTCTGGTTCTCAGGCCAACCAAGCGGCGTACCTTTCATTAATTGAAGCCGGCGATACTGTTTTAGGAATGGACTTGGCAGCTGGTGGACATTTAACTCATGGTTCTCCTGTAAACTTTAGCGGAAAGACTTATCACTTTGTGGCTTATGGTGTCGATCCAGCAACCGAAGTAATTGATTATGAAGTTGTACGTATCCTAGCACGTAAGCATCAACCTAAATTGATTATTGCCGGTGCTAGTGCTTACAGTCGCACCATTGATTTTGCACGCTTCCGTGAGATTGCTGACGAAGTAGGAGCAAAACTAATGGTGGATATGGCTCATATTGCTGGGCTAGTGGCTGCAGGATTACATCCAAGTCCCGTTCCTTACGCTGACATTGTAACAACAACTACTCACAAAACGTTGCGCGGACCAAGAGGTGGATTAATTTTAACCAATGATGAAGATTTGGCTAAAAAAATCAATAGTGCTGTTTTCCCAGGAACTCAAGGGGGACCATTAGAACATATAATTGCTGCTAAAGCAATCGCTTTAAAAGAGGCAATGTCTGATGATTTTAAAGACTACTCACAACAAGTGTTAGATAATATTCAGGCTATGGTGAAGGTTTTCAACCAAGCACCAGAAAGCCGTGTCATTTCCGGCGGAAGTGATAATCATCTTATTTTAGTTGATGTTACTGAGTTTGAGATGACGGGTAAAGAGGCAGAACATTTATTGGATTCTGTTCATATTACAGTCAATAAAAATTCTATTCCTTTTGAAACGAAGAGTCCGTTCCAAACAAGCGGTATTCGAATCGGTACACCAGCTATTACTAGTCGTGGGTTTAAAGAAGAAGATACAAGAAAAGTCGCTGAACTAATTGTCGAAACCTTGCGTTCAAAAGGCGATGAAAGTCGTTTAGAGGCTGTAAGAAAAGCGGTTTTGGAATTAACCGACGCACATCCGCTTAATGACTAGGATTATGACTAGTTTTCTAGTGAAGATTACCTTATAATAAAAGTAAATTATAGATGAGGAGCTATTCATTATGGGAAAGTTTCAAGTAATTGATCATCCATTAATTCAACACAAATTAACCATTATCCGAGACAAGGAATGTGGAACGAAAGTATTTCGTGAGGTTGTTGGTGAAATCGCCAATTTGATGGCCTATGAAGTATCTCGTGACATGCCTTTAGAGGATATTGAAATCGAAACACCAATTGAAACATCTATTCAAAAAACATTGTCAGGTAAAAAAGTAGCGATTGTTCCGATTCTGCGTGCAGGTATCGGAATGGTTGATGGAATTTTAGAATTAATTCCTGCTGCTAAAGTTGGACACATTGGCATGTTCCGTGATGAAGAGACGCTGGAGCCTCATGAGTATTTCTTCAAAATGCCAGATGATATTGATAGCCGTCAATTATTTATTGTTGACCCAATGTTGGCAACAGGTGGATCTGCTATTATGGCAATTGATTCGTTGAAGAAACGCGGTGCCTCAAACATGAAATTTGTTTGTTTAGTGGCAGCTCCTGAAGGGGTAAAAGCACTGCAAGAAGCACATCCAGATGTTGATATTTACACAGCTGCTTTAGATGATCATTTGAATGAGCATGGCTATATTGTTCCTGGTTTAGGCGATGCTGGTGACAGATTATTTGGAACTAAATAAAAAAATTCAGTGATCCATTTAGGATCACTGAATTTTTTTCATTTGTTTATAGTTAATAACTACAACCCCATTAGAATGATTGACTAATTCGCCATTCTTGGCATTTTCATCTAGCTCTACAACCGCTGCATTTTTTAATTGCTTTGTAATAACACCAGTTTGAGGTTGATTGCGAATAGTGAACATTACACGTGTCTCAACAGGAAATGCTTTTCCTGCTTCTGAAGGGTCAATCTGCGTTGTCATTTTACCAAATGTTGCCATGTAAAAAATTCCCCCTTTATACTGTACTGTTCAATTATACCACATTTTTCATAAAATTTCATGTAACCGCTTTTTGGAGGAGTTGGGGCTTTACTTTTTGTTAAAAGTTTTCTATAATTTCATTTGTATTAATTAGCCAGCTTAGCTCAGTTGGTAGAGCA
This sequence comes from Enterococcus pallens ATCC BAA-351, assembly GCF_000407485.1. GTDB lineage: Bacteria > Bacillota > Bacilli > Lactobacillales > Enterococcaceae > Enterococcus_A > Enterococcus_A pallens. The sequence continues at coordinate 26,546 of NZ_ASWD01000002.1, read as the reverse complement.
GCGCACTCGTAACGCGCAGGTCACAGGTTCGATCCCTGCAGCTGGCACTACCTTAAAACGCCGTCATATCAAGATTTATACTTGGAGTATGACGGTGTTTTTCTATATTTTTTCTATTTAACTTTAGTCGGTAATCCTTCAGCGAGGGTTATCGACTTTGTTTACGCATAAAGGAATCACAGAAAGAGGCTTTAATAGATGGAAATTCAATATAAACCAATTATTTATCGGGTTCTTTTGCTGGCTTATATAATTACTATGATACTTTGTACCACTCCCTTCTCATTTATGGCTCTGAACGTTTTTTTAGCTTGGCTGCCAATCGAATTTGGCTGTTTAACACTGCGGGTACATGGGAAATGGCGTTATTTGTTCAGCGGGATATGGCTTCTATTTTTCCCTAATATTCCGTATTTATTGACTGATTTATTACACTTAGAGTCTTTAAACATTTACCGAAGTGGGGGAGGATTTCAAAATGACCCCAAAGAGTGGCTATTTTTTCTTTTGTTGGTACTACCGATCATAGTAATGGTAGTTGTTGGAATGAACCAAGTCTTCCAACTAGTTAGACAATTACCCAATGTAAAAAGATTTTTTTGGTTGTATTTGTTTGTTTTGGCATTTTTAGCCGCAATTGCCATTTATATAGGTCGGTTTGATCGCATCCATTCAATTGAACTGCTTCTCCGCCCACTGTCAACGTTAAATTTGTTGCTGGGCATTTGGAACATAGAAAAGCTGCAATTTGTACTCCTATTTATGATAATACAGCTGGTAATCTGGCTGTTATTAAAGGAAATTACACAAAGAAAAAAAGAAGAATAAATTTTTTACAAAGTCAGCCAAGCTACCTTTTATTTATGATAGGAAGCGGCTATAATAGGCAAGTATATCGTTGGAAAAGGGATGAGACATGGATACGCTAAAAAGAAATAAAGACAATCGTATTGATTACGGGGTAATTTTGCCAGTCTTCTTACTTTGTCTGATTGGTTTGCTTTCCCTCTATGTGGCGTTGACACACGACCCAAGAGATCCAAATATTTTTCGCGGCATCGCTATGCAAGGTTTATGGTATGCGCTTGGTGCCTTAGTAGTAGTAATTATTATGCATTTGGATGCAAAGTGGTTATGGCGAATAACGCCGTTTCTGTATGTTATTGGATTAGCCGTAATGTTAGCATTACTGCGATATTATGATCCAGAACTGGCAACCTCTACAGGTTCAAAGAACTGGTTTAGGGTGGGGACTATGACCTTTCAACCATCTGAATTGATGAAAGTTGCTTACATTTTAATGATGGCGCTGATTATTACTCAGCACAATTTGAAAAATCATTTACGTACATTGAAAACTGACTTATTCTTAATCGGCAAGCTATTCTTGGTAACTATTCCCGTGTTAGTTTTGGTAATGATGCAAAAAGATTTCGGGACAATGCTGGTTTTCTTAGCAATTTTTGCGGGCATGTTTTTAATGTCCGGAATTTCTTGGCTGATTGTGGTTCCAAGTATCATAATTGTTGCTGTTTTAGGTACATCAATTATTTTGTTAGTAACGACAGAGTTTGGACGTGAGCTGTTGACTCATGTGGGCTTTAAAAGCTATCAATTTGCTCGGATTGATTCATGGTTAGATCCATTCCATGATCCTCAAGGACAGAGCTTTCAACTAGCTCATGCATTAATGGCTATAGGCTCTGGCGGAATGTTTGGAACAGGCTATAATGTGAGCAACGTTTATGTGCCGGTTCGTGAATCAGATATGATCTTTAGTGTCATTGGCGAGAACTTTGGTTTTATTGGTGGAGCATTTGTGATACTCCTGTATTTTGTATTGATTTATCGTATGATTCGTGTATGCTTTGATATGAATAATGAATTTTATGCTTATATCGCAACAGGTATTATTATGATGATTTTGTTCCATGTATTTGAAAATATTGGTGCAAACATTGGGCTGTTACCTTTAACAGGTATCCCATTGCCATTTATCAGTCAAGGTGGTTCATCTATTTTAGGTAATATGATGGGGATTGGATTGATCTTGTCGATGCGGTACCAAACTGCGAAAAAGCTGGAAAATAGGAGGAGCCGTCGTGTATAAGTTTTATGAATATGCTAAATGTTCAACCTGTAAGAAAGCCAAGGCTTGGTTAACTCAGCAAGCAATTGATTTTGAAGCAATTGATTTGATTACTCAGACACCTTCAGCGGAAGAGTTTGAGAAGTTGATTGAATCGTCAGATTTACCACTTCGCCGTTTTTTCAACACAAGCGGTATGAAATATCGTGAACTAAATCTTAAGGATCAAATAAATGACTTGACGATTTCAGAAGCAAGTCGTATATTGTCTAGCGACGGCATGTTGGTTAAACGGCCGATGATTGTTAAAGAAGGAAAATTTTTGATCAATGGATTTAACGAAGACGCATATAAAGGAGCACTTGAATAAAATGACACATCTAAAGAAAAAAGATGGATTATGGATTTTGCACAATGATAAGGATTTTTGTATGGGACTGACAAAAGAAATGCAAGATGAATTAGGCGAAGTCTCATTTGTCTCTTTTCCAAAAATTGGTCAAACAATTAAAGCTGGCGAACCATTTTTAGAAGTTGAAGCAGAAAAGGCCGTAAGTGAGTTCAAAAGTCCAGTAACAGGAGTAGTTTCTTCAATTAATGAAAAAGCAGAAAAGGACCCTGCCGCCTTGAATACCGAGGATGAGTTGGATGCTTGGCTGTTGTCTTTTAGACAAGTTGATGTTGAAGAATTCGAAACACTTTAAGAAAAAAGATAAAATGGATTGACAGATAAATTTTAAATTTGTTATAATCCTCTCATATCATATGAGAAAGCAATGAAAAGAAGAGTACATCTGATGAACGTTCTAAGAGAGTCCCGTTAAGCTGAGAGGGGATAACGATAATGAGATGGAAGATGGTCTTTGAGCAGAATTGACGAGCGTAAGTGAGTCAGTTACGGGAGTGCCCGTTACAGCACCTCAGTATGCGAATTGCAACGTTCAAGTACTGGATGAGGTGGTTGTCGCGAGGCAATCACAAATATAGGTGGTAACACGAAAGTCAAGCTTTCGTCCTAAGTGTATACAAGTGCATTTAGGACGGAAGCTTTTTTATTTTTCAAGGGGGAAGAGTAATGGCATTAATTGAATTACGCCAAGTAGAAAAGACGTTTTCTGGCAAGAGTGGTCAGATCCACGCAGTCAGCGGAGTGGACTTATCAGTTGAGCCTAAAGATGTCTATGGAATTGTCGGCTATTCTGGAGCAGGAAAAAGTACATTAGTCCGTTTATTAAATGGATTAGAAACAGCGACTAAAGGTGAAGTAGTTATTAAAGGTCAAGACGTAGCTAAAATGCATGGGACAGATTTACGGAGTTTTCGTAAAAAAGTTGGCATGATCTTTCAGCATTTCAACCTGTTATGGTCTCGAACCGTTTTGGAAAATATCCAACTGCCGTTAGAGCTGGCAGGAGTTGCAAAAGAACAGCGCAAACAAAAAGCAGAGGAGTTGCTGAAGCTGGTCGGACTGGAAGGTCGTGGCGATGCCTATCCAGCACAATTATCAGGTGGGCAAAAGCAGCGGGTGGGAATTGCCCGAGCTTTAGCCAACGATCCAGATATTTTACTTTGTGATGAAGCTACTAGTGCATTAGATCCGCAAACAACCGAAGAGGTATTGGAGCTGTTGGCAGATATCAATGAAAAGCTGGGCTTAACGATTGTTCTAATAACCCATGAGATGAATGTTATTCGCAAGATTTGCAATAAGGTGGCTGTCATGGAACAAGGGAAAATTGTGGAGGAAGGGTTTGTGAAAGATGTTTTCCGTCACCCACAACAAGAAGTTACGAAGCTATTTGTTCAACAGGAATTGGAACCAAAGTCGGATACATCAGAGTTAACGAAAGAATTTCTGAAAGAAAACCCTGATGGTACGTTAGTCACTTTGCATTTTTTAGAAAACAATGCTGGCGAACCGGTGGTATCTCAGGCAATTCGAAAATTCCAAGTAGACATCAGTATTGTGTATGGCAATATTGAACGAGCAGATGGTAATTCGTTTGGCACATTGACTGTACAATTGACTGGAGCTTCAACGGAAATTGATCAAGCCTTGGCGTTTATTCGCAGCCAAAATGTTGACGTGGAGGTGATCCATCGTGGATAAAAGCTTTAGCGAAACTTATCTGAATTTTGAGCAGATTGACACAGAAACTTTGAGACAGGCTATTTTTGATACGTTATTTATGACGATTGCTTCAATGATTCTAGTCTTTGTGATTGGTTTACTTTTAGGGTTGGCTCTATATACGCTAGGAAGAAAGAAAAACGGCGTTAGAAGTCTATTGTATGGCGTTGTATCAATTATCGGAAATATTTTTCGTTCAACACCATTTATGATTTTAATGGTTTTGATCATTCCGTTCACCAAATTATTGGTTGGAACGATGTTGGGGGCTAAAGCAGCCATTCCAGCTTTGGTTCTGTCAGCGGCTCCTTTTTATGCTCGCTTAGTCGAAATTGCTTTTCGTGAAGTAGATAGCGGTGTATTGGAGGCAGCTGATTCAATGGGTGCCAGCTATTTAGAAGTCATCTATAAAGTATTGATTCCAGAAAGTTTGCCAGCTTTGATCTCAGGAATTACGGTTACAACCATCACTATGATTGGTTTTACTGCCATGGCTGGTGCCATTGGTGCAGGTGGATTAGGTGCCTTGGCTTGGCAAGAAGGTTATCAGCGAGGCAATTATACTGTTACTTTACTGGCAACGGTCATTATTTTAATTATTGTGTTTATCGTTCAAGGAGTCGGTGACTTCTTGACGAAGAAAACAGATAAACGATAAAAATTGGAGGAAAATAGGATGAAAAAGAAATTTTTAGGTTTAGCAGCAGTTGCTTTAGTGACGGTTGGTTTGGCAGCTTGTGGAAGCGGCGGTGACAGCTCAACTGACAGCAGTGGTGGAGAAGCTAGCAACAAAACTTTAGTTGTAGGAGCATCGCCAACACCTCATGCGGAAATTTTGGAACATGTTAAGCCGATTTTGGCAAAAGAAGGCATTGATTTAGAAGTTAAGAAGTTCGATGATTATGTGCTGCCGAATAAGTCACTGGCAGAAGGTGATTTGGATGCAAACTACTTCCAACACAAACCTTTCTTTGAAAAAGCTGTGTCAGAGAATGATTATGATTTTGCTGATGTAGGAGCTGTTCATATTGAACCAATGGGCTTGTATTCTAAGAAAATTACTGACATCAAAGATTTAAAGGATGGAGCAACCATTATTTCGTCTAACTCTGAATCTGACTGGGGTCGAGTAATTTCGATTTTAGAAGCAGCTGATCTAGTTACCGTAAAAGACGGTGTGGATATTGAAACAGCAACTTTTGATGACATTAAAGACAATCCTAAAAATCTAAAATTTAACCATGAAGTAAATCCAGAATTATTGGCTTCAACTTATAGCAATGATGAAGGAGATTTGGTGGCAATCAATGCGAACTTCGCTTACGGTGCCGGTTTAAATCCAATTAAAGACTCTGTCTTGCTGGAAAGTGATAACTCTCCTTACGTAAACATTGTGGCAACTCGTTCAGAAGACAAGGATGATGAACGTATCCAAAAGCTAATGGAAGTTCTGCATAGCAAAGATGTTCAAGACTGGATTCTAGAAAAATGGGATGGATCTGTAAAGCCAGTAAATGAATAAACAATAGAATGGATAAAGCCTTCTTGACGGATTAGAGTGATCTAAACGTCGAGAAGGCTTTTTTTAGTTATTTTGTAAGTTCTATTCGAATTTCTGTTATACATAAAAAAACAAAAGACTAGTGAACGTTTTCGTTCAACTAATTTGAACGAAAAGAGCTAAAAAAGACTTGTTTACCTAAAAACATTCAAAACATTGAACGGTTTAGTTAACGATGCTATAGTGATCACAGATGAAGGAAAACGTTAACATAACTATTAGGGGAAGTGTTTTAATGAATCTATCTAGTATGATGATGAGTGATTTAGTTATTTTTGATGATTCAATCAGATCAAAGAGAGACTTGTTTGAACAAATCGGTCAGCTGCTGGAGGAAAATGGTCGGGCAACTAAAGCTAAGAATATCGTAAAAGATCTATACAAGCGAGAAGCTGAAACATCAACAGGAATTGAGGATGGTTTTGGAATTCCGCATGCTAAAAGTAGGCACGTCTTAAAACCAACAGTGTGTTTTGTTCATGGTAGCAGTATGAAAGATTATCAAGGATTAGATGATCAGCCAATTGAATGTGTATTTGCTATTTTAGTTCCCAAAAAGAATTCTGACATGCATTTAGCTATTTTAAGTACATTATCTCGAAAACTCATGAATAAGGAGTTTAGAGATCAATTAAAAGCGGCTGCTAGTTCAGATGAAGTAATGAAAATTATTGGAAATACGACCGAAACAGTTTCTTAAATTGGTCGAGAAGAAATGGGAGGAATCATTATGAAGATTGTCGGAATTACTGCTTGTCCTACAGGGATTGCCCACACTTATATGTCGGCGGAAAAGCTAGAAGTAACTGCAGCCAGCTTGGGATATCAAGCAAAGTTTGAAACGCAGGGAGCTAAAGTTGAAAATGAATTAACAAGGGCTGAGATCGAAGCAGCAGACGCCATTATTATTGCGGTGGATAAAGACATTGACCTATCTCGTTTTGCTGGCAAAGAGGTTAAGCGAGTTTCAACTGGTAGAGCTATTAAGGAAGCAGAGAAAGTTATTGAAGAAGCGCTAAACAATCAAGGGACGATGCGAGTATCTTCTGAAAAAAAAGCTGAGTCTTCCCAGCAAAAAGCAGGAATCTATAATCACTTTATGAATGGTGTAAACTACATGCTGCCATTTGTCATTGCGGGTGGAATCATTATTGCACTGAGTTTTGCATTTGGTATCACCGCGTCTGATCCTGAGTCAGCGGATTACAATGTGTTGGCAGGTGCACTTTCTACTATTGGCGGTGGTACAGCCTTTGCCATGATGGTACCAGCGTTAGGAGCAGGAATTGCTAGTTCGATAGCTGGCAAGCCAGGATTTGCTCCAGGAATCGTCGCGGGCTTACTTGCCGCAAATGGTGGATCAGGATTTTTAGGCGGGATGATTGGCGGTCTGTTAGCAGGTTATGTGACTAACTTCATGGCAAATAAAATTTCTATCAAAAAACAATTTGCGGCTATTTACCAACTAATTGTAGTTCCATTAGTCTCTATTTTATTGATCGGTTTAGCCATGGTCTTTTTGATCGATCAGCCAATTGCATGGGTTTTAGATGCATTGACTTCTTGGTTAAACGGACTTGGTAATACCTCGGGATTGCTGTTTGGTCTACTGATCGGTGTAATGATGGCAGCGGACATGGGAGGCCCAATTAACAAATCTATTTCTACCTTTTCAATTGGTTTAATGTCTGCGGGAGTAAATGCACCAATCGCAGCTTGTATGGCAGCAGGAATGACACCGCCTCTAGGACTGGCGCTAGCTACTATCTTGTTCAAAAATAAATTTACCAAAGAAGAGCGGACATCCGGACAGTCCTGCTGGATTTTAGGCGCTTCTTATATCACTGAAGGGGCCATTCCTTTTGCAGTGGCCGATCCTATCCGGGTTATCCCAAGCCTAATGCTGGGATCAGCTACAGCGGCGGGTATTTCAATGGCAGCTGGTGTAACTTCAATGGCTCCCCACGGCGGAATATGGGTAATGCTGATTCCTAATGTAATGAACAACCTGCCAATGTATCTTCTAGCTTTGGTGGCAGGAACAGTTGTCACCGCTTTGTCGGTTGGCTTGTTAAAGAAACCTGTAACAATAGAAGAAACAGAAGAAAAATTAACTAATGAGGTGGAAGTATAATGTTATATACAATGAAGGATTTACTGGCTGTTGCTAAAGAAAATAAGTTTGCAGTGCCTGCATTTAACATTTGCAGTTATGACATGATGAAGGCAATTATGGAAGAAGCTGAGGTTCAAAATGCACCAGTTATCTTAGAAATCCATCCTGATGAGATTGCTTATCTGAATAATGAGTTTGTCGCGGCAGCCCGTGAATATGCCCATAACAGCAGTGTTCCAGTGGTAATTCACATGGATCATGGTGGTACGATCAAAGATGTTATGCGAGCGATTCGCAATGGTTACACCTCCGTAATGATTGATGCTTCTGCTCAGCCTTATGAGGATAATTTGGCTATAACTAAACAGGTTGTTGAATTAGCGCATAACGTGAATGTTTCGGTGGAAGCGGAATTAGGAACAATTGGCAACAACGGTTCTGCAGAAGGTGGATCTGCCAATATTATTTACACCGATCCAGATCAGGCAGAGACCTTCGTTAAGGAAACAGGAATTGATACATTAGCAGTTGCAATTGGAACGGCTCATGGACTTTATCCAAAAAATATGACGCCTAAGCTGAACATTGAATTGCTTAAGGAGTTAAATAAACGAATTGATATTCCTTTTGTTCTACATGGTGGCTCTGGTAATCCAGATTCAGAAGTAAGTGAAGCTGTGAAACATGGAGTAGCTAAGGTAAATTTAAGTTCCGATTTAAAGAGTGTTTTCTTTGATGCTTTGCGGGAAATTTTATCAGAGAATCCTGACATGCTTGAGCCAGGAGATGTTTTCCCAGGGGCAAATGAAAAAGTAAAAGCTGTTGTACGTCATAAAATGACGGTACTTCAAACAGTAGGTAAGGCTGATTTATATTAATCAACAATAAGAAAGGCAACCCTTTTGGCTACAAACAAAAAGGGTTGCCTTTCTTTTTCAATGAACGCTAAAATTGAATTAGCAACCATCATATAGAGAGGAGCAATATTTTATGCTAAGTGTCATTGAAGATCGTCAGCAGCAGATTGTCAATTATTTGAAGGTGAATCAATTTGCCCGTGTAGTCGATTTAATTGAACTGGTGAATTATAGTGAGGCTACTGTTAAACGAGATTTAATCATGCTGGAAAAAAGTGGACTAATTCGTCGAACACGCGGTGGAGCGATGATTGTTGATAATAAAAAAATTGATGTACCTTATTTAATGAAGGTCACTCGGTTGGATGAAGAGGACAATAAGCAGTACATAGCTAATGTTGCTGCAACCTTGATCAAGGACGACATGGTGATTTTTCTGGATTCCAGTACAACTAGTCTGCATTTGATTAAGAATCTAAGTAAGTTTGACGGGTTACAAATTATAACTAACGGAGTACTGACTGCGGCTATGTTAAGCGAATTTACTTCAGCGCATGTTTCTATATTGGGTGGGTCAATTGTACCAAAGCGGGCAACGATCAATGGATCAAAAGCTTATAATGACAGTCTAAGTTATAATGCTGACATGGCTTTTATCGGTTGCCGAGGACTAGATTTTGAGCATGGTGTTACTGAAACACACGAAGGTGAAGCGTTTATGAAGAAGGCCTTTCGTCGACAAGCCAATCAATTGGTGGTATTAGCAACCGCTGATAAGTTGGATCATAAATACATGTATCAAGGGATTGCTTGCCATGAAATTGATTATTTGATCACCGATCAACCATTAGCAGCGGAAAAAATGAAGAAATTACACAATCATCATATAAAGTGTTTGTACTAGATAGTTCTGGTTCAGGCGAGTGTATAATTTTCTAATTGCGCTAATACAAGAATGATTCTAAACAAATTCTAGTTTTCTTTTAGAAAATGACCGAATTAGTTTGAATTACATTCTCAATTAGTCTAAAATAGGTGAGAACGAAAAAATATTTTGGAGGGAATTTCATGTCTGTTTTAGAGATTAAAGATTTGCATGTATCCATTGAAGATAAAGAAATTTTAAAAGGCGTCAACTTAACGATGAAAACTGGAGAAATCCATGCCATCATGGGGCCAAACGGAACGGGTAAATCAACCCTTTCAGCAGCAATTATGGGAAATCCTAATTACGAAGTTACACAAGGAGAAATCTTGTTTGACGGAACCAATGTTTTGGAATTAGAAGTGGATGAACGGGCACGTTTAGGTTTGTTTTTAGCCATGCAGTACCCTAGCGAAATCCCTGGAATCAGCAATGCTGAATTTATGCGAGCAGCAATGAATGCGGGTCGTGAAGAAGCAGACAAGATTTCAGTCATGAACTTTTTGAAAAAATTAGATGCTAAAATGGAATTGCTGAATATGCCGGAAGAAATGGCGGAACGCTACTTAAACGAAGGCTTTTCTGGCGGCGAAAAGAAACGGAATGAAATTCTTCAATTGTTGATGATTGAACCAACTTTTGCTATTTTGGACGAGATCGATTCAGGATTGGATATTGATGCCTTGAAGGTTGTATCAAAAGGAATCAATGCGATGCGCGGAGATAACTTTGGAGCGTTAATCATCACTCACTATCAACGCCTGTTAAATTATATTGTACCTGACGTGGTTCATATCATGATGGATGGCCGAGTGGTACTAACTGGTGATTCTGAATTGGCAAAACGTCTGGAATCTGAAGGTTATGCTGGTATCTCAGCTGAATTAGGTATTGAATACAAAGAAGAAGTGTAGGAGGCAAGATAAATGACAAAATGGATAGATTATCTTGATGCCGTGAAGTCTTATTCTGCTTCATGGGAAGAACCTCAATGGATGACTGACCTTCGATTGGCTGCTTTGGAAAAGATTGAAGATTTGCCGTTACCGGTCATCGAAAAAGTAAAATTTGCTCGTTGGAATTTGTATAATGTAAAGCCGGAACGTCAATTGGAAGCAGGGACAGTTCCTGATTTTGAACAAATGGCAGACAATCCAATGGTTGTTCAAGCAGGAGATACAACAATATTTGAACAAATTTCACCTGAATTAGTTGAAAAAGGTGTCATTTTTACTGATCTAATGACAGCGATGAAAGAACATTCAGAATTGGTTAAAGAGTATTATATGCAGCAGGCTGTTCCCATGGATGAGAATTCACTGACTGCTTTGCATGCAGCTTTTATGAACAATGGCGTTTTCTTGTATGTTCCTAAAAATGTTGTAATTGAGGAAGCGTTGGAATCGTTGTTCATCCATAATGGCAATGACGACGCGCATTTCTTTAAACATATCCTAATTATTGCTGAAGAAAATAGTGAGTTCTCTTACTTGGAGCGTTTTGATTCTCAAGGTGCTGAGGCTAAAAAGATATCTGGGAATGTCGTGGTAGAAGTTATTGCTAAACCGGGTGCTCGTATTAAGTTCTCAGCAATCGATACTTTAGGCAATAATATGGCAACTTATATGAATCGTCGCGGCTACTTGATGCGAGATTCAATGATCGACTGGGCAATCGGGATTATGAATGATGGTAATGTGATTGCAGATTTTGATTCCGATTTAGTTGGTGAAGGTGCTCATTCTGAAGTAAAAATTGTTGCTATCAGTACGGGTAAGCAAATTCAAGGAATTGATACTCGTGTGACCAACAAAGCACCGCATACGATTGGTCATATTTTACAGCACGGAGTTATTCTAGAAAAATCAACGTTAACCTTTAACGGAATTGGTCATATTTTACGAGGTGCAAAAGGAGCAGATGCACAACAAGAAAGCCGTGTTTTGATGTTGTCGACTAAGTCACGGGGTGATGCCAATCCAATTCTGCTGATTGAAGAAAATGAAGTCACTGCTGGACATGCTGCTAGTGTTGGTCGGGTAGATCCTGATGAATTATTCTATTTAATGAGTCGTGGTCTAGCTAAAGATGAAGCTGAACGTTTGGTCATTCGTGGATTTTTAGGCCCTGTCTTAACTGCTATTCCGGTGAAAGCTGCTCAAGATCAACTGATCGATACGATCGAAGGGAAGTTGAAAAAATAATGATCGATTTTACCAAAGTTCGGGAAGATTTTCCGATTCTTTTTCAAGAAGTAAATGATGAACCGTTAGTCTACTTAGACAATGCAGCGACTACGCAAAAGCCTAAACAAGTATTAGATGCTATGCGCTATTACTATGAAAATGATAATGCCAACGTTCATCGTGGGGTTCATACATTAGCGGAACGGGCTACCGCGAAGTATGAAGGTGCTCGGGAAAAGGCGCGAGCTTTTATCAATGCAAGAGAAACTGCTGAGGTCCTGTTTACCCGGGGAACAACAACTGGGTTAAACTGGTTGTCCCGCAGCTATGGGGATGCTTTCGTAAACGAAGGTGATGAAATTGTCATTTCTTTTATGGAGCATCATTCGAACATTATCCCTTGGCAACAACTGGCAAAGCGTAAAGGTGCTAAACTGCGATATCTTTCTATGGATGAATACGGGGTTATTGATCTGGGAGAAGCGCAGCAGGTGATCAATGAAAGAACAGCGATTGTTTCAGTTGCTCAAGTATCCAATGTTTTAGGTGTGGTTAATCCAATTAGTCAGTTAACAGAGCTTGCTCATGAAAATGGAGCGATCATGATTGTAGACGGTGCTCAATCAACTCCTCACATGAAGGTAGATGTTCAAGCATTAGATTGTGATTTCTTTGCTTTTAGTGGACATAAGATGTGCGGTCCGACTGGAATTGGTGTATTATATGGCAAAAGAACGCTTTTAGAGCAAATGGAACCCGTTGAATTTGGCGGGGAAATGATCGATTTTGTTAATTTGTATGACAGCACGTGGAAAGAACTGCCTTGGAAATTTGAAGCAGGAACACCCAATATTGCTGGTGCCATTGCTTTAGGCTCAGCCATTGATTATTTGACTGCTATTGGGATGGATAATATTCATCAATATGAGCAAGAGCTAGTTGATTACGTGTTGCCTAAGCTGCAGGCTATTGAAGGCCTGACTGTTTATGGGCCGCAGGACGCTGAAAGTCATACAGGTGTTTTATCCTTTAACTTGGAGGGTGTGCATCCTCATGACTTAGCAACCGCCCTTGACATGGAGGGAGTTGCGGTGAGAGCAGGACACCATTGTGCACAGCCTTTGATGAAATACTTGAATTTGCCGGCAACTGCTCGGGCCAGCTTTTATTTCTATAATACAAAAGCTGATGCTGATCGTTTAATTTTTGCTTTAGAAGCCACAAAGGAGTTTTTTAAAAATGGCGCTATCTAGATTAGACAATTTGTATCGTCAAGTAATTTTAGACCATTCATCTCGCCCACATCATTTTGGGAAGCTGAATGAGTCTACCCGTACAATCGAGATGAACAATCCAACCTGTGGTGATGTCATTGAACTAGAACTGTCGGTTAAAGACGGTGTAATCAATGATATTGCATTCTCCGGCAGCGGTTGTTCTATCAGTACAGCCAGTGCATCCATGATGACAGATGCTGTGATCGGAAAAAGTGTTGAAGAAGCAGAACATTTAGCTGTCAGCTTTGCCCAAATGGTTCAAGGCAACCAACTATCTGACGAAGATACTGATGCTTTAGGTGAAGCGGCAATGCTTAGCGGGGTAGCTAAGTTTCCTGCTCGAATCAAGTGCTCTACTTTGGCTTGGAAAGCTTTAGGAAAAGCGTTAACTGATGAAGAGGGAAAAGCGACAGCTGGTCAATTTCATAAAGAATAGGAGCGGGAACTATGACTGTACCTGAACTGCAAGATGAGTACCAATTTGGCTTCCACGACGATGTAAAACCCGTCTTTACGACTGGTGAAGGTTTGTCGGAAGAAGTAATTCGCGAAATCTCCCGCGTTAAAGGAGAACCTGAGTGGATGCTAGAGTTTCGTTTGAAATCTCTGGAAACATTCTACAAACTAGATATGCCTGATTATGGTCCAGATTTAAGTGACCTAGATTTCAATAAAATTAATTATTATATCAAATCAAGCAATAAGCCTGCTCGTGACTGGGACGATGTTCCTGAAGAAATCAAAACAACCTTTGAACGCTTAGGAATTCCTGAAGCAGAACGCGCATACTTAGCAGGTGCTTCGGCCCAGTATGAGTCAGAAGTGGTTTACCATAATATGAAGGATGAATTTGAGAAATTAGGGATCGTCTTTACGGATACCGACTCTGCATTGAAGGAATATCCTGAATTGTTTAAAGAATATTTTGGTACCTTGGTACCGCCATCAGATAATAAATTGGCTGCTTTAAATTCAGCTGCTTGGTCAGGTGGAACCTTTATTTACGTACCAAAAGGGGTTCAAACTGATATTCCAATTCAATCATATTTCCGAATCAATGCAGCCAATACGGGACAATTTGAACGTACCTTGATTATTGTAGATGAAGGCGCCAGCATCAATTATGTTGAAGGCTGTACGGCTCCGACTTATTCGTCAGATAGTCTGCACGCAGCTGTGGTAGAAGTTTTTGTTAAAAAAGATGGCTATTGTCGTTATACGACGATTCAGAATTGGTCCAATAATGTTTACAGTTTAGAAACTAAGAGAGGCCAAGCACAAGAGAATGCTACTATGGAATGGGTCGATGGCAACTTAGGTTCTAAAGTTACTATGAAATACCCGAGTGTTTACATGAATGGTAAAGGCGCTCGTGGTACTATGTTGTCAATCGCTGTTGCTGGAAAGAATATTGTATTAGACAATGGTGCACGAATGATTCATAATGCACCAAATACCTCTAGTTCTATTGTTTCTAAGTCAATTGCGAAGGATGGCGGAGCAGTAGATTATCGTGGAACAGTTCGCTTTACTCGTAATAGTGAAGGCTCATTTAGCCACATTGAGTGTGATACAATTATCATGGATGACATTTCCCGTTCGGATACGATTCCTTACAACGAAATCATGAATGGTAATGTTTCTTTGGAGCATGAGGCCAAGGTTTCTAAAATTTCTGAGGAACAGCTGTATTATCTAATGAGTCGTGGTATTTCGGAACAGGAAGCGACTGAGATGATTGTTATGGGATTTGTTGAACCATTTACGAAGGAATTACCAATGGAATATGCAGTAGAATTAAATCGTCTGATTCAGTTTGAAATGGAAGGATCAGTCGGTTAATCAGTAGAATAAGGTTCTAGATACTGGGAATAATCAGTATTTAGAACCTTTTTACTTCATTTAAAACTAAAGTGTAAAGACTTTATGTAAGAGAAATGAGTTCTATGCTTTTTTTACGTATTCTTGATCAGGTATAAAAGGGAGCAATTATTAGAACCTAATAATTATCAAGGAATGGTAAACTGCGTATTTATTAATGCTCCTCAATAGAAAAATAAAAAAGTGTTCAAATGACTGTTTGCAATGACTAAAGTTGGAGACTAGTCTAACTTTAATCATTGCATTCAGTATTTTGATCACTTACTTGGTTTGAAGTTTAAGTGGATTCAACGCTTAAAGTAAAACGTAAAAGCATTATCAGGGAGTCTCATTTTTGAATTAACAAGACATAAATTGTTCAAACCAATAATCTTTAGAAACCTGATAAGGTTCAATTTCTTTAATTTCATCAGCCATATTTTCTCTTAAAAAACCGTACCAGAAAAGAGAAGCAAAATTGCTGTACATTTCAAACTGTTCATCGTCAACTTCTTCGTCTGTAAAAATGTCTCTTAAAGCTTCCAGTAAAGAAAAAGCATTGGATTTTGCAAAAAACATTTGAGGAAAACGATTAATAATTTGTACTAAGAAGGTCATCATTTGCTCACGATAAATAAACTCGTTTAGCGTTTCATCCTGAGCCAACAGTCTGCGTGCAAAACCTTCTGGAGTTTCAAGGGCTTGCCTTTGCGCGGGATAAAAAGGTGGATCCTCCTTGTCTGCTTCATCGTCCCAACCAGCAGTATCACCTAATTCTTCACTAAACTTCTTATCTAGTCTTTCGAATACCTCATCCATATCTTCGCCAATTTGATCGTGTAAGAAGCTGGTATACCACAAGATTGTATCTTCAGCAGCTTCTTCAGCAGATGTTTTTCTTAAAGCTGCCAAAATAACTTGGTCTGGATCGCTAATAATTGGTGGGGTAGAAATATAGTCTTCTCCAATTGGAACAATCAAAGCGATCACACGAAGCTTTCTGGCTGCTAGGCTTTTTAGGTTTAATGCCTTAAAATTTTTGATTAAATATTTCTGCTGGTCTCTCTCATTAACAAAATAAAATGCATTGTTTTCTTTTATTACAGAAAAAATACTTAGGATAAACTGATCCGGCCATTGCTTGATTGTTTCTATTTGATCGGTAAAAAACTCTTGCAGCCATTCAACACTTTGCTTAAATGCGGATGGATCATTTTTTAATAGATAATATGTTTCTAACAAGTGCTGATATTTTCCCATGTCATGCAATAATTGCTCCTGACCGACATGATAGTTAACAGGTTCAATTAATTCTAATAAGTAACGTTCAAGAAAATTCATTAATTGCTCATCAGATTTATCGAAATGTGTGATATGGTAACGGTGATACAAACAGTCTAAGGCAAGGAAATAAGGATTCTCTCCGTTTTTAAGGAGCGCCTTAGTTTCCTTTTTTAATTTAAATAAAGGAGATTCTTTTAAAAATTGTGCTTTTAACTGTTTTTTTTTCTTCGCTTTCATTGCTAATCTCGCCCTCCGTATAAATAGGAAATCCTACATTTTATATCTATAGTTTACCTTGTATTAAGTAAATAAGATAGTAGATTCTAGTGGAATCATTAGGTATTTTAAACTAAGAAAGCGTTTACTCTCAGTTTTTTTAAACAAAATTTATTTTATGGAACAATTTTTGCGTTGTAATCAAATATTTTTTTAACTTATTAAGGGTGTTATTGAAAGTTTTTTTGCCAATAGTAAAATCAGCTGTAATTACTATATATTGGGGGAGATTTAACAAAAATAACCTCTTGACTACACAATGTAACTTTTAACTAACTTGTTAATAAAATTAGAAAAAGATTAATTTCGGAAAGGGTATTTGATAAAAAAACATCGAAGTGCCGGCTGATTGGCCAAGAACTTCGATGCTTAAATTAGAAATACTTCTGCCGATACGTGTCAATAGCGTGACGTGTATTCAAAATCTTCTTAGCATATTTTTGATTTCTTCTAGTGTACAAATAGAACAATAGATCGATGGTAATAAATTGCGCGATTATCGAATTAGTTGCCGCACTGCGAGCTTCGGCTTCCATCGGTCGAGATGTCTGTAAATGAATATCCGCTAGTTTTGATAAACGGTTCTGACCAAATTGTGTCAAAGCAATAATTGGTATTCCTAAGCTTTTGGCAGTTTCAGCAAATGCAACCATTTCTGGCGTTTTTCCTGAATTCGAAACTAGAAATAGTACGCTATGCTTAGCATTAGTAACCAATTGCGGCAAGAGCAGGTTATAATCTGTTTCGTAAACTACGTTTTTACCAAGGCGAGTCCATTTTTGTGCAAAGTCATCTGCGGCTAAACGTGAGGCACCTATACCAGAAACAAAGCAAAAATTAGCAGATTCAATGAGTTTACAAGTTTCATTGAAAATTTTCTCATTAAAAAGTTCACTTGTTTCGCTAATTGTGAATTGGGCATTCGTTGCTACTTTGTGTTTTAGTACTTGGAAAGGATCATTTGGATCAACATCACTATAACCAGTAATTTCTGCAGGCTGCTTTGTTTCAGCGGAAAGGCTGATTTTAAAAGCTGTTAAACTATTGTACCCCATCTTTTTTGAAAAACGTACAACTGTTGGTGCACTTGATCCTGCACCGGCAGCAATTTCGCTTGCTGTCATATTAGGAATAGACTCCTTATTATCGCAGATGAAGCGATAAATTTTCTTTTCGGCAGCAGACATATCCTTTTTCATGCTGTCCATATGGGAAAGAACGCTCATAATCTACCTCTTTTCCGTTTTTCTTTATTATATCATTTTTTTCACGAGACTACGCCTCAAATTTTAATGATTTATGATGAATGACTATAATTATTTCTATTTTCCGTTGTCGTTTGTTTCGAAATAGCATTCAAACCGCTAAATCATAGAGGGATGAGGTTTCACAAATGAAGATAAAGAATTTCAGGGATAACACGAAACCGTAATGGAGGTCCTGTAGTTCCTAAACCGGTATTTACGATAAGCATCGTTTTATCAGATAGATGATAGGTACCTGCCCAATATTTTTTAGATCCTTGGTTTCGGTAAGTGACTCCAGGAAATCGAAGCTGACCTCCATGACTATGTCCTGCTAAAACCAAATCAAATGCTGATAGGAACTGCACTTGATTCACCTGATCTGGTTCGTGAAGCAATAAAACTGAAAAATCAGCTGGTAGGGGTGTAATTGAATAGTCGGGTTTACCTCCTTGACTATCTTCAATCCCAGAAAGACTAATGGAGTTTACTAACTGTGTTCGATTATCTAAAAGTTTAAAGCCGCTTTCTATTAAGAGGTTTTGTACGTGCTGTTGGCCATCAGATTGATAGTCGTGATTTCCTAGAATAGCAAATTTCCCTTGATTTGCTTGTAAAGCCTTCAACTGTCGGATGATTCCGGAACAATCTTTTTTTCGCCAATAGCGAAAATCTTCTACTAGATCGCCGGTGAATACAATGACATCGGGTGACTGTCGATTAATCGCAGCAACAATTTTTGAAAAACGTTTTGCAGAATAGAACCTTGAGAAATGGACGTCGCTAATATGTGCAATTGTGAAAGAACCCGTGGACTCTTCTGTGATTTTTATTTGTGGTTCCTTTTTCAGACTAAAATGCTTTTCTTTTAAATTAAAGGTTTCATATCGAGCGTACAATATAAAGAGTGCTATACCTAATAGAATAATCAGCATGTTTGTTCCTTCTTTCTATTTGTGCAGTATAGCGAAAAAAGACTGAAGGCCACAAGTTGCGCCTTCAGCTTTTTATTGATTCTTAGGATTTTCGATGACAGTTTCTCTTTGGATCAATTGATGTGGTACAACTAATTGGACACCGTTACTTGGTTGATTTTCGATTTGCTCCATGAGCTTTTGCGTACCTAAACGTCCTAAATCAGATATATCAATGTCAATAGTTGTTAAGTAAGGGTGTACTAAGGTCGCAAAAATTGAATTATTGAAACTGATGATAGATAGATCATCGGGTACCTGATAGCCATAAAGATTCGCTAATTGGATAATTCGCAGAGCAAAAATATCATCGATTACCACTAGAGCTGTTGCTTTTGTTTCCTCAATAATCTCAGGAAAGGTAGCATAATCTTCCGGTTGAATCAAAGTAATGGGTGGATGTGTCGGCAGATTTGCCAGCATAAGCGCTTCTTGATACCCGAAGTAGCGTTCGAAAAAGATTATTTGCTGATTCACGTTTGAGGCAAACAAAATGTTTTTATGTCCCTTTGACAACAAAAATTCGGCAGCTTGCTTACCTAGCAGCTGGTTATCGTTATCGACATAGACAATTTCGGCTTCCTTTTCTGCCGGCCGTCCGATTAAAGTGAAGGGAACCTGCTTTTCGTATAGATATTTTGCTATAGGATCATCTTTTTCTGAATAGGTCAAAATAAATCCGTCCACCTGTTTTTGTCGATGCATCCGTGTGACATTCTCTAATAAACTTTTTGCTGTCGTAGCAGAAGCGACAGCGGTAGTCACCTGAAAATCATGGGCTGTTTCGTTAATAGCATTAATCAACTCTAGATATAGCGGGTTACCGATTCGTTCGCTGGAATCCAATGGCGGAAGTATCACTCCTAAAGAATTGGCTCGTTGTTTACCTAAATTACGAGCGGTAACATTAGGAAAATAGCCCATGTCCTCCATAATCTGGCGAATCTTCTTTTTTGTTTCACTTGAGATACTAGGATGATCGTTAATTACGCGAGAAACGGTAGAAGGAGAGACTCCGGCTTTTTTTGCAACATCTTTTACAGTAACAGTCATGATTCTCTCCCTTCTCTCGGCTACTGTTTTTTCCAGCAGTCGTCTAAAAATTCTAAGGTTAATTCTTTAGTAGATGCTACAAGCGCGATGTCGTGACCTAGCTGTTCGGGTTTTCCTACACCGATTGGTAATGCACCACTGGCTTTGATAGCAGTGATTCCAGCTTGAGCATCTTCAATTCCAATGCATTCATGCGGCGTTAATCCGACAATCTTAGCAGCTTCAATAAAAATATCTGGAGCAGGTTTTCCTGCTTGTACTTTGGCAGGGTCGGCGATGCCGTCAAAATAATTAGTTAACCTCATTTGTTTCAGTAGAAATGGACCATTCTTACTAGCTGATGCTAATGAAATTTTGATTCCTGCTTGTTTTAAATTTTCTAACAGTTCTAAAATACCAGGATATACATCATTTGGCGAGACTTTTTGAATCATCTCTACGTAATTTTTATTTTTTCGAGCAGCTAATTCTACAAATTGCTGAGGTGTAAATTCAGTAGATTTCCCACCGTATTCCAGCATACGTGTAAGTGAATCGTCGCGACTGACTCCTTTTAACTGTTCATTAAATTTGCGGTCAATGGTAATTCCTATTTCAGCTCCCAGTTTTTTCCAAGCTTGATAATGGTACTCAGCGGTGTCTGTAATAACACCATCAAGATCAAAAAGTACGCCCTTAAACATGTTAGCCCTCCTTAATTAGTGGAACAGTCACTTCGTTAACTAACTCCACTGTTTGGTTGTAAATGTCCACGTTAAATGGTGTACCTTCTTTAAGGCTCAATGCAACCTCATCTCCATTCACTGCAACAGCAATTAGACGTCCACGATAATTAATATGGAAAGAATAGCTTTGCCATTTGCTAGGTAAAAATGGTGCGAAGCTTAATTTGTTGTTAAAGGTCTTCATTTGGGCAAAACCTTGGACAATAGCTAGCCAGCTGCCGGTCATAGAGGTGATATGCAGGCCATCTTGTGTATCATTATTGTAGTTATCCAAGTCTAAGCGAGCTGTACGTTGATACATCTCAACCGATTTCTCTTCTTTTCCTAGTTCAGCAGCTAAAACTGCGTGGACGGAAGGGGACAAAGAAG
This sequence comes from Enterococcus pallens ATCC BAA-351, assembly GCF_000407485.1. GTDB lineage: Bacteria > Bacillota > Bacilli > Lactobacillales > Enterococcaceae > Enterococcus_A > Enterococcus_A pallens. Next base: position 5,619 of record NZ_ASWD01000002.1, on the reverse strand, counting down.
ACTCGTGAACTGTCATTGGTTCATAGAATTCAAAGTTTCTTTTCTTTTCCTCTATGCTGAATTGGTCATTAAAGAAATAAATTCCTTGCAAAACATCTGCCTGTTTAATAAAGCAAGAACGCAAAATTTTGTCCCAGGACCATTTTTGATTAAGGGGACGATCCTCTGGCGCAAGATCACTTACTGGCATAAGATCCTTATCTAAGAAAGTATCATGTTGAACAAACACGCCTAGTTCTTTATCCTCTGGTAGGTACATATTTTCGATTATGTCTTGCCATTTGACTTGTTCTTCTTTAGTAATGATAACAGAAGTACTATCCTGATATCGTAAATAGTTTTCCAAGGTATATTTTAGTACCCACCTTGCGATAGTGTTGGTATACCAATTGTTGTTAATGTTGTTTTCATATTCGTTAGGACCAGTCACACCATGAATCATATATTTTTGATTGCGTTTCGAAAAGTGTACCCGGTCAGCCCAAAAGCGTGCGATTTCAGTTAACACTTCTAAGCCTTCTTGTTTCAAATAGTTATCATCACCTGTATAGTTTGTATAATTGTAGATAGCATAAGCGATCGCACCATTCCGATGGATTTCCTCAAAGGTGATCTCCCATTCATTATGGCATTCAATCCCTGTAAAAGTGACCATCGGATAGAGTGCACCTTTTAACCCTTGCTTTTGAGCATTAATTTTTGCTTCTGGCAATTGGTTATGCCGATATTTCAATAGATTTTTAGAGACTTCAGGTTTTGCTAAAGCCAAATACATTGGTACTGCATAGGCCTCAGTATCCCAGTAAGTTGCACCACCATATTTTTCACCAGTGAAACCTTTAGGCCCGATATTTAATCGTTCATCATCGCCGTAATAAGTAGAGAATAGCTGGAAAATATTGTAGCGAATTCCTTGCTGAGCTTCATCGTCACCTTCAATTAATACATCTGCTAATTCCCAACGTTTTGCCCAAGCAGCGCTTTGTTCTTTGTACAGCTCGTCGTAAGTTTGATCATAAGTAGTTAGCAATTCCGCAGCTGCTTCCCGCTGTTTGGCTTCTGGAAGATCTCGACTCGTTAAAATCACTACTCGTTTTTCTACTTCAGCAGCTTCGCCAGCAGTCAAAGTCCATTCGAATTGCTCAGAGACGATTAGTTGATCATCATGTTGCACTTGTGCTTCCAGGGTACCAAGATGCTTCATAGCAGCAGTGATTGAAAATTGTTCAATTCCAAAGTTATTTGGAACAGTTTGAGCAGTCAAAAAACTAATCTCTTCTTTGTGGCCGCGTTCTTTTTCAATCCAAAACATTTCTTCGTAATTGCTGTCTTCGTTTTGGATATTGTTGTCTAAACTAGAAATGATCTTAATGGTTGCATCGCCTGAAAGGCATTCGGCGGTTAATTTAATCACTGCTAATTCTTTCTTGACAATACTCAAAAAGCGTTCAAAAGAAAAGCGGACTTTAGCATCGCCTAACACTACTGTAAACGAGCGGGATAGAACACCGTTTTGCATATTTAGCTCTAACTCGAAATCTACCATTTCCTGTTTAGCTAAATCAACTTCCACTTCATTAATGAAAATTTTCATTTGTAAAAAATCAATTGCGTTAATTACTTTTCCAAAATAATCAGGATAGCCGTTTTTCCACCAGCCGACTCTTGTCTTATCAGGATACCAAATGCCAGCTAAATAGGTTCCTTTATGATGATCTCCACTATAGGTTTCTTCAAAGTTGCCTCGCAGTCCCATATATCCGTTTCCGATACTAGTAAGGGATTCTTGTAAGCGGCGGTTTTGTTTATCTAATGTGGTTGTACGGATTTTCCAAGGGTCAATATCAAATAATCGTTGAATTTGGTTCATGTTCTTCCTCCTAAGCGTGCTTTTTCTTTTATCATATACGCAATCGGTTGCGTTAGTCAAGTAAAAGCTTAAATCTTGACAAAAATCACCATTATAGTAAATAATTAATTTTGTTGGAAGAGTTTACAAAAGTATTTTTGCAGTGTATAATGCAAAACAGCGCAACCGATTGCATTAATAATTTTTTTAAAGGAGAGGTCTTATGAAAGGGATCAAAGGTATTTTTAGTTTTGAGTTTTGGCAAAAGTTCGGTAAAGCATTAATGGTTGTTATTGCAGTAATGCCTGCTGCTGGACTGATGATTAGTATTGGTAAATCATTGCCTATGATTAGTGAGAATTTAGGATGGTTGGTAACGACTGGTAGTGTAATTGAGAATATCGGTTGGGCGGTTATCGGAAATCTTCACGTGTTGTTCGCTTTAGCAATCGGCGGAAGCTGGGCAAAAGAGAAAGCTGGAGGGGCATTTGCAGCTGGTTTGGCATTTATTCTAATTAATCGTATTACAGGAGCAATTTTTGGCGTAACTAGTGAAATGTTAGCGAATCCTGAAGCAATTACGCATACGCTTTTAGGCCAAGAAATTATGGTAGATGGTTATTTCACTAGTGTATTGGAAGCTCCAGCGCTAAATATGGGGGTTTTCGTCGGAATTATTGCAGGTTTTGTTGGTGCGACCGCTTATAATAAATACTATAATTTCAGAAAACTGCCTGAAGTGTTAACCTTTTTTAATGGGAAGCGGTTTGTACCATTTGTAGTCATTTTCCGTTCCGTAATAGTTTCTTTAATTTTAGCGTTAGTATGGCCGGTTATCCAAACGGGAATTAACGAATTTGGTAAATGGATTGCTGAATCACAAGACACAGCACCAATCCTAGCACCATTCTTGTTCGGTACTTTGGAACGATTGCTATTGCCTTTCGGGCTACATCATATGTTAACTATTCCAATTAACTATACAGCTCTTGGTGGAACATATGAAATACTGACTGGAGCTCAGGCAGGACAACAAGTATTTGGACAAGACCCTCTTTGGCTGGCATGGGCAACAGATTTAGTAAACTTACGTGGCGCAGGAGATACTGCACAATATGCACAAGTTTTAGAGCAATGGACACCAGCGCGTTTTAAAGTAGGACAAATGATTGGCTCATCGGGTATTTTGATGGGGCTAACTGTTGCTATGTACCGCAATGTTGATAAAGATAAAGTTAAACAATACAAGTCAATGTACGTTTCAGCAGCAGCAGCGGTATTCTTAACAGGCGTTACGGAACCTTTGGAGTATATGTTTATGTTTGTTGCAGCACCATTGTATGCTGTTTATTCTGTTATTCAAGGAGCCGCATTTGCGATGGCAGACATCATTAATTTGCGAGTTCACTCATTTGGTAACATTGAATTATTGACACGCTTGCCGATGGGATTAAATGCAGGAATCGGCGGTGACTTCTTAAACTTTGTTATTGTTACCATTGTCTTTGGTTTTTTCACTTATTTTGTTGCGAATTTTATGATAAAAAAATTCAATTATGCTACGCCAGGAAGAAATGGTAACTATGAAAATGAAGGGGCAGATGAAGCGACTGCAAGCAACAGTGGAACCGCGGATGCTAATTCTCAAATTGTTCAAATTATTAATCTGCTTGGTGGATCGAACAATATTTCTGATGTTGATGCTTGTATGACTCGACTGCGGGTTTCAGTAAATGATAATCAAAAGGTCGGCAACGAAGCACAATGGAAGAAAGCTGGAGCAATGGGTCTTTTAGTAAAGGATAATGGCGTTCAGGCAGTTTATGGTCCGAAGGCAGATATTCTTAAATCAGATATTCAAGATTTATTAGATTCCGGTGCTGAGATTCCAACTGTTTCGGTAGAAAGCACAACAACTCCTGTTGAAAAAATAGAAACTAATTTTTCTGGAGCGAATACACAGTTAGTCGCACCAGCTGATGGAGAGCTAATCGCGATTGATCAAGTTGAAGATGATGTGTTTTCACAAAAGATGATGGGCGAAGGTTTTGCAATCATCCCTGATAACGGTGAAATTGTAAGCCCGCTGACTGGAAAAGTGACCTCTGTTTTTCCAACAAGACATGCCATTGGTTTAGAAACGTCTAATGGTATTGAAGTATTGATTCATATGGGTATTGATACAGTAGATTTAAAAGGCGGACCGTTTAATATAGTAGTCGACGAGGGACAGATGGTTGAAGCAGGAACGCCTATTGCTAAGGTAAATTTGGCGGAGATTGAGAAAGCTGGTAAGCTAACTACAATGATTGTTATCTTCACTAATGGTGAAAAAATAGAAGCGTATCACTTTGATAAAACTGGACAAGTGAAAAAAGGAGAAAGCATTGGTAGTATTGATAGCTAAGAAGGTGGGGTTTTATGAAGGTATTAACATTAAACACACATAGCTATATGGAAGAGGACCTGGGAAAGCAAATTGAGGTTTTGGCACAAACAATCAAAAAAAATGACTATTATTTAGTTTCGTTACAAGAAGTTAATCAAGGTAGAAACGCTGCCAAAATAACTACCAACAATTATTTTCAGCCTGTATTGAAGCAAAAAGCAATTCGTGAAGACAATTTTATGCTATTACTGGTGAATAGACTGAACGAATTAGGCTGTAATTATTACTGGAGTTGGGTATATAACCATATTGGGTATGACATTTATCATGAAGGGGTAGGGCTTTTATCAAAAAGTCCCCTTGCCTCTTATTCACTGCTTATTTCGGAAAGCGCTGATCCTAAAGATTACCGCACAAGAAATGTCCTAATAAGTAAGACGAATCATCAGGGAAGAGACTTTGTAGTAATTAATGGTCACTTTTCATGGTGGATTTCTTCATCAGAAGGCTTCTCTTATGAGTGGCAACAATTGGAAAACGAAGCAAAAAAAATATCTCTTCCAATGATGATCATGGGGGACTTCAACAATTCTGATGAAGTAGCTGACCAAGGCTACCAATTAATAATGGAAAGTCCTTTAAACTTTTTGGACAGCTATAAGCAGGCTGAGGTTCGTTATGGAAGAGGAACGGTTGAAAAAGCTATTGATGGTTGGCAAAATAATCATACAAGCATTCGAATAGACTATATTTTCAATCAAGCTGCATTCCGTGTAAATAAGTATAAAACTGTATTTGACGGAAAAGATTTGCCGCTAATTAGCGATCATTTAGGGATAGAAGCAGAGATTAACTGGTCTTAGATTAATAGGACCAGTTTTTTTATGAAAAAAATTAGGCAAAGCTGTTGACATTCTCCCTGTATATGATATGATACAAAACGTTGCTGCAAAAAGAAAAAATTCACGAAAATATTCGGAAAACTTTTTGTTGACAAACGTTTTGATAAAAGATATGATATGAAAGTTGCTGATTGATAATTTCATTTTTTCAGAAAAAAGATGAAAAAAGTTCTTGACTAATTATGAAGCAACTGATATGATATAAAAGTTGTTGGAACGACAAGTTTTACAACGGATTGTCAGATTTATCATATAGTAGACCTTTGAAAACTGAACGAATAAAACAAACCAAATGTGTAGGGCGCTTCTATATAATAGAAGCAAACAACATAGCAAGCAATTGCTAGCGAATCAATTTTTAAATTGAGCTGAACAGTCGCAAGACTGTTTCAAACACTTTTTATGAGAGTTTGATCCTGGCTCAGGACGAACGCTGGCGGCGTGCCTAATACATGCAAGTCGAACGCTTTTTCTTTCAT
>NZ_ASWD01000001.1 GCF_000407485.1 Enterococcus pallens ATCC BAA-351 | reverse complement strand
TGAGCTTGAATCACTGATTGAGATGCTTGTACTTGTACTTTCGCTATCACTGATACTTGTACTTTCTGATCTTGAATCGCTAATCGAGTTACTCAAGCTGTCACTGTCGCTATTGCTGGTGCTTGTGCTGGTTGAGCTTGAATCGCTAATCGATGTGCTCGTACTTGTACTTTCACTAATTGAAATTGACAATGATTCTGATTTTGAAACACTCTCAGATAAGCTATCACTATTCGATATTGAACTACTTATACTATCGGAAATTGAATCTGAAATCGAATCGCTCTCACTATCTGATAGTGAATCTGATGTTGAATCACTCTCGCTAATTGAAATTGATAAGGACTCTGACTCTGAAACACTCTCTGACAAACTTTCACTATCCGAGATTGAATTACTTGTACTATCGGAAATTGAGTCTGAAATCGAATTCGAGATTGAATCACTCTCACTATCTGATAGTGAATCGGACGTTGAATCACTTTCACTAATTGAAATTGACAACGATTCTGATTCTGAGACACTTTCTGACAAACTTTCACTGTCTGAAATTGAATCACTTGTACTATCTGAGATCGAGTCTGAAATCGAATCGGAGATCGAATCGCTCTCACTATCTGAGATTGAATCAGATGTCGAATCACTTTCACTAATTGAAATTGACAATGATTGTGATTCTGAAATGCTCTCTGACAAACTTTCGCTACTCGAAATTGAGTCTGAGATCGAATCGGAGATTGAGTCACTTGTACTATCCGAAATAGAATCGGAAATTGAGTTACTTAAACTATCCGAAATTGAGTCTGAGATCGAGTCAGAAATTGAATCACTTGTACTATCCGAAATCGAGTCTGAGATCGAGTCGGAAATTGAATCACTTGTACTATCTGAGATCGAATCGGAGATCGAGTTAGAAAGTGAATCACTTTCACTATCTGAGATCGAGTCTGAGATCGAGTTAGAAAGTGAATCACTTTCACTATCTGAAATCGAGTCTGAAATCGAATCGGAGGTCGAGATACTTTCACTTTCTGAGATCGAGCTTGAGATCGAATCACTTGTACTATCTTCTGACCGAGAAGTACTTTCACTATCTGAAATTGATGTGCTGGTCGAATCACTCTCGCTATCTGAAATTGAAGTAGAAGTAGAGTCACTTTCACTATCTGATACTGAGCTTGATAGTGATTCACTTTCAGACATTGATGTGGATTCAGACACAGGATCAACATCATAGTTAACAACGAATCCCTGAGGAGTATTATCAACAGAACCTGCACCATTTGTAGTTGTATCAAAATTTGGATTAGCTGCAAGTGCTTCTGCTAAAGTAGCGTAAGTCTGTCCATCTGGACCAGTAACAGTGTAAATATACCCATTTCTAGCTAAATCAGCATCGGTTACACCAAGGTTAATCGCTCCGTTAGAAACGCCAGCAACACCATAGTTCCCTTCAGTTACACTGGTTGGTAATTGTTCATAGGCTGCTCCAGTAGCAGGATCACTGGCTGGTTGATTATTTCCAACAACACCAGCTAACTGATAATCTGGATAAAGTGTAACTGTTAATGATTGAGGATTACTATCTGTGTTACTTGTACCATTAGCAGTAAAGTCAAACGTAAATACGCCGTTTACATCAGCATGATATCCAGCTTGTGTTAAGTACCCGCTAATTAAATCCGCATAACTCATTTCAGCGCCAGATGTTCCATTAATTGATACATTTGCTGCTTGTCCTACTAATGGTGTTCCATCTGAATTGACAAAGTTAACATTTACAGTTTGTACATCCGCAGCAACATAAATGGTAACAAGGGTCGGATCAGTACCAACTGTTGTAGTGGTAGCCTGTGTAAATCCATTCAGCTCTGACCCTGTTGCGTAATGATAACCATCAGCCACTAGATCATTTGTGTAGTAGGAGTTTGTCCAGTCAATGACATTTCCGTAGTTCGCTGGCGTTTTGTTTGTCCCTGAAGCTTCTTGTCCAGAACCTAGATAATCAGATGAAACAACTAAGCCTGTCTTAGCATCTACATATTGATATTGAACAGAATTATTGGCTTGTCCATAGACATAAATGTTGTAGGTATATTCAGTACCTTCCATTGGAACGATAGCTACGTTAGCCTGTCCATATGCATCTCCATCATCGGCTGACGTGGTGTTATCACCACCGCTTTGTTTATCTGTTAATGCTGACGGAGGAACTTGACTTGCAATCGCCCACATATAGTTTGCCGGCATGTTCGTCAATGCATAGTCTTTGTTAACTAAATCTATATATTGACCAATATAGTTAACATCTTTATCTATCGGTACATCAATTGTTTTAACTACATTGCCGTATTGATCAACATAATTAACTTTAACAGTTCCAGGTTCAATTGCTGTAGTAGCAAGTTCTCTTGTAGAACTGTCAATAATATTTGAACTTGTAGTGTTTCCACCTACATCAGTAATCGTTGTTGTACCATTTCTGATGGTCATAGTGACGAATTTTAAGTTTCGATTTCCGCCTGGTGTTGCAGCTTGACTATCTGTTCCCTGCCAAGTTGAAATCTGTGAGTTGTTCATTGTAAATGTTCCGGCACCACTGATTAATGGTCCCGTATTTGGAGCACCAGAAGAAGTACTTACTTGCATATGAAGCTGCTTAGGCGAAATGAACGTAACGCTTGAACCTGAACTGTTCATTTGTATTACGGCTCCACTTGCCCATTGATTGATGTCCAATGTAGTTCCGGCATTAAATACAACCTTCTGTGTACCTTGTATCCGAATTGCCCCTGGTTGAGTAGATTGAGGAATCGACAGGTTGAAATTCTGACCAAATGTGTACGTAGCAGACGAGGAAGCCAATTGTTGTCCATTAATAAAATATTGGAAACCAGTCTGAGTCCAGTTACAATTATCTCCAACTGTTATTTTATCTATCATATAATAAACTGCTGGATAGTTTGCCGATTGACCATTGTAAGTCCGTGCTGTATTTGAAGAACCGTCTCCCATCGTAATGGAGTTCCCGTAACCAACACTTCCCGCCGCTGCTCGTGTTTCAAAATAAAATTGTGAAAAGGCAATATCATTAGACGTCCGATTCAATGTAACGCTAGAGTTATTCGCAAAGTTAATGCTACCCACAGAACGAGTGATTTCATTTGAGATATTGAAAACGTTCGTACCTGAGAACACTAATTTAGAACCCACTCCATACATAAGGTGGATCGGATTATTTCCATTTGAATCACTTTTAGTTAATGTTACGTTATTGACATTTGCTGTCAGTTGAGTTGCACTTGATGGATTAATCAAGGAATACGCATTACCATCATTTCCGCCAAACCCTTGCTGAGCGATCACATTACTTAAAGTAAAGGTTGTAGAACTTGTAATCCCACCCCAGTTAAAGGTTTGAGTACCAAGATCGATAATGTTGTTGTTCCCCTGAACAATAACGCTAGCTCCATTTGCACGTGCAGACATTGCCCCAGAACTATAAGTGATTTTAGCTGTAACATCAATATAAGTGATGCTAGCATTACTCCACGCAGCCCGCAATTCATCATAAGTTGTTACCTTAGCATACGTCCCATTTGCGATCGCATTTGCTTTGTGTGTTGCATCGTTTAGAACTTGGTCTGGAACGGCCACATTAACGGAGGTTGGAGAATTTGATGTTCCTGGATTGTTAATCGCATCTTCAAAATCTTCACGATTCACGTCCGGATCTGCCGAAACGTTAATCTTCGCTGAACGGCCATTTGCTCCACGAACAGAGAAATAGGCAATTAAATCATTGGCAGCCGCATATTTTTGCGCGGCATGAATTAATGCATTGCTTGGTACTGTACCATCTTTCATGGTAAATACTAGCTCATTGGATCTTGCATCAACTTTTACTTCTGTCCCATCTGGAACAATTTGATCAAATAGATCTTTTGCTTTATTTGTTTCGTTAGCACTTTGTTCTTTCTCGGTTGGTTGCTTACTTTTCTCTTTGTTTAAAGAGTTGACTGCACTTCGGTTTTCAGAATTACTTGTTGATTCAGATAAGCTGTTGGAGACCCAGGTACTTGCTGATTCTGAATGACTAGTCGACTCAGATAAGCTATTGGAAGCTGAGTTATTCACTTCTGCAAGCGCACTGTTAGAGGTTGACTCACTAGTCGAAATCGAAAGGCTTGTTTCCTCCGATCTTGACTGACTAGATGACTCAGATTCAGAAATACTCATTGATTCAGAAACGCTGACTGATTCGGAAATACTAGCAGAATCCATATTGCTCTCTGATTCAGTCGTGCTAGTAGATTCAGTAGTACTCTCTAATTCTGTTTGTACAACTGATTCGCTAGCGATTTCTGATACTGGCGCTTCCGATTCAGGTGTGTTGTCCACTACTGGATCTGGATTAACCGCTTCTTGGGTTTCAGGAGCTGGGATACTTGCTGTTTCTTGGTTAGCAAGCACCTGATCTGTTCCCGTATCAATCTCCATTCCTGCATCATCTTGACTCGCTGATGTAGCTTGTGCTTCTGTGGTGACTAGCGTACTAGCGCCTAACACGCCTGTGAATGCTGTTATCGTAGCAAACATCCAATGCTTGCCGCTTTTGTACATTCTGTAACGCTCTTTCTTGTTGGATCTAAGCAGCTTATACAAATTATTTTTACGACTCATAATATAAGCACAACGCCCCTTTCTTTTAGTTTTTATTAATTTTTTGAAGTGCTAAAATGATTATCACATAGGAAATGAGAGTAGGATTAAAACGTGTCAATATTGGGAAACTTAACTTTATATTCCGCTGTACAAAAACAAAAAAATCAAAAGAAATGATAGTTCCCACTCATTTCTTTTGATTTCTAGATAAAATTGTGTGTTTTAAATAAATTTCAGTGGTGCCCTATGGAGACAAGAATCATTGTTCTTTCTTGTTCATTGACAGCTATACAATACGTTCGTATTCGAAGGTAAGCCATTTAGCATTAGTTGTACCCGAAGCAAGAACTTCAGCATCCTCAGGAACAGGCATAATTGAAGGTGGCGCATTGACCCATCTTCTAATTAACTTATACCCTGGAATTTCAGCTGGTGGATTCAACAAATCACCTGGCATCAATGTCTCCGAATATATTAAACCAGCATTTTTAACCGCCTCATCAAAAAGCGCTACCTCCTGAGGATCCTGTCCTAACTCATAGGATAGGCTATAACGGTATTGATACGTCACGCTTTCTGGAATAAAATTGTATTTTAGTCCGGAAAAATCGCCTTCTTTGAATGCTTCATCATAAATTCTGTCACCTATTTGATAGGTTTGCCCTTTATAAGTAACGTCTCCAAATGAATAGCTCCATTCCAATACAAAGTCTTTCTTTGGATCGATCGGCATAATTTTTACATAGCCTTCTTCTTTATTGTACATAATGAAGGGACTGAAAAAGATCATGTCTGTATCAGACTGCAACGCGTGACCAGTAACTTTGTCAAATAGATAGTTATTGTCGCTATACCCATCTAACCAGTCGCCTTCAATTAAATGATCATCCGCATTATTATTCTCTTTGTTCCAAATACTATCCGATGTCGATCTAGATGCACTGCTTAACTGACTGCCTCTTTCTGACATACTGTTGCTAACCGAAGCAGAAATGCTGGTCAATGCTTCATACCGTTGTGATTGGCTTTCTGAGACCGAAGTAGAGAGACTTCCCAGGTTACTTTGTCTGGCTGATTGACTGGTGGAAACTGATTCTGACATACTACTCAAATGACCCTGTCTCGCTGACTGACTTTCTGATACTGAGGCTGAAGTACTGTTCAGATAGTCATGTCTTGCTGATTGGCTCTCTGATACTGACGCTGATGTGCTGCTTAAACTATCCGTTTTTTTCCATTGGCTTTCACTTACAGACAATGACAAGCTTGCGGCAGTACTATTTTTTTGCGACTGCTTTTCTGACACTGATTGCGATAAGCTCTCCCGTTCATTTACATACTGTGAACGACTATCAGAAGCTGAATCTGATAAGCTAGTGATGGTACTGTGTCTCAATGATTGACTGGTTGAGATACTATCAGGCGCTTTATGGTTCTCAGAAAGTGATGCGCTCATAGACGTTGAAAAACTATCAGAACCGGTTGTTGATTCAGAGTTCGTCGAGCTTTTTGACTCCTCATTACTATCAGACTGCGAATGGGTGGTACTTGCCGCTTCTTTCAGGCTTTCTGATTCAGAGGATGATTCACTAGAAGACTGGCTGTTAGATAATGATTGCGAGCTTAAATCCGATGCTTCGCCCCCGATGACTGCTCCAGAATTTGATAGACTGATTGATTCTGACTCAGACAGACGATGAGAGCCCCATTCGGAACTTTCTATACTATAAGAATTCGATAGAGAACTTGATAGCGATACAATTTCACTTAGCGATAACGATTGTTCAGAGGTTGAAAAATCAGACAGCAGCGAATTGTTTGATAAGGATTGGTACATAGAAACAAAATCAGAAAGTGAAGTAGACATCGACATGGATGCTGAATCTGAGATTGACCCTGAGATCGATCCTGGAAGCTCAGAGTCACTTAATGATTCTGAAACAGAAGCAGAATCACTTTGACTTGCTGAGATTGATGGATCAACCAACTGCATACTTAACGATTTACTAGTACTAGTGCTTGCATGTCTTGACTCTACTTCTGAGCCAATTTTGCTGTACAAAGAATGTTCACTGTCGGCAAAAGATTCTCTGACTGATGCACTGTGAGAAAACATCTCTGACTGTGACGTGCTGAATCGTTGAGCCGCTTCCTCTGCTGAAATCCCTTCTTCACTGGCAAATACTGAGAACGAAGTGGATTCAGATTCCATTATACTTTGTGAGATTTGCGGAGGCGTCACTGACATTGATTGGCTTTCAATCGCCAGTGTACTATTATCAGCGTTTATTTCACTCTGTGATTGCACCTCACTTTCAGAATACTGATCACTTTTTATGTCAGAAGCAATGGTACTTTCTGACTGGATAGCACTTTCAACTATTGTGGTGCTATCCGACAAGGTTTCACTCGTTGATGCTGTCGCACTCTCTGATGTAGAATTGGCATTACTCATTGATGTAGTTTCAGGTGCTGGTGGTATTTGCGTCGTTTCTTGTACTGCTAAGACATTATCCGTATTGGTTTCTAAGGCTTCATTGGTATCTGTCGGACTTTCCTCTGCCTGCACCTGCATTGTATTCATAGAAGCGCCAAAAATACCACTGACAGCTGTAATCGCTGCATACATCCAGTGCTTCCCACCCTTATACATTTTGAACCGGACTTTTTTGTTGGCATTTTTCAGATGTTTCAAATTATTATTTCTAGATGACACCCCAATCCCTCCCACTTTCTTTTTTTTCAGTTTAGTACACATAACAGAGAAAAAATAAAATACTCCCAATATTGGGACGTTTTAAAAAAACTGGTAATTTACATGTAAAATTACAAATATACTAATTTGATAGATGAGAATAGTATTGACTTGGGGCAGTAATCTTATCTATACTTAATTAAGTAATTCGATTAAGTAATTGGGGAAGTACTCAAGTGGCTGAAGAGGCGCCCCTGCTAAGGGTGTAGGTCGGGAAACCGGCGCGAGGGTTCAAATCCCTCCTTCTCCGTATCAATGAGCAGCAAAAAATCTTGAACAAACTGTCTATTACAACAGTTTGTTCAAGATTTTTTTTGTACCGTTATTAATGTGAGACCGCTAAATCAAACGTTGCGACTCTTTGTTCACCCGCAACAAAATCAATCTCAAATTCGTTAAACTCTGAGCCATCAACGGGTAATTCAAAAAACATTTGTGTTTCTCCAGACTCACCAGGCAAGACTTCCGCTTGACCAATCTGTTGATTTACTAGGGACAACCTCGCACCATCTTTAGTATAGGCTTGGAAATATTGCGCATACGGAAGAAAAGGCTGCTCCATAGCTAGATTGGTGTATTCGACTTTTACCGCCACCATTTTTTCAGTGTTGTAGCTTTTCAGCTCACGCATCTCTTCAGGAAACGCTGCTTGATTGGTCGTTGCTTCAATAATTTTCAGCTCCGCTGTTTTCGTTTCTGCATCACCGAACTCAATGCTCTCATTCAAACCAAAGACATGAACCTCTTGGGTGAGCCGCTCGCTTGTTTCTGACGGTGTACTACTGTTAGTCACTTGTTCTTGATAGTTAGAAAAATCTTCCTTAAGCTTAGAATTTTCTGTTTCCAGCTGGGCAATCTTTTCTTTCAGAGTTGCCGATTGAGTCGATGGTACTTCAGAAGTACATCCTGTTAGTATGAACAATAACAGGAAAAGTAGCAGTGTTTTCTTCATTTAAGCAACCTCGTTCTTTCCTTAAAGGGATTTCGAGCTGGTATGTGCTTGAAAAACCAAGCCTTTCATTTCAGTAAAATATGTCCAAAATGCTCGATCCCATTTATTCATTAAAGCTAGGTGATTCCAAGGCTTAGTTCTTTCTTCGCTATCCACAAAATTCCTGACGACACACGTCTGCTTTTCTGTGTCGCTGACAGCTGCTGTATTGTATTTAGCAGCTAAACATTGACTATCTTCTTTAAATAGTTGGTTACTAAATTCATGCTCCGTCACTGTTGCTGGACTATTGTTGATTGCGGCTATTAACTTATCTACCGGGTATTTTTGATTGTATACTTTCGTACTAAAGATCATACTAGCGGTGCTAAAGGAATCATCGCCATCTCTCGCTTGTTTCACAACCCCTACCGCAGACTCCTCAGTAAAATCGCGGAAGTATTCGGAAATATCGCCTAGAACTAGCGTTTCCGCCGCTAAATAAATAATTTTATCAAAATTAGCGAAATAATTAGGCAAGAAAAACTTGGCTACATTGTAGCGAGTCAAGCCTCCATTCGCATTTAAGGAGGTAAGCTGATTTAACTCCTGCGGCATTTGCCAAATGCTGATCTCTATCTGCTCTTTTTTCATGATTTTCGAGAAAGATCGCAAAATAGTAATATCCTTTTCGAAAATATCGTCTACTAGAAGAAAAACAGTTAACTTATCTTCTCCCTCATAAGACTTAATTAATGAGAAAAGGGATGTTGCGATTAATTCAATATTCGTCTGATTGATGGTATAAACTACTGCTTTAGTTGTCATCATAAACCTCTCCCCATATCTTAAAGAAAATCGTCATCAAATTCTGCCAGAGAATTCAGCAGATCGGCCTGTTCTTTCAAAATATCTTCAATTTCTACTTCTGCTTCTTCTAGCGAGACTACAGGCTCAGCAGCTTCCTCAGCAGTGGCTTTTTCCACCACGTCAGCGTGTGTATCCGGCTCCTCTTCAATCGTTTCTACAGGCTCAGCAGCCTGAAGAGGCTCGCTTGCTTCTACGGATTCTTCAACCGCTTCCGTTTGCAGGTTCATTTCGTCCTGAATTGACGAGTCCAATACCGTTGATGACGTATCCACCAGATCCTCAACTGCTTCAACAGCTTCCGGAGCTTCCTCTTGAGAATGGATTGGTGCTGACTCAACTTGAGGCGATTCACTAGCTTCGAGAAAGTCGTCTCCTGAAAAAAGCGTCGCAAACGCGTAGCTGCCACGAGCACTCTTGTTGTTCAGCTTTGTGCAGTACAAGCCAAAGTTTTCTAGGTAACGGTCAACACTTTTTTGGTTAATGATGCCCTTTTCTAAATCTCGAATAATAATATTGTCCGCATATTGCAGATCATTGTCTTTAATCAAGCAAGAGAGAACCTTCTTCGTTTCTTCGATCGCTTCAGCCTTTATCAGCTCACTTAGATCAATTTGTTGTCGGCCGTTGACAGTTAACAGGTTGTTTTCTTTCCCCTCAGCCAACACATTGTAGACCATATCTTTATCAATTTGGAAAGGTGTTTGGTTTTGCTGCATGCAGCTTGTTTTATATTCTTGAACAATTCGATCAGAAAATTTATACAAGCCATCTGATATGCGTTCACTTTTGATCAGCTCACCATTATCATAAACATCACAGGTTACATAATGGTCGCTTAAGTCTAAAACATAGTTCAGTCCAGATAAGGCTGCGATTTCATGCTCTTGGCAATTCAAATAGTCCTCACAGGCATTTTCTAAAATAGCACCAAAGGTTTTAGGAACCAGCGTAACGTTTTCCACTAAAATCGTAAGCTGTTCTCCATTAACCTCTGCCCAGAACTCTCCTTGAAAGTATTTTTCAATGGCGCTTAATTCATCGGAGCTTTTTGCAGGCACGCCTATACATAATGAACACCGTAATTGATTTGCTTCTGTTCGATCAAATAATTCAGGCTTTTTGTCTGCTAAGTAGGCCAGTGCACTGCGCACAAGCAAGACTGTTTCATTGTTTTCAAGCTGTTCTAATACGTTGCCAAAGGTTTGGTAAGCTTCCAAACGGCGACTATAGCGCTTGGTTATCCCCCAATAAATTGATTTTTGCATCCCTTGCAGCAAAATCTCACTGCCGTTGGTTTCATTGGATTGCTTCTTAAATAAAGAGGGCTTCCAGGTATTCTTTTTTACATAAGAGTAAACGGAGCTGAATATTTCTTCATAGTTCAGCCCACAGATTCCTATTCTATATTGATCAATATCTAATGCGATTATTTTCTTTCCCATGCTTTCCTCCAGTAAGTGCGCCATATCTTTTATTTAGTTAATTACTAGGCTGCCCAGCTAATTCTTCTACTTCAGCTTTTGGCTCTGCTGCTTGCTCTTCTGCTTGACCCTCTAAGATCATGATTGAAAGCTTTTTTAGCTGTCCCTCCTGCTGATCGATCAAGGCTGCTAATTCTTCTACTTCTTGAGCTACCGGCTTTGCCAGCCTATAACAAGAGACAAATCCCTCAATTTGAGCGTAAATACCATCAATGCTTAAGCAAAGCTCACTCAGTTTATCCTGTTTTGTTCTAAGGGTATGAAAATCATTCAATGTGACCTCTTTGTTGTCCTTAATTTTGGAGATATATTGGCTTAAGTCATTGCGTAATTGATCGCGCGCTTGAATTTGTGTTTGTGCTTGTTCTAACAACTCAATTATTCGTTGCTTATTGACAATGCCATCAACTTGTTTTGTTACTCCGTTTGACATTCACTGTCCTCCACTTCTTTAAAAAGGATGTTGCTTTCTACTTGCAGCAAGGCATTTTTGGTAAAAATTCCCTTCCTTACTAGCTGACTGAATTGATTCGTTCGCCTCTTCAGCTTTAACAGCTCCTCTGCACTGATAGACTCGAAAATCTCATCTATTTCTTCCAATGAATGAATGGCAAAGCCAAGCTGGTAGTCAGCTACCAATTGGGCAATCGCTGATTCCTTCCAAACAATCACCGGCAGCCCTAAGGCCAAATACAGAGAAACCTTATGGGGCGCATTGTATCGCGTATAATTTTGATAGTTGCCGCCTTGTTGCAAATCGTCATCCCAGGCAATACCGAAACAATTTTTAGGCATTTCTTTTAACAATTCCTCTTGCTGAAAGGTGCCGCAATAGCTTACCCCTTGGCTTAATTGAAGCTCACCCTTCGTTCCAAAGGCAGCTACTTTCGTCTTGCTTTGCCAGCTGCTCAAAAAAATGGATTTTTGGATATTGCCGGCAAACACAATCCGTTTATCTAAACTAGCATCCAAAGCTGCCTTGTCCGTGATCAAATAATCAAAAAGTGGTTTGGTCAGCATCGGTGTTTTTATTCCCATTTCACAGAATTGCTGCTCCATTTGTTGGCTATGGGTAATTAACCAATCTGCTTGGTTAAACAGCTCCAATTCCTCTGGAATATTGTTTCCCCGCAGCAATTCCGAATCATGGATCAGCAAAGCAACCTTGGCCCCTCTATTTTTTAACCGTTGAAGGAAGGTTAGCTCAAATCGATAGCTATTGTAGCTAGGATATTGATAGACAATGATGTCTCCGGCAGAAACGCCCGAAGTAATCCCATCAATTCTGGCCACCAGTGCCTTGTCATCCTCATGAACATCGATGTAGCGATAAATATAAAGCCTTTGAAATCCTATACTGTCTCCTATTAAAGAAATGTCATGCCTTGCTTTAGAGACCGAGTCCACCGATTCCCCTTCTATAATAAACGTTAACCAATTAGCCAAAGACGTATTTCTCCTTAACCGTTAGATTTTTAAGGAACCTGTACTCGTTTTCTGGTAAATAAGAGGATAAGTGTTGAATGTCTTGTTTCGTTTTCTCAAGCACATCGTCTTTACTTGTAGCATTGCCTTTAATGAAAAGATAAGACAATAATTCGAAGACTTCCTTGGCTTGATGGGAAACCGTTTTATTCTTTTCTAGAATCACTGAAGCTTTATTTAACAGCTGGATTGCTTGTTCATGATTATTCATATCGATAAAACATAAGGATAAATCAACCACACAACCGATAATAATATCCTTCCATTCCTTTAATTCTTCACTGGAAAGTTTCTTCAAAATACTATTTTCTAAAATAATGCTCTCCTTTTCCATTGCTGTATGAGGCAACGAATAATCAATTTTCGTTCTTAAGGTTGCCAAATAGAGTAAAACATCATACATAGTAAAATAGTCAATTGAAAGAAAATAATCTTCAATTTGTTTAAGACTATTGTTAGGGGTACGTTTGGCTTTGCAATGCAAGGTTAAGTCTGCATAGGCCAAAATCAGTTTGTAGGCAAAATTATCTTCATTAGAATTTCGATACTTTTCCAACGTACTCCGAATGTGCATAAATTTTTTCAAGTCTTCTTCTTCATTAGACATGGATGTATAGATTACCAGACTCAGCATTTGAATCTGTTCGTCGGTGGAATTGACAAATAAATTTAGCAATTCTCGGTCAGACAGGTTCAATATTTTTTTCAGTCCAATAATCAACTCAAGCGGCAAGTCACTTTGATAGCGCAGCCAGCGATAGTAACGAGATTTTGAAAGATTTATTTTCCGTTCCAGGGTGCGAATGGAAATGCCTTTTCTTTTGCGAATTTCTTCTAGTTTTTCACGATCGATATTTACAGCTACTACCGAATTCTGTGGTTCTTGTAAGGTTGGATTGATCATATTAATTAATCTGCAAATACTTAAAAGATTACTTTTCATCAGTACACACTCCCAGATTTAGCCGTAAAAAATTTCTTGTCTTTTTCCTCTATGAAAATTTGTCATTTCTTCCTAGAGTCACACCTTTTGCAGTGCCATGAGATAAATCTTTGTAAAAGAATATTACAGACCAATTGATTCGATCAGCGAATAAATTAATGAACCCAAAATGACGCTTGACATAATAATAGAAATAACAATTGTCAAAAGCCTTGAGCTTTTATCTTCCTCATCGGAATTATCTACGACTTTATTACTTTCTTGTTCAAACTTTTTTTCTATATCTTTAGACAATTGGTCTTTGTTCATTAGACGCCTCCTTAAAACGCATCACTTTTGCCTGTCGCATGTCTCCTTGATGGCTAATCTAACGAGTCAGCCAAATCGTTAAGCTGTAAAATACGTAAGTCCTGCTGATCGGTTTTTTCCATTAATTGCGTAAGCAAATGATCACTCTCATTGAAAAAGCAACGCTTGATTACATATTTTTCCGTTGTATACGAGGTGGAGATGGTTAGTAAGAGATCTCTTAAGAGTGCATACTCTTCTTTGTACTCTTGGTAGATTTGATTAAAAGATTCCTTCTTTTCATTAAATACCTCAAGGCTGACCTCTTCTTGCTCTGTCATCGCAGCTATTTCTGCATGAATGGCTTGAAGCTTCTCTGCTTTTTCATGCTGCCGATTAACCAGCTCCTGCGCTTTTTGTTTTTCTGTTTTAAAGCCCAATAAAGAGGACTGATTCTCCGTCAGCAGTTGTTCAATTTTCGCAAACAAATGATCTGCAGGTAATGTTGTACTCACTGTATGTGCTCCTTTACTATATTGATCCATTTTGTTGACTGAAGCTGCAATAGCCGCTCTTAATTTTCGCTGTTCTGTAGCTCCAACATGATTTTTTCATTTTCCTTAAACAAGTAGTGCTTAGTCACCATGGCTTCAGTCTCGTAGGAAACTTTGATAGTTAACGCAATTTCTTTTAGCTTGGCATAGCCTTTTTTATAGGATTCAAATACTTGATTGAATTCCTTTTTCAACTGCTTAATCTGATCAATGGTTGCACCACTTTGTTCTGCTAAGGCTTTAATTTGTCCATTGAGCTGCTGCATTTTTTCGAAATCTACCTGCTGCTCCTGTAGTATCCCTTGACTTTTCGCGATTTCTTGATCAAAAACTAATAACGAAGCCGGATTGTCATTGATTAGCTCCTGCATTTTTTGAGTGATCTTATCGGCTGGAATTGTTGCGGTCATTGGCTGTTTTCCCTTCTTTAACGATAGTCGCTTTATCTAAAGGAACATTTTTATCCTTTAGCTGTTTATAGTGCGTTTCAGTCATTCGCACTTCTTTTATATAGGAAACCTTATCTTTTAAGATGCTAAGTAAATTCCCTTTTATCACACCTTTGCTGTCAAAGGGCGATTCTTCTAAATACAAGATATTGTAGGAAGTTGTTTTTTCAAGCGCAAACATTTCCAGTCCCATATAAGAAATAGAGATTTGGTCCTTCTTGGTGACCAATTTGGCAACCTGATCGATTAAAAAATCCATCAAGCTGTTGTACTTAGCTTTGACTTTCATGGTTTTTGGATCTCTGACCACGACCAAATTTACTTTTCCTTCATAGAAGAAATAACTTACCACGGGAAACTGCTTACTATTGAAGAAATTAATCTCCTGAACCGTGTTGTTGAAAAAGAAGAGATTGCTGTATAGTTCCCCATCGTCGGCATATTCTTCAATAAAATCGGTACTGCCATCTGCATTTAAATACTGAACTTCTTTCACGTGTCTTCGCGTTTCTGGATACAGCACAACCCGGCCAATTTCCTCACCATCGTTTACAATCGAAATACTTCTGTCTTCATTCATAAAGATCTCCGCTGAATAAGCCGTAGGGATCTGATTGAAAAAAAGAAAATTCTCATCATGATGTTCACGCTTCGTTAGTGAGTCAAGCAAGTTTATGCCTTGCACTTCTTCATCAGCGATCAGTTTATTGAAGTTGGGACTCGGAGAAATAGAAATTACTTTGCCTCCCTGAGCCGTTAATCGATTTTTTTGCTTTTCCCAAATCGGATTTTTTGGTCTGATAACACTTACTAACTCATATTCCATTAATAAGCTCCTTCCACTTGTTGGCAATGATAGAATCCTGATATTCAGAGACAGAATTACGTGTATTTTTTGCCCATTCACTTTGATCGGAGTTAATCAGCTGTTGAATGCCTGCTGTCAATTCTTTCACGCTGTAGGCTTCATCTGTTCTAGAATAATCTTTCAGAAAACCATTCACACCGTCTTTAATAAGTTCAATTGCCCCGAACCGCGCCTTGAACGTAACAATCGGCAGACCCGCATCTAAAGCTTCAATATAGGTCAAGCCAAAACCTTCCGAATAGGAACCCGATATGAAGGCATCGTATTCAGGATAGACCTCTTCAATTTTATTGGAATGTCCTTTTAGTTTGACGTATTCTTCTGCGCCTAGAGATTTAATCAGTTCTCGCAGCTTTTTATCCTCGCCACCCTGACCATAGATATCCAATGTGATCCCTGGTGATTCCTTTCGAGCTTCATGAATGGCTTTTATGACAATATCAATGTGTTTTTCAGCTGCTAATCTGGATACCGTAATGAACTTTTTGATTGGAGCAGTTTTTTCCTTGATTAAATCTTTTGCGATCTCCTGGTCACGAATACCACCCACCGGAATAGCCGCAATCTTTTCTTCATCGTTAGGGAAATCCACCAATAAGTCTTCACGCTGCAGCTTGGTTGCTACGACAACCCGTTCCACCATACCCATATGAGTCAGCAAATATTCATAGAAATTGTTCCATAAAGGTGCTGATTTTACATCCCGATCGGAAAGATGATCCGCATGAATGATCTCAATAATCGTAGAGTTTTCAGGCTTATGAGCAAACAAAGCTGATTCTGATTCTTGCCCTCTGTCAATAATGAAATTGTTTTGCCCTTCAAATTTATCAGCGAGATACTCAAAGAAGAAACGCTGCAGAAGAACCTCTGTCTTGAAAAATAGATGCTTACCCTCGAAATCAAAAAGATGAATATTGCTAATTAAGCGACCTCTATGCTGATGGTCAACATATTCATACATCACTTTTCTTTTCGCCGTTTTATAATCGAAAATTTCGATCCTGTAGGTGGAAACAATCAGCATATTTTCTTTTTTCTTGCTAGGTGATTTCTCCAGATGTTCAACAATTCGCATCCCTGAAGAAGTGACGATCTCCTTGATTCGGTGCGTATTCGTATGATCAACTAAAATTTCTTCGGTAAATTTGTATTTTTTTTTGGCCCCTTGTTTTAAGTAGTCCTCGCCAAATACAAACAATTCCCACATGTTGATGACTTTATTATCAGGAATATCCCAGTTACTCATTGCTTCATGCAAGTTTTTAACCAATTCTACAAACACGTATTTATAGGGAAGCTGAGCCTTATCAAAGCACTTAGCCCGATAAAACTGGGCATGTTCAACACCAGAATTTCCAATTCCCATTGCCTTATTCACAAAAAAATTCAATTTGTCTCACCTCTGTTTTCATTTTCTGACGCTGCTGGGTTTATTTTTTTCTAACGCGACTTTTTCCAAGATGCTATAGGCTAATTCATTCACCTGAAGCTTTCTTTTTAATTCGCTTATTTGTTTGACCGGTTTCTTTGGCGTATTGCTTAATCGGGCGGTCGGAAGTAGAATAGCTAATCCTTCAGGTAAATACTTGTAGGATTGCGTTAGGGAATTAAAGCAAGGCCCTCGCATAATTGTTACTAAATTCTGACGACCACTGTGACGCAGCTGATCATATATATACACAGCCGCTGGCAGCACACTTGCTTCCGTTGTATTCCCTAAAAGAAAGTAATAGTTGATATGTCCACTTAAAGTAAGGCTGGTCACATACTTAGCATTTTTCAACACTACGATTTCGCTTGTTGACGGATTGCCAGCATGGTTTTCTGATACTCGAATAAGATTTAACTTTTCAAGATATTGAATGTTGAAATTCTCAGTCAAGCCTGCATCTGAGATAGTTAGGTATTTAAAAAGCATGTATTGATGCTTTTTGTTAACCAGTTGAACTTTATAGCTCATGGCATTGTCCGGGTAGGTGAAATGCCCCTTTAAATTTTGGAAATAAAGCTTATCAATCACGTCATTATTGATATCGAAAAATTCTATTTCGATCTGAACGGCATCTTCATTATCAAATTCGGCGTTTACCTGAATCTCATAAGCCTGGCCATTTTCTAAAAGCGGCAGCATTGGAGACTTCCGGCTTTCGTGATATTCCGTTCTTGAATGCCAAGTTTTGATAGCTGTTCCTGATGGCATAAGCGGAGATGAAAAGCGAACATAGTCTGACTCCACAAAGCGAATGTCTGCTCCATAATTGTAATTATCATTAAAGTCAGCCCCCCACTTTATCATGTAAAAATTTTTCAACCTCTCACCTCACGTTTATTCGAAATCATCCATTATCCGTTGAAAATTGTTGAATAGGATGTTTCTATATTGTTTTAGAAACCATTTGTTAATTCCGGGACTATTATCATTATGTCTTCCCGTTAATCCTTTATGCAGGATTCGTGCTGTTGAACGATTCTCTTTCAGCGTATTTAAAAGCATAGGAAAGGCGTCCTTATCGTAATCATCCTGCTTCATGTAAGCTACCGCGAACGTTGTATTGGAATAGTCTCCTTTAGCAAACTTATCCCAAAAACGTTGATTCAATTTTTGGGCGGAGGCTTCGGTTATTTCTCCGGTGTTGTAAAAAAGCATATCTAAAGCGGTTGGAAATCCTCCTGGACGCAACACTCGTTCATTAAGGGCGATGGTTCCGATATTGGTTAAGGGCTTGCCGATAATGACACTGTTGGGTGATAAATCACTTGCGTAATAAAGTGCACCAAACGTTCCCATTGATAAGCCGGACAATATTAAATCAGAAGGTTTGAACCCTAGCAGATCCAGCTTCTCTTGAATAACCTCTACCAGTCTTTGTTCAAACGCTTCGCTGCCTAAATAGAAATTTCCACCTTCTAATCTAGGATCAGCAATTAGCATAAAAGGGCCGCCCCCCATGCTGCTCATCATTCTTCTGCCCTCAAACCCTTCAGCCGAACGATAACCGGAAAAATAGATGGCTAACGGAGGTTTTAAATCCCCGCAATTAAAGTAATACAATAATTCGCCATCCATCTCCTCTCCGTCACGAAGCTTTCTTCCACCAGGAATCATCGTGCTGGAATCCGCTAAAGCTCGTCGAATATGGGTTTGACCAATTCGAATCACGCCTGTTTTTCCTTTAACATACAAAGCGACATTGATGTAAACATCTTCAGAGCTGCTAAACTTGGCTTTTTCCCCTTGCTTTAATTGATTAAGCGGTACTTCTACTACCTGGATAATCTGATTGGAGTTTTCTTTAATCAGAAATAGTTTGAATAATAATTCAGCTTCACCAGATAGGACATCGGCTTCAGCGAAAAACTCCATGGTTTCTCCGCCTTTAATGACGTTCGTCATTTTCCAGGAGAGAATTTGGTTGAACTCCGAAGAAAATTCTCCCTTGAGCTCTATATAGGAATTCCCCTTTTTAGCAATGGTCCCCTGAAAACTCTCATGAACTCTTAAATGATCATGGGATAATTTATAGCCCATTTGTCCTGAAGTAAACTGGCCATTTACAAAATTGATTACCTGACCAAAGTTTTCCATATCCATTGGTGTGGCATTCTTAATAGCCAGCAGGTCTTGTGTTTTATCAGCAAAATCCCCTTTTGCATCATAGACAATTTGATAAGCCGGCAGCTGCTCCAGCAAGCCCTTTTCTGCTAAATTCACTACTGCGTTGTCTGCTAAAATAAAAATGGCTCGTGAAAATTTTTTATTGAACAGTCCGTTTACAAATAACTTTTCTTCCTGGACATCTATGAAAAAATCATAGTTAGAGGGTAACCATTGATAGCTGTATTTAGGAGAAAGATTGTTTAAATCCGCCGCTTGGCTCTGACTAATATGAAAAAGTTTGATCTGCTTAGCCATTAAACACATCCCTCCATTTCTCCATAATATTATGTGGACTGTATTCCTCGATTAGTCGTACATTTTCAACCAGTGAGTTGTTCCAATTGTTTAAGTTTTTCAAGAAATAATTGATGGCATCATCTAATTCTGAAGTTCGCTGAATGATTATGCCATTTTTCTTATCTTCAATATAATCGGTTGAACGCTTGACGACCTGCGGAATCCCAGCACTAATAGCCAGTGATTGCATCTGCAAATTGTATTCCTTACTAACATCGATATAGAGTCGTACTTTTTGAAAATCATTCTGAACAGAAAGCAGCGTGGGATTAATTCTGAATTCAATCCGATGATAGACATTGATTGCCTTAACTAGTGCTTTCCAAGAATCTTTTTTACGAATCTCTTCTACAGCTAGTTCATCTGTCTTGTACAAACGTTTCATTCTTTTCGCTTCGATAAAATGTTCAGCTTTTTTGAAGTCCTCAGAATCACTATCTACATTAAAATAGTCATCAATCAGCGCTTTCTGGCGATCCTGCAGCTTGCTCATTTCAAGCACCGTCTCCACTTCATAAATTAGTGAATGTCTGCTATGGGCAATCAGGTTGTTTACGAAGACCTCATTTGCCTTATAAACCGATTCATCTAATTCACCGACACGCCAGTACATGATCATTTGCACCACGGAGTTACTCATTCCTAGATTTAACTCGGTGTTAAACATAGGGATCCTTGCGATTGACGTATCTGCCAACGATGAATTGGCTTGTTTGATTTTCATCAATTCTTGTTCCTTCATCGAGGTATCTGTCACGAGGTACTTGCTGGTTTTGATTCCTTCAAACAGACGATCCTGCTGGAAGCTGCGTAAATGATCATTATCCGAAATAATTCGAATCATGTCTTCCGTATCCTGAATCCCTTTGGTTATCTCTAAAAGATTGTTTTCGGTTACGGTTAGAATTTCCTTTTGCTCTTCTAAGGTTGCTGCTTTGTGGATCAAAATATCAGAAATAACCTCATTAATTGTTTGATAGTTTTTTTCCTTCAATAGATCATTTCCGGCCTCCCCGATAATAATCTGGGGCGTTCCCGAAAAATTCTCGATAACTGTTGTTTCACCAAATTCGTTAAAGTATTCTCGCTTGCTCATGTTGCCGGCAAAATCAATATATTCCTTCGAAGATAGAAAACCACGGTCATCGTAATAATCAAAAATCGTCCAGCCATTATCAAAGGTTTTTACTTTTTCAATACAGCCGTACTTATTGTAAAAAATCTCACCGTACGTTTTGTTTTCATTAAGAAGCACTGTGCCAAATGGGGTATAGACCTTCTCAATCGTTCTAGGCAGGTTAAGATCTTCGATGCTCAAGGGATGACCGTTGACTAAATGAATATTTTGCATATCATCATAGGCACGCCAGTAACAATCAGAAAAAATCGTGTATTCTTGGGCTTTGTAACGTAAAAAAGGTAGATAATTTAATAATAGTAATTCGTATTTTTCATTGTTTCTGGAAAACAGTCGAGCGATATTTAACATCCTGTCATTTTCCAAATGGTTATCACTTTGTTTCCAGTTAGGAATTAAATAGATCATTGATTTATACGCTCCTGCTTTTCACTAAAAAATATTGTAATCACGTTTGGAAAATATAAAGCGCATCTCCTGAGTGATTGTATCCAGAATAATAATCAACATGAATACACTCCCAAAATAAAACGCTAAATTTGAGATAATCTCTACTCTTAAACCAATGAACAACGGAATAAGAGAAACCAAGACTAAGTAACTATTTCCAACCATAGCAATCCTTAATAGCTTTTCTTTTATATAGGTTTCCGTTTTCTGTCCTGGAGGAATCTCATAGATATAGTCTCCTGATTCTTTCAAATGCTTCGCAATATCATTCGGTCGAACGTTGATATAGCTGAAGCCCATACCTAATCCATAAAGAATCAGGCCATAGGTTAAGATTCCTTCCACAGAGTTAAATGAAAAGAACTTGGCTAGAATGTTCGAGAAAAAGGTATTGCTCCAGGCATCATTTAGCAGCAGCAGCTGCGGAATAGAGAACACGGTCACGGCAAACATAAAAGGCATTGCCCCTGCGGTAAGCAGACGAATAGGAATATATGAATTATTGAAGCGACTATCTATTCCCGTACGTTGAATATAGATTCGGTATTCAGAATGGTACAGAAAAACTGTTATATAAAGATAAATAAGCGTAATAACAATTAAACCAATGATATGCTCACTGCCAATTTTCAAAGTGCCGCTTTGACCGGATACCAGCATGGCTGGCAGGTTGGAAATTAAACTTGGTAAAATGAATAGACTTTGCGCACCGATCCCTTTCTCGCTGTTAATATCTGAAAGCCATGAGATAAACATTGCACCTGTGGCCAAGATCAAAATAACCATCATATAAAAGGTCGTTCTGCTGATAGTTGAGAACGCATCATAGTTGCCTAATGTCCGAAAACGAAACATCACAGCGGTTCCTTGAGCAATTGCGAAAACTAACGTTAATACTTTTTGTATATAGCCTCTTTGTTTGACAGAAAGATTTTTAATTCGATCACTATCAATCATGCTGATGGTGGTCCAAATGATCAAAGATGTCATGTACG
This sequence comes from Enterococcus pallens ATCC BAA-351, assembly GCF_000407485.1. Classification (GTDB taxonomy): domain Bacteria; phylum Bacillota; class Bacilli; order Lactobacillales; family Enterococcaceae; genus Enterococcus_A; species Enterococcus_A pallens. The sequence goes on along the minus strand of NZ_ASWD01000001.1, from coordinate 1,385,739 downwards.
GCCCCATACCCAATGATAATATTGTCGGTTTAGCAAAATTCCCGCCAGTTGTGGTTGACAAAAACCGTAAAACTAAATTTTGCGTTTCTTCCCGTTGCGGAACATTAACAAATCCGGGAATTTCAATACTTTTGCCAATTTGGAAAATTGCCAGCAATAAAATACTCCAGCAAATCCTTCTAACTATTTCCTTGTCTTTTTTCATGCTTTTCCGTCCTTTTTTGAATAATAGAAGCTCATTGACTTATGGGAAGTCGACGTCTATTGATCCGTCAGCCTTGTGTACTAGATCTGACAGTAATAGATTTCTCAATATGTTGAGCCATATTTCATCCTTCATTTCAAAAAAGGAACGTCTTGCCTCAAGCTGAAATTCATAAATAGGTTTATGCTGTCCCCAGCTGCGACCATTTACCACAGATTTTAACTGCTGTAAATTATCTGATTGCTCCACCCACATGGCATCGATCGCTTTTAAAACAGCGATTCGCTTAAAATACAGCAGCTGGAACTCATCGGGAATAATTCCCGGAATTTGTTTGATGCGATTATTAATCAATTGCCTCAAAAAAGTTTCTACGCTTTTCTTACTATAATTCTCTAGTTCCTCATCCAAAGAAAATGGTACAAAGTTGTATTGGATATTATTGTAGATAAAATCAATTAAACAATCTTTGTCCAAATTCGCTTTATCATTGACAAAACCGGCAATCACATGAGAAGCTGCTGTATCAATTATTCCGTCCAAAAATGGCAAAGTACTTTCCATTACTTTGTTTCTAGTCGCATAAATTTTTTCTCTCTGTACACTGATGATTTCATCGTATTCTAAGATGTTTTTTCTACTTTCAATCTCTTGATTCTTTCGATTCGTTTGAGATTTACTGATTATCTTGTCATACTTCTTTTCCTTCAGTGGTTCGTCAGCCTCTATTTCGGCCGTTTGCGCCTTATCAATCAGGCTTTTTCTTGACTTTGCGACCCACTTAGGAGCACTTTCTACAACAATTTTGTCCTCCATTGAAACGAAAAAGATCGTATCTCCGGGATCGCCCTGCCTGCCGGCTCGTCCTCTAAGCTGATTATCAATTCGATCACTAGTCATTCGCTCTGTACCAACGACCAGTAAACCGCCACTTTCTTTCGCTTCGGGATCCAGTTTTATATCAGTCCCTCTTCCAGCCATTGAAGTCGCAACCGTCACGGCACCTTTACGGCCGGCTTCCGATACAATTAATGATTCCTTGGCAACCGTAGTAGCATTAAGTAAATTGTGTGGTACCTTTTGCTGAAGCAACAAAAGTGAGTACAGATTAGACATGGACACTGAACCGGTCTCAACTAGAACAGGACGTCCTTGGTTTAAGGCATTTTTTACGATATTCAGCGAAGCCAAAACCTTCGCTTTATTTGTTACGTAGACTTCATCCGAATGGTCTTCTCGTCTAATCGGCTTATTCGTAGGAATTTGAACCACATTGACATTGTAGGTATCCCGAAACTCCTCAGCATCCGTTTTGGCAGTCCCAGTCATTCCTGAAAGAATTTTAAATTTTTTGAACAGGTTTTGATACGTAATGGAACCCATCGAACGAGTTTCATTGGTAATCTCCACGCCTTCTTTCGCCTCAATGGCCTGGTGGAGTCCTGCTTGAAGCTTCGTTCCAATTAGTTTTCTCCCATTCGCCTCATCCAGCAAAAGGATCTCGCCTTCTTCAACGACATAGTCTCGGTTGATCAATAATAAAATGTTCGCTCTTAAAGCCAAGACTAAATGTCGATATAAGTCTTTCCATTGTTCAGTTAAAATTTCTTCAATACCAAAATACTCTTCTGCCTTTTTTATTCCTTCTTCAGTAAACCAGACATTTCTTTTGTCTTCGCTCGTTAAATAATCGTCGCCTTCACTCAGACTCTTAATAAACCAGTCCGAGGTTTCATAGAGATTTGATTGGACCTTTGGCGCTCCAGATATTATTAAAGGAGTTTGGGCCATATCCAACAAAATGGCATCTATCTCATCGATCAATACAAAATTGAATTCACTCAAATATTGTTCTTCTGGTGTAGTGGCTAAATTATCAAACAAATAGTCAAACCCTAAAGCACTGTGGGTAGTGTAGACAATGTCTGAGGCGTAAACTAATTCTTTGTCAATTTCTTCCTCGGTAGCATCCTTTGCAACACCCACCGCTATACTCAACCCCAACCAGCTATAAACCTTTCCAACTTCTTCAGCATCTCGCCATGCGAGATAAGAATTTGAAGTAATCAGAAAATTGCCTTTACCCGTTAGTCCTCTTAAGTACATCGGCATCGTTGCGGTTAATGTTTTCCCTTCCCCAGTCTTCATTTCTGCAACATTGCCAAAAAAAAGAGCGATGCCTCCTAGAATTTGAACATAATAGGGCTCTAGACCCAATACTCTTCTGTCCGCCTCTAAGACTACCGCATATGCCATAGGGAGTAGGCTTTCAAGTTTTTTCCCATTTTTTAACTGCTCTTTGAAAAGAGCAGTTTGGCTACGTAATTCCTCATTTGACATCGATTTGTAGGTTGGTAGTAATTTGACTATTTTATCTGCTATCTTTTTGTATTTTCTTAAATTCTTATCTCTCATACAATTTGCTTACTCTCCTGAAAAATATCCATATTTACTATCTATTTAGTGCATTATTCGTTTTGTTCGACATTTAGTTGTCTATAAAAACGTCGTAATCTACCCTTGAACTAGTCGATAACCTTTTCCCCACAGCGTTTGTAAGCTGCTGTCCTCTATTCCCAAGCTCTCTAGTTTAATCTTGATTCTTTTGACTATGCTAGAGGTTCTTGCAAGATTAGATTGTGTTACCTTAGACCAGATTCTTTCACAGATTTCTTCTCTGGACACAATGCCGCCGTTCGCTTCCTGTAAAAGCTCAAAAACAATTTTCTCCTGCTTGCTAAATGGGAAAAAGCTTTCAAAGTTATCTTTTTTAGATGTAGTAATATTCGCGAACTTATCACTCATACTTTTTTGACTATTTTTAGAAAGCTTTTCTCTAAGAGATTCCAGCGATTCGTCATTGACGACAACGTCTTGAATTTTTCCTGTTAGCTTTTCTGGCACTTCAGTCAAAATTGAAGATTTTCTATACAAAACCGCCGAATAGAACTCTCTATTTTCTAACAAATTATCCACTTCACTATCAGATACTGTCTCGCTAATGATAATAATTTGGAAATACTTGGTAATGTTGTCAGCAGTCACTTTACTCTTAAGCTTATTGAGTAACTCGCAACTGCAAAACACTTCGTAGCCGAGCTGATAAAGTCTTTTTGAAAAATCTTCTTCTGCATGAATGCATTTTGTCAAAATCAGTACGTTCATTTATAACCTTCCTTTTCCGTCATTTTTCTCAATAACTAATCAATATTGTTATGTCTTATTAATTTTAAAATTTTGACATCTATCCATTCTTATTACTACTATTTGGCGATATAATAGACATAACTGGGTTTAAAGAATTAAGGTTAAACATTGCAAAGTAATCTATTCATTAACCGCAGTCAATTGATAGCTGTTGAGATATGTTGATACACCCTTTTTATGTACAGCCCTATCTCAAAATCAACATTTTCCGAAGGTAGAATCCCTACCAAAGAATGGCATTTCATTTTTCTTTTTCGTGGCAAAAAAAAGAAAGACAAAAAAACACTGCCATTCTGCATTCTTTTAGAGTCAGTTGACGGCGAATGACGGCGAAAAAAAATAATTGTCTTTTAAACTCCAATAGCGAGCTTTATTTAGCGCCTCATATAAAACGCTTCCATTTTGGTTTTTTCCAAACTAAAGGTAGTATCAGTTGTTTTTTTGTAAGCGATTTAAATAACGTAAGTTTCCATATTTCTAATTGTTGCAACTCGTTCTTCAATCATTGAATCTGCATACGTGTCCAAGGTCATTTTGATGGATGAATGACCCAATAAGGAACTCACTGAAACAGCATTGGCTCTGGTTTCTAAACATCTTGTCGCAAAAGTATGGCGCAACTGATGAAAATGAATATGCTTTAACCCCGCTATTTCCCTGATTTGGTGGAAATGATACGTAATTAAACGAGGCTCGCAAGGTTTTTCATTGCTGGACAAAACAAAATCATTTTTAGTCTTAAGCTGGCGTTTGCTTAACCATTCTTTGACAGAGTCACTCATAGGAATAATTCGATTAGATGCACGTGTTTTCACTTTATCAATGATTATTTTTGTTTTATATTCAGCGCTTTTAATCGGAATACGCTGAAGAGTTTTTTCAATGCGAATAATTCCACGTTGAAAGTCAATATTTTCCCATTTTAAAGCGGCAATTTCTCCAATTCTAAGTCCTGTACGCAAGCCTAAAAGTACTGCTAGCCCTATTCCATCCAGCTTATCTAGCGCAGCCTTTTCCAATAATTTTTGTTCATCCATGTTTAAGGCACCTACCTTTTTAAAGGACTCCTTTGGAAGAACGACCTTTGCTGCAGGATTCTTAAGCAACAAGCCATTTTCAACTGCCTTTTCTAAACAATTATTTACTAATCTAAAAATAACCTTGATAGAGGATGGAGATAAATTATTTTCCTCCCATGCAGCCACCATATTATTTAAAAGCGTATCATTAATTTCATTCAACGGAATTTCTCCAATGTAAGGTATAATATACTTAAAAACTTTGTACGAATAACCATTGTAAGTTGAGGTTTTCACTGTCTTTTCGATATCTGACAACCATTCATTTGCCCAAACTAACATCATGATAGATGATGTTCCTTGTGTCTCCTGGATCATTTGATATTGCATTTTATAGGGATACAATTTCAGTTTAACTTCCTTATAAGTTTTTCCGTAAATATAACCATATTTTATTTTTCCGTTATTTTTACGTCCCTTGATATACCTTCCTTCCCATCGTTTGTCCTTTCTTTTGTAAATATTTTCACCACGTCTGCTCATATTAATTCCTCCTAATAATAATTTGACGGCTCAATCGACGGCTCAAAAAAAACGAGTAAATGGAACAACCAGGATATGTATTGTTAAAAAAATTAGTTTTTTTCAATGCAAACGCTGCTAAATACTCAACAGTTTGCTATTTTATTAAAAACTATTGACCTTGTCAGATCGTTTAATTATAATTGAATTATAAAACATCCAGATTGTTCAAATTACTCTTCTTTTATCGACCATTTTTTCTTTTTTTTGCCACGAAAAAGAAAAAATCCTCTTATGTAAACTCGCGATTTTTTTGGCGAGTTCTATTTTTCTCACATATCAATTTTTCTTAAAACCTCCTTTATATTAGATCAAGATAAACTTTTTTTCTCAAAATTATATCATTCATTTATCTCTATTTTCTGTCCCTGGAATATTTATATCAATTTTGGCAATATATTGGAAATAGTATTGATAAATTATTCCCGCTCATTTTAAATAGTCTTTAGTGATTAACTTACAATTTTTATAAGTCATTCTTGAATGTTTCGCTTTACGAAATTTAAAACTAATCAATTTAAGATATCTCTTTTCCGTAACGCACTATTACCCATAGAAATTAATTAAAGACAGCCCTCTAATTAGTTAGCCCAAATCAATCCTACTTTTTGCGTCTACTATTGATTCACTTGAAACGTCAAATCAATTTCACCTATCAGAAACCATTAAAGGAAAAAGGTCGATGTTTCCAAAATAGTCGATCAAACACCTCGGCGTCAAAGAGAAAAATGATTTTCTGTGAATCATTCAAGTTACTTCTAAATCGGCAGGCAATAGGATATAATCCTAGTTATTCAAACGAATTTGCTGTCATGGAGGGACTTATTATGGAGCTATCAGAAAAAGTAGTTTTAGTCACAGGAGGAAATCGTGGTCTGGGAAAGGCATTTGTAGAGGAATTGCTGAATTTGGGTGTAAAGAAGGTCTATTTAGGAAGTCGAAAATTAGTGGCTGTTGATGACAGTAGAGTTGTGCCTGTCCAATTAGATGTCACTAATGCAGATGACATTCAACGAATTGTTGAAGAACTTACTGATCTTTCTATGATAATCAATAATGCAGGGATTCGTGAAGAAACTACGATTGAGTCTTCCGATGCAGAAGCTACAGTTGATCGAGCGTTTACTACTAATGTTTTAGGAACTCTCGCTGTAACAAAAGCTGCTCTCCCAGCACTAGTCAGAAATAAAGGGATTGTTGTAAATATTCTTTCAGTTGGATCATGGATGAACACAGGGATAAACTTGGCCTACGGTATTTCAAAAGCAGCAGAGCTCTCCCTTACCAATAATTTGCGAGCTGCACTCAATCCCAAGGGCGTTCAAGTGGTAGCTGTTCACGCCGGTTTTATTGATACGGATATGATGAAGGGATTTAACGGCGAGAAGCTATCGCCTAATGAGGTCGCACGAATTACTTTAGAAGATACGTTTAACGGCAAGCAGGAAGTTTTAGTTGATCAGATGGCGAAGAATGCCAAGCAATTTTCAGCGGCAGCGGTGCCGGATTTCGATGTTTCTCAAGTAAACTAATGATTCACAGGTAAATATTTTAGAGGTCCAAAGGCACAACGATTTTGCCTTTAGACTCTTTTTAATGAAATTAACGATGTAAAAAATGTAAGAAAGCCTTCCCCCTTATTTGAATAAAGAGGAGAAATTTTTTAACTCAATTTCCTACTAATTATTCTCAGTCCTTAGTGAGAGCTTTTTGTTTATTCGATCGCTCAACAGTTCCACCACAAAGAATAAACATTTTCAAGTTACCCTATTATTACAAATTCCATAATTTTTTTTACCAATGGGGTCTTTATTTTTCGTCAAAGACCAAAATCTGTGATAGAACTTTGCGTAAATTCAGCACTCCTCAAGTTAAATATCCGGCAATACTCAATCCTACGAATTTTACTTGCTTCCATTTTGTCAATGTTCTTCCGAGTAGGCCAAACAGAAATCTTGCGTTGATAAAAGCAGCTAATTCAAATAAAACAGCCCCTTATTCTATTTCGCTTAAAAAAATTTACGCAAAAATACTTGAGTTAATTCTTTTTAAAGCCTTCATTTGACAATTTTATAGAAAGAACCAATTCTCCTGCTAAATTCTCCTTTACTTGTTTATTGTTTCATTTCTAGATTTGATTCTATTGTGATATCACTTTCCCCTGCTTGAGCTTTTTTACTCAAGTATCTAGCAATTTGAAACGAAACCTGTAATTGAAATCGTACGTTGCTATCTGTTAAATCGATGTCTGTCACTTTTTTAATTCGTTCCATCCGATAAATTAATGAATTTCGATGAATAAATAAAGCATCAGCAGTCGCTTTTAAACTACAAGAATGATTTAGATAAGAGAACAAGGTCTGAAAAAGATCCGTATCGTGTATCTCGTCATAATGCTTAAGCTGCTTCAGGGCTGGATGACAGAAGTTGTTTACGGTTGTTGTCTTTTCCAACGAACTTAACAGATCGGAAAAAAGATAGTCTTTATAATAGCAAACAGGAACACGTTCATTTATTTGTTTCGTAATAGTTAAGACCTTCTTGGCTTGTTCATAATGCTCTTTAAATTCAGCAATACTTTCGAAAGTATTGCTTATTCCAATTCGCAAGCCTTCCTTGGATGCAATCGTGACTAAAAACTTTTTCTGAGATAGTGTCAAAACTTCAGTTTCTTCTTGTTGAAGAAGAAGTAAAACAATCTGATCATTATAGAAAGTGGCATGGGAGTCAGGAAATTGTTGCTTTAATCTTTGGGGAATGTGAATAAGAAACTGTTCATCACTTATTGTGTTTAAATGTTCTATTACAAGAACAAAACGCGGTTTAAGTAAGTGCAATCCTAAATATTGCAAGTTTGTGGAAACATTGGCAGGTGTTGCACCAATAATCATTTCGTAGAGTGTCTTTTTATATAACGAGTTTTTCATGGACGTAATATAAGGATCCTGCGCTAGTATTTTGCTGATAATCCGGCTAACCATAGGCATCCATTCCAGATGAAAAGCGGAGATAGAGCTCTCGCTTTCCAGCATGACAATATAGCCTATCCAATCTTCATCGCCTTCAAGAGCAATTTTACTGCAAAGCTTACGCAGCGGCGAAGCCCAACAGGTTAACGTTACCGCTTCTCCGGTATTTGGGGCTAAGGAGAAATCGGTTTTTTCAGCGTCTGTAATATGCTCGTAAAGCAGGTGGCCCTTCTCTATAATTTCAGACCATACAGGATCATTAATAGGATATACATTTGAATAAGCCAGCACACGATGATTAATATCCATAATCACGATTGAATTCTCAAAAATGGTCGCCAGTGTATTGGACATATCGTACAAATTGGTCATTTCATTAATGATCGGTAACCATTCCTCATGCTTCACTGGCCTTCCAGAATCCAGTTGAAGAATACGTCGAGCATGATTGTACATATTTTGTAGATGTCTAGCTTCAACAATAGCCAAATTTTCACTTGGAAGCGAGTCAAAATGTTGGTACACATTTTCTGCTCCAATAATACATAAAGAAGGATAATTCTTTTGGCAGTCCAGCAGCTGATGAGAAGAAAAATAAAGTACCTCGTCATCAAATTTTGTTTGATTCTTCACAAAATCAACGGATCTTATCTGGTTAACGCTCTCTCCTCTTATTTTGCGAACGCTTCCAAATTGTTGTAGGACACCGATTAATTCATTAAATATCATATATAACACCTCAAAAACAGTTTAGTACTTTTTGCACAAGAGTGTCAATCATTTTCTGGCTTTTTGTCTCTGTATGTCAATACCTTTTAAATAGTAGAATGAACTAAAATAAGGAGGTTATTGAGATGAAATATCCTAAAATGTTTGAACCAGGAAGTATTGGGAAGCTTCGATTAAAAAATCGAATTGTCATGCCAGCAATGGGAACAGCGTATGCTACAGCAAGCGGAGAAGCCTCGGATAATATGATCGCCTACTACGAGGAAAGAGCGAAAAACGACTGTGGGCTGATTATCACTGAGATTACTCGGGTCAATAGTGTAAATGGACGCGGTTTATTCAATCAATTGTCTGTTATCGATGCACAATGTATCCCACAATTGGAACGATTAGCTGCTGCTGTTCACAGACATGATTCAAAAATCTTTGTTCAATTGCACCATCCTGGAAGAGAGACAACTGCCATGCTTCAAGGAGGAACTCAACCAGTAGCACCAAGCGCCATTCCTTGTAAGAAAACTAAAGAAATGCCGCGTGAACTGACTACACAAGAATGCGATGATCTAGTCACTGCTTTTGTGACGGGAGCTGTTTTAGCGAAGACAGCTGGGATTGATGGAGTCGAACTGCATGCTGCTCACGGCTATTTACTGAATGGTTTCTTAAGTCCTCATACCAACAAGCGAACCGATAAATATGGTGGAACTTTCCACAATCGTGTCCGTATACTGGGTGACATTATTACTTACATCAAGTTTATGTGCGGAGCAGATTTTCCTGTCAGTGTACGAATTAGTGGAGATGATTATGTTGAAGGCGGAAACAGACTTGAGGATACAGTAAAAATTGCTTTAATGATTGAAAGCTTTGGTGCGGATGCGATTAATGTCAGCAGTGGTACCTATGAATCTAGCCCAACCATCATCGAACCAAACTCCTATCCACAAGGCTGGAAAAAGCATTTAGCGAAAGAAATTCGCAAACATGTGCATATCCCAGTGATTGCGGTTAACAATATCAAAGAACCTTCTGTAGCAGAAGCCCTGATGGAAGAAGAAGTATGTGATTTTGTTGCTTTAGGAAGAGCACAACTGGCAGACTCTGCTTGGGCTAAAAAGGCCAAAGAAGGCGATGACCTTTTTATCAGGAAATGCATTAGCTGTCTCTACTGCTTTGAAGAGCTTGAAACTGGTCGAAAAACTAAATGTGCCATCAATCCGCGTACTGGGCAAGAGAAAGTTTTTGCCAATTATCAAAAGGATGGCAATAATCAGCCTGTTGTGGTCATTGGTGGTGGTCCAGCGGGTATGCAAGCAGCAATTACATTAGCTAAAAGAGACTTTAAAGTAACCTTGTTCGAACAAGGGGCTACTCTTGGGGGAACCTTGAATGTAGCCAATAAACCGCCATTTAAGGAAAATCTGACCTGGCTGATTGACACTATGACCGAAGAAATGAAACGATTGGCTGTTGATGTACGTTTGAACACGAAGGCAACGGCGGAAATGATCAAGGAATTGTCTCCGGTGGGTATCTTCGTTGCTGGAGGTGCGAAGCCAATTATTCCTGCTATCCCGGGTATTGACAGCAATCATGTATTGACAGCAGAAAGCTATTTATCTGAACCTGTTGCTTTAGGCAAAAAAGTCACGGTTGTTGGTTCAGGTATGACAGGTATGGAAACTGCAGAAGTATTGGCCGAAAAAGGGCATGAAGTAACTGTCGTTGAAATGCAGCCGACCATTGGAACAAGCATTCATTATATGGTACTGGAGGGTATGATTGAAAGGTTATCTAAGAATAACGTAACGATGCTCCCTGCTCACAAGCTTATTGCTGTAGATGATAAAGCAGCGCTCCTATTTAACACTTTAGCTTCCAAAACAGCTATGGTAGAAAGCGACAATGTTATCTTGGCTATCGGAGTAACACCGAATAATCATTTGACTGATGAATTTAAAGAGTTAAGTGATCGTGTAATCACTATAGGGGACAATAATAGATCTGGTCGAATTGCTGACGCAATACATGATGGCTTCAACAAGGCATTCGTCTTTTAACTTGTGTAAGGGATAAGTAAATTTTTGTCATTAAAAGTTTCTTTGTTAAGACAAATACGTGCAGGCTAGCCTCTTTTCAGAAGCAGCCTGACCACGAGTGAAAGGAATGATTAAGATTATGAAAGAATTTAAAGGAAAAACTGCTGTTATAACCGGTGCGGGCAACGGCTTTGGTGCTGAATTTTCTAAAGAAGCAGCTAAAAGAGGTATGAAATTAGTCTTGGCTGATATTGAACCTGGTTCGGCTGAACGTACTTTGAAGGAGTGTAAACAACTAGGTGCTGAAGGAATTGCATTAGAAATTGATGTGTCGCTACAAGAAAATGTTCAAAAGATGGTAAAAGCTGCTATGGATAATTACGGAACAATTGATCTGTTAATTAACAATGCAGGAATCAGTATGAGTGGTCGAATCTGGGAGCTGCCCCCTCGTGAATGGGAATGGACCATTGACATTAATCTGATGTCTCAAGTCTATGCAATGCATGAGGTTATTCCAATCATGCTAGAGCAGAAAACACCCTGCCATATTGTCAATGTAGCTTCTGTAGCCGGAACAATCGCTTATCCGACGACCGGCCCTTACAACGCTAGTAAACATGCTTCCGTACTAGCCAGCGAAACTGCTTATATTGATCTGAAAGCAGTTGGTGCAGATATAGGTATTTCCGTTTATTGTCCTGGTTTCGTTCAGACCACCTTGCATCATTCACACAACGATGAACGCCGGCCTGCTCGCTACAAGATTAATGACCATCCTTATTACAAAAGTGAAACCTATAAGACTTCTCTTGAAATTGTCAACGAATGTATTGAGACCGGCTCACCGATTGATTCAGTCGGTATGCTGATTTTCCAAGCGATTGAAGAGGAACAGTTTTATATCTTAACTCATCCAATCTACAATGCACTTGCTGGTGGACGAATCCAAGATATGCTTTCTGGTAAAAATCCTGACCTTACAAGGTATATGTAATAGAAAATTCGTATAAGACAACCTCAGGAGTAATCTGCTCTTGAGGTTTCTTTCTCTTGACAGACTCGTTGTTTTTCACTAATTATAATGGAACATGGACATAACCCTGGTCAACAGTATTTCAAAAGTCGCCGAGCTTCTCTCTTACTAATATTGTACGAACTGCTTTAAATCCGGGAATAGTTCAAGTGGGAACTGTTCATGCTGGAGGTTATTGGTACAAATATGATGAAGCAATCCATGCAAAGAATTCCAAACTAACGCAAGGAGCTTATTGATAAGCGTTACATTCCGCCTAAAATAATTGATCAGACCTCCGTACTTGTTTTTTGGCTGCTCAACTTTGTGAAAGTGGATGCGGGATATGAACGGCGATTGAAGTTGTATTTGCAATTTATATTGGGCACGCCACATCACCTATTATTTTAGCATTTGCAATTTTTATGTTGCTGGTCCAGAGAGAAACACACTTAAGATTAGGAGTTTGTAGGAATCACGATTTTACGAAAGCAACGATCTTTTTCTTTCCTATCTCTGCACTGACAATTACTTATCATCTAAATAGTAATAAACTTGCGTTTGCTGGTTGCTTTGATAACGGCGATCATTTACACTTTTCTTTAAAGGATGAACTGAAAAACTGATAAAATTATGAACTAGCAAAGGAGAGAATGTGATGCTGCTACAAACCATTGATCTGCCTGATTTTGGGGCAAATATTGAGCTTTATCTGCGGAATAATGTTTCTGGTGAACGGGATCTGCTGCCGGCAGTAGTAATTTGTCCAGGTGGTGGATATCGGATGGTGGCCGATCGAGAATCAGAGCCAATTGCCTTAGCATTTATGGCTCATGGTTATCATGCTATAGTGGTGAATTATCCGGTGTTGACCGATAGCTCAAAAATTTCACCGGATTATTTGGATAAAAACACTCGCCTATTGGCAGAAATCTTCAAGCAGATCGAGGACAAGCAGAATGACTGGAAGATTGATCCAGCAGCCGTCTTTCTTTTAGGATGTTCAGCTGGCGGTCATATGGCTTCGCTGTATGCAGGGCACTGGCACAAGGTGGCGAAAACCCAACATCTAAGTCACTCGAAGCCATTGGGAAGTTTACTTTGCTACCCAGTAATTGGCTTTGATTACGGTTGGCCAGATACTGATGCGTTGGATTATCAGACGCTGAAGGATTATGATACTGCTGCTCTGATTAATGAGGAAACGCCAGACACTTTTATTTGGCACACGGCTAATGACGGTTCTGTTCCGGTGTTGAACACCCTGAAATATTGCGAGGGGCTGGCAAACTATCAGATTCCATTTGAGAGTCATTTATTTGAAAGCGGCCGCCATGGTCTATCTTTGGCAACACGCGCTTCGGCCGAATCAAAAAAAGCGGGTCATGTGAATCCTCCAGTGGCACAATGGCTAGAACTCTGTGTGGATTGGATGGAGCGGCGATTGGAAAATTAGAGCAGACACTATTATTGAACTGTTGAATAGAAACTCCTTCATGAAACACTCAATAAGCTGTATGTCGGATAAACAAACAAATCTTACAATCACAAAAAAGCTGACTAAATGGCTATTTCACTCCATTTAGTCAGCTTTCTAATGGATAAACGCCTCAATTGCCTTGGCGACCTGCTCTGGTTGTTCACTATGCACGTAATGTCCGCAAGCTAACTCAACAAATTCCGTTTGCTGATTACCAGCAAAGTATTCTCGATGGACCGCTCCCCACCTCGGAACCGTCTTTAGATTGCCTTTATCATTGGACAGAATACACAAAACCGGAATTTGGGGGCATTTGCCGGCAGTAGTTTTTTCTGCGTTTGATTGAACATAGTGGATTTCATCCACCATGTTTTTACTCAGAAGCTGCTGGGCAGTAATTTGTTTCATGGCGGTCTGCTCTTCTTTTGTCAGCCAACCATTTTTTACAACGGGATGGCTTTTCACCATCAAACTTGCGGCTGGGCGTCGTAGTAAATGAGCAATGCTAACTGTCAGTCCGAAAGTTTTCGGCAATTTCAATTGTTCATAAGCAGTCGGAACGGCCATATCCAGTCCAATAATCGCAGCCACCTCTTCCGAATATTTTTGTGCCCAATAAATTGCTTCTAGGCCTGACATAGAGTGCGCAGCGGGAACAAAAGGCCCCTTAATCTTCGCTTGTTTTAAGGCTTCACGAGTTTCTTCCAGCATCGTATCGATATCCCGCGGCTGTTCTGTTGTCTCACTCCAACCATAACCAGGTCGTTCTACAACTGCAACTGAATAGTGCTTACTTAATAATCGCCATAGCGGCTTAAAATCATAGGTTGGACAAGCCGTACCTGAACCAGCTAATAAAACAATCGTCGGCTGAGAACAGTCCGTTTCTTGATAAAAAACATGCATCTTCTGCTGATTGACGGTAACCAGCTTCCCTGGTATTTTCATTTTTTCTCCCTGCGAATTTCATTTTTTTAGTATATTATAATTTCTTACGATTTAAAATCTGGATGCCACAGCCAACAAAGATTAGAAATAGACCAGCAGAAATAATCATTGCCGGAAAATAAGTCCCCAACTCGTCAGCATTTTGTAGAATAGTCAGGTTTTCCGTAATCAGGCTGAGAGGATTAGATTCTTTGGTTTTCTCAAAGAGTTGTAAGATAAACAAACACACAACCAATCCCCCTACCAACAGCAATCCTTCGTAACTATTTCTGGCAGCGGCTGAAGCTGCTAGAATCATCCCGATTAACAAAATACCAAAAATCCATAATGGAATAACCGCTAAAACAACATGGGGACTTTTATCATCAGGAAAATAATACAGTGTATACCCCCAGGTTACTAAAAAGGCTATACTCACGCAGAATGTCCATTGTACAATTAGTGCGATCGCTTTACTGATAACCACCGAAGTACGATTCAGACCTTTTGTTACTAGATTCACCAGGGTTCCGCGGCTAACTTCCTGACTAATTGTTCCGCTAGCCAAAAGTACAATTACAATCAAGCCCATTTGAGTGATATTTTTGTAAAACTGCGTCCAAGAATCCAGTGAACTTGGTTCAGGCAAAGTCGCCGCAATCGCTTGTCCCATAGTACTCTTGATAATTTCTGGTAAAAATTTAGCCATTAAGGGATTCATTATCCCAAAAATTAAGAAAATAACCACGAGAATCCACAGCTTGGAGGTTCGCCAGCTTTCTAAGCATTCTTTTTTTGTGAAATAAATGAGTGCTTTCATTTTACCACCTCAAAAAAAATATCTTCCAAGGTTGGTTCGATTTTTTTTAATGCTATCGGCCAAATACTCATCTGACTCAATTGTTGGAAAAGTGCTTGAAGCGTTTGGTCGTAATCACCGGTATACGTCAAAGTAATTGTCCGCTGATTTGTTTTTTCTACAGCAAGCATTGTTGGCAGCTGATTAAGCTGCTCTATTAAGCTGTCTTTTACTTCATGGGACAGAATGAGTTCAATTTTATTTTGAGTGTAGCGGGCCTTTAGCTCAGGTAAAGTAGCACAAACGCTCAGTTTTCCTTCATTTAAGATGCCAACATAGTCACAAATTCGTTCAACATCACTCAAAATATGCGTGGAAAATAAAATCGTTACTCTTCCCTTCAAGGATACTAGCAGCTTCAAAAATTCATTGCGCCCGCTTGGGTCTAAGGCGGAGGTCGGTTCATCACAAATCAGCAGCTCCGGATCGTTTAACAGGGCTTGGGCAATTCCCAGCCGCTGCTTCATCCCCCGAGAAAAACCTTTGATACGGCCTTTATGAGTATCTAAACCAACCAATTGTAAAGTTTCGGAAACTTTCTCCTTTAGTCTAGATTTTTTCATTCCAGTTAGTTCACCGCATAGGATTAAATATTCACTCGCCGTCATATAGGGATAAAAGGCTGGTACATCTGGTAGATAACCCGTATATCGATTGGTACGAGTGTTGCCAAAGCTGACTTTTTCACCTTTGACTAGAATGGTGCCAGTATCGGCCTCCTCTAAGCCTAGTATCATTTTCATGGTAGTCGTTTTACCAGCACCATTTTCACCTACGAATCCGAACAGTGATCCAGTAGGAACCGTGAGATTTAATTGATTTAACACCTGCTTGCTGCCAAAGCTTTTAGATAATTGTTGAATTTCTAATACATTCATTAGTCATCACTTCTTCCAAAGGCGAAATAAATTACTGGACCGATGATTTGAATCACCACCACGATAATTACCCATAAGATGCGATTGCCGAAGCGATAATGAGGATGCCTTAATACATGAACTAATGCTGTAATCATCAGCACTAACTCTAGTAAGATCAGTGGCAGCAGCAAAGGCAGATTGTCCATTAGAAATTGCCAATTGTTGTTCATTATGCCCCCTCCTTTAATTGCTTCAATCGCTGGAACAACGGTTGGGCACGTTCTTGATCTTTCAACTCTTGAAACATTGGATTGTAAAGAACCGTATCAATCAGTTGTTCTCTCACCATCAGCGAGTTGCGCGGCAGTTGATTGCCCGTTTCCAGTGACTCAAACCAGGTATCCACGCGGTCAAAGTAATCGTCGCCGTGTAAATCGACTGGGAATTCCGTATTTTCTAAAACAATCAGCCACTCCTCTAACATATCTAAGGCTTCCGCTTCTTTGAGCTGTTGGATCAAGCAATAGACTGCCGATAACTGAAAATTCATCAAATTAATCGGATTTAATTCCGCCAAATTGAAGATTGCTACAAATTGTCGTGCACGTTGAATCGTTTCTTTCATTTTGTCAGGATCATCGTTTAAATAATGCAAATAATTGGTAAATAGACTCGTTACTACACTGACGTATTGGTATAAAGCACTTTGCATCGTTACTACAGAGCGTTCATTTTGTCCCTTCATTTGAAAAGCCGCAGCGATCATGCTCTCAACGGGAAAATTTACAGGGGTCTGTTCGCCTAGAATTTCTAAGACTTGATCGGGCTCCTGCAGCGTTAACAGTACATAAGCTTCAAAGCGGGAAGCCTCAATAATCAATTCAGGCTCTTTTGCCTGCGTCCGCACATGAACGAACAGCTCTAAGCTTCTTTTAGATAGACTTTTTTCTTTTCTTCCTGATTTTCTCCTGGTAATTTGTCTAGATGATTGATAATCAGCAAGCCCATTTGCAACACCAGCGGATAGCAGGAATAATATCGCCGGACAAAGCTGTGTATAGAAGCCAGGACTTCTTCTGGTTGTTTGTTGTCAAAGGATTTTTTCAACGATTTATAAATGTGCTGAATCTCCTTTAAGCTTAACTGTGGTTCATAATTCAATAATTCGTCGATACTAATATCAAAATACGCGGCTAATAAGGGCAATAACGTAATATCAGGATAGGTTTGGCCTGTCTCCCATTTTGAAACTGAAGCTTTCGAGACGCTCATAAATTCTGCCAGCTCCTGCTGAGTAATTTTCATTTCCTTGCGTTTTTCAGCGATGACTGAACCAAGATTCATACGCATTCCATCACGTCCTTTCATATTAATTGTAGAGCTTAGGTAATAAACATTCAATGGAGCGGTTGTTAACTTATACATACAAAAGTTAACTTGCGCGATACTTCTTTTAAAATGGAATGGTTTTATAGAGTTTCGGTCGCAATTAGCAGCCGTGCCAAATAAGTGAACTTTTTTTAATTATGGTACAGACAAAAAACCTGAATGCTCTTTTCGCATTCAGGGTTGAAGTATAGTTATTGGAGTATCCTTTATGGCATAACAAATCCACCATTTGGCGAAATTGTCTGACCAGTCACATATGGTGCATTGATAATGTATTCCATACAACCGGAAATATCTGACACATCACCGATTTTCCCCAGCGGAATACCTGCGGCCAATGCATTCAATTCCTCCTGATTAACGCCTTTTAACATATCACTCATTATCATTCCTGGTGCAATTGCGTTAACCCGTACTTTCCGTCCAGCAAATTCAAGTGCCAACGCCCGAGTTAATCCTAGCACCCCGCTTTTCGCTGCACAATAATCAGCTTGATTCACTACACCAATCAATCCGCCGATAGATGAAGTGTTGATGATGCAAGAATCGTGATCAACCATGTATGGCAAGGTTAAGTGACACATATGCAGTAGACTCATTAAGTTAGTATTGATAACCGCTGTGTATTTTTCTTTCGTAATATCTAAAAAATTACTGTTATTGGTAATTCCAGCATTGTTGACCAATACATCAATCTCTTCTCCAAACTTATCAGTAGCTGCTTTCACCAATGCTTCACAGTCCTCATATTGACTAACATCCGCTCGAACTACTAACGTATCAACACCATATTTTTCTTCAATATCTTTTGCTAAATCTTCTGAAATCACTTTAGAGGTATCGCTTACATAATTGATTACAACATTATAGCCCATTTCACCTAATTTTCGTGACATGGCATTGCCAATCCCCCGTGATCCGCCTGTAATAATTGCTGTTTTACTCATTTTGTTACCCCCTTCATTTTTTTATATTCACTCATTTGCATGATACAAATAAAGTTAGAATATTCGGAATATTTCGGTTGCACCTATCGTTCATAGAAATTTTTTACGATTAAATTCTCTCAGCTTTTTTGCCTGCCATTTGTCTTAAGTAAATGGCTCATAAAAAAATTATAGCATAGGGTGCTGTTTAGTCAATAACAGGCAGACATATCCCTAAATTTCGAACAAAATTTCATCTATATATATAAATAAGTTCTAGCTCCAGTAATTATATTTATTATAAAATAGTCATGACATTTCTTTATTTGCCAGATTTTTAGTCCTCTTTCTTGGTGACAGCTTTGCCCATTCATCTTTTCAGTGGTAGGTTGATGAAATATTGGCTTCAATCCAATGCGGCCATTTCATTATTTTGATGGCTTCTATGCTGAGTTACTGAGATAATAGACAAAATGGAGGGATTGCAGATGGAGTGGGACGCTCACAATTATCAAAAGAATCATGATTTTGTTTTTCAATATGGGGCCAGTTTGCTGGCCTTTTTACCGAATTCTCCGGCAACTATTTTGGATATTGGCTGCGGCACTGGAGAACTTAGTCATCAAATGACCGAATTAGGGCATCGGGTGCTGGGAATTGATACCTCACCTAATATGATTCAGCAGGCTCAGAAACAGTTTCCTGGCGAAAAGTTTCAAGTGGTAAATGCGTTAACCTTTGAGACTGCTCAACCTTTTGATGTACTGTTTTCAAATGCGGCTTTGCATTGGATCACAGATCATAAAAGCCTGTTAAGCCAATTTCAGAAGCTAGTGAAACCTGGGGGATTATTCATTTGTGAGTTTGGTGGTGCTGGAAACATTGCTAAGATTACTCAAGCCTTTGAAACAGAGTTGGAACAGCTTGGTAAAAGCTACCAATCCCCCTTCTTCTTTCCATCCTGTGAAGAGTATCAGCCACTGCTGGAAGCGAATGGTTTCTTAGTAGAGCTCTTACAGGAATACGATCGCCCGACTCCACTGAAGGGTGAAAATGGATTAAGAAATTGGCTGAAGCAGTTTTTCTCCAGCAATCTATCCAGTCTATCAGAAGCAAAACAAAATCAAGTTTTGTCAGGTGTAGAGGCCTCGCTAAAAGAGAGCTGCTGGAAAGATACGTTCTGGGAAGCCGATTATCGCCGAATTCGAATCGTGGCGAAAAGATCGAAGTAGAACAAAAAAACCTTAGGACTTCTTCTGTAAGAAAAATTCCTAAGGGTTTTTACTGACTATTAGACTAACAATTTTCCGTAGCTAATTACAGTTTTCTCATTTTGATCCGCGTGATTAGGTGATTCATCGATACTGACGATTGCCGAATTTACTAGTAACATCTGAACTTTCCCGCGACATGTCACATTGTTATACACAAATGATACCTCTTGTCCTTCGTCAAATGCTTGACTCTTGTCTGATGCTTCGGTTTTTTTCCATCCATTGAATCCCATTCACTTAGCCCCTTTTCTTTGTAGAAACGTTCATGGTTCAAAACTAAACTGTTGCCAGTATTAGAAAAAAGAAGCGACCCAACCATATGGATCACTTCTGACTGGTTTAAATTAGTTTTTGAAAATATTCGTTGCTTGTAAGCCGCGTTGGCCTTCTTCAACATCGAAAGTCACTGCTTGACCTTCGTCTAAAGTTTTGAAGCCTTCGCCTTGGATAGCTGAAAAGTGTGCGAACACATCTTGTCCGTTATCTTGAGTAATAAAGCCAAAACCTTTGTCTGCGTTAAACCATTTCACTGTACCTGTATTCATGTGTGTATCCTCCTAGTGCTTTTTGCACAATTAAATTTTTGCAATACCTTGTTGCTAAAAAAGAAGAATGACAACACCCATACGAATGAAATGACCCTTTTATTTAACTTACAAATCTACTACAACTATTACTATACCCCAAAAAGGCACTAATGTATAGTTAATTACGTATTAAAGGTAAATAGCGCTCTTTACTTACGCGTTTCTTAATGTTTGATAACAAATTTGTCGTTCTAAACATAAAAAGCGTTAAAACGAAAAATATCGCGTTCTACGAATATTGGCTTTTTGGCTGAACCAACACGCTGTTCAATGAAATTTGATTCTTTCTATTATAATAGAAGAAACAGACTGTTAATGGAGCTAGTCGGCTTAGTCAGCATCAATCTTTTAACCCTCGTTTTAGTTCACGGTAAAAGTTTTTGTGAGATCCAATAATGATTATTGGAATAATCGAATCATCGACAATTTTGTAAGCAATACGATAATAAATACTTCTATAAGTAAAACCCATCGTCCATATGCCAGATAAGTCCCCTTGTTTTGGGATGCCACTTTTAGGATTAACAGCTATTTTTTCATATATCAACTCTACAAAGTACTGTTTTAACGATTGATCCTTACATTTTTTCAAATACTTTTTTACCTGACTGGAAGGAAGAATTTTATAACCCAATCTCTTTCTCCAATTCTTCTCGTGACATGATTGATTCGTTTTTAAGAGTCTCTTCTGTTAGCATTTCAAAAGCTCTTGGGATGTCTTGTTTTCGTTTAGTAAATTCACTAACTAAATACTCCGTATCTACCCCTTCATTGATCAAATCTTTTAAAATCTCTGTGTCAAAATCTAAAAATTCATTCTCTGGTGTGGAAAACTCATAAAGAATCCCGTTTGGAAGTAATTTTGGCTCCATCGTAACTCCTTCACCTATTTTAAACTCTTTAGGAACAGTCAATGTTATGGAGTTTCCTTGTTTACGCGTCTTTGTTTTCATTCCATTCACCCCAATCAGATATTTTGCTATGTCCATTATATTACGAGGTTTAAGTAATTACTAATGCGTCTATTGCTCAAAAAATCGATTTTTTGAAGTCCATGTGAGATCGAGATTCCTTGCGGTAAACTCTTTAGCTATCTTAGCCTCTTGTACATTTGCATATTTGCCAACTCACTCAATCTCTGAATTTATTCAAATTGATGCGATTCAGCCATTTTCCCTAGTCTTTTCTATGTTAGTAAAGAAAATGGAAAAAGTGTGGTTGAATACTCTCTATTTCTACAGCCATCTCAACTATCATTACTGATATACTACTATTTACTTTTTGCTATATCACAAGCTGAAAGGATTGTGCTGAATTCTCAAAAAATGCACAAAAAAAGACAGTCATCACTGACCATCTTTCTTCTATTATAATTCTACTACTACATCACTTTGGTTTGATAGATCGAACTTCTCTTTTTCAGCTTTATCTAAACTCGGGAAAATCACCATTACATCAGTGCCTTTGCCCGCAGCCTTGATTGAGTCAAAGTCAACGGTTCCTAATTTTTGCTGAGCTGTTACTTTGTCCCCCGCCTTAACCGCAATATCAAAGCCTTCTCCGTTCAACTCCACTGTGTCTGTTCCAATATGGATTAATATTTCCAAGCCTTTATCACCTTTGATCGTTAACGCATGTTTCGTTGGAAAAACGCTATCAATTGTGCCGTTAATTGGTGAAACAATTTCGCTGGAATCTGGTTGAACCGCAAATCCGATTCCCATCATTTCACTAGAAAATACTTCATCCGCTACCTCTTGCAACGAAACAACTTTCCCAGAAACTGGTTGATAAACTGGTACTTTTTTCTTGAATAATTTGTTAAACAAAGAACTTCCTCCTTATTGTCCTACTATGAAACCTCTTGGACGATTTGAATAGCTGCAGGAAAATCATGGGTACTATTAATTAGTCAACTCATGACAGCCTTACCTCATTATAATAACGTATTTTTATCGATTGTGACATGGTTTACTAGAAAAAAGAAAGAAAAAACGCTCCTAAAAAAGAAACGCTCCTCATGTTACCTCTTGCGATAGCTGTCGCCAACGAATCAAAGTTTTATTAACATAGTTTAGCACCATTATCTTGTATTTCTCTTGCTCGTTCTCGTCTGCTTCAATCTGATTCATCTCATTCAAGTACCCCTTTAAAGTTGCAATAACAGCCTCCAGTTCTTCTTGAGAAATGCCTTCAGCGGAAGGATACTGGGACTGTTTTTGTAATGCTTGAATAATAGCTGGGGTATGTTTTTCCAAATAAGCAAAACCAAAACGTTTGGTATCCTCTCGATACGTACGCAAAATGTGGATCGGTGTTTCATTGCGAATAGGTTGAGACGCTTCATTTACCGGCTTAGATACTTTTTTATTCCGCTTATGCCACCAGTTTGTCAACAACACGGCCACAATAAAAACAATTAGATTGGAGAACAAACTCTCCACTGTTAATAAATTATGTAGGTTCAAATCTTCACTTCCTTGATGCCTATCATAGCAGGAAAAGATTAATTCACCAAGACCCTGTTTTCGATTTCACTGTATTTTTTAATAAAAGAGATTAGAAGAACTTGAAACTTTTTCTTCCAGTCTCTTTTATCAGCTATTAAAAGATTGTATTTGAAATTTGATAGCCTGAAACAGATAAAAATCTTTGGTTGCAACCACAAATAAATTCATTCCTATTTTAATTGATGCGGTTAATGGCAAACCAACAGTAACTAAAAGATTATCGATAGCTATTCGGATTTTATCTAAACTAAAATTTTTTTACTTAATGCTAGGCTCGTAGCTTCTAGGTCAGCACTTCCTAATCTTTCTAATGAATACGTACCATTGCTAACTCCAATAACACAACTGAAAACCTATAGACTAAATGATAATCCTAGAAATGAATTTTAGAGCTCGTGCCTAATTGACTTTTATCACTTAGTAAAATGTGTGTAACTGTTTCTAGATTGAAGATTAAGCAAATAAGCCATAACTCCAAACCAATACGATTTTTTAAATCTAAATGTAAAATACTATTTTGACTGTATCAATTTTAATATGGAGAAGTATTTCTATTCCTACATTACTTTGGACTATCAACGCATCTTTAGTAGAAAGATATGTTCATAATTCCTTTAATAAGACTGCTTAACTCCTCTTCTCAAGTCCTCACACCAAAGCTGTTCCCCACCAATTTTTTGTGAAAAACCGAATCTAAAAATTTTGTCAAAGGGGCGCTGCTCCCCATCAATCGTCTGATAGACTTCAGTCTTTTTAAATAATTTGATCAGCACACGCATCCGCCTTATAGTACGGAGAAAAAGGGACCATTGCTTCAGCCATTCCTTCAAAATTCAATTCATTGACTGTTTCCAATGTCTCAATTACCGTAGATGGAAAATCAGGATTTATCCCTCCGCAAATTCCAGCAGCAATTGCTCCAATTGTATCAGTATCTCCTCCCAAGCTCGCAGCTAATTGTGCCGCTTTTATCGGACTGCCTTCTGCTAGTCTTACAATGGCGAACACACAAGGAATGGTTTCAATCGTCTCTACACCGGTTCCCCACAAGTCATAAAGCTCGTTCATTACGACATTCTGTTCTTTTTTTCCAACTAATTCAATGACAGTTTCTATTCTTCTACTTAAGGAAGCGGTAGCGACTTCATAACCTTTCTCCATTCCTAATTGAATCGACTGTTTAGCAATTTCGAGCATTTCATTCAAATCATTTTTCCCTGAAGCAACATAGCTAATCGCGGCTGCTATACTACTAGCTCCTGCAATTGCAACAGAAGTATTGTGTGTCGGAATACAAATTTGTTGAACCTTTTCGACTAAATCAGGCATATCTCGATAATCCGCCAACATACCTATCGGTGCAATCTTCATAGCTGCACCATTGGTTGTCCCAAAGCGTCCTGTTTGTGATAATGGAATCCCTTCGTCCATCATAGCTAATGCTTTTCTAGTACTTGGGCCAGAAACTAGTTCAGCCAACTGAGAGTCTTTGCTCCAGATTCGTAACTGTTCAATATAAGTTTCTACATCAATTACACCTCGATGCTTAACCAACATATCAATAATAAATCTCGTATTAATGGTATCGTCAGTTACTTGACCAGCAATCATATCTCTCAACACGGATCCTTTATTCATGGCTGGCATAAAATTAGTAATACCATTTGGAAATTCCTCTTGAATCATTTGCTGCGTCCAAAGCTCCGTTGGCATTCCCATCGCATCACCAAGAGCCCCGCCAATTAGAATTCCTTTTAAGCGCCTCGTTAATTGTTCCATTTCATTTCTCCTCAATTTCTACAAAGGTTTCCAAATAATTCAACTCTTCTTTCCAAATAAACTCTCCCTCTGCTTCTAAAAGAATAATCATGCTTCGGGAATCTATTCCTAATTCTTTCAACAGAGTTAAATCAAATTCAATCAAGCTTTCTCCAGGATAGATTTGGTCGCCAGCCATTTTATTTAATTTAAACAGATCATTAGCCGCCTTTTTACTATTAATCCCCAAATGAATCAATAGCTCCGTTCCTTTCTCGCTTCGCAAAGTGATTACATGTTGATTAGGTAAAATACTGACAACCTCTCCAGCAAAGGGTGCCACCAATTTCCCTTCATAAGGCAGCACCACCACCCCCTCACCTAAAATACCTTGAGCTAGAGGATGTAAAGGAACGGATTTTAATGAAAAAACTTTCCCAAAAAGTGGTGAGCCTATGCTAACTTTTTTTCTGCAATTACCGTCTCGTTTGCTTCATTTTTCTCTATCTTCTTTGTGTCATTATAGGTCAAATAGCCCAGAACAAAGCCAACAGCTAAAGTAGCTACTGTAGCAATCACAGCAATAGTGAAGCCAGAATAATCAGCGTTAGCTGGATTAATAAAACCACCAATTCCAAATAACCCAATGGTACTAGCATAGTTTGGTACATTAAAGGCAGCAATAATTACACCACCAACAGCACTAGCCAAGCAGCTTATAAAGAAACGTTTCTTCACTGGTAAGGTTACTCCATACATTGCTGGCTCAATGATACAAAAGACAGTCGAAATAATCGCTGAAATGCAAATTGATTTTTCCTTTTTGCTCACTGTCCTCAAGTACACTGCAAAGACTACCGCCATTTGGGCAAAAGGGACGGTATAGATCATCGGCATTAACTGATCATAGCCTTGAGTAGCCAAGTTGTTTATTCCTAAAGCGATCACTGGCCAATGTAAACCTAATAGTACTAATGGTTGATACAACAATCCGACAACGAACCCCGTCACGATTGGTGAGTCCCCATATAAAAAGCTGATAGCTGCTGAAATAAGTGCACTAGCAAAGTTAGCTAATGGTCCAAAAAGTAAAATTGTTGCTGGTATACCGATTAGTAACGTAATTAATGGAACCAGCGTAAAGCGTAAAACTTTAGGGATCACTTGTATTAGTTTTTTCTCAACCTTGGAAATAAAAAACATCGCTAAAATGATCGGAATCACAGTCGAAGTATAGCCATTTTCTGGAAAAATAATCGGCAAACCAAAGAATGTTTTAAATACTGGTGTTGCAAAAATTGTGTGATTAAACAAGGTGTACAAAGGGTCGCCCGAAGTTAAATCCGCTAGAATTGATGGAAACACCAGTGTTGCTCCAATCATCATACCGATAAAACCATCCGACTTGAAGGCCTTAGCACTCGTGTACCCAAGAATGATTGGGAAGAAGGTAAACAGTGCATTTCCTAAAGCATTCAGGATAATTGATTCCCCTTGATCTGGCCCAGTTAGATTAGCAATAGTTAAAATTGATTGAATTCCTAATACTAGACTGGCCGCGATTAAAATCCCTAATGTTGGTGTAATTACTTTAGTAATGATTTCAATAGAACGATTGACTAACCCTTTTTGCTCTTCGTCTTCTGATTGTTCTTGAACGTAGGAACTACTTCCAAGTGCTTCAACAACCTCAGCATAAACATCCGCTACATGTGTGCCAATAACTACCTGATACTGCCCACCTGAATATTGAGCTGTAATAATTTCTGCATGCTTCAGCAAAGCCTGTTCATCCACTTTTCCTGCATCGTTTAAAGTAAATCGCAAACGGGTCATGCAGTGAGTAACTCCTGAAACATTATCTTTCCCGCCAATTTTTTCAATAATGAACTGGACTAAGGCATCATATTTTCTCATTCTTTTCGGCTCCTATTCTCTTTCAAAGATAATCTTTTGTATGTGCAAGGTTAAATACATTTTTTCTTCTGCTGACAACTTAAAATCATATTTTTTGGCAATGTGCTTTTCAATTTTGAGAACACATCGGTAGGTTTCAATATATTTTTCTTTGATCATCGACAGCAACTCTTCATTATCTAAACCTTCCGAACCAGCAACTCCCTTAATTACTCGTTGAGCGAAAAAACGCACGTGTGTAATCAATCTCTGATAATATAGCGACTCGGTTTCAAATTCAATTCCAAAGTAATAGCGAATGATATCCGTTACCTCCTGAACAATTTGAATGATATTTTGAATCTCGCCTGGATCTCCAGCACTAAGGTCTGCATTAAGTAAATGCAGTGTAATAAATCCCGCTTCCTCCTTAGGTATATCTAAACTAAACAGCTGGTTGATGCGGTTTCTACCATATATACCGATTTGATACTCTTTAGGATAAAAATTATGAATGTCCCAAATCAGCATATTTTTATAAGTATATTCTTCCTTTGATCGTGTCAAAGAAAAATTTAGATGATCTGATAACGACAAATAAATTGCATCACTAATTTCTTTATCAAACTCTTTTTTATAGAGCTCAACGATTTCCTCAACTACCTGAAATATTTCCATCGGTACATTGTTAATTAAAAAAGCTAATTTATTGCCAAACTCAGAATTTGTCGTCACAAATTCCTTTTGAATACGATTTTGATCGACTTTTTGACCAACTTTTTTATTGAAGGCTATTCCTCGCCCCATAATAATTTTCTCAACATTGTTTTCTTCAACAATTAAAAAATTGTTGTTCAAAATTTTCTTAATAATCATTTTTTCGCCCCCCGGAAGACAAAAAGACCTATCTCCCCCATTGGAAGATAGGTCTAGCTCATAAATTAATACGATTACTACCCTTGACTCAATACAATCTCTTGTAAAGAGGTATCTAGGTTTCCCATTACGATACTTATTCAATTGAACAATTAGAGATTAACACGCTTTCATTCAACTGTCAACGGATATTTTTAGCCTCATTTAAAAAAATAGCAAAAACAGCTTGACCTTTACGCAACGTCAACCACTATAGTAAAACTATCGAAAAGGAGATGAAGGAAATGAATATTCGTGGCATTCGCTCTGATCATGTTTATCAAAAAATGATCGCAGCATCGATAGAAAAACGGAACGATATTTACCGTTATGAACTAATGAAGCCGTTTGAAAAGAAACTAGAGATTTATCGTATTCCTCTCAAAGCCAAACAGGAAAATGGCTATGATGTCATCATGGCTAGTACTATGTTGGGATACTTAGCACCAGAAAAAATCGATGAAAGCCAGCAGGATAATGTAGCTTTACTTTCGCAGGATAATTTTTGGCAAACTTGTCAAAAAGCGATTGAAGATGGTCTGGGACGTTTTGAAAAAGCGGGTATTTCATTACCCATACAGGAATATCTCTATACGATTATGCTGGCAGATCCTAAAAGTCCTTACACTATTTTGAGTGACGGTTATTCTGGAGATGGTGGAATTCCTGGGTATATTTGGGGAGCGATTTATCCGAATACTTTCACTTTAGATCGCATGCCGGCTGCATTGGCTCATGAGTGCAATCACAACGTCCGTTTCCAATTTATTGAATGGCGAGACGATATTACACTAGCAGAAATGATGATAAGTGAAGGCTTGGCAGAGAATTATGCAACTTCCATTTATGGCAAAGAAAAATTAGGCCCTTGGGTCAGCAAAGTATCTATGGAAAGCTTGAAGGAGTATATTAAGCCTTTGATTAAAGAGGCGTTGGATGTTTCGGGAATGGAGAATTTAACTGCTTATCTTTATGGTGATGAGATTGCTGAAATGAACAATTATTTTCCTGTCGGCTTACCATTTTGTGCCGGCTATGCCTGCGGTTACTATATGATTGAACATTATTTGCAGAAGACAGGAAAAACGATTACGGAAGCAACAATCTTACCCTCAGAGGAAATTTTAGCGGAAATAACGGATTTTTGGGAAGAATAGCTTATACGAAAGCAGGCACAGGATTGCTCCTGTGCCTGGTATATATTAAGAACCCCGCAGTTAAACTGCCAGATCCGTAACCTACTCTTTTTCGCGATGTGTGTATCGAGAATAAAGAAACATCCCAACAAGGGTGAAGCCAATTGGTCCGGCAATCATCCATAAAGTGTCACGTACGCCTGCACCTTCAATAATTGGTTGGAAAATTGTAAAGATGTTCGCGCCCAATACTAACAAGAAGACTACTGTGCTGACAATCATCGTCATACTTTTTGTTTTATACACTTCAAAGGTTTGAGGCATATTTTTTTGTTTAAATTTAGGAAACGCATAGATCAAGAACAAGTATGGCAATGTCATTGATACGTTAGCCATCAAGGTTAAGATATTATAGAAAGCTGATGGATCTGGTGTAGCAAATGAAGCAATCAAAATGATCGCAACAACAATACCACATTGTGCCCACATTGCATAAGAAGGCATGCCATTATTATTCAATTCAGTAAATTTCTTTGGCCATAATTTCTTTGGTGTTCCCATAATTAAAGTCTTCAATGGTGAATAAGTTAAAGTAAAGAAGGCCCCGCTGTATGCCAAGAACATACCTAAACCAGTATAACGGGCAAACCAATTACCTAAACTTACAGCAGCAGATTGGCTCATTCCTAGTGCATTACCAAATTCCACTCCTAAGTTATTCATCATAACGTAACTGATGTTTCCAAGGTTGGTTGAATCTCCTGAAAGAACAGCATCCCAGTTTGTGCTTACACCCCATAAGAAAATACCTAGTGCATAGCCAACTGAAATAACTAACGCAGAAAATACGACTCCTTTAGGGAAAGTTTTTTCTGGGTTTTGAGTTTTATCAACCATCCCTCCGACAGCTTCAATTCCGCCGTAAGCGAAGATTGCGAATACCGCAAAACCAAGCAGCCCGATTGGACTTTGGTAGCTAGGATTTGGAGAATGTAAAATGTGGTCAAATGGTTGTGCCAATTGGCCGCCATTAATTACCAAAATAATACCGGAAATAATAATCAATACTACGTTCAAGCTAGTTACAGCAATCCCGCCAAGGCTGGTAATTTTTACAATTCCTTTAACCCCTTTAATGGATACTAACGTTACAATAACCATCCATAGACATGCTAGCAAACCAACCATTTGTGTTGAGTTCAAGCCAAACATCCCTAATTTTTGAGTTTGGTCGCTGCCGGCAAAAGCGGTAGTAAACGGAATCCAAACTTTAGAAGACGTCGATACCATCCATACTACGTAAGAGGCAAACCACATAAATGTACCAATGAAAGCAAATCGTGGTCCTACACTAACTTCCAACCACTTATACATTCCACTGTTTTCGCCTTTGATAGTTGAACCAAACTCTGCCATCATCAATGCAAACGGAATAAAAAATAGAATCGCTGCAACGACGTAGAAGACAATTGATCCATAGCCCATCAAATAAAAGGCAACTGGTCCGTTGGCAAAGCCGAATACTGAGGTAAAGATCATCATGACCAATGCACCCAGCGTCATGCCCTTTTCTGCTTTGGACATTTCAATCACTCCATTTCGAATGTTTTAGTTGGGCTGCTAATTATATTGTCAAGAAAAATGAGTTCCAGTTCGTTATTGATTGAACAAGTACAATACAATAAAATAAGAGCTCCCACTAAAAACTTTACCCCGAAAAAAGACATCCGGCAAGCATCGCGCTTATCACATTATTAGATAAAAAAGTCTATTTTCTCATTGTTTCCAATCAACATTCGACTGCTCTTAAAAATTATAAAATAACGATAACTCTTATAATATAACAATCGATATATTATTCTATTATCTCAAAAAATCTTGTATCCCCATTCACGAATAGTTATAACAAATGCTTTTTCTTACTTTTTGTTCAGTCTTTGTTGATTATCATTATGAGAATTCTCTAGTACTTTTATTTAAAAAGAACTGTTGATCTATCAGAAAAAACAAAGTAAGAATCCTACCGCAAACAAAACAGACTTTTTACCAACTTTTCAAGAAGATGTTTAATGAGTGATTAAAGTGAAAAAATTTAGCTTTTTGCCTTTTAATTTTCATTTTAAGCACATGCTTTAACCATCAAAATACCCCCTTTGCCTAATTTTTCTGAAAATTGTTTCAATTTAATTGGTCTAGTTGTGAGCGGTTTTTGACAACGGCTTTGCTTAAACTGCACCAAAAGAAAAGAACCATGAATGAAATCATCGTTCTTCTCCTTAGTTCTATTTAGCTTTCTCGTTCTACTATTTGATAATAGCTGCGAGCGGTCAATTGGTACACCATAAAGTAAAGAAGCGCAAAAATCAAGACGACTACAATCGTAACGATTAGGAAGATATGCCAGTTCAGCAAACCGAAAAGCAGCAATAACTTTTGGATGATTGGAAAGGCAAAGGCTAGATGGATCACAGCTACCACTAATGGGAATAAAAAGACGGTTAGTACTTGACTTTGGATGACCTTTTTCACATCTCTATGGCTCATGCCAACCTTTTGCAGTATTTCAAACCGCAGCTGATCATCCATTCCTTCTGATATTTGTTTATAGTAGATAATTAAAGCCGTAGCCAGTGTAAAGGTTACTCCAAAGATCATTCCTAGAAAGAAGAAGCCGCTAGAGAAGGTTCTGTTAGATTGTGCATATTGATCCTTGGAAGACAGAATATAAGACTCTGAATCAAACTGTTGTGAATAGCGCTGTGCCAAGACAGAAGCAAAATCCAGCCGTTTATCTTCTGAAGCATTTATATTAAATGATAAAGAATAGCTAGGAATCTTCAACTCCTCATCACCAGAAGAAACAGCTAAGCGCTCAAGCAGGTGATCCACTCTGGTTTGATCCTTCAAAACAATTAGAAAAACATCACTCAAATTATTTTGCTTACGCATTCCAATAAACTCATTGACGACCTCCTTAATCTTGAAGGCCTCACCATCTAAGGTTAGCTGCTCACCAGAAATATCTCCACTTTCAGCAAACACAATCATTTCATTTTCCGCTAGTTGGCGATCATTTTTTGTTAAGCGGTTATATTCCTGTAAAGTGATAAAAGAAATAATTGCAGCTTTGGTCATGTCATCCACTGTCATATCCATTTTTAAATCAAATTTATTTCCCGTATCTTCACGGATGAACGATGCGGAGGAAGACATTTGCAGCTGCTGGAAGTTCTTTAAGGTTACCCCTTGCTCTTTGGCCAGATCTTTTGCAGTTTGTTCCATTTGATCAGTCGGAACCGAGGATGTCATACTAATATCGTGAGTATGACGCGCCTCGACCATATCCTTTCCACCAAAATACAGACTGCCGGTGGTTGCCATTGTAACCAGCACCATGGTCGATAAAATACAGATACTTGCTAGCCCCGCTGCATTTTGCTTCATACGATAGATCATATTTGATACCGAGATAAAGTGATTGGGTTGGTAATAATAGCTTTTTCGCTTTTTCAACGTTTTCAATAAAGTAATGCTGCCTGAAATAAATAAGCTGTAGGTTCCAATTATCACCAAAATGACAGCAATGAAAAAATACAGTAAAGCATCAACTGGAGACTCAATCAATAAAGCAATAGCGTAGCCAGCAATTAAGCAAATTGCACCAAGAATTGAAAAAATCCAGCGGCTTTTAGGTTCTTTTTCCCCGGATTTACTGCTGTGCAATAAATCAATGGGATTTGTTCGTCTAATTTGCAGGCAATTAATTAAAAACAGGAATAGAAAAATGAGTGCGAACAAGGCCACCGTGACCAGCACCCCATCATAGGTCAGTTGGAAAACAAATGCTTCACCAACTCCCAACATTTTCTTCAAAATCAAAAATCCTAATTTGCCAAATACTACACCACTAATAACGCCAGCGATTAAAACAATCACAAAGCTGAACAGGTTTTCCCAAAATATTAGGGTATACAATTCACGTTTGCCTAAACCTAAAACATTATACAATCCAATTTCTTTTTTTCGCTGCTTCAGTAAGAAACTGTTGGTGTAAATAGAAAAAATGACTGAGAAAATCATTAAAATGATATTGCCCAACCGGAACATGATTAGGGCACTATAGCTGTCTGGCAGCTTATTCATTCCTGGATTATTCACTATAACTTGTGTCATGGTAGTAACGGCGACTAAGAAAATCATTGAGATCAAAAATGGCAAATACGCTCGGTGATTTTTTCTTAAATTAGTAAGGGCTAACTTGATGTAGAACATGTTACCCCTCCTTTGACAGCAGGGCTGTCATCGTTTCATTGATTGTTTCAAGGAACTGGAAGTTTTGACGTTGTCCCCGATACAGTTGGTGGAAGACCTGACCATCTTTAATAAACAATACTCGGTCAGCATGACTGGCAGCAATCGAACTATGAGTAACCATCAAAATTGTTTGCCCATTTTGATTAATTTGCTGGAAAATTTCCAATAGCTGATCGGAGGTTTTAGAATCCAAAGCACCAGTGGGCTCATCTGCCAACAATAATTCCGGTTCAGTAATAATTGCTCGGGCAACAGCAACCCGCTGCTTTTGTCCCCCTGAAAGTTCATAGGGATATTTTTCCAGCAATTGATGAATGCCTAGTGCCTTCGCTATCGGCTCTAGTCGTTTATCCATTTCGGCTACCTTCACCTGAGATAAAACGAGCGGCAATAAAATATTGTCCTTCGCGGAAAAAGTATCCAGCAAATTAAAATCCTGAAACACAAAGCCTAAATGATCCCGACGAAACGCCGCCGCATTTTTTTCCGGAATTTTCGTTAGATCCATATTGTTTAAAGTCATCGTTCCAGCCGTTGGTTTATCTAAGGTGGCCACTAGATTCAACAGCGTACTCTTCCCTGAGCCGGACTCTCCCATAATCGCTACATATTCACCTGAATCCACACTAAAATTAATCGAGCGCAGGGCTTCCACCGATAACCCGTTCATTTGACTTTGATAAACCTTGCGTACATCTTTTACATATAATAATTCATTCATTGTCTCTCCTCCTCTCCTATATCATAGAACCTGGAGCAGTTCCGAACCACTTACAAAAAGAAACCCAAACTTACAGTCTTGAAAGTTTGGGTTTAGTTCATGGGCCTTTTCTTAGGAAAGAAGATGGAAACCGTGGTTCCTTGACTAATTGTAGAATCAATTGCCAAACGGCAGCCAATCTTTTGGGCCACCTTTTGACTTAAATACAATCCCAGTCCGCTTGCTCGCTGCTGCTCACGCCCGTTATAACCAGTATAGCCCTTCTCAAAAACCCGAGGCAAATCCTCCGGTCGAATGCCCATGCCCGTATCTTGGATATCTAACTGATTTTCAAAAAAAGTGATGGTGATCTTTCCATCATTTGTATATTTGATCGCATTGAATAAAACCTGCTCCAAAATAAAAATCAGCCACTTTTTGTCAGACAGAACAAAGCCACCCTCCAGCTGCTTTAATTCCAACTGTAAATTTTTCTGAGAAAAGAAAAAAGCATATTTTCGCAAAACTTCTTTCACCACTGTATCAATGGCTAATTTTTCAATCATCAAATCCTGGCTGTCTAAATTTTGCCGCAGATAATTCAGCATCATCTGCAAATACTCATTTACTTTAAACAGCTCTGCCTTCATTTCTTGCGGATTGCTGTTGCCTGTCTGAATTAACAAATCCAAAGCGGCAACAGGGGTCTTTATTTGGTGCATCCACAAACCGAAATCATCAAAAATCTCCTGTTTAGCCTGTTGTCCCTTCAGCCGCTCTTTGTTGGTCTCCGCCAACAGCTGACGAATGATTTCTTGGTAGCAAGCCTCCGACTGAGTATCTGGTCGTGGAAAAAGTGCTTGTGCTTCTGATTGCACTAGGTTTTCAGTCAGAATTGTTAGCTGCCGTTGTTTGCGAATATATCTATAAAATGCCATTAGCGTATAAACAAGGAGTGAAAAAAGGGTAAACAGCAGTCCGTCCGCAAAGGCCATTAGTGGTAAATCATATAAATAGAAGGTAAAAGCAGCCAAACCAACAATCAACAAATAAAGCAGATACACTACTCGCTGTTCATAAAAGAAGGACGTTATTGTTTTTTTCATTCATTACTCCTCAATTAGATAGCCCTTATTTTTGACCGTCTGAATTAAATCGTTGATACCTGCTGCTGCTAATTTTTTACGCAGTCGGGTAAGGTTTACTGCCAAAGTATTATTATCGATAAATTCATCATTTTGCCATAACAGCTCGATAATCTGCTCCCTCGCTACAATCTGTCCACGGTGCTGACACAACAAGTGTAAAATCCGTGATTCATTAGGAGAAACCGGAACCGTCGTCAGCTCATTTTTTAATAAGTTCTCAGTCGGAAGAAACTGAAATCCCTGCAGCTCATAAGTGGTTTCCTGGTGTCCATATTGGTAGCTCCGTCTTAACAGTGCTTGAATTTTTGCTACCAGCAATGACAAGTCAAAGGGCTTTGCCATAAAATCGTCTGCTCCCATAGACATCGCCATGATTTGATTCATCTTATCTTCAGCTGAAGACAAGAAAATAATCGGTACCTCAGAAAACTTGCGAATTTCCTGACACCAATGAAACCCATTGAAATAGGGTAAGGAAATATCCATAATTACTAAGTCCGGTTCCGCCTGCTTTACCTCTTGGTCCACCTGTTGAAAATTCTCAGGTGCTACACACTCGTACCCCCATTGCTGTAAATGCTCCTGCACAACCTTCACAATCGTGGGATCATCCTCTACTAAAAAAAGTTTCGTCATCCACTCACTCCTCATTTCTACTATTATACTAAAAGAGCTGAGCAGTTAGGAGTTTTTTTGCAAAAGGACGCAGTTTTATACTGAAGCCATGATTTTGAACAAGCAGATTGCTTGTAACTTTTTACCTTTCGTATTATCACTATATATAGAAGTAAAATTTGGAAGGAATGATCAGTATGTCAGAACAACCAATCGGAAACATGGAAAATGCACATGATCCAAAGAAGTTAGGTTTACCAAAACCTGTTATTGTCACTTTATTAGATGGAGAAGTTCTAGAAGGAACCTTGATCGCAGTCCATCCTAAACGCATGGACGTTGAACTGTCTGATAAACGAGTAATTAGTGTTTTCAAGCATGCAATCAAATATTTTGAACATCCTGAAGCATAAAAAATAAAGGTACTTAAACCTTGTCTAGATAACAGAGTTTAAGTACCTTTTTTTGAATGAGTATCGCTCTAACTTTACTGAACTATTTGCGTCAGCTATTAAGAAATACTGATTGGTTCCGACTATTTATTTCTGCTGTCCATGCTGAAGTAAGTTTTATCGATATTTTCCTCCGTCCACAAATTTTTGTCTTTTTTAAAAACAAAGTCATCTTCAGAGGCCGCCTTTAATTCCTGCAATATCGGGTACATAAATTCTGTCATTGGAAGTTCATTAAGGTCAGGCTTAGCTACAGGTTCAACAGCTACTTCTTGGTATGTATTTTTATTTAGCAAAATCAACCGTTGATCAAAATCAATGTCTTTCCACTTCAGAGATAAAATTTTACTCAATTGGAGTCTAGATTCCTGCATAAAACATAGAGCGGCTTTTAATTGATACTCATCACTTTTGGGGCAGCCTGTTAGCCCATCCTCTTTTATATAATAGGTAAAGAATTCTCGTTGATTAGGTCGCGCCATATAAGAACAAGGATTATAACGCAGAAATCCTTCTTTTACAGCCTTTGCCATTCCTCTGCTCACCAACCAGATTGCTTCATAAGCAAGCTTATTCCCTTTGCCATCCGCATATATCTCACTAGCCATTTCTTTAACCGTTTCATGAGTGACCATACTAAGAGGCATATCGCCAAATGCCGGAAGAATATATTTAGCCACAAGCGTCCGTTGTTTTTCAAGTGTACTGTTATTCTTTGTTTTACTTTCCTCCACAAGAAAAAGAATAAACCATTTCTCGCAACTATAAGCTTTTGTTGTAGGAGTTGGCAGGTTGGGTAAATCCCCAACAAAACGATGAGTTCGTTTAAACACTTCCTCCATTTTCATCATGGATATTAAACGCTTCTCATAAGCCTCTTCTCTGGTTTCTCCGTAAACCGAGCGATATTTAACCTTGCCGTTTTCGTCCTTAGAAATTGTATAGCGCGCTTCCCAGCGGCCATCCTTTCTCAAATAAATATTATCTCCCACTCGTGGCATTCATTCTTCTCCTCCATATTCATAAAATCATTAGTATAACCAAATACGTCTTGATTTGCTTATTTTACTATAATTTAACTGAAATGTTTAGATAAATAATCAATCGAAAAATTTATTATGACAGAAAGGTTGCTGACACAATAAATATGTGAGTTATAAAATTAGATTTACAAAAGGAAAGAATAAGTAAATTTTAACTTTAGGCGGATCATCCCCGTTAAACAGCAGACCAATAAAAAGAGACCAACGAAACTGTCAGTCTCCTTTTAACTTAAAATTCAAATACAATTTGCTTGATTGTTACTGGTTGGTTTTGCTTTAACAAGTTGCCCTTTTTTACATCAGGTAAAACCACTATAATTGTAGCATCTTTTTGACTACTTTCTAGTTGGGGCAAATCCATCACCGCAAGTAATGTCTCAGCTGCCACATTTTGTCCTTCGACTACTTCAATAGAAAATGGTTTGCCTCCCAACTCAAAAAAAGGGACAGCAAGTATCTAAATAAATACTAGCTGTCCCAACTTTTTAATCCATTAGCCTATTCCAAAAATAAGTCTGTTTATTTCTCAAATATAAGGCGCTGATTACGGCAATCAGCAAGAAAACTCCACCATTTAACAGCCACGGATTGATTTGGAATATCACAGCCATTACATAAGCAGTAATAACAATACCACCAAGGATCATGACACCAAAAATCCAAAAGACTAAAGCAAAATTTCCGCTGCCGCGAGTGAACAACTCACTAATATTGTTCCAGCTCAAATTCAATAGCTGATAGTCGCGAATGAAAAAATGCAATGAAATAAGAATGGTACCTAAAACAACCCCCGCCAACATAGATAACAATAAAAGAAACGGTAAACGAAACACCAAACCAGCTAATAATCCGACAACTCCCGTAATGATAATTTGCAAGGTGCA
Source organism: Enterococcus pallens ATCC BAA-351 (assembly GCF_000407485.1). Lineage (GTDB taxonomy): Bacteria > Bacillota > Bacilli > Lactobacillales > Enterococcaceae > Enterococcus_A > Enterococcus_A pallens. Next base: position 1,348,301 of record NZ_ASWD01000001.1, on the reverse strand, counting down.
GGCAAACCAAAATTTAATTCGCATATAGCTTTTGAACGATAACGGCAAGGAACGAATAAACAAGAAGTTTTCTCGATCCAGAGAAATAATCGAACTAACAAAAGAGGTTTGATTGATCGTCATACCCGCTACAAAAATTCCAACTACAAAAAATACACCAAAAAATTTTAAAGACAGACCTTCAAAAGAAAAATCACCATTCATCATGAAAGTGATAAAGAATACAATTGGCATGATTAGCGAAGACGAAAGCATTTGCATCACTAAGTTTGGATTCTTGATCAATTGAATATTGTAGTTTCGCATCAACTGCACCAAGTTTTGATTTTCCTTGCGCATCCGTTTTTTACTTCCACCATTTTGCGGAGTATCGTTAACGGATTGATAAAGTTTTGGTACAATTCCTTTTCTTAAAATAAAGAAAATGACTGCTAAGCAAATAACTAAACCAGCAATACTTAATAAACCTGCAACCGAAAAAGGTGCCGTAACCGCATAGAAGAAAGGCATGAACGGTGCTAAAGCCGTTTTATCAACCAACTCTGTACTGTAACTTGTATTGGTCTGGGAGAAATTAATCAGTAAAATACCACCGATGGAAACAACCATTGAAAGTACCAGCATCCCGGTAGTAAAGGTCTTTTTATGCCGAGCAAACAGCTTGGTCTGAGTTAAACCAAAGATAAACAAACTACACAAGCCAAATAACAGTAACACGAAGGCTGCAAAAAGCAGCAAGCTGGAAATAATTGCCAGTAATATCATTTGTCCACTGCGCCAGGCAGCTAGAAAGAATACTACGGCTAAGGGCAGCAGAAAAGGAACAATCGTTAAACCGACGACTAAAAATTTTGATAAAAAGACCTCTCCTTGGCGAAAGGGCATCGAAAGATAATTTTCCAAATCACGACTTTCAAAAAAGACATTGAAAATTGCCGACATTGCCTGGGAAAAGCCGATCAAACCAAACAATGCCATATAGTAAGTAAAGAAACCAGGAAATTTCGAGAAATCAATCATAAACATGATGCCTACATAAACGACTAAGAAGACAATTCCAGAAAGAATATACGAGCTAAAAATGCTGCGAATTAGCTTAGCCCCAGTTTTCCCTTTTTTGCGAGCTTGATTGGTTGCAGAAGGGTTTACATACAGGATATTGGTTCGCATCAATGCTTTTAATTGCTGAAGCTTCATACCTCCGCCTCCTGCTCTTGGGCCTGACGTCCAGCCATTTTCAAGTAAACACTCTCCAATGATTCATTTGGATAATCCTGCAGCAAAGCATCCACTGAACCATTATAAATCAACTCACCTTTCTTCAGGATTGCCAATTCATCGCACAATTGCTGGGCCGTATCCAATACATGGGTAGAAAAAATAACCGTTTTCCCCTTGGCTGCATGCTGCTTCATCATTTCCTTCAAATCAAAAGCAGCCTGAGGGTCTAGTCCCTGTAAAGGTTCATCTAAAATCCAAATATCTGGATCTGGCAGCAGCGCACCAATAATAATCGCTTTTTGCCTCATCCCATGAGAAAAACTTTCCAAGGTTTCGTCCACATAACTTTGCATGTCAAATAATTCAATCAATTCTCGTAAACGGGCTTCTTCACCACTTAATTCATAAGCTGCCCGAATTAAGTCCCAATATTCATTTGCCGTTAATTGAAGAAATAAATCTGGCGTATCGGGAACATAAGCAATTTTCTTTTTAATAGCTAAGCGATTTTCCTTCAGATCCATGCCATCGAAACGGATTGTTCCACTGGTAGGTTCAATGATACTGACTAAACTTTTAATGGTAGTAGATTTCCCAGCACCATTGTGGCCGAGGAAACCAAATATTTCACCATTTTTAATGGATAAAGTCAAATCCTTCAACGCAGCTGTTTTACCATACATTTTAGTAACATCTATTAATTCAATCATTTTGTCACTCCTTTTTTTCTACTATACGTGAAAACTTTTTCTCTGACAATGTCTCATCCCATTTGGAATAGAAAAATCGTCTCAAATACCGGTTTTATCCACCAATCTTCAAGACGATTCATTTTATTTTATTCAGTAACTGGTTTTTCTTTCGTTTTTTCAACTGTTTGGAAAAGAGCCTGCAAACATTTGGTTGCAACCATAATCCCTAATCCAAGCAACAAGAAAGCAAAAATTAATTGAAGCCCATCTGATAAGAAGACAAATTGACCCGCAGCTGGCGTTGCCGGAATAGTAATCAAAAATTGAGTAGCACTCATTAATTTGGTTACCAGTCCATAAATTGACATACCTAATGCTGTAAAGGTAACTGCCAGCATAATCCCCATTGGAATATAGAACATCACCCCTGATTTTTTTGAGGTTTTCATGTAAACCGCTACTGCAATCATCACCATAGCTGCTAACAACTGATTGGCTGAGCCAAACAAAGGCCAAACACTGTTATAGCCGCCTAACGCTAACACAAAGCCTGCTGCCAAGGTTACAACAGTTGCCACATATTTATTCGTCAAAAGCTTAGCGATTCCTTTTTCTTTGCCATCTTCAGAGAAAAATTCTTGTAACGACATCCGGCCAATTCGGGCTACTGAATCTAGCGAAGTCAAAGCTAATGCTGAAACACACATAGTCATAAAGCACTGTGCCACATGTACCGGCAAACCAAAATTCGTTAAAAATCCCGCAACTGAGCTAGAAAAAATCTGAAATGGTGTTCCTTGCGGCAATTGTCCATTTTGCGCAACTGCTCCTGCTACAACTAAAGCCACCACTGCCAAAACACATTCACACATCATGGCCCCAAAGCTAATCGGACGCATATCTTTTTCATTACGCACCTGCTTAGAAGAGGTTCCTGAAGAAACCAAGCTGTGAAAGCCAGACACTGCTCCACAGGCTACCGTAATAAATAGAATTGGGAACAAATATTTTACACTACCTGTTGCATCAACTACAGCGAAACCATTAAAAGCATTCAAGTCCATCGCTGGATGCTCTACCAGCAAACCTAATACAGCCGCAATAATCATGCCTAACAACATATAAGTACTCAAAAAATCTCTTGGTGCCATCAACAACCACATAGGCATAACAGAGGCTAAAAATAAATAGGCAAATACGATCAGCAGCCACGTTTGTTTGTTGGCAAAAATCGGAAAAGCAATTCCTAAAGCCAAAGTACCCAACAACACAGCTATCCCAAAAACATGCATTATTGCACCTTTCATATGAACCTTTTTCATGACAAAGCCCACTAAGATCGCAGCAATAATAAACAGCATAGAAATTGAAGCCGCCGAAGCATTAGCCGTATTGACAGATTCTGCAACTTCAGGAGTAAAGCCATTAAAGGTCGTTGCTACAATATCGCCAAAAGCCGCAATAACTAATAAAGCAAATAGCCAGCAAAACAGCAGGAATAATTTCTTCCCGACTTTGCCAATGTATTTTTCAATAATCAAACCAATCGACTTACCATCATTTTTTACTGAAGCATACAGCGCCCCAAAGTCGTGAACTGCCCCAAAGAAAATACCGCCAAACAAAATCCATAAGAACGCTGGCACCCAGCCAAACATGGCAGCAATGATTGGTCCAGTTACTGGTCCTGCACCCGTAATTGACGAAAATTGGTGGCTAAATACCACAAAAGCTGGTTCTGGAACATAATCCTCACCATCTTCTAATCTGACTGCAGGAGTAACTGCTTTAGGATCAATTCCCCATTTTTGCTCTAACCACTTAGAATAGCCAACATATGCGGCGATAAAACAAATAATTGCAACTAACAAAATCACGACACCGTTCATTTCTCCACCCACTCTAATTTTATTTTAATTTATGCCGTATATTCCCACATTTAGATTAAAATGTAAAGAGAATTGCTGAAATTTTCTGATAATAGTTGCAAGCAGCGAAATAATCAAGCAATCTCCTTTCACGCCAAAAAAGACGGATCGATGTTAACGATCCGCCTACATTTCTCTCCCCAGAGAATGTTTTATTTACGCAAGCTCTTCTTCTTCTGTAATTTTTGCTGGCTCACTACCTTTTTTGGCTGCAAAGGATAAGATAATTCCTAAAGCAATCGAGCTGAAGGCTGCTACGGCTACCCGGATGTCCTCTGGCAATAAGAAAACGATGGAATGCACCGGAATCCAAAAGAAAATACCCACTTTCAGCCAGTTAAAGGTGACAAAGGTTCCCCAGTCAATTTTATTAATTAACCCTTTGAAAGACACTTTTTCATGAGTGTATTTACTCTCAATCCATAGATCAGCTAGACGGTGAAAGGTGTTCATAGCTGGAGCAAACGTCAGGTTCATAATACTGCTTCCAAAAACAGCTTGTGCTACTGGTACTTCAAAGAACGGTAGTAACCCACCTGCTTGAGCTTGTCCAGCACCACCCATAAATACTGGAAATACTAGCGTTACCATACAGCCAATGATTCCCCAAACTAGTGCACTCCAAGCCGTTTTTGAAGAGAGTAGATACTCACCTGAAACAATTCGCTTCCCTAAAACGTCCCCCATCGTCGCTAGAATCGCAAATTTGATAAACCCGCTAAGATAATGGTGAGCGTTACTAGCACTCAAAATCATTTCCCGCGAACTAGGCACAAGGAACAAGGTTAATGCCATTAAGAATAGTAGGGCCCAAATAAAATCTCCTTTTTTCATGGTGATACCCTCCTCTTAGCTTGGCGGTTGATATGATTTGTCCATCACTACGACCGCTTTAATAACCTCACCGCTAACCGAATCCGCCTCTGCTTGGTTGATATCTTCAAAATCATAGTATTTTACAAATTGATCAAACGGAAACTCTCCACGCTTGTAGAATTCAATCAAGTTTGGTAAATGGAATTTAGCGATAGTATCACCAATCAGTACACCTCGAATTTTTTTATTACCGAAAACTAGGTCAAAGAAGGTATTCACCTCAAAATTATTTTTAGTTACTGCTAATGGGACAAAGGTTCCAGAATTAGTTAACGAATGCATGGCTTGTGTCATAATTGGTGGTACACCTGTTGTATCAATTGAATAATCTACTCCGGCTCCCCCAGTTACTTCCATGATATAATCCTGTGCACTTGCCTCTTTACTATTAAAGATATGGCTAGCACCTAATTCTTTGGCTTTTTCTAAGCGGGCATCGTTGATATCCATTGCAATAATTGGGTAGCAGCCAGCAATTTTCGCTGCCATAATTGCCGCAAAGCCTACTGCACCGGTTCCAAAGATCGCTACGCTTTCCCCTACTCTTGGTTTTAAAACACTTAGAATCGCACCACTACCGGTTCCAAGTCCGCAGCCTAATGGACCTACTAAACGCAAGTCAACATCTTTAGACACTTTAACGATATTTGATTCATCGGTTAAGCTGTAAGTAGAAAATGATGACTGATTAAAGAAGTTATTAATTTCTTGACCATCTTCTGTATGAAGAACATATTCTCCTCGAGGATTTTTCCCAATATTATTTACCGCAAACCAACGATCACAAGAAGATGGGTGACCTTCTGCACAATGTTTACATTCACCACAATAAGCATAGGATAGAATAACATGATCACCAACTTCAACTGAAGTAACGGCATCCCCCACCTGTTCAACAATCCCAGAACCTTCATGCCCTAAAATATTTGGAAACTCCAAACTATTCCCATTTCTTTCCCCATAATCTGATCGACACAAACCGGAGGCAACAATTTTAACTAAAACATCTTTAGCTCCTACTTCGGCTAATTCTACATCGGTAATTTCATAAGGTGCACCTTTTTCTTTTACTAACGCTGCTTTGATTTTCATTGAGTTGAGCTCCTCTCATTAATTGTATTGGAATTGTTGTGCTGTTTCTTGACCTAATACGACCCGCTCTGCCCCTTTTGATAAGGCAATCATTTCATGTTCGCCGGCAACTACTATCACTGGGGCAATAAAGCCCGTTCGTTTTTCTAATTCGCTGACTACTACTTTAGAGTGAGCCACTCCCCCAGTTAATACAATCCGATCCACTTGACCATTCGTTACGGTTGCTAATCCGCCAATCCCTTTAGCTATTTGATAGATAAAAGCATCATAGACAACCTTTAGCTCTTCATCCCCATCTGCAATTCGTGCTTCAATCTCCCTGGCATCGCTGGTTCCGGCATAAGACTTCAAACCACCCTCGCGTTTATAAAGCCGCAACATTTCTTTTTCTGTTTTCTCGTAGCACAAAGAAATGATATGCTTTAAAGGCACTCCGCCGGTTCGTTCGGTTGAAAATGGCCCTTCATCATCGGAAATAGAATCAATCATGCGTCCCTTATGATGAATGCTGATGGAATTTCCCCCACCTAAATGAGCAACAATTAGTGTAGAACTGTTGTAATCCAAGCCCTCCTCTCGTGCAACTTTCATAGCAACTGCCCGCATGTTCAGTGCATGACCAATGCTCTTGCGTTCAATACCTTTTAATCCAGAAATTCTGGCGATGTCTTCAAACTGATCAACGGAAACTGGATCATAGATTAGCGCAATAGTTTTATCATTCCCCTTAAGCTTAATTTCATTAGCTAAAATGGCCCCTAAATTTGAAGGATGTTCTACTGTGGTTACATGCTTCAAATAATGTATCATGTCTTCATTTACTTCAAAGGCTCCCGCTGATACAGGTGGTAAAATACCGCCCCGTCCCACTACAGCATCCAGTTCTTTCGGATTGATGGCCTTTTCTTCCATGAAACTTAGAAGAATATCACGGCGAAAATCAATCTGATCGATAGGCCGTTGAAAATGCTGCAGCTCTTCGGTAGTATGAGAAATACTTTGTTCCTCAATAATTTCACCATCTACATAATAGGATACTTTGGTAGAGGTAGAGCCTGGGTTAATGGCTAATATTTTCATTTACTCACCCCTTACTGCAATACATAGCGACTAATATAGAATAGGCTTTTTCTTCTTCAGTGGAGCCTCGAGAGGTCATCACAATCGGAACCTGAGCACCCATAATGATGCCCGCCATTTTAGCTCCAGCTAAAATCGTCAAGCTTTTTCCTAAGACATTCATGGTGGTAATATCTGGTCCAACAACAATGTCTGCATCTCCGGCTACTGGACTGTCATAATGCTTGATTGCAGCCACTTCTTTGCTTAATGACAGGTCTAGAGAAATCGGACCATCAATAAAACAGGATTCCGGTGCATCTTTTTGGAATTCTTCCATGATTTCTTGTGCTTCAATGGTTGCCGGTACTTTAGGGTTGACCACTTCTGCTGCTGCTAATAATCCTACTTTCGGTTTTGCAACACCAATTTTGTTCATGACTTCAATTCCATGTTCAATTAACACTTTTTTCTCTTCTTTACTTGGTGCTAATACCATGCCGCCATCTGTGGTTAACAGCAATTTATGATAAGCAGGAATTTCGTTTAAGGCAATGTGGCTTAGTAAACCGCTTTTGGCAATTCCTTTTTCCTTATTCACAATCGCTTTTAAAAATGGACGTGTTTGGATGTGCCCCTTCATTAAAAAGTCGATTTTTCCTTCTTTAACTAGTTCAACACCTTTTTCAGCACATGCATCTTCACCTTCAGCGTCAACAATCGTAGCAGAATATCCTAATTTTTCTAGGATATCTGCAATTGTTGCTGCTGGTCCAATTAAGACTGGTTCAAGGTATTCTTGAACTTTTGGATTGAAGACCGATTGAATGGTCACTTCATCACTGGCATTTACGACACCGATACGGATTTTTTGATCACTGGAAAAATTAGCTAACAACTCATCAAATTTCTTCATTTATTCCACCTTAATCCCATGGCGAACCAGAATCTTTAGGTTCAACTGGCATTGCAACTCGTGACACATTGATTAAATGTTTGTAATTTAAGTTTTCTGAGATGATATTGTTGCCCCAAGAACCGCAGCCCAGAGAAACGGTTGGATTCAAGCCGTTGGCAGGTGATCCCCCCGCATCAATCGTTGGTTGATTGATTACTACTCGGCTGACTGGTAATTCTTCACCAGCATAAACCATATGTTCTTTTGTATGAGTGAATACTCCTGCCGAGTGACCTGCTCCTTCTAATAGTAGGTTTTCTTTTGCATAAGCCACTGCTTCTTCAAATGTATCGTAGCCTTTTAATGCTAAAACTGGCAGCATTTTTTCTTTACAGAAGAGCTCTGCTTCACCAACTTTATCTACTCGAACGGCAATAATTTGCGAACCGGCTGGAATAGAAATACCCGCCTCTTTAGCAATCACATCTGGATCTTGCCCAATCATATCTGGATTTGCGCGGCCTTCTGGGAAAATAGTTTCTCTCAACTTGGATAAGTCGCCTTCATCAGTAATCACCGCCGCCTGCTTGCCTTCTAACGCCTTGAAGACTTCTGCTTCTTTTTCCATTGGATAAATCAAACTTTGTTGGCAAGCGCATACAATTCCGTTATCAAAGGAGCGGCCAATCACGGTCAGCTCTGCTGCTGCTTCTACGTCAAAGTCACGATCTAAAATAGCTTGAACGTTACCAGGTCCTACTCCGTATGCTGGTTTGCCGCTTGAATAAGCTGATTTAACCAACCCAGGTCCCCCGGTTGCAACAATTAAATCAACTGACTTCATTAATTCCTGTGACTTTTCAATACTTGGCTCTTCAATTACTTGTAATAAATCTCTTGGTGCACCGACACTGACTAGGGCTTCTCGCATTAACTCAATTGTCTCTTTCGTTGTTTTCTTTGAACGAGGATGTGGTGAGACAATCATGGCATTTTTCCCTTTAAGTGCCATCAAACCATTTCCTAATGGTGTAATGGTAGGATTAGTTGTTGGTGTTACCGAACCGATTACCCCAACCGGATGACCAACCTCGATTAATCCCTCTTCTGGAATTTCACGTAAAACACCGACAGATGGTTTATTTTTCAAAGCACCAAAAATATTTGTTGCCATGCCTTGATTTTTACCGATTTTGTGATCCAAACGTCCGAGACGGGTTTCTTCGATAGCCAACTTTGCTAAAGGTTCTGCTTGATCGAAAACTGCCTTAGAGATTACATAGAGCATTTTGTCTGTTTGTGCTTGATCATAATCGCTGATTTCCTCCATTGCTGCACGCGCATTTTTTACCATTTCTTCAATTGTCATAGCCCTTAAAACTCCTTTCTTTTATTTACATACATCGTTGTATGTTTCTTACAACCTCATCATATATTCCTTTGAAAGCGCTGTCAACATAGTGAAAAAAGTAACTTGTCCAATAAATGTCAGTGGACAAGTTACTTTAGCAATTAGATCATTTCAAATATAAAAGAAACGTTTTGACGAATAGTTGAAAGGGTATATTTATCCTTTACTTCCTGTGGCGTAGCAGAGCCGTACATTCCTTCAAAGTAGTTATAAAATAAGCTGGCGAGTGCCTGTGAGTCTGCTTCGTTCAAACCTTCTGCCACTAGACCTTGCAAAAAGAATTGATACAATCGGCGTTTAGACTCACGTATTTTTTGCAGCAGCTCATCAAATTCTGGGTGAAGCTCGATAGTTTTTAACGACTGCTGGAGAAATTTAAAATTCATGCTGTTATTGTAAGGGACATAAATTACCTTAACAATCTTTTCTTTGAAAGTTAATTTGTTATCTTCCATAATCAGCTGCTTTTCAGCTTGAACTTCATCTAAAATTTGCAGTACCAGCTGATAGAAAAGTTCGGTCTTATTAGCAAAATGCCAATAAGCTGCGCCACGACTAACATGAGCGTCTCTTGATATCTTTTCCAGAGACGTATTTTCAAAGCCTACCTCGTAAAAGTTCTTAAAAGCCGCATCCATCAGATCTTGCTTAGTAACTAGACTGTCTTTCTTTCGTGCCATGCCTGTCCTCCTCACTATAAATAACAAAATGATACAATTCAAATTACTTCAATTTCTTAAAAAAAATTGGTGGAAAAACATTGTATTTTATTAGTTTGTGAAATACATCTCTTTTATATACTAGTAAGACAATAATGATTTCGTAAAAACAAACTAATGATTCATCCTATTATACCACGATGGTAAAAAAAAGAGAAAACGCTTCAAGAAAGAGGTGGAGCGGTTTATATAGAAAAATCCCAGCGATTGCTTTTCAGCCGCTGAGATCTGTTTTACTTTCTTTTGGGTCTTACTGGCAACCAGATTTGGAAGCTGGCATCTGTAGGATTGTTGTTCAGATAGACCTCCATATCCGGCAACTCCGCGTATTCAAAACCTGACGTTGGCAGCCATTCAGTAAAAATTTGCTTTCCTAATTCTTGAATAGCATGCGGCATCGCCCCTTGTCCAGAGAAGATCGCCCATTTCGCCGCTGGTACTTGATATTGCTTAAATCCCGTTGGCACTTCATTTGAGGCAACAGCAATCACATATTCCCAATTTTCCTGAACAATATCCGTCATCATATTGATTCCTAATATTCCTGGACTATTGATGTCCATAACGGGAAATAGTTTTTCCAAATTTCCCGAGGCGGAAAATTCATTCCAAAAGACAGGAATTCTTTGCTGATTCTCCTCCATGCTTTTCCCCAGCTCAAGACCTGTTCCGACTACATAAAAGGCTTCTTTTTCGACCAATTGATACTCCATTGCATGCACCCCTTTAACTGTAATTGCGAAGGTCAACATAGGATAGCTGGTTAATTTAGCACCATTTTTTTTGGCTTCCTGCGGAGTAATACCATGAACAGTTTTAAAGACTCGGTTGAAAGATGTGGGCGATTCATAGCCATACTTAACGGCTACATCGATCACCTTTTGTCCCTGCTGCAAATCAACGCCAGCCAAGCTCATTTTTCGGCGACGTATGTATTCTCCTAAAGTCACTCCTGCGATATAGGAGAACATTCGTTGGTAATGATACGTAGAGCATTTTGCTAAGCGAGCTGCTTCATCCAAATCAATCTCATCTGTCAACTGTTTCTCTACATAAGCAATACTGTCGTTAAACCAATCTAACCATTCCATCTTCCTGTTTCCTCCGACACTTTTAGTTTAAAGAGTACATCCAAACAATTCCTCTTTATTCTTGCACACCTAAGAGAAGTTTGCACTAAAAATTCAATTTTTCCAAACGATCAAAGGCTTCTTGCAACAGTTCTTTAGACTGAGTGGCTGCTAAACGGATATATTCATCACCAACCGTTTCGCCAAAGGCACGGCCAGGAACAAATAGCACACCACTTTTTTCTAGCACGGTTTCCACGAATTCCACAGAGCCAAGTCCGCTTTGACTAATATTAATGAAAGCATACATGCTGCCAGCAACTGGTGCTAAGGATAGATATGGAATCTCCGCTACACGTTTTTCAATATATTCCAAACGCTCGCGGAAAATTGCGACATTTTCTGGAACAATGTCTTGGTAATGCTCCAAAGCGTAAATTCCAGCATGCTGAGAAACAGTGGGGGCTGAATAGGTTACACTCTCATTAATCAATCCAGCGATATCATTAACGTAGCTCGGTGCAATCATATAACCGATCCGCCAGCCTGTCATGGCAAAACCTTTCGACAAACCACTAATGGTAATGGTATGATCTGGCGCAAGCTTTGCCATAGGGATAAACGTTTCTTTATAAGCAAAATCTTCGTAAATTTCATCTGAGATAATAAACAGGTCATGTTCAATAGCTACTTCTGCTATTTCTTTTAAGGTTGCTGGCGAGAACACTGCCCCTGTTGGATTGTTCGGCGAGTTGATAATAATTGCCTTTGTCTTATCAGTAATTGCTTGTTTCAAGTCAGATACCTTTAGCTGAAACTGATTTTCTTCGTAGGTTGGCACCAATACCGGCTTCCCACCAGATAAAAGAACCTGCTCTTTATAAGGAGAGAAAAAGGGTTCATGAATAATGACTTCGTCTCCTGGGTCCAAAATAGCTTGCATCACTAAATACATGGCATGCAATGCCCCAACCGTTGCTCGGATTTGGTTAGTCGCGAAGGTCAAGTCGTACTTCTTTTTATAATAGGAAGCAATTGCTTCTAAAAACTCTTTTTTTCCAGCTGGTGACGTATAATTTGTAGCACCCTTTTTCAAATCCTGATAGGCAGCCTCAATGATTGTTTGGTGAGTAATAATATCTGGATCACCAATTGATAAATCAATAATGTCTTCAGTTTCTTTCGCTAATACAGCAATTCGCATCAACAGATTTTCGGCCGGCTGTTGAAAGCGTTGCGCTAATTTTGTTTGATCCATCCTAATTCTCCCTATTTCTATAAGACTTTATTTAAGAAATCTTGTGTCCGTAAATTTTGCGGGTGATCAAAGATTTCTTCTGGTGTACCCTCTTCCTGGATGATACCATCTGCCATAAAGATAACCCGATCAGCCACTTCTTTGGCGAAGCCCATTTCGTGGGTTACTACTACCATGGTCATGCCTTTTTCCGCTAGGTCCTGCATAACACTCAACACTTCGCCTACCATTTCTGGATCAAGAGCTGAGGTCGGTTCGTCAAACAGCATCACGTCTGGATTCATCGCTAAAGCTCTAGCAATAGCTACCCGTTGCTGCTGCCCTCCAGACAGGCTGGAAGGGTATGCGTCAGCTTTATCTTTTAGACCTACCTGATCCAGTAAAGCCAACGCTTTTTGCTTCGCTTGCTGAGGATCCTCTTTTTTGATTTTTATAGGTGTAATGGTTAAATTATCCAAAACACTCATATGAGGAAACAGGTTAAAATTTTGAAAAACCATACCCATCTTTTGCCGCAGCTGATCAATGTTGACAGTTGGCGATGTAATATTTTGTCCTTCGAAAGTAATTTCACCTGAAGTTGGTGTTTCCAATAAGTTTAAACAACGTAAAATGGTACTTTTCCCGCTGCCCGAGGGCCCGATGATTACAACTACTTCACCAGCATTCACAGTTAAATTAATTGATTTTAATACTTCATTATCACCAAAGGTTTTGGTTAGATTCTTTACGTTAATCATTAACCCCTAATCTCCTTTCCGCCAAGCCTAGTAAACGTGAAATACAGAAAGTCATCACGAAATAAATCAGTGAAACGATCACGTATGGCAAGAATGGCTTGAAGCTGGCTCCTTGAACAACGCCTGTTTGGAAAATTAGTTCCGATACTCCAATAACCGATACCACCGAAGACTCCTTGATAATCGTCACAAACTCGTTGCCCAATGCTGGCAATATATTTTTAATGGCCTGAGGGAAGACGATATAGCGCATCGCTTCTTTTTGATTCATTCCCAGAGAACGTGCAGCCTCGGTTTGCCCTTTATTTACGGCATTAATTCCAGCCCGCACAATTTCTGCCACATAAGCCCCACTGTTTAGTGAAACCGCGATACAGCCGGCAACTAATTTAGATAAATCCAAGCCTAAAACGCCCGTTCCGAAATACACAATAAAAATTTGCACTAAAAGTGGTGTACCGCGAACATACTCAATGTAAGCAATTGCTAAAAAGCGTAACAATTTGTTTTTGCTTAATTTCATCAATGCCAGTAAGCTGCCAACGATCATTCCAAATAGAACCCCAACGAAAGCTAACAAAATGGTGTATTTCGCCCCACTTAAATAGTAAGGTAAATATTTTTGAAAGAAGGTTTGATCCTCTTGGAACATCAATTTGTTGGCATCTTTTAAATAGCCATCCAATAAATCTTGATCATTAATTTCAGCAATAGATTCATTGACATGCTGCTTCAATACGGGTGTGTTTTTCGAAATCGCAATGGCAGTAACCTTTTCTCCCTGTTCAAACTCAACTGGAGCAATCGCCACGTTGTCACTTTGTTGCACATAAGCTTCTGCAATTGGTTCTTCTAGAACTACCGCATCAATTTTTTGGTTAATTAAATTGTTAATTAGATCGGGTACTTTTTGCAAAGAAGTGACCTCTGACCCAGTCATTTCATTTTTAGCTAAATCCTCTTGCGTTGTCTGTTTTTGCGCACCAACAGGTATACCGTTGAAATCGGCAGTTGACTTAAATTTTTCCGCATCGTCTTTACGAACCAGTACCTTTTGTTTTACGATGTAATACGGATCAGAAAAGTCTACTTCCTTCAAGCGTTCTTCTGTGATCGACATTCCTGAAATTACCATATCAATTTTACCAGTTTTCAATGCCCCCAACAGTGCATCAAAGCCCAGCTCTTCGATTTTTAATTTGACGCCCATATCCTTGGCAATTTTTTCTGCAATCGAGACATCAAAACCGACAATTTTATCTTTGCCATCTACCTCTGCGTGAAATTCATAAGGGCCATAATCCGCTGATAGACCAACGACCAGCTCCCCGCTTTGCTGGATCCGCTCATAAATCGGATCTGTTTCTTCTGCTTGTACTGATACAAATGGAAAAATACTTGCCAGTAACATAAGTATCGTTAAGCAGGCTTTTACTTTTTGTTTCATCCCGTCCACTCCCTAAATAATGAATAATAATAACTAACAGCACTCATTGAAGAATAAATATACATTCGTTTAATGGATTTATCCTACCATAAGTCAGGAGTTAAAACAAGCTATCTAGAGTAGTTATTTCATAGAAAACAATTCTTTTCCAACAAATAATTTCATAAAAATTCTTACTAGCTATTTCATCCAAAGTTTAAAATAAATATATTATAAGCAATTGATACTGATCGCTTTCTATTGATCTACTAAACTATAAAAAGTTCATAGACTTTTCTTAGCATTTCTGACTATAATAGAAAAAATGAAGATTGAATGAAAGAAGCGGATAATATGGCGACAAACTTGATTGTGCGAGGCGCTCCACAAGAATATGAATTGAAAACCGATGCTTGGCAGGCTTTGCCTGAGCACTTAGCAAGAAGAAATTTAAGCAAAGTAATGATTCTTCACGGAGAGACTTCCTGGCAAGCAGTAAAATCTTATTTTCCAAGCTTACCGAATTGTGAAACTTTCTTCTATTATTATGGTAAAAAATGCACCGATGAAGCAGCCGAGCATTTTGTCCAAATAGCCCGCGAAAATCAAGCAGAGGTATTAATTGCAGTAGGTGGTGGAAAGGTTGCAGACTTGACTAAATTAACCGCTTATCATTTAAATTTACCGGTAATTATTTTACCAACTTTAGCTGCCACTTGTGCTGCCTATACACCTTTAAGTGTTGTCTATAATGATGAAGGTGTGATGCTGCGCTATGATATTTTTCCAAAGGCAACTGATTTAGTCTTAATCGACCCGCAGGTTTTACTGGAATCACCCTATGAATTAATGGTAGCCGGAATAGGCGATACTTTGGCAAAATGGTACGAGTCTGATGCCATCATTTCCCAGCTGACCATTAAACCAATTGAAATCCAAGTAGCGGAATTTGCGGCTAAAAAGTGTCGGGATATATTGCTTGCTGAAAGCAGCGCGGCCTTGCAAGCAATGAGGGCTCAACAATTAAATCAAGCTTTTATCGATATTGTAGAAACGAACATTTTACTTGCTGGTATGGTGGGTGGCTTCGGTGATGAATACGGTCGAACTTCTGGGGCTCATTCAATTCATGATGCACTAACTGTTTTACCAGACTCCCACAAACAGCTCCATGGAAACAAAGTAGCTTATGGGATCTTAGTTCAATTGATGATTGAACAAAAAGTTGCAGAAATTCGTCAGCTATTGCCTTTTTATCAAAAATTGGATTTACCAATCAATTTACAGGCAATGAATTTATCATTAACTGAAGATGATTACCAGCAAGTGGCAAAACGTGCCAGTGCTCCAGATGAAATGATCCATTTTATGAAAGAGACCATCACACCAGAAGTCATTATACAGGCTATGAAAGATTTAGAAATCTTAACAACTGACGCATGGAGCTGACCCATGTGTCTTTTTGTTATAAAAAGTTAATTAATAACTGATGTTATATATTTTGTCTTATCAGGCTGGTTATTTAATTGGTCTATATGAAATAAAAAAAGGAGACATCTTATTTAGATGTCTTCCTCAGAATAATTTCCCAGTTTTTGCGGCATAAATCGTTAACGAAATTAGAATGAACAACGCTAGTAATTCCAATAAGATGTCACTTGACTTCACTTGGTTCCTAGGACCATTCTTTTCTCTTTTCATACAGTATTTTGCCTCCTTATTTTACTCACTCACACCTTAACATTTCTCATTGGTCTAGGTAAAGAATAGAATGAATTGATTTTAATTAGAATATGGTGATAAAGCTCTTGCTTATTTTTTATACAGATTGTTTGCCTTCTTTCATCCTTATATGTTTGAATGAATAGACTATTATTTTTCAAGGAGGAATCTATGGAGAAGCAACCAACAAAAACTTCTTCACACAAAGAAGTTGGGTTATTAGGATTAACTATGATCGTTGTAGGCTCCATGCTTGGTGGCGGTGTTTTCAACCTGCCCAGTAGTATCTCACAATCAGCCGGTGCAGCTGCTTCATTAATTGCTTGGTCAATTACCGGAGTGGGAGTCTTTTTCATTGCCAAAGTGTTTCAAACACTAGCTAATGAACAACCGGAAATTACCGGCGGAATTTACTATTATGCGAAGGATGGTTTTGGGGCCTATGTTGGATTTAATTCTGCATGGGGCTATTGGCTAAGCAATATCATTGGAAATGTTTCCTTTGTCATTCTATTTTTGGATGCGCTAAGCAAGTTTCTACCCAAAATTGGTGGAGCTAAAGGAACATTGGGGCTGTATTTAGGTAGTTTGATGATTTGGCTGGTAGTCATTTTAGTTTCTCGTGGAATTCGAGCTGCTAACGCTCTTAACATCGTGGCAACCTTTGCGAAGATAGTGCCGATTTTCATTGGGATTTTTATTTTGATTACTCATTTTCGCTATTCCGTTTTTTCTGTGGATTTATTTGCTAAAAATATTCAAGTAATTGGTGGCAATTTAGGCGGGATTGGCAGCCAAGTGAAGCATGCGATGCTGCAAACGATGTGGGTCTTCGTAGGAATTGAAGGCGCTGTAGTACTTTCTGGCCGGGCAAAACGAGCAAAGGATGTAGGCAGAGCAACCTTAATTGGTTACGGAACTACTCTAGCTATTTACGTATTAATTGTAATGCTAAGCTTTGGAATTCTGCCTCAGGAAACCTTGATGCAGTTGCCGAATCCCTCCCTGAGCGGTGTCTTAAATGCAGCCGTTGGAACTTGGGGTGCTCGCATGATTGATGTTGGCGTGATTATTTCTGTATTAGGTGCTTGGATTTCTTGGACAATTTTAGCTGCTGAAATTTCTTACGATGCTGCGAATGACCGAATGTTTCCAGCTTTTCTGGGCAAAGAAAATCAGCACAATGCGCCAGTGAATGCTTTAATTCTAAATGGAATGATTATGCAGATCGTCTTCATCTTCTCACGTCTAGCTATGGATGCCTTTCAAGCAGTCACGGATACAGCCACTACGATGGTATTGATTCCTTATGTTTTGTCAGCAGCTTTTTTATGGCGGCTTTCCAAAGACAAACAAAACCAAAGTCATCGGCTGCTGTCCTTGGGAGCAATTCTTTACGGCCTTTATATGCTGTATTCTTCCGGCTTAATGAATTTGCTTTACTGTGTGGGAATTTACGCTTTAGGCTTCAGCTTTTGGTTGTGGAACAGCCATACTTATCAACGACCACTATTTCAACGAAACAAAGAAAAGTATCTGTTTACTGCGATTACCTTATTAGGCATCATGAGTTTAATTGTGCTGCTAGGTCAGTTTAATACTTAAGCATTGCACTTGCCCTTAATCGTCTTCCTAAGTTATTCTGACAATAGGAGGACGATTTTTATGGCATTGATGCTCTTTATTACCATCATTTTCAATTTATTTGCTTTACTGCTAATCATAATTCGGCCAAAAATTTTCCAAACAAAACTTTTTAGACCAATGATTTACAATTTCAAGCTGTCTGTGATTCCTATATTCATTTTACTAGGAACACTAGCACTGCAATTATTTTTTGGTTGGCTATCAGCAGTGACTTCCTTTGAACTGCTGGGAGTAATCAGCAGCTTGATCTTAATTATCGGCTTGCTTGTTTGGTTAATCTTTTTGCCTAATGCTGGATATTTAGTAACAGAACTAAACTTAACCCATCGTGAAATGGATAAGATTGAGGTGCCCATCTGGTATGATATTATTGCTGTGCTTAGTCTAGCTATTTCCGGAGTGTTGAATACAGCTTTGAATATTGTCTTGCTGCAATTCACTTTTATTATCTATTTAGACCCCGATACTATTACTAGCATTAACACGCCACTATTCTGGGTGTTGACTTGGTTAGTTTTCCCTGTATTAAGCTTTGGGATTTATTTAGGTCGTTATATTCGTTTTTATACGTGGGATTTATTTCATCCAATTCAATTTATGCAAAAGTTATTGAAACATTTTCGTGAGAAAAATCATCGTCGAGATGCTATATTGTTCACCTTATTATATGGAATATTCTTTGCTCTATTTTATGCGGTTACTTTTTTGAATCCCTTATGGCAAATGGTGCGCTAAAAACGTCAATCACTACCGCCTAATGGCTATTGATTAACGTTTTACTTATTTATTTGCTTCTTTTCGTTTTTGCCAGCTCTGGATCAGTAGAGTTATACACAAAATTTCGATCAGCTGCATCAAAGGAACACCTGCTCCGGTATAGAAAGACATAAAAATTCCTTTTCCGCCAGGTGCCCAAGTGGCAAACCAAGACACTCCAAAAAGGTACAGCAGATACGTTAAGCCTAAACCAGTAATGATAAGCAAGAAAGTATACAAATTCTTGCGTTCATTTTTATTCTTCGTTTTGACAAATGCTTTTATTGAAATAAGGTAGACTATCAATGAAATAACGGCTAGCATGGGTGAAACTATTTTGTAAGCCTTAATGATAATATTTCCAGCTAAAACATACGATTTCGTTCTTTCGTATTCAAAGCTGGTTTGCACGGATGCCATGGCTAATGGCTGAACATTTAACAGGTTTAGAATATCAATAGCTGGTGATCCGGGAATAAAAATAGAACCACCGTAGCTTGTATTATAGCTTGTATACATGGTAGTTTCACGAATTCCAGTTGCTGTATAAATCAATACTTTAGGAATATCCGCTATATGTTTCCCATTGCTTTGCTTCGAAATAAAGATGGTTTTCTTTTTTTCGAATTTCCCTTCATCAAAAGCAGTCTGTAATTCTTGACTAATCTTTTTGAAGACTCGTTCATTTTCGGCACCAGATTTATACAAGCCACCTCGTTTAAACGCATCTCTTAAGCCCCAAATAGTCATATCTCCAGGAACTTCGTCACTTTTTAACGGCCAAGTATCAGGCCAAAAAGATTCTTCCTGCATCCAATGAATCTCATCTCGATATTCTGCTAGGGTTGGAGAAGCTTCCATGGCCTTCTCAAAGGTGTTTTTGGATACCCAGACAGCTTCATCGTTTACAATTTCAGAGCTGTCCCACTCGCTGTTGTCAATTTGAATTAAGTGCTTAGTTATTTCAGCAAAGGAAGTTTTGGTTCGATCATTTACAGTAAAAATTTGATAATGCTGAAAATTCACTTGTGAAATCCCTAACGTAACCAACAGTAAGGACAAAAAAGGCATTGTCAGCAATATTATCTGCTTCAATACACCGACAAATTTCGGTTTGTTTGCTTCTTTTAGATACTGTATTCGATCAAACAGCAGCAGCAGAATAACCGTCCCATAAAGCGGTGCGATCCAGATTGAATCTTCACGCAAATACCAAAAAAAAGGTAAGATTATGATTTGCAGCAGCAGCCATGGCAATTGTTTTTTTAGCGAGTCTCTTTTTCTTAGGTACATCCCGATAATTCCAGCCAATAACAACAAAACCGTCCCAAAAACTAAGCTATTACGATAAATTCGTAAAGAGAAATCTGAGGATAAGGTAATCGGCGAATAGATCAAAAATAAGTAACTAAAGCCCAAAATAAATTTATTCTTAATGAGGGGTTTGAAGGCAATAATTATCCCAATACCCGCTATGATGTTAAACAAAACTAAAAAAATTGGATACGGAATTCGACTAAAATGATTCGCCAACAAAAAGAAAGTATAGGAAAAGCCTTTTGACAAGGTTTCGATATCATAAGGGCCTAACCATTTACCAGCTAAAATGAACAACGCTTGATTAATTGACAAGGCGTCATCATATTCTGCTTGCATATACACCTTTACAGGGATCAAATAAGCCAAGATAATTCTAAGAATTGTTGCAGTAATTAATACCAAATAAAAAATTTTAACGCTGTTCTTTTTCATTAACTCCTCCGAGATTGTTCTAATTCACTTAGTATACAACAAAAAATGCACTAAATGTTTAATTCTCGGTAAGGAATCATCTTTTTCATAGGAACAGTTGGCTGAGCAATTGTTTTTTGCAGCCAGTAGACATCGTGCCACTGCTCAAATTTGTAGCCAATTTGTTTAAAAACCCCTACTTGCTGATAGCCCAATTTTTCATGAAATTGAATACTGTGGGTATTACCACCAGTAATACAGGCGGTTAATATCAAAATGTTTTGCTTACTTAGCTCTGTCTCCAAAGCTTGATATAATTTTTTCCCAAGCCCTTGTCCTTTAGCCTTTTCTGACAAATAAACGGTAACTTCTACACTCCAATTGTATGCGGCCCGTTCTTTGTATGCATGTGCATACGCATAACCCAAAAGTTCACCTTGCTCGCTTTCAGCAACTAAATAAGGATACTCCTTTAGTGTCGCTGTGATTCTTCGGGTAAACTCTTCAATGCTGGGAATCTCATACTCAAACGTGATTGCCGTATCAGTTACATATGGGGCATAAATAGCCAATAGAGCCGATGCATCAGCTGCTTCTGCTAAGCGAATGTTCATTTTATCTTCCTTTCCTCTACTTCAGTTTTTTTACCATGATTAGATCCGTTTGTTCATCATCACCCATCCAAAAAGAATGTGTGGTGACTTGCTGAAACCCTTGCTTTTGATAAAAACCTATCGCTGGTTCATTTTTCTCCCAAACGCCTAACCAAACGGAGGACTTACCCTTTTCTTGTGCAACAGCGATAGCTTTTTCGATTAATTGTTTTCCTAAACCTTGACCCTTAAAGGCTTTATCCACGTAGATTCGTTCGATTTCTAAGGCGTTCTCAGCAATGTCCTCTGTTTGAGCTTGCTCGACATTTACTTTTAGATAGCCTGCCAGTTGATCATCCGTGTAAATGAAAAAGAAAGCAGAATCCGGATGCTGCAGCTCGGCTGCCAATTTCGTTAATTGAAAGGCTTCAGAAACATAAGCTTCCATGTTTTCTGGCGTATTTTGTGCACTAAACGTATCATTGAATGTTTGAAGACTCAATTTTTGCAGTGCTTTTACTTCTAACTCGTTGATTGCTTTTATTTGTATTCCCACACCCGATCCCCCTTTTTTCTGCTTATCTTACCGAAACAAGTCAGAGGATTCAAGAGCTGTGAAGAAATTTCTATTTTTCTAGCCAAACATTTTCAATAAACGTTTTTCTGCGTTTGGCATTACGGGCATAATTTTCAGGATGCTTCTTATAATAATCTTGATGCTCTTCTTCTGCTAAATAAAAGGTAACAGCAGGTTCGATACTAGTAACAATCGGTTCTTTAAACTTGCCGCTATCAGCCAAAGCTTGTTTACTTTCTTCAGCAATCTGTCTTTGTTCTTCATTAAAGTAGAAAATCACTGGACGATAGTTGTCACCGCGATCTTCGAATTGGCCGAAAGCATCGGTGGGATCGGTCTGCTGCCAATATAGCTCGACTAATTCCTTGTAAGAAATTTGTTCGGGATCAAAAATAATTTCTACCGCTTCGGTATGTCCGGTTTGATGACTCTTCACTTGTTCATAAGTTGGATTTTCTACATGTCCTCCAGTGTAGCCTGAAAATACAGAGTGAATGCCTGGTAAAGCATCAAAGGGCTTAATCATGCACCAAAAGCAGCCTCCAGCGAAAATTGCACGTTCCATTATTCATTCCTCCACTTCATTTGTTTCAATTTCTGTAGCAGCTATTTACTGACGGGAATTACTGAGCCGCCCCATTTTTCTTCGATCCAAGCTTGTACTTCTTTATCTTGCAAGGCTGCAACCAGCTTTTTCACTCGCGGATCGTCTTTGTCTTTAGTCCTAGTAGCAATAATATTCACATATGGAGAATCCTTATCTTCTAGCATCAACGAGTCCTTCACTGGATTCAACCCTTTTTCGTAGGCAAAGTTAGAATTGATAGCTACTAAATCCCCCTCTTTGTTTTCATAAGCTGTCGCCAGCAGGGTAGGCTCTACATCATGCTTGAAGACTAACTTTTTAGGATTATCAGTGATATCATTAAAGGTTGCCTTATCAATCGCAACTCCCTCTTTAACCTTGATCAAGCCATTCTGTTCAAAAATTCGCAGCACTCTTCCCCATTCAGAAGCTACATTGGACACAATCACCGTTGCCCCTTCTGGAATATCAGCTACCTTTTTTATATCATGAGAATAAATACCCATCGGTTCTAAATGAATGCCTGCTACATTGGCAAAATCATAATTATTTTCGGCCTTCTGCAAGTTAAAGTAAGGAACCGTTGAGAAATAATTGGCATCAATCTCTCCTTCTGCTAAAGACTTATTAGGTAAAATGTAATCATCAAACTTTACGATCTCCAAATTGACCCCTTCTTTTTTCAGTAACGGCTTAATATGTTCCAAAATTTCAGCATGAGGGGTTGGGGAAGCCCCTACCTTTAATGTCTCCGCATCACTGCCAGATGCTTTGTTGCTGCAGCCAGCCAATAATAAAAGCCCAGTTAAAACTAAAAAGCTAACTATTTTTTTCATCCTTGTTTTCCTCCTTTTTTGTTGATGAAATGCAAAAAAAGCATTCATCCCTTGACCTGTTAATTGCTTAACAGCCCAAGGGACGAATGCTTTCGCGGTACCACCCTTATTCGTATTAGTTCTCTAATACCTCAACCGTACGTACTTAGACTTAGCTAAATAGATACGCGGCAAAATAACGGTTGCGACCGTTTA
Organism: Enterococcus pallens ATCC BAA-351; assembly: GCF_000407485.1. Classification (GTDB taxonomy): domain Bacteria; phylum Bacillota; class Bacilli; order Lactobacillales; family Enterococcaceae; genus Enterococcus_A; species Enterococcus_A pallens. The sequence goes on along the minus strand of NZ_ASWD01000001.1, from coordinate 1,325,265 downwards.
AGCTGCGTGAACAGCTTAAATGCTCCGAGCTCATCTTCACCTTAACTTTCCATTCTCCTTTTTCACCAACCGGAGTCTCTGCTAATGTTCACGTTATGATTACTCTTCTCTTCTACACGAAATATTATGTTGGATTGATGATAATATAAAATGAAGGAAATTACAAACAAAACTTGCTGATTTTTCAAATTTTTTCTTTCGAAATTAATTTATCGGCTTATTCAGCTGAAATCCAGCGATTATAATCGGCATGGTAGTGCTCAACCGTCATTATCTGCGGCATTGCCTTTTCTTGTTCCTCCACGTTCTGAGAAGTAAGTTCAATCTCTCCAGCTTTTTCTTGAAAGGTTAACCTTATCTGCTGATCCTCTGTTTACCATTCACTGGCAAAGCGTGATTCATTGTTCTTCGGTTGTGACTGGTCATTAATTTTCCAAATGACTAAAAGACATAAGATACCTGCAGCAACTATACTCCCTGTTTATTTCTTCAACAAAAGCACCCCTCCTTTTTTCTAAAGGTACCAAAAAAGCCGCGAAGAGCGACTTTTTTTGAATCTAAAGCATCACAGTCATTGCAGCGGCTGCCAAGATAAGAAGCAAGCCGATAATAGTAACAGTCATTTCTTTTTTGGTTTTCTTTTGTCCTAAGAACCAGATGCCCGTTAAGGTTGCTAAAACTACTGAAGTCTGTGACAAAATAAAACCGGTTGCTAACCCATTCATATTCGGTTGGGCAGAAATCAGATAAGTCAGCGCGGCAAAAGCAAAGAAGAAGCCTGAGAAAATATGCTTGTAAGAAACAGCTTCTTTAAAAGCAGAAGGCTCAGAATCCTTCGATGTCAGAATTGCTGAATAAACCACCGCCACGATCACCATCCCAATTGCTTGTGGGAAGAACGCGTGCATGCCATCAATATTGGTTGCTTGTGGTGCAGCGGAATAAGCCCAATAACCAATTTCACCGACCGCCAACAAGATAACTGCTGACTTCAAGAGACTGCTGTTTTCTTTGTTTTTTTCTTCCGTCCATACCGTCATCCAAGCACCAATAATGATCAAGATCAATGCTAACCCACCTAACAATTTAGCAGTTGTTCCAGGCCAGTTCCCTAATGCTAGCACACCCCAAAGTGAAGCGCCTAACAGCTGAAAGGCCGTTGTAATCGGCATTGCCCGTGATGAGCCGATGAGAGTAAAGGACTTAAAGGTAATAATTTGGGCGATCGCCCAGCCAACACCTGATAAAATAGAAAAGACTAAATCCATGCCTGTTGGAAAACTCAAGCCATTAACAAGTGCAAAAACAAAAGCGAAAATTAACGTACCAATGGTGGAGCCCAATATTTGATTTACGGGACGTCCCCCGATTTTAGATGCAATGGTGGGATAAAGTCCCCAGCCAAGCAATGGTCCAAGACCAATTAATAATGCCGTAGCATTCATAATAATTCCTCCTTAAAAATAGCAAAGCTTCGCAAATCTCTGCAACTGATCACCGATATTATTTGCGAAGCCGGACAATCATTTCTTTGTCCTAAGATTCATTTCTTTTAAAAAACAACGCCGCTTTCTAGCAAGATATTAGCATAGGGACTCATTTCCCCTGTGCGTATAAAGGCATGAACATTGTTCAATTCCTGCTTCATTTCGTTATGTGGAATGAAGGTCACTGGTGTGTCTGGCAAACGTTTTTGAATCGCCTCTAGTATGGCTGGATTTTCTGATTTGATTTCTTCAGCTAAATAAATCCGTTGGACCTCCAGTTCTTCTAGCACATTATTCAATACCTCCATGAAGCTTGGAATACCATTGTCAACGGCTAAATCGATTTTTTCAGTCATAGAGGGAACCGGCATGCCCGCATCCCCAATACTTAATTTGTCAAAATGACCCATTTGAGCGATTACTCGCGAAATATCTGAGTTGATAACTTTAGTTTTTTTCATCAATAAAACTTCCTTTCGTTAGTTCAATTCATTCTTATATGGGATTGATGGTTGGGCGCCAAAGCGTTGGACGGTTAAGGAAGATGCTTTATTTCCATACTCAATTGCTTCTTCCAAATTACTAAAATCTTTGGTTAGAATACTGCTCATTGCACCGATAAACGTATCGCCAGCAGCAGTTGTATCCACTGCTTTGACTTTGAAGGCTGGCACAATCCCACTTCGACCAGCGACATCATAAAAAGCTCCTTTACTGCCAATAGTGATGATTACTGCTTCAATGCCTAATTGGTGCAAATGCTCTGCAGCTTGTTTCATACTGGCTTCATCTGTAATGGTAAATCCAGTCAAAATTTCGGTTTCTGTTTCATTTGGAATAATCATATCAGTGACTTCCAGTAATTCTTTGGGAACTTCCTCTAAAGCCGGCGCTGGATTCAAAATCGTTTTTACCCCAGCCTTGCGAGCGATAGTAAAAGCAGCAATAGTACTGTCCATAGCGCTTTCAAACTGAGTAATCAGAAAATCACTTGCCTGAATAATTTCCACGTGCTCCTTTACATGATCTGGAGTAAAGACATTATTGGCACCAGCATGGATCATTATGCTGTTTTCCCCTTGATCATCAACAATAATGTAGGCTTGACCAGTTGCTTGATTGTCAAGAGTTGCTACTGCAGTCAAATCAATTTCCTCTTGGTTTAAAAGATCCGTCATCATTTGACCCGCATCATCATTCCCGACAGCACCAATAAAGTTGGTTTTTGCTCCGGAACGTCTAGCTGCTACCGCTTGGTTGGCTCCTTTACCTCCACCGGCTGAGAAAATTTCTTTGGTGTGCATGGTTTCACCTGGTTTTGGCATTTTCTTTACACGAATCGTCCGGTCCAAGTTAATACTGCCAATAATTGTAATCGTATTCATTTCGTTCACTCCGTTTCTTTTTTGATCCGTTTTAAGTTTTCTTTTAAAAACGTTTTACTAAAACGTTTTAAATTTCTATGACAAAAATATAGCACATCCTGAAAGCTATTTCAAGTGTGCTGTTTCATATTTTTGGTGGATTGTCTTTTAACTAAATGGACCGGCAACATTTTCTCTTCCCATTCTTTTTCTGGCTGGGCAATTCGTTCCAATAAAAGCTCCGCTGTTGTTTGCCCCAACTCAAAAACTGGTTGAGCAATCGAAGTCAGCTGCGGGGTTACGTATTCACACATGTCGATATTATCATAGCCCACGATGCTGTAGTCCTCAGGAATTTGTTTGCCTGCTTCATTTAGACCTAAATATAGACCAAAGGCAATCTCATCATTTATCGCAAATATTCCGGTAACATCTTCCACGGAGATTTGTGCTGCAGCAGCTCGACCCCCAAGTTTAGAGAGCTGGCTATTGATCACTTTGGCTGCAGGGAAAATTTCACGAAAACCTGCCAAACGTTTTTGAATATTGTCGGGAGCTTCTTTGGGCATTACCACTGCTACCTTTTGATGCCCCAGCTCAGCTAAATGCTGCGCAGCCAAACGTCCTCCTAGAAAGTCATCTGTTAATACCGCATCACTAAAACCATCTGCCTTTTTCTGATCCAATACAATAAAAGGCAAATCTTTTTTTCGTAAGGTTTCCATGATTACTTGATTGGAAATGGCGGAGCTGGCAATAATAAAACCATCTACCCCCCTTCGACTTAATTCTTCCAAATAATCTCTTTCCTTATGTTCGTCCAAATCGGCATTACAAAACATTGCGACAAAATTTTCCCGATACAGCACTTTTTCTACACCACGTAACAGCTGACCAAAGAAGGGATTCGTAATGTCTGGCACCAGCACACCAATCGTTTTACTCTTTTTTACAATCATCCGTCGTGCAAAATAATCAGGTTCATAGTTGAGCTCGATTTTTGCTTCCATTACTTTATCGATTGTTTTTCGGGTGAACTTCTCAGCGTTGCCGTTTAAAATTTGTGAAACGGTGGCAATTGAAACGCCTGCTCGTTTCGCTACGTCTTTAATGGTGATTTTTTTATTAGCCATATGTAGTCCTCGCTATCTATCATAGATTATTCACTCAAAGTGTACCTGTATCTTGGACAAATGCAAAGCTTTTTAAATAAAAAATCTGCTATTCTCCGAAGAAAACAGCAGATTCAGCTTTAGCGCACTAAACTTGCACCATTTGATTCAATGACTTCTTTATACCAATAAAAACTTTTCTTCTTGTAACGATCTAAGGTACCTGACCCGTCTTGATTACGATCAACGTAGATCATACCATAGCGTTTTTTAATTTCAGCAGTTGTAAAGCTGATCAAATCAATACACCCCCAAGAAGTGTATCCCATGATTTCCACCCCGTCTTCAAGGGCTTCTTCTACTTGTACCAAATGGTCGTTCATATAATTAATTCGGTAATCATCCTCAACCGTTTTCGTACCATCAGGTAGTGTAATCAGCTCATCCACAGCACCTAAGCCATTTTCTACAATAAAAACTGGTTTTTGGTAACGATCATATAAGCAGTTCAAGTAATAGCGCAAGCCTTCTGGATCAATTTGCCATCCCCAGTCACTAGCTTTCAAATACGGATTAGGAATACCGCCAATAATATTGCCTTCGCCTGCTTCTTTGGTGGGATCGGCCGATTCACACACACTCATGTAATAGCTAAAGGAAATAAAATCCACCGTATGTTTCAAGTCTGCTAAGTCCTGCTGTGTAATATCCAGTTCAATCTTGTTTTCCTTAAACAATCGTTTACTGTAGCTAGGATAGTAACCGCGAACCTGCACATCTGAGAAGAAAAAGTTTTCCCGCTCAGTTGCTAAAGACTTAAGTACATCCTTAGGTTCAGGCGTCAATGGGTAAACAGGTACCCCTAAAATCATGCAGCCAATTTTCGCATTTGGATCAATCGTGTGACAGGCATTGACTGCTCGAGCACTGGCAACCAATTCATGATGAATCGCTTGATAAATGTCCTGTTTTGTCAACTGTTCCTTCGGTGTATTGATCCCACCACTTAAGAATGGAACATGACTAATTGAATTGATCTCATTGAATGTAAGCCAATATTTTACTTTTCCTTTATAGCGCGTGAATACCGTTTGTGCATAGCGCTCAAAGAAGTCAATAACCTTGCGACTACGCCAGCCATCATAGGTGCGCGTTAAGTGTAAAGGCATTTCATAATGCGACAAGGTAACTAAAGGCTCAATCCCATATTTTAAGCATTCATCAAACACATCATCATAAAAAGCCAAACCAGCTTCATTAGGCTCTTGATCATCACCGTTAGGGAAGATGCGGGCCCAAGCAATTGACAACCGGAAAACTTTGAAGCCCATTTCAGCAAACAAACGGATATCTTCTTTGTAGCGATGATAAAAATCGATTCCTACTAATTTCAAATTATCTTCAGTAGGTTCTGCTGTTGGTGCTTCCCGCCAGCCTTTGCGGGTTAAATCTTGCCCGGTTAATCCTTTACCGTCTTCGTTATAAGCACCTTCACATTGATTGGCAGCGGTAGCGCCACCCCATAAAAAATCTTTAGGAAATTTACTCATATTCTGCTCCTTGCCATTTGAATTTTATACAACGTACAACACAGCTTCGTCATAATTAGCTGTCTTCATTTCATCTTTAGCCACTACATCAATAAAATGATCGGAGTTGGTCACAACAATTGGTGTGACTGTATCGTAGCCAGCTTCCTTAATGGCTGCAAAGTCTACTTTCAACAATGGCTGACCTACTGTAATCCGCTCATCAGCTGAGACCAGTGCTTCAAAATGTTGACCTGCTAATTCAACGGTATCAATCCCTACATGGATCAATAGCTCTAAGCCTGCATCACTGGTTAGGCCGATGGCATGCTTTGTCGGGAAGATTGCTGTCACCGTTCCATCAAAAGGAGCACGAATCATATCATCTGAAGGAATAATGGCTATGCCTTCACCCATCATTTTTTTCGAGAACGCTGAATCATTTACTTGCTCTAAAGGAATCACTTCTCCTTTAACAGGGGCAAATACCCTTTTAGGATCGCTGCTGCCTGTTGGCACTTCTAAAATTGTTTCATCAGCTGGCGTATCTTCTTCAATGCCAAAAATCCAGGTTAATACAAATGTTAAGATAATTGAAGCAGCAGCAACAATACAAGCATTGATAATGTTGCCAGAATTTTCACCAATAAATTGTGGTAAAGCGACCAATGACGGAACTGCAAAGGCATAAGATTCCAGACCTGTAAAGCCCATGTATACACCACAAATTGCACCAGAAATCATCGCTGCATATAAAGGTCGTTTATATTTCAGAGTAACACCATACAAAGCCGGCTCAGTAACTCCTGCCAACAAAGCAGATATCCCGGATGCTAAAGCCACTTGCTTTAAGTTTTTATCTTTGGCTTTTACTGAAACAGCTAATGCAGCCGCACCTTGAGCTAAGTTTGCCGCCAACATTGCAGGTAAAATTAAAATATCTGGTGTTGCTGGTGAAGCAATTAAGAAAATCGGTGCAAAGGCCCAGTGCATGCCTGTCATAACAATCAAAGGCATAAAAGCAGCCATCAAACCTAGGGCTAACCAACCAGCTTTTCCTTGAACCCAGACAATGGCTGCTGATAAGCCTTGTCCAGCAAAGGTTCCCAATGGGCCAACCACTACTAAAGCAATCACACCTGAAACTAAAATTACTAACAAAGGCTGAGTAAAGCTTTTCATCACGGCTGGGATAACCTTATTGAAGGCACCTTCAATGTATTTCATTAGCCAGACCATAATTAAAATTGGAATAACTGATGAACCATAAGAGGCTAAGGTAATTGGTAAACCGAACACACTTAATGGACTTCCTTCTGCAACTAATGCCGTAAAATTCGGATGCAGCATGATACCGGCGATTGTAACCGCAAGCATTGGAGTAACTTTAAATTTCTGAGCCGCTGTGTAGGCTAACATGATTGGCATAAAGTAAAATGGTGCATCACCAAAGAATGATAGAACTGCGAACGTTTGCGAGTCAGCACTTAAAACACCAATTAAAGGCAATACAATCAACAAAACCTTGATCATTCCACCACCCAGCATCGCCGGAATCAACGGTGACATGCAGCTAGAAATTACATCAACGAAACGCTCAAATAGATTACCTTTCGCTTCAGAACTCTCTTCGGCTGCTAAAGCGAAATTCCCTAATTTACTTAACTCTCGGTAATAATTAGCTACATCATTTCCCATGATGATTTGATATTGTCCACCTTTTTTCATTACACCCATCACACCAGGTATCTTCTTGACCTGATCATCGTTTACGCGACCTTCGTCTTTCAAAATTAAACGTAAACGAGTCATACAATGAGTCGCTGAACGAATATTTTCCTGTCCGCCTACCTGTTCAAAAATTTGTTTTGCTGTCGTTTTATAATCCATTTTTGTCACTCCTTTTTAGTGTAGGAAGTTTTTTCCAATCTTTAAAAATAAAAATGACCCAAAACTGCCGTCAGTAACGTTCAGCTTTAGGTCATGCTCCAGAGTTGGATAACAATCCTATTTGTCTATAAGTTTTTCGTAATCCGACGAATATGTGCTGTTAAATAAAGTAATTCAGTAGAACTTAGTTCATACTCAAATTGTTGTTGGACATAATCGCGAATCTTCAAAGCACAATCATACTCAGTAACATACTTGCGTTTCAAGGTTTCCAAGAGTTCGGCATCCTCGTCATCATAGTGCTCACCAGTCAATAACCGTTGGGCAAAGAACTTCACATGTGTGATAAAACGATAGTAGTCCAAAGAATCCTCATCAAATTCAGTATGGTAGTGCTTCTTGATAATTTCTTCAATGGCTTTCGTAATTTCAGCAATCTCATATGCCACATCGTCTTTGCGATCCAATTCCGCATTCACAAAATGAGTAGCAATGAAGGCCGCCTCGTCGATTTCAAAAACAACTCCCAAATCCTTGCGAATAATTTCCAGCGCTTTTTCTCCCACCGCATATTCATCGGCATAAAAGCGGGCAATATCCCAGCGCAGCGGATTTTTCAAGACGATTCCTTCTTGGTAGCGCTCAATCGCTGAATGAATATGGTCGGTTAAATTTACATAAATAATTTCATTCAAATTTTTGCCAAGCTTGATCTTGCCAAAATTAATAATTTTCTCCGAAACCATAATATGTTCCATTGGCACATTAATTAACAGCTCAGTGAACTTGTTTTGCGTATCCTTATCTCGCAGCAGAAAACTTTTTTCTACCTGTTCAATATCAACCGAATTGCCTTTTTTCTTACCAAAAGCAATTCCCTTCCCCATTAGCAGAACATCAACGCCTTTGCTATTGGCAGAAATTACCGTATTGTTGTTTAACACCCGTTTTATGATCATAAAATTCCCTCGCTAGCCACAAAAAAAGCCCATTTACATACACTACACTTGTGTGGTAAATAGGTCCTGCTCACATTGTGATAACATCCAACATTTTCAGTTTTCATCTTTAGCTGCTGCCTGCTTACCCGAAGTAATAACACCAACAACTTAATGAAAAGGTTATCACGTCAAAACTGAATTGTCAACAAAGATTTTTAAGAAAGGTATTCTCTATTAAAAAAGCATACTGATTAATTTGCCAGTATGCATTTTAAATTAATTTTCTTTAACTATATAAATATCACTTTCCTTCGTTTCCTTAAACCAAGTGAAGCATAAAAAGGAAATCAACAGGATAAAGCTGCCGACGATTAAAATTGGGAAAAAAACAGCAGTGGTCGTTCCTTTAAATAGAACCCCCATCACCAATTGACCCAACGGAACGGCACATTGGGCAACCGCAATAATTGTCGCCATTACTTTTCCTAGGTTTTCTTTTGGCGTGATTCTCTGAACCAAAGAAATTAAGTAAATCGAAATGGCGCTCATCATAATTCCAATAATTACACCAGCGATCATCACTGCAACAAAGCCAACACCTGCACCAGTAAGGCTAAGCAGTACATTCATGACCAATAATAGAATACCAGAAAAAGCAAAGGTCAAGTAAAAATTATTAAAGCGCAGATTTTTCGTTAAAACCGCTGCAAAAACTGCACCAATAATATTTGCTAGGCTAAACATCGACATACCAACACCATACATGATTTCATTTACCTGCAGGACCATTCGCAAAATGATTGGCAGCCCTACAATAAAGAATGACGTTAACCCAAAATTGATCAAGGCTGCAATCACAATTGCCTTGGAAATCACCGGATTATTTTTTACTTCTTTAAAACCTGCTTTTAAGTCGCCTGTTAAAATCTCGAAAAGGGTTCCGCTTTGCTCACGTTTTTGATAAGGAATTTTCAAGAAGCTTTCAATGACAGCCGCAATAATAAAGAAAATAATACTGCTGCCCACCAGCACCTGTGCACCTATCAGACCGTATAATATACCGCCGATAATCGGTGCTACAACATTAGATAGCTGTAAGATTCCATTGGACAAGCCGTTTATTTTTTCTAGTTCATGCTCTTCTACCATCAAGGGAATACTTGCGCCCACCACTGGCGTATCAAAACTGCCAACAATGGATAAAATAAACAGTAATAGCCCGATTGCCAAGACCGATTCCGTCAGGCCCATAACTAAAAATAATAATAAAGCTAAAATGGCATTGGAAATATCCATTAACACCATCAACATTTTACGGTCAAACCGATCAGCAATCGCTCCTCCAATAGGCGCAAACAATACGGGAATACTGGACACTGCCAGAATCGTTGCAAAAATGTCTGCCCTGCCTGTTGCATCCAATACAAACAATGACAAAGCAAAACGTAGAATTGCCCCTCCAAAAACAGAAATTATCTGTCCCAACATTAAATATAAAATATTCTTTCGATTACCCTTCACGATTTCTCCCACCTTTTCTTTTCTATCCCAAGTGTAAAGGATAACCTTCAGAGCTCCATCCGCCTTAAGTTGCATTCTATTTCCAACTTTTGAGGTAGAATCTAGATAAGTGCAAGCAATTTTAGAGCGACAATTAGCTGCTGATTTTCTGATTTTTTAATAGCTGCGCACATTGTAGAAACTGCTGTTGATTAGTTCCTACTAAAAACACCTTAGTTTCCCAAAAATTCGTTTATGTCTGCAGTAGGTATTTTAAGAAACAAATGATCATAAACTTTAATAGACTGGACAATAGTTCAATCTTTAGGTACCGAGACAAAAAAAACGACCAAACCCAATTATTTGGGTCGATCGCTAAATTTGTTTACACACAGTGAGCCAAAAACATTTGGATCAGCCGTTGATTTTCTTGAGTAGCTGCTGCAAAAAATTCAGGATGCCATTGTACGCCTAGCGCAAATTGATTTTCATCCAAATAAATTCCTTCTACCAATCCATCCTCAGCAATTGCCGTAACCGTCAACTTTTCACCGACATCCTTAATTCCTTGATGATGATAGCTGTTTACCATCAGGCTATCACGATCAAGAATATCAGCCAGCATCGTCCCCTCTGGAAGCTGAACCTTATGCTGTCTGCGATCATAAGGCGGCTTCATTTGATGCACTACTTCTGAAGAACGTTCCGTCGGTAAATCTTGATACAGGGTTCCACCAGCAACTACATTCAGCAATTGCGCTCCGCGACAAATGCCCAACACCGCAATATCTTCTTCAAGTGCTTTTTCCATACAATAAATTTCCATGGTGTCACGAACTTGATGGGTCTCACCGCAAACAACTAATTTTTCTGCATCGTATAATTCAGGAGAAATATCCTGTCCTCCGGTGAATAAGAAGCCTTGGCAAGTTTCTAGGAAGTAATCCAAGGTTTCAAAATTATCAGTTAAAGGTAAAATGACTGGAATTCCGCCATTCTCCTCAATTAATTCTACGTACCCTGGCAGCATCCAAAGACTTTCTTTTTGTCCATCATACAAGGGCATAATACCAATAACAGGTTTCATTGTGCACCTCCAGCTTTTTTTATCTAACTTCCATTGTAATTCATCCCCTAAAGTTTGTATAGAACCTTCCCTGTGATTTCCAAAGACCGTTCTTTTCATTTGAGAGTAGTTGTTCTATTATTAAAAGAATGATAAAAAAGATGGGAGTCTTTCTTAATGAAGGAAATCACGATTATTATTGGTTTTGCTCTACTTATTTTTCTAGTTTTATTCAGTATTGATCTTTGGTCAAAATACAAATTGAAGCAACGTATTCATGACGCTTGGGGTGAAATCCCTGATTATGACCGAAACGACCGCGAAGAAAGTTTGATTACTGCTTGGAAAATCACCAAGCAGCTGCAGGATTGGGACAGCGAAATTGATGATGCGACTTGGCATGATTTAGATATGCTGGAAATTTTTCAACAGATTAATTTGACTTATTCCAGTATCGGAGCAGAGAGCTTGTATCAGCGGCTGCGCAGCTTTAAATTTGCTCAAAATGATTTAGAGGAACTGATTAATTTTTTTGAAAATCAACCAGAGCTGCGAGAAAAAATCCAGTATCAATTCGCCCGCTTAGGCAAGTTGGACAATAATCTAATTAAAAATTACCTGCTGCAGGAGCATAGTTACAGCTCAACTGGCAGCTTTTGGTTTTATTTAATAATGGGAATGCTGCCTATAGCCGGATTATTTTGGACAGCGATAGCTCCTTCAATTGGTCTCTTAGTTTTAGTCGGCTCTCTTTGCTTCAATACTATCCTTTCAATGATCAAAAAAAATAGTTTGGAACGTGAACTGGCTAGTATGCGCTATTTAGTTAATTCTGTCTACACAGCTAAAAAGCTGCAGAAATTCTCGTTGCCGAGCCAATCCCAGCTGGCGGCATCGGTGACTGCTTTAAAAAGTATTACTAGAGTCGGCTTCGCCTTTAAAGGGCAAGGGGTTGGTGAAGCGGATGTAATTGTGGAAAGTATAATGATGTGCTTTATGATTCCCTTCATTTCCTATCATTTTGTTCAACGAAAATTACGGAATCATAAAAAAGAGGCGCTTCAATTGTGGGAAGCAATGGGAGATTTAGAGTCAGCCTTAGCTGTGTTGAATTTCCGTCTGGCAATCGGTCCTACCTGTCGGCCAGAATTTAAAGACGGCGGGATAACCGCTGAGGAGTGCTACCATCCTTTAGTTGGCGATCCTGTTCCAAATCCAGTGATGTGGCAGAAAAACACCTTAATCTCTGGCTCCAATGCTTCTGGAAAATCAACCTATGTTAAAAGCATTGCCATCAACTGTATCTTGGCTCAAACGATCCACACTGCCTTAGCCGAAAGCTTCATTATGGAGCCGGGGCATGTCTTAACTTCTATGGCTGTCGAAGATAATGTAATTGAAGGAGATAGTTATTTTATAGCCGAAATAAAATCGATCAAACGCTTGTTGAATCAGGTAGCCGATCAAGAGCGCTGCTACTGTTTTATTGATGAAATTCTACGAGGAACAAACACCGTTGAACGAATCGCAGCTTCCGCCAGCATTGTCCATTGGCTGTATAATTACAATAGTTTAGCATTTATTGCTACCCATGATATTGAACTAACAGAAATATTGAGAAATGAATGCCGTAATTTACATTTCTCAGAAAAAATTACTTCAGAAGAAGGCATTGCCTTCGATTATTTAGTTAAGGAAGGTCCCACTACGACTAGAAATGCCTTGCGTTTACTAGAAATCATGGATTATCCAGCCTCCATTACTAAGCAGGCACAAATGGAACTAGCTACCTTCGAAAAGAATCGAAGTTGGGCTATCTTCCCATTACCAGAAGGCTAATAAAAAACTTTTAAAAAGCTCTGGTTTGATCCTGATTTTTTCAAAAACTTTTTAAAGTCTTTTTGCTGCATTTGCCTTCCTTTCCTAAATTATGATCGAGCTACTATAAGTAAAAACAGATGATCCCAAAATGAATTCACGCATCTTCATTCTGGGATCATCTATTCTTTTGTTATTTATCAACTAATTCTCGAGCTGTTTTTTCATCAGTAATTAAGACATTTACTAGCTTCCCCTTAAGTGCTGCCCGAATTCCTTCGACTTTTTCTTTGCCACCAGAAACAGCAATCCGTCGCGGTATGTTTTTCAAGCGTTCTAGATCAATGGCTAGTACCCGTTTATTCCAAGAGCAGTCTGCCAATTGTCCAGAATGGTCAATGAAGTTGTAGCATATATCACCAGCAATTCGTTCTTGAGAATATTCCGAGTTGATATTTACCTGATCAGCTAAATACGCATCGGTTAAGGTAGAATAGATCGGAATTCCGCCAATCCCTACCAACGCTATTGTTGCTGCTTCACCCTCATCGAAAACATTTTTTATAAAGGATTGCTGCATGAACACTTCCTTTGCTTCTGGATTATCTACCGTAATCGGTGCATGCAGTTCAACCGCATGTCCACCGCAACGGGAAGCGAACAATTCACACACTTTGTTAGATTGAATAGTGATGTGCTCCATCCCCATACCTCCCACCAAAGGGACAAAACGGACATTTGTCATCTGACTTTGTTTGGGAAAATTGGCAGCTGCTTCATGCACAGTCGTCCCGGCTGAAACACTAATGGTATCCCATGGCTTAATTACGCGGGAAAGGTACTTTGCTGCAGTAATTCCCAATAACTTATTTTGCAATCCTCGACCGGCTGATTCAATACAAATGACTTCCTCTAACTCATAGGCTGCAGCCAGTTTTTCCTCCAAGGCATGAAAAGGACTGGCTAGGTCATCATGGATAATGATTTCAACAATCCCTTCTTCTCGGGAACGAACCAAATATTTTGAAACCAGTGATCGACTGATTTTTACTCGCTGGGCAATTTCTTCCTGCTTCAAGCCCTGTTCATAATACAACGAAGCAATTTCCACCAGCAATCGTTTATCATCTGCTAAGCTCATCTTCATTCCTCCAACATGCCACTCATTTATGTAGCGCTTTCGGTTTCTTTTCTAGTAAGTAAATACTCTGCCAGCTCATCAGTAACTGCCAAACAATTGATGATTTTGGTATCAATTGCCGTATATAGAGCTTCTTTTTTATCCTCTTCATAGCAGATCGCGCAAACCTTGTCGATCTTGCGAATAGCTGTCAAATTGATTCCGATGACATTTTCATTGATGCGACAGGATACTTCTTCTCCATTTTCATCAAAAAAACGTGAATTTACATCACCAATAACCTTAGCCTGGGCTAAGTCTTCAATATCTGACTGATTAATATAGCCGATTTCGGTCATCGTATTGCGTTTAGAAAAAGGTGTTGCCAATCCGACTAAAGCAAAATCAACTTTTTTCCCATCTTCTAGCACATCCTTCACCGTTACATTTTCAACCAAATTTTGTTTAATAACGGGACTGTCCACTAAAGCTGGTACATACAAATACTTGCAGTCTGCTCGCAGCTTGCGAGACAAATCGTGGGCAATCTGATTGGAATGGACCTCCACCTGACCAGATCCCATCCCGCCAATTAACGGAATAATCGTCGCATCTGATTGATTCACATAAGGATACTCATCAACTAAGCGTCGCAAAACCCGTCCCCAAGAGACACCAATTTTTTTTGCCTTAGCAATGTCCTTACGGAAAGTTGAGATGGCAGTCTGAATGATCAGCTTCTCAATTTCCTGCGACTGCAGGTGACTCGTATCCAGAACCGCCGCTCGTTTGATACCAAAAGCCTTTTGCAATTTTAATTCCAGCTCTACCGAATATGCACTTTGACTATTAATGTAAATGTCTATGATGCCATTATTTTTGGCATCATTTAAATATTTGGATACTAACTGTCTTGAAATACCCAACTGTTTAGCAATATCTGATTGCTTCATTTCTTCTTTGTAGTACATGGTGGCAACTCTAACTAAGTCTCGATCATCCTGAATAACCATTGATACCCCTCCTGTTAAACCGAAAAATCCCCCCTAAAATAAGGGAGGTTTTCTCGCTAACTAAATTCTATACTATCGCCAACTTCAAAAGTTGGAAATTCCCCCGGACTGACAATAATCGCTCCTGGCAAAATTTCACCGACTTCATTTCTAAAATAAATCGAAACGTGTCCTAATTCATCAAAATTTGGATTTGCCTGCGAGCCAACTGCTTCTATCTTATAGACTTTTTCGCCAATTTTCAATTGACCGCCCACTTGAATTGAATCAACTGGCTGTTCCTCCACCTCGTGGATCACACTAATATCACGTAATTCAGTGGTGGCACTTGGACCGAATAGAATTACTAACTGCTCTTCTTCAAAAGCAGGAACCATTGATCCAACTTCAACAATTTTTGTTTTTACCATTTATTTTTCTCCTATCTTATCGTTTAATACATACCGAAGCTTGCAACATAGGCTATGATTACCGCGGTGAACCCTGTTAACATCCGACTGTAAAGTAAGGCTGGTACCCCAACCTGAACTGTTTCTGGTTTTGCTTCTCCCAATGACAAGCCAACCGGGATAAAGTCACATCCTACATGGGCATTGATAGCGAATAGTGCCGGTAACGCATATTGAACTGGAATTGATCCGTTAGCAATTTGGGTCCCGATTAACACACCAATTACCTGTGAAATTACCGCACCTGGTCCTAAAATTGGAGATAAAATAGGAATACTACAGATCAATGCTAACACAACCATGCCCGGAAGTGAACCAGCAAGAGGTGATAATACTTCTGCAATCAAATCACCAATCCCAGTATAATTGATAATTCCGATCATCATACTAATGAAAGCCATAAACGGAATAATGTTTTTCAGCAGCATATCCACTGCATCTCGACCTGATTGATAGAATACACCCATAACACCTCCGATTCCCCGAGAAAAACGAACTAAGAAGCCGTCTTTTTTAGCATTTTCTTTCGCATGCGCTTCTTTGGCTTTGGCGTACTTGTCTTCAAATTTTTCTTCCTGCTGAGGTGCTGCTTCTGTTGCGGCCGCAGCTGCTACTTCAGACGTTTCCTGAGCATCAGTCACCTTCACATTTTCTGGTTTAACACCTGAAACAAAAATATCTTCTGTAATATGCTTTGCCAAGGGCCCAGATGGTGATGATGGTAAAACATCTACTGTTAAAATACGTTTCATGGGATAAACGCCAATCCGTGCTGTTCCACCACAGTCAATCACGGCACATAAAGTTTCTTCTTCAGGTACTTGATTTTTGAAGCCATCCCAAGCTTCAGCCCCAGTTAAATCGGCAATTCGCTGAGCAACTGGATGAATGCCTCCGCCTGTTACTGATACAACTTTATTTTTTGTCGCTGTTGGTGTTAACGTTAAGCCCACACCCCAACCACCGTTTCCAGGTGATACAAAAACTGATTTATACATAATTTATTGGCCTCCTATAATAAGAAATTCGCTTTGCTTTACGCGTTTACTTTCTTCGCTTCTTTAGCTATCAAGAACTTGGTTAAACGTTCAGTGACAATTCCTCGCATTAAGATAACCACAATCCCTACTAGGAAATAGCGCACAGCTAAACTTGACTGATTGTAACCAGCCTCCATTACTCCATTAGCAATTCCTAAGTAAACAAATAATTCACCTGCATTCGCATATGGGAACAATCCAGTTACGGGATGTAAGAAAGAAACCACGGAATCATAAAAAGCAGGCTTTTCTTCTTCCTTGACAAATTTTCCAAAAGTATAAGCCATCGGGTTGGTCAGCATCATTACTGACAGCATGGGCATAATAGAATAGCGCAAGATCATATATTTTGAACAATAGCGGATAGCTCGATCGACACGTTCTTCTCCAATAAATGCAATAACTGAGTAAGTGAAAGTTAAAAGAACAATCAGCAAAGGTATAATTCCGGTCATAAATCCCATGAACTGTTCGCCGCCAGCTTCAAATAAACCAATAAAGTTTTTACCAAACCATTCAATATATTTCATAATTAATTAACTCCTTCTATTATATGGGCAACCGCTTCCAACTTCCGCAAGTAAATTTGCTCAAGTACCCTTTCTACTTGAGATAAGCGAGCCTGCTTCATTTTTTTATCATGTATTTCTGCCAAATTGATTCCTTGGTAAGACGGTACCTGCTTAAAGCGGGCAAAGACTGTAAATCCTCTGCATACATAACAGCTGATAATTTCACCGTTTTGATCCGCAACTACAGCTACAATTGTCTTAAACAACGAACCCTTTGAGACATCGGTGTACAGTTCGTGAGAAACATGATTCTGATACTCCACAGTAATCTTTTTTATAAAAGCTTGATAATATTTCACTTGAAAGATACTGCCTAAGCTCTGAATCACCATTAAAACGAACAGAACGATCAGCAATTGATGCATCGAATTCCCTCTTTTCTACTGCAGGCAGCTAAACACTGCCTGCAGCGGATTTTTGATTAAGCAAATGTTTCGTCTTGTAATTTGCGTAATTTGTAAACTGTTGTTGATTCATCCAGTTCAACATCATCCATGGTTAAGAACGCACCATCTTTGATATCCTTTTTCGCTACTGCCCCAGCAATTAAACCAATTGGAATATTGGCATTTTTCTTCATGTCTTCATGTGTTTCCAGCACACCTCGGACACAGAAGCCGCCGATTCCATCAATTTTTTCACCAGCTTTAATATCTTTCTTCGCTACACAAACAGTTTCGGATACTGGCGCACCCATTGGAACAATCGCTGTATCTTGCTCAAGTACCGCACGAGCAATGGTAATTGGTGTTTCTAATGAACATAAGTGGAATGGGCGATATAAAATATGATGATCGCGCTCACCTTTCTTCATTAGGTAGTTCATTTCATGAGCTACACCTTCATTTTGCCCTTTGACGATACAGAAAATTCCTGGCGCGATACCGTCAACGTATTCCACAACGCCGAATTTACTTAGGACACCACCATTTTCCTTTAAATCCAAGTTCTTGACAGTACCGTCTAAATCAGCTGAGATTCCATGCATTCCTACTACATCAGGAACAAAGCCCATAGCGTTAGATAGTAGGTTCATTTCACCCATGGTTTTCGTACCGTCCTGGAAGGAAGCTAAAATTTTAGGACTCATGACTTGTGCTTTCGCCTTCTCTGCAGCCGTATCCGGATTCGCATGAACCATCAATTTATTGTTCTTGCCTTTACCGGCAACCAAGACTTCCATCCCCATGCTTTTGGCAAATTCATACATTTGCATCGTTGCGGCTGGCTCATCACCATCGGAACCAGTATAAATTAGATCAGTTGAGTCATATAATTTTTTCATCAATGGTCCAATAGTGATATCAATTTCAACGTTCAGCAATACTAAGTGTTTCTTAGCCATTAATGATTCTAAAGAAATTTGAGCACCTGCCTCAGGTACCCCTGTTGCGTCAACAATAATTTCTACTTTGTCAGAATGAATAATATCTTTAAAGTTTTGACTAATTAAAATATCAACTTTTTTGTCTGCGCTGGCATTGTATGCTTCCGCCGCACGATTCGCTGCATCTAGGTTGATATCACTGATTCCTGCCACGATCATGCCTGGAATTGTTGAAATCTGAGAGATCATTCCAAAGCCCATTTGACCTGCACCAATTACCCCAACCTTGATCGGAGCACCATTTTTTTCTCTATCCAATAGTTTTCCATATAACGTCATGTTAAACCCTCCAAGTGTTTTTGTCATATGCTAATATCATTGGCATATGTCTTACAAGGACTAGTATAGCATCTCGAATTGGTTTGTCAACGCTTTCCATCAGCTTTTTCACAAAATAGTAAATTTTGTTACGTTTTTCTGAACATATGTTAATGTAGAAAAGTAAAATACTCCATAAATAAAATAACGCAGTTAGTAGATAGTTTTGTTTTTAAATCCCGCCTTACGCCGATAAGTCAACAAAAAAAGTCTGACGCTAGTGAGAAAATCACCAGCGCCAGACTGTCAAGTTTATTAATTATTAAGCGTTCAAAAAGTTTTGTACTTTTTTATAATCATTAACGGCATTCAGCATTTCACGTCTTTTTTCTTGGGTACTTTCATTACAGCTGACCTCGCCAACGCCATCAAGTCCCATCATTAAACTATTTAATACCAGGTTCGAAGAAATAGTGTTGGCTCCATAAATAATTGCTAGATGCGGATAGCTCTGCTTCAGCTGTGCTACTCGTTTCTTCTGTTCATTACATTGCTCTTCAAACACGTTTTTAGCCGCCTGTTTGCTGTCAAACTTCCATTTGATAATATCTAAAAATGGTAACACCTCTGCTGTTAAATCAAATGGTTTTTCAGTACGAACTAGAATCAAATAACCGATTTCCTTTGCTGCCTGCAAAATAGCATTTACCTGATTAATCCGTTCCGCCTCATCAAAAATTAAAACAGCTGCACCCAGCTCTCGCAGTTCTTTCAGTTCCTCGAGAGATTGGTCTTCAAAAACAATTCCTACCTGAAGACGATTTGTCACTTCGCTAAGTCTAGCCACATCGTTGACACTTGCAGTAAAAATAGCATCCAAGCCTAATTCAATGATCCTTTGATCCATTTGAACAGCATTTTCAACTGCGGCCTCTCCTTTCCAAAGCACCTGGGAATTGACACAATAAAACGGGAGTGTTAATTGTTTTTTCTGCATTGAACTTCTTCCTTTCCATTTGATTGTTGGTGAAAAAAATCACAAATGATAATAAAAAAATTTGCATTTTTCCAACAGCAATTAGGGATTTCTTTGAACATTCCTTTGATAGTTCTGTATTATTACACATGAAAATTGTTCCGTCAACCATTTATTGTGAATTATTGATCAATGTTTTTTGCTAAATTCATTTCTAGCATAGCTCAATCCAAGAAATTTTCTGTCTCCACTTTATTTCCTCCTGTTTGCCCCATTTTTGAAAGGCTATCATAATTTTCTTACTCATTTGAGATTATCCTTTTTATTAAAAAATACTTGAGATCCAAATATTTGAGATACTATCAGAAAATAATTCCGTTATTTTTCAAAAAAATTTCAAACACCCTCTCCTATCAAGAAACATCTTTCTTTTCATGAAAGTTTGCTGAAGCTGCGAACATTTTTCTAATTTTCATTTGACTGAAGAATACTAAAACTGTTTTTTAATAAAAAAGTAGTTTACATCTTCACAAGATAAAGGTATATTATACTCAAATAATAAAAGTAAATTTTACTACAAAGGAGTTTTCACATGACAGTCAATTTTGATTCTCAAGAGTATTTAGCAAAGGTGGATGCATGGTGGCGAGCAGCCAATTATATTTCTGTCGCGCAAATGTATTTAAAGGATAACCCTCTATTAAGACGTCCCATTCAAAAAGAGGATGTTAAGACTCATCCAATTGGTCACTGGGGAACGATTTCTGGACAAAACTTTTTATACGCACACTTAAATCGGGCGATTAACAAGTATGATTTGAACATGTTTTATATTGAAGGTCCTGGACACGGCGGCCAAGTGATGGTTTCTAACTCGTATATCGATGGCAGCTACAGCGAAATTTATCCTGAGATTACGGAAGATGAAGCTGGATTGAAGCATCTATGTAAAGTCTTTTCTTTTCCTGGCGGGATCGCATCTCATGCCGCACCGGAAACGCCTGGCTCTATTCATGAAGGTGGCGAATTAGGTTATGCGCTATCCCATGCGACGGGTGCCATTTTGGATAATCCTGAAGTCATTGCAGCCACAGTTGTTGGTGACGGTGAAGCTGAAACGGGCCCATTAGCTGGCGGATGGTTCTCGAATGTCTTTATTAATCCGGTTAACGATGGTGCCGTTTTGCCAATTCTTTATTTAAACGGTGGTAAAATTTCTAATCCAACGATTCTTTCACGGAAGAGCAATGCCGATTTAGCGAAATACTTTGAAGGAATGGGCTGGAAGCCTTACTTCGTTGAAGGAACTGATCCTGAGCAAGTTCATCCGCTGATGGCTGAAACCTTAGACGCAGTAGTTGAAGAAATCAAAGCTATTCAAACCAAGGCCCGCAAAGATGATGCCCAAAATGCTGAAATGCCACAATGGCCAGTCATCATTTTCCGCACACCTAAAGGCTGGACTGGTCCAGAAACGTGGGATGGCGAACAAATCGCTGGCACTTTCCGTGCACACCAAGTGCCAATTCCAGTGGATTCTGAGCATATGGAGCATATTGACAAATTAGTCGACTGGTTGAAATCTTATCGTCTGGAAGAATTATTTGATGAAAACGGCAAAATTGTTGAAGAACTAAAAGAAATCTCACCTAAAGGCGATAAGCGGATGTCCACTAATCCAATCACTAACGGCGGGATTGATCCGCAGCCAATGAAAATGCCTGATTGGAAGCAACATGCGATCGATACAACCATCCCTGGTGCAGTGATGGCTCAGGATATGATCGTCTTTGGTCAACAAGCTCGAGACATGATCACAGAAAATCCTACCAACTTCCGGATTTTTGGACCTGATGAAACAAAATCCAATCGTTTAAACAAGGTCTTCGAAGTAACTGATCGTCAGTGGCTGGAACCAAAAGACAGTACTGATGAGTGGCAGTCTTCCGTTGGCCGGGTAATCGATGGCCAATTATCTGAACACCAAGCGGAAGGTTTCTTAGAAGGATATGTTTTAACCGGTCGTCATGGGTTCTTTGCCAGCTATGAGTCTTTCTTAAGAGTAGTAGATTCTATGTTGACGCAACATTTCAAGTGGATGCGCAAAGCCAGTGCTCATTCTTGGCGTAAACAGTATCCTGCTCTGAATGTGATTGCGACTTCTACCGTGTTCCAGCAGGATCATAATGGCTATACTCACCAAGACCCTGGTATCTTGACTCATTTAGCGGAAAAGAAACCAGAATTTATTCGGGAATATTTACCAGCAGATGCCAACAGCTTAATGGCCGTGATGGATAAAGCGATGCAAGACAAACAAGTGATTAACTTGATTGTTTCCAGCAAGCATCCACGTCCACAGTTCTATTCAGCAGCGGAAGCAGAAGAATTAGTCGACAAAGGCTTGAAGGTGATCGATTGGGCGAGTACCGATAACGGTCAAGAACCTGATTTAGTGATTGCTGCAGCTGGAACTGAGCCAAACTTGGAAGCATTAGCAGCGGTTTCGATCTTGAACAAACAATTCCCAGAATTGAAGATTCGCTTCATTAATGTGGTAGATATTTTGAAATTGCGTCATCCAGATGTAGACCCACGCGGCTTAAGCAACGAGGAGTTTGATGCGCTATTTACCACTGATAAACCAATCGTCTTTGCCTTCCATGGTTATGAAGGCATGGTTAGAGATATCTTCTTTGATCGGAATAACCACAACATTCATATTCACGGTTATCGTGAAAATGGGGATATTACTACGCCATTTGACATGCGTGTCTTTAGTGAAATGGATCGCTTCCACTTAGCACAAGATGCAGCAAATGCCGTTTACGGTTCCCAAGCAGCTGAATTTTCTGCTAAAATGGATGAAACACTCCAATATCACCATGACTACATTCGTGCGGAAGGAACAGATATTCCAGAAGTTGCTAATTGGAAATGGGAAGCACTGAAAGTAGTTGTTCCACAACGTTAAGTTTTTTTAGGAGGTTTAGTTTAGGCTAAGCCTCCTTTATTGATTAAAAAAAGGAGATGAATAGATATGGAGCAAACACTAGTTATTATCAAACCGGATGGCGTAAAGCGCAAGCTGACTGGCCGTATCATCCAACGCTTTGAGGATAAGAATTTAACAATTAAGGAAATGTATCAAGGCGTAATTTCTGAAGACATTGCAAAAAGTCACTATGCTCATTTAAAGGATAAAGCCTTTTTTCCTGAGCTGATTGCTTACATGACTTCAGGTCCCGTTGTTTTTTTACTATTAGAAGGAAATGATGCGATTGCATTGGTGCGTCAAATGCTTGGAGCCACGAACGTTTTGAAAGCGGTACCCGGAACTATCCGTGGTGATTTTGCCTGCAGCACTACCGAAAATATCGTTCATGCCTCCGACTCACCTGAAAATGCTGCGATTGAAATCCAGCGATTCTTCAGTCATTTATAATGAAAAAGACCAATCACTGCTTATGAAAAGAAAGCAATGATTGGTCTTTTTTACTCACCCATCAACATTAAGTTGCAGGTTCTTGTTCGTTCACGATTTTGATCCCAATCAACAAAATATAAATAACCAACAGAGCCAATTAAAGGTTGTCCATCTTTGACGATGACCGTTTCGCTGGCTCCGAAAAGAGAACCTTTAATATGAGCGTCCGCATTTAAAATAGATACTGGATCAGGCAAATAATTCGGATCAGCCGCGGCTAATTCTTTTAAAAACTCTACATGCTCTGGCCCAGGATAAAGATAGTCTGATTCAGTCAATTGGCGAGGAATTAATTTCTCCAAAATCCGATTTTGGTCTACCTGCAGATACTCATCCCCCTTCCAGTCCTTGTCATGAACATATTCTTCAAAAATGACTGAACAAGTTGTATGTGGGGTAGTGATGGCACAAAAGCCATTCTTTAATCCAGCTGACTCAATCGTTTTGCGTAAATCAGCGGTAATATCAATATAGCTGACTTTCCCTGCTTGTGTTTTAATGGATAATTGTTCATGGATAACCTTCATCTATTTACCTCTTTCTTTGTATGCTTGCACCACTGCTTCAACCATCTCAGTTAGCATATCCGCCGGTGAAGCTGCGTTAGTAATACCACTAGTACAGCCAGTCCCATCCGCTCCCAGCTTAATCGTGCGATATACATCTTCCCCACTGCTGATACCGGCTGCCTGCATGACTAAGATGTCAGGATTAATTTCTTTAATGGCTTGATTGGTTTCTTCAATATAATCGCTTCCGCTGGTTTGACCGGTGCCAATTAGTTCAGTTGGTTCGCATAAAATAATGTCTGCTCCTAAAATTGCCACTGCTCTTGCCTCATCAATAGAATCTGCACACACAATTGTCTTCATTCCTAGTTCCTTAGCTCGCTTCATTGCTTGGGCCAGTCCGGCTAAGGTCAAAGGTCGTTCGGCATGATTTAAGAAAACGGCTCTTGCTCCAGCATGATAAACCGATTCTGGTAGAACATGACCGATTCCTCGACCAGGCCTGATCCCGTCTATATGTTGAGCTGTAACCACGATTTTCTCAGTTGCTTGCTTTACTGCACTAATGTCAGCAAATGGCACAGTCACTAATACTGTGCATTCCGGATATTTTGCTGCTAATTCATCTGCCCGTTGTGCTAGTCTTAACAGTTCTTCACCATAAAGATAGGATTTTGGGTTAAAGACAAAAAAGGGTTGTTTAATTTCTACTGTCATTTATCGTCGCCTCTTTTCTATGCATCCTTTGTAGCAAATACTTTGTAGCAATTTTCCAATACACCTGCCATCGCTTGATTAGACAACTGTTTCATTTCTAAGTAATCTTTAGGCTTGTTTTCTTTGTTCATACGGTAAGCCGCTTGCAAAAAGTCGGTGAAAATATTGATTTTGGAAATGCCACTAGTCGCACAACGGTTCAGATTGTTGGTGCCAGATGAAGAACCGCCGTGCAGTACCAATGGAACCTCGCAAATGGCACTGATTTCCTTCAGTCGATCAAAGTTCAACACTGGTGTCCCTTTGTATGCCCCATGAGCGGTACCAATGGACACTGCCAGCGAATCGACTTGGGTTTCTTTTAAGAAGATTTCGACATCCTTAACCTCCGTATAAATAGAATCAGTTGTTTCATGATTTTCATAGTTTGTTCCAGCTCCAACATGCCCTAACTCAGCTTCTACTGTTACCTCTTTTTGGTGGGCATATTCAACGACTTCTTTTGTCAGTTTGATATTATTTTCTAAGCTTTCCTTTGATGCATCAATCATGACCGAAGTAAAACCTAATTCGATGGCTTCTTTGATAAACTCAAAATCTTCACCATGATCCAAGTGCAAAGCGACTGGAACCGATACTTTGTTAGCTAAGTATTGGCCAATCAAGGCAGCTTCTTCTAAGGAAATCAAGTCTTTGTGTGCCTGCGCAAAGGGCAAGATTAAGGGCTTGTTCAGCTTTTCAGCGACTGTTACAAAGGTCCGTGCCGAATCTAAATCGATAAAATTGGTCGCAGGTATGGCATAATTCTCTTTTTTTGCTTTACTGAGCATTGCTTTTGAATTTACTAACACGTTATCGCATCCTTTACATTTGCAAACTTATGTTTACTTTTGTAAAAATTGTAGTATGATAATAGAGGAAAGTCAATTGAATCCAGCATTATCATTTGGTATATATCAACGAATCACGGAACATTTGTTGCAAGAGGAGGAAATGGATGATTGAGCGTGAAGAAATGATGCTAAAGGCTGCTTTATATTATTATGAGGATGAAATTACCCAAAGTGAAATTGCTAAGTTGCTAAAAATTTCCCGACCAACCGTTGCAGCGCTGCTGCAGGAGGCCAAAGACAAGGGCATCGTAAAAATTACCATTCAGCACAGTCAACTGCGTACCATAAAGCTGCAGGAACAGCTGATGAAAAGATATCAGCTGGCTAATGTAAAAATTGCTTCAGCCGCAAAAGAGGAAGCCGACAGCCTAAAAGCTGCGGCAGGAAAATTATGTATGGAATTGATTGAACCATTATTGCCTAGTATCCGAAGATTAGGAATCGGCTGGGGAACAACCCTTTTCGAATACGTACAGCAAGCGAACTATTTGCATCTGGAATCTTTAAAAATTATTCCCTTGATTGGTGGGAATGGTCTTGCCACCGTCCGTTTTCATTCTAACCATTTAGCTTTTGTCCTATCGCAGAAATATCATTGCGAGGTTTCTTACTTCTATGCCCCAGCCATCGCTGACACACAGGCAGTGAAGGATACATTAGTGGAAACCAATCTAATCAAAGAGGTTATGGAAGAAGGTCGTCAAGTGGATCTAGCGGTCCTAGGTGTGGGTGATCCCATTCATTCTTCCACTTACGAGAAACTGGACTATATTTCTGATGAGGACACTGCCTTACTAATGGAAGAAAACATTATTGGTGATATTGGCGGAACCTTCTTTAAAGCCGATGGGAAAGCTCTGCAAACAGGAATTGCTCAGCGGATGCTGGGAATTAAGCTAGCTGATATCGAAAAAATTGATCGAGTAGTCATTGTAGCTACCGGAAAAGAAAAAGCAAAAAGCATTCAAACATTGCTAAAAATGTCCGTCATCACCGATCTGATCATTGATGAGGAACTTGCACAATTGCTGTAAAATCAAAAAGATCGAACCAGACTCTCCTGTTGGGTGAGAAACTGATTCGATCTTTTTTATGATGAATCCTGCTGAATAATTCCTGTTTAATTAACCATCAGGATTGCCATACGTTTGGTAATAAGCATAGTAGCCCATGCGCTGCAAATCCATCGTCCGTTCAATTATTTGCTCATCACAAAAAGCTACTGCCTTTAGCAAAGCTTCAGTAAACTCCAAAGCAGCTGTACCGTTGGCTGTTACTAAGTTGCGGTCTTGAACCACCTGCTGTTTAATAAACTGAGGAGCATTCGTGTACTGTGCAGCGGCTCGCCACAATTCTTGGTCATTTCCGGTGTGATAATAAGAACGTAGTAAACCATTTTTTGCTAAATAGTCCACTGCTCCGCAAATGGCTCCGACTGGTGTCCCTTTTTCCAAAGCCTGAGCAACAATTTTTTTCAATAAGGAATGCTTGAAGCTCCACGAATGACTGCCAATCAATACCAACAAGTCCAGCTTTTTTGGTATTGTTTCGATCAGATAGTCTACATCGATTCTAAATCCGCCCATGGAGGTGACCTGCTGCTTTATTGATGCTGTTTTTATTTCCCAATTTTTCTGTTGATTCAACTGGCTGGCAAGATAAGCACCTTGCCAATCAGCATAATCTTCTAATAGTAAGAACACCGCTCGCTTCATCGTTGCCCTCCCTCTCTAATCGCAACGCAAATATTTATATTTTTTAACTCGTGACGTTTCAAAGGTTTCCACTTCAAAATAAAAACAATGGTCTTTACGATCCCTCGTAATAATTGCTGGCATCATAAAGTAATTGATTCCTTGAGATTCCATTAAATAGAGTAAATCTTCTTTAACTGCAAAAAGCGGCACAGCTGAATCCACCAGTCGATGATAATCTTTGGTAAACTGGTCGTCCTCTTCGCTTTTAAATTCAAATACTGCACCATTGGTATCAAGCATTTGACTCATCCTTAGTCAAAATTTTGTTGGGACCTAACAGCTCAGCATGACGAAGCTGTTCAATCTCTAGATGAACGATTTCCTCCTCATCCGTCGCTAAGTAGATCAGCTGGTCCTTTTGTCCAATCACTCGCCCTATTAGGTCATCATAGTATTTACGTTCACTATCCAAAGCCTCTAACTGCAAAGCAATCCGCTTATTCTGTATGTAGGATTGCTGGAGAAGCTGACTTATTTCCTCCAACGTCTGTTGAGGCTTTTGCAAATTTTCCTTGTAACGCTGTTTATTGTCTTTCGTTAAAAGAGCCGTATGATCCGATAGGTAAAAACCGATCCATTTGATCATTCCCCGATCCTGATAATTTTGTTTTGCTTCTAAAAATAATTCCATTGCCGTTTCATCATCATACACAGCAAAAACCCCTTCTCATTCTGAATGCAGCAAGCAAAAAGCGGTAGCCGCTTCATTTAATTTCACGCCTGAATTGGTTTTATCAATGGCTTAAAATAGAAAATGTTATTCTTTAGCAGTGGGGAAACTGCTGTTTTTCCATGTTCCTTCCTACGTACAAATCAGTTACATTCCATCCATCCCGCCTGCATGTCCGCCAACTAAGCCCGCTCGATCAATGGCTGTGGCACCCTCTAATAAAGAATGGGCTCGCACAATCGAGCGAAACTGATATTTATTACGAATTTCTCCAACAATATCATCGATTTGATCTTCTTTGATAGACTGCAGTGGATCTTGGAATAAATCCAGCTGTAATCCACCTGCAGGCTGCAAAGAAGACACGTTCAAGGAAATTTTGCGCACCTCAGAGTGATCCCAATACTTAGCAAACATCTGCAAAGCCTGTTGAGTTAGCTTTTTCCCTTGATTAGTAGCAGGAATCTTCATTTGATGATGGAAGCCGCCACGTTTTTGAGTCCCGTTATATGCATACCCTATTCCTAAATGTAAAGTAGCGCCCATTACATCAGCTTTGCGTAATCGTTGGGCGACTTGCTCACAAATCTCAGCTAATACGGCTTCAATCTCTTCCTTGCGAACATAATTTTTAGGCAAAATTTGGGAATTGCCAATTGATTTTTCTTTCTTGGGATAATTGCCCTTTTCCGATAAAATCGAGCGATCAATTCCCCAGGCGTGCATATAATGCTGCAGGCTGATCACACCAAAATAATTCTTTAATCTAAATGGATTTGCATGAGCCAAATCTCCCATCGTTCGCAATCCCATACGATTGTAGCGAAGCTCCATTCGACGACCGATTCCCCAAAAATCACTTAGCTTTAAGGGCCAAATTTTTTCTGGGACATCCTGATAAGTCCAGTGAGCAAATAATGAGCTGTTCTTTTTGGCTTCCATGTCCATCGCTACCTTAGCCATTAAAGGATTTACTGACAGACCAACACTAGTATAAATTTTTAATTTTCGCAAAATCTCCAGTTGAATAGCTTTAGCAACTTCCTCGGGGCTGTCACCAAACAAACGCCAACTATGGGTTAAATCACCAAATTGCTCGTCAATACTATAAGTATGAATATCTTCGTCCGCCATATATTGACGAAAAATAGTAAGAATTTCCATATGATATTGCATGTACAAAGTCATTCTTGGCGGCACAATAATTAAATCAGGATGATCCGGCACCTCAAATCCGCGGCTGACATTACTAATTCCCAGAACTTTTTTAGCCATGGGACTAGCAGCTAAAATCAAGCCTGCATCATTACGATCACCACTCATGACCACTAAAAGAGTGGTAATTGGGTTCAATCCTAGCTCTACGCATTCCACACTGGCGTAAAAACTCTTAGAGTCCATGCAAAAAACTTCTCGTACTGGTTCTCCTTTATAAAGATCCATTTGTCTTCCCTCAATTCAAACAAACGTATGTTCCCTTAAATTAAAGCATGTTTAAAAGGGAGTTGTCAATAGATAGTCTTTACCTCCCCACATCTTTTTGTGATCTTCTCATTTGCAAGCTACTATTTTCTTAAACAGCCTGAATGGTTATCGTAATTTTTTGTCTGCTGTCAAATTTTTTCCTAATTACACTTGAGAAATTTCTTGGTCTTTTACATGAACTTCATGACAAAAATTCGTTATGCTTTTAAAAACAGCGAAAACCTAGGAGAAGATGACGAAAAAACACTGACTGCCGCAAATCATTCAACCCGCTCAACTGCTTCAACTAAAGCTGAAGAAAATTCTAATAACTCCTCCACTGCAGAAAAAGGTAACAAGAAACAGACTTGCAAACAGCCGTTGGATCATCAGAAAAAAATATGCTCGAAATCCTTTTAATGAACCCGATAAAGCTAAAAAGCCCAGTTTTAACTACTCTAAAAAGAAGAAAAAAGCAGTTTAAGACTGGTTTTTTAGTTGGCTTAGACTTGCTTGTAAACTAGAGAATATTTTTAAGCAAGAAAAAAAGGGCATCCAAAAATGCCCCTAATTTTCTATATTTTGTGCAAGCATCCTGTTAAGGCTCCTTGCTGGCTTACAATTGTATCACTATCATCTTGGAATACTCGAAAAGTAAAGACTTGCTCCCCTTGATTCAAATATAGTTCAACAAAGGAATTGTCTACAAATATATCGACCTTTTGCAAGTTCAAAATACGAGTGCTTCTTTTTTCACCGTAGCCTACATCAATTTTTTTGGCCAAATTATCACGAGAAACAGTTGCCAGTTTAGTTTCCGTATCGTACTGAAATTCCCAATAATCAGCAGCTGAACCGATGGTAAAATTGAAACCTTCTGTTAGCTCCAGCCAATAGTTGCGACTTTCCGTTTTGATTTTTGGACGTTTGACCGCCTGCTTTTGTGTAAAAACTTCAATTATTTCTGAAGCGGGATAGCGTTTGAACTTCCCTTGTACTAGTTGCATTTGTTGAGGAAAGGTAAGTCCGTGCAGCCAGCCAACTTGAACTGGGTAATCAGGTTCACCACAGCCAAACCAGCCATAAAGCAGCGGCTGCTGATGTTCTCCTAAAAAAGCTTGAGGAGCATAAAAATCGAAACCGGCATCCATTTGGTCCCAATAGTCAGCATGGAAGCAGCGATTAAGAATGTCTAACTCTCCTACAGCATAAATAGAAGCAAAGCGATTGTTGAAGCGTTCGTCTTCAGGAGCTATTCCCATTGGAGACAAGAACAAAATATCCTTCCCGTCTATTTGAATTAAACTTGGACACTCCAGCATATAGCCCGTTGGCAAAGGCAGATCGATTAACCCTTGATAACTCCAGTTCAATAAATCATTACTTTGATAAAGAAGTAATACGCCTTGATCGCCAAAACCTGGTTTTTCTTTGTCAGTAAATTTACTGCCGCCTAACAGCATGTAGAAGCAGCCATCTCTTTCAAAAACAAAAGGATCTCGTAATTCACCTGACAATCCTGGAAGTGTCCCCTCAATTACAGGTTCGGTTCGTTTTCGAATCCGACCTTCCTTATCCATAATAGCTACTGCTTGCTTAGGAATTTTGCCGGCTTCAGTTTTATAATTTGCCGTGTAAAACAAATAGAGTTCTCCTTGAAATTCGATGGCGTTTCCAGAATAGCAGCCATTTTTTTCATACTCTTCAGTAGGCGAAAGAGCTATCTCTTGCTTAGACCAGTCAACTAAATTCTCCGAAGTGGTATGGCCCCAATGTTTCAAGCCGTGAATTGGAGCAAACGGGTACCATTGAAAGAACACATGGTACTTTCCGTTAAAATAGGCCAACCCATTCGGATCATTCATTAGACCCGATTGCGGATAAATATGATAGTTGGGCAAATAGTGGCTACTGCTTACCTTTGCCGCCAGCTTTGCCAATAAATTCCGTTTCTCCTCTGTATAAACATTCGTTTTATGATCGATTAATAAGTTTTGCACTTAGGCCTTCACGTCCTTTACTGGATTTGGTATGCCGATTTCTGCACCTGATACGCCTTTTACTTTATGGTAAATGAATAAGAAAAAGATCGGTAAAGCAAAAGACAGCAAGCAGCCTATTACATAATGAATAACGACTGGTGGATTAACAATGGTCACTCCGGGAATACCTGTCAAACCAAACCCAAGAGCCTTCACATCGAAAATCTTCATGTACGCTCCGCCTATTCCGGCTCCAGCAACTGCAGTCAGAAATGGTACTACTGAATCCTTCAAGTTTACTGCGAAAATAGCCGGCTCACTCACTCCAACTAATGTCGGAATAAAGCTGGAAAAAGCAATTTCACGTCGCTTAGATCCTTTTTTGGCTAGGAAAAACATTCCCATCGCAGCTCCCCCCTGAGCAATAATGGAAACCGCCCACAGTGGTTGAATATAATTAAATCCTGTTTGAGCTAATAACTGTGCTTCAATTGATCCAATCATATGATGGGTTCCAGTAATCACTAATGGCTGCAGCAACGCCGCAAAAATTCCCGCTCCAAAAACTCCGGCCTTCACATATAAGAAATCCGCTGCTGTACCAATTCCCGAAGCAACCAAATCCCCCAAAGGACCAAAAACTAAAAACAATGCCAATGATGACACTAAAATAGTAACTGCAGGAACCACAATAAATGTCAGCATCTTTGGTGTGTATTTAGTAATGAATTTTTCAAACTTCGCCATAAAAAATGAGCTTAAAATTGCTGGAAAAATCCCTCCTTGGAAAGCCACCTGCGGAACACTAAATCCTACAATATTCCAATATGACACATTCTCAATGGTTCCCTGCATGTATTCAAAGCGATTCCCTAAATCTGGATGAACCAAAATCAACCCTAAAATAATCCCAAAGACAGGATTTCCTCCAAAGCGCTTAGTCGCCGAGTAGGCCACAAAGACCGGCAGAAAATTTAAGCCAGTAGCAATAATGTTTAGAAAGCTAGCAGTATCAGCCGCCCAAGTGTAATTATCAGCTAAGCTGCCTTCTAACCCAAACAGACCGGTCGTAATAAATAGTGAACGGACTCCCAAGAGCATTGCGCAGCCAACAATTGCTGGAATAAGTGCCACAAAAATATCAGAGAAGGCTTTAAAGAATTCAAACAATTTATCCTTCCAGGTTTCAGGTGTTTGCGATTGTTTCGACGGTTCAAAGGAATGATTATCTATGTTGCTTTGTTGAATAAAGGCTTCATAAACACGTTCCACTACTCCAGTACCAAAGACAATTTGCAACTGTCCTTTATTGAAGAAAACACCCTTAGCGCCTTCAAGGTTTTCCAGTTTTTGCTGGTCATAGGTAGTCTCCTTTAAGGTTAAACGTAAACGAGTCACACAGTGAGTGGCATGCAGGATATTTTCTTGTCCACCTACGGCTTCAATAATTTCACTTACTACTCTTTTGTAATCCATTTGATCTCCTCCTTATTTTTTGGAACGTTCCAACTTTTCTATATTATATACTTGGAACGTTCCAAATTACAAGCGTTTCCACAAAAAAACTACAAAAAAGTTGAAAAAATTACTTCAACTCCCTTGTAGTTTTCAAATTTAAGAATTTAACTGGCAAGATATGTTTCGTTTGAGAATCCTTGTTTTTATCATAATTCACTAGTTCTTCCACACTTATTTCAGCCATTTTTTTGATATCTTGAGCGATAGTAGAAATAACTAGGGGCTGATTCTGATAACTCTTTGCGCCATCAAAACCAATCAGCTGAACGTCATCGGGAATATTCCAAGACAAACGTTGAAAAGATTCCATGACGTATTCTCCGTAACGATCGGTTACTGTAAAAATTCCATCAAAGCGACAGTCCTCTTGGTAAGCTTTTTGTAAGTATTGATCAATTCTTTTAGAAAAATCTTTTGAATTCCCTTTGTCTAAGTATACTTCATAATCAATCTTTTTATGCTTACAATAATCAATAAACCCATTCATCCGTTCGTAAATTCCCAGATTATTCGGCAGCTCTCGTAAAATCATCAAAAGACGGTGAGCCCCTCTTTTGTATAGCTCTTCCGCTGCTAATCGAGCCCCTTGGAAATTATCACTCGTCACAAAAGGAACTTGCTGGTTAAAATAGCGTTCAATGGAAACAATCGGCACATTTGCAGTGATATACGGATCAATATCACTGTAGGAAATCGTAATAATTCCGCGAACCTTCTCCTCCTTAGCCATTTTCACATAGTCTAGTTCTAAATTGTAATTGTTTTGTGAATTACACAGCAGCATTTTTAAATTTCTTTTTTGCAGCTCCAATTGAATATAATTGGTTAATTCCGCAAAAAAGGGAGTCCAAATGGTCGGTAAAATAAATGCAATCGTATCACTGGTTTGTGTTTTTAACGACCGAGCTGCTTGATTAGGAACATAATCCAGCTCCTCAATGGCTTTCTCGATCCTTTTCGCCAGTTCTTCTTTAATTTTCACGCCGTTTATATAATTGGAAACCGTCCCTCTTGAAACCTTGGCTAGTCTAGCCACATCATTCATATTTGCCATGGTTGACCTCCTTACACCGTGTCATTATATCATGAAAACTTCGGTTAACCGGGCAAATTAGGGGAAATTCTTATTGATAAAATGAGAAAGAATTGAAAATTAAAAAGAAAAGTTTGCGATGCAGTTATCTGTTTGGAGGGAAATTTCTATCAAAGAAGGTTGGGAAAACAAAAGAATTTATTCAGCAGTTTATTGATCACTGAACAAAAAACGGAGGAGAGTCTGCACAGGTAACACTGCTTTCATCAACATACCCTAAATAATCGCAGATTTACATTTGTAAAATACAGGTGTGAGAGCTGATGGTTCTCACACCTGTTTCACTTTTATCTAGCAAGTTCACTAACTAGTAAGTCTATCTAATCTTGATTCTGATCAAACGTCTTTTTGCTTTTGAAAGATTTTTTACCCAAGTTCCCTCTTTCTAATGGACAAAATCATTTTCCAGATTCACGTTTTTTGATTCTGATTATGTCTGCTGGCTTTTATTAACTGTCAGCGAACTTCTTTTTAGGCTGGCTTTGTTTCTTGCCACCTTCATTAAAAGCTTCAGCAGTCTAAGTTTTTGTTTTTCTCTTCGATTATCTCCCACAGCTGCTTGCGCAATCTCATAAAGCTGTTGATTTTGCAAAAGCCATTTTACTCTTCGGTATTTTTTCAAGGGAGAACCTAACCGTTTTTGACAATCCCTTAGTTGACGAATGATTCGCATTACCGTGTCTTTGCAATAGAACTCTCGGTGTCTTGGATGAAGCGGCGACATTCCTAAAATCACTTGACAGATTCGCAGCAAGGTCTCTTCTTTGACACTGTTTGACTGAAGTATTAATGAATTCTTTCGTGAATCGTAGTGGTGATAGAACGCTTGGTCCAAGGCAACAATCTCTTGCGCTTGAGAAATAGCTTGAACTGAAAAAAGCAAATCGTCCAACACAGACAAGTCTTCTTCAAAATATAAGTCCTGCTCCAATAAAAATTCTCGTCGCAGTAATTTATTCCACAACGGTTGGATTAAACCTTGCCGATAGTTCTTATAAAACGGCTGCCTAACAAATTCTCTTTGGTTTCCTTTAAAGGAAGAGGGCGTTTGATTTTCTAAATAGTTTCTCCTTTTGTGCCAATGAATACCAAATAAAATCATATCCGGCAATTTTCCACCTTCACCACAGTCACAAGCAGCCATCAGAAATTCAATTCCACGGCTGTCGAGAGTACCATTGCTGTCCATAAACAACACATACTCCCCTTGAGCTCTTTTTAAACCATAATTTCTAGCGGCATTTAGCCCGCGATGAGTTGATTGATATACCCGGATGCGAGAATCCTGCTTCATTTTTTCGATCAAAGTTTTCAGTAATAGCTCGTTGTCACCCTCATTAATCACCAAAACCTCGAGATTAGTATACGTTTGGGCGAGTAGTGAGTAGAGACAAGAATGAATTTTATCAAAATTGTCATAGGTGGGAATTATAATTGAGACTAGCTGTTTTTTATTCATATATCTGCTCCTTACAACTAGCTTTTCTAGCTGATCCAACTTATTTTCACTTAATTAAATACAGCGAGTGATTTCTCGCAGTCTTTAGGCTATTCTGCCTGCAATAGCTGATTATGTAAGTCCATCTTGTTTAGGACTAGAAAAATGTACAGGTCAAAAAAGTAGGGAATTATATACTAATCAGCGTACTGACAAAGCAACTATACCGCCACAATCAATTACTTGTTTATCATTAATACAACAATGAGTTCACTTAAATTGGCGGCTGCAAACAAGCTGGTTTCTCCCTATTTTTATTGCATAGGTCTGCATCTCTTGGCTAAAAAGATCTTGGGAAGGATAGTATTGTCTGTTTGCAGCAGTTTGTTTGACAGTACACTGTAGTTGTTTACATGAGTAATTTGATTCACGTTATCTATATATTGGCGTAAAATCCCCCAAAGAAGACAGCCAATGAATAGAGAATAAACCACTCATCCTTGAAT
The DNA here is from genome assembly GCF_000407485.1 of Enterococcus pallens ATCC BAA-351. Classification (GTDB taxonomy): domain Bacteria; phylum Bacillota; class Bacilli; order Lactobacillales; family Enterococcaceae; genus Enterococcus_A; species Enterococcus_A pallens. The sequence continues at coordinate 1,289,709 of NZ_ASWD01000001.1, read as the reverse complement.
ACCAACTATTCAACATATTGATCATCAATTTATCTAAAAAAAGATTGTTGAATCACCCCATATATAATCATTCTATATCAATTCGTTAATTTTAAAAAGAGTTTTTTATCTAAATAGATAAAACTTCATTTTTTTAAAAGAAAATAGAGAAAATGAATCTATTTTAATCGTGTTAATTAGAATAAAAATATGTTAAACGAATCTAATGAAAAAGTTAAACTTTTAGTGAGCTCGCCTAATATCCGACCTATTTAACCTAGAAATAAGTTACCTAAGTATTTTAAAGCCTCCTTTTACGATTAAATTACTCAACAAAATAATGGAGAGAAAAAATATCCTGATTTCAACGTAACCTGCATTACACAAATCTGATCTTTTAACATTTTTTCAAGGCATCCCTCCCACTTGAATCGCGCCATTAAGAAATATTTTTTTGTGAATGATTGAAAAGTAAGCTGATCTTTTGAAGTAAAAAAGCAGTTGCTTCTCACTAATTCAATTGATTTTTCTTTTTGGCTTGTCCCACTGTTTTTCAAGACACAAAAAACGACCTAAAAGAAGTTAAACTCTTTTAGGTCGTTCTGAGATTTTTGCGTTTATACTGTTGCTTCTGCTTCCTTTAAGTTCGCCAATTCTTCGTTAACTAATCGTTTATCATACGAACGGATAAACGGCAAGTAGATGATGAAGGCCACCACTGCGCAGATAATTGCTACAACTGCGGCCTTCCAGTCGCCACCTGTACTGATGAATGCACCGACGCCAACTGGTGAAGGCCAAGGCATATTGGCAATAACCGGGCGAATAATTTCTAACTGAATTGCAAAGTAAGCAATACTTGCAGAGGCCATTGGTGCTAAGAAGAACGGAATAGCTAAATATGGATTATAGATCAATGGTACACCGAAAATTAGCGGTTCATTGATATTGAAAATTGCTGGAACCAACGCTGCTTTTCCTAGCACCTTCAATTGTTCTGATTTCGCCATGTAAACTAGGAAGAAACAAAAGCCTAATGTAGCTCCTGAACCTCCAACCGTTACAAAGGCATTATTAAACTCACCCGCTAATGGAATATGTGCACCATCAGCATTCATTGCCATATTACCCAAAGTAATTGGAGTAATCAGTGAGAAAATGATATTGGCTCCGTGAATACCTACTAACCATAAAGCATGGACTAAGAAGTAAATGACCATAACTCCCAGCCAGCTGTTGGTCAATCCCGTAACGAAACCAAATGGAATAGCAACTAATTGGAAAATATCTGTATTAAAGGCGACTAAAATTCCGACTAAAATCAATACAACAAAGGCGACTAAGAAAGCAGGAATCAATGCAGTGAAGGCACGAGAAACTCCTTCAGGAACTTGCTCCGGCATGCGGATTACCCAGTTTTTTGCTACACATAAACGATACAATTGGACAGCAATCACCGCCATAATAATTCCCGTAAAGATTCCGACAGTCCCTAAACGAGCGACTCCGTCACTGCCAATTGCCCAACCGTTGATAATTGCTTGTTCTGCGTCGTTCACTCGTACCATTGAACCGTTCTCAAATACTAATTGTGGAATGGCCATGAAGAATGAGAACAGCGAAAGTAATGCGCCAGTAATTGGTGCCATGTTCAAATCTTCTTCTTCTGCGATAATTTTTGTATATTCATACCCCAAACCAACACAGAAATAAAGAGCCAATATTCCCATTGTTGTACTATTGGCTAACATGTATAATTCACTAACTCTAAAGAAGGTTGAATTGAATATATTTTCTAAAAAAGGAAATGTCATCGGCAAAATATTAAATACTAAGAACATCGAACCAACAATGGTAAACGGGATGGCCCCCATCCCAGCACCCATAATCGCCCGCACAATTTTGAACTGTGCTAACTTTCCTAAAGGTCCCATCAATGTTTTTTCTAAGAACGTAAATAACTTGCTGTTTGATCCGTCCATACTTCTATTCACTCACTTTCCTAATTGGTTTTCGCAAACTCCTTAATGTAGCTGTAATGTTTGTCCTTTTGTAAATAAATCCGGCGTATTCGCTGAATACAAAAAGCAGACAGTACTATCCCGACTAATAAAATAGTGACTAGGGCTGCTCTAGCTTGAGAAGAAACCGTCAAAAAAGGATACAACCGTTGAAAGCCTCCTTGGGTGAAGCTTATGACTAACATCACCAGATTCATCCCCAATTGAATCGATTGATAAAACTTATGATGGCGTAACTTTCCCTGGATTTGGTCAGTCATATCTCCATAAAGCTTTGCGTGTTCAGCAATTGCTGGCAGCGTTAAGATCAGCAAGCTTGCCGGCAGAAGGCCATACCAACTGCGGCTCATCCACAGCATCAATAGCCAATACAGATTACTGAAGAAGAAAGCCGCCAATAAATAGCGCAGGATCAAAAAACGATTGTAGCGAAAATTTTTCATAGCTGTTTCTTTTTTTAACTCAGCGGTTCCTTTTTTACTCAAGCCTCTCAGCACCTTTCTTATTTAATCGCTGCTTGGCGCTGATACAAAACCAGCATTTCAGCGGCTACTTCTTTTAAAGTCATGGTTGTCATCAAATGATCCTGCGCATGAACCATGATAATTTCCATTTCAATTTTTTCCCCACCCGCATATTCCTGCAGCAGTCCGGTTTGAGCTTTATGAGCCTTAACTAGCGACTCGTTGGCATCGTCTAATTTTTGCTGTGCGGCATCAAAGCTTCCGTCCCGCATGTGTTGAAATGATTCGTGTACCAAAGTTCTGGCATCGCCGCTGCTCAAAATAATTTCAAAAGCGATTTCTTGTAGTTTTTCTGAATCCATCCTGTTCACTCCTGCCGTTTCTCTTCTATAGACTTTCAATCAAATTTGCAATAAACTCCTGGTAATCTCTACTTGCTACGAGTTTTTTCCGAAAATCATCGTCTTCAATAATCGGTACCAGCATATGGCTGACCTTTTCTAATTCCACCCGTCCCAACTTATCTGGCGACATCAAGAATATCAACTGAATGTCTGGATACTCTTCTTCCCAAAATACTCCCTTCGGTACAATCGCTGCCGCTACATAAGCTTCCTCCGTAACGGCCTCAATAGGGTGCGGCACTGCCAAGTAAGGCGAAAAAGCTACCGAGCTGTAACTTTCTCGCAAGCGAAGCTGTTGACCGAAGGCTTCCTTAATCGGCGTTTGCTCCACTGCCTCCAGCCGATCAATCAGCTGATCCAAAATTTCCTCTTTGGTGGAAGCAGTCTCCAGCTGGAGAAATAATTCTGGGCGAAAGCATTGCTGAATCAAAGCGATTTGCTGCGCTTTTTTCTCAGCATCTGCACCGCTATCATTCGGTATCAGACAATGAGCTGGCATAAAACCGGATAACTCATGATTAATCTTTTTAATATCTTCCTCGCCAACAAAAACACTGACATAAACAATTGGTGTATGATGAATCACATTAGGCAAATTGATTGAAGAAATAATCAAATCAATCTGATCCAAATCCTGATCGGCAATTTCGTAATAGCTGATCACCTTATCAATCAAAATTTTTGAACCAAATTCCCGCTCTAGACGATTTTTGATCATTTGTGAACTGCCTAAACCAGTGGCACAAATTACCAGCACTCGCGCCTTTTGATCCTTGTGATAACGTTCCACTGCAGCTGTCAGATGAATAGTTAAATACGCCCATTCACTTTCAGTAATTTCATAAGATTGAAAAATCGGCATTTTGGATAAATACTTAATTGTCAGCTCTAATAGCTCACCATAATGCTGACGAATTTCCTCTAGCAATGGATTCTCAATGCTCATATTATTTTGCAGCCGTAGTAAAAAGGGCGTGAAATGCATCATTAAGCCATCGATCAAGATCGTATCCTGCTGCAGCTGGTAGCCTGTTTCCTCATCCAAAGCTGCTAATGCCTCCAACAGTTGTGCCTTAATCTCAGCTTCTGTGTACTTTGTTTTTTGGAACACTCGTTTAGCGGTAAGCTTATTCCGCAAATGCAAGGCAATATAATTGGCCTCTTCTTGGGGAAATGCTACTGACATGCTTTGGGTAATTCGTTGAACAATTCGCAAAGCCGTCTGGTACTCCACCGAATCCTCTGGCAGCTGAATCATTTGCGCATATTCAATTTCAAAGCCTGCTTGTAGTCGCTTAATCGCCAAGCCGATATGCAGTACAATATTGAAAATAATAAAGTCCGACAGTTTTAAGCGAGCCTCGCGGCATTCATCTAAAACAATAATCACAATCTCTTCAATACTGATTCCATCCAGTAGGTTGGTGTAAGTAGAAAAGGTGTAGATATTATCCTGCAGGCGCTGCAAGAAGAAATAATTCATAATAAAATGCCGAATATTTTTCTCGCTGCCTACCACGAAAATCCCACGATTACTTTTACTGCTTAATTCGATCTCATAAGGCTTCAACAATTTTTTGATCTCCACTAAATCATTGGAGACCGTTGAGCGAGAGACATACAATTCTTCTGCCAGATTATCAACGTACACCGCCTTTTGCTCAAAGAACAATTGATTCAGAATATAATACTGACGGTCCTGCGCTTCATGGATCGCTCCTTTGTCCTTTGAACAATGCTGGGACTTGGTTTCCTGCAAATAAAATACTTGAAAGCTGTCCTGATTTTCCACTATTAAACGATAGCCGTAGCCCTGCTTAGCCTCAATTGTCCCCAGACCTTTTTCCTTCAACGTGTCTTCCAACAAATGCAAGTATTTTCTAGCTGTGCGGTCAGATACTCCTAAGCGGACGGCCATCTCCTGACTGGTTAAATAGTCAGGCTGGTTCTCATATAGCAATTTAAGAATGTGGGTCTCTTTTTTACTCAACATGTTGATCAACCTTTATCTAGATATTTTCTTCCACAAGTTTCCCCATTTTTTCGATTCCCATTGGTATTGGCACATAGGCCTGTGGCGGAATATTAACGATTGGTTTATTGGTTTTGTTGGCTGCTTTTTCCAAGTTGGCAAAATACATTTTCGTTTGCGGGCTGACTAAGTATAGATCGTATTCATCTTTAGCAATCGTCGTTGCCCCTTGTGAAGCCGAAGTCGCATCCAATTCAATTTCTTGTCCTTTTCCTTGTAAATATTCGGTTGTTTTTTTGGCAATCACTGAAGATGACATGCCGCCTGCGCAAATAATTAGTGCTTTTTTCATGATAAATTCCCCCGTAAGTTGTTGTTTTTTCCTTTAAACTCTCGTCTAATTAAGCTCTACCCCATTACTGGCAATTACTTTTTTATACCAGTCAAAAGAAAGTTTTTTACTACGCGCTAAAGTACCGTTCCCTTCATTGTCTTTGTCGACATAAATAAATCCATAGCGTTTTTTCATTTCACCGGTACTAGCTGAGACTAAATCAATACAGCCCCAAGGTGTGTAGCCCATTAATTCTATACCGTCTTCCACTACTGCTTTAATCATTTGCTCAATGTGTGCCTTTAAGTAATCAATCCGGTACTGGTCATTAACAGTACCATCTTCCTCCTTAACGTCAATCGCTCCAAAGCCATTTTCTACAATAAACTGCGGCAGTCGGTAATGATCTGCAAACCAGTTCATCGAATAGCGCAGGCCTTCAGGGTCAATCTGCCAGCCCCAGTCAGACGCTGGAACAAACTCATTTCTCACCAAATCGCGAGATTCGTCGTAATCATAGGTCTCATTGCCTGCCTGATGTTCAATTGCAAAAGACATGTAATAGCTGAAGGCAATATAGTCAATCGTACCTTTTTTCAACTCTATTAGGTCCTCTTCCGTAATATCTAGGTCAAAGCCCTTACGGTTAAAGTAAGCCTTCATGTAGCCTGGATATTCGCCGAAAACATGAACATCAGTGAAATAGTAGCGTTTTTCCATCGCTTTTTGAGCCATTAAAATATCAGCCGGTTTGCAGGTTTTCGGATATATCGGCACCATGGCAATCATACAGCCGATTTCAAAATCTGGATTAATTGCTTTACCGATTTGAACCGCTTTGGCACTAGCTACCAGCTCATAGTGAGCCGCCTGATACATGATCTGTTCCCGATTATCGCCTTCCTGAAAGATGATTCCAGAATTAGTGAACGGGGCGAAATCTTCATTAAAATTGGCTTGATTGTTAATCTCATTGAAGGTCATCCAATATTTTACTTTATTTTTATACCGTTGGAAGCAAACCTCGGCAAATTTCACGAATAACTCGATGGATTGACGATTGGTAAAGCCTCCGTATTTCTTCACTAAAGTAAAAGGCAATTCAAAATGCGATAACGTAACTACCGGCTCGATACCATACTTCAAACACTCATCAAACAAGTCATCATAAAATTGCAAACCAGCTTCGTTCGGCTCTGCTTCATCCCCTTCAGGAAAAATTCTTGTCCAGGCAATTGACGTTCGGAAACACTTGAAGCCCATTTCTGCAAACAAAGCAATATCTTCCTTATAACGATGATAAAAATCGATTGCTTCATGGTTCGGGTAATTTTTGCCTGCCACAACCCCATCTGTAATTTCACGAGGTATACCTGGTCCACCCATCGTCATGACATCGGCAACGCTGATTCCTTTGCCGCCTTCCTGCCAGCCACCTTCCAGCTGGTGTGCGGCTACTGCCCCGCCCCATAAAAAATCCTCTGGTAATCCTGTCATTGCTTCACCATCCCTTTTCTTTCTATGTCCTTAGAATAATGGATAGCGCTTTCTTTGGGAATACAGATTCTTTCCTTAGCACTACGGAAGGTTGTTCTTATCGCTACAAATAACCCCTAAAACTGATAAAGTCAGATTTTATTTAGAATTACCATTCTTTCTTATCGTTATAAAAAGAAAGAATCTATTTAGTAAAATACTCCATAGAATCACAACAAAAAACGAGCAATCCTCAATTATCCACTACGATAAATAGGATTACTCGTTCAATAAATGGTTCTATTTTTTAAAAAATTTTTCTTTTTTTAATGAAGATGCAGATAGTACTAATAGAATTAGGCTTCCTAGCATCGCTAACCAACTAGTAGCACTCTCCCCCGTATGAGGTAATACTGATTGCTTCACCTCAGCAATTTTCTTCACTTCCTGTTTTTCCCCTAGAGAAATCACTTTAGGCTCCGCCTTTGCTACTGTTTGCGGTTGAGGGGCGGATACCGTTACCACGTTTGGTACCACTTTCACTTCTTCTGGGGTCTCTTCTGTCAATTCAGGCTTCTTAGGCTCTTCTGGTGCAGGTGCAGGTTCTGGTTTTGGCTCTGGTTTTGGCTCTGGTTTTGGTTCTGGTTCTGGTTTTGGTTTTGGTTCTTCAATAACTACCGGCGCCTGATAAGTGTACGAAAAGAAAGCACCAGTTTCTTCCTCTTGATTATAACGTATATCAAAAGAAGATACATTTTTGTAGGTATAAGTCAGCCAATTGAGCATATCCGTATCTCTAGTATTGTTGTTGTCAATCTCACCAATCTTAATATATCCAGCATTTACTTTGTAATAAAGCTTATTATCTTTCAAGACATAGAAATTTTCAACATTACAGTTGTCAAAAATATCAATGCTTTGCCTTAAATCGATATCAGTGAAATTAAAGAATCCCGAAAGCTCTACTGGGCTAGAAGTTAAATTATCTAAAAAGGAATAGCCCATTGTGACATTTTTTATTCCTTGGAGGGATAACCCATTTTTTTTATAAATAGTTAATTTAGGAATATGACTGTAGTAACTACCTGGTAAAATCTCCCAGTTTTTTACCGTTATTTTCATATCGATAGCTTTCCCATTATAACTACCAACATTTTTATAAGTGACAGTGATAGCGCCAGTTTGGGAGTTCAAGTCAAACGCAAAGCTGCTCGAGCCTTCTGTATAGTTGCCTGTAACCTCAAAATCCGTTACCTCATCAAAATTAGGCATGAAATTATAATCAGAGGTAATGGAGGCATTCTCGTCAGTGATAGCCTTCTCATGATCAACAATTTTTCCATCATTATTTGTATCAAGATAACCTGAAGAACGTGCTTCCTTAGCAGCAAAATTTTCAATTTGTGTTGGTTTTGCTGATGGGGCATTTTGAGATTCTGGTTCAGTCAAAGTATCTGAACTTATTTCTGATTCTGCTATTTCTTTTGGCTGCTCAGCTACCTCTTCTAAATTGCTATTATTTAAAGTTTCTGAAGTTTCAATTACAGGTACTTCCTCTACCGCAGCCGTTTCTTCAGTTGGTTCAATAGTTGGTTCAACAGTTGGTTCAATTTCTGCTGGCAAAACTTCGGTTTCTTCTACTATTGCAGGCGCTTCCACAAATTCAGCAGTTACATTGCTTTGACCAGTTTCGTCAACACTTGCTTCACTGGCTAGTGAAGCTGTCGGAAAACAAGCAATCCCTAGTACAGCAATTGAAAATAAATATACACTCTTTTTTAACATTTTTTCCCCTTCCTTCTAAATGAATTATCTCGTTAAATTGATTAGATTTCTTACTTTGTGTTTTTATCATCCCTGCGCATTTATATTTGCTGATGGATAATTAGTAGTTTCCAAAAAATGATAACAAGAAATTCAGTTTACTTGCCCATTATAACAAAATACTTTTCGAAATACTATATATTTATGAAATATAAACACCAAAACATCCGAATAACTTTATAAGGAAATAGAAAAGCCTCTAATATTAAAAATAATTATAAATAATATAACTGTTCAAAGTTATGAATTTTGTTTTCAGGAAACAATCAAAGATAACTAAATTATAGCTTAGTAAAAAATGATAAATGCTCTATTTTTTCATCAGCCAAAATACACACAGTAAAATAGATTACTTACTCTTTTAGCGCAGAATTGAAGAATAATTGAGCCATTCGGTGATTATACATCTTTTCTATAAAAATATTTCATCAGGAATACATAGAGAATTATCGTTAAATGACAAAAAATTATTGTTTAACGATAATTTTTTGGTATACTATAGGTGAGGAGGCGAAGGAAATGGATTTAAAAAAATCGCGTGATACATTTTGGGTAATTGATGGGCTATTTAAACTATTAGCGATTGGAAGTTTGGTTATGGGTATTTATCTAGCGGTGCAATTGCTTATTTATGATCATTCAGTTGTTTCAACTACTGATAGGTTGGTAATTTTAGGCTTTTTTTATGACGGTGACCTGACTGCACCTCAACAGGCCATCACTAGTACGCTGAGCATGTTGCCACAACTTTTAGTTTGGGCCTTTGCTTTTTGGTTAGGAAGCAAAATTTTCTATGATTTATCAGAAGGTTTGACCCCATTTTCCGAAATCATGTATAAAAGGGTTGGTCGAATTGCCAAAGCTATTTTGTGGCTGGGCATTCTACAGCCAGAAATTTACTCCTTGTTTGCTTCATTCGTATCAGGTAAATTCTATTGGTCAATTAGCCTCAATTTAACCTTGGTTATGGGCTTGGTCCTCTACAGCATCAGCGCCATTTTCCGTTACGCAATTTCTCTGCAGGAGCTGGCTGATGACACAGTGTAAGGAGGTAGCAGCATGCCGATCATTGTTCACTTGGATCGTATGATGGCCGAACGAAAAATCAGCTTGAAGGATTTGGCTGAAGAAGTCGGCATCACCAACGCAAATATGTCAAAATTAAAAACAGGCAAGGTCAGTGCTGTTCGTTTCTCTACCTTAGAGGCTATCTGCGAAGTATTAGACTGCCAACCCGGAGATTTGTTTGAATATCGAAGACCTTAAAAAAGGATTGGCGTTTTTGCCAATCCTTTTACCCAACCATTTTTATTTTAGTCAAATCACCACTACACAATTGCTCTAAGTTCCGGAATATTTTTTCTGCTGACCAATCCCACCATTTTATTTCCAACAGATAATCGATCAGCTCTTCATCAAATCGACGATGCAGATCGATTTGGCTCCAAAGCAAAGCAGCTCCAATAAAGGAACCCGCAAGCATAGTGGGACTTCGATTAAAAAAATATTTAAATTTCGCGAAGCTGTCCCGGTGATTCGAGTATGATATTCTGTATCAACATAATCTGGACCTACCTTGTAGGGCTGAACCTTAAAACCCTGTTCCTGTAAAAGCTGAAGCAGGCCTGAGGTTATTGTTGTTTTTCCTGAGTGGCTGGAAGCTGCCGCAATATTTGCTGTGCTGCTGGACATTCCTTTAGCTACTAGCAATTCAGAGCTCACTTGAATTCGAGTTTTATTTAGGTGAGGCTGGAACAAAAAAGTAGAACTATTCTTCCGTTGAGATATTAGTTTTATTGCGAGAATGATACTGTTCCATTCCCTTGTAAACTGCCCGTTTGACAATAAAATAAATAGCAATCAAAAAAATGACGGGCGGAATTAGCATAAAAAGTATTCCAGAAACAACCATTAGATTCCCAAGTTCTGTAGTGGGCATTCGAATCGTCTCCTTTTTATTTTATTATACGATAAATCCCTCACCTACTAACTTTAGATGAGGGATTTTTGCCTGTATTATTTATGCAGATTCTCGCTTAATCAAAGTTAAGTTTAGCTGAGACTGATCGATCTCGTAGGCTCGCTCCTCTAAGGTTGCAATCATCAAATTGGTAGATTCTCTACCAAGGGCTTCTACTGGTTGAGCGATGGTGGTTAAGGGAACTGCTAATACATCTGTAAAGGGCTGATTATCAAAACCCAGAATAGCCAAATCCTCTGGTACCCGTTTTCCAGTCTCTAGATATTCTTTCAAAATGCCAATCGCTACTTCATCACTGCTGGTAAATACAGCATCGGGACGACTTGTTTCAGGCAACGCCAGCATTTTTCGTGCTACCTGCTGACCATCTTGAATTGTGTGAACCTGTTTAAAAATCCAATCAATCTTCATTGGCAGCTTGTGTTGGTTAATTGCTTTCTCAAAACCTTCTGTTCGAGAATTCCCGTGTCCGCCGGTTGTCAACGTTCCTCCAGTACAATAAGCAATCCGTTTGTAGCCTTTTTGAATCAGATAATCCACCGCTTCAAAACTGGCAGCCGCCTGATCGGTATACAATTGCGGCAGCTTAGATCCCGGGATTTCTTCATTGCATAAGACAATTGGGCCATACTCTTGATAGGCTTCAATTTCTTTGGGATCTCCTTCAATTGAACACATAATAAGACCTGAGATAACGTGCTGCTTCAACATTTCCAGCATATTGATCTCTGCATTCTGGTCATCATACGTCTGCATTACCAAAACATTGTACCCTTTAGCCTTGGCACATTTTTCAATAGCATCAACCAGCTGAGAGAAAAATGGATTGACAATGCGGGAAACTAAAATCCCAATCATTTTTCCTTTTTTTGAACGCAGCTGAGTTGCAACCGTACTAGGACGATAATGAAGTTCTTCCATCGCCTGTTGAATTCTTTTTCGTTTATCTTCTGAAATATATGGATGCTTGTTTAAATATCTAGAAACTGTTGAAACAGAAAGTCCTGCTCGTTTCGCGACATCTTTGATTGTTGCCACACTTTCCACCACCTATGGTATCGATTTCAGTCTAATGATACGGGGTTTTACCCTATTTGTCAATATATTGAGGGAAAAGACAGTTTAAGATCTGATGAATCAATAAAATAAGATCCAAACCCTCTGAGTAACGTTGGTTTGGATCATGCATTTTAATTTTTCTGATTAATCACTTTGGAATTCAACAAGTCTATCAACTCCAAACCAGTATTGATTTTCGAATAAATCGAGCAAACGACAAAACGTTTCCGGCCCGCAAACTCTACAAATTGGTAGCGGCGTGAAGACGCCGGAATATGGTGATGCCCATGGATAGCTCCGATAATCTGACATTTTTCAAATAGCTTTTCCAATGCTGCTTCTGAACAAGAATAAGCTGGATTGTAAGCTTCACTTTTTGGCGACAGCATACTCAGTTCGTTAAACAACGGCGCATGGGAAACCAAAACCGTTGGCCGCTCAGGCTCTTGTCCCACCAAATTTTCTAACGTCCGTAAAATAAACGTTTGCTGCGACTTTTTCCGCTGAGTTAGTGCTACCGGGATTGTCAGCCCAATATAGCGCACTCCTTCGTAAAGAAAACTGCTGTTGTTCAGCACATGCAATTTGGGAAAACGCTGTTGCAGCTCTGTTTTAACAACTTCATAAAACGCATGATCACCTATTGGCAACAGCGGCCAAGCTTCGTCGGGATCCTTTAATAGCTGTTGAAACCATTCATAATGGAAAAACGGCTGCCATTTTTCCCATCCAGGGTCATCAAAATTCCGAGTTTCCGGCAACACGTCTACTAAATCATGATTGCCGATCGTGTAAATTCCTCGAATTTCTTCGTCGTGTACTCGAGAATCGGAGGCATCGCCCGCCAAAATATTAAAGTGCCGATTGGTGAAAGGCAGCTGCCCATCTAAGGAATGCATATCCGAAACTACATTAATCAAATTGGAATTGTCAGCTGAATGAACATTTTCAAAGTAACCTTCTAGTTCACCCGGATGAACACTGTGAGCGACATAATTTTTCCGCACCTCCGCCAGCTCTAGACCAAATTCTGAACGTAATAACGGTTTGCTGCGAACCGGCATCGTTTGATTAGCCAATACAATCGAATTTTTGATACTTTGATTTACTGCTTGCGGCAGTAGCTCCAGGCCTGGAGTGATATCTGACTGATACGATAAAACCGGCTGTGTTGGCTGGTTCATTGATGAAGTCTTACTCGTTTCTAAAAGCTGTGCATTTCGTCCATCTGTCATGATCGGCAGAGAATGGGTCAGCTGAACAACAAAATTCAAGTATTCGGAAATATACTCCGAGATGCCTGTTTTAATATTTTCACTGAACAAAAATTTCCCAGCCAAGTTGGCAGAAAGCGGACCAGTTTCATCATGCTGCAGCAGACGTCCCAGAATTTGAATCTCAAACAATGGGTTATCAAAAATTGCTTGATAGGCTTGCTGAACTTCGGGAGAATGCTCATCTACTTTTTTACCTGTTACTTGGAAAATACTCAGCATCAAATATTTTTCCAATGTAGCTTGGTGAGACTCCACATATTTCCGAACCGCTTGCGGATGCAGCAGGTATTGAATTGCTGCTCGTTGGATATAGTTTCTAGCCGTATCATAAGGAATTGCCGAATAAACAATGTCACCTTGGGAACAGATTGCTAAGGATAAATCTCTCATATTACAGGTCAGTTGAAAGTATTCATTTTTGAAAAGTGTTTTATTTACCGGACGCCGTTTGTTCTCTGGATAAAGTTCAAAACGGGTAGCCAACTCAGGGGGCAAGGTATTGGCCGGCAAAGCAGACTGCTGTGTTGGCGACAAAAAATTTTTATCTGATTTCATCATGTGTCCTCGTTCTCACTGGGTTTACTCGCATTATAATGCTTTTCCTTCACTGACTCCATATTTGATGAAAAATTGAAGAAAAAATCAGAGTTTTTGTCGTATTTCTTCTATTATATATGTATAAAAAGCGGTCTGATTCTTGTCGGACCGCTTCTTTACAATTATTCTTCCACCTGAAACCGTAAAATTGTCTTGCGTTTTTCAGGCAGGGTTTTGCGTGCGTCATTCAGATAAATTTCTCTGTGATCATGGTGACTCCGCTGCAGATTTTGGGATTGAGCAAACTGTGCCATTTTGGCAAAGGTTGCTGGTTCGTCATCGAAGGACCCGTTGTGCAATGCTTGAATACACAGTCCCTCCTCTATCGTTTCAAATTTGATTTCATCTAATAGGAGATGAGGCTTTTTCTTTTTGACTGCAGCTAAGGTTTCTTGGAATAATTCTTCGGTGACATAATCAGACTGACGAATCATCAGAGTGTACTGGAAACTCGACTTGTCTAGCAGATTGTCTGGATTAGTAGTCGTCCACAGCCCCTCCAACGGATAAACCGTGTAATCGGTGTAGCTGAACTGACCATTTTGTTTTTTGCTATTTACTGCTAAACGCTTGAAGGCCATTTTAATTGGGAAAGCCAACGAATATAGTACACCGACTCGGTCAGAAAAAGCAGCTTCGTTAGGATCACCTGCACCTTTGATAGTAATAAATTTTTGCTTAGGTATTTGGAGTACTTGAGGTTTCGTAGTAACACCATACAATTCTTTTTCGTGTTTTTTCCATTCATGCTTCATTTTTTGAATTCCTCTCTTTCTTTGATACCTTTATCTTAACAAGAGGAACTTGACAAGGAGTGTCAGGTTTGATAATTCTGCAGCATGTTTTTGATTCTTTTACTCAATTCTTGACGGATCTTCATAGGAGCAGCCACTTCCACCTGCTCACCTAGGGACAATAGGAAGCTGTACAGTTCATTGTTGTGAGGTAAATCCACGGTGACACAAAAACGTCCATCCGCCTGTTGCGAAACGTTCTCATAATATTCATAAACACGATGAGCTAAAGCTGGTGCAAATAATAGAGTGACCGCAATTTTTTCATCGACAGCCGCAGCTTGATTACTCAACACATCTGGGATTATTCTTCGCTGGAAGCTTTCGGATAAAATTTCCAGCTGTTTGATCCGCTGCAACTTAAATAACCGAAAATCTTGCCGCAGCTGACAAAACGCATATAGATACCAATCTCTGTTTTTGAAGATAAGCTTATGAGGTTCAACAATTCGTTGTTCTGTCTCCCCCTGATGCTTAGTATAACAAAAACGAACCAATTGCTTGTTAAAAATCGCCTGCTTTAAAGGATCCAACAGCTGCTTGCTCTCTAGCCCCCATTGGCTAAAATCAATCTCTAACCAGTCAGTTGCAGAGGTCTTAAACAAAGCGCTCAATTTCTGCAGCAACGCATCAGATTGTCGACTTTCTACTAATGACAGCTCCTGCAGCGCCATCAAAATTTTTTCTTGCTCTTCGTGAGAGAGTGCCATGCGGTTCAGCACATAATCCTGATTGATAAAAATACCTCCGCCTTGTCCCTGAGTGGTATAGACAGGAATACCAGCTGCACTCAAGGCATCGATGTCACGGTAAATCGTTCGGACTGACGTCTCAAACTCTTCGGCCAATTCCGGTGCGGTGGTCTGACCCTTTTCCAGTAGGATCAATAAAATATTCAATAAACGTCTGCTCGTCATAGTTTTCCCTCATTTATTTTTTCTTTTCACTAGTGTACCTTGGCAGGCAAAGGATTGCCAAGGGTTTTGAGCAAAACAAAATATCTCACAATTGCAAGAAGCGGGTCGTATGAAATCTCTTTTTTATCAAGCAAGCAGATAGCCCTGGAAGAAAATTCACGATCCAAGTAAAAAGTCAGCGAATAGATTGCGAATTCTTAAATTTCGCGTACAATTAAAGAAAATGAACCAGTAAGGAGGCGACAGAATGCCTGATCAGAACTTAACAAAAATTACTACCCTAATTAATGAAATAGAAAAAGTAGTCTTAGGAAAGCGCAACGTCATTCAGCTAACCGTGACTGCTCTATTAGCCGGCGGACACGTCTTATTTGAAGACATTCCTGGCGTTGGCAAAACCATGATGGTGAAATCTCTAGCCAAAGCAATCCAAAGTGATTTTTCCCGGGTCCAATTTACACCGGATTTGTTGCCTAGCGATATTTTGGGTGTTTCCATTTTTGATGCTCAGACCAATCAGTTTGAATTTCGACCGGGTCCGATTTTTACCACCATTTTATTGGCGGATGAAATCAACCGTACGACTCCCCGCACTCAAGCGGCGTTATTAGAGGCGATGTCAGAAGGTCACGTGACCATTGATAATCATACCTATGCCTTGAATCCTCATTTCTTTGTTTTGGCAACACAAAATCCTGTCAGCTATGCTGGCACCTATCCGTTACCTGAAGCCCAGCTGGACCGCTTTTTATTTCGGCTGCATATTGGGTATCCGGCCTTCGAAGATGAATTGCGTTTATTAACCGGTCAACGGGAGCAGTCTTTGGACTTGATTCAACCAGTAGTAACCTTGCAGGAGTTAGAGGAATTGAAAAAACAAGTGGACCAGGTTTTTGTGGATGAAGCAGTTGCCCGTTACGCATTAGCCTTAGTCGAGGCTTCCCGCAATCATCCTGCTATTGAGTTAGGAGTCAGTCCGCGAGGGTCGATCGCTTTCTTGAAAAGTGCTAAAGCTTACGCTCTAACAGAAAACCGCACCTTCGTGACACCTGGCGACCTGCAGAAACTGCTGCCGGCTGTGTTTGCGCATCGCTTGATTCTCCACAGCGGTCTGTCGGTTGAAGAAGTCATGCATCAGCTGATAGATCAAGTCCCTGTCCCGATAAGGAGCTGAGGATGCCTGTGGTAAAACAATCCCTAAAACTTCTCACTTTTATGATCATTTATCTATTGGGCTTTTTCTACAGTGCCATATTCAATAACGAAATTGGCTGGACCTTGTTTTTATTTATGACCTTTATGTTAGTCCTGTGTTTGGTTCCACTTTTAGTGCCGTTGAAAGGAATTAAAGCCCAATCACCAGCAACAGTGATCACGCATGTAGGCGAAAAAGTAAAATTGCCGCTAGAATTACAACGGGAAAATGCTCTTTTTCCGTTGGCTCAACTGACTGTTTCGGTAACAAAGCCGGCAGTCGACGATGTGATCACCAGCTATCTTTTTTATCGTCAACAACAGCTGCTGTTTAATTGGCGGCCAGAAAAACGCGGGGTTTATCACGAATTGCAGCTCTATTATCAAAGCAGCGATTTTTTTCATTTATTTACCAAAGGACGGACTGCTCAGCTGAATAAGCACATTCTGGTTTTGCCGCAAAAGCAGCCATTGGCTCAAACCCTGCAGCTACAGCAAACTTTGCAAAATCAAACCTTTGGCGAACCGACCTTTACCATCAAAAACTATCGCCCCTATCGCAGCGGGGATACGCCTAAAAATATTGACTGGAAGCTTTCCAGCAAGCAGTCGACGTTGATATATCGTGAACATGAAAATGAACGAAATGCTCAAATGGTCTGGGTCTTTTGGGGTGCACCTTCCGAACATTTCGAAGCAATGTTAAGCTTGTATTATTCTTTGCAGGATTTGTTAGAAGATCCAGTGGAACAATTATTGTTGGGCAAGCACATTGCGGACCCAACTCAAAAGGATGCCTTAGCCTTTGCACGTATCCAGCCGTTGGAGGAAGCACCTGTTCTGCCAAGGCTGACAGAGAAACTGATTTTCTTTTTCACACCAGAGCAGACGCCGCAAACAGTCGAGCAAATAGAACAGCTGAGAAAATACAATCAGGTGATTGTCTATGACTACATTGGGCTCACTAAGAAAGGAAGCAGGTGAGTCTAATGGATTATATGATGAAAAAAGCGCCCTTTACCCTGCTGTCCTTTATCAGTTTGAGTGTCGTGTTTTCCCAATTTTTGACTGTCTACTACTTGCCGATTACTTGGCTGTCCTTTAGTATTGTGGGCGCTATCTGTTTAATTATCGGCTTTTTTGAAGAAACGATGTTCAAGGTTCTTTTCTGTCTGTTTATGTATTTTTTAGGCTTGTATTATTTTGTGCCCTTGAATCAGCCGCTTTCCTTTGGCTGGTTTAGCAATTTTTGGCAGCAGGTAATTTTTCAATTTCAGCAGATCAGCATGGGCTCTCCTAATGCTGTTTCTACGATTGTGGCTTTGCCGCTGCTTTTAGCTCTGTTGATTTTACTGGCGGGATTAATGATTCAGTTCGAACGCTTTTTACTGAGCTACTTGCTAATGATCGGCTATTTGCTCACCTTATCTGTCTTTAATACAATTCAGCTGAATGGACAAATTGCAATTGTTTTTGGCTGCGGAATTCTATCCGCTTTATTCATAAGGAAACAATTACCGAAAAAAATGCTGGTCTTGCTGACTGGTTTAATCTTGGGAGTCGGCTGGGCAGCTTATTACTTGCCCCAGACTTCAGTTCAAACACCGTTAGCTGCCTGGACTGCACCAGTACGAGACTATTTGAATCGAGTTGGCTTGTATGGAAAAATCCGTGAATTAACCACTTCGACAATTTCACGGACCGGTTTTAGTGAAAATGATCAGAGTTTGGGCGGACCGTTGCTGGACGACAACACGATTCTATTTGAGGCAACCCAGGAAACTGATAGCTACTGGCGCGTGGAAAGCAAAGATGCCTACACTGGCAAAGGCTGGGAGGTGCGTGATGGCATTCAGCCGCGACAATTCAGTCGTAGGAGGATTGAGATCAACAGTAATTCTGCCCAGAATAGCTTTCAGCCAACCGAATCTGCCAGCATCCATTTCTTCAATCACGGGATATATCTCCCATTGCCTTATGGTCGCAGTAATTTGCGGGTGACTCAAGGTGCCAGCGGTTTTACTCAAATGCCAGAAAATGGCCGGGTGAATTTTATCGATTCTGATAATGGGGAAAAAGAAGTAGAAAATCAATGGGAGCCGGTTTCTTATCAAATGGAGCATTTGCAGAATGTTAGCTTGGCTCAGCCTACTGACACCGTAGCAGATTATTTGCAGCTGCCGGCGAATCTGCCTAGTCGTGTACGGGATTTAGCTTATGAAATCACACAAACTGAAACAACCTTGCTGGGACAAGTAACGGCAATTGAAGAATACTTAAAAAACTCTGGGACTTTCCGCTACTCAAAAGTGGATGCAGTGGTTCCTGAAGAGGATCAGGACTATGTTGATCAATTTCTCTTTGAATCTCAAGTCGGCTACTGTGATAATTTTTCTTCTTCGATGGTGGTAATGCTGCGCACACTGGGCATTCCCGCACGCTGGACGAAGGGCTTTGCGCCTGGAGATCGTCGGTCAACCAGTGGCGATAATACGGTTTTTACGGTACGTAATTCTCATGCTCATTCTTGGCCAGAGGTTTATTTTGCCGGCTATGGCTGGATTCCTTTTGAACCTACACCCAGCTTCAGTAATCCAGATCGTCCAGCAACAGAGGATAGTCAAACAGAGGACTCCTCTACCCCAAGTTCTGCTAGCAGTAGCGAAGGCAGCTCAAGTACCAGCAATTCTTCGGAACCATCGTCATCGTCGGAGGAAACACCAGAAGTTGCTACCTTTGCCACTAATAATTGGCGAGAAAATTTACTGCTGATCGTGAAATTGCTTGGCGCACTTCTTCTAGTGACAGCCGGTTACTTTGGCTACAAATATTCACTGCGCGCTCAGATTTACTTGATTCTAAAGCTATCTAAACGTCCGCTAATGCATAGTTATTCGGTTTTCTTAAAACGAGCTGATAAGCTGCTTTCTCGTAAAGGCTCCGAGCCTTTACTCGATTATGCCCGGCGATTTGAAGCTGTCCAGACTGATTTTGCCGGAAAATTTGTTGCATTAACAAAAGAATACAAAGCAGAAATTTATGGCAATCTGCCTGCTGAATCATTGAATACGGACTTAATTAAAGAAAATCTACAGCTATTTGAACACCTAAAGAAATAAGTTAATACCTTCCGTTTTTCGTGGAAGGTTTTTTCTTTACGAAAAAAAAAAGCCCAGCAAACGAGTTATGCTGGGCTTGTTCAAATTAATTTTCACTGCTCATGTTATTGTCTTTTACCATTACATCATGAGCGCCGCCTTCAACGATACTTGTTGAAGAAACCAAAGTAATCTTCGCATTCTTTTGCAGTTCTCTAATCGACAACGCACCGCAATTGCACATGGTGTGACGTACTTTACTCAAGGAAACGGCCAAATTATCCTTCAAGGAACCAGCATACGGTACATATGAATCGACACCTTCAACAAAGGATAGGCCTTCTTTGCCGCCAGTATCATACCGTTGCCAGTTGCGAGCTCGAGCACTGCCCTCACCCCAATATTCCTTCATATACGAACCATTGATGCTGACTTTTTCCGTTGGCGACTCCTCAAAACGAGAGAAGTAGCGGCCTAGCATGATGAAATCTGAACCCATTGCTAAAGCCAATGTCATATGATAATCATGAACGATTCCGCCATCGCTGCAGATTGGCACGTAAATGCCTGTTTCTTCAAAATATTCTTCCCGTGCTGCCGCTACATCCTGCACCGAGGTAGCCTGACCGCGTCCAATTCCTTTTTGCTCACGAGTAATACAAATACTGCCGCCACCGATACCGACTTTAATAAAATCGGCCCCAGCTTCGGCTAAGAAACGGAAGCCTTCTCGATCAACCACATTCCCAGCACCAATTTTAACTGTGTCACCGTATTCTTGTCGTACCCATTCGATGGTCATTTTTTGCCATTCGCTGAAGCCTTCACTGGAATCAATACATAAAATATCAGCTCCAGCTTCAATCAAGGCTGGAATTCTCTCCTTGTAATCACGAGTATTAATTCCTGCCCCCACAAAATAGCGTTTCTTGCTGTCTAGTAACTCCAGCGGGTTATCTTTGTGAGAATCATAATCCTTGCGGAACACAAAATACTTCAAGCGCTGGTCTTCATCAATGATTGGCAAAGCATTCAGTTTGTGCTCCCAAAGAAGGTCGTTGGCCTCTGATAAAGTAATTCCATCTTTACCATAAATCAAATGATCAAAAGGTGTCATAAACTCTTTAATTGGTGTATCTACTGACATGCGGGAAATTCGATAGTCACGACTAGTTACCAAACCAACAATTTTGCCATTTAACGTCCCATCCTCTGTTACCGCCATCGTGCCATGTCCTGTTCGATGCTTTAGATCCAACACATCCTGCAACGTACCATCCATATGAAGATTCGTGTCACTTGGTACAAAACCAGCTTTGGTTTGTTTGACCTTACGTACCATTGCTGCTTGCTCTTCAATCGTTTGTGAACAATAGATGAAAGAAACGCCACCTTCTTTTGCTAGTGCGACAGCCAAATCACTGCCGGAAACAGATTGCATAACCGCACTCACCAACGGAATGTTCATCGTTAATTCGGGCTGCTCACCTTTTTTGAATTTCACTAACGGTGTTTCCAGAAGCACATTGTCAGGTGTACAATCTTTAGAAGAATACCCCGGAACTAAAAGATACTCGCTGAAGGTTCTAGAAGGTGTACTGTAATAGTAGGCCATGTTGTCATTAACTCCTTTTTTGTAATTTTAGCTATTATACCATTTTGGCAGAAAAATCTAACGATAATTAGCGATAATTCTGAAAAATATTGCGTCATACCAAATCCTTTATTCAAAGAAAAATATTTGGAATTATTTCCGATTCGAAGGTAAATTGACTAAAATATTTAAGACTATAGCTTTCCGTAATTTCCCGACTATTTTATATCCATATCCTCCCAAGGTCAGTAAGTATAATTTCTCAAATAGGTTGAATGCTTAATTAGAAAATTCTTTCTAAGCTTCTATCTTTCAACTCTGTAAGTTTGTGTTTCTTTTTGTAAGTATTTTCTTTCCTACTTGTTGGTTATGATTAGTTCAACAAATAAATCAAAGGGAGTTTTAAACAATGGAAACAATCGTACTTTTCTTATTAACTTGGTCAGTATATTCAATCAATGTATACTTTTATAAAAAGGAAGCATACAAAAAAATCATTCTAGCAAACAGCTTAATCAGTTTGACTATCGTGTTAGTGAATACGTTAGGAAATTTCGAAAATGCCAGCCACATGGGTATCTTCAGCTTGGTTGTTACCGTCTTGATTAGCACTATCCTAGCAACTTTCTTTTTATGCTTGCCAATCGCATTTAAAATGAACAAGCATATTCTGTAATACTTTGTTGATTAGGCTCTTTGCAATAGTAGTGATATACTTTGTCACTAAAGAAAAGATTGAATAACCGCAACTAAAATCAAGCGGCACCCTATAGATTTCCTTATAGTAATTGTAGGGTGGTTGAAAGAGGTGAAACAAATGTATGAATGGCAGCAGCAAATCCAATTAATTGTAGACGAAATTGATACATGCATTGCTCATTATAACGATGAAGCACTGACGCTGCGTTTTCTCTCCCGCAAGCTGGGATACTCAGAATTTTATACCACACGTAAATTCAAAGAAATCACTGGCATGCCATTTCGTGATTATTTACGGCGGCGTAAACTGTCCTTTGCTTTAAAAGAAGTGCGGGATAGTGAGAAAAGTCTGTTGGATATTGCTTTTGATTATGGATTTTCTTCCCATGAAGCCTTTACCCGAGCGTTCAAGACGACTTATGGGATTGCGCCCAGCGCGTATCGAAAAAATCCTGAGCCAGTAGTCCTTCGTACAAAAATTCATGTCTTTGACCGCTACTTTTTAGGATTTGGAGAGATTGGTATGATCAAAACAACGGAGGATCTTAAGATTTACTTTGTCACTATTCCAGCCCACAAGTTTTTGCATGTTAGCAACAACGAAAGCAACGGCTATTGGGATTTTTGGGAGAAGCAAAGCAGCATTCCTGGACAGGATTGTGATACGATTTCTGGTTTGCTGGACAGCATTAAAGGAAAGCTGGATGATGATGGCGGCAGCGAGGCTAATAGTGGCAGCGGGCAGCTGATGGCCTATCTAAATGATCCCAACGGACGACTTTGTGATTGGGGCTTTCCACGGATTGAGTGTTACGGGGTGCGTTTGCCTGCAGATTACATCGGGGAAGTACCTGAACAAATGACTTTAACCGATATTCCCGAAGCAGAATATTTAGTTTTTGAACATGGCCCATTTGATTACGAACAGGAAAACCGCAGTATCGAAGAAAAGCTGGAAACGGCTATGGCTTCCTTTGATTTTGAAGGGACTGGTTACAGCTACGATACTTCTCCTGGCAGAATTATCTATGTCTATCATGATCCCGAACGCTATTGGAAATATGTGCGCCCGGTGAAAAAATAACCAACAGGAGCTTTCGTTACAGAAAACGAAGGCTCCTGTTTTCTTTGATTTTTCGATATCGACGCGAATCGAGACGGGGACACTTAACTCTTTCGTGTATGCCTTCAATATGATTAGGGCGGATTGACTGCCGAAGATCGCTTAAGTCAAACCATAGAACTTTGCTCTTTTTACATTCTATTCATGTTAAAATATGAGAAAAAGATTCTAAGAATGAACCCTATGATTATTCAACTATAACAGGAAGCTTAAGATGCACTTTCCAGTTTTGAACATTTAGATTATAGCTGGCAGCATCGGCAAAAAATTGCTCAGAGGATTGGGGCAAAGGTAGTGACTTACTGCTGTAAATCACCAACGGATTTAGAAAAATATTCCGATGTGGTCATCATTGGCCATACCGAAAAAGTTATGCAGGTTAGCGGGCTAACAGTTTACTCCTGCGTATCTCTGTTAATCATCACTCGAACCATTATCAAATATATTGGATTGTAAGGAGGAAGACCATGAGTATTTTATGTATTGGACAAGCTGTTTATGATATTACTTTCCCCTTGGAGGAAGCTATTGTTGAGAATCAAAAATATCGTATTTATGATCGGCATGAATGCATGGGTGCACCAGCTGCTAACGCTGCGTATCTCTGTGGTTTATGGGGATTAGAAACTTCTTTGATTGCACGAGTTGGAGCGGATTTATTTGGGAAAGAAATTTTGCGAACCTTGAAAAAAGTGGGGGTAAAGACCACTGGCATTCGCCAAGAAAAGAATCAAAAAACCAGCATCAGTAGTATAATAGTAAATAAGAAGAACGGACATCGAACGATTTTAAATGCTCCCTTGCAGGAAGACTATTTTGAACCCGCTTGGCCAGAAAAAGCCCCAAAAGTCATTCTCTTAGATGGACACGAAAAAGAAGTATCTTTAGCTGGGTTGCAACAATACCCCCAGGCAATTTCGATGATCGATGCTGGCACGTATAAGCTAGAATGTCACAAGCTGTTTGAAACGGTTGATTATCTCGTTTGTTCCCAGGATTTTGCTTTCCAGTATACAGGTGTGACAGTTGACTTAACCAAACAAGAAACGTTGGAAGCAACCTTTAAAAAGCTGTCGGAGTTAAATCCTAATCAGCTCGTGGTAACTTTGGGAGAACAGGGCAGTATTTACTTTGGGGACGGGACCATTAAGCACACCCCCGCCTTTCCATCAAAACCCGTCGACACGACTGGTGCTGGTGATATTTTTCACGGTGCCTTTGCCTATGGTTTGCATGAAAAGCTGCCGTTGGCTGAAATTATTCGACTAGCTTCAGCAGCTGCTGCCCTTTCGGTAGAAAAGCTTGGTGGACAAACATCGATTCCAACATTAAAAGAGGTGCAAAATTTACTATGAAAAGAACAAAACGATTGAATCAATTAGGTTTAGGTATAATCATTATGGTTTATTTTTTATTACTAGCAGGAAGTCGGTTCCACATTATTCCAGCTAACATTCATGTGGTGCCTTTATTCGCTTGTATCCTGATAGCGATAACCATTATTTTAGGTTTTATAATTGTCCCATCTAGCGAGAAAAAACTCTTTCTGCCAAAGGGTATTGGCTATGGCTGGACCCTAAATCCGCGGAATGCATTTGGACTATTGATTTATGTAGCCTTACTAGTTTTAGCGTTGACAGCGATCTTTTAAGCAGAAAGAAGCAAAAATGATGACTCAATCTTACAAGCAGCAGCTGATTCCTCAGTTACAGAAATCTTATCTTTCCTATTATGCAATTGGCAATTGTTTTTTGACCTTTGATCAACAGAAAAGCTATCACTTTAGAATGAATTTGTCCTATTTTTATGAAAAAATCACCCAAGAAAGTCTAGCAAAGACGGTTAGAACGGTAAGAGACTTGATCGGCTGTATTTTTTCTGAAGAGCAGACTGTAACAATTGTTCAGTATATTTATTGGAAAAAACAATTGAAACACCTGCTTCGGCCTGCACAGATTCGTTCAGATTGCTTCCGACCACTGCTGTATGAACAAGGAATTTTAAGAGTACTAGATTATTCAATAAAAAATCTAGCAAACTTGCAAAAGATTGGGGCTTCTTTAGTTTATCAAGATTTTGCTGATTTGGACCCTGGTTATCCTTGTATCAAAAACCCGACAATTTTCGTTAATCTAACCAGAGGAATTGTCCTGCACATTTACGATGATCGCGGCTGCGATGTTTTCTGTCGGGAAGAAAAAGATTATTTAGAGCTGACCAAACAGTTCCAGCCTTATATTGATAGTTACACGACAGATATGAAGCAGCTGGGCTATACCGTGTTGACTTCGTCCTACGGTATTCGTTTCACCAAATAAGCGACAAGCAGCTCCTCATATCGGAGCTGCTTGTCGTTTTTACATCGCATGAACCACTTTCTCCATAAAATCTACTGTCTCAGCAATTCGCTCAAAATCTACAATCGATAAATTATCATTTGGTGTATGCATCACAGATTCCATTAGACTATAGATTTCACTAGAAGTTAAAGCAACGGCTGGGATGCCCGCTCCAGCAAACAACATATGATCTCCCATCGGCCAAGGGTTCGTTGGCTCCACTTGCGGAGTTACCGCCGCAACTTCCTCTATGGTGTTCTTTAGCTCGGCAGGAAATTCATAAAAAGAATAAGACGTGCTGCTTCCTTGCATTCCAATACCATCCACATTGAAGGCACAATGATAAGCTGTCGGATCAGTTAAGGATTCAGCCATAAATGTCATTTCTCCCGGCATTGAATAATAATCTTCACCGTTGAACAAAACCATTTCAATTTGATACTCGCTTTCTGTTGCAGCCAATTGTTCTGCTAGAGTCAGTAAAGCTGCTACTCCACTACCGTTATCCAGTGCACCAGGTGTTGTTGGTTTCGTATCGATATGAGCAGAAAACGATAGCTTTTTACCGGTTCCCTTAGTGGCAATTACGTTTGCGGCGGCGACTGGGTGCCGTTCGGTAAACAAGCGCAATTGATTCTCTCCCTGGCTATTTAATAAAACTGGTAAAAGCTTCCCTTTAACCGCTGCGCAAGGAATATCGAAATCCCCGTCTTGAATAATCGGTACTGGTACTTCTGACAGGAAGCTGACTGTAATTACCGCTAGCGGCTGCTTAACTTCCAGTTCACGAATAATTGCTTGATGTTCTTCCGGATTCCAAAACGTCATACTTTTCGGCATCAGAGTTTCTTTGCATAAGTCGCCGTACAAGACACAAATTTTATTGGCAAGCTCTGCGGATTTCAATTGATCGAATGATTCAACACAGACAAATTCCCCAGTTACATCACAAGGCAGTGAATATTCGGCTGCAGAAACTTCAACCTGCTGACCATCAACCACCAATTCAGCACCATCGTTTTGCCAATCCATACAGGCAAACTCTTGTAAAAGGACTTCATACCCTAAATTTTCAAATACTTTAGTTGCATAATTCACGGCGCTCTGATTAGCGATTGAGCCAGTAGCACGTGCCCCGATTTCTCCACACAGCTTGTTCATATGGCGTTCGACTGTTTTTTTTATTAATTTCATTTTGCTACACTCCTCTTTACTTGATACTATAAGTATGAGAGGTTGACTGAAGAAAAACTTGACCTTCCTTGTGAAAGTGAGGAATAATATGGCAAATTTAGCACACGCTGCTGCAGTAACTCGCATGCAGGAATATATTGAAACGCATTTGGATGAAGAAATTACTTTACATCAATTAGCTCAGCAAGCCGGGTATTCTCCCTGGCATTGCGCCAAATTATTTAAAGAATACACTCAAAGTTCCCCATTTGAATACATTCGCAAGCTGCGTTTATCTCAGGCAGCTTTAGTTTTGCGAGATGAGCAGCGAAAAGTGGTCGATGTTGCCTTGGGTTTTGTCTTCGATTCCCATGAAGGCTTCACTCGAGCCTTTCAAAAACAATTTGGCATTCCTCCGAAAGCCTATCAAAAAAAGACACCTCCAATACAGTTGTTTCATCCTTATCCGGTGGAAAGCTATTATTTAATGGAAGAAACAGGTTCTGAAAATCTGCCGCTAGCACAAAAATTGCATGTGCGCTTAATGGAATATCCAGCCAGGAAACTGATTTTACTAAGGGGAAAACAGGCCGATTCTTACCTTGATTATGCCAAGGAGACGGGCTGTGATGTGTGGGGTATTTTAGCAAGTGTAAAAGAAGCACTTTATGAACCCGTGGGCATGTGGTTGCCGGATTCCTTTCGCCCCAAGGGAACTTCGCTTTATGCTCAAGGTGTTGAGGTCCCGGCTGATTATGTAGGCGAAGTTCCAGATGGCTTCGACTTAATTGATTTACCTTCCTGCACCATGTTAGTTTTCCAGGGAGAACCCTATGAGGAAAAGCATTTTGAAGCGGCCATTGTGGATTTGATGCAGCAAATCGACGCTTATGATCCTAGTCAGTGTAATTGTGTTTGGTCGGACGAGGATGCTCCACGGGTTCAATTGGAGCCCCAAGGTTATCGTGGCTATATCGAGGCTCGTCCCGTTCGGACAATTTAAAAAGGAAGGACTTTGCTGATTACGATGAGCAAAGTCCTTCCTTATTTTTGATAATGAAGTCGACAGGCTAATAAGTAAATCCTATCAGCCTCAACACGATAAATTAAACGATCTATTGGATTGATCCTGTGAGACCAATCGTCAGAATAAGCAAAACGTAAAGGCTCAGGCTTTCCCAATTCTTCGTTTGGAGCAGACTCACTATTTTGAAAGTCTCAGTAGTTCGCTGATTGCATCATGTTCGCCTTCTTTTCCAACCGTTTACTAGCATAAATATAAAAGTATACTATCTTGTACTCAAAAACCACGAAGCTTGAGGACTTCGCGGTTTCTACTTATTTATTGGACGCCAGCAACATCTGTATCAATTAATTTTTTCTCAATTTCTTCCATGTCTGACTGGTCGGCTTCATAAAAATCATCGCTGTTTTTAGCAACCTTCACCTCAACCGTTGATTTTTTACCATAGGTTGGATTTTCTACTTTTTCATTTAAAAAGTCGTACATACGTTGGAATGCCTTTTCGGTAAGCTCTTGCTCATCCGGAGCCGTACCGTCTTCAGCCATTTGCGCCATCACTTCAGTTGTCAGTTCTTTCTGAAAATCAGCCAGATCCTCTTTAAGCCCTTCGAACAACTGCAATGTTTCGACTTCTACCGGTACAGTGAAGCTGTCATCGTCACCCTCTTTTGCTTCACCAACTGTATATTTTGTTTGTTTATATATTTTTTTGAACAGCTCTTCGTATTTTTCAGATAATTCATCGGAAAGCGCATCTGCATCTATCGCGTCCATTTGCATTTCAATCGCCTTATTATATAGATCCTCTGCGTCTTCTTTAGTAGATTCTGTCAGCTCAAGATATTGATCATATTCTCCTCGTGTTTGTGCATCCAGCATACTCTTAACATAGCCACTAGCATCATAAGTACCAGCCCCACATGCACTAAATAGGAACAATGATGCTACCAGCATAATCCCCCAACGTAACAAATTCTTGCCTTTTTCCATCCTTAAAACCCCTTTTTTATTATTTAACTTCTTTGGTTTGAAACCAACAAGTTATTCCCCATTTTAATAAGCACCCTTTAAAATTAAAAAACTAGATAAATCCAATTCCAAAAACAACATTTCCTATTGGTTTATTCCTTCTCTAACAAGAATACACGCGTAGAACTAAAATCATTATATAATTATAACATTTGTCATTTGAAAATTGAATATAAAAAAGGCACAGGAAACAAAAAGTTGTGTCCTGTACCCGTTCGTCATCTATCCCTCAAGCTTACGCCAGCTTGTGTTTTTTCAAAGCCAAAGCAATCCCGTCTTCGTCCGGTGAGGTCGTCACTTCATCAGCAACGGCTAATAGTTCCGCACAGGCATTGCCCATCGCAATCCCGGTGGCAACCGCGGCAAACATTTCCACATCATTATGTCCATCGCCAAACGCATAAGTATCGGCCTTATCTTTATCCAAATGCTTCAAAACTGCTTCAATCGCACTTTTTTTATGGATATTCTTAATGCCGATTTCACCACTGTCTGGTCCAAATGCTGGTACCGTGCTGCGCATCATTTGGAAGTCTCCAAAATATTTATCGTGAATTTTTTCATAAGGAATCGAATGGTTTACAAAAGAAACCTTATTGACGTCCTCATAATCAATTTGCTCTTTGTCCTCAATCAACAAATCCATGAACCATTGAATTTTTCCTAACCGTGACTTGCCTTCTTCACTGTCAGCCGAAACACCTTTTAAAGTCAGCTTGGTTAAAGCCGTTTTCAAATTTTCGCTGGCAAACAAGCCCTTATTTGACTCCAAGTAATAATCAATCTGGTTGCTTTCTAAGAACTCAATCAGCTTTAACAATTCCGCCGAATCAAAGACCTTATGCAAAATTACCTCCCCGTCTACTTCACAATACCCGCCGCCGGCACCGATAATTCCGCTCAACGGCAAATCTAATGCTTCTTGCGTAATTTCTGCTTTAGAACGTCCCGTACACAAGAAAAATTGGTGACCCTTCGCTGCCGCCTGATTGATTGCTTCTTTAGCACTTTCAGGGATGATTCCCGCATCATTGCACAACGTGCCATCCACATCTAAAAAGATTAGTTTTTCCATTTTTTCACCTCGAATATTTAATTAGAAAGACTTCGCGAATCCCCCGATTCATGAAAAAACCCGTTAAGGAATAAGCCTCAAAGAAAGCCTTCTCTTAACAGGTTTAGCCTAGTCGCACTAGTCACTATCCAACTTTTATGGTAAACGTTTACGAGATAAAGGTCAAGCTGATCCGAAACTTCCAGCAACTGTTTCTGTATTTACTCCGTAAAACAGGAACTTGAATAACCAGCAATTTTTTCTACTATATATAAATACGCAAAACAAACAGGAACCAGAATATCTCTGATTCCTGCCTGCTTTATTAGTCTTATTGTGACAATTCAAACACGAAATAATTCAAATCGCCGCGATATTTAGAAATAGAATATTCAACTGGTCGTCGGTCATTAGAAAAGCCTTGAGTATGGAAATAGAACAGCGGCTCATCAATCTCAACATCCAGCAAATCACTTGTGGTTTCATCCGCCTTGATAACCTCAAGCTTACGAGAAACTGCGATCACGGGATAGCCAGCCTCTTCCAATGCTTTATACAGCTTTTCCTGAGTGAAATCAATCTCTTGAAATCTAGGAAATAAATAATGAGGAATGTAACTAGTAACCAAAACAACTGGTTTATCTTCGGCATAACGTAAACGAATCAGCTTGTAGACTTTGTCACCTTTGTTTAGCCTAAGATTTTCGGCTACTTCATCACTCGCCTTCATGATGGTGAAGTTTAAAATTTTGGTCTTAGGAGCAATTCCCTTGCGGCTCATTTCGGAATCAAAGCTCTCGATTACATGAGTAAACTCTTGCTGGAATTTTGGCTTGGTTACTACGGTACCGCGTTTTTTACGCTTTTCTAAATAACCCTCATTAACCAACGATTGCAACGCATGGCGAATAGTCGGCCGACTAACACCATACATTTCAACAAGCTCGTGTTCAGTAGGGATCAGTTCATTTTCAGGATAGACGCCGGATTTGATTTTTTGCAGCAAGTCCTCGCTAATTTTTTTGTGTAATGGGATACTCATTGATCATCTGCTCCTCAATAAATTATCCTTACTATTATAGCATACAAAGCTGACCTCAACTATAGCGCCAATAAGGGTTTGGTGTTGCTAGTACACAGTCAGCCTTGCCAGGAAGAATAGCCTCCTCTCCTGGCAATAATAAAAGACTTTGACCTGCCTCACAAACATTTTCAGCTAAAATCAGTTCCCCAGAAAGAATGGTCAACACACTAGCAATCGGTGCTGGGTTCTTTAGCTCTCCTGTAACCTCTAAATGTTGAATGGTAAATTCCCGCTGGTCGACTGTCTGATTCAGTGCAAAGGTGCTCTTCTTAACTTGCTGATCGGGAATCAGGGTGTTTAACGCTGACTCTACCTGAAGCTCCCGTTTTTCACCGTTTCCATCTGTTCGATCATAATCGTAAAACCGATAAGTGATATCCGTCGATTGCTGAATTTCATAAACCAGTGAGCCTTTAGTTAACGCATGAATCGTTCCGGAAGGGATATAAATCAGCTCTTTAGCTGCTACAGGATACTGCTTCAAAATTTTTTGATAGTTGTTCGTCTTAACTGCCTCTGTAATAGCTAGCTTGTCTGAAGACATTTGCTCTGCGTAAATCCAACCAGTGGCAGGCGGAGTAATAAAATACCAGGCTTCGCTTTTACCATACGGTGCCCCCTCATGATTCTGTGCAAACGCATCGGTTGGATGAACCTGAATACTCAAATTTTCGTCACAGGCAGTAAAAGAGATGATGAGAGGGAAATCTTCCCCTGGCAATAAACCAAATTTCTGAGGATCCTCCTGAATCAAGCCACTTAACGTGCAATCGGTATTACGAACCAGACTATCAATTTCTGGAATCCCACTAGCAGAATATACTGAGCCGATCTTTTCAATTTCCTCGTCTCCTTGATATTGCTGCAGTCGAGGAGTCCCCCAGATTCTTTCCTTAGAAATTGGTTCTAAAATATACATGATGTCCTCCTAAAATACCCCTATTACCACTCCAACTGCTGAAATCACTGTTAAAACTAAAATGACTTTAGTCGCAGTTAATTGCTTAGATGTTAATAAATACCAAGCCAATAAAACCATGCCTAATGGTAAGATGCTTGGAAAAATACCATCCAAAACATTTTGCAGCTCCTGCACTTCGTCTCCCATAGGAATTTTAATGGCCGTTGTCAACGCAATATTCGATGCAGCCAGTCCACCCACTACCATAATCCCTAAAATATTAAAGGCATCAGTAATCCGTTTCGCATTCTCACCAATAATCACATCAATGGCATTCACCCCTAAACGATAACCGTTCATAAAACATAAATAAGAAATCAGCGGACCGATAATGCCATAGCTTACTAAATAAAACACTGGTCCCAAGGCATTGCCGCCTGCTGCCAACCCCATCCCAATCGATAAGAGAATCGGAACAATAATCCCTTGTATAATCGAATCGCCAATTCCGGCCAAAGGTCCCATCAGAGTAGTTTTAATGTTAATCGGCATTTCCTCCGGCACGTCGCCACCTAAAGCAATTTCTTC
This sequence comes from Enterococcus pallens ATCC BAA-351, assembly GCF_000407485.1. GTDB lineage: Bacteria > Bacillota > Bacilli > Lactobacillales > Enterococcaceae > Enterococcus_A > Enterococcus_A pallens. Next base: position 1,257,710 of record NZ_ASWD01000001.1, on the reverse strand, counting down.
TTCCAAAGAAGCCACGATTCCATTAATTAATTGCCCCGTTTGCGGTTCAGTATTGTAAAACATCGAATGACGGAGCAGCAATCGCCGCTTAGCATCTGGATCATTTTTGTAATATTTCTCAGCAAAAGGCAGGTAAGAAAATGCCCAAGCATGCGCCTGTAATTTTTCGTAGCTCATGGAAGATAAGTGCGTGAAGCCCCAGCGTTTCCAAATTTGTCGTAATTCTTTTTTGCTTAATCGTTGTTCAACCTTCTCCATCACTTTACCCTCCTAAAATAAGTCATCGTCTTCATAAGCAACATCCACAGCTGGTCCAGCATCCGCTGCCGCCGGTGCACTGCCGTTGTTTGTGCCTTTTCCTGTGCTTAGGTAAACAATATACGCCACCATCGCAGCCAAAAATACTAATGCAATCATGTTTAACTTCGCAAAAGCCATTAATACAAAGCCCGCGAAGAAAAAGACTAAATGAATCTTGTCTTTAATAACAATTCCCATCAGCATAGCAATTCCCAACGCTGGCAATACGCCACCTAAAACGGAAATTGTGTCTGTCACAACTTGCGGAACGTTGGACAATAACCAATCTACTAAGCTGCGGCCAAAGAAAATTGCTGCAAAAATTGGTACAGCCCGCAAAAGAAACGTTGTAATCTGCGGATATACCACATGATTCATGGTAATCCCACGATCATCAATGTTTTCTGCTGCCTTTTGAGCCCGAGTGTTCCAAAAGGAGTACAGAGCCATTCGCGTATTATAGAAAATAAGTCCAAAGGTTTGACCAATCAAAATCGATAAGGTAACAGCAACTGCAGGATCTTTAGTCGTAGCTAAGGCCAAGCCAATCCCACCGTAGGCTGCGTAGGTAATTTCACTATTCGTGGCACCGCCAGTTGACAGGTTCGCAATGAAAACAGCCTGTACTGCTAAGCCGCACAAAACCCCTGCTTGAACTTCACCAAAAGCAAGACCGGTCAATAATCCAGCTACCAGCGGCCGACCCACTACATAAAATCCGCCACTCATCCCGAACAGCCAGGGACTTTCAATTGCTCCTAAGTAACAAAAAATTCCCGTCAGCAATGCTGGTAAAAACAAACTTCCTTCCATTTTCTTTCCTCCTTATTTTCCTGTTAGTCCGCCATTGCGTTGTATTTTTCTTTCATAACCTTCCAAGGTTTGGTTTCATCATCCGGCAGCAGCTGAAAGCCAATTTCAATTCCCTGCTGATCCATGTATTCAAAAGCTTCATAATCTTTTTGATCAATCGCTACTGTGCGTCCCAATACTTTAGCACCTTCGCGGGTATTCATCGGCCCGACATTCAGCTTTTTGCCAAAATCAACACCCAACTCAACCAGCTTGGCAAAGGTTTGCGGGGAATTACTGATAAGGAAAAAATCTTTGTTGGAGTCTTTGCCCTTGGGAATACTTTCCATTGCTTGCTCTGTCGTGTAAATGCCCAGCTTTAAATTACCTGCTGCTGCTTTTAATACTCGTTTGCGCAAATCGTCCTGTGCAATGTCATCGCCAACTACTAAAATTCCTTGTACCGAACGCGCCTTCGTCCAACGTGTAGTCGTTTGACCGTGAATCACACGATCATCAATTCTTGCTAATGTAATTGTCATGATGTTTTTCCTCCAATTTATGTTTTATTAAATAGGTGCTTGCTGAATACGTTCTTTTTCAAGTGTGTCTAAAACTCAATTTCATCCTCGAGATCATCCTCATCAGTACCAGCGACTCCGGCTTTTCCAGTAGTTAAAGCCAACTGATAGAGCTCATCTAAGGTGAGGGTTTCCATCGCCAATCCTGCTTCAATTAACATAGGCAAGTTCATGCCTGCTATAACTCGAACCTGTTGGGGATGCTTTAAATGATAATTAAAGGCTTCATTGTAAGGAGTTCCTCCCTTTATGTCAGTAATTATCAACACCTCATCTGTCAATAAATTATCCATTCTCATTTGAAATTCTTGCTTAAATGTTCCAATTCCATCGTCCGTTAAGCTGATCGTATGAAGCTTTTCGTTAACCCCAGCAATCATTTGATAACTATTTACAATCCCCTGACAAAATGTACCATGTGTAGCTAACATAATCTGCATTTTCCTCATCCGCTCCCTTTTATGTAATTACATTTTAAAACTTAACCAAATAATAACCTCCTTAGAAAGCGATGTCAACATCTAAATGTAAATATTTTTTGTCTTGACATCGCTAAAAATCTGACTTATGATGTATTATGTAATAACATAAAAGGAGGAAGACGAATGACAACTTATTCAATTGATCAGTTAGCACAAATGATTGACCACACTAATTTAAAACCTTATGCATCCAGAGAGGATATGAAGACCCTTTGCGAGGAAGCGAAGGCTTATCACTTTAAGATGGTAGCCATCAACCAAGTGCAATCGGCACTTTGTCACGAGTATTTAGCTGACAGCGATGTCGCAATCGGCGCAGCCATCAGCTTCCCACTCGGTCAAACTTCGATTGCTGTCAAGGTTTTCGAAACGAAAAACGCTATCGAGATCGGTGCCACCGAAATCGATTACGTCATTAATCTAACGGAAGTAAAAGCCAAGAATTGGGCTTATTTAAAGGATGAAATGCAGCAAATCGTAGCAGTTTGCCGTGAGAACCAGGTGATTTCAAAGGTGATTTTTGAAAATGCCTATTTAACAGAGGAAGAAAAAATCGCTCTATGTCACATTGCCAAAGAAGTTGAGCCTGATTTCATTAAAACATCTACTGGCTTTGCTCCAAGTGGGGCCACTTTTGAAGACGTGAAACTGATGAAGGAACAGGTGGGACCAAAGGTAAAGATCAAAGCTGCTGGCGGTATCCGCGATGCCGAAACCTTCAAGAAAATGCTGGCTTGCGGAGCAGAGCGCATTGGTACTAGTTCAGGTATGGCTATCATTGATGCTTTGAAGGAAGAAGCCGCGAATGGTGAGATAACGCTTTAATAGTAGAAAACCCAGTTAACAGAAGAAACATCTTTCGTTAATTGGGTTTTTATTCCATCGAATCTCATGATAAACAGACACCCTGAGCGTTCCTAGCAGGAGCTGCCCAAGATGTCTTCTTCTGTATATTTTTTTAATGGCTCTGCCCATTTAGCAGGGTGAAGACTAAACGTTTTTAACGATTAATCCATCGCATTCCCCCTCTTGAAGGTTTTTTATAAATGAATGGGCGTAGACCGCACCATAGATTCCCGCATCATTGCCTAATTCGGCCTTCTTCACTGAGATCTGTCCGCGAATTTGCGGGAAAGCATACTGATTGATTTTCGCCGTCAGCGGGTCGATTAAGTCAGCACCTGCTTCTGAAAGTCCGCCGCCAATCACCACTTCCTCCACATCAATCGTGTTCAGAATTCCGGCAATCGCCTGACCTAAAATGTCGACAAATTCTTCCAAGACTTGCTGCGCGGCAGAATGACCTTCAGCAGCTTTGGCAAAAATCAGCGGTGGTGTTACTTGTGGCCAGCGCTCATTGCACTCCTTTAATTTCTTTTTCATACTGTAAGACAAGCCGGTGGCCGAAGCGAAGGTTTCCAAACAATTACGACCGCCGCAGCCGCACAAGCGATCTTCCTCAGAACGAACCGGGATATGCCCAATTTCCCCGCCGGCAGAATGACAGCCGTTCAAAACTTCTCCATTTAAAACAATTCCACCGCCGACACCTGTCCCTAAAGTGACAAACAACAAATTGGATTTGCCTTTAGCCGCTCCCTGCCACATTTCTCCTAAAGCGGCTGCATTGGCATCGTTTAGCAGGCAGGTATCCACACCGAGTTCTTGCTGGATAATCTTTTTTAAGGGCACTTCTTCCCAATCCAGATTAACCGCTCGAACCACTGTATGACCATCCGGCGAAATAGGTCCGGGCACTCCGATCCCGATGCCAGATACTTCCTTTATTTGTTGATCGCCTAGAACCCTACGGACAGATGTACAAATATCTCCTGGAATCTTAGCGCCTCGTTCTGAGATGTCCGTGGGAATTGTCCACTTTTTTTCGATATTTCCTAGTACATCCATCAAAGCGAATTTGACACTGGTGCCGCCAATATCAATACCGAGTATTTTTTGTCTATTTTTCATTTACCTCACCTGCTAAACAAAATTCCGCAAATAATGGGTGCTTTGCTTAATGGAGCGTTGCACATCGACGTAATCGGACTCGTACGCACGATCCTCTACTTCAATACAGGTATAGCCGTTATAGCCCACATCAGTCAAGGCCGAAACGTATTTGCCCCAATCCACATCCCCTAAACCAGGCAGCTTGGGTGACATATATTCTAACGGGGTTGCCATAATACCTACTTCCTGCAATTTGTTCCAATACAGCTTGATGTCTTTGTAGTGAATATGAAACAGCTTGTCCTTGAACTCATAGATAGGTGCAAGATAATCCATTTGTTGCCAAACAAAATGAGACGGATCGTAATTCAAGCCTAAATAGTCGCTGTCCAGCAGGGTGAAAATTTTTCTAAATAAAGCGGGCGTTGTCATTAAGTTCTGTCCGCCAGGCCACTCGTCTTCCGTAAACAGCATCGGACAATTCTCAATTGCGATTCTCACCTGCTGCTTTTCAGCATGTGCCAACAGCGGCTGCCAGACCTTAACCATCTCTTTTAGATTCTCAGATACAGACTTGCTGGGCATCCGACCAATGAAGGTGGTCACTAGATTCACATCCAGCAGTTTAGCTGCATCAATCACGGAATACAAATGTTGGATTACCTGTTCTCGTTTGGCTAAATCTTCATCTAATGGGTTGGGATAATAGGCCAAAGCTGAAAGAGCTACCTGTTTTTCGGCTGCGTAGGCTTTGTACTTTTCGGCGATTTCTTTGGTTAAATTTTCCGTGTCAATATGAGAGACCCCTGCATAACGACGTTCGGCTTTGCCCGCGGGCCAGCAAGCTACCTCGACACATTCCAAGCCGTTTTCCGCCACAATATCAATCATTTCATAAAAATCACTTTGGTCTAAAATGGCCGAAACCAGTCCTAATTGCATCTTTTTTCCTTCTTTCTATTCAAAATCAACTGAGCGATGAGTTCGGGCAGACTCCCGAACAGCATCCAACAGCTTCATCAAACGCAAAATTTCTGTCGGCTTCACCACCAGCTCCTCTTCGCCGGCGACATATTTTTGATAATGATCAAAGAACATTCGATGGTTCACCGTCACATCTGGCAAGTCTTCCGTTACAAGACGACCTTCTGGCGGTGGACCAAAGGAGCGGGTCGGACCAGCGGCGGTCATCGTAATTTTGCCGGGAACATTGGTCAACAGCTGACTGGTACGCACGATATTTCCTTGAGGATTGAAGCCGTCCACATAAGCACTGCCTTTGTTGCCTCCTACAAACCAATGACGTTCAAACCAACTAGGTTCATCCTTTAAGAAATAAGTACCTAATTCCACCTGACCGGTAATGCCGCTGTCAAAATACAACTGAATATTGAAATAATCATCTACATTTTGATTAATGACATTGCGGACATCTGCGTAAACCGTCTTCAGCTTGCCGGGAATCATCCACAGCATCTGGTCCAATAAATGCACACCCCAGTCATACAGCATGCCGCCGCCAAATTCTGGATAGATATGCCAGTCGTGCATGTTGCCGTTGAAGCCGTACAAGGAGTTTTTGATTGTGTAAATATCGCCTAAGGTTTGGCTTTCCACCACTTCCTTCATTAAGCGGTAGTCTTTGTCCCAGCGGCGCTGATGATGAATGGTAAAACGAACACCGGTTGCTTCGGTAACAGCCATCATTTCTTCAAATTCTTCCCCGTTCATTGCTGCTGGTTTTTCCAAAATAATATCTTTTTGGGCAGCCGCAGCTTTTTTCACCATGTCTAAATGCAAATGGTTGGGCACAGCGAGGATGACTGTATTAATGTCCTCTTCCGCTAACAGCTGGTCTGCCTTCAAAAAAGTCTTCACGTCAGCTGGTACTTCCTTCAGCTGATCTTGATTAATATCACACACCGCTGCCAATTTAGCATAATCTAATTTTTTTAAGGTCTCACCATGGGTCTGTCCCATGAAGCCGTACCCGATAATTCCAATCGTTAACATCGTTTTTCCCCTTTTCTTAAACTGTCACAGCTCGTTCCTTCACTCCTACCAGCGGTACAGGTATGTAGGCAGTTCTGGTGGCTACCGTCAAAGCAACCTGATGCTCTCCATGTGACAATCCACCTGGTTTTAATACACGAATGTACAATGGTTCGCCATATTCCCATTTGTAGGTTGTCACGGTAGCCGCTTCACTTAATGTAAACCAATCTTCCTGATCAATCGAAAGCTGGATTGCATCAGCGGATTCTTCCACGCCATCTACTGCTACTTTGATGAATTCCACCATGGATAAGGGAATTCCACGATAATAGGTAATTAAGGTTTGCAGCTCGTAGCCGATAACTGCCCCGTTTTCTTCAATATTTTTGCAGCTGTCTTTTTTGAATACATTATTATCAAACATGCTATGCTTCCTCCGATCCTTGAATTTCCTTCAGGCAAGCCCGCAAATACTGTTGATTAGCTGCTACCTGTTCTTTTTCCTGCATGGGTGTTCCTGGCAGGGTGAAACGATTGCCTTCATACTCGGTAGCGACATATCCGTCGTAATTCTTTTCGTGCAAGTATTCCAGCAGTGCTTTGTAGTCCATGGAATATTCAGGACCTTCCGGCGTCATTTCAAACATCTTGAAGTGGAAATGCTTAATGTAAGGCATGTACTCATCCAACACGCTGAAGGGATAGTTTTCGTAGCCGTCGCACAAATGAGAAAACATTTGGTCTTCTTTGGTTTTGATGACCTTTTTGAACGCCTCAGGAAATTCGCCGTTGTTTTCTTTCATCGCCCGATGCAAATCTGTGCCTTGAGCAAACAATTCGTCCAAATAAGCAAACATTTCTGGACTGGCACCGTTATTCAGCTCATAATTAACGACCACCCGCGGGAATTTTTGACAAAAGATACCCGTATCAATGACTAAGCCGATGTATGGTGAATCAAGCCGCTTCATTTCTTCAATAAAGTGCAAGGTTTCCGGTTCGTCAAAGGCCATCCCGGCATGAATCTCCAGTGCGATTGTGACATCATATTGTTGGCAATAAGGCAGCAGCGGTTCACATACCCAATAAGGCACCATTGAAACTAAACGAATCAATTTGAAGCCTAAACGATGGGCTTGTTTGATTTCTTCGATTAACAAATCAATGCATTCCCGCTTAGTCAAGCTGCGGTTGTTGTACAGATTGGTGTTCAAAAAGACATCGGCAATCACCGGTGTGATCCCTGTTTCTGCCAGCAATTCCTGCCAATGAGCGACCGCTTCTTCGCTAGGATGGGGGGCATTTTTGATCATTTGATCGGGTAAAATTTCGACACCCTCCACCTGGTTTTCTTTTAAAAATTGCATTAAATCATCCAGATTCATGCGGTGATTCAAGTATTCATCCTGCAAACTATATAAACTAACGGCTGTTTTAATTCGTGACATGATTGGTCCTCCTATTTTCTATTTACGGACGAGCGGCGACCGCTCATCCGACAATTGTACTTACAGCTCTACAACTTTCCCCGTTTCAGCGGATTGGTAAATGGCTTCCAAAATTTGTGTTACCACAATAGCTTGTTCTGGTTTCACTAAAGGTTCGGTATCATTTAAAATGGCTTCTACCCATTGTTTAGCCTCGGCATCCTTTTGCTCTAAGCTGCTGCCTTCAAAGCCGAAAACGCCACCCGCATCAGAGGGTTGGGTTTGCTCCAGCTGATTATGGGCTGCCTGATTGAAGACCACATAGCCTTGATCCAAAAAGGCCTTGCCAAACATTTCTGCTCCCCCCTCGGTTCCGCATAAGGTCACCTGCGCTTCTTTCGGATTGATCATGTTCAAGGCCCATGCCGCTTCTAAGAAAATAGTGGCGCCATTTTCCATTTTAATTAACCCAAAGGCTGAATCTTCCGTTTCAAAGCTTTCTGGGTCCCACGGGCCAAACATGTTGCCCATCGGATTGTCCTTCAATTTTTGATAAGTAGAGCCTAAGACCATTTTGGGTTTGTAGTTGTTCATATACCACAAGGTCAGATCCAGTGCATGCGTTCCAATATCAATCAGCGGTCCGCCGCCTTGTTTCGCTTTATCCGGGAATACTCCCCAAGTTGGCACACCTTTGCGACGGATGGCATGGGCTTTGGCGAAGTAAATTTCTCCTAGTTCACCCTTGCTGCAGGCCTCGTAGGTCGCCAATGAATCTGCCCGGAAACGGTTTTGATAGCCAATGGTTAATTTTTTTCCGGTTCGGTTGGCTGCATCCAGCATTTTTTTAGCTTCTGCATAATTAATCGCCATCGGTTTTTCACACATCACATGCTTGCCGCCTTCTAAAGAAGCCACGGTAATTTCCGAGTGGGAAACATTCGGGGTTAAAACATGAATCACATCGATGTCTTTTTGTTTAACTACCTCTTGATAATCCGCTGTAACTAACGCGTCGGCTGTTCCATAAGTTGCAGCTGCTGCTTCCGCCCGTTCAATGATCGTGTCGCAAAAAGCCACTAATTCTACTTGATCAGCTAATTTCGCCAAGGCTGGCAAATGTTTTTGATTGGCAATGCCGCCACACCCGATAATGCCAAATTTCAATTTTTTCACTAGATTTCCTCCTTGTTGTACTGCCCGGTGGAAAACCACCGGGTCAGCTGTTCTTACTAGGTATCGCTTACAATGATTAGTTTACTGTGGAGCAGACAGAAACACTCGTCACCTGCCAAAAGAAAAGATGATACATTTTTGTGTTTGGTGATGCACAAATTATTTTTGTGCAAAATTAAACCATACTTTTTCGTTGTTTATTGCTTTGCTGCGCGTTTTTCATCCAATTGTTTCCGAATATCATCCGTATCCTGATCGCTTAGGTTCCATAGCAAACAGGCAATAGCTGCTAAAAAGAAAAGAATTGCCGGAATTAGGTTAACCACTAGGTTGATTCCATCCTTGGTAGCTGCGGTCTGCTCCATGTTGGCCTGATAGCCAAAGCTGTGCAGCAGCATAATACCAACAGAAGCACCTAAAGCATTTCCAATTTTCGTTGCTAAACCATACGTAGCATATGCGGTACCATCTGTCCGAACACCAGATTTTAATTCTTGATAATCCACCGAGTCGGAAACCAGCGACAAGGAGATGGGAAAGCCCATATTAAACAATCCAAAAATGACATGCCCAGCAATAATCATTGGCAGATTGTCAAAGTCAGCAAAATATACAACTAACAAGCCAATTCCTTGCAGGATCAAGGAAACCATTAATACATTACGCTTGCCAAACTTGCGAACGAGCGGAACGATTGCTAGGGAACATACTGCACCGCCAATAGACGGAATCGTCATTAATAGCGCAATTAAAGTAAAGGCGCCTAAACAGTAAATGACATAAAAGGTCGTAACCGCAATTCGTCCCATAAAAGCCGTCATCTGCAGCATCATGATCAAGAAAACGATCATTAAATATTTGTTGCCAATAACATTTTTAATCGTCGTACTAAAAGGGACCTTCTTTTCATTTTTCATCGGCTGCACAACTTCACGGGAAGTCACGAATACAGCAAAACACATCGGAATCGAAATAACGGCATAAATCAAAGCAGTCATAAAATAGCCGCGGCCTGTCGCAACCTTTGCACCGTCTGAAAAAGCTAGCATAATGAACGAAGACAGTGAGTTCACAATAATCATACCCACATTCATTCCTACCGAACGCCACGCATTTAATTGGTTGCGTTCATTGGCATCCTCGCTCATCACTGCAGCCAGAGCACCGTAAGGAATATTCACCAGAGTGTAAATCATGCCGGCAATGATATAAATGACTGCAGCCCAGATAACTCCGGCAGTCCCATTCCCAAAAGGACCAGTAAAGGTCAATACCGAAAATAGTGCTAAAAACGGTGAACCAAAAGCAATATATGGACGGAAACGACCAAACTTGCTGCGGGTTCGTTCTGCAATCATCCCCATAATCGGATCATTGATTCCATCCCATAAACGAGCCACCAACATAATCATGGAAACTGCAATCGGTGCTAAACCGACAATATCTGTATAAAAAACCGTTAAATAAGTGCCGACAAACGTCCAAACGAATTGACTAGCTAAATCCCCTAAGCCGTAAGCCATTATTGAAAATTTGGTTAATCCTTTTTTCTCCAGCTTGATTTCATTGTCAAAGACTTCTTTTTCCATATGAACCTCCCAGATTTAGTTGTTTTCGTAAACGTTTACAAGGTAATTGTAAGGGCTGGCTCGCTGGAATACTCTGCGTTTGGCGGAGATTTGATTGATACTTTTGCGGGAGGATCGTTTAACTGCACATAAAAAAGCAAGATTGTATGATACAATCTTGCTTTGATTTACCGTCTTGGTCTTACATTTACCTTTTGGACTTCGATTTGTAGAGCAACCTTACCCATCATTTGACCTCATCAAGTTTCTGTACGTAGGCTCAAGAGATTCACCATACCACTTCCTTCGACCCATCATCATTGATTTCGACTTGTAGTTCACTGCGCTTGGCGGTAACTACTCGTGACTAGATTTTCACCAGCTAGATAAATGCCATGCCTAGCACACTATAAAGAGCACAATGATTCGAAAAAATTCGAACCGTTGTGCTCTTGTAAAAATTATTTCAACTTTTTCTTCGCCAATGATTACATTTGGGTAGTAATCACAATTTGAGTAATGATTAGGTAAGCAGCGGTGATAATTTACCTTTTTCAAAAAATGATCGTCGTGTATGTTCCTTGTGTTTCCAGCTGCTTAGTCTTTGATGGTGTCTAATAGTGTTTTGAATAAAATCCCACTGGAAGCTGCACCTGGATCAATATGTCCAATCGCTCGTTCACCTAAATAAGAGGCCCGACCTTTTTTTGCGACTAAATCCTTGGTATGTTCCTTTGCAGCTTCAATCACTTCACTAGTCAGCTCGCCATTTTTCAACGCTGCGGCTACTGGAATCCAAACATCCACCATCGTTTTATCTTCAGCAACCGCCTTACCTCGCGCTTGAATTCCCTGAAGTCCTTGATTCACAATTTCTCCTAATTGTTTTTCAGAGGTGATGACCGCTAGCCCTTTTGTAGCTTTGGTCATATTCATAAAAGCAGAACCGTATAGAGGACCAGAAGCACCACCAACCTTCGAAATCAACGCCATCGAAAGAATTTTCAATGTGTCACTAATTGTTGCTGGCTGCTGTTTTTCAAAAGCAGCTTGATAGGCTGCCATACCACGAGCCATATTGTTTCCATGATCGCCATCACCGATGGGCGTATCCAACTCGCTGAGGTAATCCTTGTTTGCCTCAATTGCATCAGTAAAGGCGTTCAGCCATGCTTGTATTTTTTCTGCCGTTAATTCCATAGGGGTCCTCCTTACCACGAGATCGTGGTGACTTTACTTGTTAGTGCATCTATCCATTGTTGTTCAGCTAAATCAATCAAGGTCAATGATAAGCCTTGCATATCAATCGATGTCATATAGTTACCGACTTTATTGAAGACTACTTCGACTTCTTTTTTCGCTAAAAGATTTAAGACATCATTGACGAAAACAAATTGCTCCATCAAAGGTGTGCCGCCCATGCCATTCACTAAAACGCCGACTTTCTTTGGCACTTCACTATAATCTGCTAGCAATTTTTCTACCAGCTCTGCGGCTAAAATATTGGAAGGCTGCATTTTTTCACGACGATATCCTGGTTCTCCATGAATACCTACCCCATACTCGATCTCATCTTCCGGCAGCTCAAATCCAGGCTTGCCGACTTCTGGTACAGTGGCTGCTCTTAAAGCAACACCAATCGTTTTCGTAGCGGCCACTACTTGATCTCCCAGTGCTTTAATTTCAGATAGCGAAGCCCCTTTGCGCGCGGCATCACCTAAAATCTTATGAACCAAAACAGTCCCTGCGACACCTCTTTTCCCAGCTGTATAGGTGCTATTTTCAACTGCGATATCGTCATCAACAACAACGATCTCTACTGCGATGTCGTCCATTTCAGCCATGTCTTTTGCCATTTCAAAATTTAAAATGTCGCCAGTATAATTTTTAACAATTAGGATTACCCCTTCGCCTTGATCAGCGTTGATAATCGCAGTATGAATTTGATCTGGGGTTGGTGAGGTAAAAACATCGCCAAGAACAGCAGCACTCAGCATGCCATCACCAACAAAACCTGCATGCGCTGGTTCATGACCACTACCACCGCCAGAAACCAAGCCAACTTGTTTGGCTTCCGCATTTTTGATGACCACACGTGAATCATCAATGCGATGCACAATCGATGGATAGCTTTTAACAATGCCTTCCAGCATTTCTTCAATGATATCTCTAGGATTATTGATTATTTTTTTCATTCACTAATTCCAGCCTTTCTTGCCAGCATTTTTTGCTTCGTTAATGATCGTTGTCAGATCATCTGTTACTCCAGCAGTGATTGCACCTGCAAAAGCGCCTTCAATCAGTGGCGCATCGACTAAATGATAGCGTGCCTGTTGTTCTGGCTCCAGCATGTCGGCAACCAGCTCTGCACTTAATACTGCACTACCGAGGTCCGCAAAGACCAAACATTCGGCATCATCAGAAGCATTGATTGCTTCAATGATGCGGAGTGGATCAGAACCGAGTTCCCCCTCAGAAGTTCCACCCAGAGAAAAAATGGTGACCGTTTCAGCCTTCTGCATCTGTTCAATCATCTCTTTTAACCCATCAGTAATTTCTTGGCTATGGGAAACTAATAATATACTTTTTTTCATTAATTTATACCAAGCCCTTACGTTCTTTATAGTTTTGACCAATTCGATCGGCAACAATAATCGCATTCGCTACTTCTTCGACAACGATAGGAAATGGCATAGAATGAATCGATTCTTCCGGAATACACGCAATTTTGGCAACTTCTAATGCCTCTTCAAACGTAATGTCCTCAACACCGATATCGGAAAGCGTGATCGGCAAACCAATGGAGTCACAAAAATCAAGTACTGTTTCTAACTCTTCTTTGTCTGCATCTTCCAAAACCAATTGCGCAATTGTTGCAAAGGCTACTTTTTCACCATGCAGATAATGATGGGCACCAGGCAAAACAGTCATACCATTATGAATAGCGTGTGCTGCAGCCAAACCGCCACTTTCAAAGCCTAGTCCAGAAAGTAGAATGTTCGTTTCAACAATTTTATTCAGCGCTTCTGTCACCACATTCGCATCACAGGCGATTTTGGCTTTTAAGCCGTCCTCTAGCAGATTTTCCCAGCAAAGCTTCGCCATGGCAAGTGCAGCATAGGTTCCCATTGCAGGTTCAGTTAACCCTTCGCGAGAGCCCATCGGTAAGCTAGCATTTACCCGAGAAAAAGAGTTGTGGGTTGCCCGGGCTTCAAAGTAAGTAGATAAGGCATCCCCCATACCAGCAACTAAGAAACGAGTTGGTGCTTGTGCAATGATCTTAGTATCAACCATTACAACACTTGGGCTTTGCTTGAAGTAAGCATAATCATCAAAGGAACCATCTTCATGATATAAAACAGCAGAATGAGAAGTTGGCGCATCCTGAGCTGCGATCGTTGGCACAATAATCAGCGCTTCACCCTCTGCTACAACTTTCGAAGCGTCAATTGCTTTTCCGCCGCCTAAACCAATAATGCAATCTGTTTGTTTTTCTTTAGCGATTTCCTGTAGACGTTTGGTTTCCGCACGAGTTACTTCACCATTGAATCCGCCTTCAATAAAAGTAATGTCAAACTTTTCGGCAGTCGCTTCCAGTTGTGGACGCACACGATCAACATCTTCAGGGTTCGCGATCAATAACGCAGATTTTCCAAAAGTGGAAACAAAGTAACCTAAATTTAGTAATTCATCCTCGCCTTGAACATATTTTGTTGGTAAGATTAGTGCTTTTCTCATTGATAATGACCTCCTAATATTTAACTACTCCATTATTCTAAAACGTTTCCATTCAATAAGCATTGAATTTAGATAGCGTTTTCTTTCAATTTTAGATAGAACTATTTTGTGAAATAGAACTTTCTTGTGCTATCATTACATTGTTCTATAATGAGATAGAGGTGAAAATTTTGGGGATGGAATTCGAATTAGAACAGGTCTTAGATCTAAAAAAGTGGGAAGCGGTTCAAGAGGCCATTGCTATTGCAACACATTTAGCCATTGTTTTAGTAGATTATCGTGGCAAACCGGTCACCCATCACAGTCAGGTTCAACCTTTTTGTCAGCGTGCTCGGGCGCATCCGACTTTAGCAGCCTATTGTGAGAAATGTGATGCTCGTGGTGGTTTGGAGGCTGTTCGAACCGGTGAGCCCTATATTTATCGCTGCCATTTCGATATCGTGGACATAGCGATTCCCATTATGTTGGATCATAATTATGTAGGGGCGATTATGGCCGGGGAAATTCGCTTAGATAAGGAACAAGAAAACTTGGAGCAGGTCCTAAGAACTCCTTCTGATCCAATTTTTTCAGCGTTTATTGAAGAATACCGATCATTTTACGACAACTATCCAGTGTTATCATTAACTGATTTACAAAACACAGCGGTAATGCTAGAAAAATTAAGCAGCTACATAGTGACAGAGGCGATAAAAAAAGACTACCTCGTCCGAACGTATAAACAAAGCTTGCGGCTAGCTTCGCGAAATGTTTCTCATGAGACAGCAGAAATTCCTGTTCTTGAACAGGTTCGTGATGATGTACAACTTTCTTTATTAGAAAACCGATTGACCCAAAAAGAGGGGCAGTATATCGCAAAAAATCCGCTGTTGCAGCCGGCACTTGACGCCGTATTTATCAATAAATCCAGCCACCTTAGTCTTCAAGAGTTGGCAGAACTAACCAATTTGAGCACTAGCTATCTTAGCCGTTTATTAAAAGAAGAATTAGGACAGCCTTTTAGTCAATTTTATGCCGAATTGAAGGTTCGTTGGGCAAAGGATTTGCTTGAGTCTAGCAATATGACCATCAGTGAAATCAGTGATGAGTTAGGCTACGTTGAAGCCAGCTATTTTGTCCGTTCCTTTAAGAAAATTGCAGGAATAACTCCGTTAAAATATCGCAAAGTCGCTCGGAAGAAATAATTGAAATAAAAAAGCTGTGAAGTATGAGACAAAAGACTTTACTCCCTTGAAAAATCTGAGCTTGTCTTAGACCTATTGAATGAAGTGCTGCTGCGGCTGAAATTGCACCTAGAAGAAAAAGTCTAAAAGACTTGCCACAGAAAATAGACCCCTTCCCAAAAACTATTAATAGATTTTCCGGAAGGGGTTCATTAGTTTAGTTTTTTAGAGCTACTTGCGTCCTAGCCTTTTAGCGAGACACCTTTTGAATGTCGATAAATTGAATATCCTGTGGAGCCAGCTCCACTTCAAGCTTCAGCTGATGGTGACTGGATTGCAGCTCTCTGACTTCTATTTGCGGCTGACACCGATGCTTCAAGTAAGTTACCAGCTCCTCATCCAGCTGATCCGAACTGCTGACCTGATTAATTTCTTCTAAAATATTGCCCGCACTTGGCCCAATTCGATAACTTTTCATCCGGTAGCGGCTGGTTTCTTCCTTCAGCTCCTTGAGAAGCAGCTGCTTTTTTTGTACGTTGGCTGAAGCAAACAAGGCAGAAGCATTTCTTCGCGTAAAGGCACTGTTGAAATCATAATAATAGGTAGAATTCAGATGGCTGTAGGAAAAGCACAGCAGTTGAATCCGATTCGGGGCTTCCTTAGTAATCAACAAATCCTCCGACTGATAGACTACTTGATCACTTAGCTTGCTTAAAAAGAGATACGCATAGTAACCGATTTTAGGAATGCCGCTTTTAGAAATCAGGCCAGAGCCGCCAAAAATTTCCTTATTAGCTGTATCAAAGGTGGTTACGGATAAATCCGTCAGCTGCCAGTAGCCGATTAAGTCACAATAAGGAATCACAGCCAACACGTTCTTTAGAATATAGCTGCCTTTAAAAGCCGTATCATTAATAATGTCCCGATTCAAAATGGTGACATTAAATTCGGTAATGTATACCTTCCCTTGGTAGCCAATTTCTGACAAAATATCCCGAACCTTTTTCATGCGATGAAACATGTAATTGGAATCCGGCGAGATCGGCTCGTGGCGTTTTTTGTGCTGATTGATCTGCTGCTTCACCGCGTCCATAGGATAAATTCCTAGACTGATGAAATCCGGTGCCGCCTTGCTTTTGGTCCACTGAGCTAGGAAGGTACTCAAATCGTTGGCCTCAATATCCAGACTTAACCCGCAGCCGCCCACTTGAATGCCGGGAACAATTTGCTGAATCAGCTCCTTAATCAAAGAAAAAACGTGGATATAATCCTTTTCCCGCGTGAGGTTCAGCACCCTGCCTTGCTCTTCAATCCTAGTTAATTCCTCACAGCCAATCGTTTGCAGCACCAGCCGATTAGGTTTCCAAATCTCGATAATCCAGCTGGAAACCTCCTCCAGTCCGAAAACATCGATACAATGGTGGAAAAAAGCTTGGTAGCGGTGCAGCAAATCCGACAACTGATTAGACTTGCGAGTAAATAAGTGACTCTTAATAATCTGCGTATGCGTCTCATGAATCAATTTGCCTTTAAACCCCAGCTCCAAAAAAGGCTTAATCCCCGCTTTGACCATCGTCTGCAAAATCTCGTCCACTGTTGAAAAATCATACAGCTCCCCCACCTGCTCCAGAATTTTTTCACTGAACAGCCCCCAAATTCGCCCATAGGCAAACGGATTGTTCTGCTGCAGATAGCCGATTTGATCAACGAAGGTGGCATGGGTCAAATCTCCGGCGTAACCCAAATTAATCATATTTTTTTGGAAATTTTGCTGAAGCACCTGCTGCATTGAGACTTGAATGGTTTCATCATCCACCTGCGCTTCTTTTTCCTTAAAATAGCTCGCTAAATTGTGAATGTCCTCTTCCCCTAAACTGTAGTACTGTGGTGCCACCTTGGCTTCAGCCTTTACTTCCTTGCGAAATTCACTAGGCGTCAAGCCCTGGTACTTTTTGAACAATCGATTAAAGGAGTTGATATTGGAAAAGCCTGCCGAAAAAGCAATATCCGTGATCGATTTCTCCGTTTCCAGCAAATCCTTACGCACCTTTTCTAACCGCTTGCGAATCAAATATTCGTTCATGGGCATCCCAATTTCGGTCGAAAACAGCCGTGACAAATACTGTTCTGAAATATAAAGCTTATTGGCAATATCTGACAAACGAATATCCTTATCGAAGTTGTTATCAATGTAGAACTTTAACTCATACACCTTTTGTTTAATACTGCGTTCTTCTTCCACACTGGCTGGCTGCGTATACTCCTTCTCCAGCAAACGAATCAAATGAAAGTAAGCTTCAAAAACTTCCGCAGCTGGATGCTTGTCTTGCAAAATATACAATTTCAGCAGCTGTTCAATGGATTGAATCACCTGATGATCCAAGCTTTTGCTTTCAGTTGCGGAATTTCCCGCAAACACAACTCCCTCCTGATCCTCAAAGAAGTAATGCAGCACAATCTCAAAAGCACGAGCATCTTCTGCGTACACGGTATGCACCGCCGATTTCGATAAAAGGTAAAAATCATTTTTCTGCAAAGCTAAAACCGTGTCTTCTTTTTCAATCGTCACTTCTCCTGCCAAAACATAAAGCAGATGAATATTGTTGTCAAAATGCTGCCACACACTGTTGGCGGTCAACACGGTAATCTCAATATTTTCCCAAGGCTCAATCAAACGCATCCTTATCCCCCATTTCCCCTTCTAAAGGGTAGCACAATCATGAAAGGGAATACAATAGTTGATTAATAGCTAGTCCCTCCTTACAAATTTCAAAACTGTTCAGGGTGTTTATAGAAGCCATTTAGCTTTGCCAAACACAATCACCAATCAAATGCAAAAAAACAGTTGACAAAGTCCACTAAAATAATTATGCTTACTTTAACATACGAGGGAGCAATGCTTATGACTATTGAAAACATTCGGCAGTTCAATCGCTACTACACTCGGATTTTAGGAGTATTTGACAAAAGAGTCTTTAATCTGGACTATTCCATGATTGACATGCGGATTTTGGGCGAAATTGCCCGTAATAAAGGAACCACTGCCAATCAGCTAGCCAAATTCATGCGCATGGATCGCAGCTACTTGAGTCGCATAGTCAACAAATTGGAAAAAGCCGGCTATATCCTGCGAGAAAATGATCCTAACGATAAGCGAATCTTTCGTCTATTTCTAACTGATGAAGGCGAAGCGTTGAATCGCTACATTGAAGAACAGTCGAATAAGCAGATTTTAGAGCTGCTTCACTCCTTGGAGACCAAGGAAATTACTCAGCTGGAAACAGCTATGAATACGATTGAAACAATTTTGGGCCAAGTGGTTCCCAAGGAAATGGAGGAAAATTAATGCTATCATTTGAAAACGATTATTCTGAAGGTGCCCACGAAAAGGTGCTGCAGCTGTTGCTGGAAACCAATCTGCAGCAAGAGCCAGGCTATGGAACCGACAGCTTCACCCAACAGGCGATGGCAAAAATTCACCAACAGCTGGACTGCCCAGAGGCGGAAATTAAATTCTTAGTGGGCGGCACTCAAACCAATCAAATCGTGATTACAGCACTGCTGAAAAATTACGAAGGTGTTTTGGCAGCTGATACCGGACACATCAGCACCCATGAAGCTGGCGCCATTGAGTTTTGCGGTCATAAGGTGTTAACTCTGCCTCATCATTTAGGCAAAATTGATGCGGGTCAAGTACGGGAGTATGTGGAAAATTTTTATGCCGATGTCACCTACGAACACATGGTAGCTCCTGGCATGGTCTATATTTCTCATCCTACAGAGTACGGCACGCTTTATTCTTTAGAAGAGCTTACGGCACTGTCAGCTGTCTGTCGGGAATTTGAGCTTCCACTTTATTTGGATGGTGCTCGCTTAGGCTATGGCTTAATGAGCGAGGAAACCGATGTAACCATGGCCGATCTTGCCCGTTTATGCGATGTTTTTTATATTGGCGGAACCAAGGTGGGGGCTTTGTGCGGTGAAGCGCTGGTGTTCACTAAGCAAAATATGCCAAAGCATTTTGTTTCTACCATTAAACAGCACGGAGCGCTTTTAGCCAAAGGTCGTTTACTAGGCGTTCAATTTTTAGCCCTTTTCAGCGACAATTTGTATTTCGACATTAGCCGCCACGGGATTGAAATGGCACAATTATTGAAGAATGGCTTTTTGCAAAAGGGCTATCAAATATTTATCGATTCACTAACCAACCAGCAGTTCATTATCCTGGAAAACGAGAAGATGCAGGCTTTGCAGGAGCAGGTTCGCTTTTCTGTCTGGGAAAAACTGGATGACAGCCATACCGTCGTGCGTTTTGCTACCTCGTGGGCGACAACGCAGGAATCGGTGGAACAATTGTTGGCGATGATCTAATTCCATATAAACAACCTCTGAAAGTTCTGACTTCCAGAGGTTGTTTTCTTCTATAGTTAGAGCTTTAGTAGATTGCCTTCTCCAGCTTTAACCAGATCCTTTTTCAATTGTACCTGGTAACGCTCCTTGTCCAAGTTAGTAAAAATGACTAAGGTCATCAAGGAGTAGCCTTTAGCTTTGATCGTTTCCGTATCTAATTCAGCCAGCACCTCATTTTGATGAACAACATCGCCTTCTGCCACTTGCAGTCGGAACCCTTCCCCCTCAAGGTTCACCGTATCAAGCCCAATGTGCAGCAGCACTTCATTGCCAGCATTATCCAACAATGAAATCGCATGCTTCGTTGGAAAAATACCGGTTACTTTCCCACTGACAGGGGCATAAATAATACTATCTTGCGGATCAACAGCAAAGCCGTCCCCCATTGCTTTGGATGCAAAAACTTCGTCCGGCACTTCACCTAAAGGAACTAAGCGCCCTGTTGCCGGCGACACAATCGTCAATAGTTTTTCAGGATCGCCCGCTTTCGCTTGCACTGGTGCTGCTTCAACTACCGCAGCTGCTTCTTCTCCGCGCAGTTTTGCTAAAACCGCTTCTTTTATCCCGACGGCTTTATTGCCATAGATTATCTGAATATTTTTCCCGAGGACACTGACTCCTGAAGCCTCCAGCTCTGCTGCAAAAATATCTTTGTCCACCATTTCGGCATTTTCAACATCTACTCTTAATCTTGAGTAGCAGGCATTAACATTCTTAATGTTCGCCTTGCCGCCTAAGGCTTGGATGATATTCGTAATCTGATTGCCATCATAAACCCGGCTAGAGAGAGTCTTTTTCTCAGATTCTTTGGTTCGCCCAGGCGTTTTCAGGTCAAATTTCAAAATTGCAAAACGGAACAAGAAATAGTTAATTGCCGCAAAAGCCAAGCCAACAGGAATAAGCAGCCACCAGTGTGTGCGAGAGGTTAACAAATTAAAGAATAAGAAATCCAGCA
Organism: Enterococcus pallens ATCC BAA-351; assembly: GCF_000407485.1. Classification (GTDB taxonomy): domain Bacteria; phylum Bacillota; class Bacilli; order Lactobacillales; family Enterococcaceae; genus Enterococcus_A; species Enterococcus_A pallens. The sequence goes on along the minus strand of NZ_ASWD01000001.1, from coordinate 1,237,170 downwards.
ATCCCCCTGAGAAGGACAGCCCCAAGTGAGCCCCCAACAAATTCATTACCGCAAAGCCCAACCCTGTCACTACTGCATAAACTAAAAACAGTGCTGGAGCTGTGAAGATAAATAAGAATTCCAAAGGCTCGGTTACTCCAGCCACTAGTGAGGTAATAGCCGCAGAAACCAAAATCCCGTACACTTTCCCTCTCTGCTCTTTGTTGGCGGTATGGTACATGGCCAACGCCACTGCAGGCATGGAGAAAATTTTCAGAACGAACAAGCCATTCATAAAGTTGCCGGCCGTAATCGGCACCCCATCTGATAATTGCGAGAAGAAAATTAACTGATCGCCGACTACTAACTGACCGGCTTTGTTGACATACTCCCCCGCCTGCAGCCAGAAAGTCGGCCACCACACGTGATTCATCCCAAATGGAATCGTCAATCGTTCAATAAAACCAAACATAAAGCCCGAGAAGCCAGGATTCAAATTGACGATAAAATTAGAAAGATTGTTAATACCGACTTGAATCGGCGGCCAAATTAAAATCATTAAGAAGCCTAAGAACAGTGAAGCAAACGCTGTGATAATTGGGACACACCGTTTTCCTGCGAAAAACGACAAAGCCTGCGGCAGTTCGACGTCATGGAATTTATTAAAGACTGCTGAAGCAAGAACACCGATAATAATACCGCCCAAAACTCCCGTTTGAATAGTGGGAATCCCTAAAATCTCTACATACATGTTCGATTCTGCAACCATTTCAGCAGTGATTCCCATAGTTCCGCCAATGGTAACATTCATAATTAAATACCCAACAATTGCTGAAAGAGCCGCAACCCCGTCATTATTCGTTAAACCAATCGCTACCCCTGCCGCAAAAATCAGCGGTAGATTAGCAAAAATGATATTCCCCGTTGACAGGAGCACGCCGAAAATATTGGCAAAGGTCTGGTTTTGTGCAAAAGGAATCATTTCTACAAAGGCCGGATTGGTAAAAATTGTTCCTAACGCCAACAACAACCCAGCAGCCGGCAAAATAGCAATCGGTGTTTGCAGCGAGCCGCCAATATTGGTTAACTTATTTACAAACTTCATAAAATAATTTTTCATTTTGTCACTCCTTACTAATCTCTAACCCCTGCGACAACAAAAAATGCTGGATGGCAACATAAGAATCTTCATTGTGCTTTTTACCAGAAACCTCCTTTGGTGTAATTTCAACAAACTGACTGTCAGGAATATACTGGCTCAACAAAACACCATAGTTAAACGGATGAATCGGGTCCTGTTTGGAGGCTAGGATTAACGTAGGTACAGAAATCCGCCGCCACTCCTCCCGATCACTGTTCGGACAGTCTTTGGGAATACGTACCAGCTTCTCACTCGTTTTCTTTGTATAGGCATAATCGAACTGTCCTAATAAAGTATCGCCAGCGTAGTGAGCCAGCTCATCCATTTGCTGATAAATCCTAGTTTCCCGATAGGCCGCCTTTTTGGTTAAGATCGTATCATCCTGCAAAATCGTATAAATCTGCTGAAACGCTTCTTGAATTGCCGGCTCCTGTGGACGATCCTCCCATGCCGGGCGCGACAAAATTAAATGAGTTACCCTTTCTGGATTATTTAAGGCAAGATGCAAAGCCACTCCCGCTCCGGTTGAGATCCCGCCAATAATGAATTGCTCCAGCTGCAAATAGTCCGCTAAGGCCAACACATCGGCGGCAAACTGCTGGAAGGAAAACTTTTCTGGCGAACCATACTGAATGGTTTCCCCATGACCTCGAAAGTCAATAGAAATCCGTCGAAGTCCCGTGGTCTTTTTCAGTACCCCCATCGTTTGCTGCGTGTCTCCTCCTAATCCATGGAGAAAAATGAAGGGCGTTCCCGTATTCCCATCGTCTTCATAGTGAAACGTAATCTGATCAAATGTATGAAATGGCATTATTTTCTCCTTTACAATTCGCCAGAAACAGAACTTACCACTACTCGTTTACCAGTCTTCACTGACTCTTGAACAGCCTGCATGATTTTCATTGCAGCGATTCCGTCATTGACTGTTGCTCCTTTGCCTGGTTTGCCGGTCAAAATTGCTTGCGCAAAATCTTCAATCTGTCGCCGATAAAAATGGCCGTCTACTGCGATTGGTCGATGGTAGCTGTCATCAGCTGACTTAAATATTTCTACGTCACTGCTTTTAAAGGTCCACGGATTATAGGTTTTAGCGATAATCGAACCGTGTTCGCCATAAACCTCAAACCCTTCGTGCCAATCCATCCGTACCTGCAAAGTTAAATCCAATTGCCCTACAAACCCGTTCTCAAATTCTGCCGTAACCATCCAAGAATAAGAGCCATATTTTTCGGTCAACCAAGCAGTGACTGCTAGAATATTTCCACCTAAATATCTAGCTGTATCGTACAAATGACTGCCGTGCCCGCGCATATAATACCGCCGTTTATCAGCTTTGGGATTGCCCGCGGGCTTTTTCATGTTAGGGCCCGTTAAAATGACCGGTTGAACATTGTCTGTAGTGGTATAACGGTAGGTATTATCACAATACCAAGCCTTCAATGCCAACATTTCTCCCATTTCCGTATCAATAAACTCCTTGGCGGCTTCAATTCCTGGATCAAAACGCTTCATGTTTCCTACCTGCACATGAACCTTGGTTTCCTTTACCCGCTGGCCTAACTCCTCCACCTCTTCAATTGACATACCCAATGGCTTTTCTACCAGTACATGCTTGCCTGCTTCGATGGCCTTCATGGTCATTGGGACGTGAAAATTATCCGCAATTCCAATCACCACTGCCTCCAGCTCAGGGTCCTTTAACATCTCGTCAAAATCCGTAAACAGCTTTTCTGGATGATAGATGTGGGCCATCTCGTTTAACAAGTATTGATCCACATCACAAATTGCATACAACTCAGCATTATTTGCCCGCCGAATCGAATCAAAATGCGCAGCTTGTGAAATCTGACCGGCTCCTAAAACACCAATTTTTACTTTTCTTTCCTCTGCGTTTGCCATTACAACTCCCCCTGTCCCTGTTCTAAATAATTTAGCGCAAATTCAACCTCATCCTCTTCAAGTCCGTGCATGATTACTGGTCCTTGGTAAGACTCCCTCAACTTTTCTAAATAACTCTTTAAGGGCAGATTGCCCTTGCCAACAGCCTTAAATTCGATTTTTTCTTTAGTGACCTGAGCATCCTTACAATGTGCAACTGCAACATAGTCCTTCAATTTGTCCAAGGCGGTCAAAATTTTCTTTTCCAGCTGATCTGCATCCTCGGTAGTCACAATATTCGCTGCATCAAACAAAACTTTTAAATAAGGCGACTGCTGATAATGCGCCATTAACCGCAACGTATCCTCCACTGTACTAACCACATTGGCCTGCTCCGGCTCAACCACAATCACCACCTGATGTCCCGCTGCAATCGCTATCATTTCATCTAAGGAGCGATAGAGCCTGGACCAAGCCTTCTCAGTATGATTGTCCGGGTGCGGACTCCAGAAATCCTCTTGGTTGAAGCTTCCCGTTGATATCGAAACAAACGGAACCCCCAGCTTGGCCGCAGCCTGAACTACCTGTTGAAAATTGTGCAGATTTTGCTGATGGGTTGCTTCCTCCAGTTCAAGCGTATTAAAGGTGCCTGAAATAACGGCAAGCGAAATTCCAGTACGTTCAGCTGCCGTTTGAATTTGTTGAAGAGTTTCTTCCGGAATTGCTTCAGGCAAGCTGGCCAAGCCCACATTAGCAAAATTGAACTGAACAGACGATAAACCCGACTGTTTGATTCTAGTAAAGGCTTCAGTTAATTCGTAGTTCTTATACCCTTTTGAAAAAATCCCAAGTTCCATTTCCCTACCTCCGTATGCTATAATCAATTTATCGTTTCTTATCGTTTTGGTATAAACCATTAGAAACAATTACTAAAACTTACTATACTTGCATGATACAATGGATAACGATAAAAATCAATATATTTCGATAAAAAACAATAAAAGAGGGATACTATGCTAAAAAGTGAAAGACAAGAGCTGATTTTAAACCGGGTGGAGCAATACGGAAAAGTTGTCGTCAACGAGCTGACGGAAGAATTAGCCGTGACGGAAGACACCATTCGCAAAGATCTTCAGGAATTATCCAAGGCTGGATTGGTGCGGCGGGTTCATGGGGGAGCCATTCGAACCGATAAATCACTTAAACCTTTTGAGCAGCGAATCAATCAAGACAGCAGCAGAAAGCAGGCCATTGCCAAGGAAGCGGTACAGTTTCTGCACCCTGATCAGGTAATTTATATTGACAGCGGAACTACTAATCTGAGCTTTAGCAGCGAAATTCCACTAAGCTTTAAAGGAACGGTAGTAACCAACAGTCCCTCCATTGCCCTGAATCTTTCAGATCACTCCGAATTGAGAATTCGGCTGCTGCCCGGGGAATTAAACAAAGAGACCAAAGTCATTGAGGGTTCTGACACCATTTCGGCCATTCGAAACATCAATTTTGATTTATGTATTTTAGGAGTCTCTTCGATCGATATTAATAAAGGCATCACTGTTCCTATGATGGAGGAATCCTTGTTGAAGCAACAGGTCATTAAACAAAGCTCTCACGTGATTACCATTATCACAGCAGATAAAATCGGGTCATCATCTACTTATTTCGTAGATGAAGCCAAGGCTCTGGATGTTCTCGTGACGGAAAAAGACATACCGGATAATTTGATTACACCTTATCAGCAGGAAGGGATTCAGGTGATCTATTGATTCAGCACAAAAACCGCCTTACTTTTTCTTCAGTAAGGCGGTTGCTTATTGCTTTTACAAATTTAATTAGTCAGGTTTTTTTAGCTGTACGACATCCTCCACTAGCTGGTCGATCACAGGATCCTGTAGATAGTTCTTCAAGGTGATAACCTGCATATTCGGATGCGATTTACGTGTTCGTTCTTCTAAATCCTGATGAACCACAACAATGTCGCTGTCGCTTGGAACATCTTCAATTCGGTAATTTTTGACTTCAATATCAGTCACTCCGGCTTTTTTCAACTTGTTCTTGAAGGTTGTTGCCCCCATCGCACTGCTGCCCATACCGGCATCGCAGGCGAAAGAGATTTTAGTATAATTAGTTGATGCAGTAGCTTGACCTGCTAACAATTCTTTTCCTTCTGATTTCATAGATTTTGATTTTTCAGCAGCGGCTGCAAAGGTGTCTTCTTCCTCATCAGTCGTCTTGTCAGCCTTCAAAATCACTGAAGTCACTAAGAAAGACACAATCGTAGCTGTCGCTACGCCTGCAATAACTCCTACGAAATTTCCTCTTGGTGTCAAAGCTAGATAAGAGAAAATCGAACCTGGACTTGGACCAGCCACAAGACCCGCGCCAAATAATTGGAAGGTGATGATCCCGGTCATTCCACCAGCAATCATTGAAAGAATCGTAATCGGTTTCATTAGTACATAAGGAAAATACAATTCATGAATTCCGCCAAAGAAATGGATGATAATCGCACCCGGTGCAGTCCGCTTGGCTGCTTTTTTGCCAAAGAAGGAATACGCCAGTAACAAGCCCAAACCAGGTCCAGGATTAGACGCCACCATAAAATAAATTGATTTGCCCGCTTCCAGAGTTTGTTGCATGCCTAGCGGATAGTATACCCCTTGGTCAATCACATTGTTTAAAAATAAAACTTTAGCTGGTTCATTGATTAAAGACAGCAAGGGCAAAAAGCCGGTCGAAACTAACGCTTCAATAGCATTGGTCACACCCTGATTGGCTGCTTGAATCGTCGGACCAATCAAGAGATAGGACAAAATCATCAATAGAAAACCAATAATTCCAATTGAGAAATTATTTACCACCATCTCAAAACCTGCAGGAATTTTTCCATCTAGAAACTCATCGGTTTTCTTCATTAACCAGCCGCCTAAAGGCCCAACCACCATTGCGCCCATGAACATTGGAATATCGGCTCCAATAATCAAGCCCATCGTACCCAATGCTCCTAATACGGCTCCCCGTTGTCCACCAACCATTCGTCCGCCAGTATAAGCTAACAATAAGGGCAATAAATAACTAACTGTTGGACTAACCAATTCATTCAACGATTCATTGGGAAACCAGCCGGTCGGGATAAATAGTGCGGTGACAATTCCCCAAGCAATAAAGGCACCGATATTAGGAAGCACCATATTGGTTAAAAATCCGCCAAAGGCTTGCACTTTAGCTCTGGTAGATACTTGCTTTTTCTCATTGGACATTTCCATCTTTTTTCCTCCTTGAAATTTACTCTTCCACTAACGCTAACAACGCTTCTTCAGTTTGTATATTTAACAGCATCTCATATAAGTCTACATCACTTAAGATTTCAGCCAAGTCAGCCATCAGTTCCAAATGTCCGTCCGGCGAATCTGAAGCTAGTACGAAAAATTGCTCTACCGGTTCCTCCTTCGGAAACAGGACTGGCTGTTCCAGCTTCATAAAACTGATCCCTACCCCGTTGCTGCCTAATTCAGGTCGGGCATGGGGCATAGCGATTTTTGGCAAAATAATAATGTAATTGCCGTTGTCGATGACATTTTGGATCATCGCTTGAATATAGCTTGGTTGAATGATGCCTTTTTGCAGCAAGGGCTGCGCAGCAGTTTCGATCGCTTGCTGCCAGGTTTCCGCCATTGGTAAAAACTGACAATTTCCTTGCAACTGTTCTCTAAGCATGGGATTCTCCTTCCAGTAATACTCCTTTGTCTTGGCTGACCGCTTGATAAATATCAGCGACTTCTTTTACTAGTTGGCTATTCATTTGCGATATTTCTGTCGCAGTAGTTGAAAAACCTTTTTCTTGAATCATGTTCTCTAGTTTAACTGCCTCGTCATCTTCATCATTACGATAAAGATAGGCAGCTGCGATGATTATCAAGCCATTTCGATAAGCTAAGTTCAATTCAGCTAATCCTTTTACCGGCGCAACCAACCGATCGTCGCCTTGTAATTTTCGGATCGGCGAACGCCCCACTCGATCAACACTATCAGACAAACGTGAATTGCCATGACGCTTCAAGGTCTTAGCAATAAAGCTGTCTAGCTCTGCTTCTGGTGTTTGATACTTTTTCATAAAGTACTGTTTGTTTTCCGCTAAAAATCCATGTACGATTTTTTCCAGTCGTGCATCCTTCATGGCGGCTTGTATCGTTGGATAATCAAATAACGCGCCTAGATAGGCAAAAGCCGCATGCGCCGCATTAACGATATACAACTTTCGTTCAATATAGGGCTGCATCTCTTTAACAAACGTTGCTCCTTCAATCGTAAAAGGTGTTGCTGGATCCCACTGCTCTTGGCTGATCACCCATTCAAAATAAGGCTCAACAACAGCTACCGCTTTGCCAGCTACTTCATTTGATAGGGCTTGGCGGTCAATTGCAGTATCAACGAAAAAAGCATAGCAATTAAAGAGCGAGCGGTCTGCTTCTACTAAATGTTCTTCTACTGCTTTTTTAAGCAGGGTACTAGCATTAATAATATTTTCATTAGCTAAAATATTGATAGGCTGCTGCCGCTCTTTGAAGCGTTTTGTCAAGGCTTGCGCCAAAAGCGGAGCGATGCGAGAAAGATTATTTGCCCCTACCGAAGTCGTAATCAAATCTGCCGTTTGAATTGCGTCAATCACTTTTTCCGGTTCCTCAAGTGAATTGAAAGCCTGCACCTGATCAATAAACACTGTCGTTTCTTCCTCCGCCAGCAGCTCTACCGAGTAACCAGCATCTTGATTCAATTGATTAATCAACGACTGAGCAGTGTCTGCATAACAAATTTGAAATCCATTGTCATGCAGCACCTGGCCTATAAAGCCGCGACCAATATTGCCCGCGCCAAAATGAACTGCCTTCATTCCTGTCACCTACTCTAAATTCGCATGATAGCGCCACAGGCCATGCATGTCGATTTCTTTTTCTTCAATTAATGTCAAGGCAATCGAATCCCCCAGCAATAACAAGCATTGTTCAAATAAGCTGGTCATTGGCTGAATCGAGGGAATCTCTCCAGCTAGATTCAGCTTGGTTTGAACCGGAATTCGTACGAAGATATCGGCATATTCCCCCATTGAACTATTGGGATTCGAACCAATATGAGCCACCGCTGCGTCGAAGCTCTTGGCTTTTCTGGCGATGGTCAAAGGAAAAGCACTTTCTCCGCTGCCTGATCCGACGATCAATAGATCTTTGTCGGTGATTGCCGGCTCGGTAATCTGACCAACGACCACGGTGTGGATGCCAATATGAGCCAACCGTTTGGCAATTGCTTCTAAAGAAAGCAGCACTCGGCCAACTCCGACGAAGAAAACTTTTTCCGCCTGCTGGATCGCCTGCATCAGCTGATCCACCTGTTCTTCTGAAATTCCTGCCAAAGTTGCGGTTAATTCTTCGGCAATTTTTTGTTCTGACGTTCTAAATGACATTTGCCTTCACCTGTGTCCCTTCTGCCACTGCCTGCAAAACTTTTTCCTTATTCTCCGCAAGCGTTGCGCCTTTGACAAACAAACTAGTACTGCCCAAAACTAAATTGTCAGCTCCAGCTTCGACCAACTGTGCGATGCTGTCTAAGGAAACACGGCCATCCACCTGCAGCTCAGCTACGGGATTAACTGCTTGAATTTTTGTGCGCAGGTCACGAATTTTCTTAGCAGCATAAGGCACCTGTTTTTCATTTTTATTTGTAGCAAAGCCTGGATTAATCAGCATTAGGCACACCAGGTCGATTTCTGGTAATACATAATCCAATACAGACAAGGAAGTCGCTGGGTTTAACGCCAAGCCAACCTTGGTTCCAGACTGCTTGATTAATTGAATGTAACGATCGACATGCAAGCTGGTTTCATGGTGAAAGGTAATGCTTTCCACGCCGATCTTCAACATTTCCTGAATAAAGTACTCATTATCATTAGCCATAATATGGATATCAAAATTCATTGAGGATACTTCACGCATCCGTTTAATCGTCTCTAATCCTAGCGGCATGCTGGGACTAAAGCTGCCATCGATCACATCAATGTGCAGCGTATCAATGCCGATATCTGCCAGTTCCTGCATTCCTTGCTCTAAATTCACTAAATCAGCACACATAATTGACGGGGACAACTTCACTTGGTTTTTCATTGCTCCTGCTCCTCCATTGGAATGTCGTGTCCAAGAAATCCTCCGTCCGCGCGTTTGAGTAACAACGAAATATTTCTTGATTACACATTCATTGTAAACGCTCCACTAGCACAAGTCAATACAAACATGCATATTTTTGCTTTTTATATGCTTGTTTATGCTGGTAAAACAGAAACGAATTGACACAAACCCGCATGCATGGGAAAATAGAAGCAGTAAAAGATGGAGGAATCAGCCATGTTGAAAGAAGAAAGACAGCAAAAAATCATCGATATTTTAAATATTGAACAAAAGGTTATCGCCAGTGATTTAAGCCAACGCTTCAATGTTTCGGAGGATACTATTCGGCGGGATTTGAAGGAGTTGGACAGTCAGGGTATGCTGAAGCGTGTGCACAGTGGGGCCTTACGGGTAGGTCCGCCAATTACCGACTTTTCTTATCGAGAAACCGTCGACAGCGAAATAAAAAAGGCCCTCGCCCATAAGGCACTGCCTTTTTTAAAAGAAGATTCGGTGATTATTATTGATGGCAGCACGACAAATTTGGCCTTAGTCAAAGAAATCCCCCACGATTTTCGGGCAACTATTATTACCAACAGTCCCCCGATTGCTGTGGAGCTGGCTCAGCATGCACAGGTCGAGGTCATCAATATCGGCGGGATTTTTTATAAGCAGTCTATGATCAATCTAGGTGTAGAAACCTACAAAAACCTGCAAAACATTCGTGCCGACTTGTACGTGATGGGCATCTACAATATCGACATTGATGCCGGAACCAGCGTACCAACCCTGCAGGAAGCCGAAATTAAACAGCAAATGACCCGTGTCTCCACCGAAGTTCTGGGAATGATCACTAACGACAAATTCGGTACTATCAGCAATGCTATCGTGGGGCCGGTAGATGATTTGAGCTTTCTGATTTCCGAGGATATTCCGGAAAAGGTGCGCAAGGAATACAATAAGAAGAAATTGTTGTTGATTGACTAAAGAAAAACACCTAACTACTCAAACCTGCACGAATCAGCAGAGAATGATAGTTAGGTGTTTTTTTAGTTCTTAAGTAGTATTTAAAGGATTTCTTTGAACATTTCAATAGTTTCTTCAACTGTCGGTAGGTACGGATTGGCCCCTGCACAAGCATCCAATTGAGAATTTTCTGCTAATTTTTGCAAATCAACCTCATGAACGCCCAAATCAGATAATTTCTCAGGAATACCGACTGTTTTTGAAAGAGCCTTGATTTGCTCAATCACATAATCAGCACATTCTTGATCAGATTTTCCAACAGTATCTAGACCGATAACTTCTGCAATTCGACGGAAGCGTTCAGGTACCACTTTAGCATTTTCGCGTTCAACAATTGGTAACAGCATCGCATTACATACACCATGAGGTAAATCGTACAAACCACCTAATTGATGAGCCATTGCATGAACATAACCTAAGCCTGCATTGTTGAAAGCCATCCCCGCTAAGAAAATAGCATAAACCATGTTTTCTCGAGCATCAAGATTATGACCATCCTTAACCGCAGTTGGCAGGTTGTCAAAAATCAGTTTTACTGCTGCTTCTGCCACTACATCGGTAACTGGGAAAGCTCCCGGGGTAACTAGAGCTTCAATCGAGTGAGTCAAGGCATCAATGCCAGTAGCTGCTGTTAAATCAGCCGGCTTGTCTACCATTAATTCTGGATCGTTTACCGACATCAGTGCTAAGCTGTTGCGATCAATCATGATCATTTTCACACCACGATCTTCATCAGTAATCACATAATTAATTGTAATCTCGGCTGAAGTTCCAGCTGTGGTATTAATAGCCACGACCGGCAACGCTTTTTCTGTAGTTTTGTGCATTCCTTCATAGTCTTGCATCTTGCCACCATTGGTAGCCAAGATAGCAATTCCGCTGGCAGCATCTTGGGGTGAACCACCGCCTAATGAAATAATGAAATCACAATTGTTTTCCTTTAGTAAAGCTAAACCTTCTTCCACACTGGCAACAGTTGGGTTTGCTTTAACATTGTCAAAAATCAAATATTCTACACCAATTTCATCCAACGGTTTTGTAACCTTCGGCAAAATATCGCTGCTGCTTAAAAATTTGTCGGTAACCAATAAGGCTTTTTTGAAGCCTAGCGGTTTGATGTGCTCACCGATATTGTTGATACACCCTCTACCCATGATGTTTGTTGCTGGTACATAAAATACATGTTCTGCCATAAAAATGAACCCTCCATTTTTTATTTTTTTTACCTAAACCTTGCGATAGAAAAACTGCTTCCTGAGCAGTTCCTCTTACTCTAAATTTGCGTGACGTGGAAACATGGTATCTGTGGTTTCATTGACCAATTCCATCAGGGCCATAATCATGGCATCATAGATCAAGAAGCTTAATTGTTCGTAGGATGAACCCATTGGCTGAACTGATTTTCCGACTAATTCCTCATCCTCAACCTTAGGCGAAGCTCCTGGTAAAACAAATTTCACATCAGCCATTTGTCCAATAGTTGAATCAGGATTAATGGTATTCAAAGCAATTTTGACCCCGTTTTTCTGAGCCTTTTCCGCCATCGCTACTAAGCTTTGGGTTTCCCCTGAGCCAGAACCAATAATCAACAGATCTCCTTCATGAGCACTGGTAGTTGTTATATCACCCACGATGCTTACATTAATACCCAAATGCATCATACGATTGGCAAACGCTCGAATCGCTAATCCGGAACGTCCCGCTCCAGCCACAAAAACTTTCTTAGCCTTCGGGATCATTTCTACAAAGGCATTCAACTGTGAACCATTTACTTTTTCCAGATTAATGCTTAATTCTTTTAGAATCATCTCTGTGTTTTTTTTTACATTTACCATTCTGCTTACCCCTTTTTCAATGCTTCTGCAATCAGACGTGCTTCTTTGACCGGATCTTCGGCGTTCAAAATGCCACTGCCAACGATTACGATATCAGGATTTAATGCCATATAATCATTGATAGTTTTACTGCTGATGCCGCCAGCTACTGCGACTTTGACATTTTTGACGTGCTTTTTCATTTCAGTTAGATCTTCCAACGGTGTTCGCCCAGCTGCCTGCTGGTCTGCTCCAGTGTGGACGGCGATGACATCAACACCTAAACTTTCTACAGCCGGAACTCGGGTTGCTAGATCATCTACACAAATCATATCCACCATAATTTGTCTGCCTTGCTTAGTAGCTTCTTCTACACAACCTTTGATAGTCAAATCGTCGGTTACACCTAATACAGTCACATATTCTGCACCGACATCGAAAGCCAGTTGCGCTTCATAAGCACCTGCATCCATAATTTTGGCATCACACAATACTTCTAGTTGAGGAAATTTGGCTTTAATTTGACGAACAGCTTCTCGACCCGCATCGATAACAAATGGTGTACCCACTTCAACAATGTCTACGTATTCCGCTAATGGTTCCAACTGGACTAATGCTTCTTCTAAGTTTAATTCGTCGATCGCTAATTGTAATTTCATGGTTTATTCTACCCCTTATATTCTGCTAAGATTTTTTGGAACAATGGTGTATCCTTTTTGATTTTACTAAATTTGCTTAAGGCTACTTCTATACCGTTAGCTTGAATTTCCTGCTGCAGTTCTACTGCTTGTTCATCGGCTGGATTTTCAAATTTCAACAAAGCTGCGATACATTTTGCCAAGGCGTCATTTGTGAGGCCTTTTTTGGCTAATTGAACTGCAGGTGCTACTAAGCGGTCAGTTGGATCTAATTTTCTTAATGGTGAGCGACCAACTCTTAAAACATCATCCATCACAAAAGTAGCTGAAAAACGATCAATTGATTCATCGATTTTCTTAGTTAACTCCTGTGGTGTAAAACCATATTTTTGTTCAAGCAGTTTTGCTGACTCCTCCATAGCTGCAATGGCAGTTGCTTTAATTTCTTGATCCTTCAAAGCATCCTGCACAGTTGGAAATCCTTTAACAAAGCCCAAGTAAGCCAGTGCTGCATGCCCACAATTGACAATATAAAGCTTGCGTTCTAAGTAAGGTTGAAGCTCCGCAACGTACGTAGCTCCCTTAATTGGTTCTTTACGGAATAGTGGTTTTTCTTCAATAACCAATTCAAAGGCAGAATCAATTTCAACACAGCTCTTGCCATCAACTTCTTTCCCCAAAGCTAAACGGTCTACTGAGGTATTAGCAAATTGGGCAATCTCCGACAATACTTCTTCAGACACATGCTTCAGCAGCACACCTCGCAAAATATCTGAAGCAAATAGTGCATTCTCACAGGCAATGACATTAACTGGCAGCAGGCCACGGTTATGACGAACATGTAGACCTTTGGCTAGAACTGGCGCAATCCTTGGCAGATTATCAGCCCAAACTGATGTTGTTACCAAGTCAGCTTCACAAATGGCTTCAATTACCTTTTGTTCTTCAGTTAGAGAGCTGACTGCTTTGATATTGTTGATCACCACTTTTCGATTGTCTTCATTTAAGATATACAGCTCATAGCTTTGCTCTTGATTCAATTGACGTACCACTTTGTCAGTCACTTCTACAAAGGTAATATCGTAGCCGCTTTTATGCAGCAAGTCTCCGATAAATCCGCGACCAATATTTCCGGCTCCAAAATGTAATGCTTTCACGTTTAAACCACTCCTTCAAATAACGCAGCGACCTCTTCTTGAGATTGAGCGCTGACTAGCTTTTCAATATTTTCTTCATCACCTAAAAGTCCGGCAATCTTCGCCAGCATTTCTAAATGTTCGTCATTTTTTCCAGCAATACCGATCAGCAATTTGGCTTCTTTACCTGGTCCAAAGGATACTCCTTCTGGCACTTGTAGAAAGGAAAGACCCGAATGCTTGATGTATTGCTGCGAGCCATCTACTCCATGAGGAATAGCGACCTGACTGCCAATATAAGTTGAAACAACTTCCTCTCTTTGCAGCATGCAGTCGATATAGTTTTCATCAACATAGCCGTTTTCTACCAGCACACGACCAGCCGTTTTAATAGCCTCCTCTTTGTCGGCTAAGGTAAGGCCTAATTTAATATTTTTTAATGGCAGGATTTCTTTCATATTCTTTCACCTCTACAATAGTTTTTCGGTAACGTAATTTTTAATTCGTTCACCCAATAATTCGCGGATTTTGTTTTCTTCACATTGCTCAAATAATTGGATGGATTCCGGCGTTTCAATAATCAGCATAGTGATCATACTTAACAGATCTGCTATAATACTTTGATCCTTTTTAGGTGACACGACTAAAATCACACTGGTTACTTCCATCAATTCTTTTTCCATAGAGGAGAAAACAATGTTTTTTTCTAAATCAAAAACAATGAACAAGGGCTGCTCAATTTTTTCAGTCTGGCAATGAATATAACCTAGTCGAGTGTTGGGAATACCAAAATACGATTCCAGCTTGGCCTTTTCCGCATAATCCACCAGCAGTTCAGTATCCTTCGTATAGCCTTTTTCAACCAAGTAAGTGCCTAAAATATTCAAAATCGGTAAATCTTGAAATTCAGGATCAATTCTTATGGTATGGAAATTTTTCAACACCTGACTACTGTATCTGGCGATTAGACTCAACTCCTCCAGTTCACTTGGGAGCTGTGACACATCTATCGGTTTTTTTGGAATCAACAGCTCTTTGCGATGGAGCTTACTGAAACGAATCGTTTCTAACAGTTTTTTGACTTCCGCTAATTCTTTCTTATTCAGCAGTGGCGAAACCATCACATAATCCTGAACATCCAACGGTAGTGAAACAGTGGAGAAGATTACATCGTATTGTTCTAAGTCTTCTTGTGTTAGCTTAAGAAAGCTCACAATTTTTTTAATTTCAATTTCAGGAATTTCGCGGATCAAACGGTTTGCCAGCATTTTGGAGGAGCCCATCCCGCTAGAGCACACCACTAGCGCCGAAATTGATTTATCCAAAACCTTGTCTAAAGCCACTGCAAAATGGAGAACCAAAAAGCCAATCTCATCTTCAGGAAATTTGTCTTCTTTAAATACATATTCCGCTGCAATCTTAATCGTTGAATACAATTTCTCATAGCTGCGACGAATTTCCTTCAACATTGGATTCTTAATGGTAATGCCGCTCCTAGTTCGTGCCAAGGCTCGATCCAGATGTTCAAACAGCGCCTTTTGTAAATGAGCATCTGTTCGCAGACGACAACCCATGCTAGTTTCTACAAAGACAATGAAATCATGTACTTTATTGACTAAGTCCAATTCCTGTATATCTTCGGAAAGCTCCAAGCTCTGAAAATTATTGTTAATAGATATTAACCATTCTAAATAATTCTCTTCACTTTCACTTAAGGTAATATCAAAAGTTCTTTGGATAAGTTCCTTGAATTCCTGATAAATTTCGACGGGATTATCCTTGCGTTTGACCATATTATCTAAATAATAATTGTTGTTGTGATCCCAGTTAAGCCGTTTCACCATAATAGAAACTAGGAAAACGTAATCTTGAAACATGGTATCGGCCACTTGAATTTTCTTATCCCGAAACAATTGTTCTAAAAGCTGGAAACTCTTTTTAATGATTGAATGATATTGAAAATCACTCAACAGCTTAAAATAAATTGAACTACTGTGCTCTTGATCAATCCAGTGAACCAACTCTACAAAGGAAATGTGATCACGAAAAATATTAGACAAAAGCACTCGTTTCTTCGTTTCAGATCCAGTAATTAGAAAGCCGTCTCCTTTTTTTACGACTAAATCCAGATCGTAAAAGTCTAATTCTCTTTTGATCTGCTGCAGGTCATTGCGGATTGATTGAACTGAAACATTCAGTGTCTCAGCAAAATACTGAGCCTTCACATATTCCTGTTCATGCAGCAAATAAAAGAGTGTGGCATTGACCCGATCCTCTGTTGTCAGTTCATATTCCTGATCCTCACTCTCGAACAAGGTGTTCAATGCGTCTACCTCGGTTGAGGAACCAGACAGTTTCATCCCTTTGCCAGCTTCATTAATGACTTTTAGGCCATAATGTTCTACGGTTTCGTACACTTCTTCTAGCTGACGATAGACCGTCCGATTGGTCACGTTCAAATGTTCTGCAATCTCACGTACTGAGACATAACTATTCAAATTTTCCATTAAGAGTCGCAAGATTTCTCTTGTTCGAGGAGTAATGATCACACTAATCACCTATTCATCTTTTAATTTCTTAACAATGGCGTCATACTGAGCACCATCCATAAAAGCACTTAAAGTTAGATATTGAATGTTGGGTTTATCCTTATTATTCTCCATAGCACGATCCAGCAAGTCTTCATGAGTAATGACTAAATCAGCATCATTAGGAATATTATTGATGGATTTATTAATGACTTCCATATTCAACATCGCCTTGTTCACCTTGGTCTTTAGCATTGAAGCACCCATTGCGCTGGAACCCATTCCGGCGTCACAAGCTACCACAATTTTGTGGATTCGACTTGGATCAATTTCGCCAGTGATTGTTTGTCCAGTATTGGTCGCCGCAGCAACATGTTCTAAAGCTGCCCCATCATTGATAGGACCCACTTCCGTTTCGATTAACTCTTCGGTATCGTCTACCATGGTTTTGTCTCGCTTCAGCAGGAAGCTGGCAATTAAGCAGGAGACACCCATTCCGGCGAAGTAGCCCACGATATTTACAATAAAGCTTCCCTTTGGTGTCATCAATAAGAAAGCAATGATACTTCCCGGTGATGGTACTGCTACTGTTCCGCCACCGAAAAACTGGAAGATCGTCAGTGAAGTCATACTGCCAAAAATCGGCGCCAATACCAAGATCGGTTTCATCAAAATGTACGGGAAGTAAACTTCCGCAATTCCACCGAACATGACGATGATAGTAGAAGCTGGTGCAGTTTTCTTTGCGACTCCTTTACCAAAGAAACAGAAAGCCAGCATAACACCTACCAGTGGACCACTGTTTCCTTCAACTAGGAATAAAATTGATTTACCAGTTTCCACCACTTGTTCAATTCCCAATGGTGACATGATCCCGTGGTTGATTGCATTGTTTAAGAATAAAACTTGAGCTGGAGCAACAAAAATACTAGTTAAAGGAATCAGATTCTTATCGACAAACCAGTTAACACCAGTTGATAAGCCTGATAGAATGACATTGAAAATCGGTTCAATTGCAATTAGGCCAAGAATCATCAGTATGCCACCCACTATACCGATTGAGAAATTGTCTACCAGCATTTCTAAACCTGGTTTGACTTTTCCTTCATACAATTTATCGACCTTACGAATAATTATGGCAGCGATTGGTCCCATAACCATTGCTCCCATCAGCATTGGCATATCTGATCCAATGATAATACCCATTGTTGCGACAGCTCCAATTACTCCACCTCGTCGGTCGTACACATTTGCACCTGCTGTGTAGGCAATTAATAATGGCAACAAATATTTGATTGAAGGGTCTACCAACTGACCCAGCGTTTCATTTGGGAACCAACCGGTTGGAATAAATAAGGCTGTAATTAATCCCCAAGCGATAAAAGCGCCAATATTCGGCATAATCATCGAACTTAGCATACCGCCAAATTTTTGTACCTTCGTTTTCCAATCAACACTTTTACTTGGAACGGAAACTTTACCTTCCATTGAATATCCTCCTTAACGAATCATCTTAATTAATTGTATAAGCGCTTTCTACATTCTTATCATAAGTTGTTTTAGGCCCCGAGTCTATCGTTGGTAGTGCTAAATATTTCAAAGAAGAGTGTGACATTTTTGTGCCAGCAAGTATTGTCACTGTTCTTAAAGACCTAGTTTCTAAATAGAAAAAACAGCTTCTGCCGGAAAACCAGTAGAAACTGTTTCATTAAAAGCTATCTAGAATTTTGGGTTAACAGCCTGGCTAACAAACCAGTAACGATCGTTCCTGCTAAAACTGAAGTCACCATTAGTCTTGAGATAAAACGAATCGATTGAGCTATTACGAAAAGAATTGCTTTTCCAAAAAATTATATGTTCCACTAATAGCACGCTCTCCTTTTTCCTATTCGAGATTGGCATGTCGTGGAAACATGGTATCAGTTGTTTCATTGACTAATTCCATCAGAGCCATAATCATGGCATCATAAATCAAAAAACTCAGTTGTTCATAAGAAGAACCCATCGGCTGAACTGATTTCCCTACTAGTTTTTCGTCCTCAACCTTAGGCGAAGCACCTGGCAGAACAAAAACAGCATCTGCCATTTTGCCAATAGTTGACTGAGGATTTATAGTATTCAGCGCTACCTTCACCCCATTTTTCTTAGCCTTTTTCGCCATTGCTACCAAGCTTTGGGTTTCTCCTGAACCAGAACCAATGATTAGCAGATCCCCTTCATGAGCACTGGTCGTTGTAATATCTCCCACTACACTCACATCAAGTCCTAAATGCATCATCCGATTTGCAAAACCACGAATCGCTAATCCAGAACGACCAGCACCAGCAACAAAAATCTTCTTGGCTTTCGGAATCAATTCCACAAACTCATTAAGCTGAGCACCATCCACTTTATCTAAATTGATTGTCAATTCCTTTAAAATTATTGCGGTATTCTTTTTTACATCTATCATTTGCTTTACTCCTTTTTCAACGCTTCAGAAATTCTACGCGCTTCTTTCACCGGATCTTCTGCATTCAAAATCCCACTTCCCACAATAACAATATCCGGCTCAAGTGCTAAATAATCATAAATGGTATGACTGCTGATTCCGCCAGCTACCGCGACCTGAACCTTTTTTACATGCTTTTTCATTTCTGCTAAATCTTGTAGAGGCGTCCGACCTGCGGCTTGTTGATCAGCTCCAGTATGAACGGCAATCACATCAACACCCAGACTTTCTACGACAGCAACCCGAGTAGCCAAATCTTCCACGCAAATCATGTCCACCATAACTTTCTTGCCTTGCTTGGTTGCTTCTTCAACACAGCCTCTAATCGTTAAATCATCAGTCACTCCTAGTACGGTTACATATTCGGCGCCAGCATTAAAGGCCAGCTGTGCTTCATAAGCTCCTGCATCCATTATTTTGGCATCACATAGAACCTCCAGTTGGGGGAATTTAGTCTTGATTTGACGAACAGCCTCTCTACCGGCATCTATCAAAAAAGGCGTACCAACCTCCACGATGTCTACATATTCATTTAGTATTTCCAATTGTACTAAGGCTTCTTCTAAACTTAATTCATCAATTGCTAACTGTAATTTCACTGTTCAATCCCATCCTTCTATCCTAAAAATCCAAATGCTTTTCCTAAAATACCGATACCGAAAATGACAAAAATAATCAACAATGGACTCACATTTTTCTTTAATAACCAAGAAACGAACAGGGTTAAAATCAATGCCAACATTCCAGGCATAATACTGTCTAAAATATCTTGAACCGTTTGGGTAACAATCTTCCCATCATCGCCAGTAATTCTGGTAGCCACAATCGGAATATTTATAGTTGTCCACTTGCTGACTAAAGCTCCCATAACAAACAACCCGACAATTGATGCCCCTTCGGTCAATTTCTTTACACGGTTACCAGCCATTTCCTTAATAATTTCATTTCCTTTTTCGTAGCCGTATTTTAAACCGAAATATTTGGTTACTAAACGAATGGCATTAATTGATAAAAAGAACAATAGAGGTCCACCAATACTACCGCTTAATGCTAAAGAAGCACCTAATGCTGCCAAAACCGGACGAAGAGTTCCCCAAAAAATCGGATCTCCGACCCCAGCCAATGGCCCCATCAAACCAATCTTCATCGCAGAAATAGATGAACCCGGCAGCTGCTGTTCGCCAACTAAAGCATGTTCTTCCTCCATGGCTGCCGTTACCCCAAAAATTGGAGCTGTCAACCATGGATGGGTATTGAACCATTCCAAATGTCTTTTCAAGGCCGCATTTCTTTCTGGTCCGGGCTTGTAAAAACGTTTGATAGCCGGGATCATAATAAAGCAGTACCCCATTGCCTGTACCCGTTCAAAATTCATCGAGCCTAAAAGAAAATTTGATCGCAGAAACATGCTGTTGATATCTTTTTTGGTTAATCCTTTTTGTTCCATTTTCGTTCCTCCCCTTTACATATCCAGATCATCATCTAAACTGTCATCGATCATTCCGGCATTCGCGGTAGCTGTTTGGACAACTGTTCCTTCGTTGCGGTATTTCAATTGCAAGAACAGAAAGGCCATACATAATCCCAAGCCACCAAAACCAACTAAGTTGAATTCAGTAAAGGCTGCGAACAAGAAACCGATATAGAAAAATGGTTTTAAATGAGGAACGTCCATCATATTTATTACCATGGCATAACCAACAACAACAATAATTCCACCGCCGATTTGCAGCCCGCCAGTAATTACTTCAGGAATTTGACCTAGAAAATTACGTACTGCCTGCGCGTTAATTAAACAAATGATCAAGGTTGGAATCATTACTCGCAACGCCTGGAGACCCATGGCCGTTACATGCATAATTTCAATTCCTTTATAATTGCCGTTTTCTGCATACGTATCTGCGCGGTGAATAAAAAATACGGTAATTGTTCGAACAAAAATAGTTAAAGCTTGTCCTGCTGCTGCTAAAGGTACGGCAATAGCTATTCCCTCACCAACGCCTTGATTAGCTGTGATAACTAAAATAGTTGAAATAACAGAAGCAATTGCGGTGTCTGGTGCCATTGCCAGCCCTACGTTCATCCAGCCCAGCGCCATCATTTCCAACGTTCCACCCAAAATAATGCCAGTGGTTACATCTCCTAATACCAATCCAACTAGAGTACAGGCAACTAAGGGCCGATGAGTTTGCGCTTCGTCCAAGACACTTCCCACACCTGTGATGGCTGCCACAATCATTAAAAGAATAATTTGAATGACACTCATTTTTACAACTCCTAACTTTTATTTGTTTAACTCATTTTGCAGCATACGTATAAAATCAACACTTTGGTCCCCTGGCAGTTGACGCAATTCCAGTTTCACTCCCAGCTGATCCAGCTCGTTGAAGGCTTTGATATCTGATTCCTTTACACTGACCGCTTTGGTTATCTGCTTACGGTCCGTTTCAAACCTCATGCCCCCCACGTTTACTTCTTTGATATCCACACCCTGTTTCACGAGCCGAACAATATCCTCGGGATTTTCAAACAACAACATCGCTTTAGCATCTGCATATTTAGGCGATTTATAGGCCCGGGCCATTTTATCAACGCTGACGGCACTCGCTTTGATATTGGATGGTGCTACCGACAAAACCAGGGTTTTGCGCATTTCATCACTGGCTACTGCATCGGATACAACAATGATCCGTTCAACCGGACGCAGCTTCACCCATTTTGTTAAAACCTGCCCATGAATAAACCGGTCGTCAATTCGTGCTAATTCAATTTTCATAACTCATCATCCTCCAAATCAGTGTGTTTGATTTTACTTATTTCCTCCGAAAAAACCTTAGCGCTGCTTTCTCCAATGGTTTTGGCCACCTTGGTTAATTCAACTAACGTCTGGTCCTTTTGTGCTGCCGTCTCTAACAGCATGGGTAAATTCACTCCCGTTACAACGTCACAGTTCATTTGACCATAAATTAGCTGGGTGGCTGCGTTGTAAGGCGTTCCTCCGTAAACATCTACCAGAAATAGAACCTCTTCATCTGGAAATAGACAAATCTGCTCCTGATATTTCTCCTGTAATTGAGGAATACCTTCTCCTTTTTTAAATGGAACAGCTTTGACCTTTTCATCAGTACCGAACACCATCTCAAAGGCATCCAGCAATCCCAATGAAAATTCTCCGTGACCACTAACAATGATGACTGACATTTTTTCGCTCCTTTCCTTTTCAGTTACTTAACTAAAAGCAATTTACGTGCCAAAGTAGTTGTATCAATCTAAATGTATTTATTTAGTATCTTTATTGGCAAAAAACAAAGTGTATCAATCGTTCTTTGATACACTTTGTTCATGACTATTCAGGTTTGATACTACCTCAGCTGATCTCTTTTACTATTTCAGCGATAAACAATTTCTCATCCCGCGATAAAACTAAGTCCAGCTTTTCCTCAACATTAGCAATACTTTTTTCCACTTTAACAAGGTATTCCTCTAATATCGGCGTGACCTGTTCAGAGTATTTTAAAGAGTTGCCTTTGATTACCCGTTCAAAAGCAAAGGATGTATGGACAACCATCTTCAAAATAGTCGAGTTCGAAAAAGTGGTTTTACTATAATTCTCCAATTCGCTCATCCATTGCAACAGTAAGTCGGTAATGTGAACCGGATTCAAATAAACTAGATAAGAACGCAAAGTTTCTTCGCAGAGTTCCTTTATTAGCATGCTGCCGTTGGGCGAACTGTCTGGAGGGAGATTCGCTATATCCTCTCCTGAGACAATTGATCGCAACAGCTGCTCACCCTCACCTTCAATCAAGGACTCTAGTGAAATAAATGGACAATCTGCTTCAGGATCTTTCGTTCCCACTGCTGCCAGGAGCTCATATTGTTCAACCAATACTGGAATTTTCTGCTTCATTTCTAAAACCGAAAGTGTCAGTACTTCAATTACTTCGCTACCATTCCATGAAATAATACTGTTAATCATTTGCTCAAGCTTCTTGGCGGTTCCTTCCCCTGACATGCAAATCGAGAGGATTGCTTTTGGCCGCTGGCTGCGATCTTCATAAAGCTGTAGGGAATTCATGAAATCCTTTTTGACTGAGCTGTAAATAGAATGTAAATCAAAGTTGGTGTAGTTGATTTTTCTGACTACATCTAAGACAACTGCAGTAGTAACATTGGGAATCGAAAGAACTTTTACTCCCGTTTGCTTTTGGATATTCTTATCCATCATGGCTAGAGATCCCATGTCTACCAACAAAAGTACCCCTTTGCCGTTATCAATATTACTCACCTTTTCACATAAAATATCGATTATTTCAGCCGGAGACACTGTTAAAGGCATATCCACCGCTTCAATAGGGGCATAACCCAGCAATTCTGTGGCGACATCCACCATCGAGCTTGCAGTGGAGTTACCATGAGTTGCAACTAGCGCGCTGACTTTTTTGACAGTCTCTAATGAGATGATCGAGGAAAGAAGCATTGTATAATATACTACTTCGATTTCAGGCAGATGAATATCGTATCTTTCCTGAAGCGTAGTACAGATCATCAAAGCAGCCTCATATTCCTTTTTGTTTGTATCAATAATTTCCTGATGGCTGGTGGAAAGAAACAAATTAGTTTTTTCCCCTCTTTTTAAATAGGCATCCAAATGCATGCCCACATAATAATTGAAGCGCCGGTCAAATTTACGATTTAACTGCCGCTCAGCCTGCGCCTTCAGTACATCCACAATCTTAGTGATTTTAGGATTAACAAATTTTTGCAGCGAATATTTAGGCGAATCATTTTCAACGACATTTCGGATATGAATATGCAAATCTGTCAAAATGTACTGATAAATATCCTCCTGAGAAACACCTTCTTCTCGTAATATTTTGACTTTTTTCTCAATGGACTCATAAATATTAAAATCCGCATCTTCATGGTTTTCTTCTTCATCATTGGTGGGATAGACCAGCGTAACTACATCCAAATATTCAGAAATATTCTTGGTGCCAATCATGTTGGAGCGACTAGTCATCCACTCCTGACCTACTTGACTAGGCAAATCCTGGACGTGAATCTCAATTTTCTCTTTTGAGTTGAGATTATTTACAAAGGCCTGTGCACAGACCAGCTGAACTTGTGATTTTAATTGTCCCACATTGCCAAAAGTAGCACTTGATAGTAAAACATTAATGACATCAATATCGATACTAAGAATCTTCTCAATCCGTTTAGCCTCAACTCTAAACAGATATTTCAACAGCTCAATTCTTTCCGGCAGCGAACGCTTAGATAAGGGTGGAATTTCTATCGTCATCGGAATGCGTCGGGTAAAGGTAGACAACAGTACTGAAGATGGATTCTCGGTAGTGGCAAAAATGATTAATACATTGGCTGTACGGCTCTTCCCACTTTCACCTAAACGAGAAAAAGTCTTATTATCCAAAAAGTAAAACAACATCTCTTGCCCCTCTGGCGGGAGGCGATGGACCTCGTCCAGCAGCAAGATTCCACCATTAGCTTGTTCGATTAGTCCGCTTTTTTCTGAAGCGGCCCCCGTAAAAGCCCCTTCAACATAACCAAACAGCTGAGACATCAGCAACTGCGGGTTGTTGTAATAATCAGCACAATTAAAGCTGATAAACGGTCGTCCTTCATCGACAATGCCAGCATACTGTGCATACTGGAAAACCTTCTTCGCAAAAAACGTCTTACCTGAGCCAGTTGGTCCTAACAAAAGCATATGCAATCCGTTAGGTGGGTAGTGAATTGCGGCCTTAGCCTGTGAAATAGCTTTTTTCAGGCTGTCATTATGACCGATCACCGACTGAAAGGGATCACTCTCTCGTCTATTGGATGTGATGGAAGCCGAAGAAAGTTTAAGCGGCTTTTCCTCATCCAAGCTAACGAAATCTTCAATTTCGAAATTCAGATCGCTAGGTTCCATTAGATGATTATCTAATAGAATTTTTAAGGGAATGTATCTTACAGGGTAAGACTTAATCTTTACAACTCGCTCTTCTCGAACCAGCTTATTAAGCTCGGCACTCACATTGGAACGGGCTATTTCCAAGGCCAGAGAGACTTCTTTAGCTGTGCTGCCCGCCTGTTTCTGCAAAGTCTCAGCCGTACTGTCCTCCCATTCCTCTAGTAAATAATGAAAAATCCGGTCAATTCTCTTCATAAGGTCGCTCCCAGTTTTCTTTAATAAATGTCGGCAAACGGATTAAACTTTGACGGTGCCAAGAACTGGCGGAAGCTTTGGGAAAGCTCATCTTCAATTGCATCGTTTTTTCATCCTTCAAACCAATTGCTGTATTCACCACCAAACTATCTGACAAAATCCCTTTAGTCAGTTCAAAGCTGATAATTTCCTTTTGCTTAAGGAAAAAGCCGTCAGAATAGTGCCCGTTTTTTTCATTGTATCTAGCCGCAAAAATAAAATTTTCTGCTAAGTAGATCATATTCGTGATAGGATTCAGCGAACGGATATTTAAAGAAATTAAAGAAATTCCGGCTGTTTTAGAAGCATTTGGCTTGAGAGAATCCATGTAATTAGTAAAGGTATTTTCAGAGATTAGTAAGGCCATTGTTCGTCCTCCCAGGGTCTTTTTTATTTTACGGACATTATATCACCTAAAAAATTGTAAACAAGCTAAATTTTTGCACGTTTAAGTAAAATCTTGCATGTTTCTTCGCTTGTGTACCCAAATCAAAGGTCGAATTTGTTATAATTATAGCTGTACAGTTGCTTATTACAGTTATGACATTTACGGAGGAAAATGAATGAACAGAGTGGAGAGGCAGCAGCGGATTGTCGAGCTGGTAAATGAAGAAAAAAAAGTTTTAGCTAAAGATTTAGCAACAAAATTAAAGGTCTCCGAGGATACCATTCGCCGAGACTTAAGAGAGTTGGATCAAAAAAAGCTTATCAGGCGAATTCACAGCGGGGCTATCCAAGTAGGTCCACCAGAAACAATGTTCCAATACAGAGTCAATAGCAAAACCCACGAAAAAAAATTATTGGCAAAAAAAGCAGTTTCGTTGATTCATGAGGGAAGCGTTATTTTAGTGGATTGAGGAACCAGCAATCTAGCCTTTGCTAAAGCCCTACCTAAATCTTTCCGAGCAACCATTATTACTAACAGCCCTCCAGTCGTGATGGCTTTGGAAATGCATCAAAACTTGGAAATCATTGTTTTAGGCGGCACTTTAAATCATAAATATATGGTGAACATGGGGAGTGAGGTGGCTAACAAGGTGGCTAAAATCCGACCAGATTATTATCTGATGGGCATGTATAATATCGACGTTAGTGCTGGTTTAACAGTACCTACCTTTGAAGAATCATTATTAAAAAAACAGATGGCGGAAGTTGCAACGGAAACCATCAGCTTAGCCACTTCCGACAAACTAGACACAATATCTACCTATGTGATCGGCCCTATCAATATGCTGGATACCATGATAACAACTGTAAAGGACACCGAAGCCTATGCTGAAGCAGGTATTAAAGTTTTGTATTGTGAGGATGATGAGTAGTTTTGGTTAGGACATATTGAAAATCACGTTAGAAACGATATGATAATTTTGTTATTTAATGTGCTTTTACCAAGGACTACCATCATCTCACGTGATCACTTTTCTCCTAAGCAATTTGTCAACGCAAAACCTGCAAAACATTCGTGCCGACTTATACGTGATGGGCATCTACAATATCGACATTGATGCCGGAACCAGCGTACCAACCCTGCAGGAAGCCGAAATTAAACAGCAAATGACCCGGGTCTCCACCGAAGTTCTGGGAATGATCACTAACGACAAATTCGGTACCATCAGCAATGCTATCGTGGGGCCGGTAGATGATTTGAGCTTTCTGATTTCCGAGGATATTCCAGAGAAGGTGCGCAAGGAGTACAATAAGAAGAAATTGTTGTTGATTGATTGAGTAGTCAATCATTAATACATGAAAAAATCCCTTTGTACACAATTTTTTGGGCCGCTGATAAAGGGATTTTTTTGGGTAGTTATTAGTTAGCTGTTAAACCTAAATTGGGAAGCTTGTTCTGATCTTAGCTCCTTATCTAAAAAAGTACTGCATCATTTTGTCATAGATGCAGTACCCTTTTTAGGTTACTTCATATTATTTTTAATCCGTGTGGTCACACCGCTTAAGTTGTAGCATTCTGCGTAATCACGAATTGGACGTTTGATGTGGTCGATTACATAGCGTTGACCATCAATATTGTGTGCTTTCAGGTTTACGTACATTTTTTCGATTTCAGTCTTAACTTCGTCATCATTAAAGGTGTAGTGACCAGCGATATCCAAAATCTCAGCCTGCAGCTGCGGATCATTTTGTTCCATGATTTGGTCAACGGTTAGTTCTTTTTGTTCGCCGACCATCCATTTTCTCCAGCGTTCACTTTCGATCGCATGCTTTAATAGTACATCGTGTGTATTAGATGCCTCTTCAATTAGGCCGTACTCAACTAATTTGGCTTCAACAGCTGCCAGATTCAAGTAAGCTCGTGTTTCTTCCGTTCCATATTGAGGTGCCACGTTGGTTGCCGTAATTTGTGAGGGAATGTGCTCCAACAAGGTTACATCATCTAAGTAATCACCATTGTGTTCCTTCAAGCCAACACCATAGGATTTGGCCATTTGTGCCAAGTCATACGCATTTTTGAAATTAAAGGTGCCGACTTGCTCTGTTTTACGGGTTAAAGTGCCAGTTTGTCCAACGATAAAGGTCGGCATTGGCAATCCGCGTTTTTCCAACTCCTCTTTCAATCGCAGAATAAAGGTTTCATAGGTCTCAGTCGAGGTTAAGCCGCCGTTCGTTTCTTCTGTTCCTACTTCATAACCGATTTCTGGTAAATTGCGGGCTTTCCGCTCTTGTTCACAGTATTCGATTAAATCCACCGTTCGAGACAATACAGTATCTAAAGGAATAACCTTGCCTACTTCAAATGGATCTTTGGTTGGATCAATCATCAATAGATCAAAGCCAGCTTCAATATCTGCCAGGTAAGATTGTTTACCCAGCGCCATCGCTTTTTCCGTTGGCAGGTGATCGTTGCGTTCTTTATCCCGCTGCCATGGACCACCGTGGTCGCGACATAAATAGTATAAGTTGTCATAATCGATTTCCGCGGCTACTTCTTCCACTGCTTTGGCAAACGTAAATTGGTTCCAGCCATTCACATAACCGCCGCCTAATTCGTCGGCATCCACTTGGTTTCGGCTGGCAATAAACATGACCGGATAATCGTCTTCTTTAGATAACTCCAAGGTTGCTTGTACACAGTTTTTTGACATCGGTCCAATGCCAAGAAGTGTGGCACTTTCCCCTGTAGCCTGTAAATCTAATAGTCCCTCTACGACTGCTTTAATCGGTAATTTTTCCATGTTAAGTCCCTCTCCATTTCCTAACTTTTTTGATATCAGATCCTTATCACAACTAAAGTATAGGCTGGATTGCGGCGGGTGAATATTACATTTCCTTGCAACAAGTCTGTGCATCAACCTAGAACTTGTTGCAGGTAAAAATTACTTGTTGCAGCAAAAAAAAAGCCCTCAGCTGGATTTAACCGAGAACAATTTTTTTAGTAACATAAGGCTTAAGTTTCAGGTGTGATTAAGTCATAAATCAGCGATTGAATTTTGCTGCTGCCGTCGATGGTATAATCTGGCAGATACTCCTGAGAAAGTATTGGATGGTTGCGGCGGTTAATCCAAATCGCCTGCCAGCCGGCTTTTTTTGCGCCAATGATGTCATTGAAGTAAGAGTCGCCGATGTAATAGGTGTTAGCCTTATCTAACTGCATGACAGCTTCCACCTGCTGGAAAATCTGAGGATCTGGTTTGGCAATTCCCAGCTCGCCAGAGACAAACAGGTATTCCTCAGGCACCCATTTGTGCAGCTTTAGCTGTTGAATCTTTTTCCGCTGATGCTCAGCTGGACCATTGGTAATGACGCCAAGCTGAATTCCGTGCTTCAGACATAAATCCAACGCTTCCTCCATATCTGGATCTAACTGCAGCTGACTTTGATAATCTTGATATTTTGCTTGAAACTCAGCGCCCTCTTGATCAGTAATTCGACGATCAAAATGCTCCAGAGCTTTCTTTATGCGATAAATCTGCATCTCCAGTTTGCTGATCACACCATCCTCGGACTGCTGGAAGACTTCATCGCTGTAAATGCGGCTGTACTTAAAAAGCTCCTCAATCGGAATGGTCGGATCATGAAAAACATCTTCAAAAGCCAGCTGAAAAGGTGTCAACTGGTCGTATAGTGTATCGTCAACATCAAAAATAATGGTCGTCATTTTTTCTCCCCCTGTGTTAAAAAGTGTGAAGCAAGCAATCAGACCTCTACTTCGCACTCTCTCATTTTACAATAAATGCTTCGTCGTTACGACCTGTGTACGTAAATTAAGCTGCCCCTTATTTAATTCGAGTTTGCATTCTGAGTGCTCATTGGTCTATTTAGAAGTGAGCTAGCCATCCCGCTCTCTCCTATCTTTTTGTTATTTTATAAATTATTTAATCATTTGTGATTAACCTTTTGACGAGAGATACTTCTCTGGTTCTCGTCTCGGTGATGTAGTCTGCATGGAAAGCACTTATGAAATCAGCTGTTATATTATCCATTAGATCTATCGTATTCATTTATTGCTCTCCACTTCATGGACGCAAAAGATAAAAGAGATTTTCCATCCGTTCATTTTTTTATAAACCCTGCGTCAATCCTGAAACAACCAAAAAATCGTTTCTATTATTCATAGTTATTTTTATAAAAATCTCATTAATATTTCATAAAAATCAAAGAGCAACTGCTAATAAAATCCGGATCTCTTGTTCTAAAACCCGCTTTTTTGATCAATTTAACTCTTTATAATAATAACATCGATAATAACTTTATTTTTCACAACAAACACCAGATAAAACATACTATTGACAAAAGATAACCGTTTCCATTAGAATAAATTCAAACAAAAAACATTTGGTATTTTTTATGGGAGATGAAATAATGGAAAAAGTGGAAAAATTAGGGCAAAGACAAGTATTTACAATCAAAAGAAGGGACACTTTAGAAAAACGTTTTAACAACTATTTTAAAGAGACTCAAGATGCTATTCACGTTATCTATTGGGCGATTGCGCTATTAGTACGCAATGGGTTAAGTGCGTCTAATTTTTCCTTCATCGCTAAGGACTTAATTCGTTCCCTGTTTCTCGAAAATGATGATGTTCGTGCTATCCCTCTTTCCTGCATCTATTTCCGCGATTATTTTAATGATGCCGAATGGCAAGTAATCATTAACCGACTATTCAGCAGTCAAGAAGAATTTACCCAGTTAACTGAAAGTACCCGATTATATATAGAGAACCTGCGTCCGTTATTGAATTCTGGAGAACAGCCCACCAATACGAAAACCAATATGATTTCCTTCTTCAAGGATGCCAATGGCAAAAGACACAGCTGGAATCTAAGCAATGTGAATCCATCGATCACAAAAGAGCAGCATTATGCCCTGCTGTCAATCTTAGGAACCTTAGATATTTTTGAAAAGGATGGCGTACGTCGTTTTGTTGAGCCGATTTATGCTGATTTCTTAGTCTATAAATCAGGCTTTGACAGCAGAACTGAAGAAGAGCTGGCTACATTACAAGCCCATCCTGGTAAATTGCTGCCAGTGAATACTAAAGAAATCGAAACCGTTGAAAGCGAAGAAATTTTGAATGAAGAACGCACAGCAGATCAACATCCAGAGACAGCTTCTGCTGAGGAAGCACAAAAAGAACAAGAAATTCAAGCCAAGCGAGAGTTTCTTTTGAAAGACTTTGATCGGTCCACTGTACCGGAGGAGGAACTTCCTAATCTGGCTATGAAGGCCATCCTGGAAGACAAATCATTAAGGGAGGTGCAGCTGGAAATGCAGCAAGAACAGGTCCAGGCTGGCAAAGAACAGCAGGCAGAAAATCCGTCCCCCCCAAAAACCACTTAGCACCAAAGAGCGCTTCAAACAACTGCTGGAGCAAAAGCAGCGAACTACATACGGCAGGCAAGGACTGATCAATCAGATTAACAAAAGGGGTAAAAAACGGAAATAGCTGTCTTCGACTACTCATTTACGTACCGTTACCTGTAAGAACCGATTCCCTAAAAAGAGAACCGGTCCAATCCTTGTGTCTATTTAGCTACTTCGACTTGCTCGTTGGTCTTTTCTTTTTTCGCCTCAGTCTTTTCCTCCACTAGACTTGGTTTAGTGAAGTGCAGAATGGCTGCGGAAACAGCGGCTCCAGCAACGATGGCAATCGCGTACCAGACTTTACCGTTCACCACTGGCAGAATTATGAAGCCGCCATGAGGAACTAAGGCTTCCACCCCGGTAGCCATTCCAAGTGCGCCACCGACTGCACTACCGATAATGATTGCTGGCAACACCCGCTTAATATCTTTAGCGGCAAAGGGAATGGCTCCTTCCGTGATTCCGATTAAGGACATGAAGAACGCTGAAATCCCCAAGTCGCGATCTTCCGCCGTATATTTTTTGCGATCGATAAAGGTGGACATGGCTAACGCCAAGGGTGGAATCGCGCAAGCAATCCGGTGAGCGCCGTTTGGTCCATACACGCCTTCAGCCATTAATGCTAAAGTAAATGCAGTGGCTGTTTTGTTGATAGGGCCTCCCATGTCGATAGCGGTCATGGCACCAATAATCAGTCCCAGCAGGATAGCACTGCCGCCTTGCATTTGACCAAGCACCTGAACCAGCCAATCCATTGCTGCGCCAATCGGAATGGAGATAACATAAATGTAGAACATGCCTAAAACAAAGGTAGAGACAACTGGCACGATTAGAATCGGCATAATAGTGCGAATGGTTGCGGGCACCTTCCAGGTTTTGCACCAACGGACAAAGTAACCGGCTGCCACACCCATAATCATAGCGCCCAAGAATCCTGTTTTAACCTGTCCTTCTCCAATTGGGTTATTGGCGACAAAGCCTAGAATCATTCCGGGTACCAAGCCAGGTTTACCCGCTAATGAATTAGCAATGTAGCCAGATAATAGCGGAATCATCATGGCAAAACCAGCGGCACCCAAATCGTTCAGATTTTGCATAAAGGGACTGGTGATTTCCATGCCAGCATCAGTAGCCGTTCCAGTTGCCAACGCCACCGCTAAGAAAATACCTCCGACTACTACTGACGGCAGCATGAAGGAAACCCCAGTGTTAAAGGCTTTTTGAACGTCTTTAAAGAATTTATTTTCTTTTTTCATTTTTTCTCTCTCCCTACCCTTTTATAGTTTTTCAGCTTGATCCAGATATTTTTCTGGGTATTTAATGATCTCTCCAGGCTCAACTGAGAGTGATTTGCCCGCATCAATCTTTTCTTCGAAGCGTTCACCATCTTCCACATCAATCGCTACAGCCAAAATCAGTACATCAGCTTCATCAATCGTTTCCTGCTCCAATTCGTTCTCAATTCCCATACTGCCCTGCGTTTCTACCTGAACCTCATACCCACGTTTTTTACATTCCTTTTCAATAGCTTCCTGGGCCATATAAGTGTGTGCGATCCCTGTTGGACACGCTGTTACTGCTACTACTTTCATGTTGTTTTCCTCCTACTTCGTATTAAAGTATTTATTTTTCTCTGAAAAATAAGTCTGTTTCTCTCCACGAGTACCATTCCACTAAACTTATCGTATTTTAGCTGGATTTTGCTGCTTGACCGGTTTCCGATCTTTGGTTCCTGCAAAAAGTGGAACTGGCAACTATTTCGTATTATGGTATTTATTTTTCTCTGAAAAATAAGTCTGTTTCTCTCCACGAGTACCATTCCACTAAACTTGCCGTAATTTGGTTGGATTTTGCTGCTTAACTTGCTTCCGATCTTTGGTTCCTGCAAAAAGTGGAACTGGCAGCTTAGATTGAAATTGAACTTAATTGTTCGAAGATTTTGTTTTTGTCCGTCTCGATTAATAATTTTGCTCTAAACTCTGTATCCAATAATTTTTTGCTTAATTGTGAAATGAATTTAAGATGCAGCTTGCCTTCGCTATTTTTAGGAACGCCAATTAGAAAGACTAAACGGACCATTTCCTCATTTTTTGTTGTCCATTGGAAGGGTTCCTTGGTTCTTAAAAAAGCAATAAACGGATGAACCACTGCATCGGTTTTTCCGTGCGGCATCGCAATGTCATAACCGATCGCCGTGGGTATTTCTTCCTCCCGGCGTTTTACTGCCTCGTACAATTCGTCTGCTTCAGCCACATACCCGACAAATTCGGCAGTTTCAATAATGAAGCTCAGCACTTCGGCTTGTTGCTTCAATTCGCTGTCTAAAAAAATTAAATCTGTTGAAATGACAGTCTTGCTTTCCTGAATTTTTTCCACACTAATCACTCCCAAGCTTTTTGTACAACTCATCTTTCGAGGTTGCTTCGCGTATCTCCCGCAATTGTTCACTGTTGTCGATAATGTTGTAAATGTCTGATAAGATATTTCGTGTTTGGAAAGTATCTTGTTTGGCAATACAAATCAGAAAAACAATATCCACGTAATACTTGTTCCATTTAAATTTTTTGCTGTTTTTTACTACAACAATGGTCGTTTGATTCACATAAATTGAATTTCCATGGGGTACCGCGGTTCCTGAAGGCAAATCAGTGCCTCCTAGTTCTTCTCTTTCCAGCACCGTTTCCGTAAATTCCGGCTGTACAATCTGGCGTTCAATCAACATTTCTCCAATTTGAGTAATCAATTCCTCTTTGGAAATGAACGCTGAATTTACATACAGCGATTCCATTCGAACGAACTTCTTTAGATGATGACTCTGTACTAACTGAACAACCTTGTTCACCTTGTTAGGTCCGTAACCTGAATTTTTAATCCGTTCAATATCCTTACTGGTTAAAAAGGGTGAAACCATGATTACTTCTTTTTCCGGAATATCTACTTTAATCGTTGAAATGATCAAATCGTACTGATCAAAATCCGTATGCTCCAGTTCTGGCACCGATGCTGCTTCAAAGGTGTCTAAGGAAGGCAGTACATTTTTGATGCGATTAATCAGCAATTCAGATGTGGCAATTCCCATCTGACAAACGATTAGGACCTTGCGATTCATTCTTGCTCGTTCGATCGCAGCCTGAAAGTACATCGTCAAAAAGGCAATCTCATCTTCATTGAAACTAATTCCCAACTCCTGCTCGCATTCACTTAGGACCACCCAGATCACATTAAAGGTCAGCGAAAATTCGTTTTTGATTTGTGCCGTAAAGGGATTTTCAGTTTTATTGTTTGATTTCAACCGGTAGATCATGGGCGGAATATGATTTTTCAGCTGCTCCTCCAGCTTTTGATCACTGGAGAAGTTGATGTTTAAGGCTGCTGACACCTTGTTTAGCAGCTGATCAACAATTACTTCATCAATCTCATCCTCTGGCAAAGGCTCAAACCGGTTAGACACTAAATGCAGTGACAAATACTGCACATCTTCATTGGTATAAGAAAGCTCCAATCGCAACGCTGCTTTGTGCAGCATTCGGACAGCACTTTCTTCAAAGAAAACATTTGCTTCTACTGTACTGCTGCTGGTTTGTTCCTCCAGGTGATGCTGCTTCATTATCCTGAAGACTAAAATAATAAAAATATTCAAAATATTTTGAACATAGTAATCAGAAATGGCATTAACGTTTTCTCTGACATAGGTATACAAAATATTGGAGCACACATTAATCAGTCTTTCCCCATAATAGGGATTCAGCAGTTTAATCTTTTCCGCAAAGTCATCCTCCGAATAAATATCCGAATTGCTTAACAAATAGCGGTTAAACTGCAGCAACGCTTTTTGAATATCTTCCTCTGAGCCAAGCAAAGAGGTTCCGTGAACATCACTGCACAATTTGATATCTGATCCAACATTCAAAATTTTCATGATGAACTCAAAATCTTTAATAATGGAAGACTTGCTTACCATAAAGCTGTCTGATAAATGGTTAAAACTTACTAACCGTTCTTTAAACAGCAGCAGATTCATAATTTGGATTCTGCGGTTAAAGGTGTCGTATACATCACTTCCTTCTTGCTCCTTAGTCAGCTCGATTTCCTTTAGTCCCCGCAGAGCAATTCCCACGCCACGCTTCTTTTCAAGATAATCACCAGAGCTTTGGACATAGTCCTCAATAATCCCCAACTCGATGTGTGTGGTTCGTTTGGAAACCCCCAGCTTGCTGGCAAAATACTCAACGGTTTGAAAATCGTGCTCTTGTGTTAACAATTCCAATAACTCTTTTTGTCTTTTGGTGAGCATAATGATAAACACTTCCTAACTATCTGGAATAAAGGCCTGTATCTCTGATAGCGTTATCATGATCATGACCTAAGTATAAGTGGTATTTAAATGCTTGAATATAACAATTCGTTGCAACAAGTCGCTTCAACATCTTGTACACTTGTTGCAAAAAAAAAGAAGCTGCTGTTGTAGAAACAACCTTTTCTTATTATAGCTGAGAATTGCTTTAGGCGGACTGCTGCTGAGTTAAAGGCAAATATACTCCCGCTTGATTTTCAAAAGCCTCATTTATTGCTTAATTTATAAACAAAAACAACTGAAAAAAATCTGAAAATATGCTTGATTTTTCACCTAAATTTAGTCCATAATGAAAACGTATTCCGTCTAGCAAGGAGAGAATCAAATGACCAAAACACTACTTGGCTTCCGTCAAGTCTTTAACCTCACCCGCCAAAGCCTTGAAAAGCGTTTGTTGGCTTATTTTAAAGAGACCGACGATGCTGAATATATTATTGAATGTGCTGTTGCCGCCCAAGTGCGCAATGCTCACAGTAAAGAGGACTTTTCTTTTTTAGCCAAAGACCTGATTCGTTCTTTGCTGCTTACAGGCGAGCGTCTTCCTTCAAAGAATCACCTTTGTCTTTTTTTCCGCGGGTATTTTTCAGAAGACGAGTGGCGCAGCGTACTTGTCCGTCAGTTTGAGTGCCCAGGAGATTATCTATCTGCTGCTAATAAATATGCCCCGACGATCAATTCATTGGAGCCCTTATTATCCTCCGGCAGCCGCGAGGTCCCTGACAGGGCAACCTTGATTGCTCGTTTTAAAGACGGTGCAGGTTATTTTCACGAGATAAAGATAAAAAATGCTATTATAGATATTTCACCCTACGATACTCGGGAGCTTTCTCGGGTTTTGATTTTGTTAACCGGGCTTAAACGAAATGGTGTTCGCAGCTTTGTAAAGGCTATTAGTGCAAATCGCGAGCGCATTATCGAAGTACGCAAGAATGATTTAGTCTTTATCAATGATCGGTTGGGAGATAAGCCCCTTTTCTCACGTGAATGGTTTATTAATGACAAATAATCTTCTGATTCCTTCAGTTCTGCTTTGCCTAAACTATTATTAAGGAGCCATCAATATGCCAACAAAACCATTGGAGCAGCGGCAGCTTTTTAACACCAGCCGTGAAAAATTAGAACAGCGATTTTTAGAATACTACCAGGAAACTCAGGATAGTGCCTATATGATCGAATGCGCTGTTGCTGTCCAAGTACGAAATGCTTACAGCAGAGATGACTTTTCATTTTTCATGAAGGATTTCATCCGCTCATTGTTCCTGACTGGGAAAAAGCTTCCTGAAAACCGCAACCTGTATTTCTTCTTCCGTGATTATTTTACTGAGGAAGAATGGCGAACACTCGTTAAACAGCTGTTTGAAAGTCCTGAGGAATATCTGACCTATGCTTCTAAAAACCAAGCTACTTTGAAAACTTTAGGTCCTTACTTATCTTCTGGCAGCCGCGAGGTCGAAGAGGATGCTACCTTGGTTGCTCAATTTGAGGATGGGGCCAAAAAGCCCAAAATATTAAAAATAAGACGAATTGCTCGCCAAGTAGTCCCTCCCGCCCATTCACGGGATCTATTGCATATCATGACCTATTTATCCATTTTTCAGAGAAATGGGGTTACTTGCTTCGCGAAAATTATTAAAGCCCATACTGATTATGTTGTTGAACGGTATCGGGAGGACTACCGAGGAGCAGAACCGAAAACCTATAATCTGCCTAAACTTACGCCTTAAGCAAAAAAATGCACCCTCACACAAAAGCTGCTGTGAGGGTGTTTCGTCTGTTGGACTGTCGCTCTTTGCTTGCAGACAAAAAAGGCCTGTCGATCCTAACAGACCTAGTAAAACTATTTCAATATTCGGCGTATCCATTTCAAATTCTTCTCAGTATAGGGTGGGAAAATAAATGGCGTATCCATTTTCTTAGAGGACAGCACACTGCGGGCATTCGAAAATGTTTCAAAGCTGTACCTGCCATGATAGGACCCGATTCCCGACATGCCCACCCCACCAAAAGGCAGCTTATCAGAAACCAAATGCATCACCGTATTATTGATGCACAGCCCACCTGAGCTGGTTTCGTTAATTATTTTCTCCTGCTGCTGCTTGTTTTGCGAGAAAATGTACATCGCCAACGGTTTAGCCATTTTATTTATTTCCGTAATGGCTGCATCCAGATTGCTGTAGGAAATCACCGGTAAAATCGGTCCAAAAATTTCCTCCTCCATAGCAGCCGAATTCCAAGAAGCCTCTAAAAGAGTCGGCTCGATATACCGATCATCCGGATTTATTTGACCGCCAGACAACCATTCATCCTGTGTTTTTTCCAATAAATCAGCCAAGCGGATAAAGTGCTTCTCGTTAATAATCCGCGCATAGCTGTCACTTCTTTCCATGCGTGTGCCGTAAAACTCCGTCAGCACATTTTGAACCTCCTGAATAAAGGCATCCTTGACACGTTGATGAACGACCACATAATCAGGGGCTACACAGGTTTGCCCAGCATTGACGGTCTTTCCCCAAATAATTCGTTTGGCCGCCAAGCGTACATCGGCATTCTCCGTAACAATCGCAGGACTCTTGCCACCTAATTCCAAGGTTATCGGTGTTAAATGCTCGGCTGCTGCCTGCATGACAATTTTGCCGACCTTTTCGCTGCCTGTGAAAAAAATATAATCAAAAGGACAGCTTAATAATGCATTATTCGTGGCCACGCCACCTTCAACTACCGAAACATAGTTCGAATCAAAGGTATTCTTGATCAGCTCACTCACGACCCGCGAAAAATTCGGCGTCAATTCAGAAGGTTTAATTACCGCACAATTACCGGCCGCCAAAGCGCCAACTAATGGTTCAATCAACAACTGGAAAGGATAATTAAAGGGACCAATTACCAACACAGTTCCATAAGGCTCGTAATGAATCCGGCTGCTGGAGGGCCATAAGAAAAACGGCGTACTGACTCGCTGATCCTTCGCCCACTTGGGAACCTTTTTAATCATACTGCTGAGACTTTTTAAGACAAAACCGATTTCTGTAGCATAGGATTCCAAGGGATGCTTGCCTAAATCCTGCTGCAAGGCCTCCATTAATTGTTGTTCATAGTCCACAATACTTTGCCGCAAATTTTTTAATTGCCTCACCCGAAAATTTGGGTCTTTGGTTTGATGCGTGGCAAAAAACTGCTGGTGCTTTTCCAGCAATTGTTTGGCTTCTTGTTCCGTCCATTCTTCTGCCAAGGGGAATCCGCTCCTTTTTTTGCTTTCTTATTCTTACTATAGAGGAAACTTTTCAGAATGAACATATTTCAGCTTAAAATGAAGAAAAAACAAACGAAAACTGACATGAATAGTCACTCTTCGTTTGTTTTTTTACTCTAGTCTAATTCGCCGTTTCCATTTTCGGCAATAATTTTTTTGTACCACTCGAAAGAATCTTTGCGATAACGCTTCAGACTGCCTTGGCCTTGATCGTCTTGATCGACATAGATGAAGCCGTAGCGTTTGGACATTTGTGAGGTGCCGCAGCTGATTAAATCAATACAACCCCAAGTAGTGTAGCCCATCAAATCCACACCATCTTCAATCGCTTCTTTCATTTGAGCAACATGTTTTTTCAAATAATCAATGCGATAATCGTCATGCACTTTCCCGTCTTTAGTTAATTCATCCTTTGCTCCCAAGCCGTTTTCACAAACAAATAAAGGCAGACGATAACGATCATAGAGCTTCATCAATGAAATCCGTAAACCAATTGGATCAATCGGCCAATCCCACTGGGACAGCTCAAGATACTCATTTTTAATGGGGCTATCGAAGGAACCTGCTAGTTCGGCCGCATCTTCTCTCGCCTCGGTTACGTGAGACATATAGTAACTAATTGCAACAAAGTCAACGGTTCCTTCCTGCAAAACTTTTTCGTCATCGGCTTCCATCACCAGCTTAATCTGATTATCAGCAAAATAACGGGCCATATAAGACGGATATTCTCCCCGGGCTTGAACATCTGGATAAAGCATATTCAATTGATTAGATTTTAATGCTTGCAGCTGATCTTCTGGTTTAGTCGTTTTAGCATAAGACTCAATTTGATTAATCATACAACCAATTTTTGCTTCTGGCATAATTGTATGTGCCTGCTTCACAGCTAAGGCACTAGCCACAAATTGATGATGAGAAGCTTGATAGGTTACCTGCATTTTTTCCTCAGGATCAATTAAATCTTCTAAAATCCCTGCTCCAGTATACAAACTATTCAAATTCATATTCATTTCATTAAAGGTAATCCAGTACTTCACTTTACCTTTGTAACGATCAAACAATACCCCTGCAAATTTTTCAAATAATGGAATCAACTCACGGCTTGCCCAACCATTGTAGGTTTCCGTCAAGGCGATGGGCATTTCATAGTGGGAGATAGTTACCAACGGTTCAATGCCATATTTTAGGCACTCATCGATCACCTTGTCATAAAAAGCTAAACCAGCTTCGTTGGGTGCGTCTTCCATACCGGTTGGGAAAATCCGCGCCCAAGAAATAGAGAAGCGGAAGGTTTTGAAGCCCATCTCCGCAAATAGTGCGATATCCTCTTGGTAACGATGATAAAAATCAATGCCCCAACGTTTCGGGAATAAGTATTTTTCTGGATTCGCTTTATACGCTGCTAGTTCCTTTGAGGTCACATTAAAGGTAAAATTGTCAATCTTTTCTCCTTGATAGGGGTCCTTATAAGCCGCAAAATCTGAAGTAGACAAGCCTTTGCCATCCTCTAAATAAGCCCCTTCTATCTGATTGGCCGCAGTTGCGCCGCCCCATAAAAAATCCTTTGGAAAACCTGTTTGCATTTCTTTCATTAAAATTTCCTCCTCTTTTTATCTAAAATCAATTGATCCCAATAATTAAATCATCTTTTCCTGATAACACCTTGCCCGTTGTAACTGCGGAAACTAAATCCAGAAAATCTGCTGTGTTAGTTACAACGACTGGTGAATATAAACTCATACCGGCTGCCTGAATTTTTTCGATATCAAACTGCAGCAGGGTATCCCCCAATTTGATGGAGTCGCCCTCATTGACTTCTCTCGAAAAGCCTTCTCCTTTTAAATCAACTGTATCAATTCCGATATGAATCAGCAGTTCTACTCCATCGGTTGAAGTTATCCCAATAGCATGATTCGTTTCTGTTGTCAGCGTGACTACGCCATCAAAAGGTGCAACTACCTTTCCTTCGCTAGGAATGATACCCACGCCCTTTCCCACCAGCTCTCCTGCAAAAGTCGCATCTGGACAATCAGCTAGCTGCTTCACTTCACCAGTGATAGGAGCCACAATATGGGTAGGACCTCCACTTCTAGCAACCACTTCACTAGCTGGCGTTTCTTTAACTTCAGTTTCTTCAAACTTCAAAATCCAAGTCATTATAAAAGAAACGGCAAAGCTGGCAAACACGCCAACTAAAGCAAAGATAAAGTTGTTTGAAACTTCATCTAAGTATGTTGGCAAAGCCAACACACCTGGCACAGTAAAACTTAGTGCCTTTACAGTAAAGGAACCAAAGATCGCACCACCGACTGCTCCACCGATTAGGCTAGCATAAAATGGTTTCTTCAGCTTCATGGTTACACCATAAATCGCCGGTTCAGTAATCCCAAACATCGCAGGCACAAAAGCCGAAAAAGCCACTTGCTTCATCTTGGAATCCTTCGTTTTGAAGAAAACACCCAAGGTAGCACCAGCCTGTGCCATATTAGAAACCAAACTCATTGGCAGCAGCATGATGTCGTAACCAAACTTTTCGAAGCTGGCAAAGGAGCCTGGGAAGAAGGCATAATGCATGCCGGTAATCACAATCAGCGGCATTAATCCTCCCAATAACGCCCCTGCAAAAGGACCAGCTACATCAAACAACATCGTAAAGAAACGTTCCAAATAGGTTCCAATCATGGTTCCCAGCGGAGCAATAAATGTCAAAAGTAAGGGCGCAGTGATAATCAAACAAATCAGTGGCACAAATACAATGGTCAGTGAATTAGGTACGACCTTCTTAGCTAACCTTTCCACAAAGCTTAGCAGCCAAACACCTAAAATAATTGGTAAGACCGAAGAAGCGTAGCTGTTGCCCACTGGCACGTTCATAAAGCCTAGAAAGCTCAAGTTAGTAATTTCTGGATTATTAATCAGCTCTTGCCACGGATACATTAATACCCCAGCTAGAGCCACGGCCACAGAAGCACTGGTTTGGAATTTCTTCGCTGCTGAAAAAGCTACGAGAAAAGGCAGAAACTTGAAGGCAGCATCCGAAATCCCGTTTAAAATCAAGTAGGTGGCACTTTGATCCGACAGTAGGCTGGTAGCTATCAGAATCGCCATGAAGCCCTTCAGTAACCCACTTCCGATAATCGCTGGTAAAATTGGCGTAAATACTCCTGAGATAACATCAAAAACTCGTTCAATCAGATTCCCCTTCACTCCCTGCTGAGCACCTGCTTCTGGATTCAAGCCGAGAATTTTGCTGACCTCATTAAAGACATTGACTACCTCATTACCGATAATAATCTGAAATTGTCCTCCTTGATATTGGGCACCAATCACACCCTCCAGCTCTTTAATCTCCGTCAGATTTACCGCGTTTTTATCACGAACGTTAAAGCGCAGCCGAGTGATGCAATGCCAGCTTTGCGTGATATTGTTTTTCCCGCCCATTTTTTCAATGATGCTTTCCGCTAATTCTTTATTTGTCATCGTTTTATCCTCCCTTGTCAGCAAACAAAAAACCTAAACAAATACACTGCTCCCGCAGAATAGTTGTTTAGGTTAATGCCAATTATGTTACACACCTAGTTACGTTTATTCAGTTTTCATTTCAGAAACCACTCGTTCAATATGGATAATTAAATACACCATTTCATCATTACTAATTTGCATTTGATAGTCCTTTTTTAACATTTCCCGAACCATTAGGCCACAGGCATAGCTCATAGGATACTGAGCTTGAATAATTTCAAATAATTTATTATCTGAATGGGGCTTTAGTACTTTATTATGCAGCTGTCGATTCATGAAATAGCGGATATGGGTCACAAACCGCGAATAATTAATACTTTCCTTGTTCAGTGACACATCGTACAATGACTGGATAATTTTTACAATGCTTTTAGTAATTTCCGTGATTAACAAGGTTTCATCCATCGATTCCAAACCATCTTGGGCATTGACAAAATGCAACGCAATAAAGGAAGCCTCTAGTTTAGGCAGCTGGACACCGACTACTTGCTCGACAATCTCCAAGGCCATTTTCCCCAACTGATATTCCTTATAATAGAGAAATGGGATCTCCCATTGCAACGCGTTTTCTGGAATTACCTGATTCTCTTGGAAACGATCTACCGCTGACTGTAGATGGTCAGCTAATGAAACAATGATGCTGGCATTGAGCTTCTTGTTTAATGCCGCCTCTCCTTGTTCAATAATTTTCTCACAGGCAGTTAATACCTCTGGTGAGATCGCGTCAAAAAAAGTACTAAAATCTTGTTCCCGATCCTTTGCTTGAAAAGTTTTTATCACTAAACTTTGATCAACAATGTCCCCCTTCTTCATTCTGAAGCCAATACCTTTGCCAAACAATACAAATTCTTCTTGGTGTTCATCCACTGCCAAAACGAGATTGTTGTTTAGTGATTTTATCATCGAATAAATGTTGATCACCTCTTATCTTTATGGCCAGAAAAACAAAAAAACACCAAACTAAAGTAGTTATAACTACAGTAGATTTGGTGGTGCCTGATCGGATCAGTTACACTCCTCATATATCTGAATAAATCATAGCACGGTGAGAAAACGCTGTCAATCACTAATTTGAAAAATTTTTTTAATGGTATTTTTTCTAAACGATTTCCTGCCCTAAACTACGCCACAGAGCCATTTCCAATACTTCCTCAAACCGAAATTCGATATATTTTTAGTGAAAAGCGATATTTTTTTATCGATTATCGATATATTTTTGTTGACTTACTTTAAACAAAGGTATAAACTGTGTTCAAGGTTAACGTTTAACCAAAAAAAGGAGTGTATGACAATGAACGCAGAAAAAAATGTATATAAAGGTTTGAAAATTATTTTTAGTTTGGCAATTGGCTTAATGGTGATCGCGGCTGTCGCTGTGCTGGGGATGGCTTTCGTATTGCACACCTCTCAAGCTCAAAGTTTTATCCAATCTATTTTCGATGGTGACTTAATCTACGGAGCAAAAACTCCTATGCTGTTTGCCTCACCATTAATTATTGGCTCCCTGATGATTCTCTTTATTTTGAATGGTATCTTGTTCTACTTCACTCGCAGTTTCTTCAAAAATTTGGAAATGGATCGAATCTTCGTTTCCGAAAATGTAACTACTGCTAAAAAAGTTGCAGCTTTATTGCTGATCTTATCCTTTGCCAGCAGCTTGCCTGATGTAATGGCGCAGTTACAGGGCTTTAGTACGGGAGGATTCTCACTAGATCTAACCTATATGGTAGGGGCTGCCATCGTTTGGGCCTTAGCTAAGATTTTGGAAAGAGCTAATTTGATTGCTGAAGAAAACAAGTTGACAATCTGAGACTTTACAAGGAGGAAAACCAATGATTCAAGTAAATCTGGATGTCGTTTTAGCCAAGAATAAAATGCCCTCTGGCGAACTAGCCAAACGGGTTGGCATGTCCAATGCCAATATCTCCATTCTGAAGACTGGAAAGGCCAAGGCTATTCGCTTTTCTACCTTAAATGAAATTTGCAAGGTATTGAACTGCCAGCCAGGAGATATTTTGGAGTATATCGAAGATGAAGAATAGAAAAAATACCAGATGGAATGATTGCATTCCAGTCTGGTATTTTTTAGTCAAACAACGGCTCAATTTCAGTCTTAATTAACTCAATCCGATCCTCTGCTTCTGGGACAAACAA
Organism: Enterococcus pallens ATCC BAA-351; assembly: GCF_000407485.1. Taxonomy (GTDB): domain Bacteria; phylum Bacillota; class Bacilli; order Lactobacillales; family Enterococcaceae; genus Enterococcus_A; species Enterococcus_A pallens. Next base: position 1,193,076 of record NZ_ASWD01000001.1, on the reverse strand, counting down.
AGCTGAGATCGCTACGGCCAGCTGTTTTTGCGGATTTACATAAATCGTGTTTCCGCCATCGCCTAGTGCGGCAAAAGTTCCCTCTCCCAGTACCCACCATAGATACCCATAGTGAAGATTCATCTCCTTCCAGCAGCTATGCTCTCGAGTACTCTCTTCAATCCATTTTTTAGGCACCAGCTGCTGCTGGTTCCAAACACCCCCAGCCAAATATAGCTGGCCGATTTTTGCCATATCTTTAGTCGTCAAGGTTAGGCCCCACCCCGCCGTATTCACACCAGTCGGACCAGCTACCCACCCGCTGGTAGTGGTTGAATCATAAAAGGCCATCTGTTCTTCTTGGCTAGGAAAGGTGATTGCTTCGGCCACTGAAATGTCCATCGGGGCAAATAATTGTTCGCGAGCAAATTCTAAAACAGTTTGTCCGCTGACCTTTTCCAAAATACCGGATAAAATATCAGGACCAATTAATGGGGCGTATTGAAAGTCGCCAATTTTTCCATTACCGCCTAACATGTCTAATGAAAATTCCACCCAATCAAGACTAGTGAAATATTCTGGATAAGGATTCTGCTTTTCCTTATAAGGCGCTGTCATTGTCAGCAAGTCTCGTATAGTAACCTCTTGAATCATTTTTTCCTGTTGATCCACCTGGTAGTCCGGGAAAAACTCCAGCACTTTCTGATCAAGACTGCTGATATAGCCTTTGTCTAAAGCAATTCCGATCAATGCTGAAATGACACTTTTGGTAACTGAAAAAACATGGATAAAATTATCTGCGTCACAGTCGCCAAAATACTGTTCATAAACCAAATCCCCATTCTTTACTACAGCAATTCCTGCTGTGTTGCCATACGTTGTTTGAATCCTATTCTCTAAGGCCCTAAATTTTTCGTTCGTCATTTTCATTCCCCCGTTTCTGATCCTATGGTAAAGGTTCCAGTAAGGGGAAAGTCAACGAGAACTTTTATTGAGAAAAGATTACGCTAAGTCATCGCGTAAGGCATCAATGATATTTTCTTTTTTCAATTTGCTGACAGCATAAAACATGGTGATCAATACAATTAGAAAGACACTTGTCATACTAATTAATAGACTGCCCCAAGGAAACAGGAAGGATATTTCAGCGCCACCTGCAACCATTCCTTTATAGATCAACCACGCAATGATTGCTGCAGCAGGTATTCCCAACAGTAATGCCCGCAAGCCATACAGGGCACATTCAAAAAGCATCATCTTATTGAAGCCCCGATCGGACATTCCTACTGATCGCAGCATCGCTAATTCTCTTCTACGCAGCTTGATATTGGTCGAAATCGTATTGAATACATTGGCAACAGCAATTAAAGAAATCATTCCTACAAAGACATAGGCGAAAACATTGACTACGAAAATAATGTTGCGATTCTGATCGAAGATTTCTTTTGCATTGTACAAGGTATAAGCTGACGTGATCCCCTTTTGTTGAAGGATATTCTCCATTTCCTTCACCGATTGCGCTGGGCGGTCAGATAAGAAGGTCAAGCCTAATTGCTGCTGGATTCCGGCTGGAGAAAACTGTTCCTTCAGCTGATAAGGCGCCACAATCATAAAAACATCGGATTTACGTTCTCCCGGCTGGCTTGGCAGGGTATCCAGTGGAATGGTATCAACAAAGGTTACGTCCACCTGTTGCTGAGCAGCATTGGGAGCTTCTGTCTTAGGCGTTATTGTCAGTGTCTGTTTGTCCTGTGCAAATAAATCAATCAGCTCGCTTTTTCCATTCTTTGGTTTTCCAGCTTTGGACTTAGCCACTGCTGTCATTTTAGCATTTGTGCCCATGTATTCTTCCACTGGTAAATTCAAGCTTTGAAGAAATTTTCGGTACTCACGATCTTCGATAAATTGAATTGTCAGCGGAAACGTATGGGTTTGGGCTGTCGGCTCTTGCAGCTTGCTTCGATAAGCGGACGATAATTCTGTCGTAGGCACTACCGTAGAATAATTTACGTTAGCCTGATAAGAACTCGCGCTAACACCATCGACTGTTTTCAATTCATCATACAGCTGGAACAGTTGGTTTTCCGGCATATCTGGTGTGGTAAAAACCAAATCGTAATCACTGTCTACAACTGATTGTTCGGCAGCCTGCTGCAAATGCGCCCCAAAGGAACGAGCAGCTACAAACAATACCACACTCAAGGTTAATGACAGCACGATGCTGCGGTAACGTTTTTTGTTGCGTTTGAAATTTTTCAACGCCAAGGTTCCTTCTAAACCATACAACCTTTCAGCGAGCTTTGATGTTCGGATATTCTTTACTTCCAGCTTTACCTCATTCGTTTGACGAATGCTTTCCATTATAGGTGTATTTGCTGCTTTGCGTGCTGGTAAATAAGCTGAAATTAAAATAGTAATTAAGCTGATCAAGGCGGCAAAAAGCAGCACCGGTACTGAGAGGATTAATTTCAACGGCACATTGGCATACATAATGTTGCTAAAATTTCTAGCTACTAAGGAAATAACCAAACGAATGCTGCCCAGTCCAGCAAGCATCCCTAAAGGAATCCCAATTGCTCCAATACAAATCCCTTCAAACAGGACAGAATTACGCAGCTGTTTTGGTGTGGCCCCAACGGAGGAAAGAATCCCGAACTGCTGAGTACGTTCATTCAGAGAAATGACGAAGGAATTATAAATCAGAAAAATCGAACCCACCATTACCAGCAGCACTAATATTCCGCCAACCGAAAAGAGCAGTGTATTAAAAATCGTGTCCTCAGATAATCCCATAAAGCGCAGCACGTTTTCATTTAAAACGTAAGAATTTTTACCTGCGACCTTTTCTGCATAGTCTTTCACCATTCTTGGATTCTTCAGGGTGACAAATGCATTACGGCTAATCGCTGGGACGGCCGGATCAGCTGCTGTGATTAAGGTATAGCCCGGTGCAGTGAATTCCTCAAAGCTAGGACGTTGGCAAATTCCCACAACCTTGTAGGTTTTCGTCATTTTGGGTACCAGTTTTTCTTTGAATGCTCCAGGCTCTCCTTCAATTGAGTATGGATCATGTTGCCCGAGAACTTGATTTTCCTGTCTTCGTTCGCCAAGATCCAAGGTAATGCTGTCTCCTACTGCAATGTGCACGCCACCATTTGAGGCCAAATGCTCAGGAATAAGAACCTCACTGCTATTCTTTGGCAATCGACCAGAAACTAACTGAAGCGGTAGCTGTTCAAAGGTCGACTGATTAAAACCAGCCATAAACAAATAGGGCTTATTAGGATTTTTCCCATCAGACAAAGAAGCATAGCCTAGATTTTCAAAAGTAGTGAGACTAGCTACTTCGTCATTATGCTCTTGCTTTTCCACAAAAGAAGCCGTTGCGTCAGGAAAAGACACGTGCCAGCTGCCATATTTTTCACTGGCTCCTCGTATCGTGTAATCCTGCAGTGACAGCGCGAAGGTTGCTACCGCGGTAATCATCGCCGCTGACAAAGCAACACCAATGATTGTAACTAACGTACGTGTCCGGCTTTTCTTCATACTTTCCATGGTTACCTTATTGAAAATACTCATGGACGCACCGTCCGCTCATCTCGCACCACTTTACCATCAGAAATCCCAATGATCCGATCAGCCTGCAACGCAATGCTCTCATCATGAGTAACCACGATTAAGGTTTGTCCATACTTGCGGTTACTAAGCTTCAGCAATTGGATAATTTCGTGCCCATTTCGGCTGTCCAAGCTGCCTGTTGGTTCATCCGCCAGCATAACCGCTGGAGCATTCATCAATGCCCGCCCCACCGAAACGCGCTGCTGTTGACCGCCCGAAAGCTGATTGGGCAAATGATTTTGCCTTTTTTCCAGACCCAACAGCTCTAATAATTCCTTCAACCGCTCTTGATTTACCCTTCGTTTATCCATTAGCACTGGCAAAGTAATATTTTCAACTACGTTCAATGTGGGAATCAAATTATGAAATTGATAAATCAAGCCCACCTGCCGGCGCCGAAAAATTGCCAGCTTTTCGTTCGTTTGCGCATAAACATCCTGTCCATCAACGTACACTTTTCCACTAGTGGGCACATCTACCCCACCAATAATATGCAGCAGGGTTGATTTCCCTGAACCGGAAGAACCAATAATAGCAACAAATTCCCCCTTCTCAATCGTCAGTGAAACCCCATCTAAGGCGGCGACTTGATTTTCTCCCGTGCCATAAATCTTCCTTACATTTTCAATTCTCAAAAGCTCCATGATAGGCGGCTCCTTTCTTTTCTTTTATCATAGAACCTCTAGCTTGCAACCAAGTGACTTTAAAGTGAGAGATTCGTCACTTTGGAAAACGGAGAACAAAAAGCGCGCCACCCTGCGGATGATTCTGAGCAGTAATCGTTCCATTTTGGCGAGTAATAATCATTTTGCAAAGCGCCAAGCCAATTCCATAGCCCGTGGCTTGATCCTTTTCTCCCCGATAAAACCGTTCAAACACATGCGGTAAATCCGCCTGCCGAAACCCATGACCACTATCATGAATCCTCAGCTCAGTGAACAGTGGATTGTCACTGCAGGTTAGCTCAATTTGGCCGCCTTCATCCAAGCTTTCCATACAATTTTTTAAAATATTCTGCAAGGCCTCTGACAACCAGCCCGGATCGCCAGTGATTGTAACCGTTGCTGGAACTTCCAGCTGAATTCGAATGCTTCGCAGCTCCATTGGAATAGCTAAAGGCCGCAATGCCGTTTGAAGCAACGTATTCATAGCAATAGTTTCATTTTGGAACGTCACCACTCCAGCATCCAAACGAGAAATTTTCAACAAAGAGGTTAAGAGCCAATCCATCCGCAGCAGTAAATCTTCAGTTTCCCGTACCAAAACCTTGCGCTCCTTTTGATCAGTTGTATCTTCCAGCAGCGACAACGCTAGATTGGCGGAAGTCAATGGCGTGCGGAGCTGATGAGCTACGTCGGCCAAAGAATCTGCTAAATGTGTTTTTTCTTTTTTTAGAGCCGCATTTTGTTCGCGGATTCGCTGCGTCATTTTAGTAATTTCACTTTGTAAAATCGACAGTTCTCCCTCCTGCAGCTCGTTCATGAATAACCGTTCCTCATTGTGCAGCACCAGATCAATTTGATGGGAAATGCGGGCGATGCTTTGATAGCGTTTTTGAGTAAAGATAAAAAAGACCACGCTGAAAACAACGGCTGAAATCAGCAGTAAGCTGCCAGCCGCCGGACTTATTTTCCAGCCAACGATGGTAAAAACGAGCGTTAGTCCGCCAAGCACTAAAAGCAACCAGCGAAATTCTTTATTTCGGAGCATGATCTCTGCCTCCTAAACGATAGCCGGTTCCCCGAACCGTTAAAATCAGCTGCGGTTTAGCAGGATCATCCTCAATCTTTTCCCGCAGCCGTTTAATGTAAACAGTCAAGGTATTGTCATTAACAAATTCGCCAGCAGCGTCCCAAAGTTCATCCAACAGCCGCGCTCTAGGAATGATACTTGTCGGATTGTTAATAAACACCAACAGCAGACGATACTCTAAAGCGGAAAGAAATACTTCGTTGCCGCCCTTTTTTACAACTCCACTGGCGGTGTCTACCTGTACGTTTTGGATTTCAAAAGCAACTGGGATGCCGCTAGTCTTGCGCAAGGCATTTTTGATGCGAGCAACTAACTCTCTCGGTCGAAACGGCTTTGTGATATAGTCATCCGCTCCCATGTTCAGTCCGGTTACTACACTGGCTTCATCATCTGAAGCTGTCAGAAAAATAACCGGAATCGTTTGAAACTCTTTCACTTCAGTACATACGGTGAACCCATTTCCATCTGGCAAAGAGATGTCGATCAACGCCAAATCAAACCGCTGAACAGGCAACAATTTCAATGCTTCCTTGCGGGTAGCGGCATGCGTAACTGCAAAACCCTCTGTGCGTAATAACAGCATCAAATTTTTAGCAATCGTCTGATCATCCTCAACGAGAAAAATATGTGTCATAAGTAGTCTCCCCTGTCTATATCTAAACTGGTCTTGATGGCAAGCAGCTTCTTTTTAAGTATAGCATGGGGTTAGATTTCACAGCAAAATCCGTATACAGAAAAAAAGACCCGAACGATCCGTTCCGATCTTGATTAGCTTTAGTCATTTTCCGAGTGAAAAATAGTCAACACAGTTGTCATTTTAGTAAAGAACCGATAGAACAAAGACGCCTTAAGACAGCGATAGGAGTGGAAAAGAGAGTGTTTGTCAAATTTTTTCGACGCCTTCATTTATCGGTTCATAATTAAGTTACGCAAAAAAAGGGAAAACCATTTTTATTCCCCAAAATATTTAGCACATTACTCATTGAAAAAAGCGTGCCCAATGCAATCAATTTTATTAATCAATCAGTTCAGTCAGTCCAACATGGCTGGTCACAGATTTATCGAGGAAACAGCACCAATTTATCACGAGCACTTCAAATGCTGCGCAATGGTTGTTTGCAAACAGTGGCTGAGCCCCTTCCTTTTGATCGAGAAATCGCTGGAGTAGGGCCGCTGCTTTCTATGGGTGAAGCAGCATCCTGACGAGAAACTGGGATTAATTCCTTGAACTGAAGGTGGCAGCACAAGGAGAGAACTGCTACTTTTTCACCGCAGAAGGTTTAACTGCCAACCCTGACGGCATTCACCTGAATGCAATTTCACAGCGGAAATTGGGCTTGCGATACTATCAAGCTTTCTCCAAAAAACAATCTGTGTTTAAGCCTTTGGACAACGAAGAGAAATGGCAGGAACAGCTGGAGGAAGCACCTACAGCCACTATCGAAATGTGCTTGCTTAGCAAGAAATTTGTCTTAGGCAAAATCAGCCAGGAAGAATTCTTTCAAGCAGCTGGGAAGCTGATGTAGGATAAATAGGTGAACGCCGAGGAAAATGAATCCTCGGCGTTTTTCCAATTACTTATTGTTTATCCGTTCGTTCAAATCAATGATGCCTTCTTTCCCAACTTGAACAACCTCACTAAAATCTAGTTCGGCTGTACGTGATTGAGTGTATTCCAACACCATCGGCAAATTCATGCCGGTAATGATCTGCACCCGGTCCTTATACTCTTTTGTGTTCAGCAGTTGTGCAGCCACATTGGAAGGAGTACCAAAAGCCAAATCGCAGAAGACAACCACTCCTTGCCCTGTATCTGCAGCATCAACCGCAGCTTTTAATTTCTGACTAAATTCCTGGATATCCTGTTCCAGCTCCAAGGATAATGCCTCAACCTGTTCCAAATTCCCGCAAAAAAGTTCTAAAGCCTCCAACACTCCCTGTGAAATGGTCGCATGTCCAATTAATAGTATTCCTTTCATTCGCAATCCTTTCTTTAAACAATCCCTAAAAATGACAAAGCAACAGAAGCAATGATCGTTCCAAAAATAATCTTAGAAATACTCAAATTTTTCTTATTGATCAAATAATAAAATAGAAGCAAGGTCAGCAATGCAAATAATCCTGGGATTAAGCGATCAATATTCTCTTGAATCAGCATCTCCGTTTCACCAAATTTGACAGACAGAACGGTTTCCAGTCTAACCATAGAAGCTGTCAAGGCACCCATCATCATCATGCCCAAGATATTTGCTCCTTCAAGCACATCCGTCATGGTTCTAGAAGACAGTACATCCTTGATAGCCTCTCTTCCTTTGCTGTAAGTTAAATTGGTGGTAAGAAATAATTCAGTCATTAAAATAAAATTTCCTAAAAACAGCATGACTAAACCAAAATAGGAACCGCTGACTGCTAACGTACTAGCTGCTAGAATACATAATGTTTGGAGAGTCCCTGCACTAAACGAATCTCCAAAGGCAGCTACCGGCCCCATTAATCCGGTTTTGATCCCAATAATTGACTGACCAGTAACACCTCCACCATTAGCCTTGTCTTCTTCCATCGCCAGAACGGTCCCCAAGATTAACCCCCCTGCGGTAGCATTTGTATTAAACAACTCCAAGTGCCTCTGCAATGCTTCTTTCAAATCTTCTTTATTCTTATACAGCTTTTTTAAGACAGGGATGAGTGCATAAGTAAACGCAACTGATTGCATACGTTCATAATTTAAGGGCATTTCGGTTGAGAAATACCATCTGAACATCGTCTTTCTAATATCACTCTTCGTTAATTTAACGCTCTCCTCTTTCGACATGTTTATCCCCCTATCAGTTCCGTGATCTGTCTGCGATTCATCACAATAATCACTGCTATTGAAATAGCTGCTACTCCTGTAACTAAATTATTCATTCCTAAAACAGAAACACAAATGAAGCCGATAATAATATATGGAATCAATCGCGGCTTTCCAATCGAGTTAATAATTAAAGCAAACCCTACGGCTGGCAGCACACCTCCGGCAACCTCCAAACCATGCATGATCCACTCCGGAATGAAGTCTAATATTCCCAGCATTGCATCTTGACCAAATAGAACAACAACGAAAACCGGTACAAATAATAACAAAAACGATGTGGCTGCTGGATATAGAATGGCCGTTCGCTCAATCCCTCGCGTATCAATCTGTTCTGCAAATTCATCTGCCTTATGGACTAGAGGAACATTGATAATCTTACGCAGATTCAATAATTGTGCTCCTAAAAGTCCTAAAGGAACCGCAAATGCGATGGCCTGCTCTACTGACAAGTTAGTTCTCAAAGCAATAGGAATCATTGTTGCTGCTGCCATTCCTTGATCCGTCGGCAAATTCCCGCCTGGTGCAATAATTCCTGCAAACACCGCAGCAATCCCTCCACCAATGATAAGCCCCTTAGATACATCACCAAAAACCGCTCCAGCAATTAAACCAATAAAGATTGGATTACCAATGAAGAAAAGCGCAAAATAACCACCAATCATCCCACGACTAACCCAGTAAAGGAGGGCCATCAAAAAAGCCATCAGTAAATTGTTATCCATATTTTCTCCTCCAAATTTTATAGTTTGTTCTGAATGCTATCCAAAGTCAGCTTGTCATTTTCGGGGATCGGCTGAATATAAACATCTAAGCCTGTCTTCTTCATTTCCTGCAATACTTCAAATTCATCTTTAGATAACGCAACTCCCTGGGTTATAGAATGACGCTCTTTCGCACTCGGCACCGCACCGACATTCAATTCCGCAAGTTCGATGTTTGCATCAAATATACGCTTAGCAGTAGCTACATCCCGAAAAATGAGCATCACTTGATCATTCTTACGATCCAGCGCTTCTTGAAGATCATCTACCGCAACTATCTCAACTTCATTTCCTGGAGCAGCCATTTTATAAATATCGCTCATGAACTCATCTTTTAACAATTCATCATCTGCAACAATCAAGCGATTCACTGGTCGAAACTTAATCCATTTTGCTACCACCTGTCCATGGATTAGTCGATAGTCAATTCTTACCATTTTTTGAGTAGCCATCTTTTACTCCCCCATTTCATTAAATCGCAACCGTTTTGCCTTCTTCTAGGCTTTGATGAATCGCTGCGGTAATTTTCGCTGCCTGCAGTCCATCGTAGCCAGTGGCTAGAAAGTCTGAGCCCTTCAACAAACTATCTACAAAATCATTGATTGGTTCTGCACCAAAACCGACAACCTTCCCATTGAAATCATTAAAGAAAAATACATTTGGTGTATGGGTCTTATCACTATCTACCATTTCTACCCCTCGATTTTGATTATTGATGCGAATATACTTTTCTGATGTCAGAATAGTTGTTCTGCTATCATTCGCCTTAGCAAATCCCGAAGGCAGCACCCATGAATTTTCCAATAGCCATGTACAACCATTTTCAAAGGTTATCATTGATTGAACACTGTCGTAAGTATCCACCCCCATGCTTGGCAGTAGTTTTTTTGATCCCACCGCACGAACCTCAGTTGCCTCACAGCCCATGTACCAACGCATTAAGTCTGCACAATGAATACCTAAAAAGCTAATGGGGTCAGAGGAATTGCCCCATTTGAACCATTTAGTTGGAACATCAATCGTGTCATCCATATTCATGTATCCACGGATTGGATAATGCTCCCCTTCATTTAACTGATTATACGTATAGATTGCTGCAGGATCCCATCGCTTATGAAAATCAACCGCCACCCTTACCTTGTTCTTTTCAGCGGCTTCCAAAATCGCTTCACAATCTGGGACCGTAGTTGCTAAAGGCTTTTCAACTAAAATGTCTAATCCTTTGTTAATACACGCAAGAGCAGGTTCTAAGTGTAAGTGATCTGGCGTAGCAATAGAAACCGCATCCAATTTTTCATTTGACAACATTTCCTCAACAGAAGCATAAGTTTTTACTTTATATAGCGCTTCCACTTTTGCCCGAATTTCCTCACTAAAATCACAAACCGCTACTAACTCTACAGCCGGATTTTGGTTGTAGACATCCACATGATGAATTCCATAAATTCCTGCACCGACTACCGCTACTCTCAATTTTTGATCCAAACTATTCTCCTCCATTTTTTTAATTTTGGATTATTACTCCACAAATCCATAATAACCCCCTGGCGAGAGATTGTCAATATAAAATCAGCTATTTGACTGCCAACAAACATGGTACAATGTTATACGACAGATTAGTAAAGGAAGGATCGCATGAATATAATTGATCGCATTAATGATCTCTACCAGCAATTAACCAAATCAGAAAAAAAAGTCGCTGATTATATTGTTTCCAACCAAGACAAGGTTATCCACAACACAATGAGCGACTTGAGCCGATTGCTGGAAGTAGGAGATGCCACCATTATCCGACTATGTAAAAAACTAGGCTTAAATGGATTCACCGACTTAAAAATTTCTATTGCAAAAATGAATATCGGCTCAGCTCACGAACCCTTCGATAATTCATCCATGTTAAATAAGATTGATGATTCTCTTAAGCGAACGCATCAATACATCAATGAAGCTGACTTGGAAAAAGTAGTCGAGATGTTCAAAACGAAAAAGCATATTTACATTTTCGGCAAGGGACAAAGCGGTATGTCCGCTATGGATTTAGAAAAACTATTATTGCGCAACGGAGTACAATCGACGGCCTTAATAGATTCTGACTTTCAGGTGAATGCTGCTGCTGCGATGACTGAAGAGGATTTGCTGATTGCTTATTCACTAACTGGCAGAACGTCAGATTTAGTAGAGGCACTTTCAATTGCCAAGGAAAATGGTGCAACCATTATCGGTATTACAAACTATTTGCTATCACCCATCGCTCAGCTAAGTGATATCGTGCTGCAAAGTTCTTACGATGAATTTATCAGTTCTCCTGTTCCAGGTCGTATGAGTCAAATGTATCTTTCCGGCCTGTTAGTTGAGCTTTATGAAGATAAATATCGGGCAGAAGACATTTTAACAATTCGTGAAAAGACTCTGCGGACAATTATAAAAAGACGGCTGGAGGAATAGTTCCTGCCCAAAATATGAAGAAACCGGTGACGGGGTTTTATACCTTCACCGGTTTTTCAATAGGTAACTCCCGAACCCCCTACCAATTTCCTACTAATGAATGATCTTTATATTTTCTGACCAACAGCTGTTTATCTTGAGAAACAATCAAATTTACTGCTGTTTTCAATTTAGTCATGTCATAATGCTTCTTTTTTATTCGTTTGAAATCTCTTTTGAAAATTGGCGTCTCTCTAATTTTCATTGTTGGTCTTATCCCACCAATCCTCCACACTCGAAAACGTTTCTCCTTCACCATTTTCAGCCTGTTTTCTTGTCAGAATACTGTCAGGATCTTCTAAATGAGGTCGGAAGGGCACCCCCCCCCATCTCTTACTGTTTGCTTAAAAAAATAGTGACAGCTGTCGTCAAATCCATACCAAGTTCAGAAAAAACTTCTTTTGCTTGTTCTTTTAGTTTCTCATCAATACGGATGTTTAACCTAGATCCAGCCATACTCGACACTCCCTTTTCGCTGTTTATTATAATACGGAAACATCCCATGGGAAATACGATGGCGTTACAAAATAAACTATCTTTTCACTATACATAAAAACAGGAAACAGACTCAAAAGAATCTGCTTCCTGTTCTTAGTTCGGAATATGAATCGCTCGTTGATCTGCAGCCATTACAGCTTCTCGAATAACCTCGCTTAAGGTTGGATGGGGATGAATGGTTTCCAAAATTTCTTTAGTCGTTCCGCCCTGCTGCATCACCACTGCCGCTTCTGTAATTAAATCAGTGGCACGTTCACAGAGTAAATGAACGCCAATGAGTTTATTGGTTTTTTCTTCCACTAACACTTTCGCAAAGCCATACGTCTTATCCATTGCTAATGCCTTTCCGCTAGCTTTTAGCGGAAACTTCCCTACACGATAGTTCATTCCTTTTTCGGCTGCCATTTGTTCTGTTAAACCCACACCTGCGAATTCCGGATCAGAGTAAACACAACCAGGTGTAACCTCGCCATGAAAGATTTCCTTGGCACCTAAAGCATTTTCTGCCGCAATTTCACCTTGAGCTGAAGCATAATGAGCCAACATTACTTGGCCTGTACAATCGCCAATCGCATAAATATGAGCCACATTGGTTTGGGTCCGTTCATTGACTAAAATCCGCTGTTTATCCGTTTTGACTGAAGTATTTTCTAAACCTAAGCCTTGAGTATAGCTTCTGCGCCCTACAGCAATTAATAATTTTTCAGCAGTAAGTTTTTCGTTACCTAGGGAAAGGGCAACGCCGTTCTCATGAGAAGCTACTTCTTCTACTCGAACACCTAGTTGGAAATTAATCCCTGCTTTAGTCAGTTTTTTCCGTAATAATTCAGCCAGCTCTTGATCCATTGCGGGTAAAATTTCTGGTTGTTCTTCCACGATGGTCACTGTCACACCAAATTGGTTGAAAATAGATGCAAACTCAATTCCGATGACGCCTCCACCAATGATCAGCATCGAAGCTGGCAATGCTTCTAAGCTGAGAGCTTTGCTTGAATCTAGCCAATCAGAATAACTGTCCAATCCCTTAATCGGTGGAATAAAAGGCTGAGAACCGGTTGCAATGATTATTTGATCGGGTTGTAAATTGATTTTTTCACCATCTGTCCTCGCGACTTCAAGCGTTTGATCATCTAAAAATTTTGCGGTTCCCTGCAGCACTTCAATCTGATTGGTTTTCATCAAGCCTTGAACCCCTTTGACCAGCTGCTTAACCACACGATCCTTGCGTTTCATCACTGTTGACCAATCGAAGCCTTCTATAGCTGCCGAGATTCCAAATTTTTTGGCCTGCTGAACTTGTTCTAAGGCTTCTGCCGATTGCAGTAAAGCTTTGGTAGGTATACAACCAACATTCAAGCAGGTGCCACCCAGTCTTTCTTTCTCAATTAAAATGACTTTTCCACCTAGTTGTGCTGCACGTATGGCTGCCACGTATCCACCCGGTCCGCCGCCGATAATTGCAATGGTTGTTTCCAAGTCGCATCCTCCTTATTGCTAGTTTTAGCTTGCTTCTATTCGTAAGGCAGCAGCTCTGTAGGATTTTCCAACACTTCTGCCAAGCGGGTTAAAAACCTTGCCCCGGTAGCCCCGTCAGCAACGCGATGATCCAAGGTTAGAACCGGCTGCAGAACCGAAGCCGCAATCAATTGATCGTTTTCATCCACATAAGGCTTCTTGGCAATTTTTCCGATGGCTAGAATGCCTAATTCCGGTGTATTTACAATAGAAGAAAAAGTTTCAATGTTAAACATGCCTAAGTTGCTGATTGTAAAGGTTCCCCCGGTTAATTCCTCCATTGAAAACTTGCCTAGCTTGCTTTTTTCTTTGATTTCGTTTAATGACTGCTGCATTTCCGTTAATGATTTTGCATCGGCTTGATTGATTACCGGTACCAGCAGTCCCCGTTTCGTGTCACTGGCAATTCCCATGTTCACGGAGTCTACCGCCTCCACCAAACCATCCACGAACCGTTGATTGATCTCTGGAAATTCCTTCAAAGTCAGTGCAACTGCTTTGGCAATAATCGCTGTAAAGGACACTTTTTCTGGTAAATTTTTACGGTAGGCCATCAAGTTGTCACAGCGGACCGTTGTGCTCAGTTGAAACTGAGGCACATCGGTCCAGCTGCGGATCATTTGTTTGGCCATGGCTTTTTTGATTCCCGTCAGCTTTTTTCCTTCACTACTCATCGACTTCAATCCATGCGATGGTTTCGCCAATATCTACTGTTGCATCTTCCTCTTCAACAATTTCAGCTAAGACACCGTCAACGGCTGCCTCCACATCAGTCGTCGCTTTATCGGTTTCAATTTCCAGCAAAACCTCACCCTTTTTCACTGCTTCGCCTGCTTTTTTGTACCAAGTGATGATGGTTCCTTCATCCATATCCAAGCCGATTTTCGGCATAATTACTTCTTTTCTCATCTGCTAGTCCTCCAATTTAGTAGTTGGCAAATTCTGGGTTGTATACTTTTTCTGGCATGCCGCCATCCAAGAACAAGGATAACTCTGTGAATAATTTATCATACGAGCGGTCATAAGGGTCCATGCTGCAGCCGCCGATATGGGGGGTCAGCACCACATTGTCTAATTCAAGCAAAGGATGATTATTTGGCAATGGCTCCACTGGATAAACATCCAACGCCGCACCAGCAAGCTCGTCCTTTTGCAGCATCTCAATCAATTTGTCATAATCCATTACAGCTGCTCGAGCCGTATTGATTAAATAAGCAGTCGGCTTCATTTTACCCAGTATTTCTGCTGAAACAATTCCCCGCGTCCCATCATTTACTGGCAAATGGATCGAAACAAAATCAGATTCTGCCATTAATTCCTCTAATTCCACCAACCGAATATCAGCTGAAATATCCTCTTGCTTAACAAATGGATCATAAGCCAAAACCTTCATGTCAAAGGCTAATGCTCGTTTAGCCGTTTCACGACCAATTGCCCCAAAGCCGACTAAGCCCATCGTCTTCCCAGCTAAAGTTGGCCCTTTGTACTGCAGATAAGCAAATTTCTCAGGTGTCGAACCGACCCAGTTGACATCCGTTACACAAAAACCATTTTCCACGTAGGTTTTGTCATCGGTGATTACTCGATTTTTAATCAAAAGATTTCCTTTAGAAATTCCACGGCTGACGGCAATCATCATGCCAATCGTGAAATCTGCTACCGTGTCCTGATTCCGTCCAGGGACGTTGAAAATAGGAATTCCACGTTTGGTCACAGCATCCACATCGACATTGGCGTGTGCTCCCCCACGAACTGAGGCAATGACTTTCAGGTTCTTAGCCTGATCCAAGACTTTTTTCGTTAACGGATCAAATTCAATGATGATGGCATCGCAGTCTTCCAGTGCATCTGCTAATTCGTCCTCCGTTAAAATCCGCCCCAATTCAGTCATGCCAGCAAATTTAATTTCTGAAAATAAGGTTTTTAACCGTTGGATATTTTTTTCATCTATATAAGTCGTAATTAGTAGTTTTATGATAACCCTCTCCTTAGCTCAATGTTTTTTTGACAGCTTCAATCACTTGCTCTTCATCAGGTACATACGCCATTTCCAAGTTTCTAGCAAAAGGTACTGGTACATCCGGTGCAGTCACTCGTAAGACGGGCTTTTTCAAATAATCAAAGGCAAACTCTTGGATTTGTGCCGCAATTTCTCCACCGAAGCCTGATTTTTTAACAGCTTCATGGACCACAATGGCGTGCCCGGTTTTTTCTACCGATTTTAAAATTGGTGCCATATCCAATGGTTCAATACTTTTTATATCAATGACTTCCGCACTAATCCCTTCGTCCTTGAGTTTCTTAGCAGCCTTTAAGGAAACATCTACCATAGCTGAATAGGAAATGATTGTAATATCTTCTCCCGCTTCCTTAACTTCACTTTCATAACTGACTTCATAAGGTTCCTCTGGTACTTCACATTTACGTTTGTACAAGGCTTTATGCTCTACAAAGACCACTGGATTGTTGTCACGAATCGCATGTAATAACAATCCCTTCGCATCATAGGCATTTGATGGCATTACCACCCGAATACCCGGGACATGCGACAAAATATTTTCCAACGATTGCGAGTGCTGAGCCCCATTTCCCAGTCCGGCACCGCATTGTGTGCGAATGACTAAAGGAATACTTACCCGACCACCATACATGTAACGCATTTTCGCTGCCTGATTCAGAATTTGGTCAAAGCACACTCCGATAAAATCCATATAAGACAGTTCAACAATCGGGCGTCGGCCAATCATGGCTGAACCAATCCCGGCACCGACAATCGCAATTTCTGAAATCGGCGTATCTCTCACACGTTCGCCGCCAAAATTGTCCAACAGGTCATAGCTGCAGCGCAGCTGACCGCCGTAAACAGCGATATCCTCCCCGATGGTAAGTACATTTTCGTCACTGTTAAAAGCAATGTGCAATGCTTCGTTAACCGCCTGACGCATTGAAAGTTTCCGCATAATTATCTCCTTCCTATCCTTTAGAAAATACTTTCCATTCAATTTCTTCAAAGGTTGGATCATACAAATCATCCGTCATATCGGCAATCGAAGGCTCTGGGTCTTGCTTAGCTTGTTCCGAAGCAGCTAATACTCGTTTATTTTCTGCCTTTTCAATTGCCTTCAATTCGTCTTCGGTTACGCCATAGTCATTCATCAGCAACTGTTCGCAGCGCAGGATCGGATCTTTTTCCCGCCATTTTTCAACATCTGCGCGATCACGATAATTTTCATTATCACCAAAATAATGACCGGACATGCGATAGGTATCCATTTCTAACAAGACAGGCCCCTTACCTGCTAAAACATACTCTTTCACCTCGGCGAAGGTTTCATACACCTTCACCAAATCATTCCCATCAATCGTAATGCCTTTAATGCCATAGCCCTTAGCACGATCCGAAATATTTTTAATGTTCATCGACTTTTCTGTTGAGGTAGAAATACCGTACTTGTTATTTTCGCAAATAAACACTACCGGCAGGTTCCAAATCGCGGCCATATTCAAAGACTCATGGAAGGAGCCTTCGTTTGAAGCACCATCGCCAAAAAATGAAACCGATAAATGTGGTTCATGAGCAACCTGCAAGCCCAATCCAGCGCCCATTGCCATGGGAATCCCGCCACCAACAATTCCGTTGGCTCCTAAGTTTCCGGTTGCTAAGTCAGCAATGTGCATCGAGCCACCTTTTCCTTTGCAATAGCCAGTTTCGCGCCCCATCAGCTCAGCGAACATTTTTCTTAAGTCAGCACCTTTAGCAATACAATGACCATGTCCTCGGTGGGTTGAGGTAATGTAATCCTTGTCACTCAAGTGAGCACAGACCCCCACGGCAATTGCTTCCTCACCGTTGTACGTGTGAACGGCCGCGCGAGTGATATTGGCTTTGGCTAATTCGATCGCTTCATTTTCAAATTCACGAATACGGATCATAGTTTGATAAAGTTTTAACAAAGTTTCTTTTGAAAGAGTCGTATCCAACGAAATTCCTCCTACTTCCTATTAAGGTATTCATTTTTCTTGGGAAAAATGAGTTTGTTTTTCAGTACGTATATCATTCAGCTTAACTTATTGGTTGCTTGATTGCGTTGAAATTCTTTATTCCTTTTTGATTCTTGATCCTGAGAAAAGTTGAACTGACACCCTACTTCATATTAAGGTATTCATTTTTCTTGAGAAAAATGAGTTTGTTTTTCAGTACGTATATCATTCAACTTAACTTATTGATTCCTTGCTTGTGTTGAAATTCTTTATTCCTTTTTGATTTTTAATCCTGCGAAAAGTTGAACTGACATCCTATTTCCTATTAAGGTATTCATTTTTCTTGAGAAAAATGAGTTTGTTTCTCAACACACATCGATCAATTAAGACCAAAACTTCAAGGCTTGATCCAATTCTTCATGGTTTTTGGCTGCTTCGACTACTGGGACTTCTTCCATGACTGCTTCGATTGCTTGCAGCAAGGCTTTCGCACCAGAGACGGCGCCTTCTGGATGTCCGTAAATGCCTCCGCCTGCCATCAAGATGGTTTCATTCCCCAATAGATTCATTAAGTACTCAATACTGCCTGGATGCACACCACCTGCTACAGTAGTAAAGGCTGCCTCAATTGACTTCATTGGCGTTGACAAGGCACTGTGGGTTTCAACTAATTCATCAGTGGTCGTTCCAAAACGTCCTGTGTCTGGATAAACCAACGGCATGTCCATACCAATTAAACGCGGCAATTTCCCACAGCTTAAGGCTGCTGACATACCGTTGTTTGCTGAACGATAGTACGCGCCGGCTCCAGCACAGTGACCGAAAATTGGAATTTTGATGTTTTCTTTCTTCAAGAAACGAACCAGGTCTTCCGTTGCTGCCCAGCCTAACGCATTGTAATTGACCATGATCGAGTTGGCACCGGCATCAATCGCAGCTTTTGCTCGCTCAATGACATTTTGGCCGGTAATATTTACAGCATATAAAGTAGATTTGTCTTTCCCAACTTCTTTTAAATGGGCCATTACTGTTTTCACTCGATCAATCATTGGCGAGTACGCCGGATCACTTAACAGCTCATCATCTTTGATTACATCTGCTCCGCCCAGCGCCGCTTTTGCCGCACCAGCTGCACTGGCTTCAGGAGGAACACCGATACAAGGCTTCAAAATCGCTCCCACTAATGGCCGTTCCTTGATTCCTAGCAATTCGCGAATGCCGCTAACACCCATTAAAGGACCAGTAAATTGTTCCAGCATTACTTCTGGAAACTCAATATCAACCAAACGAATGCCATCCTGGGCTAACACATTTCCAGCAACTGTACTGATGACCATCGCCATGTACGCTGGGAAATTGGCAATCGGGAAGGCCACTCTGGCAATACAAGAAATCCCATCTGACATTGGATAAACGCCAATCACTTTTGCTCCATACAGTGCAATAACCTCTGGCGTTTCACCTTCAACATGGGTCCAGGTTCCAGCACTTTGATCGGCTGCCACCAGCTTTACCCAATCATAAAGATCCGGTTCTTTTTCAGACTTCATGTAGTAAGTCGCAATTACAAATTCATTGTTTAAGCCTTCTGCCATTTTCAGTGTTTCAAATTTCATTGTTTTTCCCCATTTCTGAGATTATTTTCTTGCATCCTCAAGCTCTAATACCTTTTGATTAATGATGTCGCGTAATTCTTCTGGCTCCCGACACTTCAGCAGCCTTTCAACATTTTTGTCATCCAAAACAATTTTATGAAACTGAGTAACCGCATTGATATGCATGTCATTATTCAAGGGCGCCACTACCATCAGAAGTGAAACCCAGCGTTTTTCATTTGGAAAATAAATGGGTTCCTTCAGCTTCAGCAAGCTCATGCCGACACTGTGAACATCATTCATACCCGTTGTGTGGGGCAACGCCACTTTAGGTGCAATCGAGAAATAAGATTCCCCTTTAGGATAGTTGGCAACAATTCGCTCTGCATAGGAGGCTTCCACTATTCTATTTTTAACTAGCGGCTGACTGCACAAAACAATCGCCTCCTCTAATGAGAGCGGATCATTGCTTACCTGAATATGATCAATCGGCAATAATTGTAATAAGGATGGTTTGTTATAGTACGACAGTGTTGATAATTGTAGAGAAAATGGTTGCAGGGTAATATCTAGAAAAGCCTCCAACCCTTTTTTATCCTTGATCGTTACAAAAGGTTCATTACTTTCAATAAATTGATTAATCTGTTCCTTTTTCATTAATTCCTGTTTGGGTCCATAAAAACGGATTTTCTTCAGTACATTTTTTCGCAGCCACAGTTTTTTCTCATCGTTAATTACTGGATCAACCACAAAGAGAAACTGCTCGGTGTCAAAATACACAGTGGAAAAGATCACATCTGCGGGCACCTCATTTTTGACAAAATCCCGTTTAGACATGTAGCCAATAAAGACAAACTCCGGAAAAATTTCGCGTAGGACATTGGTCAGCAGCAACGATTCTGTCAGGCCGTTTTCACACAAAACAACTGCTTTAGGTTTGTTTTCAATGTGGGCATTTTGTGAAAAAATCAGTCCTACAAACAGCATGGTTAAATAGGCTAATTCATTTTCTGGAAAGCTGGTCTGCAGCTCCTGCTCAATTGGATCAATTACCTTGCGTACGATAGAGTGAATATAGCTGTATTCCTGCTTCACTCTCGTTGAAAGGTCATTAGCAAGGGGGATGTCGTACTTGATTCGATAAATGGCTGGGATAATGTGCTGATAAAACTTCAAGTAGATTTCTTCCTTTTGATGAAATTTTATCGCCATGCTGTTCTCAAAACGCCAGACCATCTCACAAATCAGATGATAGTACGGATCTTTTTCATAGGTCTCCTGCTTCACCTGACTAAGTACCAGGCTGGCACCCAAAATTTGAATGATCAGAAAACTAATATCCGCCTCGCTGACCGTCTCCAGCGGAAGATTTTTTACAAAAATCTCGCGCAAAATTTGGAAGGAATCTTCTTGCTTCAATACAGCTAAATCAATCAGATCCGCTTCTTTTAGCTGATGCTGATTATTTGCTCGTTTTAATAATGCTTCGATAATGAAGGGCAGACGATAAATCATCTCGTCAGACAAGCGAATGCTCATGCCCTCTTCAATTTGCTTAAAGAAGTCATGATAAAACTTCCCATCCCGCAGCTCAAGAAAGCCATTTGTCGCCACCATCTGTTTGATACGATCAGTTTCACGAATACGTTTCAACAGCATTCTGCGGATCGTAATTTCATTGCCCTCCAGATAGTAGCCCTTTCGACGGTTGTAATGCAGCTGAATCCCTTGCTCCTCGAAATTCTTTTTCACGTCTTTTAAATCATTCAAGATGGTATTTTTGCTGGCCTTCAAATCAATCGAAAAATGTGCCAATGATGTGTCGTTTTGCAGCATCAGCATAAATTCAATTAACGTTTTTCGTTCAGTATCAGAAAGCCAGCCAGTGTCATTTTCTTTTTCGATAATCAAGTTCAGCTGCTCCATGGTCAGGCGACCAGTCAGCATATTGTTCTCTTTTTTTAATGGAGCAATGTGGTTTTCCAGTAAATATTGATTGGCTTTTTTCAAAGAGTAATCAATCTGGGTTTTATTTAAGGAGTATTTTTCAGACAGCTCCGACAAATCAATCTCCTGACTAGAAACAATTTCATGCAAAAGATCAAATATTCGACGATCCATTTCTATCACTCCCCCAGTTTTCTTCTATCTAAAAGTCAATCGATTTCCTTTACTCTGTTGATACTTCACCCGCAGCCGGCTCTGGAACATACTCATCACCCAGCGCTTGTTTTTCTAAATATTCATGAATGCTGTCGCGTTTCGTACGGACAAATAAGTAGCAGCCCACATACACAATAATCGAGAGCCCAATCAGCAGCGGACTTCCATTCAAGAAGATTAAGAAGAGCAGTCCATTTACCCAATTGGCTAGCAGGATAATACTAAAGATCATCATGGCACCTGATGGAATCTCATAGCCAACGCTGACGGCCAAATCATTGAAGATTGGCGCAACCGCAGTTACCATATACAAACCACCACACAGATAAACCGCACCAATAATCACTGTCTTGAAAATATTCCCATTGGTCATAGCCACGATTGCTTGAATCAAATAAGGAATACCAATCAAGTCAATCATCGGCAATGCTTGGTTCCCTGGCAGAATAACCGCTAAGATCAAAATAATAGGAATCAAAATCATACCTGAAAGCAACGTTGCTGGTTCTCCGTAACCTGCCGCATCATTGATGGCGATGTACCATTCTCTTTGACCGCCTTTAGTAGACTTCTTCGCATTTTTCTTAGAAGCCGAGGTGATACTTGAGAAAGCCGAACTGAAAATTGCCGCAATTTTAGGGAAGATTGCCATGATAGCTGCTGTGGCAACGGCCAGTTGAACCGCTTCGCCCCAACCTTCCAACGTATTTAAACGTGTCAAGTTCCCTAAGATTCCTAAGATCAGCCCCAACAGCAAACCAAGTGTAGTTGCTTCTCCAAACAAACCTAAACGCTTTTCAATGGTTTGAGGATTTAACTTAATCTTGTTGGCACCTAATTTATCCAATAACCAGTTCATCGCCAAGGTTAACGGTACCGGTGCTGAATCGTGGGCAATTGCTAAGGTTGCTCCTGGGATACCATAGTATTTGGACCACCGTTTTTCCGTAATTTCAGAAAGCATTAAGCAATACAAATTAGTTAAGACCATCAGTAAAATTGCCAGCCATGTATTGCCTGTCACTAACTGAAGCATCGCACCCCAGATCATGTAGGAGTAATTGTTCCACAGATCCGACGGCTGAAAAATATTGGTGAAGCGAATGGCAAACAGGAATGTCTGCATCACCAAGCCAAGTGCCAAGAAGACTAAGCTGATTTTCGCTGAGTAAATAATTCCCGCAGTCGGCTGCCAGCCAGTATCAATAATATTCATGTTGATCCCGGTTGTTTCGACCATTCGTTCAATGACCGGAGCAAGAATCGGTGTGTAGGCACCAATCAGCAAGTTAAACCCAATTAACCCAATCCCACAGTTCAGAGCAGATTGAAAAGCTTTCTTTGGCTTTACCTTCATTAAGAGACAGATAACGAAAAGGACGATTGGAACCACTACAGCCGACCCAAATGCGTTCATAATATCCGATAATAGATTTAAAAAGTTATCCATAGTTTAGAAATCTCCTTCCTGTAGGATTTATAGACTTAGCCCCTTTACCGCTTCCATCAATTCTTCTTCGAACCCCTCTTCATCTGTTCCAGTCAGAAGACCAATTGCATTAATCGTCGGCAGATCATATTCACGTTTTAACGGACTGGTATGCACGATAATGTCAAATTCACGATTCGCCAATAGCTCGTCCACCCCGTTTGGATTGCACTCTACCGTTTGTGCCTGATACCCTTCATCGTCCAACATATCACGAACATTTCCTGCGATCATGGAACTCGTCACCGAGCCTGACCCGCATACAGATAACACATTGATTGTTCTCATTTTTAAAGCTCCCCCTTTTTTAAAATGCACTTTCCAGTAGCTCAAATACCTTCTCATCCTCGACTGACTGCAGACAGCCCGTCATGAATTCCTCTGAGGAAAACAGCTTCATTAATTTTTGCAAAACCGACAGCTGCTCCTCACTTTTCATCAAGCCTAAAAATAAAATGATCTTCGGCTTTACTTCAGCTTTCTTAGTAGCCATTTCATTGAATACGATTTCATTTGCCGGTCTCACAAAGGCAATGAAAGGTTTTTTTACATGAATCGGGTCTGCATGTGGAATCGCAACATCGTAAAGCTTGGTATGCAGGCCTGTTGGAAATTCTAATTCCCGTTTTTTTAAAGCCTCGCTGTAATTTTCATGGACCAATTCCTTGTCATGCAGCCAAGCAGCTATTTTATTAAATAGCTCCTCCTGACTCTCATAATATTCATCAAGCTTCACTAACTCACGATCAAATGCCAACAACTGGGAATTACTCACGACCATCCCTCCTATAAATGTAAAGGTTCTCATTATTCAGCGCCGAATTTCGAAAAACATTTTCTTTACACTCACATTATATTTTCAATTTGGTCAAAAGGTAAAGAATGATTCAGCCCAACTTTTCTACCTAAAAAATAAAAATAACAATAAAGATTGTGATGTTCGCTATCTATTTCTTAGTATTAAAATAAAAATTAGTCCCATCGATAACTGATAAAATTGCTTTTCCCCTACAAAAAAAGGAACCTCCCGTACAAACATTATTGCACAGAACGCCCTCCAGCTACGAAAAATTATTCATCTTTACCTGATAAATAATTGAAAACGAACAAGTACTCACTATAGATTTTTAATGAAGTTAGCGCTCCCTTCTACAAAATCAATCTGCTGATAACCGCTGCTTCACAAGCATCAAAAACTTGTCTAACTTCTGTTATTTCGTTATAAAAACAAGTGATCGATAAGCTTAGTTTCATTGTGAAAAATTGATCATTCGTTATTTGATACCCGTTACAACCCTTTTGGCTGAACGAAAAGTTGGAGTGTGCCTACCGTTCAAAAACTATTCCGAAATCAAAAAGAGCAGTCTAGGATTTTTTGGCACACAATCCCACACTGCTCTTCCTCATTTACTTAGTTAAAAATAGCTACAACGCCTTGCGAACGGCATCGGCAATTTTTTCAATTTTCGGTCCATAAACTACTTGGATATGGGTATCTGAAGGTTTGATGATCCCCATACTTCCCGTTTGCTTCAGAATATTTTCCTGCACCAGATTCATGTCATCAACATCTACCCGCAAGCGAGAAATACAATTATTGACCACCTTAATATTCTCACGTCCGCCTAAGCCGGCAATGACCTGCAGTGCCAAGGAATCTTCACCCTCCACCGGAGCACCCGCAACTGGTTCATCCTCATCAATTTCCTCCGCAACATCAATCGACAGATTTTTCGCCGTTAAATATTTCTTGAAGACAAAATAGTAAAGCACAGCATAAATTGGTCCCACTACCAGCACCATGTACCAGCGTGAGCCTGGCTGCATGACACCCCATACAATATAATCAATTAAACCGCCGCCAGTATTTCCGATTGCTACGCCTAGAACCGACATTAACAAGAAGGATACTCCACCCATAAACGCATGGAACAAAAACAGCAGTGGTGCAATGAACATAAAGGAGAATTCCAACGGTTCAGTGATTCCAGAAATAATGCTGGCAGCCACACCGGCAATCATCAATGCTTTCACCCGATCCTTTTTCTCAGAAGGACTGGAACGATAAATAGCTAATGCCGCTGCCGGCAAACCGAACATCATAAACGGCATTTTTCCCTGCCCTAAAAATTGCGTAAACGGACGCAGCGTATCAATATCCACCTTGTCAAAGAATTGCAGGAAGATATTCAAGCAGCCTTCCACTCCTTCGTACACGCCACCTACCGCAGTGGTTCGGAAGATACTATTCAACACATGATGCAGCCCTGTCGGAATCAGCAGGCGTTCCAGGAATCCAAAGAAGAAGACCCCCAATGAACCGGCGCTGCCAATCAGCGTACCTAAAGCCGTAATTCCGGCTGAAATCGGCTGCCAAACAAACGGGGCAACTTGTCCCAAGAGACCCATAACCAAAATGACCACAATAGCAACGAATCGTTTCCCTCCATAAAAGGCAATCGCTACTGGAAATTGAATTTTGTGGTATTTATTGTGTAAAAAGGCCACAATAATCCCTGTTAAGATGCCGGCAACTGCTCCCATATCAATCGTCTCGACACCCAAAATCGGGGCAACTCGCAGCGAATCAAAATTGCCAAAGCCAGAATTCACCACCGTACTGGCACTTACCAAAAACGTATAATAGCCAATAAAACCAGCAAATGCAGCAATCCCCTTGTCCTCTTTAGCCATCCCCAACGAAATCGAAATCGCAAACAGCACAGGAATTAAAGTAAACACAACCCCGGAAATGGTGCGCAGCGTATCGATGACATAAAAAACAGCCGGATTTTCCAAAAACGGCAATGCTGCCACCACCTGATCCTTCAGCAAAGCCCCTGAGATTCCTAAGAGAATCCCACAGGCTGCCAAAGCGGCGATGGGCATCATCAAGCTGCTACCTAATGTCGAGAAAAAATCCATTATTTTATTCTTTTTCATTGCTTTTCCTCCTCGCCTCGCCGGCTTTATCGTAACTCAGGCCACATACCTTGATTGACTTCGATTAAAGCATCCAAAACCTTGCGTGCTTTTTTCCCATCGTTGACTAAACGGTTCAGAGTGAAGGCCTCTAGCGCTTTCTGGTAAGAATTTTCATAATAAGCATCCACTAAAAGCTTTTCGCTGGAGACTTGGTTGACCAATAGACCTAGATAAAATTGCGGGATATTGCCGACTCCCATTGGACGCGGGCCATTAGCACCTAATTCACAGACTACCTCTACCATCGCATCGTCTTGGATGTTGGCAATTGCTCCATTATTTTCAACAATTAAAATATGCCGATTGTTTTTGTTGAAGGCAATTGCTACAGCTACTTCAATCATCATTTCCGCGTGGGCATCACTAATGTCATCAAACTTGTCTCCCAAGGTTCCGGCAGCAATAATTTCCTCGCATTCTGCAAACACCCGTTTTTCCCGACCGGCCATGACTTCATCTGCCCGCGTAAAGTTAGGATCTAAGGTCTCTGCTTTGTAATCAGGATACAGATAATATTGATCATAGGTATTCGGTAAAAATTCTGGGAAGTCCTTCATCATGGTTTCCACCATGCCATAGGTATCCAGCCAAGAAGGATCACGCTGCTCGGCATCCTGCGGCAGAAACCCTTGCTTCTTGATTAGTTCTTTAATCTTCGGCAATAAATCCTCTCCGGTATGTTTGTCATAAATGTGGGTGAACCAGCCGTAGTGATTCAAGCCGAAGTAAACAGGGTCCAAATCCTCCCAAGAACAGCCTAGCAAGCGGCTGCATGAGCGAACAACATTTTCCGGCTGATCGCAAATATTTAAAATACGGTGATCCGCTGGAAATTCTCGGCGCAACGCCTCGGCCACGATGGCTGCCGGATTAGAGTAATTTAAAATCCACGCATCCGGTGCATATTCCCGAATTTCATGAACGGCCTTAATCATTTCAACAATCGAACGTAAGCCATAAGCCATGCCTCCTGCTCCACAGGTTTCCTGACCAACCATTCCCATACTTAATGGGATGTGCTCATCCTGTGCCCGCATCGGCAACCCGCCTGCCCGCATTTGCATAAACACAAAATCCATGCCTTCATAGGCTTCCTTGCTGTCAGTCGTATAAGAAAAGTCCAGCTCTGGAAATTGTTCCCGATACAAAATGTCACCAAATTTGCCGACGACATCCTGACGCTCCTGATCAATATCAAACAACACTAATTTTTTTAGTGGAAAGTCCTTTTTCATTCGAACAAATGATTTCAAAAATCCTAAAGTGAAGGTGCTGCCTCCACCGACGATACATACGTTAAATTCTCTCATGATTTACATTCCCCTTAGCTTGAACTCGTTTTATTATTAATGGCCATTTAATATAGTCTTACTATGCCACCGATTGAAAACGAATACAATATCCTGTATTATTTTACTAAGCGATCACCAATCTAGTGATTTGTCACACAATATGTAACAAATTTCAAATAGACTAAACAATAAAGGAGCGATCAGATGTTAGCTGATATCTTAGACAATCAAACCATGACCAGCCTAAACCCCAACGAGCAACTCATTTTGCAATATATTTATACTCATCCTCAGGTAGTTGAAGCAGCGACCATTCGTGAATTGGCGGAACAGCTGGCCGTTTCCACCACCACGATCTTGCGCTTCTGCAAAAAAATCGGCTTGTCTGGCTATAGCGAATTAAAATATTTAATGAAGCAAGCCAACTCTTCAATTCTGCAACCGCCACCTGAGCAGAAGCAGGATGCGGCACTGCTGCAGGAGCTGTCACAGGACATCGAAAACACCCTGCTGTTAATGAAAGAACAGAGTGTTTATCAAATGATTGAGCTGTTAAATAGTACCAAGCACATCCATCTTTATAGCGGCGGCGGCATTTCAGCACGGGTGCTGGACTACTGGGAAAAGATGTTGTTTTCCTATGGTCGGCAAAATGTCTACCGCTACGAAGCCTCCCGTTTGGCCTTTCACATTGCTGAAACTTTGACCGATCAAGATGTGCTGTTTGTCATTAGCTGCAGCGGAACCTATGAGCCAACGATTCGTATGGCTAACCTAGCCAAGATGCGGGGCGCTACTGTAGCTGCGATCACCCCTTATACCGATAACGTTTTGGCCACCATCGCTGATCTGAATTTTCGCTTCTTCGGACGACCGCGACAAAATAAGAATACGGAGTTCACTTCACGGCTGCCCATATTCTTTGTGATTGATACAATTTTCAAAGCCTATCTTGCTTCAAAGGAGGGAGACACTCATGAATAAGCTCTTTGCAAAGCTGGAGGTAGAAAACCTGTCAGAAAATGAACGAGCGATGCTGCAATATATTCAAGAAAATCTGAGTCTGATTGCACGGATGAACCTGCATGACTTAGCCAGCAAATTGTTTGTATCAGACACCATCGTCGTCCGTTTTTGTCAAAAGCTGGGATTAGCCGGCTTTAGCGAACTGAAATATTTAATCAAAAGTGAATTGGCGCTGGAGAAGAAACGTCATACCGTTTTTCGTGAACAAATTGACCAG
The DNA here is from genome assembly GCF_000407485.1 of Enterococcus pallens ATCC BAA-351. Lineage (GTDB taxonomy): Bacteria > Bacillota > Bacilli > Lactobacillales > Enterococcaceae > Enterococcus_A > Enterococcus_A pallens. The sequence continues at coordinate 1,164,867 of NZ_ASWD01000001.1, read as the reverse complement.
CAAATCAATGACTTCAAGTATTTTTTGACCTTTGCGCCACTGGATCAGCTTCATACGATCGTACAGCTGCTTTGCAACGACCAGCCCCTGTACATTCACGGCCGAAGTCTTAGTTCGATCCCTGCCAAATATTTGCACACCGTTTTAAACACGCTGAATCGCCGATGTATTTTGGTTGAGGATCTGCATTTGGTAAAAAGTATCAGCCGCACGATTCAGCCAGGCTCGACTATTTTGATCACTTCAGTCAATGTACCCACGGAAATTTATCAAGAGGTTTTCGACAATAGCCGCAAAAATCAGGCCAAAACCATTTTGATTACCTCAGAAAGAACGAAACAAACCGAAAAATTAGCCGATTATTGCTTGTTTAGCAATGACTTGCCCTTAACCTATAATGAAACTGATGTGAATTCACGGATCAACATGCTGAGTTTGGTTCAATTAATTATCGAATTGGCTAGTAAAGAACTGCTGGCAACAGAGCAGCCCGAACTGTAGTAAAAACCATGTAAACGTCCTATCAGACATTTACATTCAAATTATGCAAAAAAAGGAAACGCCAAAGCGTTTCCTTAAGGTAATTTGATTAAAACAACACTATATGACTTAGAGCCGCCTATGACACGGCTCCCATATCACAAGTGAACGATATTTGCCATAATCTCTATTGACTTTTCGGCACATCATGCCCTGCGAAACAACAAGATAGTCGCTCAAAAGCGTCATCTTCTTTACTAAGCTGCTTCTTAAAATACCGCTAGAAGTTCTTCTTCACTTTTCCGTTTCAAACCTTTCAAGTTATAAAATTGAGCTCCCACTCCTATGAAGGCTTGATCTAAGCACTGCCAATTACAATCTAACCTGATATCTATAAAGTCCTTACAACTCGAAAAATTTCACCTAGGAAACCACCACTAACTATTAGTCTATTTTTGATTTCTTAGGTTTGTATATAGCGGTCAAAATACCTAATCCCACTATAACAATCCCCAATACTGTCGGCAGAATCAAACCAGCTCTCCCAGCTCTAGGAATCGTCATTTTACGAAAATTTTGTACACTGTGAGGGACTTCATCATTGGCGTTTATTGAAAATGCTGGTTGATAGTCTCCATGACCGGTTAGATTTTTTATTTGAGCTTGAATAGTTGCACCTGTTGGATCAATCGTAAACGTCCACCAGCCTCCTGGTAATTCATAACCTTCAGGAGATTTTTTTTCGAGCAAGAGATAATCTCCTGCTTTTAAGCTAGAAAAAGTTACCTTTCCGTGATTTGTTCCGCCGTCTTGGCTCACTGCCTGATCCAATAGTTTCCATCGTGTATTGGGTTTCGTAGGATCTTGATCACCATCAGGATTTTCTGGATCAATCTGATAGAGCTCAAACTGAGCCAACGCAAGCCGCTTTTCTTCTGGATTAATTTTCCAGAATGAAAAATCGACACTCTTCTTTTGGTTTAGTAAGACATAGTGTCCTGGTTCAGGGTTATCAGGGTCGTCAGGTGTTATCAGACCAGGATCATCGGCTCCATGATAATTAAAATCAGCTAGGTGATAGCCTTTTTCATTATTGGCGGTTGATTTAAAAGTCCAATGACCAGTCGGCAATTGATACCCTGGATGATAATTATTTTGCTCAACTAATGCATAATACGAATCTTCTTTTGAAGCTTGGACATTGAACAATTTAATGCTGGCATCATCCTCGCCCCAATAATCCCCCAATTTGTTCCAATACACCTCACTGCCAGTACTACCAGGTTTTATCTTCAACCCGGATAGATCACTACCACCAAGGTAGTTGTACAAAACAAAGTTAACATTTGGACCACTAGGAATACTCTTTAAGGCCGTTTTTTTATCCTCATCATATTTATAAACTTTAAAATGCTCAGTCAACGGTGTTAACCGATTTTTGATATAAAGTTCTTGACTCTTATCACTTTGATCAACACCAAAGCCCGTGTCGGAATAATTGTCCCCCACAGTCTGAATTCCAGAGAATTTCCCCAATGGCGTATTATTGCCGTCCCCTGTCCACAAGACCCACCAAACTTTGTTTTCCGACAACTGCTCGTAATGAGGATAAGTGACTGTTCTTTCCACCAATGCGAAGGTTCTCGGATTTCCATTTTCTTCCAATGGAACATCCAGCCGAATTCGGCCTAAAGCGTCAGTTTCAACAGGATTCTCATCGGTAGTCAATCGTTGCCAATAAGCGTTTTGATATTTTTTATCTTCGCTATCATAAGCTGATGGGGGGCTCATATTAGCTGGACTGCCTCCACTATCAGGCCAGCCCACCAGCAAATAGACATCGAACACAGCAGCCCCTTGTGCCAAGGGTTCCCCCACATCATTCACTGAGGGCATTGGCTGATTGAAGGCATCTAATTTGTTGATAGTGAAAGGAATAGCCTCATCGTCCTTGACGTAATAAAGTTTTAAGACCAATGTACCATCAGCAGCGGTTGTGACTTCACCTGATTTTACAGTCATTCCCTCAATATCTTTGTACTGGTACCCAACAAAATTTTTGGGTATACCTTCCACTGTTTCTCCTACAAACCCCACCTTTGATTCTTCCAAGCGGAGAGAGAAATCAGACTGGCTTTCTCCAGTTCCTTCACTTTGAACCCAATGTTGTTCGCGATACTGGGCTTGGGCTTTCTTTTTATTATAGACATAAACCATTTGTCCGTTACTACTAGCAGAAATCTCAAATTTTTCAGAAACTACTTCTTTCAAAACTTTATCGTAATTTATCGAAAGGGTTTTATCGTAACCTTCAGGAGTGGTGACTTCGACGAAACGATACGTCCCATCCTCTAAAACGCCCGTTTGAATAACACCTTTTAATTCTTTATAATTTTCTGTAGTATACGTGCCCACCGCGTCCCACTGATTATTACTTGTCTCCTTTTCAAGTCTGAAGGCAACGTCATTCATTGGTTCATACGTATCTTGGTCTAGCTTGACTAATCGAGCAGTACTTGCATTAATCGCAATTTCACCATAAGGATTTTTTACGGTTCCCTCCGCCTTGACCGGAAGCGTAGTACCTTCTTCAAAATCTGTGCGTAAGCCCCCAGCTTCATATTTATACCAAAGATGAGCCGTATTCTGTTTTGCTATGGGATCTCCCTTATCATCATACTGAATATCTTCTGGTCGATACCCCAAATTCATCGAGATATTATACGTAAGGGCTTGACCGTCCACTACGTTGGAATCCCCGTAGACCAATGTAAAATAATCCTCCAGCCATTCACGTTGGTCTTCTGAATTTAGATTATTACGAATACAAAAGTCAGCCGCTTTTACAGCGAACTCTGGCACCTGTACATTGGTATTACTAGATTTCCGTGTAATCGTCCGTGTTCCTGCTGCATATTGTGTATCTGTCATTTGACTCAAGGAAGGAATTCGATCATTTTTTTCCGATACATTTCCAAAATTAATCATAATTGTACGAACGGGCTGATCATTGATCTTTTCCTCATAGATCCCGTATTGATACGGATTCGTCTGGATTGCGTGACGAAATTCTGTTTTTGACATGTTTTCCTGTTCCAATTTAATAAATGAATACTCACTTTTAGGTAGCTGAACATCCTCAGCTCCACCTGCCTGTCGATACACTGGCCCAAGTCCATTATCTTTCAAGACATAAGAGCGATAAACAGCATATCCATCTGTTATTCCACCCTTTTGCTGATTATGAATATCTGCATCCATTTGAATCGGTCGATAAGCCAATGCTGAAATATCTAAACTGTTGACAACTACCTGTGGATCTAATTGATCTTCAACGTACATCTGAGAATCCAGCTTTGATATCTTTTCTCCCCAATAGTTACGATAACTACCATCTAAATAAAAACCAGTTGGATTATCATCCCAATTGACATAATCTCCCCCTAATTCAATTGCATTCGCCAAATTGACATTGATATCATAAATAATATTATTGTTTGACTGATTGGGTGAATATTTGAATTCATAGCCTTTATTAGGCTCCTCATTCAGCTTTTCAAACTTGATGGTTTTTGCGCTACCACCAAAGGTCACCTGTTGAATTTTGTCTTCCCCAATGACGGTTTGATTTTTCAAAGAATCTGGAATTGTAAACTTTACTCCTGTAATGGAGGTGATGTCGAGTCCTGTTGTTTCAACTCCCGCACCAAACTCGACTACAATAGCGTATTCAGTCGCACTAATCCCCTGCCAATACCACTGACCGAGAATCACATCTTTTTCTACGCCATCAATTTTTACTTTAGCTGTAAAATTCACAGGTGTACTAGAGACAACCGACCAAAAACCCCAGTGTTCATTTTCTGGCAACTTAAGTTTGAACTCATCGCCTGCTTGTAACCCAGACAAGCCTGATAATGACCAAGTAAAATCGAAGGTATAATTCTCGCCAGATTTAGCAGGTGTAGTTTGAGACAGTGGTTGATTGACATCTTGATAGATAGACCAATCATGGACAGTCACGAATTGCGATATATCCTTTGAATTCTTCTGTTCACCAGCTCGTTGTTGGGATGATACCTTTTCCTTCTGCTGACTATCTTTTGTTGAGGCTGCTTCTTTTTCTGTGCTTGGTACGGTTATGTTCTTTACCTGCTGTTCACCTGTGTCACTACTAACAATTGGTTCATTTGATCGTTCAATTGTATTTTTAGTTTGTTCACTAGTTGATTCAGCCATCGTTGTTTCATTCGATAGTTGCTGCTGTGCTTGCACGATCGGCGGTACAAGTTGAAGCAGTAGTAACACAATCAGTAAGAAACTAAATAGCTTAGTACATTTAATCCAGTTCCACCTCATCATACACACCTTCCTTTCTATCATGCAGCGTAATTTCATTTATGCAATCTCTCTGATCGACGATTGCGTAGAATTGTTAGCAGTATTAGTATCAACATGAGTACTGATGTAATCACTGCTGTTAAAATTAGTATTTTCTGTTCCTCAGTCAACCCAACTTTTTGGGCCTTTTGTTTTTGACTTGGTTGATAAGGAACTCTCTTTCCCCGAACCAATAAGCGATGAGAATTAACCCCATAAGGTGTACAAGTCATAAGAGTTACATAGTCTTTTCCTTTATAGGTTCGCAAATGTCCAGTTTGCTCTGGTTCAATAACGGTAATTTGATCTACTTGATAGGCCAATGTTTTCTCTAACACCGTGATATAAAATTGATCTCCTGTTTTCAGTTCTGTTAAATCAGTAAATAGTCTTGCATTAGTAAGACCCGTATGCCCTGTTAAAACAGCATGCGTTCCCGTACCGCCAACAGGCATCGTTGACCCTTCTAAATGTCCGACCGCTTTTTTTAATACTTTATCACTGGTCCCATGATAAATCGGTAATTCAACCGCTATTTTAGGGATTTCAATCTTCCCCATCGTCCCCTCAATATTTAACACTTTATAGTAATTTTGCGGCATCGCAATCCCTGATCCAGGAATAAAAGGATCATGAGCAGGTTGTCCAGTCAGATTTTCATTATAGACTTCCGCTTTTCGCCATTCTTGAGCTTTCTCCTCTTTGCTAAGTTGGTCAACTGACTGCTGATAGTTGTTCAATGTTTTTGTGCCATTTTGCTGATTCAGATAGTTACTAATGTACGGGTATCCTAGAACTCCAAATCCTGTGATTAAAAGAATGAGCGTCAATAGTTTTCGTTTCATTCTTTCACTCCATTTCCTTCGCTATGTAATAAAGGCCGAGGTAAGTTTCCCCCTCGACCCTTTAACGTGTTCCTTGCCTATTTATGTGCCCCTTTTTTCTTATTTAGGTTAAAAATAATCGCCAATCCTACTAGCACGATCCCGATAACAGTCAAAAGCAACGTGCCGACACCACCTGTTTTGGGTAAAGTAAAGCCTCGTGAGTTCTTGATTGGTTCGGTTATGACATATTTTTCAGTAGTCCCGTCTTTCACGAATGTGATCTTTTTAGGAGCATCCAACAAGTTATACCCTTCTGCCGTTTTCGTTTCCACTAACCAATAGGAAGTACTAGCTGTCTTGTCATCCCAAGCAAGCAGTCCTTCAAACGACGGCACGTAAAATGTGTTTCCGTCTAAGCCATAATTTGGCACTGGATCCAAGTCGGTGGTATTTGGAACCATTACCCAATCTTTCGCGTCTGCATAAGCAGTAGTCGTTCCTTCCACATCTGTGAATGATCCATCTGGTTCTAAAATCGCCACGATGTAGCTATTAGTTTTGTCTAAAACAACCTTGAGGTATTTAGCATTTCCAGCATCATCCTCTGTTGCTGCTAGTTGGAATTCCGCCCGGCCTTTTAATTCCGCTACAACACCAGTATAAGTTTTATCTACCTTGATCTCACCAGTCCAAACTTTTGATTTGGGAGTTTGGTCACTGTCTGTCCCGTGTTCATTTTCAAATTCAATTGTTGCTTCATTCTCGATGATGTTTTCATCATCTTTACCATTATTAATATTGCCATTGACCTTCGTATCAAAACTGATCGTGATTTTTGTCACATCAGCGGCAGTTGCGAGTTTTGCAATACCTTTTGCCGTTAAACTGATTTTTAATGTTCGGTCAGCACCCGTATATGCAATATTATAATCATCACCCGCAGTTAACGTTACTTCTATTCCACCACCGCTATTGGTACCTGCAACTATTACACTACTATCACCGGCATAATCTAAGCGTGCATCCAATATATCTGTCACTTCGAACCTACTATATGTCTCAAAATCCGATGGCACATTGGCACGAATCGTCCACTTTACAGTGTCCCCTACCATGATCGTCTCTTTATCTGATGTTTTTTCTGGGTCTAATCCTACATTTTTAGGATAGACATGGACATTCTTATTCCAGCCTGTTCCATCAGGAGTAGTCATCGGGACGGCTACAATAAAAGGGCGTGCTCCAGAAGCAATGGTTTTATCTTCGTTTCCTACCCCTTGAACTTGATAACCAGTCGATGCCCCTAGGTTTTCCTCAACGTAATAGTAACCAGCATCTAAGTTAGAATATTTTAGAAGCCCATGTTCATTTGTTTTTCCATTCGCACCTATATCAGATTGTTTTGGAGTCAAAGTATACGTGTAATCCTTACCAGCCTTTGAAACGGTTAAACTAGTGCCATTTCGTGAATAAGTCCAGCCATCCTTATCTGACGGCGGGATTGCAGGTGCCCCACTATCTGGAGTCAACAGCCAGACATCAAATTGAACCCCTTTAATCGCTGGATTTGAAATTCCTGGATTTAAAATCTCTGTACCATCGCCTTCATTCCCAATCGGTGTTTTATCATCTGCCCAATGCTTATGAATAAATAAGTTTCCTTTTTCTGGTCGAGGTTGAGGTTGCGTTGTATCTTCAGCAACTCCTTGCAGTCCGCCAGCAACTAGCGTAAATCCAACAAACAACAGTGCGACAATTTTCTTTAATTTCTTTTTCATTTTTTCCATCTCTCTTTCTAGCTATCGACTACCTTATTTGGGGGTAACTAATTACATGACAAAGAATTCATAAATTGATTACAAAAATTCCCAGCCATGTTCAGTCTCCTTCATTAAAAGAATCACCTTATTAACTAAATTTCATTACTGTGAATTTATTCTTTACTTAACACTAAGAAATACCACTAACTAGCGACGATTTCCACGATTCGCTTCAAGCTGTTTCGCGTGGTTTCAAAAGTGACTTTCCACGCTCGAAAAGTGATTTCATTTATCCAGCACGAAGGCCTTTGATCGCCTATTCTGGCAGGTTCTCTATCGAATCCAAATCTTTCCGCTTTATTAATCGAATCGAATTTTTTTATTGCTCAACCTATACATGTGTACACTCTTTTTTAGAGCTTTCTTATGAAATGAACTTCGCTGAGCTCATTCGGTAGAGGCGAAGGTAAAAAGGGCAATAAGGAACAGATCAATCCGTGACTATTCGAGAAAAAACGTTAAATTAAAAGATATGAATTGTTCAGGTCCAGAACAAATAATTGAATTTCAAAAAATTCTTTCAAACAAAACATATCGTATAAAAACATAATATAACTTTATTAAATCTAATTTTACTATACACTTTTCTTTAATTCAATCTTTTTATGCATAATATACAGAACTATATCGCGCATAACATCATTATTATGACCTTTCCTATAAACTTTCAAATTCTTTAAAGCTAATAAAATGTATAAAACCAGATGACTTCTATCAAAAAACTAATTTTCGAAAAATATTAATCTTTATGTATTTGTTGTTTAAATGAACTTATGTGAAAATTTCACGTTAAGGCACTCACTGATTCATGTAGAGAAAACATAGCGCCACTCTATTTTTACACCCTTCCTCGCTAATAAAAAAGTTATCCAATTGAACATCTTGACACTCTATACGATAGCTGTTTAATTTCATATGTACACGTAAAAAAGCACCTGATTTTGTCAGGTGCTACGAGAAAATTTATATGATGATAGCTTATGTCTCATCCTCAGTTTCATAAATAGTTAATCATTTAACTTATTCGATTGTTTCAGAAATCTCTCAGTTGTTTTTATCCTTTTATGCGAAAAGTCTGAGGTGCCTTCTTCCATAAAATGACTAATCCAATTGCTATATAGACTAAACTTAAAGCGGAGACCAGCAGAGCATAGCTCAAACCAGTGACATCCAGCTGCAGGTTCAAATAGGCAATTCCGTAGAAAATACCGGAAATAATTTTGTACAGAGGATTCGTCACCTCCAGCTCGCTAGTGAAAGGCTGCAGCACATAATAGATAAACAGCTCATGGAAGGAAAATAAAATCGCCAAGCTGAACAGTAGCAGTACCAACACCGTAAAAAATTGCAGCGATAGAATTCCTGGATTTAACAAAGTAAAGGTTACAAAAATCAGTAAAATACCTAAAATAATTGTTCCGTTGTAAAACAAAGTTTTCCGAAAGCGATAGAAAAAACCCGACAGTATCGTTGAAGCTTCCCGATAAAAAGGATAATACAACATCGCCATATCACAATTTACAAAAACCATCTGCACAATCGTTTTGCCAAAGGAAGCCAAATACATCATAAAAAACAATAATGGTAATAAACCGATCAATCCAGTTTCTGTTGCATCTTTCAATACGCCAAACAGTGACCCAGCAATCACCAGCAACCAAGTAATCCCGATCACTGCCAGACGGATAAGCAAGCTTCGCTGCAAAATACGGCGATAGCGTTTGAACAGAAGATCGTTTAAATACTGACTCCCAAAAAGTGTCTCATTACTTTCTGCTTCCAGCTCCAATTTCTTTTGCATTGACAAACCTTGTCCCAGATACTGCGAATTCTTGGCTGCTGGTGCAGCAGCTGTCGCTTTACGGAGCCGTTCAACCTGCCAAATCAAATAGCCGCCCTCATCATCAAAGCATAAGAACCTATCACCACAGAAAATCGCCAAAATAAGTAATGGAATCCAGCAAACCGGATGTAGCAGACCAGTCATGAGTTTAGCTGTTGGGTCAAACCAAAAATCTGCCGCCACCAGTAAAATGATAGCAAAAAAGATTGTCCAAGTCATCATGCGACGCTGACTTGGGGTCAAGGTATAGGTTTTTCTTCCCAACCAGTAAAAAAACAAATTGATAGCCAAATAAGAGAAACTGCCTACAACCATCACTGCCAGCGGATTACGCAGCAGCAAGCCATAAACAAAAAATGCCGGCCAGTATTTCACCGCTTCAACAACAATTAGCAGCACTAACCGCCCCCGAACAAAACGTTGTCGAGGTAAAGAAAACTGATCCAAAAAATTCACTTCATTGTTATCCATCGAATACCATATACCATCGAAAATACTCACGATTCCCAGCCAGCCTATCCAAAACAATAGACCCTGCTTTACAATATTCGGATCGAATGGAAACAAATCAAATGACCCACCTGACAAAAAACGAATGCTAAAAAAGGCAATCCCATAGCTTAACCCTAGCCATAAGAATTTTGCTCCTAACGTCATGACAGCCTTCCAAATGAAAAGCAGCACAGTCAGAATCTTTTTCAATTCATAGCTTTTAAAGACTGTCCCAGGAATCTTTTGACCAATGACCGGCAGCTTTCGCAAATAGTACAGTAAGCCGTTGACCTTTTGGGTTGTTTTAACCACCGAAAAGATCCAAGAAATTCTGATTATCTCAATCATACCTGATCCTCCTGCGGATCCTGCAGCAGCTGAATAATCTCTTCTTCAAAATCTGCATCATGAATTTTTTCTGCCGGAATGGACTGCAGCTGATGATGATTCAATAAAACAATCTCATCACACAAATCTTGTGCCAATTGTAAAATATGCGTAGAGAAGACCACAATCGAATTCTTTTTAGCAGACAAAATCAATTCTTTCATTTCATGAGCAGCCACCACATCAAAGGAGGTCAGCGGTTCATCCATTAAGAGAACCGGCGGAGTAATCATTAAAGAAACCACCATTTGCACCTTATTTTGCATACCATGAGAAAAATCCTTCAGTAACCGATGCTGATCTTCTTGCTTAATGCCTACCATTGTCAAATATTCAGCAGGAGTTTTACTGCTAGTCACACGGTCAGCATTAATGTCCATAAAAAATTTCACGAACTCTGTTGCTGTCATAAAAGCCGGCAAATGTGGAATCGTATAAACATAGCCGATATCCGTATTAAAATAGTCCCTCGGACCCGCTCCCTGATCCAATAGAATCTCTCCATTGTCCAGCTGCATATTTTTAGCAATGCAATTGAACAGTGTCGTCTTTCCGGAACCATTTCTTCCCAGCAAACCATAAATCTTACCCGTCTCAAAAGTAAAATTGGCTTCATCAAAAATAGTTTTATCATCAAATTTTTTGGCAATATTATTTAACACTAATTTCATTTCTACACTTCTCTCATTTTATTCGCAAAAAAACACTTTTCATAATTGTAACAAACATCATTCGCCACTACGAGAAGATTCTCAAAAGGGTTCTACTAATCAAACAGCAGCTAAGAATATTTTCCCTTAGCTACAAAAATAACTACTTCGTATCATTTATTTTTCAAAAACTAAATCGAATTTTCGTGGGTAGCCGTTGGGATAGCTGTGACAAAACAATATCCTTTTTCGGCATATTTCTTTATAATTTCCCGATGCTCAGTCATTTCACCAATAACGACTCCTTTATGTTTAGGAGTGACGGTCACAAATTCAGAGCTTTTCATTTTTTGCTCATCCTTTTCTATAAGAATACCTTCCCGCTTCTACCTATCACTGACACCACTAGACCTTTCATTTCTCTGCCACAAAAGCGATAAATAGCTGAAAAGTCTATTGATGATTTAGGTTAGCTTTATATATGAAACAGGCTCTTTATTATCTCTTACCACTAACTAGTTAACTTTTACTTCACATTACCTATTCGCTGTAAAAAGCCTCCGTCTGCATCTTTATACAAACGAAGACTTTTCAACTACGCCCCGAAAAATGCCAGTAAAACACCGGCCGCTACTGCTGAACCGATCACACCCGCCACATTAGGTCCCATCGCATGCATTAGTAAATAGTTCCCAGGATTCTCTTTCTGTCCTTCCTTTTGAACCACTCGAGCTGCCATTGGAACAGCTGACACACCCGCCGCACCGATCATCGGATTGATTTCCCCACCGGAGAGCTTGTACATCACCTTGCCCAACAAGACGCCAGAAGCTGTTCCTATACCAAAGGCCAGCAAACCCAAGAAGATAATTTTCAAGGTGGTTGGCGACAAAAACAGATCCCCATCCGCTTTGGCACCAACGGTTACTCCCAACAAAATCGTCACAATATACATCATGGCGTTTTGCAAGGTTTCCGTCAGCTTGGGAACCACCTTTATCTCCCGAATTAGATTTCCTAGCATTAGGCATCCAATTAAAGTTGTTGCACTAGGAACCACCAAGCTAATAAAGATCGTGGTTACAATCGGAAACAAAATTTTCTCGATAGAAGACACATGTCGGGTTTGAGTCATGACCACCTTTCGTTCCTTCTCTGTAGTCAAGAAACGAATGATCGGCGGCTGTATAATCGGCACCAGCGCCATATAAGAATAAGCCGCTAATGCAATTGCTGATAATAAATGAGGAGCCAGACGTGTAGTAACAAAAATAGCTGTCGGTCCATCTGCCCCGCCAATAATCCCGACTGATCCGGATTCAGCTGGGGTCATGCCTAAAGCCGTAGCTAAAAAGAAAGCCGCAAAAATGCCAAATTGAGCAGCGCCTCCTAACAAGATCGTTTTAGGATTGGCAATTAGCGGTCCAAAATCGGTAGAAGCCCCTAAGCAAAGAAAAATAAGCGGCGGATAAATACCTAAATTAGTGCCTTGATACAAATAATACAATAATCCGCCGGGGTTATTCCCTATGGCTTCGTTCATTAAACCCGCTAACGGCAAATTGACCAGCAAAATTCCAAAAGCAATCGGAACCATTAAATACGGTTCATAGCCGCGGCGAATCCCTAAATATAAGAAAAAGCACGCCAATACAAGCATAAATAAATTATTGAATGTCAGATTCGCAAAACCGGAAGTTTCCAGCATTGTCTGAATGATCTTTCCCATACAAATTCCTCCAATGCTACATTGTAATCAACAGCTGTCCCGACTCCACCGACTGGCCAGCCTCCACCATTAGTGCCGAAACTACGCCTTGAACCGGTGCGACAATTTCATTCTCCATTTTCATCGCTTCTAATACTAACAGCGTATCTCCCGCCTGTACCGCATCGCCAACCTTCACCTTCACCGACAAAACATTTCCGGCCATGGGAGCTGGAACTTCCGTACCCTGCGACACTGGAGCGGCTGGGATTGGTTTTGCTGGTGTACTTTGTTGGGCAGCTGCTGTTTTTTGGGCAGCCTCCTCTTCGCTAATTTCCCTTAACGTAACCTGATACACTTGTCCGTCGACTGTAATCTCATAACGCTTCATTTCACCATCTCCCTCACTTTATTCGTTTTATTTCCTCAATCTCATAATGCTTGTTGGCATTTTCCTGCGCTGCTTCAGCCAAAGCTACTAGAACAGCTACTCGCTCCAGTTCTTCATCATGCGCCAAGTTTTCCTTAACCGTTACTGCTGGAGCCGATACTTCAGGTACAGCTTTTTTCTCAATCATTTGAGCAAATTTTGCAGTTACTTGCATCAACAGCATTAAGCCGGTTAAAACAAGAAACACAATGACCATAGCGACAACTGTTAACTCTAATGAATTCATCAAATTAAATTCCATAAGCTATCTCCTCGTATACCCAAATATTTTGATCGGTTCCGTTGAAGCTTTAAGCTCTGGTTGTTTTTGGGCTGTCAAGAAATCTTTGCCCACCTGTGGAAACAATGCATAAGTCAGAACCTCTTCATCGTTTTCCGCCAAAGAACCTATTTCCTGCTTCAACCTTTCAAACTCAGGGGGAATATGATTGGCCGGACGATCCGTAATTCGAGGCTTGTCCCCGACAATTTTATTAATAAATGCTGCGTCAATCGGTACCGGCGATTTGCCGTATTCCCCTAAAAGATACGCCTTCACTTCATTAGAAACCATTTTGTAGCGCTCACCTGTTAAAACATTCATCGCTGCCTGAGTTCCTACCATTTGACTTAATGGTGTCACCAACGGCGGAAAACCTAGATCCTCTCGAACCTGCGGCACCTCCTGCAAAACCTCCTCGTAGCGATCTGTGGCGTTGGCTTGTTTTAATTGAGAGTACATATTCGACAGCATGCCGCCAGGAACTTGGTAAATCAGAGCTCGCGGATCAGGCATCAGCATCTTCGGTCCCAGCAGGCCATTCTCCAAATACTTGTCTCGGACTGCGCGAAAATAATTAGCTGCTTCTCCCATTTTTTTTACATCAATTCCTGTGGTGTAGCCCTCTTCCTGAAAATTTAATACCAAGGATTCCGTCGCCGGTTGACTGGTTCCTTCACTCAGGGGCGACAAGGCTGTGTCGATGCGAGCTGCACCTGCCTCAATGGCTGCTTGATAAGTCAGCTGGGCAATACCACTCGTACAATGGGTATGCACAATAATCGGCAGCTGCGTTTTGGCAATCAAGCGTTTCACCAAATCACCGCAGGCTGTCGGTGTCAAAATCCCTGCCATGTCCTTAATGCAAATAGAATCAGCGCCCATTTCAGCAAATGTTCCACCCAATTCTTCAAAATAATCAGCCGTGTGCACATCACTGATTGTATAGGCAATTGCCAGCTGTGCCTCCTTACCTGTTTTCTTAACTGCTCTCAGCGCGGTTTCTAGATTACGAGGATCATTTAATGCATCAAAAATACGGAAAATATCGACACCATTTTTCGCTGCCAACTCCACAAAGCGCTCCACTACATCATCCGCATAATGGCGATAACCCAATAAATTCTGTCCTCGCAGCAACATCTGCAAGGGTGTATTAGGTGCCAGCTTTTTCATGGTTCTTAGCCGTTCCCACGGGTTTTCATTCAAAAATCGGATACAGGCATCAAAGGTAGCCCCACCCCAGCATTCCAACGAAACATAGCCGATTTCATCCAGTAATGGTAAAATCGGCTTCATATCTTCGATCGACATGCGAGTAGCCATCAAGCTCTGATGGGCATCCCGTAAAATCGTATCGGTAATTCCAATTTTTCTCGCCATAAACATCCCCTCCATCAAAAAATTTGTCCATTCCTCCATTTAGCAAAAATAGTTTAAAACAGCTTAAAGATCCTACTTATTATATTAATTATTTTACCATACTTCCCTTACAAATTAGCTAAACACCAGCACGAAAACGCTTTTTGTTTCATATGTTTCACAATAAAGATTAAAAGTTTTCTGCAGCAATTTTTCAATTGAATTATTCTTGTTTATTAAAAAATTTTGATCCCCTTTATACAAACAAAGGCAAATAAAAAAGCCTGCGGAAAACCGCAGACTTTTTTGACGATACAGGTGAAGGTTTATAAGTACAAGACTCTTCCCCAAAAGACTTCATTAAATGAGATACTCACTTAATGCTTATAAACATCCCCTGTACCTGATAATCTAATTATACGATAAATTTCAAAAAAATAAAGCGCTTTTTTCATTTTTTCAAATTATTCAAATTACTCATTCAAATAATACACTTTAGTTATTGATAATGGTCTATTAAACAACGAAAATTAAGCGCTGACGACCCTCAATTCTTTCCAGAAGACCTTTTAGTTAAACTAAAAAAGCAGCAAGGCTGCTTTTTAGACTTTTGCAACTACAATTAAACGGCGACTTGAGTGATCATAAGGGTTTCTTTGGTAATCCCCATATATCTGTATCTCTCTGAAACCGGCTTTTGCCAACAATCGGTGATAATCTTCATCAAGAAGAATCCGATAAACAATGTCATACTGATGGTTTTCCATCCGTTGTTGCGAGTGATACAAATCCAGCACATGGATCGTTTGAAATTTTTCATCCTGTTCCTTTACAAATATTCGTGAAAAATTTTCCCGATTCACCACAACCTCAATCGGCGGCAGCTGTAAATTATAATGGGTCGTACCTTGCGTCAAAACCAGCAATCCTTGCTCATTCAATCGATTTTTCATTGATTTAAGGGCAGTCACTAAGTCTTCCTCAGTATGCAAATGCGGCAATGAAGTTGTCAGACAGACTATGCCATCAAATGTTTCGGTAAAAACCTGTTCCAAATACCTGAAATCTCCTTGTCGCAGGGGAATTTTTTTCCCGACATTTGCTAAATTCTTCTCAGCAACTTCAAGCATTGAAATAGAATAATCGGAACCTTCTACCTCTAGACCAAGTTCTGACAACATGTATACGTGCTGCCCCGTTCCACAGGCACAATCTAAAACGGTTTCAACTTGATGCTCAGCAAAAAGCTCTTTAAAAAATCTTTGCTCACTACCTAGATAATTTTCGATACTGCCAAACTCATCATAATCATAAGCAAACAGTTGATAACGATCCTCCATCTCCCACACCCTCTTCCTTTATTTATTATAGCAGATTATATTTCACAAAATGCCATAGATAAAGGCTTTGTAACTCAGACTAATTGGTTGAGAAGATTGCGGGGCCCGCCGTACCAAACCTAAATACTTTCTATCGATACCTTTTATTCTAAATGTCTAGAATAATTCCAAACCTCTTGCTGAAAGGTCCTTCCATCAGCTGATGAGAAAATACTTAAGCTGGTATTTTTTAGCAAACCCTCTTGTCGAATCTTACTCAAATCCGGCTCTTTTAAATAAGCTAATAGGGACGACAGCATCACACCATGACCAACAATTAAATAATTCTTCTCCCCTTGATAATCTAACGAACTCAAAAAGGTCATGCCTCGGTCTAACAACGTTTGATAGCTTTCCCCATCAAATCCAGAAGGATCATATCGTTCAGGTTGATTCATTAAATGGTCAAATTGTTCATGACTTCGTTGCGCTTGAATGGTGGTTCCATCCCAGTCACCAAAATCCATTTCCTTTAGCGTATCGCTAATGATAATTTCCAATTGACTGTATTGATTTTCGCTCAAAATAGCTTGCATCGTTTTAATCGTTCGTTGGGTCGGACTAACATAAATAGTGGCAAAATCAATCTCCTTTAAATGCTTCCCCAGCTTTTTAGCCTGCTGAATGCCCTCTGCTGTGAGATCAGGATTAGAACGGCTTCCATTAAACAGTTGCTGACGATTATTTTCTGTTATACCGTGCCTTACAAAATATAAAGTAGCCATATGCTGCCTCCGATCCTTTTAGTTAAGAATAGATTCTTTGCAGCAGTTGTGTCAAGTTACCGGCTTGCTTCTCACAAAAGGCCGACTAGTTAAGCCGACCTTTTGCTTTCTTCATTTATTCCTCTGGATTTTTGATGCTTGCAGGGTCAATCCCTAAAGCTTCACACATTTCTTCATTAACGAAGAATTCCAGATTTTCCGATTCCTCTACTGGCATATCAGCTGGTGTTGCTTCTCCTCGCAAAATTTTGGCAGCCATTCTTCCTGTTTGCGCCCCTAATTCTTCGTAATTAATCCCAATAGTGGCAATGCCTGCTTCTTTTGCATCGTTGATTGCCCCAGCAACCAGCGGAACCTTTTTCTCTTTCATCACATCTCCAACCAATGTTTTTGCACTAGCAAACGTGTTATCCGTTGGCAGGTAAATCCCATCGACTTCATCAGCAACCGTTTGAGAAACCTGCTGCACATCATTGGTACTAGTAACCGTGCGGACAACTGGCTCCACTCCAGCTTTTTCCAAGGCCTCAATTGCTAAATCTGCTTGAATTTTTGAATTAATTTCACCAGAATTGTACATAATTCCTACTTTTTTCGCATCTGGTACGATTGATAGCAGTAATTTAATTTGTTTAGCCACTGGTGACATGTTGGTTGTTCCAGTTACATTTCCACCAGGCTTGTCGTAGCTCTTCACTAGTTTCGCTTCCTTCAAATCAGTCACACAGGTTACGACAATCGGAATATCCGTTGTTGCTGTCAACAGTGATTGACCTGCTACAGTCGTTACACCCAGCATCAAATCTGGATCTGACTTCACCATTTTTTCACTGATACTCTTTAAATTATCCTGACTGCCTTGAGCATTGTGGTAGTCGATCTTGACCGTTTCGCCATCAATAAAGCCCTCTTCCTTCAGCCCACGAACAAATCCTTTGTAGGAATCATCCAAGGATTCATGTTCCACAAATTGCAAAGCTCCGACTGTTTTCATTTCATCCTCAGCCGATTCTCCTTGACCACATGCGCCTAAGACCATCAAACTTAAAATACCAATTCCTGCTAATACTTTTTTCATTATTTCCTCTTCCTTTCGAATAAAAAAATCGTCCACTTAGATAGTCTAAGTGGACGATTGAAAATTACGAAAGAAATCAATACCTATTTTCGCACTATTCGCAGCCACTTAGAGTTACCTACGTGGCTGGTGACGCGTTGAAGCACATTAGCCATCATAGATACAAACCTGTCCGTTTGTATCCTGATGAATACAAACGTATCTAATAATAGCTAACGTAATAGCGGTTATTCAGTTGTGAGAGTTTATTCTTTGTCATAATAATGACCTCCAACCGATGAGTTGAACATAGTATACAACAGGATAAATTAAATGTAAATGAGAAAAATGGAATTTTTATTAAATAATTGTTAGCTATACCAATACACTCTGAAACCCAGCCCTACTTGTCCAATTACTGAGACTAGCTTTCTACAGCTTTAAAAACTATAGTTAATCATTGTGAAACCCTGATAAATCAAGGATATAGCCCTATTCCATTTTAAATTCCAAGACGTCCATTTTCCCTCTTAAAACTACCTGACAATACTAGCTGATAGACCCATTTTCCGATTTTAAATAAAAAACATCAGAGTCTATCATAAAATAGACTCTGAATTATTTCAAAAAATCGAAACTTCCGATTACGGTACCCTTTTTATAGTTTTTTTTCACTAATATACGTATTCAAGTATTTAAGTGGAAACGGCCAAACAGTCAGCTTGCCAATACGCACAAAATCTACTTCCATCATCTTGAGAAAAAACTCTTTAGGAAATACTTCGCCAATATACTTGATCTCTCTAACCGTATTTGCACGCTCATACTTAACCTGAGTAGAACCCTTTGGACTCCCGACAGAATAATGCGGATTTTTATCATACATAAAATCAATTCGCTCAAAATAATTGATATTAAAAAATGGATCATATTCCATTTTAAATTCGCCTGCACGAATATTTGAATACAAACGATAGCCGAATAACTTAACAATCTCAGCATTCATTTCTTTGCCGATAGCCGTCTTCCCTGTGAAGTAATCCTTATAGTCTTTTAAATGACAAGTGGCCAATCCTCCCATCAGCTTTTCTTTTATCTCAGCTAAGGCATGAGGATCAATTTTTTCATTCGATTTTTGCTGTATGTTAGAAATTGCTTCAATTAAATGCTTAGTGGGCACATTGCTATTTCTGACTTCGGATAATCTCCTGTGTAAACGTTGACCATCAGGCAACAACAGTAATTTAGTACTTTTAACAGTTGTCGTACACCCATTGGAAAATTGAATAAATGTTTCAATTGACCAAAGTTGCTCTTTACTAATCTTACTACTGGCCAAATGTTTTTCGTAAGAACACCATAAAGGATTTTCAAAGTCCCCACCTTTTTTAAACGTTTCCTCATCAATTTGATCAAAAATAATGGTTCCACTTTTTTCAATTGTCATGGCTACCAGCTTAACTTCTTCTTTTGCTCCAGTTCTTTTGACAAAACTAATCGGCAGCTGCCCCTCTAAAAGAACTAGCCTGTCTGGATTCATTTGATGGGCTTGGATATCCTGTTTAACAATAAGTTCCAATAAAATCATCAAAACTTCTGGGCAATTCAAGATATTTCCATTCAATTTTTCCAGTTTTTCCTTTGATAAGGATTCTCTAGTAAAGTGTTGAATAACCTTTCCAGGTTGTGGTGCTAAATGTGGATCCTTTAGGTCGCCTTTTTCATATTCTTCTTTAGGTAAAAGGTAGCACAAATTGAATCCTATTTGTGGTTTGCTCTCGCACTTGATAACTAAATCAGGAATTTCCTGCTGCAATTTTTTCGCCAGAATACGATTCGTCTCGCTGCCTTCTTTTGTTTCAGTCAAATCAATAAAGTGAATCGTTTGATGTTCCAAATCGTTGACCAGTCTCTCAATTAATTTTTCTTTTTTGTACCTGACCACTTTTTTAGTGGAGGGTTCAGCTTCACGCAACGTTACTTGCAGATAATCTGATAAATAGGTCTCAATATCCTCTAACAAATTCACAAAAATTCCGTTTTTGCTTCGTTCAAACTTTTGTCGATCTTCAATACTAAAGAAAGGAACAGAGTTTCTAACCTCTGGATGCTCTTTCTGTTCATATTTTTCCATTTTATTCTGGCTGACTGATTTCATTTTAGTCATCTTACTGTGTTTATCATCCCAGAAGAAATTACCCTTCTCACTTCGTTTGAAGGTTACTACTGGCAAAGCGATAATGTTGTTAAACTCAACCTTCACTTGAATCCCGTAGCGATAAAATTCTCCTTTGTAATCATTTGTCCATTTGGGATGAGAATATAACAACATCCCATCACCATTGCCATAATCACGTTTGATCGCCTTCTCATGGAGTGAATTAATTAGCAGCTGTGCCAAATTATTTGAATAAAAACCATTACCCTTGCCTGCTGGGTAAATTCTTGTTGCGAAACAGCCAGTTTGATTTTCTATATCTTTTAAGCAAGTCTTGTCAAAGTTTTTCTCAAATAGTAAATAAATATGGAGCTTGCCGCCTTTTTTCTTTGAGTCCTTCGTTCGTGACACTGCCATTAACTCCGATGGCATTTCTGCTATTAATTTTAACACTTCAGTGTTGGTGTCTTTATCGTACGGGTCGACTCGATAAATTGTGAAATCACGGTCAACAGCTTCAAAGTTAATCGTTAAGTTTGCCGAATTAGTTTTCATATATAGCCTCCAATAGTCTTTTTTTCATTTTTTCGCTTACTTTACCTTGATGGTTAATGAGAAACGGGATGGTTACAAGTCGGCTGTTGGCTGCCGACTGCACTAAGTGTTGCTCATCACGCTCAAAAATATTAATTATGATCGCTTTTTTACCTCCAACCTCATTCAGCTTTTTTAATACATCATTACGATATTTTTCAGCTGGCACATCAAATGTTCCTAGCCAGTTTTTAAAGTCAATATACGTATTCTCTCCAATTTGGCAGTCAAAAAATTCAAAATATGCTAGGTTCCGAATCTCTTCTGTTTCAATTCCAAAAGATTGCAACAAAGCAGTTCCTGCAGCCTCACCTAATCCAGCTCGATAAAAATACAAGAACATCACTGGATTCATTACAAACCTTTCATCAGCAAAAGAGGTGGCATACCCTTTTGATTCGAAGTATGTTCGAATCACTTCATTTTTCATGAATAATTTCAATTCAGAGGTTGACTCGGAAAATTCTAGAATGGTGTGATCCTTCCCTTTTCGAGTTTTTAAAAGCGTCGGTTGGTAAACTAAATCATATTCTGTTTTACTCCAATCCCATTCAAACTGTCCCTTCTCCTTCGGTGGCAAAGCCAGACAATATTTATTTGCCCCTTCTGTTTCAAAATAGTACGTTTGAAGAAATACCTCTTTTTGGAAATCTGTCAACCCGACCACCGGTTTTTGTAAAATGACGCTTCTTACCTCTTCCCACCGTTGCTTCAAGTCCTCTTTATCTCGATAACCTTTTCTCAATAAGCTAGATAGGCGCAACATGTTTTTGGTGGCGCGATCTGCCATAATTCCTTTTTTCTGAAGTTCCTCGTGAGCTCTTTTTTCTTCCAATGATTTCCACTGGCTTTCATTGCGACAAACCTTCAATAATTCTGCCATTTCTGGTGCAGGCTGTTTAATTTCACAAGTTGAATTTGCTAATTGATAGAGAAGTTTCTGTGAAATAAAAATGTACGTTGCTAATGGCTTAATGTGTGATCTTGTTAACCGACCGACGGCTTGAATAACCATTTGCATCTGTTTATTTAAGCCGCTAGTTGAGGACAAAATGTTTGTTTGCGGGTAATGAACATTTTTCTTTTGCCCTGAAATTCTTTGCATCCCAGCCTTAATCGCTAATTGGTGGTCGTGATGAGTAATTTCGCCAGTGTGATACAAATACTCAATCTCCATGAAATAGTTCATAATACTTTCTTGTTCAAGTTTTTTCTCAGTTTTGATGTTGGTTACTACATGAGTAATTTCCCCCAAATATAACGCATCGAAATCTTTCTCGACTGCTTTATTTTCAATTGGATGAAAAGGTGGAAGTTCAACTACTGAGACTTTTTCGGGAACAGCATATTGCAAATTTTGCCCAGCTCCAATAGTTTGATAAGTACTCATAACTAGCACACGCTCACCTTGGGAAAGCTTTTTGAGGATAACGCTTTTACTTTTTTCAAAATTTTCACTTTTTAAAACTATCATGCTAGCATCCGCTTGATGAGCTTTCTTTAGTGCATCAAAAGTTTCTTCCAAAAATTCAAGATCAAAAGGGGCATATTCTTTCCTCGGAAAAGCCATGTTAAGCGCCAGTAGAGAGTAAATTTCTCCCGTTTTTAAATAGTTGTCATATAACTGGATCATGTCTAAATATTTGTTTACAACATCCTCCCGTATTTTACCTTTCTCCGCCTCATCAGACTGATAAGCTTTTGCCTCAATTTCTACCGCCCAGTTTTTGATTACCTTTTTCCAATCAGAAAGTGGGCTGTTCTGAAGGATTATTTCCAACCGTTGTTTAATGGACTTTTGCTCCAAAGTCACATTAAACGGAAAAACTTTGGTGCTTGCTTTACTTTCAGAATAGTTCTTATCAAAAGTTTCAATCTTTTGGATAGTTTCTTGCGATAATAACTCGTTTCCTTCTTTGTAAGCTTTGCCTAATTTATTCTTTAAATAGCCTAAATCATAATTAGCTAAAACACTTGGAATTGTCGCCGTTGCAGAAAAACCTACGACGCAAGCCTTATTGGCAAGATGCAAGATAATTTTTTCAGGAATATCTTGTATACGAAGATATTTGATCTCAGTATCGTGTACATGCCTGTCACCATCAGCAAATTCAAACAATTGGAAACCAGAATGATAAAATTGACTAACATTATCCCATCTTCTAGATACTTTTTCTGGTGATGCACGAGTAATCAACTCTTGCATCATTAACTCCTTTTGTGACTGAGCTAAGCCCATTTCATGGTAAATGGTATGAAGGGCATCTTCAAATTGCATTTCTGTCTCCAAATGCAACCTTCGACCATTCTCAGCTGAGACTAATCTACCAGCAGCTGTTTGTGCATATTTTTGCACTTGTGTCAAAAAGCGGAAAATCCCATTCATAAGAGAGAGAATGCTAATTTCTTCAACCTCATTAGCTTCCTTAGCTTCAGATTTAGAAAAAGTTATTGTCACCTGCTTCTTCTCTTTATCTACAATCCCTTTAGTAAATCGAGCCTCATTGACGTACTCAGTGATAAAATCACCATCATGAAACATAAAGTTATTCATGTCGGTGTTCCGCTCTTCGGAAACATAGTCATAATATAAGTAATATTCATCAAAGATCTGGGCTGATCTTTCTTTTATATTTTCCTGCCACTTTTTCAAACCATCAGTTAAATAATCCGTTGAAATTTGTGAAAACTCTCTAGTATTCAGATTATAATAAAGTGTTTTAAACAGGTTTAAATACTCTACATCTATCTTAACTGCCCGCTGAATAATCTGATTGAGAATTCGCTCCTTCGTTGCATCGAACTCATCAATCATAATGACTGAGTCATCTAATAAGTCACTTTGTAGAAATTTTCCACTAGGACCAATAATAGAATCATAGTTTGTCAAAAACTTATCCATTGTCATAACTACTATTTTATATTCATTGATGATAGAAGCTGGATATAGATTAATTAGCCATGAATAATTCTTTTTTACCTTGGCTTGTTTATCTTCGAAGCTTATTTTTCCCAACTTTTTCTTGAAAAAAATTTTTAATTCTTGACGATAACTCCGCTCCTCCACGTTTATGCGTTCCCGCAATATATTTCTTATCACGGAATCTTTAGCTTCCTTATACAACCTAACTGACTTTTCGAGGCGCAAATAGTTATTTGTTTTTAGTTCTTTTGGTATGTCGGTACCAATTAAACACTCAATCATTTGATCTGCGTTACTTCTTAAGAGACAAACTTCGCGATTGAAATCCTCTTCTGTTAAACCCGAGTGGATATAAAATCTCTTCAAATCAGCGGTTGCCAGATTTTTCTTAAAGTTCGTAATAGAAAAAAATCGTTTAACTTTTCCCCTGGATAAAAACATGGCCTCAGCTGCAGCATAAGACTTTCCTGTTCCAGTTCTTGCATCAATCAAATTTAAACCTAATCTAGCTTTTTCAATAATTTTTATTAAATCAAATACATTCATATTCACTCCTACTTTCTCAAGTATCTTGATATTGATTTATTCAATGAAACGCTCTTTAGTTTCACTTTCTGCAAAAAATGCGAAGGTACGTTCGCATCATATTATAGCAACAATTAGAATATTATTAAAGGCATTTAAGATGATCATACATATAAATAATTAATATAAAGAATTATTTATAGTATAATTCGTATACAATATCGCAAAAATAGTTATGTGCTGCACTCTATTTTTAGAATAGATACATATTTCTTTAAGCAACACCAAAAAGCCCAAATCTATTTTTCAACATAGATTTGAGCTTTAATTATTATCCTAGCCACACCCCTGCATGATCCATTACTTCCTGCAGCTGCTCCAAGAATACCTTCAGCTGATAACCATCCGTTGTTGCATGATGCGCATTAATCGCCAATGGCATGTACCATTCGCCATCCAGCCGTATAAATTTTCCAGCCTCAAAACTGGGAAAATAGTAATCTTTTAGTTGATGATGCTGCAAAGAAAAACTATCAAAGCTGAACCAAGGGATACAAGAAATTACATACGCATTCTCCGGTGGAGGTCCTTTTTTCGTCAGCATGCCACGATCAGCCCCAAATGTTTCAACATCCGTTAAATAACGCAGATAAAATTTCGAAAAATCAGGCGAATATTCAGTCCACAGCAGAGAAACTGTCTGATCTTCCGGATGAAACTGCGGATAAACAGGATTCAGATAGTCCCAAAAACCTAAAGTTTCATCCTTTATCGCCATTTTTAATTCCTGCAGCTGACTTATCACACGACTTACCGCATACAGATACGTCGGAAAAAATTTGATCTGTTTTTGTTTAGTTTGTTGGCGCAGCTTAGTCACCCGAAGCTTTACTGTAATGGAGTAGCTGGTAGGTGCCATTTGCGAATAATAATAAAAGGATTCTGCTCTAGGCCAGTTTTCCAGCGGTTGTTTATAAAAAGTACCCATTAATTTGCTCCTTTTTGAACAATCCGTGCTTAGTACAATAAAAATACATGGTTGCGTGACACATGCGCGGCAGTCGAACTGCCGGCTCCTGTTCAGGATAGAGCTTTTTAAGCTGGATCTGATCTCCAGAAACTAACGCTAAAAACGACAGCGAGTGCTCCTTTTTCATCTCATGATCAAATGTAGCATACCAATCAGCTTCAACTTCTGCTACCTTTACCCGATGCTCTGCTTGCTCTGTCTGAGGGATTAACGGTTCCAAATGTCTTCCACAACAAGTCATTTCAGTTTTTCCAAATGAAAAATTGATGGTTTGACACGTTGGACAAACGAAGAAACTAATATTATTGATATTCCCATTATTCAGCTGGTTTTGAACTAATTCTCCAGCCAATAGCTGATTGGTCTCTACTTGAAACAGCTGGGAAAGCTGCGTCACCAGTGATACATCCGGATAGCCTCGCCCCCGCTCCCATTTGGAAACTGTCCGATCACTAATCATCAGGGCCTCGGCTAATTCTTTTTGTGTCCAGCCGCGTTCATTTCGTAAATTACGAATTAACCGGCCAGTTTGTATACTATCCATCTTCTCACCTCTTACCTTAAGACTACGTGATTCCCCCAGGCAAAACAACCAACGCAACGTAGAGTTTTACGATTTGCTGGCTACAAAACAGGCGGTATCAGAAGTGTCTTCCCAAGCTTCACCTGCAATATTTTTATAATGCTCAACCTGGGTAAAACCCCGCCCTTTCAACTCTTCAGTCATTTCTTTTGGCGTAAAAACGGTCTCCCAAATATAAAAAGTCTTTTGCTCTTCTCGATTCAGCAAATGGTGCGCTGCTAAATAGGTTGAACCATATTGCTCGGCGCGCTCCAGATGGAGACATGGCTCTTGGCTCCAAAAACTGTTGTCTTCCACCTGCCAGGTTTGAGTTGACTCAAAATCTTGATAACGAGCAGGCGTAAACACATCAAAAATCAATCGACCATTAGGCTTCAATGCCTGATAAGCCTTCTCCAAAATCAGTCGGCGGTTCTCATGGGATAAAACACCCAAGTCACAATAAATCATAACAATCAGATCATAGGATTCCTCCTGCCAGTCAATTTCGATATAATCCCTCTGAATATAACGAATCGGCAGGTTCTCCTTTTCAGCAGATTGACTGGCATAGTTAATACTATTTGGGGAAAAATCAATTCCCGTCACTTGATAACCTGCTCGTGAAAACTTTTCAGCATAGATTCCCGGACCGCAGCCTAAATCCAATACCTTTGGATAGTCCTTCGACGGAAATTTTTCGGTCAGCCAAGCCACCGATTTTTCAACGAAAGCTTTGTTACGCGTAGCTCCATCCTCTTGCTCATTTAAATGAGCAGTCAGCATCTGTTTAGCGACATAAGGATCGAGCCAAATATTTGCCGCACTTTCTGCGAACAAAGGAACGTCCTGTATTAATTTATTTACATCCATTTTTAAACTTCTCCTTTTTAGTAATTGATCGTTGATTGGTTTTAGCTACAAAAAAAGACAACACAAAAAAACCTGAAAAAGCCTACATCTACCCACAACAAATAAACTGATTTCACCATGAAATTTTTTCAGTTTAGTTGTCTTAGATGGCTTTTCCACGTTTCACTAAATTACTTTATTTGTAATGTATAGTGCGCCGGACTGAATCCACTTCCTTTAATCAACGATCACGTTTAGTTTACCGAACTCGATAAGAAGAAGCAAGTGCTATTCTTATCAACCAATGCTTCGACATTTCTTGCAGATGGTAGTAAACTATCCCCCAAGGAAGTGATCTGCATGTCATTAACGCAACAACAAAAATTAGACACCATTTTGGAATTTCAAGAAAATATGTCTCTAGCAAATCTGACCATTGAAGCAGTCGCCGAAGCTTTTCAAGTCCCTCCAGAAAAAATTACCCGCATTCTCCAGCTTCAACAAAATTCGATAGAAGATCCCTGGATTCTAAAGGAATATTTAACCAAGAAAGTTGAAGAAGCTGGGCAAGCGCCAGTCCCTTTCACCGCTCTGGCGGGTGATTATCACCAATACTGGTTCTTGGATGCTGAAACAATTGCTAAAATGAAGCTAAGCTAATGAGTAACTAAAACTTCTCTGACCCACTTAGGTTGGAGAGTTTTTTTAGTTTCATCGCATCACTTAAAAGCCCATTCGTTTCTTTACCTGTTGAACATTTTCTTGAGTTGTTAATTGTTCAAGCAGCCAAAATGCTACAGCCAAAGCAGTTGCCGGTGAGGAAGAAGTAACAATATTCCCATCCTGAACAAAGGGCTGCTGACGTTGCACCTCCGCACCCAAAGCAGCCAGCTGATCTTGCCGCGGGCTATCGGGATGAGCATAAGTTGTTGCTTTTCTTCCGGCTAAAACGCCACTTTTCGCTAAACTTAAAGCAGCCACACAAATTGAAGCGATTGGTTTTTCCTCCGCTGCAAAATGACGAATAACCGCTAGAAAACGTTCATCAAACGCATCTGTATAGAAATCAGCTTCCTCAAAGCCTCCTGGAATTGCTAAAGCATCATAAGATTCCAACTGAATGTCATCCAATAAGACATCAGGAATCCATTTCGGTCCCCAAGTACAAGTCAGCTCTGAATGCAGTCCCACTGAGACCAGTTCGGTGGATCCATCTCCTTCATATAAATTCCAGCCTAAAACATCAGTAAAAACACTTGCTTCATATGCTTCAAACCCATTCGCTAACAATAATAATGTTTTTGTCATTTTTCGTTCCTGCCTTTCCTTCTCTCTATTAATAGCATATAATGGAAAAACACTTACTTCTATGCACAAAATAAGGTATTTAAACTATTCCACCTCGTTTATCAAGGTAAAATAGCTCATATACCTAAAAAAAGGAGGGTATTATGGATCAAACAGATTGGCACATTCTTGCTCTGCTGGAAGAAAATGCGCGACTATCACTGAAGGAGCTTTCTAGCAAGGTGAACTTAAGCACTCCTGCGGTAAAGGAAAGAATCTTGAAGCTGGAGGAGCAAGGCATTATCGAAGGCTATACGACAAAAATTAATTACCCAAAACTTGGGAAAGAGATTGAAGTTTTTATTTTAATGGAGACCATTAACTGCCAAGCTTTTCGCGAGTTTTGTTGGAGTCATCCGGATGTAATCGAATGCCATCGTATCGCCGGAAAATACAGCTATTTAGTTAAATTTGCGACAGAATCGATGGCCACCTTAGAGACTTTTATTGATCAAACATTGAAATATGGCCATCCCTCAACACAAATTGTTTTTTCTTCCCATTACAATCAAAAAACGTTCAAGGCTCCTTAGTTAAGAGCTTTGAACGCTTTTTTGTTTCGCCATTGTTTTATTACATAATACATCGGACAGAACAACCAAAAGAGGATCGCCAGCCAGATACCGGCATTTACATACAGTGGTGGGTTAAACCATAAACGTACTTTGTTTTCTCCACTTTTTGCCTGAACAGTTGGCGTACCAATTTCAGATAACGAAGGGGAGACCTTCTTTCCGTTTACAGCTATTTCCGAACCATGATACAGAACAATCGGCAATTGTGCTTGTCTCGCTTCAGCTTGGTTCCATTTCACAATCAAGGAAGTACCCGCCGCAATTTTCTGGAAATCAGGATTGGGATCAACTACTTTTTCCTTGTATAAATTATAATTGTTGCGTCCCGTTTCATCATAAACCGGCAAATAGTCCGGTGTACCTTTTTGCAACAGCTCTAAGCTTTTCTTCAAATCACCACTGTAAAAAGAATCGCGAACCTGTTGATCATCCCCATAAACATAGGTATGAATGCCTTCCTTATTCGTATAACGATCCGTGTGCCAACGCTGCAAGGTCTGGTTCGTAGCGTACAAAATCTGTCCTGCACCGATCAAAACCACCACTATCGGAACGACCTGCTTCAAATGCTTCGACCAATTAGTTGTGCTGTAAACCTGAGCCATAAAGAAGGCAAAAAGCACCGTGAATGGGGCAAAAAAACGAAAGGGAAACTGAATCAAGGAAACAAAAGGCACTTGCTCCTTCACCCAGGCTGTCCAAGGCAGAATATCACTGGATAATATCAAGAAAAGCAGCGCTAAGGCTCCCGTTAAATGAATCAACGGCGTCATCCTTTTGCGATTCACTAAATAGATTGCCAGCATCGCCCCCATCAAAGGCACAAAGGTGTACGGATAAAACAGCCAATAATCACTCCCGCTATCCACCGCAAAATTAGACATTTGCTGATTCACGAAAGGCGGAATCAATTGATTGTTAGTGTACAGATAGAAAAGCGAGCTTACCAGGTTGGCTGTCAAGCCTAGAAACAACAGCACCGCCAAGCTGACATCCTTCATCAGCTTCACTTTTTCTTCACTGCGAATGAAAGTATAAACAAAATAAAAGGCATAAATCACTGCCAGCAGCAAACTTGAAAATAGATGAATCTGCGTCATCAATGCCATTAAAACAGCCAGCTTCACCACTGGAATCCGTCCTTTTTCCACCATATCCAACAGTGGCAGCAAACACAATGGCAACACCGCTGTGCCCCAGCTAGTAAACCCTTGACGCTGAATCCAATATTGGATCGAAAAGGTCGTCATAAAGAAGATTGCCACGGTAACCGCTAAGCTCTTGGAAACCCCAGCCCGCTTCAGCAAACAATACATTGAACTGCCTGACAATAAATAAATCAAAAAGTTCGCCAATACTTGATACCTAAACCAAGTACCGCCAATCAATACCAATAAGCCATTTAAATACGCCCATAATGGACCATATAGGGCGTTAACAATTCGACCAGACTGCTGAAAACCATAGAGTGTAATAAAATATTCAAAATTTCCGTTTTTAATTTGCATCGCCGTGTCATAAAAGCGATTAAAGTGGAATACTGCATCCGAACCAACGATCATATTGTGAGTGATCACGTTAGGCAAAATAAATAAAACTGCCATAAGGGGAATGACCAAGTACGGATAGTTTCTTTTCATGAAAACCAACTCCTCGTTTTCCATTATAAGTCACACCCATGTGATCCTTGTAATAAGAAGACTTGGCCTCAGAAGCTTTATCAGCATTTTTTCTTTTTTCTTTAATGATTTCTGCAAAAAAATCCTTCAGTAGAGCGGTTAAATATAGTATTTGAAGAAGTTTGGCATAAATTTAGCCCGTTAAGTTTAAATTACAACTAGATATACCCTATCATTTCTACGGTTTAGCTCCCATTTTTGATAATTGATTGAGGCTTCTCTTGATAAACAGACTTATCCAAAACAAATGAATTTGTTAACAATTAATAGTGATTTTTGTCAGTAATCATCAGTGTATCCTTTTCGTAAGTGACTGTCACTGAATGAGGCATATGGTCGCCATCGCTGTTTTTATTCCACGTTGCCATTGATCTTGGCGGCATCCCGTAAGATTCTTTTTCCCAGCTAGTAACCGTATCCGGCTTACCAACCAGCTTTTCTAGCTCTTCGTAGCTTGAGCCATTTTCAAAAGAATACTTTTCGGTGTCCCCATTGTAAATTTGTGTGGCTACCTTTATCGAATTATAAATATCTTGTGTCCAATTGCCAGGAAATTCCACTTTGTCAGAAGGTTTTTCAATGCCTGGTTCAATTGGTTTGTAGTTCGTCGCACGTTTATTGGTTTGAACCATTGAATAGCCTAAGAGCCCCACTAACATGATAATAATCGGGATTATGGTAAAGATAGGTGGCAATATTTTTTTCTTTTTGTTCACAGTCGGCTCATCGGCCTGATGAATCTCCCTGTTTTTTTTCGGATTCAAATAAAGTGTGCCGCAATACTCGCATTTCCAGCCATCCTTTACTTGATGGAATTGAGTACTGCCACAGTTTGTACATTCTTTAGTTTTCATGATAGAGCCCATCCGATCCATATTCTTCAGGAAAATCATCTGGGTATTTTCCCAAGCCTTCCCGTGAATATTTTTCTGGTAATCGAGTAA
Source organism: Enterococcus pallens ATCC BAA-351 (assembly GCF_000407485.1). GTDB lineage: Bacteria > Bacillota > Bacilli > Lactobacillales > Enterococcaceae > Enterococcus_A > Enterococcus_A pallens. The sequence goes on along the minus strand of NZ_ASWD01000001.1, from coordinate 1,133,858 downwards.
AAGATACATAACGCACGATTGGTGTCACATGACCCACTCGATCATTTTTAAAATAAACATTTGGTTTTCCTTGTTTCTCATAAACGAACTGCTTCGAATAGCCTGCATAGGATTTGTCATGAAGGATTACAATAAACGCTCGAACCTCTCGCCAAGTCAACTGGCCCGTTTCCCATTGTTCCCTCAAGACTTTTGCTTCATAGCTGACCGGGTTATTCTCCTCATCAAATTCAAGTTTAATATTCTGCTGGATTTCTTTAGAATCAGTGATGATTTCATCAGGTTTCCCCCAAATCCGCACAATATCTGCGCTAGAATATTGGTCGAACTCTGGACCATAAGCAGCTAAATAACCTGCTTCGCGATAATAGGTGGTTACTGCAAATTCCGAATTGGGATTTTCAATGATCATGTCTTTTTTAGGAGGCTTTCTTCCTCGTTTCTTTTTCAGCGTATCGTGCTCTTTTTGTGCTTCAGCCAACCGTCTTTCAAATTCCTTGGTTTTATCTCCACCATATTCAGCAATGGAAGCTTTGGCAACCTTAATATCCTCAGAATTTAAGGAGAGCTCTGCGATTCGAACATTACGTTCAGGATTGCTCAGCCGACTGGGCGAATAGTCCGACTTTGGCGGATCTGTTTTACTATCAGTGCCTTGACCTAAAGGCTTACGCTCTCCTGAAAAAAAAGGCACAAGACAAAAAACGAATAATACAAAGAAAAGACTAATTATTATGATCTTTGAAACACGCTTTTCTTTGGTGAGTACAGACGATTTCTTAGACATAGCTGCTGCATCATCAAAATCATATTCTGCATGACAGTAGGAGCATTGATACCCCGTTTCAGTTTCTTGAAATTGATTACTGCCACAGTATTTACAAACTAAACCTTTCATTTTATCTACCTAACTTTTCCTTAAATTGTACACGGTGATGATGAAAAAATTTACTCTTTTATTTACCCATTAGCAGCCTCATACTCAGAGAAACCTGCTTGCATCGCTGATCACTAGGATAATGATACTTTTTTTCTCAATTCATCCTCAAATCTTTCGAGGGAATTTTCATCCACTTAATTATACGTATAGGTTCTAGAACCTATTACAAAAAAACTAAAGTTCTCTTTGCACATGAGAATATCCCCAATATTTAACTAAATCAATAGCACTCAAAAATAGTTCTTACTGATGCTAACTGTCGTTTATATTTCTATAACAGAAGCTTCTTGCTTGTCCATTGCTAAAATGAGTGAGGTGACCCTCACACGAACAAAATTTATAATAAATAAAAACAACAAAATTAAAGAAAAAAAGAGTTGGTAAAATTACAACAAAAAACATTTCACATCAGTATCCATACTACTTTTTCCTTTTTTTTACCAATTAACTTTTTTGCGTATTTGCTTGATTAATACCATTATATCAAAGGAAAAAAGAAGTACAATAGGGATATCTTTTACGGTTCAGCAGGTGATTTTAGCCTATTTTCTTTCTACTTAAAATAATACATGTTTGGCCTGACAATGATTCTATCTTCATATGCAATCGGCAATAAGGATATTAATTATTTTCATATTCTTCCTTTTACAGTCTCTTTCTTCACATAATCGTCAAGCCGTTTTCTGATAATAGAAAAAAAAGACAAGAACTTCAGGCAAAAGCCTCATTTCTTGTCTTCATAATTGATTAAGTAGCTTTAGTTCTGGTCAATCATTTCCCCGGCCAGAAAAACCTGCTGCACATTCCGCAGCTGCTCAATATCTTGCGTAACATCGCCAGCTACTACTAAAATATCTGCCTGCAAACCGGCTTGAAGCTGCCCCGTTACTTCGGCTAAATCAAAAACGCGTGCTGGATTTTGAGTAGCCGTTTGAATCGCTTCGATAGGCGTCAAACCATAGCGAACCATCAACTCAAGCTCCTCAACAATCGGCACATCCGGAGCCTCCAGCATCACCATATCGGTACCAGCTAAAATCGTTACGCCTTCATCGTAAATCGGCTTGAAATTCTTTGAGTATGCCTCAACCGAAGCTTCAAAGAAATCAAGATGATGAGAATACGTTTCAGTGGATTGATTGGAATGATCAATCCCAACCTCCTGTACCTTTTTGTTATAATCAGCCAGAAAATGATACGCAAACATAGTAGGCGTCCAAGACTGTTGATTCACCGCCATTTGTTTTCCTTGCTCTACTGTCAAAAAGTTGCCGTGTTCAATCGTATCAAAGCCGGCATCAATACACATTTGAATGCCTGGCTGCGTGCCGGAATGTACCACACATTTCATCCCCAAACGGTGAGCTTCTTCTACGCCAGCGTTCAACTCTTCTTGGGTAAATTCACAGATATCATCACGGTTTGTAGTCAACAGCTTGATCCAATCTGCACCATCACGTTTCTGACGACGAATGGTGTGACGAATGTTCTCCACGCCATCCACCTCTTCAATGCCATCCTCATGACCATGACCACCCGTAATACAAATTCCCCGATCCGTGTGCAAAATCCTTGGCGCTTTGACAAAACCTTTTTCCGCAGCTAACCGCAACGTCTCCAACAGAAACTGCGGCCCGCAGCAGTCACGAATAGTTGTTACCCCCTTCTTCAAACAGGTCTCCGCTTGTTTTTGAGCATAATAAGCAATCATGAAATCATTGTAGCGATGCAAATCCGGCTGCGTCCAATAATAACCTAAATGAATATGGGCATCCATTAAACCAGGCAAAATCGTTCCCTCGCCATAATCACGAACCTCAGCCTCTGGATATTTTTCCTGCAATTCTGAAGCAGGTCCCACTGCCAAAATTTGATCCTTTTGATAGACTACACCGCCATTTTCAATGACTGTTTTTCCATCACCGATAATTACTTTTGCCGCTTTTAATAAAAACATGCTATCCTCCCTTTCCCTACTAATGTTAGTATATTCACAAAAGTTTGCGCTTACAAGAGGGAATAATATTTTATCTGAAAAGTCGCTTTTAGAGGAACCATTACATCGGTCGCCGTTTATTAAACAATCCAATAATACAAAAATTTCAATTTAAAGATGGTTTTCCTTTTCAGCTCACTCTAAATAATGATACAATATTAATGTAAGCAATTACAAAAGGAGGCTAACTATGAACAAGTCTAAATTTATCAAAGCAGCACTATTAGCAGGCATGGGGGTTGCTAGTTTTTCAGTAGCGAGTGAAGCAGCAGATGCCGCAATGCTCTATCGTGCCTACAACCCTAACACTGGTGAGCACCTGTATACTGCCAATTACAACGAAATTCCCTTTGTGGTCAAAGCTGGCTGGCGAGATGAAGCCTTAGCTTGGGAAGTTCCAGATACTCTAGGTATTCCAGTTTATCGTGTATTCAATCCAAACAACGGCGGAGATCACCATTACACTGTGAATATGAACGAAGTCAATATGTTAGTCGATGCCGGTTGGAATTTTGAAGGGATTGCTTGGAACTCCGGCGGCGGCACTCCTGTTCACCGTTTGTACAATCCAAATGCCAAGACCGGTACTCATCACCTGACAATTAATGGCGATGAAAAAGATATTTTAGTAAAAGCTGGCTGGAAATATGAAGGAGTTGCCATGTATTCCGGACCAGATGCAGCTGTCTTAGCAGAACAATAGTAATCCTTATAAGACCGTCGCTTAACCGCAGCGGTCTTATTTTCATTTATATAGAGATGAAATTTTTCTTGAAAAAAACTTGTCTTCATTTTTCAACGAAGACAAGCTTTTTATGCTTAATACCGTTTATCCAACACAGTCAAGGCTACTAAGAATAATATAACCAGACTAACACTCAAAATCACATTCATCGAACGTTTGCTGACATCCAAACCTTTACCATGGCTGCTAAACAGCGGAACCATCGTCAATCCTACCGGAATAAAGTAGCGCCCCTGAAGTCCCTCAATCGTTTTCTTAGCATTCACCGGATTCCAAATTTGATAGAGCGCAAAGAAGGTAAGCAAAGTGTACAGAACCAGCAACAACACAATAATTCCCTTTTGATAAAGAGCCAGAGTTCCGCCATCTTCTTTTTGCAGCAACGAACCCACTATCAAAATAGAAAAGTAAAAAATGATCCAGTGAGTTGCCATCGGTGCATCCAATAAGCCAAAATCTCCAACAGCTGAGCGGGTAATATAATCCCCTTTGATTCCTAAAACATAATTTTCATAGAAATTGGTCAAGAAAATTGATGGATCCTTGAAAAAGGCTGCTACTTGCTTCGATGGACTGGCAAAATCGCGATAGAGAATTTGTTGATCAACCATGAAACTATTCCACCACAGATAAAAACCAACGGATAAAGCCAAAATCAATAGTCCCCAAACAATTTTCCTTCTTATATTTAAGGCTCTATTCGGCAACAAGAAAAACAGCAGGCCTAAGGTGATCATCGTCGGCTTCATTAGAACTAGGCCGATCATCATAATCATGCTGATTAGCATAGCTGGCGAACTGATTCGTTTTTTCTCCCTAAGATGTAAGATCCAAGAAGTAAAGAAAAAACCGCCAGCAATAATCATGGCATCCCCAGAAACCGTAGAGGCTAGAAACATCGCCATCGGGTTAAGACCAATAACTACCCCGCCCCATTTTGAAAAAGGGAAAATAGCCAAGGCAGCAAACACAACAAATATATAAGCAAACAAATTAAAATACCTAGCAATATAATACTGATTCAACGGCCGTTGATTAAACAGCTTCCCCACCCAAATTCCGGTTATTTGTGGGATATAATTGACAAAGCTGTAATTGGTCATGCCGCCTGTCCCGATAAATTTATCCGAATCATCACCATCTGATTTAATCATATAGGGATACTTTTCATTTTCGCCCCATTTTTGGATAGCATATTCATTCATGCGATAAATCTCGTCAGAAACTTCAAAGCCATAGAATCCCCAGGTTTGATCGGATTTTTTCGGCTCATCTCCTGTTCGAGTTTCTGGTCGCACCTTAAACCGGGAAAGAGAATAGGCCTTTACTAAATGTCCGACTTCATCCGGTGCTTGCAGCGGTGGAATAGTTTTGATAAAAATAAGACCAAATACCATCGCAAAAACTAAAAAGAAAGCAACTGGAAATTCCAGCTTTTTTATTGGTTGAAAGATCGGATTTTCTGGTCTTTTCTCCGATCGAAGTTGAGTGGTTGTCATAAATAGCTCCTCAATAAATTTGTCTATGTCTAATTTATCATACTTCACGACATTTTGAGCGGACTTTTTCTTTGATTGGTAAAAAAATCTATTTACAAAAAAAAGAAGCCGCGTCTCACCACGGCTCCTTTCATCAAAAAAGCTGACTCGTTCCACAATAACAGATCGAGCCAGCCTAATTCAGTTACTCCGCAAGGTACGAACAGCTGTAATCAGCATATTCGGTTACTTTCACTTGAAACGCACTCTTTCCGGAAACTACAAACTCTTCCCCTTCAGTAATGGTTTTCCATTCCGTTTCACCTGGCAGCAACACAGTCATTGCCCCTTGTAAAACAGTCATTAATTCTTTTTCATTTGTATTAAAGGTATACTCCCCTGCTAGCATGAACCCTAAAGTAACCTTGCTGCCATCTGCTTGTTGGAGCGTTCGGCTGGTTACCTTGCCATCAAAATAAATATTGGCTTTCTTCACTGCATCGACATTTTTTATCACAACAAATTATCCCCTTTTTTCAATTCTATGCTTTTTGTGCAATCGCCAGCTTACGACTCTTTTGAATGTAGGTGAAGCCAGAGTAAATAATCACCACGATGACAATCCAAGTTAAGACGGTAATATCTAGCCCCGTGACGAACTTCGCAGCAATAATAACCCCAATAATTCCACCAATTGTGATTCCTAAGCTAACCTTACGAGCATATTCACCTGTTCGAACAAAGTTGATACTCGCTACCGGCATCAATGCACCACAGGAAGCAGACATAATCGGAAAAGCCACTAAAGGACTTAAGCCCAGCATATACACCATCGCCATACACGGTGCATAAAGACCCACACCCATTGTCATTAAAGCACCCAGACCAAAATTACCGACAATTCCGATAAGCAGTTTAATACCGGTTAACCCAGTCGCGGTATTCCCTTCACCCAAAATGTTGATCATGCCGCTTTGTTTCAAGGCCATCAAGATCGCCGTCAAAATTAACGCACAGCCCATAACAAATTGCACCTTCTGCTCCGGCAGCTTGGTAACAAATTTCGAGCCAATCCATGAACCGACTGTTGCCGCAGCCACCAAAGAAAACAACGTCAACGGTTCAACCTTAACCACTGTAATAAAGATGATTGCCTCAAGTAAGCAGGACAACGCATGACTCACATTCAAGGTCCCCGGCAACTTACGATCGTCATCCAGCTGCTTCGTAATGTTCATCAATAAAGTGGTTGGCGCAAAGGCACCAATGCCCAATGTGTCCAGGAAATCGGTAATAAAACCAATCCCAATTGAAATCGGCATACTTCCGCTGCCAAGGTCTTTCTTGTTTTTAAACAAATCTCGTCCCAACACACTAATGTGCAAACCAATAAAAAGAACCAACATCCCCAAAACAATTTGTTTCATACTTATCTTCCTCCAAAAGAGAACCTAGAAAGCATTTCCCGTTATCTTTCTAGGTCCAGATTTTTTTAACCAAAATCTTGTTCTGTTCGCGCAATAATCTCATCCTGCAACGCTTTTTCCAAATTGTTGAAGTAGTCACTATAACCGGCTACCCGTACAATCAGATTTTCGTATTCCTTCGGATGTTTTTGCGCCTTCAGCAGAACATCCTTGTTGATAACATTAAATTGAATATGGTGTCCATCCAGTGCAAAGTAGCTGCGTACCAACGAAGCCATATTAATAATCCCTTGTTCACCAGCCACTACACTTGGTGTAAACTTCTGATTCAAAAGCGCCCCGCCGGTTTTGGTTTGATCCAGCTTAGAAGCCGATTTAATTACAGCCGTTGGTCCGTTGCGGTCAGCACCCTTTTCAGGTGAAATCCCATCTGGCAATGGAATGCCTTTGTGGCGGCCATTTGGTGAAGCCTCCATTACTTGACCAAAGTATACGTGACAAGTAGTCGGCAAGAATTCTACCACTGTTTTTGACCCTTTAGGCGTTGGACGACCTGCAATAATATCTTGTAAGGTTTGATCCACATCTTTTAACAAATCATCTGCATAGTCATCGTCATTTCCGTACTTCGGTGTTTCATTGTAAACCATGTCGTAAATATCATCGTGCCCTTCAAAATCATCTGAGCAGGCTTGAATCATTTCATCCATTGTCATGGTCTTTTGTTCGAACACATTGTATTTCATGGCTGCTAGCGAATCGGTAATCGTCGCAACCCCTACACACTGAATGTAACTAGTGTTGTACCGCGCACCACCAGCATTATAGTCTTTTCCAACTGAAATACAGTCATCGCTCATGACCGATAGCAATGGCACCGGCATAAATTCCATGTACATCCGTTCAATCATGTTGTTGCCGGCAACCTTCACGTCCACCACATATTTCAATTCGTCATAAAACGCCTGATACATCTCTTCGTATGTTGTCATTTCCCGGAAATCGCCCACATCAATACCAACTTGTTTACCAGTATAATGATCGTACCCACGATACATCGCCAATTCAAAGACCTTCGGAATGTTTAAGTAGCCAGTCAGAACATACGCTTCTTTACCAGCAACCCCCACTTCCACACAGCCTGAACAAATACCGCTTTCTCTAGCATCATCGACTGATTTACCTAAGTAGGCCAATTCATTCAAAATCGCTTCTGAATTATAAAGCGCCGGTTGTCCCCAGCCTTTACGAGAGACCCGCAACGCTTCACGCAAGAATTTCTCCGGTGATTTTTTCGAAATTTGCACATTTGAGCTTGGCTGCAGCAGCTTCATCTCATCCATAACTTCCAAAATCAAATAGCTGACTTCACTAACGCCGCTAGTTCCGTCTGGACGCAGTGCTCCAGTATTTAAGTTACAGAAATCGGTATACGTACCGCTTTCCTTCAACGTAATACCAACTTTTGGCGGTGCCGGCTGATTGTTAAATTGAATCCACAGATTTTCTAAAAGCTCCCGTGCTTCTTCCCGAGTTAAGCGGCCTTCTTCAATGTCTTTTTCATAAAACGGTTCTAAATGCTGATCCAATTTACCTGGAGAATAAGCATCCCAGTTATTCATTTCAACGGTTACCCCAATGTGTACAAACCAGTACATTTGGATTGCTTGGCGGAAGGTTTGCGGTGCATGCTCCGGTACCACATCACAGACTTCAGCCAATTCCAGCAATTCTTTCTTCCATTGAGGATCGGTTTCGGTTTCAGCCATCTCACGGCATTGTTGTGCATAGCGTTTGCCGAAGATAATCATCGCTTCACAAACCAGCTTCATACCTTCTAATTCTTCGCGTTTGTTTAACGCTTCCATATCATTGTTGTAATCGAGGTTATCAATTTCTCGTTGGATGTCTGCTTTGAAATCAGCAAAGCCCTTTTGATACATTTTTCCATCCGCAACCGTATGGCCAGGTCCCCGCTGCATCAAAAATTCAGTATATAAACCAGCATCAAACAACAAATGCCATTCTTCCGGCAATAATTTGTTCATACGCGTCATCATCGCCCGATCATGCCAGTAAGGAATAATGACTTCTTCCTGAATTTTACGATCTTCCTCAGATACCTTGAAAAATACCTTTTCACGATTATTCATATTCTCAAAATCGTCCAAAGTATGGCAGCATAATTCAGGGAAAGTAGGAGCTGCCCATGGTGCATGGCCTTTTTCACCCAAGACCAGGCTGCCTTTTTCAATGTAATTGGTGCGGTTTTCCATAATATACTTAAATGCTAACCCACGTAAAACTGGTGCCGAAACTTTGCCTTCCCACTGCTTGTATGCTTCTGTCAGTAAAACTGCCCGTTCCATGGAAATTCTAGGTTCACACTCTTTTTCACTAATTTCTCTTAAACGCTTGATTCGTTCTGTACTGCCTCTTCTCGTTGGTTCCAGTGTTAATTCAGCCATTTCTCTTCCTCCTAAATTATTATCCTCCGATTGTCACTTGATAACCGGCTGTTTCGTAAACTTTTTGAATCTGCTCAACCTGCTCATCCGATGGTTTGATAAAATTCTGGGTACATTCTCGGTTCAAACGTTTGTATTTATCTCGCCCAAAATCATGATACGGCAATAATGAAATTTCACTCACATGAATTCCTTGCTCATGAAGCCAACCGACAATATTTTTAGCTGTCTGTTCATCAGCGTTAATTTCCTCCAACAGAATCAATCGCAAATCGATTACTGCTTTTTGATCGGATAAGTAACGCAGATTTGATAAAACCAAATCATTTCCCACGCCAGTATAGAGCTGATGTTTTTGTGAATTTATGAACTTTAAATCATATAAAAACAGATCAGCATAGGGTAGAATTCGTTCATAATTTTCTTGAGGGGCTACGCCACACGTGTCTATTGCCACCGAAATACCCATTCGCTGACATTCCTTTGCCAATTCAACTACATAATCCATGTTCTGCGCCATGACTTCCCCACCAGAGAAGGTAACGCCACCACCAGATTGATCATAAAATATTTGATCAGCCAGGATTTTTTTGACCAGCTCTCGAATGGAATAATCTTTGCCGATTAGCTCCTCTTTGCCATACTTGTTCAGCATGATCTCAGGTCCAAAGACTTGGCTTTCTGGATTGTGACACCATTCACATCTAATGGGACACCCTTTGAAAAAAATAGTTGTTCGTATACCTGGACCATCATGGGTAGAGAATTTCTGAATGTTAAAAATGGTCGGATTTTTTTTCACGTTATTCCCCTCCTACTCACTTGTAATTATAATCACAAAGACAAATCTTTGCAAGCGGTTTTTTCACAATAATGAATTTTTTTGATTTTTAAAGCGATTCCATTCACGAGAGTGACCGCATAGGCATTTAGGCCATTTTGCGTTATACTAATAGTAATAACTTCAAGGAGGAACACCATGAATATCGGAGATAAAGTGAAGGCATTGCGTACTGAACGAGGCTTTACCTTGAAGCAGCTTTCTGAGGCTACAGGCCTGTCCACCGGCTTTTTGTCCCAGTTTGAACGAGGAATTACTACGATTGCCGTCGAGCATCTATCAAATATCGCTGAAATATTTGACGTAAAAATCAATTATTTTTTTGAGGATGTGAAGGAGAGTGAACCCATTATTCGCGGCTATGATCAACCAGTCCTGCGAATTTTAAATAATATGATCTACAAAAAGCTTAGCCCGGCGCCGGAGGACAAGCAAATGGCACCAAAGCTAATTGAAATCATGCCTCACGAGGATCGTGAATTCCCGGCTTCCTATCCTCACCACGGTGAAGAATTTGTTTATATATTAGAAGGAATTCTTACACTGGAGCTGGACGGTAAAAGTTATCAGATGTACCCTGGCGACTCCGCCCAATACTTTTCAACCTTGGATCACAACTGGGATAACCAAACAAATAAGGTGGTCAAGTTCATTGTGGTACATTTCCCAAATGATTATTAAGAAGGCAAAACAGCCTAAGCAACCTATAAGAAAAGTATAGGTTGCTTAGGCTGTTTCTTAGGCTGCCATCAATTAGCTCATTATCGACCAAAAACAATTCGCTAATTTTAAGAAGATTCGGTACACCTAACTCAGTGTTATACTTTTTGAATATCCTGATCAATTTTTTCCTGCACGTATTTAGAAATACTAATATTATTGTTATTCAAATAAAAATCCTGATATTTTTTGATTGATACCATGCGCTTAACCGGTTCTTCACTGAACCTTTTTAAAATTGCTGTTAAGTTTGTCGCCACCAATGTAATGTATTGATTAGCTTCCTTCTTTTTTTCCAACTCTGAAAGAGCCCCTTCATCCATCTCTGGAAAAGACTCCTTGGCCTCATATATATCAAACAACGTAAATTCTAATGAGCTCTTCGCCAACTCAACTGCTTCCGTTAACGTCTCCGCGCTTCCGCTAATTGTCATACCATCAAAAGGATAATCAATGAAATAATCATTTTCAGCCAATCTGCTAATACGCATAGCAAATACAAATTCTTTTGAGTTCATGGTAAACCTCCTTGTAAACTTTAGTTTAATTTCAACAGTTTTAGTAGTGCTTGCTCAGTCCCTTTAGGCAAATCTTTATTTGCATGAATAGCAATCGGTACCTTTTCCCTAGTTTCAAAATGCTTCAATCTAACATGGGGCCCCTTTTGTCTAACAATTCGCCAACCATTTTTCCTTGCTAACCGCAAAAGATCTTTACCTGTCATTGGCATAATTATCCTCCAACTTCATAATTATTTTACTATAAAAGTATATATTTTTATATACTTTACATGTTGATTTTATGTACCTCTCTCTAATATACGTATTTTGCCAGAGAACTATCTTACACTAATACAAAAAGTATCAATGGATCTGATAAGTCCCTCAAACCTATCTAATAGCGATTTCTTAATGATAAAGAACTAAAAGCTAGTCGTAATTGGCGATCCCTCCCACTGTCGAATGAGTATTGAAGCAACAGACAAACAAACCCGGTAACCCTACAAAAAATGTAGAATTACCGAGTTTGTTTATTGGATCAGTTGATTTCAGTTTCTTCCATTACATGCATAACTGTGCAATAATCTTATCGCTGCTTTTCGATAAACCGTATATCTAATTGTTTCCCCAGCGCTTGAGCAATATCCTCCAGCAACGAAATCGTAGGTTCGACTCGGCCACTTTCAATCCGGGCAATTGTTGATCGTGACTTATTCACTTTTTTGGCAAAATCCGTTTGATTCAATCCGGTGTCTTCTCTTAGTTGAAAAATTAAGTCCGCAAGATCAAGCTTTTGGACTTCTTTTATAAACGCTGCTTTAAACTCTTCACTTTCGGCTGAGCGTTTCGTGATTGCTTCACTGTTTTTACTCATCATTTTTTCTCCTTATAAAAAAAGTAGTTCGAAGTGTATTTGCTCTCTGGATTTCTTTTTTTGGTGTTTTATTCGTCTTCTTGCTAAAACCATGGGTAATCCAATAATTATTCCCTTTAATTTGGAAATAGCAGCCTCTCAACCAGTGTTCATCAGTTTGTGTACGAAGTTCATAAATATCTTTGGTAAGTTTTTTCACTCGTTCTTTACGAATCGAATCTTGTAAACTTGTACTTTCAATTCGCTCTATCATTGCTCTTAGCTTTGCTTCATCTTTATCACTCAATGAATATAAAAACTTTTCAAACTCTTCTCCCCAATCAAATTCTGGCCTAATCATAGACGTAATTCACTCATTTTCTTGATCCCCCTGAGTTATTTTTAGTGTAGCATGCTTGCTACACTATGTAAATTTTTTTCTTACTATTTAAAATACGCAAAACAGAGAAAAATCTACGAACTTAGAAAATCTTTCTCGACAAAAAGACCGAATAAGCTGCCCACGGCCTTATTCGGTCTTTCATTGTCCTTTTTGAGCCTTCTCAACAATAGCTTCTACTAATGTTTGAGAAAAATTGATCCGTAAATCCATTCCTAATTTGTCCGCCCATTTTGGAATTGTCAATGTTTTTTTCTTTGGTTCATTCATAGATAAATATTCATCAATCTTTACTGAAACCAACGTTACAAAGGACTCCTCCAGTTGATAAGGAATCTCAGCTTGGGCTGCTACATGTGCTATATCAACCTTATTAATTTTAGAAGGTACAGGTAATGTTTGATTATGCTCCAATAAATCTGCCAGCATTAAACCAAGATAATCGCTAGCCATGGCCATACCATCGGAAATATCTTCCCCCTGTGTGCCCACCCCTCCAACATCGGGAAAAACAATATAATAGGGAATTGATGTCTCATTTTCAGTCATAAAAAAGATTGCTGGGTAAGTAAGTAACATCTTCTTGCTCCTTTCAAAATTGAAATTATCTAAGTCCAGCCTTTTTCAATATTGCCTGCTGGGTGTACTTATTGAGTTCTCCATGTGGAATGGTTATAGGTCGTTTGTTGTGTTTACACATCATTTTATGTGATCCTTTCCCTCGCTTACCTGATAACTCTACCCATCCATGCTTTCTAAGAAGATTTACCATTTATTTTTGCGTCATCGGCATCCTATTAATCTCCTATCATTAATTATACGTGTTGCACGTGCTACTGGCAATAAATTTAATTCTTCTATTATTTAAATTATCCACCCTACTGGCGGCGGCAAGCTAGCTATTGCTTCCATATAATATACGCACTAAAATGGTAGTACGATCTCAGAAAACAAAATTTATCAAAGAAAAAGGGATAAAAATGAAGCTGTTAAATCTACGACAAGTTCCGGAAATCAAAAACGAGTTAACTAACTATCTGCAGGACAAATGGGGTAGCGATGAAAGTAACGAAGTCTACCGCGACTGTTTGGAGCACGCCATTGACTCTGAACTAGCCTTGCCTATGTGGTACGCATTACAAGATAGAAACAAAATCATCGGCTGTGCTGGCTTAGTGCCGAACGATTTCATCAGCCGGATGGATTTGATGCCTTGGCTTTGTGCATTATTTATTGACGAAGACTATCGCGGACAAAGATTGAGCCAGCTGCTAATCGATCAAATCAAGCAGGATACACAAAAATTAGGCTTTCAAAAGCTTTATTTGAGCACCGATCATAATGGACTTTATGAAAAAATGGGCTTTGAATATATCGGTGACGGTTTCCATCCATGGGGTGAGAGTAGTCGAATTTACCAAATTGATGTGTAAAAAGCTTCCTGAAAAATTCTAATGACCTCAGTCTTCATAAAAACGAGCTCTCGTATATCTTCTGAAAGCTCGTCTTTTTCTGCTGATCATCGTACATTTTCTTCCCCAATGTTAACCTAAACTTTTTTATCTAATGAAAATCCGTTATAATCATCGAGAAGGAAGTGAAACAATGACCCCTATTAATGCGAATGAAATTGTTGATAAGATGACCAATCAAAAAATAAACTATGACCGGGTATTACAAAAAATGATTAGTGTCTGGCAGCAGCAAAACACTCGGCCTAAAATTCTAGTCCATTCCTGCTGTGCCCCCTGCAGCACGTATACCTTAGAATTTTTGACTCAATATGCCGATGTGACGATCTTTTTTTCAAACTCCAACATTCATCCTGCCAGTGAGTACCAACGACGGATGCTGGTGCAGAAAAAGTTTATTGATGACTTTAATGAAGCGACTGGTCAACAGGTTGATCTAATTGTTGATGAATATAAACCGAATGCCTTTGTCCAGATGGTACAGGAAAATCAATTAACTGAAGAAAAAGAGGGAGGAAAACGTTGTACCGCTTGCTTTAACATGCGGTTGGACTTAGCAGCTAAAGAAGCGCTCCAACGAGGGTACGATTATTTTGGCAGTGCCTTAACGATTTCTCCTAAGAAAAATAGCCAGTTAATTAATCAAATCGGGATGGATATTCAAAAAATCTACGATACCAATTATCTGCCAAGTGATTTCAAGAAAAATTCCGGGTATCAACGATCCATCGAAATGTGCAAAGAATACGATGTATACCGCCAGTGCTACTGTGGCTGTGTGTTTGCAGCTAAGCAGCAGGGCTGTGATCTGAAGACGGTGAATAAAGAGGCGAAGGAATATATTTTACAGCAGAATACGTCTGCGAATAAAATAGAAGTATAGTTGCTAAAAGCCCCTACTTTCCAAAAAGTAGGGGCTAAACTTAGCTTTGCGTATTTCTTTATCCTCATATTTAGAACCACTTCAAAAAATCATTTATTTATTTCAGTAACAGGTACATTCTTTTTAATTGAAATAATTTGTTCAATTTTTTCACTAAAGAAGTTGATTAATGGTCCAGTAAAAAATGCAGTCAAAACCGTACCAATACCTATCGGAGCTCCTAATAGAAATCCGACTGTTACACATCCTAAATCGGTTAAAACTCTTATTTCCCGATATTTTAATTTGGTCTTGCTCTGTTCTTCAATAATCTTTGCCGCAGCATCATATGGGGAAATCCCTAAGTCAGCTCGCATGTAAATCGCTACTCCTAACGTGCAGCAAAGTAAGCCGATGCACATTGCAAATATTCGAAAATACATATTAAGCGGCAGCAAAGTAAGCAGAGATAGGACAAAGTCCGACAAATAGCCGACTAAGAAAATTCCCAGTGCTGTTCCTAAATGAATAGACCGCTTGCTAAAACGCAGCATGAAAAGTAAAAATATTAGGTTCATTATCATTTGAATGGTGCCAAAAGGCAAGGATAAAGACTGAACAATACCGATATTCATTGTTACAAATGGATCTGTTCCAAAGCTGCTGAAGCGCATCCAGGCAATCCCCACCGAAATAATCATCACACCAGTTATCGTTGTAAAAGTCCGATTAACTAAATTATGCTTCATTAGGAAGATTACTGTAAAGCTGGGCCTCAGCTTTACTTTCCCTTTCATTATGAATATCTGAAACCTGTTTAGACAGATCAATCAGTCGGCTTCCTTTTAGCTTGTAGAATTTGTGATATACAATATAACTGATGATCACAAACACAATCGGGATGATACAAGTCAATATCCGAATACCCCAAATCGCTGTAGCCGATTGTGCTACATTCGGAACATATCCAACAATCGATAGCCCAACCCCAGTAAGTAAACCAGCAACTGCTTGTGCAGATTTCATTAAAAAGGTTTGTGCAGAGCAAATAATACTTTCATTTCGAGTGCCAAATTTAATTTCACCATAATCAATACAATCTGCAATGGAAACAGTCGTTACTCCCAATGAAAGGCCTGAACCAAATTTCAAAATCAAACCAGAAGCCATCGTTAAAACTACATTT
Source organism: Enterococcus pallens ATCC BAA-351 (assembly GCF_000407485.1). Classification (GTDB taxonomy): domain Bacteria; phylum Bacillota; class Bacilli; order Lactobacillales; family Enterococcaceae; genus Enterococcus_A; species Enterococcus_A pallens. Next base: position 1,117,970 of record NZ_ASWD01000001.1, on the reverse strand, counting down.
GTTGGTGCAATAAAGCCCGACACCAGTAAAAGAGTCAAGCCAGCAACGGGTAAAGCACAGGCAAGAATATACGTCTTCTCTCTGCTGATTTTTTGACTAATTTTAGGAAAAAACATCAATCCCAACATCTCTGCAAAAATTGTAAAGAAGAATAGTGAGAATAAGCGTTCACTACCCGCTACATATTTAAAATAATAAATCATGAAGCCATTTAAAATCTGTATCGACAGATTAAAGGTTAACAGTAAACCGATAAAAGCCAATAGCTGATCATTTTTCTTAATAACATTTACCGCCATCTTTATGGTGATTTTAGGTGCATTTTTTTGATCAAGGGTAGCAGCCTCAGGTACATTAGTTACGGTAATCCCAATTAATACAATAAAAATAGCCGCAATAATCACTGCAATTGTTTGAAAACCTTGAAGCTGATTTCCACCACCTAGTTTATTCACGATTTGCAGACCAAACGTTCCCACTAACAAACCAGCCAAGCTGGCGAAAATTCTCGGAATAACTGAAACTTTTTCCCGTTCCTGCGGATCACTTGTTAGATTAGGCAGCCATGACCAATAAGGAACATCCATTATCGTATAAGTCATCCCAAATAACACATACATGATAGTAGCGTAGATATACAAGCTGTTCCCAGTTAAGCCAAACGTTGAAAAAAGTAAAACAAATACAATAGCATTTAATACCGTTCCTATTACCAGCCAAATTCGAAATTTCCCATGCTTCGTTCGAGTGTTATCAATAATCATGCCCATCACAGGATCATTAATCGCATCCCAAATTCGTGCCCCAAAAAACAAAGCGCCTACAAAAGCAGGTGTTAAGTACAAAACATCTGTAAAATAATAAGCTAAAAAAGTGCCGACAAAACAGATAATAGCGTCTTTTCCCAACGCACCTAAACCGAATGCGTATTTCTCTCTAAATGGTACTTTCATTAATCATTTCTCCCTTCAGTTCGGTATGCGCTTACCTATAAATCTATTATAGGTTGATGAAAGCGGATACCACAGAGTATAATGTGATTAAATACAGTCAGAATGTTAGGTGGAAAATAATGGAGAAAACCTTTGTAAAGACTTACGCCTTTGATACACAAAAAGATTTGCGCCTTTTGTACACGGGAAAAGCGGTTTGTGGCGCCTTGCACAGCTTTGGACCCGCAGTCAGACCTAATCATATTGTGCATATTGTAACCAACGGTAAGGGGAGTTATCATGTGGACGGACAGGTTTATCCTGTAAAAGAAGGTCAAGGATTTTTGATTTCTCCAGATAAGCGAACCTTTTATCAAGCAGATAGAGAGTCCCCCTGGAGTTACTATTGGATGGCCTTTTCTGGTGAAATGGCAACCTTCTATTTAGAAGGCTTAGGCCTAGATGCCAAGCATCCCATCTTTAAAATTGACCAGATGGAACAATTAGTCTCCATCATTGAAACTACTTTTTCTTTTGAAGACACTTCGGTTCAATCAGAGCTGATGCTTTCTTCGCTGCTTTACAAATTCCTATCTTTACTGCAACAATCACATATCAGTACCGTTGCTGTCAACAAGTCCGTTAATCCCCATGTCCAGTATGCGATTGACTACATTAAATCGAATTATGCCACTGATTTAACAGTCAAAAACTTGGCTGAAGCCTTATCCTTAAATCGAAGCTACCTTTCAACCATCTTTAAAAGTGAAATGCAGACTACCCTACAGCAATACATCACCGAGTATCGTTTAACAAGAGCTGCTGAATTATTAGGGATTAGCCAATTACGGATTGAGGATGTTTCAGAATACAGTGGGTATAAGGACCCACTAGTTTTTGCTAAAGCTTTTAAAAGAAAATTTGGCAAGACTCCCTCCCAATATCGCAAAAGTGAACAGGACCGACAAAAATTATTTGAACATTCTGCTTCCCTCGTTGACCATGAGTAATTAGCAAATAAAGACTGCTTCAATTCACCTAGTCAGATAAATTGAAGCAGCCTTTTTGTTGTTTTCGTTAGTCCTCCTGCTATTTTGACTGCAGCACAACTATTCTAGAATCAAAATCATGAGAATTCTTTCGTCCATCAATAATTTGCCCACACGACGTATCGCTAGTCACCAAACCAACATTCATTAACTCATCACCAAAATAAGTCTGTCCTGTTTGAACATTGGTATACTCAGCTGTTGGGGCTAAGCCCTTCAACTGCAAACGTGAGAAGGGGCCATTGACTTCATTTAGCATCTTATAATACCCCAAAATACTCGTTTTCTTATCTGCTGACACCACCATCCACGCACAATAATTTCCCTCGAAGGGACTAACCAATCGATAAAAATTCCCTTGATGAATGATTTTGCGATAATCCTTGATAAAACAGATTTGCTGCCTGATAATTTCCCGATCCGCTTCCGATAGCTGGTTTAAATCCAATTCGTAGCCAAAGGAGCCAAAAGCCGCTACATTCCCTCGTGTTTCCATCGATACTTCCCGGAAAGATTGCTCATTTGGTACTGCTGATACGTGTGCACCCATCGAACTCAACGGATAAACCAAAGACGTACCGTATTGAATCTTCAATCGCTCAACCGCATCTGTATCATCACTCGTCCAGCCTTGAGGAGAATAGTACAGCATTCCTGGATCAAAACGACCGCCTCCTGAAGCACAAAATTCAAACAGAATATGTGGAAAATTTGAAGTCAAGCGTTCATACAATGCATACACTCCCAGTATATAACGATGGAATAACTCTCCTTGACGTTCAGCTGGTAATTTTTCTGAGTAAGCTTCCGTAATGCACCGATTCATATCCCATTTAACATAGCTGATCTTTGCTTCTCCTAATACCTTAGCAACCATTTGATAAATTGATTCAACTACTTCTTCCCGACTAAAATCCAAAACATACTGATGGCGGCCATGAGAAACTGTGCGATCAGGTACTTTAATAATCCAGTCAGGATGTTGCCGATAAAGATCACTGTCCTCATTGACCATCTCAGGCTCAAACCACAGACCGAAGGACAAACCAATTTGATTAATTTGTTCTGCCAAGCCACTTATCCCATTAGGCAAAAGCTCCTTATTAGCAAACCAATCCCCCAAACCAGCACGCTCATGTCGACGACCACCAAACCAACCATCATCCAATACGAACAATTCTACACCATCCTCGAAAGCCGTCTTAGCAAAATCAATCAGTTTCTCCTCAGTAAAATCCATGCCAGTTGCTTCCCAATTATTAATCAGAATTGGCCGCTCCTGATCTCGCCATTGACCACGAGCCAACCGTTTGCGATACAGCCAATGATAGCTTTGGCTCATTCCATTCAAACCTTTGCTGCTATAGGTCATCACCACTTCTGGCGATTGAAAGCTTTCTCCTGGTTCCAGCACCCAATCAAAATTGAAAGGATTAATTCCCAATGAAACTCGGGCAACATTGTAAGTATCCACTTCTACCTGAGCCAGAAAATTCCCTGAATAGACTAAACTGAAGCCAATTGACTCTCCCATTTGCTCAGTACAATCAGGTCGCTTTAATGCAATAAAAGGATTTTGGTAGTGACTGGAGGACCCCCGAGTGCTCTCGATACTTTGAATTCCTGGGACCAGCTTTCTAAACTCCAAATGACGTTCTCTTCCCCAAGCACCTGAAAGCTGAAGCAGCTCATAATTGCTATCCGGCAAATCCAAGCTCATACTCATTAGTTGTTCCAGATGAAGCTTTTGCTCTCCCCGATTAATTAACTTAGCCGATCGAGCCACAACCGGCAGCTGCTCAAAAATAGTATAGCTTAGTGTAAGCTCCAAGTTTAGCAGCTCATCCAACAGTTGAATCTCTAATGTTGCTGCTTCATCCTTCTGTTCAACGTAAGTTGCTGGCAACTGCTCCAGCTCTTTTTTTCCATTAAAAACAGTATAGCCTTTCACCACAAATGACGAAATTCGACTGCCATTTTCTTGCAGAACAGTAATGGCTGGGTGACGAAAATCTGTAGATCCGTACACGGGATATTCCTGCCGCAAATGCTCTCTTGAAAAGCTAACATCCCCCTTGTTTACATACGCTGTATTCGGACGATACTCCGCCTCAATTAGATGATCAAAGGATTCTCGGTCTGTAATCTGTTTTCCATAATACAAATTTCCTAATGTCCCATCTGACAATACTTGAATGATGTAGCTTATCTCATCATTAAATAAATGAAACATTTTTCCCTCTTGATGAACTGAAATTGGCATAATATGTTCCCCCTCAAATTTGATATCATTGTAACCCCTTTCTCAGAAGTTAAGGAGTTCGATTGGTCAGTTAAAACAGTCAAAGTGTTAGGTTATTTGTTCTTTAGCCTTTCGTATAGCCAAGTTTTTCAATGTTGATGTTACTGAGATTTTTGAATATGTTGAGGAAGGAGCAGTGAACCATAAAGACCATTGATCACCTAATTATCAGCAGAGGAGAAAGTTTCTCCAATAATTTATTGATTTTCGCCTGTGTACTTTCGGTTATTCTTGTGCTGAGTATTTTTTTCCTGCTGTTTAAAATGGGGGATGACGAACGTTCCGATCTTTTAGCTTATCAAACGGCTGCTATTGTTTTGTTAGTCAATTGTGCCCTAAACAACTTTCTACTTTTTGGTTCCATTCAAAATTGGAAACTCTTCATTTGTATGAATTTCATGCTGGCCTCCCTTTTCGGTCTTTTGTTTATTAGTAAGAAGTACTATCAATTTTTGAGGTGATGAGATGGCTGAATTTGAAAAAGATTTTATGCTGAGGCAGGCTAAGGATTTAGCCAAAGGGTTAGGAAAGTTTTTAGAGCAAGAATCCATTGACGAAATTCTTCAAATGGACCAGGCCAGCAATCAGAAAGAACCATTGGATCAATTCATCGAAAGCGAATTAGAACGATTTAAAGAAGAAGAGGTTACTTCAAAAGATTCTCCTTTTCATAAAACTTAGCCGACGAAAACAGCCGTTCCTCAACAAAACAGGAACGGCTTCTTACTATTTAAAAAGACTTTTAATAGACTTTATACTCTTGGCCAGTCTGTTTCCCCGCCACGCTCTTTAAAAACGCTGTCGCTACGCGATCTGCCGGAACTGGAACAAAACCTTTAAAAGACTCTTTCAAGCGATCATAGGATTCTTCTAAAACATTTGGACTTACGCAGTTAATCCGAATGCCTCTCGTGTAATCAATTGCTGCGGCTTTAACAAAAGCAGCCACTCCGCCATTTGCCATCGCAGAAGAAGCACCTGCCGCAATCGGATCATCCTTCATCACTCCGGTAGTCAACGTGATACTTCCATTATTGCGCAAGTACTTTTGTCCAATTAACGCCAAATTAATCTGTCCCAGCAGCTTGCTTTGAACCGCCACCATATTGTCCTCTGGTGTCATCTCTTCAACCAGAACTTTTTTGGCTGCCCCTGCAGTAGAAATAATCGCATCGACATTCCCAACCTTTTTAAACATCTGCTCAATACTTTCTGGCAAAGTAATGTCCACTTGAACATCTCCGCTCGTTCTTCCTGCTGTCAAAACTTCATAATTTTCTGCTTCTAATTTCGCCACGACTGCTTTTCCAATCGTGCCATTTCCACCGACAACTAGAATTCTCATCAAAACACGTCCTTACCTTTTTTTTCAGAATACCACGAAAAGCCTATAAAACCAACATTCTACTTAGAGTAGAATGACTTTTTTGGCTTTTTTTCTCCATTGCTGCAGCTTTTTTGCTATTCTTAGAACAAGAAGTCATGAATATACTATCTTGGTAGGAGAGACAACAAATGGAAAATTTTTTAGCAAAAAAACTGAAGCGATATCGCGAACAACATGAACTTACTCAAAAACAATTAGCAAGCATTCTCTACGTTTCAGACAAAACCGTCTCGAAATGGGAACGAGGAAACGGACAGCCAGATATAGAAACGCTAAAGAAAATTGCTCAGCTATTGGAAACCACCGTGGACGATCTATTAAACGAACGAGAGCCGGTTTATTATTTTGAATACAAGAGTACACTGATGATTGGAATGCTGCCGGTTCTGCATATCGTAATTCCTAACTTTCTGGAGCTCATTCGGACATACGGTTTTAAGTACAGCTACTTTCCGATCTTGAAGAAGCTACCACGTGCAAAAGGTATTATCAGCTGCGGCTTTCTGTCTACGGGTATTTTTTCATTAGGAATTTTTAGTCGAGGGATTTTTTCAATCGGGTTGCTTTCATTAGGTGTACTGTCCTTTGGCGCTGTTTCAGGTGGATTAATCAGCTTCGGCAGTCTGTCGGTGGGAATGATTACCTTTGGAAATTTTGCTCTAGGACTCTTAGCCTTTGCAAATCTTGGAATAGGCTACTTAAGCATTGGAAACTTAGCAATCGGCCGGATCGCTATTGGCAATCAAGGAGCTGGTACCTATGCACTATCTTTGGGAAACAACCTTCACGATAAAGACATACTGGCTGCTTTGCAGCAGGTTCAGCAATTAAACATCTCTTCCATGGTAAATGACTTGCTGATTCAACCCATAATTACTTTCATGCAAACACCTTGGATAGCTATAGTTTTCGTAAGTGTAGTTATTTTGCTGAGTCTAATTACTATTGGTGGGCTGGGATTAGGCTTAATGAGAATTGTTCAACATAATCGCAATGAAAAAAGCTGGGCTTAGTAGAAGAAAGTCGTGGATGCTATTGGCCACGACTTTCTTTTATATTTGCATATTAGATACAGCTTTTACTCATAAACAATCGGATTTCCTTCGCCATCTAAAGTGAAGCGACCTTTAGTGTCGAAGCCATTGAGTTGCATAATTTGATTGAAGGCTTCTCCATCCTTGATGAAATCATTTGCGTCCATATAAGCAATATATTCCGCAAACGTCTTGGCTTTACTGTTTGCCATAATAATAAACAACAATCCGGTTGATAACCGTTGGCGATACTCTGGGTCAGCATTAACAACATCAGGCATCCAAGCTTGTGCAATATCATATTGATCTTCTGGTTCTCTTGGTGAAGCAATATCGTACATATCTCGAAATGCACTATTTACTGTCCAGTTGGTTGATCTGCCGTAGCAGAACTCATATTTTCCAAGCGCCCGCTGAATAGAGTTATCAAGAAGCCAGTTCCAATTGTATCCATAAGTGTATCGATTTGCTTGAAAAACGGACCATCCCTCTTTATAGCTCATTGTTTCATTCACATTGAAACCAGTGTGACTGCTATAGGTTCCCGCCGCTAGTCTTCCGGTCGCTAGGTGCATAGCCCAGTGCCCCCACTCATGAGATAGATTAACATTGTAAAATTCATCTTGCTGTGCTCTTGTGTAGGTATTCATTGCATCCATATGTGGAATATTAATATATGACTGACCCAGCTTTATCTCTCCAATGTTGTACGAACTGCTACTAACAAAAGTAGGATTATTAGTCCTTTTATACCTATTCTCATACAAAACTGTGATTGGCTTAAAGGTATACGTAAATCCTGATTGTAACTGTGGAAATGCATCTAACGCATTTTGTACACTATCCCGAGTCTCCATCACCATGTCATAGTAGCAATTCCAAATTTTGATTGATTGATAATTATACTCCTTGACATCTTCAACCTGAGCGTTAATGAAATAACGAGTAGAAGTGACATCAATTGTACGATTTTCTGGAATAGGCCAGCTCGTTATCGGGCGGTAAGTAATCCCCTTAGAGTTCACAATATTGCCAACTTCCGGTCGACTTAGCACATACTCAAAATAAATCCGAGTAATTTCTTCTGGCACATTTACTGTTACATTTTTGACTTCTCCGTTATCATCCGAAGTTAAATCGTTTCGCAAAACCTGTCTTTTTCCCTGTGCGTCATAATAAAGTATTCGAACTGTAGCATTTCTAATAGGTATTGCTTCTGCTTTATCCTCCGTGTAAACCATCGTTAAAAATCGATTCACTGTCAGCGGTTTATCCGCTGCTTCTGCTTTACTGCTTCCGGCAATCAAGAAAACAAAACCAAGTACCAACAAACATAACCATTTCATCCTTCTTTTCATTGTAAACTCTCCTTTATTTTTTTAGATGATCATCTATTACATCTATTATATACGAACTCACGTTCTCTTTTGTACCAAAAAAAGGACATTGTTGCACTTCACAAGGTTAGTTGGCCTTCACTAGTATTTATGACCGTCAGATAACTAACTTAATAGGTATTTGACGGTCATGAATCATTTTCGAAATTTTAGACTGTATAATGGGTTACTTTTCAGAACTTACATAAAAATCAAATTTACACCAGCGATAAAATTGGTCACTTTGAAAACACAGTAATTACTAGCAGCATGATATGGATGGATTCTTCTCCAGTAAATATTATCAATCACATCAAATTATTTAGTAAGTCATCCAAAGTAATAGTTTTCTCACCCAACTTATGCAACAATCCTTTGTACGCTTCAAAAGCAGCTAAAAATTCTGCAGGTGTTGCATTCCCTGAGAGTGGTAAAGCCAAAACATTGTAATCCCACCACTGACTTTTTTGTAATCGTTGAATAGTTATTTCGTCAAATCGATATCTTATAACCTTAGCTGGTACCCCACCAACTATTGCATAGTCAGGGACATCTTTGGTTACAACAGCATGCGAAGCAATCACTGCCCCATTTCCTATCTTGACTCCCTGCTTTATCGTTACGTCTGCACCGATCCAAACATCATGTCCAATAACGAGTGAAGGCGGACCTTGCTTTGTTGGAGCAGGTCTGAACTTCGCTTGTTCACCTAAATCTTTATAACCGTTTTTCGCTGGATAATGTCTTTCGTAAACAATATGCGAAGTAGTAAAACGATCAGTCGGATGTTGAAAGCCCATCATATTAACATTCGGAGCGATGCTGCAATAGCGGCCTATTTTACTGTAAGTTGGCAGATTCGACGTCGAATACGTATAACTTCCCATATCACAAAGCTTATTTCCTACATCAAAACTAGTATATGGCTCCAAATTGAGTGTACTTGGCACAAGTATTCGATCCCCTGGTTTGAATCGTCTTCCTGTTGTCCATCGTTCAAAAGTAACCCTAGATTCTGCGAAATAATCAAGTAGCTTTTCCGTAACTACTAGGGTTTTCAGGAATTTTCTGGGAATAAGATTCGGTTGCTCTACAAACTTCTGTACAACCTTAGTATTGTAAAAGTTACCAGTCATTACCAGCTTTCCGTTTTCAACTACTACATTAGTGATAATTGTGGAGGGGTTATTCTTCCTATCAGATATGATGAGCTTGTCCCCTTCTATCCCCCAATGATGCTCGTTGAAATTACTATTGTAACCGGAAATCATTCCAGATGAATGGAACTGAAATTGACTGGAAATCAATTGATCATTGCTGGTCATCTTAAAATATCCGTTATTGATGCGATGAAAATACTCTTTTAGCATTACACATTCCTCACTTATCCATATTGTGGGCAAGGTCTACCTACTCATATTTTTTCAGCGACTCCTGAACAATCGTCTCGCATAATTCTTCAAACCCGATACCCACTGCTTCCGCTTCTTGTGGAAGCAAGCTGTTTGGCGTCATACCTGGCAATGAATTGACTTCAATTACAAACAAATTGTTATGCCCATCAATAATGAAGTCCGTTCTGGAACATACAGATAAGCCCAACATTTTATGGGTCTTCAAAGCCAATTGTCCCATTTGTTCTGCTAAATAATCCTCTATCTTTGCAGGTACAATTTCTTCTGTCAGCCCTTTTTGATATTTGTTTTGATAATCATAAAACCCGGATTTAGGAATTAATTCAATAGCTGGCAGGACTTGTTCCCCTAACACACCCACTGAAAATTCTCGTCCAACAATTTTCTCTTCAATTAAAATCTTGGAATTATTCGAATACTTGAGTGCTTCTTCAATCGCTGTTTTTAATGCTTGTTCATCTTCAACGATTGAAACTCCAATGCTAGAACCACTATCAATAGGTTTCACTACAGCTGGAAGCTGAATAGAATCAGTCTTTTCTGCATCATACACCACCGACCAATCTGCCGTCGGAATCTCATGGAATCGCATTAATTCTTTTGCAATTAGTTTATCCATTGCCAACAGACTGCTTTGATAGTCTGATCCAGTATACTTGATTCCATAGATATCAAAAATTGCCTGAAGCTTCCCGTTTTCGCCAATACCACCATGTAGAGCGAAGAACGTAATATCAGCACCTCCGCAGATTTCTAAGACATGATCCCCGATTTCTTTATTTGGACAATCTTCAAAATTGGGAACTTTCTTAGAAACCTGATAGTCATAGTGATCCGTCTGATATTTCTCATAAGCTGAATCAAAATCCGCACAGTCTGGGAGACCTTCCAATAAATCCATCAGTAGGACTTGATGGCCTCTTGAAATTAATGCATTGGCAATTTTACTTCCTGAAGTCATTGAAACCTCACGTTCATTGCTCTTTCCACCCGCTAAAACAACAACCTTCATAGTTACTTCTCTCCTATTTCCTGATATGCAGTATCCCCTCTTGCTTGGACAATCTTATGACCAACTACTCTAGAAAATGCTTTTGCAATAGTATTTGCACTTGGTAAAAATAAAAAGTGAAACGCATCCCAAAAGCTAATTACATCACCCTCATATAATTTAGGGCCACTTCCACCCATGATATCAAACTGCTTAATCTCAAATGTTTCATGTAAATTATGAATGTTATCTAGTACGACTAAAGCATTAATCAATTTTGTAACTGAAGCAGGTGGAATTTTTTCTGTTTCATCAACACTATAAATTGACTTTGGCGGTGAATACGTATAGAAATGTGGGTCTCCTTTGGGCATAACAATGACACTACCTGACAAGGCTTTAAAAGGCCCGTTAGGTTGATAGGAGGGATCATCTTTTTTTATTTTAGCCGTATCAACTAATAATTTCATTGCTTCATAACGATCTGTCTTACCACTCTTACCTGAGGCCCCCATAACAGAGGCCAAATAAAGTTCTCCCTGACTATCTACCAATAATGCAACAGAATTTAATGTTTCATACAGTATCCCACCGGATTTCCCACCCAAAATTGTATAATGTTTTTCTAGCTCTTCATCCTGAACTGTAGCTTCAACTTCAATTTCCCTTGCATTTTTTCCTTTAATGAAGGCTTTATGCTCTTTTTTTCCCCAAATAGATAGTATTTTTTTATAGCCTGTCGCGTGTAGACCTAATAGTAATAAATCTCTTGAAGTAGAAAGATGTCCATCCTCTTTAAAACCATTGATATTCTTTAAAACGGTATTTTTCATCCCTAAGAGTTGTGTTTTCTTTCTCATCTCTTCTAAGAAAATAGCGGAGGCTGCTTCATCTGTTATCTTATTTTGAAATCTGCTCTGATTTATTTTATAATCTAATGCTGAAAATGACTCACGTATTGATAAATGCAAGCCTTTCTCATCCTGCCTTTTGGGCAATAATTGATAAAACTTATTTGCTTCGGGTTCATTCCCTTCACCATACAATTCTGTTAAGTCATATAGGGATAATCGGCGAATACTTCCAGCTCCATCTGCTCGATGAATACTGCCAGTAAAAACTAGCTGAGGGTGCCAATTATCCGTCGTCTTCAGTACACCAAAAATTGTTTCATATCCTTTTGATAGCCGCCTTAACCCCATAGATGGACTTCCTGACTTAAATCTACCATTGAAGTGAATCCCAAAAAGCCCCTTTACATATCGAGTAACTTCAACATCAAACATTACAAAATAACAATGATTGGATTTTAATACCACTCGCTGATTTACTTGAGAAGAAATGGGACTATCCATCTTCAAATTCAAAAAGCCAGAATCATCTTCTTCTACCTCAACAATTCCTGAATTTACTTTCCAGTCAAAAGTTCCTGCGGTCCACCAGGAATTTTTTAATAAATTTGGTATTAAATTTTCTGAATATGCATATTCCTGATCAACTAGTTGTTCTGAAGAATTATCCTTGTTTATCATTTTTTGCCTCCTGATTACTCTCAGCTTGTTTCTTTAAAAAATCAATGACTTCATGGAAGCCAATTCCATGTGATCCCTTAACGTAGATGAAAGAATCCTCCGTACTTTCTTCGATAACCTTTTGTGCAGCCTCTTCTTTGGTGTCGCATAAAGTTACATTTTTGACATCTAGTACTAGTTCTTTAAAGGGTTTTCCGTACATAATAATATGGTCTGGTTTTGCTTCATTGATATGGGGAATTAAACGTTTATGGTGCATAATAGTGTCCTTCCCTAAGTCCGCAATTTCTCCTAGTACCAACACTCTCTTCCCTTGATAAAATTTCTTTTTTTCAGAAAAATATTCAATCCCATTGATCATCGATTCAACAGAACTATTATGCGTATCATCGACCACCGTTACCTGGTTCGCGTTAAGCGTTAATTGTAGAGGGCGCAATATCCGTTCAAAGCTTTGGTAACTTTCAAGTAAATGAAGGTGTTCTTCTATTTGATAACCCATCACATCAATTGCCAGCAAAGAACTCATCGCATTTTGAATTTGACCGTCACTGTCAGTGGTTAGACAAAAACTGAGCTCTTTTCCACGAAAATTCACTCGTATCTTCGTTTTTTCCTTCAGCACACATTTTTCTAATAAATAGCAGTCCGCTTTTGTGTCCGTTAAACTACTAAACAAGATATTCAAACTTAATGATTCTGCCTTTTTAATGAACTTCTCCAGATATCTCTCTTCCATATCTTTATTAATAACGACATACCCATTCTCTTTTACACCATGAAACAGATGCTTCTTAACCCTTAAATTTCCCTCAATTGTGCTGAGTGCATGGGCACTTCCAAACGATGTTACTATAACAACATCTGCTTTCCATAAATAAGCATTATTTCCATATCCCCAACGATTCATAGACCCTACAGCAGCTTCAAGCAAGATATGATCATATTGATTATTGACTTCTAACGTTAAACTAAACGTTGAGTAATGGAGATTAGCATTGCCGAAATTACCAAAGGATTTACCCGAATCACTTAATAAATGATTAAGCATCAAACGTGTAGAAGATTTACCCGCACTGCCTGTTATTGCACAAAATTTACCATCGTAATTTTCAATCTGGTAACAAGCATACTCATAAGCGAAGGTGAAACTATTAGGTACGATGAATTGTGGGATTTTATCCCTCAATTGCGGAATCGGTTTGTCCGTAATAATCACCGAGATGTTTTCTTCGATCTTATATTTAGAAATCAACTCATTGCCATGAAAGTCACGTTTGCTCTTCGGAATCATCGCTCTAAAACTTTCAGCTGAAAATGCAATATATGCCACATTTTCCCATTTTTCCCGGACAACAGAGCTTTGATCACAAACAGTATGATCAACAATGATATTTTCTGCTATTTTCTCATTCAAAAAATACCCTTTAAAATTAGTTTCCAAGCATTCTTTAAACGTATGTGTATCTTTCAGTCTTATCTCAGGCTCCACAAAATCAGTACTAGGATTCATTGCTAATTCAGAGGTATGCATAAGATTTTTTCCATTAATCACTAAAGAACAGGTTAGTTGATCTTCCTTTTTGTAAAAAACGAGACAATCACTTTGATCTGTTCCCCAAAAAATACTGGCAATAACCTCTGCCTTACCATCAAAATGCGATTGCGCCTTATGAAGCTTGCCGTGGATAATATGGTTTTTATTTGCAAGAAGGGACAGCGTCTCTTCTTGCAATGCGAGAAAATACTCACCAATCTTATAATAATCATACAAATTACTTCTTTGTGGGAGCTTTTTTCTTCCTGTAGAGACTTTTCTAGAATAATCAGAAACATTCCAATATTCATGGACTCTGCGCAGCAGACCCTTTTCTCCACCGTAAACCTCAAACAATGCCACAATACAGTCTGGTGCATTTAATGACACTGCTTGATTCAGTACATCTCGCAATAAACGTACTTCACCTATCCGTCCTTGAGTAGAACGCAGCGCGCCATATTCTTTTTCAGCCTCCGCAGGAAAACGAATTTCTTGATTAGGCGAAAGCTTACCAGATTCTATATCAATCAAGAGAACTAAATAAGTTAATAAATGAATCGTTCCCCAAGGTGAAAGCCTCGTCCCACTGGGTCTTCTGCTAGTTATTTTCTCTTGGGTAAAGGTTAGCCTAGCTGGCTGAAATAACAGTTTTTCCATTTGTTTCATGCATTTTATCCGATTATTTCAAAAATGAAAGAATCGTACGCCCCTCTCGTTTTAGTCCTATGTGGTTCAGATTTACGAAAACAATGTTAGTGTCTTTCTGGTTAGCAGTGCGTTTTTATCAGCCTTTCGACTAACATATCTCTGCAGCATTTTTTCCATCGCTTCTTTGTCAAAGTCCAATTCAGTAGCTAACTCCAATAACCTTAAGGCTCGAGTTCCGCGCCCTTTCTCTCGATAACTATCGGAAAGTTCATATAAAAAAGCCACCAACTCTGCTTTAGTAAATGCTTCTTTTCTTATACGTTCAGCTTCCTCTTTTTCAAGATAGTTAGTCAAAATGAAAGAAAGCTCCGTATTCCTGTAAAAGCCAGGTTTATCCTCTGGTGGTTGCTCATACATGAGTAAATCAATCATCAACTGACAGGTTTTAATATTAAGCGTGCCACGCTGTTTTCTTACACCATAGGTTACTCGAATCAGGTGCCTAAGACTCTCGATCACTTTGGCATCCTTTATCTTGTTCCCACGCAGTACACGACAAACCATTAAAACCGCTTCTTGATTTTGCGTTCGGGCAAGTGGTATCACCATTTGTTCCACCGCTTCCCAGCCGAGCTTTTCAACACTCAGCCAATAGCTATACAAATAGAAATCTGTTCGATCGACCATTTTCAATTCTTCCAACAGTTGCTGGCTTTCCTTTTTGGTTAAGCCATTGAACACATACGTCAATACATTCTCGTCGTAGTCCGGCATTTGTTGTTCTAGCTTACCGTGCCAATTGTTTCTTCTTAACCAATGACGTTGGATTCCCCAACCCTTTTTCTTTTCAAAGTCAGCTAATTCTTCATATTCATTTTCCTGAATCGTTTGAAACAGCGTCTCTTGTTGTACAAATTGATGAAAGATTTCATCCGAACTATTTCCAGTACAAGCCACCGGATTCAACACCTGTTCGATCACTTTATTGTTCAGTAAAACACAGCCTAAAGAGGAATGTACGAGACCTTTTTCTTTTGCTCCTTTAAACAACTCCAAAAAATGGTAGGTCGTATTCTCTAACCCATCTTTGAACTTATAGGTAGTCGATTCTAAATCTCTTCGCATATCCACTAGTTCAAAATAATAGGAAAGAATCAACAGATAACTACCATATACCCGATAGAAGAACGCTGGAAAGGTTTCTTCGTAGTCTTCCCCTTCAAAATATTCCTTCATTCCCATAATCAACGGTCGAAAGTTAATCATTCTGAAATAATCTCGAATAACCGGAAAATTCTCAGAAAAGGGATAAAGAAACCATTGAGTATTCGCAACTAAATCACGGTTAAAGGTCATTTCCGCAATATTGAAATTGATAAACTTTCGAACATCACCTATATACCCCCAAAAGACAAAATCACTAAAGTTGAAGATTCGTTGGATTCTGGCGTTAAAAACCGTTACCTTGTACTCAAAAATATGAGGCATGGATCGCTGCACCATTCCCGCTGAGAAGCCAACCTTTTGCGGCTCTTCAAATAAATGTGGCTCAATCTGAAGAATTTGATGCAACGACCGATCCGTTCTCGCTTTAAGAACAAAGCAATCCTCAGGAAGAATATCTAACGCTGCTTGAAACTGCAGCGCCTGCCGCATATAATTAATCGAATTGGTTCTACCAATCGTTACTCGCGATTCTAATGGTCGCTGTTCAATGATTATTACCTCATTTTGCTCTAATTGCGCTCGTAATTCTGGAAAACGATCAAATTCCTGCTCCCAAGTACTAATAATAATCCCTGCAAGGATTCCTGATTCCCGTAATTCCAATAGCTTATTCATCGCTAAACGAAGATCTAATTCTTCGCGAACTGCACCACATACTACTGCCCAAGTTTCCATCCGCTTAATCCTTCCTACCAAAGTTTCTTTGTGATTTCTTTTTCTGATTCATTGACTTCCCAGCCATTTTCTTGGAATTTCTCTTTCTCAAATGCCTGAACGATTTCTTGGAACGCCTCACTGGTGACTTCTTTAGGAATCCACTGAGTTTTTAAATTATTGGTTTCAATGAATTTCATGGCGGCATATAAGGATTTCCCTTTGAAGTTCAAGGTTACAATGCCTCCATAAGGCAGAGCTTTCGGATGTGCCTTGTATTCACCATCACTGTTAAACACAAAATTCCCAAGGCTATAAAAGATATCTGTTTCATCAATCTTTCCCACAGCCTGAAGGGCATGGGGACCATGTCCGAGAATCAAATCAGCTCCTGCATCAGCCAAACGCTTCGCATTAGCTCTCTGATAGTTAAGAATTGGTCGGAAATCAACTCCCCAATGGGTAATAACAACGATTTTGGCATTTGGATGCTCAGCTTTGAAGGCTTTGATTTTCTCGCAAAAGTGAGTAGAGATGCACGCTGCACCCAAATTTTCACCAATAGCATAAGTATTCGTACTGCGATATTGATACCGTTTGTACCAATAGGCATTAAAGATAAAGACTTCCTGCGACCTTGTTTTCAAGCGGAAAGGTTGACTCGCTTCTTCAACCGTTTCACCCGAGCCAATATAGGCGATCTTTTTTTCCTTCAAGGATTGAACCGTTTGTTGAACACCCGCTTGCCCAAAATCGCCAATGTGGTTCGTAGCTAAGGTGACTAAATCAATGCCCTGTCTTTTCAATACAGCTGTTGTCTCTTCTTTATCTCCTCCCAATACAAATTTCTTTATTCTTTTTAACGGAGAATCTGAAGGATCATTTACTAAGACTGCTTCTAGGTTTGCGATCGTAAAATCGGCATTGTTTATCATCGATTCAACTTCTCGAAAAGAATAGTCATACCCTTCATCTATGATTGGATCCCAGCGTCCCAATCGTTTTCGATGAGCTGCATACCATTCACCCATATACGTATCGCCAACAATAGCGACGGAGACATTGGACTTAGAAAATACCTTCCCCTGATTTGCTTTATGCTTTGTTTCTTCTTGGTCATTTAATAAGCAATAAAACTGTTCATTTAGTTCAAATTCATTTTCTGCATCTAGCACTATCAACAGTTGATTTCCATCAATCAAAAAGCCATTTTTCTTATTCCAGAACAAGCCAAAATCAGCTCTTTTTTCTTGGAAAAAGGTAGAGGCTCCTTTTAACAATTCTCCTTTAAAGGACTTTTCCGTTACCGTGAAGTAATGGTGGTACTCAGAAGGAAGGGTAGAAAATGCTTGACCAATCCGTTTAATATCATTGATGGTGTAGCTTTGAGGTGCACTCTTTTTTCTTCTGCCAGAGACATTTTTGCAGCAATTCTCTGTCAGCTTATTTTCAAGAACAAATGCATCCATCGCTTTTTGTGCACTTTTCTTCACTTGTTCTCGGAACAATTTGGCTAATAATAAGGCGCAATCTGGTGCACCCGTCAGTACTTGAAGTTGAATCAAATCTGATAACAGCCACTCTTCTCCTTGCTCAAAGCCCAGACAGTTAAGATTCTTTTTTTCCCCGGCAATCGCTTCTGATACGACCACCGCATCATCCACCAACAAATTGCCCTTCTCAAGCTGCTGAAAAATCACTAATAAAATCAGTAAATTGCCTACTCCTTCATCGCCAAAGGGTTGGGCATGCCCTTCTAGTTGAATATTGTTTAAGGTGTCTATTGAATAGTTCATACGTTCTCTCCTGTTTGAAAATTTTCTAGTTGATGATGAATAAATGTTTCTAACTCCGCTGGCGTTCCCAATGCCGCGTAACTATTCTCCAGTAAAAATACCGGATGAATCGTTTTTCCTCGTTCAATCAAATAGTTATACAAAGGGGCAATATAAATCTCGCCATACTCGGCTAATAATTGATCGGACATTACTTCAAAGGCTTCAGAGAAATCCTGCCATTGGCGGAAATAATATAAGCCTACCGAGCCCCAAGAAGAAATCGGTCGTTTTTCTGCCATCTCTGTAATCCGCTTCTGGGTTCTATCAAGTTTGGCAAAGGACCAATGAGTCCCTTCTGCTTTAAACAAGGGGACACTGCCATCCGCTTGGCGAATGGCTTCTTTGGAAAGATACTCAGGCTGAATTGTAGTATCGATGTTGTAAATTAGAATATCTTCATCCTTATTTATAAGTTCCGCTGCCTGCATAACCGTGTCGGCTTGTCCATTGGTCACTTCGTCTAACTCGATAATGTCGTAGGTTTTAATTCCTAATCGCACAATTTCTTCTATTAAATACGTCGGAGAATAGCTGCCTTTTCTGACGATAAAAAGAAAGGTTTCGTCAAAAAACTGTTTTAATGAGCCTATTGCCCACGAGAACAAGCTGCGATCCCCAGCCATGATTTCATGTTTGGGCTGTGTATAGCCTTGTTTGGTAAAACGGCTGCCTCGACCAGCCATGGTAATAATGACTTTCATTAGCTGCCTCCCAAATAAGGCGTCAACAACTTCATCGCCTGCCCAAACATAATCTTCTGCCGTTCCGGATAATCCGCATGCAGCGGAATCATCGACAAGAACAACAGCCCTTCGATTAATCGAACCTGCTCAATCGGGTACCGTTTGGCAATACTCTCGTTCACCAATTCTGTAATCTCATTCTGCAGCTCTGTCTTATGAATCGTATACGAATAGACTGTTGCGGTTTCCTGTTCCAATGTAAATTGATCCGTAATAATATGATCATAAGCACCTTCAAAGCTGTGCATGATCTTCGCGATATCGTAAAATTCATCCCCATAAATATCAAAGGAACCAAACTTCCCGCGTGGATCAATCAACTTCACTAATTGATTACTTACTTCAAATAAAATATTGCTTAGACAGAAATCCCCATGAATAATCGATGCTGGCTTTTCACTAATCAGCTGATTGTCCTCTAATAAGTTAAGTAACTGTCCCATGATTTCCTTCACTGGCTGATAAGTTACTCCGTTGATGCTTGGTGCATTCTCATAAAACACTTCAAACGCCGGATCTTCCATCAATCGCTCTACCCGATCCACAGTTTTCTGGTAGTAAATATCTTTCAAATCCTGTGGGTCCAGTTGTTTATTCGCGGAGTGCTGCTTCATCTCTTGTCGCACAAACATCAGCTTGTCCATGATTTTTTCCCAATCGTTGATTTCCAAGTTGCCGTAGATATACAAGTTATGCAGAGTCTCATACGGATAATATTCCATCTCCACACAAGGCTGCTCTTTATCTAATGAGTAGTTATAAATCCTTGGCGTGAAAAACTGCAGCTCTTCCGGCATTTTGATATACCATTCGATTTCATGAATCAGCTTTTTGGTATCGTCACTTTTCTTAGTCAAAATCCCCCGTTGATCATCAATCGTAATCGAATTAAAGAACCTAGCTTGTACCAGCTTCTTGGTTTCCAAGTATTCCTTTTCATGACCCAAGTCCAACCAAGCATCAGTCGAAATCAATTCCACCGAATGATAGTTTTCATCATAATCTTTGATAGCTTCATAAAAAGACCGGCTATCGTCCCGACCATTTTTTCCCTGTTCATACTCTTCCAGCAAGACCGACATACAAGAAAGCAGAAACTCCCTGCCACTTTGGAAGCCAAACACTCCAGCTACTAGCTGGCTGCTGGGTTTGTTTTGCGACTGTTCATTTTTATTGCTAAACCGCAAGCGATTCTCTTCTCGAACCACACTGGTCCAAGGCACCGCATTGTCTCGTTCACCAATCACAAGGTAGTCTTCAGCGGAAACAACAGTCTCTTGTACGTACGTATCTCCAAAATTAATTGTTAAATGAAAATCCTCATTCACTAACGACAGAATCCGTTTCAATCCATTCCGAACCACCTGTAACAACGTCCGGCTTTCTTTACTAGTCAGGTACAGCTCATACACCGATTCCGAACGTTGCTTAAAGGGTTCTCCAACGTCTGCCTGACTTTCATCCGACAGAATAAATACATAGTCTTTTTCACGATATTTCTCTAACA
This sequence comes from Enterococcus pallens ATCC BAA-351, assembly GCF_000407485.1. Classification (GTDB taxonomy): domain Bacteria; phylum Bacillota; class Bacilli; order Lactobacillales; family Enterococcaceae; genus Enterococcus_A; species Enterococcus_A pallens. The sequence goes on along the minus strand of NZ_ASWD01000001.1, from coordinate 1,097,795 downwards.
AACTCTCTTCAATCGTGCCCTCCTCGAAAGGCAACATGAGAGGATAAATCGCACCAAACCGTTTTTGCATATCGGCTGAAATCTTTTTCGTATTTAAAATCATGACTGCTTCCATCGGTCATCCTCGATTCGTTGTAAAATTTCTTCTTCCGTCCATTCCAAGAATTCACTGGGACGAATGGCTCGATCATCAACATAGAAGCCTTGACCACACCACGGTTTCCCTACATGTAATTCGTCATAAGGAATTGCCCACTTCTCCAACCATTCGGTCAACACCGGCACCATGTTGGCAGTAATCAAGCCCACATTTCCTTGATACGTTCGCATTTGCCGGGCTGTATATAAAATGATCTTGTAGCCTTTTGCTTTATAAGCTTTCATCTGATCTACTACTTCTTGGATTGGTTCCAGATCAGCATATTCCTTGTTTCCCTTTTTCTCGCAAAAGGTATTATCGATATCCATTACAATGGCTTTCATCAGCTGCCTCGATTCTACATAGTTTCTTTTTCGTTAAATCTGTGAAGACACTAACGCGTTTTCTCGCAGATAGTCCGGAAATTCCTCTTCGATCTGTCCAGTGGTCAGATAAGAATAGAAAGTAGGTGCCAATGCGTAGCCTTGTCCCCATTTTGTAATGATCGTCTCACCCTGATAGCCAATGCTTTTAAATTTGGTTTTAATCTTTGTAGCAATACAAGAAAGCTGACTGCGGTTGGAATCCGTTTCGCCTTCCGACCATAGAATGTCGCAAATTTCTTTACGTGACAGCATGCTTCCCTGTGCCTCCAGCAGCAATTTAAACAATCGCTCCTCTTTTTTAGAAAAAAAGATGCGCCCAGTCGTGGTTTGCAAGGAGCGATTTTCCATTTTTTGAATCGGTGGACATTCCTTGGGTTCTTGTTCCAATCGTTTTTCATAATAAGCACTTTGCAGCAACATCAAATTTTCTCGTATAGCGTCTGAAGAAAGGTGCTTGGATAACCAACCAGTCATTCCCTTCTCTTGCCATTCTGTTTTGTTTTCTTCTGTTGAATCCTCAGCAGTCAAGCGAATCACTAAGTTGCTTCCCTTGTCTATCAAAGAAAGAAACTTAGCCACCTCCAAATTACTAATTGTTTCACTCAGCATCACTACTGGAAAGTATTGTAGAATAGAAATCATTTGACTATTCTTAAAAATATCGGTAGAACAGAACACTTCATAGTTCAATAGCTGAAGCTGTTTTTGCAGCTGTTGTTCAGCCAATATGTTTTTTGTGAGTATCAGGATCTTATTCACGTATTCACACTCCTCTGTTTCTATTAAAATTTTGGTGCTTTCTCTACTCCTCCTGCGTCCAAATTAGGGTAAAGAATTCCGGCATCAAACAATAGCCCTTTCCCCAAATCGTCCGCAACAAATCATCGCTAAATCCCACATCCTTCAACTTCTGTTTGATATTTTTCACCAAGACTGACAACTGCGACATCCGGGAATGACTTAAGGGTTCATGCCAAAGGTATTCGCACAGTGCTTCGCGGGAAACAATGTCTGCATGTGCTTCCTGCAAATAAAGAAACACCTGCTTCTCTTTTTTGGTTAACGTATTTAAGAAATTCTCGAAAATCTGATTCGTCAACAGTGTAGTCTCACGTAATGAGTGCACATTTAGTTCTTCTTCCTGTTGCAGCTGGTCCAACTTTTCAGCTAAACATTCTCGCAACACATCAATAGAGATATCCTCTGTCAGCCATTCTGTTACACCTATTTCTCGTAATTGTTCCTGTTCCTCCAAGGTGGGAGCCACACTGAATTTGCGAAAAAGGATGGCTTTTTTTGATGTAAGTTGAGATAAAATATCCGTAATCTCCTTGTTGGTCACCGTTTCGCTGAAAATAATCACTTGAAATTGGTCAATCACCTGCGGGTCTTTTTTTACTTGCTTCAACAGTTGAAAGGAACACCACACTTCGTAATTCAATTGCTGCAATTGTTCTTGTATTTGCTTTTCCACCAGCAAGTTCTTGGTTAATATCAAGATTGGCTGCATAATGTATACTTCCTCTCATTCAAGAAGATTCATTTTTTATTCATCAGCTGCCTTGAATAATGCAGCTCTATCCAAAAATAAAATGATCTATTTCAATTAGTTTTTGTAAAATTTGAGGTATTTCTTACCATCCGCCACGTTTTGGACTTTTCCTATTCACATATCTTGTGGCATCTTTAGGAATCCGTTCAGGCGAGTCGTCCGTATCTACTTCCCATGGATAAAGACCATTCTCATCCATTTCATAAATGTCATCGATATTTGTCGTTTCATCTTCGTGCTTCCGATGCTCAAGCCTTTGTCTTAGGAATTGAATAATCGTTGCTGAAATGAATAAGATAAAAATGAACCTTCTGATCCCCAGATTCTTAATAATTTGGATAATAAGCTGAAAGAAATCTGCCATAGTTATATCCCTCTCTTTTTTAAACAGTATTCGCTGAGTCATAAAAAAATGGATAATCGTTCTCGAGCCACATAATGATTTACTTGTGAATTACAATTAGTTGCTTGCAGATTGAAAAATTATCTCTCTGTTTTTTTGCTCTAAAGCTAAGTCATAGTTTCGATAATTAATAAACCCTGATAAAAAATGTTCGGCATCATCAATTCTCATTCGACAGCGGTCATGTCGCGCATAAAACCCACCTTCAATCGTTTCAGGATAAGCAAAGAACATCGCAAATTCAGGCCACATTGTCCCAGTCTTTAATTCATGAATGGCTCTTTTTTCCATTACCTTTTTCAGCTGAGTAAATTCCTTAAGTGTGAAGAGTGATGTACCCAAATCCAGTTCCTGTATCCGAGAGAACATTTTGACAGCAGCTACTAATAACTCCAGCATCGTTGGATAGGCGGTATCTCTATTCTCAATAAAGCTTAAGTTGTCCAAAGCATTTCGAACTCCAAATTCAAAGTACTTTCTTTTTGGTACATAGCTGGTTAATTCATTTACTGAGTAGCTTAGCCAATGATCATGATGCCGCTCATACCCCTTCTCAATAAAGCTGTTCATCAATAACTCAGCTAGGTTCAACCATTTCTTTTCTTTTACCAAAGGGTATGCACGCATAATTGCAAATAGTGCTTCCCCATCGTAATAGATAATCCTAAAAGTCTCTCTTTCAGTTAAATCGCTGTTTAAAACATGGGTAGTAGAACCATCTGCAGCAATAAAATCCTCCATGCCATTTAAAAATCTTTTAATCTCTGGTAAAAAACATGGGTTCCCAGTAACCATTTGGTATTTAGTCAAAGCCAAAATAACCATAGCCTGTGCTCCAAGCTTTAGTTCAATCCCGTCCTTTAGCTTTTCAATTACATAATAGTTCTCATTAACTTTCTGAGTAAGATTCTCTAATCCCCAGTTAATACCTTGTTCAATTTTGTGCAGGAAGTCTTCATCAACTAGCTCCTTCGCATTTAAATACTCATATGCTTCTAACAATGCGTATAAACTTGAGTAATGACGGACACTGTTGTAACTATTAATTAGTTTTCCATAAGCAGGAAAGTATCCGTAGATAAATTTTCCATTATCTTCAATTTGATCCACTAAATAGTTCGCACCTCTAATAATTCCTTGATCCAACATTTCCCATTGATTTTCTTCATTTATGACACGCATTCCTTGACCGTATGACTCTATTTCTAATGGATAAATCTTCCCCTCTTCAATAAAAATTCCTTTTTTAGTGAAAAATTCCCATTCTTTATCGAATACGGCCAAAGGATTTGCTACACCTCTTTTATCGCGGCGTTTTATATATCCTCTTAAATTTCCTTCATTGAGACGCAAACGCGCGTCTTTTCTTACAATGCTATGGTCTGGATGCGGAACCAATAAAGCATTCCCAACAATTTCTTCTGGCAAGAAGGTATATAGATTATCTTTTTTGAATTTCACTCCAAAACGGAAATAGTTGTTTCGCTGAATTTTGAGAAAAGCTTGTTTTCCCTCTTCAGCACTTACTTTTTTAACCGAATCAATCAGCTCGATTTTTACCCACTTAGGTAAAATTGGATATTTTTTTAGATAACGTTCAACCTTTACCCAAGCTCTTTCAAATGTTGATCCAGTTGTATGCCAAACCTTTCCACGCTTGTCTTCAACACAGGTAGTGATAAAAAATTGAACCCCTGTATTTTCTTCTTTAATCAATCTTTTTAAGGCTAGTTTTACTTCTCTCATTACACTAGAACGTGTGCGTGTCATGAGTCCTCCTCCTAATCATTCCAAGTTTTCAGTCTTGAAATGAACTAATTAATTTTTCTACTATCTCCTAAAGAATAACTTTGTACTAATAATCTCCTATAGTTATATGAAGATAAGCTTTATCAATAAGATTGAATCGGCAAATCAAACGCCTCACTCATTTCTTTTGTTATTTTCCTTATAGAAGTTGTCTGGATTAGTTCACCTTGGACCACTAACCTAGTCTCAGCATATAAATCTCCACAAGTAATTAATGTAACTAATTCTTTATCGGGTACTTCCTCCAACACTTCAACACGGGAAGGCTCAATCCTTTCTTTTGAATTTACTTGATATGTATAGACATTCGTTAAGTCAGTTAAGAAAATTTTGTCTCCCATATTTATATTTTCCAAAGGTGTAAACAAAAGGTTGGGTTGATCTGAGCGATGACTGGCTAAAGCATAATTTCCTATCCCCATCTCTTGATCGGGTGCAAGCGTGCCTGCTCCATAAAGCAATGACTCATTAGAAAGGCCTTTAAAAATTGGCAGCCGAATATTCACACTCGGTATAGCAATTCCAGCTATAACAGGAAGATTGTTTTTCTTCCCATTTATCTGAGATTTCAAGATGGCCTCGGAGTTAAGTGATTGTACTTTATTAAAATCAAAAGAACTTTTTCTCCGTTTATTATTCTCAAGCTCTTGTTTACTTAGGTGTGCGATTGCATAGTTTTCTCCGGTATTCTTTATAAAATAGTTTCTTAGCGGTTTGTTAAATAGAAGAAAAAGACCCCCTATAATCAAAACAAAAGAACAAAACCTCACTAAAATTTTCTTCATATTTTCCCTTTCTGAAAAAAAACGAACGATCTATCTAAACTTATCAATTCTTTGTTATAGAAAGATCGTTCGTCATGTTACAATTTCCTACTCATTCTGATCAAAAAAATCATCGATTGTATCTTTTGTTTTTCGCTTTTTCCTTCTCAGTTTGTCTTTTAAGCCTAATAAACCAATTCCTATAGCTCCTAAACCAGCTAACGGATAAGAAGATTCTTTAACATCTGTTCCCGTCTTCGGAAGTGCGCCTGCTTTTTTCGTCTTAGAAACAGGAGAATTGCTCAAAGTTGTCGGAAGTTTCTTATTAGAATCTGAATCGCTATCGGAGTCTGAGTCGCTATCGGAATCTGAGTCACTGTCCGAATCCGAATCACTATCGGAATCCGAGTCACTATCGGAATCTGAATCGCTGTCCGAATCTGAATCACTATCCGAGTCTGAATCACTGTCCGAGTCTGAGTCGCTGTCTGAGTCTGAATCACTATCGGAATCCGAGTCACTATCAGAATCTGAATCACTGTCCGAATCCGAGTCGCTATCGGAATCTGAGTCGCTGTCCGAGTCTGAATCACTGTCCGAATCCGAGTCGCTATCGGAATCTGAGTCGCTGTCCGAGTCTGAATCACTGTCCGAATCCGAATCTGAGTCACTATCGGAATCTGAATCACTGTCTGAGTCTGAATCACTGTCTGAGTCTGAATCACTATCTGAATCCGAGTCACTGTCTGAGTCTGAGTCACTGTCCGAGTCTGAATCACTATCGGAATCCGAGTCACTGTCCGAATCTGAATCGCTATCCGAGTCTGAGTCACTGTCTGAGTCTGAATCACTATCTGAGTCTGAATCGCTATCGGAATCGCTGTCCGAATCTGAATCACTATCGGAATCTGAATCACTATCCGAGTCTGAATCACTATCAGAATCTGAGTCGCTGTCTGAATCACTATCGGAATCCGAGTCACTATCAGAATCTGAATCACTGTCCGAATCCGAGTCGCTGTCTGAGTCACTGTCTGAGTCTGAATCACTATCGGAATCTGAGTCACTGTCTGAGTCTGAATCACTATCGGAATCACTATCGGAATCCGAGTCACTATCCGAGTCTGAATCACTGTCCGAATCCGAGTCGCTATCGGAATCTGAGTCGCTATCTGAGTCTGAATCACTATCTGAATCCGAGTCGCTGTCTGAGTCTGAATCACTATCGGAATCTGAATCGCTGTCCGAATCTGAGTCACTGTCTGAGTCTGAGTCGCTATCCGAGTCTGAGTCACTATCGGAATCTGAATCACTGTCTGAGTCTGAATCACTATCGGAATCTGAGTCACTGTCTGAGTCACTATCGGAATCTGAATCGCTGTCCGAATCCGAATCACTATCTGAATCCGAGTCGCTGTCTGAGTCCGAGTCACTATCGGAATCTGAATCACTGTCTGAGTCTGAGTCACTATCGGAATCTGAATCACTGTCCGAATCTGAATCACTATCGGAATCTGAGTCACTGTCGCTGTCCGAATCTGAATCGCTATCCGAGTCCGAATCACTGTCCGAATCCGAATCACTGTCGCTGTCTGAATCGCTGTCCGAGTCCGAATCACTGTCCGAATCTGAGTCGCTGTCTGAGTCACTATCGGAATCTGAATCGCTATCCGAGTCTGAGTCACTATCAGAATCTGAATCACTATCGGAATCTGAATCACTGTCCGAGTCTGAATCACTATCGGAATCCGAGTCACTATCAGAATCTGAATCACTGTCCGAATCCGAGTCGCTATCAGAATCTGAGTCGCTATCAGAATCTGAGTCGCTGTCTGAGTCACTATCGGAATCTGAATCGCTGTCTGAATCTGAGTCACTATCGGAATCCGAATCGCTGTCCGAATCCGAATCACTATCGGAATCCGAGTCGCTGTCTGAGTCTGAATCACTATCAGAATCCGAATCGCTATCAGAATCTGAGTCGCTATCAGAATCTGAGTCGCTATCAGAATCTGAGTCACTGTCTGAATCCGAATCACTATCAGAATCTGAGTCGCTGTCTGAGTCTGAATCGCTATCAGAATCTGAGTCGCTGTCCGAATCCGAGTCGCTATCCGAGTCTGAATCACTATCAGAATCTGAGTCGCTGTCCGAGTCTGAATCGCTGTCGGAATCTGAATCACTATCAGAATCTGAGTCGCTATCTGAGTCTGAGTCGCTATCCGAGTCTGAGTCTGAATCACTGTCTGAGTCTGAATCGCTATCGGAATCTGAATCGCTGTCCGAATCCGAATCACTATCGGAATCCGAGTCACTGTCCGAATCTGAATCGCTATCCGAGTCCGAGTCTGAATCACTATCAGAATCCGAGTCGCTATCGGAATCTGAGTCACTGTCTGAGTCTGAGTCACTATCCGAATCTGAATCACTGTCTGAGTCTGAATCACTATCAGAATCTGAGTCACTGTCTGAATCTGAATCGCTGTCCGAATCCGAGTCGCTGTCTGAGTCTGAATCACTATCAGAATCCGAATCGCTATCCGAGTCTGAGTCACTGTCCGAATCCGAGTCGCTGTCTGAATCACTATCAGAATCTGAGTCGCTGTCTGAATCCGAATCACTATCAGAATCTGAGTCACTGTCTGAATCTGAGTCGCTGTCTGAATCTGAATCACTATCAGAATCCGAGTCGCTATCCGAGTCTGAGTCGCTATCAGAATCCGAATCGCTATCCGAGTCTGAGTCGCTGTCTGAATCTGAGTCGCTATCCGAGTCTGAGTCGCTATCAGAATCCGAATCGCTATCCGAGTCTGAATCACTGTCTGAATCCGAGTCGCTGTCTGAATCCGAATCACTATCCGAATCTGAGTCGCTATCCGAGTCCGAATCACTGTCCGAATCTGAGTCGCTATCAGAATCCGAATCGCTATCCGAGTCTGAATCACTGTCTGAATCCGAGTCGCTGTCTGAGTCTGAATCACTGTCTGAATCCGAATCGCTATCCGAGTCTGAATCACTGTCCGAATCTGAGTCGCTATCCGAGTCTGAGTCGCTATCAGAATCCGAATCGCTGTCTGAGTCTGAATCGCTATCCGAGTCCGAATCACTGTCCGAATCTGAGTCGCTATCCGAGTCTGAGTCGCTATCAGAATCCGAATCGCTATCCGAGTCTGAATCACTGTCTGAATCCGAGTCGCTGTCTGAGTCTGAATCACTATCCGAATCTGAGTCGCTATCCGAGTCCGAATCACTGTCCGAATCTGAGTCGCTGTCTGAGTCTGAATCACTGTCTGAATCCGAATCGCTATCCGAGTCCGAATCACTGTCCGAATCTGAGTCGCTATCCGAGTCTGAGTCGCTATCAGAATCCGAATCGCTATCCGAGTCTGAATCACTGTCTGAATCCGAGTCGCTGTCTGAGTCTGAATCACTATCCGAATCTGAGTCGCTATCCGAGTCTGAGTCGCTGTCCGAATCCGAATCACTATCCGAATCGCTGTCCGAATCACTGTCCGAATCTGAGTCGCTGTCTGAATCCGAATCGCTGTCTGAGTCCGAATCACTATCCGAATCTGAGTCACTGTCTGAGTCTGAATCACTATCCGAGTCTGAATCACTGTCTGAATCCGAATCGCTATCCGAGTCCGAATCACTGTCCGAATCCGAGTCGCTATCCGAATCCGAATCGCTATCCGAGTCTGAATCACTGTCTGAATCCGAGTCGCTGTCTGAGTCTGAATCGCTATCCGAGTCTGAGTCACTATCCGAATCCGAATCGCTATCCGAGTCTGAGTCGCTGTCCGAATCCGAGTCGCTATCCGAGTCTGAATCGCTATCCGAGTCTGAATCGCTATCGGAATCTGAATCACTATCGGAATCTGAGTCACTGTCTGAGTCTGAATCGCTATCAGAATCCGAGTCACTATCTGAGTCCGAATCACTATCGGAATCTGAGTCGCTGTCCGAGTCTGAATCGCTATCGGAATCTGAATCGCTGTCTGAATCTGAGTCAGCATCGGAATCACTTTCATCGTCTTCTGCATATACAATAACTGTATTCTTCTCTGGATCTTTTACTTTAGGTGTTTTGTATCCTAATTCTGGTTTTGTTTCGTCAATAAGCTCCAACTCTTCCCCATCACATGTTGCTACGTACCCGGGGTAATATGGAATGAAGATATCTCCTTCAGATATAGCACTTGGGTCAGTAGAATCATTTTCATACTGAACATATTCTGTTTCATCTTCTGGACTGATTGGAGTCAATTCATATGAACCTAACTTACTATATATATAGTTAATCGTTGATCCATTTTCACTGACAATTCCTTCATCTGAGTCGGAACGTTTCTCAACTAATAAATATCCTGAGATAACTTGCTTATTTTCTGAAATAGTATCTCCTACAAAGACATCTTTATTATCACTAGTTATAAAATTATTATCTTTGTCATAATAGTTGTAAGTGATCGTTGTAGCATTACCCTGATATTTATAAACTACTAATGATTCATGGTTAGGCTTAACTTTCGTATCATCTGAATTACTTTCAGATTCTATAAAGGTATAGCCCGGAATGGCTATTTCTTTATTTACTATGTTGTCGCCAACTCTAGCAGGAATCACTTCAACATTTAATTCTCTATCATGTTGATTTATATATTGGTAAGCAATACTCGATTCATCACCGATATAAATATAAGTTATGATCGACTTACCGTCTGGATCAACAAAATTATCTGCATCTGAGTTACTCTCATCAATCTCTGAGAATGAGTAATGTGAAATTGTTTGAATGTTACTTTCAATCTCGTCTCCCACACGAGTTGAAACCTCGATTGGCTCTAATATCTTGTCTCCTACCTGATTAATGTATCTGTAGGTAATAGTCGATGCGTTACCCTCGTAAATATAAGTCACTACCGAACTACCATCTTCCGCAGCAGTCTCTGCTGAGTCATCCGATTTTCGCAAAAATGTAAAGCCATCAATCGTTTCTGGATTGTCTTCAATGGCTTCATTTGCTTTTGCGGATTTAGTTGCTGCAGGAGCAATTTCTCTCCCTAAATCATTGACATATTTATAGGTAACTGTTGTTTCAGCAACCCATTGATCAGAGTTTGGGCTAGGCTCACCCAAATACTCAATAGCTTCATTTAACGCTTGGTCACCTAATGATCTGAAAGTATTAGTTAGTTCAATAAGTTTAGCAGTAGTGATACCCGCTGGAATTTTTCCAATTTCTACTATTCCCTCTGATAGAGCATTATATGCAGGATCTAAAAAATTATAATAAGTTATTGATCCATCACCATATGGATCTCTATTGTCACTTGACCCTAATACATTATTTGCTTCTAGTATTGCTTGATCTCTCTGACTTTTTGCATTAGTAGTTGCTTCTGATAAATTATCGGCTGCTATTTTGACTGTTCCAAGAAAGTTTAATGAATCTTTTGCACGAGCCTCTAATAATTGATCAATCAACTCAGGTATATTGGGTTCATTGTAATAAGGCTCAGCACTTAGCAAAACCTGATAAATCATCTGATAATATAGTTCTTGTTCTCGTCCAGACATGCCTTCAGGTGGCACTAAGTAAGGTGGAACTTCCCCATTATCTCTTCCTAAAGATAAATATTGATTTACTGTAGTAAAGGTAAAATCAGTTGTGTTACTAACTTCTTTTGAATTATCAATACCTTCCGCATAAGAATTGTTGCTAAATGTTAACGAACTGATTAGGAAAAAGATCATTGGGCTACTTGATAAAATAAGCTTCTTTCTATTTTTCCTATAAACAATCTGAGATGTATTATCCTTCATTGAATATATGCGTGATTTCAATCTTTTCACTCCTCTTGAAATAGAAAGGCTACACTGCTAGGTATAGTCTAGTTGTGTAGCCTTCATTTTTGCTTATTCTATATTAGCCGTTCTCTTTGCCATCATTTCTCTTTTTCCTACGAGACGTACTATAGAATGTTACTCCTAAACCAACTAATCCTATTCCAGAAATAGCATATTTGATTGTTTCTTCCTCAGAATTTGTTTTTGGTAAGTTTTTACTAGTAGTATTGTTAGCTGTTCCACTATTATTTCCCGTAGTAGGAAGTTTCTTACCAATATCTGAATCACTGTCTGAATCTGAATCGCTATCGGAATCTGAGTCACTGTCTGAATCTGAGTCGCTGTCCGAGTCCGAATCGCTATCCGAGTCTGAGTCACTATCGGAATCTGAATCGCTATCCGAGTCTGAGTCACTGTCTGAATCTGAATCACTATCCGAGTCTGAATCGCTATCGGAATCTGAATCACTATCCGAGTCTGAGTCGCTATCCGAGTCTGAATCGCTGTCTGAGTCTGAATCACTATCGGAATCTGAATCACTGTCTGAATCCGAGTCGCTATCCGAGTCTGAGTCACTATCGGAATCTGAATCACTGTCCGAGTCTGAATCACTATCGGAATCTGAATCACTGTCTGAGTCTGAATCACTATCAGAATCTGAGTCACTGTCCGAGTCTGAGTCACTGTCCGAGTCTGAGTCACTGTCCGAGTCTGAGTCACTGTCCGAGTCTGAGTCACTGTCCGAGTCTGAGTCACTGTCCGAGTCTGAGTCACTGTCCGAGTCTGAGTCACTGTCCGAGTCTGAGTCACTGTCCGAGTCTGAGTCACTGTCCGAGTCTGAGTCACTGTCCGAGTCTGAGTCACTGTCCGAGTCTGAGTCACTGTCCGAGTCTGAGTCTGAGTCGCTATCCGAGTCGCTATCGGAATCTGAATCGCTATCCGAGTCTGAATCACTATCGGAATCTGAATCACTGTCTGAGTCTGAATCACTATCAGAATCTGAGTCACTGTCCGAGTCTGAGTCACTGTCCGAGTCTGAGTCTGAGTCGCTATCCGAGTCGCTATCCGAATCTGAATCGCTATCCGAGTCTGAGTCACTGTCTGAATCTGAATCACTGTCCGAGTCTGAATCACTATCGGAATCTGAGTCACTATCCGAGTCTGAATCGCTATCGGAATCTGAGTCACTATCCGAGTCTGAATCGCTGTCCGAATCGGAATCGCTGTCCGAGTCTGAATCGCTATCCGAATCTGAGTCACTATCCGAGTCTGAATCGCTATCGGAATCTGAGTCACTATCCGAGTCTGAATCACTATCCGAGTCTGAATCGCTATCCGAATCTGAATCGCTGTCCGAATCGGAATCGCTGTCCGAGTCTGAGTCGCTGTCCGAGTCTGAATCGCTATCGGAATCTGAGTCACTATCCGAGTCTGAATCGCTATCCGAGTCTGAATCGCTATCGGAATCTGAGTCACTATCCGAGTCTGAATCGCTATCGGAATCTGAGTCACTATCCGAGTCTGAATCGCTGTCCGAGTCTGAGTCACTATCCGAGTCTGAATCGCTATCGGAATCTGAGTCACTATCCGAGTCTGAATCGCTATCGGAATCTGAGTCACTATCCGAGTCTGAATCGCTATCGGAATCTGAGTCACTATCCGAGTCTGAATCGCTATCGGAATCTGAGTCACTATCCGAGTCTGAATCGCTATCGGAATCTGAGTCACTATCCGAGTCTGAGTCGCTGTCCGAGTCTGAATCGCTATCGGAATCTGAATCACTGTCCGAGTCTGAATCACTATCGGAATCTGAGTCACTGTCCGAGTCCGAATCGCTATCCGAGTCTGAATCACTGTCCGAATCTGAGTCACTATCCGAGTCTGAATCGCTATCGGAATCTGAGTCGCTGTCCGAATCTGAGTCACTATCCGAGTCTGAATCACTATCGGAATCTGAGTCGCTGTCCGAATCTGAATCACTGTCCGAATCTGAATCACTATCGGAATCTGAGTCACTGTCCGAGTCCGAATCGCTATCGGAATCCGAATCACTGTCCGAGTCTGAATCACTATCGGAATCTGAGTCACTATCCGAGTCTGAATCGCTATCGGAATCTGAGTCGCTGTCCGAATCTGAGTCACTATCCGAGTCTGAATCGCTATCCGAGTCTGAATCACTGTCCGAATCTGAATCACTATCGGAATCCGAATCACTGTCCGAGTCTGAATCACTATCGGAATCTGAGTCACTGTCCGAGTCTGAGTCACTATCCGAGTCTGAATCGCTATCGGAATCTGAGTCACTGTCCGAGTCTGAGTCACTATCTGAATCTGAATCACTGTCTGAGTCTGAATCACTATCGGAATCTGAGTCACTGTCCGAGTCCGAATCGCTATCGGAATCTGAATCACTGTCCGAGTCTGAATCGCTATCAGAATCTGAGTCACTGTCCGAGTCTGAATCACTATCGGAATCCGAATCGCTGTCTGAGTCCGAATCGCTATCGGAATCTGAATCACTGTCCGAGTCTGAATCACTATCGGAATCTGAATCGCTGTCCGAATCTGAGTCACTATCCGAGTCTGAATCGCTATCGGAATCTGAGTCACTATCCGAGTCTGAATCGCTATCGGAATCTGAGTCACTGTCCGAGTCTGAGTCACTATCTGAATCTGAATCACTGTCTGAGTCTGAATCACTATCGGAATCTGAGTCACTGTCCGAGTCCGAATCGCTATCGGAATCTGAATCACTATCCGAGTCCGAATCGCTATCAGAATCTGAGTCACTGTCCGAGTCTGAATCACTATCTGAATCCGAATCGCTGTCTGAGTCCGAATCGCTATCGGAATCTGAATCGCTGTCTGAGTCCGAATCACTGTCCGAATCTGAATCGCTATCGGAATCTGAATCTGAATCTGAATCACTATCGGAATCTGAGTCGCTATCCGAGTCTGAATCGCTATCAGAATCTGAGTCGCTGTCCGAGTCTGAATCACTGTCTGAGTCCGAATCGCTATCGGAATCTGAATCGCTGTCTGAGTCCGAATCACTGTCCGAATCTGAATCGCTATCGGAATCTGAGTCACTGTCTGAATCGCTGTCCGAGTCTGAATCACTATCGGAATCTGAGTCGCTGTCCGAGTCTGAATCACTGTCTGAGTCTGAATCACTATCCGAGTCTGAGTCACTGTCTGAGTCCGAATCGCTATCGGAATCTGAATCGCTGTCTGAGTCCGAATCACTGTCCGAATCTGAATCGCTATCGGAATCTGAGTCACTGTCCGAGTCTGAGTCACTGTCCGAATCTGAGTCGCTATCTGAGTCTGAGTCACTGTCCGAATCTGAATCACTATCGGAATCTGAGTCGCTGTCTGAATCCGAATCACTATCAGAATCTGAATCGCTATCGGAATCCGAATCACTATCTGAGTCTGAATCGCTATCGGAATCTGAGTCACTGTCCGAGTCTGAGTCACTATCTGAGTCCGAATCGCTGTCCGAATCCGAATCACTGTCCGAATCTGAGTCGCTGTCTGAATCCGAATCACTATCCGAGTCTGAATCGCTGTCTGAGTCTGAATCGCTATCGGAATCCGAGTCGCTGTCTGAGTCTGAATCACTATCCGAGTCCGAATCGCTATCGGAATCTGAATCACTGTCCGAGTCTGAATCGCTATCAGAATCTGAGTCACTGTCCGAGTCTGAATCACTATCGGAATCCGAATCGCTGTCTGAGTCCGAATCGCTATCGGAATCTGAATCACTGTCCGAGTCTGAATCACTATCGGAATCTGAGTCACTGTCTGAATCGCTGTCCGAATCTGAGTCACTATCCGAGTCTGAATCGCTATCGGAATCTGAGTCACTATCCGAGTCTGAATCGCTATCGGAATCTGAGTCACTGTCCGAGTCTGAGTCACTATCTGAATCTGAATCACTGTCTGAGTCTGAATCACTATCGGAATCTGAGTCACTGTCCGAGTCCGAATCGCTATCGGAATCTGAATCGCTGTCCGAGTCTGAGTCACTGTCCGAGTCCGAATCGCTATCGGAATCTGAATCGCTGTCCGAGTCTGAGTCACTGTCCGAATCTGAGTCGCTATCTGAGTCTGAATCGCTGTCCGAGTCTGAGTCGCTATCAGAATCTGAGTCACTGTCGGAATCTGAGTCACTGTCCGAGTCTGAATCTGAGTCGCTGTCGGAATCCGAATCGCTATCGGAATCTGAGTCACTGTCTGAGTCTGAATCACTGTCGGAATCCGAATCTGAGTCACTATCTGAGTCTGAATCGCTATCCGATTCAGAGTCGCTGTCATCGTCAGCTAGCTTGTAATCAATAGTTATTTTTTTATCTTCGTCTCCTTCTTTAACCGTTGGAGCCTTGTATCCAGCTCCTGGGTTATCGGGATCAATTAACTCAAGTTTTTCACCATTGTAATAGGCATCAAATCCTTCATGATAGGGAATCGTAGGTACATTTGCTTCATTAGACTCTAGCACCTTGGATTTGTCTGTAGGATCATTAGTAAACTTAATTTCTGTTGTACCTGTAAATCCTTCTTCGTCGCTGGTTATTTCATAACTACCTAGCTCAGCGTACGTATAAGTGACCGTCACAGGACCCTTCGTTCCCACTTTATTCTCTTCCGTAGCTCCAGTGATTACAGTTCTATCCGCTTTTAAAGTGTATCCATTAATAAGAACAGATTTATCTGTAATATCTGCATTAACTGTAGTATTATCAACAATAGTTTGCTGAGTTTCTATAGGTTGTCCATTTGTGTCAACAAAGTTATAAGTGATAGTAGTCTCATTAGGAACTAATCTAAGATGAGTATCTTCAGTTGGGCTTGCAGGAGTAATCGATCCTCCATTGTTATAGTCATTACCTGAAGCATCTTCTAAGTGATACCCTTCAGGAACATTTGTAATAGCCACATTTGCAACTGAAATCAAATCAGCATTCACACTATATTGAGTATTTGTTAATCCAGAATCGCCTGGATAAGCGCTAACATCGTAAATGACTGATCCAACTTCTTGATAGTAAAAATTGATTTCGGGATCAGCATCAGGTCCAATAACATACTGAAGTGTTGCAGAGTCAGCAAGTAATACTAGTCCTTCAGTCCGATAGTTACTTGATGCCCGAACTAATCTACTTTGTCCAGTAGTACCTGTAATTGGTGTTCCTTGATCTAGTAAGGTTTCATTCCCTTCAGCATCTTTTTTGATGTAGTTAACTGGAACAGTATAGTTTAAAGGCTCATATAAGAAATCAACAGATTCAGTATTTTCTTCTGCCTGCGTATAAGTGTAAGTTCCATCTCCGTTATCAACAAAGCTATCTGGAGCATTTTCATAACCCACGTATTTATATCCTGGAATTTCTGGTGGTGTTAACACTCCATCTCTTCTTGCAAAGTTAAAGATTCGATCACTACCTTTAACTGTTTGATTCTTATTACCATTATTTTTATAGTTGACTGTTATATATGATGGATTTTCAATATTTACGACAGTGGCAGTTGATGTACTTCTACTTTCTGTTGAGTAGCCCGTAGAATCTGAATACTCGACTCTCATAGTATGTTCTCTAGAATCATCGGTGAAATAGAAATGTAGTAAATTATAATCACTAAAAACATAGTTTCTATATGCATCATTAATTCTTTCGATTACAACGGGATCCGTGTACTCTACTCCATATAAATCTTCAAAAAACTCTGCGGGTGTGTCTAAACCTGTTCGATCTTTAAACGCCTTGTACTCATTACTGTCTGTCAAGGTAAATCCATTTTCTTTTAAACCAATATTTCTGGCTGTAGTATAAGTATGATCCCCTGTTTTTATTACTGTATACGTTTGTGGACCAGCAGCCTCTAATAATGCAAATATTTGTTCATCAGTAGCATCTTCTGGAACAGGGACAAATCTTAGAACATTACCACTTAAACCTTCTGACATTTGAAAAAAATTATTTCCATCTGAGGAAGGCATATATATAGAATTATAAAATCCATCTACATTATCTTCTCCATGTTCGCCGGTATAACTTGAAACTACTGATGCCTCAGATTCAATGGTTATTTTTTCCATTTGTATAATATTGTCATAAGGAATTGAAATTTCTCTTCCTTGCAATAACTCTTCCAAGCTCCTGGTATTTACAAGAGAGTAGATATTTCTCATTAAGTTAGGGGCTGCAGCAATATCACTCCTATTAGTCCATTGTGGCCCACTTGGTCCCCAAGTCATTGATGAGGTCAAAGTTTGTTTTGGTTCACCCGATAGATAAATGTTTACGGGTTTAGCTGCTAAAGTCTGAGTTTCATTGTCGAATGTCTTTTGAAACCCCATTAATGAACCAGTTCTACCAGGAATAGTTACTTCAACATTTTTTGCATTTTCTTCCGTAATATCTTCAGTTATTTCTATCTTAAATCCTACTTCATTTGATACATAACTCAATGCTCCAATACCATTTAAGTCTGTTTTAAGTTCACCAAATAAAGTTACATCTCCAAATAAGGTTTTAAAATCAGAAGTTATAGGAATAATTACTATATCACCTGTTTTAATTTGAGTATTAGTTAATTCTAATTGGAAGTGTATTCCATTATCTATCCCTAGGCCACCATAGTTTCCACTTACAGCTGCTCCACTTCCGTCAACGACATACACATCAGAAACTTGAATTCCTTCGTCTTGATTTCCCATCCAAGTTTTCGAAGCTCTATTTAAATCAGATTGTGTATTTACTAATTTAGATTCCTCATTTATAGATGCCAGTGAATCAAAAGAACTATTATCATCTTCTATTAATCCACTATTATTAGTACTACTGGTTATTTCAGTATCTGCTTCTGCAGCTAGCACGGTACTTGCCAATCCAGGTAATCCAACAGATGCAGCTGTTACAATTCCAGCTACCCCACTTTTCACTACCCAGTGTTTCTTAACCTTATGCATTTTGTACTTCTTAACTGGTTCTCTCCGATAAACCATAACGCGCTTATTATGACTCATATATTAAGCCAACTCCTTTTCTTTCCCATTTTCCTTTTTATTCGATGATGATAAATGATCTACTACTTTCCCTAGTCAAACCCTCCTCACTCATACCTAAATGAATCTAATACAAGTTAGCTTGCAAGTAATAAATATATGTCTATTCTCGTAATTCCTTCACCTTTTCCGCCAACACTAAGATCTCCTTCAGCGTCTTGTATTCCTTGAAGTCATAGAGAAAGATCACCTTTTGACTGAACTTCTTTTCCAACGTTAAATACCGCAGGACAAAGGGATCATAGATCGACGCCGTCTCTGCTTTCTTCCCCACTTACATGACCTCTTTCTCCTGTGTCAGTACCAGGGTTGGTGGTTCTTGTGGTGTGCTGCTGGTTTGTGTCTTTTGACGAACGGCTTCGTTCTGCTTCGTTAAGGTCTCGATGCTGTTCACGTATTCTTGGCTGATTTCTTGTCGAGTTGCGGCCATCATGCCGGCGAAGGTTTGGACTTCCTCACAAATTTGCGTTCTCAGCTGTAATAGCTCTTGCCGTTTTTGTTCTAAATTGGCTTTTTCGGCTAAGAGTTCATTGGCCTGTTGATCCTGTTCCTTCTGCAGGGTGCTGATTTCCAGCTTGGCATCGAAGAGGTATTGCAGGCGCTCTTCTTCTGCCGCATTTAGTAAGCTGGTCTTTTGTTGCTCCGCCTCAGAAAGCAAGGTGGCTTTCTTTTTCTCAGCTTCCTCTAACAGTCGATTGGCTGCTTTTTCTGCGGCCTGCAGGGTCTTTTGCGCAATGCGCTTCATCTTATTGAGATCCTCGTACTCAATCTGCAGCTCCTGGAAGCGTTCCAGCGGTTCTTTTTGAAGCTCCAGCTGTTTCTTTTCCTGTTCCAGCTGCTGAATTTTCTTCAGTAACTCATTTTTTTCCTGCTCCAATCGCGTCACTGCTGTGTGTTGTCCTGCTTGATGCTTGGCAAGCTCAGCGTCCAAGCGATCCTTTTCTTCGACTAAGCGGCGAATACGTTCGTCGTAGGTCTCATAGTCATCCGCCACATTCCGCAGAAAATCATTGACGTCCAGCTGACGAAAGCCGCCTAAAACATTTTTCT
The DNA here is from genome assembly GCF_000407485.1 of Enterococcus pallens ATCC BAA-351. Lineage (GTDB taxonomy): Bacteria > Bacillota > Bacilli > Lactobacillales > Enterococcaceae > Enterococcus_A > Enterococcus_A pallens. The sequence continues at coordinate 1,078,770 of NZ_ASWD01000001.1, read as the reverse complement.
TAAAGGTCAGCTTCCTGATCTCAATGGCTTCAAAATTCATTGGCATAGTTCCTTTCTTACGCTTGGATTTTTTGCAATTCTTCCTGATAGGCCGTGGCCCAGTGCTCCCACTTCTCATCATTGACCCGAGCTAAAGCGGCCTTGTAGTCATAAATCAGCGTATCGCGGAAGTTGATTTCTTCTCGCTTAGCCAGTTCCAGCTCCTGTTTGGTGTGTTCCATCTGTTCGGCCAACTGTGCCAATTCATTTTTGGCTTCCTCCAGCATGACGGCTTTTTCCTGTTCCAGCTTCATCAGCTCTTGTTGGCGGGTGCTTTCCATTTCCTGTTTCTTGGCTTCCATTTGTTCAATCAGGCGAGCCATTTCCTGCTGCAGCCCTTCTCGTTTCGCTTGGGCTTCTCGCATCAGCTGTGCTTGTTCTTCTTTGGCTTCTTTAATGATGCGCCCTCGTTCCACATGGGCTTCTTCAATAATTTTGGCACCTTCTATTTCGGCACTGCGCTCGATTTCCAAGGCAGCTTCCTGAGAAATCAGGATGGCTTCCTGGAAGGTGCTGCCGGTTGGCTTAACTGGTTCTTGCTTTTGCTTGAATTGCAGGTCTCGCAGCTGGCGTTCCAGGTCTTCAATTTCTTTCTTCTGTTCATGAATGGTGACCACATATTCCGAACGTTCCTTGCTCATCTCTTCGGCTTGTTTCTTCTGATGCGTGGTCAACATCTCGATCTCTTCCTTTAGATCTTCCTTGTCTTGTTCAAATCGCCGATAATCCTTAGCGACGTAATACAAGAAGTCATCCACGTCGTATTTCCGATAGCCCGAAAAAGATGCCACGGGAAACGTGGTTTTCTTAATCTTTTCTGCATCAAATTTCATTCAATTCCCCCTCCTAAAACAATACTGTTGCTGGATCAACCAGTCGCTCCACTGCTAAGGTTGAATCTAAGCACAATTCAAAGTGCAAATGGCTGCCGGTGCTATTCCCGGTTGAACCAACAAAGCCGATCGTTTGTCCTTGCTCCACTCGTTCGCCTGCGTTGACTGCGAAGTTGCGTTGGTGAGCATACAAGGTCGTTTCACCATTCTCATGCTGGATCACGACATAATTGCCCCATGAGTAGTGATATTCTGCGATTAAGACCGTGCCCGCTTTACTAGCGAAAATAGGCATGCCTTCACCTGCAGCTAAGTCAATCCCGCGATGGAATTCACTGCCGCGCATCCCAAAGGAACTAGACACGACAAAATCATTTAATGGTAGTAAATACCCCGATGAAGCAACTTGATTAGTTGCTGTCCCCTCTTCTTTCGGATGATCGTATTGCGTTAAGTTGTAGGTTTCGATCAAGCCATTCAGCTTCTTATTGTAAGAAGTGTCGGTGGCGTACTTACCAGTTAAGAAAGCCGTAGCCTCTTCATAATTCTCGGTCGTGGTCTTCCAAGCCCCCTTGTAAAAATCAGGATTGCCCGAAATCCCTTCTTTTAACAGCTTGGCATAATCTTCAAAGCAATCTTCGTAATCGTCGTAGGCTCTGAAGCTGGCTTGAATAGTTGTCATATTGCCGCCGCCCGTGTCTTCTTGAGTGGCAAAGCTGACACTTTTGCCTTCATGCTCACCCTTAATCCCAAACAAATTGTAGTTTGGAGCTTGCGCCAATTGACTGCCGCCAGAACCGGATTCTAGAATGGCTTGGGCAATCATGACTGAGGCATATAAGTCATGTTCTTGCCCGACTTCTCTTGCCGCTTCCCCGATTTCTTCAATGAACTCCGTCGTGGTTAGATTCCGATCAAACTTGATAGAGCCATGACTCACTGTTGTTTGTTGGGGCCCAACAGGTACCACGTTTTCCGGTGAGTGAACAACAATCGGTTCTGGAGCTGGTTCTTGAACGGGTTGTTCCACCGGCTGTTGCACGTAAATAACTTCATATTCTGATTCAGTTACCGGAGTCTCTTTCTCCGGTTCAGCTGGTTTTGGCTGTTCAGGTGTCGGCGTTTCCTTTTCAGGCTCAGGTTCTGGTTTTGGTTTCTCTGGCTCCGGCTTCCCTGGTTCAGGAATTGGTTCCGGTTCCTCTGGCGTAGGAGTAGGATCGGGTGTTTCTCCCTCCGTATCGCCTGGATCTGGTGTAGGTGCTTCCTCTTCCCCATTTGAATTAGGCGTTGGAAGTTCTTCCTTATCCGATTCCGAATTTGTCGTTTCTTCTCCAGATTGGTTTTCAGCTGCCGCACTGTTTTGATCAGGTAAAACGACCTGTTCACTATTCTCATCAGGTGCAACTGGTTGTTCGCTCGTTTCTGCTTTTGCAGTTTCCTGAACAACAGTCTTCGCTTCTTCTTTCGTCTCAGCTGAGGCAGTTGCCTTGGTCTGATCAACCGTAGAAGTCGTTGCCGTTTTGTCAGCTGTTGCAGCTCCAAATGAAATTGACCCACTTGTTGGTGGTGCTTCACTGCTGATTTTATTTTCAGTGGCAATAACTTCTTCTGCTGCATGGGCTAAAACAGAGGTACTGTTTAGCGCAATCGAGGCAGAACCTAGCAGTGTCGTAGTCCCGATAATGCCTTTTTTCAATTTTGGATGTTTGCAGCGAGAACGAAAAATTTCTTTGTCCAATAACCGTTGATACCTTTGTTTTCTATTCACAGTATTTTCTCCTTACATCTATAAGATAAGAACGTGCCTATCCCCCTTACTTGAAGGTCCAATTTGTTTTCTATATAATTAAGGGTTATAGCCTATGCTGTAGGTACTTCATTAAAGGCTAGCATCGTACCCGGTTCATTCAGTGCTATTTCGCTGATTTCATAGGTCAAACGTTGGACCAGCTCTAATAAAGGTGCGGCTAATTCAGATAGCTCGGACTCGGTCAAATCTTCTCGTGTTTCAACCACCTTGTCTTTAATGTGGTTTATTTGACTGATGCTTCCAGTCACCTTGAATTGCTTCACCGTTAACGTAAAGTCCAAGCGCAAACCAATCGTACTTGTCTGACGCTTGAGGGGTTCTGGCTGTTCTGTTTCAAGTGGGAGAATACTCAGATTGAGCACTTGATCTTCTGATTGCTCCGTCTTCACACGATCATAGTGGAAGGCTTCAACCAGTGGATTCCGTCTATGGATATTCATTTGTTCACCTCCCAGATTTAAGCATTTAGTACCTATTCAGTATCGGATCATAGATAAACTTTCACTTCATATAGAAGGTGAATTTTTTCATGGTCTTGGAAAAACCAGGAAAACAGCTAAAATCATGTTTAAACCAACAAAAAAAACCATCAATTGACCAGAATTGACGGATAAAAAAGTATATAAACGACTTCACTATGTTTTTCATTTATCAAATTAAGCAACAAAGACAGGTTAAAAAAGGCCTTAACAGTTAATATAGTTCCTTAAATTCGACATCAAATATTAGTAAGCGCTTTCTAAAAAAGAGAAAAACAAGTCCTTCCTACAAACAGCATACTTACTTTTTGTAAGATTATCTAATGGCTTCTTCCATTTGTTCTACAACTTGAATTCGTTGATCCAGTAAAGAATCGGTATAGGTGTCCAACGTCAATTTTACAGAGCTATGCCCCATTAAGTAACTGACACTTTTAATATCGCCTTTACTCTCAATACATCTTGTAGCAAACGTATGGCGCAGCTGATGAAAATGAATGTCTGGCAGCTTTGCTTTTTTACGAATACGATGGAAATGATAAGTCAAAAGCCTAGGCTCTGATGGTTTAAGATTCGTGGATAACACATAATTGCCCTCTGATTTTATTTTGTGCTCTAACAAAACCTTTCTCAAGGTTTGACTCATCGGAATCACTCGAATAGAGGCCGCTGTCTTTGAACTTGCATGAATAAGCTTAGTTTTTTTGCTTCCAAATATACCTGAAATTCGTTGTAATGTTGATTTAACACAGATCAAATTCCGTTCAAAATCAACGTCATTCCAGGTTAAAGCAGCCGTTTCTCCGATGCGCAGACCAGCGTGGAGAGCCATTAAAACCGAGAGTCCTTTCCCATTTGCTTCAGCCAAAGCAGTTTTTTCCAAATCCTTTTGTGCTTGTTTACTTAATGCTTGATTTTCTGCCTTTTTCACCTTGGGAAGCTTTATTCGAGAGAAAGGATTTACGTTCAATTGTTGCTTTTCAATCGCATAATTTAAACACTGATTTGTAATGCGAAAAATCACCTTTATAGTAGAAGCTTTTAGTCTCCGCTGTTGCAGCGACTGCAGTAACGTTCCCCCAATCTCTTCATTTAATTCGTTCATTCCATACTCACCAATAACCGATAAAACATAGTGAGTCAGCTTATGTTCATAATTGGCATAGGTAGAAGGTTTGATTTCTGCCTGTAAATCTCGCAGCCAAATCATCCCCCATTCTTGTAAAGAAATGCACGAACTTCCTTGCACTTCTTGGAGAATTTGGTATTTAAGCTTTAGCGGATACAGTTTTTTTCTTACTTCTTGTAGTGTTTTCCCGTAGACCGAACGGTATTTTTTTCTGCCGTTCGCTTTTTTGCCGACCGCATACCTTCCTTCCCACCGTTTGTCTTTTCTTTTATAGATGTTTTCGCCTCTACGCATCCATTTTCTTCCTTTCTTACTATTGACGGAAATAATGACGGTAAATAGAAAAAACCGCATCAACTCCCGTTTTTTGTCCAACTCTACCCATAAAGAATAAATAGAATTGTCCATATTAATTATTTTTTTAAAACATATTGCGTATTTTCACGGCCTATTCTATAATTAAAACAGTTAAGAATAAGAAATTGAAAAAAATGAGTTTTAACTATTCAAAGGCTCGTGGTTTTTCCAAGACTATGAAATTTTTAACTGCAATTATTCCACTCCAACTACTAGATTTCCCCCCGCAGCCAATAAAACGTCATGTGAAAAATTAAACTTTCAGCCCCTTATTATATATCAAAAATGGATCATTTAATTAAAGAGAGCTAACAAAAATATAAATTTTATGTTCATATCCAGCCTGAATGATCTAACTAGTTACCTTATACTCGAAAAAAAGTTCTTTTTATTTAAGCAACGCTTGTAACTGTAGATAATAAAAACACCTAGCTGCTTCTATTAACTAGAAGTAACTAGGTGTTCTGTTTGTTTATTTCGATTGTAGTGGTTAGCCTCATAACATTCGTGAACTATTATATTTCATAATAGATAAGTTGTAGGCGCCTCTCATGCTTAATTAGATCTTTTAAATAGTGGATAAGGAAATCTAGCAGAAGTTCTCCGCTGTTTTATAAGAAGTTTTTCTTTTAGCCAATTTACTATCATATACAAATCTGAAAATAATCCACCGAATTCGTCGGGACAAAAAATTAGTTGTTTAACAACGAACTAAGGTGGCTGAGGTTCGTCCATTCTAGTTCAAATAGAAAAAGAATGATAGACTGCGGTATATTTTTCAGAACTTAATCTACACACTCATCCCAATCCTCATCAACATTAGATAATGGATCAACCGACTGAGGCGGCTCAGTCAGAGGATTTCCTTCATTATCTAACGTAAATGCACCTTTTCTTGATAACACATTAATTTCAAGCAGTTTTGCGAACTTTTCTTTGTCAGATTTGGTGAGTACATATTTCATTTTGCCCTCCTTGTAACTCTGAATACGTGGAACACTCCAAAAAGACAGCATTGCAGGAACGTGATTTCGTGCCTGATTAATGAATCCCTCGCACTGCAATCATCCGTCTTCCTACAACTCGACCAACTGCCGTTGCGGTACTATTCGAACTTGGCAACAACATCAAATACAAAGCATCGAGAAAACTAATGGTATCTCCTGCATACATTTGAGGACCACTGCCTCGAGTAATATCTGACTCCTTAAAAGTAAATGTCTCATGTAAATTAACCACATGTTCCAACAACAACAAGGCAGTCATGACTTTGTTCAGGGAAACTGGTGCTAACTGCTCATTTTCATTTATCTCATAAAGCGATGGCGGTAAAGCATTTGCCCAAAATAACGGATGACCAGTTATAGCTAGTACACTGCCTGAAACCGCAGATAATTTTTCGTCTGGTTGATAACTTGGATTAGACAATCGCTTTTGAGCAATTTTTACCAGTTTTCTTGCATCAATGAATCGATTTTCGTTTGAAGTAGCACCCATAACAGTGGTGAGAAATAGATTGGATGCTTTATCTGCTAACAGAAGCAGCACATTCGTCTTCTTGGCATTCACTGTTCCTGTTTTTCCGCCTAAAAATGTGTACTCTTCTTCAATTAATGGACTGGCTACTAAAGAACGGAGCTTTAATTCTCTGGCGTGAGGCCCTTCAATCGATACTGTATAATTTTTGGCTCCCCAAACCTTTAACAGATTCTCTGTTCCTGCAGCCTGCAAAGCGAGTAAAAGCATGTCTCGCGAAGTTGAAACCTGTCCGTCTGCTACTAAGCCGTGAGAATTTTTGAATATTGTTTTGGTCATGCTTAGCAATCTAGATTTCTCATTCATTGCATCAATAAACTGTTGAATGCAACTCTCATCACTCAATAGTGGATAACCGAGTTGCTGATCCGAGGTCAAGCTTATGAAGTTACCTGTAGCGTTACTTTTGAACAACAGAGATTCAACATCAACAGTCGATAGGTCATTGTTGATTCCAAAAAAATCTGATAAATCAATTAATGTTAATTGACCCAATTGGCTCGCTCCATTTGCCGAATCAATACTACCCACATATATAAAGGTGTTAGAATCTTCATTTGCTTTGAAAATACTAGATACTCGTTCAAATCCGTTCGTAGTTTCCATTTTACCCACCAGCACGCTCGTACCAGCATCCAGGTTACCATATACCTTAACCCCAAAAGCACCTCGAACATAACGAGTAACATTTACCATAAAGGATAGATAATAAGTATGACCTTTTTTCAAATGGATTCGCTGCTTGACTTGAGAGGAAACTATTGAATCAACAGTCAAGTAATTTTTTTGGCAAAATGATTCAATTGCAACTTGTCCAGAATTCACTTCCCATTTATCCAAGTCATTCTCAAACCACGCATTTTCTATACAATTTCTCAAGAAATATAGACTAATTTGTTCTTTTGGTTTTTCAAAATTTAGTTTTTCATTATTTTTTGATGCTCTCAACTGATTGTTCATATTGTCTCTCCTCAATTTGTATTTATAAGTGAACACTTATAAGAAGAAATATATGAAGAAATTCAGTTCTATTTACAGATCAAAACAATAGACCACGATTTAATTACTTGTTTGCCTACTGACATCCCACTTTCTATTTGTAAACAATAGCTTTATTCTCGGCATCCAACGTAAACCTACCTTTTGAGTCCAATCCATTGAGATTTAGCATTTCTTCAAAAGCTGGCTTATCTTTTATGAAATCATTCGCTTCCATATATGCAATATATTCTGCTAACGTTTTTGCTTTACTATTCACCATTACAATGAAGATTAAACCAGTGGATAATTTTTGTCTGTACTCAGGATCTAAACTTCCTACATTAGGCATCCAGGCTCTCGCAAGATCATACTGGTCCTCTGGTTCTCTCGGTGACTCTCTATCATAAATATCCCGAAAAATGCTGTTCACTGTCCAATTTGTTGATCGTCCATAGCAAAATTCGTACTTCCCGAGTGCCCGTTGGATCGAATTGTCAAGATGCCAATTCCAATCATACCCATATGTGTACCGGTTAGCTTGAAAGACTGACCATCCTTCTTTATAACTTAATGCTTCATTTTCATTGAAACCAGTATGTCCATTATATGCGCCTCCCACCAATCGACCTATTGCCTGGCGCATCGTCCAATGACCCCACTCGTGAGATAAATTAATATCAAAAAATTCATCTTGCTGAATCCTTGTATAAGTGTTCATGGCGTCAATATGAGGAATACTTATAAAAGGTTGATCTTTCTTGATTTCCCCAAAGCTAGTAGCGCTGCTTGTAAATGCGGGACCACTCGTTTTTTTATAGTTATGCTCGTACAAAACTGGAATCGGATCGAATGAATAGTTGAAGGTTGGTTTCAGTTGTGGAAATGCATCTAAAGCAATTTGAACACTATCTTTTGTTTCATTTACCATATCGTAGTATCTGTTCCATATCTTTATCGCTTGATAATTATGTTCTCTACCATTTTCCACACTTGAATTAAGAAGAAAACGAACCAAAGTGGCATCTATTGTACGGTTGTCAGGTATCACGAATCCTGTTATTGGACGATAGGTTATTCCTTTAGAATTAACAATTTTTCCTACTTCTGGTCGGCTTAAAACATATTCAAAATAAACACGAATAATGTCGTCTGGAACATTGACAGTTACATTCTTGACTTCTCCATTATCATCTGAAACTAAATCATCACGCAAAACATGCCTTTTTCCTTGAGCATCATAGTAAAGAATCTTTAACTGTGCATTTCTAATAGGTATAGCTTCTTCCTTATTTTCCGAATAAATCATAGTCAAAAATCTGTCTATCACAACTGATCGTTCTGCAGCCTCAGCTTTAGTACCTCCAAAGAACAAAAAGATAAGTCCCAGAGCTAACAAACACAAATAATGCTTTCTTCTTTTCATTTTTAAATCTCCTCATAGTTTTATTATAAGTGATCACTTATTACGATCATTATAAACAAACTTACGTTCCTGTTTGTGCCAAAAAATGGACATCTTTTATATATTAATTATCCAATTTTACACCTAAAGCTCAAAAAACATTAATCTGTATATGAAAGCTCTTATAGTAGCTGGTAACTTATCTATTCGATTGATTGTGTAAGTACAGAAGTATATCACGATAACTATTGGACATTGTGAGGTGACCACGAACAATAAGAACAAATTAAAAAATTATTTTCTTCGTATTGAACTGAGTGACTAATAAATGAAAAATATAAACACAACCATTCAACTTTACTAATTCCTCATTTAAGACTTGATAATCGAAAAAATCATGAACCTATCTTAGCCCAAAGCTTAATCATCACTAGTTTTTAACAAATCAATGCAATTTGAATTCAGCCTTTACATACGGCTCTTTATTGACCCCATATTTTTCTGCGCAATGCTTCAGATACTGGGCCCGTAATTCGGCATCCTCTGCCACAAAGTATTTCACTCCAGGTGACGTATTCACCTCAAACAACCACAGCTTGCCATTTTCATCTAAACCAAAATCAATCCCAAAAGCATCGAAATCGTAGTCGTACAATTCTTCAAATTTCTTAGGGAACCAGCTGCTGACTTCAAATAGGCGATCCCTTACTTCCTCCCATTTATCACCATACTTAGCTGCCAAGAAAGAGTTCAGCGGGCTGACGCCACCACCTTGGCTGATGTTAGACGTAATCCCTTTGCCAATACCAATTCGTGGATAAATCGCCGCATTGCGCCAATCTCCATTAATGTTTTTGCGAACATGCATCCGAACATCAATCGGGTTGCCCTGACTATTTTTTGATTGAATAAAAGGCTGAGCGATATACACCCGTGGCTTCAAAATCTTTTTATAAAAATCATTGAATTCTGTTTTCGTCATGAATTCACTGGTTGTGTCGGTATGAACCATGATGCCTTTCTTTTCAAATTCAACCGTATAAATGTTGCGACCCTGATTACTAACAATTGGTTTTAACAAGGTATGTCCGTGTTCTTCCATAAAATCATAAATACTTTTAGCAGACTTCACCGATATATAAGGAATCAGAACCTCCTCAAAGCCACCTGCTTTTCTTAATCGCTCGAAAACTTCATGCTTAGAGCCGATGAGATGGCACGTCAGGTAACACTCTTTGTCTAAGGCCTGCATAAAGGCTTGATCGTGCGTAACCTCATTGTCGACTGCCAAAGGAAACCCGGTTTCCTGACGGCGCCAGCGTCCATTGATATAAAACAGACCGTTAATAGTCTTGGTTTTGAAATTGACATCCTCTGGGTTGAAAAAGAAAAAGTCTAAGCCGTAGTGATTGCACACTAGACTAGTTATCCGCCCCAATCTCCCTGGACTTTTATAGGTTCGCATCATCGCTACTTTCATAGTGACTCTCCTTCATTTGGTTTATTTTCTGTCTTAAAGAAACTTAACGCTCGTTCTGCCAGCTTCAAATTGCGTTTGTTATGATCCCGTTCATAACGTTGCCGGATACGCTCAATGGATTCGGCACTTAGGGCAATCTCGGCCCCCATTTCTTCTAACCGCAGCGACAACACGCCTTTACCAATACCAGCATAGTAGTCAGATCGTTCGTAGAAATAGTTGGCCAGTTCCTGTTTGGCGAAGTTGTTTTGTTGCACATGGTCATACTCGCCACTGGTCAAATAGTGCCGTAAAATTCGCTGCCCCTGCGGACTTACATAAATCTCGTCAAAGTCCTTCTCCTCACGATCTGCCAGAAACAGGTTCAACATCAGTTGATAGGTCTTGATATTGGCGGTTCGCCGCTGCGTCTGAATATTAGAAACTACCTTGATTAGATGCCGAATACTGGAATCATTCTCCGCTTTTGTGATTTTGCCTAAGCGCAACAATCGTGACACCAGTAACACCCCATCTTGATTTTGAGTGCGCGCAAAAGGTAAAATCATTTCTTCTGCCGAAGCTGCCCCTAATTCTGGACTGTTTAGCCAGAAGTGATACAAATAGCGGTCAATCGCATCTGCCGACTTCAATTCTTCCAGTAGGGCGGCACTTTCTTCTTTGGACAGCTCTTCAAATTGATAAGACAACAGCTGCTCTTGATATTCTGTTGGCTGTTCCAAGGGCGCTGCTCGCCAATTAGGTACCCGCAACCAGTTTTTGTTTTTGATCCAGCCCGTTTCATCACGGAAAGCTTTCATTTCTTCGAACTCTTCCACACTGGCACGGCGCATCAGCTGGTCATCCAACAAAACTTCTGAAAAACGCAGATCGGAAGCCGTTGTCCCCAAGCGATTACTATCCAAGAACCGCTTCACTACTTCATTATTAAGCAGGGCGCTCCCCAAACGTGTGAATGACAGTCCTTTTTCTTTGGCATTGCCAAACAGATCAAAGAAATGATAGGTTTGGTCTGCCAATTCTTTTGGTGTTAAATCCACTAGATCAAAATAATTGTCTAAGATCATTAAATAGGTGGCATATACCCGATAAAAGAAATGCGGAATCGGTGTCGCGTCTTCATGTTCTGTCAAATACTCCTTCATCTCCATAATCAATGGCCGGAAATTAATCAACCGGAAATAATCTCGAATCACTGGGAAATTCCGCAAGAAAGGATAAACAAACCATTGGGTATTCGCCACTAAATCCCGATCCAAATACAGCTCAGCCAGATCGAACTGCACGAGTTTCTGTACATCCTTTTTATGACCATAAAAGATAAAATCACTAAAATGAAGAATTCGGTGGGTCTTCGCATTGAAAATGGTGATTGGATAGTCAAATATCTTAGGCAAGACCTTTCGATACTTTCGCAGCTCCTTTTTATTTTCAATCTTTCCTGGACGTTTCGTTAAATACGGTTCGATCAGCTTCAAATGATTCAAACTGCGGTCTGTTCGAGCCTTCAATACAAAACAATCCTCCGGCAGCTTGTCTAGAGCAATCTGAAACTGCATTGCCTGCCGCAAGTAATTAATCGAGTTCGTTTTCTCAAGCGTTAGTCGGCTTTCCAGCGATCGCTGTTCAATAATTTCTACATTGGCTGCTTCCATTTCTTTCCTTAGCTCAGGAAAATGATCAAAATCTCCCAGCCAGGTACTAATCAAGATCCCTTTAAGTGTGCCTTCTGAGCGTAAACGTAATAATTCATCTACAGTTAAACGTAATTCCAACTCGTCCCGAATTGCTCCACAGACGACTGCCCAGATATTCTTCTGCTTCTGTACTTTTTTCTTATCTGCCATCTACCAATCTCCTTCAAATCTATTGATCTTCCGTTGGATAAATTCTGTTAATTCCTCCGGTGTACCTAGCGAGGCATAGCCATTTTTCGGTAAAAACACAGGGTTGATTATTTTTCCTTGCTGGATCAAGTAATTATAAAGTGGTGCAATGTAAATCTCCCCGTATTGCCTGGCTATCTCCTCTTTCATTATGTGAAAAGCAGTTTTATAGTCTTTCCAATAGCGGAAATAATAAAACCCTACCGATCCCCACTCAGATATTGGTTGCTTCTCTGCCAGCTCAATAATTTTATTTTGCCTGTTCAATTTAGCAAAAGACCAATGATTCCCCTGTGCTTGAAAAACAGGCACTGTACCATCGCCTTGAAGAACCATTTCTTTTGTTAAGTAACGAGGCTGAACAGTGGTATCAATGTTGTAAATGACTAGTCCTTCCTCATCAGTTATCAGGTGCTCTGCCTGCAACACTGTATCAGCTTGTCCTCTAGTCAAAGACGTCAATTCTATAATGGAATACTTGTTAATCCCTAGCAGACTTAATTCTTGTTTTAAACGATGAGCACTAAATGCATCTTTTCTCACTAGAAAAATGAATTCTTCATCAAAAAAGTTTTCTAAAGAATGCATCGCCCAAGCAAACAAACTATGCTTTCCAGCTATAATTTCATGCTTAGGTTGTTGATATCCTTGTTTAACGAAACGACTGCCTTTTCCAGCCATTGTAATGACAATCTTCATTCTTAACCTCCTTGCACCAATTTCCCACCTTGCTCAATAATTTTTCTTGGTAGTCTCCAGCTGATTTCTTCAAAGTCAGACTCCCAAGTTGATCCTTTAATTACTGTTACAGATTGGTCTGTCATTAATTCCAAGGCTTCTTCTACTAATTCATTTAGATCCGTATAATGGTAAGCTAAGATTTTCCTCTTTCTCAATTCCTTCATAATTTCCTTCATTTGAGGTCCATAGAGTAACGCATAATCTGGTTGCGTCTCCGCAATAGGCTCAACAAATTGATAATGAATCTCCTGACTTTTTGGTCCTAAATCAGCAATTTTCGCAAGGATTAACAGCTTCGTTCCTTTGTACACACCAGAAGTTGCCAATAGCTTAAAGTAGCTAAGTGCATTTAACATCGACGGAACTGATGAGTTGTGTGTATCATCGATGAGCGTAATATGTTCTTTCGTGCCTAAATCAAATTCCTTACGTGTTAATACCCTAGGCAACGTTTTGATTTCCTCAAATTTCTTCAGCTGTTCTTGATCTAGCTTCGCTCCCAAATAATCTAAAACTAAAAGAACTCCTAATGAATTTTGTATCGTTCCTTCTGATCCCCCAGGTAATCGATACTCTACGGTTTTCCCCTGAACATTTGCTTTTACGGTGGAAAACTCACCATCCCAACTTTTTTCAATCAAGTAGGCCTCTGTATTTTTTTCACGCATACTATAAGTGACAATTTTGATGTTTTTCGGTGCTGCTTTTCGAATAAAGACAGCCATTTGATCTTGTGGAATATCATGATTTACTACTAGTAATCCACCCGGCTTCATTCCGTCAATTAACCCTGATTTTATTTCTGCTACATTTAGGTCATCTTTATATTTAGATAAATGAGCACCACCGATTGATGTAATAACGCCAATATCTAATTGCGCCAGTTCTGCTAAATTGCCATTAGGAAGGTGGGGTAACAAACTATCTCCAGCAAGTTCCAGAACAGTATAATCAGGATTTCTTACAATATTAGCGGTATAAAATGAAACACTCGCTCGATTATTATGATTACCTAAATTGACTAATGCATCCGTAGTTTCATCTTTGAGCAATCGCCAAATCATTTTAGAAGTGGTCGATTTTCCTGCTGATCCAGTCACTCCAATTACAGGATGAGTGTATTGCTCACGTATATATTTTGCTAAGTTATATAAGAACACTCGAGTATTCTCTACTATGAATTGCGGAATGGTATCTTTATATTCAAGAATAGGCTCTCTTGTTACAATTGCCTGGCAATAATCGGTTACACGATCAATCGTATCCAAGGAAAAAGCATAACTAGTCACTAAAACACCTTGATAATCTTTTGATAGCAAGTGACTGCGGTCGGCAATCCGGTAAATTTGAAAATCAATGGGCAGATCATCATTTAAAAAGTATCCCCCTTGGTAAATGTTGGTAAAATCTCTTACAGTAAACGGTATTGACTTATGTTGATTCATTCTTCTTAGTCCTTTCCAGTTGCTATATTTTTTTGTCTGCTCTCACACATATTTTTCTATGTCTTTGGATGACACAAAGCTAAGATCAGATACTCTTTTCAATTTATTCTTGGCTTTCAAATTCTGGAGTTGATCAATAAAGTATTCTATGCCATCCCCTGCCCGTACCCCATCAAAGGTCCAGTAACAATAATCCCACCAGTTCAATGCGAGCAATTCGTCAATAACCGATTGACGAAACCGGTAGGATAATACTTTAGCAGGAACCCCACCCACTATCGCAAAGGGTGGAACATCCTTCGTCACAATGGCACCTGTAGCAACCACTGCTCCATCACCAATAGTAATACCTGGCTTACAGGTAACATCTTCTCCTATCCAAACATCATTACCAATCGTAATAGCATCTACCTTTTGCTTATAGGGAATAGCTTGGAAATTCCCTTCCTCGGTTCCAGCAGCCAAAGGAACATTGACTGTGCTGGGATGAGTCGAGTACGTAATTGGGGATGTAGAAAATCGATCAATTGGATGTTGAAACCCCATGATTTTTAGGTTAGGTGCGATGGAAGAATATCGTCCTACTGTTGTTCGCTCGGTCAAACGGCTTCGGCTGAATGAACACAATCCCATAGTATTCAAGGTATTACCCACAACATAAATACAGTGCTTTTCGATTCGCAGATTAGCTGGGTAACGTAACATATCCCCCTCTTTAAATCGTTTTCGCTTGTTGTAAGTAAAATACACCTGATTTTCTTCTAAAAAATCTCCCAATGAATCAGTATATTTTATAAAAGGCATTAAATAGTTTCCCTTCTATGCATTTACTAAATAAGGCGCCAACAACTTCATCGCCTGACCAAACATAATCTTCTGCCGTTCTGGATAATCCGCATGCAGCGGAATCATTGACAAGAACAACAACCCTTCGATTAATCGAACTTGCTCAATCGGGTAAAGCTTGGCAATACTTTCGTTCACTAATTCCGTGATCTCATTCTGCAGCTCCGTCTTATGAATCGTGTACGAATAAACGGTTGAAGATTCCTGTTCTAAACTGAATTGATCCGTAATAATATGATCATAAGCGCCTTCAAAGCTATGCATGATCTTAGCAATGTCGTAAAACTCATCCCCATAAATATCAAAAGAACCAAACTTCCCGCGTGGATCAATCAGCTTCACTAGTTGATTACTTACTTCAAATAAAATATTGCTTAGACAGAAATCGCCATGAATAATTGAAGCCGACTTTTCACTAATCAGCTGATTGTTTTCTAACAAGCTAAGTAAACGTTCCATGATTTCCTTCACGGGTTGATACGTCACTCCATTAATTGTTGGTGCATTCTCATAAAACACTTCAAAAGCCGGATCCTCCATCAATCGCTCCACCCGATCCACGGTTTTCTGATAGTAAATGTCTTTCAAATCCTGCGGGTCCAGTTGTTTATTCGCGGAGTGCTGCTTCATCTCTTGTCGTACAAACATCAGCTTATCCATGATCTTTTCCCAAGCGCTGATTTCTAAGTTGCCGTAGATGTACAGGTTATGCAATGTTTCGTATGGATAATATTCCATCTCCACACAAGGCTGCTTTTTATCCAAGGAGTAGTTGTAAATCCTCGGTGTGAAAAACTGCAGCTCTGATGGCATTTTGATGTACCACTCGATTTCATGAATCAGCTTTTTGGTATCGTCACTTTTCTTAGTCAAAATCCCTCGTTGATCATCAATCGTAATCGAATTAAAGAACCTAGCTTGTACCAGCTTCTTGGTTTCCAGATATTCCTTCTCATGACCTAAGTCCAACCAATTTTCAGTCGAAATCAATTCCATCGGATGATAATTTTCATCATAATCTTTGATGGCTTCATAAAAAGACCGACTGTTATCCTCATAATTTTTACTTAGCTCGTATTTATCCAGCTTTAATGGCAAGCATTCGTGAAACGCTTCTCCACTGCGAAACCCGAATACCCCAGCTACTAGCTGATCGCTCGGCTTATTTTGAGCGGCTTCATTTTTATGGCTAAAACTAAGCTTCTTCCCTTCGCGAGCCACACTTGTCCAAGGCGCGGAATTGTCCCGATGACCAATCACGATAAAATCCTCTGATGCATAAGACTCCTCGTTCACATACGTATCACCAAAATTAATCGTCAGGTGAAAATCTGTATTTAAACAGGACAACATATACCGTAAGCCATTACTAACTGCTAAGAATAAGGTGCGACTCTCTCTGTCTGTTAAGTACCATTCATACACTGATTTCGATCGCTGCTTAAGACGTTCTCCCGACTCTGACTGACTTTCGTCAGAAAGGATAAACACATAGTCCTTTTCACGGTATTGTTCTAGCAAGCTATCCTCAATGGTCCCATCTCCGAAAGGCAACATTAAGGGATAAATAGCCCCAAAGCGTGTTTGCATATCCGCTGAAATCTTTTTCGTATTTAAAATCATGACTGCTTCCATCGGTCATCCTCGATTCGTTGTAAAATTTCTTCTTCCGTCCATTCCAGGAATTCACTGGGACGAATGGCCCGATCATCAACATAGAAGCCTTGACCACACCATGGTTTCCCTACATGCAATTCATCGTAGGGAATTGCCCACTTTTCCAACCATTCGGTCAACACCGGCACCATGTTAGCAGTAATCAAGCCCACATTTCCTTGATAAGTTCGCATTTGTCGAGCGGTATATAAAATGATCTTGTAGCCTTTTTCTTTATACGCTTTCATCTGTTCCACCACTTCTTGGATTGGTTCCAGATCAGCGTATTCCTTGTCTCCTTTTTTCTCGCAAAAGGTATTATCGATATCCATTACAATGGTTTTCATGAGTACCCTCAATTCTATATGTTCTCTTATTCACTGCTTTCAACTGTTAGACACTCATTGGGCTCATTTGAACAGTAGCTCCCGAATAGTTTATATATCCGTTTTCACTCTGGCCTGTTGTTAAATAAGTATAAAATTCTGGTGCGAAGGCATATCCCTGTCCCCATTTTGTAATGATAGAATCTCCCTGGTAACCAATCTTTTTGAATTTACTTTTGATCTTGGTTACAATACATGAAAGCTGGCTGCGATTGGAATCGGTTTCGCCTTCTGACCACAGAACTTCACAGATTTCAGTACGAGAAAGCATCTGCCCTTCCGCCTCCAGTAATAACTGAAACAGCCGCTCTTCTTTTTTTGAAAAGTAAATGCGGCCTGTTGACGTCTCCAAGGTCCGATTCTCCAATCTTTGAACGGGGAAACATTCGTGACTTTTATTTTCCGCCTGCTCTTCATAATAAGTACTTTGCAGCAAGACCAATTTTTCCCGCATACTATCAAATGAAAGCGTTTTTGACAGATACCCAAAAATCCCAGTCTCTTTATCATCCTCTTTGCGTTCACCTTCAGACGTCAGACGAAGTGCCATGCTTTTGCCTTCACTAATCGCAGTAAGAATTTTATTCACTTCCAGATTACTCATGGTTTCACTTAGCAAAATAATTGGAAAGAATTGAACAATCGAAAGCATTCGACTATCATTGAACGCTTCAGTTGAACAAAACACCTCATAACCCAATAGTTGTAGTTGTTTCTGAAGTTTTTGCTCAGCTAATATATTTTTGGTAAGGATAAGTATCCTATTCATACATATTCACTCCTCGTTTTTTCTTTAGTGGTTCATTCCAAGAACTTGATTGAAAACTCTGAGGTCAAGCAATAACCTCTACCCCAAATCGTACGTAAAAGATCTTCATTGAACCCCATTTCCACTAACTTTTCTTTGATTTTTTTTACTAACACTGATAATTGCGACATACGGGAATGGCTCAGCGGTTCGTTCCAAAGATACCCACACAGCTCTTCACGAGGCACAATCTCACCATGGTTTGCTTGTAAATATAGAAAAAGCTGTTGCTCCTTTTTTGTTAAGAGCTTGATAAATTGTTCCTGCAGCTTTTCAGTCATCACTGAAGAGTGATACAATTCAGCATATTGCTTTTCTTCCGTTTGTTGGAGCTGGTTCATTTTTTCAGCCAAACATTCTCTTAATTGATCCAACGGCACATCTTCTGTTATCCACTCACTTACCCCCAGCATTTCCAAACGTTCCTGTTCCTCAGCAGTTGGTGGTCCACTGAATTTGCGAAAAACCGCCACATTGGCTGTAATCAATTGAGGTAAAACATCTATGATTTCCTTATTTGTGATGGTCTCACTGAAGATTACTGCGCAGTAATCTCTCATCATAAACTCTTTTCTTCTTAAGTGCTGCAATGCCTGAGCCGAGCACAGCACTTCATAACTCAACTGCTGCAATTGTTTCTGTAATCCTTGTTCCATCAGTACATTCTTTGTTAACAACAAGATTAGCTGCATGTAGTCACTTCCTTTTCTCCTGATCACTCAATACGATTGGACAGGAAGCTGAAAGGCTTCTGCCGCTTCTTTAGAAATTTTGTTCATCGGTTTCACGTCGATCAATTCCGCCTGTACCACCAATCGACTGGTCGCATACAAGTCTCCACAAGTAATTAATGTGAGCAGCTGCTTCTCTGGAACAACATCTAATACTTCTGTCTTCGTTGGCTCCACCTTTTCCTTGTAAAAAGCCTCATATGTATACACATAGGAAAGGTCAGTCACATAAATGAGGTCCCCTAAAGCAAGCTCCTCTAGCGGTGTAAATAACAAATTCGGTTGATCTGATCGGTGACTAGCTAAGCTATAATTCCCTTCACCCATTTCTTGGTCGGGCGAAAGTGTGCCGGCCCCATAAAGTAACCCCTCATTTGATAATCCTTTGAAAATCGGCAGCCGAATCTTCACGCTGGGAATAGCGATACTAGCAATCACCGGCAGCTCCTTTTTATCTCCAGCTAACTGTGATTTCACCACTGCTTCTGAAGTGAGGGACTTCACCTGGTCAAAATCAAAGGGTGCTTCTCTTTGCTTGTTCTTTTCCAAGTCTTGTTTGGAGAGTTGACTGATGTCATAATCGGCCCCCGTATTGCTGATAAAAAAATTGATTAGCGGTTTATTAAATAGAAGAAAAAGACCAACAATGATTAGCAGAAAAGAACAAAACCGTACGACTTTTTTCTTCATATCTTCCCTTTCTGTTAAAAAAAAACAGGTAAGGTGAAAAAAACGAACGATCCGTCTAAAAAGATTAATTCTTTTATTTAGAGAGATCGTTCGTTTCCTTACTGCTTTCTACTCCTCTTGATCAAAAAACTCATCAATCGTGTCTTTGGTCTTACGTTTCTTGCGTTTGAGTTTGTCTTTCAATCCAAATAATCCAAGACCGAGCAACCCTAGACCAGCTGCTGGATAAGAAGATTCCTTCACATCGGCACCTGTTTTAGGCAATGCCTTCCCTGTTAGACCCGTGATTTTCTTCGGAGTTGGCTCCACTTTCGGTTGAGGCTCTGAGTCGCTATCCGAATCGGAATCACTATCTGAGTCTGAATCACTATCAGAATCTGAGTCACTGTCTGAGTCCGAATCGCTATCGGAGTCCGAATCACTATCGGAATCCGAATCACTATCTGAGTCTGAATCACTGTCCGAGTCTGAATCGCTATCCGATTCATTATCGGCTTTTACGATGTCCTTCACCTTTTCGCTCTCTTTTTGTTCTTCTCCAGGCTGATGCCCCTTCAGAACAATTTCAACTACGTCGCCTTCTTCTAAGGTAATACCTGCCATACGAGCAAGATAGTCATTTAAGTCAATCGAGAAGCTGCTTCCAGGAGTCACTGGAACATCTGCGATAAATAATTGGCCGTTAATATACAGATCCATCGTGTAGTACCGGTCAAAATCAGTATCTTGCTCTGGCACAAAGCCAGTAATGACTGAGCCACCTACATAGTTTGGATCCAGTGTTGGTGGGGTAACTACCCAATCTTCATAGTCAACATCCCCATCAGAATCGCTGTCCGAATCTGAGTCACTATCGGAATCTGAGTCGCTGTCTGAGTCTGAATCACTGTCCGAATCTGAGTCACTATCGGAATCTGAATCGCTGTCTGAATCTGAATCACTGTCCGAATCTGAGTCGCTATCGGAATCTGAATCGCTGTCTGAATCTGAATCACTGTCCGAATCTGAGTCGCTATCGGAATCTGAATCGCTGTCTGAATCTGAATCACTGTCCGAATCTGAGTCACTGTCTGAGTCCGAATCGCTATCGGAATCTGAATCTGAATCGCTATCGGAATCTGAGTCACTGTCTGAGTCTGAATCACTATCGGAATCTGAGTCACTATCCGAGTCTGAGTCACTGTCCGAGTCCGAATCACTATCAGAATCTGAATCGCTGTCCGAGTCTGAATCGCTATCGGAGTCCGAATCACTGTCTGAATCTGAATCGCTATCGGAGTCCGAATCACTGTCTGAATCTGAATCGCTGTCCGAGTCTGAATCGCTGTCCGAGTCCGAATCACTGTCCGAATCTGAGTCACTATCTGAGTCTGAATCGCTGTCCGAGTCTGAATCACTGTCTGAGTCCGAATCGCTATCGGAATCTGAATCGCTGTCCGAATCTGAGTCGCTGTCTGAATCTGAATCACTATCGGAATCTGAGTCACTATCCGAGTCCGAATCACTATCGGAATCTGAGTCGCTATCTGAGTCTGAATCACTGTCCGAGTCTGAATCGCTGTCCGAGTCTGAATCACTGTCGGAATCCGAGTCACTATCAGAATCTGAGTCCGAATCACTGTCCGAATCTGAGTCGCTATCGGAATCTGCGTCACTGTCCGAGTCTGAATCGCTGTCCGAGTCCGAATCACTGTCCGAATCTGAGTCGCTGTCTGAGTCCGAATCGCTGTCCGAATCTGAATCGCTATCGGAATCTGCGTCACTGTCCGAGTCTGAATCGCTATCGGAATCTGAGTCACTATCGGAGTCTGAATCGCTGTCCGAATCTGAGTCGCTATCGGAATCTGAATCGCTGTCCGAATCTGAGTCGCTATCGGAATCTGAATCACTATCTGAGTCCGAGTCACTATCGGAATCTGAGTCACTGTCCGAGTCCGAGTCACTATCGGAATCTGAGTCACTGTCCGAGTCTGAATCACTGTCGGAGTCTGAATCACTATCGGAATCTGAATCGCTATCCGAGTCTGAGTCGCTGTCGGAATCCGAATCACTGTCGGAGTCCGAATCACTATCAGAATCTGAATCACTGTCCGAGTCTGAATCACTGTCCGAATCTGAGTCGCTGTCGGAGTCCGAATCACTGTCCGAATCTGAATCGCTGTCCGAGTCACTGTCTGAATCGCTGTCGGAATCCGAATCACTATCAGAATCTGAGTCACTGTCGGAGTCCGAATCACTGTCCGAATCTGAGTCGCTATCGGAATCTGAATCACTATCCGAGTCTGAGTCACTATCGGAATCTGAATCACTGTCCGAGTCTGAATCACTATCGGAATCTGAATCACTATCTGAGTCTGAATCACTATCAGAATCTGAATCGCTGTCCGAATCCGAATCACTATCGGAATCTGAGTCACTGTCTGAATCTGAATCGCTGTCCGAATCCGAGTCACTGTCGGAGTCTGAATCGCTATCGGAGTCTAAGTCACTGTCGGAGTCTGAATCACTATCCGAATCTGAGTCACTATCCGAGTCTGAATCACTATCAGAATCTGAATCACTGTCCGAGTCCGAATCACTGTCCGAGTCCGAATCGCTATCAGAATCTGAATCGCTGTCCGAATCTGAGTCACTATCGGAATCCGAGTCACTGTCCGAATCTGAGTCGCTATCAGAATCACTGTCGCTGTCTGAGTCCGAATCACTATCCGAATCTGAGTCACTGTCGGAATCCGAATCACTATCCGAATCTGAGTCACTATCCGAATCCGAGTCGCTATCAGAATCTGAGTCACTGTCCGAGTCTGAATCACTGTCTGAGTCCGAATCGCTATCGGAATCTGAATCACTATCCGAGTCTGAATCACTGTCCGAATCTGAGTCACTATCAGAATCTGAATCACTGTCCGAGTCCGAATCACTATCGGAGTCTGAATCACTATCAGAATCTGAATCACTATCGGAATCTGAATCGCTGTCCGAATCTGAGTCACTATCCGAATCCGAGTCACTGTCCGAATCTGAGTCGCTATCAGAATCTGAATCACTGTCGCTGTCTGAGTCCGAATCACTATCAGAATCTGAATCGCTATCCGAGTCTGAGTCACTGTCTGAATCTGAATCACTATCAGAATCTGAATCGCTGTCTGAGTCTGAATCGCTATCGGAATCTGAGTCACTATCAGAATCTGAATCGCTGTCCGAGTCTGAGTCGCTATCGGAATCTGAATCACTGTCTGAATCCGAATCACTATCCGAATCTGAATCGCTATCGGAATCTGAGTCACTGTCTGAATCCGAATCACTATCAGAATCTGAGTCACTGTCTGAGTCTGAATCCGAGTCACTATCAGAATCTGAGTCGCTGTCTGAATCCGAATCACTATCCGAGTCTGAATCGCTGTCCGAGTCTGAGTCGCTATCGGAATCTGAATCGCTGTCTGAATCCGAATCGCTATCTGAGTCTGAATCACTGTCTGAATCTGAATCACTATCAGAATCTGAGTCGCTATCGGAATCTGAATCGCTGTCTGAATCCGAATCGCTATCTGAGTCTGAATCACTGTCTGAATCTGAATCACTATCAGAATCTGAGTCGCTGTCTGAGTCTGAATCGCTATCCGAGTCCGAATCACTGTCTGAATCTGAGTCACTATCGGAGTCTGAATCACTATCGGAGTCTGAATCGCTGTCCGAGTCTGAATCGCTGTCCGAGTCCGAATCGCTATCCGAGTCTGAGTCACTGTCCGAGTCCGAATCGCTATCTGAGTCTGAATCACTATCGGAATCTGAGTCACTATCGGAGTCCGAATCGCTATCCGAATCTGAATCACTGTCGCTGTCTGAATCACTATCGGAATCTGAGTCACTATCGGAGTCCGAATCGCTATCCGAATCTGAATCACTGTCGCTGTCTGAATCACTATCGGAATCTGAGTCACTGTCTGAGTCTGAATCACTATCAGAATCTGAGTCACTATCGGAGTCCGAATCACTATCGGAATCTGAGTCGCTGTCTGAGTCTGAATCACTATCAGAATCCGAATCACTATCAGAATCTGAATCGCTGTCCGAATCCGAATCTGAGTCACTATCAGAATCCGAATCGCTATCGGAGTCTGAATCACTGTCCGAATCTGAGTCGCTGTCTGAGTCCGAATCACTGTCTGAATCTGAATCGCTATCAGAATCTGAGTCACTGTCTGAGTCCGAATCACTATCAGAATCTGAATCACTGTCTGAATCTGAATCACTATCAGAATCTGAGTCACTGTCTGAATCTGAATCACTATCAGAATCTGAGTCGCTGTCTGAGTCCGAGTCACTATCAGAATCTGAGTCACTGTCTGAGTCTGAATCGCTGTCTGAATCTGAGTCACTATCGGAGTCTGAATCGCTGTCCGAGTCTGAATCTGAATCACTATCAGAATCTGAATCGCTGTCTGAGTCTGAGTCACTGTCCGAATCACTATCCGAGTCTGAGTCACTGTCGCTGTCTGAATCACTATCTGAGTCTGAATCGCTATCGGAATCGGATTCTGAGTCATCATCTTTCACATAAGTGATTCTGGTGTTTTCTTCTGGATTAGTTACGTCTTTCTTTTTGTATCCAAGGCTAGGATTCTCTTCACTAATTAGCTCTAAATCTTCCCCGTCTTGTGTTACTGTATAACCGGGTTCATAAGGAATTTCAGGGCCTTCCAGAATGCCCCTTGGATCTTCTGGGTCATTGACATAGTCAACAAACGTCTCTTCCCCATCTTTTTCAATGATGTATTGACCTAATTGACCATAGACATAGGTAACAGTTGGTGTATCGTCTGCTCCAATGATTCCTTCTGATGATCCTTCTTGTTTATCTACATAGATATACCCCTCGACTACTTGAACCTTATCTGTAATGTTGTCGCCGACTTTTGCTGTTTGACTATCTGTATGGATCGTTTGACCATTTCTATCCACATAATTGTAATTAATAGTTTTTTCCTGTCCATCATAGATATAGGTAACAATCGTTTGATCATCTGCTAATACGGTTTCTGAATTACTGTCCGTTTGAACAAAATCGTAACCATGAATTGTTTCTTGCTTGTTGGCAACTAGATCATCAAATCGTTGCGTATCCGTTACTTGTGGATAGATTTCATCTCCATGTTGATTAAGGTATCGATACGTTACTGTTGATGCATTTCCTTCATAGATATAGGTGATGACCGATGAACCATTTGCCCCCGCAGCAGTGTCGCCTTCTCTTCTGACAAAGCTATAATGATCAAATGTCTTTGCTTCCGGTTCAGCGATCGCTTGTCCCACTCTATAGTCAGAATCGACTTCATCTTCAGTTAATTCCTTTCCAGTGTCACTTAAATATCGATAAGTAACTGTGGTTGGATTTCCCTCATAAACATAAGTTACTTGTGAGGCATCATTTTCTAAAACAGTTTCTGCCGAGCCTTCTTGAACTTCCTTGAAGGTATAGTTAAGAATCTCTTTTTTATTCTCAGGAACTGCAGTACCGACTTCTGCTTCAAGAGTGGCATCATTAGCAATCGTGTTACCAAACGTATCTATATAGCTGTAGGTGACATTAGCTTTCGCTACCCACTGGTCGGAAAGAGGACCTGGTTTGCCTTTGTAAGCTCTGATTTCGGCATCAACTAAAATTCTCAATTCAGCATGCGCTGCTGTAGCCTCTTCCAAGTCTTTAGTAGTTTTAGTTGGTGGATTGGTACTCGTTTGGTCATACGTTGTATTAAGTGTGTCAAAAGCCTCACCTATGAAATTATAATAGGTAGACCTTCCACCTGTAGGATTTCTTTTATCTAACCTAATCTCTGCCATTGCATCAGACATCGCTTTGTTTCTTAGATCCCTCGCTTCGGCAACAGCAGCATCTAATTCATCTGCGGCAGCCTTAACTATACCCTCGTTTAAAGGATTATCTGTTCTAATCTGCAGCAGATTTTCTATTTTTTCAATAACTCCGGGTTCATTAATCAACACGCCAGTCCTCTCCAAAGCTGGAAGGACGATTTGTACCCAGATTTTCTTCCGATTTGGAGAGGTAGAAATATCTTCTGGCTCTTCAAAGTAATCTGTAGATTGTGTACCTATCTCATTACTCAGCGAAATGAACTCGCCAACCGTCTCAAATGTATAATCTGGAAAACTCCCGATTGGAGCTTGAGGAGTAGATGTAGCAGCATATACATTGCTAACAGTTAAGGAGCTTAAGAACAGCGTCAACAATGGACTACTGGCTAATACTATTTTCTTTCCGGTTCTTCGATAAATGATCGTCCTTTCACTCAATGGTTGATATTCCCGTTTCATCCCATTTAAATCCATCAACACTTTCCTCCCTTTGAGAAAATGAAGCTACACAAGCTAATCTAGCTCTAGTTGTGCAACTTCATTCATTAATCAATCACATGAACTGCCTACTTATTCTGTTTTCTCGTTTCTTCTTTTTTTCTTATTCGAAACGTCATAGAAAGTAAGCCCCAATCCAACCATTCCTAACCCAGCAACAGAATAAAGCAGTTGATTATCTTCTGTACCAGTGCTAGGAAGTGATTTTTTGTTCAAAGAATTTCCTGATGAACCGCTTGTCCCTGTGCCTGGAAGTGTTTTAGGTTTATCTGAATCCGAATCGCTGTCTGAGTCACTATCGGAATCCGAATCACTGTCCGAATCCGAATCACTGTCTGAATCTGAGTCGCTATCCGAGTCTGAGTCTGAATCACTATCGGAATCCGAATCACTGTCTGAGTCTGAATCACTATCGGAATCCGAATCACTGTCTGAATCTGAGTCGCTATCCGAGTCTGATTCAGAATCGCCTTGAACTACAATACTTGAACTTTGGCTTTCCTTGTCTTCTTTACCCTCTTGATGCCCTTTTACAATAGCAGTCACAATATCGCCTTCTTCAAGCACTCTTCCAGTCAATCTTACGTATTCATTGGCAATTTCAGCTAAATCATAATAGAAGTTTCCACCTGGATCGACCGCTATTCCACTAACGATCAATTGATCATTCACATAGATATCCACTGTGTAAGTCCGATCATAATCCATGCTTTGACTTGGTACACTTCCAGAAATAATCGTATCTCCAGCTTTATTAGGATTTAATGCTGGTGGATTGACCACCCAATGATCGTAATCAGCATCTGCATCACTATCGGAGTCTGAGTCTGAATCGCTGTCTGAATCTGAGTCACTATCGGAATCACTGTCGCTGTCTGAGTCCGAATCACTATCGGAATCACTGTCGCTATCTGAGTCTGAATCACTATCGGAATCTGAGTCGCTATCCGAGTCTGAGTCACTATCGGAATCTGAATCGCTATCCGAGTCCGAATCACTGTCTGAGTCCGAATCACTATCGGAATCTGAGTCACTGTCTGAATCTGAGTCACTATCGGAATCTGAATCACTGTCTGAATCCGAGTCACTATCGGAATCTGAATCGCTGTCGGAATCTGAATCGCTATCGGAATCCGAGTCACTATCGGAATCACTGTCGCTGTCTGAGTCCGAATCACTATCGGAATCAGAATCGCTATCTGAGTCTGAATCACTATCCGAGTCTGAATCACTATCCGAGTCCGAATCACTATCGGAATCTGAGTCACTGTCGGAGTCTGAATCACTATCGGAATCTGAGTCACTGTCGGAGTCTGAATCACTATCCGAGTCCGAATCACTATCCGAGTCCGAATCACTATCGGAATCGCTGTCCGAGTCCGAATCGCTGTCCGAATCTGAATCGCTGTCTGAGTCCGAATCACTGTCGGAATCTGAGTCGCTATCGGAATCTGAATCACTATCAGAATCTGAGTCACTGTCTGAATCCGAATCACTATCAGAATCTGAGTCACTGTCGGAGTCTGAATCACTGTCCGAATCCGAATCGCTGTCGGAGTCTGAATCACTATCCGAGTCCGAATCGCTGTCCGAATCTGAGTCACTATCGGAATCTGAATCGCTGTCCGAATCTGAATCACTGTCCGAGTCTGAATCACTATCCGAGTCCGAATCACTGTCGGAATCTGAGTCACTGTCGGAGTCTGAATCACTATCAGAATCTGAGTCACTGTCTGAATCCGAATCACTATCAGAATCTGAGTCACTGTCGGAGTCTGAATCACTGTCCGAATCCGAATCGCTGTCTGAGTCTGAATCACTGTCCGAGTCTGAATCACTATCAGAATCTGAGTCACTATCCGAGTCCGAATCGCTGTCCGAATCTGAGTCACTATCGGAATCTGAATCACTGTCCGAATCTGAATCACTGTCCGAGTCTGAATCACTATCAGAGTCTGAATCACTATCCGAGTCCGAATCACTGTCGGAATCTGAGTCACTATCCGAGTCCGAATCACTGTCGGAATCTGAGTCACTGTCGGAGTCTGAATCACTATCAGAATCTGAGTCACTGTCTGAATCCGAATCACTATCAGAATCTGAGTCACTGTCTGAGTCTGAATCACTGTCGGAATCCGAATCGCTGTCTGAGTCTGAATCACTGTCCGAGTCTGAGTCACTATCGGAGTCTGAGTCTGAATCACTATCAGAATCTGAATCACTATCCGAGTCTGAATCGCTATCGGAATCTGAATCACTGTCCGAATCTGAATCACTATCGGAATCTGAGTCGCTGTCTGAGTCCGAATCACTGTCTGAATCTGAGTCGCTGTCCGAATCTGAATCACTATCGGAATCTGAGTCACTATCGGAATCTGAATCGCTGTCGGAATCTGAATCACTATCGGAGTCCGAGTCGCTATCCGAGTCCGAATCTGAATCACTATCGGAATCTGAGTCACTGTCTGAGTCTGAATCACTGTCTGAATCTGAATCGCTATCCGAGTCTGAGTCCGAATCACTGTCTGAGTCTGAATCACTGTCGGAATCTGAGTCGCTATCCGAGTCTGAGTCACTATCCGAGTCTGAGTCGCTGTCTGAATCTGAATCACTATCGGAGTCCGAGTCGCTATCAGAATCTGAATCGCTGTCGGAATCTGAGTCACTATCGGAATCTGAATCGCTGTCTGAATCTGAGTCACTATCGGAATCTGAATCGCTGTCTGAGTCCGAATCACTGTCTGAATCTGAGTCACTATCGGAATCTGAATCGCTGTCTGAGTCCGAATCACTGTCCGAGTCTGAGTCACTATCGGAGTCTGAATCACTGTCGCTGTCTGAGTCCGAATCACTATCGGAATCTGAATCGCTGTCTGAATCTGAATCACTATCGGAGTCCGAATCGCTATCCGAGTCCGAATCGCTATCGGAATCTGAGTCACTGTCTGAGTCTGAATCACTGTCTGAATCTGAATCGCTATCCGAGTCTGAGTCACTGTCTGAGTCTGAATCACTGTCTGAATCTGAGTCGCTGTCTGAGTCCGAATCACTGTCTGAATCTGAGTCGCTGTCTGAATCTGAATCACTATCGGAGTCCGAGTCGCTATCGGAATCTGAGTCACTATCGGAATCTGAATCGCTGTCTGAGTCCGAATCGCTGTCCGAGTCTGAGTCACTGTCTGAGTCTGAATCGCTATCAGAATCTGAGTCGCTATCCGAGTCTGAGTCACTATCAGAATCTGAGTCGCTATCCGAGTCCGAATCGCTATCGGAATCTGAATCACTATCGGAATCCGAGTCGCTATCCGAGTCCGAATCGCTATCGGAATCTGAGTCACTGTCTGAGTCTGAATCACTGTCTGAATCTGAATCGCTGTCCGAGTCTGAGTCACTATCCGAGTCCGAATCGCTGTCTGAATCTGAATCACTATCGGAGTCCGAGTCGCTATCCGAGTCCGAATCGCTATCGGAATCTGAGTCACTGTCTGAGTCTGAATCACTGTCTGAATCTGAGTCGCTATCCGAGTCTGAGTCACTGTCTGAATCTGAGTCGCTATCCGAGTCTGAGTCACTATCCGAGTCTGAGTCGCTGTCTGAATCTGAATCACTATCGGAGTCCGAGTCGCTATCAGAATCTGAATCGCTGTCTGAATCTGAGTCACTATCGGAATCTGAATCGCTGTCTGAGTCCGAATCACTGTCCGAGTCTGAGTCACTGTCTGAGTCTGAATCGCTATCGGAATCTGAATCTGAATCTGAATCACTATCAGAATCTGAGTCGCTATCCGAGTCCGAATCGCTATCAGAATCTGAATCGCTGTCCGAATCTGAGTCGCTATCCGAGTCTGAGTCACTATCGGAATCTGAATCGCTATCCGAGTCCGAATCACTGTCTGAATCTGAGTCGCTATCCGAGTCCGAATCGCTGTCCGAATCCGAATCACTATCGGAATCTGAATCGCTGTCTGAGTCCGAATCACTATCAGAATCCGAGTCACTGTCCGAGTCTGAATCACTATCAGAATCTGAGTCACTGTCTGAGTCCGAATCGCTATCGGAATCTGAATCGCTGTCTGAGTCCGAATCACTATCAGAATCTGAGTCACTGTCTGAGTCCGAATCGCTATCGGAATCTGAATCGCTGTCTGAATCTGAGTCACTATCAGAATCTGAATCGCTGTCTGAATCTGAGTCACTATCGGAATCTGAATCGCTGTCTGAGTCCGAATCACTGTCTGAATCTGAGTCACTGTCTGAGTCTGAATCACTGTCTGAATCCGAGTCACTATCGGAATCTGAATCGCTGTCTGAATCTGAGTCACTATCGGAATCTGAATCGCTGTCCGAATCTGAGTCACTATCAGAGTCCGAATCGCTGTCCGAATCTGAGTCACTATCGGAATCCGAATCGCTGTCCGAATCTGAGTCGCTATCCGAATCCGAATCACTATCGGAATCTGAATCGCTATCCGAGTCCGAATCTGAATCACTATCAGAATCTGAGTCACTGTCGCTGTCTGAATCCGAGTCACTATCGGAGTCCGAATCGCTGTCCGAATCTGAATCACTATCAGAATCTGAGTCACTGTCGCTGTCTGAATCCGAGTCACTATCGGAATCTGAATCGCTGTCTGAGTCCGAATCACTGTCTGAATCTGAGTCGCTATCGGAGTCTGAGTCACTATCGGAATCTGAATCACTGTCCGAATCTGAGTCTGAATCGCTGTCTGAGTCTGAGTCACTATCGGAATCTGAATCACTGTCTGAATCTGAGTCACTGTCTGAGTCTGAATCACTATCGGAATCCGAATCACTGTCTGAATCTGAGTCGCTGTCTGAGTCCGAGTCACTATCAGAATCTGAATCACTATCTGAGTCTGAATCGCTATCCGAGTCTGAGTCACTATCGGAATCTGAATCACTGTCCGAATCTGAGTCGCTATCGGAATCTGAATCGCTATCCGAGTCCGAATCACTGTCTGAATCTGAGTCACTGTCTGAGTCCGAATCACTGTCTGAATCTGAATCGCTGTCCGAGTCTGAATCACTATCAGAATCTGAATCGCTATCCGAGTCTGAGTCACTATCAGAATCCGAATCGCTTTCATCATCGTTTAATTGGTACTTAATTTCAGTGTCTTCATCTAACGAGGTTACTTTTGGTGCTTTATAACCTTTTGTCTCATCTTCAGGGTCCTCCCATTCCAACGGTGTTCCTTCACTATCGACTGCTGTATACCCTTCTCCTAAATATGGAATCACTTGATTTGGATTCTTTTGTGTAGGATCTGTTGGATGGTTCTCATATTTAATGGACTCTGGTGGAGTTGTACCATCCTCATTTATAAAGACATAACTGCCCATTTCTTTATAGGTATATTTGACTTCTACTTGACCTGTTGCGCCAACTTTCCCTAAACCACTTGTATCGCTTGACTCATGCCCTGTAACGGTTTTATCTGTTAGATAATAGCCCGTTACTACTTGCGCTTTGTCTTCAATATCATTTCCTACAAGACTTGGGTCTACAATCGTAGAGATTCCTTCCAATGCTTTTCCTTGATCATCTACATATGTGTGCTTTACAGTTGCTAAGTTTGGTACCAGCGTGAGGGTTGTATTTTCTACCGGATTTGCTGGACTAAACTCACTATTATTATGATAAGAAGTTTTATCCCCATCTTCTAAGTGATAACCATCTGGTATGCCGACTAGTTTGATATTTTCTACAGTTTCTAAATCATCATTAATTGTATAAGACCCACTATTGATGGTCATTTGGGTTAAATCTTTGGCTGGTCCTTTATAGGCTGTTGTGTCGTAGCTTAGTTTACCGACTTTCTGATAAATGAAATTATAGGATTCTTTTGTATCTGGACCAAAAGTAACAGTCATGTCCGGTTGCTCAACTAAGACATATTCTTTATCGCGGTAATCTTCTGAAAAGATGTATTCTTCTTGACCAGTCGTTCCAGATAGTTTTTGACTAGGAATGATCTCTGTCATGTTAGTCCTAGTTCCGTCTGGGTCAAATAAGTATTTTACTTCTGTTTTATATTCCCGAGGTGTGTAGTAATACGTTATTTCCTTAGGTGTACCCGCTTCTGGGAATATATACGTTAATGAACCATCTGTTGTGCTTGCTCCTTCTGGTAAATTAGTTAAATCTAAATCGTAACCAAGTGTGGTTAAATCAATATCTTCTGGAGATATTGTTGCTGTTTCATCTTTAAAACCTGATAATTGAGTTGCTGCTTGAACCACTCGATTAGTTCCGGATTCAAGATAGTTAATATTCAAGGTGGAGTTTTCCTCAATAGTAACCGCATTTGGAGTGGAAGTTGAAGATCTAGAAAAACTATTTCCTTCAGAATCAGTATATTCTGTTGTAATCTTATGAGAAACAGAACTATCTTCAAAAAAGATATAAAATTCGTTATTGTATGCTAAAGTTTGACTACTATAGACATCATTAATTTTTTTAATTAATTCTGCATCTTCATATACTAAACCAGTTCTTTGTTCAATATATTCAACAGGTGTAGTAGCTCCACTATTTTTATACTGATTCGTATCGACTAATTTAACACCATTTTTCCCTGTCCCTGTATTACTTGCGAAAGTAAATGTTCCGTCAGAATTTTTAGTTGATGTATAGGAATTTGGACCTGCTAATTCCAGAGCTTCTGTTATTTGTTCGTTAGTCGCGTCCTGTGGTACATCGATGTAACGTAATACATAGCCACTATTGACTCCAACAGAAGTGAAAAGATTACCTGAACCATCAGGAGAAGGTACTGCTAGCATAAACCAGTTCTCATTATTTTTGTCTTGCTTATCATCCCCAACATAACTGGAAATAGGGGAATTTGATTCTATAGTTGCTCGTGATATTTGAATTAATGAATCCTTCTCAGGTAGTGGTTCTAAACCTTTCACTATACTTGCTAGCTTTTCCCAATTGTTATAAGCATGTATGGATCTAACTGTATCCGCTCGTGCCGCTGTACCAGAAAGCAAGTTCCTTTTAGATGCGGCTGTTGCTGTTTTAGAAAAAGTAGTTGTTATTGTTTCTATTTTTTGATCTAGGAAAAAAATATCTATAGAATGGCATTCAAGTTTCCCCGTGACTTCATTGTAAAACTTAGGAAAATCCCACGTTGTCCCACTCATTATCATATTTCCTCTAATTTTATTAGTAAAATTTTCTGTTATAACGAGTTCGAATCCCACATTATCCGAAACGTAACGAATATTACCGACCCCTGATAAAGTACCAGCAAGTTGATTAAATACAGGTAAACCATTATTTTCTGTACCATTTCCAGTAATTGGTACAATAATTTTATCTCCAATACTGAAAACACCCTGACTATTATCAATATCAATTACAAATGAAATTCCAGCATCATATTTTTCAATTGTATACGCTGATGCAGCAGGACTACCATTTTGCTTAATTCTTTGTATATTCGAAACGGTTACTTCATCGTCAACATTTGCAGTCCACGTTTTCGTACCCTCTGGATTATCCGACGCCTGTAGCTGTGGTCGTTGCGAGACATCCGTTCCTAATGCAGCAACTTCTCCTCCCTGCGGCGCAACTTCCTCCACTGGATCACTACTGGCAATAGTATCTATCTCTTCACCAGTCGTGGCATCTGCTACCTCATTCTCTGTCGCATGAGCAACCATATTACTTGCCGGAACTGCAACCGTACTGACCAACATTGCCCCAGCAACGCCGCCTTTAACTACCCAATTCTTTTTCACCTTGTGCATCCGGTATTTCTTGATTGGCTCATGCCGATAAACCATTTTCCTTCTCTTACTCATACGTTTTGCAACTCCCCTTTTTTGCTATTTTCTCCCTTTGTATCTAGTGGTTATTTATAGAAATAGGTATAGAAATTGATCAGTCCGCTTAGGAAATGTTCCTGATCATCAATCCGCATCCGGAATTTGTCGTGTCTGGTGTAGAAGCCATTGACGATTTTATCTGGCCGTTTCATAAACATCGCCATTTCAGGATGCATGACCCCTTTTTCAATTTCGATTACGGCTCGTTTGATGGCCACTTGTTGTAAGCGCCAGAAATCAGTTTTTGAGACAAATTGAGTAAACTTGCCCTTTTTATAGTCATCGGATGCTTTCAACTGATCCGTCATTTTGATGGCTGCCATTAGTAATTCCAACAGCGTTGGATAGGCGGTATCGCGATGCTCGATAAAATTTAAATTCTCAAAGGCATTCTTTAAACCAAACTCGTAGTATTTTTGTTCTTTTAGGTACAACAAAATCTCATTGGTGGCGTAGCTCAACCAGTGATCGTGGTATCGTTCATAGTTTTTGGCTACAAAGCGATCGAATAATTTTTTTGCTAATGCCAGATGCTGCGGATTTTTCGTGATGGCATAGCCTCGCAAAATACTGAAAACAGCTTCTCCATCGTAGTAAATGATGTTGAACTTCTTCTTAGTCTCAAGGTTTTCATCTAAGATGTGGGTAGTCTCACCTTTTTCATCGACAAAGTGGCGTTCCATGCCTAAAATCAATTGATTAATCGCTGTTTCATACTTGGTATTCCCAGTAATCAATTGAAACTTCGCTAATGCTAAAACGGCTAAGGCTTGCGCACCCAGCTTGACCGAAATTCCTGATGCAGCCTTTTCTTTGATATACAACGCATCGTCTGTCTGAATGGTGAGATTGGATAATCCCCAATCCAAGCCTTGTTCTGAAGCCTTCAATTCTTCCATTTGCTTCAAGTACTCCTGCGCTTCCAATAAGGCATACAAACTAGAAAAATGGCGCACAGAATTGTAGCCGGTCAGCTGGTAATCATAGGTTGGATAGTATCCGTAAATGAACTGCCCAGAATCCTGTATTTGTCGTTGAAGAAAAGCGGCACCCTGTTCAATTGTGTAATCAATGGATGGTGGCAATGTCTTGTAGTCCACGGTACGCATCCCTGCTTGATCAGGTTGAGTAGATAAGGTTAACCAATTGCCTTCTTCCAGGTAATACCCTTGGGTATCAAACACATAGAATTTGCGTTGGGGAATTTTGTTCTTTAGTGTTTGTCCGTATTTTTTCTTCATGTAGCTGTCGATATTTTTCTGATCAAAAGACAATTCTGGCGAATTGAACCCTACCTTGTGATTGGCTGAAGGCTTAATTAGTGCATTGCCCATCAATTCTTCTGCTAGAAAAGCTGTGTTGAACTTCTTGTCAAAAGCAATCCCTCTGCGAAAATAATTATTCCGCGTAACAACGGAAAACTTTCGCATTAATTCTAGATAGCTACATTCTTCAATGGTTTTGACTACGTCTACTCGAATGTACTGCTTCTTACTATCGGCTTTTGCTAGTTCTTTTTTTAACCAATCGATACACCCCTCTAAGTTTGCTGTTCGGATATTTTTTACCTTGGCTCGCTCATTGCCCTTGGAAACAGATAAGAATAGGTGTCGTTCATTTGTCTCAATCGGCACTTGTTTGACTAATCGTTCCAGCTTCGTTACTTGTTGCTCCACTCAAAAACGTTCCCTTCTCCAACAATCTTCTTGCCGTTGTTTATCGCCAACGACCGCGTTTCGGTCCCCAGCTATTCACCATTGGTTTACTCTCTGGGGTTACCCGATTTGGGCTGTCATCCGTATCTACTTCCCATGGGTAAAAACCATTCTCATCCTTTTCGTAGGTTGCTTCAATCTTCCGAATCTCTTCCTCTTCTGTGATTTGTCGATGCTTCCATCGATTTTGCAGATAACGAACTGCCATCATGGTAAAGGTGAGGGAGATAAGGATTCGTCTAAAGTTGAATCCACCAGCACCTGCTGCTACACTAATAGAGGAAAGCCATGCAGTTTGAATCACTTGCATCATCATCGCCTCAGCTCCTTCACTCGATCCGCCAACAACAGGATCTCCTTGAGGGTCTTGTATTCCTTGAAGTCATAGAGAAATACAACCTTGTGATTGAATTTATTCACCAGCGTGAGATAACGCAGCACGAAAGGATCATAGATGGATGTCAGCTGCGGCTCCTCTTTCTTCACTTACATAACCTCTTTTTCCGGTTCCAGCACATGAATGACTGGTTGTTGTTGAATAGTGGTTTCCTTTCGTACCGCTTCGTTTTTCTTCGTCAGGGCCTCAATGCTGTGAGTATATTCTTGGCTGATTTCTTGTCTGGTCGCTGTCATCATCCCAGCGAAGGTTTTAACTTCCTCATGAATGTCTGCTCTCAGCTGCTGTAACTCCCGCTGTTTGCCTTCTAACAGCTGTTGTCGTGCATCTAATTCGACAGCTCGTTCGTCCTGTTCTCTCTGCAAGGTGCTGATTTCCAATTTACTATTGAAAAGGTTTTGCAGCCGTTCTTCTTCTGCTTGATTCATTAATGCTTGCTTTTGTTTTTCTGCTTCTGTTAATAAAGACTGCTTGTGATGCTCAGCTGCTGCAACAATGGCGGCTTTCTTTTGTTCCGCTTCTTCCAATAATTTATTGGCGGCTTTCTCAGCTGCTTCCAAGGTTTGTTGAGCAATGCGTTTCATTTTTGCAATGTCCCGATAGTCTAAATGCTGCTGTTCAAATTGATCCCACTCGGCTTTTTGGGTTCTTAATTGATTGAGTTCGACTTCCAGATTTTTAATTGTCTGCAGAAGTTCATTAATTTCATTTTCTAATTGTATGGTTCTTCGTTGATGACCAGCTTCTTTTGCTGCTAGCTCTGTTTCCATCCGTTCCTTATCCTCAATCAATCGTCGGACTCGTTCATCATAGGTTTCATAATCATCGGCAACATTCCGCAAAAAATCATTAACATCCGTTTGCCGAAAACCACCTAGGGCATTCCTCTTAAAGGTGAGCTTACGCAGCTCGACTGCTTCAAAATTCATTGATTTCTTCCTCTCTATGCTTGGATTTGATGCAGCTGGTCTTCAAATGCGCGTTCCCAGTTTTGCCATTTTACGTCGTTGAGCTTAGCTAAGGCGGCTTTGTAATCGTAAATTAACGTGTCACGGAAATTGATTTCTTCCCGTTTAGCAGCTTCAATTTCCTGTTTAGTCTGTGCCATTTCTTCAGCTAAGAGATTTAATTCGTGCTTGGCCTGCTGCAGCATCGCTTCTTTCTCTTGTTCCAGCTTCATCAGTTCTTGTTGGCAATGGGCTTCTACTTCTTGTTTCCGTTGCTCTGCTTCTGTTAAGAGTTGATCGGCCCGCTGCTCGATGACGTGACGCTTCTCTTCGGCTTCGTTTAAAATGGTCTGCTTTTCTTCCTTCGCCTCTTTAATAATTCGGCCCCGTTCGACATGGGCCTCTTCAATGATCTTGGCACCTTCTCTTTCGGCACTTCGCTCAATTTCTAAGGCCGTTTCTTGTGAAATCAAAATGGCTTCTTGGAAGGTAGTGCTGGTCTGCTTGTTGGTAGCCTCTTGTTCCCTTTCACAAATTAATTGTTTTAAGCGCCCTTCTAATTCCTCCATCCGCTTCTTTTGTTCATGCAGCTCAATCACATAACGAGAACGTTCCTTGCTGAACTCGTCCTCTTGCTTCTTTTGTTGAGCGGCAATCATTTCGATGTCTTCTTGCAGGTCTTCCTTGTCCTGCTCGAAACGCCGATAATCCTTCGCTACATAGTGCAGGAAATCGTCGACATCATATTTCCGATAACCGGAAAAGGATGCTACAGGAAACGTGGTTTTCTTAATCTTGTCTGAATCAAATTTCATTGAACTCCTCCTAAAACAATACTGTTGCTGGATCAACCAGTCGTTCCACTGCTAAGGTTGAATCTAAGCACACTTCAAAGTGCAAATGGCTGCCGGTACTATTCCCGGTTGAACCAACAAAGCCGATCATTTGTCCTTGCTCCACTCGTTCGCCTGCATTGACTGCAAAGTTGCGTTGGTGCGCATACAAGGTTGCTTCACCATTGTCATGTTGGATTACGACATAATTTCCCCAAGAATAATGGTATTCTGCGATTAAGACCGTTCCGCTCTTACTGGCAAAGATAGGCATCCCTTCACCCGCTGCTAAGT
Organism: Enterococcus pallens ATCC BAA-351; assembly: GCF_000407485.1. Lineage (GTDB taxonomy): Bacteria > Bacillota > Bacilli > Lactobacillales > Enterococcaceae > Enterococcus_A > Enterococcus_A pallens. Next base: position 1,041,117 of record NZ_ASWD01000001.1, on the reverse strand, counting down.
CAATCCCACGATGGAATTCACTGCCCCGCATCCCAAAAGAACTGGAGACAATGAAATCATTTAAGGGAAGCAAATAACCAGATGAAGCTACTTGATTAGTTGCTGTCCCCTCTTCTTTCGGATGATCGTATTGGGTTAAATTGTAGGTTTCAATTAGCCCATTCAGTTTCTTGTTGTAAGAAGTGTCTGTTGCATACTTGCCAGTTAAGAAGGCTGTGGCCTCTTCATAATTCTCTGTTGTAGTCTTCCAAGCACCCTTATAAAAATCAGAGTTACCTGAAATCCCTTCTTTCAATAGCTTGGCATAATCCTCAAAACAGTCCTCATAATCGTCATAGGCTCTGAAGCTGGCTTGAATGGTAGTCATATTACCGCCGCCCGTGTCTTCTTGAGTCGCAAAGCTGACACTCTTACCTTCGTGTTCACCCTTAATACCGAATAAATTGTAATTCGGCGCTTGTGCCAATTGACTGCCCCCAGAACCGGATTCTAGAATGGCCTGAGCAATCATGACTGAGGCATACAAGTCATGTTCCTGTCCGACTTCTCTTGCGGCTTCCCCGATTTCTTCAATGAACTCCGACGTTGTTAGATTCCGATCAAACTTGATAGAACCATGACTCACTGTCGTCTGTTGGGGGCCAACCGGGACAACATTTTCGGGTGAGTGAACAACAATCGGTTCAGGTTCTGGTTCTTGTACCGGTTGTTCAACCGGCTGTTGCACGTAAATCACTTCAAATTCTGGTTCAGCTTTTGTAGTCTCTTTTTCCGATTCAGCTGGTTTTTCTGGCTTTGGAGCTTCCGGTTCTGGTTTTGGTTGCTCAGGCTTTGGTTTTTCTGGTTCTGGTATTGGAGCTGGCTTTTCTTCCTCTGGTTTAGGAATAGGCATCGGCTGCTCTCCTTCATCTTTATCATCAGGAGTAGGAGTTTCTTCATCGTCTCCAAGATTCGATGTTGGATTTTCTTGTTCCGTTGTACCGGGTACTACTGGTTCTGCTTCTTCCGTATTTGTATCTGCTGTTTCTACTGCATTTGTCTCCACTTTTTCAGTTAATTCTTTTTGCGGAGAAGCAGCTACCTGTGTTCCAACTGGCATTGTAGATTCAAAGGTAGCGACACAAGTAGTTGTTGTCTTCGATGTATCTGCTTTGTTTTCAGTCACCACGGTTTCCTCTGCTGCGTGCGTTATAATAGAAGTACTATTTAGGGCAATAGATGCAGAGCCCAACAGTGTCGTAGTTCCGATGATGCCTTTCTTCAATTTCGGGTGTTTACTCCGTGAACGAAAGATTTCTTTTTCCCAAATTTGCTGATATCTTTGGTTTCTTATCAAGTCATTTCTCTCCCATCATTTTTCAGTCATCTTGCGAATGAACCTGCGCGCTTGAACAACATGCTTTATTTCTATATAGTTAATGTATCTGTAGTTACATGTGGCTTGCTGATTTGAGTAAAGTCTAAAGAAGTCCCAGGTTCATTCAAGGAAATTTCACTGACTTCGTAGGTTAATCGCTGTACAAGTGCTAATAAGGGGGTGGCTAATTCCGCAAGTTCAGCCTCAGTCAGATCTTCTTGAGCTTCTACACGTTTCTGCTTGATGTGAATAATTTGGGTTATGACACCAGAAACCCTAAATTTATTAACCGTTAATGAGAAATCTAATCTAGTTCCAATCGTGCTTGTTTGGCGTTCCAAGGATTCTGGATGCTCTGTTTCTAAAGGAAGAACGCTTAAGTTAAGTAGTTGTTCTTTTGCCTCTTCCTGTACTCGATCGTAATGAAAAGCTTCTACTACTGGTTGTCGTCTGTGAACGTCCATTGCCTGTCCTCCTGGCTTTATTATTCGTTAATTTAGTTAATCATTTAACTGAAATTCAAATTATTATGCTAACAATACCTGATGAAAAACCACCTGCTCTTAGTAAGAGCGCTGAAGCAACGTCACCTTTCATCACTTTATAATTGATATTTTTTCATAGTCTTAACAAGACTATGAAAACTATTGGAAAACTCAATGAAACCAACAAAAAACCGCCAACTGACGGTCTTTGACGGTTTAAAAAGTTTGTGAATAAAAAAACGAAGAAAAATTAATAAATAATGAGAAAAACAAAGTCGCTATAATTGCTATTTTCAAGAGACATTTGAGGAGTAAAAGCCTTAAGTGTAAGTATTCCAAGAAAGAAGTTATTTAAATCAATATAGTAAGCGCTTTCTTAAAAATGGCAAAATAAGCCTGCCCTATAAGTCCTCAAAGCTTACTTTTTGTAAGTATTTTTATTAGCTGATGGCTCGTTCCATCTGTTGAACGACTTTAATCCGCTGCTCCAACATGGAATCGGTATAGGTGTCTAAAGTTAGCTTTGCCGAACTGTGGCCCATGAGCTGGCTAACACTTTTAATGTCTCCTTTGCTTTCAATACAGCGAGTCGCAAATGTATGGCGGAGCTGGTGGAAATGGATGTGTTCCAGCTTGGCTTTTACCCGCAGTTTATGAAAATGATAAGTTAACAAACGCGGCTCTGACGGGTTTTCTTTAGTAGAAAAAACAAACTCTCCTGTTGAATCTGCTTTATGCTTAAGTAATACTTCTCGCAACAGATTGCTCATTGGAATAAACCGAGCAGAAGCTTCTGTTTTAGAGCTGGTGTGAATAAGTTCCGTTTTACTGTCCTGATCAAACACAGAAAACACCCGTTGAAAGGTCGAATGAACATGAATGGTATTGGTATCAAAGTCGATATCCCGCCAAGCTAACGCGGAGGTTTCTCCAATTCTTAAGCCAGCATGAAGAGCCAATAAAATAGGTAACCCTTTGCTGGTTTTTTCTGTTAAAGCCACCTGCTCTAACGATTTTTGTTCTTTTTTCGTCAATGCCTGATGCTTGTTTTTCACCACTTTAGGCAATTTAATGGTCGTAAATGGATTGGCTTTTAAAAGCTTCTTACTGACTGCTTGGTGAATACATTGATTCAAAATTCGGAAAATGACTTGGATCGTTGAAGGTTTCAACTCCCGTTGTTTTAATGACGCTAACAGTTTCAAACCAACTTCTTCATCTAGCTCATTTAATGCGTATTTTCCAATAACAGGTAAGACATAATGAGTTAGCTTGTGATGATAATTGGCATAGGTTGATTGCTTCACATTTTCCATGGCCTCATTTAGCCATTGTTGGCCCCAATCTTCTAATAAGAGACACACATCTCCCTGCGTTTCTTTAATTAATTGATACTTTAATTTCAGCGGGTATAATTTCTGGCGGACTTCCTGAAGGGATTTCCCGTACACGGAACGGTATTTTGGTCTGCCGTTCGGTTTTTTTCCAACACAATATCTTCCTTCCCAGCGCTTGTCCTTCCTCCAATAAATGTTTTCTCCTCTACGCATTATTATTTTTCCTTTCTATAGAATGACGGAATTTTTGACGGTACATAGAGAACCCTATTATAACGCCATTCTTTATTTAGTTTCTTTCTAAGAATAAACAAAACGACCCATATTAATTAATTTTTTAAAAGATATTGCGTATTTTAGATGTATATTCTATAATTAATCTAGCCAAGAGTAATTATTACAACTTATTTCGTTTTGATTTTCCAGCACCTCTTAGTCTTGTTAAGACTAAGACATATTCACCTCGGATTCAATACATTTTTATAACTACTTCACCTTAAAATAGCCTATTTACCTTAAATTTTTCTCATTTAATTATAATCAAAATGCATTTTTCATTAGGAATGACAAAAAATAGTTTGTGAATTTTTCAGTTTACAACTATTACAACCTCATGTTCTTTATTTATTTGTATCTACACAAAAGTAGACACCTGAGTTAATATATTAGTGTCCCTGTAAAAATGTCGGGACAAGTAGAAAAAGTATAACTTAGAGAAAGATCGGAGTGAAACTCAATGTCAACTGTTGAATTTGAAGAATTAAGAAAAAATGAAAGCGATATTTTTATGAATTATCAGGAATGGTCCCCTGCCTGGGAACGTGAATTACGTCGTGCCCAGCCTGCCTATCCTGCGTTGGATATTATGCAGACTCATCTCGTCCTGCCTGTTCCTGGTAGAAATGAGACCCTCACCTTTTATGATGATGATCAGTGCTATCATTCTCCGTTTAAGACGTTAACAACCTTACGTCGAAAGGAAGAAGCCTTAACCTTCTATGATTACCCTCTTACCAGTCAGGTATTTAATTATTTACACCAACATTTAAACGTTTTTCAAACTCGTTTACATCCGATGGTCAATGCGCTGTATGTGCTCTTTCCTTTAACGACCATTGAGCATACTATTTGGATCAATCCTTTATCTATTGATGAGGTTTGGGAGGAGTCCGGCCGAACCTACATCAAAATGGCCACCGGTCCAGGGACAAGTGTCACCATCCGCGAGAAAACCATTCTGAAATATGCGGCCAATGCTGCCTTAGCTTTTGCCTGCTCGGAACGGGATCTGCCTTGGCCAACCAAACGCTCTCGTTACGGAACCCCTCTAGACTATGTACAGGTGCCAGACACCCCGTTTGGCCTTCAGCTAAGTAAGCAGAAAGTGCTGCAACAGTTTCCTTTCGAATCTGGTATTTACTATCATCAGTATTCGCAGCGCTGGACTACTCAATATCTTGAGGAAACACAATCGTTTTATCATTTTTAGATACGCCCTCTGGAGAAATAATCCATCTATCCAAAATTAAATAACTAGAAAAAGCAGGCAGTTTTCCTATCCTCAGGCGAAGCTGCCTATTCGTTTGCCCCTTTTCTTTTCTCATTCTGTTATTTTTTATTTTTTTCAAGAATTTTCCTAATCCATTTTTTATTGTTATACCAGCCTTTATCTGACTTTTTCAGTAAAAAGGATAAACCCGGCTTAAAAAAACTTTTCTGGTACTAGAGGCCCTTTTTTTGCTTGTTAAAAAATCAAAAGCCTATTATATCAAGGTTTTAGTTTTTTCAAAAGGTCGTTTAATCCCTGTTTTTGCTCTCTGGTTCCTATAGCTTTTTTTTGGAAAATTATTTATTGTTTAGTCACCGGCCGGGAAACAAAAGCGAAAAATAAAACAACAACACAGGAGGAACGAAAAATGATCCAACTTTTAGGAACCAAATTGCAAGTCCAAATTGAACAAGCTGGCGAAGACAAACAAAAGAAAGTGAATTTCAGCAATATCGTCAATAATCCAGCGGAAGCCGACATCTTAGCTTTAGGCGAAGTGATGGCGGATCTGGCACCTGATGGCAGCTCATTGGATAGTGTGATTGTCACCAATCAAACTCGTGTTACCCATTAAAAAGGAGGAGCCTATGCCCACAACAAAATTAGTCGCTGTCTTCCAAACAGAAAATGGAAAAAATCAAGTGTGGAGTTATGAGTCACCCAACACCGATAAGACACCGGAAGAAATCAAAGCAACGCTGGCAAGATTGACCCAGCTGAACCTATTTCAAAAGCATGGCATTCGTCAGTTTGCGGCGTTGCAAAGCGCTGAATTTATCACCACCCAAGAAACAACTATTTTTTAGTCACTAAAATCAAAAAAATAGCCCCCGCAGTCTGAGTCCTGCGGGAGCTTAAGGAGGAAAATCGATGTCAGAGCAGCCCTTTACCCCTCATCAGCTGTTTCATTCAAAAAAAGAAAGATTGGAGGAAGCGATTCTAACGTTTTATCAACAAACACAAGACAGCGGGACAACGATTCAAGTATTATTAGCCGCAAAAGTCCGTTATCAGCTAGGGGATACGAGCTTTAATTTATTCATGAAAGAATTGGTACGGCATTTGTTTGCCAAGGCCACGATTAACCGAGCCCTTCGCCGCTATTTCTTTTTCTTTGCGGACTATTTCACCCAAGATGAGTGGAAAAAGCTGTCTGCTCGGTGTTTCCCCACTGAACCTGTTGCCACTGAATTAGTTGAAGTTACTGAAGCCATTACCCTTGGAGCCGTTCCGACTGCAGCGGAAAGCTCCTGAATAAAATAAAAACGAGGAGAGATATGTATGTTAAAACTAAAAGCGTCATTTGAAGATGAACTGGGGAAAAGACATCCTTGGTCCTACAATGAACCCAACCCAAATCTAACACCTGAGGAAATTCGTACATCCTTAGAAACCTTAACTACCCTAAAATTATTTGAGAAAGACAATGTGAAGCAATTCCAAAAGGTGGTTTCTGCTAAATTCGTCGAAACCATTGAAACACCATTGTTCGATTTATCAAAACCAGACCCACAAGCTTATGTAGCAGATCCTAACAACGTGTTCGCACCACAATTTATTACCGAAGCAGTACCCCAAGTCTCTGAAGAAGTTACTGAAGTGAAGGAAGAAAAGACTGTAAAACCAGTAGAAGCAGTTAAACCAGCAGAACAAAAGCCAGTCGTCCCTGTTTCAATAGAAGAAAAATTAGAGGCAGATGTAAAGAAAACCGTTCCAGCCGCTAGTCCGGCAAAAGTCTCTGTTCCAACAGCAGCTGTTCCTGAAGAAATAAAAGCGAAGAAGCTGCCAAATGATTCGGCTAAACAACTGCTTGACGCCGCTAAATCAGAAGAACCCGAAGTCCCGGATAAACCGGTCAATCCAAGGAAGGCTCAGATCGACCGTGTCCGAGCCTTTCATGAAGCCAAGAAGAAAAAGAAGACGAAGAAGAAACGCTAAGTCTTCTCCCTAATCTGAGCTGTCGTAAAGGGGGTGATGCCGCATTTAGCAGTGTTTCTGGCGGTGGCTGAACTCTAAGAAAGGAGTGATGCTGCTATGTTCATCCTAGGAAAGGAACACCCGCCATGACTGTGTATCAGGCGTTGACATTGGCAATTGCCTTTGCGACCTTGATCATTACCCTTGATCGACACCAGAAGAAATAGTTTCTACTCTCACAGTCACTGTCTTAAACAGTGCTACTGAGGTGCCAGCGCGCGGCACCTCTGATCTGAGTAGAGGCTTTGATCCTTGAAAATCGAATACTGCTTACCTGCACATAAAAAAGGCATCAACATAGCTTTCGAACACTCCGCTTTAAGCTCAATCACCGCCTACAGGAAATTTTTGCGAAAGTCCTTTACTTACCCAGTGAGCACCTAAGCAGGACAAGAGAACTGCCGGAAAAAGCTGGACGGGCAGTAAAAACAGCAGCAAAGCCGCCGTCGCAATGGGCTGTTGTAAAATAACCGTCACGCTGGCTGCTACGGTGATGCCCACAAGCAACCCGGGCATAAAAGGAAAGAGATTTGCTAGTGCACAACCGATGGCAACACTGGCAAAAATAGCTGGAAAAATTTTCCCGCCTCGCCAACCTGCCGCAAAACAAGCATTCGTCAAAAAGGCTTTCCCCAAAGCTAAAAGAACTAGAGCAAGTGTACCGATTTTTGAATAATCTTGAGACAGGGACATTAATTGGTGCTCCCCTGAAAATAGAAAATACGGCGATAACATGCCAAAAAGACCGATTAGGATACCGCTTATTATTGCCCGTTGATAGTGACTGGTCAGCTTCAATGCAAGTGAGTCGCTAATTTTTTCCATTACTAAAAAGGCATAGCCAAAAGCAGTTCCTAAAATAAACGCTGGTAAAATCAGCAGCAGAGCACGAATATCCCAGTTAATCACCGGAAGATGCAGAGCAAAAATTGTTTCTGCTGGAAACAGCTGTTGAACGACCAGGTAGCCCAGCAATCCGAAAATAGTTGTCCATCCATATAGCACCAGCTTTTTCCATTTGACCTTGATGACTCCGTTATGCAATTTTTGGTCAAGGGGATCGGCTAATCCAGCCAATGGTGCCCGAAAAACAGCCGCTACCATGGCACCCATACTTAATTCCAGCAATTCTTCTTTTCTAGCTAAGGTCCATTTCATTTGATTCCCTAGCCAGCTGATCAAGCCGCCCAAAATACTCGCCAAGGCTGCCTCTGGTCCTAAGCTTGCTCCAAACATTAAAACGACAAGCGCCGAGATGAAACTAGGGAGCAGTCGATGCTTGTAAGGGACTGTCTTATTGGTTTTGAATTCATGAAGTGTTTCGTGCATCGTTTTTGGATAATCGCCAACTTTTGTTTGCAGCAGCCCTACTAATAGTCCCCCAACAATTCCAGCAAGTAAGGGGTAATACCTTCCCAATGCAAAGTAAGTAGGAATAACTGTCCAAATACCATGGATGAAAAAATTAACCGTTGTTAAAAACAGCGCAGATAAAACACCAACCATAAAACCCATGAACCCGCAATAAACTAGAAATATACTTGGAAAACGCATTATGGCAGCTCCTTTTTTCGCAAATGATGCGGCTTGGTTTTATGGTATTCCATTAATGCCCGATTCATATTGACGATGACCGCCGATAGCAGTCCAACACCAATCAACACATAAAAAATAGAAAATAACTTACCTAAGGCAGTAGTAGGTGCCAAGTCCCCGTAACCAACAGTTGCCAAGGTCATCACAGAAAAATAAAGTGCATCTAGATACGACATAGCCTCCACATTGTGGTAAAAGAACGTACCAATCGTTAAGATCACCACCAAAGCAATCATGATCGTTTTTTGTTCTTCTTGCTTAAAGAGTATTTTCAAAATGTGCCACATATTTCTAAACAATAAAATAAAGCCAATCACCTAATCAATCCCTTCTAAACACGAGAACATCTTTACTTAACAGTTTAATGGATACGCCCTGCATTTGCATTAAAAACTAAGCCCTTATACCAAAGAACAGCTCCAATAATGAATTTTTCTAGCTGAAAAGTCTCTATAGCAATTGTCAATTGGTCGAATCTATTCCTGAAATTTTTCCAAGCTGTAAAACGTAGGGGACTACCAATAAGTTTTACAAAAATAATTCAAAAACAGGGAATCAAAAAGCTTCCTGATCTTCGAGGATGTGTGTTTTATCAGCCAATACCGTCGATAGAACAAAAAGGATAAGTTAGATTGCAGTTATTAAGTGAAATTAGGATTTTTTGAAATGAAAAGTAAAATAAGGAGTTGGCTTAACGAGCGAATTGGGTTTGGTTTACTGTTGAATCCGCTGACCTTAGTCTCTTTATTTTTTTGATTCAAATTTGAAATTTTTCAACCAAAAAAACGACTCAAGGAACTTGCTAATTTCCTTAGAGCCGTAATGTCTAACCTTTATTTTCAGCTAATGGACTACTTTCTTGCATAGTTTTTAGTGTGGTCAATCGTTTTATGAGTTTTTTCAACAAGAAACCGTAATTGCTTTAAAAGGTCAAAAGCTAAAAGCAACCTTAGGAACAGTAGCGTTATCCGTTTAAGCTTCTCAAGGATTTAACTAGATTATCGTAAGTCTCCTCTTTTTTAAATAAAGCAGAGGTTCCAAGGACAAAGCCATCAACACTCATTTTAAGCTGGTTCTTTATCTTATCCGGTGATATTGCCCCATCTGTATAGATTTCAAAGGAATAGTTTTTTTCCTCTCTTAAATCAGCCAGCTGTTGAATTTTTGCATCGACAAAATCAAGATATTTTTGTCCAGCAAAGCCTAAATTAACCGTCATTACTAGAACGGCATCAACAATTGGCAACAGCTCTTGAACGGTACAAATAGCAGTGCTTGGACTTAAAACAATGCTTGCTTTAAGCCCTTTTTCTTTTAATTTTTGAATGGTTTTACTTGGTTCGGGATCTACCTCTGGATGGATATGAACCATGTCACCGGGGACCAAGTCGAAATAATCGATAAACTGATAAGGGGCATCGGTCATTAAGTGGACATCTAGTGGTTTTTTGGAAACTCTTTTGACCGCTTGAATATCCTGCTGTCCTAATCCAAAGGTTTTGACGAAATGTCCATCTATCACATCAATGTGGTAGCCATCGACACCTGCTTCATCTAGCTTTTTAATTTCCGAATCAACCTGAGAAAAATCGAGGCACATCAACGAAGGCAACAATTTCACGACGGATCTCCTCCAATCACATTAAATATTTGCTTCAAGTCGGTAATACCTGCTCTGCCTGCGGTGATCGCCTGTTCTTTAAGTTCTTGAACACTTCCGGCTGTCTGGCGATTTACGACAGCCTCTATTAACATGGGGAGATTCACACCAGTTATGAACTCGACATGGGGAGTCTTCTCGTTTAATTTATTTAGAATTAACGCACTCCGATTCGATGGACTGCCCCCCAGCAGGTCAATAAAAACTAGAACTTGTCTTTTTTGCTCTAAAGAAGTAAAAATTTTCGATTGAATTTCTTGTTCTAAATGCTCTACATCATCTCCATGAAAGAAACCAACATAGTTGATGGGGGTTGCATCTCCGACAATGAGAGCTACTGTTTCTTCAAAAGCTTTACTTAGCGGTCCATGTGTAGCAACGACAATATCAATCAATCTTCTCACTCCCTTATTTATTCAATAAATTTAGCAATTGAATAGCTTCTCGATTCTTTTTGATTTTTTGATAATAATACAGGGTCTTTTCTATATAAGGTGCATCTTCGTTAATTTCTAACAGCTCAGCCAGCAATTTTCGGTGGTCACTAGGCAGTTCAGGTTCTGTGATGCCTTGTAATTCTTCCCAATAGACCAGTGCCGCAGCTGCATTAAAAGGTAAAATCTCTGTATCTAAATCATTTTGTCTAATGATGGTATATGGTGCATAGATGCGTTCTGTCTTGCCAAGCTTGCGTTTGGCTGCCCGGCCGTTTTTGATACAGAAATCGATAATTGCCCGATCCTTAAACTTAGTCATCGCTTTGTCAGAAAAGTCTTTCTGCTCCTCTAAGGGAATGTTAAAATATTTTGCCAAGCTAGGATTTAAGCTTTCCTGAAGTTGATCGATCATTGTCAAAATCTCAGGGTCATTTGCGGCATCACCAAATAATTCGTAGCCTTTGAGATACCCTAAATAGCTTATGATCCCAGCAAAACAATTATACGTATAAATTTTACGTTTTAAATAGTTTTCAAAATCATGGATCTTTTCCGCTCCGTTAAAATCAAGCTCTCCATCAAAATGATCGGTATCATAAGGGAAATGCGTGATATTTTGCGACAAGATATCCAACCGCGTTTGTTCTAGATTGATTGTTGAACAAAATACCGCTGTTTGCGAAACATTCACCTTCAAATCCTTTCCAAATGCTTCTACTAATGCTTCGTGGAGCACCTTTCCCGGGTTAATACCGTTCTCACAGGTTAATAGTTGTGGTAAATGGCTGTCCGACTGCCAATTTTTTCGGATTGTTGTGGCAACTGCTTTTAAGTTTTGCTCCCCTACCGCAGTAAAAATAATATCTGCTGTTGCTAAAATTTCGGATAAATCATCCTCCACATGATACCCTTTAATCTTTTCTACAATAAAAGGGGTGCGATCTTTATTGTAAAAATGAATGGAGAAAAAACGATCTTGGTTGATTCGCTGGATCAGTTCCTTATCCTGATCAACGAAGGCAATTTCTACGTTTTTCTCAGCTAAATATCGTGCGGTGTAGCCTCTACCTGTCTGACCTGCACCAAAAATGACTACTTTATTCATCTTCATTCACCTGCTTTATCCATTCTTTTTCTTTCAGTTCCTCAATCGCTGCAAGTACTAACTTTAATAAAGGGTCATTTTCTTTTAAGCCAGACAGTTCTTCCAACGTTTTGATATCCCCTTTTGCTGCTCTCATTTCCTGCAGTTTCACAGATAGCTGATCTTCCTTGTTATCATAGTAAAGCGCAGCTGCGATTGCTTTAGCCAGTGCCCTAGGCTCAAACCCAGAGTCTAAGGCCATCTTCGCAGGGCCGATTAAGCGATCGGTAGGCGATAACTTGCGAATCGGATCTCTAGCAATACGATCCACGTCATCAATGATTGTTCGACTTTGGTATTTTTCTTTAGCGATCCGCGAAAATTCCAGCTGACTCTCCTCTGATACCTGCAGCTGAGCGATTAACGCTCGATTGATCTCATCGTATCCTTGATCAAGGAGTTCTACTATCTCGGGATCATTCGCTGCATCACTTAATAGTGTATACCCTTTTAGCGAACCTAAATAAGCAATTAAGGCGACACTTGTATTGTTGGTGTAAATTTTTTGGTACAGCATCTTGCCAAATTGCGGATCAAACTTAAAATATTGCCAGTCAGGCAGCTGATTGACCGTTATTCGCGCTTGATCAACGGGAATCTCCCAATAATCCTGCACCCAGGTATCCATCTGATTTTTTAAATCAAAATCAGATGGAGCTGAGGTTCCTGAAGCTCGAATGACGGCTTGACTGACATCATTTCCGTCGTCAAATTTATTTTGCTCCTCTTCAGATAACCCATTAAGAATCGCTTCGCGAAGCTCCTCCGCTGGCGTGAGCCAATTCTCACAGGTGATAAACACATTTTTAGGAAGCTGATTTTGTTGATACAGTTCATGGTAAGCTTCTGAAATTTTTTCTCCTACACTTGCCAAGTTTTTACCTCCTACTGAGGTGAAAACAAAAGCTGATTCTACTAATTCTGTGACCAATCGTTCCTTGTCAGAGAGTAAATATGCCTGATAATTATCGATAACCGTATCCTTTTCTGGGTTTCCCAGAACATGAACCGTGTACTTTTTATACTCATTTAGCTGCTCCACCACTGATGGATTCACATCAAAAAAAGTCAGCTCCACTTGATTGTGTTTTAATAGCGATGCCACAAATCCTCTTCCTATTCTACCTGCCCCTATAATAATTGCCTTCATCAACCGTTCCTCCCAGTTCTAAATAAATCCAATCAACACACCTACGACTGCAATCACGACTAACATTAACAGCAATTTGGTAGAGCTAAGATTCTTCTTCATTAACAAATACAAGGTAAGAAAAATAATCGACAATGGTAAAATTCCCAAAATAATCTTATCGAACAGTTCTTGGACAACCATCTTGTTCTCTCCTAAATTAATGACCGCTGAGGAGGATAGCTTCACGGTATTTGCAGCTAAACCGCCGATGGTCACCGCTCCGACACTGGTTGCAATCGTCATATACTTTTCTAATAGACCGCCAGAAAAAATTTCACTAATGCCTTCTTTTCCTTTTGTAAATAATTTCCGAAATCCGAAGTAAGAAATGCCGTAGTTAATCCCTAGCGTTGCTACCATATAAAGGATTGGTCCAAAGTAGCTCCCGCTGGTACCCAGCGCAATCGCAATGGAGCCGACAATTGGAATTAGCGTTGCTTGCCGCAGGGTATCCCCGACCCCTGCCATAGGGCCCATCAAACCAGTCTTCATCCCTGAAATATCTTCACTTTCAATCGGAACACCGGCGGCCTTTTCTTCTTCCATTGAGAGAATAACGGCTAAAATGAATGGTCCGGTTAACCAAGGCTCGGTATTATAAAACTCCATATGGCGAGCCATCATTTCTTTTCTTTCCTGCTTATATTTATCGGCATCTGGGTACAAGCGTTCCATTACATGAATCATTGCTCCTGCCATTGCCGGCCCCTGCATGCGCTCCCATGAATAAGTCGCTTGTGCTAAGCTGGTCCAATAAATAAAGGCTTTGTTTAAATCTGTTCCAGTTAATTTACGGGATTCATCAAAAACCATTTCGTTCATTTGATTGTCCATTTTTAGACCTCCGCTTCATCTTTAAATTTTAAGTCTGCATAGAAGTAGGCAATAATCGTGGCAAAAACCGCTAATAACATCATTGGCAATTCTGCATAAACCACTAAGAAATAGCCCAACAGGAATAACGGAATGATTCCTTTTCGATTCATAATGACTTTAAGGGTTAAGGCAATCCCTAGAGCTGGCAAGACCCCTCCGATAGCGCTAAGAATACTCATCGGTGTTCCTTCTAGAAACGTTAATAAGGAAGAAACGGAGCTGCCTCCCAGTTTTAGAATCAACATCACAGGAATCGCGCTAATCGCAAACGTACATAATTGAGACGGAACTAAATGAATAAACATGATTTTATGATAGGTTTCTTTTTCTACCATCCGATCCATCCATTGAACAAAAAATGAATTGATGGTTTGTCTAACATTCCAGATCAGCGTTCCAACTAATCCAAAGGGAACTGCCAGGGAAATCGCTACTTCGGGTGAAGAGTTGGACATAATGGCTAAAGCGGTCCCGACAATTCCGGCAATACCTGGTTCACTGGAAACAGAGCCTCCCGGCGAAATAAAACCAATAAAGAATCCATTGATTGTCGCACCAATAATTAAGCCGGTTAACGGGTCTCCTAAGATAATACCTACGATCGTACCCGCCACAATCGGCTGCCGGACAGATACACTGGTCAAACCAGTCAACCAAGGACTATTGGCGACTGTAAAATAATATAGAACACCGATTAGAAATGCTTGAATAAGTGAAATTTGCATGTTGGTTCCCCCTCTTTAAAGAACTGATGAAAGCTGAACTTTATTGGTATCCGGTGTTACTTGGAAAAAGACATCCAATCCTTTTTCTTGCAGCTTAACCAAGGCAGCTTTTTCATCCTCTGAAGCTGAAATATTACGATACAATGGACTTCTTTCCGGTTTGGCGCCCATTCCACCAACCCCTAAACTTCGAAAATCGACACCCTTTTCAACCAGCTCAAGGACTACATTAGGTGTTTTTACAAGAATAAATAGTTTTAGTTTTGGGTCATCCTTACTCAGATAGTCAACTGCTTGTTCAATCGTTAATACCTCTAATTTAATCTTTCCAGGCATCGACTGCTTCATAACCATTTGTAAAAATGTATCCTTGGCTACTTGATTATCAATAATGACTACACAATTGGCTCCAGTCGTTTGAACCCACGCTGTCATGACCTGTCCGTGTACCAAACGATCATCAACTCTAGAATAAACAATGTTTTTCATGATTTTTCCTCCTTTGCTTGTTACCTTACTAAAAGCAAGTATCGTGCCAACTTGCTAAAACGCGCTTCAGCACACGTCTAAAAAACAAAATGCACACATCGAGGAGGCTTCGCTCGATGTGTGCATTTATTCTCTCATATGTGTGCATGCGTAAAGATCGCATTCTAACTTGTGTGCATTAAGCTAATCCTCGAGATTGATAATTATCTCAATCAGATACGCCATTTCATCGTCGCTGAGTTTAATTGTGTACGCATTTTCAATTAAAATCATTTCTTTACGAAGAACTTTGTAGATGTGTGCATGCTGTGAAATATCCTCAGCCGTTCTTGGATTAACTAGAGGTTCTTTCCGAATCCCTCGTTCAATCATACTGTGGCAATGAAACTGCATCTTGATGTAGACGGCATCTGTGATGACTAATTTCAAATGGCTGCATATTTTACTAATGGCTTCATTTATTAGTGGAATTGATTTTTTTGTATCAATGAAGTTGGTTGAATCTTTGATTAACTCAAAAATTCGGGCATCGTAGCGTAAAATATCCACTAAATCATTTTTTTCGTCTTTATAGGCACTGATAACTGAAGCTGCCTTTGCTCCTTCCAGATAAGCTGCATCATGAGCAATTTGTTTAGTCAGTTCATTTAACGTCATCCCAGGAAGCAATGATTTCCTCGTAGCTTCTAAAACAATCGGTGTGCTAACTGAACTGATTAGCCTAACCTCCTGCCCGGTGCGCTCTGAAACAATTCGGTCTAAACTCACTAATGACCCCATATCTACAAGTAGCAACAGTCCCTTATGATAGTTTTCCTTTTTTACTTCTCTAACAACTTGCTTAACTAAGTCAGTGAAAGAGTCCGTTAATCGCATGTCTATCGCTTTCGCATGGTCACAATCCAGCAAATCGTTTGCTACCTTCGCCATACTGCTGCCTGTGCTGTCTCCATGCATGACAATCAGAATTCCAACACCATTGTTTTGCTTTGAGACCTGTACTGCTTCTAAAAACATGCAGATGGCCAAGATTTCATGATCCGGTAATTGGATATTGAGATGTTTTCCTAAAGAATCGTGTACCAGTTGATAAATCTCAAAGCGGTCGGAATACGTTTTTTCTCGCGTTTTTGCGGGTGATTCTAAGCGCCCAGACTTTAGCTTCACCTTTACTGATTCAATGTGAAGAGCCAAGCTATACCGAACTTGATTATCAAATAACAGTTTTCTTTCTCTACTTAGCCGATCAAATAATTCTTTTACTCCGTCGAATACTTCTGGAGAGATTATTTTGCCTAATTGAAAGGCTTTATTATCGACTGGCAATTCGATGGAGAAAAACTCTTCCAATTTCCTTTTAATGTCGGTCGTCTCAAAGGCTTGATCCGCACTCGCCATTTCAGAGTACATATTCAAGATACTTTGATAAAGCACTTGCTCCTCTTGATAGGTATCAATCGCAAGGGAGCTGCCGCCGATCGTCTCACGACTGATATTCTTCCCATTAGAAAATATTTGAGAGCCCACGCTATCCAAAAAGTTGCTTGTTACTACGGCATTGCGCTTTTCTTTAGCAAATAAAATGCGTTGTTCTTCATTCATTTGCATATGGTCACTGGTGACTTCAATCGTTTGTGCATCACTAATAATCGCTTCTGCGAATGCACGGGCACAAATCATTTGAATATCATTTTTAAGCTGTCCGATATTTCCCACACAGTCATAAATACAGAAAAACTTGATCACATCCTTGTGAACATTCATTTGATTTTGAATTTTGGTGGATTCATATTTAAAAAAGCTCTCAATCAGCTGAAATCGTTCTTCTGTTTTTTTACTTTTCAGACCTTCTAGATGAATAACATTCGGTATACGTCGTCGAAAAGTCGCTAAGATACTCTCATCAACATTTTCTGTAGTTGCTCCAATTAATAACAGATCCACTTGATGCTGCTCATTATTATTTTCTCCAAGCCTGCGAAACGTCCCATTATCAAGGATCGAAAACAGCATTTCCTGCCCTTCAGGAGGGAGTCGATGGATTTCATCCAAAAATAAGATCCCACCATTCGCAGCATCCACCAATCCGCTTTTTTCTTTGTCCGCCCCTGTAAAGGCTCCCTTTACATGACCAAACAAGAACGAGAGAAGTAACTGCGAATTCCCTGCATAATCCGCACAATTATAATAAACATACGGCGCGTTCTCTCCTAATTGTCCGATGTCCAAGGCATACTCATGCATCGTCTTCGCAAAAGTGGTTTTTCCGACACCGCTTGGCCCCGTAATCAACGTATGGATTCCCCTAGGTGGATACAATATCGCAGCCTTCGCTTGGTTAACAGCATAGGAAAGACTGCCATCGTAGCCAATCAGCTTTGAGAAAGCATCCAGCTTAGCCTCTCCCTTGTGTTCCTTTTTGTGAGAGAAGATAGCCTTCCACAAATCATTCACATCTCTCCAGGTTGTTTGCTCTAATGCCAAAAAGTTGTAAATATATTTGACCGGTTTTCCCTTAATCTTTAAAAAACGTTCCTCATTGACTTCTTGATTTAATACTTTACTTACTCTGGTTCTCTCAAACCCCAGTGAATCTGTAATATCTTTCGTTTCCAAAGAAATGAGCAACTTATCTTTTTCATTGATTTTTGTGTTTTCTCTGACATACTTTACAATTTGCTCATGCATCGGACAACCTCCCCATTCTGAAAATAAAACGATTTCCTTAACCTTATCATATTTGGTAAACAAAAAATATTCATTTTCTAGATGAAGGTTTGAACCTTGTATATGTCGCCAAAAAGACCGAATCAATCGTTGACTCGGCCTCCTACTCTCTTTTTTTAAACAAATGTCATCTGAATTGGCTATTACGCGTATTTTTCTTCCGAATCATTCTTCAATAGCTGAGAAATGACGTGACAGAAATACATGTGTGCATCCTCAACTACTCCATAATTTTTTGACTTAATTACTTCACAGTAATCCGAATAGTTTTTCATTTCACCATTATAATCACCTAAAATTGAAAAAACCGTCGCATCATTGTTTTGGGCATATTTGAACGCACTGACAAGATTCGGTGAATTTCCTGAGACGGATAAACCAATAACAAGATCCTTTGGTTTTAGATAATTTTTCAATTGCTCGGTAAAGACCTCTTCATAAGCGACATCATTGGACAACGCTGTCACAAGCGGGCTGTTATCTACTAAGCTCTGAATATGCAATCGCTTATCCTGCGCCACCGTAATATTTTTACTGAAATCTGCTACCCAATGGCTGGAAGAAGCGGCACTCCCGCCATTTCCTAGCATAAAAATTTTACGATCCTCTACTCGTGCTTGGTTGATTTGATTCTTCAGCGTTTCGATAAATGTTACATCAATTTCAGAGATCGCATGGAAAAAATCTTTATTATATTCCTCAATGTATGTTTTCGTGTTTGTCATGTTGTTACCTCCTAGTTTAGTAGTTTTGCAA
The DNA here is from genome assembly GCF_000407485.1 of Enterococcus pallens ATCC BAA-351. Lineage (GTDB taxonomy): Bacteria > Bacillota > Bacilli > Lactobacillales > Enterococcaceae > Enterococcus_A > Enterococcus_A pallens. The sequence continues at coordinate 1,022,810 of NZ_ASWD01000001.1, read as the reverse complement.
TTAGTTCAGAGAAAAGTCCAATGACCGTGAAATCGGGGTCTCCAAAAGTCATATTATGTGAAAGTCCGCCTACCACAGCCATAAAAACAGCAGGCAAAATTGAAATGATTAATCCATTTATTACTGCACCTGTAACTGCTCCTCTTCTTCCCCCTGTGCTATTGCCATAAATAGCCGCTGTTGCTCCAGTGAAAAAATGTGGTGTCATGCCAGGAACAATTACTGGTAATGTTGAAAAGCTAAGTAGCAGCATCCCCAACAGGCCAGCTAAAAAGCTTGAGATAAAACCAATAATTACGGCATTTGGAGCAAAAGGAAAGACAACCGGGCAATCAAGAGCTGGTTTTGCTCCCACGATTACTTTATCCGCGATCCCTTGGAATGCGGGGACAATTTCAGTTAAGGCCATTCTCACACCAGCTAATACGACATAAACCCCTGCCGCAAAGGTAATTCCCTGAATCAGTGAAAAGACGACAAAGAATTGACCTGAGCTTAATTCTGTTTCAATGTAGGCAGGTCCTGCAAAGAATCCAACAATTACAAATAGAAGGGTCATCGTCAGAGAAATTGCGATAGAAGAATCTCTTAGAAAGGATAAGCCTTTTGGCACATTGATATCTTCTGTCGATTTGCTCTTGTTTCCAATCAGGCCGCCCAATTTCGAAGCGAGAAGATAAGATACTGTTCCTGAATGACCAATTGCGAAATCATCGGAATCTGTTATTAAAACGGTATTCTTTTGGATGAGTGCCGGCCCAATTGCCATGTAAGCTCCTAGAATAATAGCACCGATAACTACCGCCAGCCACGGAGTAACTCCACTAAAGATCATTGCGAGCATCCCAGACATGTACATAGTAAGGTGTCCGGTCAAATAGATATATTTAAAGCGGGTGAACTTCGCAATCAACAAATTGACTGCCATACCAAAAATTAAAATAAAGGCTGCTGTGCTGTATTTTTCATTGGTTAAGGCACCCATCGCATCTGTATTCGTTACCACTCCTTGAAGCCCAAAAGCTTGCGTGAACATCTGGTTAAAAATCGTCAATGTTCCCGAAATAATTCCCGCTCCAGCTCCCAACAAAATGAACCCCATAATCGTTTTTATAGTGCCAGTTAGGATATTCGTAAGGGGCTGTTTCAAAAGCAATAAACCGATGAAAACGAAGATTCCAATCAAGATTGAAGGGGTTCCTATAATATCGCGTACAAAAATATCGAGCATTTTTTTCCCTCCTTATAAATCGAATCCTTTTTCAATTGCTGTTTGCAGATCTTTTTTACTCATCATATTGACCAGTCCTTGAATATTTTTCTTTCCATCTTCAAGATTTTCTACAATTGATTTATCACCAATATAAAGATCCGCAACCTCACCCTTCGCAGAAGTTAAGTCCGTATGGCTTACTTCCATCTCTAAACCCATTTCAGCAAGAACTTTTTTGATATTCATTTCGACCATGAAGCTGCTGCCTAACCCATTGCCACAAACAATTAATATTTTCTTAGTCATTTTCTGTTCCTCCTTCTTTGATCAAATCCATGATCGACTGTTTGTTCTCACATTTGAACAACTCTTCCGTTTTTGTTTCATCGGAAAGAATTTCTGATAATTGCGCCAATGCTTTCAAGTGCAAAGAATTATCGATTGTTGCCAAAATAAAGATCAAAGTCACGTCTCCCTTTTCTCCAAAAGAGACGCCCTCTTCAAGCTTCAACAAGCTCATCCCAAGCTGATTTACGCCGTTCTCTGGTCGGCTATGCGGGATAGCTACACCTGGTGCAATAACCACATATGGACCGAATTTTTCAACATCCTCGATCATTTGTTCAACATAGCGCGTTTCAATTTGTTTTCCTTGAATCAGTGGTTCAGAAGCCAATTGGATCGCTTCTTTCCAATCTCCTACTGAGTGTAAAAATTGGATATGTTCTTCTATTAATAGATCTTTCAGCATAGGTTTCCCTCCAGCAGTTACGGATGTCCGATTAAATATAAAATTCGTCAATTCTTTTCTTAGTTTTTCTTCCTCATGAATCGTTGCATAGTTTTCAATAATATCCAATACCCCGTCCATGTAATGTCTGATCTGATATCCTGTGATATCTGTTCCTAACTGTTTCCGAATCGCCCTTATTTGATCAATCCCTAAGAATGGTTCGATTTGCATGAATGGATGATTCGTGGCCGTTTCTAAATGAATCGTTGATAAAACTAAGTCAATGGTGTTCATTGATGGTTCTAAAAGTGTAAACTCTTCCTTCGAGTATGGTCCAAGGACATTAATTTCTGGTACCTCACTGGTCAGTTGAATAGATAATAAATTGGCTGTTCCTATTCCACTGGCACAAACGAGAATCACTTTCTTCTTTTCAGCCTTTTCAACGTGGTTTTTGATTTCTCCGCCAAAATAAATCGTGATGAAACCAATCTCATCTTCTGAAAACTTTCTTTTGGCATACTCTTCTAACGGTTGAACAGATAATTTAGCAATAGTAAAGATATCTTGGTACTCTTTTTTCAACTGGTCCAAAATTGGATTGACGTTGGGTATATCATAAATCAACCGATAATAGGCCCCATAAAGATGAGAATAAAATTCTTCCAGAAAACTTTCTTTTTGATTGATGTAGACACCTGACAATCTTTCAAATGAGGCAACGATCCTTACCGTGATACTGAATAATTCCTTATCAATCGACGTATTTCTTTTTCGATTTCTTAATCCATTCAGCTGTCCGCTAATCAAAAAGGTTTCAAAAAATTGAAGTTCACCTGATTTAGTAGTCATTAAGAGCTGCTCGGCAATCTTTATTTCGAAGGATTCAGCCTGCGTCTGCTCTTCATTAATGAGGGAATCTTCAATTAAGTTAGTATTGATTCGAATGTTTATTAATGCGGCAAATATACTCAGCAAGTATCGGATCTCATCTGTATAGACAATGCCATATTCACTTTTCGCGTGATCAATGATGGCTAGGCACCGTGTTACATCTGCTCTAAAAGAATCTGCTTCGACGATAAATTCATCAAATACGGACAAAATTTTTTCTAGCCCATAGTGAAAGCGATGTGCATACTGTTGCAGTATTCTGAAAAGAAATTTTCTCGTTTGCTTTTCTGATTCCGAATTTAGGTAATGACCGTTTTTATCCACTGATAGTTGGATAGTCTCTTGTGACGAGAGTGTTTTTAAGTCTTTCATTACAGTATTCTTTGTAACTGAGTTCAACGCTTCAAGCCTAGAAATAGTGACAGCTTTGCTTGAAAAATACAGGCATAAAAACGTACGGAATTTTCTTTCTTCAGCATCAAATTTAGTAACTATACTATCTTCATTTGTGAGTTCTAGGCTTAGCTTCTCAACTGTTGCTTCTTCAAGGTAGTAGCCAGAAATCTTCGAATACTGAATCGGAACCAGCTGATTTTGTCTCAACCATTCATTGATTTTTGAGATATCATAATAAACTGTTCGCTTAGAGACAGCATATTTTCGGATGAATGTCTCTACAGAGATATAGTCAGATGAATTTTTCAAATCATTCAGCATGTTTTTTCTTCTCAGCGTCAGCATACTATCGCTCCTAGTTATCTTTATTTTGTATTCTTATGATACCATGCACAGCTAATGAATTTTGTCAGATCAAGGTTACTGTTCCTTCTACTTTTAGCATTCTGTTCAATATTGAATACTCTATGTTCTCTCTTCCACTTCTTGTAATTCGTTTACCCTCCTTTCATTTATTATTGTATGTTCTTTGGTTTTCATATGTAAGTTGAATCCCTGTACTATAAAACAGTGCAAAATAGTTTATTGATTATCAATGTCCACTTGTTTCAATGAAAAATTTCGGTGTGCCCGATAGCATCCATGTAATAACACTGATTGTTATGGTTTATACATGCTTGTGTTCTCAAAAATACTGAATACTTTATTAAATAACATCTTGTTTTTGCTAGTATTTTATTGAAGTAGCTGTATTTGGGTCCAAAAAGATGATCCCTTTTTCATAAACGAACAAGTAACTAGGCTCTTGAGAACATACTGTTATGGTAGCTTGAATATGAAGTTGTACTCTCTTTAAAGGTTGATACAGCAAAAAAACTGAGCAGTTTTTTTGAATAGACTGCTCAGCTTTTGAATTGTTTTTTAGTTTGCTTTCGCTTATAAATAGCGAAAAAACAGCATAACCCAATGCTCGGTTTATTCTCAAACCATTTATAAGTATCTAATAATTTTTGTATTTGTAAATCCAGGTAGCTGCACCTAAAGATAAAGCATCAAGAATGTTTCATGAAGCAATTGAATTTTATAGCCAAGTACTTAACTTCACAATAATTGACAAAAAATGCGACAGCATGCTACAAAAATCTTCAATTTTTTATGTTTTAAATAATTGGCTAATTTAATGAATAATGTGCTTCACTCTATTATCCATTCTAAGTAGCCATTTTCCATTCCTACGATTCCAATAAAACAAAAGATACCCGCTAAGCATTCCAATCAAAGCTGCTCCTAAAACATCAATTGGGTAATGTACACCTACCCAAATCCGCGATACTCCGACAATTGCTGCAATAACTAAATAACCCCAACGATAGCGTGTTTGATGTTGAAAAAATAAAAAACCAAGAATGGAGAAAAACAATAATGTGTGATCACTAGGAAACGCGTTGTCAATACTGTGACCAATCAACTGGTGCACATGCTTCAAAGAGACAAAAGGCTGCGGATGAGCGTAAAATAATCCAGCGACTTTTGCAATTGCTTCTGCTAATACAAATGACAACAACGCAAGAAAAACATTTTTTCTTGTATTCGGTTGACTTTTATCAAAGAAAAACAGCCAAATTAAATAAATGCCCAAAAGCAGCGGCGAATATTTTGCCACGTCTACAAAAATTAAATCAATTGAATGAATGTGTCCTGCAAAATGATTAATAAAATAAAATGCTTGATTGTCTATAGTTTCCATAACTTCACTTCTCTCATGTATTTTCTTTACTATATCGAGGAAGTGTAAACAAACAATTATCCATCTATAAACAAAGGATTAACTTTAAGGAACAAATCGATAGCCTGCTCCCCATACTGTTTGAAGATGCTTTGGATTTGCAGGATCAGTTTCAATTTTTTCCCTCAGACGATTAATATGAACTGCTACCGTACGCAAATCTCCCAGCGAATCCATCCCCCAAATACGCTCGTATAGTTCTTCCTTGCTGAATACATGGTCGATATTTTCCATTAAAAACAATAGCAGTTCAAACTCTTTGTGCTTCAAGGCAACTTCTTGTCCTTTGACAAAAAATTTGTAAGCCTCAGGCTGAATAGAAAGCTCAGCAATGTCGATTTTTCTTGCTGGCTTCTCACCTGTTAAGCTGGACAAACGTTGATATTGAGCCAAATTGGCTTTCACTCGAGCAACAAGTTCGGTGGGTGAAAAAGGTTTACTAATATAATCATCCGCTCCAAGGCCCAGACCCCTAAGCTTGTCTACTTCTTCACTTTTAGCAGAAACCATTAATATAGGCACTTTTATTTCTTTACGAATGCGACGAATAATTTCGATACCGTCGATAGTCGGTAACATCACATCCAATAAAATTAAGTCATAGCTTCCTGTCAAAGCAGCCTCCATTCCTTTTTGTCCGTCACTGTGTATGTCGCTTTGGAATCCATTCATTGCTAAAAAATCTTGTTCAATTTCCGCAATTGCTTGATCATCTTCAATGATTAAAATTTTATTCATTTAAATCCTCCGTTATTGGCAGTCGAATTTCAATTTGCAGTCCATTTTTTGCAGATTTTTTCGCTTGTATCTGTCCTTCTTGTTTTTCGATGATTTTTTTAGCTATCGCTAAACCGAGACCACTGCCTCTTTCTGGTTGTGTCCGTGATTTGTCACTTCTGTAAAAAACTTCAAATAACTTACTCTGCTCCTCTTCAGTGACTCCTGGTCCATTGTCATTGAATTCAATCACGACTTTCCCGTTCAACTCATATTGAACCATTTCCAGTTGATTATCTATTTGATTGCCGTATTTTAACGTGTTTTCCAGAATGTTAACAAACACATTGCGCAGCTGCAGCTTGTCTCCATAGATTTCTGTGTGATAGGAGCTGGCTGCTAGCTGAATCCTCAATCCTCTTTCAGCATATTCCTCACGAACTTCATGATAAAACGTGCCAAGAAACTGTCCGATATTGATGCGTTCTAACTGGAGCGGGAATTCCCCTACATCCAGTTTGGAAAAAAGAAACAGCTGACTGACTAGATGGTTTAAGTCATCGGTCTTTTTTGCGATGGTTCCAAGATATTTTTGCTGCATTTTAGGCGTTTGAGCTACCCCTTTTTCCAATCCTTCTACATAAGCTTTGATTGCGGTCAGCGGTGTGCGCAAATCATGAGAAATTCCAGCAATCAATTCCTGTCGATTCTTCGTATTTCTTTCTTGTTCCTCTACCATACGCTGCAAACGAAGAGCCATTTCATTGAAGCTGTCAACCACGGAAACAAACTCGTCCTTGCCTTCATAGCTGATTCTCCAGGAAAGATTACCATCTCGAATTTGTTGGACTCCATAGACTAAAGTATCAAGCGCCTGATTAATCGGCTGAAAAACAAAGCGTGCCAAAATGTAATTCGTCAGCAATACAAACACGATGGCTAAAAAAAAGCTTCCTATTAGAATAGCAATCACCACATGTTTATTATCCAAAATCTGTTCTTCTAAATTTAAATGATAGTTTTGATTTACTACTATTACTTTATTCTGGCTAAACGAAAGACTTTGAAGCAGTACATTGTCAATGACGATTATCTGTTTTCCTTCCATCGTTTTTAATAGCGTAGGATCCAGTTGATATTCTCCCTTTTTTTTAACCAAATTTCCTTGATTGTCATAAATGAACAAGCTAAGCGATGGATTTTCATGATGTGAGTAAACTGTCGTCATCCTTTGAGATAAGTCATTTATTGAATCGTTTTCGTTCCAGTGATCTCTTACTTTTTCTACATCTTCATAAAGCTCTGAATAACGCTCATTTTCCTTCCAATGAGCGTAGATTTCATTACCGAAAAGCTCAGAGAACGATAAAAAAAGTACTGCTAGAGTCAGCAATGTCAACATTACAGGTGTAATAATCATTAAAACATTGGATATATACAAACGTTTGCGTATCGTCATCTGAACCCCTCCTTGTCTCATCATAAAGCTTATAAGCTAAGAAATCTCAACTCGCATGGAATGTTGATCATTTGTTGATAAATTGTTTAACTTTTTACTCCTGTTCGTTTGCTTTTGCCTTGTATGCTTAAAGAATAGATAGGGAAATCAGGTGAGAATATGTCAGATCAAAAAACAGTCTATCGAATTCTAGGTCATCTAAAAACTATCTTTAAATTTTTGGGCGTCTTAATTTTGTTGTTTCTCTTATTTTATACCATTCATTATGGAATGAAACATGTGACTCAACTATTGTATCAGATTGTCAAAAAAACTGGGTTTTGGGGGCCTTTTATTTTCATTCTTTTCCAAATAGCTCAAGTTGTTTTGCCCATTTTACCAGGTGGAACGAGTTTAAGTATCGGTATCTTGGCATTTGGTCAGTGGATTGGCTTCGTGTATAACTACATCGGAATTGTCTTGGGATCTATCTTGTCTTTTTTGTTGATTCGGCATTTTGGCAAATCCTTGCTGCGGATTTTTGTTTCGGAAAAAACAGCAAAAAAGTACCTTGCTTATCTTGACAACAAGAAGAAATTCACTCGATTCTTTATTTTTGCTATTCTTTTCCCTGTTGCCCCAGATGATTTATTATGTATGATTGCCGGCCTGAGCACAATGAAGTTTCGGACCTTTGTCTTAACGATAGTACTGGGTAAACCAATCTCCATCTACTTATACGGAACTGTCATTACTGCTTTGATTCAACGATTTTTATAAAAATGGAGGAATGAAACAATGGAAACGTCTCTCTACAAAGGCCTTACCGATGATGAAGTGAAAAAACACATAGAAGAAGGTCAGGTCAACAACTATCAGTCAACTGTTACAAAATCTACCGGATCAATTGTCCGGAAAAATGTGATGACTTTGTTTAATTTACTGAACTTTTTGCTGGCAGGCTGTTTACTCTTGGTAAAAGCCTATTCAAACATGTTTTTTATCCTGATCATCATGGTAAATATCTTGATAGGAATTATTCAGGAAATTCGCGCACGAAATATGGTAGAAAAATTAACGTTAATCTCTCAAAAGAAAGTCACTGTGATTCGCAACAGTCTGCTGCAGGAGATCACCCCTCAGGATCTGGTGATGGAGGATTTGATTGTTTTAGAAGCTGGCGATCAGGTGCCCAGCGATTTGCTGGTCATTGACGGAGCAGCAGAAGTCAATGAATCCATGCTGACAGGTGAATCGGACAGTATTCCAAAAACGATTGACAGTGAGCTTTTATCCGGCAGCTACTTAACAAGCGGAAAAGTCATTGCTAAAGTTGAACATGTCGGTGCCGATAATTATGCGACAAAAATTATTGATGAAACCAAAAAGACTAAGCCGATCACTTCAGAATTGATGGCTTCGATTCAAAAAATTTCTACCTTCACCAGCTGGGTAATTATTCCTCTTGGATTAATTCTATTTTTAGAGGGCTTCTTCCTTCGAGGAAGCTCCACAACCATGGCTGTCGTTACTTCTGTAGCAGCGCTGATTGGTATGCTGCCGAAGGGTCTGGTACTTTTAATTAGTTTGGCTCTAACCACTGGTGTAATGAAGCTGGCTAAACGCAATGTTCTGGTTCAAAATATGTATGCAATTGAGACTTTAGCACGTATGGATACGTTGTGCTTGGACAAAACCGGAACGCTAACTGAAGGAAAAATGATGGTGGAAGACATTTATGTGCTCAATGAAGATTATCGTTACAAAGTCCTTGACTTGATCGGCAGCTATTTAGCGGCTTCCACTGACAACAATGCAACTTCTAAGGCATTGAAGGCTTATTTTGAAGAAAACGAACTTTATCACGCGGAAGAATTAAGTGCCTTTTCTTCTGAAAGAAAATATGGCTCGGTCCGTTTTAAAGATTTTGGTACATTTTATTTAGGTTCTCCAGAAAATTTAATGAAACCAGATCAACTGCCTCGAGTGATGCTTACTTATCAAGACAAAGGTATGCGTGTCCTATTGATTGCGATTGATCCCAGCAATCAAAAAGAGCCGACTCAGGTTCAACCGATTGCCTTTATTGTCTTGAGTGATCCTATTCGAAAAAATGTTAAAGAGGCGCTAGATTTCTTTAAGGAACAGGAAGTAGAATTAAAAATCATTTCCGGTGATCACCCTAAAACAGTGGCCGCTATTGCTGAAAAAGCCGGTTTTTCTGATTTTTCTAATGCAATTGATTTATCAGGCTACACAGAGGAAAAAGAAATTCAAGCAGCTGCTCATCAATATGCTGTTTTTGGTCGCGTAACGCCACATCAGAAAAAGATTTTAGTCAAGGAACTGAAGGATTCCGGACAAACGGTGGGCATGACTGGTGACGGCGTGAACGACATTTTGGCTTTAAGAGAAGCTGATATTTCGATTGCTATGGCTGAAGGTGATGGCGCCACACGTCAAATTTCAGACTTGATTTTGTTGGATTCAAACTTTGTTTCCTTGCCGCAGGTAATTTTTGAGGGTAGACGGGTCATTAACAATATCACTCGTTCATCCGGTGTGTTTTTTATTAAGACCATTTATTCATTATTGGTCACACTATTTTGTATTCTTACAGCATCGGCATTTCCTTTTATTCCGCTGCAAATCACATTAATCGATTTGGCGATTGAGGGATACCCTTCCTTCTTCTTGTCCTTTGAGGAAAATCCGAAAAAAGTGGCCGAACATTTTTTACCTTCTGCATTTCGATATGCGCTGCCTAGCGGATTACTGGTTACTCTAAATATTGCCCTTGTCTGGATGTTAGGCAGCATTGGCTGGCTGGGTTCTTCAGAGAGTCGAACATTAATGTATTACTTGTTGATTGGAATCAGCTGCTATGCGGTGGTTAAGTCCTGTCAGCCATTCAATCCATTACGGCTGTTTTTATCTGTCACCACAACAATTGGTACTTTTACAGCTGTTCTGTTGTTCCATTCACTGCTAAGTATTGATCCATTAAGCTTACACATCGTTTTATATACTGCAGTGTTTATGATCATCAATGTCCTTTTGTGGTCTGTTTTATATGGAAAAACAAGCAAAATGAAGTTTAGGATAATGATTCCAAAACGTGTCTAATTCAATTTTAAACTAACTAGCTAATGCACAAATAAATTTAAAAATAGACGAACAATAGACCTGTCTTTAAAATCTACTGAAGATTTTAGAGACAGGCTTATTTTCTATATAAGAAATCCTCTTGTTTTGAAATAAAAAGTTTTATCACACTTGAAAAAAACAGGATTCACCTGAACATAATATAGTATGTTCTCTTTAGTAGCATCAGTGTAATAGATATCTATCTTTGGCAGCTATTACTTTATAAAATTAGCTAAACTATTTTTTGTTTCTTGAACTATCTATTCCAATTTTCCTCAATGTAAGTCCATATATTTCCTAATTCATCTTAAAATTCAAAAAACTAAATCTTCTTGAAACACCCCGCATATCAGAGCTACTTTAGTTTTATCCCAAACTGAAGTAATAATATAGATAAATCGAGATTTTTCTTCCATGCTGGCTAGTAAAATCTGGGTGAAACATGTAGAGAAGAGAGTGATAGCTTTGATAATGCAATAAAATTTGACCTCAGAGCAACAGTTATAGAAAAAAACGGACTGGTGAGTTACATTAATCCCCATTCGAGAAATTTATATAATGCAAAATGCAATATATACTTTACAAATAGTCAGATATAAAATATACTAGGTTTATCAAATCTGATGAAAGGAACTGTTCATTTCATGAAAAATAAACGAATGAAGATGGCTAGAATTGAGTGTGATGTGAGTCAGGAAGACCTAGCCAATGCGATTGGTGTCACCCGACAAACAATCGGATTGATTGAGGCTGGCAAGTACAACCCCACACTAAAGCTTTGCATTGCCATTTGTAAAACACTGAATAAAACATTGAATGACTTATTTTGGGAGGATTAATATGAAAAAGAATAAAGATGAACGAACGGTGCAACTGAACAACAAAATTCAAAGTGAAGGCTTTGCTTTAGTGATTGGTTTATTATCTATATCCATATTTATTAAGACATATATTTTAGACATGTCAGCTTCAGGATATATAGCCGAATTAGTCGTTATGGCTATTGCTGTCCTTTACATTACGATTCGCAGCTCGATTTTGGGCTTCAACTCTTTTGATTATCCGATAAACATGAAAAAATTAATTATCCCTTCATCAATTGCTCTTGGATTGCTTATAACTGTCGTTAGTGGGATTAGAAATTTTTCACTGTATGGTGATAAGTACACTGGAATAACGGATGGTCACTTCCTTGCTGCATTAGGATTTACTTTCGTCTCGTCAACTATTTTCATCGGCGTAATTATTGGCGTTTTGTATTCTGTTGGCGAATTTGGACAAAAGCGATTAGAAAAAAAACTGCAGGATGAAGATAAGTAATTTCGGACTTGTGCTTATGAGAAGCAAAGCTCTAGTAGCAATTGAAAAAAAGCGCTTAGGATAAACTAGCAGCCTCTACTGAACAGCTTAGAAAATCTCAATAGCAAAAAAACTGAGCAGATGTTTTTAGACACCCTGCTCAGTTTTTGAATTATTCTTTTACGTTTGGTTTCGCCAAGCTAACAAAGATTTATTTCCGCATTGAAGGTTTAAAGATATACTATTTTTATACCGTCTATCACTAGCTATGTTTATCGCAAGCCTAAAAGATGAAGTAAGGAGAATGTATCATGAAACAAAGTATTGTCCATATCGCATTAGTTGTAGAAGATTATGATGAAGCAATCGAGTTTTATACCCAAGTACTTGATTTCGAATTAATCGAAGATACTTATCAAGCAGAACAAGATAAACGCTGGGTTGTTGTGTCACCAAGAGGTTCAAGAGGAACAACCATTTTGCTAGCCAAGGCTTCTAAACCAGTACAGCACGACTTTATCGGCAATCAAGCAGGTGGCAGAGTTTTTCTGTTTCTAGGCACTGATGATTTTGATCGGGACTATCACCGTATGCTTTCAAAGGGAGTTAAATTCGTTAGAGAACCTAAAAAAGCTGATTATGGTACTGTTGCGGTATTCAAAGACTTATACGGAAATTTATGGGATTTAGTTCAATTTGATAAAGATCATCCTATGAGTAAACGCGTTGAATATTAGATGAAATTTTCAAAGCATGGCATTCAATTATTTACCGAAAAAAGGTATTTCACTCAACAAATTGTTATTGAGTGTTTTTTGTTCTATCAATAGTGAAGTCGATTAAATTAATTGAGACAATCCTGCACTGAATCTTCACGTTGCATTAGTTTTCCCTGCCCAAGACTTTACTTTTAAAATTTTTTTAGTAAAGATATCTTTGGGGCCATGCTTACTATATTTTTACAGCATTGTTGCTTTCGCATTAATAAAAGCATCCCTGATTTTTCTTCGATAAAATGGATGCTATATTCCTTACCAATTTAAAGTCATAAAAATCAAGAATATCCCTTTATAAAAATATTAAGCTGAAAAAGAAGAATAGGTAACAAGCAAGTTTTGACTGCTGTTATCTATTCCTTCTTAAAAGTACTTTTGTTACTCAAAGAGCTGAATTTATCGAGTAAAAACAGTCGCACTCATCCCGAGCAATACATCCTTATTTGGATTGAAGCTGACATAGACTTTATAATACGTGGCATTTTGCCGATTTTCTCCGACTGACGAAATGTATTCAATCTTACCTTCGTATTCTTCATTTGGTTGACTGTCTAGTTCAATATCCACAAGATCACCCACTCTAATATCCTTTACATCGACTTCATCAGCATCTACTGCAACCCGCTGCTTAGAATCATCGGCAATCTCTAGTAACGCTTGTCCTTCTTGAATCGGTTGACCATCTGAAACCAGCAGCTTTGTTATTACACCCTCGGTTTTTGCTGAAACATCGTTACTCTCTTCACCTGTAGTTATTTGTAAAAGCGTCTCTTGTTTTTTTACCTCTTGTCCGTTTAGCAAGTTTACATTGGATACTTTTCCGGCTGAGGGTGAAAATACAGTGTATTTGTCCGTCGCCTCTACAGTACCAAACATGGATGTTGCAGCTTCTGTTTTCTGTGTAGCTGCTGCTTTATCTGCTGCAGAGGTTTCCCCATTATTTTTTTGTGAATAAGCCAACCATGAAAGGACCAAGGAGGCCATTACAGCTACAACAAGTAAGCCAATCGCTATCTTTTTTTTCATATTTAAAATTCCTCTCTTTTTATCCGTTTTTTATTCAACACTTTTCAGTGCGGATACCATATCAATTTTTGCGACTTTACGGGTCAAAAACAGCTGAACGATAATCGAAAACGCAAACGTAATAACACAGGATAAAACAATACTAATGGGCTTAATAGCAATACTAATCACAAAATCCTCCGGTTCAGCGACTCTCAACGCCACATTAGCTAATAGAATTCCCGGAATGATTCCTAGCATCACGCCTAAGAAACTAAGTATCGTGTTTTCCCTCATAATCAAGCTTCTGATTTCATAATTGTAGTAGCCTAAAACTTTTAGTGTCGCAAATTCACGGGTTCTTTCTACAAAGTTTAAAATCCCCATGTTATAGATCACTACGAACGCCAGCAACAAGGCAAACAGTCCCAGCAATAAGATCACCCCTCGCATGCTGTCCATTAAGACGAGTGTTTCTGCTATTTGCGTGTCAACTGTAGACCATCTAGCAATCGTATCTGTTCGATTTAAATACTCAGAAATATTCGTCTCAGGATTTTTGATTAATAAGGACGTCGGGATAAAGTTACCTTTCCCCATCCGATCCCATGATTTGCGAGATAGGAAAATCCCTTGCCCTGTTCCGAAAGATGCAAAATCGGCGATAAAGGTTTTGATCGGTCGTTTGTCTCCTGATAGCGTAATTTCAACCGATTGATTTTTTGATACGCCCATCGTTTCAGCTAACTTCTCTGTAATCACAACACCTTCATCGGGTAGCTGCGTATGTTCATCCGAAAAATGAATAATGGTTTGATGGTTATCGACAATTGTCATGTTAATTGCCCGGCTTTCACCATCGTGAGATAAGCTAACGGGGCGCTCCATAATGCCTTCGACCGTTTCTGCAGGAACACGTTTTTTATAGGATTCAATCGAGCCAGGGTTTTGTTCCAGTTTGGCCTTAATATCATACGTATAGGTTTCACCATAATAAACATTTACTAGACTACTAAAACTATTGTCCATGGCAAAAGCACTAATCAAAAGCGCCGTACAACTTAATACACCGAACAGTGCCATAAAGCTTCTAATTTTTGCTCGAAACATATTTCGACTAATGAGTTTCGAATGAAAGGACATTTTTCCCCATAGTTGGGTAAATCTTTCTAGTATGATTCTGGTACCTGATTTTGGCGGCTTTGGTCGTAATAAATCAGCAGCTGTTTCTTTTAATTGTTTGCGGCAACTAAAAAAACAAATACCGACTGCTAGCAGAATTGATAGGATCGATACTAAAAAAGATAAAATCGATATCGGTGCTGCATAGTGAGTGGGCATGGTATAAATACCTTCTTCTGCCCGCCATAGTACATCGGCCACCAGCGTTTTCCCAATCAATAGTCCCAATAAGGAACCAATCAGCGAAGGAAAAAAGCCATAGCTTAGGTAGTGAACATACAATTTTTGTCTGCTGTAGCCTAAAGCTTTCAAAATCCCCATTTGCGTCCGCTGGTTATCAACCATTCGAGAGATGGTGGTTAAGACGACTAACGCTGCTACGATAAAAAATAGTACCGGGAACACGTACGAAAAAGATTTAAATTGTTGTACTTCAGTAAAAATCGTATCGGTGCTCCGATGCACGGAACGATCTTGAATCGTAGCTGCAGGGAACGCTTTTTCGATTTGCTTTTTTACACGATCACTATCGGTAGTTTTTTCAACGGACACCAGCACCTCATTTAACGGCAGGGTTAATGAAGCGCTATTGACATACATATATCCGAACCTTTTTGCATTCGGCATGATGTCGTTGGCACTCATAATATACTCTGGACTACGGATCATTCCTTTGATTAAGAAATCATACTCCATATTTTGCAGTGTACATTTTATCGTGTCCCCCAGTTTCAATCCTTGAGCTTTAGCAAATTTTTCTTCGATCAAGCCACCACGAGTATCATTTTTTGCTAACATTTTCCCCTTAATAAGTACAGGCTGATTGATTTCCATTTCACCATCAAAGGCATTTAGCATAACGGTAGGATCATTAGGTAAATCTTTCGCGAGTGCTTCATAACTCCCTCTAGTTTGAGTGGATTTGACGCCTTCTATCGTTTCTATTTTTGAAATAGTTGCTTGATCCACGTCCCCAGAGGAGACCCATAAGTCAGGCAATTTTTGTTGAGTGAAATAGTTATTTAGTGACAAATTAATGTCTCGCCAACCCGCATCTAACCCCACAAACAACATGACGCCCAAAGCAGTTAACAAAATAATTGATAAAAATTGCCATTTGGCTGCCCACATATCTCGAAAGAGTTTTTTTGTCAGCATTTGTTTTACCATATGATCTCCTCCACTGCTAAAGGATTTTCGTTTAATTCTATGCTGTCAATTGTCCCATTTTTCATACGGATCACACGATGAGCGATGGGTGCTACTTGAGAATTATGGGTGATAATCGCCACCGTTGTATTGAAATTTTCACTAAGGTCCTTCAAGGTTTTTAGGACTTGTGCACCTGTTTTAGAATCCAATGCACCCGTTGGCTCATCACATAATAATAACGATGGATTTTTACATAGCGCTCTAGCAATTGATACCCGCTGCTGCTCCCCACCGGATAATTGCGCTGGAAAATTATCCATCCGATCTTGCAAACCAACTCGCGCCAATACCTCTTTTGGATCAAGAGCGTGTTCACTGACCTGTCGAGCCAATTCAACATTTTCCAAAGCGGTTAGGCTGGGCATCAAATTGTAAAATTGAAAAACAAACCCGACATCGGTTCGCCGATATTTCGTTAATTCTGAATCATTTAATTGATCAATTCGTTTTCCATCGACAACCACCTCCCCACTGGTAACTGTATCCATTCCACCTAATAAATTAAGAACAGTGGTTTTCCCAGCACCGCTAGGGCCTAATACCACACACAGTTCTCCTTTTAATATTTCAAAAGAAACCTCTTCAGCAGCTTTTACAACTTGTGTCCCCACATCGTAATAGCGGCAGACATTTTTCAACTCAATAAATGACATAGCCTGTTCTCCTCCATTTTTTCCAAACAAAAAGAGCCAACAACCACAAGGATTTTCTCCTTTTAGTTATTGGCTCTGCGTCTTAGCGTCCGGCTCTTTAATTCGTGTAACTTGATTATTCAGCACATCGACAATGCTTTCGTTTTTACACCTGGGGCAAAAAAGTGGAAAGTTTTTCACGATGGTATTTCGATAGATCTTGTTTCGTGTTTTTGCTTTACATATCGGGCAATGAAGCCAAGTACTCTCAACTAGCATAAATTTCCCTCCCTTCCACTCTTTTCAGGAAATATCAATCCCAACAAAATCCCCTTCTATAAATCAAGATAATTCAACAATCCTTCAATCATAATTTCAACTGTCGCTTCCACGTATTCCAGGTTTAACATTTCCTTATGACCTACGCCGAAAAAAATGATATGGATGTAATTGTGAATAATCATTGGATTCTTTTCGGTTAAATCTAGTTTTGAAATAATATCTTGATAATTTTGCAGCTCCATTTCTTTTAATTCTGCTAGGCTTGCTTTTGAATAGCGCGCCAAATATTTTTCAATTTCATCGTGTTCATTCAGCATAAATTGTTGTATCGGACTATTCATTAACCCCCAAAAAAATTTTTTTATTTGTACTCGTTTCTCTTTCGAAGGTAATTTTGAGACAGCTTGCAGCAGGTCTTTGATTTGAATAAATCCTTCTTCATGAATTTGAAAAATCAGTTGATAAAAAAAATCATCTTTTGAAGAAAAATAATTATAAAAACTGCCCTTTGCCATACCGGCTTCCTTTACAATATCATCCACACTCACACGACTAAGACCATAACGAAAAATTAAGTTCTTGCCATGATTAAAAAAATTTTGACGTTGCAGTTCTTTCTCGTTTTCAGTTAAGCTTCTAGGCATTTTCTCACTACTTTCCAAAAAGACTTTAATGACCAAATATGTCCATTACAGTCATTATACGACACTATCGTTTTACTGTAAAGTTTCTTTTTTAGATTGACTAAAGTATAAAAGGGAAAGACAAAGAAGCCTCCATGTAGGACTGAGGCTTCTACTGGATAGTTTGATTCTTAAAGTGCAGCGCAAAAAGTGACAAAATACTTACAGCCATCTAATTCTATTTAAATTCAATATGCAGTTCTTTACCTACTTTTGCAGCAATCTCATAGAGAACGCTAAAACTAGGGTTCATTGAGCCATTTTCAATACGAGCAATTGTACTTTGTGGCTTGCCTACTCGTTCTGCTAACTCTCTTTGAGAAAGACCAAGCTCACTTCTTAACTGTGTCAAAGCAACCGCAACATCTAAACGTTGCGATTCTTTTTCATATTCAGCGGCGAAAGTCGCACTCTCCGCTTTTTTCTTTGCAATTAGTTCATCAATCTTATTCATAATTATTTCCTTTCTCATATTCTTCACGCATCCGTCTAGCATGTTCAATCTCACTTCTGGGTGTTCGTTGCTGCTTTTTAGTGAATCCATGAGTTATAAGATATTCGTTTCCGACCTTTTGAAAATAGATTGCTCGTTGAATATTACTTCCGACTTTTGATCGAAGCTCATACAAGTCAGAATCTAGTTTTTTTACCCACTCCATTCTTTGGGCAACCAGCAATCCATGCTCTTCGGATCTTTTGATTACTGCTAAAAGTTTTGCAGCATCTTTTTCTGGAATTGAATTCAAAAAATCTTCAAATTCACTTGATCCATCTTTCCTTCTAATAAAATCGAACTTTGGCTTTTCCATACCTTGACGATAGCACATTCGCTATCATTTGTAAATAGTATGATCCCCTAATTAGACTTAACGCTCGTGTTTATACGGAAACTATTCGTCGATTGGGCATCTATAGCTGACGATTATTAACGAAAGCTCGAACGGACGTCTGTCCTAGCAGCTGTTTTGAATTTCTTTTTTCCGAACAATCCGGTATTGCCCACTGATTCTAAAAGAATTTCGGGTTATTTCTTTTTGTTTTTTCTCCTAGTCGGGAAACCAGCATCAGTTTAACATTCTAGTTTTTTTAACTACCACGCTGGAAGCTCTCCGGAACCACCTGCATAGCAGGTAGTTTTCAAAGCATATAAAAAAGCAAGGATCAAAATCGCAAAAGTGATTTTGATCCTTGTTTTTTATGGTCCTTTGAAGTTACATCAATCCCCATTTAAGAAATTTATATAATGCATAATGCAATATATACTTTACAAATAGTCAGATATAAAATATACTAGGTTTATCAAATCTGGTGAAAGGAACTATTCATGTCATGAAGAATAAACGAATGAAGATGGCTAGAATTGAGTGTGATGTGAGTCAGGAAGAGCTAGCTAATGCGATTGGGGTCACCCGCCAAACAATCGGATTGATTGAGGCTGGCAAGTACAACCCCACACTAAAGCTTTGCATTGCCATTTGTAAAACACTGAATAAAACATTGAATGACTTATTTTGGGAGGATGAATATGAAAAAGAATAAAGATGAACGAACGGTGCAACTGAACAACAAGATTCAAAGTGAGGGCTTTGCTTTAATGATCGGCTTGTTAGCCCTATCGATATTTATTAAGTCATATATTTGGGACATGTCACCTTCAGAATATACGGCTGAATTAGCCGTTATGGCTATCGCGATCCTTTACATTACTATTCGAAGCTCAACTTTGGGTTTTAACTCTTTTGATTACCCGATGAACACGAAAAAATTCATTGTACCTTCAACAATTGCTATCGGGTTGCTTATAACTATAATCAATGGCGTTAGAAATTTTTCTCTGTATGGCGATAAATACACTGGAATAACAGATGTCCACTTTCTTGCCGTTTTAGGTTTTACTTTCGTTTCTGCAACTATTTTCATAGGCGTAATTATTGGTGCCTTATATTCTATTGGTGAATTTGGACAAAAGCGCTTAGGATAAAATAGCAGCCTCCACCGAACAGCTTAGAAAATCTCAATAGTAAAAAAACTGAGCAGATGTTTTTAGACACCCTGCTCAGTTTTTGAATTATTCTTTTAAAGCTAGCTTCAGGGATATTCAATCTTTATCTTGGCAACAGCACTTTTCTCAAAAGTGTGCTTGAAGCTTATTGCAAATCAGAACAAGGCTTTAGTTACAATAATATCCCATCTAAAAATCATTGATTGTATAGGTGTCTGGGACTAACTATGGAGCAAGCATTTTTTAAACCCATTGCCCGATATTTTTCACTAACGGTTGCTAGGGCATCGGAAATTTCCATATTGCCTGCTACATATTCTTCAACTAACTTCATCGTATCATCTGAAGGTTCCGCAGCATCTAAAGTTGAATAGCTTAAAGCAATATTGCGGAGCTTTTCCCGCTCTATTTTAGTTGTGTTCTTTACCGAGTATTTGTAATCAGACATACTTTGCCAACGCCTTTCATGATCTCTAATAAAGAGCATTGTATCACGGCTTTTTAATTAATCCGCTCAGATAAATCTAGCGTATAAAAAAATTAAATAGCGTTTTCCCACTAGAAAATAGAAATCAAATTTTTTGAATCTGTGGATATTATCTAAGTAAATTCAAGCATCAAATGATCCATTTTTATTATGTCCTTATTCTCTCGTGTTGCAAAGATTTCCAAGCACAAAATCTTCATTCCTAAAATGAATTTCTTCTGTCGATTTTGACCATTGCCAAAATAAATCCGAAATAGCGGCACAAAATTTGATTATTGGTGTTTAGGCAGCTAGACACACTCTCTTCTATCTATTCGTTAATGCAGCTCAAAGCTATTTAGGAGCATCCTCCACCGTCCATGTTAAGACACCTTCGTAATGGTCAGCTTCGTCTGAAGGCAAGAGTAGTAATTGAATCGCATCCTGATCCGTTAACCCAGTACTCCCGCTTCCTTGCCAAACAATTCGATCCGCGGAATTAATTCGTTCTTCTTTTCCTTGTAATCTAAACTGAAGAGCATCATTTAAGCTGTTGCCATTTTTACTAGCTAGTGGTTTTTCAGCTTTGACTTTGATGGTCCAATGACTTTGATCCAGCGTACTGTTATCCCTGATCTGAACATCTTTTTGGTTTTCTGCTTGAATCGTTTTGTCCCTTGAGGGTATTTCTTGTTCGCCAAACGAAAGCCGTTCTGGAAGGATCAGTTCAACACCGCCGTCTAAAGCTAACTGGCGTTGTTCTTCTTTCGATTTTTTTCCTGTATCACTTTCCATATAAAAAATGACTTCTTTATCCAACCATTTCTCGGGAACCTGGAATATCACGGTATCTTCACCTTGCGTTTCATCCGCTAAATATCTCTTTAGCTCTTTTTCCTCATTTCCGCATTTAGCCATCAATCGAACATTCTCTTGATTTCCATGGGAGAAATGAAATGCTAATTTCCTGTCTCTGGTGAACCGAGAGATTTTCAGTGGGTTCTCCGCATTTTCCAAGGAAAATTGGATAGGTTCTCCTTTTCGATAATAATGGACTAAATTTTGGATTTCCGGTTTAAAAATTCCGTGATCTAACGCCGCTTCTTCTACTGGATAGTATCCCTTAATCTCAGGATATTGGTCTGACAAATCAAAGGGATCCGTAATAATACCCGATAGCTGCGTAGAACTTGATAGCGCTGAATTATGCTCATCCAAGTAGCTTAAGTTGATCCCACTAATGTAATAAACTGCTGTCGTCGCATGGCTAGAGGGCTTCACCTTATCATTAATGGTGGTTGCAACAGTAAAAGGTAATTTCAAATAGTTATTTTCTAGTGTTTGTTTATCTACAGGATTTTCGGGGCTTCCAATCCATTCGAGGTTCACTTGATAATTCAGGACCGTATCATAAAGCTTGGTGTTTGCTGGCGCGTTCGCTTTGATTTGGTAATTTTTTCCATCTTGCGACTGCCCATCGAATAAGGCAGTCACATCCTCTCCATCAAATCGTGTTACGCTAAAGTCTTTTACTTTGTATTGAGCACGACTATTGAAGTTGTCTAAGGAAAAATCCACTTCCATATTATTGATGGCATTTCCATGGTTTATATTGGGCATTGTTTGCATCGCATGCAAACTCACCGAATCTCCAGCATTTTCAACTGTCGTATCAACTGCCTCGGCATTGGAAAATTCCGGACTAGCTAAGAAATCTGTGTCATACATTAATGAGGAAGGGGTACTGTCTAAATTCTTTACAACGGTTTCTATCCTGCTTACTGGTTTAGTGATAATTTGAAAAGCCTGTACCGGATCTTTCCACTGACTAGACTTATTATTCTCAAAGTAAACCCAACAATCATTCTCATTTTCTTGGCTATGATATCTGATATTTGTAGGATTGCTAGCGACCAGATATTTGACATAATTAGTAAAGTGATTGTAGCCAACGCATTTATTACGGTTTAAACCATAATAGTTGAAAGATGTTTCCACGGGTATTTCATTTCCTTGTTCATCTTGAAATTCGTACGTAACTGTCATTTCACCTTCAATATACATACTAAGAAAACTTTCACTGTCTGCTAAACTAATGTGCCCACCTGCCTCCCCTGTTTTCTTTTTCAAAGTGACTTTAGCACTAATCCTTTTTCCGTTGAAGTACCCGACATTTTTTATTAACGCAATACTTTCTGGCGTATTCTTATTTACCCTCAATTCGTCATCGGAATAGCTGCCCTTGAGAGCTTCTACACTGGTATCCTTTCCATAGTGCATCACGAAAGTATTTTCAGCTGGGGTATGAATGCTGTTGGCATATCTGAAATACGGAAGATTGGTTATACTGTCAGCTGCCGAAGCATTTTTAGGGTACAGAAACAAGCAAATCAGCAGCAAAAAAAATGATAATACATATTTTCTCATCTTAATCTGCATAGCGACTCCTCTTTCTTACTATTACTATAAAACTAATAATAAAAAGCAGCAGTCCTATTAAAGTAAGTCTGACCCGTTCTTTCTCATTTGTTTTAGGGTAGCGGCCAGACTCGTTAAATTGCTCTACACCTTTTACAAAACGATCAGGCTCCTTAGTTCGCTTTACCTTGACCATTGGTACGATCTGATTCGCTGAAGTTGGTTGGTAAAAGCTGATTCCAACCTCACTATTTACTTGGTCAGCCGCAAATCCTTGCAAAGGAAAAAGCAGCAAGGAAGCCACAACTGATCCTAAAGCGAGCACTTTTTTCATTTTAGTCACTTCCTGTTGTCCTTAATTTTTCTTTCGTATTTTCGCTATATACCCAAGCAAGACACCAATAATCGCTAGACAGACCACAATCATAAGGGAAAGATAGACTATTGAATGATTAGATGCTTCTTTCACGTCGACTGCTTTCTTGTTTAAGTCTTCATCTTTTCCTTCAATTGTAAAATCCTTTTTCAGCTGCCACGTTTTTCCTGTAGTATCCTTCAGGTTGATCTTTAATTCGTAGTTTCCTTTTTTTAATGGTTCATTTTCCCAATTAATCGGGAAGGTGAATCGACTTCTAGGGGCTAAGGAAACTGTTTTGTTTAATTCACGCAGGGTTTCCTTATGTCCCTTCTTTGTCACAATGGCATTCATTTCAAGCTGACTCATAATTAGCGGCTGCTGATTTTCAAGTGTAGCAAATACTGTCAAATAGCCATTTTCCAAGCCTGGTTTAATTTTCGTCAGCTGCAGCTTGGGGTTTAGCTTTTTATCTGATTCATTTAATTGTACTCCGATGGTATAAGCGAATTTATTGGCTAAGCTAAAGCTTGATTGTTCTTCCTGATTCTCTGGTTTGTCTTCATAGCAATAAAACCCGCCTAAGACGGTTCCAGCAAATCCTTCTGATGGAATCCTTAATTGAAAGGAAACATTTTTTTCTTCCTTCGGTCCCAGGTCAATTGCTTGCGGTGGCGAGATCATCGCTTCAAACGCTGGACCCTCCAATAAGGGTTGACCATGCTGTGAATAATCCAGCACACCATTCTTATTTGTTATTGCATTGTTGGCTTCTACCTTGACTGTAACTTTTTCGTCACTGGTATTCTTCAGCTTAATAGTCAAATCCTGTATTTGACCGGGCTCTACCTTTAGATCATAATAGCTGGCTGTTGATTTCTGATTTTCGGGCAAAAGGGCCTCCGCTTCAAAATTCACTTTATTTTGTGCCGCCAAGCTACTAGCAGGATTGAGGTACAACATACCAACGCTTATGATAAAAAAGATGGAGAGCGGAAATCTCCATCTTTGTTTGTCTTTATGCTGGAGCATCGGTCAATGTCCATGTAATTTCTGCAGTATAATTTTTTGCTTCCACGCCTGCTCGCGGAACATGCAATTTTACATTTTCATTTTTTCCGTCTTGTCCTTCAAATACTGCAGCAAAAGCCCCGGCCCCTTCTCCTTTTGCGGCTTGCATAATTGTTTGATTGTTGTCGTTTAGAACAAAGGTATTAGCTGCTGCTTGAAACAGCTCAGGCTGTTTGGAAGAGTTATTTTTCGTAACAATTTTTCCATTTCCTAAAGATAATTGGGCTCCCACCAGTTCAGATTGCTCACTATCCGTTGAGGTAAAGGGGGAAATGGCTGCTCCTAATGTCCATCCCTTTGCTCCACCTCGTGTGTCATTTACTTGTACAAAGGGTTTTTTATTTAAGGCAAAATAGTCTGTATCTTCTGGTTGAATCTCTTGCTCACCAAAAGTAATATTTGAAGCAAAGGGAATCGATAAAGCTCCTGTATTTCCTGTACTTGGATCATCATCGTGGGTATCATCTGGAACGACCGGGGTCACATCCGTACCTGATCCCGCCTTTAATGTAACCTCTGCTTTATTAGTTACTTGAGCAGTGGTCCCCTCCTCCTGCTCAGCCGCAAGGGCCATTGATCCTGATAAACTCAACGCTGACAAAGCCAAAGCGGCTGTCATAGTTACTTGTTTCTTCATGCTTTTTCCTCCTAAATGATAATTAGTCTTATTTGACCAACCTCAATTCTTACACCCTTTCAAAGAATAAAAAAGTTCAAATAAATTCTAAAATCAGAAAAAAATTAAAAGTCCTTTCAAGAAACCCGTTATAAAAATTGCTTACTCGCTTCCTAATTGGTTTGCAAGTTATTCATGTCTTTCTTTTTCCACCATAAAAAAAAGCTCGAAAATCGAGCTTTTTGCTGGCTAAGGAGTCATTTGTTAGTAACTCAAAAATATTAGGGGTTCTGCTTTCCGATGGTTTTATTTAATTGATATAAAACCTGCTCTAAATTTCGCCAATTTCGTGGGGTAGGAATATTCTTCATTAATAATAGAGGCGTTCCCTTTGTATCTAGATAATAATTGGAAATGACCAAATCTACCTCTTCAAAGGCTGTGTCATAGTCAAAAAATGAAATCGCATAAGAATTGCTGAATAAAACTCTGATTTTATTCATCAGCCATAGCCGATGTGTATGATGCAAATCATCTGTAATTAAAATTTTTATTGGGAAAAGATTCTTCATTAAAACCCCTAGGTAGTCCAATAGGTAATAATAATTCAGAAATAGCTGATTCACATTTTTCAAGCTCGACAACAGATCATCAGGGGCCAGCTGCTGAACTAAGTCGTAAAAATGCTTCACCTCTAAGTAAAGATGAGGATCTAACTTTTCTAATTCAGTTGGATAAGATTTATTAAAAAAAATATCGGGATTTCCAAAAAGAAAATAACTTCTTTCATGGAAAGCAATTAGATTGAATAAAGTAGTTTTGTCCGTTAAATCTAAGTCAAAATCATAGCCTTGCTTCAGTGCAGCACGCAGGAGGATTGCTGAACGGTAGGCTAAGCTCCGACTCTTCTCATGAGCCTCAGCAGCTGCACTTTCATACGGCTTGCTGCCATCAATTATTCCGAAAGCATAGATCACTCGATATAAGAAATAGCTTTCTTCATCTGGTAAGTCTAGTTGAATCCTTTTTAACCAGGCCACAATTAAATTGAATGCTGCATCCCCAGCAATGGTTTCCTTGACTGATTTATCTAATTGAAGACAGTTAGTTTTCGCTCTTCCAATAATAATAGCTAACCAATAGCTGAAAATTTTTTTCTGCAAAGCATCCAGCTTTATATCGTAAACGAACTCAAATTCAGCTATGTATTCCTTTACCTGATTGCGACCCACAAGAAAAGGCCAACCGCCATCTCTTGTTGAATCCCAGTAAAAGTAATAATAAAAACTTCTAATCTCTGTTTCAGCCCCTTCAATCTCCAGCTTATAGGAATGGAAAGTCAGATTATATCGTTTAAAATAGGGAACCAACAATTTGGCATATCGAAAAACAGTGGAGGTGCTTGTATACTGATTTTCTGCAAAATCCTCTAACTTCTTTTCAGGCTGTTTAAACATAAAATCAATTAATTGGTAATTATAGGATTCTTTATAATAGGGAAGATAGATACTGTACATCGGGAAATCTTCTTCCTTTTGGATAAGAAACCGTTGATTATTATCGTTTCTTAAGATGATTTTCCCATGGAATTGTTCGAATAATTCAACTAATTCTTTTATGTAAAGCAGAATCGATTTACTAGAGACTCCTAAATATTTTTGAGCTTCGCTAATTGTTCGCCACCCCTCTGCTTCAAGAAGAAAGTTGATCAGCTTTATTTTCTTTTGCGATGTTTTCGTCAAAAAAGTTCGTATTGTTCTCACCACCATTTATGAAATCCCGTGAATCGATCATTAGTTATTCCAGAAAAATCACTCAGTTAAAGCCTTTGCGAATCAAATTTTTTTCATTATAACATAGGTAAACCTGACGACTGTACGAGATATCTAGAATCAGATATCCTGTACAGCCAGATGAAATCTCTATTTTTTACTGTCTCGATTCTATTAATCCAAGCTCATTTCCATCGTATCAAAATCAAAAATTCAACGATAATCCTTTAGATAGTGATGACCAAACATGCCATCTATTACAAAGCCAGTTGCTGGATACATGTCTCTTACATCCTCCTTACTTTCCTTCAACCTTTAGTATTTGATTCATCTTTCTTCCCCTTTCAATTTATTTACTTCAGTGGTCAAAGGATAACCTTTAATTTTGAGATTGATGTCTAAGCTTCGACACTAAAATGATTTTATGCGATGAATTTAAAACAAGGATTTATATGAGTCAAAGAGCTATAAAGCGTATGAGTTGGAGAAGGGGCAATAAAAATTACACAAGCTGCATCCACGGAAACTCATTTTCGTTGATGCAGCTTTTTCTTTTAGTCGTTCTAAGTTAAATTTTCTTGTATCTGCTGGATTAATAATGGCGCATTTAGCGCAGTGTAGGCGTTCAATTCCATTACTTCCACCTTTGCTTGATTGCCATAAAGCCGTTCTACATGCGGCTTTAGATATTTGGCGGTGGGCTCAATTAGGATTAAGTTGGCAGAAACTTTTTGTTGTTTGAGTTTTTGATAATCCGCTACTTTGATGCGGAGATGATTGGAATCGAACTCACCTTTTAAAATATTGGCCAAAATTCTTGGGGGACTGTTCCATTTGAAGGGATGCTCCTGCAGCAGCAAAACATTTTGAATGCTCATTGTGTGTTCCTCCTTTGATATCTTTTATATAATTAAACTACTTAATTAAGTAGTTTAATTATATAGCTGCTGGTGATTTTTGTAAAGATAAATCTTTTCTATACTAGCTTTCACTCATTCTTTAAGCTCGTACTCTGTTTACAAAATTCAGTCTTCACTTTATACTTAATTAAATAGATTAAATAAAGGAGTTTAAAAATGCCTGAGGAAATGAATCCTATTCGTGAGAAGAATTTACAGCGTTTGTCCCGCTTTCTGTTTGAGCAGGGCTCTGCGATTAAACCTAAAATGGCCGAAGAAACTGGTATAAGCACTGTCACTGTTAATTCTTTGGTGAAGGATTTGGTGAAGCAATCTATCTTTATCGAAGGTGAGCTGATCCAGCAAAGGTTTGGTCGACCGGCAGTAGAGTATCATTTTAATTATGATTTAGCCCATTATCTGCTGATCATTATCGAAGAAGTGAATGGTACAACGCTGCTTACTCATAAAATTGTTAATTTAAATAAGCAAGAAAGTCGGTATGGTTCACTAGCATTGGACAAATTAACTAAGGCTGATCTGCTGGAGAAATTAAAGGAAGTCATTCACTCTGCAAATGTTCCTATTACCTCCATTGGTATTTCTATTCCGGGAAAAATCTTCCAAGGAACCCTGATCTCTAGCTGGAAGGAAGAATTAAATGATTGGAATATCGTAGAGGATTTAGCCAAACTAACTGATGCACCTATCCATGTTCAAAATGATGCTCATTTGTTTACCCTTGGCTATTCACTGAATCAAGACATAATGGAGGGAAATACTATTGTTGGTGTATACTATCCTCCCTACAGTATGCCTGGAGTAACCATACTATCTGATGGTCAGTTAATTGAAGGGGAAAAATCGTTAGCTGGGGAGGCAAAATTTCTGCCGTTTCTAATGGATTTGAAGCTGCCCGTTTCTGAGGAGACGTTCCTGAAGAACCTGGTAAATCTCGTTTCAATTTACAATGTAGTTATTGCTCCCAAATATTTTGTAATTTTTGCCGGAGAGGCTTCCTTGTCAAAGTTAAGTCATACCTTGACTCAAAACGAGACCTTGCTTCAACAGCCCAACAAACCCCACTTTAACTTCGATGACCAGGTTGCTGATAGTATTGAGACCGGTTTGTTCTGGCTGGTTTCTCAAGAGATTAACTTTTAGCAAAAAAAGCTTCAATCCACGGAAAAAGATGATTTCAATTTTCCAAAGAGGAACGTTGAAATCATCTTACTAAACGAGTTAAAAATTTTATACTCTTTGGGGAAAATAGGAAACTTGATTAAGAAATTGTCATTAATCTGTATTGTGTCGCTTTTCCTTCAGCTGATTGTCTTGCAAATTAATGCTATAGGTACCGTTCGAACGAAACCAATTATAGTACTCATAGACGCCCATTTCAGAATGAGCAACGGTTTCCAGGTCGGGATAGCCGAAGCGTTCAACTAAATCTTCTCGAGTATACGTGTCTGTTAGCTGAAGGCCATCAAATTCTGCTTGATTGAACAGTTGATCCTTCATTTTTTCATTGCTAAAGTATAAACTTTTGTTGACCACCTTGTCATTCTTATAACTGACACTAAGCATAGGCATAGGAGACTCCCATGGAAAGTTATGCCAAGTATAGGTGAATACCTTCTCACCCTCTAAATAATCTTCCATTTTCATATTAGGAGAGCCTAAAGAAGAATTGATCTGCTTCTTTGTGCTTCCACCTTCACCTGTTTTCTCGTTTCCAACCTGAATCGCTTCAAAAGACTCTCGTAATTCGCTAACGGACCCAATCTTTTCGTTTACATGATCACCTAACTCTGAAGATTCTGATCCGCTTGTGCTCGTAGTATTGGTCACTGAGTGTACAGGCTGCTTAAAATAAGTATAGGAAGCCACTGCTAAAGTGATACAGAGAATCCCTATCCAAAAGTATTTATCGCGGTAAAATTTCTTATTCCATTTTCTCACAGTTCAATCTCCTTCTGACATCTGGAAGCAGTTCATTCCTTTTTTGCTATTGAAACATGAAGCTTTATTTCATTTTACCGAAACAAGACGAACAATTGAATACTTCTTCTCAATTTACCACTTTTTTCTTATGATCTTATTGTAATTTTTCTATTTTCCAAGGTATTTATAAAGGAACAGCTAGGCATAGGAATTTTCTTGGCTCGCCTTTTCTATCAAAAGTATTGCTGCTGCGAAATCGGAGTTTGACATACAAGAATTGCCTTGTTCAGCCAAAAAAATCTACTAAGCCGGTTTTTGATCGCTCAAGTTGGCTTAGTAGATTAATTTTTGGTTGATAGTTTTTATCTAGAGCTAACAGGTATTTCTGTTACTCTTTTTCTCTATGTTCATCGATCTTTTTGTTCATTTTTCCCGCAGCGTCATCGGCTGTGTCTTCTGCTTTTTCTTTTGCCTTGCCCATCCCTTGCTGAATCTTGCCTTTTAGTTCATCTTTATTGTCACCAGTTGCTTTACCTTTAGCTTCATTTAATTTTCCTTTGATTTCTTCTTTGTTTGTCATGTTGTTTCCCTCCTGTTTTTACATCTCTAATTATACGCTTGAACCAATCCTTGTCCTAAAGATGTGCTCGCAAATGAACAAGCAGGAAACAGCACGGATGAATCAGCTTATGTTACACTCGTCATGAGGTGAAGATCATGCGTAATACTTGGCTGGCTGAACAGCTGCAGGCCTTAAAGACTGAGCAAAATCAGCTTGTAATCGAAGAAACGCTGCGTTACATTGAACAATTAGAGGATGATAATGAAAGTTTGCAGGTGGCTTTAGAGGGAAATATCTGGAGTCCGAAAAAATGGAATGAGAACCGTTAGCCGTGCTGTTTGAGCACGGCTTTTTTTGTTAGGCTAGTGGATGACCTATCGTGGAGTTGTCTTATCCAATTTTTTCCCCTTGTACTCATGAATTTTAGTCATTGGTCAGTTTTTCAACTATCCTTTCACCATCATACTTCTTTTTCACACTATTTGGCGGAGGCAAAAAATGTTAGATCGTGTGATTAAGATACCTTGGGATAGATCCTGCATATTCTATAGAAGAAAAGTTTTTCAACTACGGAAAAATCGCCGAACTATCTAACTAGTTCGGCGATTTGTTATGGTTTGATATACGCATAGCCTTCATGCTGGAGACGAACCAGTGCCATTACACCAGCTGGTACGACTTCGATTCCTTCTGCTAGATCTTCTTTTTTGATATGATGAGCATTCATGGCGTTGTTACAGGCAAGATAACTAACTGTAGGACACTCCTTCAAAAATTCAATTTGAGCCGGCAGCAGATAGCCTTGAATCGCCTCCCCATTTACTACTAGAGCAATTGTGGCGTTTTTGTCTGCTGCTAACAGGTTTTGAATATTACGACGGGCTTCACTAAGCTTGCCTAACTCATCGACATGGAATACAACTTTCATCTGCGATTTCCCCTTAATTATATATTTGCGTTCTTTCACTAGATTAGCCGAAATACGTCAAAAAGACAAAATAAACGAACGGGTAAATTCCTTAAAAAATCAGCTAAAGGTCATGCAAGGTATTTCGTCGTTTATTTTCTAAAATAAATTTACTTTAATTGAAAAAAATGGTTTACATGAGGCGATTTTTTGATTATGTTTAGAGTGGTGGTTTTAAAAGATGTGATGGAGGTTGTGCCGTGTCTTATCAAGAGATGTTTTTTATGTTTTTAGGCGGCTTAGGAATTTTTCTGTTTGGGATTAAGTATTTAGGTGACGGGCTGCAAAAGGCTGCTGGGAATCGATTGCGGGAAATACTCAATCGCTTTACTTCAACTCCTTTTCGGGCGGTGTTAGCAGGTATCATCGTTACTGGATTGATCCAGAGTAGTTCGGGGACTACCGTTTTAGCAGTGGGACTGGTGAGTGCCGGATTCATGACTTTGAAGCAAGCGATCGGCGTTATCATGGGTGCGAATGTAGGAACCACTGTAACCGCATTCATTATTGGTTTCAATTTAAGCGAGTATGCTTTGCCGATTATGGGTGTCGGCGCCTTGCTGCTATTCTTTACTAAACGTAAGTCGCTGCAGTATTTAGGCCAAATTCTATTTGGTTTTGGTGCGCTGTTTTTTGGTTTAGAATTGATGGGCAGTAGTATGGATCCTTTAAAGGACCTGCCGCAATTTAATGAATTGATGATTCGAGTGTCCCATTTGCCGATTTTAGGGGTGGGAATTGGAACTTTACTAACGATGGTCTTACAGAGTTCCAGTGCAACAATCGGGATTTTACAACAGTTATACATGCAAGGAAGTTTAGGACTAACTGCTGCATTGCCGATCCTGTTCGGTGACAATATTGGAACGACAATTACTGCTGTTATCGCCTCTTTAGGGGCCAGTGTAGCAGCCAAACGAACCGCCGCTTCTCATGTCATTTTCAATTTAGTCGGTGCAGTGATCTTTACTTTGTTACTATCACCGTTTACGCAAGTGGTACTCTTTTTAACAGATACGTTTGGATTGAATCCAGCCATGCAAATTGCTTTTGCTCATGGACTGTTCAACTTGTCGAACTTGGCCATTCAGTTCTGGTTCATTCCACAGATTGAAATTGTCGTGAAGAAAATTATTCCTGGTACCGAGAAGAATTTGAACATTCGTCCTACGGCTTTGAGTGATTCTTTAATTTATACGTCACCTAATATGGCAATTGAGCAAGCGTCTAACGAAGTCATTCAAATGGGGCGTTATGTCCTATCGGCGTTGGATGCGGCGAAGAACTTTTACCTGGATCCGAAGAATGAATGGCAGGAAGATGTCGATCAGTATGAAGAAGCCATCAACCGCTTTGATGTGGAACTGACGGAATTCCTTGTGAAGATTTCTACAGCCGAGCTGTCTGAATTAGAGAGTCAGGAACAGGCGATGCTAATGGAATTTACGAAAGATTTCGAGCGGATGGGGGATCATTGTATCAACATCATTCGGTACATTGAGGAATCGATTGACCGTGAAGAACGTCAACGACAAAAGGATAAACGGAATAAGAAAACCAGTACCCGTGAAAGCTACATCCTTTATGATGAAGATTTGGAATTGCTGTTTGATAAAGTCCGGAAAAACATCCGTGATGCTCTGACTGTTTTAGAGGATGACGATGTTGAATTAGCTGAAAAAATGCTGGAACGGGAAAAGGAAATCAATCAGCTGGTGGACTTGCTTCGTTCGAAATATATCCGCTTGATGAATGCCGGCGAAGGCCGTGCTGGAGATAGTGTGGTATTCATTGATATCAGCTCGAACCTAGAACGTTCTAGTGATCGTACGTTGCATATTGCCAAGTATATTTTAGGAAATAAATACAGCTTTAAAGCAGATACTAAGAATTTCCAATATATTGAAACAGAAGATGTGTAATAAAAAGCAGAAGCCGCGGCTTCTGCTTTTTTGTAGTTATTAATCTTGCAACGTCATAATCACGGGACCGTCCTTGGTTATTGCAATGGAATGTTCATACTGTGCACAGTAGCCGCCATCAATCGTGCGAGCTGTCCAGTTGTTCAAATCCATTTGCATCTCCCAAGTACCGGTGGCAATCATTGGCTCAATCGTAATAGTCATGCCTTCTTTTAATCGGGCACCTTTGCCGGCGATGCCTACGTGAGGGAAAATAGGATCCTCATGAATCGAGGGGCCAATTCCGTGAGCGAGAAAATCACGAATGACACCATAGCCCTTGCCTTCAGCATAGGATTGGATAGCGTGACCGATATCTCCGACCCGATTTCCGACTTGTGCTTGCTGGATTCCCAGCATTAACGCTTCATAGGTCACTTCCATTAATTCCTTGTGCTTATCAGAGATTTCCCCGACTGCATAGGTCCAGCAGCTGTCAGAAATCGCCCCATGATAATCCACACAAAAATCAACATTCACTATATCGCCAGCTTTCAGACGATAATCGGAAGGAAAGCCGTGGCAAATCTCATCATTTACGCTAGTACAAGTTGCGTATTTATATCCTTCGAAGCCAATTTGAGCGGCTACCGCGCCGGCTGCTTCGATTTTTTCTTGAACGAATTGATCGATTTGATTCGTGGTAATGCCGGGTTTGATAAATGCTCGCAACTGCTTATGTATACCTGCTAGAATCGCACCGGATTCCTGCATTTGTTCAATTTCTCTTGGTGATTTTAATGTAACCATGAAACACGCTCCTTTTTTAGTGAACATCAGATGCTTCCCCATCTATAAAGACTAGCTGGATTATCTCACTTTACTTAGGTAAATACAACTGTACAATGCTGCGGCTAGTAACTAGTAAAAGTTCTACACGCCTATTAAAGTAAACCTTAAAAGGACTAACCAGCTTCGTTTTCTCTGCCGGTTAGTCCGATTTTAATGGAAATTATTGTATTGTTGTTTCAGCTTCAATTTTATGTTGCAATGGTGATGCTGTTACTTTAAGAACGTCATTCAATTCTTCAATGTTCTTGCGACCAGTCGTTCTTAACCACTCACGAGCAGCCTCTTCTCCCTTGGTAATAAAGGGTTCTACACCGTTCGCCCAAGTTGCGCGACCACATAAAACACCGTTGAATGTTGAACCAGAATCTTTAGCAAAGTGTAATGTTTGCTGGAATAATTCTGCGCTGACACCGGCACTTAAAAAGATAAATGGCAGATCAGTCGCTTCACTTTGTTCCTTAAAAAGCTGTGCTGCTTCCGATTTAGAGTAAACCTCAATTTCACCAAATCCTTCGACAAACTTCATATTGACAGGAACTTCGACCTTCAATACATCCACGTTATAACGAGGGTTGGAGAACTCCTTCATCATATCATTCACTTTATGAGGTTTTACTTTGGCATATTCTTCTGAAGCTGCATCGCTAATCTTAGCATCATAGGAAACCAGCTCCAAGAAGAAGGGAATTCCTTCAGCAACACATTCCGAACCGATTCTTTCCATGTAGGCTTTCTTTTGATCATTGATTTCGTCGGCTTCATCAATATCGTAATACAGTAAGAATTTGCAGGCATCGGCACCCGCTTCCTTCAGTCGCTTCACTGACCAAACATTTAATGAGTCGGGCAAACGGCCAGGTGTGGAAGCATCATAGCCGGTTTTTTCATACGCTAGCAGCAAACCAGCATTTTCAGCCCTTGCATCTGCTGCTGGCAAACCGTATTCTGGGTCCAGTAAGATTGAGGTTGCATACGGTGTTAATTCCTCTGAGACGATTTTTTTGAAATCGATAATGTCTTGAGACGTCGCAGTCTCTTTATAGTTGGCGATCATCTTTTTCAAAGCACCACGCTGGTCAATGGCTAAAGCTCCGATTATGCCGTCAGCATTGCAGGTGTTCATTAGGTTTGTATATTGGGCTGCGTTCATTTTTTTCACGATTAGTTGGCTCCTTCTAATTGGCTTGAGATTAATTGGGCTAACGCTTGGCTTGAGTTAGTTTCGATAAATTGTGTTTTGAACTCTTCCTTCATTAACATGCGCGCAACTTGGGACAGAACCTTCAAGTGCGTGGTGCCACCTTCAGCAACTGGGATAAACAGAGCAATCACATATTTCGTAGGCTTGCCATCCAGACTGTCCCAATTGATTCCTGCCTTAAGTTTGATTACGATAATTGCTGGCTGACTAATTGCATCACTTTTCGCATGCGGAATCGCAAAGCCATCCATCATTCCCGTCGTTCCTTCCGCTTCACGTTTTTTTAACGCATCATAAACGGCTTGTTCATTATTGGCTAATTTTTTCTCTACAATGGTTTTCGCCAGAAATTGAAAGGTCGCTTCCTGATCTGGCAAAGCCAGATCGGTAAAAATCAATTCTTCATTTAACATGCTTTTCACTCCTCTAAGCTTTCTTCACTCGATTTTTTTGAATGAATCCTAACATGACTCCACCTACAATTGATCCAGCTAAGATGGCAACTACCCATAACAATCCATGAGTAACCACTGGCAGTACTAAAAATCCACCATGCGGCGCAGGTACTTGAACTTTAAACATATAGGTCAAAACAGCGGCAATCGAAGAACCAATCATCATCGTTGGCAATACCCGCAGCGGATCTTTCGCTGCAAAAGGGATTGCTCCTTCGGTGATGTGGGTGGAACCGAGGATAAAATTAACTAACCCTGCATTGCGGTCATTTTTATCAAAATATTTTCCAAATAGTAAAACGGCAAAACCAGTAATCAACGGCGGTGCAATACATGCAGCTGAAACGCCTGCCATGAAGGTAGTATTTCCTTCTGCTAACAGGGCCGTTCCGGTAACATAGGCAGCTTTGTTGATGGGCCCACCCATATCAAAGGCACACATACAGCCCACAATAATACCTAAAACTAAGGGACTAGAATTTTCAAATCCTGCCAAAAAGTTCATCATCGCTTCATTGACAGAGGACATTGGGCCAGAAACCAGCGACATGATGATTCCTGTTACTGCCACCCCTAAAACGGGATATAGAAAGATTGCCTTCAAGCCATCCAATGATTTTGGCAGTGGATTTAACAGCTTGCCTAAGCCTAAAATTACATAACCAGCTAGAAAACCTGAGACAATCCCACCTAAGAATCCCGTTCCGCCATCTGCAGCAATCAATCCGCCCACGAAACCTACGACTAAACCAGGACGTTTAGCAATGCTTTCCGCAATATATGCTGACAATACGGGAACCATCATGCTCATGGCGAAACCGCCGATACTGTTTAAGCGAGCAGCAAGTTCGTTATATTGTGCATTGGTTGGATCAGCTGAGTAAATTCCCCATAAGAAGGAAATGGCAATCAGTACTCCGCCGCTGACAACAAAAGGCAGCATATGGGAAACACCATTCATTAAGTTTTTGTAGATCGAGCGACCAATCCCGCTTGATTTTTCATTTTCCTGCTCAACGGCTGCTGAATTTTCTTCATGAGAAATTTTACCCTTGCCGGCTAAAGCATCATCAATTAGTTGTTCCGCATCTTTGATCCCTTTGGCTACCGGCACATCAATGATCCGTTTGCCTGCAAAGCGTTCAGCATGGACATCTTTGTCTGCGGCAATAATGACCGCATCAGCACCGGCAATTTCTTCGGGGCTCAGCTCGTTTTCCACTCCCACTTGCCCATGGGTTTCCACCTTGATAGTGATTCCTTTTTTCTTAGCCGCCTGTTCCAAAGCCTCCTGTGCCATATACGTATGGGCGATACCTGTAGGGCAGCCCGTAGCGGCAATAAGTTGATATTTTGTCATTGCATGTTCCTCCTATTCGATTGTGATTTGTTTTTCTAGTTCTGCAACATCTGACAGATCAGTTAAGCCTTTTCTAAAAGCAGTTGAGCTCCCGGCTGCAATACTTGTTCGTAACGTTTCAGCCAGATCATTTTCTTTAATTAATCCTGCTAAAAAAGTTCCTAATAGCGTATCTCCGGCACAGGCTGAATTAACCAGCTTGCCTTGGGGTGAATTTCCTCGCAGGCAGTGCTCCTGATTGATGAAAATAGCCCCTTCACTTCCTAATGACAACAGCACATTTTTAGCTCCTGCAGCAATCAGCTTTTTCCCGTACGTAATATACTCCTCTTCTTTAAGGTGCTCCTTGCCAAACCATTCGGCCAGTTCATCTTCATTTGGTTTTAATAGAAACGGTTTGTAAGGCAAGCATTCCAAAATTTCTGCATAGCTGCTGTCGATGATCAAGTTCACTTTATTTTCGAAGCAGATTTTACTGATCTCGATCAAAATACTCGGCGATACCCCCCGTGGCAAACTGCCAGAAACACATAAATAATCCCCCGACTTGAACTGACGAATCTGTTGAAGCAGGGCATCGATGCTTGGTGAATCAATTTCTGGCCCTTTGTTCACCAGCTTGTATTCGGTCTGCTCACTATTAACTTGAGTAAAAACGTTAATCCGGGTTATTCCGTCAACTGGAACAAATTGGGTTTGAATGTCCTGCTTGTTTAAAAATTGTTCAATATAGTCTCCAGTAAACCCGCCGCTAAAACCAAGGGCGGTATTGGGAATCCCCAGCATTTTCAACAATAGGGAAACATTGACGCCTTTTCCATTGGCTTGAATGTCGTCATCGATTGTTCGATTGACTACTTTGGGAATTAACTGCTCTGTTTCGATGTATAAATCAATCGCCAGATTCATGGTACAGGTATATACATTTACCATTTCTTTCCCTCCATCTCTGTGACTTTATTATGCCTTAGAAACTTCTGGTAATGTTTTCTAAAAAAGCGGAATCAGCTGGAAATATTTCCTAAACAGTTGGCAATTCATCTTTTTATTTTGCCTATGCCAAAAAAACATCTTAAAAGGGTTTGCTTTTCAAAATAAAAGAGCTTACAATATGATAAGAATTAAGGGGGGGGGATCACCCATGGATAGCAAGTTGAGTGAGGCAGAAGCTTATTTGTGGAAATACATAACCAAGCATATGAATGATATTCCAAACTTGTCGATTGTAAAACTAAGCGAATTAGCCAACGTTTCTACTAGTACGATTGTCCGAACCATGAAGAAAAAAGGCTATGATGGCTTTACTTCCTTCAAGCACCACTTAAAAGAACAAGCCAGCTCCACCATCAATTTTGCTAAAGTAGATCAGGTAGATGAAGAAATTCGCCGCTCCATTTTGAAAAATGAGCAAGAGGTAGTGCGCACCATTAACATGCTGGATACAGGGATTATTGAGGACGCGATTCAAAAAATTGGCAGCTCGCAGCGGATTATTCTTTTTGCCCGCGCCTTCTCTGAACTAATTGCCGAAGAAATGAAGATTAAGTTCCAGCTGGCAGGAAAATACTGTGAACTGCATACTGACCCTAATATTATCAAGACCATGAGCACTCGTTTGAGTAAAAGTGATACCGTGATCTTTGTTTCTCTAAATGGTGAAACGGAGGAATTGGTGGTTGCTGCTAAAAACTGTTATAAAGAGGAGATCACAACCATTTTGATCACTGCTAATAATGACAGTCGACTGACTGACCTTTGTGAGTTGTCCTTAATTGGCTTCAAATCAGAAATTTCTTTTTTCCCAGATTACGAAGTCCGCTCTCGCCTGCCTTTGTCAGTAATTGCTCGAATCTTGCTGGACTCTTACGCGATTCGGGTCAATCGGAATAAGGAATAATACAAAAAAACCAGAATTGCCTGTACTCAGGAAATTCTGGTTTTATCGTTTTGGGCTGCTTACCCCTCGATTGAAACAGGAACAATCTCAAACTTGGTAACATCCACCAAGCCAAGATCAGTAATCTTCAGGCTGGGAATAACCGCCAGAGACATAAAGCCTAAGGTCATAATCGGATCAACTTCCTTAGAAATTCCTAACTCTTCATGGGCAATCTGATTGATTATCGCTTCCTGCTGAGCTACCTCTGCTCCTGTCAGCTCACTCATTAAGCCGGCAATCGGCAAAGCTAGCTGTCCGATTACTTTTTGATCAGCCACCAGCACAACTCCGCCGCCCAATTCCTTCAACGCTTCTACGGCAACCGCCATATCCGCATCGTTAGTTCCCGTAACAATTAAATTATGGGAATCATGAGCAATCGACAGCCCGATTGCACCTTTTTTCAAGCCGTAATTTTTCAGTAAACCAACAAACACATTGCCAGTATTGTGGTGCCGTTCAATGACCGCGATTTTGGTTACATCCTGCTGCGCATCGTAAACAAAATTGCCTTCTCCATCTTGTTGTACCGTCACAATCGCTTCATTGGTGAGAGCTTCTTTTGGTACTACTTCAATCGCCCGCGCTTTTTCTGAGGTCAAAGCCAAACGCAGCTGTTCAGGCTTGAACTCAGCAATGTGCACGCTGGACTGAACGTTTTCAGTAGATGCTTTCCGGACTTCAGGTAAATACTCGCCATCCTTCGCCACAAGAGCACCATCAATGTACGTTTCTTCCACTACAAAATTTTCTAAATCAGAAAAGACAATTAGATCCGCCTTCATACCAGGAGCTACCGCACCGCGATCTGGAAGCTGGCAGCATTGCGCCGCGTTAAGGGTGGCCATTTGAATAGCACGAATTGGCTCAAGTCCTTCTTCAATACAGATGCGAATACTGTTGTCCAAATGACCTACTTCTAAAATCGAGGCCGCCTGCAAATCATCCGCCACCAAAACACAGCGATGGGCATTATTCGGGGTTACCCCCTTCAAAAGGGCACGCAGATTCTGGGTCACTGAGCCTTCCCGCAAGAAAGCATACATGCCCCGAGCGATACGATCCTGCATTTCTTCAATCGTTGAAGATTCATGGTCATTGGTAATCCCTGCTGCCGCATAAGCATTCAGCTCTTTATCGAAAACCATCGGAGCATGGCCGTCAATTCGTTTTCCTTGATTCTTCGCTACCAAAAGCTTATCCAAAATTTCGTCTTGTCCTTGGATAACTCCAGGGAAATCCATGAACTCTGCTAAACCATCCACCACTTGATCCTTCATTGGCTGCAGCATGTCTTCCGCTGTAATCACAGCTCCAGCATTTTCCATATTGGTCGCCGGCACACACGATGGCAGCATATAGCGAATATCTAGGACCGTTCCCTTGGCTGCCTCCAGCATGTAGTCCAGCCCCTTTAATCCTAAGACATTCACAATTTCATGAGGATCGGCCAGAACCGTCGTTGTCCCGTGAGGAACCAGCAACCGCCCAAATTCTTCTGGTGTCACATAGGAAGATTCCACATGGATATGAGACTCGATCAAGCCAGGAGCCAGATATTTTCCTTGCAGATCATGAACCACTTTGCCGTCGTAAGTACCGCCAATGCCGGCGATAACCCCATTTACGATAGCAACGTCCTCCTCCAACACCGCTGCTTGATAGACATCAATGATTTTAGCCTGTTTAAAAACGACATCTGCTGGTACTCGCCCGGCAGCTACATCAATTATTTGCTTTAACTGTTCCTTGTTCACCATGGGTCACTCCTTAAAAAAATATTTCTTCTATTATAACAGGAGTACCGCTGATTTAGGTAAAAAGAAAAGCCTGCAGGAAAATTTGCAGGCTTTTCTTGATTATTAAGCTTCTTCTGACTAAGTGGTTTCTATTCACAAAGTCTCCGCAATCTTAGCCTGGCAGCGAGCTGCCTGAAGATTCAGCAAAAATCACATTGACTAACCCTCCACTTTCCTAGTTGAGCAGCGATCCATTAACTTCACTGGCAATTGAATAGCTTCTGCTTCCTTATCGGGATCTTTAATGCGTTTCATCAACAGCTGAGCCGCCGCTTCCCCAAGGTCCTCAATTGGCTGAGCAATCGTTGTTAAACGCGGGGCAACATACTCACACATCTCAACGTTATCATACCCGACTATGCTGTAGTCTTCTGGAATCTGCTTGCCTAAATCCGCCAGCCCACGATACAAGCCAAAGGCCGTCTCATCATTAATGGCAAA
This sequence comes from Enterococcus pallens ATCC BAA-351, assembly GCF_000407485.1. Classification (GTDB taxonomy): domain Bacteria; phylum Bacillota; class Bacilli; order Lactobacillales; family Enterococcaceae; genus Enterococcus_A; species Enterococcus_A pallens. The sequence goes on along the minus strand of NZ_ASWD01000001.1, from coordinate 982,395 downwards.
AACGCCTGTAGCATTGGTTTCCACCAATTGTGCAGCAGCTTCCTGACCACCAGCCTTACTCATGCTGGCATCTAGGATAGTGATGGTTACTGCCTGATTTTCGCAGGCCTTTTTAAATCCTCGTAAACGATTTTGCAGGTTTTCCGCGCCATCTACGGGCATCACAATCGCTAATCGCTTGTGGCCTAAGCCGATTAAATGCTCCGCTGCCAGACGTCCACCTTCAAAATCATCTGAAACAACGGAATCACTAAAGCCCTGTGTTCGTTTTTGGTCAATCACAATAAAGGGATGATTATTTCCATGCAGCATTTCGCATAATGCTTCGTTAGAAATAGCCGGTGTCGCAATAATGAAGCCATCTACTCCGCGACGCATCAGCTCTTCTAAGTAATCATGTTCCTTTTTTATATCAAATTTCGCATTACACAAAACAGTTACAAAGTCTTCTTGATACAATGCCTTTTCAACCCCAGCCATGAGCTGACCGAAAAATGGATTCGAAATATCAGAAAGCATTACACCTATTGTTTTACTGCCTTTAATCACCATTCTTTGGGCAAAATAATTGGGGGAATAATTTAGTTCTTTTTTTGCTTCCATCACTTTCGCAACTGTGGCAGGGCTAAACTTGTGGGCGTTTCCATTTAAAACCAATGATACTGTGGCAATAGACACTCCCGAAAATCTTGCTACATCTTTGATTGTGGCTTTTTTGTCCATTAATCCTGTCAATCCTTTACTCGATTATCTACATAAACCTATCCCCAGATTAAACGTTTTATGTTAATGATTCACCGTTTTTCAGCCGCTCGAGGCAGTGTAGTACTTTAATTATAAAATGGATTGATAACTTTTCAAGTGTTTTTTATAAATTCTGTAACCTTGTATAAAAATAGACAATATATTATCCGGAACATAAGATCTGTCTCTGACTATTTTTAGGATAAAAAAAGATCGATCTGCTGTTCAAAGCTTGCCGGATAATTGCCGGGACAGCTGAGAAGGCCGATCGATACTTATTGTATTTTCTCTTTATTTAAATCAAAATAGCTAGCGCTTGATACGGCTGCAGCTGCAAATGCTCTGTCAGCTGGGTACCACGATAATTATCAATCAAAATTTCTCCAGACACATAATCCAATGGCAGCTGAACCTCAGCAGCTGAACCAAAGAAATTGTTTAACACCAGCAGCTTATGGTTATCATATTCACGAACAAACCCATAAACACTCTCGTGCTCCGGCACAAAGGCCTGGTAACTGCCTTCTGAGATTACGGGATACTTTTTCCGCAGACGAATCAGCTGTTGATAATAAGCAAAAATGGATCCTTCCTCCAGCTCCTTGGCAGCGTTAATCTCTTGGGCATGATTGCCGACAGCCAGCCACGGTGTGCCTTTAGTAAAACCAGCATTCTTTTCATGGGTCCATTGCATAGGTGTTCGGGCATTGTCTCGCGACTTTCTGCGGACAATCGTAAAGGCCGCATCTTCCGAATAGCCTTGCTGAATCAGCTCCTGATAAGCATTCAGGCTTTCCACATCCACATAATCTGCCATAGACTCAAAGTCAGGATCAACCATCCCAATTTCTTCTCCCATATAAATATACGGCGTTCCACGGTTCAGATGAATGGCTGTTGCCAGCATCTTTGCTCCTTCTATTCGATAGTTTTCCACATCCACAAAACGGTTTAGGGCCCGGGGCTGATCATGGTTATTCCAAAACCAAGCGTTCCACCCGTTGTTTTCACTCATTTGTGTTCCCCAAGTGTGAAACAATCTTTTTAATTCTGAGAAGTCAAAGGGAACATCTGTCCACTTTTTGCCGTTCTCATAGTCTACCTTTAAATGATGAAAATTGAAGGTCATGGACAATTCATGCCGCTGCGGCTGAGTATACAAAATACAGTTTTCCACAGTTGTAAAACTCATTTCCCCTACCGTAATAATTTCGGGGTCCTTGCCATAGGTTGCTTCGTTCAGCATTCGCAAATACTCGTGGGCGATGGGACGGTCCGTGTATTCGGGTTTCCCATCATTGATGGCATTATTCTTTAACACTTCATCTTTACCAATCAAATTGATTACGTCAAAGCGGAAGCCTTTGATCCCTTTATCCATCCAAAAACGGACAACCTTGAACAGCTCTTCCCGCACTTCAGGATTGCGCCAATTCAAATCTGCTTGCGTAACATCAAACAAATGTAAATAGTATTTGCCTGTATTGCCAAAAGGTGCCCAGGCATTGCCGCCAAATTTTGACACCCAATCTGTGGGCTCATCTCGCAAAATAAAGTAATCCTGATACTTTTTATCTCCGGCCAAGGCTTTTTGGAACCATTCATGCTCAATGGAGACATGGTTCAAAACCATGTCCAGCATTACAGTAATTCCCTGCTCTTTAGCTCTTTCGATCAGCAGCTGGAACTCCTCCATCGTACCAAACAGCGGATTAATCGCTGTGTAATCGGAGATGTCATAGCCATTATCTTTTTGCGGACTTGGATAAACTGGATTCAGCCAGATCATGTCTACTCCCAATAATTTCAGATAGGGCAGTTTTTTGATAATCCCAGCCAAATCACCAATCCCGTCTCCGTCAGTATCTAAATAAGATTTGGGATAAATTTGATAAATTACTTTGTCCTTAAAAGACATTTTCTTCCTCCTAAAACGAGGCAGCTGTTTCACCAACTACCTGCGCGAATTATAAATGGGTAACCGTCATGATTGCTTCAGAGGGCGTAATTGGCGCCTCCTCTAAAACAGGATCAACTTGAAATTCGTTGGAATTGGTCACAATGATCGGGGTTTGAACTTCATAACCCGCCTGACGAATGGCCTCTAAATCAAACTCCATCAGCAGCTGACCTTTCGTTACAGTATCGCCTTGCTCTACCTTGGCAGTAAAGTATTTGCCATCTAATTTAACCGTGTCGATACCGATGTGGATCAATACCTCAGTCCCGTCATTGCTTAATAAACCAATTGCATGCTTGGTTGGAAACAGCAGACTGACTTGTCCATCAAATGGGGCAAACAGCTTGCCCTCCGCTGGATTAATCACAACGCCTTGGCCCATCATTCCTTCTGCAAAGACGGGATCTTTGGCTTGGTTCAAGGGTTGAATCTCACCTTTTAATGGTGCGAACAATTCCAAAACTTGCCCTTTTTTGCTAGAAACCGGCTGATCAACTTCAGCTAAATCCACCGTCATTTGTTCACCTACCCGGTCAATTTTATTAAACATGCCGGCCCGACGGAAGAATAAGGTTAGAATGAATGGCACAACAATCGTTATCAACATGGCAATCCCGAAAATTGGATAATCTTGCGGTCGAATGGCTAGAATTCCTGGTAAACCACCCACCCCAATCGATAGGGCGCGAACCTTAAAGAACGTCACAAACATGCCGGCAATTCCGCTGCCGATCATTGCGGCAATAAATGGATACATGTACTTCAGATTAATCCCGAACATCGCTGGCTCAGTAACTCCCAGCCAAGCTGAAATTACGGATGGAATGGATACTTGTTCTTCCTTTTTATTGCCTCGGTGAGCATAAACAACTGCGGCAACAGCTGCCCCTTGCGCAATATTGGACAGACAAATCATCGGCCATAAATTGGTTGACCCAAAGTCAGCAATCAACTGTGAATCAATGGCTAAAGTCGTGTGGTGAAGTCCGGTTATAACCAGCGGTGCATAGACTGCCCCGAACACACCTCCAAACAGCCAGCTAAAACTTGAAGTTAGTCCAGCATTCACGACGGATGAAATCATCGTTCCGATTTGCCAGCCGATAGGTCCTAAAATCACATGTGCGGCAAAAATTGTCGGCAGTAATGAAAAGAATGGCACAAAGATCATGGAGATCGCTTCCGGAATGTGTTTTCTAAAGAAGCGTTCTAAGTAAACCAGCATGAAGCCCGCCAGCATTGCTGGAATAACCTGAGCCTGATAACCAATTTTTTCAACCGTTAGAAAACCAAAGTTCCAAGTATAGTTGGCGGCAATTTCAGCCGCTGAGGTTCCATTTACTGCATAAGCATTCAGTAATTGCGGCGATACTAAGGTGATCCCTAGAACAATTCCCAGAATCTCGGTTGTTCCCATTTTACGAGCGATACTCCAAGTAATCCCAACCGGCAGGAAGTGGAAAATTGCTTCACCAGGCAGCCATAAAAAGTTGTTTACTGCATTCCAGAATTGGGAATAATCAGTGATTGTTTGTCCACCAAGAAAACTCATGGGAACCGCTTCTAAAATATTGCGGAACCCTAAAATCAAACCGCCGACAATAATGGCAGGTAATAATGGCGTGAAAATTTCAGCTAATAAAGTAATGGCACGTTGGACAGGGTTTTGATTTTGCTTGGCGACTGATTTGGCGGCTTCCTTTGAAACGCCTTCAACTCCGGAAATTGCAACAAACTCATTGTAAAAAACTGGGACATCATTACCGATGATTACCTGGAATTGACCAGCGTTGGTGAACATTCCTTTAACACTGGGAATATCTCCAATTTTATCCTCATCGGCTTTCTTCGGATCATTTAGTACAAACCTCATTCGTGTGGCACAGTGGGTGACCGCAGAAATATTTTGCTTGCCACCGATGGACGCTAACAGCTCTTTGGCATCCTTTTCATATTTACCCATTGTTTTCCCTCCAATTTTTTGAACTTGTATGGATAAGTTCTTTCTGTCTTAACTATATGAAATTATCCCACTCTTGTAAACCGCTTACACTTTAGCGTAAATGTTTTTAATTAGAAAATTCTCATTTAAACAAATTATTGAAAAAGATTTTACTAGCATATTTGTCTGACAACTACCGACATGTTGTCTAATCACCAAACAAGCAACCGTATATTTTAAGTTAAAATAAGTTTTTTCTAATGTTCTAAAACAGTTTTAGAAAGCGGTTTACTTTTGGAGTTTTTTTAATTATACTTTAGATGCTTATACGTACAAGTTAAAATAAAAGCACGGACAAAGGAGGTTCACCATGAAAACCTATGAAATGATCTATCAAACGATTGAACGAGGCATTTTAAAGGGAATTTATCCTGCTGGCAGCTATTTGCCCAGTGAGAACCAATTACGCAAAACCTATGCTGTATCCCGCGATACGATTCGCAAAGCTCTTTCTTTACTAATGGCCAATGGATACATTCAAAAGATGCAGGGGAAAGGTTCTTTAGTGTTGAAGCGTGAGCAGCTGCGTTTCCCGGTTTCTGGTTTAACCAGCTACAAGGAACTGCAAAATTCTTACGGTTACGAAAGTGTTACTGACGTTGTTCGTTTAACTAAAGTAACTATTGATGAAGAAATGGCTCGGATTACAGGCTTTGAAGTTGGAGCCATTTGCTGGTCCCTGATTCGGACTCGCCAAATTGATCAAAAGAAAGTGATTTTAGACAAGGATTTGTTATTGGCTTCCCTAATTCCAGAATTGGATACAGAAATTGCTAAGGATTCTATTTATCGTTACATTGAGCAAGGATTGCATATTTCCATCGGCTTTGCGGAAAAGGAAATTACTATTGACAGTCTTACGGAAGAGGATCGGGAGCTGTTGGATTTGAATCAGCATGATATCAATATTGTATCTGTCAAAAGTCGTGTGTATACCTCTGATGCACAGCAATTTCAATACACAGAAAGCCGCCATCAGGTAGATAAGTTCCGTTTCTTCGATTTTGCTCGCCGGAATCCAACTACTATGTAAAAAAACGAGGCTGTGACGTTTTATGTCACAGCCTCGAATCGTTTATTCATTTTTCACCAGTTCACTCCAGCACTGCTTGTATTGAGCAGCCGTTTGGGAAATTTGTTCAGGCGAACCGGCTAAAAGATGTCCGCCAACGCCTACCATTACTGCGCCTGCTGCCTGCCAGTCTGCTAAATTGTCTAAGCTTACTCCACCGGTAGGCATTAGATTTATTTGAGGCAAAGGACCTTTAACAGCTTGGATCATCTTCGGACCAGCACTGCTGCCAGGAAACAGCTTAATAACTTCAGCACCGCTTTTTAAGGCCTGCTGCATTTCTGTAATCGTGGCACAGCCTGGAAGATAGGGTATTTGATACAAATTACAAAGCTCTGCCGTGGCTTGATCAAAAGCTGGACTGACAATAAAAGCCGCTCCTGCCATAAGCATTCTCTCTGCACTTGCTGCCTGCAGCACCGTTCCAGCACCAATGACTACCTCTTGATTTTCCGCATATTCTTGTTTTAATTCACGAATAACGGCCTCAGCTTCAGGAACAGTTAAGGTTACTTCAATTCCGGTGATACCACCTTCAATTAAAGCGCGACAGGCCGTTAATGCTTCCGCTTTGCTATTTCCTCTAACTACAGCAATTACTCCAGCCTGCTGTAATAGCTGTAGAATCTTCATTCGCTGCATGCGTGCACTTCCTATTCTACGTTCACATGTTCATGCAACGCATCCTCATTGGAAGTATCGTCACGTTTTGCCAACATCAAGGTTAAGGCATCTAAGGTAATATGAACGGTTTGATCAAATAGTGATGACAATAATTGAACAGATTTTATTCCTGCACCGGTTTTCGTTGCCCCTGGCACAACAATTACTTGATCCGCTAATTCTGCTAATGGCGAATTGGGATCACTTGTCAGCACGACAATATCCAGGCCTAATTTTTTGGCTGCTTGGGTGTCTGCTACAATGCTTTTCGTTGTGCCGGAACCAGAAATTGCCACCCATGTATCCCCTTTTTGGATGGAAGGAGTAATCGTTTCTCCCATCACATAGTCGGTATAGCCAATATGCATCAAGCGCATTGCAAACCCTTTGCCTTGAAAACCGCTGCGGCCAGCACCAATGACAAAAATACGTTTATCTTTTTGAAAGTATTGTAAAGCAGCCGCTAATTGTGTTTCATCTACCTGCTTCATTACTTCATTAATTTCGGTCATAATTGTTGGTATTGTACTCATTGTATTCCCTCCATAAATTGCTGAACAGCCTGTAAAGGTTCCTCTGCTTTAGTGATTTTTGATCCCACAATAACAATTTCCGTCAGACCTTGTTCTGCTAAGCCCTTTGCTTGCTTCAGGTCGATTCCCCCAGCGATCGCCAAGCGCTTAATCGTTGGAAACTGTTGATGAAAGGTCTTCACACTGGCTACTGCATCCAGCTTGTCCTTGCGATCAATGGAATGATGCAGGGCGAAAATGGCTTGATCAAAAGCGGTCAGCTGTGCCACCTTTTCATCCGTTACCTCCAGCAAATCAATCATCATGGTTTTCTGCTGCTCCTGTGCGACTTCATAACAAGCCTGCAGTGTGTCATAGGAAGCCGCTCCCATCACTGTTAAGATATCTCCACCATAACGATAGCCTTGACGAAATTCATAAGCACCCTCATCAATGGTTTTCAAATCAACTAATAATTCAGTATCTGGTAAAACAGCCCGAATCTGTTCAATAGCTAGATTGCCGTAATCCTTCACTAACGAGGTGCCCATTTCTAAAATATCTGTTTTTCCATTTAAAGCTTGCGCTAGTTTGACAGCTTCCTCTAAAGAAATGCGGTCAATGGCTGTTTGTAATTTCATGCTAAGTCGTCCACCTTATTCTCTTTTAAAAAGGCGGCTAATTCTTCAGGAGTAGGATAGCCGTCGTTGTCCCCTGGTGATTGAACTGCTAATGCTCCTACTGCATTGGCTCTGATAATCGCTTCTTTCAGACTCTTTCCTTCTATTAAAGCGGTGATCAGCCCTGCGGCAAATCCATCGCCAGCCCCCACTGTGTCCACAACTTCATCAACGTTGAAGCCAGGTACCGTAAAGCTGGTGCCATCCTTTTGTTTTACATAAGCGCCTTCTGTTCCAAGCTTCACTACTACCGTTTGAGTTGCTTCGCCATTGGCAAGATAGAAGTCCGCAATCGCTTCTGGTTCACGACTGCCCATTAAAATTTCTCCTTCATTGATGCCTGGTAAGATGATTTCGGCATGTGAAGCTAATTCATTAATCGTTGCTACCATTTTCTCCTGTGACGCCCACAATTGCGGCCGCAAGTTAGGATCAAAGGTGGTTCGGATTTGTTTTTCCTCTAATAATTTGACAAAATAGCGGAAAGCCGCCAGCGCTTCGTCAGAAATGGCTGGGAAAATCCCTGATAAATGGACCATTTTCACTTCTGAAAAATCAATTTTATCCAATACCTGCTGATCAAAATGAGCGGCTGCTGAGCCTTTACGGAAGTAGAAGATACTTGGATCGCCTTGACTAACACGATCCTTCAATTGAAAGGCAGTCCAGTAATCCTCTGTTTGATCGATATAATCAGTGCCTACTTTATTTTCGTGCAGCTGATCAATAATAAATTCACCAAAGGGATCTTTCCCTACACTAGTAATGTATTCCGAAGAATGCCCCAAGCGCGAAACGCCTACTGCTACATTCACTTCAGCGCCAGCTAGAAATTTTTGAAAATTCCCTGCATCCTTTAAGCTCTTGTCCACCTCAGTTGATCCAAATAAAGCAATCGGTTCACCAATCGTTAAAAATTCACTCATCATTTATTCCTCTTTTCTATTAAAGTAAGATATATGCAGTTGCCAGGTTCAAAATAGTTGCGAGCCATGCCCATGGCAAACCTGTCATTAAGAAGGTTTTAGTATCCAGTTTCGCGTATTGTACCGACCATAAGTTCCAAGATTGGGTGATACATGCGGAAACACCCATCATAGAAGGCACTACCAGCAAGCCGTACAAGAAGTATTGATCGAACATACCGGTTCCTACTAAAATGGCGGCAGTTGCTGCCCCAGCACCGTACAGCATCAATGGCCCACGGAAGTAGGATAGTGGCGCAATGGCGGCAATAATAATTACGAGAATCAGTTTGTTGTCTGGAATGATCTGTTGGAAAACACCTGTGAAGCCAGACATTGCATGCACAGCAGCTGACTGAAACATCGTTAAAACAAACAACATAATCAACAAACCAGCAATATCACTGATCGCGTGCTTCGCCGTTTCGTTCATCATCGTTACGAAGCGAGTATAGCTTTTCATATTACCAGTAGCAGCAAAAGCAATAATTGTAGACAACAGCAATGCTGGTACGGCATCCCATTTAGCAAAAATGCTTAAAGCGACTGGCAGTACGGGTAACACATACGTCCAAATAGGAACTTCAGGAATTTCCTCGCTGGAATCACTAGTAATAATTTCTGGTGTACCATTGCGAATTTTTTTCGCATTAAACAAAATGAATAGTAAAACAATCACCATTTGGACGCCCATTGCCACAAAGCCAAAGCGTTGGTAATGAGGGCCCCACTCCACCTGCGGGAAGAATACTTGAAATTGAACAAACAGCACATTGTTTACATACATCGCAGCTCCGATTGACATGGTAAAAACTAACACCGCAATATTTCGCGGTACTCCGATTGAAAACATAATCGGGAACAAAATGACTCCAACAGCAATCGCTGATCCCACACCATAAGAACTAGTAAAAATCAACGCAATAACCAATGCGATTAAGACCGTTGCCAGTACGGGGCTTTTCTTACCGACAGTTTCAGTTCGCCGACTAATACTGCCGGCAATCCCGGTATCCACCAGTACCCGGCCAAACCAGGAACCGAAAATAATATACGCCGCCGTTTTTCCGTAGTTTAAGACTGGCTCAGTAAAAATTTCTTGAATGGCTTGGTTAAATGGCACACGACCAATGATGGTCCATAAGACTGCCATTACGAAGAAGCCGACAGTTAGGTTACCGCCCTTCATAGCATATAGCACGAAAATAATAAAGGTAATCGCTAACAATATTCCAATAATTGCACTACTCATGGTAGTCACCTCCTCAATATTGATTCAATTCACTTAAAATCTTTTGATACGTTGAAATAGGCTTCGTGTGGTCATCAATAAAAAACTCATTTTCCATACTATTAAACCGTTGAGCTAAATAGTAGGCACTTAGGTATGCTGCCAATGCTTCTTTAGCCGCATCCTCCATTTTTTGTTTTTCAATCGTTGGTCGTTTAATCGTATCCATGAAATGATAGGCAAAGGTTTCTGGATCGATTTTCGTTTGTTGGTCTTGCATGATGCTATGCCTCCTCTAATAATTGCTTGGCTGCTAAAATTTGTTCATCTGACGTAGTCGGATATTCAATTGCTACCGGTACATCCTGAGGTAATATCGCTAAAATATTCCGCCATTCAATGACCCCTTTATCTAATTCTGCAGCTTGCGGTTGGTCGTTCGCATAAGCAACATCTTTTACATGAATGTAGCGAACGTATTCGGCTAATTGTTTAGCTGCAGCTTCCTCAGACTCCCCAACAAAGCGCCAGTTCCCTAAGTCATAGACATATCCAATCGCCAATTCTGCTTTCTTAACCGCTTCCATAAATGTGGCAATTGCCTGAATGGTTCCTGAAGTTTGGGTTTGGTCATTCTCAATATTAATTTCTATCCCTTTTTCAGTAAGTGCCTGAAGCTCAGCTAGCGGACTATCCTCGTGGAAATCACCAATATTCCATTTAATATGCTTCACCCCTAATTGATTGGCTTCCATTAAATATTCCGTCAACTTAGGATTCACTTCCCGATTGACAAACACCTCATCCGGCACACTGTAGAACAGTTCAATCCCCTGATCATCTGCTATTTTTTTGATAACAGGCATTTCTTCTTTTATATTCTTAAAATATTCTCTTCTTAATTCAACCTTGTTAAATCCTAACTCCTTCGCCTTTAGCAGCAGCTCTGCTTGAAGGGCTCCAGCTTCTACCTCTTTTGCAAAAACAAGTAAGTTTAACACAATTTGCTCTCTCTTCATAAAACAGCTTCCTTTCAATATGTTAACCGGTTTCTATACTCATATAGTAAACCGGTTCCCAAAAAGTGTCAACCGCTTACACTCCAAAAACAGAAATTCCCTGCAGGCAAAAAGAAGCTAAGTATGGAAAACGGTTCCCATACTTAGCTTCTTCGTCTTAATATTTTCTTAAACAATAACAAACTAAATTGAATGACGCCAACGTAGTTTCGTTGGTACTACCGTCTCTTCAATCGTTTCCTCTTTTTGCAGCAATTGAAGAATTTTTTCGGCTGCTGTTTGACCAATTGCTTGGGATTGCTGCTCAATACTAGTGATCCCTGGTCCCACCAAGGCCGTTAAATTCCAATCATCAAAGCCGGTTACCCCCACAGTTTCAGGGATACTGATTTTTTCTTCGACTAAGAAAGTTAATAGCGCCATCAATACACGACCGTTGGAAGCAAACAGCAGCGTTTTTTTCGGCTGCTGGATTTGCTCTTGAATGCGCTGATTGAAGGCATCCTCTAAAGTTGTTTCCAGTAAAAAAGCTTCCATCCCAGCTTCCTCTGCTAGACTTTTAACGGTCTCATAACGAATTTCACGCGTGGTTGCCTCTTTCAAAGGCTCACTAACAACGACCACCTTTTGGTACTTTTCCCGAATCACCGCCTGCATGATTTGTTTGATTGATGCCACGTTATCGGTTACCACCGCAGGCCACTGAACTGGAGCTGTTTGTCGATCTACCAGCAGTAAGGGAATGTTTCTTTCCTTTAAAAATTCGTAATGCTGAGCCTCACGAGAAGCAGGCTGCAAAATAATCGCCTCAACGCTTTGATCCAGCAGCTTCTCCAGCAGGTCATGTTCCTGCTCAATCGAGTTGGCAGCATCCATAATAATCATCTGGTACCCGTGTTTTCCCAATACTTCGCCAATTCCCTTTAATAGTAATGAAGAGTACATATTGGAGATATCGGCAACTACTACCCCAATTAAATAGCTGCGCTTTGACTTCAGCGCTTGCGCCTGACGATTTGGTCGATACTTTAATTCCTCGATAACTGTTGCAATTTTTTCTTTAGTTTCCTGGGACATGTTTCCGTAATGGCCATTTAAAAAGCGAGAAATGGTCGTTTTAGACACGCCAGCTTGTTCAGCAACTTGATTAATCGTCACTTTCTTTTTCATGGGCTTCCCCTCTTCACTATGGTGTTTCTTTTATTTTAGCGGAAGCCGCATGGTTTGTGAAGAATTAGTGTGCCAACATCTCCTGGGCAATTTCCATTCCAGTTAAATTGGCTGGGTAATAGGTTGGCCAATGGTCCATTTCTTCCAATAACGCTTCTTGGCTGTCATTGCCATAATAAATATGGAAATGACCAGATTTTTCAGGATTAATTCCATGGTCGCTAAACTGAATGTATTTAAAGGCATCCGTTTCTCCTTTGGCCTCAAATAAAAATCGAACGCCGCGATTTCCTGCTTTATAATCCAAGATTTTGTATCCTGCCGCTTTGTACTCCGCCGTTTTTTCGGTTCCGTCATCAAAAATAAAGGTCATCTTAGCTCCCTTAATGTTGATTTTCTTCACCTCTGTTTGATAGCCGGTTTCGTAATAAGCTTTGTATTCCTCTGCGGTTTTGGAAGAATCCTTTTTCGTTTTATATGCCATTACTTGATCCAGTGTGCCGTCCTGCAAGTAGGGATACACCGATTGCCAATCCCCAGCCCAATCAGTTAATGGTCGTTCTTTTACCTCGCTGTCTTTGAAATAACCATTGTAAACTGTTTTTTCTTTAACTGGCGTTAAATTTTCTTCTTTCGGATTTTCGCTATCGGTTGTTTTCCGCAATGCCTTTAAATTTTGCTCCATCACAGAAATGTAGTCTTCACCATCGTCCATTTGCTGTTGGGTTAATCCTTCAAGCGGGTTCAATACTTCTGTTTTGATGTTTGTTTCCGCTGCTAAGGTTTCGGCCACACTGCTTTTGGCATTTTCTTCGAAGTAAATGTATTGAATGCCATTTTTTTCAACAAATTCCTTCAGCTCAGCCAAGCGAGCAGGTGAAGGCTCTTCCTCTGCGGACACACCAGAAATTGGCACCTGATTTAAGCCATATTCTAAAGCTAAATAGCTGAAGGCGGCATGCTGAGTTACAAAGCTTTTTTGCTTAGCCTCGGCAAAGGCATTGGTGTAATTACTATCCAGCTTTTTCAGCTTTTCGATATAAGCAGCTGCATTTTTCTTAAAGGCAGCCGCATGCTCCGGATAGCTTTCACTTAATTGATCGCGAATGGCTTCCACTTCTTTGACTGCTAAACTAGGAGCCAGCCAAACGTGGGGATCTAATTCATGGTGATGGCCTTCTTCACTGTGATCATGATCATGTTCTTCTTCCTCACTACCTGGCATTAACAACATATCTTTGGTAGCCTTAATAACCTTCACATCTTCTTTAGCTAAAGAGTCTTCAACGTCTGGTACCCACATTTCCATATTTTCATTGTTGTATACGAGCGCATCCGCGTTTTGAATTTTTGCGATGTCTTTGGCAGAGGGCTCAAAATCATGTGAATCCGTACCCGCAGGAACCAGCAGTTCCACGTTTCCTTCATCCCCAACAATATTTTTAGTAAAATCATACATTGGATAAAAGCTGGCTACGATGGTTAAACCATCTTTTTCCGAGCTCTCCTTTGTTTCGTCGTTATTTCCACAGGCACCTAGTACTCCTGCTAATCCAAATAATGCCAACCATTTCCATGCTTTCTTCATTTTCCACCTGCTCCTTTACACTTTACGTTTCCAAATCGTAACACTTACGTTTTGCCGCATGGGTTTAAATTTAGCATAGGTCAAATTCCTTTGTCAATAACCAATAAAAATTTCTTTTTAACTAAAAAAAAACTGAACTACCTTCGTATTCCTCCGGCCGCCCAACTGCGTTTTGGAGTAGATACTCTTGTAGTTCAGATTACTTATTGATTGATTTGCCTTTTGGATTCAAACGATTAACCGTCGATAATCTCTGTCTGATTATCTTTATAATGCTTAACACTTAAGGTTTCAAAAACGGCCAGTACCGGATGATGATACTCTAGCTGCTGCTGAAAATCATTCAGCTTTGCGGTCAATGCTTCGTAGCCTTCAATTTCTTCTAAAAAGAAATACCCCTTCAGTGCCAGACTTTCATGCTTCGCTGAATCAACACAAAACAAGCTGCCCGCGCGATTTTTCTTGATGTTCTCAGCAGTTTTCCCATCCATATTGATATAGAATTTAAAATAATGAAAGCCGCTGCGCTCTAGTGGCTTTGATACTGCGATTACATGAGGAAACCCTCGACTGTCAATTGTTGTTAAGGTAAAGGTATCCGCTCTTTTTAATAATGCCTCAATGTCCTTATCCATCAGAATTCTCCTTAAAAATTATTTGCTGTCCTTTCGCTCCGGTACATAAATAGTCAAAAATTTTTCCAGCCAATCTAGTTCTACTGGTAAGGTTGGGCCCTTGTCGCCATCAATTCGAGCAACAATCTCATGCTTTCCTAAAGGCGTGAGCTTGACTTTCTTCGGTTGCAGATACAACAAGCTTTCCGTATTTTTCAATTTACCTGTAAAAACAAACCGAGCCAGTTGAAATAATTTGAGGAAGGTCATGTTGTGCAAGACGCTCACATGAAACGATTCCGAGCCTTCTTGAACATAGTTCATACCGCCAATGGAGCGGGTGGTTGTAATTAAAGCAAACCATACCTTAAGTTCCTCCGTATAAGAATCGGCCTCAACACGCACCTTGTAGGATCTTTTCTTCCCTAATTGCTTCAACGCTTTTAAAGGATAAACAATCAAACCAAATTTTTGTTTTTCCTGCTGACGTACTTCGTTGGAAATATCCGCAAACGTCCCAAAAGCAAAGGAGCTGACAATCGCCTTTTTGTGTTCGTCACAGGCACCAATCCCCACCTTACGTGTATGACCAGCAACAATAACATCCATTGCTTGCTCTAAATCCATTGGAATGTGCCAACGTTTGGCAAAATTATTGACTGTCCCACCGGGAATAATTCCAAAGGGGATCGTTTTTTCGGCCTGTACAAACGCCGTAGCAACGATATTTAAGGTGCCGTCTCCTCCGATTGCGACAATTGCTTCATAATCAGATAAATGATCCTTAATTTTCTTGATCGCTGCTTCTGGATCAGGTGCTGTTAAGAATTCCGCCTCCTTGTCTGCCGCCTCCAATTTCTCTTTCATTTGGTGCGCTGTTTGTTCTGCTTTACCATCCCCAGCGTTGGAATTAAAAAAAATTGCATATGTCATGTGAATCCCTTCTTTCATCAATCTAACCATACCATGACAACGAAAAAAAAGCCGTTAAAATGATTATTTTCTCACCCAAATATTTTTCTTTTTCAGAAAAACTGCTATTATAAAGCTAGAAAGGAATGACTGTTATGTTTGAACCAACGAAGCCTCGGAAAAGCGAGGTTCCTGCTGAGCAATTGCCTGAGCAAATGCAAAATGAACTGTGGCATATGATTTTTATGCGACCACACAAAGGACTGCCTTTAAGCTCACCGCAACGCTTTAATTTTTTTAAAAATCCCAATCAAACCTTAAGTGTCGTTCATTCACAAAGTGAGCCTTACTTTTCCGATAGTGTGACTGCACCTTACATACAGGCCTATGAACATGTTCCCTTCCCCAACCGCCTATACGTATATGACACTGGGGAAGAATTAATCATGACTTTAGAAGAAAAAAACTGAAATTTACTAAAAGGACCCTCAAATGCCGATCAATATTTTGGCATTTGAGGGTTGTTTTCTATTTAATTACCATGACATTACAAGAGGCATGGTTGACGACATAACCAGTTGTCGATCCTAGCATCCACTGGCCTAGTTTACTTAGTCCTGTTGCCCCCATAATAATCAGATCACTATCAAAATCTTCTGCTGCTTTAATAATTTCCTGTTTAGGATTCCCGGCAGAAATTTGTGTTTGCAACGGTACATCGGTGCTTTGTTCCAGCTCAGCGATCAGCTGCTGCGCATTTTTTTGTAATTCTTTGGTTATTTCCATCGAGCTGGCACTGGCGGTTCCCCGAAAGCTGGTTAAATCAATCACTGTAAGCAAAAGCAGCTGCCCATGATTTCGCTTGGCAACCTGACAGGCTTCTTCAAACGCCTTGCCAGCTAACTTCGAACCATCCACTGGAACCAATATTTTACGATATTCTTTCATCATTCTCACCTTATTTCACAACTAAAACACTGCAAGAGGCATTGTTTACAACATAGGAGGTTGTTGAACCCACTAAGGCTCGGCGGATCATCCCTTTACCTGTTGGTCCCATCACAATTAAATCGATAGACTGACTTTCAGGAATAAGCGTGGCAAGATATTCTTTGGGATTCCCGATTTCAATCACACTAGCAACTTCTTCAATCTGGGCTTGTTTGGCATCATGGATTTTCTTTAACATTTCCTTCTCAACCATTTCCTTTTCTTCATGCAGAATTTTGGAGTACGAAAAGGCACTGTTGCTTAAATCTTCCTCATTGATAATCCAAGCGATAGTCAATGTTGCTTGGTTAGCTACAGCAATTGCGACTGCTTCTTCAAAGGCTCTTTCTGCTTGCTTTGACCCGTCAACAGCTACTAAAATTGATTCATATTTCCCAAACATTGTAACCGCCTCCTTTTCTTTAAGTATAGCATATTTTTAGTATCCTACTTGTTTGAAAGGGTTCAATTTATTGTACTTTCTCCTTTCGAATGCTAAACTGTGACCAGCTTTATTGAAAGGAAGCTTGTAATGAATAAAACACAACGTAAAAAAGCTCATTTGGTCATTCACACAGCTTCATCCGCTGCTGCAGCAATTGGTGGAGGAATGGCTCAATTACCGGTCACTGACGCAGCAGCCCTAATCCCTATTCAAACAGCTATGATTGTTGCACTAGGAAAAATCTTTGGAAAAAAACTGGAAGATGGTGCGGCTAAGGCTTTGGCAACTCAATTTGTTGCTCAACAAGCTGGAAAAATGACTGCCCGATTTTTTGTGGGGAAAATTCCAATTGCTGGCAATGTTATTAACGCGACTACAGCAGCAGCTATTACTGAAACCTATGGCTGGATGATCGCCAGAGAATTTTCTGAAGAGAACAAAGCTTTAAAAAAAGCTTAAAAGGAGCAGCTTGAAATAAAAGCTGCCCTCCTTTTTGATATACTATATTTGTGGATGAACACGGTGTTTCACTCGTTCAATGAAGTAGTCTGCATTTAAGAAAGAGGTCTCAGGTTCGACTCCTGGCATCCACATTCAAGAAAACTTTTTTATTGAAAAATTCAACCTAACTTTCGGTAGTTTTGCAGCTTGCAAATTAGCAGGCTGCACTTTTTTTGATCCGCGGGCATATTTTTTGTTGTTTTAGAAAGATGATGGTACATTAAGTATGTAGCATATATCCCAACTACCCCATTTTTTTCCGGCCGCATGAGTGGCCGGTTTTTTGTTTGCTTTCAAAAATAAAAGTATTTTCCTTATACTTCTGACAGTTTTAATTTCATCCTCTTTAAATGTTATCTTTTCCTAGCAATTTTAGTATGCTATAATTCTTGTTAGATTGACCATGACTTTTAGAACCTGCAGAATACAGATAATTAATTTGTTTACACCTATTACTATCTTTCTCAGGTCCTTTAATTTGTTTACGCATGCTTCATGGTCAATCCCTTTTTTGAATTTTCTGAGTACTTTTCTTGTGAATGAAATTACAATTTGATATTATGACACTGTCTAACTAACTAGACAGGTCAAGATACTGGGATAGTCAGACTTGACTATCCTTTTTTTAGGTGAATTGAATCGGTTTAGTCGTTAAGAAAGAAGTGAAAACATGCTTTTTATTAAGATTCCCCTACTAAACGAAATTCCCCCGTTTGATTCTCCTGAAGAGTTGCGATTTACTTGTGTGACAAAAAGTCTAAGTGTCCATAAAATGACACCTTATTTAACCTCCTGCGGCTCCTTTTTCTATGTTGCTGAACATATTGAAGGCGCTCCAGCAACGATTTGGACCCGAAGAGACTTGGTATTCGCAAAAAACAATCTCAAGAGAAAAAACGCAGAAATCTTTTTTAAGCATCCAAATAATATGTATGAAAAGATTTCAAAATAGCCAGAATTTTCTGGCTTTTCTACTGTATTCGAATGAAACTGTCATTCTCCTGTTCCCCACCACGCTTTATTATTTTGTTTCAAATAAATCTTATTATTCCTAAAGAACTCCTTTATATCCTGTGCTATAATCAACATAAGTTCATCGTTTGAATAAAGGAGTTTGTTATGCATAAAGTTTGTTTGCACGATCTGGTAACCCGAAAAACATTTTTGGCAGAATTATCAACGATTCCAGCTGTCTCTGAAACGATCCAAATTGATACGAGTCAACGTTTCTATTTAATTCATGGAATCACTAAAAATATTTCTGATCAAATGAACGCTTCTCATGATTTTGATATTTATGTTGAGCGGATTAATAAAGAGTACTGGGTGAATTCTTTATTAGATAAAACCCGAAATTGCTGATTTTTGAGAACCTTTACATTATGAAAAGGCGGCGATGAAATGTCTCTATTAACTATCAAAGGTTATCACGTTCAAGAGATCCAATTAGGAGAAAATAATTTAGTTGTTGAGACGGGGAGAATGATTGTTTCCCCAGATACATCGTCTTTGGTTCACCCTTTGATTGAATCAATCACCATCAACGTTATCCCACCAGATAAGCGTTATCAATATACCAACACGATTATGGACATCATCCCCCTTTCAGCTAAAGCATTGGGAAAGCTTGGTGAAGGGATCACTCATACCTTAACAGGTGTATACGTCCTACTAACTGGGGTGGATACCAATGGACGACAAATTTGTAATGGTGGTGGTTCAGAAGGAATTTTGTCAGAACAAATTGACTGGGGCAAACCAGGAACCCCAGCACAGGATGATTGGCTCATTTCCTTTGATGTCATCTTAAAAGCAGATGCTTGGGTTTCCCGAGCTGGGCCAGATGCGGCACATTTAGCCTGCGATCAATTTTGTTCATTTTTCCGGCAACAGCTGCGAACTTTTGACCCTAACGCTTATACTGAAAAGCATGTATTTGATGATCAGTGTCGGCCTGAAGCTAAGCAAATTGTCTTAGTGAAGGAGGTTTCAGGTCAAGGAGCCGTTTATGATACGCATTTATTTCCTACTGAGCCAGCAGGTTTTCAAGGAAGCAAGTCAATTATTGATATGGGCTGTATGCCCCAACTGGTAACACCAAATGAATATCGTGACGGTGTTATTCGCGCTATGGATTAAGGAGGCAATGTTATGGGTTTAGGTGCAAGTATGAAAGAAACAACCCTATACCATTATCGTGATCCCTTTGTAGAGCTTTTAGCAGCAGATGAAGAAATTGATTTACGTGGAATTATCATTATGGGCAGTGCTGATGATACCCCAACAAAAATGTTAGCCAGCACTCGAACCGCGCAGCTGCTTCGTTCTTTAAAAATTGACGGGGCCATTTTATCCTGTAACGGGATTGGTAATAACCACATTGATTACGCAAATCTAATCCATGAAGTTGGAAAAGCTGCACTTCCATTTGTCGCTATGAGTGTTTGTGAAGCTGAGGATTTTGTTGTTACGAACCAGTATTTGAAAGAGGTTCTGCCCTTTTACAAAAGCACTCACGGGAATGAAACGGGGATTCTAGGTCAAAATACGGTCACTAAATTAGATGCGCAAAAAGCGATTGCCCGTTTGCGTCTAAAAATGCGTCAATCTTAAGAAGCTGAAAAGCTTCTTTTTTTTGAGAAAACTTACTTTACTTTCCGAACGCATGTTCGTATAATAGTGTTGAGGTGATGATAATGTCCATGATCAGTGCAAACTCTGTTTCAACGTTTTATCAAGCTTATTACTCGGTTGTTCAAGATTCCGTTCCTTTGGCCTTATTTCTTAGTACTATTGTGGAAAAAATGGATGCGGAGCAGCGAGATTATTTTAAGGTAGCTGCTAAACGTACTAAGAAAAAACAAGATAGTTACTTTATATTTGAGCGTTCCAATGATGAACTCGTTTTTAAGGGAGTTCGTACACAAAGTCCTTACCAGTCTGCTTTCAATCTTAGGAATAAGGAGTGAATTCTATGATTACGTTAAAAGGAACGGTTAGTCACTTAAAGGTGCTAAAGCTTTCTAATTCCCCTCTCGTATACTTTCAGTTGGATAATCAACATTGTTTAATCGCTAAACATAGCTTGAACTTCTTAGCCGATGTAGAAAACGGTATGCAGGTTATCGTTGGCGGGCAATTTAATTCACGAAATCAATTTGTTGCAGCCAAATATGCTGTGCTAGGAAAAACACGTATTATGATTGATATGGAGAATTTCCAGCAATCGCATTCTATTTCATAAAAAACCGTGAGAAGGAAGAACTTTCTCACGGTTTTTCTCTAGTTAGCTTTAAAATTTTGGGTTTCTTGCAAGGTACCATCACGTTTAAAAATCTTTAATTCAGATTGTTTGTTTTCAGCTATTGCTTTTCCTCGCTGAATTGCTTCCGATTTTTTTGCAAACCGTTCACTGGCATGCTCCGCCCCATCTGAAATAACTTCCCATTGATCGTCTTGATATTTAACGGACACGTTCGCATTAATGAGTTTTTTAGTATTGGGGTTGGTTTCATGTTTGTCGTTTTTTTGTGGATTCTTAGCTTTTTTAGCTTGCTGGATCTCTTGATCAGAAGCATCCTCATACCACTTTTCGGCCTGACTAATCGCAATCGGAATCGCGCGCTCTTCTGGATAGCCGTCAGCTAAAAGCGCATTCCCTATATCAATTGCTTTTTTTCGTGTTACTTTTTCTAGGTTTTTCATCGAAGCTGGATAATCTTTCATATTCCAAGGCATTGGATTTCCCCCTCCTCAACTGCATAAACTGAACTACTCACAGCTTTCTTCTATTGTATCGACTGACTAATAAAAAAGAAAAACATCCGCTCAAAAAGACCCTCCTGTGACAAATGACATAGGGGGAGATCCTGCTTATCTTACATAAACACGGAAAAAAAAGAAGGAAGATTGCTTTCTTCTATGCCTAGCTTAACAAATGCACTTATTTTTTTGCCCCTTTTTATCCCTGCGGCTACAGCTAAAAACCATCGCTGAACATTAAGCAGTCCCTAAAAAAAATCTGCTTCTAGCATCAAAAGGCCAAAGAAATTTTGCCCTTCTCACCTGAAACTTCCTTAAGTATTTTTTAAAATTTTAATCGGCAATTCGTTCTATATTCGTTATGAACTCGCTATAACATCACAAAATCATTATATTTCGGATAACATTTCGTTAAACTATAATTATTATTTTTATAGTTACATATAGGAGAAAAACGACTAATAAATAGAGCTTATATTAGTCATTTTGTTTCTTTTTTGAAAAAATACTTGATTTTTCGTTCCAGTATATTACAATGGAAGCGGATGCTAAAACAACATGAAACAATTCATTCAAACTTACAACTATAGATGAGGAGATAATGCCATGACCACAAAAAACCTGCAGCTAACTCAACTGACAACCATGAAGAGAAAAGGACTTGAACGTAGATTTCCCGAGCACTTCGCAGAGCATCATGCCATCCAGCACATAGTAGAAAGTGCTATTTTTGTACTTGTTCGCAATGCGTTTTCACCCTGTGACTTTTCTTTCTTAGGTCAAGAGTTGATTTGCCGTATTTTTTTGGAAGGTAATGTGCAGGAATTAGCCTCCGTCCGCCATTTTTGTGTCTATGTTAAAGAATATTTCACTCCAGAAGATTGGGAAAAGGTCCTTTCCCGTTTATTTGAAAGTCACGAAGAGTATTTAGCCGTTACCAAAGCTACCCGCGAGAAAACTGATCATCTCCATGAAATGCTGCACTCTGGCAGCCGCGAAGCCAAAGAACTCATAAACATTTCCACTGTCTATAAAGACGCCAATGGCAAAAAGCATCGCTTTACTTTAAAGGATACTGATCCTTGCTATTCTATTGAAGAAACCACTGCCCTTTTATCCATTTTAAGCTCACTAACCATCCTTGAAAAAGATGGCGTAAGACGCTTCACTGAATTGGTTCGCTACATCTATTTACCAACCGAGCCGGTTTACGACAGTGAACGGGAAGCAGAAAAAGAAGTTGAAGCAGAACCAGCTGATGACATGCTGAGTATTCTGCAGCCACAAATCTCTAAAGCAATGAATATCTTGGCTCAAATGGAAACTCAACTTGAAGGTGGTTCAGCAGAGACTGTTCCGTTTCTTGAGTCCAGCGACTATTTGAAAAATAATGTCTATGCAGGCAAATCCCTCGAAGGAACCACTGAATTCTTATTGGATGGCTTTACGCTGCCTCCAGAAACAGATGAAACAGAATTGCTCAGCAGGCTGTTGACTGCCTTTGCACAAGGGATTAAGTTGAAGGATGCTCAAGCTGAATTTGTCTTGAGTGATGAACCAGAGAACACGCCTGATCCTGATTCCGACAAAAAAACAAAAACAGAAAAGCTCCCTAATAAGAAGAAATCCAAAAAGAATAAGAATAAGAAGCAGAACTCTTATGAGAGTCCGGAAGAAATTCGCAAGAAAAAAGAACAGTGGGAACAAAAGCGATTGAAAAGACGTTTGGATAAAAAAATGGGCAAGAGTAAGCGAAATAAGAAAAAGCGGAAATAAGTTGGGCTTGCTATAAGTGAAAAGAGGCGACAAAAAAGCTTGGTCCATTACTGAATCCGGCTATTGTTTAGGTATTTTGAAATAAACTTTGAGCCCTCAGCATTAGCCATGGCGGTGAAACAACTTTTCATCTGCTAAAGCCGCTATCAAATACCCATGGCACTTGTTTTGATTTCGGACAATACTCGTTTCAGCAATAGACCATTTTCGCCAACAAACGCTTCTACGAGCACGCTTAATAGAGAGCGTGCTCAACTATGTCATTTCGTTTTTTTGGCATTGACATAAATCTATACCCTACTCAACTATTTCTTTGGCTTCTTCCAAATCTAAGCAACACTTTTTTTGAATTTGTATTTCGCTAAACCAACTGAGTTTGGGGACAAAATAAAAAAGGCAGTCAGTAAAGAACGATTAAATACGCTTTACAGACTACCTTTGATAATTTTTTCACAAGATTCTAGAAAAAAATTAAACATGAACGTATTCCAGTTCCACTCCCTTAGCAGTATCTTCATTTACTACTACTTGATAGGTTTTGAACAGCTTGTCCATGGTTTTTGAATCGAAAGCAAGTACTACGCTTGCTGGCAGATCAACCGCTTCAGTTACCTCGTTGATACTCATTTCCTTTTTGGTTCTTTTTTGAAACTCAGCGAAAGGACGCATCATGTTAGCAAATCCGCTAGTTAGTGCAATCTCTTTCTTCTCACAACGAATGGCATCTCTCAGTTCGATTGGATTGGCAACAATTTTTCTCATATTATCACATCTCCTTTTCCATACTTTAGCACATAAAAAAAGAGAAAGCAACGAATTTGTGAAAAAAAGCACAAAAAATATTCGTTTAAAAGATCATTCACTATCTCTTTTTTTACTGCTATACTCAAAAAAAGGAGATTTCTTATGAAAAGTAATCAAGAACAACTGCAAGCAAGAGGTTGGATAGAAGCCGACGATTTAGTCCCGTTTCAAAATAGATCTCCAGAAGAACTATTAAACTTATTAGATTCAGAAAAACCGCAGGAACGCAGTGCTGCTGCACGTTTGATGCCGCTTACAAAAACAACGACTGCTAAACTATTGGAGGCAGCAGCAAACGAAAAAAAGTTGTATTGTCGCTTAGAAATCATGCGTAAATTGGAGGTGGGAACGCCTGAAACCGCTAAACAAATGCTGCCCTATTTAGGTGAAATTGGAAACAATCAGCACCAGCTGCCCTTAGCGAAACCCTCGGCTAAAAAGTCGTTCCCGTTACCTCGAGACCTTATCGCTCGTTCACTAGGTAACATGTATCCAACAATCTTGCCGACTTTATTTGAGCAGTTGGGCAGCCTGAACTCATCTAAACTAAGTGAACTGATTGATGCCATTGGTCTGCTGGTTTTTTATCATCCTCATGAAGCATCTGATGAATACTTTAACCAGCTTCTAACACTTTGGGATGAAAATGAAGATAATCCTTTGATTCAATGGAAATTAATCATTTGCTTTTCTGCCTTTCCCCAAAGTAAACCGCTGCTTGAAGAAATTATTCAAACCAATGCTGGCTTAGCAACTGAAGCCCAGCGCTCATTAAATGTAAGGAGGTCCACCTAAATGTCAGAACTTCAACGCATCAAAAAGAGGATTGAACGTTTTCAAAACTTCGGCAATGAATTGCCTAAAGCAAAAGTCTATTATCGTCAAGATTGGGAAACCTTGTATTTTGATCTTTACGGTAAAATGTTTGGCTTAATGACCCTAGAAGCTACTGATGCTTCAACCATTACTTTAAAAGGCTTGCCTGAGAAAAATGAAGAGCTGCGTGAACTATATTCTGATATTACTCCTGGTTATCACATGAATAAAAAGCATTGGAACACCATCAAGCTAGCTACTACTCAATTAAGTGACCAGGAAATTGAAAACATGATTCGTCTTTCTCACCGATTGGTGGTGAAAAATTTACCTGTAAGTGATCGAAAAAAAGTAGAAGTGTACCTGTAAAAAGGACACTCCTACTTTTTTTTGATCATTTCTTCAAGCAGCTCATCGGGAATGGATTGATCAAAGCGGATATTCACTCGCTTCTGTCCGGTTGCATAGCCCAAATTTTTTGCTTGATTGGTTTCTTCAGGGGTTAAATCCTCAGAAAAACTAACACTCACATGTTCCTTATATGCAGCTATACTAGCCCGCCGTTCTTTATAGAAGAAAAACGGTTGCCCCCACTTAATCTTCTCTTCAGTAGGTTGCATTTTTCGTAAAAGAACAGCTAACTGGGATAATAACGCCTGTGCCTCAGGAGCAGCTTGATCAATATACGCTTGCGTATCAATTGGGGGTGTTTTTTTAGCCATGCTGGTCGCTTCCTCTCTTTGAAAATACTATATCAGAAAGGCTTATATTCACCGAATGTTACGCATAGAATTGGATAATATCTCTTAAGCAATGGGCCGCATTTTTCCCTGCACGTAACTCATAATATTCAGTAAACCGCTCATCTAATACATACATTTCAGCAACTCCGCGATGTGCTTGAACAGAATATTTTTGCCAGCTGTACTGCAGCCATTTTTTGTGAAGAGCATAAATTTGTTCTGCTAAGTCACTTGGCAGTGCCGGAGCTTGTCCATATTTTTTCAGTTTCATCAATAATTCTTGTTCTAGCTCTTCCCTTGCTTGAAAATCACTTTGAGACATGTCAGACCACTTATCGGCAGCTTGCTTCACGGTCTCTTCCCCATATTTTTCACGTATTTCTTCCCCATATTCCGCTTCATTTTCTTGCCAGGCTTGTTGTTTAAACAGCTTAAATTTTTCTTCATTGTTCATTTCTTGCTCTCCTTCATAATGAGCCAAGGTTTGATCAACTAACAGAAGTAATTCATTAATCTCTTGACGTTTTTTCAGCAGCTGCTTTTGCTGCTTATAAAGCGCGGTTTCAATGTTAAATTCTGGCTGATCCAAAATTTGCTGAATCTCTTTTAAGGGCAGTCCCATCGAGCGATAGACCAAAATCTGTTGCAGACGATCAACTTCCCTCTGCTGATACAAGCGATACCCTGCCAGATTAATTTCTGCAGGCTTTAACAATCCAATCTCATCATAATAGCGCAGTGTTCGAGGACTCACTCCAGACAAATCAGCTAATTGTTTAACTGTATAAGCCATTGTTTCCACCTCCCTATCATTAACTTACACCTTTACGCAACGTTAAGGTCAAGTCAATTTGCATTTTATTTTTTGTTTCAGTAAAGTAAAAAATAAAGGAGTCTTTTATGAAATTATCTGGTAGTTGTTTATGTGGGAAGGTTCAGATTACTATACCGGACATCTCACAAGAAATTACTGTATGTCATTGTCACATGTGTCAAAAATTCTTTGGCAGCCCCTTCTTGTCATTACAAGAACTCGCCTCCGATCAATTTACCTTGAAAGGTGAAGAAAGTGTTCACCGATATTCTTCCTCTCCGTGGGCAGAGCGCGGTTTTTGTAAAAATTGCGGTTCAAGCCTATTTTATCATGCTTTAGAAGGTGGCTATTTCTTTCCAGCAGGACTTTTTGAAAAGATTACTGGGACTATTACCGAAGAAATTTGCTACGACAATAAACCTGATTTTTATCAGTTAAATAATAACGCAAAAAAATTTACTGAAGAAGAATTTCTTACACATTTATTTAAAGAGTAATATTCTTATCTGTTATTTTTTTGCTATAATATTCTCCAGAAATCTACGAAACAATAAGAACATCTTTGTCATCTGAGTGTCAAATTTGTTACTTTCAGTAATTTTTGAAAACGTTACCTTTTTTTGTTAAAATTACTGAAAGGGGGTTTTTTATGAAAAGGTTGTTTGTGGGAATGTGGGGAATCTTACTATGCCTCACACTAACAGCTTGTGGAAAGTCGGTCACAGTAGAGGACCTGACAGCACATGACTGGGTAATGGAAACACAGGAACAAGCTGAAGAGGTTAGATTTATTGCATCCTTTAATAATAAGGAAATGATTCTTACGATCGATGCTTCAGATATGCAGACCCAGGCGTCTAATGAATGGGAACAAGCCGGGGAAGAATTAAGTAATCAACTGATTGAGAATATGTCTTTCCATGTCGCTTACCAATTAGATGAAGAAACGATTCATCTAAAAAATGAAGAGTTAGAGTTAGATAATGACTACAGAGTAAAAATGGACGGGGAAAACGTAGTCTTTACCCCAGAGGAACCTCAGGAAACCGAACCCATAACCTTAGCTCCTCTAGAAAAGACAGCAGACACGGGCAAATAATAACAAGTGTATTTTTTCTGTCAAAAAATGGTAAAGATTGTGAATCTCTATCGATACACACTTACTATTTGTTATACTATTTAAAACAACTATGAAAGAAGGTTCTAGTATGATTGATCATTTGAGTTTGGGTGTTTCCGATTTGGCTAAGAGTAAAGACTTTTACCAAGAAGCATTAAAACCACTGGGCTATCAAGTCAAGGTAGAGATGGAACATGGTGTTTGTTTTGGTGCTGAAGATGGCGGCGACCTTTGGATTGTCAAAAGTGAACCAAGCAAAACCCATGTTGCTTTTGCGGCAAAGACTCGTGAGCTAGTAGATTCCTTTTACCAGGCTGCGATGAACTCCGGCGGTAAAGACAACGGAGCTCCAGGTCTGCGTCCTCATTATCATGAAAATTACTACGGTGCTTTTGTAATTGATCCCGATGGCTACAATATTGAAGCCGTCTGTCACAAAGAAGCTTAAAGGAGAAAAAGTATGATTATTATCAACGTATTACTGAAAGTGAAAGAAGAAAAACGCGAGGAATTTTTGGTATTTGTAGAAGATCTAGTCAATAAATCTCGTCAAGATGAAGGTGCTTTGTTCTATGACTGCTTAGAAAGTTTAGATACTAGAAATCAGTTCATGATCATTGAAAATTGGCGTGATCAAGCGGCCATCGATAAGCATAATGCTACCGATCATCTAAAAAAATTCCTAGCAGAAATCGACCCCTACTTATCAGCGGACAAAGAGTTGAAAAAGGTGGAGTATCAAGGGTAAGAAAATAAGGGATTCAATAATTTTCTCATCCATTATTGAATCCCTTTTATTTTTGAGTAAAAAAGCTTTAGCTTTGTACATTTAAGTGCTGGTTTAAACCGATAGCCAGCCTAATCGAATAGCAATTTCTTGCAAAAATTCTTTGTCGTACCGTTTGATTGTAGATTCACTAAGGTGGACTTCGCTGGCTACTAGAGCATTTTCTTTGTTCGGATAGCCATTTAAATATTTTGAAGTAAAAATATCCGTTACTTGCTCAGGTGAATTTGCTAACGTTTCTTCAACTATAGTCAAAAACATTTTGTGAAAAACCAATTGATTCACACTCCATTGCGTATCTGAATCATTCGAAACAGGATACTCCAAAAAAACATTTTTTTGATCTATAACAACATTTGAAATATTATTCAGTACTTTCTTGATTTTCTTGACACTCCACAAAATATTCCGTATATGAGTTCTAGTTGCTTTATCCATCGAATCCTCCTACTAAAATACTAGGCTAGTGAAACCCTAATTATTGTAAGCTTTTCAAGCTAGTTTTCGAGCAATCCTATCTTCAAAATAGTTTGTTTTTTTCATACCTTATTCAACTGCTTTTTTCTTCCTTGTCTCTGATTTGTTGAAAAACTTCCCGCAGCTTTTCTGGCAGAGGAATAAATTCAGAAATGTTCTCAAGAAACGAAATCCCTTCGTTTGCTAAATAGAACATAATAACAATTTCCCGTAACGGGATTGTGTTCCCTAAAATTTTCTCCACCTCAACAGAAACAGCCACAACTGCAAATAGCAGTACTTTTTTTATTAAACCTGTAAAACCAACCTCACTGTTGATTGTTTTCAATTTCCAAGCCTTAATCAATCCAGTGATATAATCAAGCACCACTAAAAAGATTAGTGCATGTAAAATAGCATCCATCCCCCCAAGATAATTCACGAAGAATCCACCAATCAAACCGATAATGATAGACAGTTCGTTTAAATATTTTTCCATGTGTTCACCTCGATTTAATGATAGTATAAATGTTGACTAATCTTTTCAATATAAAAGCATTCTTCGTAAAGTCAAGAAACTTCCTGTATTCTAAACGTCATCGCACCAAAACTTGTAGCGCTCCCTTTTAGATTAGTATTTGTTTTTATTGTAATTACATCATTTGAGTTAATCTTTACAATAGTCGATCCTGATATTTCATTACGAAGTGTATGTTGCCCACCAATCCCTGCCAAACGTTCATCAGTATCTTTAGGAGATCCCCCATTTATGGCCAAATCCAAATAAAAATAATTGTTACTAGCCAAGTCCATTTGAATAAACGCCGACAATTGGAGTAAATAGATACCCGGATTATGACAAATAATGTCAGTTTCGTTTTGAATAGAAAATATAGGCTCACTCTTTATTGAATTCGCACTCAAAACTTTATTGTTAAACTTGATTTTCGTTCCAGACTCTACAGTTCCTTTCATTCTAATACCTTGTAACACTGTTACGAGACAATTATTCTCCGTTAAAATCAAATTGTCATTTACTTTGGGAGTGGTAAGAAAGTTTTTTAAACCAGATATTTCTTGATCTCCCTCAATCAATACCGTCTTTGCATCCAATACATCCTTCACATTCTTCGGAGTCATCATTTTATTATTAACTGTTCCCAATAAAGCTTCGGCATCTGTTGCAGCCCCATAATTGGGTACACTGCCTAGTCCGACCTGGCTTTTTGTAACACTGTGAGGGTTGTTTTTATCATCGGTATGCTGCTTCAATTGATTAGTGACATTCTCTGACTTGGCAAAACCGCTTGATTCTAAAACATCTAATGGATTCAAGGAGACGACAATCTGAACCCCAACATAATCAATATCGATGTTTGAAGAAGTTACACCATTAGAACTATCCGAATAAACAAGTACATTGATTTTTCCTTTAGAATCAATAAAATTGCGATCATTAATTTCTGTTGTAAAGTCAGTGTACTCTTGCGCTGAACTTTGCAGCTGAGTAGAGTAGCTATCCGTCGATTCCAAATAAGTTGCGGCCTTCAGATTTTTATTGTTAGGTGAAGTTGCTTTTCCCCGCAGTGCTAGCGTAAATGAAACAAAGTTGTTTTTTATCAACTGAATACTTTCCTCTAAACTTTTTCCACTAAATACTGTTGGTGCAATCTGTTCAATGGCTTTTATTACATCAAATTTAAATAGTTGCTGCGGAATTACGCCATTTTGCGTTGAGCCTGTTGAAACGCCAGAGTCATCTCGAGCTACCAGCTTATTGTAAGCATCCTGATTTACTTCGTTCCAAGCTGCAGCAGGCTTTTTCAACGTGGTTGCCGTATAATCTGAATAGCCTTGATGAGGATTAGTTGCTAGATTCCCAGCTGTTTTACTTGAAAAATCCATCATCTTAGGGGTGTTTACTGAACATGAAAACATTTTGATCGCATCCGCGGTAGTCAGACGGTTGCCGAAATCTCTGGTTAATCTTGCTTGTAAGGTTGGCTGTTTAATTCCTTCTGTATCGGTACGAGCTTGGACAATTTCCGGATTGCTGTCGCCAGATTCGGCAACAAGCTCATCAAACTCATTTCTTAGCGTGTCAAATTCTTGTTTATTTTGATTGGCTGTTCCTACCGCACGATTGGCTGTTTCTACCGCTGTTTTTGAATCAGCGACTGCTTGATCTGCCTTTACATTTGCCTCTGCTCCGGCATTTTGAGCGATTTGTTTGGCATCATCGCCGGCATCGGCCGCAATTTGTTTGGCATCTCTGATTCCTTGTTCTAAGGTTCTTGAATAGTCGTCAACCTTTTGAGCTGACTGATTGGATTGGTCCATGATTTCGTTAATCTTTTGCCGCCCTTGATTAAGGGTATCGGTCTCTTTAATATGTTCAATTGCCATATGTTTTTTCCTCCTTTAAGCTGCTTCACTTTAGCAGCTCAATTCAATTTGTAACGTCACTAAAACTGTCCGCCGATTTGACTTTGAATAAATACCCGACAAGTAATTTGCGCTTCTATTCTCGCTAATTTATTGGGTCTAATCTCGATTGTATGATTGCCCCGTAGAATTTTCCCATTGCTTTTTTTTAAACTTCCTACAATATCCAATCGATTTTCATCTAATTTATGGCTATCTTTTAGTAGTTTTCCATCCACATAAATATCTACCTTACTGGCGTTTTCATTGGCTTCATAAATTCCTAGCTGTAATGGATGTGTGTGATTTGGCAGATTTATCTTATGTTTATGCGCCGGTAAATCCACTTGATGATTATGTGCCGGAATCGTCACATTATGAGCGTGGGCGGGAATCGTAACGCTGTGGGTATGCCCGGCTTTATCAAACCTGAAATTATGAGAGTGACTTGGTAAATCCACACTGTGTGAATGATTTCCAGAAGAGCTTGCAGTATAAATGTCTTTAACTGAGCCGCTTCCACCAACAAAAAGACTATTGCCGTTGGACGCATCATAAACATTCGCTGTCTCGTCATCCTTCCACTTATGATTAACAGTACTACCACCTCGAAGTACCAAATGATTATGATCACCGGCAGGACTAGTATTTGTCGTTCCTCCACCACTTTGACCAGTCATTTCGTTTATATGGATATCCCCATCAGAACTGGTTGTCGAATTTCCTCCACCACCGTTGGAAGCAGCTACCGTTATTGCTCGATTGTTTTTACTGCTAATCGTTTTTGCACCGCCATCTTCACTGTTGATAGATTTCGCTCCTCCATCACGAACAGCTTTCGTATACCCACGATATTTTTTGGTTTTATAGGTTAATTCCACCGTATTGATATGAAATACATCCTCATCTAAATAAAAATCAATTTTCGCTGGAAAGTTGTATTCACAATTATCTTGATAAGAGTAGCTCAATATATTTGTTGCCCCTTGGGAGTAGGTTTCATTGATCTGCTGCTTTCGACTCAAATCAGAAACGGTGGTTGTGATGTCTCCGCTTAGATTGCCAAGCTCTAATTCAATATCCTGTGGAGCGCCAAATACATCATTTTTTCTTTCTTTTTTGATTCGCAAATCAACACTGCCAAAATCATTGGTATTAATCATTACGATATTGCCCAATCTTAATTGATCAATTGCTAACGGCTGATCGGTTAACTTCATCAGGTCAGTCGCTCGAATAGTCCATGAAATTTTAGGTTCCAGCCATTTTTTTAATAGGCTTTCGGCACTGTCTTTTAACGACTGAGCCTGGGTAAAACGAGTATCTGTCCAAACATATTCAATTAATCCATGCTTCTCGATACTTTCTTTGTTTTCAATGTAATAAATTCCATTGTTGACAGAAGAAATATTTAATTGGTTGACGCCTTCACCCGAACCCAGAGGATAAATGCGATTGACTAAATTATTGGGATCTCTTTCAATTTCAAAGCCTTGCATATTATAGCCTTCTTGAATCCGAGCCACAGCGGATGTCTTAGGCTTAACCAAAGAGAGTTCAAACGGATATGTTTGTGTATTCCACTCCCACAAATACTCTTCATCAAAGACCTCTGGAATTGAAAACAGCGCATCTGCTAACCCATTCTCATTTTCCCAAGAGTAGGAAAAGTACTTCGTAAACTCGCACTTTTTCAATACCCAATGTTTTGTCTTTTGTTTAGCTAAAATGAACTTGATCGCATCCTCTGTTTTTCTGTTGATACACTCGTGATAACCAAAGAGGACCGTATCTAGTAATGTGCACAATGCATGAGTAGCTGTATAGGTAATCGTATTTTGCGAGGCATCTTTTCGAATCGTTGAAGGCATGATCCGATACAACCCAATATATTCATTCTCATTATCCACTAGCTCTACCCACAACATTTCTTGTAAAAACTTATTTTTAGGTTCGTCCAGCGGCATGGAAAACTCAATGCTTCCAATCTGATTTTCAATTTTTTCATAACTAACATTAAATGCATTCTCAAGGATCGCTGTATACTCTCGCTTGAGATTCATTGCCATAAGCATATGCTCAGCCTCCTATAAGAATCGATTT
This sequence comes from Enterococcus pallens ATCC BAA-351, assembly GCF_000407485.1. Taxonomy (GTDB): domain Bacteria; phylum Bacillota; class Bacilli; order Lactobacillales; family Enterococcaceae; genus Enterococcus_A; species Enterococcus_A pallens. Next base: position 949,722 of record NZ_ASWD01000001.1, on the reverse strand, counting down.
GGATAGCGTATAGTTAGGCGGAAATCACTATCCTTTGCTTGGATGTACAATGGTTCGTTAGGATAAATATAAAAATCATTCATTGGTCGAATCATTGGTTGTCCATTTCTAGTAATATTAAAAAATTTGGTATCAATGACAACATCTGAACGGTCAAAGTCACCTAAATCAACAGTGTCATTCCTAGTCTTAATCCAAACGCCTCGCCCAGTTCCTGATAAAGTAATGGTAGGTTTTACCTTCAATCCCTCAACGGTTGGATAAATTTCAATTGGTTTAATTTCTTTGCCTTCATCTCCCATTGTATAGGCCCGATTTTGAAAAGTGATCATAGTGGATCCCCAATAAGCTCCACCTTCGATCTTAATCGGCATATTTACAGCTCCAGAGCCAGTATTTCCCATTAAATAATTGGCTTGGAAAGTAATAGTCTGAGAACCCCACATTACACTTGTAGCATCTGAACGAGTATATTTATAAGGATCACTTAGTAAAATAGTAAAAGTGCCAATTACTTGATTTCCTCCTTCGGGCACCTCACCGACGTCCAATTTACTGCCTGACCAACGCATCTCTGGCTCATCATTGAACCAAATGTCTACATCTTTCTCCGAAAACAAAGCTACATTCAGCCGATTGAATTTATCCCGAAAAGATTCATTGTTTGACGCCGTCAGCTGATACTTGATTGTCAGTACACGATCCGGAATTCTGGCATACACATGTCGTTTTCCGTCACGAATTCCTAATTGATAGCTTTCAACTTCTGTCGCTGCCAATTCACGTCCGGTTACATTTAATGTTCGATATCCGGGAATCAGTTTTTCGAGAAAGTTCCCATTAAAATTCAACGCCTCAGAAGGAAGAGGGCGTTCCTTTTGCGTTGCTGTTGTATCAATAAATTCATATAAGCTCAAAGGTTATCCTCTCCTTCCTAATTGACTGTTCCTGCGATCCTGGTGTTTTTGAAGCAGCTTAGGCATAAAGGGTGCGGTTGTTTCAGCAATAATCCTTCCATCTGGCAACGTGACATAAATTGGTTGATCATTGCCGATAATAATTGGTTGATTCATTGATTCCGCTGAAAAACTAGCACCAATACTTCCCATACTTTGATTCATGGCATAGTCCATCGATTGCATATCGGGAATCGCTGCCTGGGCTAACTGCTCAGAAGTTTTCTCAACGTTAGAAATCATACTGTCCATTCCCAATACAAACCCCTGACCAGTATATTCACCAATCCTTTTAAATACTCGAGACGGGGATTTTATTCTTAGAAATTCTTTGACTTTATTCACAGCCGAAGAAGCTAATTCACCTGCTTTTCGAACAACACTGTCGATCATTGAGCCAATGCCTTCAATAAATCCACGCACTAAATCTTTGCCGGCCCCGACCATATCTGAGCCAGCTTCCAAAATTTTAGAAAGTAAATTAGCGGTAATTTCCATCGCCTTTTCCTTTACTGCTGGAATTTTTTCGGCAATCGATTGGATAAGGGCTTGGATCAATTGAACACCTGATTCGATAACCTGAGGCAGTTTTTCGATTAATCCTTGAATCAAGGAACCAACTATTTCGATCCCCTTGCTGACAACATCCGGCAGCTTCTCTCCAATGGTACTCAAAAATTGGTAAATAATACTTGCCGCTACGGGGATCAGTTCGACAATTGTTTTAGCAATCGCGGTAATTAATGTGACTAAAATTTCAATCCCTTTAGAAAAAATGGTCGGTAAGTATTCCGTAATAGCACCAAGAAAAGCGGTTAGAACATTAGCGATCGTTTCGACAATCCTCCCGGTATTTTCACTAATCCCTTGTACAATCGCCAGTAGCAGATTCAAGCCCTGAATCATTAATTGAGGTGCTGCGCTGATCAAACTGATTGCCAAAGTTTCAATCATCTGCAAGGCAGCTGGAATTAATTGCGGTAAAGCCGCAATCACTCCTTCGATTAGCGAACTAATAATTGCCACCGCACCATTAAATATAGGTTCGATGTTGGCAGTAATGGCTTCCATTAGCGACGTTAGAATTTGCGCCCCCGAAGCGATCAAGGCTGGTAAAGCTGTCGTTATGTTCGTCACTAAGCTATTAATGATCTCTGGTCCCTTCGTAGCAATCATCGTAATCATACTGGAGATCTGCTCTCCAAATTGCTGATTGGCTAAACCTAAACCAGCTAAAACGACACCTAAAATTGCTCCTGGGCCTAATACTTTTAGTGCTAGACCAAATACATTGGTTAAGCCACCTAGCATGCCGTTTACAATACCTTGAACTGTTTCAAATGCACCTTTCGATTTTTCAACCTCATCCTTCAACTGCACTGCTGGATTTGCTCCACCACTTTTTTTCTCTCCGCCGCTTGAAGAAGAACAGTTACAGCCTGAATTATCCTTACCATCCGACTTAGCATTATCGTCTTTTTTACTTCCTAGTAAGCCAGTTATTTTTCCTACTGACGAATCAACTACGCCGTTAAATTTACTTAAGGCTTTTTCTACTGGCGTAACAATGGCTTTTACATTACCCATTAATTCTAAAAATTTGGAAATACCGCTATTTTCACCTAGGGTTTCAAACGCGCGATTAACTTGATTGACACCGTTTAAAATCTTTTGCCAAGCCTTTGATAACTCATCAACACTTGAATTACCCGATTTCCCTAGACTGTTTATGGCTTTACCAGAATTTTCTAATTCGTTTACCGAAGCACTAGAGCGCCCTGAGATTTTTCCAGTTGCTGCATCAGCTAAATTCGAAGCCATTCGTAAAATCCCTCGCACTGGCTCGCTTTCTTCTTTCGCTGCTTCTGTTCGTTGAAATAAACTATTCATGTTAGAAAGTGTAATTTCAAAATTATACATGTCATCCATCTATTTCCCTCCTTTCGCATTATAATTTGCAATAAAGTCCTGCAGCTGATCCTTATCAGCTTCTTTTACCGACACCTCTTCAGTTGCTCGTTTAATTGCCTTCTTATAATCAAAAAACTTATCAAAACGCGTATAAATAGGTTTCCCTTTTTTCGTTGCTTGGGCCATGGCATTAGCCCAAGCCTGTGAATGAATCATATATTGTTCATCCACCTGCTGCAGACGAAAGGCCTTCATCCTTAGTTCATATTCCGCAATCGTCATTCGCTCAATATCTTTAAAATGGAAGAAGTTCAGACAACGCAAAGCGTTGATTTGAACTTCTTCATAGTAATCGCGAAATGATCTTGGTTTTACAGCGCTCCTTGCGCTTCCTGCAGTGTTTGATTGACTAGGCGTTTTGTATACTCCGACTTTTTTAACTCTTCGATCACATCATTAATAAGTTTTTCAGCACCAACTTCATTTAAGTACTGATCCAATAAATCCAGCGTGATTTTAGGCTTTTCTGTCTCATTCGCCATAAGAAGTGCTTCAAAGGCAGTTTGCATATCACCCAACATAAGATTAGTAATGATGGTTCCAATCCCTAGTCTCAGCTCAATACCGTTTTTATCTAACGAGTATTTCTCGTTAATTCTTGCTAAAAAACCGTACCCAAATTTAAAATGATAGGTTTTTTCATTTACCGTAATATCCACAAAAAGATCCTCCTAAGTGTTAGATTATGGTGCTGCTTCAACTTTTACTGTATCCTTGAATGCGTAATCGCCACCATCACTGTCGTCAATTACTAAGGTTGCATAGCCATTTTTCCCAGTTGATTCAATGGACCATTCCAGTGAATACTCTACTTTGTCTTCAGCGTTGTCTGTTGGTTCAAAGGTTGTCAGATACCCTTCAAAATACTTTGCTTTATACTTAGATGCATTTTCCCCGGTGCCAGCCTCTTTAGTGCTGATCCGCCATAATTGCATCCGTTTGCCGGCATCAATTCCTTTTTCTTCCAATTCATCGATGCGGGTATCTCCTACTTTGTATAAAGTAGTTGCTGAAGCAGTTGTTTCGACTGCTCCTGGTGTAACAACTGTACCGTCTTTCGTAATTGTTGTTTCACTGCTTTTTGATTTTGAATAGCCGCTTTCTGTTGTATAAGCTAATCCCCAGGCTGCTTCATTTCCTTCTTCTTCTGTAAAACGATAGCGCCACAATACATCAATTCCGTCTAATGCTGCCATATTTCATTCCTCCATTTTCTTTTTTTCTAAAGGTAATTTGTTGCTGATTAACAGACTGATCTGATTTTTTAAGTCATCGATCAGGATAGTTAAAGCTTCCAATGCAAGCTCATGAGATTGGTCTGTTAATAGCAGTGGTTCTGTAAAACTGTGTTGAAATTCTTGCCAAATTCTTTCTGATTGCCTCATAAAAAGTTGTTGGCGATAGTGCAACTCCAACCTTGAAAGCTGCTCTTCCTGTTTTTGCTTTTCTTGAGTCAGCTCTTTTTGTTGGTTCTCAAGTTGTTGAATATAAAGCTGTGTTTCTGCTAAACGTTGGCGAAATGCATTTTTTCTTGCTTGTTCTTTGCCCACTCGTTTTTGCAGCTTTTCAATAATTTTTTCTGATTCCAAATGATTAGTCCTCCTACTCCCTCTGCAGCGGTTCACTTGTAACTAATTATTTTCAGATACGCACATTTTTGGTCACTGGGAGACCCTCACGTGTTTTATTTAACGTCCACAACCTCCGGAAACGGACCATTCTGTTGTTTAGAATTGTTGCTCTATTTGACATTACCAATTTAACGTATGTAATTGGTAGAAAGATAGATGTGTTATTCTACTCTTACCAAAATCCCCCGTTCAATTGCTAATTTCTCTAAAATTCGATAACGTTTCTTGTAAATCCCAGCAGTAGAGAAATAGGTTGCCTTAGCTATTTCAGGCCAACTTAGGTAACTGTATTCTCCCCACAAATAAACATCCACCAGTTCCTTCAACTCTTCGCTCAGCTGGTTATATACCTTTGTAATGTCTTCGTATAACGTTGCGTAGTACATATAGCTTTTGTTCTTCTCTTTCTGCGTTTTTTCATTCATTACTTTTTCTTGTTGATCCATTGGATTTTTCATCCATGCCTTTACATCCTTGGGCTGCCATTCATCTGCTATTAAGGCTTCCGCCATTTTTCTTGGCAGTTGTTTATACGAACGAAGATCCTCCTCTAAATTTGCTAATTTTGCTTTGCTTAATTCTGCCATGCTAACTCCTCCTCGTTTTTTTATTATCAATCAATTTTATCGAACGTATGTTCTTTTCGGAGCAAAAAAATTAGAGCTCTAATTTCTCTAATAAATTTTCAAAAAAATGATTTCGTAAACGGGTTACCTGTCTTGTACTTAAGTAAACTTGATCTGCCACCTTGGTTAAACTACTATTTTTACAAGGCTTCATGTATAGTTCTTCAATAATCTCCCGAACCTCTGGAGAAGATTCCAAAAGAGCTTCCCGAATAATTCGGTGCTTTCTTTCTAGGCTTCTTAGTCGCCTATCTGAAGAAATCGTTATGAGTAAAGGTCCCTCATTATTTCGTCGATGACAAGACAATTCTCTTTCCTTTTCTTTAATATACCTCTCCAAATGAGGATATTCGGAAAGAAGTCCCTTCAAATAATTCTTTTTCCATTTTTCCATGTACATACCTCCTAACAAGCAATCCTCCATTTTTCCTTTACTAATATAGACAAATATTCTACAATAAAAAGGAGAAGCGAGGAATTTGACCCTTTTTTCTGTTTCTTGTATAAGTATTGTATACATATTTTCTATATTATGCAACTATGTCGATTTTTTGTCTATGTTTTTTTGTAGAAAGAAAGGTTACTGTATGAATCTATATGAAAAAATAAAAAAATTGGCGAATGAGCAAAATATATCGATTCGTCAATTAGAAGAACAGTTAAATTTTGGCAATGGAGTAATCAACCGATGGCGGAAAAATAAACCTGGCATCGATAAAATTGAAAAAGTTGCTGATTATTTTGATGTTTCTCTCGACTATCTACTGGATCGGGCATCTAATACTGCTATTGCTGATCCTTCTGACAATCATTCAATTGCCAGGCAAATCATGCTTCGTTCAGATACCTCCGATCTTTCAGAAGAGGATGCAGAAGATATTGAAAAAGAAGTTGAACGCTTTTTGAATTGGCGTCTGCAAGAAATCAAACGAGAACGTACAGAAAAGGATTGATTGTATGTCAGGCGAGTTAGAGGAATATATCCAGTTTTCTACAAAAATCAACGAATACCTTTCAGCCACGATGCTAGGTTTAGAAATGAATGTTGAAAACTACAATCATGAAGTAATTTGGCAATGTATCATGGAAGATAATGTAAAAATTCGTGGGTTTTATTTTGAAGGAAAAGCGCGGCAGGCTGTCTCTGGGATGATTGTTAAGGATGACCGTGAAACGACCATTACCTATAATAAGTATATGAACCAAAATCGAATCAATTTTACAATTTCACATGAGTTGATTCACTATTTATATCACTTGAACAAAGAAATGCCTTATTACTATGACACAAAACAGACTTTGAATACCTACGATCACAAATCACTGGTCGAGTTTCAGGCCAACATTGGAGCTGCCGCGATTCTTTTACCTGATCCTGTATTTATTCACGTGTTGAAGCAAGGGAAAAAACCAGCGGATATTTCAAAAGAATTTGGTATTTCTGAAACAGCTTTAAAGCTTCGACTGATCCAAACAATGCAAGCTGAGTTCAGTGCCTCGTATGAAGCAGCCAGCAAAACCAGCTTCAAAATTTTAAATCAGTTTGGTTACTCTGGTGAGACATTGATGAAAGATTTAGGAACAAATCTCGAAAAAAAGATCATTTATACAAATCCTTTTTATGAGGCTTTGTGTATTTAGATAATGCTTATCACAAATAACTATTAGAAAGAGGGAACAATCATGGGATTATTTGATGGCCTAATGGGCAATGCTTCTGAAGTTAAGCAAGCAAAAGCTGACAAAGATTTGGAGGATGTTTTGGTTCCTGGCGAAACCGTTGATTTAGCTTTTGTCCTAGTAAGAGACTTGATCGTTTTCACTGATTATCGATTGATTATTGTTGATAAACAAGGAATGACCGGTAAAAAAGTTGAATATAAGAGTTATCCATATAAAAGTATTTCACGCTTTAGTGTAGAAACTTCTGGTCATTTTGATTTAGATGCGGAACTAAAAATTTGGGTTTCAAGCGCTCTAGAGCCTGCAGAGTCATTACAATTTAGGAAAGATAAAAATATTGTGAAGGTTCAGCAAGCATTAGCAGCAGCGGTTTTAAAATAGAAAAAGAAGCGAAAAGTGGGCCTTAGCTTACTTTTCGCTTTTTTCACTTTAAAATTACTTGATAACATCCCAATCGTAAGCCCAAGCTTGCCATCCAGAAGCTGCATTAGCATAAAGCAGCAATTGATTTGCTTGACGCTCTTTCTGCTTTCGCTGTGTACGCCTGAATCGAAGAATCCCAACGTCTCTCAGCAGCATGCTTTTCGTAAAAAAACAACTGCTTTTTCTAAACAGTTTACACACTCTTTACAAACTATTCATTTAAGCTACAAATAAACAGTTTATACTATAACATAGAGGTGGAGAGCTTCAGCTAGTCTATCCCCTTTAATTGAAAGGACAACAAATTGGCCAAGACCATTAAATTATGCTATAATAGTAGATGGAATTTCGTTATCAGCGTAATAGTTGCCTTTCGTTAGTTTAGAGAAAGGAGAATGAATATGACATTCTATAACAAAGAATTAACTTATCGAGTAACTTTGGATACTGAATTGAATCTTTTCATCGTCTTTAACCAAGAGGATGCCAATCAATTTGCTACCGGCGTTACCATCGAACAAGCAGTACAAGAATTGAAAAAAATCGCATAAGGAGTGCAATTCTCAAATGAACGGTTCCAGTTCTCTGTAAAGGCATCTACTATAAGCCTATGGTAGATGCCTTTTGTTGTGCTTTTTTCTAAATTTATTCGTTTTTAATGTATAGCATCTTTTGCGTTAAATTCTGATCGTAATGGCTCTCTTTTAACGAAATCAAAAGAAAGCTAGATATTATAGTTTTTCGCGAGCTTATCTCAATAATGAGACGTGATGTAAACTTATGAAAACAAATCTACAATCAGTCATAAAAAAACATCACTATCAATAAACACAGACTTTTTTGCATCACCTATGATATAATGAATAATAAGTATTATATTTGTTTCTAGTAGATACAGCTATTATTCAAGTATTAAATCTATACTACTTTGGTTCAATAATAAACTTATTAAAAAAGAAAAAAGTCCACGCGGCAACGTGGACTAACCTCATTTTTGAGATTGCTTAAATATATTATAACAAAGAAAGAAGGAGTTACAAATGGCAAAAAAGAGAGTAACGGGAGAAGATGGGAAAACTTATGTAGTTAAAGAAAAAAAACCGTTTTACAAACGAGTCTGGTTTTGGATTTTAGCAATCATTGTTGTCATTATAGTAATTGGGGGTCTAGGTGGGGAATCTGAAGACCAGAACACTTCTAACAATAACAACGGTGGAACAAAAGTATCTAGTAGTACCAGCACATCAAAAAGCAACGAATCTGCCGATACACAATTCTATAATTTAGGTGAAACGGTGAAGGTTGGTGATGCTGAATATACTCTTCATAGTGCTACATTGACTGATGAGAGAAATCAGTTCGCTGATACCGAGCCAGCACAAGTAGTAATGATCACTTATACTGTTAAAAACAATGGAGATACCGATCTTCCAGTGGGCGTAGATGTAGAAGTTTACGGTTCTGACAATAAAAAAGCTGAGACTTACCCTAACGAGAACACTATGGGATCTGTAGCACCCGGAAAAGAAATGGACTGTACCGCGCATTTCACTCTCAATCAACCAGGAGAAATTGAGGTCCATTTTAGTCCACTAATCTCTTTTGAAAAAGCAGCTAAATTCAAAGTAACTGTATAGCTAAAGTTGATCAACCCTTAGACAGGAAGTAGCTTGTTGGCTTCCTGTTTTTTCTATTAGTTTATTTAAATCAATGAATTAGACTTTTCATGAATATTGTCGATAGTAAAAAATATGTCATTGTATTTTTAAACTTACTTGAATTGTCGAAGAAAAAATTTCTCAAGAAAAATCTTAAAAATAGTGTGAGTACCTGAAATACCTGCAATCGATTTCTCTATTTAAAAAAATATTAAATAGTGAATCCGCCTATTATCTTTTTACAGCCAAATTATGCTATACTAATCCAATACGAAAGATATTTTTATGCGACACTTTAACTCATTTTGATGAAATTTAATCAATCTGGCGTAACTATAGGGTTACAAGGATGTATTAGAAGGATTTGGGAATACATCGTTTAAACGAGAAATAGTTAATTTTTAGTAATAGTCTACACCCTCAACTTTAGAATATGAATATTGATTAGTTAGATAGCCTTCTCTTTTTTGAGAAGGCTATCGTTCATTTTTCAGTAAAAAAGTGCACGTGACCGAATCAAGCGCAAGCTTTCTATCTGCTTAGTATTTTCGTTATAAAAACAGTTGCTTACAGTGCAAAAGAATGATAAGATTATCTTGTTTCGGGAGTGGATGGGTTCTGGTGTGCCCTCTGGTCTTCAAAACCAGTATGAGGAGTTAGTAGCTTCTTGGGTGGGTTCGATTCCCACACATTCCCGCCAATAATGCCTAATCAAGCTGATCCTTAGTGATTGGCTTTTTTGTTTGAGCAAAAAAGCGAACAGGAAAAGTTAGCCGGATTTGCTCTACCTTTTCTCTGTTCGCTTGTTCATTATTCAGCGGGATACAAATTAGCAGTTGTCTGATTCCCATTTTTAGAATAGACGCTGGTTGATTTTGCTCCCTTTTCCTTTTCAATCGCCTCATTCTTTTCATCTAAATTATGATAATCATATTTTTTGGCCTCCACTGGCGTAAAGCCCTGTGGTGTGTAAAAGCGCAATAAGTTTTCTTGATTCAGCTTATCTGATAAAGATAAAGAAGTCTTCACCTGCTTTTGATCTTTGTCCACTTGATCCGCAATTCCTGCCGCTTTAGGATCAATTACCTGGCCGGTTTGATTGTCATAGGTCTGTCCACCTAACTCCGTATACTGGGGTGTAACGAAATCCCCATTTCTAAATGCGACTACTTGATTATGCTGTGGTGAAAAAAGATCCGTTCCAAAGTGAATATAGTTTTTATCATCAACACCCACTAAATGTAACAAAGTTGGCAATACATCAATTTCACCACCGTATTGATGCTGCACCCCACCATTTTCAAAACCTGGAATGTGGAACATCAATGGTACTCGCTGCATTTGAGCATTGTCAAACTTACTCCAGGTGCTTGGATCTTTCCCTAAGGTTTGGGCTAAATCTTTATTATTCGTATCAGAAATACCGAAATGATCGCCATAAATCATAAAAATTGAATTCTGATAAATGCCAGCATTTTTTAAATACGTGAAAAACTGTTGCAGCGATTCGTCCAAGTAATGAGCGGTTCGCACATAATCGTCCACTACACTATCGCCCGTATTTAATGAAGGGAAATTGAAATTTTTGTCATCTGTATAATAAGGCGTATGATTCGTTACCGTTAAAAATTTAGCATAAAACGGCTGCTGCAAATGTTCTAAATGCCCCACCGATTCCTTCAGCATATCCTTATCCAAAATACCATAGCCTAAACTTTCATCTGATTGATTGAAGTACGAACGATCAAAAAAGTTTTGATAGCCCAAATTCTTATACACGTGATCCCGATTCCAAAAGCTCCCGACATTTCCATGGAAAACCGCGCTCGTGTACCCTGCCGATTGGTTTAAAATCGCCGGAGCACCTTGGAAGACATTATCTGAGCCTAGCTGCGTAAACAACGACCCTTGAGGTAAGCCATAGGTACCAGTTTCCAGCATATTTTCTGCGTCACTTGTCTTACCTTGTCCTACCTCATGAAAGAAATTATCAAAGGCCAAGGTTTGCTTATCATTAAACAGACTATTCAAAAACGGGGTCACTTCCTGACCGTCAACCTTCATGCCAATTAAAAATTGCTGGAAGCTCTCCAGGTGAATAACGATCACATTCTTGTTCTTAGCTACGCCAAATAGATTAGGGTTCGCTGCCGCATAATGACTATCGGTGTACTTTTTGACTTCTTCTAAGCCATTGCTGGAGGCATGGGCTCGAACACTATTAGCCATTTCCGTAGTAATGCCATCATAAACCGTAAAAGCATCCAGTCCCAAATATTTTACAATATAGGAACGATCAAAGGTCCGCTGCAAAAGCTGAGGTCGATTGGCTTCACTTAAGGACAGATTGACTGTAAAAAACAAGACAGATAATGCTGTCATCGCAATAGCTGCTGGCTTTTTAACAATGGGGCTGGCTAGTGGTATTTTCTTAATAAACAGCCACAGTAAAATACCTAGAAATACTAAAATATCTAACCAATAAAAAACATCGTGCCCCTTCATTAAGGCAAACGAACTGCCAGAAATTCCATCAGAAACCTTCGAAAAGCCCAACACTGATTTGATCGTAACAAAATCAGTAAATTCCCGATAAAAAATAATGTTCAAATACAAAATCAAGGTATTTAACACATCTAGCAAAAACAAGGTAACTAAGGCTGGTTTGATTTTCTTTACATAAAGAAAAATACCAAAAATTAGCATTGTTGTTGCAATCGGATTGATCCACAAGATCATTGTTTGGATGGATCCCTCAACACCTAACGAAAAATCTAAGTAATAAGCCAACATCGTTTTAGCCCAGAACAAGAGACCAACAACCAGCAAAATTACCCAGCGATTGGTACCCATCCGTTTAATTCGGTCCATCGGAACCACTTCTTTCTACTATTGAATTCTCCATCCCATACTATAAACCTCTGAATAAAAAAACGATCAATTCCCCTGAATTATTTAGTTTTTTTAAAATTTCTTCTGAAGGCTCAGTCATAACTTACGGTTTAGCGTAACTACGCTTAGTTAGACAGAAAATAGTTTCCATTAATCACTTGGAAAAATTTACCCTTTTATCGCATTTTTTTCACAATTTTGCCACCACACGATAAAATAACAAATCTTCCAGTATTATTCCGGCTGTTCAATTACCAAATGGGTGTACATCCAAACCGTCACCAGATAGTAAATTAAGTATAAGAGGAAGAATATTCCAAAGGGTATCCATAACTGCTGATACGGTTCACTCAAAAATGCTTTGAACATTTGCAGCCCAAACAGTACGTGAATCATTCCTAATAGGCCCGGTCCTAAAAATAAAACCCCTATTTCTCTTCGAATAGACTGCTTCAACAAGGCTTGCCGAGCACCAATTTTATTTAACATACGATAACGTTGAACATCACTGTAAGCTCCTGATAAAATTTTGAACATTAAACAGCTGGCTAGCATCGTTAGAAAAGCCAATCCCAAGAAGAAACCCATAAATTCAAAGCCAGAAAACATAATATTATACGTATTATAGGCAGAAGCCTTTTGCGAGAAGAGCCCCATCTCCTCATTGCCTACTGAGGGATTGTTTTTCTCATTTTCTTGTGCCAGAGCCTGAATAGGTTTTAATTGCTGCAAGAAATCACTAACTTGAACCACTTGCAACAGAGCAACTGGTTGAGCGACAGCCTCAAAATCTGCTTGCGAAACTAAGTGTATTTCCTTGCTTTGCTGATCTGGCAGTTCTACTGAACGAATCGCATCTTGCACAGTTATATTGTCCTGCATTTCTGAACCGGTATAGTTTCTTACCTTGACTGAACGATCATCTTGAAACTCATGAGTGGAAATTGGCGCTTGATTAAATTCATCCGTCAAATAATAGATAGTATCCGCATCTTCTTTAAACTGATACTTCACATTAGTCGTGGGCTTTAATGCTAAAACCTTCTGCTGATCCACCTTTTGAGCATTGTTTAGTACAAGATCATAGGGTGTCACTGCATCGGCCATTTTAGGTACCTCATTTCGGAAACCCAACCCGACGGTTAAAGCTCCTAAGGCTAAAGCAACCAGCATGGCTACCATTGACAAGATTCGCGTATATTCCTGCATGCGAAAGCTTAATTGTGACAAAGTAAAATTATTCAACTGCTTAAAGGCAATCGTGTCTACTTTTTTTAGCATAGACAAAAGGAACACAATGACTGAATGGAACACAAAATAAGTACCTAATACAATGGTTAACAATGCCCCGGCAATTCCGAAAAGCTGCAGAATCATCAATTGATCCATCATAATATAGCCTGCTGCCAATAAAATTACACCTAGCAGTGCTTCAAAAAACAAACCTATTTTACGACGTTTTACTTGCACAGGCGTTTGATTTTCCCGCAGCAAAGTCAAGATGGGTTTCTTAGCAATTGCCACAGCATTTGAAATAGCCGCAAGTAAAAACAGAATGGTAAAGAAAATCACGGTTACTAAAAAGGCCTGTCCATTAACCGGCGAAAAGTGTTGAACTTGAATATTGAGTCGCGTGGTCAATAAATGATTCACGACGGAAGTTAGGCTCAGACCCACGATGGCGCCGCAAATAGTTGCCAGAATACCAATTAAAAACGTTTCAATAAAAATCATCTGAGCAATTTTTTTGGTTTTGGCTCCCAGCATCATAAACATGCCATAATCCTTTTGCCGCATCGCCATTAAAAACGAATTGGCATAGAAAATGTAGACGAGCGTAATAATCGACAGCAGAACAGTCCCAAAATAAAAGATAAAAACAATCGACGACACCAGGGAATTACTTTTTAGAAAAGTTTCATTACTAGCCATAGATTGAAACATATAAAAGATGGCCGCCGCCATCACTAAACCCGAAAACAGGACTAAGTAGTCCCGCAAACGGCTTTTTACTCCGGTTAAAGCTAACTTGACTAACATACATACACTCCTTCTACTGTTCCAGGTTTCCTAAAGTCGATAAAATCTCCCGATAAAATACTTCGCGACTTTGGTCTCCCCGCTGAATTTCCTGGTTGATGACACCGTCCTTAATAAATAAAATTCGCTGACAATAGCTAGCAGATAACGGATCATGGGTCACTAATAAAATCGAGACTTGGTCCTCACGATTTAATTCTTCCATTGTGTCCAACAGATCCTTGGCACTTTTTGAATCTAAAGCGCCTGTCGGTTCATCACCTAGTAATATGGTCGGTTGAGTTACCAATGCCCGAGCAGCTGCTACCCGCTGCTTTTGACCACCAGAGATGGCTGCTGGATAACTGTCTAAAATATGATCAATAGACAAACGCTGAGCTACCTGTTGAACCTTTTTCTTAATAACTTTCGGTTTTATGCCTTGTAGGGATAAAGGAACCGCAATGTTTTCAGCGGCAGTTAAATTTTCCAACAAATTAAAATCTTGAAAAATAAACCCAATTTCCTTGCCGCGAAAATCAGCCAATTGATTGCCTTTTAACGTAGAGACATCCTTTTGATTAATCAAAATATTGCCAGCCGTTGGATTATCCAACGTTGACAATAAATCTAGTAAGGTTGATTTGCCTGAACCAGAGGCGCCCATGATGCCGATGAATTCACCTTTGTTTACTTCAAAAGAAATCCCCTTTAAGGCCTCGGTCTTTTTTTCATTTTTTTTACCATATACTTTTTTCACGTCTTGAATTGAAACAATTGTCTCCATTATTTAGCCTCCATTAATTTTTCTTGCGCTTTTTTAGGAACTTCTTTTTCTTGTACTTCCTCAAACGAGGTGACCCCTTTATTCTTGTTCCAAGTTAATTTCAAAAAAGCTTCTTTTCTTAATGGACGTTCCTTTACCGTAGAAAAATCCAGGTCTTTTTTCTCACCATTTTGATCATAGCCAGGCAATTGATATTGATATCTAGTATACGTATGACCTTGATCGTCCCTTTCGCTCTGTTTTATTCCATCTGTTGTTACTTGGACATAGTAGCTGTCTCCTCCCATAACAACAATATCAGCTATTTTTAGACCTGCTACTCCAATCACAATCAATGTAATTAATCCAATTAAAACTTTTTTCAATCTGTATCGCTCCCTTGTTTTTTCTTGTAGTATAGGCGGATCTTACAAAATGCTCCATCGAAGCAGACTAAAAAGAACTAACAGTTTTGTCATGTGAACAAAAAAAGACCCAAACCTGGATTTCTCCATCGTTTGAGTCTGGTACTTATTTTATCCTAAGGCTTTGATCGCTGAAGTGATAAATGGGAACTCTTCCTCTTCAATCGTGCGTACATCTAAATAATTTTTTTGATTCTTTATGCGGCTGATAATTGGCGTATGACTTGTTCGCAGCTTTTGCTGCAGCATTTCAGCCGAAATATCCTCCGAGTGAAGAGATACCACATAAGTTGGCAGCGAATGCTCGGGATAGGAGCCGCCTCCAACTGCACTCGTATCCTTCTCAACAGTGACCGTTAAGCTGCTAGAACTTTTTTGCAATTCCTCAGCTAACACCATCGCTTTCTTTTTGCAGTCCGCTTCCGTTAACGACAACATATGCAAAACCGGAATTTCTTGAACCGCTTGTCCTGGATCCCGGTATAATTCAAAGGTTGCCTCCAAGGCACTTAGCGTCATTTTGTCGATTCTCAAGGCCCGCAGCAGCTGATTTTTTTTCATTTGCTGAAGGTATTTCTTTTTCCCTACAATAATACCGGCTTGGGGGCCCCCTAATAATTTATCGCCACTAAAGGTAACAATGTCACAGCCTTGATCTAGTGCTTCTTTTACGGTCGGCTCATAGGGCAAGCCGAATTGCCGCATATCAATAAATAAGCCGCTGCCTAAATCATTAATTAGAGGAATGTCCGCCTCGCCAGCTAACTTTGCTAATGCTGGTATAGAAACACTTTCGGTAAAACCAACAATTCGATAATTGCTAGTATGCACCTTTAAAATTCCGCCAGTTTCCTCAGTCAATGCCTGTTGGTAATCTGCTAAATGCGTTTTATTGGTGGTTCCAACCTCCACAATGGTTCCCCCGCTGGAGGTTATTACATCAGGAATACGAAATGCACCGCCAATTTCCACCAGCTCTCCACGAGAAACCAAAACCTCCCGATCCTTAATTAATGTACTTAGCACTAACAGAACGGCCGCAGCATTATTATTCACGACTAAGACATCTTCGGCTCCCGTTAATTCCTTAATGATTTCTACTAAATGGCTGTAGCGTGACCCGCGACTGCCTGTTTCTAAATCAAACTCTAAATTAGAATAGTGAAAACTAATCTCTTCTATCTGCTGTTTAACCCGTTTACTTAAAGAGGATCTTCCTAAATTGGTATGAATCACGGTACCTGTTCCGTTGATTACCCGACGCAGGGAGAATTGGTGCTGCACCAGTTCTTCCGTAATCATTTGTTCGAAGGTTGGCAATTCTGGTAACTCTTGACGTACCTGCTGCAATACTTCTTGACGAATATTGCTGAGAACTTCTTGAATTGCTGCTTTTACCGCTCCTCTAGGATACTCCGCAGCTAACTGTTCAATCGCTGGACGCTTCAACAGAATATCCACTGCCGGTAATTGTGCTAAAAGCTCTTGAATCCTTTTTACCATAATTTTCTTACTTCCTTCCAGCCAGTTCACGTAATGCCTGAATCACCTGATCAATTTCTTTATGAGTAGTAAAACGAGAAAAAGAAAAGCGAACGGTTCCTCGTGCCGCCGTTCCTAAGGCTTCATGCATCAACGGCGCACAATGATAGCCTGGACGTGTGGCAATTTCATAATCTTCCCATAATAAGTCACTCACTAAAGCAGAATCAGCATCCGCAATATTTAAAGAAAAAACATTCACTCGAGGATGCTTCAAATCTCCATATAAAGTAATGTCCGAAAAATCCTGAAGCTGTTCAATGAAATAGTTACCTAATACTTCTTGTGCAGGTGCAGGGTTTTCGAGTCCCCAGTGAACAGCGGCTCCTAAGCCGGCGATTCCAGGAACATTCACCGTACCGGCTTCCAATAAAGTAGGTAATTCCTTCGGTTGCGTTTTGGAAAAAGAACGCATGCCATCGCCACCGGTTAATACCGGCTCAATGGCTACATCTTTTCGCACACAAATTCCACCTGTTCCTTGTGGTCCATACAAGGATTTATGTCCCGTGAAGCAAACTGCTGCAATTGCTTCATCCCTTAGATCAATCGGTACAACTCCAGCTGTTTGAGAAATATCCAGCACCAGCAGCAACGCATGTTTTTTGCAAAAATCTTTTATCCATGCTAAATCCAATACGTTTCCGGTCACATTACTGGCATGGTTGCAAACCACCACTTTAGTTTCCGGACGCACTTTTTCCTCAAACTCTTGATAATTTAAACAACCAGTTGTTGCTTCACTGCTAACAAAGTCTAACTTGACACCTGCCTGCTCTAATTGATACAACGGTCGAAGTACTGAATTATGCTCCCAACTAGTTGTTAGTACATGATCCCCTGGATGAATTATTCCTTTCAGGATTTCGTTTAATGCCACTGTTGCGTTATTGGTAAAAGCAACCTCATATCTTTCTGTCGCCTGGAAAAGCTTCTTGAGTGCTTCTCGGGTTTCCTCTACAGCTTGATAAGCCCGTAAAGAATAAAGGTGGGCTCCTCGTGAGGGATTCCCATAGCTATCAGCACTCAGTATCTCTGCTACTCGTTTAGCCACAACAGCTGGCTTATGAATTGTGGTTGCAGCATTGTCAAAATATAGACTCATCCTATTCACCCATTTCTTTTGAGGCACCTAATACCCGATAATTCTCCACACGTTTAGTAATTTCTTGCTTATCCATATATTCCAAAATCAACATAGAAGATTTACGACTAGAGTTCGTCATGTCGCGAAAATCTGCTAAAGTCATTTGTTCATTTTCCTGAATGGTTTTACGAACCTGCCCAACTGCTTGCCAATAAATCTTAGCTAACAATACATATTCGTGAGTCAGAAAAATCACTGTATCTCCGTTTATCGCCTCTAAAACTTCTTCAGCGTTCTTGTCGAGTCCATATAATTCTTCTTTTTTCACCGGAGTATACCCATTTTTTTCCAAGGCCTTTTCAATTTTTTCTTTGGCAGCCTGTTGGTATTTATTAAAGGTAACTGTAAATTCAGCAACAGCCAATTTGTCTTGCTGCTCTTTGATTGCTTTTGATTCTATCAATAAGCGGATCAGTGCTGACAATTCCTTTTCAGTCAACTGATCCCTCATACGGGAACGAAATTCCTCAGCTGGCATACCTGATCGTAAACGATGCTTTTTATGATAATCATTCAAGCTATTGATTGCTTTTTCCTGTAGCAATTGGTAGCTGCCTTGAGCTAAGTAACCCGCTTTTGTAGGGACAATTTGCTGATTAGTCACCATTTCTTGCAACAACGGCTGTAATTCTTCTGTAGCTTGTCCCAAATATTCGTGCAATTCTTTTAGTGTAGTAAAAGGCTGCTTCTTGTTGTTCATGAAATCCAAAATGATCTCTTCAATACTTCCAGCCTCTTTGGCCTTCAAGCTTTCCAAAATTTCTACTTTAAAGCGCCGATGTTTGGTTGGTGCTGCATCCAAAACTTCGCCCCCAGCAATTGTGTGCATAGGTGAATAAGAACGCAAAATAAAATGATCACGTTCTCTAACCGCTACCTGATCCTCTAAACGCAACTGCAGAAAGCCTTCCGTTCCCGGTTCAATCCACTCTGTTCCCAGAGGTACCGTGCGCGCCATGACTTCTCTAGTTCCAATCAACAAGCGGACGCGATCCCATAGTCCAATTCCGGTTTCCACTTCCGGCAAACATTTGACCTTCACATCTAGCATCCAGGTAGGCTGTAGATTTTCAGAGGCTGACAATACATCGCCCCGCTCCAGCTCGTCTTTACCAATATTTGCTAAATTCAACGCTGTACGCTGACCAGCCTGAGCCTGCTGAACATCTTGTTCATGAACCTGAATATTTCTAACCCGCACTTTTTTCCCGCTTGGGTATACAAACAGCTCGTCTCCTAGCTGGACCGTCCCATCCAGCAAAGTACCCGTAATAACCGTTCCGAACCCCTTGACGCTGAAAACACGATCAATATTCAAACGAGCGATTCCGGTACTGCTTTTTTCCGCCAGTTCTTCAGAACGAGTTTGAATTGCAGTCAATAATTCTTTAATTCCGGTACCGCTAATCGCATCCGTCTCAATAATCTCTGCTTCAGCTAAAGGAGTATCTGCCAGCTGATCGCGAATATCCTCTACTACCAGTTCTTTTAATTCAGGATCAACCGTATCAACTTTAGTTAAAACGACTAGAAAGTCCTGAATCCCCAGCAGTGTCAGAATATCAATGTGCTCTTTGGTTTGTGGCATAATTCCTTCGGCAGCATCAATGACCAATAAGACTAAATTGATGCCTGGTAATCCAGCCACCATATTTTTAATAAATTTTTCATGTCCAGGAACATCCACAATTCCCACTCGTTGCTTATTAGGCAAATCTAAATAGGCAAAGCCTAAATTAATGGACATTCCCCGTTTTTTTTCTTCTTTCGTCGTATCCGTCTCAATTCCCGTCAAGGCCTTAATTAAGGTTGTTTTCCCATGATCAATATGGCCGGCAGTTCCAATTACAATATTTGCCATTTAAAGGTCCTCTCTTAATTCATATTCTGTTTTTAATCCTTCTCGTTTCACATGATAAAAGCCTTCTGCCTGCACCTCTGCCTGCAGCAAACGGGCACATAAAGCAGCTTCTTCTGCTAACTCGTACTTCAAAGAAAAGCCGCAACTAGCATGAATTTTCTCTGGTGTAGGAATAATTCGTACGTTTAGTTGGGCTTCTTTCGCTAGTTTTTCAGCTTTCATGGCTTCATGAGTAGAATAGAAAAGGACTACTCCATATTCTTGCATCGCCGGCTCCTTTACGGTTTTACTACTTTTGGCGCTTGACGCATCATTTCAACGATACGATACATGTTAGTAATTTCTCCAATAGCCACTTTTTCTGTCAGCTCAAAGAAATTCAAACAGGCACCACAAGCATAAATTTCTACATCCTGATCAGCTAACGCTTGTAAATCTTCCAACGAATCTGAACCTTCTGTTACTAAACTCACCCCACCATTATAGAAAATGATTTGTTTTGGCAACACATCTTGTTCCGTCAAAGAATAAACGAACATTTTTAACAAATTTTTACCTAGCTCATCCGAGCCGCGTCCCATAACATTAGTATCTACTACTACAATGTAGTCCTCAGTTGTGACGATTTCTGGCGTCTCCTCTGGCTCTGGTATATCCGCAGCTTCACCGTTGCCTTTAGAAATTTTTACTCGATAATTATCGTCAATCGGTTCCATTTGGTAAATATACCCTAATTGATCGGCCATTTTTTTCAAATTTTGTGTAGCAATCTCATTATCAACCACAGTCTCTACCGCTTCATGTTCCTTCAATGCCTTTTTTGTTTCGATCACTGGTAAGGGACACGCTTTGCCAATTGCATCAATTTTATACATGTTATCGTCTCCTTAATAAACAATAATTTCTTTTTCTGCAGGCTCGATTACTTTTCCGAAATCTTGTGCTGGAATTCCCGCGGCGCTTAATTCTGCCACTAGCTCTTCCACCTTTGCTTCAGGTACACTGACTAATAAGCCACCTGAAGTTTGAGGATCAAATAATAATTCTTCAATCGCGAAATCATTCACTACAAAGTCCATTTTTTCTGCCATATAATTACGATTGCGCTGGCCGCCAGCCGTCAAGATAAATTCCTTAGCTCCTTCATATGCTTCTGGGAAATAAGGCAACTGACTTGATTGAATCTCGGCAGAAAATTGGCCATTCAACATCTCATGCAGATGACCAGCCAGACCAAAACCTGTAACGTCTGTACAACTAGTAATTTCATACTTGCGAATAATGTCCATCGCATATTTATTTAAAGTCTGCATACTTTCAGTTGCTTTATCGAAGCCTTCCTGACTGATTTCTTCAGCACTGTATCCTACGGTAATAATACTTACCCCCAAAGGTTTTGTCAGGACTAAATGATCACCTATCTGACAGGTATTATTTTGATAAATACGATTTGGATCGATGGTGCCTGTTACAGACAAACCATATTTTACCGAATGATCATGAATCGAATGACCACCCGCCAAAATGGCTCCAGCTTCTTGCACCTTCTCTGCTCCGCCTCGTAAAATTTCTTTTAAAATTGTTAAATCCTTTTCTTCAGGAAAAGCCACAATATTTAATGCAGACAATACTTCGCCGCCCATTGCGTAAACATCACTCAAGGCATTCGCGGCAGCAATCTTTCCAAATAAATAAGGATCCGTCACCATTGTTGGAAAAAAATCCAGAGTTTGAATAATCGCCAAATCATCTCTCAGTTTAATAACAGCAGCATCATCTGTTGAATCAAAACCGACTAATAAATTTTCATTGGTTGATTTTGGTAAATCCGCTAATAATTCTCCTAAACTTCCTGGGCCGATCTTCGCATTGCATCCGCCGCAAACAATTAATTGTTCGATTGTATCCATCAGTGCATCATCCTCCACGGTTCCTATTATAACAGGTAATTTTGTTATTCTCTATGTAAGTTTCCTTAGCAACTTATCACTAATAATTAATTTCTGATTCAGTAGAAAAATATTGTTTCAAAAGGCTCTATATCATGCTACCATTACAGTGACAAACCATTTTTAAGGAGATTTGTTTATGTTTATCGGCTCCATCGCAAATGCGTTATCCGTTATGTTAGGCAGTATTTTAGGTGCCTTTTTAAGAAATATTACTGAACAAACTAAAGAAACGATGAATCACGGATTAAGTCTTGCCGTCATCGCCATCTCGATTCAAATGGCTACGCAAACAAAGTCGTTCATTTTAGTGATCATTTGTATTTGTCTTGGCGGTATGATTGGAGAATTTTGTAAAATTGAAGATCGCATGAATCAATTCGGCCTTTTACTCCAAAGACACTTTGCCAATAGTGGTAGTAATTTCGCTGAAGGTTTTGTAACCGCCAGCTTAGTCTATGTTATCGGATCAATGGGTATTATCGGTGCCATCGAAAGTGGGGTTACAGGGAGCAACCATACGTTCTTTATGAAAGCAATTATGGACGGATTTATCTCTATCGTTTTAACAGCCTCACTAGGTATAGGGGTCTTTTTTTCCGCATTCGCTGTGCTAATTTATCAAGGATGCTTAACCCTACTAGCCAGTTTAATCGCTGAAGGTCTCCCAACTCAACTATTGAATCCAATGATGAACGAGATTAGTGCCGTTGGCGGCGTCATCATTTTAGGCATCGGACTAAACATGTTAAAATTGACGACTATTCGGACATCTAACTTTTTACCAAGCATGGTCGTCTTAGTTCTGACTATGACCGTTGACTACTATTTTTTCTAATCTATAAAAACTCCAATCCATAACGGCAAAAGCCCTAAGAGGATTGGAGTTTTCACTATACAAAATTTATACTTTTGCTGGCTTGCGGCTTTTACGAATATACGTAATTCCAGTGTAAATAACCACAAAGATAATTATCCAAACCAAGATAGTCAAGTCTAAACCAGTAACAAATTTCGCTGCAATGATTACACCGACGATTCCACCTAAAGCAATACCCAAACTTACCCGACGAGAATATTCTCCCTCTTTGATAAAGTTGACACTGGCAACCGGCATTAATGCTCCACAAGAGCCAGACATAATTGGAAAAGCTACTAATGGGCTCAAGCCTAACATATAAACCATTGCCATACATGGCGCATAAAGTCCCACTCCGATGGTCATCAACGCTCCAAAAATAGCATTACCTATAATTCCAATAATCAAAAGTCCCCCGGTCAAGCCAGTAGACGTATTTCCTTCACCTAACAAATTGATCATTCCCGTTTGACGCAAAGCCATCAAAACAGCAGTAATAATCAACGCCCAACCCATCCAAAATTGAACGGTTTTTTCTGGTAATTTTGTTACTGTCTTTGAGCCCAGCCATGATCCAACAATCGAAGCCGCGATCAAAGAAAACAACGTTAAAGGATCCACATCCACTACAGTAATAAAAATAAGTCCTTCCAATAAACAAGAAAGTGCGTGGCCAACATTCAACGTTCCTGGCAACTGTTTATCGCTATCCAATTGCTTAGTGACATCTAACAACATAGCCGTAGGTGCAAAACTTCCAATACCCAGCGTATCTAAAAAGTCCGTCACAAATCCAATCCCAATTGAGATTGGCCAACTGCCTCCTCCAAGATTCGCTTTGTGCTTAATTAAGTCTCTCCCGAAAACCACAATGTGCAACAGTGCAAATAACCCCAAAGTGACTAAAACAATCTGTACCATTTTCTTCCTCCTACTATTTCGTTTTAAAACATCAAAAACTACTTGTCCTTCTTAAAAAGAAGGACAAAGTAGTTTTAATCATAGCATATTATGCTGCAGCTGGTTTCATACTCTTACGAATATACGTAACACCAGTGTAGATGATAACTACAATAATGATGTATGTTAATACATTCAAATCCAAACCAGTAACAAATTTTGCTGCGATAATTACACCAATGATCCCGCCAGCAGTAATTGCTAAACTTACTTTACGTGCATAATCACCCGTTTTAACAAAGTTCAAACTTGCTATCGGCATCAAGCCTGCACATGAACCCATCATTACAGGGAAAGCAACTAGCGGACTCAAACCTAACATATAAACCATGGCCATACATGGTGCATACAAACCAACACCAATTGTCATCAATGCTCCTAAGAAGAAGTTGATAACAACACCGATAACTAATTTAATTCCGGTCAATGCTGTAGCCGTATTATCCGCACCTAAAATATCAATCCAGCCTTGTTGACGTGCAAACATCAGAACAGCAGTAACAATCAGTGCCCAACCCATCCAAAGCTGAACTTTCTTTTCTGGCAATCCTGTTACAAATCGTGAACCAATAAATGCACCAATCGTTGCAGAACCAACTAGGGCAAATAAAGTAACCGGAGATACATCTACTACCGTTGTGAAGATAAATGCTTCTACTAGTACGGGAATCCCGTGCCCAACATTCAACGTTCCTGGCAGCAAACGGTCATGACTCAATTGCTTAGTGAAGTCCAACAGCATCGTTGTCGGTGCAAAACTTCCGATTCCCAAGGTATCCAAGAAGTCTGTGATAAAACCAATAATCCCTGAAACGATCCAATTTCCATGACCTAGATCATCTTTATGTTTTAAACAATCAAGTCCCATATTTACCGCGTGTAATAAAATCAACCCAACATAAATCGCTAAAATAAGTGTTACCATAGCTCTTACCCCTCCTTCATTTCTACCCTAAAAGGAACCCATCCTTCAAGGAATCTTTCGGATCAACCAAGAATGTATTGTATCCAGTCACATAAGCTGATCCAGTGACACGAGGAATAATTCCTTTGTATCCACCCACTTCAGCTTCTTTTACAATTTCACCTTTAAATTTCGTGCATAGAATACTTTCGTAAACAAAAGTATCGCCGACCTTCATTTCACCTTTTCCGTACAACGTAGCAAGTTTTGCACTCGTACCTGTTCCACAAGGTGAGCGATCGACTTGTCCGTCTCCAAATACGACAACATTTTGGTAAGTCGCATCTGGACTAGTTGCTGGTCCATAAAACTCAACTAAATCAACCGATTTAATGTGTTCTAAAGTAGGATGTTGAATTTCAATCTGTTCATTTACTGCGTCTCGAATAATCATGCCTAAATTGTTAAATTCAGAAGCATTTTCTGGTTTGATTTCTAATCCAACAGAAGCCGCAGGTAAAATTGCAAAGAAGCTTCCGCCAAAAGAAATATCCATAGTAACTTCACCAATGTCAGGAACGTTGACCTTAACTCCTTCTTTATATAAGAATGACTCTACATTCTCAAATGAAACTGATTCCGCAGAAAAATCTTCATCTAAATGTACGGTTCCACGAACAATTCCGGCAGGTGTGTCTTGAACAACCTTCACTTCACGATCGCCTTCTTTGACTTCTACCCAACCTTGTTCTACTGCAGTCGTCATAGCAGCAATTGTATTATGTCCACACATATTCAAATAGCCGCCTGAATCCATAAAGATAATCCCGTAATCAGCTTCCTCGTGAACCGGTTCTGTAATAAATGCACCAAACATATCGCGATGTCCGCGTGGTTCTAACATAAGCATTTGTCGTAATTTGTCTTGCTGTGTTTCTAAATATTCTCTTTTTTCAGCCATGGTTTTACCAGGGAATTTTGGAATTCCACCAATAATTAACCGTGCTGCTTCACCCGCTGTGTGTGTATCGATTGCTGAAATCATTTTTGATACTTTCATTGTTTTCCCTCCAGGTTTATAATTAGTCCAACTCTTGTATCAGCCTTGAAACAATTCCGAGTTGAAGCTATCTTATTTTTTGATCGTCTTTACGCATCTTTAGTTTGATTGAAGCCAATGCCTTAACTGCATCTCTTTGATTGATCGTATTTTCGCCAACTACCTCTGTTTCAATCCCCTTTTCAGATTTATTAAAATCCAAAACAAAGTCAGTGTAGCTGTTCTCCACCACAAACTTGGCTTGTGATCCAATGAACTTTAAACCAATCACGCTAATCTCTCTTCGACCAATTTCCTCTAACATGTTAGCAAAATCGACATCTGAGTTGCCCCAGCCATCAGTTGAAGCAATGACGCCATTGGTGCGCATCCCTTCAAGCCAAGCAGCTGCTCGACGGCCAACCAAATGCTTCATTTTATTGCTTTGCGGTGTTCCCACTACCACAATGCCTTGAAAATCAATGTCAGGGTCATTTGACAGAAGATCAACTAATGGATCTTGGAAATGATGCAGCGAGGTTTCTTTTGTTGATGGGCCAATTCCCATAAAACATCTCCCCCTGTTCGAATATCAGACTATACCATTGAACGGATCATCCCATCGCGATATTCGTTCGCAGTTAAATAAACTGGCATATTGTTCACATCAATAATCGACACGCCGCCCTTGAATCCACTTGGCTCTTCTGGAAACAGTAACATGTCATACATAGCGCCTTGTCCAGCGACCTGTTTAACTAACGCTACTTTTGGCTTTCCAGGGTTGCTTTTTTCTTCATAGGTGTGGGTTTCAATAGCCAGCTTGCCTTCCAGCATTTTCATTCGTTCGCGAATTTCTTGAATATAACGGTCAACGATTTCAAACATTTTTAGACTTAGCTCACGATTAAAAGGAGTCCCTTTTTTAGCGACTAAATCAATCCAAATGATAAAATCCGTTTCCTTGGGTGTTCCAGCTCGATTTAACAGTAGATTTTCACGCAATAATCCCTCAGATGAGCCAAACTCGTGCATCTGCTCACCTTCCTCGATCGCTCCGGTCATAACAACCGTAACGCCAGTCAAGGTATGCGTGATTCCTGTCCCCAACGTACCCAATACCTTCGTGGATATCGGAATGACATCCATGATGGTATTGGTCTCAACATCTAGTTGATTGGGTTGGAGTATTTGAATGGTTAGTTCCTGAATATCGGGGCATTCACTATCAAAGTGTTTCTTGATCTGTAGACGATCATGTGTCATATGAAAGTGGTCCCCCATGGTTACCTCTGTCATATGAAAAACTTTGATTTTTAGTGTTTCGCCTCGCATAAAGTCACCTATATTCTATACATGTGCAATGTATTCGTAAGGTAATGGAACGATCTTACCTGGTGTTTCAATTGTTACTAAGTTGGTTAACGTATCTTTTAAGATACCTGTTTGCATTTCAATATTGTGTGGTTCTCCAGCATTTGCGCCCATTGGAACCATCGGTGCTACCGCACGTGGTGATCCATTTTGTCGTACTACTGGTGGTAATGCTGCAATTAAAATAGTAGGAATTCCCGCTTCCTCAATAGCTCTCTGCACGATCACGGCAGTTCTATGACAGGTTCCTCAGCCAGCGGTCATTACGACAGCGTCGACTTCTTCATCTACTAATTTTTGTGCGATCTCAGGTCCAGTCACATCGTGAAAGGCTTCTTGGTCGCCCCCGCCGCCCATAAATGCATAATGAACGGGTGCTGCTTCTTTAATAAAGCCTTCTTTGACTAATTCATGCAAACGGTCTATCGGAAACATTGCGTTCACGTCGCGGTTGACATCGGCATTGTCGTACCCACCGTGCGATACCATTAATTCGTCGCTTGGTGTACCATCTGGCACTTCGCGGTACGTCGTATCCCCTGCTAAATTGAATCGTTTGTCACTCTTTAAATGAACACCTGCTGCAGTAGCTAGTGCAACACGCATTTCTTTCAGTTCTTTTTTGACCGGTGTGAAGACAGATTTCGGCGTGATTGGCACGAAAATTTCTGACTGCAACCCTTCAAAGACTGTTAAGCCCATGTGTTAATTCTCCTCTCTGTGTGTCTGTTCGCGTTTTTTCTGATTTTCCAACCGACGTCGTTCGTGCTCTTTAATGGCATGAACATAATGATCGTTTGGCTCCTCTTCCAAAACCTCTGGATACGTCATTAAAAATCCAACTTCCTGACCAATTGCTAAATCATATTCAGAAATGATCATGCGTCGAGGAATTTTTAATTGACCTAAACGTCCTTTGATATCGATTGTTACGCTTGCATCGTGAAGCTCAACAATAATTCCCTCAAACATTTGTTCCGTTGAAATGTATTTGAGTCTATCCATAATTTTTTCGTCACCTAAATCTAGTCTTTTTCGTAAATCTCTTGACGTTTTTTGCTCTTAGGTAAAATTTGTTCATTGTCAACCAGGTCAACTTTCTTGCCCGTCGTCTTTTCAATGATTTCGATATTGTTTAACTTCACATTTGGATTCCACTTGCGTTCAGCTGCTTTAATTTCGCCGCCGCCCATCAGTGTTTTCAACATTGCCAAGTCGCGAATGGCGTCTTCTTTACACAACGTATTGTTAGACAAGATTTCATTTTCGATCCCTTGTTTTGATTTGTTGTTATCCACCATTGCGCCCATTTCTGGGTTTCCGACAACTAGAGCCCCTTGAACTGCAGAGTAGGAATCACCGACAACATTGACGCCTCGTTTACCGATTTCTTCGATATGGGAAGCAAAGTCAATGTGGTTATTTCCGAATCCTTCTGTCGTTACAATCGCTCCGTCAATATCCATCGCTTCAATCGTCATACCTAGACGTTTTGACACATAGTATTTTTCAGTATTTGCCTGAGGTGAACCGACAAACATCACGCCCACCAAATCAATTTCTGGATCTTCCATCGCTTCCATCACCAATGGTTCTCTCCAGTAATGACGCGATGTTTCTTTTGATGCAGGTCCAATACAAGTCAATGCATGAATACCGCCATCTAATACTTCGGTCGGTGCTAACATGATTGGCAGGTTGCCAAGGTCAACGTTTGGTTTTGCACCAAGAGTGCCGACTGGCTCAACAGGCATAATCAAGTTATCGTGCATCGCCCCTTGTCCCATGATTTCTTTAACAATCAAGACACGTTTGTTACCAAAACGGCGTTTTTGCACGATTTCTTCTGACCCACTTACCAATGCTTCGTCTGCTTTTTTAATTGCTTCACGAATCTCTTGGGTAATATAATCAGACGCTTTATGGGCTGCCAATGGACCTGGGCGTTCCATATTCGCCCCTTCTTTAATTGTTACTTGCGTTTTAATGAAAATTTCGCCTTTTTCTGGTGCTCCAGGACGTCCCCACATGATGTTGCGGTCCAATTCACCTTCCGATGAACCGAATTCGCCGATTTGAACACCATTTGCGTCTGTTCCTGTTACTACCAAGACCACACCGTCTAATACGCGTGTTACGCCATGGCCGATATCGCCTTCTGCTTTTGCAGCAATTGGTTGAACGTCCATGATGGTTTCGCTGTATTCGTTGTAACGGTCTGGCGTAATGATTTCAAAGGTCATGCTTTCCACTAGTTCTTCTAGTTCAACTGCTTCAGCACACATTTCTTCCATCTTACGTAAGATTAAGGTTGTTCCTTCAATTTTCGTCTCTTCGCCAAATTCTACTTTGTCGATCGTTAAGTAGTCACGACGAACCGAGCGAATCACTTTCTCTTCTACTTCTGCCTCCGCAGCTGGTGCCTGCGGTGCAGGAGCGGCTGCTTGTTCTGGATCAATTGGCGCTGGTGCAGCAGGTGCTGCCACGCCCATTGATCCAGCAACGGACATAGGGACTTCTAAGTCAATACCTTTTCCTTCTGCAATGTGAATCTTGATGGTTCCTCCTGCAAATGGTACTACTGGTGCTTCTGGCGGTACTGGGTGAACAGGTGCTTCTGGCGCTGCAGGCATTGGTTCTTCTGCCACTTCTGGTTCGGCAGCTTCCACTTCCTTCACACCATCAAGAATCTCTCTTGTTAAAGGAATCAAGGCATCTGTGGTTTCCTTTAACGTTGTTCCAAGTACTTGTTCGATTGTTAACGCGTTTTCAGGGATTTCTAGTAACCCTGAATCCTCCAAATCTTCAAAGATCGCTGGATCTTCTAGATCATCTGGTGCGATCACTTTCCCTGCTTCTGCACGGCAACATAATACTGCAGGATCTTTTGCATGTTCTTTCGCAGTTTCTGCTGTAATAGACATTCGTTAATTCCTCCTAAGATTTTTTCTTAATTTGTCGGTAATTTACGATATAGTCTGTGCCCATCAGCCCGCAGTACGTGATCTGTATGATGATAAACCGGAACTCCTAACCTAGGAGCTACACCCATGACGGTGTTCGTTCAATCAGAACAGGAACCAGTCATTACGACTTCGGCGCCTTGTTTTTTCAAGGACATTACCGTCTTCGCTTGACCTGGACATATACCTGGTAAGGCACACCTATATCTTCCATTTACTTCTACCATTCGCTTACAGCGTTCTGCAGCGACAACTTCGGCGCCCATGTTATTCACGATTTCGGTCATCCGTTCTGCGGAACCTCCGCATTCGCAAATCAGCAAGCCGACTTTGCGGTGTTCCTGTGGAAATGGCATAGCTACTAGCACGCCACCACTTGTTTTCGTAATTGGCGTTGTTTCTTCCCCGCTGCGTCCAGTCATCGGTCCGCCGATAACGATTTCGCCATGAGGCTCTACATAGCCGCCTACATTATTAATCAATGTTTTGACAGGTGTTCCAATCGGAACATCTACAAAGACCGTTTCCTTTTGTTTCACCCGTCCAGAAACCGTGACATCCTTGTCGATGAATGGCTTGCGATCTTCAATGGCCTCTGCAATCCGTTTGATCGTTTCGACATTATCAATGACTGCACCGACTTCCGTTGGAAGCTGGCCTGGTTCCAAGACAACATCCATTACTTCACGAACAATCATACGTTCATCGCCTGCTGGATAAATATCCGGCAGTTGATACACCTCAATATTCGCTTCGGCCTCCACTGCTTTGATTAAGCGCAGCACTAATTGGCGATGTTTACCTTTCACCGCAATGACACCTTTAGGTGCCTTCACCATCTCCATACAATACTTCGTTCCACGGATCAACTGATCAATATGCTCACTCATTTGTTTCACGTTATGAGCAAGCAGCGCTTCACACTCCGCTCCATTGGCAATAAATACGCCCTCAGAAATTTCACAGGACAGTTTTAGAAATGTTGGGAAACCAGCTCCGCCAGCACCAACAACTCCGGCTTCTTCTACCGCTTTAATCATGGAGTCTGTTTCTGGAATCGGTACATAGCTGGAAAAGTCCTGTTCCTCATCGATCATCAGAACAACACTTTCTTCACTAACATCTACTACTTTGCCAGAAAAACTGCTGTGAATATTGGCTCCAAGACCATTTGGCTCCGCAACCAACTGACCTCGTTTAACCTTTTCTCCAGCTTGGACAATCCCTTTACAAGGAGCGCCAACATGTTGCTTTAATGGTATAAGAATTTGTGTCAATTTATTTCACCTCCCCCATTTTTAACTTGTTCGAACTTGAGCAAATCAGCCGCCCTTAGTTCAAATAAATCATATCACAATGAGGATTTTTTATAAAGACGATTTCTGCTATTTATCGTATTCTTCTGACAATTTAATCGATATGAGCGACTCATTTTTTTATTATTTTTTTAAGAAAATGCATTCTACTGCTAAAATCTGAAAAACTTGGCAAATAGCGCTGTAAAACGCTAGCACTCCTAAAAAAGCGTTTTCTAATCTTAATCACATTTTATTTTAATCTTGTTATTTACGTATAAATCACATTAGAAAATCTTTGTTATTTAAAGAGGGGGTCATTCGTATTTCCACCTCAATTCAAACAAACTTATACCATTATTAGTTCTACGTATTATTAAATAGTTTATATGTAACTTCATTCACAATTTCAGCCATTTTCACAAAAAAAATAGACCTCTAAAAATGAGGTCTATTTCTGTACTCTACTATTCTGCCGTTTCTAATTTGTCCAGATTCTTACTACCAAACCATAGGATCAAACCTAAGACAATAACAATCGCAGCTAAAATACCATAACCCATTTGGAATTCCGCTGGAACATCTGTTTCTAAGAATGCATAAATTTTTGGATAAATCAATTGTGCAAAGAATACGGCAACTGGCCAAACTCCTAGCAACAGCCCCATCAATTTAGCTGGTGCTAATTTGGCAATAAAAGAATTACCTAATGGAGAGAAGATCATTTCCCCTACAGACATTAACAGACTGACTAATACTAACCATAAGATAGACGCATGTCCTTGTCCAACCATATCTGCAACTACCATTGCAACGTAAGAAACACCTACCAAAATCATCCCCAAAGCTGTTTTCTTAAACATGCTCATGTCACCTTGTGGCCGTGCAGCCAGTTTAGTCCATAATTTACCTAAGATTGGGCCTAAAATGATACAAGTCAAAGCATTCATTGAGTCAAAGTAAGAAGTTGGTACTTGGAAATTGCCAATTACCCAATTGGCACGCCCTAAGAAACCAGCGCCATCACCGTAACCGAAGTAGTAGTATGCTGGCATATAAGCCATGTACCAAACCATCCAAAATACAACTGAGAACAACGTAACCAAAATAATAGCAAAGATTCGTTTTTTATCGCCCGAAGTTAATGGAGCATTTTCTTCACCTGCAGCCTTTTTACCCGCAGATTCAAACTGACGTTGGTCAACCTTAAATGGTTTCTTACCTGCTTCACCTAATGAACGGCTGTTGAAGATAAACCAAGCAGCATCGATTAGCAGCAACAAGCCACAAATCATGAAGACAAAGTTGAAGCCAAAGGCAGGAATCAACAATACTAAGAAAGTTGTTCCACAGAATGAACCAACGTTAACGAATGAGTATTGAACAGAGAATGCTTCATTCAATTCTTTTTCGTCACTGAATAATAGACCATTTATCCCAGATAGATTTCCTTTAAATAAACCTGTCCCAAGGGCAACTAAAATGATCATCGCCCAAACCATACCTAATGAGCTTGCTTGCCAAGCCAACATATAGCCGGCTCCCATCAAAATCATACCAGCAGCTACACAAAGTCGAGGACTTAACCAGTAGTCAGCTAACCAACCACCAAATATTGGTGTAATGTAAGTCGCGGCAACAAAGTAGGCGGAAATTGCTGCCCCCTGTGCACTTGTCATTCCTAATCCGCCAGAAGCAGCTGTTGTAGCGATCCAAATCGCCAACATGTATTTGGCAGTATAAAATGCCATACGTTCAAAAGAGAAGCCTAATGAACAGACATAGAAGCCAAAAGGTTTTTTCTTTTTCACTGGAGTTGTTTCCATGATCATCCTTCTTTCATTTAATTGTTTTTAGTCGTTTTCCTCTAACCACGCTTCCAAGATATTCATATATTTCTCGCGTTCTTCGACAAATGGCATGTGACGGCTGTAGGCAAATAATTCCCATTTTGCTCCAGGAATCGCATCGTACATTGTCTTAGCTACAAGAGGCGTCGATAAATCATTGGTTCCACTAGTAATCAAAGTCGGCACATCAATCATCGGTAACTTGTCGGTATACTCGTACGGTTGCAACGTTCCCGTCGGCATGTACTCGTTTGGTCCCCAAGCAGTCACGTAGCTTTCTGTTCCTGGAACTTTTTCTCGACGCAATGGTTCTGGCGAATCCTCAGTTGGCACTGCGGCTGCATGGCGCACCATAAAACGATCATTGGCTGCTAGATACGCAGGATCATCATACTTACTTTCAGCCTCCGCCTTGGCAATAGCCTCTTGATCCTCTTCGGTCATAAATTTGATCATACGATGTTGCTCCTGTGCCCAAAGACTAGCAGAAGAAAGTGTGCTGGAAAGGACCATACTCTTGATTCCTTTAGGTGCATAATCACATAAATAAATAATTTCTAACATACCACCCCAAGATTGCCCTAGCAGATGAACTTCTTCTAAGCCTAAATGTTCCCTTAAGGCAATTAGTTCATTTACCCAAGTTTCTTTTGTCCATAAAGATGGGTCTGACGGGACTGCTGATTTTCCGCAACCTAATTGATCGTACATAATCAATTGACGGCCTTCGACTGCCATTTCATCCAATACTTCAAAATAATTGTGAGTGGAGCCTGGTCCGCCATGCATCAAAATCAATGGTTTTTTCCCATTTTTTTGTTCTCCAACAATGCGGTAATACGTTTTGTGACCTAAATAGGGCATGTAGCCTTCTTCAACTTTCATCTTCATCCTCCTAGTTTAATCAGTGAGTCTGACGTTTCTCGATCCTTCTTTATCACAATGAAGGTTCTTCTATCCGCTGCTGACGGATAGAAGAACAAACAGTCTATCCGATAATTTCTAGATCTTTTGGATAGTGGTTCAAGTTTTCACAACCATCTTCAGTAACGATAACTAAATCTTCAATCCGTACGCCTACTTCGCCTGGAATATAAATTCCTGGTTCAATAGAGAAAACATTCCCCACCTCAGCGACATTATCGTTAGCACCTGACACATCACCTGCTTCGTGACATTCGATACCAATAAAATGTCCCAAACGGTGTGTGAAGTACTCGCCGTAGCCTTTTTCAGTGATGTAATCACGAGCGGCTGCATCAATATCTGAGAATTTCACACCTGGTTTTACCAAATCAATCGCACGTTGGTTCGCTTCTTTTACGATTTCATACACTTCACGACCCTTATCAGAAACTTCTTTGTAGAAGAACGTCCGAGTTAAGTCAGAAGCATAAGAATTTTTGATTCCGCCGATGTCTAAAATGACACTGTCGCCAGGTTTCACTTTAGAATCATCTGTTTCATGGTGAGGATCGGCTGCATTGGCACCGTAGCCTACAATTGGATCAAAGGAGAAGCCGCTGTTGCCAAGTTCTTTGTAAATCTCAGCCAATTTGTCTGCCATTTCTGCTTCAGTTAACTCTTGCGGTAATAATTTTTTCAAACGATCAACTGCAATTTCATTGTCTGCTTGTGCATCTCGCAACAATTGTTTTTCTTCTTCATCTTTGATTGCCCGAACTGCGTCAGTCACTTCAGAACCATTGCCTAGTTTAGCATCTGGTACTAGCTCTAATAGACGTAATAAGAAATGAGCAGGCCAGTTTTTGTCTACCCCAATTTTTTCGTCAGTATTTACATAGTCCAAAACTTTCTTTACAGCATCGTCCGTATCATCAATAAAGACTTTTTCAACACCCAAATCTTCTTCGATTGGGAATAGCTTGTTAATGACCAATGTGTTTTTGTTTTCTGGAGTAATGACCAATACCAATAATCTTTCACCTGGATGAATCCAACGACCGGTAAGATAGAAAATAGTTGCCGGGTCAGAAACTAACAGTTGTCCATACCCTTGTTCCTTCATTTTTTCGATTACTCTTTCCACGCGACGTTCTTTCAAAATCCTTCACTCCCTTGATAGATTGTTTTTATTAAAAACAGCAAGAAGGCTGTTTAAAATCTGTATTTGGACGCGAATAAAAACCTGTTAAAAACAGGCAACTTTAGTAAAATCAAAAATGTGCTTATTCAACCATTCACTTACCATAGGTTAAAATAACCATAAAACACGATCGAATTCAAGTCTTTTTAGCAAAAAAGTTGTTTTTTTCTATTTGCTTCCGCTTACACAAGTTTACTACAATTTTTTGTCAATTTAAACAATTCTTTTCAAATTCCTCTAAAAACCTCCCCTTTTTTTAGCTAACTCATAAAAAAGCTCGACAAATACGAAGAATCCTGCATACAGAACTACTGAAAATTCACTTATAAAAATCCTGCTCCTTTTATATTATAATATGATTAGAAAAGCTTTTTAATAACAAAAGTATTCTAATCGCAATCTTATATTACTTCTAGCAAAGAAAGCTTGTGTATTTTTTATCAATCGTGAAGAAAAACCAAATAATCCCCTTTAAAATTTCATATAAATGAAAGGGTGTCTATACACCTACTCGCATGAATGGTTTGTAACAAAAAAAAGAGATCACGCATCAGATGCACGATCTCCAAAATTTATTGTTTCAGGTATAGCCCCTCATATTTTATCAAGAGACTTTTGACGCCGACGATAAGAAAAAAAACACTTGGGAGACAATTCATACCCTACCGTGATGCCAATTGAGATAGCGATGGCAATTTTCAGCACCTGGACCCCAATCTGAGCAGCCTTAATCGAATCGCCGATAAAAAAGTTGTAAGTAAAATTATAGACCCCCATCCCAGGAACTAAACAGAAAATACCACAAATTAGAAAAATGGTTACGGGTGCCCTTAATGCAAAAGAAGCCTCCCGAGATAAAACAATCAAAGCTAACGACGCAATAAACGTTGCAGTCACTGGTGCCTCCCAAAATTTCATGATCAATAAATAGATGAACCAACCTAAGGCCCCGATGATCCCGCACAGCAAATAGTATTTTTTTGGTGCTTCAAATAGAATGGCGAAAGAAATGGTCCCTAAAAAACCTGCCAAAACTTGTAATAGCATACTTGTCATCTCATCATCTCCTATAGCCAATTAAACACGGTTAATACCAACCCAACACCTACCGAAACACACAATGCTGTAATTAAGGCATAGATCATCTGCCCCCAGCCAGAACTATAGTCCTCATTAAACAAGTAGCGAATTCCATTAACCACCGCTACCCCGGGCAAAAGAGAAATAATGCCGCCAGTCACTAAACTGGTCAGCTGCAGCACCGGAAAAAAATGAACAAAAAGACAAGCCAAAGTGCTGACCCAAATACTGCAGGTAATGTTCCAAATAATTTGTGACATATTAAATTTTGGAGCAATAAAAAAACTGTAAAAAGCCAATAAAAATCCTAAAACAAAGGCCCCCGCAGCATCCCAAAAAGTTCCACCAAAAATATAGCAGAAGCTGGCACTGCCAAAAGCATACGCGAAGAATTTCAATCCACTTGAAGCAAAATGCTCCTGCTTAATCACCGCCAAACGTTCCTTGGCCTCTTCTGGTGTATATTTCTTTTCCACAATTCGCCGCGACAAGGTATTAATTTCTTCAATCCGTCCCAAATTGATCGGTGAGATGGGAATATCCCTCACTCGAGCCTGAACGGTTTGATCCTTTAATCGAGCCGTCATAAAAATTCCATTAATCAATACAAAGCTGTCAAATTCCTGCAGATCCAGCGCATCGGCGACATGACGGATCGTGCTCTCAATTCGAACAATCTCTGCGCCATTTTTCAGCATTGTTTCACCAATATCATAGACAAAATCAAAACACTCCCGTTCGTTCATCCGCCGGACCTCCTTTATTTTAACTGCTTAAACTTTACAGCACCGATTAGGTACTCTGTTCTATAGCAAATTTGCTATGGTAATCTTTGTCAATCACGTTAGCAAGAGTAATATTGGGATAACCTGTTTATCCTATTCCTCTCAATATTCACATATTATCGATAAAGCTAGTTTGTGAAGCTGTACATCATTAATCTTGTTGTACAATGATACCCATTCTAATAAATCTATACATTCTGTAAGTCTTACAGAAAAACAACGACAGCTATAGCTGTCGTTGTCTTAGTATAGCTTATTTTCCTCTTACAATTCAATCAAATCATGGGAAATACTGATCATATTTTCATAGCCTTCATCAGTGATCAACACTTGGTCCTCGATTCGAACCCCACCCCAATCAGGAATGTAAATGCCTGGCTCAATGGTCATCACCATTCCCGTTTCCAGTACGTCGTCATACTGCTCATCGATATATGGCAATTCATGTACAAACAAACCGATACTATGACCAATATTGCGATACGTATATTGCGGATATTCGGTTCCTTCCAGTGGTTTCAACGAAGCTTGGTAGATATCACGAACGGCCGCTCCATTTTTCATTACCGCCTCCGCTGCTTCCAAGCTTTGTTTTTCATATTCGTAAACTTCTCGTTGTTTGTCTGAAGCTTTGCCTACCACGACCGTACGAGTCATGTCAGACATGTAGCCATTGTACTGACAACCAAAATCCATTAAAACGAAATCGCCGTATTCTACTGCTTTTTTCGAAGGAATGCCGTGCAGCAGCGAAGTATTAGCTCCCGAAATCAAAATATTTCCATACGGTTGCGTATCAGCACCTTCTTGCACCATATACAAAGAAAGCTTAGCTGCCAATTCCTTCTCCGTTACGCCTACTTTGATGTCGTCCAAAATTCGGTTGAAAGCACGGCAGGAAATTTCGCAAGCATTGCGCATGTACTGAATTTCCTGCGGCGATTTGATAGCCCGCATTTTATCAATGACACCGCCAGCTTGAATGAATTCCGCTGATGTTTTTTCGTTAAAGTCAGTGTACATATCGTAGGTTAAGTAATCTGCTTCAAAGGCAATTGTTTTGATTTTCTTTTCTTCAGCTAGACGGGCCACGGTATCTCCCACAGTTTTACCCGGCAACCGCCAATTAATAATTTCGTAGTCAGGCACTTCGATGTCTGCTTGCTCGGTGTAACGTGGATCCGTAAGGAAAAACTGCTCATCCTTGGTTAACAGAATAAACGAATCATCTCCCGTCCACCCGCTGGTAAAACGAACATTGACTCTTTTAGCAATGAAAAAAGCGTCTAGATTCTCTTTTTCCAAATACGCACGAATCTTCATTTCATTCATCATTGTACATACCTTCTTTTCTTTTATTCGCTGAAACAATCCCTTGTCTCTATTCCTAGAGTAGCAGTCTGTCTTTTCCGGGTCAAACCGTTTTCAAGAAAAATGAGGATTTCCTTATTTTGACTGCATACGTTTTTTGGTCTCCGTTTGCATCGGACTTTCATCAATTTCCCGATGCAGAAAATAAGAAATCACCGTACGAATAATTACGATCAACGCTAATTTAATAATATCCTGAAAGGTCGGATTGATAATTGATTCGATGATATCTGCAATAATCAAGATTTCTAAACTCAATAAAATATAGCTGCCTAAATAGGCTTTGATAAAATTATTTTCTAAGGCCAAAGCGACCTGATCGTTCCGCTTTTTAGCTAAATTTTTAAAAAAATCGACACTAGCAGTAAACACGCCCCACAAAATAATAAAAATCGAAATCATGTTTAGGATAAAGACAATCAGCTGAAACAACGGCATCAATCCACTTAACAGTTCACTAGTAAGATTATCCATGATCTATTCCTCCTTGCTGGAAAATAAGATTGCGAAAAGCCTGCATCGTTTCTGTAAAGATATGCTGCGGTTGATACACCAGCTGAATTTGATTGGACAACTGCTGGCCTTCAAAGGACAGACAGTGAACCTGATCCCGATAAATGGACTGCTGGATCAGTTGCTTTGGCAAAAAGGTAATACCTGTCCCTGTAGCAGTCATAGCTAATAATGCCGGCGAATTGATACTAGTCATAGTTGGAACCGCCTGTTTTTGGTGCAGCTGCAACCAGCTGTCCAAGGTTGCTCGAATGGCACTACCCTGCTCCCGCAAAAACAGCGGATACTTTAGAAATTCCTCCACTGTCAAGGTTTCTTGATTAGCTAGCTCATGCTCTGCTGCCACCACTACCACTAACTCATAGCGATCAAAAGGCTCGACGATCAACTCTTTTTCCGCAATACTGCCCTCCAGCAATGCCATATCCAACTCCTGATTACGCAAGGCTGTCAAAATGCGTTCAGCTGTATCCACCT
The DNA here is from genome assembly GCF_000407485.1 of Enterococcus pallens ATCC BAA-351. Taxonomy (GTDB): domain Bacteria; phylum Bacillota; class Bacilli; order Lactobacillales; family Enterococcaceae; genus Enterococcus_A; species Enterococcus_A pallens. Next base: position 910,596 of record NZ_ASWD01000001.1, on the reverse strand, counting down.
GGATAGTTACCTGATGCCCCTCACGTAGAAACGGCGTGACCAACTGAGGCAGCCAAAAATTGGCAATGGTCAAATTGGCGCCTAGCTTCATGGGCGCCTGCGTTTCCAAATAGACAGCAAAATCCTCTAATTCCTGATATTCCTGCAAAAAATGCTTCACACGCTGAAAAAAAGCCTTGCCTGCCGGATTCAGCTGAATGGAACGTCCCGGTCGATCAAATAACCGAACACCAATTTCCTTTTCCAGCTCTTGAATCGTTTGACTAACTGCCGGCTGAGAAATATAAGTCCGCTCTGCCGCTTCAGTCATATTTTCAACCTCAGCAACAGTCATAAACAACTCCAATTGGCGAATATTCATTAAACCCCTCCTTATAAGTATTTTCTTATTGATTTGATAAATATATTGTATTTCACTTATGATTATTTGTCTCGTATACTGTCTTTAAGGAGGTTTTTTTGTGTCTTCATCTTACTTACGACTTTTTGGCTATAATTTCTTTATTAGTACGTTTACCTTTGGCGGCGGCTATGTGACAATTCCTATGATGGAAAAATACTTTGTTTCTCATGGTGACATCACGAAAGATGAACTGCTGGATTTGGCGACAATCGCCCAGTCTTCTCCGGGTGCAATCGCAGTAAATCTCTCTGTTCTTGTGGGAAAAAAAGCTCGCGGCTATAAAGGTGCTTTTGTTAGTGGCCTGGCTGCAATTTTACCGTCATTTATCATTTTGTCGCTAATTTCCCTTGCGTATACTGCCTTTCAAAACAATCCAATCATCCGGGCCGTGCTGCAGGGAATGGAAGCCGCCGTGGCTGCAATCATTGTTGATTTGGTGATTGATATGTATTTGGCACTAAGGCGGGAGAAAAAATTATTACTAATGATTTTGCCTTTTATCGCCTTTATCGCTAATGCCTTTTTCAATATACATCCTCTTTGGATTTTGCTTGGAACAATTTTGATTTTATTCATTCAAGCTAAAGGAGGTAAAAAATGAAACTATATTTAGAGATATTCATCAGCTTTTTTCAAATTGGTTTATTAAGTATCGGTGGCGGATATGCCACTCTCCCCTTGATTCAAGCCGAAATTGTTCAAGAACAGCAATGGCTCTCTCTACAGGAATTTAGTGACATTGTCACCATTTCTCAAATGACTCCTGGACCACTAGCAGTCAACAGCGCTACCTTTGTAGGCTTACGAGTTGCCGGACTAGTGGGTGCTCTGTTGGCTACCGTAGCCTGTGTGATTTCCGGCTGTATAATCGCCCTCTTTTTAGAGCGGTTGTTCACTAAGAACAAAGAAAATCCTACTTTACAGTTGGTTTTCTCCGGATTAAAATCTGCCACTGTCGGATTAATCGCGGCAGCCAGTTTATCCATGATCACCTTGGCCTTCAGTGGAACCTTGAACTGGTTTGAAGTCAACAGTCTCAATTTCGTGGCGGTTGCATTATTCTTGGTCTTCTTCTTGTTGCTGCGAAAGAAAAAAATTAGTCCGATTTCCCTACTAATACTAGCTGGTGTACTTGGTTTTTTCCTTTATTAAAGTGGAACTAAGTGTTTCATGTGAAACCATGGAAAAATTCCAATGATTCTTCTTTTTTAGTATAAGAAAGGCTTTGCACCTTCACTATGAGTTAGGGTGCAAAAAAGCTGTCATAAAGTGTATTTTACACTTTATGACAGCTTTTTATTTACGACGATTACGGCGAGATCGCAACTCCTCAGAAGGAGAAACTTTTGTCGGCGCCTTAATATCCTTAGCTGCAGTCGACTTTTTAGCCGGCACACCGATAGGGAGCTTTTCTATCAACAGGTTGCCTAAAAAACCTGCCAGCCAGATCCATAAGAACAGCTGAACGGGAAATAGAAATAAAAAGAGACAAGCCGTTGCAAAAGGGCGTTTCAAAATTACTGCACAGGCACTGGCCGTGAACACCGCCACCAGCAAGCCGGCTGAAAATGGGAAAACTTTGATCAGCGCCATAGCTGCTGCTATGCTTGCAAAAATCATCGGAAAGATAGTTCCGCCACGCCAATTGCAGGCTAGACAAACCATTGTGATGAATATCTTGCCAAAAGCGATAAGTAAAATCACCAATAGGCTCATATTTTCCGATTGACGAGTGAAAGACAGCAGATTGTGTTCCCCTGAAAATAAGAAGTACGGTGAAAACAATCCGAAAATACCTAAAAGAATACCTGCTGTAATAGTTAACGGCATTGGACGTTTAATCCGCTGGTTAACCATATGAGCCTGGTCTTGCATCCATAAAAATAATTTCCCAAAAAAAGCACCGATAACGATCGTCGGAAGAACTAATAAGAGCCCCTGCCAAGAAAAATCTGTACTCATACGCTGAATAGCAAAAACTTGTTCCTGATTAGGGAAAAAACTGTAAGTGATCAGATACCCAATAAAACCTGTAAACGTAGCAAAAATAAATAATACGTATCGTTTCAACTTACTCTCTGTAATATTTCGCAGATTATCCTGCTCCAACACACTGCCTACGCCAAAAAGTGGTGCGGTGAACAAAACGCCCAAGACCGTTCCTGAAGCAAACTCCAGTAAGTCCTTACGTTGGGGCACACCGATTTTTAGACGGTCGCATAAAAATGTAACGATGCCGCCTACAATGATCATCACTCCTGCCTCTGGACTGACACTCGCTCCAAAAAGCAATACGAGCATCGCTCCTAACACGTTAAAAAGTAATTGCCCATCCTTATACTCCAACCGTCCTATTTCCTGCGATTCCGTCATTGTTTCTGATAGCAGTTTAGGATACTTGCCCACATGTTCAATGAAAAAACCAATAATCACGCCGCCCAAGGTACAAATCAGCAACGGATAAATAAACGGATTTCCTAAGGCGCGAGGAATGATTTGCCACAGCAAGTGGTTTCCCAGCTCCACTATTCCCATAAACAATGCAGCAACAATTCCGACAACCAGTCCTAGTCCGCCGCTATAGGCAAATGAGGTTCCTGTAAATTTATTCATGATATTTTTGTTTTCGAATTCCCTTGACCTTTGTCCTGGGAGGAGAACTCCAACGGCCGCGCCAGTTGTTTCTCACTTTCCGAAACCTCCTTTTCTACTTTTAAGAATAAACGTTTCTCAATTTAGTGGCCGGCCTCTCGTTGACGCGAAAGGATTTCTCCACGAAACATGCTAAAAACGTTCAATATAGAATGAATGTCCCCACGCAAACAGAAGATTCGTTCATTAAAAAACATTAATCTTCGCCTGCTTCAACTAGTTTTTATCCTTTGTAATAACTTAAAAGCCACCACAGAATATATGCTCAAAACTGTTGCTGCGCATTATTCTACTAGTTGATTTGGTTATAAACGTCCCATTCATACGTCGAAGTAGCCCATTTTGAATAGACTCTGCTACATTATAGCAGAGCTTGACGGTATTACGCGCCATTAATTGGTATTTTTAGCGTATTTTGCTGATTTTTATTAAATTTTTCTTTACTAAAAACACGTTTTACGCCTAAAAGCGTGTTTTCAAGCTCTGGAGTCAATTCATAGTGATCCAGTAAATACTGGCGAGTTTTCTCGGTAAAGTATCCACGCATAAAGGCAAAGAAAAACGCTTCGGGATTTCGAACTTTGTTGTAGCGATACATTTGCTCAATCGCTTTTGCTACTGCATCTGCTAAACCATTACGGTAATACTCATTTTCCTCAAAAGTTAATACTTCTGCTTCTGCTGGTAAGCCAGCTTGTAAGAATTGCTGATTGCTGACATATTTTGCCTTAAAAATAGTATCCACAAACCATTTTGCTTTAGCATACTTTCCATCACAGAAAGGTAAAAAGCGTTGGAAAACTAAATGCGGAATCAACTGTGCATAACGCGATTGCAATCCGGCAATCAGCGCAGACTCTTTATCCACTTGTGGATAATTTTGCGCAGCGGGCCCCAGTTGTGTTGCATTTGTTGTATTTGTGTTTTTATTTACTTGCTGTTTTTGTGTACTTGTCGGTAAATTTTGCGTTCTCGGAGCCGCAGATTTTGCGTCTTTGGGCATCGTATCATCTACTGTTAGTACTTTAGCAGGTTCAGTCATCTTTTTATTGGAGGTATAATTTTTAAAAGACAGTTTAACCACAGTTCCTTCTGCAGGTGCTTCTGGGTTTGCTACATAAATCCGGTAGTTTTTTAAGCCATGACGAAGCACCTTGATTAAATCCAGCTCTGCCAGGCGGTTTCTCAAGGTTGTGATCTTTCGTTCTGAGACCTTCAATAAAGCTGCTGCTTCATCATTGGAAAAATAGATGTAAGGAAGCTGTTTTTCATCCAGCCAGCTGCCGTCTTGTCGACTATTGTGGATACTGCAGGTCATGCGCATAGTATATAAAGCATGCAGCATCATTGCTTCAATCGATAAATCTTGATATTTAGGATTATTGATGAGATTTAGATCAATAGGCAAATAGTTCCCATTGGGTAAATTAGTTGCAGTCATTGCGTTAAAGGTAGACATGCCAATCGCTCCTTAAATTTTCTAATCGAAAAAAATTCTTAAGGATTTGAGAGCTGTCACACTATAAATGATTGAGAAAAGAGTGATTTTATAGTATACTAAATAGAGGTTAGTTAAACGCCAATTTTTCTAACCGATTGCTTAATTTATATGTGACATGCTAATTCGCCAAAATTAGCTCAAACCTTGGGAGTTTAAAGATCGCCAAATCTTTAGACTCTTTTTTCGTAGTGGTTTACATGTATTAGAATAATAGATAAAAAGCGCGTTGTAAAGCGATTTGTTGACATCTTTTTTTAGGGTTAACTTTTATAAATGTTACGAAGTGAATTATAGTTTACCGCTATTTGGTAGTTAACTTTATTTGAGTAAACTTCAAACAAAGTTAAAATCTTAAAAAAGGTAAACTTCAATGAAAGAAGCCTTAGGAACAAACGTTTGAAAAGTGTGGATAAACTCTTTATGAACAGTCGCTTTGTCTCGAAGATATCCACAGCTTTGGTTTATCCACAACTTAAAAAAAGTAAACCGTAATTTGAAATGCTGCCTATAAAAAAGTAAACTTTAATCATAGTTATCTAAAAAAAAAGTAAACCACAAATCATCTTTTAAAGATGATTGGAGTTTACTTTTTTTAGTTCTTTTTCTCATCGTTTTCTAATTCAGCGAATAATTTCTGATATTTAGGTTTCTCTTTATACTCTTCCATGGCCGTTTCTTCCACATGATTCAAGAAATCTCGGTCGTCTTTGGACAATTCTTTCTCAATGTAGTATTCATACAACCAATCAAACATTTTATCCGGTGTATACCCATCAAATTTCGCATTGATCAGATTTTGAATCCGAATCTTCGTGCGAGCAGAGATTTTTTGCATTTCAAGTGCCTTTAACCGTGGATCATAATATTGTCGCTTGCGCCCACGTTTTCCAACTTCCTCTTCTGCTGAGACAGAAGGTGCTGGTGCAACTGGTCGTGCTTGAGTCTCAACAAAATGACTATGGTCGATTGTGTTTTCTTGTTTGCTGCTGGCAGCCTTCTTAATCGGTGCATTGGCTAGCAGATCCTTGGAACTAGGCCTTGGTTTGGTGGCTGTTTTTTCGGTTTGTTCTTGATTAGAGTACTCGGACATCTTCTCAATGCCCTTATTCTTCTTGTTCGCCGTCAAAAGCGAGTCTAACTTCATCTTTTTCGCCATTTAACGTCTCCCCTATTCACCAGATAATAAGTAGCGATGCTCATCAATTTCATCTAAAATATGCACAAATACTTCATGTGCACGGTTATCCCATTGTTCGACTTTGCCATTTTTATTTATGTCGTAGGTGATACCTGAACCATCATAACGTTTTAGTCGACTTTGGTTCAGTACGACTGTGTTTAATAAGTGATCGCCATAAATACCCTTAGCTGTTTCGTAAATCTCCTGATCGACAGAATCTCTCTTTTGCATCATGAAAGGAATGATCCCTACCACTTCTAGCTCGGTTTGATACTGTTCAATGAAGAAATTCATGTAGTCAATATAATTCTGAGCCCCTTTTAGTGATTTCACTTGGGTTTGCAGAATGACAATTACGTATTCCGCAACATACATCGCTGCATTAGAATACGTGCTAATGGTTGGAGGGACATCAATATAGATCACGTCATAAACTGACTTTAATGGAGAAATCAGCTTGTCCATATATTGGAACTGGGACAGCTTATCATTTGGGAACATCGAGATCATGTAATCTGGAAAATCAGAAAAAGAGATATTTGCCGGGATCAAGTCCAAATTTGGCATAATATTATAGATAGAATTGGAAATATCTCCCGTGCGAACCGCTTCCCAGATAGTGGAATCAAATTCATCCGGCAGCTCGCTGTTTCCAAAGTTCTCTGCAGTTAGTGACAGAACGTCACTGGTGTTTCCCTGAGGGTCCAAGTCAATGACCAAGGTTTTTCGGTTTTTTCTAAAGGCACTTTCAAAAGACAACATCTGTACGGTGGTTGATTTGCCTACACCACCTTTAAAGTTTCCGACAACGTATGTCTGAGCTTGTTTTTCTACCATATATCACTACTCCCCTATCCTGTGTAAGACTCTTTTAAAGTTTACTATAATTCATACGAAAAGACAATAAGGTTTACTATAATAAATACAAAAGACGGTAAACCCTAATTAATTGAAGTTTACTGTTAAGAACAACAATATGAAAGAAAAGCAGCAATTGAGGTAAACTACAAAAAAGACATTAAAGTAAACCTCTAAAATTCATATAAGGTTTACTGTACTAAATATTAAAGTATACCTTATAGTAATTAAAGTAAACCTTTTGAAGACATAAAGACTGCAATTAAAGTAATACTAAACACAAAAAGTCTACCTTAATATTATTAAAGTACACTTCAAATAAACTAAAGGTTTACCTCAGAATAGAAAACCTAAATAAATACCTAGAGATAAGCACATAAATATCATTTCAATGAACAGAATTGAGGTTTACTTTTTAATCTGTTAAATGCTTATTTAACAACCTTTTATCCCTTAAAAAGTAAACCATTATTAAATAAATAAGAGTTTACTTCTAATTAAAGGTTGACCTTAATTATTCATTAGTACGTGATGATATTCTGAATTAAAAGATAAAAGTTTACCTTAATTGGAATATTAAGAGGATTCACTGAATTAAACATTGAATCTCAAAGATGAGCTATTACCAATTGCGATGATTGCAGTAAATTGAAGTGTATTTTCAAGGTAAACTGCAAATTATCTATATAAAAAGTAAACCTTCATTTGTATGTTTAAAGGTTTACTTTTTATATAGACATTGATATATCAGGGTTTCCGAGCTTTTAGCCCATATGAAAAAGCTTTAAAAAGTAAACTTTTATTTTTTTGAGGTAAACCTTTCAGGAATATACATAAAACAAGCTAAATAAGGTAAACTTTTTTATCTTGTTTAAAAAGTTTACTTTAATTCAAGAGGCTGATTTAATGCTATTATTTTGAGGTATACTGTATAAAATGTTTATTCTAAAGTAAACCTTGGATACTATAAATAAAAAGTAAACTTTAATTTGAATTACTTATGTTAACGTGTTTATTTGAGGTGTACTTTATTACTGGCCTATTAAAAAGGACTGATAAGGTAAACCCTATATCCTCATGAGTTGAGTTCTTAATGGTGTCTCAAAGGTAAACTTTAATAATTTTTCTATTAAAGTTTACCTTTTATTTGTTTCTTATTAAGGTAAACCTTTGATGTTATCACTGATATGAAAGCAACTATTTGAAGTAAACCTAAAATAATTAGATAAATTAAAGTTTACTTTTTTTATAAAAAGTTTACCTTAACTAAACCATGAACAGGAAATTAGCTACGTATAATCAGTAGCTATATAGATTATTGGAATATAAAGTAAACCTCAAGATAAAAAAAGTTTACTTCAATATAAAATGCTGATATATAAGCCTTAGCGCAAATAAATATATAAAGTAAACCACAAAAAATCCTATCAAGATATGCCTGATAGGATTAAAGTAAACTTTATTTGTTTGAGGTAAACTTTTAAAGTGATTCAACCACTTGAATAGCTTGGTAAACCTGTTCTGGAGTTATTTCAGGATCAATCATTCTAAAGGTTTCTTCTTCACTGGCTGCATGATCGGTACAAGGTTTCAGTGCCTCGGCGTCTGTTTGAGTCACGTTTAGTTCAGCTAACTTTAAAGGTAAGCCTGTTGCTTGGTAGAAGTCCTTTAATTTTTTGATTTCATCAATTTCGTTGGTGTGAGCTAACTGAACGAGGATTCCGTAAGCTACCTTGTTACCATGCAGTTGATTGTGTGTAGATTCTAAATATGAAAGACCATCATGGACAGCATGGGCACCAGCCGAACGTCCATAGGTAGCTGCAAATCCTCCGGTTTCACCAGCTAAGCCAATAATCGTATCCGCCACACGTTCAAAAGCAGGGGTGATTTGCTGGTTTTCCAAGTCTTTGATCCCTTGAATAGAGTCCTCCAGCAGAATATCTAAGATAACCTTTGCACTAGCGATACCTAAACGAATGTAAGCGCTCTTTTCGTCCGCTGACAACTGTTCAGTAATTCCTTTAATTTCATACCATTTAGCGACAGTATCGCCGATTCCAGCTACGAAGTAATCCTTTGGTGTAGCTAATAGGAAGTCATAGTCGATTAAAGTTAAGTAAGGTGCACGGGTCATGAACCCCATCTCACGGAAGGTGCGATCTGGATGATATACGGCCACGATCGGTGTAAACGGTGCACAATTTGAGATTAGGGTAGGGACCATGATGGCATCAATATTCATTTCATCAGCTACTAATTTTCCAGTATCCAAAACCCGACCACCGCCGATAGCGACGATCACATCTGCTTCGCCAATTTCTTCAGCGATCCGGTGTGCATCCTCGCGGCTAGCACTGCCATCATAACGAAAAATCGGGTATTCAAGTTCTTTTTTATAGTAATCTGAAAAGATTTGATAGGAAATAGTTCCAGTAACGACAGCTACTTTTTTGAAGGGTTCCAAATATTGAGGTAATTCGTGTAAAATGTTCTTTCCGGTGGCGTAGCGATTGGCGCCAGGACGTACTTCGGTTGCTAGGTTCATTACAGCTTCAGCTCCTTGATTTTTGAATTGAAACTAGTCTAAGCCTTTCTATTATTAAAGTCAACTGTGATTTTTATGAATAAAAGTGGTTGACAAATGAAAAATAGATGAGTAATATACTTAGCATATCAAAAGTTAAAACGTGATGAAGAGAAAAGTATAGATGATCAAGCATCAAAGAGAGCCTGGGTAGGTGAGAGCAGGTATGCAGCGGCATTTAGAAAATGGTCTCTGAACGGTGGCGTCGATAAGTAGGCGTCAACGGGGTAGCGCTCGTTAGACACGCTCTAGTATGCATACGTACTAGTGAAGGCAAGAGTTGCGAGACTTTTGCGAATAAAGGTGGTAACGCGAGTAAACTCGTCCTTTTTCCAACTCAATTGAGTGGAAAAGGGACGAGTTTTTTTAGCTTAAAAATTAGGGGGAATTCATGATGAAAAGATCACACACATTATTAGTAGGAACATTGGCATTGGCAGCATTGGTATTTGCTGGTTGCGGAGGCGGCAGTGATAAATCAGCAGCCTTGGATGAAAAAGAAGTGACAGTGGGTGTTACTTCAGGTCCACATCAAGAGATTCTAGAAGAAGTAGCTAAGCAGGCAGAAAAAGACGGCTTAACTATTAAAATTAAAGCATTTGATGATTATAATACACCGAATACCGCATTAAATGATGGGGACTTGGATGCCAACAGTTACCAGACGATTCCGTTTTTGGATCAGCAAGTAAAGGATAAAGGTTATGAAATTGAGCAAGCCTTTGAAACAGTAGCCTTTCCGTTAGGCGCTTATTCAGAAAAGGTCAAGAATTTGGACGAATTGAAGGACGGCGATAAGGTTGGAGTGCCAAACGATCCAACTAACGAGTATCGGGCATTGAAGCTTTTAGAGGACGCCGGTGTGCTTACCTTAAAAGAGGGGGTAGCGGTGCAGGCAACTAAGAATGATGTAGAAGACAACCCAAAGAACATCGAAATTATCGAATTGGAAGCTTCACAGATTCCTTCTCAGTTAGGTGAATTGACTGCGGCAGTTATCAATACCAACTTTGCCTTCAGCGCAGGTTTGACGATCAATGACGATTCGATCTTCCATGAGCCGTTGGTAGACAATCCATATCCAAATGTTTTCGTCGTTCGCAGCAGCAATAAAGAGGATGCAGTAGTGAAGGAAATTGAAAAATATTACCATTCAGATGAAACAAAAGAATTTATTAAAGAGAAATACAAAGGTTCGGTTGTTCCTGCCTTTTAGATTGAGGGGAAAACAGATGATTGAGTTAAAGCAGGTATCTAAAACCTATCAGCAAAAAAAGAAAACTATTGAAGCAGTAAAGGACGTCACGCTATCAATTAAAAAGGGTGAAATTTTCGGTGTAGTAGGTTACTCAGGAGCAGGGAAATCCACCTTGATTCGTATGATCAACTTTTTAGAACCGCCCACCAAGGGTGAAGTTTGGATCAATGGACGCAATTTAAACGAGCTCACTAAAAAGGAGCTGCTGCTGGCACGCCGCAAGATCGGCATGATTTTTCAAGGCTATAACCTGCTTTCTACTGCGACTGTTTATGAAAATATTGCTAAGCCCTTGAGCTTAGAAGGGGTTCCGGCACCAGAAATCAAACAGCGGGCAGAAAAATATTTAACCTTGGTTGGACTGATGGATCGCAAGGACAATTATCCTTCCCAATTATCTGGGGGACAAAGACAGCGGGTAGCAATTGCCCGCGCTTTGGCTCATGAGCCAGAGATTTTGCTATCAGATGAAGCTACCAGTGCTCTTGATCCAGAAACCACGGAATCGATTCTTGAGCTTTTGCTGGAGATTAATCAGGAGCTGGGTATCACCATTTTCCTGATTACCCATGAAATTGATGTCGTGCAGCGTATTTGTGATCGGGTAGCGGTAATGGAAGAAGGGGAAATCATTGAGGAAGGTCCGGTGATTGAGGTTTTCACACAGCCGAAAAAAACTACGACCAAACGCTTTATCGGTGCCAATGAAAATTATAATGTGCCGGAAGAAGTGCTGAATGTCTACAAGCAAACCGGCCGGCTGCTGCATCTGCAGTTTATTGGTGAAGAAGCTACCGAACCGATTTTAGCTCGTGTTGCTCAGGATTATGTGGTAACACCGAATATTTTGAGCGGTAATATTAGTTACTTGAAGGAACAGCGTCATGGGCAGCTGCTGGTTCAGCTAGCTGGCGGCAGTGAAGAAGACTATCAAAACGCTAAAGCCTATATCGCTTTACAAGGTGTTTTTATTGAGGAGGTGCAAGCATGACCCAATTTTATGAACAATGGGGAGCCGTTATTGTAGAAGGCTTAGGTCAAACCTTGATCATGGTAGTGATTGGCTTAGGAATTTCCATTTTAATAGGTATTCCGTTAGGTGTTCTGCTGGTATTGACTCGACCAGGTGGATTGAACAGCAATCCTACCGTTTATTCAGTATCAAACTGGTTAATCAATATTTTACGCTCACTGCCATTTATTATTATGCTCTTTCTGATCTTGCCAGTAACCAAGTTTATTATGGGAACAACAATTGGTGTGCGCGGTGTTCTACTGCCTCTAATTGTATATACGGCGCCTTATCTGGCCCGCCTGGTAGAAACTTCGCTGTTAGAAGTAGACGGTGGTGTAATCGAAGCCTACCAGTCTATGGGGATCAGCAATTTCAACATTATTAAGACTGTTCTGTTGCGAGAAGCCCGCGGGGGAATTATTCGAGGCTTGACGATTGCTATGATCGGCTTAATCGGTGCAACCGCAATGGCTGGTTTAGTTGGTGCAGGTGGCTTAGGGAGTATTGCTTACCAATATGGTTTTTTGCGGAATGAACCGGCTGTGATGTATGGTACAATTATTTTATTGATTATACTAGTGCAAATCGTTCAGTCTGTAGGGAATTTAATTGCGAAAAGCTTAGATCGGAGCTAATCATGAAAATCACTTTGCTGCAAATGGATATTCAATATGGTCAGCCGCAAGCTAATATGTTCCATGTGGAACAGTGGTGTGAAACAGCAAAGCTGGTTCCACATAGTCTGGTGATTTTGCCAGAAATGTGGAATACCGGCTATGATTTGACCCGTTTAGCCGAAATAGCCGATGTTAAGGGACAGCAAACCCAAGTCTTCCTGTCTCTGCTGGCTAGAAAGTACCAGATTTACCTTGTAGGCGGCTCTGTTGCGCTGAAGCGGGGAAATGAGTATTACAACACTACTTTTGTTTATGGACCTTCTGGTGAGTGTTTAGGCAGCTACAATAAAGTCCATCTATTTCGTTTGATGCAAGAGGAAAAGTTTTTGACCGCCGGAGATCAGGGGTTGTCAGTGGATTTGGGGGAGACGGTCCTTTCCTGCATGATTTGCTACGACCTGCGTTTTCCAGAATGGTTTCGTAAGCAAGCTAGTGAAGCAGGAACTAAGCTGTTTGTAGTACCAGCACAATGGCCGTTGGTACGTATTGATGCTTGGAGAAAGCTGCTGCTGGCTCGAGCGATTGAAAACCAAGCCTTTGTGATTGGCGTGAACCGTGTCGGGAGCGATCCAGACAATCAGTTTGGCGGCCATTCAATGGTGGTTGATCCTTTGGGGCAAATATTGCTGGAGCTGGATGAACAGGAAACAGCTGGGACAACTACGATTGATTTAGCATTGATTGAAGAGGTACGAAAGGGGATACCGGTGTTTCACGATCGGCGCCCGGAGCTTTATTAGACCTGAGAGGGTCTTTTTTTTTTATGGGCGAAGATCCTGCCTTAGCATATACGGAGAAAGAACGACTCTTATTAAGAAAAGCTGCCATTTTTTTGATTGTCGTAAAAAAGCAGTATAATGAAAGAGACGAGTGGAGGAATGAGATGAAAGCCAAAGATTTATTAGCTGCATTGCAGGTGGATGCGGATGATAGCTTCAATAACTTATCAACAATGATGTATGTTTACGCAGATAGTAAAGAAAAACCAGTAAATCGTCTGGTTGTGGATAAGGCAACGGATGAAATTATAATTAGACAGGATCCGAAACAGCCGGCTCTAACAACAAAAGAATTTGTTACCACCTTGAATCGGTATAAAGAAGCGGATCTATATTTATTAGGGGAAGAAAAACGACTGATTTACGGCTATCGTCTGATTAAAGATGGGATCGTTATAAGCTGATTCGCCATGTAGTTTTGATAACTAGATTGAATTGTTTTTCTAATCATGTTATACTGTTATCAACAATTAATTTGAGGTGAAATGTATGAACGCAGAGTTTAGTCGCAGATACTTAATTACAAATGAAGTATTGAATGCTGTAACACACGGGATTGCGGCCGTTTTTAGTTTAGTCGGAGTTGGGTTCTTATTGCAAAAGGCAACAACGAATCTTGACTATGTTTCTTTTATCATTTATGGCATATGTTTGTTTGTTCTTTTCTTTGCTTCTACTTTGTATCACAGTTTGATCTTTACCAAGGCGCGAAAGATTTTTCAGGTCTTTGACCACTGCTCGATTTTTTTACTGATTGCTGGCACGTATACACCGTTTTGTCTGCTTCGGATTAAAGGGATATTAGGAGTTATTTTGCTGGTAGTGATTTGGTTAGCGGCAGTTGTAGGAATTATTTACAAGAGTATGACCTTGACTAAAAGGAGCAGCGTTTCCAATATGTCAACGATATTATATAATGTAATGGGGTGGGCCGTCGTTATTGCTTTACCCGTTTTATACCAAAGTATTGGAATTAAAGGTTTACTTTTATTGGTAGGAGGAGGACTTTCCTATTCCATTGGATCATTATTTTATAGCATGAAAAGCAAGAAGTTTACTCATGTTATATGGCATTTATTCGTTATACTAGGTGCTTTGTTGATGTTCTTTGCAGTTTACCTTTATTAGCTGAGTGTTGGAACTATAAAAAAACCACTACATCTGTAGTGGTTTTTTTATCTTATTTTTTTGCTTCGTCTAAAGCAATTTCGTAAGCTTCAATTTGAGCATACAACCGTTGGATTTGAATTTCGTTTTCAATGTAGTTGATGGAGTTGCCCAAGCTTTCGCTGCGACGATCTTCTAAACGTTCAACTTCTTTTTTAGCTTCAATTAACTTACTGTTTAAAAATTTTTCCATGATCCTTCACTCCATTTCTTTGATTGACTCTAAATTAGCACTTTTGTTGAGAAAATACAAAAGAATGGACTTGAGAACTGGTTACAAGTAATCATCCTCAGAAAAATCGGTATTCTGATAAGTACCCTTTTCACCGAAATAATGGTTGTAGCGCTGTTTGAACTTGCGGAAAGTAAATACAACCAGCAGCTTAATCATTGAGTAAATAGGAATTCCAAAGATTACGCCAACCAGTCCTAACAGATCACCCATGACTAATAAAACCACCAAAATAGTCACTGGATGAATCTTCAATCGATCACCCATTACCCTAGGCACAACGAGATCACCATGGAGCATTTGTACCGCAAACCAAGCGATGCCAAATTTAACGACCATAAAAGTTGAGTCCTGAAAGGCAATAAAAAGTCCCGGAAAAAAGGCCAAAAATGCACCAATATAAGGAACAATACTTAAGATGCCGGCTGCGATGGCGATAACCGTGGCAAATTCCATACCAATTAATAAGAAAACCACCCAATAAATAGCTCCTAATAAAAGTGAAGCAATCACCTGTCCCTTCAAAAAGGCTCCTAGCTGTTGATTCGCAATTTTTGTCAGCTCCTGAACATCGTCGCGAAATCTAGGTGGTACAATCGCAATGAATGATTGATAGAGCTTATGAGGATTCTTAATTAGAAAGAATGCGACAATTGGTCCAGTAAACAAGGTAATAGCTACACTAGAGACTGCTGAAAAGATCGTACCTAAGCCTTTTGCTCCTTTTTGCCAATTGCTAGCAATAAAGTTGGCAAAATCCTTCACAAGGTTATCAATCGATGCCATAGCTTCATCCGATTGCGCTGCAAAAGGGGTATTGTCTAACAGCTTTTGGACAGTTTCCTGAAAGTCATTGAAGAATACCGGCAACTGTTCAAATAAATCGGAGGCTTGATGTTCCACGATTGGTCCCAGCTGAAAGCCGCCAATTACTATAGCCCCTAAAATCACAACATAGCTTAGTCCAATACTTAATCCACGAGACAAACCTTTCTTGCTCAGAAAATTGACAATCGGATTAAACAAATAATATAGCAGCAAAGCAAAAATCATCGGTGGCAAAATTGTGGTAAAAATAACTACTAAGGGATGGAAAATGAAAGAAATTTTGTTTAGCATGTAGATAGTAACCGACAAAAGAGCCACCAAACCTATCAGATAATAGGACGTTTTTCCACCAAAAAAGGCAATTAATGGGGATTTATCATCATTTTTCATAAAAGCACCTCTTTTCAAATGTATTCCTTTTCAGTATAACGAAAGATAAGCTACGTGTATATGTGAAAGTTTCAATTGATTTTCATTTTTTGAAAAAAAGGGACAAGATTGTATTATTTGAAAGCGTTTTTCTTTATGGTATATTTAAGATGTAAATGTTCTTTTTGGAAATATTTACGGCGAGTAAAAAAGTAAAATAATAAAGGAGCGGAACGTATGGAATCTTACATTATGTCGATTGACCAGGGAACAACCTCTTCACGCGCAATTATTTTTGATAAGGCAGGAAAGCAAGTCGCTTCGTCACAAAAAGAATTTAAACAGTATTTTCCTAAAGCAGGCTGGGTGGAACACGATGCCAATGAGATATGGAATTCAGTACAATCAGTAATTGCTGGGGCTTTGATTGAAGGAAGCTTAAAGCCTGATCAAGTGGAAGGTATCGGAATTACGAATCAACGGGAAACAACGGTTGTTTGGGAAAAAGAAACAGGCTTGCCAATCTATCCAGCGATTGTTTGGCAGTCAAAACAAACGAGTAAAATCGCCGATGAATTAAAGGCTGCGGGACATCAGGAAATGATTCAAAAGAAAACAGGTTTGCTGATTGACTCTTATTTCTCAGCGACTAAGGTTAAATGGATTTTGGATCATGTTGAAGGGTCACGGGAGCGTGCTAAAAATGATGAATTGCTTTTTGGTACGATTGATACTTGGCTAGTTTGGAAACTGACAGGTGGTAAGGTTCATGTAACGGATTATACTAATGCCAGTCGGACAATGCTTTACAATATTTATGATTTAGAATGGGATGAAGAAATTCTGCAGCTGCTGGATATTCCTAAAGTAATGCTGCCAGAGGTAAAATCTAATTCCGAGATTTATGGTTATACAGAAGATTATCATTTTTATGGCAATAATGTTCCGATTGCAGGTATGGCAGGGGATCAGCAGGCAGCATTAGTTGGACAGTTGGCCTTTGAAAAAGGGATGGTTAAAAATACCTATGGAACTGGAGCATTTATCGTCATGAATGCCGGTGAGGAGCCAATTTTATCTGAAAATGGTTTGCTGACTACCATTGGATATGGAATTGACGGGAAGATCACTTATGCACTAGAAGGTAGTATATTTGTAGCCGGATCAGCAATTCAATGGTTGCGTGATGGCTTACGTATGTTCCAAACGGCTCCAGAATCAGAAGAATATGCTAAACGAGTAGAAGACAGCGGCGATGTGTATATGGTCCCAGCATTTACTGGTTTAGGGGCTCCTTATTGGGACCAAGAAGCACGGGGAGCGATCTTTGGTTTAACTCGCGGGGTAACGAAAGAACATTTCATTCGAGCAACTTTGGAATCTTTGGCGTATCAAACTGCTGATGTTGTTAAAACAATGTCCATGGATTCTGGAACAGACATTAAATTGCTGCGGGTAGACGGTGGAGCGTCTAAAAATGATCTGCTAATGCAATTCCAAGCGGATATTTTACAAACACCAGTTGAACGAGCACCATTCCTAGAAACAACAGCATTAGGTGTAGCTTACTTGGCAGGTTTGGCAGTGGGTTACTGGAAGGACATTGAAGAAATCAAGAAGTTCAAAGAAGATGGTGTTCGCTTTGATCCGAAGATGGATCAGGAGCGGACCGATGATTTGTATGCAGGGTGGCAGGAAGCAGTAAAAGCTACCATGCAGTACAAGCATCAGCCGAAAACTTAAGGATGACCTAGAGGCTGTGACATTAGTCTTTTTAACAGATGGAATTCCGAACTATATTGGATTTGCGACTACGGTCTAGTAGGTCCTCGTCGCAAATCCACAATATTTAGTGTTTCTTACTAGATATCGTTCGTGAAATTCAGATCTGTTTTTACTAATGTCACAGCCTCTTTTTATGCTAGATACCTTTGTCGAATAAAATTTGCTGCGTGAATAGCACCGTCTCCGTGAAACGTTTCCGCTAACTCTTGAGCCTTTTGGTAGTAGTTTTCCGTTTGGATACGTTCAATAGCACGGTGCAGCTTAGTCTTAGAAAAAGGGGTGGGCTTTAAACGAATTGCATTACCATAATGTTCACAATATTTAAGATTCATGACTTGTTCTTGTTGAAGGCCAAAACCAATAAACGGTTTAGCTGATAGACAGGCTGTTTGAACGGTGCCTTCACCACCGTGAATAATAGAGAAACTCAAATAGGGTGCCAGCAAAGGAACCGGCAGCAATTCTGTAATTAAAATCGAAGAACCTTCGAAAGCTTCAATTGTTTCTTCAGACAGGTATTGTTTAATTGGTGCAATGACTAAAAAATCTAACTCGCGAAGCACGCGCAAAATATTCAGGGCTAAGCGAGAGTTGCCAGAACTGCCTAGTGCGAAATAAACAATCGTTTGCTTCTGCTTTTTCGCCTTCAACAAGGTATCTTGCAAACGATTAGGCAGAGTATCTCCTAATTGAGCAAAAATAGACCCTACATCATGGTAGTTTTCGGGGTATTTTTGCCAGCTAGTAAATTCGCGAAAGGTAGTGATGAGATTTTCATCGCCATCTAATAGGTCAATACTATGTTTAGGCAGCGATAACTGGTGTGCTTTAGCAACTTCACGAAATACCTTCGGCTGCCATGTTACTTTCAATAAAAGGGTGTCAAACCAGGAGTGCCGATCGTTTTCCAGCTGCGGTCGTGACATGGCATAGGGCTTAACATAAACCAAAGGAATTTTAGCAATTCGAGCACTGAGAAAAATTGTAACATTCGTTCCGGTAATAACCGCGGCGGGCTGTTTCTCGGCAAGGTAGGTTAACTCACTGTCAACTCGAGCAGAAAGCAACTCTTTCGTGAAAGGATTTTTCACCGATTTCATTTGATCTAATGCTATAATTTGCTGTTCCTGTTCTTTAGTCAAGACTGGTGAAAGTAAGGAAAAGTTAAAGCCGTTTTGACGAATCAGTGGAGCGTACGTAGGTGAGAAACCAAAAAAAAGGCAGTTGCAGCTATTCCGTAGTTGTTTCGCAACTTCAATCATTCGAGTGGTTTCAGCTAAGTTAAAGGTAGCAGGAGCAAAGACAATCGTTTTTCTTGTAGACATAACAAACCTCCTTTTATGATAGAAAAACGCGCACCTTAAACAAGATGCGCGTCAGAAACGTTATTTGCGGAGATCATCCAAAAATTCAGTTTTCCCAGCCGTTTTTTCATCTTTCATTTTGACAACGCGAGCAGGTGAGCCAGCTACAACAGCTCCTGCTGGGACATCCTCAGTTACAATGGCACCGGCAGCAACCACGGCATCCTTGCCAACACGCACGCCTTCTAGCACGACAGCATTAGCGCCAACTAAAACATTGTCTTCTACAATAACTGGAGTGGCACTAGGTGGTTCAAGTACACCAGCCAACACCGCCCCGGCTCCAATGTGGGCGTGTTTTCCAACAGTTGCTCGAGCTCCTAAGATAGCCCCCATGTCGATCATGGTTCCTTCCCCGACTTCAGCACCAATATTAATGATAGCCCCCATCATGATTACCGCGTTATCGCCAATTTCAACGCGGTCGCGAATCATCGCTCCTGGTTCAATTCGAGCATTTACTTTAGTGAAATCAAGCATTGGAATAGCGGAATTACGGCGATCATTTTCTACATGGCTTTCCAAAATACGATCAGCTTGTTGTTCCAGTAATGCCTGTACGTCTTGTGCGTTGCCAATCCAGATCCAAGAGTGTCCTTGACCGAAAATTTTTACCTTGTCACTTTTAACACCGGCCAAGTCGCCTTGGACGTAAGCCTTAACGGGTGACATTTTTTCTGCATTTTTAATATATTTCGCGATTTCATATGGATCGGTTAATTTCTCTTGGGTCATGTGTAAATCCTCATTTCTCATCAATTAATTGTTCCATGTCATACAAGCCAGCAGGTTTCTGACTGACATATTTTGCGGCCTTCACCGCACCGTTAGCAAAAATGTTGCGGGAAAGAGCTAAATGGTTTAACTCAATTACTTCATCTGGTCCAGCATATAAGACGGTATGCTCTCCGGGAATTGTCCCGCCGCGAACAGCATGAATGCCTAGCTCGGACAAGGGATTGGTCAAATCATTGCCATGTCGGCCATAGATGTAGGTTTTCTTTTCTTCGACGGCATCATTGATCGCATCGGCCAATAGCAGCGCTGTTCCGCTAGGAGAGTCCTTCTTTTGATTGTGATGCTTTTCAATGATTTCCATGTTGAAATCATCCTCTAATAATGGCGTGATTTCGCGAATGGCTTTAGCCAAAAGATTAATTCCAATTGACATATTAGCGGAAAAGAAGACCGCGGTCTTTTTGCTGGCTGCCAGCAGTTGTTTCTTCGTTTCCTCATCCAGTCCAGTAGTCGCAATAACGACCGGCAACTGTTTTTCAACACAATACGCCAATACAGCAGGTGTAGCCGTGTAATGAGAGAAATCAATTACCACATCAGCAGCTACAGCGCAATCAGCGATGTTTTGAAAAGTAGGAAACTCTGCCTCAAAGGCTTCGCGATCAATACCAGCAACAACCTGCATGTTATCAGCTGCGATGATCATTTCCTGCAAAACTTTCCCCATACGGCCGTTCGCACCATTTAAAATGACTTTGATCATGCTTGAACCTCCAAGCCATAAGCCGTCATTTCTTTCTTCAAACGCTCAACAGTTTCCGGCTGTGCATCATTTAAAGGCAGACGGAAGTAAGGATCGATTTTACCTAGCAAACCAACCGCTGTTTTTACTGGAATTGGGTTTACTTCACAGAACAAGGCATGGATTAAAGGTAATTGATCCAGCTGCATTTTTCTAGCTAAATCATAATTACCATCTAACACGGCTTGCGCTAATTCATGCGTTTGACGTGGTGCAATATTGGCAATAGTTGAAATAATTCCTTTACCGCCTAAAGCCATCAATGGTAAAACTTGATCGTCGTTTCCAGAATACACAGTAAAATCATCGGAAGCTAAACGACAAATGTCAGCAATTTGCGAAATGTTCCCGCTGGCTTCTTTAATACCGACGATGTTAGGAATGGTAATCAATTTTTCTACCAATGCAGGAGTTAAATTCATATTGGTTCGTGACTGAACGGAATACAAAATAATTGGCAGGTTTACGCTTTGAGCGATTTTTTCATAGTGTAGAAATAATCCTGTATCAGAAGCCTTATTATAGTAAGGAGTTACAATTAATAAAGCGTCGGCGCCGACGCTTTCTGCGCCAGTCGATAATTCGATCGCGTGGTTGGTATCATTCACACCTGTACCAGCAATAACCGGTACGCGACCTGATGTCTTCTTCACAACTGCCTCAATGACACTGATATGTTCATGGTTAGCTAACGTAGACGCTTCACCTGTGGTACCACAAGCGACAATTGCATCGGTACCTTCATTAATTTGCCATTCAACCAGCTCTTCTAAACGTTTATAATCAACTGCACCGTCTTCTTTCATTGGCGTAACGAGAGCGACTGCTGTACCTTCAAAGATGCTCAAATAAAACACTCCTTTGTTTGTGATTTAAAAGGATGAAAATGCCTAAGAGATCGATAAATAATCCTTTAATTATTCGAATTATATACCAAATCATTAGAATCTGTCTATTCGTTTTCTAATCCTTTTTTCGTAAATGAATAAAAACTCAAGAGATTTGCCGCAAAAAGTAAGCTTTATTCAGGAACAAGATCCGCGACAAAAGGCGGTTTGACAGGAACTGCAAACTAGTTATAATCAATTCAGAGTCGTCTTTCCACGAAAAAATACCGCTAGTTATTCTGTTTAGTGAAAAGTTGCACATTTTACTTAGTCTTGTTATCATCAGATGATTCATTTCAATAGAGAAAGGAGAGAGCTGCGATGTATCGGAACTATTCGTGAGTATGAGCAAAACCAACACTTAGAGGTTCTAAGAGAATAATTGACTTGCTTTTTAAACTGAATGGTTTCTTAATGAACGTGAAAAGACTCTCTCATTCTGCTGGATAAAGCAGGGCAGTTAGAAATGGATGGAAAATAATGAATCAACCAGGCAAGAAATTAGTAGCAGTTTCTCATTGCGTGTTGAATCAAAATGCGGTGATTCACGGCTGGGAACGAGCCAGTGGGGCGTTTCCTTTTGCGATTGAGCTGCTTAAACAGGGCATCGCAATTATTCAATTGCCTTGTCCTGAATTCATCACATTAGGAGCTGCTCGACCACCAATGACTTATGAAGAGTACGCGCAAATTCCTAACTATCGTAAGAGCTGCCAGGAGTTGTTGCAGCCGATTCTACAGCAAATTCAGGCCTATCAGGAAGAAGGCTATGATTATTTAGGAATGATCGGTATCAATGAAAGTCCCAATTGCTCAATTACGGGGCAAAGAGGCGTTTTAATGGAAGAATTTTTTACTATGTGTGAAGTATGCGGCATTTCTTCAGACTTTTTTGAAGTGCCGGTTTGGTACAGCGAAGAGCACCAAGAGAATATGACCGAGCTGTTAGCTCAATTTCTGGAAAGAGAGTAATTATCATGAAAAATACTACTAAGATTTTAGCGATGTGCGCGATTGCCGTTGTTTTGAATGTTGTGTTAGGAGAAGCTGTTTCAATGCTGAAAATACCGTTGCTGTTTTTAGACACGATGGGGACAATTTTTATTGCGGCTAATTTTGGAATGAAATATGGGATTTTGACAGGTGTGACAACGAATTTACTGATGGGCTTAATCAGTGGGCCGCTGTCCATTCCTTTTGCTTTAGTGAATGTAGCGGTAGCTATTGTAGTCGCTTTATTAGCTAAAAAAGGTTTTGGCTATAAGCAAGCGTTGATTGCAGGGGTGTTGCTGGCAATTATTTGTCCGA
The DNA here is from genome assembly GCF_000407485.1 of Enterococcus pallens ATCC BAA-351. Classification (GTDB taxonomy): domain Bacteria; phylum Bacillota; class Bacilli; order Lactobacillales; family Enterococcaceae; genus Enterococcus_A; species Enterococcus_A pallens. The sequence goes on along the minus strand of NZ_ASWD01000001.1, from coordinate 888,206 downwards.
TGATTGGTGCACCGATTCGCTTAGCGCTATTCGGCGGTTTTACTGGGTCAGGAACGGACATCGTTATTTTGGCGTTAAGGGCTTCAGGTAAAGAGATGATTAGTGCAACCTATTGGGGCGCAGTAGCTGGAAATATTGTTGACAAGATTGTTTCCTGTTTGGTTGTCGCTTGGTTCATTCAATTACCGCAGCTGAAAAAATATACAGCATCTTTTTAACTAATCATCCACGTGCGAGCTGATCTTTCTATTGATTGGCTCGTTTTTTTGTAAGAGCTGGAAAAAATCTTCCTACCTTCTGAACTAGAACGGCAGGAAGATTTTTGTTAGTTGAGCAGTGGACAGTCAGAAGCGGCGAAGCGATCCTGAGTTAAAAAGCTTTGCATCCTTCTCCGATACTCCAAGGGCGATTGATGATATTTTTCTTTGAAGCACTTGCTGAAATAAGCCGAGTTGTTGAAGCCACACTGAAAAGCTATCGCTGTAGCTGGCTGGTTGGTCTGAAATAGTTTAACGGCAGCTAGTGCTAAACGTGTATCTTTAAGATAGCTGCTGAAGGAAAGGTCGGCTGCTTGAAAAACTTTTTGCAGTGTGCGAACCGATGTTTGACAAGCGTGAGCCGTTCTATCAATCGTCAGCGTCGTATCCCACAAGTAGGAACGGATATAATCAGCGGCCTGATTTAGCAGCATTTCCTCAAGAGAGTAGGGTTCCTTTTGAGCCAGCCAGTCGCAAAGCAAGCAAATGAAGTGGTGTAAAATCAGTTTGTTTTCTTCTATAGAAGTGTAAGGAAACTGCTCTTCAAAGGTGAACATGCTTTCTAGCAGGTAACGTCCGGTTCCTCTTCTACAATCTAAAATGGTATTGACTGTAGTAGGACGTAATAAATTGCGAGTATGGCCATTTTTTTCAATAAATAAGTTAATGCCTTCTGTGGGCTGCTGTCGATCGTAGATACTTATGGTGTTGAGATCAAAAATTCCGAGGGTATGGTCTTGCAGTACACTTTGATGATCTCCACTGGAATGGATTTCATAGCCGCGACGAATAAACCGCAGGCCCAAATAATCCTGAGGAGCATCTGGAACACGGGAAAAAATTCCCTGCGAGCAATCCACTACACTGTAGGTCAACACCGTATTGTCCAGCTGATGAATGCGGGAAATTGTCAAGCCGTTGCTAGTGCTGCTTTTGATGGTATAACGGAAATTCAAATGAGCCAGTCCGTCTGAGTAATCTTGAGCTTTCAAAAAGCGTTGATACCTATGTTCCATGGATCGTTGCTCCTCTCGCGTGATTCTTATAGGGTGGCGGCGTAAAAGTGATAGTTTTTCTATGACAGGATCGTATACTTAAAGTATATAGCATGATAGGGTTTTCACAAGCGTTTTTTTGTCAAAGAGGAAGAAGCAAGGAAAGAACTTTTTTACGAGGAGGAAGCTGTATGGAAACAAAGTATCAAGCACTCTTTTCACCGTTGAAGATTGGGCCAGTGGAAGTGCCCAACCGGATTGCCATGATGCCCATGGGGGTCTTTTCCCCACGCCTGTTGAGTATGGAGACGATCGCCTACACTAAGGATGGCGCGGATTACTATATCGAGCGAGCCAAAGGTGGGACCGGCTTGATTATTACCGGATTAATGCCTGTTGTGGACAATATGGGATTTTGTATTCTAAGCAATCCTGAAGGCTATGTGAAGGATATGAAGTATTTGACGGAAGGGGTTCATGCGGCGGGCAGTAAAGTATTTGTTCAGTTGACGGCGTTGACAGGAAGAGCCAATCACGGCTTAACCGGCATTACACCGGCTCCAGCACCGATTCAAAATGTCTGGGACCCTACCAAGATCGATATTGGCATGACCAAGGATGAGATTCATCAATATGTGAAGAATTTTGCGGAGGGAGCTAAGTTGGTTCAAGAGGCTGGCGGAGATGGCGTAGAGATTCATGCGGTGCATGAAGGCTATTTGCTGGATCAGTTTGTTATTTCCTTCTTTAATCGTCGGACCGATGAATATGGCGGCTCGTTGGAAAATCGTTTGCGGATTATTAAAGAAATTGTCGAAGCGATTAAAGAAAAATGCGGGGCAGACTTCCCCGTTTCTATGCGCTATAGTGTAAAAAGCTACATTAAAGACTTTAACCGGGGCGCGATTCCTGGCGAAGAATTTGAAGAAAAAGGCCGCGATTACGAAGAGTCCTTCGTGGTGGCGAAAAAGCTAGAGGAATTCGGCTATGATATGTTAAACTGCGACAACGGCAGCTACGATTCCTGGTTCTGGGCACACCCACCTATGTACATGCCAAAAGCTTGCAACCTGGAGGATGTGATCAAGCTCAAGTCTGTAGTGGATATTCCGATTGTTTGTGCGGGGCGTTTTGACGATCCTGAATTGGCAAATCGAGTGATTGAAGAAGGTCAGCTGGACATGATGGGGATGGGCCGGCCGCTGTTGGCTGATCCAGAAATTGCCAATAAGTTTGCAGATGGTCGTTTAGCAGATGTTCGGCCATGTATTTACTGCCATCAGGGCTGTTTGGGTCGGATTTTCCAAGGAAAAGACATCTCCTGTGCAGTGAACCCAGCCTGCGGTCGAGAAAAGAGCTTTGCGTTAACCCCTGCCAAGACACCTAAGAAAGTGTTGGTTGTCGGCGGCGGGATTGGCGGAATGGAGGCGGCTCGCGTGGCGGCCATTCGCGGTCATCAGGTGGATTTAGTTGAGAAAACAGATCAGTTGGGTGGTGTGTTTGTTGCTGCGGCAACCCCTGATTTCAAAGAGGATGACCGCCAGCTGCTGGAATGGTACAAAAAACAAATGAAGGATCTGGCTATTAATGTACAAATGAACACCGAAGCAACCGAAGCTATGACACAGGGCTACGACGAAATTTTTGTAGCTACTGGTGCGAATGAAAGAAAACTAACTACCCCAGGCTTCGATAGTGACCACGTTACCTATGCAATTGAAGCGTTGCGCTATAAAGAAATTACTGGTGAGAATGTTGTTATTGTTGGCGGTGGCCTGACTGGCTGTGAAATTGCCTATGACTTGGCTCGCAAAGGCAAAAAAGTAACCATCATCGAAGCTAGCGAAACCATTCTAAATGCCTTTGGGTTGTCCGCAGCCAATTACAACATGATGATGGAGCTGTTGGATTACTATAACGTGCGCGTAATCAAAAATGCGGTGGTTGATAAATACGAAAACGGTGTAGCTTACGTAACGGAAACCATTAAAAACTATCCAAACGTAGCCAATCGTGCCCAACACATGTTTGCACTCGGCGTACAAGGAATGCCAAAGCCCCATGAAATTCCAGCAGATAATATTGTGGTATCCGTTGGTTATCTGCCAGATGACCGTTTGTATCAAAGCATCAAAGGAGAGCAGGTGTACCTGATCGGCGATGCTAAGAAGCCAACGAATGTCATGGATGCAATTTGGGCCGCGTATGAGACCGCGATGAAGGTCTAATTTCCTGAGTATATAAATAGAAGAAAAAAGGCAAACCTGAGCAGGGATTTTTTTCCTCTAGGTTTGTCTTTTTGCCATGTCTCAGTAAGTTTTCCTTTAAGGTAGGCAAAAGATGCAAACTTCACTAGACAATTTGAGCATTTATACTATAATATTAGAAACTATCAATGCTATTTTAATCAAAAAGACAGAATAATTTCACTGGCGAAGGATGATATGATGATCGAGCTTGAGATACAAGAATTAGAAGAATTAGTTACTAAGATGCGCCGGGAGCTGCACCAAATTCCCGAACTAGGCTTGGAGGAATTCCAAACTGCTAAATATATCCGTGAAAAGTTGGCTTCCTTTGGCATCACTGAAATACATGAAGTGGTCAACACCGGCACGATTGCGGTAATCCGCAGTGAACGTCCAGGTAAGACAATTGCCTACCGTTCAGATATCGATGCGTTACCGGTGGAGGAACAAACAGGCTACGAATTTGCTTCAAAGACAACTGGAAAAATGCACGCCTGCGGCCATGACGGCCATATGTCTACCTTGTTAGGCTTTGCGGCGTACTTAACTAAGCATCCTGAAAAGGTGCGCGGCACGATCGTTTTGGTTTTCCAACCGGCTGAAGAAGGACCAGGCGGGGCACAGCTGATCGTGGATACGGGTATTTTACAGGAGCTAGGTGTAGATGAAATTGTCGGTCTGCATGTCTTTCCTGATCTGCCGGCGGGTCAAATTTCTTGTCGTCCAGGACCAATGATGGCCCGCAATGCTGAAGTAACGATTATCGTGAAGGGTCTCAGCTCGCACGGAGCTCAGCCGCAGCAGGGGGAAGATGCGATCGTGGCGACAGGGGGAATTATTTCTGGATTATCCAGTATCCTAGCCCGCAACATCAGTCCGCTGGATAATGTCGTGTTGACCTTTGGAACCATCCATGGCGGAGAAGCGATGAACATCATCGCCCAGGAAGTTGTGCTGCATGGTACGATGCGGGCTTTTGATGATAAGGTCTATGACGAAGTTGTTCGCCGAATTGACTTAATTGCTTCAGAAATCGCTAAAGGCTACGGCTGTGAAGCGGAAGTTATCTTCAATCACATGTATCGTGTGGTGGATAACGATGCTCGTATGGTGGAAGTTTTGGAGAAAGTGGCAGCCGATTATTATGTGGAAACACCTCCGTATTTAATCGCAGAAGATTTTTCGATGTATCAAACGGTTATGCCAGGGATGTTTTTCTTCTTGGGCATTCGTGACGAGGAAAAGGGCTATACTTATCCATTGCACAGCGGCAAAATGAAATTTGACGAAAAACACTTGTTATTAGGTATTCAGACATTTGCTAACTTGATCGATGCACTAAACGAGGGGGAATAAGATGGAACTGACAGTAAAAAACGGCCATTTATTTTGGGATGGCTGCGACACAGTGGATTTAGCTAAAACCTACGGAACACCGCTTTATGTTTTCTCACAAAGCATCATTGAAGAACGCTGCCAGGAATTGCGCCGCGACTTTGTTGATAAATACGAAAACGTGCGGGTAGCCTATGCCAGCAAAGCTTTTTCAACCATGGCGATGCTGAAAATTATCGAAAAACAAGGCTTCTCATTGGAGGTTCTTTCCGACGGCGAACTGCATACAGCTTTACAGGCAGGCTTCCCGGTAGAAAAAATCGAAATCAACGGCAACAACAAATCAATGGTTGAATTAGAAATGGCGATCGATCATGGGGTAGGCCGGATTATCGTAGATAGTCTGCAAGAGGTGGATTTAATTTCAGCCATGGCGCAAGAAAAAAATAAAACAGTCAATATCTTATTCCGTATAACGCCTGAAGTAAATGTGGCGACCCATTCATTTATTTCAACTGGGCAAAAGGATTCTAAATTCGGAATTCCTATCAATGATGATATTTTGTTCCCTCAGGTACAAAAAGCAATCGAAGCAGCTGGAATCAATTTCTTAGGCTTCCATTTTCACGTGGGCAGTCAGCTGTCAGATAATAGTGCTCATCTTGGCGCAGTAGACATTGCGCTAGATTTAGTAAAAATGGTGAAGGAACGCTTTGACTACGAAATCAGTGAATTGAATTTCGGCGGCGGCTTTGGCGTCCGTTATACCGACGAAGATATTCGCCAGCCATTTGCTTATTTCTTGGCACCAATGATGGATAAAGTGTTGGCATTCTGTGAAAAGGAAAATTATCCGCAGCCAGCTGTTGTAATCGAACCTGGTCGAAGTATCGTTGCCGAAGCAGGAATTACCCTGCACACGATCGGCGCGATCAAAGAATTGCCAGGAATCCGGAAATATGTCAGTATAGACGGTGGGATGACCGACAATATTCGCCCAGGATTGTACGATGCCAACTATACTGGTGTGTTAGCTAATAAAGCCGATCAGGCGGCAGCCGAAACAGTCACAGTTTCAGGTAAAGCTTGCGAAAGTACCGATATTTTGGTGAAAGATCTTGAGCTGCCCAACGTGGAGACAGGAGATATTTTTGCCACCTTCTCAACAGGTGCTTACGGCTATTCAATGGCCAGCAATTACAATAAATTGGCGATTCCAGCTGTAGTGTTGGTTAAAGATGGCCAGGCTGATTTAATCGTAAAACGTCAAAGCTTGGATCAAATGATCCAAAACGAAGTGATTCCCGAATCACTGAAATAAGTATGCTAGGAGCAACTAATGAAAATTCCTTTTAACAAAATGCAAGGGGCCGGCAATGATTTCATTGTGGTCAACAATCTTGAACTAGGTTTAACCGGTGAACAATTAAGCCAGCTGGCGAAACAAACCTGTGAACGACGGGTTTCGGTAGGCGCAGACACACTGATTGCCATTGAAGCAGCCAAAAACGGCGGCGATTTTTACGCCCGTTATTACAATTCTGACGGGTCAGAAGCTGAAATGTGCGGCAACGGTGCTCGCTGTGTAGCCCGCTTTGCCTACGAAATCGGCTTAGCATTAGAAGAAATGGTCATCGAATCAATTGCTGGCGATGTACCTGCGCAACGATTATCTGAACGGATTTATCGTGTTCAGTTGAATTCCCCAGCTGTCTTCAAACAAGACATCGTTTTGCAAGTCGAAGGCCGTGAGATTATCGTCGACTATGTGGAGCTGGGCAATCCCGGAATTCCTCACTTGGTTGTGCATTACCCAGACTTGGCGATGACACAATTAGAGACGATTCTTGATTTAGGACGCGAACTGCGGAATCATCCAGCCTTTGAAAAAGGTGCCAACGTCAATTTTTATGATCTATTGCGAGACGGGCATGTGGTTGAACGGACCTACGAACGCGGAGTAGAAGATTTCACCTTAGCTTGTGGGACAGGAACCGGCTCAACTGCGTACGTACTGAACAAAAAAGGCTTAACTCCAGACAATCCCGTCAAAGTAGAAGTCCTTGGTGGTCAGCTGCAAGTCAATGTCGAAGGCGAGAACCTTTTCTTAATCGGTGATACCAATCGGGTAATCGAAGGGACCATCATTGACGAAAATTTAAATCTATAATCAGTTGAACCTGTTGCGTCCATGAGGCGCGGCAGGTTCTTTTGCGAGTCGGAGCTTTCATAGTAAAAAAATCATCTAGTCAGTATTGGAAAAGTGATCGCACTGTTGCCGTTAAAAAAGTAAGAAATAGTTTCCGCTTTGAAATCCGATCGAGCATTAAAGAGTTAGGTAGATGTTTCTTTCGCGATAGATTTCCTTAGAAAAAATCAAATAGTTACTATTTTAGCAATATATTGAGCAATTTAAGGTATCTTAAAAAAAAAAGGACCCAAAACAGCGGTAAAATAAATTAAAATATAAGTGTAGATAAATGATAGGTGACAAGAAGCAAAGCAAATGCTCCCTCTGACGGTTGCTTCTCAATCATCTGCCAATCATTGCTTATAAATTACTAGACCTGCCCTTTTTCTTTCCTTTTTATATATTCTCTCAGAAAAGTACCTCTCGTTTGCCCAAACTAGAGGTATTTTTCATGTTTCATTTAGTTATGGCGGAAGCTCTTACCCTTCTAAATACTCCAGCCTCCGCCATAAAAACTTGCTAATTCAGCTATCCTAATTAGTCAGGAAAAACTCAGCGCTTTTTCTTCTTGCTTCTTTTCTTCTTCTTGTTCGCTTCATGATAGGCTCGCAGCCGATCTACCTGTGCCTTTCGTGGATTAATCGGTTTTTCTGGAGCTGGCGTAGCAGGTTCTGATGAGTCAGCTTCCCTTTTTATAGTCTCTAACTGCTGAACGCATCTGCCAGGCATAACAGAAGTCATGGGTTTGGTTGCTTTCTCAATCATAGCGGTTAGTTCAGTCGGAGTTATAACCGGAGCAGTTGGTGAAAGAACGGTTTCTTTCTTCTCAAGGGGTTGAACGGCTGCTTTTACAGCTTTAGTTGCAACAACTCCTTTATTTCCAGAAGTCAGCGCTTTTTCTACAGTAGCTTCTACTGCAACTTTTTCTGGCTTTCCTTCTTCGACAACAGACATTTCTAAAACTTGGTTCACTCCTTCAGGAACAATGTGTGTCGTAAAAACATTCGTTGGATCAGCGACATAAGCCTCTGGCGTTGGTTTCGATAAATCAAAAAGCGGTGTTTCGATAGTTTCAACGAATTTCGCTGAAACAACTTTACAAAATTGACGGATACCGTCCTTTTCAAATAGATGTAAGGTGGTCATGGCTTCTAATATTGAGCGGATTTCCTCTGGACTTTTATTTGGATCGGGCTCATTGAAGCTCCAGCTGTGGTTTTTTCCTGCGGCATTTTCAAATACGGCGGCTAGTTTTAACATAAGTTTTTCTCTCCTTTAAATATTCTCTCAAGAACTTTCTAATGTAGTAATTTCAGGTGCAACAATGGTTGACGGGGTGACTGTCAATAATTCAGTAGTAACATGTTCAGGTGGAAAACATCGAGCGAACAAAAGCTTCCACTCTTTTTCGTCAAAGTATTCTTTGAAAAAGTAAAAGTAACGACGCAGTGGGCGAGTAATTTTGGTATTGGCAAATAAATGCTTTACCAAATCCTGCAGGAACAATTCAAAATCGGATTCGCCCAACATATGGCGGATTTTCATAGCTAGTAACAGCTGGATAGTCACTGAACTATCACGAGTTTTTTGGTAATAATGAATAATTTGCTCTTCAAGTGTTTTTCTTTTTAAGTGAAACAGCTGGTAGTGTGTGAAAGGCTGTTCAGTCATCGGTAGCTTCCTCCTTAATCCTTTTTGTATAGGATGTTTCTAATTGTGAGATTATGGATCATTCTCCTATGAAATTATTTGTTGATCCGGCCGGTGACTAAACAATAAACGAAAAGAATAAAAAAACAAAATGAGACTTTTGCAAAACACCCTAGACTTTTGCAGTTTTTTTTGAAGAAGGTTGATTTAATCGTAGAGTAAAATTTACTGAATGCAAAAGTCTAGGGTGCTAGACAAAATGCTTGTGAAAATTACGAAAACGCTTCCAGGACTGTTATAACAGGGTTTTAAAGGCGAAAAAAATTTTGATTGAACAAACAAAATGAGTATAAAATAACTAAAAAATGTGAGTCTTATGCTCTAAATTGAATGTTAGTGAAGCTGGTATCTCAGTTGGTTATCGATCGGATACAGAGACTGTGCTAGAAGAAATATAGTTATTACAGCACTTTAATGGCTCGCAATCTCGGAGAATTGCCAATGAAGTTAACGAACCGTTCTGCCGCCAAAGTTGTGGAAGGCCTATGAACATTAAGAAAGTAGCATTCTAACAAAACCAGCAGGGCATATTTAGCAGGAACTAAGAAGAAACGTGCTATCATAAAACTAAAAGCAGGTGATATTGATGGCAGATCAATCAGAAAGAAGCGTTCAATTCAAGGAATTGGAAACCGATCTTCAGGCATTCATCCTGAAGCAAGCACCTAAGATGACGCAAGACTCAATTCTTTCTTATCAAACAGTGCTAAATTATCGGTTTCAATTCATTAATCAATTGCTGACTCAAGAAATCCATACGACGAAACAATTTGACAATGAATTAAAGCATAAAATTCGTAATGAGCAAGTGCACATTCAAAATGTCAATGATGCCTTGAAGACCAAAGAAACGACAGGGCAAAAAATTGCCGATGGTATCGCTAAGTTTGGCGGGAGCTGGCCATTTATTATTCTATTTTTACTTATTTTAGCTATGTGGATTATTCTAAATACGTTACCCTTGTTTTTTCAGCCTTTTGATAAATTTCCTTTCATTCTGCTGAACTTAGCTCTTTCTTGTTTAGCAGCGATTCAGGCGCCGATTATTTTAATGAGTCAAAATCGCCAAGCAGATCGTGATCGGGTAGAGGCTGACAATGACTATCAAGTCAATGTCAAAGCAGAGGTAGAAATTCATTTGCTTCATGAGAAAATTGATTATTTAATGTCCACCAAATGGCAGCACATTCTGGATCTGCAAAAGCTGCAGGTGGAAATTTTACAAGAGCTATTGGCTCAAAATCCCCCTACTGATCCTAATCAAGATCAAAGCCAAACACCACACCAGTGAAACTGCGGCTTTAGAAATTATCTCGATACAGACAAAAAATGATCCCAGAGAGCAAATCTCTGGGATCATTTTTTAGGGCTGGAAGCTAGTTACTGCTTTTTGTAGTTCAATTCGTGTGCGGACGTTTACTTTGGAGTAGTTTTCTTAAGTAGATCGTAATTTAGTAGTTTATGATATACTGAATATAAATCTTATCAAATGAGGTGAAGTGATGTTTGTTGGAAGAAAGCAAGAGCTTGCGGAGCTGGAGGAAATAGTGGCCAGTAAACAATTTGAACTAATGGTACTTTATGGGCGGCGCCGAATCGGAAAGACTCAATTGCTAACGGAATTTGTCAAAGACAAGCAGACAATTTTATTTACGGCTGATCAGTTTGGCCCAGGCATCAATCTGGCTAATTTAAGTCAGGCTGTTAAAGACTTAACCGAGCCAGCCGATTCAATTAAGCCATTCGCAGATTTTCAGACAGCATTTGAAGCCGTAGCAGAGCTTGCCCAAGCATCAGATGAACCAATTGTTTTTATCATTGACGATTATCCGCATTTAGCGAAATCAAGTGATGAAATTGTCACAAGTTTGCTGCAGGTGATAGAAAACTCTTATCAAGGATTGGATAATCTGCTATTGATTTTAGCAGGCTCACAGGTGGCGTTTATGGAAGCACAAGTTTTAGACAGCAAGAGTCCTTTCCATGACAAAGTTACCCGGCAAATCCATTTGTCATCATTGACCTTTAGCGAGGCTCATTCACTACTGCCGCGAATCCCGAAGGAAGTTTTCATGACTATTTACGGATTGACTGGTGGTGTTCCGTTTTATTTAAAATGCTTTGATGACAATCTGTCTCTAAAGGAAAATATCTTAAACTATGTGTTGTGCAAAAATACATTTCTCTATGAAGAGCCAAATAATCTGCTGATGCAAGAGCTGCGGACGCCTAACCGATACAATGACATTATCGCTGCTATTGCTGCAGGGGCAACTGAGGTCAGAGAAATCGTCAGTCGAACCGGTATCGAATCGGGACCATTGACCAAGTACTTGGAAACCTTAATGGATCTGGAAATAGTTGAAAAGAGAAGCGCTCTAACTGAGATCGGCAAGAACAAACCGATCTACGGCATCGCTGATGGTCTGTTTCGATTCTGGTATCGTTATGTTCCAAAATACAAGCAGTTCATTGAAACAAACCGGACGGAGTTGATCTGGAAACAGATTGCTGAAGATCTGCTGCAATTTACAGCAATTACCTTTGAACAGTACTGTCGCGATTGGCTGCTGGAGAAAAACGGAAGCGAACGACTGCCCTTCCAGCTTGCTGTTGCCGGTTCCTGGTGGGGCAATCCTTCCTCCAGCAAAAAGAAAACAGCTCAGCCAGAAAAGGTGGCGATCATTGGACTAGGTGTAGAGGACGAAGATTTGCTAATAGGTGATTGCTTCTGGTGCAATGAAAAAATGGATACGCCGACAGCTGAGCAGCTGCTGCAGCACAGCAAATATTTTCCTTATACCAATAAGGCATTGTTTTTGTTTTCCAAAAGAGGCTTCACTAAGCAGGTGAAGGAGTTGGCAGAGGAGAAGAAAATCCGTTTGATTTCATTGGCGGAGATGTAAGTTGAATAAGCTAGGGAGAATTTATTTTATAGTTTTTTCTGGCTTTTTATTGTACATCGATTCTTTTTAAGAACGTATAAATAATTATAAAGTTGGTATATTATGATCTACTAACTTATGAGTATAAAAAATCCTCGGTCGAGGAATTATTTAGTCACTTTGAGTGATGAGATTCTAAAAAAGAGCAATAGAAATTATCACCACAGAATCCTTGGATGAAATGGTGAGATCACTACATATTATACAGTAAGGTCACAAACGATATACTGAATAATGTAACGGACTAATAGGATAGATGAAGTGATTGCCATCTACACAATTAGTTTTGATTAAGATCAATCGGTTCAATACCCCTTTCCCAAATCCTTCAACTGATGGTATACTGAAAAAAAACGAAAAAGAAGGTCTTACTATGGCATTTTTCAAAGAGATTGGTGAAGCAGTCGGGGCAGTGCGCGGTGGAATTATCAGCGGCGTGACGAATATTGCAGCGGAACTAACCGACAGCGATGATTTAAGAGACATCAGCAAGGATGTGTTTGAGCGGAACAAGGCTGTAGGCAAAGTGATTGGTCAGACCTTGGATGGTGTTGCCAACACAACGGTGGGAACTATTGGCAAACAGCGAATTCGCCGCGATGATGGTTTAGAGGATTTAACAGAAGCAATGGAACAAACCAAAGACGGAGTCGTTAAGGCAATCGATTTTACTACGCAGCAGGTTGGGCAAGTGTTGGATGGTGTCAAAATCAATGACAGCAAAAAAATTGTTGCCAGTGCCAAAAAGCTGGCGAAGGAATCTGTTGTAGGATTTCTAACCTTTAAAAACTTTTAGAAGAGGCCGAAACGGGTCTCTTTTTTTGTTTCTTGGTAAATCAACTAGCCTCGCACCACCTGTTCTACAATTGAAACCCACCTTTTAAAAAAAGTTTTTCCAATAAAAAAAGAATGGTCATCCTTTTGCGTATCTATAGATATAGAAGATTTTGATAGTGAAAGCTGACCCGTGGTATACTAAAGGTGAAAATTTCTCTATCAACGAAAGGATAGGGAAATAATGATAGCATACAAAGCAACCAACGATCTGTTGTTCAAAAAGTTGTTCACCAGCAAAGATTCCGCGCATATTTTGAAGGCTTTTGTTCGAGACATTTTAGGCAAAGAATTCAAGACACTCACACCTAGAGAAACGTATCACATTGACAGTTATAAAAAAGCTTTTCAAGAAGATCCTGAATTGTTGCATACAGAAGTAGATATTTTGGCCGTGACGGAAGACAATCGACAGGTGACGATCGAGATGTTATGAAAAGTAAATAGTTATGTAAAGTTGAGTGAACAGACGTTGATTTGTCAATGTCTATTCACTTTTTTTCTTCACATAATGAAAGATGGTGGTACAGTTGATTTGTATCCAAATAAAAGAAAAGGAGGTTTTTACATGGATACCGATCAGATTGTTCCTACTATGAATCAACTTATCAAAAAAATGAAAGGCGATGGATATTCCGACAATACACTGGATCATTTTTTATGGATTGGTCATACTTTTGAAACTTTCTGTGTTAAGAGAAATATTCAGAAGGTGAACTCTAATGAAGCTCGAAATTTTTTTAAAGAATCCTTCGACTTTGATTTAGATGCCCCTAACTGCCAATTACAATTTACTCTTCGCCGCCCCGTACTTTTACTGTTTGAATTTTATCACACTGGAAATTACTTATTAAGACATCACAACACGGCTTATACAAATATCCCTACTGCATTTTTAGATTTTTATTTAGAATACAAAGATTTCGTAGATAATTTAATCACTTGTCAGAAGCAAGCAAAAAAAAATAAGTTATGGACAATGGGAAAATTCCTTCTTTTTTTAGATAAAAACCGGGTCTATTCATTTAGAGAACTATCTACTACACTTGTCCATCAATTCATCAATAGTTTAGAAAGCTCTCCAAATACTAAGGATTTACATCGTGGAAATCTTAGACAAGCAATTGATTGGATGTTTGATAAACAAATTTGCCCGTTTTCTGGGTATTCTATCTTTCCAGTTATCCATTCTAGTCAGAGATTATCTATATTATCTTATTATAGTAAAGAAGATATGAGAAAAGCATTTGATGTTATCGATATAAACTCTGTTCAAGGTAAACTTGAAATGGCAGTTATTACAACTCTTTATTATACTGGAATACGTGCATCTGATTTATTAGAGATGACGTTTGCGCAACTTGATTGGGAAAACGATGTTTTCTTTATCAGGCAAAAGAAAAGCGGCGAACCTCTGACACTTCCATTATTGCCCGAAATGAAATTTGCCTTGTTAGATTACATTAAGAACAGCAGAAAAGCGGTCAATGAGGACTTGGATCATATTTTTTTAATTAGCTGTGCTCCCTATCACAAATTTTCTATTGGTGGAATTTCTTCTATCGTTAAACGAGTCTTTCTAAGAGCAGAAATTGATATTACTGGTAAGCATGCGGGGGCCCATGCCATGAGACATTCACTTGCGACAAATTTGATGCAGGAGTCAGTTCCAATTAGCGCAATTTCTAATGTTCTAGGACACAAGCAAATAAGATCGACAGAGAAATATCTGACCATTGACGAAACCAAATTAAGAGAATTTTCTTTGGAGGTGCCTTATGTCTTTTTATAATTATAAGTTCGCCGAACCTTACAACGAACCATTTGAGCGTGTTATTCAATACAAACGAGGAATAGGTTATGATTATGGCGACTGCTATGTTGGTTTTTATAGACGAATTGCAAAATTTCTCAGTCAGTTTAAACCAACGAAACCAATTATTACACAGGAAATGTATGAGAAATGGTGCGAACAAACTGACAATGAAGGAAAAGTCTACCATAACATGCGAATCAAAGTACTCTGTGATATTTGTCATATATTAACTGACATGGGTTATCCAAATATTTATATTGATCCATTTGAACCGAGATACCTGAAAAGCTCTTTTGTCCCTTACATTTTTACTCACGAGGAGATTATCCGTCTATTTGATAATCTAAAAAAGATCGTCAATCAAAAGGATTATTCAAATGATGCGTTTACCTTATTATTCATTTTGTACTACTCTTGTGGTCTGCGTCGCTCCGAAGGACTGCATTTACGGAAAAAACATTGTAAAGTGGATCAAGGGATTATTGAAATCATTGATTCTAAAAATCATATAAGTCGAATCATTCCATTATCTGATAGTGTGCATGCACAATTACAAAGCTATATGACCTCTTACAGTTCCCACTTAGAACCTAACCAATTCATTTTTCATCACCCGAATTCTTATGACGAACATTATTCTATAGGGTCTCTATATCGTAGATATAGGAAACTACTAGTAGACTCTTACATTCCATATCGACAGGGCGGTAATTTACCTCGAATTCATGACTTACGTCATACGTTTGCCATTCATGCGCTTGAAAAGGCAGAAAAAGAAGGAATTGATCTTTATGCCGCACTTCCTTTATTGTCTGTTTATTTAGGACATGAACACCTGACTCAAACTGAAAACTATTTACGACTAACCGTTCAGCAACATAAAAATGTGAGCACAAAAGTGAAAAAGTATATCGGTAACTTGTTCTATCAAGGAGAGGAAGATTGACATGCATGGCTTTTCATTTTATGTGATGAATTATTTTTCAAGTTATTTAACTAAATTCTTAGGTTGCTCAAAAAAGACTATTGAATCTTATCGAGACACTTTCGTGCTCTTTTTTGACTATTTAGCAACGCACGAAAGAATTACTTCTGACAACATAAAGCTAGAAGATTTTAATGAAGCAATCGTTGAAAGGTTCCTCAACTATTTAGAAGAAAATCGTGGAAATAGTATCAATACAAGAAATCAACGCTTAGGTTGCTTAAAAAGTTTTGCGAATTATTTAAAACGAAAAGAGTTTGCCTTTTTGAGTCAATGGGAAAGAATAACAGACATTCCTAGCAAAAAAAAGATCACTCAACAAATAGCATATTTAACAATAAAAGAGTTAAAAATACTTTTATCTATGCCTGATAATACTACTAAAAAGGGGCGCAGAGAAAAGGCGTTATTATCCTTTATGTATGATACAGGCTGTCGCGTTCAAGAGATAATTGAGACCCAAATATGTAATATTCGCTTTTCTTCGCCACCTTCAGTGGAGGTTCTTGGAAAAGGCGCTAAATATCGTCAAATACCTTTTTCATTAGAAGTCCGTGACTTACTGAGGGAATACCTTAAAGATCAAAATCTGAATATTTCTTCAGAACAATACGTCTTTCGAAATAATGTAAATAAGAAATTGACCCGAGCAGGCGTCCAGTATATATTGGATAAAAATATCCAAAAAGCTCGACAGGAGAATCCACACTTATTTCTCAAAAAAATTTCCAACCATAGTTTGAGGCATAGTAAAGCCATGCATTTGTTGGAAGCTGGGGTTAATTTGATTTATATCCGAGATTTATTAGGACATGCCTCAGTGAATACGACAGAAATTTATGCAAGGGTAAACCCAGAAATAAAGCGAAGGATATTGGAAAAAAACTATTCAGAAGTTCATTCTGATACAAAGTATACGGACGAAAAAAAATCAGAATTGGTTGAATGGTTGAAAACTTCACTTTAGTTATGTAAAGTAAAGAGCATCACGATAGTTGATCTACGGGCACTATTTTGATGTTCTTTACATAACTATTTACTTTTCATAACATCTCTTATGCAAAGCTTTACATAAGAGATGCAGCTTCAGCCCCACGATTTTTTCACCGAGCGATCTTTCTTATATTTAGTAGAGGCCTACCGCGATCCATTAGGTGATCAGAAGGTCAAAGACTTCATTAAGAAAAACAACTATTCTGCACTGCGTCCGGCTTACGGGATTAATGTAGTTGATTTTCATTTGTTCGACAAGACTCAGCCTGCCATCCGCAGGTTCGCACTAAAAGACATGGATACCGCTGAGCCTCTGCTGGCGGCTCACAAGGACGAGCTGATAATTCTGTGCTTTTTTAATCTAAAAAATCCCAATATTGATTGCACTAGTGCAGCCTATCATTGGCAGCAATTTTTCAAAACCGGTGAAGCCAGTGAAGCGGCACCTGAGTACATTAAGGAAGCCAAAGCAAAAATCGACTACTATTCATTGAACAAGGAGGAATTAGCCATGATTATGGAAATAAACAAAGCAAGAATGATACAAGATGCTGTAATCGCAACAGCTGAACGAGTGGCGAAAGAAAAGGGGGTTGAGCAAGGAAGAGAACAAGGAATAGAACTAGGAAGAGAGCAAGGCCAAAAAATAGGGGAACATAAAAAAGCGAAAGAGATTGCGCAAAGTTTACTAATAGAAGGAATGCCAATCGATAGTGTAGCAAAAACGACGAATTTAACAATTGAAGAAGTAAAAGAATTAACGCTAGATACGAAAGATTCTTAATTTACGAGGGGACAATTGTTATGGAAATAAACAAAGCAAGAATGATACAAGATGCTGTAATCGCAACGGCTGAGCGAGTGGCGAAAGAAAAAGGAAGAGAGCAAGGCCAAAAATAGGTGAGCACAAAAAAGCGAAAGAAATTGCGCAAAATTTATTAACAGAGAACATGTCTCCCGATTTTGTAGCTAAAGTTACGAAACTGTCTCTTGACCAGGTGAAGCGTTTAGAAAATGACTAATCAAAAATCCTTCTGTTGTTACATATTATCGAGTTACAAAGTGCTGCTATTAATATAGTCGGCACTTTTTTGTTGAATTCTCAATAATCCGAATGCTCAAGCATATCAGTTAAAGCCTAACCAGAAATCATGCTACCATAAAGAAAACAGAAATTAGAGGAGAGAACATGAAAAAAAGTTGGGCACTACTGACATTAAGCTTTTTGCTGGTAATTTTAGGTAGCTGCAGCAATCCAGACGATGTACAGTTAAAAGACGGTACCAGCATTTCGCCGGCTGTCTATACTGATTCGCAGCAAGAACAACAATTAAAAAAATATCCCAAGCTTTATCAGGCTGTTTATGAGAGTGAAAACCTCGATCAGCCTCGCAGCTATATTATTCCTGGATTAAACCAAACCAAAACCTTGGATAGCAAATCGCAGGTTTCAACTAGTACAGATATGGATCCACAAGGTGTGGCGGTGGCAGATAGGTACGTTTTTATTAGCGCGTATAGCCACGACCATCAGCACTTTTCAGTAATTTATGTGTTGGATCGGCAAACTGGCGGTTACATTAAGACCTTGGTTTTGCCGGGGATGCCTCATGCGGGGGGAATTGCATACGATCCAAAGGGTGAAAATTTGTGGGTCGCTTCGCAGGTGGAGCTGGATAAGTCGCAGATTTCTGCCATTTCTCTCAAGCAAATTGAAGCCTACAATTTTGATGAGAGTCATCGGCCAGTTAAATACGACCAAAATATTCAATTTGAGGATTTTTCTGTCACTTCTTATATCACTTACTTTGATCAGAAGCTGTATGTAGGTACCTTCAAGCTGGATCGTGAAGGAGAGGTCTCGATTTATCCACTCGATGATCAAGGAAAGCTGAAGAAGCATCGTACAGTGATGGACGATAACCGGGATTATTACACAATGCCTAGTGAAACTCAAGGTATTACTTTTTACCAGAATAATTTCCTGATTTCGACTTCTTTTGGCTCCAGTGATTCGGCGATTTTATTGTATCGCAATTCAAAGCACCTGACTCAGGATTTGGACAATGATGAGTACAAAGGAAAAATTAAAATGCCGCCGTACCTAGAGCAAATTACTGCAAACGATGGTCAGCTGTACATTCTTTTTGAATCGGCCTCAAGCTATTATGATTACACCTCAGCGCCTCGCGTTGATCGGGTGCTGGTGGCGGATATAAAAACATTGCTAAGTTAGCTCTGCCACGTGCAGAGTTTTTTGCATGTAATGGAGAGTCAGTTTAGCTGCAGTGACTAGAATGCTGCTTGCGATAACAGGTGGCACTTAAGTTTTCAGCAATCAAACGTAAATGCGAGCCGTGGAAATCCTTTGACTGAGTACTAAGGCTCATCAATAGGAGATCCATTGTATTTTTTATTGACGCTTTTCAAAAACGAATGCTCCTGCTACGTAAGGATAGCTTTTGGATTCAATTTGACATACAAACTGTATGTATGCTAATTTTAAAGAAAAAATGGAGTGAGCAGTATGAAGCATAAGGATCACTATAATGATGCCTACATTGGTGAATTGGCAGAGAAAATCGCAGCGGTTTCTTCGAATTTTGATGCCTTGGGTCTTACTGAGTCTGTGCAAGGACAGCTGGAGGACAAGGAACTTTTTGCTCGTTTTGATTTTATTGTAGATGCGATGGAAAAATACATGAGTCCAGACTATGCCGAAAATATCCAAGTGTTTTATCAGCTATTGGGACCAGAACTGGAGAAAGCAGAGGGCATGTTCAGCTTTGGCTGGTGGCTGTGGCCGATTGGTCGCTATGTGGAACGTCACGGGAATGAAGACTGGCAGGTTTCGTTGGCTTTTCTAAAAGAATTAACCAAACGCTTTACTGGAGAATATGCGATTCGGCCGTTGCTAAAGGAACATCCGCAAGAAGTAATGGACGAGTTGATTCAGTGGACTTTAGATGAGAACGTACATGTTCGACGCTTGGCCTGTGAAGGGGTTCGTCTCCGCCTGCCTTGGTCAGAAAAATTATTCGTAGCATTGGATGAACCCGAGCGTTATTGTGAAATTTTGACCAACCTAAAGGATGACCCAGCAAAATTTGTACAAAAAAGTGTCGGCAACAATCTCAACGACCTTTATAAGGATGCGCCTGACAAGGCTGAAGCCCTAATTGCTCAATGGCGCCAAACACCCAGTACCAAAGCTCAGGAATGGATCATTAAGCACGGGACTAGGAACCAAAAATAGGAGGAAACTATGAAAAAAGAAGAAGCGGCTCGTAAAACAATCGCCTCACTGATCCAAATCGCCCGCAAGCATTTTACTCAATACGGCTATCATCAGGTATCGCTGGAGAAAATTGCTGAGGAGGGACAGGTAACCCGTGGAGCGGTCTATCACCATTTTAAAAATAAACAGGGCCTTTTTTTAGCCGTGCTGAATCAGGTGCAGCAGGATGTTGCGGTACAGATCGAACAGGAAGCGCTGACTAGTGAGGATCCTTGGCAGCAGCTGATTTTAGGCTGCGTTGGGTTCATTAAAGGAGCCAATTCCCCCGAATGTCGGCGGATCTTATTGGTGGATGCTCCAGCTGTAGTGGGCTGGGAGGCCTGGCGTAAAGCTGATCAGGAAAACTCGATGGATGCTTTGCAAAGGCATTTGCTTGAACTAAAAGAACAGAACTATTTAGCGGAGGAGGTCAATCCAACATGGATGACCTTTGCGTTATCAGGAGCGTTGAATGAACTAGCGTTAAATTATTCAGCAACCGCTGATGCAGAACTCATTATTTACGACACAATTGCTCGTATGGTTGCAGGATTTAAGCAAGAATGAGGGTGGACAAATAAGGGTTTGAGCCTATTTTCCATCCATCCATTGAATGTCAGAAGAAAAAGCTTTCAGCCTGCTGGTCATGTTCACCAAGCAGGCTTTTGTTCACTTCTACTATTGTGATAATTGACTGTTAAACTCCCAAAAAACACCAAAAGGATCCTGAACTTTACAGTAAACAGAGTTCCAAAAAGTCAGCTCAGGCTTTGTGATGAGTTGACTATCGGCTTTTTCAAAGCGATTGAAAGCTTGACGCAGATTTTCTTCGGTATCGATTTCCAACCAAATGGATGTGTGGTTACCAATAACAGGTTTTGATTCTAACAAATCACTGGCACAAACTTTTAGGTTTCCAAGCTGCATGGTTGCATTCATGATCAAGTGATCGGAGTCGGTACCTCCACTCATCTCAGCTTCAAGATACGTTGTTTTCTCCAATACTTGAGCCTGAAGTACCTCACTGTAAAAGGCCAACGCCTGATCACATTGTCCACTAAAATACAGAAAAAGCATCCCTTCTTTAATCATCGTTTTCGCATCCTTTCTTTTCAACCTCAGTCTATCATCAGCAGCCGTTCTATTTTTCTTGTAAATTGCGGTTTTTGATAGAATCAGCCAATAGCTGCGGTAGATTAACTAGGATAGGCGGATCTTGATCAATAGGCGGTCGCAAGGAAAGAGAGAAAATCTTCCGGTGATGAGTGGGGAAACGGACACCTTCTTGTATTCGACCGCGCAAACAATTTTTTAAAACAAAATATTCTTTAAGGGCACTGTTTTTTTCAACGGAACAAGCAAGTAGATAGTACTCTCCAGGTGGTATCTTATCTAAAATACAAACAGAGTCACCGACCATCGCTTTTCCAACAATTGGTTTATGATTAGGAATCGGAGAACGAAACAAACCTACAAAAGTAATCCCTGGTTTCCCATGGGGAGGATACTCTAAATTGACACAGCAGCTGTAAAATTGTTCCTCGTTTCCTGTAGGTTCATAATGACTGGTTACTCGGCTTTCTAGACAGTTTTCATAATCTAGTAGGACTTTATGCAGTGAGTGAAGCTTTTTTTGATACTGCTTGGGTGTTATTCCCGTCTGTTTTTCGAAGCTGGCAGAAAATGTTCCTGAGCTTAAAAAGCCCGCGTGAAGCTGGGAGCCCAATACCGAACGATTTTCTTTCACCAGTTGCTCAATGCTTATTTCCATTTTCAAAGAAGCCATGAATTGTGCAATTGTAAATCCGGTTAGTCGTTTGAATTCTCGGCTAAAGTGATAAGGGCTGTAACCCCAATAAGCTGCGAGTTCCTGGACACTTTGAATTGAATGGAGGTTTTCACGAATATAGGCAGTAATTTCATCAATGATGGTTTTCAACGACATTCCTCCCCCTCCAATAAACTAGTCTTCCTCTAACTATAGCATAATAGACAGGACGACTTTTCCTGTTATCAATTATTGCAAAAAAAAGATAACTCTTCTGATCACTATAAAGCCTCAGAAGAGTCGTCTTTTTTAAAGCTTGTTCACATCTAACTGTTTATCCAGTCTTAAAAGCAGATAAATCAACAATAAAATCGTCAAAGCATTCAATACAGGCCCCAACCAAAAACTATCATTCCAAGGCGAATTCCAAAGAAAATGCAAGAGAACCGGGGTCAAGATCCAAAGAAAGGCCTTTTGTCCCTTGATGTGCCGGAGCAAATAGAATAGACCTAAAGTAAAAATACCCGTATACACCCAATGAGAACTCACCGATCCGGAAATACGATTTAAGACTTCAGGAATCACTCCTCGCAACGATTTATCAGCAGCCTCAGCAATATAGGCAATATCTTCAATCACTTGGAAGCCCAAACCTACCTCCATTCCGGTGAGCAAAGCAGC
This sequence comes from Enterococcus pallens ATCC BAA-351, assembly GCF_000407485.1. Classification (GTDB taxonomy): domain Bacteria; phylum Bacillota; class Bacilli; order Lactobacillales; family Enterococcaceae; genus Enterococcus_A; species Enterococcus_A pallens. The sequence goes on along the minus strand of NZ_ASWD01000001.1, from coordinate 866,170 downwards.
TTGCGGCTTTTGGATTTTTAGCAAATAAATGAAGCACAAGGCAAAGAGTCCTTTAGAAAATTCTTCGACTAAAGGCGCTGATAGGGCATCAGACCACTGTTTTAACAATGCCGAATGACCAAATAATGCCGTCAATCCTGAACTAACTCCCTCATTGCCAAAGGAAGCAATCCAGCCGCTGGCAAACCCGCCCAAGAAAACAATGAAAGGAAACAGTCCCATCGATACTTTCCAGCGCTTGGCGATCCTATGAAAAAAATACAATAGCGGGACCACATAAAGCAGCAACAAAAATATAGCCAAAAATACTTGCTGGTAGCCTTGAGTGGTCAAACCCAAATCTGCCATATTGCCAAACTCATAATCCAGACCAAAAAAAGCAATCACCAGCAGAAAAAATAAAATCAACGCATTCTTCATCAAAACATCACCTTCGTCCTTCATCAAAATTGTAGCATGATTCAGCTCAAATACTGTATTGAGAAGGCTCAAAGCACGGCTGGACAGTCAGCTTCCTTGTATCAAATAGTCTGTTCAATTCAAAATTTTAGGAACGGTAATCTCTGTTGACCTGGAGGAACCATAGTTGTTTTCTTCTATATTAAATTAGTAGACCCCCATTGTTTCATTAGTAAAAAATAGAATGGTTTTTACAAAAATCAGTAGAGAAACAAAGTATTTTTGAAACGATGTTCTAAGATGGACCCAACAACGTTTTTTGATACGAAGATAATGATACTATTTAAACAAAGTTAGGAGGAATTTAACAGATGAAAATTGTTGTTATAGGTGGAGCTGGACATATCGGTACGTACCTCACACCCAGATTAGCCAAAGCAGGACATGAAGTTATATCTATCAGTCGTGGTATCAATAAGCCATATATTGAAGACCCCGCATGGGAGAAAGTGAAGCAAATGAAATTAGATCGAAGTAAGACTGAGGATTTCTCTCAAAAAATTGCAGATTTGAATGCTGATGTGGTTGTTGATTTAATCAACTTTACGCTGAAAGATGTAAAAAGCATGGTAGAAGCATTAAGAGAAACGAACCTTTCCCACTACTTATATTGTTCGTCTATTTGGGCACATGGTAGAGCTGAGCTTGTTCCAGCGGATCCCAACGGCGTGAAACATCCATTAGATGAATATGGTTGTCAGAAATACCAAAGCGAACAATATTTGAAAAAGGAGTTTCGCACCACAGGATTCCCTGCCACTGTAATTATGCCAGGACAAATTTCAGGACCCGGCTGGACTTTTATCAATCCGCTAGGAAATGAAGATAGTAAGGTATTTCAAACAATTGCTGAAGGTGGGAAAATCTATCTTCCAAATTTCGGAATGGAAACATTGCATCATGTACATGCATCAGACGTGGCACAGATGTTTGTAGATGCAGTCAATCATAGGAACCAAGCAGTGGGTGAGAGTTTTCACGCCGTAGCAGAAGAATCACTGACTTTATACGGATATGCAACCTTGATGTACCAGTTCTTCAATCGTGATCCCAAAATCGAATTTTTGTCCTGGGAAAAATGGTGTGAGTATATCGATGATGAGTATCATATTGATAAAACATATTACCATATTGCACGCAGCGGTTACTATAGCATTGAGAATGCTAAGAACCTGATTGGCTATTCGCCAAAATATAAAACAAGTGATGTGGTGGAGGACAGTTTAAAGAGTTATATTGAAAGAGGGATCATTTCAGTTCCCCAATAAAGTATTGGAAGAAATGATTTAAGACGTAATGGCAACCAATCATTACGTCTTTTTGAGGTAAACTTTTAATCAAAACTAAACTCAGCCTGATCATCTATTATTTGATTTTGAATTTGTCTATGTTCTGTTCTTCGGGCTAAGCCAATTTTATAATCATAGTTTTCTTGGTAATGAATTGCAAAAAAGCTTGAATAGAGAATATCCAAAATTAAAGAAATCGATTCTAGTGAAGAAAAACCACCAATTTTTGAGTAGGAAGCTTCCCGAGTAGAGACCCGGAGAGTTACGTCAGCCAATCTTGATAGGCTATTTTCTCCAATGCTTGTAATAGCAATAATAGGTACTTTGTTCTCACGTAATATTTTGCATGTATCTAAAAGTTCTCCAGTTTCGCCAGAATAGGATAGGCAAACTGCACATTCATCAGAAGTCATCATTGTCGCTTCTTGGTACAAGGCGTTGGGGACCATTACTATTTCTGACCGTTTATTTATATGTTTCAGTTTATGAACAAACTCTTCTCCAAGAAATAAGGTATTGTATAGTCCGAAAACTTTGACATTATTCGCATCCTCGAGAATTCTTACTGCTTTTCGTAAGGTGTCATGCTTTAAAAGTGAAAGGGTATCGTTAGCGCTTTCAATTTTTAATTGCGTTATTTTCGCAGCAATCGCCATAGGTGAATCCTTTGAACTGAAGGGCTTGTTTGCATCAAGGTTGCTAAAACTGGATTGTAAATAATGAACCTCTTCTAGAAAGGCTTGTTTGAAATCATTCCACCCATTGAAATTCAATTTCTTTGCTATTCGAATTAAAACAGAAGGAGAGGTATAAGTTTCCCCGGCGATTGATTTAGTAGAATAGGGTTCTATTTGTTCTTGTTTATCTAAAATAAAATCAACGACAATTCGTTCATTTGGGGAAAATCGTCTCTGCTTCATTTTTTCTTGTAAAAGCAATACTAACACCTCCTATTATCTATTTTAGTAAGAGAAACCTTAGAGTGCAAGAACCAATTCAGCAGTGTCCCAAAAGATTAGGTAGTGTCGACAGCCTCGGGGACACTATTTTAACGCTTAACCATTGCTATTAAAGGAAATATGATTGGTTTAATGTTGGCACGCTACTTGCTTAATAGTAAAGTGAAGAGAGGTGAAGAAATGTATCATATAGTGATCTCATCCCATGGAAGTTTATCAGATGGCTTTCTTGACACATTAAGCTACTTTACAAAGGATCTTGAGCAGGTTCATTCCATAGCGCTTAGAGATAAAAGTGTCTATGACTATCAGCAAGAAGTGCACGAGCTGATAGAAAAGCTGGAAGGCGATGTTCTGGTAATGGTAGACTTATTTCAAGGAACACCATTCAAAACATTCTATCTGGAGCTTCAAAAAAAAGAGGAAGCAATCATCTTGTCAAATGTCGGCTTTCCACAAGTACTAAATGCCGTACTTATGCAACAGTCGAAATTGAGTGAGATATTACCGATGATTGAAGAATGTGGGGAATTAACTGTTACTAAGTGCGGGGAAATTGTAAATGTTGCCACAGAAGAGGATGAATAGGGGAGGAAAAAAATGGAACCGAATGTATTACAAATAGCATTTGTTATCTTTTTTGGGTTTTTTATTAATTTGGATCGTTATGGGCTGCACTTTAATTTATGGCAGCCAGTAGTTGGTGGAACGATTGTTGGGTTGATTTTAGGGGACATGCAAACAGGGATGTACATTGGTGCAAGTCTGCAGCTGATGACTTTGGGTGTGAGTCAATTTGGCGGAGCCTCCGTACCGGATTATGCAACGGCTGCAGTAGTAGGAACATTTATTGCTATTACGACGGGGCAAAGTCGTGAATTGGGTGTTACTTTGGGGATTCCTGTTGCGTTATTAATGGTTCAATTAGATGTTTTAAAAATGACCATCAATATCTTCTTTCAACATGAAGCTGAAAAAGCAGTGCAAAATGGCGATTACAAAAAAATCGGTATTAGTCATTGGATTGCCACAGTCTTGACTATGTGTTCTACCGGTGTACCAATTTTACTATGTGTATTGATGGGACCTACACTCGTTGATTTTATTGTAAATCGGACGCCTGAATGGCTAATTGGGGGATTAACTGTTGCAGGAGGACTACTGCCAGTAATGGGTTTAGGGATCTTACTGCGCTATTTGCCAACCAGAGACTACCTTACCCCTTTGATTGTTGGTTTTGTACTAGTTGCTTACTTTGAAATACCTATTATGGGGGTAGCTTTATTAGGTGGAGCTTGGGCGCTCCATGTATTGAAGACATATAATAAAAACAATGGAGAAACTGTTGGTGCAACCACCACAACGTCATACGAAGGAGTGTTCGATGAAGATGAGTAATACGGAAAATAAAACATTTACCAAAGCTAGAACCAAATCTTTAGTTCGCTGGATGTTTACCAGCTGTAATTCATTAAATTATGAAAAGCAATTATCTCTTGCCTATGCCTACTCAATGCTGCCGGTTCTGCAAGAAGTATACAAAGACAAGCCCGAAGATTTGAAAAAATCAATGACGGCACACTTGCAGTTCTTCAACTGCACCCCTTGGGTATGTCCGTATATTCTGGGCTTGAATGTTGGAATTGAAGAAAATGAAGGAGCCAAATCATTAGAAACAGTGACTTCCCTAAAAACAGCGTTAATGGGACCCCTATCAGCACTGGGAGACACGGTGATGATTACAATTCCTTGGACAATTTTTGGAGCGATTGCTTCATACATGGCCTTAGAGGGCAATGTTTTTGGAATTATTTTATGGCTGATCGTCAGCTTAGTTTTGTTAGGCTTGAGCTTTCCCTTTTTCAAAGCTGGATTAATTTCAGGGATGTCCTTGATTGATTCACTCAATGAAAAAATGGCCAGCATTACAGCTGCTGTTTCTACGATTGGGTTGATGGTTGTAGGAGCATTAATCCCGTCAGTCGTTAAAGCAAATGTTGCTTTTCAATATAAAATGGGCGATGTTACGCTGAAAATCCAGGATCTTTTGGATCAGATTATGCCGAATTTGGTTCCTGCTTTGTTGGCTGTTTTTGTCTACTATTTATTAGGAAAAAATAAAATGACTCCAGTCAAGGTAATTGGAATTCTATTAGTGTTTTCTATCCTTTGTTATGTATTAGGCATTTTAAAATAGGAGGGTAAAGGAATGGAAGGGATTAAACATATTCGCATTGATGATCGATTGATCCATGGACAGGTCGCGGGACTGTGGACAAATAATTTGAAAGCAAATCGAATCATGGTCATTAACGATCCGATTGCAGCCGACGAGGTTCAGAAGAACTTATTGAGAATGGTTGCACCGCCAACGGTAAGAACCTCAATCATTGCTAGAGATACTGCAGTAGCAAATATTTCAAATGGAAAATACCACGGACAAAATGTTTTCATAGTGGTAAAGTCGCCAGAGGATGTTCTCTATTTGTTAAACAACGGATTAGACATTAAAGAAGTAAATTTGGGCAATATCTCTTCAAGAGAAAATACGGAAAAGATTAAAGCAGGAATTAATGTCACTGCCTCGGAACGCGCAGCACTTAAAGAGCTTTTAGCAAAAGGAGTCAGAATCACCACTATTCGTACACCTTCTGACCCAGTAGTAGAATTGACCGTCAGCGAATTATAGGAAGAGAGGAGATGGAAGGTTGTTTCTCATTGATCAACTCGATCAATAGAAAATCGTTCGTCTCCTTTTGATTTTTTCTAGACTGACTGGAAAAACTTTCAAAACTGGAATAAAGCAGAGTAAAAAGATTTTTAATAGCAAACACCGAGACAACTAAAAAACTATTTAACTATAGTATGAAAGCCTTTATGATAGAAATAACTATCCTTATTGGAGGTCAGTTATGGATACAAAACAAAATAAGATTATCAGGTATATCAGAGACACCCAGGAAAAGACGGAATTTTACACAGCATCAAGCATTTCCACAGCACTGAATATCAGCCGCAACAATGCCAGTCATCATTTGAATCGGTTGGTTGAAGAAGGGGTCTTAACGAAAATAAATACTCGTCCGACCAAATTTGTTTATAAAGAAAATCAAGAAAGTAGTCAAGCCTTTGAGGGATTTATTGGTTATGATTCCTCTTTAAAAAGCAGCATTCAAAAGTGTAAAGCGGCGGTTAATTACCCAAAGGGACTGCCATTGATGCTGCGAGGAGAAAGTGGGACAGGAAAAAGTTATTTAGCCAGCTTGATCTTTCAGTATGCGAAAGACAATGGTGTGATTCCTCCTCAAGCACCGTTTGTAGTTTTAAATTGTGCTGACTATGCCAATAATCCCGAATTGCTGTCATCAGTTTTATTCGGACATATTAAAGGAGCCTTCACTGGTGCAGAAACCGATAAAAAAGGATTAATCGATGAGGCGCAAGGCGGCTTTCTCTTTTTGGATGAGGTTCACAATTTAAGTGCTGAAAATCAGGAAAAGCTCTTTCTTTTAATAGATTCACAAAAGTTTAGGCGTTTAGGAGATAACGACAATTGGCAGTCGTCAGATGTACGACTAATTATGGCTACTACAGAAGAAATAACTTCTAGTTTATTGACCACCTTTAGACGAAGAATTCCTCTGACTATCACACTGCCAAAGTTTACCGATCGACCATTGATAGAACGCCACGAACTAGTTTTAGCCTTATTTCAATCAGAAGTCAAAAAAGTAAAGAAAACCATCAAAGTTTCCTATGAAATAATCGAAGAGCTTGAAAAAAGCCAGTATGAAGGCAACGTTGGAGAATTAAAAAATGAAATCAAAGTAATGGTAGCCAAGCATTACTCCCAAACGACCATCGTTATTAATAAAAAAGGTTCTTCTGATCAAAGGTATCAATTATTTTCAACCGAAACAGCAAGCGATGGACAAGCAAAGAAAAGCAGCAGCTTGTTAGAATTGGCAGACACCTCAGCGATAAAAAACTTTCAGGGGTTGCTGAATTCAATCGAAAATTTAGTTTTTAATATTCACTATTGTATTAAACAGGAATACGGCAGCTATCAAATTTTCATTGAGAATGAATTTGAAGGAAGCCAGGTTGAGTATGATAGAGATTTGGTGAAAAAACTATTTAACCAACGAGGGATACCATTAGAACAAGTGGAGCTCGACAAATTGATAGAGCTGCTGCATTTTTTCCAACGTTTTGATTACGTTTATCCACTTTCAATTGCGCTTAATACCAAAGAACGAATGCAGCTGCACAAATACCTTCGATTAGCAGAAACGGTGGTTTCGGAATTATTGGTTTATACCGAAAAGGCTGATCAATTGGTTTTATTTTTCGCGGCCTTCTTTTACAAGAAAAAAATCATCACATCGATAATACCAGCCGTAATTGCAATGCACGGATTCAACAATGCAACGAGCATGGCAGCAATGGCCAATCAATTGGTGAATGATTATGTTTACGATGGCTTCGATTTGCCGCTAGAATTATCAAGCACTCAGCTGATTGAAGAAATTGTTCAGTATATCAAGCAAATCGATACGACAAATGGCTTGGTTGTATTTGTAGACATGGGATCCTTAGAAGAAATGTATGTAAAAATCACCCCTTTTGTCGAAGGAGATTTACTTGTGTTAAACAATGTTTCATCGGCAGCCGCGCTAGATATTGCCCTTCAACTGAAGGCTAAGGTTCCCATGAATGAGATTGTGAAGGTAGATACGACGAAATACACCGTTGAAAAACGATACTTTGAGGGGCTGTCTCAAAAAAATAATATTTTAGTGACCTGCTTATCTGGAGAAGGAATTGCGATCAAGGTGAAAGAAATTCTTAGCCATTATTTTGATCATGAAAAAATTGAGATTTTGACTATGGATTACAAAAACGTTCAGCAGCAATTCAAGCGAGAGGATTTAACCATTTTCAAAAATACAATCGCTATTTTTACAACTCCTAGTATAAATGAGCAGCGAGTTCCCATTGTCAATATTGAAGAAATTGTAAATGGACAAGAAACGTTGGAACGATTTGCTTCAGTTATTGCTGAAGAAAAACGGAAAGACTGCATTAATGAAATTGTTAAATTATTTACGATCGAAGGTGCAACGGCTAGATTAACCTTTTTAAATCCCGAAATGGTCGTTAACGAAATCGAGGAAGTCATTATTGCTTACGAAGAATTTTACGATATTGAGATTCAAAGCTTTATAAGAATCAACCTATTCCTGCATCTGTCATCTATGATTGAGCGGATTTTACGGCACGATGAGATCGATGAGGAGCTATCCCCAGATGTGCTTGCGCAAAAAGAGAAATTTGACGATTTCCTAGGTTTTTCAAAGCTTGTATTCTCAAAAATCCGTCAAAAGTACAACATCCAAATTCCCAAGAGTGAATTTGGAATGGTTTTTCAATTGATCAATGAGTTAATTTCTAAAAAGGAATAAAGGTGGTCACTAGTCACTAAGTAGAAAGGACAAACGATGCTTAAATCAATAATAAAAAATACCCAATTAAAAGACAGCGTGTTTAACAAGCGTTTTTCGAAGAATTATGATTATATGTTAAGCTTGCGGACGGATAATTTATTGCGTAGTTATTTGTTAGAAGCAGGTCTTTGGAGTTATAGTGGGAATTCTAGCACAACCATTGACCCGGAAGAGCAGGTAGAACAGCCAGATGAATGGCATTGGGGATGGGAAGCTGTCACCTGTGAAATTCGTGGCCATTTTCTCGGCCATTGGTTATCGGCCGCTGCTAAAATTTACGGGGCAACTAACTCACCAGTGATCGCTGGAAAAATTGAAGAAATTATAGCTGGTTTGGCTAAGTGCCAGCAGGCCAACGGCGATGGCTGGGTGGCTTCTATCCCTGAAAAATACATGCAGCGGATGGAAAAAAAGCAAGCAGTTTGGGCACCCCATTACACCATTCACAAAACGATGATGGGCCTGTTAGATGTTTACAAATATACTAATAACGAAGAGGCACTCGCTATTCTTATTCAGTTCAGCGAGTGGTTTATTCATTGGTGTGAGAGAGTAAACGAAGAGACATTCCAAAATATCTTGTCCTATGAAACAGGTGGAATGTTAGAAATCTGGGCGGAGCTGTTCGCCATTACGAAGGATCCGCGCTATCGCCAATTAATTGACCTCTATTATCGACATTCTTTCTTTGATCAGCTGTTAGAGGGAAAGGATGTATTAACCAACAAGCATGCGAATACTCAAATTGCTGAGATTCTAGGTATCGCCCGTATTTGGGAGGTCACTAAAGAAGCCAAGTATCGATCGATTGTAGAAAATTTTTGGGAAATGGCAGTTGAAAAGCGTGGGACTTATATTACAGGAGGGATTTCCTGTGGGGAGCTGTGGACCCCGATTCAAGATTTTTCGGGTCGTTTAGGCAAGGCTCAGGAGCATTGCACGGTCTATCATATGATTCGTTTGGCTCACTATTTATTTAAGTGGACGGGGGATTCTAAATATGGAGATTTTGAAGAATTGAATCTATACAATGGTATTCTGGCACAGCAAAACAAAAACACTGGAATGGTTACTTATTTTCTTGATATGGAGCCTTGTAGTCAGAAGAACTGGGGCGATCCTTTAAAGCATTTTTGGTGTTGTCATGGTACTTTAGTCCAGGCGCAGAGCTCGTATCAAGAGTGTGTTTTTTATCAAGAAGAAAATACGGTAACCATAAACCAGTACATTCCTTCCCAAACGATCCTAGAAACAAAGGAAGGTCAGCTGAAAATAGAGCTTATTCAAGATAGTCAGCTGGGGGCAGGACCCTTGGAGCGTTCTAATAAAGTTGGCAAGCAGGTCATTCAGTCCTATGAATCTAGCAGTGATATCCCCAGCAAACGGCCATCAAGCTACCGATATAAAATTATCCTAACAGGTGAAGGCTCCTGTACAATGAACTTACGTGTGCCAAAATGGTCAAAGGAAACACTTCTGTGGGTCAATAATCAACCACGAAACTATATAGCTAATCGGGGATTTGTAACCATCGAAAATCTTACTTCCGTCAGTGAGATTGTAATTGAATTTAAAAAATCTATTGAAATGGTTACGCTGCCTGGCAATCCTAATCGCGTAGCCTTTATCGAGGGCCCTTTAGTTTTAGCCGGATTAACTGAAGAAGATGTACCAATACACATTCATGAGGAACTATTCCAGCCGTTGAATGAGCGACACCATAGTTTTTGGCGGGACAGCACCTATATCACCACAGGACAAGAAAAAAACATAAAATTTATTCCTATAGCAGAGGTTTCAAATGAGACCTATTCAATTTATTTTGAACGAAAAGGCTGACAAAGTAACACCTCTGAGAACTGTAGCTCAATCATTGTGGTCATAGTTTTTAGATTGAAACGTTAAAAAAGTGTCAATAAGATAGTCATCTTAACGACACTTTTTTATTATTCCGTAAGCAGCCAATCAACAATATAAATAATCGGAATCCCATCCACCTGCTCCACAGCATGGTAGCGGCCAGTGATGACTATTTTTTTGTAATTGTCTTTTATATGAAGTAAATTATCCATTTCATGCTGGTTATCGGGTAATTCGTAAGTGACTTGAATATAAAGCGTTTCATCCAATTTTCTGGCGACAAATTCAATTTCTTTTTTGTTCAGCTTACCGACATCAACGGTGTACCCTCTACGTAATTATTCAATGTAAACAATATTTTCTAATTGATTACTGTAGTTCCCATCTTTTCTCCCTACCGCATTTCTTTTTAAACCAGTATCCACAATAAAGTATTTGCTATTTGTTTTTAAATACTCTCTGCCGCGGATGTCATATTGCTTGGCCTGGTAAAACAGGTAGCCGTTCTCCAATAAATCCAAATAGCGAGTAACTGTATGACTAGTGGTTTCGATACCTTCGCTTTTCAACGTATTGACAATTTTTGACGCATTGACCAATTGTCCAACATTATCGGCTAAGAAACGAATGAGTGATTTTAAAACAGCAGGGTCTTTCACACCTGTTCGTAAAGCGACGTCGTTCAAAACAATCGTATCGAAAATCCCCGCTAAGATCGTATCCTTGATTGAATCCTCAGCGATGATCACGCTGGGAAAACCACCATATTTCTCATATTCATTATAAGCACTATCTACTTTACGAGAAGCTGTATCAATATTTTTTGCTCGTAAAAATTCTTGAAAAGAGAAAGGATACAGTGGGATTTCAATGTAACGTCCACTTAAAAGAGTAGCCAATTCACCAGAAAGCATGTTTGCATTAGAGCCTGTGATCACAATATCACTGTTAAAGCTGACACGAAGACCATTGACAACCCGTTGCCAACCATCAACAACTTGAATTTCATCAAACAAGAAATAGATTCTCTGATCATCCTTAGGTAATAATTCGCTAATTATAGTGCGAAATTTTTCTTCGGTAGTGACGGTTTGATACTCAAAGCTTTCGAAATTTATATAAATGATACGATCTTCAGAAATCCCTTTTTGTAATAAATGCTCCCTAAAAAGCATCAGTAAAACAGACTTTCCAGCACGTCGTACACCCGTGATGACTTTGATAAAATCAGTATTCTCAAATTGAATGAGTTGTTGAAGATATTCTGGTCGCTGAAACATTAGCAGTCCTCCTTGAAGTAAACTTCACTTTCAGTATTATTTCACCAAAATTCGAAGTTAACTTCAAATTTTGGTGAAAATGAATGAGATTGGAAGTTAACCCCGATTTTATCTGTCTAACCATCCCATCAAATAAAATCAAAGCTCACTATTTTATTCATGATTTGTACAAGCTCTTCCGGCGATTCCTTTTGACCATGGTTAATCCATTCCTGCAAAACACCTAACAGAGCGTTGCTTAAAAAGGTCACTAAATAGTGTTTTTCAGTCTCGGTATCTAGTTGAATATTGATGTGGTCAATGATATTTTGCAAGGCATTCTCTTTTAATAATTGTTTCACCTGATTCCGAATTTCTGATGAGCCGTGATCGGAAATTAAAAGAGCCAGTAGCTCCCCATCATTTTTCAGGTAATTAAGCATATGCAGCATCAACTCATTTTTTTTATTCGGATTTTGCGAGGCTGTCTGGATAATGCTATTCGCGTGAGCCATCAGCTCCAGCTGATGTTTTTCGGCTAGATCATATTTGTCAAGATAATGCAGATAAAATCCACTGCGGCTTACTTCAGCATATTCACAAATATCCTTAACGGTTATTTGATCAAAGTTTTTTTCCTTCAGTAAGCGAACCATAGCTGCTGTAATCCGTTGTTTGGTTCGATAATAACGGATATCTTTTTCTTGTTTCATAAAATAGCTCCTCAACTAGTAATCAATTTTCGACAAGTGTCCATTAAGTAAATAAATAACTTGTAGTTTTTAAAAATCATTCTATACTACAAAGAGTACAAGATAATACACACGATGTCCATTAAAATGAGGAGGAATTGAACATGGAAAAAAATGCTCCTATCGCAGCAAAAATGACTGAAGCATCTATATCCTTTAATCAACGTAAAATATTAGACAACGTTACTATAGAGCTTACTACTGGTTCCATATTAGGCTTAATCGGACCCAGTGGAGCAGGGAAATCCACGACGATTAAATGCTTGATGGGGATGGAAAAGCTTGAGCAAGGAACAGCAGAAATTTTCGGCACAGCCATGCCAAATCGTCAGGTCTTAGGTCAGGTTGGTTACATGGGGCAAAGCGATGCGTTATATGAAGACCTCACTGCAAAAGAAAACTTAGTCTTTTTTGGTAACCTGATGGGGTTAGAAGGAAGCGAGTTAACACAAGCAATTGATAAAAATATGGCTCTGGTTAATTTAACGGACTTCATGAACCAACCCGTTAAAACCTACTCAGGAGGAATGAAACGCCGACTTTCCTTAGCAATCACGTTATTAGCGAATCCGGACTTAATTGTGCTGGATGAACCCACTGTTGGGATCGATCCAAGTCTGCGCGTAACCATTTGGGAACAGCTGCGCTCCTTAGCAACAATGGAAAAAGCAATTATTGTTACAACTCATGTAATGGATGAGGCTGAAAAATGCGATTACGTTGGATTAATTATCGACGGACAGCTTTTTGCTTTAGGCACACCCAGTGAATTAAAGGAAAAATTTGATGCTAACAGCATTGAAGAAGTCTTCTTGAAAGCTGAGGTGAAGGCAAAATGATTCGATTTAAAGCAATGCTGACTCGTGTGGTAAAGGAACTGACGCGAGATAAGCGCACCTTAGCATTGATGCTTATTGCACCGATAATCGTCTTGAGTCTGATGAATGTCGTCTTTGATACAAATGCAGAAACCCACGTTAAAATTGGGGTGGATGAAACAGTGCCGACTGCTCTAACTGATCACTTTCCAGCTGACCAAGTAAAAGTAAAAAGGTACCATGACGCAAAGGATAGTGAGGACAAAATGCTGACGGATAATTTGGATGCCTTTGTCACTTTAAAAGGGTCAACCTTTCATATTTTGTATGAAAATGAAGACCCTAGCAATACAGCGAAAGTGAAAGCACTGTTCCAAAATATCATCACCACCAGTAAGCTAAACGAGTTAAGTACGGATTTGCAGAAGCTGGCAATGCAAACAGGACAAAAAGTACAGGTTGAAAATTTCTCAATCAAAAATGCCTATGTATATGGTGGTGCGGATAGTTCCTTTTTCGATAAAATATTTCCGATTCTCATTGGCTTCTTTGTTTTCTTTTTCGTTTTTCTGATTTCAGGAATTGCTTTGTTGCGAGAACGAACTACCGGAACTTTGGAGCGTTTGCTGGCGACACCAATTAAGCGAAGCGAGATTGTGCTGGGCTATTTAACCGGCTATGGTATATTTGCTATCCTGCAGACACTCATTATCGTTTTCTTTTCCATCTATATTTTGGATTTACAAATAGTGGGGAATCTCTTGTGGGTGATCCTAATCAATAGCTTGATTGCGTTGACCGCATTATCCATGGGAATTTTTGTTTCGACCTTTGCCAACTCAGAGTTCCAAATGATCCAGTTTATTCCTTTAGTGGTTATTCCGCAGGTTTTCTTTTCTGGTCTGATTCCGTTAGACAGCATGGCAGATTGGGTTCGGAAGATCTCCTACATTTTCCCTTTAAGCTATGGCGGGGAAGCCTTGACGAATGTGATGATTAAGGGGCAAGGGTGGTCAGCGATATCCTTTGATTTAGGGATACTGGTTTTGTTCATTATTGGTTTTACCTTGTTGAACATTGTTGGACTGCGACGGTATAGAAAAGTGTGATGCCCCAATGATCGTGGATTTTGCAGCAATAAAAAAGAACTGCTCGGATTTTTTGAGCAGTTCTTTTTTACACGATCAAGCACAAGAACTAGTTTAGTTTTCTAAAAGCGAACTAGATACTCTTTTCTTCTTTAAACAGATCCATGCTGCCGGCTTTAAGATTTTCATCATTTAAAAGAATCGTTAAAAATACTTTTTCAGTAGCCCTGCGTACTTTGCGCGGGACGAATTGTTGAATGCCTTCTTTATTGTAACCAAGCTGAAGTTTGTTTTCATCAAAAATGATCGGATGCTTTAATAAATCAGGGTGATCCTCCAGCACTTGAATCAGCTCGTTAAAGGATAAGTCTTCAAAGTCAAGGTTCAATTCTCTATAAGATTTTGAACGAATAGAAATGATGTCTTCTGATCCATTTTCGGTCTTACTAAGGACTTCTTTCAGCTCTTCACTTGTGAGGGGATCATTGATAATATTTCGCTCTTCAAAGGGAATCTGATTCTCGACCAGCCAGGAACGAGCCTTTTTGCAAGAATCACAATATGAAGCTATATACAATTTAATCACGTGAACGCCACCCCTTTCTTTTCGAAGATAAACCATAGGAATAGAATAACATATCTTTTGCAGAATTCCACCATGATCTGATTAAGGTTGTCTAATTTTTTCAGAAATATTGGTGGTTTTGACTTAAGTTTTTCTAAACGTTTTCAGATTAGCTCGATTGAATCGATGATAGAATGATTTTACTGAGCTTAACTTAATCTTAAAGAATCGAGTAGCTTATAAAGCTTTAGATAATTTGAATCTTGAATAGCTCATTTACGGTAAATTCTCTTTGTTGGCGATTTTCGATAGTGGAATAAAAACTAACAAAAAAGGAAATTGAGAGGTACAAGATTTTCATTGAGACTAATGGTCCTGCCAATGCTTGCACATTTTGCCCTAAATGATGCAGATTACGTGAACAACTCACAGTTATACATGATGTATAACTTTTATGCTATAATATATCTGAAGGGGGAGAACTGGATGGAATTAGAAAAAGAAAAATCAAAAATCAAAAAATGGGGAAATGCCAAAGGAGTACTCTTACCTAAAAAAATGTTGGTAACAGCTGATTTAGAAAATAAAGAAGATATTACCATTACTGTCGAAATGAAAGACGACGGAAAAAAACGAATTATTATAGAAGAAGAAAATCCCGATTATGAAACCATTCTGAATGAGTTAGTTGGTATTGTTGATCTTCCTGCTGATTTTGATTTGAAGGAAGAAAGAAAAAAGAGAAAACAAAAGAGGTTATCTAAGCATGAAATACATTATTGATGTAACTATTATTTTAGATTTCTTAACGAAACGCGAGGGATTCTATGAGCAATCAAAAAAAGTATACCTGCTTTCTGTTTACGGAATAATAGAAGGGTATTTAACTGCTAATATGATTACAGATATTTATTATATACTTGAGCGTTATGGAGTGAAAAATCCAAAGATCGAGTTGGACAAGCTATTGAACATTAGCAGAGTATTGCCCGTTTCCGGCTTAGATTGCATCAATGCGCTAAAATTGGAGGGGAATGACTTCGAGGATAATTTAATTGTAGCAATTGCCCAAAAGCACGGAGTTAGAAATATCATTACAAGAAATGCCCAGGATTTTGCGAACACAGACTTAATCGTTTACTCTCCCGAAGAAATAGTCGAGAAATACTCAAAAAAAGATCGTTAGAAACTTTTTAGAGGATGAAAGCAGTCTAATTGCTCGATAAAAAGACAACTAAAAAAATAATCCTTATCCTATTAGCGCAGATGAAGTTACTCATTTGCGTTTTTTTGTACCCACTTTTGGGTGGAGGTGTGCATAAGCTCCAAAATTTCTGCCCGGCAGCAAAGCCCAGACTGATTCATCCATCATTCTACATGTCCTAAAACATTTTTCTGCGTTTTTGCGTATCTTTTGTTGGAAGCAGAAAAGGAAATCCGCAGACTGCTAGAAATCTAATCACCAAAAAAAGAAGAAAAAGCAATAGAGGTTTCTATTTCTCCTATACTGATGAAAGCTTATTTGCGAAGTAACAACTTTGTAATTACTTTGTGCAGGTGATATAATTGGTGAGTAATTACTATGTATTCACAAAGGGGAGAATGTAATGAAAACAAGAAAACAGGGCAATGCGATTGTTTTAACCGTTCCTACGAAGTTTGGAATTAAGGAAAATGTGGAATACATTGCCGTAAAAGGAAGAAATGAATCCATTACATTTATTAAGAAGCAGCCGAATATTTTCAAGGAGGCTGTGAAAAACGGAAAAACAATTGACGCTGCGCCAGGATTTCCAGATGACGAACCAGTAGGAAAGGAAATGATTTAATGTTCCATGAAGCGAAGGGGTATGTGCCAGAACAGGGGGATATCATCATCATTAATTTCAATCCTAGTGTTGGTCGTGAGATTCAAAAAAGAAGAGCAGCGATTGTGATAAGTGATGACGATTATAATAAGGCGACCGGGTTAGTAGCTGTTTGCCCGATTACCAGCACCAAAAGAAGTCAATTCATCCCGCTAGATGAGTCTCACAGAACCCATGGCTACATCAACGCTTTGCAGGTGAAAACATTAGATTTTACAGAAAAGCAGCGAGAAGTCAGCTTTATAGAAAAAGCTACTTTAGAGGAGCTTGGTGAAACTGCTCAGATAGTCAGTATGATCTTCAACTTTTCTGAGTTATTGGGCGAGTAATTTTACTGTGGATTTTCTTTTTGCGACTTGCGATCAATCTGCTTTTATTGCGAGATAAAACTCATTAAGGAACGTTACCTTTAGCATGTAATGCTTTTACAGATCAGAAGTGCGGCACGAACATCATTGGAGTGACTAAGGTATATTTATTTAGATGATAAAAGTCTAGGAGATGAATAGTATGTCCACAACAGAAGAGAAGGGACGTAATTCAATAAAATTACAATCTGTAAAAGCGTTCCTCAAAGGTCAATTCCAGCTGATGTATTCAATTATCAAAGAACGCCGGTCAGAAAAAGCTAAATTCCACCCTCAATTATGTATCCCCATTCTACTCAAAGCAGAGGTGCTGCGCGCATAACACCTCAATGAAGCACCGTTTAAGACGGCGACTGTGAGAGTAGTGATTATTTCTTATGGTGTCGATCAATGGTGATGATCAAGGTGGCAAAGGCTATCGCCAATGTCAACGCCTGATACACAGTCATGGCGGAAATCCCTTTCCTAGGATGAACATAGTGCATCACTCCTTTCTGAGAAGTGCAGCCACCGCCATAAACACTGCTAAGTCAGATCATCACCTCCTTTACATACCACAAGGGTAGGGTGGGAAATCAATTTAGCGTTTTTTCTTTTTGCCTTTTTTCTTTTTCTTCTTGGCTTCATGATAGGCTCGGACCCGATCTACTTGAGCCTTTCGCGGGTTAATTGGCTTCTGGATCGTGAGACTATCCGATTTTGACGACTCAGACTCAGCGGTTAAAGCTTCTAACTGCTGAGATGCTAAGCTTGGTGCGACTGTATTTTTCTTGGCTGTTTCAGCAATAACTGTCTGTGCAACAGGAGCTTTCAAAGAAGGGGAAACTGCCACTGGTTTCTTTTCAATAGCGCTCACTGTTTGTGTTGCTTCAACAACCTTCGATGCAGTTGCTTCTTCTTCAATTACAACTTCCTCTTGTTTTACTCCTTCTGTTACAAGTATTTCCGGCATTTCAGAGACTTGTGGTGCTTCTTCAGAAATAATATGTGCCGCAAAAATATTGTTAGGATCAGCGACATAGGCTTCTGGTGTTGGTTTCGATAGATCAAAAAGCGGTGTTTCAATGGTTTCAACGAATTTCGCTGAAACGACTTTGCAAAATTGACGAATGCCATCTTTTTCAAATAAGTGGATGGTAGTCATAGCTTCTAAGGCTTCTTTAATTGCCTCTGGGCTTTTGTTTGGATCTGGATCATTGAAGCTCCAGCTGTGGTTTTTGCCTGCGGCGTTTTCAAATACGGCTGCTAGTTTTAACATAATTTTTTCTCTCCTTTATTTGTTCTCTCAGGAACTTTCTAATGTAGTAGTTTCAGGTGTGACAACGGTTGACGGGACGACGGACATTAATTCAGTAGTGACATGTTCAGGTGGAAAACACCGAGCTGACAGGATCTTCCACTCTCTTTCATTGAAATATTCTCTAAAGAAATAGAAGTAACGGCGCAACGCACGAGTGATTTTGTTATTGGCAAATAGATGCTTCACCAAGTCCTGCAGGAACAATTCAAAATCAGACTCGCCTAACATATGGCGAACTTTCATGGCTAACAATAGTTGGATAGTCACTGAACTATCGCGAGTTTCCTGATAGTAATGGGTGATTTTTTCTTCGAGTTTATTACGTTTCAAATGAAACAGTTGATATTGAGTAAAAGGCTGTTCGGTCATTGGTTGTTTCCTCCTTTGATTATTTGGTAACACGAGTTTGGTTAGTGACGATTACACTGTCTAAGCTGCTTTCGTCGCCAGCTAATTCAGCCATGACTTCACCTAATTTAGTAATGTCGGCTTCTGCTGGGTTAGTGATGACGTTGCTGAAGTTCACTTTCTTTTGTTTGTCCTTGCCCTCCTGTTCGATTTGTACTTGTAATTTTGTGCCTAACTGTTGAATCATTGAACTTTCCTCCTGTGAAATAATTTTTTGTTTCGGCCGGTGACTAAACAATAAACCAAAGGAATAAAAAAACAAAAGGAGACTTTTGCAAAACACCCTAGACTTTTGCAGGATTTCTACAGGTGAATGTTGATTTAACCGCAGAGTAAAATTTACTGAATGCAAAAGTCTAGGGTCCCCAACAAAATTCTTGTGAAATTACGAAAAATTCGTTTTGCTCTGTTATGAAGGCTTTTTTTAGCTTTTATGACTCAAAGATTCACAAATGAAACGGGTGTAAAATAACGTATACGAATACATCTATAATAATATCTTTGCTGTAATTCAAGTAGCGAAAAAGCTGAAGATCCTTACTAATAAATAAGAACCATCAGTTTTATTCCTTTAAAGAAAAGTTAAAAATCGCGGATCAAGCTTCAAAAGCTGTTAATAACTCTTGAAGTGGAGACTAGCTGTTCTTAATAATCCTCTTTGAGGGTTGGTACGAGAGAGAAAGCGCGGAACGAAAATTGGAGCAGGAAGCTGGCAAGCTAACAGCTTTGATTCAAATAATAGAGCATAAACTGTCTATACTACCCAACAGGAGCTATCTAATCTATTAGCAGAACCAAACGGCAATATCACCTTATATGCCCTATCGAAAACCATAAATCTATTTTAGAAGAATTGGTGAACGAGGAAAAAGTACAAAATCGGCAACCAAATGAGTATACAGAGGATAGCTGGGTTAAAGGAGGACAAAAAATTACTCCAACAGATACCCGCACAGAGAAAACAAGCACAACGGCTGACAGTACAAAGAAAACTTACCCAATAACCAGCAATACTAAAACATACCCGATAGCTAATTCAAACAAAAGCGTATCGACCAAATATCCTACAACAGGTATGATTACCCATTCGGAATTGTTGACTCTGGGTATTAGCGTCGTTGGAATCCCACCGGCAAAAGAAGGAACCGACAGGCACTAACGCCATCCACTGAAGGAGTAACAGGCCAAATTAAAAGAAGTAGTTCGCGTGGAAAAATGCGCGAACTACTTCTTTCGTTAGCTAATAAAAGAATAATACCAATGGTACAGAATATACATTGATCATATGATAATAATCTGTTACTTTAGTATCGGCTCTTGGGAGGATTTTTCGTTTTTGTTGCAAAAAAAAGAAAAAAAGATTGATAAAAAGAGGATTAAGTTTAGGCAAGCAGATGTTCATTAAATTAATTATAATTAAAGTACACTTATAGGTCAATACTTTTTAACAAAATATTGTTCTAAAGGTCGTTTCATGATGAATTGATTGAACAAAACTAATTTTTTTATATCATTTTTTTACGGTTTAACCAATTACTCGTTTTTTTAAGCCGTCAGTTAAGCCGTCATTATATTTAGGGGGAAGAATTTTGAGCAGACGTGGTGAAAACATTTATAAAAGAAAAGACAAACGCTGGGAAGGCAGATATATTAAAGGAAGAAAAAGAGACGGAAAAATAAAATATGGTTATATTTATGGAAAGACCTACCAAGAGGTTAAGCTGAAGCTATATCCTTACAAAATACAATATCAAACACTACAGGAAGCACACGGAATTTCATCCATTTTGATGGTTGCCTGGGCCAATGAATGGTTAGCAGAAATCGAAAAAACGTTAAAAATATCAACTTACAATGGATATTATTACAAAATGTTTAAGTATATTATTCCTTATATTGGAGAAAGTTCGCTAAATGAAATAAATGAGTCGACGCTCCAGGATATGGTAACAGCCTGGGAAGAAAGTAATCTGTCTCCAGCTTCAATAAAAATAATTTTTCGATTGGTAAATAATTGTTTTGAAAAAGCTGTTGAAAATCATTTGCTGGTCACAAACCCTGCAACAAAGGTAATTCTACCGAAAGAAGCTTATAACAAGGTAGGAGCTTTGAGTACCGGTGAGCAAAAAGAGCTAGAAAAGGCTGCTATAGAGAAGTTGGACGGGATGGGTCTGGCTGTACTGTTAAGCTTGCGAACGGGGCTCAGAATTGGAGAAATAGCTGCTTTAAAATGGGAGAATATCGATTTTCAACGAGGAATTATTCGCATTGAGAAGACACTGCAGCGTATTCCAATTAAAGATATCAAGAATAAAACAAAGATAATCATCGGTAAAGTAAAAACTCGTTCATCTAATAGAATTATCCCCATGAGCACAGCTGTAAAAGTATGGTTGAGGGATCGTTTTCTTAAGGCTAAAAATGATTTTGTTTTATCAAATAATGAAAAACCCTGCGAACCTCGTTTAATCACCTATCATTTTCATAAAATTCGTAAGGCAGCAGGGTTAGAGTCTATTCATTTTCATCAATTACGTCATACATTTGCTACCAGATGCTTAGAATCTCGGGCAAACGCCGTTTCCGTAAGTTCTCTGTTGGGGCATTCTTCTATAAAGACAACCTTAGACACATACGCAGATTCAATGATTGAAGAACGAATTGCGACAATAGAAAATATGGAAAAAGAAATAGTATAAAGCGTTTGCAAAAAAAGATAGAGTCTGAGGACTGTTTAAAAACGCCTTTATTAAAAACGCTTTCTTTAATTGAGAGGATATCAATTTTTTGAAAGCAAGTAAGTTTATCTTTTTTTATAAGCCGTCATTCGCCGTCAAACTACCTGCAAATGCTGTTTATTATCAGTGTTTTGCAGGTTTTCTTTTTTTTGCAACGAAAAAGAAAATAGAAATCTCTTTTGGTAGAAAATTGTTATGAAGATTAAGTAATGGAATAAAAAGGATGACCAATATATTTCAATAGCTGCTAAGCAACAATGTCTAATTGATAATTTAGCGTAAACTACTCAACTTTTTACATACTGAGTTATGACTATTATATCGCAATCAATAACAATAAGAATTGATTAGTCTCAAAAATATAAATTTATCTAAACTATTGTTGTTGATAAGCTATTGAAAAAAATGACAGTAAAGGAAGATCTCAAATGAATGTATTGATTTTAACCAAATGCATACCTGTAGAAGAAGAATTTGTAAAAAGGCTCCACATGCTTGGTTATGAAGTTTTTTGCAGCTGCGCGTTATTGAGCAGCTTGAAGAACAAAATTTCTTCAGACAATATCACGAAGTATTTTCAAATTATCATTATTAGTGAAACAGTATCCGATACCGAAGTGGAATCTTTGTTAAAGAGAAGGGAATTTCCTTCATCTATTTTGTATAGAAAGTCGTCATCCCTGACCCAGGTTCCTCAAAACATGGAAAGACAGATTCAAGACATTATCATTACTAATGAAGAACTTGAATCCCTAAGAGAAAAATTATCTCAAAGAAATCGAAATGACGCAGTGAGTAAACTTTCGGATAGTTCATCTTTAAGCAAGTCTGACTTGGAGAGCTTTATTCCTTTTAGTAAAAAAGAAAAGATGGTTTTTGAAATCTTACGAGATGCGGACGGAGACATTGTGTCAAGAGAAGAAATTTGCGGAAAAATTTGGTCTGAAGTTACCCATTCTAATCTTGCCCAAATCTCTAGCATAATAAAAAGAATCAAAATAAAATTCGTAGATCTGGGAATGGATGAGGATAGTGTACAGACCTTTTGGGGAAAAGGTTATCGGCTGGTTCAAAGATAAGTTATCAAGGTATCGGAGTTTGAGAAAGGGTTAGTAAAATAGTTAAGTCATATTTAGTTGAAAACCACAAGGAAAAACTACGATTTCTTTATGGCTATGATCAAAATCACTCTAACCTGAAGAGTGACACTAAAAGTTTTATATAAATCAATGTAGTTCAGTTCGAAAATCAGCGTAGATATTTTTGAAAGAATTAATTCAGTCTGCTACAGGCAGCAATCAACTAAGCAATATTCTGATGAATATAAAAATTTCATCTTCAGAATATCAGGATGTTTTGAAATTACAAAGCTTTACAGACTCAATGACGCTATTGCTGAATATATTGTTTAAATGAAGCTGATCCAAAAGTTTGTACTCCATTTTATAACAAACGTTATTTTATAAAATTCTTTATTATGGTGCGGTATCTCCCTTAAATCATGATAGATAAAGAAAGAAGGGGATGAGTAAAAAGGTGAATAAATTTATTAAGGGCAAAGAGAAGTTCTTTTGTTTGATTGCTATTCTTATTCTCTTGTTTTCTACCTTGGTTCCAACGCTTTCGTTGGGACAATCACAGGAAAGTACCACGTCTTCTGACACGGCAAGTAAAAAAATCAAAACCAGCATCGACAATCCATTGATGTCAAGTACAGAGAAGCTGGGGGAGACGTCCGCAGAAAGCAGCAGCACAGGTGAAATAAGTAAGTCCGATTATGTGAAGGAAAGCACAGGAGAATCCGAAGAAAGTACAGAAGAGTTAAAAGAAAAAGAACCTACCGATGCGCCACAAAAACAGCAAACGCCTCAAAAGGGGACCAATGCTGGTCAAGATGTTCTCAGCTCAGTCACTGTAACTGATTGGGAAATATTCCGAGAGGTCAATGGAAATAAAGAGTCGCTAACAGCTAGTCCTAAGAGTAATGCAATCTCGTACCAAGCCTACGATTTCAAATTTTCTTGGTCAATAGATACAGGAGGCCCAAACATAGTATCTGGTGATCATTTTGTTTTGGTGATTCCTCAGGTAGCGGATACTAGCAGCGGCCACTGGTATGCGACAGAAGGCGGTTGGAGTGAAATGAAGGTGGATACCGGCAGTGGTGAAGAGGCGATCTATCAATACCGCATTGAGAATTCTGTGGAGAAAAATGCCCAGGTTGTTCACATCGAATTTTTAGATGGAATTATGACATTCCCAACAAGTAGTCTTAATAGCGAGCTTGATTTTCCCGGGTTCATGAACTATGTAACAAAGGACGGCACCCAAGAGGTATCCTTTGGGCGAGATGCTAATGGAAATCCGCTTGTAAAAGAGATTACGTTTGAGAAAACACCATTGCAATCCACTAATGGCTTCTCCTTCAAGTTCGCAGCGGCGGCGTCTAACCATTCGATTCAATGGGGAATTCAGTTCAATGGTGCAGCGAATCTTGAGCTAAGTGGAGATGAAGTAAACTACCATGTAAATGGCGGTAATGGAAAGTATCAAGGGTTTTACGTAGACAAGCCTGATCGAAGTGTGTGGAAACCTTGGGGAACAAATTATACGGATGTTGAAGCTCCAGATGGAAAAGAAGGTGGTGGTGAATTAGGCGGCTATATAGAAGATGTATTACCGGCTGGAGCTGAAATGACAGCTTTGTCAATAGGTGCTTATATTCAGATACCGATAGGGTTAACCCCAGAGAACTATGCTCAGCAAAAAGGTGTGTATCCTTCTACGTCTAATGCGTTTGAATCACTTGTTTTAGCAGATTATGGTTCAGGCCCTCTGTATCGGAATAATTCAGATACTGACGATATTCTAAAACCTAAGCCAGGCACAGGCTTCGAATTGCTGAAGCAAGAACCTAATGAAACGAAGACGAATTTTAAAAAGCGGGTCCAAGGTGCGTACCCTCAATATGGGGTTTACAAGGATGCTTCGGGTGAATCAACGGTGATGATGCATTTCGGATCAATGAAGGATGCAGACAATCAGCAGCCGAAACTAAGTAGTTTAACGAATGAGAATAATGTAAAGAGAACCATCACGAATCCAATAGGGAACGGATCAGTTGATATTACGGATTTTGCGGTTCAAGCAGCCGACTTTACGATCAAACGTGGGTTTTATGCAGAGACAGACCGGGAATTATTAGAAAACTATTATGCCATCACCTATGGCGACACAAATGTTATTGAAGGAGCAGCTGCTGCCTACAATATTTCTTTGACGGTTCGTTACCCGCCGGATACTCCATCCATCGAGGCTATTAAGAATACCTCGGAGATTTATACTCATAGTGCCCTGACTTTGAAAAGTATTCCAGACCCTGAAACAATGCCTAAAAAAGATACTGCTGAAGGTATGTTAAGGAATCCTTACGGGAAAATTGAGTTGAACAGAAGACAAGCCATGCTGCAAAAATTTGATGTCGAGCGTGATGCCGATGATGAGTACATCCCTATAAATGGAGCGGAATTCAAATTACAAGTCCAAAATGACTCGGGAGAATGGACAGATGTTAGGAAAGAGGGAGCAATCCTCTCCTTTAAAACAGATGGTATTAAGTATTATGAAGCGGCAGAGGGCGGCGCTGGAGGACTAGTAGAAAAAACAGCCAACGGATTAGTTGTGGTTGATTTTGAGGCTTTAGCTCTAGCTGATGGAACGTACCGTTTTGTCGAGACCAAGGCCGCGGCTGGTTATGATGAAGAAAAATCTCCTCAATGGAATGGAAAAGAAGTTGTATCAGATGAGTTTGTGATTCCTTCAGCTACTCCAAGAGGGCCAACAGTAACTGTCTGGAATAAGAAGCTGCCGCAGTATAAATATACAGTCGAGCATTATGTCCAGGTCAATGAATTTGGCGGTGAAGAAGAAAGTAATTTCACATTGGCAGAAACCGAAGAAAAGTATGGCTATCTCGGTCAGGAAATTGTCGGCGAACCCTTATTGGATTTATTGACTTCTTATACCTATCGAGAGGATCTATCAAAAAAATATGGATTAATCAAAGGCGAAATAACTGAAGATGTTGAACTAGTCATAAAGCTGTATTATACCCAAGTTGGTGAGATACCCTTCACCTTTTATAAACAAGGAAAGAATGGCGAAGCGATGCCGTCAGTCGATCCCAACGGTAATCCGTTAGTTGATGATCAAGGGCGAGAGAAAAAGGTTGCTTTTGATATATATGAATACCAACCTAAACCAACCGATCCTGCTCGTCCTATAGCTTGGGATAACGGACAAGGCCCGAAAAGCAACCCGGATTTATGGAAAAAGATCGAGGGTCCTGTAGCTACTGACGCATTAGGAAGAATTCGTGTTCCTAGTATTAATACCCCAGAAGAGTTAGAAAAGTACTACGCAATCGTAGAGGTCGAAACCTATCCAGATTATCTCCTGGCAGAAAACGACTTAACTAACGGTAACCGTGAAGTTTATTGGGTTGTTCGATTGAGTGATGGAGACATGTTCTCTTTGCCGGAGTATCAATTCGGAAAAGAAATGAGCAGGCCGGATTATGAAAAACCCAGCAGTAGCAACAACAATCATTTTATTCTGAAAAATCGTAAGCCTAATATTTCTTTATTCAAAGTGAACGAACGGGATGAACCCATGCCGTCATCGGACAAGCAAAAAGTTCAATTTGACATTTATCAGTGGATTGCGGAAGGGTATTTTCTTGAAGACCAACCATATACTGCCTCATTTTTTTGGGAGAAAACAGCTTCAGATGTGTCCACCGATAATCATGGATTATTTGCGACCATCGGAAAGGGTGGCTTAGAGAACCCAAATGAAGATGATGATAAACACTTCGACTGGTATGCGGTGCATGAAACCAGTACGTATAGCGGCTATCAAGCAGCAGAGGGGTATTGGCTAGTCAAAACAGCTTGGGAAAAAACCACCCAGCAATTTGAAATTTACGAGGTAAGATACAAAGTTATTGAAAATGGTACTGTAAAGGATGGCGTAAGTCCGGGTCATAAAATCAGCGATGACAAGACAGAGCTGTATTTAACCAACAAAGTCAAGCCAACTAGTTTCTTTAAAGAGGATGGTCGAGAAAATCCATTAGGCGGGGTTCATTTCTCACTTTATAAGCCAAAAGAAGGCGATTCTGGTAAGACGGGCAGTGAAGATCCAGCAGCATCTGATACCAAATGGGATATGACCAAGCCAATTGAAAAAATCAGCAGTACAGATAACTCAGATCTAGGGAAAGTTACTTTTGACGATTTAGTTCAGGGAGATTATTTACTGGTTGAGACAGAGACATTACCAGGTTATCAGCTACCGCTGGGTTATTGGATTATTACCATTGACTTTTACGGCGAAATTGAAGGGATTAAGGGACGTGGAGATCCACTACCGCCAGCGTTCCGAATAGATAGCGGCACCTACTATCTGCCCAATTATAAAATCAATGGCATGCCGAATGCGGGCGGTTATATGAGAATGGCATTGGTGGTTTTAGGTATTGTTTTATTAGGATCTGGGATTATTCTTTCGCAGAACCGAAAAAAATATAAATCAACAAACGAAAAGGGGAGAAAAGATGAGAAAAAAAATAAGTAAATTAA
This sequence comes from Enterococcus pallens ATCC BAA-351, assembly GCF_000407485.1. Classification (GTDB taxonomy): domain Bacteria; phylum Bacillota; class Bacilli; order Lactobacillales; family Enterococcaceae; genus Enterococcus_A; species Enterococcus_A pallens. The sequence continues at coordinate 839,290 of NZ_ASWD01000001.1, read as the reverse complement.
TCACATTGCTATTCATATTAGCAACAACCTTAGGAGGAGGGCTTTCGGCATTTGCCGCACCAGGTGCCAAACCAAACAAAGGTGATTTAACGATTCATAAACATTGGGCAGAGACACCGGCTGATATTGGCAGCGAAGGTACGGGAGAAACATGGAATCCAGGAGTTAATAATCCTCCTATTAAAGGAATTAAATTTGATGTCTATGAGGTAAAACCACAAGGCAATGCACCTGCTACACCGCCATCCGACAAAGATGGCTGGACATATTCAAGAACGGGTAATGAGTTAACAGTGTCAAAAGGTGCGGAGTCACACAAGTATGATTTGACTTTGAAAGCTTCAGATGCTTCAGATGGTAAAACCGATATAAATGGTGAGCTGAAATACAGTGATCTAGATGCTGGTTATTATTATGTAGAAGAAGATTTATCGGGTTCAGATGGTTATGAAGTACAAGGGACGGGCAATGCAGGTAAGAAAATTACTTCGGGTGTGAAGCCTTTTATCGTAGCAGTACCAATGACCAATGCTGATGGCACAGACTGGAACGACGATGTTCATGTTTATCCAAAGAACCAAGGCTTGAATCCAGAGAAAAAACCAGATAAGCCATCGGTAATCGTTGGTGATAAAGTAAAGTGGAGTATTACAGCAAATTTACCACAAGATTTTGCTGACTATACGGTATTTACAGTAACCGATGAATTGGACAAACGATTGAATTTTGTTGACACTCCTGCCCCTGGTGTAGTAGTAACAGGGATTGATGCTGTTCCAGCTGTTAAAGTGACACTGGATTATCCTGCTGATTATACTGTGACTCATACGCCAGCTGCATCTCCAAATAAAGAAAAGATTGTCATTGCGTTAACAGCAGCTGGGATTGAAAAATTAGCAAAAACTGATGGAGTTGTGAAAATCGCCATTGACTTTGAGACGACAGTCAATGGGAATATTAACAACGGAGATGATGATGAAAACAAGATTGAGAATAAAGCCGACATTGAATTCGAAAACAGTACACAACCTGATGGAAAGATTGAAACGGACACATCTGAAATACACACTGGTGAAATCAAAATTGAGAAAACTTACACTGGTGGAACCAGTTCAATTAGTCAAAGTGCTCAGTTCCAATTAGCAGCTTCTGAAACAGCAGCCAAAGCAGGACAATACTACCGAGTTATTTTAGATCCTACCGACTCACACATTGTGCGTATTGTTCCTTATGGTGATCCAGAATATGGAAATGCCAAAAAATGGGTAGCAATCCCATCATATGCTGTGAAGGGTGAAGCATTAGGACTTGTTGGAGATACCTTCTACGTTCAATCTTTTGAAGGTCTGCAAACCTATACAGAAGATGCGCAGGGAGTAAAGACTTACAACAAATACTATTTAGTGGAAACCTTGGCTCCAGACAAATATAACTTGTTAGACGGACCAGTAGAGGTAACCTTTGAAACTGCGAATACTCAACATGTAGAAACAAAGGAAATTGAAAACAAACGCGGCTTCACACTACCAAATACAGGTGGAGCAGGAACCTTGCTGATGGTTGTTGTCGGAATCATTTTGATCGGTTTAGCGATTTTGTTAACTACGAATAAAAGAAAAACTGCTTAACAGAGTAAAAGCCGAGATTTCTCGGCTTTTTCTTTGCACAGGAAAGGCAGGGCACAAATGAAGCGAGCCATTTTAATTATAGGATTGTTACTTTCCGGGATTGGAATTATCGCATACCCTTTCTTAGGAAATTATTTTAATCAAAAAAACGCAACCCAAGTGGCAGAAAGCTATCAAAACCAAGTGGATAAGCTAACGCCGGAGCAGATTGCAGAGATCCTCCAAGAAGCAAGGCTTTACAATGAAAACTTGTTAGGACAGCCTGTTCATGATCCGTTTGTAGCAGGGTCAGGTATTGTGATGCCAGCTAATTATTATCAGGTACTGAAGGTTGAGGGAATAATGGGGCAAGTGGAGATTCCCAGTATTGATGTGAAGCTGCCGATTTATCATGGGACCAAGGATGATGTATTACAAAAGGCTGTGGGACATCTGGAAGGATCAGCTTTACCTATTGGAGGTGAAGGAACCCATTCTGTACTGACTTCCCATACCGGCCTGACCCATGCGAAGCTATTTACTGATTTGACTGAACTGAAAAAAGGAGAGCCTTTTTATATTTATGTACTGGATCAAACCTTGGCCTATGAAGTAGACAAAATTTCAGTCATTGAACCCGACCATACAGAGTCCCTGAAGGCGATTAAGGGAGAAGATCACGTGACACTATTAACCTGCACCCCTTATGGAGTCAATTCTCATCGATTACTGGTACGTGGTAAACGAGTACCTTATGAACCTAGTAAAAAAGTGAAGAAGAAAAAATTGACTACGGAGAGTCATATGCTGCTAAAAACAGCACTGACCACCAGTGGCATTATGCTGCTATTGATTTTATTAAATTACTGGCGGAACAAACGTAAATCTATTTAAGGAACGGTCTGCCTGCTTCTATAATTACTAGGATTTATCAAAAAAGAAAAGCATGTAATTAGCAGAACAAATCATTCTGAATTCTGTTTAGGTCATCATCAAGTGAGTATATAGAGAGGTAAAATAAGATGAATAGCTTCACTCATATGGAATAGTTGCAATCCTTCCTTCTCTGACGAAATTGCGAAATGTGAAAATTTCGAGTGTTAAAAATGCAAAATTCCCATTAACAAATCAAGGCGAAAACGAACAGTGTGCTACAATAAAAGATATCAAACAAGAACTCAAAAATAGTTAGGAGGAAAGAAATGAAGCATGCAAAATTTCTTTTGATCGCTTCTTTAATGGGGATAGCATTGGCAGGGTGTACAAATAATTCAACTGAATCTTCAGATATTTCGAAAGAGACCAGCGAGCAAGCAAGCTCCAGTTCAGTTATGGAAACTGCTACAAGCAGCAGTGCAGTGTCCAGCTCAACGTCAACAGAATCTACTACTACGACCACCAGTTCAGAGGAACAAACTATTATAACTGGATTGTCAGAAGCAGCGATATTGAATAGTGACTATTCTTCATTGAATGGAACCTGGACAAATTCAAATGGGTATCAGTTAACCTTCAATAATAGTTCAGTTACTTTATCTGGTGAAGGACTTGGAGGAGTAACTGAGTTTTCATTGAGCAATCCGCAAAAACAAAACAATGTTATCTTTTTGTCATTTGAACCGGCTCCTGCACCAAACGGTATGAGTTTAATGATTGCCTCGAAGGGTACCACTCCGGAAGGCATCGAAGCAGATGGGACGGACTCAAATTATGATCGTATTATGATGGGAAATAATGGGGGCACGCTGCTATTTGCTCCTAAGGAAAACGGCGGCATCCCTGATACGGCATATTACAGAGAAAAATGATCTGCCAAATGATTAATTCTTAGTTTTATGAATGCAGCGTACACGGATTGTGCTGCATTCTTTTTTTGTCGCTAAGATTTTTATCCGTAGATATGTGGTTGCCAACTGGATTTGTCATAAAGAATGTTACTCTTATTTGTGCATAATAAAGTTTCTCCGAGTAATTTTTTATGAAGTCTGGAAGAATAATTTTTGAAAAAGCATAAATGAGTTGCTTTAAACGGAAGATGTCAGGAAAAACACTCCAATATAGTAAATAATAGATAAGTATGTTTATTTAACTGAACTCTACTACATTAAACTTAATTTCATTGTGGTGTAGTTCGAAACAAGGAAGCCCAACTTTTTGTACAAATATTTTCCTTCAGTAGTAGCAGATAAATCAATAGATGATACACTAATTAGTTTAGCTTCTTCAATTAATTTTTCTAACACTTTTGTAGCAATTCCCTGTTTGCGGTATTCGAGATAGGTTAACACATTTAGCAATGTTCCGGTCTTACCGGTAATGAATGACAAATTCGCTGGTTTTTCTGAAATAGCCAAATAAGCCACCGCCACAACATGTGTATCAACTTCTGCCAAAATGCCAATGAAAGTATTGTTCGAGAGATGTTTAGAAAAATAATCTTTCAATTGTCTCCTCAGGATGCACTCCTCCTCGGGTACTAAAATAGCCCCGTCTTCAAGTAAGTAATCCAAACGTAATCTGATTAGTAATGTGGTATCGTCAATTGTTGCTTTTCTAATAATCATATGAACACCTCCATTTACTTAACTTTAAACAGATTATACATTTTGACCAACCTCAAAAAAAATGAGGAAAAGTTAGTCAGTCGATTGAAACTATGTAATAGTTCGCAAAAAATCTTTGCCTTTTTACAGTCCGAAAAAGTCCTCATCAAACACGTTTCAAAGTTATCACCGTTTGAACGCAAGGTCATAAATTCTTCCTGATTCTCGCGAACTGTTATTTCTACGTGTTATGAGTAAGTTCCTTCTTTCCTAGAGTAGTACATCTTAAAAAGTTCCTGCCTTTTCTATCACCTTAATGCTTAATAGGTCTTTTCTCATGCCAACCTTTTTAAGATGCCCTCAGAATCATTTTTTTGGGTGTATCTGGGGCTTCATAAAATCAATGCAGTATGGGGAAAAAAGAATTCTGCTAAAGCAGTGTGATGAGCTAAGCTTTTATCACTAGCACTGATTTGTTTGCTAGTGTATTTGAGGATTGTATCTAGTTGCAAAAAAAGCAGTAAATCTTTATTAGAATAACTGCATTTGAACAATCGATGCTATGCTAAATCTTCTTTAGTAATCGCAATGGATGGATAATGCTCCAAAGCTGTCAGATCAGTATCTAAAGGGACACTATAAACCATGTAATAGGACTGACTCTCTTTACTAGACCATTCCTTGATTTTTTCCGCAGCTAACTTCTTATCCATTGTTGCAAAAACAATACTTACAACTCCTACCTTGTTCGTTTCAACCTCTTCAATACTGCCACGCATAATTATTTTCAGTGGTGCTTCTCCATTTAAACCTAGCTGAATATATTCCTCCTGGTTCATCCTGAATCCTCCTCTGTTTCTATTAGTAGTAAAGTGAAGCTCATGTCTATATTAAGCTTGCAGCTCAAAAAGATTATAGCTGATGATCTTCCGAATCAATTCTGCTGGAATTTCAGCATCAAATTTGAGATGGATGGTACTTTTCGTCGTTGAATATCCTGCTAGCCTTTCTCTAAAGAAATTGATTGCACTTATTCCAACATGGAGTGTGATAAATTTTTTCTGAACGGAAAAGTGGATTATATTCGCTTTGCCGATGGAATAAGTAGGCATATTCCATGCTATTCTCGAAGTCGCCTCTGGTATAGCTTCCTCTATTACAGCTTTAATTTGATACAGCTTTTCTTGGATATGGTGAGGAGATGCCATGATATATTCTTCGATTCCATCAGTCATTACTACTCCTCCCGTTTACCTGTACCTAAGCGCAGCGATAGTGTTAGTGTATAGGCTTATTATATCAATTGGAAAATAGAATGAGAAGGTATCTCTGGGACGTTTTGTCTAGATTTTGCTGAAGTCGATTTGTTAAAAATCAGTCCACAATTGGCCTTTGGAATGTGGCCATCGCTAGTTGCAGTATAACTAAACTAAACTGGACAGATAATTACTTTTAACCTGACTACTGCTTTAATCGAAAAAATCAATAGCTTGATATCATCTGTTGACTCATCCCAGAGGTGTCGTGTGAACACCTCTGTTAAGCATCGTTTAAGATGATGATATCGTCGTTTAGAAGTAAGTAGTTGATTCTTTGGGGTCGTTCAATAGTGGTGATCATAAAGGCAATCGCCAATGTCAACGCTTAATACATAGCCTCTGAAGGAAGCTTGGAAATCAGCTTCTCACTGATTGAAGCACTGTTTTCAGCTGGACCTGCTGATCAAGATAAAGCTTCTATTAGCAGCAGCTAGACTATCAGTGCTTTCGCAACAGTGTTAGACGAACCACCAATGCTGTTAGTCCCAGCAAAGCAGCGATCCACATAAGCAGCTGATTAGTTGAGACGGCGAACACACGAATGAATGTATTCCAAAAGAGTGGCGAAACGAACTGACTGCCGATGATCACTAAAGAAAATAATGAGTTGATTTTGACGATTTCTTCCTTTGGTGTAAAGGTATTTAGCTGCAAAATAATGAACGGTCCGGTAAAGGAGTAAACAAAATTAAAGGCGACGGCACTGGTCATACTCACCATGCTATTGGTAGAAAGGGCCAGCAGCAACACCATCAATCCGGCACCGAGATATCCGACCACAAATAAGGAACGAGGGAATTTTTTTAGCAATGGACCAAAGGAAAGTCCAGCAAATAATCCTGCCAAATTCATCAAACTCAAAGTCAAGCCACCCATCGCTTCATTCCCATCAGGTAAGCCGGCCAGCAGTGTAGGAATTTTGAATTGTACCCCATAGATAATCACAAAGGTCCATAAACACAGCACAAGATATACGAAGGCCTTGCCAGAGATATTGAACTTGGAAGTTTGCGGATGATCCGCTGAAGGAAGCGGGCGATCAGGGACAAACTTAACCACCAACCAGAAAACTACCAACAAAAACCCATACAAAAGGTAGATGCTCTGCCAGCTTCGACTAATGATTACCGAAGCCAGCAGAAGAAAAGCTGCATTCCCCAGTGCAGTAATCCCCACCTGCAGCCCTAGCAGCGTCGCTTTTTTTTGCCCATCATACAGCAGGGAAATTAATGAGATGGCATGCGGAGAAAACAGCCCAATTCCCAAGCCTAAAATAAACCGGAAAAGAAAAACCAATGGCAAAGCCGAAATGATAAAGGGCAGCATGCCAAATATCGCTGCGATCAAGACCCCCACTAATACTGTCTGCTTCATTCCCAGCTTTTTAACAATCCAGCCATTTAGCACAATGGTAAGAATGGAACCCAGACTAGGGATTGCTACGAGGCTTTCGATGGTCCCAACGCTAGCCGCGGAATAATAATTAGTCAAGTAAGGGATGGCGGCCGACAAAAGAGTGGCTGCTCCCGTAATTAATGAGAGGGAGAGAACACTAAGATCTTGCCTTCTGTTCATGCTATTCACCCTTCCACATTAGTTTGTCATTTCCTCTTCGTACTGGTTTTTCAGCTTAGACCAATACGCCGCATCTTCTTCAGTAATTTCACGGAGCACCTTACAGGGATTGCCTACTGCAATAACGTTATCCGGGATATCTTTAGTGACAACCGAACCTGAACCGATCACCACATTGTCGCCAATCGTGACTCCTGGATTAATGACAGTACTTCCGCCGACCCAGACGTTGTTCCCAATCGTAATCGGCGACCCAAATTCCAGCCCAGAAATTCTTACCTGAGCATCGATGGGATGACCCGCAGTATAAAGGCCGACTCTAGGGCCGAACATCACATCATCACCAATCGTAATCGGAGCAACGTCCAGCATGATGCAATCAAAATTGGCATAAAAATTATTTCCAACACTGATATGATCCCCATAGTCACAGTAAAAGGGCGGCTCAAGATAGACATGCTCGCCAGCATTGCCTAATAAATCCTTCAGCAAAGACTTTCGCTCAGCCTTTTCATCAACCGTTGTTGTGTTGTATCGCTGGGTTAATCGCCGGTTTCGCCGATTCATTTCCCGTAATTCATCACTGCTGGTATACAATTTTCCAGCAAGCATCCGTTCTTTTTGTGTCTCCATAAAGGCTCCTTCAAACTTTATTAGTTTTGTTTATTATGTTTGTTTCATTTTAGCTTATCCGCAATTATTCAGCAAGAAGAAATTTACTGTCCAAATAAAAAACGGATAAGACAAAACTTAAACGGGGGATTCTTGGATGACTTTAACAGCCAACTCGTTCAATCCCTTAAGATAATAAGTGGACAGATCATTGTGAAGAATGAGATGCGGCAAATAGCCATAAGGAAAAACCTTCTCCAGCTGACGGCGCAGCTGATCCAAGTGATCGGCTGAAAGCAGGTGTTCGGTGTCGAAAATGACGATCTGCTGAGGATCATACAGGCTGATAATCGTTCGTAGCGACTGCTCAGCCAGCTGTATGATTTGAGCCTCCTTAGTTATCGGAAAGGTTAGCTTTTCAAAATAAGAAAGATGCTTCAGCTCGCCGCTTAAGCCGTTAGCCCCGCGGAAGATGGTGTCCTTAATGACCAGCCCAGATCCTGGAGCATAATTTTCTAAAAAGTAAAGTCCAGCAACAATATCATGGGTACCATTTAGCTTAGAGAAACCGAAAGTCGCCGCATTGATATCATTTTCGATTAAAATAGGCAGATTGGTCTCCCTGCTCAAGGCATTTCGCAAATCTGCCTTGCTGATTGAAGGAAAATCAATAATTTGAAAAATGCCTTCAATTTCAACTCCCGGAATGCCGATACTGATTACCGCAGTTTTAGGATACCGTTGAAGAATGTTCCTCACAGTCGCCACAATTTCCTGCCCGTCATCTTGAAGCATCGGCAGGGTCTGCTGAAAAATAGCTTCCTGTTCAATCGTTGATAAGGTGAACAAGGCGATCGGCTGCTTCGCCTGTTCAAGAAATTGAATGGTTAATAAGTAGCGGTAGTTGGGATTAAGCTTATAGGCCAGCGCTTTTCTTCCGCCAGTAGTTACCGGCTTTTGTAAGGTAATTACTTCTTCCGTCTCAAGCATTTCGCTGATCAGTTTATTGGTTGTGACGACACTCAAGGAAATACTCTGGGCGATTTCACTCTTGGTCAGTCCATTTGGCTGCTGGCTTAGCAGTTTTCTGATCGCCTGAACATTATGCTGTTTTAGATCGTTGGGTTTTTGCGATTTCATAGGGACAACTCCTTCAAAACCAGACGTATAGTTAAGAATCATCATACCATAGTCAGTAAATAATCGGATAAGAAAAACACGAATCAGCTTGTATTTTATCCTTTTTAAGGTAACATATTAAACAAACTTAAATAAGGGGCGGTTCGTATGGAAGAAAGCTATTTTGAGGCATCAAAATCTGGAGAAATGTATAACGACAAACATGAGGTTTTTCTAAATGCAAGAAAGAGAGCTGTGAAGCTGACAAAGAAATACAACGCTTTGTATGGTGAAGACGAAGAGCAGCGCACCCAGCTGTTAAAAGACTTATTGGGTTCAGTTGGTAAAGAGGCTTTCTTTGAACCTGATTTCCGCTGTGAGTTCGGTAAGAATATTCATTTAGGTGAGCGATTTTATGCCAACTTTGATTGTATTTTACTAGATGGCGCGGAAATTCATATCGGAGACGACGTACTTTTTGGCCCTAGAGCAGGGATCTTTACCACCAATCATGCGATTGATTCAGCGGAACGAGTTGCGGGCGGCTGCTATTCCAAACCTGTTCGAATTGGCAATCGGGTATGGTTAGGTGCCAATGTGGTGATCAATCAAGGCGTAGAAATCGGTGACAATACCATCGTCGGATCAGGGAGTATCGTAACCAAAAGCCTGCCAGCCAATGTGATCGCAGTAGGGAATCCTTGCCGAGTACTGCGAGAAATTACCGATGACGACAGGACGAATTTTTTACAGGAGTTGAGGTAGAGCTTGCGCTTGTGAATAAGAAAAGCTCTCTTTTTTAGCGATAGCTATCTGTCAGGTTCTCAATCCTCACTTAAATCTGCTTTACCAGACTTAGTGAAGAAATAAAGGTTAATAGTTCAGATAACATTTCTTGAAGTAAAAATCCGCAGGTGATTGAGCTTTTAGTTAGATTAATCCAGAATGAATTTCTACAGGATTTAATTTTACTTATATGATTGTAGATAGCCTTGAAATTCCTGTACTTACCCTTGATTTAAAATGAAATAATCCCTCACTCCTAGCAGAGATAACGCACGAAAAACTTTGTTAGGAGTAAGGGATTATTTCTTATGGTATCGATCAAGGCACCAAAGGTAATTTTCAAGGTCAACATCTGATACGCGATCACGGCGGAAGTCCTTTATCTAAGATGAACAGGTCAGTTTAACGGTTCAGTCACTTTTTGTAGGCGGAGCTATTCCAATCTGTCAGGCATTTACCCTAATCTATCATCGAGCCAAGTTTTTGCGAAGCCATTAAAAATATCAAAGGCTGCAGAAGAATAGACCTCCGGGTTTCTTGCAATGATTAAGGAACGGTAATAGTGTTCTTTGATTGGTCGAATAGCAACAGTAACGTGATTAGGTATGCTGTCTAGAAAAAAATTTGAAAAGATGCTAATGCCAAATCTCGCCTCGATAAGCTTTAAAGCTACCAATTCGTCGAATATTTCGAGAGTATATTGTGGTTCCAAATCAAGTGAATGGATAAAATTACCAATTTCAAAGTCAAATCGTTCGCCAGATAAAATGTATGTTTCTTCAACTATACGATTGATGGAAATAGTTGTCTCTGTAACAAGGGGATGCTCGCAAAGCAAGACAACGACAAACTCATCTTTTAGAAATACTTCACAAGAAAATTCTTCCATACCATACATAGAAGTAAAAGCAATATCAATTTCATTTCGGTATAACTTCTCATAAATTTCTTGTTGATTACCTGTAAAAATCTCAAATTTGATCTTTGGATATTTTGTTGTAAATTCTTTCAATATTTTTGGAAGATAAGTCATTACAAAGCTTATAAAACTTCCAATACGCACAGTTCCGCTTTCTGACTGGGTCATAGAATCGGAGAGCTGTTGCAATTTTGGGTTTTCTTGATGAATAATTTCAAGTGATTTAATAACAGCCTGTGCATTTGGTAAGAGCTGTGCACCTGAATTTAAGCGTTTGAAAATCGGAAAGCCCATTACACTTTCAAATGATTTAATTGTTTGACTAATTGCTGATTGACTATAGTTCAATTTTTTTGCGGCCTTGGAAATATTGCTTGTTCTCACAACTTCTAATATAACATCGTATTTCTCCATTTGACTAATATAAAAGCATGTTTACTATTTTTCACAAAATCTGTATAATTTGATTTAATTATCAAAATAACTTTTTAGATAGGATTTCAAGATGAAAAAGGAAGTCAAAAGTTGGGATTTTTTTAGTTTAGCCATGTTAGCCTTTGGAGGCGTAGGATTAGAACTGTTACTACTGTTTTTAGAAAGCTTGGTCTATAGCAATTCACTTAATGAAATGACCACTGCGCAACATATTCTTCATTGGTGTTTAACAAGCTTTGTTTGGGGAGCCTGTACGCTGCTGCTAGCAAGATATGCAAAAAATCACTATTCTTTTGATATTACAGGCAGTAGGAAATCTATAAAAATATCAAAATTAATCGTGGCCATTCTGTCAGTCCTAATTTGTATTGCTTCAAACGCATGGAGCTGGGGAACGTTAAAAATTTTAGGAGAACTTGCTAAAAAAGAGAGTATTGCTCTTTTTCTTTTCCAATACATCTACTACATTTTTGAAGTTGGACTAATACTATCAATCATTGCTTATGGTCAAAAAGCGGGTGAACTTCGGTTTGGAAAAGCAAATATTCCATGGGGAGGATTCATCGTAGGCTTAAGTTGGGGCTTGATGCATGCATTAACAAAAGGAAGTTTGTTTATTGGGGCGGAGGCTATGATTACAGGTGTTTTGTATGGCAGTATCTATTTACTAGTAGAAAAACGTGTTTGGTATTCTTATTGCTTGATTTTATTAGCTTTTGTTTTATAAAAAATGTGCTATAAAATAATTCTACTATTCTTGAAACAGTATTCAAGTTAGCAAAGGACCATGTTCTCAGACTGTAGACAAATAGGAATCAGGAAGCTCCTGATTCCTATTTGTCTACAGTCTCTTACTAGTCGTATAACCGACTATTTTTTTTTGGTTGCTCAAAAAAACATTGTCTATAAAGTCTGCTTCGATGGATCAAGGACAGTTTTTAGGCATGTAATAATACTTTTAAATGGTCGAATTGGTCAGAAAAAGCAATCGAAAACTATTTCTAATCGTTGATGCAATATTTTCCACCATATCTAAATCCGCATTTTCTTCCCAAGTTAAGCCAAAATTTAATTTGTAAGGACAGCTAATAAAGTTTTCAGGTATTATTTGAAAGTCATCATCAATTAATGATTCAGGGAGTAGGGAGACTGCAATGTTGTTTTTCACACATTCAGCTATATTTTCAAGCATCGTACTAGTAAAAACTACCTCGAAGTTCTTTTTTGCTCGTTTAAGGCAATATAACGAATGATTATTCACGATACAGTTGTCAGAAAATAAAGCGACCGGTAGTTTATCTAAGTTTTGGAAATTGAATTCTTTTGAAGATACCCAGTATAGTTTTTCGCTCCATAAAAAGATATCCTCAGAAAACTGTGGTTCCATTGCCACAATAGCAATACTTACACGACCTTCAGCGATTTGATCGCGCAGCTTTCTACTTCTAGAACAAATTGTCTCAAATGTAAAATCTGGATAACTCCGCAGCAATTCAGGATAAATAGAATTGAGAAAGAACTTGGTATAATCCGTAGGTAATCCAAAAGATAAAGAACCCTTCCAATTTGAGTTTTTAATCGACCTAAATGCTCGATCATTTAAATCTAAAATTTTTTGAGCGTAATCATACAAGGTCTCACCGGCCTTGGTTAAGGTTACATTATCTTTTTTATTGCGAATAAATAGAGGTGCTCCAATTTGCTGCTCAAGTTTTTTTATTTGTGTACTGACAGAAGAATGGGAACGATAGACTAATTCAGCAGTGATATTGAACTTACCAGTTTCTGCAGCAATTAAAAATGTATTTAGGTATTCAAGGTTAAATCGATCATTCATCATAGCTATGCTCCTCTAGTTTGAATAAAAATTCACATGATAAAAACCAGTTTATGATTGGAGTCTACCACAGTTAGAAGCCATAAACAAATCGGCTTATTTTCATAATGAGAACACCATATTCATTAGGTTCTATTTTATTGAACCTAAGATTCAATAAGTGATAATTGTTCTTTCTGAAAACGAATTCTATAATCTAATTAACACTTATAGGTTATCTAACTGCGCAGAAACGATTCCTAATGTGAACTAAAACACAATAACGGAGGCTATTAAAATGAGCATAATCCCTGAAAAAATGTCTGGTGTCTACTTAACAGGTAATGGAGGCTTCGAGAAGCTAGAGTATAGAACGGATATTGATGTTCCCAAACCCAAAAAAGGAGAGGTTCTGGTTAAAATTAGAGCCGCTGCAGTGAATAACACCGATGTTAACACTCGAATTGGCTGGTATTCGAAAAATGTTAAATCTGAAACAAATGCAGGAGGTTCAGCTGGATTTGAGGAAGATGTTGAGGACGATGGGTCTTGGACTGGTGCAGCAATGAAATTTCCTAGAATTCAAGGTGCGGATGGCTGTGGGGAGATTGTTGCTGTTGGAGAAGGTGTGAGTGAAGATCGTATTGGTGAACGCGTGTTGATTCGTACCATGCAGGAGCTGCCAAAAAGTGCGGATGGTTTAGAATGTATTACATTCGGTTCTGAATGTGACGGAACTTTCGCCGAATATGCGGTAACTTATTCTGAAGAAGCGTTTAAAATTGATTCTGATTTAAGTGATAAAGAATTAGCCATTTTTCCATGTTCTTACTCGACTGCTGAAAACCTGGTTGTGCGTGTTGGGGTAAATAAAGAGGATGTCGTCTTAGTAACAGGTGCTTCAGGTGGAGTTGGGTCTGCATTGGTTCAACTAGTAAAAATCAGAGGTGCAAAAGTAATCGCAGTATGTGAGCCAGATCAAGAGGATCGAGTTCGTGGCTATGGAGCAGATGAAATTGTCTTCCGGGGAGAAAGCTATATCGAGAAGATTGGAAAAATGAAAGTGGATGTTGTACTAGATATGGTGGCGGGTAATCAATGGCCTGAGCTGCTGGAAGTGCTTAAAAAAGGCGGTAAATATGGTGTCGTTGGTGCAATTGGCGGGCCAATGGTTGAATTGGATGTAAGAACACTGTATTTGAAAGATTTGAGTCTTTTCGGAAGTACGTATCAAACGAAAGAAGCGTTTACCAACTTAATCAGTTACATTGAAGATGGAAAAATCCAACCAGTGATCGCTAAAGAATTTCCATTAAAAGAGATCGTAAAAGCGCAAGAAGCATTCTTAGAGAAGAAACTAATAGGCAAATTTGTTTTAACGGTTGATTCAAAATAAAAAGGCGGTTTTTGTTAGTCATCACAACCAAAACCTCTTAAGAGATAAGGGGATGTATATTTTGCGCTACACTGATTTAAGTAATTCTAGAAAATATGCGATGATCGCACTACTTGCTTTTTTTGGCGGATGTATCTACAAAGTAACCTATTTACGTGAAGTATTTTATGACCAAGTAATAAGTGTTTTGAATCTAAGCAATGCTCAGCTGGGATTATTATCAAGTGCAGTTGGGTTTACTAGTATGATTGGTTATTTCTTCGGAGGATTCTTAGCGGACAGATTGAGTTCAAGAAAATTAGTAACGACATCCTGTATGATTAGTGGGTTATTGACGTTATGGTATATGACCTATCCGTCATTCATCTTTTTGATGATTATTCATATTGCTATCGCACTTGCAGGAACCCTAATTTTTTGGGCGGCTTATATCCGGATCATTCGAATTCTCGGAGGAGAAGATGGCCAAGGGAAATACTTTGGCTTCTCTGAAGGGATGCGCTCATTATTTGGAGTAATACTTCCTTTTGGTGCTTTAGCTATCATGGAAAATATTGCACAAAACGTTATTGGTTACCGAAGTGTGCTTTTATATTATGCAATATGCTACTTCGTATCGGGTATTTTAGCTTTCTTTGTTATTGTTGATGTTCACGACGAAAGTGAAGAACGAGTAACGTTGAACAAAGAGGAATACGTCAAGCTTTTCAAAACCCCAGGCTTATGGCTGGTTGCTATCCTAATTTTTGGTACGTATGCCGTGTTTGCTTTGCAATCTTATACAACTCCTTACATGAGTGGTGTGGTGGGTATCTCAAGTAGTACTGTCGGAAGTGTTGCCATCTTCCGACAGTATGGCTTAGGCCTGCTTGCAATGCCAGTCTGTGGAGTGATTGCGGATAAGATGCATTCCTCGGCAAGAACGTGCATTATAGGGTTGGTTCTACTCTTAATTAGCTCAGTAATGTTAATGGTTTATCCAGCCACCTCTTCTCCAATCGTTATCATTATGCTTGTCATGGCTATTGGATTTTTTGTAAGTGGTGTACGTGGTGTATATTATGCAACAATGGACGAGGCTAAGATCTCAAAGGCATTATCCGGAACGGCGATTGGAATTGTTTCAGCGATTGGCTTTAGTCCAGATGCATTTATGTTTTCTCAAGTTGGCGGGTGGTTAGACAAATATCCACCTGAACAAGCGTACAAAATGATTTTTACCTATATGGCTGCAATGAGTGGCATAGCTATTTGTGCAGGTATAGGCATCTTAGTTCTTTCAAGGAAAAAAAGCGTTGCTACGGAAGGACTTTAGTTATGAAAAAAATAATTGCTGGTATTGATAAAAAAATGTTTTCAGTGCCAGCTATTTTAGCAGTTGTCGTTGTAGTAACAGGGATTTTGTTTAAAGAGGAATTTGGTCGTTTCATTACCCTAACCTTTAATTGGACGGAGAAACATATGGGGTGGTTTTATTCTTTAGGGACATTCCTATTTATTCCGTTTTGTTTATGGGCTGCTTTTAGTCGAGTGGGAAGTATTAAGCTTGGGGGACAGGATGCTAATCCCGATATGAGTTTAGGAACTTGGATCGCAATTACTTTTACCTCTGGGATGGCGATGGGGGTGGTATTTTACGGAGTAGGCGAAGGGTTAGCCAATTTCATGCAACCGCCAGATTTTTCTGGGAATCTTTCAGGAAGCTTAGAAGCAGCTGAGAATGCACTCAAATATGTTTACGTTCATTGGGGATTTCAAGCTTATGGAATTTACACGGCTGCTGCATTAGGCTTTGCTTTCGTTATATTGAACTTAAAGAAACGATTTGCTCTGAATGCAGGACTTTATCCATTGATTGGAGATAAGGCAGAAAAATGGCCAGGCTATTTGGTTAATTGGCTCTGCTTATATGTTTTAGTCGCATCGTTAGGAACTAATGTAGGCTTAGGAACATTACAGCTTTCTGCAGGAATAAATTATATATTGGATACAAACCTGCAACCCATTGTGCTTCAGTTATTGATAATTGTCACCTTGGGAGCCATAGGTATTACAGCGGCTTGCTCAGGTATACACAAGGGCATAAAGTATATTAGTAATTTCAACATGATTATCTTCGGAGTTCTGCTGTTAGGGGCATTTATTTTTGGAGGAACTATTTTTATCCTTAACAATACAATATCCTCAGTTGGAAAATATTTGGAGATTCTAATTCCGCAGGCTTTATATTTAGAACCGGTAAAACAAACAGGTTGGGTCGCGCGCAATACTATCTACTATTGGTCATGGTGGATCACTGTTGCTCCTTTGACCGGATTGTTTTTATCAAAACTAGGTAAAGGAAGAACGATCAAACAATTTGTTTTTGTTAATCTATTTGTACCAGTCGGTTTTATTATCGTTTGGTTCGGGACTTTCGGTTCTTCAGCTATACTCAGACAATTGAACGGTATAAATATTTGGAGAGAAGTAACAGAAAAGGGGTATCCGGTCGCATTCTTTTCTTATCTAAACTCGTTACCTCTTTCCACAATATTTCTAATTTTAGGAATCATGGCAGTCTTTTTATCGTTTATCACGCAGTCAGAATCAATGATTTACACGATTGCCGAAATGACGTCACTCGAAGAACAGAACAGCCAAAAGACTTCATCAGCCACTAGTAACTTTTTGAAAGTCTTTTGGGGTGTGATGATCTCAACCATGGGATTTACTCTCATCCAATCAGGGGGACTGGAGGCAGTGCAAACTTCAGTAGTAATGCTGGGTGTTCCTATTCTAATCATATTGATAATAAATTGTGTTTCCTTTATTAAAGCAACATCTAATTATCTAAAATAACCTCAAGGAGGAAATTAGTAATGGCATTTAAAAGAATGTTTAACGCAGTAGAAACGCATTGTGGCGAGCCTATGCGTGTTGTAACAAGCGGAATTCCAACCATTCCAGGGGATTCAGTCTATGAACAGTCAAACTGGTTACGTGATAATGATGATCAATTTAGAAAATTGATGTTAAGGGAGCCGCGGGGATATCCACCTTTATGTTGTAACCTCATAGTACCAGCCAAAGATCCTCGAGCTAAAGCTGGTTATATTATTATGGAGCAAACAGAGTATCCAATGATGAGTGGGGGAAATACAATTTCTGTTGCCACTGCACTATTGGAGACAGGGATGATTCCTATGCAAGAACCCGTGACTGAGTTTAATCTGGAGGCTCCAGCTGGATTAATCGGTATTAAAGCAGATTGTGATAATGGGAAGGTGAAGCAAGTTACTTTTTCAAATGTGCCAGCATTTGCCGTTCATTTAGATAAAGAAATTGATGTTCCCACTCTTGGAAAAGTAAAAGTTGATGTTGCATGGGGCGGCATGTTCTATGTGCTGATTGATGTACGTCAATTCGAAGGATTAGCATTGATTCCAGAAATGGGTAAAGATATTGCTAGAGTATCTGCACTATGCATGAAGGCTGCGCAAGAGCAGCTTGAAGTAGAACATCCAGATTATCCAGGAATTGGAATCACTATTTCAGAATTGCATGGCCCAACAGACAATCCAGATGCCGATTGGAAGAGTGTCAATACTGTGTTTACTGGTGATATTGATTTTGATAAACCAGAAACCTGGACTGGTGCATTAGATCGTTGTGCGTGTGGTACTGGAACCTGTGCTATGATGGCCGTTCGTCATGCAAAAGGCGAGTTAGCTATCAATGAGCCTTTTAGAAGAGAAGGATTACTTGGAGTTATTTTTACAGGACACGCAATTGAAGAAACTGAAATCCATGGAAGGAAAGCGATCGTACCGACTATCGGTGGACAAGCATGGATTTATGGATACAGTCAGTATGTACTAGATGAAACAGATCCTTTCCAAGAAGGATTTACTGTAGGAGATATTTGGTAGGCAAGTATAATAAGATCAAGAAAGAAGCACTTGAAAGGCAGTCCTTTCAGGTGCTTTTGTTTCCACTTTTTTGCTCTCAATTAGACAAGGATGTCCTTTAACGCTGTTACCTGTTAGAATAGTACATATGTCTATTATTGACATCAGGATAAAGTACACAAAGGAGATAGATTTTAATTTATACGGTAATTGTTTCAATTCAAGTAATCAGTTTCTTTCTGATATTCAAAACAATTTCTAATTATTCTTTTGCCTTATGGGAATGGGTAGTTTACCCGCTAAGTATGCTGCTTTTTACCTGGTTGTTTGGTAATGAGTTTGGTGTGTGGGGGGCCTTTTTTTTCGTAAGTCTTTTTATCTTAATTGGAGTCATCAAAGAAAAGGGCTTTGAGTTTATTAGCATATTTTATGGCTTCTATGCATTGCTAATGAATTCATTTTTGGGCTATATTGTTGCTGGGCCGTTAGAATATTTATTCTCATTGGCGCCCTTTTTACCACAGGAATTCTTGTATCTGTGTGTGGCACTAGTCCCTCCTATGGCAAACTGGATAATTTTGAACGGCTTAGAACATTGGTTTCCAGAGTATTCATTAAGAAACTTGAAGAGTACACAAAATATTCCGATGGTGGCCTTAATTCTAATTTTGTTGGCTGTTACAGGGCTCCTATATTGGATTCTCACCATTGAAAACCAAACGGATGCAGTTAGCTGGAAAAATAATTTAATTATTTTGTCTTTGTTTCTGGTGGTGATCTTTTCGCTGCTTCTTTTGAATATACACTATCAAAGACGCCGCAAAAAAGAACTCCAATCGATAAAAGATGAACAGCTGATACAATTACAAGAATATACCAAACATGTAGAGGCATTGTATGAGGAAATCAATCATTTCAAGCATGACTATATAAATATTTTGACTAGTTTAGAGGACAGCGTTAAAAATCAGGATATAAATAGAGTACAGGATATCTACGAGTCTGTTATCAAACCAACCAAACAGACATTTCAAACGAATGACTTTATGATTGCCCGGTTGAGTAATATTTTAATTCCAGAGATAAAAAGTATAATCTCTGCAAAGTTACTAATTGCTCGACAAAAAAAGATAGATATTCAAGTTGAGGTTATTGAACCGATTGAAAACATCGATACGGATCTCCTAAATTTAATTCGAATTATTTCAATATTGTTAGACAATGCCATCGAAGCTGCTTCTTTAGTGGAAGAATCTTGGCTAAGAATTGCCATATTAGAAGAAAAAAATACCGTTATCATCATTGAAAACAGCAGTAATGAACGAGTAGATATTCGAAAGATTAACGAGAAAGGCTATTCTTCCAAGGGGTTGGGGCGAGGGATCGGCTTATATACGGTCCAAAAAATTTTAAAGGACAATCAAAATCTTTTTCTAGAGACCAGCAGTGATCACCAAATGTTTTCTCAGGTATTAAAGATTGCGAGGGAGATTGTGTGAACATATTCATTTTGGAAGATGACCTATTCCAACAACAAAAACTACGGCAGACAATTGAACAAATTTCCAAAGAAGAGAAGATTGACTATACACGCTTAATCGTTACAGCTAAGCCGGATGTTTTACTAAAAAATCTGACACTTTCCAGCCTCCATAATTTATATTTCTTGGATTTGGAAATTGATGCGTACGAAAAGACGGGCTTGGAAGTGGCGCAGCGCATTCGCGAACAGGACCCATTCGGTACAATTGTTTTTATTACCACTCATTCTGAGATGGCGCCGATTACCTTTGCTTACAAGGTTTCTGCTCTTGATTTTATTGAAAAAGATCAAGATGAAGCGGCAATTATTCGAGGGATTCGAGAGTGTCTTGTATTAGCTGACAAGAGAATCGAAAGAAGCGTTAGTGATGATGCTTTTATCTTTCAGAATAAGTATACCAATTTACAAGTACCCTATTCAGATATTTATTATTTCGAAACTACAGGGATTTCCCATAAATTACGACTAGTGACCGAAAAAAAGCTCACGGAATTTTATGGAGAACTAAAAGAGCTTGAAGCTATAGATGCTCGTTTGTTTCGCTGCCATCGTGCCTTTGTAATCAACGTATCGAATATTGTTTCCATTGATCGCACGAATAAGCTGGTTCTGTTTCCAAACGGCGATGAATGCAGTGTTTCGCGTAGAATGATAAAAGAGCTGATCAACAAAATGAACTAGTAAAGTGAACAAACTTTACTAGTTTTTTTGTCGTTCAAGCAAGTTGAGTGTCCATTCATGAAGTAGCGTATTTTTACCTAACTTTTCTGAATAAGATGTATTTAAGAAAAGAATTTAGGAGGAACACCTATGACAACAATCATCGAACTTGCTCAGGTCACCAAGCTTTATAAGAAGGAAGAAGTTGTTTCCAAAGTAAATATGAAAATTAAGCAGGGGGAAATTTACGGATTTTTAGGACCAAACGGCGCTGGGAAAACAACCATCATGAAAATGATTCTTAATTTAGTCAAACCTTCAGAGGGAGAAATTCGAATAAAAAATGAATTAATTCAAAACAATTCATATGCCTATTTAAGAAATATCGGAAACATTATCGAAACACCTGTTTTCTACCAGAAATTAACGGCTAAGGAAAATCTAAGACTTCATGCAGAATATGTTAACGAAGTAACTACAGCAAGGATTGAGGAAGCTTTAGACATTGTTGGTCTAAAAATGGCTGGCGATAAACTTGTTACCGAATACTCGTTAGGGATGCGCCAACGTTTAGGAATTGCTCGAGCCATTTTAACCATGCCAGAGATTCTAATTCTAGATGAACCGATTAACGGGCTTGATCCAATTGGAATTAAAGAAATTCGAGAACTATTAATGATGCTAAAGAATGATTATGGCATAACCATTTTAATTTCCAGTCACATTGTCTCCGAAATTGAATGGATCGCTGATACGATCGGCGTAATTAATCATGGAAGACTGTTGCAGGAAGTTCAGTTATCAGAGATTCGCGAATCTGGAAACGCTCAGCTGGTTATTGAAGTTGATGATCAACAAAAGGCAATCATCTTACTAGAAAAGGAACTAGGATTCAAAAAGGTTAAGCAGATGGGAAGCGTTCTTTATGTAACTGATGAGGATGCTGACCAGTCAGTTGTTATGCAAACGCTAGTCGAGGCAGGGCTTAAAATCTTTAAAATTGAGCAGCATCAAGAGACGTTAGAAGAATACTTCTTGAACATAATTAATGGAGGAAAAAAATAATGATGAAAATAATAAAGCTGGAATGGAAGAAAAACCGCCTGTCTCAATATATTAAAACAACAATAATTAGTACTCTGTTGATTTTCGCACTTACGGCATTTATGTCTGTCATGTCTCAAAAGCAGGGAGAATCAATGTTTACCGATTTTAGTAGCTACATGTCCTTTGTCAATATCATGATTCGTATAGTATTTGTGATTTTTTCTGCGGTATTACTCTCACGATTAGTTATAGACGAATACAAGAATAAAACACTTCAAGTTCTGTTTACCTATCCTGTAAATAGAAAAAGAGTCATGCAAAGTAAATTATTACTGATTGTTAGCTTTTGTCTAGTTAACATACTTTTTTCGACAGTGGTGATTAGCCTGTTGACATTGGCTTTGAATCCGACGTTAAATATTGTTCCTAGTGGAATGGAAGTGAAAGATATTATTGGAATACTACCAAGTACTTTGATCATCTCAGTAATGACCGCTTGCTTAAGCCTGATTCCACTTTACTTTGGGATGAAAAAAAATTCCAGCTCTACCACTATTACTTGGGGAGTAATCATTGGCTTTTTGGTGAATGCAACGGTTTCTGATGGGGCTACAACTGCTGATATGACGCAATTTCTAATCATTCCATTGATTTTAGCAATTTGCGGCTTATTGATTGCCTATTTAACGTTTCATCGTATTGAAAGTCAAGATATCGTTTAGAGAGGAGCAGGGAAAGTGAAAAAGTATCTAATAGCAGGCAGTTTAATTTTGATGGTGGTAGGCTATTTATTTTGGAGCAGCTCCTCTTCAACAGAATCTAGTGAAGTATTTCCAGCAGAAGGTATAGAACAAATTGAAATTAACATGGAAGAATGGGATGTACAAATCGTTCAATCAAAAGAGCCAACAGTTAAAGTTTTTGCTGAAGGATTAGGTCAAACCGGATCTGTTAGAGCAAAAGTAGAAGAGGGTGTATTGCAGGTTTCCCAAGTCACATTTGAAAAAGGACTATTCGATGGATTTAGTGTCAAAAACAATCAAAAAATGAAAATTGTCCTACCAGAGAGGTACCCTAATAACCTGAAAATAGTCACGAAATCAGGAGATATTCAGCTGGATAAAATCTCCTTAATCAATTTATCTGCAACAAGTACCAGCGGGGATATTTATTTACAAAAAATTGAGACAAAGGACTGCAAGAAGCTAAAATGTTTAACCGATAGCGGTGATATTGACGTATCGTTCAAGTCCGAACCAACTAATTTAAAGCTAAATACATCCGCTAAGGAGCTCAATAATGAACTAGGCATCAGTAAATTTGGTAAGGGTGAAGAGCAGTTAGATTTAGTAAGCCCAAACGGAACAATTTCAATTTTTTGATTAGTTTAAAAGAATGGTGCTAAAAAACCGTCAACAAGAAGATGCGAGGTTTATCAAAAAAGTTGAAAGGATGGACAGGTAAAATGAATGTCGCAAAAAAAATACTTTGTTTCTGTTTAGCCCTAATAATTATTGGACAAAGTGCAGTATCCGTGTCAGCAAGCTCAGATACAAAGGATAAGCAGATACACGCTTTGCTTAAGGAAGCATGCCGCAAGTCAGCAGTTCCAGGAATATCCGTTGCAGTAGTTAAAGGGAATGAGACGCAATATTACTCATCAGGTTACTCTGACAGCAATAAAAAAATCAAAGCAGATCAAAAAACAATTTATGAGTTGGCCTCAGTAAGTAAGGCTTACACGGGGACGGCTATCTTGTTATTAGCCGAAAGAGATCAATTATCACTACAGGACTCGATCAGTCACTATCTTCCGGAGTTTGAACTGAATTATCAGGGCAAACCAGTTGATATGTCTAAGATTACGATTGAAAACCTGCTATATCACACAAGCGGGATGACCAATGCCTCCCACACAAAATACATTCCAGTGGGTGAGGATGAAGACATGCTCGAGAAGACTGCTGAGAATCTTTCTGGGACGGAGATTGACTTCTATCCAGGTGAACAATATGTTTACGGGACAGTAAACTATGCGCTCTTAGGTAGAATTATCGAAGTAGTATCAAAGCAAAGCTACGAAACATTTATGAAAAATGAATTGTTTGAACCATTGAATCTTCATCAAACTTTTGCTTTTGAGCGTGAGGCAAAAAAGACGCATCACCTTGCTCAAGGGTATCGTTCCTCATTTCTAATGACTCGAGCACATGAGTCACTTCCCTATAGAGGAAACAAGCCAGCCGGATATTTACTTTCTTCCTCTGAGGATATGGCAAAATGGATGAAGCTTCAGCTCGGTCAAACAGAAGAAATACCTGAAGAGTACCAACAAGCCATTATGCGCTCACATGAAGACAATCGATCAGTAGCTGACGTTGATGGCAACTATTATGCTGGTGGTTGGGAAGTGCATAAGGACGGACAAATCATTGAACATTCTGGTAACAATCCCAGCTTCACCACTCAGGTAACACTTTTCCCTCAAGAAGAAATTGGCATTTGTGTACTCTCAAACAGCAATACAACCAACGTAAATATTGTTCATAATATAAAACGTATTATTGACGGGAAATCAAGTGGGGCCTACCCAATGGGGAATATCCGTCAAATAGATGTCATTTTCACCTCGGTTACAATAGCTGGAACCCTGTTATCCGTTGTATTTTTCTTGCTAGGAATTCAACGAAACAGAAAAGGTACGAAAAAAAATCGAACGAAAAAGAGAATGCTGTTGAATACATTTTGGATTCTTATGACCTTGTTCAGCTTGTTCTTATGTCTTTTCCTACCGATGTTAATGGGAATTGATTACAAAAGCTTATGGGATTGGGAACCAAGCATCCTTACGGCATTCGGCTCTTTCTTTATTTTGAATGGAGCGATTTTATGGTTTGTTTTGTCTGTGTATCCTTGGAAGAAATAGGTGTAAGGTATTTACCAGGCAGTAGATAAGCCGATTCCTTCTCTGAGTAAAAAAACGTATAAGAATAGGAATCACCAGATTTTAGAAGCAAACTGATGATTCCTATTTGTAACTAATTTGGAAGTTAAGTGGTTATAAAAGCTTCCACAATTTCTATCCATTGTTCAGGTTCATATATAGCCTTATAACAGTGTGCGTATCCTTTAAAAATTATAATTTTTGCCTTGGGATAATATTGTCTTAATTGTTTCGCTGATTTTTTTGATAAGATTTCATTTACCTTAGAACCATGCATGTAGAGTATCTTCTCCCCATCATTGTCTATAGGGGATAACATCTGGTTACAGCTCAATGAACTCACCATGTTTCTGATGCTATCATCCGTCATATTATCTGCGATTCTTAGATACTCGTCTAAATACTTTTCTGGCAGAAAAAACTTTGTAAAATTGTCTAACGTCTTTTTATCCCTTTGCTGCGATTTATGAGTTATGTTTATATATTGTTTGGTCATTATTGTAGCTAGATATTTGTTGTAAGGGACTAATGGTGCACCATCCAAAATTAAATAGTGAATAGTTAGTTTACCATTTTCCCATAACTTAAAAGCAATTGTCCCTCCCATGGACAGACCACAAACCGCAAAAATTTCATGATAGGAGTTTTCTCGACAATATTCTTCTATTTTTTCAGCCTCATTTGTTAAAGAATGATAATCACTTTTTTGTTCCGCTTCATGTCCATCCAAAGCAGGTACTATTACCAAGTAATCTTTCTGAAAATAGTCAATTTGAGACTTCCAAATCTGCCAAGGCGTTTGGATTCCATGGATAAGTACTAACTTAGGGTTTTCGCTGCTCCCGAATACGTGAAACTTCATCAGAATTATCCTCCTAGTTTGCATACTTCCGGTTTAGTAAATTGTATCATGAATAAATGTAAAAGAATACGGTTGGACTGTCAGCCTATTGCATGGATAACTGTCTCAATTTTTGAGTCTGATTAGGGTAAAGGAGATGATCAGACCTTGCTCAAAGGTGCTTCTATTGCAGGATCATCCTTCATAAACAATTACTACCAGAAAAGCTCGACTATTTTTCTGGTTGAGTTAGCTCATCCAGTTTTCAAAGATTGATAGTCAACTAGTCAAAAACTTAAAGTGCAATCCTTAATTATGTAACAACTACTATTCAAACAAGAGGTACCGCGCGCTGGCACCTCAACGAGCACTGTTTAAGACAGTGACCGTATGTGAGTAAGTGGTTATTTCTTATGGTGTCGATCAATGATGATGATCAAGGTGGCAAAGGCAACCGCTAATGTCAACGCCTGATACACAGTCATGGCGGAAGTCCCTTTCCTAGGATGAACATAAAGCATCACTCCTTTCTTAGAGCTCAGCCACCGCCATAAACACTGCTAAGTCAGATCATCACCCCCTTTACGTACCACAAGGACAGGGTGGGAAATCAAGCTAACGCTTTTTCTTTTTGCCTTTTTTCTTTTTCTTATTGGCTTCGTGATAGGCTCGGATTCGATCTACCTGGGCTTTTCGCGGATTAATCGGCTTCTGGACTGCCTGATCATCAACTCTTGGCAACTCACTTTCTGTTTCGTTCAATACTGTTTCCAGCTTTTGGGATGAGGCACTTGGCAAAGCTACGGAAACATTATTAGTCGTTGCTTTCTTACCAACAGCTGCTAGTGAGTCGGAATTCAACAAAGGAGCCTTTAAAGAATTGGCTGCCATCATCGCTTTCTGCTCAATGGATTTAATTGTTTCGCTTGCTGGAACGGCTTTTGGTGCAGTTGCTTCTTCAGCTGAAATTTCTTCTACTACGATTTTTGCTTCATTTACAACTGGCATTTCAGAGACTTGGGTTTCTTCTTCAGAAACAATATGTGCCGCAAAAATATTGTTAGGATCAGCGACATAAGCTTCTGGTGTTGGTTTTGATAAATCAAAAAGCGGTGTTTCAATGGTTTCAACGAATTTCGCTGAAACGACTTTGCAAAATTGACGAATGCCATCTTTTTCAAATAAGTGGATGGTAGTCATAGCTTCTAAGGCTTCTTTAATTGCCTCTGGGCTTTTGTTTGGATCTGGATCATTGAAGCTCCAGCTGTGGTTTTTGCCTGCGGCGTTTTCAAATACGGCTGCTAGTTTTAACATAATTTTTTCTCTCCTTTATTTGTTCTCTCAGGAACTTTCTAATGTAGTAGTTTCAGGTGTGACAACGGTTGACGGGACGACGGACATCAAATCAGTAATGACATGTTCAGGTGGAAAACACCGAGCTGACAGGATCTCCCACTCTCTGTCATTGAAATATTCCTTAAAGAAATAGAAGTAGCGGCGCAGCGCACGAGTGATTTTGTTATTGGCAAAGAGATGCTTCACCAAGTCCTGCAGGAACAATTCAAAATCGGATTCGCCTAGCATATGGCGAACTTTCATGGCTAACAATAGTTGAATAGTCACTGAACTATCACGGGTTTCCTGGTAGTAATGGGTGATTTTTTCTTCGAGTTTATTACGTTTTAAATGAAACAGCTGGTATTGAGTGAAGGGCTGTTCAGTCATTGGTTGTTTCCTCCTTTAGCTCCCGCGACTTTTTAGCCGCGGGGCAATTTAGTGTTTAAAAGATTGGTGTTTCTAGGGTAGTGACAAATTCTGCACTCTCTACTGAGAAAAACTGGCGGATACCGTCTTTCTTGAATAGGTTCAGAGTGGTTAGTTCTTCTAAATTTGCTTTGATTTCCGCTGGAGTCTTGGTCGTATCTGGTTCGTTGTAACTCCAGGTGTGGGCTTTATCCGCTTCAGTTTTGAAGCGGACGAGTAATTTTGTTTCTGGCATAGGTTCCTCCTTGATTAGTATTTAGTAACACGAGTTTGGTTAGTGACGATTACACTGTCTAAGCTGCTGCCGTCTCCAGCTAAGTCAGCCATGACTTCACCTAATTTAGTAATGTCGGCTTCTGCTGGGTTAGTGACGATGTTACTGAAGTTGACTTTCTTTTGTTTGTCTTTGCCTTCTTGTTCGATTTGTACCTGTAATTTTGTGCCTAGCTGTTGAATCATTCGTATATCCTCCTGTGGAATAATTTTTTGTTCCGGCCGGTGACTAAACAATAAACCAAAGGGATAAAAAAACAAAAGGAGACTTTTGCAAAACACCCTAGACTTTTGCAGGATTTTGATAGGAGAATGTTGATTTTATCGTAGAGTAAAATTTACTGAATGCAAAAGTCTAGGGTCCCCAACAAAATTCTTGTGAAATTATGGAAAAGGCGCTTAAGACAGTTTTTAAGGCATTCAAAAGCATTTTGACTAATTTTTTTCACAAATAAAACGCCTATAAAATAACGGAGATAAGTTTGATGGAAGACAAGAAAAATCGCTATGAAGGCTTAACCCTCCATAGCGATAGTGATAAATAGTACGTATTTATTAGACTATAGTTAATACAGTAGTGCTGCCAACTCCGGACGATCTGCTAACTGCTGGTACCAGTGCAAATGTTCCTCCAGCTTATACTGACTAAAGAATTTACCCGGACTCATTCGCCAGCTTTGTAACACTTCTTGAGTAGTTAGCAGCTGACCAAAAGGAGTGGTAGGCAGTGAGACATAATCCAGCGGAACCCCATCAGATTGCAGGCTAGAAGCATAGTCTTGGCGATAAGTGGCCAAAGAATACACCGCCTTACCGGCTAAATTGACCAATGAACGCTTAGAAATAGGCAGCTCCAAACAAAGCCCATGGGACATAGTAACCATACAAAAGCCACCAGACTCTTGAACATCATCAATCGTTAACGGATTTAACCAGCTAGATGATTCTGGTTTAATAATCGGAAATAAAACAAAGTGCTGATTCACAATCGGTACCTTCAATGACGGCAAGGCCTCCAACGATTGACACGTTCGCCGCATGAGCTGATAATCCATCAAACGATGGGTTTTAAAGAATTGATCAATGGTTTCCAATGGACTTTCCTTAGATAAATAAGGCTGGTCCTCTCGTACAAGGAAACTCCCTTTCCCATTTGGAAAAGGACACACTAAACTAATTTCTCCAATCGTCGAATAATTAAACGTAGGGGCTGTCTCCAAGAAATACTTCCAGTCTTTAGACATTCCTTCCCCTAAAACTTTTCCTTCAAATACTCGCTTCTTACTCATGACAATCACTCCTATCAACTGGTATGTAGTCCATTTGTTGAACATTTAAGCTGTGGTTAGACAGGGGGAGGGCATACAGGGGTTCTCGACAAAATACCAAAAAAAGGTCTTTTCCTTTAACCAACGCGGATGTACCAAAAACTTTTTTACAAGGTCAGGCTCCTGATAGGACAGTATCGTCTCCAACAAAGCCAACTGCTTCTCTAAAATGTGGCTAAAAGGCGTATCAAGGAAACGAAACGAATTGAAAGGTTGATGAGAAAAGGCATAGAAGGTCTCGACAATACAGCGTAAGAAGTCCTGGCAATCAATAGACACGTCCAATTTAAGCCCATTCACCAGCTCCAATAAAACGCCTTCATTTCCACAATACAACTGATAAATGCCTAACGGATTCACCCAAAGAGTTTCTTGCGACTCAGGAATCGCAGCTAAACAAAAATTCGGAGTCATCAAAGAGGTCGCTCCCAATGAGTGCTATTTCAACTCAGTAGACACAAAGCGATGAATATTCAACCATTTTTGAATCATTTCACCAGGCTTTTCGTCTGTACTAAAGACACTAGAATCCTTCACGACAACTGTTCCCAACTCGCAAGGCATAGCCACCAAGGCTGTTATTTCACTCAAGTCATAATAGTTCAACGGCAAAGCAAGCTCGCAAAGAGTCAACCAATCTTCAGATAATACCCCACCTTTCAATACTCTTTCTTTCGATAACCAACTAAACATATCCATTTATTTACGTACCTCCTTAAATTAGTGTTACATGAATAATAATACTAAATTTAATAACGATGTAAATAGCAAAAATTTCTAACAATTCAGAAAAATAACAGCGGTAATAAAACAGTTAGGTCTTCATAAAAGCGTTATCACTTTTCTTTCAGAATATCTATCTACCACTAAGAAACGATAATGTGTTATTTGTTATATATTCTGTAATTTTGAATAAATAAAGTGGTAATTGAGTAAAAATAAATGATCTATAGCCAAAATCCTCAACTAACCGATAATTTATTACGTAGCGATAATCGAATAGTGGATAAACAGCGTAAATAAGTTGGAGAAAGCTTAAATTATTAATGAATATAAAAAAAGCGAAGAAAAAGTAGAAATTTTCTCAAGGAAGCATTAGAAGAAAAAGTAATGAATATCGTCCAAGGAATTGATAGTTGAACCTTTAAAAATAACGAAAAATAGATATATTGGTGGGAGGGGAATGGTATCGTATGATCGCTTTAAGAAAAACCGATGGGTGATCTAGTTGTTGAAATAGCTGAAAAAAATAGGCCTCACTCATTATTAATGAATGAAGCCAACTGAGGTAATAATGAACGGAATAAAGAACAGACGTTTTTTGAATAGCTATTGATTGGCAGGTGATAATCTGCTAGATTAATTTGGGTCTGATAATTTCCTGTTTAACCATAAAACTGGAAAGAGTTCAATAAAACCCTCTATATTTTTAATAATAGGCATGTATTGCGTCGAAATCTTCATTTCGTAATTATTGTAAATTATTCAAATGAATAAATCAATAGTTAGATTAAAATTATGTGATAATAATTTTTTGGAGGTGGGAATTTAGCTATTTGGAGTGGAATTAATGACGAAAATTAGGTTAGAAATGAATCTTTTTCCCGTCGTCAAAATAAATCGTCAATTAGAGAAAAGGAGAATGTTATCTTATGGCACGAATAGGTGAAAATATTTATCACCGCAAAGACCTTCGTTGGGAGGGGCGCTACAAAAAAGGTCGTAAAATTGATGGCTCAATTAGGTATGGCTACGTCTACGGCAAATCCTATGAGGAAGTTAAAGAAAAATTAGGACCGTTACGCAGACATGCCCAAATCACACTGGAACTCTACGGGAAAAGCGTAGTGGAATACGATGAATGGAGTCAAACTTGGTTAGCAGAACAACAAAAAGTGGTGAAACCAGCTACTTATTCCAGTTACCTAAACAAACTCAAGAAATATATTTGGCCGCATATTGGGAAGGTTGCCTTGTATCAATTAGATGAAGCCACCATTCATCAGATGATCCAGGCATGGATACAAGCCGGCTTGTCGTTAAGCAGTATAAAAGTGATCTTTCGTATTGTAAAACAGTCTTTAAAGTATGCGATCCAAAAAGAATTACTCCAGAAGAATCCTTGTGAGTGGATTCAGTTACCTAAAGGTCCTAAAGAAAAAGTACATGCTTTAACGTCTAAAGAACAGCAACGTTTAGAAAAGGTGGTAACCAGCGAGAAAGATCTTCGAGCAAAAGCAGTCATTTTAGCCATGGAAACGGGTATGCGGATTGGTGAGATCGCTGGGCTAAAATGGGAAGCTGTTGATTTGGAGAAACGGATGATCGAAGTGAACCATACGTATCAACGAGTATTATCTAAAGCCGGAGACAAAACAATTTTACATTTGGGACCGCCGAAATCGCAGTCTTCTCGTCGGGTGATTCCCATGACAAGCAAGCTGCATCAGCTATTGTCCAGTCTAAAGAAAGAAGCGAAATCAGACTATGTCTTTTCAGTAAAAGAGAAACCTTGCGAGCCACGACTATTGACGTATCATTTTCATCGTGTACGTAAGAAGGCTAAGCTGGAAAATATTCACTTCCAT
This sequence comes from Enterococcus pallens ATCC BAA-351, assembly GCF_000407485.1. Lineage (GTDB taxonomy): Bacteria > Bacillota > Bacilli > Lactobacillales > Enterococcaceae > Enterococcus_A > Enterococcus_A pallens. Next base: position 808,285 of record NZ_ASWD01000001.1, on the reverse strand, counting down.
CAACTACGGCATACGTTTGCGACCCGTTGCTTGGAATCTTCAGAGGATATTTTAAATGTCAGTATCTTATTAGGACATAACTCAGCACAATTAACCACAACGGTCTACTTTGATTCCATCGTTGAAAAACGAATCGCCGTGATTGGTTTAATGGAAAAAGCACAACAAAACATCGCATAATTCATAAGAAACCGTTTTCAAAAAATGTTTTCGGTTGTTCTTACTCCCCCCTTTTTTTCTTTTCTCAAGTAACCGGTTTCCTAAAAAAGAAAATAGCTCCTCTCCAGACTTCTTAAAGAAATTCTTCCTAAATAAATGATTTTTAAGAAGTGAAAATATTTTTTTGGGCGTTGGGCGTTATTTTATGTTGCCTACAGGCAGCTAAAAGCCGTCATTTCTAGCCGTACTGGAAAGTGCAGCCTTTGAGATCAAGGAAGGGAGGTATGATTCGTGTTTTATGGTTAAACAGGAAAGAAATGAACCAAAAATATTATAGCATTTTTTATCATTTCACTTAATTTGATCAAACGATCGATGGTCAATCATGTCCTTCATTTTTGATCAAATAAATTAATTAATGATAGGAGCCTTTAAAAAGCTAAATTAGTGGAAGTGAAACCTCCGCTAAATTTCTCCAAAAAAACTTTTTCAAAAAATTGGATTAGTGACTGATTTTCTAAAAAAAGAATGATGAAAATGGCTCAACTATCATAGAATCTTCATGTTAAATATTTTTACTCGAATTGGATATCAATGATGATTTCATTTGATATAAAAATTATTTTACAAAGGGGAGAAATAGGTAATGAAAAAGAAAGTATTAGCAGTATTGTTATCAAGTGCAAGTGTGTTAGGTGTTGTTGTATTAGGCGGTGTGAGCTCTTATGCAGCAGATACTGAGGTTGGGATCGGATTTAGTTCCCATACAGATCCAGGTGAAACAGGCGATTTAAGGCTTCGTTGGGTACCAACTGAGTTGGATTTTGGTACAAGCAATACGGTAAACAAAACCAGCAACGTTGATTTTGTGGAACAAGACGAAGCGGCAGGTGGAAAGAAATATACCGTTGTCGAAGACAGCCGTGATCATACGGGTGCAGATGTGGAGTGGAAGTTAACAGCTGGCGTATCTGATCTGGTTAGTACAACTTCTGCAACAACAAAACTAACGGGTGCAGTATTAAAATTTGATACGGCTAAACATGATTACACTGGTACACTTGATCCTGGTTTAGCTTCAGGAGGCATCGGAGCGGCTACACCAGGCCATACTGCAACCATAGCACCTAGCTATACCATCAATGCTGATACAACAGCAACAGCGACTAAAGTCATGGAAGATGGGAACATTGCCGGCAGCCTTACTTCGTTTGAAGGAAATACTGCCATGGAAATGAAAAACATCAAATTAAGTGTTCCAGCCAATATTGCCCAAAAAGGACATCAGTACAAAGGCAAAATGACTTGGACGTTAACGAACGCGATTTAATTGAAAGCAGAAAGAGGAGCAGGAGGGCGTCTCCTCTCCCCTTTTTTATTGGAGGAGGACGCCGGCATGAGGCAAATGAAGACAATCAAAAAACTGTTAGTAGGCTGTATCTTAATCATTGGCAGCTGCTTGTTTGCGACAACGACCAGCTACGCTGAAGAGGAACCTCAAGGTGGGGCAGGTTTCACTGTAGAAAGCATCATTCCGGAAAATCAGGTCGATAAGAACTATACTTTTTTCTATTTGAAGACGACACCGGAACAACCACAAACCATTGAGGTCAAAGTAACCAGTACACAAAAAGAGCCAGTTACAGTTAAGGTAGCCGTTCACGATGCAGTGAGCAGTTCTATCGGTGAGATTGACTATGCGCAACCAAAACCTAAGCTGGATAAAAGCTTAACCAATCCCATCACTAGCTTTGTAAATGTTAAGGATGATGTCAAAGAAGTTACGGTCGAGAACTTTGAAGAAAAGATGGTAGCCTTTGAAATCACACCGCCGAAGGATACTTATCCAGGAGTGAAATTAGGCTCAATTCGCTTCCTGCGAGAAGCAGAAGAAAGCGAATCTGATCAAACTGGACTAGTCCCAGAATTTGCCCGCGTGATTGCGGTGATGTTAACCGAGGACGAAGAACCCTTTGACCATGGCGCTGAGCTGCACTTGAAAAATGTTGGGTTAACACTATTCAACGGGCGAAAGATTATCGCAGCCAACATTCAAAATGATCAGCCAAAGGTCTTGCAGGAGATGACAATCAAGGGCAAGGTCACTCGCAAAGGTGAGAAGGAAGTCTTGGCGGAACAGGAACAAAGCAATTTTGCCGTAGCACCTAATTCCAACTTTGATTTTCAGTTGCCTCTAGGCATTGAACGCTTTACGCCAGGGACCTATGTCTTTACTGGTGAAGCCACCGGTGATGGCCGAACTTGGAAGTGGGAGGAAGAGTTCACGGTTGGCCAAAAACAGGCAGATAAGGTCAATGAAGAAACGGTCTTCAAAGTGATTGTACCTGCTTGGGTACCATGGACTGCCGCAGGCTTACTAGCAGCCTTGATTGGTCTCATTGCTTATCTCGTACGTCGTCAACACCAATGGCTTGAAGGGAGAAAGTGAGGAATGTGAAACAGAGAACGTTAGTCTTACTTATCGCCATTTTCTGTGTGTTTTTCCCCACCTCAGTATTTGGCGAAGAGCTACAAAAGCAAGAAACTGGTGTTGGGATTGGCTTTCAAACAGAACAGCCAGCACCAGCTGATCCAACACCTTATGAACCAGAGCCTGTCAATAATGTATTGCCACTTACTTTAGGGAAACAAGGCTACCAAGCACAGGGGAAAGGTACTTTGCCTCAAACGGGCGAGCAACAAAATGGAAGGTTTCTTCAGCTGCTGGGGCTGAGCTGCCTAATCAGCTGCTTCTGGTTGTTTTTGTTTATCCGTTTACGAGAGCATGAGCAAGATCATGAATAAAAGAATCAGAAAAGCTGCTGGTTTTATGGGAATCAGTATCTTGTTCCTGCTGTTTTCTGTCCCTGCAGAAGCAACACAAAGCTTTAGTGTTGAAGCTGTTTTGCCAGAGAATCAAGTGAACAAAGAGGTAGGTTATTTCCATCTTTGTTTAGCGCCAAGTGAGCAGCAAACCGTAGAGATTAAACTATATAATGATACGTCTGAAGAGCAAACTTACCGACTGGCAATCAATCCCGCAACTACTAATCGACAAGGAGCTATCGTCTACGATCGATCGGATAAAGCATCTGACAATGCCATTCAAGCGATTGCCAAGCCGAAGCAGGAGCAGGTTACTGTTGCCGCAAACTCTGTTGGTAAAGCAGAGGTTGAAATAATAATGCCGTCAGAAGCTTTTCCGGGCATTCAGCTAGGGGGCATTTGGATTAGCGAAGTCTCTAAGCAGGATGAAGGGGAGAAAGGTAAAGTAGCGATTCAAAATAAAGTCGGGTACGCCATTGCTTTATTACTGGTAAATTCCAATGAGTTCCCTGTTTATGGTGAATCTGGTTTGAAGCTGCTTGAAGTAAAGCCTGAAAGTGATTTGGGACGCAGTTATATAGAAGCAGCTATTCAAAACCCGTATCCCGAGATTCAGCAGGAGCTCACCGTGGAGGGGAAGATTCTGTTGGAGGGCAAGGTCATTACAGAAGCAAAATTAGAGAACGTAAAAATTGCGCCAAATTCTGTCTTACCCTTCCAGTTAGAATTAGAGCAGCCGTTGGAGACAGGGACTTATTCCTTTGAAGCTGTAGTAAGCAGCAAAGAGCATCAATGGGATTTCCAAGACACGTTTGAAATATCAAAAAAAGTTACCAACACAATGAAGGAAAATGTAATAAAACGAGAATCGAAGAGCAGCATGAATCTACGACCAATAATTATTTGGGTAATTTTTAGTCTACTTTTTTTAGGATTAGTTCTCGTTATGAAGGTAAAAATAAAGCAAAGGAGGGAGGATAAATGAAAGAAGCAAGGAAAAGAGCGGAGGCAGGGGTCTTGAAGAATGTATGTAAAAGGATTGTTATGTTAGTTTTAATGAGTGTTCTCATAGTAGCTAACTTATTTGTAAGCCCAAAAGAAGTTTCTGCAAGAGTTCAGTATAGTTATCCTGCTTATACAATTCAATTGGAATTTGTCGATTCTAAAGGTAATGATTTTCCAGTTCCGATTACATTAACTACAGGTGACTATTTCGCAACAGAATATAGAAGTGGTGGCTACTGGACTGGAAATCATAGCTATAAAGTAAGTATTTCTCCAGTAGTTGGTAAAAATGCTTCCTTCGATGTGAAAAGAACCGCTTCCTCTATGGCATCAGTTTTTGATTCTTTATCTTATGAGTATTTAAGAGATATGGCGATAACTGCTGATTCTAGTATTCCCTACGTAAAATACTTTTCTGTGGATGCTCCACCTGGGCAAGAACTTAAAGATCAGATTAGTAATGTAAACTCTAACTTTTTAGGAGCATGGAGTAGACCAACAATAAGTAAAGGTCCAATAAGAGATCGTAAATTTGAAAAGCAGACGGCAACGCGTTTTTATTTGCCCAATACAACCAATGTAAGACCAGGATATTCTGGCATACGTTTGGGTTATAGATATATTGGGGAATCTTCATCTGGATCAGGAGGAGCTTCATGGGTTGGACATGATGGAGATGTGATTAGATATTACGCCTATTATTTTCAAATCATCGAACTATACGAAGATCAAAATGGAAATAGTATTCCAGCACCACCAGGCTATACGGACGGAAAAACAACAGATATTACCTCTGAAACGTTCCGTTATGATATGGAAAACGGACAATCGCTACCGCGCTCCTATACCGATGCTACTCATGCTTACACTTTTGAAGGGTGGTATCGTGGAAGCGGAAATCAAGCGGCCATTGATCGAACCTATCCACCTTCCATTGGATTTGATGCGATTATGGACGATGTGTCGAATGAAGTTCATATTGTCTACAAGAAAATTCCTTTGGATCAAGTAGTGCAATTAAAGGAGAAATTCATTGATGAATCTGGCGCTCAGATTGAGGCTGCCTGGGATCAGACCTCTTCAGTAGAGAAGGATGTTCCGATAACTGTTACACCAGCCACTCCCAAAACCGATACTTCGGGTGCAGATTGGGAATACTTAGGCTGGAAATGGGATACAGATCCAACCGGAACAGTCAATCAAACCCCAATTAACCTGCCAATGGCTGCGGATACGGAGATTCATTACATTTACAAGAAGATTCAGCACACAACAACAGAAAAATGGGTAGATGTCGATGATGGAACTACGTTGATTGATCTGACGCCAAATCCTAAAACTTCCCAGATAAATTCTAATGAAACATTTACCAGTAATCCAGCTGCGACTATAACGGATCGTGAGGGAAATGAATGGGAATATATTGGTTGGGAAAATGTAAGTGATGATCCAGGAAATGTTCAGAACCAATCAACAGTAAGCATTCCTAATCTAAAAGCGGATAAAGAAATCAAGTATCACTACAAACGACTTGCTACTACTGCTGCTTTGGAGCTGAATTCTGATAAACAGATTGTTGATAATGGCGGCAATGTTTCGTGGACGGCTAGGTTAACTAATACAGGAACGATAGCCTTAAAGAATATTGTGTTGAAGGCTGCCGGAAATTATTCGAATGGTCTGTCAACTCCTGGTCAGCTGACCGTAACACCAGCGGGCAAAGGTTCGCAAACTTTTCCGGTGGGGGCAACTTGGAAAACCACCGGTATTGACCTTAGTGGGATAACTATTCCTTCTGGCGGTACTAACAACTATGCCGATATTAAATTCACAACCACTGCAACCGGTAATGCCAATCAAGTATTAATGGCTGAACTGGATGCTGCAGGGAACTTAACGAATTCCATTCAGGCGAATAATGTTGTGCGGATTGATGATGCGGATCAGCCTAATTTGAAGCCAACTGGGGATGTTGGTTTTATTAACTTACCCGATTTCCGGTTTGGTTATACAAGGTTAGAACCTCATAACCACTACAAAGGCTTAGAAAAATCATTATATGAGCCAAATTACAATCCGTATGTTCGCTTAATGAACAATACTACGCCAGACCGGTGGGAAGTTTTTGTGCAGCTGGATCAATTCAAAAGTAATATCCACACGTTGCCAAAGACGACTAGTTTAACACTAATAAATGGTGCGCTGAAACAAGTTCAGAATTATAATCATCCATCAGAAACTCTGACCTCGGCTGGTTCTATTGCAGATCAAACCATCTATTCTGACAGCAGCAGTGTGCGATTGATGGGTGCCTTGACACAGGGAGTTTATCAAGCTGACTATGACTTTGATGATGTGCAATTGAATCTGATTGGAAAGAGCGGTCTTCGCAATCGCTATTACACCTCTACTATGCATTGGAAACTAGTTACTGGGCCATAAGTTGGTACATCATTAATGAAAGGAGAATGTACATGACCATTCCAATGTGGTTGGGCGTATTCGGCTTTCTGGCGATTGCCGGGCTGGTGAGTTTTTTGATTTTGTTTATCAAGGACAGTCGGCTGCGGATGGAGTATGAGAAGAAATCAACCGTATTGCTGGTGGATTGTGGCTTATTGTTTGTGATGTTGCTGGCAGTTGGTGCGGCGATCTTCTTGTACCTTGATTGGCAGGCCCAATTGAACTATTTTCTATCCTAAGAGTTGAAAGGGAGGGGAACCTCCCTTTCAGCTACTTTTTTAAAGCGTTAGGGGGATTCGTGCCTACATAATTCGTTTACTACAAGTAACATAGAAAGAGGTGTCATCATGAGTCGGATTTTGATGTTAACCAGATGTCAATATGCAGAAGAAGAGTTAGAGAGACTAATTCGCAGACTGGGGCATGAGTTGTTTTGCACGATGAGTATCCTAGACACGATTAAGTATGGAAAAGCTTCTTCCGAGTTTTTAGAACAATTTCAGATCATCCTGTTAAGCGAAACCATCTCCAATCAAGAGTGCCAAGAAATCATTAGACAATTAGATAAGGATCAATTTATCTTCATTCAACTAAGTGGCAATGTCTTGTCAAAGGAGGAACAAGAAAGGAAGCAACACGAAGGGATTACCCACTGCTTATCGACTTCAGCATCCTTAGAAACATTTAGAGAAGTGTTGAGCCAGCAACCAAAAGGCCGAACGGAAGGAGTCTTTTCTCTGAGCACGAATGATAAGTATTTACCGGAAGACTTACTAGCACTGCTGTCCCTCACGAAAATGGAAAAAAGAGTGTTTCAGCAATTAATAGACTCTGAAGGACAAACTGTGTCTCGCGAGGACCTCTGTCGTGAAATTTGGGAAATAGAACCTAATCAATCCACTCAATCACAATTATCCACCCTGATCAGAAAGATAAAAGCTAAAATGGAAAAGCTAGGAATAAATAGCGGCTGCATTAAGACACAATGGGGTCTCGGCTACATGCTGGATATGGAGGTATTACACAAGCGATCGACAGTCGATCATTCAATTCTTTATCAGGCGCAATAGATTATAACGGCTATGCTTAGGTGTACAGCCGTTTTTTTGTGTTGGAGAAATAATTGTTTGATCGTTCTTGATATCGAAAAAATTTTTCCTTTCTTTTGCGTATCTTTTCATGAGCAGTTCGCTAAGAACCGTTCAAAAAAATATGATGATTTTGATCGCGAAAACGCACCATGCTATACTTAAGGTGACTCTTTCGCGATCAGCGAAAGGAAGGAACACATGCAAAAATATACACCTACCAACGATCTGTTATTCCGAAAAATTATTCCGATATCGGAATAATTTTGCTTATGCCGAGAAATTAGTTATTCCGAGGTTTACAAAAACGTATTGGTCTATAGCTGTTGTAAGCGAAATCCTCGGAATAACTAGTCTGTACTAAATTTAACGTAACCCTGAAAATCGGTATATCGTCTCTTCATCGTCTTTCCAAAGTGGTTCTGGAGTGGGCATCCCATCTCGTAAAATGTCAGTTTTTTCTACCGCGCGTCTCTTCATTTCTGTGTCTGCATATGCATATACCCTTGTAGATTCAAAGTTTGCGTGACCCAAATACTCAGTAAGAAGATGAATAGGCATACCTTGCCTATACAAATGCATTGCTCGAGTGTGGCGTAACATGTGAGGATGGATTCTTTCAGGCATTTTTTTGCATTCTTTTTGAGGAGATAAGAGACAATCATTATTCCGAGTAATTAGTAACTACTCCTTGATTTAATAAGCTTTTTTTATAAACCTCGGAACAACTAATTTCTCGGCATAAGAAAAATGCTAACGTCTAAGGATTCTGGTACTATTCTAAAGGCTTTTGTTAAGGATATGCTGGGCAAGGAATTCAAAACACTGACACCCCGAGAAACTTATCACATTGATAGCTACAAAAAGACCCATGACACGATGAAAATCATGCGAACCGAAGTTGATGTATTGGCTGTGGCTGAAGACGGCAGTCAGGTGACCATCGAAATGTTATGAAAAGTAAATAGTTATGTAAAGAACATCAAAATAGTGCCCGTAGATCAACTATCGTGATGCTCTTTACTTTACATAACTAAAGTGAAGTTTTCAACCATTCAACCAATTCTGATTTTTTTTCGTCCGTATACTTTGTATCAGAATGAACTTCTGAATAGTTTTTTTCCAATATCCTTCGCTTTATTTCTGGGTTTACCCTTGCATAAATTTCTGTCGTATTCACTGAGGCATGTCCTAATAAATCTCGGATATAAATCAAATTAACCCCAGCTTCCAACAAATGCATGGCTTTACTATGCCTCAAACTATGGTTGGAAATTTTTTTGAGAAATAAGTGTGGATTCTCCTGTCGAGCTTTTTGGATATTTTTATCCAATATATACTGGACGCCTGCTCGGGTCAATTTCTTATTTACATTATTTCGAAAGACGTATTGTTCTGAAGAAATATTCAGATTTTGATCTTTAAGGTATTCCCTCAGTAAGTCACGGACTTCTAATGAAAAAGGTATTTGACGATATTTAGCGCCTTTTCCAAGAACCTCCACTGAAGGTGGCGAAGAAAAGCGAATATTACATATTTGGGTCTCAATTATCTCTTGAACGCGACAGCCTGTATCATACATAAAGGATAATAACGCCTTTTCTCTGCGCCCCTTTTTAGTAGTATTATCAGGCATAGATAAAAGTATTTTTAACTCTTTTATTGTTAAATATGCTATTTGTTGAGTGATCTTTTTTTTGCTAGGAATGTCTGTTATTCTTTCCCATTGACTCAAAAAGGCAAACTCTTTTCGTTTTAAATAATTCGCAAAACTTTTTAAGCAACCTAAGCGTTGATTTCTTGTATTGATACTATTTCCACGATTTTCTTCTAAATAGTTGAGGAACCTTTCAACGATTGCTTCATTAAAATCTTCTAGCTTTATGTTGTCAGAAGTAATTCTTTCGTGCGTTGCTAAATAGTCAAAAAAGAGCACGAAAGTGTCTCGATAAGATTCAATAGTCTTTTTTGAGCAACCTAAGAATTTAGTTAAATAACTTGAAAAATAATTCATCACATAAAATGAAAAGCCATGCATGTCAATCTTCCTCTCCTTGATAGAACAAGTTACCGATATACTTTTTCACTTTTGTGCTCACATTTTTATGTTGCTGAACGGTTAGTCGTAAATAGTTTTCAGTTTGAGTCAGGTGTTCATGTCCTAAATAAACAGACAATAAAGGAAGTGCGGCATAAAGATCAATTCCTTCTTTTTCTGCCTTTTCAAGCGCATGAATGGCAAACGTATGACGTAAGTCATGAATTCGAGGTAAATTACCGCCCTGTCGATATGGAATGTAAGAGTCTACTAGTAGTTTCCTATATCTACGATATAGAGACCCTATAGAATAATGTTCGTCATAAGAATTCGGGTGATGAAAAATGAATTGGTTAGGTTCTAAGTGGGAACTGTAAGAGGTCATATAGCTTTGTAATTGTGCATGCACACTATCAGATAATGGAATGATTCGACTTATATGATTTTTAGAATCAATGATTTCAATAATCCCTTGATCCACTTTACAATGTTTTTTCCGTAAATGCAGTCCTTCGGAGCGACGCAGACCACAAGAGTAGTACAAAATGAATAATAAGGTAAACGCATCATTTGAATAATCCTTTTGATTGACGATCTTTTTTAGATTATCAAATAGACGGATAATCTCCTCGTGAGTAAAAATGTAAGGGACAAAAGAGCTTTTCAGGTATCTCGGTTCAAATGGATCAATATAAATATTTGGATAACCCATGTCAGTTAATATATGACAAATATCACAGAGTACTTTGATTCGCATGTTATGGTAGACTTTTCCTTCATTGTCAGTTTGTTCGCACCATTTCTCATACATTTCCTGTGTAATAATTGGTTTCGTTGGTTTAAACTGACTGAGAAATTTTGCAATTCGTCTATAAAAACCAACATAGCAGTCGCCATAATCATAACCTATTCCTCGTTTGTATTGAATAACACGCTCAAATGGTTCGTTGTAAGGTTCGGCGAACTTATAATTATAAAAAGACATAAGGCACCTCCAAAGAAAATTCTCTTAATTTGGTTTCGTCAATGGTCAGATATTTCTCTGTCGATCTTATTTGCTTGTGTCCTAGAACATTAGAAATTGCGCTAATTGGAACTGACTCCTGCATCAAATTTGTCGCAAGTGAATGTCTCATGGCATGGGCCCCCGCATGCTTACCAGTAATATCAATTTCTGCTCTTAGAAAGACTCGTTTAACGATAGAAGAAATTCCACCAATAGAAAATTTGTGATAGGGAGCACAGCTAATTAAAAAAATATGATCCAAGTCCTCATTGACCGCTTTTCTGCTGTTCTTAATGTAATCTAACAAGGCAAATTTCATTTCGGGCAATAATGGAAGTGTCAGAGGTTCGCCGCTTTTCTTTTGCCTGATAAAGAAAACATCGTTTTCCCAATCAAGTTGCGCAAACGTCATCTCTAATAAATCAGATGCACGTATTCCAGTATAATAAAGAGTTGTAATAACTGCCATTTCAAGTTTACCTTGAACAGAGTTTATATCGATAACATCAAATGCTTTTCTCATATCTTCTTTACTATAATAAGATAATATAGATAATCTCTGACTAGAATGGATAACTGGAAAGATAGAATACCCAGAAAACGGGCAAATTTGTTTATCAAACATCCAATCAATTGCTTGTCTAAGATTTCCACGATGTAAATCCTTAGTATTTGGAGAGCTTTCTAAACTATTGATGAATTGATGGACAAGTGTAGTAGATAGTTCTCTAAATGAATAGACCCGGTTTTTATCTAAAAAAAGAAGGAATTTTCCCATTGTCCATAACTTATTTTTTTTTGCTTGCTTCTGACAAGTGATTAAATTATCTACGAAATCTTTGTATTCTAAATAAAAATCTAAAAATGCAGTAGGGATATTTGTATAAGCCGTGTTGTGATGTCTTAATAAGTAATTTCCAGTGTGATAAAATTCAAACAGTAAAAGTACGGGGCGGCGAAGAGTAAATTGTAATTGGCAGTTAGGGGCATCTAAATCAAAGTCGAAGGATTCTTTAAAAAAATTTCGAGCTTCATTAGAGTTCACCTTCTGAATATTTCTCTTAACACAGAAAGTTTCAAAAGTATGACCAATCCATAAAAAATGATCCAGTGTATTGTCGGAATATCCATCGCCTTTCATTTTTTTGATAAGTTGATTCATAGTAGGAACAATCTGATCGGTATCCATGTAAAAACCTCCTTTTCTTTTATTTGGATACAAATCAACTGTACCACCATCTTTCATTATGTGAAGAAAAAAAGTGAATAGACATTGACAAATCAACGTCTGTTCACTCAACTTTACATAACTATTTACTTTTCATAACATCTCTTATGTAAAGCTTTGCATAAGAAATGCAGGTACAGCCCCACGATTTTTTTGAAGAACGTGCCTTATTCTATTTAGCAAAAGCCTATATGTCACCCGATGGCGATGAAGCGGCGAAAGACTATATTGAAAACAACAACTTTTCTGGCTTATGTCCCACCTATGGCATTAATATTGTAGATTTTCACTTATTTGACCCAGATGAAGAAGCGCTTCAAAGCTTCAGTCTTCGCAATGACAAGAACGCTCGTCTCTATTTAGGCAGGAAGCAGCAACCCCTACTGTCACTCTGCTTTTTTAGTCTAAAGAACAAAAATGTTGAACCGAACAGTCCCTTGGCTCATTGGCAATATTTTTTCAAAACAGGCGAAGTCACCGAGAATGCACCAGACTATATCAAAGCAGCAAAGAAGCGAATAGATTTTTATCAACTCGATGAGGAGGAAAAGAAAATGATTATGAGAATTGATAAGGCCAAAGCAATAAAGAAAGCCGAGATAGATTATGCACACAATGAAGGGATGGATAAGGGCCTGGAAAAAGGAAGGACAATTGGAGAAAATGAAAAGGCGCTGGAAATCGCAGCAAACTGCTTGAAATTGGACATGGCACCAGAACAAATTGTCCAAATAACCGGATTAAGTATTGAACAGATTAACGAGTTGAATGAGAACAAAGCTGATTGATCTTAATCATTATTAGTGCAAGTTTTTCCGGGTAGATTTGCCGAAGGAAAAGCCCAAGAGAGGGATCGGTGTTAAGCTCTCTCGTATTTATTAGGCAAAGAACCGGCAAACTTCACTATTCCTCTGCTTTTTTAGTCTGAAGAACAAGAGCATCGAGTAGCATCGTTTCCTGGCTCATTGGCAATATTTTTTCAAAACAGGCGAAGTAACTGAGAATGCACCAGATTATATCAAAGCAGCAAAGAAGCGAATAGATTTTTACCAACTCGACGAGGAGGAGGAGAAAATGATTATGAGAATTGATAAAGCCAAAGCAATAAAGAAAGCTGAAATAGATTATGCACATAATAAAGGAAGGACAATTGGAGAAAATGAAAAGGCGCTGGAAATCGCAGCAAATTTCTTAAAAATGGGTATGACACCAGAACAAGTGGCTGAAGGAACCGGACTGAGTATTGAACAGATTAACGAGTTGAAGGAGAACAAAGCTGACTGATCTTGATCATTGTTAGTGCAAGTTTTTCCGGGTAGATTTGCCGAAGGAAAAGCAGTGGAGAGGGATCGGTGCTAAGCCCTCTCGTATTTATTTGGCAAGGAACCAGCAAACTTCACTAATCTTCTGTTTCCAAGTCTGATGAACAAGAACATCTTCTACTATCTCATTGGCAATACTTTTTCAAGACAGGCGAAGTTTCTGAGAATGCACCAGAGTATATCAAAGCAGCAAAGAAGCGAATAGATTTTTATCAACTCGATGAGGAGGAAAAGAAAATGATTATGAGAATTGATAAGGCCAAAGCAATAAAGAAAGCCGAGATAGATTATGCACGTAAGGAAGGAAAGTTGGAAGTTGCAGCAAACCTCTTAAAAAAAGGCATGACACTAGAAGAAGTTGCTGGATTAACCGAATTGAGTATTGAACAGATAACGAGTTGAAGGAGAACAAAGCTGACTGATCTCAATCGCTATTAGCGCAATTTTGGTGCGCAGATTTGCCAAAGGAAAAGCAGTGGAGAGGGATCGGTGCTAAGCCCTCTCGTATTTATTTGGCAAGGAACCAACAAACCTCACTAATCCTCTATTTTTAAGTCTGAAGAACAAGAACATCTTCTACTATCTCATTGGCCATTCATCTCTAGTTTATTTCCTGAATCAAAAATGATCATCCATTAGTGAGGATTTAGATATGTGTGAGTTGAGAGAAAAAAGATTTTTCTTGTCTCTCTATTCTGTCTTATTCTACATAGGTGTTCAATTGATGAAAACCGAATATCAGAAAGGGATGAAGTGAGGGTGATTGCAGTCTTAAGTTAGTTAAGAAAATCGTGTCGATACATTTCGTTGAAGTGTATCGACACGATTTTTAGCGAGCGATTGACTTTTGTGGTCATGAACTTGTAGCTATCCATTTCTACGTAACTTCTTCATTGTTAAAAAGCTTTATGAAGAATTGGTAGTCCCTTGTGTCCAAGCCATTCGAGAAGAGCATTATCTTTCGGCCTATTCTCATTATCGAGCCTATACTTTAGCACTGGAAAAAGTGTATCTATAATGAAAAGACGTTGGAAGGAAGTCTTTCGTTATCACTACCTACCTCAATTGATACGCTTCGTATGTTACACAGTCCTTTTGATTGGAGCCATTTGGTGGTTGAAGCAGCAAAGTACCTTTCTGCTGCTTCTTCTCATAATCATAGTTTATCGGTTTGCCAGGAGGAGATGAGGGTGTATCGGTGGTATAGAAAAGCAGTAATAAAGGTAATAAAAATAGTTATTGTAATTGCACTTCTTAAAGTTTTTGGTCATGTTATCCTCGTGGTGTTACTATTTTTATGGATTTTCCGTAAACTATGTGGCAGGTAACTGGTTCTCTATTTTTACATGATATTGCTATAGGGAAAAACTTTGAATTAAGACAACTATTGTCCATGTCTATTCATTGAGTACATCATTTCTATCTGAAGCTAAAAAATTTGTTAGTGGGAAAGCAACGTTGACTATTTAGTCATTTGAATACAAGGGGGAAATAGGGATGCTTAAAAAAGTTGGGTGGATACTTTTCGCTGTCTTAACAGTAATATGTTTTTTTTACGCTGTATTTTATATTAGCAGCAATGATCTATGGGCGAATGCGGTTACCGCCGAAAGTGCTTTACCGGTTTTTAAGTTTCAGATGGCGATGGTACTTTACACGTTTATTGGAATGTTGCTATCGAGGAGTGACTGGCCCTTTAAATTGGTTATCTATTTATTTATTGTGTTACTTGTGACAAATATTTATCATGAGATTCCAAGCTATGTATTCGAATACAGTCTGTTGACGATGCTTTTGTCCATTTTTTGGTTAGCGGTTATTAAGTCTGCGATGATGTTGTTATGGTTTTGCGTAGGTTTGTCTTTATGCGGTGTGTTAGGGAGTGTATTCGCTGACTTTGTTTATGGATAGGCAATGGTTATCGGGCATCACTAAACTTGTAATAAAGAACCTGAGAAAGGATTTTGTCTTGAAAAGGGTACTTTTTTGTTTCTATCCAATAATTGATGAAAATAGTTGTGATAACTATTGCCAAAAGAATGAATCAAAAATTGAAATCCTAATATGCATTATTCAAGGTAAATGGCCTCGCTCTGCTGATGCGGAGAAGGCCATTTACTTTTTATTGTCTCTTGGTATCGACTCTACAAGGCAGTTGAGCCCCTAAAGATTAATTTCGTCGAGTATTTTGAAATTGAATAAGGAATGTCTGGTTCGATCAATCGCTCCATAATTCGATGAGCAGCCTTTCTTCCTAAATAAATCTTAGGGGTATCGATGGTTGTTAAGCCTGGCAAGATTCTTTCGGAGTTTGGGATATTATCAAACCCGATGACATTCACATCGTTAGGTATCTTATACCCTAAGGCCTGTAGCGCATAGATCAATTGGATCGCTAACCAGTCATTACCGCACAGAAAAACTTCAGGAATTTTTTTCATCGATTTTAAGAGCTCTTTTATTCGTTCAAAATTCTCAAAAATGTCGTCAGTATCTTTGAGAATCGAGGAATGGCTGTTAATCTCTAACGCATGCTTTTTCAAGGTGTTGAAAAAAGCATAATAACGTTCCATAAATCCGAGACCGGTATTTGGTGAATATAAGTCGCCAATAAAAGAAAAATCGGTGTAGCCTTTTTGGATGAGCAGCTCCGTGATTTTTTCAATATTGGCATGATTTTCCATCATGACGATATCGCATTTGCCGATCAAAAAATTTGGATTTTTAGGTGCATCAACCGTGACAATAGGCAGCTTTGTCTCTAATAGCTTGTCCCAAACAGGACGAAAATTCATCTCGACAACAATAATCCCCTTTGTATTTGAACTGTACACAGCCTCTGGCAATCTGCCTTCATCAATGTCTTCTTTGGATAAAGTAGCAATGGCCAATTGATAATTCGTTTCGGAAAGAACCATTTCAATACCGGTAAGAACGTTACTCCAAAACTGAGAATCATTCGCATGGCTAATATTTAAGAACAAGATATTCCCTTGGTCAATCTTGTATTCCATCCGTTCTTCTTTTGTAAAATAGCCCATTGATTCGGCTTTTCTTAGGACATTTTCGGTTGTTCGCTGAGATACCTGCGGGTCGTTTTTTAGTGCCTTGGATACAGTGTTCCTTGAGTAGCCTGTTTCCTTGGCAATATCATTAATTGTGCATTTCATTTTTCACCCTCCCGTAGCTAGTATACCTAGAGTTTGCACGGAAAAGCAATATTTATTTGCACGAAAATGCACAAAAAAGTAAAAAACGCTTGAAGTTAAGCGGTACCAAAACTATTCTGAGAATGTAAAAAGATTAATTACGTTTAGGAGAGATGCTGAATGAGTTTATTTTATCAACCGGAGAATGCTTGGGTAGGAGACTTAATTCCTTATTATGAAGATGGAATGTTCTATGCTTACTACCTGCATGATCCAAGAATTTTACAGGGAAAGTATGCAGAAGAAACAACTTGGCATTTAGCAACAACCAAAGATTTTGTTCACGTTAACTACCAGGGAGAAGCGATACAGAGAGGAACAAAGGAAGAGTACAACCTTAATAACTATACTGGATCAGTTATCAAAGACCAACAAGGAAAGTACCATGCATTTTATACGGCCTTCAATGAGAATAAACCATTCTCAAACGGAAAAAGTGTTCAACTGGTGATGAAAGCAGTCGGAGACAATTTATATGAGCTGGAAACAGATCCAGGTTTTCTTTTCCCATCAGATGGCAAGATTTATGAGGAGTTCGACTGGAGAGACCCTTTCGTGTTTTGGGTGGAAGAGGAACAATGCTACTACATGTTGTTGGCATCTAGACGCCAAGGTGCCGGAGATTTGCGCGGCGGATG
The DNA here is from genome assembly GCF_000407485.1 of Enterococcus pallens ATCC BAA-351. GTDB lineage: Bacteria > Bacillota > Bacilli > Lactobacillales > Enterococcaceae > Enterococcus_A > Enterococcus_A pallens. Next base: position 791,303 of record NZ_ASWD01000001.1, on the reverse strand, counting down.
TATTTCATTATCGAAATCGAAGGATCTGGAGCATTGGGAGTATTGTGAACCCTTCTATGATCCAAAAATGTATATCACGATGGAGTGTCCGGAAGTATTTAAGATGGGGGATTATTGGTATTTGGTTTTCTCAACCTTTTCTGACCGCTTTACTACCCATTATCGTTATGCGAAAAGCTTAGAGGGGCCATGGATTATTCCTGAGGATGATGTGTTTGATACTAGAGCTAATTACGCTATTAAAACTGCTTCTGATGGCGAGAGAAGAATTGCCTTTGGCTGGGTAGCCAGTAAAGAAGGAGAAAATGATTTTAATCCATGGGACTGGGGCGGCACGATGGTTTTTCATGAATTGATCCAAAATGCTCAGACAGGTGAGCTAAAAGCAGTGATGATTGATACAATTGGCGAATATTTCAAAGAAAAAGTGAAGTTGTCCGTGCCAGTCTTTTATAATGATCATAGTGAGGGTGAAAAGAAGGTCAAAAGCGACACATTAGGTGCGATGCTCTTTAATAGTCCTGAGGATACTTTTTCCGTGACAATCGATTTTGATGTTGTGAAGGCAAAAGAGTTCGGGGTGGCCCTCCATGTGGATGAAGGAATGGAAGCTGGTTATTTTCTGCGTATGCTGCCAGAACAAAATTTGATTGCCTGGGATTTTTGGCCGAGAGCTGAGAAAGGTGAATACCAATGGCAAATCAAAGGAGATATTCCTTACCAAGTAGAAACCAGTCGTCTTCTGCCTAAAGCCGATCGTTATCAAGTAACGATTTTACGAGAAGGAAGCATGTGTGTTGTTTATGTAAATGATGAGATTGCTTTATCGACACGACTTTACAATCATAGCGGTAAGAAATTAGGCATATATGTTGTGCAGGGAGAACTAGGTTTGAATGAGATCGAGATAAAAGAATAGGAGTTGATTCGTCCATGATAAGAAAAGTTGGTATTCTGCTCAGTCTGGTAGGGACACTTTTTGTGATAGCGGCTTGCGGAGGAGAGAAAGAGGATTCCTCCGTAACAACCGTAAAGTGGTTGACCTCTCGGCCAGTCGGAGGAGCAATTGATGAGACGATGCGAGAAATCGCCGATCAATACAGCAAAGAACAAGGCGGCAAGTGGAGGATCGATTTTGAGACTACCGCAGACAGACCTTCCTACCTGCAAAAGTTAAAAACGTTGGTGGCAGGAAACAATATGCCCGATATCATTGATACCGATCCAGATCTTTACGCAAAAGAACTGGTCAAAGCAGGAAAGCTGGTAGACATGAAGGAGTTTCTGCAAGAGAACAATTATTATCAGGATTTTTATCCTACAGCATTAAAGTATCAAGAATTCTCGGATGGTTCGATGTATACTTTACCTTTGGAATATCATGTTGAAATGATCTGGTACAATAAAAAAATATTTGCTGAAGCAGGAGTTGAAGTTCCTAAAACCTTCGATCAATGGTTGTCGGCGTGTAAAACCTTGCAAAAAGCTGGAGTGACTCCCATCTCTGTAGACGGGATTGATCGTTGGCCAGTTCAACGATACTTAGCAATGCCAGCATTTAGACAGACAGGTAATCAATTCATTGAGGAGTTAAGCCAAGGAAAAGAAAAAATGTCCAGTCAAACAGGGGTTGAATCCGTCGAATTTGTAAAAGAGATCGGTCAGTACTTCAATGAAGGGTTTTCTGCGACAGACTATGCAACAGCGCAATCGATGTTTTTGGATGGAAAATCGGCCATGTATTACATTGGTGATTGGGAAATTGGTGCGATGCAGGAAAAATATGATCAAGGAGAAATTGATTATTTTTATATGCCAACTACCAAGGATGGTGTGACAGATGCGAACGAATTTTGTGTGAATTCCGGTATCGGCATGGCCTTTAACGCGGAAACGTTTGATGAAAAGACGAAGGACTTTGTATTGTACGTACTGGATCACTACGCAGAAATCTACACGAAAAAAATGCAAATGTCCCCTATCAAAACGGAATTGCCTAAAGATGTCGATTATTCCAGCCTTTATTTAAGGATTCGCGAAGATATGGACAACACAGGAGACCAGTTCATGAAACCATGGGATACGTATTTGGATTCTTCGACAAACACCATCGTTCAGGATAATTTATTGCTTGTCGGTTCAGGAGATATGGAAATTAAGGATTTCGTTAAAATGATCGATGATTCGATCAAAGTAAATGTCACAGACCAATAATTGGAGGAGAAAAAATGGGTGTATTGCGCGATAAGAAAGCCTTTTTCGTTTTTTTAATACCTGGGTTGCTGTTTTATCTGCTGTCAGTCTTTTATCCAATCACGGAGTCGCTCCGTTTGAGTTTTATGAAGTGGAACGGTATTACTCCCCAACAATTTGTTGGTTTGGAAAATTACACACGACTTTTTCAAGACCCAGTGTTTTACAAAGCATTAATTAATAATTTAATTTATTTAGTGATCGTTGTAGTTATTCAATTGTCGATTGGTTTATTGTTTGCTGTTTTACTGACGTACTTGAAAAAACGGGCAAACTTAGTCAAGACACTGTATTATGTACCATGCATTGTCACTACAGTAGCGATTGGACAACTGTTCAGAAGTATTTATTCAACACAACCAGAAGGCTTGCTGAATCAGATTCTGTCAGGAATTGGCTTAGAAAGTGTGGCAACTTCTTGGCTAACGAATTTGAATACGGTATTAGGTGCGGTATCGATTCCTGAAGGTTGGCGATTTATCGGTATGTATATGGTTATCTTTTATGCCGCACTGGTTTCATTGGATGAATCAGTCTATGAAGCAGCGAAAATCGATGGCGCAACGGAGCTGCAGATTCTTTTCAAAATCAAGATTCCGATGATCAAAGATATTTTACTGCTGACGTTCACTATGTGTTTGACCGGGGCCTTAAGAGGGTTTGATATTCCTTATTTGCTGACAAACGGAGGACCGGGAAATGCCAGTGAATTGATGTCTACGTATATGTATAAACAAGCATTTACCAACAATCAATACGGATATGGCAGTGCCTTGGCGGTATTCATCATTATTGAAAGTGTGTTGATCATTTTTATCCTCAGAAAAATCTTTGAGAATTATGATGTGAAAGCTCAAAAACGAGCAGCAAAGCAAGCCTTAGAATTAAGTACACGCAAAAAGAGCACGAAAGGCGGGTTAGTCTAATGAAAGAGAAAGCGATAAAATATCTGTTTATTCTTTTGTTGGTTGTCTTTTTGATTATCCAAATTTATCCTGTAATTTGGCTTTTCATTGCCAGCTTGAAAGACACAGTTGAGTTGTCTACTACTCCATTTTCTTTACCCAAGGCAATAACATTTGATAATTACAAAAATGTGTTGGGAGATGGGGTGATCGGCGGTTACATGTGGAATAGCTTGAAGATCACCATGATCTCGCTGGTATTGATTTTGGTGCTAAGCTCAACCATCGGCTTTGCATTATCGAAGTTCCGCTATAAACATAGTAAAAAAATCTATTCATTTTTCATGTTTGGTATCATGGTTCCTGTTCAAATCACGTTGATTCCGTTGTTTATCTTCTATAGTAAAATCGGCATTTTGAACACAAGTATGGCGATGGTGTTGCCGCAAGTGGGCTTTGCCCTGCCGTTATCTGTGATGATGTTCGTTAACTTTTACAATTTTGTTCCAGATGAACTAATCGAAGCAGGAATCGTTGACGGTTGTTCGCCTTATCGGGTATTTTTGCAGATTGTTGCTCCACTGGCAAGAAATACGATGATTACCATCGCTTCCATGTATAGTATTCTAATTTGGAATGATTTTATCTTTGCGAATACCTTTATCAGTGATTCGGCTGCCAAGACCATCACAATGGGCTTGAAAGATTATGTGGGTGCCTTTGGGAATGTCGATTGGGGAGCAACCTATGCCGCTATCTCTATTGCTATTTTGCCGCCAATCCTGATTTACTTCTCTCTAAATAAATGGGTGACTTCAGGTATGACTGCTGGTGCAACGAAAGGATAGTTCATGGATAAAAAAAGAAACGCAGCGAATAACTATATTGAAAAATACAAGAACCTAGCAGTAAAAACATCCCTCCAGCCGGCGCTTCATTTTACGCCGCCACTGGGCTGGATGAACGATCCAAATGGCCTAATTTTTTTCAACGGTCACTATCACTTGTTTTATCAGTATCATCCCTATGAGACCAAATGGCGTCAAATGTATTGGGGACATGCGGTTAGTGATGACTTGATCACCTGGCGAGATTTGCCGATTGCTTTAGCACCATCGGAGAGCTATGAAGATAGTCCAGAAGGTGGGTGTTTTTCTGGGACAGCACTGGAGCATGAAGGGATGCTTTATCTTTTCTACACAGCTGTTGCCCGAAATGCAGCAGGAGACTTAGTCCAAAAACAGTGTGCAGCAATGAGCGAAGACGGTCTACATTTTTCAAAATACGAAAACAATCCGATTATTCAAACGGATCATCTGGGGAATGAAAATAGTCATTTTAGAGATCCAAAGGTTTGGAAACATGACAACACGTTTTACATGCTGGTGGGAGTAAGTCAAGACCAGGTAGGCAAACTGGCGCTTTACAAATCAGAGAATCTTTTTGATTGGACGTTTGTTAATATCGTTTTTGAAGAACCTGGTGGTTGGATGTTAGAATGTCCAGATTTTTATGAATTAGATGGTCAGGAGGTGCTGACCTTTTCTCCAGTCGGTATTAAAGGAGAATATTCAACGTATCTGATAGGAAAAATGGATTATCAAGAAGGAGTATTTCACGTAGAGTCACGAGGTATTCTTGACTATGGTGTCGACTTTTACGCACCGCAGACTTTTTTGAGCACAAACGGAGAACGTTACGTCATCGGATGGCAAAATGGTTGGGAATGGATGGACGAATGGAATGGCTTTGGTGCTTTAACAGAGAATAACTGGTGCGGAGCCATGAGTATGCCAAGAAGAGTCAGCATAAGAAACAAACAGTTGTATTCGACAATACCGGGTCAAGTCACTGCATTAGAGGGCGCGCAAATAATCATCAATGACACCCAGACGAATGGATATCTGAAAAAAGTAACCGAGATTCAGACACCATCTATCATTGAATTGTCGCTGAAATCTGGAGAATCACCAATTACACTAATGTTTAAAGATCAAAGAACTGGTATGGAGGATCGTTTTATCATTGAGGATCAGCTGCGCTATCATTCTAATGAGAATCCTTTGGGGAGAAAAACGTTGACTATGCCACTTGCTAAAAAAGAAAATCGTGTAAAAATTCTTTTGGATCTGTATTCGATGGAAGTCTTTGCAGAAGGTGAAGGGACGGTTCTAAGTGTAAACAGCTTTTTTAAAGGAGCCTGTGAGCGTGAATTCTCTTTCAGCTGTTGTGAAGACGACCGGATTGAAAAATTAGTAGTAACTAAATTGAACGCAAAAAGGTTGATTACTGGATGAGTGAAAGGGGAGATGAAGCAATGTTCGGAAGTATTGAAGCTGGAGGTACAAAGTTTGTTTGTGCCATTGCAACAGAAGAGTTAGAAATTATGGAACGAGTGAGCTTTCCCACTACGACACCAAAAGAAACAATGACTAAAGTGCTCGAGTTTTTTAAACCCTACGAAGAATCACTTAAAGGAATAGGGATCGGCTCTTTTGGTCCCATCGATATTCAGCGAGAATCCCCGTTGTATGGATACATTACTTCAACACCCAAGCTGGCTTGGCAAAACTTTGATTTTGTGGGCACAGTAAAGGAAGTCTTCGCTATTCCGGTTGCCTGGACCACCGACGTGAATGCAGCGGCATACGGAGAATACGTTTTTGGAAACGGGCAAGGCTGTTCCAGTGTCGTTTATTACACCATTGGTACTGGGATTGGCGGAGGAGCAATGCAAAATGGTCGGTTTATCGAAGGGTTTAGCCATCCAGAAATGGGTCATATGTTAGTCAATCGACATGAAAAAGATAATTATGAAGGAAATTGTCCTTTTCATAAATGCTGTTTAGAAGGAATGGCTTCGGGACCAGCTATTGAAAAGCGATCTGGGAAAAAAGGACAAGACCTAAATGAAGAGGATGAACAATGGGAGCTGGAGGCCTATTATCTTGCACAATGTGCGTACAATACAACGCTTATGCTTTCACCGGATGTGATTATTTTCGGTGGCGGTGTAATGAAACAACGTCAAGTATTGAAGAAAACAAAAGAAGTATTTAAAGAACTTTTAAATGACTATGTGGAGGTCCCAGAGCTTGATCGCTATTTAGTCGTACCTAAGTTGGAAGATAACGCAGGCACTTATGGTTGCTTGGCATTGGCAAAAGAACAGCAGCTGCACTCATAGCAGGAAAGAGATGGGGGAACATAGATGACGGAACTAAGTTTAAAGCACATTCATAAAAAATATGATAATGCAGACAAGTATTCAGTAACGGATTTTAATTTAGAAATTAAAGATAAAGAATTTATTGTCTTTGTAGGACCTTCTGGCTGTGGTAAATCAACAACCTTGCGAATGATAGCCGGATTAGAGGATATTTCAGAAGGCGACTTCACCATTGATGGCCAAAGGATGAATGAGGTAGCACCAAAGGATCGTGACATAGCGATGGTATTCCAGAACTATGCTCTATATCCTCACATGACAGTTTTTGACAATATGGCCTTTGGCTTGAAGCTACGCAAATATAATAAAGAGGAAATCTCGAAACGAGTGGAGAATGCGGCAGATATCTTAGGACTAACAGAGTATCTGTATCGCAAGCCCGCAGCATTGTCTGGGGGACAACGTCAGCGGGTTGCGTTAGGAAGAGCGATTGTTCGAGATGCCCGAGTCTTTTTGATGGATGAACCATTGTCTAATTTAGACGCAAAATTAAGAGTTTCGATGCGTGCTGAGATCGCTAAACTACATCATCGTTTAGAAACTACGACGATCTATGTCACTCACGATCAGACAGAGGCAATGACAATGGCCGATCGAATTGTCATCATGAAGGACGGTGTCATCCAACAAGTCGGCTCCCCACAAGAAGTTTATAACAAACCTAATAATGTCTTTGTAGCAGGATTTATCGGTTCACCAGCTATGAATTTCTTTACAGTTACGTTAAAGGACGGGCTATTGACCAATGATCATGGCTTAAGGCTGGCAATTCCTGAAGGAAAAAATAAAGTACTGAAAGAAAAAGGGTATGAAGGCAAAGAAGTCATATTTGGCATTCGTCCAGAGGCAATTCACGGAGAACAAATTGCTCTAGATGCTGCTCCTGAATCAACGGTTCGTGCAAAAGTAGTTGTTTCAGAATTACTTGGAGCAGAAACAATGCTGTATTCAGTTATCGGTGATACCGAATTTGTGGCAAAAGTAGATGCTAGAAACTTCCATGAGCCAGGTGCCTATGTAGATTTGGCTTTTGACTTAAACAAGGGAAATTTCTTTGATAAGGAGACAGAAGTAGTTATTCAGTTACCATAGAAGAGGAATGACGAATAAAATACTAATTTTTAAATCTACTTTTGGCATAGAATAATCATGAAATAGAGCAGTTAACTTTTAGTATCTAAGAAAATCACGCAAAGAAATAGAGAGACTCAAAAGAATGCGAGAAGATCATTTTATTTTTAGGAGTTACTAAAGTAACTTAAATGTAGAGTATTTGATGGGTTAAGCGGAGAAACAGCGGAACTGCTGTACTCAGTCAGAACCGTAAAAGCGAACGGTGCAAAGATTTTTGGTGTTTCACGAAGTAAGAGCTCGTCGTTAAGCAGACTTTCAGATGTTTGCTTGTGCACCGCAACGACGAATGAAGGTGACGACCTGAATAAACCTCCAAGAGCTTCAATTATTAAGCAGATTTTACTACTGCAGGTTCTTTCAGTTCTTCTTCAGAATGCGCGAGGCCTTTCACCAGAAGAGTATGTCAAGTGGCACCCAGAAGCAGCTATTGGCGAATCATTAGGCGCATAATTATAAAAGCAAGTACTTATCGTGTAGATAGGTGCTTGTTTTTGTTTTAATTTTGGTTTTTTTATAGACGATAGTTATACATTGTATTTACGTGTGATTACTAAAATTGTATAATGTATTTACAAAGGAATGTTTTGATATGGCTCAATTAAATATGAGACTGGATGATCAGTTAAAGAAAGAATCAAGCGAGATTTTTGATAGCTTAGGAATGGATTTAACTACAGGTATTAAAATATATTTAACTAAAGTAGTTCGAGAAAAAGGAATTCCTTTTGATTTGACCTTGCAGCAAAGTGATTTTGAAGAAGCATTAAGAGACATAGAAAGTGGAAACTATAAGACATTTTCTTCCAAAGAGGAATTGTTGAAGGATTTGAACAATGGAGATTAGAGTGGCTCCACCTTTTGAACGTAATTATAAAGCTCTAAAGAAGAAACATTATGATATGAGTAAGATTGACGAAGTTTTAGGATTACTCATTGATCGGAAAACAAGTATATTAAGACAAAAGTACAAAGATCATGCGTTAAAAGGGAACAAACAAGGCTTGAGAGAACTTCACATAGAAAATGATTGATCGAATAGATAACGATCGATTAGAGTTGTGGTTGCTTGCTACGGGTTCGCATGACCAAGTATTTAGAAATACTTGAATGATAAAAAAGCTAGTCTTAGCGAAATAGCAATTTTGATGGTATTTAAAATTGCTGAAAGTAAGCTATGTTTTTAGCTAATCGATAAAATTTGATAAAATACAAAGCAATCTTCTAGGATAGATCTGGAAGATTGCTTATTTGAGCAACATTTATTCGTTCTAACTGTGGACAAAAAAAGTCTGCGGATGTATAATATCCACAGATATGGAGGTGGGGAATTGAATTTATCATCATCCTATGTTCAAGCGATAGGAATTTTGGTTATGCTTGCAGAGCTGCCAGAAAATGAGTCACTCAAAGCCAGCGAGATCAGTCAACGAATGAATGTATCTCATAGTTATTTACAGAAGATTGCTGCTAAATTAAAGCATGCAGAATTGATTGAATCCTTTGCCTCAAAGCAAGGCGGCTACCGATTGAAAAAACCAAAAGAGGAAATTAATTTTCTTGATATCTTCTTGGCAATTGAAGGAGAAAAATCATTTTTAGCCAAGGTGAATCTAAAACCAATTGATGCGATGTTCCTTGATAAACAACTGGTTAAGGAAAAGTCAGAAGCGGTTAAGAATATTCATCTGGAAGCCCAAAAGCTTTATCAAAAGGAGCTGCAGTCGCATGTTTTGTCAGAAATCATACCTAAGGATTCAACAGGTAAGTATCTGGAAATAGATTGGAAAAATTTTATTAACGAAGAATAGGAGAGAAGCATATGTCATTTAAAGATGAAATCGATAAATTAAAAGAAGGATTTGAACAAACCAAAGAACAAGGAGCTAAATTAGGCGAAAAGTATAGTGAAGAAGGAAAAAGTGTGGGAAAAGAATATGCTGAAAAAGGGAAAGCAGTCGGCAAACAATTCAAAGACTTATCCTCAACACTTAAGGATCGTTTCAAGTAATCAATTGTAGAGTAGATCTCTTAATCAAAAAAATAATGTTATTTATTCGCAGTGCTGAGAAGGGATAAATAGATTCTAGCTGCCTATTTTATTCAGGATTAAGTATTGCTGGATTTGGTGATATTGTGGAAATGTATTCGATTTCCAGGATATTAGTTCTTAAGATGTTTCTTTTGGTGTGTAAAAGAAATCATATTGAATAAAATGCATTATTTTAAGAATTAATTTGCAGAAATTCGTTGACAGAATTAAGCAGATTTGTTAGATTGTAAACGAAAATAAAATATGATTTGTTAGGTGAGGCTCCTATGCAAACATAGGCTACTGCCCAAAAATGTCGAGAGACGCCAATGGGTAGAACAGGAACTGTCGAATACAAGGCTTTTCTTAAGGTAGCTAAGATGTTTATCTTTACGTTGCATAGTGTCAAAACTCAACGATTAGATCAACGTCTTTTTGTCATGCTTATGATTATATATACGGCGGCTTTTCGTGGAGTTTTTTTCACGGAAAGCCGCCTTTTTCATGTTTGTTTTCAATCACGCGAAAGGAGGAAGGCCATGTCTTTTTGTTCATGTTATTGATGAGTTTGTTAGCGGGAAGTTTGATTGGACTGGAACGTCAATGGCGAAAGAAGCTGGCGGGCGTAAGGACCATGGTTCTTGTTTCAATCGGTGCAACGATTTTTGTTTCATTGTCAACGATGATGGTATCAGATAGCAGCCCATCTCGGATCGCAGCTCAAGTCGTTAGCGGTATTGGCTTTTTGGCGGGTGGAATCATTTTACGAGATGGGTTTAGTGTGACTGGTTTAAACACAGCAGCTACTTTGTGGTGTACAGCGGCAGTCGGCGCAATGATTGGGGCTTCCTTTGTAAAAGAAGGATTTTTAGCAGCGGTGATGATCGTTCTGGTTAATATTGTCATCCGATTTGTGTCTCAAAGCTTTGATCAATTTGCAGAGGAGTATCGACCAAATCAAACAGCAAGGGAGAACTGTTTTTTGATTGTGACCGGTAGGAATTCTGCGGAAATGATTCTTCGAACAGAAATTATCACTCAGTTGGATCGTTACTACCTATCCTTTTGTCATTTCCAATGTCAAGATCTAGCCGATGATATCACCCAGCTTCAAGTGGAGATTGAACCGACAGCTACTATTGAGTTAGCTATGCAGGAGATCATTGCCAACTTGTCAAAAAACAAAGATGTTTTAGAAATTCATCAACTGTCAAAGGAGGAAATATCATGGTAAAACAGTGTTCACATTAATCAAATGGGGGAGTCCCATTTATCGAGAAACCATTAATTTACGAAACCAAGTATTAACAAAAAGCGCTGGAAAACCGCTCATCACAAAATTTCCAGTCGAAGAAAAAGAAGATATTCATTTGGTGATTAAACGAGAGGAACGAATTATCGGAACGCTTCTTTTGCATCCTTGTTCAAAAGAATGTATCCAAATAAAACAGGTAGCTATTGCTCCCAGCTGCCAGAGTGAAGGGTTAGGAAAAAAACTAATTATTTATGCAGAACAGGTAGCAAGAACCTTGGGCTACGCAACAATCTTTCTAACCGGTCGCCAACAAGCGTGGGGATTTTATGAAAAGCTGGGGTATGAGGATCTATTTGAACCCTATCGTGAAAAGAAGCTGGTCTTAAAAGTATTCAAAAAGAATATTCAAGGAACCCTAAAAGTAAAGAAAAAGGAGATGAAAACAAATGGATGACAGTAGTTCGATTCAATCGGGTAAGCAAGGAGAAGACCCTAAAATAAATAGCGAGTTATTATTGTCTATTTGTTTTTAGCGCCTTTTTCCTTCGCTAGGCCCATTAAGGAGGAAACATGAAAACATTAGCAGAAATCATTCTATATTTATATGTAGGAATTGGTTTGTGGTATATCTTTTTTGGGAAGAAGGCGAAACACGTGGAAAAAAGAAAGCAAGCAGCTGGAAAAGTAAACTATAGCTTAATGGCTAAAAAGACAATTGATAGTGTGTTAGAGACATTTCATTCCTCAAGAAGAGGTCTGACAGAAGGACAAGCGATTGCTTCCAGAGAGGAGTTTGGCGACAATGCCATCTCTTACGGAAAGAAAACATCTTTAACTGTTGAGGTAATTAAAGCATATATTACGCCGTTTACTCTCGTACTTATTGGATTGGGGATTGCTTCATTTATTACGGATGTATGGATGGCATCGCCAGAAGACCGGGATTTTTTCGGATGTGGCATCATTTTCGTAATGGTCATCATCAGCGGAACCATGACGCTGATTCAATCTGTTCGATCAAATAAAGCAGCCGAAAAATTAAAGTCGCTGGTCAAAGTAACAGCGTCGGTCAAGAGAAAAAACAAGTACAATGAAATTCCAATGGAGGAAATTGTTTGTGGGGATATTGTTAAGCTATCTGCCGGTGATATGATCCCTGCCGATATGCGCTTGATAACCACCAAAGATTTATTTATTTCTCAATCGGCGTTAACAGGTGAAAGCTATCCCGTCGAAAAAGTGGCTGGTGGAACCATCACAACCCATGATTCTGAAACCAGTTATGAAAATTTGGCTTTTATGGGAAGCAATGTAATTAGTGGCAGTGCAGAAGGCATCGTGATTGCCACTGGGAATAATACCTTATTTGGCGATGTAGCAAAATCCTTGTCGACAAAACCGATTAAAACAAACTTTGAGCTGGGCATTAAGAAAACCTCGTATGTCTTTATAAAATTTATGGCGTTGATGGCTCCCACAGTGATTGTGATCAATGGATTTACTAAGGGAAATTGGATGGAAGCTTTGCTATTTGGCTTATCAGTAGCGGTAGGCTTGACTCCAGAAATGCTGCCAATGATCGTGACGACGAACTTAGTCAAGGGTGCTTCAAGTATGGCTAAAAAAGGCACCGTGATTAAAAATCTGAATTCTATTCAAAATTTTGGCGCGATTGACATTCTTTGTACCGATAAGACGGGGACATTGACGCAGGATAAAATTATTTTGGAATACCATTTAGATTTGTCAGGTGAAGAGGACCCAAGAGTTCTGCGCCACGCCTATTTAAATAGTTATTATCAAACAGGATTAAAGAATCTATTAGATGTTGCAATCATTGAAGCAGCGAATACAGAATTGAATACTGAAACTATCAAGTATCAAAAGGTCGATGAGATACCTTTTGATTTTGAACGCAGACGGATGAGTGTAGTCGTAGAAGATGCTTTAGGAAAAACGCAAATGATCACGAAAGGCGCCATTGAAGAAATGTTGACTATTTCCAGCTTTGTAGACTTTAAGGGTCAGGTTATAGCATTGACTGATGAAGTGAAACAGGGGATATTGAACAAAGTAAATGAACTGAATGAAGACGGGCTGCGAGTAATTGGTGTGGCTCAAAAAACTAATCCCAGTGTAGTGGGAGAGTTTTCAGTGTCAGATGAAGCTGAAATGGTCTTAATTGGCTACTTAGCCTTTTTAGATCCACCAAAAGAAACTACTAAGCAAGCGTTAGAAACATTGAAGAAGCATGGTGTTGGTGTAAAGGTTTTGACGGGTGATAATGCGCTGGTTACGCAATCAGTCTGTAAGCAAGTTGGTTTAGGGGCAGAAACCTTAATCAATGGTGAAGAGCTGATCAATCTTAGCGATAAAGAATTGAGTCATGTAGTTGAGGAATACAATGTTTTTGTAAAGCTGAATCCTCAGCAAAAGCAGCAGATTACCCATGCTTTAAGAGAAAATGGACATGCGGTTGGCTTTTTAGGAGATGGAATTAATGATGCGCCAGCCATGAAGGCCGCAGATGTGGGGATTTCTGTGGATACGGCAGTCGACATTGCTAAGGAATCTGCCGATGTGATTTTGCTGGAAAAGGATTTAATGATCTTGGAACGAGGGATTATTTCTGGCCGGGAAACCTTTGGCAATATTATGAAGTACATTAAGGCAACGGCAAGCTCCAATTTTGGCAACATGTTTTCCGTGTTAGTTGCTAGTACGTTTCTGCCGTTTTTACCTATGCTGCCAATTCAAATCTTATTTCTTAATTTAATCTATGATATTTCTTGTGTATCTCTTCCATGGGACCACATGGACAGAGAATACCTTGACGAGCCGAAAAAATGGGAAGCTTCTGGAATCGGAAAATTCATGATTTGGTTAGGGCCAACTAGTTCGGTATTTGATATCACGACGTATCTTTTGATGTATTTCGTTATCTGCCCAGCAGTTGTAGGAGGCAGCTTCCATACATTAACGCCAGAACAGCAAGTCATGTTTATTGCGATTTTCCATGCTGGCTGGTTTGTAGAATCCTTATGGTCACAAACATTGGTTCTACATGCGTTGCGTACACCGAAAATTCCGTTTATCCAAAGCCGTGGCTCTTTTATCATGACAGCAATTACTTCTCTGGGCATCTTAGTAGGAAGTGTACTGCCTTTCACTGCCTTTGGTCAAAACTTAGGAATGGCGGTTCTGCCCTCCAGCTATTGGTTGTGGCTGATCGCGACGATTATCGCTTATCTGTCATTAGTAACACTTGTAAAACGATTCTATATTCAGCGTTATCAAGAACTTCTGTAAACAATGGCTGAATAAAAAAGCTAGCCGGTGGGTTGCCGGCTAGCAAGGAGTAAAAATGAAAAGTGTTAGGGTTGTTTGTTGGTGCCATTATAATAGCAAAGATATATGAACCTTCTATGAACTTACAATACAAACAATGTGCTTTACTAAACAAGTTTAGAGCAAACTGCTTATTCAGCCCTTCAAAACGATTTTTCTACTATTATATTCAAGATTTGAGGATGACTTTTCATATGAAAGGTCTTTTTTTTTTGTTGAAAATAAATTGTAATGTATTTTACTGTTTCCTCTCAGAAGTTGATCAAGTATAATTGGGAGTATATTGTTATATTTCTTCGATAAGCACTAATGTATGAAAAAGACAGTTATAAGCAAAGGTTTTACACAAAAGGAAAGCAACGTTTAGTGTAAACTAACTAGTTTTTTTCACGACTAAGCGACACAGCTTTGTCAAAAAAAGTAAGTACTAAGAAAAAAACAACTAAAAAAAGAAAAATGACAATTGCTAGTTATATGGCAAGTCAACCACAATTCATAATGTAGTAGGGAGATTAAATAAATGAGTAAAATGGGTCAAAAAAAGAAACCAAGTAATGAAGAATTAATAGAATTTGTTCAAAAACAAGCAACTGAATTAGGTAGAACACCTTTATTGAGAGAGTTCAAGTATAAAACATTAATAAGCGGAAGGTTTGGAACCTGGACCAAATTTTTATTAGCTGCAGGGCTTAAGCCGGCAGAACGCAAGGGGAGTACAAAACAAATATCTTGGGAAGAGCTGATTGAACTCATTCAAGAGCTGGCGGCGGAATTAGGCCGAATTCCCCAAGAGGATGAGTTTGAATATAGTCATTCAGCTAAAAGCACTTATGGCAGTTGGACTAATTTTTTGGAGCACGCTGGCTTAGATTCGGAGCAATTCCAAGCAAGGAAGGAGCCAATCAGTAATGAAGAGTTATTGGAATTGGTACAGAAAAGAGCAGGAGAACTAGGTCATAAACCTACGAGGAAAGAATTTAACTATTATCGGCTTGCGGCGAAACGGTTTGGGACCTGGAGCAAGTTTTTAGAAAAGGCCGAGTTGACTAAAAAAAACAAAGTCAAAAAGACGTCATTAACGAACGAAGAGCTGATTGAATTAGTGAAAAAAAGAGCAGCAAAATTGGGACGGACACCAAAGATGAATGAGTTTAGTCATGGGAGTATTGCGGTGTCGAGATACAGTTCATGGAAGAAGTTTTTGCAAAGTGCCGGCTTGAATAAAGAACCAAGCACTGAAGAATTGATTGCCTTGATGCGAAAACAAACGTCAGAATTAGGCAAAGAGCCAACGCTAAAACAGTTTGAACATGGTTCACTTGTTTTAAAAAGATTTGGTACTTGGAAAAAATTCTTGGAAATAGCAGGTTCACAAGCACAAACGAAAAATTTGATTTCTAGTGAGCATTTAATAGAATTGGTGAAAGAGAAGGCATCAGAATTGGGCTACACTCCATTTCAGAGAGAGTTTAAATATGGTACGCTCGCAGCGAGTAGATTCGGGAGTTGGACTCAATTTTTAGAAAGTGCCGGTCTTGAGGTGCCAAACCGGGAACAGGAAAATTCGTTAAGCAATAAAGAACTTATCAAGTTGGTGAGAAAACAAGCTGCAGAATTGGATCGGAATCCCCGGAAGAAAGATTTTGAACATGGCAAACTTGCGACGAAGCGATTTGGAACCTGGAATGAATTTTTGCAAAGCGCCGATTTGATACCTAAACAGCTTCAAGCGCACGAATCATTTAGAAGTTGGCTAAGTAAAGAGTCGAAACGGAAATCTATGGATAAGTAGCAGCCGGTAAGAAAAGCGAAAGAGTTTCTAAGTAAGGAGATAGTAGACTTAGAAGCTCTTTTTTTCGTTATTTAGGTATTATCGAATGTTTCATTTTTTCACAGGTAACACTTTCCATCAGGTTACTATATAATAGAAGAAAAGGAGTTATAAGGGATTTATTAATAGACGGGGAGGGTGCAGCATTATGAAAAAGTTTAGGTTGGGAAAGTTTTTAATGGTAATAATACTTGCAGCTAGTATTGTCTTGTTAGGTGCTTGTAAGGAGGATCAACCGGATATTCGTGAGATCTTAACTGAGGATTCGGCTAAGTGGCAATTAGTGAGTGAGCAAGGATTGGTGGAACTAACGTTTGCCGGGAATGGGATCGCGGAGTTTTTGGATGAGCATGGCAAAGGTCAGGTGACGTATGAGGTGAATGAACGTCAGACTGAGATTGAGTTTCAATTTATGCAGGATATTGCTCCTATTAAAAGCGGCATTATGAAAAATGTTCAGGTTGAAAGTGAGAAATTAATTACTGGAGAATATTTTGAAAAAGGCAGTGAGGCAAGTGTGTCGATTGAGCTTAAGAAGTAGGTAATACCAGTTGCTGAAAAAGCAAGAGAATGGAGACCATTCGCTATTTGAGTGAATGGTTTTCTTTTGCAGCTAAGGACAAAAGACAAGGAGTGAACAAAAAAACTAGTCGGTAGGCCTTTTCCCGACTAGTAAAAAAGAATATTGTTTTAAGAGAACCCATCTAAATTATATAACAATTGCTGGTATAATGGGAAGAAAATTTTGAAACATAATACATTCGAGTGAGTATTCATGGTCAGCACAAAAATATTTACTGCGGACGTATTCATTTTTCTTATTGTTAACTTTGGTTAAAATAGATATGACCTTAGCTTGTTCTAAAAAAGATTGGCTAAGGCTGCATAAAATTAATTACAACAGGCTTTTACTAGGGTACACTATAAGTAGAATAAGAGCGTTGGGGGTTGATAAAAATGAATCTTGAAAAAGAAAAAGCAGGGATATTAGCAGGCTTAGAACAGATATACTTGAAAAACAAACAAGAAGACGGTTATTCACAACTAATTACTCAAACTGACCTTCATTCTATTTCTTCATTATTTATTGCTAAGCGGCCGAACTCGGAGCTGCCGCCTAAACTGCGAACGGTGCCCATTGCTCGACTAGTCAACGGAGAAGAAATCGTCCTTCTGTCTCCAAGTCTTCCGCTGTGGGTCAACAAGTCTGAGCAAGAGGATGAAGTGGACGCTGAAAGTATCGTATCGGGGTTGACTCGCCTGATTGAAATTGAACGAGCAACTAAAGAAAGTCATTTAGATAAGTAAACATAGAGAAGATGGAGCTTGCTGCGGGAGACTGCTGCAAGCTCTTTGGGCAGGGGCTTCAAGTGTACGAATGAAAGGACTGCCAGTGATTGGGGCATCTAATGATCTGCTTTAAGAATGACGAGCTTTTTCAAAACATCGAAGTCCTCAGTGTTTTTCACTAAGATAGCGACGGACTGTCCTTCTACATAAGCTTTTATAGATTTGAGATTTTCGATCACGTCAGTCGGAAAATCTGCTTAGCAGCCGCTACGGCTTTTGCACCGAAAACAAAAGTGGCTTGCAGCTGGGCCTCATTAGGGAACAGGTAAAATATCGTTCGCTTTTTGTATTTTATTCCATACGTCCAACCAGCCACTTTCGTATAAAATTTCCATTCTCCCTGTACAGCACCACACGTTTGCTCAACAAACTGGATTACCTGATCCCAAAATAATTGCGCCTCTTTTAATACTGGAGGCAGCATTGTTGCGTAGGGCATATTTCAAAATCAGCCATCAGCGGAATTATCTGTTAGAGAGTCTAATAGAATTGAGCCAGGTTCTTCTGTGAGGGTTCCTTTAGTTTTGAAATGTTCAATCATTGTGCACACCGCTTTTCTGAAGATTTTCATGAGTCACAGTTTTCGCAGGAGGATGGAAGTTATATTCTAAAAACAGAGGTTCCAGATACGCCTTGGTTGTACGGCTTCATTCTTTCCTTCGGCAGTGAAGCTGAGGTTATTGAGCCGCAGAGTTTAAGGAGTAAGGTTCGACAAATGGCGAAGGAATTGATTGAAAAATTTGGTGATCGATGAGTGGTTTTTAGAATGAGGAGAAAAGCAATAGTGGCCTCCTGATAATGAGCTTTCGTAAGGACTGTCCATGTGAGGTGTTTTTTGCGGCTTTTTGAATCGCACTCCTGTTAAATTTGTACTGTAAAAAAGCGGCGAGTAAGTTATAATGAGCTGCAAGCAATTTTTTGATTGTTTCTTAGGAGGTAATAGACAAGTGGCAAAATTTTATGCAATTAGAATTGGACGAAACCCAGGGGTGTACACGACCTGGAATGAGGCACAAAAGCAAGTAAAAGGCTTTCCTGGTGCGATTTTTAAATCCTTTCCTACAAAAGATGAGGCGCAGCAATTTGTTGATAAGGACGCTGAGAAAAAAACGGTGAATCCGGATGAATATCAGGCCTATGTGGATGGATCATTCAATAAATCCCGGCAGCAATATGGCTCTGGTGTTGTTATTTTGAAGGACGATAAAGTGATTGATAAGCTTTCTTTTGGCGGAAATGATCCTGCCTTTATCGCTAGCTATCAAATCGCTGGCGAAGTGTTTGCTTGCATCGCCGCATTGAAATGGGCAAAGGCAAATCAGGTGGATGAAATAGCGATTTTCTACGATTATCAAGGTATCGCTTCCTGGGCGGAAAAACAGTGGAAAGCCAATGCACCAATTTCGCAAGCTTATGTTGCTTTATTTGATGAGGTATCTAAAGACTTGAAGGTGCGTTTTGTAAAAGTAAAAGGACATTCCGGTGACAAGTTTAATGATTTGGCAGACGAGCTGGCGGATAAAGGAACCCGTATGGCAGTAGAGGAATAGAATAGTTTTAACGAGAACTTTAGGCAGATGCTTAAGGTTCTTTTTTGCTTGTCAGTAGTTTAAGGGAGAATTTCCAGTCTATGCATTAGTTTGTTAACGACTTTAGCTTCTTAAGCAGGAATAAATTAAGAGCAAACAATACCATGTCCGAAAACGGCTAGTTTGTGGTAGACTTTCCTGATACGATAAGAGCAAGAAAAGAATTTTCTTTTGTCAGTTACTTAGTCCGATTTTAGCGTTTCTAGCTGGGAGGTGGTTGGATGGAACGGTTAACAGATGAGTATCTTTACAGTGCTTTTCAGGCGAAGGATACGCGTTTTGATGGTCATTTTTTTGTTGGAATCACAACTACTCATATCTATTGCCGACCCGTTTGCCGGGCACGCCAAGCAAGGGCGGAAAATTGCTGCTATTTTAAAACGGCAGCTGAAGCTGAGCTGGCAGGATTTCGGCCGTGCTTGCTGTGCCGACCTGAGCAAGCACCAGGCAATTCAGTGACGGATGCTCAGGCGAGTTTGGCGGCGCAGGTTGCCAAAGTGTTGGAGGAACATTGTGGAAGTGGCATTAATTTGAAGGAAGTGGCAGAAGGCTTAGGCTATACAGATCGTCATTTGCGACGGGTGTTTTTGCAAGAGTATCAGGTTTCGCCGGTTCAATATTTGCAGACCTGTCGTTTGTTGCTGGCAAAGAGTTTATTAACCGATACGAATTTATCGGTTTTGGAGGTGGCAATGGCGGCGGGATTTGGTAGTTTACGCCGGTTTAATACGGTTTTTAAAAAGCATTATCGCCTGACTCCGACAGTGTTGCGCAAAGAAAGCAGCAGTGAGCAGCGAAAAAATGATCAGATTACCCTAGCTTTAGGTTATCGACCGCCTTATCGTTGGCAAGAGTTAGTACGTTTTTTTGAAAAACGGGCGATTGAAGGCGTTGAAAAAATTCAGGATAATGCCTATATGCGAACGGTTCGCCTGACAAATTTTGCAGGCAAGGAATATTTAGGCTGGATAAAAGTGACACCGGTGGAAAACAAAAATTTATTGGCAGTATCCTTAAGCGAAAGTTTGCTGCCGGTTTTACCGCAGGTGTTAAGTCGAGTTCGGCAGCTGTTTGATTTGTATTGTGATCCAGGGGTGGTTTATGAGAACCTCAAACAGTTGGAAAGCTTTGCTTGTGGGACGCGCATTCCAGGCTGCTTTGATCCTTTTGAAATGGCAGTGCGAGCAATTCTTGGACAGCAAATAACTGTTAAAGGCGCCAGCACATTGGCTGCCCGTATTGTTCAACAGTTTGGTCAGCCAATTCAAACACCTTTTGAGGGATTAACCCATATCTTTCCGGCACCACAAACCTTTTTAAAGCTGGAGGGTACGATTGAAGAAAATTTGGGTCAGCTAGGTGTGATTGCTGCTCGTTCCCGAACGATTAGCCGATTGGCTGCGGCGGTGTCAGAGGGGACAATCCGACTTGGTCCTCAAGGAAATCCTGAAGCAGAAACAGAAAAGCTGCTGGCGATTCCTGGTATTGGTCCTTGGACGGCTCACTATTTGGTGATGCGAGCGTTCAGCTGGCCGGATGTTTTTTTAGAAACTGATGCTGGGATCAAAAAAGCTATGACTCCGTTAGAACCAAAGGAAATGCTGCAGTTGGCGGAAAGCTGGCGGCCTTGGCGCAGCTATGCGACCGTCAGTTTGTGGAATTCATTATAGAAAAGAGCGAGACAGATGTATTATCTTATGAACTATTCTTCACCAATAGGTCCCTTGACTTTAGCTGCAAAAGACGATGCCTTGGTGGGGCTATGGATGGAGAATCAAAAGTATTACGGGGCGGGTTTGCCAGAGGAAGTTAATGAAAATCAGCAGCTGCCGGTGCTTATTCAGGCAACAAGCTGGCTGGATGCCTATTTTGCTGGTGAACAGCCAGCCCTTGCTCACTTACCTTTGAAACCCTCTGGCAACGAATTTCGTCAAACGGTTTGGCGGGTGCTCTGTCAAATTCCTTACGGTGAAGTATTGACTTATAAGGAGGTTGCCAATCGGACGGCTAGAAAACTAAACAAGGTCTCAATGTCAGCGCAAGCAGTTGGCGGTGCAATCGGTCATAATCCCCTTTCGATTATTGTTCCTTGTCATCGCGTGGTAGGAACCAATGGCAGTTTAACTGGTTATGCTGGTGGTATCGCCAAAAAAATCCACTTGCTTCAGCATGAAGGGGTGGATACTAGTAAGTTTTTGATTCCGACTAAAGGAACAGCATTGTAACTAGGAAAATTGAAATCACTATATATTAAACGAGGCTGTGAAGTAGTATGTCACAGCCTCTATTTCTTTTTATCATCGATTAGACTAACTCTTCCTTTGAGGCTAATGGGTGCCATTCAATTTTGAAGTACATAATGGCTACTCCCAGTCATCGACAATATCAGGTAACTCAGCAATCCTACTTTCTTCACTACGGACCTCGCTGTCTTTCAAATATTCTACATTCATCGCAATTCTTTTCTCAGCTTCCAGTTCAACGATTCGATCTAATAGTTGTTCATTTTCTGTAGATATTTTTTGATAGCCTTCAATTAGGTTACTGTAGCTTTGCTCATCAAGGATAACTGCTACAGCTTTATTATTATTTAAAACATATACAGCGTTACGATCTTTTTGTGCCTTTTCAATGGTTGACATAGGGGATTTCTTCAAATCTGAAATGGAGACAAGTTCATTTTTAATGACATCTAGCATAATAAAGATATCCTTTTGCTTTATTACAGCACGATATTTAATCTTTAAAAAGTCTTTTTATGATTTAAAGAATGACAGAAAAGACGCTCTTAGTACCAGT
Source organism: Enterococcus pallens ATCC BAA-351 (assembly GCF_000407485.1). Classification (GTDB taxonomy): domain Bacteria; phylum Bacillota; class Bacilli; order Lactobacillales; family Enterococcaceae; genus Enterococcus_A; species Enterococcus_A pallens. The sequence continues at coordinate 769,581 of NZ_ASWD01000001.1, read as the reverse complement.
GGATTGTTAGAAAATTTCTTGTTATTCCTACGTGAATCAAAAAACTTTTTCTTACAGAATTTGTGTGAAAAGACAGAGGGGATCTTAGTTCAATAGAAAGCAGCTCAAAAGTTATCTGCAACAATTCTCACCTGATAGCAAAAAAAATCTTGCATTTCTTGATGATTTCACCTAAACTTTAAAAATAAGAGGGAGAATGAGAATCATTATCAGTTAGTTAAGGAGTGATTCGTTGAAAAAAGGATGGATTGTTGCTCTTTTATTCCTCTTAAGTGGTTTCTCAATTTTTTTAGGTGTGAAGGATTTAATGTTGCAGGAGTTGCTTCAAGGAAATCAGGAGCAATGGCTGGTTTTGGCGACTACGCGGATTCCGCGAACTGTTAGTCTGATTTTAGCTGGAGCGACTATGAGTATTTGCGGCTTGGTTATGCAGCATTTGACCCAGAATAAGTTTGTTTCGCCAACTACAGCTGGAACGATGGATAGTGCGCGTTTGGGAATTTTGCTGGTGATGCTTTTTTTACCAAATGCTTCAACCTCGCTGCGAACCTTAGCAGCTTTTGTTTTTGCTTTTTTAGGAACAATGGTTTTTCTAGCCTTGAGTCGTTTGCTGCCGGGAAAAGATCCGGTATTTCTGCCGTTATTGGGCGTGATGTTTGGCAATATTGTGGGCTCAGTGGCCACTTTTTTTGCTTACCAGTTTCAGCTGATACAAAACATGTCCTCCTGGCTGCAGGGAAATTTTTCCATGATAACTAAGGGAAGCTATGAGCTGCTGTATTTGACTATCCCATTGTTTTTTGTCATCTATATTTTTGCCTATCTTTTCACAATTGTGGGTCTGGGTGAAGATGTGGCGGTGAATTTGGGAATCAATTATCGGTTGACGCAGACTTTGGGTATTGCTTTAGTAGCAGCGGCGAGCGGACTGGTGCTAATTATGGTTGGAACGGTGCCATTTTTGGGGGTCATTGTGCCGAATATTGTGTCGCTGGTTTATGGGGATCATGTGAAGCAGACTTTATGGATCACAGCGTTGTCCGGCAGTTTGTTTTTAATGGTTTGTGATATGATTTCCCGAATAGTTATCGCACCCTATGAAGTGCCAGTCAGCCTGACAGTAGGCGTTTTAGGCAGTATTATTTTCATCTATCTACTGGTTAGGAGGCGTCAGGCATGAGAAGTTTACCCTTGAAAAAAGGAGCGACGATTGCGGTACTGATCTTAATAGCTGTCAGTTTGTGCGGCCTTTACTTAACGTATAACACCTATGGAAATTTTCAATTTGCTTGGATGCTGCGGGGCAAAAAGGTGGCGGCCTTTTTATTAGTCGCGCTGGCTACCGGGATGGCAACGGTCAGCTTTCAAACGTTGACCCAGAATCAATTTTTAACTCCGAATATTTTAGGCTTGGATTCTTTATACGTTTTAATCCAAACCATTTTGTTTTTTACGGTTGGCGGTGTAAACATGCTGTCACAGGAACAAACCCCCTTATTTTTAATCAGTATCTTACTGATGGCGCTGTTAAGTTTGCTTTTAGCCAAGGTGCTTTTGCAGCGGAGGCAAAATGATCTGTTTATTTTGCTGATGCTGGGGATGATTTTTGGGACGCTGTTCAGCAGTACCAGCAGCTTTCTGCAGGTGATGATGGACCCCAATGAGTACGATTTGCTGCAGGGGCGGCTGTTTGCCAGCTTCAGTAATGTCAACACGAACCATCTGCTTTTGGCAGCGGTGATTATTTTGGTGGGTTCGCTTCTATTGTATGGGGTGAATCGTTACCTGGATGTCCTGCATTTAGGAGCAGATCAGGCAACGAATCTAGGGATTTCCATAAATCGCTTTCAGATTCTACTTTTATTTTTGGTTAGTCTGTTAACCGGAACTGCGACAGCATTGGTAGGACCAATTACCTTCTTAGGGTTTATCGTTGCGAATATTGCTTATCAGCTGATGCCGACCTATCGGCACAGTTATCTTTTTCCAACGGCTGTATTATTGGGCGTCATTTTTCTCGTGGGCAGTCAATTTTTAGTGGAGCAGGTTTTCCATTTGAAAACGACAGTTAGTGTTGTCACACAATTTGTTGGCGGTGTTTATTTTATTTGGAAAATTATTCGTGAAAGGAGACGGCAAGGTTGATTGATGTGAAGGATGTATCAAAAAATTACGGCAGCAAGCAGGTCATTACCGAAGTTCGCTTGCCGATTAAAGAAAAACAGCTGACGGCTTTTATCGGTCCCAATGGTGCTGGCAAAAGTACCTTGTTATCAATGATTAGTCGTTTGATTGAGGTTGATGCAGGTGAAATATATTTGGATCACAACGAGGTAAAAGCTTGGCGATCCAATGAATTATCGAAAAAGCTGTCGATTCTTAAGCAAAGCAATGGGTTAAGTTTGCGCATTACGGTTCGTGAACTGGTGAGCTTTGGCCGGTTTCCTTACAGCAAAGGCCGCTTGAATCAGGCGGATCATCAATTGATTGAGCATGCACTGGACAAGTTAGGCTTAACCGAAATGGCTGAGGACACGATCGATACTCTATCCGGCGGTCAGCTGCAGCGCGCGTATATTGCGATGATTTTGGCTCAGGATACAGAGTATATTTTGTTGGATGAACCCTTGAACAATCTAGATATGAATTATGCGGTTCAGCTAATGCAAACCTTGCGGCGGTTAGTTGATGAGGAGCAGAAAACGATTCTTCTGGTGATTCATGATATTAATTTTGCAGCCAGCTATGCTGATGAAATTGTAGCGATGAAGGCAGGTCAGATTTTTGCTCATGGTACCACCGAGGAAATGATTCAATGCAGTGTGTTGAATCCATTATATGAAATGAACGTCAAAATTTGCGAGCTTGAGGGCAAGCGCTTTTGTATGTATTTTAACTAAATTGGAGGAAATAAATAATGAAAAAATATATGGTTAGTTTGTCAATTTTGTTGTTAGGGTTCGGTTTGGCAGGATGCGGGGCATCCAATGATGGAACGACGGATTCAAGTGGCGGAACTGCTCAAAGCAGCGCAGCTAAAGCGGAGACCTTGGAGGTTACTGACAGCAACGGAAAAGTAACTGTCCCTAAAAATCCTAAAAAAGTCGTGGTGTTTGATAATGGTTCACTAGATACTATTGATGCCCTAGGTGCTGGCGACAGTGTCGTAGGTGCAGCAACAGATAATCTTCCTGCTTACTTGTCTGATTATAAAGAGGTTGATTCGGCTGGCGGTATTAAGGAGCCGGATTTGGAAAAGATCAATCAAATGCAGCCGGATTTAATCATCATTTCCGGTCGTCAAAGTGATTTCCAAGATCAATTAAAGGAAATCGCTCCAACCATGTACTTGGCAGTAGATACTACGGATACTTGGAACTCTATTAAGCATAATGTGGAGACCCTAGGACAAATCTTCGACAAAGAATCTGAAGCTAAAAAACAATTAACTGGTTTGGAAACAAGTATCAAGAAAACTAAGACTAAAGCTGAAGAAAGCAAAGACAAAGCTTTAACAGTCTTAGTGAATGAAGGACAACTTTCCGCTTATGGTAAAGACTCCCGTTTTGGCATTATTTACGATACCTTTGGCTTCGCGGAAGCAGATGATACGATTGAAGCGTCTACTCATGGTCAAAGTGTTTCTTATGAATATGTCCTAGATAAAAATCCTGATGTTTTGTTTGTGGTAGACCGGACCAAAGCGATTGGTGGAGATGATACTGGGAATAACGTCGCTGACAATGAATTAGTTGCACAAACAACTGCTGGTAAAGAAAACAAAGTAATCACTTTACAATCTGATGTTTGGTACTTAAGCGGTGGCGGTCTGGAATCAACTAAAATGATGCTGGAGGATGTAAACAAAGCATTAGAATAAAAGGAAGAAAGTTCAAGAGGCCAAAACAGCTGTTTTGGCCTTTTTATATGAATTTGTAAGCTGTTCAGAGTGATTTGCTGAAGGGCTTTTTTAGCGTGTGGAAATAACTTATTTTCGGGCGAGTAATTCATAAAATAAAGCTGAAATAAACATCCGATCCTCGAAGATAACTTGTATTATACGGCGAAGCTGAATTTAATTTTATTTTACTAGGATAAAAAAATAGTCATCGGATTAGAAATCGGTAATAAAATGTATTAACTTCTGATTTTAAAGTTATTTTATTGTTAAATATTATATATATTGGAGAGTTAGAAAGGTGTGGGGAAGTGAAAAAAAGTTTGTCACTATTAGTTTAATAGTATTGTTAATTTTACAAGTCATTGTTCCAACGTTCACATATGCGCAAGGAACAGACGAGTCTGGAACAAAGGATTCGCAGGTTTCTGAAGTGTCGAAACCGACAGAAGCTACAGCTGCCTCTACGGCTGTCAGCAGTCAGGAAAGCAAGGCAGCAAGCAGCAGCGAAACTAAAGAAAGCAGCACAAGCACGAGTGAATCTTCGAAGCCCGTAACGAAAGAGGAGCCGCCTGTCGCCGCAAAAACAGCCCGGACGGCCATTGCGGATAATATTTTTACTTCAGTGAAGCTTTACAAAATTGATGGTTCGGAGGTCAAGTCATCAGATACATTGCCGAACATGTCAGGGATTAAATTAAATCTGAAGTTTTCATTTGCAAATAAAAATTATCAAGCAGGGGATACCTTTACGACGCAATTACCTTCGCAAATTGCCATCGCCAAGGATTTATCCGGTGATTTCAGTCCTATGACATCAGCCAACTGGAAAATCAATGCGGCTACCAAAGAATTAACCATTACTTTTTTAGAGGATAATGTTGCAGCGGAGGAATACGAATTGACCTTGACTACTTCTCTAGAGAAGGTCAATAATATTGACGAAGAGACGCAAAAGGTCGTGTTTAATACGTCACCTACTCAAACTATTTTCACTTTGGAAATGACTTCAAGTGTGGATAATGGGAAAAATACTACGGCAGTGACGATGGATACGCTGAATCCTAAATCTGTTCAAATCAATTCCGCATTTAACTTGGATCGGACCAACAAAGAGAACCGGATGTTCCGAGTGGAAGCATATAACTATAGTAGTAAACTGTCCTTTGATTCCATTAAGGTTTACAGCAGCGATGTTGATTTCAACGGTGTTTTAGTTGGCGAAAAAACCTTGCTGACAGCAGACAGCGACTATACGGTAGTGCTAAAAAATGCAGGTACCAATCAAGTTACTGCGGAAATTCAACTGACTAAGCCCCTGAATAAGAAGGCCGTTTTTGTCGAATCAATTGTTACTGGGGTAGATGGTAAAACTTACGTGGACGAATCCATCGCTGGCGCCGAGTATAACTACTTATATGCCTATGGATATACCTATGAGGATACGAACAGTATCAGTTCTTCTTCTACCAGCAAGAACTTTGTTACGCTGCAGCCTTTGGAGGCAAAAGGAACGATCAACAAGGATACCGGCAATATTGATTGGGAAATTAAGTACAATTTCAATGAGCAACCGTTAACTACGGCCTCTCAATTAACGACTAACTTAGCTGATCAAGGAGTGGAATTGGTTGCAGGCTCTATATCCGCTGAAAAGGTAGGCTTTACTTATATCAATGGCAATAACTACGAAGTGAATTCTCAGGGAGACGGCACGAGTGAGCTATCTGTCGTTTCTAAGACGGATGGGTCGTTAACGCTTCAACCAAAAGGGAATACGACTCAGGCATATATTGTCAGATATTCGACTAAGATTATCGATCCGACAGAACGAGTAATTAAAAACAAAATTTCTAATGGAACAGTTAACAAAGAAGCACAGGTCAGTCTGATTCCTAATTTATTGTCAAAGGAATCTGGCACAGTCGATGTGTTCAATCGTACGATGGAATGGACAATCACAATTAATGCTGAAAAATATCGTATGAAAAATCCAGTAGTTCACGATTACTTTATCGGGGCAGTTAAATCATATACCGGTTTGACGGTAAAGAAAAAAGTTTCTGACACAGAATTTGTTCCTTTGACCGAAAACGTGGATTACAAGCTGACGGAATTTGATAAGAATGGTTCTCCAGCTGGTGTACAACCGAATGTGAATGGGGCACCAGACAGCTTTAACGGCGGAATTCGGATTGATTTCATGGGAGACTATCAGCAACTAGAGGATACGTTAGTTATTACGATTAAGACTAAATTGGAAACCTCCGACCAGCGTACGGAAATTAAAAATAAAGCCACGTTAAATTATGGAGACACTCCAGGTGTGATTGAATATCAAGCTAAAGGAGTCTTCACCGATCCATATTATACTGGAGGGGCTAAAATAGGTCGGTCTTCTACTACAGATGATCAATATTTGTATCAGGACTGGCTAGTATTGTTGAACTCGAAGGGAACCAAGTTTAACATGACCAAGATGGCAGATACTTTGCCAGCTGGCACAGAGCTGGTACCAGGCTCCTTGCGTTTTGAGGAAGTGACCAGTGAAGCCATGCTAACCAACATTCAAAACTATTTGCGGTATGACTACAACTTAGTACCAGAGGGCGATGATGCTTACCCAACCAAAATTGACACCGAGAACAATCAAGTCAACTTAGAGTTCGCCAAGCTTGGCGAAAAACGGGTGTACGTAAAATACAAAACTCGAATAAAACGGGATTGGTACATTTATCAGCGTTTAGATAATAAAGCCGAAGTGACGTATGATTCGCAAACACCAGCGGTTTATCAGTACACTGTCTATGCCAGCAATTACGACTATGCTTTACAAAAATCAGCAGCTAAAGACCCAGCCAAGGAGAATGTCGCTAACTGGACACTGCAGACGAGAAATATTTCTTCTTATATGCCAGTAGAAAATCCAGTGATTTCCGATACATTAACGCCAGGAACCACCAATGCAGCCTATGATCCGACTTCTTTTGTCGTAACAGATGCTTCAACAGGTGAAAAAATTAGTACCGATCATTACCGTTTAACCTTTGAAGGAAATTCCTTTAAGCTGACGTTCTCTGATTACAAAGCTGAAAATAATATCAAAGTTACTTACAAAACGATTAGCGAATTCCCAGGCTTGGTAAAAAATCAATCTCAGATTGACTCCGCAAGCTATGGTGGACTGAATATTTATTATCGTCAGGCCAACACTAGTGTAAATCTAAGCTTCACCAGCGGCAGCGGCTCTGGGGTAGTAAAAACCGCTGATTTAACAGTTATAAAGGTAAATCAGGAGGATGAATCCAAGGTATTAGAAGGTGCTACCTTTGAAATTTTGACCGCCGATGGCAGCGAAACTGGCTTAAAGGCCGACAGCAATGTGGATGGAGAAGTTACTTTCACTGGGTTGCCGTTAGGAGATTATCTGCTGAAGGAAAGCAAAGCACCAAACGGGTATGAAATTAATGCCGAGTACGCAACTGGCAAATTGATTAACTTAACGGAGAATATGGAAGCTATTAAGGTAACGAATGCTAAAACGATTCCGAATAGTGTTGAGTTAGTTAAAACCGATAAATTAACCAATGAACCACTGAAAAACGCTGTGTTCCAGCTGCAGACCGCCGATGGCACAGCAGTCGACGACAATGAATACACAACGGATATTGACGGTCGCTTTGTAATCAGTGATTTAGCCAAGGGTGATTATCAGCTGGTGGAAACCCAAGCACCAGAAGGATATCAGCTGGATGCAATGCCGGTTGAATTTACGATTACTGAACGACAAGGTCAAGTAGTTAATTTGAAGAAAACGAATACGCTATCTACGGGAGCCGTTGTTCTAACCAAGACGAACGAGCAACAGGATCAAACGCTGAAGGGTGCAATCTTCCAGCTGGAATCCAGTGACGGGACTGCGCTGCAAGCGAATCTGGCTACCGACGGGAACGGCAAATTAACCATTAAGGATTTGGCGCCGGGAGACTACCAATTAGTGGAAACCCAAGCACCAACGGGATATGAACTTGATGCAACGCCGGTTGAGTTTACGATTACTAAAGCTCAATCAAAAGCTGCTGAAGTTCAGAAGATCAATAAGCTGGAACCAGCTAAACTTGGATCGGTTCTGTTAACTAAAACGGACGCCAAAACTGGTGAAGCTCTATCAGGGGCGGTTTTTGAACTACAGGATGGGCAAGGCAAACTGCTGAAGTCGGATTTAGTCACCGATCAATCAGGGAAATTAGCGCTTGAAAATCTTACGGCTGGGGATTATCAGCTAGTCGAAACCCAAGCACCAACTGGCTATGAAGCCGACCAGACACCAGTCAAATTTACCGTGGACACCGAAGCAAAACTAGTTGAACTGGTGAAGACGAATAAACGGATAACTGGCAGTGTTCTTTTGGAGAAAGTAGACGAAGCGACGGGAGCAGCTTTACCGGGAGCCGAGTTTACTTTGAAGTCAGCGAGGGGAAAAACCATTGCTGACAAAATGACAACCGATGACAACGGACGTCTAGCCGTCAAAGGCTTATCAGATGGAGACTATCAGTTAATCGAAACTAAAGCACCAGATGGCTACAAACTAGACGCTAAGCCAGTGACCTTTACGATTAAAGGAGACGCTGCAGTTCAAGTTAAGAAAACCAACAAGCTGTTGCCTAATACGGTTGTTTTGAACAAGATAGATAGCCAAACCTCCGAACGCTTAGCCAAAGCCGGCTTTGAGCTGCAGGATGATAAAGGAAAAACACTGCAAAAGGATTTGACGACTAACGAAGCTGGAACCTTTACGCTGGAAGACTTAGCACCTGGAAAATATCAGCTAGTGGAAACACAAGCTCCAGCAGGCTACGTATTAGACAATACGCCCATAGCCTTCGAAGTGAAAGACAAAAAAGAATCACTGACGTTAACAAAGAAAAATACTAAGGAAGAAGCAACAACAACCCTTCCAACCACGTCAGGCGGCAAGCAAATTACCCAAAGCACTCAACGCTTGAACCGCACCTACCTTCCTAAAACAGGGAGCAAGAATACACCGATACTACTTATTGTCGGTGTACTGTTAATTGTTATCGTTGGCGTAGTTTATGTAAGAAAACAGCGTCACTAATCTTGAAACCACTCAGTAAATTTGCTGGGTGGTTTTTTGGGCTGGCAATGGAGGAATTATTAAGAATTTATTTGAGGGATGAAGTGAAGTTGTTAATTATGAAGAAGCGATTAACAGCTCACAATCAAATGAAATGGGACGTAATTCGGAAATTCATTTAAGAACGAGCTGGTTGAACAGGCCCTTTTATATTTGCTCCGAATAAGGGCATCTGGAGAAAGCTTATATAATAGAAGAAACAGATCACATAATCCTTTTTTAAGAGAATTTACCAAAGATAAAAAGCTTCACGACATGTTGCGCTAGTTAGGATTAAACAAAAGTTGTGTTGAAGCAGTTGAGTATTTACTACTTGTGCCCGTTGCTGATTTAAATAGCTTCATTGGAATGTTCGCAGGGGAACGCTTTGTATATTATACAGGTGTTCAGGGAACGCCCGTTAGATTTTATGGTCTGGCCCTGCTGGTTTTTTTAGTCATTTACTTTGCCTATTTCTTGGTTACTTATGTAGGATTTACGAGAAATATTGAAAAGCTAAGATAATTGGTGAAATGTCAATAGTTGCTTTACTTGAAATAGAGGTTGTTTGTAAGGGTATCTATTGATTATCTCTTTTTTTATAAATAAAAACCGAAATTATATTGTATAATGGGTCTATGGTATTTATTTTTATTAAAATAAGGAGGGCATTATGGAAAAGAAACGGTTCAAGATGTACAAAAAGGGGAAAACTTGGTTAGTCGCACCGATTGTATTTCTGGGGCTGCTAGGGGTTGGTGGTTTAGCAGTTCAGGAACAAACAGTCCACGCGGCAGAAACAGCAGTAGTGGAAACAATCGTAGAAACACCGCCTGCTGAGACAGTAGAGGGAATTGACTCGCAGGAGGACGCTGGTGAAACAGTTACAGAGGACTCCAAGGAAGCAGTCCTGCCAGAGACACCTGCAGTTGATCAACCATCAATAGAAACACCAGCTACCGATGAAACAACTGAAGAAACACCAAAAAATGAGCAAGAGGCTACTCAGCCTGAAGAAAAGCCGGAAGAAACGGTCGATCAATCGACTGATGGATCGACGGAAACAGTTCCAGATACTTCGGAAGAAAAAGTAGAAGCACCGGCTGAGGAAACTAATAAAGAAACAACGACTAAACCGACTGAAAGTCAGAACAGTACGGATAAAACAACTGTCCAAGCAACACCCAATAGTACGAAACCGGCAGAGACACCTGCGGTAAAAGCCGCTCCTAAAGCTGCGGCAGCACCAAAGGCGACTCCTAAAGCAGAAGCAACGATTCCAATTTACCGAGTGTACAATCCGAACTCTGGTGAACATCTGCATACCATGAATGGCAATGAAAAGGACTTCTTAGTAAGATTAGGCTGGCGTTACGAAGGCATCAGTATGCGTGTTCTTGGAACGGGAAGAGAATTATTCCGGATTTATAATCCGAATTCCGGCGAACATTTCTTTACTTTAAACGGAGCCGAACGCGATCATCTGAAAGCAGTTGGCTGGCGTTACGAAGGAATTGCTTGGTACACACCTTGGTCTGGGATGCCCATGTATCGAGTATACAATCCAAACACTCGAGGCGCAGGCGCTCACCACTATACAATGGATGCCAACGAACGAGACTTTCTAACTCGTGCCGGCTGGCGTTATGAAGGGATTTCTTGGCATACGCTAGGTGGTGCACAGCCAATTGCACCAGTGGAACGCGTGTTATCTGTTCCTTATGTGAGTCAATACGTTCCAGTTATGTCCCCTTGGGGTTGTGCTGGTGCAGCAATGACGATGCTTCTACGTTATAAAGGAGCCAATGTTGATCTGAAATATGTTCAAGACAATCTGCCAATGTATCCTGGTGATAAAGGCGGACAGCAGGGCAATGTTTACACAGGTGCTGGATTTGGCTGGGTTATCACACCAGGATCACTGACTAATTATGCTAAACGCTGGTATAAAAATGTATCTAACATTACTGGAACAAATACACAAGCAATTGTGGACCGAATCATGGGTGGTAATCCTGTCCTTTATTATGGCTATTCTTCTTATCAAAAGCCAAACGACACCGCTAGAAACCACTGCAAGGTTGTCGTCGGTTATAAAGACAACAAATTCTTGATTCATGATCCGTTGTATTATAGTGCCAATGCCGGTGCAGGAACTGGCGGAGGAAATATGGCGTATGATCGGGGAGCAGTTGCCTGGGTTTCAGTGGCAGATTTCAATCGCGAATGGGATGGAAGAGCAATCGGTATCAACTAAAAGCTAAGTAAAATCAAACCAATCAAACGAAAAGCATATTCGTTTGGTTGGTTTTTTATGTGGACAGTGAATTAGAATTAGGCAAAAAACTGCTATTTTTGAAGTTATTAAGACAAAATAAGCTTTGATTCAATAACAGGCACTATTTTTGTGCATTCTTTTTTTCCATGTTACGGTGGTTAACGTACCAAGCACCAAATAATAAGGAGGAAACTAGACATATGGCAAAAAAAGATTTACCACAAGTCGAAACTCGTCTCTATATTAATGGCAAATGGATCGAAGGCTCAGAAGACAAACGGCCTGTTATTAATCCGGCAACTGGTGAAACATTAATTGAGGTTCATCAAGGCGGAGAAAAAGAAACGAATACAGCAATTGAAGCAGCGGCTGCTGCATTACCTACATGGTCAGCTATGGCACCGTCAGAACGAGCTGAATTAATGAATAAAATGGCGGATTTAGTGGAAGAGGATGCAGAACGTTTAGCAACGATTATGACGATGGAACAAGGCAAACCGCTTTCGCAAGCCAAAGGAGAAATTCAAACCAACGTTGAGAACTTGCGCTGGAATGCAGCGGAGGGTCAGCGAGTAATGGGCGAGATCATTCCTTCGCCAGCAACCAACCAATGGCAAGTACGCAAGCAGCCAGTTGGAGTAGTCGGTGCAATCACCCCATGGAATTTTCCTTCCAATATGATTGTACGGAAAATTTCTCCAGCGATCGCAGCTGGTTGTACGGTTGTACTTAAACCGGCAGAAGATACACCACTTTCAGCTTTAGCCTTAATGGAGCTCTTTGATAAGGCAGGCTTTCCTGAAGGCGTAGTGAACATTTTGCTGGGGGATGCAGCTACGATTGGTGAAATTCTTTCCGAATCAGATACGGTGAAAAAAATCACCTTTACCGGCTCAACTGAAGTAGGTAAAACCTTAAATGAGCAGGCAGCACCGACCTTGAAAAAGGTATCAATGGAATTAGGCGGACATGCGCCATTTATTATTTTCCCGGATGCGGATTTAGAATTAGCGGTTGAAACGTTAGTTGAAACCAAGTTTGGCAACAATGGGCAAGTATGTACCTCGCCCAACAGAATCTTTCTTCACAAAGACATCAAAGACAAAGCAACCGAAATGATTGTCGAAAAAGTGAAAGCAGTGACCGTTGGCAATGGCTTGGATGATCCAACTACTGGACCATTGATTAACCAAGAAGGCGTCGAAAAGGTTGTAGAACAGATGGAAGATGCGACTGCCAAAGGGGCAAAGGTTCTAGTTGGCGGCAGTGAAATGAACGAAGGCGAATATGCGAACGGCTTCTTCTTTGAACCCACCGTTCTTGATGGCGTAACCAAAGACATGGATATCTTTTATAAAGAAACCTTTGGGCCAGTGATTCCTTTAATCGAGTTTGATGATGAAGAGCAGGTAATTGAGGATGCCAATGACAGCGAATTTGGACTAGCTTCTTATTTCTTCGCTACCAATATTCATACCATCGATAATGTCAGCAATAAATTGGAATATGGTATGGTAGGCGTCAATGATACAGAAATTTCTAATTCAGCCACTCCGTTCGGCGGAATCAAACACTCAGGCTTCGGTCGTGAGAATGGAACTTACGGTGTTGAAGAATACGTAGTAGTAAAATTTGTAACGATTCGAACAGCGAAATAATGAATTAAGCTTCCTTATCCCGAATGTGTGGGTAAGGAAGCTTTTTTATACAAAGAGATCTATTCTGGTGTCGAACCGTCTGGATTTAGACCATGTACGAGATGGTACTGTTCAATCATGGCTTGTTTATCGCCACCGATATCTTGGGCAACTAATCCTAATAGGTAGCTGTAGTCTGCCCCCAATTGAGCGCATTGATCGTAATAATTATATAATTGATCCTCAGTGAATTGAGTTTCATCGACGCCACTCATGCTGATCGTCATTCGTGCAATATGAATGCACTCTTCACGAGAATAAACACCAGGATTCTTAATCTCCTCCGGCTGCGCTGGTTGGGCAGGCTCGGATGTCTGTCCCTGTGGTGTGTTTGCAGGATTGGCATTGTTTCCAGTTTGATTCGAATTATTTGCTTGGTTGCCTCCTGCTTCTGGATTTGCGGCAGGTTCAACTTTGACAGGTGCTTGTTGTGCAAGTGTTGACTCACCGGTTTGCTGTTTTTCAGAAGTTGACGTAGTGGTAGTTTTTTTGGCTTTTTTCTTTGTTTGAGTTACCTTTGGCTCCGCTTTTTTGGTTTCTTTGTCCTGCTTTTGCTGGCACCCAGCCAATACAAAAATCAATGCAATGATAAGTCCTACTTTTCCCAGTTTTTTCATTAGTCTACTCCTTGTTTTCTCAGTAATTTTTTGTAATCTTATTGTAACATAAAAGAAATCTTTGTAAATATATTTTTTGAAAAATTTCTTTGCTTGAGTTACTTCGCCTGAATAGAAAAATTCAAACTAAAATTAGACATGCGAAAATTAAATGAATGTTTGCTGAGTCACTGAAGTACCTGACAAAGGAAATAAAGCAATAAATTTTATACACTTGTACTAAACTGGATTGTACAAGAACCATTTTTTTAACTATCAATTAAACTTTTGGAAACCATAAAAAGTGTTTGATTATGTCTTGACAATGCTGGTAATAGCTTATATGATTGAATTGTAAACGCTTACAAAAATGGGGGGTTTTTTATGAGAAAAAAATTGTTGCTAAGTATTCTCTTTTTTTCCGGGTTGGCACTATTTTTTAATTCAAATGAGGCACAGGCAGCTTCTCAGACACTATTTCGGGTATACAATCCTAACAGCGGTGAGCATTTCTACACGAAGGACTCAAATGAAAAAGACTTTTTAGTAAATGTTGGATGGCACGACGAAGGGATAGCGTGGGAAACACCAGGAAACGGAATACCGGTTTATCGCTTGTATAATCCAAATGCTGGGGATCACCACTATACGATGGATGTAAATGAATACAATCATTTGGAAAGAGTAGGTTGGCGAAAAGAGGGAGAAGCGTTTAAGTCAGTTGATCTTAGCAGCAAAGAGAAACCAATTGGAATTCCTGTTTATAGAGCGTATAACCCAAATGCTAAGGCGGGCGCTCATAACTTTACTATTAACTTCAATGAGCAAAAGCATTTGATTCAAGTGGGCTGGAGAGATGAAAAAATCGCATTCTATGCTCATCATGGATCCAATGACTATTTTAATATCAAAGTTGTTCACAAGAGCGGGACAAAGGTGTTGAAAGAATCTACCACCAGAGTAAAAGAAGGATTTAATTATGTAGCCAAAGCTGAGAATTTCCCTGGCTATGAGCTGACAGGAAATAATACACAAGAAATTAAAAATATCACTTCCAGTAAGGAAATTGTCTTTAACTATGTCAAAGTAAATAAAGACAAATTAACAAGTGCTTTAAAAACAGTGGATGGTTTAAATGCTAACGATTATACACCAAACTCGTGGGACAAATTGATTGCCTCAAGAGATGCAGCAAAGGATACTGCAGCACGAGAAGATGCAACTCAGAAAGAGGTAAATGATCGTCTAAAAGATTTGAATGAGAGGATCAAAGAATTAGTCGGACGAGCGAACTTCCAAGCGCTGGAAGATCTATATTTAAGTGCGAAAGGCATAGGACCACAGCATTACGCTGATTATGCAACTTATTTGTTATTCCATGATGCGTATGCTGGTGCATATACTAGAATAAATGATTTAAACAGCTCTCAAACTGAAGTGGACGATGCTTTGAATAAGCTGCAAGGAATGATTGCTTCAGCGAAGGCAGATGCATCACAAGCTATGTTAGATCAGCTGCAAGCTTTATACGATGAAGGAATGACAAAGGATCAAAACGATTATACTCCAGCTTCTTGGAATGAACTGAATAATTGTTTAAATGTTGCGAAGGATATTCTTGATAGTGAACGTCCAATAGAAGAAACAACACAACCAGCATTGGATAATCTGCAAAATGCGTTAAATAATCTGGTCATAAAACCGGATAAGACAGCGTTGCAAACGTTATATGATTCGTCTCAAGGATTAGGCACTGCAGACTTTAATCTTTATGACGAGTATTTAGCTTATCACAAAGCAATGGCAGATGCAGATGGTATTCTCAAAGATAATAATAAATCACAACAACAAGTGGATGATTGTTTAGCGGCTCTTGAAGCAGCCTTAAGCAAAAAATTACCTTAAAAATAATGATTTTTGAGTGATGTCAGCAGATAATAAGCGTTTACTTTAAGTAGCAGTTTATAACCGACTCCCAGCTCGATTGTTTTAATACGATCAAGCTGGGTCGGTTTTTTAAATACTTTGATTTCCTTCGAGACAATAGAACTGGTTAATGTAAGCAGCTTAATTTCAATGAAGGGGTTAAAAACATTAAGCGATTAAGTTGAGAGGTGCTTATTCGAAAGACCAATAACCATAATAACAAGTTGGCTACGTATTACCACTATTCTTCTTTATTAAAACAATAATGTGAAGCTATTTTCATTAATTTATTTGATCATTTATTTTCTTTAGCCTAAAAGTTTGGTAGGCTGTAAAAAGGAGTTGGTGTGAATGAAAGAGATTGATGTTACTTGGTTTTGTATAGCAATTGCTTTTTTTGCAATTGGAATAGTCAGTAATCGTATTTATCTAGTCTTGGGCTGTTCATTTCTAGTGTTAGCATTTATTTCAAAGGAAGAAGAATAAAAAAATTTCCATACAATCATCGAGATGCAGGACTTCCTGCATCTCTTTTTTTAGTGAGGAACAGTCTTAAAAGAGATATTTAAAATAACTAATGTTTTGATGTGGATACCTTTTTAATAGCATTATAATTTGTTACTACAACGTTCCTGGATAAGTAACAAACTTCAAAAGTTGTTCCGCTGATACAATCCTTCTTCAGGCAATAGACGATGACTTTTACCAATGCTAAAGTAAAAGTAAGAAAAACAGTAAGCGTTTACAGACGAAAGAGGTGATTTGATGGAAGCAAAAAAGAAGTTGGGTTTCTTTGATATTTTAGCTTTGGCCTTCTCCTCCGTGTTTTCGCTAGAGCTGATTTCTTCACAGGCTAAACTTGGACCGTCACTTATTTTCAATTTTTTATTTATTGGCCTGACGTATTTTTTATCTCACGGGTTGATTTGTGCTGAGCTGGGTTCTACTTATCCTGATCAAGGCGGTATCTACGTCTGGGTGAAACGGGCCTACGGTGACAAATGGGCCGCTCGCACCACCTGGTGGTATTGGCTGAATGTTGCCGGCTTTATTCCCGCAACAGCGGTGGTAATGGTTTCGATTATCAAGGAGATGTTTTTACCGGAGCTTTCGGTATGGGGGATTGTCGGAATTTGTATCTTGTGTGTCTGGTTTGTGGTTTTCTTCAACTGCATTGATTTGCAGAAGGCTAAGTGGCTGCCAATTATCAGCTCCATCAGCAAAATTGCGGTAACGCTAGTTCTGCTAGTTGGCGGCTTGTATTACACCTTCACTCAAGGGGTTAATCATTCCTTTGCTAGCGATTCCTTTTTACCAAGCTTTAATTTGAGCTTTGTAGCATTGATTCCGGTCTATGTCTACAGTGTTACTGGTTTTGATCTGATCAGCTGTTCTGCCGGAGAGATGGCCGATCCCAGCAAGAATGTTCCGAAAACAGTGTTTCTCAGCGGCTTTTTTACGATTCTCTTCTATATTTTAGCTGCTACAGCGATTTTGGTAGTGTTGCCAATTTCTGCCATTAGCGAAACCTCGGGCTTGTTTGACACAGTGGTAGCCATGTTTGGCAGTAAATGGCTGGTAAATCTGATTGGCATGGTAACCTTTGTCGGCTTTTTGGGCTATGTCTTTGGCTGGGCTCTAGGTGGAAACAAGGTTGCGTTGGAGGCAGGGGAAAGTGGAGAGCTGCCAAGTTTCTTTGCGAAAACCAATCAGTCGTATGCCCCAGTGGGATCGGCAATTTTGTTAGGAATTGTTTCGACGGCTTTATTGATTTTTTACGGGATTACCGCTAGTACCAGCGAGAACTTATTTTGGACCTTATTAGCATTTACTTCCATTATTTTCTTTTTACCTTATATTGTTATGAGTTTTACGTTCTTAAAGCTGCGGCGAATGGATCCGGAGATTCATCGGCCTTTCAAAGTACCTTTTGGTCAAGCCTTTGCTTATTTAGTCGCAGGTGTGCATGGGTTCTTTCTAATCTTCAGCAGCTTCTCTTTTCTGCTGCCCCCGGAAGGTGAAAACCCCATGTTGTACGTGATTAGCTTAGTCATTGGCCTGCTGCTTTCCATTGGTTGTGGTGAATGGTTGATTCATCAGGCAATGAAATCAGCGAAAAATGAAATTTTGGATGCTTAAAAAAATTTATTTTAAGGAGTGTTTTACATGGCAAAAAGACTTTCAACAACCCCTAAAAAGGACGGCTTCCGGATGCCGGGAGAATTTGAGCCCCACAAACAAATCTGGATGATTTGGCCGGAGCGGCCGGATAACTGGAAAAATGGCGGGAAGGATGCACAAAAAGCCTTCGTTTCAGTGGCTGAAGCCATTGTGAAGTTTGTGCCGGTGACGATGTGTGTGTCAGCCAATCAATTTGAGCATTGCCGCAACAGCTTGTCAGAAGCTATTCGGGTGGTAGAGATGACGACTGACGATGCGTGGATGCGGGACTGTGGACCGACCTTTGTGGTAAATGATCAAGGGGATGTTCGGGCAGTTGACTGGGACTTCAATGCCTGGGGTGGTTTAGTGGATGGCTTGTATTTTCCTTGGCATTATGACCAAAAAGTGGCGCAAAAGGTGTGCGAAATCGAATACGTGGATACCTATCACACGCCGGAATTTGTACTGGAGGGCGGTTCAATTCATGTAGATGGTGAAGGCACAGTGATGGTTACCGAAATGTGTTTGTTGTCAGAGGGACGGAATCCTCATTTAAGCCGGGAAGAAATCGAGCACATGCTGGAGGAATACTTAAATGTTGAAAAAGTGTTATGGGTGAAGGACGGCATTGATCCTGATGAGACCAATGGACATATTGATGATGTGGCCTGCTTTGTACGTCCGGGAGAAGTGGCCTGTATTTATACCGAAGAAGAGGATCATCCTTTCTATCAGGTGTCTCAGGAAACCTATCAATTTTTAAGTAATCAAACTGATGCCAAGGGTCGCAAGCTGAAGGTTCACAAGCTGTGCACCACGGTTAATCCCGTAACTTATGGCTCAGAGTATGAGGTAGATTCAGTTGCTGGCAGCATTCCACGGCACGCGGATGACATCTGCATCACTTCCTATATGAATTTTTTAATCACTAATGGTGCTGTTATTGCTCCTCAATATGGGGATCCAAACGATGAACTGGCACTGGAACAAATTCAGAAAATGTTCCCGGATCGTGAAGTGGTGGGGGTCCAAACGAGAGAAATCGTTTACGGCGGCGGTAATATTCACTGCATCACTCAGCAGCAGCCAAAAGGATAGGAGGAGCTAACATGAAGCATTTTATCGATACACAGGATTTTTCAAAAAAGGAATTAATGGACATCATCAACCTGTCCCTGTTAATCAAGGATTGTGTGAAAAAAGGTTATTATCCACCCTTGATGCGGCGTAAAACCTTAGGCATGATTTTCCAGCAAAGCTCTACCCGCACTCGGGTTTCCTTCGAAACAGCCATGGAACAATTAGGTGGACATGCTCAATATTTGGGACCAGGCATGATTCAATTAGGTGGGCACGAGACGATTGAGGACACTGGAAAAGTGATTTCTCGTTTAGTTGATGTAGTGATGGCTCGAGTAATTGAACATCAATCAGTGGTCGATTTAGCAAAGGCATCCACGGTTCCAGTTATTAATGCCATGAGCGACTACAACCATCCAACACAGGAAATTGGTGATTTATGTACCATTGTGGAGAATTTACCAGAGGGAAAACGGTTGGAGGATTGCAAGGTGACCTTTGTGGGTGATGCGACACAGGTATGTGCTTCACTAGGCTTTATCACCACCAAGCTGGGTATGCACTTTGTTCATTATGGTCCAGAGGGCTATCAATTAAATCAGGAACACCAAGCCATTTTAGAAAAAAATGTGCAGGAAAATGGCGGCAGCTGGCTAGTTACCGATGATCCGGCACAAGCGCTGCCAGGGACTGATTTTGTTTACACTGACGTGTGGTATGGACTTTACGAAAGTGAGCTGTCACCGGAGGAACGCCATCGGATTTTCATGCCGAAGTATCAGGTAAATCGTGAATTACTAGAGCAATGCAGCCTTGGGGTGAAATTTTTACATTGTTTACCGGCGACCCGGGGCGAGGAAGTTACTGATGAAGTATTGGATTCGGCAATTTCTTTGGCCTTTGATGAAGCAGAAAATCGCTTAACCGCGATGCGAGGTTTGTTAGTTTACTTAACCAAATACCAAAAAGACGGCAGCGAATACGAACAGCTGGCGGCTAAAGAAAAGCTGGACAGCTTTTTGGAAACCTTAGAATAGGCGGGGATAAGTATGGCAAAAATTGTAGTAGCATTAGGCGGCAATGCCTTAGGAAATTCGGCTAATGAACAGTTATCGCGGGCGCAGCTGGCGGCCCGCTCCATCGCCGATTTGATTGTGGCAGGTCATCAAGTGGTGATCGCCCACGGTAACGGGCCCCAGGTTGGACAAATTCGTTTGGCCTTTGAGCAAATGACAAATGAAGCGGTCATGCCTTTTGCCGAATGTATTGCTATGAGTCAGGGCTATATTGGGTATCACCTGCAGCAGGCCATCGATGAAGAATTAGTTAGTCGGGGCGTGAATGACATACCGGTGATTTCCATGCTGACGCAGGTAGTGGTGGATGCTGAAGATCCAGCATTTCAACAGCCGACCAAGCCGATTGGCGGCTATTATTCTGAGGAACAGGCCAAGGCATTAATGGCAGAAACTGGAGAAGTATATCAGGAGGATGCCGGCAGGGGCTGGCGGCGCGTGGTTCCATCACCAAAGCCGGTAGATATTTATGAAAAAGTCAGCTTGAAAACACTGGTGGATGCCAATCAGGTAGTTATCGCCTGTGGCGGAGGCGGTATTCCCGTAGTTTATCATGGCAAACGCTATAAAGGTGTGGATGCGGTGATTGATAAAGATTTTGCGGCTTCTAAGATGGCAACCTTAATCGAGGCCGATACCTTTATCATTTTGACAGCCGTAGACTATGTGTATGTAGATTACGGAAAAGAAAATCAGCGAGCCTTAAAAACGGTCAGCTTAGAGGAGATGCAGCAATACGTCGCAGCTGGGCAGTTTCCTGCTGGTAGTATGCGGCCTAAGGTAGAAGCAGCCTGCGAATTTGTAGCCAGCGGTTCGGGGAAAACCGCCATCATTGCTGATTTGGAACAAGTGTCCAAGGCAATCTCAGCTGAAACCGGAACAATTATTCGTCAGGCGAGCAGTTAAAACGATGGTAGAAAATCAGCTCGACAATTGCCAGCATGGAAATACGGGAGGTTAAATCCAATTGTCCCAGCCTGATTTCATCGCTGAAGACATAAAAATCAATGTCACACAGATTTTGAATGACATTGGTCACCGCGCGGGTAAAAGTCACAATGGTTGCGCGAGACTGCTGCTTCACTCGTTCAATTGCTTCAATGATTTGGCGATTGTCACCAGTATAGGCAAAGGCAAAGAAAATATCCTGATCCGTTATGTGCCGCAGGGCATTTTGAAGGGCAGCCTGATCGGTTAACAAAATCGATCGGAAGCCTTGCGCATTAAATAGCCACTGGACGTAGTGAAGTGCTTGCGAATCCAGCTCTTCTCCCATCAAATAAATCACCGGGTTTTGATCCAGCAGCTGATTGAACTGATCAATCTTCGTCTGATCGGTAACCCGCACAGATTCGATAATGTTTTTCAAGTATTCTTCTTTATAATCTTTTTGCTTGATGGAATGAGGGATCGTTTGAGGAGCCTCAGGAGCTGCCGTCAAACTTTCAATAAAGTCACTATAGCCGTTGAAGCCCAACTTTTTGGCAAAACGAAAAATAGTGGTGGAGGAGACATAGCATCTTAAGGCCAGCTCGCGAATACTGTAAGCTTTTACCTCGTCAAAATTTTTCAGGATATAATCAAAGATCCGCTTTTCTGAATCATTCAGTTGGGGAAAATGCTGATTAGCGGCGGTATAAAAATCTTTAGTTGCTGTCATACGATCACCTGCTTTCTATCTTATTATAGCGTAGTTGTTTTTAAGGCGAAACCGCCTACAACAATAAACTGGAGGGGTAACAAATGAAATTATCACATACTAAAACATATCCGATTAAACATTTTCTAGATAACTATGATTTATCCAAAGAAGAGATTCAAGATATCCTGTCGACGATTATTCAATTGAAAGAGGCTGCGCATCAAAACGCTGTTCCTCAATTATTAAAGGGAGCTACCTTAGCGATGATTTTTGAAGAGCCCTCCACGCGTACCCGGGTTTCTTTTGAAACGGCGATGGCTGAATTAGGCGGCCATGCACTCTATTTAAAACCAGGAGAAATTCATTTCGGTTCTCACGAAGCTATTAAGGATACCGCTAAAGTTTTATCCAGCATGTGCGATGGCATTATGCTGCGGACTGAAGATCATGAGCTGGTATTGACCTTGGCAGAATATGCGTCAGTTCCAGTGTTTAATGCGATGACCTACTACATTCATCCAACTCAAGGATTGGCAGATGTGCTGACGATGATGGAGCATTTGCCAAAGGGAAAATCATTGAAAGAGATTGAAATTGTTTTTGTGGGTGATTCTGGTGAAAATGGCATTATGGCAATGGAGCATGCTCATTTGGCTGCATCGCTGGGCCTACGCTACACAATTGCTTCACCCAAGCAATATTCCATTAGTGATGCTGAAATCAAAAAAGTTGAGGAAAAAATGCAAAAAACTGGCGGCAGCTTAACGGTAACAGAAAATGTAGAAGAGGCGGTAAAAAAGGCCGATTTCATAATTCCTGATGTTTGGTATTATTATGGGTACGAGGATGAAAAAGAGGAGCGGACAGCAGCTTTTTATCCGCGTTATCAGTTAAACATGGAGATGCTGGAGATGGCGCCAGATCATTGCAAAGCCATGCATTGCCTGCCAGCCAACCGTGAAGTGGAAATTACTAGTGAAGTTTTAGACCATCCAACCCGTTCGCTAGTCTTCCAGGAGGCAGAAAATCGGCTGCATGTGCAGCGGGGCTTGCTGGCTTGGTATTTGTATCCACGAATGAAACGGGCAGATGATCAGACTAAGGCTTATTATGAAGGGAAAATGCGAGCCTTTTTAGATCAAAGACTCAACTAAAAGGAGTGAGTGAACGATGGAAGAAGTAAAAAAACTAGGGTTCATTGACATTGTTTCGCTGTCCTTTGCGGCAGTATTTTCACTGGAGCTGATCGCTTCTCAAGCCTCAATGGGACCTTCCTTAATTTTTTGTTTTATTGTCTTAGGTGCCACCTTCTTTTTATCCCATGGGTTAATCTGTGCCGAATTAGGCTCAACTTATCCGGATCAAGGTGGGATTTATGTTTGGATCAAACGAGCCTATGGGGATCGTTGGGCTGCCCGTACTACTTGGTGGTATTGGGTGAATGTGGCGGGCTTTATCCCTTCGACGCTGGTCGTAATGGGCTCAGTCTTACAGATGCTGTTTTTCCCGGATCTCTCGGTTTGGGGGATGGTCATCTTTTGTATTATTTGTACATGGTTCGTAGTGGGCTTTAACTGCATCGACTTGCAGGATGCTAAATGGCTGACTATGCTGAGCACGATTTGTAAGCTGTTGGCTTGCTTGGCTTTGATAGTAGGAGCTGTGATGACACTTACTACTAAAGGCTCGCAAACCGAATTTTCTCTGAGTACAATTATCCCAACGTTTGATTTAAGCTTTTTTGCCTTAGTTCCGGTCTACGTTTATGCCTTAACCGGCTATGATTTGATCAGCTGCTCGGCAGGGGAAATGGAAAACCCTAGCAAAAATGTGCCTAAGGCTGTGTTCTCCAGTGGGATTTGTACGATTGTTTTGTATATCATTGCAGCTGTAGCAATGCTGATTATATTACCATTTGAAAGTATTGATCCTGACTCTGGTTTATTCATTGCCTTTGGCGAAGTTTTTGGACGCGGAGTGGTGACAGTGGTAGGAGTGATTTCCTTTATTGCTTTTCTAGGCTATATTTTCAGCTGGGCCTTAGGCGGTAACAAAGCGGCTTTAGAGGCTGGGCTGGAAGGCGAGCTGCCGAAGATTTTTGCCAAAACCAATAAGGTCCATGCACCGATTGGTTCGGCCATTTTACTAGGCTTGTCTTCAACTGCTTTGCTGGTGTTTTATGGACTAATCTCTTCAAGTAACGCGAATTTGTTTTGGACACTGCTGTCCTTTACGTCGATTATTTTCTTCCTGCCGTATATTATTCTTTCTTTCGCCTTCATTACTTTGCGCAAGAAAGACCCAACTATTGAACGACCATTCCGGATTCCCGGGGGTGACGGTGTTGGTAAGCTAGTGGCAGCTGTTCAATTTATCTTCTTTGCCTTCAGTACGATCTTCTTCTTTCTGCCGCCTGAAGGAGAAAATCCGGTATCCTATGTTTTATTCTTAGTTGCGGGTGTCGGCTTGGCAGTAGGGGTAGGTGAATGGCTGATTGATAAATCTATCAAAGAGCGAACAGCCAGAGAATTAGAAACAGAATAGGCTTGACTGAGACTGCTGACGATGGGTTGGCAGTCTTTTTTTGTCGCTTTTTAGACAACTTCCTATATACTGTTTGAAAAAAGGAGCGATGCAATTATGCTGGATAAAATAGAACAAACGAGGCTCAACCGTTGGGGGTTAATAGCCACACCATTTTTATTGGCATTTGGGTTTATTGGCCGAACCAGTGACTGGCCGCTTAGCTGGATTTGGCTGCTGCTTTTTTCTTCACTGGCACTGCTTACTCAATTTGGTTCGGATGCCTATAAACTATTTCTCAAGCCACTGGGAAAAGGCAAGCTGAGATACATCTTACTATTTGTGGTGCTGAGCTTTGTTGTTTCAACTATTGCTGCAAGGCTAGGTAATGTATTGCTTAATAATCACGCGGTAGAAAATCCCATCGCCCAATCGCTCCATAGTAATACCTTGCTGCAAAATATCTATTTCTTTCTGACTACCTGGATTTCATTAGCTGGTGAGGAATTGACAACTGCCGCAGTAGCCTTTCCTTTGTATCATTATTTAGTTAAGCAGATTGGTGGAAAACAAGCCTTTCTTTTCAGTTCTATTTTAAGTGCATTGTTTTTCGGCTCGCTACATTTAACCACCTATTCCTGGAACTGGTATCAAAGTTTAGTAGTCATCGGACTGACTCGGATTCCATTTAATTATGCATGGAAGAAAACGGATAGTCTTCGTGGCGGAATTATCGCCCATACTGTTTATGATTACTTGATTTTTTTCTTTGTACTACTTGCAGGCGGGCACTAAGCTTGATTGCCGCAGCAGTTATTCTCCTTTATACTTTTAGTAATCAATAAAAGGAGGCCTTTGTTTGACAAACTTATGTTTACTACTGGTAATACGCTCTTCTCATAGATAAAAAATAAGGAGAGTGGCAAAAATGAACATGGACATTCGTAAAACAACTGAAGAGGACCGTAAGATTATTTTTCAAGTAGAAGATTTAGCCTTTGATGATCCAGAGGTGCCAGTGTTAGCTGATGAATTATTAGAAGATCCCACAGCGCATCCGCTAATATCATTATTAGCTTTCGATGGTGAGCAGGCAGTAGGGCATATTTTGTTCACTAATGGATGGCTGGAAGGCTTTGAAGAGTTGTCAGTTTCAATCTTAGCTCCTTTAGCCGTTATTCCCAGTCATCAAAAGCAGGGAATTGGCGGCCAATTGATTCGGGCTGGTTTGGAATTGTTGAAGCAGCAAGAGGTTGATCTGGTTTTTGTCTTAGGGCATATTGACTATTATCCTCGTCATGGATTTGCTCCAGCGTTGCCGCAAGGTTTTATCCCACCGTATCCTACTAAACAAGGGTTAGAGGATGCGTGGATGGTTCAAGCCATCAGCGATATTCGTTTGGCTGACTATGCCGGACAGGTTCACGTTTCAAAGGTAATGGACAAACCAGAGAATTGGTAGAAGAAAGCGGAAGAGGTATCCCCAGATTGATGGGGATACCTTTTTTAACGGAGTTTTTGAAAATCCTGGTGCTTTTGCAGGCATTGAGCAAAAGGAGCCAGCTCGTCAGTGGAAAACGCGGGCAGTGTCTTTGGTAAATAGCTTGCGGCTTTTTCTAAGGCAAGCATCAACGACTGCAACGTGTTTTTTTCTTCATCAGTCAGGATGAACAATGGCTGTTTGTTCTTTTTGCTTTGAAAAAGTGCATTGCCCACGAAACGGAATTCTAGTATGAAAGAAGGTGTGATTTCCAAATTAAGTTCCTTATTTACTTCCAACAGCCAGCGATAAAGGGCATCGTTGGTTTCATACACGTCCACCTGGGGGAAAAGGGTACTCATTTTCGTGAATAGCTTGGTCACACGATCGCGTTTAGTCAGGTCTGATTCTTGAATTTCTTGTTCAGTTGTTTTTGCTAATTCTAATAGATTGGGAATCAGCGGAATTAGACTGGAACTGCTGCTTTTCAGAGCATGTATACAATCATCCAGCAGAGCAAAGGAGTCTAGCGTTAAACAATAAGTAATTACTTTGGTTTTTAAGAAGAAATGCTCCATCACAGCTTTGTAGCTGGTTTGATCGGTTAAAAGTAAAACGCCCTGGCCCCGATTTATTTCATAGGCAAACTGATACAAACGATGATTTTTCTTGGCACTGTTCTCGGTAGGCCGACTTTGGCTGACAGGAAAATAGAAGCAGCGCCGATTGTGTTCGGCTTGATTAAAGGTATTTACATAAAGCTGAGCTAATAAATGATATTGAGAAACAACAACGATTGGGATATCAATCGATGCAACCAGTTGATAAGCATCTGCCAAGGTTTGTCTGAGCAATGCTTGTTGAACCGTTGTTAAGGAATACGGCAATAGGCGAGCCTGCTGTTCCAGTTTATTTTGCAACGGCAGCAAGCGGCTGTCTGGATAATTTTCCGCCGCCTTGTCTGCTGGTTCAGTAATTTCCCTCATAAAAATTTGTAAAATCAGTTCTTGCAGATTGTCCACCAAAATTGGGTCCTGTGAAAACAGGCTGCGGGTTAAAATCGTGTGCACTGAGGAGAGTAATTTCTCTGTTAAAAATTCTTTGGTCAGATAGGCATGCTGATCGGTTCTTTGACTATACTGGAAAAGCAGATAAGCTAGCAAAGCAGAATGAGTTTGCTGATCTTCTTTTTTGGCGACAAAACAATCAGCCAGTGAGTCCATCGTATCCTCAGGTCTAATAGTCATTATTTCAGGAACTTCTTCTAAATGTGGCAACTGACTACTAGTAAAAGCAGGCTGTTCCAGATAAAGAAAGGCACCCTCATGGTTGCGAACGGACATCAGGCTATTGGCGACAGCATGTTGCAGCAGCAATTCTAGCTGATGCAGGTTTTGAGCTTGAGCGAGAATCACTTGCAGCACTGTTTTAGGTATCCGCAGGGTTCGTTTTAAACGCTGAGCCTCATTGAGCAAAATGACTTGTGCAATCTGCAGTACTTCTTTGGTGGAACGATTACGAATATCGGTAAATTGCAGCACAAAAGGAGTAATATCTTTCCAGGCAGCAGTGTCGACTTGTTCATTCGCCAAGATCACCAGTAAGAGCTCCTCCTGCTGATTTAAATAGTGATAATGAAGATTATTGATTAAAGCTAAGCTTTTTTGCGGTGCATCATTGGTAGCTACCACTAAAATTTGGTTTTTTTGCTGGTGAAATTTCTCCAGATAATCAAAAAGATGTTCTTGCAGCAATTGACCATCTACGTAGAATACTTCAGGATTCTCAGGGAAATAGTGCAGCAGCCGTCCTAAATCAATCAACCGCCGTAGAAAAAGCTTTTTACCAGTACCAAAATTTCCTTGCAGAACAATTACCTGAAGGGTTTGTTTTGGCAGATAGAACAAGGGTAGTATTTGATGGACCAAGGGATGCAGGGAGCCGCCTTTTTCACTACCGATTAAATGGAAGTTTTTCAGTAAAGTGTTTTCTCTTGAGGTAGAGGAAAACTGCAGCAAGGTTTGCATTTCCTCCCTGGAAGAAAACGCTTCAGGAAATGTTGCAAAAGGAAATGCGGCCTCTAACACTTTGCGAGAAAAATAATAAGCTGGTTTGCCTTTTAGCTTAATCAATTGTTTCTCGCGATGCAGATCATTTAAGATACGTGAGACATTGGATCGATCGAGAAACAGTTCATTTGCGAGATAGCTGGCATGACAATTGGCGAAGGTAAAAGCAGTTAAATCAATATAACGTTGGCATTCTTTTTCCAGCAACTGTAGAATTTTTTGTTTATTGGTCATCACGATCTCCTAACGTCAAAAATTCAAATTTTTTACGTGCTTCTTTCAAATTTTATTATACACGTATTAAAAATCAGACACCAGTTAATGTTACACATTATAAAATAGATAACACAGAAAGGGTCCTATCACCGAGTTTGTCCTTTGTTTAACCATATTTATTTGTGTGACACATTTAAAGCTAGGTGTAACATTGATGGTTTTGCTAAAATCTTTGACAGCATATATGATGATGTTGGAAGCGCTTATCAAATAATGGAGGTTGGAAAATGATTACACTGGTTGTGACAACACATGGCCAATTAGCAGAGGGTTTTTTAGATGCAGTAGAACTAATCGTTGGACCACAGACAAATCTATACAGTGTCTGCTTGAAAGCTGGTGACAGCTTCGATGAATTTCAACAAAACGTAGCAAAACATTCTATAGAAGGAAATGTACTTTATTTTACTGATTTATTAGGAGCAAGTCCTTACAATGCAGTAGCACAGACAATTAGCGAAAATCGGGATAAGGACATTACCTGCATTACAGGAGTGAACCTGCCGCTGGTAATTGAAGCACTCTTTAAACGAGAAAAACTGACGCTTAAGGAATTAACCGATTACTTAGTAAATATCGGAAAAGATGGAATTACAACTTTGATGTTTCAATAGAAAAGAGGAGAAACGATGCAAACAATTGTATTAGCGAGAATTGATGACCGCCTGATTCATGGTCAGGTGATGACTGCCTGGGTTCAGCACACTGGAGCCAACGAAATTGTGATTGTGGATGATGCGGTAGCCAAGGATGACTTTCTTAAAATGGTGATTACCGGTGCTGTTCCGCCTAAAATGCAGGCAACTGTTTTAACTGTTGCTGATGCGACCACTTATTTAAACAATGGTGATGAAAAGAAAATCATTATTTTAGCTAAAGGACCAGCGGTTTATCAGCAGCTGCTGGAAGCAGGAGTAGCGATTCCAGCCATTAACTTAGGGGGGATGGGCTCTAATCAGGATCGCTCTCAACTCTATAAAAATATTTCCTGTAGCGAGGAAGAACGCGGAATTTTCCGTAAGCTGATCGAACAGGTGGAGGTGTTTATCCAAGTTGTTCCAAATACGGAAAAGGTTAGCCTAGGAAAAATAATTAAAGGAGAGGGATAAAATGGAAATTTCAATTCTACAAGCGGTCTTAATTGGGTTAGTGTATTATCTGGGTGCTAATGGGACGCCATGGTTGACAGTCAATATGAGCTGGGCGTTAAAACGCCCTCTGATTTCGGGGATTATGGTGGGACTTATTTTAGGCGATCCTGTTAAAGGGTGTATTGTCGGAGCAGCGATTAATGCGACTTACTTGGCGCAAATTACTGCTGGCGGTGCACAAACGATGGATGAAGGGTTGGCTGGAACTGTGGGTACTGCGCTGGCTATCCTTTCCAACACAACGCCCGAGGTTGCTGTAACATTGGCTGTACCGATTTCACTTTTAGGGAACTTTTTGTGGATGCTTTATATGACTGGCGATATTTTTATTATTCACCGGATGGATAGCGTGGTGGAAACGGGAGATATTAAGAAAATCATGCTCTACAATATTATTCCATCTCAACTGTTTAAAGGAATTATTTATACCATACCTGTAGCAATTGCTGTCTTCAGTGGTGCCTCAGTCATTACGAACATGTTAAACAGCTTGGAGGGGACACCAATCATCAACATTTTAAGCACAGTAGGAACTATCCTGCCAGCACTAGGGATTGCTATGAACTTTAAAGCTATTTTATCAAATGCAGGATCAATGGCTTATCTTTACTTGTTGCTAGGCTTTATTTTAGTAATGTATTTAGAACTGCCATTATTAGTCATCGGAATGATTGCAGTGATTATTGCCTTTTTACAAAAAAATGATCGCATGGCGATGAATTAGGGGGAGAAAAAATGGAACAAGAAGCAGTACGTTTACTCAATAAAAAAGATATTATTAAATCTTACTTGATCTGGACTTTTTTCAGTCACTCGACCTATAACTATGAACGGATGCAGGCATCTGGGGTCGTCCATGCGCTAGCCCCTAGTTTGGAAAAAATGTATGGCAAGGACTCGGAGCGCCTAAAGGAAGCCTTGAAGCGACACATGGAATTTTTCAATACCGAGCCTAATGTTGGTGGCAGTATTTTAGGGATTGTTTTGGCTTTAGAAGAACAACGGGCTAAAGGTGAAGAAATTGATCCAGAAATGATTTCGAATATTAAAACTGGTTTGATGGGGCCGTTAGCCGGAATCGGCGACACCATTTGGCAGGGCACACTTTCACCGATTGCTCTGGGAATTTTTCTCGGCATGGCTAAGGAAGGAAATTTCCTAGGACCGATTTTTTACCTGCTGACCATTGCAATTGTGCTTTTTGGGCTAGGCTATCTTTCCTATACCAAAGGCTACTATTTAGGTCGAGAAGGAATCGGTAAAATTATCAGCAGCGGTCTTTTGGATAAAGTCACAGAAAAAGCGACAGTTGTTGGAGCGACGGTACTGGGGGGATTAACCGCCTCTTATGTCACGCTGTCATCTAGTTTGGAAGTTGAGATGAGTACTGGAGTTTTGAATGTCCAAACCGATATTTTGGACAGTATTTTTAAAGGTCTGCTGCCGTTGTCGATTACCTTGCTGACGATTTTCTTATTAAAGAAGAAAATGAATGTGAATATCATCTTGCTGGTGTTGATTTTGATTGGAGCAATTGGCACCTTGATCGGTTTCTTTTAAATGAGGGATGAAGATGAGAATAATCGTAAATGCCGATGACTTTGGGTTGAGTCATGAGGCCAACTTAGGGATTCGTTTGGCGATGGAAAAAGGGATTTGTACCCAAACTTCGGTAGTGACCAACTCAAATTATTTTGATGAGGCAGTGGCCATTGCTAAAGAAGACGGTTTTATGGATAAGGTGGGCTTGCACATTAATCTTTTTGAGGGTACCCCTTTATCTGCCAAAATCAAAAAGTTAAAGCATTACTGCTACTACGATTCCTTTCGTTATCAACCTCCTTTGTGGACTGCATGGTTTCGCCTTTTTCAAGAGGAGTTAACAGAGGAGCTGGAGGCCCAGATTAGAAAATATAGAGCGGCTGGCTTCACTTTGTACAATATTGATTCTCATCATTGTGCGTTTTACGATTTTTCAGTATTGCAGGCCTTACTACCCTTGCTGGAAAAGTATGGGTTTAAAACGATGCGGGGATTGGGAGCCAGCTTCAATACTGGCAATTTATTGCGAAATGTTTATATCCGACGTTGGCAGCATCGGTTCAATCAGACGCAGCTTCAGACTGTTCCTTATACTAGCAGTATTGCTACGTACCGTAAGAATGCTGACAGTTTGGAGGAGAAGACTGTCGCTGAAATCTATTGTCATCCTGTACTGATTGGGGATTATTTGATTGATAATTTTACTGGGGGGACTCATTTAGAAGCTGACCTACAAGGACTTTTGCTGGAGCAACAGGAATTAATTACAACAAAAGAGATAGAAATGAGGAGATAAATACGATGGAAAAAGAAAAAATCATTACAGCAATTAAAAAAACAGGCATAATGGCTGTAGTACGGGTAGAAACAATTGAACGGGGAATCGAAATTGCTCAGGGCTGTCTGGAGGGTGGCGTAAACGTATTGGAAATTAGTTATACCAATGCCAATGCTGGAGAGGTCATCCAAGCTTTGAAGAAAAAATATGGTACGCAGCTGCTGATTGGTGCGGGCACCGTTTTAGAAGGTGTAACCGCACGACTAGCTATTTTGAGCGGAGCAGATTTCATTATAGCGCCAACCTTTAATTCTGAAGTACAGCAGATGTGCAATCTTTATCAAATTCCCTACGCACCTGGTTGTACTTCATATACTGAAATGCTGGAAGCCTTAAAACAAGGGGCTGCCTTCATTAAAGCGTTCCCAATCTCTAATTTCTATGGACCAGAGCTGGCAAAGGTCATCAAGGTTCCTTGTCCGCAAGTAGCGATTTTAGCTTCAGGTGGTGTTACCATAGACAACTTGGATCAATGGTATAAAAACGGCGTGGATTGTGTAGGGATAGGTGGTTTATTAACTAAAGGAACTAGTGAAGAAATTACTGAAAATGCTAGGCAGCTTTGTGCAATCGCACAAGCCAGTAGATAGGATGAGCAGCATGAAAAAAATAGTGATTACTCCTCGTGGTTTTGCAGCTTACGGACAAAAGCAAAAAGAATATTTGGAAAAACAAGGGTTTCAGGTAGTACTAAATGACACTGGCAAACCGTTCACACCGGAAGTCTTCGCTAAACACAGCCGAGATGCTGCGGGAATTATTGTGGGTGTTGATCAAATGGATGCTGCTTTTTTAGAAAAATGTTCCCATTTAGAAGCTGTAGTCAAGTTTGGTGTTGGCACTGATAATATTGATCTGAATGTTTGTGAGGAGCGGAAAATCCAGGTGGGACGCTGCATAGGAACCAATACCAATGCTGTGGCTGAGTTCACGATCGGTTTGCTGTTTAGCAGTGCACGCCAGATTGCAACGAACGCTCAAGCTGTAAAAGAAGGCAGTTGGGCGAAGCCAACTGGTGTCGAGCTGTACGGGAAAAAGCTGGGAATCATTGGTTTTGGTGCAATTGGCAAGGCTGTCGCTCAGCGAGCTGTCGGTTTAGGTATGCAGGCAAGTGTTTACGATCTATATCAGATTCCAAAGACTGATCTGGATCAGTACCAAGTTCAGCAAGAGGATTTGAATACCTTGCTGAAAACCAGTGATTTTATTACGATTCATGTACCATATACGGAAACAACCGCTCAATTAATCGATAAGGCCGCTTTCGACAAAATGAAAGACAGCTGTATATTAGTGAATACCTCGCGCGGCGGAATTGTAGATGAACAGGCTCTGTACCAGGCTTTAAAAGTAAATAGCATTACTGCTGCTGCATCCGACGTTTTTTTGGAAGAACCTCCAATACTGGAAGGATGGCGCAAGGACCTTTTCCAATTGCCTAACTTTACACCAACCGCTCATATTGCCTCGCGTTCGCAAGAAGCGGAAATGAATACCGTTCAGCGGGCAACAGAGTTGATAGTTGAGTATTTAGAGTAGTTAAACAGACTTTCTTCCTAGCAGGTTTTTCAGGAAGAAAGTTTTTTGTTGTGTATATTTTTTAGGAAACAAAGAAAATTAGTCGTAGTAATGCTCTTGTTGAAGCAACAAGTTAGCGTTCAGAAAATACACTTTGTGCTTTAAGAAGTACTATTTGTTAAACCGTTTGATCATTTTTAATCCTAAGATGCTCCGTGGACTCTTTATTAGTTAAGTCCATTGCCCTAAAAAGTTTCTTGTTTTTTTCCCGAAAAGATAGACGATCGTATTTGTCTGATTATTTGGATAATAACTCTTAACCGTTTTATGGCACACTGGAGTTAAACCGCAGCCTTCAGACACGCTACCGCCTTTTTTTGGATCTATTCTTTTTTCCAAGCGCTTTATTGACTCTGTTTTGGAAGGCACGTTGTTCTTTAGTGAGCTGAGGTCTATTTTTCTTGGACTTCTCTCGATCCTTGCGTGTTTTCTTATTGCTTTTGTTTGCTTTGCCTATCTGTTTTTGTTCCTTTTGGATCACAGTCACTGGTTTATTTTCAGCTAAAGCCTGGTTCACCAGTGTCAGCAATTCATTTTCATCCGGCACCGAGCTGTAATCAAAACCGCCTAACAAAAAGATTTCCAGTTCTTGAGGAGTCTGTTTACGACTTTCGGCAGCCCTATTGATTACTGCTTCTATTAGTGCAGAAGGGCGGTTTTGCGGCGTTTGTGTGACTTTTGACAACTCAGTCGGTTTGGTGACAATCGATCTTAATGGAGCTGCTTTTAAGGTTTGCTCTTCCTTTGTATTATTAAAACGAGGTTTTTCCGTCAGAGTATCGGCTTTGACTACTTCCGCAAAACGTCGAACACCGTCTTTTTCGAAAATATCCAGTTTAGTGAGAATGGTTAACAAGTCGTAGTATTGTTGATTAGTCAGCTGAGGGTTGACATTGCTAAGATTCCAGCCGTGTCGTTTGCCGTTCTCATCTTTGAAAAAAGAGACTAATTTAGATCTTTGCGGAACTTCGTGGCTGCCAGAAATTAAAAGGTTGCCTAGCTTATCAATATGGATACGTTCATATTCGGTGCAGGTCAAAAAGGCTTTTTCACTGCCGAACATCCGCTTGGTTACAATCGCCCACTCCTCGTCAGAAAAATAGGCACGAAAATAAATACAGGACATGGGAATTTCCTTTAAGCTATCATCGGTCAGAAACCACTCACGAATAATATCTTTACAGAAGTAAGAAAAGTCTTCGACAGAAAGCCCGTTACGGATCATGATAGCAATTGCACACTGAGTTAGAAAAACAGTGTCTTGCGTTTCTTTTGCCGCCTTTATAAATTTTTTCTCAAGGTTCATTCTTCCTGATCTAAATAGTGTTGCTTGACCGAATACAGTTGTCTCCATGTCCACATCTCCTCGTTCCATTTACTCGTTTGATGACATTATTCTAATCTAAGATGTTAACGAATTCAAGAACAAATTAAGAAAAATTCTCATAATTTTTTTGCATTTAATTTGGAAAACAAATTAGATGTTTTTTATTTAACGTAGTTCATATTATTTCCTTTTCCGCAAACAGTTTTTTTGATAGATTTGTTTTTTAAAAAATGAGTAATTCGTTATTTGAAAATTTGGATGGAAAATATTTAACTCTTTTATTTAAAAAAACAGTAATTCTAGTTCGTTTTGCATGAAACAAGTTCATTGTGAACTATTGGAGTTTAATCAAATGAAAACATTGACTTTAGGCAGTAGATTGGGCTCTTATCACTTAATTAATTGAGTCGCTTAAATTATTAAAGATACATTTTAATCAGATTCTTCTTGAAATTCTAGATTTTTCGTTTAGAATGATAGAATATCTTTAATCCTAAATTATTGTTATCTGAAATAGTTGAAAATTGTTAGTGTTCTAGAAGCAAGATCAAGAACAATATCTCGCAACAATTAATAAAAATACTCATCACTCATTTAAGGAGAGCTAAGATTTAGTAGGGGATAAAAAAACATATGAATTTGAAATTAGAACGAACCAGTCATTTGTGAAATTGAAAGTTGAAAAATACTGGATATGAATTTTATGGCAGGTTTTGGACTCATTTGATTTTATGTTAAACTAAAGAAAAGGAATCCTCTTTTGTTGAATCGCTGTTTTTTTAATAGTTACCTCAGTAACGGATAATTGGATAGCTCTTTACCAATTTTAATTCAGCAGATAAATAAGAATGAGCAAAGATTTCAGGTTTTTAGTAGAAAGGTGTTTACAAAATTGTTTCATTTGTTACAATTGTATTACAGAGAAGAAAAGAGGTAAGAACAATGAAAAAGATCATTGGGTTAACTTTATTGGTAGGTTGTTCCGTTGCTTTGGTTGGCTGTAGTTCAGGCAACAACGATACCACCAACTCTAGCACCACACCATCTACTTCCGAGGTGAAAAGCTTAAAGCTTACGGTTGCCAAGGAAGTAACAACAGACGATACTGGAAAAGCGACAATTGAAGGGACTACTGATCCTGAAGCAAAGATTAAAATTGAAGATGATACGGTAACGGCAGATAATAAAGGCAAATTTACTTACGATTACAAATTGGAAGAGGCGAAAGAGAAGACGATTACGTTGACTGCTTCTTTAGATAAACTGAAAAAAGAGCAAAAGGTGAAAATTGTACCATCCGCTGACTTTATTGAAGAAAAAAATAGTGCTGCCACTTCAAGCAGCAGCACACAGCAAACGACACCTTCCAGCGATACCCAACAAGCAAGTCAAGTCGGCCAAGTACTGACGACGCCTTGGGGTGAGCAAGTAACCGTTTTGCGTGTATTGCCAAACGGCGAACGAGTAATCAGTGAACAAACTTCGCAGGCAGATATTAATAACGATGGCGTTTTAACCTATGAAGAATTGGTTCAAACGGAAAATGAAATGGATGCTAAAAATGCCCAGCAGAACGCGCAGGTTGGTCAAGTGTTGACCACGCCATGGGGTGAACAAGTAACTGTGTTACGTGTATTGCCAAACGGCGAACGAGTAATCAGCGAACAAACTTCGCAAGCAGATATTAACAGTGATGGTATCTTGACTTACGAAGAACTAGTTCAAACGGAAAATGAGATGGATGCTCAGCGAGCACAGTAATAAAGCTTAAAAGAAGACAGTGAATGTATTGATTTCAAGAAGTTAGCTTTTTGGTCTAACTTTTTGAAGGAGCTACAGGATTCTGTCTTCTTTTTTTATGAAACCTTGAGGGATGATCTCAGTAAAGGTATGATTGGACAATAATCTATTTTTCTTAATGAAATGAGGTGCAGACATGGAGCTTTTTATTAATCTGTGTGGTTTTGTTGGTGCTTGGTTGCTGTTTACTTTCCCTATGTATCAAGCTTTTTTAGAGTTACTCGATCAGGCGGTCACTTTTTCCAAAATTGCTTCTGATAAATCACAAGCAATTGAGAAGGTTTCTCCCATCTATTGGTTATTTCCTCCCTTGAAAATTCACAAGGAAAAGGAACGCGCATTAATAATTATTCGTGGCATGAATTTAGAAACGAATGATCTCAAAAAGTTGCTGCTGTATTTTGATAAAGCAACTGCTTGGTTCTACGTAGCGTTAGCGGGTCTGTTAAACAGTATTTACGTGACCTATGAATTGTTTGGAAAATTTGGGTTGCCAAAGTCGCCATTGGTTTTTTTCACGACCATTTTCGTGTTGATTATCCTTAGTATTGGTAGTGTTAGACATCGTCTAACTACGAAACGAATTGAGCAGAAAATTTCAGATATTCGTGGAGAATAAAGGAACTCAGAGTTTTGCTATTGAAAAAGAACAATTAAAAAACAGTCTCAAGTAGTAATCAACTGATAAAATGAAGCTGTTGAATTCAATTCTTTTTATAAGGAGAGTTATCAGTTGCTATTAAAAATTGCAGGAACATTAATTGTCGGCTTTTTAGGCGGCGCAATAGCCAAACGGTTGAAAATGCCGGCTGCATTTATGACCGGTAGCATGCTGGCCGTAGCGGTCTTTTCCATTTTATCGAATGCGATGTTTATGCCTGGCAGTTTGAAGGTTATCGCCCAAATTGTCAGCGGTGCCTACATCGGGCAGCAGGTGTCAAAGCGGGATTTGCTGAACTTTCCTAAGCTGGCAAAATCGATTGTTTTGCTGATGACTTTTTTTACGATTAATACGTTTGTTATGGGCTTTTTGTTTGCCCGCTTTTTTTCGATTGACTTAATCACAGCCCTGCTAAGTTGTTTGCCGGGAGGAATTATGGATGTGTCCTTAATCAGTATCGACATGGGAGCTCAGGCTGAAATTGTAGCTACTATGCAGCTGGCTCGCTTGGTGGGAATGCTCCTGATTCTGCCTTATTGGATTGCGTTTATCTTAAAACGTTTAGGCAAGGACGAAAAACCTGAGACAGTTGAGACAGCAGTCAGTAAACCTTTACCTTTCGGAACCAATCGTGAATTGACCAATAATTTGTTAATTCTCCTCGTTGCTGGGGGAGGAGGCTTGCTAGGGACTTATTTGCAAGTACCAGTAGGGGCGCTGATTTTCTCGTTGATTTTTTCCTGCGGGTTAAAGCTGTTGAAGAATACAGCACCTTTAAACAATAAAATTCGTCAGTTGGCTCAAATTTTAGCTGGATCAATTATTGGCAGTACGTTTACGAGAGAGAGTCTTGAACAGATCAGTCAGCTGTTTATCCCTGCTTGTCTATTGCTGCTCAGCTACTTATTAATTAATGTCTTGTTTGGTTTTATTGTTTATAAAAGAGGCATCTTGGACTTACGTTCAGCTCTATTTGCGTCATCACCAGCCGGGGCCACGGATATTTCGTTAATTGCTGGAGAGCTTGGGGGCGACATGCCGAAAATTGCTGGTATTCAAATTTGTCGAACACTTTATACAATTATTGTTTTGCCGATATTGGTTCGCTTAGTTGTTGAACAATCCTTTCTGCGCTGATTCAGCGCTTTTTTTATTGTACCGTAGATTAGCTTGATCAAAACGTAGCCATAATGCTGTGAGGCTGAGTATATTCGCAAAGACTTTGTTTGACTGATTTCGAAATTTGCTGCGGGAACGCTGGCTTGCTATACTTATTTTAGGAGAAAAAGATGGGGTGAATAGAATGAAGAGGTCAAATTGGGTTAGTATTATGGCGATTTCGCTGATAGCCACCGCTGCTTGCGGAATGATTACCGGCATCACAATTGTTTCAACTATAAACGAAGCAAAAAGAAAATAAGGCTCGAAGGAGTCTTTTTTCGTCTAGTTTGGAAAAGGAGAATTTCATGCTTACAGTCAAGCCTGTTACGAAACAGCTGTCCGCTTACAGACGGATTGTAGAAATCTATCAGCGTTCCTTTCCAGTTGAGGAACAAATGCCTTTTTGGCTGATGCGTTTATTTGCCCGCCGAAAACAAATTGATTTTTTAGCCTTTTATGATCAGGAGAATTTTTGTGGTTTTGCTTATTTGGTTTATCATGAGGGATTAACCTTTATTTTCTATTTGGCGACTGACCCTGATAAGCGATCTGAAGGTTATGGTTCCCAGATACTAAGCTGGCTTCAACAAGAGTATGCTCAACGGGGATTGGTTCTTACGATTGAAACTGTCGATCCAGCTTATGAGGATTTTGCACAGCGAAAGCGAAGACAAAAATTTTATTTTAACAATCATCTGCAGGATACCGGGTACCGTGTGAAGGAATTCGGTGTCATCTATGACGTGCTGACGAATGACCCGAGCTTCTCATTTGAAGCGTATCAGAAGGTATTGAAATACTTTTCTTTTGGCTTTTATTCAGTCAAACCAGAGGAAGGACCGAAGCGGAAATGATCAGAGAATTAGCAACAGACGGAGCCGCAATCGAAGAAATTGCCCAAATTTGGTTGGCCAGCAACCTTTCGGCACATGCCTTTATTCCAGCTGAGTATTGGCAAAGAAATTATTCAGCTGTTAAGGAAATGTTGCCGCAAGCTCGCTTGTTTGCTTACTATCAGGAGGATAAAATTGTCGGCTTTTTAGGCTTGATGGAACAAAATATTGCCGGAATCTTTGTCCAAGCGAGCTATCAGCATCAGGGAATCGGCAAAGCCTTGCTGGCTGAGGCCAAAAAACAGCAGGCAAGGTTAACATTATCTGTGTACGTAAAAAATGAAAAATCCCTGTAGTTTTATCAAAAGCAAGGATTTGTGTGCAGCGGGAGTCAAGTTGATCCGGATACGAATGAATTAGAATATCAAATGACTTGGCAAGCTTAATTGTTTCCACGGCAGCATTGTGATAAGCTGAGTTTTTTTCTCAAAAAACCTAAGTTACCCAGTGAGAGAAGGTATGGCTAAATCGAAAGAGAAAAACAACTTTCAAAATTAGCCTGTACACTAAAGTTGGAAGAGTCTATACTAATCAGTAACTATTTTTGAAGGGAACAGTTAATGAATATTTTGATTATTTATGCTCACCCCAATCATACGGGTTTCTCAGCGGGTGTTTTACAAACGGTTCGAGAGAATTTGAGTAGTCAGCATCAGGTGAACGTGCTGGATTTGTATCAAGAAAACTTTGATCCTGCATTAGTATTTAATGAACAGCTGCGACGTCGGGAGTTAGCTGCCAGTGAAGAAACTAAAAAGTATCGGGAACTTTTAGCATGGTCAGAGCAATTGGTGTTTATTTTTCCCATTTGGTGGAGTGGTATGCCAGCGATCCTAAAGGGTTTTATTGACCGTGTGTTTGCCAAGGGCTTTGCTTATGAGTATAAAGGCTTGCTGCCAGTCGGTTTGTTAAAGGGACGTAAAGCTTGGATTATTACTAGTCACGACACTCCAAAACCTTATGCCCGCTTTTTCCAACAAGATTATGGCCGGGTATTGAAGCGTCAAGTGTTGGGCATGTGTGGCATTAAGCCGGTGAAACTGACGGAGATTGCTTATTTGAGGGGCTCAACGGCAGAAAAGCGTGAGAAATATTTACGTAAGCTAGCGAAGATGAGTCAGGCTTTGTAAGCTCACACAATACAAGTAAGCAAAACAAAAATTAAAAAAACATTTGACAAATGAGAATTTAGTGATAGTCTATTCATTAATAAAATATTTTTTTCGATGAGAAAGAAAGTAAGCTCGGAACGGTTTTAGAGAGACTCTGGTTGGTGAAAGGAGTTAGAAGTGAAGAGCTGAAGATGGCTTTTGAGAAACTTTTGGCGATAGGTAGTTGGAAGCGGAATGTCCACCGATACAAGGACCTCCGATTTCACGAGTGTGAAGTCGGGCTGAGGGAAGGGAAACCTTCTGAACTTAAGGTGGTAACACGATTATTCGTCCTTTTGCTAGCAATGCTGGCAGAAGGGCTTTTTTTGTTTCTCACAATACTGATCAAATCGAAAAATTTTATTAAATAAACTAGCAAAGGATGTATAATTATGACCCAAACTATTCCATTTACAGTCGACCATGTTGGAAGTTTTTTACGACCAGAAAGCATTAAACAAGCACGTCAGGAGGCAGCGGCAGGAAATTTGTCGTCGGCTGAACTGCGGCAATTGGAGAATCAGGAAATTACCAAGCTGGTAGCGGAACAAAAAGCTGCCGGTATTAAAGGGATTACCGACGGCGAGTTCCGCCGCGGCTTTTGGCAC
Organism: Enterococcus pallens ATCC BAA-351; assembly: GCF_000407485.1. Classification (GTDB taxonomy): domain Bacteria; phylum Bacillota; class Bacilli; order Lactobacillales; family Enterococcaceae; genus Enterococcus_A; species Enterococcus_A pallens. The sequence continues at coordinate 729,027 of NZ_ASWD01000001.1, read as the reverse complement.
ATTGATTTCTTGGAGCATTTAAATGGGGTGGAAGGTTATGTGCCAGAGCAGGGCTACAACCAACAATTTCATGGCAAAGCGGCACCTTCCTATAATATTCGGGTAACGGATAAAATTTCTTTTAATCCGGCACATCCCTTCTTAGCAGATTTTGTTTTCCTAAAGGAGTTAGTAGAAACCGAGCCAGGGTATTATGCCAAAGCCACGATTCCCAGCCCGACTATGATTTTGCGTCAGGAGCTGTTAGCCAATGATGGTTCGTCAAAAATCGCGGAGCTTTATCCTGAGTTAACAGAGTTCTATTCTGATTTGTCCCAGACGTATCGGGAAGCAATCCAGGCCTTTTATCAAGCAGGATGCCGCTATTTACAGTTTGATGATACCAACTGGGCCTTTTTGGCGGATGTTGACAAGCGGGCGGAATTGACTGAAAAGGGCATTGATCCGACTGAGATTGCTCAAGTATGTGCGGCGATTATTAACGATGCATTAAAGGATAAACCAGCTGATCTGACTATTACTACTCACATTTGTCGAGGGAATCATGCATCTTCTTGGCTGTTTTCCGGCGGCTATGAACCGATTGCCAAGGAATTATTCTCCACCGATTATGACGGCTTCTTCTTAGAATATGATTCCGAGCGGGCAGGGGATTTTGCGCCCTTGCGTTATTGGTCAAAGCCAGACAGTAAGGTGGTTTTAGGTTTAGTAACCTCTAAGTATCCTGAGCTTGAAGATCCAGCTTTGCTAATTGAACGGATTAAAGAAGCGACAGAATATGTACCGTTGGAAAATTTGGCAATAAGTCCGCAATGCGGGTTTGCCTCTACACAGGAAGGAAACAAATTAACTACGAAAGAGCAATGGGAGAAAATTCACTTGCTGCAGGAAGTGGCTAAGCAGGTTTGGCAGTCTTAAAAAAGGGAAAAGTTTTAGCTGTTTTAATATATAAGAGTTCTCAGCTGGAATCGATTTTTGAGAATTGAAAGCTGTGAGAATCTTTTGGTCGGATGAAGGTAACTAGGTGGAGGTTGTTGAGGTGGATGGACTGTCCGCGAAGGAGACTGTTCTCCTGCAGAGAGTACCATCTGATAACAGGAACCAAAAATTCTCACGATGAAAAGGTGTACGTATGATCGTACTAAACGAATTCAACAGAACGTTTAGCCATTTCTTCTTTAGTACGCAGCATTTTGATAACGATCAAGCTCTGTGAAAGACGATCGTTGGCTGACTGCTTCGCCAGGCTCAATTGTGTTGAATGGAAGATTTCCAAATAGGTCAATACTGCTGTGGTGCCTCCGATTACATCGACTGCCTGGTAACCTTTTTCCGTTAAAAAGCGGGCCATAGTTTTCGCGCGTTTTCCTGACTGGCTGAATAGATAGTAAGTTTCTGACTTATCTAATTCCTGGTATCGATTAGGCAGCTGAGTCAACGGAATATGGGTAACGGAAGAAGGAGTCTGAACTTCTTCAGTATCAAAAAAGTCTGGGTCTCTAAGATCCAGTACATGCAAAGGCTGCGCCAAGGCAAGAGCGACAAATTCTTGGGTAGTCATTGAATAATTCATTGTAATAAGTCCTTCTCTTTAGATTTGTTACGACCAAATATTAATATACAATGAGAAAAAACACAAGCGTTATTTAAACATATTCTAATTAGGTTTTAAAAAAGAGCCTGAGAAACGCTTGCTGCGCCTTTATTTTTACAATTGTTTATTTACTAAATGAAAAGTATAAGATTTTCTTCAATTCTCAAAAAAGCCGATTTCTGGTGAAAACAAAACCAGCCGAGTCAACCCTTTGAGTTGATTCGGCTAGTTTTATTTGTGCTTAAGGCAAAGTAATAACTTCTTCACTTTCTTTGTCAAAGAAATGAGCTTTGTTGATATCAAAAGCCAAATCGACCATTTCCCCGGGATTATGAAAGTCGCGGGCATCTACTTTAGAAATAAACTCGGTCTCACCAAGCTTGGTGTAGAGCATCGTTTCTGCGCCTAACAATTCAGAAACTACAACCTCGGCAGTAACAGTGGAATCAAGCGCAGCATCCAAAGCAATCTGCTCACTGTGAATATCTTCTGGCCGCACGCCGAAGATTAACTCTTTACCTTCGTAGCCTTTTTCAACCAACACTTTATTTTTCCCTTCAGGAATACGCAGTTGTAAGCCATAGCCATCAGTGATAATCCCTTGATTTAAAGAAACCTTGAAAAAATTCATCGCTGGTGAGCCGATAAAGCCGGCCACGAAGACATTTTTGGGCTTATTGTAAACCTCTTTAGGTGAGCCAATTTGCTGAACGAACCCATCCTTCATAATTACAATCCGGTCGGCCATGGTCATCGCTTCGGTCTGGTCATGGGTGACATAAATGGTCGTCGTCTCTAATCTTCGGTGCAGTTTGGCAATCTCTGCTCGCATGGCCACCCGCAGCTTAGCATCCAGGTTAGAAAGGGGTTCATCCATCAGGAAGACCTTGGCATCTCGGACGATCGCCCGCCCCAGTGCTACCCGTTGTCGTTGACCGCCAGAAAGAGCGGCAGGCTTGCGGGAAAGGTAATCGGTTAATCCAAGAATTGCTGCTGCGTTTTCCACCCGATCCTTTATTTTTTCTTTACTGTATTTTCGCAGTTTTAAACCAAAGGCCATATTGTCAAAAACGGTCATATGAGGATAGAGAGCATAATTTTGAAAAACCATAGCGATATCTCGATCTTTAGGGGCCACCTCGTTCATAACTTTACCATCAATTGAAAGCTCGCCTTCAGTAATATCCTCTAAACCGGCGATCATGCGCAGGGTAGTTGATTTTCCGCAGCCAGAGGGGCCGACGAACACGATGAATTCTTTATCCGCGATAGCCAAATTAAAATCGGTTACGGAATTATTGGGATTATTCTCATAACGTTTGTATACATTTTGCAGTTTCATTTCTACCATGTGGGTTCCTTCTTTCTGATTAGCTTGCTTGATTAACCACACTATACTGGGAAAGCAAGTTTGCGGACAATGTCAACCTGCACAAGAATTCCCAAAGAAATATGGACAGGTTGTTCAAGTGGCTTAATTAATAATGGTAATTAAGCAAAATCAAATAGCATAAAAACAGCTGATCAATGGTCTTTAGGTCTATTAGCGTGTCCTGTTGGAATTTATCCAGCTTGTACAAAAGAGTATTGCGATGCAAAAACAGCTCCTTGGCTGTCGAGCTGAGATTGCCGTGATTGCTCCATAAAACCGGAATAATTTCCAGCAGTTCCCCGCTGGCAAACCAGTCCTTGTACAAAGAGGCCAGCAGATAGCTGTCTTTGACATTATGAATCGAAAAATAAGGGACACTTAGCTGTGACAAAGTTACGCATTTTTCTTTGCGAAAGGAACTGTTGCTGAAAGTAAATAATTTCTGTTCCTCCTGAAGCAGATTTGTGAAATCATGGGCAGAATGGTGAAAGGGACCGATAAACAACCTAGTGGAGAAAGCAAAATCTGCATCGAGAGCCAAGAAAATGCCCTCTAGCTCGGCTGCTGAAAAAGGCTCACCTTCGAAAGCTTCAACTAAAATAGCCTGCTGTGAATTCAGCACAAGCATGTCTACCACCGTTGGTAAAGTGTGCTTGAGTTCACTTTGCCAAGCTTTCAGCATAGCGGAATCGGCCTGCTGGAAGTTTACTTGAATGAAACGATAGCGTCCGTCTTCTTTAATCATCCTATGCTGGAAAAGGATTTGGTACCATAGCTGATTAGCAGCTGGTAATGGCGGAGAGGTTAATGAAAGTCCCAACAGCTGTTCTTCACGGGCAGTTAAATCAGACTTGGGAATACCGATATAGTGATCGTTATGCTTCAAATAAGCGAAGTCATCTGTTTGGTGAGGAGAATCGCTTAAAATAGCGGTTGGGAAAAGCGCTTTTATTTTAGGATAATCGTTCATGAGGCACCCCCTGCTGTTTACTGATTTAATTACTTAAAGGCGATTCTACTAGAAAACTCACTGTTTTGGAAGAGTGTTTTCTAATTTTTTTTGAGAATCACTTTGATAATAAATGCTGGCATCATAAGATTTAGGATCGTTTCCGTTGATGGAAAGCTATTTTGCAAGAGAATTATTACTAGAAAAAAGTTTGATTTTTTCAAAATTGTTTAGTAAACTTATCGCAACGAGTATGTCAAAATAAAGAGTTTTTGACAGCTAAAAAATTCGAGGTGAAGCAGATGGACACGACTCAAGAGATTAAACGAAAAATGAACGCCGGTGAAATCTATTACGAAAATAGCGAGATTTTTGCAGAGAAGCTGCACTATAATCGACTGCTGCATGAGTTCAACCAGATTCCGCCAGATCAGGTGGAGGAAAAAGCCCAGCAGCTGGAAAAATTATTAGGCGCTAAGGGGGAGGGTGTGTATATCGAGCAGCCCTTGCATGCAAATTGGGGAAAAAATACCTACCTTGGGAAAAATGTCTACGCCAATTTCAATCTGACCTTGGTGGATGATACGCGGATCGAGATTCATGAGGATACCATGATTGGACCAAATGTCACCATTATTACGGGGACTCATCCGCTGGATCCTCAACTAAGAGCAAAAAATGCCCAATACAATTTGCCAGTAGTAATTAAACGAAATGTCTGGATTGGAGCTGGTTCAATCATTTTTCCAGGGGTAACGATTGGTGAAAATACGGTTATTGGTGCAGGAAGCTTAGTCACCAAAGATGTGCCCGCCAATGTGGTGGCTTTTGGTTCACCCTGTCAGGTGATCAAAAAAATTGAATGAAGAGAACAATCGTTAAGTAGTTCAGCAATTGCTGGACTGCTTTTTTTATTGGTTGTATGCTTTGAAAACCACCTGCTATGCAGGTGGTTCCGGAGAGCTTCCAGCGTGGTAGTGAAAAAACCTCCTAGAATGTTAAACTGATGCTGGTTTCCCGACCGCATCGCAAACAAATTAGGAGGTACCCTTATGAAAAAGGACAAAGAAAGTTTATCACATACCAGTTGGAGATGTAAGTACCACGTTGTATTTGCCCCAAAGTATAGAAGGCAGATTATCTATGGAAAATACAAACAAAGCATCGACGAGATTATTCGAGAATTATGCGAACGAAAAGGAGTAGAAATTCTCGAAGCAAATGCCTGTAAAGACCACATTCACCTACTTGTTAGCGTCCCGCCCAAAATAAGTATTTCTCAATTCATGGGTTACTTGAAAGGAAAAAGTAGTTTGATGATATTCGATCGTCATTCCAATCTAAAATATCGTTATGGGAATCGAAAATTTTGGTGTCGTGGCTATTACGTGGATACAGTCGGACGAAACAAGGAGAAGATAGCAGAATATATTCGTAATCAATTACAAGATGATTATGCAGCAGATCAGTTAACATTATTTGAAGAATATGATCCGTTTACAGGAGAAAAAAACAAAAAGAAATAATCCGAGATTCTTTTAGAATCAGTGGGTAATAGTGGTGCGGGAGGAAGCCCCTTCAGAAGGCCTTTTAGGCCAAGGCCGGTAAAAGAGGCTTTCAGCCGAAGAGCAAACCACCCGTTACCACGGGTGGTTTTGATTTTTTGAATAGCATTCAAAGGCCAATAATTGATTAGATTGTAAAAAAGATGCGAAAAAACGAAAAAAATCGTTGACAAAACAGTTAGGTAAACATTAAAGTAAACAAAAGAAGATAAAACTATTTGTTTACTGAACGGAGGAAAATGTATGTCAAAGGCACTAATTACTTTTAATGAAGAGCAGCGGGTTTTCCATTTATCCAATGGTGAAATCTCATACATTATGAAAATTGAAGCCGACAATGTATTGAGTCATATCTATTTTGGCAAAAAAGTCGCAAGCTACGGGGATCATAAAAACTATCCGCATCGTGATCGGGGTTTTTCTGGCAATGTGCCGGGGCATCCTGACCGAGCGTATTCCAAAGACACGCTGCCGCAGGAGTTTTCCAGCCATGGTTCGATGGATTATCGCATCCCAGCGTCAATTATTCGTCGCGAAAATGGATCAAACCTGCATGATTTCCGCTATTTTGATTATCGGATTGATGAGGGCAAACCAGCTTTAACAGGACTGCCCGCAGCTTATGTGAACGATGCAGCTGAAGCAAGTACGTTGACCATTACCTTAAAGGATCGAGATCAAGAAATTTATTTAGATCTGTTGTTTACGATTTATCGTGATCGGGCAGTGATTGCTCGCTCAACCAAGGTTAGAAACGAGTTGACGGCAACGATCAATATCGAAAAGATTGCCTCGATGCAGTTAGATCTGACCAACAGCGGGATTTATCAAGAGGTGATTTCGCTGCCAGGAGCGCATGTGCGAGAACGCCAAATCGCTCGTCAAGAAATTTCGACGGGAATTCAGGCCTTCGAAAGTCGCCGTGGGGCATCAAGCCATCACATGAACAGTTTTGTTGCAATTGTAGGTAAAGATACCAATGAATTTACCGGCGAAGCGATTGGCTTTAACTTGGTGTATTCCGGTAATCATGCCTTTGAATTGGAAAAGGATCAAATTGATCAGCTGCGGATTGTGGCTGGAATCAATGCCTATAATTTTTCCTGGGAATTAAAGCCGGCTGAAGAATTTCAAACGCCTGAGGTTTTACTGGTGTATTCCGATAAAGGCTTGAACAAAATGAGTGATACGTATCATCATTTGTTACGGGAACGAGTAGCTCGGGGGCAACATCAATTTCAGGAACGGCCGATTCTGGTGAACAATTGGGAAGCGACTTATTTTGATTTTACTAGTAAAAAGGTTGAAGAAATTGTTGATGAAGCGGCTGATTTAGGAATTGAAATGTTTGTGTTGGATGATGGCTGGTTCGGCAAGCGCAGCTCAGACAATTCTTCTTTAGGGGATTGGTTTGAGTTTGAGGGCAAGCTGGAAAATGGTCTGAAGGGGGTCGCTGACTATGTCCATCGAAAAGGGCTGAAATTTGGCTTGTGGTTCGAGCCGGAAATGATTTCTATGGACTCCGAGCTTTATCGGGAGCATCCGGATTTCTTGATGACTGAACCCGGAAGAGCTCCGTCGTCTTCCCGCGATCAGCATTTATTGGATATGGGGCGCAAGGAAGTGCGGGAGAACATTCAGGCTCAAATGGAACAACTTTTGGATAAAGTAGCAATTGACTATATTAAGTGGGACATGAATCGCAGTATGTCGGATGCTTACTCTTTAGCCCTGTCAGCAGGAAACCAAGGAGAAACAGCTCATCGCTACATCTTAGGTGTCTATGAACTGCTGGAGAATTTGACTAAAAAATATCCCAGCATTTTGTGGGAAGGCTGCTCTGGCGGCGGTGGACGGTTCGACGCGGGATTCTTATATTACATGCCACAATCATGGGCCAGCGATAACACCGATGCGGTGGAACGATTGAAAATTCAATACGGTACTAGCTTAGCTTATCCCACTTCGGCGATTACGGCGCATGTGTCGGCCGTGCCAAATCATCAAACTGGTCGGATTACTTCATTAAAAACGCGTTCCGATGTGGCGATGTGCGGGGTGTTTGGCTATGAATTGGATTTGACGTTAATGAGTGCAGAGGAAAAGCTGCAGGTGAAACAACAGGTGGCTTATTATCAGGAGATTAGGAAATTAGTACAGTTTGGGGACTTTATTCGACTGCAAAGTCCGTTTGAAGGCAATTTGGCTTCCTGGATGTTTGTATCTGAAGAACAGGATGAGGCGTTGTTGTTCATTGGTCGCGTGTTGGCAAATGCGCAGCCGGTCTTTAATGAAGTTCGTTTGGCTGGTTTAGCTGAAAACAGCTTGTATGAAGATACTGAATCAGGTGCCGTTTATTCAGGATCAGAGCTGATGAATATCGGCTTGTATTATCCAGATTTTTATGGCGATTTCCAAACACAGCTGATTCATTTAAAAAGAAAGTAGGGTAAAAAAATGGATAAGAAGAATTCGGTTATCACACAGCTTTCAATCTTAGCAATTTCTATGCTGTTAACCAGTGCTACAGCAATCAATGGTGCCCTTCCTCAGATGAAAAACAGTCTGGGGATGTCCACGACACAAGGAGAGCTGGTGGCGACGGTCCCAGCGCTGGCCGTAGTAATTTTTGTCGTCCTTTCCAGCTTCATTGCTCAGAAGATTGGAGTAAAAAAGACTGTACAGCTGGGGTTGCTATTAGTAGGAATTGGTGGGGCAGTTCCGATCTTCTTAACCAACTACCCGCTGATTATTGCCAGCCGCTTTGTGCTAGGTGCCGGCTTCGGCTTGTTTAATTCCTTGGCGGTTTCGATCATTAACCTGCTGTACAAAAAGGAACCGAACAAACGGGCTACCTTGTTAGGTTTTCGCGGGTCAGCCGAAAATATCGGCAGTGCTGCCATGACACTTTTGGCAGGCTTGCTGCTGGCCTTTGGCTGGAAGCTGTCCTTTGGTGTGTATCTGTTGGCCTTTCCGATTTTAGTCATGTTTAGTTTGTTTGTACCAGAAATCAGTGACCAGGATACGGAAGAGGAAATTTCACCTTTGGATACCGAGGAGGTTCCTCAGGTCTTGCCGCAGGTGTATTTGCTTTCCTTGTTTGCCCTATTTTTGGTGATGATCTTCGTGGCAATTGGTGTACGCTTTCCAGCGATGGTAGCCTCTATGAAAGGAGACAGCTACAACGCCTCGAATTTCTTGGCGGTTATGCCGATTATTGGTATTTTAACTGGAGCGACCTTTGGGCAGGTCAATCGTTTGTTTGGTGAGAAATGTTTGTATATCGGCTTAGGCTTGCTAGCGTTGTCTACTATATTAATCGGCAATTCTGAGGGGAATTTTCGATTGCTGCTGGTAGGGTACTTTATTAGCGGGATTCCTGGCAGTCTGATTTTTCCTTTCATTTATAACTCGTTAAACAAATATGCTCCTTCCAGCAAAATGAATTATGCCACCTCGATTATATTAATCGGCTGTAATTTAGGAAATTTCGTGGCACCTTTTGGTTTAAGAATTTTGCAAATGATTTCCGGTTCATCCAGCCTGTTTGCGCCTTTTAAAATTTTATTTGGTCTAGTTTTACTAGTGCTGGTGGTGCTATGGCTAAACAACACCGACCATTTTCAAAAACGCATGGTCGGCAGCAAGGCCTTGAACTCAAAATAGAATGCTAAACGTGGCGAAACTTTGACTTATCAGGAATCATGTATTATTGTTAAAGTAAAAATTCATGAGGTATTGATAATATGGTAGGTATTCGCGACGTTGCACGAAGAGCTCAGGTAAGTCCTGGAACCGTATCGAGAGTGCTAAATGCTGATGAAACCCTTTCGGTCACGGATTCTACAAAAGAAAGAATCTATCAGGCAGCCCGAGAGCTGAATTACGACATTAAAAAAAGAAAATACAACCGGGCGAAAACGACGACAATCGGCTTGGTTTCTACAATCACGCGCCAACGAGAAATTGATGACCCGTACTTTAGCGAGCTGCGCTTAAGTATGGAAGAGGAATGTCAAAAGCGGCAGTTCAATTTGGAGCAATATACGTTGACAGACATTTTCAAAAAAACTAAAATGATCAGCAATTTAGATGCTCTAGTGATATTGGGGACAATTGAGCAACGGTCAATTGAGAAGCTGCTTGTTTATAACGACACAATTATTTTATTGGACAATCCAGACATCGATTTGGCTGTGGATTTAGTGTACACTGATTTTTCTAAAGTAACCAAGAAAGTCTTGTCCTTATTTGTGGCAGCCGGACATCAGGAAATTGCTTATATCGGCGGCTATAACATTGATATCGATGAGCAGGGAAATGAGGTAGCCAACGAAAACGAAAAACGCTTGAAGGCCTATAAAGAATTTATGACCGAACAAGGGTTGGCGGATAAAATTTCCTATAAATTAGGTGAATGGGAACCCTTGGAGGGGAAACGGATGGCTGATGAGCTGTTGTCAGAAAGAGCCGCTAATTTCCCGACGGCGCTGTTAGTGGGAAGTGATCCCCTGTCAGTGGGAGTGTATCGTTCTCTGCAATCGGCTGGGAAGGTCATTGGTCAGGATGTGGTTGTCTCCAGTTATGATGATATTGAAATTGCCGAGTTTTTGACGCCGAATTTAACGACGGTTAAAGTTAATGCCAAGGAATTAGGTAAGGCAGCTGTTCGTTTGGCAAATGAAAAAATTCAAAAGGAACGGGAAGTTAATGTCACGCTGTCCTTCCCGGCAAAATTGATTATTCGTGAGAGCTTTGTGCCTGATTAAACAGTAAACACAATCGGCTAGGTTTAGCTACCTAGCCGTTTTTTGACGTGGTGTGAATGTTGAGTTGAGAACGCCTGTTTTGTTGATAAGAATAGGGATGATTAAGAAAACGTTTAAAAAAGAATTGACTTTTTACTTAATAAACGATAACCTTAAAATCAGAAAACATATAGCTAAACATTTGAGTAAAGATTTAAATTGTTTTTTAGTCGGGAAATTTATCATCAGCTCGGGGTTATTTCCGAATTGAAACCGATTACTTGGTTGGAGGCTTTTCTGGTTGGAATTGAAAAAGATAATGGAGTGGATCGAATGTATCAAGCAAATACCAAAAGATATGAACAAATGCAATATAATCGTGTGGGAAAATCGGGTCTTAAATTACCGGCACTGTCGTTAGGACTGTGGCATAATTTCGGCGACACCGATTATTTTCAAAACCAAAAGGAGATTATTTTGGGGGCCTTTGATTTAGGTATTACTCATTTCGACTTGGCTAATAATTATGGACCGCCTGCCGGTTCAGCTGAAAGCAACTTTGGTCGAATGCTCAGGGAGGAACTGGGTGCTTATCGTGATGAATTGATTATTTCGTCTAAAGCGGGCTATTACATGTGGGAAGGTCCCTATGGTGAATGGGGGTCAAAGAAAAGTATAATCGCCAGCTGTGATCAAAGCTTGAAGCGGGTAGGCGTGGAGTATTTTGACATCTTTTATCACCATCGGCCTGATTACGAAACGCCTTTGGAAGAAACGGCGCGGGCGTTGGATCTGCTGGTTCAGCAAGGCAAAGCTCTTTACATTGGGGTATCCAATTATGATGCTCAGCGTACGTTGGAGATTTCGCAGCTTTTCAAACAGTTGGGGACTCCTTTTATTATTCATCAGCCCAACTATAATATGTTCGATCGTTGGATTGAGGAGGAACTGGTGGAGGTGTTAGAGGCTGAAGGGATTGGTGCGATTGTTTACAGTCCCCTTGCTCAAGGGTTGTTGACCAACAAGTACTTACATGGGATTCCAGAACATTCGCGGGCCAGCCGTTCGGACAGTCCATTTCTAAATGAGGAAAAGGTTGAGAAAACCTTGACCTCGGTGTCTAAGCTGAATGAATTGGCTGCAGCTCGGGGCCAAACATTGGCAGAAATGGCCTTAGCTTGGAATCTTCGTTTGAAGTCTGTGGCCAGTGTTATTGTGGGGGCCAGCAGCTTGAAGCAGCTGGAGGACAATGTGAAATGCTTGGAAAACGTCGCCTTTACTGATCAGGAGCTACAAGCGATTGACCAGCTGCTAAAGGAATAGCCGAGAAAACTGGTGGGACACGGAAAAGGGGGAGAGAAATGGTTGGGATTAGAGAGGTTGCCAAAAAGGCCGGGGTATCCCCTGGGACGGTTTCGCGGGTACTAAACCAGGATGCCTCGTTGACAGTTACTAAAGAAACGCGGCAAAAAATCATGGCCGCAGTAGAATTTTTCGGGTATGAGAAAAAGGAACGTTCCAAGCGGACAGTGGCAACGATTGGAATTGTTACCTCGGTGACCAAAATCAATGAGTGGGACGATCCATATTTCCGCAATATTAGGATTGGCATGGAAAAGGAAGCCAAACGTGCCCATCTTCGAATTGAAAATGTCTATCGCTTGCCGCAAAATCCTAAGCTGGAGGGAATCGGGAAATTAGGTGCTGTACTGGTGATTGGTCAAGTAGATGAGCAGCTGCTAGAGGAAATTTACAGTCAAAACCGAAATGTTGTTATCATTGACGATGCCAGGGTTTCCAAGAAGTTTGATACGGTTTATTCCGATCTAAAAGAGGCAACCAATGCCCATCTGGATCGGTTGTATCAAATGGGTCATCGCAGGATTGTTTTTATCGGCGGCTTCAGAAGGATTCGCAGCAATAACGGCAGTGAGATCATCAAGTATGACGATGTCCGTCATATGGCCTACCTGAACTGGATGAAGCGGCAGCAGCTGGAGGAATATTCGTCAGCCTTTATTGGTGATTGGACCACGCTTGAAGGTATGCGCTTAGGGAAAGCATTTCTGGCTGCCTATCAGGACAAGCAGCTGCCCACCGCGATTGTGGTGGGCAGTGATCCGATGGCTGTCGGTGTCTATCGGGCTTTACAGGAAAAGAATATTCGTATTCCTGAGGACATTTCGATTGTCAGTTATGACAATATTGAGGTAGCGGAATTCTTGACGCCGTCTTTAAGTACCGTCAATATTGAAACCGAAGAAATTGGTGCCCTTGGTGTCCGAATGGCGGCAGAAAAAATTCAGGGCATTCGTTGTGTCCCAGTTCGAATTAATGTTCCAGGAACGATTATTGTGCGGGAAAGTGAACGAGCCTGCAAGAAAAAATAAACGATCAGTCTAGAGAAGTTTCTCTAGGCTTTTTTATTGCGTAGTGTTTACCATTGTTTACTCTGCTTTTTATCACACATATCGATAATTCCGCTTTTTCTATTTGTTTACTAAAAGGGATTACAGACCTTTTTGCAGAAGAACATCCAGCTTCGGATGCTGTTTTATCAGTCTTTTGAGATAATTTCCAGAAACATCTTAAAAAAATATTGACATTTTACCAGATAAACGTTAATCTAAAACATAAGAAAACAATTAACAAAACAAAAACAGAATAGAAAGGTTGTTTAGTAATGGATATGAGAAAAGTAGTTGTCAGTGGGTTAGCATTACTTAGTACTGGCATAATGTTAAGCGCTTGCGGAAACGGCGGAGGAACCAGTTCTGAGGGGAAAACAGAGATTGAGTTTTATAATCAAAAAAAAGAAATGCAAAGTACCCTAGATGAAATTATCAAGGATTTTGAAAAAGAGAATCCCGATATCAAGGTTAACTTTACCAATGTACCCGATGGCGCTACTGTTTTGAAGACTCGTATTTCCAGTGATGATGCACCGGATGTTATCAATGTTTATCCCCAAAACAATGACTTCCAAGAATGGGCCAAGGATGGTGTTTTTAAAGATCTAACTGAAAACGATTACTTGGATAATTTAAAAGAAGGGGCTGCTGAAACCTATGCGATCAACGATAAGATTTATTCAGTACCATTAACCAGCAATGCGTGGGGCTTCTTTTACAATAAAGATAAATTCGAGGAGCTAGGCTTAGAAACTCCTAAAACCTGGGCAGAATTTGAACAGCTGGTTACCGAGATTAAGGATAAAAATGAAACACCTTTTGCCCTGTCGCTAACACAATCAGATGCTTGGACCTTAAACGGTTATCATCAATTAGCTTGGGCAACAACGAATGGCGGCTTTGAGGGAGCCAATGATGCTTTAGTCCGGAGCCCTAAAGGAGCAATTAAAACCTCCAACGCTGATTTTAAAAATGTTACCAAGGAGCTGGATCTTTTAAGCGGCAATGGACAAAAAAATGCTTCAGGTGCTACCTATGACGATGCGGTTGCTGCCTTCGCTAAAGGCGATGCATTAATCTTCCCGAATGGTATTTGGGCATTGCCGGCTGTGCAGAACCAAGAACCTGAGTTTGAAATCGGCATGTTTGCTTACCCTGGACAAAAAGAAGGGGAGGAGTTAACCGTTGGTGCAGCAGATTTAGCCTTGTCGATTGCTGAAAGCTCCGAAAATAAGGAAGCCGCAGAAAAATTTGTGGAATACATGACCTCTAAAGAAGCGATGCAAAAATACTATGATGTAAATGGGGCGCCGACTTCGGTAATGTCGGTTGATACGGAAGGTAAATTCCCAGAAATGCAAGGAGTCAATCAGTACGTGTTTACCGATCAGCAGATCGTTTGGCTGCAAAAAGAATGGACCTCAGAGGAAACCTTCCATCACATGACTGTTGAATATGTAAACAGCGGCGACAAGGATAAGCTGGCATCCAATCTAAATAATTTCTTCGACACGATGAAATAATCAGGGAGGAAACGAACATGCAAAGAAAAGGATTTTTCAATAAAAGCTGGGCCTATCTTTTCGTAATTGTTCCAGTGCTGCTGCAAGTAGTCTTCTTTTATGTTCCGATGCTGCAGGGCTTCTTCTACAGCTTCACCGATTGGACCGGCTTAACCTCCAATTACAATCTGGTTGGTTTTGCCAATTTCCAGGCGATCTTGTCTGATGAGAAGTTTATAAAATCCATCAGCTTTACGGCTATCTTCACCATTGGTCTAATTGTGGGAGAAGTAGTTTTAGGGATTGCGATTGCCCGATTTTTGAACCGTAAAATGAAGGGAGTAGGCTTTTTCCGAACCGCCTACTTCTTCCCGGCGGTTCTTAGCACTGTAACCTTGGGCTTGATTTTCAAGCAGGTGTTCAACTATGGGATTCCTCAGCTGGGGGAAGCGTTGGGCATTGAGTTTTTGCAGCAGAATCTAATTGCTAATGAAAAAACGGTTTTCTGGGGTGTGCTGTTTGTAGCTTTGTGGCAGGGAGTGGCGATGCCAATCGTAATTTTCTTAGCTGGTCTGCAAAGTATCCCAGAAGAAATTATCGAAGCTGCTTCGATTGATGGGGCCACCAATTGGCAGATTTTTACGAATATTGAGCTGCCGTATCTGCTGCCTTCCTTGAGTATGGTTTTCATTATGGCACTTAAAGGCGGCTTGACCGCATTCGATTTGATCTACGCACTGACTGGCGGTGGGCCTAGCGATTCAACCACTACCTTGGGCCTGCTGGTTTACAATTATGCCTTTAAAAATAATCAGTACGGCTATGCCAATGCGATTGCGATTGTATTGTTTGTGGCAATTGCGATTATTTCAGTCTTGCAAATTCGTTTGTCTAAACGGTTCGAAATTTAAGGAGGAGATCCCATGAAAAAAAAAGGCTCCATTGGTCATTATGCGGTACTATTGATTGGGTTCATCCTAATCTTTGTTCCGTTGTTCCTGACTCTGTTAAGCTCTTTTAAAGAAACCAATCAAATTACCGGAAACTTTTTCGGGTTTCCCAACCCCTTTACTTTGGATAATTACCAGCGGCTGATTACAGATGGCATTAGCCAATACTTCTTTAATTCTGCGCTGATTTCGGTGGCAGCAATTTGTTTAATCACCTTGTTTGTTCCGATGGCGGCTTTCTCGATTGCTCGAAATATCAGCCGCAAAAAAGCCTTTGCTCTCATGTATTCCTTTTTGATTTTAGGGATTTTTGTTCCCTTTCAGGTTATCATGATTCCGATTACCTCTATGATGACCAAATTGGGATTGTCCAATATTGCTGGCTTGATTATTTTGTATCTAGCCTATGCGGTCCCTCAAACCTTGTTCCTGTATGTAGGGTACATTAAAACGGCAATTCCGGTTGAGCTGGACGAAGCAGCAGAAATTGACGGCTGCGGAAAATTTAGAATGTATTTTCAGATTGCCTTCCCATTAATGAAGCCGATGCATGCCACAACCTTAATCATCAATGCCTTGTGGGTTTGGAATGACTTCCTGCTGCCCTTGCTGATTTTGAACAAGGATTCCTCCAGCTGGACATTGCCGTTGTTCCAGTACAATTATCAAGGACAATACTTTAGCGACTACGGTCCGTCCTTTGCTTCTTATGTGATCGGAATTATTGTAATTTTGATTGTGTACCTGATCTTCCAGAAGAATATTATCTCTGGTATGACCAGCGGATCGGTAAAATAATTATTGAAACAAAGACTTGATTGGTCCAGTACCGATCAAGTCTTTTTGTGGTCACTATCCCTGCTAAACCCTCAATGTTTAGCAGGGATTTTTTTGCACCTTGTTTATTTTAAGAACGAAATAAAAATTAAAAAAATCTTTTCCTGCTTTTTTACGTATCATATGATAAAGGTTGTTTACCATAATAGCGGTGTTTTTTAGGTGGGTTTTATCAAGTTTTTTGATTTTAAAGCTAAGGGTTCATCACAATCTAAAAAAATAGAGCGTTTTCATATTGTGATGAACTTTTAAAAATCGGCTTTTTTTTCCGTTAAGATAATTAGTGTAAGAGGTGTAAAAAATGAAGAATTCACAAATTCAGATTATTCAAGAATGCGTTCAGCAGTCTAAAATTTCAATCAAGGATTTGTTAGGCCGCCAGGCTATTTCACGGCGAACCTTACAGCAGGATGTGGAGGAAATCAATACAGTCCTGCAGGCTAAGCTGAAGCTGGATGAACGGAAAATCTATGTTTCCGATCAGGATCGCAACATCTGCTACAAGTATTTGAAAAAGCATAACATCAAAATTTTGCCGTATTACGATGCTGAGAATCGTCAGCAGCTGTTGTTCTTGCACATGGCTTTAAGCGAGCTGGATCTTAACCTGCAGGAACTGGCGGATCAGCTTTTAGTGAGCAAAAATACTGCCCTGACTGACGTAAAACGGCTGCGAGAGGAGTTGGCTGATCAAGGGATTCAAATTAATTATTCGCGTAAAATCGGCTACACCATTGAAGGCTCAGAGTTTTCGATTCGCAACGAGATCGTCAATGCGCTGCGGGGATTGTTGCGGAAATCCTTTAGCCGTTATCTGCTTCTGGAGACCGGTTATATTCTCAGCAGTGAGCTTTTGCTGCTGAAAAATCGCTTGTTGAAAATTCAGCCGCAGGTAAGGATGACTTTTACCGAAGAAAGTCTGGAAGAGCTGCCGATTTTGTTGAGTGCCTTAATCAAGCGGGCGCAACAGCAGCGGATCAAATGGCATTTTTCTTTTGAAAAGTATGACCTGGTTAATACAAAGGAGTATCCAATTTATCGAGATGTTTTTCGAGGGATACCAAAGCTGAATGAGAATGACAAGCTGTATATGATTCTTCAAATTTTATCCTCTACCTTCTTACAAATCAACGATGAAATTTACGGCAGCGGCGAGGTGGAATCAGCGATCAAGGAGTTCGTTGATTTTCTGGAAAATGACTGCTTGATGCATTTTAAAGATCCCGCCGCCTTGAAGGAAAAGCTGGCGTTGCATTTGAAGCCGGCGATTTTCCGCAGTCTGCTGAGTGTTAACATTCGTAATCCGTTGACTAGGGTGATTATGGAGGAATACAGCGCCTTGTATTTGAAGATTAGTGAAGGGATTTTCCACATTGAGAAGAAGGTCGGCTGTCAATTTTCTAATGAGGAGAAGGCGTTTATTGCCATGATTGTCATCAGCTCAATGAAGGAAATTGCGCAAGATCAATCCTTTAAACCTTTTACAGCATTGGTGCTGTGCCGCAGCGGCATGTCGATTTCCAAACTGCTGCTGGAAAATTTGAAGGAGCTGTTTCCTAATATTGCGTTTGTCGGTTCCTATGCGGTGGATGAAATTTCTAAGGCTGAGGTATCACCGGATTTCATTTTTACTACGATTCCGATTGATACGGAGATTACTACTTTTGTAATTCCATCGGTTTTGGATAAACAGGCTAAGCAGAAAATTCAGCAGCAAGTAGCTATCGCAATTAATCAAGACATTAAAAAGAAAACCAAGGAGCTTTATGGCTTGCTGGATGATCTTTTTCCTGATGGGAACAAGGCCAACGCCATCAAACGGATTGAGCAATTTTATCAAAAGGATACGGGAAACGCTGGAGAGGCGTGTGATCCTTTCCAATTAAGAATCCAGCAGTTTTCCATGATTGAGGCCGATTCCTGGCAGGAGGTTTTTCACTTTGCTTTTGGCAAGCTGCTGGAGCGGGGAAGTGTCAATGAGCGGTATGTTAATCGAACCTTGAAGCTGTTTGAGAAGGATTATCCCTTCATGATGATTGCCAAGGACTGCTATTTGCCGCATACCAAGCCGGAGGATGATGTCACGAAGCCGGATTATCAGGTGGTTTTAGTAAAAAATCGGCTGCAGTTTGCTAATGATCGTGAGTTAAAGATTATGGTGGCACTGGCTCCATCAAAGGAAAATAAACATGTGGAGTGGCTGCTGAAGATCAATCATGCACTGCTTCAGGAGGAGAACATTTGTCAAATTGAAGAGATTTCGACTATTGAGGACTTTTATGAACTCTTGAAATCTTCTTTTGAATTAATCAATCAATAGATGAGGTGAAGGTATGGCGGGAACGGAATTATTTGATGAAAATCTGGTGTTTTTGGAGCCGGAAATATCCTGCAAAGCAGACTTGTTTAAATGGTTTGCGGCGTATATGGAGGAGGCGGGCTATGTAAAGGAAAGCTATTATGACAACATCACGTTGCGGGAAAAGGAATACCCTACCGGATTGCAGACCAGCACAGTGGGAGTCGCAATTCCCCACACCGATCCGGAGAATTTGAAGAAGCCTTTTATCGCAGTGATCCGGCCCAAAAGCGGTATTCCCTTTGAGCCGATGGGGATTGCTGAAGGGGCGATTGAGGCAGAGCTGATTTTTATGCTGGGGGTCTTGAAAGATGGACAGCAGGTAACGGCGCTGCAAAATCTGATGGGACTGCTGTGCAATACGGAAGCGGTTAGTGCGTTGATGAGTGTGGAGGAAAAGAAGGAAATTATCAATATTATTAAGGCCAATTTTGGACCAATTGAATAGAAAGCGGAGGAATGGAAAATGAAACGAGTAATTGTAGCCTGTGGAAGTGGAGTTGCAACATCACAAACGGTAGCCAGCAAGGTGAGTCGTTTATTGAAGGATCGCGGAGTGGATGCCTATGTGGAGGCAGTGGATTTGAAGTCAGTGGATCGTTACATGGATTCAAGTGTGGCTTACATTACTATCACAAAAACAACGAAGGAATATCCGATTCCAGTGATTAACGGCATTGCCTTTTTAACGGGAATGGGACAGGAAGCTGAATTGCAAAAGCTGATTGAGGTTTGCAAATAAAAACGAAAAGGAGCAAGTAAATGGATATCTTAAAAACTGTTATCGATTATTTACTAAGTTTGGGTGCAGCAATTTTCGTTCCAATTATTATTATTATTGCCGGAATCGCGGTAAAAATGAAGGTCAAGGATGCCATTAGTGCCGGCATTACTTTAGGGGTGGCCTTTACCGGAATGACCATGTTAATCAGCTTTATGACTGGAGCGATTACTCCGGCAGCTGAGGCCATGCTGAAATCGACGGGCATTTCGCTGCCGATTCTTGACGGCGGCTGGACGACCATGTCGACGATTTCCTGGTCTTGGCCCTATGCCTTCTTGATGTTTCCCTTGATGATTGGGATCAATGTGCTGATGCTGATAATCAACAAAACCAATACCTTTAATGCCGATATTTGGAATGTTTGGGGCAAAATCTTTACGGCCGTGGCAGTGGTGGGAATCACTGGCAACATTTTCTTAGCGTTTGCTGTAGCGGCAGTCCAAATTGTGTTCGAATTAAAAAGTGCCGATGCTCATCAACACCGCATCGAAAAATTATCAGGCATTCCAGGGGTAACCTGTACCCATAAAATGGTTTTTCTGGCGGCGATCTTCTATCCAATTGATAAAATGCTGCGAAAAATTCCAGCTTTGGATCGTAAGTTTGACGCTGAAACGCTGAAAAGTAAAATTGGAGTCTTTGCGGAAAACCACGTTTTAGGTTTCTTGCTGGGGATCGTTTTTGGGGTGCTGGCTCGCTATAGTGTGGCGGAAACCTTAACCTTAGCGATTCAAGCTGCAACCGCTTTAACCTTGTTCCCGGTAATTACTAAATACTTCATGCAGGCTTTATCCCCAATCTCAGAAGCGGTCAGCGATTTTATGAACAAAAAGTTCGAAGGCCGGACACTGCTGGTGGGCTTGGACTGGCCGTTTATGGGCGGCTCCAACGAAATTTGGTTGGCGATTATCTTTACTGTACCTGTAACGCTGCTGTTCTCCATGTTTTTACCAGGTAATGAAATTTTACCATTTGCTGGAATTATAAATATTTCAATCGCAGTACCAGCTTACTTGGTTACTGGCGGAAATCTGCTGCGAATGATTATTCTTTGTACCATTGGCTCCCCGATTTTCCTATGGGTGGGAACGGCTTTTGCCCCATTCATGACCCAATTGGCTAATCAAACTGGCGCAGTAGAACTGGCAGCAGGTCAAATGATTTCCAATAGCTCGATTGATGCTCCAGTCTTTACCTATGCCTTCTCTCATGTATTTAAGTTCCTGGAAGGTAATTTTATTCCGGCAGTAATTTTACTAGTATGGGTTACCTGCTTCGTATTCTACTATCGTGACTTGATGAAGGAAGCTAAAGCTGACAAAGGTGAAAGTGAAATCACCGGTACCGAAGAAATTGCATAAAAAGAGAGGCGCATTATGATTTATACGATCACATTGAATCCGGCGATCGACCGTTTGATTTTTTTGCAGGAACAACTGGAAAAACGAAAAAACAACCGAGCCCATAAAGTTTTATACGACGTAGGTGGCAAAGGTACTCATGCTTCTTATGCCATGTCTAAATTAGGCGTGGAAAATCTAGCCTTGGGTTTTGCTGGCGTAATGAATTTGGCGAAATTCCAGCAGGTGTTAGAGGATAAAGAAATCAATCATCAATTCATCGCAACGGATGGATCGACTAGAGAATCGGTGATCCTGATTGATCCGGAAAACCAAGGCTCTACTATGATCACTGAACCCAGCTTCACCGTGTCGGCAGCTGATAAAGAAAAATTGTTTGATTATTTGGCGGTCAACTTGACTCCTCAGGATCTTGTTTTAGTAGCAGGCTCCACACCGGCAGGCTTTGATTTGGTTGATTTAACCGAATTGTTATTGCTGATTAAAACAAAAGGTTGTTTTTTGGCCTGTGATTTATCCAGTGAAGCCTTGAAGCTGGCAATTGCCTCTGGCGCAGATTTTATTAAGCCCAATGAGCTGGAGCTGCAGGAATTATTGGTTGGCGAAGAAACAGTTGAAGAAAAACTAACCGAAATTGCAGCTCAGGTTGCCGTGGTGATTGCCTCTCGCGGAGAGCAAGGCAGTATCTGCTATTTTGAAGGGAAACAGTATCAGGTGATTGCTCCTCACGTTGAGGAGGTCAATGATACCGGCGCCGGCGATTGCTTTGTCGGCTCCTTTCTGGCAACTTTTTACCAAACCGGCGAAATTGAACAAGCGCTCATGCTGGCCAGCGGCTGTGCCGCCAGCAAGGTCCGTTATGAGGACAGCTGCTATTTTAATTTAGTTGAAGCCCAAGAATTAAAATCCAAGGTTCGTATCAAACATCAAAATTAGGAGGAAACTTATGCTATACCAACAGGAAAGAGAGCATTTAGCAAAAATTACCCGTAACGTTTATGAACGGTATGGAACCAACGCAGCCGGTGGAAACATCAGCGTGCGGTTGAACGATGACCATGTCATTATGACCCCTACCTTGATGTCGCAGAACCATCTATGCGATTTATCGCCTTATCAAATATTAGTGGTAGATATGGATGAAAATATTGTCGAAGGGGACGGCCGTTTAACCCGGGAAATTAATATGCATATGGCCTGCTACCGGACTAATCGAAAAATCGGCTGTGTGCTGCATGGACATGCCCGCGAGTCAATGGTCTTCGCCAGCATGGGGATAGACATGCCCAACTTAACCGAGGCTACCCAAAAATTTGGTGAAATCCCTTGTCTGCCTTTTGCGCCAGCCTGCTCACCAGAATTGGCAGAAATTGTGACAAAGCATGTGGAAAGCTTGGGAGACGATGTTTTATCGAAGGTAATGCTGTTGAACAAACATGGGGTATTGGTATTGGAGGAATCCTTGAACAAGGCCAATGATATGCTGGAGCGTTTGGAATACAATGCCTATATCGCCTACAAAGCGATGATTTATGACAAGCTGGGAATTCACAACCTGACGGATGAAAAAGAATTGGCGTATAATATTGAGGAATAGAAAATAGTGTGTAACGAGGAGCTGCGGCTTCTCGTTTTTTTGCTTTTTCAGCCTAAATTGCGAATAAGCGGGAAAAATTTTTATCTGTCCGCAGCCACTGGCCATTGCGTATTCCTCCTATAAGGGACAAGGTTTTCAGTGGCCATTGCGGGTACATATTTACAAAACTGTCCGTTGCAACGGTCAATTTTGAGTGAAGCGTTTTCCCGAATGTCCATTATGATAAGGCTATCAAAAGAAAACAGTTACATGCTTCCCAATAAATGAGAAGCCTGAACGATTTTCACTTATAATGAGGAGGAACGCAAGATGAAATTAGTTGGAGTAGCAGCATGTACAGTCGGCATTGCCCACACTTACATCGCTCAAGAAAAATTGGAAAATGCCGCAAAGAAGGCTGGCTTTGAAATGAAGGTGGAAACCCAAGGGACCATCGGAATTGAAAATGAATTAACCCAAGAAGAAATCGATCAAGCAGACATCGTGATTTTAGCGATTGATGTGAAAATTGCCAATCGCGAACGCTTCGATGGCAAACGAGTGATTCAAGTGCCTACCGAGATCGCTGTAAAATCACCTAACAAATTAATCGAAAAAGCCAAAGAAGTGATTGAACAACAAACTGCATAAAAAAGGAGAAATGCACAATGGAAGTAACAGATATCGTTGATTTGAAAACGGTTAAAACCAATATGAACGCAGCAACTAAGGATGAAGCCTTAAAAGACTTAGCCCAAGAATTACTGGCAAACGGCTACATTTCAGACATTGACGGTTTCATCAAAGACATTTATGCTCGTGAAGCGGAAGGGCAAACCGGGATTGGCAATTACATCGCGATTCCTCATGGCAAAAGCGCCTTTGTTAATAAAATCGGGGTAGCCATTGGCATCAATGAACAGGAAATCCCATGGGAGTCGCTGGACGGCAATGGCGTAAAAGGAATCATTCTCTTTGCAGTTGGCAACGACAATGAAGGTGCAACCAGCCATTTGAAGCTGTTGTCCTTATTTGCCAGAAAGCTAGGAAATGATGAAGTGGTGGATAATCTGCTGAAGGCTTCTAAGCCGGAGGATGTTGTAGCTGCATTTGCTTAAAGGAAAGGAAGCTTACACATGAAATTAGTCGGAGTAGCAGCCTGTACCGTGGGGATTGCCCATACTTATATTGCACAGGAAAAGTTAGAAAATGCCGCGAAAAAAGCCGGTTTTGAAATGAAGGTTGAAACCCAAGGAACCATCGGGATTGAAAATGAATTAACGCAAGCGGAAATTGATCAAGCCGACATTGTGATTTTGGCAGTGGATGTGAAAATTGCCAACCGTGAGCGCTTTGACGGTAAACGGGTGATTCAGGTACCAACGGAAGTTGCGGTTAAATCACCTAACAAATTAATTGAAAAAGCTAAAGAAGTTGTTGACCAAGAAAAAGCACAAGTAAAGGGGTAGCAAGATGAAAAAAATTAAAGAGTTGAATCTTAAGGGACACTTATTAACAGCCATTTCTTATTTAATTCCCATTGTCTGCGGCGCCGGGTTTCTGATTGCCATTGGGATGGCATTCGGCGGCTCTAGCCAAGGCCAGCTGGTTCAAGGCGAGTTCTCAATTTGGGATGCCTTGGCAACAATGGGTGGCAGCGCATTAGGCTTACTGCCAGTCGTTATCGCAACAGGTATTTCTTTCTCGATTGGCGGAAAACCAGGGATTGCACCAGGTTTCATTATTGGTTTAACTGCTAATGCGATTGGCGCAGGCTTTATTGGCGGAATTTTAGGTGGTTACTTAGCAGGTTATCTTGTATTAGCAATTTTAAAATATGTAAAATTACCAAACTGGGCAAAGGGTTTAATGCCTACCTTAGTTATTCCGTTCTTAACTTCAATCATCGGCGGGTTGATTATGGTGTACATTATCGGCGCACCGATTGCCGCATTAACTACATTATTGACTAACTTCTTAGATGGACTGGGCAACTCTTCATTATTAATATTCGGTGGTGTGATTGGTTTACTCAGCGGTGTTGATTACGGCGGTCCTATTAATAAAACTGTGTTCGCCTTTGTATTAACTATGCAGGCTGAAGGCTTGAACGGCCCAATTACCGCATTACAGCTGGTAAACACGGCAACACCAATCGGCTTCGGTTTGGCTTACTTTATCGCTAAATTGTTCAGAAAAAATATTTACACACCAGTTGAAGTTGAAACCTTGAAATCAGCAGTTCCAATGGGTGTCATTAACATTGTTGAGGGTGTTATTCCTTTAGTAATGAACGATATTGTTCGCGGTGTCGTAGCAACAGCAATCGGCGGCTTCGTTGGTGGCGCAACAACCATGATTTTAGGCGCTGACGCAACGGTTCCATTTGGCGGTGTGTTGATGATTCCAACGATGAGTAAACCAATGGCAGGTGTAATTGCAATTGTTGTGAATGCTGTTGTGACTGGTTTAGTGCTGGCAGTTATCAAAAAAGACGTATCGCAAAAGGTCGATGAAGGCTTAGTGGAAAAAGAAGAAGAAGATATCAGCTTGGACGATATTCAAATTTTCTAAGCAAATAAATGGAAGAACGGGAGACTGTAATGAATAAAATAGAATTTTCCCCATCTTTAATGACGATGGATTTAGACAAGTTTAAAGAGCAAATTACCTTTTTGAATGATAAGGTGGATTCCTACCACATTGATATTATGGACGGCCATTATGTACCGAACATTACATTATCTCCATGGTTCATTGAGGAGCTGCGCAAGATTACCGATTTGCCGATGTCCGCTCACTTGATGGTTACCAATCCTAGTATGTGGGTGCAGCAATTAGTCGATATGAAATGTGAATGGATCTGTATGCATGCAGAAGTCCTAGATGGCTTGGCCTTTCGTTTAATTGACCAAATTCATGATGCCGGCTTAAAGGCAGGCATCGTCTTGAATCCAGAAACACCGATTGAAGTGATTTTCCCTTATATCGATTTATTGGACAAAATCACGATTATGACGATTGATCCCGGCTTTGCAGGTCAGCGTTTTATCGAAAGTACTTTGGATAAAATTGTGGCTTTACGTGAGCTGCGTGAAGAAAAAGGCTATAGCTATGTCATCGAAATGGACGGCTCCTCCAACCGCAAATCCTTCAAACGGATTGATGCAGCAGGACCAGACATTTACATCGTCGGCCGCAGCGGATTGTTCGGCCTAGACGAAGATATTTCAAAAGCTTGGGAGATCATGTCGAAGGATTATACTGACATGACCGGCAAAGTTATTCAATAAAAAATGAGGAGCGGGGAGCGATCCCCGTTTTTTTCTGGAGGATCAGACATGTTTGATAAAATTGATGAATTGGGTGTAAACACCTTACGAACTTTAAGTATTGAAGCAATTCAGGCGGCTAATTCAGGGCATCCGGGTCTGCCAATGGGGGCGGCACCAATGGCGTATGCCTTATGGACCAAACACTTAAAAGTAAATCCGGCTACCTCAACCAATTGGGTAGACCGAGATCGCTTTGTTTTATCAGCGGGACATGGTTCAGCGTTGCTGTACAGCCTGCTGCATTGTTCAGGTTATGCTGTTACGGTTGAGGATTTGAAAAATTTCCGTCAATGGGGCAGCAAAACGCCAGGGCATCCAGAGATCCATCATACCGATGGTGTCGAAGCAACCACCGGACCATTGGGCCAAGGAATTGCTATGTCTGTAGGGATGGCGATGGCAGAAGCCCATTTAGCTGCAACCTATAATAAAGAAAATTATCCGATTGTAGATCACTATACCTATGCCTTATGTGGGGACGGGGATTTGATGGAAGGTGTTTCTCAGGAAGCTGCCTCAATGGCTGGACACATGAAGCTAGGCAAATTAGTAGTTTTATACGATTCCAATGATATTTCCTTGGATGGCCCAACTGACAAGGCCTTTACTGAAAATGTTGGTCAGCGCTTTGAAGCATACGGCTGGCAGCATATTTTAGTCAAAGATGGCAACGATCTGGCAGCCGTTTCCCAAGCTATTGAAGAGGCCAAGGCAGAAACTGACAAGCCAACCTTGATTGAGATCAAGACAATTATCGGTTATGGTTCACCAAAGCAAGGAACTTCGGCGGTTCATGGAGCTCCATTGGGTGACGAGGGGATTTCAGCGGCTAAAGCAATTTATGGTTGGGAATATCCGGCCTTTACAGTGCCTGATGAAGTGGCCGAACGCTTTACCGAAACAATGATGGAAGAAGGAAAGAAAGCAGAAGCAGCCTGGAATGACCTGTTTGCTGACTACGAAAAGAAATATCCTAAGTTAGCTAAGCAATTTAAGCAAGCCTTTGCAGGAGAGCTACCTGCGGATTGGGATACTGACCTGCCAAAATATGATTTAGGAACTAGTCAGGCTAGCCGGGTCTCCAGCAAGGAGATGATCCAGGAATTATCAAAGGCAGTGCCGCATTTCTGGGGCGGTTCAGCCGATCTTTCCGGCTCCAACAATACGATGGTGGCTGCTGAAAAGGATTTTGAACCTGGTCAATATGAAGGACGAAATATTTGGTTTGGCGTGCGGGAATTTGCCATGGCTGCTGCTATGAATGGCATTCAATTGCACGGGGGAACCAAAGTATATGGCGGCACCTTCTTCGTCTTTGTTGATTACCTGCGTCCGGCGATTCGGATGTCGGCGATTCAACAAGCACCAGTAGTCTATGTGCTGACGCACGACTCAGTGGCAGTCGGGGAAGACGGTCCCACTCATGAGCCTATCGAACAATTAGCCAGCCTGCGTTGCATGCCGAATGTTCAAGTGATTCGCCCAGCCGATGGCAATGAGACTCGGGCTGCTTGGAAACTGGCGATGCAAACGAAGGATAAACCAACGATCTTAGTGCTGAGTCGTCAAAACTTGCTTGTGATTGAAGGAACCAAAGAATCAGCAGATGAAAATGTAGCAAAAGGCGGCTATGTTATTTCACCGCAAAAAGGCCAACGCCCGGATGCAATTCTGATTGCTACCGGCTCTGAGGTTAATTTGGCAATTGAAGCGCAAAAAGAATTAGCGACAGAAGGCAAAGATGTTTCAGTCGTTTCCTTACCAAGCTTCGATTTATTCGAACAACAATCAGAAGACTACAAAAACGCCGTTCTGCCAAAAGAAATAACCGCACGTGTCTCCATTGAAATGGGCGCAAGCTTCGGCTGGGAACGATACGTTGGTGATCAAGGAACGATTTTAGCTATCGACAAATTTGGAGCCAGTGCACCTGGCGATACGATAATCAAAGAGTATGGCTTTACGGTAGAGGCCGTGAAGCAGGCACTGAAGTAAGAGTAAATAAGAATGGCGAGAAGGCAGCTGCTTTCTCGCTATTCTTGTTTTTTTAACAAAAGGTATAATAAAATCAATTTCTTAATTAGCAATGTTCCACAATATTGTGGAACTAAGAAGTCATAGAGACAGAAAAAAACAGATGGTATAGTAATGCCATAGAAAACGTTTTCTCTTCGGAGGTGAGGAAAATAAGTAACAGCCGGCGCACCAACTTATTAAAATACTTGATTAATGAGAGCGATTATAAGCCAGCAAAGTATTATGCCGATCGCTTAAATATCTCAACCAGAACCTTGTTTAAGGAAATCGAAAAAATCAATCAGGAGCTGAAGAACCATCAGCTGGAGATTAAGAAAAAAGCTCATTTCGGGATTAAAATTTCTGGAAACTGGCAAGAAAAGCTTTCTTATTTAAACAATGAAAGAGACATTGCTTCCGATGATTCCGAGGTGGCAGAAAGAAATTTTGCCATAATGAAGCGGCTGATTTTAGAAAGCCAGATAGTCACGTTTGATTCCTTAGCAGAGCGCTTCTTCACCAGCAAGACATCTATTAAGAGTTCTTTGGATTTAATTGAACGGACGTTTATCACGCCATTTTCTTTAGTGCTTTCTAAAACGAACCACGGAACAGTTGTTGTAGGAGATGAAGCGGACATTCAAAAAGCGATCTATGCCTTCGTTTTGGATCGATTTACTGCTCTTAATGAACAAGTAGAAATGTATGAGCATTACGTAGCCTATTTGGCAGCACTTTTTCCCCATAAGCTGATTCAAAGGGTTAATA
Source organism: Enterococcus pallens ATCC BAA-351 (assembly GCF_000407485.1). Lineage (GTDB taxonomy): Bacteria > Bacillota > Bacilli > Lactobacillales > Enterococcaceae > Enterococcus_A > Enterococcus_A pallens. Next base: position 700,900 of record NZ_ASWD01000001.1, on the reverse strand, counting down.
ACCTGATTCAAGAAAAGCTTATCGAACTGGAATATACATTGGACAGCCATTACAAACGAAATTTTTTGACGTATCTGTCGATTCTGCTGTACCGAAAAAGCATTGGTAAACAAATCGATTTGGATAAGCATTTGTTGACCTACAAGAAAATCATGAGCTTGGAAAGCTATTTTGTCGCGAAGGAGCTATTGGAGGAGTTAAGTGACGAATATGGTGCCTTTGACGAACAAGAATTAATTTATGTCAGCCTGCTGCTGGTAGCCAACAAAATTCAAAAAGCAACCACCAGCAAACATATTTCCCAAACATTGGAAACCTTAATTGATAGAAGCATTCAAAAAATGAGTGAATTGGTTCAAGTGGATCTTTGTCAGGATCAGTTGTTGAAAGACGCGTTGGTTGAACACATTCCCTCTGCCATATTTCGGATGAGCAATCAAATCAGTATCCAAAACTCATTGATTGACGACATTCGTGACGAATATGCTGTTACCTTCAGAACAACAGTGATTGCCATGAATGAAATAGAAGAAACGTATCAGATAAATCTGACCGATGACGAAATTGGCTTCATCATGGTTCATTTTCAATGTGCCATCGAACGGAACACCCGGGTTCGAAAAGTTTTTGTCATTTGTCCCAATGGCATTGGTACTGCTGAACTAATTTCACTACGGCTAAAAAAATACCTGCCGCTGCTGGATATCGTGGAGGTTACCTCTATCGATAAACTGCAAAAAAATGAAATAACTGAGAACGATTTGGTGATTTCAACCATTCCGCTGCCAGATGAGACATTGCCATTTATTCAGGTGTCTCCTTTGATGAATGAAACAGACATCAAAAGTGTCACCGGCTATTACCAACATTTACTTTCGGAAACGGCCTCAACCATTACCCTTGAAAAATTTCAGGATTATTTAGATGAGGAACTGATCTTCTTCAATCAGAATTTCACAACCAAAGAAGAAGTCTTGACGTTTATTGCTAATCGCCTCTATGAAAAGGGGCTGGTAAAGCAAGGCTTTTCCGAAAACCTGCTTCAAAGAGAACTGCTGGGGAGAACTGATTTGAATTCAGGAGTAGCCATTCCCCATGCCAACCCTGCGTTTGTCTTGAAAACACAGCTAGTTGTAATTATTAACAATCGTCCCATTCGATGGACCACTCAAAATGTAAAAGCTGTTTTTCTGATTTGTATCAGTGAGCAGGATCTAAAATTGGCTCGGAAATTGTTAAGTGAGTTGTATAACATCGTCAATACAAAAGAGAATGTTCAAAAATATATTTTTGACGAAGCAAGCAGAATTTTTAACTAGAAGGGAGTCGCACATGTTAGAAAGAAAATTGGTGTTTATTGATCAGTCGTTGAAAAGTGAGCAGGCTGTCATCAACTTTTTAAGCGATGCTGCCTATGAAAATGGCTATCTTAATGATCGAGAGGCATTTGTGGCTAGTGTAATGGAAAGAGAAAAGGAATTTCCGACAGCTTTTGGCTATAACGTCGCTATTCCTCATGGAAAATCGGATAGTGTTAAGCGACCCTTTGTAGGAATTTGCCGCACCAAAGACATGATTGGCTGGGGAAAGGATCAAAAAGAAGTGAAGCTCGTTTTTATTATCGGTGTTCCTGAAAAAGAAAAAGGCACCCTGCATCTAAAGACCCTGTCGCAAATCAGCCGCAACTTAATGAATGAAGAGTTCAGAAATTGTTTATTAACTAGTAAGAGTATCGAAAAAATGTTTTGTGTATTGGAATCCGTGGAAAAGGAAATTATTTTAAATTAGGAGGAAGTATCTATGAGTAAAAAAATTATTGGGGTTGCTGCTTGTCCAGCAGGGATTGCCCACACGTATTTGGTTGCTGAAGCAATCGAAAATGCGGCAGAAAAGCTGGGTCATCAAGTAAAGGTTGAGACTCAGGGATCCATTGGAATTGAAAATCGGCTGACCGAGGCTGAAATTGAACAGGCCGACCTAATTGTCTTTTCGGTAGGAGTAGCCATCAGGGACGTTGATCGTTTCCAAGGCTATGAAGAGAAAACCATCAAAGTACCTTTGCATGAAACCATTGAAAAAATTGATCAAATTATGGGTGATTATTTTTTGAAAACAGTGTAAATAAGGGGGATAAAAAATGATTGAGGGGAATACATTTAAGGACAAGCTGTTAACGGCACAGTCTTACATGATGACCGGGATTTCGTATATGCTGCCGGTCACCGTTATTGCCGGGATGACCCTAGGAATTACGTCGTTGATTGGACAGATCATGGGATTTGCGGCAAACGATGAAGCCCTGCTGGAAAGTCCAGATAAAATCATTCAAACCATTGCTTGGGCGAATCAGGTAGTAGGGAAAAATTTCATGGCGTTGATGTTTTCAGTGTTGGCCGGCTACATTGCTTTTGCAATCGTTGATCGTCCGGGACTAGCCCCTGGTTTTTTAGGTGGAATGGTAGCCAACCTAATGGGGGCTGGTTTTATCGGGGCATTACTAGCAGGATTTATCGCTGGATTTGCCGTTAAATTCCTGAATACTTCGATTAAAATGCCGCGTAAATATATGGGAGTAAAAACAATGGTTATTCTGCCAGTCGTAGGCAGCTTGCTCGTACTAATTGCTTCCAAGCTGATTATTGGTCCTATCGGTACTGGTTTTATGAGTCTAAGTACGTGGTTTGTGAATACGATTGGTCAAAGCGGTGGCGCGGTATTATCTGGGGCATTAGCATCAGCAAGAGGCTTTGACTATGGCGGCCCGGTTTCCAAGGCAGCCGGAACGATTGGCAAGCAGTTGTTTTTTGACACGAATTATTCTTATATTGCTTGTATGATGGGGATTGCCTCACCAATCGGACTGGGACTGGCGACTATTTTAGACCGGTTTGTTGTAGGGAAGAAGGTATTTCCACCACAGCTGCAAAGCAACGGAGTGCCTTCGTTGATACTAGGTTTGTTGGGAATTCAAGAGGGAGCGATTCCTTTTGCAGTAGCTGATCCGTTTTTCATTGTGATTACGATGATTGGTTCTGCTGTTTCGGGAGCGATGGGTTTCCTCTTTGGCTGTGAAATTTTTCCAATTTCGACCTTTGGCTTCTTCACCTATCCATTGGTGACCAATTTTGTCGGCTTCATCATTTCGCTGCTATCGGGCGTGTTGATTATTGCCTTTGGCGCTATTTTTAGGGCAAACCATGTTTACTTGAAAAAACAACGGGAGGTTGAGGAAAAAGTAGTCGCTGAAGGAGCCAAACAAAATGCGTAACAAACTAGTTGATCGGAGTGATGGATATGCTATACCAAGCAGCAAGAGAAGATTTATGTCGAATTACTAAAAATATTTATCAACGCTATGGAACCAATGCGGCTGGAGGGAACATCAGTGTACGAATGAACGATGAGCATATTATCATGACCCCCACGTTGATGTCGCAAAATCATTTGTGCGATCTGTCGCCCTATCAAATATTGGTGGTGGATATGAAGGAAAATATCATTGAAGGAGAAGGGAAGCTGACAAGAGAAATCAATATGCACATGGCCTGTTATCGCCAACACCGCAAAATCGGTTGTGTACTGCATGGGCATGCTAAAGAGTCCATGGTCTTTGCTAGTCAGGGAATGGATATGCCTAACTTAACGGAGGCGACTCAAAAATTTGGCGCAATTCCTTGTCTAGATTTTGCTCCAGCCTGTTCACCAGAATTAGCTGAGATCGTGACTCGACATGTAGCCAGCTTAGGTGACGAGGTTCTTTCGAAAGTTGCATTGTTAAACAAGCATGGTGTCTTGGTTTTAGAAGAATCTCTTCATAAAGCCAACGATATGCTGGAGCGTCTAGAGTACAATGCCTATGTGGCCTACAAAGCACTAATTTTCGATCGGCTGGGAATTCACGAGCTGGAATCGAAAAAAGAATTTGCCTACAATTTAGTTGAATAGACGAACTGTAGCAGCATTAAAATAGGGGAGTCAATCATTAAGCGAGAGGACGAAAGTTTTCTCGTTTTTTTGTGGTTTCATCCCTTTTTCAGTCTTTGTCTTTCAACTGTGTATAATAATATAACTAAATTCACTTGGAGGAGTAAAGGTATTCCCTGTATTCATTGATAAGCTTCGCCAGATTCCATAACATCACCAAGTGGGGCACACGGCTGGGGAATTTTTTGAATGAAAACGCTTATACTTTTTCAAAGTGAAAATCTATAATAAGGACATAAGGAAAATGCATGGTTTTACAGCAAGAAGGTACCAAATCAAAAGGGGGTTAGTGTAAAAGATGGAAGCAAAGTATTTAACCATATTGAAGGAATTAATTGCTAACCCCAGCATTACGCGAAAGGGGTTGGAGAGCAAACTACAGCTATCAAAGGATCAAATCAAGTATGCGATGCGTCAAATTAACAGCGAACTAAAAGAAAATGAATTGCCTAGTGTACAACGAACACGCACCGGTGGATTTATCATTGACGAATCAGTTGCTGCCTTCATCCAAAGCGATGAAGAAGCAAGAAAAGACCCTAACCTTTTCTATTCAGAAGACGAAAGAATAACAATACTTGCCCTATTGTTATTCAACGAATCGTTGGATTTATCATTGGAGTATTTTTCTTACGAGCTGAAGGTCAGTAAAAATACGATTTTACGAGACCTGTCTAAGCTGAAAAAGAAATTATTTGTCCACAAAATTAAGGTTGTTTATTCGCGCACACAAGGCTATTCACTTTCTGGTAAAGAGCTATTTATAAGAGATTTCATTAAGGAAACTCTCTTATATATTAACAAAATGTCCAGCGGAACTCAACTTTTGCATAAATTTTCTGGCTTATCACAAGCTGAACGCTCGGCGATGGAGAAAAAATTAAAGATATTGGAACAACAGCTGGAGGTTCGTTTTACGGATGAACAGTTTAGTCAGCTGCCATATTTTTTATTGATTGTATTTAATCGTATTACGTATGGACAGCGGGTGAACGAGAAAACCTCAGAGGAAGAGCTGGATATTTACCAGCTGAGAGAAGTTCGGCTAATTGAACAAACCTTAGGGCTGGAGCAGTACGGTCGTCGAGAAACCATTTATATTTCTTTGCAGATTTTGACTTCAAAAATTATTTCCGCGGAGTTTGTCAATGAAACGATTACTAAACGATTAAGAAAAGCCTTGAATAGATGTGTTGATAATTTTGAGGTGAAAACCTCGATTGAATTAAAGGAACGTGAGCAGCTGTTAAATAGCTTAATGTATCATTTGACACCAGCTTATTACCGCATTCGCTATTTGATTAACGAAAAGAACGATCTGTATGAAAAGGAATTTTTGGAAAACGTCATTGCCCAATACGATTTCCTTAATTCTATTATCAAGGATTGTTTCAAGCCTTTGGAGGATTTATTGGAAGTACCTCTGCCTGATATCGAAATCATGTACATTTCCTTAATATTTGGTTCAAAAATTTTGCCACAGGGGAAAACCGACTATCCCAAAATGAAAACGGCGATTGTTATCTGTCCCAAAGGCGTGACCTATTCGCAATTGATGCTGTCTCAGCTGATGGCGATTTTTCCAGAAGTTTATTTTTACGAACCGGTATCGCATCGAGCCTTTGAGAAAAGTCATTTGAAGGTAGATATTATTTTTTCAATCGGACACTTTCACCCCTATGATAATTGCTTCGTGGTCCAGGCGGCTATGACAGAAGAAGAAAAACAGCAGCTGCGGGCGCAGGTGTTCAAAAAGGTTTTTGGCGAAGCGGATCGTACCACGATTGTCGAACGTATCATGGGAGAAATTCGGGAGTACATCCCTGCTGCCCAAACAACCAGAATTCAAAACAGTATTTTGGAAATTCTGGGGGAACGACTGCCGCTTAGAAAAGAGACCCGTATTCGTACAGCTAATAAGATTATGGGACTGTATGATTTTCTTTCGGAAAATAGAATCACGATTGTTGATGAGGTAGCCGATTATAAAGAGGCACTGCAAAGAGCAGGACAGCCGCTTTTAACGGAGGGAGCTGTTACGGAGGAATACATTCAGGCAGTGATTGACAGCCATGACTTTGAAGATCCTTATACTATTTTGGGACAAGAGGTGGCCATTCCCCATGCCTTGCCAAGTGAAGGGGTTAATAAAATCGGGATCAGCCTGTTGATTGTTCGCCAAGGATTCCGATATTCACAAAGCCATTCGCTGAAAATTGTTTTTATGATTGCGCCGATTGACAAAAAGCAGCACAACCAGGCGATTATTGATATTTTAACGATCGCTGAATCGCCAGAAATGATTGAGAAATTAACGAATACAACAGAAAAGCACGCCATTTTAACTCTATTAAAAGAAATCGTGAATTAGGAAAGGACGTAGTTATGAATAATCAGGAAATCAAAGACAGTATGTTGAATACATTAGCAATTGAAGGGGCAACGATTACTAAGTTAAGTGAAACCGCTGATTTAGACGTGTTAACTACCTTGGTACAAAAAATTGGCGAGAAAAAAGGTAAGGTAGTGGTCAGCGGCTGCGGAACCTCTGGTGTCGGTGCCAAAAAAATTGTGCATTCGTTGTCCTGCGTCAGCATTCCAGCTGTCTATTTGAACCCAGCAGATGCGGTGCATGGATCAATGGGAATTATTACAGAAGACGATATCGTCATACTAATCTCTAAAGGCGGCAATACCAAAGAACTGGCAAATTTACTGGACTCCATTAAGGCCCAGCAGCCATATATTGTTGGCGTAGGTGAAAATGAAGCTTCTGCTATTGGACAAGCGGCAGATTTATTCGTTAAGGTGTCGGTGGATAAGGAGCCAGATATCTTCAACATGCTGGCAACCGCCAGCACGTTAGCCGTTATTTCAGTTTTTGATGCCGTGTGTATTGCATTAATGACTTACACCAATTTTACAAAAGAACAATTCGGCATCAACCATCCAGGTGGTGCAGTGGGAGATCGTTTGTTGGGCAAATAATGAAAAATGGAAGGTAATGGTAAATGAGTGAGTTAGTTAAGATGATTAATCAGAAGAACATTGTTTTTTTTGATGAACCGGTCAACTTGGATAAGGAGCAGCTGCTGGAAAAGCTTGCCTGTCGGCTGTTTCAAAACGGTTATGTGAAGGAAAGCTATATTCAAGCCATTCAGGAAAGGGAAGCGGTTTTTCCTACAGGCTTAAACACCACCACCTATGGTATTGCGATTCCTCACACGGATAGCAAGCATGTATATGAAGCAACGATTGCCTTAGGTATAGTCAAAACACCAGTCAGCTTTCAAGAGATGGGAGCCGAAGAAGTGGAGGTTCCTGTTCGCCTTGTGTTCATGCTGGCGATTAAGGAGCCGGAGAAGCAGCTGGAAACTTTGCAGGCAGTGATTTCATTGATTGAAGACGAAGGAAAAATGCAGGCACTTGTTCAAGTAGCAGATGAGGCAGCTGTCCTTCAACAATTAAACTAACGCAAAGGAGTATAGGAGAATGAAGAGTCTTTTTGAAGAAATCAATGATCGGATGCTAGGAGAAGTGGGACGCGGCATCGTAGCATTTTTAATCCAACACAAGCAATGGTTCCTTTTATTATTCGCTTGTTACGGATCACTGCTTCTGTACTCCAAAATCATTTACCTGTATTACATTCCAGGCCGCATCAAAAAAATAATCGTAACGAATCCAACCCTTCCAGTAAATGAACTATTCAAACGCTGGAAGCAGGAAAAAGAAAAACTGCCCTGGTACATTCTGGTTCCTTCAAAAAATGAACGGTGGGTTAAGCCAGCCAGTCAGTCGGACGGGGAATACCAGCTGCTCTATTTTAATCGCAGGAGCAGCTATGCCAGCGAGCAGGCAATGATTGAACAATTGTACGAGAATCTGAAGGGAGATTTTCATCTTGGTTAAAAATAGCATCATGCCTTCGTTATTTGGGGCTGATATTGGAAATTTACAACGTGATGTGATGACGTTAAAGGATTTAGAGATCGAAATCCTGCATGTAGATATGATGGATGGCAGCTTTGTGCCGAATATTGCTTTTGGTCCTACTCAAGTGGCGGACTTAAAAAAGCTGCTGCCGTTTCAATTTGATGTACACATGATGGTTGAAAATCCGGAGAAATTTATTCCGCAATTGGTGGAGGCTGGTGTCGAATATATCAGTATTCATCAAGAAGCGACGGTGCACTTGCTGCGGGGAATCCAATTGATTAAACAGTTGGGTGCCAAGGCTGGGGTCGTGTTGAATCCTGGTACACCAGTCGAAAGTATCAAGCTGGTTTTGGATGAGATTGATTATGTATTGTTGATGACGGTGAATCCCGGCTTAGGGGGACAGCAGCTGTATCCGCCGATTTATCAAAAGATTCAAGCAATGAAGAAATTGATTGGTGAGCGGCCCATCAATATCCAAGTCGATGGCGGAGTCAATGCAGAAAATATCAAAACCTGCCAACAAGCAGGGGCCAACTGGTTTGTCGTAGGCTCCTACCTGTTTTCAGGCGATTCAACAAAAAAATTCCAACTTTTGGAAAATGCGTTACGTTAAGGAGAGAAAGCAATGAGAGCATTAAAGCTGTATGGAAAGCAAGATTTACGGTATGAAGAAGCGGAAAAACCCCGCTTGGAAAAGCCAACTGATGTCCTGATCAAAGTAAAAGCGGTCGGAATCTGTGGGTCCGATTTATCACGTTACAAAAAATTAGGTCCATATGTTGCAGGCATGGTTTGGGGACATGAATTTTCTGGCGAGGTTGTGGAAATTGGTGAAGAGGTAAAGCATCTAGCGGTAGGCGACCGGGTGGCTGGAGCCCCTTGCTTCACCTGTGCCGATTTGGATGTTGAAGAAGAATGCTACTACTGTAAAAAGTCTGAGTTTGCCCGCTGTGAAAACTTAACGGTGATCGGTGCTCGTCATGGCGGCGCCTACGCTGAATACATTCGTCTGCCAGAAAAAAATTGCGTGCCGATTCCTGATGCAGTGGACTATGAATCAGCGGCGATGATCGAACCTTCTGCCGTGGTCGTTCACGGATATTATCACACAAATTTAACGGCTGGAGATACGGTCGTGGTGGTGGGCTGCGGCAATATCGGTTTGTTGTCGATTAAATTTGCCAAGCTGTTTGGTGCCACTAAAATTATTGCGGTGGATATTGCTGAGGATGCCTTGAAAATGGCACTAGCGGCGGGAGCTTCTCACACGATTAACTCGTTGAAGGAAGATACGTTGGAGACAATTGCGGCTTATACCGATGGACTGCTGGCCGATATTGTCGTCGAGTCAGCAGGCTCGCCGATTACTTCAGCTCAAGTGTTTGCTTATGCCAAAAAAGGCGGCGGGGTTGTCTTTATGGGAATACCATATGCCGATATCAATATTGAACGCTTCTATTTTGAAAAAATTGTTCGCAGCGAGCTGAAGGTCTGGGGGGCTTGGAGCTGTGTGTCGGCGCCTTTTCCAGGTAAAGAATGGCAGACGATTGTGTCGCTGTTAGAAAATGGTCAATTGGAATTAAAATCGATGGTTACTCATCGCTTAAAGCTGTCAGAGGGACCAGAAATTTTTGATACAGTCACTCATAAAAAGCCAGAAGATAACTTTGGCAAAATTATGTTTTTCCCTGAAGAGGTGTAGGAAAGGAAGATAAAAATGAAGCGAAAAAGAATTTATGTCTGCTGCGGTACCGGAATTGCTACATCGACGGTTATCGTGAAAAAGGTGTCGGAGTTTTTAGATGAAAACAATGTTCAGTACGATATCAGTCAATACATTGTCTCAGATATTCCTTCTAAGGTAGCCAACAAAAAGCCTGATGTGGTGATCAGCTCGACGACGATTTCAAGTGATTTAGGCGATGTGCCGGTAGTGTTGGGCCGTTCATTTTTAACCGGAATTGGCAAAGATAAAACGAAGCAGGAAATTCGTGAGATTCTGGGGTTTTAGGATATAGGAGGAGAAAATATGTCAGTTGTTTTTGACTTTTTCAAATACATCATTGATCTAGGTGTGAGTGTGATGATGCCCATTATTATTACTATTTTGGGTGTCATCTTTGGCAGAAAGCTGTCAGTATCGTTTAAAGCGGGGTTGACTGTCGGAATCGGGTTCATCGGAATTAATGTCATGGCGGGTGTCATGATGAATGCCATTACACCAGTAACCAAAGCGTTGGTTGAACGGTATAACTTTAGTTTGACAGCGACAGATATCGGCTGGGGAATCGGGTCTTCGATTGCTTGGGGAACGCCAGTGGTTCCGTTTGTTTTTATCGCCATCATTGTAACCAATGTATTGATGTTAATGTTTAATTTAACCAAAACAATGGATGTCGATATCTGGAATTATTGGCAGCCGCTGTTTATTGCTAGTGCATTGTATCTAACGACTGGAAGTATGATTTTAGCCGTAGCAAGTGCGGTGATCAATATGGCCATTATCTTCAAATTAGCAGATATGACCCAAAAGGATGTGTCGGATGTTTTAGGTTTGGAAGGAATTTCACTGCCGGCACTGCAGACAACGGGCTGGGCAGTGTTAGGGTATCCAATGAATTGGCTGTTAGACCGTATTCCTGGGATTAACAAGATTAATTGGACGACTGAAAATGTTCAGAAGAGACTAGGAATTTTTGGCGAACCAATGATGATGGGCTTGGTGATCGGCGGCTTATTAGCAGCAGTTGCTGGGATGCCTTTGTCGGATATCCTGACTACGGCTGTTTCCATTGCAGCATCATTAGTCCTGATTCCGCGGATGGTCTCATTGTTGATGGATGGCTTGATTGTCATTTCCGAAGCAGCTCAGGAATTCATGGAAAAACGCTTCGAGGGCCGAGAAATTTACATTGGTTTGGACGCTGCATTAGGTATTGGGCACCCCTTTGTTTTATCTCTAGGCTTATTGATGATTCCTATCACCTTGGTATTGGCGTTCATCCTTCCAGGAAACAAAACCCTGCCGTTGGCTGATTTGACAGCATTGCCATTTTACATGATTTTCGCTATCTTACCTTCAAAGGGCAATCTGTTTCGCGGCGTAATTACCGGCATCTTTATTGCGACGATTACTTTGTATATTTCAGGTATCGCTGCACCGATTATGACTGGTTTAGCTGCTGATATTGGTTACCAAATTCCGGGTGAAGCAACCGAAATTACTTCATTAGCTGTGGGAACCCAGTGGTATTCATGGATTGTTTATTATTTGTTGAGTTTATTGTCTTAATAGAATGGAACAGAAGCCCAGGACTTTCCCGTTCTGGGCTTTCGATCTGTCTAAATGAAAAAGTTTCTTCTATTATATATCGTTCATACAATCAACTATTGACCTGATAGGTAAATAAGTGTATGTTTGTGTTGACCTGATAGGTAAATGGAGGGGCTGCTTATGGATACAAAATTATTAGAGTTGGAAGCAAAACGGCGCGATATGCTGCTGAATGCTGCCTTGGAGGAGTTCGTGACGAAGGGCTATGATCAGGCTTCGACTAACCGAATAGCTAAAAGTGCTAAGATGTCCAAGCCATTAATGTTTCATTATGTCACGAGCAAGCAGGAACTTTTTCTGGCGATGTATGATTATTTTATGGAGTTGCTGGACCGGGAATATTTTAGTCAACTTGATTTTTCACAGGGGGATATTTTTGTTCGCTTGCAGCAGTCATATCTATTGCAGCTGAAATTGATTAAGCAGTATCCGTGGATTCTGGACTTTAACAAATTGTCGGCGGAAACTAAATCGGAGGCAATCAACCAACGAGTAGCGGCTGGGAAAAAACAGGCAGCTTGTCGGCAGCAGCTGTTTGCTAATTTAGACACTACGAATTTTCGCAAGGAGTTGGATCTTGAAAAGGCGCTGCAATTTATTTTGTGGACGAATGAGGGATTTACGAATCAGATTGTGGAGAAAATAAAAACCTCCAATCGTACAGATATAGACGAGGCAGGGCTTCTTGCTGTGTTAGAGGATTATTTAGAGGAATTGCGAAAACTATTTTACGTTGCAGCCGATGAATAAGAAGATTGCATTGGCTGGAATTGTGTTGGCAGTTGTATTACTTAGTCAAATCAGGATAGGAGGACCTCCTGTGCAGAATGCTGAAATGCCCGAACCGATTATTGTCGAATTTCCTTTGCGAGGCGAATGGCAGTCGCCAAATACACCCGGCACCAAGATACCTAGTCATGGAACGGATCGCTTGGGAACACGCTATGCCTATGATTTTATTCAAGTAGATTGGAAGCGTTGCGGCTGGCCGGCCTATCGCAGCAGCTTGCCTAAGTATTTAATTTCCGGATTGCCCATCAGCGATTATTATTGCTGGGGACAGGAAATTTATGCCCCCTTTAGTGGCGAAGTTGTTTTAGCAGAAGATCATTATCCTGAACGCACCCACACTAATTTGCGTACGGATCTGTTAAATGCGTATAAAAATGCCCATCATTTTGATCCAGCGGTTGATGATGCCCGAGCGGTTGCTGGAAATTATGTAATTATCAAACAAACCGAAAATATTTATGCCGCCTTGTGCCACTTACAAACCGATTCGGTGAAGGTCGTGGCTGGTCAACAGGTCAAAAAAGGCCAACTGATCGGACATGTCGGACACTCAGGAAATTCCTTTGGCCCGCATTTGCATTTTCAGCTGATGGACAGCAGCGATATTGTCCAAGCCAAGGGACTGCCTTGTGCCTTTAAGCAATACGAACGATATCAGGATGGAAAATGGCAAAGGGTAATAAACGGGATTCCAACCGTCAAAGATCGAATCAGATTTCTTGAATAAAGCGGAAGTAAATATAAGAAAGAGAGATGGGCTGAGCATCATCATTTTCCAAGAACAATGAACGAACTAATTCCTTTTAAGAAGCAACAAAAAGTGAAGCAAGTCGTGAAACCTGCTTCACCCCCGCTTATTAGTGAACGTCACAAATGATAGCATGTTGCTCAAGAATATCCTTAAAATAAGTCAAATCTTCAGTATGGAGCTGCGGAATGTCCTGCATTTGATAGTCGCGATCCAAAAAGGCATATTTTTTCTCGCCGAATTGATGGAAGGGCAAAAGCTCAACCTGCTGAATCCCCATTTGATTAAACAAGTCAGCAAAGGCTGCCGCATTTTCTGAGCCATCGTTAAAATTGGGAATAACGGGAATGCGAACGATCAAATTGCTGTGGTGCTTTAAAGCAAAGGCCAAATTATTCAAAATCGGAGCCAAAGAGGCTTTGGTGCCTTTTTTGTGCTGCAGCTCATCATGATGCTTCACATCAAAATACAAGAGATCCACCTGTTCGATGTATTTCTCGAACACCTCTTGTTTAGCAAAGCCAGTAGTTTCGCTAGCTGTATGGATCCCTTTTTCCTTTAATCGCCGTAATAATTCGGTGGCAAATTCCGCCTGATAAAGAACTTCTCCGCCGGAAAGAGTCACACCGCCATCTGATTCATCGTAAAAAGGTTCGTCCTTCATGACCTCATCAATAATCTCATCCATGGTTTTGTATTCTCCCACAGTGGTATAGTCTTTCTTTTGAGTATCCCACATCTTTTCCGGCTCGCTAGCCTGGGACTCAGGATTGGAGCACCAGTAGCAGCGCAACGGACAGCCCTTGAAGAAAACTACGGTCCGAATTCCTGGGCCATCGTGGATACTAAATTTTTGGATATTGAAAATACATGCTTGGTCAATCATGATGAAGACTCCTTTCTTAATCACGTTCATCTTATCAAATTTTTATGTTTACGTAAATAGTTTTAGTTACGTACGAAAATAATTTATGATTGTTGTAAAATAGAAAATGTGTTAATCTGGTAAGGAATAGGAGGGGTTGGATGTCTAGAGAAGAAGAAATACTTTCGATTGTCAGCCAAAAGAAAAAAATCGAAGTGAATGAGCTTTCAGAGCTGCTGAAGGTTTCCAAAGTAACCATTCGAAAAGATTTAGACAAGCTTGAATCCAGAGGGCTGCTGCATCGCCAGCATGGCTATGCTCTATTAAATAATACAGATGACATCAACTTTCGTTTAGCACAAAACTACGATCTTAAGCGAAAAATTGCCTTAGAAGCCAGCACCATCGTTAACGATGGCGATGTGGTAATGATTGAATCCGGATCTACCTGTGCGCTGCTAGCCGAAGAGTTGGCTTTCAATCGAAACGATATTACTATTATTACTAATTCTTGCTTCATTGCTTCTTATGTTCGCAAGGCGGAGTCAGTCAAGGTCATTTTAATTGGCGGTGAATATCAGAAGGATTCTCAAGTCAATGTTGGCCCCTTGGTTAAGCAGGTGATCAGTGAATTTTTTGTTGATAAGCTGTTTATCGGAATTGATGGCTTTGACAAAAAACGGGGATTTACAGGTAGTGATATCACTCGTTGCGACACCACAAGAACCCTGGCGACCGCTGCGAATCAAACGATTGTATTAACCGATTCCAGCAAATTTACTCAAAATGGGGTTGTTTCTGAATTTGGCTTCAGTGAAATCAGCAAGGTATTCACCGATTCCAAGATTCCAGAGGAGACATTGACGTTTTTAACCGATCATAAAATAGAAGTAACCACCGTTTAATATTGCACATGTGTGCAATATTTTTTTTGTTTGTTAAAAAGGAAAATCCGGTTGACTGCTCTTCTTTACGCGTGCTATTATAGTTACTAAAGAAACTATGATGTTTACGAACGAAAATTAGGAGGAAGCGTAATGAGTACTCAAATCAAAGAAAAAACCGCTGCTGAAAACCAACCACATTTTGGAACCTTAACCAATCGTATGAATAATTACCGAGAGTCTGTTTTAACTAAAAAACCGTATATCTGCGCAGAAAGAGCGCTGCTGGCTACGGAAGCCTACAAGGGAAATATGAACCAGACCAATGTAATGAAGCGAGCGCTGATGCTGAAAAACATTCTGGAAAAAATGTCCATCTACATTGAAGATGAAACCTTAATTGTCGGCAATCAAGCGTCTTCCAACAAGGATGCACCGATTTTTCCTGAGTACACGATGGAATTTGTTTTAAATGAATTAGATTTGTTTGAAAAACGTGACGGCGATGTTTTTTACATTACTGAACAAACCAAGGAGGATTTACGCTCGATTGCCCCGTTTTGGGAAAATAATAATCTACGGGCAAAAGCAGGCTGCTTATTGCCGGAAGAAGTTTCCGTCTTTATGGAAACCGGCTTCTTCGGCATGGAAGGCAAGATGAATTCCGGCGATGCCCATCTAGCGGTTGATTACCGCCAAGTGTTGGAAGTCGGTTTACAAGGCTATAAGAAACGTACCCTGAAAGAAAAAGCGAATTTAGACTTAACGCAACCAGAAAGCATTAAGAAATACCAATTTTACAATGCGATTTTGATTGTACTGGATGCAGTGAAAACCTTTGCGGAGCGTTTCTCACAATTGGCAAAGGAGCAAGCAGAAACGGCAGCGCCAGAAAGAAAAGCGGAGCTGTTGGAAATCAGCCGCATTTGCGCCAAGGTACCTAACGAGCCAGCCGAAACCTTCCATGAAGCGATTCAGTCAGTCTGGTTTATCCAACTGATTTTACAAATTGAATCCAATGGACACTCATTGTCTTACGGTCGTTTCGATCAATACATGTATCCATATTTGAAGGCTGATTTGGAGAAAGGTACTATTACTGAAGATCAAGCAGTGGAATTATTGACTAACCTATGGATTAAAACCTTAACTGTCAATAAAGTCCGCAGCCAGGCTCATACCTTCAGCAGTGCTGGCAGCCCACTTTACCAAAATGTAACAATCGGTGGCCAAACTCGCGACAAAAAAGACGCCGTGAATGAATTGTCTTACCTAGTATTGAAGAGTGTGGCGCAAACCAAGCTGCCGCAGCCGAATTTAACCGTTCGTTATCATTCAGGCTTAGACAAACGCTTTATGGATGAAGCAATTGAAGTGATGAAGATTGGTTTTGGGATGCCCGCCTTTAACAATGACGAAATTATCATTCCATCCTTTATAAAGATTGGGGTCACAGAAGAAGATGCCTATGATTATAGCGCAATCGGCTGTGTCGAGACAGCGGTCCCCGGCAAATGGGGCTACCGCTGTACCGGAATGAGCTACATGAATTTCCCTAAAATTTTGATGACTGCCATGAACGACGGGATTGACCCAGTTTCCGGCAAACGCTTTGTGAAAGGTAACGGCCACTTCAAGGACATGAAGAGCTTTGAAGAATTGCAAGCAGCATGGGACAAAACGGTACGGGAGTTGACTCGCATGAGTGTAATCGTAGAAAATGCGATTGATATCGGCTTGGAAAATGAAGTACCGGATGTGTTGTGCTCCGCTTTAACCGAAGATTGTATCGGTCGCGGCAAAACCTTAAAAGAAGGTGGCGCAGTGTACGACTTCATTTCCGGTTTGCAGGTAGGGATTGCCAACTTGGCTGACTCATTGGCAGCAATTAAGAAGCTGGTCTTTGAAGACAAGAAAGTGACCACTGAAGAATTGTGGGAAGCCTTGATGACGGATTACGCAAGCGACCGCAGCAAAGAAATCCAACAAATGATCTTAAACGATGTGCCGAAATACGGTAATGATGACGATTATCCAGATATGCTGGTACGTGAAGCTTACGATAGCTACATCGAAGAAGTTAAGAAATATCCAAGTACGCGTTTTGGCCGCGGACCAATCGGCGGTACCCGCTATTCAGGAACCTCATCGATTTCAGCCAATGTCGGTCAAGGTCGAGGAACCATGGCAACACCAGATGGCCGTAATGCTTGGGTACCATTAGCAGAAGGCTGTTCACCTTCCCATAATATGGATAAAAATGGACCAACTGCAGTATTAAAATCTGTTTCGAAACTACGTACCGAAGAAATTATCGGAGGCGTTCTGCTGAACCAAAAGGTAAATCCGCAGACTTTGGCAAAAGAAGAAGACAAACAGAAGCTGATTATGCTGTTACGTACTTTCTTTAATAAGCTACATGGCTACCACATTCAATATAATGTCGTTTCGCGGGAAACCTTAATTGATGCCCAGAAGCATCCAGAAAAACACCGAGACTTGATTGTTCGGGTCGCTGGCTACTCGGCTTTCTTCAATGTTCTATCAAAGGCAACGCAGGATGACATTATCGAACGGACAGAGCATGCGATTTAAAAATGAAAACTGGCTTAACAGGTAAGACTGTTGAGCCAGTTTTTTTACGCTTTATTTATAAAAACTTGGTTTAAAAAACCGCTTCTCCAATATAGGCAGTACTACCCCTTAAAATTATACAACGGCCGAATGACTTCTTTTACTTCCATGGTCTCAGGCAAATGCTCCAGCAGCTGCTTCTTGGATTTATAAGCTTTTGGTGCTTCATCCAAGGTCTTCTTGGAAACTGAAGTCGTCCACACGTGACGCATCATATGCTGATAATTTTCCAAACTGATGGAGGCCCGCGCCTGCGAGCGGCTCATCATGCGGCCAGCACCATGAGGCCCCGATTGATTCCATTCCTCATTGCCTTTGCCCACGCCTATAATCGAACCGTCCTTCATATTCAGCGGCACAATCATTTTCTCGTTTTTTCGGGCGGAAGCGGCCCCTTTACGTAAAATCATATGCTGCAGATCAATGTAATTGTGAGGGCTGTCAAAGCTTTCAATCACCTGCTTGTCCCATTTCATAGCTTTCAAAATGGTCAATGCCATACTTTGACGATTGAAGGCGGCATATTGTTGGGCAATTTGCATATCGGATAGGTAATTTACCAAATCTTTTTCTGATACGTAGGACAGCTCATAAGGAATTTTGATTTCTTCGCGTTCTTGCAGGAGTACGTCTTTTTCCGCCGGATCACTGACTGCCTTGGCCAGCTGTTTTAACTCCTGCCTTCTTTGAGATAGTTTTTGATAGGCAATCTCTTGGTGGTATTCAGCAATTTCTTTACCTAAAACCCGGCTGCCGCTATGAATTACCAAGTACACGCCGTCGCTGCCTTCGTTGACTTCAATAAAGTGATTGCCTCCGCCTAACGTTCCCAAACTACGCAAAGCCCAGCCACGATGAATCGGTGCCTGCACCTCCTCCAAAGGGAACATGTATTGCGGTTTATTATGAGAATGATGTCCACTGGGAATTCGATTACGGATGATGCGATCCAGCTTGTCAAAGTTTAGCTTTACACCTTTTTTGATTTTAGTGACATAAAGACCGCAGCCGATGTCGACACCCACAAGATTGGGTACTACTTGATCCTTCACGGTCATGGTGGTACCGATCACGCAGCTGGAGCCGCTGTGGGTATCTGGCATGATTCGAATCTTCGCATCCTGAGCAAATTTTTGATTACATAGTGTCATGATTTGACCAACGGTACTGTCAGTCACGATGTCGGTGTAGACGGTTGCGGTATTGTATTTTCCTTTAATTGTTAACATATTGAATCCTCTCTTATGAGGAATCAAGGGATTCCTCTAGTTGTTTTGTCTGACTCTCTGATTTTTTCTTTTTCCACTCATTGGAAACACCTCCGTTAGTTTTTGAAATTTAAAAATGACGATCTAATTATCACGATTTTTGCGCAGCCTCTTTTGAAAAAAGGGCACAAAAAAACTGTCAATCCAGTGATTGACAGTTTGAAAAATTCGGATTATTTACAAAGAGAGTCTGCCGAAAAAGACCCACTGCTGCCATAAAACGAATCGAACTGATCAATCAATTGGATTTGGTTGGTTTTATTAGTCTTAATCATTGTGCTCTCTCCCTTCGTTTGAATTCCTTTTCATCCTAGCATCATCTAGGACCGTGTGTCAAGGTGAATTCGATAAATCCATAACAATCGTTCTTTTAATAATTAAAGTAAAACGACAAAAAATGCTTTAGTATCTACTAAGAGTTCCTGCATCACACTTAAACGAATTTATTGATTAGCTAGTACCTAGTACCTCAAAATCCAATGTTCCTTGTTCGACACCATTCATAATCAACGTAAGAGAATGAGTGCCAGGATAATGTTTTCGAGTATTTATCTTTGCAAAGGACCGTTTCTTAGTGAACGCTCTTTTTTCTCCGGCCTTCAACGTCGTTTCGGCAATTTGAAATATCTTTCGATTACGGGTGCCATTGGCCTTTACAAAATCGACTCCATATTCCAGTCGCAGCTTGGTGGTTTCCTTCGCCTTGACCTGAAAAGAAAAGATCAAATCCTCTCCATCAATAATCGAGTCAGCAGCTAATGCGAAGTCTTCCACTGTTAAACAATCCGCATCCCCAAAACCAAAGATACTGAGAACCTTCCGATGGCTTTTTTTAAGCAATGTTCGACAGCCATGCTTGACGATCCAATCCGTATGTTGATTATTTCCATACCAATCCGCAGCAATTTTGGCAACCAGCTCAGGATGATCCTTGGAAATGTCGTTCAAATTATTGGCCACACTCTTGCGAACATACAATGAAGGGTCAGCCTTCAGCTGCTCCAAAATCGCCAGAACCGGTGTCGGATCTTTTTTGAAGCTGACCAGCGCTTGTCCCCAAGGCAAACGCGGACGACAGCCTTCGCTGGCAAGCCGACGAACATGTTCATTGTCGTGCTTTGCCCAAATGCTCATCTGTTCCATCATGCGCAGTTCATGCTGAATGATAAAAGGCCGCACCGCAAATTCCGAAGTCGAAAACGGCGTATACCTTTCTAAAGCAGCCATCGACAAATCCCAATGTTCCTCAGCCTGACCATAAACTTCAACAAAATCGGGCAGGCACATAAGAAATAAATTGCTGTAGCCAGCAGGATAGCTAGTCAAAACTTGGTCAAGTATCCCAAGAGCCTTACCATAATCGGCAGGCAGATAGTTTCCGAGCTTCAAGCTGATTTGATGCATCCGAGCTTTCAGTGCCAGATCTTCCCACGTCTCGTCTACAACTGCACGCACGAAATCGTCGACAGCAAAGGTGGGATCGACAGCCTGAATTCGCAAAGCCAGCTGATGGACCGAATCGTAATTGTAGTACTTATCTTTTAGTGAAATAGTCATCATTTTCTCCTTTTTAGTAATGCTTGGAATCTTTTCTCGGTAAATTATAGCATTCTGCCCATGCAAACACTTTCGCCAGTCTACTCCTTAAACAAACGGTCAAAGTAATTTGGAAGTTGCCTGCCATCCATCAAGCAGTCCCGTTTTAGCAAGCAGGGCAGAGCCAGTACAAACCGTGAGAACATAAGAAGCGGAATTAGCAGCGAGAGTCAGCTGGCGAATAAACTCTTCGTCATTTACCAGTGTTCGAATGCTCATTCCTCCACGGACCAATAGCACATCTTTTGAAGAGGTCGTGTATTGACCTGTGCGTTTTGCCAACTGGTGACAATTCCTCTGTCATTGGAATAATAATTAAGAGTATAGGTGCTAGTCAGCTTACCAATAATCTCTGCTGGACTAAATGCGTCACGGGTTTCAAAATCGTCAAGCTGTTTTAAAAACGAGTGAAGGAATAACAGAATTATTAACTATTGCGCTAATTATCACATATGATTTGCTTGATAACAAGATTTCCCCCGTGATCTGCACTAGATAGAGCAGACGCAATAAGAAAAAAGCAAATTCAAAAGAATTTTTCAGTTCAGCAACAAACTACAGTTATCAATTAATCGAAAGAATAAATCACCTATTAAATATTTCATTGACAGCAGGCTTGAGACCACCGTACACTAGAATTATAATTGTTTGAAGGAAGGTTTTTTGAAAAATATAAAATATAAATGCAGGAAATTCTGCTATTTATAAAATAATGGAGGAGATTTTTATGTCATACGAAGCAACAGAAGCCCAACTGAAATCGTTTCAAGCACAGCACGAGTATTTAAAAACGAAACTGGATTTAGGTAAAGAACTTCTTTGGTTGACTCAAGAGGAATGTAAAACTGCGGGACCAACCATCGATGAAACGTTGGAATTAGTTAAGCAAGCTCTGATCGCCCACGGAAAAAAGGCTTATGAAATGCCAGCGAAGATTGGTATTCATCCTTATCCTGATGTATTTTATCATGCCATGCCAGCCTACGTCCCAGATAATTTAGCCTGCGGTGTGAAATGGATCGAATGTTATCCGCGTAATCCAAAAGAATTCAATTTGCCGCAAACAACTGGTCTATTGATTCTTAATGACATTACCACTGGTGTGCCGATCACAGTGATGGATTCAGCTTGGCTGACTGCTATGCGTACGCCAGCTGTAACGGCTTTAGCTGCCAACGCACTGCACCCCGATGCGACTACTTTCGGCATGTTCGGCTGTGGTATTCAGGGTGTTGCCCATGTAAGATACATCGTCAAAACGCTAAAAAATCTAGAAAAGATTTATATTTATGATGTTCGCGATGAAACAATGGATCAGCTGATTGAGGAGGTCAAAGCTGAAGTAACTATTCCGATTATTAAAGTGAGCAGTCCTGAAGAATTAGTAAAGCAATCAGAAGTGATGAGTTCAGCAACAGTCATTTTAAAAGATACCTTGAAGGTCGTAAAAAAAGAGTGGATTGGAAAAGGACAGACGATCCTGCCATGTGATTTGAATACCTTCTGGGATCCGGAAATCTGCTATATGGCGGATAAATATATTCTTGACAGCAAAGAAGAGCATGAATTATTTGCAGATATGGGTTACTTCCCCGACGGACTGGCACCGGTGGCCTGTGAGACCGGTGAAATTTTGGCAGGGCTTCATCCAGGACGAACCAGCAAAGACGAAATAATTGTCTGCAGCAACGTGGGTATCTCGGTTAGTGATGTGGTGATGGGGCAAGCGATTTTTTCTAAAGCCTTACAAGAAGGTATTGGTCGTAAGCTTCCATTATAAATAGAATAGGCTGCTGCATGGAAGTATCGTGCAGCAGCTTTTTGTGATTTTGATGATTGAATTTTTTTGTAGCTGGAAAGTTGAAACCATCTGCTAGAGACATTTGCAATACTTTAGGGGAAAAGTGTGATTCCGGGTGGAAATTTTGGTGGTAGAAAACGAACAGATAATTTCTGAGTTGGTTGCTTTTTTTAATGATGAAAATTATGAAGTCGATATCTGTGAAACTGGTGCCGAAGCCTCGGACAAAATTGTAAAGATAGAATACGCTCTGGCGATTTTAGATAGACATCAACAGCTTTGATTTGTGCAAGTAAATCTGCGAGACCTATACATATCAAATACTCATGCTGACAGACAAGGGAGAAGAGGTTGATAAAATTACTGGATTGACCCTAGGAGCAGATGATTACATTACTAAGCTGTTTTCGACCGTTAGAACTGATAGCGCGGGTTAAATCCCAGATACATAAAGCTACGTAATACAGTGGAATCAAACGAAACGTGTTAGTTGTAAAAGGATTGGAATTGGATAGTGACAAACTAAAAGTTTTTTTGAACGAAGAAGAACTTTTTTAACACCGCTGGAATTTTCGATTTTGCAGCTGCTGGGGGAGCGTCAGGATCAGGTAATCAGCTTCCAACAACACCATTATGATTCACATCCGTCATCTGCGGGAAAAGATACTGGATACTTGTGGAAAATACCAATATATCCAAACGGTTTGGGGTATCGGCGACAGAATCTGATCTTAAAGTGAAACTAAGTGAATATTAAAAGAGTGTCTGCTTGTAGCGGATTAAATGAAGCTATAAATAGGTATTTATTATGAACAAAAGGAGAAATAAACTATTGTTTGGATTGGTGCTGAGGGTAATGATCTTAACAAGGGGATTGTTCTGCTGTTTTTTACTACAAATTACTTTTCCCATTATGAAAAATAAGTCAATATTCGGGTGAGTTCTGTTAACAACTACCTATTGAAAAACGCAATGGTCCGGTAATTAATCAAAAAAATCCGCAGAAAAAATCGTAATTGCTTCATTAACTCAAATGATGACAGCACTTTGCATCATTGAGAAATATGAGTTTGCTATAAGCAGATCAACATCCGTTGAGAGAAATCAAGAGTAGCATCTCAAATATTAGTATACTTAAAATAAAAATTAGTATATACTTATTTGGGTTGGGTGGTTAACATCTGAACGACACATATAAACAGATTGAAAAGGTGGACAAAATGAATTTAACATTTCCAGAAAATTTTTGGTGGGGAGCAGCTACCTCCGGCCCGCAAACGGAAGGACGCTTTAATAAGACCCATGCGAGTGTTTTTGATCATTGGTATGAGATCGAACCAGAGCAGTTTTACGATCAAATTGGGCCGGATACGGCTTCTAATTTTTACAACAGCTATCGCGAGGATATTCAACTGATGAAAAAAATCGGGTTAAACTCGGTGCGTACCTCAATTCAGTGGACTCGATTAATGGATGATTTTGAGACAGGAACGGTAAACGAAGAGGCGGTTGGATTTTATAATAATGTGATTGATACATTCATTGAAAACGGAATTCGTCCGGTAATCAACCTGCATCATTTTGATTTGCCCGTTGAATTGTATCAAAAATATGGCGGCTGGGAATCCAAACATGTGGGTGACCTGTTTGTAAAATTTGCTGAGAAATGTTTTGAGCTGTTCTCTGATCGTGTAACTGATTGGTTTACCTTCAACGAACCAATGGTAATTGTCGAAGGGGAGTATCTGCATCAGTTTCACTATCCGAATCTGGTGGATGGTCCTAAAGCTATTCAGGTTGCCTATAATTTGCAGCTGGCCTCGGCCAAGGTGGTCAAAAGCTTTAAGAAAATCAAGCAAAATGAGGCAGGAAAAATTGGCATCATTCTAAACCTGACACCGCCTTATCCAGCATCTGATTCGGCAGCAGACTTGGCTGCTTCGGAGTACGCAGATATGTGGCTGAACCAGTTTTTCATGAAGGCCTCGACTAAGGGCAGCTTCCCTGAAAAGCTGCTGGCAATCTTTGAAAAGGATGGTGTCATGTTTGCAGCTGAGCCAGAAGAGCTTAAGATCATTCAAGAAAACACGGTTGATTATTTAGGCTTGAATTATTACCATCCTCATCGGGTAAAGGCGCCGGCAATCTCCCCTAACAGCTTGGCGGTGGATTGGCTGCCGGATAAGTATTATGACGAGTATGAGCTGCCTGGCAGACGGATGAATGTTGATAAGGGCTGGGAAATTTATCCCAAAGCAATTTACGACATTGCCATGGATGTCAAAAACAATTATGATAACATCGAGTGGTTTGTCTCTGAAAATGGTATGGGGGTTTCAAGAGAAGAGCGATATTTGAGCGAAGCAGGGATGATTGAGGATGACTACCGAATTCAGTTTATTCAGGAGCATTTATACTGGCTGAACCAGGCGATGAAGGAAGGAGCCAACTGTTTTGGCTATCATTTGTGGACACCGATTGATTGCTGGTCCTGGGCCAATGCCTATCGCAATCGTTATGGGCTTATTTCAACGAATATTCATACCCAAATAAAAACGATCAAAAAATCCGGATATTGGTTTGCAGGAGTCGCGAAAACCAATACTGTAGAAATTGAGGATCACCTGCAGAAATTACTTGAATAAGCTTTGGCAGCGGTTAGTTGAAAAACTAAGCCGCTGTTTATATTTGTATAGGCTGTTTACAACTAAAAGGAAATCGAGTAAGATAAAAGTATATACAAATTTCGGAGAGTGATAACCATGCCTAAATATAAAGAGATCGCGATGGCGTTAAAGGAAAAAATTATCGAAGGCGACTATAAAGAAGGTGAACTGCTGCCAGACCAAGAGACCTTGGCAAAATCCTATCAGACTAGTCGAGTGACCGTTCGAAAAGCGATCCAATTATTGATAGATGAAGGACTATTGTACACTAGACGCGGTTCAGGCACCTATGTGCGAAACAACATCAAAAAGAACAATAAAAATGTGACACAAATTAATAGTGTCTTTGGAACCTCACTGCAGGAAGGTGCTGAAGTTACCAGTAAAATCCTGCGCTTTGAAGTACGTTTTCCTACTACTTATGAATACGAAGCCCTGAAGATTAAGCATACCGACCCAGTTTACGACATTAAGCGTGTTCGGTACGTGGATCAGGAAGCCCGCAGTATTGAATCCTCGATTATGCCCTTGAAATATATCAAGGATTTGGATGAGGAAATCCTGATGGGATCGATCTACAACTACATCCGTGACGAACTAGGCTATGTCATCAGTGCAGCGCAGCGAGTAATTATCGCTTCAAAAGCCAATGAGCTGGACAGCCAAGAATTTGGAATTGACGTGGGCGAACCGATTCTGGAAACCAATCAGGTGGTTTTCTTTGATGATGGGACACCTTTTGATTTATCAAAAACTAGATACCCCTATACTTCAGGAAAAATAGTTGCTGACATTAACTAATTGCAGCAAAAAGTACTTTACTTGGTAATTCAAGCAGAGTACTTTTTTGTTTGCAAATAAAATTAGTATATACATATATAAATAAGTGTTTACAAATATCGATAAGGATGCTATGATACATGTAAAGCTAACGCGTAGCTGGAAATTATCTTGGGGGTATCACAATGAATGAGGATAAAAAGCAAAAAAGAGAAGCGTTAATGGGAAAATTTGTTTTAACTGCTCAAAAGGTTGGCAATCAGATTTATTTACGAACACTGCGAGATTCCTTTGCCACCATTATGCCATTATTTATTTTAGCAGGGATCGCAATTTTAATTAATTCAGTCGTATTAGATCCCAGCGGCTGGTTTGGCAATATCATCAGCGAAGGAACCATGACAACTTGGCAAAATTGGGGCAATATCATTACCAATTCTACCTTGAACATCACAGGCATTATTCTAGTCATCGCGATTGGTTACTTCTTAGCCAAGAATCGTGAGTATGATAATCCAATCGGCGTAGTCATTGCAGTAGTTCCAGCCTTTTTAACCCTGCTTCCGATGATGATTGAAACCACGCCGGTTGATGCCGAAACAGCGGTGCAAATCAATGGGGTGATCAGCTATGGAAATATCGGGTCAAAAGGAGTTTTCGCAGCGATTATCACTGGTTTGCTGGCAACAGAATTGTATATCCGTTTGACTCGTTCCAAGAAGCTTAAGATCAATTTAGGGGACAGTGTTCCGCCAGCAGTCGGCAAGTCATTTAATACGATGATTCCTTTAGTAATTGTGGTGGCTCTATTTGCCTTTGCCTCCTTCTTGATTCAATTAACTGGAAATGACTTCATGGCTATCATCGAGCGCTTTATTCAAGAACCATTACGAGGTGTCGGCACGTCATTAGTTGGATACTTGTTCTTAGTTTGTTTAGGTAATCTACTGTTTTCTTTTGGAATTCATCAGTCGGTTATTACTGGACCAATTTTGGACCCATTGTTAATGGTAAACATGAATGAGAACATGGATGCCGCAGCGGCGGGACAGCATGCGCCACACATCATTAATTCCGCTTTCCACCAAGTTTATGGGGCATTGATGGGTGGAACCGGATCAACGATTGCGCTGATACTAGCCATTTTAATTTTCAGTCGCTATCGGGCGTACCGTGATTTATCTAAGCTGTCTTTAGGACCAAATATTTTCAATATCAATGAACCAGTAATTTTTGGCTTGCCGATTGTCTTCAATCTGCCAATGATTATTCCGTTTGTTTTGTCGCCGATTATTGGGACAGTTATTGGTTATTTGGCAACAGCAGCAGGGTTTGTTAACCCGTGTGTTGTAACGATCCCTTGGACGACACCGCCATTTTTAAGCGGATTTTTAGCAACTGCTGGTGATTGGCGGGCAATTATTGTTCAGGCAATTATCATTGTGGCTTTAGTATTCTTCTACCTGCCGTTCTTGAAAATTAGTGAACGAGTTGCTCGGGCAAGTGCAGAGCAGGCACTATAGACCAGCGGAAATAAGAAAAGACTACAATTAAAGAAGATGAATGGAATGAGACGATGACAACAAAAAAATTTTATTGGGGAGATTCTTCCTCCAGTATGCAAACAGAGGGGGCATGGAATGAAGGCGGCAAGGGTCTGTCGGTTTACGATGTTCGCGAGGCAACTGAAACGACCTCTGACTGGAAACATGGAATTGACCGCTACCATCGTTACGAAGAAGATTTGGATCTGCTGCAGGAAATGGGTATGAATTTTTATCGCTTTCAAACCTCCTGGTCACGAATCAATCCCATGGGTGACGGCGAATTTAATGAAGAGGGTCTACGTTTTTATGATCAGTACATTGATGCCATGCTAGACCGGGGTATTGAACCAATGCTTTGTCTGTATCATTTTGATATGCCGCTTCATTTAGCGCAAAATTACGAAGGCTTTATGAGTAAACATGTCATCGATGCGTTTGTGGATTATGGAAAAAAAGTGGTAGACCGCTACAAGCATAAAGTCAAATACTGGGTGACCTTTAATGAACAAAACCTGTATTCTACTCCATTGGCTTTGTTGTATGGTGGTACCTTGAACACAGCGGATACGGCTGAAAATATTCATCAGATAGCCCACAATATCATGGTAGCCCATGCGAAAATCGCCAATTACATTCATGAGACAACGGACGGGAAAATCGGGGGGATGCTGGCCTATTCCAACATGTATCCGGCTACGAATCATCCCAAAGATGTTCTGGTGGCTAGAGAATGGGATGAGTTTGTCAATCAACATTTATTAGATGCTTTCTGCGGCCACGGCTATTCAAAACAAGTTCGAACCTACCAGCAGCAGCACTTAAAGCTGGAGATTTCAGAGGAAGAGCTGGCAGAAATCGCCAAACAAAGTAGTGACTATTTGGCCTTCAGCTATTATTGTACCGGTTCAATCAGTCACAAAAATATTCCAACAGGTATCGCGCCTAATTACTATTTGACCTACGGCGAAGTGGAAAATCCGTTTGTTTCAGATAATCCATGGAACCTGGGCATTGATCCACTGGGCTTTCGCGATATTATCAACAAAATGTATCAGAAATACCATGTTCCGATTTTTCCAGTGGAAAACGGAATCGGTACACAAGAAACCTGGGATGGTCAAAATCCGATCCAGGATGATTACCGCATTTTTTATCATGAACAGCACATTAAAGCAATGATGGATGCCATAACAATCGACGGCTGTGAAGTTTTAGGCTATTTAGGCTGGGGATTGATTGACTTGCCAAGCTCAAAAGGCGATATGGAAAAACGCTACGGCATGGTATACGTCAATCGCGGAAATCACGAGCTGCGAGACATGAAGCGAGTTCCTAAAAAGAGCTTTAACTGGTTCAAGGAATTTCTACAAACAACTGAGGTGAAATAATATGCACAGCTTATTGGCACTAGATATCGGCGGATCAGCTATTAAATACGGGTTATGGCAGGAAAATACCCTCAGCAATACGGGTTCCATCAAAACACCAGAAACCTGGCTGGAAATGAAAGCAACCATTCAAGCACTTGTCCAGCAGTTCCACCAGCAAATCACTGGTGTTGCCATTGCTTCTCCGGGAGCGGTTGATACTGCTCGCGGCATTATCTATGGAGCCAGTGCCATCGACTATATTCATCGTTTCACAATTCGCCAGGAGCTAGCGGACTTAATTGGTCTGCCGGTCTCAATTCAAAATGATGCCAACTGTGCTGCCTTAGCGGAGGTGTGGCAAGGGAATGCACGACAGGTGGCGAATTCGGCTTACTTAATTATCGGGTCAGGAATTGGTGGAGCCGTAGTTATTAATCAGCAGCTGCAGCCAGGCGCTCACTTATTTGGCGGAGAGTTTGGTTTCATGATTATCGACGGTCAGACTAAGCAAACCTTAAGCGAAGCCGGCTCACCAGTCACCATGAGTAAACACTTTTCACAAGAGAAAAACGATGGGCGATTGTACAGTGGGATTGAAGTCTTTGAACTAGCTAAAAAGGGAGATACTTTAGCCGAAGTCTACGTAGATCGTTTACTGCAAGGAATTACCATAGGTGCCTTTAATCTGGCGGTGACCGTTGATCCGGAAATCATTCTAATTGGCGGTGCCATTTCAAAAAATGCCGAGGTAATCGCCGAAGTCAATCATCGCTTAAAACAGCTGATTTTGGAAAAGGGTGCTGAAGGATTAGCGCCAGTCGTAAAGCCTTGCAAATTTTATAACCAAGCCAATCTGCTGGGGGCTGTTTATCAATTTATGCTGGAAAACCCAATCAAGGAGGAAAAGTGACATGCCGAAACAAACAACGATTATGTTAGTCTGTGCTGCCGGAATGAGTACTAGTTTATTAGTAACTAAAATGGAGGCAGCCGCTAAGCAGCAAGAGCTAGATGCCGACATCTTTGCTGTATCGGCTTCAGAATCAGACAATTTATTAGCCCAAAAGGAAATTGATTGTGTCCTGCTGGGACCGCAAGTCAGATTTATGCAAAAGCAATTTGAAAGCAAGCTGGAGCCCTTAGGAATTCCAGTCGCTATCATCAATATGAGCGATTATGGAATGATGAACGGGGAAAAAGTATTAGCGCAAGCCAAATCATTGATTTCAGGAAAGTAGTGGGAGTATGGAAGAACAGCAATTAGAAGTAATCATGGGATTAATTGTCAATGCCGGAAATGCCAAAAGCGATGCCATGGAGGCAATTCAAGCAGCTAAAGCTGGTGCCTTTGACGAAGCTGACCAAAAAATCGCAGCAGCTCATCACTCATTGGTTGAAGCCCATCACGCACAAACCGATTTGCTAACCGAAGAAGCCCAAGGAAACAATCAAACCATTACCTTGCTGACGGTTCACAGTCAAGATCACTTAATGACAGCCATTGCCTTTACAGATTTGGCCAAGGAAATTATTGACTTGTATCAACGAGTTGAGGTGGCTGGTTAGCTAGATAACTAAAGAGACAGATAACGCGCAGAAAAAAACTGCGCGTTTTTGTTGTGTACTACAGAAAAATCGAATTCCAGAACTAAAACAATCAATACCGCTGCCGATTTCTCTTGTTTTTCATGCTACAATTTACTAGAAGGTGTATTTTAGTAAAAAAGATGGAGGAGCAGGCTTATGTGGAATGCAACTATGTACAATTGTTATGGTCAGGAACGGATGCAGCCATCGATTGATTTGGTAAACCAAATTCGGGAGAAAAACTTTGAAACGATTTTGGATGTCGGCTGCGGCACGGGGATAAGTACCGCAACAATTGCAGCTGTCTGGAAGAATGCCGATATTACGGGGGTGGATTTCTCTAGTGAAATGTTAGTGGAAGCCCAAAAACTTCTGCCAGAGGTATCCTTTATCCAAAGGGACTGCCGTGAATCAATTGCAGACTTGGGCAGCTTTGACTTAATTTTTTCCAATGCTTTTTTGCAATGGCTGCCGCAGCAAGATGAATTTATGCAGCAGTCTTTTGCGATGCTTACTAAAGGTGGCGTATTTGCTGTGCAAATCCCTTTGTTCAACGAAATGCCGGCTAATCAATGTATAAAAGAAGCGGAAGCACTCTTTCCAAAGCAGCTGGTAAATTTAGCAGCTGAGAACTACCTTGTACATTCGAGCAGCGAGTATTACAACATGCTTGCAAAGCTGACTGGGAATATTTCCATGTGGGTAACAGAGTACTACCATGAGATGGCGAGTCATGAGCAGGTGCTGGATTTTTTGAAGGGTGCCCCGTTGCGTGTCCAATTGGATAGGCTGGATAAGCAGGAACAAACTCAGTTTCTACAAGAAATTTCGAAAAATTTGCGGCAAGCCTATCCTTGTCAGGAAAATGGTCAGGTGTTGTTTCCTTTTAGAAGGTTGTTTTTAGTTGGTGTAAAATAGCAAAAACGCTTAGATAAAAATATAGGCGTTTTTGTTATGTAGTGGCAGACTGAAACAAAGTGTTGTTAGATCGTATCCATAAATAGAAAACAATCAAACAACTTTAGCTGCACCTGTTAATGTAAAAACGAGCTTATTTAGTCTTTAGCTGATTGATTTTTCCCCCGCAAAGTTCTTATTTTATTCAGTGTATCAAACCTGTCAAAAATGAAAAAAGCAAAAAAATTAGGTATTTTTCACAAATAGTGGCTTTGAGAGGATTAAGAAAAGAGGGAATGATTAGATCCTTTTTTTAAAAGTTTGAAAAAAACTGAACAAATTCTTAAAAGACTTAAAAAGAACAATTTTAGTAATGGAAAGCGCTGTCAAAAAATGGTATGATTATAATTAATCTAAAGTAACTGAAAGGGGGGCCTGTAATGACAATCGTGAATCAGTATATAGACGAATGCTTGGAGGATGATTTGGAATACTTCACCAATTATTCGATTTTCTGCTGTGGCAAAAAAATAGTGACTGATGAAAACGTTCGCATTTATTATACAGACTGGCTCTCCAGTAACATTGTTTATGAACTTGTGCTGGACCATGATGAACGTACCGAACAGAAGAACATTTATTTTTATCTCACAGAACGCAAGCAATGGATTGCTTATGGTAATAATGAAGTTCGCGTAGTCCATCCTTTACGTCAATAGAGACAGCCGACAAAGTTCAGCTAGCTTTGTCGGCTGTTTTGCGTTTTGATCAGACTTTCGAGAGGTTTTCTACGTTTAGTTCGGTTAATTGGCAATTGTTTGATAAATTTTGGCAGCTTCTTAATCCTTAAAAGGACGAACATGCTCGGCCACTGAAGAAAACTCTTTGATCGAATCAATTTTACCATCTGCCCCAAAGGTAATAATGGATGTTCCATCAAAACCACCGATTTTACCATCCAATTCCTCTTTGAAGAACCATTCTACGACAGTCAGATTATCTTGGTGAATGAACTGCTTAATCCGCCATTCTAATACCGTTTGTTTTTTCAGCATTTCCTCAATCCAAGAATCAATTTCGGTTAACCCGTAGTATTCAGGACCATAGCACTCGCTGTAATAAATGTTATCGTCAAAAATTTTTGCTAAACTAGTAAAATCACGAGATACCCACATAGCAAAATAGCACTGGATGACCGCTTCTTTTTCTTTATTTTCCATAGGAACCTCCTGTAGGATAATTGCTTTTCAGTAAGTATAACATGCGAGGAATAAAGTTTTTTTATTCTACCGAAAGGAACAACCAAAAGTAGGTATATGCTTTTACTGAAAGGATAAACAAATGTAGTAAAGAAAATTTAGCAAATATCAAGATACTAAACTAGCTTAAACTTATAGAAAAAAGGGACTATTGAAATGAAAAAAACAATTTTTGAACATTTTTTGGTTGAACTTTGGAATTATCATGTATATACTAATTTCGTATTAGTAATGAAAACGTCTTCTGTATCCTAAAATACAATTTTAAATAGACTGCGAGACCGTGATCAGCCGACCACCATCACTATTACCCTATGTTGACCGCATATAAACAGGACATTGCCTCGGCAATTGATTTAGGCTGATCAATTCTCATAAATAGAACAGGTACTTTCATTTTTCGGTGAACGGAAGGTGGAGGTACTTGTTTTTTTGCTATTAAGATAAAACGTGGTGTAGAGTAAACTTTTCACTAGGATTTATTTTTCTACATTTAAAATAGAAAGGAGATTATCATGAAAAAATAGGACTTGTTTTATTATTAGGTCTGTCATTGACAGTAGTTACCGGCTGTTCGCCAGCTGGAAATACTTCAGCCAGTTCCAGTGAATCAACGACTTCTTCTACCCAGGAAAAGATTAACGTTCAGGTCAAAGTCACTGATAAGAATAAGGATACGACATCCAATGAAGAAATTGAGACAACTGAAACCACCAACTTGCTGGATTTGATGAAACAGAAACATAAGCTGGAAGAGAAGGATGGTTTAATCACAGCTATCGATGGTCTCAAGCAGGATGAACAAGCGGGGGATTATTGGTCCTATACCATTTATGGTGAATGGCAACAAAAGGAGCGCAGGAAACCTTTTTAAAAGACGGCGATCAGGTTGAGTTTGCTTATGGCAAGGTTGAGTAACAAATTAACTGTTCACGACAATTGCATTGATTACAGCGGCCTGTGTAGTCAGCCGCACAGCTTTTCAATTTATTCACAATGTTCAGCCAATTACAGCTGTTTTTATTTTAGTCAGTTTTTATAAAGGGCTTTTGCGCAGCTTTTTGATTGTGCGACTAACGATTGTTGTGACAAATATCTAAATGGGAATGGGGCTCTGGACGTTAATACAAATTTTTGCTTACAGCGTGATTATCATCTTAAGATATGGACTCAGCCGAATTCCTTGGTTTATCCTTCACTTGCTGCTTCAGCTAATATTTGCTCTTTTTACAGGCTATCTGTTTGGCTTTATAACAGCTTGCGAGGATACGCTAATTTATGGAATCAGCGCTTTCTGGCCATATTATTTGCAGGGAGTTTATTTTGATACGTTGCACGGTGTGGGAAATTTACTTTTCTTCGTTTTATTAATCCCCTTTTTTGCCGCGACTCTTTTTAAGGTTTTGGCTGAATTGAAAAAAATTCACGAATGAGCTAAGTCAAATGATGACTTAGCTTTTTTTGGCGTAAATTCCCAAATCTTATGAAAGCGTTATTAAATAGAAGAATGAGGTATTGAAAGGTGCTACATTTAATTGCGTACCTATTTTAAACATAGCAGATTGATTAGAAACTATCAGGAATAAAAATAGAGGATCTACTCTTTTGTACGGAAAACGAGCGTTGGTTAATGCTCGTCTTTAAAAATAGAGAGCAAATAACCTTTTGTTTATTTAATATAAAAAAAGACCGTTATTTTTTGTTTCTTTCTGGAGTGTTAAACTAGCTTAAGGAGGGATAAAATAGGGAAAAAAGATAAAAATGACTTTTTGCGTGAATTTTTAGGACTAGATTATAAACGTATCTCATAAGATCTAGTCTAAAACAAGACTAAATTAAGTATGGTTCATTGGGGAGGAACATGTATGTCTTTTTCCGAAGAAAAGGTAAAAGTACTGAATTCTGCAAGCTACGCGATCTCATTAATTGATGGCAAATGGAAAATCAGAATTATCTGTTTGTTATCAGACGGCAAAGCTTTGCGGTACTCAGAATTGAAAAAAAAACTTCCAGACATTTCTGATCGAAGCCTTTCCAAGGTGCTGAAGGAAATGTGTGTGGATCAATTATTAGAAAGAAAACAATTTGAATATGTTCCGCCGATTGTTCAATACAGAATCTCTAGAGCAGGTAAGAAAATACTTCCCATTTTGTACCAACTAGGACAGTGGACCGATGAGCTTGAGGATTATGATTGGAAACAAAGAGCTGCCGATTCCTCCATTGATTATTAAGAATGAGGCAGATGCTTCTGAAACTAAGTTAAGGAAAAATAGTTTGATATATCAGTAACGAAATAGAGGATCAGTGAGCTTGTAGAGCTTTAGGAAAATAGTAGCTTAATCAGGACACTCTTACAAGGACTGTTGGCAATTGTTTAGCAGTAGCCGAATTTTACTGTTTGTTCAAACAGACATTTTCGTCAATGTTTTGTTGAAAGGGTACCATTCGACGTGATTGGTAATTTATTAAAATCGAGGTGTTATTGTGTCAAAAAAATCAAAGCAACAGGCTGCTGAAGAACAGTCAAAAAAAAGAACAGCCATCCAAAGGATCACGTCTGTCCTGGCCATTATCAGTTGTTTGATCCTGATCCCAATCCTGCTAATCAACCTTGTCATTATTGTCAAAGGAAGCTTGTCACCAAAGGAAGTTCCGACTGTTTTTGGGTATGCTCCGATGGCAGTCATTACTGATTCTATGAATACGGGTAAAAAAGAAACGATTAATGCAGGAGATCTGGTGGTTACTAAGAAGGTGGATCCTGAGACACTTCAAGTTGGCGATATCATTATGTTCAAGAACAACGATAGTGCGATTATTCATAGAATTGTCAGCTACGACAGCAAATCTGGAACCTTTACTACAAAAGGGGATGCCAATAATACGGAGGATCTTGATCCAGTTCAAAAGAAAAATATTATTGGGAAATATGTCGGGCGTGTGCCTGGGCTAGGCAAATTTGTCCTATTTTCTAAAACACCATTGGGCATATTAATCTGCATTGGATTTCCCTTATTACTTTTATTAGGGTACGACTTCGCAACGAAACATTTTAGCCGTTCCGAAGAAAAAATAGCATAAATAAAAAAGGAGCACATAGTTGGATGAAAAAAAAGAAAAATGCTACTCAGAAAAGAAATAAATCTGTAAAAACTGCGGTAATTTTGTTTGGTGCAGTTCTGATTACTACCAGTTTGTTGGGTGGAACATTAGCTAAGTACGTTAGTGAGCTAGGCAGTGCAAAGGATGAAGCTCGTGTCGCTAAGTGGGGTATTACTGAGGAAACACAGACACTGGATATGTTCAAAACCGCTTATGACAGTGATGCGGGTACAGCAACGAATACTGTTGAAAGTAAAGACAAGGCAAAAGTAATTGCACCTGGTACAAAGGGAAGTGTGGTACTCAACCCAGCGATTTCTGATCAGAAATTAAATAATGTAGAAGTTGCTTTCAAGGTGAACTATGCCTACGGAGACTTTCTCAGTGATTCTGTCTACGGAAAATATTTAGGCAAGTGGGCCAGCAATGCAGACGGAACGGGATTTGAATGGTGGCCGCTGCGTTTTAAAGTTTATGAATATGACGAAGCTGCAAAAGACTACACCAAAGTGTTATACGATGGCATAAGCACAACGGACTCAGGTGGTGCAACGATAGTTCCTGAAGATGGTGGTGTTCAGGCTGGAAAATTGAACAGTGCGATAAAAGCTGCCGGAGCATCTGATACAATCTATCCCAACGATTCTTTAGATGTTAAAAAAAATAAGCTTGCAAAAATGGGCTTAAAAGTCGAATGGCAGTGGCCATTTGAACGTCCAGAAACTAATTCCGTTGATGCGGTTGATGGCTGGGATACTGTCATTGGTAATCGGGCAGCCGGCTTGAATACAGGTGATGCTGATATGCCGAGATTTGCACTTAGCATGAAGTATACAGCTGTTCAGGTTGACTAGTTTATAGAGAAGCATTTTTTACTGCTTCTCAAAAGATTGTCAGTACTTGGCAATCTTTTGAGAATTTGTAAATAGAAAGAGGGAATTATGAAAGCGAAGCAGAGCTGGGCTAAGTACTTCATAAGTATTGGATTGCTAATATACGGCGTCATAAATCTTAATAGTATGCCAGTCTCAGCAGCTATGGAGGATCAAGTATTTATTCAGGATCAATATGGAGAACGATGGAAACCAGGTGAAATGACTAGTACCAATATTTTCAATACAATCAATGCCCCGGCCGTGAATAGCCCTACTGAGGCAGAGGAGAAATTGATTGCACCAGGTACAAGCGGGGCCTACTCCTTCACAGTTTACAATTCCTCCAGCAAGTCAATCAATTATACATTAATTGGACGCAACGAAAATAAAGATGAAATTCCACTAGATTTTAAGTTGCGGATAGTGGCTGGTCCTTGGATAAAGGGACAAGCGGGAGACTGGAGTTTGTGGAGCGATACTTTTCCTTTAAATTACCAGCGTACACTTGCGCCAGGCAATCATGAAACTATTCAATTAGTATGGCAATGGCCTTTTGAACGGGGAAAGGATCGGGAAGATACCTCTTTTGGTGAACGGGCCTTACACGAAAATCTAAGCTATCAGCTGACACTGAATGTCGTAGCTGAAGAGGATACTTCAGAAAAGAGCTCTAAGGAAGAGAAAACTGCTCAGCCGTCCCCGAAGAAGTGGTTGCAGCTTCCAAAAACCGGTGAATCAATAAAAAGCGCTTATGTAATTGCGGGAATTGTCATACTTACTTTTACGTTATGGAGAATACATAAAGGACGTCGAAGAAAATGCGATTAATTCTTACGATAGGCAATTATCTTTTTACGATTCTTCTATGTATCCTGCTAGGATTTAATTTGTTTAGCCTCTACCAGCGAAGCGTCCATCAGCAGCAATTTCCGATGGCTTTTGGTTTTGGCTATGCCATAGTCGCTTCGGGAAGCATGGAACCAACCTTAGCTTGGGGCGATTTAGTTGTTGTTCATCGCCAAAAAAACTACGAAGTATCCGATATTGTAACGTTCAAGCAAAGTGGCGACGTGCGACCTACGACGCATCGAATTGTTTCAATTGATAAACAGACCATTCTCACTCAAGGAGACGCTAATGATAGCTGGGACGCGCCGATTGCAAAAAATCAAATTTTTGGAAAAGCCGTGCTAACCATTCCTTATGTTGGTTACTTCATACAATTTGTCAGCTCTCCTTTAGGAATACTTAGTTTATTTTGTTTACTGTTCTTAAGCGTCTTTTTATCCAAAAAAACCAATGAGTAAAAATATAGGGAAGTTTGTTTGAATAGGAGGTGTATCTTGAAGAAATTGTTCAATCAGCTTCAAAATTTTCGTACCCATTCAATGATTCCGGTTCGTAAACTGCTTTTTTTTATCTTGTGCATAACTAGCATCACGATTGGTTGGACTAGCGCAAGATACACGACTGATTTGTACGCCTTGTCTGATGAAGCAAGAAGTGCGACATTTTCTTATAAGATTACAAACGAAGTATTTAAAGTAGATAGTCAGGGAAATGAGCTAAGTAAATATAGCAACAGCGTGAATGATTGGGAAACAAAGCCGGCAGTAAATTTCTATGATCTCGATACAGGCAATGGAAACGATCAAGCTGTTCAACAAAAGCTAAAAGTGGTTTTCAATATAAAAATTGACACAGAAACACTGGTAAGATTCAAGCTGAGCCGAACGATTCCAGAAAGATCGTTAGACATTGAGAAAGTAGAATTTGCTGGGGAAGGCATTTCCCCCATTGTGGTTTCTGAGCCTGCTGCGTTGGAGCTTTTGTCATATGAAATCCCGATTTCAAAACAGTCGCAAAACTATGTTTGTACCGTTTTTTTGAGACACGATGGTCAGGCAGAGTATGATTGGACCACTAATCCTGAGACAGGAAGGCCTACTGGTTATCTTGCGGATAAATATATTAACTTAATCACGTCATTTGAGCAGGTTGATTAAGTGAAAGGCAGTGAGACAATGAAGAAAATGCTGTATTTATTTTCGCTACTTTTTTTGGTATTGCTAACGGCTTCTAGTTACACGCTGGCAAAGTATACTGACAAAAGAACGTTTGTCATTGGAGTAAATGATCTTAAGTACAAGGATAAAGAAGCTCCGAAAAGTACCAAAGGCGAAACCTATCAATTAACGAAGGAAGCGCAGGATGATATAAAGGAAGGCGAAGACCCACTATCTCTTACTCCAGAAAAAATAGTTGAAGCTTCCTATGATGGGCAGATTCATCAGCTTTCCTTTGATAGAAAAGGTGTCTATGCGATTCAATTATATAGCGGTACTTCTTTAGACTCAGAGACAAGGGAGATTGAAAATGATCCCTCTTATCTAGCTGCTTATGTAGAAAATCCTGGAAAGCTGCACTATTACTTAGGAAATCAAGGTGTTTCAAAAACACCAAACAATGATTTGGAAGCAGTGAATCAACAAGCTGCTGAGCCTTCGAAGCTTTTTACGACAGACGAAATAAATTCCTTCATGCAAGTAGATGAAAACAGTAGCTCGTTGGATGAAGCAGTACTGACTAAGATTTCGCCAGCGTCTGCTCTGCATGAGCTGCTCTCAGCTTATCAAACAAAAGCAGAAAGGAATTATCAAGGAAGGCTCATTGTCACCTATTTAGGACCTAGCGAGAGTCTTAAGCAGATTGAAGAGCTGAATCAATAGAAATACTTTTGGCAGAAAATGAGATGATGGGTTGTGATTGGAGTGAACCGAACTCAGTTAGATTGTTTTTAAGAGGGAAATTCTTTGGATTTTGAAGCAACAAACGATGATCGCTGTTTCTGATCATCGTTTGTTTTATCCATGAGTATTGAGGCAAAAACTATTTACTAATAACCAACTTAACGCCAAATTGATTAGGCTTTATTTGAGCCTCCCAAAAGAAATTGGAGTATTTGTTTGAAAGTTTGTTTAAAGTATAAAGACCCAATCCGCTGTGACCAGATTTGGTAGAGAAATTTTTTTCAGTAATTTTAGCAGCTTCTGTCTTTTTTGTGAGGGGATTTAGAATCTCTAATTGCCACTGCGCTGCAGTATTTTCCAAGGTGATATATACGTATTTTTCTTTTTCCAGCAGGGTGGCCTCAAAAGCATTGTTCAAAACGATGGAAATGGCACGAACGAAATCAATTTGTGACAAGGGAATAGATTCATCTTGGTCATTAATTTTAAGCTCTAGATAAATACCATGCTGATCACTTTTCTTGATAAAGTCAGAAAAGAGCCCTCGAACTGCTGCATTTTTAATTGCTGCTAACTGAACGAGACGGTATTCCTGTAAGTAATGTTCGGAATCAAGGATCGTCTGCTCTAAAAAATCCTGGGCGCCAGGAAGGTCATTACTATTCATGTATTCTTTTAAAGCCAATAAAATGGAGCGAAAATCATGTCGATATTCACGAGCCAATTCATAGTTGCTTTTTTCTTCTTTCATGGAAAGCTTTAATGCTTCCAAATAAGCAGCTTGCTGATGGTTCTTGTTGCGGATAGTAAAAAACGAGATAACTAATATAGTTATCGAAAATAGCAGCAGGGAGATCAACAAAACGGCAAAATATAGCTTTCTTATATAGGAATAGGTATGAACAGTAACCAAAATAAGAAATAAAAGGAAAATGAAGCTCCCTTGAATCCGATAGGGCCGGGTCATTCCCTTAAGAGAATAGACAATGGTATACTTTTTATCCAGCCGTTTAACCAGATAAGCCAAGCATACTAAAATAAAGGATTGAATAGCAGCCAAAAAGAGAACACCAAAAGGCATACTTAGTTCAATAGAGTGAATGAAATAACTTGGCAAATAAAATGTGACGAGTCGGACAAAGGTTGTCAGAGCATATTGGAATAATAAAACCATCGGCGGAAGCAGCCAATTAGATAAAAAACGTTTCATTAAGAAAAATTCCAATAAATAAATAAAATAGAACAACAAAACAGCTGAGCGATAGTTGATGAAAAAAAGTGCTCCTAGGGACAAACATAATAGCAGAGTAAGACCATAGGAAAATTTTTTTGAGAGAAAACGTGGATGCATAATTGCCCAAATAATAGTTAAGTAGTTCAGCAAATAAATGAACATAGACTCAATCTGTGTCATAAGGTTTTTGCTCCTTTAGAAAGGATTGAACTTTTCTAGCACCCGCGGTTCCAATGTCCAAGGTTAATTGATTTGAGAATTCAATTAGGCCTTCTAAAGGGAAAATTTTTGCTATTTCATTTGTATTCAAAACAAAGGACTTCAAGTTTTTAATAAAGTAGGAACTATTAAGAGCCGCTTTGACTGTTCTTAATTTACCAGGAACTAAGAATTCTCGATCCAAGCAATGGATTGAAAGTAAATTTTTTTGACTGGGCACGGTTGCTATAAAAAGAATCTCCTTTTCAGTGAGAATTAGTTTTTCATTTCCGCGATCTAAAATGAGCTTTTGGATGCTTGAATCCTGCTCTTTTATGCGAATAAGAACTTTTTGAATTAAATTTGTCAATCCTGCAGTAAATAGTTCTGCATTCTTGTTCTTCACAAGATAGCCTAAAGGCAGGATTTGCCGATTGACAATTTCGGTGATTTTATCATCAAAGGAAGTACTAAAGACAATCGAACAGCTTTTGTTTTTCGCCCGTATTTTTTCAGCTAAATCTATTCCAGTAAGGTAATAATTTAAATCGATATCGATGATAAATAAATCAGTATCCTGAATGGTTAATGCTTCAAGTTCAAGAAAAAATTCTCTTTCATTAGTCACTTCAATGAAAGAGAACGGATAAGGACTGATGGCTTTCAGTTGTTCGATTATCCGTTTTCGAAACATAAAGTGATCTTCAATAACAAAGATACGCATAATGGCCCTCCCAGAGCTTTTCGTATCTTCAACATATCATATTTAGTTGTCTGATTAAAAAGAATCGCTCATTTTAGAAAGTTTTTATCCGCTGAACGTTTAAGGAGATGTCTCTATGACCCAAAAAAATTTTGAAAGAATCGCAAAAAAAGAAAACAAGGCAGTCACCAGCTATTATAAGAGGTTGCTGCAAAAGCGCCAATTATTGTTGCGGGAAATATCTGCTACGACTTTTTTATCGAGCTATGCCCAACTGAAAATGATTGAGGAAAAGCTGCAGCTTATTAACTTCGGCATGGTGTATCCTGAATTATTTGATTATCCGGCCTCTGATTCTTTGGTGGATTATTGTGAGAGAGAATACCTTCGCTCTTTTTATGATCAGCGAGATCTTAGCCTATTAAACCATCAGCGAAGTTTATTTTATACCATTTGGCCAGATGTTCCAGCGAAGCTTATTTGGGAAACGAGTTGGGACTTGTTAGTAGCAGACAACAAGGAGCAGCTTCCTTTGTTGAGAAACTATTATCAGTCCTTGCAAAAAGAGGGGGATCGATTGCTAAATTCTATCTCGCCTGAAACCTTCTATTCACGCTTATCGGACATACTAGTTGTTGATGCAAAGTGCAATTTATTGTTTTGGTTTATCAATTACAGCTCTATTGAATTACCTGTTAGAGAAAAGGAAATTGTACATATGGTGGAGCATGACTATCAAAAAACACAGGAAGAACTCTTTCAATCTAGTTCAATGCTGTTCAATTTAGATGCTCTTTCCAGTGAATGGGTGACTATTCATAAGTTTAAGTGAGTAATCTAAAAACAATAAAGTGAATGGACACTATACAATGAAAGTCAGTGTATTAACTCAGCTTTTTATCAAATTCGAAGCTCCATATTATTATTTGGCAGATTCTATTTTTGAAAGCAACTCGATAAGCTGCTATTTCAGAATAGTGTTATTATTTAGTAGCCCTCTGTAAAGAACCCTTTTATAGGAGGTGTTTAAACATTACCGCCGACCGCTAAAGAGCCAGCTTTAACCCCTCAATAAATTTCTTACTGGCCAAGGAGAGCATTCTTTTCTCTTTATAAGCCAATCCAATTTTACGAAAAGCTGGAACGTCTAAATCCTTGATCACCAAATGATACGGAATCCGTTCCAAAATCAGACTGGGCAAAATGCTGATGCCTAATCCTTTTTCTACCATCGCCATAATGGCATAATCGTCCCAAGTAGTGAACTGGACATTGGGTGAAAAATTCATTTTGTGCAGTAAGCGGGTAATGTCTGAATTGCCATCTTTTTCCAACAAGATAAACGGGAGGTCATAGAGATCCTGTAATGAAATTTGTGAAAAATTAGCTAGCGGATGATTTTCCGGTAAAATCACCTTTAGTTCATCCTGTTCAATGTACTGAACCTGTAGATCTGGCAAAGTTGGTAATCGTAGAAAGCCGAAATCCACCCGTCCGTTAACAATCCATTTTTCAATTTCATCGTAATCGCCTAAAAGTAATTCAAATTGAATGTTAGGATAATCCTTTTGGAAATCCCTCATCAATTGTGGCAGCCAGTGAGTGGCTACGCTAGAAAAGGTTCCGATGCGAATGATACCCGTTTGAATACCGCTTAACTCCTCCAAGCGATGCTGGACAGCTTCATATTCTTCATACAATTTTTTGGCTAAAGGGAAAATGTTCAGGCCATCAGAAGTTAGTCGCAGACCTGCGCGATTGCGTTCTAACAAGGTAATGTTCCATTCTTTCTCTAAATCATTAATCATCCGGCTAATGCCAGATTGTGAATAGTTAAGCACGTCAGCAGCTTTAGTAAAGCTTCCTAACTCCACTGTTTTGACAAAGGCGATATATTTTTGAATATTCATATCCATCAGTATCTTACTCCTTCTATCTGAAATCATCATGTTAAAGATGATAAACATTTGTTTTTGTAATGTATGAATTCATGGTAAGCTAACTCTACAGTAAATTCAACCGGAAAGTAGGAGAATGAATGATTCAAGTGAGTGAAATTTATACCGATAGACCAGCGGAGTTAACTAACACTGTACAGGAGCAAGCTTATCAGGCGATGGATGAGTTAATGATTTCCTTCGAACGTGTAGCAACCGATGAAGTAATTACAATGGAGGATTGCCAGCAAATTAATGAGCGGCTGGATATGAATATGGTGAAA
Organism: Enterococcus pallens ATCC BAA-351; assembly: GCF_000407485.1. Classification (GTDB taxonomy): domain Bacteria; phylum Bacillota; class Bacilli; order Lactobacillales; family Enterococcaceae; genus Enterococcus_A; species Enterococcus_A pallens. The sequence goes on along the minus strand of NZ_ASWD01000001.1, from coordinate 657,860 downwards.
ACCTTGTTTTTATGCAATCGGCAGCAAACCAATTTTTATCTCTTTGTAACTAGAGGGGATAAACCCTTCCGTTCAAAGGATTTCAGTAAAGCGTTAGAAATCGCTCGTGTGTCCTTTGCATCAGAAGAATTAATGGCCGAAATGCTAGGAACTAAAATTGGGGCAGCTACTGTTTTTAGTACTTTAGTAGATCCAGAGAAAAAAGTGCAGATTGTTTTTGATCAAGACGTGGTCGAAGATCAGTGGTATGGCTGCAGTGATGGAACCACCACCGGATATTTAAAAATAGCGACAAAGGACATCGTTGAAAAACTATTACCTTACAGCAAGCACGATCTGACCATTATTGAGGTCTAGCCGATGGGATTGCATAAAAATCGAATCGTTGTTAAGGTAGGAACGACTTCCTTAACCAATAAAGTTGGTAAAAATAATTTACGATCCTTTGATCAATTTGCCCAGGTTTTAGCGGATATTCAGAATTTAGGCTATGAATTGATTCTGGTTTCCTCAGGAGCCATTGCGATCGGTGCGAACAAACTGCAGCTGGAGGCATTTCCTCAATCGTTACGCATGAAGCAGGCGGCAGCAGCTGTGGGGCAATGTACAATCATGATGCTTTACGACAAATTTTTTCGTGATTATGGCAAACCAGTCGCTCAAATTCTGTTAAATGACGAGGATTTGAAGGTAGACGAAAAGAAAGTAAATTTGACCAACACCTTTGAAAGCCTGCTGGAGATTGGCGTTATTCCGATTGTTAACGAAAATGATTCGATTAACTACACAGAAATTGAATCGGCCGATCAGCTATTTGGTGATAATGATATGCTTTCGGCATTGGTGGCCAGCTTATGTCAGGCTAAAAAGCTGGTGATTTTTTCTGATATTGATGGCTTGTACGAGCAGGATCCACGGATAAATGCTGAGGCACAATTGATTGATCAGGTAAGCAGTATCGACTCAGAGCTTGAGGCTTTGGCAACAGGAGCAGGTTCAAAGCGAGGCAGAGGCGGGATGATAACTAAGCTGCGGGCTGCCAAATATGCCATGGAACGAGGTATTGATACTGTGATAACTAATGGGAATAATCCTCAATCCTTGTATAAGGTGATTAATGATGAAGGAGTCGGCACATTTTTTTCAGGTGAATGCTAGTGAACAAACAGCAAGAAGAAGTATCCATGTATTGGGATGCCTCTTCTTTTTTTAGTTTTGAATCTTTACTAGTTCTGTTGATTAGGAGCAAGGCAATGCGTTAAATGGCAAGTAACCGTTCCTGAATCTCAAATGCTTTGATAGGTTGCTTTGTCTTCTTAAAGACTTAGTAAAAAGTTACTGTACAACTCGGTTATAACAATATCTTTAATTTATATGAAGTGGGGACCGATCAAGATTGATTGTCAGCTCGCATCTCTTATTCAGTAAGTAGCAGAAAATCTGCCTTCTGTTTTAAGCTTAATGATGGATGTTGATTGGATTGAAGCGATCAGAGCGGCTGGTGAAAAAGTCATTGCTCAAGTAGTTAGAACAAAGATGACCGAATTTCGTTCGACAAAGAATAAAACAACCAGCTGTGGACAAAACAATCGTCTATAGCTCTTTTTTTACGGTATTGTCCAATGCTATACTGATTAAAAAAGAGGTTAGGTATGAAATTTTCGAAACGATTCTTCTCTTTATACACGATATTTGTCTTGCAGAATGTCGTTACCCTAAGTGTAAATTTAACCGACAACATGATGATTGGCGCCTATAGTGAAATCGCTTTATCAGGGGTGGCCGCCATTAATCAGGTCCAATTTTTTTACCAGCAAATTTTAAATGCCCTGGGGGAAGGGGTTGTGATGATCAGCAGTCAATATTGGGGAACCGGACGGATTGAACCGATTAAAAAGATCGTAGCAATTGCAATCAAAATTACGATGGGTGCAGCATTCCTGTTGTTTACGGCGGTGTCGTTGTTCCCACAGCAGGTTATGCGGATATTTACGACTTCTCAACCGATCATTGAGCAGGGCATTAATTATTTAATGATCGTTCGCTTTTCCTATTTCTTTTTGGCGATTACCATGATTTTGTTGGCATCTTTACGAAGTGTAGAGATTGTCAAAATAGGGTTTTACTTATCTATCGTGGCGTTTTTATTAAATATTTGCATTAATTATACGCTGATTTTCGGAAAATTTGGGGCACCAGAGTTAGGTGTTCAGGGCGCCGCTATTGGGACCTTAATTGCTCGAATAGTGGAACTGACTTTGCTGCTGCTTTATTTGAAGCTGCGAGACACAACGCTGCGCAGCAAATTTAAGGACTATTTGACCTTCGATTCGGTATTGAGAAAAGATTATTTTCGAGTAGTGGCTCCAATGTCAGTAATTGCGGCACTTTGGGGACTAAGTACAGGGCTGCAAACCTCGATTTTAGGTTACATGAGTTCGGCTGCAATTGCCGCTAACAGTGTGGCTTCTGTTCTTTTTCTTTTAGTGAAGGGTGGAGCTGTTGGCGCAGCTTCAGCGGGAGCGATTATTATTGGAAAAGAAATTGGCTCAGGCAATCTCGACCAAGTCATTGCCTACTCTAAGAAGTTGCAAAAAATGTATTTAGCTATTGGGATTATCGGCGGGATTCTCCTGTTTTTTGTTCGCATTCCGATTTTAGGCTTATATGATTTATCAGCCGAAACCCAGGCGATGGCCAATCAATTTTTGATTATCCTCAGTGTCATCTATGTCGGAATGGGCTATCAGATGCCCACAAGCGAAGGAATTATTCGTGGCGGCGGCAGCCCAATGTTTATCATCAAAATGAATTTAATCAGCAGCTGGCTGATCGTTATTCCGTTATCCTATTTGTTAGCCTTCTATTTCAAAGCTTCACCAGCAGTGGTGGTTTTTGCCCTAAATTCGGACCAGTTGTTCAAATGTGTGCCGGTTTTTTTGAAGGCTAATTTTGGCAAATGGATCTATAAGCTGACTAGGGAAGAGAAGCAATCCGAAGTGCAGAAAATGATATAAAAAGCAGAATCTCAGGGTTCTGCTTTTTTTGAGGAAAAATTGTTAAAACTATCCTTTTCCATTACAAATCTTACGTCTTGTTTCATTTTGATAATGTAAGGAAGGAGGTATTCAATTTTGCAGAGTCTCCCAACGGTGTTTCTATTTTTTAGCTGATTTCTTACTATGGGAAAAAATATCAGGCAGTAGTATAAAAGTCGCTTCATTACATGGATTACATAACAACTATATAGAAAAACTCTTTCTTAAAAATAAATAAAAACTAAAGTGATTTAAAATAAAATTTAATAACTATGCCAATTGCCAGATAAGAATCAGCAGTGAGCTGAGAAAAAATTCTAGTGTTATAGATCTACGAAAATGGAAAAAGTCTAGTTGAAATTACTTGGAAACACAAATTATGAAAAATTAAGCAAAAGATTAAATGTTAGGTGAAAAATGGTGTTTTTAACCTTTTTAAATTTTTAGGTGCCTTTTTATTGTGCGTTTTCTATAATAATTTTAATCGATAAAATTTGAATAGTTGAATTGTGGAATTGGCGAATTGATTTTTAGAAGAAAAGTTCGGAGTAAATATTTTGTGCTCTTGTCTTTTTTTTATGAAAAACAAGAAAAACCTTAACCATTTTTCTCGTTATCACTATTAAAAGAGCTGGTTAATTTAAAACGATTATATATTATAAACGTAAATCATGCAACATCTTTAAAAAAACAATTTTAGGTAAGGCTTTTGATCGTTCTAATTTTGCAGATTTTCCTTTTTAGTGACTAATCTATCGATTTTTGAGAGAATTCGACGGTTTAGAAATCGTCGAATGAGCCGTCAGGAAAGGAGCATTTTATTATGCGAAGAGGAGAAAACATCTATAAAAGAAAAGATGGTCGTTGGGAAGGACGCTATCACAAAGGAAGAAAAATTAACGGAAAAATAAAGTATGGGTACGTTTATGGAAAGACTTTTAAAGAAGTTAGAGCTAAGCTTTATCCACTGAAAGTAAAGTTTCAAGAGATAAATGAAACGCAAGGGGATGCGGCGATGTCGTATTTTGAATGGGGAGTCCATTGGCTGTCAAAAATTAAGCGTGAAGTGAAATTGTCTACCTATGCAGGATATGAATACAAATTGAAGAAATATATCTTTCCTATTATTGGAGAGAGCGCTTTAAATGAGATTACCAGCGACAGATGTCAAGAGGTTTTGGAGTCTTTGGAAGATTTAAAGCTAAGTGTAAGTTCCATTCACCTAATTTATCAGTTATTTACCCGTTGTCTGAAAGCAGCTCAAGCGGAGGGGATACTAATCATCAACCCCTCCCAAAAGCTAAAGCTGCCAAAATTGAAAAAAAAGCGAGTCCACGCCTTAACTAAGAAGGAACAAATGAAATTGGAAAAGGCTGCTAAATCAGCTGGGGAAAAAGGTTTACCAACCTTATTGTCCCTATATACGGGATTGCGGATTGGAGAAATTTCGGCTTTAAAATGGGAGGATATTGATTTAGATACAAGTATTATTCATGTTGAGAATACTATCCAACGTATTCCTGTCACATACGATGCGAATGTAACGAGAATAGTTAAAGGCGGCTCTAAGTCAGAGAATGGCGTACGTTCGATTCCAATTGGTAAAAAAATTAAGGAATTGTTGTTGGAACATAGAGATCGGTCAACTAGTGAGTATGTTTTTTCCGTAAAAAATAAACCCTGTGAACCAAGATTATTAACCTACTATTTTCATAAAATACGTAAAGTGTCTCAGCTAACCCATATCCATTTCCACCAGTTGAGACATTCTTTTGCAACAAGATGTTTAGAATTAAAGGCCGATATTCCATCAGTAAGTGCTATGTTAGGTCATTCCACTGCCAAAACGACGTTAGATTTTTATGCAGATGCTCTGCTGGAGCAACGAATCAATGTGATAAACATGTTAGAAACTAAATTAGGCTAAAAGTTTACTTACAAAAAATAAGTTATAGCTCAACTCTTGTTTCTATTTACACAATAATGAAAGCGTTACCAAAAATCTTCGTGCGGGAAGTAAATTATTTAAGCCGTCGTAAATCGTCAGGCAGTCTTAAAAGAGTTGTCTTTATAGGATTTATGAGTGGTTTCTTTTTTTTCATAAAATCTAGAAAACATGAGAGAAGATAAGTGTAGCAAAAATATAAAAATAAGCATTTTTTTTGCTTGCCCATTTTCCAACTGGGTATTTCCGTTACCACTGAAAGAGAGATTTAAATAGGTTCAACCAAACAGTACGTTAGAGAGAAAGGGCTAGGTAAGGCAATGAGAAGAATTTTGATTTTAACAAAAAACATTTTGTCAGAAATAAGCTTTCAGGAGAAGCTGCAAAAGTTGAATTTTGAAGTGTATTGCTCTTCTTATTTACTAAATCGTTTGTTGCTAAATGGTGACATTAAAGAAAGTGTGAAGGATTTTGATTTAATTATTGTTAGTGAGTTGGTAGCAGACAGTGAACTCGTTCAGTTTTCTCAACGATTATCAACCTTAAAATTGCCTATTTTCCGAAAGACGGATAGTCCGTTACTTATGGAAGAGGAAAATTATTTAAGTCGTTTAAATTTAGAAGGTTATATTCAGGAATCGATGAATAAGGAAGCACTGAGGGAATTAATCAATAGTGTCTCGATTAAAGAAACGGTGCCTAATAATAAATATACTTTGCCTTTAACCGGAGAACAAAAGATAACTATTGCTAATTTACCTTTATCCAATATGGAAAAAGAATTTCTGAGAACACTATACGATAAAGAAGGTGGTTATCTTTCTAGAGAAGAGGCTTCAGAAACTATTTGGGGAAAATGTGATCGTTCGACACTAAGCAGACTTTCAATGATGAAAAAAAGTATCGAAAATAAATTAAGTCGAACCAATTTACCTATGCCGCTCTTTACAACAGTTTGGGGAAAAGGATACCAAACTAAAGAAGATTTTTTCAAGTATCTTGCAAATTAACTTTCAATACATTATACAGCTAAACGTTAATACGGAGTGATTAGAAAAAACGGGGTGTTTGTGGGTGTACTTAAAAAAAGAAAGAGAACTTCTAGATATAGAAGAAAGTGTTGGAAGGATTTACCAAAAAGAGGCTGATATTAAGCAAGTAATATTAAAGGAACAATTTAGTTATCAGCTAATTAAGCGAGGTATAGATATTATTGGAAGTATTCTAGGCCTTTTAGTGTTTTTACCGATCATGTTAGTCATTTTTTTTGCTATTAAGGTTGAAGATGGGGGTAGTGTCTTTTTTGCTCAGGTTCGTGTGGGAAAAGGTGGAAAGAGATTTTTGATGTATAAGATTCGTTCTATGTGCATGGATGCTGAGAAACGAATGGAGGAAGTGCAGGAAAAAAATGAAATTCAGGGACCTATGTTCAAAATGAAAAATGATCCTCGGATTACAAAGGTAGGAAAATTTATTCGTAAGTCTTCATTAGATGAATTGCCGCAGTTGCTTAATGTACTGTTAGGCAACATGAGTTTGGTTGGGCCGCGCCCACCATTACCAAGAGAAGTTGCTGATTATGACGCGTATGAGATGCAACGCTTGTTTGTAAAGCCGGGTTGTTCAGGGTTATGGCAAATCAGCGGACGAAGCGATTTGCATTTTAGCGACATGGTTAAATTAGATCTGCAATACATTGAAAACAGATCCCTTCGTTTGGATTTCAAAATTATTTTGAAAACTTTTTTAGTCTTCTTCAGCTCAAATGGAGCCTATTAATGATGGAAAAGGAGTTTTAGTTTATGAAGGTTTGCTTTATTGCTTCTTCGGGGGGCCATTTTCAGCAGCTAATGATGCTGGAACCGCTAATGAATCAATACGAAAGTTTTTTAGTAACGGAAAAAACACACTATTTATCGAATTGCAAAGGGCATGAGATTTACTATGTTCCGCAAATTCAGCGTAAAGAAAGAGCCTGGATGTTGCTTTTCGTAGTCATTTTTTTTAAATCACTATTCATTTTCATGAAGCAACATCCGGATGTAATTATCAGTACGGGAGTATTAGCAACACTGCCAATGTGCTTTTTGGGAAAGCTGTTTGGCAAAAAAATTATCTTTATTGAATCCTTTGCCAAGTCGGAGGGACCGACATTAACTGGACGAGTAATGGTAAAAATCGCAGATAAGGTGTATGTCCAATGGCAATCCATGCTGTATTTTTACCAAGATGCAATTTGTTTAGGTTCAATCTATTAAAAAGGAGTCGCAATGATATTTGTTACGGTAGGGAGTCAAAAGTTTCCTTTTGACCGTTTATTAATAAAGATTGATCAGCTAAAACAAGACGGAAGTATTCAAGAAGAGGTATTTGCTCAAATAGGACACAGCACTTACCAGCCTCAACATTATTCTTATGTCAGATTTATGGATCAGGCTTGTTTTGAGGAGAAGCTTGAACAATGCGATCTACTTATTACCCATGGTGGAACAGGAGTAATTATTACTGCCTTGAAGCTAGGGAAAAAAGTATTGGCTGTTCCTCGTTTAGCGAAATACCATGAGCATGTGGATGATCATCAGTTAGAGTTGCTTAAGCAGTTCAATGAACAAAACTTGATTTGCTGCTGCCAGGAGATGGACCTTATGGAAAAGCTGCTGTCAACAATTCGTATTAGGAAATTTCAGCCCTTTACTTCTAACACAGCAGCTTACCTGAAAGAACTAGATCATGAGTTAGCCAATATACAGCAAAATTCGAAAAAAAATCTTTTATATCAGCGAATCAATAAATATTTTGAATATATTGCCACTAAGCTTATGCTCCTGACAAAGCAAAAATGCTTCCAGATAAAAAATGAAAAAATCCATTATATGTTTAAAAAGAAAAATAGTAACGTGCTTATTATTGTTTTTAGCTCTTGTACTCGAAGAGGGGTTAAAGCTCGATATAACTACGTGCGCACTTTAAAAGGTATAGATTGTGACCAATTATTTATCTTGGATGACTGGGGATATGATCAACGCGGAATCTACTATCTAGGACGAGAAATGAATTTTTCAGTAGAGCAAGCAGTAGAAGCATTTATTGAACAGAAAATCCAAGAAGCAGCTTATGAAAAGATTATTTTTGCGGGTTCCAGTAAGGGGGGCTATGCAGCGTTGAATTTTGGCTTGCGCGTTCCAGGTTCAACAATAATTGCTGGGGCTCCTCAGTATCGTTTAGGAGAGTATTTCACTGACTCCGCTAATAAACTAGAGGAAACATTACGTTATATTGCTGGAAATAATATAGATCAAAGTAAATTGGATGTTCTTAACACGCATCTAGAGAAAAAAATAAACAAATATACAGCACATTCGGATTCAATCACTATTCATCTCCATTATTCAGAGAAGGAACATACCTATGGGGAGCATATTAGTGGGCTGATTGAGGAGTTAAGGCAAAATGATTTTCATGTGACTAAGGATATTCAACAATACTCGAACCATTCCGATATCAGCTTATATTTCCCACAATTTTTATTACAAAAAATTGATGAGTAAAGGAGTGTCAAATGACAAAGAAAAGAAGAATCATTTTTATAGTGGTTTGTTTAATCATAATTGTTGGAATATGCAGCTTTGTGATTTGGCTGAATCATGAGCCTTCTAGTCCTTCGAGTGATGCAATTGAAACCGAGACAAAAAAGAAACAAGAGTTAAAAATAGAAGTTGATGGAACGAATGTCACCGTTAAAAATGCAGTACCGATTATTTCTGATTTTGATAATCGAGAAGGGGGCGAAGCAGTTATTCCCGATTTTTACAATACTGGGGCAGATTTGACCCAACCAATGCTGACTCCTGAATATTATGTTCAGGAAGGGTATTTGGAAAAACGGGAGAATGATTATGTCATGAAGCTGCAAAGCAGCAGCTTTGATGAGGAAACATTGCTATTTGAAAATATTTTTTTTGCGGATCTACCCTTGTTTTTAGCAAATAATAATCAAGTCAGTCCAACGGGAACTATTGAGTTCAGAAATTGCTATTTTTCAGAAGGAATCAATTTGACTAACGATATTCAGAAGCAACTAATTTTTACAAATTGTGATTTTTTGACAGAACCGGTGAGTGCTTCAAATAGTCAATTTTATCATTGTAAGTTTTACGAGTCATATGGAGATGCACTTCAAATCGGAGCCAATGTGATCCTTCAAGATAGCTATATCTTTAATAATGGATTAGGGGATCCAGAAAAATATCATTCTGATGGAATTCAAATTGCGGGCTTTGGTCATACAGATGCTCATAACATTTCTATTGATAATGTCAGAATCGAGATGCCCCGTGTTTATCCTCACTACGGACATAATTCGGCCATGCTGATTAAGATGGATATGGCGAATGGTTATGACATGAGTTTTAAAAATATGATTTTGAATGGTGGAGCCTTTACATTGTATCTTGTTCCCACTGACTATGAAATGAAGGATTTACACTTTGAAAACCTGCGCTTTGGCAATACTTCAGAATGGGGACCTGTTTACACAAATGAGTCTTTAGGCAATGTCGACGGATGGGCGGGACAAGAAGTCATTAATTGTGATATGCAATCGACAGTCTATGTTAGCTCTGTCAGAAAAGAAGATGGAAGCTTTATTTTTTGTGCTACCAACGAGACTGAGGCTAGTCGTAAACTACGAGTGGAGACGGACTTAGGTGTCACAACAATCGAAGTTCCTCCCGTTTTGACGGTGAAGCAAGCTCAAAAGAAGAAGGCCAGCTACGAAGCAATGAATATTGATTTGCCTTTTGAAGTGGCAGCCGGAAGTTGGATTAAGATCTATGATGGAAAAGAGCTGATTCGGTATAAAAACTTTGCGGAATAATATAGACGTTAGTGTAATTGTACCCATTTATAATACACAGGACTATTTGGAAGCTTGCTTGAATAGCTTGATTCACCAAACCTTGGAGTCGATAGAGCTGATTTTAGTAGATGATGGATCAACCGACAACTCCGGAAGAATTGCTGAAGATTTTGCACAAAAATATCCAGAAAAAATCAGACTTTTTCAACAAAAAAATGGCGGACAAGCAAAAGCACGCAATCTTGGTCTGAGTATTGCTGAAGGCAAGTATGTTGGATTTGTAGATTCTGACGATGTTGTTGCAATAGATATGTATGAACAAATGTATCAAGAAGCTGAATACAATCAGGCAGACTTGGTGGAATGTGGGTATCGATATTGCAAAATTATTAATAATGAAGAGTTTCAGTTGCCAAACTATGGCACGATAAAAAAGCGTACGACAATACAAGATTTTTTTATCGATCCATTGGTTTCTCCTTGGAATAAGCTGTATCGTAGACAACTTGTTAAAAAATCTCAGGTTCTATTCCCAGAAGGGCTTATTTATGAGGATACAGCTTTTTATTTGAATTTATTGCCTTGGATAGAAAAAACGGCCTTTGTTGAAGCAAATTTGGTAACCCATTATGCAAGAACGAATTCTACCCAAACTTTAGTGGGCAACATGAAGGTAGGAGATATGCTGACAGTTATTGAAAAGATCATCAATTATTATCAGCTGAATGGGTTTTGGAAAGATTATTATCTGGAGCTGGAATATTTTTGTGTGAAAATTTTACTTTGCAGTTGTTTAGGTAGGATTAACAGCTTAGGCGATCGAAGTGTCAAGCAAACAACTATTCGCCAGCTGACAGCATTGATAGCAGAGTACTTTCCTAACTATAAAAAAAATCCTTACCTGAACAAGGGAATGATTGGCACCTATATAAAAATGTACAACCGATGGACGGCACCTTTCTTTTCTTATGCTTCAGGTAAAGCCTATCAGTGGAAAATGACTAGGACCATCTGATGAAATTATGGAAAAAGAATTGTGGGGGTAAAGATGTGTCAATAATACCAAAAGATTCTCCTGTCTCAATTAAGTACGCAGGAATCATAAAACAAAGCGAAGTGAAGGGAGAATTATGGAAAGAGTAACTAGCCAAAAGGATAAATTGTTTAACCAAGGAGCAATTAACATAAATCTTTATACCTTGATGAATGTATTAATTGTAGCCATCTTTTTTATCCCTGATTATTTAGGCTTTTCTTTTTTGAATGTACAAAGACTTTGTTTGTTAGTTATCTGGTGTCTGATCATGAGAACTCCTCAAAGACGGCAAGACTTTTTTCAGGTTATTACTAAAATGCACTATAATGTGCTGTTTATCATTTATATAGCAGTCTTGCTAATCACAAGTCTCGTAAGAATCAATCCCAACACATTGTTAAATCCACTTTTCGATCAGATAGCAGTTTTTTATACCGCTTTGTATTTGTTTAATGCAGGTTTTCCAGTCGAGAAATTTCAGCAATTGTTGATCAAGATTACTTATATCTTATGTTTTATGGGGATTATCGAGTATCTAACGAAGTTTTCAATTTTCACAAAGTTTGAAATTATTAAAGGCTTGACAACAGGAGAATATATTCGTGGGGGATCTTATCGTATTTTCGGACCGGCACATCACCCCTTAGGTTATGGCTTGTTCTTAATTTTGATGCTGGCCATTATTTGCTACAAAAAAGATAGCGGATTAAATTTATTCAATCGACCTTTTGGCGTGACATTGATATTTATTAATACGCTAATGACGGGGTCTCGATCTACCATTGGTATTTTAATGCTGGCCATCGCTTTAGTAGCTATATTCAGTACAAGGAAACGAGAAGTACTGCTGATTTCTAGTGTGATTGCAGGGATGGTTCTTTGTCTCTTTGTTTTACTTTTTCATCTAACGCCTATCCAATCCTTGTTAAGTCGTTTCAGTCTGGTCATTGACGCAGTGTTGAATACGAATTTAGCCTCAAATTTTAATACTGAGGATTTGTCGACTTATAAAAATAGTGAGCAGTATAGAGAATGGCTGCCTAAAATTTTATCATTGGCTTGGTTAAATCCCTTCTTAGGACAGGGAAATGGTTATCAGTTTAATTGGTATTATCAAGGATTTCATATCCATTCCATTGACAATTATTATATTAATCAGTTTATCAAAGTAGCTTATCCAGGATTGATTATTCAGCTTATTTTGTATCTCTGTTTTATGGGACGAATGCTTAAAACAGCTTTATTAAAGAGCTCGCAATTATCATTAGCCCTGCTGATTTCCTGTGGCTGCTATTTTATAAATCTTTACTGGGTAGATGCATTGGGCACCTTGGATTATGTATTTATGTTGTTTGCTGCTGCCTATCATTTATCTGAACCTATAGAAAGAGAGTCAAAAAGCAATTATGAAAATATCGGTCATCATGGCTACCTTTAATGGGGAAGAGGTGATTTTTTCTCAGCTAGAATCACTAAAAAAACAAAGCCTTCAGCCCGATGAGGTACTAATTTTTGACGATGCATCCAGTGATAATACAGTAGCTATAATTTCTGAGTTTATCAAAAAGAATCAGCTGACTTCTCGGTGGCACCTGAATTGCAATAAAAAAAATATGGGATACTGCAATAATTTTCGCCAAGCAGCGATGCAGGCTAAAGGGGAACTACTCTTTTTTGCTGATCAAGATGATTTATGGCGACCTGAAAAAATTGAATTGATGGCTGAAATCATGCAAAACAATCTCCAAATAGAGATGCTGGCAGGCCGGTTTGCTTCTTTTCAAGGAGAGGAGCCAGTGATTAAAGAAATTCCGGCGATTGAACATACTGATTATCAAATAGAACAGATTCCCTTTTCACAGAAAAATATGTATCTGAGATCAGTTGGCTGCACGATGGGAATACGACGATCATTAATAAAAGAAATTTCGCCTTTTTGGTATGACGAATGGGCCCAAGACGAAATCGTCTGGAAGCTTTCATTGTGTCGTGGCAGTGGGTATTTCTTAGATTACCCAGTTATTTATCGCCGTTTCCACGAAAAGAACACTTCAGGCAAAAAAATGCATACGCAAGAGACTCGAATGAACTATCTGCGAAATCTGGAAAAAAGCTTTGTTTATATGGAAAACTTCGCTGAAGCACAAGGTTGTACAGATAAAAAGCTGCAGTTGATCAATAAAAATCAACACATGGCGATACGACGGCAGCTGGTCGTAGGAAAGGGCGATCTTCGTTCAGCACTGTTTCTCTTAATAAAAGGACTATCCACCTACCATAAGAAAAGAGGCTGGTTAGTGGAACTCTATTTAGGGTTACAAAATAGAGAACGTAATAAGAATGAAAGCTTTACAGATTGCAGGAGGAAGAAATGAAGATAGTTAAGGTAGTAGTTTATTCAGCATGTGTAATTTCACTCATAATATTAGGGACATATTTGTATAAAACTTATGAAAATAAGGATACTGATCCACCAGTTCTTTCTGTTCCAAAGGTTCCTTTGCAGACAGATGTTGACAGCACGGATGAAGAGCTATTAAAAGATGTGACAGCAGTTGACGAGGTAGAAGGGAATTTAACTGACAGTATTTTCGTTGACAAGATTAGTAAAGGCGAAAATAAGGGAAGTAAAACATTTGATATATCCTATGTAGCCATTGATGAGCAATTGAATGTGGTTAAGGAAACGAGGAAGCTTATTTATCAAGACTATCATCCTCCTCGGTTTTCAATCGAAGCGCCTTTAGAAACTTCCAGCAATTTGGAGTTGGATCTAAGGGAACTGTTAACAGCATCAGATGTCAAAGATGGGGATTTGACACCGTTTATAAAAATAACAGGTGAAGGAATAAATGGCAATGATGGAGAGCTTATTCCTGGGGACTATCAGGTAACACTTGAGGTTGTTAATAGCTTGGGGGATCGTACGCAGTTGCCGGTCACTGTTGAGGTGAAAGCAGCTCTCAGTGAGAAAGGTCCAGCTATTAAGCTTTCTGAATATATTGTGTACTTACCTATAAACACACCGTTTGATCCAACGAATTATTTACAGGCGGTAGAAGATGAGGAGACCATGCGGGTAACTAATGGCGCGAACAAGGTTTCAACTGAGGAAGAAGATGCTGGCGGACAATCCATTGATGCGTCAGCAATTACTTACTCATCCAATGTTGATCCGGCAGTCCCAGGAGTTTATCAAGTTGTCTATCAATATACCTCTCCTACAACAAACCAAAAAGGTCATGCGACCTTATATGTCTGTGTAGAAGGAGGAGAATAGGATGGATCGACAAGAAAAACAAACAATAGGATTTTCAAGTCTGTTGCGGCTAATAAGAAAATCATTAGGTGTTATTGTTAGCCTTGCAATTATAGCTTTTGTGGGAACCTATATTCTAATCAATGAGTATATGCCAAGCAAATACACTGTCAGAAGCAGTGTAGCAATTATTCCAAGGACAGATGTAGGCTTGTCCTTTAATGAGAATCGCTTTGTTCAGGCTGCGGATAAGTATTATGGCCTGTTAGATAGTGAGATTTTTCGCCAATTAGTCTGGGAAAATGTGGAGGGCGATCGTCAACCAGCAGATAAACTAACTATTGTGTCTGAAGAGGCTTCTAACCTTATTTTCTTAGAAGGAGAGAGTACTAGCCCTAAACGAGCGTTTAGTATAGCTAAATCGGCTATTAACAATTATAAGAAGATGATCAATTACAGTCAGGATAGCTATTTTTTAGATACTTTCTCATTACCAAATGCTGAGCAAATTCAGGAGAAGTCTAATCGGTCATTTTTACTTGCAGCAGCGGTTAGCGGGCTGGTTTTAACTTTAGGAATTTTCTTAGTAGCGCTGAGTTATATTTTCAGTGACAAGGTTTATACCATTGAACAAGCCAAAAGAAAAATCAATGGACGTTTTATAGGCAGTATTGCCGCTCAAAAAAAGGACAAAAAGGGCAAGGTAGTAATTTCGCAGATTTCTACACCAGCAGCTATTGTAAAGGATTACCAAAAAACAGCTATAAGTATTGATTATTCAATGCGGCAGGCTCAGCATAATGTGCTATTGATCAGCAGTGTAAATCCAGGTGAAGGAAAAAGTACAGCAGCTTTAAATCTTGCGATTGCATTGCATCAATTAAATAGAAAAGTTTTGCTATTGGACTTAGATTTGAGGCATCCCAAATTGGCTGAATATGCTCATGTGGAAGTTACTGAATCTACAGAAATAAGTCAGCTGTTGCTGGAAACAAAACCACAAAAAATTAAGCAATACATTAAGCAGCATGAAGATTTAGGGATTGACTATATATTCGGGAAAAAAGCAATTTTTCATGAAGAGCCAGCTGTGATAGAACGATTAGAGCAGTTTTTGAAAGTTTTGAAAAGAGAATACGACTATATCATTATTGATACTTCACCAATTGGAATCGTTAAAGAAACTTACCTTAAGGCTTCTTTAGCAGAAGAAATTCTATTGGTGGTCAGACAAGGAACCACCAATGCTGATCAGGTAAATAAAGTGATTGAAGATATGAGATTATCCAATCTCTCATTAATCGGTTTTATTTTAAACGGAGTTCCACTAAAGGATTAAAGACTATGGATGACGGGGACAAAAAATGCGAGAACAAACAAATAGGTATACACAAAATTTGACAGGTGACAGCATCACTATTCAGATGAAGGATACAATCGAACGGATGATTTTAGGGTTTAAGCGGTATGGTTGGTCGATGCTGCTGACACTACTTTCTACTATATTAGCGGCTGTCCTTTTCTGGGCACTTACCTATCAACCCATTTATGAAAAGCAGACAATTTACACGGTGACTATCACTGGAGAGACTGCTCAGGATAATTTAGCAACCATGTTTTTGGCAGGAAGTTTTCCGGAGCTGCTAAACAGTCAATTAAATGAAATTATCCAAGACGAAGTGGAGCTTACAGATCAAGATAGCTATAACTTAAATATTGAAGTAGTCAATTCAGTGAATATGTTAAGACTATCTGTTCAATCAAGTAATCCAGAAATTGCTGAAAGGGTAATGGATGTTGTATCAACTCGTTATCCAGAATATGCGGCAAAGGATCTGGGCAATGTTGTTATCAGTGAAATTGAAAATGTAAAACAGTTGACCTTAGTTGAGGATTACGAACAACTGCTGATCTTATTTTTGGTGAGCTTGTGCATAGGAATAGTGATAGATGGCCTCTTTTTACTGCTATTTACTTTCCGCTACAAAACAATTCAATCAACCAAATCAATGGCTAGTCTAACTACCTTAAGAAACTATGGTGTGTTCCCTAAGCTGGCGAATGAAACAGCAAAACGTAAACGGAATTATCGCCAGCAATTAATATCTCAAGACCTTTTCGCTCAAGAAATGAAAGCATCTGTTTTAAAGCTGCGCTTGCAAAAAGGAGAGGTAGTCCTATTTATTGCTTCGAAGCCAAACGAAGGGGTAACCACAATCACAAAAGAAATAGCTAAAACTCTTGGAAGTAAAGACCAAAAAACGTTGGTCTTAGAACTGGTCAATGGATCAGAGGAGGATAGCAAAGGACAATTACTGAAGAAAAACTCAGCAATTTCAACATTTATTAAAAAAGAAGAAAGCTATGATCACCTCTGTTTGTCTCTTCATGAGTTTGAAAAAGCTTGCATTGAAGACCAAGAAGGAATGAAGCAACTCTCTGGGCTTCTAGGAAGACTGAAGACTGAGTATAGCCATATTTTACTAGATAGTGTTTCGCTGGAGTCGCTTCAATGTTTGCCCCAGCTAGCTAAGTTGGTCGACCAAACAATATTTCTTGTTAAGCAAAATAGTACTGAAATAAAGACAGTTCAACATAGCTTATCATTGCTGGAAAGCAATAGCTTCAAGCTGAAGGGATATCTGTTGAATTTTTCTGACCTTGATGGAAGTTATTATGGTTCTTATGGGAAAAGCAATTATGACAAGTATTATGGGGGCTTATCTAATGAAGTAGGGCAACTACCCGAACAATAGAAAGTGCAGGAGACGAAATGAAAAATCGAAAAACATTTTTTTTGTTGCTGATTTTATTTATTGGTTTGCTGGCAGCAACTGGTTATGAACTAAATCGAGTTCATGAGCAGATTGAAGAAGCAAAAACAACGGTCATTCAAATAAATAGCCAGTAAAGAAATGAGTTACGTGGAATTATAAAAGGATGAATCAAAAAAATGGAGAAAGAACCGTTAGTATCAATTGTCATTCCAGTATATAACAGCTATGACTGTATTCAAAATGGATATGAATCACTTATAAAGCAAACCTATAAAAAAATAGAAATTCTGATTATTGATGACGGAAGTGCTATGCAGCCACCAGCAGTATTGTTGAAAAGATTCGCAGCAGATTCTCGTGTTCGCTTTTATCCGCGAGAGCATGCCGGTCCTGGAGCGGCAAGGAACTTTGGTATAAAAGAAAGTACAGGTGAATACCTGCTATTTATGGATAGTGATGATTGGTTGGATCAATGTACGATTGAAGAATTGGTGAAAGCAGCAACCGATTCGGGCTCTTCAACGGATGTTCTGATCTTTGGCTTCCATTTATATGAGCAAGAGTCTTTCAAAGAGAGTAAAACAGCATCGGGTTACTCAGGTAGTAAGAAAGAATTTTTCAATGAACCATTTTATGAATGCTATAAGCAATTTTTATTGAATGCTCCTTGGAATAAGTTGATTCGGCGAAAGCTTTTGCTTCAAGAGGAGATTTTTTTCGATGAACAGCTGAGAATATTAGAGGATTTGCTTTTTTCCTTGCAAGTTATAGCAGCTGCTCAACGAATTAAGGTCATAGATCAAGCCTTCTATCATTATCATTATTTAAGGCCTAATTCACTAATGACCAAATTCCATATTGGAAAAGAGAAAATTCTGCTCCAAATTTGTCAGCTGATAGTACAACTGACCAAAGATTATCCCGCACATCATAGTTATTACTGCAAAGATATTGCGATGAAGGTGATACTTCAGTTGCTGCAGGTTAAAGAACAAAAGCAGTATACAGTGAGACAAAGACTGCAAATGGGGCGGACTTGCTTGGAAAATCCCCAACTGAAAGCTCTTGTGAAAGTAGCTGTGCCTGAAAATCGTCACGAGAAGGCAAAGCTTCTTTTGCTTAAGGTATTAATCAAACTAGCGGGGAAAACGAATAGAACGGCTAGGGTACAAGAAGGTGAACGAATTGATTGATAGCCATACACATATTTTGTTTGGTGTTGATGATGGGGCGGTCGATTTAGAAGAGTCTCTAGAGCTTTTAATGCAATCGGCTGCTAACGGTGTAAAGGAGCTTGTTCTGACTCCTCATGGAAATATGAAAAAGGAAGCAGGGCTTACACATAAAAACCAGATCCTTGAATCTTTCAGCTATTTGAAGAGCATGCTCCAATTTCATGAAATACCGCTAAATCTCCATTTAGGGATGGAAGTGATGGGGGATTTTGCAGTGGGACAAGCTTGGAGGAATGAGGAGTTGTTCACTTTAGGAAACAGTCGCTATCTATTGGTAGAATTCCCTTTCACTGCCAATGCAAATTTCGCTTGCGACTGTTTAAAACAAATAGAAGCCTGTGGCCTAAAACCAGTGATTGCTCACCCTGAACGATACAAGTTCATCACTGACAATCCTGCGATTGCCTATGAATGGAATCGCAAAGGGTATTTTTTACAAATCAATAGCGGCAGTATTTTAGGAGAGTTTGGAGAAACAATCCGGCACACAGTACAAATTCTGTTGAAGCATCAGCTTGTCCAAATAGTAGCTAGTGACTGTCATCATAGCACCCATCGCGTGCCTAATCTTGCTGAAGCTTGGCAGCTATTGGCTCGAGATTATTCTCCGGGGTATAGTGATCTTCTTTTGAAGGTAAATCCCAAACTTCTTTTAGCTGATCAGCAGGTACTAATTATTAATCCCAAAAACCCACGAAAGCAAGGAGTTAGGCATGTTTACTGAAGTAATTAAGGTATCTGTCTGCATTACTACATACAATCAGGAAAATTATATAGCTGAAGCATTGGAGAGTGTGGTGAATCAGAAGACTTTATTTCCTTTTGAAGTGATTGTTCATGATGATGCTTCAACGGATCGTACTCCGAAAATAATAGAAGAGTTTGCCAAAAGGTATCCTAGTTTGTTTATTACGATCATACAAGAACAAAATCAGGTCTCCCAAGGTGTGAATATTGACAAGGATTTTATTTTGCCAAGATGTCGAGGAAAATATTTGGCATTTTTGGAAGGTGATGACTATTGGCTTGATCAATACAAGCTGCAAAAGCAATATGATGCCATGGAGCGACAGCCCAACAGCAGCATTTGTGTTCATCGCGTGGAATTGATTGATGAGAGTGGTCGTCATCCTAACAAATATTTACCTTCAAAGAAAAAGATAAACCAAGAGTGCTTAATTAGCGGCACCGAATATTTACAGTATCAGGAATACTTGTTTCAGACTGGCAGCTATTTTTTTAAAACGAGATATATGAGGGAATTTAGTGAAAATGAAACAACGTTGGCCGAGCACTTCAATGGCGATGATTGCATTCTCCGCTGGGCGATTCAAAAGGGGACCATTTTATTTTTAAATGAAACAATGTCGGTTTATCGGAAAAACGTGCCTAATGGATGGAGTACCAACTATGCCAAACATTCATCTGAGGAGAGAATTGACTATTTGAAACGAACCATTAAAGCTGAGCTTCTGTTTAATCAAGAATCGCATTTTCGCTATCGTTCAGTTATTGAGAGTAGAATTCTTTCGACTATTCTGATTGCTAATTCCTACAATCATCAAGAAACAAACCGATTGCTTCAAAATTATCAGGAGATTGTGGATTCTTTCAGTAAACGACCTCCGAAAAATCAATTTGAAAAACAAGTTTTATTCAATTATAAATTGTATCAATTTAGTCCTAGACTACATAAGATAATGCGTCGGCTGAACCATTTCTATCAAAAGTTGTTGGCCGACTAATAGGTGGAGGAAAAAAGTGAAAGATATTTACGTTACTAGAGCTTCAATGCCTAGTTTAGCAGAGTATGTAGAAGAAATAAGTGACATTTGGAAATCTCACTGGATGACTAATGGAGGAGAAAAATCACAGGCATTAGAAGAAAAGCTGAAAAAAGTATTGCAAACAGATCAACTTTCCTTGTTTGTTAATGGTCATTCAGCTTTAGAATTGCTGCTTCAAGCTATGAATCTATCTGGAGAGGTCATAACAACGCCTTATACTTTTGCCTCTACTACTCATGCAATCGTAAGAAATAATCTTACTCCGGTCTTTTGTGATATTAAACCAGAGGATTTCACACTTGATCCAACTAAAATTGAGGCTTTGATTACAGATAAAACGACAGCAATTTTGCCGGTTCACGTATACGGGAATGTATGTGAGGTTGAGACGATTCAAAAGATTGCCGATGCGTATGATTTGAAGGTTATTTATGACGCTGCTCATGTTTTTGGTGTGACTTATAAGGGGCAAGGAATTAGTAATTATGGGGATGCCGCAATGTACAGCTTTCACGCAACTAAGGTATTCAATACGATTGAAGGCGGCTGTGCCTGTTATAAGGATGAGCAAATAGGCTACAAGCTGGATCAGTTGAAAAACTTTGGAATTCAATGTCAGACCGTGGTGGATGGTGTAGGAGCAAATGCCAAAATGAATGAATTCCAGGCAGCGATGGGCTTGTGCAATTTGAAAAGTCTCTCAGAAAATATTAAGCATAGAAAAGCAGCAACGGAATTGTATGATAGTTTACTGCAGGATGTAGAAGGAATAATCGTTAACCAAAAGCAGAAAGAGGTTCAATCAAACTATTCCTATTATCCGATTATTGTCCAGCCAGAATGCTACGGTGCGACTAGAAATCAGTTAGCTGCATTTTTAGCTGAAAATGGCATTCATCCTAGAAAGTATTTTTATCCGATTACCAGTTCTTTTGATTGCTATCACAATCAGTTTGACCCGTTTCAAACGCCAATAGCATTAGGAATGTCAAAAAGAGTGTTGACGTTGCCGCTTTATGCGGATCTGGACTTGTCCGATGTTAAGCGAATTTGCGAGCTGATCAAGCAGTTTAAAAAAATCGTTTAATTGAAACTAAGCGCACAAGCATCTAAAGAACTGAAGGGAAGAATTGTGTGAATAATAACAACTCACAAGGAGTAAACGGAACGATTCAGAAAAAAACGGTGAAGGGAATGTTTTGGACGGGCCTAGAGATGCTGGGACGGCAAGGGGCAACCTTTGTTATTCAAATTTTTTTGGCTCGTTTATTGCTGCCAGAAGACTTTGGCTTAATCGGCATGCTGACCATTTTTATTTCATTGTCTAATGTTCTGATTGATGTGGGCTTTCAAACTTGGCTGTTACATGAAAAAGAGCCGACTGAAGAAGAATTTTCCACTGTCTTTTTCTTTAATCTGGGGATAGCTATTTTATTATATGGGTTACTGTTTTTTTATGCGCCCGCTGTTTCTAGATTTTATGGTCGCCCAATTTTAGCCCCAATGTTGCGAGTGTTGGGAATCAGTTTGATTATGAATGCTTTTGCTTTAGTACAGCGTACGCAATTAACAATCAAGCTAAATTTTAAAATACAGACGGTCATCACGGCCTACGCCATTTGTTTATCTGGAGCGACAGCCATTCTCTGTGCTTATTTAGGATTAGGTGTCTGGAGTTTAGTTCTTCAGCAGGTACTAAATACGACAATCAGTTCTCTTTTAACTGTCTTCATGAATCGCTGGGTACCAGTCTGGAAATTCCAGGTTAGCAGTTTTAAGAAAATGTTTGGCTATAGTTGGAAGCTGGTGGCTTCCACTATGCTAGATACTGCATATAATAACCTCAATTCCATTTTGATTGGTCGTTTTTTTTCGGCGGCTAGCTTAGGCTATTTTTCTAATGCCCAAAAAATGCAGGACGTAATACCGCGGTCCTTGTCAGGGGCAGTTCAAAAGGTAAGCTTTCCGGTATTGAGCCGCTATAAGGAAGATAAAAAGATATTATCCACTGCTTTTTCTCGAATTTTAAAACTAGTTTCATTCGTAGCCATTCCTGTTTCTTTTGGATTATCCGGAACGGGAACAGAAATTTTTCAACTAGTCTTCGGGGAAAAATGGTTAACCGCGGTACCGTATTTCAAAATAATGGCACTGACAGCATCCTGTTATCCAATTCATGTTCTAAATTTGAATTTGTTACAGATTGTCGGCAGAACGGATCGATTTTTAGCTTTGGAGCTGGTAAAAAAAGCGATTGGCTTGGTTACTACCCTGATTACGCTGTTTATTTTCCGAAGTGTAATGGCTCTAGTGATCTTAGATTTCTTCATGAATTTTATTACGCTATACATCAATGGATTTTATACTGAAGAAATTATCGGCTATTCATTGGTTCAGCAGATGAAGGATTTAATCCGAGTATTTTTTTCAGGAGGATTAATGTTACTAGTGATTAGTATTGTGGGATTCATTCTTCCCTACGGTCCTATAATAAGTTTGCTAGTTAAGATTGTAATCGGCTGCTGTGTCTATTTAGGGTCGAGTTACCTTTTAAATCGAGAAGAAATGAAACGATTTATAGAAATAATACAATGGTTAATGAGGCGAAAGCAGAAAAAGGAGTAACTATGAGAGAAATTGGCGGATATTTTGGTTTGGAAACATTTGAAGGAACAGACTATTACCTGAATGCAGTTGCTTTAGATAAAGCAAGAAGCTGTTTACTTTATATCGTTAAGGCTCGAAAGTATACTCGGATTTATTTGCCTGATTATTTATGCGATTGTGTCGCAGAGGTTTTGTCCGCCTCAGGAGTTGCGGTCAGTTTTTATCCAATCGATCGTCACCTGCAGCCAATATTTTCTCGGCAGTTATCGGTTGACGAGGGACTTTATTTGGTGAATTACTATGGACAATTAAGTAATCGTGCAATTCAGGATTACCAGAAAAAGTATAGGAATATCATAGTTGATAATACGCAGGCTTTTTTTCAACCTCCAGTAGCTGAGGTGGATACATTCTATACATGTCGGAAATTTTTTGGTGTTCCTGACGGGGCGTATCTGTTTATTGATCAAAGACTTGATGACGTTTATCCAACTGATTCTTCACGTACACGAATGGGCCACCTATTGGGAAGATTTGAAGACTCAGCTGAAAATTACTACCAGGAATATCAGGAAAATGAAGAGCAATTGGATAAAAATCCAATCAAAAAAATGTCCAAGCTCACAGCTAATTTGCTGCGGGCTGTACCCTATGAAGCAATTAAAGGACAACGTACACAAAATATGACTGTCTTGAGTCGGGAGCTGCAGGCGGTTAATGGGCTGCATTATCGCGAAGTGGAGGGTGCTTTTTCTTATCCATTATTAGTTGAGAACGGTGCAAGGATTCGTAAAGAACTAGCAGCAAAAAGAATTTATTTGCCAACGCTGTGGCCGAATGTTATTAAGACACAAGCTAAAAGCAGTTGGGCATATTTTTACGCGCAAAATATTCTACCATTGCCTTGTGATCAGCGATATACCAAGGAAGATATGATTTATTTAGTGAAGCAGCTTCAGCCTTTTTTAGTTAAGTCTGCCGGAGAGGAAAAAGAAAATGAAAATTATTACTGAGAAAAAGCAATGGAATGAAAGCATTAAGAGCTTTCCTTTTTGGGACGTTTCTCATCTGTGGGGTTATCATGAAGCCTTTCGTTTAAGAGATCCATCCTTTGAGGCAAGGTTGTTTTTGTTTGAATGTGAACAGGGTCGTTTAGCGTATCCATTTTGTTTAAAAAAGCTGAGCCTTCATCCAGAATATTCAGAAAAAGGCAAGAATCGTTTTTATTTGGATACGGTGTATGGACACGTGGGCCCGCTTTACGAAGGAGATTCTGTTGAAAAAATTTGGCAAGCTTGTGAGAAGGACTTTCGTCAGTATTGTGAGGATGAAAATATTGTATTGATTCAGGAACGATTTCATCCCGTTTATCAAAATCAAATCAAACTTTTTCCGGAAAGCCAAGTCTATGAAAAACGTAAATTAGTGGTTTGTACCACTTTAGATTTCGAAAACCTATATCACACTACACACCGGAAAAACAGACGTTATCTACGAATGGCAAAAGAAAATGATCTGCAATTTATCCAGGCAGGAATAGAAGAAATCGATGACTTTTTAGCATTGTATTATGACACCATGGAGCGAAATCAAGCAGAGGAGGTCTTCTATTTTGAAAAAGAATTTTTTGTTTTTCTTCACGAAGAGCTGCAGGAGCTGTTTACTCTCTTTTTTTGTTACAAAGACGGAAAACGAATTAATGGGACAATCAGTTTACATTCACCAACTAGCGGGATTGGATTTGTAATGGGCAATGATCGCAATTATAGGAAATACAATTTGGGATTTGTCAGTGCAGCAAATTTTCTAGATTACTTTAACACAATCGACATGCCCAAGCTGATTGTTGGTGGCGGTAATACCACAGCATTAGATAATCCGATGCTGCGCTCAAAAATGAAATACACTCAGGAAGAGCCAGTTTCTTTTTATGTCGGAAAGACAGTGCTTTGGCCAGAGTTGGAAGAAGGGGATTTTTATGGGAATAGTACCCTTGACTGATTCCTCAGTGATTTTGCTTTTTCTTGAGGATATTCATCGGCTGCATCAACAGCTATACCCTGATTTTTTTAAAACATTTCATGAAGACTCAATGAAAGAGACAGTTGAGGAAGCATTATCGTCGGAAACAGAATTCTTTTATGGGTTGCAAATGGAGGAGGAGTGGGTTTCCTTTCTGTGGTTTTCACTTCATCCAGCCAGAGAAAGTCAATGGAACAGCAAAGCAGCTAGTCTTCAGATTGATGCTCTATTCACAAAAGAAAACTATCGAGGCCACGGATTAGCAAAACAATTACTGGATTTTGCTGAAGGTTTCGCTAGACAGACTGGTGTAAGTATATTGACGTTAAATTGTTATGGAGACAATGATGCTATACATTTTTATCATAAAATGGGCTATTCACCCTCAAATATCACCATGATCAAACAAGTGGAAGGATGAAGGTGTGTCAGTGAAGATAATTAAAGAAAAAGAAGCTTGGAATCAAGTGGTTTACAGCTTCCGTCAATGGGATGCTGCGCATGAATGGGGATATTTTTCGGCTTTTCATGTTCGTGATCCGCATAATGAGCCATTGCTTTTCTTTTACGAAAGTTCATCAGGAAGGGTAGCTTATCCCTTTCTGCGCGGTCGTCTAGACGAATCGACTGAGGATTATCAGCTGCAGGCTGTTTATGGTTATACAGGTCCTTTAATTGAAGGAACAAGTAATGAAGAAGAGATTTGGAAAGAATTCACAGAGGCTTTTGCAAATTATTGTCGAAATACTAAAGTCAGTAAAGTTGAGGAACGATTTCATCCATTGCTAGCCAATGACTATCCTCTATTTAAAGAAACGAATAAAAGAAAAGTTCGTGACGTTGTACTCATTGAAACTGCTCCAGAGTCAATTTTAGAGGAAAGTTATTCTCGCAAGGACAAGCGAAGAGGCATGAAACGAGCCAGAAAGAATGGCATTGAAGTTTTTACAGAAGGAATAGAGCATTTGGAACGTTTTTTAGAATTGTATTATCAAACGATGGATCACAATCAAGCGGCCGAAATTTACTATTTTGAACGAGATTTTTTCCTCACGTTAGCTGAAGAATTTCAGGAACGTTTGGTTTTGTTTAATGCCTATTTAGAGAATCAAATTATTGAATCTGCACTTTATTTATACACGCCTTTATGTGCGTATTCCTTTTTGACCGCTCGTGACTTAGCCTATAGTTCCTATCATGCTAATAATCTTGTTAGCCAAAAGGCCTATGCGTTTTTCTATAAGAAGGGAATTCAACGTGTAAATGAAGGCGGCGGGAGAACCAGTGATCCCGAAGACTCGTTGTTTCGTTTTAAGCAAGGGTTTACTAAAAAGAATAGTACGGTTCCAGAGATATTTCCTTATTATCAGGCAACCACTAGGCTTTAAATTTGGAAAAGAGGATAAGATGACAAAAATAGCTGTCTTAGGATTGGGTTATGTAGGCTTAGCCAACGCTTTGCTGCTGGCCCAAAACGATCAGGTTATTGCTTATGATATTAACCAACAAAAAATTGAACAGCTTCAAAAGGGACGCTCCCCGATTGAAGACCAAAAAATTCAAGAATTCCTTACACGCAATGATTTATCTATTCGCTTCACGCATCAGTTTAACCAGACTGTAGCTTCTGCTGAATATATACTAATAGCAACGCCAACCGATTATGATCCACAAAAGAATTATTTTGATACCTCGTCAATTGATCAGGTCGTGGCAGAGGTCCTAAATATAAATCCAGAGGCGTTCTTTATTATCAAGTCGACAATACCGGTTGGTTACACGAATCAATTAAGAGAAAAATTTGAAACAGATCGCATCATTTTTTCTCCCGAATTTTTACGAGAGGGTCGTGCGCTGCAAGACAATTTGTATCCCTCACGAATCATTGTAGGGGAAAAGTCGCTTCAAGGAAAAGCAGTTGCTGAGCTATTTAGTAAAAATGCCTGGAAAAAGGAAATACCGATTTTGCTTACTGGGGCGTCAGAGGCGGAAGCAATCAAATTATATGCTAATTCTTACTTAGCTTTGCGGGTAGCCTACTTTAACGAGTTGGATACTTATGCTGAGCTGCATCAGCTAAATACAAAGGAAATCATTGAAGGGGTGGGGATGGATAGTCGAATAGGCACGCACTACAACAATCCCTCTTTTGGGTATGGTGGCTATTGTTTGCCCAAGGATACAAAACAGCTGTTAGCTAATTACGAAGATGTTCCGTCTACACTAATTCGGGCGATTGTAGAGGCGAATGCTGTCAGAAAGGATTTTATTGCCCAGCAAATTATCAAACAGCAGCCAGAGGTTGTTGGCTTTTATCGACTGACAATGAAGGCTGATTCTGATAATTTTCGCTACAGCTCGATTCTGGGAATTATTCGACGTATTCAAGAGCAAGGAATCCCTTTTATTGTGTACGAGCCAACGTTAAAAGAAGGGCATTCTTTTCCGTACGAGGTGGAAACGGATTTTGAGAGGTTTAAGCAGCGAGCTTCATTAATCGTGGCTAATCGGTTAGAAAAAGAACTAGCTGATGTGGAGCATAAGCTCTATACCAGAGATATTTTTGGACGAGATGAATAAAAGCCACTGACAAAATTCTAGGAGGAAGAAAGATGCCAAAGAACCAAGGAACAGAGAAGCAGCAAACAAAGCGATTGAAAACTATTTTATTCATTTTGACTGCTCTTTTTTTGTCAGTAATGCTTTTCTTGTTTGTTTTTGCAGCTAGAGTGTTTTTAGATGTCAAAACAACATCAGAAGAGATATATCGGCCGCTTGAACACGAAACCTCTGTCGAAAAAATATCTAAGGAAAACAAAAAAGCGTTTAGTGTATTACTTTTGGGGGTAGATACTGGTGCTTTAGGGCGTAACGAGCAAGGACGCTCGGACACTATTTTAGTAGCAGTAATCGATCCTAAAAAAGAGGAAACCGTACTATTAAGTCTTCCCCGGGATACATATACTGAGATAGCAGGTTATGGTGAAATGGATAAATTGAATCATGCGTATGCGTTTGGAGGTCCAGAGATGGCAAAGGCTTCTGTTGAGAAACTGCTGGACATTCCTATTAATTACTATGTATCGATTAATATGGAAGGCATTGAATCCTTAGTAGATCAGGTTGGCGGTGTGGAGATCGAGAATCGTAATGCCTTTACTTATGATGGAACAGAATTTCCTGAAGGAGTACAGAAGTTAAAAGGAACTGAAGCATTAAAATATGTTCGTATGCGTTATGATGATCCTGAGGGGGATTATGGCCGTCAAGCTAGACAAAGACAATTGATCCAGGTGATTGCAAAACAAATTCTTAGTATTAACGGTTTGATAGACTATCAAGATATCTTAAGCTGCATGAAAGATAACGTCAGCACTAATTTGACCTTTGATGAGATGAAATTATTGCTGATTGATTATCGACCTGCTCTCCAAACGATTGAAGGGGTTCAGTTAAAAGGAGAAGGCTTTATGGAAAATAATATCTCATATCAACGAATTCCGGCTGAAGAATTGGCTCAAGCACAAAAATATTTAAAGGAACGTTTGGATCATTAATCAAATGAAATAGCTTTGATAAAAGCTGGATCTTTTCAATTAATAATATAGAAAGCTTTCAAAGCTCGCTAAGCATTAGATTGTTTCTCTAATGTTTAGGGGGCTTTTTTTAATGACCGGTAAACTACGTTTCAACCTCTGGACCTAAGTCCACAATCGCTGCAATCCATTGTAATCGGTTGCGGCGACAGGTAAATTAGAGTCATAGATACGTATCGAAAAATTTTGGGAGGAGAACGAATGAAAGTAAAAGTGACAGAAGCGATGCAGAAATTTTCACGAGCAGTCATTGTACCCGTGAAATTCATGGCAGTAATGGGGTTGTTTCTCGCTTTAGCCGTGATTTTACAATTGAGCTTCATGCCAGCCTTTTTACAAACCTTTGGAACGCTGATTAAAACGATGATGGACAGCATGTTGAACAACCTGTCGTTGATTTTCTGTATTGGGATTGCTTCATCATTGGCTGAAAAGAAGAAAGTGGAAGCAGGCTTGATTGCCCTTATTGCTTTTTTGTTTTTCCTAGCAGCGAATAATGCTTGGCTTTCTATGAACAATATGCTGGCTGAAGCTGGCGAAATGGGGCTGTTTGGAACAGGACAAGGAATGGTTTTAGGGTTTCAGGTAGTGGATATGAATGTTTTCTTGGGAATGATTGTTGGTTGTTTAGTTGGTTATCTGCATAACAAATTTTCTAACAAAGAGCTGCATGATATTTTGAGTATTTATGGCGGTTCACGGTTGACCTTCATGATTGTGGTTCCAATTATCTTGGCTCTGGCGATCGTTTTGTCTTATGTTTGGCCGGTGATTAATGGCTGGATTACGTCATTATCAGATGTCATTTTGACTACGGGCTTACTAGGTGTTTTCATCTATGCTTTTGGGAATCGTTTCTTGATTCCGACAGGCTTGCATCATCTGCTTTGGATGCCGTTTTGTTTTACCGCTCTTGGTGGAACAACGGAAATTAATGGACAGGTTTACAGTGGAGCGGCGAATATTTTTTATGCGGAGATGGCGAATGCCAATACGATTACGCAGTTAGATTCCTCATTACGTTTTGCGACCTTTGGCTTTGTTAAGATTTTCGGTTCAATTGCGATTACCTTGGCGATTATTTATTGTGCCAACAAAGAACGAAAAGACGAGGTTAAAGGGATGATGCTGCCATCGATGTTTGTGGCGGCCATTGCCGGGATCACGGAACCGTTGGATTTCACCTTTCTGTTTATTTCGCCTTTATTATGGTTAGTGAATAGCCTGTTAACTGCCATTTCAGAAACCTTGCTGTGGGCCTTAGGTGCTAGAACCTATATGCTTTATGGGTTGATTGATACGGTTGTTTCTAATTCGGTTTTCAGTCCTTCGGTGACCAAGTTTTATTTAGTGATTATCGTGGGCTTAGTCATGATGGTGGTTTGGTTTGTTACCTTTGTTTATCTGATTAAAAAGCTGGACATTAAAACACCGGGACGTGAAGTGGTTGAAGCAGTAGTTGCGGAAGGTAATGGACTAGTTGATCAAACAGCGATCGATGTTTCAGAGCAGGATGAGGATTTGGTGATTTCCGGTTTGGGTGGTGCTGGGAACATTGAGCTGGTGACTAATTGCTTTACCCGGTTGCGAGTAACAGTGAAGGACCCAGAAAAAGTTAACACCCATCTACTGGAAAATCTTCCAAAATCTAAGGGAGTCGTAACAAATGGCAAGAATATCCAGGTCATTATTGGCATGGGTGTGCAGGAATTCAAAGAAAAAGTGTGTGAAATTTTAGGAATCGAAGAATAGGAGCGAAGGTAATGAGTTTAGAAGCACAATCAGTAGTAATTGCTGGCGGAGGTAGTACGTATACTGCCGGAATCGTTATGATGTTAATTGAAAATCAAGATAAATTCCCTCTACGTCAGTTGAAATTTTATGACAATAATCAAGAACGTCAGGAGGTTGTAGCAAAGGCCTGCGAAGTAATTATTAGAGAACGGGCCCCCCATATTTCATTTTTAGCGACAACTGACCCAGAGACCGCTTTTTCTGATGTGGATTTTGTTATGGCTCACATTCGGGTTGGTGGATTAAAGATGCGAGAGCTGGATGAAAAAATCCCGTTGCGTCATGGTGTAGTTGGTCAAGAAACCTGTGGACCAGGAGGCGTAGCTTATGGGATGCGTTCGATTCCTGGGGTAATTGAATTGATTGACTTTATGGAAAAATACTCACCTAAAGCATGGATGTTAAACTATTCTAACCCAGCAGCGATTGTGGCTGAAGCAACCCGCAGACTGCGACCGGAAGCAAAAATTATTAACATTTGTGATATGCCTGTGGCAATTAAGAAATCAATGGCGGACATTTTAGGCTTGAAAAATGAGAATGAAATTGTGGATCGTTATTATGGCTTAAACCATTTTGGCTGGTGGACGGAGCTGACGGATCGTCAAGGAAATGATTTAATGCCGCGTTTGCAGGAGCATGTGAAGAAGTTTGGGTATGCTGCAGCGGTTGAAGAAGGGAATCCTCTGTTGGGTGAAGCTAGCTGGATGGACACCTTCCAAAAAGCTAAGGATGTTTATGCGGTTGATCCGGATACCGTGCCCAATACTTATTTGAAATATTATCTGTACCCCGATTATGTTGTAGCTCATGCCGATCCGCAGCGGACGAGAGCCAATGAAGTAATGGAGAATCGCGAGAAAAATGTTTTTGCGGAATGCCAGCGGGTAGCTCGAGAACAAACAGCGGTAGGAACCGCCATTGAAGCTGGAGAACATGCGGAGTTTATTGTTCAGCTGGCTGGGGCATTGGCTTACAATACCTATGAAAGAATGCTGCTGATTGTTGAAAATAATGGTGCAATTGCCAATATGGCAAAGGACGCCATGGTAGAGGTGCCATGTATTGTCAGCAAGCGAGGCTATGAACCACTATGTATGGGGGAAATCCCTGACTTCCAAAAAGGCTTGATGACTCAACAGGTTTCCGTTGAGAAGCTGGTAGTTCAAGCTTATTTAGAAAAATCCTACCAAAAATTATGGCAGGCCCTGACTTTGTCAAAAACAGTTCCTAGTGCTAAAGTAGCGAAAGAAATTTTGGATGAATTGATTGAAGCCAATCAAGACTGGTGGCCGGAATTAAAATAGAAGTAAACGAATGTCTGGTTTATTAATCAGGCATTCGTTTTTGTAATCCGTGAATGGGAAACAGCTTGCTTCACCAAACGCTCTTCTTATACAATAGAAGAAAACAGATGAGGGAAAAAGGATGCACTTTGCGGATATTGTAAACCAAAATTACACGGACTTAAATGAAACGGATTTAGCCATGAACAAGTATATTGTGGATCATCCAAAGAAGATTCCCGACATGAGTACCCAAGAGTTTGCTAAAGCTTGCTTGTCCTCCAAGTCTTCGGTGATTCGTTTTGCCCAAAAATTAGGCTTCACCGGATTTGGTGAGTTACGCAACTTTTTGAAATGGCAGGATCATGAAGATACGCTGGAGCAGCACTTGGATTTTCGCAAGCAGATTATGAAGGATGCGAAAAAGACCATGGACTATATTGAAGCAGCTGAGTGGGAAGAAATTTATCAGAAAATCAAGAACAGCCGCAACATTTATATCCTTTCAACCGGCGTAACGCAGCAAAGTCAGGCTGCTGAGTTGCAGCGCTTATTTTTGTTAATTGGCAAACCGGCTCAAATGATTCCCGCCTCGGCTCAGTCGAATGAGTTTCGACGAATTATTGAACGTTTGACGGATGAGGACATCATTTTTGTGTTGTCTCTTTCTGGCGAGAATACCCATTTAGAAAATGTTTTGAATACATTGTCGATTCGCAACTCTGTGATTGTGTCGGTGACTAGCCTGCAGAATAACTGGTTGTCGGGACGAGCCGATTATAATTTGTATGCTTCCACCAGCCGGAGCCCGTTACCGAAAGATTGGTGGCTGCAGACGGCCTCCTCTTTTTTCATTTTGATTGAAGCGTTTGCCTTTGGCTATATGGATTATGTCCGAAAAAATAAATAGAGTTGAAAATTACTCAAGCGATTTGGAATATACTCGGTGATCGAACGTGATTACACCGCAGTCTTTCTTATCGCTTGGGTATTTTTTTGCGGTGAATTCCCACTTCATTAAGGGTAGAAACTGTTTCGAGTGATGTCGAAAATTAGCGGGTATAAAGAGGATATAAAGAAATTCCAACAAGCTTAACACTGTCTTTATAGCTTTTTGGCTAAGATAAAGAGGTGGAGGACGAGGTCCCGCTAGTTTACGGCAGCAGGTGGCTGTCGATATGGAGGAAAAGACAATGAATGTACTACTTGGAATAATCGGCGGACTATTGATGGTCTACTTATTCTGGTTTTTGTTTAAGGGGGAAGAGCTATGAGCAGTCTAATTTATCAAGGCATCTTTTTCTTTTTTGTTTTGCTGGCGGCTGCTTTGCCGTTAGGCTGGTATATTAAGGAAGTAATGCAAGGGCGAATCCCTCGTTATGCCCGATTTTTGCAGCCTTTGGAGCGGCTTTTTTACAAGGTTATTGGACCTGTTAGTAAAAAAGAAATGCGGGGGAAAACGTATTTTGTTCATGTACTGTTACTGAGTTTTTCTTCGTTAGTGGTTTTGCTGCTGCTGTTAATGACTCAGCAATGGCTGCCAGGCGGCGAGAAGGTTGTTAACCTGCCCTTTGATTTGGCTTTGAATACGGCAGTAAGTTTCGTAACCAATACTAACTGGCAGGCCTATGCTGGAGAAACGACACTGTCACATTTCTCCCAAATATTTGGTTTGACGGTTCAGAATTTTGTTTCAGCCGGCATTGGACTTTCAGTTGCTTGTGCATTGATTCGGGGAATTAGTCAGAAGCAAAAACGGATGATTGGTAATTTTTGGCAGGATTTGACCCGCAGCTTAGTTTACATTTTGCTGCCGCTGGCTTTTATATTGGCAATTGTGTTGATTTCACAGGGCAGTGTGCAGACATTTAGTAATGGTACAGCCTACCAAGGATTGGAAGGAAAATCCTTGTGGTTGTATTTGGGACCAGTCGCTAGTCAGGTTGCGATTAAGCAGCTGGGAACCAACGGTGGTGGCTTTTTTGGAGCCAATGCCGCCCATCCTTTTGAA
Organism: Enterococcus pallens ATCC BAA-351; assembly: GCF_000407485.1. Classification (GTDB taxonomy): domain Bacteria; phylum Bacillota; class Bacilli; order Lactobacillales; family Enterococcaceae; genus Enterococcus_A; species Enterococcus_A pallens. The sequence continues at coordinate 624,609 of NZ_ASWD01000001.1, read as the reverse complement.
AATCCAACTATTTTAGCGAATTTCTTTGAGAATTTAGCGATTTTATTAATTCCAGCGGCGTTGATTTTTGCCTTTGGTTTTTGGGTGAAGGATTGGAAGCAAGGACGAACCATTTTGATTGCTTCTCTATTCTTTGTTTCGTTAGCCTTTGTAGGAGTTGTGGTGAATGAGTATTATGGTCCGCAGCTGGCAAATGTAGTAGGTGCTATGAATATGGAGGGCAAGGAAGTTCGTTTTGGAATTGGCTGGTCTAGCTTGTGGGCAATTAGCACGACAGCTGCTTCTAACGGGTCAGTTAATGCCATGTTGGACAGCTTCACGCCTTTAGGTGGCGCAATTCCGCTCTTTCTGATGCAGCTAGGAGAAATAATCTTTGGCGGTGTCGGCAGCGGCTTATATGGAATGATGGCCTTCCTGCTGTTGGCAGTGTTTATCGCCGGCTTGCTGGTGGGACGTACGCCAGAATATTTAGGCAAGAAAATTGAAGCCTTTGATATTAAAATGGCCAGTGTGGTTATTCTTACCCCGTTATTATTGACGTTGTTTGGGGCGATGGCGTTAGTGCTTCATCCAGACGTGATGAGCTGGCTGACCAACAGTGGTCCTCATGCTTTTAGTGAATTGTTGTACGGTGCAACTTCTTTAGCCAACAATAATGGGAGTGCCTTCGCCGGTTTAGCAGCGGATACACCATTTATAAATCTGTTAGGCAGCTTGTTAATGACCCTTTCACGTTATCTGCCGATGCTTGTCATTTTGTTGCTGGCTGAAAATATGGGCAGCAAGAAAAAGTCGGCGTTAAGTGAAGGAACGCTGTCAACCAGCAGCCCAACGTTTGTAACGATGCTGATTATTGTGATTTTTGTGGTGGGTGCTTTAAGCTTTCTGCCAGCAATGGCACTAGGCCCAATTGCTGAATACTTTAGGATATAACGGAGTGAATAAGATGAAAAAAATCTATCAATGGGCGATCGGGCAGGCCTTTAAAAAGCTTGATCCGCGCCAGCAAATAAAAAATCCAGTCATGTTTGTCGTTTATATTGGTGCGCTGCTGACTACTGGTTTGTGTTTCACTGATACTGGTGTTCCGATGTGGTTCAGCATTTCGATTACGATCTTTTTATGGCTGACCCTGCTTTTTGCCAATTTCGCTGAAGCAGTCGCAGAAGGACGAGGCAAGGCTCAGGCAGATAGTTTGAAGCAGGCCAAAAAGGAAGTCATGACGTATAAAATTGATTCCTTGGCGGACATTGCAGCTGAGGACTTTACCGAAATTCGCTCTTCTGATTTAAAAAAGGGCGACTTGGTTTACGTGCAATCAGGAGAACAAATTCCCGCGGATGGGGATGTAATTGAGGGGGCAGCATCCGTAGATGAAAGTGCGATTACCGGTGAATCGGCTCCGGTTATTCGTGAATCCGGCGGCGACCGCAGTGCTGTTACCGGTGGAACCACGGTGGTTTCTGACTATTTAGTGATTCGGGTGACTTCGGAAAATGGTCAATCCTTTTTAGATAAGATGATTGCTATGGTAGAAGGAACTCAGCGAAAAAAAACACCCAATGAAATTGGGCTGCAAATCTTTTTGATTACCTTAACGATTATTTTCTTAACGGTAGCCGTTACCTTGGTTCCTTTTACCGATTTCAGCAGTCAGCTTTCCGGTCAAGGTGAAGTGATTTCCAGTGTCATCGTAATTGCCTTATTGATTTGTTTGGCACCGACGACTATTGGCGCCTTGATTTCTTCTATCGGGATTGCCGGAATGAGTCGTTTGACTAAGGAAAATGTGATTGCCATGAGCGGTCGCGCAATTGAGGCGGCAGGAGACGTAGATGTATTGCTGCTGGATAAAACGGGGACAATCACGTTGGGAAATCGTCGGGCCAGTGAATTTTTACCGGTTCCGGGGGTCACTGAAGAACAATTAGCCGACGCAGCGCAGCTTTCTTCTTTGGCCGATGAAACGGCAGAAGGACGAAGCATTGTGATATTAGCCAAGGAAGCATTCAATATTCGCCAAAGAGAATTTCAGAAATCGGAAGTACGCTTTATTGATTTTAGTGCCAAAACGCGGATGAGCGGAATCGACTATCGGGGCGACGAAATTCGTAAAGGTGCTGCCGATACAATGAAAAAATATGTTGAAGAAAAGGGCAGTCATTATCCAGCGGCTTGTGACGAGATCGTGGATAATATTGCCAGAGCTGGTGGAACACCCTTAGTGGTAGTAAAGAACGATCAAGTTTTAGGCGTTGTCTATCTGAAGGACGTGGTTAAGAATGGCGTAAAGGAAAAATTTGCCGACATGCGTAAGATGGGGATTAAAACCATTATGATCACTGGAGATAATCCATTGACGGCGGCTGCGATTGCAGCTGAAGCAGGGGTAGATGATTTCTTAGCGGAAGCCACACCGGAAAATAAAATGAACTTGATCCGTGACTATCAGGACAAAGGACACTTGGTTGCCATGACTGGTGACGGAACAAACGATGCGCCGGCTTTGGCTCAGGCCGATGTGGCAATGGCAATGAATACGGGGACTCAAGCGGCTAAAGAGGCAGGGAATATGATTGATTTGGATTCCAGTCCCACGAAATTGTTGGCTGTGGTACAAATTGGTAAGCAGCTTTTGATGACTCGCGGTGCGTTGACTACCTTTAGTATTTCTAACGATATCGCCAAATACTTTGCCGTCATTCCGGTTTTGTTTTATGGGATCTATCCAGAATTGAATCAATTGAATTTGATGCATTTAGGGAGTCCTTTAACGGCGATCCTTTCAGCGGTCATTTATAATGCGCTGATTATTGTAGCGCTGATTCCGTTGGCTTTGAAGGGGGTTCGCTATCAGGAAAAACCGGCGAGTCAAATTTTACGAAATAATTTGCTGGTGTATGGTTTGGGAGGGATTTTGGCCCCCTTTGTATTTATTAAACTAATTGACTTGATCCTATCAGCGATTATTTTTTAGGAGGAAAACGAGATGAAAAAACTTGGAGCAAGTCTACGCTTTTTATTATTTAGTTTGCTGATTTTTGGCGGCCTGTATACTTTATTGGTTACGGGAGTAGGCCAATTGCTCTTTCCTAATCAGGCTAATGGAAGTATCGTTGAAAAGGATGGAGAAATTGTCGGTTCGGAATTAATCGCCCAGCCATTTGAAGGGGCGGGTTACTTTACTGGTCGAAGCACAGAAGTCAGCCAGCTTTCGCCAGTTTCTGAAGAGCAAAAAGAGCTGGTGGCGGCTCGGACAAAGGAAGCACAGAAAGCCAATTCAGCTGTCGATGTTCCCAATGATTTAGTGACGGCTTCCGGCAGCGGGATGGATCCTCACATTAGTATCGAGGCAGCGGAATTTCAAATTTCTCGCATAGCCAGTGAGCGAAAAGTAAGTGAAGCGGCAATTCATGATATAATCGAGAAAAACAGCCAAAAGGATTGGTTTTCTGATCGGAAATTCGTCAATGTTCTTACTTTGAATATGGCTTTGGACGATCAGTAGAGAAAGGAGCGCCGGATTAAATGGCGGTCACGAATAGTTCAGAAATACAGCAGCCTTTTACCCAACGTGGGAAGCTGCGGGTCTTCTTCGGTTTTGCGGCCGGTGTTGGTAAAACCTACGCGATGCTGGCTGAAGCTCATGAGCTTTTAGCACTGGGCAAAGATGTGGTAGTAGGCTATGTGGAGCCGCATGACCGGCCAGAAACGAATCAGCTGTTAGAAGGCTTGCCGCAGATGCCGTTAAAGGCAGTAACCTACAAACAACTGACTTTATATGAGCCAGACATTGACCGGATCATTGAACGTCAGCCGGATGTGGTGATTATTGATGAGCTGGCTCACAGTAACGCCGCCGGTTCACGAAATCGCAAACGATATCAGGATGTTGATGAGCTGCTGAATGCTGGTATCAGTGTGATGACTACAGTGAATGTTCAGCATATCGAAAGCCTGAATGATATTGTGGAGGAGGTCACCGGAATCGAGGTGAAAGAAACGGTTCCGGATACCTTCTTCCAGCAGGCATTGCTGAAGGTGATTGATGTGGAGCCAGATGAGCTGATCGAACGGCTGGAGCAGGGAAAAATTTATTCCAACGAAAACGCCAAACGTGCCCTGCAAAATTTCTTCATCCCCCAAAAGCTGGAGCAGCTGAGGGGCTTGGCGATTCAACGGGCTTCTGACCATATCAATCGTGTCGGTGGTAAAAACACTGGTGTACAGGTCAAGCTTTTAACGATTATTCATGACACGCTGCCAAAAATGGCGGAAAAATGTATTCGGTGGTCCTCGCGTTTGGCTCAGGGCTTGGGAGCTGAATGGGTGGTCATTCAAATCCGTTCTCTAGATACTAAATCAACGGGGGTTCCCTTGGCAGAAAAGCTGGGGGCCCAGGTGATTAGTATTGAGGAGGATGACAGCTTCGAAACCATTGTTGAGTATGCCAAGATGATTGGCGTGACGGATATCATAATGGGAAAAAACTTAAGCCGCCGCTGGTATCACGCGCTTTTTTCTGAAGAATTTGAAGATCGGCTGCTGCGCCGATTAAGTGCTACTGAGGTTCACTTGATTCCCTACAAGGAAGCTCAGCCCTCAATTTTTGCCTATCCTAAGAAGGTAATTGAAGGCGGTGCTAAGGATTTTGGGATTGCTTTGTCGGGAGTTGTTGCAGCGACGTTGGTCACGGAACTGATGCAGTATTTGCATGTTGGTGATCAAAACTTGATGCTGATTTATATTTTCTTCATTTTACTAGTTGCTCGGTTAACTTCGGGATACTTTTGGAGTGCTCTTTCTTCTATTTTAAGTGTACTTTCCTTTAACTGGTTTTTCGTGGAGCCGCTGTACTCCTTGACCGTGTACAAACAGGGCTATCCGATTACCTTGGTGATTATGCTGATTGTGGCCTTGATGATTAGTAATTTGATGGTTCGGTTAAAAGCCCAAGCCGTGCGCTCCAAGGAAAAAGAGCATCAGATGGAAATTTTGTATGAGTTAAATAAGCAGTACGTGTTGGCAGAAAATTCCCAGCAAATCTTTGAAATCACAACGACTTATTTATCACGTTTGTTAAATCGAGAGGTCATTTTTTATGATCCGGCAGGTGAGAAGAAAAGTGTCAGTGTACCGGAAAACAAAACGTCAAAATTAAGCGGAGCAGAAGAAGCCGCTGTTGCGTTTTGGTCTGCAAAAAACCAAAAGGAGGCAGGCAATGGAACCGATACCTTGGTAGGCTCAAAGGGATTCTATTTGCCGATTCTTTCTGGTGGACAAAGCTTAGGTGTATTGGGGATTCAACGTAATCGCAGTCAGGTGCTGGAAAATAGTCAGTTGAATTATTTGCGACTGGTTTTAACTCAAATTGCCGTCGTTCTAGAGCAAGCCAATTTGAAGAGTGAAAAAGAGAAGATTGAAATTGAAAATGAGCGGGAAAAGGTCCGCAGCAATCTATTACGAGCCGTTTCCCATGATTTACGGACACCCTTAACGGCGATTTCTGGTTTGGCTGAAACGATGGAGAAAAATCCTGAGATTAAGCCGGCCACACGGGAGAAGCTGCTGGCGGATATTCAAGAAGAGTCCCAGTGGCTGATTCGAATGGTAGAAAATTTATTGTCGATTACACGCATTAATATGGATACGATGAAGGTGGATAAAACCGAGGAGTCGTTGGAGGAAATTGTTGAAGCGGTCTATAAGCATATCAAGAAGGTTTATCCGCAGCGCGCGATTCAGGTTACGCTGCCGGAAGACTTTATCTTGCTGAAGGTTGACCCGATTTTGATGGAGCAGGCGCTGTTTAATCTGATTGAGAATGCCCTGCGTCATGGAGATGGCAAGCTGCCTGTCCAACTGACTGCTTATCAGAATGAGCAGCGGACAATTTTTGAAATCGAAAATGCGGGAGAAATCCCGTTGGCCCAATTCCAACGTATCCAAAATAATTTGATTAGTGATCAGGAAGTTCCAGTGGATTCAAAAAATGGCTTAGGGATTGGACTGAGTATTGTAAAAACCATTGTTCATGCTCACGGAGGACAATTGGAAATTGAAACAAAACCCGGACGAACGATTTTTCGTCTAGCATTGAGGAGGGAAAACCATGGCTAGAAAGCTGCTGCTAATTGAAGATGATCCCAACATTACCGATTTTATGGAGGTTGTGCTGGAAAAGGAACGTTATCAGCTGGTGATAGCAACGAATGGGATGGAAGCCTTGATGCTGCTGCAGGAGGAAACCTTTGACCTGTTGCTGCTGGATTTAGGATTGCCAGACATTGATGGTGTCGAGCTGCTGAAAATTATCCGCAAGCGGATGGAGCTGCCGATCATCATTATTTCAGCCCGCAATAGCGAAATTGATAAGGTGAAAGCCTTGGACTTAGGGGCGGATGATTATGTGACGAAACCGTTTGGCACCAATGAACTATTGGCGCGTATCCGAACCGCTTTGCGTCACAACAGCCGACCGTTGGTGGATTCGCAGGTAATTGAAAATAAGGAGCTGAAAATCGATCTTGATCGTCAGCTTTTTTATCGAGCAGGTCAGGAAATTCATTTGACTAAAAATGAGTTCCGCATTTTAAGTGTCCTTTTTCAAAATCTGGGCAAGGTGGTCACCTATGATACCTTAATGACAACGGTATGGGGGCCTTATGCCGGAGATGCACAAACCTTGCGAGTAAATATGTCTAATCTGCGGAAAAAAATTGAGACCAATACTCTGGAGCCAGAATATCTAATTACTGAGATTGGAGTCGGATATCGACTAAGGGATTACCGTGAAGAATAAATTATAAAAAGGAGCTGGCAATTTTCACTGATTGCCAGCTCTATTTCTTATATAATAGAAGAAAACGGTTTATTTAAGGCAAGGAGCGAGACATGATGGAGGAAGCGAACCGATTAACGGACAAAATGTGCAAACCAACTGAGCAGCAAATTCAAGAATTTATTGGACCTGCGGGAGTTCAGCGGCTGGAAAAATTCGAAGTCAGTTTAGACCAGCATTATGATTTGAAACGAGAATTACGATTTCCTTTTGGTAGACAGGATGGCTGGGGTTACCGCTACGCCCACAAAAAGTCGCTGCTGTGTTATGTGTTTTTTGAAGAAGGGGGAATTGCCTGTACCTTGTCCATTAATGATAAAGGAGCGCCCAAAGTTGAAGCCATGCTTGACCAGCTGCAGCCTCACATTCAAGCGTTATGGCGAAATCGTTACCCTTGCGGCAAACAAGGCGGCTGGCTGCATCCAAAAATAAAGACCGATGAAGACCTAAACGATATTATTGCTCTGCTTGCTATCAAAGTATCCCCTAAAAAAAGCTGATTTTCAGCTTTTTTATTATGGTAAACAAATAGATTTAAGTATTTTTTTGTCAAAAAGAGGTATAGAGAATGATCTATCTGTGCTTTAAACTAATTTCTTTGAGCAAAAACTCAAAATTAAACTTCAAAAAAACTAAAAAAACATTATAATATATATAGTTCTAGTTTTTTATCAGAATTTGTATATTTTTTTAGAAAGTAGAGCTGTTTACGGGGAAATTGTATTAGAGTGTCATAATAAAAAGGGGGAAGTCATTAATGGTAGGAAATGAAGGCGTTTATTTAAGGAAAGATCTGAGACGAGGAAATCATTCGTCCCCTCAATCAGGTCAATTGAGTCGGCAGAACGCAGATTGGTTGATAGAGGATGAGGGGACTGCGTTTGAAGTAACTGTCAATGCTGGGCTAACCTATGAAGCTTGGTGCAAGCAGATACTATCTGAACAGTTTAGCTCAGATTCTCTATTGTCTCGGAGCTATCAATATAAGTTAGAAAAGTACCTGTATCCCGCAATCGGCAAGGTACCTTTGCATAAGTTAGAGCGTTTTCGATTAGTCAACCTGATCATGGATTGGCAACAAAGAGGCGTAGATTACTATACAATTGAGTATTTGACTGGTTTGCTTAGTAAGACGCTGGAGTATGCTGTTGCAGCTGACCTTCTGCTAGAGAATCCTTGTGAAAAAGTGGTCCGAAAAATGACCAGAACAAGAATTGAGGCACTGTCAACTTCAGAGCAAGCAACCTTGGAGCAATTTAGCGAAAGAAAGCGAAGTTATCTCGATCAAGCTGCTGTCATTGCCTTGCATACGGGGCTGCGAGCAGAAGAGATTACTGCTTTAAAATGGGAAAATGTTGATTTGGAACAAAAGCTTCTTGCGGTTGAGGCGGCCTTACCCGCAAATGGAGAAACAAGGGGACTTCAACGAGTGATTCCTATGTCTAATCGAGTTGTTCAGCTTTTATTGCAGCTTAAGGAGTCCGAAAATAAGAGCCGTTATGTGTTCTCACAGGTAAGTCAGCCCTGTCAGGCTCAGGGGATTACCGAATATTTTTGTGGCAGTGGGGAATCGGAAAGCTTGACTTCGATTCATTTTCGTCGATTAAGATATACCTTTGTTAAACACTTTTTAGAAAATACAGGCGACTTGGCAGCCGTAAGTGCGCTAATTGGAGAGCCAGAAATCCAGAGCAGTGAAGATAGCCGCCTCGACAGTTTTGTTGGGCAGAAGACAGCTCTTCCAGCAGCGGCTCAGCCGATTAGAGCTTAGCCATTTTAGTACACTTTAAAGAGAACGCTTTCTAACAATCCCCCTTAGGATTTTATCTAAGAGGGATTGCTGGTAGTTAAGAAAATTTAGCTAAAAATTTTTTCAATTGGCCTTCATTCATCATGTGAATCGTTTGAAACTCACCTTTATAATAAATTGCCCAGTTGTTGAACATACCAGGTAGATTTTTGGCCTTTTCTAAGCTGTCAACCGCCACTGTGTTGAGGGGAATATTATTTACCTCGCAATAATGGGTCACTTCTTTTAAGCCGTTGGGGATGAAGGGACATTGCAGTCCGTAAAAAATAGTCAGCTCCTGATTCTCCACCCTCTGATTACGAGCATTTTCTGCAAACTGAGGCTTTGTACCATCGAAGGAGAGAGCCAACAGTTCATAGTCGCCTGCCAATGTATCTACCACCTCAAATCCATGAAAAGTCATGAACTTCTTATCGCTCAGAAACGGGCTCTTCTTTTTAGAACTAATCACACAAACCCCCGACTTGTTCTGCGCTTTTGCATCATTTATGCAATATTCCAGCAACGCCTTCCCGTGGCCCTGTCCTTTAAACTTTCCTGAAACCCATAGACAATAAATATACAAATAGTTTTTGCCACTTACCGGCACCCAGGCCGTTTCTAAAGGAGCGTATTCGATAAAAACTTTGCCGTTCTGATCAAGCTTACGAAAAACATGCCCCTCTTGTATTCGATCATCCAGCCAGGCTTTTTTAGCTTCGACGCCAGCTTGATGCTTCATGCCGGCAATGGCACAGCAAAGGTGTTCCTTAGCAATATTCTCCCGGGTTAAATTGACATAGTCCATCCTCTCATCACCCTCCGTTTTTTCTTTTATTTTACCACAGCTGGTTGTTAGCTATTCCAGAAAGTAAAAAAAGGAACGAAAACTCCCATATTCTATGAGGCTTCGTTCCAGTTAGAAAGTTTTTCTATTCAAGTACTTCTTGTAGTCGAATCTTGCTAGCGGCAGCGGCATCCTTGGCTTCTTCCTTAACTAATTTGCTTGTATCCAGTAATTCTGATTTCATGTCTTGCTGCTCTTCCTTCAGTTCTTGCTTCAAGGTCACCAGTTCACTTTTGGCCTCAGCCTTCCAAATAGGCTGGAAAACGTAACGATTGACCACCACTAAACCTAAAACGGCCACAACCAAAACGACGATCGTTTTGTCCAACATCGTTCTTTTCATTAAAAAAACCTCCTCTGTGAGTCACTTATTTATCCGATCTGCTTCTACCTCTCTATCATAAAAGAGATCAGGAGCGAAGACGTCAAACTTTAGTCCTATTTTTTCCTCGGAAAAAAGACTTGATTTACCGCTTGGGCCGAAAAATAACCGCTTATACTAAAAAGCATTTTTGCTTCGGTTTTTTTGGTAAACTAGCAATGTAGAGAGGTGAGGAAATGAAATTATTTCGTGTGAACTTGTTGGTGTCGGAAGACTATCCAGAATCTGAAGTAGAAGTCAGGACCTACAATGATGATTTTGGTAAAAAAATGGTGGAGTATGTGAATGAGTTTTCGTTAAAACCAGCTGTGCTGTCCTTAAAAACGGTCAATGGTTATCAATTGCTTCAACAGGATGAAATTATTTATATTGAAGTGTTTGGTAAAGAAGTCAATATCCATACTAGCGAAGAATCACTGGTGATACGACAGCCGTTAGCCAGCTTAGAGGAACTGTTGGATGGGAAAAAATTTATTCGAGTTGCCAAATCAACGATTATTAATCTGGCGAAGCTGCAGCGCTTAGAGGTAGCCTTTTCCGGCAACTATTATGGCTTTTTGCAAAATGAGTGTCGGGTTGTGATTTCGCGACGCTATTTTAAGCAAATCAAAACAAAATTAAATCTTTAGGAGGAAGTAAGATGAAAATAGTTAAATCTGCAATAATTGGCTTGATGGTAGGTAGTTTGATTTTGATGATTTCAGGATTGTTTTTTGTAGAAGACGAAGTGCGGATGATGATGATCGGCTGTTTAGTGATGACCACCTTGATTGGGGCCTTATCACGTGTCTATGATAGCAATCTTCCATTGCTGCCGGCAGCAGCGATCCATTTATTTGGCAGCTATGTCCTGTTTTTTGGCACAGCTTACCTAGTAAATCTATTTCCTTTTAAGCTAGGCCCGATCATTTCCGGCAGTTTAGTATTTCTAATCATTTTCTTTATGATTTGGACAGGTTATTATTTTTCTGAAAAAAAGAAAATTGAGAAAATGAATAAGAACTTGAATTAGTGTGAAAGGACTTTGGATGCTTCCAAGGTCTTTTTTATTACAAGTTTTCCAGTTTTTTTATATAAGGTTTGATATAATTGAAGAGTAAGATCCTCTTTTTTAAGATCGTTTACAATAGATCTGAAAGGGATAGCAAGGAAATAGTTGAAAGGATTGGGGAGTAAAAATGAAAAAAATTGTGTTAGTGGTAACCTGTTTGCTTTGTACAACTTTCCTGTCAGCCTGCGGAGGTAATGATGATGGGAAAACAACAGAATCGACTGGGCCGGTTTATGTTGATCAGGAATTTTTAGATTCTCTTGGTAAAGGACTTGAGGAACGCTGGAGTTATGCTGAGGATATCGACGATGATGGGGAAAAAGAAGGGCTGCAAAAAGCGACAAATCATGAATTGACGATCCTGGATCGTTATACAAGTGGACAATTTAAAGATACAAAGCTTCAAGAGAAAGCAATTGCCTACATTAATGAACTGAAAAATGGACTGGAAGTATTAGATACTTATGGTTCGGATTCTTTTTATCAGAAATGGGATAAGCATTATGCCACCCGTACAAAAATGCTGGTAGATTTATCAGAGAACTACACCATTCCCATTTCAGAAAAGTATCAAGCGACATTAAAAGAACTAACCGCTCATGGAACTGAAGTTGCTCAAAAGGAAAAAGTTGAAGAAGAGATTCAAGCCTTGCTTCAAAATGCAAGTTTTACAGATGAAGGTAGTGATGACGGCATAACCTATCGTACTTATACAGCGACGATTGAGAATACTACCGGTTTAAGCATCAATAACTTAATGGCTACTGTAAATCTTTTGGACGGGGAAGGGGTCGTTGTGGATACCTCGTACTTGAATGCTAACAACTGGCGTGCTGGGCAAAAATACAAGTTTGAGTTTATGACAGATAAAGAATTCCAGAATATGGATGTGGACGTTTCTCACTATCAGACTGAGGATTAAAGCAAAGACTAAACGACTACCCTTAAAAAATTTTAGGGTAGTTTTTTTAGGTGACAGTATCCCATGAATGCCATAGCAACTCGCTAAATCTATTGGTAAAATAGAAGATAAGGACAGGAGGCGTTACCATGAGTTGGGTTATGTTCCCAGTGGAAAGAATGATCGGCTAAGCCAGATGCTTTATTTTGGCTATGGGGACATTTTTGAAGCACGGATTCAATACGCGAACATGGAAAGTCATCCAGAACGACAGTTTCGGGTAGTGATTAAGCTAAAGGATGGTCGGAAGAAGAAGCGTTTGTGAGAGGAGGAGATTGTTTGTCAGATTACAAGGTAGCATTTTTTGATGTGGATGGAACATTGGCTGATAATGAACTGCCAAGAGAATTGGGAATCTATGATCGGATTCCTGAGTCAGCTAGACAGGCACTGAGCAAACTGAAGGAGGTGGGGATTGAGCCGGTTATTGCTTCGGGCCGCAACTATGAAAAAATTGCTGATTTTGCAGAGCTGCTGGGAGTGGATAGTGTGATTTCCTCCAACGGCACCTATGTTACTTTTCAGGGGAAGGTGGTAGCCAGTCATTATTTGCCTACTGATTTAGTAAAGGAAATGATCCAGCAATTTCAAGAGAACCAGACTGATTTTCTGTTGGAAACGCCCAATGAGATTTTGATCTATGATGAGGACAAGCCGTTGCCAGAAACTATTCTGCAATTTTTATGTCATTGTCCCAAGGAAGCTCTGCCACCGTTAAATATAGAGAAGGTCATTGCTGAAAAGGTCGCACCTACAGCCTTAAATATTCACTACAAGCATATTTCAAAGGCCAGCGGGATTGAGGAAATTCTGCAAAAAATGGGGCTTGACTCTCATCAGGCCTTAGCATTTGGCGATGAGGAAAATGATTTTGCCATGTTCGAGAAGGTGGGCTTTCCTATTGCGATGGGAAACGGCAATGAAGAGTTAAAAACCAAAGCCCGTCTGGTAACCGACACAGTAAAAAATGATGGAATTTGGAAGGCCTGTGTGGAATTAGGATTATTCGGGGAAGAAAAATAGCATCAGCATATACGAAAAAGCATCGGAGGGTCCGATGCTTTTTCTTTGAGTAATTAGAGTGTTTCTAGGAAAGGTCATTATATGCCGTCAAATTAGAAAGGAATCATACATGCGACTAAAATAATTATATCCTTAATATATAATTATTTCAATAAGTGTTTTATATAAAAGTTAATATAACTAATGTTATTTTTGTTACGTAATATATTTAAAAATATAACGTAAATACGCTTTAGGTTATTCAGTAATAGATGTAGAATGAAGAAGAGAGAAAGTCTACTTTACGTTGGCGGTGAGAGAAATGAAGAACAATCTTGAGAGGTTGTGAAAAGAACGCGGAGTAACGCAAGAGAATTTGGTCAACACGGTAGAGGTATCTCGTCAAACGCTAAGCTCCCTGGAAAACAGTCGCTACAATCCATCCATTATTTCAGCCTTTAGACTTGCTTGGGAATAAGCCGTTGGTAACGTGAAATTAGTAGAATAACTAGCAGGTGTCGTACTCTGATTTGACAACAGAATGCGACACCTGTTTTTTATACTCGAGAAAGTTTTTTGACGGAGTTGCGTTGAATGAGTTGAGTATTTAACAGAATTTGTTTCTTGACCTTTGAAGCAGTCAAGCCGTTTTCGATCATCATGATGGCTTCCATGGCAATCTCTTTGATGGGTACGTGAATGGTTGTCAGCTCAGGTGTGGTCACCCGACATTCAGGGATATCGTCAAAGCCGACAATTGAAAGATCCTCGGGCACTGAGTATCCTAGGGAGTTCAGCGTTTTCAGCACACTGATTGCGATGTAGTCGTCTTCACAGAAAACGGCCGTCAGTCCATCAATGAAGGCTTCGAATTTTTCCAGATTTTTATCAATCAGCTGCAGGTTCATGGCTGGCAGATAAAATTTAGGCAGCGTTTCTGGATTAATGTCGTAAAATTTTAGAGCATCCTTGAAGCCGCGCCGCCGATCGTAAAAGTTGTTAATCCGAGGAAGTCCCTTAATGTAGCCGATTCGCTCGTGGCCCATTTCGACTAGATGTCTAGCGGCAGCATATACACCTTGATAGTTATTCATAGTAATTGTGTTGCAGTTTAGATTATTGCATTGAGTATCCAAGATCACTAAGTTTTCGAAACGCTGATTGACCGGGGCAATATGAGCAGCCGTTAAATTGGTTCCCAGCAAAATGATTCCATCGCTAGGTTCATGGGACTCCAGCTCAGTTAGTTCCTCCAACAAATGATGCTTTGCTAAATTATTGGTAGTCAGCACATGGTGATTGCGGCTGGCCTCGGTAGCAATGTAGGATAGCAGCTCTTTAAAAAAGGGCAGCTGATCGTATTCCTCAGTGATGACATCATTGTTGGTACAAGCCACTAAACGAATGGACAGTTTTTCTTCTTCTACCTTCGTGTGTTTGCGCATCGGCACGTAATTATATTGTTGAGCAATTTTTAAAATGAATTCTCTCGTTTCTTCACTGACGCCGGGTTTACCGTTTAAGGCTAAGGAAGCGGCAGATTTTGAAACATTTGCTAAACGAGCCACATCTTCTAATTTCATTTTCTTTTCTCCTATATAAATGAACTCAACTAAACAAAGCGGATTTAGTTTAGTTGTTGATTAGGGTTATCTTATTATTTTTACCCCATATCCAGTATTTTGTAAACCCTTTTTGCAAGAAAACGCCTTCCTGATTCTTAGTTTACTAAACTAAGAAATAAAGTCAGTTTTTTTTACTTGTTTTGTCTTGTTGTGGTTGAGAGCAGGTGATAACCTACTGGAAAGAAAGCGTTTAAGAAATGGAGGAGCTTGAATGGATCAAGTAAAAATTGGCTTTGCACCAACTCGCAGAAACTTGTTTAGTGCAGATGCCGCAATTGACTATGCAAATTTAACGCGTGAAAAAATGAAGGAGCTATCGGTTGAATATGTGGATATTTTAGATATTAATGACGATGGTCTCTTATATGATGATGCGGGGGTTGAAAAAATTGCTGCAAAATTTAAAGCAGCGGAGGTTGACGGATTATTTTTAGCCAATGTCAATTTTGGAACCGAATACGCCTGCGCTCGTTTAGCTAAGAAATTGGAGGTTCCAGTTTTGCTGTGGGGACCAAAGGACGAAACACCGGCAGCAGATGGTTCTCGTTTGCGAGATACTCAATGCGGCTTGTTCGCAATTGGGAAAGTGCTGCGGCGCTTTAAGGTTCCTTTTACCTATATGAAAAATTGTGACATTGATACACCGGAATTTGAGCGAGGACTGCAGGACTTCATCAAAGTGTGTAATGTGGTAAAAACCTTCAAGGCAACACGCATTTTACAGGTGGGGCCGCGACCGTTTGACTTTTGGACGGTGATCTGCAACGAAGGAGAGTTATTGGAACGGTACAATATTTCACTTTCACCAGTGCCGATTCAAGAAGTTGTTCAGGAAATCAATCGCAGTAAGACAGAAGAATACGACAAGGTGCAAACCACGATTGATTATTTCAAGCAGCATACGGAGGTGCAAATCACTGAAGAAGAATTAGAAATGGTGGCTGCTTTGAAGGTAGCGCTGCAAAATTTATGTGAGCGTTACGGCTGTAATTCAGGTGTCATTCAATGCTGGACGGCGCTGCAGGACGAGATCGGTATTTTACCTTACGCCTCTTTATCACTTTTACAAGAAGAGGGCATCCCCTTTGTTTGTGAAACTGATGTACATGGGGCAATTTCAGAATTGTTAGTGGAGGCTGCTTCTTTAGGGGAGCATCGGGCAATCTTTGCTGATGTAAATTGCCGCCATCCGGAAAATGAGAACGGTGAGCTGCTGCAGCATCTAGGGGTATTCGCTTATTCCACCGCAGAAACCAAACCCATTTTACCGCCAAGGCATTTTGTCTTCGACTACCCTGGTTCGGTTGCGTTTCGGGCGATTAAGGATGAATATACTTTGTGCCGCTTTGATGGCGATAACGGGGAGTATTCCTTGCTGATGGGAACCGGTCAAGGCATCGATGGCCCTTACAACCAGGGAACTTATCTGTACTTGGAATTTGAAAACCTGAACAGGCTAGAATTTAAGCTGGTTTATGGTCCTTACATTCATCATGTGGCGGCGGTTCGCAAGAATGTTGTACCGATTTTATATGAAGCGTGTAAATACATTGGGGTTCAGCCTGATTTTTATGACCCGATTGAAGAAGATGTTCAAGCTTATCTTAGAGGAGAGTAATTAATGGAAACTTTAGCCTTGCAACAAAAAGCCTTAAGCATTCGGAAAGACGTGATGCAGTTAGTCTATAATGCTAAAACGGGTCATACTGGCTCAGATTTATCCTGTACCGACCTGTTAGTCGCGCTTTATTACGACGTGATGGCGGTTGACCCAGCTAATCCTGACCAAGTTGATCGGGATCAATATATCCAAAGTAAGGGGCATGCGGCAGAAGTCTTATGGGCTGTATTAGCAGACCAGGGGTTTATTGATCAAACTGAGCTGGCCAGCTTTTCGCAATTTGGCTCACGCTTGATTGGTCACCCCAATAATAAGGTAGCTGGCGTAGAAATGAACACTGGCTCCTTAGGTCACGGCCTGCCAGTTTCAGTCGGGATTGCTTTGGCCGGGAAATTGGATGGGAAAACCTACCATACTTATACTTTGATGGGAGATGGTGAATTAGCGGAAGGATCGGTTTGGGAAGGTGCGATGGCTGCTGCTCACTACCAATTAGATAATTTAACCGCGATTATCGATCGCAACAGTCTGCAAATCACAGGCGCTTCTGAACAGGTGATGGGATTAGAGCCTTTAAATGAAAAATGGCAGGCTTTCGGCTGGGACGTTCATGAAATTGATGGCAACAATATGGAAGAAATCGTGTCGACCTTAAAAACACCTAATCAGCCAGGCAAACCGAAGCTGGTGATTGCTCATACCGTCAAAGGTAAAGGCGTTTCTTTTGCTGAAAATCAAGCAGGCTGGCATCATAAAGTGCCCACCGATCAGGAATTGGCCAGTGCTTTAGAACAGTTAAGCGAGCAAATGGAGGGATTGACTCATGTCTAAACAAACCGTAGCCAATCGGCAAGCGATGTGTGAAGTATTAGTGGAGGAAGCTAAGCAAAATGCAGATATTGTGGTTTTGACCAGCGACTCCCGCGGCTCAGCCTCTTTGGTTGAGTTTGCCAAGCAGCTGCCGGAGCAGCTAATTGAAGTAGGAATTGCTGAACAAAACTTAGTCAGCATTTCAGCTGGGCTAGCTCATATGGGTAAACGACCATTTGCTGCATCACCGGCCTGCTTTTTAAGTATGCGGAGCATCGAACAAATTAAAGTTGATGTTGCCTATTCCAATAAAAATGTTAAGCTGGTAGGCATTAGTGGCGGTGTAAGCTACGGCGCTTTAGGAATGAGTCATCATTCTCTGCAGGATTTTGCGGTCACTCGAGCGATTCCCAATCTGCAGGTGTTAGTTCCGGCAGATCGAAGGGAGACGAAAAAAATGTTTCAGGCTTTAGCAGCTTCAGACGAGCCAGCTTATATTCGTTTAGGGAGAAATCCGGTAGAGGACTGTTACGTAGAGGACTATGGGTTTGAAATTGGCAAAGCTGTTACGATGAAAGAAGGAACGGATATCACGTTGATCGCTACTGGGGAAACGGTTCGTCAGGCCATGGATGCAGCTGAGCTGCTGAAGGAGCAAAGCATTTCGGCCATGGTGTTGAACATTCATTCCTTGAAGCCTTTTGATCAGGCAGCAGTCAAGGCAGCAGCGCAGGCTACCAAACGAGTGCTTTCAGTTGAGGAGCATAGCATTTACGGCGGCTTGGGAGCTGCGGTAGCTGAAACCTTATCAGAAGAAACGGGGATTAAACATAAGATCGTCGGTTTTCCCGATGAGGCATTGATCACTGGGACTAGTGGCGAGCTTTTCAAGCATTACGGGTTGGACGGAGCTTCCTTAGCTGAACAGGCTGCTGCGATGGTGAAGTAGAATGAAGAACTATCGTTTCGTGATTGATCAAAGTACCTCGGGAACTAAGCTGCTGGTATTTAAAAAAGGACAGCTTTTTAAACGGTATGACAAAGCCCACCAGCAGCTGTTCCCCCAGGCTGGTTGGGTGGAACATGATCCAATAGAAATTTGGCACAATGTAGACGAGCTGCTAAAGCAGGCACTGAGAGAAATTAAGCTGCAGCCAGAGCAGGTGTCTTCTCTGTCCATTACCAATCAACGGGAAACAGTCGTCGCCTGGGATCGGGTGACGGGCGAGCCGTTTTACAACGCAATCGTCTGGCAGTGTAATCGCAGCTTGAAGATTTGCGAAGAACTAATTAATGAAGGAAGAAGTGCCTTCGTTCAAGCTAAGACGGGCCTGACGATTGATTCATATTTTTCTGGCACTAAAATCAAATGGCTTTATGAGGAAATACCAGCGATTGCTGAAAAATCCGGCAGCGGAGAATTGGCAATCGGAACGATCGACAGCTGGCTGGTGTGGAACTTAACCCAGCAGCAGATGTTCGTCACCGAACCCAGCAACGCCTGCCGCACGCTGTTGTACAATATCCATACTCACGTCTGGGATGAAGAATTAATGGCAATTTTCGGTGGAGCTGCCGCAGATTTCCCAGCTATTAAGGGCTCTTCGGAAATAGTAGGTCACTATTTAGGGATTCCGATTCAAGGAATTATGGCTGATTCGCAGGCGGCGCTTTACGGTCAGGGCTGTTTAAAACCTGGCGAAGTGAAGGCAACTCTGGGAACCGGCTGCTCGATTATGATGCAGGTGGGAGAAAATGATACGTATCATGATCAGCGTATCCTGACCACGATTGCCCAACGTCAGGGAACGAAAACGCACTATGCACTGGAAGGAATTATTCGCTCGTGTGCCGATTCAATTCGCTGGTTTGAAATGCAGGTGACAAATTTAACCGACAGCAATGCCTTGTGTAACCAGATTCTAAAAGACGACCGTCAAGGAGATGTCTATTTTTTACCAGGATTGCAGGGCTTAGGTGCTCCGTTTTGGAACAATGAAGCAACAGGAGCTTTTATTGGCTTGAAGCGGACGACTTCTAAGCTGGATATGCTGGGGGCAATTTTAGATAGTATTATGTTTCAGGTCAAAGCAGTGATTGATGTATTGGAAAGGGTTTCGGGTCACACGATCCAAGTGATTAAAGTAGATGGCGGCGTTACTCGGAATCGTACGCTGATTCAGCAATTAGCCAATTTGCTGCAAAAGGAAATTATTGTCAATGATATTGAAGAGTTGTCTGCGTTGGGAGCGATGCTGTTAACTGGACAGTCGCTGGAGCAGCCGGTATTAGCTGGCCAGCACGTTTTACCACAGGATGACCCGGAGATAAGCGGCAAGTATCAAAAATGGTATCAGTTGGTGAATACCGTGGCAGAGCTGACTTAAGCATAACGGTAACCGAATAGGAAAAAGAGGAGGTCTATCATGAAAGCTTTAAAAAACAAAGCTCGAACAATTATTACAACCGATGGTGAAGTAGACGATATGAATTCATTTCTGCGCTACCTGCTGTACAGCAATGAAATTGATACAGAAGGTATTGTGTTAACCAGCTCAGTTTATCATTACGCAGGGGACCCGGAAAAAGGGATTGAGCCCTTCCGTTGGACTGGTGAAAGCTGGATGAATGAGTTCATTGATCAATATGAAAAGGTATACAGCAATTTATGTGTTCATGCAGAAGGCTATCCGACACCAGATCGACTGCGGGAACTGCATCATATAGGTAATATCAGCTACAAAGGTGAAATGACGCAGGAAACGGCAGGCTCGCAATTTATTGAAAACTACTTGCTGCAGGATCAAGATCCACGACCACTATACATTCAAACCTGGGGTGGCACCAATACTACGGCCCGAGCGTTGAAATCATTGGAGGAAAAATACAGTACAACACCTGAATGGTCAGCACTTAAGCAACGGATCGAAGAAACAGTCGTTTTGTATATCATTTTGGATCAGGACGAAACCTACAGTGACTATATTGCAAAAAATTGGAAAATTAAAGTAGTGAATGATCGCTTCAGCTTTTGGCATTTTGCTTATGTATGGAAAAAGGTTAACGGCAACTTGACTACGCGCTTATCCAGCGAATGGAACTACGATTTGAAAACCAATTATGGTCCATTGCTGGAAAAATATGCCTTGATGGGTGACGGTAATTTACTAGAGGGTGAACTGCCCGAGGAACAGCGAGGATCAGATAATTATTTAGCCAACAATCCTGAATACCAAAGATATGAATTTATATCAGAAGGAGATTCGCCGTCTTTCTTCTATTTATTGAATAATGGCTTGCGCAATGATGAAGATCCCTCCTTTGGCGGCTGGGGCGGACGTTTTAAAGAAAAAAATCCGTATCTCTTTACCAATGATGCGCTGGATTACAATCCTTACACGCAGCAGTTCGAGTCAGAATACACCTTAACTCGCTGGCTGGATGATATTCAAGATGATTTTAAAGCCCGGGCACAATGGTGTGTAGCGGCATCCTTTGAAGAGGCCACTCATTATCCGGTCGTTCGTTTAGAGGGTTCGTTGGACCGCGAAGTAAATCCAGGGGAAAAAGTTGTGATTGCTTGTGAAGCCCAAGATCCAAATCAAAGACCCTTGTATTACCAGTGGTGGATTTACAAAGAGGCGTCCACTTATACACCGATGGATTTGCTGGAGCCCAGCTATGAAGATATTGAAGGATTTGTAATTGGTCAATCAGCAGAATCTGTTACACAGTGTCATCCGGCGATTAAACTGGAGGGGGCCAATACGCCACAGGTAACCTGCTATGTACCAGAAGATATCAAACCTGGCCAAACACTGCACTTGATTTTGGAAGTAGTTAATGATGGTGAATACAAACTGAAGACCTACCGTCGCATTATTTTAACAACAAAGGAAGGATAAATCGATGAATAAAAAAATCTCACAAAAAATGTTTAAAGTTGCCCTGCTATCAATTTCCCTACTATTGACCTCAAGCGGATCAATTGCCATTACCGTGTCAAAAATGCAGGAAACCTTTGCCGATCGCGGCCCTACCGCGGTTGAAGCGTTGGTTACTGCTTCCAATATCACCGTAATGATCTTCGTCCTGCTAAGTGCTTTTCTAGTTCGCATGTTAGGAACTAAAAAAACCGTATTACTGGGCTTGTTCCTGGCTGGTGCGGCTGGGGTTGTACCGATGTTTTCAGCTGACTATACCATCGTCTATGTTTCTCGTTTAGTATTAGGTGCTGGATTAGGGATGTTCAATTCACTGGCGGTCAGCCTAATTAACGAATTCTATAATGGGGATGAACGCAATAAAATGCTGGGCTATCAAAGTGCAGTACAAAGTATCGGCCAAACGATTACGACCTTTATTGCTGGAATCTTAGTAACCTATGATTGGCATTATGCGTATGGCATTTATTTCTTAGCTATTGTTTCTTTCCTATTGTTCTTTGTGTATGTTCCAGATGTTGAAAATGATGCGGCAGCTGACACAAACGAGGTGGGCAAACAAACCGTTAACCGCTTTGTGATTCTATCCAGTATTGCCTTGTTCTTTTCTTTCGGCTTTTTGATGGCTATTTTCTTGAAGGCCAGTACCTTGGTTCAGGAAGCGAATTTTGCGAACCCGGCTTTTTTAGGAACAGCTTTATCCTTGTTCACTTTAGTTGGTTTCTTGGGAAATTTCTTATATGGACACGTAGTGAAGGTAACAAAACATCTTACGTTGGTCTTTAGTTATGCTATCATGGGAATAGGATTTCTAATTGTTTCATTTGCACCAAACATGGCGGTCTTTACTGCTGGATTATTGATCAGCGGCTTAGGAAGCTCGGCTTTTCTGCCTTATTCATTTGGAACCATTATGGAAAAGGCACCGAAGAATTCGGCCAACCTAGCCGTATCAATTGCAATGGTAGGAACCAACCTAGGCTCATGGATTTCACCTTACCTGCTATCTTTTGTCGGCAGCATCTTTAACAATCATACAGCTCAATTTTCACTACTGTTTTCGGGAGCTAGCTTCTTAGCTTTTGCGGTATTGTATTTATTAATCAGCGGTACCTTCAAAAAAGAGAAATCGGCAGCCGAAGCAGCTTAAAACAACTTGGACGAAAGGAAGTGCCTTAGTGGACTATTTAAGTATCGATGTAGGAGGGACCTACATTAAATATAGCTTGGTCAACCGTGCGGGCAATCTTTTGTCTGTCAAAAAAATTGCAACACCAAAAACACGGGAGCAATTCCTGGTGGATCTGTTTCAGCTGATTGACGAAGTGCAAGACCAAATTAAAGGGATTGGGATTAGTTTGCCAGGTAAAATCGACATTAAAAAAGGGATTATTTATCATGGTGGTTCTTTAGAGTACATGCACGAAGTTGGTTTGAAAGCGCTTGTTGAAGAGAAGTATGGAATTCCTTGTGCGCTGTCAAATGATGGCAAGGCTGCGGCACTGGCTGAATTGTGGTTAGGCAACTTGAAGGAAGTCGACAATGGCGCAGCCGTTGTGCTGGGGACCGGGATCGGCGGCGGCTTGATTCTTAATGGGGAACTCTTTCAGGGGAGTCATTTTCAGGCGGGTGAATTGAGTTTTTTGATTAATTATCAGCAGCTAGAGGACCCAGAAAAACTAGTCGGCTGGCATTCCTCGGCGGTGCGTTTTATCAAGGAAGCCTGCAAGCTGCTGGGGCTGGAAAATCTAAATGACGGCCAAGCAGTTTTTGAAGCATTGGCACAGGGGAAAAATGACCAATTACAAAAAATGTTTAGCGAGTATTGCCAGATCATTGCCCGTATTTTGATCAATCTGCAGGCCACATTAGATATCTCGCGAGCAGTTATCGGTGGCGGCATCAGTGCGCAAAATCGGCTGATCGAAGAAATCAATCAGCAATACCAGCTTGCTCGTGACAAGCAGCCGTTATTAAGGAGCAGCTTTGAACCATTAGAAATCTTGCCTTGTCATTTTCGCAGCGAGGCCAACTTATTAGGAGCAATTTACCAATTGTTTTTACAATTGGACAATGCTTAAATCAGAAAGAGGATGAATAAATGTCAAAATTTCCTAAAAATTTCTTATGGGGCGGCGCAACAGCTGCCAATCAACTAGAAGGTGCCTATGATCGTGACGGCAAAGGATTATCGGTGGCGGATGTAATGCCCGGCGGCAAAATTCGGATGCAAGTGTTAAGCAGCGAAGCTTTTGACTGGAGCTTAGATCTGGAAAAGTATACTTATCCCAATCATCGCGGTATTGACCATTATGATCGCTACAAGGAAGACATTGCCTTGTTTGCAGAAATGGGTTTTAAATGCTACCGATTCTCGATTGCTTGGACACGAATTTTTCCAAAGGGCGATGAAACTAAGCCGAATGAAGCAGGGCTGAAGTTTTACGACGACCTAATTGATGAATGCCTGAAATACGATATTGAGCCGGTAGTAACAATTTCTCACTACGAAATGCCTTTACACTTAGCCAAGGAATATGGCGGCTGGAAAAATCGTCAGCTAATCGATTTTTATGAACGCTTTGCAAAAGTAGTGCTAGAAAGATATCAAGCGAAAGTGAAATACTGGATGACCTTCAATGAAATCAACTCAGCATTTCATTTTCCAGCGTTGAGCCAAGGGATGGTGAAAAGTACAGGTGGCGGCGAGTTTAAAAATATTGTTCAGGCTTGGCACAATCAATTCGTAGCCAGCAGCAAAGCAGTCAAAATTGGGCATGGGCTGAATCCGAACCTGCAGATCGGTTGTATGATTATTTACGCAACTACCTACAGTATTGATGCCAACCCAATTAATCAATTGGCAACAATGGTACAAAATCAGGAGTTCAATTTCTTCTGTACCGATGTTCAAGTACGAGGTGAATATCCAGCCTTCACTAAACGGATGTTAGGTGAACGGGGAATTACTTGGAATGATTTAGACATTACTGACGAAGATTTGGCCCTGTTGAAAGAGCACACCGTGGATTATATTGGTTTTAGCTATTACATGTCTTCAGCGATTAATGAAACCAATCCAGACAGCGAAGAAGTTGGCGGCAATTTATTAGGCGGTGTCCGCAATCCATTCTTAGAAGCCAGCGAATGGGGTTGGCAAATTGACCCAGAAGGACTGCGCATTGCGTTAAATGAATTGTACAACCGTTACCAAAAACCATTGTTTATCGTAGAAAATGGTTTAGGAGCGATTGACCAAGTTCCAGCAGAAGGCATCATTGAAGACGATTATCGAATCGACTACCTGCGTTGTCACATCGAAGCAATGGGTGAAGCAGTTGCGGATGGTGTTGATCTGATGGGCTACACACCATGGGGCTGCATTGATTTGGTCAGTGCTTCAACTGGTGAAATGAGCAAACGCTACGGCTTTGTCTATGTTGATTTGGATGATGAAGGCAACGGAACCTTGAATCGTTCGAAGAAAAAATCCTTTGAGTGGTATAAAGAAGTCATTGCCACCAATGGAGAGAAGCTGTAGTAAATAATAGAATAAAGGGAGGAGTAGAACCTGTCGACTGGCAGCTTCTACTCCTCCTTTTTTGCGAGAAAATTGGAATGAACGGCTAATCCCAGCTCATAAATAGATAAACCACTTGTTCTTCATCGCACCAATAAGCATCCACTGCTTTAGGTTCAACGATCTCCTCTTGAAAGTAAGCAGCTGTTTTAGCGACATTCCAAGAAATAGACTGGTTCTCCAATTCCTCAGGGAGGAAAGCTGGTTCTATTGAAAAAACTTTTTGCTCAGAAATCAGTTGGCCTTTGACAGTATTAAATTGATTTACATCTGGATAAAAAAGAAAGAGTGCCAGTTCTTGATGATCCAGCCCCACACCACTTTGTTTTGCATGCTGCCAATACATTCGATCAGGTATTGGCAACGAAGGAAATTGTTCAGTGATCGGCTCTGAGTCTGTTCGGATGTTAGAAATATAATTTTTGCCACATCCGCTTAATCCAAAGCAAATACAAGTAAGCAGCCATATCAGCTTCAATTGTTTTGCCATGGAAAGCCCTCCTGTATAACCTTTTTAAATGAGTCTATTTTTAAAGTTGCTTAAATTGTATCATTCAGTTAACACCTATACAATCAGAACCAAAGTACTTGAAGATGCTTACATATCACAAACCTGGATTTAGTCAGTATGGATCCGATCAAAAAAGCTATACGATCAATTCCTGTCTTTTTTATTGAAAGTTTAAATAGAATAATTGACTTATTGTTTATACAAGTATATACTTTAGTTGTAAAGGAGGATGTTTCATGATTATTAAAGACATAGAACTGAAGAAATGGGGAAATTCTCAAGGAATAAGAATCGGTAAAGAAGAATTAGCTGAAATTGGTGAGTTTGATACGAATGTAACCTTCAGAATGGTCGCTGGCGATGGTAAAATCACACTTATTCCTAAAAAAGAGTATCCAACAACCTTAGATGAACTTTTCGCTGATTATGATAGCACTCCTCTAGGTAAAGAAGATAAGTATAATTGGGATGATCCGCAAGGGCGGGAGATTCTATGATGGCAGAAGGCAACAAGCATTTTTCCGAGCTGCAACAAGGAGATATTATTTTTTTAGATTTTGATTCAACTAAAGGTCATGAGCAAAAGGGGTACCGACCATGTATCGTTCTAACAAAACCTCTCCGTTACCTTAATTATATGTTTGGGGTTGCTCCCATAACTAGTAAAGCAAAAACCTTTCCTTTGCATATTCCTCTTGCACCAGAAATGCAGGTAGTAGGTGACGTGCTTCTGGAACAACATAGGATGTTGGATTTAGAGACCAGAACATTTAAATTTATAGAAAAAGCGCCTACCGAATTAGTATCAGAATGCATTTTAAAGCTAAAGTTGATGTACTAGCAATAAGCCGCCAGATAGTATCTGACGGCTTATTGCTGTGCTCGAGGTTAGTTATATTCAATTTCTAACTGCTCCGCCAGCACTTCATTAATTGCCTGGGCCAAACGTTTCATTCCGATTTCAATCTGCTCTTCTGGCATATTGGAATAATTTAAGCGGAAGGTGCCAGGTACGATTTCGTCACAGTAGAAAGGCTCTCCAGGTACAAAAGCAACATTATTTTGAATGCAACGATCAAAGAGCTCTTGGGTATTTGTGATGCCAGGAACTTCAATCCAGATAAACATTCCGCCTTCTGGTTGGCTGCAGGTAACTGTTTCTGGAAAATATTTCTTAATAGCGTTCATCATCAAATCTTTTCGTTCTTTATACAAACCAGTAATTTTCGCAATGTGCTTGTCAATGTCGTTGTTTTCAAAGAAAGAGGCGACAATAAATTGCGCCAAATTATCTGAATGCAAATCCACCGACTGTTTCATAATCGTATACTTATTGATCAATTCAAGCGGTGCAACGACCCAGCCTAAGCGTAAGCCAGGAGCCAAAATTTTAGAAAAGGTACTGGTATAAATTACGTGACCTGTGTCATCAAAGGAACGAACTGCGGGTAAAGGTGTTCCTTCAAAACGTACTGCACCATAGGGATTATCCTCCAACACTAAAACATCATACTCCACCGCCAATTGTGCCAGTTTTTTGCGGCGCTCTAGCGAAAGTGTCCGTCCTGTGGGATTCTGGAAAGTGGGAATCGTGTAAATCATTTTTGTATTAGGATTTGCTAGTAATGCTTCTTCAAGCATATCCAGCTTCATACCTTCTTCATCCATTTCTACACTTACCAGGTTAGCCCCGTAAGATTTGAAAACGTCCAGTGCACATAAATAGGTTGGTTTTTCTACGATGACGGTATCGCCTTCGTTAATAAACATTTTACTAGTCAAATCCAGAACTTGCTGAGAGCCGGTAGAGATCATAATTTGTTCTTCATCAACAGTGATGCCATCTTGTTTCAAACGCTCCACAATAATTGCTCGGAGCTCGGGAATGCCCTTTGAACTGCCGTATTGCAAAGCGGTCATGCCTTTTTCCTGAAAGACCTGGTTGGCGGCCGCTTGGATCTTTTCTACTGGAAATAATTCGGGTGCAGGCAGACCGCCCGCAAAGGAAATAATTTCCGGATTTGCAGCTACTCGCAAAAGATCGCCTACAGCATCGGTGTCACTTGTTGGTACTTTTGTTGAATAATGGTAATTCATCCATCCATCTCCCGTCAAAAATTAAATAAACATTACAAATTCAAGTATAGTACATTGGAGAAATTTAATGTACTCTTTTTTTTACCTTCACTAATGACGGGTTTCTAAGTAAAGAAATTCGGAGAGGGGGTGCAATTATCGCAAGGAAAACAAGGGGGGAGATTTTTTTTAGATGCTGTTGGTGGATCATTTGTAGTGGAAGAATTATAGCTATTAACTCAGAAATTATCGGTCAGGGAGGGCAAAATGACTGTTTCTGTTTCCCAAAATTAATGCCCTTGCAATCCCAATAAATACATTAGCAGTAAATCTCCCACAACAAAAAGTGCGTAAATCAGTCCGGTACGTAATCCAAAAACACGCCAAATTCCCAAAATTCCAATACTGTAGACAATCAGCTCTAAGAGTAATTTATTCACGCCAGTTAAGCTAGTTGGCGATTTTGGTGCACCATATTTTGCCCACACGACGGCTACACCACAAGCCAGCAAAGCGAAGAAAAATTTTTCAGTCCAAGATTTTTGTAGAAAAAAGCCACTGGCAAGGCCGATAACGGTGATTATTTCCAAAATAAATCGGATTCCCAAAGTAATTGCAGCTAAAAAAGACATTGAATCACCGAACCTTCCTATTTTTATAAACTTGAACCATTTCAGACTAATTCAACTGAAAAATACCATCGGTTACATACAGAACCGTATCAGCGTGATGATCACTTGCTAGGATGGATTCAACATTTCTTTTGTCACTTTGTTCGTAAAAGGTGCGTGCAGCCTCGTAAGACAATCCGCCAAGCATTTTCCGCTGGATCAAACGTTCTTCTAAAACAGTCGTATCAGTAGATAAAAATATTCGATCTTCACAGTATTCCTGAAGCTGATTCCATGGTGGGGTATCCAGCAATAGATAGTTGCCCTCCAGCAAAATAATTTTTTCGGTAAGCTGTATTTGATCTTGAACAACATCGTGAAGCTTGCGACTATAGATGGGCCACCAATTGTCTTTCTCCTGGGCTGCCTTAATTTTTTCAATTAACAACGGTACGTTGAAAGTTGCTGGATGTCCCTTGAAATGCTTCATTAGAACCGTTTGTCCGTCCATGTTCATAGAATGCGAGTTGAGAAATGCTTGATCGTAATGAAAACCATCCAATCCAATTGCTTGAATGGGTGTACAATCAGGAGTGTTTTTGGACAGCTGCTCCAAGAAAAGGGCCAAGGTAGTTTTCCCGCAGCCGGGAGGAGCTGCTAGAAAAACAAAGATTCGCTTACCTTTGTATGTTTGCAACTTCGTCCACTTCTTTAAAAGCGGATAGAAAATCGTTTCGATATTTTCTTCATCAAAGGCTGCCTCAATCACTAAATCGTTGACTGTTAATGAATAGTTTCTCATGGTGTGTCCTTTCTAGTCCTCCGGCAGTGCCGAAAAGATAGTCTTCAATCCATAAAGAAAGCTTTCTTCGATGTCTTCCTGGAGTTGAAACGAATTATTTCCAGTTAATGAAGAAAATCCGTGAAGATAGCTTCGCATTAAGCGGATAAAATGAATTTGTTCTTCCTTTGGTAGTGCAAAGCTTGCCAGAACTTTTTGCAGTAGCCCCACAATTTGATCGGAAGTAGCTTCTGCTGGTGTATTTTTCCAGTAGTTTTGCCTTTGAATAAGCTCGTATTGACCAGGAAATGCAAGGGCAAACTTCCGATACGCTTCAGACATGGCAAATAAGGCTTCTTTTTTTTGGATCCCTGCACTAGCTGTTAACAGGGCATGATAAAAACGTTCTAAACTAAATGCAGCAACTAAGCTCAACAATTCTTCCCGGTTTTTTATGTGATTGTATAAGGAAGGAGGCTTAATTTCTAGTTTTTCCGCAACTTCTTTAAGACTAACACCAGCCACACCGTGTTTGTTTAAGATACCTACAGTTGCAGCGATGATGTCCGCTTTAGTGATTTTTTTCAAGTTTTAGCCTCCTTTCGGCCTATTCAATTGCATGGCTCATCTCAACCGATGGATGCTCCAACATGTTTCCGTGCCCAACTGCTAACAGCTCCGGGCGTAATTCCAATAATGCTTTGGCACTGACCAAAGCCGTTTTAGCATCCCAGGTTGCAAGCGCAGGGAAGGGGAAAAAGGGTCGAATGCGGCTATCCCGCCACTTAATTGGAAGGCATCCCCAGCAATTAACAACCCTTCGCTGCTTAAGAAGGCGACAGAACCTGGAGTATGGCCCGGACAAGCGACAACCTTCACCTCTTCAATTTCTTCTCCTGGCTGGAAAGTAAAATCGACAGGAATCGGTTCTTTAGGAATGCCTCCCTTGATTTTTTTCTGCGCTTCATCAGCAAAAAGGCTCAAATCACCATCGACTATTTTCTTATCTCTGACAGAAATACCAATCTTAGCTTCTGGAAAACACTGTCTGAATGCGG
The DNA here is from genome assembly GCF_000407485.1 of Enterococcus pallens ATCC BAA-351. Classification (GTDB taxonomy): domain Bacteria; phylum Bacillota; class Bacilli; order Lactobacillales; family Enterococcaceae; genus Enterococcus_A; species Enterococcus_A pallens. The sequence continues at coordinate 595,119 of NZ_ASWD01000001.1, read as the reverse complement.
GTACACCATTAACATGGTCTCCATGAGCATGGGTAAGCAGCAAGGTGGTGGCTCGTTTTCCTGTTTTCTTTTCCAGCTTGAGAATCTCCTCAACAAATCCTTTAACGCCCATGTCGATAATGAGTAGACTATTTGATCTTTCATACACAAAGCAGTTAACCGGAAAGATTCTAGGGGTTAGTTGGTAGAGTTTTCCTATTTTTTGTATTCTCATCTGTTGCCTCGCAAACTTTCTTGAATAGTTATTAACTAATCGGATTAGTTTGAAGTATACAGGATTTTTACCTATTGTCAAATAGACAAAGTGCAACTATTCAAAAAACTGCGGATTATTTCCGTTTTTTCTTCTTCCGTTTCTTCTTCTTAGGCTTAATGAAACTTTGTTGGGCTTTTTTGTCCGGGTCCTTAAAAGGATCTCGTGTCTTCCTTTTTTTCTGATGATCCATGGTCTTTTTGAGACCGGTTTTATTTTTGCTACTATTTATAGTGGTATTATTTGTCAATTCTTCCGTTTTAGAAGCAGAGTCGTCTGAGTCCTTCGTTTTTGTTGGTGTTTTCTGCTGGTTTTCTTCTAGTTCGGCTGAATCATTTTCTTCTTCCGTGGTCTTAGGATGTTCTCTCCAAACTTTGACACGCTCATCTTCATTTTCACTGTTATAGTCTGCAAACGTGGTAGTAAAGCTATTTTTCACCAATTCAGTAAAGCGGCGTACCCCGTCCTTTTCAAAAATCGTTAAGGTAGTCAAAATTGCCAACAGATCACAATTCTCCTGTGTCGAATATTTGCGATCAACATTGCTTAAGGTCCAGCCGTGCTTTTTTCCATTCTCATCTTTGAAGACTGTCACAAGACTTTGCTTCGTTTGTGCTTCCCAGCTGCCGGAATGCAGCATTGGTTGTAATTTTTCAATATGTAAACGAAGCCGTTCCGTCACTTGTAAAAATTCCTCTTTGCTGTCAAATAACTGATCAATTATTATTTTCCATTCGTCGGCAGTAAAATATTCGCGAAAATAAATACAGTATTTGCGGGCAGAACGCGCCACTGCGTTGGTGAGAAACCAAGAACGAATTTGATCCTTGATTAAGTAAGATAGGTCGATTGGTGTGAATGCATTGCGTACCATAACAGCTACTGCACATTGAATTAAATCGCCTTTTTCCACACCTTGATCCGCAGCGTCGCTAAATTTCTTTTCAAGTGTCGTTCTTTTGGATAAAAAAATAGTTCGTTGAGTAAGCATAATTTGTTCTCCTTCTGGTAAACGTTCTTGTATTTGCTTAAAGAGTACCGAAGTATTTTTTCAGCTTCAAGCAATTCTTCAACTTTTCAAAAAACTGTTCAATTTTGTCCCTTTTTTGGGACAAAATGAGAACGGAAGGAAATAAACTCGCTATTTAACCGTTTTACGTATTAAATTTTATATATGTAAAATAGGGAAAGAGGTATATTCCATGATTTACAAAAAAGAGTGTTAGAGGAGGAAACAATGAAGTGGATTGAAAAATCGTATTGGCTTTCCGCTATCATTAATATAAGTATGATTATGAGAAGCGTAAGTAAAATGAACTATAATAGAAGATTATTGAACAAGCCCCTATGTTCGACTTTAGTCTGCATAGGGGCTTATTCAGTGATTCGACAGCTGTTAAAAGGCCTCCCAATAAGCCTCATCAACAAACTCTACCTGTTTTTCTTCCATTGTACTAGCTAGCCAAGCATGATCAATATCGCCAGCGGCGGCTTTCTGAACTTTGATTCGATCATTGGCGGTGACAGCTTCGGCTTGGTCGATGATAGCTGCGGCATCATTCTTAGGAATAATGATCACGCCATCGCGGTCACCTAAAACAATATCACCAGGCATTACAGCAACACTCCCAACAGAAATGGGGACATTGACTTCCCCTGGTCCCTCTTTATAAGAAGCTTGCGGTGTCGATCCCGTTGCATAAATCGGACATTTCTCCTGAGCGATCACATCTAAATCACGAATCGGACCATCAATCACAATACCAGCCACCTTTTTGAAATCAGCCAGATATTTATACATCATTTCTCCCATAAGAGCACGCGAACGATCCCCTTCATTAGAAAGAATAATCACGTCTCCCTCCTGAGCCAGTTGCATGGCTTGATGCAGCATCAGGTTGTCGCCGGCTCTGGCCTTAACAGTTAGAGCAGCACCGCACATATAGTTTTCGGGCGAAGACTGCAGCTGGATATCTGGTGACAGAGCAGACGTACGCGACATACAGTCAGCAACATCAGCGGTAGGCAATTTGCTGAAGCGTAGAACTAACTCTGGGTCTGGCAAAATTCTTTTTAAATAGACTCGGTTTCCAATCGGCATGAAATTTCCTCCTTTTTGTTTACCATGTAACAAATTCGCTATATCTTATTTTACACCCAGCTCATCTGAATGAGAATAAGTAGTGTAGATTCTTTTGGTGCGGCATTTTCGTGGAATATCATGAAAATTTTCAAAAAGATCAGTTAATCACAAAAGATACAGATTTTTCGTTTCAAAAAGAATCGATAGTTTCAAAATGAAACGAAAGATGAATTGGAAACTCTTACAAAAACCCTTGTTATTGATGATTAGAAGTTGGCACGCCACTTGCTTTATAGAAAGTATAAGAAAAAAGGGGGATTCAAAATGGAACTAGATATTTTGATTAAAAACGGGAGAGTCTACGACACCAGCAGCAATGTCGATGAAGTGAAAAGTATCGGAATCAAGGGCAACAAGATTGTTGATGTAGCTGGATTAGATGAAGCAACTCTTTCAGCAGAACGTGTGATTGATGCTAGCGGCTGTTACGTATTTCCAGGCCTGATTGATTTCCATGCGCACGTATTTTACAACGGCGCGCCAATCTGTGTGGAGCCTAACTCAGCGTTCTTGCCAAATGGGGTAACTTCAGTGGTTGATGCAGGGAGTGCCGGTTGGGGGAATTACCGCAGCTTCTACAATTCAATCATCACACCAAGTGTTGTCCGTATTAAGAGTTACTTGAACGTAGTAAACGTTGGCTTAGCTACTTTAGGTGGCGGACCAACAGGCTACTTGGAAAATATCGATCCAAAGAACTTTAACCGCGACAAAATTATTCAAACCTTTGAAGAGTACAAACACAACTTAATCGGCTTGAAACTACGCTTCAGTAAAGATTTGTTAGAAGATCGCAACTTATACATGGAGCCATTGTTGGAAACCATCAAAATTGCTGAAGAAATCGGCTGCCCAATCTGTGTGCATACGACTGATCCAGTTATTGATGCCGGCGAGTTAGCTGAATACTTCCGACCAGGCGACATTTACGCACACATTTATCATGGTGTTGGCAACATCGCTTTAGACAAAGACGGCAAAGTCCTAGACAAAATCAAAGATGCTCGCGAACGCGGTGTAATCTTCGACTCATCGAACGGTGTTGCTCACTTTGACTTCGATGTAGCGTACAAAGCAATTGAAGATGGCTTCTTACCAGATGTTATCAGTACAGATTGCACATGCAAAAACTGCTACAACCCTTCAAAAGTAGTAAACTTGCCATTTATCATGTCGAAATACTTAAACATGGGCTTGTCACTAGCAGATATCATGAAGGCTGTTACTACTACACCTGCTAAAATCATGGGACTTGAAGGTGAAATCGGAACATTGGCTCCAGGTGCTGCAGCAGACGTTTCCATCTTTAAAATTATCGACAAAGAAACTGTCTTTGAAGATACTGTGGGCAAAACTATGGTCGGCAAACAATTGTTTAAAAACCAGTTGACCGTTCGTAATGGTGTTGTTGTATTTAGACAAATTGATTTTTAGGCCAATAGGGGGAAGCACAGGATGTTGAATAGGAAAACAATTATAAAACTAGCGGTGGTGCTGGCGATTCCAGTGATTCTTTGGAACATTCCAGCTCCATCTGGATTAGAAGCAGACACTTGGCACTTGGTAGCAGTTTATCTTGGTTTACTGTCCGGCTTGATTATCAAGCCGATGTCAGAGCCAGTCATTACCTTGATTATTATTGGTCTTGGCGTGATGTTCATGGAGCCGACGACGCTGCTGTCAGGATACGGCGACAGTATGGCTTGGTTCTTGGCAACGGTAACCATCGTTTGTACGGCCTTCGTTAAAACCGGCTTGGGTCGCCGGATGGCCTACATTTTATTGGGACGTTCGGGGAATTCAACTTTAGGGTTGGGTTACTTGATGATGCTGACTGACTTAATCTTAAGTCCAGCAACCGGTTCTAACAGTTCACGGACGACCATCATTTATCCGATCTTCCGTAATATCGCTGAAGGTGTTGATTCTTATCCTGATAAGAATCCAAGAAAATTAGGTGGATACTTAACAATTCTTTCGTATATTGTTTCGCAAAGTACCTCAGCGCTTTTCCTAACAGGGATGGCAACCAATGCAATTACTGCTTCTTTAGCATTAGAAATGTTGGATATTCCTTTAACATGGGGAACTTGGTTTATGGCAGCAGTCGTACCAGCAGGCTTAGTGCTATTGGCTGGACCGTTTGTGGTGTACAAGCTTTATAAACCAGAATTAACTGAATTGACTGATGTTAAAATTCAAGCCAAAGAAAACTTGCAAAAAATGGGCAAGGTAACATCGGCTGAAAAGAAATTATTCGTAATCTTTATCTTAGCTGTTTTAGGCTGGATGTTTGGACCTAAACTAACTTTTGTTGCTTTGGGCACACAAAATGTCGGCTTTGTCTTCTTAGCTTTAGTATTAGTAACAGGTATTTTAAATTGGAATGATGTAATCGGTGCTAAAGGTGCTTGGAATATCTTCGTTTGGTACGGTGCCTTTTACGGCGTTGCGACTGGCTTGGCGAATGCCGGCTTCTACACATGGTTAGCTGACTTGTTAAATAAGATATTGGATCTTTCTAGTGTAAATGGATTAGTTGTAACGTATGTTCTGTTGTTTGTAAGTTTGGTGGTGCGCTACTTCTTCGTATCCAACAGCGCCTTCGTGGCATCCTTCTTCCCGGTAATCTTTGCAATTGCCATGGGAACACAAGCAGATTTGATGGTTCTAACTTTATTGTTGGCTTTCTTTGCCAGCTATGGTTCATGGTTGACGCACTATGGAAATGGTGCCGGCTTAATCGCCTTTGCTTCAAATTATGTTTCACAAAAAGAATTTTGGAAAATCGGCACAATTATGGTAGGAGTAGCTTTGATTATTTTCACAGTTATTGGTCTACCGTATTGGAAATTAATAGGAATTTGGTAAGGAGAGAGAACACATGGGATGGAGAATTTTATTACCACAAGAAATTATGCAAGAGGGTCGCGACTACTTAGAAAGTCGTGGACATGAATTAGTTACGGGATCAGGTATGGAAACAGAGGATATTATTCGCGACATCAAAGGTATCGATGCAATGGTAGTCCGCTTATCAAAAATTACTCGCGAAGTATTTGAGGCGGCAGATAGCTTAAAAGTAATCGTTCGTCACGGAGCAGGCTTTGATACTGTTGATTTAGAAGCAGCTAAAGATCATGGCGTACAAGTATTGTACTGCCCAACAGCTAACTCAACCTCTGTTGCTGAAACAGCAGTCTTCTACATGCTTTACTGCTCACGCAATTTTACAAAAGTGAAAGATACCTTCATTGAAGATTACTACAAAGCAAAATTACGTACACCGAAGTGTGAATTAGACGGCAAAACAGTCGGCATTATCGGCTGCGGAAATATCGGTTCTCGTGTAGCAGAAAAATGTCGTGATGCTTTCCATATGAAAGTGTTGGCTTACGATCCATACAAACCTGCTAAAGATTTCCCAGAAGGCGTGGAAGTGGTTCGTGATATTAATCGCATTTTTAAGGAATCTGATTTTGTATCAATGCATTGTCCAACAACTAAAGTGACTAAAGAATTTGTCGGCAAAGAACAATTCGAAATGATGAAACCAACCGCCTTCTTCATTAACACGGCTCGTGGTATGGTGGTGAACGAAAAAGAATTATACGAAGCCTGCAAAAACAATGTGATTGCCGCAGCTGGCTTGGATGTTTTACAAAAAGAGCCAATGGATCAAGACAACCCAATTCTTTACTTGGATAACGTTGTTGTGGCGCCACATATCGGAGCCGCTACAGTCGAAGCAACTAATCGTGCATCCTTGCATTCAGCAATGGGAATTGTAGAAGTGGCAGAAGGCAAAGAACCAACATGGCCAGTTAAAGCAATCGATTGGGATTCAGCAACTATTTATACGGATTTGAAAGAGGAGGAACCAGCATGTCAATTGGAAACCGCATCTATTTAAAACGCAGCTTACCTGCTAAGGAATTAGTGGAACGCTATAAAGAATTACCAGCAGCCAACGTAGCTGACTGTATGGGACGACTTTCCGCTTTGTCACCAGAAATCAAATTGCAATCTTCACCTGAAGAACGCATGTGCGGCGTAGCCTTAACCGTTAAGGCGCGCGCTGGCGACAACTTAATGCTGCACAAAGCATTGAATATTGCTCAAGAAGGCGATGTGATTATCCTTTCCAACGAAGGCGACCGCTCTCGTGCTATCATGGGTGAGATTATGTACAAATACTTGGCGGACTTCAAAAAAGTTGCAGGTATCGTAATTGATGGACCGATTCGTGACTTAGATGTAATTGCTCACGAAAAATGCCCGATTTACGCAACCGGTTCAACACCAGGCGGCCCTTACAAAGAAGGTCCGGGTGAAATTAATACACCGATTTCTATCGGCAACATTGCGGTAATGCCTGGCGATATCATCTTAGGCGACCGAGATGGCGTGATTGTCATTTCTAAAAATGACGCAGCCGACTTGATTGAAAAAGCTGAAGCTAATGCAGCGGCTGACGGTGCCAAGGTTAAAATTGCTTCCAGCGGTACAGCTGATCGCTCTTGGGTTGAACGTACCTTAGAAGCCAAAGGCATTGATGTTATTGACGAAGAGTACCAGTTCTAAGGAAAAATTTAACAAGCCGGACGCAGCAAACATTGACTGCAGCCTGCGAAAAAAGTGAAGAACTTGACCGTTCATAAAGCATAAAAAGAAACTGAAACACGAATCACTGAGATTTGTGTTTCAGTTTTCCCTTATTCTAATTGATAAAGCTTAATCTTCCGCCACAAGGTTGACTTGCTGATTTGCAGCTCCTTGGCGGTTAAGGTTTTGTTGTTGTTGAAGCGAATCAACGTACGGGCAATTAATTCTCTTTCAGCCTCTGGAAGCGAAGTCGTCGAAGCAGGTTGATGGGTTTCCGCTTGCTTTTTCAGCTGCGGCTCATTGACGATAATCGATCGAACCAGCTCGTAATCAATCGCAGCATTGTCAGATAACACAATCAGACGTTCGACAATATTTTCCAATTGTCGAATATTTCCTGGAAACTCGTAGGTGGTTAACAGCTGAATGGCTGAAGAAGAAATCTTCAACGGCTTATTCGCCTTGCTTAAAAAATGCAGAACCAGCTCTTTGATATCCGATTGCCGATCGCGCAAAGGCGGGATTTTTAAATTTAAAACATCCAGCCGATAATACAAATCTTCCCGGAAATCGCCTTGTTCCACCATCTTAACCAAATTACGGTTAGTGGCAGAAATAATGCGAACATCTACTGGGATAGATTTTGTATCACCGATCCGGGTGATTTCTTTTTCCTGAAGGACCCGCAACAGCTTCGCTTGAAAGCTAAGAGAGATTTCACCAATTTCGTCTAAGAAGATCGTTCCTTTGTGAGCAGCCTCAAACAAACCAGCTTTACCATCAGTTGCGGCTCCGGTAAAGGCGCCTTTTACGTATCCGAACAGTTCGCTTTCTAAGACACTTTCGGATAATGACGCACAGTTGATGGCGATAAAGGGTTCATATTTACGTGGCGAACAGTTGTGAATACTTTGAGCAAACAGCTCTTTTCCGGTTCCTGACTCACCATTAATCAGGACAACCGATTCGGTAGAAGCGTATTTTTTGGCCATTTGAATGGTTTGCTGCAACGCTGTGCTGGAGCCGATTAAATCTTCAAAGCTGCGTTTAGCGGCATTGATTTTTATCGACAGCTTGGTTCGGACATCACCTTCTTTAACCTGAAGCTCATCCAGCTTTTCTAAAGTGGCTAGGTAACCGATTGTCTCGGCTTCAATGGTAATTGGCGAAATATTCAAAATGAAATTCTGATAATTAGCTGTCACTAGCTGGTTAATCAAGTTATAATTGGATTCAGCAGACTCCTGAATCAGCTTCATCAAGGATGTATGTATGAACCTATTCAATTCCTCCCCAAAATAGCTGCGGGCCTTTTGATTAATAAAAGTAACACTTGCATCCAACGAAACGGCAATCAGACCGTTTTCGGTGGTTTCAAGAATGGCATCAATAAAGGATTGATTCCGCTGCTTTTCCTTTTCCAGCTGAACCAAATGGATTGCCTCAGTCAGAGCGGTTTTAATTGAGCCTTCTTCAACTAGAATATCAACTGAACGAGCTCCTAAATTAGAGGCTGCTTCCTCAGTTGCTCGACCACCAATGAACACCTCGATGCCTTCACCGATCAGTCTTTGAACGGCGATTGGAATATCCGGCAGGGTGTTTACTTTTGGGATGACCATCGGCTGTTGAGTCATTTCCTGGAAAACTTTTGCCCGGTCATGAGCTACATCAGTTGAAATGAAGGCTACCTTGTTGGAAATTTCCAGTGCATGCTGGAAAGAATGATAAATATCTTCGAAGGTATAACGCACATCCACGATGGGGACAGGGAGCTTTTCCCGTAAGAACTTAACGTTGTACCCACGAGTAATAATGGCGTAAACAGGCGTATTTTCGACCATCTGTTGAATTTTATCAAAATATTCTTCGCCAGAAGCATGCAGAATGGGGAAATGAAGCCCCATTTCATTCATCACCTGCAGCGCCTGATTAGAAAAGCTATCAGATGGCGAGACAATTACAATATTTTCATCTTTCATCGTTTCACCTCGTTGGTTTCATTTTACACTAGAGGGTTTCAAAATGAAATGGCATACATAAAATATTTTTTGAGGAGTTTATATTATGGGGAATGCAGTGGGGGCATTAATTGTCTATATTCTATTAATCGTGGTTTGGGCAGTCATCGTGAAGCGTAATATGGCGGAAGGGATGATTCTGGGCTTCATTGTAGTGGCTTTGTTCGGTGGCAGCCGCTTCTTTGAGCTGTTGGCATACGGCTTTTTGAAAGCATTATCCAACGAAGTACTGTTTGCTTCACTAGCTTTCGTTTTGATGAGCTATTTGATTAAAGAATCTGGATTGTTAAATGGTATTTTGATCATTTTCGATTCCTTGCTGGGGAATTTTCGCGGCGGGCCGGCATTCGTTAATATTGCCTTATCCGCTGTTTTAGGGATGCTCTCAGGCTCCAATTCGGCTAATACTGCAACCTCGGGTACTTTTACCGCTCAATGGATGATTCGGACCGGTTGGAAAAAAGAAATTGTGGCGACTTTGCTGGCTGGTAATGGTGGATTAGGCGCTGGGTTCCCACCGAGTGCTTCAATGTTTATTATGCTTGGCTTTGCTCAAATCAATCAATTGATCACTGAGGGACAGCTGTACATTGCATTATTTGTTTCAGGGATCTATCAGGTGATTTATCGCTTGGGGCTAGTCGCTTGGCTTATGCGCAAAGAAGATATTCAGGCACTTCCCGCCGAAGGCAAACCTTCATTTAGACAAGCTTTTGCGCAAAACGGCCGTTCCCTGCTGGTATTTCTAGGGGCGATTATTCCAATTACCTTGACGATTGGTCCGATGCGTAAGGTTTGTGCTCACTTTGGGATGGAGGAAGCATTGGGCGCCATCTCGCTGCTTACTTGGATTCCAATTTTGATGATTACGATTATTTTCATTTTAGGGCATAAAGAACTAAAGAAAAATATTCCTAATAAAGCCTATTTAGTGGATACCCTTTTCCCGCATTACAAAAATATCGGCGGCGTTTTGCTGTTTGCTTTTGCGGCCAGTGAAATCTTTGGCGAGTTAGGCTTAGCGGCTGAGCTGGTTCAGCTGTTTGACACTATGAACTTTGCGAAACCGATTATGGTCTTGCTGATTGGACTGCTGGTAGTTCTAGTTGCTGGACCATTATCTTCAACAGCCACCTTGACTTCAATTGGCTTAATTGCTTTTACTGGCTTGACCAGCGTTGGGGTACCGCCATTGGCTGCAGTTGTATCTATTTTAGTGTTTGCATCAACCGAGGGTGCTTCTCCACCAGCATCGGGTTCGATTTTTATTGCTGCCGGCTTGACTGACAGCCGACCGGAAGCCACTTTTTATCCATTGATCAAATATTTTGTTGTCCCAATCACCTTAATTGGCTGGTTGATCGCCATGGGCTACTTGCCATTGTTTGTTTAGGAGGGTAAAGATGCGAAATTTTATGGAAAAAATCATTATTGCTGGGTTTGTATTATTTATCGTCGGCGGTTTTCTGCTGGTACTGATACAACTAGTTGGCTTAGTATTAGGCAACAGCTATTTGATGGTTCACGCCAACGGATGGTTCTCATGGATTTATCCCTGTGCGGCGATTACCGGTGCATTATGCTACCTGTTGTCTTATGGAAAGAAGAAAAATTAGAGAAACTGACAGAATTGCAGCTGACTGTGATTCTGTTTTTTTATGCTTTCACAATGAAAAGTATGTTGTAAACATTTTTTCAAATAGAAAAAAATCACACATAATTAACTATTTTTCGAGGTATTGGACAGTTTTTGTCTGATACCTCTTTTTTGTTGAGCTGTAAATATATCGTTAGTTTTTAAGCCATCAACAAAAACAATCAGTCAACGCAGCTAAAAGTCCCACGTTAAGTTATAAAATTGAGTATTTTACCAAAAACCTACTCTTTTAACAAGTTTTATTTACTAAATAATTCTTTTTATATTCGATGTATATAATAATAAAGTTCATTTTGTTAAGAAAAATATATTTCTGAACTATTTCATGTGATAAAATTACATTAATGGGGTAAGGGGGAGATAATAATGAATGTCGTAATTTGTGATGATGATCCGATTTTCTGTCAGAAGCTAGAGAAATTAGTGAATGAAGTGTTTAAGCAGGGCTGTGAATGTGAGGTGTTCTATTCAAGTGAACGGCTGCTACACTATTTAGAGGAAAATCCGGCATTTTTTCAGCTGTATTTGTTGGATATTGAAATGCCAGGTTTAGATGGTTTGCAGATGGCAAAGCTGATCCGAAAACGTGATACTGAAGCTTTGCTGGTTTTTGTGACAAATCATGAAGAGGAAATGCCAAATGCCTTTGATGTGAGAGCTTTCCATTATTTAGTGAAGCCGTTGGATGTTCACAAAGCAACAGAGGTGTTGTTTTCTGCCGAACGATTCTTTTCTAAAAAGAGGCTGTTGTTCCGCTTTGTTAGCCGCAAGCAATTTTACAGTTTATTTGTTTCGCAAATTGAGTATTTTGAAAGTGCCGGCAGGAAGATTCGCATTCACACACAAGACCAGATCATACACGAATACTATGATACTTTAGATGAAGTGGAGCAGAAGATTGAGACGGGTATTTTTGCACGCATCCATAAATCCTATTTAGTGAATATGGAATTTTTACAACGTGTAGAAAATAAACGCGTACTGCTGCAATGTGGACGAGTGCTTGCTATCAGCAGGAAATATCATGGGCACTTCCACCAAATGTATCGAAGGCATCTGCTTCAGTATGAGGGAATGGAGCAGGACTTGGGAGGTGAGCAGTATGTTTAAGGATATTTTGTTTTCAGTGCCAGTTTTTATATTAGTAACTTCGATAAATCTTTACCTCCTAAACAATTACTTCCTAACTAGAAAATCAGGAGTGAAGTTAGGAACAATTGCGTTGACAATGATCATCAGTACCTGGCTCTATTTGGAAATAAATATGGCGTTACTTCCTCTGGGACCCGGAATATTGCGAACCGTTCTGTTGTACACGCTGTCCTTTGTTCATCAGTTTGTAAACTTAATCTTTTATCAAGGGAAACGATATCAGAAGCTTTTTGTTGCAAGCTTGTACGTGTATATAGGAACGTTCACTGAGTCAGTACTTTGGATGATCGTTAATCTTATGATGACACCTGAGGAAGCGACTTTACTGGATCAAACAGATTGGCATTCTGGAGAAATGTCTAACTTATTGATTATGCTGTTTTTCTTAGTGATGTATAAAGGTAAGAGAAAGCCACTCCATAAGCTGCCAACCAATTTACTGTTGATTCATATCGCCATTATTATTACGTGGCTTTATATCTCTATAACGATGCTTTATGAAACCAATATATTCTCTCTTGTATTAATCTTACTTTTAATGGGACTCTTTTACGCTTACTCCAAATTAACAGAGGATTCAGCGGTAAAAAATCTCCGGTATCAAATGCAAGCCCAAAACCAGCAAATGATGTTGGAGCACTATCAACAAGTCGAGAACTACCAGCAGGAAATTCGCATGATGCGCCATGAGATGAAGAATCAAATGCTGCGGCTGCAAGGTTATTTAGATGAGGAAGATTATCCGCAAATCCGTAAGCAGCTAAAGGATTGGTTCGATGGAATTGCAAAGGTGAAGCATCTTCATTTCACACCTAATCAGTCAGTTAATTCATTGCTAAGTTATAAGTATCGACAAGCAGAAGAAAAAGGAGTCAGCTGTGAATTTCAGGTGGAACTTCCTCCAAATTTGGCAATTGATGAATACGATTTAACTTCCTTATTAGGAAATATATTAGATAATGCGATTGAAGCCTGCGACTATTGTCCGGAGCAAAAGCATATTTTTCTACGAATAAGCTTCAGAAAAAGGTGCCTATTCTTGATTTGCGAAAATACAATTGACGGATTGCACCGCTCATTCGAAACGAGAAAAGTAGATACGGATAATCATGGGTTTGGTCGAACTTGTATTCAGGACATTGTTAATAAATATGATGGCGAGTTAAACGAATCCTGGCAGGAGAAATCCTTTATCATGGAACTGACATTGTTTGAAAAAGAATCAAAATCAATTCTCAATCAAGGAAACTTAATAGAAGCAAAGTAATCATTTTTATCTTACAAAAACACACCAACTTGAATGTAGTGCCCCAAAAAAGTCTAACTTTTTGGGGGCGGTACAAGACAGTTGATGTGTTTTTTTGAATAAAGTTGAACTGCGATGATTTAAGTTACTCAAAACCTAACTTTGAAATTAAAACTAACTTATCATGTTGGGTAAATATCTTTTTTAGGTTAATTTTTACATTTAAAGGTGTTAAAATTGACAATAATCAAAAAAACAACTCATTGGATGCTAAATTAATAGCAAGAAATGAGTCGTCCTTCTTAATGAAAGGCTTCCTATTATTAACTAGAACAGGAAGATTCTGATCATTAAAACGCCAAATATGACGATAAACACTAGAGGTGATGCCTAAAAACACGTTATGAGGTGAATCAGTTAACTTCAACAATTATTTTAACTTCTTAGGAAGGATAAATCAATGATTATTTCGAAAAAAATTAAATAAAATGGATTTATAGCGATTGAATTGAGATAAATGTAGTTAAAAACATGGTTTTTAACCATTGGAAGTTAGTTTATCTGATGAAATCATTCCACTATTAATGCTTTCCTAACAGGAAAATGCAACCGTCAATTTCGCCGTCAGAAAGGAAGGATTTATCATGGCAAGAACAGGAGACAATTTATACAAACGACAGGATGGCCGCTGGGAGGGAAGATACATCCGTGACCGTAGAGCCAATGGGAAAATTGTCTATGGATATGTCTACCACCGTAAGTTCAAAGAAGCCAAGCGCCTATTGTTTGAACGCAAAATGGCTCACCGCGAGTTCTATTCAACCTTTGGCAAACATCACAACTCAGTCCAGCCAGTGAATATGTGGCTGCTTACTTGGTTGGAAAAAAAGCAGGAGCAATTGAAGCCTGCCACCTATCAAAGTTACGAAAGCAAACTGCAAAACCATGCATTTCCTTTCTTTTCAGAGATGAAGCTTTCGGAGCTTTCAGAAGCAGCCGTTCAACAATGGCTGGATTCATTGCAGAATCGTTTGAAGATCAATTCTATTCACACGGTCTTTCGCGTTTTCAGACAAGCTATGAAGGATGCAGTAGCACAAGGACATCTACACAAAGATCCAACGCAGCACACACTGCTGCCTCGACAGACTAAGAGCGAAGTCCAAGCCTTTTCCCGAGACGATCAACGGCGGATCGAAGAGCAATGTACCAATCAAAAGAACCTGCCGATTCTTTTAGCCTTAGATACAGGCATGCGTATTGGTGAAATTCTCGGTCTGCAATGGCGAAATATCGACTGGCGAAATGCCGCGATTACCGTTCAACAAACCTCTCAACGTGTCAAGATCGGAGACAAAACCGAGCTAAGAATTGATTCACCCAAAACTGAGGCCAGCCAACGGATCATTCCAATGACCAAGAGACTGACTACGCTACTTAAGGAATTAAAGCAAGAAAGTCAGAGCACGTTCATCTTTGAGGGAAAAGAAGGACAACCACTGGATCAACGAACCATTCGCTACCGTTTTGAGCAAATAAAAAAACAAAGTAATGTCCAAGATTTGCCCTTTCACGCGCTGCGCCATACCTTTGCAACCCGCTGTATGGAGGCAGGTGTCAACATCACCACTATGAGTGCATTAATGGGGCACAGCTCGGTAAAGCTGACCTTAGATATTTACACCAATTCTTTTCTAAGTGAAAAAAGAAAGGCCATTCAACAGCTTGAGATCGGTGTCTAGTTACACCTGAAAAAATCTTCTTCGCCGTCAAAAAGCCGTCAATTATCGATAATCCTATTGATAAATCAATGGTTGTTTAGTCTTCCTGTTCTAGTTAATAACGGGAAATTTGAGGTGCCCTTTTATCTATTCATTAAAGGGTACCTGTCATTAATTATAACAGATTAGGATAATTTTGCTAAGCCAGAAGAACTTCTTCTGTTTTAGAATATAGAAAGAAAAAGGGGAGAAAGAACAATGAAGGATTTAAAAGGAAAGGTTTTAGTTGGTCTAGCCAGCGTGTCAATGTTAGGAGGGATTGCGTTAGGTAGTGTGCAGGGGTTTGCGGCTGTGAATGCTCAATCGGATGTTCAAGTACGTTTTAATCCTTATACTGGTGGCGGAGAAGATCCAGGTAACTTGGCTTTGGCGTATGTTCCAGCGGGTATTGATTTCGGCAATAATAATTTAAGTGCACCCGGTACACCAGTGTTTTATAACGGTACTACTAATGGAGCAGATTACGTTGCGGTAGATGATGATCGTGCATCAGGTGGAGATTGGAAATTAGTCGCATCGGCGTCTGTTTTACAAAGTACAACAACTTCACAAACAATTTCAAGTGGTAATATAACTCTTACTTCTACTAGCAATGTGTTGGATTATGATGTGAATATTGGTACGCCAGCAGATCCAGCTTCTTTAGGTAGTGTGAGTACTGGTGTTACACAATCTGCAAGTGCAACATTACCATTAGGTGGTGGTTCTCAAACGATCGCTACTTCAACAAATACTGTTAATCAGGGGTATGCGATTCCAATTGACACAGTAAGATTAAACATGACATCTTCAAATTCTCATGGTGGACAAACTTTTGCAGGTAAAATCACTTGGGAATTAAGTGACACTATTTAAAAATTTAAACATGATTGCAATCAAGAGAAGGGGATTCATTCTCTTCTCTTGATTTAGTTAAGGAGCCTAGTTATGAATCGATTAAGCAAACGCAATGTCAAAAATCTTTTCATTATAAATTGTTTACTTCTTTCGCTTATTCTTTCGATGCTATTTTCTGCTGAGATGGTCCACGGAGATGAATCAGAAACCAGTCAGGAACCTCAGATTGGTAAAAAACAAGTTCCTGAGCCTTCAAATGAGCAAAACAAAGGAATGGAAGTAGGATTCACGGTCGAAGCAGTGAAGACAGATACGCAAGTTGATGAATCAAAAGGTTTTTTCTTCGTAAAAGTGCTACCAGGTCAAGAGCAGCAGTTAACCTTAAAGATCAAAAGCACGAGTGAAGAAGAACGAAAAGTTACTATCAAAATAAGAGACGCCTTCACGAATCAAAATGGCGAGATCGATTACGATGGAGCAGAATATCAACGAGATGAATCATTAAAGAATTCAATGGAAGAGATCACTTCTGTGTCAGAAGAAACTGTTTCTGTAAAGAACAAGGAAGAAAAAGAGATAATCATCACTGTTAAGCCACCAAAGGAAAGCTTTGATGGTGTGAAGGTTGCTGCTATTGTTGTCATGAATGCAGAAGATACAGAGGAACAACAAAAAGGTTTGAGTTCAAATTATGGGTATCGTTTAGGCTTAGTGATTACCGAAGAGGAAGAAGTAGACTATTCAGACGGCAGCTCCCTTAACTTACTACAAGTCAAGCCCACGGTTCACCAAGGCAAGCGGGTGATTCAAGCTCGCCTGCAAAATCCTGAACCAAAAATTTTAGACAGCTTAACGGTTGAAACAAAACTGCGTAAAAAAGGTGACAAAGAAGTCCTGAGAAAACGAACAACTAATGATATGCGTATGGCTCCAAACTCTCAATTTGACTTCGCGACTAACTGGGGACTTGATCCCATTGAAGCTGGTACGTATGTTTTGTCCATCAAAGCTGATTCAGGTGAAAATACTTGGTCGTGGGAAGAAGAATTTACGATTGGTGAGAAGGAAGCGAAGAAGATTAATGAAGAAGCGACCTACACCATTACGTATCCAAGTTGGGTACCGATTGTGGTTCTACTTATAGGTACCACAACACTCGCCAATATTGGCAGCCTCTATGTCCGTCGCAAAAAATGGACAAAGGAGGAGTGAGAAAGGAAGCACAGTTGACACCACTAAATAAATGAATGGCGAGAAATAAATACATTGATAGGGTGTCAAATCTAACATGCAAGGTGACTTATGCGTAAAAAAGTGCTCTTTTTATTGGCAGTTATACTGTCACTAAATGTTTCAATGATAAAAGCAAATGCAGAAGCAGTAACCCAAGTCTCGATTACCTTTAGCGAGCCAACCACTGCTCCACTAACACCACCAGATGATGGTGTCTCATTAATCCGAACACCATTAGCTAATACAAGTGGATATACAGGTACGCTAGCAGACACAGGAAAACGATTGCCAACCACTGGTGATCAATGCAACCGTAGTTTAACCTTACTGGGCTACTTATCATTGTTTGTGTTTGTTCTATGTATGATTTTAGGGAAATCAAAGGAGGGACGTCAACGTGAAACTGTTTAATAAAAGAAGAATATCAGTGGTGCTCATGACCAGCATTATCCTTCTGCACGGCGTCTCTCCACTTTTGGCAGTAGCTACGACAGTGGATTCTTCAATGGTGGAAAGTTCAACGGCAGATACAAGTAATGTAGAATCTCCTGAGGTGGTTCCCGAAGAAATTCCTGCTAGGGAAGATCAGGTAACAGAGCCAGAATACGTTGATGTTGAATCTAATTATGGCGAAAATGAATTAAGCGCTGAGTATCAGGAATCTTCTGCTCAACCCGCAGTTCATTTAACTGAGAAAAATCTAACAAATGAAGTAACGTTTGAAGGAGAAATTCTTGCCGGAATTGAGCAGCAAGAAAATCATCGTACAGAAACTCATTTAACCAAACTCGTTTTGCAATACAGTGAATCGAATGATTCTTGGGAAGACATTTATCCGTTCGAAATCGAAGGTAATTCATTAGCTATCCAAGCAGAAAAATATGCATTTGATTTTTCGAAAAGCTTAGATGAAGTAAAAGCTGGGAACTATCGTTTGATTGCTGAATATGACATTCAGGAATACCAAGAAGATCACTTGGTGCGAGTAAACCATCATAAAGGGATGTTTGTGGTGGGTGAGGTTGAAGAGAAAAATGATGAGAATGAGGTGAAGGCAACACTGCCCAAACTCTATGGAAATCAAGCAAGTAATCAATTAGGTATACAACCTTTTAATGGAATTGGAACGCTTGCGCTAACGCCTGGAGAAGATAGTGAATATAAGAATATTCTCAACGGAGATTTTGTAAAAATCGCTGTACAGAAAAAGACTGCCAAATTATCTTTTTCATTTAACTATGCTGATTATGCTAGTAATGAACAATGGATTGTTGTTTGGAACACCAATCAAAATTATCTCGAAGATGTTATTAGCCTTCTATCCCCACCTGTTGCAGGAAAAACCTGGATAGACGGGGCTGTTTATGACCGATTCTGGTCAGATGGAAAGGCTGCCTCTATTACAGTTACATCTGATGGTACCAAGGTTCAAAGTGCAGGTGGTGGGAATAGTGGGAATATGACGGGATTGACTCCTAATACACATTATTATGCATGGGTTTTTAAAAGATGGTATTTTGATAGTAATAATCCCGCTATCCCTGCGGAATGGAGAGCAGCTAGAGTCCAACCGCCAGTTCATGGTGCAGGAGATCCTGTTGCAAGGTTTGAATTTCATACGGGAATACCAGAATCTTTGGGAGTCAATATACCTACATTTAAGAATCCTACACATAACAGTATAACCATGAATAATGGAACTTACACTGGAGATATTAGGCAGGCACCTAGTCAAGGACTCTTGACAATTAAGGGTGGGCCCAGTCCGAAAACCTACCCTATAAATCATGGGTATGGCACAGGAGGGAACTATTATGGCATAACTGCAGGTGATCTTCTACCAGGTACTCGTTATAGGGGAGAAGTAACTTTATATGACTATTATGGTAATCCAAAAACTACAGGAGTAAGTGAGGAATTTCAGACCGCCAATACAATTGAAATGCCTGATTCGGTAACAGCATTAGGGACACCAAATCAACAGAATGATGCCACGGCTTCCATCAGTGTAAGGTATGGTGCTACTCCGGGAGTTAACGGTTCACATCCTAGACAAACTTGGGATGATGTAGAAGTAGAGATAAGTAAGACGGGACCTACCACAGGGTTTTATAAGCTCACTTCAAGTACAGCGGAAGGAAGAATATCTGGTACTCCCACAGTCGATCAGACTACCCCCAAAGTATCTTTTACAATTGCTGGTTTGACAAATAGGCGGACCTATTGGGTGAGGTGTCGTGTTAAAAACCAAAGCAATGTGTGGTCTCAATATCCTACAAATGGAAGGGAATTTACGACAAAAGCTGTAAATTTAGGAGTCGCTACGCCTACATTTAAGAATCCTACACATAACAGTATAACCATGAATAATGGAACTTACACTGGAGATATTAGGCAGGCACCTAGTCAAGGACTCTTGACAATTAAGGGTGGGCCCAGTCCGAAAACCTACCCTATAAATCATGGGTATGGCACAGGAGGGAACTATTATGGCATAACTGCAGGTGATCTTCTACCAGGTACTCGTTATAGGGGAGAAGTAACTTTATATGACTATTATGGTAATCCAAAAACTACAGGAGTAAGTGAGGAATTTCAGACCGCCAATACAATTGAAATGCCTGATCCGGTAACAGCATTAGGGACACCAAATCAACAGAATGATGCCACGGCTTCCATCAGTGTAAGGTATGGTGCTACTCCGGGAGTTAACGGTTCACATCCTAGACAAACTTGGGATGATGTAGAAGTAGAGATAAGTAAGACGGGACCTACCACAGGGTTTTATAAGCTCACTTCAAGTACAGCGGAAGGAAGAATATCTGGTACTCCCACAGTCGATCAGACTACCCCCAAAGTATCTTTTACAATTGTTGGTTTGACAAATAGGCGAACCTATTGGGTGAGGTGTCGTGTTAAAAACCAAAGCAATGTGTGGTCTCAATATCCTACAGAGGGAAGGGGTTTCACAACGAAATGTATACCTTTGAATATACCACCCCCAACCTTTGATACAGATACTATCACTTCGCACAGTATTACTTTTGAAGATGGTGATTACACTGGTGATATCACTACTACTCCCAATCAAGGAATTCTTACGGTTACAGATGGATTGACTCCAATAGAGTATACGCTAAATCATCAAACTATTTATAATGGCACTTACTTTGGTAGAGTTGCAGACAATTTGCAGCCAGGTACTCGATACAGGGGAAATGTAACCTTAACAGATTATGACGGAAACACTAAAGCTTCTTCGTTGAGTGAGGAATTTCAGACTGCTAATACAGTTGAAACTCCACACCTATTCACTTTAGGTGATCCTCCTGAACTTGGAAATGAAGCAACTGTGACCTTAACAGCTAGGTACGGGGCCGCTGATGGAAGCAAGGGTGCTCACCCAGAGGATTATACGTGGGATTCTGCAAATAATTCTTGGAAGAATGTTCAAGTAGAGATTAGTAAAACAGGTGATGAAACTGGATTTAATCGTATTACTGATGGAACTCCTGAGGGAAGAATATCTCATCTAGAACCACCAGTAGTTGATACCATAAATAAAACAGTCACCTTTAAGGTCTCAAAACTAGCCATAAAACAAGACTATTGGATTCGTTGCCAAGTAAGGAATCAAAGTGGTAAGTGGTCAGGTTATCCAACAAAAGGAAAATATATTAGAACACCTGGGTTAAAATTAACATTAAATGCACCTAAGTTTAAGCAAGATACCGCTACTGATACAAGTATTGACATGGAAGGCCAACAGTATTTTGGAGATATTACACAGTTTAATGGTGGTGGAATAGTAACCGTCACTCCTAATAATGGAGGCATATTGGAAAATAAAGTGACAAATCTAATGCATATGCAGAATCAAGGAAATAGTTGGAATCCTCAATTTTATGGAAGTGTCACCATTGGAAATTTAGAGCCAGGTACACAGTACAAGGGAAAAGTATCTATTAAAGATTCTATTGAAGAATATCGACATTCTCCTTGGGGAGGAAAAGATGGAATTGACACTTTCTTCTATACTAAGAATAGAGTTATGGCTCTTTCAGAACCTATGCAAGAAACACCAACATCAATTAATGGTGCGGTAGCAACCTTCACGGCTGGATATAAAGCGGCAGATAGCAATCCGGCCTATGTTCCAGCCCATCCAACTAAAGTAAAAGTTTATCTTAGCACAGATGATAATAGTTTCGATGAAATAACAACTAGTTCATTGGGACCTAGATTAGTCGCCGATAACAATATCGATACACTGAATAAGCTGACTACATTCCGTTTAGAAGGATTACAAGAAAACACAGTATATTTTGTGAAGTATTCGGTTGTAAATGATGGTGGAGAATCGGCGAAATCTACTTCATATCGTTTTGAAACTTTGAGTCGCCCTGATGGTCTGTACATCAACGAGAGCGCTGCTGATTTTAATTTTGGCACGGTTGGATTTTCTTCAAGCAATAGCACGCATCCATTAGAGGACACTTCTGGAAATGAAACGGCTGTTGATTTTGAAAATATCAATATCAATAGTAACTGGTCACTATCTGCGAAGTTGAGCGAATTAAAAGTTGAAGGAGAGACACACCTTAAGTTAGTTGGAAGTAGTATTACTATGAACAATCAACTTGAGAGATCTACAGATGGAGGAACTACTTGGACATCAGCCGATTCGACAAAGTTTGCATCTGGTTTAAATACGACAGGTCCGATTACGTTGATGGCAGATGGTTCGACTAGTGTGGAACTGTTTAAAACAACTGATATTTCTTATGGACAGAGTCGATTTAAAAATAAGATCCCATTAAGCTCTGTGAGTCTATTTATTCCGGGTAATCAGGGAATGAAAGGAAAAACTTACGAAGGCAAAATCACTTGGACACTTGATGACACACTATAACTCTTATGCGGCAGGAAACTGCCGCGTAAGTATTAGGAGGAAACCACATGGAACGCTATAGCTGGATGATTTTTTTAGCTGTAATTGGAGCAATTGCATTAATCGGCTTCTTTGTTTTCCTATTTGGAGACATGGAAAGGATCAAAGCTTTAAAGAAACCGAAAGTAAATTATTTGCTGAACGCATCGCTGTTAATGATTGCAGCTATCTGTATCGTGTTAGCAATTTATTTGTATTTTGATATTCAGGAACAGATTCGTTTACTGGATACCATTTTATAATTGATGAGGGTAGGAGAGGTGATACAATGTGCAACATTATGATTATAACCAGAAATATTTTAGTCGAACAGCAGCTGCAGCAGCGCCTGCAGCATTTAGGGCATGAAGTGTTTTGCACGGGAATCGAAACCTGTCATGCACAGCTGCGATTATTGGTTGAATTTTTTGATTCGATTATTTTAAGTGAAACTCTATCTAATGAAGATGCTCAGCTGATTATTGATCAGGTGGAGTCAAAGGAACAACCCATCGAAGTACTGCGCAAGGTTGAGACATTACCTTCAAAGGAACAGTCTTCAGAGTTTGCGAAACTTGGGATTAAGAGCTATCTGTCAATTGATGCATCCTTGGAGGAACTGCGGGAGAAATATGCCAAGCAGCAAAAAAGCTGGGTAAGAGATACCAAAACGGTTTTTAATCTTGTAACCAAGCGCTCCTATGTGAATGTCCATTTAGCCAAGAATGAGAAGAAGCTGATGAAGATTTTATTGGAAAATGCCGGAAGCTGTGTGGAACGAAACATAATCTGTGAAAAAATCTGGGACAATCAGCCCACTAATTCCAGCATGTCGCAGCTGTCTGCACTGATTAAAAAGATTCAAACAAAATTTGAAGAAGCTGGTTTGGAGCATAAGCTGGTACTTACATACTGGGGTAGAGGTTATCAGATTAACCCGCAGGCAGAAGAAGCCGTTCAGGAAATTCTGGGGGATAATGACCAGTGGAAAGAACCGCACGTTTTAAAAGCATAAGCCATTCAAAAGGATCTGTCAGTCATTCACTGGCAGTTTTTTCTTTAGCTTAGAATGTCTGAAAAAATTGGGAAGTTGACTGCCTATCCATCAGATAGGATTGTTAAATTGTTAAAAATAGTCTATCTTGTTAGTAATAAAATGAAAACGCGAACAGTTGAAGGGGTAATTAGATGGTTGAACTGTCAAATAAGGTGACCAAGGAAGAATGGGTTAGATTCCAGTTACTATATAGTAAATATCTTGAAAAAAAGAGGAGTAAAACTACCTTAGTGCTGATCACCATTTGTTTACTAGTGAGCGTCATTTCTGGGATTGTGTTGTTCAGCCGCATTGAAGGATATCTGATCGATGTATTACGGTCGTTTGTTTTTCCCATCAGGCTGAGACGAATGATTACTTTCGAGCTTTTGTTTGATCGAATCATGTTTACAGGCTTACTCTTGCTTCTTTTTTTATTTGAACTGTTCAAGTCTTTTAGTTATCAGCTTCCTGATAGTTTAAGAAAAAAATCTACACAATCTTTTGGTAAAAAACGAGCTTTCCGAAAGTCATATTTGTTTTACTGATGAGGCAATTTGGAGCTATTCGGTGGGGATGGATATCCGCTTGAACTGGGAGTTTATTACGGAGGTTTTTAAAACCGAGGAAGTGATTGTCTTCTTCGCACGTGATGGACAACGGATTGTGATCTCAAAAGGCTCGCTTACGGAAAGGCGTCTGCAGCTGCTTGAAGAACAGCTGGCCCGTTGCTTTAAAGGAGCTATTGTCCAATTATAAAGGAGTAAGCATGACAGAAAAAGAGCGCAAAAGCTATTTATTTTGGACCTCGATGGCTTTCTTTGTAGGCGGGTTTATTCGATTGTGTATTGTAACGTCCACACGTATGGCATTTGAACGCAATCATCGGGTGGTGTCGAATCTTTCATTGTTTGAATCCCTCTTTGGTCCAATCAGGGAAGGCGTGTTGGGCGGCTATCTTGGTGTGCTGGTTGTATCGGGCATTCTCTGCTACTACTATTTCATGAAGGGCAAGCCGCTCTGGTTTCAGCTGCTTATACTTATCCTGTTTTTCGTGAGACCAGCAGCTTCTGTCATAATTTATTTTTGGGGCAGCTGGTATTGGACCTATGTGGTTTTTCAATACAATCTGATGAAATTTTGGCAAACAACTAAACGAGGGAGAGAATACAATGACTTATATTGAACGGAAGAAGTATGTAATTTATAGTTCGACAGCTTTTCTTACCGGATTTGTACTATATGGAATATTAGGTTTATTTATTTTTTTTAATCCTGATCTTATTGAGCAATGGACTTTTCTGCAAAGGAGCTTGATGCTAATGGGGATCGGAATAGTGGGCGGCTATTTAATCAGTTCGTTGCTATCAGGGATTTTATTGTTTTCTCATTATACACAGAAAAAGTCGACACGCTTCAAGGTGGTTATGATCGTTCTGTTTATGATTACAGTTCAAGTGATTGCTATTGTGGGGTTTGTTCTTAACCTTCCAATGTATATTGTTAACTTGCTTCACGTATTACGCAGGCGTCAGATTATTGAGAAGTAGTTATCCAGTGAAAAAATGGCAGAGCGATGAGAAGGTTTTTCTTGGTACGAAAAGAATGTAAAGGAGTTCGTATGACAAATGTTGAGCGAAAAAGCTATGTAATTGTACTTTCAGCAGCATTTTTGATGGGCTATGCACTTATTTCTCTGTTAGCAATCCCGGGATTCTTTTTCTTAAGAGGAACCGAAGCCGAAGTATCATTGCTTCGTGGTCTGAGTAATACGATTAGTACCGGGGCAAGTGGCGGCTATTGCTTGGCTTCTGCTATTTCTGCACTTTATTGGCTTAGCTACTTCATTAAAAGAAAAGCGAAGTGGTTTCAGGTTCTGGCTACTATTTTGTTTGTAGTATGTATCAAGCCGCTCCTATTTGTGAGTTTTTCTGTAAAGGGTGTAGTGTATCTTTATCATTTGCTGCGAGTATTGTGGCAAAAATTGATTGCTTAATATAGAAGAAACAAGGCAGCCCAGAGCCTCCCGAGCTCTGAACTGCCTTGTTTTACTATTCCCGAATCTGTCCATCACCGTAAATAATATACTTGGTGGAGGTTAATTCAGGCAAGCCCATTGGTCCACGGGCGTGTAATTTTTGGGTTGAAATGCCGATCTCTGCACCGAAGCCATACATGAAGCCGTCTGTGAAGCGGGTTGAAGCATTGATGTAAACGGCAGCAGCATCGACTTCTTTTAAGAAACGTTGTCCGGCGGTGTAGCTGTCAGTGACGATGGCCTCTGAGTGACCGGAGTTGTACTTGTTAATATGCTGAATCGCTTCATCAACGGAAGCAACCACTTTAACAGCTAAGGTCAAATCTAAATACTCAGTTTCCCAGTCTTCTTCTTGAGCTGGATGGGCTGTTTGTAAATAGTTCAGTGATTTTGGACAACCTCGCAGCTCGACCTGATTTGCCAGCATTACCTGTTCAATTTGGGGTAAAAATTCTTCTGCGACTGCTTCGTGAACTAAAATAGTTTCGATGGAGTTGCAGACAGAGGGTCGTTGAACTTTAGCGTTCAAAATAATATCTGCGGCCATATCCAACTGGGCCGCTTGATCCACATAAACATGGTTATTCCCGGTGCCTGTTTCAATCACCGGAACCGTTGCGTTTTCCGTAATACGTTTGATTAGGGAAGCACCGCCACGAGGGATCAGTACGTCTAAGTATTGATTGGCCGTCATCATTTGATTCGCCACATCATAAGAGGTGTCGTTAACAAACTGAATACAGTTGCGAGGTAAATCGCAGGCTGCCAAGGCTCCTTGTAAAATAGTTACCAGCACTTCGTTAGATTGGAAGGCGTCTTTTCCCCCGCGCAAAATCACGGCGTTGCCGGTTTTGAAGCAAAGAGAAGCTGCATCTGTAGTAACATTTGGGCGAGATTCAAAAATAATCCCGATTACGCCTAAGGGTACTCGTTGCTGACCAATCAGTAGACCGGCTTCATTGCGCCACATTTTACTGACTTCACCGATTGGATCAGGCAGATCAATGACCGCTTCAATTCCTTTGGCCATGTCTTCAATTCGGGCATGGGTCAGGCGTAGACGATCCAGCATAACCTCACGGGTACCATTTTCGGCTGCGCGTTCCAGGTCTTGACGATTGGCTGTTAAAACACGATTGGCATGCTTTCTCAGCTTGTCAGCCATTACCTGCAAACAGTCATTTTTCGTTTTTGTATCTAAACCACTTAAAACAGCAGCGGCTTGCTTTGCATTTTTTCCTAATTCTTCCATCATACTCATCACTCTTCCCCCTTAAATAAGGTGCCGACTTCTTTACCATCTAAAATATCAAAAATAATTCTTGGTGGCTTGCCATTTGCCAGAACCATGGCACTTTGCGCATCTAAAATTCGTTTGGCTGCTTTTAGCTTGCTGATCATTCCGCCAGTGCCGAACTTACTTCCAGCAGATTCGCCAGCTTGAGCCATCGTTTCCTTCGTAATGGCAGAAATAGTAGAGTAGAGGATCGCTTCCTTGTTTTTGTTGGGATTGTCGGAATAAAATCCGTCAATATCCGAAAGCATAATCAATAAATCTGCATCTAACATTTGACTGACAATGGCTGAAAGCTCATCGTTGTCGCCAAATTTTGTTAAATGATCCAGCTCATCAACGGCGACCGCATCGTTTTCGTTGATGATGGGAATAATATTCATACTTAATAATTGCTCCAGCGTATTAATGGCATTCTTACGACTTTCTGGATAATCGACGATGTCCCGCGTCATCAATACCTGAGCCGTTTGTTGATTGTAAGCCAAGAAGCGCTGATTGTAAAAATGCATTAACTCTGATTGCCCCACTGCAGCAACTGCTTGCTGCTCAGGAATCGTGGTTGGCCGTTCGGTCATGCGTAATTTGTCCATCCCTACACCGATTGCTCCAGAGGAAACCAAAATAATTTCCTTTCCCTGGTTGTTTAGGTCGGTCAGTACAAAGGCTAGTTGATCAATGCCTGAAAAATTAACCTTTCCACTTGGATGGATCAAGGAGCTGGTCCCGATTTTGATCACAATTCTGTTTACGTCACTTAAAAACTTTCTCATATCTTCACCTCGAGTTTTGCCGCAAACTCAAATAAAGCTATTTGTGGAATTGTACCAGATTCTCACTGTAATTTCATCTTTTTTTCATCTTAAACTGGAAAAAATTCAAATAAATCGCAATAATTGTCTTAAAAGGACCTTCTTTACCAAGAAAAATAAGACTGTCGAATTAAACAAAAGCGTTATGCATTGTGAAAGGGCAAAGGGTTTGGTAGCATAATTATAAGGAGGTCATGAATATGGCAAATGCATTAAATGTTTTTTCTGAGATTGGGCCATTAAAGCAAGTAATGCTTCATCGTCCCGGCCAAGAGCTGGAAAATTTGATGCCGGATTATTTGGAGCAGCTGCTGTTTGATGATATTCCTTTTTTAGAACAGGCCAGAAAAGAGCATGATTTCTTTGCGGCTACCTTACGTAAACAGGGAATTGACGTTTTATATTTAGAAGATTTGGCTGCGGAAGCACTGCATACAGATGAATTGAAGCAGCAATTTTTAGCAGAGTATCTGGATGAAGCCTACGTTACCGGCAGAAAAACGCGTAAAGAGATCGAGGCGTATTTTTTAGCGATTAAGGATAACCGCGAATTTATTGATCAGACCATGGCGGGGTTACGTAAGAGTCAGCTGTCTATTAGTAAAAATTCAAACCTTTCAGATCTGGTGGCGGACAATTATCCTTTTTATATTGAGCCAATGCCAAATCTTTATTTTACCCGAGATTCATTTGCGATCGTTGGCAAAAGTGTGTCGCTAAATAAGATGTATGCCAAAACCCGGCGACGAGAAACCTTGTACGGGAAATATATTTTCCGGCATCACCCCATGTTTAAGTCGGAAGCAGTGAATTTGCTTTACAACCGTGATATGGATACGCGCATTGAAGGCGGCGATATTTTAGTCCTGTCGCCGCAGGTTTTGGCAATTGGAATTTCTCAACGGACGGACGTTAGCTCAATTGAAAAATTGGCCCGCAACATTTTTGCCAGTGAAGACAGCTTTGAGCATATTTTGGCGTTCAATATTGGGGAAGAACGAAAATTTATGCACCTGGACACAGTATTTACGATGGTGGATTACGATAAATTCACGATTCACCCTGAGATTGAAGAGCATCTGGTGGTCTATTCCATTGCTAAAAAGCATGGAGAGCCTAAGATTGTTGAAGAAATTGATTCATTGGAAAAAATCCTATGCCGTTATTTGGATCTGCCGGCTGTAGCGTTCATTCGCTGCGGGGGCGGGGATTTAACCGCTGCTGCCAGAGAGCAGTGGAATGATGGATCAAACACCTTAGCCATTGCCCCAGGAGAAGTAATTGTTTATGATCGCAATCCGATTACTAATCAAAAACTGGAGGCAGCTGGCGTCAAACTGCATCGCATCCCAGGCAGCGAGCTGGTTCGAGGGCGAGGCGGTCCTCGCTGTATGAGCATGCCTTTTGTTCGGGAAAACTTGTATTAAAGGAGAAGAATAGATGATCATTCGCAGAGGGAAGGCAGAGGATCTGCCAGCCATTCAAGCTTTTTACGCTGAGGTGGTTCCGACGATTGAATTAGCAGTTACCAGTTGGGTGCCTGGGGTCTACCCATCAGCAGAGACGGCTGAAAAGGCGATTGAGATGCAGACAATGTTTGTGGCTTTGATAGAGGACAAAGTAGTGGGTTCAGTAATTTTGAATCACGAGGCAGATGAAGAGTATAAGGCGCTTTCGTGGCATAATCCGCAGCTATCGGCTGATGAAGTGTTGATTATTCATACGTTGATGACTAGTCCCTCTCATCGAAAGCAGGGGATTGCGGTTCAGCTCTTAAACTTTGCGATTGATTTTGCTAAGGAACAAAAGTGTCAGGCAATTCGTTTAGACACCTTCGCGGCGAATCAGCCGGCGCGACAGCTGTACGAAAAGCTGGGCTTTCGTAATTGTGGCACTGGTGAGCTGCCTTCATGGGATGGCAAGGGTACGGATACCTGTGTATTCTTTGAACTAAATTTAGTGAATAGGTAAGTATAGAATGTCTGTGAGCTATCTAAGATAAAGAAAACGCAAAAATACTACTTGAATCATTAAGAATCAAGTAGTATTTTTTGCGTTTATAAGAACGAACGTTAGCGATCACTTCTAGCGCGCAAGGCAGAAAGAATCGAAACGGTATCTACCACTTCTTGTAAGGCTGCACCTAGTAAAGCTGGAATGATTCCTGTACTGGCAATCAGCATCAAGCCAATACAAATAATTAGGCCGATTAAAACGGATTGTCGAGCGATTCGCATGGTGTGCTGAGACAGGCGAACAGCTTCAGAAACGCGAGTTAGATCATCTTTTAAGATTACCGCATCGGCACTTTCACTAGCCGCCGTTGATCCATGGGCGCCCATGGCGATTCCGACATCGGCTACTGCTAAGGCCGGGGCATCGTTTACTCCATCCCCCACCATGATTACGGGGCGTTCTATTTCTGGCAATTCTTTTAAGACCTGGATTTTTTCTTTGGGCAAACAATTGGCATGAATTTCAGATATACCTACCTGACCTGCGATTTGTTTCGCAATTGATGGATGATCACCAGTCAGCATAATCGTTTTGGTAATTCCCAGCTGATTAAGCTGCTCAATTGTTTGTTTAGATTCAGTACGGACGATATCTTTAAAGGTGATATATCCGCCGTATTGCCCATCGACTGAAACATAAACAACAGTTTGGTTAGAACTGACATCCTCTTCTTTGCCAGCGAAACGGCTTTTTCCCACACGAATAGTCATGCCCTTTACGACAGCTTGAATCCCTTGTCCCGTTACTTCTTTCAAATGATCGGAGGGAAGCAGCTGAAGGCTAATGCTTTTGGCATAGGCCACCAGCGACCGAGCAAGAATATGACTGGATTCTTGTTCCGCACTTGCAGCGTATTGCAGCAGCTCCTCAGATGAATACGCTGAATTGGCTAATTCTACATGGTCTACAGAAAGACGGCCTTCTGTTAAGGTCCCAGTCTTATCAAAAGCAATGCTTTTGGCTTTTGCCAATTTTTCAATCGTAGTCCCTGTCTTTACTACAATCCCATTTCGACTAGAGCGACTCATGCCAGCTACTAAAGCAACTGGAGCTGCTAAAATCAAGGGACAAGGGGAGGCTACCACTAAAACTTCGGCAAAACGAACAGGATCTTTAGAAACAAACCAGGCGATTCCGCCAATTAAGTAAGCCACCAGGGTAAAAGGAACCGCGTACTGATCAGCTAGTCTGACAAAATGAGCCGGCTGGGCTTCAGATTCCTTTACCAGCTTTACCAAGGTTTGATACTGACTGTCTACGGCCCGTTTGGTTACTTTGAGGCGAATAGCGGCATCGCCATTGATTGAGCCTGACATTAATAGGTCATTAACTTTCTTTTCAATCGGCTTCGATTCACCTGTTAAACTGGATTCATCAACAGTTGTCTCACCTTCGACAACTCGTCCATCGACGGGAACAATTTCACCAGGCTTTACAAGCAGCAAGTCATTGATTTCAGCTTGCTCAACAGGGATGTCTTGAAGCTCCTCATTGATTATTCGGTGGGCATTTTGGGGTGAATTATCCAATAATGCCCTTAATTCACGACTTGCTTGACGACTCGCATAATCCTCCAAGCTATCTCCGCCGGTCAGCATAATTAGTACCATCAGACTGGCCCAGTATTCTCCTACTAAAAGAGTGGCTACAATCGCTGTAATGGCTAAAATATCTATGCCGTATTTGCCAGATTTCAAGGTCTCGATCATACCGATCAGCATCGAGATTGTGGTGATGCCTCCTACAACGACAATTAACCAATAGGCAATCGAAGACTGATGGAAAACAAATTCCGCTAATAGGGCAACGGCACCCACGAATAAAGTAATCAAAAATTTTTTAAAATTGCTCATATTATCTCCTCGCTTTGATTGAACTAGTAACGCAAGGGAAGATCGGGATTGGGTGATTTTCGGATGGGTCACTAAAATAAGGATAGCACTGCAGCTTTTTAATTGAAAATAAGACTATCTAAATGAGAAAGAGAATCATTAACACCATGGAAAAGCAAGAATAATCATTACAATGATTATAAATATTTTTTTAACAGAAAAATAGAATTTTCTATTAGTAGAAAATAGTATTAGCAAAAGGATAAACAAACTGTAATCCTATTGTAAAGTCTCCTCATGCTATAATAAATGAAATCGTTCTGGGGATTAACTTTTCACTGGAGAAAGGAGCATTTGTTTGAGAAAACATATCGGTTTAATTAGTGTTTTGCTGATGTTGTTTATTCTAGCCGCTATTTATTTTACCCATAGTCTGCAAAGGAAAAAAACATTGGCTTCGCAAGCAACAGCTCTTACTAGTGTTACTTCCAGTGAAGCCAGTACTAGTACAGTCTCAACTGAGAAGGCTTCATCGGCAACGACATCAACAACTTCGGAGACGAAAGCCTCCACTGAAGAGAGTCAATCGCCTAAAAGTAAACTAAATGAACCTTCAGAGGCTAAGCCTTATCCTGAGCTGACACCGGATGTTTGGATTGATGTGTCAGTCAATGATCAAAAGGTCTATTTCAAGCGTGGAGACGAAGTGCTTTATACGATGAACTGTTCCACCGGATTGCCTGGTGAATCAGCTACGCCATTAGGAGAGTTTGCAATTGAGCCGGAACGGGGAGAGACGTTTCGGAATGCAGGTTCAGGTGAAGGAGCCAATTATTGGGTTTCCTGGAAGGATCATGGCGTGTACCTGTTTCATACTGTACCGATTGACGAAAATGGCAATTATATCGAAAGTGAAGCCGAATCTTTGGGCGTTCGGCCAGCTTCTCATGGCTGTATCCGGTTATCTGTTCCAGATGCCAAGTGGATTTTTGATACTGTGCCTGTGGGTATGCGGGTAGTAGTAAGAGAATAAGTGGAAAGTACTCAGATTGAGTGCTTTTTATTTTGGGTAAAAAAGAATGGAAAGCGGAGTAAGCTTCCCATTCTTGCATTCTTTAAAAAAGTGTATCGTTAGAAAAACCTTCTGGACCATTATATGGAGTTAGTGCTTTTACTTCTTCAGGCAGATGCTCTTTAATCAGCAGGTACCAAAAGAAACATAGCTCATCGGACATAAGCGACATGTCCGATTTTGTGAAGGTTTGCATCGTAAAGAGCATTTTTATTCCTTCTAACAAGGCATCTGCATCTGAATTTTTAAAAAACAGCTGCGGAAAAGTCTGGATAACCTTGATCATCAAATTTTCGGCCTGATTGTACAACGGAAAGTTTTGGAAAAAAGGGTTTTGCTCCAGCAAACGTTTCGCAAAGGCTTCATCTGTTTCCTCAGCCTTCCTGGCAGCTGAATGAAACCGAATGTCTTCAAAGGTAAAGTCTTCTACATTCCAATCCTCCTCATCATATTGGTCGTCTCGATATTTATAACACTCTTTTAAAATAGCTAGCTCGTATTCTCGTTGTCCTTGTGAGCGTTTAATTTTAGCAAAGGTAAAATCATCCAATGGAACAAAGAATGGGATTGACGATAAATACCCCTGCTCAGTTGGAACCAAAATTGTGATTAAGCGGACGTTGCGGGGATTCATCGGCAATTCGAGATCCTCAGGAGTATAAGCCAATTGATACTCTTTGCCGGTTTTCATATCCTTATGCCAAACGGTTTCGTCTTTTATGGACAGTTCAAACAGACTTAAAACATAATTTTTCGGCCACTTTAGAATGGTTTGCCGCTGTTCGTCTGTCAGCATGGGCATCCAGTTGGTACTTTGAGAAAAACCGGCAACATTTTGAGCCAGTAAATAATAAAAAGCCAGCAGTTCAAGAAAGGGTCCGGCATCTCCGTCATAATCTTCAGGAGTCAAGAAATTCATCGTTACATCATCTAAAAGTTCAAAAAATGAAAAATCTATTTTATTTTGGGCCTCCAGTAAATAATGGGTAGTGATGCCAAATAGAGCAACGGAATAAGGATCTTCACCGTTAATAATCAGTTCCCGCATTTCATTTTTTAAGTCGGTCATATTTAATGGTTTCACCTGATATTCATCCTTTCGTAAATGAATTCTTACTACTAGTTTATCATTAAATGTCAGTAGAAAAAACAAGTTAAGGAGTAAAAAAAACAAATTAAAAAGACCAATGGCTACCTTTATAAAAGATAGCATTGGTCTTTTGGTTAAGTTTCCAAAAAATTGATTAAGAGATGGCTTTTGAAGGATTTTCCTCCGGTACTTGATCCTTTTTAATGACTTTTGAAAGAACCAGAGAAGCAACCACACAGCCGGCAGCCATCACAATTGCGTAAATGAACATCATGTTAAAGCCGGTTTTTCCAGCATTGTTATCTAACCAGCCGCCAATCATGGTATACATGAAGATATCTGGCATATAGCCTAAACAAGATACGATTCCAGACACTCGTCCAGTCCGTGATACAGGAATCCCAGCATCATCAATAATCGCGAAGTACTGACTGCGAATCAGATAAATAAAGAACATACCTGCCACAAAGTTGCCAAGAACAATTGTCAGCATACCTGCATTAGCTGGCAGAACTAAGAACAGTCCATAAGACATTGCAGTTAGTACTGCACCTCCGATAATGACCTTCAAACGAGAGCCGATTTTGTCGGCGATGAAACCACCAATGATTCCACCAAAGGCTTGAATAATATAACGGAGGCCTCCCAATGTAGCACCACCAGCAACCGATAGACCGTAAACGTTGATTGCCAAGGTGTTAATGTAGCCGAAAATACCGTATAAGCTGTAGCCGAAGAAAACAATTGCGACCAACAACCATACACGAGGAATAGCCAGCTGCTTGAACGTTCCGACGACAACTTCCTTTAGTGATTCAGTATTTTCTGCTTGATCGGTATCTTCAATAATGAACCAATTCAGTATCCCGATAATAATGACAACAATTGCACACGTCCGAATCGCCCATGCTGTACCCAAAATGTCGTTAGCAAACATACCGTAAACCGCCGTCATTCCAAAAACCAGCAGTGCATTCAAAATTCCCCGCAGCCCTTCCTGCAAACCAAACAAACGCCCCTGCTCAGAAGAATCACCTAACATCCGAGTTGCCTTAATCATGGCAGACCAGTAAGTAATGATTGTGGATATGCCCATCAAGACAAAAATTAATCGTGCAGTATTAAAGGATGGGAAGGTGGAGAACCAGATACCCAAAACCCCCGTTGCTAAAAACGAAACAGTCAACAATTTTCTGGCAGAAAACTTATCCGCAACAATTCCTCCCACGAAATAAGAGAAGGTGGCCATCGTCGCATAGCCAGAAGACAGCATGCCCATTTGCGCATTGGAAAGGTTCATGGCTTTTTGAATCGGAACGTAAAACGTCTCTCGAATGTAGGGCAATTGAAAAATAATTCCTGCGCCAGCTGCTAAGAGTAATAGAGTGCCATATTTTTTAATAAATGCTTTATTCATTGATAAAGATACCCCCAGTAAATGATTTTTGAAAAATCTACCCCAAACAGGCGCCGCTTAACACCTGCTTGCTTGGATCAGCTCTTTATCTCTAGTAACAGGTTCAGTGTAAATGCTTTCTCAAAGGGTGTCAACGCTTTTATTATAATAAAACAATCGTCAAATTTTAATCCTGCTATCATTTAAATGTCCGATTAGGCATGGAATATAGAAATTATTGGAATAATTTTCCTTTTTGCTACAGATTAAAATAAAAGAAGACTTTTGTATTTTTGCATAAAAAAGAAGCTGTTGGAACAGGTTTGTTCCAGCAGCTTACTTTTCTTTGGTTAACTGGCGAATGACTTCTTCAATAAAAATCATCAGAATAGTTCGCGTTTTTTCGTGAGAATTTAGATGTTCATCTTGATGGGAGTTAGTCAGATAAATAATATTCTGGCTATCTAAGTTCAAATTAGGATTGAACTCCTCAATCACCAGCAAGGCTTTGGCATGATGCTCCTTAGCGGCTTCAAACAAATGATCAAACTGAGCAAATTTTCCAGCGACTGAGAATACTAATAGTAAAGCATTTTCAGATAGCAGGCTGGGAATCATGGAGGACTGCTTGGCCTGGATAACATTCTTATCAACGATATAGGTTAGCTTGTATTCAAAATATTCCATACAAATACTAGTAGGACCATAGCCAAACAAAATAATTTTGTCGTGGGTTTTGATCTGATCTGCCAGATAGCTGACCGTTTCGTGGTCGAAATTTTCCATAAAGTCCTGAATTCTGGCAAATTCAGAGTTCAGCTTTTTCTTCTTGACTAACTCTTTGCCAGTTAAAAAGCGATAGTATTCCTTATAACCTGAAAAACCGATCTTTTTTACAAACTTAGATATTTTTGAGGGAGAAACGCCGGCTGCTTCAGCTGCTTCAGTAATCGTCATGGTTGGCCGTTCTTGACTGATTTCGCTTAGCTTTTGATGTATTTGGGTTTCCAGCTCGTTTAATCGATCCAATTGCAAACGCATTTTCCTCACCACCTACTATAAAGTACAAGATCAGCATAGCACAAAATAGCTGATCAAAGCAATAAATATGGAAAATTTTCCATATTTACCTATTATGAGTGAATATTTAAGGAAAATATAATTAAATTTTAATGTAAAGTGGAGCTTAGGTCTCTATACTAAGTCCTAGGAAAAGCGCTTCCGAAAAAATAATGAATGGAGCTAATTAAATGAATTCCGATACATTAGTAAAAGAAGCTATTGTTGCAGATGTGAAAAAAATTGTTTCAGAAGATCAGATTGTTACCGATTATGAGGCGTTATATGATGCTTCCTCTGACCGCTACCGCAAATATGCCAAGGCGAAACGAGTATTGGACAATCCATTACCAACCGCGGTTGTGTATCCTAAGAACGCTGAGGAAGTTAAGAATCTATTGATGTATGCCAACGAGAACGGCATCAACGTAATTCCTCGAAGCGGAAAAACAGCGACAGAAGGCGGCCTGGAAAACTGGAAGGATTTGGCCTTAGTTATTGATGGCTCAAAAATGAACAAAATCATTAAAATTGATCCTTACAACATGCAAGCAACAGTGGAAGCTGGTGTTCGATTGCAGGACTTGGAAGATGAATTACGCAAGATCGGTTATACGACCGGACATTCTCCTCAATCAAAACCAGTGGCACAATATGGCGGCTTAGTATCGACGCGTTCGATTGGTCAGTTCTCAACATTATATGGCGGAATTGAAGATATGGTCGTTGGTTTAGAGTGTGTTTTCCCGAACGGTCACATTTCTCGCATTAAGAATGTCTCCCGTCGTGCTGGCGGACCAGATATTCGTCACATTGTGATTGGAAACGAAGGAACCCTTTGCTACATTACTGAAGTGACTGTGAAGATATTCAAATACTATCCAGACAATAATAAATTCTTTGGTTATCTAGTTGACGATGTAGAAACAGGAATCAAAGTATTGCGGGAAGTAATTACTAACGGTTACCGTCCATCCGTCGCTCGGACCTATTCACCGGAGGATGCGCGTCAGCACTTCTATCATTTCTATGAAGGAAAATGCGTACTGATTTTTATGGCGGAAGGTCCTGAAGGTATCGTTGAAGCAACCGGTAAAGGCATTGAAGAAGCGGTTGAAAAATTCAAGGATGGCATTTACAAGCAAGTAGATAGTCAGCTGATTGCTAACTGGTTTAATCAATTAAACTGGACGCAGCAAACCATCGACGACGAAGTGCAAGGTATGATCGACAACGACAAGCATGATGGCTACACTACCGAGGTTTCTGCTGATTGGGAAACGATTACTAAGATTTACAACAATGTCATTGATCGGATTCGCAATGAATATCCACGGGCAAATGATTTAACTATGTTGGGTGGACATTCTTCTCATAGCTACATTAACGGAACCAACATGTACTTTGTTTACAACTACGACATTAATTGCGAACCAGAAGATGAAATGCGAATTTATCATCATCCAATTCAAGCAATTATTGTAGAAGAAACGCTGAAGCTAGGCGGCTCAATGTGTCACCATCACGGAATCGGCAAGTATCGTAATGAGTGGACCAAGCAAGAGCACCAATCAGCTTATTATATGCTGGAAACCTTAAAAGAAGCCTTTGATCCAAAAGGAATTATGAACTACGGCAATATTTATCCAGTTCAAGAAGGCTACAAGTATCAAAAATAGTTTCGTTTTCCTTCAAGGACGCAGCATCGTTCTTGAAGGAACTTTTCCAAAGGTTAGGAAGCGGTTACGATGAAAATTATTTGTCTCATTAAATACGTTCCAGATACAGAACAATTTGAATATGACTACAAGACGGACAAAATCAATCGAGAAAAATCCAAGCTGATTTTAAATCCAGATGATCGCAATGCGGTAGCTTGGGCGCTGCAAAAAAAGAAGCAGCAGCCTTCCGTTGAGGTAGAGATTGTTTCAATGGGTCCTTCCAAGGTGGAAAAGGAGTTAAAGGATCTGATTCGTTTAGGGGCTGACCGGGCTGTTTTGTTAAATGATCGGCAGTTCGCCGGCAGCGACTCGTTGGCAACCAGCTTTATTTTAGCCGGCTATTTGTCTCAGCAGAAATATGATCTGATTCTTACAGGGACCCACACCTTAGATGGTGGCACAGGGCACATTGGTCCACAGGTAGCCGAACTTTTAGCAGTTGATCAATTTTCCAATATTTCCGAAATTGAAGAAACCGCTAGCGACTATATAATCGCCAAAGCAGTGCAGGAGGAACGAGTTTTCCGCTTAAAAATTCCAACTCCTTGTGTGCTGAGTGTGACCCATCAAATGAATTTGCGTTTAGGCTTCGTTAGATATGAAAACATGGACAAAAATGTCGATGCTCAATTCTCTCTAGTAACAAACGAAGAGCTAAAGCTTGCTCAAGATGAGATTGGTCGTAAAGGTTCACCCACTAAAGTAATTAAAAATATAGTGGCTAAACGAACGAAGGTGGAAAACCAGGAAGTTGCAGTGGATGATGCGGGAATTGAAACAGTGGTCCAATTTTTAACAGAAAAGGGGTACTTGTAATGTTTAAAGCACTCATTTTGATTGATCAAGAGGCCGTCAATTACTCCGTGGATCTGATTGAAGCTGCTAGACGACTGGCGGGTGAGGATGAATTAGAAGTATTCGGTCTAGGCATAAATTTGCCGAACAAAGAACTGAAAGGCTTCGATTCATTGATTTGTGTCGATGATCCGACCATTCAAACAAGAGATAGTCGGGTAGTGACGGATATTTTAGAACAGGTTCAAAACAACTGGCACTTTGACAGTGTAATTATTTTGGCGACGGATTTTGGCCGAATGGTGGCACCGAGATTGGCGATGCGCTTGAGAGCCGGGTTAGTGGCAGATATTACAGCGATTGAAGTGGATGAGAAGGGTCGCAAGCTAATTCGACCAGCTTTTTCCGGCAATATATTGGCAAGTATCCTTTGTGATTCCACGCCAATTATGGCCAGTGTACATCCAAATGTTTTTCATGCCAAAGAGCTTTCAAAGATCCCAGAGCGTATTGATTTTCCTGTGACAGAATTGAAAGCGTCGTCAATCGAAGTGCTGGCGGTTGAGGAACAAGCCAAAAATCAAGATATTCGTGAGGCCAAGGTATTAGTCTCAGCGGGAGCAGGCTATAGCGCCGAGGTAAAACAACTCACTGAATTAGCCCACCAGCTAAATGGAGCCGTAGCTGTCTCCAAACCGCTGGTGGAGCAAAATCGAGCCCCGCGAGAAATTCAGGTGGGGCAGTCCGGTAAAACGGTCAGTCCACAACTTTATCTGGCCTTAGGCATTTATGGCTCAATGCAGCATGTGGAAGGACTGAAAAATGTGACGGACATCATTTCGGTCAATACAGACAAGGGTGCTCCGATGAATTATTTAGCTAACATTAGTGTAATCGGTGATGCCGCGGAATTTGCCGAGAGACTGACGGCACGGTTAAACCAGTAATTTAGTAAAAAATTGAAGCAGCCGCTTCAAAATATAAAGAAGAGAAGGTAAAAAAATGGAAATTAAAGACTTTAACATGGGTATGTTCGCAATTGAAGGAAAAAACGCGATTGTCACTGGCGGAAACACTGGCTTGGGTCAAGCATTTTCGTTGGCTTTAGCGGAGGCTGGAGCGAATATCTTTATGCCGTCA
This sequence comes from Enterococcus pallens ATCC BAA-351, assembly GCF_000407485.1. GTDB lineage: Bacteria > Bacillota > Bacilli > Lactobacillales > Enterococcaceae > Enterococcus_A > Enterococcus_A pallens. The sequence goes on along the minus strand of NZ_ASWD01000001.1, from coordinate 555,960 downwards.
ATTATGCCAGATGATGAAGCGTTTAATCAAACGCTGCAGGAGCGAGGCGCGAAAACCTTCTACATGCACGCTGATATCACGAAAGACGGTGTGCCGCAAGAAATTATTGATACCTGTGTCAAAGAGTTTGGTTCAGTGGACATTTTGGTTAACTGTGCTGGAATTTGTCCTTGCGATGATGTCTTAAGCTATGGTCGCGATAAATGGGACCCAACCATCAGCATTAATCTAACAGCAGCTTTTGATATGAGTCATGAGGCAGCTAAAGTAATGATTCCACAAAAGAGCGGTAAAATCATCAACATTTGTTCCTTGTTCTCTTTCTTAGGCGGTCAATGGGCACCAGCATATGCGGCCTCTAAACATGGCTTGGCTGGTTTAACCAAAGCTTATTGTGACGAATTGGCGCAATACAATATTCAAGTAAACGGAATTGCACCAGGCTACTTCAAAACAGCGGTAGCTCAAGCATCGATTGATGATCCTGAACGCAATAAATGGATTGTGGACCATACACCAGAAGGACGTTGGGGAGATGTGGCTGATTTAATGGGAGCAACAGTCTTCTTAGCTTCAGAGGCTTCTCATTTTGTAAATGGTCATATCCTGACTGTTGATGGCGGCTTCTTAGTGCGCTAACAACAGACTGCAATCAAAAATCTATTGAGTGAAGGAGAACTTCATGGAAAAGAAATATATTGTCGGTATTGACGGCGGCAGCCAAAGTACCAAAATTGTGATTTTCGATTTGGAAGGAAATGTAGTAGGAGAAGGCAAAGAAAATCTGCGACCGATGCATCTTTCTGAAGGTGTGGTAGTGGAGCATCCTGGCGATGACCTGTGGGAATCGTTGTGTGCAGCTTCGCAAAAAGCAATGGAGCAGTTTGGGATTCGTAAAGAAAATATCGTCGGGATTGGTTTAGGCTCCATTCGCTGCTGCCGAGTACTGTTGAAAAAGGATGGTTCATTGGCTCAGCCGATTATCAGCTGGATGGACAAACGAACCGCTAGTCCGCATGTTCAGGATAATCCAGAGGTGCAATATGTAACCTCAACCAATGGTTACTTGACTCATCGGTTGACTGGAGAATTTAAAGACAATATCGGCAATCACTTTGGACAATGGCCGGTGGATTATGCCAACTGGGATTGGTCAACTGATCCAGAGGTGTTGGAAAACTACAACCTGCCGCGGGAAATGCTGTTTGATCCAGTAAAACCCGGAGATGTGCTGGGATACATTACAGAAGAAGCCAGTCAGAAAACGGGACTGCCGGCAGGACTGCCGTTGTTTGCGACAACCAGCGATAAGGCGGTAGAAGGCTTAGGCGCGGGACTGATTCGCGACACGAGTGCCTTTGTCTCCTTGGGAACGTACATTAGCAGTATGGTGACTGGAACGGAAATGCCGGACAATCCCGTAAATTATTGGGGAATAATGTCTTCGATTCCGGGAAAATATGCCTATGAAGGATACGGAATTCGTCGTGGGATGTGGACGGTATCCTGGTTCAAGGATTTATTAGGTGAAAAAATCAGTATTCGCTCCAATTATCAGGGCATTTCCGAAGAAGAATACTTGAACGAACAGGCCCAGAATGTTCCAGCCGGCAGTGATGGCTTAATGACTGTTTTAGATTGGCTGGCTAATCCTTGGGAGCCCTACAAGCGAGGTGTGATGATCGGCTTTAATGCCCATCACGACTATCGTTATATGTATCGGTCGATTTTAGAAGGTATTGCTTATACCATGAAAAACAATGTGACCAATATGACAGAGGAATTAGGGAAAACCATTGATGAAGTGATCGTGACTGGCGGTGGATCGAATAGTGATTTGTTGATGCAGATTTTTGCGGACGTGTTCAATCTGCCGGTTAAACGCAATGTGGTTAATGGCAGTGCTAGTGTCGGGGCAGCAATTAATGCAGCAGTTGGCTTAGGTATTTATAATACTTACGAAGAAGCGGTGGAAAAGATGGTGAAGGTGAAGGACGTCTTTACACCGATTCCAGAAAATGTTGAGATATACAAGCGATTAAATGAAGAAGTTTATCAAAGCTTGACGACTCATACGGACAAAATTTTAGAAAAGACCTTTGCCATATTGCATCCAGAAGCATAGCAAAGAAAGTAGTGACAAAAAGGACTAACAGCCCCCAGCGGCTTTAGCCTTTTTGTCATTTAAAAAAGCTTTTCCAACTTGTTCACCAGTTCGAAAAGCTTTTTTAAACAGGATTCGGGAAGGGGCAGCTAAATGATTGAGTTTATTGAGGTGGAGAAAAAATACGGAAATGCACCAGCAGCAGTTGAACGGTTGAATCTGACGATTGAAGACAATCAGTTTATCTGTGTGATTGGTACCAGCGGCAGCGGAAAAACCACCTTATTGCGGATGATTAACCGGATGGTGGAACCTTCCAGCGGCAGTATCAAAATTAATGGAAAAGAGACTACCAGTCTAAATGAGGATGAATTGCGGCGGAAAATCGGCTATGTGATTCAAAACATTGGACTGTTTCCCCATCTGACTATTCGCGAGAATATTATGATTGTTCCTAAGCTGTTGAAATGGACGGATAGCCAAAAGCAGGGCATCGCAGAAAGACTGATTGAGCGGGTGGAGCTGCCGTTGGATTATTTAGAGCGCAAACCGAAAAATCTTTCCGGCGGACAGCAGCAAAGAATCGGAGTAATTCGAGCACTTGCCGCCGATCAGGACATTATTTTAATGGATGAACCCTTTGGCGCCCTTGATCCTATCACCCGAGATGCTTTACAGGAGATGATTAAACGGCTGCAGCAGGAGATGCAAAAGACAGTGGTTTTTGTCACCCATGATATGGAAGAAGCTATAAAGCTGGCAGACAAAATTATTATTATGGATCACGGAAAAGTAGTGCAGTACGACACACCAAGCAATATCATCCAAAAACCAGCCAACTCCTTTGTGGATGAGCTGTTGGGCAAACGAAAAAAACAAACCTATGTGGAAAATGAGCTGCGAGTAGTGGATCTGATGAAGTCTCAAGTCGAAGCCATCTCTTTAAGCAAATCGATCGTTGAAGCGATTCGCCAAATGACCCACAAAAAAGTCGATACCTTGCTGGTGGTGGACGATGAACAGCACTTAAAAGGCTTCATTGATATTAAGGATGTCGATCGCAACATTAATAAAGCTGCCAACATTTATGAAATCATGCGTACGGAGACTGCCAGTGTCAATCAAAATGAGAAGCTGTCAGATGTAGTGGATCCGTTGTTTAATATGGAGCTGAAATATCTGCCGGTGGTTGATGATGAAAATTGTCTTGTGGGAATCTTGACCCGATCTTCTTTGGTGTCCTTGATTTACGACAAGCTGAAGTAGGTGAAGCAGATGGAAATTTTTTGGAAGCAATATGGGATCGAAATTCTTTTGAAATTATGGGAGCATTTTTATATCTCTTTTAGCGCTATTCTTTTAGGAACGCTAGTAGCAGTACCACTGGGCGCTTTATTAACTCGAATCAAAAAAGGCTCAGAAACGATTATTAATATAGTAGGTTTTTTTCAAACGATTCCCTCTTTGGCACTGCTGTCGATCATGGTGCCCTTTCTAGGAATCGGTAAAGTACCGGCAATTGCCGCATTGTTTTTGTATTCGCTGCTGCCGATTTTACGCAATACCTATGTAGGGATTCAGTCTGTTGACGCAACTTATTTGGACGCAGCTAAAGGTATGGGCATGTCGAAGTGGCAGCGGCTGTTGCAAATTGAGCTGCCTTTAGCCTCCAGTGTAATTATTTCCGGAATTAAGGTCTCAGCAGTTTACGTAATTTCCTGGACGACGTTGGCTGCTTACATTGGGGCCGGCGGTTTGGGCGATTTTATTTTCAATGGGTTAACCTTGTATCGCATGGATTTGATTATGATGGGGACAATTCCCATTACGCTTTTGGCTTTAGGAACCGATGCTGTTTTGCGTTATGTTGAAGGTCATTTAGCAGTGGATCGAGGGTGAGGAATGTAGATGAAAAAGAAAATTAGTGTCTTTCTCCTGTTTATTGCCTTGTTTGGTCTATTTGTCTTTTCCAATGTTTCTCATCGCAAGGATCAAATCACGGTGAGCGGCGGCGTAACCTCAGAATCGCAGATTTTAGGCAATATCGTGGTGGAATTTTTGAAGCATTCTACCGACAAAGAGGTCGTCTATTTGAATAATTTAGCTTCTGCCAATCTGATGCATGCAGCCATGGAGCGAGGAGATCTGGATATTGCTTCGACGCGCTATACGGGAACGGATCTAGTGGGAACCTTGAATTTACCGATTGAAAAAGATCCGGATAAAGCTTTAACAATTGTTCAAGACGAATTTCAAAAACGTTACAACTTTGAATGGTTTCCAAGCTATGGTTTTTCCAATCAATTTACCTTCATGGTAACCAAAGAAACTGCTGAGAAGTACCAGCTGTCCAAGGTAAGTGACCTGCAAAAATGTGCAGATCAGTTTAGCTTAGGAACCGATCAAACCTGGTACAAACGAGAGGGCGACGGCTATCAAGCCTACACTGAAGAATACGATACTCGCTTTAAACGAGTCTATCCGATGCAGGTAGGGTTGCTGTATGATGCTTTGGTTGCCAATGAGTTGGATGTCATTCTAGGTTACTCTACGGATGGTCGAGTAGGCAGCTATGACTTAGTGATGCTGGAGGATGATCGGCAGTTTTTCCCACCTTATACCTGTAGTCTAGTAGTTTCTGATCAAGCCTTAAAGAAAAATCCGGAGCTGAAGGAACTGTTGGAACGTCTGGAAAATACAATTGACACGGAAGCGATGCAGCGGATGAATGATGAATCGGATAGTCAGCTGTTGGAGCCCGCATTAATTGCCCGCCAATTTTTAGAGGCCCATCATTATTTTGAGGAGGAAACCCAATGATCCAGAATTTAATGAATTACTTGAGTGATAACTCCTCGTATATTATTAGCCAGTTCTTAAGTCACATTTACATTTCTATCGTTGGAGTGGTGTTAACCTGTCTAATTGGTTTTCCCATTGGTATTTTTCTATCCGACAATAAAAAGGCGGCAACCTTTGTGATTGGCTTTATCAATGTGGTCCAGACAATTCCGTCCATTGGTATGCTGACGATTTTGCTGATTTTAATGGGGCTTGGGAAAAACACAGTCATTGCGACAGTTGTCTTGTATTCACTGCTGCCAATTGTAAACAATACTTATGTTGGATTGAATAATGTTGATCCGGTCTACATCGACAGTGCCCGCGGGATTGGCATGAGTCGATTTCAAGTGCTGTATTTAATCAAAATTCCGCTGGCAGCACCGGTTATTCTAGCCGGAATTAGAAATGCTTTAGTCATTTCAGTGGGGATTACTACAATTGGTTCTTTTGTCGGAGCTGGCGGCTTAGGTGATATCATTCTTAGAGGAATCAACATTACTGGCGGTGAACCGATTATCTTTGTGGGCGCGTTTTTATGTGTAGTCATTGCCTTAGGGATGGAAGGGCTGTTTAACTGGTTAATGAAATAAGCTGAAATTTCTGACTTGTCAAAAATATGAAAAAGCAGTTTGTCGTATTGATAAACTGCTTTTTCGTATGGGGTCTTTTTGCTGATCTTCGTTAGCTTATTCAGGAATAATATAGCTTTTAAGCGCTTTTACCTCTTCTGGTAGACTCTGACAAATCAAGCTATACCAGAAAATTGGTGCTTCAGCGGAGCTGTCTCTCAACTCATCGGCGGTAAAAACCTCACCAACAAATAAAAGCCGCAGTGCTTCAATTAAATCATAGGCATTGGCATAAGGATGAAACAGTTGTGGCAATGTACTGATGACTTTAGCCAATAGTTTTTCAGCTTGTTCCAAGTGTTCAAACCTTCGGAAGAATTCATGCTGCCTCAATAGTCGCTGCGCCAATGCATGATCGGTTTCCTTCAGAATTCGGTTGGCTGGATAAAAATCAGGATCTTTCGATAAATTCCGCGTCAATTGCTGTTTCTCCTCACAACGTTTGCTAATTTTAAAATCCTCATAATAGCGTCTTAAAAGGTCATCACAATAATCATAGCTCGCTTCATAGCCGCTTTCTTCATATAGATTTATCCACTTTGCATCAGCAAGAGCAACATCATCCATTTGATAATAAATCGGCTGTGTTGACAAATAAGTTTCTCCAATTGGAACAATCAAGGCCAATACAGTGTCTTTTTTATTTTCGTCAATGCTCAAATGAATATCAGATGCAGCTGCATCTATTATATGCAGCTTTCTGGTATTCAAATCTTTGTAGACAAAGTGTTCATCTTGTTGCGTGACTTCAAACAAGCTCAAGATAAATGTTCTGGGCCAAGTTAACATGATTCTTCTTTGGCCGCGGGTCAAGCCGGGTACCCAGCAGACCGTGTCAGGAAAGTCCTGCATATAATCTAAATGCTCGATAAAAAGATAATACAAAAGCATTAAATCAAAAAAATCCTCCAGTTCGCCTTTAATGTCGAATTTGGGAGATAACTTAATTTTTGTAATACTGTATAAGAAGAAAGAGAAATCACTGGCATCTTCATCATCCAGATATTTTTTTCCTGTAACGATAGCTAGCAAAATCTGTTTGGAGGCGTATAAAGCAACTTTACAAGGATGTTCACCTTTATTTATTCGTTCGGTTAACTCTTCCTTCAAAGCTGGATACTTAGCATCATATTTATAAAGTACTTCCACCGGGGCTCACTTCTTTCGCAACTGGTAATCATATTACTAGTTTATCATTTAAACATGAAATTGTGGATAGTCTATTTGCATGAAGAGTTATTTTTCTATTTGTCATTATTAGCCAAAATAACTCTGAAAGGTGATAGCTGTGTTGGTTGTAAATAGTACAAACAATTAAACAGAGAAGAGTGCTTTTCTCTTCTCAGTTTGAACGTTGGCACGGAGGTGGTAGGAGTATTGTTTGAATCAAAAGCTTCATTTAACTGGTTTCTTTAAGCAAAATCATTGAGAAATAGTGTAAAAAGTGGTTTATTTATTTTTACAGATACACTGCTTTTTTCTTTGAATAGAATAAGTGTGATTGTAAGGCTTCACTTGTAGTTGAAACAGTTGGAGGGGTAATTGGTATATCTAAATGTTAGGAGCAACCCAAATGAAGAAACTTATACTGATCTTGTTACTAGTGGGATTTATGCTTGGAATTTTAACCATTGCACATGACACTGCCAATCAAATTTCGTCTCAACAAAGTTTTGAAAAGAAGCTGAATGTTCACGCAGAAAGGGCAGGCAACCACATGTCCATTATGATTATTGGACTAGTGCTGGCTGGAGCAGCCGGTTCCTTTTATCGTTACTCCAAAATTGAGGGTTAACGTGCAAATGTTGCGAAGTCTGCTGTTACTCCTGTCCAGCTGTATCAATTTGCGGAGTTTCTAAATTCTCGTTTGAACTTTACCTTGGGGGACGAAGCACGAACATTACCAACGAACTATAGCTTGGCAGAAGTCGCAGGAGATTTGACACTAAGTGTGGTTAAGAAGGCTGAAACTAGAAAAGGCTACATTATCCGTTTGTATAATGGACGTCTGAAGGAAGACTGCCAGGCAAGTATTCACTTTAAGCAGGAAGTAAAAAAAGTGGAGCAGGTAAATCTGAAGGAAGAAAGCTTAGCAGAACTAACCCTGCATAATCAAACTGTGAATGTAACAGCGGTCACTCATGCTAAATTCATTACCTTATACGTCGAATAAATCAAAATGAGGACAATCCGCGGATTGTCCTCTTTCGTTGTCTTTACAAATATTCTTCTAAAACTTCAGCTACGCCCGCTTCTTCATTAGAAGTGGTTATTTGTTGAGCAATAGCCTTAACCGGCTCCAAAGCATTATCCATCGCAACCCCAACACCGCTGACCTTCAGCATTTCAATGTCATTTTCCTGATCACCAAAAGCAACAACTTCTTCTGGGTCAATGTGCAGATAATCAGCCAGGAAGGAAAGGGAAGTGCCTTTGTTTACACCATCGGCCATAACCTCCAGCCAGTGAACATCCGTATAAACTGAACGAATGCCAGCCGTGTCAAACTTTTGCCGCAAAGTTGCCAGCTTGTCTACGTCGGTATCATTAAAAGCCAACTTGAAATAGCTGATCGTTCCATCGTTAACCTGCTTCAGCAAAGTCTTTGTCGATGAGTCCTTTAAATGGAATTGGGCATAGTAGGGACTATCCACTTCAACTGGAGCAGTCTCGAACGTAATTCGATCATCTTGCGTTTCGCGACTTGCGACAATTGTTACGCCTACTTCTTCAGCTAGTTGGAAGGCTTGGTTGATGGTTTTAATCGGAATGTCAAAGCGCTTCAGGACAGAAGTCGTTTCCCCCTGCTTAACCTGAGCAATGTAGGCACCATTGGAGGCTAGCACATAGCCGTTCATAGAAAGCTGAGCAAAAACCTTTTTAACAGAAAGAATCGATCGTCCAGTTGCTAACACAACAATGCCCCCCTGCTGGTCAAACGCATGCAGAGCCTCCTGATTTTTCTCAGGAATTTTTCCTGAGTGATCCAGTAACGTGCCATCAAGATCGATTGCTGTTAATTTCATATTTATCCATCCTCTTTAAAAAATATTCTATTTTAAGAGTAGTCTAATTTTTTTCATTTGAGAAGTTTAATGCTCAATAATGACAAAGAACATGTTTTAAAGCAAGAACGTTTCTTAAATGTTTAAGAAATTTTAAATACTATGATACCGCTAAAAAACATCTATTCAATCAATTATTTCCAATTTTTGTGACAAAATGACAGGGATAACAAGCAATTTTTTTGCTAAAAGATTCGATAGGGTCTAGTGTATGTTATAGAAACATGATAGAAGGAAGAAAAAAATCTAACTAAATAGGAGTGATAGTATATGTTCCACAAAAAAAACGTTATTCCTGTGGTAACAGCATCCGATGAGAATTACGCTCCTTACCTGAGCGTGATGCTAAGTTCTTTATTGGACCATGTGTCAGAGGAGGTTTCATTGAATATTTATGTAATTGACGATGAAATATCTGAAGCCAGTAAAGACAAACTGAATGAAACAGTTCAGAATAAATCAGACAAGGCAACCATTCAATACTTAACCGTTGATGGTCAAGTATATGAAGACTTCTTAGTCAGCGATCACATTACCACGACCGCTTACTACCGCATTTCCTTACCTAAAATTTTGAAAAAATACGACTATGAGAAAGTGCTTTATATCGATGCTGACACATTAATTTTAGATGATGTGACTGAGCTTTATCAGCAGGATTTAAAACAAAAAACGATTGGAGCGGTTATTGACCCGGGACAAACTAAGGCGTTAGAGCGTTTAGGAATTGATTCCGAGGATTACTACTTTAACTCAGGCGTTATGGTAATTGATATTAATCGATGGAATGATCGTCAGATTACGGAAAAAACCATCGATTTCTTAAAGAACCACGGCGATCGCATCATTTATCATGATCAAGATGCCTTAAATGCTGTTTTGTATGAAGATTGGGCACCACTGCATCCTAAATGGAATATGCAGTCGTCGTTGATTTTTGATCGACATCCAGCACCTAATTCATGGTACGAAGAATTATACAAAGAAGGTAACGAGGAACCCTCCATTGTTCACTTTACCGGACATGACAAGCCTTGGAATACCTTAGAAGGACATCCTTATCAAGAAGCTTACATGGATTTGTTAGCAGATAGTATTTTTAAGAAAGCGGTGAAAGCATAATGAGTAAAGAGAGAATTACGATTGTTTCAAGCAGTAATGCAGCCTTTGCACCTCATGTTTCTGCCCTGTTTGTCTCAATCTTAGAGAACTGTGAAAATAAACAAGCAACCTTTGATTTTTATGTGATTGACGATAACATTGATTATAAGAGTAAACAACTAATGCTGGACACGATAGCAGATTATGAAGCGACCTTGCATTTCTTGAACATCAACAAAAAGTATTTCAAAAATGTAGTTGAAAGTGACCGGATTCCTCAAACGGCTTACTTCAGAATTGCCATTCCAGAATTATTCCGAGGCAAGAAAGTCGATAAGCTATTGTATCTAGACTGTGATATGATCGCAGTAAACGATATTTGTGAACTGTGGGAAATGGACCTTGGCAACTATACCTTGGCAGCAGTAGAAGATGCTGGCTTCCATAACCGTCTAGAATTAATGGGAATTGAAACGAATTCTAAATTGTATTTCAATTCAGGTTTGATGCTGATTAATGTGAAAAAATGGCTGGATGAAAACATCACGATGCGAGTATTAGACTACATCAAAAATAATCCAGAAAAGTTGAAATTCCATGACCAAGATGCTTTAAACGCAATTTTGCATGACCAATGGCTTCCTCTACATCCAAAATGGAATGCACAAAGTTATATTATGAAGAAGGAAGTAGAACATCCTGATCCAGCTGGTGAGAAAGCCTATGAAGAAACTCGCAAGGCACCAAGTATCATCCATTATTCTGGGCATGTGAAACCTTGGAGTGATGAATTTACTGCACCTATCAAGGGATACTATTTAAAATATGCCAAGAAAACGGCCTTTTCAAGATTACCAACCTATAAACAACGAAAAACAGTAACCTATGTTTCTACTCCACGATATGGTAAAGTGGTTCGATAATTAAATTGTTTAATTTTACCAACAGGAACTGCCATCAGCAGAGGTGGAATTAATCAGTTGAAAATCCTTACTTTTCATATTTCAACAGACTACACTAAAGGAATGTAAGCATTCTTATCAATCAAGTTTTTGTTAGGAGGAGGAAACAAAATGGAAATCGTTGTATCTGATCAAGCAGCTGAAGTGTTATTGCAAAAAGTCGGAGATGACAAAGCTTTTGTTATTGCTTTAAACGAAGAGGTAGAAGCCTTAGCTATGAGCGACCATTCCTGTGCTAAAGGAAGTCAGTTCCAAATTATTCCTTTATTTGCAGATGTCGACGCCAACTTAGTACCGATGGAAAATTCAACCTTCACTGTTTATACTTCTGAAGAAGCTGCACCACTTTTAATTGATGAAGTTACGATGGATTTTGATCCACGTTTGAACAGCTTTCAATTAATAAGTGATAATCAACCAATAGACAGCAACATCAAATTGAAAAATTACTTTTTTAGTTAAAAGCAAAAGAGCTATGTTCATGCTGATTTCTAGCATAAGCATAGTTCTTTTGATGGAAATAGGGAAGGAGAGCAACAAATGAAACCAATTATTTGGGACGAAGCGGCTCAACGTACCCTTTCAAGTGTAATAACCCGAGCAATTCATAGTTTGCCGCTAAAAGAAGCTCGTGAAAAAGAAGAAGAGCTCTTGAAGCAAAGCCGTTTAGTAGGGTCAGCAATTTATACTAAGATGTTTCGTGCATCCAATCAGACTGCTGGTGAAAAGGTAGTCCTGTTACTAGAGCAGTTAGGTGCGCAATTGGAAGAGGGAACCTTACAGCTTCACGGTCCTTACAAAATTGATCCAGAGTTGGCACCCCATGCTGATTTTTTAAGCTTGTTGGCTAAGACAATTCAACAGGCTTATCAGGGAGAAGTTTTGAATGATGCCCGTGTACATCAACTGCGAATGTATTTCGATCGGCAAAATATCCAGTATATCCGCAGTCACTTTAAACAACCTGGTCAAACAGATGAATCCGCCTTAGCTGCTTACGTTCGCAGCCCGAAAAAAGCAGGTGGACTAGGTGGACAAAAGCTGCTGGCTGAGCGAGCAAGGTTCCATAATAAATACCAAAGCCATTATTCTACAGGAAATGAGAATCGTAAACGGCTGACTCCAGATTTTCATTCAGAATTTATTTTGGACACAAAAGGACATTTTGTCAGTCAGTGGAATGTATTAGAGATGGATGAAGCTGGGAGGGTAATAACGGATTTCTTCTATTATAAGGAACGATATCCTACCTATGCAGAATGGCACTATTTTCAGCAGCAGATTCTAAACGGTGAATCCTTTAATTATGCGGATCGCAACGATGATGCGCATCGACGATTGGATAGCTTGCCGCCAAGTCGTTTAGATTATCCCTTACGAAAGAAATTGGCAAAGGAATGGAACAATCCACAAAATAAACTAGAGTATCATTGGCGCCAAGTCGATCGGAAACCTGGGCCATACTCACACAGAAAGAATGCAGGTAAAAAGTGGGGTATGCTCCTCCTTGTCTTAGTGGTTACTAAACTGCTGATTAGAAAACACAACTAATTACAAGATCTCTTAGACGGTAGCAGCAAATCGTTTAAGAGATTTTTTGTCGTACCTAATGGGACAAGTGCCCCATAGCTCCTAGTAATACAACAGCAATGATATAGGTTAAAGCTAAAATTCCTAGCAGTAAAAATACGTATTTCATCAATAAAAAAAGTATAGTTGTTGCTTTAATATCTTTCGTTGCTCTCCATTGCTTTACTGCCCAGGGAAAACTCAAACAAATTAGTAAAATGAAAATAATGAGAACAACTACTAATGAAAAGAACATAAGCTACCTCCATATGCTCATTAAAAAAGAAACCTTCCTAATAATGCAACTTGGCTATTCAATATTTCGAGGTTATCTAATCACTTGATTCTTACTGAGTGAATCGGTCAATTTGCTCTAAATCGTCAATTCTCTTCATAATAGCTACAGCATTTTTCTTTGCCTGCTCCAATGAAGTTAGCAGCTGGTCACAAACTGCAACGATATCTTCATCTGGCTTAGGGGTATCCAAAACTTCTTTAATAGAAGAAACACGTTTTTGATCCATGGTTAGCAGCAAACGAAGAATGGCTTCCAGTGAGTAATTGGCACCTCGCAAGGTCCGAATAATCTTCAATCGTTTTAAATCTTCCTGATTGTATATACGATAACGATTGGCACTTCTTTTAACCGTCAACAAACCATTAAGCTCCCAATTACGCAACGCATCAACGGTCACGCCTAAATACTCCGCTGCGTCACTACGAGTTAAAGTTTCATGTTTATCTTTAGCCGTATTATTGTTAATTATTTCTTCAACAATTTCAATCGCTTCATGTGCCTGAGTAATTTCTTGATCGGCTAAGCGCTGATAATCCATAATCAGCTGTCCAGCAGCTTCAAAATCATAAAGCGCCAAAGCTTTAATGACATCTACCATCTTTCTCCGCAAGCCCGATTGCAGTACCTCGATTTGGAAGGCTATCCGAGCCAAGCGAATTAGTTCTACATGATATTGAGTAAACATTCGATAACCATTAGCTGCTCGTTGGGGTTTGGGGATTAATTCCCATTCTTCATATCGCCGAATCGTATTAGGATGCAGACCAACTAATTTAGCAACCTCCGAAGTGTAATAGGTCATTTCTGTCCTCCTGTCCTATTCATTTTAACTTTATCAAATAATTTCAACAAAGGCTACCCTCCACTAAGCCACCAAGGTCTATTTTCCCGCTATACTAAGAATTCATTCAATGATAGGAGGGGAAAAAATGACAGATCAGGCAATTATTGTAAAAAATCTTAACAAAAAATTTGGCAGCCGCATAGTAGTAAACCAGCTAAGCTTCACAGTAAAAAGAGGCAGTATTTTTGGTCTGCTGGGACACAATGGGAGTAAAACATAAAGAGGAATATAGGACAAGGGCAGATATAACCTTATCCTATATTTTAGGTGTTTAGCACTTGCTAACTATTCTTTCGTAAATATCTGCGGACTTAAATTCAATCGTGATATTTTTATCCTCATGAATATAAATCTTTTCTACTAAGTCAATTAGCATAGCACGGGTTAGTTCTTTAGCATTTTTGTATTCAAGAAAGGTATCAAGATAAGGCTCGATAATATCATTAGCCTGTTGTTGTTTCTCGATTTCTTTTTGAATACTCTCAATAATTTGTTTTAAGTGTGAAATTTTTTCCTCAAAAGACGACTTCATACGAATGTATTCTTCTTTAGTTAAAACCTCGGTTTTCCAATCAATATACAAGCTTTCTGAAATTCTTTCAGCTTCTAATAACTCTTTTTGCCTTTTAGCTAATCTCTTTTGAGAACTATTAGTTTGCTTTGCGATAATCTTTTTACGTTTTGCTGTATCTAGGATTTGCTTTAAATCTTCCACAATTTTGATTTGGTTCTGAATAGCTAACAAAACGGCTTCTTGTAACACTTCATACTTGATATTGTGATTGGTACAAGCTTCTTTAGATTGCATTGTGTACGTAGAACAGGCGTAATACTTGTAAACTTTTTTTCCAGCAACAGTATTCTTGTCGTGACGTCTATAGTGCATACGCATATTACAATCAGCACATTTCAAAAATCCAGAAAACAGGTCAATTTCATGGGTGTTTTTTTGTGGTCGGTGTCGTTTCTCCTGTTGAGCCATAGCCTTATCGAACAAACTTTGTTCGATAATTGGAACATGGGTATCTTTTACGATAATCCATTGTTCTCTGGGTACTTCCATCGATTTTTTTAGGATTGGGCTAACAATTCTTTGCTTGCCTTGTACCATATGACCTAAATAGGACTCATTTTTGAGAATTCTAGCAACTGTTGAAATGCCCCAGCGTCCACTTAATTGTTTGTGCCTACTTTCGTATTTTAAGCCAAGTTTCTTCTTGTGGTCGGTAGGGCAAAGAATACCTAAAGAATTAAGCTTTCTAACAATTCCTAGCATAGTCATGCCGTCATACACGTACCAATGAAAGATTTTACGCACAATTTCCGCCGCTTCCTCGTCAATAAAGAACTGGTGTCGGGTTTCTTCCGTATTGCCTTTTAGATAACCGTATGGGGCAAAACTAGAAGAAAACTCGCCTTTTTCTCTCATCATCTTCATTGTCTTTTTAATCTCGGCTGAAATCATCAGAGGATAGCTTTCATTGAATGTACCATAAAAACCAACGTCCATCGCAAAAGCTTTTTCAGGTTCTAGGAAAGTGTCCATATGTGGCGTATCAATCGTGATAAATCGTGTACTATATTGTGGAAAAAACACTCTCAAATATTCCGATTGGTCGCCAGAATTACGAAAAGCACGTGACAAGCTTTTACAAATGACCGTGTCTACTCGTCCACTTTTTACATCTGAAATCATACGTAAAAACTCGGGGCGATGTACGGCGTTCATGGCGCTAATACCGTCATCAATATAAGTGTCGATTACTTCAAACAAACCAGTAAAATTATTGTTTAGATAATCAAAAACTAGCTTTCTTTGATTGGTAATACTTTGGCTTTCGTCTTTGCCATCTTCTTGAGAAAGTCGCAAGTAAATTGCGACTTTCCACACTTTTTTAGTTGTCAATGTTCTATGATTTGCGGTTCTAAGTTGTTCCATTTTCTAAGTCCTCCTTAGAACGCGCCCATACATCTATTTTACCATATTTAGGGTTATTTTTCAGCATTAATCACACCAATAAAATGCTTTAGCAACAGGGTTTCAAGGCTTTCGCCATCAGCTTTATACTTCACAAAAATTGTTGTTTCTCCACACTGATAACGGTAGATTTTTTGTCCCGATTGGTCGATAGTGTAGGGCGGTATTTTAGGTTGATTGTTCTTTTCTTGGTTTTCGTTTTTAAACACCTGCGCTTTCTTCACTGTCTCCAGCAATTAAAGTTTCAAACTCTGCCATTGTAATAACCCTAAACAGCATTTCGGCTTTTGGTAGCTCATAACGGATATAACGGGTTAGTTGTTCACGGCGTTTTTCGTTTGGCACGATCCACACCACAAACGGGAAAACACCATTTTCATTTTGCCGTTGTTCCACAGCACTGTTAGCATAGGCGATATACTGTTTTGCTTTCACAATACACTTTGACGGTGGCTCTGTGGCTCTATCAAGCTCTAGAAAATAGTGGTCAACATATTCATCTAAAGCGAGACTTACATATAAATCGGGCTTTAAATAGGTGGCTACACCTTTTTCTGAATACGTCCGCCAGCAACGGGGTTCATGCTGGACTTCTAGCAGTTCAATTTTCTTTTGGTGGTCTAGTTCGATTAGTTTGGTATAAGCTTCTGAAATCGTCAGCGTGTGTTCTAGGAATAAAATGCTAGGCTCCATTAAACGTTTTCGATTAGCTTTTAACTGTAAATCGCTATCCAATTTTAATAGCTGAAACCCTGCCGAACTGATAACCCAGACTTTTCCTCTGCTTCCAGCTCTCGCCCCTCCAATCCGATGAATTAGACAATCAATAACTCCATAGCTTTGTAGCTTCTTTAAGCGTCTGTTACACGTCCGTAGATTATTGGCATTGTTACTACTTTTGGTAAAGAAAATTCGTTGTAATTGGCTGGCGGTCATGAATTTAAATTTATAAATCGTTCGTAAAATCTCAAAATTTTGCGAGTCCAGTCGTGCCGATAGGTCTATAAGGTACTGCCGACTTATGCGTTCGTTTTGTTCTTTTGTCATGATTGGTTCGCTCCTCCTATGGGAGGTCGCCCCGCGTATTTAAAAATTAGTAGAAATGCGGGGTGAGTCGCCTCCCTTAATTTGTATAAAGTGAGTTGTCACACCTTTAAGAAACTCGTGTTCGTATGCACGATGAGACAACCGAAAAGACAAAAATTATTCGTCTTTTTTGGTTACTTTTCTTTTGGCTCTTCCAATATTTAAATTGGGTTCGATGTTATCTTTAAAATCTAACTCGGTATCATTTTTTTCGATTAGGTCAATATACGACTTTTCAATTTCAGAAAGTTCGACGCCATATTTTTCGGTACTTTGCATAAAGACATCGGCTGGCTGGCGTTTACTGGGTAGGGGAACATATGTTTTTCCGCTAATCCAAACATTAGCAATTTCTTTTCTGCTCAAGGTGGTATAAAATTGAAATTGAGGCAGGTTCATAAAATGGCTTGCTTCACACACGGACGCTGTCAGGTCGCTATACTCGGCAGCGTCTTTTTTGTTTGGAGTTCCAAAGATTACTTTGGATCGACAATTTGAAAAGATGGTTTCTTTGAGTGACGGCGAAAGCTGTTTTAAATTCTGGAATGCTAGCACTGTGCCTAGCCCTAAACCTCTGGTAAGTGACAACATACTTTCTAAGTCAGCCCCAGACCGATTCAAGAAATTATGCACCTCGTCTATATACATCACGACAGGCTTTCTTTTGTGTTCTGGGATTTCAGCGCGTTTCATGGCAATATCGAATATCTGGTTAATTAGTAAACTGCCTGCTAATTCGGCTACTGTTTGACCGACTACCCCAGAGTTGAGGGGGATAATTAATATTCGATTTTTACTGAAAACATCTTCCAGTGAAAACTTAGGGTTTGGCTGTCCGAGTAGTCCTTTTAATGCTGGACGCATGAGTAAAACTCTTAGTTTGTTCATAACGGGGGCTAACTGCTTGTTACGTTCGCCGTCTGAAAGACTGTTGAAATAGCTCCAGTAAGTTTCCAGTCCTAACTTATCATCTAGGTTAGCGGTCATTTTCTTTCTAAAACTGGCGTTGTTGAGTAAGATTGGCAGATGTAACAGAGTGGTATTTTTGTTCTTAGCAAGGGTCAGGATTGCGGATTGTAAAATATCTTCACTGTAGACGCCCCACGTGTCCGCGAATAAAGATTTAAACGACGCAAGAATACTTTCTGCTACTAATTCAGGGTTACGGTTATTATGCAAACTTTGTAAAGGATTGATACCAATAAACTTGTTGCTTGGATTGCCTAAATCCATTACAACCACATCTTTTAAACGGTGTTCTGGTAGCTTTTCAACCAGTGAGGACGCTAGACTGTATTTCGGGTCAACCAGGATTAAGCCTTGTCCGTTTTTAGCGTCCTCAACACATAACCTCTCGATTAGTGCCGATTTACCAGAGCCAATCACGCCAGCGATCATCATGCCTTTAAGAGCGTCTTGAGCGCTTAAATGTAATAGCTTGCGCTGGGTGGGGTCATCGTTTAAGGTTTCGCCAAAAGCTCGCACGTTCTTAGTAGGGTTAGTCATGTTTCGAGGTGGCAATAATATTTTTTGAGTCACATCACGCACGCCTAAAAACGAGCCGTCACCAGTCGGCAACATAAACAAATTTGCCATTTCTTTGACGCTTAACTTTTGGGAATACCGCCACGGGGCTTTAGCAAGGTTTAGGCGGTCAGTTTCTTCATTTTGCAAGTAAAGTTTCACGCCGATTGCTTCCAGCGTCTTGAGGGCTGAAAACAGGCTTAAAATGTAACTCTGTTGCTTGGCTTGGTCTTTAGCACTCACACCTAGACGAATAACCGTATTAAGCTGAAAGCTTTCAGTTTTAGCTTTAACTGAGTTTCTGATTTCGTTAGTCGCTATTGGCACATTGCCAGAAAGGATTGACCACCACGAGGGGTTAGGCTCTGGAATTTGTCGATTAACAGAACGAGGGGCAAGCGTGCCACCTAACACAATTTGTAACACTAGTTCATCTTCTTTATCTACTTGTGCCAACGTTGACAGAACAGCCCGACATAAGGCGGTATTATCAGATATTTTAAGCGATAACATCGGTTGGTTGACGGATAGCTTTTTACATAGCTTAACGGGCGTTCGCTTATCGGTACTTGCTTTTAAAGGCACTGAAAAATCTACACTACCATAACCACGAAATAGCTTTTCAAGGCGGTTAAACTCGCTTCTTTCAGCTCCTAAAAAATACCTAATAGCTTCACTGTCCTTAGGGCTTCTAATTTCCCAGATAATCGGCTTGCGTGGTTCTTGGGTAGCCATAGCCCCGATTAGCTCCGTTACCTTTAGAAAGTCAATCTCACGTTGCCAGTAGACTTGTTTAAAGGTCAGTTCATGAAAATTGCGCTTTGTCATTTTCTCACCACCAATCTTTTTTGGCTTTTCTGATTCGCCAGCCAATCGTCAAACATACGACGAATATAGCTAGGAATAAAAGCGGTAACCAGATTTCGGCTAACATGGCAATGCCAATTCTTAGTAACCAGCACGCCAGCACAAACAAAATGATATTGTTTACCAGTTTTTTCATGGGCGGGGTCACGTCCTTGTCTTTGTCGTCTTTTTTTGTCATTTCTCATTTACAACTCCTTTCATTTCTTTGCTTAATGACGTTGCTAATTTAAGCTTAAATTAAGCAAAAGCACAATCTTTTCAACAGTTTAAAAACCAAACGATAAGACACTTTTTTGTTTGATTTATTAGGGTTGCTGAAAAATTCCATAACGCATTTTCTCGATGTTGTGTAATGCACAACAGGCTTTTCTTATGGCGGTATCTCTGGCTCTTTTTCAACGTATGGACGAATCATGGATTTATAGAATTGTCTACTAAGTTCAGAAAGTGGGTTTGCCTTTATTTCGTCCTCTAATTGCAATTTGTAGCGATATAGTTCAGCGTTCTTGTAGGTACTTTTGGGAATAGTTTTTTGAGGTGTCATAGATAATCACTCCTTTAATGATGGGCGCTAACTCGTGAGTTTGAATTAGCGCCATATTTATGGTGAGGGTGTTAGAGGTTGTTTATTGCGTGGGTCTAGTGTTTGGTGGGCTTATACGTGGTTTAGGGTCGTCGGTCATGGTACTTAGTGGCGTGGTGGTGCATGAGTTGACGAAATACATAGTAACGTTTGTCTAGTTCGGCTTTCTGCTCTAAATACTGAGCAGTTCTTATTTCGTCGTCGGTGTATTGGGGCTGTCTTCTTTGGATGTTTTGAGTCTTAGTCTCTTTCTTCTTAAGCACTCTATATTTAAAATAATCATGGATACTCTTGAGCGCCATTGTTAGCAAAAAGGACAACACTATCATAGCGATAGTAAAAGCGATGTTTTCAGACATAATTTAATTTCTCCTTTCTTAAAGCAAGTCTTGGGCGCATAGAAAAGTGAAATAGTCAGCAATGTACTTTAGTCGGTCTTTAGCATGTTCATTTTGCATACACAATTCCAACTCCAAAAGTGATATACTACTGACCTTATTTAGGGCATCCATAGTCAAAATTTGACGAGTATTGTTAGTGTTCAGTTGACGGTTCATCTTTTGAACTGCTCGCAAAGTATCGGTTCTCACGGCTAACTGTTGGTTTAGGGGCATAACATTAAATTCTGCGTCTCCTGGCAATATAATTTTTGGGGTATTTTCTGTTTGGTTCATGGTAGTTTCCTCCTAATAGATGTATTTGATTTATTTAAGCTTATATAGTGAACATTTAGGAATAAGTCGACGTCTTAACTTATGCCTAAATTTAGTTGGTAACTTTATGACTTGTTCAATCTCCAAATGTAAATGATTGAACAAATCATAATAATAAAATAGGGGCTAAATACTAAAAGATGAACTAACATTTTTCTCACCACTTTCTTGTTTAAGGTGTTAAGCTTTTCGCGATTGGCTTAACCACATATTGCCACAGAATTTTATGAGTTCTGGGGAGCAAACGGGGAGTTTTCGGGGAGTAAATGGGGAGTAAAACACAAAAAACATTGATTTAAAGCTATTCTTGCGACTATACTATAACTAAACATATTTAACGGGGTGTTTTCGGTATGGAACAGGATTTTGACTTTGTTACGCTTTTTAAGATATTGAATGAGTATAAAAGTGGAGGAAATAATCAACGTTTTTTAGTTGCTTTTACAGGAATAATTTTTAAGAAAGTAAAAAGTGATAGCCGACAATTTAAGAAAGACTGGAAAACAGAAATTGAAAATGGTGGTTCTATTTCAGAAGACTTCGCAAAAACAATATTAAGAAGAACGGATAAGCTACCAGCTAAATATGGTAATGAGTTAGCAACTAGTGATTTTACTGCTATAAATATCAAGGCAGAAATGACTGATGAGGTCTTTTGTTATCTAAATTTAGAGAAAAACGCTGACGATTTAGAGCAACGATTAAAGCAAGAGATTGAAAAATCAAGTAATCCTGAATTAGTTAAACGAAAAGAAAAATTGCTAAGCTATACAGATTTTGAAGATTTTTTATGTGAGCTAATAATTTTTAGTGTTAAAGAGTTAAGTCAAAATACACATACCGCAAAGAAAAAAAGAAAGTCTGTCAAGAATCGTAAAGCTACAAAGAATGAAAAAGTAACTATAGAAAAAAATAATGAACAACCAATCTATAGCGACCAAAAAATTGTATTTCTTCCCGATCAAGAATTAGATAAATACGAAAAGAAACCAGACGAACATTATTTAGAGAAATTTAAGCCTGAATTAAAGACGGGCTTATTAATAGAAAATACAGTTAGAAAAGATACTGATAAGCATTGGAGTAAAACCATTGAAGCCGACGAAAACGAACTAATTCATTTTCAAATAAAAGTTGAGAATAAAGGCGATGTAAAAATAAATGATATTCTTGTGGGAGAGTTGAAAGTCAATAACTTAGTTGTTAGAGACATACTTCCTGATAATTTAATCTATGTGAAAGGAAGCACAGTTCTATATAATACAACCAATCCAAACGGCATATCTGTAAATGATGATTTAATAAGTAACACCGGCATGAATATCGGTGGCTATCAATCGGGAGGTAACGCCTATATAAGATTTTCGGCAAAAGTCGGACAAGCAAAAGACTTCCCTTGTAATGGTCTAAACAAATTTACCAACATCGCACAAATAAGTAATCAGGTAAATAGTTTATATGACAACGCCCATATAATAACTAACAAACCTTTTGATTTCAACGACTGAAACCACTGACAAACATTGACAAAACAACGTTTTTGTAGTATAATACAGCCAGTGTTTTTGTAATTTAATAATTTGATTTTGCCCCACGTGCATAACTCATATGCTCGTGGGTTTTTCTGCGAGCATATCAATTAGACTTGATAAAGGAGAGATTTATTATGAGAATTGAAGGCTTGCAAGAAGACAAAATGTATACCGCTGATGAAGTTAGAGAATTTGTTGAAAGAGAGGTTATCGCAGAACGCACCAGATGGCGCGAAATTTGTGATTACAACGTCTACAAAAGAATGATTGAAGCTGATTTTAGCGTTGACGCTATCCAAACTGCATTTGAAGGACGTAGAACTCTGAGCGACAGACTTCATATTGAAAAAGACAAGGCAGAATACTGGGCAAATAAAATTAAAGAAACACCGTACCTAACACACTATCTGGATGAATAACCAGATAGTGTTTTTTCTTTACCCTAAAATTGCATAGAAAAAGCCCTGTCGCTGTTAATCGCGACAAGGCTTATTTTGTTGCTAGTATTTAGTTTTGTTAAATGTTTCTGTAGTGCGTTATTCTTAGTTATTCCTTTTAAGCTTTCCTTTTCCTCTTAACTAAAGCAACCAGAGAAAGACCAACCATAGATAAGCCAGCAAGTAAGCCGTTTGTGGTAGAGTCACCAGTTAACGGTAGATTGTCTTTGTTAGAGTTACCAGCGTTACTTGTTTGTTTAGATTGGTTGTTTAGGTTAGTAGTGTTAGTTTTATTTGAACTATTTCCAGTACCGCCATTAGCTCCATTGCTTGAGTTAGAGCCATTGTCGTTACCGTTGTTGTCGTTGCCATTTCCGCCGTTATTGCCGTCATCTTTCTTGGCTAGGGCATCTATTGCGTCATTAATATTCTTAACTGCTTCATTTACTTGGGCTTGAGTGGCTTTGTCGTCGTTAAGGACTTTCTTGCCATCTTCAAGCGCAGTTTCAAGGTCACCAGTATCTTTCCAGCCACCTTCGGTGATTTTATCATCGCCGTTCTTAATGGCTTCTTCCAGTCCTGATTTGTCTACATCCTTAGGTGGCGTCACATCTTTCTTAATAGCTAAATCCATAATGGATTGAGCCTTAGCGGCGTAAGCATTTAAATCAGTTTGAAACTGATTTGCATAACCAGACGGAACGGTACCCTCAGCTTCTGGTAGCTGTCTTAGATAGTCAATTAAATGTAATTTACTATCATTATTAATCATCTCAGCTTCCATTGCCTTCCATGACTCTGGGGTGTATTCATTTTCAACCATTGCATCATAACGAGCGATAGCCGCTAAAACTGCTGTATAGTCAAAATCTTTCATTGGTATATCATCGTCTGGATAGACAACACCATGAGATGAGGCAGTGAAGCCTCCATCAGCAGTCGTAGCAGTAATAGTGAATTCTCCTTCTGCAACACCTGTAACAAGACCATTAGCATCTACTGTAGCCACGCTAGGGTTACTACTAGTAAAGGTAACGTTCTTGTTTGTAGCATTTTCTGGCATTACAGTTACTGTTAACTGGTAGGTTTTACCAACAGCCATTTCTGGCATCGACGATATCGTAACTCCTGTTACAGATACCTCACCAGGATTGTTTGCTAGTTCGTCTTTTACTCTTTGAATTTCGTCTTCAAGTGCTGGAACGATACCATGATCGATATCCGCCAACCAAACTGCAGGCACATCACCAATATCATTTTCGTAGTTATTGATATTGATTTCAAAAGCGGAAAGTAAAGCGTTGATAGTTGTCATTTGGTCTGCCGTAGCTCCATCTGCCACTAACTGGCTTGCTTGAGCTTGGTAGCCAGCTAGTTTAGTTCTGTATTCTGCTACTACAGTTGGGTTGCTTAGTGGTGTAACAGCTTGAGCTTGCGCTACATTATTTACAGGCGCTTGGGCTTGTACGGTTTCAGTTGATACTACTGGTTGAGTTTCCTCAGTGGTAACTGGTTGTTCTGACTCAATAACTTCTGCCTCTGGTGTGACAGGCTCTTGGCTTAAAGTGTTAGTCGTTTGTTCTGGTGTAATAGCTTCGGTTGGTTGAGTTTCAGTAACGGGTTCAGCTACAGGCTCGGTAACAGGCTCGGCGGTTTGTTCAGTTGTTGGTGCGGTTTCATCTGCTAAAGCTTGGATTGTGCCGAGTGTTGCAGGGCAAACTAAACCTACAAGAGTTGTTAAGGTAATAAGTCGTTTGTTTCTTCTAATAGTAGCCCTAATCTTTTCTTCATGTCTCTCCATACGGGTTTGTTTCAAGACTTTTTCACGCTCCTTATATCGTCTTTTGTTAAAGTGCTTTGTTTGGATATATAAGTAAAACTCACCTCGCTTAAAGTATTCCTACTAACTGCACCAGACGAACGTTAAATAAACGTATTAAAACATAGCAAAAAACGCCAATCTTATAAGGAGTAATCCCTATAAAATCAGCGTTTAGCTAATAAGTGCTAATATCTCTTTTATACCTTTACCGAACGTTCGTTCGGTATAGTAAAGGTTAACAAAATCATAACATAGTTTATTCCATATTTAAAGGAACTTTTGCATTATTTCGCCGTGAAAGCCCATTGCGTCGGGCTACATTATAGATAGTTGATTCACATACTTTTAATCTTTTAGCAATAAGAGAAATTGGTATAGTATTGAGTGTATACATATCAATTATTTTTCTTTCAAGCTTAGGGTCAAGTCCTTGGTTGCCTAATTTCTTGCCGTTCTTCTTGGCTTGAGCTAGTCCGTCTTTAGTTCGTTGCCGTAAATTGTTGAGTTCAAATTCAGAGAATATACCAAGTAATTGGTACATTAATACACCAGTGGGGGTTGAAGTGTCTATGCTTTCCTTTATGCTAACAAATTCTATACCGTGGTCTTTTAGTTCCTCAATGGTCCTAAGTAAGGTTGAGGTTTTTCTACCTAATCTATCCATTTTGTATACGGTAAAATATACCTGTTGTTTCTGCTTAGCTAACTCTTTGGCTAAAGTAATTGCTTTGTTAAACTCCTCCCGATTGTCTTTGCTACCTGACTGCTGTTCTGAAAATACCACGTCACAATCTCTTAAGGCTTCTAGTTGCACCTCAAGCCCTAAGTTTTGAT
This sequence comes from Enterococcus pallens ATCC BAA-351, assembly GCF_000407485.1. Classification (GTDB taxonomy): domain Bacteria; phylum Bacillota; class Bacilli; order Lactobacillales; family Enterococcaceae; genus Enterococcus_A; species Enterococcus_A pallens. The sequence goes on along the minus strand of NZ_ASWD01000001.1, from coordinate 531,168 downwards.
CTAGGGTACTAGTGCGAGCGTAGCCAATCCTCAAAACAGTGTTGCTCTTTATGAGACTTTCCAGTTCCTTTACTTTTTCTCTTTGTTCTACCATTCTCTAAACCTCCATTGTATTATTTTATGGTACATACTAATGGTAAAACTAAAAGGGATAAAAACCTAAAAGAATACACAAGAAAAAGCCTATAACGGTGAGGGTTACAGGCTTTTAACTACATTTTATGGGCGCGTTCTTTTTTATTATTAAGTTTATTTTTCTTCTTTATGTTTCAGTGCCTAATGGCGCAGGAAAATCCACCACAATTGATTGTATCCTAGGCACGAAAAGCAGTCAGGCGGATGGAATTCGAGTGTTGGGCAAGGATCCCCGTAAAGAGAGAAAAACTTTATTCCAACGTGTGGGTGTACAATTTCAGGAATCTGCCTTTCAAGGACAATTAAAAGTAAAAGAGATTTGTGAAATCACTCATTCCTTATACCGCAATCCCATTAACTGGGAAAAAGGACTGCAGGAGTTCGGATTGACAGACAAAAAGGAGGCCTTTCTTCAGACACTGTCTGGTGGAGAAAAACAGAAATTATGTATTCTACTGGCAGCAATGGGAAATCCGGAAATTATTTTCTTGGATGAGCTGACGACGGGGTTGGATCCGATGGCTAGACGAGAAGTATGGCGCTACCTGAAACTATTAAAAGAACAGGGAGTAACAATTTTTTTAACTTCTCATTACATGGATGAAGTGGAAATTCTTTGCGATGAAATTTTGGTAATTAAGGCTGGACAGGAGATTGAACGTGGGACTGTGAATGAGGTGGTTGCACGGAGTGGTCAAAAAAGTATGGATGAAGCGTTTATTTCATTAATTGGGGAGGAATTGTAGGATGAAAACATTTTGGTTGTTGTATAAATCAGAAGCAAAGCTGTCCATTCGTGAAATGTCATCAGTCATATTTGGTCTGTTTGTACCGATAGGGATTGTTGTACTTATGGCTTTTATGGAGGATAGCAATCCTGCGTTGAATCGAATATTTGCCTCGGTAACTACTGTTGGTATTTGTTCGGCGGGGGTTATGGGATTGCCATTAGCGCTATCCTCTTATCGGGAACGCAAAATCTTGAAATGGTATCAGGTAACTCCCATAAGTCCGATTCAACTACTGTTGGCTCACTTGTTATTTTGCTTTACTCTCAGCTTGGTGTCGATGCTTTTAATTTTTGCACTACTCACTGTAGCTTTCGATTTTCATTATCAAGGAAGTTGGTTAACCTTCATTCCAGCCTATTTGTTAGTAATGCTGTCAGTCCATGCGATTGGCTTAATTATTGCTAGTCTTTCTCCTAGTGAAAAGGCCACTGGGGCAATCAATTCAGCCGTGTTTTTTCCGATGTTTTTTCTTTCTGGAGCTACAGTACCGTTTGAGATTCTGCCAAAGGGCCTGCAAAAAATTGCGAGTGTCCTGCCTTTGACTCAAGGGATCAAACTGCTTAAAGCAATAACTTTTCAAGAGCAGGCACAAATTCCAGCTATTGTAGTTTTGTTAATGCTTATTACGTTAGTAGGGACAGCAATTGCCTTCAAATTTTTCAAATGGGAATAACTGGCTATCAGTGAAGCAGGGATACTTTCCTGCTTTTTTATTTTGCAAAAAAATAAGCAAATAAAAAATAAATTTGAAAAGAATGCGTAGTTTATAGTAGGGAATTTAACCCAAGGAAAGGAGAAAATAGAAATGAAAATTCTTGTACTAACAAACTGTATTTTTAGAGAGAAAATGATGGAGGAGCAGTTTCATCTATTGGGGTATGAGGTATTTATCAGTCAAGCACTTTTGACTGAATCATTGACGATGGTGCGCTTTTTTGATGTCATTCTTTTAAGCGATACCTTGCCAGCTGATCAGCAAATAATCATTGCCAAGAAACTGTTAAGCTTTAAGGTTCCTATCATGAAAATTACTTGTGATGAATCGATTACCTTGAATGGTATTTTTGAAGGTATAATTGATCCAGAGTGGGATGTAGAGGAAATGGGAAACAAGCTTGCTGCAGTGGCAAAATTGAAGAAACGAGTGGTTAATGAACAATCGTTTCTTCATGCTGGTAAGAAGGAAGTACAAGACATAAACTTTTATTTATCTAAAATGGAGAAAAAGCTTTTGAATTGTTTAAAAGAAGCAGAGGGAGAAATCGTATCCAAGGAAGATATTTCGTTATATTTGTGGGAGGGGGAGCCTACAGCATCTCGACTATGCCATGTGTCAAATCTAGTTAAACATGTTCGGGAAAAGATTGAACGATATCAGTCTGATTGGTACCGAATTATAACCGTTTGGGGACAGGGGTATTATCTGCAAACTGCTGACGGTTGGGAAGAACCTGTGGAAGAGATTAGTCAAGAAACTACCAAAGAGCGGAATCAAGCAATTATCTAATCTCTTCATTTCTGTTTGACTCCGTTATTGACTACACGATATGATGGGTTGGTAAGAAGGGGAGGATTTTATGCACAAGACACGGTTTAGAAAAATGGTTGCCATTGAGCCAACTAAATTATTATCTGAATGGGATGAAAAATTAAAGACGTACGCGGAAGAAACAGTTTTCTATGAAGATATTCCTAGTGATGAAGCTGAAATTATTCGCCGAATTAGCGATGCTGATTGCGTCATGCTGAGCTTTACCAGCTTCATTAATCAAACTATTTTAGAAGCCTGTCCCAATATTCGCTATATCGGCATGTGCTGCAGCTTGTATTCACCAGAAAGTGCCAACGTTGATATTCTGACGGCTGAAAAAATGGGAATTGTAGTTACTGGAATTCGTGATTATGGCGATGAAGGTGTTCGAGAATATGTCATCAGCGAGTTGGTTCGCTTGCTTCAAGGTCGAGGAGAAGCCATGTGGAAAGATGAACCGATGGAATTAACTGGGGTTAAAGTTGGGGTTATCGGCATGGGAACTGTGGGCTCACTGGTATCTGAAGCTCTTCATTTTTTCGGGGCAGAGGTTTCCTATTATAGCCGCACTCGTAAGCCTGAACTAGAAGAAAAATTAACGATGGCCTATTATCCGTTGAACGACTTATTAGCTCAGGTAGATATCGTGATTACCGCGCTAAACAAAAATGTTATTCTGCTGGAATCTGAGCAATTTCAAAAAATTGGTCCTGGGAAAATAGTAATGAATCTTTCTATTGCACCCTCTCATGATGTTGCTGCTCTGGCTGACTGGCTGGAATTGCCGGGAACCTATGCTTTTAGCGATACCGTCGCCGGAATCGGTGAAGCAGTAGCAGCGCGTACAAATGTTTTTGCCGGGGATCACAGTGCAGGATTAACTTCAATGGCCAAGGTACGTTTAGCACAAAAAGTAATCAAAAATGTAGAGACCTTTTTAGCAGAAGATTAGTCCCGATTTAAATAACAAAGCAGCAGCTATTAGTCATAGGAACTAAATAGCTGCTGCTGTCTTTTTAACTATAAAATAAAGTTAAGTCAATGTCCTGATCGTGGTTGCCAAAATGCTTCCCATAAATCGTGCAGCCACCCACGTGTTCAGCATCCTCTTTTACCTCAATCCGCAACGTCCACAATTGATTCTCCGGTGAAGCAAAATCAGTTATTTTAGTATCCGACATTGGTTCGCCTTCCATATAGGTTCCGTGCTCCAAAATGCGAATCGTTTTAAGCAATCCGTATTGATTCAAATTATCCGGATACCAGTCAGGATTATTTTTACCTCGAATATCCGAAAAATCACCTGGAGAGGTCCAGGTTCCTAAATACTTATTATTTAAAGAAAAAGTGATATCTGAAGGCCAATTGTTGTTGGAAAAAGGAAACTCTGAAGCGATCTCCATGGAAATTTCCATCATTTCCAACTGCTGATCTTCTTCCAGTAAATTGGGAATTTGATACTCAATGAAACCTTGCGTAAACCACAAAATCTGAGCATTCATCCGCTTTGGATCCATAAAATATTTTGGGTGATCATTAATGCCGATAAAGTCTTCTGACGTAGCTAAGCCACAGGGAGCCTTAATCGAAAAATTCGTATATTGTCCAATTGGAATAGCCGTACTTAATGTTTTATAAGCAGTATAGATTTTTTTGGGAAAATTGACAGTAATAGAATCAACCTTCAAGCTAGACACCTTGGATCTCCCCAAACGGTCGGTACTTATCAAGCCTGCTGTTTCTAATTTTTTCACATGCATGGTTACTATCGCGCTGCTTAAACCTAGCTCTGTAGCTAGTTCTTTCACACTCATTTTGTTGCTGGATAAAAGTTGAATAATTTTTAAACGAACAGCACTTGCCAATGCTTCATAGACAGGTAGCGAATCGTTAGAGATATCTAATTGCATGAAGTGAAACCTCCTTTGGATTAACAATTACCTTAATGATACATGAAACAGGAGAAAATTCAAGCTATAAAGGTTAATGTAAAAGCTGATTTAAGGACGAAAAATATTTCATGATTAATAAAAATATGATTGACAAAGCCTTTTTTATGGATTATGATGAACTCGTAATAGAAAAGCGCTTTCTCTTTACAGTTTGGATTAATAAATATGTTAAGGGAGAAAATCATGGTTAGTAATAAAAAGATGAACAGTCAAAAGAAACACTTTTGGAGTTTTGCCGGTACCCATTTTTCTTATTTCTTTTCTTGGGCGGTTATTTACGGTTATTTAACGTTATGGTTAGAACGAGTTGCAGGGCTTCGCGGAACAGAGGCAGGCTTGCTATTTTCTTTAATGGCAGGAATTTCTTTGCTTTTTCAACCTGTTTTTGGGATTTTATCTGATCGGTTGAAATTTAAAAAGACCTTGTTAGCGACAATTTCTTTAAGTGCAATTTTTATCGGCCCATTTTTCCAATGGCTCTTCCTGCCAATGCTGGATGTAAACATGTATTTGGGTATCGCATTTGCAGGCTTATATCTAAGCTTTGTGTTAAATGGCGGCGTGGGTGTGATTGAACAATATATTGAGCGTGCCAGCTGGGTAAATAATTTTGAATATGGTCACTCTCGGATGGGCGGCTCACTTGCTGGAATTACAGCAACATTAGTAGCTGGACGCTTATTTGTTTGGAATCCCACAGCTATTTTCTGGGCATGCTCTGCAGCTGCAACGATCCTTTCTATTTTAGTTATTTTTTTCGACAAGGTAGACGTAACCGAAGAGGAAGTACCTGCCAAGACAGAAGAAGACAGCAAATTGGACAAAAAAACTATTCTGTCCATTTTCAAAATTAGAAACTTCTGGGCATTGGCCTTGTTCTACATTGGAGCTGCGGCTATTTATGATGTATTTGATCAGCAGTTTATCGTGTATTTCCAAAGTTTTTTTGAAAACGCCAACAGCGGAACGATTATTTACAGTTACATGGCTTCAGCTCAGGTAGGCTTAGAATTGCTGTTAATGATTCCAATGCCGTATATCATTAACAAGATTGGAGCGAAAAGAGGATTAATCATTTTTGGATTTATTACTTTTATTCGGATCTTTGGAAGCGCTCTTGCGCCGAATTATCAGTTGCTGATCTTTTTCCGCATTCTGGCTGGATTAGAAATGCCATTATTATTGGTGTCCATTATGAAATACATTGCTAATACCTTTGATCGTAAGCTTTATGCAACGATCTACATGCTGGGATCAAACTTCGCCAAACAAGTGTCAGTATTTGTTTTTTCGACCGTGTGTGGTAGACTGTATGACTCCATCGGCTTTCATCAAACGTACTTCTTATTATCTGCAATCGTTCTTTTCATAACGGTTGTGAGTATCTTTACTCTAAAAAATGATCAAAAAACAGAAAAAGTAAAAACAACGGCAGCAGATGCCGCCTGAAATTTGGAGGAATAATCAAATGAGTACACAACAATACAATAATCCTATCGTTTTGGAAAGAGCCGATCCTTGGGTATACAAGCATACAGATGGCTATTACTATTTTATGGGTTCAGTTCCAGGCTATCAGACCTTAGAGCTGCGAAGAGCAAAAAACATAAATGACCTTGGAAAAGCAGAAACCAAAACGATTTGGCAGGCACATGATACCGGAATTATGAGTGAACTGATTTGGGCACCAGAAATCCATTATATTAACAATAAATGGTATGTTTACTTTGCGGCAAGTGATCATAGTGAAATTCGCGATCAGTATCATCATCACCGGATGTTTGTGATCGAAAACGATAGTGCCAATCCCTTAGAAGGATGCTGGAAAGAAAAAGGGCAAATTAAGACACAATTTGAAAGCTTCAGTTTAGATGCAACAACCTTTGAACATCAAGGAAGATTGTTTTATGTTTGGGCGCAGCTTGACCCGCGTATTCCGGGAAATTCTAATCTGTATATTTCGGAAATGGAAAATCCTTGGACCTTAAAAGGCAAACAGACACTATTGGCCATTCCTGAATACGATTGGGAAAAGATTGGCTTCTGGGTAAATGAAGGCCCAGCTGTCATTAAGCGAAACAATAAAATTTTCATTACTTATTCAGGCAGTGCAACGGACGAAAATTATGCGATGGGACTTTTGTGGGCGGATGCTGATAGTGATTTGTTGGATGGTTTTTCTTGGCATAAGAGTAAAGAGCCTGTTTTTACCTCATCAGAAAAAAATTCACAGTATGGACCTGGACATAATTCGTTCACTCGCAACGAAGAGGACACAGAAGATGTACTGATTTTTCATGCTCGACCAGAAAAAAATAAAGCAGGTGATCCCTTAGACAATCCTAATCGCCATGCTAATGCACAAGTCTTTACTTGGGATAAAGATGGATTCCCTGATTTCGGTGAACCAGTGGCTTATCGGGAAAAGGTATTAAGCTAATTTCGCATGATATTCTCTAGCTGATAAAAAGACTTTATGAAAAATATCAAGACAAACTAACTAGTTGCAATAAGCTGAACGTGTTAAAGTAACCGTTCGGCTTATTTTTTATAGTTAGACAATCTATAGCTAAAATCTATAGGAAACCACTGATTTACCAATGGTTTTTCATGGAATTAAACTTTGGCGGTGTTTCTCATCATGCTATAATTAAAGAAACGCCTTTAGGAGGTTTGGCCATGTTTAATCTTACGTATGACGACAAGCAGCGAATTGCTGCGATCATCATTTTAGCCATTTCCTTTTTCTTTCCGTTACCTTTTCTAGGAATTATTTCTGGTATTTATTTATTGTGGCAAAATTTGCCGATTGGATTTAAAATTGGTGCGGTTTTAGTTATTTTAGAGCAGTTTTTAATTTATGTACCAGCTATTGCTTATTTGATGATAACAAGGTGAAAATATACGAGTGTTTGCTAGCAAGATCTGAATAAACACGGGTACTTAAGTATTCGTGATTTTAACTTTTTAAGGTGTTTAGATTTTTTGTTGTTTAATTAATGGAACCATGAGGTGAATAATCTCATTAATATAACAAGGAGTGAAAAGTATGCTGTTTTTAACAAAGGATGATATCATAAAAACCTTTACTATGAAGGATGCGGTGGAGGCAGATAAGCAAGCCTTGATGATCTTTTCAAAAGGGGAAACGAATGCACCGTTGCGAACAAATGTTGATATCCGTGAAGAGAATGGTGTCAGCTCATATATGCCTGCTTACATTGGCGGTGAGAAACCAGCTTTAGGTGTTAAAATCGTCTCAACTTATTTGCATAATATTGAAAGAGGCCTGCCTAGTGTAACTGGAACAATGATCGTGATGGATCCAAAGACCGGTATGGTAAATGCTATGGTGGACGGTACTTATTTAACTCAGTTACGTACAGGTGCTGTACAAGGGGTAGCCACGGATATTCTTGCTAGAAAGGATGCCAAAATCGGCGCATTGATCGGAACAGGTGGTCAGGCGGAGAAACAACTTGAGGCGATGATGGCTGCACGACCTCTAGAAGAAGTTCGAATCTTTGACTTAGATCAAAACCGGGCAGAAGCCTTTGCAAAGGCCCGTCAAAAAGATTGTACCGTTCGTTTAATTCCAACAAAAACCAGCCGTGAATGTGTTGAAGGAGCTGACATCATTACTACAGCCACTCCTTCCAATGAACCAACCTTTGAATCAGCTTGGGTTAAGGATGGGGCTCATATCAATGGAATCGGCTCTTTCACTCCAAGTATGTTTGAGATTCCTAAAGAATTAATCAAACGAGCAGACCGAGTTATTTTCGATACCACAGAAGGCGTGTTGAATGCAGCAGGAGATTTCATTACTCCGTTGAAGGAAGAATACATTCCTAAGGACAAATATTCAGGTGAGTTGGGGCAAATTTTGTTAGGTGAGGTTGAAGGACGTACCTCGGACCAAGAAATTACTATTTTCAAATCAGTAGGTACGGCAGTGCTGGATTTAGTAGTAGCAGGACAAATTGTTGAAAAAGCCCGTGAAAAAGGCTTAGGTACTGAGATTCCTGATTAAATAGAAAGGCAAGTTTCCGTAATGGAGCTTGCTTTTTTTTGTTAGCAATTTGCTTAGAATGTAGTGTATACGACACAGTATTTGAGGAGAAAAAGAAACTGTCGGTTTAAGCCTCAGAACTGACCGTTTTGGACAGAAAGAACTATAGCTATTTAATAAGAAGTAAACTTGGTTTAAGAGATAACGTAGGAGGAAATGCTATGCTGTTGGGGATAATAACAGGAGGCTCTCTATTTCTATTATTTGATCATCTTTTATAAAAGTTTACCTTAAATTTAAAATTTGAAAGCATTGATAAAACAGTGTGTTAAGCGCTTACTGTTAATTAGGTTTACTTTTTTAAAAGTGAATCAGAGAGTTGTTATGGAAGCGAGATTTCAGGTTTCGGAAAAGCAGAATGATAAATCGACGTACAATAGCTAACCATTTATAATAGGATTCATAGGTCGACCAATATCGCCCACAGCTAGACTTTGATGGAGAAATTTGACAAAAGAAAACTAGCAATGGTCGTTTTTTGCTAAAAGGTATGTTATACTTTTATTAATCGAATAAGAACACTAGGGGTGCTTTTGAAGCTGAGATTATACCCATTGAACCTGAAACAGTTAGTACTGACGCAGGGACTTGTGTAGCATTTTTTTATGTAGAAACCGTCATTGTACCCGATCGCTTTTTTGTGGTCGGGTTTTGTTTTTGCTTTTTTAGCAAACTTCTCTTAGTGAACTTACTTTGAGGAGTTTTTTTTGACTAAAAATGAATGTGGAGGATACGAATGTTTACAGAAATCGCACGTAAAGAGGCAGCACCTTATTGGGAAGAAAGTTTTGTTCATCCATTTGTTCATGCGATCGGGGATGGAACTTTGTCACCAGAAATTTTTCGTTTCTATTTATTGCAGGATCGTTATTACTTGGAACACTTCAGCAAGCTTTATGAATTAATCGCTGATCAAACAACTGATCAAGAGGTGAAGGCCTTGCTGAGAGAAAACGCGGAAAATCTTCGTTTAGGAGAAATTGCAGTTCGTGAAGATTTTTTCAACGAACTAAACATCACTGAAAAAGAGATCGCTGAAACACCGATCGCACCAACCGCTTATCACTATGTTTCTCATATGTATCGTCAGTTGATTGACGGCACACCTAACGCAGCCTTTGCTGGAATGCTGCCATGCGCTTGGTTATATCAAGAAATCGGAGTTCGACTAATTCAATCTGGATCACCAAATCCATTATATCAGCGATGGATCGAAACTTATTCAGGTGAAGAAGCAGCCCAAGGAATTCTGAAAGAACGAGCAGCTTTGGACCGATTGTATGAAGCAAGTGGAAAAGATGAACAGCAACAGATGATAGAGGCTTTTGTGATTAGCAGTAGGATGGAGTATGCTTTTTGGGAAATGGCGATGGCTAAAGAAGGATGGGAACTTTAACATCTTAAAAAAAGTAAGTCCAGTTGAGGTTTATATTACATCCTCTCAATTGGACTTCTGTTTTATTCTTGAGAATTATCAAAATAATCAATTTCTTGTTCAATTTCTTGAATCCTTGCACGATTTCGTCTGCTGTCTCGATTATCCTCACCTGCATGTAAACGCTCTGAAATTTCGAGTGCTTCTTTGGAGTACTCGAGTGCCTTTTCTAACAAGGAGCGCTCTTTTGTTGTCTGATGCTGAAACTCTTTTAAATGAATTAAACCTAAAAATCGAGCATCTATCATAAGTCCGCGGGTTGAATCTGAGTTTGTTTTGCTTTTTCTTAACATATAGGCGATCGTGGCATACATTTTGGCTTTTGCAAAATCATATCTTCGTATAAATAAGCTTGCAACGTTTTTAGTTGCTGTAATACACTGGCTGGAATTTTCGCCGTAACGCTCAACCGCTATTTGGTAGGAAAGTTGCAAATAATGCTCAGCCTCGTTTAAGAGTGAATCATCTTTTTTCTCATCATACATATAGAGATAAGTCATTCCTAAGTCATTATAACAGGAGCGTAATTTATAAGAATCTTTTGTCAAAAAAGTTTTGCCAATTTTTAAATATTTTTTTCGAATAGTTAGGATCTCCTCTAAAGATTTCGACTTATCATCCAACCATTGGGCGTTGCTAACTATGCCTAGCAATTCATAATTTCTAAAGAGTGCATAATTCCATTCGTCAGTATTTGAAAGATCCTTCTGTTGTAGAGCAAATTGAATATTTTTTTCCTGTTCATTTAGTAATTTTAATGCTTCTTCGAATTCCCCATCTCGATTTAGAGAACTTGCATACATTTGATTAATCCGTATACACAATAAAGGTTTTTCTTCATAATAGCTTTTGGCAGCTTCAGCCGTTATCATCCGCATTTTTCTGACTTTTGAAGCTTTGCCTATTTCATTCGAGGCTTGAAAGTATGTTTCGTTGTTAATATATTGGCAAATAATTTTTTCCAACTGGTAATTCTCAGATTCTGTTGAATAAAATTTATTAAACAGATTTAGCATTTCTTCCTTGTATTCAAGGCATTCTGTGTTGCAGCAGCCAAAATAAATGCAACAAGAAAGATATTGTTTAATTAACTGATAACGTTCTTTCGTTTCTTCATTATATTTTGCTAGAATCACAGAAAGATTAGGTAAGTTTTTGAAAATATCTGTTCGTTCCACACCGTCATAAGGAAAATTCAAGTATTGCGTCACATTTTTTATAAAGGGTAAGTAGTCAAAAGAGTCCTTCGTTTCCTTGTCCATGGTTAGTGCATTTTGAACAAGACTATGGCATTTATACTCTCGATCTCCTGAATTCCCCTTCAATAGCAAGCTCTTCTCACAGAGACCCGTAAGAACAGTACACAGCGGAATCGGCAATAATTCTTTTTCATCCGACATCCATTGGATCAATAGTTGCTGGCTTGAAGGAGTATCAGGCATCAGAGTAAAATAACCTAGTATTCGTTTTTCATTCTTATCTAGTTTGCTCATATTAATTAAAGTTAAAATGATATTTCGAATTTTTCGATTTTTATGTTCTCGCTTATCATAAACTTTGGCATCTAGGATACCATCCAATTTCAAGGTATTCGTTTTTTTTTCAACAATTGTGTCTAGCAATTCGGAAATATCAGCACCTGAACTTTTTCCTACCTGTGCTACTAATTGAGTCAAATACGTGTGGTATTTCAGGATTTTTAGTAGTTTTCTTAACTTCTTTTCTTGGTTGGGGAAAAGCTCTTGTTTAGCTTCATTATCAAAATAATAATAATTAAATAGTCGTATACAATTTTCTTCAGATAAATGCTTAATTTCGTAAATCGTTTTGCTGGCAATTGCCTCGTTTGTAATTCGAGTAGTGATAAGAATTTTCCAGCCGATGTCTCTTAACGGTTTCAGATGGTCAATTGAGAATAATTGATCATCTGAATCAAGATTGTCGATTATCAAAAGTACTTGTTTCTCATAGTTTTTCATACCTTCTGCAAATTTGTATAAGGCTTTAATGATATTCTTGCCAGTACTATTGTCGTTTGAATAATTCAGCTGTTCAGGAGCTAATTCATTTAAAACATCGTAACAAACATTTTTAGAGCTAGAAGGAACAGAAATCATCAGATCCAGCCGATCAGAATATACTCTCACATATTTTTGTACTATAGTGGTTTTCCCAAGACCTGCCATGGAATACAAGTAAATAGGATCCTTACATGTATTCAACAACTGATGGATCTCCTCACATTCTTTTTCTCGACCAATAATAATCTGACCTTTCATTTTACTAGGAGATAGATAAGGAGGGAAGGACAATTTCTTTTGATCATCCGGCCGGTAAGTTAGCCAGTAAGGAACTGACAACCGATCATATTCGATTAGATTTAGACAATACGGAATCAATTGTTTACAAATATTTTCATCAGGCTCGATGTATTTTGGTTCATTAGACTGAGCAAAGACTCCAAGTGCCATTAGATCTTGATTGAAATTATTCAGCAAAGATCTCATTTCAGCCAAGTTTTCTTTGTCTGCGTCATAATAATTTTCTTGATATACGAGTTTAATTCTTGGAAGCAAAAGCCGCATCGTTCCCTTACTAGGGTTTGCTCTACCGGCTCGACAATCAATAATTGTCGATTCAGAAACTGAAAAATAATCATCAGTGAGCAACTTGACATTTGGAATCAATTTTATAAGATTATAAGCTATTTTACTTCGGATTTTTCTCATTTGACGTGCGTTATCTGACATAACGAAAACCTGCCTTTCAAATGCGTAAACGAATGATCTCTTTACTTTATAATGTAAAGCAAAATATAAAAAAATCAAGCAATTTTGAAATCTGTTCAATTAATTCAAAAAATCCCAATAAAAACGAAAACTCTTATTTTTTTCGAAAAAACGTTGATTTATCAGTGTTTTAAAGGGTGGAAAAATTTACTCGTTTATCGGTAATTTTGATAGTATGACTTTTTATTATTAATGATAAAATTAATCGAACTCTTCGATTTTTAAAATTTAGAAAATAGATTAGGATTCGTTTTTAGACTATTTTTAGCAAGCGGAGAGTATCATAAAAAAGCTTTACAAATACAAAAAAAGGGTATTAAAAAGGAGTTAAAAATGAAAAACACACGAATGATGCGTTACCACAAGAAAAAAATAGTACAAAACAAACGGAATAAGTGCTTTTATCAAGTAACCACAGTTGTAACCTTACTTTGTCCAATGGTATTAGGTTCAGTAAGTGTAATGGCTGAAGAAGTTACTCCGGTGGAAGCAACTGCCGAGACAGCAGATTTAACAGGAAATACTTTGCTCAATCCTGATCCTGCACCATTAGAAGCACCAGCCGTACAAGAGCCAGAAGCTAAACCAGAAACACCTGAAGTTTCCGTTATTGAAGAAGCAGAAGCAGAAGTTTCTACTTCGGAAAGTAATGCTGCTCAGGAAGTAGTGGTTGCTGAACCGGCAGAACAAGAATCCATTACTAGTGATACTGCCACAGTTCAAGTTCAAGAAAATGAATTTGAACCTGAAGAAGAAACAGAAGAAAATGCACCCAAAGTTGGTATGGTAAACGTAATTTTATGGTGCGCCGACAATAAGAACAACACATTATATGAACAAACATTTCAAGTACCTGTCAATGAATCAAAGACAATTACGGCACCAGAAATAGCAGGCTACACAGTAGCAACAACCTTTCCTGCGATTAACGATCCACATTCTATGGTAACAACTGATTATCAGAATAAAGCGTACACTGTAACACCTGGTGGAGTTGAAATGAATGAAGCGATTCGAATTCAGTTTAACTATCGAAAAATTGTTCCAAAGAATTATTCTGCTACTTTTCGTACAACTGAGACTCCCCCTTATATTAGCTCCAACGGGGAAAGCTACAGCTTCAATATATATGATGAAGATGGTTGGGAAGTGGGGTACATCTCATGTACGTTCCCGAATGAAGATTCCGATGAGTTTTATTGGTATGCTTGGGATTATGACTCTGATTATCCTGTAGAAGGAACCGGTGGACGTAATGGACAGCCTATTATCTATGAAATTGGCGATGCAAAATATAATGTTACATTAATTGTTGATCAACGGGCACCAGTAACATATTCCACCATTTCTTTTGCAGTTGAGGGAAATGGACTATTGTCAGATGCTAATCCAATTGAAAGAAAAACAGGCTACTATTTATCTTACGATGAATTGCCTACGGTTACTCCAGCTGCAGGACATCGATTTGTTGGATGGCGTACAGAAAATCAAGAGTGGCTTGCTGGTCACGGAACAGAGATACGTCAAGATATAACCTTAACAGCTGTTTTTGAAGCAGGTGAATTAGATTGGTCTAAGTATGATGCTTCTCTCGCAGATTATGAAGCATATGTTCAATTAAAAGATATTTATGATCATTTTCAATGGTGGAGTGACTGGGAGGCTTGGAACAGCATCTATCAGGATTATTTAGAAATTAGAAATCGTACAGATATTTCTCAGAAGGAAATAGATCTTTTATCGCAACCTTTAGGGGGAATGCACCTGAATTTTATTGACCATTACTTTATGTATGGAGAAAAAATACAACATCGTATCAAAGAGATTTTTGATTCATTGCAAGACATTTATCAAGATACAACTAGCTATACCAGTGCATCCAAACAGTTATTTGATCAAGAATATTTGAACACAAAAACACTATTGGAACAAGAAACAAAAGATCATGGTGCCTATGAAAGAGAATTATTCACAGCTTATCAAGGTATGGTGGATGCTCGTAGAAACTTAGTCCGCAACGACGGAACTAAAAGTTTAACCGGTATAAACTTAGTCCCTTACCCAGGAATGTCTTTTGATGGGGAACTTGCACCATTCTCAAGTTTCATGATGCAACTTTATTATTCGGATGGTACTTATGAGAACCTTTATTTGAATAAAAATGATTATATAATCTCTACTGGCAACGATCAAGATATTATTACTGACGAAGGAATCATTTTCCATGGGGAAGGTCGTAGGGATATTTCAGTTATTCGTCAAGGATATAAAACTGGCAGTGGCTATTCAGTTGTTAAAAGAGAAGATCCAGCAGAAGATTTTTCAAAGGCAAAAGAAGCGATGAATCAGTTTAATGGACTGAAGGAAGCCGATTATACACCAGAATCATGGAAGAAGATGCAGCAAATTCTTGCGGATCAAGCAATTGGTGAAACGCCTGTCAATGAATTTTTACAAGCGATAATTGACGGAACTTATCCAGAGGAAGTTAGTCAATCATGGCTAGACTGGCTGACGGAAACACTACAGACAGCAATGAGTGAACTAGTCAAAAAAGACGACAGTGGTAATAACGGAAATAATGGAAATAGCGGCAATAATGGTTCTGGCAACAACGGATCGAATAATGGAAACAACTCAGGAGCAGGTAACAATGGCGGAACCAACAACAATGCAGGCAACGCCAACAATAATGGAACAAAAGATAAAGATACTAATTCTGATAACAAAAATGCAGATGATGGCGGTCAGAATAATTCAGCACCAAAAAATACTGGCAAAGAATCAAATAATGGGAAAGTAAAAACTGTAAACGTAGATAAATACAGTCACGTTAATACACAAGGAGCAACGGAAACTAAAGGACTCCCTCAGACAGGGGAAAAAGGATCTTTCGTTTTATCGTTGATAGGTATTTCAACCCTTGGTGTTGCTTTGGCAGGTGCGTTTTTAAAGAGTAGGAAAAAATTTGATTAATAGTAAAAATGTGAGCTCTCTTTGGTTTTCAAAGAGAGTCCATTTTACTTTATTAAGCATAAAGATAAATTTACCCACAATAGCTTTGGAGATTAATGGGTATCCGATTTAGGATGATAATCAGGAAAAATCATATTCGTCTAACTCTTTGAAGCAAGTAATGAGGGACATAAAAAGTAGTAATTGTTCATTGAAGCAATTATATAGAAGGGATGGGATAGGTATTTATAGATTAAGTAATTAGTAGTTTAATAAAGCTACTTTCCCAAAAACTCCCCCATCTTTTTGACACTTTCCTTCTAACATGTTATGATTCTTGGCGAAAGAGGGAACATCTGATGATTTACGATTACTATTTTAGATTTACAAGAAAATCAGCTCTTAACAAATGGATACGATGAAGCATTGTTAGGGGCATACAATAAAGGTTGAGACTTCATCGAAAACGCCCGAAATAGGCAGTTTTATTTGTCGTGCTTGGTGTTTTCGATTTGGAAAAAGACGTTGTAGCTGCAGACAATTGCTGTTGTCTGCGGTTTTTTTGTTAGTCTTGCTTTTCGCAGCATGCACATATGCACGAAATAGCTGTTAGAATCGGTGATGTTTTCCTGCACTAGAATGAAACAGTAAATAAGGAGATAGAAAAGTTATGATGAATTTAGTAGATATTACTCAGCAGTTTGGCGATAAGCTGCTGTATGAAAAAATTAATGCGCAAATTAATAAAGGTGAACATGTGGGCCTAATTGGTCGGAATGGTGCTGGCAAAAGTACTTTGATTAAGATTATTACTGGTGAAATTTTGCCGGATGAGGGACAAATTGTCGTTTCCCCTAAATTTCATGTGGGCTACTTGGACCAGTATGTAAATGTGGATGAAACCTTAACCATTCAAGAGTTTCTGCAAACGGCCTTTGCTGAAGATATTGCCAAGGAAGCAGAGATTATCAAATTGTACGAAGACTATGCCACCGATATGGATGACAGGTTGTTAGAACGAGCTGGCAAGCTGCAAAACGAACTAGACCAAGGCGAGTTTTATCAAATGAATACCTTGATCGATGAATTGGCTACTGGATTAGGAATTAATATTCTTGGTATGGATAGTCCCCTGAAGAATTTGAGTGGAGGACAGCGTTCAAAAATTCTTTTAGCTAAATTGCTGTTGGAAAAACCAGATTTGTTAATTCTGGATGAGCCCACCAACCATTTAGATGATGATCATGTACATTGGTTGACGGATTTCTTAAAGGATTTCCCAGGAACGTTCTTAGTCGTTTCTCATGACCAAGATTTCTTAAACGCTGTAACGACACATATCATGGATATTGAATTTGGACAGCTCACCAAATATACCGGAAATTTGGAAAAAGCATCGAAGCAAAAGGAATTGCGGGCGGAAACATACATGCGCCAATATGAGGCTCAACAAACACATATCAAGAAAACGGAAGAATATATTCGGAAATACAAAGCGGGTTCTCGTTCAACCATGGCGAAAAGTCGGGAAAAACAATTGGCGAAGGTCGAGCGTTTGACACCACCATCAGATGCACCAACGCCAAACATTGTGTTCGAGCCAGTACCGCTAGTAACGACCTTGGCTTTGGAAACGGATGAGCTGTTAGTCGGCTACGACAAACCATTATTAGCACCATTACAATTAACTATTCGTTATGGCGAAAAGGTTGCTTTGCGCGGGTTTAATGGTATTGGTAAATCGACGTTGATCAAAACTTTGATCGGTGAAATTCCGGCGTTAGGTGGCAGCTTCCATTTTCCTAACCACACGAAGATCAATTATTTTTCTCAGGAATTAGCTTGGGAAAATCCTTTGGAAACCCCGTTTCAGTATTTAAGCAATCGTTATCCAAAGGCCAATAACAAAGAGCTTCGTCGTCAGCTATCTCGTTCAGGTCTTAGCAGTCAGCTAGCTCAGCAAAGCTTAAAAACTCTCAGTGGTGGAGAACAAACAAAAGTAAAGCTGGCTGACATGACGATGATTAAAAGCAACTTCCTAATTCTCGATGAACCAACAAACCATATCGATCAAGCAACCAAAGAGAATTTACAGCTGGCTTTGGAGAAATTTCCAGGCACAGTTGTCGTCGTTTCTCACGAAAATGGTTTTTACGAAGATTTTGTGGATCGGGTAATTGTTTTAGGCGAAGAATAATAGATAAAATTGGAGGGCGATCTATTCACTTAGATCGTCTTTTTTTGTTTACTTTTCATTTTTCATCCGTCAGAATAAATATAAGATGTCAACGTATTTTGACAAGCCTTCAAGGCGTTTGCAAGCGAGAATTGCTAGTCATTGCAAGCTTTTGCCTTTACGCTTGTAGTAAAGGAGGATATCGTCATGGTTGGAGAAATTTTGAAAGAACACCGAAAAAAGTTGAAGTTGACTCAACAACAAGTGGCTGATCAACTGCATATTTCAAGACAAACGATTTCTAATTGGGAGACCGGAAAAAGTCTGCCGGATGTTTCTATGCTAATTGAAATTAGCTTACTTTTTGACCTATCATTGGATTACTTAATAAAAGGAGACCCGCAGCTGATGAAAAAAATCAAGGAGGATACAACTGTGAATCAATTGATTTCAAAAGGCATCTTTTTGTTGATCATTTGTTTAGCAGCATCGACGTTTTCAATTTTAACTTTACCTTTTAATGGATTGCAAGTTCAAAATGGGGTCGTTTTATTATCGGCAGATATTTTACTTCAGCTGTCTGCTGTTGTAGTTGTAGTTTGGATGGTTGTTATTTATATCAAAAATTTTTATGAGAAAGCTGAAGGTCAAATTCAACGATCAATTCATCGAGTCATCCAAGTTTTTTTGACACTCTCTTTAGGAATTACCAGCTGTTGTGTTGTTTTAACTGTATTGAATTATTTGGGAATTATTAGTTTTCTAACGTGAAGTTATTAGATATTTGGAAGATAAAGCGTCCTATTTGAGGACGCTTTTTCCTTTTAGTAGTTTTGAAATTAAAAAAAGGGAGTTGAAAGAGCTTACTCGACTGTGTACAATGTGGATAATAAAAGGGGGTTGTTCTATGGGGAGAAAAGAAATTATTTTTGACTTTATTACTGAACAAACGGCAAAATTTATTGCGGGCGAAGAGCAGGTAAAACTAGATTCTACAAAAATTTCTGAAGAATTACATATTGCACGCTACAATGTTAGTCGTGATTTAAACAGGTTGGCTGAGGAAGGAAAGGTATTGAAATTTTCTGGCAGACCTGTTTATTTTCTTACAAAGGAACTAGTAGAAAAAGCAGTTGGATATAAAATTATTGCTAACGATGAGCTTGATTTTGAGGAAATGAAAAACTCGCTGCTGTCAGAAGAACCTACGCTGCCAGCTGATTATCCATTTACTGAATTAATTGGCTACGATGGCTCACTGGAAAATGCGATTCGTCAGGCAAAAGCAGCCTTACTTTATCCCCCCAATGGACTACACACGCTTTTGACAGGACCTTCTGGATCGGGCAAAACGACCTTTGCTCGCTTTATGTATCAATATGCTGAGCGAGTAGGAACTTTGATTGAAGGGGCACCTTATGTGGTTTTCAACTGTGCGGATTATTCCAATAATCCCCATTTGCTGCTAGATCATTTGTTTGGACATGTGAAGCAGGCCTTTACTGGAGCTGAGACGGATAAAGCGGGATTGATTGAGACTGCTAACCAAGGAATCTTGTTTCTGGATGAAATTCATCGCTTACCACCAGAAGGCCAGGAAATGTTGTTTTCCATAATGGATCGAGGAGAATATTATCGTTTAGGGGAATCAGCTAAGCCCCGCAAGGTTCAAGTTCTGATCATTGGAGCGACAACGGAAGAAATTCAGGGAACCATTTTGGCGACTTTTTTGCGACGAATTCCATTGACTATTAATATGCCTAGTGTGAAGGAACGTGGCTTAACAGAAAAAATTAAGCTGATTTATTTCTGCTTTGAACAGGAATCTAAAAAAATCAATCGCAGACTGCAGGTCAATGAAGATGTTGTTCGTTTCTTCCTGCAATATGATCCAGTAGGGAATATTGGACAGATCAAGAATGATGTGCAATTGTTATGTGCGAATGCGTTAGTCGACAGTATTTCTAATCAGCAGGAAACCGTTCAGGTGAAGCTTTCTCACCTATCCACCTATTTGATTGATCAATTTTATTATGCTCATTCCAATGAAATGAATGATCAGCAAATGCGGGAAAAGCTGAAGCTGTTAAAAATCGATGAATTGGTTTTTACACCTCAGCAGGAGAAAAATGCCGATCCGTTTTTATTAGTGGATGAGGAAGAAAGTGTGTCACACGATGTTTTGGAAACTTATCAACGTTATCTGGAAGGCAAAGGCACACTCTCACCATTAAAAACGATTATCCACGGGAAAACACAAGAGCTGGCGGAAAAGCAGCAAAATCGCCAGCAGCCCATTTTCAAAATTGTTTCTCGCAAAAATTACGAGGTCACGGTCAATATTTTGAAAAAAATCGCACAGGTCAATCATTACCATTTAGACGAAAGCAATATTAAAAGCTTGGCCCTGCATTTGGATACGTTAATCGAAAAAATTTCTGAAGGGTATTCTTTCCGGGACAACACATTTTTAGAGCATAAGCGCCAAAATGACTTTGAGCTGGAAAAGGAATTGGAGGTAGCTGAGCATATCTGCACAGAAATTTCGAAACAGTTAGAGGTGGAATTACCGGAAAGTGAAAAGTATTTTATCTCATTGTATTTGAAGGCAATGAGTGAGAAATACACGGAGAAAAAAATTGGTGTGCTCATTCTAACCCATGGCAACGCTGCTGCGACAGATTTTGCAGCAACTGCCAATCAATTGTTGAATGTCGAACATGCAGTGGGGCTCAATATGCCGCTTTCGCAATCCGTCGGGGAAACTTTGGAAAAGGCAACCGCGATTGTTCAAAAGCTTGATCAAGGAAAAGGGGTAGTTATCCTTAGCGACATGGGTTCGCTGAATATGTTCGGTGACATCATTAGCAAGAAAACCGGAATTGCTACTGAAACGATCAAAATGGTAACCACACCGATGGCAATTGAAGCAACAAGAAAATCTTTGCTGCCCAAAATGACTTTACGGAAGCTCGCTGAGGATATTGTCGAACAAAGCGGCTATATTGGAAATAGTGTGCAGGAATTTCAAGAAAAGAGTTTGGAAGAAAGCAGTGGAATTTTTGAAGAGGATCGCCGCAGTAAAATCATCTGTATTTTGGAAGAGAGCCTGATTTTTTTAGATGGTGCTGCTATTTATGATTTATTGGAGATTGAAGCCAGGAAAATTTGTGAACAGTATCAGATTGATCATTATGAGGATTTTTGGATTAAGTTTTTATTCCATACCAGCAGCATGCTGGAGCGGGCGATTCGCAAGGAACAGTTTCTCCGAGAAGAAACGAAGCGAATTATTCAGCAAAATCCTAGCTTGCATGCTTATCTTCGGGAAATGCTGATACCGATTGAGAATCGGTTTGCTATCTCAATTGAAGATAGCGAAATCAGCTTTTTAATGGAGCTGATTGAAGTGAATTCGGAAATGACTGTTTAACAGCACACATAGGAAGGATCGCCAGCACACTAATAAAACCTTACAGCACACATAAATGGAAAAGACAGATAAAGCTAAAGCCACGAAACAGCCAATGAGATAAAAGGCTGTTTTATGGCTTTTTTAGTGTTGTTCACAAAGTTGGCACAGGGCTTGCTTTATTAGAAGTGAGGAGGTGAAAGGATGATTGGACTATTGATCATGACTCATGGTGAGCTGGCTAAGGGCTACTTGTCAGCCTCGGAGTTGATTTCAGGAAAAGCGGAAAACATTGATTCATTAGGACTCTTTCATGAAACAAGTATTGAAGATTTCAAAGAAGCAGCGGCAGAAAAAATACAGATGTTGGATCAAGGGGAAGGGGTATTAGTATTTTGCGACATCTTTGGTGCAAGCCCATACAATGTGACCGCTCAAAACTATCATCTATTAAAAGGAAAGGTAAATTATCGATCTGTAACTGGGGTGAATTTGCCGATGGTAATCGAGGCAATTTGCAGTCGTGAAACCATGGAGCTGGATCAGCTGGCTCAATATATTCAAACGGTAGGTAAAGAAGGTATTAAGGAACTTTTTGAGACGATGGAGAGGAAGGATTGACATGAGTGAGATTGTATTAACCAGAATTGATGATCGCTTAATTCACGGGCAGGTGATGACTGCCTGGGTGAAAAAAACACGAGCCAATCAAATTTTGATTATTGATGATGAGGTTGCCAAAGATGAGTTTATGCGAGAAGTGTTGAAAATGTCGGCGCCAAATGGCATCGATATTGTGGTTAAGGGGTTAGCAGATGCGGTGGCGTTTTTAAATCAGCAGGGAGACAATGACAAACGTTTAATTATTTTAGTTAAGGGACCGACAGTGATTGAACAGCTTCTGGAAAATGGCATCGCAATTGATAAGTTGGTTGTTGGAGGAATGGGCGCAAAAGCAGAAAGACGAGTATTATACAAGAATATTTCCGCTTCCGAGGAAGAACGAGCAGTATTCAAGCGAATGATTGATCGAAAAATTCCAGTGGTCATTCATATTATTCCCGACCAAAAGGAAACGGATCTTTCCAAGTATCTGTAAATAGCATAGCTTAAAAAGGAGGAGAAAAAATGTTACTATCCGCAATTTTAGTTGCCATTATTTCAACTGTTTGTAACTGGTGGCCTAGTCATTTAATCACTCGATCTTGGCTTTATCCGATTTGGTCAGGTTTCTTAGTAGCTTTGGCGATGGGAGAACCGCTAATGGGGATGCAGGCAGCTGCATATATCAACCTGGCTTATCTCGGTTGGATTACTGCTGGTGGAACGATGCCCGGAAACTTACCAGTTGCAGCTGTATTTGGTACAGCAATGACTATTTTATCTGGTGCTGATCCAAGCTTGGCAGTCACCTTTGCTGTTCCATTTAGTTTGTTCGGAATTTTGACCTTCCAGCTGACTATGTCAATCAATGCGTTATGGGTTCACCAGGCCGAAAAATTCTTAGATAACGGCAACATTCGTGCGATGCGAATGATGAATTATGTACCCTCAGGAATTTTAAACTTTGTCATTACCGGAATTCCAGCTTTCATTTTAGTTTATTTTGGTGCTGAACCGATGCAGAACTTGTTAAACATGATTCCTGATTCGTTTGTTACAGCAATGCAGGTTGTGGGAGCGATCATGCCCGCATTAGGGATTGCTATGCTGATCAGCTTCATGGGGAACAAAAAGATTATGCCATTTTTCTTTTTAGGTTTTATTTTGGCCGTTTATTTAAAATTGGACGTAATGGCGATCACTGCGATTGCCGCAATTCTGGGTTTTGTTTTCTACAACACTGGTTTCTTAGATATGAAACCTGCTGGAAAGGAGCAATCATAGATGGAAGTGAAATTAACGAAGAAAGAGATGTTGAAAAACTGGGCGTTAACTTATTCCAGTGAGACTGCCTACAACTATGAACGTCTGCAGGCTCTAGGTCAAGCGAATGCCATGGTTCCAGTAATTCGCAAGCTGTATCCCGATGACAAGGAAAGACAAGTCAAGGAATTAAAGAAGTATTTTGTCTTTTACAATACAGAGCCTTCTTTTATTGGGACTATGATTCCTGGTGTAGCTGCAGCGATGGAGGAACAAAGGGCAAATGGTGCTGAGGATATTACGGATGAAACAATTAATTCACTTCGTACAGGTTTAATGGGGCCAATCGCTGGGATTGGAGACACAGTCAGTCAAGGAATAGTGTATCCGATTTTGGCTGGGATTGCTTGTTCATTAGCGATTGATGGCAGCTATGTAGGTCCAATCTTTTTTGAGATTGCCTATAAAGCCTGCTTAATCGGTTTTGGTTGGAACATGTATCGTTTAGGTTATCAAAAAGGAAAATCCTTTATTTTAACCATGCTGCGTGAAGGTACAATTGCTCGATTGACGGAAATTTTCAGTATGATTGGGTTGATGGTAGTCGGTTGTATGACCGCTTCACGGGTGAATGTGGTAATTCCGCTGATTTTAAATATTAAAGGAGTAGAGCTAAACGTTCAAGAGCAGGTAATCAATGCTTTAATGCCAGGCTTGGTGCCGTTGGGAATTACGATGCTGGTATATTGGTTAGTTCGAAAGAAAGTAAATATCAATCTGATCATCTTGATCATTTTTGTCCTAGGAATTGCATTAGCTTATCTTGGCGTGCTGGGAATTCCTGAAGGATAGAAGGAGGATTTAATGAAAGCAGTTGAATTAGTTTCCATTGGTCAATTAACTTTAGTAGAAAAAGAAAAGCCCTCGCCTAAAAAAGGCGAGGTGCTGTTAAAAATTATGGCTTGTGGAATTTGCGGTTCAGATATTCCCCGTACTTTTGTTACTGGGTCTTACCATTTTCCAACCGTTTTAGGTCATGAATTTTCGGGTGAAATTGTAGCTTTGGGTGACGAGGTTGAGGAAAGCTATTTAGGCAGAAAAGCTGCTGTTTTTCCGTTACTTCCCTGCAACCAATGTGAGTTTTGCCAGTCGGGAAATTATGCGCAATGTACCAACTATAATTATTTTGGTTCACGCACAGATGGCGGCTTTGAAGAGTATTTGGCAGTTCCGGTGTTTAATTTAGTGCTTTTGGAAGATCAGGTCAGCTTTGAAGAAGGTGCGATGGTGGAACCAGCAACGGTTGCTCAGCATGTTGTTAATAAAGCTCAGGTAACCTTAGGTGATTCAATTGTCATTTTTGGAGCTGGCCCAATTGGAGTAATGGTTGCACAGTGGGCCAAAATCAACGGGGCGGGAAAGGTTTTACTAGCCGATATTGATCAGACAAAGGTTGATTTTGCTAAAGAGCTGGGCTTTGAATTTGTTTGCAACAGTGGGGAAGTTTCGGCAGAAGAATTCATCAAAGAAACTTTAGGCGGAAAATTGGCGGATATAGCTGTGGAAGCAACTGGCTCCAGTGCAGCCTTTGATCAATGTGTCCAATCCATACGCGCATTTGGTCGCGTAGTATTGTTAGGCAATCCTCATTCTGATATGACACTAAAGCAAAAAACATACGATCAATTTATGCGAAAAGAGGGCACGATTGTCGGCATGTTTAACAGTGTTTATGATAAAATTCCTAAAAATGAGTGGCGAGTAACCGCCCAGGCTATTGCCGATGGAAGCTTGAATTTGTCTCCGTTAATTACCCACAAAGTGCCAATTGAAGAACTGATAGCAGCCTTTGATATGGTTCATGAGAAAAAAGAATTTTACAATAAGGTGTTGATGGTTCATGAAGACTTATTATGAAAATAGTCAGGCAGTGATAGAAGAGTTAAGTCATCTGTTAAGTAAGGTTTCTCAAGAACAGATAGACAGTTATGCCATGGAACTTCTACAGGCAGAAAAAGTTTTCTTTATCGGTGTAGGACGGGTTCGGCTGGCGTTGGAGGCTACTGTAAAGCGATTGACACATCTGGATATTCATTGCCATATGGTGGGGGATTTAAATGAACCACCGATTACCAGTCAGGATTTATTAGTGGTAGGCAGCGGTTCGGGTGAATCAGTGATCCCGTTAGAAATTGCTAAAAAAGCTAAACGCTTTGATGCGCGCATTGTTCATCTGACGTCTAATCCAACAAGTTCAATTGCTCAGCTGGCGGATGTCATTGTCCAATTCGAGAGTCCATCAAAAAGTTCACAGGCTTTTACGTCAATTCAACCGATGACCACAGTATTCGAGCAAGGCTTATTATTGTTCCATGATGTATTAACCTTGCAACTGATGGCGGAAAAAGGCTTGACCTTTGACGAAATGAAAGCTAATCATGCCAATTTAGAATAGAGGGAAATAGTTTGAAAAAGAAAACCGCAATGATTACCGGTGCCGCTGGCGGTCTGGGACAGGCCGTCGTGGAAAAATTGATTGATCAAGATTTTATGGTATTTGTGAATGATAACAATCAAAAACGCTTGGATCTGTTAGCAGAAAATTATGATTCCAGCAGTATTTACCCAATGTGTTTTGATGTTACTGATGAAGCGGCTTGGCAAAAAGCAGCAGCAACTATTCAGGAAAAAGCAGAAAAGTTGGATGTACTGTTTAACAATGCCGGAATTTTTAAAATTGCTACGATTGAAGATACAACGGTTGAGCTGTGGGAGAAAACGCTGGCCGTAAATACATTAAGTATGTTTTTAGGAATTAAAGAAATGCTTCCTTTATTAGGTGACGGCAGCAGTGTCATCAACACTGCTTCTATTGCTTCCTTTCTAGGATCAAAAAACCGCATTGCTTATGCAGCTTCTAAAGGAGCAGTGGCAGCACTAACGAAAGCTGCTGCAATCGAGTTAGCACCGCGAGGTATTCGGGTAAATTCCGTACATCCTGCTTATATCAATACTCAAATGGCCGAACATGCGGCTCAAGCTACCGATCGCACTAAGGAGGAAATGGGCCAGCGGATTCCTTTACACAATCGAATCAGTACAGCTGATGAGGTTGCCGATGCAGTTGTTTTTCTAGCCACAGAGGGGTCACGCTTTATGACTGGTGCCGAGATGGTTGTTGACGGTGGACAATCGGTTAACTAAAGGAGGAAAGCTGATGGTACAATTATCACCTTCACTAATGTGTATGGATTTAGGTAAATTCAGTGAACAGATTGCTTACTTAAATACGGTAATGGATTATTATCATATCGATATTATGGATGGACACTATGTAAACAATATGACGCTATCACCATGGTTCATCGAACAATTACAAGCGCATACTCAAATTCCACTAGATGCGCATTTGATGGTAACAAATCCAGTAGAATATGTTGAACCATTATTGAATTTAGGTGTCGAAGTAATCAGCATTCATGCGGAGCATCTAAATGGTCATGCCTTTCGAGTGAGTCAAACAATTAACGCACAAGGCAAAAAAATGGGTGTCGTTCTGAACCCCGAGACACCGATGAATTTGATTTTAGACTATCTTCATTTAATTGATATCGTAACGGTGATGACAGTCGACCCTGGGTTTGCTGGACAGAAATTCATCGTAGAGAGTTTAGACAAAGTTCGTTGGCTGAAGAATTATCGCGAGGAAAATAACCTGTCATTTTTAATTCAAATTGACGGTTCCTGCAACGAGAAAACTTATCCGGTTATGTTAGAAGCAGGAGCGGATATTTTGATTGTGGGCTCCAGTGGATTGTTTAACTTGGATGATGATATCAAGAAATCTGTTGCGTTGTTAAATGAACATTTAGCAAAGGCCACAGTTTAAAAGTAGAGAACCGAACGATTATAAGTTAGGGTTCCTTAAAACAGGAATCTACACAAATAATCGTTCGGTTCTATTTATTGCTTTCTTTCGTTTTTAGACGCGTTTCTTCCTATTTAATAGGAACATTAGCAAGGCTTGAATAAATAGCGCCCCAATTAGCGAAGCCGCGATAACCAATTGTCCTGTTTTAGAATTGAGAAAACTGGAGAAATCATTGATACGCAGCAAAATACCACCAAACAAATAAACCGACAATAGAGGAATAAAGGGGATCCAAGGCGCTTTATCCTTTTCACGAATAAACAGGGCGACAAGAATAAAACCCGTTAACAAAATGAATAAGATTCCAGTGGTACGATTTAAAGTAATCACCAAAGGAGTAGAGATGAAAATCATCAAGAGAAGTCCACAAACTAAGCCTACAAGAATGAATGTGTAAAACAATAGGCTGCTGATTTTCGACTGATAACAATAGACACTATGACCTAGAAGTTTCAAAATGAAGATGGCAAAAATAACCGTCAATAGTCCCACGATTAAGTAACGGCCTAAATCGATTCCTTTGGTTGGATCAATCAGAGTTGGTATAAACATAATCAAAAGATAAGTCACTAGACCGGTTAGCACTACCTTCGCTAAATCTAGTAGCTTTATCGGCAATTGTTTAATAATTTCGTCTGCAATTTGTTTAGGATTTTTGCCAAAATATTCTTCAGCAGAAATTCCCTGATTTTGTGCGTCTAAAAGGTCCTGCAATATTTCCAGTAAAAGTTCTTCGGATTGCTGATTATCTCTGATCATTGATTTTGCTCTAACATAAATTAACAGATTCCCGTAGTATTTTTCATTTTCTGCTGTCAGTTCTTTTTGCAGCTCTGCGTTAGTTTCCTCCAATGTAGATTTAGTCATTCCCCTCAACTCCTTCAATTATTCGTTCCATATTATTTTTTAAGTCTGACCACTGAGCCAAAAATTTTTCTTTTTCAGCAGTTCCTTCTTCAGTGATAGCATAATATTTTCTTTTTGGTCCGTTTTCAGAAGCGCGCATGCTTCCCTTAATTAAATTTTTCTTTTCTAGAGAAAGCAGTAGAGGATAAATGGTGCCTTTTGAAATATTGGTGAAGCCAAAGCTGTCTAAACTTTTGCTTAGTCCATAACCGTATAGTTCTTCTTTAGATAATAAAAGTAAAATACTTCCTGTTAAGACACCTTTCAACATTTGGGAATCAATTTTATCGGACATTTTTCCACCTCAATCACTAGCTTGCTTTACAAGTTAATCATAGGCTAAACAAGCTAGTATGTAAAGCAAGTTAGTGATTTTTTTTGTAGCCATAATAAAAGGCACTAAGTTTCCTTAGTGCCAGAACAATCAATTATTCCATAGTTCCTTTAACGCCTTCAATTACTGCATTGCGAAAGCCGTATTTTTCTAAAGCAACAACGCCTTTGATAGTTGTACCGCCGGGTGTTGCGACACCGTCTTTCAATTCGCCGGGATGTTTCTTTGATTGCAGCGCCAATTCGGCAGCGCCTTTAATCATTTGTTGGGCGATTTGGTAAGAAAGGTCGCGGTTTAAACCGTAAAAAACGCCGGCATCGGATAATGCTTCAATAAACAGATCGACAAAGGCTGGGCCACAGCCAGCTACTGAACCAACAATACCTAACAAAGGCTCATCGATTTCAACCAATGTTCCTAGCAGCTGCAGTCTTTGATCAATCGTTTCCTTGTCATCTGTAGTTAATTGTTCGCTATAAGAGATGCCTAAAACGCCTTCGTTGACTGAGACAGGTGTGTTGGGAATGCAGTGAGACAACGGATAATCCTTTCCTAGGACTTCCGCCATTTCTGCTAAATCAACACCAGCCGCTACAGAAACCAAAGGAATTTTCTTTTCAATTACAGCAGCAGGTAAGGACTGAATGATTGGCAAAACGGCCGCAGGATTCACCGCTACAATAAGCAGAGAAGTCTCAGCTAAATCTTCTAATTGATCAATTAAAGTAAAACCCAATTCCTTTTGACGATTAGCTGCGGTTTTACTTCGGCCACCTTTAACTAAAATATTTTCGGGTTGAACTTTTCCTGAAGCAATAAAGCCTTGAATCATCGCAGTGCCCATGTGACCGGCACCAAAAAAGCCAATTTTCATAACAAAAAACCTCCTCCTTCTCATTATAACGAGAAAGAGGAGGAAAGCTAAGGGGTTTGCTTTACTATTGCCCTTTTTATTAGGCAGTTTTTTTAAATGCGGCTGATTGAATGTAGCTGTTGCTTGTATGTTGTGCATGAGCTTTTTGCTCAGCAGCCATTAACTTGGCTCTGTTTAAAATATCTTCTTGTCTTTTATGTTCGTAAGCATCAATTCGTTGGAAATAAGCACGTTTCTTCATTTGACTCGTTTGATATCTCCAGATAATCAAGGCGACTAGCAACAATAATCCTAGTAAATAAAACATATTGAACACCTCCATGACCCTATTGTAAGTGATTGTTTGCAATCTAAGTAGGACATATGTCATACTTGAGAAAAAGTGGAGAAAAAAGATGGAAAACTATCAATTAACAGAAGTACATCGAAAATTATTGGAAAAGTATGGTCTTTCGGACATGGATACCAGGTGTTTTATTCATTGGTACAAAGCAGGAGAAACTATTCATAATGAAGGGGAGCCTTATCAGCACCTGATTATGTTGGTTTCTGGGAAAGCCAAAGTTTGTACGACTGCCTCAAATGGCAAAGATTTGGTATTGAGTTATTATGTGTCAGGTGGATTAATTGGCGATATGGAATTGGCAAGTACTACGAATACGGGTACCGCTTCAGTAGTAGCACTATCTCCGGTAGAGTGTTTGGTGATTCCTTATCAGCATCAACGTAATTTTTTACTGGAAAACTTAACCTTTGTTCAGCATTTAGCCCGAGGTTTGTCGGAAAAATTACTTTTAAGCTCACAAAATTATGTCTCAACTGCTCTTTATACTGGAGAACAGCGTCTGTGTTCTTATATTTTACAGGGAGCATACAAAGGATATTTTCAGGATAATTTGACAGATGTAGCCGCAACAATTGGCATGAGCTATCGCCATATGTTTCGTTTATTGAAAAATTTGTGTGAAGAAGGAATTCTAGAGCGGGAAAATCACAGCTTTTTGATTTTAGAAGAAGAAGAATTACAGGCACGTTCTTCTGAAGCAGCATCAAAACACGACTAATGAAGTTTCGATGCCATTAGTCGTGTTTTATAAGTCGTTATTGATCACATTTTGTCTCGACAATTTCTGCAATTTGAATTTTATAATCTAAATTCTGCTGGTAATTCAACGAAAAATAGCAGGCATATATGGTATCCAAAATAAAATTAATCGAAGCTAGAGAAGAAAAGTCGGCAATTTTGGAATAGGATGTTTCTCGCGTGGTCGTGTTCAAGACGACGTCAGCCCATTCAGCTAGGCGATTATTACCAATACTAGTAATGGCAATAATGGGTACATGGTTCTCTTTTAGCAGCTTAACTGATTTTAATAAGGCGGAGGTTTCGCCAGAATAGGAAAGACAGATAGCACAATCAGCATCAGTCGTCATAGCCGCATCATGAAAAGGATCTGCAGAAATTTCGGCTTCTTTATTGATCCTTCTAAGCTTAAACACAAACTCTTCTCCTGCATAATTTAAATTGTCTACCGCAAACACCCGAACTTTTTTGCTTCTTTCCATAATCCGAATAGCTTGATGAAGCTCATCGTGTGAAATCAGCGAAAGAGTATCGTGAATACTTTCAACATGCAGCTGCCCCATTTTGTCAATAATCGTCATCAAGGGATCTTTAACATAAAAGGGATGATCAGCATCTATTGATTGGAAATGTTTTTGCAGGTAATTGATTTCTGTTAAGAAGGTTTCTTTGAATTCTACCCAGCCGGCGCAGTCCAATTTTTGGGCAATTTGTACCAAAATTGACGGCGAAGTAAAGGTTTCGTTGGCAATCGCTTTCACAGAGTAATCCTTAATCAAGGATTTTTTTTCTAAAATAAAATCTATCACCACTTTTTCGTTGGGAGAAAAAGGATAATCTTTCATTCGTTGGGTTAATAACATAAGCTCACCTCTACTATTTCTTTGCTTAAAGTATAGGCGATTGCTAGTGCGAACACAATACGAGAAGGAAAATAAACAACAAAGAAGAGGGAATAAATAATTTTAGAATTTAAAAACTAAATTTTTATTTTTTAAAAGTTCGAAATTACCAATGATAATGGTTTTGTGTGCTAGGTAGTAGTCAAGCAGCAGCTTTTTCTGCTGTTTTTTATTATGCGAAAAAGCATACTGATTTGGAGTTCAAATTTTTGTCTAAAATTAAGGATACTGCTACCCTTTAAGAGAGTTATAAAAAGAAGGAGGGCTTTACTAATGAGATATACAAATGGCAATTACGAGGCCTTTGCCAAAAGCAGAAAACCAGAAGGTGTCGATGATAAAAATGCTTATATTGTAGGCGCGGGTCTGGCTGGTTTGGCGGCGGCTGTATTTTTGATTCGTGATGGGCATATGAAGGGGGAGCATATCCATATTTTTGAAGAATTATCCCTTTCTGGTGGTTCGCTAGATGGTAAATTCATTCCACATGATGGGTTTGTTACTCGTGGTGGACGAGAAATGGAAAATCATTTTGAATGTTTATGGGATTTATTTCGTTCGGTCCCTTCATTAGAGGTTGAGGATGCTTCGGTTTTGGATGAATTTTATTGGTTGGACCATGATGATCCTAATTCTTCCAACTGTCGGATTATCCATAATCGCGGAGAGCGAGTTGAAGATGATGGAGAGTTTACATTGTCGAAAAAAGCCCAACGAGAATTGGTTGAACTCTTTATGACTTCAGAAGATCAATTAATTGGTAAGCGGATAGAGGATGTTTTTGGCGAAGAATTTTTTGCATCAAATTTTTGGCTGTACTGGTGTTCAATGTTTGCCTTTGAAAAATGGCATTCAGCAATAGAAATGCGCCGCTACGTGATGCGTTTCATTCATCACATCAAAGGACTGCCGGATTTTACAGCTTTAAAATTTACGCGCTACAATCAATATGAGTCATTGGTGAAACCGTTACTAAGTTTCCTAGAGGACCAAGGTGTAGATTTCCAATACGAAACTAAAATCGAAGCTATTGAGGTCGATATTCAATCCGATAGCAAAACGGCTAAAAAAATTAGTTTGACTAAGGCTGGCAATGCAGAAACGATTGAATTAACTCAAAAGGACTTGGTTTTTGTTACGAATGGTTCCATTACTGAAAGCTCCACCGAAGGAGATCATAATACACCAGCGCCTATAACTCATGAATTAGGCGGCAGCTGGAATCTATGGAAAAATTTAGCTAAACAATCACCTGAATTTGGTCATCCAGAAGTCTTTTGCGACAATTTGCCAGATGAAAGCTGGTTTGTTTCAGCAACTGTAACGTGGGAAAACTTTGACATTGAACCATACATTAGTCGATTAACGCAAAGAAAATTGCGGACGGGGCATATTGTTACCGGCGGAATTATTACTATTAAAGATTCCAACTGGTTAATGAGCTTTGCGACCCATCGTCAACCACATTTTAAGGAACAAAAGGATCAACAGACCGTTACCTGGGTGTATGGTTTGCTTTCTAATACCCCAGGGAATTACATTAAGAAGCCGATTGAAGAATGTTCAGGTAAAGAAATTGTTCAGGAGCTGATGTATCACTTGGGAGTACCTGAAGATGACATTGTACGCTTCTCTGAGAACTCTTGCAAAGTGATTCCGGTTTATATGCCGTTTATTACTTCGTACTTTATGCTGCGAGAACCTGGTGATCGACCATTGGTTATTCCTAATGGTTCAACCAATTTAGCTTTTATTGGAAACTTCGCTGAAACGCAACGAGATACTGTATTTACGACAGAATATTCGGTACGTACTGCCATGGAGGCTGTTTATCAGCTTTTAGATGTAGAACGAGGTGTGCCAGAAGTATTTGCTTCGGCCTATGATTTGCGCACCCTGGCAAATTCCGTGTATTATCTAACCGATAAAAAGAAACTGACTGAAATGGATATGCCATTTGTGGAACGCAAGCTGGTAGAAGGTTTTGTGAAAAAGGTAGAAGGAACATACATCAGTGATATTTTGAAAGATAATCATTTGATTTAGGCAAAGAAAAGCAGGAAAACTGTGTCTATCAGTTTTTTTGCTTTTTTCTGTAGTCATCTATATATAAACTAAAACAGGCAATGTATAATTAACAAAAGATCGTAAAAGGGGTAAAAAATGAAGCAAATTAGATGGGCAATGATGGTGGTAATTGTTGTAATGCTTAGTGGGTGTAGCCAAATAAAAAAGACAACTCAAATGACGCATGAAAAAGAGTCCAGCAGTCAAACCAATGAGCGAAATGAAAAGGAGCAGCTGATTGCTGATTATCCAGAAACGTTATTGGCATGGATTTATCAGAACGAGGCGTTCAGCTTTGATTACGAAGAATTTACGGTTGACCAATACAACAAGTTCGTTTCCGTTGAGAATAATGTTCGTGGTAAATATGTTTATGATCCTCAACAACCAGCAGCCGCTCACCAAACGTATGAATTGGAATCAATTGCCGGAAAAGTCAGTGATAAAATTGACCACAAGGAAGTTATCAAAGATGGAACCTTTCAAGCAATTGCTGTTCCCAATAAGGAAATTATTTTTTCTACTGATGAGCAGTTGACGAGTAGTTGCTGGCATCGGGTCGCAGTGATGAATTATCTTGATCTGAGAGGCTTTAAGCGAACCAATGGTGGAAAAGAACGCTTAGCAAATGAGCGTGAGCTTCGTTTTCTGCAATATGAAAACAGTGAGGGAAAGGTGATTAAGCTTTATTTAGACGATACGCCGCAGCTTTACGGAGTGGGTGTCAGTAATCTAAATACACCTGAAGAGGATCATCAGCTCTATATCATCAGTAATATTTCGCAAGATGTACCAGAGGAAATGTTTGAGACAGATGAATACACTGAAAAATAAAGGAATAGCAACATTTGGTTGTTCTTGTCTAACTGTTACTCTTGTCAGATAATTTATAGTGTGATATTATTTCAACAGCAATTAGGACAAATTCTCCGAAAAACCCTTTTGGGCATATAAATTGTTAGGAACATACATTTATATGAAAAGGGAGAGAATAAAAATGTCAAAAGCTATTTATGATGAAAAGAATTGGAAAAGAAACATAGCATACCTGCTAACCTCACAAGCGATCTCAATGATCGGAACGATGTTGGTACAGTATGCTATTATTTGGCATGTAACATTGTCAACAAAATCAGGAACCATGATTGGATTAATGAGCTGTATCGGGCTTTTACCGATGGTTTTAGTCATGCCTTTTGCGGGAGCACTTGCTGATCACTATAATCGAAAGAAGCTTGCCATCGTATCAGACAGCTGTGTAGCTGTCGTATCTTTGATGATGGCAATCATTCTGCTTGTGAATATTCGTATGGAGAACAATATTCTCCTGCTGCTGGCAGTCACGTTCATTCGTTCTGTTGGACAAGGATTTCAAACGCCAGCAATTTCATCAATTATTCCACAGCTTACCCCTAAAAAACACCTGGTACGTGTTAATGGAGTTGACCAAACCATTCAGGCAGTGATGCTGCTGGCAAGCCCAGCATTGGCAGCTGCTTTGCTTGCTGTTTTACCCTTGGCTGGTATACTTATGATTGATTTCGTAACAGCTGCAATTGGCATTACTACAATGTTTTTCAAAGTGAAAGTTCCATTACTGCAATCGGCAGAAGTCAAGAAAATTAATGTTTTCGAGGAAATAAAAACAGGTATAAATTACTTGCGTACCCATAAAATTCTAATTGCACTTATTGTTGCAGGGTTTGCGGGAAGCGTATTTTCTACGCCAGCATCGAATTTAGGACCTTTGCAAATTACTCGTAAGTTTCATGATGGCTTGTGGCAGTTATCGACCATTGAAATTGGATTTGCCTTGGGAATGCTGCTGGGGGGATCCGTTATGAGCACCTGGGGAGGACTTAAAAATAAAATCGAAACTGTAGCTTTAGGCTATTCATTGTTGGTTATACCATTTATCCTACTAGGTATTACCTCTGTTTTTTGGTTATATTTGGCAATGATGGCAGCAATCGGATTTGTTGTTCCAATATCACGGACTGCGATGGTGTCATTTTTTCAATCAGAAACCGATGATGAACATATGGGCCGTGTTATGAGCATAGTAACCATGGCTATCAGCATTGCTTCGCCAGCTACAATGCTGCTGCTAGGTCCATTGGCAGATGTCATTTCGATTGATTATATTATGATAGCTTCGGGAATTTCAATGATACCACTTGCGGTATGGCTATTATTTGGCAAAAGCTTCCGTTCATAAGGTTGCTACAAAACTTCTTAGCGTCTGAAACAAAAACCGAGCAGACTTCGCTAGAAAAGGAAGCTGCTCGGTTTATTTTCTTTAAAGATCATTTGCTGGTTGCTTCATTATCCGTTTCGTTTGTAAAATATTTCCAATAATATAAATCAGGATGCCTAACCATATAAAGGAGAAGGCAATAAATTGGGACAATCCATAAGGTTCATGGAATAAGAAAATAGCTAAGGCCAACATAATTGTGGGATTGACATACTGTAAAAAGCCCAATGTGACATAAGACAAACGCTTGGCCGCATTGGCAAATAACAACAGAGGAATTGCTGTGACGATTCCTGCTCCCATAGCCAAAAGGTTAGTAGTTGTATCGTATCCTAAGAAGCCAGCCTCCGAGAAGAAGAATAGATAAATCAAACCAATCGGAGTAATAATCATTGTTTCCAAAGTAATACTAGTTACGGCACTTAAATCAAGCTGCTTTTTAGTTAAACCATACAGGCAAAAGGAACCTGCCAAAATAATTGAAGCCCAAGGAAATTCCCCCGTTTGAAGGGTCAAAAGAATGACACCAATCAAGGCAAAAAAAGTTGCAATTTTTGCTGAACGTGTTAAAGGCTCCTTGAGATAAATGGCTGCTACCAAAACATTGAATAGCGGATTAATGTAATAGCCCAAACTGCCTTGCTGAACATGCCCGGAATTTACAGTATAAATGAACACGCCCCAATTAATAGAAATAAAAATAGCAGCTGACGTAATTGCCAGGATGTCTTTGCGATTTTTCAATAATGATTTTGTTTCATTGAGGAAGACCGGAATTTTTCGGGTGATAGCCATATAAATAAGCATAAAGACCAAGGACCAAATAATTCGATAAAACAATACATCCACTGCACCAACGCTGGGCATCAGCTTCCAATAAAGAGGGATAAATCCCCATAAAATATAGGCGCTAAGGCCATAAATCAATCCTGAATTTTTTTTCACTACGGCCCTCCTTTATTATCTTGAGTGAAATGAAACTTTACTTTAGGCTGTAAGATGTAGTTCTAAAGCTAGGTATTAAACTGAAAATGAGTAGTAAAAAAGATAGGGAGGGCACCAATCGGATGATTGATCCCCTCCAGATTTTAACGTTGATTATTCCTCGTCTATGGAAGCACCAGATAACGGCATGGATGGAAGTTCGCCGTCCGCGGATTGTCCTAAGCGCAGGAAGTAAGATTTGGTTTCCTTAAACACCACAGGACTCAAAAGAATCAAGGCGATGATATTTGGAAAGGCCATTAATCCGTTAAAAATATCGGCAATCGTCCAAACAGCAGTGACTGTTAAGTAAGGACCGATAAATACGGCTGCAATGTAAACGATTCGGAAAGCAGAAGAAAACTTCGTGTTTCCGTTGGTCAGATAACTTAAGCAGCGCTCTGAATAATAGTTCCAGCCTAGAATCGTAGTAAAAGCAAAGAAGGCTAAACAAATCATTAATAATAATGAAGCGATCGTTTGTGAAATTGGCAAAGCCTCAGTAAAGGCATAAATAGTTACTGCCGAACCTTCCAAGCCGGTTTGCCAAGCACCAGTAAGAATAATTGCCATTCCAGTCATATTACAAACGATAATTGTGTCAATGAAAGTTCCCGTCATTGATACTAAACCTTGACGGACAGGTTCTTTTGATTGAGCAGCTGCCGCAGCAATTGGTGCACTACCTAAACCAGATTCGTTAGAGAAAATTCCTCGGGCAATTCCTTTTTGCATGGCAATCATCATGGCTCCTAGGGCACCACCAGAAACAGCCCGCAAACCAAAGGCGCTTTGAACAATTTCGACAATCACAGCTGGTAGCTTGCCGATATTCAAAATAATCATAAATAAGCAAAGGCCAACGTAGATAACAATCATTAATGGAACAATAATTTCAGATACACGGGCGATCCGCTGCACCCCACCAATTAACACGATTGCGACTAGAATAGTTACCACGAACCCTGAGATAATAGTTGCCCACGTGTAGTCATTGCCAAACAAACTAATTGTATTTAGTCGATTGGGATCAAAGAATGTTTCCGCAGCTGAAGTGATGCCGTTGATTTGTGTAATCGTTCCGATACCAATCAAGCCTGCAATGGCACCAAAGAAGGCGAACATCTTAGCCAGCCAGCGCCAGTTTTTTCCTAAGCCATTTTCGATGTAGTAAAATGGTCCTCCTAGCGCATTACCGTTATCGTCAAAGGTACGATATTTTACCGCCAACAAGCCCTCAGCATATTTGGTAGCCATCCCTAATAGTCCAGCTAATTCTAACCAGAATAAAGCTCCAGGGCCCCCAGCTACAATTGCGGTAG
Organism: Enterococcus pallens ATCC BAA-351; assembly: GCF_000407485.1. Lineage (GTDB taxonomy): Bacteria > Bacillota > Bacilli > Lactobacillales > Enterococcaceae > Enterococcus_A > Enterococcus_A pallens. The sequence continues at coordinate 493,393 of NZ_ASWD01000001.1, read as the reverse complement.
CTACCCCAACAATATTACCAGTACCGATTGTTGCAGAGAGGGCAGTACATAAGGCTTGGAAGCTTGTTACATCACCCTGACCACCTTCCTCATTTTTTACCATATACTTCAAAGCCAATGGCAAACGGCGAATTTGGATGCCTCGACAACCAACAGTCAGCACCACGCCAATTCCCAGAATCAAGAAAATCATTGGTGCTCCCCAAATTATAGAATTAAAATTTGTTAAAAATGCGTCCATCCAACCCCTCCTATTTCTTGCCATTTTATCATAAAATAGCCATAGGAGTGATAAAAAAGTAAAAAAAGATTTGTTATTACATGGGAATGTTCGTTTTTTTTGAAATAGATTACGATTTGATAGAGGATTTCGAAGAAGATTTAGCAAGCTTTATTAACGACAAGGAAAAACGCCGGCATAACCCGGCGTTAAAAGAGCTAATCTATTTTAGTTGTTCCGCTGCCAATGTGAGCAACATAAAATTCTGGAGCATATCCAACGGTGTTTAAGTATTCATCATAAACATTGTTTTTAAAGGCCGGGATAGCTGCTTCTTCAACTACAGCAATCGCACAGCCGCCAAAGCCAGCACCGGTCATGCGGGCACCTAATACACCTAGTTGTTTTTGTGCTGCTGAAACTAGGGTATCTAACTCTAGTCCGGTAACTTCATAATCATCCCGTAAAGAGGTATGGGAATCATTTAACAGCTGACCAAAGGCAGTCAAGTTTCCTTTAACCAATTCTTGTTTAGCAAGTAGGGTTCGTTGGTTCTCTGTTACGGCATGGCGGGCACGCTTAACTAAGACGTCATCACCAATTAAATGAATGTTGGCTTCAAAGGTTTCTTCATCTAAATCACCTAAAGAGTGAATATCCAACTCTTTTTGCAGGCGAGATAAAGCTTCTTCACATTCACCTCGGCGTTCATTGTATTTAGAATCCGCCAACTCACGACGCTTATTGGTGTTCATGATGACAATCGCATAGCCGTCTAATTTCACCGGAACCATTTCGTATTCTAAGGTATTGGTATCCAACAGGATGGCTTTGTCTTTTTCACCAAAGCCAATCGCAAATTGATCCATAATTCCAGAATTAACGCCGATAAATTCATTTTCAACTTTCTGACCTAGTTTTACTAATGTTAGGCGATCCAGCTTCAGCTGGAAGAGATCTTCCAAAACTACCCCTACTAATAATTCCAAAGAGGCACTACTAGAAAGGCCGGCACCGTTAGGAATCGTTCCATCAACCAGCAGCTCAAAGCCATGATCAATAGTGAAGCCAGCTTCTTTCATTTTAAGAATCATACCTTTTACATAATTAGCCCAGTCGGCATTTTTGTCAAAGGACAAATCATCTAAAGAAAAGCTGATGACACCTAATTCGTCAAAGTTTGTTGAATACACCAAGACCTTTTGATCTTCACGGGGACTAGCCACACCGTAAGTACCGTAAGTGATGGAAGCAGGGAAGACATGACCGCCATTGTAATCAGTATGCTCGCCAATTAAATTTATTCGACCTGGCGAGAAGTAATGACTGGTCTCTCTAGGACCAAATACCTCGGCAAATTTAGTAACTAATTCTCTTTTTATTTCCATAACTATTCCTCATTTCCTTCTATTATAAATTCAGTAATCGTTGTAAATGGCTGATAGGCAGTCAATTTGATCGAACCAAAGCTTGGAAACTGTTCCGCTCCTGGGGCGGTTTGAGTCTCAAAGGTAATCCCGCCATGATTAGCCATTTTTTGTCCGTGCATTTCAGGGGTGTTGTCGCCAAAATTCGCAGTGAACAAAACAACACTGCTGGCATCTGTTTTTACGGTCAGTTGAACCTTTTCATCTGGACTGGTCAAGGTTGCAGCTGGAATAGCTAAGTCTGATTGATTTAAAAAGAAAGGATGATCCATGCCATCTGCCAACTGTTTTTGATCAAAGTCACTGGCAAACAATTCAGCTAAAGCCTTTTTCTTAGTGAAATCAAAGGCGGTTCCAGCAACCGGCAGTTTTTGTCCAGTTGGAATGGTGTCATTTCTTAGTTCCGCAAATTGAGAACTATTCAACCAGAGTTGGTGCTGGTCAATTGCTTGAGTACACTCACCGGTTAAATTGAAATAAACATGATTCGTAGGGTTAAATAAGGTATCTTGATCACTAATTCCACGAGTTGTAATGCGCCAAATATTATCAGCGGTCAGAGTGTAACGAACCTCCATGTCTAACGTTCCAGGAAAACCGTGCTCACCTGTTGGACTGATCAAGTTAAACAAAACCGAGGCTTCGTTATGGCCCTCGATAATGGTATAGGTCCATTTTTTACTTTCAAATCCAGGCTGTCCACCGTGTAAGGAATGATGGGTCGCTTCATCAACATCCACCTGAATAGTTTGCCCATTTAGTTCAAAGATCCCATTTTCAATTCGACCAGCAGTTCTTCCAATACTAGCTCCAATAAAGGGATCCTTCGCTAAATACTCCTCAGCAGAATCAAAACCTAAGACCAATTCTCGGCGGGAATCTGCCACGGGTACACTCAAGCTAACAATTCTTGCTCCTAAATCAGAAACAGCTAAACGCATGCCTTGTTGGTTTTCTAAAGTGATTAAGTGGAATCCTTTACCGAAGTCTTTTTTACTAATTTTCAATCGAAACATCCTTTCCATTATCCATGAATGAGCATTTTGATGCATATGATTGGCTTCTATATACCAAATAGTAGCAAAAAAACGCTTCCTTTTTTACTTCCTTCTGTGATTACTATTTAACTTTTTGTTGCATCTTATTATACTGGTAGTAAGGAGTGTGAGCAAATATGGAGCAGGCAATGTTTTTAAAAAAAGGACAGCATTATCTTTCTGGCGATTTGCAGTTTCAGTTTTGCGGGGTTTCCCAGACTTTACCGTATCATTCATTTGGTCCGGCTATTCGAGAATGCTTCGTTTTGCATGTGGTATTGGAAGGAAAAGGGACCTATCATGTGAAAGATCAAAAATTTCAGTTGAAAAAAGGGGATCTTTTCTTGATTCGTCCGGAGTTGACCACTTTTTATCGTGCGGATGCCGAGGAGCCTTGGCTGTATGCTTGGTTGGCTTTTAGCGGAGAAACGGCAGAAGAGATTATTCGACATTCAGCATTTGGCGAAGAGGGTTTTACTATGATAACTTCGGATACGCAACAATATGTGGAAACGATTAAGCAGTGCATGGAGTATAGTCAGGATAATTTACTAAATGAATTGCATTTAAATGAACTTGCTTATCATTTCTTAGCTAATTTGCTCAAAGATGGGGGAAAGGTGAACGCCTCGGCAGAAGAGCTTTCTTCACCATTAGCATTGGCAACGGTTGAATATATACAACAACACTACGCAGAAAAAATTACGGTAGAAGCTATCGCCAAGCATTTGGCGGTGAATCGCAGCCATTTGTCTCGAGTCTTTAGTAAACAGATGGATATGGGGATTAAAGAGTATTTGAACGGTGTTCGGACCAACAAGGCAGCTTTTATGTTGGCTTATACACAAGAAACGGTGGAGGAGATTGCTATCGAGGTGGGCTTTAACAGTCTCATCGTTTTTAGCCGGACATTTAAAAAAAGTACCGGTGAAACTCCTACCGAATATCGAAAACGTATGATGAATACGTCAATGGCAAAACGCACCTTTTCGGACATGGAGGAGCAGTTAAAGCAGCAGGCTATCGTACCAAGAGCGACTTAAATGATTGGAATTATTTAGCTTTATATTTTGAAACCTTCCATTCTCTCATTGTTATCTTAAAATTTACATGGTAAAATTTTATTAGAATATCAGAATCCTGATATATTGAAGTTGAAAAGCCATCATATATTTTAATTAATCATGTGAAGCTTCAATCAATAGTAGGAGATGATAAGCGAAGCGTTTTTGAAAAAAAGAGGGGGAGTTATCATGCAAGCAGCAGATGTAAAGCAAGGATTGCGAAAGAATTTTTTTACAGTCATTTTGTTGGCAATCGCAGGATCAATTATTTATGGTTTAGCTTATTTTCGATTGTATTATTATGATGCGTATGTTGCTACCTATGGATTAACCAATACTCAAATGGGATCCTTAGGAAGTGCGTATGGGTTTATGGGACTTGTTTCCTATTTAATAGGAGGTATTTTAGCGGATCGCTTTGCGGCAAAAAAATTATTGGTATTCTCGCTGATCGCAACTGGATTAGGGGGCTTTTTACATTTATTTTTTACTAGCTTTATCGCACTATTTCTAATTTATGCTCTATGGGGAGTTACTTCACTATTAACCTTTTGGCCAGCTCTATTAAAGATTGTGCGGATGCAGGCAACGGACGATGAGCAAAGTCGTGCGTATGGAATTTTTGAAGGAACTCGAGGAATTACCAACGTGATTCATATGGCGATTGCCACAGCCATTTTTGGCTTTTTCCAAAAAGGCTTGACCGAGGCAGCAGGTTTGCGCTGGATTATCATCTTCTATTCGGTGATCCCGATTTTGTGCGGCTTGGCCTTTTTATTTTTAGTAAAAGAACCGACCCGTTCAGAAGAGGACACTTCTACTGAAAAGTTCAAATTCAAGGATGTTTTGGATGTCATCAAAATGCCGGCAATTTGGCTGATTGTTGGAATGATGTTTACTAGCTATATTTTCAATATGTCGATTTATTATTTTACTCCGTATGCCTCCAACATTATCGGCACCTCAGCGGTTTTTGCGGCGATTGTCACAGTTTTAGCGCAATATTGCCGACTAGTAGCAGCACCAATTGGCGGTTTTTTGGCTGATAAAATCAGTAAATCAACGGTTATGATGGCCGGTTTTGTGATTATGGGACTGGGTACTTTGCTGATGCTTTCGATTGCAGGAATGAGCGGTCAAATTCAAGTAGTTCTGCTGATTGTTGCAGCTAGTATGGTTTACTTAGCGATGTATTCAAATTATGGAATTTTCTTCTCTTTCATGTCAGAGGGAGGAATTCCGTTGCGGCTTTCGGGTGTAGCTATTGGCTTAGCCAGTACTTTAGGCTATTTGCCAGAAGTTATCGCGCCGTTGGTAGCTGGTAATATTTTGGACCGTTTTGAAGGTAATACGGGGTACTTTATCTACTTTAGTTTAATGATTGCAATGGCAGTAATTGGAGCTGTCCTGTGCTTTATTTGGGGCAGAACCTATGGCAAAAAGTATAAAGAAGAACAAAAGCTAAAAGCAGCACAACAATAAGGAGGAACCAATGGTGAAAAAAATCGTAACAGAATTTCCTTATCAGGTAACAGTTATCGAAAACGAATGGTTTACTTTATCAGATGGCACACGCTTATCTTGTCGGAGATGGCAGCCAGAATCAGAAGAACCACTGCCAACGATTCTTGAGTATCTACCTTATCGAAAAACCGATGGGACTCGCGGAAGAGACAATCCAATGCATGGCTTCTTTTCCGGTCATGGCTACAATGTTGTCCGAGTAGATATGCGCGGGACCGGTGAGTCAGATGGACTGTTGGAAGATGAATATTTGAAGCAGGAACAAGATGATGCCCTGGAAATTATTGATTGGATCAGCAAGCAGCCGTGGTGTGATGGTCAAGTGGCTATGATGGGGAAATCATGGGGCGGCTTTAACTCTTTACAAATTGCTGCAAGAAGACCGCCAGCGTTAAAGGCTGTCATGGTGGTTGGCTATACAGATGACCGCTACAACAATGACATCCACTATAAGGGCGGTTTGATTTTAAATGACAGCTTCTGGTGGGGAGCGATTATGCTGGGCTATCAGTCGCGGGCGATCGATCCGCACGTAGTTGGTGATCGGTGGCGAGAAATGTGGCTGGAACGCCTGAAAAATATGCCATTATGGATGGCTAACTGGTTAGAACATCAGACACGAGATGATTATTGGAAGCATGGTTCAGTTTGCGAGAATTATGATGATATTCAAGTACCTGTGTTCTGCATGGATGGTTATGCTGATTCTTATACCAATACTGTTTTAAGTTTACTAAAGGGATTAAGCGTTCCGAAAAAAGGAATTATCGGACCGTGGGCACATGTATATGCACATGACGGCGTGCCGGAACCAGCAATTAACTTCTTAGGCGAAGGCGTGAAATGGTGGGATCATTGGCTGAAGGGCAAGGATAACGGAGCAATGGATGGTCCGATGATTCAAGCCTGGATTGAGGATAGCATGCCGCCGTCTACACATATGCCTGTGAGCAAAGGCCGTTGGGTTGGTTTAGAGGATTGGCCGTCAAAAGATGTAACGCCGAAATCTTATGGATTAACTTATGGGCGCTTAGTGCATGAGCGTGGGGAACAAGAAGAGCAGGCTGTCCTGCATACACCATTGAACCATACTTTACTGGCTAATGAATGGATGGGCGCAGGGGTACCAGGTGAATCTCCTGGGGATCAACGTATCGATAATGGCTTATCCATGACCTTTGACTCTGAGATTTTAGAAGAAGAGTTGGAAATCTTTGGTTATCCAAAGGTTGAGGTGAAATTGTCTAGCGACAAGCCGAATGCTATGATTTACGCTTCCTTATGTGATGTGGCCCCTGATGGCGCATCTACTCGTGTTTCATATGGTGTAATGAACTTGACTCATTTGGAAGGCCATGACAAGGTAGTTCATCTAACTCCTGGTAAAGAGGTTCAAGCATTTGTCGATTTAGACTGCTGTGGTCATCGGTTCAAGGCGGGCCATCGAATTCGTTTGTCGTTAGCGAATACTGCTTGGCCAATGTTTTGGACGATGCCGGAAGAGTATAGTTTGACCTTAAACTTGAAGGATGCTCGTTTTACCTTGCCGATTTTCCATGGCGAAGACATTGCTGGTCCAGATCCGGAAGCACAATCTGCTCCATTGACACCAACCACCGTTTTATCAGAAGGTAAAGTAGAACGGGAAATCAATTATGACCTAGTGAGTGATACATGGACCTGCATGACCAACGGAATCGGCGGAGTATTTGGTGAAGGAATCTATCGTTTTGATGAGGTGGATGTCACGGTTGAGCACAATCTGAAGCGCGAGCTGACCTTATCGAATCGCGATCCGCTATCCGCTCATTACACAATTACTCAAAATATGCGGATTGGTCGTGAAGGCTGGTGGACTAACGCGGATATTACAACAACACAAACCTCTGACAAAGAATATTTCTATATTACTGGTCAGATGGATGTTTCGGAAAATGAGCAACATGTTTATACGAAAAAATGGGATCAAAAAATTAAACGTAACGGAATGTAATCTTTAACGAATCTTCTATTTGGTGCATTATTTATGCATCGAATAGAAGATTTTTTTTGTAAGCTAGCAGATGTAAGCTGAAGGTATTAATAAAGACTAAAACTGCGAAGTTTCGTATTAGTTTAGAGTAGACTGCGATTACTTATTTGGATTTATGTTAGCTAAAAAAGAAATATAAACGAAGGTATTTTTTTACAATCGAAATTTTATTATGCTGAATATTATTTAAAAATAGGATTTACAACTTGTTGGATGGTTTTTATTCCATGTTTTTCATAAGAGGTTGTTAAAATGGAGTGTTTTTTTAATGATAAGCTTTGTTTTTTTTAATGGAAGGGCGTAAAATAGAAGCATAGAAAGACCAGAGGAACGGAGGACTGTCTCAATGAAGGAGTATTTGCGAAGAATTGAACAGATGAAGCAAAGACTTAGAACGACCAAACCAGAAGTCGATTTGGAAAACGCCCGAATATTAACTAGAGTGTTTAAGGAAACCGCTGGCGAGCCTATAGCAGTCCGAAAAGCCAAGGCCTTTAAGGCTCAATGTGAAGAAAAAACGATTGAAATTTTTAGTGGGGAATTAATTGTTGGCAGTCCAGGCAGTAAATTACGTGGTGGGATAGTAAGTGTAGATACCTGCTGGTCCGTGTTGGCAGATGAACTAGAAACCATTAGTACCCGGGCTCATGATCCATTTTATTTAAGCCCGGAGGATAAAAAACTATTTTTAGAAGAAATTCAGCCTTACTGGCAAGGACGTTCTATCTATGATGCGTGGGTAAAACAAATACCAGAGGATACCAAAATTTTACGGGACAATGGTGTAGTCTTTATTGATAAACGTTTGATGCGGGGATCAGGTGAGGTGACCGCCAGCTATAAACAAATCATTGATGAAGGTTTAGTAGGTATTAAAAAGCGGGTGTTGCGCCGGAAACAATCATTAAATTTAACTGAACCAGGTGCCTATGAGAAGGATTGCTACTTGTCAGCCTTATTGATTACTTTAGAAGGGTTAGAAATTTTGGCTGCCCGTTACGGGAAAGAAGCATTGCGTTTAGCTGAAATCGAAACGGATTGTACCCGTCAAGAGGAACTGATCACGATTGCCCAAATTTGTCAGCGGGTACCGAAATATCCTGCCAGAACCTTCCATGAAGCTTTGCAATCTCTTTATTTCTATCATATGTCTTTATTTATGGAGCAAAATGCAGAAGGATACAACCCGGGACGAATGGATCAATACTTGTATCCTTACTATAAAGAAGATATTCATTCAGATCGTATTACTGAGGAAGAAGCGCAAGAGCTTTTGGATTGCTTGTGGGTGAAATTAAATGAGGTTTGCTTGTTCCAGGATAAAGCAACTGCCACTTTTGTAGCTGGCTACCCAACCTTGCAAAATGTTTGTGTAGGTGGGGTGGACAGTTTAGGCCGTGATGCGGTAAATGAGCTTTCTTATTTGATTTTACAAGCAACGGAAGAGGTTCGTTTGTCTCAGCCGTCCTTGTCTGTTCGGTATAGCTTAGCCAAAAACTCCAATCGCTTCCTACGTCGGGTAGTTGAACTGATTAAATTAGGCACAGGTTTTCCGGCTTTTCATAATGATGATGTTGGCGTGCGGATGCTGATGAATAAAGGGGTACCGCTGAAGGAAGCCTTTGACTGGAATCCCTGTGGCTGTGTGGAGACTAGTCTAGAGGGACGGATGAAGCAATACACTTCGTTGGCAGATATTAATCTAGGCAGTGTTTGTGAACTAGCCTTAACTAATGGAAGAAATCCGAAAACTGACGAAATAATCTCAATTGAAACGGGAGATCCCCGCAGCTTTGGCAGTTATTATGAGTTCAAGGAAGCCATCAAGGCACAAATGACCTATGTAATTGAAGCCTGTGTAAAGGGTAGTCATGTGATTGACGAGCTGTCAATGGATCGCCCTGTCCCTGTTTTGTCTTTGACTCACCGGGAATGTATTGAAAAAGGATTGGATTATTCGCGAGGCGGAGCTAAGTATACGTGCGGAAATGGAATTACTTCTGTTGGAGTAGCTGACCTAATTAACACCTTGGCAGCAGTTAAGGAATTGGTATATGATCGCCAAGCTGTGACGATGGATGAATTGTTAACTGCAGTCGAAAATGATTTTGAAGGCTATGAGTCGATCCGTCAATTGTGCGAGGGAGTCGCTAAATATGGCAATGCTGATCCGGTAGTAGATGAAATTGCCAGTGAAATGTTCACCTTTATCGCTGATGAAATTGAATCATATGAAAGTAAATTTGGTAAAATGACGCCGGGCATTCTGCCGGTGACAGTTAATACTTTATTTGGTTTGTCGGTAGGTGCACTGCCTTCAGGACGTAAGGCTGCTTCTCCTTTGGCTGATGGAGTGAGTCCTAGCGGTGGAACAGACCGCTTGGGCCCGAATGCAATTTTGCGCTCAGTATCCAATATTCCTCATGACCGCTTTGTTCAGGGAACCTTACTAAATATGAAAATTACACCGGACTTGATTCGGACGGAAAAAGGAATTACTCAAATGATGGCGATGCTGAAATCCATTTGCTCACTAGGTATTTTCCATGCGCACTTTAATGTAGTTGATCGTGAAGTTCTGCTGCATGCGCAGGAGGCACCGGAAGAGCATCGAGGATTATTAATTCGTGTAGCAGGCTACACAACCTATTTTGTAGATTTAAGCGAGGAAGTTCAAAATGAAATAATAAACCGAACCCCGCAAAGAGGTCTGGTAGCAGGTGAAGCATGGAAGGAACAGTATTAAGAATTGAACAGGGCTCGCTGCATGATGGTGCTGGTTTACGGACAGTCGTTTATTTAAAAGGCTGTCCGTTACGTTGTGCCTGGTGTTCGACTCCTGAATCACAAAGCAAGCTGATTGAAAAAGGATTTGGTCAGCGAATGACTGCCGATGAAGTAATGGAGGAGATTGAAAAGGATGATGTCTTTTACTTTCACTCAGATGGCGGAGTGACCATTAGTGGCGGCGAAGCATTAATTCAGGCGGATTTTACTAAGGAAATTTTGCAGAAATCAAAATACGTTGGGATTAATACAGTACTGGAAACTAGTTTTTGTGTTCCTTACAATGAAATTCAAAAAGTAGCTCCTTATGTGGATACGTTGTTTGTGGATGTAAAAATTTTTACTAATACGCTGCATAAAAAATGGACAGGCCTAGACAATCAACAGATTTTGACGAATATTCGCCGCTTTTTGATAGGGTATCCTAACTGTGAAGTACGCATTCGGGTCCCTGTGATTCCAGGGATTAATATGAATATTACCGAACTGTTAACAATTGCGTGTTTTGTAGCAGACCTTGATCGTTTTGTGCCGTTAGAATTGCTGCCCTATCATCGCTATGGGATGCACAGCTACAAAGCTTTAGGGTTGGAGTATCCATTAACAGATACGCCAGCACCTTCCCATGAGGAAATGTATGCATTAGCCGATCAGTTGGCTCGAACCGTTCCTCATTTGCCAGTTACAACATTAGCTAAAACATTTATTTATTGATTTTAAGCATCCATTCAGGAATCCGCTGTGATTGCTGATTTTATAGATTTGATGAGGAAAAATCAATCAGAGTAGGCAGGATAAAAGGAAAGACACTCGCTATCTGCAGTGAACTCAAGAAGTTGAGATTGCCGCAGTAGTCGAGTGTCTTTTACTATCTTTTTTCGAAGCTGATTTTTCGGATAAATACTGGGTCGATGGGGGTATCTTCATCGTTTGTTGGTTGGGCTGCAATGTCTTTTACTATTTCTAAGCCTTCGTAAACTTGTCCGAAAACAGTGTAACGACCGTCCAGCTCCGGCAAACCGCCCATATCCAAGTAGGCCTGCTTTACATTTTTAGGAAGGGAAAGCTTAGGCAGCAGGTCAGCCTGAACTTTGGTATTTTGCACGATAAAAAATTGATTGCCGTTAGTATGGGGGCCGTGATTTCCTAACGCCAAAGCGCCATTAAAATGATAAAGTCCCCGATGTACCTCATCAGCGAAAAAGCCATCATAACTAGAAATGGCTTCATCGCCAGAACCATCTAAAGCGCCGCCTTGAATCACAAACTCGCTAATTACCCGGGCAAACGGTGTATTGTCATAAAACCCTTGTTTCGCCAATGTTCGCCAATTTGCTGCAGCTAAGGGAGCTTGATCAGGAAATAACCGGAGACGAATTTCACCAAAATCTGTCAGTAACACACAAATTTCTTCCTGCTGCGGTTTTTCTAATTGAAGCAGAGGAACCTCTGCCACAGAAACGCCTTGATCCTGCCATAGAATATCGTAAATTCGCCAATTCACTCCAGCTTGATTTCCTAACCGAGCCATTGCTAACAAAACCGTATAAGCTGTTTCCTCTGCTTGAAAGGTTAATTGCAGATGACCTCGTAAATCATTGTAGTCATCTGAGGCAGCGACTTGGTAAAACAGCTGCCATTGACTATGCAAATAATCCAATGGCTGATTAGCAAAGGCAGCAAAATAGGCAAGAACTTTTTCCCGCTGCAAGCTGTCAGTTACTAAAAAGCTTTCCAACTGTTGTTTAGGAATTGCCGCTAAAAATGCTTGGCAAACCGCTTTTATTTCAATCGCGTCCCAATGTCGGGCAATTAAATGATTGATTGGTGCCTCAGCATGGTAATCACGCAGGTTATGCAAATTTTTCACCACTTTCTTCTATTTATATAGTCATTACAACGTCGGCAAGGAAGTAAGATAACGTTCTTTGCCTTGAATCACCAATAACTTTTCTACCTGGCAATCTGCTAACAGCTGGCTCATCTCTTTAAAGCCCAACTGATAGTCTTCCGCAATATGAGCATCCGACCCTAAGGTAAAGAGCTTCCCGCCAACACTTTGGTATAAAGGAACGGCATAGCGATAAAGGTCTTCATTGCCATACTTCACAAAGCTCTTAGCATTTAATTCCATCGCCAATTCTCGTTCCACCGCTTTTTTGAAAATCGCCAGCAGCTGATCCTCAAAATGTTCAGCTAATTCTTCCGCTGTGAAGGTGAAGCGGCGTAATCCGTAATCAAAGTGAGTTAAAATATCCCCTTCCGGAAACCCCTCTACTACCTTCAGCATTTGCTCAAAATATCCTCTGGTCGTTTGAATCGGGTCCTTAGTTAAAACTACGTCGTCCATATAATCAAAGCGGCCATTTTGATGAATACTAATCAGCTTTACATCATAGGGATGCTGATGAAGGTAATCAGTAATTTCCTTCTCTTGTCCAGGGACAACACCAATTTCAATTCCTCGCAGAAATGTGGTTGAATACTGTTCTTTTAATTGCTCCAGCTTGTGTATATATGCCGGGTAATCGGGAATGTCATCCTTTCCAGTAGAAGGATTGCTTAGATCAAAGTGATCCGTTGAAACGAAAAACTCAGGCTGATAGGCTAAATACTTTTCAAATTGCTCCTCCGAATCAAAAGAAAAATAGGTGTGGAGATGTTGATCATAATACGACATATTGCCCCTCCTTTTTCTACTATCATAACGCAAAACCTGTGGAAGGTTAACGGGAATTCGCCGAAATTTACAAACCACATCCAACCTTTACATTGTTCACAAGAACTTTTCGCAAAATTGATTCTCTTATTACAAAGCTTTGTTAGAGTGGAATTATCGAAAGGGGATAATGATCAATGAAAAAAATTCGTACCATGACAATCGGGTTAATTTGTGTGACAACATTAAGTTTAGTATTAGCAGGCTGTGGATCAGGGGAAGCCACGAATCAGTCGGCTGCTGAGGATGACTCTTTAGATACGATCATTGAAAAAGCCAAGGAAGAAGGAGAGATTGCCAGCTTAGGGATGCCTGACACTTGGGCAAACTGGGTAGGAACCTGGGAGGACCTTGAAGAAGAGTACGGACTAAGTCATGTGGACACGGATATGTCTAGTGCGGAAGAATTGGCGAAATTTGAATCAGAAGGAGAAAATGGAACGGCCGATATTGGTGATGTTGGGATCAGCTTTGGACCGTTAGCAGAAAGTAAAGAGCTGACACTGCCATACAAAACCAGCTATTGGGAAGAGATTCCTGATTGGGCCAAAGATGATAATGGCGACTGGTTGCTAAGCTACACTGGAACCATTTCCTTTATTACGGATAAAGACAATGTGGATCAGGCACCCACTAGCTGGAAGGAATTACAGGAAGGCGACTATCAGGTTAGCGTAGGGGATGTGACGGTTGCCAACCAAGCGCAATTTGCAGTCTTGGCGGCGGCCATTGCTAATGGTGGTGATGAAAAAGATATTCAACCAGGTTTAGACTATTACAAAAAAATGGCAGAAAAGGGTCGTTTATCGACAGTTGATGCCAGTGTGGCGAACCTAGAAAAAGGCGAAATCGATGTAGCAGTCGTTTGGGATTTTAACGGCTTAAATTATCGTGATCAAATTGATTCCGAGCGTTTTGAAGTGACAGTGCCGACGGATGGCTCCATCATTAGCGGCTATACTACCTTGATTAATAAGAATGCTCCCCATCCGAATGCAGCGAAATTAGCGCGGGAATACATTTTATCTGATGAAGGGCAAATTAATTTAGCAAAAGGCTATGCTCGACCAATTCGTGAAGTCGAGTTGCCGAAGGAAGTAGCAGAAAAGTTATTACCAGAGGATGCGTATCAGGCCGCAGTACCAGTTGAAGATAATGAAGCGTGGGATAAAACCTCGGTGGAGCTTCCAGAGCTTTGGCAATCCGAGGTACTGACCTATGCAAAATAAACTGGATAAGCTAATTGTGGTTATCCTCGACGGCTGTCGTTACGACACAGCCGTCGCCCAGCTTGGGTTCATGAATCACTTGGTGGAGCATGAACAAGCAAGTCTGCTGAAGGTGATAAGTGAAATGCCAAGTAATTCACGTCCGCTATATGAAGTATTGATGACAGGCGTGCCTACTTATGAAAATGGGATTTACAGCAACTACCATGCCCAGCGATCCAAAGAGTGGTCGCTGTTTGAATTAGTCAAGCAAGCTGGCGGCAAAACAGGAGCCGCCGCTTACCACTGGTATAGCGAATTGTACAATCAGGCCCCCTATAATATTTTGGTTGATCGCATTCAACACCAGGAGGAACGACTGATTCAGCATGGAATCTTTTATAGCGAGGACTCCTATCCTGATTCGCATTTGTTTGCGGATGCGAATTATTTAGTTGACCAGTATCAGCCTGATTTCTTAGTGGTACATTCTATGAATATTGACGATGCAGGTCACAAGTTTACCGCGAATTCACGTGAATATACGGCAGCGGTTAATCGGGCAGACGGGTTATTAGCTGTTTGTATTCCCGAGTGGCTGCAAAAAGGGTATCAGGTAGTTGTGACTGCTGATCATGGGATGGATGAGCACGGATTGCACGGCGGAAGCTTGGCTGCTCATCGAGAAGTCCCTTTTTATTTAATTTCAAACAAACGAGAGCAGCTGAAAGAGGAGCCAATGCCGCAATTAATGGCTGCACCCTTGTTTTGCTGGCTATTAGGAATAGCACCGGCTGAAAAAATGCGGGACCTTCAAGCTCTGATGAAAGGATGAGATGATGAAAAAACGCTTGGTTCTTGTTCCAGCATCCTTTATTTTCTGTGCGTTTTTATTGCTGCCTTTAATCTTTATGATTTTAGGCAGTTTGCGTAGCGATTTAACCAACCAATGGACCTTAGCAAATTACAGCGATATTTTCAGCAATAAATATTACACTCAGGCCTTTGTTAACAGTGTGCTGATTGCTGTCAGCTCTAGTGTGATCGGCTTAATTGGCACGTTTATTCTGTGTTTGTGCTTAATGAATCTGTCGACTAAGCTGCAGGAGAAAATTACTTTTGTTTCCAATTTAGCGGCTAATTTTGCCGGGATTCCTCTGGCTTTTTCCTTCATTATTTTGCTGGGTAATGTAGGGGTGTTGAAAATGATCTTGCCATTTCTGGCGGATTTTAATTTGTATTCCTGGTGGGGATTAACGGTTACGTATACGTATTTCCAAATTCCATTAGGGGTTCTATTTTTGTATTCCAGCATGAAGGAAGTCAAAAAGGAATGGCTGGAATCCGCTCAATTACTGGGTGCTTCGCCAACCTATGCTTGGTTTAAAGTGGCCTTGCCGTTTCTGCGTCCTTCGATTGCCAGTACCTTTGTCATTTTGTTTGCCAATGGGATGGGAACATACGAAACTGCCTATGCTTTGACTAGCAGCAACGTCAATCTTTTAACGATTCGAATCGCGGCGCTGGTATCAGGAGATGTGTTTGCTAAACCGAATTTAGGGAGTGCGTTGGCGGTAGCTTTAGGCGTCCTGCTGGTAGCAGCAATGCTGATTATTCAAAAGAAAGGCAAGGTGGTGCAGTCGTGAAAAAGTTAGTTAAACCGATTTTGGCCTGCTTTGGCCTGTATTATTTTCTGCCGATTATCGGTACGATTCTGTATGCCAGCTCCACTAAATGGTCCAAGACGATTTTACCCGATGATTTTACCTTGCAGTGGTTTCAGCAGCTGCTGACAGATAAGGAATTTATTGCTGCGGTGGGGCGTTCTCTTTTATTGGCAGGAGTGGTATTGTTAACGATTCTGTTGTTGATGATTCCTACGATTATTTGGATTCATTTGTATTTTCCTCGGCTAAATCGTTGGCTGGAAAAGCTGGTTTTGCTGCCGTATGCTTTGCCAGGGGTGATTCTGGTAACGGCTTTACTTCGAACCTATGCGAAGACAGGCATTCCTATGTTCATAGTATTGGTAGGTGCCTTGTTTATCACAGCTTTGCCGATTGTCTTTCTTAGTTTGAATAATCAAATGCGGTTAATCAATTTGAAGGAGTTGGTAGATGCGGCAGAAACACTAGGTGCTCCGATGTCGACTATCATTGTCCGTGTGCTGTTTCCTAACATTCGGATAGGTGCGACTTTAGTTTCCCTAATGATATTTTCTTCAGTTTTTGGGGAATATATGCTGACCAATCTATTGATTGGTGGACGGTTCCAGACAGTGCGTATCTACATGCTGCGGCGCATGAACGAAAACGGACATTTGGCCAGTGCGGTGATGGTTTTGTATCTGCTGTTTATGGTGGGAATTGCCTTAACTACCTTTATGCTGACCAACCGCCAAAAGCAGCGGCTGACTGTTAAGCAGACGAGTGAAGAAAAGCAGTCTAAAAATGAAGCCCTTAAAGGAGTCGTGACGGAAAATGTTTTTAGAAATACATGATCTTCATCTGTTTTTCGATGAAAAACAGATTTTAGCTATTGACGAGATTCAAATTGAAAAAGGCGAACTGGTAACATTGTTAGGTCCCAGCGGCTGCGGCAAATCAACGTTGCTGCGCTGCATCACTGGATTGGAAAAACCGAAAAGCGGTGAGATTGTGCTGGACAATGAACATATTGCCGATAAGCCCACCAAGGATCGCAATATTGGTTTTGTTTTTCAAAATTATGCGCTTTTTCCTACTATGACGGTATTTGAAAATGTAGCCTTTGGTTTAAAGGTAAAGAAGCTGAGTGCTGAGGCAATTCAGGAAAAGGTGCTGAAAATGCTGGCTTTGGTGGATATGACTGAGCATGCGGATAAAAATGTCCAGTTTCTTTCTGGTGGTCAACGACAGCGGGTGGCGTTGGCCCGATCCTTAGTTACTGAACCAAAAGTCTTGCTGCTGGATGAACCTTTAAGTGCATTGGATGCACGTATTAGAAAACAGCTGCAGCGGGATTTGCGTAAGATTCAGCAATCCTTGGGCATGACCATGATTTTTGTGACCCACGATCAAGAGGAAGCGATGCGAATCAGCGATCGGATTTTTGTGATGGAGGCAGGCCGAGTGGCGCAGGTTTCTAATTCCAGAGAGCTGTATCAGAATCCTCAGAGCCGTTTTGTTGCGGAATTCATTGGTAATTATAATCGGTTTGAATGGTTCGAGCTGGATCAATATACCCGTGAGTTTTCTGCTAAGGGCAATCGCTACATTTATTATTTACGACCTGAGCTGATTCAATTTGAGCCGATTCCTCAAGGGGTTAAGATTCCCATTCATTTAAAGGAATCCTTCATTCTTGGCAACATTCAACGCTATGTTTTTCAAACATTGGAGGGCAAAGAAATCTTAGTGGATCGCTTGAATGATCAGGAAGAAAAAATTGGCGATGCGTTGTATATCCAACTGAAAGATATTTTAGCGATTCCCGTAGAGCTTGATGCGCAGCGTCTGGCACAGAAAAGCTAGTTTTTAAGGGGCAGCCTTTCCTTTCATCATTGACTTTTTCAGTCGCAGTTTTTATGCTGGAGCTGTAGAAGGTATACAGCTTGTGCCAGTATTGAGTCAAGGAGGGAAGCAAATGACAAAAGCACTTATTTTTGATTTCGATGGAACCATGATCGACAGCGAGTGGTTGTTTTATGAGAGTATCAATACTTATTTATCGGAGCAGTTTGACTATCAAATTTCCCTTGCAGAGTATCAGCTAGGGGTGGGGACAGCGGCAGAAATGTCCTTTTATGAACGGATGAGTCAAGCAGTGGGGCAGCCCGTGGATGTGGAACGCTTTGAGCAGCGAATTCTGGAGGACCAGAAAAGAAACTATGCTACGGCTGAACTACGACCGGGAATCAGTGAACTAATAACGCAAGCCTATCAGCTGGACTGGAAAATCGGAGTAGTTTCAAATTCAGAAATGCGGGAGCTAGCTTACTATTTTGATACTCATCCCACGATCAAGCAAAAAATCGATGTTTTTGTAACGATTGATGATCTTCAGGCGGGGAAACCAGATCCAGCAGGGTACTTGTTGTGTTTGAAACGGCTGGGGGTTGATCAGGCTGTCGTAATTGAAGATAGTCCAGTAGGCGCACAAGCAGCGGTGGCAGCGGGATTAGTTACCTATGTTTATCCTAATGAATTGACAGCAGACATGACATTTCCAGCTGAGGTGAAAGCTTTTCGACAAGTTCAGGAAATATTTAGCTAATACAGTAAAAAGCTTGATCAGCAGATCAAGCTTTTTTGCGGTAGTGAAGTTCGATTAACTCGCCAAACTGACGTGTTTCTACAAAGGTCAAACGAGCAGCTAGGCTATGAGGTCCAAATAAGCGTTTGCCTTGGCCTAAAAATACTGGAGCAATTTGGATGAACCACTCATCAATAAGATTGGCTTCGATTAGCGGGTGCAGCAATGTACCGCCGCCCACGATCCAAATATCCTTTTCTTCTTCAGCTTTCAATTGCTGGACATAGCCGACTGGATCAGCATGAAGCGTGAGTTGTCCATCGACAGCTTTCTGATTACGGGAGAAAACAACAATTTTCTGATCTGGATACAAGGGCTGGTTTTGATTTAACCGCAGTGCCTCTTCATAAGTAATCCGCCCCATCACTACGGTCCCAATGGTTTCAATAAACGCTTCGTAGCTGGTGTGATCTCCCACGTGGGTTTGCAGCAGCCAGTCCAAGTCTTCGTTTTTTCCTGCTAAATAACCATCTAAACTAATGGCGCCGTAAAAGACAACCTTTCCCATGACATCCGCTCCTTTGCTGGTTCAAGTATAACAAATCCGCTGTCTCATTCTTCTTTTTCTGCTTAGCAATAAAGTGCAGTCTTTTGCTGAAAGGGATGAAAACCGCTAGAATAAAAGGGAGGAGGCAGGCAAATGACATTTTATGGAATTAATTATATTGAAAGTCAATCGAGTTTCAATGATTATATCAAATACGGCATTATTTTTTTGGCATTGATTTTTATGATGGTAGCCTTCAGCCTGTACATGCGGCATCGGATTCAGACGAAGTATCGTGATTTAAGTATTATGTTTTTCTTGTTGCTGGTATTTATGCTGGGGGTGCAATATTCTGACTATGCCCAAAATCAAAGCCGGTATACACAATCATCGCAAATGGTGGCTTTTATCAAAGAGGTGGCACAAGAATTTGATATTAAGCAGGAGGATGTGCTGGTGAACTCGGTACAGTTTACAGATGGCGTAGTAGTGAAGATTCAGGATACGTATTACACAGTCAATTTAAGTGCTGACCAAAGCTCTTATCGGTTAACGGAAACCTATTTAATGAACACACAAGTTGAGGTCAATAAGTAAGGAGGAAGAGGATGGCGACATATTATCCAGTCATTTTAAAATTTGCATTAGGAATTATTTGCTTAATTTTTCAAATTAATATCTCGGGTAAGGGCAACCTGGCTCCTTCATCGGCTATGGATGCTGTACAAAATTATGTCCTTGGCGGAATTATTGGCGGTGTGATTTACAACGATTCGATTACGGTGCTGCAGTTTGTCTTGGTACTGGTTATCTGGACATTTTTAGTGATGTTGTTGAAGTTCATGAAGGAGCACAATCGGTATGTGAAAGTATTGATTGACGGCAAGCCGGTGAATTTGATTCAAAATGGACAGGTGGAGGTACAGGAGTGTTTGAAGCACGGCATTTCAGCCAATGAGTTGATGTTTAAATTAAGGAGTAACGGAATTTATGAGGTAGAGAAGGTGAAGCGGGCGATCTTGGAACAAAATGGTCAGCTGACCATTATTGAGTTCGGCGATGAAAATATCCGTTACCCGATTATTGTGGACGGCCAGTCAAACGAAGATGTCCTGGAATTAATTGGCAAGGATCAGAGCTGGTTGATTGCAGAGATTAAAAAACGTGAATTCAGCAGTATTTCGGATATTTACTTAGGGGAATATGTTTCTGGAGATTTGCGATTAAGTGGTTATAAGCAATAATTGCATGCGAGGCATGGATTCAATCCGCTAAAAACCGATCCTTCATTTAGGTGAAGGATCGGTTTTTTAGTGATGAATATAGTTTTCTAAAGGCTTTTGATAAGTCGACCAATCGATTGCTTCACCATTTAAATACTTAGCTAAAAGATAGCCGATGTAAGGACCGGTAGTTAAACCGGAGGAACCCAAGCCACTTGCCACCAGCAAATCATCCCGCAGTACCCCGAAAAAAGGTGCGAAGTCGGAGGTGTATGCGCGGGTGCCCACTCGAAAATGATAAGGAGCGGAAAACAGTTCGGTTGGCTTGGATAAAAATTCGGCAGCACTGCTGCTTAACTGTTGAAAGGCCTCTTTGGTAGCTGCTAAATCCCAGCCGCTATCATTTTCGTGCGTTGCCCCCAGCAAAATTTTTCCTTCAGCAAAAGGAATTAAATCTGCTTCGCCATCCAGCATGGCAACGGGCCAGCTAGCCGACTCGCGATGATCGGTTTGAAAAACTAATAATTGCCCTTTTTGCGGACGGATGTCTGTTTGGTAATTCAATGGCTGCAGTAAAGCCTTCAAATGCGGTCCCGGGGCTAAGATAACTCGATCATAGTGGACAGGCCGATTATCCGCCAATACAGTTAATGAGGCAGCTTGTTTTAGGGTTACTCGCTGGTTGACCAAATGAGCGCCCTTTTTTTCTGCCAAAGAACGCAAGCGCTGTAAATAGGCTTTGCCGTCTAAACGTCCACCGCCGGAAATGGCTAAAGCCGCCGTCGGTTTCAATAAAGGAAGCCGTTCAGCTGTTTCTGCTTCTGTTAATAGCTCAATCTCGCCAATTGCTGGAGCAGCCTCTCGCCGTTTCAAGGCCAAATCATACAGTTCCTCTAATTGGGATTGCTTCCGCAGCAGCAAAGTTCCCGAACGCTGATAAATCCCAGCATCCAAATCAAAATCTTGAATCAGCTGCGGGAAAAAGCTGGCGCCGTCTTTTGCTAAGGCATACCATTGCTTGTTGCGCCGTTTAGACAGCCAAGGAGAAATTATGCCCGCACTGGCACCAGTCGCCTGACCGGTAGGCTGATCATAAATCGTTAGATCAAATTTTTCTCTATTTAAGTAATTCGCTAAGGTTAGGCCGATGATGCCGCCGCCGATAATGGCCACTTTTTCCATAAGAATTCCTTCTTTCCGCTATTTATTCTGGCATAAATAGACAAAACAAACAACTGAAAACTTTTTTGGGATTTTACTTTACCTGTCGTAGTAATTACGCTATACTAATTACAACGACAGATGAAGTAATTTATTGGAGGTGGCAAAATGATTTCAAGCGATGGGATTCGCGGGTATAATGACGTGATCATTTTGTCGGTCTTAAGTGAAGGAGATTCCTATGGCTACGCAATTTCTAAACGAATTCGCGAGGTAACGGAAGAGCTGTATGTAATTAAAGAAACCACCTTGTATT
This sequence comes from Enterococcus pallens ATCC BAA-351, assembly GCF_000407485.1. Classification (GTDB taxonomy): domain Bacteria; phylum Bacillota; class Bacilli; order Lactobacillales; family Enterococcaceae; genus Enterococcus_A; species Enterococcus_A pallens. The sequence continues at coordinate 471,895 of NZ_ASWD01000001.1, read as the reverse complement.
CGGCCTTCAATCGTCTGGAAAAGAACGGACTGATTCAGCCTTATCCAGGAGAGGTGACCCATGGCAAGAAGCGGACCTATTACCGAATCACGGAGGTTGGCAAAACGTTTCTAACCGATAAACGATTAGAATGGCAGCAGACCAAAGAGGTTGTGAACCGATTTATGAAAGAGGGATAATATGGACACGATAAAAAATTATTTGGAAACCTTGTTTATTGAATTTCCAAAAACACAAGAAGTCCAGCGAGCGAAGGAAGAGCTACTGGCAATTATGGAGGATCATTACTGGTCTTTACGTGAAGAAGGTAAAAGTGAGCATGAAGCCATTGGTGCAGTGATCAGTGAGTTTGGTTCCGTCGACGAGCTTAAGGATACTTTGCAGTTTAGTACTGATGAAGAAAGCGAAGTAGAACTGGATCAAGATCCTATCAGTCAAGAGGAAATGCTGGAATTTATGGCCAAACGCAAGCGCAGTTCGTCAGGCTTAAGTCTAGGAATTGCTTTTTGTATCTTATCAGTAGCGACTATCTTAGGTGCTGATATTGTCGGGTATGCCAGCAGCTTAGGTTTAGCGGCATTCTTTGTTTGTGTCGCCACTGGTGTAGGCTTGATTATTTATAATGCTATGCAAATGTCGTCAGAGGGTAAGCCCTTGAATGACCGTTTTGTGCCGAAAGCTGTGCAACAGCTGGCTAAAACAGAAAGAAATGCTTATCAAAAAAGTTTCCAGTTTAGTTTAGTCCTTGGAATTGCTTCTTGTGTGTTAAGTTTAGTTCCGGTCGTTCTCTTTTCAGGTTTTTATATATATGGAATGGGCGTTCCTTTAATGTTCGTTTTCATCGCTGCTGGCGTTTTCCTGATTGTCTATGGCAGTGTGTATTATAGCAGCCACAACAAGTTTATTGATAATCGCTATTTTGTGTTAGATGATGATAAGCTAGGCCCAAACGCTCGGAAGGAACGCTATGGTGAAGCCGCTCCGATTGGGATCATCTTGGAAAAGGTTTATTGGCCGGTAGTAGTTTGTACCTACTTTATTTGGTCATTTTTAAGTGGTTCCTGGGCCTTTAGCTGGATTATTTTTGTGATTGCTGGCGTTGTCCATGAAGCATTAATTAGTATTTTCAGAAAAGCTTAGCAGGCAGCGGAGGTTCCGCTGCTTTTTTTGTATGCTTTGAAAACCACCTGCTATGCAGGTGGTTCCGGAGAGCTTCCAGCGTGGTAGTGAAAAAACCTCCTAGAATGTTAAACTGATGCTGGTTTCCCGACCGCATCGCAAACAAATTAGGAGGTACCCTTATGAAAAAGGACAAAGAAAGTTTATCACATACCAGTTGGAGATGTAAGTACCACGTTGTATTTGCCCCAAAGTATAGAAGGCAGATTATCTATGGAAAATACAAACAAAGCATCGGCGAGATTATTCGAGAATTATGCGAACGAAAAGGAGTAGAAATTCTCGAAGCAAATGCCTGTAAAGACCACATTCACCTACTTGTTAGCGTCCCGCCCAAAATAAGTATTTCTCAATTCATGGGTTACTTGAAAGGAAAAAGTAGTTTGATGATATTCGATCGTCATTCCAATCTAAAATATCGTTATGGGAATCGAAAATTTTGGTGTCGTGGCTATTACGTGGATACAGTCGGACGAAACAAGGAGAAGATAGCAGAATATATTCGTAATCAATTACAAGATGATTATGCAGCAGATCAGTTAACATTATTTGAAGAATATGATCCGTTTACAGGAGAAAAAAACAAAAAGAAATAATCCGAGATTCTTTTAGAATCAGTGGGTAATAGTGGTGCGGGAGGAAGCCCCTTCAGAAGGCCTTTTAGGCCAAGGCCGGTAAAAGAGGCTTTCAGCCGAAGAGCAAACCACCCGTTACCACGGGTGGTTTTGATTGTTCTGATTTCGTTAGCTGTTAAAAAGCCGATTTTTGCCATTCAATTAGGCAAAAATCGGCTTTTTGTTTATTTAGACGGCTGTATAGCCACCATCTACTAATAAGGTAGCTCCGTTGACAAAGCTGGCTTGATCGCTGGCTAAGAAGGCCACTGCTTCAGCCACTTCCTCCGGCTGTCCGAGACGTCCGATGGGATGCAGGTCTACTAAGGCTTGAGTTGCTTCATCATCCATGTCACCTAGTAAAGGAGTTTCGATATAACCAGGGGCAACAGTATTTACCCGAATTCCTTCTTTACTGTAGCTGGCTGCAATGGTTTGACTCAGCATCTTCACGCCACCCTTAGAGGCAGCATAGGCGGGAATTCCTTCACGGGCATCAACACTATGAATGGAGCCGCAATTGACAATCGTTCCGCGGTCTTCCTGCTGCAGCATTTGTTCAACCGCAGCCTTGTCAGAAAGAAAGACACCGGTTAAGTTCACATCAATCGTTGCTTGCCAGTCCTCTGGCGATAATTCAGTGATGGGCGCATCGCTAGACATTCCGGCATTGGCGACTAAAATATCTACCTTGCCAAATTTCTCTACAGCAGTGCCAACCATTTCTTTTACTTGCTGATAATCAGTAACGTCAGTTTGTACAAAAATACCATTTGCTTCATCAACAGCTAATTCCTGGAAAATTTCATCGCCGTCTTCGTTCATATCCGCGACGACTACCTTTGCTCCTTCTTGGTAAAACAATTTGGTGCAGGCCGCTCCAATCCCGCTTGAACCACCAGTGATAATCGCTACCTTGCCTTCAAAACGCTTCATTAAAAATTCCTCCTTTAATTTGTTTACTCATTCAAGGTAACAAGTTTTAAGTTTAATGACAAAAATAGTGCTTACACAAAAAATCCGACTACTTAATAAAAGTAATCGGATAAACATTAATCAAATAAGCTAATTTGTTTGGCCTTGATTGTTTCTAAAAAACGGCGATCATGTTCGATCAGCAGCATAGCCGGCTGAACCCGCAGCAGCAATTCCTCCAGCTGCTGCTGATTAAAGACATCTAAATAGTTCAATGGTTCATCCCATAAATAAAGCTCGGCAGGTTGCGATAGGGACTTCGCCAGCTCAACCTTTTTGCGCTGACCCATGCTCATTTCCTCAATCAAGTTATTAAAGACCGTTCGTTCCATCCCCAGCTTGCGCAGGTTATTCAAAAAGGCCGAATAATCTAGCTGATGCTCTTCCGCGAAGGCCTGCAGGGTTCCCCGATTGTCCTCGTAATTTTGTCGGACGTAACTAATCCTCAGCTGCTTAGGCTGCAGCTTAGTCCCTTCAATTTCACCGTCAAATTGGTCCAATAAATAAGAAAAAATGCTGGATTTACCAGAACCGTTAGGACCAGTTAGTGCAACGAGCTCGCCTTTATCTACTTGAAAGGAGAGGGGAGGAAACAAATCCTCCTGATACCGCAAACGCAGATTCTCTATTTTTAGCAGTTGCTGATGATGAGTGGGCTGATAGTCCATGGTTAACTGATCAACTTCCTCCAAATCCTTCAGTAAGCCTTCCTTGGCATTAATTTGGTCATTCATGCGTTTATTAAGGTTCTTGGAGCGCTTCATCACGCGAGCGGCTCGAGCCCCAATGAAGCCGGTGTCGTTAATCGCACCGCTGCCTTTTTCGGAAGGCTTTCCGTATTTGTCAGTTTCTCGATTATGAGACCACTCGGCTTTTTCTGCGGCGGTTTGTTTTAAGCGGGAAACCTCTTTTTTGAGTTTGCTGTTTTGAGCCTGCTCAAAATCATCCCGCAGTTTTTTCTGTTCCTCGTAGGTAGAAAAATTCCCTTGGTATAACACTAGCTGGCTTTTTTCGATCGCCAGAGTATGATCAGTGACCTGGTCCATGAAGCTGCGATCGTGACTGACAACAATAAAGCCGCTTTTTTTCTGCAAATAGTCGGCTACATGCTGCCGTCCTTTGGCATCTAAGTGATTGGTAGGCTCGTCAATTAAGGGAAAACGATCAGCCTGAGTGAAAAGCATCGCCAGCAGTGCCTTGGTTTGTTCGCCGCCAGACAGAGTGGAGAAGGGCTGCCACAGGATCTCGGGATTTAATTGGATCAGATTCATTTCCCGCTCTAACTCCCATAATTCAAAGTTTTCAGCATCGCCTAAAACCTCATAGGTCAATCGATCCTTTTCATGAAGGGCTGCAGGAAAATAAATGGCCTCCACCGGCAGATCGATTCGTCCTTGATAAGGATAATGGCCTAATAATAAATGCAGCAGGGTTGTTTTTCCCCGTCCATTGCGGCCGATCAGCCCCAGCTTCCAGCTTGTATCCAGTACTAAATTGGCTGAAGAAAACAACGTCGTTCCTTGTTTATCAAAGCCAAAGGTTAAGTGTTCAATTTTAATTGTAGCCATTTGTGCTCACCTCGTTAAAAAAATCCAGTTCTTTTCAGGAATAGCAAAAAAGGCGACAAAAAAGAGACCCCACCTTGAAAAATTAAGCCAATCCTGAAAATCTGCCCACTCATCCCCTTGGTTTCAACCAAAGTGGTTCAGTTAGACAACTTTCAACATTCGCTTAGTTTTTCAACGGCATGATCCCTCGTTTCTTAAAGTAAATTAAATAATGGGGAGACTCAGTCTTAAAAAAAGTGGACGTAGCTGCTTCCCCTAACAACTACGCCCAGGAGTGATCCTCGTAAGAAAAAACGAGGGCGAAGATATAAACTATCTTCTAATAATATAATATCATAAAATTTCTTGTAATGTGACACTTTTTATAAACTTGTAGACATTTTTATGGCTTTGAGGTTTTACTCTTTGATAGAATAAAGGAAAACCAGGAGGTGCATGTGTGAATATAGCTGCTATTTATCATCGGCCAGAGAGTGAATTTGCTTATTTATATACTCAGGATACGATGCGGATTCGATTACAAACAGCCAAAGATGATGTTAAAACCGTCGCGTTAATCAGTGGAGATCACTACTTATTTAATCAGAAATGGTATTTAGAAAAAGCGATCATGGGCAAAGGGTTAACCACCGCTCACCATGATTATTGGGAAATTGAAGTTTCCAGCGAGTATCGGCGCTTGTCTTATGCTTTTTATGTAGAGGATCACGCCGGAAATGAGTATTTTTATTGTGATCAGGGAATTTTCCCTTATCAAGAAGAATTCATGAAGCAGGATAGTACCTATTTCCGGATGCCGTACTTTCATGAGATTGATCGCTTTAAGGCACCAGAGTGGGTTCACCAAACGGTCTGGTATCAGATTTTTCCCGAGCGCTTTAATAACGGCAATCCTGCTAATGATCCTGAGGGTACCTTGCCTTGGGGCAGCAAAAAGCCAGATCGTGAAGACTTTTTCGGTGGTGACCTGCAGGGGATCATTGAGAAGCTGGATTATTTAGCGGAGCTGGGGATTAACGGCTTGTATTTGTGTCCGATTTTCACGGCGCCATCGAATCATAAATATGATACGGTGGATTATTTAGAGGTTGATCCCCACTTTGGAGACAAGGCGCTGTTTAAGGAATTGGTGGATAAGGCCCACAGCAGAGGCATTCGAGTAATGCTGGATGCAGTGTTCAATCATTTAGGTGCCAGCTCCAGACAATGGCAGGATGTATTGAAGAAGGGCAGCCAATCTAAATATGCCGACTGGTTTCACATTCATTCCTTTCCGGTACACTATGATCCGCTGCCTGACTCTGAGTTTGGCAAGAATATTAATTATGATACCTTCAGCTTTGTGCCTAACATGCCGAAGCTGAACACGGCGAATCCGGAGGTGCAGGAGTATTTACTGGAGATAGCTGCGTATTGGATCAAGGAATTTGATATTGATGGCTGGCGCTTGGATGTTGCCAATGAGGTGGACCATCATTTTTGGAAAAAATTTCATGACCGCGTGCTGGCGGAAAAGGCTGACTTGTACATTTTAGGTGAAATTTGGCATTCTTCTCAGGCGTGGCTGCAGGGGGATGAATTTCATGCCGTGATGAACTATGCTTTCACCGATAGTATTAAGGCGTTCTTCTTAACCCCAGAAGTCACTGGGGCCAATATGCTGGATGGTATGAATCATCAACAGGTTTTGTATCGCGATCAGACGAACGAGGTGAATTTCAACCTGTTGGATTCTCATGATACTGCCCGAATGCTGACGCTGTGCGAAGGGAATAAGGATTTATTGCGCAGTATTTTTACCTTTATGTTTTTACAAAAGGGCACACCTTGTATTTATTACGGAACAGAGGTGGGCTTGGCTGGCGGAAATGATCCAGATTGTCGTCGCTGTATGCCATGGGAAAATCAAAATCAGGATCAGGAATTACTGGCATTTTTCCAGCAGCTGATTCATTTGCGAAAAAAATACGCTGATGTTTTAAGCTTTGGGCAATTACGCTGGAGGACTGAAAAGCAGCGGCTGATTATTTTCCAACGCAGCTATTTAGGCAAAACATTGCGCTGCATCTTTAATGAGACGGCTGAAGAGCAGCTGGTAAGCAAAAAAGGAGCGCCATTATTTAATCAGCAAACAATTATTGAAGAGGATTATCTTCTGGCTCCTCATGGTTTTGTAGTAGAAATGATCTAAGAAAGACTGTTGTATCAACGTTTAGCGTTGAACAACAGTCTTTCTGTTTCGATCCTGCTATTTAATATGCGTTTATATCTTTTATTAATACACATATTGACATTGTATATGTATCGTATTAAACTAAGTTCATACCAAATAAACGATTAGAAGGAGAAACGTAATGACTCAATGGGTTTATCTATTTTCAGAAGGATCAAAAGAACAGAAGGGCTTGCTTGGCGGTAAAGGGGCAAACCTGGCTGAAATGACTAAATTGGGCTTGCCGGTTCCTACAGGCTTCACTGTGACGACTGATGCTTGCCTGTGCTATCTAAACCAAGGCAATGTCTTAACGGAAGAAATGAAGGGGCAAATTATCCAGGCCGTGGATCAGCTGGCTGAGAAAACGCAGAAGGCTTTTGGCGATGCTGAGAATCCTTTATTAGTTTCCGTCCGCAGCGGTTCTAAATTTTCAATGCCTGGCATGATGGATACCGTACTGAATTTAGGTTTAAATGATCAAACAGTTGAGACCTTGGCTAGAAACAGTCAGAATGAACGCTTTGCGTATGACTGCTACCGTCGTTTGCTGCAAATGTTTGGTGACGTAGTAATGGGGATCGACAATCAAAAATTTGAGTCACGGATCACCGCGCTGAAAAAAGTGCATCAGCTGGAGTTTGACAATGAATTAACAGCAGAGCATTGGAAGCAAATTGTAACCGAATACAAGGAAATCTATCGTCAAAACATTCAACGAGAATTTCCACAGGATCCAATTGAACAATTATATCTGGCCATTGAAGCAGTGTTTGGCAGCTGGAATAATCAGCGAGCGAAGACGTATCGTCGATTGCACGACATCAGCGATGATTTAGGAACAGCGGTGAATATTCAGGAAATGGTCTTTGGAAACTTCGGCGAGACTTCAGGAACAGGGGTAGTCTTTTCTCGGAATCCATCGACTGGCGAGCCGGGGCTCTTTGGGGAATATTTAATCAATGCGCAAGGCGAAGACGTGGTTGCTGGCGTACGAACACCGAAACCGATCCAAACCTTGGCGGATGATCTGCCTGAGCAATACCAGCAGCTAAAAACGATTTGCGAAAATTTAGAAAAGCACTACAAAGATATGCAGGATGTGGAATTCACGATTGAACGGGAAAAGCTGTTTATTCTGCAAACCCGTAATGGAAAACGGACTTCTAAGGCGACAATTACGATTTTACTAGATATGTTTAATGAAGGGCTGATTACAGAAGACGAGCTGGTTATGCGTCTAGAAGCTAAGGATTTAGAGGCATCACTGCATCCAAGCTTCCAAGAAGAGACCTTGAAGAACCGCGTACCATTCTTAACCGGTTTGGCAGCCAGTCCTGGAGCGGCCGTCGGAGCAGCTTACTTTACCGCAGATTCAGCAACCTTAGCTAAAGCGCGGGGTGAAAAGGTAATTTTAGTGCGGGAAGAAACCTCTCCAGAGGATATTGAAGGAATTGCGGTCAGTGAAGCAGTAGTCACTGCTCGCGGCGGAATGACCTCCCATGCGGCTGTGGTGGCCCGTGGAATGGGAATCTGTTCAGTGGTAGGCTGTGAAGCTTTAACAATGGAAGAGGACCAAGGAATTGTTGGGGGAGAAACCATTCAAGAAGGCACCATTCTATCAGTAGATGGCACGACCGGGAGTGTCTATTTCGGTGAAATTTCGTTAGAAGAATTAAGCAATACGGTTGCTTTAGACGATCTGCACGAAATTTGGGATCGTCATGCCAAATTCCAGGTCCGGGCGAATGCCGAGACACCTAAAGATATCGAAACAGCGATGGCCTTAGGTGCAACAGGAATCGGCTTAGCTCGGACGGAGCATATGTTCTTCGAGAAATCTCGTTTACTGCAATTTAGACGCCTCATTTTAGCAGATTCCTTGAATGAACGTTTAGAGGTACTGAAGCATTTGAAGCAAGTTCAAAAGGATGATTTCAAATTTATTTATCAAGCGGCGCAAGGCAAAGCCACCACCATCCGTTTGCTAGATCCGCCATTGCACGAATTTTTACCGAAAAATAATGACGAATGCCGTGAGGTTGCCAAGGATTTAGGCAAGACCTTCAATGAAGTAAAACGGAAAACAGACAACTTGGCTGAAACCAATCCTATGCTGGGCTTCCGGGGCTTGCGTTTAGGTGTAGCTTATCCTGAAATCTATCAAATGCAGGGGGAAGCGATAATTGAAGCTGCCTATGAGGTTATGAATGAGCAGGGCTATGAGATTCAGCCGGAAATCATGATACCATTTACCATTGATGCAGAAGAGTTTGCTCGTGTGCGGGAATCCATCGAAACCGCGATTCAAACTTCTTTAGCACAATATGAGCAAGAAATAAATTACCAAATTGGCACAATGATTGAAATTCCGCGAGCTTGTTTAGTAGCGGATCAGATTGCTAAGTATGCTGATTTCTTCAGCTTCGGAACCAATGACTTAACGCAAATGGTGTTGGGCTTGTCGCGGGATGATTCTCCGCGGATTGTCACTCAATATTTAGAAGCAGGGATCATGCAGGATGATCCATTCCAAGTACTGGATGAGGATGGCGTTGGAGCCATGATGAAGATTGCGATTGAAAAAGGCCGTCAAGTAAAACCAGATTTGAAGATTGGGATTTGCGGAGAAGCCGCAGCGCATCCGAAATCCATCGCCTTTTTAAATCAGCTGCCGATAAATTACATTTCTTGTTCACCATTTAGAATTCCACAGGCGAAGATGACACTTGCACAGCACGGTGTCAAGAGCTTGATCAAACAATAACAAACGCTATCCTCATGAAAAAAATACTTTTTCGTTTGCTTGCCTCTCGATTTGTTTTTAAACAAATCGAGGGGTATTTTTTTGTTTTCACACTATATTCACATGCAAATTTTATATACTAACAATTCGATGAGAATAAAAGAACGAATATGAATGAATTATTATTTGAAAACGTATACAACATCCGTTATAATTTCCTTAGATTTCAATATTTATCGTTGGTAACACAGGCTTTTTTCAGGTTGTTTGATAACGTGAATAACCAGGGGTTGGTGAATCGGACACCTTCTTTTTTGTGATGATTCTGTTAAAAACCATCCAAGGGGAAATGACGCGTCCTGTTATTTACGCTATAATAACCGATTAGGGAGGTGAACTCAACTGCAAGATTGTAAATGTTAGAATAACGTGATTTTTCTCATGGAGCAGCAGAGGAGCATGTTTTCCTAGTTCGTATTATTACTCTTTTAAAAAAAATTGGGTTATGATTATTGATAGGAAGAGGGTTCGGCTAGTTCTCCGATGGAAAATAATCTGTGTTACTGCAAGAACTTTCTAATTCGTACTGACGGAAATTTCCGTTAAATAAATAAGAGAGCAGGGAGATTAACAAATGACAATTGATTGGCAAAAAGAAGTCGAAGCACGCAAAGATGATTTGATGAAAGACCTGGAAGATTTACTCCGCATTGACAGTGTTCGTGATGTTGAACACGGAACAAAGGAAGAACCGTTAGGACCTGGTCCAGCAGCAGCATTGCGTAAAGTATTGGAAATTGCTGAGCGTGATGGTTTTGAAACAAAAAATATCGAAAACGTTGCTGGTCACATTGATTATGGTGACGGCGAAGAAATGTTTGGTTTGTTAGGCCACGTTGACGTAGTACCAGTTGACGACAACTGGGATACTGATCCATTTGAACCAGTGGTAAAAGACGGCAAATTGTATGCTCGCGGTTCCAGCGATGACAAAGGACCTTCAATTGCTGCTTACTACGCAATGAAAATTATTAAAGATTTAGAATTGCCATTATCTAAAAAAATCCGCTTTATCTTTGGTACTGACGAAGAAAGCGAATGGGTAGGCATTCACCGTTACATGGAAGTCGAAGAAATGCCTAAGGTTGGTTTCTCACCAGATGCAAACTTCCCTATTATTAATGGTGAAAAAGGAATCTTGTCTTATGAAGTAACCTTTGAAGATCAAGCAGGCGATACTGGCGCGTTCACTTTAGAAAGCTTCAAATCAGGCTTGCGTACCAACATGGTACCTGGTGATGCAACAGCTGTCTTGAAGGTAAATGACGAAGCAAAAGCGGCTGACTTGAAAGCTGCCTTTGAAACATTTATTGCTGAAAAAGAAGTGGATGGCGAATTCAAGGAAGAAAATGGCCACATTACTTTAACAACGATTGGTAAAGGGGCTCATGCTCAAGAACCTAAATTCGGTATCAATGCTGCAACTTACTTGGCAACCTTCTTAGTTGATCATGACTTAGATGCTTCAGGCGCTCATTATGTAAAAGTGGTTGCTGACTACATGCATCTAGATTACAACGGTAAGAAACTGAATGCTTATACTAAGCATGATGTGATGGGAGAAACGACTTCATCTGCTAACTTGTTTGATTATACGCAAGATGGTGTGAAGAAAGTTACCTTGAATGTTCGTCATCCTGAAGGAATCACTAAAGACGACATTTTGGATAATATGAATGAAGTATTGAAGGACGCTGGCGTTTCAATCGAAATTATCGGCGACATCAAGACTCCTCACTATGTACCTGGTGACGATCCATTAGTTAAAACTTTATTGGATGTTTACGAAGAACATACCGGCAATAAAGGCGAAGAGCAATCAATCGGCGGCGGAACCTATGGCCGTATTCTGGAACGCGGTGTTGCTTATGGCGCCTTGTTCCCAGGAGAAGAAAACGTAATGCACCAACCAAACGAATTTATGCCAGTGGATAGCTTGTTAAAAGCAACTGCAATCTACGCTGACGCAATTTACCGTTTGGCAAAATAAAAATGACAGGCGCTGGGAGTCCTGTTTAAAAGCAGGACTCCTTCATCATGTGTACCTTAGGGAAAAAGGTAGGAAAGGAATTTCGGATAATGAAAAAATTGTCGAAAGACGCATTTGGCGGCGTGTCCGGGAGAGACTACGTACCATACGTAGAGGACAAGCCGAAAAAATCAGGCTCAGGAATTATCTTAACGCTAGGGATTATCTTAGCAGCGGTATTCGCAGCCTCAACTGCATATTCAGGGATGAAGGCAGGACTTACGGTTGCCGCAGGTATTCCGGGAGCAATTATTGGTTCGGGTTTAATTTCACTATTTGTTAAACCACGGACAATTTTAGGTAAAAACTTGTTGCAATTGATGTCATCTGGTGGAGAATCAGTAGCCAGCGGGATGATTTTCGTATTACCAGCCGTAATTTTAGTTGGCGGGAAAATCAATTTCTTCGAAGGCGTGGCTTTAGGTGTTGGCGCAGTATTGTTAGGTGTCGGCGTATTTACCTTAGTTCAAGATTATATGCTGGTGGATGAACACGGTAAATTGGTTTACCCTGAAGCGATGGCCATCTCTGAAACGTTAGTAGCTTCAGATACTGGCGGCGAATCTCTAAAATACATGGGAATCGGATTTGGTATTGGCGGTATTATTACTGTTTTGACAGGCTCTGTATTTGGTATTATGAATAATGTGATCAGCTATGTAAATGAGAGCTTCTACAAATGGAAATTTGAAACCGAAGTTAACCCATTATTAGCTGGTATTGGTTTTATCGTCGGAATGGATGTCTCATTGTTGATGTTTGCTGGATCAATCCTAGCAAACTTTGCGATTGCTCCATTGTTAGGCTACTTCATGGGAATGGCTGGCAGTGATGCAAGTATTTGGGACAATGCAGGTCAATTGTTAAATACAGCTGACTTTGCTGTAATTTCTGGTTCATACGTTCGTTACATTGGTGCAGGTATGATGATTTCTGGTGGATTAATCGGGGCTATTAAATTGATTCCAACCATCATTTCATCTATTTCAGCAACCATGAAGGGTCGTAAGACAGAAGGCGCTGATTCTGAAGGCGGCGGCGGAATGCTTCCACTAATTATCGGTGCAGTCGTTGCATTGGTTATGGGATTTGTCATTACAGGAAACATAGCGATGGCTCTAGTCGGTGGTATCTTGTCAATCATCTTGAGTCTATTATTCGTAATTGTTGCTGGTCGTTTGACTGGAACAATCGGTACATCTAACTTGCCTGTATCAGGTATGACAATCGCATCAATGGTTATTTTGACTTTGGTTTTCGTCGTAATGGGCTGGACTTCAGCTGAAAATACGCAACAGCTATTATTGTTTGGTACCTTTATCGTACTAGCAATCTCGGTTGGTGGTGGTTACTCACAATCACAAAAGGTTACTTTTGTTATGGGTGGTAACTTCAATGAAGGACGTCGTTACTTTGTAATTGCTAATATTGTCGGGGTTATTATTGTAACGGGTATGATGGTTATCTTGACTCCTCAATTGCAAATCACTGGAGCTAACCCACCATTTGGTTTGCCGCAAGCCAACTTAATGGCAACCTTAACTGCTGGTATTACTTCAGGCAGTCTGCCATGGCACATGATTATTGCTGGTATCGTAATGGGGATCGTTCTGCAGCTGCAAGGCGTTTCAATTATGACCTTCGCAATTGGGTTCTACTTGCCAATTTCAACAACTTCAATCATCCTAGTGGGTGCGTTGATTCGAGTGTTCATTGAATACATGAACAAGAAAGAAACAGAAGAGGTTGGCGAAGAACGGATTACCTTAGGGATCAGCTTATCCTCTGGTTTAATCGCTGGTGGTTCCATCATCGGTTTGATCGGAATTATTTTACAGGTTACGGGAATTGTTACTCCAGGAGCACCAACTGGTTTCTTAGGAAGCAATGGAGCAGCCTTCTTACTGCTGGTTATTCTAGTTGTTGCGATTGTAGTGCCTTTGTTAAAAGTAAAGAATGTGAAAGCTAATGACAAATAAAACTTCAGCTGCACTCAATGCTGAAACGGATCAATTATTGGATCGTGTCTACCAGATGAAGCCGGGCCTGCACTATGAAGTCCGTGATGGCATCGTCTTTGTAATCAAAGAACAAAATGCTTGGATTCAGCGCATGCTGCGAAAAATCAAGTACAAGATTCCAGAAACGTCCGAGATGGAGCTGGATCAATACGGCAGCTTTATCTTCCAGCAAATTGATGGGCAACGCGATGTGCGAGAGATTGGCGAACGCTTAGGTGAAGCCTATGAAGAAGCCAACGCTCAATTGTATGATCGTCTGCTACTGTACTTGAATCATTTGGAAAAAAACGAAAAATATATTGAACGAGTAAGCTAATAAAAGAGCTTGTTTTACGGCCTGAGTCGTAAAGCAGGCTCTTTTTTGCGGCGGCATTTTCTGTGAGAGTTTAAATTTAGTGAAAGAAAATCTTCGTGATACAATTAATTTGAACCTAGAAATTTCAGGATAACTGACTTAAGCATCAAGACTTTTTGGACAGTAAATAAATGCTTGGAAGAAGGAGGAAGAACAATGAGTAAACGAACGATGGGATTTGTGATCGGACATAAATCAAATGAAAAACGCCGAGCCTTGCTGCCGGCAGACATAAAAGGAATTAAAAACAAACAGCAGCTGGTTTTTGAAACAGGCTATGGTAAACATTTTGGAATTGAGGATGGGACTTATGAACAGCTAGGCTGTCGAGTGGCTCAGCGCGACGAAGTGCTGAAGCAAGCTATCATTTGTGATCCTAAGATTGGTGAAGCGGACTATTTAGATGCATTAAAGGCCGGACAAGTAATGTTTGGCTGGATTCATACAAGCTCAAATCAAGGAAAATTGGAGCCGCTTTACGGGTGGGACATTGAGATGATTGCTTGGGAACGAATGTATCAAGACAATCGTCACTGCTTTTGGGAAAATAATCGACTTGCTGGCGAGGCAGCCGTTATGCATGCCTATTTGCTTTATGGGAAACTACCAGAGGAAACCAAAGCAGCCGTAATTGGTCGGGGAAATGTGGCGCAAGGAGCCATTCGCCTATTAGAAAAATTAGGGGCTGAAGTGGTGATTTACAATCGCCACCAGGAAAAACTTCTGCAAAAGGAATTGGAGCAGTTTGATGTGATTGTCAATGCCGTAAAATGGGACAAAGAGCGAGAAGACCACATTATTTCGAGAGCGGACTTGAAAAAGCTGCCGCCTCATTCATTAATTATTGATATCAGCAGCGATACCAACGGTGCTATCGAAACCTGCCGACCTAGCGAGGATGACGAATCCCTTTATGAAGTCGATTCAATTTTGCATTATACGATCGACAACACACCTAGCATTTTCTTTCAAACCGCCACTAAAGCGATTTCTAAAGTAGTCGCAACGTATGTAGATGATTTAATTGAGAACCAAAGCAATCCCGTTTTAGATGCAGCGTATGTAGACACGAAAGAAAGCTAGTACTTATCTTATGATAATGACAGAGTTCCTTCAGACCTTTACAATATAAAAAAAGGAATGGAGGCAGCTGGTGATGACAGGAATTGAAACAAGTCTTCGCGAACTAATTAACTGCTATCAAAAAGTACCCATCAATCAGGAGCTTTTCACAAAAATTGTGTCATTGGGAACTAAAGTTGAGTTCCAAGCAGGTGAGTTAATTGTTGCTGCTGGTGACACGGAAAGTCGGCTGTATTTATTGGTAAAGGGACTCGTTCGTAAGTTTTATTTAGATAGTCAGGGCAATGATCTGACCCATCTTTTTATGCAGGAGGGAAGAGTCTTCGGTACGCACAATGTCGTTTACGGTGGCCAGGTGATGTGCAACTTCGAAGCCGTTGAACCCTGTGAGACAGTATGCTTTGATTGCAAGAAAGTTCAGGAGCTGATGGTAGCTGAACCCGCTTTAACCTGGATATATATCGGTTTACTAGAAGAAACCTTGCGTCATAAGTTAATGAGAGAAACCGCCTTGATTAATCAAAATGCCACCGAACGCTATGTTGAATTGAAACAAATGATTCCCACCATTGATCAACGAGTCAATCATGCCCACATTGCTAGCTATGTAGGTATCACGCCAGTTTCCCTCAGTCGAATCCGCCGTACATTAAGGGAGGAAGTCTGATGGCAAAAATTTTGGGTGCTATTTTAGCTGTTATACTCGTTGCTGTCCTGCTAATCAAACTGAAACAAAAGCCGGATATTGTGGTTGACAAGAATTATCAGCCTTTATCGGTCACGATTCCAGCGTTCGGTTCGGATGGAAAGATACCAGAACGATACTCTGGTAATGGTGAGGACATTTCACCAGCAATGCAACTGTCTGATTTAGATAGTGACGTCGTTTCTTTAGCTGTAATCATGGACGACATTGATCATCCGCTGATGGGGGTGTACAATCACTGGGTCATTTGGAACCTTCCTGTCCAGCAAGTGATTTCAGAAGCAATTCCTCATGGACCAAGTGTGCCAGAGCTATCAGGAGCTAGTCAGGGAGTCGGTTATGGCAAGCATCGTTACCGTGGACCTAAGCCGCCCTTTGGCAGTCATCGGTACAAGTACCACGTTTTTGCGCTGAATAAAAAATTGACGCTGGAAACCACTTCAAAAAAGGAAGAATTGTTAGCGGCAATGGAGGGGCACATTGTACAATATGGTTCTGTTATTGGGGAATACCCAGGAGACTAAAATTAGCCGAATAGGAATAAAAAGCATCCGCTTTACGGCTTTGACCGTGAAGCGGATGCTTTTTGATTGTTAAATATCCACATCGTAATGCTTTTCAAAGCCATCAATGGTTCCAAAGGTTAAGTAGACCTTATCTTTTTGATTTTCCAGCTTGAATCGAAGGATTAAGCTTTGCGATTTTGGGGGTGGGATTTTCTTCTCAGCATCAGGCAGCTCCAGCAGGTCCAGTGGCAGAGCATTTGGGTCGTTGGGCTCTTTGACCTGCTCACCTTTAAAGATAGGGAACATTTCATTAAATGAAAGAATCTCTTCTGATTCGTTGGTCCATTTAATTCTGCAATAAAAAATAGCTGAACTGTCTTTGCCACTTTCTAAAAAGGTGAGCTTAGCTGAAGGAAAGGCGACAAGATCCTCTGAACCATACTTCAGTACTTCATAGTCAGTTTCTGCTGTTGATAAGGTCTCCATTTTGGAAACAGGCGTACAGGCGCTCAGCCAAAATACAAAGCTTAGTAGTAAACAGAATGTGAGTCGTCTTTTTTTCATTAGATTCTCCTTAATAGGTCTCTATTTTCTGATAAGCACGAAGCGTTAGGACAAGCGAAATGAGCGTCAAGGCAATCATCACTGGCAGTTCGACGGCTTTGATGAAATAGACGGGTTGAATTAAGTAGCTTCGCAGGGCAGTTCCAGAATTATCAGCAATACCTTGATACAGCAGGCGGATAAATTTAGTGCCCAAGCCGAATCCCGCCAGCAGAGTCAGCCAAGTTTCTAAAAAGAGGGGGAAGGCTACATACCCGCTGGAGGCACCAAGATACTTCATAATCGCAAATTCTTCCTTGGCAGCAAGGAAATGTTTCGTAAAAATGGTGCTGTAATAAAGCGTTCCTAAAACGGCGGCAGTCAAAAGCGCTGCAGCTGTCAAAACCTGAAAAATAGTCAACAATAAAATCAGCTGCTGCTGTGCACTTACCAAGCTGGAGGTATCCAGCTGCTGTTGATTTTCCAGCTTAGCTTTTACTAATACCAAATAAACTCTGCCTAATCCATTTAATAGAAGGGAAAAGAGCAAGCTCAAGCCTAAGTTAGTAAAAGTGACCGTTGAGTTGCGCTTGATTTGCAAAAGGGCATCAATAGTGATGGAGGCAAACTTAGTCATTGGACTCTCCTTTTTTTACAAGTATAAAGTATCTCGCAGTTTGAAGAAATAGCAGAGGTGAAATTGAGCCTGTCAATACAGTCAGGATACCATCAAAGGATTATGCTATACTTTAATAGAAGGAAAAGGGGGAGGGTGACGATGTTGCGGGCTTTTTTACTGAGAGATGCTAGCTACACCTTTATATATGCGTTTCTATACAACTTATGTATTGTGGTTCCGATTATCTGCTTGGCAGGGTTATCGGGATTTCTAATTAAGCTGGTGGTTTTTGTGGCTAGCTTGGCGGCGTCGTTGGTGCTGATTCATCATTTTCCAGCAAAACAGTTTGAGCGCAGGCACTTGAGTATTCTTTACAGCGGCTGTCTATCTTTGAAGATTTTTATCATGAGCTGTTTGCTGATGCTAGTAATGGTGCTTTTTTTCTTGCTGTTTAATCAAATCTTCTGGCCCCATGCCTTGGCAGGTGCGGCTTGGTTTATGTTGCTGGAAGCTGTATTATTTTGGAACGGGATGATTCGGGTCTTTCTAACTTCTGTTCAGTTAGGGCTGAAAATGCGGATTCTTGCTGTCTTATGCGGATGGATTCCTTTGGTAAATATTTACATGCTGCTGAAGGTAATTGCCATTGTTGAACGAGAGCTGGCATTTGAATATCAAAAGGATTTAGTCGACGAGGTAGCTGCCGAGACGCAGCAGTGCCGCACAAAATACCCGATCCTGCTGGTTCACGGGGTCTTTTTTCGAGATATTGAAGCCCTCAATTATTGGGGACGCATCCCTCGCTTTTTAAAGCAGCGAGGAGCTGAAATCTATTACGGCAATCAAGATTCTGCCCAGGCAGTAGCTTATTGTGGTGCACAGCTGGCAGAGCAGATTCAGAAAATTGTCGAAGAGACGGGCTGTGAAAAAGTAAATATCATTGCTCACTCTAAAGGTGGTCTCGACAGCCGCTATGCTATCTCCAACTGTGGAAGCGCACCCTATGTGGCCTCTTTGACCACCATTAATACGCCTCATCAAGGCTGTATTTTTGCCAATTACTTACTGAAGAAAGCTCCGGCTAAAATAGTCAGCGCTGTTGAAGCTGTTTATAACGGAACGTTTCGCAAGCTGGGAGATTCTGACCCCAACTTTTTAACGGCTGTCAGTGATTTAAGCGACGAAGCCTGTTTGACACTTAATCAGCAAATGCCGAACATGGCGGGGGTACGTTATCAAAGTGTTGCCACCTTTGTAAAAAAGGCCAGCAGCGGCAAGTTTCCCTTGAATCTTTTTTATCCAATCGTTAAGCACTTTGATGGCCGCAATGACGGGCTGGTTTCAGTCGAGTCAGCGGGCTACTTTGAAGAAACCATAGTAGTGGAACCACCAGCCAGACGTGGAATTTCCCATGCCGATGTCATTGACTTAACCAGGGAAAACATTGACGGCTTTGATGTCCGTGAATTTTACAAAGAGCTGATTCTTGATCTAAAGGAAAAAGGCTATTAGCTGCTAAACATAATTTGAGACGTCAAACACATGGGAATGATGTGTTGGGCGTTTTTTTGTACCGCTCCAAAAGCCGCGCTACTTCCGCTTTTTTCTCCGCCGGTTGATTTGATTGATGATGCTTGGTTTGTTTTGCTGCGGCTTGCCCTTGCGCAGCGCTTGAAGCTGTCTGAGTCGTTCTTCTCTAGTAAGTGGCCGTTTACTCTGGCTTTTTTCACTATCTGCTTTCTCCTGTTCCTGCTGAACCTGCCGCAATGGTTTCCTCTCTAAAATAGCTTTCAGCGTCAAATCAGGAAGCTCTTCTTCCGGCACGGTGGAAGGATCGAAATTCTCCATTAAGAAATCCCGTTGAGCCTGGATGTCTTGATCATCGTTAGGGTTAAGAGCAGTTTCCTCTTCAGCCGTTTCAGCATCATTAGCGGTTTCGACTTCAACTTGGGTAGTAATTGGTAATAGCTTCCCGCTGAGTTTTTGCTGCAATTTCACTGCTTCTTCTTCATTTCTGTTATCAAAGCCTGACTTATAAATTAAGAAATCCGCATAAATCGGCTCCACAAAACGACGGACCCCATCTTTTTCAAAAATGTCCAAGGTTCCTAAAATCGATAGGAGGGCATAGTGTTGTTCTTTTGTGATAGTAGGATTGACATTGCTGAGGGTCCAGCTGTGTTTTTTGCCATTGGCATCCTTGAAGTAGGAAATCATATTGGATTTCTGTTTGGTAGGCTGTTCCTTAGAGTTCAATAAAGGACGCAGATCTTCTATATATAAACGAGTGCTCTCGGTTAATTGCTCAAATTCTTCTTGGCTGTTGAATAGGCGGTTGATAACGGTTTGCAATTCGTCGTCGTTAAAATGATCGCGGAAGTAAATACAAGAAAGTGGGATGGATCGAACAGCATCGTTTTCCAAGAATAAGGACCGAATTAATTCCTTGGCAATGAAAGAAAAATCAGACGCACTCAACCCATTTCGTACAGCAATGGCAATTGCACAAAAGATGACATGAACGGCATCTTGAGTCTCTTTATAGTAGTCATTTATGCGCTTTTCTAAATTTTTCCGATTTCTAAATCCAAATACCTGTGATCTGCCCAACTTTACTTTTGTCATTTTAACTCTCCTCGCCGTTATAAGAATACGGTTTCATATTACTACAATAGGATATAGAAAATCAATAGTGTTTTCTTATTTTTCTCGGAGATTATTTTTTGTAATCGGCGGAAAATAGATTATAGGTGATATTTTAAAAAAACTACTACAATTACGAATGATTGTCAGAACTGAATTTCCAAGAGTTAAGAAAAATAATTATACAAAAAAATTGTTTTTAAAAATCAATCACCTTGGGTAAAAAATTTTTTTACAATATTAGGAAACGGAGATTAGAACGTACAAAAAATTGGCAAACGCATCGTGGGGTAAAAAAGATCACATATTTGTGACTAAATCTTGCAAATCCTAAGTAGTTGGTAAAGGTCTAGAGTGAATTAGTTTAAGGCTGAACATCAAGTAAAAGCACATAAATATATTTTTAAAAAAAAACGTCTAAATTTCAAAAACGACTGTTTATCAGTTTCTAAAAATAGTTATTTTCAGAAGCTTACTTTTTATAAGCGTTTAAAATTAGAAGTTTATTAAATCACAAGACAGAATCTGAAATAAAAATTATTAGAAAAAATAACATGAGTATCGGTACATATAAAGATAAAAATTTGAGTTATTTAAAATTACTTAGCAGGGGTTGAGGGGTGTTTTGTTAGTAGTTTATGAGTTTATAACTTAATGATGACAGTTATTTAACATTATGATTAAGATAAAATGATTGATTTTTAATGACGACTTATTTAGAATACAAACCATCATCAAAAAACACAGAGTAATCTGAATATTTGGAAAAAGGGGAATGTATATGAAGAAGATGATGGCGTTTGGTGTTATTGCATTGTGTGGAATCGCGTTGGCAGGATGCTATGGCAATAGTGACAGTGATACAGGGAGCAGCAGTGCAGCAGGCGGTGGCGGAGGCCAAAGTGGGGTGTTCAATGTCGTCGTTCCACAAGAAATGCCTTCTGCTGATTTGTCGCTGGCAACCGATACAATTAGTTTCTCAGCGTTAAACAATGTATATGAAGGAATCTACCGTTTAGATAAAGATAATAAGCCGCAAGCTGCCGGTGCTAGTGAAATGGCAGAGGTTAGTGAAGACGGTTTAACTTATAAAATCAAATTAAGAGAGGACGCAAAATGGTCGAATGGTGATCCAGTAACAGCCCAAGATTATGTCTATGGCTGGCAACGAACGGTTAAACCGGAAACGGCTTCTGAGTATGCCTACTTGTTTGAACCTGTTAAAAATGCCGCAGTTATTACTGCAGGAGAGAAGCAACCATCAGAATTAGGCATTAAAGCTGTAAATGATCATGAGCTGGAAATTACCTTGGAGCAAGCAACACCGTACTTCCAATATCTGTTGGCCTTCCCATCCTTCTTCCCGCAAAACCAAAAGGTGGTAGAAGAAAACGGCAAGGAATATGCGACTAAGAGTGATAAAGCCGTTTACAATGGTCCATTTACCTTAGAAGGCTTTGACGGTCCAGGAACGGACACCGAATGGTCTTATAAGAAAAATGATAATTATTGGGACAAGGATACTGTTAAGCTGTCGGATGTTAATGTCAGTGTAGTAAAAGAATCTTCGACTGCGTTGAATCTGTTTAAGGACGGTCAAGCGGATGATGTCATTCTTTCAGGCGAACTGGCTCAGCAAAATGCTAATGATCCTAGCTATCAATCCTTTAAAGAAGCTACGACGTACTATTTGGAGTACAACCAACGGGAAGACAATTCTCCTTTCCGCAATGAAGATTTGCGTAAAGCCATTTCTTATTCAATCAATCGAGATGCCTTGACGAAGCAAATTTTAGGGGATGGCTCGATTGCCTCAACCGGTCTAGTTCCAGAGGATATGTCTAAAGATCCAAAAACCGACGAAGATTTTGCTAAGGAAGCCGGCAATTTAGTTTCCTACAATAAAGAAAAAGCCAAGGAGCATTGGGACAAAGCGAAGCAAGCCTTGAACATTGATTCCTTGAACTTTAATATTTTAGCGTCAGATACAGACTCAACCAAGAAGCTGATTGAATATCTGCAAAGCAGTATTGAAGAAAATCTGCCTGGTGTGACTGTAACACCAACACCGGTTCCGCTATCTGTTCGTTTGGATCGCTCAAACAGTGGAGACTTTGATGTATTGCTTGGTGGTTGGGGTGCCGACTATGTTGACCCAAGCAGCTTCACTGATTTGTTCACCACTGGGAATTCTTATAACCGTGGACGCTGGAGCAACCCTGAATACGATAAATTGATTGAATCAGCAGCTACTACCAACGCTACCAATGAAGCGGCTCGTTGGGAAGACTTGCAAAAGGCCAATAAGCTGATCGTGGATGAAATGGGGATTGCCCCAATCTATCAAAAGGCAGAAGGTCATTTGATTAATGAAAAGGTCAAAGGAATTGTTCACCATCCTGCTGGAGCCTCATGGGATTATAAGTGGACTTCTATTGAAGAATAAAGCTTAAACACTAGCAATGAACAGAAAAAGAAGGGAGGCTCCCAATAATAGACCAGTCAGAACTAGGCTAAACATCAGAGGACCTGCTGGGATAGAACTTGAAGGAACCGCCGTCTTTTTCTGCTTTTTTAATTGAAAGGATTGCTGGAACAGGTGGAAAAAGCCCGAGGATCGTACCCAAAGAAATCCGCTGACAATCATCAGCGGCAAACTGAATAGAAACAAACGATCAGACAAGGCTTGTAAGGTTAACGTATCGGTGAAAGCTGAATAACCGACCACTGCCAAAATAATAATAATGCCCAGACTTAAGGGCAAGACAATTTTTCTCATAATAAACTCCTTTTGCTTCGTTATCTGTAATTTAACGAAGATCAGAAGGGAAGTCAAAGAATAAAGGCTGCAAAAGAGTAGGTAAGCCTTTCTAAAAAGGATAGAGCTGTTCAATAACTGAACACAAAAAAGGGAGGCAAGGTTTCATTGAATAGTTACATAAAATATCTATTAAACCGTGTATTTTTTATGATTATTACCCTGTGGCTGATTGCGACAGTCACTTTTTTCCTGATGCAATTATTACCAGGAACCCCTTATACCAATCAAGAACGTTTAAGTCCGGAAACGATTGAAATGCTCAATCGTCAAGTCGGCTTGGACAAACCGGTAATTGTCCAATACGGGATTTACCTATCCAACCTGCTTCACGGTGATTTCGGAATTTCCTTCCAATTTAAAAACCAGCCTGTGGCCGCTTTGCTGGCTGGCCGGATCGGACCTTCGCTGCAGCTGGGCTTGCAGGCAATTATTTTTGGGACCTTAGCTGGAATTTTACTAGGAACTATTTCAGCTATGAAGCAAAATACTTGGGTGGATACTTCCTCTACCTTAATGGCGATCTTAGGCCGGTCAATTCCCAACTTTGTATTTGCCGTACTGCTGCAATATGTTTTTGCCATTAAGCTAGGCTGGTTTCCCATCGCGAAATGGGACGGCTTCATCTATACTATTTTACCGACGATTGCCTTAGCGATGTCGCCATTAGCCGATTCGGCCCGTTTTGTCCGAACGGAAATGGTGGAGGTGCTCCACAGCGATTACGTGGAGCTGGCTCGAGCAAAAGGGCTGAGTCGTTGGCAAATTGCCTTTAAGCACGGCCTGCGCAACAGCCTGATTCCTCTGTTGACCTTGATTGGTCCTTTGGCTGTGGCACTGATGACGGGTTCACTAGTGGTCGAAAATATTTTTGCCATTCCCGGGATTGGCGAGCAGTTTGTTAAATCAATTACCACCAATGATTATCCAACCATTATGGCGGTTACCATTTTGTATTCCTTTATGCTGGTGGTTGTCATTTTCATCGTAGATATTTTATACGGCTTGGTTGATCCACGGATTCGCCTGTCAGAAGGGAGCAAAGGCTAATGGACGTATCAAAAAAAGTAAAAGACCTGCCAGCGAGTGCCTTTGAACTGCTGCAGGGCAGTACCGCAGCTAAGCGAGAAGAAATTGCGATGCCTTCATTGACCTTTATGCAGGATTCATGGCGCCGCTTGAAGAAAAATAAAGCGGCCGTCATTTCAATGGCAGCTCTAGGCATCATTATTTTGATTTCAGTAGTGACGATTTTCGTCTCCCCCCATAATCCAACCCAGCAAAACATCGATTACATTAATTTGCCGCCACGGATTCCCGGTGTCGATATTGATGGCTTAAACGGGAAGATGGAAGTGGCTGGACAGATGGTGGATAAATATCAGGAAGCGGATGTCCCAGCCAATGTGAATTTCTATTTAGGAACTGACGGCTTAGGTCGCGATGTTTTAAGCCGCTTGTTTATGGGAACCCGAATTTCACTTTTGATTGCCTTCATTGCGGCTCTGTTTGATATTACCATCGGTGTGGTTTACGGCCTGATTTCCGGGTTAATCGGTGGTCGGGTAGATAACGTGATGCAGCGTTTCTTGGAGGTTCTGTCGGGAATACCTAATTTAGTGGTAATGATTTTGATGCTGGTGGTTTTCAAGCCAGGTATTATTTCAATTGTAGCGGCAATGGCGATTACCAACTGGATTCCGATGGCCCGCATTGTCCGGGCGCAAACCCTTAAGCTAAAGGATCAGGAGTATGTTTTAGCTGGCATGACCTTGGGCGAGCCCAAATGGCGGATTGCTTTAAAGCATATTTTGCCTAACATCTCCAGTGTCATCATCATTCAAATGATGTTCAGCATTCCCTCAGCCATTTTCTTTGAAGCCTTCTTGAGCTTTATCGGGCTGGGGCTGACACCACCGGCGGCTTCACTGGGAACTTTGCTGAATGACGGCTACAAGACCTTCTTGTATTTGCCATACTTATTATGGATTCCGGCGATCACCATTTCGGTTATTATGATTTGTTTCAATCTGTTGGCTGATGGTGTACGGGATGCCTTTGATCCAAAGATGAAGGAGTGACACACAGGATGGAAAAAGTTTTGGAAATGAAGAATTTAAACATCTCCTTCGATACTTATGCCGGCAAAGTCAAAGCCATTCGCGGAGTGGATTTGGATCTGTATAAAGGAGAAACACTGGCTATCGTAGGCGAATCCGGCAGTGGGAAATCAGTTACTAGTCGCGCGATTATGCAGCTGCTGTCGGCCAATGCTAACATTGACCATGGAGAAATTATCTTCAAAAACGAAAATTTAGTCGATAAATCAGATAAAGAAATGCGCCGGATTCGCGGTAGGGAAATTGCCATGATTTTTCAGGACCCAATGACTTCCTTGGATCCGACAATGCCTATCGGAAAACAGGTGGCTGAATCTCTGCGCAAGCACAAGAAGGTTTCAAAAAAGGAAAGTATGGATGCAGCGTTAGAATTATTGGAGCTAGTCGGGATTCCTGATGCGCCAAAACGTTTGAAGAGTTATCCTCATCAATTTTCCGGCGGACAAAGGCAACGGATTGTAATTGCGATTGCCTTAATCTGTTATCCAGAAATTTTAATTGCGGATGAACCAACGACAGCTTTAGATGTGACGATTCAGGCGCAGATTTTAGAGCTGCTAAAAAATATCCAATCGAAAATGAACACCTCAATTATTTTTATTACCCATGATTTAGGCGTAGTAGCAAATGTGGCTGATCGGGTGGCCGTTATGTATGCTGGGAAGATTGTTGAAGTGGGAACTGCTGAGGAGATTTTCTATAATCCGCAACACCCATATACCTGGGGCTTGTTAGGATCAATGCCCACCTTGGATGATGCCAACGAACGATTGTTTGCCATTCCAGGCTCACCGCCGGATTTGCTGGACCCGCCTCAGGGAGATGCGTTTTATCCTCGCAATCCCTTTGCGCTGGAAATTGACACCCAAGAGGAGCCGCCCTTTTTCCACTTGTCGGAAACCCATAAGGCAGCAACCTGGCTGCTGGCACCGCAGGCTCCAACGGTTACTCCCCCGCAGGAAATTCTGCGCCGCTGGGAATTGTTTCAAAACCATCATGGCATACGGCTGCAAAAATGATTACCGCAGTTTCAAGGAGGAGGAATTAGGTTGGCAAAAGTCTTATTAGAAGTGAAGGGCTTGAAGCAGTCCTTTAATATAGGAAGAAAAAATGAAGTGAAGGCCGTAAACGATGTCAGCTTTCATATTAATGAAGGGGAAACATTTGGCCTAGTAGGTGAATCCGGCAGCGGAAAATCAACTACTGGACGTACGATTCTGCGCCTGAATCAGCCAACTGGCGGCGAAATTATTTACGATGGTCAGGATATTACTAAAATCAAGGGTAAAAAAGCCGAAACCGCCTTTCGCAAGGATGTGCAAATGATTTTCCAAGATCCCCATGCGTCATTAAATCCCCGTATGAAGGTGAAGGATATTATTGCTGAAGGGTTGGATGTTAACGGCCTAGTGGCATCTAAACAGGAACGGGATCAGCGGGTGAATCAGCTGCTGGAAACAGTCGGTTTGAATCCCAGCCATAGTTCCCGTTATCCTCATGAGTTTTCTGGGGGACAACGTCAAAGGATTGGCATTGCTCGGGCCTTAGCGGTAGATCCACGGTTTATCGTGTGTGATGAGCCGATTTCGGCCTTGGATGTGTCGATTCAGGCACAGGTGGTTAACTTGCTTCAGGATTTGCAGAAGTCTCATGGCTTAACGTATTTGTTTATTGCCCATGATTTGTCGATGGTGAAGCACATCAGTGACCGTATCGGCGTAATGTACAACGGCCACTTATTAGAGATGGGCAGCAGTGACGACATTTATCATTATGGGGTGCATCCATATACGGAAAGTCTGTTGTCAGCTATTCCATTGCCAGATCCAGCTTACGAACGTCAGCGGCAGCGGATTACTTATCAAGCTGACCCGCGCGACACAAAAGAGCGTCAGCTGCGAGAGGTAGCCCCGGGACACTTTGTCTATACTTCAGCAGACGAAGTTCCCTATTTTGCGAAAAAATTACAAAAGAAAAAAGCGGCTGCTAAGGCAGTCAGCTGAGTTTAAGACCAAAAGCGGCCGCTTTTGGTCTTTTGCCTGTCTTTTTGGTTTCTTTAAACAGTTATTTCCCTGGCAATTGTCTATTATGAACAACGTTTTCTTACTTAAAATCGATTAAGATAAAAGTAATAGTAGGAAAGAAGTGGATAATAATGGAAGAATTGAGAATAGAAAGACGTTTAATCATGACTCCCGGACCGGTGGGGATTGATCCGCGAGTATCTCAGGCGATGAGCTCCTCTATCTTAGGACAATTTGACCCTGATTTTACCAATATCATGAATCAAACGATGGAGATGATTCGCGCATCCTTCATGACAAAAAATAAATGGTCTTTTCCAATTGACGGGACTAGTCGAGCGGGAATTGAAGCTGTGATTGCTAGCATTGTTAAGCCAGGGGATAAAGTCTTAGTTCCCATCATTGGTCGTTTTGGTCAGCTGCTGGTTGAATTAGCGGAGCGCGCAGGTGGCGAGGTACACACAATCCAACGTCCAATGGGGGAAGTTTTTGATCAAGCAGAAATCATTGCTGCTTTGGATGAAATTCAGCCAAAGGTTTTGGCTTTGGTCCATGGAGAAACCTCTACTGGCCGGATGCAGCCGATGGATCAACTGGGTAAAGCGTGTAAAGAACGAGGAGTCTTCTCCGTTGTTGATGCTGTAGCAACCTATTTGGGTACGGTGATTCCGGTAGATGAATGGGAACTGGATGCAGTAATTGGCGGGGCACAAAAGTGTTTGTCGATTCCTTCGGGTATTACGCCGATTACCTTTAATGATCGTTTTGCGGAGGAAATTAATAAACGTAAACGAGTGGAAAGTGGTATCCGGACTGCCGAAGATGAGGCAGATAATCCCTTTATTACCAGTAATTATTTAGATTTAACTCAGCTGCAGGATTACTGGAGTGAGCGTCGCCTGAACCACCATACCGAAGCAACCGTTATGATGTATGC
This sequence comes from Enterococcus pallens ATCC BAA-351, assembly GCF_000407485.1. Lineage (GTDB taxonomy): Bacteria > Bacillota > Bacilli > Lactobacillales > Enterococcaceae > Enterococcus_A > Enterococcus_A pallens. Next base: position 444,137 of record NZ_ASWD01000001.1, on the reverse strand, counting down.
TTTGTATCAAGGCTTGCGTCTAGCTTTAGAAGAAGGGGTGGAGAAGCGAGCTCAGCGTCATGAATATCATCATACCGCTTTGAAAAAAGCTTTAAAAGCCTTGGGACTAACCATTTATAGTGACAATCATCATGAAATGAAGATGGTTACCTGCGTCGAAATCCCGGAAAACTTAGATGGAGAAGCCTTTCGCAGTGGTCTGTTAAAAGAGTATGGAGTAGAAATCGCCTCCTCTTTTGGTGCGCTGCACGGCAAGATTTGGCGCATTGGCACAATGGGCTATGTCGTCCAAAAAATGAATATCGTGACCTTTGTCACTATTTTCTCAGCTTATCTGGTGAATAGTGGTGTGAAAGGCCTAGACCCTAATGCAGCCTTGCGTACGTTGTTGACGTATTATGAAAAGGAAAGCTATTAAGTAGTCAATTGTAAGAGTATGGAAATCGCCCAGAAACGAGCCCTTTCCTGCTCTTTTTTTCTTTCTAGACAGGCAGTTTGTTCGAAAAGCACAAAGATTCTCTTCTTCTTTTAGCAAGTATGACCAATGTAGAAAACGGGTTAACCGCTTACAATAAAAGACGATAAAGGAAAGGAAAACTTCAGGTTGGCAGTCAGCTGGAAGACGACGGTCTTTCATCGGTAAAAACGCGCGTTCATTCTATTGCTTATAAGGATTCACTTCTCAATTTATCACGCAGCTTTGATACTAAGCAGCTTTTCTTAGATATCAGGCATTCGAACTGATTTGCAGTTAGGAGGAAGGGATATTGAAGAACGAAGATTACCAGGTTTCTCAAGAGGAAATCGCTCAATTTAAAGGGCGGGGCTACAACGAAGACATGCTTCCTAAAACTTTAGAGAAACGAAATATGGGTGTAAAGAATTATTTTACCCTTTGGATGGGTTCAGTGCACAACATTCCGAATTATACAGCGGTGGGAGGCTTTCTCTTTTTGGGATTATCGCCAATTAATGTGATGTTTGCTTTAGTCATCAGTGCACTGGTGGTCGCGTTATTTATGACAATGAATGGACGTGCCGGATCGAAATACGGCATTCCTTTTGCGCTTCACTTGCGCGCAACCTATGGTGATATTGGGGCCAAGCTTCCTGGGTTTCTGCGAGGCTGTGTTGCAGCAATCGCTTGGTTTGGCTTACAGAACTATACCGGTTCTTTGGCATTATTGGTTTTAATCGGCAAAGTTTGGCCCGGCTTTTTGGCTCTAGGAGGCGACGCCAGCTTTTTCGGAATTGGTATTCCTGGTTTAATCGCTTTTACACTTTTTTGGGCCTTGAACGTGTTGATCGGAATTGGCGGCGGCGACATGCTGAACAAATTTACCGCTATTTTAAGTCCCTTGATTTACATTGTGTTCGGTGGAATGGCTATTTGGGCCTTGCGGGTTGCGGGCGGAATTGGACCAATTTTGAACTTTGATACGACTGGTGCAACTCAAGCAATGAACCCTGTATTTGCTTACTTTATGATCATTAACTCGGTTTTAGCCGTTTGGGCTGCTCCAGGAGCCAGTGTTTCTGACTTTACTCAAAATGCAAAATCTACGAGAGATCAAACGGTTGGTCAAATGGCGAGCCTGCTGGTTGCGTACGTGATTTTTGCCTTCTCAAGTGTAGCTATTTTGATTGGCGGATCGATTCATTATGGTATTCAAGAATGGAACGTTTTGAATATCGTGGATCGTTGGGACAGCTTCCCGGCGATTATCGTAGCCATGACAGTGTTCTTACTGACAACGATTTCTACCAATGCAACGGGAAATATTATTCCAGCAGCCTACCAGCTGTGTGCGTTATTCCCGAAAAAAATGACCTATAAAAAAGGGGTTATTCTTGCTGGTTTAATCAGTTTTGTCATTATGCCTTGGAAGCTGATGGAAAATGCCGACAGTATCTTTATTTTCCTGAATTCAATTGGTGCCGTACTTGGCCCGGTTGCAGGTGTGATGATCGCTCACTACTTCTTTATTCGCAAACAAACAATTGATTTAAATGCCTTGTACATTGACCCAAAAGCCGATAATTCTAAAAATATTTATCGTGGAATTAATCGTCAAGCCTATATCGCTACAATTATTGCGTTGATTGTTTCCTTAAGCGGACAATTCATTCCCGCAATGCAAGCGATCTCTAACGTCTCTTGGCTGGTTGGCTTTGGCTGTGCATTTGCTATTTACCTTGGTTTGAAGAAATTAGGCTCTGCAGGAAAAACTGAAGAAGCCTTTGATTAAAAAAAGAGAGGATGAAAAAAGTATGAATCACGATTTAGTAATTAAGAACGGTCTGGTTATTTTAGAAAGCGGAGAAGTCAAAACAGATGTTGCAGTGAAGGATGGGGTTATTTCAGCTATTGGAGACGATTTAGCTGGCGAGAAAGTAATCGATGCTGCTGGTTTGGTTGTCAGTCCTGGGATGGTGGATGCCCATGTGCATATTACTGATCCGGGAGGCGGCTACCGCGACTTATGGGAAGGCTATGTAACCGGAACTGCTTCTTGTGCTAAAGGCGGCGTAACATCTTTCATGGAAATGCCGTTAAACCAAGTACCGGCGACCACCGACAAAGAAAGCTTGGAGATTAAGTACCAAGCTGGCGACAATAAATTACGTTCGGATGTGGGCTCCTTTGGCGGTCTGACTCCGTTAAACCTTGAAGGCGGTATTCAAGAATTAAATGACGGCGGCGTAGCAGCGTACAAATGCTTTATGGCTACCTGCGGGGATCGCACGATTGATGGCGACTTCATGAATGTGGATGACTACTCGTTATATGAAGGCATGAAGCAAATCGCTAAAACAGGCAAAGTGTTGGCAATTCATGCGGAAAACGCAGCAATCACCGACAAATTAGGGGATTTAGCCTACAAAAATGGTGAAACAACCTTGAAAGCTTACGTTGAAAGCCGACCAGTCTTTACCGAAGTGGAACCTATCCGCCGGGCGATTTTGTTCGCTAAAGAAACCGGCTGTCGCATTCACATCTGTCACGTGGCTTGTCCTGAAGGGGTAGAAGAAGTAACCAAAGCTCGGGCAGAAGGGGTGGATGTAACCTGCGAAACTTGCACGCATTACCTGTACTTCCATACTGATGAGCTGGATGCTATCGGGCCAGTAGTGAAATGCTCACCACCGATTCGCGACTTAGAAAACCGGGCAGCTATGTGGGACAAATTAATGGCAGGAGAAATTGCCTTTGTTACCTCGGATCACTCACCATGTACGCCCGATTTGAAGGATAAAGAAAATGCCTTCGAAGCGTGGGGCGGAATTTCAGGTGTACAAAACAACGTAGATGTGATGTATGACGAAGGGGTACAAAAACGCGGCATGTCTTTGAAGCAGTTCGCTGACATTATTGCGACGAATCCTGCTGACCGCTTTGGGTTAGATACTAAAGGCCGGATCAGCGTAGGCAAAGATGCTGACTTTGTATTAATCAAGCCAAATGCACCGTATACGTTGAAGGCAGAAGACTTAGAATACCGCAACAAAATCAGTCCCTACATTGGTCGTGAAATTGGCGCTCAGGTAGTAGAAACCATTTTACGGGGACAAAGTATCTACAGCCAAAGCGAAGGGGTAACAGCTGAGTTCCCTGGACAATTCATCAAAAAATAATAGCTAGATTGCTGGCAGCAATTTAATTGGTTTGGCTTCGCCCAAGCTGGCGAAGCCTTTTTAGATAAGGGAGGACGTAATAAATGGAAATCAATGAAAATAAGCGAGCTCCCTATTGGAAGCAGATCATTTTCATCTTAACTGCAGGCTGGATTGTTATCTGGATTTATCGGACGGTGCTAACCCCGATTTATCCCATCATTAGTAATTATTTTGGCGGGGCCACCGATGCTCAGCTGGGGAACATCTCCAGCTTTTATTTCTTAGGCTATGTCAGCATGCAGATTCCATCAGGGCTTTTAGTCGATCGCTTTGGTAAGAAAAAAATTATGATTCCCGGCTTTTTGCTGTTTGGATTAGGGACTTTATTTGTGGCAAGCGCCAGCAGCTTAACCGCGGTTTTTGCTGGGAGTGTCTTAGCCGGTTTAGGCTGCGGAACTTATTATGGTGTGGCTTACTCATTGACAACCGAGTATGTACCCGCCGATAAAAAAAGCTTGGCCACTGCGATTGTTAATAGCGGAACAGCTGTCGGCAGCGGCTTAGGCCTGGTTTCTTCCAGCTTCTTAGTCGGTGAGGGCGTTCTGCCTTGGCAGTACTTGCTGTTTGCCACAGTTGCTCTAATTGGGATTATGGTCATTATTTTTGGCAAATTTATCCGACCGGAGCAAAAAGACGTCAATCATAAAGCCGTCGAAACATCGAAAAGCAAAGGCTCCATCAAAGACTTGTTTAAACTGCCGATGATTGCTGCCTATATTCTCTATTTTTCGACCTTGTATACCTACTATTTAATCGATACTTGGCTGCCGAACTTTTTAGAAACGGAACGCGGGTTTCAAGGGACAGCGATTGGGCTGGCCTCGTCCCTGGTCTTTTTCACGGCTATTCCTGGGGCACTATTTTTTAGCCGAATTGCCGATAAGATTCCTACCAAAAAAACCACGATTATTATCATTTTAGAAATCTTGGCAGCTGGTATGCTGTTCTTCACCATTACCACCTCCAACCAAATGCTGTTGGTTTTTGGGATTATGGCGTATGGGTTCTTTGGTAAGCTGGCCGTGGAGCCGATTATCATTTCCTGGCTGGGACAGTTTGCGCCTAAAAAGAGTATTGCGACGACTTATGGTGTGTTTAATTTCTTTGGAATGTCGGCATCGGTTATCGTGCCATCGGTTACTGGTTTTATCTCGGATGCCACCGGGACTAAAGTTTATGCATTTTATCTAGCGATTGGCATTATTTTAGCCGGTACTTTGGTGTTCTATTTAATTAATAGATTTTGCCAGGAAAAGGCGACCAATGCTGTAGTAAACAATTCTAATTAATGCAGCCTAAAAACTCGAACAGGTTTCAGACTTTAAAGACTGATAACTGTTCGAGCTTTTTTGAGTAAATTTCCTTCTAATGGGCTTCCGGCTCAGATAGAAACAAGGCGACCCTCAGCTGCAAAGAAAATTCAGGATCGTTGATAGGTGTGTTGAATAATTCTTCGCATTTTTTTATTCGGTATTTCACTGTGTTGCGATGAATAAACAAAGCCTCAGCCGTTTTAGTGATTTCACACTGATTATCCAGATAGGTCATGATCGTGCGGCGCAGCTCAATGTCCAGCTGATTTTCAGGGTAAGCCAGATTCTTCAAGATGGAGATACAAAAGTAACGCAAATCCTCATCTGAAACATTCTCAGTAATGCGCTTAATTCCTTGAATCTTATTGTAGTAAACAAATTTATTCGAGCCCTCAGCTTCCTCAAGAGCATTTTTGCTTTCCTTGTAAGAAAAATGCAGCAGATCAATGTTATTAACTGGATCACCAATGCCAAAGCGAGTGTAAACACTAAAGAACTTGGCCAGATAATCATGAACCTCTTCAAGTATCGGTAAAATATCTTCCTTTTGCTGCACAATAAAGATCCATTGATTCAACTGTTCTGTAGGAAAAAGCATCATGCTCTTATATTTTTTTTCGACGTTGTCATAGAGATAATCATAAATTAAAGCATCTATTTCCTTGGAATAATATTGCTTGTTCATAGGAATGACAGCATGAATGTAGACGATTCGATAATAATTGGAGTTCAGCATGGGAAAATGCTTTTTATACTCCAGCCATTCGGCATCTTCAGTCAAGGTTAAATGATTCAGTAAATACGTCAGCAGGCTGCGCCGCTCCGCCCGTTTTTCATTTTTTAAGGTCTGTTCCTTGTATAAGGTTAGGGTCAGAACCGTCAAGGATTGCTGAATGGCGAATTGGGAGAAGGGATACGGCAGCTTTTCGGCTTCAAAAATCACCAGCATAAAGGGGAAATAGCGATCTGAGCCAATCGGAAAGACACTAATTAAGGTTTTTTCATCCTCAGCCAGCTCGAAGATAAAGCTTTCCTTTGCTTTGCGCTGCTGACAATCTTTGATTTTTTCCAGCAGGCTTTGAGTTTTCTGTTGGGAATTCAACAGATCGTAATTAGAAAACTGCAAGCTGGAGCAGGTAATCTGTCCAAAGGAATCCACTAAAATAATCGATTGCTTAATCATAGAGCTGAGCTGTTTGATCAAGGTATCCAGTGATGCACCACGAATCATTAGGTTAACAAATTTTTGTTGGATTTCTAAAGAAAAAAAGATTTGCTCCGTTTGATCCTTCCAAATGTAGCTTAAAAGCTTATGGGAGATATCTCCCAAGGTCATGCTCATGGGAATTTGAATAATTGGAAAAGATAATTCATTGGCAGTATCAATTACCCGTTGGTCTAAGGTTGGGAGGAAGCGGCCTACCTTAATCGCGATTCCGGCAGAAGACACACGGGCTAAGGAACGGATAAACTCGCATAAGCCCTCCACGTCATCTTGAAAGGCCATGGCAGTGGTTACCAGTAGGGCATTGCTGGGAATATAGTAACTGACATCCGGTGTTTCAGAAATTTCCACTGTATCTAAAGGACGCTCCAAATCAGCCCCTTCATTAATCAGCTGCAATTCGGAAAAACGTTGAATAGCTAGAATATGTTTTAATGTAGTCAAAAAGGTTCCCTCCTTGTTTTTTCAGCATTTTTAGTAGGTTATAAAGGAATTTCTGCGCTGACTGTTTTCAAAGTAGTAATGGTTTGCTGAATTTTCTCTTCCGTGGCTCGAATGGCGGGCATCGATACACTTAAGGTACAAATAATTTTCCCCTGGCTATCGCGAATCGGTACAGCGACACACTTAACGCCAATTTCACACTCTTCTTCATCTAGCGAATAACCTGCGTGCTGAATGTCAGAAATTTTTTGCTGAAGTGCTTCTTTAGTCGTCAGTGTATGTGCGGTTAACGCCAACAGTGGAGTCTCATCTAAGTAGCGAGTGAGTTCTTCAGAAGTCATAGCAGACAAATAAAGCTTACCTGCGCCAGTGCAATACAAAGGGGCTCGTTTACCGATTTTTTGAGTAACATTAAGCAGGTTATCGAGACTATCAATTGATTCAATGTAGACCAGCTCCTGGTTGTCACACAAGGAAAGACACGTAGCCTCTGCCAAGTGATTTGAAACCCTTTGCATAAATGGACGGATTAATTCGATCATATCATGGTAAATATCTGTATGATTGGTCAATAGCTGGAACTTGAGTGAGAGAGAATACTCACTGGTTCGAGAATTTTGCTGAATGTATCCCATGGTTTGCAGTGTATAAATCAGACGCAGAGCTGTTGCTTTAGGCAAACCGGTTTGCCTAGAAATCTCATTTAGCGGCAGTTCCGCACCGCTTTCTGCCATCATTTCAATAATGGCAAAAGCCTTTTGCAGCGAGTGATTCACTTTCATATGTTTTTCTTCCATATCGATAGACTCCTTGGAATTAATATTGTTCAATTGTTCACTATGAACAAATCGTAAAACGAGCTGCCAAAAAGAGACCGCTCTCATTGTTATGGTGATGAGCCCATGGTAACATACAATAAAATGAAACGCAATATCACATAGTGAAACGAAAGAGGGAGATTATATGAAAGCAGCAGAAGCAATTGTGCAAATTATGGTTAAAGAAGGAATCACCGATGCCTTTGGAATTCCAGGAGCAGGCATTAACCCCGTTTACAAATATTTAGAGGATGCGCCAATCGAGCATTTTTGTATGCGCCATGAAGAAGCCTGTATGCACGCCGCCGATGGTTACTATCGAGCCTCTCACAAAATCAGCGCTGCGCTTTGTACCTCTGGGCCTGGGGCAACCAACTTTGTTACCGGTCTTTATACTGCCAACATCGATTCAATTCCGGTGCTGGCGATTACCGGACAGGCCAATACGTGGCAAATGGAGCAGGATGCTTTCCAATGTGTAGATATGGAAAGTATCGCGGCAACGGTTTGTAAAAAAGTATTTTGCATTAAGGATGCAGCGAAAACCCCTGAAATTATGAAGGAAGCTTTCTACCTGATGCGTTCTGGCAAACCAGGACCAGTTTTGCTGGACCTGCCTTTAGACATTCAGCAAACGGAAATAGATTTTGAGATTGACAGCTATGAGCCAGCAACAGTTGAAACACCAGAAGCTGATCAAGCCCAAATCAAGACCGCTATCGATATGCTGGCTGCTGCCAAAGCACCGATCTTCATCATGGGCGGTGGTGTTATCTTGTCGAAGGCTGAAAAAGAACTGCTTCAATTGGCAGAAATGCTGGAAATACCCATCATTACTACCTACATGGCCAAAGGCGGTGTACCGGTGGAGCATCCATTGAATGCAGGACATGCTGGCATTCAAGTAGGCCAGCCGATTGGAAACAAGTATTTCTTAGATTCCGATCTGGTTATCGGCATTGGCAATCGCTTCACTGATCGTCATACCGGTAATCTAGAGGTTTATCGCAAGGATCGTCAATTTATTCATATTGATATTGAAGCGAAACAAATCGGTAAAGTGTTTGAGCCGGATTTGGGTATTGTTGCTGATGCAAAAAAAGCTATCCAAGCATTAACTGCAGAAGCAAAAGCGCGTAATTTGGGGCCAATCAATCCTCAGCGTGCCGCTGATCTGCCGCAAACACGTCAGGAACTAGCTCGCAAAACTGATTTTGAAGGTACTCCGATGATGCCGCATCGGGTATTCCATGAAATGAATGCCGCCTTTGATGCAAATACAATGTTTACTGCCGGCTGCGGAATCACTCAGATTTGGAGTGGACAGTTGCAGGAAATTGACCGTCCTAGAAGATATCTGCCATCCGGTGGTGCGGGTACACTGGGCTATGAAGTACCAGCAGCCTTTGGGGCAAAGGTGGCAGATCCCGAAGCACAATCGGTAACTGTGTTGGGAGACTTTGGATTTACCTTCATGGGAGAAGAGATTGCTGTAGCGGCCGCCTTCAAGAAGCCGATTATCGTAATTATCGTGAACAATGCTTACCTTGGCTTGATTCGTCAAAATCAAAAGGGAGCTTACGGCTTTGAGTATGCGGTAGATATGCCTTACAACCAAGACGGCACGATGGATTACATTAAGGTAGCAGAAGGCTTTGGCTGCCAAGGGGAGCGGGTCTTCACGCCAGATGAGTTGAAGGCCGCCATCAAACGAGCGCAAACTTCCGGTCGAACCTACGTGATTGATGCAATTTGTGTACCAGAGCAATTGTGCGATATGGGGACAGCCTTAGACAATGTAAAATCCTTTGTAAGTGCTGACCAGGTGTAATAAAACGGAGCTTTTCTTCCTAAACGAAGAACAGATTTCCTTCGTTTAGGAAGTCAAAAAAATATACAGAAAAGAGTGAGTGAGATGCGCGAAAGTATTCATAAATATTTTGATATGGGCTTAATTCAATGGATGAGCTATCCACCGCAACGCTACGATATGCTGGAAAGTGTCACCAAGGTTGCGCAGGATTCCTTCTTCAATGCAATTGAGATGACCCAAATTCCTGATGACGATCACCGAGCAGCGGCACGAGATTTATTGGCACAAAGCCACATGCGCGTTTGCTATGGCGCACAGCCACGGTTATTAGGACCAGGCTTGAATCCTAACGCTTTAAACGAAGAAGATCGAGTGCTGGCTGAGAAAACTTTATTGGAAGCAATCGATGAAGCAGATTATCTGGGCGCAAAAGGAATTGCCTTTTTAGCGGGCAAATGGAAGGAAGATACGAAAGAAGAAGCCTATCAGCAGTTGTTGAAAACCACCCGCAACCTGTGCTCCTATGCAGCGAAAAAGGATATGATGGTGGAGCTGGAAATTTTTGATTATGACATGGATAAATGTTCCTTGATTGGACCGGCACCTTTAGCCGCACGTTTTGCTGGGGATGTTCGCTTGACCCACAATAATTTTGGCTTGATTGTCGATTTGTCGCATTTCCCAACTACCTATGAAACGAGCAAATATGTCATTCAATGCACGAAGCCTTATATTACCCATTTGCATATTGGCAATAATGTGGTCAAGGATGGCTGTGAATGCTATGGGGATTTGCATCCTCGTTTTGGTTATCCTGACAGTGCCAACGATGTGCCGGAATTATTAGACTTCTTCCAAGTGTTGAAAAATGAAGGGTTCCTTGATGCACGTGATCCGATGGTTTTGTCCTTTGAAGTACAGCCGCGGCCTCACGAAGATGCAGATATTATTGTTGCCAATACAAAGCGCGTGATTGAACGTGCTTGGTCACTGTTAGAAGAGTAGAAAGGATGACAACGATGAAAATTGTAGTATTAGATGGCTATACTGAAAACCCAGGCGACTTGAGCTGGAAGGGCTTGGAGCAGCTAGGAGAAGTCACGGTTTATGACCGGACACCGCAGGAAAAAGTTCTGTCGCGCATCGGGGACGCCGAGATTGTTCTCGTTAACAAGGTGCAATTAAGCAGAGAAATTTTAGAACAAGCACCTGCGATCCAATATGTAGGGGTCTTAGCAACAGGCTACAACGTAGTAGATGTGGATGCAGCTAAGGCATTAGGCATTGTAGTTACCAATATCCCAACATATGGTACTGACACTGTAGCACAATATGCTATTGCTTTGCTGCTGGAGCTTTGTCATCAAATCGGTGCCCATTCTGACTCTGTAAAGCGTGGTGATTGGACTAATAATTTGGACTGGTGCTATTGGAATTCACCGCAAATGGAATTGGCCAATAAAACCATGGGCATCGTCGGATTTGGCCGCATTGGTCAAAAGGTCGGTCAAATTGCTCAAGCGCTAGGCATGAAGGTGATTGCCAACGATAAAGGTATTAAAGCCGATACCCTAGCCGGAGCAAAAATGGTCAGCTTGGATGAATTATATGCTGAAGCTGACGTGATTTCGCTGCATTGCCCATTGTTCTCAGATACAGAGGGAATGATTAATCAGGAATCCATCGCCAAAATGAAGGATGGTGTGCTGATTATCAACGATTCTCGTGGTCAGCTAGTGAACGAAGCAGATCTGAAAGCCGGCTTAAACTCAGGAAAAGTTGGCGGAGCCGCAGTTGATGTGGTGTCCACCGAACCGATTCAAATGGACAATCCTTTGTTGAAAGCCAAAAATATTATTATTACCCCGCACATGGCCTGGGCATCGCGGGAATCACGCGCCCGTCTGATGGAGATTGCCGTAGAAAACGTGAAGAAATTCCAGCAGGGGACTCCAGAAAATGTAGTCAATCCTTAAAATATAGGAGGAATTTCAATGAACATTTTAGTTGCCATGGATTCCTTTAAAGGCAGCGTCACTTCATTAGAAGCTGGCGCTGCTGTCCAGCAAGGGATAAAGCAAGCCGGTCTGAAAGCTGAAATAACCATTTTGCCAGTGGCAGATGGCGGAGAAGGAACAATTGAGGCCTTTGTCCATCAAACGGATGGAGAAATTCAACAGTTGCCGGTTACTGGTCCGCTGGGTGAGCCTGTTGAAGCCGCTTATGGCATCATTAAGGACCAAGCAATTTTAGAGGTGGCGGAAACTTCCGGCATTACACTGGTCAAAAAAGCTGATTTAAATCCTTGGAAAGCAACCAGCTATGGGTTAGGAGAATTGATCCAGCAGCTGATCAAAAAAGGTCAACGGAAATTCATTATTGGTTTGGGGGGCAGTGCTACTAATGATGGGGGGCTTGGGATGCTGCAGGCGTTAGGCTATCGCTTTATTCAGGCTGACGGTTCGGAAATTGGTCGCAATATTTGTGAATTAAAACACATGGTTGGGATTGATGCTAGCCAGGTATTGCCGGAAATCCAGGAGTGCCAGTTCACGATTGCCAGTGATGTAACCAATCCTTTAAATGGGCAACAAGGTGCTACGGCGATTTTCGGACCGCAAAAAGGAGTAAAGTCCCATGAAATCAAAGAAATTGATCAGCTGTTGAAGCGTTTTGCTGCAATTACGGCTGACTATTTGCAACGGGACATGGCTACGACCCCAGGCTCTGGAGCTGCAGGCGGACTGGGCTTTGCCATTTTAGCTTATTTAAACGGTGAAATCCAACCCGGCTTTCAATTGCTAGCCCAAAAGAAACAGCTGGCAGAAAAAATTCGGGCGGCGGATTTACTCATCACAGGTGAAGGCCGCTTAGATGCCCAATCAGTAATGGGGAAAGTGCCTTCTGCCTTAGCCAAATGGGCACAAACTGAACAAAAGCCGCTTGTTGCCATTGCCGGTAGTGTTTCTGATGATGCAGGACAATGCAACGATTACGGAATTGATGCCTTTTTTCCAATTATTCGCCAAATTGCCTCCGAAGAAGAAACCTTAAAGAAAGCAACAACTCTTGAAAGTATTCGCCAAACAGCTGAGCAGCTGTTCCGTTTCTATCAAAAAATACAGTGAAAGAAGGTAAAATCGATGTCAAAATCAAAAATTGAAGAACGCTTGTTTAAAATTAGTGAACTAGCCTGTTTTGATCCCAATGAAGGAAAGAAATCCTTCTTTTATGAAACCGATAAAACTGCAGGAGCGCTATGGTGTCTAGAGCCTGGTCAATCTGTTTTTAAGCATTCTCATACAACCTCCGACGATCTATGGATCTGTGTACAGGGAACTGGTACGTTTTATCCTGGTCATGATGAGGAAGTAGAGATCACTAAAGGCGATTTAATTATTTCTCGTCCTGGCGAGCAGCACGGCATGAAAAATACTGGAGATGAACGTTTTGTTTTTGTAGGCGTAGCCGGGCCTCATCCAATGGATTTGATTGTACACGATTAAGCTGGAGAAAATTCCAGCTTTTTTTTTGAGGAAAAAAATTTCAAGAAATTGTTGACAGATCCGATTTTACCACGTATGATGCATACAGATACCAGTGGTATGTAAGAGGTGAGGAAAATGGCGAGAGGAAGAAATCCAGAACAAACGCGTCAGAAAATATTAGATGTGGCGGAGAAGCTTTTTCTAGAAAAAGGCTACGATGATACTTCTATCCAAGATATCATTAATGGTTTAGGAGGAATGACTAAGGGTGTCATTTATCATCATTTCCACTCTAAGTTTGATATTTTGCAAACCTTGATGGCTGACGCTGGAGAATCGACTACTTTTAGTGAGTGGCAGGGAGACAATGGACTGGAGAAGCTGCAAAATTCATTAAAGGAATCTATAAATGCTCATAAAAAGCAATCCATTGGTTATTCAGCAGCTGTTGCGTTGCGCAGTCCGCGTATTTTAGGAGAGCAATACCTGCAAGTATTTGAAGAGTACACGCCGGAAATAGCTAAGATTGTCCAGGAAGGAATCCAAGACGGTTCCATTCGAACTGAATTTCCTGAAGAAGTTGCGGAGCTGACGCTGATTACTATGAACCTATGGCTGGGCTTTCAGATCAGTGTACTGACAGAGGCTGAGGCGAGAAGGAAAATGCAGTTTTTTAAACAATTATTTGAAGGAATCGGGGTACCCTTGATTACCGATGAGTTATTAGAAGACAGCTACAAATTATTTGCTTTGTTGAAAAAAGGATAGTCGGAGCATCGACTATTTTTTTCAAGATATACATACCGGTGGTAGGTAATTTTTTTTAGCCTAATACATACCGCTAGTATGCAAAATGAGAGGAAGTTTTATTATGGAAAAGGTCGTTACTATTACACGGTTAGAAAAAAATTATGGCACCAAGAGTGTCTTGAAAGGAATAGACTTAACGGTTGATCAAGGAGAGATTTTTGTTTTACTCGGAAAAAATGGTGCTGGAAAGTCCACGCTTTTTAAAGTTTTAACAGGACTAGCAATAAAAACTAACGGCAGCTTTCAGTTCTTTGACAAAGATTATGACCGGCAAATTGATAGCAGGAAGATCGGCTTCAATATCAATGACCCCGTATTTTATGAGAATTTAAGCGGCAGAGAAAACTTAATTATTCATTGTGCTTATATGCAGATTTCGAATGTAAACGTAGATTACTGGCTGAACCAAATGGGCTTGGAAATTAATGATATACCAGTCAAAACTTATTCCACCGGCATGCGGCAGCGCTTGGCTTTAGCTCGGTGCCTGGTTCATGATCCTGCACTAGTAATTATCGATGAACCGTTAAATGGACTTGATCCGAAGGGGATTCGTGAATTTCGTCAACTGATCGAGCAAATTGTGGAGATGAACAAAACAGTAATTATGTCCAGCCATATTTTAGCTGAGGTTGAAGCTATTGCTACACGGATTGCAGTAATTTCCAATGGAGAAATTGTTTTAAATCAAACGAAGCGTCAGCTGATGGCTGAACATGGAAGTAATTTTGAGGATTACTTAATTGAAAAAATGGAGGGAAACTAAAATGAGCCTAATAAAAATTGAACGTCAGAAGAGATCACTAAAACCCTATTTGTTGACAGCAGGAATCATTCCGTTGGTTTCTCTAATGCTGGTTTACTTAATTGCCATAGTTTCCAGTCAGCCGATACCAGCCCCTGTTCCAAGCGGTCAGGACATAAGCAGCTATCAGTTTTTCTATCAAATTTCCTTTATTGCGAATGTAGCCGGCTATGTCATGTTGGGAGCAGCCATGTTGATCAAATATGTGATGGAAGCTTATTCAGAACGTAATATCTATTTAACGCTGGGCTATCCAATGTCGCGTAAAAAAGTGTTCTTCAGCAAGTTGTTACTGTGCTTATCCGTTATCGGACCAGGAGTATTTATTAGTATTTTTGTAACAAATACATTGTTCTTTATTTCAGAGTCCGTTTACCAATTGGCAGATGACACGTTGAATTTCCAACATGTATTGGATCAGCTGCCATTAATGCTGACTGCGGTTGTTTTGGTTATTTCCATTTGTTTAATTGCTTTATTCATTGGTTGGTTGAGAAATTCAATTCCTTTGGTCATCATTTCAGCAGTACTGCTGTTCAGTATTCCAAGTAATTTAATGTCTAGCGGTAATATTTTTATTATTATGCCACTAACAGTCTTCTTATTTATTTTTAGTCTAATCATTGTGGCTTTATTGAACAATAAAGTTTCCCGCTTGGAGGCTTAGCAGAATGAAAGATAAAAATTTTCTGTTATTGGTGGGTAGTCAGCTGTTCTCAGTTCTGGGAACCACGATTATTCAATTTGTGATTTCGCTTTATGTGCTGGATATTACTCAGTCAGCTTTGTTGTTTAGTATCATTACTGCCTTGTCGATTGTGGGCAAACTGATTTGTTTACCCTTCTGTGGGATTCTGGCTGACCGCTTGTCTAAAAAGCGTTTGATGATCATGATGGATTCCTTATATGTAGGCTTTTCAGTCGCATTACTATTGGCAACAAGACTTGAAAATGTGTTGCCAATGATTGGAGTCTTGACCGTTTTGATGGGCATGGTCTCAGCCTTTGAAACCCCGGTGGTTCAATCGGCTATCCCGTTAATTTGCCAGCAAGAGGATATTCCCAAAGCCAATGGAATTATTAGTTCAATTGGTATGCTGGGAAATATTATTGGACCGGTTGTGGCTGGAATGATCTATCGCTTTGATGCAGTTTATCCTATTTTCTTAATTTGTGGGTCTTTATTTGTGGTAGCAATCGGTTGTGAAATTGCCTTGTATATTCCCATCTTGCCGCAAAAAACAGGGACTCAACGGGTGGGCGAGATAGTTGTTGGCGATTTGCTGGAAGTGGTAGGCTATTTAAAAAATGAGTTGACTATTGTCAAAATCGGCTTAGTGGCTTTCTTGCTGAATTTGTTCATCTCTTCCTTTATTCAAGTGATGATCCCCTTTATCGCGCGAGTTCAGATTGGTATCAGCGAGGAACAATTTGGGTTAATGAATACGTTCTTTGCACTGGGAAGTTTAGTAGGAACCTTGCTGTATAGTGCTTTTGCTAATCGTCTCTCCAACAATAGTATTTTTAAAGGCTTGATTGGTATGAGCTTGCTTTTCTTGGGATTAACTGTGCCCCTAGGACTAATGCCTAGTGGTTTGCCAGCTTTTTGGATTATGGTAGCTTTAGTGACGATTCTTTTGGGAACTGTTACGCTAGTCTCTGTTCAGCTGATTGTTTATATTCAATTGATAACTAAGCAGGCTTTGCTGGGACGTGTGATGTCTTTTATTATGATTATTTCAACTTTGGCAGTACCTTTAGGACAGCTGATGTATGGTGTTTTAGGAGATCAGCTGGGAAGAAACAACCTGTTGATATTAATCATAGCTCTAACAGGTATTACGCTAGGTATTTCTTGGTATTCTCGAAATATTTTTCAACAAATGAAAACACAATTGGCTCAATTAAAGAGTGAGTAGTCAAGAAGCTGATTCCACTGTGGGATCGGCTTTTTGTTTGTTTTGGACATACGTGATTTTAGCTGGTTCAAAAGGCTGATTTGGTGTTTTTTTGCCGTTGTTCAAAAGTGACAAAAAGCAACTAGCTTTTTATTTGCTTTAACTAGTGCTTGAGAAGTTAAGAACGCTTACAATTGAGATAACTTAAACAGACAAAGGAGCAAATAAAAGATGGATCATTTAGCAATGCAAGTAGAAGAAAGCATTAACTGGTTATCAAGTATTGGTGCAGATCCTGCTGGCGGTATTAGTCGACTGTTGTACGATGACAATTGGTTAATTGCTCAAAAAGGCTTGGAAGAAAGATTTCAGCAAATTGGGCTGCAAACTTCCTTTGATGAAGTAGGGAACTTGTTTGGGCGCGTAGAAGGCAGCAAATATCCAGGTGAAACAATTATGTCAGGCTCTCACGTCGATACCGTTGTGAACGGGGGCAGCTTGGATGGACAATTTGGAATTATTGCGGCCTACTTAGCCGCTAAATATTTATTGGAAACGTATGGACAGCCGTTACGCAGCTTGGAAGTTATCTCCATGGCTGAAGAAGAAGGCAGCCGCTTTCCTTATGCTTTTTGGGGAAGTAAAAATATCTGGGGCTTAGCTAAAAAAGAAGAAGTAATTGAAGCAGCAGATGCAGAGGGAATTGCTTTTGTGGATGCAATGCGCAAATCCGGCTTCGATTTTCGATCAGACGCGGATATTCGTCAGGATATTAAGGCTTTTGTGGAAATTCATATTGAACAAGGAAATGTACTAGAAACCATCGGTAAACCAATCGGTATTGTTAATAGCATCGTTGGACAAAAACGCTATACCATAAAATTAAGCGGAGAAGCCAATCATGCTGGTACGACACCCATGTCCTATCGTAAAGATGCCATTTACGGCTACAGCAAAATTGTCAGCCACGCTATTGAAAAAGCGAATCAGGCAGGTGATCCGCTGGTACTCACCTTCGGCCATGTTGAGGTGGTACCAAACACGGTGAATGTAGTTCCAGGACAGGTTACATTTACGATGGATTGCCGCCATACAGATGCAGAATTTTTACAAAGCTTTACTAAAGAGCTGGAAGCAGACATGCAAGCGACAGCTGCTGAGCAGGGCTTAACAATTGAGATCGATCTCTGGATGGATGAACAGCCGGTTCCAATGTCTGATGAAATTGTGCAGGCATTAATTGCGGCCTGCAATGAAAATAAATTAGATTACAAGCTGATGCACAGCGGCGCAGGACACGATTCGCAAATTTTTGCCCAATTTGTACCCACCGCCATGCTGTTTGTTCCAAGCATTGCCGGTATCAGTCACAATCCGGCTGAAGCGACGGAGCTGTCAGATTTGGTTGAAGGTGTGAAGGCCTTAATCGTTTCATTATACAAATTAGCATACGAAGATTAAGTAGAGAAAGCAGGGAAAATAATGGGTTATCGCACAAAACAAACGGGTTATCCTAATGAACTATTGGCTTCAAGAGCCATTGTCCAACGAGGAAATTTTGCATTGATTCCACCCAAGGGTTTGGTTAAAAATATCATACCAGGATTTGAGGATTGTGAAATCAGTATTTTAGCCTCGCCAAAATTAGGTGCAACCTTTGTAGACTACAGCTGTACCGTACTGCCTGGTGGGAAAAACGAAATGGGCTTTGGCGAAGAGGGCATTGAGAGCTTTTTATATGTCATTGAGGGAACGCTGCAAACTAGGGTAGGAGAGGACAGCTTTTGTTTAGAAGCAGGCGGTTATGTTTATGCACCACCGACTAAGAAAATTTATTTCCGTAACGAAACCAATGAAAATGTCGAAATCTTTTTATACAAGAAACGCTATCAGCCTCTTGGGGAGCTTGAGCCGTATACCGTAGTAAGTAATGTCAATCAATTAGAAGCCGAAGATTACGAGGGCATGACTGATGTCCATTTGACCAATCTTTTACCAGCAGGGCTGGAATTCGATATGAACTTTCATATTTTGGCCTTTGATCCCGGTGCTTCTCATGGCTATATCGAAACCCATGTTCAAGAACATGGGGCAATTATTTTAACCGGCGAAGGTCTTTATAACTTAGACAATCACTGGATCCCAGTGGAAACTGGTGATTACATTTTTATGGGTGCCTATAGCTTGCAGGCTGGGTATTCAGTTGGAAGAGAACGTCCCTTTAGTTATCTTTATTCAAAGGATTGCAACCGGGATGTGACACTATAGGAGGGAAAATTTATGACTGAGACAATAATTCGGATTCCTTCTCAGGAGCTGGAAGAATTGATTGCTCAAAAGTTAATCGCTGCTGGGTTAAGAGAAGACTTTGCCGAAGAAATGGCGGAGCATTTGACTTACGCAGATCGACGGGGCATTCATTCTCATGGAGCTGTTCGGGTGGAATACTATGCCGAACGAATTGCTAAAGGAGGACTGACCATTGACCCAGTCTGCCGCTTTGAACAAACGGGCCCTTCCTGCGGCATCTATCATGGCGATAATACGGTGGGCCATGTAGTTGCTAAGCGAGGAATGGAGGAAGCAATTGCTTTAGCAAAGGAAACCGGTATCGGCGTTGTCGGCATTAAACGGATGGGACATAGTGGTGCTCTTTCTTATTATGTAGATTTGGCAGCACGCCAAGAGATGGTGGCCTTATCCTTTTGTCAATCCGATCCCATGGTTGTTCCCTTTGGCGGAGCGGAATATTATTTTGGTACCAATCCCATAGCTTTTGCAGCACCCACCAACAATGAACGGCCGATTGTTTTTGATATGGCGACTACAGTTCAGGCTTGGGGCAAGGTATTGGATGCCCGTTCGAAAAACAATGCCATTCCTAACGATTGGGCAGTGGATGAACTAGGAAATCCCACTACTGACCCCTATGCTGTGAAGGGCTTGCTGCCAATCGCAGGACCAAAGGGTTACGGCTTAATGATGATGGTAGATATTTTGTCAGGTGCTTTATTAGGACTTCCCATCGGCAAGCATGTCAGCTCCATGTATGAGGACATGACAGCCAAACGTAATCTAGGACACTTGCACATCGTAATTAACCCGGCTCATTTCACTAATCCGGCTGATTTCAAAAACCAGCTGTCGCAAATGATTGATGAGCTTCATCAGATTAAACCTAGACACGGTTTCGAGGAAGTTTTATATCCCGGTGAGCTTTCTGAGCGTAAGGCTTTGGAAAATGAGGCCAGCGGAATCCCAATCGCCAAACAGGTGTATGACTATTTAATCAGTGATACGGTTCATCATAATCACTATGAAAACGCCAACGCATTCGCCGAAAAATAAAGGAATAGTGGAGGAGAAAAATGTTACAAACAATCATTAAGCACAACAGCTACCAGGATTCAGTTGTTTTGATGCTGTTAACCAGTAAAATTAATCAGCTTCCTGAGGTGAGCCGAGTATCCATTATGATGGGCACCCCAGCCAATAAAGACATTTTTATTGCCAGCGGCTTTGAGACAGCCGAATTAGCTGAAGCTTCGGCTAATGACATGGTTATCATGTTAGACATGGCAGATGAGAGCCAGACTGAAACGATTTTGACTCAAATTGACGAAATGATCGCTAGCCAAAGTGAAGGATCGGATCAGCAAACAGAAGAAAAAATTACCAGCTGGAAAGCAGCTGTGAAAAAGGCACCCGAGGCTAAGGTTGCGTTATTTTCAATTCCTGGCAGCTATGTGGCTTTAGAAGTTGAGAAGGCTTTGGATTTAGGGCTGCATGCCTTTGTTTTCAGTGACAATGTACCAATTGAAGACGAAGTTCGCCTAAAGCAAAAAGCCCATGAAAAAGGCTTAATTGTGATGGGGCCCGATTGTGGTACTGGTATTATTCATTCGATTCCATTAGCTTTTACCAACAATATTCGAGCTGGTAAGGTAGGCATTGTAGGGGCTTCCGGGACAGGTATCCAAGAGGTCAGTACGTTGATTCATCGATACGGTGGCGGAGTTACCAATGCGATCGGTACCGGTGGTCGTGATTTGTCTTCGGCGGTGGGAGCAATCTCCATGATTGACGGTATTTTAGCCTTAAATGAAGACGAAAATACGGAAGTCATTACGATTATTTCCAAGCCGCCAGCGAAAGAAATCGAAGAAAAGGTCATGGCCTTACTGCGGAACATTCAAAAGCCGATCGTGACGATTTTCTTAGGCGTTGATCCTGATTATCATGAGGAAGACTTGTATCATGCGTTTACTTTAGATGAAGCGGCTCAATTATCGGCAAAGTTAGTCCAGCAGGAAGCCGCGATTTATCAGCCGGCGGAGGCATTACCAATTGGTATCTCTCTAACCGAGAAGCAAACAGGAATTCGCGGCTATTATTCTGGAGGCACCTTAGCGTATGAAGCGGCCTTCTTAATTGAAAAAGCTTTTGGAAAGCTAGGAGAATCACCAGAGGGCTATATGCTGAAAACAGATGAACATGAAATCATCGATTTAGGTGATGATCTTTATACGCAAGGCAAGCCCCATCCAATGATTGATCCTGAAAATCGGATGAACCTGCTGAAGGCGGTAGTGGAAGATGAAACGATCGCAGTTGTGATGTTTGATGTAGTGCTGGGCTATGGCGCCCATGGGAACATGGCTCAAGAATTTGCCAATGTTATCCCAGAGGTTCGGCAAGCTTTGAGTGCTCAGGATCGGGAAGTTGCCTTTGTAGCAACCGTTGTTGGAACCGAGCTGGACATTCAGAATTTTGAGCAGCAAAAACAAATTTTATTGGATGCAGGAGTGACAGTTTGCCAAAACAATGTGCAAATGGTTCAAACAGCCCTGCAGCTGATTGGCCAAACGATTGAATTAAAAGCCAAAGAAATTATTCCACGCAAAGCTTCTGATCAAGCAGTCGGCAAAGCGTCACCATCCTTAATGAGCTTACTGTCCAGCAAACCGGAAATTATCAATGTAGGCTTGCGGAGTTTTACAGACTCTGTGACTGAAAATAATGGAAAAGTTGTTCAATTTGACTGGCAGCCAAGTGCTGGCGGCGATGTGTATCTGCAAAAGGTTTTGCATTTTTTAGATACCCTGCAATTGAACGGCGCAAAGTAAGGAGAACATTATGACAAACTATCGAACAATAGATGAAGCCAACCAAGCGGTTATTGATAAAATTGTTGCCTCAGCCCCTTTTTTATTGGATGTTGTCCCAGCAAAATCGGTGATCTCCGCTTTGAATAATAAGGTTTTACTTCATGCGGGACCGCCGCTCCAATGGGATGAAATGACTGATCCCATGCAAGGGTCTTGCGTAGGAGCTGTGCTTTTTGAAGAATGGGCCGCCAATGAAGATGCGGCACGGGCACTGTTATCAGAGGGTGCGATTGAGTTTATTCCATGTCATCACGTAGACGCAGTGGGACCAATGGGCGGGATCACGTCACCTAATATGCCCGTCTTCATTGTTGAAAATCAAACGGATGGCAACCGGGCTTATTGCACAATGAACGAAGGAATTGGTGCAGTTCTACGATTTGGTGCGTATTCTGAAGAGGTTGTTACTCGACTGCGTTGGATGCGAGATGTCTTAGCACCAACCTTGAGTGCTGCTTTAAAAACGATGGAAAACGGCTTAAACCTAAATGTACTAGTGGCCAAGGCTTTGAGTATGGGGGATGAATTCCATCAGCGTAACATTGCTGCTTCATTGGCTTTCTTGAAGGAGGTTGCTCCTATCATCACTGATCTGGAAATGAATCGTGAAGATAAAAAAGCAGTAATGAAATTTTTAGCTGATACGGATCAGTTTTTCCTAAATGTGATGATGGCTTCTTGTAAAGCGGTCATGGACGGTGCTCGCCGGATTGAAGCAGGAACTGTCGTGACAGCTATGTGCCGCAACGGGAAAGATTTTGGTATTCGGATTAGCGGAATGGGTGATGAGTGGTTTACTGCTCCCGTTAATACACCCAACGGACTCTATTTTGCTGGCTATTCAAGTGATGATGCCAATACCGATATTGGGGACAGTGCGATTACAGAAACCTTTGGAGTAGGTGGAATGGCGATGATTGCTGCACCGGCGGTTACTCGTTTTGTAGGCACTGGCGGTTTTTACGAAGCGCTGTCGATCAGTAATGAAATGGCGGAAATTTGTATTGATCATAATCCGAACTTCGCTGTCCCTACCTGGGATTTCAAAGGAATTTGTTTAGGAATTGACGCCCGTAAAGTAGTAGAAACAGGGATAACACCCGTCATTAATACGGGAATTGCCCATAAGAAAGCCGGAATTGGTCAAATCGGTGCGGGTACCGTTCACCCACCGCTGGAATGCTTCCAAAAAGCCATCGTAGCCTATGCTAAAAAGTTAGGAATGAAATAAGAAAGTGAGGGAGTCTGATGCTCTGGAAAGCCAAAACAATTGGTCAAACAATTGAAGAAATTTCCGCAGCTGCGGCTTCCTCAACTTCTTTTCAGCTACATAGTCGTTTTGCTAATGGCTTTAATTTGAGCAGTCAACACCAGTTAATTTATGTAGGAAACGATCGTAAAGGTACCATTCCCTTTGGTATTCATTTGTCAGCCGCTGATTTTGATCAGATTGGGACCATCCATCGGCCCTTTTATTTTGAACGTCAGCTAGATAGCTGGTTGTTAACCAATCAAGAGTATCAAATTGATTTACAAACGAGTAAATCCTTTGATGGTCGGCTGAACAGGATAAAGCCTGAGAACTTGAAGGAGAAAATGGCGGCTTTGTCCACTTATGAATTGAGGACAGGAATGGATTTTAGTGCTGAGCTTGCTGGAGCTTCACCAGTGTTCCAGCGGCTTTTTTCACCTGAAAGAACATCATTTACGAAAAGTTTCTTCTATTATATAGGGCGTGGAATTGGATTGACACCTTCAGGGGATGATTTTTTGATTGGTCTGCTGGCGGTTGATCAAGTATTTCAATTCCTATCCGCTGATTTTCGGCCGGTTTTGTTAGAACTGGCGGCTGAAGGGAAGTGGACTACCTCGGTATCTAATGCGTACCTGACCTGTGCCTGCAACAATCAATTCAGCAGTTTAATAAAGAATACAATTGACGCTTTAGACGGCTCATGGCAGAACTGGCAGCAGGCGATTACTGATTTAGCAGACAGCGGCAGCACCTCTGGCTGTGATACATTGGCCGGTATTTTAGCAGGTGCAAACTTATATTTGAGAAAAGGGGAGTTGAATCAATGAGTGAACGTGTAGTATTAGCATTAGGCGGAAATGCCATCCTTCAACCAGAGCAAAAGGGAACTTATGAAGAACAAAAGAAAAATATCGAAAAGGCCTGCCAACGAATTATTGAACTTGTAAAAGGGGGATATCAAGTCATTGTAACCCACGGCAATGGCCCGCAGGTTGGACAGATTTTACTGCAAAATGAATTGGCTCAGCCTGAAATTCCGACGATGCCTTTATGGGTTTGTACAGCGGAATCACAAGGCATGATTGGTTCAATTATGCAGGAAGCCCTAAAAAATGAAATCAATCGCAACCATTTAGATAAAAATGTATCAGCAGTTTTATCTTTAACAGAAGTAGATGCGAATGATCCAGCTTTCAATGAACCTTCTAAACCAGTCGGTGCTTTTTACTCAAAAGAAGAGGCTGACCAACTAGCGGAAGAAAAAGGCTGGGTAATGATGGAAGATGGTGGTCGCGGTTACCGCCGGGTAGTCCCCTCACCAAAACCTAAACGTATTTTAGGTTTAGAAAGCGTCAAAACGTTATTAGACAACAATACGGTAGTAATTTCTGCTGGTGGCGGGGGTATTCCTGTTATTCGTGATCAGCAAAACAACTTGCAGGGCATTAGCGCAGTCATCGACAAAGATTTATCGGCACTGGAATTGTCAAAAGAAGTTGAAGCCGATGTACTGATGATCTTAACCGACGTATCCAACGTCTTCATCAACTATGGCCAAAAAAATCAACAAAAACTAGAAACTATTTCCCTAGCAGAGGCTGAGCAATATTATAATGATGGTCATTTTTCAGCTGGCAGCATGGGGCCAAAAATGAAAGCCGCCATTGATTTTGCTCGCAACGGCAAAAAAGCGATCATTTGTTCACTGGAGGAAGCCAAGGATGCCTTGGTTGGCAAAACAGGAACCACTGTTTCGGGAATAATTTAACCATTAAGACCTGCCAGCAGATAGCAAGCTGGTGGGGTATTTTTTTGCAAGGCTGACTTATTGAGTTTGCTATGACGAAGTAGCTCGTATCCTATTATATAGAGGCAGAAAAACTTTCTATACTGTAAAAAGTTTAGGAAGTTTTTTGTATTCTAATTATGCAACAAAATGCATTTTATAAATTTGCAAGCTGCTTATATTTTTATAAGTTATAGATTCATGCTAGTAAGAGATATCGCATAAATAGCGTGAATTCAACTTTGTGGATTTTGATATTCGATTAAGAGTTAGGTTAATAGCTGCTATATTAAAATAAGATGAATTTTGAGCGATAATAAAATGTATATATCGTGTGAAAACCCATATACAAAGTGTAATTTTGATGGTAAAATGCATAAATATACAACAAATTTATAAAGGTAAATGAACCATTATTTTTATGCACAGGGGAGAAAAAAGGATGAAGCTATGGGGAGGCCGTTTTAACAAGGAAGAGGATCAGTTAATGCAGGAATTTGATAATTCCTTGCCTTTGGGAAAACGTTATTACGAAGAAGACATCATCGGCAGTATGGCGCATGCCACAATGCTGGGAGATGTAGGGATTTTAACACCAGATGAAAGTAAGAAAATCGTGGCTGGCTTAAAAGAAATTTTAAGTGATCTTGATTCTGGAAAATTAGTGATTGATGAGGATGCTTTTGAGGACATTCACAGCTTTACTGAGCTGACTTTGACACAGCGAATTGGTGAACTGGGTAAGAAATTGCATACAGCGCGCAGTCGTAACGATCAGGTAGCAGTGGATACGAAGCTGTATTGTCGCAAAAGAGGCAATCATTTTATTGAATTATTGGATCGTTTGATTCAAGCTTTACAGGAAAAGGGGGCTGAAAATCCGGTGCTGATGCCAGGGTATACGCATTTGCAGCGGGCGCAGGTAGTGACCTTTCAATATCATTTAGGAGCCTACGTAGAAATGTTCAAGCGGGATAAGCAGCGTATCCAGAATGCCCTTGAAATAATGAATGAAAATCCTTTAGGTTCGGGAGCCTTGGCTGGTACAACCCACCAGATAGATCGCAACAGGACGACAGAGTATTTAGCTTTTGCTTCGGCTTCAGCCAATTTCATGGATGCAGTAAGTGATCGTGACTACATTATTGAACTGCTTTCAGCCTGTTCATTAATTGCGGTGCATTTAAGTCGTTTAAGTGAGGAATTGATTCTGTGGTGTTCCCAGGAATTTAAATTTATTTCCATGGATGATGCCTACGCTACTGGCAGCAGCATGATGCCGCAAAAGAAAAATCCGGATGCCGCAGAATTGGTTCGCGGACATGCTGGCTTGGCGATTGGCTCACTGGTTTCGATGCTAACGATTATGAAGGGCTTGCCTCTAACCTATAACAAAGACATGCAGCTGGACAAGGAAGCATTTGTTTCAGCGTTTGACCGAACGGATCAGACCTTAACTATTATGCAAAAGATGATTGCCACCTTGAAGGTTCATGGGGAAAATATGGAAAAAGCCATCAAGTCCGGCTTCTTGAATGCGACAGACTTAGCGGATTATTTGGTGAAAAAAGGCCTGGCCTTTCGTGATGCTCATGATGTGGTGGGAAGGATTGTTTTGTATTGTGAAGAAAACGAACGCGCAATTGAAGAGCTGTCACTAACTGAGCTGCAAACCTATTCGGATCAAATTAAGCAAGATATTTATGATTATCTGGACTATGAAGCCAGCTTGAAGCAAGGAACCAAAAGTGAAATCAGGGGAGGCATAAAGGAATGAAGAAAAAACACCTTTTATTGTTGACCTTTGCGGCGATTGTAATCGTTGTTTTGTTCACTAGCACACCGGTTGAGGCTTCTGGATTGGAGCTGCATTTTGATCGGATTTTTCCCTATAAAGGGGTCTACTTAAATGGACTAAAAAGCACCTTGAAAATCACCATGTTTTCTCTTTTAGGAGGCTTAGTCTTAGGTATTCTATTATCGATTATTAAAGTATCTTCTATTAAACCATTGAAGCTGGCAGCACAGTTTTATACATCGATTTTTCGCGGCACTCCGCTGCTGGTGCAGGTATTTATTGTTTACTTTGCGACACCTCAGCTAGTTAACTATGAAATTCCAGCCTTTAATGCAGCGGTGATTGCCTTCTCACTGAACTCTGCCGCTTATATTTCAGAAATTTTGCGGGGAGGGATCGAAGCAGTAGATGTGGGGCAAATGGAAGCAGCCCTGTCTTTAGGTGTATCCAAAAGAGATGCTATGATGGATATTATTATTCCCCAGGCATTAAAAACGGTTCTGCCGGCCCTAGTGAATGAAACCATTGCCTTGTTGAAGGAATCTTCACTAGTTTCCACAATCGGGATGCTAGATTTAATGCGTTCGGCACAGGTAGCCATGAATGCAACGTATTTAGCTTTTGAGCCTTTTATTGTGGTAGCCGCAATTTATTACATCTTAGTTATGATTTTGAATACCTTTGCCGGATTTATTGAAAGGAGATTGAAGCGCAGTGATCGATATTAGAAATCTTCATAAATCCTTTGGCTCTGTGGAAGTGTTAAAAGGAGTCAATTTGCAAATTGCCAAAGGGGAGATTGTCGCCATTATCGGGCCCTCCGGTTCAGGAAAGTCGACAATCCTACGCTGTATGAATCTGCTTGAAAAACCAGATGCGGGTGAAATTATCATCGATGGTCAAGATATTACACAAAAGACCATCGATATTAAAAAGGTCCGGGAAAATACGGGGATGGTGTTTCAGCATTTTAATCTATTTCCCCACAAAACAGTGTTGGAAAATATGATTTATGCCCCCATGAAAGTCAAAAAGCTGGATAAAAAAGTAGCAACTGAGAAGGCTCGCCAGCTTTTACAACGAGTTGGCCTAAGCGACAAGGAAAATGAGTATCCTTCAAAATTATCTGGTGGTCAAAAGCAGCGGGTGGCTATTGCCCGTTCGTTGTGTATGGAGCCGGAGGTCATGCTGTTTGATGAACCTACTAGTGCACTAGATCCAGAAATGGTAAAAGAGGTATTGGCAGTTATTCAAGGCTTGGCAGATACCAACATTACGATGGCGTTAGTAACACATGAAATGGGCTTTGCCCGGGAAGTAGCCGACCGGATTTGCTTCGTGGAAAATGGGATTATCGAAGAAACGGCTACACCAGAAATTTTCTTTACAGCACCACAATCGCAAAGAGCGCAAGAATTCTTAGCGAAAGTATTATAAAAAAGGATGGGGAAAAAATGAAAAAATGGAAATTAGCGATGGCAGCACTAGGGTTAGTTGGCATGTTAGCAGCATGTGGAGGCGGCGACAGCGGTACAACCGACAGCACTCAAGAAGCAAGTGGCAGCGATTCATCTAAGCCGTTAGCAGGCCAAACCCTGAAGGTAGCCATGAGTCCAAACTTTGTGCCGTTTGAATCGGCTGAGTTAAACGACAAGGGTGAAACTGAAATTGTCGGATTTGACGTGGACTTGATGGATCAGCTGGCGAAGGACATGGGCTTTAAATATGAAATTATTGAAACGGAATTTAAGGGCCTAATCGGTGAATTACAGTCTGGCCGAGCGGACATGATTATTTCAGGGATGACCGCTACTGAAGAACGTGCGAAAAGCGTTGATTTTTCAGACCCTTATTTCTATACAAAAACGGGTGTAATCTTCCCGAAAGATCGTGAAATTAAGTCAGTTGAGGACATGAAGGGGAAGAAAATCGCAGTAAGCTTCGGAACCAATTACGAAAAGCAAGCACAAAGCATGGGGGCAGAAGTTACACCTTTTGACTCTGGTGCCGCAGTGTTGCAGGATCTGTACAATGGTCGAGTTGATGGTGCAATGATGGATGCAACTAAAGCAGCCATTGAATCTGAGAAAAATCCAGACTATTCTTACATTATTTTCAGCGATGAAGAGCTGGGAATTACTGGAGACAACACCTTTAACATTGCTTTTGCCAAAGATTCTGACTTAACTTCAGAATTTAACACCTACATCAACCAATACCGTGAAGACGGCACGATGGATGAAATTGCTTCTCGTTGGATGGGTGAAAAATTCATTGAGGAAAACAAACAAAAATAGATACAAGCAAATCTTTGTAAACAGAACTTCCTATGTGTTTCTAGCATAGGAAGTTTTTTTTTGCAGGATTAAAATCTTCTCGTGAACTACCCGCCACTTAGCTAAACCTATCGGTTCTTCATGCTTGAAGTGGGAGCTTCTTGGGAACAGAGCTTACTTGCAAGAGTATGTCTTTGCTTGCAGCGGCTTCTCTTTTTTGCCAAGCTATCCCCGTAGTTCCTACGGTTCTTGATTTGGTTATACGAGGGCTTGCAGTCGAAGTCCCTCGTTTAGAATGTTGATACTGGCATTGATGTCTCGGTCATGGTGAGTATGACAAACTGGACAAGTCCACTCTCGGATAGATAGAGCCTTTTTACCATCCTTGTGTTCACAGGATGAACATATCTGACTAGACGGGTACCATCTGTCTACCTTAATTATTTCTCGTCCATACCAGTTGGCTTTGTATTGCAGTTTCGTCACAAAGCTGGACCAAGAAACATCGGAAATATTTTTGGATAATTTATGATTCCGCAATAGACCTTTCGTGTGTAAGTCTTCAATACAGATCACATCGTGGTTTTTGATAAGATCGGTACTCAACTTATTTAGAAAGTCGTTGCGTTGGTTTTTGACTTTTTCGTGCACTCGTGCCACTTTGCATTTTTGTTTTTGGTAGTTCTTGGCTTCACTTAGCTTTTTGCCTGCTTTCTTAGCTCGCATCCCGCGTCGAGACAGCTTCCGCTGTTCGCGTTTCAATTTTTGTTCCATTTCAGAGGTAAAGCGCTGGTTATTAATCTTCTGGCCGTCCGAAAGAATGGCAAAGTCTGTAATTCCCAGATCGATGCCTACGAATGTGTTTGTTTTAGGTAGTTTTTGTATCTCTTCTTTGCATAATAAAGAAAGGTAATATTTGCCACTTGCATGACGGGAGATTGTTGCTGATCGGAGCTCTCCTTGTGGTTGGCGATGAAGTTTGATGCGGACAAGGGATTTTAGTTTCGGTAGTTTGATGTATTTGTTATCCACCAGCGAAATAGTACCATGTTGATTATTGGTGGTGTAGCTTTGTATAGGATGACTTTTGCTTTTGAATTTAGGGAACCCCACACTTTTATTGCGAAAGAAGTTGTTGTAGGCCTTGTCCAAATTCAGTTGGGCGTTCGCTAAGGAGAGGCTGTCGACTTCTTTCAAATAGGGATAGTCGTTCTTGAATTTGGCTGGAGTAGGCTTTTTCAATTTTTGGGAAGGATCTTTTTTCATTATCTCATACGCCTTTATCCGCTCATCCAACAGTAGATTGTACACTTTTCGAACACAACCAAAAGTCTTGGCAAAGAAGATTGCTTGTTCTTCTGTGGGATAGATGCGGAAGTTGTAAGCTTTTAGTTGTTCCATCAAGTTCTCCCTTTCTTTGCTTGCTCAGATCACAAGAACATATGTTCTTTATGTGATTATATCATGTGCAAAATAGTGTAGCAATACATTTTTTGTCGATTTTTGAGTTGCACCATGCAACCCCAAAACCGACCGGCATTCATCACCCATCTATAGAGGATGGGCGACTTCTGCCTGAAGTTCTCTTAAATCAGCAACCGTTTTCATCAAACTCTAACCGACAGATTTTAGCAGGTTTGTTATAATTAAACTATCTGAAGGAGGAGATTCGTGCATGAAATTGAATCAGTTTGGTTTACAGCAAGTATCATTAGAAACCGCTAAGCAGGAATTGTCTGCTCTTGGCTTTTTAACTCAGGAGGCACCAGCAGCAACAGACCTGTATTTTAACTTTTTAAAAAAGAGCTTCGTCCTGGTGCAGGATGAGGGTGGCTTTGTTGCTAAAATGGGAAATTATTTAGCAACACCTACAAGTGATTTGGCAGCCTTTTATCAAAGCAAAGAAACTATCACCAGCGATGTATTTTATTTAGTGGCTCTGCAATTGCTGGAGTTCGAAGCAGGTGTTGACTTTAAACCAGAGAATTTGGCAGAAGAATTGAAAAAGATCAATTTGCCAACCGTTACTGGAGATTTCAGTCAAGTGGATACGGTGATTGAAGCTTGGTATTTATTGCTGAACAGCCACACTAAAAATGGTCTGGCGTTCATCGACAAATTAGCTAACCTTGGCTTTTACCGCCAGCAGCAAATCGAAAAGCCCTTTTTCTTTAACGGCAAAGCCCAGGCAGTTTTCGAAACTGAAAAGATCATCCGTGAGGTCGTCTATGTTGAGGCACCGCTGGATACTGACGATGATGGTCAGCGGGATTTGTTAAAATTAGAAATTCTGCGTCCAGGGGAAACCGAAGACGGGTTGAAGGTTCCCACTTTATTCACTGCCAGCCCATACAGTCAAGGAGTCAATGGCCCAGCTGGCGAAGCATTAACCTATGATGTCAATCAGCCACTGGAAAGAAAAGAACCAAATGACACTAAATACGAGGATATTCAATATCAACCAGTAGAAAAGAAATTGCCTGCTGAACGAGTGGTGGCTGGTTCAGCAACCCATGCGACAGAAACCTTTGTGAAGGAAAACAATCATAGCTTGAATGACTTTTTCTTGGCTCGTGGGTTTGCGGTAGTTTATGGTGCGGGTATTGGAACCAAAGATTCTGACGGCATCCAAACCTGCGGCTCCGTGGAACAAACCACAGCGATGGTGGCGTACATTGAATGGCTGGCAGGCAATCGTCGGGCCTTTACCAACCGCACCGACAATATCGAAATTAAAGCTTGGTGGAGCAACAAGAAAGTAGCGATGACTGGTAAATCTTACTTAGGAACTTTGGCTACAGCTTGTGCTACTCGTCAGGTAGAAGGTCTGGAAACCATTATTTCCGAAGCGGCAATATCTAACTGGTATCAATACTATCGCGACAACGGCTTAGTAATCGCTCCAGGCGGATTCCCTGGGGAGGATGCGGATGTATTAGCGATCGAAACCTACAGTAAAATGCAAAATGCCGGCGATTACCTTCACAGCAAAAAATTCTTCGAGGACTACTTGAAGCAAATGGCGGAATGGCAGGACCGGAAAACGGGGAATTACAATACCTTCTGGGATGAGCGCAACTATTTGCCGTTTATCAAGGATATTCAATGTGATGTTGTAATGGTTCATGGGTTAAATGACTGGAACGTGAAGCCGCGGCAGGTAGCTGATCTGTGGGATGCGTTGAAAGAAGTACCGGTAGCTAAAAAACTGATTTTGCATCAAGGTCAGCACATCTATATTAACAATGTGCCGTCGATTGATTTCCATGACATGATGAATTTATGGCTGAGCCACAAGCTTTACGAGGTAGAGAATAATGCCAAAGAAATTTTGCCAGACATTGTTTATCAGGCGAATACTGATGCAGAAACCTGGCTGACTGCCAAAGACTGGAAAGGCAATCAGCTAGAGACCTTATACTTTGGAGAGAAAGCTTTAGAAACTGAACCACAAACAGGCCAAATGACCTTCAAAGACCAATTACCAGAAGATCAATTCACTGCCTATACGAAAAATATTGAGAAATGGGAAAGGGAATTGAAGGAAGCAGGTCCCATGGATGGCCATCGCTACTTGGCGAAATCAGCTGTTCTATCCGAAGAGCTGTTTCTGAACGGCCGTCCAAAAGTAACAATTCGAGTAGCCTCTAGCCAAGCTTTGGGTATGCTAAGTGTCGAGCTGATTGATTTCGGTGATGCCAAACGCCTAAAACCAGTGCCGGACGTTTTAGTACCAAAAGGCTTGCAGCTGGGCTATAACTGGCGTGAGGACAACGTAGTGGAATTGAAGCTGGGTGCACCAACGCCTCACAAGTTGATTTCCCGCGGACATATCAATTTGCAAAATCGTGAAAACCCTTGGAAGGTTAACGATTTGCAGGCTGGTGAGTTTGTCGAAATAGAGCTTGAACTGCATCCAACGATGTATCACTTGCCAAAGGGTCGTCAAATTGGTTTAGCTGTTTATGGCACTGATTTTGAAAAAACGGTTCGCGGTAATCAGGATATCGAATATACCTTAGATTTAGCTGCTTCACGTATAGATTTGCCAATAGAATAAATGTTTGCGACTCCTTCCGTTTTTAATTGAAGGAGTCTTTTTATGCGCAAAAAAACCAGCCAAACAAGTTGGCTGGAACTGAAATATGGGGTATAGGGATGTGTTACAACTAAAGCATACCATCGACTGTTAAATGTGACAAAAAATATGCACTTCTTGTTTACTCTTCAGCAGTTGAGAAATCTAAAGGACGATAAATGATCTCTTTGTTAACGTTAATTGTTAATTCTAACAGCTGATGGGGAGCAGAAATTACTTGAACTTGTTCTCCAGTAACCGACAAGATTAATTGTTCAAAATGATTCATGCCATAATTAGCTGCAGCCATTACATACCCATCCTCATTCGTCGTAATGATCAGATTCGCAGGTGTCGCTAACGACCAGCCATAGGGCAGCGAATAGTGAATCAATTCTTTTGGTTGTTTCGTCATCCATTAACACTCCTTTTCTTTTCACTATAGCAAATTAAGGCCAAGAGTTACAGGTGAAGTTTCAGAGAAGATTGGTAATGATCCGATACAATTCATGAACAATTGCGTAAATTATTAGGTCGTAGCAGATGGCTTTAGAAAAAGGAGCAATTTTTTGTTTTAGGGTGGTATAAGCATTTACGATCATAATAATCATCCTTTCGCTTCTAACTTGAATTAAGCTTACCGGAGCTTCGTGAATAGACCATAAAAGAAATGAGAAAAATACCTAAAGTTATTTATAAGCTCAGGCCATCAGCCCTTAAATAGCTATAAAACTAGGTGAGAGGAAGGCCTATCGTTTAAGATAGTTGAGAGAAAAGCGTTTTCTTGATATAATAAGATAAAAATATCGCAAAAGAAATAGGTGAAAAAAAAATGAAATTTAGACCTAGTGAAATAGAGCATCCGATAAAAATGTACATTCGCAGAGATTTAGGGATTACAGTTGAACAATTTGGCAAGGTTGCGGGAATTCCACAGTCCACCTTGGCTACCTGGATCAAACGGGAACGCCGGGTTGAAAAGCTGCCTATTGATTTCTACAGCTCATTGGCCACGGTTAGTGAAAAGAAGATTGAGGAAGTCTACCGAGAATTATTGCAATGGCAGCAAAGCTATGATCGCTACAAGCAGGAACGGCTGCAATTAATCGAAGATGAAAAGCCGCTATTTGCGCTGGCAGCAGAAGAAGGCGCAGCCATCTATCGCATTTACCGTGGACGTAAAGAAGAAACACTTTTGCTGGAGCCAGCCAAAAAACTGCGCAAAGCCATTGATAAACTGGACGGGGAATCCTTCATTCAGGTAATGATTGAAATCTATGGCAGGGCGGCTCAACCAATGCCGACATGGTTAGCTCAGACCTTTAGCAACAAAGCGCAAATCAAGGAAGTCGGCCAAGCCTTTTACAATGAACTGCTGATAAAAGGCTAATCGTATCTTTTGGCTAGTTTAGTTCTTTGTATTACACTAGCCAAAAGGAGACGATGACTTTGAAAGAGCGTGTGGTATTATTTAGCGATGCGATTATTGCAATTATTCTGACAATCATGGTATTGGAGCTGCCAATAAAATATGGCACAAATGGGGCATTAAATTATCCCTCTTTATTCCGGGCAATTGGTATCTATTTTATCAGCTTTTGTTTTGTTGCTAGTGTCTGGTTTCAGATGGCCTATGCCTTTAATGCAATTGAAAAAGTGAAAAACAAGATTTTGGTTGTGTATATGCTGCTGCTATTTTTTCTGTCATTGGTGCCGTCAGCTACTCGTTTATTAATTGAAGACACTACGCAGGAAACACTCTTGATTTATGGGGTGCTTACCTTAATTGTTACCTTCACAGCAAGACGAATGGCAGTTTCTCTAACCAAACAAGCGATTCAAGACCCTTCACTGCAAAAACGGCGAGTGGATGAGTTAAATCGTCAAGATATGTTTAGCTTGCTGGCCCGATTGGTTTTACTGGTGATCGGCTGGTATTTGGTCGAGCCGGTACTGATTATTTATTTAATTTTGCCGATTTTGGCTTTCATGCAAAATGTTGCCGATCGGGAGGAAGACAATTTTGTAGAAACCCTTACTCCAGAGCAGCGCTCGATGTATTTTGAAGATCGTGGAGGCGACCTCCGCACAGCGGCTAAAAGATATTCTCAATTGCTGCGGGAGTCTTTAAAGGATGGAGACAATCAGAATCGCTGGTCTAGCTTAATGGAGGAGTGGGACAAACGAGTCAATCAAGAGCTTTCAACCAAAGAACAACAGCTTAATCAAGCAACGGATGAAAAAGAAAAAGCCAAGCTGACCTTTGAGGTGGCTCAGCTGAAAAAGCAGCAGCAGGCCATTAGCATGCAGCAGCAGCGGTATCAACAGCGAGCTGCTCGTGTGAAGCATCAAAAAGAATAAAGCAAAAAAGTAAGAGATCAAATCCACATAGTGATCTCTTACTTTTTATTTGCCCGAAATTTTTTATAGTTCCAAGCTTTCATGGGAGACAAACTTTGAATTCGGTGGTATGATAATTTCCAAACAAACGGTGACACTTTGTCACTTGAGAGAACTAGAAATTTTTTCAATTACTCATTCATTAGAAAGGTCCTGGTAACTTTGAAAAAATCTACCTTTGCTTTAATCGTTTTTATGACGGGTGTTTTTATGTCGGCTCTCGATAACGGGATAATTTCCAGTGCACTATCAACCATTAACTACTCCTTCAATGTAAGTGAGGTGCAAGGAACCTGGGGAATTACACTTTATACACTAGGAATGGCTATTTCGACTCCGATTATTGGTAAGCTGGCTGATAAATTTGGCCGGCGAAAGCTTTTTCTGATTGAAATCAGTATTTTTGCTTTGGGATCACTGCTGGTAGCTTTGAGTTCATCCTTTGTCTTTTTCTTAGCAGCGCGTTTGATCCAATCAATTGGCGGCGGTGGAATTTTTATTATTGCCTCTAGTCATGTGCTTTCCACTTATCCGAAAGAAAAACAGGGGGGCTTACTTGGAATTTTAGGAGCTATAAATGGGGTTGCCTCAGTTGTGGGACCTAATTTGGGTAGTGTGATTTTAAATACTACTGGTCATTGGAGCTGGCTGTTTCTGATAAATTTACCTATCGCCGTTTTTGTGTTAGTCAGCGGTTTTCTGGTTATTCCTGAAACGAAGGCAGCAGCGATTAATAAGCTTGACTACCAAGGTTTAGTGTTATTGACTTTAGGAATTCTAAGCTTCATGTTCGCCATAACTAATTTACAAAGCAGTTCTTTGATTAACAGCTTGCTGCAGCCGCAAGTCTGGGGCGTGTTCTTGCTGGGGCTATTGTTTTTTGCTATGTTTATTCGAGTTGAAAAGGGGATTAAGGAAGGGATCGATCCGTTTCTGCCTTATCAATTGCTTAGAAGCCGTGGCTTTGTCTTAACGTTGTTCATGGGCTTGCTGTCAGGAACCTTAATTGCTGTGTTTGTGTTTATTCCAAGTTTTGTGGAACAGCGGTATGGTATTTCTGCTAACAATAGTGGTGTATGGATGAGCGGCATAGGAATGGGCGCCATCGTTGGTGCAGGAGCTGGAGGTGCGCTGGTATCAAAACAAGGTGCTACGAAGACAATTATTCTCTCTGGATTACTGTCTACCTTTGGCTTTGGTTTAGTTGCTTTCCTTAGTCCTTCCGTTTGGTGGTTTGTTGGCTCATCGACAATTGCCGGGATCGGGTTTGGAATGTTGATGGGGGCACCGTTCTCAGTACTAATGTCTGAGATTGCTAGTGAAAAAGACAGCGGAGTTGCTTTAGGAACCTTATCTGTTTCTCGTCAAATTGGTTTAACGCTGGCTCCAACTATTTATGCTACGTTAGTTCAGCAAGGCTTTAGCAGAATTGATCTTGGTGCAGCGACCTCGGTTGAACAAGCCTATCGAAAGCTGCAGGAAATGAATGCCGGTCTTGAAAAAAACAATTTGTTGAATGCTTTCCATAGTGCAGCTGCTGGGGCCTACCAACAAATGTTTCTCTTTGCTGTGGCAGCCTCTTTCTTGATATTAGCAGGCGGCAGCTATTTGAAAAAGAAGAATTTTTAATTAAGCAGTAAAAGACAATCAGTCCAGATCGATTATTCATTGATCTAGTTCTGGTTGTCTTTTTTCGAGGTATCAAAAAAAGGAGTTAAAAAGCCATGTGCTTCTTAACTCCTTTTTCACTTTTCTACTATTATATAGGTCTATATAGGTTCTTTTATAGCTCGGCGCGAATTGTTCCAGCTAACTTAGACAATTCTTCGGTTGTGCGGCTGGTATGCCGTGCAATATCAGCTACCCGCAGAAAGCTGTTTTTGTACATTGCAACTTCCCTCAGTTTTTTGTATTTTTCCTCGACTTCATTGTAGGTAACTGGTTTTCGATCAGTCTGCTCTACGGTCTCAGAACCGTTTACATAATGTAAGCCTAAAAAAGACAACGCATCATTGACACCGTCTAGGAAAGCTTCATACTCTTCTTGACGAATTTTTCCGTCAGCTAAGCGTTTCTTTTGTTTTTCAATAAAAAGCTCTACTACTGTTTCCATTCTACTACCCCCATTTGCTTGAAGAAAGAACAAACTCTTTTCCTGTTTATTGTACTATGAAAAATCAGTTTTGTGTCATCAAAAAGCAAAAAGAGGGCCAAAATCTCACAAAAAAATCTGTTGTTATAATAAAAGCGAAAAATTCTGAGAATCCCTATAATTTCCTGTTTCTTTTATGGTAAAATGATTAAAATGCAAAGGAGTGAAAAAATTGGAAAACATTGAAAAGCATCTCAGAAAAGCTAAAACCTGGAATATGGTGCTTCTAGTACTTGGGTTAATTTCGTTAGCTTCATCTTTATTCAGTTTACCTTCAACATTGAATCCCCCAAAAGAAACTTATGATGCGATGGGATCATACGGTGCTCAAATGTATGAGTATTTGAACAGTCCGATGACCAAAGCCATCTATATTATAAGCCTTGTAATTACGATTGCATTGATCGTTTGTTACTTTATGGCCAATAAGAAACTAAAAGAAGGCAAAGCCCCTTCTAAAATTCCTTATTTTGCTAAACTGGGTTGGACAGTTGTTTCTTTACTAATAGGTTTTATCACTACACCAAAGGGCGAATTTATGGGCGTCGATATGTCAGCTGCTACCCAAATTACGTCAATCGTAACAAGCGCTTTGATCTCTATCCCAGCCATTTTGGTAATCGTTCACCTATTCAAGGCTGAACCTGAGGAGTAAATTATGAAGAAGAAAAAAATGACAAAAAAACAAAAGGTGCGTTTGAGTATTATCGCTGGTGTGTTGGCAGTTGTCTTGTTAGTTGGAGCTTATATTTTTTCACAAAATCGCAGCTCTAGTGCTGAACAAACTAGTGACTACCAAACAGTTACCCTAAAGAAGGCTGAGGACTTAACCTTCAATGGTGCTGTTACAGCCTCCGATACGCAAGACTACAATCTTGATTCAACCTTGGGTAAAATTACTCAAGTTCACGTAACAGACGGTCAGCAGGTGGAAGCGGGCGCTGTTTTATTAAGCTATGAAAGTCCTGAATATCAATCACAGGTTGATGAACAGAATAATGGGATGAGCAAGCTGAACTTAGCTTTGTCTAATGCCCAAGAAAGCTTAGGAGCAGCTCAAGCCAAGCAAGCTAAAGCGAATCAACAGTTGAATGAAGCCATCACTAACTACAACAACACAAATGAAAATAGTAGTGAAGAGGCGGCTATGAAGAAAGAGCAGTATAAGGGTGAAATCACTCAATACGAAAGTGCTTTAGAAGCTGCCAACGATGCTGTTCTCCAAGCCCAGCAAATGGTTGAGTCAGCACAGGTAGACTTGCAGTCGGGTAACCAGTCAATTGCCAATCTGCAAAACAAAGCACATACTACAGTTAACAGTACAACTAGTGGTATAGCTTATGTAAATGAAAAAGGTAAAACGGATCCTAGTGTTGCAGTGGTTCAAATTGTCAGCTCAGACGTGACAATCGAAGGCAAGGCTTCTGAATATGATTTCCAGCGGCTGCAAAAAGATCAGCGAGTAACGGTTAAACCGGTAACTTCCGATGAAGAAATTCCAGGAACGATAACTAACGTTAGTCAATTGCCGGAAGCGGCCGCACCTGCTGCGAATAGTTCACAGGGTGGAGCCAGTGCCAATTCAGTTTCAGTTGCCAATTATGATTTCACTGTAAAACCAGACAGACCGCTTCAATACGGCTACAACGTTCAAATTACGTTGCCTTTGGATGAAGTTCGTTTGCCAAGCAATAGTATTGTAGAAAAAGATGGTAAGCAATATGTTTTCGTAGTTAAAAACGGTAAAGCTAAGAAAACAGAAGTGCAGACAGAAGAACGCAACGGTTTCTTAGTCGTTAAAGCAGGTGTGAAAGCAAAAGATCAGATTGTTTCCAATCCTGATGACGAGTTAAAGGATGGTCAGGAATTGGCGGTGAATTAAATGATCGAGTTGAAAAACATCAATAAATACTACCGATCAGAAGAAGAGACACTGCATGTATTAAAGGATATTAATCTATTTGCAGATGCCGGGGAAATGATTGCGGTAATGGGGCCTTCTGGATCAGGAAAATCAACCTTGATCAACACCTTGGGGTTCATTGACACCAAATTTGAAGGGGAGTATTTGTTTGAGGGAGAAAACTTAGTGACCTCATCAGATGATCGTTTATCCAGAGTTCGCAACGAAATCGTCGGCTTTGTCTTTCAAAATTTCAGTCTAATCGAAAACAATACCGTCTATGAGAACGTAGAGCTGCCGCTATTATACAGTGGTTTAGGTTTTCATCAAACCAAAGAGCGGGTAATGACCGCCTTGGAAAAGGTTGGTTTGGCGGATAAGGCAGAAAAGCATCCGAAGCAATTGTCAGGTGGTCAACAGCAGCGGGTAGCGATTGCTCGAGCACTGATTAATCAGCCGAAGTTTTTGATTGCTGATGAACCGACAGGCGCCTTGGATACCCATACTTCACAAGAAATTATGGAGCTGTTTAAGGAGTTAAACCGCAAGGAGGGGGCAACGATTTTCATGGTTACCCATGATCCAGAGGTTGTTCCTTATTGTACTCGTTTAGTTTCGATTCGTGATGGAGCGATTATCGAAGACAAGGCGGTGGTCAGCGAATGAAGCTATACGTAAACTGGCGATCCTCATTAGGATCTATTTTCAAAAATAAAAAACGCAGCTTTTTGACGATGTTTGGGATTATTATCGGGATTGCAGCGGTTATTGCCATTCTTTCGATTGGTAAGGCTTATGAAAAGCAAATGATCAGTGCACTGTCTTCTGGTGATTCCGATCGTTTGGAGGTAAATCTGCAATTTACACCCGATGACTGGAACCTGTATAATTCAAATATGGATTTGATACCCAAAACAGATTTCACTGCTTTAGAGCAAATTCCTGGGGTTGAATCGATTGAATATCCTTTACCCGATTATACTTCGGATATGTACTATTTCTCGCAAACTTTGTCAGTTCGTGGAAAAACAAAGGACTATCGTCTTGGAATAAAAGATGGAGAAGGTACTGAAGCCGTTGCTGGTCGAGCGCTAACTTCATATGATAATGAAACCATTGAGAAAATTGTAACCATTGATGAAGGATTGGCTGAAGAGCTATATGGTGGCAGCGAGCAAGCTATTGGTCGCGGAATTACGATGGATAAAGGTGCAGTGATGACGATTGTCGGTGTATATCCTAAGGTAGAAGGAGACACCATGTTTTCTAATGGTGCAGCTGCTATCGAGATTCCACTTGAAACTTATAAACAAGTTTTCGGTAACTCTGAAGATACTAGCTCGATTACTTTGGTTTTATCTTCAGGGGCGCAAATGAACAAGGTCGCTGATAAAGCTATCAAGACCCTGGAAGAAAAGGGTATGATGCGTGACCTAGGTAAGTATTCAGTTTCCAATATGGCGATGATGACCGATGAAATCAGCAACATGATGAGTACCATCACTGTCTTCATTAGTTCCGTTGCCGGAATTTCACTCTTTATTGCTGGAGTCGGCGTAATGAATATGATGTATATCTCGGTTTCTGAACGAACCAAAGAGATTGGGATTCGGCGTGCGCTAGGGGCAACTCGGGGAGCAATTCGGACTCAGTTCTTGCTGGAAGGCATGACCTTGACTCTAGTCGGAGGGATTATCGGCTATATCGTCGGTATGATCCTAGCTTATGCTTTGGGCTCAACCATGGAACTTGAGGTAACGATTGATCTGTTCACCGTGTTACTAGCAGTCGGTGTTTCCAGTGGTATTGGCCTAGTCTTCTCGGTAATGCCAGCTTCTGAAGCTGCCCGGAAAGATTTGATTGATATTTTACGTTAAAGCCAAAAGTCCAACTGTCAAAAGTTAAATTGACAGCTGGACTTTTTTTGTGAATAATAAAGAGACAACCAAAAAATAATGAAGGACTGTGAGGGTTTGCTATGGAAAAAGCCAAACAGCATCAATTGTTAAAATTGATCGAAAAAGACTGTCGGTTAACAACACAAGAATATGCCATTATGCTAGGGGAAGAAGAGAGCATTGTGGCCGCGGAGATTAAACGTTTGGAAGACGCCAAAGTAATTGCCGGCTATCGTGCGTTAGTTGACTGGGACAAGGTGGAAGATGATTGGATCGAAGCCTTGGTCGAAATCAGCACCTTGCCACAAGGTGAAGATGGCTACAAAAAAGTTGGCGATACCATTCGCAAGTTTCCAGAGGTAGAATCCTTATACTTTATCAGTGGCGGATTTGATTTTATCGTCTTGGTTCAAGGACGCAATATCAAAGAAATCTCCAAATTTATTTCGAGTAATTTAGCACCAATTCCAGAGGTTACCGGGACAAGAACCCACTTCCTGCTGGATAAATTCAAGCAATGGGGAATTGATCTGGAGGACGATAATACGGATCACCGGATCATGGTGTCGCCATGAGAAATTTCTTAGCGAAACAAATGGAAGACATCCAGCCTTCAGGTATTCGAAAATTTTTCGATATTGTTTCTGAACAGCCGGATGCAATTTCTTTAGGGGTTGGAGAGCCCGACTTTGATACACCGCGTCATATGACAGAGGAAGGCATTCGTTCGCTGCGAGAAGGTCGAACATTTTATACCGCAAATGCTGGGTTGTTACCTTTGCGAGAACGAATTAGCGAATATTTAACGGAACGAGTGGGTGTGAAATATCGCCCGGATTCAGAAGTAATTGTAACTGTTGGCGGAAGTGAAGCGATTGACTTAGCGCTGCGAGTCTTTATTGATCCAGGCGATGAGGTAATTATCCCACAGCCTTGTTTTGTTTGCTACGAGCCAATTACCCAAATGGTTCATGGCAAGGCAGTTACCATTGATTTACAAGCCGAAAATGAGTTCAAACTTACACCGGAACAGCTGGAAGCGGTCATTACAGAAAAAAGTAAAATCTTGATTCTGTCCTATCCGAATAATCCGACTGGTGCGGTAATGGATCGTGAATCCTTAATTAAAATTGCGGATGTAGTGAAAAAGCATGATTTGTTGGTTCTATCAGACGAAATTTATGCGGAATTATTGTATGATGAAGAATTCGTCAGTATTGCTTCATTACCTGATATGCGAGAACGAACGATTGTCATTAACGGCTTTTCTAAAGGCTTTGCGATGACTGGCTGGCGCTTAGGCTTTGTGGCTGGACCAGAAATGTTTATGCAGCAAATGCTGAAGGTCCATCAATACATCATCATGGCCGCTCCAACCGCTAGTCAGTATGCGGCGTTGGAAGGCTTGAAGGATTGGCACGATACAGTTGAGACAATGCGAGT
Source organism: Enterococcus pallens ATCC BAA-351 (assembly GCF_000407485.1). GTDB lineage: Bacteria > Bacillota > Bacilli > Lactobacillales > Enterococcaceae > Enterococcus_A > Enterococcus_A pallens. The sequence continues at coordinate 401,688 of NZ_ASWD01000001.1, read as the reverse complement.
TTCTTATGAGGAACGTCGCAACTTTCTGCACCACGAATTGACTCGAATTGGTTTGCCTTGTTATCGGGCAAAAGGGGCCTTCTATTTATTCCCGCAGGTTAGTCAATTTGGTATTACCAGTGAAGAATTTGCTTTGCGGCTATTGGATGAAGAGAAGCTGGCGGTTGTCCCTGGGTCGGCCTTTGGTGATAGCGGAGAAGGATTTTTACGATTATCCTATGCGTATTCGATTGATGAATTAAAAGAAGCCGTTAAACGATTGGAAAGCTTTGTGACGAGATTGCAAACAAAATAATAGCAGCCTGATTTTTTCACGCCTTAGTGAGAAGATCAGGTTTTTTTCTGCAAATTTTTAAAACTTCCATATAGATTTGACGATTACTTGATAATCTGTCAAAATTAGATGTTATAATGTGAACAATTGGGAATTTGACTATAAGCAGCCATTTAAAGCAGAAAAGGTTTTACGATGACTGCTCACTGTCTGTGAGAAGAAGCAGGCACAGAAAAAAATCTTTCGTTTGGAGACAGCCAAACGAAAAGTTTGAAAGCAAAAATAAAACTATTGATTTACGGTTCTGCGGTTGTCAGGAGGGAATTCATGATTGGATTGACTATGCTATTTTCCATAGTATTAGCCTTATTGTTTATCCATGAGATGGATGCCATCCGAAATAAAGAATGGCAAATGTTTATTGGGCTGAAGGATTTATCTGATGAAGCGGCCTATCGACTTTTTTTGCTTTTGCATCTTCCGTTGTACGTGATTGTTTTATTTTTAGTGATTCATGGGTCAGGAAAGATGGGATTCTATTTAGTAGATATGTTTTTGATTGTGCATACGATCATCCATTATCTATTCCGAAAGCACCCGAAGAACCAGCTGACAAAGCGGCTTTCTAGAGTAATAATTAATTCAGCAGGATGTCTTGCACTTATGCATTTAATTTTGTTTAGCTTAGGGTAAAGATTTTTTAAAATGACTAACTTTTGAGGGACAAGGAGGAAACAGCTTGACCAAGAAAATGATCGGTTGGCTATTTCTAGGGATACTGGTTATCGGTTCGGTTTCGTTTGCCGGTTATCGGATTTATCAAGACAGAGTAGTAGAGACGCAGAATGAACGAAAAGAAGCCTTCAATCAAAAATTGAAGAATTTGTACAGCGACCAGGAGTCTGGCTACTTTGCCAAAGAATTGAGTGAAGATCAGTTTGATCAATTGGCTAATGAGGTCAATGGTGCCGGTGAGGCGAAAACCGTTGAAGCGATTAAGCAGGCCAAGGAAAACTTTTCGATTCAGCAACAAATGAATCAATTATTTGAATCGAATGTACTAAACGGAATGGAGCTGTTAGCCCACCCGGTATTAAAATCGCCAGACAGTGAAAATACGATTCCTGATTTGGAGTCGCGGCTGCAGGAAAGCGATGCAAAGGATATCAGCTGGGGCCAGGACATCCAAATGATTTTGTCGATTGCCAAGGAGCAGGCAGAGAAGTATAAAGCCGCTGATCAGTCAGTGACGACTTTAACCAGCAGTAAAAGTATTTCCTTATCTGATTATTTAGGCACGGTGCAGGCAGTGGCTTTGTTGCCGGAAGGAGATTACAAAAAGGATCTTCTAGCTAAGCTGGAACCAATTCGTACCAAGCTAAGCGACTCTAATGAGCAATTCGCGGCGAAAATGCAACAGGACGAAAGTGCGATTGCTTCAGCAGCAGCCAGCTATCGTCAACGTCAAGCTAAGGTGCTGGAGGAAAAAAACAAGGAACTGCAAAAAATCCAAAAAGAAGTGGATGAGAAGCAGAAAACCTATGACTCTTATGCTCGCATCAGTCAATCGCGTGCGGACAGCATCAGCCGTTCTAAAGCGGCGGAAGAATCTACAACCGAATCCAGTTCTTCAACCAGTGGATCAAGTTCTAGTTCAACCACTCAGCCAAGCTCAAGTGCAGCTGATTAACTTAACTATTAAAGCAGTAAGCAGCCGTTTCTCAATCAAGAGGAGCGGCCTTTTTGTCATTCAAGCCTAAAAACTTGAGGAACAATTGACACTTGATTGACTTCCGCTTGATTTTTCTACTTTAGACTAATCAGCAAAGGAAGTGATCGAGGTGAACATTCAATCAAATGATCGTTTAAAAGATTCATTTCAGAAAAAGGAAGGCGCTATTCTCTTCATCCCTGAACAATATTTCTTAGCGCTCCAAGTAAATGATTGTTCAGCTAAATTTGATTTGGCCTTGAGAGCAGGCGTACTGAAGTATCTTAGTCAAAGAATGCGATTGGTTTATGAAAAAGAAGTTGGTACGACAAAAGTACCTCAATGGAAACCAAATGCTGTCTTCTCTTTGGAAAAGCAACAATTGCTGCCCAAATTTGAGGACAGGTCAAAAAGTAGAGACTGTACGTTACTGGTTCGTCAGCCAGGGTTTCTCACAGAATCCTTTATCAAGGAGGCCTACAAGGAAATTAAACGTAGCAACTGCCACCCACTTTTTGAAGAAATAGAATTTGTCACTACCGGAAGCCGTCTGTGCAGTCAAATAATTCATAGCGGATCAACTGAGAAGCTAGCTGAGTCCTTAGCTCTGTTGGATCAATTTGTTCAACAGCATCATTATGAATATGCAGATCAGTACTTTCGGGAAATTGACTTAGTGGGGAGTAGTGGACAAAAAATTTTGAGGTGCAATGTTCGTGTAGTAAATTCTGCGTAAAACTAATTCACCAATAAACCTGGCTATAGTAAAATGACTAGGTTAGAAGGCTTGTTGTTTTCGCTAGTTGACATTGCTTTTCGAAAAGGCAGGGAGAGATCCACATGCAAATCCGTCTAGCAGTCACTAATGACATTCAATTCCTTGACCAAAACGATCCGCATATTGGCAAGCAGGAATTGTTGAACAGTATTCACCTAAATCGTGTCTATATAATAGAAGAAAACCGTCAAAAAATTGGCTGGCTACGTTACAATTATTTCTGGGACAGCATCCCGTTTATGACCATGCTTTACTTTTTTGAAGAGTATCGCGGCCATGGCTATGGTCGCCAGGCTGTTGAATTCTGGGAGTCGGAAATGCGGGTGCTTGATCATGAACGAGTCATGACCTCCACAGTGTCGACGGAGTTTGCCCAGCATTTTTATCATAAGCTAGGATATGTTCCGATTGGCGGATTTACACCATTAGGAGAGCCTTACGAAATTATGCTGGAGAAAGTTTTTGGATAAACTGTAAGCCGTTCTTTCAGAAATGAGAGAACGGCTTTTTTAGGTTGCCTGTAATTGGTTTTCGCATAATTCATGTAAGTATTTTTCAATATTGTCTAAATCTTTTTGGGAGATGCGGGCGCGAACGATTAAATGTTTTTGTTGAGGAGCAGGCTGCTTTTGGTAAAAAGGCACCGTGCTTAGTAATAAATCTGCTTCTTCAGGCGTTTCGACAAACTTAAGTGCGTAACGATTACTGTAATAAAAGTTAAGCTTAACCTTCAAGTATTGTTTAAATGAGTCACTGTTTTCCGAATAAACATAGATTGCAATTTCTGGTAATAGTTTGTCCATCGGCATAACCGAGATACAGATGGAAAGGCTGAACATGCGAAACATCTCTAGTTCTGGATCGGATAGTTGTTTTGACCATTCCGACCAAAAAGTTGCGAAGCGTTTTAAATAAAGTGGATACATTTCAGTTAGATCATCTAGGCCGACAAATGCTTGAAGGGTTGCTAGAAATGTACTTTTTAATGGGAAAAAATGCAGAGTCAAGGTCAGCTGATCCAATTTTCTGTAAATAAATTGTTCCTCTTCTACACTAAGCGGTCGGAAATATTCTTGAAATAGACGCACCCAATCCTGTAACGCTGGAGCAGGTACTGATTGTTCTGGCTTTATGGGCAGCTGAAAATTTTCCGAGAAGGAGCAATAAACAACGGTCAATAAAAAATTCCAGTCTTGCGTCGACCAGTGAACTAAAAATGCTGGTGGTTCAGGATAATTTAACAGATTCATCCTGCTTAAATCAGCTTTAGAAAGCTGGAGTATCTTCCCTTTTGCAAGAGCCGACTGAGTAATCAACACCCAATAAGCAAAACGTTCAACTAGAGTCAAATCACCTGATACATTTAAGTATTTCGCTATATCTTCGGCTAACTGATAGCTTGTGTCCAACGTGGTCATGTTGGGGATAGTAAAGAACTGTCGATGCATACTGCGTAGAAAAATATAGTAGAATGCACGGACTTTTGATTCTGGTCCCTTTAAACTCAATTGTTTAGCACAAGTAATCCGTATATCAAAATCAGAAATTTCGCGGTTAATATCTTTAACCTTTCGCTTTAAACTAGATTCACTTATGCCATGATTGATACAAAACAGGACAGTCGATAGCTTTCGTTTCAACAAAAGTGTTTGAAGAATTTCACTGGCCAAATCTGACGAATACAAATAATCGTAAAACAACTGCAAATTATCCGACGAACGAAATAGTGTAAGGGTGGTACCCTGCTTTTCTTTTTGAATAGCGATGGAGCAGGAGCGATCAGGATACAGCTGTTCCATCAGATCTGCCAGCTCTTGGCAAATGACCTGTAAAGTACCTACGCTAGAAGTTTGGACGATGTCTACTAATTCTTTATATGTAAGGGGCTGGCTTTGCTGATCCAAGGCATCAACAATTTTTCTTTTTAGTAAAGTATTTTTATCAAAACCGAAAATACAAATCACCTCATTTCAATCTTATCGAGCTTTAATAGTAGTAATAGTTTAAGAATATTTCAATTTAGACGAGTTGTTTTTATGTCTTTTGACGAAAATTTAGAGAAATCCAAAGAAGTTTTGGAACTGATTTCATTCTTTTAAACTAGGAAAAAGAACTAAAAAAGGTCAAATTCGCAGCTTCAGCAGCTGTGAATTTGATCTTTTTTTTGGTAGAAGTGTGATTAGAATAAAATGAGCTTCGTTAGTTTGAAGTTATTATTGTGAGATGAAACTTGAGAAATCAAACTTTAATTCCCTAGTTATAACGAAACTTGCTTTTTTATGTAAAAAAGTTATAAAACTAGAAACATTATTTTGTTAGCCTATTAATGAAAGGGGGGAGAGCATGAAACGAAAAATAGGACTGGTTCTTTTGATAATTTTGCTGATGATACCTAATACGATTGCTATTGCTGCGACTGAGGATACTGCGACGTCTTCTTCAACGGAGCAGAAAGAGACAACTATTTCGTCCCTTAGTGAAGATCCTTTGTCCACCGTATCTTCAAGCGAAGTAAATAAGAATACAGCTTCTACAGCTGAAACTGAGGAGCCGAAAGAAAGCAAAGAAACGGTTGCTTCAACCGAGAAAGAAGATGAAATCGACCAACCACAGGAAGAGGCAACTACTCGAGCTGCTGTGCAAACTTTAGCTGCGGGTGAAGTCGCTGTGAGCGATTGGACGAGTTTTGTGAATAGCGTCAGAGATGAGACGGTGACTAAAATTACACTTACAGCAAGCTTTACTAGTACTACGCTTAGTGATGGCCGTCTTTCTACTTATACGCGTCGTAACAACCTTGAAATTGATGGTCAAGGACATCGAGTGGATTTCAGAGATTCTTCGATCTGGCTGGGAGCACCAACTAGCACTACCGGTTCCTTTCATATGCATGATATCGTTTTGAACCAGCAATATCTTGGAGCATATTCCGAAGATATTGTGGGGACTAGGCTGAATTATGCTAATGGTGGAAAGTGGCGCTATCGTTTTGGAAATGTGACGACCGAACCAGGAGTTCAGCGTTTAGCACGGGCATCTTATGGTGAAGTAACTGTTTACGGAAAGATGAACGTTGACACCCGAGCTGAAAATTTCTATCTGGGAAGTTTTATTATGGAAGATAACACGGTTTACACGGGCAATGTGAATTATTATGACTTCTCTGTTTTCTGGTATAACGTGATAGCTGCCAGCAGTTCAACGGGGGCTTCTAGAGAATTCACAATCGGTCAAAATTGTCGGGTTAATATCACTCAAAGCCAAACTGGGGGAACCACCTATCCGGCAGTTTATCTATATTATCAACGGCTAACAGTTGGGGAGAACAGCGTATTTAACGTCAATATGCCAGGGAATGCTGTGCGCTTTGATGAAAATGGTTCAGGAATGATTATCAAACCAGGCGCTGTGGTGAACTTGACCAGTAAACAAAATTCCGGGGCAGTGGTTGCTTTTTCTAACAATAATACGTATTTAGAAGTAAATCCTGGCGCTTATTTTTACGTAATCGGTCGAAGCAGCCAACCTTTGATAAATATGTCATCCAATGGGGTTGGCTCAGCATCTGTTCGCTGGCAAAACACTCGGATGGTCTTAGATTCACCAGCACAATACGATTTGCGGAATCTTTATGATGGCAGACAAGCAGTTCAGGTGGCGATGGGCAACTATGGGGATAATTCCTTTAAGATAATCGATTCAGATATTGATCTATGGAAGCTAAGTACACAGCCATTAGGTCCATCAGATGAGACTCATGCCAAAGTAGCTAGCTTTGAAGTAACAGGAAATGGGACTGCTCAAACAGTCACTACATCTGAAACAGGTCTTGCAAGCTTCAAGCAGGGGAACTATCGTCGAATTTCTGGGATGAATCAGAATCCAACCATCGAATGGACACCAATTACAGATGCCGACAAAACATTACAGGCACGAGTAATCATCGGCATGGTTCCTGATAACAATGGTTCAAATAGTGACGGAGAGATTAATTATATTCCAGTTTATGCGTCAAGTAAGCAAGCGATTGTTACCTTAACGGATTCCTATGGAAAAGTGGTTTCTAATTTGGCTACCGATCAGAACGGCTATATTTCTTATCAAGCTGAAACCTTTCAAAAAGCGGGGAAATCAGTTTCTGGTATTGCTGAAAGAGGGCCTTGGATCACCGAGTCGCCCGTCGCGACAACGGTAATTGATGTTACGCCGCCGGAACCAGCGAAGATCAATGATGCTGCGAAGATTGAAAGTATTACACCTAAACTTACTGGTACAGGTGAGCCAAACAGTATCGTTACTTTGACAGTCAATGGCAATGAGGTAAGTGGTCTTTCTAGTACCGTAGCAGCAGATGGCTCTTGGACACTGGACATTTCACATTTAGCTTTAAAGCAAAATGACGTTTTGCAGGTCTTTTTACGGGATCAAAGTGGACGTGCTAACGGCATTGATAACCCGCCGGCCACAAACAACGCAGTTGGGAATATTCAGCCAGCAGCAGATATGAATTATCGTGATGCGACATTTAAAGCTGCTTCAGCTGTTACCTTAGTAGGTTATCTAACCTTGAGAGAAGTACCTGAGCAATTCAATTTTGGCTTGAATGATATTTCAAATAAAACAGAAACCTATCAACCACAAATTAGTGGCAAGCTGGAAATATCGGATTCTCGGAGCGATGCTCATAAGCCTTGGCGAATTACGGTTAATCAATCAGAAGAAATCAAGCTGGGAGCTGTTTCTTTAGTCGATTCACTTTACTATACGTCCCAATCAGGTGATTTGCCCATTAATACGGGAAATCAAGTCATCGAAACAGGCGAGTTTACTGAAGACGGTATTCAAGATATTTCGGCAGATTGGCAATCAGCTGGGGGCTTTAAATTAGTTGTCCCGCCTGAAAAGCAGCGGGTGGGCACATACTCCGGTAAATTATCTTGGAAATTAGAAGATGTCCCGGGAAATTAGGTGATGACAATGAAAAAAATAATTTTTACCTGTATCGCACTTTTCTGCTTAACCAGCACACCTGCTTACGGTGAAGTAAATTATGATTCCAATGGGCAAACGGGATTTTATGGTGTTTATGAGTATCCAGAAAACCAGCTGCCGACAAAAGACGACCTACCTAAAACGGCTGCTGATTCGGATAGCTCAATGAGCGAAAGCAGAGAGAACATTCAAAATGCTTTGCCATCTTATGAAGGAAAAGGTTCTATTTTACCGCGGACGGGTGATCGTTCGTCTTCATTTACTACAATTGCAGGAATCGCTTTGTTGGCATTTGTCGGTTTCAAACTAAAGCGAGGAGGGGATTTAACTGAAAAAAGCAGTCATTCTCCTCGTGGGTAGTCTATTTTGGGTGAACAGTCCAGCGTTTGCAGAGGAATCCAAAACCATTCTTTCCTATCAAATAAATACCAGTACGGTTATTCGACCATTGGATCCATTGGCACCTGATCCAACTAAACCGATTGTGCCGAAAGACCCCATCGATTCTTCAGGGCCTGCCCCTGGGACTGGCGGCATTCATTCGATTGATTATGCTTCAAGCTTTCAATTCGGCAAGCAGAGTATCACAACAACTGACCAAACCTATTATGCACAGGATTTGAACTATCAAACAGCAGATGGTACTCCAAAAAACGGGCCCAATTTTGTTCAAGTATCTGATCTTAGCGGAACAGGCAGCGGCTGGATACTCAGTGTAAAGCAGGATGAACAATTTCACACGAGCACTAATCAAGAGTTAAAGAATGCCGAATTGATTTTTCTAAAAGGTCAGGTTGTATCCAATGTGGATCAAGCCTATGCTCCGCAAGCCCAGGAGAAAGTTGTTTTCCAATCTATTGGTGAAGAAAAAAATGTTGTTACAGCAAATGAAAATCAAGGAATCGGCACTTGGATTTATCGCTTTGGTCAAGCTCAAGGGGATCAAGCGATCCAGCTAAAGGTACCAGGAGGTTCGGTAAAATACGCAAAGGAATACCGGACGTCTTTAACCTGGTCAATCAAGAATGTACCAGGAAATGAATAGGAGGAAAATCATGAAAAAGAAACAAATGATTACGACAGCTGCGGCGACTATTTTAGCATTTACCACTCTTGGTGGTGCTGCGACTTATGCCGCTGAAAGCAGTGAATATACATCAAATGGGGCGGTTAAGTTCATTCCCAATACTGATCCAACACCACCAGTTAATCCGGTTGATCCAGATCCTGACAAGCCGGTGAAACCTATCGATCCGACTGATCCAGATGGTCCAAAACCAGGAACAGATGGCCCATTGTCTATCGACTATGCGTCATCATTGGACTTTGGATTAAACAAAATTTCCAATAAGGACCAAACCTATTTTGCTCGGGCACAAGCCTACGAGGGAGATACACCGGCATCGCCAAACTATGTTCAAATTTCTGATAATCGCGGGAATAATGGCGGTTGGGTCTTAAAGGTTAAACAAAATGGTCAATTTAAAGCAGCGACGACTACCTTGAATGATACCTTAACTGGAGCAGTTATCACGCTAGACAAGCCGACTGTTGCCAGCAATTCTACAGCTGTAGCACCAGTAGCGGAAAAACCAATCACGTTAAATCCGAATGGCACAGAATCGGTTGTTCTATCCGCAGTAAAAAATACTGGGGCAGGTACTTGGGCGAACCGTTGGGGTACAGTGGAAGACGTAACCGAAAAGGATGCCGAGGGTAAGGATGTACAGGCAAACGTTACTAAGGATGTTTCCTTATTTGTACCAGGCAGCACACCAAAAGATGCGGTAAATTATAAAACTACGTTAACTTGGAATCTTTCAGATATACCAGAAAATGTTTAGAGGAGCGAAATCATGAAAAAAATTCACTATTTGACAATCGCGGCAGTAGCCTTAGCTGGGTTAGCCGTACCAGTGACAAGTCTAGCAGCAGACGGCGGACAATATACCTCCAATGGTGCGGTGACGTTTGAAGCAAACACAGATCCAACTAAACCAGTGGATCCAACAAATCCGGTGGACCCAATTAAACCAGTGGATCCAACTGATCCGAATGGTCCAAAACCTGGAACCAATGGACCATTATCCATCGATTACGCGTCAAGCTTAGATTTCGGCACACAAAAAATTACGTCTACCGATGAGGTCTACAAAGCCAAGGCGCAAAAATATTTAGACAAAGCCAATGCCGAGAAGACAGGTCCTAACTTTGTTCAAGTCACCGATAATCGTGGACTGGAAACAGGCTGGAATCTGCAGGTGAAGCAAAACGGTCAATTTAAGACAGCCGAGAATCAGGAATTAACCGGTGCTGCAATTACCTTCAAAAATGGAAATGTAGTGACAAACTCTAGCTCAGAAAAACCTGCGGGACAAGCAACGATCAAATTGTCTCCTGACAATGCTTTGACAAATGTTATGTCTGCGGCAGATGGTCAGGGCGCGGGCACTTACTTATTGGCATGGGGAACCGATGCGGCTACTGGAGCTGAAAGTATTGAACTGGCTGTGCCGGGTTCGACCACTAAATATGCAAAACAATACAAAACGACATTTACTTGGGTGTTAGCTGATACACCACCAGCAACCGATCCAATCCAATAATAACGTAAGAAGGGATGTGCTTTTTGCATCCCTTCCTTTGACTGAAAGGAAGCAATGATGAAAATTTTAAAAAGAATTGTACTAAGTATTTTTTTGCTAATCGGCATAGGTTTATCGACTAGTATTACCGGTGAGGGGGCGGAATTTAGTTTTGCGGTTACGCCACAAATCCCTGACAACCAAATTGATAAATCCAAAACGTATTTTGATTTACAGCTTGCACCGGATCAAAAACAAGAATTAACCGTCAATTTGCGGAACGATACTGATCGTGAGGTGGTAGTCGAAGCTCAAATTAATAGTGCCACTACGAACAGCAATGGTGTAGTTGAATATAGTGCCAATGAGATTGCTCCAGATTCATCCTTGAAATTTAACTTAAAGGATTACGTGGAAGCAGCGAAAGAAATAACCTTGGCACCTCATTCGGAAACCGACTATAAACTAAATATACATATGCCAAACGAAGCATTTGAAGGAATTATAGCAGGCGGTATTACGTTCCAAGAGAAAAAAGCAGAAGAAACCACTACTTCTAGTGATGATTCTTCTGGTTTAGCAATTAAGAATGAGTATTCTTATGTCGTTGCCTTGTTGATGCGTCAAGGGACAGAGAATGGCTCGCCAGATTTGAAATTGTTAAAAGCAGGAGCAGAACAGGTCAATGCCCGGACCTTGATCTACGGGAATTTGCAAAATCCTAGTCCTGTTTATTTGAATCAATTAACCACTCACATGACTGTTACTAAGCAAGGAAAAGAGGAGGTAATTTACGAGAATACACAAACAGGTATGCAAATGGCGCCCAATTCTAACTTCAATTTAGGCCTGCCCTTAAATGGTGAACGATTAAGTCCCGGAAAATACCTGCTGAAAATTGATGCTTATGGACAAAAGGATGAAGCAGGAGCATTTACCTATCCAAACACAGATGGTCAAAAGGAAAATTATCGTTACAATTGGCAGCTGGAGAAAGAATTTGAAATCAAAGCTGACGAGGCTCGAAAACTAAATGATAAAGATGTGACGGTCAAGCAGGACTTCACCTGGCTGTATATCCTAATTGGCATCCTGTTGCTGTTAGTGATCATTATAATTATTTGGTACAAAAAGAAACATGGGAAAAAGTAAATATTTCCTAGTGATTATTTATTGGGCTGCATTATTTCTCCTTTGCTTTCCGATGATAAAACAAAGCCTGTTGAGTTACAAATTAACTAAAGTTTCTGCCGTTCAAACGAAGGTGGTTGACCAGCCATTAAATCAAGCCGAAGCTGTTCAACCGCCAACTTTTTCAGAAATAGCAGCTTTTCAAGGGACGGATCAGCCAATTAGCGCCAAGCTGTTAATTCCTTCAGCTGGCTTTGTCGTTTCGATCTATCCGGCAATTACTCAGGAAACGTTGTTAGCTGGAGGAGGTATGCTGTTTCCCGAACGGCGTCCAGAAAAGGACAACCTAGTTTTGCTGGGTCATCACCTAGGAAACCAGCAATTACTATTTGGGCAGCTGTTTTCTTTAACTAAAAAAGACAATATCTATCTTTATTATGCCGATGAAGTCTATCATTATCAGGTGACTGCCACCAAGGTAATTAAAGAAACCGATCTTAGTGTATTAGCTGAAACCCCTAAGCCACAGTTGACGCTGATAACCTGCGATACGCCAAGACAAACCGATCAGCGATTTGTGGTCACCGCAGATTTACAAAAAAGCTCACCCAGAACTAATCAAACAAATAAAACCGAAAAGAAGCTGGAAAAAGTCACTACTAAAAGAAATAGTCAAAACATGTGGCTAGGAATTGGGTTGTTTTTTAGCTTGGCAGCCCTAGGAACCTTGATTATTTTAAGGTTATTACGAGAGGAGGAAGCCCAATGAAAAAACGGGTAATCATTCATTCAGTCTCATTATGGATGGGCGCGTGCATTTTCTTATACTCCAATTATTCGTTAGCTGCAACAAGGATTTATGATCCGACGAACCCTAATGAAACTATTACCCCTATTCCTAATGATGAACCGCAAAAAGCTCAGGAATCAGCAGCTGAAATTATTTATCAATCAACGGATTCATCGGAGCCTAGAGAAACCAGTGAATCTTCAACAGTGGAATCAGCCACTAAAGTGACCAAGGAAGAACAAACTAACCAACCAACGGGTAAATCCGATGAGAACGCTGAAAAAGCTGTTTCTAAAGAGAATAAGCCCCAGAAAAAAGCTGAAAAAAATCAGCAATCTGACAAAATATGGACCTTTATCCGCCATTCACAAACCCCTTTGATGTTAGACGACAGCTTTTTCAATGAATCACCAGCAACTATGTCTGAGCCATTTTCAGGTGGTGAAGCAAGTGGAGGCAGCGAATTTAGTCAAACGGCGTTGAGTGCGTATCTATTATCGGGAATTGCGCTGTACGGAGATCCTGTGACTATTGGTGAGAAAAAGCTGAGTGATTATTTTGCTTGAGCAATTTTTGGCAAAAGAGGAATGGCGGAAGTATCGAATTCTGGGATTGTTAGAGCGAAGTCCATTTTTTTCTGTTGCTAAGCAAGAAATTATGGATCAGCTAGAGATTTCTAATTACGTCTTAAAAGGAGTCATCGACGCACTGATTTATGATCTAAAAAGGTATCAGCTGGACCAGGCGATTCAGCTGATTGATGAAGATCCATTTATTCAGTTGAAAATCAGTGGAGAAGCCAGCTCGGAGTCCTTACTGGAAAGCTATGTGAAGGATTCTTTAGGGTTTAAGCTGTTTTGCAGTGCCTATCTTCAAAAATATAATTCAGTAAATGACTTTTCAGTTAGAGAGCTGATTAGTTATCCAATTGCTTATAAGGAATATAAGCATCTAAATCGCTTTTTGAAAGAAAAGAAGCTTCAGATCACACGAAAGTTTCAGCTAGTCAGTGAAGATGAACAAGGCTTACGACTGCTGCTTACGGAATTATTCAGTCGGATTTTTAAGGATGAATTGTCTATTTATACAGGCACCGACACCTATTTAGTAAAACAGCAGATTGCGGCTTTGTCAGCAGAAGACTTTACGCGACATCAACGAACTGAGTTAATTCATTACAGCTATGTAAGTGATACACGTATAAGGCAGGGGCATTATTTAAAAGAGACCATTCTACCATTATTAAATGGAGAGACCCAAGAACAGTTATGCCTCTCTTATTTCTTTTCACGTTTACCAGAGTCGTTTGCGGCACCTGAGAAACGAGCCTTTACTAATTTTTATCTCACTCGTTCGGTTAAGCTAGTTGATCAAGTGACGGTTTGGAGTGACTGGATAAAAGATTATAGCCAGCAATTCATTACAGCCTTAACCGAGGCCTTTCCCGTAATCGCAATTCATCCGGAAAAGCTGGCTTACTTTAACCAGCGCTTGGATTTCTTGCATCTGCAGCTTAGTGAACTGAGTTTAGGCTATGAGGCGCTGCAGCCAGCGATCGACATCAGCTATTTTCAGCAAAACTATCCTGAAATTTTAGTATTTTGTCGACAATACATGGAATCGATGAAGGGAACGGCTTTGTATGATAAAAAGAAATTCGTCTTTTTTAATTATTTGTTGCTGATTGTGACCACCTTTCCCAAGGAGGCACTGTTGCACACGGTAAAAATTTATACGGACTTTTATTATGGAGAACTATACAACCAATTTATCGAAGGAAATTTGGTTTTCTTTCAAACCGCAGGAGCGAGTACAACTGATAATATAGAAGAAGCCGATATCCTGTTGACAGACAACCGAGCATTGGGGGAAAACAGTCCGTGTGAATATGTCGTTTGGCTGTCGCCGCCGCGGCCGTTGGATTGGGCTAATTTAGGTCAAAAAATTGTTCAGCAGCGTTCGAAAAAGTATTTAGCAGACGAAAAAGGGGATTAGCCAGCGGCTAATCCCTTTCTTGTGATTCACTGGAACTACTAGAGCTGCCAGAAGTATTGGAACTGCTGGAAGGTCGGGTAGTGTCACGAATATTCAGTTCTTTTTTCAAATCCTCAATTTGTTTATCCAAATCTTTGCTTTGCTCTTCGTTAGCGGTAATCTCGCCTTCAACACGATCAACATCAGAGGTCAGCGCAGCTTTTTCTTGCGCATACTGTGCTTCCTTCGTACGATAAACGCTAGTGTACTGGTTAGATAAGGTTCCGCCAGCCGGCTCTACGTTTTGGATCAACGCCCAAACCTGTTGCGCATATTGATCAAAGGTTTTCCAGTTGTCCTGTGTGTCAGTCACAATTAATTCGAACTGACTCAAGGTTTGAATCCGATCAGCCAACAGCTGGGTACTGAAGCTGGAAGCCTCTGATACCATTGGACTGTTCAGCTTTTCAGCAATCAGTTCATTGGCCTTGGTTTTGGCTAAGGCATCAATGTTCTGCGTTGTAGCCAGCAGCGCATTCGAACGCGTCGCTAGTACTTGTTTGGCTTGACTGGAGCGCGTAACCAGCTGACCATTTTGGTTCGTTACTGAAGCCGGCATTTGGAAATCAACATCTTCTTTGCCGTCGTTTAACAAATCCATCGCTTCCTGGAAAATCTGACGGGTCGCTTTACCCACCGAAGTATTATCCTGCGGCTGCGGTGTATCATCCCCCGCCCAAACGGCTACAGTGTAATGCGGTGTTGCTCCAACCGTCCATAAATCCTTGGCTTCATCCGTTGTACCGGTTTTAATTGCCCAGTATTGATTGTGAGCCAGGTTTGTATCAGTCGCTGTTCCATCTGCATCTTGATGAACAGCCTTCATGGTATCAATTGTTAAATAAGCAGCATCTTCACTGTAAACTTTCCTTTGTGGGGCATCGTTTAGATTGAAGACTTCCTGATCATTGTCTTTACGTTTAATACTTTGAATATTGGTTGGCATCCGGTAATTTCCTTGGTTCACCAATGTAGCAATACCACTAGCCATTTCTTGGGTGGTGGCACCATAGGTCATCCCGCCGACAGCGATAATCGGGTTATCATCGGCAACGTCCAAGCCAGTAAATTGCATTTGAGCGAGAGGCTGATAGACCGGTTCTTGCAATTCCGTCTGATTATCCATCGCTAATTTGTAAGCTACCACGTTGGAGGAGATTGCCAAGGCATTCCGCAAGGTTAAATTGCCCCGTGATCCCATATAAATATTATTCGGATAGTTATTGTTTGGTCGATCATCCGATACGGTACTAGTTTCTAGAAGCCCGCGTTCATAAGCTGGCGCATAGGAGACCAGCGGTTTGATCGCAGAACCTGGCTGACGGTAAGAAAGAAACGCCCGATTGTAGGTATTGCCTTCTTCACCACGGCCGCCAATACTTGCTACAACACTGCCAGTAGCATTATCAATAACGGTCATCGCTGCCTGCTTCACGTGAATATTCTTTTCAGGGTCCATATCTGGCCAGCTTTGCATGACTCGGGTAACGATTTCCTGCAGCTGCTGGTGAATCGTCGGATCGATTTTGGTTTGAATTTCATAACCGCCAGACAAAATTCGTTGATACACTTTGTTGTAGGCGTCTTGATATTCTTGATTGTACCGATCTTCTTCTTCCTTACTGTCGAACTGGTACTGGAAGCGGAAGTCCTGTTGCTCCATCAAAATTTTGGTTGCTGAATCGACTGCTAAGGCAACCTCGTTATCACCTAGATCATTATTTAAGGCATCCGAATGAATGCTGGCAGTGAAATCATCTTTTACTGCCTTGTCATGATCTGCTTGAGTAATGTAGCCTTGACTTAACATTTCGTTCAGGATCGTTTTCCCACGTTTCAAGGCATTTTCCTTGTTACTTACTGGGTCATACAAACCAGGATTGTTGGTAATTCCTACCAAAACAGCTTTTTCCAATAAACTAGTATCATTAATGGATTTATCGAAATACACCCGAGAAGCCGCGTTAATTCCGTAAGCTCCGTGGCCAAAATACACGTTGTTCAAGTAGTACTCAAGGATCTGCTCTTTGGAAAACTTCTGTTCTAAGGACTGAGCCATTACCATTTCCTCAACCTTACGAGAAATAGAGACTTCCGGTGTTAAATAAATGTTCTTAACCAGCTGCTGGGTAATCGTAGAAGCTCCCCGAACCCCACGGCCTAGAACGGCATTTAGTCCTACCGTCAGCAATCCTTGGGTATCTACCCCATGGTGCTCATAGAAACGTTTGTCTTCAATCGAAATTAAGGCCTGAGAAACTAAAGGGTCCATATCCTTGTAGCTTAAATAATCCCGTTCCTGTGTTTTCAGTTCCTTTAATGTTCCGCCATTCACATCTAAAATAGTCGTGGGACGAAATTGCTTAAAGTCACTTTCTTGAATCGATTTCGCTTGCTGCTGTCCTGCATCTACCGCAGCAGTAATGACCTGGCCATATTGTCTGAAAAAAAACACGCCAGCTGCCACTAAGGCAATCACCATTAACGTTAGAGCGGCTATAGAAATTTTGGTTACTCTGGAAAGTCCGCTGCCTGATGGCTTTTTAGACTTAGTATTATTGTTTCGTTTATTTCCTGTTTTTTTCGGTTTCGGACGCTTTTTCTCGCCAGACAAAAGTGGCAGGACCTGCTTTTGCTTGCTTTCTTTCTTGCGTCGATCTTTTCTTCGTTCTGCCATGTAGCTCCCTCAAAAAATCATTTTCTTCTAGTTTAATAGATAACAGCGGGAAAGACCATGGAAATTGTCGCTTTACTATCAAAAATTTAGAAAAATTAAGTAAAATTCCACATTAATATGCCAAGAAGGCTTGACGAAAAGAGGAAATGTCGCCACAATGAGAAAGGAAAACAAAACGAGGTGAAAAATGAAAACCACAAAAAAATGGTTAATCTTTTGGGGCATTCTAGCCGGTTTATTTGTCGCAACCTTTGCTATTATTTTAACGGGGAATTTTCCTCAGTTTACCATTCCCTTTAGTGTGTTTGCCAGTGATGAAAAGGAACAGCAGCAGGCGGAATTGCCGAAGCTTCCTGCATTGGCGTTAAAGGATGTGAATGACCAAGAGCTGTTAAATGCGCAAACGGATAAGATTAACGCGTTAAATGAAGGCCTGCAGCAGCCAGAAAGTATGGCAAGCTCACAGGATTTGGAACATATCTTTTTAACCGTATTTGGCAACGTTGCTGATAAGAAGCTTGTTTATGAGCTATATCGCAAAGTATATCCAATGATCAGTTCTGAAGAAGCGGCCTTTGTCCAAGTAGGACTGCTAGGCTTTGGTCAAACTTTGCAAGACGAAGATGTTGTCACAAATCAGCGGCAACAGTGGACCTTTACCACAGCCGATGGAACGAGAAGAGATTATGTAGCGGATATTACTTTTAATACAGAAGAGCTGTTAAGCATGTCAGTGGCTGACAGTACGGATACCACAGCCTTACTAATCACAGCCGATGATACTTATCTGGATCGTTCAGCGGACTTTGAAACAGTTTGGTCAGATGTGATTGCCAAGGGATCGGACGAACGACTGTATCAGCAAATGCGTAAATCAGATTTAAGTCCTGATCAAACCGAATTTGCTGCATTAGAGAAAGAAGTACCGATTAAGGATAAAGCAGGCTTCTTTGATCTTTATGTAGCCACTCGAGGCGACCTGCGACAAGCTTATTTAAACAGCTTCCAGCATTCCAATAGTCCCACAGATGGGATTACAGATTATTACTTCCGAGTTCCGACTTCTGAAAAGGATGCCGATACCTACAAAGTTGAATACGATCGATTGCAGCAGAAAATTAATTCAGTTGCTAAGCAATAAGTACAAAAGCTGAGCAAGGTAAAAAACTTGCTCAGTTTTTTGTTTAAGACAAATAAGCAGGCGTTTAAAAGACTTTTCGAAATGTGTAAAACAGAATTATCGTAATCAATTGGTTAACTAATTGATTTCTTTACTGATCTATTTGTCAGCGAAGACACAAAAATAGACACTGACAAACATAGACTTTTCTTGACTAACTCAGAGAGTGAAAGTAAATTATTTTTGTATCAGTGGCTAATAAAGATATTCGATACTTGAAACGACTTGCTAGCTAAGGAAGGAGCAATATTTTGATTTCATTTTTAGTAATCCTCATGCTGCTTTATTTTATAAAAGAGCAATTCTCTTATGGAGCCGTTAATAAGGTAACCTATTATTTTTTACCACTATTTTCTTTATTGCAGGTAGCGTTTCACTTTCATTATTCACGAAATAATTTAGTTGTTTTACTCTTCTGTTTTTTGACGGGTTCCCTAGTGGGTTATTATCAAGCAAAACATGCAAAGATAAGGCAACATTTAATACCAGTGTATGTTTACTTTGAAGAAAATGGTAAAAAAAAGAATATCTATAAAAATCAGGTGGCAGTAAGAGGAGGTACACACTACTTGATCGGTTGGTGTATCATCTTTGTTATTCAATTAGCTATCCAACTAATTTTGACAGCAAATAAAGTGCAATTGGGTTCTACTCTTTATGAAGAATTACTTGAAGACTTATTTTCTATTTACAGACTGCAAGACTTTGAAAAAGGGGCACAAAATTGGTTTACGTGGTCTCTATATGGATTTTCTAGTTTATCGTATCTTTTATACTTGTGCAAAAGAAATATAGCGGTTAAAGAAATCCTTTTTCATACAAATAAAGAGATAATAGAGTAGTTATGCTCTCTGTCAGGGAAGACTAGTTGGTAAAAAATACTTAGCTAAAGAGAACCTTTAATTCTCGGATGCCATAATAAAGTGCAACGCTTAGCAATTATTTGTTGAGTGTTTTTTGTTATAATGTAAATTTCTCGACTATAAGCTTGCTTCACTTTTACATAAATATAGTTTATTATCAGTTTAATAGATAATTTATTCTGAATCAGCATAGGGATGAACAAGAATGGCGTAATATTCGTGGTGATTAGCTTCAAGAAATAGGTGGGAATTTCTTGAAATTACTTTTCCAATTTTTTGAAGCAGGCAGGAGTATGATGGTTCCTTAGAGCATGCGATTGCAAATCATTACTTCCCTAACATCAGCAAAAAAATCGATGAGTTGTTTTAGGATTAAACGAGGCTTTATTTTATAGGTAACCGTAACGTAACGATTAGGCAGGGGGAAAATATGACAGAAGAACGAATCAAACAAGCAGAAAAAGCATTTGTATTAGGCTTTCCATTGATTTTTAACTTAGATCAAATGAAACGATTCACCGACAAAGGTATCGGTGATTTACCAGCAGCACCTTTCAACGTCTTTAGCCATGCCGTGAATAAAGCTACTCCTGAAGGTCGATTTGTTTCAGTCAACAATGACACGCTTTATTCCATCTGCCAAGTCGATCTTTCTAGCGGACCCATGATTTTAGAAGTTCCCGAAGTTAGAGAACGCTATTATGTACTTCAGCTAGTCGATGCTTGGACAGAAAATTTTAGTTATATAGGAAAACGTTCAGTAGCCGGTCGAGGGGGGAAATATCTTTTAGTTCCGCCTGATCATCAGGCAACTATACCCGATACCACAGCTGAAATAATCCATTGCCCCACGAAATTGATTAGTATTGTTGGGCGCTGGGCATGTGAGCCTGAAGAAATAGAGACCGTTAGAAAACTGCAAAAAAAATTGAAAGTAACTTCACTGACTAACGATTCAGATCAATTTTGTTGGCAGAATTTTAATGATGATCATCCAATGGTTTTTTGGGAAAAATTTTGGCATTATTTGAAAGAATTTCCGTTGTCACCAACCTTCGAGAGCTATCATGCAACTTTAGAATCTTTGGGGCTATTTAATGAAAAGAATCCCTTTATTGATATCGAAGAGGAAGACGAGAAACTGTTCCTAACTGCTGAAAAACGTGGAAGAAACCTAATCAGTGATCAATTACAGCACGGAAAGGCAGTGGTAGAGAATGGTTGGCAAATAAACTATCATGCGTTTGATTACAATACGGAATTTTTCGAGTTAGGTACCGTGAATTCGCCAGAATGGATTTTGCCTCACAAAACGAATAGCGAGCTGGATCAATTGATCTTAACAAGAGCTACTGCAGCAATGGGCGGTCTATGGGGGAATCACGGATATGAAGCCGTCTACTTACCAATATATGTTGATAGCAATGGGGATCGGTTAGTGGGAGAAAAAGAGTATCAGCTGACATTTGAGCATACTCCGCCAACAAATGCTTTCTGGTCATTAACCATGTACACTTTCCCAGAGTATTATTTAGTAGCCAATGAACTTGATCGGTATTCTATTGGTGACCGAACGAAAGGATTGGTATACCAAGGAGATCAGTTAACCATCTATCTTTCCACAGAAAAGCCTAACTCTGCTGAACAGCAAAAAAACTGGTTGCCTGCACCAAAAGGGTATTATCGACCACTTTTGCGTATTTATTTACCAAAAGACGCCTTTTTTGATGAAAACTACGTGTTGCCAAAAATCGAGCCCATCAATTAGGCTGTGTCTGAAAATTCAATAGCTATTGGTATGCGCAAGTCAATACGATTGAAGCACTGCGGCTTGGCTCAACTTACCAGAAGAACCCTATCGTTCTTCTGGTAAGTTGAGTGACACTCGGTTTTCAGATGCCGGGACGGCGCCGGTTTGATAATACTTTCTCCATGTTCTTCCAGTTGCACCTGATTTTGAGACGATTAGTATTGACGCCACATCACTTTTCAACTTACCTTCAACTCTGATAGATTTGGATTATGTAAACCTATCAGATTGCTTGTTTAATCAAGTTTATAGCAGCAAAAGACGTTTAAAAGTTCTTTTTGCTTAGGTGATTTTTTTGTCGAATCAAAAATCCTCAAAAAATCCATACCATTCAAAAAAACTATGTGATACTATAAAAAGGAGAAAACGAAAAAGAGGAATAATGATGAAAAAGGGATTAGCAGTTTGCTTATTATCGATACTGTTACTACTGACCGGCTGCCGAGTAGAGGATGCAGCTCCAGCACCAAAAAATACAGCTTCATCGGTAGAAGTAACGATACCTACCAGCGGAGAAAATGAGCGTCAATATTTGGCAGAGTTGATCCAGGAGTATGGTGAAGCTGCAATTCAGCGTATCGACTATGCCTCCTATGATCAGTTGTTTAATGAAGACTTAGAGGCAAGAAATGACAAACAGTTTAAAAAAGGAACCAATTTGCAGTTAATCGGTTCGCATGTAGACGACGTTGACAGTAAACAATGGCACGGCTACTTCATTGAAGGTGAATAAACGAAAGCATGGTTGAACGCAAGTTTGATCATGCTTTTTTTATCAGTTCTGCTTTTCCCAGTACAAAAAAATAAGATCCAGATTAAAAAATAAAGCAAAACGAAGTTCCAAGCAGTCTAGCAGAATGATATGCGCAAGAGAATACAGACATTTTTCGGTTTTAGAAAAATGTTTCCTTACAAGCGAGATAGCTGTCAGTTCTGCTTTTCGCAGTAACTAGAGAAATAAGATCCAAATCAAAAAAATAAGCAAAATGAAGATCCAAGCGGTTTAGCAGAATGATATGCGCAAGAGAATACGAGGCATTTTTCGCTATTTGAAAAATGCTTCCTTATTATCGAGATAGCTATCAGTTCTGCTTTTCGCAGTAACTAGAGAAATAAGATCCAAATCAAAAAAATAAGCAAAATGAAGATCCAAGCGGTTTAGCAGAATGATATGCGCAAGAGAATACGAGGCATTTTTCGCTATTTGAAAAATGCTTCCTTATTATCGAGATAGCTATCAGTTCTGCTTTTCGCAGTAACTAGAGAAATAAGATCCAAATCAAAAAAATAAGCAAAATGAAGATCCAAGCGGTTTAGCAGAATGATATGCGCAAGAGAATACGAGGCATTTTTCGCTATTTGAAAAATGCTACCTTATTGTCGAGGTAGCTGTCAGTTCTGCTTTTCTCAGTAACTAGAGAAAATAAGATCAAAAATCAGAAGATAAAGCAAAATGAAGTTCCAAGCAGTTTAGCAGAATGATATGCGCAAGAGAATGCAGACATTTTTCGTTTTTAGAAAAATGTTTCCTTACAAGCGAGGTAGCTGCCAGTTCTGCTTTTCCCAGTACAAGAAAATAAGATCCAGAATAAAAAAAGAATCCCCAACCAGGCGGTCAGAATGATATGGGGAAGAGAAAAATGTTGCCTTATTTGCGAGATAATTGTCGATTTAATGGGGATGTAAAAGCATTTTTACGTCATTTCAAACGGTTTTTGATTTAAACTAAAGACAAAAGAAGAGAAAATGAGGCTAAGCTGATGGAAGTTGGAGAAAAGCTAAGAGAAAGAAGAAATACGCTGCATATGACACAAGACGAAGTTGCCGAGGCACTGGGCGTCACTAGACAGACTATCTCAAATTGGGAAAATGGTCGCAGCTATCCAGACATCGAACGAATCATTCGCTTGTCGGATATTTACCAGTTGTCGTTGGACGAATTACTGAAAGGAGACAATAAAATGGTGCATCAATTACAAAAAAACACTCAGCAAAACCGTTTCATCAAAACCTTCATTTTATTATTGCTAGTAAATGTGTTACTCATGGTTGGGCTAATCGCAGCTAGTCCACTAAGTAAAATTATTTGGGTCTTGCTCTTTCTCTTGTTAATGGCGAATACCTTCAGCATCTTCTACTTGATTATCAAGAAAATTTAAGGAGGTTTTTTCCATGAATACAAGTAATATTTTAGTTTTCTTCTGCTGCGGAATGATTATAGTAGGGAGTCTGTTTCTTTGCTACTATATTTATTCCCTAGTTTTGATTGATGCTAAAGCTCGGGGGTTGGAGCGGCCGAGGTTCTGGGCATTGGTTAGCTTAGGTGGACAATCAGGTGGCGGATTGCTGCTGTATTTGTTTAAACGAAGAAACTATGAGGTACGTTTGACACAACAGGAACAAGCAGCGATGGATCGCTTGAAACGCAAAATTTTGGCCATTTTTGTACTGATGTTTCTGGCGGTTATCTTTTTCGTCTTTGCTATGCTGCCAAACATGTTTTAATAAGGAAGCCATCAGCTGGATGTCAAGAGCTGATGGCTTCTTTTTTAGGCAAATAGCAAGCTAATAGCGGCTAGCACACCACCGATAACGCCAAAGCCGATAACCAAGGCGACTTTAATCCAGAAATCTTTGCGGGCATTTTTTTTCACATCTTTTTCATCTAACGTTTTGCCATCATAAAATGCGACAATCTGTGAGTAGGTTTTTAATTGAAGATTTTTTTTCAGCTTTTCAACCTTAAACGCTGCATACATCATAAATACCGCAAATAGTGCGGGGATGACTAATCCCGGTGTTCCCATAAAGCGAACAGCCGGTCCAATGGATAGAGTGGTTCCTAATATACCGACGATCATCCTGGTTGTCCATTTGTTCCATTGCTGCTTATCCAATTCTTTTCGCATCATTTCCACGTCTCCTTTAACTAGTTCGTCTAAAGTTACGTCAAAAAGAACACTCATCAGCAGCAAATTATGAATATCAGGATAGCTGCGTTCATTTTCCCAATTGGAGATGGTTTGCCGCGAAACATATAATTTCTCTGCCAGCTTTTCTTGGGAAAGTTGATCACGTTCTCGATATTTTTTGATTTGCTTACTAAGCTTCATTTTTTTCGCTCCTTTGTCTCCTTAGCTTAAAAGATCGAGAGAATTTCCGCGATCAAAGGTCTTTATACTTGCTGTTTTTCGAGTGTCAAAGATTTTTGACAGCTTGATTTAACAAGTTTTTTCTAGTTTAGCGTTTTATTGAACCAGTCGTCAATCGTTTCTTCCAAACAAGCAATAGAAAGGACCATTTAGGAAAAGAAGCCGTTTCTCCTTTGGCTCTTAGATAAAATAGGTAGAGAAGAGGGGGCGGCTATGATGAGGAAAGAAAAAATTTACATAATTGCTAGAGGAATCGGCGGTCTGTTTGTCTGTTGGTTTTTCTCTAATTTGCTTGCTCCCGAATTTGTGGCTCAGCACCGTTTATTAGTCATCATTTTCTTGATTTTCCTTGTGGGAGGAGTGATGTATTATCGACACCTCCAAAGAAAATTTAAAAAGAAATTGGCTCTGAAAGAAGAAAAGTTAAAGCTGCAGCAGGAAAAGCTGCAAAATGATCTTACTGAAACGATGAAGGAATTAGTCGTCATGCACTCAGAAATCCGCGATTATCATAAAAAAAACTGCGAAAAAGGAGAAAATGGCCATAATATATTATAAAATAGATTGTAATTTGATTAGATATAGAATAGAATCATTTTAAAAAGGGGACGGAGATTCAATACATGTTTATGTCTTTTGGTCGGGTGATGGAGTTTTTTATTTTAAATAGTCTCACTTATTTTTTTGTTAAGTGGTTTACGATTGAATTATTCACCTTTTTTACTGGTAGAAAGCTTACGCGCAAACAAACGATGCTTTGTCTCCTGCTATTTATTCTTTTAGTCATTTTTCCTGTCTCCTTCTTTACGGAGATCGGGGCGGATGGATGGATGACGGAGCGTTCCTCTACGATTCTTAATGTAATTATGCTTATCGGGGAACTTGTTTTCTATTTATATCTGAATCGTGGGATAACACTGCGGGGAATTTCTGCATTTTTTGTAGTGCAAACACTTTTAGGCGTTTTTGATGGATTTAGCAATCTATTTGTCGGACGGATGATTGAACATTTAGGATTAACTTTCCCGTGGCCTGCGATAATAAATAGAGATATCGTTATGCCGCTTTTTTATCTTTTATTTATTAAGCTGATTCATTCGGTTAACTTATTTCCTTTTATTAATTCACTGTTTGAAACTCGAAAAAGGGCGATCCTTTCGACATTGGCCTTCTTATTTCTGGTTAATCTAAATTCAATGATTGAATTGTTGGCTCCTGAATTTACAAAAGAGTATCCCTTTGCCCATAATCTTTTCATTTTTATTTTAGTGTGCTTCTTAATGATTTTTTGTGCTTTCTACAAAAATGCTCAGCTGCGGATTGCCGAGCAGGAGGCCACCCTTTTGCAGCAGGAAGGCTATGTGAAAAGCTTGGAATCGATCCAGCGGGACATGCGGACCTTGCAGCATGACTACAAAAATATTTTGTCTGGGTTGTATTTACAATCAGAAGAGGGTAAAACGGAAGAAATTAAGGCTTACTTGAATCAGACATTGGGTCAGTTGGATGAAAATGTTGCCAACAAGATCAAAGAGACAACGCATTTAAGCAATATTCAGGTGTCGGCGGTTAAAAGTATGCTGCTGACCAAGCTGGCTGCAATGGAGCAACAGGGCATTCAGTGTAATTTGGAAGTCAGCGAGCCCATTAAGAATATCAATATGGATTTGAACGATTTCGTTCGCTGTTTGGGTATCTTACTGGATAATGCGATGGAGGAGGTCCAGCAGCTTCAAGCAGAAGCAGCTAAGCTGGATGTGATTTTAAGCAATGAAGCTGAAGATCTGACCGTAATCATTAAAAATCCAACTCGGGAAAAGCCGCTGATCCACCAGATTTGGCAGGAGGGCTTTTCTACCAAAGGAAATAACCGTGGAGTAGGTTTATTCAGTTATCAACGAATTTTATCCAAATATCAGCATGTGTACAAACAAACGGTTGCGAAAGACAATGAGTTTGTTCAAATTTTGACAATTAAAAATTAGGAGATCCTATGGTAACTATCTATATTTGTGAAGACAACTTAGTTTTTCAGCAGGAAATTCAAAAAACAATCGAAGCCTATGTAATGATCCAGGCCTATGACATGCAGGTCGCTTTAGCAACGGCCAAACCGCAGGAAATTTTAGCTGCAATCGCGGAGGGAAAGACGCGAAATGTTTATTTTCTAGATGTGGATTTAAAGGATGAGGAAATGAATGGATTTGATCTAGGCAAAGCCATTCGAAAAGTTGATCCCCGCGGCTTTATCATTTTTATTACTGATCACAGCGAACTATTGGCCGAGACCTTCAAGTACCGTTTAGAAGCGATGGATTACATCATCAAGGGCGACATTGCCAATATTCAAACACGCGTGCGGGAATGCTTAGACAGCGTACAGGAACGGTTACTCCTGGAGCAAAAGGAAACCCGACGATATTTGCCCATTAAAATGAATAATGAGGTTTTCTATGTGGCAATTGACGAGATTTACTTTATTGAAACCTCCCCGCACAAGCACAAGGTTCTTTTGTATGCCAAGAATCAGCAGCTGGACTTCTTTGGGAATTTGCAGGACCTGGAAACCGAGCTGGGAGAAGACTTTTTGCGTGTTCACCGCTCGTATTTAGTCAACACGAAACAAATTAAACAATTGGACTATAAAACGAATACCATTTTCTTTGAGGATGAGTTAAGCTGCTTTTTCACTCGTAGGAAGAAGAAAGTGCTGCAAGAGCTGCTAACGCAGTAAGCTGAAGGATTAGAAAATCTTTCGGCTTTTTTGCTTGTATAAAATTCTCAAGCCTAAACGGTAGGTTCCTGTCCTGCTGAAGATCATCAAGGCTAAATATTGTTATTACAAAAATTGATGTTGGAACGTATAAGAGAGAGAACTGACTGTGAGAGGATGTGTTTACTGATGGTGCTGAGTTTAGCGGAATTTATTGAAAAAGAAACAGGCCAAAAAGCCAGTCCTGCTAAATTAGCTAAAACAACAGGTCTGGCAGTAAGTACAGTTAACGAGGCGTTAAAAAAAGAGGCAACTAAAAGCAGCTTTGGAACAATAGTCCTACTTCTTAATGCCTTAAATATATCCGTTGAAAAAGTAGCGCAGTTATATAGTGGGAAGCAAATGACGCCGGAAAAAGCAGAGCGTATCTTTTTAGCCAAAACGGATTTGTCTCGACTTACCATTATGGGCACACAGTTTAGTACACCGGAAAATTTTTGGCAAGCACGCGATACACTTGTGGATAGTATTTATGAAGGACTTTATCCTGATGAAACGGACCTGGTAATGTTGAAGGACAGAATTGAGAACAAGAAAACCAGTGATCAACTAATTGCTGAATTATACGATGAGGTCCCAAAAAAAGCAGAGGACAATGGAAAATTGTCTTAATAAACCTTTACTTTCTAATGGTGTTAAAGATAAATAGAGCATCACGGATCATAAAAAGCCTAACGATTTTCTCGTTAGGCTTTATTCAACGTATTCTGATTAGAGTAGCAGGCTTTCTTTAAATAATGCTGGACGTAAATAAATTGCGCTGCTAATAATAGGAACAGTAGGCCGGCGATCATGATTGCGCCAGTTTCTTCACTGATCCGATTGGAGGCAAGGATAGGAACCGCAATGACAAATTGAATGATTCCCGCAATAAAGCTGAATTTTTTCGCACGAATCTGGGCTAGTTTCCAACGTTTCCAGCTGCCGACAGCTAATGTTGAACGGAATCCTAGCACTGAATTACACCGATAACGATTATTTGACTTGGCGATGTCAAAGGTAAATGGAAAAATCACCCACCAAAAGACGCTGGTTACAAACAGTAGAATCCAGTCCATCATACGCTTTTGCCTCTTTTCTTCCTTCAAATTTAAAGCAAATGTTAGCACATTCTAGACTAAATTTAAAGGAGATTATGATGAGAGTTTTATCATTTAAATCTTACACAAAAAAGCTGAGGGCTTTTTTAGCAAAAAAGGGCTAAATTTTAATGAAAAAATTTAGCCGTTTAAGAACGAGTTTACTGTAAGGGCTTATTATCCCAAAAATACATCGATTTTTTTAGCTTTTTACGTTCAGACTCAGGTTTTTTATAGTAATCAGAGAGAAAGAAGTAAATGATTACGACCGCAATCAAGCTGACAGTTAAGTTAGGTGTTAAAACAGGGGCATCCTTGATTAAGCCCAACAAATGGCAAAGAGTTTTGAAGAGATCAAAGCCTAACCCTAGCAGAGCAAAAAAGACCAGCAGCTTTGCGGTTCCGACAATCGATTGTTGGTGAAGTCTTTTTTCTTCTTTGGTTCCAGTCGTTTCAACTTTATGATTCCAATAAACCAAGGCAATTAAAATTGCTAAATTGATGATAGTAGTTAAAAATGTGTTCATTTTTGTTTCCTCCTTAACGATGATTTCTGACTAAAGTTTAGCATCCATCAGGCAAAAAACGAGGCCTATTTCCTAAATGGCTCATTTTTTTACCTGATTGGCAAAAAAAGTTTCGCTGAGTTAAATGATTTTTGAACGTCAGCGGTTCATTAATAGTGAGCAGGGAAGGAGGAAAATTCGAAGGTAGCAAAAAAAATTAAATGATTTTAGCTGCGGGTTTGTTACTATATAGTGAGGAATTTAGAAAGAGGGTGATACTTATCAAAGATTATTTGCTGGTGCTTAAAATTAAAAAAGGCGATCCCGAGGCGTGGGAGCTTTTAGTTGAGCGTTATTATCAAACGATTTACTCCTATTGCTTTAGAAGATGCTTCGGACAGGTTAAGCTGGCGGAGGATTTGACGCAGGATATTTTTCTGAAGCTGATAAAAAGCATCGATAAGTATCAGTTCACCGGAAAATTTTTCAATTATTTATTTACCATCGCGGTGAATACCTGCAATAACTATTATAGTAAGAAAAAATTTGACCTGACAGAATTAGCAGACTATCTTCCAGATCAGCAACAAAAAAGCTCTCTTCAGCTGATTAGTGAAGAAGAGCGTTCCGATGAAATCCAGCAGGCATTAAACCAGCTGCCGGATATTCAAAGAGAAGCGATTATCTTAAAATTCTATCATGACTTAAAGGTGAAGGAAATCGCCAAAATGACCGAAGTTAGTGTGCCCACTGCGCAATCAAGGATTAACCAAGGAATCAAGAAGCTAAGCAAACTGTTAGACAAGGAGGCTCTTTACTTTGAATGAAGAAAAACTAAAGAAACTAGTGCTGCAACAAAAAATTGCAACCAATGAAGAAGCCAAACGACAAGTAATTACTGTAGGTAAACGTTTGATGGAAAAGCAGCAGTATACTCGCCACTCCTTTTTCAACTTATTAGCCATTACTTTGCGTTTTATTCCCGCCGCAATCTGGATCAAGCAGATCGCGCTATTTGTTGGAATTGTCGGCTTTTTAGCTGTTTTTCAGCAGGGAGGTTTCGCTATGTATTATGACTGGAGTATTTTGCTGGCTAGCTTGACAGTATTGGTCTCCTTCTCGTTGCTGCTGTTTACAGATGAGCTGCTGAAAAGCTTCTCCTATGGTACGTGGGAGCTGGAACAGACCTTAAAGTACAATCTCGATCAACAGCTGTTAGCGAAATTTCTGATTTTTGGTTTGTTCGAATTGTTTTTTGTAATGGGGATTTCGCTAGCGGGACAGGGATTTTTAATGCTGACATTTTGGAAATGTGCCTTGTATTTGCTGGTACCAATGAATTGCTGCACGATTGTCGTGTTGTCCGTTTTAACGACCTGGAATACACAAAGCTTCCGCATTTTGCTATGGCTGACTTCTGGCGCAAGTGTCGCAGTGATCTGGGGAATCTTACTCAAATTTGATTTATATGAGGCGAATATATCCATCTGGTTAAGCAGCTTTTTTGCGACTGGTTTGATAGTAGCCATGATTATTTTAAAAAGTACAAGAAGAATTGGAAGGGAATTAACATGAAGCTGGAATTAATGAATATTACTAAAAAATACGAAGGAACCACTGTTTTGGATAATGTTTCCTTCAGTTTGACTCCCGGAGTGTATGGGCTTCTGGGCTCCAATGGCTCAGGAAAAACCACCTTGTTTCGGATTATTTGCGGGTTGATTAATGCCAATGAAGGGGAGGTTTTGTACAATCGCAAAAATACCGATGCCAACAGCCAAGAATTTCGCACCATTTTAGGGTTTTTGCCGCAGGATTTTAGTTATTATCCTGAATTTACCGCCATGAAATTTATGCTGTATATCGCAGCGTTGAAGGGACTTAATCCCACTGTGGCTAAGCGTAAAAGTAATGACCTGCTGAACAAGGTCGGGTTAGAAACTGTGAAGAACAAGCGAATCAAGAAATTTTCGGGCGGAATGAAGCAACGGTTGGGCATTGCACAGGCTTTATTAAATGATCCGGAAGTTTTGATCTTAGATGAACCTACTAGTGGATTGGATCCCAAGGAACGTGTTCGCTTTCGAAATTTGATTTCTTCGTTTTCACAAGAGAAAATCGTAATTTTGTCCACTCATATCGTTTCTGATGTGGAATATATTGCCGATGAATTACTGATTTTAAAAAAAGGAAAGCTAAAAAATCGCGGTACGGCACAGCGCTTAATTCAGGAAATTGACCATTCTGTTTGGGAAGTAGAAGTAAGAGAAAGTGAAGTAACCGGCTATGAGCTGACCTATACCATCAGTAATCAAAAAAATACCGAGCGTGGCACAGTCTTGCGCATTGTCAGTGAGACAGCACCAAATGAAAAGGCGAGGCAGGTAAGGCCCACCTTAGAGGATCTGTATTTATATTATTTCAGGGAGGAGGCTTAATCAGATGCTGCAGCTAATCAAATATGAAATTCAAAAGATCCTGCTGAATAAGGCAGTTTTAGGCGCATTTGTGGTGTTCTTCATTGTCCTAGGGGGGATTTTCCATATTTATTTTGTAAATTCACGGATGCATAGTAATCATGAAGGGGACATCTCACGGAGTGCGGCGGTCCAGAAAAATAACGCGATCACCTCTAAGTACGAAGGAGATCTAACGACACAAAAAGTACAGGATGCGATGATTGATTATACTGAGGAACGGGCAAAAAATCCCAATTCAGATTATTTTAATATGTATTCTTACTATACGTTTTCAACGTTTGCTAAAAACTCAGGAGATTTGTTTACACAAATTTACGATGCTGCCCAAGAGGGAAAGGTGTTTCCAATCAAACAGTCTGACATTAAATCCTTAGACCAGGTCGGGTTCAATCAGCCAGAAACCGGCTATCTGCAAACCGGAAATTTTCCTAGCTGGTCCATTCTGATGGATGCCTTGGATCGCATATTTATGTTAACCGCGCTTTTGATCATTTTTCTGTGCTCAACGATTTTCTCAAGTGAAGTATCAGGAGGGAACATTGGGTTGTTGGCTTCAACCAAATATGGTCGTTCTAAATCAACGTTAAGTAAACTAGCCGCGGCCATGCTTTTAAGTGTAGGAGTGTTTTTATTGGCTCAGCTTGCAACAATTATTTTATTCCAAATGCTCTTTGGATTTAGTGGCTGGAATGTAAGTGTTCAAGCGAATTTGATGTGGCGATTGTACGATTTCCCTTGGTTTATTAATCTGCTGCAGGTTTTCTTTTTAACTAGAGGCGTTCAGATTATCAATATTTTGGTGATTGTGGCAATGACTTGCTTTGTCTCAAGCATGACCAAATCACCATTTAGTTCCTTGGCTATTTCCTTAGGGGCCTTTTTTGGACCAGAGCTTTTGTCGCGAATTTTTAACAAGGGGTTTCCAGCCAAGCTTTTACAGTTGTTTCCGATTAACAACTACGGATCAGTAAAAATCCTGCAGCTGATTCAGTTAAAGGAAGGCTTTCTATTCAGCACAGCAGTAATGAACTTAGTGGGACTGCTGCTGATTTTCCTGCTGGCAAAAGTAGTATTTGATTTGCTGGTTTACTGGCGAATGAAGCATTATCGTTTATCCTAATTGATGAAAAACTAAGCGAATTTCCATTAGGGAAGTTCGCTTAGTTGTTGTTATAAGTAGTTGTTGGGGTGTAACATTTTACAGATAATTTTGGAAATTGTTTGATTTAAAATGAGTATTCATCTCTTTTCCCTTTTTCAATACAAAAATTATGAGCTTTGCGGAAAAATAGAGAACGATTATTTAGATAAAAGTCGAACTTTACCTTCGAAAAGAGTCCGTTTAGCTGGTCTAATCTTTTAAGAGCAGATTAGGATCGTTTTTCGCAATAAAACTTTCTAAGGTTGTCCGATCTACTAATGCATTAGTTACTCCATCACGTGATACCAAAAAACCTGCTGCGTAAGTTGCAATTTGAATCGCTTTTTCTAAACAATAGTCTCTTAATAGGTAGGCCGACAGAGCACTAATAAAAGCATCACTAGCACCGGTACTATCAACGGCGGAAAAATCAGCAGCTGGAAAATATTTTTCTTTTTCTTTGTTCTTTAGAAAAACGCCTTGTTTGCCTAGGGTAACAATCACATTATTTACACCTTTGGAAATTAAGTGTTCAGCTTTTTCTTCGATGGTATTAAAGTCTGGACACACTGCGGATAGCTCGTCCTCGTTGGGAACGAAATAATCCGTTTTGCTTAGAAGTGAATCCGGTATTTTTTTTGACGCAGCTGGCTTTAAGATCGTTTTTACGCCCTTTTCTTTCGCAAGTAAGCACGTTGCCTCGACCGTCTCAATCGGAACTTCTGTTTGAACCAGACAGAATCCCACATTAGAGAATAAGTCATGATTTTCTTTGATCGTGGTAGGAGATAACTCCGTATTAGCTCCAGGCAAAATCGAAATCATTGAGTCGCCACTGGACTCAACAAAAATATAAGCTTGTCCTGTTTCTATATCCTCAGAGCGCGAGATCCCTTCAGTATTAATCCCATTTTTCTTAAGTTCTTGAAACATAGTGTTAGAGTTGCTATCAGCACCAACACACCCAATTAGACGAACTTGGTGTCCAAGCTTTGCTGTCCCAATCGCTTGATTGAGACCTTTGCCTCCAGGACGTTTACTTAAATTTGATAAAAAATTTGTCGAGCCGTTATGAGGGAGGTTAGATGAATAAAGATAAGTATCCATATTCATACTACCCACCACGAGAATTGTCGGGCGTTGATTTTCAGCAGGAAAGCCTATTGATTGCACATTTTCCAATGCCATTTCCTGATGATACAGCTTTGGCTCTTGAGCCTTTGTAATGATATCAATCAGTGATTGACATACATATTTACCAAAGGTGTTCTTATCAATTGGGACCGTAGACAGTTTATCTCGATAGTTTTTGTACTTTTCGTCGGTAACATCACGAAGGGAAAGCAATGAGTAATCTTTTGGGCATTCCAAACTACTTTGCATTGTGAGATTGTATAGCTCTATAGACTTAAAAAAATCACCAGAGATAAATCCAGATATTTCTTTTTCAATAATAGCGTCATTGATTGAATTATCTAAACTATGAATAATCATTGATTCATTAAATTTTAAATTGTGGTCAAAAAGAGCCTGTTTATATCCAGAAATAAGGGCTTCTTTCGTTTTGTCTTCTCCAATAATACACGCAATTTTTTTATGTTTTTTCTCGATTAATTGCTTTGTTAAAAAATAAGACAGTTCTTCATAAGGAATGGAAAGGGAAGTATATTCTTCTGAGTGTCCAATCAGTACCAGTGGAATACCTAAAGTTTCAATATGTTTTAGGTTTTTTAAACTGCTTTCATTTATTGGATCCCAAATAATTCCATCGACTTGCTTTGTACATAAAGCGGTAATATTTTTAAGCTCTTGCTTCGGATCATCAAGGCTATTAAACACTATCGGACTGTAACCCTTTTGTTGAGCAAAATCAATCACGCCGTTAAGCGCTTGATCAACGTAATTGGAAGAGTTAATCAATATTCCTATCGAACCAGTGGTCGTTGCAGAATTGATAGTTGCTGAATAGGGGGTGTAATTGTATTCATGAACAATCTTCAAAACTCTCTCTCGAGTCTCGTTGCTAATGCTGGCGTCTTTTTTATTTACAATTTTTGAAACTGTTGAAACAGAAACACCAGCTAATTTTGCGATATCTCTTATATTCATAAACGTCTCCTTTTCCCTAGTTTTCTATCTTATCATACTCAACTCATTCTAGAGGGGTCAAGCATGTTTCGTCAAAAAAGATAAAATTTTTTCGGCAACAGCCAAAAAAAGTGTTGACAAAATCTGTAAGCGATGATAACTTTTAATCAAGGAAAACGTTTTCCGAAAATGTTTTCCTTGGATTGATTTTATCACTTTTTGCGAGGAGGAACTAGAATGAAAAAATATTTTCAAGTATTTCTCCATAAAAATTTCTCAACGAAAGCACTTGTACTGATCCCAATTGCGGTTGGAATTAATTTGGTGGGTGGAACCTTATGTTCAGCATTAAAACTACCGCTATTTCTGGATATGATTGGAACAGTATTGGTTGCATGCTTAGCGGGACCTTGGGTAGCTGCGCTTTGTGGATTAATTACCAACTTGTTTTTAGCAATTGTGACAAACCCAGTTTTTTTCCCGTATGCCCTAGTTAGTGTTTTATGCGGGTTGGTTACAGGGTATTTAGTAATGGCGGGCTTCTTTAAAAATATTCCAGGAGCAATAGTTACATGGTTAGCCTGCACACTTACTAATTCTTTTGCTTCGTCAGTCATTACGATTTTTGTCTATGGTGGTGCTACTGGAGTCAATGCCAGTTCTCTTGCAGCGGCAGCTTTAATTGCTGCAACTAAAGAAATTGTTCTTTCAGTTTTTTCTACATCGTTAATAGAGAATTTAGTAGATAAAGGATTAGTCTTTTTGATTGTTTATTGGTTAGTAAAAAAGATACCGAAAAGATTTTCCAGCCAATACGCGCCATTGGATAACGCTTCATTGTTAAATGAAAGGGCGAAGAATTGAGGATGATAATCTGTGAAAACGAGTAATAAAATCAGTTGCTATGTAAAAGAATTGAATCCTGTGACGAAGTTAATCCTTGTACTATGCCTGGGAGTGGGTTGTATGATTTACCCTAGTCCTTTTCTGGGTTATGGAGTTTTAGTTATGACTTTAATTTTTGGTGGTTTTATGGGTATGGGTAAAAAAATTAGTTTACTCCTTCTTGGGTTCGGAGTACCTGTTACCTTCATGCTCCTTTTTATTCAAGGGTTGTATAGTCCAAAGAATACTACAATCATTGCTGATTTAGGATTTGCTCAAGTTGGTTTGGAAGGGACATTGTATGCATTAAAAATATCCTCCACATTGTTAGTTTTTTTGAGTACTTTCTATATATTTATGCAGACAACTAAAAATTCAGAAACTGTAGCTGCACTTACCCAATCAGGTCTCAATATGAAAATTGGCTATTTAATCTTGGCAAGTCTGAACGTTGTCCCTCAAATGCAAAGAAAAGTGAAAATAATTCAGGAAGCACAAGAATCCCGAGGGGTTGAAGTAACAGGTAATTTCTTTCAACGAGCGAAGGCTTTCTTTCCACTTATTGGACCTGTCGTACTTTCATCTTTAACTGATGCGCAAGAAAGAGGAATGACTCTGGAAACCAGAGGATTCAGCATTAAGGGAGTAAAGCCTACGAGTTTTATTGAAGTTAAGCATAGCAGCGGCGATCAGCTTTTAAAGATATTTTCAGGATTGTTTATCGTCTTTTGTATTTTAAAACGATTTTTTGAAATGAGGGGGTGACGATATGGATAGAGATACTATTATTGAATCTATTAGCTTTTCTTATCGCTATAATGAAGCACCAGAGGTAGCTCTTAATGATATAACTTTCGACGTTCAAAAAGGGGAGATTATTGCAATAATAGGTGCTAATGGAGCTGGGAAATCAACATTGTGCAATGCATTAGCAGGTTTAATTCCCAACTATTTTGTCGGCCATACGGATGGAGTAATCCAGATTGATGGAAAAAAAACAACTGAATGCACTGTGGGGGAATTATCGCAGACGGTGGGTTTAGTTTTTCAAAATCCCTTTAATCAGTTGTCATACACTGCGGATACTGTCAGTGAGGAATTAGCTTTTGGGCTAGGTAACAGGGGCGTACCGAAAGAAATAATGATCGAAAAGATCAATAAAGTGGCAGATATTGTGCAAATAGAGGATTTGCTAGATAAGAATCCGTTAGAGCTTTCGGGGGGACAAGTTCAAAGAGTGGCACTCGCTTCGGCAATAATTCTAGAACCAGAAGTTTTAGTTTTAGATGAATGCACAACTCAATTAGATCCAGCCGGTAGTCAGCAAATAATGAAAACGGTTAAAAGGCTTAATCAAAACGGTATGACAATTATAATGGTAGATCATGACATGGAAAAGGTTGCAGAACTAGCAGATAGAGTACTCGTGCTACACAACGGTAACTTAATTTTAAATGATTCTCCAGAAGCTGTTTTCAGCAATCCCAATATAGCTGAATATGGCATTGCTGCCCCAGATTATTATGAACTAACTAAAGATTACGACTCTAGTTCGGTTATCTTAACTGAAGAGCAGGCGATAAAAAAACTAGAGGATGTGTTAGCAAGTGAAAATTGAAATTACCAATCTTACCCATCAGTATCCTTCAGGTGATAATGCCTTAAGCGAAATTAATACTGTATTTGAAGGGACTGAGCCGATCGCGATCATTGGTCAAAATGGTGCTGGAAAGACCACGTTCGTTAAGCATTTAAATGGGTTGTTACGGCCAACCACTGGAGATGTTTTAATCAACGGAGAGAGTATTAAGAACCATACAACAGCTTTTTGGTCTCGAAAAATTGGGTACGTTTTTCAGAATCCAGACAATCAGCTTTTTTTAGAAAGTGTAAAAAAAGAATTTGAATTCGGTCCAAAACAGCAAGGAATACCTCAAAAAGAAATCAACGAACGATTAAAAAAGGTTGCTGATTTAGTCGGATTAGCTGACAAGCTATCGATTCATCCCTTTGATTTGAATGGGACAGAAAAAAAGTTTTGTACAATTGGTTCGATTTTGATGATGAATCCAGAAATGATTATTTTGGATGAGCCAACTTGCGGTCAAGATCTTGAAGGAAACAAACGATTGGAAAGGATCATCACCGCGTTGAAAGAAAACCATCAACTATGTATAACAATCACCCATGACATGAAGTTTGTTGTAAAAAACTTTGATCAAATAATTGTGATGGCAAAAGGAAGAATAGTGAAACGAGCAACCAAAGAAGTGATTTTCTCAAGTCGAGAAATTTTGCAGGCTAGTTCAGTAAGTCCACCGCCAATTACGCGGGTGGGGCAGGCATTAGGATTAGAAAAGCCAGTTTTTACTCAACAGGATTTTCATCAGCAATTTGAAAACAAGAAAACAGGAAATACGTATATATAGGTGAGATCACCTTTTATATAGATAAATCACGAAAGTGGGGATAAAGAATGGAAGCAACAAATGAGCGAGAAAAAATAGTTGGTGTTCCGATACCAGAAGAAGGAAGCCAAGAATTTGAAACAATGAATCGTATGGCGAAAAAAGCGATACCCTTAATTTTGTTAATATTCACTTTTGGTATTCTGGAACAACAAGCCTTTGGTATGATCTTTGTCAATATTGGACAACAGTTAGGAGCGACAAACTTAGCACCACTTATTACCTCAATTCCAGGGATTGTCTTAGGGATTGTCTGTGTAGTCTATGGCGCGCTAGGTGATTTTGTCTCATTGAAAAAAATGACCTTGTTGGGAGTAATTATTTTTGTTATAGGTTCTATCATTGGTTTTGGATTTGGGCCAAGCAGTATTTGGGCAGTAGTTATTGCTCGCGTCTTACAATCTGCCGGAGGACAAGTCGCAGGATCAGTTTTCTTGGTGCTAGTATCAAAATATATCGCTAAAGAAAACCGCGTTATCTATTACGGTATTTTTGTAGCCGTTTTCCGTTTTTCAGCAGCTTTAGGTGTCGTTGCAGCTGGCTATATCACAAAAATTGACTGGCGCTGGTTATTCGCAGTTCCGATCATTTCAATCTTATTCATTCCTTCGTTAGCTAAAAACTTACCTGATGAACGAGCTGAAGGGGCAAATATTGACTGGCTTGGATTTATTTTGATTGGTGCATTTGCTGGAGCAATGACGATGTTTTTCACAGATATGAATGCTTTTTGGGCAATTTCGTCAGTGGTAACATTAGTATTGTTTTTCGTGTATATTAATAAAGCTAAAAATCCCTTTATTACACCTGAGTTTTTGAAAAATCCGGCATTGATTGCGACAATGGCAGTTATCTTTATTGGGTACTTCTTTAGTTACACGTTGAATGCAGGAGTAAATGCAATTGGTTTAAACGTTTTTGGGATTGATTCTGCGGAAGTATCGTTACTATTAGTTGGTTCTATCTTATTAGCTGCTGTTTTAGGATTCGTTTGTGGTCCTGTCGTTAAAAAAATCGGACGTTCAGCGGCAATTATCATGGCTTTATCCTTCATGGGTCTGGGTTTATTAGCCATTGCATTCGCTATTCCTCATGGAAAAGTCTGGGCATTAGCATTAGCGCCTTGTATTTATTACTTTGGTACATCATTCTTTTATTCACCGATTGTAGACACGGCGACACTAACTGTTGCACCAGAAGAATCTGGTCGTGTACTAGGTGTAAATGATT
Organism: Enterococcus pallens ATCC BAA-351; assembly: GCF_000407485.1. Classification (GTDB taxonomy): domain Bacteria; phylum Bacillota; class Bacilli; order Lactobacillales; family Enterococcaceae; genus Enterococcus_A; species Enterococcus_A pallens. The sequence goes on along the minus strand of NZ_ASWD01000001.1, from coordinate 363,061 downwards.
TAGTACAAGCTATCACTGGTTCTGTAGGTGTTGCTGTATTTGGCGGTATGATGTCGTCAGGTGTCCTATCTGGGAGCAGCGTTGTTGGTTCTGCTGAAGGTGCGGCTTCAACATATGCCAATATTTTCTTAATTGGTGGTGTCATTGTATTAATAGCACTTGTGATCTTTATTGTAACAAGAAAAATGATTTACTCTCATGGTGAAAAAATGCAACAAAGCAAATAGATTAGTATTGGAGGATAAACAATGGTAAAAAAAGTAATTTTAGATTGCGATCCAGGTCACGATGATGCATTAGCATTATTGATGGCTATCGCTTCAGAAAAAATTGAGTTATTAGCAGTAACAACATCTGCTGGAAATCAACTTCCAGAAAAAACGTACGTTAACGCCAAAAGACTATTAACCTTGGCAAAGAGTGAACATATTCCAGTTGCTCGCGGAGCTAAAAAACCATTGCGTCGAGAGTTGATCATCGCGGATGATGTTCATGGCGAGTCAGGGATTGATGGTGCTGAATTACCGGAGTCTACTATACAAGATCTAGATATCTCTGCCAATGATTTAATTGCCAAAATTTTGAAAGAGTCTGAAGAAAAGATCACGTTAATAGCAACAGGACCATTAACGAATATTGCAATTTTCTTATTGTCTCATCCTGAGCTAAAAGAAAAAATCGAACTGATCTCCTTTATGGGAGGAGCCTGCTTTGGAGGGAATATGACACCTCATGCTGAATTTAATATTTACGTTGATCCCGAGGCGGCAGATATTGTTGTTCAATCAGGTGTGCCAGTAGCGATGTTCGGGTTAGATGTAACCTTAAAAGCTCAATTATTCGAAGAGGACATAAAAGAAATTCGCGGTATTGGGAACCAAGTAGCAACTACCATGGCTGACCTTTTGGATTTTTTCAACTTAACTACAACACGTCCCTATTGGGCAGATGAAAAGCATGTTGAAGGTATTCATATGCATGATCCTTGTGCTGTTGCTTATGTAATTGATCCAGATATGTTTACTGTTTACCCAATGAATGTACAAGTTGAAACAAGCGATACCTTGGCACTTGGCAGCACCGTTGTTGATTATGATGATGTCTTTAAAAAAGAGAAAAATGTCAATGTTGCCTTTAATCTTGATCTAGATAAGTTCAGAAAATTAACAATGGATACGATAAAATACTTTTCATAAACTGTTTATGAAAAATTAAAAGGTAAGCGAAGTCAATTGGAGAGAAGTGCAGAGATGAATAAGATTACAGTAGTAGGAAGCATCAATTTAGATACAACGATTCGAACAGAACAATTTCCAAAACCAGGTGAGACAATTCACTCAAAAGAAGTATTCACTAATGGTGGAGGGAAGGGAGCCAATCAAGCTATTGCTGCGGCTAGAAATGATGGGCAAGTAAACTTCATCGGCGCTGTTGGAAATGATGATGGGGGAAAAACGTTAGTTGAATTACTTGAACAAGATGGGATTAATACTTCAGCTATTGATCATTTAACTAATATCAAAACGGGAAGCGCCTATGTAACCGTCGATGATAATGGTGAAAATAGTATTGTGATTTATGGTGGAGCAAACCAGCAAATTTCAAGCGAGCATATATTGGACAGTAGTGAATTGATTTCTTCGAGTGACTATGTTATTGCTCAATTAGAAACTAATCTTTCAAGTATTGAACAGAGTTTTGAGATAGCTAAGAAATCAGCTGCATTAACGATTCTTAACCCAGCACCCGCACTAAAAGAGATGCCTGACTCTATTATCAGAATGACGGATATTTTAATTCCGAACGAAATTGAACTGGAAACAATAATAGGGGACAAAATCGATACTAAAGAAGACCTAATTAACGCTGCTAAAGTCATTCATTCTTTGGATGTGAAGGTATTGATAGTAACATTGGGCAGCAAAGGGGCGTTCTATTCTGTTTTGGATGGAAAACAAGGTTTCGTCCCGGCCAGCAAGGTAGATGTAGTTGATACAACTGCTGCAGGCGACACTTTTATCGGAGCACTTTCTACAAAGCTATTTGTGGATTTTAGGAATATTGAAGAAGCAATTCAGTATGCCAATAAAGCAGCATCATTGACTGTGCAACGTTATGGAGCACAACCTTCTATTCCTTATGAGTCAGAGCTAGTAGAAAAAGAGCAAAAGATCAAGGTATAGATGGTAAAAAGTAAGCTAAGCTTGAATAAAGAGAGACTTTGTATGACACTTGCAAAGTCTCTCTTTATTGTTTACGTTTTTATTTGGTTGAATGGATGGCAGTTGTGAAGGGAATTGAGAAAAAATATGGAGAACGATTTTTTCAGTAAAAATTTATCTGAACTTACTTACTTGAAATCTCAAAATGCTATTTTTAGGATAATACTTGCTGCAACGCCTATTGTACACTAAGATTTCGCCGTCCAAAAACAATATAAAAGCTCAACTCAAAAGCCTCGTTTCAGAATCGAGACCTTTGAGTTGAGCTTGTTTTTTAGAAATGACTTGAATGTTGACTGATACTAAGTGGCTTTTTGCTAAATCGTCGTTAACGATGCTGCATAGAATGCAAGCTTTGTTGTTCTGGCGATTTTAGTCAAAAGCACTTAATAACGAGACTTTTCCATCTTATTTTTAAGTCCGTTCGTATGAAACAGGTAGCCAAACAATGCGCCTAACAATCCACCAATAATATGGGCCATTCTCGAAATATTGTCACTAGATATCACACCACTTACGATTTCATTTCCAATATAAAGCGTACCTACCAAGATAACCGTCAGGGGAATCCTGCCATCCTTCATGTTGGCGAAGGAAGCTAGTAAGATGAACATAAACACAATGCCGCTTGCGCCCAAAAGCATTGTACGTGGAAAGAAAATGACATTGATCAAGCCGATGATAGCAGAGGCAGTCAGTATCATGATTAACACATTTTTACTGCCATACTTTTCTTCCACTAATGGTCCAACTGCTAATAGCAATAGAAAATTTCCTGAATAATGGCTCAAATCCTGGTGGGCAAGTGTATGAGTGAATAATCGTATATACATCATGGGATCTGCCCAGGATGTATAGTAGACGGCAAATAATTTGTTGATTTCTCCATTTGTCACTACGTTTAAAATAAGTACGACAAATGATGCAATCGTCAGACCTAAAATAACTGGTGAATTGAAGCTGATTAGTTTGTTTATCTTTCGCTTTTCCATGTAGTCCTCCTTCCTTAATTAATCCGAATCGTCAAGCTGCTCGCCATAACCTCTAAAAAATTTGGGCAATTAGCTGATTGTTTGCCTCCATCACTTCTGAAAAAAGGTAAGAAAGCCAATTGCAATTTATTTCGTTCAAAATAATGATAGCATTCAGTTTTTTACTATTCAATAAGACCTGAGATGTAGTGCTGTATCTGAGCCCAGGATAAGAAGGGCATACAAAAAATGTAGGAAATCCACAAGCTCACGTTGTCGTTTTCCTACAGTCTACAATTATCGAATGAGCAGTTCCACACCTAGCCGAGTAACTCCGATGATTCAAGCGCAAACTCCTAAGAAATTTTGCGTTGGTAAACATGTAAAGAGCTGAAATAAGCCACAAGAATAATGCCGATACACCAAGCCAAGGCTATCGTTAAGTTATCGTCCAATGGCAAGTTCAACGTTAATGACCGAATGCTATTGATAATCGGCGTCATGGGCTGCGTTTTGGCAAACCAGCGAATACTGCTGTTCAATGTTTCTACCGGGGCAAATCCTGAACTTATGAACGGCAAAACAAAAAGGGGAAGCATTAAACTGCTGGCTCCTTCAACTGTTTTCGAGAGCAGACCGCAAAGCACACCAAGCAGGGAGACAGTAGTATTAACCATAATAAGCAGTCCAATAACGATACACCAATCCCCGAAGCTGCCCTTGGGTCTAAAGCCTAAAAGCAAAGCCGTAACAAAAATGATAATCGTCGAAATCGTATTTCTGATTACTCCAGCTGCAGTATGACCGATCAGCACCGCTGATTTTGAAATTGACATTGTACGAAAACGGTCAATGATCCCGGTTTTCATGTCTGAAGCAACATTCATAGCTGAATACTGCGATGCCTGACCGATGCTTTGCAGGATAATTCCGGGAACAATGAAGTCAATGTAATTAAAATTATCAATATCGGATATACTGCCGAAGATTGTCCCAAACAGCAGCATTAGGATAAAAGGTACAATGATGGCTACCAAAATAGCTTCAGGATTTCTCAGGGAAATAAATAAGCAGCGTTTAAACATAATCCACGAATCGAGCAGGGTACTCCTCTTTGACTTATCCATTTTGACTATCCTCCGTTTTCTCATCAATTAAGCTCAAAAATACATCCTCCAATGAAGGTAAGCTTTGTTCCAGGTTGGCAACTGCAATATGATGTTCATTCAAAATTTCAACAGCCTTGGCTGCCTGTTTTTCACTATCAAAGTTTAACTTAGCGCCTCGAGCAGGCAGGATCTGTTTAAGATAGTGTGGGGTGCCTTCAACTAAGATTCGTCCGTTATGAAGAATTGCAACGTTGTCTGCTAGATATTCAGCTTCTTCTAAATATTGCGTCGTAAGAAATACCGTGGTTCCCTTGGCTGAAAGTTGTTTTACTAACTCCCACATGGCGATCCGATTTTGTGGATCCAGTCCGGTGGTGGGTTCATCAAGAAAGAGCACCTCGGGGTCACCTAAAAGACTCATCGCGATATCCAATCTTCGCCGCATGCCTCCAGAATAGGTAGATACTTTTCGGTCCGCAGCATCAGTCAAATCGAAAAGGGCAAGCCACTCATCGGTTTTGCGTTGGGCATTGGGTAATCTTTTTAACTGTCCGATTAGGTTCAAATTCTCTCGACCGCTTAAAACCTCATCCACTGCGACAAATTGACCCGTTAAGCTGATCCATTCCCGAACTTCGTCTGCTTGATTGATTACATCAAAGCCATTAATAGCGGCAGTCCCTGCATCTGGCTTTAAAAGAGTCGATAAAATTTTAACCACCGTGGTTTTTCCTGCGCCATTTGAACCAAGCAGAGCATAGATAGTACCGCTGGGGACTGAGAAGGTGACATCTTTTAATACACTCTTGTCCTGATAGCTTTTCTTTAGCGATGAAACGACAATAGAAGGGGTTGAATTGGGCACAATGAATTCCTCCTTAGAATTTTAGGCCAATGAAACAAGGCAATAAAACTTACATTCATACCGAACGAATGTATATAGCTAAAATAAAAATTGTCCGTTAAAGACAATTTTATTTACTCTTAATCAGAAAAAAGCGGGGAGTCCTTGATATAGCCTTCCATTTCTTCGTCTCTGATAGGTAGGCCCATTTTATCCAATAGTTCAGTAATGAAAAGGTATCGTTGGTAAAATTCCTCATTCCCCCCTGGAAAGAGAGAAGGGATGAACCAAAAATCGAGTAAAACCAAAAATTCCGCAAGCGGCTGGGCATTTTCTACCTTAATCGAGCCATCCTTTTGACCTTCTTCAATCAGCTCCAGCCAACGAGGAAAGAGAATCCGGCGATTGGTGTCTAGGCTTCTTGCTAGTACATGTGGATTTTCCAGAAGCGGAATCGATTGCTTCATTAATTCCATTTGCTCTTCATCGGCTTTATTTTGCTTGATGACTAGTTGAATTTTCTCAAGCGCAGTTAACTCCGTGTGCTTTTTGATCGCTTCAAAGGGATCATTATCGAAAAACATTTTGTCTTCCAGGGCATTCATGATTTCTTCTTTTGACCTGAAATGATAATAAACGGCTCCTTTGGTTAAGCCATCCAATTCATGAACAATGTCTTGGATGGTGGTGTTGTCGTAGCCTTTTTCAAGAAACAGTCGTTTGGATACTTCCAATATTCGATCAACAGTCACTTCGGGATGCTTATTTCTAGCCATGATCTTTCTCCTTTGTCAAACATTCATACGGTATGAATGTATTATATGATTTAGAATTTTATTTGTCAATGACATTCATACTAAACGAATGTAAACTCTTTCGCGAAAAAATTCAAGGTTCATCGGATAGATTTAGGATTGAAAGCTCCAGCGTAGATTCATCTGACTGATTGATTGTCAAAGAAACTGTGACTCAAATTACTAGTCAAATTTGCATTAAATCAGAATCTGACTTGGTCTTTGATTGTACTGCTTTTATTTATAATAGATATTAAGGGATTTTTCATCGACTGTTTAGAAATTCCTGCTAAGAAATTTAGCATTTGTAAACGTACAAAAAGCTGAATACACCACTAGAGTCATTCCCATAAACTAAGCGCATCATAAAGTGGCTATCCACTTCCTCCTTTTGTTTAAGGAAAACCAATTCTTAATAACAAGTGTATTTTTTAAATTGTTCAAAAAGTATATTTGTCTTTTTGATCCAAATAACTAACAATAAAAATGACTATATAAGTAAAAAGTATGTTAAATAATATACGATTTGAGGTTCTTGTATGATATCATAATAATAACAATAAGGATTCTGGGGAGAAACCAATGAATATTGCAATTTGTGATGATGATCAGATTTTTTGCCAACAATTAGAGGAATGTGTTCAACAATTGTTCAAAGATAACAGCCAAGACTTTGAATGTGAAATTTTTTACTCTGGAGAATCTATGCTTTCCTTTGTAGAGAAAAATCAAAGAGGGTTTCAGATATACTTACTTGATATTGGAATGGCAGGTATGGACGGAATTGGTGTAGCTGAAGTGATTCGTCAAAAAGATTTAGATGCCATTATTATCTTTGTGACTAGTCATGAGGCAGAGATGCCGCGTGCGTTTGACGTCTTGGCTTTTCATTATTTAGTTAAGCCGTTAGATGAGAAGCAGGTTTTTAGAGTCTTGTCTTCTGCAGTCTATTATATTCACAAGAAAAGGACGGTCTTTCAGTATCCTATTCGGCGGCAAGTGAATACGATATTGTTGGCAGAGGTCGCCTATTTTGAGAGTGTGTCTAGAAAAATTCGTATTCATACAACAAAAGGAGAGGTTTTTGAATATTACGGTACATTAAAAGACGTAGAAAGACAGGCTGGAAGCTTTAATTTTTCAAGGATTCATAAATCTTATTTAGTAAATTTAGAGTGTATTCAACGAACAGAGAACCAGACAATCATGATGAGAGATCAGACGGTTCTTTCGATTAGCCGTCGCTATCATCAGCTTTTCCATAGAGCTTTTCGTCGTTACTTATTAGGGAGCATGAAGCAGGTTTTGTAGCAGCTTTATGAAAAAGCATAGGATCAAAATCTGTCTACAGAGCGTTATATTCGTCCTGTAGACAGAAGCCTTTTTAGCAAGAAATCTTTCGTAATCAAAATTAGCAACGGAGGAAAGTATGTACCAATTAAAACTTTTATTCGTACTTTTGGCTTACTTGACCCTAGCTTTGGGTTTCTATTTTTTTGCTCAAAGCCATTTGCCTCTTAAGACAACGATTTCTCGAACCAAGCTTCTTCTTTTCGTAGTAGGAATTACTATTCTAGTGGGGTATATCAAGTTTACTATCGAACTCAGTTTGCCACCTAGTATGTTTAGAATCTTTTTGCTGATCGCCTCAAACACTGTTTATGAAGCTTTTTATCTAGGTCTTTTTGAGGGAACAAGGGCACAGAAATTTTTTGTCATTATGCGTGCACATTTTATTACTACTTTTATCGAAAATGTCCTTTGGTTCCTTTTGATCCTTGCCGTAGGAGAAGAACAGGCCATTTTGATGGAAACTATCGGCTGGTGGTCAGGAGAAATATTTTTCATTATTTTTTTAATCACTTCTTATTGGTTATATAAGCGAAAAAAGCCAGATATACATAAACAGTCGACTACGATGATGTTTGTACAAGAGATGATAATTTTTGTTTACTTCGTTGTTAACTTAGTTCTTGCAACGGGGACGGATGTAATCTCTCAAGGGTACTTTATCGCCTTGTCAATCTTACTCTTTGCGTATTTTATTATTGCGGAAAGGAAAGAAAAGGAAAACTATGAGTTCCAACTGAATCAACAAAAATATCTATTACTAGAGGAGCACTATGAAGAAATGGAAAGCTATCATGAAAAAGTTAGGATTGTTAAACACGATATGAAAAATCATTTATTGAATCTGAATAGTCATCTGCAGCAAAACGACTACCCGCAGGTAACGAAACAATTAGCTCGATTGATTCAAACGTATCAGCAGGAAATTTCAATAGGGAATGAGGAAGAAAACAAATGAACGATGGAGGAGTTCTTACTATCTCTTTTGTTTCATTTTGGGTACTCTTAAGGTCTTGTTTAGGACTTATCAATTTTTTACTATTAGCAGCTCTTTTATTTAAACAGAAAGGAGGATTTAAAAAGCCCTTCAGTTTAATAAGAATAGGGATTACTGCCTTCATTTTCACTTTGTTTACTGGGTATCTATTCAATAGACCTAGCTTAAACATGTATCAAGTAATCATGCTGCTTCTTATATCCTGGATTTATATTGAAGTAGTAATGGCTCAATTTGCCGGAAAACGATCTTATAAATTGGCAACAGGAGGGTGCTATCTCCTTTTTTGTTTTTATGCAGATTCTTTTCTGTCGCTGCTTATACTGTCTATCTTCGGAGAAAGCTTTAGGCATCAGTTCATGGGCAGGGGATGGATCGTTGATGATTTGCTTGAAATTGCGCTCCTTTTGCTATTTCTTTATGTTAATAGACAAAGAACTAAAAAAGAATACGACTATCCAATTCATCTGATTGTCTTATCTGTGTTCATTACAGCAAATTGTGTAGTGATCGCACTGCTTTTTTTAATCAATGGTGAGCTGATTATCCTCCTACCTATAGTGTTTCTTTTGTTGCTTTTTTTCAACTACTTGAAATTATCCAAACAAGCTTTCAAAGAGAATTATCATTATCAAGTCAAAGAGCAAAAGCAACAGTTGCTAAAAGAACACTATAAAAAAATTGATGGCTTCCATCAGGAGATTCAGCAGCTGCAGCACAAGATGAACGTTCAACTGATGACCATGCAAAAGCAGGTGGAGCGAAACGAATTTCCCCAAATGGCCATGCAACTTGCAGGAATGATTGAAGAAAATATCTCGGTTGATTACCAATGGTTTACTTCCCACAAAGAAATGAATGTGTTAGTTGGCCACAAATATCGACAAGCACAAGCTGCGGGCATCCTTTTCAAAGGTCAAATCAATATTCCAAGGAGCTTAACCATTTCTGAAATCGACCTGATTTCTTTAGTCAGCAATTTGCTAGACAATGCTATCGAAGCCTGCAGCTATTGTTCTTCAGGCGAGGCCTGGATTAACTTTCAAATGGCTGCGCAAAAACAATGCTTGGTGATTCGAATGGAAAACAGTAGAGACAACACTCATCAATCCTTTACTACCAGAAAGCCAGACAAACAGCAGCATGGGATTGGCTTAAAAAGTGTCCAACGAATCGTAAAAAAATACAATGGAGAATTAGACTTCGAATGGCAAGAACGTTCCTTCTCCATAGAAATTACACTATTTACTTTGGACTACAATAAAGTTGACTACTTGAAGAAGGGAGAAACCGTTTGATCTATCAACTATTGCTTTCGACGAATGTGTATCTTCTTTTGACCATTCTCAATTTGCATTTGCTGCTGACATACTTTTTTGAAAGAAAACCTACTATCAATAGAACGGTTTTCTTGATGGTTTTATTGATTAGCGGATTCATTTATTCTGAAATAAATGGCAGAATAACTCTCATGCCGCATAGTATACTGAGAGTTATTCTATTGCATCTTTCTCTTGTTGGGTACATTTGGAGTAATTTATGCTTATTTAAAGGTACGTGGCAAATGAAGGTTTTTGTGATGATCCTCTCTATTTTTTCACGAATGGTTTCTGAGGGGATTGTGTGGTCAACGATTGTTTTTATCTTAGGAACAGAAGGGGCAGCAGCGCTGCTTCAAACTGCATGGCCATCAGGTGAAATAGGAAACTATGTTACTTTACTGCTGATTTTATTGATTAGAAAGAGCAAGCTTCATCGTATTCAATATTTTTCGAAGAAGACAATGGTGATGCATGGCTCAATTATTATTAGTAGTATGCTGCTTTCTATTCGTTTACTTATAGCGACAGATTTTTTTTATGTCTTTATATTTACCGTTCAATTATTTCTATTCTATAGTTATTTCAAACACGTGGAAATGACCTCTAAAGAAAACTATGACTATCAATTAAATGAACAGAAGCATACAATGATGGAAAATTATTATCAGCGAATTGACTCCTACCAAAAGGAGGTCCTTCGATTAAAGCATGATATGAAAAACCAGCTGTTAGTTCTCCGAGGTCATATGGACAAAGCGGAGCTGCCTCAGATGGAGAGCTTGTTGGATTCCATGCTGCAAAATACGATTGCTACAGAGCATTACCATTATACGAATGACAAAACAATTAATGTACTAATTAGTCAGAAGTGCCTTCAAGCACAAAAGGCAACGATCAATTGTCAGTTTGATATACAAATGCCGTCCAGTAACTTATTTGAATCGAATGATTTGATTGTATTAGTCAGTAATATCTTAGACAATGCAATCGAAGCAGCGAGCTACTGTGACTCTCACAACAGATGGCTTACCTTTCAAATGATTTTACAGCAGCAGTGTTTGGCAATTTACTGTGAAAATAGTATAGATGGCAAACATAAATCCTTAAAAACTAGAAAAAAGGAAAGCAGGAACCATGGCATTGGAATGAGCAGTATTCAAAGAGTTGTCCAAAAATATGATGGAGAGCTGGATTACTCTTGGGGAGAGAACACCTTTCAAATAGAAATGCATTTATTTGAAGACCGGTTATGACAGCGAACCTGTTGAATTTCTACAAATAGAAAATAATAGCCTCAAAAGATGATAAAGTACATATATCATCTTTTGAGGTTATTTTTATGATAAAAAATAAATTTCCTGTTCTTAGCAGGAACAGGAAATTTAAGAAAAGTATTGATCTATTTCTAAGAAAAAGACTGATAAATCAGTGGAATTGGCAAGATAGTAAAACCACTCTTATCTACTGCTTATTATAACTAGCAGAAAAAGATAAATCAATACTTTGTTTAATATAAGTTAAAAAAGTTGGAGAATGCCATTATTCAAGATAGAAGTTGACTTTATTTAGAGACTATTAATTAAATATTTCAGACTTTCTCTAAAGAAAGTAATCTTCCGTCATTCTAGCCGTCAGAAAGGAAGAGATCGTATGTCAAGAACAGGAGATAATCTTTATAAGCGTAAAGATGGTCGTTGGGAGGGACGCTACATTAAAGATCGCACACCAACTGGACAAATTCGCTATGGGTATGTGTACCACCGGAAGTATCAAGAAGCCAAACAGTTGTTATTTGAAAGAAAGGTTCTTTATCAAGAAATTCAGGGAAGGTACAAAACAACCCGCCAAGCTAAGCAGCTATTTAACGACTGGCTTATCCACTGGCTTCATCAAAAGAAGGATCAAGTCAGACCTGCTACGTACCAAAGCTATGAGAGCAAGATTTTGCAGCATATTTCCCCCTTCTTTCAAGACAAATCATTTAATGATTTAACTGGGGAATTGATTCAGGAATGGATTTATTTTTTACAAAATAATTTGAGCATTAATTCAGTCCATGCAGTCTATCGTGTCTTTAAACAAATAATTAAAACGGCAGTGGCGGACAAGCTTCTCTATAGGGACCCAACAGCCTCGGTTATTTTGCCGAAGCAAACCAAGAGCTTGGTTCGATCCTTTTCACAAAGAGAGCAGGAGGCTTTGGAAAACTATTGTCAGTCTGCAAAAGAATTACCGATATTAGTTGCTTTAGATACAGGAATGCGGATTGGTGAAATCCTCGGTTTACAGTGGCAAGATATTGACTGGCAAAATCAAACTGTATTTGTGAATAAAACAGTGCAGCGTGTTAAGCAAAATGGGCACACTGAATTAACCGCAGGGGTCCCAAAAACAGAAAACAGCATGCGCGTTATTCCGCTTACGCAACGCCTAACTTTTCTTCTGAAAGAGCAAAGCAAGTACACAGAGGACGCATTTATCTTTGTTGGAAAGAATCATTTGCCAATTGATCCTCGAACGTTACGGTATCGTTTTGATCAAATAAAGAAACTAAGTCAGGTAGCTGATTTGCCATTCCATGCATTACGACACACCTTTGCTACTCGTTGTTTGGAAAGGGGAGTTAGCGTGACTACAGTTAGCTCACTTTTAGGTCACAGTTCGATTAAATTGACTTTGGATATCTATACTAATTCGTTTTTAAGTGAAAAACAAGAAGCGATCCGACAGCTAGAAAAGGACCATTCATTCACCTTTGATTTGGAAACAATTCCGTCAAAAAGCCGTCAAGATGTTGTGTAATCCTTGACTCATAAAGGGTGTAAAAAGTTTCCCATTCCTGCTAAGAACAGGAAAAGTTTGAAGAAAAAAGAGGAGGAATACACCTTAATTATACCAGAGTTACCAAAATAAGCTAAACCAGAAGGATCAAACTTCTGTTTAGAATAATAAAAAAGGGGAGAATGAGCAATGAAAGATTTAAAAGGAAAGGTTTTAGTTGGTCTAGCCAGCGTATCAATGTTAGGAGGTATTGCGTTAGGTAGTGTGCAGGGGTTTGCGGCGTTAACTGGAGATACGGATGCTCAGGTGCGTTTTAATCCATACAGTGGTGGAGGCGAAGATACCGGTAACTTAGCATTGGCTTATGTTCCAGCAGGTATTGACTTTGGTACCCAAAATGTAGATGCAGGAAACGCTGTATCCTATGCTGGGAATACTGGAGGTGCGAACTATCTTGCAGTTGATGATGACCGTACGACTCCTGGGCAATGGAAACTAGTTGCAGCAGCAACTGTTTTGAGCAGTACAACAACTGCTCAAACAATTTCAAGTGGAGATATCACGCTTACTTCTACTGCAGCTGTAAGAGATTATGATGTTTCTGTAGGAACACCAGACGTTTCAGGAGCAGTAGGGAACCCAATTGCAGGTGTGACTGTTACTCGACCTGCAAGTTCAGTTCTAACATTAGGAGGAGGCACTGCGGATATCGCTTCTACAGCCACCAGTGCTAATCAGGGACTTGCAATTCCGATTGATTCAGTACAAATGAACATCACCTCTCAAAATGCTCATGGTGGACAAACCTTTACTGGTAAAATCAACTGGACATTAAGTGATACGATCTAAAATTTTGAAATGATTGCAATCAAGAGAAGGGAATAAATTCTCTTCTCTTGATTTAGTTAAGGAGCCTAGTTATGAATCGATTAAGCAAATGTAAAGTTAAAAAGCTTTTCATTATAAATTGTTTACTTCTTTCACTTATTCTTCCACCGCTGTTTTCTGCTGAGACGGTCTATGGTGATGAAACAGAGACCAGTCAGGAACTACAGATTGGTAAAAAACAAGTCCCCGAACCATCAAAAGAGCAGAATAAAGGAGTGGAAGTAGGTTTCACAGTTGAAGCAGTGAAGACAGATACGCAAGTTGATGAATCAAAAGGTTTTTTCTTCGTAAAAGTGATACCGGGTCAAGAGCAACAATTAACCTTGAAAATCAAAAGTACTAGCGAGGAAGAGCGAAAAGTAGCGATCAAAGTAAGAGACGCCTTCACGAATCAAAATGGTGAGATCGATTATGACGGAGCTGAATATCAACGGGATGAATCACTAAAGAATTCAATGGAAGAAATCACTTCTATCTCTGAAGCAACTGTTTCTGTAAAGAATAAGGAAGAAAAAGAAGTGACCATCACTGTTAATCCGCCAAAAGAAAGCTTTAAAGGTGTGAAGGTGGCCGCTATTGTTGTCATGAACGCAGAAGATACAGGGGAACAACAAAAAGGTTTGAGTTCAAATTATGGGTATCGTTTAGGCTTAGTGATTACCGAAGAGGATGAAGTAGACTATTCAGACGGCAGCTCCCTTAACTTATTGCAGGTTAAGCCCACGGTTCACCAAGGTAAGCGAGTAATTCAAGCTCGCCTGCAAAACCCTGAACCAAAAATTTTAGACAACTTAACCGTTGAAACCAAACTCCGCCAAAAAGGCAGTAAAGAAGTTCTGAGAAAACGCACAACCAATGACCTGCGGATGGCACCTAATTCTCAATTTGACTTCGCAACTAATTGGGGATTAGACCCTATTCAACCAGGTACCTATATTTTATCTGTAAAGGCCACTTCAGGAGAACACTCCTGGTCGTGGAATGAAGAATTTACAATCGGCGAGGAGCAAGCAAAGAAAATTAACGAAGAAGCAAGCTATACAATTACCTATCCTAAATGGGTCTCAATAGTAGTCATTCTTCTAGGTGTCTTGACGATTTGTACAATCGGCATGCTTTATGTTCGGCGAAAAAAATGGACAACACCAAAGTAAGTTCATAGAAAGGAAGGTGGACTTATGAAAAGTAAAAAGATCTTATGCTTCTTAAGCGTTGGCATATTTTTAACTGGTACTTTTGGCAGTGTTTTGAAAGCTGAAGCGCAAGAAAAAACCACAGCGGTTACGATTACTTTCAAAGAAGCAGCTCATCCAGTTGCACCACCAGTTAACAATGGAAGTGGAATACTCCCAGAGACACAAGTGGTTGAACTTAAAACAGGCGGTTTCACTTCCTATGTACCCAACAATAAACGACTGCCAGTTACAGGTGAAGCATACGATCAAACATTGAGTAAACTTGGTTGGATAGCATTAATCGCGGTTTTGTTCTTTTATCTAGCAGGAAGTCGCAGGAGGGAGCGGGAAGATGAATAATTATAGGAAAAGGATCGTTCTATTCTTTATGACGGTCGTATTAATTTCATCAACTCTTTCCCCAGCCATTGTTGGCGCTATTACAGAACCAACTCAAACTAGTGAAACTACTGCAGCAACAGAAGCAACTACGAAACAAAGCAGCAGTACAGCATCTTCTGAACTAACCAATGCTACTGAAGGGGAGGAAACAGAAAACTCCATCGAAGATACTGCAGAAGAAACCAGTTATGAAGAACGCGAATTATCGGATGAAGCTCTCAGCGACTCACCTCATCCTGTTGTGCGGATAGAAGAAGAGAACAGAGCAAGCTTGTTTGTTCAGAATGAAAATGATCAACAAGTAACACGTTTAGAAAAACTGGTTCTTCAAACAAAGCAAGCTGGGACAGAATGGCAAGATGAACAAGCTTATGATATCGAGGATAATTATGATTTGAGAGAATCTCCATATTCATTTGAATATGACACTGAGCTACCTCAACGAATCATCATTGAATACTCAATTGAAGAATCTCAGGCTGGACAGCTGGTAAAAAGAATTAAGCACATGGCTCATTATTCATTTAAAGAGTTAGAAAAACAGGAAGATTCACCTTCTGGAGAGAGTAGTGAAGGTGATCTATCTTCAGAAAACTCGGAAACTCTGTCATCGGATACGTTAGATGCCAAACTACCAGATGCTGAAATTAGCAGTAGCCCAGAGAAACAACACGCGGCTCAGGATTCAGCAACTATTCCAAGCTCACCTCCATCCGAGGAAACCAATCCATTCAAACGCAGCTTAAGAGGGATTTCTCCTCAAGCAGCACCAGCACCATATGTACCTTCAAAAGAGTATAAAGGTCCTGGTGGTTCATTGGATTATATGACTTGGATAACTGATATTACAAAAAGTTCGGCTAACATTAAGGGTAAAGTACCGAACATGGGTGACATACAACATGTTTATCTAGTATGGAGTACCAATAAAGACGATTTTGGTGGACAGTTACGTAGTGACCAGATGACGCCTCTTGAGAATAAGATACTGGTGACAACGACATCTACAACGCCTTATCAGATTGAAGCAAGATTGATTCGTCTACAAGCGAATCTAGATTATTACATTTGGTTCTATGCTAAGACAAAGTGGGGTGGTAATTATTATACTACCTTTTCTTTTGGAACACCAGATGTTACTTGGGCTGGAGGAGGGACTGGAGCTGCTGGATATAATTATTATACGTTTGCTACAGATTCTGCTCAGGAATTAAAACTAGAGTTACCAACAATAACGTCAACAACTAAAGATAGTGTTGTTCTTGGAACATCTTATTACACAGGGGATATTACTCAAACAACTAATGATGGTATTCTAGAAATGACCAGTAATACATCGCTTACTAACTGGGGAAATAAGTTTACCAATGTTCAACATGAGACAAAACGCGGAATAACTAACTCTAAAGGGAAAATAAATGATGTTACAAACGGGCGACAGGTAACAGGACTTACGCCAGGAACAAAATACCAAGCGAGACTGAAAATAAAAGATTACGGCACTACTGGGACAAATGGGAATGTGAAATCTTCTGGAGAAACAACTTTTTACACAAAAAATTCAGTTGAAAGCCCTGTTTTAGTGCAAAATAATCCACCAGTAGGAACTACTAAAGGGTCAGCAACCTTTACTGGCAGTTATGGATATAGTAGTGTGCCTGCTCTAGCTGCTCATCCAAATAAAGCAACTGTAAGGGTTAATACAGGCTCAGGTTGGAGCGGAGATTTAACAGCGACAACGACACCTGCAGTTCAAGTGACAAAACTAGCTAACGGTCAAGTTGCCTTTACATTAACTAAATTGGAACCCAAGACAAATTATCAAGTGGCCTATAACGTGACTAATTTGGGCGGAACTTCGGAATGGGCTTTTCTACGAGGTGGCAGTTTTGATTCTAGAGGATTACCTCTGGTTTTAGACGCACCTAAATTTAATGTAACTACTGATAATGCTGCTACACTAGGTTTGTCAGGATACACGGGCGATATTTCTCCTTCAGAAAACGATGGGGTATTAGAAATGACCAGCAATACCTCACTTACCGTATGGCAAAACAAGTTTACTAATGTTCAACATGATATTGGGCGAGGAACATCCACTTCAAAAGGAAAAGTAAATAATGTTGTAAACGGGAGACAAGTGACTGGATTAGTACCTGGAACAAAGTATCAAGCAAGATTAAAAATAAAGGATTATGGTACTTCGGCACAGGTTCAAACTTCTGGAGAAACAACTGTTTACACTAAAAACTCAGTTACGAGCCCGGTTTTAAATGAAAATAATTCACCGACAACCACCACACCTGCCTCAGCAGTCTTTACTGGTAGTTACGGTTATAATAGTGTAAATTCACTGGCGGCTCATCCTACTAGTGCAAGAGTAAGAGTTAATACTGGTTCAGGATGGGGACAAGACCTGACAGCAACCACAACGCCGGCAGTACAGATTATAACTCTTGCAAACGGTCAAATTAGGTTCAAATTAACGAATTTATCACCTAAGCAGAAATATCATGTAGCTTATAATGTAACAAATCAAGGTGGAACCTCAAATTGGGCATTTTTGAATGGAACTGACAATTTTGATGAAGGTAACTTCAGCACAAAAGGGGTCAAGCCTGATATTAGTCCCCCAATATTCTTACAGACGACTGCGACTCCAACATCCATAGATATGAAGAGCGGTACTTATACTGGAGACTTAGGTACTTTAGTGAACCACGGAATCATCCAAACCGAATCCTATAATGTAGGTGCAGAAAAAGACTCGACTGCTAACGTAACCGACTTAGCCCATGATCCAATTTTAAAAACTTATGCAGGATCACGGGTAGAAGGATTAAATCCAGGTACCCGATACAGAGGTTGGGTTGCCTTCAAAGACTATGGAACAAATGGTACGGATGGAAGCTATAGTTATAAGGAGCGGACCGAAGCCAATGGGGACCCATATTATTTCTATACAACCAATAGTATTAATAACCTTACCGAACCTGTTAGAGGTATGCCAACAACCGCTAATAATGCTACCGCAACTTTTACAGCCGGCTATCAAGCAGCTGGTCAGCATTCAGCCCAGGTTGCAGCACACCCGACTAAGGTTAAAGTGTTTATAAGTACGGATGGCTCTAGTTTTGATGAAATCACGACAAGCACATCTGGGCCTAGATTAAGTAGAGACGATGATATAGACTCATCAGCGAAAACAGTTACCTTTAAACTGGAAGGCTTGCAAGAAAATACACGTTATTACGTTAAGTATTCGGTAGTTAATCAAGGTGGCGAATCACCTGAATCGACAGTCTATGACTTTATTACCCTTGCACGTCCCAATGGTTTCTATATTAATCAAACACCTCAAGCCTTTGATTTTGGAACAGTTGAAATGTCCGAAAACACGATGAGTCATCCATTGCAAAATATTAGTGGTGGAGGAAACTATTTCTCTGTAGATTTTGAGAACATCAACATGAACAGTCAATGGACTTTGTCCGCAAAATTGAGTAAATTACAGGTTGTGGGAGGTCAACAAACGCTGGCTGGGAGCAGTATTTTAATGGATAAAGAGCTAAAAAGGACTACTGATGGCGGCGGTACCTGGGAGACACCAGATTCAACTAAGTTTGATTCTATTTTAGGTATTCAAGGCTCCAGTATTTCATTACCCTCAGATGGAGAAACTAGTGTCTCTTTGTTTAAAGCTACCGATATTCCATATGGGATCGGGCATTTTGAGAATAGAATTGCTAAAGATTCTGTCCGTCTAGTTATTCCTGGGAATACCGGGCAAAAGGGTAAAACTTACTCAGGTAAAATCACTTGGACAATGGATAATCTTATTTAACTAAAACCATAAACTCAGTTGTGCAGCAGGTTTTGCTGCACAACTAGTAAAGGAGAATTTATATGGAACGATACGGCTGGATGATTATTTTGGCAGTTATTGGGGCGATTGCTTTGATTGCTTTCTTTTTTTTCCTGTTTGGCGATATGGAGAGAATTAAGGAGCTGAAAAAGCCTAAAGTACATTACGTATTAAATGCATCTCTGTTGCTGATTGCCGCAATCTGTATTGTCTTAACAATTTATCTATATTTTGATGTACAAGAACAAATTCGGCTGTTAGAGAATATGACGTAAGGAGAATCTATTATGCAGGTACTAGTGTTAACTCACAATATTTTGTCGGAGCAAACATTTCAAGAAAAGCTTCAGCAATTAAATCATGAAGTTTTTTGCTCGAAGATAATGTTAGATACATTGAAGGAAAAACCGGAAAGCATTTTGAAATGTTTGTTTTATCAGGTGATTATTCTGAGCGAAAATTTGAGTAATCGGGAGGTTGCCGATATTTTGGCTAAGTTAGGTCAAACGAATCGCATTATTTTGCGTAAAGTAGTAGATAAGCAGACTAAAGAAGAAATTCAGACGATGGAGGAATGGGGAATTAGTGACTGGATCCAGACAACAGTTCCAATAGATCAATTAAGAGAAGTACTTTCTGAAAAATTAAGTGAACAAAAGCTTCAAAACCAAAAAATCATTTCGTTTCCTTTTAATGAAAGTGATCAGGAATTCCATTCTTACAAACAGTTTATCAGTAGCTTATCCAAAAAAGAAAAAAAGGTCTTCGAAAAATTAATTGCGTCAAAGACCCAATTAGTGTCAAGAGAAGAATTTTGTGAGTACTTGTGGCAAGATGTACCATCGAATTCCCATCTTTCTCAGTTATCATTAATCG
This sequence comes from Enterococcus pallens ATCC BAA-351, assembly GCF_000407485.1. Lineage (GTDB taxonomy): Bacteria > Bacillota > Bacilli > Lactobacillales > Enterococcaceae > Enterococcus_A > Enterococcus_A pallens. The sequence goes on along the minus strand of NZ_ASWD01000001.1, from coordinate 343,465 downwards.
TAAAGAAAATTCGAAGAAAATTTGTAGATTTCGGATTATCTGAAGACATGTTGATCACTGTGTGGGGGCAGGGATATCGACTGACATCAACCTTTTTTGAAGAGTGTCCAATACCAGTGGTGGAAAAAGTGAGTGAGGGATAGTAGCTCACTTTTTTTCATATTAAATGAGTACCTGGTTGATAGACGGCATTTAATAGAAATTATCAAGAATCCTAATATAAGAATGATGTGGTCTCGACTTTATATTGCCCATTCAATATTGGCTTAATGTTTTGTCAGACCGAGTAGGCATGGTTTCTAAAAGTATTGACAAGTATAAGTTAACGTGATATTTTTATATGACTATAATTCAAAAATGGTCATATAGAAAAGAGGGTTGAAATGCCAAAATTTAATGATTCAGAACGTCTGATCATAAATGATCTACTTTTAGAAAATGGAGAGCAATTGTTTACTGCCTTTGGTTTAAAAAAAGTTACAGTTAGTGATTTAGCTAAAAGTGCAAATATCTCTAAAGGATCATTTTATGCCTTTTATCCAAGTAAAGAACATCTGTACATGACCATCAATTTCTCAATGCAACAGGCAATTTTTGCAGAAATGAATGATGAATTAGCTAAACATCGCTCGATGGAAACTGAAAAACTTACTTTGTACATTTTCAAGTGGATGTTTGAGAAAGTAAAAGAGTACCCTTTATTGCTTAACATGGATAATGAAACAATTCAACATCTTCTTAGAAGGCTGCCGAAAAAATTTATGGATGCGCATACCTTAGATGATGCAAAAATGATAGATAACCTTAAAAAGTATGGCATCGTATTTAGAAGTGAGACAGTGGTCATTGCAAAAGTTGTTCAAGGGATTTTTTCTTGTACAAAATTATTTATGAATGATACTGATGGCGATAAAGTATTGACTATCCTGCTAGAGGGGTTAGTGAATCAATTAGTTTAGGATCGTTGTTATCTGATCCTTTTTTATTACATCGAATATGACCATAATTGCATTTTGGTAATATGAAAAAATCGAATGAGCGTAATAGATTAGTGTATCCTCATTTATTACTTTCTCATATGCATTTGGAGGGTACTGCTATTCTAATAATAGAAAGAGGAAAAAATGAAATCTACTAGCCTACAGGCGTCAGTCTATAGATGGGCACTACATCTTTCAGCGATATCAGTAATTGAGCGTATCCCGTTTTTTTATCAAAAATTTTATCGATTACAGTATTCATTGAACCGAGAGGCTAAGTTAAAACAAAAATATGTAAAAAAGAATAAACTCTCGGATGAGACTCAGCAAGTTGAGCTGTACAAGTTATCGCAGATACGTGATTTTTCAGAGAGTAAGATTATTTTTTATATTCACGGTGGCGCATTTACGATGAATATTACTCAGGCTCACTTTAGTTTTTGTAAAGCATTGAATAATTCTTTATCTGGTTCTGTTATCACTTATTTCCCTATTTATTCGTTAGCTCCGATTAAAACATTCAGCGAAATCTTCGAGGAATGTCTTTACTGTTAGAAACAGGTAGTTAATGATCATCCTGGTAGTCCTATTTATCTTATTGGAGATTCGGCAGGAGGAATGCTTGCATTAAATTTGATTAATTACTTGAAAATTACGGATGCGTTCATGCCATCCAGCATTATTTTGATTTCTCCATGGTTAGATGGTCATTTTAAACTTCCGGTTAGCATGTCCTTGCAAAAGAAGGATAAAATGTTGGGCTTGGGATATATGAAATTGATTGCAAAGGAGATCGATGACTTAACTGACCCTCCTCATCTATCAATGGATTGTTTCAAGTTTGATTATGAAAGCTTTCCAAGGATTTTAATTGTAGGTGGGGAAGCTGAAATTCTAGCACCTTCGTACCGAGCGTTCTCTCATAAACTACAAAATATTCACTCTGAAATATTAACAAGTTATTTGATGCCCAACATGCAACATGTATCTACACTCTTTCAGTTCATTCCTGAAAGCCGAGAGGCAATGATAAAAATAAAAGATTTCATTGAACAATCGTGATTCAAAATCATGGTAAACGCTCTCAGCAATTTAGCTGGAATTTAAGTTTAAAAAATTTCTTATCGTATTAAGTGATAAAGAGATTTTTTAACTGGAATAGCCAGAATTAAGTAAAGTTATCTAAAAATACTGAACGTTACAGTAATTGCATTCGTGGCTTTTTGAATCTAACTTAAAATAGTCAGAGTGTTAGATGCAACATTACCATAAAAATGATATATCAACTTGTTCTGGTAAATTTATCAATGGATTGTGAAACTAAAGAAACGACAAAGTTTAAAAGGTCAAAAAACTGGGGAGCTCCAATCTTTCTATCGTAGATTTAAGGAAGGTTTTACTAGAGCAAAAATTTGTTTAATCAGAAAATAGCTTATTACAAATCAACTAGCCTATATGCAATAAGAAAATTTATAATGGAGGCTTATTAATGAGATGGAAGCAAATTTATTTAAAGAGAGCAGATAAAATATTTTACTGTAATTACTGGATTCATAGTAAAAAAGCCATGAACATAATTGTTACTCATACTCCAATTACATCGACAGATGAAATGAAAAAAACTTATGAACCACTAACAAACTATCCAGTAAATATCTTTGCTTTTGATTTTAGCGGTACTGGAAAGAGCAAAAACGGAAATTATTTGTCGAGAGAGAGTATAGTCAACGATTTAGATTTCCTAGTGGATCATATTCAGAAAAATTTTTCAAATCGTATTTATCTTTATGGCAATACTGGAATTGGTGGTATTTTCGCACAATATTATCTAAGTAAGCGTAATAATTTGAAAGGATTTGCTCAGTTTTCTTGTTTATCTTTCGGTAAAACTGAAGGAATGGGGTATACGACACAGCTGGTTAGGATCATCTGTCCCATTTTAAGATTTATTCCTAATTTTAAGATCAATATGAAACCACCAAAATATTCTGGTTATCATGCAGATCTGGATGATGAAGTATATAGAAAAATGGAAAAAGGACGAAAAAATTTTTGGATGACAGATAGTAAGCTCTTGCTGGCTCTTCTTGAAATGGCCGTTGCTAAGGATAGTGCTTTAAAAAGGAAGATTACAGTTCCGACATTGGTTTTTAAAACAAATCATGATCGGTATTTTACACAAAATCATTTTGATGAATATTATGATCGATTGAAATGTCCAAAAAAATGATCGAAATAGATGACGTTCATAATAGCTATTACATTTATAACGACTATTTCTGCAAACATGTTTTTGAATGGTTTAAAAAGATTGAGAGTGAAATGAATTAGTAAAAGATGACAACTATCAAAAAATTCACAGCTTTCTTTGCTTTTTCAATTCTATTTGCAGAGAGCCATTACATTTTTGGGAAGACTATTCAACGGATACAATGGATAAAATCTCTTTTTCAATATAAATTTTATTTCTGAAAGGAAAAAGTTGATACAAACTTACCCAACGTAACCATGGAATTAGCTAAGTTTTTAACACCTGAGCTAAAGGATATAGATGCCGTAGGGTTAGGAGGCTACTATTATAAAGAAGGAGTATTAATTTTGAATCCTACGGCAACGAGGACTTAATTAAATAATTTACTAAATGAGGGAGTTAATTTATGGACACACGATCAGCAGAAAAAAAAGATATCCCCGCTTTATCAGAGTTGTACACCCATTTCTATAAACACAATGCTTTATTACAGCCAGATGATTGTGTAGCAGTAAAAGAATCTGGAAATTATCCTAAATGGATTTTAGATCAACCGTTACATACAATTTTTCTGGCAGAATCTGAAAACAAAATTATTGGATTTATTCATTTAGAAATAGTCGAAACGCCGAACTATCCTTCAGTTGTTGCACATACCTTTGGCCAAATTACTGATCTATTTGTGTTAGAAAACTATCGTAGAAAAGGCGTGGGTAAACAGTTGATAACCGCAGCAAAACAATGGGGTGCCTCAAATAATTTGGATTATCTTGAGCTTCTAGTTTTAGGAAATAATCCTCAGGCAATCAACTTTTACCAGAAAATGGGCTTGAACGTTGCCAGACTTATTTTGAGAAGTGAATAAGGCTTGTAATTTAGAATGTCAAAGAAGATTAGAAAATGTCTATTAAGGTTATTGATACAAAAATTATTCAAAACAAGAGAATTAGGCGAGTGATCCTGCAATCCAAGAGATACACTCTGAACCAATCTATGACACCAAGAGTGAAACCTGAGTATTTTAGAAAAGATCATTAATAATTACGGAATATTGACGGCAACGGTATTAGTTAATGCCTTGGAAAATTCTAGTGAAAAAGAATATCAGATTAACGGATATATGACTGAAGAAATCCAGACAATAGTGGAATTTGGTCTTTAGCAGATGAATCTGCTAAAGGTACAGTATATGTAGACCGACTATATTATTCACTACTTAAGGAAGAATAGGAGAAAATGCTTGATTAAGAATTTAGTCAGATAAAAGAGTCTAGTTAGTTGTTAATGCACACGTTCTATTTGAATTTTTAGATTAGTTAAAGTGTTCTAAAGTTGATAGAATCAGCTTCAGGATGCTTTTTTATTTATGGTTTCAATTGTAGGAATGGAGTGTGTTGTAATAGTTTATCCCTAAGTTGGTTAGTGTTAGCGAAAAAAATTAATTACAATATTCTTTATTGTGGCAAGCTTTACTAGATTTTTTTCTAAAGTCGTACGTATCCTATAAATCAAATTTCTTGATAATATTTTTCGCATAAAAATAGGTTTCTTCAAATTGCTCGTCCACGTTTGGATGATTCGCTATACGCTTAATATCAGTTGATAAATTAAGTACATATTCTTTGGTGAAACTTTCTACCAATTGAAGTACACCATTTTTCCAAATTGCATCATCAGAATGAAGTACTTCTAGAATATGAGGAGTAAAATCTGCTTGAAATCTTGGCAATAGTTCCATTAGCTCTTTTGCTACCGGCCAATTCAGGTCCTGCAGCCACATAAGCAAATCACCAAGAATAGGTAATACCTCACTGTTAGTTGCAGTGGACAATCTCTCGATAGCTTTAGTATCGAATTTGTCTTTTGGGACTAATTCATTTGATTTCATGAAAGATACCTCGACAAAGTGGGATTTGTTGGTAATAGTATATCAAGTTCTCCTTGACTCTCTCAACATTATATTTTTAAAAAGTAATCGGACTAAAGTATGGTTTTTGTCGTTCGTGAGTGTGATAAGCTTTATACAAGTTGTTTTATTTTTTGTAGATTATTGTATTTGACCAAATATTGACGGAAATGATAGGAGCCTTACCATGATAAGAAGAATTGGAAGAAGAAATGTAATTTGGATCGTTTTACTCGTAGTATTAGCAGGGTCTTTATTATTTAGAAATCTTATTAGTGCTTACAGCTGGGCATTTATAAAACTAGTCCAACCAATAATTGGTCTGTTCTTGTTTCTAGTGATTTTGCTTTTAATGATTTTTAGAAAGAAAAGTAGAAATCTAGCGATGTGTATTTCTTTACTATTAAGTATTCTGACAATCAGTCCCATTCTAGTGACAATGAATAAGATTGCTATTCCTTATCCAGCGAATGTGAACAAGACAAAGCCAGCGTTGACTGTTGCATTTCCTTTTGAAAAAGACACGATTGTTGGTTGGGGTGGAAATAACATGGAAGAAAATATACCTCATGCGATGTGGGCCTCTGAAAGATGGGCCTATGATTTAGTAATGGAACCTTATGAAGTTGGAACATCTGAACTTTCAGACTATGGAATTTACGACCAAACAGTTCTATCACCCGTTGAAGGGACAGTTGTTGCTGCTAAAGATTCAGAGCAGGATATTCCAGCGGGAACAGAAGAGTTTATCACTAGCGAAGGAAACCATGTTTACTTAAAAGTAAAGGAAACTGGTACGTATATTCTTCTAAACCACTTGAAAAAAGATTCAGTTTTGGTAAATGTGGGTGATGAAGTCACGGTTGGACAAAAACTAGGTCGTATTGGAAACAGCGGATCAACCTCTGAACCACATTTACACATTCACCATCAACGGCAAAATCCCAATGATGTGCCGTATCCCGTATTGGCTGAAGGGCTGCCCCTATATTTCTCAATTGATGGTAAATCAGAAATGCCAGTGAAGAGAACAAAGATTGAGATACCTGCACCTTAAATATTTTCGAATAAAAAAAACTTAATCTATTGCTAGTAAATGTTATACTTTCAATAAACTAAGGTAAATGAGTTAGAAGAAAACTAAAGAGGTTCAGATTTATAAAAAGTGGTAGGAGGAAGAATAAATGAACGATAATACACAAGTATCAATTGACGGGGTTCAGCAGGCAGAAAAGATTGTTTACCAGTATATGCAGCCCTCACAGCTGCTGCATTATCAAAATTTGAGTGAGCTGTTTGGGGCGACCGTTTATGTTAAGCATGAAAATCAAAACATGGGTGGCAGCTTTAAAATACGAGGCGGTATCAATATAATGCATCAGTTGAAAAAAGAGGGAGTACCTGGAGTTATTACCTTCAGTACGGGGAATCATGGCATTTCGGTTGCTAAATCTGCACAGTTTTTTGGCTTAGAGGCAATTATCGTAGTGCCAAAACATAATTCTCCTGAGAAGAATCAGCTAATTAAGGATGCTGGCGCAACTTTGGTGGAAGCCGGTGAACATTTCGAGGAAGCTGCTGCCTATGGACAAAAGCTGCAAAAGAAAAATCAGTATCGTTTTATTCATGCGGCGAATGAACCGCATTTAATTCACGGTGTAGGAACGGAATTTACCGAAATCCTTAGACAGCTTCCAGATATTGATGTTATTATTCTTCCAATTGGTGGTGGTAGTGAACTAGCGGCTGCAGTGACTGTTTTCAAAGCACTAAAACCATCAGTCGAAATCTATGCTGTCCAAGCTGAAGCCTCAAAAGCTGCTTACTTGTCGTGGAAAAAGGGCGAGATCACACAAGCTGAAAATAAAACCTTTGCGGGCGGTTTTGCGACTGGGGCTGGATTTGATTTGACCTTTGATATTTATAAGGATCACTTGACCGACTTTATTTTGTTAAGTGAGGAAGAGCTGATGGAAGGAATTGCTTGCGCGTTTACTTATACTCATAATGTCGCTGAAGGAGCAGGCGGATCAACACTGATTGCTTGCCGCAAAATAGCTGATCGAATAAAAGGGAAAAATGTCGTGCTCCAAATGAGTGGTGCGAACGAATCTGCTGATAGATATCTTATGGCTCTAAATAAATACTTGCGTTAAAAAACTTTCGATTCCAAGACTAACTGTTTCTTGTCCTGGAATCGAAGTTTTTTATATCAGCATTAGTATCAGATAATGGTTCGTCGTCTGTGGAGTAACCAACTATCAAATGAGTGTAACATCAGATATCCTTTTGCAAGAATTTCATTACATCCTTAACAAAGTCCTTTTCTTCTTCATAAGCAGCATGACCAGAATTAGGATAAATAAGTAAATGACTATTTTTGATTTCTTGAGCCATTTTTAAGGTTGCTTCAACACCAGCTATTTTGTCCTTTTTTCCTCCGATAAGCAATGTCGGGCATTGAATTTTATGCAGCTCATCATATACATCGTGTTTTAGACAAGCTTGTGCCTGAATGAGAAATCTAGTTAAATCTTTTGGCTTTCCAACCCTACTAATAACAGGATACATTAATCTGATTTTCTTTAGTTTTTTGGGTGTGTAGGACTGTTCCATGGTGTCAATTATCAAAGCTGCATAGTCGTTATTTTGAGCAAAAGAAATCCAGTTATTTGTAACTCGCTTAAGAAGAGCTTCGGCTTGAGAAGTTGATACTGTTAAGATAAGCCTTTCTACCACATCAGGAAAATTGATTGTAAACTGCTGCGCGATCATTCCGCCTTGAGAAATCCCCATCATAAAGCACTTTTTTATGCCTAATTTATCTATGGCGATTTTTTGATCAAGTGCCATATCTTTTATACTATAATTCTCTTCAATTTCATCTTTTCTGCTAAATACATATACTTTGTATCTCTTGGCCAATTTCCTGTAGGTAAGTGCTAAGACTGTTGCTTGTCCTCGAACTGATTTAATTCCATCACTTAAGCCGGGTAATAGAATCAATGGCGTAGATCCTGAACCGAATACTACATAGGGCATTACCGTTCCATCAATAATAACTTCGTCCTCCAGGGCTTGATAAACCATCCTTAAACCTCCTTGATTACAACAAGCTGCTGTTAATTTGACTGCGTTCTACATTGAGCATCAATTTTATGCATAATTAAATTAAATCTTTCAGGTTCCTCAAGATTGGGGGAGTGAGCCGAATTCTCAAATAGAATAAATTCTTTGTGAGGAGCATCTAGAGCTCCCAAGTATTCTCGGGCGAGATCCTGAGAAACCTGATAGTCATATGCTCCTTGAACAATATAAAATGGAATATCAAATGATAGCGATGATACAAAAAGATTATCATTTAGTAGAACAGGAAACAGGTGTACCATTGAAAAATCAGCACCAAGAAACCATTTAACTTTTTCACTAATCGTATAGCCTTTAAAACTAAAAAGTGACTTGATTACCATGGACTTAAAGGTTAGTCCTTCCGGTAGACCCTCGTGAAGATGTCCAATTCCATATTTAATTAGTGTATTCGATCTTGCCATAAGATAATCAAGCTGATGGCCTTTTTCTTTTATAAAAGGAAAAAGTGGTTCTTCTGGGTCAAAGTTCTTCAATGTCGCAATCGTTTCTTCATCAGCAATCCTTTTTGCATGATCCATCATATAGTAATATGCCAAGCGCTCTGACTTTTTTTGGTTGGATATTTGACCCACACCAATATAGGCGAAATAGTCTTCAGGATATTGCTCGATGGTTTTTACGCCCAGATATGACCCCCAGGAATGGCCTAAAAGATATATTTTGTTTTGTTCAAAATGTTTTTTAAGATATTCTGTCACTTCGTGGGTATCCTTAACCATAGTTTCAATAGTCATAGATGAAGCATCAGTTTTTCGGGAGTATGACATTCCAGAGCCTCGCTGATCCCAATAACAAACAGTAAAATATTTTTCTAGCGCTATAGGCTTTTTGATTTTTTCCAAATAAGAAATAAACTGTAGCATTGGAGTTCCAGGACCACCATGTACATACAAAAGAACGGGGTTGCGAGGATTCTCACTGCGAATAAACATTCCTTGCTGAAGCCCATTTACTTCAATCCAAATCTTTTCGGAAATAGAACCTTCAATTTCTTGCTTTGATTGATCTTTTAACGGTGGAAGATTACCTGAACTTTCAAATTTAACTATCAAAATACAGATGACCATTATTAGTAGGAATGAATACGCTCCGTAGATCATGGAAAATCCCTTCTTTCTTTTGTCTATTTTTTGTCCGTACCTTATAGATGATTTAATCTCCTTGAACCAAAAGTGAACATGTGTCATTTAAATTATAAAGTGAAGGCCAGAGGTGTGTCAATATAAAAATGAACATCAGTCATTTTCGTGAAGATAACTGGATAATATAGAGATAAGCGTAAAGAGGTGGTGCAAGATTCTTTAAATATTTTGTAAAAGCAGAGAATTCTACTGACGAAAAAAATTTGCCAATTATAGAAAAAACAGGGTAGAATTTTCTTTTTTTTGCGTAACTTTATTTGTGACTAAAAAAGGTCGATTGCTAACGAATTTTTCTTTTTTTCAAATGTACCGAATGTTGTTTATCTTTTTTATTGCTTTTTTTTGGAAAATCTATTGATTTTAGGTTCAAAGTTATTTATCCTATAAATGAAAACGTATTACTAAAATTGAAGAAAAATTTGAATATATCAGAAATATCTTTAAAACAACAACTACATATTCTAAAAATGAAAAAGGGGTTAGGAACATGGCAGGAATTGAACTTCAAAAACGAACAATCTTTAGTACTCGAAAACGGGAGAATCTTGAACTAAAATTTGAGCAAGCCTATCAAGCTTCAAAAAAAGAAGCCACACATCATTCAGAAAATGTAGCACAGATAATTCAAGCAGCGGTAGCGGTTATGGTTCGCAATGCTTTTTACGTGGGTGATTTTTCTTATTTGTCTAAGAACTTGATTCGCAAGCTGTTTTTGGATGGAGAAGTTCCAGCTTCTGTGCGTCATCTCTGCATTTACTTTGAAGATTATTTTACACCAGAAGAGTGGAGCACCATTATCAGCCATTTATATAAAGACGAAAAAGAATACAGCCAACTTACCGAGGAAGCTCGTTCACATATTGCTCCTTTGCGTCCAGCACTTACTTCTGGTGTGCAAACGGGAGAAAGAAAACTAAACTTGAAGGCATCATTTTTAGATGGAAACAATAAAATGCACAGCTGGAGTCTGAGCAATGTCGTAACTTGCTTAACTACTAAGGAACGCATTGATTTGTTAAATATCTTTGGCGAGTTAACTATTTTCCAAAAGGACGGCCTGCGCCAGTTTACGGAAGTTGTTTGGATGTATTTTGCCGTTGATGAGCGCTTACGCGATTTCGACACCCGCGACGAGAAAGATCCTTTCCATAAACCAAAAGAAACGGTTCAAAACCAACCAGAAAATGCTTCGATTAACAAACAATCAGCTGAAAAGTCCGTATCAAATGATCGTGATGAAGAAAAGACAATTGATGATCAACCAACTACGTCCGTCCAGCCGCCTGTCAATCAGTCGAAGCAAACGTCCCAGTCGAAGAAGAAGACCGGCAAGACACCAACCGATCACATGCCCAGCATGAAAAACTTAACTGCCTCAGGCAAAAAGCAAAAAAAAGAGAAGGACTTGAAGATAGAAAAGGTCCTGCGAAAGGGTTCCGGCAAGAAAAAGAATCGCAAGCGGAATAGGCGGAAGTAGTGTTTAGACATGTAGATAAGGAATAAGTTGATGTGGGGAATTGAGGAGCAAGTACTTCATTTGTCACGTGGTCTTCAGGTATCACAAGCAACTATTGTCTCATTTGATCAAGTCTTTGTTGAAACAGGCGGTTTCTTAGCTAGTACTTTCAAATTAATGATCAATGAAGCAGGAGAGAGTAAGGCTAAAAAATGGTGAGTTGAAACTATTCGATTAATTATCTTTCTTTTTTGTAGGTTCCTCTTTAGTTAATTCAAATAGTTGAGCTGCGGACAAACTATTTTGTGATATGCATTAATATGTAGACAAAATGAACATTTGATAATTGAGGCATCCATGATTGATCTGTTTCTATTCTTGCCTAATCTTCTGGGATTATCTGCCAGTTTCTATGACCTGAAAAGTCAGTCTAGTAAAAGGTTGTGAAAACAATTGTGAGTTTTTATCCAAAAGTCTTTTTCTTGTAAAATTAGTGGGAGAGCTTCAAAGTAAGTAATATCTTTAAAAAGTGTTTACTAGAAATTTAGCGTCCTAAAACATCAATTGATTTCATTACGAGAAGAACAGGTGAAGGGAAAAAAGTGTGACAATTGCAGGTGTTCAAGAAGGAAAAATTGTTTACTAGTACATGCAATCCATGCAGCTGCTGTATTTGAGTGATTTATTTGGTGCAACGGTTTATGTTAAGCATAATAATCAAAATGTGAGGCAACATTAGCAAAAAAGAGCCTGCACCTGGGATTATTACCTTCAGTACAGGAAATTTTGGGATACCAGTCGCTTAATCTGCACAGCTTTTTGTTTTAGAGAGAATTCTTGTGATATCAAAACATAATTTTCTTGAGAAGGATTAGCTAAACAAGGAAGCAGCTGCTTATGGACAAAAGTCAAAAAAATCGACATTACTTTGTTCATGCTGTGAATGAATCACATTTAAGTTACGGTGAAGCAACTGGATTTACGGAAATACTTAGGCAGATTCTTAGCATTGATGTGATTATTCTTCCGCTCGAAGATGGGAGTGAGCTGACTGCTGCCACAGCTGTTTCTTAAGTAATAAACTCATCAGTCGAATTTTATGCTGTTAAAGCTGAAGCTTCAAAAGCTGCATACTTGTCGTGGAAGCAGGGCGAAATTAAACAAGCTGAAAATAAAGCCTTTGCAAGTAGTTTTGCGACTGGGTCTGGATTCGATTTGACTTTTGGTATTTATAAAGGTCAATCGATCGATTTTATTATGTTAAGTAAAGAAGAATTGATGGAAAGGAACCTATACGCATTAACCTTTACCCACAATGTAACCGAAGGAGCAGGGGATACCGTGTTCTTATTTATGTTCCAGGCGAGGACAACCTCAAATGCTGTTCACAAATTGAATGGGTGCAATTTTTTTCGAAAGCATAACAATATCCGTAATTTCTTCTGGAGATTCTTTTCCACCTTTTTTAATCCATAATAAGATAATTGCAAGGATACTTGATAGAACAATTTCTAATGCATACTCCTCAGGAATTTGAAATTCCTTTACGACCTCTTGATTTTTTGCTGCTAATTTTTCTTTAACCACTGCGATTAATAAAACTTTGAATTTTTCTATAAAGCTTTTGCTGCCTTTATCAGTGACTAAGCCATAAACAAGTTGAAAATCTTGTTGGACATATCTTAAGGATTCAAGAATAGCGTCATAAGAGATCAGCAAATTTGGGTGCTCGTTGTCAGAAGAGCTAGATAAGAAAATTTCTGATAAATTCCTCAAAACATCATCCTCTAGTTTTTCCATTAAATCATATTTATCAAGATAATGCAGATAAAAGGTTCCTCGACTAATTCCAGCCCGTTCAATAATGTCCTTCACTGAAATCTCCTCGATCCCTTTTTGAGAAATAAGTTGAGAAAATGCTTCCCGAACATAAAATGTTGTATTTGTTTTGCGCTTCATTTTATTTACCTCCATGTGCTATTTATTCAAGACTTGCTTTTAAATATACACTGCCAAGCAAAATGTACATTGTTCTTACACTACCACCATCTTACAATTAAATAGACATCATGTCTATTTAAAATCAAGGAGGAAATCGATGGCATTTATTGAGGTGAAGAATAGTTGTAAACGGTACTACATGGGAGAAAACACGATTGTAGCTAATGATCGTATCAGCTTTTCTATCGAAAAAGGGGAATTAATAGTTATTTTAGGGTCTTCTGGAGCTGGAAAATCTACTGTATTGAATATTTTAGGAGGGATGGATACTAGTGATGAAGGAGAAATATGGATCGATGGTGTAGACATTTCTCAATACAATGCACGCCAACGCACAGCATATCGTCGAAGCAGTGTAGGATTCGTCTTTCAATTTTATAATTTGGTTGCGAATTTAACAGCTAAAGAAAACGTAGAGCTTGCTTCGGAAATTGTTGATCATGCCGCGGATTCTTATGAGGTTTTAGAACGTGTTGGTTTGCAAGATCGCATCAATAACTTCCCAGCACAACTATCTGGTGGCGAACAGCAGCGAGTAGCAATCGCAAGAGCTATTGCAAAAAATCCCAAAATCTTATTATGCGATGAACCAACAGGAGCCTTGGATTATCAAACAGGAAAACAAGTGTTAAAAATTTTACAAGAAATGTGTCGCGTTCAAGGAAGCACAGTGATCATTATCACCCATAATGCTGCAATTGCTCCTATGGCTGATCGATTAATTCATTTGAGAGATGGAAGAGTGCAAAATACAAAGATCAATGTATCGCCAGTAAGTATTGATTCAATTGAATGGTAGGGAGGATAACATCATAAAAAAGAAGGCTTTGTACAAAGACGTTTTCCTTGCTATTCGAAAATCTAAAGCACGCTTTTTCTCGATTTTTTGCATGATTGCTTTAGGAGTATTTGTTTTTGTTGGACTGAAGGTAACAGGACCTGATATGCGAGAAACTGCTGAACAATTCTATAATCGGAAAAACTTAATGCATTTTACTGTTCTTTCTTCTTACGGGCTAGACAAAGAAGATCAAAAAACATTAAACCAATTATCGGACATCGAACATGTTGAATTTGGCTATTTCAAAGATGTGGTTTTGAGGGATTCTACGAAAAGTATTCGTCTTTTTTCAGTCCCCTCTACTATTTCCCGCTATCAGGTAATGTCAGGAAGACTCCCTGAAGAAGCAGAGGAAATTGCTATGGATTATTTAATGAAAGAACGCTATCCTCTTGGAAGTGCAGTAGAAATTGACGCTGCGGATTCAGTAAAAAGAAAATCCTTCAAAGTTGTTGGTCACGTAAAATCATCTGAATATACGGATAAGAATGACCGTGGTTTTTCTGATGTGGGGACAGGACAATTACAGGGATACGCAATAGTAAATACAGATGTATTTGATTCAAAGTCGTATCATATTGCCCGAATAACCTATAGTGATATGAAAGAAGTATCCACGTTTAGCGAAGTGTATCGAGCTTTAGAGAACAAGCATAGAAGACAATTAGAAAAGACCCTTGAAGACCGTCCAAGACAGCGGCTACAAATGGTAAAAAAGGAACCACAGGAAAAAATCGATAAATCGAAGGCTGAACTCACTAAAGCTAAACAAATACTTACAGAGCAAGATGAGTTGTTTAACAAAGAACAGAAAAGGTTAAGCGAGCAAGGGCTCGCTTTACCAGAAACTGCTATTCATGAAATGTCGGCAGTAAAGCAACGGTTAGCTGCCGAAAAGCATAAAATTGAACATCAAGAAAAATTGATTCAAGAAAAGCAAAGAGAATTGAATGATTTAGAGCTGCCAATATATACCATTAATGCCAGAAGAGATACCCCGGGATTTAACTTGTACAAAGACAATACACAACGAATTGATCGCTTATCGAACCTTTTTCCAATCTTTCTTTTCGGAATTGCGGCACTTGTTAGTCTCACAACGATGACACGTTTTGTTGATGAGGAACGGATTAACACAGGGACGCTGAAAGCTTTAGGCTATAGTGATCGCGATGTTAAGGCAAAGTTCATTATTTATGGATTTGTAACTGGCGGTGCAGGCACTGTTGCGGGAGCTGTTTTAGGTCATTGGCTTTTACCCAAAGTCATTTTTGAGGCGTATGCTTCAACATCTACATTCTCAGCGGTTCAACTTCGATTTTATCTGGAGTATGTGTTGTGGGCTCTCTTAATTGCACTTGCTTGTACTGTTCTTTCGACCTATTTTGCATTGGCTGTTGAATTGAAAAACGAGCCAGCAAAATTGCTCCTGCCTAAGCCGCCACTAAGCGGTTCAAAAATTTTCTTAGAAAGAATTTCTATACTGTGGAAGAAGATGAGCTTCACACAGAAAGTGACAGCGCGAAATATTCTACGTTACAAGAAACGAATGATTATGACAATTTTTGGTGTAGCGGGCTGCACGGCACTATTGATTGCGGCTTTTGGTATGCGCGATTCACTGGAAGGAAGATCTGAAAAGCAATTTGGCCAAATTCTTCGGTATGATCTGATCGCCGTAGAAAAGGAAAGACCCACGCTTGAAGAAAAGGAACAACTGGGACACCATTTGAACAATTCAGAAGGAATAGAGTATTTGCCCATACACTTTGAAGAATTATCAATGACTGGTGGAATTAATCAAGAAAAGCAAACAGTCAATTTAATCGTGTATCAGTCTACCCAAAAAATGAAAGAATTTGTACAGTTGAAGGATCGAGAGAGTCAAAAGAATTTACCATTGACAAATCAAGTAATTTTATCTGAAAAATTAGCTGTGCTGTTTGTAGCTTCTGTGGGAGAACGAATTCGATTGGCTGATTCTGATAACAAAAAACATTCAATGACCATCGATTCGCTTACAGAAATGTATATGGGCCATTATATTTTTATGGAAGCCGAACAATACGAAAAAATTTTTCAAAAAGATTTTACTCGCAATGCCCATTTAGTAAAATCAAAAAATAAAAGTAAAAGAAAGATAGACCAGCTATCTAAAGAGTTAATCCATTTAGATGGAATAAGAGGTGTACAGCAAAATGAAAAATATCAGCGGCTGATATCATCTGTATTAGCAAGTTTGGGAAAAGTCATTTGGGTACTGATTATTTGTGCGATCTTATTGGCAGCTGTTGTCATATACAATTTGACGAACATCAATATTTCTGAACGTTTGAGAGAGTTGTCTACCATAAAAGTACTAGGTTTTTATGACCTTGAAACTACGCTGTATATTTATCGTGAAACGCTGGTTCTTTCATTTATTGGAATTTTTGTTGGATTTGCGATGGGGTGTGGGTTGCATTACTTAATCATCGAAGCCTTGCCGCCAGATGATTCGATGTTTAATCCTAATTTGTGGGGAAGTAATTTCCTACTTTCTGGAAGCATTACTATGCTGATCACCATTTTGATCAGTTTGATTGTTCATTGGCGAATAAAACATGTGGATATGCTAGAGGCATTAAAATCAGTAGAGTAAAACTAAAAGGCAAATAAGCCTATTCAGTATTTTTGGATAGGCTTATTTGCCTTTTAAGTTAGATGCGGCTTCTCTGTTATAATAAGTAAAACCTCAAGTGCTCTTATTTAAGGAAATGAACAATCGATTGCGTCAAAGTTTGG
This sequence comes from Enterococcus pallens ATCC BAA-351, assembly GCF_000407485.1. Taxonomy (GTDB): domain Bacteria; phylum Bacillota; class Bacilli; order Lactobacillales; family Enterococcaceae; genus Enterococcus_A; species Enterococcus_A pallens. Next base: position 326,954 of record NZ_ASWD01000001.1, on the reverse strand, counting down.
AATAAATCAGCTGTTTCCGATACAAGCTCTTCTATTTCTTGACTATTTTTAATGGAACTAAGTGCTGCATACTGAATAATGCCGTCCACCGAAACGCCGATAAATCGAGTAATAGACGTTATTGGAATAGTTAGTTGTATTTCTTCTTTTTCAATGCTTGCTATAAAATAGTCAATCGTCTTTGATTGAGCATAATCGATGGATTGTTTAAATATTAACCGAGACAAAATAGTCTGTTCTTTTTCAACATCATAAGCATAATAAACTAGAAGTTCAAAAAACATCCTTCCACCAACAGTCTGTAATACCTCCTCAACAAATCTTCCTATCGTCAGGATAACTTCTGTAAGAATAGTTGTCGCTGGCTGTTTTGAATCTAATAGAATATCTACCTCTTTTTCCAAGGGATAATTGATGGGAATACGATTAATCAAGTCGATAAAAATTTCATCAATATTAGCGTAATAGCGGTAAATTGCCCCTTGGCTAAATCCAGTTTTTTTAATGATGTCTCTCATAGATAAATGAAATAACGGCATTTCCTCTAATAGTTCATTGGTACATTTCAAAATAAAGGTCTTTTTTTCCTCCAGATAGGCCTCTGATACTTTCGGCATAATCCATTCTCCCATTTCTTAACATAACGTTGATCGTTTTATCATTGTAGTACAAAAATAGGGGATAGTAAAGCTAAAACTGACATAGTGTCATTAAAAATTGTACCTTTCACACGGTATCGCTTAAAAGATAAGCGGAGGGACCAAATTAAGTTTAGGATAGAAAACCAAGAAACATCTATCCAAGATTTTGATCTCTTGCTCTTTTTTTCAAATAAACAAATAGACAGGCAAATAGGATACTAGTACTTGCTGAAATAATTGAATAACTTAGACTACTGCTACTAAGCAATTGTGTAAAAGCATTTAGACTTGCATGATAAAGTACGCATAGCCATAAACTATTTGTCGTAAAGAAAATACTCGCCAAGATAAAAGAATTGCCCACTAAGCCAATTAGAAAAATAAGTAAATTAAGCAAAGTCATAGAAAACAGTGATCCATCCAGAATGAAATAGAAAAGATGCCATGTCCCCCAGGCAATACTTGTCAAACAGGTAGCTGCAACAAACGAGAATTTCCTTTCTAGTGTTGGTTGAAACATGTATCGCCAACCAATTTCTTCGATGCCACCAAAGATGAGCGATGCCACCAACAATTGAATAAATTTATTGATTGGAAAGGGATCAAATTTCATTCCAAAATTAAGTAGTAAAAAGAAAATTACCATTAAATATGCAAAAGGAGACTGGCGAAGAGAAAAAAATTCTTTTAAGACGGTCAAATAACTTTTTACTTTACCAGAAGTTTTAGCTGTAATCAAACCGGCAAGGGCTGTTGATCCGCCACCAATTATTAAGCCGATGAAGCCCAAAGTATTCCCGATAGTAGATATACCTAATTGATTAAAAATGAAATATAGTAGGGATGTTGGAATCATTAATCCAAAACTAATTAGTAGAAACTGTTTAATAATTTGTTTAGTGGTCATCTAAAGCCTCTTCCGTTGTTAAATCTATTCTCCTATAATAGTACCACTTTATTGTATTTTTAAACAGATATAAAAACAATTTTTGTGAATATAGTATTAAAAATGAGATAATTCATTTTTTAGAAGTGTTTGTTATGTTTTAATCCAAAATCAAGATTTGACTCTAATGTGTAGGTTAGATCTCTAAAGTTTTTGGTGTCTATTTCCCTGGGAGTATCAACAGTTCTTCCTCATTCAAAGTTTAAACCGCTTATTAGTTTATCCGAGTAACAGTACTTGTTCGACATTTATGAGGATGACTCAGTAGTAATTTTCATTTCACCAAAAAACCTTCGATCTTAAGGTAAATGAAGGTGTATCCTTTACTACTTGCCTTTTAGCGTAATAAAGGATAGTAATTTTAGGCTCCTTAAAGATACATTACATTATAGTAAAAATAAGGAAGGATGGTTATCAGAACCGATCTCTGAAGATTATTTCTGGTCACGGGAAGACTCACAAATACTAATTATAAGGAGAGATTATAGAGAAGGCGATTTTAAGAACGACTATATTAAACCTAAACGGTTAAACGAAAAACTAAAAAATTTAAATTCCCTGTTGATTGCGCTATCATAATGTGCTATTATTCGATTACAGCAAAATAACGTTATTGGCATGTTACTGATTATGCAGGCAAGACCAAGACAAACTAACACTTCAATGTTGATTGAGGCGTGGTTTGGCTTGGTCTTTTTTACTGCTTTAAGGAGAGAGAATAATGGATTACAGAGAAGTAGGAAGAAATGTATTGCAACAGGTTGGGGGAAAAGAAAATGTGGTCAGCTTAACCCATTGTGCCACCAGACTGCGTTTTGAACTCAAAGATAAAAAGAAAGCCAACACGAAAGCCTTAGAAAAAACACCTGGCGTAATTAGTGTGGTGGATAGCGGCGGACAATACCAAGTGGTGATTGGCAACGAAGTCCAAACAGCCTTCAAGGAAATTCAAAAGGAAGTGGGGACTTCAGTTAAAAAGGGCCCCTCTTCAGACAACCAGGAAAGTATTATTTCAAGACTGATTAGTGTCATTTCTACCACCTTTACACCGATGATTCCAGCTATAACGGGTGCCGGGATGGTAAAAGCCATTTTAGCAGTCTTGACCTTGACTGGTGTATTATCAGACAGCAGTCAAACTTACATCATTTTGAATACGATCGCTGATGCAGCTTTTTACTTTATGCCCGTACTCTTAGCTTATGGGGCAGCGATAAAGTTTGATGTCAGCCCAATTTTGGCGATTACTGTTGCCGGCATTTTGCTTCATCCTAATATTTCACAGCTTTTTTCTACTGGTGATGCCGTTTCTTTTCTAGGGATTCCGGTATTAGCAGCAGATTATGCGGGATCGGTTTTACCGATTATCTTTACTGTTTGGATCATGTCCTATGTAGAGCCCTTTGCGGATCGAATTTCGCCTTCGTTTATTAAGTTCTTTACTAAGCCGATGCTGGTATTTTTAATTATGGGGCCTTTAGCGTTGGTTGTCATTGGGCCATTTGGAACGTTACTGAACGATCTTGTAGCAATGGGTGCTGAATGGATTAACGGCAAAGCAGCTTGGTTAATTCCATTTTTGATGGGTGGTTTGCAACCATTCTTGGTGGTTACGGGTACAGCTTGGGCAATGACGCCAATCGCTACTATGCAATTGAGCAGTACGGGTTCTGAAATGATCAATGGACCAGGAATGCTGGCTTCTAATATTGCTCAATCAGGCGCTACCTTTGCTGTAGCTGCGAAAACTAAAAACAAAGAATTGAAGCAGCTGGCTGTTTCCACTGGAATTACTGCTTTAATGGGAATTACTGAGCCCTCACTCTATGGAGTAACCTTGAAGCTGAAAAAACCGCTAGTTGCTTCCATGATTGGTGGTGCGATTGCAGGTTTGTATGCTGGCTTAAGCGGTTTGGTGAGATATGCCTTCGTTTCTCCTGGCTTAGCAGCTTTGCCAGCCTTTATTGGAGAAAATCCAATGAATATTGTTCACGCAATTATTACGTGTGTGATCGCTTTTGTTGCAACCTTTATCATTGCTTATTTAATCGGATTTGACGACACTTCTGATGAATCAGAGCAAACGGCAACAACCGCAGCAATCATTGTTGAAAATCCGGTAAAAGGAACCGTGTATCCTATTTCTGAAGTGAACGATGCTGTTTTTTCTAAGGGGTTATTGGGAAAGGGCACAGCCATTCATCCAGAAGAAAACAGCATTTATTCACCTGTTGAGGGAGAAGTCATTACTATTTTAGAATCTAAACATGCGATTGGTCTACGTTCTAAAGAAGGTATTGAATTATTGATCCATGTGGGGATCGACACCGTGAATCTAAAAGGGGAACCCTTTGAAGTATTTGTAAAAGCAGGAGATCAGGTGTCAGCAGGACAATTGTTAATTAACGCCGATTTCGCTGCTATTAGAAACGCTGGCTACGATGATACAGTGATTGTGGTAGTGACCAACAGTGAAAATTACGCAGGAATTAGTGAGGCAAGCGGAAACTTGAAGGAACACGAACCATTGATACAAATTAGTTAAGGAGAGGATTTTTGTGCAATACAAACAGCTTTCAGCATTTCCAGAGAAGTTTTTATGGGGTGCCTCCATTAGTGCCTACCAGGCAGAGGGTGCCTATCAGGAGGACGGGAAACAACCGTCTATTATTGACAAGTATCAGCATACAGAAGGGGTAGCTAATTTTGAATTTGCCTCGGATTTTTACCATCACTATAAAGAAGATATCCAGCTGTTTAAAGAATTGGGCTTAAAGGCTTTTCGCTTTTCCATCGCTTGGACGCGAATTATGGATATTGAAAATAATAAAACCAATCAAAAGGGAATTGCTTTTTATCATCAAGTGATTGATGAATGCCTGAATCAGGGAATCGAACCGATTGTCACTATGTACCATTTCGATTTACCCTATTTTCTTGAGGAGCAGGGTGGTTGGTTAAATCGGGAAACCATCGATTATTTTGTGGACTACGTACAGGTATTGTTTGCTGAGTATGGTGACAAGGTGAACTATTGGCTGACAATTAATGAGCAAAACACGATGATCCTTCACCCTGGAGCGATTGGTTTGCCACCAAGTGGAGAGCTGCCTTCAAAAAAAGAACTCTTTCAAATCAATCACCATGTTTTATTGGCTCAAGCTAAAGTAATTCACTTGTATCATCAGTTGAAGCTTAAAGGAAAAATTGGTCCAGCAATCAATTTAACGGCTATGTATCAAGCTACCTCCAGTCCAGAAGATGCAATTGCAGCCCATAATTGGGAAACATTGAGAGGCTGGTCTTTCTTAGATGCTGCAGTTCGTGGGAAATACAATTATTTGTTTGAAAACTATTTGAATGATCGGGGATTATATCCTAAAATTGAGGCAGAGGATCAGGCAATTTTATCCTCCGGCAAACCCGATTTTATTGCGATTAATTATTATTCAACTGCCACCATCGCTGCCAGCAAAAATGACGGATCAGACGTCTCCGCTAGAGCGGGGGATCAACAGATCATGCTGGGGGAAGAAGGTGTCTACCGAGCAGCTGAAAATCCTTATGTAGATAAAACGCCATATGGCTGGGTAGTTGACCCTACTGGACTACGATTAACCTTGAGGAAATTGTACGATCGCTATGATTTACCTATTTTAATTACTGAAAATGGCTATGGGGCACCCGACATAGTTGAGGAAGATGGACGAATCAATGACCAGGATCGAATTGATTATCTAGCCAAACATATTTTGGCTATTCAAGAAGCTTTAACAGATGGTGTAGATGTTTTTGGTTATTTACCTTGGTCAGCGATTGATGTTGTTAGTACCCATCAAGGCTTCAATAAGCGTTATGGTTTTATATATGTTGACCGAACCGATGAGGGTCTTAAAGAATTAAAACGAATGAAAAAAGAAAGCTTCTTTTGGTATCAAAAAGTAATCGCAAGAAATGGCTTAGCTTAGAGAGAACGGTGGATCTAATGAGAGTAACTAAAACGTTAAACAACAGTCTAATTCTTTGCTTAGATAAGCAGGGCAAAGAAGTGATTTTGATGGGGAAAGGGATCGGATTTCAACTAAAGAAAGGCGATTTGGTTCCAGCTGACAAAATCCAAAGAGTATTTAAATTAGATTCACTTTCTGATGCCCTAAAAAAGGATTACATCAAACTGTTTGAGGCTGCTCCGGATGATCTAATTATTTGCGTCAAGCGAATTATCGATTATGCCAACACCAAGTTTGACTTTAAGCTGAATAAAAGTCTATTTTTTACCCTGGTTGATCACTTGAAATATGCCATTGAACGCAGTCAAAAAGGCATTGTTTTTCAAAATCGCCTGCTGATTGAAATTCAAAAGTATTACCCGAAGGAATTCGAGATCGGCTGCTATGCTATCCAGTTGATCAACAAAAAAATGAATGTTCAGTTGCCAGAAGAGGAGGCTGGAAACATTGCGTTTCACATTGTAAATGCCCAAAGTGAACAAGCAAATATGGAAGAAACCATGCTTTCGGTAAGAGCACTAAAGGATATCCTGGCTATGCTAGGGTATCTGTTTCCCGAGAAAAAGGTTGATAAAGATTCGATGCTTTACTTAAGATTTGTGACGCATTTACAGTTTTTTATTGCCCGAATGATTAAAAAGGAAGAGCTGCCGGAGAAGGATGATTTTTTGCTGGCTTCAGTGAAGCAGCGTTTTCCGAAAGAGTATCGGGCGGCCCTGAAAATCAAGGAGTACATTCAAGAAGAGATGGGTGCCTCAGTGAATCAGGATGAACTGCTTTATCTAACACTGCATATTTCAAGGGTGTATTGAATGAAGAAATATCGGCTGCACAATATAGAAAGACTTAGATTAACTGTTCCTTTTTAGGGGAGCAGTTTTTTGTTTAGCAGAGTGCAAAGCGTAGCTTCTGTGAATCATCTGCTTGGGTGCATCTTTACCAGTTTCTCAAAACTTTCTTGACTTAAGTATAATAAGTATATATATTATAAGTATACTTATAAAAAGAGGAATCAATATGAAATTTAGTTTTGAAGTTGAAGCAGAATTAACCCCGCAACAAATATGGCCTTATTACGCGGAAGTAAACAACTGGTATAAATGGGAAGATGACTTGCAGCAAATTTCATTAGATGGACAATTTAAAACGGGCACAGTTGGTAAAATGACTTTAGCAGGCCAACCACCAATGAATTTTACATTAACCTCAGTTAAGGATAATGAACATTTCACTGATGAAACAACAATTCCTGGTGTGGGAACAATTTCTTTCCATCATGAATTGAAGGATCTAGGAACAAAAACACGCATCCGTCATTCTATAGAATTTACTCCGACCGATCGCAAGGAAAATGTCGAGGATAGCCGATTTTTAGCAGGTATTTTTTCTGACGTGCCAGCAGCAGTTTTTGCGTTAATTGAGGCAGTAAGATGAATCAGTTTCCTTCGAAATATCAAGATAGCTCAGATCATTCGATTGGTTTCTCTTTTATCCGAGTCTATAATATTTGGCATAGACAAATCAAAACAGCGTTAGCTAAGATTGGCTTGACTCATCCGCAGTTTGTGGTAATTGCTTCACTAGGTTACTTAGCTCAGTTTGATCAAGAAATTACTCAAGTAAATATTGCCGGTACATCAGATATTGATGTAATGACTGTTTCTACAATTATCAAGAATCTCGAGAAGAAACAGCTAGTAAAGCGAACAGCTTCTATTAAAGATACACGAGCAAAATCTGTTCAATTAACTACTGAAGGAACTGAAATAATGATAAAAGCCATGGAAATTGTAGAGGAAATCGATCAGCAATTCTTCGGCCAGCTGGGAAATGAGCAAGCAGCTTTTAATCAATTACTACACCGCTTATCACACATAAAAGCTGATTAAGAGTTTTGAGCGAATACAGGCAGGCATTTCCGTTTTAGACAGTTACTTTTGCTGAAAATTCTTTAATTTTCCGATACACTTGATTTAAGAATAGAAATTTTGGGGATAAAACTGGAGGAAATTATGGAAAAATTGCTACACTACTTAAAAGAGCTGCAGCAAAACAATGATCGAGAGTGGTTCCATGCTCATAAATCGGAGCGTTTAGCTGCTGTTCAAGCGTTTGAGCAGCTTGTTCACGAATTGAATGCTGAGCTGATGAAAATGGACGAGACGATTTCTTTGCATGAGCCTAAGCAGTTGACCTACCGATTAAATCGAGACATTCGGTTTGCTAAAGATAAAACACCGTATATGCCGGCTTTTCGAGCCAATATTGCTCCGAATGGCAAAGATTTTATCCCAGTCGGTTATTATCTCTTTCTAATGCCTGGCGATCGTTCTTTTCTTGGTGGTGGCTTGTATGCAGATGGTATGTCAGAGGTAACGAATGCCATTCGAACTCGAATTACTCGTAAGCCTGAAGAATTTTTGAATATCATTGAACAGCCAGAATTTGCAAGGATCTTTGAAGTACAAGGGACAAAGTTGAAAAGAATTCCCCGTGGCTTTGAGGAATACAAGGATAGTGAGTTATCGGAATGGTTAAAGCATAAAAGCTGGCACTTGGCTTACAACTTGTCAGATGACGCCTTGCTATCTTCACAAAATTTTGTTGGGGAAGCTGTGGAAATTTTCCAATTAATGAAGCCCTTTAACCATTTTATCAATGGCGCACTTTAAGAGGAATCGCTGAAAACTTTTGATTTTGAGAGTTTTCGGCGATTTTTTTGAGACTAAAGCTTTATCGACTAACAAATCATAGAGACAGGAACTGAAGGATTTAAAGCATTAGGCTCTAGAAGTTTTAGAATCAAAAGAGGACAGTGCACATACTTTAACATCTAAAGATTGTCTTGAAAAATTGATTCGACAGATTAGAGAGTGTTTCAACTGCTCTTGTGGTATATTTTTATTAGTGAAAAAGTTTTTTGTAGAGAGGTAGCGTCTTAGGATGGAAATTAGCAGCCAGTTAGAAAGAATTTTGTCCCTCACTTTTTCTTCTGAGATAAAGGCGAGAATCGACAGAGAGCTTTTGATAACCAATTTTTCAAAAGGGAAAATCCTCTTAAGAGAGGGGGAGCAAAGCAAACATGTACATATTATTTTGCAGGGGATCGTTCGAGGCTACTATATTGATCGTGACGGCAACGATATTACTAAATGTTTGGCGAGTGAGGGCGGCTTCTTTGCAACGGAAGGTCTGCGGTCTGATGAGCCAGCAACCTTTACCATCGAGTGTCTAGAGGCAGGTCGGAGTATTCAAATTCCTTATGTCTGGCTGCGGCAGCTGCTGGCAGAACAGCCGATGATCAACCATAAACTTCGCGAAATGTTCCAGGAAGAGGTTGCCGTCCAGGAGCAAAGGAGTCGCAATTTGCTGCTGCTAACTGCTGAGGAACGTTATATCGATTTTTGCGAGACCTTTCCAGAGTTAGTTGAGCGTATCCCCTTGAGGTGTATCGCTTCATACATTGGGATTCACTTCGGTTCCCTCAGTCGCATACGCAATAATCTGAACTTAACTTAGGTGAAGGACAAGCATTCCTTTTTGCAGCATAATGCTGACAGAAGGGAGTGCTTTATTTTGCAAAATGTTTTAATTACAGGAGGAACCAGTGGCATTGGCTATAATTTAGCTAAAGAATTTGCCAGAAGAGGATTCGATTTAATTTTAGTTTCTTCCAATCAAGAGAATCTTAGCACAGCGCAACAACAACTGGCCACTTCATTTAATTGTAAAGTGATAACCATTCAACAAGATCTCTCGCAGATTGGATCCGCAAAAAGGTTAGTAAAAGTTTTGAAAGAAAACAAGCTAAAAGTGAATATTTTGATCAACAATGCCGGATTTGGATTGGTAGACCGGACGGAACAGATTGATTATCTTGAAGATGAGAAGCTAATGATCTTAAATACAATTAGCTTAGTCCAGTTGTGTAAACTGCTGTTGCCGGAAATGTATCAAAATAAGTCGGGAAAGATTTTAAACGTAGCTTCAACTGGAGCTTTTCAGCCTGGCCCTTACACCTCTACTTATTTTGCCAGTAAAGCTTTTGTTTTAAGTTATAGTAAAGCCATTCGAATTGAAGCAAGAAAAAGAGGCGTTCAGGTTTGTACCTTATGTCCCGGACCCACTCGAACCAATTTCTTTTTCCGCGAAAGAACTGAGACACCTAGCAACTCAATGAGTGCAGAGGCTGTAGCGCAAATTGCTGTTCAGGGATTAATGAAAAACAAAAATGTCATCGTACCTGGCAAGCTCAATCGAATCATGCAGCTGGCTACAGAGGCAATAAAAACTAAATTTGTCGCTAACATGAAGCGAAACGAAGTAATTAAGCGGTCAACGGAATAATGATAAGCGTAGCGATCTTTGCAATTGCATCAAAATTAGGAGCAACCAAGCAAAGTACTGCTCAGATTATTATTAATTTGAAGAGCAAGGATTATTTGCAAGCGGAAAAAATGCAGAAGATAGCCGATCAGTTAATTTAGTCATCACTGATACAGGAAGAACCGTTTTTCAGCAAAGCAGCGAGCAGGTCTGGGGCTTTTTACAGATGCTTTTTCAGGACTTTTCTGATAAGGAACTGGAAATATTGTGGGCACTGCTCAAGAAGCTGTATGCTTTTGATGGGAAAAGGTAGGGCGGATTTGAAGAGGACGGAAGAGAATTGTAAAAAAACACCTTCGATTAGTAGGCATTTGCCTCAAAATCGAAGGTGATTTGCTTTCAAAAAAGCAGGTCTTTTTATACTAAGGATTTTTCAACCAAATTTTCTCAATCACCTCACGGGGTGCGTCATCTTTGAATAAACGCAGTTCCTCTTTAAATTCCTCTACAATCATCGGATGCTCTAGCATGAGCGGGTTTGCTCCAAGCAATTCAGATTTTCCTTCGCGGATTACCAGCAACAGTTCTTGGCTAAATGAAGGAAAGGCCTCTGCAGAAAAGCTTTCTGAAATACGACGATACAGTTGGATACTGGTAAGGATCGCTTTCATTGTATGACCTTCTACTAGCAGGTTTTCTAAAATATACCCAAAAATAAAGGAAAGATCTTCCTCCAGCTTACTCAATTGGTTTTGATCCGAAGAGTACCGTGAAATTACTCGGTCAAAGGTTCGGTCTATTCCTTCCGTACTACTATCATTAGTCAGCATCTCTTTTATCCTAAAAGCAAAATCAGCATCCTTATGCATGGTATATTCAACTAAAATCAGCAAATCACTCTTTGACAGTCTTTCTAGTTGCATTTTAACCCCTCCATTCCAATGATATCCCTTACAAAATAATCATAGCAAGGATATGAACGAATTACTATTGCTTTTTTTCTCAAGAGAATCTAGACAGGAAAGCTTGTGGAAAGCCCTTAGTCACGCTAAACTAAAGAAGTAAGGAGGTTGGAAAATGAATACCAGCTTGTTGCTGCTTTATATAATCGTCATCGGCGTCTATAACATTTGGCTGAACATCAGCCGGCGCAAGGGGAAACAAGTAAATAAAAAATTAGTGATCGCCCAAGTCGTTCTGAATCTGATTTTGGCAGGGTGGGGCTTGCTTTACCTCTTTTTCGGCTAAAAAAAACCAGATACGACGAAGTATCTGGTTATCTGCTATACACAATTTCAGCACCAAAGGGCATTAATGCTAGACGAGCCAACTTCAGTGATTGAGCCGCAAAGGGAATCCCAATGATGGTGATGCACAAGAAAAAGGCACTGATTAAGTGACCGATTGCTAAAGGAATACCTGAGATAATCAACCAAATAATATTAACAATCAAATTTATTCCCGTTGTATGGTAAACAACATCCTTACCAAATGGGGCTAAACTTAAACTAGCGAATTTGAAACATTGCAGTCCGATGGGAATTCCAATAATGGTAATACACCACAGAATACCGGCCAAACACCAAGTGATGCCGCCCACCAAACCGCCAAAAATGAACCATATAATATTGCCTAAGCACGACATATTTCATCTCTCCTTTGCTAATAGTGTACCATTTTTAGCAAAAATTTCCTCCTACCAAGGATGGATATTGGGAAAACTAGCAAACGCAAACCTTACAAATAACTTTTACAGTTTAGAAAGGCGGAAAAAAGATGCGTGAATCATTTCAACTACTATCAGTTGACCAGCAAACACCACTGCAGGGGTATTTTTGGAGCTGTGAAAATCCAAAAGCTGTCCTGCAGCTGAGCCATGGGATGGCTGAGCACATTTTACGTTATGAGTCTTTTGCCGAATATTTGAATCAGTATCAGATTGCGGTAGTGGGGCATGATCATTTAGGGCATGGAGGTTCGGTAGAAAATGAACGCTATGGACATTTCCATGACAATAAGGTGGAAAACGGCCTGGTTGCCGATCTTCATCAGGTGACTCAATACGCCAAGCAAGAATTCGGTAAGCTGCCTTATTTTTGTTTGGGACATAGTATGGGATCTTTTGTGCTGCGTAATTATTTATACGACTATGCTTATGAATTAGATGGAGCAATTATTGTTGGCACAGGACAGCAGCCTAAGTGGCTAACTAAAACAGGACGAGGTCTGGCAAAATCTTTAGCTAAAATCCAAGGGAAAACGCACTACAGCCGTCTTATTGACCGAATTGCTTTTGGTGGCAATAATCGACGAATTCCACAGCAGAGGACAGAAAAGGATTGGCTGGTTAGCTTGCCAGAGGAAGTGGATAACTATTTATCCGATCAACTGTGCGGATTTCTTTTTACTTTGGGTGGGTATCAAGAGTTGTTTTCATTAATTATCGGCTCACAGGATCAAGAAAAAATAGCCCAGCTGCCTGCTGATTTGCCTTTGCTTTTCTTGTCAGGCAAGGAAGATCCGATCGGTGATTATGGAAAGGGTGTACTGAATGCTGCCAAGGCCTATCAAGAGGCTGGCTTGGAACGAATCGAAGTCCATTTATATGAAAATGCCCGACATGAGGTACTAAATGAGCGGCAAAAGGAACAAGTATATCAAGATTTAATCAAATGGTTAAAAAAATTTCAAACAATTTGATGTTCTTTTCCTCAAAAAAATGATATGATAGGAAAAATATTTTTTTGAGGTGATCGATTTGCCTGCACGCTTTTTAATAGATTATCATGAACAAAACGATTGGCTCCCCATGGCTGGGACGCTGCAATCGCCAATTAATATTGATACCACGCAAACAAAGACGGTTACTGCTAAGGAAGCTTCTAGTTTAAAGCTGTTTTTCAATTCGCAGCAGCGCTCCTTTTTAAACAACGGTCAGAACCTGCAGCTGTTATGTCAAGGCAAGGCTCGTTTGAATGGGCGCCGCTTTTCATTCGTTCAAATGCATTTTCATGCGGAAAGTGAGCATACCATCAATCAGCAGCATTTCACATTGGAGGGACATTTTCTTTATAAGGCTTCCAATGGACAGATGGCGGTCGTCGCAGTGCTGTATACTTTAGGTCGTCACAACCCAGCTTTTGAACAAGTCCTGCATCAGTTTGCTCAAGAGAAAGCAGACGGTGATTGTGCCGTAGATGCCTTGTTGCCTACTGACAAAAGCTACTATCATTATTTAGGTTCACTAACTACACCGCCTTTGACGGAAAACGTGGAATGGTACGTGCTCCAGCAAACGATGACGGTGTCCCCAGAACAGGTAGCTGCCTTTGAAAAAATTCACGGGAAAAACTGCCGTGATTTGCAGCCATTAAACGACCGGACTGTTTTGCATTTCGAGGAACGATAAACGCGCAAGCCCTAAGAGCCTGCGCGTTTTTTTGGTCAATGACCTCGTTTTTTTTGACGTTTCTTTTCTTGCCGCTGTTGAAACCGTTCCTGCGCTAGTTGTTCCTTTTGCGCTTTGGATTTTGAACGACGGGCTGTTTTCATTTCTTCCCGCGCCTCCTGCATAGCAAGCTGCGCCTTGGTAGAAACAACCGGTTGCCGTTTTTCACGGTTAATCATTCGCTGCATACGTTTCGGACTAAGCCTTTTCGTTTGCTTCAAAGGCTTAGTAGTAGAAGCAGCTGGCTGATCCAATAGCTTTGGCAATTGGTGACAAACGAAATCAAAAACCTCGCTGTCTTTTGGTTCAGGACCGAACACATAACGAATTGCCTGATAACAGGTCTCGTCCGTCTCGATCAATCCGCACCAAAAACTGCCATCAAAGTAAATGGTTAACTTCAAGATGACACCTCCCTTTTTGGATGATCGAGCAATGGACGACCCGGGAGGGAAGGCTACTGACATTTTCATGCGGCGGACTACCAACCGCCTCGTGTTTTTATGCTCGCTTTTAGTTTACTTGTTTTTCAAGTGTTTTACAAATAGGCTTCTGCTTCTTCACGAGTCATAAAGAAGTTAATTCCGCCAGTGGAATCCACCCAGCGATCCGGGTTAAAGTTTTTGGCCTCTACCCATTCACCGGTTCGATAAACGAAATTCCCGTCCGCGTAAGCTACGGCTTCATCATAATCCTTATTGGTATACATATCCTTAATACTCAAAACCTTAGCCTTGTCACAACGACAGGTATTATTCGTAGCGGAAGTTCTTCTGGCATCAGCCGGAATCAACAATTGAACAATCCGATAGTCAAAACATTTTTTGTAGCCGATAATAGGGCCTTCTTCAGGACAGTACATTTTAAAATAGTTGGTCTGATCGTCATAGATCACATCCTGCAAATTAGCGCCCTCCAGCATCGAAAAATACATATTTGCTCCTGAGATATCCGCTCCTTGCAGATTGCAGCCCCGTAAGTCCGCACTTTCAAAGGAGGCATTTTTCAGCAGCGCATCAGAAAAATCGCAATCAATACATAAGCAATTTGTAAAATCAGCCCCGGTTAAATTTGCATTGGAAAAATTGACACGTTCAAATTGAATATCATGAAAGGGAGCACCAGCCAATTGACGAAAACTATAATCGTGATCTTTTAAAATTGCGGCCATTTTTTTCACCTCTTTTGATTAATTCCTGCGATTGCTCCAGTTTAAAATAAATGCAATACAGCGGGACAGTTCCTCAGAATCCAAGCCCTCTCGCTGCAACAAATAGAAATTCCGGCGATAGCCCTCTGGCAGCTCCTCATAAATGAGACCTTCAGCGGCTCGTTTGGAAATGATAGATCGTCCAATGCCAGACTTGAGCATTTCGCGGATGACCTCATTATTGTGCACCTCCAGCAATGGCGGCGTCAAGTTGTTTTCTTCTAAATAACGTTTTGTGTAGTAGTACACTCCAGAAGAAGCTTCCCGTACCAGCCAAGGAGCAGCATCCGGCTTGCCGGCTAAAACCAGCTGATCCTCCATTAAAGTATAGCGTTGAACCTTTCCGGTAGAAAGAGGTTTTTCAATAAAACCTACATCCACCTCGTGTTTGCTGAGGGCTTCTAACACCTCCACCGAATTCAATAAACGAATCGAGAAGCTGATCTCGGGAAAGAATGGAACCAATTCCTTCATTAATTGAGGCAGCAGATACACCGCAAATGTGTGAGAAGCCGCAATTCGACAAACTACCAGCTGATCTCGTTCACTGGACAATTCGCTTAACAGCCCATTCCAGTCTTCCAATAAATTCAACGTTCCTTGATAAAGCATATCTGCCTGAGGTGTTGCGACAATTTCTTTCCGACCATTACGCAAAAACAAGGTCGTCTTTAATTCTGCTTCCAGCTGCTTGATTTGACTAGAAACAGAAGGTTGGGAGATAAATAAAACCTCTCCCGCTTTTGAAAAATTCCTCGTTTCATAGACAACCCGAAACGTCTCCAACAATTTGAACAAAGAAACCACTTCCATTTACATATCTTATAGTAACTATTATAACAATCATTCATAAAAATAGTTAGAAACAGGTATAATCTATTTGGGAAAGGAATGATTCAATGAAAAACTATCCAATTTTGCCAGGATTGCTGCTGTCCTTTGCAGTTGCGGCAGTTAGTAAAGGCTTAGCCATATTTTTTCCAGAAATCGGCGGTGCAACGATTGCGATTCTGTTAGGTATTTTATTAGGCAATACGTTTTTCCGTCAGTCTGAGCTGGCAGTGGGAACTAAATTCTCCGAAAGCCGCTTGCTGGAATACTCGGTGGTACTATTAGGCTTTACCGTTACCTTCCAAACCATTAGCGAAATTGGCTTAAAAGGAATAATTTATGTCGTACTGATGATGAGTATTACAATTACCGGCGCTTATTTGATTGGCCGTAAACTGGGCTTTGGTGAAAAAATGCGATTATTGATGGCCGGCGGCAATGCAGTCTGCGGTTCCTCAGCTATTGGCGCAATTGCCCCAGCCATTGGAGCAAAGGATGAAGAAAAGGGGCAGATTATCACCTTAGTCAATCTTTTGGGCACTGTAATGATGCTGACGCTGCCATTTTTGGGAATCGCACTTTTTGGAGATGATTTATTAAGTAAAAGTGCTTTACTGGGGGGAACCCTTCAATCAGTAGGGCAGGTCGTTGCCGGTGCCAGTCTAATTGATGCAGCAACCGTACAATATGCGATGCTGTTCAAAATTATGCGGATTATGCTGCTGGTAGTAGTGGTCTTTGTCTTTGAACAAAAGGTAAAACAAACAGCTGCCACGAGTGATTTGCCAGCTGCAAAAAGTAGAAAATTGCCTGTTCCTTGGTATGTAATTGGTTTTCTAATTGCTTGTATCCTGAACAGCTTTGTTCCATTGCCACACATTTTAGACACAGCTGCCCATTTTATTAGTACCTGGTTCGAAACGACAGCCTTGGCTGCTATCGGCCTGCGCCTGGACTTCAAGAAATTTTTAAAGGAAGGCCCACGTTTCCTAATTTACGGTGTTTCGGTGGGGGCAGTACAGACAGTGAGTGCTGTAATTTTGATTTTTCTGTTGAGGATTTAAAGCTAGGGTGTTTTTATAAAGCTTGTCACTAATTAGAAAAATTTATTAGCACTAGTAAAGGCAGACGTGTAAAAGCGTCCTGCCTTTTTTTGGCAGTCTATGATAATATCTAAGAGAGCGCAAATACGACTAGTAATAGTGAAACGAATGTAGTTATGGGCTAGGGTTCAGTCTTTGCTGAAGCTATAGAAAATAGATAGGTACTGCTGACAAGCTCAGCCACGTATTGGAAAAATTTGAGCTAGAATACTATCAGGAGTTTAACAGTCAATTTAGGAAAATGGGGGACTATTATGAAATTCGATTACCACGTTCATACTAATTATAGCGACGACTCAGAATATCCGATGGAGGAAGTCGTGACGGATGCAATCAAACAGGGAATTCAGGAGTTATGCTTTACTGACCATGTAGACTATGGTGTTAAGTTGGATCATGATGACCCCGTCCCTGCTGGCAAAAACGAAATGCTGCGCAATGTTGATTATCCGGCTTATTTCCAACAATTCAAGGAACTAAAAAGGAATTATCAGCAGGAGATCACTCTGCGTTTTGGTTTAGAGTTTGGCATACAAAGAGAAACAATTCCTAAGTTCGAAAAGCTGTTTTCTTCGTATCCTTTTGATTTCATTCTGTTATCGATTCATCAGATCGACAATCAGGAATTTTGGACAGGGGAATTTCAAGTTGGGAAGACCGATGCTCAGTGTTATCAGGAATATTATGAAGAAATGTTGACGGTTGTTAAAAATTACCACAATTATAGCTGTCTTGCGCACATGGACCTAATCCGACGTTACTTGAACAAGGATAAGAATACCTTTGAAGCAAACAAAGCAATGTTGAGTGAAATTCTCAGCTATATTATTGCAGACGGTAAGGGAATTGAGGTCAATACCTCTTCAATTCGTTACCAAATTCCTGATACCACACCTTCAGTAGATATTTTGAAGCTGTACCAGGAATTAGGCGGCACAATTATTACCATTGGCAGTGATAGTCATACCCCAGAACAATTGGGTGCCCACATTGAGGAAAGCAAAAAGCTGCTGAAAGACTTGGGCTTTAAACACTACTGTACCTTTGAAAAAATGAAGCCTCATTTCCACCCGCTTTAAGACGTTGGTCGCAGGAGCTATTCCTGCGACTTTTTCTTTTGGCGAAAATCATTTGGCGTTTGGCCGGTTTTTTGTTGGAATAATTTGAAAATCGAAGGCGTACTCTTATAGCCGATTGCTTCAGCAATTTCAGAAATACTGTAATTTGTATTTTGCAGCATGATTTTGGCTTCAGAAAGCCGCTTCTGATCAATTAATTCTTGAAAGGTGCTGCCGGTTTTCGCCTTGATCATATTGCTGATATAGTTTTTATTGTAACCAAAATGATCCCCTAGCTGTTTTAAAGAGACTTCACAATAGTGATCATTAATGTACTTCAACAGCTGAAATATCTCTTTTTTTTCACTGTAAGTATTGTTGGTATACAGGGTTGTCGTGTTGGAAAGCTCAACTAGCAGAGCGCTTAACAACAGATTCAAGGAGCGAGCTTTGTTTCGTTGTGGCTGAAAGAATTTTAGCGCCATTAGTTCAATAAGCTGTTTGGCAATTTTTTGTTCAGTTAAATCAAACACCATAAAATTATTATGAGAAGCCTGCTTTTGGGAGGCTTGGACAATAAATTGGGTCACTATATCTTCTGATTGTGCCAGATTATTCAATAGCTCTGTGGGTATCGAGCTATCTTGAACCAAAATATTAAGAATTAAATCCTCCTCTCCAACATAATCAATTTGCTGAATAATATTGCGATCCATCAAAATTAATTGTCCCTGTGATAACGCCACGCGGTCCCCATTAATCCATTGAACACAGCTGCCTGTGTACACATAGTTAAATTCTACAAAGCTGTGGGTGTGAGCAGGAGTGTGAGAAAAGCGAGGATGCTTATTAATAAATATATTTCCTTCCTCAAAAAAATCTACCACGGGAATTTTTGGCACAATCGATTCCTCGTAATTCAAATTCATTTCATTAATATTTTTTCCACTTTGCCGCTGCAGTGTTTCTACCGGAAGTTCTTTCTGCAAAAGCTCTCTTAATTCGTGCATCATTTTTTCCCTTTCATCAATTCGCTAAAAACAGTTTAACAAATAATCTGTAGATTTGATACTAAAATTCTAGATTTATGAAATTGCAGCGGAGGATTGAAAGCGGTTAGAATAAAGACATCAATTAGGAGGGAAGGAAATTATGACACATCAATTGAAAAAGAATACAGCTAAGGAATATACCCCTTTAGCCACAGCAGCTGGTATTGGATCAATGTTAGGTTCAGGATGCATCGTGGGTCTTTCCGCAACTATTCCTGTCTGGCAGCAGGGTCTTTCACTAACTACAGCTCAAGTAGGGATACTCTCAGGAACCTTAACATTCGCTATTGCTTTTGGATCGTTAATGGCAGGGAAAATAACGCAGCTTTTCGGCTTATTTCGCTCCTTTAACTGGGGAAACCTATTTTATGCTATTGGAGCCGGCATTTGCGTGATGTCCACCGGCTTTTATCCACTGCTTTTAGGAGTAGTTGTTATGGGAATTGCTTCTGGGGCTGATTTGCCTATCAGCTTGACGGTTGTTTCTCATGATGCTCCAGATGAGACCACTTCTGCCCAGCTGGTTTCTTCCACCCAAGTTTTTTGGCAAATAGGTATTTTTATTTCTTATATTTGTTCATTTCTATTATCAGGAATTGAAGGCGTGATGGGGGCTCGGATTGTCTTTTTAATCCTGTTTGTTTTCTCAGTTGTTGCTTGGTTGTGGCGAATTACTTCAAAAAAATTCAAGCGATTTCATGAAGAAGGCCTACGTCGCAGAGCCAATAGTAAAGTGGTTGCTGATGCACCGGCAGTTTCCATTAAGTCTGTTTTATTCGGATCACAGAAGAATAAATATTTAGGCTATTTCGCGGCAATTTTAATTTTTTATGTTTGCTGGAACCTGCTAGCTAATACCTGGGGGCAATTCCAAACCTATGCTTTAACAAATGCAGGAGCTACTCAAACTCAGGCAACAGGTTTAGGAATCATTTTGAATGTTGTATCGCTCATCACAACAATCTTATTTGCTTCTGTATCGGGTGGGAAATATCGCAATAAGGCCTTCTTTGTTGGCGTTTTTGTCCAATTTGCAGCAATGATTGGGATGGCTGTTTTAGGTGGCGGTGCTGGCTTTATTGCCCTGGCTGTAACGATTGGTTTCTATAATTTTGGAAACCCGATGGCTGGTGAAGCAATCTATAAAGTTTGGACTCAGGAATCCTTTCCACCAGAAGTACGAGCAGGATTGCAAGGATTCATTAATGGATTTTCACGAATCTGTTGCGGCTTATTCGCTTTTATCACCCCGTTTTTAGTAGCGCCTGGAACTATTCAGGTTTCTATGTATGGTTTTGCTGGAATTGTTTTACTAGCAGCAATTGCCGGCGTTTGGATGATGTCGTTGCAAAAACGATATACAACTGAGAAAGAACTGACTTTAGACAGTGTTCATTCAGTAAAGTAGAGGAGAGAGATCAATGATAAACGAAAATAGTTCCCGATGGCTATGGTACTCTGGCGACTTTGAGATTCGGCAAAGCCTATTACAAAATTTTTCTCGTGAAGAACGGGCGTATGATTGGCCAGCTTATTGGTATATGGATGATTGTCATCGCAATGTGAAATTTAAGCGCTATTATGATTTAGCAGAACCAACTGAATTTAAAGTTGATGCCAAAGGAGTTGGTTACGTAGAGATAAATGATCAAAAATTCCCCTTTGGCCAAACCTTAACTTGTCCGGCTGGTCATAATAAAATTCGCGTTTTTGTAGGGAATACGGAGGGGCTGCCGGCGGTCTACCTTACTGGTGAAATTATCAAAAGTGATATTGGCTGGGTCTGCAGCAACTTTATTGAAGAACACCCAGCCGGTTGGAGTACACTTTATACCAAAGTCGATCAAGATCCTAATCAGGTTTACCATGCAACTGAACCAGTAGCCTATCTAAATAAAAAAGAAATACAGGGAGGGGTTCTATTCGATTTTGGCCGCGCGATCTTTGGCAAACTGCTTATCAAAGAATTAAGGGAAGGAAAACCGGTAACTGTTTGCTTCGGTGAGTCTGAAACGGAAGCGCTGGATGAAGAAATGTGCTATTACAAAGAAATTTCAGCGACCACAGCAACCTCTATCAGAAAACGAGCCTTTCGCTATATCTTCATTCCTAGGATAAAAGCTGAAGATGTGGAAGTTTCCGCTGTACATGAATTCATTCCACTAGAAAATAAAGCAGCCTTTCGTTCTGATAATCCGCTGTTAAATCAAATATGGGATGTTTCAGTTGAGACCTTCACCTTGTGCAGCGGCTTATTTTTTATTGATGGAATTAAACGTGACCGCTGGATTTGGTCGGGAGATGCTTATCAATCCTATTTCATTAATCAGTATCTATTCTTTGATGAGGATATCAATAAACGAACCATGTTGGCTCTGAGAGGTCAAAATGAAATTAAACAGCATATGAACACGATTGTTGATTATTCAATTTTATGGTTAATTGGTGTTGAAAATCACTATATGATGACCAACGATGTCGATTTTTTACAGCAAATCTATCCTAAAATGGTTATCATGATGACTTATTTACAAAATCAAACCAACGAACTAGGGTTTATCTATGGACGAGAAAAGGATTGGATTTTTATTGACTGGTCTGAAATGGATAAAGAGGGGACCTTGGCTGCTGAACAGGTCCTGTTACTGAAGGCATACCATTCGATGATCGTTTGCGGATCAATTTTACAAAAAGAAACCACAGCATACCAAGCCGCATATGATCAGCTATACAAAAACCTGTTGGACTATTTCTGGGATGATGAAAAGGGAGCCTTTATTGATTCTTATGAGTCCGGCAAACGTCATGTAACCCGCCATGCCAATATTTTCGCTGTACTGTTTGATTTAGTAAATCCTAAGCAGCAGCATTCAATTTTAGAAAATGTTTTATTGAATGATGAAATCACTCAGATTACCACTCCATATTTCAAATTCTTTGAGCAAGATGCCCTGTGCAAGCTAGGTGAAACAGCGCGTGTTTATGAAATCATTTTGGATTATTGGGGTGGGATGTTGGCTCATGATGCAGTGACCTTTTGGGAGGAGTACAAGCCTGAGGAAACAGGTGCAGATAGGTATGAAATGTACGGCGATCCCTTTGGTAAGAGCTTATGCCATGCTTGGGGAGCCAGTCCGATTTATCTGTTAGGTCGTTATTTTGTTGGCCTGGTACCAACTGCTCCTGGCTATGAGAACTTTGTCGTTGAACCCAAGCTGAATAATTTTGACTCACTAAGCTGCCAGTTTCCGATCAAAGATGGTTTAGTAACCCTAAACAAAACTGGAGATGAAGTCATCATTTGGACGAATAAAGAGGGCGGAGAGGTGCACTTTAATCAGCAGGTGTTCCCATTAGTTAAAGACGAACCTCTTCATTTAAGTATGTCACTGCAGCCTGTTTAACTAGCTACTCTAGTTTGGAGGAGAAATCATGAGAAAGAAGATGTACCTAAGGGAAAAAATCGGTTTTGCCTTAACCAATCTAGGAAACATTCCGATTATGACCTTACTGAACACCTATTTATTAATCTTTTACACTGATGTGATTGGGATCAATCCAGCCGTTGTAGCCACGCTGTTTCTTGTGTCACGTATGTTTGATGGGATCAGCGATCCTATCCTCGGCTACTTCATTGATAAGTTTCCACAGACCCGCTTGGGAAAATATCGAGTGATTTTAGTTTTAGGAACGATTGTTTGCTGCATCAACTATCTGTTTGTCTGGTTTGCTCCCTTACTGCTTGTTCAGCATCAGGTACTGGTAATCGGTATTTCCTACCTTTTACTGGGAGTGACCTTCGATTTGATGGATATTCCTTTGAACAGTATGATTCCTATTTTAACCAAGGATGAGAATGAACGAAATGTTTTGTCTTCTATTAAAGGTGTATCTTATACAGTGGGTCCAACCATTCTGAATGTACTAGCACCTTTAGCTATTGCTGCATTTACTGATAAGACTGATGGGTATTTGTTGCTGATCAGCGGTACAGTACTAACTGTTTTGTTCTTTACAATTGTTGGTGCTGCTTGTTTAAAAGAAAGGAATTTAGAAGCAGAGGAGCCGGAAAAAGCAGCGGTGCATTATTCGTTTAAGGACATCGTTGCCATTTTTAAAATCCGAAGTGTTTCTGTCCTTTTCGTATCAATGCTTTTTGTTACAGCAGCGACGAATATTTTCAATGGTACGATTTTGTATTACATTACCTACCTGTTAGGGGATGAACGGATATTTAGTATGGCTAGTTTAGTCGGCTTTTTTGGAGCCCTGTTCGCAGGAATGATTGTTCCCAGCGTCTCTAAAAGAATAGGTAAGGAAAATGTTTATATTTTGGGCCTTTTTATTGCCAGCTGCATGATGGTGGCCATTTTATTCTTCCGGCAGCAGGTTATTCTTTTCATTGTATTCTATTTATTCATTCAATTTGGACTCGGACTAATCAACACCATTCAATACAGTATTTCGGCTGATAATGTTGATCGGGTATACGAAACTATGCATATACAAAGTGCGGGATTGATTGCCTCTTTAAACTCTTTTGTTATGAAGGTGGCTATGGCTTTGGGAGGTGCAGCGCCAGGCTTTATTTTAAATCATTTTGGTTATGTATCGAATCAAGATCAATCGCCTGAGGCTCAAACGGGAATCCTGCTGGCAGCCTTCATCGTGCCTTTTATTTTGTATATCATTACTATTTTAGTATTTAAAATAGGTTATAAAAATATCGAAGCTGGAAAGTTAACGACGGTTGTCGATAAAGTGGACTAAGGAATGAGAGGAGGCAGCTGGCCTGCCTCTTTTTTTCGTCAGAATGTTGACATTTCCATTAGCTGTACATGAGCTAACTATTTTTTAAGTTGAACCCTCTGAATAAGTAAATGCCTAAAACCGCATTAAAGCCAGTTGCCGCAAAAACACTAAAACGTTCAGCTATGCCAAAAAAATCTTTCGGAACGATTCCAACGCCAATGGCTCCTGCCAGCATTAACAGAAAAGCCAAAGCAGCCCAAAGTGCTAATGAAGGATAGGCGTTGTTGCGATAGCCAGAAACGATGATGATTACTAATGATAAAACCGATAGCAGCACAACCAGTGCCGTAACAACACCATGCATGGTATTTTGAAAAGAACTGACCTCCCATTTATCGGAAAGAGGAAATATGCCGTAACCAATCGCAGATACCCAATTCATGGCTGCAAATAAATAAATCCCAACTCGTAGTCCAGTCGTAAGCTTTCCTTGAATAAAGACACAAACCATCATGATAGAAATCATTCCACAAATCTCATACAGAGAGGACAACTGATTCCATAGCAAAAGAGACGGGGCGTTGGAAGCACTCAAATCACTTACCGCCTGCTCCATCCAGCGATAGCCAGGATAAGCTAAGGGGCTAAAAATTACTGCGGCGGTATAAGAAATCAGACTGACAACTCCTAATAAACCTAACCAATGAATGAACGATTTTTTCATGAAATACTCCTTTTTTTACTAATAGATTTATTATACTAAAGGATTAAGGGAGAGGATAGTCGTGTATAATAAAAAAGAGAGACAAAATACCTGAAAAGGAGCGTTTAAATGACAACGATTACTCAATTATTAGGCATAAGGTACCCAATTTTTCAAGGTGCAATGGCACAAATATCCAGATATCCTTTAGCTGCGGCAGTTTCCAACGCTGGGGGCTTAGGGATTATTGCCTCTGGTGACATGACTGCAGCCGAGCTTCAAGCAGAAATTAGGGCATGCAAAGCATTAACCGATCAACCATTTGCAGTAAATCTGATGCTGATGGCCCCAAATATTCCAGAATTAATCGAGGTCATTGTGGCAGAAAATGTCAAGGTGGTAACGACTGGAGCCGGAACACCTAAAAAATATATGCCGCAATTAAAATCAGCGGGCATCAAAGTAATTCCGGTGGTTCCTAGTGCAGCCTTAGCTAAGAAAATGGAAGCTCTAGAAGTGGATGCAGTTGTTGCAGAAGGCTCTGAAGCTGGAGGGCACATTGGCGAACTCTCAACCATGGTTTTAGTTCCACAAGTGGCCGCAGCGGTTAACATTCCAGTAATTGCTGCAGGTGGCATTGCCAATGGAAAAGGTATGGCAGCTGCTTTTGCTTTAGGTGCTGAAGGAATTCAAATGGGTACGGCCTTTTTGTTAGCGGAAGAATGTCCGATTCCTTTAAATGTAAAAGAATTTGTAGCAGCTGCCGGAGAACTGGATACTGTAGTGACTGGTAGAAATGGTGTTGCTCCGGTCCGCAGTATTAAGAATAAAATGATTGAACAATACCAGCAATGGGAAAAAGAAAATATGCCCTTCGAAGAATTAGAAAAGCTGACATTGGGATCAGCAAAAAAAGCCGCCGCCGGAGATATTGAACAGGGTTCAGTAATGGCTGGGCAGGTGTCAGGAGCCATACATGAGATTAAACCTGCTAAAAAAATTATCGATGATGTTCTGGCAGAAGCCAAACAAACGATTAAGCAGCTGCAGGTGGAGGTTTAACAGCAAGTGTTTAATCACCCCATGGTTTTTCACTTTATCAGTAAAAACCATTGTATTTGTTTACTAAATATTTTATGATTAGTTTACTTGTATAGTAGTAAGGAGTTTGGCTTATGAAGGTTGAGTTTATTGGAATTGGTGCAATCGCTGAGATTATGGCACAGGAAATAAAGAAGATTAAGGGAATTGATTTAGCTGCTGTTTATGGCCGATCGCTTGAGAAGGCAGAGCAGTTTGCACGGACGTATCAGGTACCCTATTTCACGGATCAGCTGACTGATTTTTTCAGGTTGCCGGAAATCGATTTGGTTTATATCGCGACACCACATAGTTATCATTATCAATACGCAAGGGAAGCTATCCAACAGAATAAGCATGTCCTATGTGAAAAACCTCTAGCGATGAATCATCGGGAAGCTGCTGAGCTTTTTTCACTAGCTGCCGAAAAGAAGCTGTTTTTAGGAGAGGCTTTCTGGACTAGATTTAATCCTGTGTTTAAAGAACTGCAAACCATTCAGAATAATCAGTTGATCGGTTCGTTCAAATCATTGATCACCAATATAGGCGGAAACAGTCTAACTAATCGACGCTTAATCGATCCTAATCTCGGTGGTGGTGCACTAATGGACACAGGGATTTACGGATTGAATTTACTTTTTGAAATTTTTGGAACCGACTATAATGATTACACAACAATCGTAAACATTGGGGAAACAGGTGTTGATTTGCAGCATACATTATGCTTTACGTATCGCAATGGCAGCAGCGGTGTCTTAAATGCAACCATTCAGGCAAAAACCTTAAATGGGGCTTTAATTAGTGGAGAAAAAGGCTATATCAAAATTGACCATCTTTCAGAATTCAACCAATTAGAGGTTTATAATGAGAAAAGGGAACGCATCTATCTTCAGCAATTGCCTGAGGGGATGACAGGCTATACCTATGAATGGTTGGCTGTGAAGGAGTGCCTAGAAGCAGGCTGGACTGAGCTTAAGGAAGTACCGCCTGAATTTACGTTAGAGGTGTTAAGTCTTACAGATCAAATTCGCCGTGATTGGCACATGAAATATCCTATAGATTAAGAGGAGGTGATGGTGGTGAAGCGATCACGCTATGTCGTATTAGACCATTTAAAAGAGTTGGCTGATTTACAGGAACAAATTACCACCAGCGAGGTTGCTGAAAGTACACATCTTAGCCGTAATGTTGTTACTACGTATCTTTCGCAATTATTAGATGAAGGCTTAGTTGAAAAAACGGGAACTCGCCCCGTTTACTGGAGGCCAATTTCCGAAAAGAAGGATGCCTTTTCAAGCTTTATTGGTGCTAAGGGCAGTTTGAAGGCAGAAATTGACGAATGCAAGGCTGCTGTTACCTATCCTCCTAAGGGTTTTCCGATTCTAATCACTGGTGAATCAGGGGTAGGGAAGAGCTATCTGGCTTCTTTGATTCACCAGTTCGCGCTTGAAGAAAAAGTCATCACTTCTTCAGCTAATTTTGTCACATTGAACTGTGCGGACTATGCTAACAATCCAGAACTTTTGTCATCTGTTTTATTTGGTTATCGCAAAGGTGCCTTCACTGGAGCAGATCAGGATACAGAAGGACTAGTTAAACAGGCGGACGGTGGTTTTCTTTTTTTAGATGAAGTCCACCGATTGAACAGTGAAAATCAAGAGAAATTGTTTACTTTGCTGGATTTAGGGCAGTACTATCCCTTGGGAGAAAAAGAACAGCCGGTTGAGGTAGATTTGCGTTTCATCTTTGCTACTACTGAATCGTTAGATCAATCGCTGCTGCGAACCTTCCAACGACGTGTTCCCATGACGATTAAATTGCCAGCTTTTCACGAACGGCCGATTCATGAACGCTTGGAAATTACCTTTGATAATTTTGTGCGGGAAGCCCAGAATTTACAAAAGGATTTTGAGTTAGGGTTGGCGGAAGTTTTTCAATTAATTAATCAGCAATACAGAGGGAATTTAGGGGATTTAAAAAACCGAGTACGACTGCTTTGTGCTCGAGCCTTCATGGAACAGCAGACTGAATCTGTCATTCAAGTAGGCAATTTAATAGAAGGCGCAATTTCCATTTCAAAGGATACGAATTCGTCTCAAGTTACGGAAGAAATTTTTGAGCAAAGCTTCAGCTATTTAATAGAAGAACTATTTGTTTTAGAAAAAATTGCTGATATGAATGAATGCCGATTTTCCATTCGAAAGGAACTGAAAAAGGTTCGAAGACAGCTTCAAAGTCAAGCGAGTCATTCGTTAATTATTGATAGCTTTGTTCAACAGCTTCAGCAGCAGATAAACGAGTTCCAGACTGCTTATGGTATATTCAACCAGTTATCAACTGAGGATTTAACGGAAGCCGCACTAATTTTGTCATTATTTTTAGAATCTTCAGCAACGTTGGAAAATCGCAGTATGCTTGAAAGAATTAAAGCGACCTATCCTCGTTCCTACTATTTAATTGGGGAATTTGTAGCAAAATTGCAGCCGATTTTTGCATTTGAAATGGAACGGGCTGAATTGCTGCAATGTTTGCTGCTGTTTATTCTAGTGGGGGAAGAGTATCGTACCATTGAACAGGTTCCATTTGTCTGCCTGCTGCTGTCTCATGGGAATGTGGCCTCTAGTATTCAACGAGTAGTAAACAGCTTGTGCCAAACCTACTTATTTGAAGCTTTTGATATGCCGATCGATGCCTCCATCAATGAAATTATTGTCGAAGTAGAGAGCTTTTTGCAAAAGCAAAATCGGCGGGATCAGGAAGTTATTGTTTTATTTGACATGGGTTCCTTAAGTCAAATGTATAAGGAAATTAAAAAGCAATCAGATGCGGATTTGATGGTAATTAACAATTTAACTACTTCGATGGCCTTAGACATTGGCTTGCAGGTACAGCAGCAGGTACCTTTCAAAGAAATCGCTAAAAAAGCGGAACATTATAGTGAACTAACCAATGTTCAGTATTACGAGGGCCTATCACAAAATCGCAACATCATTGTTTCCTGCATGTCAGGGGCAGGTCTTTCAGAAGAGATCAAACGAATCATGATAAACTGTCTAGCTGAAGAGACAGAAATTATTACAATGGACTACAAGGATTTGAAGCAAACGCTGAATTCTCACGAGCTGGATTATTTTGCCAATACACAAATGATTTTGACAACGACTGATATTGACTCCTTTGAGGAAATTTCAATTATTAACATTTATGATGTGATGGAGCCAGAGGGTGCTCAGCTGGTTAAGCGGCTGCTCATGCAAAATGGCGAATCGGAGACGGCCTGCAACAAATTGCTGAAGCAGTTTCTGCAATTCTTCACGATTGAAGGAATCGGTGCCCGCTTACAATTTCTTAATCCTGAGATCGTAATTAAGGAAGTTCAAGAAATTGTTGAAAAATATGAGCAGTATTATGAACTAACGCTAACAGGTCGCGACAAATTGAATCTTTATATGCATATTGCCTTAATGATTGAGCGGATGATGGTTAGTTCTCGTCGAAATGAGGCAGCTGCTAGTGACGAAGAAACCCTGGATGCGGAACGCAAAGAATTTTATTCCGTCTCAAAAAACGTCTTTCATGCAGTTGAAAGAAAATACAATATCTTTGTCGATGACTATGAGCTTTCGTTAATGTATGAACTGCTTAAAATGCGTTTTTAAGCTTAAATTAGTGCTTAGTTTGTTAAGCACTATTTTTTTGTGCTTAATAACCCCTGATAGAACAAGTTAGAAATAGTTGGCACGCCATTTGCTTATATTATAGATGAGAAGGAGGGGACGAGATGACAAAGTTTGCAATCGCAACTCATGGAAATTTCGCTAAAGGCCTGCAAAGCACGTTAGAATTATTCATTCCAAATGAGGAGATCGCGTTTTTATCAGCCTATGTAGAAGATGAGCCGCCAATTGATGAACAATTAGACACATTCTTTGCTTCATTAGGAGCGGATGAATTAGCAGTCGTTTTTACGGATTTATTCGGCGGCAGCGTGAATCAAAAAGTTTTATTGGCCAGTGAGGGACGACAGGTTCAAATTATTGCCGGGTTCAATTTACCAGTGATTTTAGAAGTTGTTTTAAATAAAGAAAACTTGACAGTAGAGAATTTGAAGCATTATTTAGAAACAAGCAAAAATGCAATGCAGCTGGTAACACCAATGGTAGAAGAGACAGTAAATGAAGAGGATTTTTTCGCATAAATAAAGGAGAGAAAAATTATGATTAAAGCATTACGAGTAGACGAACGTTTGGTTCATGGACAGATTGCCATGGTTTGGTCAAAAGAGCTGAAGCTTCAAGGATTAGTTATCGCTAATGACGAGGTAGCGAATAATGATACGCAAAAAATGGCGCTGCAAATGGCCGTACCTAGCAATATTAAATCAATCATGAAGGATATCGATGGTGCCATCGCTCTGTTAAAGAATCCCAAGGCTAGTTCTATGAATCTAATGGTTTTAGTGAAAACTGTAGAAGATGCGTTAAAAATTGCCAAAGAAATTCCAACAATCGAATATGTGAATATCGGGAATGCCGGCAAAATGATTAACGAACCGAAAAAAGAAATTACCAAATATGTCATGCTGACTGATTCTGAAATTGCCGCATTAAAGGACCTGGTGGAGGTTTATCCAGAAACAGCCTTCCAAGCAGTACCAACAGAAGACAAAGTATTAGCTAGTACGATTATCAAGGATCAAAAATTATAAGATAAGGGGTGTTACACCATGTGGGATGCATTTTTAGTAGGATTAGTCGTCTTCCTTTGTGTCGGAGGGCATGAATTAATCGGGTTTTCATTACTGTTTCGGCCAATTGTTGTCGGACCATTCTTAGGCTTATTAATGGGTGACTTGCAAACTGGCTTAATGATCGGGGCAGCGCTAGAAACTATTTTTATGGGAGTTATCAACATTGGAGGAGCTTCAGCAGCCGAACCTGGCTTGGCAACAGCTTTAGCCACAGGATTTGCGATTAAATTAGGTGGTGGAGTGGATGCAGCGATAGCACTGGCTTTACCAATTGGTATTTTAGGTCAACAAATTAAACTAGCTATTTATATTTTATTCAGTGGTTCAATGGCTCCAGTATTCGACCGTTTAGCAGCGGAAGGCAAACAAAAACAATTTACTTATTTACACTTTGGTGTGTGGGCCATCTGGTTCTTTGCTTATTCGCTAATCCCATTCTTTGCCATGCTGTTCGGTGCCAATGCGGTTCAAGCCGCTTTAGACATGATTCCAGAGGTCATCATGAATGGTTTATCCATTGCTGGAAATCTATTGCCAGCTGTTGGTATGGCTATGCTGTTAAGAATGCTTTGGGAAAACAAGATTGCCGTGTTCTTCTTCCTGGGATTTATCTTTGTCGCCTATCTAAAATTGCCATTAGTCGCCGTAGCCGGAATTGCTTTTGTGATTGCAATCTTAATCGCGCAACGGGATTACCAGTTAAATAAACTAGAAAAAGCAAAACCAGTTGTTGTCCAAGCAGCCGATGGGGTTGATCAAGAAGAGGAGGACTTTTTCGCATGAGTAAATTGGGGAATGATTTAAGTAAAGAAGAGAAAAAATTAGTCCGTCAAATGTTTTGGCGCTCGCAAACCTTATATGTTTCAGTAAATCCAGCTAAACAAGGAGCCAATGGTTTTTGCTACTCCATGATGCCTTTTATCAATGCTTTTTACAAAGATGAGGATCAGCGCAAAGAAGCTTTGGTTCGTCACATGTCTTATTTCAATACAACAGTTCCAATGGTTTCCTTCATTATGGGGATTGCTGCTTCGATGGAAAAGGAAAACTCTGAAAAGGAAGGCTTTGACGTAGCTTCCATTAACGCAGTAAAAACCAGTTTGATGGGTCCTATGGCTGGGATTGGCGATTCAATCTTTTGGGGTGTTTGGCGCGTTATCTCAGCTGGCTTAGCTGTTGGTCTGGCAACTAGCGGAAATGTGTTAGCGCCGATCATATTCTTGGCAATGTTTAATATTCCGCAATGGTTAACTAGATATTATGGTGCTTTCTTAGGCTACTCTCTTGGATCAAAATATATTGAAAAGCTTTATTCAGAAGGTTTAATTGGCATCTTAACGAAGGGTGCCAGCATGGTAGGTTTAATGATGGTAGGTGCCATGACTAGCTCGATGGTGATCTTTCAAACCAAACTTTCCTTTGATATGCAAGGCGAGACAGTCATGAAGCTGCAGGAAATGCTGGATCAAATCTTTGTCGGCATCGTTCCATTGCTATTAACGCTGCTTTGTTACTATCTATTGAAGAAAAAGGTGAGTATCACTACCTTGATGTTAGGAATTATTGTTTTAGGAATCGTATTATCCGCATTGGGAATTGCATAGGAGGACGAAGAAATGATTACGTTTGATGCAGCAACGGGTATTTTTCATCTTCAAGGAAAGCACACGAGTTACTTCATGCAAAAAAACGAACAAAATCATCTTTTTCACCTCTATTGGGGGAGTCGCTTAGCCAAGCGCCTCCCCGATTATGTATTGAAAGAGATAAAACGCGCCAGCTACATTGCCGATACTGACCATATTAAGGAATATAAGTTAGAACGTCTGCCTCAGGAGTATCCGGCCTTTGGTAATAGTGATTTGCGCAAGCCGGCGTATCAGTTAACCTTTCAAAATGGGACACAAATCAGTGATTTCCGATATACTGCTCACGAGATTACTAAAGGCAAACCAGGTTTAGAAGGATTACCGAGCTTACGGGAAAGCGATGATTGTGAAACTTTGATTATTAAGCTTCATGATGCGTATCAACAAATGGATATGTTTTTGTTTTACACTCTTTATCTAGAAGCTGATATCATTACGCGCCATATTGAATTAAAAAATACTGGTACAACTGCCGTAGAAATCAATCAGCTAAACAGTGCTTGCGTTGAACTGCCATCTAGTGATTTAGACTTAATGCACTTAAGCGGTTCGTGGGCCCGAGAAACCCACATTCAACGAACCCCTTTAAGTCAGCTAAATTATCGGGTGGAAAGTACGCGCGGCAGCAGCAGTCATGAACACAATCCGTTTATTGCTTTAATGGACAAGGAAGCTACTGAAACTGCCGGATCGGTTTACAGCATGAATTTAGTTTATAGTGGAAATTTTGAAGCCACTGTTGATGTGGAAATGCAGGATGCAGTCCGGATGCAAATTGGCATAAACAGCTCACTATTCGATTGGCAGCTTCAACCAGGGAAAAGCTTTGTTTCACCGGAAGCCGTTTTAGTCTATAGTCAGCACGGACTGCAGGAATTAACCCACAAATATCATCGAGCCTATCAAAATTACCTATTGCCGCCGAAATTTGCTCAACAGGAACGACCAATTTTAGTGAATAGCTGGGAAGCCTGCTATTTTGATTTACAAGAAGAGGCCCTGCTGGAATTAGCCAGGTCTTCTAAGGAATTAGGGGTAGAGCTGTTTGTTCTAGATGATGGCTGGTTTGGTCATCGTGATGACACGAGTAGTTCCTTAGGGGACTGGTTTGTGGATCGGCAAAAATTCCCGCAAGGCTTGGAGCATTTTATTGCTCAAATTAAGCAAATCGGTTTGGACTTTGGTATTTGGGTAGAACCGGAAATGATTTCTGAAGACAGCGAGTTGTATCGTCAGCATTCTGACTGGTGTGTTGAGGTGCCTGGGCGTTTGAAATCTTACTCTCGCGGCCAATTTGTTTTAGATTTAACCAATCCTGCAGTGCAGGATTACCTGATCGAGACCTTATCAGAGCTATTTCAGCGTTATGACATTGATTATGTAAAATGGGATATGAATCGCAGCATGACTGAAGCAGGATCTAATGCTCTGACCAGTAGTCAGCAAAAAGAATTTTATCATCGGTATATGCTCGGTTTATATCGTGTGTTAGCAAAAGTAACAGAGGAATTTCCAGAGATTCTTTTTGAGAATTGTGCTGGCGGTGGCGGACGCTTTGATCCAGGGATGATGTATTACATGCCGCAAACTTGGACAAGCGATGATACGGATGCGATTGAACGCTTGGCCATTCAAGAAGGCACCAGTCTGATTTATCCGACCATCTCTATGGGGGCTCACGTTTCTCAAGTACCAAATCACCAAATTGGACGGGTAACTCCTTTGAATACCCGTGGTGTGGTTGCCATGCAGGGAAACTTTGGCTATGAAATGGATTTATCAGCACTTGGTTCAGCAGAAAAACAAAAAATAAAAGACCAAATTGACCAATTTAAACTCATTCGTTCAACGGTGCAATTAGGTAAATTTTATCGTTTAGCAGTACCTAACAAGGAGAATGCCAAGGCTTGGCTGTTTATTGATGAACAACAGGTAGTCATTTCTTATGTCCAAATTCATGCGAAGCCTAATTCGCCATCCAAGCGGCTAAGACTGATCGGATTAGAACCGGAGGCTTTGTATCAGCTGCCCACAGGTGAAAAACGATACGGAGACGAGTTAATGGCCTTTGGTTTAGCTATTGATACTGTGAAGGAAGATTTTTACAGTCAGCAATGGGTTTTAAAGAAAGAAGAGGATGCGTAAATGAACGACTGGTGGAAAAAAGCCGTTTTTTATCAGATTTACCCGAAAAGCTTCAATGATACAAACGATGATGGCATTGGAGACATCAATGGAATCCGAGAAAAGCTGCCATACTTAAAGGAACTAGGTGTGGATGCCTTATGGATCAGCCCGATTTATTTATCGCCGCAAATTGACAACGGATATGATATTGCAGACTATCGTACGATTGATCCTATGTTTGGCACCAATGCAGAGATGTATCAGCTGATCGAAGAAGCTCATCGCGAAAATTTGAAAATTGTCATGGATTTCGTAGCAAATCATACTTCAGATCAATGTGTCTGGTTCCAAGAAAGTCGCAAATCAAAGGACAATTACTTTAGTGATTTTTATATTTGGAAGGATGCGAAGCCAGATGGATCTGCTCCCAATAATTGGGGCTCCAGTTTTGGCGGTTCAGCCTGGTCTTGGGATACATCACGCCAACAATATTATTTGCATTACTATGCGAAGGAACAGCCCGATTTGAATTGGGAAAATCCGACCGTTCGCGCCTATATTTATGATATGATGCGCTTTTGGAAGGCTAAAGGGGTTGACGGCTGGCGAATGGATGTCGTTACATCGATTTCAAAAGATTGGGATTTTCCAGACAATCCTAGACCATTTACTACTGAGAACCAGCAAAATGGTCCGCGAATGCATGAGTTTATTCATGAAATGAATCAGGAGGTCTTAAAGCCCTTTTCGATGATGAGTGTCGGAGAATCACCAGCAGCCAAATCAACCGATGGCCATTTGCTAGTGGATCCGCAACGTGAGGAGCTGGACATGATCTTTACCTTTGAACATATGCATGTGGATCGAGTGAAAGGCAATGTTAATGGACGTTGGGCATTAAAACCGATGGACCTGCCAGCCTTGAAAAAGATTTTAGCCTCTTGGCAAAAGGAATTGCGAGGGCGGGGCTGGAATGCCTTATACTTTGAAAATCATGATCGGGCTCGAGTAATTTCTCGTTGGGGAAATGATGAAGAATATCGTTACGAATGTGCTACTGCATTTGCAACTGTTTTGCATGGTCTGCAGGGGACACCCTTTATTTATCAAGGAGAAGAAATTGGCATGACCAATCCTAAATTTGCGATTGATGAATACGAGGATGTGGAGCTGCGAGGCAATTACGAGTTTTATGTAAAACAGCAGCAGACGATTTCAGAAGAAGAATTTCTAGCAGCTGTTCACAAAATTACTCGTGACAATGCACGAACCCCCATGCAATGGGATAACAGCCAAAATGCTGGCTTTAGCGAAGCGGCTCCATGGTTTAAAGTAAATCCAAATTATCCAACGATCAATGTAGCTGCGGATAAAACGAGCGAAAAATCAGTCTTCAAATTTTATCAAAAACTGATTGAACTTCGTCACACGGAGGAGCTGTTAACAGAAGGCGAGTTTGAACTTTTGTATGAGGAAGATCAAGCCCTGTTTATTTATAAACGAACCTATGGTGAAGCTGCGTGGTATGTTTTGGCGAATTTTTCTGATCAAAAGCAAGCAATTCCAGATGAACTGCAGCAATTGACAGGAAGCTTCATCATTAAAAATAATCAGGCTCGTCATAGTATGCAGGAAACATTAGCTCCTTATGAAGCGTTCATTTTAGCATTGTAGATAATAAAGCTGCAGACATTTGGCTCTGCAGCTTTATTATTTGCTGCTTTGAATCTGAAACGCTGGCACAAAGCTGTGGAAGTTCCAACAGTATTTCCTTAAATTGAAGGTTTGCATTCACAGATAGCTTCGACGTATAATTCACTTGTAGCAATCAAATTTTAAGGAGGAGCAGCATGAGTAAACCATGGAAGATCTCAATTTATTCAGACGGCGCGGATTTAAGCAAGATGAAGGAGAGCTATGCTAGTGGACTGGTTGATGGATTTACCACGAATCCCTCATTAATGAAGGCCGGTGGTGTAACCGATTATCTCAGTTTTGCCAAGGATGTATTGACAGCGTTCCCAAAAGTACCGATTTCCTTTGAAGTTTTTGGTGATGATGCAGAAACAATGAAAAAAGAAGCCCTTATTTTAAAGGATTTAGGCGATCAAGTCTTTGTAAAAATTCCGATAATTGATACAAAAGGCAATAGCATGGCTCCTTTAATTAAAGAACTTTCTGAGTTGGAAATCAAATTAAACGTGACGGCTATTACAACTACAGAGCAGGTACGTAATGCTGTGGATGCTTTTAAAGTAGGAACCACAAACATTGTTTCCATTTTCGTTGGACGATTGAATGATGTAGGAATGGATACCGATGCTTTTGTCAAAGAGAGTCGCGCAATTTGTGATTCTAAACCTGGCAGCTTGCTATTATGGGCTAGCACAAGAGAAGTATACAATATTGTTCAAGCTGATCGTCTAGGTTGTGATATTATTACTGTTCCGCCCCAAATCATTAGTA
This sequence comes from Enterococcus pallens ATCC BAA-351, assembly GCF_000407485.1. GTDB lineage: Bacteria > Bacillota > Bacilli > Lactobacillales > Enterococcaceae > Enterococcus_A > Enterococcus_A pallens. The sequence goes on along the minus strand of NZ_ASWD01000001.1, from coordinate 290,802 downwards.
AATTGAAAAATCTTGGCAAATCTGCAGAAGAGATCTCTTTGGACACGGTTAAGGCATTCCAAAAAGACATTTCTGAATTAGACTTTTCAATTTTAGATTGATTATATACTGTTCACTATATGTATAACAAAAAAAAGACAAGTCAAACTGATTTGTCTTTTTTTGCTGTATAGAAGCTGCCCAAGCAGATACGTTCTCTAATTTGAAGATAAAACCGCAAGACAAGCGGATTACTAAAGCTTTATCATCCATCGAAAAAGTGTACTCATCGTTACGTTCTTTACAGTCTTTAGCTGCCAAAAGGTTAAATTTTTCCTAACTAAAGGAGTAAATGACGCTAATTTCCAAAATAGTACAAAGAGGGTGAAAACAACACGAAATTTTTTTGAAATATTTTTTTTGTTGAAAATAAGGTTAAAATCCGATGGTGGAGTGATAGATTTCACACACTATTTATCAATAGAGGAAGCAAAACCTAATTATGAATATACAAAGTCATCACGCCTTATTTATATATAAATTTTATAAAAGTTTTGTTTTTGCCTTCTTTACTTTCTGTACTTTTCTTTTTATTGAACGGATTACATAATTCTTATATAATTAAAAAAGGCATTTAATAGATTGAATTTATTCGCTGATAACAATATATTCATTTTTGGGAAAAGGAGGGGATCGACTAATGATGAATAAACGAGTCAATGGGTTAGTTGTTTTTTTTATGATGGTCTCTATGCTAGCTCCTATATTTTTTACAACACGTTCGTTAGCTGAAGCAACAGACACCCCAGCAGAATTATTAGCATTTGATCTGATTGAGCAGCAAGCTCAGCAGTTGACTACTGAACTATCGCTTTTGGTTCCTGAATCGGAAAAGGAACAACAAATTACGTTTGATGTTTCTAATAATTATCAAATAAATTCTGAACGACCAGTTGTTATTGATCAAGAAACTAAAGAGGAAATTGGCACTTATTCTTACCACAATCAACAATTAAGTTTAGAACTTAAACCTGTCACAAAAGATACAACAGCTCAGATTCAATTAAGTGGAGAGTATTTACAGGACGAAAATGATCTTTCCATTAGTTATTCAGTTACTAATCAGCAGTTAATTATTCCCCAAGAACAATTACAGCAATCAGACACCGCAATTAAAGAAAGTTCAGAACCAATTGAAAAGAAAGCCCCCATTCAAGAATCTGAATCGAAAACATCCTTGCTCCCATATAGCAGCTCACTAGCTCTTCATGCTGATCTAAACGAGGCAGAAATCGTGGATGGGACCGAAAGCTTTGATGCAAATAATAATCCAGGCAATGATGCCTCCCCAAATAATCAGATAGTTCGTTCTTTTGACACGATTACTTATCCGATAAAAATGACCTTGAATGATTCCAGCGGTGGAACGCTAAACAATATCCGAATCAAAGTTACTGGTACCTTGCATAACGGAATTGTTGCAGGTCGAACAAATGCCGTATTTGCTGACAATTCCACCAATGATTACACTCATAATACTGTGACCTTTGAAGATGAATACGTTGTTGGTGCAACTGGTAATGCAGTTACATTTCCAGTCGTAGTAAATGTCTTAGGGGCAGATAACGGGACAGTATTGCAACCAGAATTTCATGTTCAAGTGATAAGTATTGATGGTGTTGATGTGACCAGTGAAGACATTAAGGTAGATTTCACGCAAGTAATTCCTCGAACGGTTAGCAGCAAAGTTAGTATTGCTCCTAAAATTTCACATGGGACTGTAAAGTTTGCATCTCAGACGTTAGTTACCGCGGGTACATTCAATAAAAATCATCGAACGATTCCACTGGGAGTAGAGTTGATGGCTGTACCATTAGAGGGAAAAACGGATATTAAAGGCGCGGCCTTTCCTAAAGATGATTTACAGATGAAATTGAATTTGACAGGACGGGTTGTTTGGGATAATCATGCTAAGCCAGATCATACTTTAGATTTTAATGGTACAGATCAGTCACCTTTTATTATCGATCATCACAACTACATTGTTAGTACAGGATCAAATTTAATCAGCAGCAATCCTAATACTTGGAGCAATGCAGCCAATGTTGAGTATAAACTGAGAGAGTTTAATGATTCAAGGAGTTATTGGGCAGGTTCAAAAATGTCTGATAAAGCGTCTTATAACGAATTAAATAGTATATGGGATAGTGGCGAATATGGCATTGACCAATACGATTTAAAGAATGAAGTGACCATTGATGTAAAAAATTATCAGATTGGTGCATCTTATCCAATTCGAAGAGCAGATGGCTATACGGGCAGAACAGTTTATAGCCCTAAGGAGAAGGTTTTCACCAACCAAAATATTGATTTAATTCTGCCAAATGACTATACCTATCAAGGGAATTTAAATCCTGAACAATTAGATAATAGTCTTTATTACAGTGCCACTCTTTCCTTTGTAGATGAAGAAGGAGAGACTAAAGAGAGCTTTACTGAATTTTCTATTCGTAATGAAGTACCTGGACTAAAGGGCACGCTATCAGCGAATTTTAAAAATCCAGATACTGGACTTCCATTCGGAAAATACACCATAGCCAACGATATTGATCCTTATGGTGACGGCCAGGCAGTAAGCGGTGCTAAGGTTGCTCTTTCTGGCGGAGGAACCTTTGGTGATACTACGGTGGAGGGCGGTTATCAATATTTACAAAAATGGAACACGGACGCCTTCCAAATGACCAATGAAGATTTTAACTCAAATGAGCTCTTGCTGCAGTCGGTTCCTGTTTTTGGCAGTATCGGCTATCCACATACCGGAAAAGGCTATTGGTATGGCATTAGTAAAAAGACAAACCCTAACTCGCTGGAAAATTTAAAAACAGCGAATGTAACGGATTATGATTGGTACGATGGTGCTACAATTGCTAGCAACCAGACCTACGACAAGGTGGGGGCCGTTTTAATAGACTGTCGCTTACCAATTGCTCGTACATGGAAATATAATGCCAGCAACAATAAAAAAGGCGTTCAGCTGACTATTACTACTGAAAAGCTGGGATCTAGCACGACAGAGGGGACTCCCAATATTTATGTAGCTGAAATGGATGTCTTCCGCGATGAAAATCGACCATTGTTTAATCCTGATAATCCGTCAGCCAGCTACAATGAGCCTAGTAGATACAGTATTTCAAATGGCTATGCTATCCATAAGGAAACCAAATATGATGAAAACAATAAGCTGGTTTCTTTACAAGAACCAGCGCAAGGCCACACTAAATTTGACACATTAGGAATTGTACCAGTTAAGGTTAGTAATGCGATTGAGGCAGAAAAGAGTACCTATCATAGTACCGAAAATGCCAAATGGACGATTCACGACAACGGGCTGATTGCCAGTGAGAATTACAATGAAGAAGATGAGATTTTCTGGACTGTAACGTTGCCGCCGGGATTATCTTATCAATACGGCTCTGGAAAATATGATCAGGCAGGCTTAGAACCTACGGTGACAACAAACCCTGATAATTCTCAAACTTTAGTTTGGACCATAAAGGCGGTCTCGACTCCAGAAGAAACAGCCTTGCTAAAAAACATTGAATTTGAAACGAATTTTGATGACATTAATATTAACTATTCGAATAATGTAGCTGAGTTAACTGTTAAATCAGTCATTAGTACTGAAAAGGACACGAGTCAAGAAGACTTACGAACTTCTACTTCGACTATCAATGTCATGAATATCGGTCGGTTGGGCATTTATCAGACCATTACTCCTTCGATAGAAGAAGTAAATCAAACATATACTTTGAGTATTGTACCTTATTCAACTATGCGAGAAGAAGAAAAGGTACGAGGGGTTGTCCCATTGCCAAAGGATGGCAGCTATTCAGGGAACAGCTTTGAAGGTCAGAATGAACTCACTGAAATTAAGACTGATATTGATCCAGGTAAATCTATCGCTATTTACCTTAATGATGGTTTGATTACTGAAAAAAATCCAAATCTCATTGATATAACTCAGAACGGCTGGTATTTATATACTGGAAGCGGTCAAGATTTATCCAATGTCCAAACGGTCTTATATGAATTTCAGCAAAAGCTTCAGCCAAATGAATCAACCGCGATTCATCTATCACTAAAAAATAAGCAAAATAGTTATGGCAATACGTATCGCCATCAAGCCTTTGGCAATTCACTTTCTGATTACAAAGTCCCTATTTCATCAAATATTGTTGAGCATTTAGTTAAGGGACGAAAAATTAGCGGCAAGGTTTGGTTAGATGAGAATAAGGATGGTCAAATCCAAAACACCGAACCAAAACTAAACAACGTTCCAGTAAAATTGTATCGCAAAGAAGGTACAAATTATATTTTAGTGACAGAAAATTTAAGAGATGAATCACTGAAAAATATAAAAACTGATGCAAATGGTAAATATGAATTTGAGTATTTACCAGCTGGAAAATATATTGTCTTATTTGATTCTGATGCACCGAATTTAAAAGGTAAATTGGTTACAACTTTTAATACAGGTGATGCAGCTACAAGTTCAAAGGTAGATATTGATAATCAATTAGCAGGGTTAGATGGCTGGAATACGATTTTAAGCCAAGAGTTTCCTGAACTAGAGGACATGACTGAAGTACGTTATGAACAAAATAATTTACACTTAGGTGTATATTCTGAAACAGAGCCAAGTACCTCGTCAAGTGAATCAACCGATGACACAACAGAACCAATAACAACTGATAGTGATACAGATACAACAGAACCAACAACAACTGACAGCGACACAGACACAACAGAACCAACAACAACTGATAGCGATACAGATATAACAGAACCAATAACAACGGATAGTGATACAGATACAACAGAGCCGATAGTAACTGATAGCGAAACGGGATCAAGTGGAGATGCGCCATCAACAACCAAACCGTCTAACACTGATTCAAATAAAGATGATAGTGATACGACCTCCGACTCGAACAGGGAAACTAACACAAAGAATTCATCATTGTCGACAAAATCATCGGAAACGGATAAGAATATTGTCGTTGGTGGAAAACAGAATACTCATATACCACCTGGTAGTAAAATGAGTAGAAAAGACTTGCCAGCTACTGCAACCAAACGTTCACTGTTGCCTAAGACAAATGATTTTAGTGATAACCTATGTGTTTTTATAGGGATTGGCTTGCTGATTTTTGCAGGGAGTATGCTAATTAAACAATCAAAATTATCTGATTAGAAAGAAACCGTCGATCATCTTGTGAAGGCTGATTGGCGGCTTCTTAAATTCCCATACAAATGGAGCAGTTTGCAAAATTTTTGCCAGTTGAAAATCCGTACATTACAGTTGGCAAAAGTGAATGCTTTTGATGAACAATCAGCAGTAAGTCTAATGAAATCCTTTTTGACAAAGAAATGGATCATAATTTTATGTTTGCCAAGGTTAGTGATATTCACTTATTTTGCTAAACCATCCTTCAAAACTTAAAATGCCAAATTCTTTGTGTTATGATGAAGAAAAGAAAATCTGATTTGCAAAGGAGATGCCTATGAATTCAGCAGCCCGCAGAGATTTTATTATTAAGGAATTAGAGGAAAATCATACGGTTAAAATCTTAGAGCTTAGCCGACAGTTAAAAGTCACTCGTGAAACTATTCGTAAGGATCTTTACTTCCTTGAAAAGAAAGGGATTATTAAGAAGGTTCATGGTGGTGCTGTCTTGGAAATAACCAACCAGGAAACGGATTATGAAAAACGAAAAAATGAATTTCATGACGAAAAAGCGATCATTGCCAAAAAGGCTGCCTCTTATATTGAAGAAGGGGACACCGTTTATTTGGATTACGGGACGACAACCTTGGCTTTAGCCAAAGAAATCGTCAAAATGAAAAATCTAACGGTTGTGACGAACACGATTCCCATCGTTAATTTATTGCTAAAGAATAAAACCATTAATTTGATTATGCCTGGGGGAATTGTGCGAAACAATGAATCCTCTTTGTATGGGCCTTTTGCTTCTAATAATATTAAGGAAATATATGTTTCGATTGGCTTTTTTGGTTGCAGCGGGATTGATATGGAACGCGGTATTACCTCCCATCATACTGGAGAAAATTTAGTCTCTAAGGAAATGATTCAGCACAGCCAAACGACCGTTATTCTAGCTGATCACAGTAAATTTGGCACGGTGGCCTTTAATAGGACTGCTACATTTGATCAGGTTGATATTGTTATTACCGACCGCCCGAGAAACAAGGAAGAGCAGCAGCAGTTAACCCAACAGGGAGTGGAGCTGATTGATGGCTCAGAAGAAGAATAGATTTATCTAACTGATGCGAATAGCATCAGTTTTTATTTGGCCTTTTCTCTATAAAAAATAGAGTTCACCTCCAACTTATTTTGCTTTATGCTTAAAAAGCAAAATACTTTGTTGCGAAAGCAAATTTATGTGCTATTATAATGGTAACGATTACAAAATATAGGACAGCTTTATTAGCAAGAAAGAGGGGCAAAATGATGAAAAAGATTATTGTGGCATGTGGCGGAGCGGTAGCAACGTCGACTGTTGCTGCTAACAAAATTAGAGAGTTAGCTAAAAGAGAAGGAATTCCGGTAGAGGTTTCGCAATGTCGCGTAAACGAATTAGCATCAAAAAAGGACAACGTTGATCTGATTGTGACAACTGCAAAAGTGAAGAAAGACTATGGTGTTCCTGTTGTACATGGTGTAGCCTTCATCTCGGGTGTAAATATCGCAGCCACTGAAGAAAAGATTCTTGATGTTTTAAAAGATTAAGCGTGGGACGGTACTGCTAAACCGCTGAACTACAGCAGATTTATCAGTGCCGGTTTTAATCACTTATCTTAGTGAAAAGATTAACAGAATCTGCTTCTTCAATCTATAACTAACAATGGACAGCATCACTGCCTCTTTTTATCATAGTAAGGAGTAAAATAATGAATTCGACTGAACGTAAAGAGTATATTCTTGATTCTTTGGATACTAAGCACTCTGTAAGAATCAATGAACTAAGTCAAAATTTAAAAGTAACTAGAGAAACGATTCGCCGTGATCTGAACACCCTGGAAAAAGAAGGAATGATCAAAAAGGTTCATGGTGGTGCAATTCTAGATAATCAAACGGGAGAAACTGATTATGAAAAACGAAAAATCGAACGTTGGCATGCCAAAGAGAAAATTGCCAAACTAGCCGCCAGCTACATTGAAGAGGGTGACAGCATTTATTTGGACTATGGCACGACTACTTTGGCTTTAGCAAAAGAAATTTGCAAAATGAAGAATATTACGGTAGTGACGAATACCATTCCGATCATTAATACGCTGTTGAAAAATGACGAGATTGATATTATTATTCCTGGAGGTTTACTGCGGAGCAACGAGTCCTCTCTATTTGGTCAATTTGCGCTAAATAATATGTGTGAGATTTTTGTAAATATTGGTTTTTTTGGCTGCAGCGGGATTGAAAGCAAGGCGGGAGTTACCAGTCATCATATGGGAGAAGTCCAGGTCTCTAAACAGATGGTTCAGCAAAGTCAGAATGTGATTATTTTGGCTGATCAAAGCAAATTTGGAACTATGGCGTTTAACCGCACGGCCTCACTAGAAGAAATTGATATTGTTATTACGGATTCTTTAGGAACCGATAGCAAGGATTATGATGCCTTAAATGAACATGGGATTGAACTAAATTTCGCCGAATAAAGAAGCAACTAGTCAAACTAAATCGACTAGTTGCTTCTTTTTGTGAGGCTTCGATTAATAAGTAGTTACTTTCAGCGAATCGTAAATTGCATCGATATCTGTTTGCTTTAATTCTGGATACCAGCTTAGTACATTGGCCGTTGAATAGCTGATGGCTATCTTTAGCGTAGTTACGGCATCATTTTGCAAACGTATATTTTTGACTAACCCACCTAGAAAGAAATCGCCGCAGGCAATTGGATTTTTTGCAGCGACTTTTTGCGCCTGTACATGAATGATTTGATCATTAATTTTAGCAATAATCCCTTTAGCACCTAAAGTGATGATAAAGATAGAGGTCTCTGCTGCAGCATCTGATTTCAATAACTCAGCGTAAGAATCTACTGTATCTAGTTTTAGGTTAGGAAACAGATCCAAAATTTCTTCATCATTAATTTTTATGGCATAAGGCTGTGCTTTATAAGCCTGAACCAAGGCTTCACCACTAGTGTCCACGAAAACTTTTACTTCTTTTTCTTGAAATTCTTTAATGAAGTTCGCGATGTAGTCACTGGGCATCCCTTTCATTAACGAGCCGCTGAAGACGACATAATCCCCAGGGACAATTGCTTGTTTTATTCTATTGGTAAAAACAGATAGTAACTTCTGGTTTAAATCAAAGCTGTTTTCATAAATAGGATAGGTCCTGTTGTTTTTCGTATCCATTACAATGTTGCATACCCGAGTGTTTTTGTCAATTTCTGTCAGTTGAAGGGAGATTTTGTTTGCATTTGCCAATTCTTTTAGTAAATCCCCATTTCGGCCACCAACGATGGTATGAACACAGAAATCAGCCTGTGGTGCTTCAAATCCCATTGCATAAGCTACGTTGAAACTTTTCCCGCCAGCAAACTCCTTCACTTCGTAGGGGCGATTAGGTTTTCCTTCTGTAAAGTCATCAATTAACAGTGTACGATCGATTGCAGGATTAGGACAAATTAAGTGTATCATTGTTTGCAACTCCTTCTGTTTTTTGTCAATATTATCATTTATGCAAAGTTAAAGCAATGCAAAGCGAGATTTCCGACTAAAAACTTGGCTTATTTTGCGAATAAAAAGATTTTTAGAATAAAATGCAAACAAAAGTATTGCAAAAGCAAAATATTGTGCTATTATGATGGTAACGATTACAGCAGACGCCAAATGAAAACATTTGACGGGTTGTTCTCACACTTATGCAAAATAAATGCAAATTGTTGTACAAACTTTAAGGAGGAAAAAAATGATTACAAAGGATTTCTTGTATTGCCAGTACACGGTAAAGAACAAAGAAGAATTGTTTGATCGCTTAACCGGTGATTTAATGGCAAAAAATATTGTACGAGAAGGGTTCTCACAAGCATTAAAGGATCGGGAGGCAGAATTTCCAACCGGTTTACCAGTCAAACATGGAGTCGCTATTCCTCATACGGATGGTTCATTGGTTAATTCGGATCAGTTGCTCTTTGTAACTTTAACTGAGCCCATTATCTTTAATGAAATGGGTGGCGATGATGAAGATACGGTTGAAGTAAATGTTGTGGTGATGTTGGCAGTGAAAGATGGCAAAAAGCATTTAACTGTTTTGCAAAATTTAATCGAAGCCATTCAAAAAGAAGGCTTCGTCGATCAGTTGGTTGACGCAACTGATGAGGAACAAATTTTAGCAGCAGTGAATGCGTTTTTATAAAAGAAGGGAAAGATAAAAAGATGAAAAAAGTAATTGTAGCATGTGGTGGAGCAGTAGCAACTTCAACGGTAGCAGCGAATAAGATTCGTGAATTAGCTAAACGGGAAGGCATTCCAGTAGAGGTTTCACAATGTCGAGTCAATGAATTGGAATCAAAAAAAGATGGTATTGATTTAATTGTAACAACTGCAAAAGTGAAAAAGGACTATGGTGTTCCAGTTGTTCATGGTGTTGCTTTTATCTCTGGTGTCAACATGGAAGCAACGGAACAAAAGATTTTGGATGTACTAAAAAAATAATTATTGGAGGAAATGATCATGGGAGTTATTCAATATATTGTTGATCTAGGAGCAAGCGTAATGCTGCCAATCGTTATCTTAATCTTAGGACTAGTTTTAGGTCAAGGAATAGGGAAATCATTAAGATCAGGGATCACGATTGGGATTGGTTTTGTTGGTATTAACTTAGTCATCAGCCTGCTGACAGAAAACTTGGGTGCTGCCGCTGAATCAATGGCGGAGAACTTTAATCTTGGTTTAAATGTAGTTGACCTAGGCTGGCCGGGAACTTCACCCATGGCTTGGGCGTCGGATTTAGGACTTATTGCTATTCCAATCGCTATTGGAGTGAACGTTGTGATGCTCTTACTGAAGATGACTCGCGTAGTCAATGTAGATATTTGGAACATTTGGCATATGGCTTTCACTGGAGCGATTGTACAAACGGCAACTGGCAGTTTTTATCTAGGCATTTTAGGTGTTGCTGTTCATGCAATTATTGCTTATAAGCTTGGAGATATGTTCGGCTCTGTAACTGATGAATACTTTGGATTAGAAGGTATTTCAATCCCACATGGATCTCCAGTTTATATGGGAATTTTCTCCGTACCAATTGACGATTTAATTGAAAAGATTCCAGGACTTAACAAGATTAATATTACTTCAGAGAAAATTGAATCTCGTTTAGGTGTCTTAGGACAACCCACTATTGTCGGTGCATTTTTGGGATTAGCGATTGGTTTATTAGCAGGTTACAACTTTGGCGATTCTATGCAATTGGCAATTCAAATGGCTGCTGTTATGGTCTTGATGCCAATGGTCGTTAAGTTGATCATGGAAGGTTTAATTCCTATTTCAGAAGCTGCTCGTAATCTTTTAGACAAACATTTCAAAGGTAGTGAATTGCGAATTGGTTTAGACCCAGCATTACTTTTAGGGGATGCACAAGTTATCGCAGCCAGTCTAATTTTTGTTCCATTAACCATTTTGATTGCCGTTATCGTACCAGGCAACCAAGTATTACCATTTGGTGATTTAGCAACGATCGGTTTCTTTATTGCAATGGCTGTTGGGGTACACAAAGGTAATTTATTCCGAACGTTGATTTCTGGTTCATTCATCATGTTCATGACAATTTGGATTTCTAATCAGATGATTAATTTGCAAACCTTGCTGGGACAAAATGTGGGCTTGGTTGGTGCCGGCGAACGCGTTTCTTCACTTGATCAAGCAGGTAGTCCTATTACGTACCTATTGGCAAATGGATTGACCTTTGAAATGGGCTTAGGCTTCTTTATTATTCTAGCTTTATATGTTGCCGCCTTTGTTTACACATTTATCAAATACAAGAAGAACACCTTATATATAGAAGTGGAAGAGTTTGAAGGGAATGAAACTGGTGAAAGCATTAGTAGTAACTAACAAGCATAAACTAGAATTACAAGATATTGATAAACCAACTGTTGCTCCCCAAAAGGTACTGATCAAAGTAGCTTATTGTGGAATTTGCGGATCAGACTTGCCAAGATATTTTGAAGGAGGCGTTCATAGCTTTCCTCAAGTATTAGGCCACGAATTTTCTGGTGTAGTTGAAGAAATTGGCGAAAAAGTAACCAACATAAAGGTTGGTGATCGTGTTGCAGTTGCACCATTAGTTCCTTGTGGGACTTGTGAAAACTGTCAAAAAGGTGAACCAGCAATGTGTACCAATTATAGCTTTATTGGCTCTCGTGAACAGGGTGCGATGGCTGAATATGTGGTAGTACCAGAAAAGAATTGTGTAAAGGTACCTGACAGCCTTTCTTTAAAGGAAGCTGCTTTGGTGGAGCCTTTAACGGTTGCAATCCATGGTATCGAGCGAATTAATATTTCAGCTGGTGCAGATGTTTTAGTTTTAGGTGCAGGAACAATCGGTTTACTAACCGTGCTTTCTCTGCGAGCGATCGGTGTTGGCAAAATTACTGTCGTTGATTTGAACGATAAAAAATTGGAAGTTGCTAAAACTATCGGAGCCGATGAGGTAGTTAATCCGACTGTTCAAACCTTGGAAGACTATTACAAAGAAACTAGTTTACCGGAAGCAGTCATCGAAACTGCAGGTAGTTCCGTCACACAAAAACAAGCGATTGAATTTGTCAGCAAACGGGGAAAAGTGGTTTATGTAGGGACAAGCACTAAAGATGTCGTTCTAGATCCTGAAACCTTTGAAAAAATCCTAAGAGGCGAACTTGAAGTTACTGGGTCTTGGATGTCTTACTCGGCTCCTTTCCCTGGTTACGAATGGGAAACCGGCCTACGGTATATGTCCACTAAGCAGGTAGATGTTAAGCCGCTGATTACTGGTTTGTATCGACTCGAAGATGTGGCTGAGCCCTTCGACAAAATGGTTGAAGCAAATTCAACAGCAATTAAACTACTATACGCGATTAATGAGGAGAAATAATCAATGAAAACAATCACAGATAGTCAATTTGAAGCATTAAAAAATACAAGCAATCAAGATGGGGTAATTGGAGCATTAGCGATTGATCAGCGGGGAGCGCTGAAAAAAATGATCGCTCAATACAAGGCTGAAGCAACCGATCAAGACATTGAAGACTTCAAAAAAATTGTTTCTGAAGAATTAACGCCTTATGCAACTTCGATTCTTTTAGACCCTGAATACGGGTTGCCAGCCGCCAATGCGCGGGCTGCTAGCGCTGGTTTATTATTAGCCTATGAAAAAACTGGTTATGATGCCTCGACTCCAGGACGTTTGCCAGATTCCTTAAATGTTTGGTCAGTGAAACGTTTGAAGGAAGCAGGGGCGGATGCTTGTAAGTTCCTTCTATATTATGATATTGATGAAGCGGATGCAATCAATGATCAAAAGAAAGCTTACATGGAAAGAATCGGCTCTGAGTGTGTAGCAGAAGGCTTGCCTTTCTTCTTAGAACTGGTTTCTTATGATGCCAATATTAGTGATGCTGCCTCAAAAGAGTATGCTAAAGTAAAACCTCATAAAGTCAACGATATGATGAAGGAATTTTCTGATCCTCGTTTCAATGTTGATGTGCTAAAGGTTGAAGTGCCAGTTAACATGAACTTTGTGGAGGGCTATGGCAAAGAAGTGGTTTATACAAAAGAAGCTGCAGCTGAATTATTTGCCGAGCAAAGTGCAGCAACCGAGCTTCCTTTCATCTTCTTAAGTGCAGGTGTCAGCGCCCAATTATTCCAGGAAACCTTGCATTTTGCAAAAGAAGCTGGCTCTACCTTTAACGGCGTGCTTTGCGGAAGAGCAACTTGGGCAAACGGTGTTGAACCTTTCATTACTAAAGGCGAAGAAGCTGCCCGTGAATGGTTACGCACGGTGGGACGTAAAAATATTGAAGAATTGAATGCTGTCTTAAAAGAAACAGCGTCATCTTGGCAGGATAAAATCCAAGGTCAATCAAAAGGCCAACGATTCTCATAAAATCATGAAGGTGGCCCAAAATGCGTTTGCATTCTGAGCCACCTTCTTTTTTGAACAAATTGTAATTCTTTATTTGGATAAATAGAAAGCAGGTAAGAAAATGAGTAAACTAATGATCGAAAACGAGAGATTACAGGTTCAAATTTTGACTAAAGGAGCTGAATTAACCAACATTCAGTCTAAAATAGATACTACCGAATTTTTATGGCAGGCCGACCCAAAATACTGGAGCCGACATGCACCGATCCTGTTTCCAATTGTTGGCAAGTTGAAAAATGATCAATACCAGTATCAAGGGAAAACGTATGAGATGTCCCAGCACGGCTTTGCTCGGGATATGGAATTTTCGGTAGTGCTGCAGGAGTCAGATAAAGTCCGTTTAGCATTACAATATACCAAAGAAACCTTAGTAAAATACCCCTTCAAATTTTTACTGGAGGTAGAATACTGCTTACAGGAAGATTGTTTAGTAACCCGTTATTTTGTTACGAATTTGTCAGAAACAGTTGAAATGTGGTTCTCAGTTGGTGCTCATCCAGGATTTAATGTTCCGATAGATAGGAATGCAGCTTTTGAAGACTACACATTAGAGCTATCGCCAGCAACTCAGCGAAAGTTTATTCCAGTTACCCAAGAAGTATTACTGCAAACTGATCAAGCTACTCAAACGGAAAAATCTAGCTTCAGCTTAAGTCGTGACTTGTTTAAAAAAGGAGTATTGATTTTTGAAACGCCAGAAAAAACGCAGATTACTCTTAAATCAGCGAGAAGTCAAAAGCAGATTATCATGGAATATCAAACGCTGCCTCACTTAGGTATTTGGTCAACTTATCCGGCCGAGGCGCCATTTGTCTGTATTGAGCCTTGGAATGGTCTTGCTGATTCCTTCGATGCCAGTGGTTTGCTAGAAGAGAAAAAAGGAATTAATCGGTTAGAACCGCAGGAAGTGTTCACTACCGAATACTGCACTACCTTCCTAACTGGAGGTAAATAAATGCAGGCAGTGATTTTTGATATGGATGGTGTCTTGATTGATACAGAGAAGGTTTCAAAGCAAGCTTTTACGAAAGCTTTTGAATCTGTTGACTTGAAATTCACTGAAGAGCTGTATCAGAAAATTTTAGGACGGAGTTTAAAGGATATTGAAGTGTTCCTTGAAGAAACCTTGCATTATCCCAATATTGCTCGCCAAATCATTCAACAGCGGGAAATTGAGTTTGCCAAGTATTACCAAACTCATCCAGTTGAGGTGAAGACCGGCATCTTTGATTTTTTAGCGTTTATTAAAAATCGCCGACTGAAAACAGCGGTAGCAACTTCAGCGAAAGAATCCATTGCAGTACCTCTGCTAGAGCAGGCAGGATTAATTCAGCATTTTGATACATTGACCTTTGGTTCGCAGGTAAAAAAAGCCAAACCCCATCCTGAGATTTTTCTTAAAGCAGCAGCGAGTTTAGCTGTTAGACCTGAGGAAACTATTGTAATTGAAGATTCTGAATCTGGAATCATCGCTGCTAACCAAGGCGGCTTTCAGGCAGTATTTATTCCAGAGACTAAACCTACAAAAACCTTCAGCCAACAGTACAACTTTGCTTACTATCAAAAGGTACAAGATTTTCAAGCTTCATTGCAGAACTAACGATAAGTCGACAAAAAGAGATTAGCTCTTTTTATCGACTTATTTTTTTACCTGCTGCCTTTAAAAATAAAATAGAGGAGCAAACCAATGATTGTCCAAAAGGTTAGACAAAATACAATGATTCCACGCCAAACAAGATAAGAAGGGATTGATTCGAACCAATCTTCTAATTTACGCCTCACATCTATCACCCAATCTTCTCCAATATCATAACTCAATAATCGCATAATGACGAATACATTACTATACAATAAATATAAAATTAAACTAAACGAAGAGGAAATAACTTTTTTTCTTCATAGAATTAAAGAGGTGGTGACTTTTTATAGTGTTTGAACTTAATTCTAAATATTTTCTAAGTTGAAGGAATCCTCGAAGTTGTTTAAGCTGATACCTGTGCTTATGGAAAGGAGAGACGTTATATTTTCATGTTTTATTACGGAAAAAAAAGCTTGTCCACATATCTAGACAGACATTGACGAAGAAAACGGATACAGAGGATATAGAATATGAATCAAGAGGTGAGGAAAATGATTTTTAGTTCAAACGAAAACATGCTGATTAACATTTTAAATTTTGAAGATTACGTTTCAGCAAAATACCTCTCGGAAACCTTATACGTTTCGACGAAAACGATCTACCGTATGATCAAAAAAATCAACGAGCTGTCATTTGAGGAAAATAAAGACATACTGATTATCTCTGAGCCAGGAAAAGGCTATAAATTGAATAGGTCTTTTCGCAATCAAGATATTTATTCCATGATTGAATTCACCGAAGAGAACAGTTTAAATGAATTGGTTCTCGCTTTACTGTTTAAGCATCCGCGGAAGGTGAAGCGCACCGTATTAGATACTCAGTTTCTAAGTGAAAGCTCTATCGAACGAAGACTTAAAAAGTCCGCGGATATTTTAAAGAAATACGCAATTCAGTTAAAGGCCGATCGAGAATATTTATGGTTAATTGGTGAAGAAATTGATTTGCGTAAAGCCATTAATAATATTTTTTTGGAAATGAACAAGTTGAACAGCTTGAATGAAATTGGTATCGAAATTAATGCGATCGATAAGCATTTCATTGATCAACAGATCAGCCTGATTGAAGAGATGCTAGGGGAGTACATCAATTATCCTTACGACATTACTATTTATACTCATATTTATATGATTATCAAACGCTATCGTGAAGGCGAGGTTCAATACCTAGGCAGCCAGGAACCTTTAGAGAAAGAGGAGCAGCAGTTGATGGCGGCCAATCCTCAAATTACTCAAGTGGCCAAACAAATTATCTGTAATATTGAAAGTTATTTGACTATTCAGATGAATCCGCTGGAAAGCTATTTTGTTTTTCAGAACATCTATTCTATCAACAGTCAAAAACGCGAAAGCAGCAATATAGATAAGAAGCTGGCTGAAGAGATTACTAAACTATTCATCACCGAATATTTTTCTATTTCAGATGTCTCTTTATTACCTGCTAGTCGTTCATTGTACGAAGACCTATATCAGCATGTTTTGCCCATGCTAAGTCGATTACGATCAGGAATAAAGATCGAAAACAATTTGTTGGATGAATTGATGTTGGAATATCGCAGTACTTTTCTAAAGGTAAAAAAAATCGCCGAAGAAATCAATCAGGAATTGATGTTCGAAACAAAAATGAACGATGCCGAAATTGGTTACATGACTTTGTATTTTGAGAAATATAAAATTGATCGGTACAAAAATAAAAATGTTTTGCTGGTTTGCTCTACAGGTGTGGGAACCTCTGAGCTGTTAAAAGTCCGAGTACAACAAAATTTCCCCAACTTAAACATCGTCGCTACCATGAGCCAGCGGCAGATGAAAAAGAATCAAAGCTTCATTCATGAGAATGTTGATCTGATTTTTTCGACTATTCGGATTCCCTTAACCATTGGATACATTCCTGTACTGAATATTAGTCCTTTGTTAACAGACAAAGATATTCAAAACATTAATTACACATTGAAGGAACTAACTGTAACGTAAAAAAGAAGGAGAGAATAGGATGGAAAAGATTGAATTAGACAAAGTTGTTCACCAGGAATTAATAATTGTTGGTACAAAAGCTAAAAACAAGAAAGAAATTATTGATCAGCTAGGCCAGCTATTAGAAAAAAAAGGCTATGTTACCTCTGCAGAGGAATACATTAAGGATGTTTATCTGCGGGAAGAAGAAGGAGAGACCGGTATAGGTCAAGGCGTGGCGATCCCACATGGAAAATCCAGCGCTGTAAAAGAGACAACCGTCGCAATTGCGGTTTTAGATCAAGAGATAGAATGGGAAACATTGGATGGTAAGGGGGTCAAAATAGTTATCATGTTTGCTGTCAAAGATTCAGATGCAAATACAACCCATGTTCTACTCTTGCAGCAAGTCGCAATTTTGTTAGCAAATGACACATTTATCGAAGCAGCTAAAAATGTGAAATCTGTTGATGCGTTGTACCAATTAATCACGGAATTTCAATAAAATTTGGAAATGATAAAGGAGAAGATCACATGTTAGTAACAGGAAAAGAAATTTTGAGTGTCGCAAAGGAACAAGGATTCGCAGTGCCGGCTTTTAATGCCGGATCAGGTCAACTTTTAAATGCGGTAATGGAGGCTTGTGAGGAAGCTCAATCACCAGTTATGATTGCCATTCACCCTGATGAGTTGAGCTTCTTAACTGACAGCTTTGTGGCTCAAGCCATCTATTTAGCCAATCACACAAAAATTCCAGTATGTATCCACTTGGATCATGGTGCCAGCTTTGAACAAGTCATGCATGCCATCAGCATTGGCTTCACCTCGGTCATGATTGATGCTTCTCATTTGTCTTTCGAAGACAATGTAGCGATTTCGAAAAAGGTGGTAGAAGCAGCACACGCAGCAAATGTATCCGTAGAAGCTGAATTAGGCACGATCGGCGACACGGGAAACACAGTTGAAGGCGGCGTTAGCGAAATTGTTTACACCGATCCTAAGGTTGCACAGAATTTTATTGATCAAACAGGTGTAGACAGCTTAGCCGTTGCCATTGGAACAGCTCACGGTATTTATCCAAAAGACGTTGATCCTAAATTACGTTTGGATATTTTAGAAGAAATTGAAGCCTTAACCGACATTCCTTTAGTATTGCATGGTGGCTCTAGTAATCCTGATGAAGAGATTAGCAAGGCTGTAACAATGGGCGTAAACAAAATAAATATCTCTAGTGACATCAAAATTGTTTTTGCTAATGAATTACGTGAGGTCTTAAATAACGGCAACCTGGAAGCTAGAGAACCAAACGTCTTATTCCCTAGCTGTATGGCTGAAACGAAGAAAGTTGCTTTAGAAAAAATCAAGCTGTTTAAATCAAACGATAAAGTCAAATTCTACTAAATAGAGGAGGCGCTGTTATGAAAATTGTTGGTATAGCCGCATGTACTGCCGGGATTGCTCACACCTACATTGCGAAAGAAAAATTGATTCAAGCCAGTACCAATCGGGGACACAAAATCCACATCGAGACTCAAGGCTTAGCGGGTACTCAGGATGCATTAACTCAAAAAGATATTGATGAAGCTGACGTGGTAATTATCGCTGCTGATATAAAGGTCAATGGTCGCGAACGATTCAAGAATAAGAAAATCGTGGAAGTCCCGACTGGTTTAGTCGTAAAATCCCCCAATAAATTAGTGGAAAAGTTAGAAGAAGTGAACGTTTAATTCTTCATGTCGGGGCCCTTGTTTATTCAGTTAACAAGGGTTCCCCAACAGTGAAGCCAAATTACGAGGAGGAAGATCATGGAAAAGATCAAAGCTATTGGTTTCAAAAAACATCTGATGACAGCTATTTCATTTTTCTTGCCAATTATTGTTGCTTCAGGGTTCTTACTAGCCATCGGAAATATGATGGGTGGTGCCTCTATTGATAATTTTAGAGAAGGTTTCAGTTTTGCTGACACGATGACTACCATGGGGGGCTACGGTTTGGGTTTTCTCCCAATGATTGTTTCTACTGCGATAGCTTACTCGATTGCTGACAAACCTGGAATAGCTCCTGGATTGATTGTTGGATTTGTTGCGCATGGTATTGGGACTGGCTTTCTAGGTGGTGTGGTCAGCGGGTATATTTCAGGATACGTTGTAGTAATTATGATGATGATTATCAAAGTACCTAAATGGATGGAAGGCTTGATGCCAACTTTAGTTCTACCTTTTCTTAGCGCATTTGTAGCGGGAATGGTGATGTATTATGTTGTTGGCACACCAATTACTTGGTTTACGGATCTGATTACTGGTTACTTAGGAAATTTAAACACCTCTTCACTATTTGTTTATGGTGCAATTATTGGGATTTTGGCCTCGATTGATTATGGTGGTGCTATTAATAAGGTGGTCTTTGCCTTCGTTTTCGCTTTGTTTTCGGAAGGAATTTATGAGCCAATCACTGTGTTGATCTTAGCCTCCATGGTTACACCATTTGGCTTAACCATTGCCTACTTTATTGGAAAAGTAATTAACAAGAATATTTTCAATCGTCAGGAAATTGAAACTCTGAAGACGGCCTTTCCCATGGGAATTTGTCAGATTACTGAAGGCTGCTTCCCGATCGTGTTAAATGATTTGGTCCGCAATGTTATTGCTACCGGAGTTGGCGGTGCCATCGGTGGTGGGTTAAGTATGCTTTGGGGGGCAGACAGCCACATTCCTGCTTCTGGCATGTTTGCTATTCCAACCATGACTCGTCCTTGGGCGTTCATTGCTGCATTAGCTATTGGTTCACTTGCGACTGCAGTAACAATCCTCATATTGAAAAAACGAGTGGATCCAAACGCTGAAGTCGTTATGGAGGAAAAAGAAGAAGATGATGTTTCTTGGGATGATTTGACCATTTCTTAAGGAAAAGAGGAACAAAAGATGACTTATCAAGAAAAAGTAAAACAACATTTTCTAGCTTCAGGAATTATCTTTACTGAAGCAGAATTAGCATCAATCGATTTCGCTGACTTTGGCCTGAATCGTTTGGAATCAGAGGGCTTGAACTTAATTGTTTATGAGAATAATGATCGCTATTGTGCGAAAGAAATGGTTCTGCTGCCAGGACAAACATGTCCGGAGCATCGCCATCCTCCCCGCAATGGTGAAGCAGGCAAACGGGAGACCTTCCGCTGCCGCAAAGGAAAAGTGTATCTATATGTAGAAGGGGAAGCAACTGATACTATTCAAAGTAAAATCCCAACAGGTCAGAATGCTTATTATACTGTGATGCACGAAATAGAATTAAATCCTGGAGAGCAGTACACGATTGAACCCAATATTAAACACTGGTTTCAAGCTGGAAATGAAGGAGCAATCATTTCGGAATTTTCTTCACCTAGTGACGATGCCAGTGATATCTTTACCAATCCCAATATCCAACGGGTGAGCAAATAATTATTAACAGACTAGGAGCTCGGAGGTTCCTAGTCTCTTTTTTAAAGGAGCAGCTGATGAAAACTTACCAATTAGAAAATGAGCTTGTTCGTATCGAATTTTTGAGCTATGGTGGGACGTTAACCAAAATGATCAACAAAAAGACGGAACAAAACTATCTCCTAGCCTATAAAAATCAGGAGGATTACAAAAAGAATCCCTATTTCCTTGGTGCAACAATTGGTCGAAATGCTGGAAGGACTTATCCGCCCTTTTATCAAAATTATCTCGGGGATAAGGTATTATTGGATACTAACGAAGGACAAGTTCATTTGCACGGAGGAAGGCATGGGCTGCATAAGGTAGAATGGAAAGTAAAAAAATTGTCAAATCAAGCCTATCGCTTAACTTTCGATGATTCTCAAGCTTTTTATGAACCGATGAAGCTAGAACTAATTTATCAACTGGAGAACAATCGATTTATTATTAAAATGAATAGTCACGCTGATAAACCGACTGTATGCAATTTGACAAATCACAGCTATTTCAATTTGGGAGATGAACCCACGATTGAGTTTCACCGTTTACAAACAGCACCCGCAATCCTTCAACTAATCGATAAGCAATTTGTTCCTACTGAAGCGTATTCTGCGATGCAGACATCAGAATATGTTCCGTTTAACTTTACTGAAGAAAAGGCGATTCAAAAAGCCTTGAACCTAGGTACGCCATTAGCAAAAATTTGTGCAGAAGGGATTGATTTGGCTTACTGCTTTACTAACAATGATAGCCAAGAGCCCAAAATTCGCTTAACGGATCGCCAAAGAACAAACAAACTGACTATATACTCCAATCAGGAGGCCTGCGTCATCTATACCCTGAACAAGCTTTCTGATAAAGTCAAACTAGAAAATGATACACCTGTCGTAAAATACGGCGGCATTACCTTTGAGATGCAGCGTAAACCCAATTATGTTCATACGGCTGCTGACTATTTAGTAACAAAATATGATGCATATACTATTTATGAAATTGAGTAGGAGGGGACAACCATGACCTATTTTTTAGGGGTCGATTTAGGCACAGGTTCATTGAAGATTATCTTAGGAAATGAAAATGGAAGTTTGTTGGGCAGCACAAGCAGTTCATTTGTTATCTCTTCGCCTCAAGCAGGCTATAGCGAGCAGAATCCTGCTGACTGGCAACAAGCTTTTGATCAAGCACTGACTGATTTGATTGTTCAATTCCCTGAAATTGTTGAAGCTCCTTTAATTCTAGGATTCTCAGGGCAAATGCATTCGCTGGTTCTAATTAATCAGGCAGGCAACATTTTACGACCAGCTATTTTGTGGAATGATGGCCGCACCACAGCAGAAGTTCAACAACTACGTGACACTTTAGGTGATCACTTATTATCTGTTGAAAAAAATATTCCCTTAGAAGGCTTTACCTTACCCAAAATTTTATGGGTTCAAAAGCATCAGCCAGAAATCTGGAAACAAACTTGGAAATTCATGCTGCCAAAGGATTATCTAGTTTATTATTTAACCGGGCAGGCCTTCACAGATCCTTCCGATGCGGCAGGAACAATTATGTTTGATATCGAAAAGCAGTGTTGGGACGAAGCGCTGCTAAAGCAATTGAATATTTCTTTAGAGCAGTGTCCAAAAGTCCAGCCTTCTACTAAAATTATTGGTGAAATGAAAGCGAATCTAAAACAGCGCTTCGGTTTGAAAGGGTCTGTTGAACTAGTAATGGGCGGGGCAGATAATGCTTGTGGAGCTTTTGGCAATTTAAGCGATCCACAAACCCAAGGCCTTATTTCAGTAGGAACCTCTGGAGTGGTTTTGACCTATGAAACTGGAAAAACGCAACAGGGTCTGGGAAAATATCATTATTTTAATTCGGTGATAGCAGATCAAAATTATAAAATGGGAGTAACCCTCGCTGCAGGTTATTCCCTTGAATGGTTAAAAAAGCTGCTGGCACCTGAAGAATCTTTTCCTACCTTTACCCAGTCAGCAAAAGATAGTCCCATTGGCAGTCAAGGAGTGACTTTCCTACCCTATCTGTTTGGTGAACGTAGTCCATATTTTGATCCGACCTTAAGTGGAGCTTTGCTTGGTCTGAGAGCACATCATACTCGTAGTGACATTATTCGTAGTATTCTAGAGGGCATTGCTTTTTCGTTACGCAATGTTTATGAAAATATGGGAATTCAATCGGCAACCCCTATTCAAGTTTTTCGTATTACCGGAGGAGCGGTTAAGAACCCTTTCTGGTTACAGTTGTTTGCGGATGTTTTTCAAAGGAAAATGGAAGTTCTGAGCTTTGATGAAGGTCCAGCTTATGGTGCCATGCTGTGTGCAGCAGCTAGTAAAAATGATTCTCAGCTTTTAGCAATTTGGCAGGCAGCAAATCCTATAAAGATGATTTATCATCCAAACTCTGAACAGACAATTGAATATCAGAAAGCTTATGTACGATTCAAAAAGTTGAGTGATCAACTGGCTTCCTAGACTCTATCAAAAATAGTTGTGCCAACAAAGCATCCTTAGTAAAATGGACTTAATAAAAGAACCATATTTATTCTATATAATAGTAGAAACACGAAAAAACTAATAAGAGTTCAGCTGATTAATCTGGCTTCTCGGCCAAAAAGTAAAAAAGGACGAGAAAGTTATCAAAAGATGATATTGCATCTTATTAGATAAAGGAGACAGAAATGGAAGAAGCTATCTTTTTAGTTAAGCGGCAGCGATCTGATTTCAAGGATTTTTATTTTTCCTTTTGCGGTCATTCGAAAACATTTCCTGGTCACAGCTTTGGGCCAGCCGTTAGAGATGTCTTCCTAATCCATATTATTTTGGAAGGCAGCGGCTATTATTCTATTAAGAAAACTAAATATCACCTCTCCAAAGGGCAAGGTTTCGTAATTTACCCCGGAGAATCAACTTTTTATCAAGCAAGTGAGGACCAGCCTTGGGAGTATGTTTGGTTGGCAATAGGCGGGAATTTAGTAGAATCGTTTTTAACTAATTTAGGCATTACTCCGGCTCATTTATCTTTTGAAGTAACCAATGCAGCCGATTTTCATGCCTTAATATTGCAATGCTTGGCTTATGAGCAGGATACACAATTGAATGAATTGATTTTGCAGAAAATTGCCTACAGCTTTATGGAGCCATTGTCAAAGTCGATGGTTCATACACTAAAGGATAGTCACAGTACAAAAATGAATAGCTATGTGTTAGAGTCATTAGAAATTATTAGAGAACATTTTTGGCGTAATATCACAGTTAAAGAAATAGCTGAAAAGCTGATGATTGATGCCAGCTATTTATCACGTTTATTCAAAAAGGACATTGGAATTCCCATCAAATCCTATATTAATGAAATGCGAATTTCCACTAGCAGAGACATTATTGCCACCACTAATTTACCCATCTCTAAAATAGCTGAGATGGTAGGATTTCCCACCACACAAGCCTTTTCTAAAGCCTTCAGCAAGGGAATGGGATTATCTCCCTATGCTTATCGCAAAGAACGAATCGGCTCAAATCACGAAATTTCATAAAGTCAGAAATTGACAACTTTCCGTATCAAAGAGCGCTTACTTTTAGGGTAAGCGCTTTTTATAATGAAGCTAAGTTAAACGGAGGTGTCGTAAATATGACAAAACAAAGAAAAGCATCAATTGAATATCTAGCTAATTGTAAACAGTTCCATCTGTCTAATAAACACATCAGCTATATTTTCTGTGTTTCTGAGGATGGTAAATTATTACAACTCTACTATGGGAAAAAAGTCCCACAAGAAAAATCCTATACTCATTTGATTGAGCAACATTATCGGCAGCAGGCACCTTGTCGTAAAAAGGATGACTTATTGTATTCATTGGATAGTTTAAAACAAGAGCTGCCTGAATATGGAACGTCTGATTATCGTCATCCAGCGATTCGCCTGCGCCAGCCTAATGGATCTGCCATTAGTGAATTAGTTTATAGTTTCCATAAAATAAAAGCTGGAAAAGAATCTTTGCCAGGCTTGCCAGCCACTTATACCGAAGAGCCACTAGAGGCAGAAACCCTAAAAGTCTGTTTAAAGGATGAACTTACTGGTGTAGTTGTTGAAGTCATGTATGCTATTTTTTCTGATCTTCCAGTAATTACCAGAAATGTAAACGTTATAAATCAGGGGTCAGAGAACATATTCTTGACGCATTTGATGAGTTTGAATTTGGATTTGCCTGACAGTAATTATGAATGGCTGCAACTTTCAGGTGCATGGGGGAGAGAGCGTCACGTAAAAAAAAGAACTTTACAGCAGGGGATTCAATCGATCGAATCTACTCGTGGGATATCTAGTCCTCAGCAAAATCCTTTTGTTGCCTTAGCACGAGCTGAGACTACTGAATTTTCTGGAGAAGTAATTGGTGCTACGCTCGTTTATTCGGGAAATTTCTTGGTACAGGCAGAGGTTGACACTTTTGACGTTACTAGACTGCAATTAGGAATCAATCCCTTCAATTTTGAATGGAAGCTAGCTCCTAAAGAAACTTTTGTATCACCCGAAGCTGTATTGGTTTATTCTGATCAGGGATTAAACGGAATGAGTCAGACGTTTCATACGCTTTTTAGAAAACACTTAGTTCGAGGAGAATGGCGTGATCGGGAAAGACCTGTTTTAATTAACAACTGGGAAGCGACTTATTTTGACTTTAACGAGGATAAATTACTGGCAATTGCTGAAAAAGCTCAACAGGTTGGAGTCGAACTTTTTGTTTTGGATGATGGCTGGTTCGGTCAACGTACTCATGAAAAGGCTGGATTAGGTGATTGGTACGTTAATAAAGATCGGCTGCCAGATGGGATGGGCGCTTTAGCTAATAAAATTAGGGGCTTAGGTTTGAAATTTGGATTATGGTTTGAGCCGGAAATGATTAATCTTGATAGTGATCTTTACCGTAAACATCCAGATTGGATGCTCCACACTCCAAATCGTAAAGCTAGTCATGGTCGTCATCAATATGTGTTGAATTATGCCAATCCCGAGGTGGTTGACAATATCTTTCAACAGATGTGTCTGGTAATAGATGATTCAAAGTTACAGTACATCAAGTGGGATATGAATCGAGTGTTATCCGAGGTTTATGCTGTTAATCTTCCAGCTGACCAGCAAGGTGAAGTCTTCCACCGGTACGTGTTAGGTGTTTATGATCTATATGAACGTCTAACAACGAAATATCCAAATATTTTATTTGAATCTTGTTCATCTGGTGGAGGACGTTTTGATGCTGGCATGTTGTATTACGCACCTCAAGCCTGGACCAGCGACGACACAGATGCCGTGGAGCGGCTGAAAATCCAATATGGAACCAGCTTTTTGTATCCACTATCTTCCATGGGTTCACATGTATCAGTAATTCCTAATCATCAGACCAACCGGTTAGTCCCCTTAGATACTCGGGCTAATGTCGCTTATTTTGGGACCTTTGGGTATGAACTGGACCTAAGTAAACTAAGTGCAGACGAGATTACAGAAATCAAAGAACAGATAGCCTTTTTCAAAAAATATCAATCCGTATTCCATAATGGAACCTTTTATCGGATTCAGTCTCCTTTCGAGAAAAATAGGACTGAAACTAGCTGGATGGTGGTAAGTGAGGACCAGACCATTGCAATTGCTGGGTATTACAAAATGTTAAATGAAGTCAATCGTTCCTTCCATCGCATGAAACTACAGGGATTGAAGGCTGACTGGGATTATGTAATTGATGGTCACGTCCATAGTGGGGCGGAGTTAATGTATGCGGGATTAGTTTCATCCGACGCTTCTAGTGGATTTTTAATTGATCAATCACCACTGCCGCCCACCCATGACTATGATTCAAGACTTTGGGTCATCGAAAAAGCTTAAGAAGAGAAGGGGAAAAAACATGAAAGTATCAGCAAAAGAAAAGTATTCCTACGGTTTAGGTGCATTAGGAAAAGATATGATTGTCGCTCTAATTTTTGTTTTCGCTATGCTCTATTTTACTGATGTGCTAAAAATATCTGCCTCATTTGTTGGAAGTTTGTTCTTCCTAGCTAAGTTCTGGGACGCAATTAATGATCTAGCAATGGGCGTTATCGTTGATAATACCCGAAGTAAGTTTGGAAAATTTCGGCCTTGGCTAGTCATCGGTACCTTACTAAATGCTATTGTGTTCGTTTGTTTATTTACTAACTGGGGTCTATCAGGAACAGCCCTTTATGTCTTCGCAGCAGTCATGTATATCTTGTGGGGAATGACCTATACAGTAATGGATATCCCTTATTGGTCAATGCTTCCCAACCTGACCAGTGATAAACGGGAGCGTGAAAAATTGTCGGTTATTCCCCGGATTTTCGCTTCGATCGGCGGTTCTTTGATTGTAGCAGGCTTTGGCTTGCAAATTATTGATTTTCTAGGATCAGGTGACATGCAAACTGGCTTTACTCGATTCGCTTGGGTGATTGCTATAATTTTTATTGTGACAATCGGAATTACTGTAAAAAACGTTAAATCAGCTGATCAAGCAGTTAGTCAAACTGCAGAGAAAGTTTCTATTAAACAATTAATGAAGATAATTTTGAGAAACGATCAGTTAGTAGTTGCAATCGGAATTATTTTGACCTTCAATCTAGCAATTCAATTTGTGAATGGTATATCGACTTATTATTTTATTTATGTGACTGGCAGCAAGATAATGTTTTCCGTTTTTACCATGTTTGCAGGATTTGCGGAAATTGGTGGGCTGTTCCTATTTCCTAAGTTAGTTGGAAAAATTTCACGGGCAAGAGTTTATATGCTAGCGTGCTTGTCCCCGATTATTGGCTTTGTGTTATTGCTAATCATTGGCTATGCCTCCCCTGAAAATGTTTTCTTGACAGCTGTCGCCGGAATCCTAGTTAAATTAGGATCTGGTTTGCAGTTAGGGACGGCCACAGTCATCTTAGCTGATGTCGTAGACTATGGTGAATACAAATTTGGTTCCCGCAATGAATCCGTTACTTTTTCGATTCAAACCTTGATGATCAAATTTTCTTCAGCAATAGGTGCTCTATTAACTGGCTTTGCTTTGGATCTAACCGGTTATGTTCCAAACGCTGTGCAGAGTCCTGCTACCTTGATGGGAATTCGAATTGTTATGATTGTCTTGCCGATTGGCTTTACCTTAATCAGTTATCTGATCTATAAAAAATTCTTCAAACTAAGTGGTGAATTTTATGATGAGTTTATGGCGGTACTGATGAAACGAAAAGCTGAAACAGAAGAAAAACAAGAATTATTTCTAGAAGAGGATATAGAATTGCTGGAGAAACAGTCGGTCGATATTTAAGCATACCAACAACAAGTCTATCTCTACTGGTAGGCTTGTTGTTTCCGTTGGTAAAAGAAAATGCTAAGCTTAGTATGAGCTCATTAATTATTGAAAAGGATGGAGATTACATGTATTTATTAGGTATTGATATCGGCACATCTTCTTGCAAAACAGCCTTGTTCAATCCCACGGGTGGGGTAGTGGCACAAGCAAGTGAAAGCTATCCGGTTTTCTATCCTCAAGAGGGCTGGGCCGAGCAAAATCCCCTTGACTGGTGGCAAGCAGTTTGTAAAACCATAAAAAAAATAATTGAACAATCAGAAATTATACCTAGTGAAATTGTAGGAATTGGGGTAGCTGGTCAAAGTTGGTCGGCTGTGCCTCTAACAGCTGATGGGCAAGTTCTAGCCAACACTCCAATCTGGATGGATTCGCGAGCAGCAACTATCTGTCAAAAACTGAAGAAACAAATTGGAGAAAAACGCCTTTTCCAGCTTTGTGGGAATCCTCTTCAGCCAACTTACACTTTGCCAAAAATCTTGTGGTACAAGGAGCATCTGCCAGAGATATATCAGAGAATTGATAAAATTTTGCAATCTAACAGCTATATCGTTTATCAGCTAACTGGCTGTTTCTCTCAGGATGTTTCTCAAGGATATGGTTATCATTTTTTTGATATGCAAAAAGACTCCTATGATCAAACCATTTGTATGGAATTAGGAATTTCACCAGAAATTTTACCAGATATTTATGCCTGCCATGACATTGTGGGCAAAGTGACCAAAGAAGCGGCTCTTCAAACGGGCTTACCAGCTGGAATACCCGTTGTTGCTGGTGGTTTAGACTCGGCTTGTGGCGCCTTAGGAAGTGGGGTAATCCAAGCTGGTGAAACCCAAGAACAAGGCGGTCAAGCTGGCGGCATGGGGATTTGCTTGAACACTTATCAGGCGGATAAGCGTTTGATTCTCAGCAAGCATGTAGTTCCTAACAAATGGTTGCTGCAGGGTGGGACTGTCGGTGGCGGGGGTGTGCTTAATTGGTTGGAGAAGCAGATAGGAGATGCCGAACGACTAACCGCAGCAGATAAAAACACGAATAGTTTTATTGAACTGAGTCGTTTAGCTGAAAAAGTACATCCTGGTTCTAACGGATTAATTTTCTTACCCTATATGGCGGGAGAACGTTCCCCTATTTGGAATCCCAAAGCCAAGGGTGTCTATTACGGCCTTGATTTCAGTAAAACAAAAGGTCATTTGATCCGAGCAGGAATGGAAGGAGTGGCCTATTCTCTTAAACACAATCTAGAAACAGCAAAAGAGTCCGGTATAGAAGTTTCGTTACTACAAGCAATGGGCGGTGCTGCTAACAGTGAGGTATGGACTCAGATCAAAAGTGATATTACTGGAAAAGAAATTCGTGTTGTTAGTACAGATACCACAACTACTTTAGGAGCTGCTTTGTTAGCCGGAGTAGGAACCAGAGTGTACACTGATTTTGAAGATGCTATAGCCAAGACTGTTTCCTTTGGTCGGACGCATTATCCTAATCCTGAATTTGCAGAGATCTACCAAGAAGGATATCAAAAATATCTCGCTATTTATGAAGCCTTGAAGGGACTAATGAATTAACTTCTTAAAACTCGTAAGCAGATACTTAGACACTTTAAGTACTAAGGTAATTTCATAGTTTTCCTTAGGTTTCTAATCAAATAAATCAAGATAAAAACTTCCAAAGTGTTGTCTTCATTATTGGAAGTTTTTTATATAATCCATATTTTTATTATGTAAACAAAGTGTCTGTTATGTATAAAACAGGCTAGATGCATTTCGGGTTATGAAAACAGATTCGCTATTTTCGTAAATGAGCTTTTCATAATCAGAAAATTTGTGGTAAAATTACTGATATAGTAGACATACCTCTTCCTTATCTTTGTAACATTGGCAAATAGTCTCATGAGAATTTGCGCCTTTAGACCGAGGTAGGAAGCAAGAGGAACATGCTACACTTCTTATAGATAGAAAACTTGCACATGCAGGGAACAGTAAGGAGGAAAAAGAAGTGGAAAATGTTGAAGGACGTTTGGGATACCACCATACCGAAGACAAATTAGTTCAAGCTTCTAATCGAGTACGTTGCAAACAAGCAAAAATTTCCGTGGTCACTTCTATGGCCGCCATTTTAACAGGCTTTAATGTGGATGCCTTGGCAGATAGTGTGATCGGACCAGTTATGGTAGCAGGTGGCATTGCAGCAGGTTTTGTGAACATTTATTTATTGAAAAAATACAGCACCAAATAATTCAGCAATTATTTTTTGGCCTTAGTGAGCAAGCTGTTCACTAAGGCCATTTCTTTATTAGCTGGTTTTCTCCAACGCTTGACGCAAGTCTTCAATTAAGTCTTCTTCATCTTCAATACCAATCGACAGTCGCAATAAATTATCTGTTAAGCCGTAAGATTCTCGCAGCTCTAGTGGAATTTCTGCATGGGTTTGAGTCGTTGGATACGTTACTAAACTCTCCACACTGCCTAGACTTTCGGCAAAGGTAAATAACTGCAATTTGGATAAAAAGGTCGAAATTTGTTGAGCGGTCTTCAGCTTAAAGCTGATCATACTTCCTTTGCCAGGATAAAACACTTCCTGAATTGCTGAGTTTTCCTGTAAAAAGGTTGCGACGGCTTGCGCATTTTTTTCCTGTTGATTAACCCGCAGCTTTAACGTTTTTAGTCCACGAATCAACAACCAACAATCGAAGGGGGCCAAAACAGCACCATTAGTATTTAACGAATAAGCCAGCTTTTCACCTAGTTCAGTCGAATTAGTAATCACAGCTCCAGCCAATAAATCATTATGGCCGCCTAAAAACTTAGTGGCGGAATGAATGACAATATCTGCACCTAAATCTAAAGGTTTCTGAATGATAGGGGTCAAAAAGGTATTATCAACAATGACCAAACAGCCATGTTCTTTGGCAAGTCTAGCCACTAATGAAATATCCACCTCATTCATCAGTGGATTAGTCGGTGTTTCGATAAAAATACCTGCATAATTCGAGTTGATTTTATTCTGATAATCTTCAAACGTATCAAAGTATTCAAACTGATAGCTGCCTTTATTCTCTAGGGCATTGAAGTAGCGATAACTGCCGCCATAAAGATCTCGCGAAACTAAAAAACTGCTGCCGATAGGAAATAATTCAAACACCAACTGAATCGCACTCATACCAGAACTAGTCGCAAAACCATGGGTTCCATTTTCTAGCTCAGCAAGAGCCGTTTCGAGAACCTGTCGAGTAGGATTAGCGGTTCTGGTATAATCGAAACCGGTACTTTGTCCTAGCTCTGGGTGTGCATAGGTGGTGGATAGGTAGATGGGTGTGTTAACTGCTCCTGTTTGCTTGTCCGCATTATTACCAATTTGAGCCAATTGGGTTGCTGATTGCCAATTGTTTTTGTTAGACATATGTTTTTTCCTCCTCAATCGTCGCAAAGCCATACTTGCGAATATGTTTCTTTAATGTATTTAAATAATGTTGGCCTAACGAGGATAAATTACTGCGTTTACTTTTGATCCAACCAATTTCCATCCGGTCAGGAATATTTAGCGGAATCGCCACAATACTGTCATCATTCAACTCGCTGCTGATAATTCCAGTACTAAAGGTATAGCCATTCAAACCCACCATTAGATTAAAAATTGTCGCGCGATCACTAACCTTAATATGCTTTTTGTAGGAGCGTGTGCTCAGAATTTCCTCTGAAAAGTAGAAAGAATTGCTGTTGCCCTGTTCAAAGGACAAATAGGGTAAATCTGCTAATTCGTCCAACGAAACTGATTTTTTAGCTGCTAAGGGATTGTCTTTACTGATAAAAATATGCGGTTCAGAAATAAACAAGCGGGAGAAAACTAGATTTTTCTCTTCAAACAATTTTGTCAAAACCTTGCGATTAAAATCATTTAAAAATAAAATCCCAAGTTCACTGCGAAAGCTGGCAACATCCTCCAAAATATTTTGGGTTTCAGTTTCTCTCAAGGTAAACTGATAACTATCATCTTCATATGCTTGAATAAATTCTACAAAAGCATGTACCGAGAAAGCGTAATGCTGAGAAGAGATCGACAAGCGAGACTCACGTTTATTGGAATATTTGTACCGCTTCTGTAGCAAGTCCACTTGATCGGTCACTTGTTTGGCGTAGGTCAGAAACTCGCGGCCTTCCTCGGTTAAGGACACACCTAGTTTGCTGCGGTGCAAAAGACAAATACCCATTTCGCTTTCCAACTCCTTGATGGCGTTAGATAGTGTTGGCTGTGACAAGAATAAACACTTTGCCGCTTCATTGATTGATCCAATTTCGGCAATTTTTTCTAAATACTCCAATTGTTGAATCCGCATATACGCAGTCTCCTTTCATAAATAAACACAAAAAAACGCCCTTTTTCTCATTACAAGAAAAAGGGCGAAAGAATTCGCGTTACCACCTTCATTTGTCCAACCTTCACAGGAGGAACCTTAGCCAGTACGAGCTGTCCGCTGATACTGCGTTGCGATAACGGGCACCTCCGTCAGCTGCTTGTGGTATCACTCACTGCTGAATGCTCAAAGACCATCTTCCAAACATTTCCCATTGCTTCTTTTCACCAACCGAAGCTCTCTTTCAAATGGTTCTCTATTTGTACTCTTCTTTTCAAAGCATTGTTTATTGCTTTATACTATAGGCAAATTTTTCTCATGTGTCAATCATTTTACTAATTATTTTCTCATTTTAGTTATAGAATAATTTTGCAACAGGTTATAAGAATTTACAGTTAGCCAATGGATCGTCACCATGATAAAGTTCTTCTCATAACTACCGAGGAGGCGATTTAATGAAAACTACGGTCATAGGATTTCCCAGAATTGGGGCAGATCGAGAATTAAAGAAAATAACAGAAAGCTATTTACGTCAAGAAAGTACCGCTGAGGAACTAACCCAAGAGGGGAGACGCTTAAGAAAATTTCATTGGCAGCTGATGAGGGATGCTGGAATTGACTTAATCCCCAGCAATGATTTTTCTTTCTATGACACTACCTTGGATACAGCGGTTCTATTAAATATCATTCCGCAACGTTATGCTGAGTTAAATTTATCCGCTTTGGATACTTATTTTGCATTAGCAAGAGGATACCAAGGAAGTGCTGGAGATGTAACTGCCTTGCCTATGAAAAAATGGTTTAATACCAACTATCATTATTTAGTACCTGAATTTGAAGCAGCTACTCAGGTGAAGGTAGCCGGTACAAAGATATTTGATGAATATTTGGAAGCAAAAACGACTGGTATTGAGACAAAACCAGTCATTTTAGGACCATTCACTTTAATTAAGTTAGCTGCTTTTACAAACACAACTTATCAAGAGCACTTAACCGCTCTAATTACTGCCTATCAGGAAATTATTCACCGTTTGGATTTGCAGGGAGCACAGTGGCTGCAGCTGGATGAACCTTATTTAGTCAAGGATTTATCCGAGGAAGATCGTTCCTTGTTTTTGAACATTTATCAAAAATTAACCAACTCACCGAGAAATATCAAGCTTTTGCTGCAAACTTATTTTGGTGATGTTCGAGATGTTTACGAAGATCTCTTAGCGTTGAACCTTGATGGTATTGGTTTAGATTTTGTAGAGGGGAAACAGAGCCTGGAGCTGGTCACTGCTTCTGATTTTCCTGAAGATAAATTATTGTTTGCTGGAGTAATTAATGGGAAAAATATTTGGCGCAATAATTATCAAAAGTCGATAGTTTTACTGGACAAATTACCATCGAAGCACGTAGTTCTTTCTACCTCTTGTTCCTTGCTTCACGTTCCTTTTTCAGTTGAACAAGAAGAATTTCCAGTTGAAATTGCCAAACATTTCTCTTTTGCTAAGGAAAAATTAACAGAGCTGAAAGAGGTAGCTGAAAATGTAGAACAGGAAACAGCAGGCTGGGAACCAAACCAGCGACTATTTCGCGAAAAACGTATAGTTGAAAAAACAATTCTTGCTGAACAGTTAGCCGGATTAACTGAAAAAGATTTTCAGCGCCAGCCTGAATTTAAAAAGAGAAGCGGCCTTCAAAAGCGAACGTTAAATTTGCCAGTACTGCCAACAACCACTATTGGTTCGTTTCCCCAAACTCGAGAAGTTAAGTTGAACCGGGCGCGATTCAAAAAACAGGAAATAAATGATGTTGAGTATACCGCCTTCTTGAAGGAGAAAATTGCTGATTGTGTAGCTTTCCAAGAAGAGATTGAGTTGGATGTGCTGGTTCATGGTGAATATGAAAGAAATGATATGGTAGAGTACTTTGGTGAAAATTTGGAAGGATTTTTATTTTCTAAGAAAGCCTGGGTGCAATCTTACGGAACACGCTGCGTAAAGCCGCCAATTATTTGGAGTGATGTTTCGCGAAAACAATCAATTACTGTAAAATGGTCCGCCTATGCACAAAGCTTAACCAACAAACCAGTAAAAGGCATGTTGACAGGACCAGTAACTATTTTGAATTGG
Source organism: Enterococcus pallens ATCC BAA-351 (assembly GCF_000407485.1). Taxonomy (GTDB): domain Bacteria; phylum Bacillota; class Bacilli; order Lactobacillales; family Enterococcaceae; genus Enterococcus_A; species Enterococcus_A pallens. The sequence continues at coordinate 256,727 of NZ_ASWD01000001.1, read as the reverse complement.
TCTTTCCCCAGAGAGGATATTTCAATAAAAGACTCAACATTGCAAATTGCTTTGGCTATTCAAGAAGAGGTCTTAGACTTGGAGGCTAACGGTATCCAAATTATTCAAATTGATGAAGCTGCGTTAAGAGAAAAGCTGCCGTTGCGAAAAAGCGATTGGTACAAAGAATATTTAGATTGGGCTATTCCAGCTTTCCGGTTAGTTCATAGCAAGGTGGCTCCGCAAACCCAAATTCATACGCATATGTGTTATAGCGAGTTTGCCGATATTTTGCCAGCAATTGACCAAATGGATGCTGATGTAATTTCTTTTGAAGCCTCTCGTTCTAACTTAACCTTGTTGGACGATCTAATTGCTCAAAATTTCCAAACAGCCGTGGGACCGGGAGTCTATGATATTCATTCACCAAGAATTCCTGCCGTCAAAGAATTAGAAGCGACTATAAAAATTTTATTGGAAAAAATTCCGGTTGAAAAATTATGGATTAATCCCGATTGCGGATTGAAAACTAGGGGAGAGACAGAGACATTTGAAAGTTTAACTAACTTAACTCGGGCTGCTAAGGAAATACGGGAGGTGCTCGTTCATGCAGTCAGCGAAAACTAGTTTATCCTTTGAAGTATTCCCACCAACTTCAAAAGCTACTAATGATAGCTTGTTTACTTCACTAAAGCAAATGGAAGGATTATCACCAGATTTCATTAGTGTTACCTGCAGCAATCGGCAAACGTCATTGGAAGACAGCACAGTAAAAATTGCTGAGCATATTCAACAGCAGCATCAAGTAGACAGCATTGTTCATTTAACAGCTGCTTATTTGAATGAAGAGGAGGTGGATACAATTCTGACTTCTCTTCAGCAAAAAGGACTTCAACATATCCTAGCTTTACGTGGCGATCTTTATCCCGATGTGCAGCGAAATAACGATTTCCTTTATGCTAGTGATCTCATAGCTTATATTAAACACTGGGACCCAAGCTTTTCCATTTCTGCGGCTTGCTACCCGCAAGGCCACCCAGAATCCTCTGATACAGTGGAGGACATCCATTATTTAAAACAAAAAGTTGAAGCCGGGGCAGATCAGCTGATTACGCAAATGTTTTTTGACAACCAGCACTTTTACCAATTTCAAGAAAATTGCTGGTTAGCAGGTATTAACGTTCCGATCCTAGCTGGTATTATGCCGATTATTAATAAACGCCAAGCAGAACGAATTTTGCGAACAGCCAATGTCCAATTACCTAAAAAATTTATGGCAATCCTAGATAAATACGCTGACAATCCAGTGGCTTTGCGAGATGCTGGAATGGCTTATGCAGTTGATCAGATTGTTGATTTGGTAACACAAGGTGCATCAGGCATTCATTTGTATACCATGAATAATGCAAGTATAGCTCGGACCATTTACAAGGCTACACATTCATTATTCGACTTAGAAACTATTACTGCCGTAGGATCAGCATAAATATATGTGCTGATTCTTTTTATATTGCATATAAGAATATACGTTCCCATTTGAGATTAAAGTGGACGGATTTCTTTAAAGGTCGGATTTCTACGAGCCACATAGTCGATTAAGGACTCTCCGATAATTGTTGTTGTTCAAACTAACGGTAATTTTACGTGATCACCAAAAGTAAGAAGGCCTGATAGATCAGCGTTTTATCTCATGATCAACTTTCATCTTTCTAAAAAATGTACGTTTTTCGGAAAGATGGATATAATAGATTCTGTAGTATCAGCAATTCTCAGCCATATAGGTCTAATTTGGTCAAAATCGCTGCTTTTTCAAAGGTTTAGTCAACGCTGTACGTTTAGCTGCATTTTATCTCGATTTGTTCCTAATTTTTACTCTTTAGTTGGATCTTTTGTGCTAGATTAGTTGCTGGTTATGAGGTTTGATTTGTACGGTGAACGAGTTCATGCAGATCACTAAAGAAGAAATTTTTTCAAAAAAATGATGATGCAGATGTTTTTAAGCAATTTTTTGAGTCAGCCTGAGTTTAGTTTTTCAAGGTTAGCTATCCATAAATATATTATGTAAACAAAATACCCATCATTCTGAAAAGATATGTTTTTTCAGAATGATAAAATAACAAAGAGCATCCCAAACTCCTCTCCTTTTCTTTGCTGTTTAAAGGTTTTTGAAAAATAAAATAAAAACTAGTTGACAAATTGGTATATACCTAATATTATTATAGTAGGAGCTCCCCCTCTTATTATCGAAAAAATGGTCTACACAGGAAGGTGATTTTTATGTCCAAAGAAAAAGCAAATGAAAAAATTGATCAACTTCTTGAACACATGCCCTCATTCATTCAGGAATTTGTCGAAATAAAAAGTGCAGATGAATACTCACCCAATACAATTCTTGAATATTTAAAAAATTATCAGCAGTTCTTCCAGTGGTTGATTCAACAAAAACAAGTTCCAGAAACAGAAATGAGCGCCATCTCTCCTGCTTCCTTAGACAAACTGCAGCTGAGAACCGCTACGCAATACAAGTCTTACCTTTTAAGACGCAAAAAGCAAAATACTCGGCAACTAAATCAAGATGGCACAAAAAAGCAGTCTAGTGATACCTTGTCCAAAGTCACCATTCAGCGAAACATCACTGCTTTAAAAGTTTTATTCAAATATCTTGCTGAAAGCTCTAATAATAGTCAAAACAAGCCCTATCTTACCCATGATATCATGCGGGAAATTTCTAATGTATCTGATCGGCGGACCTTACAGTCACGAGCAGATATGATTGAAGATAAACTGTTTTTAGGTGACGAAACTGAAAATTATTTAGATTATATTCGCGATGTCTATCCGGAAAACCTCTCTCCACAGGCAATGAAATTTTATCGCCGTGATTGTGAACGTGACCTTGCTATTAATGCCCTAATGCTTGCTTCCGGTCTTCGTTTGTCGGAGGTTGTCAGTATTGATCTCGAGGATATTAACTTTGAACAAAATCGTGTAACCGTCGTTCGCAAAGGGAATAAAACTGATTCGGTACGAATTGCAGCCTTTGCTATGGAATACTTGGCTAATTACCTGGCAATTCGAGAGGAACGATATCATCCAGATAAATATGAGCAAGCCTTCTTCCTTTCTATTAGTAAAGGAAAGGCTAACCGAATCACCGGATCGGCGATTGAAAAAATGGTGGAAAAATACTCTGCACAGTTTAAAGTACGAGTGACTCCCCACAAGCTGCGCCATACCTTAGCAACCAGACTTTATCAGCAAACCAATAACCTGGTTTTAACAGCTCAACAGCTGGGACATAGCTCGACAACTACAACAACTTTGTATACTCATATTGAAAATGATAAGACCACTGATGCCTTGAATCAGTTGTAGCAAAAAAACTCTCAAAGCTTTGTTTTTCTAAGCTTTGAGAGTTTTCTTAAAAGACTTTACTAGCTATTCTGCAGTTTGTTTTTCATCCATGGCTTGTTCCTTCAGCTGGCCATCTTTCATTTCCAATACTCGGTCACAATATTTTACTAAGCGTGTGTCGTGGGTTACCATGATGGTCGCTTTGTTTTTTTCTTTCGTTTCTTTGGCAAGAATCTTAACCACCTCATAAGCCTTTTCAGAATCCAAGCTAGCAGTTGGCTCATCAGCAAGAATAATCGTGGGATCATGATACAACGCACGAGCAATCGCCACTCGCTGTCGTTCACCACCAGAAAGCTCTTCCGGATATTTATTCTCCAGGCTGTCAATCCCTAGCTGCTGAAAGAGTTTTTCCGCCACGTCTGCATTATCCTTTTTGCTGACCTTATCCACTAATTTCAGCTGCTTCTTAACAGTTAAAAAAGGAACTAGGTTAGAAGCCTGCAAAATAAAGCCGATTTCTTTAAAGCGTAATTTTGCCCGCTCCTTTTCTTTCTTTTGGCTAAAATCTTCGTTATTGATCAACACTTCGCCTTCAGAGGGGGATTGCAAACCACCGGCAATCGTCAGAAACGTACTTTTTCCAGAACCAGATGGACCAATGATGGCAATAAACTCGCCTTTTTCAACAGAAAAGTTGGTTTCTTTTAACGCTTCAATCGTGGCATCGCCATCTTTAAAATTTTTCTTTACCTGCTTAAATTCAATTGCACTCATGATTCGTCCTCCTATCCGATCGCCTTCAGCGGGTCAATCTTGACTATCGTTCTAACTGAAAAGAATGCGCCAATCAATGCGACTAAAATCATCAGCACACTGATTCCACCAAAGAAGAGCATATTTACTTGAAATGGTACGGCATCTGGTAAAACTAAAGCAGTTCCCAAAGTAGCTGCCAATCCAACGACTACACCAACCGTCGCTAATAAAAAGGTCTGAGCGATTACCGAATTTGAAATGTAACGGCTGGAAATTCCTTGTGCTTTCATTACGCCAAAGATTTCTGCTTTTTGCATTGTCAGAACGTAAATGAAGATGCCTATGACAATTGCGGCAATTACGATCAAGAAGCCAATCATGAAGCCGAAAGTCAGCACCTGTGCACTATACCCGGGCAACTCATTGATAAAACTTTTAATACTGGTCTTATCCAAATCATCTGGAATAGACTGAACCTTTCCGCGGGTAATAATTGCATTGATTCGGGTATTTTCATCGGTTCCCTGTGTTTCAAATCGGATCTCTTGGTAGGCACCAATTGTCGTATACAGTACAGGCGCAACATTAAATTTTGCGTTGTCGGTGAAACCAACGATGGTTAACTCTTTGTCATTTCCGGCAAGTTTCACCTTTTCGCCTAGTTTAAGATTATACTGTTCCTTCAACGAGTTATCTGCCACAGCTTCATCATCTGATGCGAACATTTCACCGCTGGTAAGCTTAGGGGCTAAAAATTGATCCCTATCAATTCCAAAGAAGCTGACATCAATTTTTTCTCCACTGTCGCCTTTTATGACCCCTGCAGTCTGGGCAAGATAGGCTTTTTCATCGGCCTTTACTTCATCAAAGGTCTTTAAAGGAATCATCGACATATTCAAATTATTATTTGCTTCCTCTGTTAACAAGATATTGTCCGCATTCCATTTATCTACCGCTGTACGATTGTCTTGTGCCAATCCATAAGCTAGGCCTGTTAGGAAGAACACCAAATAAGCAATCAGAAACATCACACCGATGACCAACGTATAACGAAGCTTTGAATGCCTGATTTCATTAATCGCTAAAAACATAAAAAGACCTCCACTTATCACTTGATAAAATTACCGTAACACGATTTGTTTTTAATGAACAACAAAATGCTTGGAAAGCCTCTCACAACAAAAAACATCCTGAACGTTGAAATTCAGGATGATAACTAGAATTCATTTCTGAAAATGGTTTGTACTTTTTAGACGATTTGGATTATTTAGTAAATCCCATATTTTTTATACCATGCGTAGATCCTATCTAAGATTACTAGATGACCAAAGGACTTTAAAGTACCTACAAGAAACAGCAATACCGTAAGTTTAAGAGTCGTTTCCAAAAATATAAATCGCTTGTGTAACATCAAGTAAACACCCGTACTGATTATTCCCATTGCAAATCGGCGAATCCCTTTATTTTGGAGAGTATTTCTGATTTCCATGTACCGATTCATAAATCTCTTTTTCTCACTAACTGATAAAGGTGCTATTTTCTTTCTCATAGTTCTCCTTCCATGACTTCGTGCGCAGAAATTATATTGAATACGCAGTCATCGGTTTATTTACAAAATAAAATACGTAAAATTAGGCGAAATCATTTTTAATCGGTTCAACTTTTTATGAGAAAGTCTTCAAAGCTGTGTTGCAACCAAAAAACCATCATTTCAATAAGATATCAGTCAGAATACCTTAGAAATGATGGTTTCATTTTTATTAGTTTGGACTTTTAGCACAGCCAACAATTATCTACTAGCTAGTTTTCTTCGGGCCCGTTTTTGCAGTGATAAAATCCACCCCAATTTTTTCCGCTTGTTTCCATTCTTTCTTAGGAATTGTCCAGGCATTTATTTTCAGACCAATTGATTGAGCTTTGGTTACCAGATCAACTTGAGAAACAATATTGTCGTAGCGAACATCTAATCCGGCATTGTTACCTAGATGATAGACATCAGCAATCACTTGTTCAGTCAGCTCATTACTCAATAACTGCACATGGATATTCGGTAAGCGCTGCTTTATCTCCTGCAAATGAAGAAAATCAAAAGAGATCACCATACCGGTTTCTCCAAAACCATAATGATCCAACCAATAAGCAAGATTGTCATAATCATCTGCCGTTAAATCAGTTGGCTTCAAATCAAGCAGAGGAACCTTGTGATATTGCTGCATAGTAGCTAGATAGTCCTCTAAAGTCGGTATCATCAATTGGCTTTGATCAAAGGTCTCGACATTTTTGCCATGATCGATACGCAGCTGCTTCATCTCCTCCAAGGTAAATTCACTGACTAGCCCGCTGCCATTGGTCATCCGATCGACACTGTCATCATGCATAATGACCCATTGCCGATCCTTGGTTAATCGAAGATCCGTTTCAACACCCCATGTATTAGCCTGCTGGAAAGCCGGTAAAGAATTCTCAGGGGCTACACGACTATTTCCGCGATGACTGATAAAACGAACCTCCTCATCCGTTTCAACAACCGCTAAATTATCTGCTGGAATATACCCACTATCGGTTTTGAAAATTTTTAATTCTTCATTATAGACAATCCCCTCAACCCTGAGCATCGTATTATGGGCCATCTCACTAGCTCCTTCGTTTAGGGCACGATTTTGATAACTTGTTGTATCCTGCAGCACCCGAATCCGTTTTGGCAGAGTCAAATCGATCGTTGCCTCGTTTATTTCACTTTGAGCAGACAAGCCATTTTGACTGGTGAGAAAGGCCTCTGTATAGTAAATCCCATTTTGGAAATCGAAATCTTCATAATCCATTCGGATACTATAAGTTGTAGGTGATTGACGTTGGCCTTGATAGACTTTCAGATCACTTTTATCCTCTTTTGACCATACCGGAACCTCCAATGTTTCCACCTCAGCTGGACTATCTACCTGGACGAGCACGTCAAATTGTCCTTTGTCTGTCCTAGCTGGATCAAGCTTGGCTGAAATCGTTGGCTGTGTCACCTCAAATTCCCCAAAGTCGATCTTATCATTGCGACCATCTTTCTTCGTCACTAATATAAGAACCTGATACCGGCCAACTAATTTGTGATTGGTAATCGGTACATCTGCCTCCCACTTTTTAGTAGCAGAATCAAAAACAGCCGGATATTTTTGAAGATCTGTTTTGTTCTCCGAATCACCCCAAACAACAAATTCGACCTTCTCAGTATCATTGGTATAAGTAAAATCAGCCTGTAGCCGATAAACTGTTTGCTTTTTGTTTAGATTAATCAAACGAAAAACAGGACGGACATTGACAATGCTGTTGGCTTCCAAGTCTTTTTGGTAAAAGTGATTGTCTAAGGTCGTTGTGAACTGACTGTTTACCCAGCTATCATCCGAATCGATTCGCGTTGTTTCTTTATTAGAAACCGCCACTGGAAAATTAGTCTGCGCGAATGGCGACTCGTGGAGACTAGCAGAAAACTCTTCAGCCCCAAATACCACCTTACCGCCACCATTTAAAAGCAGCAGAAAGAAAAGAAAGACACCGTTTATTCTGATTAATTTTAGTAAAGTTAATTTCCTCATGTGAGCAGTATAAGGATAATTTCCCAATTTGTCCATTTTTCTGAAAAAAGACCCTTTTCTGTGCTAAAACTCTGTATGCGGATGATACCTGCATCATTTAACTTGTTAAACAGAAATTCTGACTGTAATAATAAATATATTAGATACCGCAGCGTGTATTTAAAATAAATACCGATACATTTATATGTTAAAATAGCACCTTGACATCTTTATAAAATTTCAGTATCCTTTTAAGCAGATGTATTTGACCATCCTGGTATGTGAAAATATTAACGAAATAGTTTAATAGTAATTTTATAGACATTCATGGCGTAGCTACCGTTTTTAGAAAAACGAGGTGATACAACATCATTTTAAACAGTACCAATCAGGCTCTTTTTAAAGGTTGCTTACCAACAGAAACACAGACTAAAAATTTAATATAAAATGATAAGGCTTTCATTAACCAGGTAAAAGTAGATTCCTATTTCCCAAGTCAGATAAAAACTTCGAAATCTCCATCATCAGAAAGGTGTGATCGCATGACTGTTATTATCTTTAACGATAGTCTCACAGCAACAATTAGTGAAAAAGGTGCTGAGCTAGTTAGTCTCAAGTCAAACGGAATTGAATACATCTGGCAAGGCAATCCGACCTACTGGAAATGGCATGCGCCAATCCTCTTTCCCTTTATCGGGCGGCTTAAAAATAATCATTACAGCTATAAAGGCCAACAGTATCAAATGCCCGAGAACGGATTCGCCCGGGACTGCTTATTCGATTTGGTGGAACAAACAAATGAATACGCTATCTTTTCGCTGAGTTCAAATCCAGAAACGTTAAAAATATACCCATTTATCTTTCATTTAACCGTGAAATATGAAATATGGGGTGAAGGCCTGCGCGTGCATTACAACCTCCAGAACCTAGGAGAAGAGGAAATGATTTTTGCTTTAGGCAGCCGCCCAGCCTTCAATCTTCCATTAAAGGAAGAACACAAATTTGAGGATTATTATTTCTCTTTCTTGCCATCAAAGTGTCGAATTAACATGCCTTTGGAGGAACAGTTTGTTAATTTAGAGCAGCGGACTCTGGGGCAAACCAATACCTATTTAGGAATCAACCATGAACTTTTCAGCAACCATTCATTGATCTATGAGACACGAGGATTCAATGCCTTTACGATTGAAACGGAAGATTGTCCTCATAATGTCACGGTCGCTTATAAAAATATTCCTTATGTATCTTTGTGGTCCCCATATCCTGAGAAAGCTCCCTTTGTCTGCATCGAACCTTGGTGTGGGCTTGTAGAGACCACGGATTCAAACGGTCGGCTGGAGGATAAAGTAGGAATGAATCGATTACCGGCAGAGGAACAGTTCAAGACCCAATACTCCATTATCATCCACTAAATTTAACCACAAAAAAATGACCTTCATTTCTAAGCTGTTTTCACCAATTATGCTTAGAAATGAAGGTTCCTTCAAAAATTTATGCTTGTCATAATCCTCATAAAAATATTATGGTAAACTTACAACCTTGCAAACTATTACTATGAAAAATCTCGTTCACCGATTGTAATCTGTTGAAGAGTGGTGGTTACTATTGCTTTTTGTTGTGGTTCTAATCGTTGGACAAAGGATTTTATTCCCTCAATTGCTATCCCCTCTTCCTCCATTTGAAGTACATCCTCCCAAGAGGTAAGCTTACCTTCCTGATAGTGATTAATCAGCAGCAGCAATCCTAGTGCTAATTCAAACGAAACATTTTCAAGCAGCTGCAGACAACATTCACGAGAAACTACATCTTGTTCCAAAAAATCTAACAGATCATAGGGAGAGTTGATTTTCTTCATTAAATACTTTACCTGCGCCTGCTGATTTTTCAGCGTTTCGACAGTTTCCAGTATTCTAGCAAAATCAACTTCAGACATTGCGGGAGTCAGGGTCAACAGATGCTGTTGGACCTCCTTCAACAGTAAAACATTTTTTATTGATGCCATCCCATCTAATGAAAGTACCTGCTGGACAAAACGATGAAAAGTTTGTTGATGATAAGGCTGAGTATTTAAAAACTGAACTAACTCAGCCGGAAAGTCCCTTTGAAGAATGCTGCTATACACAAACTCCGTTTCTGGTAATGTTAGCAGCAATGAAGATACCCCTGAACCAGTGATTTGTTTGGCAACCCATTGATTGAAAATTACTTGGTATAAGTTGTTGATATCCTGGCGATAGCTGAAGCCTAAGCGTTGTTGGTAAACCTGCAAAAGTTCCTGGATCTGATCGGAGGAAATTCGGGCGATGAAGTTGTTTTCTTCTGACAAGCGCTGAAGATATTGTTGAACAAAATCAATTCCTTGATACTGTTGATCATCAACAGGGTTGGCTAGTTGATAGTCTATGAATGCTCCACCAGAAACTGTAGCACCATAATCTAAATCGTAGGTACAGAAAAACGTACCGAACTCAGCTAACGTATCCTCCATCGATTCAATTCCATAACTATGGAGATTTTCCTTTAGCTGCTGGTAAAAATTAGCTGTTTCCTGCAGTTTTTTGGTCAGTATTTCTTTTCCATTCTTAAAACGTGCTTCAACAGAGTGGCCCTCGATGGCATGATCCAGTACAAATTGAACAGACAAGCGAATTCCTTCGATTTCATCTATCGGCATCACACTTGTTCCGCTTAACCGTTGTTGAACCTTTTGGATAAGAAACTGCTGGAATTCAGCATTGTTAAAGTAGCTTATCTCGAACATTTACTCATCCTCCTTACTTACTGGGAAATCCTCAATATACCCTTGCAGATACTCCAAGTTACCATCAAATTTTTCATAGATTTCCTGTAGTTTTTCCCAAAGTACTTCATCTTCGGCTGGGTGCAGGCTGTGCAAATAGTAAAAGCTTTCCTGCAAAACCTCCACCATAGTTAAATAGTCCCTTTTCGTCATTCGCCGCTCCTGTGCAGCTTGTTCCATAAAATGCAAAGTGTTGGATAAACTAAAATCAATTAGGTGATGATCCTTTAACGTCTGATTTCGATTGTCCAGTACTGTCTCAACATCAGCTGCCGTCAATCTAAAGGATTGATTGTTCAATTGCAAAAGCTGATTTATCTGCTGAGTCATTTGAAGCTTTTCTTGCTGATTAAATAACGATAGATCATACTATGCCATTTCCTTCTCCTGCCTTTCCACAGACTAAATACCATAGTCTGACAGAGAAGACAATATTGAAATTCTGCTCGTTTTATGGTAATATAAAAGAGTGGCTGGTGATGAAAAAAGTATCCATTTAACCATTTCTTAACATCAACCCAATCTAATTACATAATGAATCAATTATAAAAAAACAGAGAGTGCAAATAATTTGCACTCTCTGTTTTTGTCCCTAACAGCGTAAAATGCAAAGTTTTCTCTACGATTAATTGACCACTTTATTCAACGTAAGTGTCACCTTCTTCAACAGTCCAAAAAAAGACACGCAAATCACTGCGCGTCCATCAATCCTTTTATCTAGTTTATTACTTGTTCCATCGCCTTAACCTTTTCTCTGTATGATCCAGGTTCATTGTTAAACAACGCTGAAGTTCCCACTACATATAGGTCTGCTCCAAATTGACTGATGGCTTTTGCTGTTTCAACATGAATATTTCCATCAACCTCAATCAAAGGGCGCTTCGGTTTGTTAGCAATCTCTTGGTTTAGTAAAGCAATTTTATTTAATACGTGCTCTTGAAAGGATTGACCAGCGAACCCTGGATTTACAGTCATTATTAAGATCAATTCCAGATCATCTAGGTAAGGAAAAATTGATTCCACTGACGTCTCAGGACTCACAGCAATGCCCGCTTTGCAATTTGACGCATGAATTTGATCTATAATTTTACTAGGATCATCTGTTGTCTCCACATGAAACGTAATATAATCCGGCTTTATTTTGGCAAACATTGTTACATATTTTTCTGGATCAACACAAGCTAAGTGGATATCAATTGTAAATTTTTTAGTTTGAATAATCGGTTCCAATACATAAGGACCCATTGCTAAATTATTTACAAACTGACCGTCCATTACATCACAGTGAAGCCAACTAATTCCTGCCTCGTAAAGCTTCTTCAACTCCTCAGCTAAATGTAATTGGTCAGCACACATGATTGAAGCTACTACTTTACTCATAACTTAGCTCCTTTTTTATGGATTCATAAAAATCGCCATAGCTTCTTTGGCATTCTTTTTCATTGCTTCAGTGGCAGCCAGCGAAATTTCGTCAAAGAAGATCGGTGCCCCAGCATCCTGTTCAATCAAAAATTCTTGCACCGCTTTTCCAGCCGCTTTATTCATATAAGTATAGTAGTTGATTTTGCAAATACCGTTTTTAATGGCGATTTTATAATTTTCTTCCGAAACCCCTGAGCCGCCGTGCATAACAAACGGTACGTCAATTTTATCCTTAATCAGTGTAATTCGATCCAAATCCAGCTTTGGTTCTTTCAAATATACTCCGTGAACGGTTCCAAAACCAATGGCTAAGCAGTCTACTCCCGTTTCTTCTACAAAACTTTTCGCTAAATCAGGATCAGTGTAGACATCATCCAGATCTGCATAGTCTTCACTGGAATCTGATCCGCGACCTTCTCCGCCGCCAACTGCCGAAGTGAAGATGTGACCTAATTCAGCCTCCACGGAAACTCCAACAGCGTGAGCGATTTTGACAATTTCTTTGGTTTCATCACGATTTACTTCATATTCTTTGCTGGAAGCATCGTACATCACTGAAGTAAAGCCCATTCGGATGGCCTTGACACACATTTCAAAAGATGCGCCATGATCTAAATGTACAGCTACCGGAACCTTGGCCTTGCGAGCGTAATCTAACATCACTGGACCAATTTCTTCTATTGATACTAAACCTTCATGGACCTCCGCATGTTGCAAAATTACCGGTGAATTTAACTCTTCAGCCGCTGCAACAACGGCTCTAATGGCCTCTAGGTTGGGAACATTGAAGGCCCCCACTGCATATTGCTTCGCCTTTGCTTCAGTCAAAAGTTCTTTTAAGGTTACTAACATCTTACTCCTCCTCGGTATTTGGAGAATCATTTTCAGGGAAAAATGATTCTGATTCTTGCTGCACTACCCTTCCATTTAGTTATCATTAAAAGTGGAAAGGCTATTCTTATCGTTTGAAGCGATATTCAAGATTGGTGGAGAAGACATCTGTATACACATAGGAGAGTTCGATCGGCTTATCGTCAAAGTAAGCCATATTATTGACCACCATGACTACTGCTGGATTGGTGATGTTCAAGTATTGAATTTCAGTATAATTTGCCATGCGGGCACTAATTTTCTGACTAATAATTTCCGGATAAATCCCAAATTCATTTAAGGTTTTCCATAACGACTTATCCGTTAAGTCATAAGTACCGATTTCCGGACAGCGAGCTAAAGGAATAAAACTTTCAGTCAAGGAATAGACCATGCCATCCACACTCCGTAAGCGTAACAGATAAAAAACATAATCGTTTTCCTTGATTTTCAGCTTTTTACTAAGCTCCTTGTCGGCTTCAAATACATTCTTTTTCAATACTTTTGAACTAATCTTCTTTTTTCTGGAAACAATATCTTCATAGAATCCAGAAATATGCATACTTGAATTGATTTTTACATCTCGGTCGGGAATAATGTAGCCTTTCCCTTCAATATAGGTCACAATTCCTTGTCTTTCCAATGATTCTAAGGCGCGCTTAACCGTCGTTCGGCTTACCTTAAAGGTATTTGATAATTTTCTTTCACTAGGCAACGGTTTGCCCTGACCACTTAGAACTTTAGCTAAATTTTGAATATCGTCACTGATCTTTTTGTATTTCGGAATAAATTCTTCCATTGAAAAACCTCCTCAATTGTCCGTTCTCATAAGAAAGTCTTCCAAGGAAGAATTCTTTAAACAGACAGCCTTACTTGCTCTATTGTCAATTTGATTATATCCCATTTTTTATAAACCGACATATCTAAGAAGAAAAAGTCAGGCTGTCTATTAACTAAAACTTCACTACCACTCGATATTTATCACCTTTGATTGCTGATTTGAATCCTTTCTCAACGTCCTCAAACGAAACAATTTCACTAATAAATGGACGAACATCAATCGTTCGTTCACTAATCATTTTGGAAGCCCGTATAAAATCACGACTATTGGAGTTAGCAGTTCCACGAATACTATAGCCACCCTTGTGCAGCTGATCCGGACTGAAACCGACTGGCTCATCTGGATAAAAGGAGGAATAAAGGATTACTCGACCGGTATTAGAAACAATTTCGATGGCATCTTGAACTAAATCCGCAATAGGTGTTGTATCAAAAACAACATTGGCCCCTAATCCATGAGAAATCCGTGCTACCTCTTCCGCTAAGTTTTGCGTACCTGAGTTTACAATATACTGAGCCCCATTTTCCTTGGCTAACGCCAAACGTTCATCATTTAAATCACAAGCAACTACTGTGGCACCACTTTTCACAGATAAAGCGACATGCAGCTGCCCCATAATACCGCAGCCAATCACTACTACAAGATCTCCATATTGGATATCAGCCGTCTCACAGCTGTGAACGACACATGACAGTGGTTCTGTTAACGCAGCTTCTTCAGGTGAAACATTGTAATAATGGAACAAATGCTTCGGCTCTACTAGCATGTACTCTGATAAACCACCCATTCCTTTATGTGGCAGACCTTCTAAATGTTTACTGTGATCAAAATCTAAACAATTTTGTTCTTCGCCACTCTTGCAAAATTCACAATTGCCGCAAGCCAAATTTGTCCCAAAAACCACTTTGTCTCCAATTTTCCAATTCTTTTGATCAATTTCACTGCCTAAATCAACAATTTCAGCCGCAATTTCGTGACCACCAATGAAAGGATAATCCACTTTTTTTACACCCGTGTATACCCGCTGTTCCCAAGTACAAATAGCACATGCATCGATCCTAATCAAAATCTTATTAGCGGATACTTCCGGTTTTTCACACTCCTCAATTCGTAAATCCTCTACTCCATAAAAAACTGCTGTCTTCATCTAACCATCCCTTAAAATATATTTAGCGCGCCAAAGACTACGCCTATCACCACAAGAATCAACATAACCGTGGTGGATTTTAACTTTTTCTTCACCAATAAGTACAAGGTTTATAAAGTAATTCTAACGTCAATGATTCACCTGTGAAACTACTGATAACAAACCAGCCCTTTTTGCTTCTTAATCGAAAATCCTTTGGTTCTAAAAAAGAACCATTGGTACTATTCACAAACCCAATATAACTGTTGAGAAATAGATTGTCAATAAGAAAAAAATATATTTTCCCAAAGTGTTGTCAAATCAATGTTTCAGACACTTTTTCATGGCACAAAAAAAGAGCCATTTACTTATACAAATGACTCTTAACTATATTTTTCACATAACTTGAGGTTTTTTGACATTTTTTTTAGAACCACTTTGCTGATAAAAAATAAGCTCTCTACTAAAAGAGTTGGACCGGAAAACTGATGGATTTTTGAAAAAACAACCAAGCAATGCCGAAAAGGCTTCGCTTGGTTGTTTTCGTCTGAGTAATTAATAATTTACACGAACACCAAAATCTGGTGTGAAGTATTGAGTAGATCCATATTTTACATCTTCTCCTGGTTGAGAGGCATGAATATAGCCATCACCACCGGTTGAAATTGCTACGTGATAAGTTGCTCCTTGATCTCCCCAGAACAGCAAATCACCTTGTTGTGCTTGATCAACGGCAATTTGAGTACCAGAAGATTCTTGTGGTACTGTCCAAGCACCGATATCTTGACCAGTTACTTGTTTATAAACATATTGAGTGAACCCTGAGCAGTCAAAGCCATCAGGTGTTCGCCCACCCCATTCATAAGGAGTACCAACATATTTTTCAGCCTCTTGAACAATTGCTTCGCCAGTTGGATTGGCTTGGCCTTGCTGCGTTTGATCAGTAGCTGGTTGTTCTGGTGCTGGAGTTACTTGCTGTTGATTATTTGTTGCATCATTTGATTGGTTAGTATCAGGTGTTACCTGTTCAGTACCGTTATTCACAGTATTATCAGGAGCTACGTTATTATCTGCTGCTGGTGCTTCACCCTGATTTGTAGTATCTGGAGCCGGAGTAACATCCGGTGTCACAGTATTATCTTCAGTAGGAGCAGGATCTGTTTTAGCAGGTACTTCAGGAACTGGTTGTGTTTCAGGTACAACTGGCGTTTCCTGTAATACTGGTGTTTCTGTCCCCAAATTTTCGACATTTGGAGTTTGCTCTGGTGTTGGCGCAACATCGACATTAGCAGTGTAATCTACAGCAGGCGCAGGAGTTGGTGTAGCTGTTGCTCCTTTACCTACGATCACTGATTGACCAGAATAAATGACATTGTCTTGTAAATTATTCCATACAGAAAAATCTTCCGTAGTGATTCCAAAATTGGATGTGATTGAAGACACTGTATCACCAGATTGAACGACGTATTGGGTTACTGGCTCTGATGTCGGAGCTGCTGCCGCTACGGGTGCCGGCGTTTCAATAGCTGGTTGTACCGCTGCTACAGTATCATATTTAGTTAAATCATTTTCTTCAATTGCTGAAATTAAAGCATCCGCATAGCCAGGTTGTTGAGTAAAACGACCTTCCAAAGCTTTTGCGGCTGTTTGGTAATCACCAGCATTACTCTTCCAGCTATTAGCAAAATACAAATCTTGACCATCTTTTTCAGTGGTCTTCATGATTTCTACATAATCCTGTGCTGCTTCTTTGAATGAACCATAAGTTTTTAGTTCTTTTTTAGAAGTAACAGCAGCACCTTCAGTGAAGTCTTCCTTGTCCAACATAGCTGATTGACCTTTGTATTGGCCTTCAAATCCGAACAAGTTATAATAAGGGGCTTTTGCAAAGCTGTTTTGTCCCCAGTTGCTTTCTACAATTGCTTGTGCCATCATTACTGAGGCGAATAAGTCATTTTTTTCAGCTAAAGGCTCTACAACTTTAGCAATTTCGTTGATGAATGCGGCTTTATCAACGTTTGATGCGGAGACTGTATTGTTATTGTCTACGGCTTCTACTTCGTTAACGCCAAATAACGGTGCCGCTACAGAACAGGTTACTAGTGCGGTGCCGACAACAGCTGAGCCCTTCTTTAAGTAGTGATAATTATTAGTAAAACGACGCTTTTGTTGGCGTAATTCTCTGCGTGTGAGTACTTTCTTCTCCATTAACACCTCTCCATTCAATAAAATATTACTTCATCTTCGATTATATCACATTTGGGAAAAACTCGTGATCAAAAGCTTAGATTTTTTTCAACTTTTCGAGGAAAAATTGATGTTTACTGACGTTTTCACAAATTAATTCTTTCAGGCTGGACATGTTTCTTTCTTTAAATTAACAAAAAATAAAGATAATGAATTGAATTCTTTTGAGCCTTCTCTATCGAATTTTCTTTGCCAAACGATTACAATAGAAAGAGACAGGAGGTCGTTATGTTAACACTCAAAGAAAAAGTAAAACAGCTTCCTGAAACACCAGGAATTTACTATATGAAAAATGCTCAAAACCAAGTAATTTACGTGGGAAAAGCCAAAAAATTGAAGCAACGCGTCAGTTCCTACTTCGTTAACAGTAAAGCACATGCTAACAAAACAAAGCAAATGATCCGCTTAATCGACGATTTCGATTTTCAAATGGTGGATACTGAATTTGATGCTTTGGTACTGGAATGTGAGACTATTCATGCTTTACGACCACCCTTCAATCGTTTAATGAACCATTATGAAGAATATGGCTACTTTCAGTTTCTAGATACCTCTCCTTTTTTCAAGGTTTTAGATGACTGGTCCGATAAAGGCTTTGTAATTGGCCCTTTTTATCGAAAAAGTAAAATGTTGGAATTTAAGGATACGATGAACAGTGTGTACCATTTGGAAGGCCCTTTGCGCTATGCCAAAGGAGTCGTAGCGGATTATCAAAATATCTCTCCTAATGAAGAGTTTCTCTTGCGTTTAGAAGAAATTAAACAAACTTTACTGGGACGTTCAACAGAGGTATTGACTCGTATTGAAGAACGAGTGGAAGCTGCCAGCTCTCGCAAAGATTTTGAAACGGCTCAAAGATGGTGGAGTAATTACTTAATGGTTGAACGTTTTTTACGACGTAACCGCCAGCTGTTGCAAGCGACCAATGATTCGGTTTTTGTTGGTATTTTACCGGAAAATAACAAGTATTACTGCTATCTGTATGCTAAAGGGCAGTTAATTGGTCGGACTATCTATCAAAGAAAGCCTCAACCGGAGCAAGCCTATCGTCGTTTGTTGAAAAAAGTTTCGGCTAATAGCTGGCAAAAATTGCAGGAAAAAAAGTATTTAGATAAACAGGATGTGGACCTTTTTCCAATCTTTTTTAACTATCTTCAGCGCAATGGACAAGTCAATCGCTTTTCTTGGCCGGAGCAGTAAAAACAATTTGTATTCGATTTCAAAGATTGCTACAATAAACTCACCACACCACAGAATGGAGCCTTTACATGCAGATTGAACAAATTCTAAAGCCTGAACAGTGGGTAGTTTCCATGTCAACCCACATTTCTTACGAACATCTACCAAAATATATTGGTACTGCTTTCGCGGAGCTATCCGCCTACATTCAAAAGAATGAAGCTCAATTAGTTGGCACTCCGTATATCTCTTATCTGAATTTAGACGAAAGTGGTCAAGCGAAGGACGAGCTGCAGCATGTAGAAATCGGTTTTCCAGTGGAACGTTTACTGCCTTCAACTGCACGCTTTCAAGCGTACCAGCAACCAGCTTATCATGCAGTACGAACAGTCTTCATTGGGGATTATGAAGTATTGACTGAACCTTATCAGGAATTACTGCAGGCTATCAAAGAGCTAAACGGCATTTTTGCTCAGCGGAGCTACGAATATTTCTTAACGGATTCCAGCATACCTTTGGAACAGCAAGAAACGATGATTGAATTAGCTTATATGCCTAAAGAACGGTCAACTATTTTAGAGTAAACTCAAACCACCAGTATAGAAATCTATACTGGTGGTTTTATCTGTTCATGTATTTAAAACTAACTTAGTCGCTCCAACTTATAAAGCTAAGGGCCGGTTATCTCCTTCATGAACAATTTCACGAAAATCAGCTAAACCTTCTTGCAAACCTCGAATCAAAATTTCGGCAGTCCCGATATTTGTAGCTAAAGGAATCTCGTAAACATCGCTTAAACGAATCAAAGCATTTACGTCTGGTTCATGGGGCTGAGCAGCCAGAGGATCCCGTAAAAAAATTACCATATCCATTTTATCCTCAGAAATCAAAGCACCAATTTGCTGGTCACCGCCTAGTGGTCCTGACTTAAAACGATGGACTTGCAATTGAGTGGCTTCCATAATTCGGGTACCAGTTGTCCCAGTAGCATACAATTGATGATCCTTCAAAATCACTTCGTAAGCCGTGACTAACTTTACCATCAAATCTTTCTTGCGATCATGAGCAATTAAAGCAATATTCACGTGATCTCTCCTTTTTTAAAATGTTTGTCCCCATTGATCAAACAATAGTTGATCTCCTTCAGTATGAGCAATTGTTACACTTGCATTGGCAAAGGGAGCACCCTCTCGAGTTTTGGCTAAAGGAATCCCTTGCAATGTCTTCAACAAAGTTCTTAAAACAATTCCATGACTAACAATAAGAATCGTTCCATCAGGGTATTTTTGCTTCAGCTCTTTCAAGACTTCGTTGGTGCGAGTCAGCAAGCTATCATAGGTTTCGGCCCCGATTGATTCAGCATCAAAAAGATCTGGCCGCTGCATGTAATGATCAAACTCTGGATGGTCTGATACACTATTAATCTCGACGCCTTCCCATTCACCTAAGTTTAATTCAATAAGTCGACTATCGGTAGTTAAAGCACCCGCATCCAATTGGTTATGATGGTCCAATAAAATAGTAGCCGTCGTTTGCGCGCGCATTTGTGTCGACGAAATGACTAAATCAAAAGGAACATCCTTTAACTGTTCAGCCAATCGTTCCGTTGCCTCTACGCCCTCTTTTGTTAAGGGTGAATCTACTGTTGCACCGTTAAACCGTCTTTGGCGGTTAATTTCAGTTTCTCCATGTCGAACAAAGTAAAATGTAGTCAATTGAGTTTCTCCTTTAATCGTTTAAAAATCCTGGATTTCTGTAAACTATTCATTTCTTTTCATGATAAGTATACAATAACCCCTGTCATTTTAGAATGACTAATCCTTACAAATTTTAGATAATCACTGGGGTTCTTGGAAACAAAAACCTTCGTTTTGCAATAGAAATTTCTGACTTTAACTATGCTGTTGAAAATATTCCTGCTCCTGTTGCTGCATCCGCTCTCTTTCCTTTTGGTTATACCAAGGCGAAACAGTGAATGCCAATACATCATTAATTAAGTAAACAGAGCTGTTAATGAACATTGCCAGGCTTGCTGAACCATGAGTAAAAGAAATAAACCATAAAACCATTTGAGCTAAGCCTGAAGCCAGCCACCAATAATACTGGTTGTTGTAACGTAAAAAACTGATAATCCCTGCAGACAAGCTAATAGAAAAAGCAATGGCATCAATCCACGGACGAGGATCATCAGTGAGGCGTTGAATCAAACTACCGGAAACAAAATAAACAAGAACTGTGCCGATAATCGCAATCATCCAGCTTTTACCAGTGAATCGACGAATTTTGCTAGCCATATTATTGTTCCACTCTTTACTTAAAAGTACAGGGATATCCAAAGTAACCATATAAGCAATTTGCTCACCGATACTTAAGTAATTTTTAGCGGAATAACCAACAACAATAAAACAGGCTGCTGACAAGATTCCTAAAATGCCATTAACAGATTTGGCCGCATTGATTGACAAAATACACAAAACGCCTAAGTTAGTTCCTATAAAAGCTATTATTGATAACCAAGTGATCGGACTATTGACTAATGTCATCAGCTGACACCCAAGACTAAAATAAAACAAATAGTAATTTTGTTGTGGCCATCCTTTTAATTGATGACCTAAGAAGTGCAAATAAGAACCCATGTGAAAACCTCCAAATAAATAATATTCCTCGAACATCCTACCTCTTTTCTTTATGAAGGTTAAACGAAACGTTTGGTTCCCCTTACTTGGCTTTTTCAAGGTATATTTTTTGTTAATTATGACGAAAAAAGCTACTCTTAAATTAGAACGAGAAAGAAAGGTGAACAAGATGAAACAAGTACCGGAAATCAAAATTAAAATGACCGAAGTGAATGAACGATTAGACGAAGGCTACCTGCTTTTAAGCGAATTACGTAAGGAGGCAGATGCTCCAGTGGTCAAGGCGCGTTTGCTGAACAAGGAAATTATCGCAATTTACGGTCAAGAAGCAGCTAAAATCTTTTATGATCCCCGCAATTTCAAACGTGAAGGTGCGATGCCTAAGCTAGTATTAAAAACCTTATTTGGCGAAGAAGGTGTTCAAACCCTTGATGGTCAGGATCATACCCATCGTAAAACGATTTTTATGGAGCTAATGACTCCTAAACGAATGGAAGAATATCACCGTATCTTGGACCGCCGTTTGACGGAAAAACTTGATCAGCAGCATGGTGAGTTTACCTTGTTTGACATAGCGAAGGATGTATTGTTCCATTCTATTTGTGAATGGGCAGGCATCAATCTAGCTGACTACAGTGAAGAAGAAATAGAAACATTGACTGACTATCAGATTTCCATGATCAGTTCAGCTATCACCAGCCCTACCGCTCACATTAAAGGCGTTGAAAATCGTAACAAATCAGAAAAATGGGCTCAAAGCTTAATTGAGCAGGCTCGTACAAATCCGGTTTCTGGTAAAAAAGACGTTGCTTTGTACGCTTTTGCTCAAGCTACTGATTCTAATGGTGAGTTATTGCCAATTGATACAGCAGCGGTAGAATTATTGAATATTATTCGGCCAACAGTCGCTTTAACAGTTTGGATCGCTTTGATGGGGCATGCGCTATTCAGCCGTCCGGACATTTATCAGCGTTTAAAGGCCGAGTTTTCGGAGCTGCAGGATTCATTTATTCAAGAAATGCGTCGGTATTATCCTTTCTTCCCAATGCTGCCAGCCTTTGCAGTGAAAGATGTTGAAGTTGATGGCTATTTGATTCCAAAGGACAGCTGGGTTGTGTTAGATATCTATGGTACAAACCACGACGAGCGAACCATCGAAACACCAGATGTTTTCCGTTTGAAACGCTATGTAGGCAAAGAAAAACATATTTCTTATGATGAGGAATATGAAATGATCGCCCAAGGAGGCGGAAAATTTAATGAGATGCATCGCTGCGCGGGTGAATGGATTACCTTGCACACTATGCGTGTTTTTTCTGATCAATTAGTAAACAAATATACCTTTTCTATTCCTGAGCAGGATTGGGAAATTCCAATGAACAGCTTTCCAACCTTTCCTAATAGCAAAGCCAAGCTTTACAAAGAGTAGCGAGACGAAATTGTTGCCTTCTTTGAAGCAAGGAACCATAATAAGGGCGATTGGAAGTGAAAATTATGGAAACAAAAATTCCTATACACGAAACCCTAATTATCGGTGCGTTATTGGCAATGGCTGCTGGCAGCTTAGATGCCTATACTTATTTAGTACATGGTGAAGTTTTCGCAGGCTTGCAAACAGGAAATTTAATTCTCCTGGGTATCCATCTTTTTGCGGGAACAGGGCCCGGCGTAAGCCGCTATCTGATTGCAATTGGCGCCTTTATGATAGGAACAGTTATCATTCGACTCCTGCAGCAGCATTATCCTGAAGATCGGAAACCCAGACGACAGTTAATTGTGTTAGCTTGGGAGATCATTTGTATAGTAATTGTTGCTCTCTTTTCTGCACAAATTGCTGATTATTGGGCCAGCGCACTGTTGTCCATTACTGCGGCAGCTCAATTACAAGAGTTTCGCAAACTAAAAGGAGCTCCCTTTACTTCTTTGATGATGACTGGGAATTTGCGGACATTGGCTGCTGATTTAGCGGATGGTTTCTTTTTAAATGATAAAAAAGCTCTTCAAAAAGCCAAGGATATTGGACTTATTATTGTAAGCTTTGTTTTTGGAGCGACCTTAACTAGTGTCTTAGTTCCCTTTTTACAAGATCAAACCATTTTATTATCAGGACTATGGCTAGTGTTAACCTTTGTTCTTTTGATTATTTCACCACTAAAGATGGCACACAAGTAGAAGAAACTGCACATGACTAGAGACTTGTTAAAAACATAGGCGCTAGTTATTTGCAGTTTGTTTTTCTTAGAATTTATGAAGCTTTTCCACTATGAAAAACCAATACAAAAACCAGTGACTTTGTAAGCGGAATCACGTATAATAATTAAACACGGGGTTTGGTGAGGAGCGAAAAAGATGGAAAAACGACAACAAAAAATGAACAGCAATGAATTCGCAATGGGCACAGCTGCGGCATTTAGTCTAATCTTAGTGAGCATTCTTTTGATTGCCCGCATTATAACCGACCATCAGGTGATGGATATTTTAAGTTTGATCTCAGGTGCAGTTGGGGCATTTTGCTACGGAAAATTTATTATGATTAAGCATAAAAGCTGGCTGATTGTATCTGGTGTTTTCTTCTTAGGCTGTATTTTTTTCTTCATGAAGTACATTTTGTAGCGAAGCTTACTATAAAAAGGACTTGTTTTTGTCGACAAGTCCTTTTTTACATTATGATAATTTATCTTCAAATTCTAAAAGTGTGGTTCCATAGGAGTTATCAATTGCGCACAACCATTGTCCTTCCACCTTTTGAAACACATAAGTAGCTCTTCGCTCCATCGAAAATTCTGAATTTTTGACGGCCTCTTCACTAGCTTCTAAGAAAGTTTGGGCTAAAACTAGGACAACATCTCCACCTGATAAATAAATCATCTTTCCTTCGGTTGGTTTAATGGAGTTAGCAAAATAAGCCGCAATCTTAATGAAGGCCGACTTGATCTGGGCTCTCCCATGAACTTCCATCCCTGGTTTAACCACCAGCACAGCATCTTGAGTGTAATGATTTACCAATTCATCAAATTTTTCAGCCTGAATTAGACGATCACATTCATCGATGATTTGCTTAATCTGTTTTTCTACTCGTTTTTCCAGCATACTATCACTCCCCTGCTTTTTTAATATTTTTGACAGTTCAACACTTTAGTTGAAAACTGCTCTGTTTGCCTTCTTTTGACTTTAAAAGTGTTACAATACATATTAACAGTTTTATACTACACGTAAAGGAGTTTTTTATGTTCAAGGACTTAGCACTATTGGTTGACTATCTGACTACATTTCCTAAAAATGCCACCTTTGAATCGAATACCTTGCTGATTGCGGGGAATAGCATTCCTGAGTTAACGGAAGCTGCCGCACACTTTTGTCAACAAAAGACTGAAATTACTCAGGTGATTTTTGCTGGCGGGATTGGTCATGGTACTCAACGTCTAATCGAAAGCATTAAAAAGCGTGGCCCTGAAATAAGTTTACCTGACTGGGAAAAGAAATCAGAGGCAGAAATTACAGCTGCTTTATTTAACAAGTATTATCCAACTCATGAGCTAACTTTTTATCTGGACACTCAATCTACTAATACAGGAGAAAACGCCCAGTTCTCTCGTGATCTGTTTACCAATGAAAATCGACCAAAATCTTTCTGGCTAGTACAGGACCCGCTTTTGCAGTTGCGCAGTTATGTCACTTTGCTGCAAGAATGGACTTTGTCTAAGGAGGCTATTCAACCAATTCCTTTAGAACCGCCAGTTTTAATTAGTTACGACAATGCGCCACAGTTCGCTAATTCTGTAATGAACGATTGGTGGAGCTCCGAGTATTTTCTTTCTTTAGTAATCGGCGAAATTCGGCGCTTGCAGGATAATCCCAACGGGTATGGTCCGAAGGGTGCAGGCTTTATCCCCCATGTGGATGTGCCTTCTGAAGTGATTGACAGCTACCAACGTTGTCAGCAGCTATTGCAAAATGATGTTCGAAAGGTCTAAAAATCCCCCAAGAGTTAACTCATGGGGGATTTGTTTTAAAATTAAAAGGCGGGGATGTTTGCTCCAGCAGAACTATTTTTAATGTAATCGGCTACTTCGCTTGTTGTCATCGCTTCTTTTAAGACCTTAATTTTTTCACTGTCTTTTTCATCAGCACGAGTGACTACTTGCAAAGCATAATGCTTACTCGCCTCTTCATCTTCTAACAAGATCGCATCTTTTGTAGTGAGCTTAATTGGTTCCAAATACGCAGGATAACAGAAGACCATTGCGATATCATTTTCATCATAGGCTTTTGCCAAATTCAATAGATCAATTCGTTCAAAGGTTAAGTTTTTAGGATTTTTTATAATGTCATCAATGGTGCCGTCAAAACCGACTCCTTCTTTTAATTCAATAATGCCTTTAGCATTTAAAATAGCTAGTGCCCGTCCTTCATTGGTTGGGTCACTAGGGATGCCAACTTTCCCATTGTCAGGCAGTTCATTGGCATCTTTGTATTCTTTGGAATAAAAGCCGCCAGCAAAATAATAAATTGGTTGGACAGCTACCAGATCTGCTTTCTTTTCTTGGTTGAACATCTTCATAAATGGTTCGTGCTGCGCAAAATTTGCATCAGCTTCTTCATGCTGCACAGCATCGTTATAAGCTACATTATCGCTAACTTCCATAATATTGATTGTATAGCCTTTCTTTTCGGCGTCCTTTTTAGCAATTTCCAAAATGTCTTTGGAGGATTCCAATTGCACTGCTACTGTAATTTCTTTGTCATTCTTATTTGCTGCAGAGTCCTTTCCTCCACAAGCTGCGAGCATCAAAACTGCTGCCAAAACCAATCCAACCAAATAAACTTTCTTCATTCTTTTTCCTCCTATTTTCGTTTATCAATTGTTTGGGCTAGTAAATTTCCCATCATTTGTAAAATAAAAACCAAGGCAATCATAATAATAATGGCAACGTACATTATTCCATATTCATATCGTTGGTAGCCGACTCGAACCGCAAAATCACCAATTCCTCCACCGCCAACAACGCCCATCACTGTTGAATAAGACACCATGCTTACAGCAGTAGTAGTATAGGCCAATACCAATCCGCTTCTAGCTTCTACTAATAAAAAATTCCAAATATATTGCAGTTGAGTCGTGCCTAATGAATTAGCTAGAAAATAGATTTCTTCTGGGACATCTAGAAGAACTTGTTCAACTAAGCGAGCAAAAATCGCTACAGCAACAATACTTAATGGAACCGATGAAGGAATTGAACCAAAAGCTTTCCCCAACATCCCGCGAGTTACCGGAATTAACGCGATGACCAATAGTAAATATGGAAACGAACGTATTACTGTGACAATAAAATTCAGACCCCAATACAAACCAAGACGATTTCCCTTGACTTTCGGATTAGCCAAAAACAAACTTAATCCTAATGGTAAGCCAATTAGTAAACAAACAGCCATTGAGATCGCCATCATAATTCCTGTTTCTTTTAGCCCGATTATTAGTGAAGGCCAATATTCCATAAAGGTTTCGGGAAATGTCATGCCTGTAAACTCCTTTCTACCTTTTGCAGATAAGAAAGGTTGTCGTCTAAAAACTTGCGAGGATTGTTCTTGAATTCTCCAACCAGTTGACCATTTTCCATTACCAAAATTCGGTCACACAAGCTTTTTACCGTTTCCAATTCATGGCTAACAAAGAAAATCGTTGGCTTTAATTCTTGGTGAGTTTTATGCAATAAACGAACAACTGTCTCTGTATTCTCTTCATCCAATGAGCTAGTGGCCTCATCACACAACAGCCATTTGGGATTTCGACTTAAGGCACGGGCAATGGAGACCCGTTGCTTCTCACCTCCAGAAAGCTGCGCTGGATACATTTGAGCCTTATGGTCCATATCAACGAAGTTTAATAGTTGATTGATTTTCTCCGGTCGCTTTTTCTTTAACAGCTTCAGTGGCAACGCAACATTATCGATGACTTTCAAATTTTCCAATAAATTGTAGTTTTGAAAAATCATGCCCATTTGCTGCTGCTGTTGACGTAGGGCTTTTTTAGAGAGGGTTTGAACATCTATTCCGTCAATCAAAATTTGTCCTGAGCTGGCCTGCTCCATTAAATTCAGCAAACGCAGCAGCGTAGTTTTCCCAGAGCCGCTTTTTCCAACAATCCCAACAATTTCTCCTGCCCGAACGGAGAAGGTTATCTCTTTTAGTGCTTGTGTTTTTCCGTAAAGCTTCGACACATTTACCAGCTCTAACATAGGCGCCTCCTAAGATAAAGTAACAGAATACAACAATCAATTATTCTGTACTAAAAAAGAAGTTCTCTCCTGTCACAAAAGAACACCCATTTTACAAGTGCGTTTCCAACTATCTCTATAATCCCTTAAAACAAAAATAATTTCAAGTTTTTTATTCTAAAGGATTAAAACAGCTGTTTTTTATCTGTATCATTTCATAAGATGAAAAGCTGTTATAAGAAAACACGTATTATTCAATTTACTAATCTGCTAATTCTTTTTGCTTTCTTAGTTATTACTTATTTTACTTTCCAATATTATATACAAGCGTAAGACAAACAAATAGCCAAACAGAAAATCTGCCTGGCTCAATGAGATATCAATTTTATTTAATTCGAATTCGGATTCTTCAAGCTTAAGCTTAAATAAATCCGATAACCTTTTGCCATAAGTTGCCTACAAAATCTGTTGCCTGCTGCCATAATCCGCCTAAATTAGGTGAAGCCAAAAAAGATTGAATGTTAGTAATCATTTGGTCCTTATAAGTGTATAAAAGGAACAGTAAAAATAAAACTCCGGCAATACGCCACAAGAACGAGCCAACTTTAACAACAAAATAGACTAATAAGCCAATAAATACTAAAGCAATTATTTGATCCATGACGATCCCTCCTACAAGAACTATTATCGCTGTTTTCCCATTTTTTCTCATGGGTCCTGCGCCCGATTTGTTCTAAGTCTTTCATCAGTCTCACTAGTTTATGCTGAAAAAGTGAATTTTCCTAGAAATCCAGCTTGGTTTTTCCTTAGAATGTTTTCGGCTGGTTTGATAGCAAGCTTTGTGAGAAAATGAAGCACGGAAAGGATGATATATATGTATTACCGGTTAGCAGAAAAAGAAGATTATCCTGTTTTGGTTGAATTATGGGAAAAGTCTGTTCGCGCTTCTCATACCTTTTTAAATGAACAGGATTTATTGGCAATCAAGCAAGAACTGCCCACGTATTTCCCGCAGGTTACTTTAAAAATTTGGTATGATTATGATCAATTGGTTGGTTTTAGCGGAACTACGGAGCATCATTTAGAAATGCTGTTTTTGGCTCCTCAGCATCGGCAAAAAGGATTAGGCAGTCAAATTCTTCAGCAATTAATTGAAAAAGATCATATTCGTTCAGTGGATGTGAACACTCAAAATGAAGCTGGCTTGCATTTTTATCTTAAACAAGGGTTTCTAGTGACTGGAGAAAGTCCCTTAGACGGTCAAGGACGTCCCTACCCTCTCACCCATTTAACCTTAAAAAAATAAGTAAAAATACGCAAAGAAAAACAAATTATTTATGAGAATTCCTTCACCTAGATTCTTTGGAAGCTCTTAGTAGATTAACGGTATTTTTCAAAACTAAGGGTTTATTATAAAAGTATAAATCGTAAAGTGAGGAGAAATTATGCCCATCGCTACCGAGAAAAACCTAGAAGAATTAAGTCCTTTTGAATTAAGTTTATTTTTAGAGAAAAAGGTTCATGAAGAAAATAAAGGCAAAAACTTATTGAACGCTGGTCGCGGGAATCCTAACTGGACGGCTCCAACGCCTCGTGAAGCATTCTTTTTATTAGGACAGTTCGCTACACAAGAAACGCTTCATGACAATGGCGAACTAACCGCTGGTATGATTACAGCTAAAGAAGGTCGCAGCCAAAGATTTATCGACTTTTTGACTGCACATCCTGGTAAAGGCAGTAATTTTTTAAAAAAAGTCTGGTATTCTGATAACAATTACTTAGGACTGCCTAAAGAGGATTGGCTAACTGAAATGTTAGACCACATTATTGGCGATAACTATCCTAATCCAGTACGCTGTCTAACAGCCTGTGAAGGACCAATTAAAGCATATTTGAACCAAGAATTATTTGCAGACTCTACAATCCCCTTTGATATTTTCGCAGTAGAAGGTGGAACTGCGGGCATCTGTTATATGTTTGATACGTTGATGAACAATTTTCTGTTGCATCAGGGAGACAAAATTGCGTTGATGCTGCCAACCTTCGCACCTTATTTGGAAATTCCTGAATTGCCGCAGTACGATTTTGATGTGGTGAAAATTCAAGCCCAACAAACCGTACTAGATGGTAAATCTAGTTACCAGTTCCCTGACAGCGAAATCAATAAGCTGCGGGATACTACTATCAAAGCTGTTTTTGTAGTAAATCCCAGCAATCCAACAGCAAATGCGATTTGTCAGCCAACAATTGACTTAATTAAAGAAATTGTTGCGACTGATCATAAAGATTTAATGATTTTGACCGATGATGTTTACGGGACCTTTGTACCTACGTTTAAATCCTTGTTTGCGGAATTACCTTACAATACTGCTTGTATTTATTCTTACTCTAAATATTTTGGTGCCACCGGTTGGCGAGTTGGAACGATTGCCGTGGCAAGAGACTCGATTTTTGATCAATTGATTGCGAAACTGCCAGATGAATCTACCGCTAAATTAGCTGCGCGATATGCTTCTGTGTCCAGCGATCCTGGTTCGATTCCTTTTATTGATCGAATTGTTGCTGACAGCAGAGACGTGGCATTGAACCATGCCGCGGGATTATCTTCTCCGCAACAGGTTATGATGACTTTATTCAGCCTATATTCTTTGATGGATGAAGGACAAGCCTACAAAGATGAAGTAATGGCAATCTGTCATGAGCGGGAAAAATTATTGTTCCACACACTCGGCCTAGAAGAACCCTTAGCTTCTTTAGATACCGCCTATTATTGTGAAATTGATTTTGAGGAGTGGGTCCGCAAGCGTTATGGGCAGGCTTTTGCAACCTACTTAAAGAAATCCTGGACAGTGACTAAAATTTTGACTATATTAGCAGAAAAAGAACAGCTGATGCTCCTAAAAGCCAATGCTTTCGGCAGTGGCGAATGGGCAGTTAGGGTATCTTTAGCTAATCTTTCTACCAACCAATATGCTGAAGTAGGCGAGCGAATCATCCACTTAACGGAAAGTATTCGTGATGAATGGTTGAAGGAAACTAAATAATTAGTAAAAGCAGGCATTTTATTGTCTGCTTTTTTGAATTGGCTGAGGAAAAACAAAGCCAATTGGCTGTTTTCTTTCCTATTATTTTACTTTATTCTTGAAAGAAAGTTGAAAGGAGTCATTCTATGGAAAAAGTATTAACCATTGCTGGTTCGGACGCAACTGGCGGCGGCGGATTAGAAGCCGATTTGAAGATCTTTCAAGAATTTGGTGTGTTTGGTTTAGCAGCAATTACTTCAATTGTAACGATGGAACCTAAAACCGGCAAACATACAATGAGTCCACTAGCACCTGCCCTCATTCAGCAACAAATTGATTCTGCTTTTGCTGGACCCATTGATAGTGTCAAGACTGGCCTGCTGCCGAATAAGGAAATCATCGAAATGGTCAGTCGCAGCTTGACGTCTTACCAGAAAAAGATTGTTGTGGATCCGGTAATTGGTGGTAAAGGAACAGATGAATTCGTTCATGCTGAATCAGTGGAAGCGATTCGTAAACAGCTTTTACCGCTAGCCTTTATCACAACCCCAAATTTACGGGAAGCGGGTATTCTTTCACATATGGGCAAACTGAACAGCAAGGAAGAAATGAAATCAGCAGCCGAAATCATTCATTCTTTCGGTGTAAAGCATGTAGTGATTAAGGGCGGTTCACAGTTAAATTTGGATCAAGCCTATGATCTTCACTATGATGGAAGTAACTTTACCTTCTACCCTCACCCGTTGATTCATACTAATTATAATCACGGCGCCGGCTGTACCTTCGCTGCCGCAATTACTGCTGCTTTGGCTAAACAATATTCGGTTACTCAGGCCATTGATTTAGCGATTCAATTTGTGGAAGCAGCGATTCGTGCTGGTATCGCCATTAATCCATTTGTGGGACATGTTTGGCACGGTGCTTATACCCACGCAGAAAAACGATTGGAGTTGACAAACAATGAATAGTGATAAAAAAGTACAAACACTGGTCCTAATTTCTCTCTTTACCGCCTTGACGATTGCTGGAACGATGATCAAGATCCCTTTACCTACAGGCGCGTTTATCCATTTTGGAAATGCTGTCGTCTTACTAGCAGTTTTGTTAACCGGCTATTGGCAGGGTTCCTTGGCTGGCGGGTTAGGTTTTTTCATTTTCGATTTACTTAATGGTTATGCCAACGAAGCACCTTACTTTCTAATCGAAAGCTTTGTCGTTGGAGCTGCAGCCTATACGGGATTTATGTTGTTCAAAAAATATCCCAAGGCTGTCTGGCAGGTGGTAGTAATTGGTATAATGGCGGGAGTTGCTAAGTTTATTATGTCAGTAATCAAAGCAACTATCATGAGTATGATTGCTGGAGCACAGCTAAAACCAGCCTTTTTTGCAGCTTTAGCAACGATGCCAGCAACAGTCATTAATATTTTTTCTACTATTATAATTGTCAGTTTGCTCTACTTCCCACTGCGGCGAGCTATGCAAACCATCTTTCACAATCAGCCTGTTCACTCCAAACCGTAAAATCATTGATTTTACGGTTTCTTTTTATGGTAAGATTAAAAGAAAACAGAGGAGCTGTTTAAATGAAATGTGCCATTTTTGATATGGACGGAACATTGATTAATTCTGAAAAGAAATATTTTGCTTG
Organism: Enterococcus pallens ATCC BAA-351; assembly: GCF_000407485.1. GTDB lineage: Bacteria > Bacillota > Bacilli > Lactobacillales > Enterococcaceae > Enterococcus_A > Enterococcus_A pallens. Next base: position 225,065 of record NZ_ASWD01000001.1, on the reverse strand, counting down.
TTGGCAAAATTTGATGCAGCATGAAGGTTATGACTTAACAACCGATTTCTATCGAACTGTTTTAGGTAGTCCTATCAACGAAATTAAACCATTGTTTCTTAAAGAATATGGGAGCGCTTTTCCTTTTGACGCTTTGCTGGAGCAAGTACTTCAAGTGCGAGAAAATTACGTGAATAACGCACATTTTGAATTGAATTGCGGAACAGCTGAATTTTTACAAGCTTGTCGCCAAGCTGAAATTACTTGCGGATTAGCAACCTCCTCCTCACAAACAGAAGCACAGCTGATTTTAGAAGCCTTAGATATTTGGGATTATTTCGACTTTACTGCTTTTGGAAGTGAAGTGTTAAAAGGTAAACCAGATCCAGAAATTTTTCACTTAGCAGCTGCACGTTCAGGCCATCCTAAATCCGATATTATTGTATTCGAAGATTCCACAAACGGCGTTCTTTCAGCTTCAGCAGCTGGTCTGAAGGTTTATCATCTGAATGACTTTATCCCGATTGCAGAAGAAATAGAAATTCTCCCTTTAGCTAGCTATCAAGATTTTACAGAAATTATGACAGCTTGCCAAAACCACCCAGCTTTACTTACAACTATTTAGCATTTCACACTTTAGGTATAATTAACTTAAATAAATTATAAGGATATTCACCTTATGAGCAAACTTTCTCTTTTTAAGGTACAATAAAAAAGAGAGAAAACGAGCGAAAGTGAGGATGGAAAAGTGTTAACAGAAGAACGCAGAGCCAAAATACTTAATAAAATTGAAGAAAACCAGTTCATTTCGGTTAATGAGTTAGCAAAGATATTTGCAGTTCACGAGACAACTATTCGCCGTGACCTAGATGAATTGGAAGAACAGGGATTAGTTTCACGCATTCATGGAGGTGTTGTCCCCGTAAGTATCAAGCGCGATGAACCAGATTTTGAAGATCGAGAAACTGAATGTATCAATGAAAAAATTCGTATTGGCGCTTATGCTGCTAAGATGGTAAAGGATTGCGAGTGTATCATTTTAGATTCCGGAACAACTACACTGCAAATTGCTAAGGCATTAAACGAGAGTACTCACTATCAAGCACTAACTGTTGTAACAAACGATTTGAATATCGCCTCCGTCTTACGACAAAACCGTCGAATTACAACCATTGTAACAGGGGGAACTCTTTTCCATGACAGCTTTATGCTAAATGGCCAGATTACTAATGAAACGCTGGAAAAGCTGGATGTGGACAAGGTTTTTGTAGCTACGCCAGCCTTAAACATTGAAAAAGGACTAACCCACTTCAATGAACTGTTGGTTCCCGCGAAAACAAACATGATAAAGGCTGCGAAAACGCATATTGTTGTAACCGACCATACTAAAATCGGACATCGAGCATTGTATACCTTTTTGCCGATTAATCAAATGGATGTTCTAGTAACTGACCAAGGTCTTGAACCAGCCTTGGAAGAACAATTACGTACTAACGGATTAAGAGAGATTGTGAAAGTATAAAAAACTAGAATTCGCCTTAATGCTGTAGCTGGCGAGTTCTAGTTTTTTGGTTACTTTTTTTATCCCGTTAAACTATGGATACCAATTAATCCCTGCTTTTTTTGCTTGGCCAAATAGTTGTCGATAATTTAACTGATACTTTTGCCCGTCTTTAACAAAATGAGTGCCACATTGTCGAAATTCAAAGGCTGTTTGATGTTCTATACATTCTTCTCTTAGATTTAAAATCCACTGATAGTCTAATGGTCTAGCATTTTGGTGATATTCACCACCGGCTACAACTAATTCTACATCAGAAAGATGGTCGGTTAAGCTAACCGGACCTATTAATGGTTGACAAGCAATGCTTTTATGCTTGATTGGTAAGGTTTGAAAGTAGCTAAGTCGTTGATCGGCCATTTGTTGATTTTCTACTGAAACACCAATGTTTACATTGTCATAGCCTTCGCCCCAATCTGCTGGTATCACCTCTTCAAAACGTTGGATTCGTTTAGTCAAAAAGAAAAAATCCAGATCAGAACGTTCTTTCATCATTTTCCAGCAATCTTTCCGCCAAGCATCGGCAGCCTCGATGAAAAAGTCGCTGGAGAAACAAACAAAGACTTGCTGATTTGCTTTCATCTTATACTTTCCTTGCTTTGTTTTCTTAATTGGTGCATCAAACTGTGCAGTTTGTTCAATTATACTGGTATCTTGTTTGCGCTTTTTGTCTCCTTCATGAATGAAGCAATGACGACACCCCTCACTTACTCGGTGACAACCACGCCATGGATTCCATATGGCCACTGCTACTCTCCCCCTTCCTTCAAGATTTCCATATCCTGTATTTCAAATTCATTCGATCCTGGTTGGGTCTTTTTATAATTCCAACAAGTAATCGCCTCTGACAACTTCCTGCCTTTATTTGCTGCAAAGAATGAGCGAATGTAGGCATTGTATTCGAATTGCTGAGCAATTTGAGTAGGCTTTGCTTTCTTTTGCGCCAAAATTTCTTGATAGGCGGTTACTGCTTCCTCGTATGTTTTGCCAGCATTTTGCTTCAGCCATTTTTGAAACAGGACATTGAAGGAAAACTGTGGACCAATTTGCTCTTTAAAAAAAGCACGATGGATTTCTGAGCAAACGATATTTTCTTCGATTTGCTCTGATAAACGAATGGCTGTCCGAGTATTTTTTTTAGAAAAGCGTTGAACCGTCTGCCTTTCTCCTGTCGTTAAATAATGAGCAATTCGGTCCGTTAGTTCCTGCTTGCTGCCAGTAGTTTGCAAATGTTCTTGACGACAAAAACTGATTAAGTCTTCTTTTAAATAGTAATAGTGTCGAAATTGCTTTTCTGTCAGCTGCTTTGATAGTTTTTGTATAGTCATTTTCTTCCCCCGTTGTTCTAATTATACCACAAAAAGAACATTTGTTCTCTTTTTCGTTGAGTTTCTTTCGCTAGCAATTCCTTGTTATTCTCTTATGGTTTTAATTTTTTTTGTTATATTGACGAATTACAAGCCTATTTAAAAGCTTTTAAGCTCAAAATGTCTTATACTGTGCATACCTTAACATTCATGAGAGGAAGTCTAATTTATGAAGAAAAATATTAGTAGAGACGAGGTCAGTAAATTATTAGTTACAGACCCTTATTTTGAAAAAAAACATTTTGGGTTGAAAATAGTTCAATCGTCAGTCGCTATTGTAGGATGGATGTTAGTTGTCCTTCCATTTGTTTGGGTATTATCCCCACTTTTTTTGGGAGATTTAGCTCACAAGCTCAATCTTTTTACTTATGTTGAAGAGATCCAAACCCTTGTTTTCTTAATGATTTTTCTATCAATTGCTTTTTTGGTAATTCTTATTTTTTCAATTATTTTGACTATCTGGAATAATTATCGCTTTAGACATTTATTGCAAAAAAAAGAGATGTATGATGCCAAACGTGTTAAAAAACGGCAACAATTATTGAGTGATGACTTTGAAAAGCGTTTTGGTCCCAAGGAAGAACGTGAAGCCGCTTGTTATTATTTGGTAAAGGAAGAACAAAATTTAGACACTCATTATGTTCAAGACCTTTATAAGAAAGGGGATGTTGATTTATGATCACCCTGATCCAAACAGGCCACCCTGTTTTAGATGCTTTTTTAACGGTTATTTTTCTTATTTTAATCACTTATCCGATTATTGGCAGTTTTTATTGGTTTATCGGTGTATTCTGTTACGGTCTGTTGTTTAAATATCGTCAAAAAGACTGGGATGTTATTCCAACAGAAGTAGAACCCTTTGTGACCATCATGGTTCCTGCTCATAATGAAGAAATCGTGATTGAGAAAACGATTGATTACTTAATGACAAAAATAAATTATGAGAATTATGAAGTATTGGTGACTGACGATGGTTCCACCGATCAGACTCCAGAGATATTAGCTGAGCTCCAAAAAAAGTATTCTACTTTGCGTGTAATACGAATTGAAAAAAATAAAGGAAAAGCGCATGCTTTCAACATTGGCTTAGGCTTTGCCAAAGGTAAGTTGATTTTGAGCAATGATGCAGATACAGTACCTGAACCGGATGCATTGAATCGTTATGTGAATTACTTCTTGAGGCCTGATGCTACTAACATTGCTGCTGTAACTGCTAATATGGATGTACAAAATCGCTCTCGACTAATTGCTAAATCTCAAACGGTTGAATTTTCTAGTATCGTTGGTATTATCAAGCGGACGCAAATTGGCGTTTTAGGCGGGATTTATGCTTACAGCGGTGCCAATACTATGTATCGAAAGGATGCTTTAATCGATGTTGGTTTATTTAGACAAGATCGAGCTACTGAGGACATTAGTATTGCCTGGGATCACCAAATGGATGGTTGGTTGTCGTTGTTTGCACCACAAATTATGTTTTTCATGGAAGTCCCTGAGAATCTTCGGATGCTTTATCGACAACGGAAACGTTGGGCTAAAGGTGGAACTGAAGTATGGTTGACGAACTTCAAAAAAGTATTTTTGCATCCACTTAAAAATATTGGTCGGACGATCATGTTTGTTGATCAATCCCTTAGCATTGTTTGGTCCTTCTTTTTCTGGATCTCAAGTATTCTTTTTGTCCTTTTGCTTATCCACTTCCTGCTTGAAGGAAATACTGAGCGGATTTACCACATGTTCACAATGGCTTTTGTTTTTGTTTGTTTCGAAATGCTCTCGGGTACCTTCCAATTGCTGGCCTCATTGATCGCAGATGATGGCAGCCGCAAGTTGAAGTACTTATTTTTCGCCCCTTTATACATGCTCTTTTACTGGATGATGAACGCTCTAACAATTATTACTACCTTTATCCCTGCTGTAAAATCTATTTTAGGGTTCGGATCGGGGACTTGGAAAAGTCCAGAAAGGCAAAAAAGGCCCGCGAAGGAAAATTAGATGAGGCTTTAAAGAGTAGTCTGACAGCAGCAACTTCTTTGGTAAGAGTAAATAATTTTTGATCAGTTCATTTATCCCCGCTTATCATTATGATATAATTTAACAAACATGAAGGTTGTAAAGGGGATTTTTTATGAATAAGGAAGAAATTTTCAATTTTTTAAATGAAAAAGACTTTTGGCATGAGATTACTGAGCATAAAGCTGTTTACAATATGGAAGAGCTTAGCGAAGTTGATTTACCTTATCCAGAAGCGGATGCTAAAAATCTTTTTGTTCGTGATGATAAGAAAAAAAACTTTTATATTATTAGCGTTCAAGGAAATAAGCGCGTGGATCTAAAAGAATTTCGAGCGAAAAATGGAACCCGTCGACTATCTTTTGCTTCAGAAACTGATCTGATGAATGTAATGGGCTTAATTCCAGGAGCAGTGTCGCCTTTTGGCATGTTAAATGATTCCGATTGTATGGTTCAATTCTTTATTGATGAAGATTTCTTAAAGGAACCAGGTCTGATCGGTGTACATCCTAATGACAATACGGCAACTGTTTGGGTAAAAACAGAAGACTTGATTGCTATCATTAAAGAGCGTGGCAACCAGGTTCACGTTACACAAATTTAATTCGCAAGTACTGCTGTGACTTCAAGGTCACAGCTTTTTTATTTGGAAAGATATGCACTGACTACATAGATTATCAAAAAAGACTCTTAGTACTAAATAATTATACGACACGCTCACTTCTTTCAGCGTTTTCTAATAATCGGACTTTAGTCCTATAGTCGGCTTATACTATGTCATGTATAGTATAAGGTATAGAAAGGTGATGCACATGAATAGCCAATTAAAAAAAGGGCTGATTGAATACTGTGTTTTGGCTGCACTAGCTCATCAAGACTCTTACGGCTATGAAATTGTCAAGCAGATCAATCACCAAATTGAGATTACTGAATCCACCCTCTATCCGATTTTGAAGCGTTTAGAAACGAGTAAGCGAGTAACTACCTACTCGAAAATTCACAATGGCCGGCTGCGAAAATACTACCAGCTGACTGATGAAGGACAAAACAGTATCCAACAGTTTTTAAACGATTGGAAACAGGTAGAAGCTATCCACCAATACATTAAAGGAAGTGTCAAAAATGCAGCGAGTTGAATTTATTAAGGAATTGAGCAATTATCTAGCCTATGAGGTACGTCCAAGTGAAGTACAACGGCTAATCGAGTATTACGACGAAATGATTATGGATTTAATTGAAGATGGGTATACTGAAGAAGAAGCAGTCGCGAAAATGGGCGATCCACAAGCCTTGGCTTACGAGGCCGCAGGTATTCCACAGGAAATCAAAGTGCCTAAACGCTTTAGTCCTCTAATTTTATTGTTATTGATTTTAGGATTTCCACTTTGGGGTAGTCTGGCTCTTGCCGCATTCTGTGTGGTACTAAGCTTTTATATTGTGATCTGGTGTATCCCCTTCACCTTTGCATGTTTGGGAGGCGGACTTTTGTTAGGTGGTTTAATCGCTACGTTGACTAGTCCATTGGCAATCATGAATGTTTTCTTCATCGGCGTAACTCAGCTAGGTGTGGGTATGCTGCTCTTTGGAATAGGAATGTTCTTCCTTTGGGCAACTTACAAATGTAGTGCCTTCTTCATCAATGGTCACCGCTGGATGACCCGCAAAATTCGTCAATCCGTATTCCAAAGAAAGGTGGTAAGCGTATGAGATCAAAATATTTAATTCCTAAAATCGCCAGCTGGCTGATGCTCTTTGGATTGATTATCTCTATCATTGGTTTTACTTTATCCGGATTTTCTTTAAACCGTTATGCCCAACATGAGCGTCGTTGGTTTAATGTTGTGAGTATCTATAATGAATAGAATATGATTGATGCTTAAATTTTGACTTCAATGAAAAAAGGAATGGATTGCGACGATTTCCCAAGTGTAAGTTTTCTTAGACTAACAATGGAGAATCCGCTGCAATCCCTTCCTTTTTTGCCTCGATAATTAAATTCTGGCTTTTTCCAGCACACTCATTACTTCCAGACTATGACGCATCTGCTGATTGGCAAATACCACATCATGCTGATCAATTGCTTTAGCAAACCGCTGGAATTCCTCATACATTCGATGAGGATGGACATTCTGTTTTAGAACGTGCTGTTCGCCGTTGCTCAGTTTTACTGACCCTAAAGGCAGAGAATTGGTTGGGCCATTAATCATCAACTCCCCGTTTTCTCCTTGAATTCGAACGTAGCTTTCGCCATCCATATCCTTTGAGCCTACACAAACTGCTTTGGCCTGTCCATAGTCCATCACGATTACTCCAGACGTATCCACTGCTCGCTGATAATTAGGAAAATACCTTGCGATTCGCGGAGTCCCTAATAACCCCACTACAAGATGCAAATTATAAATATTTATATCCATTAAGGCGCCACCACCAGCAGCTGGATCGAAGGCCAAGGGAAGCTCCCCTTGCTTGAAAGCGTCATAACGAGAAGAATATTGTGAATAGTTGCAGGAAACCATATGAATAGGAGCAATCTTTTCAATAAAATCCTGCATTCGCCGAAAATTACCTAAGTATTGATTGGTAATTGCCTCAAATAGTAGTAAGTCTTTTTTCTTAGCTAAATTGTGCAAAGTCTCTAGCTCGTGCAAATGCAAAGTAAAGGGCTTTTCACAAATGACATGCTTGCCCGCATCCAACGCATCATAAGCATATTGAAAATGTAGATGATTAGGCAATGCCACATAAACGGTATCAAAATCCCCCGCTCGTAAAAAATCCTGATAGTCAGTAAAAACTGCACCAATCCCATACTCAGCCTGCAGTTCTTTCGTTTTAGCTAAGCTGCGTTCTGAAGACAAAATTGCCGAAAGTTCAATTTGCGGCAGATCAGGCGTAATAGTCAAGAAATCCTTTACGATCATACCTGCCCCAGCGATTCCTAATTTCATCTCTTTTCCTCCTAGTGGTCTGCCAGCATTTTAGCAATTCCTGTTTCTAAAATTTCCATTTGCAGAATAGTTTCTTCATCCTTCACAATTTTTTCCTTGCCATGAATAATCGCCTGATAAACACCTTCATAAATCCGGCTGTAATCCCCTACTTCTGAGACAACTTTTTCTTCGTGATAATTCTTTTCATTATCCAAATAGGTTAACACACCATAATGTTCAGGAAGATCAATCCCGAAGTCTGCATGATCTGGCATATAAAATACTTTCAAATGCTCTTCCTGGCGATCTTTGGTTTGCTTCACAAAGGATCCTTTTTTACCATAAATCACAAAACTTGGGCGTTCCTTTAAACGGAAATAGCTGGATTTTACCGATACTTTCAGCTTGCCGTAGTAAAAGTCTAAATCAAAGTAATCGTTCATCCGATCGTCACCTAACAACTGACGTACATCGTAATGAATATGATCCGGTTCGCCAAAATAGCTTAGAACTTGATCAATCGTGTGACAGCCATGACCGTACAAATAACTGTCCTCTCGTGAAAAATGTTCTGCGCTCTCAGGTATCTCTGGACGAAAATAATCATAATGCATTTCCACTTCAAGTAAATCTCCCAGCTTACCGCTTTCAATCACTTTTTGAACCGTTAAGAAATCTGAATCGAATCGCCGATTTTGATAGCATTGCAAGAACAGTTCTTTTTCTTTGGCTAAAGCAAACAGCTCCTTAGCTTCATCTGAAGTTTCGGTAAAAGGCTTTTCCAATAAAACATTCTTCCCAGCATTTAAAGTCTTTTTCGCATACTCATAATGAAATTTTACTGGTGTTGTAATAACCACTAGTTGAATTTCTTCGTCTGTCAAGATATCATCTAAATCAGTGGTATAATGAGTGCCATCAAGGGGTGTCCAAGCTTGACGTCCAGAAGGAGAAAAAATAGTTTTTACGTTGATTTTGTCTCCTAGCTTGGTAGAAAATGGTAAGTGGTAACGGTTCGTACTTTTTCCATTACCTAAATATGCAATAGTTAACAAGTTATCAGTCCTCTTTCTTTTATTGATAAACTAATTATAACTACTTCTCAAAACAATTACATTTAAAGGCACGACTTAGCAACTGATGTTCACACTTTTGTCTATCTAGAGCTAAACAATGAACATGATGTTCACGAAGAACCCACTAGAAAGGAATTTGTCTCATGCTTGTTATCGAACGGTTGAAGCAACAAGAAAACTTTAGTCTGGCAGAAAAACGTATTGCAGAATACATACTGGGGAACTTGGCAGATATCCCCACTATTTTTATTCAAGACTTAGCCGAAAAAACCTTTTCCTCCCACTCTACAATTGTTCGTCTGGCTCAAAAGTTGGGATACTCCGGTTTTCGCCAATTCAAAGATGCACTTGCAGAAGTGGTATATGCTCAGCTTCACTCAGCTGAAGAGGTTAATGCTAATTTTCCTTTTCATCACTTAGATACACCCGCAGAAATTGCTAAAAAAATGGCCGACCTAACAATTAGTACCGTCCGCCGTTCTCTAATTCAACTAGACGAAGCCGTGCTAAAAGCCTCTGTAGATACCTTGATGAATGCTGACCGGATTTTTCTTTATGCTCGAGGAGACACACAAATGCGCGCACGCAGCTTCCAAAACAAATTAATTAAAATTAACAAATTTGCTATTCAGGCTGAGGAATATGCCGACACCGAATGGACTGCTGTGGGTATAACTGAAAAAGATTGTGCCTTTTTCCTATCCTATAGCGGAATTGTTCAGCCTTATAACAAAATCATGCACTATCTTCATGAAAAAGGAGTCCCGATCATTTTGCTAACAGGCAATCCTGATTCTCCGATGGTCCCTTTTGCCACACATTTGCTGCTAACTATGCAAGAAGAATATGATTTTGCTAAAATTGCGACCTTTTCTTCGCAAACTGCCTTTGAGTATGTTTTGAACACAATATATTCAATCATGTATACTAAAGACTATGAAACAAACCTGCGCAATTTAAAAGAGAACCAGCAGCTAATGCAAACTGGTCTGTTAGCAGATCACGAATGAGAAATAGAATCCTTTAGCGATTGATTCATAATTGCTAAAGGATTTTTCAACTATTTTTTAAAATCATCGCTTCTTTTCAAGGCTAAATCTCTCACCGTTTTTAAAGATAAATCGGTGTATTCTGCTACCTTTTCCAATAAAAGCCCGCTTGCTAACAAATTGGAGGCAATCTCTCTCGCCCTCAATTCACTGCCATTACGATAGCCTTTTTCCTCTGCCTTTTGCTCCTTATTAGACAATCTCCCCTTCCTCACAAGTAAGCCATCTTCAATCGCTAGGGTTAACGTCTTCTCCTCTTCACTTAGATTAGAAAAATCAACTAGCCTTTGCGCCTCTTTCAAATATTCAGGGGCTCCATCTTCAACTTCCCCTGTTCTAAAAAATTGCTGCCAATAGTAAATCGGACGATTCTTTAGAAGATTGCGGTTTTTCAAACTAAAATAGCAAAGCGTAAACAGCTCTTCTCCTTCCTCGACTTCAACAAGTTCATACGTATCCAGATCAACCAAACCTAAATAACGAACAGCCGGACTAAAACGATCAAACAATGCGTCGTTTCCTAGGCTAATTAAGTAAATCGCTTCAGAACTGTTTTTTCTACGAGTTATAGCGTCCCTTAGACCAAGGGGATACCATAATTCGTCCAGAGAATCCAACAAAGAAGGCGGTTTAAACTGTTCCTGGACTTGCAGCTCAATCTTCGCAGGTCGTCCAGTTCGGGTAGTCGCTAAAACCCCAATTTTTGTCACAGGCATCAGCTTATTTTGGTTCAGCCGTTGACGATACTCCTCGAAGCGGTAAGTCTCCAATGGAGTTAAATAGTAAAAATCCCGGTACAATACATCTTGCATAAAGGCTTTTAAAAGCGGCTCACTTCCCTCTGACGTAAACAGCTTGCGAAACAACAAATCATTAGTAGGCAATATTTTTCTCATAGCTTCTCTTCCTTTCGTTCCCAAGAGAAATTCTCCCTTAGACTTCTCAATAAAAAGGTACGCAAAAGAAAGCAAAACTGATGAATATAGTCGAAAAAAGGGAAATCCCATTGTTGTCACTAATAAGTTTTCAGATAAATTCGTTATTTTAATTATAGGTATAATAAACCTAATTGCAATGAACACTGTGGTTGAGGGATTTTTGGAAAATAGCAATGTTTCCAAATACCCCTCAATGTTTCCAAAGGTAAAATTTACTGTGCGAGTATATCAGCATTATTGTGTTTGGAATTGGAAACATTGTATCGTTTTTGGAAAGATTGACATTTTGTTTTTTTATTCTTATAGTATATCGTTTAGTCACCGGCCGGAATATTGGTTTTCGAAAAAACTGATCACGCTGATTGAATGAACCGCTAAACCATTTCTAGCCAAAAATTCATAGGCTAGAACTTTCAGATAATGAATAACGGTACCTATTCAAAAATCTGTAAAATCACACTTACGAAAAAACTAAAGGAGAAAAAAACTATGTTAAAATTAATAGTCGTATTTGAAGACGCTGCAGGCAAACCCCATCGCTGGAGCTACAATGAGCCCGATCCCAATAAAAGTCCTGAGGAAATCAGAGCATTATTAGAAGCGATGACCCAACTGAATCTATTTGAAAAGAATGGCGTTAAGCAATTCCAAAAAGTTGTTTCTGCAAAATTTGTCGAAACGATTAATACGCCACTTTTTGATGCATCAAAGCAACTACCAGAAACATCTATTGCTGATACAAACAATGTATTTGCAACCCAAATTAATTATGATGAAGTTTCGACAAACCAAACAGAACCTGTTGAAGCAATCTATGAATTACCATCAAATAAGGACACAAAAGACCCCGATACCGTACTAAAACAGTCGAAGGAACTGGAGAACGTGATCAACCGGTCAGCAACGAATGATGCACAAATTCAAAGGCCTGTGAATCAGAAAAAAGCTCAAGTGGATCGTGTGCGAGCCTATCACGAAGCGAGAAAGAAGAAAAAAGGCAAAAAGAAACGAAGCTAGATTGCATTTCTAGCTTCGGGTATCCATATAGAGATGAGTAATTTTTGAAAAAGCTATGCGCGCAGCTTCTTCAAAAATTAAATAAAATTGAGCATTCAGCTTTATTTCTTTTGAAAGCCCTCAGCCAACAGTTCAACGGTTTCTGCTAAACGTGGTCCTGGTAATGCATTCTCAAGACTCATAGAAACAATCCGGTTTTTTTTGACTGCTTCTAATTGAGAGAGCGCTGGGTCAGCCTTAATTGCTGCAATTTTTTCATCGAGAGACGGCTGATCATAATCATGAACCAGGATCACCTCTGGTTGACGTTCAAGAACTTCTTCGCTACTAACAGTAATCCAATCTTTTTCCTTTTGATCCTCAAATAGATTGATTCCGCCAGCTGCTTCGATCAAACGAGACTCATAATTACTGCCACTTGCTGTGAAGATTCCGCTGTCGCCACTGTCATACACCAAAACCTTAACTGGTTCATTAGGTGACTTATCTGCCACCGTTTGAAGCCGATCTTTTTGCTTTTGAATAAAGCTTTCAGCTTGCTCTTCTACTTGAAAGATGGTTCCGATATCGGTGATTTCCTGATACACCTCATCAATTGTTTTTGCACTGTTTTGATAAACAGTCATGCCATTTTCGGACAATTCATCTAAGGAAAGACCTTCAGACCCAAATTCCCAATCAATACCGTAAATGAAATCTGCCCCACTGGATAAAACAGCTTCTCGAGTCGCTGAGCCATGGGTTAGTTCAGGAATTTTTTCATAGTCTTCCTTGTATTCTGGCAAGGGTCCGCGACTATGGTTGTTTAACGTGTTGCCAATAACTTTGTCTGCCAATCCCAGTTGACAAAAGAGCTCTGTCGTATTAGGACCCATAGTAATTACACTTTCCGGGACTTTATTTATCTGAATCGTGCGATCGTAATTCTTGATTGTTTGCTGGTTTTCATCAGCGGTTGTTTGGTTAGCATTGGAGTCACTGCAGCCAGAAATGGTCAGCAGCAACAAAAAGCCGAGCACAAGCTTTTTCACAAAATTCCTCCTTATATCTGACCTGCCAGCAGGTAATTTTTTGGTAAATAAGTAATTATTGGCCGTTGTATAACCGGATGTAGTTGAATCTCAGCATTGACTTGAAAAACCTCATAGAGCATTTTTTGCGTTATCACTTCAGCAGGTGTACCACTTTCCAGAATTTCTCCTGCCTCCATCACATACAAATAATCACAATACATAGCGGCAATATTCAAATCATGTATGGCCGAAACTACCGTCAACGGCAACCGATTTAACAATTCAAAAATCTCCAGCTGATAATGAATATCTAAATGGTTTGTCGGTTCGTCTAATATCAGCAAATCAGTATTCTGGGCCAAAGCACGCGCAATCAACGCACGCTGCTTCTCTCCGCCTGATAAATGCTGGAAATTCCGTTGAGCTAGATGAGTAATGCCTAACTGTTCCAAAGCTTTGGCTACTAGCTGTGCATCTTCGGCTGTTTCGTTGTCAAAGAATTTTTTCGCAGGATAGCGTCCCATTTGAACAATTTCCTCCACTCGAAAATCAAAGGGCAAATCATTTTCCTGTCCGACAGCTGCCATTTTCTGAGCACTTTCTTTGTACGACATGACCTTTAAAGGCCGATCATCGAGATGAATTTCCCCACTGTCTGGCTTTAAAGCACGATAGATGGTCTTCAGCAACGTTGACTTCCCACTACCGTTCGGTCCAATGATCCCTACAAACTGTTGATGATGCGCCTCCAAAGATAAATTGCTTACTACAGTTTGTTTCTCATAGCTACAGTGCAAGTTTTTAACATGTAATTCCATCGCAGCCTCCTAGTGTTTTCGATTCCTCTTCAACAGTAAAATGAAAAAAGGTCCTCCTAAAATTGAGGTTAAAATGCCCAGCGGCAATTCTTCTGGTGCCAACACGGTCCGAGCCAAAACATCTGTCCATACCACCAAAATTCCACCAATCAAACTAGCCACTGGTAATACCTTACGATGATCACCGCCGACTAGCAATCGAGCAAAATGAGGACAAATCAAACCAATAAAGCCAATCGTTCCACTTACAGCAATGGTTGTCCCTGCTAAAAGCGAGGTAACAATTAACAGCATTTTTTGAAACATTCTTACTGAAATTCCTAGCGTTGCAGCGGTTTCCTCTCCCATTACCATCAAATTCAATAAACGGTAATTTAAAGTTAAGAACGTACCACAACCTAGCATCATTATGGTAGGCAGACCTAGAAAACTCCATTTCGTATTGGCTAAGCTGCCTGACATCCAAAATTCAGCATTGTGAAGACCTAACGCATTCGGAGCGCTCAAAACGATTACTTTTGTGATTCCTTGAAAAATCATAGCCACCACCACTCCAGAAAGCAGCAATTGCGTAATCACCAGCTTATTTTGAACACGGCTTAATGTATACACTAGTAGTAAAGAAAATGCTGCACCTAAAAATGCTGATAAGGATAAAGAGTAGCTGCCTAGAAAACCGAACACCCCAAAAAGCATCCCTAACGTTCCAAACAACTCTGCCCCCGAGGATACTCCCAGCAAAAAAGGATCAGCCAACTGATTACGAACCAATGCCTGCATGGCAACCCCCGCAATTGCTAACGCTGCCCCCACGACAAAGCCCAGCAAGACTCGCGGAAGTCTTAGATTCCAAATGATATTTTGCTGCAGCAATGTACCACTGGCTGGGTGCAGTCCTCTAGTTAGACGATTAAGAACGACATCTAAAGTAACGTTGGCTGGTACATTGACTGCACCCAAGCCTGTAGCCAGGATCATTGAAGTGATAGCAAAAAAAGCGAGCACCAGCAGTAAAGGTTTTAACCGTGGGCGGCGACGAATACCGGCTTTAAACCAAGCAACAGAGCGAGGAATATCAAAACGATGGAGCATCAACACTCACTTCCTTACCAACAATTTTTCAACAATTAAAATAAACCAGACAGCTATTACAAATGAGAACGTTAAGACCGGCAAACCGAAAACACCCAATACCGCTGGTAAAGCGAAATCAAGACAAACGGTTATAACTCCGCCAGTCAGAAACAGCACACTAGTTACTCGCGAGTTTTGTTTGACTAAAAATAAATCCAAAGCTAAAAATGTCAAAATACTATTATAACTGTATAAACCTAAAGATAATGTATCCAGGTTACCACCTAGAAGATACGCTCCAGCTAAACTAAGAACAATGGCTCCAATTGTCAAAGCTCCCCAGCGAACATTGGCAATAAAAATGGCCGTTAAAATTAATAAGGAACTGATGCCATTATTTAACAGGAAAATCTCTCCGACACCCTTGATAAAAATATCAGGAAAGATCAGCGACCCTTCACTAGAAATGGCCTGTGGCAATTGTGCAATACGACTGGTAGTTATCCAACGGCTACTGAAGCTAAGCAGCAGGAAAAACCAAGTGATTAAAATAAAGGGGAAGGTTAAGCCAGGCAGTCCCTGCTGCCCAAATAAGTAATTAATGACTAAAGTCGCAAAAATACAGAGAGCACTGCCGATTAAAGTAATTGGCCAAGCTGCCACTCCTCCTACAAAGGTGCCTGCGGCTATTCCTATTAAAACCGGACTAAATCCCATCAAGCCGCTTTCGATCTGAGCTTGATCAACTTTAAGTAAATGAGCAGTCACATTAGCGACTAAGCATCCGCACAAAGCCAAGGCTGCCAACTGCAAATCCGCTACTACTAGTGCTAAGAAAATCATGGCACCACTAATTGGATGCTCAATTAGCATCACTTGGGAAAAACTGGGTAAAATGCCCTTTAACCATGTAGTTTTCGTTTCTTCGGTCATTTCCATCCTCAAATCCCTCCTAATACTTCCGTGTATGCAGCAGTCTATTTTGACTAAAAGCCACATTATAATGCTGGTAGCACTTCTGAATTAATTGCTCTAATTCCTGCGTATCATTTCCTAAAGCCCTCAGACTATATCCGTTAATCGGTAACTGTGACAGTCCAACCTGCAGATCAGGATAAGCTTTTTGTAGTTCTTTATGCAGCTGAATAACGTAATCTTCATTAATTTCTGGATGGACCACCAGCAATGAAGCCACTTTTTTAAAGCCTTCCAACATGCCAGCACCTGCCAAATTTTGCTGCTGCGGCTGCAACAGCATTCGATCCATCATTACTAATCGTTTTTCCAAATAGATTCTCGTTAATAAATTGACCTCTCGATAAGTAAAGCCTCGCTCCGATGAATCCCAGCCCGGCGTAACAATTTCCGAAGCAAAATAACGAGCATCAGCTGCCAAATAAATGTTCTGTTCCTGATAATAAATACTATTTTCATAAGGAATAATAGGATCTGGCAGATTGATACATTCACCTCTTGGTCCTATTGTAATGTGATTAATCTGCCTCACTTGATCCTTGGGTGTCTGATAAACCTTGGTAGCAGATTGTGTCGTCAAATATAAACTTGCCTCTGAAGAAACATCTACCGTCAATGCATACCGATCACCATCCAAATAACCGCCACCAGGATTCAAAATAAAATAAGTCACCTGACCACTGTCGTCTAAGTATTGCGGGCGCATGACCTTCAACGCCCCTTGATAAAAAATATGTCCCGGTACTGTGCGGTCATCCCGCTGTTTTACCGCTAGCTCTAAAGTTCCTGTCATTGTTTCCATAGCTAAACTCCAATAAAGGCATGCTTTTTCACCCAAGCAACTACTTCATCAAGTCCTGTACCATCTTGTAAGTTAGTAAAAATAGTTGGTTTTTCTAACCGATATTGTTTGGCATCACTAGCCATAATGGATAAATCCGCATGTACAAATGGAGCTAAATCAATTTTATTTATGACAAATAGATCGGACTTAATCATCCCTTGACCGCCTTTACGAGGTATTTTTTCTCCCTGGGCCACGTCAATAATGTAAATCGACAGATCCACTAATTCTGGACTAAATGTGGCTGCCAAATTATCGCCGCCACTTTCCACGAAAATAACCTCCAAAGCTGGAAATCGCTCCTCCAGTTCTTCAATCGCCGCTGTATTCATTGAGGTGTCCTCACGAATAGCCGTATGAGGACATCCACCCGTTTCAACACCGATTATCCTAGCTGGATCAAGAATACCCATGTTAATTAAGTATTTTGCATCTTCTTTCGTATAAATATCGTTGGTGACAACCGCCATTTCCACCTCATCCTGCAGCTTGCGCACAATTTGTTCAATGAGAAAGGTTTTTCCAGCACCAACTGGTCCGCCCACTCCTATTTTGATTGTATCCATTGAGATCCTCCTAAAGTTTTCTACGACATGAAATTGCGAGCAAATAAAAATTCATGCTGCATTTGAGCAATTTCAATACCGGGGGCTGTCGCGCCAAAATGATCATTTGACAGGTTACAGATATTTTCTGTCATTTGGGGAATTTCCTGCGACAGCCTATAGATAATTTTTTGTCCAGCTACCTGGCCGATGGGCACTCCTCTTACCGCATTTTGGACCATGGCAATCGTCGTGTTCAGCAAATAGACCGACAACGTTTCAGTTACATCAGCCTGCGAACAGTAGGCTAACAAGCCAAATACAATCGCCGGATGTGGGGCCAGCTGCTGCTCCTTCAGCTGCAGCTGGTAATTGTTTAACAAGGCCTCTTCCATCAAGCTGTTTCCAATGTTTAAAAACTGCTGCCCCATCTTTTTATTGGCTTGACGCATTTCGCTAGGTAGAAGCAACGAATTCAGCTCACGATTGATTTCCAGAACATCCGTAAGACTCTCTCGCTCTAAAGCTTCAAAAGATTTACGAATAGCTAATCCATCAGTAGAAAGAACCTGATGAGTGAGAAACTGCCTTAACCAGGCTTCGAAGGCCTCAGCATCTTTAATTCGTTCCTGATGCAGATAAGTTTCAAAGCCATAGGAATGACTAAATGACCCAATGGGAAAATTAGAATCATTCATCTGAAATAAAAATAGATTAGTGATCATGGCTATGTCCTATATGACGAAACGGATGAGGCATTTTTATCTGCTTGCGCTCAAAGGAAACTTCCTTGTGCCCCAGCAAATGCTCAATCAAATAATCATATTGCACCACCATCGTGTCGTCGATAAACTGCGCAGGCAAATGACGGTTTCCTAGTTCATGAGCAATCACGCCCATTTCATGAATTGAAGTTGGCTTGATGACTAGCACATCCTCAGGTAATACATCCACTATCACCAAGGTATCGTCTGTCTCTGCCAGAATATCCCCCACATGTAAATGCTTGCCTGGAGATAGACGAACACTAATCTCTCCATTTTTAGCAGTGTTTAGATGGTGTACTCGTTTTGCCAGGGCCTCATTTTCTATTGACACCCAATCTTGGGTTTTATTTTCTGCTGCGGGGTAGCTATTAATATTGCCGATGATTTCTTTTACGATCATTAAATCACTCCTTAGAATAGGAAATATTTTTGGGCTAATGGTAAGACTTCTGCTGCTTCACTGGTTACCATTTGTCCATCCACTGTTACTTCATAGGTTTGCGGATCAACGGTAATTTCCGGTGTTTCACCATTGAATTTCATGTCTTTTTTCGTTAATTTGCGAACACCTTTAACTGGCAGAGTGTCTTTTTTAAGTTGATATCTTTCTTTGACATTCTTGTCTTGTGCTGCTTGAGAGACAAAGGTAAAGGAGCTTTTCTCTAAAGCTGTACCTATGCTGCCAAACATTTCCCGATAGAAAACTGGCTGTGGTGTTGGAATGGATGCGTTAGGATCGCCCATTTGAGCGACTGTAATCATCCCGTTTTTCAAGATTTTGCTTGGTTTCACTCCGAAGAATGCTGGATCCCACAACACTAAATCGGCAATTTTACCTACTTCGATTGAGCCAACATACTCCGCAATTCCATGAGTAATTGCTGGATTGATTGTGTATTTGGCAATGTAACGTTTCACTCGGAAATTATCATTGCCTTGCTCATCTTCTGCCAGTGGTCCCCGCTGTTTTTTCATTTTGTCAGCGGTTTGCCAAGTCCGTGTCACCACTTCACCGACTCGCCCCATCGCCTGAGAATCTGAGCTCATCATACTGAAAATCCCCATGTCATGCAGTACATCTTCAGCAGCAATCGTTTCTTTACGAATCCGCGAATCGGCAAAGGCCAAATCCTCAGGAATATCCGGATTCAAATGATGACAAACCATCAACATATCTAAATGCTCGTCTACTGTGTTAACAGTGTAAGGCATTGTAGGATTGGTGGAAGATGGCAGCACATTGGGTTGACCGGCAATCTTAATGATGTCCGGCGCATGTCCCCCGCCTGCTCCTTCTGTGTGGTAGGTGTGAATGACCCGATCACCAAAGGCTTCAATCGTTCGTTCTACAAAACCGGTTTCGTTTAGCGTATCGGTGTGAATTGCCACTTGAACATCGTATTTGTCAGCTACCTCTAAAGAATGCTGAATCGCAGAGAAGGTGGTACCCCAATCTTCATGAATCTTCAAGCCAATCGCACCTGCTTCAATTTGTTCAGCTAATGGCGCTTCGATTGCCGCCTGTCCTTTTCCAAGAAATCCTAAATTGACTGGCAACCCGTCAGCAGCTTGCAGCATCCGTTCTAGATTCCAAGCACCTGGCGTAACTGTCGTGGCATTGGTTCCTTCTGCAGGACCGGTTCCACCTCCGATCATCGTCGTCACACCATTATGCAAAGCCGAATCCACTTGTTGTGGAGAAATAAAGTGAATATGAGTATCAATTCCGCCAGCTGTTAGAATTTTGTTTTCACCAGCTAGAATCTCTGTGGCAGCACCAATAGGGATATCGATGTTATCCATAATTAGCGGATTGCCAGCTTTCCCAATGGCTAAAATTTTACCATCCTTAATGGCCACATCTGCTTTAATTATTCCACTATAATCGACAATCGTCGCATTGGTGATAACTAAATCAGGTGCTCCGCCATCACGAGTAACTAACGGATCCATCCCCATCCCTTCACGAATGACCTTTCCGCCGCCAAACACTACTTCCTCTCCGTAGGTAGTGTGATCTTTTTCAATTTCAATAAACAAATCAGTATCCGCCAAGCGAACTTTATCTCCCACTGTCGGTCCGTATAATTCTGCATATTGTTTACGTGAGATTTCTAAACTCATTTAGTCCGCCTCCTTGTCCAATGGCCCATTGGTTTTTTCATTCAGACCATATACTTCTCGTTTACCAACTAAAGCTACCAGCTCGACCGTCTTTTCATCTTGTGGCTCAAAACGAACCGCCACTCCAGCTGGAATATTCAAACGAAAACCATATGAGGCCTCCCGATCAAAGCGCAGAGCACTGTTAACTTCAAAAAAATGATAATGAGAACCAATTTGCACTGGGCGATCCCCTGTATTGGTTACTGTAATTTGCTTAGTCTCACGGCCAAGATTGCATTGAATCGGTTCCGTACCGACAATAATTTCTCCAGGTTTCATCTGTTTCCTCCTTGAATTGCATTTTGAATGTAGTAAATGAATTGGATTATTAATAAAAAGAAGCCAACTTAACGAATCGGATTATGCACGGTGACTAATTTTGTTCCATCTGGAAATGTGGCTTCAACTTGAATATCGTGAATCATCTCGGGTATTCCCTCCATTACATCCTCTACCGATAAAATAGTGGCTCCATAAGTCATCAACTCAGCAACACTCTTCCCGTCACGAGCCCCCTCCATTACTTCATACGTAATTAAGGCAACAGCTTCTGGATGATTGAGTTTCAATCCCCGTTCTTTTCTACGTCGAGCCAAATCAGCGGCAACAACAATCATTAATTTTTCTTGTTCTCGGGCTACTAAATTCATTGCGTTCCTCCTTGGTAACAATTTTGGAAATATTCTGTAAATTTAAAATGAGTTTATCATTGAATTCTCATTTTATCTAGTATCCGCCGCTATGTAATGTTAAGTTTTATTACATATGTGATTAAATCAACTGTTAAACTTTCTTTGGAAGCAACGTTCACTATCATGGCTTGTCAGAAAAACCACATTTTCTAACAAACTGCGTAACAATTCCTTACATCTGCCAGTTAAACTCACAGTTAAAGCAAAAAAAGAAGCCGTCTCTTTAAGAAACGACTTCCACAATCACAAATTTATTCTGAAGAGAGTTTTAAGTTTTTTGTACTGACTGACTCGATAAAATGCTGATCATGTTCGATTACCAGCATCGTCGGACGAACCTGCAACAACAATTGAATAATTTGCTGCTGATTAAATACGTCCAAATAATTAAGCGGCTCGTCCCAAAAATAAAGATCCGCTGGTTGAGAGAGAGATTTTGCCAACTCAACCTTTTTCCGCTGCCCCATACTCATGTGTTCAATCCGGTTTTCGAAAACATTGCGCTCCATCCCCAGCTTATGCAGATTATTCAAAAACATTGGATAATCCAAGCCTTCTTGTACAGCAAATTCAGCTAAAGTCCCTTGATTATCTTCGTATTGTTGCCGAACATAACTGATGGTTAAGCCTTGAGCTATAAAAATTTCTCCAAAACACTCCCCCGAAAAGGTTCCCAGCAATGCCTGGATCAACGCACTTTTTCCACTGCCGTTCTTTCCGGTGATTGCCAAACACTCCCCACGGTTCAATTCAAAACGCACTTTTTCAAATAGCAAATGTTCGCCATAAGCTAAGCGTAAATCTTCCACCTGAACCAGCCGGCGATGATGTCCTGGTTGCCAATTCATTGAAAGTCCTTCAATGGTTTCAAAGTTCTTTAGCAGCTGTTCTTTTTCGCTAATTTGACTTTCCACTCGTTGTAAAATGGACTTGGAGCGTTTCATCATCCGTGCCGCGTCCGCTCCGATTGCCCCAGGACTGACTCGGCGGTATTCAGTGTCGATGAACCCTTTAGATTTATTCAGCTTATCCGTCTCCCGAGAAGCCGACCATGCTGCTTTCTCCCGAGCAGTTTTTTGCAAACGACTAATTTCTTTTTTTAATTTGAGATTTTGCGATTGTTCAAACGCATCCTGGCGCGCTTTTTGTTTTTCATAAGTAGAAAAATTTCCTTGATACAAGACAACTTGACTTTTTTCAATCGCTAAAATATGATCGACTGTTTCATCTAAGAATCGACGATCGTGACTAACTAAAATATACCCTTGTTTCTTTTTCCTTAAATAATCAGCGACCTGTTTACGACCTAAACTGTCTAAATGATTAGTGGGTTCATCAATCAAAGGAAAACGTCCCTCTTCCGTGAACAGTATAGCTAACAGCACCTTCGTCTGTTCTCCACCTGATAAGGTATAAAAAGGACGCCATAAAACATCCGGATCACACGCTAACAAGTTCAACTCACGTTCCAATTGCCAGAGTTCAAACTCACCTTGCTCCTGCAATGCGTGAAAGGTTAACTGGGTCGGATCAGCGACCTGTAAAGGGAAATAAACAAAATCCATCGTATGATTAATCGTTCCTTGGTAAGGCAGCTGATCCTGCAGCATTCTCAGCAAAGTTGTCTTTCCTCGTCCGTTACGTCCCACCAATCCCAGTTTCCATTGTTCATCGACAATCAACTGAACATCCTCAAACAAAAGTGTTCCTAATTGATCGTAACCGAACGTCACATGATTCATTGTAATATTACTCATCTGGATAACACCTCGCAGTGACCTCTTTCAGAAGCCAAAAAAACCGTCAGTCCTTTTCGACAACTGGCGGTTAAGCTGATCCATAATAAGAAACGTAAAAATTTGCAGCAAAAAAATGCAGCATTGTTCGTCTTAAAAAGGATTCCCTTATCTCTTCACCAATTGTACGAAAATCTGCACACTGCTCCCTTGGTCAATCCACGGTACAGTCTAAATGCAGCTTCTACTTATTTGGTGAAATTACGCATCGGGATCCCTCACTTTCTATACTATCACTATAACAAGAAAACGATTACAGGTCAAAATAATAAATGGCATGGTAAAGAGGCGATCAATCTAATGGAAAAAAAAGAAAAAGTTAGCTGGGAAAAGCTTCAGATAAATCTAAATATCGAAAGACAAAAAGGATTTATCAAGAGCATATTAAACTTATGACCTAAAATTCATCCAGCTGATTTAATAAATCTAGCAATAGAAGGTGAAATAGGTTCTCTTAATTAAAATGATAACTACCCTTAATCTCCCAAATTAAACCAAACTCTAAAAAGACTTTTAAAAACCTTTACCAAAAAGAAGAGTCTACTCCAAGAAACACGCTCAAAACAAGCACTTTAAAAGAACAATATTTGCAATGAAAATCCTCGTGCGAGTCCTGCTTCGAGTGTATATTCTTTGCTATTATTAAAAAAATAACTAGCTACAAATACCACCAAACAAGTTTAAGTCTTTTTAGAATCTTTTGAAAATTTTTAATGATCAGCGTATTCTCCCTATATAAAAAAACATGCATAGAAAATCCGCAAAAAAAGACATCCTTGACAGGATGTCTTTAACATAATTCTAAAAGTTACATTTGACGGTATTGCTCCATCTTTTCTTGGAAATACTCTTCCGTTTTCCCGTAGGTTGTATAGGTAATCGCATTTGCTCCTGCTTCAATAGTTGCTAATATTTGTTCATCCGTTCGTCCACCCGAAGCAATAATAGGAAATTCTGGAAACTGCTCTCTAATCCAGCGAACAAGATTAGTGGTTTCCTTGCCGCCAGCTACATTAAAAATATCCACTCCATTATCAATCATCTCTTGCAGATTTCTTTTGTCATTCACGACAGTGTAGATAATTGGAATGTCAACCGTTTCATTAACAATACGAATCGTGTCGAGATCACACGGACCATTTAGAACTACACCAAAAGCCCCATGTTCTTCCGCAAAAGACCCTAAGCGAGAAGAGCGGTTTCCTGAGGTTAAACCTCCACCAATACCTGCGAGAATTGGTACTTGAGAGACAGTAGAAACGGCGGACAAAATTCGAGTGTTGGGTGTCCACGGATACACTGCCAAGATAGCATCTGCATCATTATTGGCTATCACTGCTACATCCATTGAATAAATAATACTTTTAATCAGCTTGCCATAAATTTGAATACCAGAAGACTTTTGAATGACTTTCGGCATTTTGATAATGCTCTGTCTGAGCTCAGAATACAATTCAGGGACAAATTTATCAGTTTTTTTTTGTTCTTCCATAGGAGATTCCCCCAGTCATTTAGTCTGATGATGAAAACACTAGCCTGTGACATAATAAATCTAATTTCGATGGAACTAGAACATCATTACCTTTACCAAGCAAGAAAAAAGCTTCAAAGTTTTGTGATCTATTGTAGTCTATATCGTTATCGCAACTGTTAAAAGAAAGAACTAGAAATCATATCCACCCTTTGCCTTAGACTACTTCTTGATTTAACAATAATACAGCTGTTCAAAGATGTCAAAGGTCATTTCAAGTTGAACAAACTGTTTTTTTATCTTCGAAATTTCGAGAAACAGGATTTTAAAAAAATATAGCAACCGTTTGCAGGATAATTTGGTGTATACTTGAATAGATGAAGGAAACGATAGGAGTGATTCCATGTTGCTGGAATTTGAAAATATCGCAAAAGTTAAGAAAGCGGCCATAGAAATGACAGATATTACAGTGATTACTGGTGTAAATAACTCTGGTAAAAGCACTGTTGGTAAGTTGGTTTACGCTTTGTCGGCAGGTATTGCGCTTTATCAGGGAAACTATTTATTCAGTTTAAAATACACATTAATTATGGAAGAATTGGAAAATCTAGAGCGTTGGGTAGACAGCGAAACCTTTCCTGCCGTAAATGCTCTTCGTCGTGAATTACAAACCGTTCTTTATCGAATGCAGCGAAAAGCTAATGAGCTGGAACAACGAGAAGTTTTTGCAGAGGATGCGTATTTAGCAGAAAAAATCGCTCAGCTGTTAAACATGCTTCAAAAGAAGATGGCTACTTATTTAAAATGGTCCAATCGTCCTCAACTGGCTGCGATTATCAAGACGATACAACAACAGCAGCGTAGAGATTTCTTGGATCAAAAAGTAACAGCTGCCTTGTTTGATCGACTGCTGAGGCAAGAATTTTCTAATTATCTTATCAGTGACGTCTCTTTTGCAAAATCAGCTGTTCTTTCCATCAAGGAAGAAAACAATGATCAGCTGCTGCTAAACTATAAAAACAATCGCTTAGATGAGTACCAATGTCTCTTCCAATTATCACAGCCGTATCAGGAAGCCATTTATTTAGATGATGCTTTTCTGTTGGAAAATTTATCTTCATCTATAGAAGAAAAAGTGTTTGGTGCTGCGCCTTCTGAAAAGCTGCAGCTCGTCAGTGAAGCACCGCATCGCCGCCGTTTATTAGAACAAATAAAACACCGAAAACCTGAGGAGAAATATTTGCGGGATAAGCGCATTAAAGCCATCTTTGCGGAAATATTGTCTGGTGGACTAATGCTTAAACATGGAAGCTACTATTTCTTTCAAAAAAATGCAGCGAAGGGCATTCCTTTCGATGCTCTGTCTTCCGGAATGAAGACCTTCGCTGTTTTACAGCTGATTATTGAAAATGGTCTAGTGATGGACAGTGACTATTTGATTTTGGAAGAACCAGAAGTTCATCTGCATCCCCAATGGCAGGTAAAATTAGCTGAACTGATCGTATACCTATCAACTGTATATTCGACAAAAGTACTGGTAACCTCTCATAGCCCTTACTTTATTGAGGCATTATCTATTTATTCGGCAAAGCAAAAGCAGCCCACCAGAATTAAGTTTTATAATGCTCAGCTGGATAAAAAGGAGCTTGGTACTAGTACAATTGTCGATGTAACTGATCAACTAGAAACTATCTATGCGGAAATGTATCGCTCCTTGATTTATTTAGAAGAATTACGAGCAGAGCTTGATTGAGTCAAGCTCTTTTTTTCTGCCGGTTTATAAATTCGTAAAAAAGCTTTTCTTTTTACCTTTTTGTCATCTTTCAATCGAATTTTCTAAAAAAATGCAAGCTCTTTTCTGCCCTTCTCCCTTCATTACTTTATAATCCCTCCTTATTAAATAAGCTTTCACAAAGACAATTCCTCTTAAAATGCTTGTCATATGCTAATTTTACCGTTAAAATTGTATAATAAAAGAAATATTCGGGTTACAAAAGGTAAATTTTTCTTTTGTTTATCGTAATCTATACTTAATTCTTGTAAAATAGTCGTTTTTACAAATATTGGAAAACTCTCATAATTTTTTGAATATTTTGATGATTTAAAGATTAAAAAAGGGTAAAATACTTATGTACCTATACGCCTTTAAGAAAGGAAAAATCCTATGAAAGCCTTGCTAAGTACCGCTATCTATCGCAAGATAACCCTGCTGGAATTTTTGGATAATTTTTCTACTTGGTGCCCTACTAAAGACGTAACGAATTTTTTAGATTGTTCGGCGAAAACCTTGTTAAGCGACATTGATTATATCAATGAGTTTTGGGGGGGAGTATGTTTATGTAGAGTATTCAAAGTTTCAAGGAGTCCGCTTAAACAATTTAGCCTCCAATAAAATGGGCAATGTCTACAATACTGTTTTTCAAGAATGTGATGAGTTTCAGTTCATTGAAAAGCTGCTTTATACTCCTGACGAGGATGCCGAGTTTTGGATCAATGAGCTGTTTATGAGTGAAGCTTCTTTTTATCGGATGGTAAATGCGGTGGAAGCTTTTTTAGAAAAACGCGGCCTAACTCTGGAACGAGGACCATTTCGCGTAACTGCTCAGGATGAACGCTGGGTACGAATTTTTTATCAGCAATATTACATGGAAGCCTATGGAATTAACAATTGGCCGTTTAACATTAATCAACAAGATACTTTTTGTTATGTCATGCGAGCATCAACAGATTTTGATGTTTCACTAGATGATCGCGAAGTTCAAGACGCCGCGTTTTTACTAGTGGTAACTTTGATTCGCATGAGCCAAGGCTTTACTTTATCAGATGAAGTTTGTAATGAGCCTGATGATACTATCGATAAAGTGGTTGAATATAGTGAAGAATTGGTAGATAACTTATTAAAGAATTCCCCTTATTCACTAACAGATAGTTGGTATAAAGAAGTCTCCCGTACAGTTTTTCATGAATTTTACGGCTGGGACAACCAACAACAGATTGTGCGCATTCACAAAAAACTCAATACTTTTTTAGATAAAATGGTGAAGGCTGTTGACTTCCCATTACTAGAAGAAGATCGGAACAAAATTATTCAACAAATGATGATCTGGTATGTACAGTACAATTTTTATCCGTTTAAGCGAATTATTTTGTATGATAAGCAGCGCAAGTTCGCTCACGATGTTCACCATATGTACCCTGTATTTTCAACCTTGGTAACGCTCTACTTAGAGGACATTGATAAGCGCAATCCTAGCCTTTGGATTAACGTCCGACTGTATGATGTTGTAGCACTTTTGATGAAGGAATGGAGTCAATTGCCGATTCAATTGGAAAAAATGCGCAAACAGGTTTCCGTAATTATTGTTAGCAATCTTGGTAAAAAGCATGCCGAAATGATGCGGGACTTTCTCTATTCCCAATATGGTGAAAAGCTTAAGTTGTCAATTTACGAATCGACAGTGCTCTTTTCTGGGCCAGAGGATTTCGAAATATTAAATGATTATGATTTAGTTATCAGCAATAATCCTATTGACTATTATCAAAAGGAAAACTGTTTGATTGTTAACAATTTCATTTCAGCATCTGATCGGGAGAGCATTGAAAATTGGATCTTAAGTGTCCAACAAAAAGCCTCCTTAGATTTTATTCGCAAAATTGGTTATTCGTATTTAAGACGAGCAAAACAAATTTACTCGTACCCATATATCCCTAATCCAAAGCAAGTCAGCTGATCCTGTTAAGCTATCATTTCCCTTGCTTCTGGTAAAGTAAAAAGCGCGATAACTGTTCCTTTTTCAAGGAATAAGTCATCGCGCTTTTCGCTTTTAAGCGGCAAAAACAATTAAGTTTTGGAAATCATTGATACAGGTTTGTAAGGTTAAGCGTTCGCCTCCACCAGTTCCGGTAATTTGATTCCAGTAATCCGTACCATCTAGTCCATAAGCACTGTCATCAACTGTGACAATATTTTGAACGGTATAGGTACTAATTTGACCTGATGCATCTGATACTTCAATTGTTGAACCTACCCCTAATGAAAAGAGTACATTGAACGCACCTGGATTGTGACCGATAATATGCGTGTTCATTCCGTCGTTTCCTGATTGAACCGAAGCTCCACCCCAAGTTGCTGCAGCTCCGTGATCAGCATCAATAACTGCTTGACCGGAACCTTGTCCTGCGTTGCTATAAGGGATATATGAACCGGCGATTTGCAGCATGTTTGGCTGCAATTGCGCAGCAGGTTCAGCTGCTGGCACGGCTTCGGCTGCAGGAGGCTGTGTTTCTACTATTGTTTCTTCAATAGGTTCAGTTGCTGGTGCTGCCTCTTCAGTTACTGGTGCCGGTGTTGCTTCTGCTTGCTTGACTTCTGTTGCTTGGGTTGTGTCGGTTGTTTCCCTCGGTGTATCGGCTTCTGATGCTTTCGCTTGTTCAGTACTTGGTGCTGTGCTTTCAGCCGTTTTACTTTCTTCGATTGATTTGCTAGTTTCCGCTTCTTTTTCTGAAGATTGTTCTGTTTTTATGTCATTTTCAGATGATGCAGTAGTTGTCGAAGAAGTGGTAGTTTGGGCTGATATGCTTAATTTCGGACTTTGAAACATAACCAAATTTCCGAACAAGGCCAGTGACGTCACTGCCGCGATGACGGCTATCATTTTTTGTAGAGTCATTTTATACCCTCCTCATAAATTACAAGGTTCTTCTCCTTGTGTTTTAATCATAAGGGATAAAGATTAATTTTTGAAAAATGCTGTTCCTTAGATAACGTCAACAGAGGTAAAAAAAGTAAATAATTGTTGATTTAAAAGCATTTATGTGATTCTTGCATAATTTATTATTAAAAAGAAAAAAGTGATCGAGCATTTTAAGCTGTTTTTCTTTCTTTCATAAATTTGTTTTTTTATAAAATGATCGATTTACAAGTCAAATATCTTGTGTTTTTTAAAATTGGTGGATTTCATCAAACAATTAAAACGATCCTTGTGAAAAATAACACGATATTCCTTTAAAAGGAAAATTGACTACTTGGTATACTTATATACACCAAATAGTCAATTTTTTACCAGTTAAAACACGGCCTCGCATTATGTGTAATTCTTGGTAATCCCATTCACTGTGACAGGTATCTTTCATTGATCTATTTCTTTCCTTTTTTTAAACCAGTCATCTTTCCTACAGTTTAACTGCATTCCATTTGATTAATTGGAACCTTTCTCTCAACGGTAGTGTGCGAAATATACCCTGTTTAGCTTAGCTGATCTAACTCAACATCAAATTTCTCTACAAATGCGTTGCCGTAGAAGATACAGTAACAACTGAATTATTGCTATAGTAATTGCCTTGTTTTATATTAAAAAACCCCGACAAATGTCAGGGTTAGCTTTTTTGGAAAAGTTAGTTCAAAATAATAATGCTGTAGTTCAAGACCATCGCGAAGGTTACCCAAAGGAAATACGGTCCCATTAACCACATAGCAATAGGCTTGTGACGTAAGTAAAACAATTGTTGGATAATCAAAACGATCCATAAGGCTGTAATGTCAATAACTGACAATAGGTTGCTTTGCAGTGCGAAAAATAGTGGTGACCATAAAAAGTTCAGAATAAATTGAACAACAAATAAAGGAATCATGGTACGCCGCTCTTCTCTGACTGGATGTGTCCAAATGAGATAAAAGGTAATCCCCATCAAAATGTATAAGATAGTCCAGACCGGGCCGAACAACCAACCTGGAGGAGCAAATGATGGCAATTCCAATTGCTGGTAATAGCTTTGGGCATTTGTAGTAAATAGACCCGAAAGCAAACCTAGTAAGGTTACACCAATCGTACATATCCAAAAGCGAAAGTCTTTTAAACTGTTCATCATAGTTCTTCCCTCCTTCCATGAATCCACTCTACCACGATTTATTTTATCAGACGATAAATACGCTCAAAGCTCCATTCTTCTAGGATTTAAGAGGTATAACCCACTCTTTTTTATCACATGTGTTATAATTAAAGTTAACTAAACGAAAGCAGGTGTCTGAATGTTTTACTTAGATGAAAATGAAGATAATGAAAATAAAACCAATGAAATTCCTGATGTATACCGCAAGAAATTATTAGACCAGCGGACTGTGTTAATCTACGGTGAAATCACTCAAGAATTAGCCAAAGATATCACTTCACAATTGTTGCTTTTGTCAGCTTTGAGTGATGATCCCATCACAATTTATGTGAATAGCCCTGGCGGCCACGTGGAATCTGGCGATACCATTCACGATGTCATCAAGTTTATCAAACCGACTGTTAATATGATCGGTACAGGTTGGGTAGCAAGTGCGGGTATTACAATCTTCTTAGCTGCTGAGAAAGAAAATCGTTACAGCCTGCCAAATACACGCTATATGATTCACCAACCAGCTGGCGGTGTTAGTGGTCAAACAACTGAAATTCAAATTGAAGCCAAAGAAATTATCCGAACTCGAGAACGAATCAACCGCTTGATTGCTGAAGCAACTGGCCAGTCAGTAGAAAAAGTGGAACAAGACACTGACCGCAACTTCTGGATGTCTGTGGATGAAGCCAAAGATTATGGCATCGTAGGCAAAATCATCTCTACTTCTGACGAAATTGGAAAATAAGTGCTTGTTCTAGGTCTCTTTTTGGTATACCATTAAAACAGCAACATTGGAATTGCGTCACTGTGACGATTAACTGAATATTTTTTTTGCGGGGGGACGCTTGGCGTTGAGAAGGTAAAACCTGACCCTTAGAACCTGTTGGTTAACACCGTCGGAGGGAAGCAAGTCTAAGATAACATGTGATGGGCGTCCCCTTTTTTAAGGTGGCGCCCTTTTTATGTACGAAGGAGGATATTTTTAAATGAAAAAAGCTTTAACGATCGCCGGCTCTGATTGCAGCGGTGGTGCTGGGATTCAGGCCGATTTGAAAACCTTTTCGGCTCATGGTGTATTTGGTATGTCAGTGGTTACTTCGGTTGTTGCCGAGAATACTGTTCGCGTTATTTCATACCAAGATATGACACCACAAATTATTCAAGAACAAATCGATGCAGTCTTTGAAGACATTACACCTGATGCTGTTAAAATCGGAATGCTTTCTACGGTGGAAACCATGCGAGCTGTCGCAGTCAGCTTAAAAAAGTGGCAGCCGGAAAAAGTCGTGCTGGAT
Organism: Enterococcus pallens ATCC BAA-351; assembly: GCF_000407485.1. Classification (GTDB taxonomy): domain Bacteria; phylum Bacillota; class Bacilli; order Lactobacillales; family Enterococcaceae; genus Enterococcus_A; species Enterococcus_A pallens. The sequence goes on along the minus strand of NZ_ASWD01000001.1, from coordinate 193,799 downwards.
CCGGTTATGTATGCTAAAAACGGTTGTGCATTGATGGATCCAAGTTCAATTGATACTTTGATTGAAGAAGTTTTGCCCTTAGCAACACTGATTACCCCAAATGTCCCAGAAGCAGAAAAAATCAGTGGACTTTCGATTCACTCCTTAGAAGATATGCGAACTGCTGCTAAAAAAATCTATAACTTGTGCGGCGCTGCTACTTTAGTTAAGGGTGGACATAAAGTTGGCAAAGCTACCGATGTCTTGTACGATGGGCAAGACTTTTCTGAGTACACCAGTGAGCGAATCGATACCAAAAATACACATGGTACCGGTTGTACCTTTTCGTCTGCCATTGCGTCTCAATTAGCTTTAGGCAAGGAAATGGATCAAGCGGTTGATCAAGCGAAAAAGTATGTAACCACAGCGATTCGCCATTCTCTGTCTCTTGGTAATGGTCACGGACCAACCAATCATTTTTACGATTTGTATCAGCATGGATTGAAAGAATGAATGTTTAAGCGTGAAACTTTTTATATTAGCAACTAAATACTATATTGCTTTTTCCTATGTAAAAAGCACAGGTAATCTTGTAGTGACCCCAAAAAGTTAGACTTTTTCGGAGTGGAGAAATCCACTCCGTTTTTCTGTGCTTTAATTGGTTTTTTCAATCTCATATCTGACAAATCCACCAGCTGTTTCCATTGATACAATTGTTAAATTTGATATGGCTAGAAACCGTTGAAAGTTGTCTGTTTCTGTTAACTCAGGCAAATAGATTTTTATTTTGCTAAACTCGCAGGCCAGCAGCAAACGTCCTTCTGGTTTTAACAACCGATTGATTTCGGTGAAGGCTTCCTGCAGCTTTTCCCAATGAAAATGAGTCTGAAAAGCACAAATCAAGTCAAACTGATTATCAGCGAACCTAGTATTTTCGATAGCTTGAACTGTAAAATCTACTTCATGTCGCTTGAATCTTTTACGGGCTTCTTGAATGGCCTCCTCAGAAATATCAATCCCATACAATTCACATTCAGGAAACTGTCGATTCAAATATTCTGATGAAAGTCCGTTTCCAATACCTACATCTAGAATTTTCTCACCGGCTGTTTTATTGGTGGTTTGAAGCGCCCATCTTATCATTGGAAAATATGCCTTGTTCCAGGTTTTCATCATTAACTTACCGATCCAACCTGTAGGCTGCTTTGATTGCTGAAGCAGGTTCTTGAAAACAAGTGCTGCTGCAATAATCACAAGAGAAATGATAATGAAAATGGTCATATTTTTCCACCCTTTTCTAGTTCGCTTCTCACTTGAGCAGTTAGCAGTTGTAGAACTTCTTCACCGTTTAAGTCTTTAAGACTAGCTTTTTCTTTACCGATTATTCCATAAAGAAACAAATAAATTAGATCTTGACTCAATTTTTCCCTATCTTGTTCTTCATCTATTGTCAAATCATTAACGTTAAGTGACTGTAGCAAAAACAAAATGGACTGCTTATCAATAGCAGCAGGAATAGCTCGAAGTGCATAGCCAAGATCAATAAACTTCACATAGATCTCTTCCTTGCGCGTATTCACCGCTTGGAAAATCAACGCTAGCAATTTAGGATCAGCCAATGATTCTGGACTAAAATAATGCTCAACAGCTTGGGCTATTTCACTATTGCATACTTCAAACGCCTTAAGCAATTTTTCTTCGTAAGGAAGCTCTGAAGAATAAATTTGCTCGGCAGCCGCCATTACTTTGTCCATTAAACCCTGCACAATTTTCTCTACTAGTACTTCCTTATTTTCAAAATGATTGTAAATCGTTACCTGTGATACTCCTGCCTGCTGAGCGATTTCCTTAATACTAACCTTCGAAAAACCTTTTTGCCCAAACAGCACTAATGCTGCCTCAATGATCCTAGTCTTTTTGTCTTTCATCCAAATCTACCTCTCTCTTACAGACAATACTATACTAATTGATACTAGATTTCAATATTAGTGAAATATTTCGAAATTAGTTACATCAGGAATGCCTCTATTTCATGTTACAATAAAAGAAAAAGTGGAGGTAGTTTATGGAGAATATTCAGGGAACATGTTTATGTGGAAAAAACCAGGTATCAATCAAGCGCTACGGGAATTTTGTTTACAGTTGTCATTGCGACATGTGTCGAAAAATGACAGCGGGTCCAGTTATGGCCGTTGATCCTGAGAAAAGTGACAACGTGGAGCTAAAACTTGATCCAGCATCAGTGACCTTTTACAAATCTAGTGAAGAAGTAGAGCGGGCTTTTTGTGCCACCTGTGGTACTTATCTTTTTTGGCATCATCTGGAGCGAGACCATTATTGTTTGAATGCTGAACTATTTCCAGATATCATCGCAGAAGCGACGTTTGGTTTACAAGTCTTTTACGATCGTAAACCCGCTTATTATGACTTTGCCAATGAAACTAAAAAGTTTGACAGCCAATGGCAAGAAGTAGAGTAAACAAATCTTACTAATTAATTTAATAGACTCCAAACAAAAAACTCAAAGCTGATTTTGGTTGCCTCTTTGAGTTTTTGTTGTATCCAAATCCTTCTTCGACTAACAAAATGATAAGTCCAAAGCTAATTACATAAATTATCTTAGATTTTGAGGTCAGCAGCTTATTCGCTAAATAGCGGTGAAATTCTATATACTCCCACTAAAAAAGTTTTACTAAGACCACCCTACAATACGCGACTTATACCGTAAAAATATAAATTGATTATTCATTCTCCTTTCTTTTTTCGTATACAATTGACAAAATTGCTGAACAGGTTCTCGTCTTTCGACTAAAGCTTCTCAAAGAGTCAAACTCCCCTGCTCAAAGCTGTTTAACAGCATCATTATCAATGTGACCAAATCAGCTCTTTCAATAAAAATTGAAAACGATTCTCATATTATTCAATTGCTTATAAATTTTATTCCATTAGACTAAATCTAAGGACGTCGACATCCTAATACAAATTAGGAGGCTTTACCTATGCAGCAACTACGCTTTCAGGGCGATCATTATTCAATTGGTCGAACTTTCGGCACTACGTTAAAACAAAATAATCAACACTTGTTAGCCATGATTCCTTTCGAACTAGATGAACAGAGGATTCAGTTTGTTCAAGCTTGTTTACCCATTTATCAAAAATATTTCCCAGAAATTTTGGCGGAAATTCAAGGAATCGCCGATGGACAGGAGATTGCGCCACAACCGCTGCAAGCTGTTTTGTTTGGTATGTATTGCTTGATGCCAGGTTCTCATTGTTCCAGCTTTCTTGTGAAAAATCAGCGAGGCTGTTTTTTAGGTCGTAACAGTGATTTTCTGACAGTAACTGAAGAGCATTGTTTAAACACTAAGTATGAATTTACTGATCGTCAAGGCTTTAATTTCTTAGGGAATACGACTGCTTTTGTGGAAATGGAGGATGGGATTAATCAGCATGGATTAGCTATCGCCTTAACTTCAGTAGCACCTTATAAAGTTCAACCGGGATTAAATGTGGGCATGTTGTTGCGATTAATTTTAGAGCGCTGTAAAAACGTTCAAGAAGCAGTCGCCTTAATTAATGAGCTTCCTCATGCTGGATCTGGAACGTTGGTCATCGGTGATGCAAATGGGCAAGGAATTTTAGCTGAAATAAGCCCTGACAAAACAACAATTCAGCACTTAACTGAGTCAACCAGTTTTTTGATTGCTACTAATATGTTTAATACACCTGAAATGGTTGATTATAATCGTTTGCCGAAGGATACTTGGCAAGCAGAAGAACGGTATGAAACAATGGGCGCTTATTTACAAAAACATGCAGCTACAATCGATAGTAAAGAGTCTCAGCAGCTGCTGGCAGGCGAATTTGGCTTCATGTGTGACTATGACCGCAGCACCGGGAGAGATACAGTTTGGTCCTGCGTATACAATTTGACTACCTCCCAGGTGTATCGTGCTGCTGGGAACCCAGCAAAGAATGCTTTCCGTGAGGATAACTGGCTTAAATAGGACAAGGCTCGTTTGACTTAAAAATATCCGAACCTGCTTGAAAACTAACTCATTTATCAAGCGTTCGGATATTTTTATTTACTTATTATTTGTCCTCTGATTTATTTCTCTGGTATTTCATTTTTAGGTGTAACCACTGGTTTACCTTCTTGATCCAAAAGAACAGTCAGTCCCCCTGCGTAGCCCATTTTCGCGGCAACATAGTTCACTCCTGTTTCCTTATCGATAAGAATAGTTACTACGTCCGCAGTTCCTTGACTATATACCTTTACAAATCTTTTTTCTTTCGCCATTTCCGCACCCCCTTTTTTGTTGCATTGCGGGACTTTTCTACCTTTGCTAAAGTTAATCTTTAACCATCTATTCAATTACTTTTTATGTGACTAACTGCCGCTGCAAAAGCTCATAATCCCTAATAAAATCATACTATAAGTAAGCGATTTCTTCTAGGTAGAATATAGGATTGTTCTACTTAATTACCTGTGATATGCTAATTGTAAGAAAAATTCCACAAGGAGTGATCCCATGAGGCTCGTAATTGCTGCCGCTTCATACAAAGTCTGCGGGCAATTTGTATGAAGCAATGAACTTACCCTGCCCAGTTGGACTTTGTCTTTTATTGATTACAAAGTAAAGGAGAAAGTACTATGTCTAAAAACTTTGAAAATAAATATCTTATTGAAGAAATTGATCTAACTGCTTCTGGAATTTTCTTTACTGCTAAACCCTTGCTAATTGGCGGCTTAGCTATGGAATATTATGGGATTCGAGAACACGGAAGCGACATTGATTTTATTATTACTGACGAGGACTATCGGACGCTAGCAAACCTCTATCCTGAAGATCAACGAGATAAGTGGGGGGATTTATTTCTATCCGTGGCTCCTTATGAATTTCTGCGAAGTATTTTCCGATTGGATTATGCCTTTCTATCTGACGGAGCGATTGAATACGAAAATTGTAAAGTAATTTCTTTGGAAAAATTATTCTTTATGAAGGTACTGGCTTTTGACAATCAGCCAGAAGTAGAAAAGCATGAAAGAGATTATAAACTGATTTTGGACTATTTTTTGCAAAGATTCCAAAACAAAGAATTTGTGGCACAAGCAGAAAAAAATGTACCCGAATATCTTAAAGCATCAGACGGGATTATCTATCCTAAATAAAACAAAACGGTGAGGACGCGCGTCCTCACCGTTTGTTTTAGTCATTTAAGCTATATCGCAGCTTCATATGATTGGAACCGAAAATCACCATGTCTCCTAGCAGCTTTGTAGCCTTTTCCATAGAAACTTTTGCCAGTTCTTCATTGACTTGCTCAAGATAAGCTTGCTTCTCTGCAGAACTTTTATCCTTGTTGTCTTTGATTTCTTGATCGGCTTTCGCTTGAATTCCACGAAAGGCTGTCATTGCCTGCAAGACAAAGGTATTTCGGAAATCTGCGTACATATCATAATCGGTGTCTCCCAGCAAAGCCGTTGTGCTGCTTAACCAGTACATTTTATTCAGATCAAAGGTTCCATCCGCATCACGGTAGCTAACTGGCGTGTCATTAACATTGGCATAAAAGGGTACAACCGTGTTAAACGTATTTGCTCCGTATGCCAACCAATGAATCCCTGCAATCTCATTTGGTACATGATTACGTAATTCTAAAATGTGCACATTATGGTTTCGGTTAATTCCAATTGGCCGGAACAGCGCCTTTTGCTCTTCTGTGCCATTTCCATAAGGATCATATACGGTATTTTCGAAATGTGAGCTAAGGACAAATTTCACATCCTCAATGGTAATTTTTCGTTTTGGACGGCAGATGAACGGTAAGTCCTGATCCATCGGGTCTTGGTCTACATCTGGTGTAAAATACTTTTGACCATACCAAGCGCGCGGATTATTGTATACCGTATCCTTCACAGTTGCACTGCCAAAAATATGACGCAGGTTGACTCCCATAAAATCAGGATTCAATTGATGCTCTTCAATCATGTCTGGCAAATCATCTGAGTATAGCGTATCTTTTGAATTAAAATTGTAGTCATCAATATTCATGCGATTAGGTGCAACAACATAGGCATCATCAGGAATACGAATCGCTGCCCAATGGTGACCACCAATCGTTTCCAACCACCAAACTTCATTTTGATCGGAAAAAGCAATACCGTTTGGTTCATAAGTGCCGTACTCTTTCAGCAATGCGCCTAGTCGCTCAACGCCTTCACGTGCACTATGAATGTACGGTAAAACTAATGTTACTAAGTCTTCTTCGCCAATTCCTTTTTCTTCATAAGGATCAATACCCAAAATCCGTGGATTTGTAGTAATTGTTTCTGTTGCAGACATTGCTACATTTTTACTATTGATGCCAGCAGCCGGCCAGATTCCATCCGTTAAAATGGCATTTGGCATTGACGTATACCGCAGCGGATTATCGGGCAAATCAATCGTTACCTTGCTAATAACAGATGTGTATTCACGGGGCTGTTTGTCAGGAGTAACTACCACAAAACGTTGCGGATCGAGTGCTTCATGACCATCGTCGTTTCTGGCAATAATCGTGGAGCCGTCAATCGATGCATCCTTCCCAACTAAAATAGTCGTACAGGAACCTTTTCTTCTTTGCATAACGAAACACTCTCCTTCACTGATCTACCTCTACTATAGCACCATCTAACCAAACTGCAAACCAATTCCCTGACAAACTTAGGCTTTTATTTTTTTATACAGATAGCTGCCTGCCACTTGAACCAGTTGAACAAAAACAATCAAGATTAGTACAGTGCTGTACATTACGCGGTCATCAAAATTCTGATATCCATAAGTGATAGCTACTGCCCCCAATCCGCCAGCTCCAACCGTCCCAGCCATTGCAGTGTAGCCCAATACAGATATTATCGCTAAGGTTAAACTAGAAATTAGGCTGGGGAATGCCTCTACCAGCATCACCTTCAAAATGATCTGGCTATTGCTGGCTCCAAAAGATTTCGCCGCATCTATGGTGTATGGATTTACCTCCAGCATATTGTTTTCAAACAAACGTGCCACATACGGAGTCATCGCAAAGGTTAACGGAACAATCGCTGCAGTCGTTCCAATCGTTGTACCGACTAATGAACGAGTTACCGGCATCAAGGCAACCATCAAAATAATAAAAGGAAAAGAGCGGACTACATTGATCAGAAAATCCAAGACACGATAGACTGAAGGATTGGGTTTTAACCCTTGTTTGTTGGTTATGATTAAAACGGTAGCCAACAAAAAGCCTAAAACTGTCGAAAGCAGCGCTGAACAGCCGACCATAATCAAGGTACTGACAAAATTGGGCCACAAAATTTGGGTCATCAATTGTTCATTACTCATAAACCTCTCCTATCTGATACTGAATCAAGGATGTATCGGTTAATTGCTGAGCATTGCTCAGTTCAGTTGTCGGCAGCATGAGTGTCAACACAGAAACATCTTCCTCGCGAAAACGTTCGGTTTGAGTGTGTAGTATTTGATAGTTTTGAATCCCTTGATGCTGAAGAATTTGCAGTACATTGATCTTTTGCAGGTCGGCCACGATTCTTACAATAAAGTGTCCAGGCTTTACTGCCATTGGCTGATGAGTTTCTCCAATAATAGTTGCCAAGACTGGTGAATGATCCAAAAAGATTTGTTTCACTGTACCCTGATCCGCGATTTCTCCATTACTTAAGACAGCTACCTTGTTGCAAATTCGTTTGACTACTTCCACCTGGTGAGTGACAACTACGATGGTCAACTGGTATTTCTGATTCAATCGCCGCAAAAGATCGACAATTTCATTGGTTATACTAGGATCCAAGGCTGATGTCGCCTCATCGCACAGCAAAATTTCAGGATCCAAGGTCAACGCCCGGGCAATAGCTGCTCGCTGCTTTTGTCCACCTGATAATTGCTTTGGCTTCATCTGAGCTTTATCTAAGATACCGACTTCCTTTAGCAGCTGGTTGACTTTGGTATTAATCTCTTCCTTTGAATAACCGCTGCAGGTCATCGGTAACGCAACATTTTGAAAAATGGTCAGCTGCTCCATCAATGAATTGCCTTGAAAGATCATCCCGATTTTTTTCCGTAACATCCGCCAATCTTTTTCAGACAGCTCCGTACTTTCTTGTTGGTTAACAAACAGTTTGCCATGATCAAAGCGTTCCAATCCGTTGATGCAGCGCAGCAATGTGGATTTCCCGGCACCACTTACTCCAAGAATCGCATAAATATCGCCCTTCTCAATGGTTAAGGAAACATTTTTCAGCACCGTCTGCGGTCCAAAGGTTTTGGTTAAATTCTCAATCCTGATCATGTACTCGCCCTTCCCGCTTCACGCCTTGATAGGCTCCTCGGAAATAGTTTTCTCTTTTGCGAACATCATAAAAATCGGCTTCATCATTGTCCGCGGTTTTCTTAATAATTTGCCGCTTCTTCTCTAAAAGCTCCATCGGATTTAAGGTTTGCTCCAAGCCATCGATTACCTGCTCAAATTTATGGTAAGGAATACCGATGCACAATTCCTCATCCTTCCAGCGAGCCACGTAACGGGTTCCTGAACACATCATCGACACATTGATTTCGTCCATTTCGAAAGGATAAGAGGTTGCTTCCTGACACAAGGCCTGCATTCCTGTCATTTTCATTTGCTTTACCTGTCCAAAATGGAAAGCATTTCCTTGCAGGATTCGCATCGCATTGTAGGGCACGGTAATCAGCAAAACAATATCGGGCGCTTGGGTCCAAGTCTCAATTGGCTCAATCGCGATTCCATAAGCTGCTTCTTGGCGATAGACCATATCATCAGCCACCTGCTTGCTGACTTCGATGTCTTTGTAAACCTTCATGTTCGCGTGTTTTTCTCCGCTAGCACTGTAGTCATCATTGTCCACTAGCCCCATCGCAACTGCGGAAGCCGGACAAGCAAAATTGCTTAAATCCAGCTTCATTTGTTCTCCCTGTGTTGCTTTTTGTACCGCACCACAATAGGGAATCAGCTTTTGATATTTTGGTGCTGGGTGCTGTAAGAAAGCTTCCCTTGAATGTAAAAAGGTAATGCCTACAACCTGACGTTCCAGATTTAACAAGTAATTCAAGCGTTTGTTCAGCTCTTTAAATTTACTCATAGAAGGTGAAAACTCCTTTGAAATGATCATTGATGCCCTTCTTACTTTCCTTAGTTGTAAATGAAGCATTGATATCCTTTGCCCAATCACTGTCTTTGTCTTCATCACGAACAATTAAACTAATTGGAAAATCTTCTGCATGCTGATCACGGATTAAATAGTTTTTATAATCTTCTCCAGAGTTAAACATAAAGGTGAAGAAGCAGGTTGCTGCATCCAGATCCTCTAAACTGCGGACAGTTTGAGCCTGTTCAATTTCTACAAATTCAAAATTCTTCGGATTCTCAACAATATCCAAGGAAGTAAAGCCCGAATCCTTTTCATCCGTCAGTTTGATTAAACCAGCATCCTCCATCATTATTAAAGAATTGTCTCGGTTCATCGCATCATTCATGATGGCAATTTGTGCACCATCTGGCAGCTGATCCACTGCATCATATTTCGTCGAGTACAAGCCAATACCTGTATAATAAACATGCGGTGACATCATGGCTAGCTTACCGCCTTTTTGCTCATTGAAGGATTTCATAAACGGCTCATGCTGTGCAAAGGAGGCATCCACGTTTCCGTCATTCACTGCTTGTAAGGCTTCGATATTGTTTGAGAAAGTAACAAACTCTGGCTCGTAGCCTTTTTCTTCCATAGCTGCCTTAGCTGCTTCCAGCGAGTTAATTGATACTTGATTGCAGGCAATTTTAATTTCTTTTTTATCTGACTCTGTTGCTTCTTTTGGTTGCGACCCGCAGCCTGCCAATAAAAATAATGTAGCTAAACCTAACATGATTGTTCCTTTTTTCATCCCCATAATCCCCATTTCTGCTATTTTTAGACACACAAAATAAACATACTTAAATAAGCATGCCTTCCTCGCAAACAGCTGATCATGTGATGTTAATCACTTATATCATCAAATAGTTGGAGGAAAAAACTGGTTTTCGCCGGCTTAGAAACTCTAAGACCTAAGCTATGTCAAAGTCACCGTTGAAATTGCCACATTTTTCCACCTCCTAAAAAGTTAAAGTCTTTTTGCTTTAAGCCCTTTCATAAGTATAGATCAAAAACTCCTTAATAAACAACCATTATTTTTATAGAAAATAAAAAAACCTCTTCTTAGAATGCCGTTTTCTAAGAAGAGGCCTAAATTACATTACACGAATTGTATGGTAAGCTTCATGGATAGCATCCATAATTTTTCGGGAAGCTACGGCATCCCCCACCACGGTCACATCTACATAATCTTCAATGGCTGCTTCCAGTTGATTGACTGGATTATAACCAGCAGCAATAATCACAGTGTCTGCAGGAATTTGTTTTTCCTTTCCATCCTGTGTGATTATCACAGCAGCTTCAGTAATTTTCTGTACTGCTGCACTTGTTGTTAACATTATTCTCGCAAACCTGTAGTGAACTACTCGCCACTGAGCTAAACCGATTGGTTCTTCACGCTTGAAGTGGGAGCTTCTTGGGAACAGAGCTTACTTACTTGCAGTTGTCTTTGCTTGCAGCGGTTGCTCTTTTTTACCAAGCTATCCCCGTAGTTCCTACGGTTATTGATTTGATTATGCAAAGGCTCGCATACGCAGCCCTTCGTTTAGAATGTTGATACTGGCATTGATGTCTCGATCATGGTGGGCATGACAAATCGGGCAGGTCCACTCTCGAATCTGAAGTGGTTTCTTACCATCCTTGTGTCCGCATTCGGAACAAAGTTGACTAGATGGATACCACCTGGCTACCTGAATCATTTCTCGTCCATACCAGTCGGCTTTGTACTGGAGTTTCGTCACAAAGCTAGACCAGGAAACATCCGAGATACTTTTGGCCAATTTATGATTACGCAATAGATCCTTCGTAGGTAAGTCTTCGAGACAGATCACATCGTGGTTTTTGATGAGTTCAGTACTTAACTTATTTAGAAAGTCGTTGCGTTGGCTTTTGACTTTTTCGTGCAATCTTGCCACTTTGCGTTTTAGTTTTTGGTAGTTCTTGGCTTCACTTAGCTTTTTTCCCGCTTTCTTAGCTTGTAAAGCCCGACGAGAAAGCTTCCGCTGTTCACGGATTAACTTCCGTTCCATTTCTGCGGTAAAGTGTTGGTTGTCAATCTTTTGTCCGTCTGAAAGAATGGCAAAGTCTTTAATCCCCAGATCGATGCCAATAACCGAATTCGTTTTAGGAAGCTTTTGTATATCTTCTTTGCACAACAAAGAAAGGTAGTAGTTGCCGCTTGCATGACGAGAGATTGTTGCGGATCGAATCTCTCCTTTTGGTTGGCGATGGCGTTTAATACGGACAAGGGATTTTAGCTTGGGTAGTTTGATGTATTTGTTATCCACTAGAGAAATGGTGCCGTTTTGATTGTTGGTGGTATAGCTTTGAACCGGACTGCTTTTGCTTTTGAATTTAGGGAAACCGACACGGTTATCGCGAAAAAAGTTGTTGTAAGCCTTGTTTAAATTAAACTGGGCATTCGCTAAGGCAAGACTATCCACTTCTTTCAAATAAGGATAGTCGTTCTTGTATTTCGCTGGGGTAGGCCTTTTCATTTTTTTGGAAGGATCATTCTTCATTGACGCATAAGCCTTCATCCGCTCATCCAGCATCAAGTTGTAGACTTTTCGAACACAACCAAAAGTCTTGGCAAAGAAGACGACTTGTTCTTCTGTTGGATAGATGCGGTACTTGTACGCTTTTAGTTGTTCCATGGGATCCACCCCTTTGTTAGTTCCGAGAACACGAACACGTGTTCTCTAGGTGATTATATCATGCGGAAAATCGCGTAGCAATAGCTTTTTGTCGTTTTTTAGTTGCACCGTCTCCTAAACAAAAAAAGGCATTCATCAACCACCTATAGAGGCTGGGCGACTTCTGCCTGAAATTCTGTTAAAAATGGCAGCTTTAATCGAGAGCAGCAGGTTATCAGTGCCTTAGAAGCTATGTTTGATGTTGATCCTGCTTACTCAGTTCAGTCAATTCGGCGAACATTAAGCTGCAAGGATTTTGAATAAAAAAAGCTTGAACCAATTGTCATGACCTTTTTCAGGTTGCTGCAATCGATTCAAGCTTTTTTATTTATAAGTGTTGCTTCTTTACTCTCGGATGATTATCCAGCACTGACTTGCTCAATTGAATTAGTCAGAGAATAAACCAGCTTGCCCGTTTCTGCTATGCCCTTATCCTGCAGACTTTTAACGATCTTAGAACCAACGACTACGCCATCGCAACAGTTGTTAAAGCGTTCCACGTGACTGCGATCTGAGACGCCAAAGCCAGCCAAAACAGGAATCTTACTTTCCTTCGTGATTAAAGCCAGATGTTCATCCAGATTGTCGCGATAATTCTTACCGGTTCCTGTTGTTCCGTTAATGGTTACCGCGTAAACAAATCCTTCTGCTTCTTCTAATAAGGTGCGAATACGTTCCTGAGGACTGGTCAACGAGATCAATGTGAGCAACGCTAGGTCCGCTTCGTCAAAAGTCGGCAACACCAAGTCACGATGTTCATAGGGCAAATCGGGGATGATAAATCCTTTGACATCCGTATTTTCCAAATCCTTGACTAAATTTTCTAAGCCATAATGGAAGAAGGAATTACTATAGCCCATGAAAATTAACGGGACTGGTGAATCAAATTGCTGCAGCAGCGCAATAATTTTTTTCAAGGTAACTTTATTGGCTAAAGCTCGCAACCCGGCTTCCTGAATAATTGGACCATCTGCTACTGGATCAGAAAAAGGCACACCAATTTCAATGGCTGTCGCACCATTTTTCGCCAGCATCTTGATTTCATCCGGCAAAGACTCCAATCCTTGAGCGCCGGCCATAATATAGGGAACAAATAATTTTTGTTTTTCGGCTTTTTTACTTAAATAAGTGGTCAAAGTTTTCATTTCGCTGCCTCCATCCGATCCTTGATTTGCTGAACATCTTTATCTCCCCGGCCTGATAGGCAAAGAACAATGCTTTGATCTTTTTCCATTTGAGGAGCCAGCTTCATAACATGAGCAATCGCATGGGAGCTTTCCAAAGCAGGGATAATCCCTTCTACACGAGACAATAGATGGAAAGCCTCAACTGCTTCTTCGTCATCAATCGTGACATATTCAGCTCGTTTTATACTTGATAAATAAGAATGTTCTGGTCCAACTCCTGGATAATCCAAGCCAGCTGAAATGGAATAAGCCTCAATGACTTGTCCATCATCATCTTGCAGCAAATGCATCCGGGCACCGTGCAATACACCAATGTCGCCTTGGGTAATCGGTGCTGCATGCTCATCGGTGTGAACACCTTTTCCAGCAGCCTCTACTCCGATTAATCGAACCCCTTCATCCTCAACAAACGGATAAAACAATCCCATGGCGTTACTGCCGCCACCAACACAAGCAAGTGCTACATCTGGTAATTTTTCTTCTGCCTCCAAAATCTGACGGCGAGCTTCGTTACCAATCACACTTTGATAATCCCGCACAATTTCGGGAAAAGGATGCGGTCCTAAGACAGATCCCATTACATAATGGGTATCTTCTACATTCGCAACCCAATACCTCAGTGCCTCGTTCACAGCATCTTTCAAGGTTTTACTGCCAGAGACTACACTTTCTACCTTTGCGCCTAACAGCTCCATCCGGAAGACATTTAATTCCTGACGCTTAACATCGACTTCTCCCATAAAAACGATACACTCCATGCCGAACAAAGCAGCCGCAGTTGCGGTAGCCACTCCATGCTGGCCAGCACCTGTTTCAGCAACGATTTTATTTTTGCCCATGCGTTTTGCTAATAATACTTGACCAATGGCATTGTTGATTTTGTGGGCCCCAGTATGGTTCAAATCTTCTCGTTTTAAATAAATCTTAGCGCCGCCTAGTTTTTCAGTTAGACGTTCAGCGAAATACAAGGGATTCTCTCTTCCTACGTATTGAGTTAAATAATAAGCCAATTCCTTTTGAAATTCCGGATCGGTTTTAGAGCTTTCGTAGGTTTCGGTTAATTCCTGCACGGCATACATTAAGGTTTCTGGGACAAATTGTCCGCCGAAATCCCCATAAAATCCTTTAGTGGTTGGTTGCTGATACATGTGTTTCCTCCTTCACTGCTTGGCAAAAGGCAGTTATCTTTTTATGATCTTTTTTCCCATTGGTTTCGACGCCGCTAGAGACATCGACAGCCAGCGGTTGAAAATACTGAATAGCCGCTGCAACATTTTCTGGGGTTAAACCGCCAGCGATGAAGAGTGTTTCTTGCGGCAGCTCATCTGGATTAACTGCCTGCCAATCAAAAACCTCACCGTTGCCACCCATATATTTTGCGGGCGGGGCATCCAATAATAAATATGCTTCAATTCCTGTTTGCGGCAAAGCCTCCGACTTGCGAATGCTAACTGCTCGGATGATCGGAACACTAACCGCTTCTGTTAAGGGTTCACCATGGATTTGCACCAAATCCAAGCCTGCTGCTTGAATGGTTTTCTCCACCTCGTCTCGACTCGGAGAAACGAAAACACCGACTTTTTTTATCGCTGCTGGGACGTTAGCTGTAATTTTTTTAACCTGCTCTGCTGTTACCTGTCGCGGACTTTTAGCAAAAACAAACCCTAAATAATCAGCGCCACCTTGTACGGCTGTTTCTACCGCTTCCGTTGTCGACAAGCCGCAAATTTTTATGTGGGTCATGTTCGCTTCACTCGCAATTCCTGAATTTTTTCGGCAATATTTTCTGAACGCATTAATGTTTCTCCCACTAAAACAGCTTGATAATCTTTGGCAATCCGCTGAACATCCTCACCAGTTTTAAATCCAGATTCGCTAATGTAGATTCGGTCAGTTGACGGTTGAGCCAAGGCCTCACTTGTAGCAATCGTCACGTCAAAGGTGGTCAGATCACGATTGTTTACACCAATAATTTGAGCATCGATCCGATGAGCGGTGTTTAGCTCCTCTTGGTTATGCGTTTCTACCAATACTTCCAAGCCGAGGGTTTTAGCTGCTTGATAAAGCTCCGACAAGCGTTCCTCGGTTAAAGCTGCTACGATTAGCAAGACGATGCTCGCCCCGGCGTTTTTTGCACGAACTAATTGTCTTTCGTCAATAATAAAATCCTTGCATAAAATCGGCAGCTTCACCACTTGAGCAACCTCTTTCAAATCTTCAATCGTTCCTTTGAAAAAGACTTCATCTGTCAGTACTGAAATAGCACTGACTCCTCCTGCTTCATATGACTTGGCTTGTTCTAAAATATCCACATCGGTTTTGATATCTCCTTTTGAAGGAGAGGCTCGTTTGATTTCACCGATTAGATGCACGGTTTCTGGTGCTTCCTTCACTGTTTGGTAAAAGGATGGCCGTTTCGTTGTTGTTTGCACTTGCTGTTCCGACAGCTGCGCTACCTCTTCAGCCTTTTTTTCTAAAATAGTTGCTAGAAAATCCATTAAGCCACCGCCTTTTGTTCTTGTGCCAATTTTTGTAAGCAATCCATAGCTGCTCCAGAGGCAAGAGATTGCTTAGCTTCTGCAATTCCAGCTTCCAGCGTTGCTACTTTACCGCTGGCTAAAAAGCCTAAGCCGGCATTTAATAAAATTGTGTCATGGTAAACAGAGGATTCATCCCGCAATACCGATAACAAAATATCGCGGTTTTGCAACGCTTCCCCACCGACGATGGCCTCTAATGGTGCTCGCTTAAACCCGTATTCTTCCGGTGTAAAGGAGAAGCTGGAAACTTTGCCGTCTTGATAAATCGCACAGTTGGTTGTACCAGCTAAATTCGCTTCGTCCATACCGTGAGCGCCGTGAACGACGATGGCTTTCTTTCGGCCCATTCTGCCTAAGGTTTCTGCAGTTTCCATCAATGAATCGCCAGCGAAGGTTCCCATCAATTGATTATCCAGGCGGTAAGGATTAATAATTGGTCCAATTAAATTGAAAATGGTTGGTGTTGCCAGCTCTCTACGAATTCCCATCACATATTTCATAGCTGGATGCATGGCTGGTGAGAATAAGAAAGCTATTCCTACTTCTCGCAATAAATAGTCGATTTTTTCTGGCGATACAGTCAAATTAATGCCTAAGGTTTCTAATACATCAGCACTACCTGAACGGCTGGAAATACTGCGATTGCCATGCTTCGCCATTGGAATGCCGCCGCCAGCTAAAACGAAAGCGGCCGTGGTACTAATGTTAAAGCTGTTGCAGTGATCGCCACCTGTCCCGCAATTGTCCATCACACCTTTTGGAGGAGTCAGCATTTTTTCTGCTTTGCCTTGCATGATTGTAGCCAAACCGGTCAATTCTTCAGAAGTTACACCTTTTAGCTTTAGAGCAATCAGCAAAGCACTAATTTGCGTATCGCTTAAATTACCTTCAAAAATATTGGTTGAAATACTTGTCATTTCTTCCGTAGTTAAATGCTGGCCTTGATAAACCTTTTCAAATAATTTTTGCATGCTTTTTCCCTACTTCCTTTATAAATTGATCAATCAGCTGTTGACCCTTTTCAGTTCCAATCGATTCTGGATGAAATTGCAGCCCGTAAACGGGATATTTTTTATGTTGTAAAGCCATGATGCAATCGTCGCATTCTGCAACGATTTCTAATGCCTCTGGGAAATTTTCTTTTGCGACAATCAAAGAATGATAGCGCATGACCTCCAGCGGGGTTTGAATCTCTTTGAAACACCCCTTAGCTTTAAAAAAGATCGTTGATCGTTTGCCGTGCATAATTTGAGGTGCGGCTACTACTTTCCCGCCGAAAACTTCACCGATTGCCTGATGACCTAAGCAAATACCAAGAATCGGTTTGTCCCGATAAAAGCGGCGAATCACTTCTTCCATTAATCCCGCATCAGCTGGTTTACCTGGTCCCGGCGAAAGAACAATTCCATCAGCCTCTTCTGCCAGCTGGAACAAATCTGCTGCATCATTTCGGACAACTACCAAATCATCGTCAAATTGGTGAACCAAGTTATACGTAAACGAATCATAATTATCAATTAATAAGATCATTTTCCTACCTCCAGTAATGCATTGGCTTTTTGCAGTGTCTCCATATATTCACTCGTCGGGTCGGAATCATAGACGACTCCGCCGCCAGCCTGAACATAAGCTTTTTTGTCCTTAACAACCATCGTGCGAATCGCAATGGCAAAGTCGGCTTGGTTGTCACAAGATAGATACCCAACCGCTCCAGCATAGATGGAACGCTTAACAGGCTCCCATTCATAAATTCGAGTCATCGCTCGAATTTTTGGTGCGCCGCTGACTGTTCCAGCAGGTAACGTAGATTTCAACGCGTCCATCGCTGTTTTGTCTGAGCGCAGTTTTCCTTCGACTAAAGACACGATGTGCATCACGAAACGATACCGCTCAATCGTCATAAATAGTGGAACATGGACACTGCCAATTTCAGCTACCCGGCCGATATCGTTGCGACCAAGATCAATCAGCATTTGATGCTCGGCTATTTCTTTTTCGTCATTAATCAATTCTTCGGCTAAATGATCGTCTTCGCTGTCGTTTAATCCTCGTCGACGTGTCCCTGCAATCGGATTGGTTGTAACCGTGTCCCCCTTAACTCGTACCAAACTTTCAGGCGAACTGCCGATTACGGTAACATCTGGAAATGGCAGATAATAGAGATAGGCTGAAGGGTTGGTTACCCGCAAGTGACGGTAATAATGAAACGGATCAACAGGAAAATCTGCTGATAAGCGCTGCGAAGGAACCACCTGAAACAAATCGCCTTCACGAATATATTGTTTAGCCTTTTCCACTACTGCTTCATATTCTGCTTGGGTAAAATTGCTGGTAAAGCTTAGCTTGATCGGTTCTAACGGAGCATTCTCACTTTCTTTAAGGGTAAAGATTTCTTCCTCAATTTTGTTAATTCGCTGCTGCAGCTGAGCTTCCCCACACTGACTGTATAGATCACTCGCAACAATATTCAATGTTTGCTTTTGGTGATCATAAATTACAAAGGTTTCAAACAAGTAAAACTGCATATCCGGCAGCTCCAACGCATCCGCTGGAATCTGACCTAAATCTTCATAAAGGGCCGCAATATCGTAACCAACATAACCAATTGCTCCACCTTCAAAGGGCAGCCCCTCGATTCGCTCTTCTTTTAGCACATATTTCTCTAATTCCTTCAACGGATCGGTGCAGGTATATCGGGTTTGATCGATTTGAAATTCCTCCGCCTGAAACTGGATATGATGGACCGGATTAAAAGCTAACAGAGAGTACCGGTTGCTTTCAGAATCTCTCGGAATACTTTCTAACAAACACTTTGACTCCCCGCTCAAGCGGAAGTATAAAGACACTGGCGTTAAACAATCAGCACTTAATTTTTTTACAATCTTCATTTTTTCATCCCTTTCAAAAGAAAAAAGCCCCCAAGCTGAACACAATCATCCAGCTTGAGGGCGCAATTTGCACGGTACCACCTCAACATATGCTTAAAAAAGCATGTCTCTCTCGAATGTCCAACAACATTCTTCCTCTATAACGGGAGTTCCCGTCATCCCCTACTCTTGTTCAAGGATGCTCCAACAAGCCCATTCATTTGGTGAAAAGCGCTTCATTCTCATCGGCGGAAGCTTTCTGTATCTTTTCGTTTTCCAAATTACTTCTCTTGTTTCTGATTTTTATTCATAAAAAAAGCCCCCAAGTCAGACGAATGTCCAACTTGAGGGCGGTTAATCCACGGTGCCACCTCAATATATGCTTAAAAAGCATCTCTCTATCAGCTGTCTAACAACAGCCTTTCTCTGTAACGGGAGTTCCCGGAGATTCCTACTGAGCTTCAAAATCTCGGTTCAAAAGTCCATTCGCATCATTTTCCTTACTGATTCACAGCACCATCAGCTCTCTGAAAAGAGAAAATCATGTTACTACTCTTTTGTCTAACCTGTATTTTTTTAAAATAATACGCTTGTTTATTAAAAGAGTCAACACTTTTATGAAAAAAAGTTTAGATTTTTTTAATGTAGGCGCTCAGGCATCATGCTTTCTAAAAAGCCCCAGACACCATTACTGATCTTCAATTCATCACAATCAAAGCGTGAAAGCTCCTGACGAATCAACTCTTCTTGCCCATTGACCGCCTTCGGCAACCAGTTCGGGTCCATCAACAAAGCTTTACCTATAGCTACGCCATCAGCTTTAGCCAAGATTTCTTCCGCGTCTTGACCCGTTCGTACATCCCCGACACCGATCAACGGCAAACGTCCAGCAAGCTTTTCATAAACATAAGCCATCATTGATTTCTCTTGATAATCCTCACTAGCTGAACGCTTATCTGCTTGATTTAAGGAAATGTGCAGATAATCCAACGGCATATCTGCTAAATGATCTACTAAATACAAAGTATCTTCAAAACGAATTCCCGGTGTTTCATATTCTTCCGGAGAAAAACGATAACCAACGATAAATCCATCAGCTCCGGATTCATCCACTACAGCAGTCACTGCTTTCACCAATTCTTCTACAAAATGGAATCTTTTTTCTAGACTGCCACCCCATTCATCCTCACGTCTATTAGAATGTGGAGAGAAGAATTGTTGAATTAAATAGGTGTTAGCTCCATGCAACTCTACCCCATCAAAGCCAGCAGCAATTGCTCGTTTGGTAGCGGCGGCGAAATTACTGATTAATGCTACCACTTCTTCACTTTCCATCGCGCGCGGCACTTCAGCATTTGGCCGTTCAGCTGCCACCGCACTAGCAGAAACCGGTTGGACTCCTCGTAAAACCTGACTATTTGTCATACGACCGCCGTGAAAAATTTGAAGAATAGCCTTGGTACCATTACGTTTTATGCCTGACGCCAGCTTAGCCAATCCCGGAATGAATTTATCATCGTAAACGCCCAGTTCACCTTCCCATCCCTTGCCGTCTTCCTGGACATTGGCTGCACCAGTAATAACTGCTCCAATTTCACCAGCTCGCATACTATAATACTCAATTTCATCTTGGGTAACGACGCCATCATAAAAACTCATTTTAGTAGTCATTGGGGCCATAAACACGCGATTCTTCAAAACTAAGCCGCGTTTGAATGTCAACGGTTCGATTAATTTAGTCATTGCTTCCACTCCTTTTTCTTTTAAGAATAGCACACAACAGAAAAAGAAGGGTGAAAAAAGCAACCCTGTGATCGATTCACAGGATTGCTTTGATAAGCTAATTCTTCAATAAAATATTCGGATCTAACGTGCCGCTTTCATTCTTCAAAGAGAAAGTATTCAGCCGTTCGTTAAAATCGATAATGACCTCATTTCCTAAAAAGACTTTTTCTTCATCGGAAATATATACTTTAAAACGATCACTGTCCAATACCTCTTGAAACTGGCCTGTTGGACCTTCAGTAGGGATAATCTGGAATTTATCTCCGACGGTACAAGAGCCGCCAACGGTTGAGAATTGATTGGACCCGTCGTTCAGTGCCAAAATAAATTCTTCATTGGAACCAAGTTTACCTGCTAAAGCTTTTGCTGCTTGATCGCGAACGATTAATTTCATTACTATCTCCTCCTCTTCTAGAAGTATACCCCGTAGAAAAAAGAGACGAAACTAATCTGCTCAACAGCCTATTGCAAAACCCAGCGCTCTAAAGCTTCTTTTACACCGTCTTCCTGGTTAGAAGCTACTTCAAATTTAGCAGCAGCCTTAACCTCTGGTGTGGCATTGCCCATGGCTACTGAGACACCTGCGAATTTAAGCATGGATATATCATTCTCTGCATCACCAATGGCCATAACCTCTTCTTGCTCGATGCCTAAATGAGCAGCTAATTCTCGAACTGCAGAACCTTTGCTGGCATCTTTATTTAAGATTTCTAAATAGTAAGGCGAGCTGGTTACCAAGGTGTATTCTTCAAATAGGTGCTGAGGAATTTTCTTGATTGATGCCTCCAAAATTTCTGGTTCATCAATCATCATTAACTTAACTGGTGTTACCTCATTTGCAATTTCTTCTGGTGTCCGGTACTTCAACGGAAGATTCACCATATGCGCTTCATTTACTGAATAGCGGCTAATATCACGGTTTGAAGTATAGATTGCATCACGACTAACTGTATGAATGTGGACCCCAATTTTACGTGCCAGCATATCAAAATACAAATAGTCATCTCGCGTTAGGCCATGCTGCAAGACAACGTCCCAAGTGTTGGTGTTTAAGACTAAGCTGCCATTATAAGAAATTACATAATCATCCATTGACAATAAATCTAAATCTGCTAGCTGTTCTAGCGCTCCAGATAAAGGACGCCCCGTACAAATAACGATATACGCACCTGTCTTTCGGGCTTTTTTTACACTCTCAACTACCGCGGGCGATAATTCGCCTCGTTCATTTAATAATGTGCCATCCATGTCAATGGCAACTAATTTTACTGACATAATTTCCTCCTACTATGTATTTAAGGTACTCATTTTTCCTTGAAAAACAGAGCATGCGTTTCGCTACAAGCACTATTTTACTAAACTGTCTTTAGACTTCGAAAAGTAGAGTCAGCTCCTATACTTCCCTTAAAACAAAAAATTCTTCCATTTACCAGTTAACCACAACCATCTCTTGACCGCAAGAATTTATTGCTGATGGAGACAGGTTTACCGTATGTCACAAAATGACCATTAAGCAAGAAAAAAACACCGCCGAAGCAGTGTTTAATCAACATATGAAGTTTCAGTTTTATTTAACCAAGCATAGCCTAGTCCCATGACCAATCCGCCACCGATAAAGTTGCCGATTAGCGTAAAGAACAAGTTGTGCAGGACACTTGCTGCATTCATTCCTTCAATGGTGCCATGAGAAGCAAAGTAAGCCAATGAAAAAGCAGGGAAATTAGCAATAACGTGCTCATAGCCTAAGAAAGCAAAGATAAAGATGATGAAAATAATCGCCATAACTTTACCAGCGTCGTCCTTCATGCGCATGCTGACTAAGACAGCCGTATTTACTACGATGTTAGCAAACATACCTTCAACTAAAATTTGAACAGTCGGTTTAGCTAATTTACTGGCAATTCCCGTAAACATATAATTGCCAGCTTCTAGATGGCTAAACGGTGCCGTCAATGACAATAAATACCCGCAAAGCACACCACCGATTAAATTGAACAAGATACAAGTAAACAATAATTTCGCTGCAAAGCTGACGGAAATCTTTTTGCGATAAACGCCAACCGTCATGTACAACATGTTAGAAGTTCCAAGCTCCGCATTCATAAATAGGATCATTACCAAGGACCAGCTGAACATAAAAGCATAGCTCATTTTTTCCAAACCAGGAATAGCTTCCTGTGTACGGATAGCAATATAAAAAGCAATCGCTGTTCCCAATGCTAAAAACAAACAAGCAAACATGGAACGAACCGCATAACGCGGAAAGCTGTTATCCAACAGTTCTTTTTTCTTTTTAATTGACTTATCTAATTGACTCATTAATGGGAAATATTTCACAACAGTTTGAGATGGCGCATTCGATTTTGAATTTTCCATCGCTTCCTCATCTATTTCCATTGTTAAATTTGACTTCATTTGTTTCCTTCCTTCTCCTAAGTTAAGGGCATAATTGCACTTATCATACATTATTTTCAGTGTGTTTTCAACTTCTTTTTCATTAATCTTTTATCATGATACTCTTTTAACATGTTAATGAACGCGGTATGATTAAGAAAAACGGCTAGGAGGAAGAAAATGACAAAGCAAATTTTAAAAGCAGAAGTAGAATCAGTAGGTGGCTTGCAGCTGAAATGCTCATCCCGTGGATTTGAATTTCTAATTGATGAACCTGAGAACGTAGGTGGTACCAATCAGGCTATGAATCCCTTAGAAGCACTGCTCTGCTCATTAGGCGCCTGCAAAATGATGGTAGCTCGGTTTTTCTATCAAACACATCATATTCAGCTGAAAACCATGAAAGTTGAACTCTTGGGTGAGATTGATTCTGACCGGTTGAAGGGCAAACCAAACGTGAAGGTGGGTTTTTCAAAAATTATTACGAACTATACTATCGAAGCCGATAATTCACAAGCGGAAATTGAGGAGTTTATCAACTTTATTGAACGGACCTGTCCGGTGAAGGATACAATAGTCAATTCGCCAGAAATGGAGACACACCTTTCCTTTCATTCAGCGAGCTGATCTCATGTACAAAAGCCACTTAAGACTATCCTTAAAGGAGGACCCAAATGTTCAACTCGCTTGGAGGAAATTTTTTCATCTTTCCACTTATTCTATTCGCAATCGCACCAGTACTAGTCTTAATTGGCGCACTCAAATCTTTCAAAGGAAAACGAATGATTCAGCTGTTTTTAATTTTGCTTTTTGCAATTTTTGAAATAGCTGTACTGTACATGGTTCTTTTTGTCTTGCTGTTTGGCCGAAACAGCTAAAATGCTCTCGATCATTTCGAGAGCATTTTCTTTATGATTTAAGAAATTCATCGCCAGGAAGCGGCGGCAAGGCACTGCCCTCTTCCAAAAACCATTCCTTCAGCTTTTCTGGAAATAGCAGACCACCAACCCGATCAGGCTTCAAAGTTGAAACGATTGTGTCAGCCTTTCCAGCAGCAATTTTTTCAACAAACTTTGGTTCCAATAGCGATTCACGGCCAATCGCGGCAATGTCCGCAATTTTTAAGGCATCCAGCGCATCATCGGCTGAAAAAATATTTGAAACAATCACAACTGCAGCACGATCACCTACGACTTCTTTAGTCAATTCAGCAAAGGTCTTCTCTTTTCCTGCCGGCTTGTCATTATATTTCGTAAAGAGTGACACGTGAATATAGTCCAGTTCATGCTCAGCAATTTTGTCGATAAGCTGTAATGAGTCCTCCACCGTATATCCCACGGTATCCTCATGGATCTCCTCAGGGGAAAACCGATAACCCACAATAAAATCAGGTTTGGCATATTCCTTCACTACTCGTTTCACTTCTTTTACTACCGCCAGAGGAAAATTCATCCGGCATTCTAAATCATTCCCCAAAAAATCATCTCGCCGATTGGAATACGCTGAAAAGAACTGCTGCAGCAAATAATGATTTGCTCCATGAATCTCTACTCCGTCAAAGCCTGCATCCATCGCTCGTTTCGCAGCTATCCCAAAATCGGAGACAATCTTCTGGATTTCTTCTTCGGTTAACTCGCGAGGAACGTAAGGTAAAAAGGGAAATTCTACCGCACTGGGAGCAACTACCTCTCCAAATCTCTCATAGCTAGATTTTGCTTCCCTGCCTCCATGATACAGTTGAATAATTGCTTTGTTGCCGTCTTTTTTTAGAGCTTCCGCAAGCTTTTTGAGTCCGTCTAGATACTGGTCATCAGAAATTGACAATTGATTATCAAAGCCCTTACCTCTCTCACAAATTGTCGCGGCACCAGTAATAATCATGCCCGCTACATTCGAGCGTTCACTATAAAAATTCAAATCATTTTCTGAAACCGTCCCGTCTGAATTCGATCCCTGTGCAACCATTGGCGCCATGGCAATTCGATAGTTCAATACAGCACCATTAGTTAAGGTAAGCGGTGTCAAAATTTTCTCATATTTTTCGGTCATTTCTATCCCTCTTTCCATTCTTGTTTATCACTAACAAAAGAATTTAATCCTACTTCCACTTGAGGCTTTCCATATAAAAAATTCCAATCAAGCTTCTTTAATTACATGAAATAGACATTTGTAATCACCTTAGTTAGAAGTATACCTTATACTTAAACGACTATTCCAAAAAAACGCTTTCTTAATTCTATTATCTTTGTTTGGATAATAAATGTAAATAGCCATTTGTCATCAAATTAGATACTCCCTTTTCCTGCAAACTTTTTCCCCCCAAAAAAACCTTAGCCTGTAATTCTAGGCTAAGGTTCACTCTCTTTATTGAATTGGTGGTAAAACAGCGATTAAGCTTTTGCTTAGTGCTACATACAATGGTGCAGTTTGAGAACTCGTTTGTTCAATTTTTTCCTTGGAACGCACTGAGCTGGCAGCTAATGCAATCAAGCTGTCGCCTCTAAATAAATTAACAAAGTTTTTAGTTGAAATTGCTTCAGGAATCTTAGTGCTAAAGCCCAAATTGGTAATAAGCTTTGTTTGCAAAGTATCGCTTAGTGAAAAGCTGGTTTTCATTGCAGTAAGCTCTGGGCGCTGATTATCCTTGCTTTTTGCATGATCATATTGGGTTAAATCATAAGCTTCAATAATCGCATTTAACTTTTCAGCATACCGTTTATCAGTTGCATAACGTCCTTGCAAATACTCAGTTGCCTCTTTGTAAGACTCAGTTTCAGATTTCCAAGCTGGTTTGTAAAAATCTGAATTGCCGGAAATACCTTCTTTAATTAGTTTGGCATAATCCTCCAACGATTCCTTATAAGAAGGATATTTGCGGAATTCCGCAGTAATTTGGAAGCTGCTGCCGGCAGCATCCTGTTCCAGCGTACGGAACGCTACACTAGTGCTTTGATATTTTCCTTTAATACCAAATAGATTGTAATTTGGTTCAGCTGCCAAGGCACTATTTCCTGATCCACTTTCCAAAATAGCTTGAGCCAACATGACAGAGGAATAAATCCCATTCTTTTGTCCAATTTCACGAGACCATTCGCCGATTTTTTCGATAAATTGATCAGTGGTTTGGTTCTTATTGAAAACAAATGGTTGATCAGTGCTGTATTGACCAAAGGCATTGGCTAGAGAGCTCGTTGCTTTTGGTAATCCTGCAATATTCACTCGAACAGCAAAGGTTGGAGCAAAGCTGCTGATACTGCCAATTTTTACAACGTCTCCTGGCTGTGGTGCATGAATATACTGACCATTGCCAATATAAATAGCCACGTGAGTCGTCACACTTGTTGGGGCACCCCAAAATAATAAATCTCCAGGCTGTGCATCACTAACAGGAATTTGAGTTCCTGAATACTGCTGATCACCTGTCCAACCACCTATATAGTGACCAGTTGCTGCAGCATAGACAGCATAAGCTAATCCAGAACAATCAAAAGCATTTGGTCCTTTAGCTCCCCATACGTAAGGCTTCCCTAGATGACGATAAGCTTCTTGAACAATGGCGTTTTGTATATCATTCCCGATAGTCGGTGTCGGTTGATCAGATGGTACCCGAATATCACTTGTGCCCGCTTCAGGCTGACGTGCTTCCTCTGCCGGTGCCGGAGCTGGTGCGGCTGAATTATTGCTTGTATTATTATTCGTATTATTTGTCGCTTGTCCGTCTTTAGAAGGCTCACTAGGTTTCTTGTCGTTATTCGTATTTTCAGCTGGCTTTTCTGGCTTAGGTTGCTCTTTGGCAGCAACAATCAGTTGAACCTCTACATCCGCCTCAGGCATTACGAAAGAATCAGCTGCCTTGGCACTGCTCTTAATCACTGCCCCAGTAGTTCGGTTGATGACTTTTACTTCTTTGATGATCGTCTTAGCCGGATCCTTTAACGTTACTGCATATTGAATCACATCTTCTTTTTTAATATCAGAAAAATGGTCAAACTGAATGATATTGCCAGCAGCATCCGTGTAGTCCTGTTCGGTTAATGCATGACCTTCAGCGAATAAGCTGAATGATTTTACTTCTGGTTCAGGTTCTGGCGTTGGCTCAGGTTCAGGTTCTGGAGCAGGCGTTGTTGATTCAACCGTAGACTCCATCGTTTGACTGCTGGATTGAACAGTTGATTCCTGCGTTTCAGCTGCCAACACTTGTTGAGTAGAAAGGACAGTTGGAGCAATCAGCACGCCCAACGTTAATAAACTAGTTAATTTTTTATAGTACAAGACTTTATCCCTCATTTCTGCTTAGAGAATTTTAGAATTCAAACAATTCTAAATGATATTAATATCATAACATGATTTCGATGGCTTGTCTAAAAAAATCCGCATTAAATTCACCTCAATTACTATCATTTTCACTAATCTTTATTACTTTATTTTTCAAAATAAATTTTCTTTTCTTCAAGGGTTTAACCGGCAAAGTTAGCTTTATAATTCTTATTATACAACTAGACTATATGCCTAATGCAAATTTAATGATCAGCTCTTTCTATTTTGTGCATTCTTTTTTTAAATCACAAACTTTTGGTAGAAGGACTACTTTTTTCAGAATCCAAAGCAATAAGTGTTAAGTTTGTTTCGGATTATTTTATTTGCGAAAGCAGCAAGTTTACTAAAGCAGGGAATTTGTTTCGAAAGGGACACTATTCAGCTGTTTTACACAACAAAAAACATGTCATTATGATTGTCCATAACAACATGCTGTGATTGTTCCTCCTATATTACAGAGAATATTGAATAAGATTAGTCATTTTTAACAGAAGTGATTTTTCGCATTAATTTGGCAATTTCCCGTTCGTAATAATGAGCAAACCGCACTTGGTTGCCATTCTCTAGTTTCCATATCTTATTTTCATAGAAATCAACTGAATTGCGTTTTCCGTCCATCAGTTCTTTAGCATAACCCAAAACTAGACGCATAGCTTCTCGCGTTGCTTCATCGCTTTTAAAATAGCCAGGGTAGCTGCGCAAATATTCGTTCAAGTCGCTGTTTTGTGAAATCTTCCAGTCTTCACTGAAATCCTTCAAGGCTGTTAAAACATCCTCATTTTCAACGTCCCATAATAAAATATCTGTTGTCTGCTCATCCATCACTAGTTCCTCCTCAGCATTTGTACACCTTTACATAGTATTATAAAGAAAGATTTGCTTAATGTCCTGTATCAAAAACAAAAATTTATTAAAACCTCAGAAAAGTATCATCCTCTTATTTTAAAGGTAAACTTTAAATATTTAAGGTTTACCTTTATTTGAAATTTTTATCATTTAGGCTCACCTTAAAGCTTTTTTCTGACTTTTATTTGCGATATACTATCATCTAATGCCAAATAAAGGATGAACACTATGCTAACAACTATCATTAACAAAGTAAAACAAACCTTTAAAACCAGTGAGCGAACCGCGGTAGGAATCGTTGCTGGGATTATGGGTCTGCTAACAAATTTGGCACTGTTTCTTGCTAAATTTTTCATTGGTACGCTTTCAGGCAGTGTCTCCATTACTGCTGACGCGATGAACAACCTGTCAGATACTGCCTCCTCCATCATCACTCTAGCAGGCTTTAAAATTGCTGGAAAGCCAGCAGACAAGGATCATCCTTATGGTCACGAGCGCTTCGAATACGTCAGTGGTTTTGTAATTTCGATCTTAGTTACTTATGTAGGAATCCGCTTTTTAGATAGCTCTTTTATGAAGATTCTTCACCCAAGCAGCGTACAGCTCTCATCGATTGTCTACATTGTCCTAATTCTGTCCATTTTGATGAAGGTATGGCAAGGGTTGATGTATCGCAAGCTAGGCGCAACTATTCAATCCAATACTTTGAAGGCCACTGCTCAGGACAGCTTTAACGATGTATATACCACAATCGCTGTACTATTCTCTGCTATTATTGAATGGCTGACCAGTTGGCGAATTGACGGGTACGTTGGATTTCTAATCGCACTCTACATTATTTTTACTGGAATCAAAATGATCAAAGAATTTATCGATGAATTGATGGGTGTCCGTGCCCCAGATGATGAAATCGGTGCTATTCGTGCGCATTTGGATAATTTTCCCGATATTATTGGTTATCATGACCTGCTGATTCACAGCTATGGGCCAAATAGTGTATTTGCTTCTGTGCATATTGAGGTAAATCAGGACTGGAGTTTGCCACATGCCCACGATGTTATCGACACCATCGAACAGGAAGTCAAAACCAATCTTGGAGTTGATCTGGTTTGTCATGTGGATCCTTATCCATTAGATGATCAGGATTTTAAACGAGTCGCTCCAAAATTAAAACAAGTGCTTCGGGAAATTCATCCGCAACTAAGATTACACGATTTACGGATTGACACTAGTGGCGAACCAGAAGTCATTTACTTTGATCTTGTCGTCCCTGAAGAGCTGCGCTTAACCAATGAAGAACTTCAGACACTTATTACTGAAAATTATCTTAAAGAAAATGCTGAAGCAGTTATGTCTATTACCTTTGATCGAACTTACTTGCTATAAAAAAACCGCCAGAAAATTTTTTTGGCGGTTTTACTTGTCTATTAAAATGAACGATACACGTACTGATTCTCTGGCGCAGCAATTGGTTGAATTTGCTCTACCGCTAAGGTTGGCAACTGTCGCTTGAAAGGCTCAAAATAGTCTAGTTCTATTGTGCCTTCTACATGCAGCCATTGATTATTGCTTACCTGAGCATTTTCCGGCAAATGCATCATCAAACCAAAAACGCCAGAATCAGCCACACAATGGATAATCCCGAATCGGAATAGGAAATTGTAGGTTTGATCCTTGGTTGTTTGATAATCAAACCCCTCATAAGAAAGCTTTTTACCGACAAAGGTATTCGGATAATTATAAATCAGCTCCATCACCTCTAAATAATTTTCATCGGTAACCTTTAAAACATCATTTTCCTGATACTTGGCTAACAGCTTGTCCATTTGTTGCTGGTAATCATCTTTATTATAGTAGATACTAGTATCTGGCTTTAGATACTGGGTATTCATTTCTGGATCACCTACAGATTCTTTACTTATTGGAAAACTGAACCCTTTAGCTTCCACAATTGTAGTATCTAAACTGATGGTAGGAAACAACGTGCCTGCAATTAGCGGCAGGCTTAGTAACACATAGGCGATCAATTTTTGTGAAGGTTTAGTTAATCCGTGATCGTGTCCATGGTGGTCATCATGCTTTTTCCCTTCACTTTTATCTACCCACAACTTTAGCTGTACGAGAGCCAAAATTAACGATAAAGCCATTGTTAAGTAAACTAAATATATATAGTGGATATTAATGTATTGGTTCAGCTTACCAGATACCTGCAGATACATCATCCACTCAAAATAGCCCGATAAAATCAAAAAGCGGAACATCGTGATTTCCTCCTATATTAAATACGCGTAACAGGCGACAACTACCGTAATCAACGCCAGCAGCTGCAAAATAAACTTGCCATGAAAAACACGCTTCATCATCATCAAATTCTTGATATCCACCATCGGACCAAATACTAGAAAGGCCACCACTGAATTAACCCCAAATAAGGATAATAAAGACGAACCGACAAAAGCATCTGCTTCCGAGCACAAGGACATGGTGAACGCCAATAGAAGCATGACAAGAATAGAAATCATTTTTGAAGACGTTAGCTGTAATAAGACCTGTGTCGG
This sequence comes from Enterococcus pallens ATCC BAA-351, assembly GCF_000407485.1. Classification (GTDB taxonomy): domain Bacteria; phylum Bacillota; class Bacilli; order Lactobacillales; family Enterococcaceae; genus Enterococcus_A; species Enterococcus_A pallens. The sequence continues at coordinate 163,446 of NZ_ASWD01000001.1, read as the reverse complement.
CAAATAGACCTGCATGCTGGCCGCAATCAAGCCGCCGATAATCAAATAACGGCCTGTATCAAAGAATTCATCAATCGCATGAGTCAAAACAGCAAAGATTCGACTTTCCTTTTTTTGATCATGGGTATGGTGGTGGTGAGCATGAGCTCCCTCCACCAGCTCCTCCTTCATAATCGGCAATTTGTTAAAGTAAGCAATCCACGAACCAATAACTAACGCTACCAGCAAGCTTCCTCCCACCCGCAGCAGTGCAAAACGGGCACTATTACCTAATGCAATAAAGGTCGCAAACAAAACAACTGGGTTAATGATTGGTGCTGTCACCATAAAAGCAAAGGCTGTGTACTCTGGCACACCCTTTTTCATAAATTGCGTAACAATCGGCACGATGCCGCACTCACAGGATGGAAAGAAAAAACCTAAGCCGGAGCCAACCAAAATAGCCAGAAATTTATTTTTAGGTAGTAAACGCTGCACTCGTTCAGCCGTTAAAAATACCTGTAATGCACCAGAAATGATGCAGCCCAGCATTACAAACGGAACAGCCTCCACTACAATGGATAGAAAAATTGTACTCATCTGCAATATTGAATGAGGAATAATTGTCAGCATACCTCAACCTCCTCTTTTTGTCGCTCATTACTATACCCCTACGCAAAAAAAGACACAAGACCTTTTTTAAGGTTTGTCTTGTGTCTTAAGATACTTTTATAGTACAGGATTAAATAACATCCATTATTTTAAAAGAAGTTATTCAACCGCAGCTTGAAAAAACAAAATCATTTTCTAGGGAAAAGAAAAAGCCGCCTTTATTAAGGCAGCTAATAACGCTTATTTTACTGAATCTTTTAATTGTTTGCCGGCTTTGAAAGCTGGTGATTTGCTTGCTGCAATTGTGATTTCTTCGCCTGTTTGAGGGTTGCGGCCTTTACGAGCTGCACGTTCACGTACTTCAAAGTTACCAAAGCCGATTACTTGAACCTTTTCGCCATCTTTCAGTGCTTCTTGAATGCTGTCAAATAAAGTATCTACAGCTGCAGTTGCATCCTTCTTAGTTAATCCAGTCTTCTCTGCTACTTTTTCTACTAAGCTTTGCTTATTCATCATGATATAGCCTCCATCATTCTTTTAATTATTCCAAAGATAATTCTATTCGTTCTTCGTCAGAAAGGCAACTGTTATCTCTCAGTTTAACCAACTTTTTTCGCCAAATTTCCTTTTTATTTACTTAGGAATCTAAAATAAAATAATTATTTCTAAGATTTTTTTAAGCCTTGAGCTTTTTGCTTTCCATCACATGTTTTTCCTTATAATGATTATTATCTATGTTTTTTTAATAACTACTGATTAAGATTGCTGACAAAATCTGATTTTTTTGTCACTTCTATAATTATACTAACTGAAATAAGGGATTGGGAAAATGTATTTACGGGAATTGTTGAAAAGAGAAACGCAACGAAGAATTTACATCGTAGAATTGCTTTATTATGCAGACTCCCCTTTATCTGCTGATTACTTAACAAGTGCCTTAAACTGTTCACTGCCAGCTTTACATAGTGACATCTATGCATTAAACAACGAAGCTTTTCCGTTGAACATTGTTAAGAGTCATGGAGGATATGCGATCCAATTTCATTCTTATGCCTCGATTGATTCTCTATATGCAGAAGTGATTAAAACCTCTCTGGATTTCCAAGTTTTGAAGCAAGTGTTTTTTCAGAAATTTTATAGCATTCAAAAAAACGCCAATTACTTGAAGTGTAGTTTTTCCTCCTTCTATACTAAAGTCACTCAATTCGATTATTTTTTTCTACAATGGGGAATTAGCCTGCGTACTCGTCCGTTAAAAATAGAAGGTAATGAAAAACTCTTGCGTCATTTTTACTACCTGCTTTTCAAGGAGCACCGTCTGGCCTTTCACGAATACGGATTTTCGGATACGCTCCTGCGATTGATTGATCGCTATATCCGAGAGGTGCTAATCATCAATCAAGTGGAAAACACAATGAACACTCATTTTCATCTGATGCACCATTTCCTGATTTGTCTGCATCGACGACGAAGAGGCTACCAGCTAAATTTTAAGCAGACTAATCCTATTGGTTTACAGCTACCGGAAAAGTCGGCACACTCTGAGTTGGCACTACGCATAAAACAAGAATGTCGCATAACCCTTTGTGACGCTCTAATGATTGAAGCACTTTGGCCATTTTTTTCCGGTAATCTCGTCCTAACTGCCCACCAGCAAGCTGTTCTGCAACAAAACAATAGCGCCTTGGCTCATTTTTATTCTCAACATATCAAATTACTAAGCAAACTTAATCAGGCTGTAGGAAACACCTTAACAGAAGAGGAAATTCAACTCGCACTACGACACTTAGGCAATGAGCTATTCATTTATTATCCGAAACAAAGACCGATGCAAATCTTGTCTCAGCAAAGAAAATATAGTCTGCTGCGGCTGAAAAAAATTTATGCCCGTCCTATTAATCAGTTAACTAACCTTATCGAAAGCTTTTTGAAGCATCTCCAGCTGCCCACTTATGAAGAAACGATCGAGACTTACTTATGGAGCTTAATCGTATCAATTGATAATTTGATGGATCGTTTATCTGTTCAAGCAGCTCCCTTAACTGTGCTGCTCTTGTCAGATGCTTCTCCGAATCAAGAGCGTTTTTGGCAGAATGTTTTGAAGAACTGGATTGATGGCCCTTTAGATTGTCATTTCCACAGAGATCCTTGTATCACTCAACAAGAACTGTCCCATTTAACCAAGAATTATGATCTATTGATTACAGATGTTACAATGCCTGAGTTAAAGAGCTTTTGTCCGGTAATTACGATAAACTCTTACCCAACTACAAAAGATTTTGCTATAATCCAACAGTTTATTGACAGTTATGATCCCTCCTGTCCGCAAAATAAAGGAAAAGTTGTCTGATTCTACGCTGCCTGTACAATCGTGATATTGCTAATTGGAATTAGCTACTGTTTAGACTTCGGGCAATTTGTTCACCATGAGTAATATAATCATAAAAACGCCTGTTGAAGGTTTTTTGCTTCTTCAGTTTTGAAGCTTGCGTTTCTCTTTCCTGCACTTTTTAATTGTAAAGTTGAGCTCAACTTTTTTAAAACAAAAAATAGAAAGAAGCAGCGGCATCGTATAAAAACTACGCCACTGCTTCTTGTGATTTATTCACATACAAGCCTTAATTCCGATCTTCTTATTGCTTTTTAATTTCCTTTTCGGCAGCACAGATACGCTGTAATTCTTTTTCCATCGAGCTTTTTTCCTGAGTGAGACTCTTTACCATTCGATCAAATCGTTCTGGTCCATTCTTTTTACGAATCACATTTAACTGAATCAGCGAATAGCTCAACAGTAAAACTGATAATAGACCGACTAATCCAATTTCCAAGCCTTCAGAATAATGCAGAAGTGCGTATATTAGCAGAATGAAGCCAATCACTAAACCTAGAAAGCCTAACTTTGATTGATTTCCAGCACCAAAAAGGATGCGCCGCACCATTGAACCGTCTCTTAGTTCTTCATAACGCGTAATTCTAGCTTCAATAAAACTGATTTGTTCTTTTATAATATCCGGTTGGCTTTTTTCTGACATACTAAGACTCCTTTACTCTTCTTTTATTATCACCAGTTTAAAGGAAATGCGCAATGAAAAACTTTTCATTGAAAGAGAATCTTATTCTTTTATTTTCTCACTTCCCCAAAATCATCCATGCTCTTCTTTTCACAAGCGGTTTAAAATAATAAAAGAATTTTCACTTTCTTAACACATTTTAATTGATTTCCGCTGAATCTTCGATACAATGAACTAGTAAACGCTTACAAAAAATGTTGAGGAGTGGTATTATGAAAATCGGTATTCCAAAAGAGATTAAAAACAATGAGAATCGTGTGGCCCTGCCGCCTTCTGGAGTCTTTGACTTAACCAGTCGCGGACATCAAGTCTTGGTAGAAACCAATGCTGGATTAGGGTCGGCGATTTCAGATGAAGAATATACAGAAGCTGGCGCTGTTATTGTTCAAACAGCTAAAGAAGCTTGGGCAGCGGAAATGGTAATGAAGGTGAAAGAACCCTTAAAAGAAGAGTATCAATATTTCCGTGAGGATTTACTGCTGTTCACTTACCTTCACTTAGCTGCGAACCGAGAATTAACTGAAGCTTTAGTAGAAAGTGGTGTCACCGCAATTGCATATGAAAATGTCCAGCCTGCTGACAATTCATTGCCGCTCTTAGCGCCAATGAGTGAAATTGCTGGCCGCATGGCATCACAAATTGGTGCCAACTATTTAGAACGTGTAAATGGCGGTAAAGGTATCCTGTTAGCTGGTGTTCCAGGGGTACGTCGCGGAAATGTAGTCGTAATCGGTGGCGGAACAGTGGGCGCAAATGCCGCAAAAATTGCGCTAGGTATGGGGGCCAATGTAACTATTTTAGATGTAAGCGTGCCTCGATTGAAAGAATTGGATACCATCTTTGATAACCAAGTTCAAACATTGCTGTCGAATCGCTACAACATTCAAGAAACGCTAAAAACAGCCGATTTAGTTATTGGAGCGGTGCTGATTCCAGGACATAAAGCACCTACTTTAGTTACAACAGATATGGTTGCCGGTATGCCGGATCATTCAGTAATCGTCGATGTGGCGATTGACCAAGGAGGAATTTTTGAGACAGTCGATCATGTAACTACTCATGATGACCCAACATATGTTAAAGAAGGAGTTGTTCACTACGCTGTAGCGAACATGCCTGGTGCGGTTCCACAAACTGCAACCTATGCTTTAAGCAACAGTACGTTGGCTTATGCAAACCTATTAGCCAACAATCCATTGGAAGAGCTTTTGCAAAACAATCTTGCTTTGCATCGGGGCGTAAATACTTATGGGGGAAGATTAACCTTAGAAGCAGTTGCCAATGATTTATCAATGACCTACACCCCATTATCTGAGCTATTGGGCAAAGAAATTACTGCTCATTAATTAGTCATTTATTGAGAGTCAGACCGGAAGATATTTCCGTCTGGCTCTTTTTTCCTCTGCTGTTTCTTTACCTACTGGGTTATAATAAAGAAAAGTGTTGGGAGGAATCGCTATGGAATTTGCACAATTTACTTATGATCGTCCAGATTTTGATGCTTACAAAAATACCTTTAACAACCAGTTAACTGGTTTTACTCAAGCTGCAAGCTTTGAAGCCGCTCGAGGGGCTCTTACTGAATTGAATAAGCTTCGAACCGACATAGATACGATGGCAAAACTTGCTTATATTCGTCATTCCATCAATACCAATGACCGTTTTTATGCGCAGGAGAATAATTATTGGGATGAGCATCAGCCCTTATTTGATCAGGTTCATCATGAATTTTATCAGGCTTTGCTTCACTCCCCTTTTCAAACAGAATTGAAACAAGCTTTCCCTGAGACCTTATTTCTGCTGGCGAATGATCAAGTTCGTTTATTGGATGATCGCGTAGTTCAACTCAAACAGCAGGAAAACGAGTGGATTAGTCAATATACTCAATTGATTGCTTCAGCCCAGCTGCTTTTTGATGGAAAAAAATATACGCTGTCAGAAATTTCAGCCTGCTTTACAGCAAAGGATCGCTTTACTCGCCGCAAAGCTCAAAAAATTTATCAAAGCTTTTTTACGAAAAATGAAGCACGCTTTGACGAAATTTTCGATCAGCTGGTTAAGCTGCGAACAGCCATCGCCCAACAGTTAGGCTTTGATAATTATGTCGCTTATGGGGATATTGCCATGAACCGCTGGAGCTATGACCGCAGTCAGATTCAGTCGTTTCGCCAGTTCATCTTAGAAGAGATTGTACCTAAAACCCAGGAGCTGTATCGACGACAGGCTGATCGATTGAAGCTTTCTGAATTATCTTATTATGATTTGCCGCTGGTTTTCCCGGACGGCAATGCTAAGCCGCAAGGTAAAGAATGCGAGCTGGTGGAAAAGGCCCGAACAATGTATCATCAGTTATCAACGGAGACCGGTGACTTTTTTGATTTGCTGACACAGCAGCAGTTGATGGATTTAACTAGCCGAGCAGGCAAACAAAGCGGCGGTTACTGTGAATTTATCGATGCCTATCATATGCCGTTTATTTTTGCCAACTTTAATGGAACCTCTGATGATGTAGATGTGTTAACTCATGAAACCGGCCATGCGTTTCAAAGCTATCTTTCCCGGTGGATCGAGGAACCTGAACTAGTCTTCCCTACTTCGGATACCGCTGAAATTCATTCGATGAGTATGGAATTTCTTACCTGGCCATGGATGGAGGAATTCTTCGGAACTGCCAGTGATAAGTATCGCTTTGCTCATCTTAGCAGTGCTTTGCAGTTCTTACCTTATGGAGCATTGGTGGATCATTTTCAAGAGGAGGTTTATTCGCATCCTGAATGGACTCCGGCTCAAAGGAAGGCCTGCTGGCGTAAATTGGAAAAACAATATTGTCCAGAACGAGATTACCGTCAATCCTCCGATTTGGAGCGAGGAACTTACTGGTATCGTCAGGGACATATTTTTGAAGTTCCCTTCTATTATATTGATTACACCCTAGCACAAGTCTGTGCCTTTCAGTTTTGGCAACGAGCCATAATTGAAAAAGATCCTCAGGTTTGGAATGATTACTTAGCCATTTGTAAAATTGGTGGAACAAAGACTTTCCTTGAAACAGTGGCACTTGGAAATCTCGTCTCTCCTTTTGATTCTGAGGCGATGAAGAGCGTTATTCAAAATGTTGCTGACTATTTAGCTGAAATCCCTGAAGAAAGTCTGAAAAGTTAACGCAAATAAAAAACCAAAGCTGGAGATGGCTTTGGTTTTTTTCGTTCATTGGTTTGGGAGGTGGAGTGTCCATATGTTTTTTGGGTGTTTTGGTGCTAATTTTGGTAGTTAGCACTTATTTCTTTTGCGATATTAATATCTTATATACCCATGAATAAAACTACTTGTCGAGAATTGGTGAGTTTTTAGATTAGATACGTGAAAAAACGGTATTATTAGACTTAAGATTCTAATAATACCGCTACTAATAGCTTTGGTTGGCGTTGCACTGTTTTGGGTGAGGTATTTGTGACTCTAATACCTTCTTTTATTCCACTATTTTAGATTTGAACTACATTTTGTCAGTTTTCCAAGACGATCCAAACTAATTTACATTCCACTATTTTAGATTTGAACTTAACAGGGACATTGATCCGCAATCGGCTACCATATTTACATTCCACTATTTTAGATTTGAACCATAGGGGTCATCTTGATTATTCTTATCTTTGATAATTTACATTCCACTATTTTAGATTTGAACGAAACAACATTCGTTCATTCCCATGCAAAATCAACCATTTACATTCCACTATTTTAGATTTAGATAATAGACGGTTGCTTGTTCGGGCGTGGTTGTGATAATTTACATTCCACTATTTTAGATTTGAACTAATGAGAACTAATTTAAAAAGAGAACGGGAGAAACTATTTACATTCCACTATTTTAGATTTGAACCTTGAAAGTCCTTGTCTTTAATTCGTCCACGGTGATTTACATTCCACTCTTTTAGATTTGAACCTCTACCCCAAACCCCACTCATGGGGCTCCCTTCGCCATTTACATTCCACTCTTTTAGATTTGAACGAGGTTATGAAAGAAAACAGTGATTTCATTATCTTTATTTACATTTCACTCTTTTAGATTTGAACTCGCATAGAGCCAGCCTTGTTACGGCGGGCTAAGAAGAACCCTTTCTGTCGATCGCCTATATCTCAGGCCTTTTTAAAGCAAAGATAACACGAATAAATTGTTAAGCCCTTTGGCACCAACGGTTTGACTCGTCTGTCGTAACTAGGGGTTTTTAGTGTTATTGACGGTCGACAGATTCGTGCTATTTTTTGGGCATAACCATTAGCCGGTCGGTGGTTAGTTCGTGAATATCAATTGGTCTGGTGTAGAACTGGGTTAGGGTGTCTTCGGTAATTAGTTCTTCCCTGGTTCCTTGTTTGAAAATTTTGCCGTCTTTAACCATTAGTACGTGGCTGATCAATGGTAAAATTTCTTCAGTATGATGGGTTACATATAGTAAACTTGGTGCATCTGCGCTTTGTTTAATTTGTTGAATCCGATCCAATAGATCTTCGCGGGCAAATAGATCCAAGCCGTTACATGGTTCGTCTAGGATCAGCAGCTCTGGGTGGGCCATCAATGCTCGCGCAATCAATACCACTTGGCGTTCTCCTTGTGACAGGACTTGATAGGGTTTCCCAACTAAATCCTTTCCGCTTAGGGAGCTTAATATCTCTTTGGCCTCTTGCATTTCCTCTTCAGTAAAATGCTGATAGATGCCGATGCTGGCAAATTTCCCTGAAAGTACAATTCGTTCAGCAGTTTCGCTTTGCTGGAATCGATATTGCAAAATATTGCTTACCCAACCGATCCGTTTAGTTAGATCAGGAATAGATGTCTTGCCAAACACTTCGCCTAAAACAGTTAATTTCCCTTTACTCGGCCACATGTTGCCGGAAATCATTTGCAGCAGCAACGTCTTGCCTGCTCCGTTTAGGCCTAATAGTGCCCAATCCTGCCCTTCTTCTATTTGCCAATTAATCGTATCCAGCAAGATTTTCTTCTGCCGGATTAGTGATACGTCTTCAAATGTCAAAATTGCCATACGTCATCCTCCTACCTTTTACTTATCATACCAAAATTTTCCCCGCTTGAATCATTCCGATGGTATAATTTTTTTAGAAAGAAGGTTGAGCTATGAAGGTAGAAATTACAGACAGCGTATTTGCACCCATTGCAAAAATTCAGCTGCAGCAAAATGAACAGATTCGAATTGAGCCGGGAGCGATGGTTTATGAACTGGGGCAAATTGAATTGGAAGGTCATATGAATGCCAATGGCAAACGAGGAATTGGTGGTGCGTTAAGTGCTTTAGGGCGCTCGGTTTCCAGTGGCGAAGGATTTTTCATTAGTACGGCAACGGGTTTATCCAATGGTTCAGTGATTGCGGTTGCACCTCCCTCACCGGGGATTATTTTCAAATTGGATGTGGGGCAGGAGCATTGGCGACTAAATACGGGCGCTTTTCTTGCAAGTGATCAAAGTGTCAGCTACGAAATGAAGCGGCAAAAGCTTTCAGGTGCCTTGCTGGGAGGAACTGGTGGATTGTTCGTCATGGAAACTTCTGGCACCGGTCATTTATTGGTCTCTGCTTTTGGCGATGTTGAAAAGATTCATTTGGACGGTTCGGAGCCGGTAATTGTTGATAATCAGCATGTCATTGCTTGGACCAGTTCGTTGGATTATGACATTAAAGTAGCTTCTGGTATTTTTGGCTTTAAAACGGGTGAAGGAATTGTCAATGAATTCCATGGTGTGGGGGATATTTATATTCAAACCCGCAACGTTGAAAATTTTGCTGGACAAATCAATGGTTTTGCCACCAGCAGTTAATTTTGCTTTATTCTCGGTAGACAATTTTGTCTACCGATTTTTTGGTGCAAAGTAACCGATTTCTTGCGAATTCCGTTAAGATTTCTTTTCACCATTGTATCTATGAGAAATAACAGGTAAAATATGGAAGAATCTTTTGAGAAGGCTGGTTAGTATGACTGAAAAAAATGACTATAACGATTTAGAGACGAAGATCTATCAGGGCAAGCCGCTGGTTTCCCGTATGTCTCGTTATCATAAAGAAGAGCTGGAGCAGCCTGTTCAGCCGGCTCCGCCGCCGAAAGCTGCTTCAACTTCAAAAAAACAAGCAACTACGCAAGAAAAAATGGTGCAAAGTACGGTCTGGCTGACTGTTGGTAATATTTTTTCCCGATTGTTAGGTGCCGTGTATGTTATTCCGTGGTATATGTGGATGCAGCCGCATGGGGATGCGGCGAATGTTCTGTACGGGAAGGGCTACAACGTGTACGCCCTGTTCTTGATGATTTCTACCGCAGGAATTCCGGCAGCCGTAGCCAAGCAAACCGCTCGCTACAATTCTATGAATGAGTTTAAGACCAGCAAGCGATTATTGTTCTATACCCTGCGTATCATGCTGATTGGCGGGATTATTTTTGCGGGTGTGATGTTCTTTGGGGCGCCGCTCCTGGCTCAAGGAGATCCCGATTTGATCCCTGTGATGCGCTCGTTGAGTATTGTTCTGCTTATTTTCCCAATGATGAGTGTTATTCGCGGCTTCTTCCAAGGGAACAGTGACATGAAGCCTTACGCGCTTTCGCAAATCATTGAACAAATTGCTCGTGTCTTTTATATGCTGGCCTCTGCGTACTTGATTATGCAGATTAATCAGGGCAGCTACAAAACGGCGGTAGTTCATTCGACCTTTGCGGCGTTTATTGGTGTAGTGGCTGCTATGTCAGTACTCTTGTTCTCGTTGTTTAAGCAGCGAACCGCTTATCGTGAGCTGGAGCGGGAAAGCCTAGATCAAATCAGCTTTTCTGGACGGGAATTAGTCACTCAAATGGTCATGCAGGCGATTCCGTTTATTATTGTCGGCAGCGGCATCAGTATTTTTAAGCTGATTGATCAATATTCCTTTGAAAGTATCATGCAATGGGTAACCAACAACACCGCGGAACGAAACGCTGAATTGTTTGCCTATATTTCACCAAACCCGGACAAATTGACAATGGTAGTGATTGCCCTTGGAACAGCGATGGCAACTGCCGGACTGCCGTTAATTACTGAACGGTATACTAAAAAGGATTTTACCGGTTTGGCTAGCTTAGCTTCCAACAATTTCCAACTGTTTTTCTTTGCAATGATGCCAGCAACCGTGGGGATGATGGTGTTGTCCTATCCATTGAATACTTTATTTTATCAGCCAAATGCTTTAGGGTCACAGTTATTAGCTGCTTCTTGCTTTGTAGGAATTATTATGGGACTGTTTATGGTTTGTTCTACCATGCTGCAGGGCTTGGATGGCAATAAACAAGCAGTGAGCTTCTTGCTTATTGGTATTGTGGTTAAGCTGATCGCTCAGGTGCCGCTGACCTTCTTGTTTAAACCCTATGGCCCATTATTAGCAACCTTTATGGGATTGCTGGTGGCTAATTTATTCATTTTGGATCGGATTCATTCGATTACCGGCTTTCCTATGCGAGCCACTGCTCAGTCCATCTTGAAAATTGCTGGTATGGCAGTAGTTATGGGGATAGTTGCTATGATCGTCAAATGGGGCTGTCAAATTTTCCTTAGTCCAGATTCCAAGACCCAATCATTGATCATTATTCTGATTGTTGCCGCAGCTGGTGGCTTTACCTACATGATCTTAGCTCTAAAAACTCGCGTGGCTGACAAATTGTTAGGTGCTCGAGTCGATGGTATTCGTCGTCGTTTGCGCATGCGTTAGGCTGATTGAAATGCTCTGACTGCATGATAATTAAGCCTACTAAAAAAATCTCGCAATTACCTGCTGGGAACGTTTCTTTCCTAGGTAATTGCGAGATTTTATTTTGTTTAACTCTTTTCACGACTTTAGAAAACCATTTTGAATAAGGCTCAAGGACGTTTTCATGCGTTTTACCATTGGCTCCATCTGCTCCAAGGTTGTCCACTCTGGATGTTGGCTCATTTCCCGTTGAATGGCTTCTGTTTCTCCTTGAACCACGAAGTAAAGTACCCGCAAAACATCCTCTCTTGTATAAGGAGCCGCAATTTCCATCCGATCTAAGACTGGAGTAATTAATTGCAGTGTTACCTGATATTCCTCCTGCATTTTCACAGCCAGCTGGCTTTTTATTCCTTCAGGTAATTGCTGGAGCTCACTTAGACTGCGAAATAAAAAATTGAATTCCAAGGGATTATGGATCTGCAGCCCCAGCTTGCGGCGCATGGATTGCTCAACCATTTCCGAAAAATCATTGGCTGCAGACCAAGCCTCAGGATCGATATGCTGATAAAAGAACTGGCGCGCATGCTCATAGGTTGCTAGGTACAAATTGGTTTTATTGCCAAAATAGTGAAACAGCAATCCTTTTGACACCCCCGCCTCTTTAGCAAGATCCTCCATTTTTGTGGCAGCAAAGCCCTTATTGCCAAACAATTTCAGACTAGCTGCAATCATCGCTTGCTCCTTTTCTGGAGCTTTGACAATCTCCTTCATCAAATCCCTCCTTGTACATCCCGTTTATTGTAGCCAATCAATCCGAGAATTGTCAGACCCACTGTCAGTACGATCATTAAAATCAGCCAGTGACTGGATATCGAGCCTACAGGTACTCTATCTGTCCAGCCTAGAGGAGAAATTTTCCGCCAATTCTCAGAAAAGTCCAGTAAAGGTAAAAAGTAGCAGCAAACAAAGCCAATCGCCAAGTAGCCCCATAAAAAAGCAATCAAATTGGGTAGAATGCCTACTAAAAAGGCGGTTAATCCGAGAAACGTTACCAGAACTAAGCTATTCACACCAAATGTTTGCCAGAAATAGCCGGCATCGATCGTCTGATCCAAGGTTATATTTCCCGCCAAGGCCATTCCTGAAATCGCCGCAGCTAAACAAATCAGTCCTGCCAGTACCGCAACAGAATAGTAGCTGAAAAACAGCTGATTACGTGAGACAGCCTTCGCATGAAGAATTTCCAGATAACCCTTCTCTTCATGCTTTTTCAAATTATAGACAATCGTTCCTCCGCAAATAACCGCCAGCAAGCAAAAAACTATCGCCAAAAGGTTCACGTAATTCAAAATAATCGTTTCATTAGCGGTGTGCAACGCATCCACCCCTAGAACCTGCTCATACGTAGGGTTAAGCTTTAAAATATCGCCGATGCTATTAAATACCGAGCCATAGGCAGACCCCAGCACAAACATACCGATTCCCCAGCCGATAATCAGATTTCGTTCCAGTCGAAAAATTAGGCCTAGTGGACCCTTTAAAAATTTCCCGCCAGACTTGCGACCATTTCTTTCTGGCAGCAATCCGCGATTTAAATCACGTTGACCGACTAAAATCAATGCCAAACTGCCACAAAAGAAGGTCACAGCCAGCAAAAGAATCACCGGCAGCCAACGATTCTCCACGTATATTTCTGCGTTAGTCAGCCAGCCCAGTGGAGAAACCCACGAAAAATCGGGATTGGTTACATCCGTCATCATCCGCCCCAAAAAGCAGATGCCAAAAAGTAAATAGCTCAGCAAATAGGTTTGCCTTGTATCATTGGCAATCTGAGCCAGCAGCAAGACCAGCATGCCAAACATCAACCCTACGCTAGCCAGCAAAGCCGCAAACAAAACATTCCCGCCAAGGTTAGCATCCTGCAGCTTGGCCAGCTGCAATAACCCAAAATAAAGAATCCCTAATAAACCATTCGTCACAACCAACAGCAAACCAGCAGCTAACGTTGGGGCCCGGTGCCCCACTGCTCGTGAACGTACCAGCTCCAGCAAACCGCTGTCTTCTTGTTTCCGTGTAGCATTTACTGCCAATTGGATATTCAAAATGATCATAAAAATCCCCATAAAGACGGTCAACATCCCTGCCAGTAAACCAGCCGTTGTATTGAACTGCTTTGTTGAAAAAGCGCCAAACATACTGACCATCGCAGGTGAACGCATGGTATCACCGATAGAATCGATTTCCGCCTGAGTACCAAACAGACTATTAAAGTAAAAGGCCATCGCTCCAAATAACCCTGCCAATAAAATGATCCAAACCAGCAGCAAAAAGCGATTTTGTTTTACATTCGTTCTAAAAAGAAAGCGTACTGCCTTCATCGTCAGCGGCCCCCTTTGCCATAATAATGCAAGAATAGGTCTTCCAAGGTTGGTGGCGTGCTTACGATCGAAACGATTCCTTGTTTACTCAGCCAAACCATTAATTCAGGCAGCTGTTCCTGATCCAAGGTAAAGCCTGCTTTAGTTTGGCGATCATTAGCAAACTTAAGATCATGAACAGTTGGCTGATTGGTCAGCTCAGTCAGGGGCTCCTTCGTTTCGACCGTCAGCTCCAGCCGAGTCAAATGCCGCAGCTCCTTTAAGCTGCCTTGCTCAATAATTTCTCCCTCACGAATAATCACAATTTGATCACACATTTTTTCTACTTCAGATAGAATATGGCTGGAAAGCAGGACGCTTTTCCCTTCTTCTTTTAACCGCAGTACTTCTTTTTGAAAGGTTTGTTCATTTAACGGGTCCAAGCCAGAGGTGGGCTCATCGAAAATGTACAGCTCAGCAGATTGCGACAACGCCGCAATCAAAGCGACCTTTTGCCGATTGCCCTTCGAATAATTACGAGCTTTCTTACTGGTATCCAGCTGAAATAGCTCTATCAAACGCTCAGTCTCTTGATTCCGACTCTGCTGATTCAATTCCAGCAGCAAATCAATAATTTCTCCCCCAGTCAAATTGGGCCACAAACTGACATCGCCAGGTACATAAGCTACTTGACGATGGATAGCTACTGCCTCCTGCCAAACATCCTGTCCAAAAATTTGTGCTTGTCCGCCACTTGCCTTTAGCATTCCTAATAAAATTCGGATAGTTGTTGACTTTCCTGCACCGTTTGGGCCGATAAATCCCAGCACTTCGCCTTGGTTCAAAGTAAAACTGACATCCCTCAAGGCTTCAAATTTTCCAAAACGTTTTTTTACTTGCTGAAGCTTAATTACTGGTTGATTCATTTCCATCACCTCTCGTTGACTCTCGGGTCAATTTTATTATATACCTCTGTTGACTCATGGGTCAACGGATAAACCAACCATTTAAGACGAAAAATGAACCGTTTATGAAAAAAAAGTTTTCCCTTCTGTTTTTTGATATACTGTTTAAAAGATAGGAGGTTCAAAACATTGGAAAGAAAAAATCAAATGAACATAGTTTTACGCATTATTCTGTGGCTGGTTATGATGATTGTGGCAACCTTGCCTACAACTGTCGTTATGTTGACTGGAATGATTGAAGGAATAGCGGGTGTGTTAATCGGCGCTGTGATTTTGCTGGCGATGCTGGCTCTTGCTGCTTTTGTGGCTGATAAAGGTGACATTTGGACTAAAAATGGACGATCATTTATGGGAAGAGGGATGAAATTAGGCCCTGCCATCGGTTTAGCAATTGGAGCAGGTTTGTTCCTGCGGGTTTGGGTAGTTATCTTAAACATGATTATCCCAATTAAAACCGCAAATGACCAAGCATTGCAGGGCCTTGCTGGTGGTGAAACCTCTAGCATTCTCTTGTTTTTCTCAATGGTTGTCATGGCACCAGTCCTAGAGGAACTCGTTTTCCGTGGATATATTTTTAAGTTCTTTTTCCGAGAAAATCGGCTGGCAGCCTACCTGCTGTCATCGCTGCTATTTACCTTGATCCACGTACCAACTGACTTGATCAGCTTTGTAACCTACGGCAGCTTGGCATTGGTTATGGGCTTTGTTTATTACAAAACCAACCGCATCGAAATGTCGATGCTGACCCATGCGATTAATAATTTGTTACCAGCAATCGTATTAGCATTTTTGCACTAATTACAGCAAACCCTCCAGAAGCCAAATTGCCTCTGGAGGGTATTTTTTTCAGTTATCCAACTTTGTCAACCTATCAACCCTACTCTAAATTATCTTTCCTTCCCTCTTCAAAACGACGATTATAAAACAAATAACTAGCAATGGCCGAAGTCATAGGAAGAATAACTACTGCTGCTATTCCGCTTAAAATACTAATTAATAGTTCACCAACAAAGGCTTTTGAGTTAATTATATCAAGAAAAGAATACTTTAAATCCTGCAGCCAAATAATCAGTGCCAAGCTTGACCCCATAAAAGCAAAAAGCAGTGTATTAATAGTAGAGCTGAAAATTTCCTGAACAACGGTCATGCTGGAACGCATTAATGCTTGCAGACTTCTCTTATCGCCAAAGCGGTAAATTTCATAAGTAGAACTGCTAACAGCCATACTGCTGTCGATCACTGCTCCAGAAAAGCTCATTAAAATAATCGAAGTGTTCAAGGCTGAAAAAGGCACAGCGACTGAAAAATCCATCATTTGCAGCTCCTCTAATTCCTCCAAAGCAAAACCATGAACCTTAAACACTTGAATCACCGGCAGCATTACGACGGTAAAGATGGTTAGAAAAAGAATAACACAAAGAAAAGCAGCTTTCGTTTTAGCATTGACATCATTAATATAAAACAATGTGACAGACGCGACGCCTAGAAAAATAGCAAAGGTCACCAAATACACCGGATATCCGCGACTCAGTAAAAAAAGCAGCAGGACAAACAGGAAAAAATTGATGAACGTTCCGGTAATCATATATACAGCGCTCTTTTTAAAAACCAGAATCATCAATCCCATTAATATCACAGTAAGAATCACTAACACATTCACTACGTTTTCCTCCCTCGCTTCAGATTTTCAGCAGCAATAAAAGCAGCCAAAGCAATTGGTACCGACAAAACGATCGCAAAGCCACCACAAATCGCGCGCAGGATTTCCAACGACAAGTGCAGGCCAAACGTGTCTCTAAAAGTCCAACCATTCGCTAGATTAAAAACGAAAGAAGGAATCGCCCCGCTCAAATAAGCAAACATCAGAACATTGATCATTGAGGAGGCTGTATCTTGAGCAATTTCTTGACCAGAACGCACCAGCTGCTTCACCGAAAGCTGATGATTTTTGGCTTGTATCTCATCCAAACTAGAAATAATCGTCACAATATTATCCATACTAGCACCAATCGCTCCAATTAATAACCCACCTAGAAAGACCGAACGATACGGTCGAGTGACAAATTGCATCTCTTCAAACCAGATGCCATTGTCTCCTAACTGGTTCATGGCAACCAGACAGATAATAAAAGCCAAAAAGACACTAAGCAAGGTTCCAACAATTTTTCGTAAATCTAAATTCTTAAAACCATAGGAGGTTCCCATAGCAATCAGCACTGCCAATACCGTATAGATGGACATTAAGAATAGCAGGGGCAAACTGCGATTATGCAGATTAATCCAAAGGAAAAGCACCAACAAAAGACTGTTCAAGCTTAAGCCAATCAGCGTATAAATTCCCTTTCTGCCGCTAATTAACAAGACAATCCAGATAAATATTCCCACAAGGATGAAGACATAACCATCCCGTTTCAAGGACAGAACCTGCCATTTTCCTCCTTGCTTCTGTAAAACGAGCTGATCGCCCTTCTGATAAGCAGGTGACAAGCCTTCGTTATCATAATATGTTTCATTAATCGTCACTGTACCTGATCGGTTCAATAATGAGCCCTTCACTTCTTGCCTGTTTTCAGCGGCCTGAATGCTGGACTCCTCTACTCTCATGACTGGATCTGAATAAAGAAAACTGCTTTTGGCTTGAATTAACCATCCAATCATGACAATTGCCATCAAAGTCAGTAAAGATATTCGCACTTTTTTCTTCATAAACGCCTCCTATCCACCATCTATTCTACCATTTACGTTCTCGCAGGATATTTAATCTAAAAAAGATTAGAAAAAAGTAAAATCGGTCTTACAATTAGCTATTGAGCAAAGACCACTAAATTAGTTTACGATATACAAGTGCAGCGTTGCGCAATTGATACGCCGCTGGTTTTCACTTGATCGGTCCTTTATACTGAATATGAGGAGGTTAATATGTTGAAATTACGTTTACTTGAAGATGAAGACCTTCCCTTAGTAAAGAATTGGTTGCATAAGCCCCACGTCAAACGCTGGTACGAGATACCGGCTATGGGTATCACAATCACTGATTGGTTATCGGAAATACGTCAGCGCCATTATGCCTTTCGATGGATTACTTATCAAGTAGTTACTTGGCAGGAGCAGCCGATTGGGTTATGTCAGTCTTATAGTTGCAGCGACAGTGACGAGGATTTTGGCACGCTGCCATTAGAAGGTGCTTATGGCATTGATTATTTGATTGGCGAAGACGAATTTATGGGGAAAGGCTTAGGAAAAGCTTTGATTGCATTATTGGTGGAACAGCTTTTTACTTTCCCGGACGCACTGCTAGTGACGGCGGATATTGATGCTCAAAACCAAGCGTCTAAAAAAGCTTTGTTAGCATGCGGTTTTACTTTGTGGGCAAACACTGGCAGCCGATATGTAAAACAAAAAAGCGCACCACCTATCTTTTAGGTTTTTTCTGAGATTTTATAAACTACTCAGAAAGAACCTTTTTTTGATAAGCAATGCCCTTTTCTTTTATTCCCCTAGCTGCATGGAAGCAGCCATTAGTGGATTCGCAATATTCGGTAAAGTATCTGCCGAGTAATTTTGCGGACGCTTCATTGTTAAATACAAAATATATTGCGGTTCATCCGTCGGGTAAACCAACGCAACAGAATACAGATACTCGCTAGTGCCCACACCATAACCACTGCCATCTTCGGCTGGGATTTGGGCCGTACCGGTTTTAGCAGAAACCGCCTGCCCTTCCAAGTTATACAAACCATAAGCTGTTCCGTAGTTTTGATCCTCCACCACATCTCGCATATAATTTAGCACCTGTTGACTAGCTTCTGCTGAAAACATCTGCTCATTGCTTTGCTCATTTTTAGTATCAGTCACAACATGGGGCTGAACAGGTACTCCCTTATTCGCAATTGCACTGTACAGTCGCAGCATTTGCATTTGGTTCACACTAATTGCCTGTCCGTAAGCACTCATGGCTAAATCCACCATATTATCAGTGGGCAAAGAGCCGGCTGCCTCGTCCAGACCAGAATTGGTAGCTTTGCCAAAGCCCATTTGCTTCAGGGCCTCCTGCCATTTTGCAGCCCCCATTTTATTGTAAAGATTCACCATTCCAACGTTACTGGACCAAGAAAAGGCTTGCCGCATCGTTAGTGGTCCCTTTTGACCAAAATCGTGGTCATTGATTGTTGTGTCTCCGACTTTAATTTGCCCTGCTTGAATCACTTCATTCGGATTGAAAACACCAGCATCGATTGCGGTAGCTAAGGTTCCCACCTTAATTGTTGAACCTGGTTCATACTGCTCTTCCGTAAATAAATTTCGCCAAACAAAATTCTCGTCCTCCGTGCCCTCCATCGTTTCCGGATTAAGGGTTGGCCGTTGAGCCATCGCTAGAATATCGCCTGTTTTGGCATTCATCAATACACCTGTTAAGCTTTCGGCCTGGGCAGAAGCATCTGCTGTATCTAGCAGCTGCTCCAATTGCATTTGCAGCGGCTCAGAAAGTGTAGTAGTTACATCCTTGCCATCTGCTACCTTTTGCGTTTCTTTTACGGTTCCCGGCAACGGATTGCCCTGCGCATTTTTATTGAACTCAATTTTGCCATCGGTTCCGGCTAAAACCTGTTCGTAGGTCTTTTCCAATCCTGAGCTGCCGATAATTTTGCCATCCTGATTGGTCGTATAGCCTAATAGATGGGCAGCAAAGGACCCATTCACATAACTGCGATTGTTAGCAGCAGTAAAATAAATACCGGAAATATTTTTAGCAGCTAAAGCTTGTTCAATCGCTGTTTTTTGTTCTAAATTCAAGCCTTTAGCCCCACTGCCTAATTCTACCTGAAACAGAATCTCGCCGTCATCCTTGATTCCTTTTTCCAGCAAGGCCTGAATGTCTTCAGCTTTGCTGTCAATTTGCTGACTGATAATTTCGGCAGCGGCTGAAAAATCTTTTTGCGCTAAATAAAGCGGCTGATCCCCTTCTTTATAATCTGGAGATAAAATAGCATACATATCAAATTGCTGGCTGTTCACCACCAGCGGATTGCCATTTCGATCCAAAATTTGCCCACGATTGGCAAAGGTCGTTTCAGTTCCATTATAAAGCGCCTCGGTACGTTCAGCTAAAGAAACCCCTGCTACCTGACCTCTTACAACCACATAAGCTATCCGAAAGGCACAAACCAAAAATAGTAGTAAGGAAAATACAATCAATAAGAAACCCACTCGCTTCCGATTACCAATTGTATTCGGTTGATTTTGCCGTTTAATAAATCGTTTAAATCTGCGCATACTGACCCCCTTGCCTAAAGCATTGTGACCTCATTATACTGGCTAATTACAAGGAGTGTGTGAAGTTTTTTTTAACGAAACGTTAGTAATTGCTTTAGAAAGACTTAGGATGGTATCTCAGCCAAAGAACATCATCGCTCATTACCTCAGCAGCTTTCAGCTTAAAGTCGACTGGCGTAATCGCTGCTAGATTCGTTCCACGCTCAAAAATAGTATGGGTCTCCTTTTCACCATCTGTAACCGGCGCTACTACCACGCTCACTTCGTCAACGATCCCTTCCTGCAGAAAAGACCAATTAACAACTCCCCCACCTGATACCATCAAGGTTTTAATCCGAAACAGCTTAAATAATTTCTCAGCCGCCAAACGGCAATCAATCGTTTCTTTACCCGCAAAAATATAAGAAATTCTTTTCTCACGAAGAAAAACAAGGTAAGCATCACTGACTCTTTCTGTCAAAACTTCAATAATATGTGCTCTCGGTCGTTTGACATAATCGACATAGTTCTTAGTCCAGCCTACTTTGCCAGATGGATCAGCCGAAACAATGTACATTGCTGCTTGTTTCTCTGCAATAAAGTCTTCCTTTGATACTGGGTGATCAACTGGTTTTAAAACTGGTTTCTGGTAGTTTGTAAAATTTTCTTCCATCGTGACCCGGCCACATAACCAAGCCTGGCTGTGATACCGCGTGTTAGTGGTCTCATATACATTGCTGGCAACTTCAGCACCTGCAGTATTCATAAACGGACCGCTGATTTTTCCATTCAACGACGTAAGCATGTGACACACAATATAAGGTCTCTCCATTTGAATTCCTACTTTCTTTTATACTAAATGAGCAGAAGAACACCTCTATCATGAGCAATAGAGATGTTCTTACAATTATTCTACAGCTGTTTTAACTGGAATCGGCAGGTTACGACTGCTTAAGTCCTCACCGTTGGATGCAATCACCTGCTGGTACCAATAGAAGGATTTTTTCTTGGTTCGTGCCATTGTCCCGTTACCCTCGTCATCTCGGTCAACATGGATAAAGCCGTAGCGTTTACTCATTTGTCCAGTACTGGCTGCAATTAAGTCGACACACCCCCAGGTAGTGTAGCCCAACAATTCAATTCCATCAATTTCGACAGCATCCTTAAACGCTTGAATGTGCTGTCGAATATAATCAATTCGATACTCGTCGTCAATAAAACCTTCGCTATCCGGGACATCCACCGCACCTAGTCCGTTTTCCACAATAAACAATGGTTTTTGATACCGATCGTACATTTGATTCAAGGAATTTCGTAAACCTAAAGGATCAATTTGCCAACCCCATTCCGTTGAAGGCAAATGAGGATTTTTAATTGTGCCAAAAATATTGCCGGTGGTATGCTCATAATCCTCGGGATGGGCACTGACAGTTCGCGAAGAATAGTAAGAAAACGAGACAAAGTCAACTGGTGCGGAAGCTAGAATATCCAAATCTTCCTCCGTCATCACAATATTCAAGTTTTCCCGTTCAAACCTTTTCAGCGCATAATTCGGATATTTCCCTCTGGCTTGCACATCAATGAAGAAGTACCCTTCGCGATCTCGGTTGATTGCCTCTTGATAATCCTCAGGACGGCAGGTATAAGGATAATTGTTGCCGCCAGCCAACATACAGCCCACCTGATTTTTAGGATCGATCTCGTGAGCAATTTGGGTAGCCAAGGCACTAGCTACTAATTGATGATGTGCCGCTTGGTATTTTACTTCCTCGTGATTTTCTCCTTCTTGAAATACAATCCCACCACCAACAAACGGCTGGTGCAGCAGGATATTAATTTCATTAATCGTTAGCCAATAGTTGACTAAGCCTTTGTAGCGCGTTAAAACGGTTCGTGCATAACGAGCATAAAGATCGATCAGCTGACGATTCCGCCAAGAACCGTAATTCTTAATCAGGTTTAGCGGAACATCAAAATGAGCAATAGTGACCAGCGGTTCGATCCCATGCTTACGCAGCTCCTTAAAAATAGCTTCATAAAAAGCCAAGCCTTCTTCATTCGGCTGCTCGTCGTCTCCATTAGGAAAAATACGTGACCAAGACAACGACATACGATAAACTTTAAAGCCCATTTCCGCAAAAAGCTGAATATCTTCCATGTAATGATTGTACATATCAATTGCTTCCTTAGCAGGATAATAATAATCTTCCTGCCATTCAAGCATCTCCATTGTACCAGCTGCGACCTTTTTGCGATCCGGTCCGCAAGGCATCATGTCAATGTTGGCCAAACCTCTGCCACCAGCTAAAGCACCGCCTTCTGTTTGATTGGCGGCTGTTGCACCGCCCCATAAAAAATTATCTGGTAATGCCATAGTTGTTTTCTCCTCACTTATACCTGAATTGTTAACATCGTATTTTGATTGTTTTTGATGCCGAAAGAATCGTGTTTAACTTCTTTGTAATTCGCCGTATTCGTTACGATAACCGGTGTTTGAGTCACATAACCTGCTTCTTTCAGTTTAGCTAAATCAAAGGTAAGCAGTGTTTGTCCTTGAATTACCTTGTCCCCTTGACTAACATGAGCCTCAAAATATTTCCCATTCAGCTCGACAGTATTTAAACCAACATGAATCAAAAGCTCAACGCCATTCTCACTCACTAAGCCAATCGCGTGTTTAGTTGGAAAGAGAGTGACTACTTCACCATTGAAAGGCGCAACTATTTTTCCTTCACTCGGTTCAAAGGCAACACCCTGCCCCAGCATTCCTGAAGCAAAGGCTTCATCCTGAACCTGAGACAGCTCCAGCATTTCGCCATTGATTGGACTGTTAATGGCAATTGAATCTACTGCAATTACTGATTCAGACGTTTTTTCAGCTTTGTTATCCTGCTTTTCGAAACGTAAACTCAAGAAATAGGTAGCGACAGCCGTAGTAACCATCGTAATCGCAATTGCGATAAGAATATTTATAACGTTGGAAATATCCTCACCAATATACAGCGGGATAGCTGGCAAGCCTGAAGACCCTGTAGCAAAACGTGAGGCCCCACTTAACCCAGCATATAATCCACCTAAACCACCACCGATCATCGTCGCAATTAATGGATATTTTTTAGGTAAAGCTACACCGTATAGTGCTGGCTCAGTAATTCCCATCAAAGCAGTAATCCCACCAGAAGTAGCCACCTGTTTTTCTTTTTGATCCTTGGTTCTGGTGCTGGCAACTAACGCCGCAACACCAGTAGCAATATTTGAAACCATCGCTCCCGGCCCAAAAATATTGGCATAGCCGACAGAGGTCAGCTGCAATACATCCAATGGTCCAATACTGGTATGGATCCCGAACATCACCATAATTGGCAGCAGCGTCCCCACAATAACTGCTGGTGCCCAAGGTGCTACCGCACGAATTCCATTGAAACCAGCTGCGATGAACTCACCTACATAAGAGCCTAATGGTCCTACTGCCACTAGAGCAATGACACCTGTAATTAGAATTGTCAGCATCGGAACAAATACAATTTTCACGGCATTGGGAATAATCCGATTGAAAAACTTCTCAATAAAGGATTGAACAATAACAATCAACATAATCGGAATTACACTAGCGCCATACCCCACCAAGCGAACCGGCATTGCGAACAGCTGAACCGCATTTCCTTCCGCAACAAGTGCTGTAAAGTTTGGATGCAAAAGGACTCCTGCTAAAGCCATCGCTAGATAGGGATTACATTTAAGCTTTCTAGCTGCCGTATTGGCTAAGAAAAAGGGCAAAAAATAAAAGACAGCATCAGCCATAAAATTAACAATGTAATAGGTTTGACTTTCATTCGAGACAACCTTGAATAAAACGAGTAGGGCTAATAACGCTTTAATCATTCCGGCACCGCTCATAGCAGGAATAATTGGACTAAATGAAGTCGAAATAAATTCAATCGCTAAGCTCAAAAAGTTCTTGTTTTTCCCTTCACTGTGGTCGGCGGTCTGATCGATAGCAGCTAATAATGGTACTACCTCTTCATAAACCTCAGCTACATGGGTGCCTATCACTACTTGAAATTGACCACCGCTGCTTATCACACCTGCGACACCATCCAATTGCTGTAAAGCTTTTGTATCCACCTTCGATTCATCTGCTAAGTCAAACCGCAGACGAGTCTGACAATGAATCAAGTTGCGTATATTCTCTTTTCCACCTACCAGCTGAACAATGCTGTTGGCAAGCTTAGTATATTTTTTACTCATTCACTCTTTTCCCCTTTCATTTTCTCAGCGCACTTTGATACACTTACTATATCGGCAGGTGCACACGCTTTCAATCTTTTGACGATAGTTTGGTACTTAGTTTCACTTTTTTTGGGTGAAGCGGTCACTTTTGCGAAACTAGCTGAAACTTCTAACAACCCAGGTTGAGTTTTTCAACTGCTAGTTTATACTATTGATACAACACGAAAGGAATAAGCCTTATGGAACTACTACAACGAATTGAAGAATTCACTGTCAGCCAAAATAATACCAAACGTGAAATCGCTGAATTTATTTTGGAAAATAAATTCGAGATTCACAAATACTCAATTAACCAAGTAGCCGAAAAAACTTACTCTTCTAAGTCCGCCTTGGTTCGCTTTGGCAAAGCACTAGGCTTTAATGGTTGGAAGGATTTTTTAAACAAACTGATTGAAGATATTCGCTATGAACAAACCCATTATTCTGAGATTGATCCCAACATTCCTTTTACGACGGAGCACAGCTACCAGGAAATTATCAAAAATATCGCTACCGTCCAGATGGAAAGCATTCAGGATACTGCTGATCGCATGGATGTCTCCAGCTTGGAAAAAGCGGTCGCCATGTTAAACAATTCTCGCAGAATCGTCATTTTAGGAGTGAGTCCCAACAATCTGCTGGGAGATATCTTCCGTAGAAAAATGGCTACCATCGGACGCTCCGTTGAAGTAATTCAAAGCGGTGAAATTGGTTTGACAGCAAGTGGCTTGACCAAAGCAGACACCGCAATTATTATTTCCTACTCTGGTAATGATGTTTCTCGCGAACCCATGCGCTTTATTCCCCAAATGAAGAAGCAAGGAGTACAGCTGATTGGGATAACCAGTGATGGTGGAAATTACATTCGCCGCGAAATCGAAACAATTCTCAGTATATCTTCGCGAGAAAGACTTTATAAAAAAATTAGCAACTTTTCCACCGAAGAATCGATTCTGTTTTTATTAAACGTTCTTTACGCTGGACTGTTTTCAAAGGAGTATATTAGAAACTATCAATTTAAGGTCAATAATTCCATGAACCTTGAAGAAACTCGAATCATTCGGCAAACAGAACTGAAGGAATAAAAAATGAATGCACGACGTTTAGTTGCTCACGCCGTGCATTCATTTTTTTAACTTCAACTGACCCTGCCAAAACAAAATCCCTTCCTCTATCGCTGATAACGATTGGATCAAGTGTAAATTACCCTTTATTTTTCCAATTTTGTATCGTGGAATTCCTAAGGTAAACTCTTCCTCTCTTAGGGTAATTCCCAAAAGCTGCCAGTCAGGGAAGTAGCAAATATCGCCCACCGCTGAATAGCCGCAGCAATCAGCCTCAATAACTAACTGCAAGGAATCAGAAAAATAGTAGCTTTTAGACGGATCTCGTCTGAATAAAAATGGCTGCCTTAAACAACCAGCAATCAGCTTTTCTTCAAAAAAAGCAGGCACGAGTGTTACTTCATTCACGGTATCCCCTAGTTGAAAATAGAGCTGCCCATTTTCTAGCTGCCAAGAATGATCCTTCATTCTGCTTCCTCCTCCCTTGACTCCCCCCTAGTATAACCTGTGAAGTTCACTCCAAAGCAAGAAATTTATGAACTTTTACTTGCCTTGGAGTTGACTCCATGTCTTATACTATTAGAAAGGAGGTCCATCAAATGAACATTAAAGAAGTAGCAGATATGTTTGACCTGACAGTAGATACCATTCGCTATTACGAGAAAATCGGAGTAGTTCCACCCATTACGAGAGATAAAAGAGGGTATCGCGTATTTACCACGCGTGATCTTAACTGGGTATTCCTAGCTAAGAGTCTGCGCAATGCGGGAGTGTCGATTGAATCATTGGTAGAATATGCAGCCCTGTCACAGGTTGATGGTGATGAACGTCTGGCTCAAAAGGAAATCCTGCAAAGTCAGTTATCTGAACTGGAGCAGAAGCTCAGTGAACTGCATAAAACACGAGACTTATTGGCCTATAAAATTGATACCTTTGATGCCCATATCGCTAAGTTCAACAATAACGGGATACCTGATGATCAAGTAGAAGAATTATGGAAGATGGAGCACTTCAAAAGCAATACCAACCAATAGTAGGAAATCCTTCACCTAGATGTGTTGCCGCTAAACGTATGGCAACTACTGTTGATGATTCTACGAAGAAAGCTTTTGGATTATTTGGAAAGAAGCAAACTTATTTTCATGCCTCCAGGTTCAAGCCTGGAGGACTTTTTTTATTAAGCTGCAGCGAACAAAAAACCAGAAACAGCCTAAACTTAAATGCTGCTTCTGGTTTTTGAATTTACTATTCCATCCCTCGCTCTACAAACCGACGCGTTTTGCCAGCTCAGGCGTATAACGATGGCCAACAATTTGAATTTGGTTTGCGGCAGCTGTCAATTCCTGCAATTCCTTTTCGCTAAACTGGATGCTGGCTGCCCCCATGTTTTCTTTTACTCGTTCAATCTTAGTTGTTCCGGGAATAGGAACAATCCACGGTTTCTGCGCCAAGATCCAGGCTAAAGCGATTTGTGCAGGGGTAGCTT
This sequence comes from Enterococcus pallens ATCC BAA-351, assembly GCF_000407485.1. Taxonomy (GTDB): domain Bacteria; phylum Bacillota; class Bacilli; order Lactobacillales; family Enterococcaceae; genus Enterococcus_A; species Enterococcus_A pallens. Next base: position 136,669 of record NZ_ASWD01000001.1, on the reverse strand, counting down.
GTTTTTTCTCAGCAACCTGCTTAACCAGATTGACTAGCTGCATGTTGGCTTCCATTGCATCTTTTTGGAATCGAGGCAAACTACGACGACTGTCTCCAGCATCAAATTCCGTCGTGACATCTAAGCTGCCGGTCAAAAAGCCTTTGCCTAACGGACTGAATGGAACAAAACCGATGCCCAGCTCTTCCAAGGTTGGCAGTAGTTCTTCTTCTGGTTCACGGGTCCACAAAGAGTATTCGCTCTCCACCGCCGTCAATGGTTCAATTGCATGTGCTTTACGAATCGTTTGCACTCCCGCTTCGGACAGCCCCCAATGTTTGATTTTCCCAGCTTTGATCAGCTTTTGCATGGTCAAGGCTACCTCTTCAATCGGCGTATTGGGATCAACACGATGCAGATAATACAAATCGATTGCCTCCCGCTTCAATCTTTTCAAGGAGCCCTCTACCGATTTTTCTATTACCTCAGGCCGGCCATCCACTACCTGTTTCCCATCAATTATTTTTATACCAACTTTTGTAGCGATAACTACATCCTTTTTATAGGGAGCCAACGCTTCTGCAATCAACTCTTCATTAGTAAACGGACCATAAACTTCTGCGGTATCAATGAAATGTTCCCCAAGTTCGACCGCTTCCTGCAGCACCTTTATCATTTTCTTCTTGTCAGGAACTGCACCGTATGCATAACTCATTCCCATTGCCCCTAAACCAATTTCTGAAACTTCTAAATTACTTGTACCTAATCTTCGTGTCTTCATTCCATTTCCTCCTAACTGATAAACAGAGTATAAGCCCTAGACCGAACTCCAAGGCAAGAGGAAAGTTGGCTAAATTGATTTTTTTTGCAGATTTAGGTGGTGTTTGATAACGGAAAATGAATTGACTGCGCAAAAAAGCTCGATTATGGCATAATTATCCTTAACCAAGCCCATAGTCCTTTTATGACTGCCTCCATGCAGTTATACGTAATAAAAATTTTCCTTAGACAACTGATGGTATCAAAGTTTGCACCATAAAAATGAATGTGCGAGAAGCCAATTTCTTCTAATGGGAAGTTTCTGAAACTTATTATTCTAGCCTGATCCTGCTTCACTAATGGTCAACTGCTTCTTAACTGCATTTTCGTAATGTATCTTAGATTTCCCACCTAAGTGGCAGTTGATTTAATCTTCAGCTTCTCACTAAAATAATTCTTTTGTTCTGATATTTTATAGGAGAGCATGAGGGCTTTTTTCGCAGCCTATACCTCCAGCTTATCCATCAATGCTTCTATTAAGGTTTTAGAGAAATTGACGCCGGCTTTTTCGGCGCGTACATTCAGCCAATGGGGGATACTGACATTTTTCTTGTCCAACTGACTTTCTTTTAAGTAATCGGCCAAATTGACCGCCACTAAGGTTACGAATTGTGTTTGCTTATCAACAGTAATCTCGTTAATCGGCGTTGGAGCTGGTAAAGGGCAGTCTTTTTCGATTAGATCCGCTAGCATTATTCCCAAAGCATCCGCCGCCATCACTAATCCTTCTGGTATTGACTCGGCTTGAGTAACTGCCCCCTCCACATCCGGAAAATAAATTCCGAAACCAACCGTATCTTGTTCAAAAATTGCTGGATAGACTTTGTTCATCATTACACCTCATTTTTTTGTATTAATAGCCTTGAGTACTGAAGCTGCTACAACTCTGGACAACTCTTTTCCATGCTTTGTTAGAATTACTGGTCTTGGATACCCTTTTCGAACAAATTTTCTGTGAGATCCCTTGCCTACTTGATAGTCAAAGGCATTCCCCTGCATCTTCTTCAATAAATTATGATGCGCACTAGGCGTATTGTCAAAAGAGGCTGCTAGTTCTCTTTTACCTCTTTTGCCCTTCCATAATATATATACGCAAAAAACAGCAAACGAAATTATTCGTCTGCTGTTTAGTGATAAAAATTTATTCCCACTTCCGTATCCTCCACTAAACTTCCTTTAGGAGACTGGAGCAATAAATAAATCCAATAAAAATCTCCTACACATGCGGCCCCGTGAAGCGTTGCTAAAAAAATATAGACTCCTGCTAATAAGGCACCGCTGAAATAAGCAATCGTCAGGCCCAAAGTAATCAATAGAAATGGTGCCAACGAGATCCAGGCGAACTGCCCACGAGAGTATTTCGACCCTGGTGAGGCAGCGTAGGCTACCCCCTTCTTGATATCAAAGCCAAACTTCACTTTACCTTTTGGCGAAAAGACTCGGAAGAACACCCCGTGAATTAATTCGTGAATGACAATTAATAGAATCAGTCCTATACCGAGCAATAAAATCCTTTCCACTGAAAAATTTGTCGGAGTCTCACTAACTGGAAAGAGGATAGTCACTCCTATAAAAAATAGGAAAAATAGAACTATCAGAAAAATAGATAGGATATTCAAATGTAAAAGACGCTTCTTATCATTCAAAAGATCAATTGATCGGATCAGCTTCATCATTCTTCCCCCTCGTATAATAGAATAGCCAATCAGAAACAGGTCATTTATCAAGGTTTCCGTTAAAGTCGCAGCAACATTGAAAACAGGAAAAAAACTGAATCGTTTAATCCAGTTTTTTGAAACATCTGTGAGGATGATCTTTCTGACCAGACTTGACGTGTCTAAGCTAAAGAAACTGATTAATAACAGCGATAATTGTCCATTTTCTTAAGCTATCTCAAGTTAACTCAAACGCTGACTCAAGCATAAACAAATGCATAATAAATCACATACCACCAACCAAGCATACCATGAAAAAGTGCCAATAAAAAACTATGCCATTTACGATAAGACAGTATGAAAGCTAGAATGTTGCCAATGCCGATTCCTGTTTTAGTAGTTTGATCCATTGCTTGCCTCTCGCCTTTTACTTTTCAAATCCTACGGCTACACAATTCAAGCCTGTGGTGGCGCTAATCATTGTATTGATAACCACACCATCATGTGGCAAATGTCCATCTTTCTCTTTGTTCTTGTTGAAGTCCTTAATTGAGTAAATAACAATATACTTGAATTTCATACTTGTTCCTCCTCTATTTTTTTCTCATTTTATATAGAACCAGTTCTTGAAGCAAACTAAGCAGTAAGAAAAATACCCCAATAACCGCCAAAACAAAACTGACCATTCCTGCATTGTTGAAAATGATTGAAACCGTTGCGGATGCAATAGCACAGAACGACCAAATTGCAGCAATGAGTTGTCTTCTTTTTTCTACAGTCATACTCTTTTCCTCCTCTTTTCTGTTAAACCTAGTATAATCATTTATCAGCGGAATCGGGCATTTATTTCCTAAATGGTTCATTTCGCGCCTCAATTGGTCATTTCTTTTTTGATGCACTTAAGTAAGTGATCTATTAATCAATTTTCAAAGAAATTTCAAAGGACAATTTATTTACTGAGGAATAATTTCGCTTGAAACACTTGTTACATGACAAAAAAATATCGGATGAACTATTTTCTTACAAGTTTTGTGATATAGTGAACTTAATGGATACTGCACGTTAAAAGGAGGATATTATGAGAAAAATCGTGTGGATTTATTCCATCAATGTGTATGATACTAGTGCGCCCTTTGGTTTTGGCACTCCTGGGGTTAGAGGAGGTCATGGTAAAAAATTCCAGGCCGAAATGAAGGCAGCTTTGCAGCCGGAGATTGAGTTGGAGTTTATAAGTTACAACCCTGCCAGTAATGAAATTCCTGAAGCTGATTTGATTCTCTTCAACAGTCTAGATGCCAAACGTTTGAATGATGAAATCACTGACAAAGGAATTGCCATCCCCTTCCAAGATCTTTACATGGGAAAGGTCCAAGATATTAAGGAATACCTGATGCCCTTCTTGGAAACAGCTTCAACTTAGCGTTTGAATTAAAAAAATAAAGATAGATATCGTTGGTATTTTTTTCAACGATATCTATCTTTTTTTGCAAACACACTTAAAAGAAGATCAATAAGTCTATTTTTTCTTTTTTATAGCATTCTTCTCATTTTCAGACTCTTCGGGCTTGTTCCTGCGAGAATTAGTGATAGAATAAGGAATTATATCATATGAAGGAGTTACTATATAAATGACTTATGCACTAGAAATTAATCAACTGAAAAAAGTCTATGGCTCCGGCGTCACGGCGCTGCGGGGAATTGACTTGGCAGTTGAGGAAGGCGACTTTTATGCCTTATTAGGACCAAACGGCGCGGGGAAATCCACAACGATTGGTATCATCACCTCTTTAGTCAATAAAACCTCTGGTCAGGTGAAGGTTTTCGGCTACGATATCGACAAAGACCTAGTTATCGCCAAGCAGCAAATCGGATTGGTGCCGCAGGAATTTAACTTTAATCCCTTCGAAACCGTCCAGCAAATCGTGGTGAATCAAGCAGGCTATTATGGTGTTTCTCGAAAAGAGGCGTTAAAACGCAGCGAGAAATATTTGAAGCAATCGAACCTATGGGAAAAGCGCAATGTTCGTGCCCGCATGCTTTCTGGCGGGATGAAACGCCGTTTGATGATTGCCCGGGCCTTGATGCATGAACCAAAATTATTAATTCTGGATGAACCAACTGCCGGAGTGGACATTGAGCTGCGACGGGAAATGTGGGAGTTTCTACGGAATTTGAACAATAGCGGGACGACTATTATCCTAACGACTCACTATTTGGAAGAAGCCGAAATGCTGTGCCGCAACATTGGGATTATTCAATCCGGCGAGCTGATTGAAAACACCAGCATGAAATCACTGCTGGCAAAATTACAGTTTGAGACCTTCATCTTTGATTTAGAGCCAGTGGCGCAAGCACCGGTGATTAACGGCTACAACTACCAAATGGACGATGAACAAACGTTGGAAGTCGAAGTGGAACGCAACCAAGGGATCAATGATGTGTTCCAGCAGCTAAGCGCTCAAGGTGTCAAGGTGCTTTCCATGCGGAACAAATCCAATCGTTTGGAAGAACTGTTCTTGAAGCTCACTGAAGAAAAACGTCACACGGAGGAAGTCAATGCTTAGTCTATACCTTACAGCTTTAAAAAGTCTGGCGGTTAAAGAAACCAACCGTTATCTGCGAATCTGGGTCCAAACCTTGGTACCGCCAGTCATTACTACATCCTTGTATTTTATTATTTTTGGGAATTTGATTGGTGGAAGAATCGGCGATATGGCCGGCTTTTCTTATATGGAATTTATTGTACCTGGTCTGATTATGATGTCGGCGATTACCAGCTCTTATTCCAATGTTTCCTCTTCCTTTTTCTCACAGAAATTCCAGAAAAACATTGAGGAATTATTAGTGGCTCCAGTCCCTACTCACATCATTATTTGGGGCTTCGTTATTGGCGGCTTGGGACGCAGTATCATGGTTAGCGCGCTGGTCACAATCATTTCACTATTTTTTGTCCCATTACATGTACACTCTTGGCTGATTATTATCATGACCTTGCTGATGACGGCTATTTTGTTCTCATTAGCTGGCTTGCTAAATGGTATCTTCGCCCAATCTTTTGATGATGTTTCGATTGTGCCAACCTTTGTACTGCAGCCTTTGACCTATTTAGGTGGTGTTTTCTACGCTATCTCGATGTTGCCGCCATTTTGGCAGGCCGTTTCCAAGGTCAATCCGATTGTTTACATGATTTCCGGGTTCCGCTATGGGTTCCTAGGTGTAATGGATGTGCCTATCGTGATCTCAGTCTCCATTTTAATTCTGTTTATTGTTGTACTTTATGCTATCTGCTGGCGCTTAATCGAACGCGGACGCGGATTGAGAAGTTAACCGACGAACTCCTTGAAATTCATTTCAAGGAGTCTTTTTTTGCTGCAGACAAAAACAAGAATTTGACGACTAAAACAGAAAATATAAATAACCAAAAAAGCACATGTTCTTCTCACAACCTCTCACCCGATTTGCCCTTGATTCAACGATCCATTCACTCCTAAAAAATCTGAAATTTCTAATTAAAGAACGCAAAAATCGACCTCTCAAAAAGAAATAAACTCGCTCATTTACTATTATTTTTCAAATTCCGACCAAAAAAAGGTCGCTTTTTGAAAAAATTTTTTTAATGAATCCGCTTGAATATTCAATAAAGCTAGTTATATTATAAAAAAGAGAAAAATACCAGTTTATCAAATAGTTTGAAAAAGTATCCAAGAAAAACGAAATGAGGGGTTTAGAACATGGTAGTCAAAACAGCAGCTCAGGAAAAAACAATCCAGCTTGGTCAACGTCAACTTTTCTCCATGAAGCGCAGCTCACTTGAGAAACGAATGAACGATTTTTTTAAGATTAGTCGCGATAGTAAATATATTATTGAATGCGCTATTTCGCTTCTTGTACGAAATAGTTTATCGGCAGCTGATTTTTCATTTGTTGCCAAGGAGTTAATCCGATCAATCTTTCTAACCGATGATGCCATCCGTTCGATGCCCTTTTCTTGCCTTTATTTTCGTGACTATTTTTCAAATGACGAGTGGCAAACCGTCATTACCCGTCTTTTTGGCCACCAACAAACTTTCCAGCAAGTGACTAAGGATATGCAAGCGAGTCTCGAAATGCTGCGGCCTCATTTTATTTCCGGTGAACGACCAACGAAAAAGAAAACCAATATGATCTCCTATTTTAAAGACGAAGCCGACAAGCGTCATAGCTGGAATTTAAGCAATGTCAATCCCGACATAACCAAAGAGGAACACTTCCACCTGATGTCTATTCTTAGCACCTTGACGATTTTTCATAAGGAGGGTGTCCGCAAATTTGCTACGCCGATTTATGCTGATTTTCTCGTTTACCACCCTAGCTACGATACTCGAAATGAAGAAGAAGCAAGTGCCCTGCAAGCCAAAAACATTCAGTTAGTGCCCATTCAGACATTAATAAACACAATAACTGAAAATCAAGTGAATCCGCTAAGTGAAGATACTCCGACTACAGAGGCAGAAGAAATAACCCATGAGAATGTAGCAGCAGTCCTTAACAAAGCGGCCGCAGAGAATGATCAGGAAACCCTCCAGGCCGTCAAAGATTTTTTGATGGCGGGCTTTGATCCTGGCACACTGTCACCAGATGAGCTGAATGAGCTGGCGAAGTTAGCACTGATACATGGCAAGTCCATGCTGGAAGTCTATCAGGAGATAAACAGCCAGCCTAACGAAGAACCAGACATCCCAGTTGATAAGCCTCTGACGAACAAGGAACGTATGCAGCAGCTGCTTCAACGAAAGAATCAGCAGCGAAATAGAAGCGGTTTGCTCAATCAAATTAACCGTCGTGGGAAAAAACGAAAGTAAGGGTGGATTTTGGGGGATTCGCTTGATCGAGCCCGGTCGTTCGATGAAGCTTCAACGAAATCGTAGGCGATTCACTAACAGAAAAATAGCGGAAACCGCTTGGCTCCCGCTACTTTAACTAGCTAGTTATTGTATTTAAGGCCTGTTTTAAGTCTTCCAACAGATCTTCGGTATCTTCAATGCCGACAGAAAGACGCAGCAGACCTTCTGTTACCCCTTGCTTTTCTCGTTCTTCCTTCGGTACACAGGCATGGCTCATGGTTACTGGATAAGACAGAATGGACTCGACTCCGCCAAGACTAACTGCCGCAATAGGAAGGTTTAAGGCCTCCGCAAAGGCATATACAGCGGCCTGATTTTCCAGTTCGAAGGACAAAACCGCGCCTCCGCTGCTGGCTTGTTTGCGATGCACTTCATAGCCAGGATGACTAGGCAGCCCAGGATAGTAAACCTTTTTGACAGCAGCATGTTCGTTCAAAAGCCAACTGATTTTCTCAGCGCTTTTGGCACTTTGTTCCATTCTTAGGCCCATGGTTTTCATACCACGCATAATCAGCCAGCAATCTTCCACACTCAAAATACTGCCGAGCACTTTTTGCTGCAGTACGAGTTGTTTGGCCCAATTTTCGTCGTTGGTAATGACTAAACCAGCCACTACATCACTATGCCCATTGATAAATTTCGTTGCACTGTGAATGACCACATCCACACCCATTTCCAAAGGCTGCTGGAATAAGGGCGTCATGAAGGTATTGTCAATAATCGTTTGCAGCTGATGTTTTTTTGCAAGTGCCACCACACCAGCAATATCAGTGACACTTAACAAAGGATTCGAAGGCGTTTCTAAATAAAGCGCCCGCGTATTGGGACGAATTGCTTGCTCCCAATCAAGCAAATTCGTTTCGTCTACAAAAGTAACTTCAATCCCAAAACGATTCATCACTTCATTAACCAGCTGGAAGGTGCCCCCGTAAATACTCTTGCACATTACCAGATGATCGCCTTGGTTGAAGCTTAATAATACTGCAGAAATCGCCCCCATTCCTGAAGAAAAAGCTGTCGCAAATTGACCGTCCTCAATGGCTGCGATGCCCTCCTCTAACGCATGACGAGTGGGATTGCCGAAACGAGAATAGGTATACGGCTGACTGTCTTTAATGGATGCTTGTTTAAAAGTGGAGCATTGATACAACGGGATTGATGATGCCCCAGTTTCATCATCAAATACCGGATAGCCATGGATTAATTTCGTATTGTCTTTCATTCTCTTTGCCTCCTGTGTTCATACTCGAAAACCTTGAAAATCTACGCTTTTATTCTACCACTACAGGAAGCGCTTTCTAAGATTGTGTAGAAGAATTTAGCAGAATCTCATGGCTTGCTTAACCTATTCTCAGAGCTAAAAAATGTGCAAAATAAAAAAATAAAGAAGGCTTTTTTGCGTACTTTTAAATACAAGGAGGGATAACTGATGTATTTCAAAAACTCGGCTGGAAAAGTCTATATTACAAAAGAAGCGGTGGTGGTAGAAACAACCCATGCCATTCAGCAGATTACACCGAAACCGCATATTGTAGAAAAAGAAGCTTTTCTGGAATTTGAATACCACAATCAAGTCGACATCATTACTCAATTAGAACACCTTTACAAAGTCTTTGGTAAATGAGCAGCTAATTCCAGGTTTCTTTTTCCAACTGCCACTAAAAGCTGCCATCCGAAAAAAAGAAGCGATCACGGAAGGCCAACTAGTACACGTTGCTGTTTGGATTAAAAAAAGTGACAGTCTGCAGGTTTATCCGCAAACTGTCACTTTTATTTTGCCGCTAAATTCATGGTTAGAAAAACCTTATCCTTTAACTGAATTCCTTCTTCAAAAATCGGATGATCGTAATGCTCGATAAAAAAATTTTCGATACGATAGGCTGGTGCAAAGCCGCAGCTCTCGTAAAATGTCAAAATCCCGGGAACATCTCCAGTACCCACCAGCATAGTCGACCCTTTGTCCTTATAATAGTCCACTATATAACTCACCAGCTGCTTGCCATATCCATTCCCTTGAAACTGTTCGTAAGTGGCTAGGCTTTGCAGCTCGTAAGTGCCTTCTCCTTCGTCAGTTACCACACAAATACTTTTTAAGTCATCGTCATACAAGGCAAACATGTCGCCCCGTTCTAAATAGTTGTCAATCATACTTTCTTGTTCATCGGCTAACAGCAATAAGTCCATAAACTCTTTTTTGTTCGCTGTGATTTGTTTGATCTTCATTAGTTTCTCCTCTATTTAAGCTATTCTTGATAGGTGCGTCCTAGCGTGTAAACATTATCAACTTCAATTAGTTGACCATTTTCATCCTCTTCAAAATTGGCAATCCAAGAATCATGAGAATCGTCTTCTGACGCCTGACGCACCTCCACTACAATTTTTCCATTTTCATCATAAGAAGTAATCGGTCCATAGGGTGCTTTATTTAGAAACGCCCATTCAGGATCATTTTGGGCCCGCTCCTGGAAAAGCTGTATGACCTGCTCTTCTGCACTGCTAAGAGTCAATGGCTCTTCAGTAGAAACCTCATTACTTGAGGGGACAGTGCTGGAACTAATAGACTGGCTTTCTTTTATGATTGATGAACTAGAAACATTGGGTAAAAGGGTATCATTGACTGCTTGCTTATTACCATAAATCTCCACCACAAAATAAATACCAATAGCACTCAAAGCTAACACCAGTACACTAACAACAGTCGTGATCACCGCATCCTTGCGCCGTTGTTTTTTAGCAGCCAGGTAGGCTCCGCGCCACTTGGGATCATTTTGTCTAAGCTGCAGGAACTGCCAGGTATGCCATGAACCGTTGCGTTGAACAAAATATTTCTTCGCCATAGTGATCCCTCCTCATTCTAAGTGTACCCTATTCCAATATTCTTAGAAAGCCGATTTTTCAAACTCGCCCGAGCACAAAAAATAAGAGCCCGTATTTCAGGCTCTTATTTTAGCTATGAAATTTTGGTATTGATGCTGGTAAGGTTTTAAGCTGGAGTGCACTCTTCATCGAGGTCTTCTTTGAAGTTTTCGTAATGTTCTTTGAGATCATTGTGTAAAACGTTGATGGTGAATTCACCGAAGTAGTTGCGTTTCATTTCTAGTTCGATCTTGATTTTCTCTAGTTCTTGAATTGATTTGCCGGGGTTTTGGTTCATTAACATTCCTCCTGATTTTTGGTTTTGATTAAGCAGTGTTGCTTAAATTCTTAAGTTTCTTGCCAAAGAGAATAGACTTCGATTTACTGCGATTTGTGAGGTATTTTTCAGCAAAATGGATTAATTTGCTTTCGACGTCTTTTTCGGCGAATTCGGGTAGAACTGCGATTTCTTTGATTCTGCCCACCGAGGGGGTAAAGAGTTGAATCGATGCGGTTCCAATCATCGTATTGTCATGGATAGCAACGAGTGTGACATAGCGGCGTTCTTTGCGATAGTTGATTTTTCGGTCCAGCAGTTGTTTTCTCAGATTAATCGCCTCGAAGAATTCCTTGCTGTAGGGTGTACTAATGTGAATGGCAACCATAGCGTTCCTCCCATCTTGTGATTATTAAATGCTTATTCGTTTATTATAGACGAAAAGACAAATTTTGTCTTCTATATTAAACGTACATTCATTTATCAGACTAGCCGCAAGAAGTGCTCTTGCTTGCTAGTATTTCACTGCATCCCAGCTCATTTGGATAATTTCGTTCATCATCGCCTCGTTTAAAGGCAAAGTTTCTGCGTAATAATCCTTTACGAATTGCATCGCCGGATTGATGGTAAAGCCAGCAATAACTGCAGTATCTACATTCTTGAAGACCTTCTCCTGTCGGCCCTCATCATAAATTGAATGGAATTGCTGAAACAGCTCTGAGATACTCTCACTCACTTCTTCATTTAACAACGGAGAATTCTGGAACTGTTCGATAAACAGGAATTCCTGAGGATTGTTCATTAAGAATTGAATGAATTTCTTCAGATATTGTTTGTAGCGGTCTTCAATTGGTGCAGCTTCATCATAATCAGACAACACATAATCACGCATTTTTTTCTTAGCGTAGTAATACAGCTTGTTAATTAGATCTTCTTTATTGTCGAAATAGACATAAATAGTCGCCGCTGAAACGTTGGCTTTCTTCGCAATTTGCGACATCGGGGTATCCGAAAACCCGCGTTCATTAATTAAATCCATCGCTGCATGAATGATGTTATCGCGTTTAGTAAAATCTTTCTTTCTCATGATTCTATATTAAATGATCATTCGTTTAATGTCAATTACTTGTTATTTATCCATGCTTATAGTTGGAAATGCCCTTTTTCCCTTTTGAAAATCGGCATAGAAATTATCAATAAAAGCACCTAAAAATAGAGTGGATTTCTCCACTCCGAAAAAGTCTAACTTATGGGGTCACTACATTCATCATTATGAGATTTACTACTTCATTATCTGTTGTTTATAGACAGTACTAGTACCAAGAGAAGATAAAACTTCCTCACCAGTGGTTAAGCTCTTAGATTCATTATTCAACCTCCATTTTTATTTACGACAGTTGATCTATAGTAATTAAAGACATTCCTTTTGCTAAAGCTTTCAAAGTACTGCACACCTTGAAACTCAAGCAATCTTCTTATAAATAGCAATCAATTCTTCCGCCAGATCGGTAAAGGCAATCGAGGTCATTAGATGATCTTGGCTGTGAACCATTAGTAACGAGATTTCTGTATTTTCACCAGAGGCTTCTGCTGTCAGCAAGTCCGTCTGAGTATGGTGGGCCTCTATCAAAGATTCTTTGGCCAAGACAATCCTTTTATCGGCCTCGGCGAATTGCTGTTCTTTGGCTGCTTGGATAGCCTCCATCGCATAGCTTTTGGCATTGCCGCCATGTACAATCAAGCCCATGATCACTTCTAAATTTTGATTTTCCATTCAATTAGACTCCTTTTTCTATCAATTGATTTGCTGCGGCAAAGACTTGTTCTCCATTCATCATACCGTAATCCTTCATATCGATGACGGCTACTGGAATATTGATCCGGGCGGCTTTTTCTTCAAACTGCTTTAACATGAAACGAACTTGAGGTCCCAGCAGGATCACGTCGATCTCCCCCTTCTCAATTTCAGGATCAGCTTCTGAAGCAGATAGTGCAAAAATTTTCACTTCCACACCTTGCGCTTCCGCAGCTTTCTCCATTTTTGTAACTAAAAGACTTGTACTCATTCCAGCAGCACAAACTAACATGATTGTTTTCATTATTCTAATTCCTTTCTTTTGCATGAATGAACCGATACTTTTTTCACGTGCTTAAGTATAATTGAAGGTATCCTTACGCTTGCGAGCAACTAAGCAGGTGAATATAACATCTAACAAATAATCAACAGAGACACCATACTGCAACGAGGTCAGCTCGTAGGTGCCCGTATAGATATAGAGACTTTCGTTACATAATAGGTCCAAATTTCGATTTACATTACCGGTTATAGCGATCGTATAAATATTTTTACGGCGTAATTCGGTGGCTGCGCTGATCATCACTGGGTTTTTACCTGTATGACTAATAATGATCGCTACACTGTCATTATCTTCCAAGGTACCAATGTAAAAGTCGTTATAGGTATTAAATACTTGGGTGTTGATTCCCAAACTGCTTAACTTTAAACAAAGCCCTTGTGCTCTTGAATAGTTCATATCACTCGCATAAAAATCGATTCTTTTTGAATGGACTAAGCGGTTGATGATGCGATTCAAGGAATCTTTTTTGATCATTTCCTGCGTATAACGAACAGTCTCTTGGTACAACCCCTCGACCGTCGTGGATAATTCGATATTTGAAGCTGTCACATCCAGTTTAGTCCAATCATTTTTCTTGCTTTGAGCATATTCACTGACGTATTGAAGCTGAAACTCATGATAGCTGGCGAAGCCCAGCTTCTTACACAAACGATTGATGGTTGCCGGGCTGGTTAGTGTTAATGCTGCTAAATCCTTCGCAGTCTTATCTAGCACACTCGCTGGATTTGCTAAAATGAATTGAACGACCGCTTTTTCCTGATGGGTAAATGTGTTGCCCTTTTGCAGCTGCTGAATAATCATTTCCTCACTCCTCAGTTTAGGATGTTTTGCCACACTCCCTGATTTAAGTATGATCATTATCCGAAAAGCATCTTTTTGTAATCGGATTCACTTTTATTTATTATAGCATCCTAAGCTGAGAAGATTACTGGCTCCTTCAATATAACTCGCTTATGCTTCATTTCCTTGAATCATTTCAACAGAAGGCGCTTCTTCGACTTCTTGTTGTTCTATAGCATCAAGACTCTGATTATATACTTTCCAGAATGGCACATAAATCACTAAACCGATCGCAAAAGAGAGAAATGGAATAAGCGCCGTCTTCATATCCCCTGTTCCTAACGGTCCCAAGAGAAATGGCGGGGTTGCCCACGGAACAACCGCATAGAATTTTCCAAAGAAGCTGGTGGACATCAAAAGATAACCAACACCTGTCGAGATCGTCCCGCTTAAAATGAAGGGAACCATTAAATAGGGATTCAACGCAATCGGCAACCCGTAAATCACTGGTTCAACGATCGTAAAGATCCCCGGTGCCAAAGCCGTCAAGCCAATCGTTTTAAATTGTTTTCTTTTTGAAGTAATCATCAAAAATAAAAGCGGCCATACTGCTGCGGTCCAAATGGTCAAACGTATAAGCCCTGTATTACCTAGTCCCGCAAGAATATTCGGCAGATCATAATTGGATACGCCATCTGCCAACGCGCTTGCATTTTGATTCACCCAGGTTAACCCAAATGGTGTAAACAGCGCGATAAACATATTGTCCCCGTGAAGTCCGACACTCCAAAGCAGCAGACAGATAAAGGTAACCAGCATTGCCATCCAAAGACTATCAGAAGAGGTGATGATCGGCTCCAGCAAGGTATTCAGCCAAGCCACCATATCGAAATTCATGATTGTGCGAATCAGCCAAGCGATACCAAAGATTGTAGCAAATGGCAATAATGCTCCAAAAGCATTTCCAATATTAGGGGGCACTGAATCTGGCATCTTAATCGTAATATTTTTGTCTAAGAAGAATTTCAGAATTTGCACCCCTACAATACTCGTGATAATACAGACGAATAACCCGCTTGCGCTAAAGGAAGTCACTGAAATCCCGCCTGCTTCGTCATAACCGTTAATGGTAAAGATCAAAAAGGTCGCTAAGCCTAACAAACTACAGGTCAACGTATTCATTTTTTTCTTTTGTGCATAGTTGTAGGGAATTGCAATAGAACAATACAAGGACATCATATTCATCGTCAAGCTGTTCATCCAAGCAAATTTCCCTGCCAAGGGAGCTAAAAAGCCGATTAACGGTTTGCCGCTGGTCCCCACATCCGGCGACCCCAAAACATATAAAATCAAAAAGATCGAACCGATCATAATAATCGGCGTTACCGCGACCAAGCCAGCTACAACGGAAGAAATAATATCAGTATTCGCAAATCTGGCCAGCGGTCCGGAAATCTTATTCGTAAACTCTGTTACTCGATCCATCATCGTTTTCTTTTGATTATCCATTCAGAACTCCTCCTATTTAATTGGTAGTTTGCCTCAGGGATCACGTCTGTTTCCGCGCAACCCCCAATTCACTACCTGTTTATTTACTAATCGCATTGACATCAGCTGGAAACACAATATCGCTAGTTCTTCTGGCTTGCGTTTGGACTTTCATTGTTTCTAGTGTGACTTCCATTAATTCTTTGGCTGTCCCTGCTTTCTGATTATCGATGATGTCGCAAAAGGCCACAAATTCGTGGTACATCCGATGCTTGCCCTGATTTAACTCATAAACTTCTTCATTTGCAGAGTCATTCATGATTAATTTAAATTTTGCGACCACATTGGCGGAATCTTCAATAATGATGCAGCCTTTATCTCCTTGAATCGAGGTTACAATCGGCGCTTTGCAATCCTTAGCTGCGATACAAACAGCTTTGAAATCACCATAATCCATGTTCAAAATGCCTGAAGTATCAATCCCCTTTTGGATATTTGCTTGATAATTAACTTTATTTGCTGAGCCGAATAGTGTAACGAGCAAATTGATATTGTAGATATTTAGATCCATCAACGCGCCGCCCGCTTTTTCAGGATCAAAAGCCGGTTGAACAATGCCTTGTTTAAACGCATCATAGCGAGAAGAATACTGTGGATAATTAGCTGAAACAATTTTGATTTCTCCTAAAGTCGGTAGAAGCTCTTTGATTTTCAGTACATTCGGTAAAAAGCGGGTGGAGACGGCTTCCAAAAGGATCAAGCTCCGTTCACTCGCCAAATCAGCTAATTCAACGGCTTCTTGGTAATTCGAAGTAAATGGCTTCTCACAAATCACATGCTTATCTGCCAATAAAGCTTTTTTAGCGAAAGTGTAATGCAGATGATTCGGAACACCAATATAAATCGTATCAATCGCCGGATTTTGAAGCATCTGATCGTAATCAGTATACTGTTCTTTAATCCCATATTTTTCAGCTAAATCCTGAAGCGCTGCTTCCTCTGCAGGTGTCGCACAAATCGCTTCCAGCTTCATTTCACTGATTTCTCCAGCAAAACTCAGTAAATCGTGCACAATCATCCCTGCTCCTAATAAACCAACTTGCATTCGCCTGCCTCCTTCGCTGCTTTCGTCGCTGCCTCGATGATTTCTAAAACGGCCACCACTTCTTCGTCCTTAACGATCTTTTCAGCACTTCCGTCCAATACCGCTACGATATTGTCATAGATAATGCCATAATCCCCTTTTTCAACAGGAACCTTCATATTCACTTCTTGACCTTCTTGATCAATGTAAGACAAGGTGCCCCAAAACTTTTCAGAGTATTCTTCTGTTGGCAATGGATACGGACCATTGGGCTTTTCTTTAGAAGAGTTATGACCAAATGACGGCATTAAAAAGCTTCCTTTCTTGCCATGAATGATAAAGCTTGGATAATCAAGCTTCACATAATAACTGGTTTTCACAATCGCTTTTAACCCTTTTGGATAGAAAAGATCAATATCGTAATAATCATCCGAAATCCCTGGGTTATCGATACTGCGGACATCGTAAACCAATTTCTCTGGAACCCCGAACTCGCCGACAATTTGATCAATTGGATGAACAGCCAAGCCATAAAGGACGCCCATCCCCTTGTGGTCAGCTATTTCTGGACGGTAGTAATCATAATGTGATTCAACTTCAATCAACTGACCTAATACACCTGATTCAATTACTTTGCGAACCGTTCGCATATCCGCATCGAAACGACGGTTTTGATTTGCCATCGCCAGAAGTCCTTTTTCTTTGGCTAAAGCAAAAACGTCTTTCGCCTCTGCAGCAGTCATCGCAAAAGGCTTTTCGGTCAGCACATTCTTCCCGCATTCAAGAGCCATTTTGGTATAGGCAACGTGAAACTGATCAGGTGTATTGACCACGATCAAATTTACTTCTGGATCTTGCATCACCTCTTCAATCGAAGAGGTGAAGGCAATTTCCGGATACCAGCTTTCCCGGTCCAAATCCCCCACACGATCCTCTTCTCTACGATAAATATATTTAACCTTCATTTTTTCCTGACGTACTGCTACATATGGCAGGTGATATTGACAAACACTATTGCCAAAACCAATATAAGCAATGACTAACATAGACTCTCCTCCAGTTTCGAATTGATAAATTGAGTACGACCATCAGCTGATTGGTACAGTTCAACCTTATCATCCAAACTTGTACGTTTCGATATAGTACAACTAAAAAGGATAGCGTTTTCAAAAATGCGTGAAATTTTTGGAAGCTGCTTTCACTATCATTGCGAGCTACTGACCACCTAGCTAAGCCTTCACTTCGTATATTGAGCTTTGCATTGCCGTCACCGACACCGCTAACAGGTTCTTTATTGGATACCAAGTGCTTTCTTGCCCTCCAACTCTGAATAGAGCTGCCTAGCTAGATAGTATTGACTTGATAATTTCACTTCTATACCAATTTGCAATGTTTGTGATTGTTAATCAAGAATCTTCGGAGTACTATTTAGTAATGATCAAGCTAGTTCAAATAGGCCTTCGCACTGGTATCACTAGGCTATGGCTCAAAAATAAGCTTCTCTAAGCGACCGACTCAGCAAAGCTGTTTTTTTGTTGTTTGCATTCATCTACGAATGTGTTTATTCTTAATTTAAGAAGATTTTTTAGGAGGGATTTCGATGGCCAACGAGGAGAAAAAAGACTTTAATGCGATGCTGCACAAAGAAACTGATATGCCGAAAATACAAATTGTAACCGATCAGAAAACCATTGACCGTTACGGCGGGGAGAAAATTTTTTTTGCACCAGCTCCCACCTATGACGCGATTATGAAGAAAATTCCTGAAGGCCGGTTGACTACCGTTGCCGATATTCGCGAATATTTGGCAAAAGAAAATCATGCTGACTTTACCGAGCCAATGACCGCCGGAATTTTTGTCTCTATCTGTGCCTGGGCCAGCCATCAGCGGGAGAATGACAAGACCCCTTACTGGCGCACCCTGAAAACTAACGGCGAATTGAATCCAAAATATCCGGGTGAACTGGAAGCCCAGAAGGAAAAATTGGAAGGCGAAGGACATCAAATTATCCAAAAGGGTCGGAAGAATCTGCGTTACTTTGTCGAAAACTATCAGGAAGCGTTAGTTGATTTATCTGCCTTAGATTAGATTGTCGCCGACGTAATAATAAAGGAATTCATTTGAAAAAGCTGCAGTCCTGATAACAGCTGCTTTGCATCCTTATTCACACGAACCGTATAAACCATTTACCCAGGAGGAACTACCATTGGAAAAACCGAAATCACGACACAACAAGTATCTTTACATCGCCCTACTTAGCTTTGCCTGCGCACTGCTTTTGGCCGCCTTCACATCCGGGATTTTTTTCAAAGCACTCAGCTTTGTCTTTTTCCTGATTTTTATAGTGACTATGAGGTTAGCCTCGCAAAAAGCTGAGGACGAAAAAACTTCCGCTGAATGACAGCCTTTTTACCTCACTACTCACTATAAAGCTCCCGTTCCCCTCTCTCTAAACAAAAAATCGGCAGAAGGTTGATTCAAGGAGCTGACAAGGGGTTTTTCTATCGAGTTATTTGCCTAGCCTTTATTTGTTATTGGCTTCACCAATCGACTAGTTTACAATGTAAAGTAAGTCTATTATAAGCGCTCAATGTATCCGATTGCAGTGTGCAGCCTAATTATCTCAATCACTAAAGAGAAATCAATTGTTGTCCATCACCTGACAGGGTTATTCATAAAACAGCTCCACTATAAATTATTCAAATGAAAAGGATGTTTGCCGCAATGGGAAAAGATAAAATTACTAAAGAATACCTAATCAATAAATTACATAGCTTCGTTGAAGAACATGGTAGAGTACCAAGTTCTAGCGAATTTCCTCATCGGTTTTCCGTAAAGAAACAATTCGGATCATTTAATGACTTTCTTATTAGCCAAGGATTTACCCCCACCCGCCCTATATCAAAAGAAGTGTTAGCCCAAAAACTCGAAGCCTTCATTGAAGAAAATAATCGAGTACCCACATTAAGAGAATTTAAAAATCAAGATGCTGTCACCCGACTATTTGGAACATTTAAAGCTTTTCTGCATGCTTATGGGTACAAGCCGGTTGAACATAGAGAACTAAAATTGCTGGGCAAACGATTTGGTCGCTTAGTTGTGGTTTCAAAAGGACCGTATTCAGAAAAAAACTCCCAAACTCAATGGAACTGTCAATGTGATTGTGGGAATATTAAAGAAAATGTCTTGGGGACTAATTTAGTTAAAGGATATGTAAAAAGCTGTGGTTGTCTTAATAGAGAGAATCAACAATTACGAAAATATTGGGTGGATGACACCAATCTTAAAGTACTCAATGACAAACCAACGAAATTAAATACAACCGGTGCACGGGGCGTTAGCTATCAAAAAAAGGGCAAACTTTATATTGCTACTATCGGTTTCCGAGGAAAAAGCATTTATCTTGGCTCATATAAGACGTTTGAAGAGGCTGCAGCTGCTCGTAAAGCAGCTGAGAAAGAATACTATGCACCTATTTTAGAAAAATATAAGGACCGACTTCCTGAATAGTCACTGATGAGCACCACTTTCCAAGCTATACATCTTCTACGTTGTACGTAGGAAAAAAAATAGGAGCTTATTAATGAATCGAAGAATTGGGTTAATTTCATCCGCAGCTACATTGGTTACAGTTGTTTTCTTTGCCATATTTATGTTAATCAATTGGTCTTCTGCTGCCTACTTCACCTGTATTATTTTAGCAATCGGATACCTTTCAATGACGGCTGCTTATACGAGTTATGCTCAACCTGGCTATGAGGCTGCGAAATATTTGGGCCTTATCTTTGCAATCCTCTACGCTGTCTTCGTGATGCTGGTTTATTATGCTCAAATTACTACATTGATTCAAACAGAGCTGACACAGCAAGCTGCCGATTTGTTAGACTACAAAAAATTTGGTTTGTTCTTTTCCTACGATTTATACGGCTATGGCATGCTGGCACTTTCAACTTTCTTTGTTGGACTGACCATAAATACCCCAGATAAATCGAGTAAACGCTTGAAAAAGCTGCTGCTGATTCATGGGATTTTTGCAGTGGTTTGCTTTATTCCGATTTTAGGTGTGTTTGATACCGCGATGGTCGGCGGAGAATGGATTGGTATCGCCGTATTGGAAGTCTGGTGCCTCTATTTCGCTCCCATTTGTTTTCTCAGTTTTCACCATTTTAAACAGTTGAAATGAGACCAATCAAGTTCTGAAGTTGGAGCTATTCCTCTCTTGCTAGGGTGAACTACCCGCCACTTAGCTAAACCAATCGGTTCTTCACGCTTGAAGTGGGAGCTTCTTGGGAACAGAGCTTACTTGCCAGCGAATGTCTTTGCCTGCAGCGGTTGCTCTTTTTTACCAAGCTATCTCCGTAGTTCCTACGGTTCTTGATTTGGTTATGCAAAGGCTCGCATGCGCAGCCCTTCGTTTAGAATGTTGATACTGGCATTGATGTCTCGATCATGGTGAGTATGACAAACCGGGCAGGTCCACGCTCGAATCTGAAGTGGTTTCTTACCATCCTTGTGTCCACAATCGGAACAAAGTTGACTAGAGGGATACCACCTGGCTACCTGGATCATTTCTCGTCCATACCAGTCGGCTTTGTACTGGAGTTTCGCCACAAAGCTAGACCAAGAGACATCCGAGATACTTTTGGCTAATTTATGATTCCGCAATAGACCCTTCGTGTGTAAGTCTTCGATACAGATCACATCGTGGTTTTTGATGAGTTCGGTACTTAACTTATTTAGAAAGTCGTTGCGTTGGTTTTTGACTTTTTCGTGCAATCTTGCCACTTTGCGTTTTTGTTTTTGGTAGTTCTTGGCTTCACTTAGCTTTTTGCCCGCTTTCTTAGCTTGTAAACCTCGACGAGAAAGCTTCCGCTGTTCACGTATTACCTTCCGTTCCATTTCTGCGGTAAAGCGATGGTTATCAATCTTTTGTCCATCCGAAAGAATCGCAAAGTCTGTAATCCCCAGATCGATGCCAATGGCTGTGTTCGTTTTAGGTAGTTTGGGTATTTCTTCTTTGCATAACAAAGAAAGGTAATATTTACCGCTTGAATGATAAGAGATTGTTGCAGATCGGATCTCTCCTTTTGGGTGGCGGTGACGTTTGATACAGACAAGGGATTTTAGCTTTGGTAGTTTGATGTAGTTGTTTTCCACCAGCGAAATGGTGCCGTGTTGATTATTGGTGGTATAGCTTTGAACCGTACTGCTTTTGCTTTTGAATTTAGGGAAACCGACACGTTTATCGCGAAAGAAGTTGTTATAGGCCTTGTCTAAATTCAGCTGGGCATTCGCTAAGGCCAGACTATCAACTTCTTTTAGGTAGGGATAGTCATTCTTATATTTGGCTGGGGTAGGCTTTTTCAATTTTTTGGAAGGAACATTCTTCATTGCCGCATAAGCCTTTATCCGCTCATCCAGCATCAGGTTGTAGACTTTTCGAACACAACCAAAAGTCTTGGCAAAAAAGACGACTTGTTCTTCTGTTGGATAGATGCGGTACTTGTATGCTTTTAGTTGTTCCATCAGATCCACCCCCTTTTTCAGTTCTGAATATACGAACATTTGTTCTCCAATGAGAATATCATGCGGAAAATCGCGTAGCAATAGCTTTTTGTCGTTTTTTAGTTGCACCGTCTCCCTAAACAAGAACGGCATTTATCACCCACCTATAGAGGTTGGGCGACTTCTGCCTGAAATTCTGTTAAATTTTCAGAAAATAGCTATTTAAAAGAGGCTGCGACGTTTGTGTCACAACCTCTCTTATTTATGCTTCATTTTGCTTACCCCTTCACCACATTTAATCGTTGGGCAAGATACTCCTTCTTCGCACTTTTCAGCTCATCCTCACTCCACGGTACAAAAAGTGTTCCTTCGTAGTTGCCGATCAAGTCCCCTTCGTGATAGACCACGGATAGAATATCGTTCGTAAGCAGGCAAACACCATCTAAATCAGTCACGTAGCCGATTTTTTCTAACTCGTAATCCTTTTCCTCATCACAGTTTTCAATTGTATCATCAAAGGTAAATACCTCTTCATACTCGTCATATTCAGATTTGGTTCCAATGTGCTGCACAATTGCCCTAATCTCATAATCATACTCCTCATGATCCGATTCGCTGACTGATAGAATATGAGTAACCACAAATCCGGCTCCTGAATTCTTCAAATAAGTCCCTAAACTGATATGTCCCGAAAATAAAATCGTCATAATCTCCTGCAATTTTCTCGCCCCTTTCGTCCCTGATGATTCCTTTATTCATAACTCAACGCCGTTTTCTATTTTTTCCCGCCGACTACACTAAAAGTAGCTAAACGTTTCTTTCGAACAGCCTGTCGCATTGCTTCATCGCTCCAAGGCAAATAGATTTCTACACCGCACTTCATAATAAGACCATTTCCTCTGTAGCTTAAATCGAGAATGTTTGCTATGTATCCAAATAGTCCGTCCCCTTCTAACCCCAGCGGAACGACATCTCCCACCTCGAGGAAGGGTCTTTCATCGGTTTCTTCCCCTTTAGGATAAAACGCTTCATAACCATCCCAATAACTCGATATAAGTCCAAAGCCATCCAGGATTGATTTCGTGCCAAACTCCTGAGCAAGCACCTCGGCTTCGATTTTCCCATTCCCGTGATAGTCAATTATGTCAATAATATTGGTTACGACAAACAATCGGCCTTCGTATTCAAAGTATTCCCCTACTTCAACCACATTCGTTCGTACCAACGTAAATTTCTTATGCATTAAATTCCCCTCCATTTCTAACTATTCACCCTCAATGATTCACTCATATCCCGCTAATTTTTCATCATTCTTTTTTAGTAGTCATTTTGTTAGGGCTTACTTTGTAATAATACAAAAAAGTAGCGCGGCTGTCATGTGATTTTTGAATTTTTTTTACTTTTGTTCCCCCTTGCCAACATACAAAAAACAAAATCACTTTATCTAAACGTAAGAAAAAATAAATACTCTTACTATTTTTGCTTGTGGATGCCACTCAGCTGTTCGTGACACAAAGCGCGCTATTTAGGACAAACTGGGCTTTTTTATTTTTTTCAATACTATAATGATAGAAGAAACTGAAAGGGGTTTTAGCAATGTACGAATATCGATCTGAAATTCTAATTACCGGGATGAAATGGGTATCTGACAAAGCAGATGAAAATGACCTTTATGAATTGGATGAGCTGATTAATCAACGCGCAAGAGAAGGCTGGGAATTGGCTACCTATTCTTACATGGCAACTACACTGCAAATAAGAGGAGCAACCTTAATTACTTTCAAAAGATTGATCAACGAATAAGAAAGGAGGTTGTGACATTAGTAAAAACAGACCTGAATTTCACGAACGATATCTAGCAAGAAACACTAAATATTGTAGATTTGCAACGAGGATCTACCGGATCGTAGTCGCAAATACAATATAGTTCGGAATTCCATCTGTTAAAAAGACTACTGTCACAGCCTCCTAAAATTATTTTATTTGCCAAAAGAAATCAGCCTGCGGAAAAGAGCATGCGCAGAAGCAGAGCCAACAGCGCAATCCCCAATAATACCAGCCTCAAAATACAAAGAGCCTTGCCGATCGTATTCAAGGTATTTTTACTCTTTTCATACCCAATATGCATAGCTTTTACCATTTCATCGGTTTGGTTTTTATCTTGAATATCCTGCACATCAATATCCTTTACTAATTCGTCTGATGACATCTCAAAATAGTCACTAAGCTTAACCAGCTTTTCAAAATCAGGATAGGATTATCCCGACTCCCACTTGGAAATCGTTTGTCTGGAAACCTGCAATTCCATCCCCAGCTCTTCCTGCGATAGTCCCTGTTCTTTGCGAATCGCAAGTAATTTCTCGTGGAATTTCATAGCTAACACTCCCCTCTATAAAAAGGGTTGCTTCTTATCCATAATACGAATCACCTTATCCAAAAAATTGCTTAGATTCGTAATTTCGGTAGTTTCATGCTTCAAATAGGAATAATTTCGGGTGCATTCTGTTCGATAGTCTACCAATTTTGCATCCTTTTACCTCCTTTGATTATGATAAACTATAGGTATCACTCATAAAGGAGCCTATTATGGTTTATATTGGAATTTTAATTTTCGGACTATTAGCTGCTAATTTCTTTTACCGGGCAATTAGGCTATTTGTAAAGCTCAACAGACAGGTCTATTCACCAGAAACGAAACACACCTTCATCTGCCAATCTTGTACTCAAACTTATACTTTGTCAGGACCTGAAACCAAGAAACTAGTAAAAGGTGCCGTAGTCATAAAAAAGTCCACTCCCAAAAGCAACGCTACCTTTTACAAATTTACCTGCCCTCAATGTGGAAGCTACGCAAAACAGAAAAAGATCTTTGACATGGATACCACTAAAGCCTTGGGCATGGTAAGAGTTCAAGCTGATTCTGGTCAGCTGCCGATCGTTATCGACTTCTTATTGAAGGGTGTCCTGCCGATTTTTTTAGTCTTTCCGTTTTTAAGTCTTTTTTTACGCTAAACAAGCTTTACCAGCTCCAAACCATAAAAAATAATCCAGGAGGCCAACTATGCTTAATCTTCAAGATTTTTATCCCACCTATTCTGAAGCAATGATTGCTAAACTAACCGAACTTCAACAGTTAATTTGGACGGTTGCCAATGAACAGGGAAACGCAGTAAGTGAAAGTTCCAAATGGGGGCAGCTTTCCATCGCTTCAAGCAAGGGCACACCGATTCGAATAGCTAAATTTTCAGATGACGAGATTGGACTATTTGTTCATTGTCAAACTACTTTAATCGAGACTTGGAAGACCTTATTTCCTGATCGACTTTCCTTTTCGGGAAATCGGGCGGTAGTCCTGTCGGTTGAAACTCCCCTACAAGCTGCGGAATTAAAAGTCTGCATTGATATGGCACTAAACTATCGGACTCAGAAGTAAATTTACACCTTTGCAAAAGTCATCCTAGCACTTGACTCCTTCCATCGATGCTATAATACATGATAAACAAATGAGGAGAGTGCCCGATGAAAATTTTTCAGCTAACCGCAGCTTTCGCCCTGCTTCTTCTTTTAAGCGGCTGCCAGGCGGCCTCACAGCAGAGCCAGGCGTCTGATTCCAGTAAAAACGTTCCAGCAAAAAGCAGCTCTACTCAAGCTGCAAGCCAACCACAAACAGAAACAACTACACAATCAGAGGAGGATCAATCGATGAGTTATTCAGCAGGCAGTCTCATTCAAGCCGTTACTGCAAACAATCTTGACCAAACCAAAGCTATTCTCAGCTCCGCCAATTATCCGCTTGATGAAGTAAATGAACACGGAGAAACGCCTTTATTGATCGCTGTTCACAACAATCAAGTAGACATCGCCAAAGCTCTGATTGATGCCGGAGCTGATATCAACAAACAAGATGCGATACAGGACAGCCCTTATCTCTATGCCGGTGCACAAGGTCGCAGCGAGATTCTGTCTTACATGCTCGCTCATGCAACACCTAACCAAGCCATCACCAATCGTTTCGGTGGAAATGCACTGATTCCGGCTGCTGAAAAAGGCCATCTGGATAATGTAAAAATTCTGCTAGCCGATAAACGCGTGGACATTAATCACCAAAACAATTATGGCTACACTGCTTTAATCGAAGCAGTAGCGCTGCGGGATGGCTCTCAGGTTTATCAAGATATTGTCGCTGAATTATTGAAAAATGGTGCCGATCCCACCCTTGTAGACAACTATGGAAAAACAGCGCTGGATTATGCCAATCAACTAGGCTACGGGAATATGGCTAAGATGCTGCAGGAAGCACAAAGATAACATTATTAACGGTAGTCGTTTAAGTAGGCAGCTTTTATGGATAAAACTGCACGCAATTACCCTATGGTTTCACGAGTATGTTTTGCTCAAAAGCCCTTAACAAACATTTTTTGGAGGTTCAACATGAAAAAAATACCCATCCTGTCAATGCTGTTCTTCTTAGCAGCATTGAGTCTCACCGCCTGTAGTTCCACGCAAGCAGCAGACAAAATAACTATTCACACAGAGAATGGTAGTATTCAAAATTTCAAATCCAAAGAGACGGTCCTTACTGAAACTAAGGACGTGGCTAAACTGCAAAATGAGCTAGAAAAGGTTGATTCAGAAGTAAAAAATTCATCTCAGACAGGCCTAGTGGGAGCAACTGAATACCTTATTGAAATGTATAAAGATGATCACTTAGACGCTATCTACAGCCTTTATGGAGATACTTTGACTTACTACTCTGATCCAACGAATAACAAAGTAAAAATCTATGAGCTATCAAGCAAACAGCAAAAGTTATTACAAGAAATGTTAGATGATTATCTAGATTAACAAAGAGGTCCTCTCATTCTGTTAGAAAGCTATCCTCAAAGATAGCTTTTTTGTTTTGATTCGATCAAGCACAATTTAAAGTATACGCCTTTCTCTTATCGTTACTAAATCTGGTTTATGCTAAAATTAACTAAAACGGTAGAGAAGGTATACTTATGAATAATGAACTATTGCTAGTCATCGATATTCAAACCGGTACTTTAGCCCCAATCATTGGAAAAGATAAATTGATCAACAACATAAATGCGCTAATTGATTTCTTTCATGAACATAATGCACCGATTATTTTTGTCCAGCAAGCAGGTTACGGAGCTATTTCCTCTAAGGTAAATAAAACGATGGACGATTTTATCACCAAGAAAAGCAAACCTAATGCATTTACTTCCCAAGAGTTTGCACAGACGATTGAGAAAATCAATCGTAAATCAGTTGTGGTGACGGGTCTAATGAGCAATGCCTGTGTCCAGCATACTTGTAAGGGAGCCCTGGCCAATGGTTATTCTGTCACGTTGATTTCAGATGCCCACGACTCGGTGATTAAGCCCCTGAGAAAGATTTACAATGATCGCTTGAGTAAACAAGGTGCCACTACCCTCACCACTGAAGAATATTTGGCAAGAAAATAGCTGCTTTGTTTTTTCCTTGGCAGTTCTGAAGTGTTAGTTGCTTTAACGGGTGGACAATGACCAATCTGTTAGGATTCGATTTGATGGAAAATGTAGCATTGCGCGATGACTTTCAGGGGTACACAATACTGTTGCTGGCCTACTCTTGTGGATAATATAGAAAAACCGCGCTCGATTATGCCAATCATTTGTGTTGTGGTAGTCTGCTTCAAGTGGAGCAGCCACTTGGGTTGATACAGGAACCGAATAGCTTGATGATTTAACTGGCCTATTCAATGATATTAAGAATAATGCAGCTTAATAAACTGTTAAAAAAATCATGTACATTACATGGTTTTTTTGCGTAATATTTCTACTTAATAGTTCCAATTATTGGAGCTTTTATTCCACACTATCTGCTATTTGCTAAGTTAACAGACTCGTTTCATTCCACAAATCTAATTGCTTGAATTAAAAATCAAATGTAGATATAATTAATAGTGGAAGGCAGTCCAACATAAACTCCAAATACTAATTTAGGAGTGATTTCTTTGAAGAGAGGAATCTTTATTTCTGTTGGAATGGGTCTTTTTTTGTCTATTGTTATGTCTGTTGTTATGATTTTATTGTTCGTTGGATATTCGGATCAATTTTTTAAGTATTTGCTTGAATCGGTAGTTTTAGGCTTTGCCATCTCGTTTCCGATTTCACTGATATTACCTAATCTATTGAACAAATTAGCAGACAGATGGAACATTAAATAGCTATCCAATTTATCTGCAAAAGCTACCACATAATGTGAGTAGCTTTTTTTCTAAGCACGTAATACCTAGCCGCTGAGTTAATAGATCAAATACTATAAGAATCTCTATTCATTCTTTCATGCTTCTTAATAGTTTATTCACATCCTATTGCTAAACTATTTCTGTGCCGCAAGATCGCAAAAGCAATATAATACAGGCACCTCTTGGCGGAAAACAAGAGACTCTAACACATTAGCAGCGTGCGATCCGCTGCTTTTTTGTTAAACTAAAATTTACTCAGTTAGTTAACAAGGAATCACTATAAATCGTATTCAGTATCCGCTTTAGTCATCAACTCTTCTTCTGATAAATCTAAGTCTTCCATGAAAGCCGCGTGCATTTTTCTTCATGTTCAAAAATTATTTCATACTCGGTTAATCTGTAGGTGATTCTGCAATCTGGACAGTTGAAGATTTGTTTCTTAGTATCAAATTTTTAAATACTTATCACATTCAAAACATGTTGCTTTTTTAAATTTAGCTGGTAACATTTTTCCATCTTTCCTTACTTCTGGTGGTTAATAGAATATTTCTCCTTTTTATACAAATCATTATTTTACATTTACGTTACTGGTGTTACAAAAACGTTACAAAGAGATATTAAGGGGGGGTTCCTATGAAAAAAATCTTTACGTATCTGTTCTTATCACTAGCGATCATTTCCTTATCCTCATGTAAAAACGACAAAGAGAATACAACAGCATCTGACAATAAACCGAAGAGTAGTAGTACTGTTACAAAGGAGTCCTCTTCGAAGAAAAAAACGTCACCTTCAAACAAGCAAAGTCAGACTTCCAAACCACCACAAGTACAAAGTCCTGAACAATCAGATTCAAGCCTTGTAGTTAATGACAACCAACCGCCCGTACAACCAGAAATTGCTACCCCCAGTACTGAACAAACTCCACAAGCAACCAATCCTACGTACCTAATCAATAGTGAGCAGGAAGCTTTGGACAAATTGAATAGTACAAGTACCAATGGAGTTTATGTTCATACTTCAGGTGGATTTGATGGAACTAATTACCGATTCTCCTTTTTATCTCAGGGAGAACTTTACTGGGCCACAGTTAACGCCATGACTGGTGATATTTCAATTGAACCTGACCATCCTATTCATAACCAGCAAGAAGCCTTAGACAGAATTAACAGTCTCCGAGATAATCCAATTTCGATGGATACATTCGACCGTTCAGACGGTTTTCACTATCAATTCATCTTCGTTGAGGATGGGAAAACTCTTCGAGCAACTGTTACAGCACAAACCGGTCAAGTTTGGTACGATGTACCTTAGTTTCCTTTTGACCTCTCAGAGAGCCTAACGCTCTCTTTTTTGTGTTCCAACAACAAGAATATTGATAACCCGTTCTCCTTGCTATCCTTGGTTAGTAAATCACTTATGTTTCTTTCCGTTTCTCACATATAATCAAAATCAGGCTTGCTATTAATCCCTCGCACATCTACTTTTTCTTATCACATTTCTTACATTACTTTGCATATGCTTGCGTATCCCCACCGATAGATGCAATTAATTGATAATCATGTTTGCACCAATTTAAGAACTTGAACATTCGCTCTTTTCCTCCGAGACTGGAACATTTGCATTTTG
The DNA here is from genome assembly GCF_000407485.1 of Enterococcus pallens ATCC BAA-351. Taxonomy (GTDB): domain Bacteria; phylum Bacillota; class Bacilli; order Lactobacillales; family Enterococcaceae; genus Enterococcus_A; species Enterococcus_A pallens. Next base: position 107,343 of record NZ_ASWD01000001.1, on the reverse strand, counting down.
TTCAAATAAAAACTAGATTATTTTTTTGATTGAATTGCACTGACCAATCCCCTATAATAAGAGAAATACACGGGAGGTATTTTTTTGAATCTAAAACAAGCAAATTTGGGTATTACTATTACAGCAACGATATTATTGTTCTTTTTTTGTCTTTCTTTATTTACTTCTAACTGGTACTTTCTTGTAGGAGCAACAGGAGCGCTTGCAATGCTTTTCTATTACATTGCAAGCCGAGTTGCGGCAAAGAAAAAGTCTTCATAGAACATTTTTATTTAAGTCTCAATTTTGAGACTTTTTTATTTGATTGAATTTTTCTAGTCATTTCTCTATACTTAATAAAATACACAGGGGGGGATTTTATGCCACAAATCACGAATGGTTCCATTAAATTGGAACGTATATTATACAGAATTATTTTTATTTTTGCTCTAATCACATTGGCTTTACGATTACTCTATTACTTTGCATTTCAAGATAAATTTTTAGATTTCAATACTTGTACTGGAATTGTTCTTTTGGTTTATTCTTACGACAATATATTTATTAAAAATAAATCCTAAAAGACAGTCTGTTGATTGTCTTTTTTGTATATGATAGCCCCAATTACATGAACTACCTTTCCACACTATCTACTTCCTTGTCAGTACAATCGGTCTTTGATTGGAGCTATACGCCACAATTTCCACGATACTGATCAACGTCAGAGTGAGTGTCAAAATCGCAACGAGTACAATGCCCAGCTTGTTCAATGTCTAATGGATATGTCCCCGTTCTAAATACATAGCTCTCAAATTTATGACCTCTATATTTACAAATAAGCCTTTTGATCAACTTAATCATGAGGTTCTCTTTCCTTTGATTCTAAAGCCACAATCATCTCTTTCAGACTATCGATCGTCACATAAACACTAACTTGTTCCTCGCCTCTCTCAGCACTTAGCATTAACAAATTGTTTTCACCCTCAGTGTGCAAAGTAAGTGTTCCTCCATCGGCACCATTGAAATCTTCAAGTTTATATACTTGTTTCATATTCTTCCTCCATTCCGTTAAATCTTCCGTTAAAGAAAGAAAGCAACAGGAAAATTGTTCAAGCAGAGAATGGGAACACGTGCACGATCCACTAAAGAAATTTTTTTACAAAAAAATCCCTTCACATCATGAAAACTCGATGCGAAGGGATTTCTTGTTTTTAAGAATGTCCTACAATTTTATGGGGAATATACGGTTCCTCCAAGTAAGCAACATCTTCCGGTGTGAGCTTGAAGTCAACGGCTGCAACGGCACTTTCAATGTGACTCATTTTGGTAGCGCCAATGACTGGGGCGGCGACGATTTCTTTTTGCAGCAGCCAGCCTAAAGCGATGTTTACTCGGCTAGTGTCGTATCTTTCCGCCAGCTCGGCCACTCGATCGATAATGACTTGATCCATCTCCGCTGTTTCATCGTACTTGGCTTTTTGGGCTTGGTCAGTGGTGCTGCGGGAAGTTGCCGCCGTACGGTCTCGAACCAAACGCCCAGAAGCCATCGGACTATAAGGGGTTAACGCAATGTTTTCTGACTGACAATACGGGATCATCTCCCGCTCTTCTTCCCGATAAATCAGATTTAAATGATTTTGCATCGAAACGAATTTTGTCCAGCCGTTCAGTTCCGCCACGTGATTAGCTTTTTGAAATTGATAGGCATACATGGCCGAAGCCCCAATGTAGCGCGCTTTGCCTGCTTTGACAACATCGTGCAGCGCCTCCATCGTTTCTTCGATCGGGGTAAACGGGTCCCAGCGGTGAATAATATACAGATCTACGTAGTCGGTTTGCAGGCGTTTCAAGCTTTGATCGATTTGGGACATGATAGCCTTGCGAGATAAGCCTTGCCCATTAGGACCGTCGAACATTTTCTGGTGCACCTTGGTAGCTAGCACAATTTCATCCCGTTTAGCAAAATCCTTCAGCGCTTTGCCCAGGATTTCTTCGCTGCGACCTAACGAATATACATTGGCCGTGTCAAAAAAGTTGATGCCTAAATCCAATGCGCGCTGAATCAACGGCCGGCTTTCGTCCTCCTCCAGCACCCATTGATGAATCCAGTTCTTTGGATCACCAAAGCTCATACTGCCTAAACAAATCCGCGACACATCCATGCCGGTATTGCCTAATTTTACATAATCCATCTTACTCATCCTTTCATTCGTTTGACCTGCTCCTCATGATTGATTATCTCACATAATGCAAATCGTTTCTCGTGATACTCATATTTAAATATGCAGCAATTACCAATTTGACGACTCTGCTGATTTGTCCGGTACTCAGGCCGACTGTACCTGTCCCAAAACTTACGGAACTGACCACAAAAAGCTCCGTGAGTCACCACTAAAATGGTGTTTCCTCTTTGCTGCATCAAGTCATTGCAGGTATCGACAGCTCGCTTCTGAAAAGCTTTTTCTTCCTCACCACCAAATTTCACAAAAAAATCTTGGTATGGCAGCGCTGGATTTAGTGTCTCGCTTTCACCCTCCAGTTGACCAAAGTGCCATTCCTTGAGTCCTTTTAAGCGAGTGTAGGGCTGAGAAGTAATCTGTTCCAATGTATCCGCGGTTCGTTCTGAGGTCGAGCAGTAGGCTTGATCGAACGTAATTCCCGACCAGCGAAAATACTGTCCAGCTATTTTTGCCTGCTGGATTCCTCGCTTAGTTAAAGGTGAATCACACCAGCCTTGGATTTTATGTTGGGCATTGAACAGCGTTTCCCCATGACGCACTAGATACAAGGTTTTTTCCATGCAAACAATCCTTTCTGATAAACACCAAAAAGAATGGACTCAACCATTCTTTTTGCCTGTTAGCTTAAACGTTGACGGTTTCTGCTACTTCCAAGTTTTCACCATTCGAGGCAATCACCTGCTTATACCAGTCAAAAGATTTTTTCTTGCTTCGTTTCATAGTGCCGTTGCCTTGGTCATCACGATCAACATAGATAAAGCCATACCGTTTGCTCATTTGACCTGTGCTGGCTGCCACCAAATCAATGCAGCCCCAGGTAGTGTAGCCCAACAGCTCCACCCCGTCGATTTCAACTGCTTCCTTGAAGGCTTCGATATGCTGCTTCAAATAGTCGATGCGGTAATCGTCTGCCACATAGCCATTTTCGTCTGGCACATCCACAGCACCTAAACCATTTTCTACAATGAACAACGGCTTTTGATAGCGATCATAAAGCTGGTTTAAGGAATTGCGCAGCCCCAGCGGATCAATTTGCCAGCCCCATTCCGTAGACGGTAAATTATCATTTTTAATAGAAGCAAAAATGTTTCCAGTAGCCTGCTGATAATCTTCTGCATGACCACTAACCGTTCGAGAGCAATAATAAGAGAAAGAAACAAAATCTACCGGAGCCGAAGCTAGGATTGCTGCATCCCCCGTCTCCATCTGAATCGTCAATCCTTCTTGCTCAAACTTTTTCAGCGCGTAATTAGGATATTTTCCGCGAGCCTGTACATCGATGAAAAAATAGCCTTCGCGATCTCGTCTAATCGCCTCCTGATAATCCTCAGGACGACACGTGTAGGGATAATGACTGCCGCCAGCCAGCATACAGCCGACTTGATTTTCAGGATCGACTTCGTGAGCGATTTTAGTCGCCAGCGCACTAGCTACTAATTGATGATGAGCAGCTTGATACTTCACTTCTTCCTTGTTGTCGCCTTCGCGGAAAATGATCCCGCCACCAACAAAGGGCTGGTGTAGCAAAATATTGATTTCGTTGATGGTCAGCCAATACTTTACTTGCCCCTTGAAGCGCTTCAGAACTGTTTCGGCATAGTGACTATAAAAATCTACCAGCTTGCGACTGCGCCAACCGCCATATTCCTTAATTAAGTGAACCGGCACATCGAAATGAGCAATCGTTACTAACGGTTCGATGCCATGCTTTTTCAACTCTTGGAAGATTCCCTCGTAAAAGGCCAACCCTTCCTCATTGGGCTCCAAATCATCGCCGTTAGGAAAAATTCGTGACCAGGAAAGTGACATCCGATACACCTTGAAGCCCATTTCAGCAAATAATTGAATATCCTCAAGATAGCGATGGTACATATCAATCGCTTCTTTTGCCGGATAATAATAGCCTTCCTTCCATTCCAGCATTTCCAGTTCACCTAAGCCGACAGCTTTGCGGTCTTCACCACAAGGCAGCAGATCAATATTGGAAAGCTTGCGTCCGCCCTCCAGCACTCCGCCCTCAACTTGATTGGCAGCTGTTGCGCCGCCCCACAAAAAGTTTTTATCTAAAGCCATTTATTTTACCTCTCCCTTGTCTTAAACTTTTACCGCCAAAATATCTTCTTGACAATCGGTTGGTCCTTGAGTAATTGTCTCGATTGATGAATATTGCGGACTGTTGGTGACCACTACTGGTACTTGCGTTTCATAGCCGGCAGCCTGAATATTTTTCAGGTCAACCTCCAATAATGGCTGGCCTTTTTTGACCGTATCACCAGCATTTACCAGCACTTCAAAATATTGACCTTTTAGCTCAACCGTATTCAAGCCCACATGGATCAAAATTTCCACTCCTGTATCTGAAACCAACCCAATCGCATGTTTAGTAGGAAAAATTGCGGCAATCGTGCCATCAAAGGGGGCAACCACCTGGCCTTCCACCGGTTCAATAGCAAACCCTTTTCCTAACGCCTCAGAAGCAAAGGCTTCATCATGCACCTCACTTAAGGGAATAATTTTTCCTTTCATCGGACTAATTACCCGCGTATCCTCTAAAATTAATTCTTTTACTTCAGGAATGTCCTCCTTTTCAAACTTGAAGCTCAAAATATAGGTTAGGACACCCGACACCACCATTGAAATAATCAACGCAATCACGATATTCCAGAAGAAACGCATCGTATCATCGCCAATGTAAAGCAGAATCGCCGGAATCCCGGAAGAACCAGTCGCAAAACGGTGTGTGTTGGTCAAACCAGCAAACAAGCCCCCAGCTCCCCCGCCGATCATCGCCGCCACTAACGGGTATTTCTTTGGCAAGTTCACTCCATACAAGGTTGGTTCGGTAATCCCCATATAGGCAGTAATCGAACCAGAAGTCGCCAGCTGTTTTAATTTTTTATCCTTCGTGCGGAAAGCCACCACTGCGGAAGCTGTTGCCTGCGCGATGTTAGAGCACACACAGCCAGGACCAAAAATACTATCATACCCAAGCTCAGCCATTTGCATAACTCCAAGCGGTGCTACGCCATTGTGTAAACCGAACATTACCATGATTGGCAGGAAGCCGCCGATCAAAACTGCCGGTACCCAGCTGGCATTGACGCTCAAGAAAGTAAAGAAGGAAGCCAAATATCCGCCAAGGACTGTACCGATTGGCCCTAATACAGCTAAAGCCAAAGTTCCCATAATCAAGAAGGTCAGCATCGGTACAAACACCAGCTCGACTGATTTTGGAATCACTCGATTCAAGAATTTTTCTACATAAGATTGCGCAAAGATCACTAGTAAAATCGGAATCACGGAACCTGTATAAGTTGCTAAGGTAAATGGAATAATATCAAAAAATTGTACAGGATCCCCCGCCGTTACCAATGCGCCCCAATTAGGATGCAGCATAATTGCCGCTACCGATACCGCCAAAATTGGATTACAGCGCAATTTCTGAGCTACCGTAAAGGCCAAAATCATTGGCAGGAAGTAGAACACCCCATCGGCAAACATATTTAATAGGTAATACGTCTGGGAATCTGCCGAAATTACTTCGAAAACCATTAGTAGCGCCAGCACCGCTTTCACCATTCCGGCTCCCGACAAGGCTGGAATCACCGGCTGGAACGTTCCCGCCACAAATTCGATGATGGTGGTCATGAGGCCCTTTTTCTCACTGCTCGGGTCCCCCGAAGCTGACACATCTACATTTTTCTCAATTTCTTCAAAAACATCCTTCACATGGGTGCCAATGACTACCTGATGCACCCCAGCATTAAAAATATATTTTGTTACACCCTCCAGAGCTTCTAAACCTGCCACATCCACCTTCGTTTCATCCACTAGTTTGAAACGCAGCCGTGTTTGACAATGATAGGCTTCCGTAATATTTTCCTTGCCGCCCAATTTCTTCACGATGTCACGAGCCAACGAATGATAGTTCTTACCCATGATGTTACCCCTTTCACTGGAACAAGCAGATTATTTTTGAATCTCACCGGTGGGTTCAGTGCTTGTCTGTACTTGAACTTTATCACGGCAAGAGAACGTTTCCAATAGTTTCCGGACAAGACGAAACGCATTTCACAAAACTTGAAAAATCAAGTCGTTTTGTGAAATGCGTTTTGGGTTTTGGTTGAGGAAGGGAGAGTATACATACATTTTTCATCACACAAACTTGATTAATTTTTACAATTTTTCCCATCATCAAACGTAGTTTTTGTTTGGATCTTTATCTTCAACGAATTACGCTCAATATTAGTCGTATAAAAATTGCGTATACTAAGAAGGTAAAGAATTGATCTCCTTTAAAATATAAGATCAATCAGATCATAATTTTTCAAATTCACAAGTCGATTCAAGTACAAAAGTTCGACCACTAAAGTTTTTAAATAAGTGTATTTCGAAAACTATAATCGGGTATTTCTAGGCAAAATTAAATTAGCATAATTACCTATTTTGCCTGCTCTTATATAACCATCATCAATATCATATCCATAAGATTTATAGCCTAATTCTTTAGCACATCTATCAAAATCTATTTGATCAATTGGAATTCCGTACCTACTTATTTTTATAATTAATTCGGATGAATTATATCTTGCGTTTTCTATACCAGCGTCAAATAGTTGATATAGATATGGATTAATTATAAAATTTTTTCGACCCGTTTGATTTTCTATCACGAATACTCCTAAAATATTCTGTGGAAAAATTCCATCTTTAATAATTATCTCATGATGTATATCTTCATACCAATTAACATCCATCATTCCTAAAGTTTGACACAATTCTTTGGTAAATATATATCTATCTTTTACATCCTCGTGTTGAAACCCCCAGAGTATATATGAATGGTCATTATTATTTCTATTATTAGCAAATTGAAATGCTTTCTTAAATCCCCTATTTCCATAAGCTGCTGATACAAAAGGGCTTCTGCATTTATTCTCCCATTGACCTCCAATGTTATGTGCTAAATTTAATAGAAACATATATGTGCCTGTGATATCATCATTAGCATATCGTAAAATTTTATCCAAATCTATATAACCAAATCCATTTCGATTTAATATTGAATTTACTAGTTCGAGAATTTCCTTTATATCATTGGCGGTAGGATTATTCCTATAATAAGGATCAATTCCATCTACGTTAACATTCTCGCGATATGCATTTCCTTTTTCGCCCACAACAAAAAAGTTCTTGGAGTATTCTGCTATCAATATTCTATATTGTTCTTCGTCAAATAGATCACCTTCAAAATTAGGGATAAATCCTCTAAAAAAAGAGATCACATCTATTTTTTCACACTCGTGGTACCTCTTACTAGCAGAAAAGTAAGGTCTTACTGTATTATTGTGCATACTAATTAGGAAATTTTTTATTCTTGGTACTAGTATAGAATCGATATTTTCAATTCTATATACTTCATCAATACCTACTACTGTTTTTAAGGATGTTTGCTGAAGTAATCTAATCATATCTTTTCCTCCTAAATTGTAAGATTCAAGTTGCTCGTTAAAACCTCTCCTCCAAATCCTTAAACGTCGCCTGTCTCCGCGATTCTAACAGCTTAGCGCTAGCAATTTTGTTGGCCTTGTTCTCTTCATAATTCATGGCAAACACCTTAGCGAACAGTGCATCTAAGATCAGCATGATGGATTCCTGGGTGGCAAAATTGGCAATTTTCGAGTAGAGCTTTTCTTTACTGGAAATGTTCAGCACCACATCCGAATAATCCCGCAAATAATTTTTGCCGCCGCTAGTAATACTGATGACCGGCACTCTGTTTTTCAATAGAATCTTGACGTTGCTGGATGGATTTTCATCTGGATTGTTACCGGAATAAGAAATAATGATCGCACAATCTCGCTGATTCAAGGAATGGGAAATTACGCCGCTCTCGCCAGATTTCGCCATAAAGGCTTTCTTGCGGATCGTTAACAGGTTACGCTTAAACAGCTCGCCGTAATAATAATTGGGACTAGTGCCATAGACCACCACATTTTCTGCGCGATGGATCATTCCTGCCGCCTTGTTTAGGTCCTCAGCAGCAATCAACGACACAGTATCCTTGATACTCTGCATCTTTAAGTTGACCAAACTTTCAATAATTTCCAAGGTATCCTCCTCCGCCGAAAAAGGAAAATTGGGGTCTACATCGGCATAAGCCGTATCGTCATGGTAAGCCACCTCATGGTTGAAGGCATACATAAATTCCTTCCAACCGGAATATCCAAAATACTTGGCAAAACGAACCAACGTCGGTTTAGAGGTAAACGTTTGCTTGGCGATCTCCTCCATCGATAAGTCCTGCAGCTGCTCTCGGTTTTCTAGAATAAATTCGCCAATGGTACGTCGTGCATCGCTTTGCTTAAAGGCAGCCTCTTCAATTCGTTGAAATAAATACATTGCCCTTCACCTCACATTACTTCTTTCTCACCAGCAGACTCAATTGTGGTCGAAGCAATTTTTTCATCATAAAAATCCAGCTTCCATTCTAACTTAGCCACTGTTCGATTAATTTGTTCCTGTTTTTTCAACAGCTTCTGGTATTCCTTCGTCAAAATTTCTTTGCGCTCTATTAAAGTTGAATCACCTATCTGATACAATTCCGAATAACGAGACAGCGAATCAATCGATAAACCAAAATCCTTCATACATTTGATGAACTCCACCCAGTTCAAATCTTCCTCTTGAAAATCTCGCACTCCAGCAGCGTTGCGCGTCACTGGCGGCATTAGACCCTGCTTTTCATAATAGCGAATCGTTGCGGCAGTCATGTCGTATTTAGCTGCTACCTCTGATATGTTCATCCTACTCATCCCTTCATCCTTGTTTTCTTTATTGTAACAGCCTGCTGAGCCAATAACAAAGCAGCCTAAAATTTATTGCTTGAATCGGCTTGACTTAAAGTACACTTTAACTAGTATACTAAGTAAAACAAAAAAGGAGACTTATCATGACAAAACAAGCTAGACCTCCCCAAACGATCACCATCGGACCAGAAGCTTTTCAACCATCAGACCAGACCTCTCTTTATTGGCTGGGCAATTCTGGACTTTTACTAAATAGTCGCGGCTACTGTATGATGGTGGACCCCGTTTTAGAAGGCTTCGATCTACCCTTATTAATTGATTTGCCCATCTCCGCTGAAGATGTACCAGCTTTAGACAGCTTGCTGTTAACACATTCTGACAATGATCACTATAGTCTGCCCACATTGAAAAAACTCCTGCCAGTCACTGAAGCAGTTCATGCACCTCATTATGTAGCTGAACTGGTTCGGGAAAGATTTCAGTATCCGGCGAAGGGACATGGAATTCATGAAACCGTCACTGATGGTTCCGTGGAAATTACCTTAACCCCCGCCGACCATCTTTGGCAGAATGCCCGAAAAAAAGCGGCGCGTGTCTTCCAGCAAGAAGATTTCTGCGGCTTCTGGATCAGCACACCAGACGGCAGTCTTTGGATTCCTGGAGATTCCCGCCTGTTGCCAGAGCAGCTGGAAATGCCGCAGCCAGACGCCATTTTATTTGATTTTTCCGATAACGAATGGCATATCGGATTTGACAATGCTGTGCTTTTAGCTAACACATACCCTGCTGCTGATCTGATTTTATCCCACTGGGGAACGGTCGATGCTCCTGAAATGAATGTATTCAATGGGGATCCGCAAGCGCTTTTCGGTAAAGTAACCAACCCTGAGCGGATACAATTACTAGCAGCTGGTGAAGCTTTTCAACTAAGCAATCATTAAAAAAGAGCCTTCACAAACTGTGAAGGCTCCAACCGCTTACGCCACCGTCGCTTGAACCGAACTATTCTTAGCCGTCTTGAAAATGGCTGAACCAATCTCAATTGCTGTTACCAGCACAATGATCCCGCAAATAACCATTTGGATCGTCAAGGTATCACCGATTGAAATATAATGCAGCACATCCCCGGTTGACCAGTCTCGCTCCTGCAAGCGGCTAATCAGCTGTGGACTGAAGATATCCTGTTGCATGAATAAAAAGATCCAAAGTACCGCCGAAATTACATTATCAATGATTACCCATATGCAGACCCGCGAGTTCCAGCGACGCTGAGTAATCTTTTGTACACTAGAAATCACAGTTAAAATAACGACAATTACCATTATTGGTACTACCTTCATAGCAAAGCTGTCACTGAAAACAGGTACACTAATTGCCGAAGACCCATTGCCAATGGCCACAAATGGTGCAAAGCCTAAACCCATTAAAGCTAACCAGCCGCAGAAGAAAAAGGACGCAATCATTTCACCGATTGGATCAGACAGTGGAATGATTTCTCCTGCTTGAGGCTTCGGCAGTTCTTCTAGCTCCCACTCATCTTTCTTTTTGTCACTAATCATGCCGGTACGTTCGGCAATCACATAGCCTACCGTTACCCAAATCAAGGTTTGCATCGCAGCGGAGACCCCACTACTAATCCCTTGACTAATAATCATTTGAAAAACTTCACTAATCTGAATGCTGGTCATTTGGAAGGCTTCAATCCCTGCAGTCACAACCCCAATTACGACAGCAATCACGGTAATAATCGGTACCAGCACCTTCAGCATCCGTATATAACTATCGTAAACCTTCGGAGAAATCAAGTATCGTGGATTCTGACGATACTCTTCCGCCAAATCAGCAGGCGACCCCATATCCTTCAATACTTGTTTAATCTCTGCTTCTGTCGGCTCGTCTGACAACATATCATAAATACTGCTTTTTAATTCCCGTTCAACCTCTGCCCGTTCTTTTTCCGGCAAGCGTCCCACGACTGCGGCAACGTACCGATCCACCCAATTTTCCATACCCTATTCCCCCAAGTAAATTTGTGTGATGCTTTCCTGCATCCTCTTCCATTCCTTCAATAACTCCCGACTAATGGTAACACCCTCTGGACTAACCGTATAATACTTGCGGGGTCGACTCTCCGTTGTATCCCAATCGCTAGTCAACAGTCCCTGCTTTTCTAGTCTTCTCAATAAGGGATACAATGTATTGGCCTCAATCTCAATGCCCTTTTCCTGCATTTCCTGCAGCAGTGCATACCCGTAATACGGTTCCTTCAAACTACCTAAAACCGCCAACACCAAGCTGCCTCGCTTCATTTCAGTGATGTAACTTTGAACAAGATCCTTTTCTGGCATACTCATCACCTCTTCATACATATTATACTGTACGTCACACATTATAGTCAATAATAAATCATTGTAAATTTCAGCTTGTTTGATTTGACAAGCCACCATTTCTTTCCTTTATGATACAATCAATAATAGAAAACTAACGAAGGGAGAAGCGCTGAATGAAAGATTATCAATGGTACAGTGATCAATGGGGAAAACCTACCAAGGATGATGATATGCTTTTTCTGCTTTTGACCATCGGTGTCTTTCAGGCTGGGCTTAGCTGGAAGGTAGCTGCAGGTAAAAAAGAGAGCTTTATGCGGAATTTTTGCGAGATGGATTTCCGCAAGGTAGCTGCACTTTTTCCAGACGATGCAGAGCGGATCGCCAAGGACCCCGAGATGATCCGCAACCCGCGAAAAATCAAGGCGGTCATTCAAAACGCACGGGCGATTGTTCGACTACTGGACGACTATGACAGCTTTGCGGATTATTTGTGGGATTTTGTCGGCGGTGTTCCGGTTGTTAAGCAGTACGAAACCCAAGATCAGGTCACCAATACCTTACCGGAAGCAACAACAATTGCGAAAGATATGAAAAAGCGAGGCTTTACTTTTGTAGGCCCTGTAGTTACCTGCATGTTTTTGAAGGCGGCTGGAGTGATTCAGGATCAGGTGTTGGATCGGTGAATGAATGAAAATAGTATAAACTCACTTAGTATAAGTTGGTTTATACTATTTTTTTACAAAAAATCTCCCACAAAACAACCTGAGTCGTCTTATGGGAGAATTAATACTTATTTCGTCTCTAAATCATGCATGAATAATCCGCTCAACAGCTTTGGTTCAAACCAGGTCGATTTTGGTGGCATAATTTTGCCAGCATCGGCTACTGATAATAGATCAGACATGGCTGTTGGATACATGGAGAAAGCCAATTGCCAATCCCCCGAATCAACTAATTTTTCTAATTCTTCGGTACCGCGAATGCCGCCGATAAAGTCAATGCGTTTATCCGTGCGAACATCCTTGACATCGAAAATTTGATCAAAGACATAGTTTTGTAGAAGTGAAACATCCAAGCGTTCCACTGGATCATTGGTAACTTTTTCCGGCTTGACAGTTAACGTGTACCAGTCGTTGTTCAAATACATTTGAACTTGGCCCACTGCTACTGGTTTCTTCACGCCGCTTTTTTCAACAGTGAAGTTTTCAGCTAGCTGATCAAAGAAGTCTGCTGGCGGAGCGACCTTCAACACACGGTTGTATTCCCAAATTGCCAACTCATCATCAGGAAAAATGATCGACAAGAAATTGCTGCTTTCAGGACTTTCCTGGCCGTTTTTGCGTTTTTCCAAACCAACCTTCACCGCTGATTCAGTTCGGTGGTGACCATCGGCAATATACAAAGCAGTCACTTTATTAAATGCTTGCTCCAATTGTTCAATCACCGCAGCTTCATCAATCACCCAAACCTTATGAGTCACCTCATGATAACTGGTGAAATCATAAACCGGTGTATGGTCAGCTTTCCAGTTCTTCAATAAGCCTTGAATTGTCTCATCCGAACGATAGCTCAAGAAAATTGGGCTAGTATTGGCATCACAAGCCTTAATGTGATTAATGCGATCCACTTCTTTTTCCGGACGTGTAAATTCATGCTTTTTGATTTTTCCAGCTACGTAATCGTCAATTGAGGTACAAGCCACCAGACCCGTTTGGCTGCGGCCGTCCATGATTAATTCATACAGGTAGTAAAAATTATCGGCTTCTTTTTTCAGCCATCCTTCTTTTAAGAAAGCAGCTAAATTATCAGCAGCTTTTTGATAAACCTGGGGATCATACGGTGATAAATCCGTTGGCAAATCAATTTCAGCTTTGTCAATATGAAAGAAGCTGTAAGGATTGCCTTCTGCTAAATCCTTTGCTTCTGCCGAATTCACGACATCGTAAGGTAAAGCAGCTACTTTATCCGCTAAATCTTCAGCAGGACGAATGGCTTTAAAGGGATGAACTTCCACCATTAATAGCCCACCTCCTGATTTTTGATTGTCCGTACGCGAATGATGCCTTCATTTTCAGAAAGCTTGTCAGCAATCGCTTGGATTTTTTCAGGATTGGTTTCGTCCACATCCACCAAGGTGTAGGCATGGTCATCTTGTCCACGATTCACCATATTGGCAATGTTGATATCTAATGAAGCAATGTCAGAAGCGATTTGTCCCAACATGTTTGGTACATTTTTGTTAATAATCGTAATCCGGTACGGTGCATGGAAGGCCATTTCTACTGTTGGGAAGTTAACTGAACGTTTGATAATCCCCGTTTCCAAGAAGCGCTTCAAGCCGCGAGCGGCCATTTTGGCACAATTGATTTCGGCTTCTTCGGTTGAAGCACCTAAATGCGGCAATACCGTAATTTTGTCATTGTGCAATAATTTTTCTTCAGCAAAATCAGTGGTAAAACCTGCGATCTTGCCTCCGTTAACTGCTGCTAAAACAGCATCGGTATCAACGATTTCACCGCGAGAGAAGTTGAACAATTTCGCTGTGTTCTTCATTTGGGTCAATTCATCCGCACCGATTAGATGTTTCGTAGTATCCATCAAAGGAACGTGAACCGTAATGAAGTCGCAGTTTGCCAATACCTCTTTGATGTCTGTTGCACGGCGCACCCGACGAGAAATGCTCCAAGCTGTATCCACTGATACGTATGGATCATAGCCAGTAACTTCCATCCCTAAACGGTAAGCATCGTTAGCGATCATGGCACCGATTGCTCCTAGACCGATCACACCTAATTTTTTACCTTCTAATTCAGTTCCGGCAAATTGTTTCTTCTGTGCTTCAGCCTGTTCCTCCACATCGTCGCCGCTTAAGGTTTGCACCCATTGAATCCCTTGAACCATCGGACGGACCGACAATAGTAAGCTGGCGATAACCAATTCCTTCACTGCATTTGCATTGGCACCGGGTGTATTAAAAACCACGATCCCTTTTTCCGTGCATTCCTTAACCGGAATATTGTTGGTTCCAGCACCAGCACGAGCAACAGCTAAAACAGACTCAGGAAACTCATAGTCATGCAGCTTTTGGCTGCGCAAAATAATGCCGTCTGGTGTTTCGCTTTCGTTAATGCGGTAATTTTCTTTATCAAAACGCTGCATACCTTCTGGCGCAATCGCGTTAAAAGTCTTAATATGAAACATTTATTTTCCCCCGTTTTCCTGTTCGAATTTTTCCATAAAGTCAATCAAAGCATCCACACCTGCTGCTGGGAAGGCATTGTACAAGCTCGCCCGCATCCCGCCAACAGAACGGTGACCCTTCAAGTTTTCAAAGCCGGCAGCCAAAGCTTCCGCATTGAATTTCTTGTCTAGCTCTGCATCACCTGTCACAAATGGAATGTTGGTAATGGAACGTGCTTCTTTCACTACCGGACTTTGGAACAAGTCAGATTGATCAATGGCGTCGTATAAGCGCCCTGCTTTCTCTTGATCCTGTTTTGTGATTCCAGCAACGCCGTCTTGTTCTTTGACCCATTCGAACACCAATTTCGCCATGTAAATCGCAAAGGTTGGTGGTGTATTGTAAAGAGAATTGTTATCGGCTTGAATCTTGTAATCCAGCATTGGTGAAGCAATCTTTGCATCGCCAATTAAGTCTTCACGGATAATTACAACGGTTAATCCGGCTGGTCCAATGTTTTTTTGTGCTCCGGCATAAATGACACCGAAGTCTTCTACTTTATAGTCATTTGCTAAAATATTTGATGACATATCTGCCACAATCGGCACATCACCACAATCAGGAATCGTTTGGAAAGCTGTTCCTTCAATCGTATTGTTGGTAGTAATGTGGACATACGCAGCCGATTGGTCGATTTCCTTTGGTAATTCCGGAATATAATTAAAGTTATCATTTTCACATGCAGCGATAACTTCTACTTCCACATTGTCCAATGCTTTTGCGGCACTGATAGCTTTTTTAGACCAAGAACCAGTGTTTACATACAAAGCTTTCTTCCCTTGTGCTAAATTTAACGGCACCATTGTAAATTGCAAGCTTGCGCCACCTTGTAAAAACAATACCTTGTAGTTATCAGGAATCGCCATTAAATCCCGTAATAGGCTTTCAGCATCGGCAATAATATCTTCAAACCAGGAGGAACGATGACTCAACTCCATCACCGACATGCCACTGCCTTTGTAATCCAGCAGTTCGGATTGTGCTTTCTCCAACACGGCTTTTGGTAATACGGCTGGTCCAGCAGAAAAATTGTAAATTGTCATTCTTGTTCGCTCCTTCTTCTTTTTTAAACTTTTTCATCCCGCGATTTTCAATGTCAGAAAAACTGGCATCAATCGTAAGATGTGAAGACAATTATAACAGATACTTTAAAATGATAAAAGTCTAATTTTAAGATAAGACGTCTATAATTTGAATTTATCCTAGAAATTTTCATTTTTACTTTCAATTCAAACAAAAAAACAGTATCTAAGGACTAGACCTGTTTGTTGTAATCGGATTCACATATAATAGAAGAAACTCGGATATTTTTAGGCGACTATTCCTTTAGATAGCAAAATGATTGCGGGGCAGTCTTTATGCCATAGTCCGTTAATTCACGCGGTTCGTGATAGCTGACATATTTTTTAATCAGGATTCCATAGCCTGTTTCACGCCCCTGAAAATAGGTATCACAGCTTTCTTTAGTATCAGCTGACAAATCTTTCGTTTTCTGCCAAAGCTTATCGGGACGGTCTTGAATAATTGTCGCTATTTCAAATTCACCGACAATTTTTCCGCAAGGTTTGGTAGCGTAAACCACCACGATAGAAACATCGCTTCGTTTGAAAAGACTTTTTCGATATTCGACTCGTTTCGAACCATCAGCAATTTCAGCCACATACTCTGGTTTGATGGACAATAACACCTTCAACCAATCCACCTCCTTCACTTTTTTCTTCTATCTAATAATAGCACGATTAGAAAACGAGCTAAAATTAAACAAGCAATTGCAAAACAGTACTTTACATCCCTAAATTAAGGGACATAAAGCACTGTTTTGCAGTTTATACTATTCAATTTCACCCCTAATTAGCAAAAATTGGAAAATTCAACTGCTGATAGGTGGCATTTAAATACAAACTAATCAGAATATAGGCGACTAGAAAAAACAGCAAAAGAAAAAAATGACCATTCTCGACCTTACGATCCTTAATATAGGATTTTAAAGCCAAAATTAAAAAGATAAACTGCGTTAAGATGATACCACCTAACGTTATCAGGATAAAACTGTCTTGGTAGGGCAAGAAATTTCTCATAGGGAATCTGTCCTTCTGTATTGTTCTACCTTTTATTTTAGTCTATGTCGACTATTGGGGCAAGGCTTAGCCTAATAAAGAAAATAAAGTAAAATAGATAAAAAATTGACCCCTAGTTAATTTAGCCCACTGAAACTTGATTAACACTCCCTTGCTCTCTGTCCATGCTTCCCTGTACACTTAAGATAAGGAAAACATCCAAAGGGAGGGCATTTACATGACGATTGATCAAATTCTTCGTGTGAAAATAGCAGAAAATAGGTTAAAACAAAAGGATATCGCCGAAAGATTAGGAGTCACTACAGCTGCTGTAAGCAAATGGGTAAATGGGATATCCTACCCTGATATTACGCTGCTTCCTGCTTTAGCTCGGTTATTGAAGACAGATGTAAACACCCTGCTTTGCTTCCATGAAGAACTCTCTCAGCAGGAAGTCGCTGATTTTGTTAACCAGTTAAGTCACACGGGTAAAACGCTTGGCATGGAATCGGCCTTTCAACAAGCCAAAGAAAAGCTTCAGCACTATCCTACGTGTCATTTATTGCTGCTGAATGCAGCAATTGTCATGGATGGTTTGTCTTTTATGTATGAAACCACCATCAATCCCGATCATTTAGCTGAAATTGAAGACTGGTACACCCGCGCCGCTGAAAGCGATGAGCCTGACATTGGCAATCAAGCCACAGCCCAACTAATCGGGCGCTATCTGCGACGAGAGGATTACGAAAAGGCTCAAGCATTACTGGACAGCCTCCCTGCTGCTCCCAGCTTTGATCGCGAACAAATTCAAGCAACCCTGTATGCGCAGCAGGGAGATTGGCCGGCAGCTGCTAAACTGACAGAAATAACTATTTTGAAGGATGCTGCCACCATTCAAAACGCGCTGCAGCTACTGGCTGAAGCTGCGATTAGAGAAAATAATTCCGCAGCTCTAGATCATATTGTTAAGGTTGGTGAACAATTTGCTCAGCTGATGGCTTCCCATCCCTTAAGTGTTCTAAGCCTGCGTTTGAAGCAAGCGATCTATTATGAAAATCAAGAGGTATTTCTGCAAACCTTTAGGGAAATTTTCCAGATGCTACAGGAGCCTTGGTCGCATGAGGACTCTTTGCTCTATCGTCATCTGCCGAACAAAGAATTAGATCCGCGCTTCAGTCAAACCATGACGATAAAAATTCATGACGATTTGGAAAATCCGGAAAATCACGAATTTGATTTTGTCAGAGATCATCCAGCCTTCCAGGAATTGATTGCCGATTTCAAAAATACGTACACTGAATAGCAGTTAGAAAGGCGAGTTCCGAAAAAGAACTCGCCTAGTTTTTATATTAGACTGTTGCAGTCAGACGTTTACTCATGAAATAATGGGTTTCATTTTCCAAGGGATGGTTATCAATCTGGCCACTGATTTCATAACCATGCTTTAAATAGAAATTTGGTGCATTAAAGCTCATAGTTTCCAGCAAAATCAAGCTGCAGCTCTTCTCCAGTGCAATAGCTTCCATTTGTTGCAACAGCTGACTGCCTACACCGTTGCCGCGAGTGGCATCGTCTACGTAAAAAAGTTCGATTCGTAAATAATTCCAATGGATTTCACCAACAATTCGACCTAAAACTTCCCCCTCTTCTTCGTAAACAAAACTAATTTCCTTGAAATCATATTGCGTTAATGCCGGCACCTTTTTAATCGTGTATTGGTCCAGCTGTTTAATCGTCAAGTCCTTATTTGCTTGGTATTCTTCCATTTTAATTGCCATGCTTCGTTTTCCTCCAATTTTTGGACAAAAAAATAACTGGATAAGAATTATCTTATCCAGCAATCTTTGCCCTCCGACTAATAGTACATAGTCTAACAGAAGAAGCTTCAATGTCAAGCCTTCGTTGCCAAATAGCTGCGAAGCTCTTCACCAATGCCCTGCAAATGTTCCGTTGTAAAGGTTTGTGATAATTTATAGCCGACAAAATAAGGCGAGGTCACAAATCTTGGTGTGATTTTGGCGATTAGTCGGCCCGCTCTTTCGTAGAAAAAGAGATTAAAGCTGTCACAGCGGCCGCGATAATAGTCATTTAAAATAAATTGTACGATATCCTGTATCGTATCTGCCAATACATCCAATTCAGCCGCCTCATCGGCTGGCACGGAGGCATTAATTTCCAAAAAGCCCATCACTGGCTCTGTCGAAAAATTGATCGCCAGCTGATTTTTAGTCAACACTTCGATGCCTTCAAAGTTTTCCGGTATCAGATTTTCTTCGCCATCCAATTGCTCTAAACCGACTACCTGCATATGGGCATGCTGGAGACTGCCGCCAGATTGCGGGCCGTGGTTTTTGTAAAATAAGACGGAACGATACTTTGGATCATGTTTAATCTGCTGCCAGCAATCAATGGCAAAGCGCATCAAATCACGGTTGTACTGACGACTATAATTCGTCATATCCGCATCATGATCCTTCGTCTCAATGATAATCGTCTGCAGCGTATTCTCCAAGGTAGCATACTTGTTCAGCACCCACATAAAATCGCCAGCTTCGGTTAGTATATTTTCTTTATCCTTGTAATCGCAAAACGGACAGCCATTTTTCTCAGCTGACATATGCTGAGGCTTGCCCTGAGCGGCTACATGGGAAAAAATCAACGGTTGTTGATGATTCAAGTTTTCCATTTAGTGAACGTTCCCTTCTCTTTTTTTATCATCATATACTTGATTAGCCAGCGCTTCAAGCTGTTTGTGCTGAATTTGCCAGAAGAAGTTAGGCTGAGGAATGATAGCACCAGCAGGCTCAGCCCATGGGTCACTAAAATAACTAAAATAAACTGGAGCATTCCAGTCTGTGGTAGAACCCTGTCAATTATTGCGATAGCATATGGATGGATAAAATAATACTGATTGCCGAGACTCTTCCACCTAGTCACTGGTGCAGCAAATGATCCTTTTAGCGCCCAAAGAAAAAGATAGAAACTGACTGGTAGGAGCATCACCAGGAAATTCATGTCCAAATAATCGGTTTTAAACAACAGAAGCCCTTCTGCTAGTAATCCAATCGTGCTTATTGTTAAACCCCACAAATGCTGTTCCTTGGTTAACTTGGTCCGAAAATCACTAATCAAAAAACCTAGCGTCACAAAAATACACAAGAACAATAAACCATTTCTCGTTGTGACAAAAAACTGCAAATAATAGTCAATCAAAGTCCTGATGAATAAACCATTATCAAGCAAACCATGATAAGTCTCCAGACAGCCAAATAAATAAAGAACGCCGAAGCCCATCAACAGCACCCGATAAGAATATCGGCGAACAAGCCGCCGTACCAGCCACAAAGAAAAAATCAAAGCAGGCATATACCATAAATGATAAAAAGTTCCCACATAGAATAACCCCACCAGTAAAGCCATTGGATATAGATAAATCGGCAGGGTCATATTTTGTTGAATCCATTGCACGCCTAAAGGCAGAAAAACCAGGCTCCAAATCAAGTAGTTTTTTGCCAAAGAATATAAATAGCTCGAAAAATACTCTGGCTGAGTCCGGCTTTTCTCCCGAACAAAAAAAGCCGTCGATACCGCAAAGAAAGGGACCGCTACTCGGCAAAAAATGTTTTTAATTACATAATTAAACAATGGATCTTCCAGAATCGGTCCGCAATGGACACAAATCACTAGTACAGCCGCAATATATTGCACGACTTGAATCCGATTCATTCCTGTTTTTTCAACCGCAGCCTCCATCTCCATCCCTCTTTTCAGCTTAATACGTTTAATGCTAAGCAATAAAGAGCAAGAAGAGCTCAAGACAATTGTCAAGAATTTATCAAGTTGTCATAAAGGATTTTAGCAAGCCCCTCGCCATGTTAAAATAACTGTAGAAGTATTTTTCTGGTTATAAGGAGGGACGATATGCGACTATTAATTATTGATGACGATCAGACAATTTGCCAGCTGCTGCAGCAAGTATTTGAAGAAAAGAACTGGATAACCCAAATCGCAGCGGATGGCTTGACTGCCCTCAATCTTTTGAAAAAAGAAAGCTTTGATTTGATTTTTTTAGATTTAAGCCTGCCCTTTAAAAGCGGCGATACGGTGTTAATTGAACTGCGTAAATTTTCAGCCATTCCGGTAATCGTGATCTCGGCCAAAGAGCTTGTAACCACTAAGGTTGATTTATTGAAAATCGGTGCCGATGATTACATCACTAAGCCCTTTGATATTGACGAAGTTGCTGCTCGTGCAGAGGCCGTCCTGCGCAGAAATCCAGCCTGGACGGCAGAAAATGAACAGAAGCGGTTTAAAAACTTAACCCTTCATTCGACTGAACAAACCGTTTTAGTCAACCAGCAAGAGGTGCTCCTAACCTCCACCGAGTTTAATATCCTGCAGTTGCTGATGGAACATCCAACAAAGGTCTACTCAAAGCGCAACATTTTTGAGAGCGTTTGGAAGGAGCCCTACCACGATGATGGGCATACCATCAATGTTCACGTCAGTGCGCTGCGCACCAAGCTGAATCAAGCCGATCCACAAACAGATTACATTGAAACGGTCTGGGGAGTTGGCTATCGTTTGTCCAAAAAAATACCCGCTAAGGAGCTAACATGAGAAGAATCGTAGTAGAGGTCCAACAACTCAACAAAACCTTTGGCCGACAACTAGTGCTAAAAAATCTCACCTTCTCTTTAGAACAAGGCAAAATTTACGGCTTAATCGGACTAAACGGTGCAGGTAAAACGACTTTAATGAATAGTTTAGCTGGCTTAGTCAAAACCGATAGCGGGATGATTCAACTGTTTGGCAGCTCTACTCCTAAAGAATTGGTTCAGCAGCGAGAGAAGGTTGGCAGCTTAATCGGTTCACCAGCAATTCATCCTAATCTAACTGCCTATGAAAATCTGAACTTAACCCGAATTTCTCGCGGCATTCCTAACAAGGAATTAATTGAGCAGACCTTATTAGCGGTAAACTTGGACCCCACGTCTAAGAAACGAGTGAAGCATTACTCCCTAGGCATGAAACAGCGTTTAGGAATTGCCAATGCTTTGTTTGGGAACCCCGCTTTTTTGATGTTGGATGAGCCTACCAATGGACTTGATCCAATTAGTCTGGTAGAAATTCGCCAGCTGCTGCTGAAGGCTAACCAAGAAAAGAATATCACCATGCTCATCAGCAGTAACACCCTAAGTGAACTGGATCAGCTGGCCACCGACTATTTGATCCTGCATAAAGGACAGATCATTGAACAAATTACCCAACAGGAGCTGCAAGACAAATGTCGACGGCACTTGGCTTTACAGGTGGATGAGCTTGCTCAAGCCTTGCCGATTATCGAGCAGAAGCTGCAAATTTCTAATTATATCGTCATGCCTGATGGAACCTTAAAGCTCTATGAAGGCTTGGAGAATTTGAATCGGATATTTACCTGCTTGGCGGATCATCAGATTCAAATCCTTAATGTCACAATGATGGATGACAGCTTAGAAAACTATTTTGTAGATCGTATGAAGGAGCCTTTACTATGACTAACTTGATCCGTGTCGAATTTCGCCGAATCTTTCAGCTGCGGCTTCTCCCCCTATTGGTGCTTTTAGCCTGCTTTTTTTCTTATGCTTTACTGGATAAGTTTTTCCAATCTGCCAATCAGGCCCGACCACTTTTGATTTCAGGTCGGCTGGCGGTGCAAACAGAATTTCATTTGATTAATACCATTTACGGTCCAGTAATTTTAGCTGCCAGCTTTCTAGGCTCTGACTTCACACAACGAACCCTTTACCAACATTTGGCCAATGGACATTCACGGATACAGCTGGTTTTGGCCAAATCACTGATTTATTCTATCGTTGGATCAGTCTTATTGCTGCTGACCCCATTTATTACGATAGCTACAGTTACCTTGGTAAATGGTTGGGGCACGACGTTCAACCTGATGGAATTGCAGTATGTACTAAGAGTTTTTAGTCTAGCCTTTCTCTTAAATGCGGCATCCATCAGAGCCTTTGTCTTTATCAGCTTTATTTGCCAGGATGTTCAAAAAACCTTGATGTGCTCAACCATTTTTGCAGTAGTTTATACGAATATGTCCGAAGTTTTAGGAACGATTTCTTCACAATTCCAGCTGCTCTATACCTACTTGTCCTCCCAGCAGCTGCAAATCATTGCCCAAAGACACGTTTCCCTACCTGCAATCCTTTTGGCTCTAGTTATCTCGATAGTCACGTGGGGAGCCTTTACTGCAGGGTCGATCTATGTCTTTGAGAAACAAGACTTAACTTAGAAAGGAGCAGACATCATGAATTTACTAGTAATTATTTTGCTAATTCTTTGCTTAGTACTAAGCTTCTTACTCCTTTCTTTGCGAAAAAATATCCGTCACATCGATCAGCAGCTGCAGCAGCTAGAGCCCGAAACCAACCAGCTGATCACAGTGGATCTGAATGATTCTTCCATTAACAGTCTAGTCCAAACGATTAATCAAAAAATCATGGAACAGAAAAATAATCAGTTGGCCTTGCTGCATAGCGAGCAGGAATTAAAAGAAACCATTGCCAATGTTTCTCATGATTTGCGTACCCCTTTGACTGCTATTATCGGCTATACCCAGCTGCTGGAAAAAGGCGATCCTTCCTCTCAGCAGCTGGCGTATATTCACACAATTTTAGAAAAGAACCTTTACTTAAAAGACCTGATCCATTCCTTTTTTGAGCTTTCCTATTACGAATCACAGAATTTGGCGATTGCAACCAAGCAGATAGATATTAGTGCCTTACTGATCGACGAAATTTTGAAGGAGGCTGAAGCTTTTGAAACGCGAGGGATTCAATTAGAGTTGGCTATTCCAGAGGGCATTTATTTGACCACCGACGAAAAAATGTTTACTCGAATCCTGCAGAATCTATTGGCGAATGTCTTAGCTCATGGAGAAAAACAGCTGTCAATTCAACTGATTCAGGATAATGTAACCAAGCTGATTGTCGGTAACAGCTATGATCCCTCCATTCAACTAGACCCTACTAGACTGTTCGATCGTTTTTATGTCTCTGACACAGCTCGAGGAAATAAAGGAAATGGACTCGGTCTAGCGATTGTTAAATTATTGACGGAGAAATTAGATGGGACAGTTGAAGCTAATGTTACTGAGGACTATTTTGTGATTCATCTGCGGTTTCCGAGGTAGTGTGTCGTTTTGTTATTAAATTTTTTCTTTAATTAAAAAAGCATCTCTGTAATCAGACCAGCTGACTGTAGAGATGTTTTTCGTTGAATATGCAAAGTGTTTTCTCTTATCATTAACCTAAAGTACAAAAATTGCCTAATTTATGGCTGAGTAACTATTTAACTCCTCTAATTGCTGTGAGCTCTCCATCCAGTAATCATAAAAAGCACTGCTTAATTTATATCCTCTTCCCCATAAAGTAATGATAGTTTCACCTCTAATCCCATGCAGTTCAAATTTGTTCTTCAGCTTGTTAATCAGACAGGACAACTGACTCATGTTAGAGGAAGTGCTGCCATCCTGCCATAAATAGTTGCACAGTTCTTGCCGAGATAAGACGTTGTTAGCTGAATAGGCTTGAATTAAATAGTCAAAAACACGCTTTTCTGTTTTGGAAAGACTCTTCATTAATAGCTTCAAGTTATTCGATGCCGTTTCTTCACCTGGAGTTGGGAAATTCACAATCTGATTTCCCAGTTGTGCTTCCTGATTCATTCGCAGCTGAAGTTCATTCATCTTTTCTCGTAAAAGCTCGTAGCTAGTGTCCTGAGTGATCCAATCCACTATTCCCTGCTCCTGCCAATAGCTTTGTTCCTCCTCATTAGGCATGATTTCCACCCTACGCAAAATAAGTGAGGATTGCTTCTTTAACAGTTGCAAAATCTGCTCTGCTTCTGAGTTGCACAGACTTTCACTCAAGACAATCCACTGGAAATAAGAAAGAAAAGGACTGAGGGTCCCTTTCTTTAAGCGATTGAATAAATCCGTGGAACAGAAAACTTCATTATTCATTCGCTGGAATTTACGAATCAGCGATTCTTCTGCCAAAAAGTTTTTCGTTAAAATAAGTACATGTTGCATCGCATACACCTTCTCGTTAGATTTTTGGTATCTTCTTCTGTTTTATTGTCGGCTTTGTCTCGGTCTCTTCGGTATCAACTAATACATTCCATAAAATGACTAAGGTGACAACCACACAGATAACCACTTGAATCCATAGCTGATCAAAATAAGTTTCGGCTAGCTTAATACTGAAAATTGCCAGCAGGAAGCAAACCACTAAAATGATCGCTAACTGCACTTGTTTTAGCTCTTGTTGAATTCGATACGCCGTTTCAATCGGTACCCGTTTTTGTTGAGCGACTTGACGAACGGAATTTTTCTCTACCAACAACCAAATGATTTCCCGATAAAGCTTGCGTGCCTCTGGTTCCTTGCTGAATAGAGAATAAGCCTCTTTACTGCGTTCCCTTTCTCTCCCTGCTTTGACCAATATCGGGTGCAGCAAGCGATCATTACGTAAAGACCAACGAAAAAGCTGACGCCATTCGTCAATGGTTAGCTGAGGCAGTGTTAATATGTCCAATGTTACTTCCAGGGCTTCCAACTGATCCAGACAGTTTAACAGCTGGCGGTAGTCTCTTGAGATTGCTTCCCATGAGGCGATGACTAAATGATCACCTGACTGAGCAAAGTTCAGCAAAGCCTGAAATTCACTAGTAGGAGAATACAAGGCTTCTACCTCCTGTGCACCATCAGAAAAAAGCTCATCAATCGGATAATCCTCCAGCATATCCAATTGTTGGGTCAGTTGATACCCCCGTGCATAGCCAAGATTCATCGTATCCTTCCTCTTTCTATTGGTTTTTTTCGCCTGCTAGTACTTGCTTGCTGCCGGTTTCGCAGCAGCCGAGCAAGCTGGACTTGCAAGTCCCTTTGACTTCGCGTTAATGAGAACAGCAAATAGCTTTGGACCAATACAATGAGGCCTAACATTAGTAATAATAGATAAACCATGCTCTCTCCTGCCTCTTTCGTCTATTGCGTTTTAATTTTTCCTAGATTGTTTTTCTTATAATCCCAGCTGTACGGGGCTGGTCCGTCTTGCTTCAGCTTGGGTTTTAGATAAATCGTAATAAAATACTCTTCGTCAGTATAAAGAGCGTCTCGCTGAAAGATTAGTGAGGCACGATTGCTGTCTGCTTCATTTTTCCCACTATGACTTGCTCCATTTGGATCTTCGCTTCCTATGGTTAAATAGTTCCCCACCACTTCATAGTATTCTGGAACCACTAATTGAAGCGCCAATTCATCTAAAGGACTGTCCATATGATCTACATTCACAGCAATCGTTTCAAAGGCTGGATTATCGGAATTCTTTCCTGACGAAATAGACGTTTGCCGTAGCTGGTCAGGATTTTCTTGGGTTCCTGATACACCATCATAATCATTGGTGACCAATCTCAAATAGCCTTCTTCCGGAACGACTAACTGATCAGAATCAGCTACAATAGCTTGTCGTACGTGGAGCAAAATATCTCCAGTCAAAGTAACATCTATTCCGCCCAAAGTAGGTTTGGTCATCCCTGATTGATGGTTGCCATCCACCGCTCCATCCCACTCATAACGAATCATAGCTGTTCCATCTGGTGGACTTGAATCTATTAGACCAGGACGGGCAGCCGAATGGATAGCATCAAGATTAACCACCTGCAGTTTCTCAGGATTCGTGGTTTTGTCTGCCAATACAGGTAATTCGGCTGATGTTTCGTGAGTATTATCGTAATAGTTATATACGCGAATATTACTTCGGTTCAAAACATCTGCTGCAGTCTGTGTCGTTCTTAGACGAAACGGTAAAGAATAATCATCCCCATAATAGACGACTCCGTTCGTATCCGCAGGTGTCGATGCGGGATTTGTCTCACTATTAGGCAAAGTATTTTTCGTAGTAACAAAAACCCAAACACGATTTTTGATCTCAATACCGTTTTCCGGTTGATAGACTACATCCACTGGATAAGGCTTTCCAACAGTGGCTTCTTGTAAAACTTTTAGTTGATCCGCATCCACTGTGACTTTTGACGAAAGCTTGCTGGAATCCGTTCCATCTTCATCTAAACCATTTCCTTGGTCACCAATACTCTTCTCATGATCGGTTAAGTTCCAGGCCATCGTTTTAGCCAATTCCTTAAATTTATCCGCATTAGGAATAGCTGCATTAATTCCATTTAAAGGAATATGGAAGTTTTGTGCATCTAATGCATAGTTGTTATCCTTATCAATAATGGTCTCTTCTCCGGTTTTATTCACCCAACGAGAAGTAGTGCTCGGCTGATTTTGAGAGTCAGTAACAAAGTAAGTAACCAGTTGCGGCCCTGTGATGGAGCTATTGAAGCCTAGCTTCTCCCATTCAATCGCCGCCGAAAGATTTTTAGGATTTCGATTAATTCTCTTTTCTAGCCATTCCTGTCTTTCAGCAGGCGTAGCAGCGATATTTGTACTTTGACTGTCCATATTATCAAAAACCTTAATAGACGAATCATCCGCTAAAGTCCCTGTTTTAGACCCTGTAATTAACCAATTGTCTAATAGGGTCCAGCCATACTTATTCGTTTCAGTTTTTTTAATTTCTGGATCATCAATTGATACAGTGATTGCTTTGGATGGCGAAATTATCGGTGAATAGTCTTCGTCTTTTCTTACACTTCCAAAAAATAGATCTCTATTCGAAACATTTGGCAAGTGTGTTTTCCAACCAGTTTTAGGCGTATTTGAGAAAGTTTTACTATTGGTACTGCCATACATGAAATAGCGATTTGTACCATTGTTTGCAATTAATCCTCCTACAATCACCTCCGCATCCGCATTGATGAAATTCGCACTGCTTACAGAATAATCCTTATTCATCGTCCCCATCACAACACCTGGACCATTCACATAGCCTGAGAAATCATCCTCCATTCTTTGAACACTGCCAAAGAAATCAAATTCAGAATTATACTCTGCATTGGGATTCCTTAGAATTGACAGGTCCGTTCCTATGGGAAATTTTCTCAATACAGTTTCTGTTCCATCACTCGTGTTGATGCTAACTAGCTGATTGTTCGTTGCGCTCTTTTCCAAAGCTACTAGATTATTTGCGTCACTCAACTCCTCTTGTAATCGATAAGATCCATTTAGCACATCCTTTGACCATTGGAAAGTGCCTGAGGAGTCAAACTTTATAATGTGTTGAGAAGGTGTTATTTGCGAAACATCCGTTAATTGATGATAGATCCACCCATGCATCAAAATTCCACCATCAGCTGTTTTAGTAACCTGAGTTCCTTGAAAGCCAACATTTCCTTTGGTTACATTCGTGACGGTACTATTTAACTGATTAAGTGAAGGAAAGCTTAAATTACTATTCTCTAAAACGGCACCAGTCTGATTATTTAAACGTAATAAGCTATACTTTGGCTTATAAGTGGCTTCTTGTCCTAATGGCACATTGGAATTCCCTGTATACCAGGTATCATTGTTCACAATGTCCTTCCTAAAGAAAAGTCTTACGGAATTTGGCGGAACAGGGTACGTACTTGTACTAAAATTGCCGACTATATAGGAAGCTGATGATGGCGTAAGATTTTCATCAAGGGTTACCCGTCTTAGCTTTTCATTTTTTTCCTTTGGAGAGTACCCTTGGAACCATAGGGATACCTTGCCGCTTTCTACTAATAAGGCTCCCCCGTCTACTGCTGATCGATAATCCGCCTTGGTATTGTTACTTGTTGTGAAAAAGTTTTCACCACTTGCAACATTGTATATTTTTAATATTTCTCCATCATCATTCGTTTTAACCAAGTATTTTTGGAAAGCACTTGGTTTTCCATTTTGAGAGTACCAATCATTTCTAAAATTAATTGCCATTATCCAATTTCCATCACTTGTTCTTTGGACCGAATCGAAGCTCAAGCCTGATTGTTCTGAATAGCTTTCCAAATTTTCTCTAGTTAAGGCACCGGCAATTTTTTCTCCCTGAACAAAATTCTGATAGCTGGGATTATCAATTAATGCTTGCTCTTTAAGTTTGAGCGCATCTACAGGAATTTCAAATTCATGCGCTCCTCCCTCGTCTAATTTAATTTTATTCGTTGGATGTGCCGAGACGGCTTCTCTTTTATTATGCAAGCTGTTAATTCCCATCACTGAACCCATACTGATTAACACAGCAAACAAGATTACTCCTGCAATTCGTTTTATTTTCCTGTGATTATACTGCTGATAGATTTCTCTCTTTTTTTTCATTGACTGTTTGGATTCCTCCTTACAAAACTCATCAAATCAATGCTTTACCCATAAAGCATTCACCTCATAAGTGTTGATTTAGCTATAAAGGACATAGCATCCTATGTCCTTATCATTATTTTTCAACCTTCGTTTTTAAGGCATCATCTACTGCCTTTAACGATGCGCTTGTTGGAATCTTTCCTTGCCACCAGGCATCGCGATAAGTAAATTCTGCACAATTTATTGTTTCAACCTTTAAATAGATAGAAAATTCAGTTTGATGGTACTGCTGGGTTAAGCCGTCTGATAATTTGATCGATTTAAACAAATAACTGGTGGATTTCTTCGGTGCTACAGCCTCTTTGACGTAATAGTAATACCCATCACCGCCGGCCTGCCAATCTGTTGTTGTCATATTCTCTAATTCAAGATCCTTACCAATTACCAATGGCAAAACTTGTTTATTTGTATCTCCCTCAATTGAGGCTCGAACTTCAGGCAGGATCATCACCCGAACAAACTGGTTAATCGTTCCCGTGTTCTTCACCGACACTTCTTTTTTTACACTCTGATTCTTTGCTATTTCAGTGATGTTGTCATCGAAAATTTCTACTAAACTAGTTTCTACTTGTCCTATCTGGAAATCATTGGCTTTTTTATCGGTGGCTGTCATTGCTGCATAAACAAAATAACTTCCGCTTATTAACAAGAAAACGCAGCCGGTCAGAGCAAGGAAATAAAATAAATGCTGCCGTTGTTTTCTTTGCATCTTTTACTCATTCCTCTCTGTTCAGTTCCCATGATCTAGCTTCGATTGATAGAGGGTATAGGCATAATCATTATTAGTAAGCGACCAATCTGAGAGCAGCTCTTTGGTTAAATCATGTGCCTCCAGCTCTGATGTCAACCGGTATAAAGCTCCCTTGTACTGATTGGTATAAGCTGAATTTAATGAAACGCTGTCTAACAAATTAGGCGTAACTTCTTTTGGTTGAAGGACCTCCGAATAATAAAAATAGCCCTTCTCGTAATACCAATACTGCTTATCGCTTGCTGCAGGCGGGTTTTCTTTGTCAAAAAAGCTTTCCTGCTTCAAAATTTAACTCAATTGCCGGTAACGGTCCTGTTCTTGTCCCTTTGTAAGAATATGTCTGATCCAATAAGGCAACAGCTGCTTTGTAGTGGGTATTGGCACTGACCTCATAGGTATTTCCAACAGCCCAGGTTTCCGTTTTCTTCACATCAATTGCTGTTGCACTTGGCGAGCCATAGACCTTCAAATTTCCGTTACCATTATTAGCGGTATCGTGCTTATCCGTTACATCCGTTTCAAAGCCTACAAAAAATTCTTTCAAAGAAATACGCACAATTGCTGGCATTTCTCCCGTATTTCGTACACGAATATTTTTTTCCTTTGTTGTTCCCGGTGACCAGTGAAACACCTGATCGAAGTCTTCCTCCACAATGGCGGATAGCCTTCGTTGATTAGCATCCGTTCGATTGACTCGTTCATCTGCCGAAGTCAGCCAAGCATAAGTACTGCCCACTACCAGCAGCAAACTCAATACCAGAGAGAAACAGGCGAACAGTCCCTTACTGCGAACAAAGGTCCGAAGCAAGTGGCGACGTTTTTCCTTTTGATTCATTCCTGCTCCTCCTCTCGGCGTTTTTTCCATAAAAATAAGACAATTAAAATCAATAACAAACCAGTCAAGAAAAGATAAACCAGTTCTTCACCCGTTTGCGGCAGCAGCTTTCGATTAGAAGGTTTTCCCGGTGGCGAGCTGCTTGAACTTTCTACAGATGACTCGGTTGTAGAGGATTTTGTCGGTTGATCCTTCGTCCCTACAAAGGTCCACATAAACTCTAAGGTACTCTTTGCTTTTAGATTCTCATTGGTTAGGGTGGGGTCCATCGTAAAAGTCGCCTTCAGCACTTTATCAGTTCCATACCTGCAAATGCCTAATTCTAGCGGTGTTTTACTCCAATCTCGACTTCCATCCCCTAATAACGGTCCTTGATAAATTTCCTTGCCATCTAAAACGAGTTTTAACGTAATATGGTTTTTCCAATCCACGGAACCACTGGATTTAATTTCCTCTACCAGCAGTCCTAACGAAAAAGGAGTCTCCAAATCCAAGCTGCGAATCGTGATTTCCTTTTCGTATGCTTCTCCTGGGAGAATGCCTGCCAGATCAATGTAGTATTCTCCCTCAGAAGTAGCATAGAGTCCATCAGAATCCCCAATTACCAGACCAGGAGGAAGTGTTTTTGCTGCCTCAACAGTTAGAGAGCTGCTAAATAAGGCAAAAAGACTGAATATTCCAATGAGTATTTTACGTATATTCACCTACTCCCCCCTCGCCCAATCACGGTACAATTAAATGCCAGCGACTAATTTTGTTACAATAGCCAGAGTATCTCCAGTTGGTTTAGAGCCTCCTCCTAAATTCCAGCCAGCACTATCTGTTAATGCAGCTTCGGTTGCTTGTACAGCTTCCATTTTTACCACAAGATCAAATGAAGCATTGGTGTATTCAACGCCTAGAGCACTTTCAAAAACTAATTTCTTCAGTAGGTCTGGCGTAGTTTCACCCGACTTCAAAGGAACTGTGTAGTAGAACCAACCGTCTTCTGCATTGTAAACCCATTTTTTATCTGCTAATGTTGCAACGTCAGTAATATCTGTACCATAGCCAACACGGATATGACTTTTACCTAGCCCATTAGTATCGGCTTCTAGACCATAATTAGTAGATGACGCAATTGGTTTTTGGTCAGCCGTCGTAGCAGGTGTTGGCCCAGGAATTGTAGCACTCGCTCCCAAACCTTCTGCAGTCGTTGTATAGTTGTAGTTCACGCTGTAGCGTAGGCCTTTTGTTCCTAGCAAAGCGTTGCCTGTATTATTTCCACTTTCATCTGGCAAAGTGGATTTTGCCCAATTGGCTACTGTATTTTTATACCCATCCTTGTAATACGCATATTTCACATTTGATAGCGTGTACTCCCATGCAGTTCCATCATTACTGCCTTTTTCATCAGTTACCGCAATATCATAAGTCATGGCTTGATATTTATTCTTTGTTGCATCGTATCCCGCATCGCCAGGATTTTTTCCTGTATTGGATGGATCGGTGTAGTATTCGTGGATAATCTTTGTTTCAAGGTTATTGCTGACAGATCCAGTTAATGGATCGACTACTTTTCCACCCTTAGCCAGCAATTTCACATTCGTGTCTTGAGAAGTTAAACCGGTCACTTGACTAGCAGGAACAATCCGGTAGCCATCATTGAACATTGACGCCGCATTGGCATTTACTGGCATATTTTTTCCTAAGCCGGAATCATTGGCTACATAGACATATTTAGCTCCAGCATCGGTAACAGCACCATACTCAATGCTGCCCTTTCCTGCTAAATGCTTCAGCACTTCCTCATAAGAAATCCGAACAAATACATTGGCGTTCCCCGTATTGGAAACAGATACTTCCTTCTTGGCTTCAGTTCCGGCAACTAGCGGCATAGGCTCCCATTGTTCCTTCAGCACCACGCTGTCATCATTAACCGCAGCGGACTCTGCCCGGTTGATCCGTTGATCTTGAGCCGTAATCCAGGCAAATGTCCCGGAGATGGCTGCGATTAATGCTAGAGCTGCTGCTGCAGCCATCAGCTTTTTCTTTTTGCTGTTCTTCTTCATTTTTTTCCTCCTATAGGTTCTTTTTTATATAAACACTTGTAGTTAACAAGCGGTTATACCTCTCTTGGGTATTTCTTTCTTTTGGTGCTTTCTCTAACGGGATCAGGCTGCAAAAAGTAGGCCTTTAAAACTAAAAAGAACCCAAATGTGGATAGTACACACACCACGCACAACCATAGATTTTCCTGAATAAAATTCAATAGACTGCCCATTTTAGGAATGACAAATACTACTTTTCCTCGCACACGATCTGCTAAAATCGGCGGATCATTACTCTTATTGGCATCCCCTTTGGTGACGATGTAATCTCCGGCTTGACCATTTAATTGGTCCAAACGCTCCACCATTCTATGGGTCAGGTAACGATCTCCTTCCCCCACTTGAAAAGTGACAATGTCTCCCGGTTTAACTTGGGAGCCGTCGGTCATTTTTACCAGTACAATGTCTCCTGAATAAAAACCGCCTTTGGGAGAATTTGGTTGCGGCGCCATAGAATCAGTTAGTACCTGATAAAAGCGATGGCCTAAAATAGCAGCATTTGACTTCTCGCTAAACGCAAACATCACGGAGCTTAGTAAGATACCAATGGTTAAGGTATAGAAAAATAGATTGTATATAAATAGAAAGATTTGCCGATGGGTGGATTGCTTAGCCTTCTGCAAATTGTTTGCGTGTTTTCTTGGACTTGGTCGCGGTCTTGGTGCCGGCCACTCCTGATCATATCTGGCATAGACTGGTTGGCTTCTTCCTGGATGCGGCGGTCGATACTGCCTTGAAGGGCCTTGGCGATAGGCAGTTTTTCTATAATCCGGTGACCGCTGTCTAGAATATCTATTCCTCTGATACGAATCCTCATTAGGTGGACGCGGTCCATCATGATCACGTACCGGTCGTGAATTATTCCAGTAATCATCATTTCTTGAAGTTCTTCGATCGGAAGAAGAAGGTGGATGATCTGGCATTTGTCGATTTTCCTGACGATCTCGTGGACGGTACTCTCGTGCTCTCGTCATGGCTTCCCTCCATTCATTGCGCTGCGCGATCTCCAGACAATTGTTTCGCTGGCCGCTGTGCAGCCTCTGGAATTGTAGTAACTTTTTGCTTCTTCTCGTTTGTCTGCAGCCTTCGTATTGCTTCTTCTTGGCTTGATTCTTCTGCTTCCTGAACGGGCGGAAGTTCTCTTATCTCAGAAGATGCTTCTGTTACCTCTTGATTCGGTTCTTGGTCGAATTGCATCAATTGATACGTCTCAATCAATGCATTTAGCTTTTTATCATACGACGTATCTGTAGCATATTTGCCAGTTAACCCTTTGCTTGCTTCTTGACAGGTTGGCGCATTTTCTTTCCAAGTAGATTGATAAAATTCAGCATTCCCTGAGATACCATTTCGCAATAAAGCGGCATAATCTTCTAAGGACTCTTTATAGCTGGGATACTGTCGAAAAGCTGCTTTGATCGTATACAGTTGGCCATTCCCATGATCCTCTTGGGTATTAAATGAAACATTCTTCCCTTGATAGCTTCCTTTAATTCCAAACAAATTATGATAAGGCGGTCGGGCTAATTGGCTGTTGCCTGATCCTGTTTCCAATATGGCCTGCGCAATCATCACAGAAGCGTAAAGCTTTTCCTTCCAAGCGATTTCCTGCGCATCTTTGGCAATGACCTGGATAAATGCCTCAGTGGTTTGACTCTTTGTGACTGAAAATTGATAGTTTTCTTCGATCTCTTCTTCAGGTAAAATTACGCGCTCTTCAATGCTTGATTCAGGAACAGCTGCACTCGATTCTTCAGTTGCTTCATTAACAGATGTGGACGAAGCAATCGATTCTGTCGTCTCACTTGTGGAAATTTCTTCTATAGAAGATGCTTCCGATACCTCAGCTTCAACCGATTCTTCGATTACCTTACTAGTATTACTTTCGCTTTCAGTACTTGAGGGTAAGCTTTTTTCTGAAGCAGTGGACTCCTTCGTTTCGGCTGATACAACTTGTTTGATAGGTGTCTGATAACCCGCAGCCAAGCAAAAGCTTAATCCGACACCGCACAGTATGACTTTACTCTTCATTTGGCTTCCGCCTTTCCTGTGGAGGATAATTACGCCCTGAGCTTCGCGGTCGTTTTTGTCTAGCCGCTGTCTGCTTCAGCTTCAGAAGTACATTGTGGTAATACAAGGCCGTCATTTGAAAATACAGAGCTAGAATCATTAGTAATAATAGAAGAAACAATTGACTGACGGTTACCACCTCTTGAAAATCAGTGAAGTAAAAAAAGATTCCTAAGATAGCAACTCCTGCTAATACCATTAATGAAAAGAGCCAATAGACCCAGTACCAAAAGGTGTACCATTCAATTTTTTCCTGCAATGTTTTCATTTCTCCTTGTTCCCCTCTTGGACAATGCCTAAAATTTGTTTTTCTGAAACTAAGCCGAAAATTCGACTGTCTTTAGAGATAGTCCGATTGTCTCCCAAGACAAAATAATAGCCCTTAGGAATCGGTTTGTTTGATACATCACTCCAGTTGAAATCTTCTGTCTGATAAGCGAAGGTGTCGGCTATTATTTCCTGATTAACTAGCAGCTCTCCAGCTTGATAATCGATCCGTTCTCCAGGCAAACCAATGACTCGTTTCAAATACAGTTCAGTGGGTGCATCTGGTGGATGCAGCACTACTACATCAAATCGCTCCGGTTGATGGTGGGATTTCACTTGAACAACCTCTTGCTCCCAAAAGGTTGGCTTCATGGATTCTCCACTGACAAAGTATTGAGGATACAGCCAATAGTACGTTCGGAAAGCACCAAGAAAGACTAAGTAGCAAAGAACAAATATCCCTGCCAAATTCAGAGTTAGCCTCCATTGACGAAAGCTTTTTGAGGATTTTCCGCCTCAGCCTGCCTCCTGAGCTGCTTTAGCTGGTGCAGCCTGCTTTTCTCGAATCATTCGTTCTAACAATGCACTCTCCCCTTGAAGAAGATCAAAGTAAGCCGCCTTGCTTAGTAAGTTGTCATAATCCATTTTCATCAGCTTAACGTAAGGCTTCCGAAACCAAGGACGAGCATGTACCCTTGCCCGAGATTCAATCACCTGACACTCGTACAAAACAAAGTGAATATCCCGAGCCGAAAGATTGGCCTTAATTTGTTTCACCTGATCCCGTTCGTAGATTAACTTGTTCCCCGTAACGGTCATTTTTTCAGTTTTGTTAATCAACTCTCCGTTTAAATGCCACATTTGTTCTAGGAAGCGAGCCTTTTGTAATAGATAGGTATACTCGCGCAAACTGATCTTAATTCGTTTATCCCAGTCACTTTCTTCAGTACTTTTTTGATCAAAGTATTGAATACCGCTATAAAGCATGGAAAGCTCCAGTTTTTCGATGACCAGCTCCAGCTTTTGATTAACTGCTCGAAGACGGGCCTTACTTTGACTTTCTTGCCGTCTCTCCTCGGTTTCTATCCGATCCACTGCTAGCGGAGAATCCTCAAACGCTTCAGCTGTCTTTTCAACTGAAACAGAATTTTCTCTTTGTGATATTTGATTAACTGGTTCAGAAAAGTGCTGTTCAGCTAAATCCAATAGCAGCTGTTCAGCTCGCTCTAGGGCATTTTCGATAGTCGCTGGAAACTGCTGCTTTAAGCTGTCCTCTAAATGAATAGCAAAGGGAAAGCCTGATTCTCTAAGTGCCAACGGAATAAAGTCAAACCGATAGACCTGTCGCCCGTATTTCGGTTCCTCAGTTTGAGCTTTAACCCAAGCAAACTGAGGGAAAAACTGATGCAAAGCTTGCCAGAAAGATAGCCAATCCAAGGTTTCAGAAACTAGCAACAACTCAATGTGGTAGCTGCTATTCATCAAACCGAATAATTGCTCAAAATGCTGGTAAATTTTTTGTCGTTGGCTGTCATCTAAGGTTCCCTGCGGAGCGTACAAGTATTCGCAGGCCCGTTCAATTTCTTCTAACAACGATTGTGTCGCCAATTCCTGCTGCATAATCGGGGCTGGAGTTGGATAAAGGGTAAGTTGATTCTGTGATTGCTTCACCGAAAAATCGCCCCTCTTCTATTCGTCTTCCAATAACGCATCGCTATTAGCTAACAAACGTGCGAAAAATTGAGTCGTTTCTTCTTGAACCGAACGCAGGCGTTTACGGTAGTTTTTAATCTCCTGCTTCATTACGCGTAATTCCAATGAAGCATCATGAATCACTTGATGTGCCTCCTGTTCAGCCTGACTCCGAATTCCCTTCGCTTCATACTCCGCTCGTTCTAAAATTGCTCGTTCCTGTTTCTTAGTTTCGATCAAAATAGTAGCCAATTCGGCTTTCATATCTTCACTTTCTTTTTTCGTTCTCTTAAGTTCCTCGACCTGTTGTTGTGCCTGGCTCAAGGCCTCCATTTGATCAGTCTTACTCGTAGTCATATCAGCCTTTAACTGCTGGATTTGATTCGACAGTTCTTGAATCTGGTGATCCTTTTTAGTGTGTAGGCTTTCCGTTTCTTGTTGTTTTTCCTGCAGCTGTTCGGTCTTTGCTTTTTGATGCTGCAAGGCTTGATCCTTCTCTGACAAGGCGGTTGCCATTGTCGCCATTTCTGACTGTTTGACCTCCAACTGATGCTTCAATTGCGTGATTGTTTCTTCTAACCGTTCAACCTCTTGCTGCAACGGACCCTTTTGATTTTCTCGAGCTTCCTCTTTTGGTTCCGAAAAAGCGCCTTTCTCGTTATATCTAGTATCTAGTTGTTCTAGGTTAGCAGAGGCTGTACGATGTCTGGAACGCGGCTCATCAGGATCGTACTCCCGATAGTTTTGTATTGGCCGCTCGTATTCTTCCTCTGGATAAGGCTCATACCTATAATCATCCTCATATTCTTCATCGTACTCATCGTAAAAATAGTCATCCTGATTTGTTTCTTGATAACTATCCTTTTTCTGTTTGCCAAAACCAAACATGCTGCTTCCTCCTTTATTCACTAGCTATCAAATACTAATTTTTGATAATTCCTTTAATTTCCTCTATACTTTGAAAGAGCGCAAAAAAGCCACTCACTTTTCTTAGTCTTAAGTAGACTAAGAAATGCGGGCGGAATGGTTGTCTAGATAACAAAAAAAGAGTTGTCATTGACGGTATGTGACGGCATAAAAATTAATAAAAGAATCTGCATCGCTCCAAAATTATTATCCTTTTTAGCACTCAGTATATTTGTGAGTAAAATGGATAATAGTTCCGGAGAAATCGCTTACTTCAAAAAAAGTAAAAAAAACCACCCCAAAAAAAGAAATGTCTTTTTTTGAAAACGATTTATCTGATCGCTTTTTCCATTTGATCTACAACAATGAAACGTTGCTCCATCAATGCTGCAGCATAAGTATCCAAGGTCATCTGAGTCGAGCTATGCCCCATCAAGGCACTAACACTCATAATATCGCCTTTGCTTTCAAGACAGCGAGTCGCAAAAGTATGTCTCAGCTGATGGAAATGAATTTTAGCTAGTTTGGCCTTTTCTCGAATCCGATGAAAATGGTAGGTTATCAACCTAGGCTCTACGGGCTGTTCATTATCGGTAAGAACAAATTTACCCTTTGCCCGCTGCTTTTGCTCTAGCAAAGCACGCTTTAACATCTGACTCATCGGGATGGATCTAGTCGATGAGGCGGTTTTCGAACTGGTATAAATCAATTCCGTTTTCTTTCCATTAAACAGACCAATGATTCGCTGAACGGTTGAATGAACATGAATCAGATTGTTCTCAAAATCAATATCTTCCCAGGTAAGTGCCGAAATCTCGCCAATTCTTAGTCCAGCATGCAGCGCCAGCAAAGTTGGGAGCCCTTGACCTTTTCTTCCCGATAAAGCGGCGGTCTCTAAACGTTTTTGTTCCTGCTTTGTAAGCGCCTGATTTCTATTTTTCACTAGCTTAGGCAACCGTACTAAAACAAAGGGGTTCTCCTTGATCATTTTCTTTCGTATCGCCCGATTGATACACTGTTTAGTAATACGAAAAACAGCATGAATTGTCGAAGGCTTTAACGCACGCTTTTCCAAGTCCTTTAAGAGGATTTCTGCCGCTTCTTCATCTAGCTCATTTAATCCGTATTCCCCAAGAATGTTCAGTACGTAATGGGTTAACTTATGCTCATAATTGGCGTAGGTAGACTGTTTAACATCAGATTGTATCTCCTGCAGCCACAGAAATGCCCATTCATTGAAACTGATCGCTGTTTTTCCTTTACTATTTTGAATAAGCTGATAATTTAGTTTTAAAGGATAAAGCTTTTCACGCACTTCCTTCAAAGTCTTCCCATAAACCGACCCATACTTGGTCTTTCCATTTGCTTTTTTACCTTTTGGATAGCGCCCCTCCCAACGTTTGTCTTTGCGACGATAAATATTTTCTCCTCTACGCATACTACATTTCCCTTTCTGTTTCATGAATGTGACGATTTTTTTGACGGCAAATAGAGCACTCATTTTTCTTGTATTTTCTTAAATAAACACCGAATTTGGATAGTAAGGAAACTTGTCTAAGAAATTATTTTAATTATTTTTTTTAAAAGATATTGCGTATTCTTGCTTCCTCATCTATAATTAAGCCTGTTAAGATTCTATAAATGAAAAAAACTCATAATTAACGTACTTTGTATAGCTTGGTCTACTTAAAACCAGGAAATAAACTCACACCCCTTCCATTTGTTTATTCTCACCTTAATTTAATTTTTTTCATCAAAAATTAATATACCAATTTAGTATTTTTTTATCAAGAACCTATAGGAAATCTGTAAGGAACTCGGTAAGTATTTTTTTTGATATTTTAACTTAAAAGCTTGTTAAAGATTTCGAAACCCTTGAAAGCGTTAAATAATCAATAGATATACTAAAACACGCTCAAGAGAATTCTTTTTCTCTTGAGCGCATTTTTATCTTGATTCAACATTATCCTTAACAAAAAAAATCCAAAGGTTAGGTTTTCAGTCTAACTTTTGGAAGTCGGTATTTTTTAATCCATCAGCCTTATTCTTCCTTCAACCTGTTAATCTGTTCAATACTTAATTCGGTTAATTCAGCAATTTCTTCTGGTTTCATGCCCATTTTTAAGAGATTTGCTGCAATTTCCAGTGCCTTTTTATTTTCACCTTCCTTGTATGCATAATCTATTTCGGCTTTCTTTATAGCCTTGGCCTTATCGATTCGCATAATCATCTTCTTTTCCTCCTCATCGAGTTAGTAAAAATCAATTCGTTTCTTTGCTATTTTGATATAGTCTGGTCCATTCTCGGTCACTTCGCCTGTTTTGAAAAAATATTGTTAATTATATAGGAGACGATGCTCTTGTTCTTCAGACTAAAAAAGCAGAGGATTCGTGAAGTTTGCTGGTTCCTTGCCAAATAAATACGAGAGGGCTTAGCACCGATCCCTCTCCAGTGCCTTTCCTCCAGCAAATCTGTGCATCAAAATTGCGCTAATAACGATTGAGATCAGTCAGCTTTGTTCTCCTTCAACTCGTTGATCTGTTCAATACTTAATCCAGTTATTTGAACAATTTGTTCTGGTGCCATGTCCAATTTCAAGCAGTTTGCTGCAACTTCCAACTTTTCTTCCATCTTTCCTTTCAGCTCTCCTTTCTCCATCCCTTCCTTACGTGCATAATCTATTTCAGCTTTCTTTATTGCTTTGGCCTTATCAATTCGCATAATCATTTTCTTTTCCTCCTCATCGAGTTGATAAAAATCGATTCGTTTCTTTGCTGCTTTGATATACTCTGGTGCGTTTTCGGTTACTTCGCCTGTTTTGAAAAAATATTGCCAATGAGATAGGAGACGATGTTCTTGTTCATCAGACTTGGAAACAGAAGATTAGTGAAGTTTGCTGGTTCCTTGCCAAATAAATACGAGAGGGCATAGCACCGATCCCTCTCCAGTGCTTTTCCTTCGGCAAATCTACCCGGAAAAACTTGCACTAACAATGATCAAGATCAGTCAGCTTTGTTCTCCTTCAACTCGTTAATCTGTTCAATACTCAGTCCGGTTCCTTCAGCCACTTGTTCTGGTGTCATACCCATTTTTAAGAAATTTGCTGCGATTTCCAGCGCCTTTTCATTTTCTCCAATTGTCCTTCCTTTATTGTGTGCATAATCTATTTCGGCTTTCTTTATTGCTTTGGCCTTATCGATTCTCATAATCATTTTCTTTTCCTCCTCATCGAGTTGGTAAAAATCAATTCGTTTCTTTGCTGCTTTGATATAGTCTGGTGCATTCTCGGTTACTTCACCTGTTTTGAAAAAATATTGCCAATGAGCCAAGGGACTGTTCGGTTCAACATTTTTGTTCTTTAGACTAAAAAAGCAGAGGGACAGTAAGGGTTGCTGCTTCCTTCCTAAATAGAGACGAGCGTTCTTGTCATTGCGAAGACTAAAGCTTTGAAGTGCTTCTTCGTCTGGATCAAATAAGTGAAAATCTACTATATTAATGCCGTAGGTAGGACATAATCCAGAAAAGTTGTTGTTTTCGATATAGTCTTCGGCTTCCTCATCGCCATATGGAGAAATGTAGGCTTTCACTAAATAAAACAAGGCACGTTCTTCAAAAAACTCGTGGGGTTGCACCTGCATCTCTTATGCAAAGCTTTACATAAGAAATGTTATGAAAAGTAAATAGTTATGTAAAGTTGAGTGAACAGACGTTGATTTGTCAATGTCTATTCACTTTTTTTCTTCACATAATGAAAGATGGTGGTACAGTTGATTTGTATCCAAATAAAAGAAAAGGAGGTTTTTACATGGATACCGATCAGATTGTTCCTACTATGAATCAACTTATCAAAAAAATGAAAGGCGATGGATATTCCGACAATACACTGGATCATTTTTTATGGATTGGTCATACTTTTGAAACTTTCTGTGTTAAGAGAAATATTCAGAAGGTGAACTCTAATGAAGCTCGAAATTTTTTTAAAGAATCCTTCGACTTTGATTTAGATGCCCCTAACTGCCAATTACAATTTACTCTTCGCCGCCCCGTACTTTTACTGTTTGAATTTTATCACACTGGAAATTACTTATTAAGACATCACAACACGGCTTATACAAATATCCCTACTGCATTTTTAGATTTTTATTTAGAATACAAAGATTTCGTAGATAATTTAATCACTTGTCAGAAGCAAGCAAAAAAAAATAAGTTATGGACAATGGGAAAATTCCTTCTTTTTTTAGATAAAAACCGGGTCTATTCATTTAGAGAACTATCTACTACACTTGTCCATCAATTCATCAATAGTTTAGAAAGCTCTCCAAATACTAAGGATTTACATCGTGGAAATCTTAGACAAGCAATTGATTGGATGTTTGATAAACAAATTTGCCCGTTTTCTGGGTAT
This sequence comes from Enterococcus pallens ATCC BAA-351, assembly GCF_000407485.1. Taxonomy (GTDB): domain Bacteria; phylum Bacillota; class Bacilli; order Lactobacillales; family Enterococcaceae; genus Enterococcus_A; species Enterococcus_A pallens. The sequence goes on along the minus strand of NZ_ASWD01000001.1, from coordinate 65,331 downwards.
TCTATCTTTCCAGTTATCCATTCTAGTCAGAGATTATCTATATTATCTTATTATAGTAAAGAAGATATGAGAAAAGCATTTGATGTTATCGATATAAACTCTGTTCAAGGTAAACTTGAAATGGCAGTTATTACAACTCTTTATTATACTGGAATACGTGCATCTGATTTATTAGAGATGACGTTTGCGCAACTTGATTGGGAAAACGATGTTTTCTTTATCAGGCAAAAGAAAAGCGGCGAACCTCTGACACTTCCATTATTGCCCGAAATGAAATTTGCCTTGTTAGATTACATTAAGAACAGCAGAAAAGCGGTCAATGAGGACTTGGATCATATTTTTTTAATTAGCTGTGCTCCCTATCACAAATTTTCTATTGGTGGAATTTCTTCTATCGTTAAACGAGTCTTTCTAAGAGCAGAAATTGATATTACTGGTAAGCATGCGGGGGCCCATGCCATGAGACATTCACTTGCGACAAATTTGATGCAGGAGTCAGTTCCAATTAGCGCAATTTCTAATGTTCTAGGACACAAGCAAATAAGATCGACAGAGAAATATCTGACCATTGACGAAACCAAATTAAGAGAATTTTCTTTGGAGGTGCCTTATGTCTTTTTATAATTATAAGTTCGCCGAACCTTACAACGAACCATTTGAGCGTGTTATTCAATACAAACGAGGAATAGGTTATGATTATGGCGACTGCTATGTTGGTTTTTATAGACGAATTGCAAAATTTCTCAGTCAGTTTAAACCAACGAAACCAATTATTACACAGGAAATGTATGAGAAATGGTGCGAACAAACTGACAATGAAGGAAAAGTCTACCATAACATGCGAATCAAAGTACTCTGTGATATTTGTCATATATTAACTGACATGGGTTATCCAAATATTTATATTGATCCATTTGAACCGAGATACCTGAAAAGCTCTTTTGTCCCTTACATTTTTACTCACGAGGAGATTATCCGTCTATTTGATAATCTAAAAAAGATCGTCAATCAAAAGGATTATTCAAATGATGCGTTTACCTTATTATTCATTTTGTACTACTCTTGTGGTCTGCGTCGCTCCGAAGGACTGCATTTACGGAAAAAACATTGTAAAGTGGATCAAGGGATTATTGAAATCATTGATTCTAAAAATCATATAAGTCGAATCATTCCATTATCTGATAGTGTGCATGCACAATTACAAAGCTATATGACCTCTTACAGTTCCCACTTAGAACCTAACCAATTCATTTTTCATCACCCGAATTCTTATGACGAACATTATTCTATAGGGTCTCTATATCGTAGATATAGGAAACTACTAGTAGACTCTTACATTCCATATCGACAGGGCGGTAATTTACCTCGAATTCATGACTTACGTCATACGTTTGCCATTCATGCGCTTGAAAAGGCAGAAAAAGAAGGAATTGATCTTTATGCCGCACTTCCTTTATTGTCTGTTTATTTAGGACATGAACACCTGACTCAAACTGAAAACTATTTACGACTAACCGTTCAGCAACATAAAAATGTGAGCACAAAAGTGAAAAAGTATATCGGTAACTTGTTCTATCAAGGAGAGGAAGATTGACATGCATGGCTTTTCATTTTATGTGATGAATTATTTTTCAAGTTATTTAACTAAATTCTTAGGTTGCTCAAAAAAGACTATTGAATCTTATCGAGACACTTTCGTGCTCTTTTTTGACTATTTAGCAACGCACGAAAGAATTACTTCTGACAACATAAAGCTAGAAGATTTTAATGAAGCAATCGTTGAAAGGTTCCTCAACTATTTAGAAGAAAATCGTGGAAATAGTATCAATACAAGAAATCAACGCTTAGGTTGCTTAAAAAGTTTTGCGAATTATTTAAAACGAAAAGAGTTTGCCTTTTTGAGTCAATGGGAAAGAATAACAGACATTCCTAGCAAAAAAAAGATCACTCAACAAATAGCATATTTAACAATAAAAGAGTTAAAAATACTTTTATCTATGCCTGATAATACTACTAAAAAGGGGCGCAGAGAAAAGGCGTTATTATCCTTTATGTATGATACAGGCTGTCGCGTTCAAGAGATAATTGAGACCCAAATATGTAATATTCGCTTTTCTTCGCCACCTTCAGTGGAGGTTCTTGGAAAAGGCGCTAAATATCGTCAAATACCTTTTTCATTAGAAGTCCGTGACTTACTGAGGGAATACCTTAAAGATCAAAATCTGAATATTTCTTCAGAACAATACGTCTTTCGAAATAATGTAAATAAGAAATTGACCCGAGCAGGCGTCCAGTATATATTGGATAAAAATATCCAAAAAGCTCGACAGGAGAATCCACACTTATTTCTCAAAAAAATTTCCAACCATAGTTTGAGGCATAGTAAAGCCATGCATTTGTTGGAAGCTGGGGTTAATTTGATTTATATCCGAGATTTATTAGGACATGCCTCAGTGAATACGACAGAAATTTATGCAAGGGTAAACCCAGAAATAAAGCGAAGGATATTGGAAAAAAACTATTCAGAAGTTCATTCTGATACAAAGTATACGGACGAAAAAAAATCAGAATTGGTTGAATGGTTGAAAACTTCACTTTAGTTATGTAAAGTAAAGAGCATCACGATAGTTGATCTACGGGCACTATTTTGATGTTCTTTACATAACTATTTACTTTTCATAACATTTCGATGGTTACCTGACTGCCGTCTTCAGCCACCGCCAGTACATCTACTTCGGTTCGCATAATTTTCATCGTGTCATGGGTCTTCTTGTAACTGTCAATGTGATAAGTTTCTCGGGGTGTCAGTGTTTTGAATTCTTTGCCCAGCATATCCTTGACGAAAGCCTTTAGGATAACACCAGAATCCTTAGACGTTAGCATCTTGCGGAATAACAGATCGTTGGTAGGTGTATATTTTTGCATGTGTTCCATCCTTTCGCTGATCGCGAAAGAGTCACCTTAAGTATAGCATGGTGAGTTTTTGCGATCAAAATCATTAGATTTTTTTGAGTCGTTCATAGCGAACTGCTCATGAAAAGATACGCAAAAGAAAGGAAAAATTTTTTCTATATCAAGAACGATCAAACAATTATTCCTCCAACACAAAAAAACGGCTGCACACTTAAGCATAGCCGTTCTAATCTATTGTGCTTGATAAAGAATTGAATGATCTACAGTCGATCGATTGTGTAAAACCTCCATATCCAGCATGTAGCCGAGACCCCATTGTGTCTTGATGCAGCCGCTGTTTATTATATAGTTTGAAACCTAATTATACGAAGTGGATTTTTTTTATTCATAATACACAAGTCAATCTCGTGCATCGATCGGAAATTAGTTAATCCGAATTTTCTCAATTTTAGCTTCGTTGAAGAGAACTACTGTTGATTTAGCTTATACAAGTGTCGATAAAAAACGTCATTTTATGTGCTCTATCATTGAGTGGAAAAGAATTTGATACTAATTGATCAATGGGTTTTAAACGCTACTTTAATGAACGATCACTGAAGTCTTGTTGTCTAGGTCGCTTGAGCTATATTATTCATTAAAGAGTAATCTACAAAGCTTGACCAAATAAAGGTGCGCCGTTTCAACTAATGAATAAAGTCCAAGATGAAAATGCTAAACCAGGATAGCATTAATCTAAATAGTCAAAAATTAATGTTCGTTTACGCTTGTTGTAAACCCTATACATATCATTAGTTTCACTAAAACTAGAAATCACTCCTTTCTTTTTTAAATAGGTTAGAATATTCTTGTATACCTCGTCTCGTGTAAAGCTAGGATTTTTTCCGTCAAATATAGTATTTAGTTCATCCAATTTTAAATCAGAAAATAATTCTGGTAATTTTTCCAACTCGATTTTTTCGATGTTTCTACTCATTATCAAACGTCTATCCTCTAGATTTACATCCATATCTTGAATTAACTTTTTCAACAACTCTTTTGAAAGCTTAATGTCTTCTTCAAGGATATTCATAAAGTATTCCATGACTAATTTATATATTTCAATTCTGATAATATTAGTTTGTGTGTCATAGACTTCGCAAATGTATTCCAAGTCATTATAATTAAAGTGAGTGGATAGAATATAGGCCGTAAGTTCCTTTTTCAAACTTATATGTTGAATGGATATTCCGTCATTAGAATCAAAACAATCTACTAAGTCTTTTTGCTTTTCAATAGACAGGTTGTCACTTTGAACTAAAACTTCATACATTTCATCATAGTCATAGTTTTCTTCTATATCAACATAGTCCATATAATTGTCTATGTTATTTAGGATGTACCTTACATTGTACTCTGAGTAATGCTCTCTAAATGTTTGTAACGAAGTTTCAGAGAATTCTATTTTGTGATTATCAAGTAATAGTTCTATTTTACTACTTTCAATATTTTCAAATGCAAATTCAGAGAACACAATATCTATTTTAGAGATAATATCATTATATCGTTCATCGGGAATTTCGTTTTTAGTAACAATCCAGTTTAAAAAGTCATCTAACTCCTCGTTCTTGAACTCTTCACCTGCCTTGTCTTTATCAAAAGAATATTCTGCTGAGCCATCTATAATAAAGTCCAATAATTTATCTAAGTTCTCCAATTCCTTAGATTCATTTGTATTATTGTCGTATTCCTCTTCAATCTTCAAGAAGCATGTAATAATATTCTTTTCATTGGCTTTAGCTTTTTGGTACTTAATAGCTTCAAGCTGAGCTCTTAGGTAAGTAATTTCTTGCAAATTCAAGTCCTTTGTTTTGAGACAACGGATATACTCACCAGTTTTATCATGCGACAACTTGTCATTTTTGATTATTTCATAAACTTGGGATATCTCGTCATCAATTTCTCCTTCTGAAAAAAGGAGGTAGGCTGAAACATATTCGCCAATCTTATTTCCATTTACATAATTTAATAAGGTTTTATCCTCTAAGTTAGAAATTATCGTATAGTTTCTATGCTTAATTTCCCATTCATCAGTAACATCGTAGAAATGAGTCAATATAGTGAGAATATTATCGTAATTTAGCGCATAAAAATTATTTTCAAAGATGAGTTTTGAAAAGTCTTCATTGATTCTCGAAAAGTCTACACTTATAAAACACGGTCCTAAATTCGAAAGATTTTCAATTATGTCCTCATCAATGATCCTATTAATCTCAAATATTATCTGCGAAGAATTGTCAAGAAATTCTAAGAAGAACTCATCGTGGATGTCTATCTCCAAAAGCTGATCATAATTCAAACTCAATAACATTTTTGATGCTAATTTGCTTAATTCGGCGTCTGAAAACTGTTCATTTAAAAATATCGTTTTAAACAAAGAATAGCTATTATCGTATATAGCTAAAACCAAATTATTCTGCCCTTCATCAGTAAATGAGAGAAATGCTTGCATGATAAAGTCAACTTTTTTTTCAGATCTAATCATTTGGAAATAGGCACTCAAATAACTATCTACATTTGGGTTAGTGCTTTTCAGAAGCAAGAATTCAAATAGATTAAAATTTAGTGATTCAACTTTAAGGAAATCAGACCTAATCATTCGATCAATAATTTCCTCCTTAACATTGTCTGATTTAGTTAATGGGTACTCCCAATATAATTTCTTTTCATCTGTTATACTTCTCAAGAAGTTCTTATCTGCGAGTCTTAGACTATTTTCATAAAAATATGTAATATAGTCTGTATATCCTTCATTGATATAGCCATTACGCAAAAGGAAGACAATCAAATCAAAATATTCACTTCTTTTTAGAGATTGGTAATCTGTATTAGCAATATCTTCAATACTTTCCACTGAAAGAATATCTTTCAGCTTACTATTTTTTATTAAGTCCTTTTCTGCTTTAGCTTCAGCGATTGCTTCCTTGATTTCTTCCTTATTTTTTCTATTTTCAAGTACTTTTTTTCTTTTTTGAAAATCAGAGTTCTTCTTTAGGGAATTTTGAATCTCCGTGAAAGTAATACTACTCCAACTGTTCATCTGAAACATGTATTGAAGAGTAGACTCAGGATTTCTCATTGTTTCCATAAATTTTTCAATACTTGGGTAATCTGAAGCAACCACACCATTAACTCTTATTGTATACGGTAAATATAAATATATTAGTTCGTCAAGTGAAGATAAATATTCATATTCCCCACTTTCTATTTTCCCCTTCAAAGTAGCAATGTGTTCCTCTAACTCATCCTCTTTTTCTTTTATTAATTTTATCTTATTCTTAAATAAGGCATACACAAATCCTTTATTATATAGCAAGCACGAAAAATCATCCGGAAAAATATTCTTGTACGTGAGTATAGAAAGTAACTCCTCATTACTCAATTTCAGCTTTTCTAAATCAATTCTTTTAGAGTAAATGAGAAATTCATTATAAATATTTTTCATTAATCGCATATCGTCTATATAAAGCGAAATTTTTTGCAAGAAATTTCGATCGAACTTCTCATATATTCCACTACTTTCCAGTAACTCTTTTAGCTTTTCATAGGAATTAGTGCTGGTTACCACTGGAACAATTGGAATAATAAAATCAAAAAATTTTGCTCTATCTTTCGATGTGAAAAGATCATCCTTCAGAAGATACAAAAATTTCATTTGATTGTGTTTATTATTATCTGTTCCCCATACTCCTACATTTCGTGATACAATCTTGTTATTCACTAAAGTATTTAATTCTTTTAGTTTTTCAAAGATTATTCCATTTTCGAAGCGATCTATATCTTCAAACACAATAATATCTGCACCAGATTGACAAAATAAATAAAGTACATCATCTAGATACTTATCGAAATACGAAGCATCAGATTCACTGAAGATTTCAATGTCACTCTGTACCCCACTACTTTTGAATGAAAATCCTTTAAATATTTTTCTATTTAATTGAATCAGTGCAACTTTATAAATTAAATATCCTAAAGAAAATATAAGGGTTGTAACAACTATGCTATCGACAATTCTCTTATTTGGTCTAGGAAGAAGTTTAAAGACACTAAATAACCAGCCGAATAACCAGCTGAAAAGCTCTTTGATATAAATCATCCATGGCTCCACATTGAGTACATACAATATAGAGATTATAACTACTAAAACAATGGCAGAAAATAGCCCCACAGATTTTTTCTTTACATTCTTTTTTGTTCGAAAAATTGTTTGAGGAATATCTCTAGAATCTATCTGGTGTAATAATTGGTTGAGGATTTTACCTTCTAATGTTTTTTCATTAAACTTTTCTATATTATTTTTTTCTTCATCCTTTTTAGCTTCTAGATTGTCAAAGTGAGCTAGGGAGATATGAATATACTTTAGCTCAGATTTCTTTTTATAACTTTCTAGAATACTACTCTTGCCTGAACCATATACCCCTGTTAAAGCAATATTTCTTATATCTGCATCTGAAAAAGCATAATCCAACGCTTCTTTATATCCTGATAGACCTTTTCCACCTAAGTCTTTTTCAGGGGTTAACTTCTGAAACTTTTTGTCTACGTTAATCTCGTCAGTTCTGTTATTTTCGTTTGATAATGCTGATGTTTCTTTACCCATAGCTTTCTCCACGCTCCTCTTTAAGATCACTCTCCAATATTATAACACGTGTAATTATAAAAGAATCTTAGACAATTAATTAAAAATAATCGCTAGCAAAAAAATGACTCCTACTAAGAGAAATCATTCTACTAAATCCAAATATTCTCAATTAAACTTCTGCTTAAGCCGATCATTCTATCTCTATGCTCAGCTGTTGATTGTTATCGTTATATTCTCTACTCACTCAAATCAACCTTCGGTTCAAATGCCCAATCTAATCTAACCCACTCCCACCACTACTCCCTCCAACAAAAAACGGCTGCACACTTAAGCATAGCCGTTCTAATCTATTGCGCCTGATAAAGAATTGAATGATCGACAGTTGATCGATTGTGTAAAACCTCCATATCCAGCATGTACCCGTGACCCCATTGTGTCTTAATGCAGCCGCTGTTTATTCCCAGTTTATCCATTTTAGCTTTTATCTTTCTGATTAGAGTGGATAGTTGGGATTGGGTGGATTGGTTCGGCTCTGCCTGCCAAATTTCACGGCAGAGAATCTCACGAGACACGGTTTGTCCTTCTGATTTCATTAATTCCTGAAACACTCTTTTTTCCATTTTAGTAAGAGACAGCAGCGCCAGTAAGTCTTCTGGTAAGTACTTGTCATTCGTACTCAGAGAAAAGACTTCTTTGTTTCGGCCTTTTGGTTGCTGGCTTAGCACTTCTCTAAATGTTTCTAAGGAAGCTGAAGTTGATAAGCAATAGGTAATTCCTTCGTGTTGCTTTCTTTCCTGTTCACCCTTCGACAAGACATTGCCGCTTAATTGAATAAAGATGAACTGATCTCTATCTAATTGTCCAATGATTTCTTGACACTCTTGATTGGAGATGGTTTCGCTTAACAGGATGATTTGAAATTGTTCTAAAAACTCGGAAGAAGCTTTTCCATACTTAATCGTGTCTAGGATACTCATTGTGCAAAACAACTCATGCCCTAGTCTGCGAATCAGTCTCTCTAACTCTTCTTCTGCATATTGACATCTGGTTAACATCAAAATCCGACTCATGATGACACCTCTTTCTATGTTACTTGTAGTAAACGAATTATGTAGGCACGAATCCCCCTAACGCTTTAAAAAAGTAGCTGAAAGGGAGGTTCCCCTCCCTTTCAACTCTCAGGATAGAAAATAGTTCAATTGAGCCTGCCAATCAAGATATAAGAAGATCGCCGCACCAACTGCCAGCAGCATCACAAACAATAAGCCGCAATCTACTAACAACACAGTCGATTTCTTCTCGTACTCCATCCGCAGCCGGCTGTCCTTAACAAAAAAGATCAAAAAGCTCACCAGCCCGGCAATCGCTAGAAAGCCGAATACGCCCAACCACATTGGAATGGTCATGTACATTCTCCTTTCACTAAGGTGTACTATTCAGAGACCAAGTTAGCTTCGCCTGATAGACCGTTCCCTTTTTCCCAGCATTCGCAGGAACATTCAACGAAAGATCAGTAAACGGCATCCGCAGCTGCCAGGTTCCATCCCCTTCAGAGGCTCCTGCATCAACCACTGTCTTCGCAGCATCACCGGCCACTAAGGTCTCTGTCGTTTTCACCGTACTCGGTGTGCCCGATGGTGATGGATCAATACCCTCTTGCGGAGTATCCCGATTGGTCACTTTTTCAATAGACATATTGTGCAGTTTCAATGAAGTTCCGCTCCCATTAGGCATCCCAATTCCTGATTTGTCCACAAATTCCGACAGACTAGCTGTTAACTCCCAGCCTGTATTCGAAGACCGCTCATCTTTAACTCGTGTGTAGAACCCATCTGTCACTACATTGGTATTAGATTGATAATTCAGTGTATGCAACGAATAGGTTTGTAACGTAGAATCAATATCTTGCATACCAAAGTTAAAATAGATCGGAACAGATAAAATCCCCATGTCCAGCGAATCCTTGGGCGTATCGGTTTGCTCGTCATCAAGAATTTTAAACGGTTGCTTCGATTCATTATAATGCGGACTAGACGGTGTTGTATCTGACCAATCTAAACGACCAATCGCTTCGTGCCACTCAGGATCGCCTCTAGCAACTGATTTAAAGGTTATCACAATTGATTCACGCTGCTCTAAATTACCTAAACTGGTAGTGCCATTCAAATGATTCATGTCTCCAGCAACACTACTTGCTCCTTTAGTGATCACAATATCCGTAATATCTCCATTAACATAATTAGGTAAGGTAAAGGTCGCTTTAATATCTTCAGCCTTCTTTTCAGTTAAACTTGTAATTGTCCAAGTCCAAGTCAATTCTTCACCACTTTTGGTCTTGTTAGAGCTAACTTGTAATTCATTCTTTAGTTCACTAACATCCGCAAAGGTAATTATCCCTGAAAAAAGCTTTGTTGTGTAAGTACTCGCACCTTCTTGCAATGCAGAGCTAGCATATTCAAAACTAATCGACTTATCACTTAACGAATCCCTAGTCACTCCTGTTAGGTCAATAAGATCTCCATTACTGGCATTGGGGAGAATGGTTGCTGGAGCTGGATTGATATCCACGTTAGTAGCAGTTAAACCTGTTCGTGCAGTTGTTTTTAAAACATCTACTGTCGCTTCATCAGTCAGAGATACTGGAGGGACAGGGATAGTGATTTGTTGATTGGATGCATTAAAATCTGTTAATGCTGTTAGTCCATTGGCAGAGCTTATGTCGCTAATGCGGTTGCTAGAACAATCTAAAGTCGTTAAAAGTGTATTGTTACTGATATCCAGTTTGCTTAACAGATTGTCAAGACAAAATAAATTCACTAATGCTGTATTACTACTTACATCCAATTCACTCAACTGATTAGAACTGCAATGCAAATCGTACAAAGCTATATTGCTATTTATATCTAAGTTTCCAAGTTGATTACCTTCACACCTTAGCTGCATCAATGCAGTATTGCTGCTTATATCTAATTCACTTAACCGATTGTTAGAACATAAAAAAAACAACAATAATGGGTTGCCACTCATATTCAATTCGCTAATTTGATTGTCACTGCAATAAAACTCAATCAAGGATGAATGTTCGCTTACATCCAAATCGCTAATTTGATTGATTCTGCAATCCAAAACCTTTAACGAGGTATTATTGCTAACATCTAATTCACTAAGCTGATTGTTAACGCAACCTAGAGTTGTCAATGCGGTATTGCTACTTACATCTAACTCACTTAGTGGGTTGCTACCGCAATTCAAAGACGTTAATGCGGTATTATTGCTAACATCTAATTCACTAAGCTGATTGTTAGCGCAACTTAGAGTTGTCAATGCGGTATTGCTACTTACATCTAATTCACTAAGTTGATTGTTACCGCAACTCAAATTCGTCAATCCTGTATTGCTACTTACATCTAATTCACTAAGCTGATTGTATCTACAGTTCAAGAAAAATAATTTTGTGTTACTACTGATATCCAACTCACTTAACTGATTAAACTCACAGACTAGTTGAGTCAAATTTACTGCATGCTCAATCCCCTTAAGACTTGTTAGATTATTGGAGTTTACATTCAAAGTCATCAATCCAACATTACTATTAACATCCAATTCGTTTAGCTGATTAAAACTACAATTCAGAAGATACAAATTCACTGCATACTCAATCCCCTTAAGACTTGTTAGATTTTTGCTATTTACATTCAAACTCCCCAAACTCTCCATAAAATCATCCGTCATAGGATTGGGTGCAGCTGGATAAATAGTTCGAAGCACATCCGCAAAATTCTTATCAATATCATAAGGAAGTGGATCACCTGGCAACCCTTCTCTTAATGTCTTTCCAGCCAGCGGCATAATACCGCCCTGCGGTTCAATCCGCTGATTGGTCATTTCCGGTTGTTCTTCACTTGACTCACTAGTAGGTGTTAGGGATTCACCTGTTGTTTCTTTTAATTCTGTTGGGGAAGTTTCTATCTCGCTTGTCTTTTCTGGCACATCCTGTGACTCCACGCTCTCCGCCATGGGGACTTGGTTTTGAGCTCGTTCTTTGTATTCCTTCAATGGATCTTCGGCCTTTGAAGAAATCGTGGGTTCACCGACTGGTACGTCCTGAACTGTTTCGGCAAACACTGGGGAAGTTGAAAGCAGTAGGCTCGTAACCAGTAAGGCACAGAAAAATGTCCGTAGCTTTTGTCGCTGGTTAATCATTCTCTTGCTCCTCCTCTCTCAGACGAGTAAAGAGAAACAACCAGAAGCAACTGGCAACACAGCCTAGTCCAATGAACTGAAGGAAAACCACCTGCCGTTGTTCTCCGGTTTTTGGCAAGGTTCCTTTACTGGCTGTCTGCGGTTGATCGGATTGTGTATAATATCTGGTCTGTCCGATAGTTGCTGGTAATACGTTGTTGATCGGGACAGGTTCAGACGGTAGTGGCTGAACGGGTGTTGGTGTCGGCTTTGGCTGCTCTGTACGAAAACCGATGCCAACATTGGTTCCTTTTTCCTGCGTTTGGGCAGATGTGGTTATGGGGAAGGATAAACCTAATATTATGGTTAACCATACAAAACAGTTTCTAACTTTCACATCCCTCACTTCCTCCCTTTGTTCCATTGTTTCTGTCGGTAAACTAAGCCGCCGATTATTCCTGCCAGGGCAAGTACTAATCCTGCTGCTACCCATGGCACCCACTCAGGTACTCGTAATTGATAGGCTGCTTCTTCATTGACTTTGTCTGCTTTCGCCTGACCGATGGTAAACTCCTGCTCCCACTTCCAGGTTCGACCATCGCCTTGCCCTTCACCAGTGAATACATAGGTCCCTGGTCGAAAACTCTCTATACCTAACGGAATTTCAAAATCAAAATTGGAATTTGGAGCGACAGAGAAGTCCTCCATCTCATACTTTTCCAAGACGTCGTTTTCACCTTTTCGTTTCACCTGACCTTGAAGCTTGAGCTCTTGTAAGACTTTCGGCTGGTCATTCTGAAGGTTCGCCGCCACGACTTTTCGTCCATTGGAAAGCTTCAAATCAACGTCCTTCAGCTTTAGATCAGCTCCATGATTAAAGGTCGTTTTATCTTCGGTCAACATCATGGCAATCACATAGGCATACTCAGGAACCACCCCGGATTGCTGCTTATCTGATTCGGTATCGTCTTTTTTCACAAAACGCAAGGAACCTAACTTCACACCGGCAAATGGCTCTTTCGGTGTTTTGATGGTGTACTCCACGATTTTTTCTTCAAAGTCTGCCACAGTAATTTCCTTCAGGTTATCGTTAATTTTCACTAGTTCTGTGATGGGCTGCTTTAAGCTTTCATCCAGCTTGGGTTTGGCTTCGGCATAGTTTATCGCTCCGACTGAACTGCTCACCGCATCGTGAACCGCCAATTTCACAGTGACAGGTTCCTCTTGCTTACTGCGGACTTTTACTTGAATGACTTGTTCTGTCTCTGGTTCTACCTGCAAATAGTAATAGCTTTTGGTGACATCCACTTGGTTTTCCGGAATCACACTCTCCACCGTAAAGCCTGCTGGAGTGCCGCCGGTTTCGTCTGCCTGGGCCTGCAAAGGGACAATACAACCGATGAACCCTAGGAGGATGAAGCTGATTAAAATTTTATACATTTGTTTCATGACTGGTTCCTCCTACAGGAAAAAAAGAGGGAGAGGAGACGATCTCCTGCTCCTCCTTCGTTTTTCATTTGTTTAGACAGTATCATCCAATGACCAAGTCAGTTTGCCGCTGTATTGTTTTCCTTCAGCTGCCACACCGCCAGGTACATTCAATTTGATGTTGTCCATTTCCATAGCAGTATCACCCTTGTAAGAAGTGGTTCCATCTGACATCACAACCACCGCTGCTGCTCCAGGTGTTAAGGTTTGGGTAGGTGATGTAACTGTTGCCGTATGAAGTGCTGTTGGTGCAATAATTGAACCTACTGTTTCTGGAGAAGCTGTTCCTACGTACCCTTTTTTCACAGAATCAAAGGATAACGTTGCACCTGTTAGAGTAGAAGAACCACTCGTCAACTGTGTTAATTTGGCTGTTAATTCCCACTTGTCTGAGCCTGTTGTACGTGCATCACTAACTACCACGTATTTTTTAGCGCCTGTATCTTCATTGAATGCCTGCGCTGCTGCATTGACTGTGTTTGAACTACCAAAGTCAAAGCTAATCGGTGCCCATTTTAAAGTTAAATCATCTGATCCTGGTGGTGTGGTGTGTCCCGAGAATCCAATGCCTACATTGGTGTCGTGAGTATCTTTTACTGCTGCAAATGCCGTCGCACCAGCCACACAAACACCTAATACACTTGCACTCGTTACTAATCCTACTACTAATTTCTTTTTCATTACATTTTCTCCCCTTTAAAAGATTCTTATATCGAAAATGACGCTCTCATTTTGATACCAAATGAACACCGAAATGATAAACCATCAATAATTCTGCAAAATTCATCGTTTTTTTGAAAAGCCAAATTCTCATCCAAAATCAAAAAGTCTTTTTTAAAATTAAACCGTGACTTTACTCATTCTGGCTTTGTTATAAGTCGAATCATTCATTCGATTTTTAATTAAAAACGATAAAAATGTTATACTGGTTTTGTTCTGATTCTTTCCTGTTTGACCATAAAACAGGACTCACACGTCAATCCTTAGATCCACATGCCTTCGTCATACGCTACGGCTTTTTATGACGGCTTTTCCTTCTTTGTTACCCAAAATAAATAACAATCAAAGTCGCGGAAAATTAATAATTTTTTCTCAAGGAGTCCATTTCAATCATCGAGAGAGGATTTTTTTGAGCACTTTGGAGATTCTTTATAGTCTTTTTCAAGGAAACCGGTTTCTCTGAAAAAAAGAAAAAAAGGGGGAATAAGCCCAACCGAAAACATTTTTTGAAAACGGTTTCTTATCAATTATGCGATGTTTTGTTGTGCTTTTTCCATTAAACCAATCACGGCGATTCGTTTTTCAACGATGGAATCAAAGTAAACCGCTGCGGTCAGTTGTGGCGTGTCATGCCCTAGCAAGAAGCTGACATTTAAGGTATCCCCTGAAGCTTCCAAGCAACGGGTCGCAAATGTATGTCGAAGTTGATGGAAGTGAATGTCCTCCAGCTTGGCTTTTTTACGTACACGATGGAAATGATAGGTTAATAGTCTTGGTTCACAAGGCTTCTGTTTTACCGAGAAAACAAAGTCTGAGTTTGCTTCTTTCTTTAGACCAGACAATAACTGATGAAGTTTGCTTGTCATAGGAATCACCCGATGAGAGGACTCTGATTTCGGCGGTCCCAAGTGTAATATTGTTTTGTCTCCGGCTTCAGACAGTATTCGCTGATAGGTATGATTTACTTTGATTAACCGCCTATCCAGATCAACTGCCTCCCATTTTAAACCAGCAATTTCACCAATCCGCATGCCGGTCTCCATAGCTAAGATGACCGCTTTTGCTCGCAGATCTTTCTCGCTAGAGACTACCTTTTCTAAACGTTGTTGTTCGTTGGATGTCAATGCATGGACTTTTTCTTTCGGCCCTTTAGGCAATTGAATCCATTCACATGGGTTCTTCTGCAATAATTCTTTTTGGATCGCAAACTTTAAAGATTGCTTTACGATACGAAAGATCACTTTTATACTACTTAATGACAATCCAGCTTGAATCCATCCTTGAATCATTTGATGAATGGTAGCCTCATCTAATTCATACAATGCCATTTTTCCAATATGTGGCCAGATATATTTTCTGAGTTTGCTTAGATAACTGGAATAA
Source organism: Enterococcus pallens ATCC BAA-351 (assembly GCF_000407485.1). GTDB lineage: Bacteria > Bacillota > Bacilli > Lactobacillales > Enterococcaceae > Enterococcus_A > Enterococcus_A pallens. The sequence goes on along the minus strand of NZ_ASWD01000001.1, from coordinate 50,024 downwards.
GTAGCTGGTTTCACCACTTTTTGTTGTTCTGCCAGCCAAGTTTGACTCCATTCATCGTATTCCACTACGCTTTTTCCGTAGAGTTCCAGTGTGATTTGGGCATGTCTGCGTAACGGTCCTAGTTTTTCTTTGACTTCTTCATAGGACTTGCCGTACACGTAACCATACCTAATTGAGCCATCCGCCTTGCGGCCTTTTTTGTAGCGCCCCTCCCACCGAAGATCTTTGCGGTGATAAATATTTTCACCTGTTCGTGCCATAAGATAACATTCCCCTTTTCTATAGTTGACGATTCATTCTGACGACTTGAAAAAGACCAATTTCAAGCCTAATTTTCTTCATTAATTTCACTTTGAATAGCTAAATTTCCTCTTCCAAAAATTATTATCACATAATTTTAATCTAACTATTGATTTATTCGTTTGAATATTTTACAATAATTACGAAATGAAGATTTCCTCCAGCAAACACGCCGATTCAATAATATAAAAATATATATCGAAGATTTTCGTGTTTTATGGTCAAACAGGAAAGAATCTTCAAAGCATTTTTGAAAACGGCAACGTTAAATCTAGCAAATTTCCTCTTACTGATCAATAGCTTAAAAAAATTATTTGCGTTTTTCTATTCAAATATTTTTACCTTAGTTGACCTTACTCATCAATTGCGAGTAAGGTCTCTTTTTCACTTATATAACAGGAGTTATTCTACCTATCCATTTCTATGAATAAGAATAACCACTGCGAATTACCTATCCGCAAAATTTTATACATTCGTTATTTATAAGATTCGTTTACCATTTCATAGGCGACGTTTGTTCCCCGCTGTTTCGGATTCTTCTTCGCTGAATTTTCTTCTTTTATCTTCCTATCAGGTATCATCCTTCTTCCTTAATATTTTTTTAAACTCATTTACGTAAATTATTTCTTATTCGTCCTTTATCAGTAAATAAATTACGTTCTAAATATGGATTTTCTTTGAGATCCATTATTTTTCTTTTATAATTTCACCCTAATTACTGAACATTCAGAAAATTACACGATTCTATCGATATAACAAACGATTATTTCATCCCCGACATATTACAAGGTATTTTTCTCAAATAATTAATGCCAAAAAAACTTACCCATTCTTTTTAATCGTGTTATTTTTCACATTTTCCTAAAAAAAAGGCTATTTACAACATTTTTTTATGTAGTATGATTGTTGATGTAACACATATTGAGGAGGTAAGTTTGAAAATGAAAACGTATGATTGGTTATTGAAGGAGAGAGTTCTTAGAGGGGAGACATTATCTGAAGATTGGGTTTATATCTGTGAGGCAGCCTCACCACTGAACTATTACGACTTAGGTGAAATAACAGCATTGGTCTCTATGCCTTGTGATTTAGGTACATTAGTGGTGAAGGATTCTGGTGTCTTTAGTACAGAGGAGAAGCCGCGTGAAATGGTCCAGAAATGGTTAACTATCCATCGTTTTGTGAATGCGGAGTTGCAACCGTCCTCGTCTGGAACGGTCTCTTTGGTGACTTCAACATTTTGTTTAAGTGCTGTTCCCCATTCGGAAGGCGTCCTTTGGGTGAATCCTTTGCATATTTATCAGCTATATTGTGGAAATGAAGGCGTTTTAGTTGAATTGGACAATGGGTTACTCTTGGATGTATCCATTGATTGCCAGGTTTTCTTACGATTGGCGGTTGAAACTGCTTGTACGTTTGCCCTGCATCGATCTAATGATCACTATTTACTTGGGTCTCTTCGTCTTTTAGATACCCCCTTTCACCACTATTTGAAAAAACAGCTGACGTTGATTGGTTCACTCCTATCGGAAAAGGATTCTCATTTGATAAAGAAGTCCTTACTGTCTCCTGGTCATTCTTCATTCCTGGGTTTTATGGAAAACAAATTTGTGCCACCCTCCCCCTGTGTGATCACAGCTTAGAGTTTCAAACAAAGCACTACATACCGGTTGATAGGAGTGATTGTCATGAGTAAGAAGCGTGAATTTGAAGGAAAAGTTTTAGGTGAAGGAATGTCGGAGGATTGGGAGTATTTTTTAGATACCACTCCTATGTTCAATTATTGGAATATGGAAGAAATTCATTTAGTCTGTCCTATACCAAGGAACAATGGCTCTCTGGTTATACAGGATCATCAGGCCTATTTAGTGGATGAGGAACCGTTGGAAATGATCGAGCGATTTTTTGCCACCCATCGGTTGATGGATTATCAGCTGATGCGGCGAACCTGCAAATCCTTAAAGGGCCTGCCTTCTCAAAAAGTGCCGATTGTGAATGCTCATTTTGCCTTGTTTCCGATTACTAGACCTGAGGAATCGACTTGGCTGAACCCCTTGACTATTTTTGATGCAACAGAGAAAGGCAGCTATACGACAGTCGTATTAACCAACGGCCTTGCTTTAAAGCTATCGGTTGTAAAGAAGTCATTGATCGCCCTAGCGAACAAGGCGGTTTATTCCTTGGCGACCTATCGTCAGGACTATTCTATCTTTATGAAGGCTGAAGGACATCCGCTAAGTTACGTGTCAATTCCTGGCACCCCTTTTGGTCGGATTTTAAATAAACAAGAACTGCTGCAGGATTGGCTGTTAACTTCTGGTGAATTTTCAAAACAATACAAGCTGGAGGAACATTTGCTTTGGCATGAATCTCTTTATGGTGAACCTCCTGAAATAGACAGCTAATTAGATAAACGATTAATTGCACCCATTCTAACGAAAAGAATGGGTGCTTTTTTTACTTCCAACTGATAATCCGAGGGAATATATCATTTAACTCTCGTTATTTTAAATGCGGTTTTCGAATTTCTCCTTTTGGTAAAACAGGTGAAATCAGCTTTAAATCAAGCTTTATCACCTACTCAGCGAAAAATAACAATGTTTCCAAAACACCCCCAATGTTTCCAAGTCGGCAAACAAGAATGTCGATTTAATCGCACAGTACTTTTTACCTTTGGAAACATTGACCCCTTTTGGGAAACATTGCTGTTTTGTTTTTTTATTCCTATGTTTTATTGTTTAGTCACCGGCCGGAACAAAAAAATTATTCCACAGGAGGAAATTTCAATGATTCAACAATTAGGCACAAAATTACAGGTACAAATCGAACAAGCAGGCAAAGACAAACAAAAGAAAGTAAACTTCAGCAACGTCATCACTAACCTAGCCGAAGCCGACATTACTAAATTAGGTGAAGTCATGGCTGACTTAGCCGGAGACGGCAGCGGCTTAGACAGTGTAATCGTCACTAACCAAACTCGTGTTACTAAATACTAATCAAGGAGGAACCTATGCCAGAAACAAAATTGCTTGTCCGCTTCAAAACCGAAGCCGATAAAGTCCAAACCTGGAGGTATAACGAACCAGATACTACCAAGACTCCAGCAGAAATCAAAGCAACTTTAGAAGAATTAACTACTCTAAACTTATTCAAAAAAGACGGCATCCGCCAGTTTTTCTCAGTAGAGAGTGCAGAATTTGTCACTACTCAAGAAACACCAATCTTTTAATTACTAAATTGCCCCGCGGCTACAAAGTCGCGGGAGCTAAAGGAGGAAACTACCAATGACTGAACAGCCCTTTACTCAATATCAGCTGTTTCATTTGAAACGCCATAAACTCGAAGAACAAATTGTTCACTACTATCAAGAAACTCGTGATAGCTCAGTAACAATTCAGCTATTACTAGCCATGAAAGTTCGCCACATGTTAGGCGAGTCTGATTTTGAATTGTTCCTGCAGGACTTGGTAAAGCATCTGTTTGCCAATAACAAAAGCACTCGTGCGCTGCTCCGTTACTTCTATTTCTTTAGAGAATATTTCAATGAAAAAGAGTGGAAGATCCTGTCAGCTCGGTGTTTTCCACCTGAACATGTCACTACTGAATTAATGTCCGTCGTCCCGTCAACCGTTGTCGCACATGAAATTACTACACTAGAAAGTTCCTGAGAGAACAAATAAAGGAGAGAAAAAAATATGTTAAAACTAGCAGCCGTATTTGAAAATGCCGCAGGCAAAAACCACAGCTGGAGCTTCAATGATCCAGATCCAAACAAAAGCCCAGAGGCAATTAAAGAAGCCTTAGAAGCTATGACTACCATCCACTTATTTGAAAAATATGGTATTCGTCAATTTTGTAAAGTCGTTTCAGCGAAATTCGTTGAAACCATTGAAACACCGCTTTTTGATTTATCAAAACCAACACCAGAAGCCTATGTCGCTGATCCCAACAATATCTTTTCGGCACATATAGTTTCTGAAGAAGAAGCCCAAGTCTCTGAAATGCCAGTTGTAAATGAAGCAAAAATCGTAGTAGAAGAAATTTCAGCTGAAGAAGCAACTGCACCAAAAGCAATTAAAGCAGCTGTTCCAGCAACAGAAACAATGAACTCTATCGAAAAGAAACCGATGGTAGCTCCATCTTCTTTGAAAGCTCCTGTCACAAACCCTGAATCACTAACAGCTGTTGTTGAGCAAGCCAAGAAGAATTCTATGATTCCAAGCACATCTGCCCAACAATTAGAAACTGTAGCAGCTGATTCTGAGTCGTCAAAATCGGATAGTCCCACGGTCCAGAAACCTGTGAATCCGCGAAAAGCCCAGGTAGATCGAATCCGAGCCTATCATGAGGCCCAGAAGAAAAAGAAAAAAGGCAAAAAGAAAAAGCGTTAGCTTGATTTCCCACCCTGTCCTTGTGGTACGTAAAGGGGGTGATGATCTGACTTAGCAGTGTTTATGGCGGTGGCTGAGCTCTAAGAAAGGAGTGATGCTTTATGTTCATCCTAGGAAAGGGACTTCCGCCATGACTGTGTATCAGGCGTTGACATTGGCGATTGCCTTTGCCACCTTGATCATTACCATTGATCGACACCACAAGAAATAAGCTCTACTCACAGTCACCGTCTTAAACGGTGCTTTACTGAGGTGTTCGCGCGGCACCTCTGTTATGAGTAAGGGATTATTTAAGTAGCATTTTTTCTTCAAACCGACAAGGATTGCAGGATTGAATGGCCTAATTGAGTCTCAAGCCAAATAAGTAGCTGTTTCTTTTGTTCTCAAACAGATAAATAGCGGATTTCAAAATGAACCATTACAAAAGAGTATTTAGTATAGCATCATTTATTTATAAGAATCGGTCATTCCCTGTGACAGATCCGATTGGCAACTACAGTTTTGTAAGTAAAACAAAAAAATTGCAGCACAATCCGTTTGCGCTGCAATAGTAAAGATAAAAACTAATCATTTGTAACCTGGGATTATAAAATGAAACAAAATAAGGAGACTAAGCCTTTTTTGTCGTTTTCCAATTACCTATGATATTTCTTTTCACACCAAACGGCATTCATCACCCTCCTATAGAAGATGGGCGACTTCTGCCTAAATTAATCCGTAATAAGCCCTTCTAAAACACTAAGTAAAACTAAAAATCTCACTCTTGAAACGAATCAGATACAACAACCATAGATTTGATAGTTTTACGATCTTGCATATCCTGGTAAGCTTGATTAATGTCATCTAGATCGTAAGTTTGGGTAAACACCCGCCCTGGATTTATATTCCCGTCCAAAACTTCTTTCAGCAAGAACTGTTTATCATACGTCGTTACAGATGCCGAACCACCAGCTACTGAAATATTTTGTGCAAAGGTTGAACCAAGTGGTCGGTTATTGTAATGCGGAATGCCCACATAACCAATACGACCACCGTTGTGAAGGACGCCCAGAGCTTGGTCAATCGCCGCCTCTGTTCCTACACACTCAAGAGCCGCGTCAGCACCGCCACCTAAAATTTCACGGACTTTGGCAATACCTTCTTCTCCACGTTCAGCAACTACAGCTGTTGCTCCTGACTGTAACGCCATTTCCTGGCGATCTTCGTGGCGGCTCATAAGAACAATCTGAGAAGCCCCCCGCATTTTTGCTGCTATAACCGCACATTGACCTACCGCACCATCACCGATGACAACAACTTTATCTCCCTTTTGAACATGAGCACAACGAGCTGCATGATAGCCAGTTGGCATGACATCTGCTAAAGTCAAAAGAGACTTAATCATTCCTTCAGTATAATCAGACGGTTGTCCTGGAATTTTGATTAATGCCCAATTAGCATAATGGAAACGAATGTATTCAGATTGGAAACCATGAGACCAGTTGGTAGCTCCTTGGTGACGATCACAGGTCCCATCAAAGCCTGAACGACAAGCATCACATTCGCCACAACCATGTGTGAAAGGCACAATAACAAAGTCTCCCGGCTTTACAGTGGTGATTGCTGAGCCAATTTCTTCGACAATTCCTAAAGCTTCATGACCATCATTCACTGAGTGGGCTTCTTTATTATCACCATGAGCATAAGACCACAAATCCGAACCACAGACACACGCACGGACTACTTTGATGATCACGTCATCATCCGCTTGTAAACTTGGTTTCTCAACTTCTTGAACCGTAACTAGTCCTTCTTTTTCAAAAATTGTAGCTTTCATTATTTTATACCTTGGAATCCAAATATTTTATTTTTCTACTATTTGGTACTCCATTCCTTTCAGCTTAATTTTTAATAAATTGCTCTATTTCTAATTCTAACAGTATACTGTCTATCTAACCTAAAGAACTGACTATTCGCGTTGCTTTCAGTCAATTAATAGTCTGAAGTTATCCTCCTTGAAATGGACGATATTCTCGTTTTTGATTGAAGTTCTTTACTTATTTTTGTTGTACACAGCTTGAGAATGCTCCACTGCATATTTTATCCATAAAATATCTTCTTCAAATACTTCAACTGATTTTAATTTGAAACCGATAGTCTGAGGATTATTGTTAAACCTTGAGTTAAATAGTCTTGCACTATCCGTTTTACCGTCAATCGACGGAGCTACAATTAAACTGATTTCATCGCAAAAGCCTTCACTGATAAAACTCCAATTCAGCACTCCGCCTCCACCAAGCAAAAGATTACCTAATCCGTATTCAATCTTTAACTTAGAAAGCACCAGTGGGATATCAATTTCGTTTTTACCTGCAATAATATAAGGAATACTTAGCTTTCTTAAATACGCCTTATACTGATCACTCGCCTGATCTGTTAGAACCTCTATTACATGCGCTTCAATATCTGCATAAGACGTAACATTTTTATCCCAAGCAAGTTTCCCGTGACGATCAAACGAAATATAATACTTTTCCTTACCTTGATTGATAATAAAATCACCGGAAGGAATTTCTTCTGATAAATCATTCAGTTGAAGCTTCCTATGCTCAGTGAATTCTTTTCCCGTTTCTGTTCCATAAATCCACCCTTGAAAGTGATAAGACTCGTCTCTATCCTCTTTAAAACCGATGGATTCAAAATACTCCGCTGCTTTTTTACTTTTAGGAAATTCGGAAAAGGGTCCAGTAATTCTTCCATCTATAGAAGAATAAATATGGAGGGTAATTCTTGGTCTATTCATGAGAAATCTCCTTTATGTTTAAGAAATGCAGCATATTGAAATTCGTTAGAAGACTACAAGACTGATTGACCATTTGTCTCGATGACTTCTTTATACCAGTTAAATGATTTTTTCTTACTTCGATTCAAGGTGCCTTTTCCTTCATTATCTAAATCCACATAAATCATCCCATAGCGCTTACTCATTTCACCAGTCGAAGCCGCCACTAAATCAATACAGCCCCATGGGGTATAGCCCATTAAATCAACACCATCTAACACAGCGTCATGCATCGCAGATATGTGTTTAGCCATGTAATCGATCCGGTAATCATCGATGATTTCACCATTTTCATTCACTTCATCTTTAGCGCCCAAACCATTTTCTACTATAAATAGTGGCACTTGATATCGATCCCAAAGATCGTTCAGAGAAATTCTCAAACCAAGAGGATCAATTTGCCATCCCCATTCACTTGCCTCTAAAAACGGATTTTTTACTCCTTGCATCAGATTTCCTGATGCAGGGTCGCTGTCTTCGGCACTTGTTTCATTAATAGCCATACTCATGTAATAGCTGAAACCAATATAATCAACCGTATTTTCTCTAAGCAGCTCTTCATCACCAGGCTCCATTTTAGGTGACTCAGCATCATATTCTTTTAATAATTGATCTAGGTAGGTAGGATAATAACCTCTTACCTGAACATCACTTGTAAAATAATCAAATGCACGTTGCTTTAGCTGAGATGCAAATTGATTAATGGGATTACTATCAAATGCATACAGGGGAGCATAAATTTGCATACACCCAATTTGGATGTCTTTACGAAGAGATTTTCCAATTTTTACTGCTAAAGCACTAGCTACAAATTGATGATGCCATGCTTGAAAGCGATTCGTATAATCCTCCGCTCCTGTAGAAACAATCAAGCCCTGTGATAGTGCGGGAAATTCCATTGCAGAATTAATTTCATTGAAGGTCATCCAATACTTCACTCTGCTTGCGTAACGTTCAAATAGAGCCTTGGCATAATTTTCAAAAAAGCCAATAATTTCTCGATTCTTCCAACCACCATATTCTTTAGCCAGATACAAAGGCATCTCATAGTGAGAAATTGTCACCACAGGTTCAATACCATGTTTTAAGCATTCATCAATAACTTGATCATAAAAAGCCAATCCTTTTTCATTTGGCTCCGCTTCATCGCCCTTTGGAAAAATTCGACTCCATGCGATTGAAAAGCGATAACATTTAAAGCCCATTTCTGCAAACAGACCGATATCTTCTTTATATCTATGGTAGTGATCCACCCCTAAATGATTTGGATAATTGTACTTTTCTAAATCAATTTCCCAATTGAATTCTGGTGAAGAAATAATTGGAAAGCGATCTCTTCCCCCCGGCATTGCATCTGCCACTGACAACCCTTTACCATCTACATCATAGGCACCTTCACATTGATTTGCAGCTGTTGCGCCACCCCATAAAAAATTCTCTTTAAAGCTCATTATTTTGCCTCCATTTCTTATCCTTTTAACTAGTAGAAGAGTGTTCTGTAAAACTACTCTAGTTAATCCTGACTATCAATAGTGCGATTATTTCCCTTTGAATTCTGCTAATAACTGGCCTTTTTTAAAAATTTGGCTACTCTTCATTTTTTTATAATCAGTCGCGAAGCACAGAGCTTCTCGATGCTTGTCAAAGTATTTTTCTTCAACCATTTGTTTTGAATCTTTCCGAATGACTTTATACATGAATGTTGCTCCTTTTTCATAAAACACCTGTAATTATCTTTCCCACTATGATTTTAAAGATTAGCACTTAACCTCTACATTAAGTCAACACTTAAATCTATTTTTCTACCACAATGCCAGCATTTCCTTTTTGGTTGGTGGTACAAAATACTGATCTATAAGCGCACATTCTTGTTTGCTCAATGTAATTTCTGCTGATTTTATGTTGTTTACCATATGCTCAACCTTACTGGATTTCGGTATGGCAATGGTTCGTTTGTCTCTAATGCACCAAGCTAGTAATAATTGGAAAACATCACAATTATGCTGATTCGAAATTTCTATTAGAACTTTTTGTTCGGACAGCTTCTTGCCAAGAGTATCCCCCTTTGCGACTGGCGCATAAGCAATTAGTGGTATGTTCTGTTCTCTCATATATGGAAGTAAATCATATTCAATTCCTCGATCTTTTAGGTTATACCTCACCTGATTTGATGCACAATTTTTACCAGAAGGAAGGCTCAAAACCTGTTTTAACTCTTCGGTATCTAAATTTGAGACACCCCATGAGCGGATTAATCCTCTTTTTTTCTGTTCCTCTAATGCCATGACGGTTTCTATGAATGAGTAATTTCCCTGCCAATGAAGCATATAATGATCTAAATAGTCGGTTCCTAGTAGCTGTAAACTTTTTTCTAAGCTGGTAGCTAGTTTTCTTTTTGAAGCATTCGATGGAAGTACCTTGGAAATGAGAAATAATTTTTTTCGATCATATAATTTGATTGCTTCTCCAACAAGCTCCTCTGAATCATACATTTCAGCAGTATCGATAACCTGAGCACCCTGATCTAGTCCTGCTCGAATAGCTTTTATTTCTTGGTCTCGTTTATTTGGGTCACTTCCTATCGCCCAAGTACCGATACCGATAGGGTGAACATATTGTCCAGCTATACAAACCTTATTCATATCTAGTCCCTTTCTTCTAAGCAATCTTTTGAATAAATTGATTGATACGAGGATCTTTGTTTTTGAAAAAGAACTCCGCCGTTCCATCAAATAGTATCTCACCTTGATCCATAAAAATGATCCGGTCTGCCGCTTTCTCAGCAAAATCCAAATTATGAGTAACCACGATCTGCGAGTTTCCTGTCTCAGCCAATCTCTGAATCGTCAATAACACCTCATTAGAAAGCTCAGGATCAAGGGCACTTGTAGGTTCATCATACAAAATGAACTCCGGCTTCATTGCTAAGGCTCTTGCGATAGCAACTCTTTGTTGCTGACCTCCAGATAATTGAGCAGGATACGCGTTCGTTTTATCCTCTAAACCAATTTGTTTCAGTAATTGAACCGCTTCGGTCTCAGCCATTTTTCTGTCCAACCCTTTAACGTGAATTGGCGCCTCCGTAATATTTTTCAAAACGGTGAAATGAGGAAATAAATTATACGCTTGAAAAACGATACTAAAGTACTTCCGATAATGACTTTTTTCTTTAAAAGATAGTTTACTGGGAAAAACCAGCTCTTTGTCTTCAATCACTATTTTCCCACTATCAGGTTCCTCCAATAAATCGATTAAGCGAAGCAACGTGCTCTTTCCTGAACCTGAAGGACCAAGTATTGCGGTCGTCTCTCCCTCTCGAAAAGAAGCGCTAATATTTTTTAAAACTACTTGGTGCTTGTAGGATTTCGTTAGGTTTTTTATTTCTAGCATAGTTATCCTCCCTAATCGTAACGCATCATTTGCCGTTCCAAAACCACTTGCAAATAGTTTAATAAGGTGCAAAAAGTTAAGTAATAGACAGCAACAAGACAATACATTAATAATGGTTCATAAGTTCTAGCAGCAATTCTTTGTGCTGTGAGGAACACTTCAACGATTGTAATACTTGCTGCTAAAGATGTATCTTTTACCAGACTTACAAAATTATTTGATAAAGGCGGAATAGCAATCTTAAGCGCTTGGGGAGCAATGATGCGTGAAAATATTTGCCATTGACTCATTCCCAGAGAAACGGCAGATTCGTATTGTCCTATTGGAATGGCCAATATGGCTGAACGAATAGTTTCTGATGCGTAGGCTCCAGTATTTAGTGAAAAAGCAATGATTGCTGCTGTCCATGAGTTTAGTTGTATTCCAATAGAAGGTAATCCAAAGAAAATAATAAACAACTGAACCAGCAGCGGGGTTCCTCTAAAGATCCAAACATACAAATAGAAAATCACGTTCAACAACCTGCTTTTAGAAATCCTTGCCAAGGCGGTCACTAATGCAATCAGTAATCCAATAACAAAAGAAATAATCGTCAAGGGAACAGTTGCTTCAATAAATGCAGCCAATAACGGCATCAGGGACGCTTGAACAATTTCTAACGATCGTTCCATAAGCTACCTCCTTAAACTAGTTGGTAATATCTCGGTTGAAGTATTTTTCAGAAATCTCCTTCAATGTGCCGTCTGCTTGTAATTCTTTCAGTGCTTGATTGACTTGTTCCAGTAAATCATCGTCATTTTTATGAAGTAAAGCAGCGGCTGGCAAGCCTTCTTCCGAAATCGCAGCAATTTTCAATGGTGTATCGGGCTGCTGATTCATATAATCATAAAAAATGACATCATCATTTAAAGTGGCATCTGCACGCTCACTCATCACTAAATCAAAAGAATTATTAAACGTCTCAACACTAGCGATGGTTGCCCCATATTCTTCTTCCGCCATTCTGGCAAAGTTGCTGGTGATAGTTTGTGCCACGCTTTTGCCAGAAAGATCCGAGAAGTCCTTGATTGTATTGTTTTCCTCATTCACGATCAGGGCTATGTGAGCGACACTGTATGGTTCACTAAAATGGTATTTTTCTTTTCGCTCATCAGTGATACTTACCTGGTTAAAAATCACATCTGTTCGCCCTGCATCGAAAGCTGCGAGCATAGAATCCCAAGGTGCCTCGTGAAATTCCGCTGTGTAACCCATCTGTTTTGCTACAGCTTCAGCGACTTCAACATCATAACCAACTAATTGATCGTCATCATTTCGATAAGAAAACGGCCGATACGATCCTTCTGTACCGATTCTGAGTACTTTTGAGTCTTCGTTGCCTGAAGAGTCAGTACTATTTGCAGAGTTATTACTGCATCCACTTAAAACTAGCATTGTAAGTAACAGGGCAGCTGTTATCAATTTTTTCATTTTGTCTCCTCCAATACGTTCAGCATTTAATTGATGTCTAGATTCTATTCCTTAACCTTAAGATTAAGTCAAGCGAATATTTTTTATTCTATGAGAGAATTTGTTGAATTATATAGTAGGGATTTTATTTTAATGATCAGATAAAGAAGGATTTTTGCTTGACTGATCGGTACTTGCAACAAAAAAAGCAAAAAAACTGAATTTACTCCTTGACTTGACCTCAAGGTTAACCTTTATGATCTGTTTACAACAAAAAAAGGAGCGAATAAATTTGAAAAAAAATACAAGCTTATTGATAGTGATTTTAACAATCGGTGTATTTGGAATCATGAACACCGAGATGGGGATTATAGGAATCTTACCCTTGATAGCTCAAGAGTTTGATGTCAGTGTTCCTACTGCAAGTTTGTTGGTTAGTGCTTTTGCACTTATCGTAGCTATTGCAGGACCAACGATGCCCTTAGCCTTTTCAAAAGTTAATCGAAAAACTGTCATGGTACTGGCCTTATCAATATTTACAGCAAGTAACATTGTTTCCGTTTTTGCACCAAATTTCACTGTATTATTATTAGCAAGGGTTATTCCGGCAGCCTTCCATCCAATTTATGTATCGATGGCACTAACTGTTGCAGGAACCTCGGTACCCTCTCATGAATCAGCAAAAGCTGTATCGAAAGTGTTTATCGGTGTTTCAGCTGGGATGGTTTTAGGCGTGCCGGTTACAAGCTTTATTGCAACTGAGATTTCATTTGCGATGTCGATGGTATTCTTTGCCGTAGTTAATGGTGCGATGCTCATCGCAACAATCATTTTTGTCCCATCTATTCCTGTAACGACCCGTCTTTCTTATGGGAAACAAGTTAGTGTCTTGAAAAAGCCTGAAATGTTGGTTTCTATTGTCACAGTGATTCTTCTTAATGGTGCCGTATTTGGGTTCTATAGCTACCTATCAGATTATTTAGAAACAGTTACACTTATGTCTTCTCGTACAATTAGTTTTGTGTTATTGATATATGGACTGACAAATATTGTAGGAAATGTTATTGCCGGTCGAATTTTAACGATCAATGCCAAAAAATCGATCTTTGTTTTACCCTTCGCACTGATTACAACATACATTTTATTGTTTGTATTAGGTAATATCAGTTTTGTTGCTATCGTACTTATTACGTTACTCGGTGTATTAGCGGGAATTGCCGCTAACGTCAATCAATACCTAATTTCTGAAGCTGGTCCAGAAGCACCGGACTTTTCCAATGGTTTGTTTTTGACCGCAGCGAATTTAGGAACAACCTTCGGACCTTTGATTTGCGGTATGCTAATCACCGTCTTTGATACACGCTTCACACTCTTGGGAGCAATTGCCTTCTTGATTGTTAGCATATTATCGATTGTCTTCCGAAATTCACTTGAATTAAAAAAATCACAAAATGCCACGGTTACAAAATAAATAAAAAAAGAAGCAGTTTTGCTTCTTTTTTTATTGACTTCACCTTTGGATTAACCCTTACACTAGAAGAAAATTGAAGGAAGGAGGAACATTAATGGATATTTTAACTGTTTCAGAGAAAACCGGACTAACACCCAAAACGCTACGTTACTATGAACGAATGGGCTTTATTCCCAAAATCAAACGTGACCGCTATGGTGCTCGAGTTTATACAGAGCTGGATTTAGAATGGATCGATTTTTTTCGTTATATGATGAAAGCTGGGCTACCTTCTGAGTCCTTGATAGATTACGCAACTCTCTGTACACAAGGAAACGAAACGATTCCCGCTCGAAAGGAGCTGCTCAAAGAAGAATTAAGCAATTTACAATGCAAATGTAATGAAATTCAAGAAACGATGAAAAATTTAGCAAGTAGGATCAATGATTATGAACTTCGTGAAAAACAGATTCCTTAGATTTTTAACGGGAAAATGAATCCTTTATCCACTATGCTGATAAAGGATTCATTCAATTTGAGGGTGATTATATTATTTGTCCTGCTAGCTGCAGCATAACCCTACAACAACGAGCTGTTTTTTGATTACTCCACTATCAACATTTTCAAGGATTATGCCTCTGGACTACCTATAATATTCTTGCCTTACCTAATGGAACGAGCGGTAAATCTTCTTACATCTTTTTATTTTTACATAACCGGAAAAAAGCTGTACCCTTACCAGTTAATCCATTCAGTACGCTCACATTAAGCATTCGTTCTGAGCTATTATAATACGAGTTCAGATAAATCTCCTTTGATACATATTATGGGTTTAGTCCTTTGAATTAAAGATCAATTCAATATGGAACACTCAAAAAAACGTAAAACCTAGTACAAATATCTAGGTTTTACGTTTTTTCAGTACTATGAGTATCAGGCTATTTTTTTACCGCATACCTTAGCCAGATTGTGCCATCTTGTTCAACCTGACAGTTTATCAAATCAAACACCACCGGAGTCGTCGAAGACAGACCTTCTCGAGAATCGAATAGTGAAGGCTTATCAGAAGAACCATCGGCCACGGGTGTCATAACAACACTTAATTCATCACACATGCCTGCTTGAATAAACGACCAATTTAGAACGCCTCCTCCTCCAAGCATAATTGTCTCCATATGAAAATAATTACTCAATTTTTCCACAGCTAAAACAGGATCTACATTGCTTTCCCCAGCAATGATATACGGAATTGCTAAATCACGAAGAAAACTTTTGTACTGATCACTGACTTCTTCAGTTAGTACTTCAATTACCTGCGCTTTTGTTTCGCGATACGTAATCGTATTGCTTTTCC
Organism: Enterococcus pallens ATCC BAA-351; assembly: GCF_000407485.1. Classification (GTDB taxonomy): domain Bacteria; phylum Bacillota; class Bacilli; order Lactobacillales; family Enterococcaceae; genus Enterococcus_A; species Enterococcus_A pallens. Next base: position 34,869 of record NZ_ASWD01000001.1, on the reverse strand, counting down.
ACCCAAGCCTTCCAGAGGGATCAATCGAAATATAGTACATAGGTTCTTTAGTCTTGATAATATAGTCCCCAGCTGGAACAGGAGAAAACGTTTCCTTCAAGTCTGGTTTTTCATAAAATGTAAAATTATCATCGGTAGTAGCACGGCCAGAAAGCCATCCTTGGTGCTTATAATAAGGCTTTTCACCAAAAGAAATAGCGTAAAATAAATCTCCAGAAGCGGTTGCTTCCTCTGTGTCCATATAAGGTCCTTCAATTTTCCCATCTAAGGAAACAAACATATGACAAAAAATAAATGGTCTTTTCATTAGTATTATCCTTTCTGTTTCAACATTTTAATTTACAATTCTTCCATCAACAGGATGGGTGAGACTCTTTTTACTTTCGCGGCTAAAAGGTAAGCGAAGATCGTAAACAAAGTAACTACAATCAATAGAGGCAATACGCTGTTTGTCACTGACACTGTGGAACTGAAATTACTAATACCCGATAGCTTCAAAAGATTAGAGACAATTGCATCAGTAAACAGGCTAGTAAAGAGGGTTCCAATGGCTGACCCAAGCAGGCTTACAATCGTAAACCGTAAGGCAAACATTCTTCGTAAAACGAGAGATGTGAGACCTAACGTCTTAAAAATTGCTAAATCTGTTTGTTCAGCTTGTAGAACTTTACTACCTGTTAAGAGCACAACAATTAAGATGAATAAGGCGACCACAACGTACATGAAACGAATTAGTAATTTCATCGCAGTAAGAATACCTTCTAAGCCTGACCATGTATTCTTATGAACATGAATATCACCGCCAAATTCCTGATTTAACTCATTTAGAATGTGATCACTCTGAAGCGGATCGGATAGAAAATAATGCGTGCACCATTGAAGACCGCCATCATTTCCAAAAGCACTGAATCCTTCTCGAGACATCCCCAGATTATTTCCCATTTCGTTGGCGCATTGATAAATACCTGAAACGGTAAAGCTTTGCGAATTCTGCTGATAAGTAATCGTTACTTCATCGCCGATTGAGACTGCTAAATTCTCTGCTGTAAATTCGGTTAGAACAATTTCATCTTCATTTATTGGGGCTCTACCTTGAACTAAATGAAAACGATCTGTTTCAGAAATTACATTCGCAGTATAATCAATCCCTTGTATTGTCACCGTTGGCATTGCAAGCTCATACTGATCCACGATAGTAGTATGCTGATTAATCCGTTGTTCAATCTCTTGCTCGTCAATTGGTCCTAATCGTTCAACGCCAATGTCTAAATCAGCGGGGTTAAAAGCGTCCATCATACCTTCTCCATTAGGGCCTAGCCATGAATTCATGCGAACTACTAATGAAATAAAAAAGACTAAGAGCATTGCTACAAGGCCAACACTGATATAGTTTTTCTTATTGGATACTAGCTGTCGAAAGGTAAGCTTTAATTCTAAATTTCCTTTTGAAGTCAACGTATACCCTAGGTGAGAATACTCTTGCTCGCTCGTTCTTTGAATGGCATCTATTGGACTTAGGCGATTGATTCGCTGTAGCTTGATAGCTATAAAACCGATAAACAGTAAGAGAAGAAACACATGGACAGCCAATATTAACCTTACGGGTAGTGTAGTTGGAACGAGAATGCCCGATGTCGTTACCATTGTCTGCGTGATTGGTTGAATAAGCCAAGAAGCAATCAAAATTCCAAGTAGCATACCCAAAATAATTGTCGAGGCATATTGAACTAGTTGAGTGTTTTTTATCTTCCGGTTAGTAAATCCCTGAGCCTTCAAAATACCGAGATTTTTTCGATTTTGTTCGATCGTACTTTTGATGCAATAGCTCATTACTATCAGAATGATAATTACTAAAACAACGACGAATACCAGCAACAAACCGGAAAAGATTTTCTGTAAAATTAGCATGAACCCCAATATAACTGGTTTTGTATACACAGACCGAGAATACTGATTCAATTGAGTTTCTTCGGTGATAGCTTGATTAAAGTCAGCCATAGATTGTTGACTGGTAGACTCTTGGAATAGATGAATCATCCCCCCAACTTCAATCAATGAGTTTGCTGTATTTTGTTGCGTTTCATTGAGTATCTCAGCATAATCATTCTCACTGATAAGAAAACTTTTCATATCTATCATCGTGCTGCCCATAAAGGGATCTTCAAAAAAACCTTTTACACGAAATGCCTTGTCTTCCTGCTGACGAAGAGTTGAAAAATGAATGGTATCTCCTACATTTAAGCCATACAAAGCATTTAAGGCTGGTGAGACGTAAATCTCTCCAGGGTTAAGTGAGGTATTTAATCCATTGTATCCAGTCAATAGATTATTGAATATCTTATAGTCGTAGCGTTGCGGCTGATAAATTAATAACTGGCCCTGACTGTCCGCTCTTGTCTCTCCAATCGAATAATTGGAGTAAAGAATCTCTTGGTACTCTGCCTTTGCAACTCCTTCTACCCCTCTCAATGATTCTAGTAAAGGAACATCCCTTGGTACATTAGATACCCAAGCTGTAATGTCACCATAATTCATGCGGTTCAGCTCTTGCTCTTCATAGGATTGGGTATTCGTCCATAATGCTATGATAGTGGATAAAAAAAGAGCAATGATCGTAACCAATAAAAATATGCTAAACAAGCTTACTTTTTGATTTCTAAAATTCCCCTTTATAATTATGAGCATTTCTTTCATGTCATCACCAACCGTGAGAAAGCAGCCACTGGGTTACCTGCCGTTCCCTTTTTTGTATTTCTTCTACTTCAAAGCTTGGCAATAACAGTTCTGCAATTATTTTGCCGTCTTCTAAATAGAGAATTCGATTGCCGCGAATCGCCGCTTTCACGTCATGAGTCACCAATAAAATACTTTGCTCCGAGTTGTTCAGTTCTGTCAGTAAATTCAACACTTCTTCAGTATTCTGTTTATTCAAGGCACCTGTCGGTTCATCGGCAAAGAGTATTTCCGGCTGATGGATCATGGCTCGTGCGATTGCTGCACGCTGCGCCTCTCCACCCGATACCTGATTGGGAAGTCGATTTCGTGCTTGCTCCACATTCATTTGAGTCATTAAGTGAGCAGCCTTTTTTTGCACACTGTCCTTCGATATATTTTTACTCAAATAGCCTGCAACAAGGACATTTTCAAATAAAGTCAGATTACTAACCAAATGAGTTTGTTGGAAGATAAAGCCGAAGCTGTTGCTGCGCAAACTGGCCAGCTCTTTTTCGTTAAGTTTTGTGATATCCTGTTTTTGAAAATTTACTATCCCACTGGAAATCGTGTCCATCCCACTTAGGGCATAAAGCAACGTCGATTTTCCAGCTCCTGATGCTCCCATAATTACCGTGAAATCATTCTTGTAAAGCTGGAGGCTCACCGAATCAAGTATCCTGTTTTTTGTTGATCCGGTGGTTACCTCCTTAACTATTGTCTCTGCTTCAATTATTACTTCTGCCATAGCCTCTCTACTTTCATTAAGTTATTTCTCCAATTCAAAAATAAAGCGTTTATCGTAGTTTTCTCTATGATAATAGTGAACCTGTCCGGCAGTCTGATTATAGACAATACTCCACTCTGTCGACTCGAACTCGCCAAAATCATCTTTACTAACGCTGTCTAAAGCATTTTTTACCTGTTCCTCATCCATTACCGGTGTTGCTTCTAGCTGCCACGATAAAATCTCAAAACGTTCATGGGATTGTTGTGAGCCTAACCCTTTTTTTTCGCCTTCGGCTAAATAAAAATTGGTTACAACCGGTGTTTCAGTTACGATCATTTGATTGTCAACGTATTCCACCACGACACTTTTTCCTGAACGGTCAGAAAGTGAAAAGTGAACCATTAATCCCATTGATGAATTCATATCATATTGCTCAAGCAGAGCTATAGCTTCATCAACTGTAGCAGCTTTATCTAACAGCAATCTAATAGCTGTTGTAGTTGTTAAATCGGGTTTTTCTGTCGTTTGATTGATGACATCAGAATCTTCAATGACTAAAACAGCGGCGGTTAAGCCTTCTTCATTCATCCCATCCATGGGCGCGTATATCACTGGGATATTTTTAGCCTCTCCTGGAATTAGTTTTAAATAGTTATCATAGCCGTCTAAAAAATCCAGATTAACCGTAGAAATAGAACGATAGCCATTTTCGGGAGAAACTTTTACGATTTGGGCATTAGATTTCTGCCAATCAAAATTGCGGCCAAAAAGCTGCTGACCCTCATTATTTTTTACTGAAAGTGTGCTGCAGCCAAAACCATTACTAGTAAAAGCTAAACCGGAAACCTGACCTAGTAACTCGCTGCTTAAAAAATCAACGACTGCCGAATCACTTGAGGCGCCACCATTTTCTAAGAATGTATCAAATCCATAATCGCCTTCAAAAGAGACCGTTGAAAGTCCGTCTTCTAATTCTGTCACTTTCTTTGTGGGTGAGATAAGCTGTTCTTTGTCTTGAGCCTGTTCATTTCCCGCAGATTTTTCTACATCTGATGAATTTCCACAAGCTGAAAGACTTAAAAGAGCGAACAAGGCAAACCCACAATATTTGAATTTTTTTCTATTAATAAGTATTGTTCTTATCTCCTTCATTTTTAGTAGTTTGTGCTTCTTTTTTCTTCTATATAAAAGGATTGCGTCTTGGATGAAAAACATTAAAACAGCAGGAATGAAGTTCATTTTAAATCATTGCCGGAACTAATGATTTTAGGAATAAATTTAGCTAACTCTTTTATACAGTGTTAGCTAAACCTATAGAATGAATTTTCCCTACTTCGCTGCTTTTTCCAATGCACGCAATGTCCCCTATTTAATCAAAATCTACTGACTGATTCTTGACACAGTGAAAACAACATCACCGTCACCTAGAGCCTCCGCTAAGCCTGTGGCATCTTCAATTCTTCCTACACGTGTATAGCTGCCATTTAATTCAGTATCTTCGTAGTACAACAGCAAACGATCATTCCCGTCTAATAAAAACTCGCCAGCACTTACTGATGAAAGTTCTTCTGGATCAGACACCACCTCTCGAGCCATATCATAGTATTTCAACACACCCTCTTGCTCATAACTCGTTGGCAAACGCATGGAAGTTGATGGAATCATCGAAACTAATGCTCGACCAGTTGCTGTGTCGTTCATCTGGATAGTAAATTCGGCATCATTGACATTGATTAAGACATTTGCGATTGCTTGATCGGAATTATTCCCTGTCAATGAACTGCTGGTTTGACCATTTTGTTCACCATTTTCATCAGATACGCTGTCCTCCTGTCTGCTACAACCAGCCATTACTCCAATTAATGCCAATGCTAAAGCCAATTTTCTAAAAAATCTTCTTTTCATCATAATATTCCCTCATTTCATTTTTCTATTGCTTAGGATGACTGTACCTCTTGACCTTAGCGTTAAGTCAATAAAACGGTTGAATCTTTCACAAATCTTTCACAAAATGACGGCTGCCTCTAAAGTTTCAATGCGCGAATAACCACGATCATCGCAAATAAAAATAAAAAGATCGCGAGTACCTGGTTTAACTTTTGGTATATCTTATCAGTTATTCTAGTCTTCAATTGACTTACAATTCCCGCAAGACCTCCCCACCAAATGGTTGTCCCAATCAAAATTCCCAAAATCAACTGTATCCCATCTCCTGTATTCAGCTTTGCCGGGATACCCAAAGAAGTAAAAGCAATAATGAAAGAAAAGATAGTCGCTGGATTTGTTATAGCGATCAGAAAAGAATAGACAAAAAAACGATTAAGATTCTCTTTTTCTTTTTCATAATGGTAACTAGCCGTTTCTTTTTTCCAGATAGATAAAGCCATCAATAGGATTAGGAAGGCTCCGATTATACTAATCCAGACTTGAAACGATGAAATAAACTGAAAAATGAATGTTATGCCAAAAACACCTACACAAGCATAGAGTAAATCGCCAACAGATGATCCTAATCCGGTAATGAATCCTGCTTTGAACCCGTATCGTAAAGTTCTTTGAATCGTTAAGGCTCCGATTGCTCCCGCTGGAACACCAAAAATCAAACCGATAATCAACCCTCTAATAAGAAAATGTTCGATTGTTCTCCCTCCTTTTCAATTAGCGTACTCCCTCACCTAAACATCAAGTCAATAGTTTTTAACTCATTACTCTCGGGTTTGTCGGGCAGCTGAATCTTCCGTGAAATAGTTGGATTAGAAAAAAATGAAAAATCACGTTGACTTAACCTGAACTTTAAGTGATAGAGTAGCTTTATTCAGTCAATGCTTGTTACTGGTAATAAGAAATGAAGGAGGAGACTATGAACTATTCAATCGGTGAATTAGCCAAAATACTTGGAACCAACGAACATACCCTAAGATATTACGAAAAGGAAAAACTGGTTAACATAGCAAGGATCAGTAACATCCGGAGATATTCTGAAAACGATCGGAAGCAATTAGAATTTCTTTTGCAGCTTAAGAATTCAGGAATGTCTATTAAGGAATTAAAAGAGTTTACTAATTCCGAGCTTCCATTAGAGGAGCGAATCAAACAACTAAAAAAGCAAAAAGAAAAAATCGATCACCATTGTAAGAAACTTAGGAAATGCCAGGAAGCCATCACAGAAGAACTCGACAAAAATACCCTATTATTCAATCAATTAGAAGAAGAATTGGAGAAAAACTATGAAAACAATCATTGATCAAGAACATTTAACTGGAGAACGTGCATTATTCAAAAGAAATAACCTTATTGTAAAAAATACAGTGTTTGAAGATGGCGAATCCCCGCTCAAAGAAAGCAGCAACCTCGAAATTATAGATAGTATTTTCCGCTGGAAATACCCTCTTTGGTACTGTGAAAACGTTGAATTGAGCAACACTACCCTACTTGAAACGGCCCGCTCAGGTATTTGGTATACCAATAACATTTCAATTAGTGATAGTATGCTGGAAGCCCCTAAAACATTCCGACGTGCCAAAGACATTCAATTAACCAATGTGCATATGCCGAAAGCTGAAGAAACCTTTTGGAACTGTGAGAATATTACCTTAACGAACGTGCAAGCTGAAGGAAACTATTTTGCCATGAACAGTAAAAATATTACTGCTACTGATTTCTCACTAAGTGGAAATTACGCTTTTGATGGTGCTGAAAACATTGAAATTCATCACTCAAAATTGATCTCAAAAGATGCTTTTTGGAATTGTAAAGATGTGACGGTGTATGATTCAGTCATTATTGGAGAGTATTTAGGCTGGAATTCTAAGAATCTACGGTTTGTCAACTGCTATATCGAAAGTGAACAAGGTCTTTGCTATGTCGAAAATCTAGTGATCGAAAACGGACGAATCGTAAATACCGACCTAGCATTTGAGTATTCGACAGTAAATGTGACTGCCTTTACCAGTATTGATAGCGTCAAAAACCCTATCTCCGGTTCCATCAAAGCAAAAAATATTGGAGAATTAATTATGGAAAAATCCGAAGTAAATCCAGAAAAAACAATTATTTGTTTAACAGAAGCATGTGAGAAAATGACCAAGCTAATTGAACAAAACGGATAAGCGATTGAAAGAGGCTAGTAGGGAATGTCTAGATAGAATTGACCGTGTTGAAGCTAAAAAAATCTGTACATACATCAGAATCACTAGCTTCCGATGTATGTACAGCAGCTTTAAACCGGATTAGTAACTACGGCGGTTCTGTGGAGCAAATCAAGTTGTTGAGTTAACCATTATCTCCATTACATTTTTTATCTTCAAAAGATAAAATAATTTGGGGAGTTTTTTTATTTGTTTTACTCACACATTGTTCTGCAAATTACTAGCTCGAAAAAAGCTACAATGTATTTGAGCCTTAAAAAAAGAAAGATTATGTCTATCGTGTTAGATAGAGAGCATAATCTTTCAATTCATTTTTGTATTTCTAACCTTTTAGATAGTCTACTCCATTGCACCTGTCATATCAGTTGATGCTTCAACTGTTTCTGACGATTCCTCAGTTGAGTCAGTAGCCTCTTCTTTGTATAAAATCAGTGTTGAAATAAATGTGCCCAGCATACCGACAGCACATCCTACAACCATCCAAACAAGATTCATAATATTATCTGTAATGTAAATTGGGAAAGCAAAAACTCCAGCACTTGCTGCAAATGCGTAAGCATGTGCTTGTCCTAATCCGGCAATACATCCCCCAATTAAGCTACCAATTGCGGCACCCACCATAGGTTTTTTAAAACGTAAGTTGATCCCAAACATTGCTGGTTCAGTTACTCCTGCTAAGATTGCTGTAATTGAACAGGTTGCCGCAGAAGACTTAACAGTAAGCGATTTTGATTTGAACGCTACTGCCGCAGCTGCTGCACCTTGGTTCAAGTTAGCGATAATAATGGCTGTCAAAGCGATTGGTTCATATCCTAGTGTTGCAAATGATTGTGTTAAATAAGGCGTGATTGCTGAATGCATACCTGTTAATACCATAAACGGCCAAGCTGCAGCTAAGATAGCAACTCCAACAAATCCCATAGTATTATACAACCACATAACACCAGCTGTAACGTAAACTCCTAACATCGCGCCAATCGGGCCAATTAAACATAAAGTTAACGGAATCATTACTAACAAAGTGATTAGTGGTTCTAAGATTGCACGAATTGCCGTAGGTGAAAACTTGACTACTTGCTGTTCTACTTTGCTCATTACGAACACTGCGATAATTGCTGGAAAAATTGTACTAGCATACGAAGCACTGTAGACCGGAATAGACAAGAAGTTTAGATTCCCCTCGGCAATTGCGTTGATGAAGTTTGGATGAATCAACATTCCACCGATCATCATGCCTAAGCCCATGTTCCCACCAAAGCGTCTAGCTGCCGTTGCACCTACGAACACTGGAAGAAAGTAGAAACCAGCATCACCAGCAAAATCTAAAATGATATACGTACCACTTTCAGGACTAATTGCACCAGTCAAATTCAATACTAACGTAACAATCTTTAGCATCCCTGACCCGATAAGGACGGGTAATAATGGTGAAATACATCCAGCAAAAGCATCAAAAATTGTTGAAATACTGAACTTTTTCTTTTCTTCCTTAATTTCTTCGGAGACCTTCGCTGCGCCCTCAATAGTTGTATTTTTTAAAATTGAATTGTAGACATCGCCCACTTGTGCTCCAATGATGACTTGGAATTGCTCTCCGGACCATTGTGAGCCTACTACTCCTTCAAGGCCCTTAACTCTTTCTTCATCGACAATGCTCCGATCTTTTAAATTAAAACGAAGACGAGTCATACAATGTGTAAAGAAAGTTATATTCCCTTCTCCTCCCAAACTCTCGACAATACTTTTTCCTAAAGCGTCATAATTGTTCTTTGCCATTTTTTTCTACTCCTTTTCTAAATATGTTGTATAAAAAAACCTCCGCAAAAGAGCCCGACTAAGTCGAGTCTTTTGCGGAGGTAATGCCCTAATGGTAACAATCCTCTCGCGAGCATAATCGATTAATGTGTAACATAATGTAAAGTAGTTCTTCAGAATTTGGTTCCCATCCATATCTTTGCTTGATAAAACGGATAATTTCTTTAGCAGAATCATAGGATTTGGGATATTCTTTTTTCACTGAGTCTAATATTTTCAAGTTTTCAGTGTTGCGATTATCGCCACTGCTCTCTCTTCTAAGAAAATATTGCATATGTGAAATAAATCTTGCATAGCTTGTACTTGTTCGATCTATAGAAATATTGAAATCTTCCTCAATGATTTTCGTGATGTCTTCAATGACATGATATTCCTTCAGATTATCTTTCGTCTGGGAAGGATAACAATTTATTAGATGCATCGCTATCCCCAGCGCTTCATCAGGAAATAGCTTTATCCCAAGTTTTACATGAATTAAATCAAGTGCGTACTCGCCAATTTTCACCTCTAACTTATGCAAATGCCTCACATCATGATAAATAGACAGCTTTACTGGCATTTGTTTATTGTGTCTTTCTATCGCAAAATTGATATGATCAGCCAGCGTAAAAACCAAATTAGAAGGCAGCTCGTATTCGACCATCATTGAAGCATAATCAAGGACATTTGCCGTAAGAATGATAATATCCTCAGGAATTTCATTAATCAGTTGGATATACCTTGAATTTACACCATAAAACGTTCGTTCAATCTTCTTTAAATCCGTTAACTCGTATGGAACCTTTGGAAATCCAATACCTGCCCCAATAGCCATCAGTTCACGGTTATTATTATCCAGACAAAGCGCCACATTGTTATTAATTTTTTTTATGACCTTCATTGTCGGACCTCATTTCTTACTCAATTTTAATCACTTCAGTTTGACCTTTTACTGCTTCTCCATCTTGATTTAGAATAGAAACTGAATTCACTTCATTGGCATTAGTAATAATCATGGGCGTAGTTAAATCAATTTCCTTTTGTTCCATCAAATCCCGGTCAATCGAAATGATCGGCTGACCCTTCGATAGTTTATCACCAACGGACACATTCACTGTGAAGCCTTCACCGTTCAAGGCAACTGTATCCAAACCAATATGGATGAGGATATCGGCACCCGCACTATCCGTTATTCCGATAGCATGCTTAGTTTCAGCGATCATTTTTACCTTTCCGTCGCATGGGGAAAAGATTGTTGATCCGTCATATTGAAAGGCAACACCATCCCCCATCATTTTTTGAGCAAATACCTGATCCAGTACATTCTCTAAAGCAATTACCTTACCTGTCACTGGAGCCGTCAAGATCGACCCCTTTTTCTTAAACACATTAAACATATCCTACTCACCTTTCCATAAAAAAAACGCAGAGACACCAAAAGTTGACAACTTTTTGGTAATGCCTCCGCGAGAGTAACAATCCGTTTTTCTATTTGAATAGAATACTACCACGGTAAAAAAACGCTGTCAATCCTTTTACACAAAAAATTTTTTATTTAGTTTTCACAAACTTCATTCTTCAGTTTCCATGGGAATATCCATCCTAAAAAAAAGATAGTTGTTATTTATAAAAAGGCTCCGTTACAAACTTGTAAAACTTGACCTTTTACCCGCCGCCCCATTTTACTTGCTAAATATAAACAAGCATAGGCCTGATCAATTGGTTCTGTTTCAGGGAGATTCCAATTACAATACTTGCTTCCAAATTCCAACATTTTATCTCCACCAGGCTGTTCACCAGCTTTGTTGGCATAATGTGCAGGCGTCAATGTAGCTCCCGGCGCAATAGCATTACACCGAATATCCGTATTAGACAGGCGAATTGCGACATTTTTCGTCAACGTGTTTAAGGCTCCTTTGGTCGCTGTATACGTAGCTCCACAGATCGGACGTTCACCATTTACCGAAGATACATTGATGATGACACCGTCGTTTTTTGGCAAAAAGTACGGGAGCGCTTCCCGAATATAACGCATAGGCCCAGCTAGATTGATGTTCATAACATGCTGCATCCATTCATCATCAGTCTCATCAATCATCGTTTGTTCACCTAAACCAGCGTTATTTATCAAGATGTCTAAATCACCAAACTCTTCGACTGTTTGTGCAAAAACTCGCTTAGTATCTTCCGTTGAACCGATATCAGCCACTATCCCAATGGCTTGTTGTCCTTTAGCTCGAAAGCCATTAACTACTTCATAGCTTATCTTTGCCAAGTACCGTTAAAACAACAGGGAGCCCTCATAGGTAAACAGTTCTGCAATTGTTCTTCCCATTCCATAGCTGGCTCCAGTAATTACTGCAACTTTGCCCTCGAGCATAAATTTATCCATACTAGATTCACCCTTCCGTCAAAATTGTGCTCATTCATCAGTGCTGTTTCGAAATAATGCTATCTGATAAACTAACTTTAGCACTTAACCTTAACATCAAGTCAACAGGAAATCTCATCTTTTTTTCCTTCTAGCGAAAAACAAAAAAACTCACAAACCAGAATTTTAAGGTTTGTGAGTACGATGTTATTATGCTGTCCAATCAGGAAGCCGTTTTTCTGCTTCCTGAAATTTGCCGTTTTCATAATCTTCAATTTTACAATCTAAACGCTTAATCGTCTCACCAATCTCGTTGTATTTGGCTACCAATTGATTCCGTTCTTCCTGCAATAATTTTTTCCGTTCCTCCAGTGTAGGATCTCCTTGCTGATACAATGAGGTGTATTCGATCAATGATTCGACTGAAAGCCCCGCACTTCTCATACATTTAATAAATTCTATCCAATTTAAGTCTTCTTGCTGGAAATCTCTTACCCCGCCATTTTTTCTTGTTACCGGAGGAATAAGACCTACCCGTTCGTAATATCTCAAAGTGACCGCTGTGACGTTCATCAGTTTTGCTGCTTCTGAAATATTCATTTTATCACCTCAAACTCTTTCTCTAAATGTAGTATAGCATGTTTCCAAATCACGAACTATGTTCATCAACAGTATTAATCATCCTTCTGCCTTATACAATTCTATCCCTTTCAACAATCGATTCATTCCATCTTTTACACGAGTTAGATTGGTTGCATAATTTAAGCGAATAAAAGCTTGGCCATTTGAGCCAAAAACTTCCCCGGATGTTAGATATAGCCCAGTTTTTTCACGAATAAACTGACATAATTTTGCTGCATCTTTAGCTAACTTTGAACAATCGATCCATGCTAAATAGGTAGCATGGCTTTCTATCAAGCGTAATTCAGGTAAATGTTCGTTGATAAAACTTTCAATATATAATCGATTCTCATACAAGTAGCGGTTTAATTCTTGCAGCCATCCTTCGCCACTTTCAAAGGCAGCAATAGCTGCTTGAATAGCAAAGCTGTTTGGCTCTGCCACTTCGTCGGTATTTATTCCACGTTCAACCAATTTTCGAAGTTTTTCATTTTTTACTACGATCGCTGAAGTCTGTAACCCAGCAATATTAAAGGCTTTCGTAGGCGCGCAGCACATAATAAGCTTTTCTGAAATGGTATCAGAAACAGCTAAAAATGGGGTATAGTGTTCTGAGGGAAAAGTAAGATCACAATGAATCTCATCACTAATAATTAGGACATCGTGTTTTACACATAATTCTCCAACCTTCTCAAGAGTCTTTTTGTCCCAAATCTTCCCAATCGGGTTGTGAGGATTACAAAAGATTAGCATTGACGTGTTAACGTCCGACAGTTTTTCTTCAAGATCAAGATAATCGATTTCGTAATTTCCTTGAGTATATACCAAATCACTAGAGAGTACTTTTCGATGATTGTTTACAATTGAATTATAAAATATATTGTAAACTGGTGACAAAACGACAATATTGTCTCCTACCCTAGTCAGCTTTCTTACTATAGAAGAAATAGCTGGAACTACTCCCGTACAATAGAGTATCCATTCTTCGTCTAACATTAAATCATGTCTCTTTTTCCACCAAGTCGTGATTGAACGATTGAACTCTTGGGGAACTACATTGTAGCCAAAAATTCCATGCTGCGTTCGAAGCTTTAAGGCTTCTATGATAGCAGGAGCCGTTTTAAAATCCATATCCGCCACCCACATTGGTAATTCGTCTTCAGACACCTCCCATTTATAGGAGTAGGATTCAAATCGATTGGTTTCTTGATCAAAAATACTCATGTTAACGCCTCTCTATTCTCTGTTTATTTTATTCATAAGTAAGCACTATTGTTACCATTTTGAAGGTCTATCGAGTCGGCAATTATTTTCATTACCGAGGCATTACTTATTCCTTGCTCATTCAACACTACCAGCTAATTTAGTACTTCGTGCCCGCATTTTTAAACCACGGTATCCATTCATCAGTAATTTATTTTGAATATACTCTGTCTTCAGCATGAAAGGATTGACTAAATTCAGGCTCAACTGAAAGCAAATTATATTCTTTTTGAATCAGTTGTTTTTTCCCGCTTATTAAGTTAGGTTCAATCCTATCTACAAACTTAATGGCAAACTTCACGTTACTAAGCTTTTTTTCATCCAAAATTTCCTGCATAGCCATACGAAACTCTGAGCGAATCCTATCGTGGTCAGCGCCAAGGGCTGATTCTACCAAAATCGTAAAGCTGCGATTGCTATCCTGAACAAACTGATAATCAAGCATAGCTTCAATACAAAAGCCTTCAATTGCCAGCGGATGAATAAAATCTTCAATGCCATCAGACTTCTCGAACCACAGCAAGTCCTCATTTCTACTCAAAAGAATTTCCGCTTTTGAAAAGCCCTGATCAACTTTTTTTAGTGTCAGCTGATCAGTAATTTTATATCGAATTAACGGTTGCGTATAATTATATAGGGAGGTTAAATACATCTCTCCATCTTGAACTTCAATATAATTTAAGTCGTCAAATAGATACATGCCATCGGATTCATCTGTTTCAACCCCCAATGCAAGTGATTCACTAGCTCCATAAATATTGATAATTTTTGCACAAAATACCTCTGAAAAATATCGTCTTAAATTGATATTTAGTGGTTCACCACAGGAAATCACTCTTGAAACATTGACTTGAGTTTCTCCTTTTGCTACAAGATCTGCTACTATTTTTATGGCGGAAGGATATCCTATGATTACATTCGGTTTAAAAGCTTCAATTTCCCTAATCCATTCACTTAATGGTGTTTTGATATCTAAAAAAAGTTGTTTTCCTTTTAGAGATTTTACGCCACCACTCACAGCCATTGCACCTCCATAACGCCCGTCAGTAGCAGCTATATAAGCAATTTTGGGCCCTTTAAGCAGAAGACGAATAATTTCCAGCTCGCTCATATCCCATAAAGCTGCTCGGATAATCCCTATAAGCATCTGATTCCAAGCATTCTCATCGTAGACAAAGTACATTGGTTTCCCCGTACTTCCTGAAGAATGAACAAGATGATAGTTGTCCTGATACTTTTTATCTTTCCTCAATTCTAAGCCATCAAACGCTCTAAGTGAATCCATCGACAGATCGTTACTGGTAACAATATCATCGAAATTTTTCAGGAATTCTTCTTTATTTAATTTAGGAAAATCAGAAATTGGTTTGGTGAATAGATTCCGATCATATATGCCAGCTTGTTGAAAGACTCTTCGATAGTAAGCAGAATAATGATAGGCATAATTCGCAATTTCTCTAAACTTTTGCTCTTGCATTTGTTGCAGCTCAATTTTTGTTCGATGAATGTTTTTTCTTGATTTTCTTAAAGAGCTAACTATCTCAAAATAGTTCATTCCAGCACCTCTTAATTATTTTTATACTTCTATGTTATGCCCCATTTGTGATAGATTTGTGTACAAATATTCAGTTGTTGGTTAATTATTAAAAACAGATACGTTAGATATACTCAAATATGATATACTCTCCCGTGAACATAAAAGTAATCTAATCATTAATATATGAGGTGCAAAATGTTGATCAAAAAATTCAGGAAGATACTCAGTGGTTATTTAAAAAGCAAACTTTTATTGCGCCTATGGGCTGGCAACATGATTTTAGTTGTGCTGGTAATTGCCTTTCTTTGGGTCGTTCAAATAAAGCTTTTTGAACCAAATTACTTGAATGCTACGATGGAAGATATGTACGTAAGAGTACAGGAAAATGCATATCAAGTAGGAAAAATTCCAAATATAGACGCTGTTAGAAATGATAACCCCCTGCACTTCTTGAGTAAGACTGTTGTAGGCCTGGTTATGCTGGTAGATTCAGAAGGGCATGTTTTATACGCCTACAATAGCGGGCGGCTGGCCGATACCCAAAACTTAGAAGCTGACTATTCATGGCTTCTCAAAAATTATCAAGTTGCCCAAACTGGAGAAACCTTCAAGGATATTCAACCCTTTGTAGATACAACGGCTATTGCGATGGCAATACCAACAACCTATCAAGAGAAACCAGCTTCAATCATGTTATATAATGTACTGACGCAAATTGATACAATGCTCTCAATAAATCGACACCAATTGTTTATTCTAAGTATCCTTTTAACTTTAGTGGCTTCACTCATTTCATTCATTTTGGCAAAACATTTTTCTAAGCCTATCTTGAAGATTGAAGAAACCGTAGCAGATTTAACCCGCGGTAATTTCTCAGCCACTCCAGACATTCACCGAAACGATGAATTGGGTAGATTATCTGATTCAGTAGCACAATTAGGTATGGAGCTGCAACGGCTAGAAATCCTTAGAAAAGAAGTGATTGCTAACGTTTCCCATGAATTACGTTCTCCTCTTGCTCTCATTACTGGGTATGCTGAAATGATCAGAGACGTTACTGGGGATGATCGTACTACACGAAAAAAGAACTTAGATCTTGTAATACGTGAATCTAATAGAATGAGCACCATGGTTGATGACATCATGGATTATTCTCAGCTGCAGGCAGGCTATTCAAAACTCAATATCGATCAAATAAACTTATATAGCCTAGTCGAATCAGCTTCTGAATATGGAAAAGGTATCGCTGCACAGTACGATATTGCTGTCGAATTACAAAGCTTCTCCACTGAAATTGTTGCAGAAATCGATGGCTTAAAAATTGGACAAGTCATGCGTAACCTGTTAAACAATGCCATTAATCATACGAAAAATTTGCAAACAATCCTGGTAACAATTACCTACGATAAAGAAGGCGTCAAAGTTTCAATCGCCAACCCTGGCGACCCAATTCCGCCGGATCAATTAAATCAAATATGGGAAAGATACCAACGAGTCCAGCATCAAGGTGGCCATAAAGAAGGAACGGGGATCGGTCTTGCCATTGTCAGTACGATTTTGAATGCCCATGCTATTCCTTATGGTGCCGAATCACAGGATGGTGAAACTATTTTCTGGTTTATGATCCCCAAAGCCAGAATCACTCTGAAGAAATTATCCGGTTAAGTAGCTGAGTGCTTTTTTTAGGTAATTTTTGATAAAGACGAGAGGCGATTCCAAATAGAAATCGCCTTCGGCTAGTTAAAAATCCTTATTCATTTGTAATTTATACATATCTGCGTAAATTCCCCCCAGAGCAAGTAAGTCTTCATGATTCCCCCTTTCGACGATGACTCCCTTATCTAAAACAAGTATTTTATCTGCCTGCTTGATGGTGGATAATCTATGAGCAATCGCAACTGTCGTTCGCCCTTCCTGCATCTTTAGTAACCCTGCTTGAATCAGTTGTTCTGTTTCAGAATCTATCGTAGCAGTAGCTTCGTCTAATACTAAAATCTTCGGCTGAGTGACAATGGTACGTGCAAAAGAAATTAGCTGTTTTTGTCCGCTAGACAACCCTGCGCCGCCTTCCAGAACTTTTGTCTGATAGCCGTTGCTCAAATTTTTAATAAATTGATCTATTTGTACAAACTTTGCAGCTGCTAGAACCTCTTGATCCGATATAGACTGGTTAAACAAGCGAATATTTTCTTCAATCGTGCCATAGAACATAAATGCGTCCTGTAAAACAAGTCCAATTTTTCCTTGCAGCTCCTTACGTGGAAAGCTTCTGATGTCTTGGTCATCGATCAAAATCGTGCCTTCTTGAAATTCATAAAAGCGCATCAGCAGATTGATTATTGAGCTTTTCCCACTTCCCGTATGACCGACTACTGCAATTGTTTCACCTGGATTGACTGTAAAAGAGATATCATTTAATACTGGATGTTGGCCGTCATAAGAAAATGTAACATTCCGAAATTCAATCTTGCCCTTTTTAATTTCCCTCTCTTCTGTAACCTGCTGCTTTGGTTCCGATTCTTGACTATCCAAAATAGCAAATATTCGACTTCCAGCCACGATCCCATCCGAAAAGGTACTAAGAAAGTCCATCATTTGGGTCATTGGGCTAAAGAAGGCCTGAATATAACTGGTGAATACAAACACGAGTCCGATTTCGATGGGATCAAAGCTGGCCTTGAAACCGAAAAAGGCTAGTGAAGCTGCGACCGCAACCGTATACAGCAGATTAATAATCGGTCCTAATAAAATTGAATTGATCTTAATCATTGCTAAACGCGTCTCTAAATACGCGTCATTTACAGCTTCAAATTCATTGATTAAACGTGTCTCCTGTTTGAATTGCTGAACGATCTGCATACCGGAAATCGTTTCGTTTAATTTTGTATTTAACTGACTAAGCCGTTCCCTCATCCTTCGAAAAATTTTTGAACTGAATTTCTGATAGTAGGCAATGATCAAAAGCAACAGTGGCAGATAGATCAGATTCGTCAAGGCGATTTGCTGGTCAATTTGAAACATGGCTAAAAAGGACGAGAGGATGGCGAACACACCTGTTAACAACATTAAGAATACTTGCCAAAATTCAAAAAGTGTTTCAGTATCGTTTGTCACACGCGAGACAATTGAGCCTGCTGGAACTCGGTCAAAATAGCTCATTCCTTGTGTATGCAGCTTTTCGAACAGTCTAATTCGGATATGCTGATACGTTTTCAAAGATGCATAATTATATAGATAGCTTTGAAAAAACCAAACAATTGCCTTGATTAGTGTGCCAATAAAATACAGAACTGAGAAAAAAAGCAAGACATTCAGCGTAGCGGTGTTTGTTTTCAGATGATTGTCGATAAACACTTGAAGTATCCGAGGCAATAACACATTGATAATTGCCAAAATTAAAGCAAAGACAATTGCCGAAAAAAACATCCGTTGAAATGGTTTGGCAAAATTAAACAAACGCTTTATGACCGCCCATTGCTCCTTTAAGGGTATTTCGGTGTCTTTATTAGTCTCCAAGTAAATCCTCTCCTTCAACCTTCGCTTCCAATTGTTGGCGATCCCACATCTTTTTATACCAGCCATTTTTTTCTAGCAGTTGCCCGTGCTTTCCACGTTCGATGATTTCCCCCTCATCTAAGACAATGATTTCGTCGGCGTGCATGACGCTGCTTAGTCGATGAGCGGCTATGATTGTGCTGCCACTTTTACGGTGCCTTTTAATGTTTTGCAGAATGGCCGCTTCTGTCTTTGCATCCACTGCGGATAACGCGTCATCCAAAATCAATAGCTGTGGATCAAGAACCAAGGCACGAGCGATCGAGATTCTTTGTTTTTGCCCTCCTGAAAGAGAAACACCTCGCTCACCCACCAGCGTGTCATACCCCAAAGGCAAGTCCTCGATATCTGAATGGATCGCTGCTAAAGTGGCGGCTTTTTCGACTATTTCCTGAGAGAAGGAAGGATTGGCAAATCGAATATTCTCTCGAATGGAAAGAGAAAAAAGAAAGTGGGCTTGAGGAACATAGCCAATAGCATCAAATAGGGACTGCAGGGCATATCTTCTTATATCAATACCACCAAACATTATTTGGCCGTCGTAATTGTCAGCTTCTCTCATTAAAAGTCTGAGTAAGGTCGTCTTTCCAGCTCCCGTCCTTCCAACAATTCCCAAGGTTTCACCCTCAAAAATATGGAATTTAATATCCGTTAAAACAGCAGCAGCTTCACCGCTATAACGGAACTTATGGATATCAAAATCAATGTCTCCAGCAGCTGCGGTCTTGATAGCCTGTGGATGTTCAAGAATTGTTGTTTCCTTTTTCAAAAGTGAAGCCACCCTGTCATAGCTGGCATTCCCTCGCTCTAACACATTAAATAAACGTCCAATAGCAAACATTGGCCAAATGAGCATTCCAATGTAACTGATAAAAGAAATCAACTGGCCAATAGTCAATGTCTGTCTTAAAATGAACGACCCTCCGACGATAATAGTAATCATATAAGAGAGCCCGACAATCACTGTAATCAATGGATCAAACATCGCATCAAGAAAATTAACCCGTTTATTCTTTTGAATCGCCTGTTGAATTTTTTCAGTAAAATCCTGACTATCCTCTTTTTCTTGGCCAAAGGTTTTAATTACCTTGATTCCTGTAATGCTTTCTTGTGTCTTGTCATTAATAGTTGAAAAAGCTTTTTGTGATTCAGTAAAGGCATCATGCAGCTGATCACCTAAAACCTTCGAGCCCCAAGCAAGTAAAGGCAGCGGCAGCAAAGCAAGCAGCGTTAACCGCCAATCTACAAATACAATCATTGCAATGATCGTCGCACCACCTGTAATAAAAGAATCCGCAAACGTCAAAATGCCTAGACCAGCTACATTTTGAATCGCTGTGAGATCATTCGTCGCGTGAGCCATTAAATCTCCTGTTCGGTGCTCCTGATAAAACAGACGATCCATTTTAGTAAAATGATTAAACAAGCGTTGGCGCAATGTTTTTTCTAAAAGCGCAGCCCCACCCCAGATATTCATACGCCAAATGTAACGGAATAGATATTGACCTACTCCGGTCATCAAAAGGATAAATGTCCAGAAAAAAATGGTTTGCGTTCGAATGTTTGGTTGATTGATTTCGTCAATAACTATGCCAATTATTCGTGGTGGAAATACCTGAAGTATTGCTACGAGGACAAGACCTAATATGCCTAGCAAATAACGCTTCTTTTCTTTTAGAAAAAACCAGTTTAATTTTTGAAAAATCGACATTCTATAGCTCCGTTCTTAAAAAAAGCCCGAACCAACAAGGACGAGCTTTCGTTCTTAATCATCAATTGATTTGCTGTTTTTGTTCATGTTGAAAGAATTCAAATTTGTACCCCACTCCCCAAACAGTGCTAATCAGCCGACGATAGCTTCCCAGGCTATCTCTCAATGATTTGATATGCGTATCCACGGTCCGACTATCGCCAAAATAATTGTAGCCCCAAACATTTTTCAATATCGTATCGCGATCTAAGACTAGCTGATTGTTTTTCGCCAAATAAATCAGCAGATCAAATTCCTTTGGAGTCAGACTGACCTTTTTATTATCAATACGGACAGAATGAGCCTTTTCTTTGATCTCCAGCGCTCCAAAAGTGATATTCGTATCTTCAAGTCCGCTGGTACGTTTCAAGACAGCTTTCACTCGGGCCATCAGCTCTTTTGGACTAAAGGGCTTTGCCACATAATCATCTGCACCAAGATTAAAGCCAAAAAGCTTATCATACTCTTCTTTTCTAGCAGTTAACATGATGACTGGGCACTCGGTTAGTTCTCGTATTTCTGCCAATGTTTCAAATCCATCTTTTCCTGGCATCATGACATCCAGGATGATGATCGTGTAATTTGTTTGCGTAATTTCCTGAATCGTTTGCGTACAGTTTTCTGCTTCCCTACAGCTAAAATCTTCTAATTCAGCATAGGTTCTCACTAATGTTCGTAAATGTTTGTCGTCATCCACGATCAACATTTTTTTCATTGACGTCCCCCTTCTCCTTAATTCATCCAGCTATCCGACCAGTTCAAAGGTGACAACTACTCCACGACGTCCTAATGCTTGAGCTAAACCGCTGGGATCATCGACTCTAGCAATCCTGCTGTAAGAGTAGCTGGTAGAAAAGCTTTTATAGAACAGAACTAAACAGTCGGTTCCATACAACATCAAATCCCCATTTTGAATCGCCCCGATACGCTCTGTATTTGTAGGAAGCTTTTCTGACAGATAAAAGAATTTTTCATTTCCGTTGAGTTCGTCCATGTCTAGTGTCATAGGCAATTTGTCTTTAAAAGCCCTTGAAGTCGCATTGTCAATAAATGTTGCATGGAACTTTTCATTTCCTACTTTTATGGATAAGTTAGTCATCGTTTCGTTTTCCTCACTTTCAAGATGTTGGGCTGATGAACTTGTTTGATTGAGAGAGTCTTGGTTTGTTGACGATGTATATGCTTCACTTGTCGAAGAAGCTGTTTCGTTTAAACTACTCAACGAACAGCCGCTTAAAATAAAAGAAAGCAGTAAAATTGGAATATACTTTTTCAAATTAGAATCTCCCTTCAAAAAATAGTGAAACAAATGCTCCCATTCTATTCATTTGGAATCTTACGGTCATAATTGACTTTGTAACGCAACCAAACACCGCCATGATCGCGTTTTTCTACATGCTCCAAGTCAAAAGCAACAGGAATATCTTTCGTCAGACCTTCTTTTGTTTGAAACATAGCATGTGTCTCTGCTGAACCGTCTGCAAAAGGAGCGATCAACATGCTGATCTCATCACAGAATCCCGCTTGAATAAACGACCAATTCAGCACACCGCCTCCACCAAGCATCAATGTTTCAATCCCAAATTCTTGTTTGAGTTTCTTTAAAAGTAGCGCAGCATCCAGCTGCTCAGTACCAGCAATAATATAGGAGATGTTCAATTTTCTTAGCATTGCTTTATATGCATTGCTAGTTTTTTCGGTCAAGACTTCGATAATGTGGGCAGGTGTGTCACGATATTGGATTGAATTCTTCTCCCAGCCCAGCTTTCCTGATAAATCGATCGAAACATAATACTTAGAAAGCTCTGTCTCAGCAATAAAATCTCCTGCCGGTACCAAAGGAGCGTTTTCGTCTAATTGAGGCGTTTTGCCTTTCGTAAATCCTGCCTCAGAAGTTGCACGACCAGATAACCAGCCATCTAGTTGATAATAAGCATGTTCGCCAAAAGCAATCTGGTAAAAATCTAACGCATTGTCTCCTCTTTCCAAAAATTTCTTGTGTGTACCATCGATCTTTCCGTCAACGGAAGTAATCATATGGCAAAAAATATAGGGTCTGTTCATTTTATTCTCCTCTTTTCTATCATTTTCATTAGTGGATGAAATTAGCCTTCGATAAGCTTGAATAAACTGGCCAGTGATACTGCATCTCCTAACTGGTCAATTGCAAGAGCAATAAACATTGACGATTTTGTTTAGCAAAAGATTGTATTTTCGGCTTTTACTAATCCAGTTGCTTCATCTAGGATAGCCAGACCAGGCTGTTCACAAAGTCACAGGACAGATAGTTATCTCTTTCCAAGCAGCTTCTATTCAATCAGATCGCAGACGTTCCATTTGTCTACTCCATTATCGATACCTCCTGGCAAGGGCTCCAGTCCTGTAAAAGAACAGAGTAAGATACGCTAACATGTCCAAACGAAGTAGGTATGATTGCGGCTAAATCGCTTAGACCTTCATTAAGATTGATGTCCATGATTTAGGTTGGGTCTTACTCCTTTTCTTTTACTTACACTCAGTATAGAACTTAATGTTTAGGTTAAGGCAAGATGTTTTATTACTTTTTTATGGGAATACTCACAAATCTATTTTACAATCTATAGTCTGTCGTAAAAGAAGAGGCCTTTCATTAAGTTTTTCTAGCTTCTGTTGACGACAGAACAATGAATAATTGTAAAATTTAATCAGTTTCTTTTTCATATATCTATCACCTTCGAAAAAATTCTAGCTGAAACCATTGACAGAAGAATACTTGCTTTGGCATGAATCTCTTTATGGTGAACTTCTTTAAATAGAAAGCTAATTGATAAACGATTAATTGTACCCATTCTAACGAGAAAGAATGGGTGCTTTTTTTACGTCCAACTGATAATCCGAGGGAATATATCATTTAATTCTCGTTATTTTAAATGCGATTGTCGAATTTCTACTTTTTATAAAACAGGTAAAGTCGGCTTTAAATCAAGCTTTATCACCTATTTAACGAAAAATAGCAATGTTTCCAAAACACCCCCAATGTTTCCAACTTGGCAAACAAGAATGTTGATTTAATCGCACAGTACTTTTTACCTTTGGAAACATTGCCCCCTTTTGGGAAACATTGCTGTTTTGTTTTTTTATTCCTATGTTTTATTGTTTAGTCACCGGCCGGAACAAAAAAATTATTCCACAGGAGGAAAGAAAATTGATTCAACAATTAGGCACAAAATTACAAGTACAAATCGAACAGGAAGGTAAAGACAAACAAAAGAAAGTGAACTTTAGCAACATCATCACTAACCCAGCCGAAGCCGACATCACTAAATTAGGTGAAGTCATGGCTGACTTAGCTGGCGACGGCAGCAGCTTAGACAGTGTCATTGTCACTAACCAAACTCGTGTTACTAAATACTAATCAAGGAGGAACCTATGCCAGAAACAAAATTGCTTGTCCGCTTCAAAACCGAAGCCGATAAAGACCAGACCTGGAGGTATAACGAACCAGATACTACCAAGACTCCAGCGGAAATCAAAGCAAATTTAGAAGAACTAACCACTCTGAACCTATTCAAGAAAGACGGCATTCGCCAGTTTTTCTCAGTTGAAAGTGCAGAGTTTGTCACTACCTTAGAAACACCACTATTTTAATTACAATTATGCCCCGCGGTTTTCTTAACCGCGGGAGCTAAAGGAGGAAACCACCAATGACCGAACAGCCTTTCACTCAATACCAGCTGTTTCATTTAAAAAGAAAAACACTTGAAGAACAAATCTTCCATTTTTACCAAGAAACTCGTGATAGCTCAGTAACAATCCAACTATTGTTAGCCATGAAAGTTCGCCATATGCTAGGCGAAACCGATTTTGAATTGTTCCTGCAGGACTTGGTGAAACATCTATTTGCCAACAACAAAATCACTCGTGCGTTGCGCCGCTACTTCTATTTCTTTAAAGAATATTTCACTGACAGAGAGTGGAAGATCCTGTCAGCTCGATGTTTCCCACCTGAACATGTCACTACTGATTTAATGTCCGTCGTACCGTCAACTGTTGTCGCACCTGAATTTACTACACTAGAAAGTTCCTGAGAGAACAAATAAAGGAGAGAAAAAAACTATGTTAAAACTAGCAGCCGTATTTGAAAACGCCGCAGGCAAAAACCACAGCTGGAGCTTTAATGATCCAGATCCAAACAAAAGCCCAGAGGATATCAAGTCAGCCTTGGATGCTATGACCACGATACATCTATTTGAAAAAGATGGTATTCGTCAATTTTGCAAAGTCGTATCAGCGAAATTTGTTGAAACTATCGAAACACCGCTTTTTGATCTATCGAAACCAACACCAGAAGCTTATGTCGCTGATCCCAACAATATCTTTGCAGCACATATTATTTCTGAAGAAGCACCTCAAGTCTCTGAAAAGCCAGTTGTAGATGAAGTAAAAGAAGTTGCAGGTAAAGAAAAATCAGCGATTCCACCAAAAGCTGCTCCAGTACCACAAAAATTAAATTCGATCGAAAAGAAACCGACGGTAGCACCTTCTTCTTTGAAAACTCATGTAGCAAACCCTGAATCACTAACAGCTGTTGTTGAGCAAGCCAAGAAGAATTCTATGATGCCAAGCACATCCGCCCAACAACTAGAAGCATTAACCGCTGATTCTGAGTCGTCGAAATCGGATAGCCCCACGGTCCAGAAACCGTTGAATTCGCGAAAAGCTCAAGTAGATCGAATTCGAGCCTATCATGAGGCCCAGAAGAAAAAGAAAAAAGGTAAAAAGAAAAAACGCTAGCTTGATTTCCCACCCTACCCTTGTGGTACGTAAAGGGGGTGATACCTGGTGCGAGACGTTCTAGTCAAAAGATAGCCTAATAAGTTATCAGGGAGACTAGCAGTTCACTCGTTGGCTTTGCCAAATCAAGAACTGAACTTTATTGATAAGATACTGGAATGATGGAGTAACGCCCTGAAACGTATCCTCTAATATGCCCTAACCTTTTATCGTAACGTATACGGTAAAGGCAACCATAGCTGGGTAACATATGCATGAAAGTAAACCGAAACAATTTAGCTGTCGAAAGCCAAAAGAATTAATAAATCTAATGGAACTGGACGATTAATGTATGGAGTCAATAAAATATGGTGAGAATGATGTAAACATCTGACGAACTTGCGAATGTACGCTTCGTAACACTCAAGGGTTAGAAATAGCTCTCGTGCTTAAAAGGCACTTTGCCAGAGGAATGAACACATCAGGCAGTAAGTAATCTCCTCACATGATAACTGGTCGTGGAGCTGGCAACGGAGTATAGTGAGCACCTAAGTTTTATTAAAGATAGTCAATAAGGAACGTCGGAAGCGGGTAACGTTCTTTCTCTTAACAGAAAAGATACGACGGTATAAGTTGAATAGAAAATTCTTGAATATAACTATTCTTAATATCCGATGAAAGTAGTGGCACGACCGTTGACAACTCTTGTAATGAGAGAATGAGGAACAGCCACAAGTGTTTAAGAAAATGAAAACAATTATTTTCATTCTATTTTATCAATGTTCGAGTATGACAAAAAGTCCACTCAAATCATACATTGTACGAAAGAGGTGGAGATATTGAAAATTGAGGAAACGGCTCTAAAAGATAAAAAGCTAAGAAATAATGAATATTATGGCGTTCAAAGTATTTATGATGACTTATACCAACGAGGGTTTAAAAACCAAAAATTTCATTCTTTGATGAAATTGATCATGAGTAAGGAAAATCTTCTACTCGCTTATCGGAACATTAAAAGAAATAAAGGAAGCTTTACTCCTTCTTGTGACTTTAAAACAATCCGAGACATTGGAAATCTTAGTGAACCCCAATATCTTGAAAAGATGAAAAGAAAGCTGGAAAACTACAACCCCTCTGTGGTAAGAAGAAAAGAAATCCCCAAACCCAACGGGAAAATGCGACCGTTGGGTATTCCAAGTATTTGGGACAGATTAATACAGCAGAGTATACTTCAGGTGTTAGAACCTATTGCGGAAGCCCATTTCTCTGAGCGCAGTTATGGTTTTAGACCGAATCGTAGCGCAGAAAATGCGATAGCAGAGTGTGCTACACAAGTCAACGTCGCTCAACGATTCTATGTCGTGGACATAGATATTAAAGGCTTTTTTGATGAGGTCAACCATTCAAAATTAATGAAACAACTATGGTCAATGGGAATACGTGATAAGTCGCTTTTAGTTATTATTAGGAAAATACTCAAAGCTCCATTAAAACTGGAAAATGGCGATATTATTCACCCTGACAAGGGCACTCCACAAGGCGGAATTCTATCACCTTTGCTTGCCAATATCAATTTAAATGAGTTCGACAAATGGATTGAAAGTCAGTGGGATGAATTTCCAAGTCATAAAGTATATTCTAGAAAATCAAGTAAACTATCTGCATTGAACAACACGAAGCTTAAGCGGATGCATCTTGTGAGGTACGCGGATGATTTCAAGATATTCACCAATAATCGTTCAAGCGCTGAGAAAATTTTCCAATCCACTCAAAAATGGTTAAAAACGAGGTTAAGACTTTCAATCTCAGAAGAAAAATCAAAAATAACGAATCTCAAACGAAACTCTTCCGAGTTTCTCGGCTTTGAAATAAAGGCGGTTAAAAAAAGGCGGAAACATATTGCCCGTACTCGAATGAGCCAAAAAGCGATTGAGAAGACTTATCGAGAGCTGAATCAACAAATTAAAAAAATACAAAAAAGCCCTCAATCCTCAAAAACATTACAGGAAATCTACCGATACAATTCGATAGTAATTGGGAAACATAACTATTATAGGATAGCCACTCAAGTCTTTCGTTGTCTAAGAGATATGCAATACCCACTTGTTACCAAAATGTATAACAGATTCCCAAAAGCAACCAATAGCGATGGAAAAATCATTAACACCAATGGATTCACAAGACATGGGAAATACTCAGGTAAAGACAAAGGGTTACGTCCTTATCTAAAGTCCAAAAATATTAACTATTTAATGAAATACCCGATAATCTCTATTTCATGTGTGAAGACAAAAAAAGCCATGGCGAAAGAAAAAGTCGTAAATAAATATACTTCTGAGGGTAGAAACAAAATTCATAAAAGCCTTCAAAACGTATCAGAAGTCGAGTTGCGCTGGTTGAGAAATCATCCTATTAAGGGAGAACGTGGAACCGTGGAACTCAATGACAACAGAATTGCTTTATATATTTCCCAAAAGGGAAAATGTAGTGTTACAGGTAACCTACTTAAAGATAATGAGTGGCATTGTCATCACAAAGTTCTCTGGAGCAGAACACGGGACGATTCATATAATAATTTGACGCTGGTTCTTAAAGAAGTACATCAGATCATTCATGCCAATCAGATTTTGACAATACAACGCCTAATAACAAAATTAAACTTAGACAAAACTCAGCTAGAAAAAGTCAATCAACTGAGAATTTTAGCAGAAAAAAAAGCTATTAAAATATAATAACTTTAAAAAATAATAATAATAATAACTCAATTTTAGAATGCTAATAATGATTAACTTAAACATGGAACGCCGTATGAGGTGAAAGTCTCACGTACGGTGTGGAGCGGGGGAAAGCCCAAAAGATAATCCTCTAATGGACACTTAGTAGGCTACCTATCGCAATACTTAGCAGTGTTTCTGGCGGTGGCTGCACTTCTCAGAAAGGAGTGATGCTTTATGTTCATCCTAGGAAAGGGACTTCCGCCATGACTGTGTATCAGGCGTTGACATTGGCAATTGCCTTTGCCACCTTGATCATCACCATTGATCGACACCACAAGAAATAAGCACTACTCTCACAGTCGCCGTCTTAAACGATGCTCGTTGAGGTGCCAGCGCGCGGTGCCTCTTGTTTGAGTAGAGCTCTGATACATAGTTGGGTGGTTTTAGTGTTTGCCTGCGTCCATTGAAAATTAAATAGTAAAAACCACCAGAAAAGCAGTCAAACTTTTCTGGTGGTGGTACATAAATGAGCTTTATCCAATCGCTTAACTGGAAGCTATGTTCTAAATTCTTTTATCAACCAGCTTAAAACATCGATTGAACAGTTTCAATTACGAAGGCAGCCGCATTGATAAAATAGCTGTAGCCTTCTACTAGAATTCGATAGTATTTAATTCCGTTGTTGGAAACAAATTCCTGGTTCACTGTGAACACGCTATCCTTTAATCCTAATGATGAGACTGTGCCGGTGTATGGTGGAATAGCCGCATCTCCATCAGTCTTCAATAAGTCATACACGTTATAATTGTTTACCAAGGAAATGGTGTGATTCACGCTGTTGATCTTGTCCAAATAGTTCCCTACAAAATCCAGACTTACATTCGCATACTTGTCCAAATCACTCTCTTGCTCAAAGTCTGAAGAGGTTGGCAGAGCCTGGAAAGCATTTGAGTGCAAAATGTATTGTTTGCCATCAATGGTCATCATATAGTAAACTCGACCATTTTCAGTTTGGATACGTTTGGAAACAGTCTGAACTGTCCCAACTAAGTTCGCTTGCTGGGTAGAGCCTATGACTTTAGAAGTCAATTTGTTGTTCTCATAGCTGACTAAACTTAGGTTTGCATTTTTCACAATTTTTAATTGTCGCTCAACATCATTGATACTGGTCACAGTATTTTCTGCATAGTCAATATAAGAACCATCGAAATTACCTGGACTATCCTTTAGATAAATATAGCGAACTTCTTGTTGAGCGGCTGTATACTTCCCGCTAGTATTTCCTTCTACTTTTACTAAGGTATATCCAGGAATGGTTTTAGCAGTCGTCGTATACTCTTCATCAATCTCACCTAAAGTTGATGCTTCGTCAGCAAGCGGATTTCCTTCGGTGTCCAAATAATAACTGACTACAGGTTGCGCCTCTACCTTTGGTTCATAAATATAAATAAATCGATCACTGATTGTCCCACCAGAAACACTAATTTGATCCCCGATCTTTACACGCATGTCATAAGGTGAAGTTCTAAACCAAACATAGTCAGCAGAAACATACCCCTCTACTTCAGGTGCTTCTGGAATAGTGTACATCGTTTCACTTAGAACCGGATTAGGATCGAACTTAGGTAAAGTTTCCACTACATCACTAGGAAGTCCCTGATAGGAAATCTGTACGTTAAATAGTAATGGTTCAAAGTTATAACGAAGATGTTTTTGTAACTCTTCAGTATTCGGGTTGCCTAAAAACATCTCATCATAAATTCTATCTCCAGGAGAATAGACCTCGCCTTTAAACGTAATATTAATAAATTTCCAGCCTACGTCAAATTTCCGAGTATCAGAAAGTTCAAGATAGCCTTGCGTATGGTTTGTTGTACAATATCCAGCATCATTTGGTGGAATATCACTATTGTACCTAAAATTCTTATTGTGAACGGTATCCCACCAAAAAGTTTCTGTGGTGATAGAAGAGATCATTTCGTAGTCAGCATCCTTTTTACTTACCTGATTGTCATCAATCACCTCCGCTTCACTACTATCGGTTGTAGCGGATTCCGTGTTTTCTTGAGTAGCTTGAGAGGCGATTACCTCTTCAGATTCACTAACCGTGGTACTTTTCGAATTGAATGTTTCTTCTGTGGTACTGCTGCTTTGCCCTGTGCCAACTGCATTTACTACAATCGGACTAGTGGAAAACAGCAAAATCATTAGTAAAAGCAACCCCTTTGAAACGTATTCCTTTTTGTTTTTCATTTAGCACACTCTCCTTTTCTTCATTTTAACCGACAGAGTGTTGAAAAAAGGAGGATGTCCCATAAATGGGAAGATAAATAGGTTAGCTTGAAAGCATCTGAGCATTCCCTGCCCTCGCTCGATCAATTTCATTTTTATGACCGCATTCAACTGCTAATGCTACAAATAAATTCCCAATATTGAGACGTTGTAATCTCAGCTTAAGGTGTTATGAGATAATAATTTCAGAGTGTCAAATCTATATTTAACAGGAAAAGAAGGGAGCAAATTCATAAAAATGGGTCGTAAAGAAATACGCAAAAAGCTGCAAGCAGAGCAAAAAGAAGCAAGAAAGCAACAAAGAAAAAATAGTAGTAAAAATTGGATGTATGCCACCTTAACAGCGGCTGGGGGCGTAATGGGGGTAACCGGTGTTGCGTCAGGAGTTCATGCTGCTGAAACTACTCCGCAAGCAAATGCTGGGATGGAAGTAGATACTGCTAAAGTGCTTGCCAATAAGGAAACCACTACTATTCCAGCGGGGTCTACTGCAGAATCAACAAGCTCTACCATTAATTCTACTAGTAATTCAGTTACTGAATCGGCTAGTTCATCTACAACGAACTCGACTAGTGCGTCTTTAACTGAATCAGCGAGTCAGTCTGCTTCTGGCACTCCTAGTCAATCTAATAGTGGGTCAGCTAGCAACTCTACCACTGAATCGACTAGCGGTTCAACTACTGAGTCATTCAGCATGAGCTTAAGTGCTTCTACTTCCATAAGTGAAAGCACCAGCAATGTGAATTCAACAATTTTGAGTGAATACAACAGTGAAAGTGGTTCAGAAAGTGCCTCAATGTCTTATAGCGAGAGTACTTCAGGTCTCTCCTCTGTATCTGCCAGCGAGAGCACAAGTAACTTGAACTCAGAAATATTAAGTGATTACTGGAGTGAAAGTACCTCTTCCTCCATCCTAGACTCTACTTCTATTTCAAATAGCACAAGCATGAGTGAAATAGCATCCAACTCAGCAAGTGAAAGTAGATCATTGGCTTTATCTGTATCAAATAGTTCTTCCAACAACAACCGGACAAACGGAACGGGCAATACTCGATCCACTGGTTCAGCAGCTCGTACTAGCGCCGCTAAATCAGGAGGTTCAGGCAGCTCAGCTAAGACATTACCTAAAACTGGTGAAGATGATCACTTAAACTCTCAACTCTCACTTCTAGGTATGGCTACTGTACTGACAGCCACCACTCTTTTCCATCATTTGGAGAAAAAGAAGAACCTGAAATAAGCTATCCGTTGAACGACTAAACAATGTTTAGTCGTTTTTTTCTTGCCTAAAATGATCTCGGCACCACATACTTATGGATAAAATCGATGATCAGCTCTCAGGCAGTACTTATGCTTCAATGTTCCAAATCTGAAACATTGTGTTTCTTGAGAAACGTAGCATGGTAAGCTACTACATACAAAAGAAGGGAGCGTTTACAAAATGAAAAAAGTTCTAAGTGTCTTTCTAATTGCTTTGTTTGCATTATTCACCCTTAAGTCCACGACAGCATTTGCCTCGGCCATATCCCCAAATCTTCTTAATGATACCTTTGAGGAAGAGTATTCTCTCACTCCTCCAAGTTCCAATTTAAAAATCAAACCCATTTATACTCCAGTTTGGGTCAGTCCTTCCATGCCAACAATTGACTACTTTTATGATGCATTACCAGAGAATGGCGTTTTTGCTCATAAAGGTGATGGGACTCCTTTAAGAATGATAGGTATTGGTGGCGGAACTGCTGATAATAACTGGAACAATCCTGGTGTTTATACTGTGAATGTAACTCTGAATACTTCTGACTATGAAAATCCTGAAATAATCCAAACTGTTCTTCCGGTGATCATTGAAGACCCGAATGCTGATTTCAAAATCAAACCTATTTATACTCCTGTTTGGATTAGTTCTGCCATGCCTACAATTGATTACTTTTATTATGCTCTACCTGAAAATGGTATTTTTGCTCATAAAAGTGACGGGACTCCTCTCTATTTAGGAAGTATTGGTGGCGGGACTGCTGATAATAACTGGAACAAGCCTGGTGTTTATACTGTGAATGTAACTCTGAACGATCCTAGCAACGAAAATTCTGAGTTAATTGAAACTATTCTTCCAGTAATCATTGAAGCTCCGTAAAATCAGCTCTTGGTTTAGTGCTGCATTCTAATTTGCCTTTGTGTCATTGTGATTCTTTTTCTATTCTCTGGTATAAGAAACCAAAGCATGGAAAAAAGCGCAATGACTTTTTTTAACCAGTAATTACTAGTTTTTATAAAAACCACATCAAACATTTATTAAAAGTGCTTATCCCAAAGGCTATTCATGCTTATTTACCATCTGCCAGCATACCTCTAAGAACTTGTACCCGACTTTTCAGCTTTCCATTTGTCTGTTTCAGTTCATATAACCCATATCGTAATGACATCGTTGCATTTGCTTTGAACTTTCCGCCTTGTAAACTACCGATTCCTAATTGTTCGATTAGCTCCTCTTTTTCCTTTAGCTCATGATTGTATTGATTCGTTATTTTTATGTATTGCTCTTTTAGAATGTTCCGTTCTGTTTCAAGCTTTTCTCTTACTTGCTTGAACTGTTGAAGACTATGATTAAACGATTGTTCTGTTCGACTATTCAATACCTGCTGCTGCTTATTTTGCTCTGCTAGTTTATTTAGTTGCTTTTTATAGCTTTCGATCTCTAATTGATAATCTACTAACTGTTGGCATAAATCGATTTCCTTCATATTATATGTTTCAATTATTTCTGCTTCACGTTCTTCAAAGGTTTGCTGCAGCTGTGCAAATTCTTTCTCTTTATCTTCCATGCGTTCCTTAAGCTGTGTATAGCTTTCCTCTGTTATGTCATCAATAAAGTCCTTTGCTAGTCTCACTATAAAAGAGTTACTCACGTGTTTCTCTCTCCTGCTCAATCTTTTCTTCCTCCACTTTCTGCTCTAATAAAACATACATTTCAATGAATAAGAAAAAATCCAAAGGAAAATTAATTCCTTTGGATAAACAATTCAATTGTTTTTTGTGTGTCTGAAAAGGACTGTTGATTGATTAAAGCTTATTGTTCCTGTTGACTATCATTTTTCTTTTTCAGAAGAGCAATAGCTGCTAGGGCTGATGCCAAACCAACAAATGACAATCCTTTACTTTGAAGACCATTTTCTCCAGTTTGTGGAAGAGTTTTACCACTGCCACTTGCTGAAGTGCCTGTACCAGAAGATCTTGTTCCACCAGATGCAGCAGAACCAGTTGAAGCAGTTCTAGCCGTTCCTGTTTGGGTACTTGGTGTTGTTTGAGATCCCTTGGTGCTTGGAAGTTCAGAACGTCCTGTGCTTCCATAATTAGATAAACTCATGCTCGCGCTATTGGACGCTGACGTACTTCTTGAAGAACTTGTACTTGCACTCATACTTGCACTGTCAGATCTTGAATCACTTACTGACGTACTCATACTTGTACTTTCGCTAGAACTAATCGAAGTACTTCCACTGTAGCTAGTTGATTCACTTCGGTCACTTGCACTGATCGATGTGCTCAAGCTTGTACTTTCACTAATGCTTGCTGACGTGCTTCCACTGTAGCTTGCTGATTCACTTGCACTGTCACTATTACTAATGCTTGTGCTGTCTGATCTTGAATCACTCACTGACGTACTTGTGCTTGTACTTTCACTGATGCTTAGTGACGTACTTCCGCTGTAGCTTGCTGATTCGCTGCGTTCACTTGCACTGATCGATGTGCTTAGACTTGTGCTCTCACTATTACTAATGCTTGTACTGATTGAGCTTGAGTCACTTAATGACGTGCTGGTGCTTGTGCTTTCGCTATTGCTTAGTGACGTACTTCCACTGTAGCTTGCTGATTCACTTGCACTGTCACTGTTACTAATGCTGGTGCTAATTGAACTTGAATCACTTAGTGACGTACTTGTACTTGTACTTTCACTGATGCTTAGTGACGTACTTCCACTATAGCTTGCTGATTCGCTTGCACTATCACTATTACTAATGCTTGTGCTGATTGAGCTTGAATCACTTAGTGACGTGCTCAGACTTGTGCTTTCGCTATTGCTTACACTTGTACTGTCTGATCTTGAATCACTCATTGACGTACTTGTACTTGTACTTTCACTGATACTTAGCGACGTACTTCCGCTGTAGCTTGCTGATTCACTACGTTCACTTGCACTGATCGATGTGCTTAGACTCGCACTGTCACTGTTACTAATACTTGTGCTGATTGAACTTGAATCACTTAGTGACGTGCTTAGGCTTGTGCTTTCGCTATCACTAATGCTAGTACTATCGGACCTTGAATCACTGATTGATGTGCTTGTACTTGTACTGTCACTTGTACTTACCGATGAGCTTCCACTATAGCTTGCGGATTCGCTCGCACTGTCTGAAATCGATGTGCTTGTTGATTCACTGATCGATGTGCTTAGACTTGCACTGTCACTGTTACTAATGCTCGTGCTGATTGAGCTTGAGTCACTTAGTGATGTGCTTGTGCTTGTGCTGTCGCTTGTACTTACTGACGTACTTCCACTGTAGCTTGCGGATTCACTTGCTGATTCACTCGCACTGTCTGAAATCGATGTGCTGATTGATTCGCTGAT